>NZ_CP110080.1:0-4705007 GCF_027594725.1 Buttiauxella sp. WJP83
CTCCCTGCTCCTGCTGAACAGTTGTACCGTTCTAACGTCAACGTAAAACATACTTTCGATAACTTCGTAGAGGGTAAATCGAACCAACTGGCCCGCGCGGCGGCGCGTCAGGTGGCGGATAACCCAGGCGGAGCTTATAACCCTTTGTTCCTTTATGGCGGCACGGGCCTGGGTAAAACGCACCTGTTGCATGCTGTGGGTAACGGTATTATTGCGCGCAAGCCGAATGCTAAAGTGGTGTATATGCACTCCGAACGCTTTGTACAGGATATGGTCAAAGCCTTGCAGAACAACGCGATCGAAGAGTTTAAACGCTACTACCGTTCGGTCGATGCGCTGCTCATCGATGACATTCAGTTCTTTGCTAATAAAGAGCGTTCGCAAGAAGAGTTTTTCCACACCTTCAACGCCCTGCTCGAAGGCAACCAACAGATCATTCTGACCTCGGATCGCTATCCAAAAGAGATCAATGGGGTTGAAGATCGTCTGAAATCTCGCTTCGGTTGGGGATTAACGGTTGCTATCGAGCCGCCAGAACTGGAAACGCGAGTTGCGATCCTGATGAAAAAAGCAGATGAGAACGACATTCGTCTGCCAGGCGAAGTTGCCTTCTTTATTGCTAAGCGTTTACGTTCGAACGTGCGTGAACTGGAAGGGGCATTGAACCGTGTTATCGCTAACGCCAACTTTACTGGCCGGGCGATTACTATCGACTTCGTGCGCGAAGCACTGCGTGATCTGCTTGCGCTGCAAGAGAAGCTCGTCACCATCGACAATATTCAGAAGACGGTGGCGGAGTACTATAAAATAAAGGTTGCTGACCTGTTGTCTAAACGTCGTTCCCGTTCGGTTGCTCGTCCACGTCAAATGGCGATGGCGCTGGCGAAGGAGTTGACGAACCATAGCTTGCCAGAGATCGGCGATGCCTTTGGTGGCCGCGACCATACTACGGTTCTCCATGCCTGCCGTAAGATTGAGCAGTTGCGTGAAGAAAGCCACGACATCAAAGAAGATTTCTCCAACTTAATCAGAACATTATCTTCGTGACGCTATGAAATTTATCGTTGAACGTGAAACTTTATTAAAACCGCTGCAACAGGTGAGTGGCCCATTAGGTGGCCGTCCGACGTTACCGATTCTCGGCAACCTGCTGTTGCAAGTCGCGGATGGAGCACTCTCATTAACAGGTACAGACCTGGAAATGGAGATGGTGGCGCGTGTCGCATTGGTGCAGCCGCATGAAGCGGGTGCCACAACGGTGCCTGCGCGTAAATTCTTCGACATCTGTCGCGGTTTGCCAGAAGGCGCGGAAATTGCTGTACAGCTTGAGGGCGATCGCATGTTAGTGCGCTCGGGGCGCAGCCGTTTCTCGCTCTCGACGCTACCGGCGGCTGATTTCCCGAACCTTGACGACTGGCAGAGCGAAGTGGAATTCACGCTCCCGCAAGCGACCATGAAACGCCTGATTGAAGCGACTCAGTTTTCTATGGCACATCAGGACGTTCGCTATTACTTGAACGGCATGTTGTTTGAAACTGAAGGCGAAGAACTGCGCACCGTGGCGACCGATGGTCACCGTCTGGCGGTGTGTTCGATGCCGGTGGGTCAGTCCTTGCCTAGCCATTCGGTGATCGTGCCGCGTAAAGGCGTGATTGAACTGATGCGTATGCTGGACGGCGGCGATAGCCCGCTGCGCATACAAATTGGTAGCAACAACATCCGTGCTCATGTCGGTGACTTTATCTTCACTTCTAAGCTGGTTGATGGCCGTTTCCCGGATTATCGCCGCGTGTTGCCGAAGAATCCGGATAAACACCTGGATGCCAGTTGTGATTTGCTGAAACAGGCGTTTTCGCGTGCGGCGATTCTCTCGAACGAGAAATTCCGCGGTGTGCGTCTGCAAGTCAGTGAAAATCAGTTGAAAATCACGGCGAACAACCCTGAGCAGGAAGAAGCCGAAGAGATTCTGGACGTCACTTATGACGGCACAGATATGGAAATTGGTTTTAACGTCAGCTATGTGCTGGATGTCCTGAATGCACTGAAATGCGAGAACGTACGCATTTTACTGACTGACTCAGTCTCGAGTGTGCAGATTGAAGATGCAGCCTCTCAAGCGGCGGCCTATGTAGTCATGCCAATGAGACTGTAGATGTCCCTATCACGGCTGTTGATTAAAGACTTTCGTAACATCGAAAATGCAGATCTGGCTCTCTCACCGGGGTTTAATTTCCTGGTAGGAGCCAACGGAAGTGGCAAGACCAGCGTGTTAGAGGCGATTTATACCCTCGGACACGGGCGCGCTTTTCGCAGTTTGAAAATTGAGCGTGTGATACGCCATGAACAAGAATCCTTTGTACTGCATGGCCGTTTGCAGAACGGCGAGCGGGAATCCGCCATTGGCCTGACGAAAGACCGTGCAGGCGACAGCAAAGTGCGTATCGATGGCAGCGATGGCCACAAAGTGGCTGAACTGGCGCTGTTGATGCCGATGCAACTCATCACCCCCGAAGGATTTACACTGCTCAACGGTGGCCCTAAATTCCGTAGAGCGTTCCTCGATTGGGGATGTTTCCATAACGAACCAGGATTTTTTGTCGCCTGGAGCAATCTCAAGCGCCTGCTCAAGCAACGCAACGCCGCGTTGCGGCAAGTTACGCGCTATGCGCAACTGCGGCCATGGGATCAAGAGCTTATCCCACTAGCGGAGCAAATCAGCCGCTGGCGTGCCGATTACAGTTCAGCCATTGCCGATGACATGGCTGATACCTGCGCACAATTTCTACCGGAGTTTTCGCTGAGCTTCACTTTCCAACGCGGTTGGGAAAAAGAGAGCGATTATGGCGAGCTACTGGAGCGTAATTTCGAACGCGACCGCATGCTGACCTATACGGCTCACGGCCCCCACAAAGCTGATTTCAGGATCCGTGCAGACGGTGCGCCGGTAGAAGATACGCTGTCGCGCGGGCAGCTTAAATTACTGATGTGCGCTTTAAGACTGGCGCAGGGTGAGTTTCTCACCCGACAGAACGGGCGACGTTGCCTGTATCTGATAGATGATTTTGCCTCTGAACTAGATGATGCACGCCGTGGTCTATTAGCCAGCCGGTTAAAGGCGACGGAATCACAGGTTTTTGTTAGCGCAATTAGCGCAGAACATGTGATGGATATGGCGGACAAAAATTCGAAGATGTTCGTCGTGGATCAGGGTAAAATAACGGATTAACCCAAGAATAAATGAGCGAGAAACGTTGATGTCGAATTCTTATGACTCCTCCAGTATCAAAGTCCTTAAAGGGCTGGATGCGGTACGTAAGCGCCCGGGAATGTATATCGGCGATACGGACGACGGCACCGGTCTGCACCACATGGTATTTGAGGTCGTAGATAACGCTATCGACGAAGCACTTGCCGGTCACTGTAAAGACATCGTTGTCACCATTCATGCTGATAACTCTGTCTCCGTAACCGATGATGGCCGTGGTATTCCTACCGGTATTCACCCGGAAGAGGGTGTGTCTGCGGCTGAAGTTATCATGACCGTGCTGCACGCAGGCGGTAAGTTCGATGACAACTCCTATAAAGTCTCTGGTGGTCTGCACGGTGTGGGTGTTTCGGTTGTTAACGCCCTCTCTCAGAAACTGGAACTGCTGATTCGCCGCGAAGGCAAAACTCATCAGCAAACATATATTCACGGTGTGCCGCAAGCGCCTCTGGCAGTGACGGGTGAAACTGAAGCGACAGGTACGCAAGTTCGTTTCTGGCCAAGCCATGAAACTTTCACCAACGTTATTGAGTTCGAATACGACATCCTGGCTAAACGCCTGCGTGAGTTGTCATTCCTGAACTCAGGTGTATCTATCCGCCTGATTGATAAGCGTGATGGTCGTCAGGACCACTTCCATTATGAAGGTGGTATCCGCGCATTCGTTGAGTATCTCAACAAGAACAAAACGCCAATTCACCCAACCGTGTTCTATTTCAGCACTGAAAAAGACGGTATTGGCGTAGAAGTGGCGTTGCAGTGGAACGATGGTTTCCAGGAAAACATCTACTGCTTTACCAACAACATTCCGCAGCGCGATGGTGGTACCCACCTGGCCGGTTTCCGTGCCGCGATGACGCGTACTCTGAACGCGTATATGGACAAAGAAGGCTACAGCAAAAAAGCGAAAGTCAGCGCCACGGGTGATGATGCTCGTGAAGGCCTGATTGCGGTAGTTTCTGTAAAAGTACCTGATCCTAAATTCTCTTCTCAGACCAAAGACAAACTGGTTTCTTCAGAAGTGAAATCCGCAGTTGAGCAGCAGATGAACGAACTGCTGTCTGAATACCTGCTGGAAAACCCGTCTGACGCGAAAATCGTGGTTGGCAAAATCATTGATGCGGCTCGTGCTCGTGAAGCGGCTCGTCGCGCACGTGAAATGACCCGTCGTAAAGGCGCGCTGGATTTGGCTGGTCTGCCAGGCAAACTGGCTGATTGCCAGGAACGCGACCCGGCTCACTCCGAACTGTACCTTGTGGAAGGGGACTCTGCGGGCGGCTCTGCAAAACAGGGGCGTAACCGTAAGAACCAGGCGATCCTGCCGTTGAAAGGTAAAATTCTGAACGTTGAGAAAGCGCGCTTTGACAAAATGCTCGCCTCTCAGGAAGTTGCCACGCTGATCACTGCGCTGGGCTGCGGCATTGGCCGTGACGAATACAACCCGGACAAACTGCGTTACCACAGCATCATCATCATGACGGATGCGGACGTCGATGGTTCACACATCCGTACCCTGCTGTTGACCTTCTTCTATCGTCAAATGCCTGAAATCGTTGAGCGTGGCCATGTGTATATCGCACAGCCACCGCTGTACAAAGTGAAGAAAGGCAAGCAAGAGCAGTACATCAAAGATGATGAAGCGATGGATCAGTATCAGATTTCTATCGCTTTGGATGGCGCAACGTTGCACACCAATGCCAGCGCACCAGCGATTGCGGGTGAAGCGCTGGAAAAACTGGTGTCTGAGTTCAATGCTTGCCAGAAAATGATTGGCCGCATGGAGCGCCGTTATCCGCGTAACCTGCTGACAAATCTGGTTTATCACCCAACGCTTGTAGAAGCCGAACTGGCAGACGAAAGCAAAGTGACATCCTGGGTTACTGAGTTAGTTACCCAGCTTAACGAAAATGAACAGCATGGCAGCACCTGGAACTCTATCGTGCGTCAGAACCGCGAGCTGAATATCTTTGAGCCTGTGATTCGCGTACGTACCCACGGTGTGGATACTGATTACCCACTGGAGCACGAATTCATTGTGGGTGGCGAATATCGTCGTCTGTGCACGCTGGGTGAGAAACTGCGTGGCCTTATCGAAGAAGACGCCTTCATCGAACGTGGCGAACGCCGTCAACCTGTTGCCAGCTTCGAGCAGGCGCTGGAATGGCTGGTGAAAGAGTCTCGTCGAGGCCTGTCTATTCAGCGCTACAAAGGTTTGGGTGAAATGAACCCGGATCAGCTGTGGGAAACCACCATGGATCCACAAAGCCGTCGTATGTTGCGCGTAACGGTAAAAGACGCGATTGCTGCCGATCAGCTGTTCACTACCTTGATGGGCGATGCGGTTGAGCCACGTCGTGCATTTATCGAAGAAAACGCCCTGAAAGCGGCGAACATCGATATCTAAGTTAGAGAAATCTGGTGAGCAGGCAATCTGCTCACCAGCATATCTATCACCAGTCGGGTTTTTAGCGGCAGGTGGGGTGTCTGGAGCCAAAGCGCATGGCTTTCATAGACATTTTCCCGGTAATCACACAGCACCCGCATCAACCTTCCTGTTTGTAACTCTTCCTTAATGAGCCAGTCTGGCAACAATGCAATTCCAAACCCCGATAACGCCGCATCGGCAATAGCTTGCAACTCATCCATCAACAAGCGTGACTTCGGGACAAACTCCCGTTTCTGGCCGTTATCTTCGGGAATAATCCAGCGGTGTGGCACTCCTGCATTGATATAATTAATCACTTCATGTTGCGATAAATCTTCTATCGTTTGCGGTCTGCCTCGCCGTTTTAAATAGTCCGGTGATGCACAAATGATCATGCGGTGTGAACCGATACGTCGTGCGACAAGACCGCTACTATCAGGCAATTTCCCGTTACGAATCACCAGATCCAATCTATCTTCCACCAGGTCAGAGACTCTATCGCTAAACAATAATTCCATTGCCAGGTCTGGATTCTGACTCGCAAATTCCGTCAGTAACGGCGCGATGCACATGCGCCCATAAAGCACGGGCATTGAGATGCGTAACCGTCCACTGACGCTCTTTTTTCCACTGTCGAGTAAGGTTTTCGCGGTATCGATTTCTTCCAGGGCCCGCAGGCAGTGCTCATAGAAAAGCGTCCCGTCGTCGGTTAATGCGAGGCTGCGCGTGGTGCGATGAAACAGCCGAACGCCCAGCCGCTGCTCAAGTTGGGAAATGGTTTTGCCGACGGCTGAACGTGAGAGATGCAAACGCGTTGCCGCAAGCGAGAAACTACCCGCCTCAACAGCCGAAACGAAAACAGAAATTCCCTTCAGTTGCTCGCTCATTCTTTGTATCCATTCTGGAATCAATGAAGAGAAAATCTATCGCCACTGGTTATGTATGGTCAACGATATACTTCGGTTTGTGATGAATTAACCGTAATCGTTGGAGCAAATGATGAGCCAAACAATGCAACGCTGGGCCATGAATGCCGTGGGGCGCGAAAATCTGGCGCTTTCTACTGTACCTATTCCCAACCCAGGCCCCGGCGAGGTTTTGGTCCGGGTCAATGCAGTCTCACTCAATTACCGCGACAAAATGGTGATTGATGGCACGATGCCATTGCCGCTTCCTTTCCCCTTTATTCCTGCGTCAGACATGGCTGGCGTAGTGGAAAAAATCGGTGAAGGCGTGACGCGTTTCGAGGAAAGCTCGCGTGTTATTTCGACCTTTTCGCCCGACTGGATTGACGGCAAGCCAAACGGCAACGCGCGCACTCCGCCATATCGCACGCTCGGTGGGGTATACCAGGGAATGCTCGCTGAATACGTAGTTATGAGCGAAAACTGGCTGGTGGCATCCCCTGAAACCCTCGATGATGTTCAGGCCAGCACATTGCCCTGCGCAGGGCTTACCGCCTGGTTTGCGTTAGTTGAGCGCGGGAGAATACGTGCCGGGCAAACCGTACTGGTACAGGGAACTGGCGGTGTTTCAATGTTCGCCCTGCAAATCGCCAAAGCTCATGGAGCCCAGGTGTTTGTGACCTCCGGTAGTGATGAAAAACTGGCTCGCGCCAAGGCGCTGGGAGCGGATCATGGCATTAATCGTTTGCAGGGTGATTGGGTGGATGCCATTTACGAACTGACCCAGGAGCACGGAATCGATCATATTATTGAAACCGTGGGTGGGGAAAACCTGAGCCATTCTCTACGGGCGGTGGCGGTGCATGGGCGCATATCGGTGATTGGTGTGCTTGAGGGTTTTGAGTTTTCAGGCCCGGTGGGTGAGCTCTTACTGAAATCACCGACGATTCAGGGGATTGGTGTCGGCCATCGCCGGGCACTTGAAGATTTCGTCCGTGCGGTTGATGTTATTGGCCTGAAACCGGTCATCGAAACTCCTTACCGTTTTGACGAACTCCCCCAGGCGTTGGCGCATCTTGATCGTGGTGCGTTCGGCAAAATCGTCTTAACTCGCCCGTGATTGACTACACTTCTATTGCACACTTCGTGATTGCAAGAGGACACGGTCATGGGCTTTTTCGATCAAGTTACTGGCATGATGGGGGGTGGCGATGCAGGTAAATTCAAAGTCATCCTAACGTGGATAAATGAACAAGGCGGTATTCAGGCAATACTTGAACAGTTTCGGGAAAAGGGGTACTCAGATATTGTCACCTCATGGTTAAGCGGCGCACATAATCAAAGCGTTAGCCCTGAGCAGGTGCAAGAGGTGCTGGGCATGCCCGCCATCAGCGGACTGGCTGAGAAACTGGGAATTGATGTGGGAAGCGCATCTCAACTGCTGTCAGAGCAGTTCCCAAAAATAGTCGATACCTTATCACCAGCAGGTGAAGTCGCTCATGACGAAGACTTGCTGACTAAAGGCTTCCATATGCTGAAAGATAAATTCTTCAGCTAGCTGAAAAACGCCACTCACGCTTTTTATTTGTAGTACTGGGTGGCGTTTTCTTGTGTTTAAAACGGACCTTTTTAACGTGAAACGTAGCGCTATTTTTGCGAGCTTAATCGCGTTAGCATGAGATAAACTCATTACCTCAGAAAATCCCATGCCTATAAAACTCATTGCTATTGATATGGACGGCACCTTACTGCTGCCGGACCACACCATTTCTCCAGCCGTTAAAGCCGCTATCGCCAGTGCGCGCGAACAAGGTGTTAACGTTGTTTTGTGTACCGGACGTCCTTTTGCAGGTGTTGAGAGCTATCTCAGAGAGCTGCACATGGATAAGCCGAATGACTACTGCATCACCTATAATGGTGCATTGGTACAGAAGGCGAGCGACGGCAGCACTGTGGCGCAAACCGCATTAAGTTACGATGATTATCGCTATCTTGAACAGCTTTCACGCGATGTAGGCTCCCACTTCCATGCGCTGGATCGCTATAAGCTTTATACCGCTAACCGTGACATCAGTTACTACACCGTTCATGAATCCTTTATCGCCAATATCCCGCTGGTCTTCAGCGAGCCAGAAAATATGGATAAAAACGGCGCGTTCCTGAAAGTCATGATGATTGATGAACCTGCAATTCTGGATAAAGCCATCGCCAAAATTCCAGACGATGTTTATGAGCGTTATACACTGCTAAAAAGTTCCCCTTATTTCCTCGAGATCCTCGATAAGCGTGTCAACAAAGGTACAGGCGTGAAAGCGCTGGCTGAAACACTCGGTATCAGGCAAGAAGAAGTGATGACCTTGGGCGATCAGGAAAACGACATTGCGATGCTGGAATACGCCGGTATGGGCGTCGCGATGGAAAATGCTATCGACAAAGTGAAAGATGTCAGCAATTTCGTCACTAAATCCAACCTGGAAGACGGCGTTGCTTACGCGATTGAGAAGTTTGTACTAAACAAACAGTAATATATTTACCCCGGCACGGCCCGTTGCCGGGGGTTTTCCACACTCAAATGCATCAAGTCTTCTCCCATAAAGGCTTACGATGTCTTTTCTGACCCCCGCCGCCATTCTGCCGTTCCATACGCTTAAATCACATCTCGTTTCCTTTTAGCGCCTCCGTCCCTTTGTCTATGCAGTTGTCGCCTTGCTTGGCGCACTTTCCTACATTCTGCTGGTCGGTAAAGTAGAAAGGGTGGGATAAAAATCTGCAATGATTTACCCTGAGGCGTCCATCGCTTCAGGGTAAAACCATGACCAAACAACTCACCTTTGCACCTCGCCACCATCAACTCACGAATACCAACACCTGGACACCAGACAGCCAATGGTTGGTGTTTGATGTGCGTCCTTCTGGCGCGTCATTTACCAGTGAAACCATTGAGCGCATTAATGTTAATACGGGTGAAGTGGATGTTGTGTACCGAGCGTCGCAAGGCGCGCATGTTGGCGTGGTCACGGTGAATCCGCAGCAACCTGAGCGTTATGTCTTTATTCATGGCCCGGAAAACCCAGATGAACACTGGCAGTACGACTTTCATCACCGCCGTGGCGTGGTGGTTGAAAACGGTACGGCAACAAATCTCGATGCGATGGACATTACGCCGCCCTTTACTCCTGGCGCATTGCGCGGCGGCAGCCATGTTCATGTCTGGAGCCCGGACGGTTCTCGCCTGAGTTTCACCTACAATGACCACGTTATGCATGAATACGATGCGTCGAAAGATTTGCGCAATGTGGGTATCGCACTGCCATATGGTCCGGTAACCCCGGCCAAACAGCATCCTCGTGAGTACGACGGCAGCCATTATTGCGTTCTGGTCAGCCGCACTACGCCAAATCCACAGCCTGAAAGCGACGAGATTAACCGTGCTTATGAAGAAGGTTGGATTGGGGATCATGGTTATCGCAAACCGGATGGCAGCCAGCAGCGCTGGGCGCTGGCGTTTATTGGTGACACACTTTCCGCCAGCGGCAATAAAGTGCCTGAGCTGTTTGTCGTGGATTTAGCTGATAACAAAGAGGCTTACTTCGAGGCTTGCGCTGAGCCTGTCGAAGGTACGCAAACCACATTGCCTGCTCCGCCTGCGCAAGTGCAGCAACGCCGCCTCACGTTTACGCATCAACGCCGTCACCCAGGTTTAACTACGCAGCCGCGACATTGGGTACGCAGCAGCCCGGACGGCAGTTTACTGGCGTTTTTGATGCGCGATGATTCGGGTGTGGTGCAAATGTATTTGCTTTCACCAAATGGTGGGGAGCCACGTCAGTTGACGCACGGGCAAGAGAGCATTCAGTCTGCGTTTAACTGGCATCCGAATGGGCAAGCGCTGGGCTTTGTGCTGGATAATCAGATTGTGTTGGTTGGCGTGAACGATGGGGCAATCACATCGCTAACGCGGCCAGGGAGTGATGCGCCTTCAGCGGATGCCGTGGTGTTTTCACCAGCTGGAAAACACATTGCCTGGATGCAGGATGTCGACGGATTCCGTCAACTGTTTATGACGGAAACAGGCCTGTAATTACTGAACGGGCGGGAGCACAGAATTGGTGGCCAGATTCGCGCTCTCGCTCGCTTCGACTTTAGATTTTAGAGACTTGTCGGTGCGGTACATATCCCACGGTATCAACACGGTATCTGCCACTGCCGTAAAGGGCATATCGAGTACGACAAACGGTTTGTACCCCCAGCTTGTGTTGCTATCCGTCAACATTTGGTAACTTGCGCGGGTGCCAGGATACGTCCCATCTTGCCCACCCGTATGCGTCATGACACTTGAGCATCCACTGACGGTGAGTAATCCACTACCCAGAATGATTGTTGGAAGATAACTTTTCATCATCACTATAATTTTTTCGTCGTAAAGGGCCTGATCTGGCCTGGCTGCACTGGGTTATATCACCCATACAGATAATAAAAAAACTGCACTTACTACTCTGTGGCGTTTATCGCAGATAATTCCTGTTTACTCCGCAATCAGTCTATGTACTGACAGCCGAACCCGCAAAAAATTTACTTTTGTGGCCTTGAAAAGCGTGAAACAGGACCGATTTTATTAACGTGGTCAATAAAGGGTACGCCGTAAGGGTACTCAGTTACTGAAGCCTGTCCATGATGGAAGGCAATGTTTGATTCTCGCTGATAATCAGGAGTATTAATTTATGCGTAATTTCGATTTATCCCCGCTTTATCGTTCTGCTATTGGTTTTGATCGTCTGTTCAACCAAATTGAAAACAACCAAAGCCAGGGCAATGGGGGCTATCCTCCATACAACGTTGAATTAGTAGACGAAAACCATTATCGCATTGCGATTGCTGTTGCCGGGTTCGCGGAAAGCGAGCTGGAAATTACCGCTCAGGATAATTTGCTGGTGGTAAAAGGCGCACATGCAGGCGAACAACCAGAACGCACGTATCTCCATCAGGGGATTGCCGAGCGCAACTTCGAACGCAAATTCCAGTTAGCAGAAAACATCCACATCCGTGGTGCTAACCTGGTCAATGGCTTGCTGTACATCGATCTGGAGCGCGTGATTCCAGAAGCAATGAAACCGCGCCGTATCGAAATCAATTAATTCTGCGGGTCGCATAAGCGGCCTGAACAAATAACGTAACCCAGCCCAGGCTTGCCGATAGGGAGCCGAAGGTAAAACTCGCTTCAAAGAAGGAGAAAACACATGCGTAACTACGATTTATCACCTCTGCTGCGTCAATGGATCGGTTTTGACAAACTGGCTAATGCCTTACAAACCAGCAGCGAAGGGCAGACATTCCCGCCTTACAACATTGAGAAAGGCGATGATAACCACTATCGGATCACGCTGGCGCTGGCCGGTTTCCGCCAGGAAGATCTTGAAATTGAGCTGGAAGGTACACGCCTGCATGTAAAAGGCACGCCGGTCAAACCTGAAAAGGAAACCACCTGGCTGCATCAGGGGTTAGTGACTCAGCCATTTAGCCTGAGCTTCACCCTTGCTGAATACATGAAGGTGTCCGGCGCGACATTTACCAACGGTTTGTTGCACATCGATCTGGTACGTGAAATTCCTGAAGAGGTGGCACCGAAACGCATCGCTATCAGCGAGCGCCCTGCGCTTAATAGCTAATCGCAGTATCCCCCTTTCTGAGGCCCCATTTATGGGGCCTTTTTTGTGTTCTGCACCCCATTAACGCCCGCATCTCTCTGCCAGAATCACTGTTAATAATAATGTTATTCACAGGGAATTCTGCGATGAGTGAAATAGCGTTAACCGTCAGTATGTTGGCATTGGTCGCGGTCGTCGGCTTGTGGATTGGCAACATCAAAATTCGTGGTATCGGGTTTGGGATAGGCGGTGTGCTATTCGGCGGTATTATCGTCGGTCACTTCGTCAATAAAGCCGGAATTAACTTGAATGGCGATATGCTTCATTTCATTCAGGAATTTGGCCTGATCCTGTTCGTTTACACCATAGGTATTCAAGTCGGGCCGGGGTTCTTCTCTTCTTTGCGCGTGTCCGGTTTGCGCCTCAATCTCTTTGCGCTCCTCATCGTGGTGCTCGGCGGGTTGGTGACTGCGCTCATCCATAAAATCTTCGATGTCCCCCTGCCCGTGGTATTAGGTGTTTTCTCGGGTGCTGTGACCAATACGCCAGCATTGGGTGCGGGCCAGCAAATCCTGACAGATCTGGGCAATCCTGCTGAATGGGTGGATAAAATGGGGATGAGCTATGCGATGGCGTATCCGTTCGGTATTTGCGGGATCCTGATAACCATGTGGCTGACTCGCATGGTCTTTCGTATTAACGTCGATCAAGAAGCGGCACGCTTTGATAGCACCTCCGGGCAAAGTCATGCTCAACTCCAGACCATGAATATCCGTGTTGCCAACCCCAATCTCAACGGCTTACCCATACAGGATGTGCCCGTTCTTAACAGCGATACCATTATTTGTTCACGCCTGAAACGCGGAGAGTTACTGATGGTTCCCGCGCCGGGTACGGTGATTCAAACCGGGGATTTATTGCACCTGGTGGGGCAAGAAAAAGATCTGCATTCCGCATTATTGGTTATCGGCCAGCAAGTGGATACCTCACTTTCTACACGTGGAACCGACTTGCGTGTGGAGCGAGTGGTGGTGACCAATGAGAAAGTGCTGGGGAAAAAAATCCGCGACCTGCATTTAAAGCAGAAGTACGACGTGGTCATTTCTCGCCTGAATCGTACAGGTATTGAGCTGGTTGCAAGCAGCAATGTCAGCCTGCAATTTGGCGATATCCTCAATTTAGTGGGTCGTCCTGAATCGATAGAAGCCGTGGCGGCAGAGGTGGGTAACGCGCAGCAAAAACTCCAGCAAGTCCAAATGTTGCCGGTATTTATCGGCATTGGGCTCGGTGTTTTATTGGGCTCGATCCCGCTTTTCATTCCGGGATTCCCTGTCGCACTTCGCCTTGGGCTCGCGGGTGGGCCGCTCATTATGGCGATCATTCTTGGGCGCATAGGCAGTATTGGTACGCTGTACTGGTTTATGCCACCGAGTGCGAACCTCGCATTGCGCGAGCTGGGAATTGTCTTGTTCCTTGCGGTGGTCGGTTTGAAATCGGGTGGGGATTTTGTCAGTACATTGCTGCATGGCGACGGTGTCAGCTGGATTGGCTACGGCATTCTGATTACCGGCATTCCGCTGCTGGTGACGGCGATCATTGCAAGATTGCTCGCCAAAATGAATTACCTGACGCTCTGCGGCATGCTGGCAGGCTCGATGACCGATCCCCCGGCGTTGGCCTTTGCTAACGGCTTGCATGCCACCAGTGGCGCGGCGGCATTGTCTTACGCCACGGTTTACCCGCTGGTCATGTTCCTGCGCATTATTACCCCGCAGCTTTTGGCGGTGTTGTTCTGGGTGTAATTTTAACGTATCGCGATGGAAATTTTTCACCCAGCGCAGTCTCATACACAGAGACTGCGCTGGGCTGCGAATTGGCTGGCAACGGATGATAAGTAGGAACGACATAAACCATTCTTATCACATTGAATAATATGTATTTTTCATAATAAATCTTGTGCAACTCTGCATATAATTGGACGAAATAGCGTTTGTTTTATAACAGAAGTTTTTGCTATAACCCGTCCTCACCATCGTTTTCACTACCGCTTATTTTCGTAAGCGGCTTTTTTGCTGCCCAGGAGTTATCATGTTGACCCCCTTATATATCAAGGAGGCGACTTCTTTCGCCTTCAATAATTCCAGCCTGAAAGATAAAAAAATAATAATCAATAATTTAATTGGTACTTCTAATATTAATAAGTGTTATTTAAACAACTGTCTGATAGAGGCATGTGGGAAAAACTCATTAATAAAAATAAGTGAGGGAAAGATAGTAAACTCTTTATTGCAAACAGATAGTGATTTTTTACTGGTTGATAATGTTATTGAAAACTCAGAGTTACAAGCTAAACGTAAATTGCATATTAAGCATGGGGTGCTGAATGATTCATTTATAAGGCTATCTTCCGGTGTTTCACTTCTGTTGGATGGTATTGAGTCACGGTCAGTTGATATTGATTCTCTGGGGGAGCGTCTATCTGGATTATCAATTAATGGGTTGCTTGTAGATTGTGTTTTACGTGGTTTGGTGACTTCCTCTGGTGTCGTTAAAGCGATTATCTACTCATCGGTTTTGCGGAGCTGTCTGTTTGAAAATACTCATTTAGAAGATGTAATTATCAATAAGTGCATTTTGCAAAAAGTGGTCTTTGTGAATTGTAATTTGAGGCGTGTTACTTTTTCGCATTGTAACATTGTCGATAGCCCATTGGTGTTAGAAAACTGCGATGTAACTGGTGCTCATTTCCTCAATGTGTCTAAATCTAACGTTAATTTTATCAATTGCTATGGTGCTGAAAAAGTTTGTTTCAGTCTGTAACCAGATTCCCCTCGAACATTAATTTCTAAAGAAATATTAAATAAGGCCGATAAAGAAAAATTACGGTTTAGTTTCTATTATGTATTGAATTATATTATATGGAGAAAGTGTACTGTGGAAAATAGAAATGCCGACATTGATAGTAAACCTCTTTCTAAACTTGCAGTAATTGTCGAGACAAATGGTACCAACTTTCACATGGAAGGGAATGAAGGTTATTCCGGCAAGTGGGTTATTGGAGAAGGGAGAGAGCCTGAGGTTATTATCATTCGTAAGGAAGACGAAAATAATAATTCTTTATTCGATATTATCGTTGCAGATATCGTGGAGATTCGTGAAGTTGAAAGCGTAAAAAGAAATAAAAAAGTGGTTCATTTTACAAACGCAAGTATACACGGTAAAACGGGCAAGAACTGGGAGGAGTTCACAGGTAATCGCTCATATGGTTCAAAAATTAAATACCTCAGCATTCCAGCGAATACTTCCACGCAATATTTAGCTACGATCTTAACTTCTGAACGTAACGTGATAAACGGAAGCATTTTTGCCGATACTATGACGGATTTAATTGCTCCCGAAATAGAAGATGTTGAAGAAATTCTTAATGATATATCCCTGAGCGAAACACAGAAACTGACATTCATTGAAGCACGTCGTGGACAGGGGATTTTTAGGGCAGAATGTTTAAAAATTTACCCAGCATGTCCGGTGACTGGCATCTCTTTCCTCCCCCTGCTCAAAGCAAGTCATATCAAACCCTGGCGTGCTTGTGAGAGCGGCTCGGAAAGGTTAAATCCTTATAACGGGATTATGCTGGCAGCGCACATAGATGTGCTGTTTGATAACGGTTATTTATCGTTTACCGATGGTGGTGAAGTTATGTTGAGCCCGTGTCTGGACAATAAAACATGGCAGGATTTAAACATCAAAACCCAACAAGAAAAGGCCTTTCATCCAAAGGCTTGTGCATTTCTGGAATGGCATAGAGAAAATGTTTTCAAGAGATAGCCGCGAGCCTGGAGTGTTCTGCTAAAAAGCTGCCTGTAAAGGCAGCGAGTTCCCCCATGGCTGCCTTCATATTGTTATCAATTGACTACATATAATAAGCGGTTCTTTCTTACACCCCGGCTAACCCGTAAGGAATGTTCCCGCTTTTTTTCTTTGCATTACACATGCACTCGTCGCAGATGGTAATCCACCTGGTATTCGCTGGCATTGCGGAACATGACCGAATAATTCACATAGTCGCCGCTGTCGCTGTATGACAGCGAGGTGATGCGCAAAATCGGTGTGAGCTCGTCGATGTTGAGTAACTTTGCCATCTTCCGGTCGGCCAGGACGGGTGTCAGGCTTTCGTAGTTACCGCACACAATAATGTGGCATTCATCCTCGATATAACTGAACTTTGACCCTTCCAGATGTGCGACTGATAGATTATGGAATAATTTCAATGGCATGTAGCTGTCTTCTACCATCAATGGCTTGCCGTCTACCGAGCGCACCCGGCGCGAGTAGTAGATCCGTTCATCAATATTAATGCGTAATTGGCTAGCGATGGCAGGCGGTGCGGGCATTACCTGAAATTCCAGCACATTGCTGATGACCTCTTTACCCTGGTTGCGCATCACTTCAATGAATCCCGTCAGATTCGTGGTCTCATGATGGACATCTTTTTTAGCCACATAGGTGCCGCTACCGTGGCGGCGTACTACCAGCCCCCAACTCACCAGCAAATCGATAGCTTTACGAATCGTCATGCGTGATACGCCAAACTCACCTGCAAGACGGACTTCAGAAGGCAGTGGACTACCAATGTTGTAATCAGCCGAGTTAAGGCGGATTCGTAACCGATCGGCGATAGATTTGTAGATCACCTGTAGACCTCTTAATGGCTGCGCATAGGGTTTAATAAACCCTTGTTTCATTCAATATTCACTTGATTTAATTGAGTTAAATTTCTCATTCACGCCGTGAATTGGATGGTGAAAATCAGCGTGTCTATTTATTTATCAAAAAGTAGACAACTTGCCCCAAATAAAAACTATGAAAGCGATCACGAATCGGCGCGGCGGGCAAAGATAAGTCACCCACGTCTCCTTACTCTCAGTCTCAGGCCAGCGTTAAAAAATAAGGCCATTTATACCCGTCATCATTCGAGCTGCAGGGGTGTTGGCTGCACTCACTTACCCGAATCACTTACTGAAGTAAGCTCATCGGGATAAGTTCCCTGGCCGCCTACCTGCAACTCGAATGCTAAAGGGTATTTACCCTGCAAGTTGTTACATGAGGATTTAAAAATGCTCAGTCAAATACAACGTTTTGGTGGCGCAATGTTTACCCCGGTTTTGCTGTTTCCATTCGCCGGGATTGTCGTAGGCATCGCCATTATGTTGCGCAACCCGATGTTTGTCGGCGAAGCGTTAACCGCTCCCGATAACTTATTTGCGCAAATCGTCCACATTATTGAAGAAGGCGGCTGGACGGTGTTCCGCAATATGCCGCTGATTTTTGCCGTCGGCTTACCGATTGGCCTCGCTAAGCAAGCGCAGGGCCGTGCTTGTTTAGCGGTGCTGGTGAGCTTTATGACCTGGAACTACTTCATCAATGCGATGGGAATGACCTGGGGCCATTACTTCGGTGTTGATTTCAGTGTCGATCCGACAGCGGGTACCGGACTCACCATGATTGCCGGGATAAAAACGCTCGATACCAGCATTATTGGCGCGATAGTCATCTCCGGATTAGTCACGGCTATTCACAACCGCTATTTCGAAAAACAACTTCCCGTCTTTCTCGGCATCTTCCAGGGCAGTTCATTCGTCGTGATTGTGGCCTTCTTCGTGATGATCCCTTGCGCCTGGCTCACTCTGTTTGGCTGGCCAAAAGTGCAAATGGGCATTGAATCCCTGCAGGATTTCTTACGCAACGCCGGTTCACTTGGCGTATGGGTTTATACCTTCCTTGAACGCATTCTTATCCCAACCGGCCTGCATCACTTCATCTATGGTCCGTTTATCTTTGGCCCAGCGGTCGTGGAAGGCGGTATTCAGGTTTACTGGGCGCAGCATTTGCAGGAGTTCAGCCAGAGTACGCTTCCGCTGAAAACGCTTTTCCCGGAAGGGGGATTCGCGCTGCACGGAAACTCGAAGATATTTGGCTGCCTTGGGATTGCGCTGGCTCTGTATGCCACCTCTGCACCTGAAAACCGCGTAAAAGTGGCAGGCCTGCTGATCCCAGCAACATTGACCGCGATGCTCGTGGGCATTACCGAACCTCTTGAATTTACCTTCCTGTTTATCTCACCTGTCTTGTTTGCCGTTCATGCATTCCTCGCCGCATCGATGGCGACCGTGATGTACATGTGTGGCGTGGTGGGCAACATGGGCGGTGGCCTGCTCGACCAATTCTTGCCGCAAAACTGGATACCGATGTTCCACAACCACGCATCGATGATGTTCATCCAGATTGGCATCGGCCTTGCGTTCACCGCCATCTACTTCGTGGTGTTCCGCACCTTAATCCTGCGCTTCAACATGAAAACGCCAGGCCGCGAGGAGAGTGAAATCAAGCTCTACAGCAAGGCGGATTACCAGGCGTCACGCAAGCAAACCACTGCTGCGGCGGCCAAAGAAAGCAAACAGAGCCAGGCTGCAGGCATCCTCGAAGCTCTGGGAGGTAACGACAACATCCTTAGCGTCAATAACTGTGCAACTCGCTTACGCATCACGCTGGCTGATATGGCGCTAACGCAGAGTGACGAAATTTTCAAAGCGCTGGGCGCCCACGGTGTGGTGCGGCGCGGCAACGGTATTCAGGTGATTGTGGGTCTGCATGTCCCGCAAGTCCGTGACCAGATTGAAACCCTGATGAAAGACACATCATTGACCGAACTTAAATCCATGACGGAGGCAGTATCATGAAAAAATTCTCTGTAGTTGTAGCCGGTGGCGGCAGCACATTTACTCCAGGTATCGTATTGATGTTGCTGGCTAACCAGCATCGTTTCCCGCTGCGTTCTTTAAAGTTCTATGACAACGATGGCGCGCGTCAGGAAACTATCGCCGAGGCCTGTAAAGTTATCCTCAAAGAGCAGGCGCCAGACATTGAGTTCAGCTACACCACCGATCCAAAAGAAGCTTTTACCGATGTGGATTTCGTGATGGCGCACATTCGCGTGGGTAAATACCCGATGCGCGAAAAAGACGAGAAAATCCCACTGCGTCACGGCGTGCTGGGCCAGGAAACCTGTGGGCCGGGCGGGATTGCTTACGGGATGCGCTCCATCGGTGGGGTTCTGGAACTCGTTGACTACATGGAAAAATACTCGCCGAACGCCTGGATGCTCAACTACTCCAACCCGGCGGCGATTGTGGCAGAAGCGACGCGTCGTCTGCGCCCAAATGCAAAAATTCTCAACATTTGCGATATGCCAATCGGCATTGAAAGCCGCATGGCGCAAATTGCGGGTCTGAAAGATCGCAAAGAGATGCGTGTACGCTACTACGGCCTGAATCACTTCGGCTGGTGGACGTCTATCGAAGATAAAGATGGCAACGATTTGATGCCTAAAATCCGCGAACATGTGGCGAAGTTTGGTTATGTTCCGCCATCTGATGAACATGGTACAGAAGCTAGCTGGAACGACACTTTCTCGAAAGCAAAAGATGTGTGGGCGCTGGACCCAACCACCTTCCCAAATACCTATCTGAAATACTATCTGTTCCCGGATTACGTGGTTGAGCATTCAAACCCTGAGCACACTCGCGCGAATGAGGTGATGGAACACCGTGAAAAACACGTCTTTGGTTCCTGTAACGCCATCATTCAAGCGGGGAAATCGTCTGCCGGTGAGCTGGAAATTGACGAACATGCGTCGTACATCGTCGATCTGGCGGCGGCTATCGCCTTCAACACCCAGGAGCGCATGCTGCTGATTGTGCCAAACAACGGCGCGATTAATAACTTTGACCCGGAAGCGATGGTGGAAATCCCCTGCCTGGTAGGGAAAAGCGGCCCTGAGCCGTTGGTCGTCGGTAACATTCCACAGTTCCAGAAAGGGTTGATGAGCCAGCAGGTGGCGGTTGAAAAACTGGTGGTGGAAGCCTGGGAAGAGGGATCTTATGTGAAATTGTGGCAGGCCATTACGCTCTCTAAAACCGTACCGAGTGCATCGGTTGCCAAAGCGATTCTTGATGATTTGATTGAGGCGAACAAAGATTACTGGCCTGAACTGAAATAGTTTTGTTGGATGTGGGCAGCCCTCACCCTAACCCTCTCCCACTGGGAGAGGGAACTGTTCGGTTTTCTCCCTCTCCAGGGTGAGAGGGAACTGTTCGGTTTCTCCCTCTCCTGGGGGAGAGGGCCGGGGTGAGGGCGTGCTTATTAAGCGAGACTACTTCGCTTTCGCCAGATACTGCGCCATCTCTGCTTCCGGCACCATGCCACCGCCAGTTGCCCAGACGATATGCGTGGCGTTTTGCAATTGTTCAGCAGTGAAGTTATGCATTTGATGATAGGCCGCATCGGCACTCACATGCAGTGGGCCAGGCATACCGGCAAGCGCGGAAGGTTCAAGGCGAATGTTTTCCTCTTCTGCCAACCAGCCGAGCAGCGTATACATCGTCTGATCTTCAAGGGTATAAAAACCATCGAGCAGTCTTTGCATGGCACGCCCAACAAACCCGGATGCACGTCCCACAGCCAGGCCATCGGCAGCGGTAATATTATCAATGCCCAAATCTTGCACGGAAATCTCATCATGCAGGCCGGTGTAAACACCCAGCAGCATACAAGGTGAGTGAGTCGGCTCAGCAAACAGGCAGTGAACGTTATCGCCGAAGGCCATTTTCAGGCCAAATGCGACCCCGCCAGGACCACCGCCAACGCCGCACGGCAGGTAAACAAACAGCGGATGCTGTTCATCAACAATGCGCCCCTGCTGAGCGAACTGGTCTTTCAGGCGCTGACCGGCAACTGAATAGCCGAGGAACAAGGTGCGGGAGTTCTCATCGTCGATAAAGAAACAATTAGGGTCGGACTCGGCAGCTTTACGGCCTTGCTCAACGGCGACACCGTAATCTTGCTCGTATTCCACAACCGTAACGCCATGGCTACGCAGCTTGGCTTTTTTCCAGGCGCGGGCATCCGCTGACATGTGCACGGTGACATTAAATCCAATGCGCGCACTCATAATACCGATGGATAAGCCCAGGTTGCCGGTTGAGCCTACGGCGATGCTGTACTGGCTAAAGAAGTCTTTAAATTCAGGTGTCAGCAGCTTGCGATAGTCATCTTCAGTGGTCAGCAAACCCGCTTCAATCGCCAGTTTTTCGGCATGCGTCAGTACTTCATAGATCCCGCCACGCGCTTTGATTGAACCGGAAATGGGCAGATGGCTGTCTTTTTTCAGCAACAACTGGCCCGCTATTTTTTGCTTACACTCGGTTTCCAGGCGCTTTTGCATGGCCGGGATCGCGACCAGTTCTGACTCGATAATACCGTTGGTCGCCGCTGTTTCTGGAAACGCCTGCGCCAGATAAGGCGCGAAACGTGTCAGACGGTCATGGGCATCCTGCACATCTTCGTGTGTCAGGCCTACGTAAGGTAAACCCTCGGCAAATGAAGTCGTTTCCGGGTTAAACCAACAGGTTTCTTTCAGGGCGATCAAATCGCTAACCAGCGGAAATTGTTGAGTTAAAGTGTTGATTTCAGCGTTTTTCATAAGACAATCTCTTTGCGCTTAGATGATAAATGAAAGCAGGAACGTCGCGCCCAGTGCCAGTAAAGAGGCGATAAATGTCGCCGTTGTATAGTATTTAAATGTTTCGTTGAGCGTTGCGCCGCAATATTGCTTCACCAGCCAGAACAGGGAGTCTGTCACGATGGTGCAGCCAATCGCTCCGGAGCCGATAGCAATCGTAATAATCTCCGGGCTGACGTTGGGATAGAGCGGCAGCATAGGTGCCACAATCGCCGTTGCTCCCATCATCGCGACGGTTGCCGAGCCTACGGCGGCATGCAGAATCAGTGCAACCAGCCATGCCAACAGAATCGGGTGCATATGCAAATTGGAGAGCAGAACCGCCAGAGAATCTGCAAGACCACTGGTTTTCAGGATGGCGTTAAACGCCCCGCCAGCACCGATAATCAGCAAAATATTAGCGATAGAACTAAAGCCATTTTCTGTATGCGTTAACAGCTTACTCATGCCGATATGCTGGCGTAATCCAAGGATGTAATAGGCCACAAACACCGCAATAAACATGGCTGTTATTGGGTTGCCGATAAACTCCAGAACGGTATACAGCGTCCCGCCTTTTGCCATATTCAGCTCGGCGAGCGTTTTGACCAGCATCAGGCCAATGGGCAGCAAAATGGTAAACAGGGTTGCGCCTAACGATGGCAGCGTGTCCTCTTTGCGTACTTCCAGGTCTGAAAATTCTGCGGGTACGGTTTTAAAGGGCAGGCGATTGCCCACAAATCTCAGGAACAGTGGCCCGCCGACTAACGACGCGGTTAACCCAACCAGTAAGCCATACACAATGACCGTACCAACATCAGCACCCAATTTGTTGGTAACAAACATCGCTGCCGGATGTGGCGGAACCACGCAATGCACGGCCATTAACGCAGTACATAACGGGATAGCCAGCTTCAGCAG
The DNA here is from genome assembly GCF_027594725.1 of Buttiauxella sp. WJP83. Taxonomy (NCBI): domain Bacteria; kingdom Pseudomonadati; phylum Pseudomonadota; class Gammaproteobacteria; order Enterobacterales; family Enterobacteriaceae; genus Buttiauxella; species Buttiauxella sp. WJP83. The sequence continues at coordinate 22,721 of NZ_CP110080.1, forward strand.
TGAAGTGTTGGTCTTTTTCGCGATAGAAAATGCCAGTGGGATCAGCAGCACCACGCCAACTTCCACGAACAGCGTGATCCCGCAAATCAACCCCACCAAAACCATGATGACATCTGCGGAAAGCCAGCGGCAACGCTGCAACGCCAGGCCAATTCGTTCAGCCCCGCCAGAGACTTCCATCATCTTGCCAAGAATTGTACCAAGGCCAATGACTGCTGCCAGGAAGCCCAGCGTGCTGCCAATGCCGCTTTCGACCGCATTCACCATATCCAGCGGGCTCATGCCCATCATGGTGCCGACGAAGAAGCTGGCCAGCAGCAAGGCAAGGAAAGGGTGAAACTTCAGTTTGACGATGGTAAAGACGATTAAAATTATGCTGCTTAGCAGCGTTCCCACAACCCAAATCTGAGATTCCATACCCACCTCACTCTGCGATTTATCTGCGGCTATTGGACAAAAATTGCTCCTGGCTGACAAACGATATAAATGGCATTTCACATGAGCCAGATTGAACCAAAAGAGTGATTAAGGTTAAAAAATGGGGTGTAATTTTGATTTTGGTTCAAATTTTCGCACCTTAAAACGACGTTTTCAGGCGCATCTTTTACAATACCGCCATGATTTTTCTCTCTGGAGAGCACAATGGACCCGATTCGCGAAGTCAGAAATCGCTTACTTAATGGCTGGCAGCTATCAAAACTCTACACTTTTGAAGTCGCTGCCCGGCATCAATCCTTCGCGTTGGCGGCAGAAGAGCTTTCTCTAAGCTCAAGTGCCGTCAGCCACCGAATTAATCAGCTTGAGCAGGAGTTGGGCATTCAGTTGTTTGTGCGCTCCCACCGTAAAGTGGAGTTAACACATGAAGGCAAAAGGGTTTTCTGGGCGCTGAAATCTTCTCTGGATACGTTAAATCAGGAGATCCTGGACATCAAAAACCAGGAGCTGTCGGGTCTGTTGACCATTTACTCGCGTCCTTCTGTTGCCCAGTGCTGGTTGGTGCCGATTCTCGGGGATTTCACGCGGCGCTATCCGTCTATTTCACTGACCATTCTCACTGGCAATGAGAACGTGAATCTGCAACGCGCAGGCATTGATTTAGCACTCTATTTTGACGATGCGCCTTCGTCGCAGTTAACACATCATTTTCTGATGGATGAATCCATTCTGCCGGTGTGTAGCCCAGAATACGCCCAACGTTTTGAATTAAAAGATAAACCCGCGCACCTGCGCAATTGCACGTTGTTGCATGACAGACAAGCATGGAGCAATGATTCCGGAACGGACGAATGGCACAGCTGGGCGCAGCATTTTTCAGTCGAGTTGCCTTCATCTTCTGGTATCGGTTTTGATCGCTCAGATTTAGCGGTGATTGCTGCCGTAAACCAGGTGGGTGTCGCGATGGGACGAAAAAGGCTGGTGCAAAAACGCCTCGATCGCGGCGAGTTAGTCGCTCCATTTGGGGAAATGACGCTGAAGTGCCATCAGCATTACTACGCCACCACGCTACCGGGACGACAATGGCCGAAAATTGAAGCGTTTATCCAGTGGCTTCAATCACACGTATGATTTTTAGTTGCCGTTTCTCATGAAATTATGTATTTTTATGCAATTAAAGTGCATAAATAATTTTATTGGGAGCGTCATATGTTCAGGATGTTAGCAAAATCAGTTGTTTTAGCAGGATGCCTTGTTTCTACCGTCCTCACTTCCGCGTATGCCGCACAGCAGACTTATGTAGTCGGTTCTGGTGGCACTTACCGCCCGTTTGAATTTGAAAACAGCCAGAAGCAGCTCGAAGGTTTTGATATCGACATCATCAAAGCCATCGCTAAAGCTGAAGGTTTTGATATCAAACTGGTTAATACGCCATGGGAAGGGATTTTCGCCACGCTGAACTCTGGCGATCGCGACATTATTATTTCAGGCATCACCATCACTGATAAACGTAAAGCGATGGTCGATTTCTCAGCCCCTTACTTCCCGGCAGAGCAATCCATCGTCGTGCCGAATGATTCCAGTGTCGATTCAGTTAACGCATTGAAAGGAAAGAAAGTCGGCGTGGTGAACTCAAGCGCGGGCGATACCGTGGTATCCGAAACACTGGGTAAAAACAGCACCGACATCAAACGTTTTGATAATACGCCGCTGATGCTTCAGGAGCTGGCTGAAAATGGCATTGATGCTGCGGTCGGTGACGTTGGCGTGGTGAAGTACTACATCAAATCCCATCCGGATAAAGCGCTGAAAGCGGTCAAAGATGACAAGTTTGAACGCCAGTATTTCGGTATTGCCGTCGCGAAAGATAACCAGGAGTTACTGGGTAAAATCAACTCCGGCTTGAAGAAAATTGTGGCTGACGGGACTTACGCAAAAATCTATTCCACCTGGTTTGATAGCAACGTTCCTACTCTCCCCGCTGAATAATTTTGGATGACTCGGGGCCGGTTCGGCCCCAACAAGGACAGGTATGACCGGATTTCGCTGGGAGATAATCTCAGAATACGCGCCGCTATTTATGCAAGGCGCGATCATGACCATCAAATGCACCATCATCTGTGTCATTTTGGGTACCACCTGGGGTTTATTGCTTGGCCTGGGTCGTATGGCGCATGCCGAAGATGGCCCATGGAAACATGTATTGCGCTACGCCGTGCAGTGGCCGGTGCGTATTTACGTGAGTGCCTTCCGTGGTACGCCACTGTTTGTGCAAATCATGGTGGTTCACTTCGCGTTGGTACCTCTATTCATCAACCCGCGTGATGGAATACTGGTCACCAGTGGGCTGATGTCGGTGGATTTTGCCCGCGAACTGCGCTCTGAATATGGTGCATTCCTGTCGTGCGTGGTCGCGATAACGCTTAATGCCGGGGCGTATGTTTCTGAGATTTTCCGTGCGGGCATTCAGTCAATCGACAAAGGCCAGATGGAAGCATCGCGTGCGCTGGGAATGGGCTGGGGCAAAACGATGCGCAAAGTTATTTTGCCGCAGGCGTTCCGCCGGATTCTTCCTCCACTGGGCAATAACGCCATCGCCATTGTGAAAGATTCTTCGTTGGCTTCAGCGATTGGCCTGGCAGATTTGGCTTATGCAGCACGTACTGTTTCTGGCGCTTATGCGACGTATTGGGAACCCTACCTGACGATCTCATTGGTTTATTGGGTATTAACATTCCTGCTCTCGCTGATGGTGCAACACATGGAAAAGAGGCTTGGCAAAAGTGATTCACGTTAATGATTTACAGAAACAATTTGGCAAAACTCATGTGCTGCGTGGTATTTCATGTGATATCGCGCCACAGGAAGTGGTGTGCGTGATTGGCCCGTCGGGTTCAGGTAAAAGTACTTTTTTACGTTGCCTGAACGCGCTGGAAAAACCGGATGGCGGTGAAGTGGTGGTGAACGGTTTTGCGGTGCACGACCCGAAAACCAACCTCAATACCCTGCGTTCCGGTGTGGGGATGGTCTTTCAGCGCTTTAATTTGTTCCCGCATATGACGGTGCTCGAGAACCTGACGATGGCGCCGATGTCGCTCAAAGGTTTGTCGAAAGCTGAAGCGGTTTCGCGTGCGGAAAAACTACTGCAAAAAGTGGGTCTGATAGACAAAATTGATGCCTGGCCATCGAGCCTTTCTGGTGGGCAACAGCAGCGTGTGGCGATTGCGCGTGCGCTGGCAATGGAGCCGTCGATCATTCTGTTTGATGAACCGACCTCAGCACTCGACCCGGAGTTAGTGGGAGAAGTGCTAGCGGTGATGAAGCAACTGGCGCTGGAAGGCATGACGATGGTTATCGTTACCCACGAAATGGGTTTTGCCCGTGAAGTTGCCGATCGTGTGGTGTTTATCGACCAGGGCGTGATTCAGGAACAGGGGCCACCGTCGCAACTGTTTAACAATCCGACCAACCCGCGTACCAAAGAGTTTTTAAGTAAAGTGCTTTAAGAATAACGGCGGGTGAAAACCCGCCTTACGCTTGTTGCTCGGTTTGCTGGAATTTATGCGCAAGCGGCAGCCAGCAGAACAAAATCATCACGCCCATGGCGGTCATTAACATACCGAGGCTGAATTGTCCGGTCTGTGGCAGCAAGGCAGAAAACCACGCCATCGCCCCAGAACCAATGTTTTGCAATCCACCCACTAATGCGCCAGCAGTCCCTGCGAGGAACGGGAATGGCTCCATCGCGCCACTGGTTGCCAGCGGGAATAGCATCCCGGCACCGAAGAAAAATAGCGCCGCAGGCACCAGCAGCGTCCAGATATTCATGAAACCGAGCCAGCCTGGGATCCACATCAGGATGCCCGCAATCAGGCAGCTCAAAACCGCCTGCCACATCAGCGATGAAAAACGGGCATTTTGTCGGCCTGCGTACCACGAACCAAAAAATGCCGCCGGAATCGGCAGAATAAACAGAATGCTGACGACAACACCGTTTAGCCCCAGCACGCCGCCCATCAATACGCCGGAGCAGGCTTCGAAGACCGCCACGCCAGCCAGGCCGCCCACCAACATGAGCAAATAGCAGTTAAACGAGCCGCTGCCCAGCAGTGCTTTGTAGCTCGCGATCAGACGTTGAGGTTTGGCCTGAACGGGTCGAGTTTCTGGCAGCCAGCGCAGCATGCAGATCGCGACAATAATGCACAGCACCAGCAGGAAGCCGTAGCAGGTGCGCCAGCCCCAAATGGAATCGAGCATGCCGCCAATCACTGGTGCAATCAGCGGGCTGACAAGGATCCCCATATTTAACAAACTATTGGCCTGGCGAAGCGATGACCCTTCGTACAAATCGCGTGGCATGGTTCGTGCCATGACGCCCGCAACACCGGTTCCCATCCCCTGCAATGCGCTGGCAATCACCAGTGCGGTCAAATTGGTGGTAAACAGCGCCCACACTGTCGCGAGCATAAATATGCTCATACCCGCCAGAATAACCGGACGGCGGCCAATACGGTCTGAAATCGGCCCGTAGAAAAGCTGCGATACGCCATAGGTCAGCAAATAGGCTGCCATCACGCGTTGGATCGCGCCGTTGCGAACACCAAAGTCGTGAGCCATATCGGGAATCGACGGAATATAAATGGTTTGCGTCATCTGCCCGACGGCAACCAGAAGAATTAACATCATCAGCAGGTGAATGTTGGCTAATTTTTTCATTGTCTCAGGTGCGTTGTAGGGATTTATGTGCCAGTAGTCAGTGTATAAATCTAACTGAATCTAAAAATCGAGAGGAATCTACCACACAAAGGCAGCGAGGCCATATGGTGTAATGCTTTTTGATCGGGGATTTAATGGCAGCTTTTAAAGCCTGAACGGCAATTTTTGTTGCCAGCGAAACGGCAGTCAGAATTTATTAAAAGGAGGCGGTTTCCCGCCTCCTTTAGATGCGACCAGAAGGCCATGAATTACTTGAAGTATTTCATGGCAACTTCAAGCAGTTGCAGCAACGCAACCATGAGTTTCAGAAACAGAATAGCCAGTTCCATCAAGCCCATACGCTTTCTCCTGTGGTCAGGAGCACTTTCAGCCGACGCGCCTTTCCGCTGCCTGTAGTCTGCTGAATTTGTTGACGTTACTAGATGTGCTCCTCTGAGGTTAAGGCACTGACGGCACCACCCGTTTCAGACAGGACTTGTATTCCGCGGCGGATTGCGGCCTCAGAGCACATCACTTTCAACACACTCAGTATATCTGCTTAACTGTATAAATAAACAGTGTTATAATGAAAATGCGAACAGGTTCGCAAGCAGCCTGGTTATGAGCTGCTCACATTATCAGCAAGTATTTGCATCGCTGTAGGTTTCGTCGTATATTTTTGAAGTTGATGTTACTAGGTGTGCGACGCAGAAATCGGCACTATGCAGTAAAAACAAAAGACCTCGCCTCACCAGCGGGGTTTTTTGTTTTTGGTGATTAGTTAGAGAATCATCGCGGAACAGCCTGCCCAAAACCATCGCCACTATCAGTGCTGTTATCCATTCTGCCTCTGGCTTCCAGCCTTTCTGCCCGCATTTGTTCGCTAATCGCCTTGCGCTGTTCCGGGGTTAAATTTTCACGGTTGTTGAGGGGATCGAGCTGTTGCGAGCGGATAAACTCGTCGGTTTCGGTTGGACCATACGTACGATGCCCGTCATAGCCTGAGGTATCCCTCGAAGCGCAGCCAATCATGGCGAACGGGATAAGCAATAACAGGGCAAGTTTGTAAGCCATATTTTTTCCTGAGCCAGCACGATGGATATCGAATTCACGCAGCGTATCACGATAGTTTAGCTGCGACTGTCTGGCGTCACACGATTCCACGAAATCTTTAAACACACTCTTTCACTCCACTTTCCTCCCCAGTTTTCATTTGCGAATTACCCTTAATGAGCGTGCTAATTATTCATCCGCTGAATACTGGAGAGAGACATGATAAAGCATCGTTTTTCCGCATTATTGCTCAGTGCTCTGTTGCTGAGTGCGGGGGCAGTGGCGGTTCAGCCTGATAACGTTATTAGGCCAATTCGTGGAGTAATTGATTCGGTGAATGGCAATGAAGTCGCAATCACTACCCGGCAGGGGGAGAAGCTCGAGGTGGCTTTGACAGACAAAACCAAGGTGAATAGCGTCAGCAAGGCCAACATCAGCGACATCAAGCCTGATAGTTTTATTGGCACGGCTGCCGTGCAGCAGGCCGATGGCTCGCTGAAAGCGTTGGAGGTGCACGTGTTTTCGCCAGACTTACGTGGCTCAGGCGAAGGGTTTAATCCCTTTGAATCTGCAGACGGTAACGTCAACACGATGACGAACGGTACGGTTGGCAAACTGGTGAATAGCAATGGCCGCACCATGACGGTGAAGGTTAAAGACCAGGAGAAAACGGTGATCGTTCCTGACGATGTTCCCGTTGTTTTGATTACCCCAGGAATGCGGAACCTGCTACAACCCGGTACCAAAGTGGTGCTGCATGCTGTGAAAGACGATAAAGGCCAACTGGTGGCGCGGGGTATTTCTGCGGGCAAAGACGGGCTGACGCCGCCGATGTAAGTTTTGGCGTTTGTGTTGGACTAAATAGCATTGCCCCGGGAGATTCCCGGGGCGCGAGCGCATCAATTCTAATGATTAAGACAGTGGGCTCAGCGTAATTTCTACTCGGCGGTTTTGTGCCTTACCTTCAGCCGTGCTGTTGCTGGCAATAGGGTTTGCAGGCCCCATACCCGTGGTCCGCACACGGTTTGCTGCAACGCCCTGGGTAATCAGTGCACTGCCCACGCCATCGGCACGCTGTTGGGAGAGCTTCATGTTCAGATCATTGCTGCCGGTGCTGTCGGTGTAACCCACGACGTTAACCGCAGTTTTTGGATATTCTTTCAGTACCATCGCCACACCAGTCAGGGTGTTAGCACCCGCTGGTTTCAGCGTTGCGCTACTGCTGTCGAAAGTGACGTTGTTTGGCATGTTAAGTACGATATTGTCGCCATTACGCGTGACGCTTACGCCGGTTCCCTGCATTTTTTCACGCAGTTTAGCTTCTTGCACATCCATGTAATAACCAACGCCACCGCCTAATGCAGCGCCTGCTGCGGCACCAATCAATGCACCTTTGCCGCGATCTTTTTTCGATGACGAAAGAGCGCCGACGCCAGCACCTACCAGTGAGCCAATACCGGCTCCAATACCCGATTTACCCGCTTCACGTTCGCCGGTGTATGGGTTGGTAGTACAACCAGAAACTGCTAACGTGCCGCAAACAATAGCGGCAATCATCATGACGCGTTTTTTCATCTCATTTCCTTTGTGAATTAAATAACTCAACCGCATGCTCAGCGGCGGTTGATTATGCCGCGTGAATGTGTAGAAGTTTCTATAGAGTCGTCTGAATTTCTAAATAAAATATTGAGTGGTCAATAGACCGCCACCTGCAAACAGGGGAGCCCGAATTGGCTAGTGCATCTTCATCAAATAAAAAAATTCTAACAGCCGCACACTGGGGTCCTATGCTCGTCGAAACCGACGGGGTACGCGTGATCAGCTCGACGGGCGCACTGGAAACCGGGCATGAGAATTCATTGCAGAGCGCTGTTCCTGACCAGGTTCACAGCAAGGCTCGCGTGCAATTCCCGATGGCTCGCAAAGGATTTCTGGCATCACCTGACGCGCCGCAAGGTGTGCGTGGTGAGGACGACTATGTACGGATTAGCTGGGATGAAGCGTTGCAACTCATTCACCAGCAACATCAACGTATTCGCGAGAGTTATGGCGCAGCCTCGATTTTTGCTGGTTCCTACGGCTGGCGCTCCAATGGTGTGCTGCACAAAGCGGCGACGTTATTGCAACGTTATATGAGTCTGGCGGGCGGATATACCGGTCATCTTGGCGATTATTCTACCGGTGCGGCGCAGGTCATCATGCCGTACGTGGTGGGCTCCAATGAAGTTTACCAGCAGCAAACGAGCTGGCCTTTAGTGCTGGAACATAGTGATGTCGTGGTGTTGTGGAGTGCTAACCCACTGAACACGCTAAAGATTGCGTGGAATGCCAGCGATGAGCAGGGCGTGAAGTATTTCGAACAACTGAGAGACAGCGGCAAAACGGTGATCACCATCGATCCGATGCGATCGGAAACGGTGGATTTCCTCGGTGAAAAAGCACAGTGGATTGCGCCGAATATGGGCACTGATGTGGCGCTGATGCTGGGTATCGCCCATACGTTGGTGATCAATGGCTGGCACGATACGCAATTCCTTGCGCGGTGCACGCACGGTTATGACAAATTTGCGGCTTATCTGTTGGGCGAATCTGACGGCCAGCCAAAAACAGCGCATTGGGCGGCTGAGATTTGCGGCGTACCGGCACAAACCATCGACTATCTGGCACGGTTATTTAGTGAAAAACGCACCATGTTGATGGCGGGCTGGGGAATGCAGCGTCAGCAGTACGGCGAGCAAAAACACTGGATGCTGGTCACACTGGCGGCAATGCTTGGACAGATTGGTACGCCAGGCGGCGGATTTGGGCTTTCATATCACTTTGCGAACGGCGGTAATCCGACACGTCGCGCTGCGGTACTGGGATCCCTGCAAGGCTCGGTGAAAAACGGTATTGATGCCGTGGAAAAAATCCCGGTGGCGCGCATCGTCGAAGCGCTGGAAAACCCAGGCGGCGAGTATCAGCATAATGGGCTGCAAAAAACCTTCCCGGATATTCGAATGCTGTGGTGGGCGGGCGGTGCCAATTTCACCCATCATCAGGACACTAACCGTCTGATTAACGCCTGGCAGAAGCCGGAGCTGGTGGTCATTTCCGAGTGCTTCTGGACGGCTGCGGCGAAACACGCGGATATTGTCCTGCCGATCACCACATCCTTTGAACGCAATGATTTGACGATGACTGGCGATTACAGCAACCAGCATCTGGTGCCAATGAAGCAGGTCATTTCACCGCAGGGTGAAGCACGTAATGATTTTGATGTTTTTGCGCAACTCAGCGCATTGTGGGAAGAAGAGGGCGCAACACGTTTCACGGAAGGGAAAACCGAGCTGCAATGGCTGGAAGAGTTCTATGAAATCGCGCGTAAGCGTGGGGCCGCTCAGCAGGTAGAGTTACCTGATTTCCAACAGTTCTGGGATGCTAACCAACTGATAGAAATGCCAGAAAGTGAGAAGAATGCCGCTTTCATTCGCTTTGCTGATTTCCGCGAGGATCCACAGGCTAACCCGTTAAAAACCCCGAGCGGCAAAATTGAAATTTTTTCCGAGCGCATCGCCAGTTTTGCTTATGCTGACTGTCCAGCACACCCGACCTGGCTTGCTCCGGATGAATGGCAGGGCAATGCTGAGCCCGGCCAGCTCCAACTGCTTTCGTCGCACCCGGCGCACCGTTTGCACAGCCAACTGAACTATGCGGCATTACGCGAGAAATACGCTATTGCCGGACGTGAGCCGTTAACACTGCATCCCAAAGATGCCGCAGAACGTGGCATCGCCGATGGGGATTTGGTGCGTGTCTGGAATGCGCGTGGGCAGGTGTTGGTTGGGGCGTTAGTCACGGATGGCATCAAGCCGGGCGTGGTCTGTATTCATCAGGGGGCATGGCCGGATTTAGATGACCGGAAATTGTGTAAAAACGGTGCGGTAAACGTGCTGACGCTGGATATACCGACTTCGCGGCTGGCCAATGGCTGTGCCGCGAATTCATCGCTGGTGTGGGCCGAAAAATATCTCGGCCCAGCACCGGAAGTCACAGCGTTTCTCCCTCCTGCCAGCTCATAATCCACGTCGGGTGGTGCGTTTCATTTTGCCAGGCGCTTTCTTCAATGCGAAAGCCCTGGTGATGATAAAAATGCACAGCCCGATGATTTTTCTGGTAAACCTCAAGACTCAGTGCGGAATAGTGCGTTTTGACGTGTGCCATCAACGCCTGTCCAATCCCTTTACCGATAAACGGTTCACTTACAAACAGCGCACCAATAAAGTGTGAGTCCAGCACGCTGATAAATCCCACTATTTTGCCATTTTCGATATAAACCCAGGTGGCAGACTGTGGAATATAAACTTTTCGTACGATGGACTCACTTTCATGCCAGTAACGCTCGCGGATAAACGGATGTGCCTGAATGGTGCTGGCAAGCCAAATCTCGATCAGCTCATCCATTTCATCCGGTTTCAGGCGGCGAATCATTTCAGGTTATCTGGGTGGCAGAAACAGCTCGTCACATGGTCGTTAACCAGACCACAGGCCTGCATAAATGAGTAGCAAATCGTCGAGCCTACAAATTTGAAGCCACGCTTTTTCAGTGCTTTGGAGAGCGCGTCAGAAGCGGGTGTGGTGGTTGGGATTTCAGCAAGCGTGGCGGCTTGCGTCACTTGCGCCTGATTGTCGACAAACGACCAGACAAACTCAGGGAATTTCTCGCCGTTCGCTTCCATCGCCAGGTAGGCTTTCGCGTTATTGATAATGGCTTCTATTTTTCCGCGATGGCGGATGATGCCTGCGTCCTGAACCAACAGATCGACATCCTCTGGCTGCAGTAATGCCACCGCTTGCGGATCGAAATTTTTAAAGCAACGACGATAGTTTTCGCGCTTTTTCAACACGGTAATCCATGACAAACCGGCCTGCTGTCCTTCAAGGCAGATCATCTCGAAAAGGTGTTGTCCATCGGTTACCGGCACGCCCCATTCTTTATCGTGATATTCCATATAAAGCGGATCCTGGGATACCCATCCACAACGCAACATACGTTTCTCCTTTGATGAAATTTCTCGTGCCAACTTGACGTGCCAGATATAGAGACAATAGTTAATTCAGGGCTATCCCTTGCATACTTCAAGTCGCCTCTTTGTTGGCTACGTTTGCTCACCCGAATCACTTACTTATGTAAGCTCATCGGGATTCGCTCTCTTGCCGCCTCGATGCACCTTGAATTATTTTTGGGCTATCCGCAAGCCCGCCAAAAACACAAAAAATATCGCCGGATTTGGCTCTTTCCTGGAGTCGCTTTAATGATAATAAATATACACAGTGGTCACCGTGTCACTCTCACTACGGTGCTGGCTTTATGTTCTCTCTCCTATGCTACGAATGTCTTTGCCTGGCAACAAGAATATGTTGTTGAGGACGCACCGGGCGAAACACAGGATCGTTATACCTGGGACAGCAGTCATCAACCAAGTTATAACGATATTCTTGCTGAACGGATTAATTCTTCTTTTACCTCCCAAAACCAGGAGGGGCTATCGGTCGTTTCTGGTAACGATAGCGTTAACGCTGATAACTCACTTTTGGGTATCGGCTGGAATATCAATTTGCCTGGAAATATCACCACGGGGCCGACAGCTAAGTACCGCTGGGACGGTTCATCGACCGGGATTTATAACGAGTACGGTGATTCGGTTGTTGGGTCTGGGTTTAACGACCAACTTTGGCATGCCAGCGTCTCTACCGTGGGCTGGCGCCTGGATTCGTCACTTGGCTACCTGCATCCGTGGGCACAGGTCAGTTACAACCATCAGTACGGTGATAACTTGTGGAAAGCCCAGTCAGGGCTGAGGGCGAATGTTGCGTCGGGTCAGGATAGCAACTGGATTGATGTCACCGTCGGGGCGGATATGCCCATCGGTAAAAATATGGCCGCGTTTGCTTCGATGTCACAAGCTGAAGGGGCAACCACGGGCGAGGCCTATATATATAACGTTGGCGTCAGCGCACGATTCTGATCATTGATTTAACCTTGAGCTGGTATATTTAACATTTAATTATCAGCATTTACGCTATTTATAGCGATAGTAATCACTAACCGTTCAAAAAATTAATCTCACGTCCAGGCCATTCATTCCCTTTCAGTGGCATTTCATTCCGCTCTGAGTGCATCTCATGCCTTTTTCTCCTGGAATAAAATGCACTTCGTTACTCTTAGCGGCAGAAGATTTCTCTTAAATTTTGCGGACATCTGCCATGAATAATGCCAACTACAACCGTACACGCTGGTTAACGCTAATCGGCACCATCATTACTCAGTTTGCACTGGGTTCCGTTTACACCTGGAGTCTGTTCAATAGCGCGTTGTCGCAAAAACTGGGTGAGCCAATCAGCCAGGTCGCGTTCTCCTTTGGTTTGTTAAGCCTCGGCCTTGCGATCTCTTCCTCAGTCGCTGGCAAACTGCAGGAACGTTTCGGTGTGCGTAACGTGACGATGGCTGCAGGTGTGCTGTTGGGTGTTGGCTTCTTCCTGACCGCTCACTCCGATAACCTGCTGATGTTATGGCTGAGCGCCGGTGTGCTGGTGGGCCTGGCAGATGGCGCAGGTTACCTGTTAACGCTCTCCAACTGCGTGAAGTGGTTCCCGGAGCGTAAAGGCCTGATTTCCGCATTTGCCATTGGTTCTTACGGCCTTGGTAGCTTAGGTTTTAAATACATCGACACGCATTTGCTGGCGACTGTAGGCCTGGAAAGCACCTTCATGATTTGGGGTGGCCTGGCGATGGTGATGATTCTTTTCGGTTCAATGCTGATGAAAGATGCGCCATTGCAGGAAGTGAAAACAGAGAACGGCGTGGCGGAAAAAGATTACACCCTGGCAGAGTCTATGCGTCAGCCACAGTACTGGATGCTGGCAATTATGTTCCTGACAGCCTGCATGAGTGGTTTGTATGTAATTGGTGTAGCGAAAGATATCGCGCAGGGTATGGTGCATTTGACTGCTGAAGCTGCGGCGAACGCGGTGACTGTTATCGCCATTGCTAACCTGAGTGGTCGTTTAGTTCTGGGTATTTTGTCTGATAAAATTGCCCGAATCCGCGTTATCACTATCGGCCAGGTTATCTCTTTAGTCGGTATGGCGGCACTGTTGTTCGCCCCACTCAACGAAGCGACTTTCTTTGCCGCGATCGCTTGTGTGGCCTTTAACTTCGGCGGCACCATCACCGTTTATCCATCACTGGTCAGTGAGTTCTTTGGTCTGAATAACCTGACTAAAAACTACGGTGTGATTTACCTGGGCTTCGGTATCGGCAGCATCTGTGGTTCGATTATCGCCTCTGTGTTCGGCGGCTTCTATGTCACCTTCTGTGTCATCTTCGCGCTGCTGATTTTGTCCCTGGCAATTTCCACGACTATCCGCCAGCCAGCACGAGAAGTCTTGCAAGAAGCTCACGCTTGATAGCGAGCCATTAATGCCGCAAACCATGCCGCCGGGACGTTATACGGCGGCATCATTAATTGTGAAATCCCTTGTTCGATAATACTTTCTGCCTGAATCCTTAACTGCTCATTCCCTCGCTCCAACCCTGCCAACTGAATCCGTTTTTCAATCAAATAGACTCGAGCAAAATTCGGGTCATAGCGTAAAATTTCACGCGTGTTATCAATGATGTCCGCAATTTTAATGGTTTGCGCTTCGCCGCTGGCATTGGCGGTATGCAGGAAATGGGCGCGTTTACGCGTCATGCGGTTGGTGCCGGGGTGCTGTTCGGGGTTTGTCACCATAGCAACAAGCATCGCGACGTCTGGCCCAAAGTGTTCCTGAATATCGACAATCGTGCTGCCGGTGTCCTCTACCGTATCGTGTAGCCAGGCCGCAGCAAGCATCTCCTCAACCAGCGATACGCTTCTGACCAGTTCCACCACGGCGGCGGGATGAACAATGTATGGCTCAAGTGTATATTTGCGGCGTTGATCGCAAGCTGCATGTGCCTTAGCGGCATATCGGCGTGCGCGTTCTTCCAGTGACAACATGATTTCCCCTCCGCATCACCCGTTTTGGCTTATGTGCCCCACAACCCGGTTGTGACGCCTGGTTTTTGTTATGCCTTTTAAAAAGGTAAATCAGGCTAGAGATATGTAAACAACATATCGAATCGCGATTTATGTCGATACTTTTTCTCCACCCTATGCTCTACTAATTCGCACAAAAAATTGGCTAAGAATCGTCCTGATTCGGACTTTATTTTTTCATTACTCAGAATTTTACAAGTTAAAGAGAGTCTGAGTGATGCTTATGACATTTCTTCTTTTGCACTACTTCTTCGGACAACTGCATGAATTACGTTAAATCGATGACCCAGCAGAAGCTGTGCTTCCTGTTAGCGGTATACATCGGACTATTTTTAAACCTTTCGGTTTTTTATCATCGTTTTGAAGGATTCATTCGGGAATTTAGCGGCTTTAAAGCATTTTCTATGTTGGCTGAAGTCGCTGCATGCGTGCTGGTCACTTTCTTCTTACTCCGTCTGTTGTCGCTATTTGGCCGCACGGTTTGGCGAATTCTCGCATCAGTGATTGTGGTGGTCTCTGTCGCTGCAAGCTACTACATGACGTTACTCAACGTTGTTATTGGCTACGGGATCATTGCGTCGGTAATGACCACCGATATCGACCTTTCTAAAGAGATCGTCGGCTATCAGTTTGTGATGTGGATGATTTTGGTCAGCGTTATCCCGCTGGCGTTAATTTGGGGAAGTAATACCCGCGACACCTTGCTTCATCAGTTAAAAACACCAGGCCAGCGCATCAAGAATGTGGCTATTGTGCTGCTGGCAGGGTTGATGGTCTGGGCGCCTTTGCGTTTACTCGATAAACAACAAAACCGTTCTGAGAAACGCTCGACCGTTGATATGCCAAGCTATGGCGGTGTGGTCGCTAACTCCTATCTGCCGTCTAACTGGGTTTCCGCTTTAGGTCTTTTTGCCTGGGCTCAGGCCGATGAATCGACAGATAACAACTCATTGATGAATCCCGCGACCAAGTTCACCTATGTCGCGCCAAAAGAGCTGGATGATACCTATGTCGTGTTTGTGATTGGCGAAACGACGCGCTGGGATCATATGGGGATTTTAGGTTATGGCCGTGATACCACGCCAAAACTCGCCAAAGAGAAAAACCTCGTCTCTTTCCGTGGGGAATCCTGTGATACCGCAACCAAACTTTCGCTGCGCTGCATGTTTGTGCGTGAAGGTGGAGCGGAAGACAACCCGCAACGGACATTAAAAGAACAAAACGTGTTTGCCGTACTCAAGCAACTGGGTTTTAGCTCCGAGCTGTTTGCGATGCAAAGTGAAGTGTGGTTCTACGGCAATACCATGGCAGATAACTTCTCTTATCGTGAGCAAATCGCTGCTGAGCCGCGTAACAGTGGCAAACAAGTCGACGATATGTTGCTGGTTGAGGAGATGAAGCGTTCGGTTGATAAGCATCCAGATGGCAAGCATCTGATTGTGCTGCACACCAAAGGTTCGCACTTCTCTTACGTGCAACGCTATCCGCGCAGCTTCGCTAAATGGACTCCTGAGTGCGTCAGTATTGATTCAGAGTGCAGTAAAGAGCAGTTGATTAACGCATTCGATAACTCCGTGCTCTATACCGATACGGTGCTGGATAGTGTGATTTCCCAGTTGCGTGATAAGCGGGCGATTATTTTCTACGCCTCGGATCATGGTGAATCGATTGATGAGAAAAAGCATTTGCATGGTACGCCACGTAAAATGGCACCGCCTGAGCAATTCCGTGTTCCGTTGTTAGTTTGGGCTTCAGATAAATATCTGGAAAACCCGGATCGCGCGCGTGAGTTTGAACACATGCAGGAACAGGCGAAAATGAAAGTGCCGCGCCGTCATGTCGAGCTGTATGACACGATTTTGGGTTGTCTGGGTTACACGTCGCCAGACGGCGGTATTAACCAGAATAACAACTGGTGTCATGTACCGCAGAAGGCCGCACAGTAACTTTTTCGCCACATATGCTGGAAATTGAATCAAACGGACATAATTTTAAGTATCAGGGATTGACGGCTAAAACGGTGCGCAGTAAGATGCGCTCCGCATTCGGCGAGTAGCGCAGCTTGGTAGCGCAACTGGTTTGGGACCAGTGGGTCGGAGGTTCGAATCCTCTCTCGCCGACCAAATTCGAAAAACCTGCTTTTTAAAGCAGGTTTTTTTTCGTCTGAAATTTGAAGAGGATGAGAATCTCCTTCCTGGCTCAAATCATTAAAACTGCTGACAACTCTGTTATAGGCCTGGATTACTCTTCCCGCAGAGCCCTTAACCATCCATTCAGTGATACCGCCAATTTGGGCCTTTTCACCTTCGCTATAAGCAACGTTACTTTGCTCACTATTTCTGTCTCTTTATCGGCCTGAATAATAATCGCGAGAGAATAATAGATTTTACGTTTTATTATTTTTATTCCAATAGCACTTAAAATTAGCGTTCTTTTTATTGGTTCAATTTAAACGCTCTCTTCCTGAATAGAGTAGAACGGCCTGTTTGGTGGCTCAAAATGGCTTTACCCTTCTGTTTACGTTGTATCCTCCTCGGGAGGACGATTTTGTGACATTTTCCATCGTATTTTGTTATGGAAAATAGTGGTTTTTTACCCCGATGCTTATGTTTCAACCCAGCATGATTCGCTGTAGGAGATATGGATCACAAAACATATCGTTCAGATAATCAGCATTCGGCAAGAAATTTTACAAAATAGACACAACTGAATACGGCTGTAGCTCGTCTTTTAAGCAGTGTAATATTCTAGAAACATAGCCGTAGCATAAATTTCCCTGCTGGAAATAGAGTGACTGGCTTTTTTTTAACTTTGTTCGCTGTTTCTCACCTCGGTTGTAAATCCCCGTTACCTATATTGACGTTTTACTCATCTATTGACAGATTGTAGGGCGTGAGGGGCAAATTATGGACAGTCCGCACTACCACACAGCTAGCCTGACGAAGGGAAACCCTGGCCTCACCATCGCCTCCGGGCACGCCGAACAGACCGCACTCATATAACAAAGGTCTAACGGATAAAAACAACACGACATATGTCCCAATAGATTTCTTGTTGCAGTGTGACGGCAATTGAACAAAACATCGGAGCTTACTTGGGTAAGTGACGGTGTTAGTCAAGGCAGCCTACAAAGCTTCGACAAGAAAGATGAAGGGAACATCACAACGGAGCAGAAGAATGAGTCTTTCCTTGAAGAAGTCAGGGATGCTGAAATTTGGTCTGAGCCTGGTGGCACTGACCGTAGCAGCTAGCGTTCAGGCAAAAACCCTGGTTTATTGCTCAGAAGGTTCCCCAGAAGGTTTTAACCCTCAGCTGTTCACCTCTGGTACTACGTACGATGCCAGCTCAGTGCCAATTTATAACCGTCTGGTTGAGTTCAAAATCGGCACCACTGAAATCATTCCTGGTCTTGCTGAAAAGTGGGAAGTGAGTGAGGACGGTAAAACTTACACCTTCCATCTTCGCCAGGGCGTGAAGTGGCAGGACAACAAAGATTTCAAACCAACGCGTGACTTAAATGCTGACGACGTTGTGTTCTCCTTTGATCGCCAGAAAAATGCAAACAACCCGTACCATAAAGTCTCTGGCGGCAGCTACGAATACTTTGAAGGCATGGGCTTGCCTGACCTGATCAGCGAAATCAAGAAAGTGGACGATAAGACCGTTCAGTTCGTGCTGGCGCGCCCGGAAGCTCCATTCCTTGCCGACCTTGCCATGGACTTCGCGTCTATTCTGTCTAAAGAATATGCCGACAACATGATGAAAGCTGGCACGCCGGAAAAAACTGACCTGAACCCAATCGGTACCGGTCCGTTCCAGCTGCTGCAATACCAGAAAGACTCCCGCATTCTGTACAAAGCGTTCCCAGGCTACTGGGGTACTAAGCCGCAGATCGACCGTCTGGTGTTCTCTATCACTCCAGATGCTTCTGTGCGTTACGCGAAACTGCAGAAAAACGAGTGCCAGGTTATGCCATACCCGAACCCGGCTGATATCGCTCGTATGAAAGAAGATAAGAGCATTAGTTTGATGGAACAGGCTGGCCTGAACGTGGGTTATCTGTCCTTCAACACCGAGAAGAAACCGTTTGATGACGCGAAAGTGCGTCAGGCGCTGACTTACGCGGTAAACAAAGATGCGATCATCAAAGCGGTTTATCAGGGCGCAGGCACTGCGGCTAAAAACCTGATCCCACCAACCATGTGGGGCTACAACGATGACGTGAAAGACTACACCTACGATCCTGAGAAAGCGAAAGCGCTGCTGAAAGAATCCGGCCACGCTGACGGCTTCACCGTTGATCTGTGGGCAATGCCAGTACAACGTCCGTACAACCCGAACGCTCGCCGTATGGCTGAGATGATTCAGGCTGACTGGGCGAAAGTGGGCGTGACGGCCAAGATCGTCACCTACGAGTGGGGCGAGTACCTCAAACGTGCTAAAGCAGGTGAGCATCAGGCTGTGATGATGGGCTGGACCGGCGACAATGGGGATCCGGACAACTTCTTCGCGACTCTGTTTAGCTGTAATGCGGCGAAAGACGGGTCTAACTACTCTCGCTGGTGCTACAAGCCGTTTGAAGACCTGATTCAGCCTGCGCGTGCAACAGACGATCACAACAAGCGTATCGAGCTGTACAAGCAAGCTCAGGTCGTGATGCATGACCAGGCTCCGGCGCTGATCATTGCTCACTCCACGGTATACGAGCCAGTGCGCAAAGAAGTGAAAGGTTACGTGGTTGACCCATTGGGCAAACACCACTTCGAGAACGTTTCGGTCGAATAATACTGGCTGATAACCCCTCACCCGACCCTCTTCCAAAGGAGAGGGCGGAGTCCGAGGGGTTTTTTTCCCTCTCCTGGGGGAGAGAGTTAGGGTGAGGGCGACACATCGCCAACCCGACTTCCCTCCCAGCTTTGCGGAAATTATTTGTGAGCAATACAGACGGAAAGTGACCAGACTTTTCGTCATTACAGAGAATCCGGGATATGTTGCAGTTCATCCTCCGACGTTTGGGACTCGTTATCCCCACGTTTATCGGTATTACCCTTCTTACCTTCGCTTTCGTGCACATGATTCCCGGTGACCCGGTAATGATTATGGCCGGTGAGCGCGGTATCTCTCCTGAACGTCATGCTCAGTTGTTGGCCGAACTCGGTCTCGACAAACCCATGTGGCAGCAATACATCCATTACATATGGGGTGTGATGCACGGTGATTTGGGCATTTCGTTAAAAAGCCGTCTTCCTGTTTGGGACGAGTTCGTACCGCGCTTTAAAGCGACGATGGAACTCGGTGTCTGCGCCATGCTTTTCGCCGTTGCCGTGGGGATTCCGGTTGGCGTTTTGGCAGCCGTTAAACGTGGTTCCATATTCGACCACACCTCTGTTGGCCTGGCGCTGACAGGCTACTCAATGCCTATTTTCTGGTGGGGCATGATGTTAATCATGCTGGTTTCCGTCTACTGGAACCTCACGCCAGTCTCCGGGCGCGTCAGCGATACGGTATTCCTCGATGACACCTTGCCGCTCACCGGATTTATGCTTATCGACACCGCGATATGGGGTGAATCTGGTGACTTCATCGATGCCGTGATGCATATGATATTGCCAGCCGTGGTACTCGGTACCATCCCACTGGCGGTTATCGTGCGTATGACCCGCTCGTCCATGTTGGAAGTGTTGGGCGAAGATTACATCCGTACTGCTCGCGCCAAGGGGTTGACCCGTATGCGCGTCATCGTCGTGCACGCTCTGCGTAACGCCATGCTGCCGGTTGTCACCGTTATCGGCTTGCAGGTGGGAACATTGCTGGCAGGTGCGATTCTGACGGAAACCATCTTCTCCTGGCCGGGCCTTGGCCGCTGGTTGATTGATGCATTACAACGTCGTGACTACCCGGTAGTACAGGGCGGCGTATTGCTGGTGGCGACGATGATTATCCTCGTCAACCTGATCGTCGACCTCCTGTACGGCGTGGTGAACCCGCGTATACGCCATAAGAAATAAGGGTCTATCATGACGCAAATAATTGATAACAAAGTGGTAGCGGCACCCGTCCCCATGACGCCGTTCCAGGAATTCTGGTTCTACTTCAAAAAAAATAAAGGGGCGGTCGTTGGTCTGGTGTATGTCACCGTCATGATCCTGATCGCCATCTTCGCTAACGTCCTGGCCCCACACGGCCCGGCTGAACAGTTCCGTGACTCATTGCTGCACCCACCTGTCTGGCAGGAAGGCGGTAGCTGGCAGTTCCTGCTCGGTACGGATGACGTCGGCCGCGATATCATGGCTCGCCTGATGTACGGCGCGCGTCTGTCGTTGTTGGTTGGCTGTCTGGTGGTGGTACTGTCGCTGATAATGGGCGTGGTGCTCGGCCTGGTCGCAGGCTACTTTGGCGGCCTTATCGACAACATCATCATGCGTGTCGTCGACATCATGCTGGCGCTGCCAAGCCTGCTTCTGGCTCTGGTATTGGTCGCGATATTTGGTCCATCGATAGTTAACGCCTCGCTGGCACTAACCTTTGTTGCGCTGCCGCACTATGTGCGACTGACGCGTGGTGCGGTGCTGGTGGAAGTAAATCGCGACTACGTGACCGCTTCTCGCGTTGCAGGCGCGAGCTCTATGCGCCAGATGTTCATCAACATTCTACCGAACTGCCTCGCACCGCTTATCGTGCAGGCTTCTCTTGGCTTCTCTAACGCCATTCTCGATATGGCCGCTCTCGGCTTCCTCGGCATGGGTGCGCAACCGCCAACACCGGAGTGGGGCACGATGCTCTCCGACGTGTTGCAGTTCGCCCAAAGTGCCTGGTGGGTTGTCACCTTCCCTGGTGTCGCAATCCTGCTGACGGTGCTGGCATTTAACCTGATGGGTGACGGGCTGCGTGACGCGCTCGATCCTAAACTCAAGCAGTAGAGAGGCACGAGATGGCGTTATTGAATGTAAATAAATTATCGGTGCATTTCGGCGACGAAAAGACACCGTTCCGTGCCGTAGACCGCGTGAGCTATAGCGTAAATCAAGGCGAAGTGGTGGGTATTGTTGGGGAATCCGGTTCCGGTAAATCGGTCAGCTCGCTGGCGATTATGGGGCTGATTGATTACCCAGGCCGCGTGATGGCGGAGAAACTGGAGTTTAACGGCCAGGATCTGCAAAAGATTTCCGAGAAGGAACGTCGTAACCTGGTCGGTGCCGAAGTGGCGATGATCTTCCAGGACCCGATGACCAGCCTCAACCCGTGTTACACCGTCGGTTTCCAGATTATGGAGGCGATCAAGGTGCATCAGGGCGGCAATAAGAAAACCCGTGTTCAGCGTGCCATCGACCTGTTGAACCTGGTCGGCATTCCCGATGCGGCCTCGCGTCTGGATGTTTATCCACACCAGCTTTCCGGTGGTATGAGCCAGCGTGTGATGATCGCCATGGCGATTGCCTGTCGTCCTAAGCTGCTGATTGCTGATGAACCGACTACCGCGCTGGATGTAACCATCCAGGCGCAAATCATTGAGCTGTTACTGGAGCTTCAGCAAAAAGAGAACATGGCGCTGATCCTTATCACCCATGACCTCGCGCTGGTGGCTGAGGCGGCACACAAGATCATCGTGATGTACGCTGGGCAAGTGGTGGAAACCGGGGCATCGCACGACATCTTCCGTGCTCCGCGCCACCCGTACACTCAGGCATTGCTGCGCGCGCTGCCGGAATTTGCGCAGGACAAAGCGCGTCTGGCCTCGCTGCCTGGCGTGGTTCCGGGCAAGTATGACCGCCCGGCCGGCTGCCTGCTCAACCCGCGTTGCCCGTATGCGACGGATAAATGTCGCACTGAAGAACCAGAACTGAACATGGTGGACAACGGGCGTCAGTCCAAATGCCACTTCCCACTCGATGATGCCGGGAGGCCAACCCTATGAGTACCGATAAGGCCACTGCGCAACCTCTGTTGCAGGCCATCGACCTGAAAAAACACTACCCGGTGAAGAAAGGCATTTTCGGCCAGGAACGCCTGGTGAAAGCGCTGGACGGCGTTTCGTTTGAACTTGAACGTGGCAAAACACTGGCAGTGGTGGGCGAGTCGGGCTGTGGTAAATCCACGCTGGGCCGCCTGCTGACCATGATCGAAATCCCGACCGGTGGTGAGCTTTACTACCAGGGCCAGGATCTGCTCAAACCTGACGAAACCTCTGAAAAGCTGCGTCGTCAGAAAATCCAGATCGTGTTCCAGAACCCGTACGGCTCCCTGAACCCACGTAAAAAAGTGGGACAAATTCTGGAAGAGCCACTGCAAATCAACACCAGTCTGAGCAAAGCTGAGCGCCGTGAAAAAGCGCTGGCGATGATGGCGAAAGTCGGCCTGAAAACCGAACATTACGACCGCTATCCGCATATGTTCTCCGGCGGTCAGCGGCAGCGTATCGCCATCGCCCGTGGTTTGATGCTCGACCCGGACGTAGTGATCGCCGATGAACCGGTATCTGCGCTGGACGTTTCCGTACGTGCGCAGGTGCTGAACTTGATGATGGATTTGCAGCAGGAGATGGGGCTGTCGTACGTGTTCATCTCCCACGATTTATCCGTGGTAGAACACATTGCCGACGAAGTGATGGTGATGTATTTGGGCCGCTGCGTAGAGAAAGGGACGAAAGACCAGATTTTCTCTAACCCGCGCCACCCGTACACCCAGGCGTTATTGTCTGCAACTCCACGCCTGAACCCGGATGACCGTCGCGAGCGTATCAAGCTGACAGGCGAGCTGCCAAGCCCGCTGAACCCACCGCCAGGTTGCGCGTTCAATGCCCGCTGCCGTCGCCGCTTCGGACCATGCACGCAGTTGCAACCGCAGCTTAAAGAGTATGGTGGTCAGTTGGTAGCGTGTTTTGCTGTTGATCAGGATGAGAACGGGGAAATTCGGTAGTTCAGAGCGCCTTCGCCCTCACCCTAACCCTCTCCCGCCGGGAGAGGGGACAAGATCGAGTGGTTTTGACTTTCCCCTTCTCCAGGGGGAGAAGGTCGGGATGAGGGCGTCAAGTTCTTAAACCAGTTCGTCAAACTCATTTCTTGCTCTGTCTCTTCCGCATCTAATTACTTATGCAATGCCGCTCACTTAAGCTGAGCAGCATTGTATTTAATATGGATTAAAGTCATGGAATGGACAAAATGGAATGAGCGACATTATTTATCTAAAAATGCGCGGTGAACGGCAAAGGGGATATTTCAGCTGGTTGCGGGACTGAAGACTCAATAGGTAATCGGTTTCAACTGGGACACGAGAACGAGATATTTGCATTCAGCTTGTCCAATACTATTACCGGAACGGGTAACGGGATTAATTTACAGGGGCTGAATTTCACCAAGTTAATAGACAAAAGTAGCCCATTACTGACTACAGCAATTACGAATAACGAGAAGCTTGCTCTCGAATTCAACTTCTATCGAATAAGCCGATACGGGGCGTGGGAGAAGTATTACAGTATCGAGCTACGCGGGGCTTCGCTGACTTCCATCAATGTGAATGTCTCGAATAACAACCTTGATACAGAAGTAGTCTCGGTACGCTATGACTACATTCTATGCAAGCATCTGACGGCGAGCACTGAATTCAGCTACCTCGCATTCCCTGCTGATTACAATCGTCTGTTTAGTCCACACAGCCCTGCCTTGCAGGCTGAAAAACCGCTTCAAACCATTAATAGCAAGGCCGTAGGTCGGTTGCTGGCTGCGGGCGGCATCTACAACGGAAATATTGAGGAGTTCCGTAAAACAGCCGAGCAGCTCGGAGGTGATGCGCCAGCAGGCTATGACCAGGTAATCGATAACAAAGGATTGCTCATTACAGGTGCCTCTGTTGTTGCTGGGCTAACAATGGGGCGCATGGGAGTAGTGAGCAAGATAGAAGAACTTTCTGTTTTATCAAAAACACTTAAGCCATCACCATCAGCGTTTGTTAGCTTTGATGCCAGACAGCTACAAAAAAAATTCAAACATGCTGTAGATTTCGGCATTTTAGGCAATCAAAATCCTGTAGGTTTGGAGTTATTCGCGCAATCGCTCAAAGAGCACATTGATGATCCACTAACACAGAAAATTTCAGGTAAATATCGATGGCGTCAGGATGTATACCACTACTACAACCCTGAAACTAAACTTAATGTAATGACTAAACCAGATGGCAGTTTCATCTCTGGATGGAAACTATCTGAGACTCAAATTTCCGATTTAAGAGGTGAAGGCAATGTCTTTTAATCAAAGCGAATTAGCTATTTTAACTCTGATCGACTCGTTCATTTCTGGCGATCTGGCAGCACCAGAATTTGAGAGCAGATATTCAATATCATGGCGTGAATACAGAGACTCCGATGTACCAAAATCTACAGACAAAGATACACAGCGTTATTTTGACTCGGTTTTCTCTGCTGTAGATTCTTACTGCGCTGATCCTGACTTACTCGATGAAGATGACCTTGATGCTCAAGGCCTGCTCGATTGCATCCAGAGCCTAAAGTCATCGTGGAAAGGGTCTGCCTTAGCTTAGTAAAATCCGACACCGAAAATGACGAATTAGCGGCTTTGAGTCAGAGACTTTACGAACAGCTCGATAATGCTACTCACCCGCAAAGTTGAACCGAAAGCATTCATGAATCTAATGATGTTAATTATCTTCGCGAAATATCAGAATCCATGGAATATGATTTCTGTGTGTGAAATCACAAAAAGGATCTGCTACTTTTTATGGGTTGGTATTAAATAGCGCTTAATCATAAATCCAGCTATCTTCGTGCTTAGATGCCAATTCATAAGAAAAAAAGATGGAGCCGGGGCCGTGGGTGCCTATATATTGGCTTGAAATACCATCGTTTTATTTCAAACGCTAATAATAAAAACAGCAATTATAACGCATGGAAATTAATAAAAATACATGATGTCAATAAGGCAAAATTATTATCAGTGAAGACGCACTAATAGTAATGTTATATGCTTTAAGTATATTCATGCACTAAATCGAAACGTCTTATAAATCATGAGTGTCGCAATGAAAAACTACGATGATTTGCAGCGATTCAAGGATAAGACCCGCACTGGCGCTATCGACTTCAAAGATATGTCTGCGCAAAGCCAACAGTCAGATGCCAGCAACTGGGCGATAATCAAACAGTTAATGAATACTGAAGGTGAAGCTTCTGTGCTTTCCCACGCAGGCAGTATCGCAGTGCCCGTTCCGCAAGCGGTAAAGGCTGATGAGTTTGATGCCAGCCATTTCAGGCCATTGGTGGCGCAACCTATCAGCAACTCGGCGTCTCAAGGGTCTATTCTGGATAGCTTGCACAGCGCGCTGCCAGAAGCTAAAGCCGAGGTTTTCCAGCCTGAGCAAAGTCATCACACCACTGCGACGTTGTTTGAACAACTTGCACCGGTAGTGGCGCAACCAGAATCCATTATTGAATCGTTAAAAGAACCAACAAAAGAACCGCTAAAAGAAACCGTGAAACCTGCCGCTATCGCAGCGCCGCAGGCCTCTGCACCGGTAAAAACTGAACCTGTGCGTTTTGACAAACTGTTCGCAGCCAAAGGGAACACGGCGCGGAATCATCCCGCTAAAGACTTACCGCTGCAACCGTTGCTGGAGATGATTGCGTCATGCCGCTAGTGTGTGTTTGCTCGCCAAAAGGCGGAGTAGGAAAAACCACGGTTACCGCCAATTTGGCATATGCGTTGGCTCGCGCGGGTAGCAAAGTATTAGCCATTGATTTCGATGTGCAAAATGCGTTGCGCTTGCATTTTGGGGTGCCTTTATCGGATGGCCGTGGCTATGTGGCAAAAGCCATCGAATCCGCTGACTGGAGCCAGTCCGTGCTGACTGCCGGTAGCAATTTGTTCGTGCTGCCATATGGCGATGTCACCGAAGAGCAGCGGATGGAGTTTGAGCACCGCTTGAGCACCGACAGCCATTTCCTGATGCGTGGATTAAGTACCTTACTTAACTACCCAGGCCTTGTGATCATTGCTGATTTCCCCCCGGGCCCTAATCCGGCGCTGAAAGCGGTATCGCGTTTGGCTGATTTGCATCTGGTGACCATGATGGCAGATACCGCTTCGCTGTCATTGCTGCCGCATATTGAAAATCACCGTCTGATTGGCGAACCGCTGAACAATAAAGCCGGATATTATTTTATCCTCAACCAAAGTGATAACCGCCGCCATATTAGTCGCGATGTCACGGCGTTTATGCAACAGCGTCTTGGCGATCGTTTGCTTGGGGTTATTAACCGCGACGAAAGTGTGGCGGAAGCCAACGCGTCTCAGCAATCAATATTCGATTTTAGCCCGGCCTCTGCTGCGGCTTTTGATATTGAACTGATCAGTAAAAGAGTTGCGGGTGTTCTCGGCATAAAAATTGGTGATGGCGCGGTACATGCCGCCTTGAGAACTTCGAATTTCTGACAATCATCCGGGATGTCCTATGAAAAAGGTCCTGTTTTATTTACTGCTATTGGTCCTGGCACCCATAGCAGTGCTTATCATCATTACGCCTATGGACAGCCAGAAGCAGTATATTTTTGGCTTTATCAGTCTCGCCTTTATGTTTATCCTGGGCTTCAGCAAAAAGCACAGCGTGTCGATAATCATGATGATTGTCGCGGTGCTGATGTCGACGAGATATATTTATTTCCGCGCAACGCAAACCCTGCACTTTAATTCCGAAATAGAAGCCATTTTAGGAATAGGGTTATTTTTAGCCGAATTGTATGTCTGGGTTGTCTTATTATTGAGTTATCTGCAAACCGCGTTCCCATTAAAAAGGGGAATTGTGCCGTTGCCGGAAGATACCTCAACCTGGCCGACGGTTGATGTTTACATACCCAGCTATAACGAAAGCCTTGAAGTGGTGCGCGATACGGTACTTGCCGCGCAATGTATCGACTATCCACGCGATAAAATCAAAATCTACCTGCTCGATGACGGCAAGCGGCGCGAGTTTGCCGTTTTCGCGGCGGATGTTGGCGTGGGTTACATCACGCGCAATGATAACTCGCACGCCAAAGCCGGTAATCTAAACCACGCCATGAAACTCACCAAAGGCGAACTGATTTGCGTCTTTGACTGCGACCACGTTGCCACTCGCATCTTCCTGCAAGCTACGGTGGGCGCGTTCTTGCAAGACCCGAAACTGGCGTTGTTGCAGACCCCGCACTACTTCTACTCACCCGATCCTTTTGAGCGTAACTTGTCGGGCGGCAAAAATATTCCTAACGAAGGCGCGTTGTTCTACGGGCCAATCCAGCAAGGGAATGATAACTGGAACGCAACTTTCTTCTGCGGTTCCTGTGCGGTTATTCGCCGCAGTGCGTTGGAAGAAATTGGCGGTTTTGCGGTAGAAACCGTGACCGAAGATGCGCACACCGCGCTGAAAATGCAGCGCCTTGGCTGGAAATCTGCGTTCCTTGATATTCCTCTGGCGGCAGGGCTTGCGACTGAGCGTCTGGTTCTGCACGTTATCCAGCGAACCCGTTGGGCGCGCGGTATGACGCAAATCTTCCGTCTCGATAACCCGTTATTCGGTCGTGGCCTGAAATGGCAGCAGCGCCTGTGTTACCTCAACGCAATGCTCTATTTCCAATTTGCCTTGCCGCGTGTGGCGTTCGTGACCGCACCGCTGGCCTATTTGCTGTTTAACCTGAACATCATCCACTCGTCAGCCAGCCTGATTTTTGCTTACGCTCTGCCACACCTGATCCTGAGTATTTACCTCAACTCGCGCATGAACGGGCGCTACCGCTACAGTTTCTGGGGTGAGATTTACGACATGGTGATGGCTTTCCACCTGGTTCTGCCAACGGCGGTCACGATGTTGTTCCCGAAACGTGGCAAGTTCAACGTGACCGATAAAGGCGCGTTGCTGGACGTCGGGTACTTCGATTTCAGCGTGGTTCGCCCCCATTTGATCGTGGCAGTTTTACTGGCGGTCGGTGTCACCGCCGGGATTGTGCGCGCCTTTGCCCATGACTACTTTGATGTCGACCCTAACGTTATCGCGCTGAACGTTGGCTGGGGCTTATATAGCCTGGTGTTCTTACTGGCGGCAATCGCGGTCGCCCGTGAAACGCGGCAGACGCGAAAAACCATTCGTATTGAGGTCGATATCCCGGTGATTATTCATTACGCCAGCGGTATCTCCTCACGCAGCCATACGCTCGATTTGTCCATGGGTGGCAGCCGAATTGCGGTGCCGGACGACCGCCATCTCACAGACGAGATTGAAGAAATCGAGCTGCAGTTGAAATCCGGTTCTATCAGTATTCCCGTGCAAATGATCTCTTACGACGAACAGGCGATTCGCCTGATGTTTGAAGAGATCCCACTGGACCGCCGCCGTGAACTGGTGCGCGTGGTGCTGGCACGTGCTGACGCCTGGATTCACCCGCCAAAACCGCAGGACAACCCGTTCCGTTCCCTGCTTATCATTATTCGCTGTGTGTTTGATTTGTTCTGGCTGACGTTTAAATCGCGCCGCGAAAACCGCCGTTTGCGTCAGGAAGAGGCAAAGCGCATGGAAAGTACCGGTGAGGACAACGTGGTATGAAACGGATGACCTTTAAAGTTTGCCAGTTGTTGCTTGCGTTAAGCGTTTTAACAACACCGGTGATGGCCGAAGAGGCCACCACGGTGGAGTCGCTTCTTCCGATAGATTTACCGGCACCGGGCCAGGAACCAACGCCTGTACCAGAAACGGTACCTGCCGTTCCGGTCGTGGCAACGCCTGCACCTTCGATTATCGTGCCGGGGAGTGTGAGCAGTATTACCGTGGCGCAAATGGGCCAGCCGAACGGCGTCATGCTCAGCGGCGGCCAGTTGCAGGCGGGTATTGATTTTACTTTGCCATCCGATCAGGTCATCACCAACGCGCAGCTGTTCCTGAACCTGAAAGTGTCTCCGGCGATGGCGGCACGAAATACGACATTGCAACTGATGATGAACGGTCAGCCATTGGGAACCGTTCCACTGGGTTCTGCCGACAGTGATGTTTCCAACTATCAGCTGGAAATCCCGGCGGCGATGGTGGTGTCGAGCAACAACATCAGCTTTAAAATCAACGATGGTGATGCGTTACTCTGCTTGCGTGACCTGTCGGATAAATACCAGGTCACCATCATGCCGAACACGCGGTTGGATCTGGAAGGGCAGCAGCTGAATATCGGCGCAGATCTCAGCCAATTTCCACGCCCGTTCTTTGACTCAATGCAGATGACGCCTGCTTCTGTAGCGTTTGCCTTCCCGGCAAAAACGCAGCCAGAACAAGTGAGTGCGGCGGCATTGGTTGCATCCTGGTTGGGCATCGAGGCGGATTATCGCGGCATCTCCTTTAACGCGTTGAACGACAAACTGCCTGAGAAGAACGGCATTTTGTTTGGCAAACCAGGCGAGCAAATTGGTGGTCTGACGCTGCCTGAAACGCAAAAACCGATGCTGCAAATTATCGATAACCCAGGCAATCCGGTTTATAAGCTGCTGTTGGTGGTCGGGAATTCCGATCAGCAATTGCGCGCTGCAGCCTGGCGTTTAACGCAGGGGAAATTTACTCTCCAGACCGCCAGTACCACCGTTGAAAACCAGAATATTCCAGTAAGCCTGGCGTATGACGCACCGCGTTGGATCACCACCGAACGCCCGGTGCGCTTAACCGAGCTGATGCGTAAAGACCAAAGCCTGACCGCAACGGGTATCTGGCACGAGCCGTTAACCGTAGCCTTCCGGGCGGCACCGGATCTGTTCTTGTGGGATGGCGGTACGATCCCGATGAAAATCGGCTATCGCTTCCCGACGGAAAACTGGATAGACGAAGATCGCTCTTTCCTTTCCATGACCTTCAACGGCACGTTCCTCAGCAACCTGCCGGTGAACAAACTCGGCGCACTGGAAACGCTTTGGCGTAAAGTGGGCGGCGATGCGCGCCAGGAAAGTTATAACCTCGCGCTGCAACCTTATCTAATTTACGGCGATAACCAGTTATCACTGTATTTCAACATCGAAACCAAAGAGTCCGCACCGTGTAACGTGCTGCTTAATAACAATATTAAGAGCCGTATCGACGAAAATTCGTGGATCGATTTGAGCAAAACGCGCCACTTCTCGCTGCTGCCAAACCTTTCTTACTTTGTTGGTGCGTCGTTCCCGTTCTCCCGCTTCGCCGACTACTCGCATACGGTTCTGTTGTTGCCTGAAAACCCTGGCGAGGCTGAAATCAGCACGCTTTTGAATATGGCGGCGCGTTCGGGGAATGCGACGGGCACATCGCTGAACAATAACGCGGTGATGTTTGGTCTACCGACGGGTGGCGGAAATATGCAACGTCTGGAAAACAGCCACGTACTGGCGGTTTCCACCCTCAATCAAAGCGCGTTTAACCGCGCACTGCTGGCTCAGTCACCCTTTACCAGCAACGAGCATTCATTTGGTGTCCGTGAAAAATCTATCTGGCAAAAAATACAAAACTGGATAGAGGGCGATTGGGGCTCAACGGGGGTTGGCGCTGACCGCTACTTCTCATCTAACGAAGCGTGGCGTGGGTTTGTGAGTTTCCGCGCGCCGTGGAACCCGGCACGCGTGGTGGTGATGGCGATTGGCACCACGGATGAACAGCTTTCGCGGCTTCAGACCGACTTAAGCTCGGCGCGGATAAACGCCGGTATTCGTGGTGACGTCGCGATCATTACCGATGAAAACGGTGTGCGCAGTTTCCGCGTCGGCCAGCAGTTCCCGAGTGGTCAAATGCCGTGGTACATGATGGTGGTCTGGTATGCCAACCAGCATTCTGCATTTATGGCCGTTTTATGTTTGTTGTTCGCCTCAGTGATTGGCCTGAGCCTGTATGCCTTACTGAAAAAACGCGCGCGCAAACGTCTTAATCCTCAGGATGATGGTAAGTAAAGGTGGTGCTCAATGAATCATAAAACTATGCATCATAAAAAGAAAACCGCCCGTCGCTTGTTAACGCTGTGCTTCTTTGGCGGCCTGACGTTTGGCGCTCAGGCTGCGGAAAACAATCCGGCGCTAAAAGCGTTGTTCGACCAGGCCAATTACTGGCATGAAAAGTCACATGACGAGCTGGCAAAAGAAGCGCTGCAAAAAGTGTTGATGGTCGATGCCAACAATGCTCAGGCGTTGTACCTGATGGCGCTGTGGTCGCAGCAGGCCGGGGACATCAAAGGTGCGGCACAATGGCGCGAGCGCCTGGCGTCAGTTTCACCGCAAGATGGCAATTTGCAGGCGCTGGATAACGCTAAACAAATTCAGCAAATTCCGCGTGGACAACTGGATTTAGCACGCCAGCAAGCGCGAAGCGGCAATATTCCCGCCGCCCTCGCCACCTGGCGCAGTTTATTTAATGGCGACCAGCCACCGCCAAGCCTTGCGCCAGAATATTATCTGACGATGGCGGGCGATAAATCGCTCTATCCGCAGGCCGTGGCAGGCTTGCGCCAGTTTACGGCGCAAAACCCGCAGGATAACGGCGGACGCATCGCGCTGGGTAAAGTGCTGACCTATCAGGAAGGCACGCGCCGCGAAGGTATGGACATCCTGCAAAATATGGCGAGCGGGAATCAGGAAGCGGATAAAGCCTTGCGTCAGGCGTTGTTATGGCTTGGGCCAACTTCGAGCGACGAGCCCTATTATCAAACCTTCTTGCAACGCCATCCGAAAGATACGGTTGTACAAGACTACTTCCGTAAAAATATTGGCGGTGCGGCGAAAGGCGAAGGTTTTAACGCGCTGAACAGCGGCAACACCGAAGCGGCGAAAACGCAGTTTGAACAGGTGTTGCAAACCAACCCACAAGACGCTGATGCGCTGGCCGGGATGGGTTATATCGCGCAGCGTAAAGGTGATTACACTGCCGCGGCTGAATATTTAAATCGTGCTGCGAATCTCGGTGGCGATCAGTCCGATGAGCGCAAACAACAAGCCGATGATGCTCAGTTCTACGGGCAACTGGCGAGCGCTCAGGCGGCCTATAAACAGGGCAATATTAGCCAGGCACTGGCGCTCAGTGCGCCACTTGCCCAACAAAGCGGCGAGCGTGGAACGTCGGCAAAATTATTCCGTGCGGATGTTCAGCGCCACAATAAAGATTACGCCGCCGCCGAGCAGTCTTTACGCGGCATTCTGGCGGAGCAACCGAATAACGGTGCTGCGCGTGAAAACCTCTACTACGTGTTACGCGAGCAGAACAAAACCGCTGAAGCCCAGGCGATGCTGCAAACTTTACCCGCCAGCTTGCAGGCGAAATTGCAGCCCCGTGTATCTGGCGGTAATCCTGCCGATCCGGTACGCCGTCAGGCACAGCAGGCTGCGGCAAATGGCAATCCGCAGCAAGCCATCGATATTTTGCAGCAGGGTGTCGCGCGTTACCCATCCGATCCGTGGTTGCGCCTTGATTTAGCCCGCCAGCTTCAGAAACAGGGACGCCGCGACGAAGCCACTAACGTCATGGCGCCGTCATTCCGGCCAAATGCCTCCAATACCGAACTGTATGCCGGAGCGCTGTTTGCCAGTGAAAATAATGCCTGGCAGCAATCACAAACGTTGCTGTCGCGCATTCCCGCCGCCAGCCAGACCAGCGACATGCGCAGCCTGGCGGCACGCGTGAACTACAATTTGCAAATGTCGGTCGCGGAACGCTACCTGGCGCAGGGTGATACCGTCGCTGCGTCTAATACCCTAAAAGCATTGGCGATGCGCCCACCACAAAGCCCAGCAGACGCCGGTAAACTGGCGAAAATGCTAGCGCAAACCGGTGATGTCACTACGGCTGTGACGATCGTGCGCGACAACATGCGTCGTGGTGTGCAAGGCAATGCTGGCGATTATGGTGACCAGATAGCCGTGCTGAACCAGGCAGGTCTGGGGCGCGAAGCCCAGGCATTCCTAGCGAGCCCTGAATTGCAGTCGCGCAGCACACCAACGCAACTGGCCAGTGTCCGCAATGGCTACGTGATCAACGAAGCCGATCAGCTGCGCACGCAGGGTAATTATGCGGCGGCGTACGACAAACTGATCCGTGCGATGCAAAACGACCCGCAAAACACCGACCTGATGTTTGCCATGGCGCGTTTGTATCAGTCCGGCAAAATGAACAAAGAAGCGGGCGTGGTTTACGACTACCTGATGACGCGTGACACGCCGCAGCAAGATGCACGGGCAGGGGCGATTGATGTCGCTCTTGCCAATAAAGACGTTGATAAAGCTAAACAGTTAACCGCCGGATTGCGTAACGATGAAACACCGGATCGCTTGCTGCTTCTGGCGCGAGTTGCGGAGGCCGATGGTAATCACCAGCAGGCCATGAGTTATTTGCGTACCGCGCGTGGGAAACTGGTCGGCCTGCAAGGAACGAGTGGCGACACCGCACCAACGATGGGTGGTCTGGCGTTGGCGGATAACCCGTTTACTCCGAAAAATACCGTCGCCCCGCAAACGGCATCCAATTCGCTGTATGGCGAGGCAATGCCGTGGCAAGTCGCTCAACTGGCTCGTAACCCACAAACTGCACCTCCGGGCACTACGCGTACCGATCTGCCGGTTGAAACGGCACAAGCGGGCACGTTGCGCCAGGTGGATAACATGATGGAGCAACTGACGGAAAAAACTGCGACCTGGGCGCGAGGAGCCGTGGCGGTTCGTGGTCGTGATGGCGAAAGTGGCCTGAGCGAACTCACTGAAATCAAAGCGCCACTGCAATGGTCAACGGTTCCGTTTGGCGACTCACGTTTGGATCTCAATGTGACGCCAATCAGCCTGAATGCCGGGAGTTCGTCTGACGAAACCAGTCGTCGTTTTGGTACGGGTGCCTTGATTCAGGGGCAGGTGGCGCAGGAGTTGTATAACGCCTCGACGACGACACCGCCGGAGTTGCCAAATATCGACAAGATAACCGTGCCTTCTCAGGGCTCGCAAAGCGCTGCGGGTGTGGAAGTTGGGATGGCATTAACGGGCGAACAGTACAAGCTGGATGTGGGTTCTACACCACTGGGTCAGGATTTGAATACCGTCGTCGGCGGTGTGCAGTGGTCGCCACAACTGACCGATTACCTGAAGTTAATTTTGACGGGTGAACGTCGTGCCGTGGTCGATAGCTTGCTGTCTTACGTTGGTGTGGAAGACAAATACAGCGGTAAGAAATGGGGCCAGGTCACTAAAAACGGCGGTAACGCTCAACTGAGCTACGACGACGGTGATGCAGGTTTCTACGCGGGCGTAGGTTTGTATAACTACATTGGCGAAAACGTGCCGAGTAACGGCAACGTCACGGGTAATGCTGGCGTTTACCTTCGCCCATACCGTGCTGATGACCGTGAACTGAAAACCGGTATCAGCATGAGTTACATGGACTTCTCGAAAAACCTCAGCTACTTCAGCTATGGGCAAGGTGGCTACTTTAGCCCGCAGGATTACATCAGCGTTTCCTTCCCGGTGGATTACACGCAGAAGTTTGATAACTGGGATATGTCGGTTGGCGCATCCGTGGGTTATCAGTCGTATAGCCAGAATGCAAGCCCGTACTTCCCGACTGATTCAGCGATGCAAGCGCAACTGGAAAACTATGTCGCCAACGGTTTTGCTAAAGAGGCGTGGTATAGCGGCAGTAGCAAAAATGGTATGGGTTATAACTTGCGAGCCGGGGCTGATTACAAAGTTAACAAAGACATGCGAATTGGTGGGCAGGTCGGCTATGACACCTTTGGTGATTACAACGAAAGTACCGCGCAACTCTACTTCCGTTATCTGCTAGGGAATAATTAATCATGAATGACGCGCAGTTATTGCAGTACTTTCAAAATCAGCAGACACAACCGGGCTGGTTCTCTTTGCTCCACATCATGATTGATAGCATGGTGGCGAATGCGGGTGAAGCGGAAAGCCGCCCGTTTCTGATACAAATGGGTGAGACGCTGGCCGCGCGTCACCCATTAGCATTAGCGCGAACTGTGGGCGAACTCGAATCGCAGATAAATCTTCAGCTTGCCCGTTTCAACTGGGGCTATATTGATATTGAAGCCAGCGAAACGGCGATGCTCATTCGCCACATGGCTTTGCCTGTTCCCGCAGACGAAGCGCAGCAGGCTTCCTGGAATAACGCCTTCAGCGCCGTTCTGGAAGGAATATACGCCCGTTGGTTACGCGATCAGGGCGGCAAACCGCATGTGTCGCTGTGGCGCGAGTCTTCACCGTCAGCAACAGTGGTACACTTTCGATATCAAAATAGTCGATGAGGTGCTTTGATGTTGCAGCGATGCAAAACGCTGATAGTGGCAATTATTGCCTTGATCTTCAGCCAGCAAGCGCTGGCTGACACGGCATGGGACAGCTATAAATCCCGTTTTTTAATGCCCGATGGCCGCATTGTCGATACCGGCAATAAAAGCGTCAGCCATACCGAAGGCCAGGGTTTTGCCATGATGATGGCCGTGGCCAACGACGATCGTGACAGCTTCGACAAGATGTGGAACTGGACGCGAAAAACGCTGCAAAACCCCGAAAACGGTCTGTTCTATTGGCGTTATAACCCAGTCGAAGCCCAACCGATCACCGATAAAAATAACGCCACCGATGGCGATACGTTTATCGCGTGGGCGCTGTTAAAAGCGGGTAACAAGTGGCAGAACCCGGATTATCTCAAAGAATCAGATGCGATCGCGAAGGCGCTGGTCGCTCATAACGTGGTGCGTTTTGCGGGTTTACAGGTGATGCTGCCTGGCGCAAAAGGTTTTAACCTTAATAGCTACGTGAATCTGAACCCGTCCTATTTTATCTTCCCGGCCTGGCAGGATTTCGCTGACCGCAGCCATTTAACGGTGTGGCGGGATTTGATTAATGATGGGCAGAAGTTGCTGGGCAAAATGCACTTTGGTAACCCACAACTCCCGTCTGACTGGGTTTCGCTCTATTCCGATGGCCGTACCGTTCCGGCAAAACAGTGGCCTGCTCGTTTTAGTTACGACGCAATCCGTGTTCCGTTGTATGTGTACTGGTTTAATCACAACAGCCCTGAGTTGCAGGCCTATAAAACCTGGTGGGGACGTTACCCACGTGACAAAACGCCAGCATGGGTGAATGTCACCACGGGTGATACCGCACCGTACATGATGGATGGCGGGCTACTGGCAGTGCGGGATTTGGTACTCCAGCCTGCGAATGTGGCGGCTCCTCAAATTACGGCTCAGGAAGATTATTATTCTGCGAGTTTGAAAATGCTGGTGGCGCTGGCGGCAAAGTGATTGCGGGTTTGTCAGGATGGCCCTCACCCTAACCCTCTCCCCCAGG
The DNA here is from genome assembly GCF_027594725.1 of Buttiauxella sp. WJP83. Classification (NCBI taxonomy): domain Bacteria; kingdom Pseudomonadati; phylum Pseudomonadota; class Gammaproteobacteria; order Enterobacterales; family Enterobacteriaceae; genus Buttiauxella; species Buttiauxella sp. WJP83. The sequence goes on from NZ_CP110080.1 coordinate 59,286, forward strand.
AGAGGGAATACTACGGTTTTCTCCTTCTCCCTCCGGGAGAAGGCCGGGATGAGGGTGATTTTTCCCGAGGCACTTTCCAAAATTCCCCCCTAACTCTGACAACCCGCCTAAAAATCACCACTATTCAGCAATGAATAAAAAACTAAAAACCTACGCTAAAACTCTGCGTCAAACGATGACGCCTGAAGAACAGCTTCTGTGGTACCTGTTGAGAAACCGCCGTTTTGCGGATTATAAATTCAGGCGGCAACATCCCGTTGGCCCGTTTATTCTCGACTTCGCCTGTTACCAACCACAGCTCGCCATAGAACTGGACGGCGGGCAGCACGGTGAAAATCATCGCTATGACGAACGCAGAACACAGTGGCTGGAGGGAAGAGGCTGGAAAGTCTTACGCTTCTGGAATAATGAGTTATCAGAAAATACGGAAGGAGTGCTCACCGTTATACTTGAAGCGTTGAATGCGCTTTCGGTTTCTCGGGTCTAAAAGGCTTCACAATGCAGTATACTCAGCGGGCATAAGAATATGTCCAGTAAGCCTAGTCATTGCGGAGTGTAAGTTTGCGAGTCAGTCGTTCATTAACGATTAAACAAATGGCGATGGTGTCAGCCGTCGCCTTGCTGTTTATTTTCATTTTTATAGTGGTACAGCTTTTTCACTTTGTGCAGCAAAGCCGCTACGACACCGCCAGCCAGATGGAGAAAATCGCCCATTCGGTGCGTATTCCGCTGTCTGAAGCTATCCTGAAGGCGGATATTCCTCAGGCAGAGTCCATCCTGAATCAGATTCAACCTTCCGGCATTATCAGCCGGGCGGATGTGGTGCTGCCAAACCAATTCCAGGCATTGCGTAAGAGCTTTGCGCCAGAGCGCCCGATCCCCGTATGGATTACTCGTCTGTTTGAACTTCCGGTTCAGATATCGTTACCGCTGTATTCACTGGAACGCCCGGCAAATCCGCAGCCGCTGGCCTATCTGGTGCTGCAAGCGGACTCCTGGCGGATGTACAAATTCATCATCAGTACAATTTCGACCTTACTGACGACATATTTACTGCTGGCGCTGATTTTGTCTGTTGCGATTAGCTGGTCGATAAACCGTTTAATTGTTCACCCAGTGCGTAAAATAGCCCGTGAACTCGATAGCCTAAGCCCGCACGAAGCGGCGAGCCATCAACTCAGTTTGCCTCCTCTTCATCACGATGATGAGATAGGTATGCTGGTGCGCAGCTATAACCGTAATCAGCAAATGTCGCAGCGCTTATATGAAGAAACGAGCGCGATGAGTACCCGAAATGCCCTGACCGAGTTGCCAAATAAAGCGCTGTTACTGGCGTTGCTCGAACAACTGACGGCCAGCGAAAACAAAAACGCGCTGATCGTGATCGCCAGCGAAACCTTGCAGGATAGCGCCGGTGTGCTGAACGAGGAGCAGCGTGAAATGCTGCTGCTGACACTGGTCGAAAAAATAAAAAGCGTTCTGCCACCTAAGATGGTGTTGGCTCAACTTAGCGGGTACGACTTCGGCATTATTGCGCATGGTGTGCAGGATGCATGGCAGGCGATGGCTCTGGCGAAGCAAATCAATGCGGTTTTCAACGAAAAACTGACCATTCACTCTATTTCTCTCAAGCCGACCGCAAGTATTGGCATTGCGATGTATCACGGCGGTTTGACGGCAGAACAGCTGTATCGCCGTGCGGTTTCCGCGGCGTTTTCTGCCCGTCGTCATGGCAAAAATCAGATTCAGTTCTTTGACCCGGAACAGATGGCCATTGCGCAGCGCCATTTGACCCAGGAACACGATTTAATGGCAGCGTTAGACAACCAGCAGTTCGCGATTTGGTTGCAACCGCAGATCAACATGCGTACCCGGGAAGTGGTGGGTGCGGAAGTGTTACTGCGTATGCAGCAATCCGATGGTAGCTGGGCGTTGCCGGAAGGCTTGATTGAACGTATCGAAGATTGTGGTTTGATGTTCACCATTGGCAACTGGATCCTTGAAGAGTCTTGCCGTGTGCTGGCCGGATGGCAAACCCAGGGCATCACTATGCCGCTCTGTGTGAATATCTCGGCACATCAATTACTGCACGAAGAAATGGGTGCGTCACTGCTGGAGTTGATGGCGCGTTACCGTATCCAGCCAGGAATGTTAATTCTGGAAGTCACGGAAAGTCATAACATTGATGATCCGAAAAAAGCGGTCAGTATTTTGCGTCCGTTACGCAAAGCTGGGGTGCGAATTGCGCTGGATGATTTTGGTATGGGTTACGCCAGCCTGCGCCATTTACATCACCTGAAATCACTGCCTGTGGATGTGTTGAAACTCGATAAGAGCTTTGTCGATGGCCTGCCGGAAGACAACACAATGGCAGGGGTTATTATCGGCATGGCGAATACGTTGGGCCTGAAACTGGTGGCTGAAGGAATTGAAAATCAGGCGCAGTGTGACTGGCTATTAAACGAAGGTGTGACCCTTGCACAAGGTTATCTTTTCTCCAGGGCATTGACTCTTAAAGAGTTTGATTCGAAGTACCTATCTGCCGCAAAGCAGTAAATTAGTTGTTGCAAATGTTATTGGGCTGGCGCGAGTCAGCTCAATTATTTAACAATTTTGTCTACAAATAAGCGCTGTGTCACTTTTGAGTGTTTTCGTGGGTGTTATTTTTGGTGCCGCAGGCCGATAGCCATTCTCGCGGTCCTGTGGAATCTCTACCTCTCAAGGACACGCTATGAAACTCTCTCTTTTTAAAAGCCTCTACTTCCAGGTCCTCACGGCGATAGCCATCGGTATCCTGCTGGGTCATTTTTACCCGGAATTAGGCGCGCAGATGAAACCGCTCGGCGACGCATTCGTTAAACTAATTAAAATGATTATCGCGCCGGTTATCTTCTGCACAGTCGTAACAGGCATTGCGGGCATGGAAAGCATGAAAGCGGTGGGCCGTACAGGCGCTGTGGCACTGCTTTACTTCGAAGTTGTCAGCACCATCGCGCTGATTATTGGTTTGCTCGTGGTAAACCTGTTGCAGCCAGGGGCTGGCATGAACGTTGACCCTGCAACGCTTGATGCCAAAGCGGTGGCAATGTACACCGAACAGGCACAGCAGCAAGGCGTGGTCGCATTCTTACTGGATGTTATTCCGGGTAGCGTGATTGGCGCGTTCGCCAGCGGCAATATCCTGCAGGTTCTGCTGTTTGCGGTGCTGTTTGGCTTTGCGCTGCACCGTCTGGGCCATAAAGGCCAACTGATTTTCAACGTCATTGAAAGCTTCTCGCAGGTTATTTTCGGCATCATCAATATGATCATGCGCCTTGCGCCAATCGGTGCTTTCGGTGCCATGGCGTTTACTATCGGTAAATATGGCGTCGGGTCGCTGGTCCAGCTTGGCCAGTTGATTATCTGCTTCTACATCACCTGTATTCTGTTTGTGGTGGTGGTGTTGGGTTCCATTGCCCGGATGACGGGTTTCAGCATCTTTAAATTTATCCGCTATATCAAAGAAGAGCTGCTGATCGTGCTGGGCACGTCCTCGTCTGAATCTGCGCTACCAAGAATGCTCGATAAAATGGAGAAACTCGGTTGCCGTAAATCGGTTGTCGGGCTGGTTATCCCGACCGGGTATTCGTTTAACCTTGATGGCACCTCGATTTATCTCACCATGGCAGCGGTGTTTATCGCGCAGGCCACCAACAGCCACATGGATATTTTCCACCAAATCACGCTGCTGGTGGTGTTACTCCTCTCCTCTAAAGGCGCGGCGGGTGTGACGGGAAGTGGTTTCATCGTACTGGCGGCAACGATTTCAGCGGTGGGGCATTTACCGGTCGCGGGTCTGGCGTTGATTCTCGGTATTGACCGCTTTATGTCTGAAGCACGTGCGCTGACTAACCTGGTCGGTAATGGTGTGGCGACGGTGGTTGTGGCGAAGTGGGTGAAACAGTTGGATGAGAAACAACTGACAGAAACTCTCAATAATCCAAATTCCGCGAAAAAAGTGAGCGAAGTCTCTTCTTAACACCCTCAATTGCCCACGGCGACTTGCCCTCGCTGTGGGCTACTGCGCATAATTGACCCTTGAGCCAAATTCTTTGGCGTTTTTTTTCATTTTAAAAGTGACGTTTCCGCTTCGACGCGGTCAAACGGAGTGGTGAAATATCACCGCGGTGGCTTTTTTTCGTAATCTTTTGCCACCATTACACTTTTTAATCAGGATTGTTTTCCAGGGGTTAACATGCAGGGCACCAAAATTCGACTCTTAGCTGGCGGATTGCTGTTGGTCGCCGCCGCCAGTAATGTGCAGGCAGAAGCACTACAGCCCGACCCAGCCTGGCAGCAAGGTACGCTGGCCAATGGTTTTCAATGGCAAGTCCTGGCCACACCTCAGCGCCCAAGCGATCGTATTGAGATTCGTCTGTTGGTCAACACTGGCTCATTGACTGAGACCACCCAGCAGAGCGGCTTTAGCCACTTCTTACCACGCCTGGCACTTACACAAAGCGGTAGCTTGCAACCCTTGCAGGTACGCTCACTATGGCAGCAAAGTGTGGACCCGCAGCGTCCTCTGCCTCCAGCGGTAGTTTCGTATGACTTCACGCTGTTTAATCTTAGCCTGCCTAATAACCGCAATGATTTGCTCAAAGAAGCGCTGGTTTATCTTTCAGAAAGTACCGGTAAAACGTCAGTAACCCAGGATACGGTGAACGTTGCGCTGCAAACTCAGGATATGGTGGCAACCTGGCCGATGGACACCAAAGACAACTGGTGGCGCTATCGCTTGCAAGGTTCCACGCTGTTGGGCCATGACCCGGCAGAAGATCTCAAGCAGCCAGTCGATATTGAACAACTGAGCGAGTTCTACAAGAAATGGTATACCCCGGATGCGATGACGTTGATTGTGGTGGGTAACGTAGATAGCCGAAGTGTTGCCGATCAAATCAACAAAACGTTTGGCACTCTTACAGGCAAACGTGAAACGCCCGCACCGGTTGCGACCCTTTCTCCGCTCAAGCGCGTGCCTGTGAGTTTGATGACCGGCAGCGTGAGCCAGGATCGTCTCTCTTTAATGTGGGATAACTCATGGCAGCCCATTCGTGAATCGTCTGCATTGCTGCGTTACTGGCGTGCTGACCTCGCCCGTGAGGCGCTGTTCTGGCATGTGCAGCAGAACCTCAGCAAGCAGAACATTAAGGACCTCAATCTGAGCTTCGATTGCCGTGTGCTGTATCAGCGTGCGCAGTGTGGCATTAACCTTGAGTCACCAAACGATAAGCTGAACGCGAATTTAGCGAACGTGGGTAAAGAGCTGGTTAACGTTCGTGATAAAGGGCTATCGCAGGCAGAGTTTGATGGGTTAGTTGCGCAGAAAAAAGCGGAACTCGCCAAACTGTTTGCCACTTACGCGCGCACCGATACCGATGTGTTGATTAGCCAGCGCATGCGTTCGTTGCAAAACCAGGTGGTTGATATCGCGCCGGAACAGTATCAGAAGTTGCGTGGGGATTTCCTGAACAGCCTGACACTGAGTTCGTTGAATCAGGACTTACGTCAGCAGTTGTCGCAAGAAATGGCGTTGGTGCTGTTGCAGCCAAAAGGCGAACCTGAGTTCAATATGAAGGATCTGCAAGCGACGTGGGATAAGGTGATGGTGCCGAGTAAAACGCTGCCGCTAACGGATGAACCTAAGCAGGACGGGGCGGATACACCTCCGGCGCAGTAACCGGACGCCCTCACCCTAACCCTCTCCCCCAGGAGAGGGGATAGTGCGGTTTTCGCACTCAAAACAGGGGACGTCTTTCCCTCCCTCTCCTTCAAGGAGAGGGTCGGGGTGAGGATTGTTTTAGCCTGGCATCGCTTCTTTCGGGATAATCGCGCCGCGATACTGAATCACAGTACTCGCAGTCAAATGTCCACGTTTTGCCGCTTCTTCTGCACTTCCGCCAGTCAAACGCACCGCCAGATAACCCGCACTGAAAGAGTCACCCGCCGCAGTGGTATCAATCACTTTTTCTTTCGGTAATTTAACCGCAGGCACTTCTAACAGCGATTCACCCTGAATTGCCACCAGACAAGAATCTGCACCACGCTTGATAACCACTTCACGCACGCCCGCAGCTTGAGTACGGTGAATAACTTCTTCAACCGGCTTCTCACCCCATAACAAATCTTCGTCATCCAGCGTCAGGAACGCGATATCAGTACAGGTAAGCATTTGCTGATAAACCTGCTGTGTCTCTTCACGGCTTGCCCACAGGCGCGGACGATAGTTGTTATCAAAGATAACCTTGCAACCGTTAGCGCGGCATTGAGCCAGCAACGCCATCAGTTTTTCACGGCTAGCTGCGTTAAGAATCGCCAGGCTAATTCCGCTCAGATACACGTAGTCGAACTGAGCCAGTTCCGCACAGATTGCTTGCGCTTGATCGCTTTCCAGCCAGAAACGGGCAGCGGCTTCGTTGCGCCAGTAGTAGAAGGTGCGCTCGCCAGTCGCATCAGTTTCGATGTAATACAGACCCGGTAAACGGTGTTCCAGGCGCTGTGTCAGCTCGGTATGTACGTTTTCTTGCTGCCAGGCGTCCAGCATTTGTTGGCTGAAGTTATCTTCACCCAGTGCCGTAACGTAGTGGACTTCAAGCGCATCAGCATTGACCTGACGAGCGATATAAACAGACGTGTTTAGGGTGTCGCCACCAAAGCCGCGGCTAACTTCCGCACCTTTTTGCGACAGTTCAATCATACATTCACCGATGACGGCGATTTTGCGCGTTGGCATAGCAGTAAACCTGAATTAATGAAATTCCCGCTAGTTTGCTGGTCGGTTAAAAACGAGTCAAACAATTTAAAACGATGTTTCGAAAAACTTTGAGCTAAGGCAGATTCTTGTCAATGTGAACGAACTCTCTTTCATTGAGGTTGTACTGAAAGCGAACATAAAGTTCTCATGCGCTACGCCGATAACTTGTCGATGAGCCATGCGAGTTATCAAAGTAAACAGGACCCACATGATGAAGTTTAAGCAGATCACTCACCGGCTTAATACGCTTGAGGCGAGTGTCGAAAGTTTGCAGGAACGGCGATTCTGGATGCAGTGCCAGCGGCAGTACACCTTCCAGCCGATCTATAAAATCGATGGTCGATTGATGGCGATAGAACTCCTGACGGTGGTCACGCACGAGGATGAGCCGGACGTTCGTATTCCGCCCGATCGCTACTTTTCATCTGTCACAAGTCGCACGCGATTGATGATCATCGAAGAGCAACTTAACCTACTGCGCAGTTGGGAATCCATCTTCCTCGGCTATGACATCTTAGCGTCGGTGAATGTCGATGGCCCTACGCTTGTGGCCATGAAACATCATCAGCCGATATTGGCCCTGATAAACAAAATGCCGTGGGTGCGTTTTGAACTGGTTGAACACATTACCCAACCACAAGCGGTGACGCTTGCGGGAATGAACGAATTTGGCCCGCTGTGGCTGGATGATTTCGGTACGGGAGTCGCCAACTTTTCAGCATTAAGTGAAGTGCACTACGACTACATCAAAGTCGCGCGTGACCTGTTTATCATGCTGCGCACCAGTGAAGAGGGCCGCAATTTATTCACTATGTTGCTGCAATTGATGAACCGCTACTGCAAAGGTGTCATCGTTGAAGGCGTGGAAACTGAAGATGAATGGCGCGATGTCCAAAACTCTCCTGCATTCGCGGCGCAAGGCTATTTTCTCTCCCGTCCCTTCCCATTTGAACAGTTAGAGAGTGTGCTAACTCGCCTCTCCTGATGCCGCATTGGTCACGCTCAACTATCTTTAGTGAATGCGTACCACATCAGGAGAAGGTAAAAGGCATGACTAAAACTGGAAAAGTCGCCAGCGGTATCGTCGGGGGTTTATTGTTGTTGGTTGTTGTGGCAATCATTGTGATTGCGACGTTTGACTGGAATCGGCTCAAACCGACCATCAACCAAAAAGTCTCGACGGAGCTGAATCGTCCCTTCGCCATTCGTGGCGATTTAGGCGTGGTATGGGAACGTAACAAAGAAGAGACCGGCTGGCGCAGTTGGGTGCCGTGGCCGCATGTTCATGCCGAAGATATTATTCTCGGCAATCCACCCGATATTCCTGAAGTCACCATGGTGCATCTGCCTCGCGTTGACGCCACGCTTGCTCCACTCGCACTGCTCACCAAAACCGTTTATATCCCCTGGATAAAGCTTGTTCAGCCCGATGTGCGCATCATTCGCCTGACGGAAAAAAACAATAACTGGACGTTTAACTTTGCCAGTGACAAGCCAAAAGATCCCAATCAGCCGCCGTCTTCCTGGTCCTTCAGAATGGACAATATTCTGTTCGATAAAGGCCGAATTGCGATTAACGACAAACTCACCAAAGCAGAGATGGAAATCCTCGTCGACCCACTCGGCAAACCGTTACCGTTTAGCGAAGTTGAAGGAAACAAACCGAAAGGCAAAGATGCCGCAAAAGCCGGAGACTATGTCTTTGGTCTGAAAGTTCGCGGGCGTTACAACGGGGAACCGATTGAAGGCAGCGGCAAAATTGGCGGCATGCTGGCACTGCGTAGCGAAGGTGAAACGGCTTTTCCGGTGCAGGCCGATGTGCATTCAGGGAATTCACGCGTGGCATTTATTGGCACCATCAACGACCCCATGAAGATGGGGGGTGTCGATCTGCAACTGAAATTCTCCGGTGATTCGTTGGGTAATCTCTACGATCTTACCGGCGTGTTATTGCCGGATTCGCCGCCCTTTGAAACTGACGGACATTTGCTGGCGAAAATCGACACGGAAAAAGGGTCGGTCTTCCGTTATCAGAACTTTAACGGGCGAATTGGTGAGAGCGATATTCATGGTTCTCTGACGTATTCTCAAGGTAAACCGCGCCCGAAACTGGAAGGTGACCTTGAGTCTAAACAGCTCCGGCTGGCGGATTTGGGGCCGTTAATCGGCGTGGATTCCGGCAAAGGCGCTCAGCAAAGCAAACAAGCCGAGCAAGCCAAAGGCGAGAAAACTGTTCAGCCGAGCGGCAAAGTTCTGCCATACGATCGTTTCGAAACGGACAAATGGGATGTGATGGATGCCGATGTGCGTTTTAAAGGTGGCCGTATCGAACACAGCGGGACGCTGCCCCTCAGCAACCTTACTACGCATGTGATTCTCAAGAATGCAGACTTGCGCCTCCAGCCGCTGAAATTTGGCATGGCGGGTGGCAGCATCAGCGCTAACATCCACCTTGAAGGCGATAAAAAGCCGATGCAGGGAACCGCAGATATTCAGGCGCGGCGTTTACAACTTAAACAGCTGATGCCGAAGGTGGAATCGATGCAGAAAACACTCGGTGAACTGAACGGTGACGCAGATTTGCGCGGGCGGGGGAACTCTATCGCTGAGTTGCTGGGGAGCAGCGATGGCAATCTGAAACTGCTGATGCACGATGGGCTAATTAGCCGCAACCTGATGGAAATCGTCGGCCTGAATGTGGGGAATTACATTGTCGGGCAAATCTTTGGTGATGACGAGGTGCGGATAAACTGCGCGGCCGCGAATCTGGATTTACGCGACGGGGTAGCCTCACCGCGTATTTTTGCCTTTGATACGGAGAATTCGCTGATTAACGTCACCGGCACCACCAACTTCGCCAGCGAGCGACTCGATTTAACCATCAATCCAGAAAGCAAAGGGGTGCGCGTTCTTACGCTGCGTTCGCCACTTTATGTGCGGGGCACGTTTAAAAACCCAGAGGCTGGCGTGAAACCAGGCCCACTGATTGCTCGTGGCGCGGTAGCTGCAGCGCTTGCGACATTGGTTACGCCAGCAGCAGCGTTGCTGGCGCTGATTTCGCCTTCAGAAGGCGAACAGAACCAGTGCCAGAGGATTTTGGGGCAGATGAAGAAGTGATTTGAGCCTGGACGCCCTCACCCCAGCCCTCTCCCCCAGGAGAGGGAGTAAACCGGACCTAACCCTCTCCTTTGGGAGAGGGTTAGGGTGAGGGGAAAATACGAATACTACAGTGACAAATGACGTGTCTCTTTAGACATCAGCAGTGCAACCAGCGTAATCGCTGACATCGCCGCCAGATACACACCGACATAGAACAGACCGTAATTCGCCTGCAACCAGGTTGCGATATATGGCGCGACCGATGCACCCAGAATCGACGCCACGTTATACGAGAATGATGCCCCGGTATAACGCACTTCCGTTGGGAACAACTCTGGCAGCAGCGCACCCATTGGGCCGAAGGTTAAACCCATCAGGCTCAGGCCAATCAGCAGGAATGCCATCACCAGCGTCGGGTTACCCGAACCCAATAACGGCTGGAATACGGCTAACGCAAACACAATCATCAAACTGGTGATAACAATCATGCATTTACGACGGCCAAACTTATCAGCCAGTAAACCTGCAATTGGCACCATTACGCCAAAACCAATCACCGCCATCATCAGCATCCACAACACATCGTTGCGCGAGAAGCCCAGACCTACCGGCACTTTGGCGGTGCTGAAGGTCATTGAATAGACTGTCATGATGTAAAAGAGCGTGTAAGTTGCCAGCATGATAAACGTGCCAATAACCGTCGCTTTCAGGTGCTTAGTCAGCAGCGTACCCAACGGAATTTTCACCTGTTTACCCGCCTTAGCGATTTTGGCGAACACTGGGGTTTCATGCAGAGAAACACGCACATACAGGCCGATTATCACCAGAACCGCGGACAGAATAAACGGTACGCGCCAGCCCCAGGACATGAATTGCTCGTCAGTCAGCAACCAGGAAAGCAGCAGGAAGGTGCCGTTGGCAAAGAAGAAGCCGATGGGCGCGCCCAATTGCGGGAATGAACCGTACAACGCGCGTTTACGTGGTGGCGCATTCTCGGTCGCCAGCAATGCAGCGCCGCCCCATTCACCACCCAGACCCAAACCCTGCCCGAAGCGTGCCAGTGCCAGCAGCATTGGCGCTAATACACCGATGGTTTCGTAGCTCGGCAACAGGCCAATCAACACCGTTGAAACACCCATCGTCAGAAGTGATGCCACCAGGGTCACTTTGCGGCCGACTCGGTCACCAAAATGGCCGAACAGTGCGGAACCAATTGGACGTGCAACGAAGGCAATGGCAAACGTAGCGAGCGACTGGAGTGTCGCCGCGGTAGGGTCACCCTGCGGGAAGAAGATATGCGGGAAAACAATGACGGCCGCAGTGGCATAAATATAGAAATCGAAGAATTCGATGGCGGTGCCGACAAGCGAGGCAACGACCACTTTTCCGCGTGAGTTAACGGGCGTGGCGTCAGTTTCGGTATTGACTGGTGTAGCGATGGTGGCTTGCATAGTTTTTTCTTATTTTATATCGAACGAAAGGCCATATTACGCACAGCAAAAGGCGCATTTCAACGCAGGTTTGTTCACCGCGCTGTTCGATTAACGAGCAAAAAGAGGATAATTTTCAGTCTAGAAAAGAAGTGTCTATGTAATGCTTCACATAAATAAAAAATCAGAGAATAAAACTGCTTTTAGGTTAAATAAAAGTTACAGACTGGATTTATGTGCTGAGTGGTCCAGCATCTCCAGCCTGTTGTTCATCAATTATGCGTTTTACCCGGCATTCTTGGGTCATCTTTATATTGTGCGGTGGCAATCCAGGCGGCACAAAAAAGCGTCAGGCGGGCGAAGAAATAGAAAAACGCCATCAATCCTAAAACGGAACCAAACGCCGCGCCAGAAGGTGATTTTACGAGGGCTGGCAAGCTGTAGGTCATGATGATTTTGATCACTTCAAAACCAATGGCCGCAATAAATGTGCCGCGAATAAGCGCCTTTTTACGTGGGCGGTGGCGTGGCAGACGCCAGAAAATCCAGAAGAACAGCAAGTAGTTAGCAAAAATAGATATCGTCAGCCCAACCAGGTGCCAGACCGGTTTTAACCATTCGATACCGCCCAGATGCAAAAGGTTAATCAGGAATGTCTGGGCGGAACCGGCAACCGAGGTGATGGATAACGTCACAACCAGCGCAACCAGCAAGCCAATCAGTGACACCAAATCACGCAGATACTTCGTCCAGAATTTTTCCTGATCCTGCGGTGTCCGCTCCCATTTTTCCCGCGACTGAGCCCGCACCGCTTCACGCAAATTTCCCATCCAGTTAATGCCGGAATAAAGCGCAATGAGCAGACCCACCAGACCCACGGTTGTACGCTGTTGCACCGCTGTATTGATGGTGTTTTTCAGCGTCGCGGCAAGCGTTGGCTCACTGACATTGACGAGGATCTTTTCGAAGATACTCTCAAGCAGCGTGGGATGTGACGCGAGGATGTAACCTGCGGCGGCAAATGCCACCATCAAAATCGGGATCAGCGACAGGAACGAAAAATAGGTGATTGCTGCACCAAATTGATTACCCATGCGGTCGTTGAACCGTTCCGCTGCGCGTATCAGGTGAGCAACAACAGGGTTACGTTCGACACGCCCGACAGTGCTGTTCACACTGTCGATTGTTTTATTGACGGTCTGATTATTGGTTTTGATTTTGATGATCGGTTCATCGTCGGGCGTATCGGTAGGGCGACTTTCTTTACTTTCCGGCATGGTCATCAGGTGATTTTTCCTCTGCATCTGCAAGATCTTAAAGAAATTATAGCCTGAATGCTAATCGACATACCCTTTCACTAATCCCGTCAGCCATTCCATAAACAAATGAACGCGGCGGGAGAGATTACGTCGATGCGGATAAAGCAGTGAAACAGGCATCGGTTGGGCGCGGTATTGCGGCAGGATCTCCACCAGTTTTTTACTCTTGAGTAAGTCTCTCACGCCAATGCGCGGGACCTGAATAATCCCAAGCCCAGCGAGGCACGCGGCTTGATAGGTTTCGGTACTGTTCACCGTGATAACGCCACCGGTTTTTATCCAACGCGTACTTTTATCGAGCCAAACTTCAAACCCCTGCGGGCGGCTACCGAGGTTTAGCGCGTAATGCACCACGGCGTGAGAAGCCAGATCGTCCAGGCTTTCCGGATAGCCAAAACGCGCCAGATAATCTGGGCTGGCACAGTTAATTAAGGTGAGTTTCCCTAATGGTCTGGCAACCAGGCCTGAATCTTTAAGTTGCCCGACGCGTACCACGCAATCGAACCCTTCGCGCACCACATCCACCAAGTGATCGCTGCTGCTTAATTCCAGCTCGATACCAGGATATTGCTGCAAGAAAGCGGGGAGTTTGGGGAGCACCAGATTTTTAGCCACACCTACAGGCATATCTACACGTAATCGCCCACTGACGCTGCTGGGATCATGCAGGAATAGCCCGTCCAGTTCATCAAGATTGGCTAATAGATCGCGACAGCGCTCGTAATAAACCATGCCATCTTGTGTCAACTGCACGCGTCGCGTCGTGCGGTGCAATAACCTTGTTCCAAGCATGGCTTCTAACGCCTGAATTTGGCGCGATACGCTACCTTTAGGAAGGCCCAGAGTGTCGGCTGCACGAGAAAAACTCTCAAGTTCAGCCACTCTAATGAATAGTTGCATTGCATGTATTTTATCCACTTTTTTCTCACATTGTTGTTGGTAGAGAAACAGTGATGCGTTATGGGCGCTCTTTATTGATTTTGTAGCAGCTAATAAGCTTTACCTCAATCACCGAACAGTCATCGAAGGGGCAAATCATGAGTCAAACAATCGCATTAGTGACCGGCGGCAGCCGGGGATTAGGTAAAAACGCGGCGTTGAAACTAGCAGCCCGCGGAGTGAATATTATTCTGACCTACAACAGCAAGCAGCAAGAAGCGCAGGATGTGGTGCGCGAAATTGAGCTAACAGGCGTGAAAGCGGTGGCAATTCAATTGAACGTCGCCGATAGCGTAACCTTCCCGGCTTTTGCTACAGAAGTGAAGCAACAACTGCGTGACGTGTGGCATCGCGACTCGTTTGATTATTTATTAAACAATGCCGGTACGGGTCTCGATGCGCTGTTCGAAAAAACAACAGAAGCGCAGTTTGATGAATTAATGAACATCCATTTGAAGGGGCCGTTCTTCCTCACCCAGCACTTATTGCCGCTGATTAAAGATGGTGGTCGCATTTTGAATGTATCGACTGGCCTGACGCGCTTCGCTTTGCCAGGAAAAGCGGCTTACGCCGCGATGAAAGGGGCGATGGAAGTGCTGACGCGCTATCAGGCAAAAGAACTGGGGGCGAGAGGGATCTCGGTCAATATCATTGCTCCGGGCGCGATTGCGACAGATTTTGGCGGGGGTGTTGTGCGTGACAATGAGCAGGTGGCGAGCGCTATCGCTGCACAAACTGCGTTGGGACGCGTTGGGCAACCTGATGATATTGGCAACGCGATTGCGGTTCTGCTGAGCGATGAAAGTGGCTGGATGAATGCGCAGCGTATTGAAGTTTCAGGCGGAATGTTTTTGTAAGTGGGTGCAGTTGCGAAGGTGAAATAAACCTCACCTTCGCGCGTTAAATATTTGTCAAAAATATTGAATGATTTAAGCGAATCATTCCACTATCACCCCTTGAGGTGCAGCGCTATTCTTATCACATCGAAAGCAAACGCGCTTTCTCACTTAAACAGACCTCAAGGATAATCACCATGAAAAGCATCAAATATTTTGCCGTAGTTATGACTCTTGCCGCTTCATTCTCATCTTTCGCAGCAACCACCGAGGCCGTTGAAGGCCAGAAAATCGGTACAGTTTCCGTCAGTGGCGCGTCAAACATCGATAGCCTACAGGCACAATTACAAGCAAAAGCTGAACAGGCTGGCGCGAAATCTATCCGCATTATCTCTGCAGGCGGTGATAACAAAGTGTTTGGTGTCGCTGAGATGTATAACTAAGTCATCACGCTGTATGGGCCGCCGAGAATGTGCGGCCCGTGTTTTATCTGAACTCGCTGCGTAACAAGCCAAAAATCCAGTCATCTTGCCAGGCACCGCCGATGAAGTAATTTTCGCGCAGTATCCCCTCTGGCTGAAAGCCCGCTTTTTCCAATACTTTCTTCGAGCCGATATTTCCCACCGTCACTGTGGCAGTCAGTTTTCGCATGGCGCATTTTTCAAAGGCAAAACGGCAAAGGGTATGAAGCGATTCATAACCATAACCTTGCCCGTGGAAGGCTGAATCGAGGATAAAGCCGACTTCCGCTATGTCATCCTCACCGCGCACAAATCCAGTGAAGCCAATCAGCATCCCGTTATGTTTATCGCGCATTGCGAGGCATAACCAATGGCGGCTGTGCAATTCCCAGCGCACCAGACGTGAATTAAAGATTTGGCGGATTTCCGCTTCTTTGCGGTCATCGGAGACGTAACGCATAACGACAGGATCTTGTTGCAGCTGTAAAAAGCTCGGCCAGTCTTGTTCGGTAACTTGCGTTAAATTCAGTCGTGAGGTTTTGAGTGAAAGCATATTGGTTGCTCTGCTGTGTGGACTCACTCTACATAGCAGCAAAAAAATAACGGCGCCAGAAAATTGCGCCGTTATATGAGGTTAATTCCAGCGTGATAAATCATCCGTAGTCAGTCCAATATCGCGTAATTGTTCCTTACTGAGCCCTTGCAGTACGCGCGCCGTCTGGCGTTGTAACCAGCGTTGCCGGAAATAATGGTAAATCATCACAAAGCCATAAAACGGTTTATGAGAACGGTTTTCTTCAAAGCCCATGATGTTGCTCCTCTTGTGAGTTCGAGGGTCATCATGCGCCGCCATACAGATAGCCGACAGATTCAAATATTACTTTTATTTAACATACAGAAGCGCTAAAACATGATCTGAATGGCGAATATGTCACCACTCTGTACTGGTTTTTCTGTCTGTATGGTTGCTTAAGAGGATACAGCATGACGCGCTACCAACATCTCGCCACATTGCTGGCAGACCGCATTGAACAAGGGTTGTATCGCAGTGGTGAACGCCTGCCTTCGGTACGCAGCCTGAGTAATGAGCATGGCGTGAGTATCAGCACCGTGCAGCAGGCTTATCATCTGCTGGAAGACAAACAGCTGATTTCACCGCAACCCCGTTCCGGGTATTTCGTCACGCAACGTAAAGCGCAACCCCCGGTTCCGCAACTGACCCGCCCGGTACAGCGGCCTGTCGAGGTCACGCAATGGGACGCGGTGCTCGAGCAACTGGTTACCCGTGAAGAGGGCGATATTATTGCTCTGGGCAGCGGCGTCCCGGATGTAACACAACCGACCATCAAACCTCTATGGCGCGAACTGAGCCGCATCGCGCAGTATCAACAATCCGAATTGCTCGGCTATGACAGCATTCACGGCATGCGTTCGCTGCGCGAGCAAATCTCCCGTCTGATGCTGGATAGCGGCTGCGTGGCAACCGCCGACGATATTCTGATAACCACTGGTTGCCACGAAGCCTTGTCGATTGCAATTCGCGCGGTGTGTGAAGCGGGTGACATTGTGGCGGTGGAGTCGCCGTCGTTTCATGGCACCATGCAGATGCTGCGGGCATTTGGCATTAAAGTTGTTGAAATACCGACAGATTCTGTGACGGGGATCAGCGTGGAAGCATTGGAATTAGCGCTTGAGCAGTGGCCGATTAAAGCGGTGATTCTGGTGCCAAACTGCAATAACCCTCTGGGGTTTATTATGCCGGATGCACGTAAGAAAGCAGTGCTGACGCTCGCGCAACGTTTTGATATTGCCATCATTGAGGATGATGTTTACGGCGAGCTGGCTTATGAATATCCCCGTCCAATGACGATTAAATCAATGGATGTTGATGGTCGCGTACTGCTGTGTAGCTCTTTTTCTAAAACGCTGGCACCAGGTTTGCGAGTCGGCTGGATTGTGCCGGGCCGCTATCTGGATCGCGCTTTGCACATGAAATATATCGTCACTGGCAGTACCTCGACCTTCTCACAACTCGCTGTGGCAGAGTTTATTCGCAACGGTAACTACCATCGCCATCTGCGCCGTATGCGCCAACTTTACCAGCGCAATCTCGAAGATTTTACCTGTCATGTTCGGCACTATTTCCCGTGCGGTATTTGCGTCAGTCGTCCACAGGGCGGCTTTATGATGTGGGTTGAGCTGCCGGAAAATATTGATATCGTACCGATTTGCTGTGCGCTGCGCGAAGAGCATATCCATATTGCGGCGGGCTCGCTGCTTTCAGCGTCAGGGAAGTATCGCAACTGCCTGCGCCTGAATTATGCATCGCCGTGTGATGCCGCAACCGAAGCCGCGTTGCGTAAAACGGGGGAAGCGTTAAATCTGGCGCTGGAGAACGCGTAGATTTTGCTCTCTTTTATCGCCATTGGGCATGCAGCACTTGCGTTAGTCTGTTGTGTAATTGCGTTTTTCTACCCAGACATTCGTGCCCAATAAAGGATAACCATGACCAGCGCTTCACAGTTGCTGATGCGGGAAAAGTTTGAGACTTGCCTGAGTGTTTGCCGCCAGGCGTCATTACAAATCCTGCCACTGCTCACCATCACAGCCTCAGAAGGCAAAGATCCTCAATGGTTTTTTCAGCAGTTGGAGCAGGCTCGCCTGGCACTCGGCAGTTGGATGGCAGTGGCAAAGCGGTTAAACCTCAATGATGCAGAGATTTCACAGTTCACTCTGCTGCTGCGCCATTTACAACAACTGGTGCCGCAATATGAAAGTGGCCAGGAAATCAGCCATAACCAGCTTATTTCTGCACTGCGTTTTGTCAGTTATCTCGAACTGGTGCGCTTAAAGCAGCCACTGCTGGGTTATTCGACTGAGCTCGATAAGAACAGCGAGGCAGAACAGCAAAAGGCTTTACGCCAGATGCGGGCGCTGGAATTAATGCTGAAAGCGATGATTACGAAAAATTATCCCAGTCAGTCACACCTGGTGAATAAGCTGAAAAAACAGTTTGGTGCCGATTGTGTTCGCCGTTGGTTAAAGCATGGAGAGCAGGGTGATGTTTTAAGCGGGATGCGATTTGGCGAACTCGCTTTGATGGTGGTCGATAAAAAGGAGTTTGCGAACCACTATGCCGAAATATTCCACAGCTCGTCGCAGCTGAATCTGTTTATTGATCAACGCAAAACGCTACAAACCTTTCTCGACGACGTGCGCGAAATTCGCAATCACCTCATTCAACAACCGCCACTGACCTCGGTGCAACTCGCGTTGTTGGATAGCTATTACCAGGAAAGCAGTGCGGCTATTCAGCGTGCCTGGGATGAAGGGCGAACGACAGTCAATCCGGCGGCATTCATGGCTGCAGATGACGCTCAGGTGCAGGAATTTATTGAACTTGCTCATAAAAAATATCATCAGGCGGGTCGTGATTCGGATGAAGTGCGTGACACCATTGATCATCCCGACTTGCGTCATACCAAAAAAAAGCAGGACACCGGTGAAACGCTACGTATGTTGATGTGGTGCGTGGCGGGTGTGGCGCTGATTAGCGCGGCGATAGTCGGTATGAATATCCTGAGTGAGATCACTAAAAAGCCTGCGAAGGCTAACAGTGACTCGGCGAAAGTGACGGTGGTTGATTCACAACCGTATAGTCAAAGTGCGCGTGAAAAGCTGGCGAATATCGGCATTACCTGGGAAGAGGGAAATTTGCGCTCAGCCATTGAGCGTGGCGACTCTACGGTGGTGCGTCTGTTTATGCAGAGCGGTATGAACTGGAAAGTGTATTACACCGAATCTGCGCTGGCAGGAGATTATCGCGATGCTCTCAATACGTTGCTGCAATACCCTTCGCAAATGGATGAAGAGCGTCCGTGTCGGCGTATGGTCAGAACCGTCAGCCAGGCGATGAACGACGGGCAAAGTCTCACTTCGCTGCGCAAACAATTCCTGCAAACTTTTTGCAGCACACCAGAGACGGTTAAGCGGCAGAAAGAAGATTTAGAACGCGCAAAATTACGGCTTCAGGCGCAACAGCAACGCAATTCTGACTCAACTGAGACTGACGAAAAACGTGCGGTGGAGATTCAGAAAGCGATTTATGACGCGATGCGGTGAGGGAGACCCCCACCGCTGAATATTTAGTGTGTGGCTTCGCCAATCAAGGCACCGCCACCTGCACCCACAGCCGCGCCTTTTAACACGTTGTTGCCCGTCGCTGCTGCCGCAACGCCACCCACTGCGGCACCAATGGCACCGCCTTTACGAGCGGCTTTACCTGTATCACCGCTCTTAAACATTGCACCGGTGCCACCACCAACGACAGCGCCACCCACGGTGCTTTTCACCGTTTTACCTGTTGCGGCACCAATTGCGGCTCCGGCAATTGCACCACCTGATGTTTTATCAAGCGCCAATACGTTGCCTGAAAATGCGAAAGATAAGATCAATAAACCGGGAATGTATTTTTTCACTAAATTGCCCTCCTGGACATATAAATACGCAAAAATGTGCGCTCCAATTTTATTCTGCTCAGTTTGGGATACTGCCAGTATTAATATTTAATATCGCGTGCTTTCTGGCGGCCATCTTGTTTGGTTTGGCGTTTATCCTGTCGGCAATCATGATTACTTTTATCATTGCTGACGATGCATTCGCGTTTTTCCTGACGTGCAGTATCTCTGGTATCCTGGCGAGTATCCCTTGCCTCACGGCGTTGCTGACCTTGTATAGTCGCATTTGCAGTGCTAATGGACAGCGTGGACACCAGCAACACACCAGTCATTATACCAATCAGGGGTGATGTCTTGTTCATGAGATAATTCCTAGAATATAAATAACGTAGATCTTGAATAAATAATATTTCATACAGCATCAGGCTAAAGAGTATAAGTTCGCTAACTAATTCCAAATGTAACTAAATAATTTAAAATATATTTTTCTTTGCGCTTTTATAGATTCTGTTGCACATACACATAAGAATTAATGAGTTAGCGTTTTGATTATTTGAGCTGTATTTTTTGCAGCGCGAGTCCGCAACGTAAATAAAAAGGCTGCGGATCTTAAGATCCACAGCCTTGTGATTTATTTCCCCGTCTTCAAAGACGGGGGCGCGGTTTAGCGCATAGTAACGAATTCTTCCGAACCGGTCGGGTGAATCGCTACGGTGTTGTCGAAGTCTTTCTTGGTTGCGCCCATTTTCAGCGCTACCGCGAAGCCTTGCAGCATTTCATCCATACCGTAACCAATGCCGTGGATGCCGACAATTTTCTCGTCCGGGCCTGCGCATACCAGTTTCATGCGGCACGGCTGGCGGTGAGAGGTGACTGCGGTATACATCGCGGTGAAGGAAGATTTATACACCTTCACATTGTCGTCGCCGTACTGCTCACGCGCTTGTGGCTCTGTTAAGCCAACAGTGCCGATTGGCGGATGGCTGAAGACCACGGTTGGGACGTTGTTGAAATCCAGATGCTCGTCAGGCTTGTTGTTAAACAGGCGCTCAGACAGGCGACGGCCTGCGGCAACGGCAACGGGCGTCAGTTCTACAGCGCCGGTATTATCGCCCACGGCATAAATGCCAGGCACGCTGGTGTTCTGGAATTTATCAACTTCAATGTAGCCTTTGGCGTTGGTTTTCACACCGGTAACGGCCAAATTGAAGCTGTCCGTTGCAGGTTGGCGGCCAATCGCCCAAATCAGGCAATCTACGGTCTGCGAACGGCCATCTTCCAGGTGCAGCGTCAGGCTACCATCAGCATTCTTCTCAACCGATTTTGGCACGGCGTGTGTGTGCAGCGTCGGGCCTTCGGTGTTAATCACTTCCAGCAGCGTTTCGACAATCAGCGGGTCAAAAGACCGCAGCGGCGCGTGTTGGCGCACAAACAGGTGAGTTTCTGAGCCCAGCGCGTTAACCACACCTGCGATTTCAACGGCGATATAACCCGCACCCACGACGGCAATACGTTTTGGCAGTGCAGGGAGTTCGAAGAAACCGTCGGAATCAATACCGTATTCAGCACCTGGAATTGACGGATGGCTTGGACGGCCGCCGGTCGCAATCAGAATGTGGTCAGCGGTGATGGTTTCGCCGTTAACTTCCACAGTGTGTGCATCGACAAATTTGGCAAAGCCACGAATCACGTCAACGTTGTTTTTACCCAGAACGTTGTCGTAAGACGTGTGAATGCGGTCGATATAGGCGGTACGGCTGGCGATCAGTTTGTCCCAGTCGAATTTATTCACTGTGGTGTCAAAGCCGTAGTCCGGGCCGTACTGATGAATAGCCTCTGCGATTTGCGCCGCATGCCACATCACTTTTTTCGGCACACAACCCACGTTTACGCAGGTGCCACCCAGCTCTTTCGCCTCAATGAGTGCGCATTTCTTCCCATACATTGCCGCACGGTTAATGGAGGCAATACCGCCGCTGCCGCCGCCAATGGCGAGGTAGTCATAATGTTTGGTCATGATGTTTCCCTAATGAGTCGAAAAAATATTCGCGATTGTAGCGCGCCGAGAGTTTGGTTCCACCGATTGCTCTGATAGCTGGTTTACTCAGGCACAACCCAACTCAACGTGGTCGAGCCGTTGCCTGAAGGCACCAGCGTTTTATGCAACCACGGCAGTACATTAGCCATTTGCTGCTCAAGTTTCCACGGCGGGTTGATAACAATCATGCCAGAGGCGGTCATGCCACGGCGGTCACTATCCGGGAGAACGGCTAATTCGATTTGCAGAATACGGCGAATACCGGTTTCTTCCAGCTCGCGCAGCATACGTTTGATTTGCTGGCGCATAACAACCGGATACCACAGCGCGTAAGTGCCTGTAGCAAAACGCTTATAACCTTCACTGATGCCGGTGACGACGGCCTGGTAATCGGTTTTAATTTCATACGGTGGGTCGATAAGGATCAGACCGCGACGCGAAACCGGCGGCAGTTTTGACTTCAACTGGGTATAGCCGTCAGCGCGCTCAACGCGGGCACGGCTGTCTTTCAGGAATTCAGAACGCAGCAGCGGGAAGTCAGACGGGTGCAGCTCGGTCAGTTGCAGGCTGTCTTGTTCACGCAAAAGCTGGCGGGCAATCAGCGGGGAGCCTGGGTAATAACGCAACTGGCCGCTCTGGTTAAAGTGTTTTACCGCGCTGATATACGGCTCAAGTTCAGCAGGCAAATCATCGTGTTGCCAGATACGGCCGATACCTTCCAGGTATTCACCAGTACGCTCGGCGTGTTCGCTGCTCAGTTTGTATCGGCCAGCTCCCGCATGCGTGTCGAGGTAAAGAAAAGGTTTATCTTTTTCTTTCAACGATTCAATGATTAAGGATTGAACGGTATGTTTCAGTACGTCGGCATGGTTGCCGGCGTGAAAGCTGTGGCGATAACTGAGCATGGATTGCAGGGTTTCCAAAGACAAAATAATGTACTCAGTATACCGCGTTATGCTCGCCGCCCGGCATTGAAATTAACTACACTAAGCCTCATGTTAAAAGCTATACCCAAAATCAGGAACCGCGCTTATGACCAATCCATTGTTAACGCCTTTCGATCTGCCGCCGTTTTCCGCTCTCAAACCTGAACATATTGTCCCCGCAGTGCAGCAAGCACTGGATGATTGCCGTGCGAAAGTCGAAAGCGTGGTCGCACAGGGTGCGCCTTATACCTGGGATAATCTTTGCCAGCCGCTGGCGGAAGTAGACGATCGCCTGGGGCGTATTTTCTCGCCAGTGAGCCATTTGAATTCAGTACAGAACAGCCCGGAACTGCGTGAAGCTTACGAGCAGACGTTGCCGCTGCTGTCTGAATACAGCACGTGGGTAGGCCAACACGAAGGTCTTTATCAGGCTTACCGCAACTTGCGTGATGGCGCGTATTACGCGGACCTGAGCGTTGCTGAGAAGAAGGCGGTGGATAACGCACTGCGTGATTTCGAGCTTTCAGGGATCGGTTTGCCAGAAGAAAAACAAAAGCGTTATGGTGAAATTGCTGCGCGTTTGTCTGAGCTAGGTTCTACCTACAGCAACAACGTGCTGGATGCGACTCAAGGCTGGACCAAACTTATCACCGACGATGCCGAGCTTTCTGGCATGCCGGAGAGCGCAATGGCGGCCGCCCGTGCTCAAGCCGAAGCGAAAGAGCTGGACGGCTGGTTGCTGACGTTGGATATCCCAAGCTATTTGCCGGTCCTCACATACTGCGACAACCGCGAACTGCGTGAAGAAATGTACCGCGCCTATGCGACTCGCGCCTCCGATCAGGGGCCGAACGCAGGTAAGTGGGATAACACGCCAGTCATGGAAGAAATCCTCGCATTGCGCCACGAACTGGCAGAGTTGCTGGGCTTTGATAACTACGCGGAAAAATCACTCGCCACCAAAATGGCTGAGAACCCGCAGCAAGTGTTGGAGTTCCTGACCGATCTGGCTAAACGCGCCCGTCCGCAGGGTGAAGCTGAACTGGCACAACTGCGCGAGTTTACGAAAAAAGAGTTCAATGTTGATGCGCTGGAACCGTGGGATATTACCTATTACAGCGAAAAACAGAAGCAGCATTTATACAGCATCAGCGACGAGCAACTGCGTCCGTACTTCCCGGAAGATCGTGCGGTAAATGGTTTGTTCGAAGTGGTGAAACGTATTTATGGCATCACCGCGAAAGAGCGTAAAGATATCGATGTCTGGCATTCTGACGTGCGTTTCTTCGAGCTTTATGACGAAAAAGGTGAACTGCGCGGTAGCTTCTATCTCGACCTGTATGCCCGTGAAAACAAACGCGGCGGGGCATGGATGGATGACTGCGTGGGGCAGATGCGCAAAGCTGATGGCTCACTGCAAAAGCCGGTCGCTTACCTGACCTGTAACTTTAACCGCCCGGTCAATGGCAAACCTGCGCTGTTTACCCATGACGAAGTGATCACCCTGTTCCATGAGTTTGGCCACGGTTTGCACCATATGCTGACCAAAGTCGAAACGGCGGGTGTTTCTGGCATCAACGGTGTGCCATGGGATGCCGTCGAGTTGCCGAGCCAGTTTATGGAAAACTGGTGCTGGGAGCCGGAAGCGTTGGCGTTTATCTCGGGTCATTTTGAGACGGGCGAGCCATTGCCAAAAGAGCTGCTGGATAAAATGCTGGCGGCGAAGAACTACCAGGCCGCGCTGTTTATTCTGCGCCAGCTTGAGTTCGGCCTGTTCGACTTCCGTCTGCACGCTGAATTTAATCCAGAGCAGGGTGCGAAGGTGCTGGAAACTCTGTATGAAATCAAGAAACTGGTTGCTGTGGTGCCATCGCCGACGTGGGGCCGCTTCCCACATGCGTTCAGCCATATCTTTGCTGGCGGTTATGCAGCGGGTTATTACAGCTATCTGTGGGCAGATGTGCTGGCCGCGGATGCGTTCTCGCGCTTTGAAAATGAAGGTATTTTCAACCGTGAAACCGGGCAGTCTTTCCTTGATAACATTCTGACCCGTGGCGGTTCTGAAGAGCCAATGGAGCTGTTCAAGCGCTTCCGTGGCCGCGAACCACAGCTGGATGCCATGTTGGCCCATTACGGCATTAAGGGCTGATTTACTCTGTGAAAATCTGTCTGTTGACTGAAACAGGCGCCGATTCCGGCGCCTTATCTATTTTGAGTGAACGCTGGGGGCTTGAGCACGATGACGAGTCCCTGATGGCGTTGGTCTTAACATCGGAACACCTTGAGCTGCGTAAGCGCGACGAGCCAAAGCTGGGCGGTATCTTTGTCGATTTTGTCTCCGGCGCCATGGCGCATCGCCGCAAGTTTGGCGGTGGGCGCGGTGAGGCGGTAGCAAAAGCGGTGGGCATTAAGAGCGGGTATCTGCCCAATGTGGTGGATGCGACGGCGGGATTGGGACGCGATGCGTTTGTGCTGGCCTCTGTGGGGTGCCGGGTGCGAATGTTAGAGCGTAATCCGGTGGTTGCCGCGTTGCTGGATGATGGTTTGCGTCGTGGCTACCAGGATGCCGAAATCGGCGGTTGGTTGCAGGAGCGTTTGCAACTGATCCACGCCTCAAGCCTGACGGCATTAAGCGATATTACCCCGCGCCCGGAAGTGGTCTACCTCGACCCGATGTTCCCGCATAAGCAGAAAAGCGCGCTGGTGAAGAAGGAGATGCGTGTGTTCCAGTCGCTGGTTGGGCCGGACGAAGATGCGGATGGTTTGCTGGCACCAGCCCAGAAGCTTGCAACAAAACGCGTGGTAGTGAAGCGCCCGGACTACGCACCGCCACTGGCGGGGGTGGAAACGCATAACGCGGTGGTGACCAAAGGCCATCGTTTTGATATTTATCCGGGTACGGCTGAATAAAACAACCCTCACCCCGACCCTCTCCCTGATGGAGAGGGAGAAACCAGATAATCCCCTCTCCTGGGGGAGAGGGTTAGGGTGAGGGCGACCTGGTGCGGTTAAACGTTAGTCTTCGTCTTCGTCACGCAATGGAACAATCAACATATCAACGTGAACGGTATTGATCAGCTGGCGAGCAGAGGACATCAGTTTGCTCCAGAAGTCCTGGTGATGGCCGCAGACGACTAAATCCATATCGTATTTCTTAATTGCATCCACCAAAACCTGGCCAAGATCACCGCTACCGCTCAGGGTTTCAGTAATCGGATAGCCCGCGCCGCTAGACAATTCGCTCAGTGCGTTGTGAGTTTCCTCAGAAATGCGCTTCTGCATATCGCCCAGATTTACATCGATCAATCCGGTATAGAGATCGGAGTAATTTACATCGACATGAATCAGGGAAACCTTCGCGTTGTATGGACGAGCCATAGACACCGCTTTTTCCACCAGTACTTTGCTCTCCGGGGAGAGGTCTACCGCGATCAAAATGTGTTTGTAAGCCATAATTTTACTCCTTCCATAAGTTGTCGATGACCAGCCTGGTCGGATAACACGATGTACGACATCACTGTTACCCGCGTGTAAGGACCTAAATTGTAGATGATATTTCTACCCTATAGTGAATGATAGATATCGTCAATGTGCCACCGCCGTATACATTTAAGCCTTAAATGGCTTTTATCGCCTTGATAAAGGTTAACGATGTGGCGAAAAAATTAACGGATCTCCTACACTATTAAATAAGCCGTTCCGGAATAGTAATGTGAACTGGATCGGTTTTTTGGGCTCGCTGAACGGTCTTTCTGGTTTTCGGGGTGAGAGGTTGCCCTGGAGTGATGTACTGGGGCTTCACCGGGGGGGTAATTATGATGATCAGCACCGTCGCGCTTTTTTGGGCGCTTTGTGTAGTTTGTGTTGTGAATATGGCGCGTTATTACTCATCTTTGCGCGCGTTACTGGTGGTACTGCGCGGGTGCGATCCGCTGCTCTATCAATATGTCGATGGGGGAGGCTTCTTTACCTCTCACGGGCAACCCAGTAAACAGATTCGCCTGGTGAGCTATATCTACGCCCAGCGTTATCTTGACCATCATGACGATGAGTTTATCCGCCGTTGCGAACGTCTACGCCGTCAGTTTATTTTGACCAGCGCGTTGTGTGGGCTGGTGATGATAAGTCTGATTGGTTTGATGATTTGGCATTGAGGGTTTAGAGGCATAAAAAAAGCGGGCCAGTTTCCTGACCCGCTTTTTGTCGTCTTGCGATCACCGCATCATGTTTAAATGAAGTGCAGTGAAATCCAGTACAGGCAACCAGACAGCAAAATCGATACTGGCAGAGTAAACACCCACGCCATCAGGATATTGGTGACTGTCTTACGCTGCAAACCACCACCATCAACCACCATCGTCCCCGCTACGGAAGAAGACAGCACGTGAGTCGTGGAAACCGGCATACCGGTGTAGCTCGCAATACCGATGGAGACGGCGGCGGTCACCTGCGCGGACATACCCTGCGCATAGGTCATGCCTTTCTTACCAATCTTCTCACCGATAGTGGTTGCCACACGACGCCAGCCGATCATGGTACCGATGCCGAGCGCCAGAGCGACCGCCATGATAATCCAGATTGGTGCGTACTCGATGGTATACAGCAAGTCAGTTTTCAGCTCTTTCAGGAAGCGCTTATCTTCCGGTTTGGTTTCCGGCAGCTTGGCGACTTTTTCTGATGTATCAGAGATGCAAAGCAACAGACGGCGCATCTGGCTACGCTGCTCAATGCTTAACTTGTCGTAGCTGTCGAGATTGCCCAGCAGCTCTTTCGCACGCTGTACCGCAATGATGGCGCGGCTCGCATCGCAATGGAACTCAGCAGGCTTATCCTGGCCCTTCACTTCTTCAGGGGTTGGAATAGCTGGATTGAGATCGATGACGTGCTTAATCGCATCGCTGTGCTGTGCATAGTATTGCTCAAGGTGGGTGATGGCATCGCGAGTACGAGCAATGTCGTAACCGGAAGCATTCATATTCACCACGAAGCCCGCAGGAGCGACACCAATCAGCACCAGCATGATCAAACCAATGCCTTTCTGACCGTCGTTAGCACCATGAGAGAAACTCACGCCAATAGCGGAGATAATCAGGGCGATACGCGTCCAGAATGGCGGTTTTTTCTTGCCGTCTTGTTTTTCACGTTCAGCCGGTGTGAGGTGGATACGGCGGCGCTTCTTGGTGCCGCTCCAGTAGCGACGTAGCAAAAAGATTAACCCGCCCGCGACCACCAGACCCACGATTGGGGAGAGGATCAACGACATGAAAATCCCAATCACTTTCGGGATATTCAGCGCATCAACAACCGAAGTGCCGGTCATCAACGCGTTCGTCAAACCAATACCAATGATGGCACCGATAAGCGTATGGGAGCTGGAAGCCGGCAGACCAAAATACCAGGTGCCGAGGTTCCAGATGATAGCGGCCAGCAACATAGAGAACACCATGGCGAGGCCATGAGCGGACCCTACGTTCAACAGCAGATCGGTTGGCAACATATGCACAATCGCATACGCCACGCTCAATCCACCGAGCAGAACGCCGAGAAAGTTAAATAACGCCGCCATTGCCACCGCGAGTTGCGATCGCATTGCACGTGTATAAATAACGGTTGCCACTGCATTCGCAGTGTCATGAAAGCCATTGATCGCTTCGTAGAAGAGAACAAATGCCAGGGCAAGTAATAACAAGAGCCCGGTATGTAGATCCAGGCCGGTAAACAGAAATTCCATAGACGTTACGCCATTGTGAGGACATGAACGCGGCGCATTATGTAAGACAACTCCGTAATGCGCCAACAGAAATATGGACTTTTCTTGATGTTTGTCTGTCCTTCATCAAACATTGAAAAGATTTACATATTTATTTTCAATCACCTGCGATTACTGGTGCGCATTTAGCTGGTGCGACCATGCGCCTATCTTTACACTTCCTTGCATTGAGTATAGTCAGGAGCCGGTCGTGGAAAAGTTTGATGCTGTTATTATTGGTGCGGGTGCCGCAGGAATGTTCTGTGCTGCGATGGCAGGGCAAGCAGGCAGTCGTGTGTTACTCATCGATAACGGTAAAAAACCGGGCCGTAAGATCCTGATGTCCGGTGGCGGGCGTTGCAACTTTACTAACCTTTATATCGAACCTGCCGCGTATCTCAGCCAAAACCCACATTTTTGCAAATCTGCACTTGCGCGTTATACCCAATGGGATTTTATCGACATGGTCGGCAAGCATGGTATTGCGTGGCATGAGAAGACGCTGGGTCAACTTTTCTGTGATGATTCGGCACAACAAATTGTCGATATGCTGGTTGCCGAATGTGAAAAAGGGAACGTCACCACACGCTTGCGTAGCGAAGTGTTAGGCATCGAACGTGATGAAAATGGCTATACCCTCCAATTAAATGGCGACAGCGTACAAGCGGCAAAATTAGTCATCGCGACTGGCGGCCTTTCAATGCCTGGTCTTGGCGCGACACCGTTCGGCTACAAAATTGCCGAGCAGTTTGGGCTGAAGGTTTTACCGACCCGCGCAGGACTGGTGCCTTTTACGCTGCATAAACCGCTACTCGAACAGCTGCAGGTGCTGTCCGGTGTTTCAGTGCCGTCTGTCATCACTGCCGAAAACGGTGT
This sequence comes from Buttiauxella sp. WJP83, assembly GCF_027594725.1. Classification (NCBI taxonomy): domain Bacteria; kingdom Pseudomonadati; phylum Pseudomonadota; class Gammaproteobacteria; order Enterobacterales; family Enterobacteriaceae; genus Buttiauxella; species Buttiauxella sp. WJP83. The sequence goes on from NZ_CP110080.1 coordinate 88,209, forward strand.
TAGCTTCCGCGAAAGCCTGTTGTTCACCCATCGTGGCTTATCGGGTCCTGCGGTGCTGCAGCTTTCAAGTTACTGGCAGCCTGGCGAGTTTGTGAGCGTTAACTTACTTCCCGATACCGATCTGGATGAGCTTCTCAACGAACAGCGCAATGCTCACCCTAATCAAAGCCTGAAAAATACGCTGGCATTCGTATTACCCAAACGCCTTGTAGAATGCCTGCAGCAGTTAGGGCAGATACCGGATGTGACACTCAAGCAGCTGAACTCCCGCCAACAAAGTGAGTTACTGGCAACGCTGCAAGAGTGGCGTGTGCAACCTAACGGCACTGAAGGTTATCGCACCGCAGAAGTGACGCTTGGCGGTGTGGACACCAACGAACTCAGCTCACGTACCATGGAAGCGCGTAACGTACCCGGCCTGTATTTCATCGGTGAAGTGATGGACGTGAGCGGTTGGTTAGGTGGCTATAACTTCCAGTGGGCGTGGAGCTCTGCGTGGGCTTGTGCGCAAGATTTGGTGGGTGCGAATTGATAAAGAACACCGGCCTGAGCCGGTGTTTTTTTGTGGAAAGCGTGGGAGATAAAGCGAATATCAGCAATATTCCACGCCAGTGTAAGCCTCTGGCGAAATTGCCCTGGCAAAATCCTCTGTGGACAGATAGTTATGCAACTCATGCTGGCGGGCGTAGGACTCACTAAAAGAGAGAGACTCTTTTTTAGCCGTCATGATGATGTCATAAACCGCTTCGTGTGCTTTTGCTTTGCCCAGCCCTTTCTTTGATAACTCCATCATCACTTTTTCAGCGTTAATCATTCCGTCAGTGATTTTAAGGTTTCTTCGCATGGCGGCTTTGTCGATAAACAGATCCTTCAGTAGTACCTCTGTTTTCAGCAGAATTTCATGCGCAAGCAGATTGGCCTGACGGAGCGAATTGTCGATGATCAGGTTGCTGCAACCATCCGCTTCAAACGGTCGAACGGCCATATTCAGCATGGTTCCTGGCATACTGAACAGGATCCTCGCATTCCCGATGATGCCGTAGCAGAGCGCCGGATTGATCTTCTGTGGCATGGTGCTACTGCCAATTTGCCCTTCGGAGAAGCCTTCACTCATTTCTGAGTATTCCTCAGAGGTGCTGATATAGACTTCTTCGGCGATTTTGGCACAACTCTGTGCAATCAATGTCAGGTTGTTGACGTACTGACACATATGCACCCTGATCGCCCGGCTGGGAATGTTCATCTCACCCATGTCTAACAATTCGGCAATGCGCGACTGCATTTTAGGCCCGATATCAGGCAACGTATGGAATCCACCGACAGCGCCACCCATCATGACCTGAAAAACGCCTGCAGCAGATGTGGTCAAAATCTCTTTGCACCGTAACAGCTCATCTTCCCAAACGGCGAATTTAGTATTCAACATAATGGGCAGTGCATGCCTGGAGTGAGTCCTGGCGGCAATGACGACATCTTTGTTGCGTCGTTTGAGTTCAGCAATATTGGCGACAATTTTATCGATGATGGAAATAAATTCCTGGTTAAATTTTTTACACAGATAAAGCTCTGCCGTTTGCTGAATATTTTGCGTGGTGATCCCATAGTGAATATATTTCGCTGCACTATCTCCAACGATACGGCCTAATTCATTCAGGACCGGTACCAGTGGGTGTTTTGTTTTAATATAGCCCTGAATAATATTGTCGACGTCGAGCAGCGTAATATCACAGTGCTTGATGATGACCTCTCCCTCTTCCTTGGGAATAATGCCCAGCTCAATTTGTACTTTCGCCAGTGCCGCCTCGATATCCAGCCATGTCTGGTAAATGTTGGCATCATCATAAATATTCTCAAAACCATTACGATTCAGGGTATAGCTTGTTGGGTCATAGCATGTAGTCATCAGTAGGCACCATTAACCAAAAATAATTTGTGTGTAGAACATGGTGGCAAGAATGCCAACGATGCAGGGGATTGCCGCGCGCTTGAGGATGGCGAATGGACTGACATTTGCTGCCACCGCCACCGCGATAACCACGGCTGCAACAGGAGACAAGGAACGGCCAAAACCAGCGGCGTGTTGCATCGGAACCAGCATGAGGACGGTTTTAACGCCCGCGGCAGCGGAGAGCTCTGAACCCAGATTGGCGAAGCTAACAAACGCAGCACTCCCGGAACCGGTTAACATCGCGGTGAATGCGATGATAAGCATGCCGAATAGGGTGATCAGGATGTAGTGAACATTCCCTGCCAGAATCATCGACTTCATGGCATCAACGGCACCAATCGCATCCAGACCCAATGTAAATGTGGTCGCGGCAACAATTAAAACAACCACAGTACTGAAAGCACCCGACATGCCTTTAAAGAACTCAAAGGAGCGATCCAGCGCCTTATGCAGGCTTTTAACTTTAAAGGCATCAATCCCTAGGATAATAATCAACGAGGCAAACATGGCGATCGGGGCGTTGATGGTGATGCCTTCAATGCCAATCTCGGAGAAAATAAGCAACAACGCCAGAGGCAGGAACGGCAGAAATGCATAGAGTCTTGAATAAGGAACGTCGTTTTCTTTGCTGGTCGCGTTAACCACAGACTGAGGTTGTTGCACGCCATCTCGCTTATCAAACCATTTCTGTACAAAGAAATGCGTGGCCGCAACGGTTAAGGTAACCGGTATGGCTACCAGGATCTCGGTTGTGGCGAAGTACTCGACAATCGACATATCCAGCAATTCTGCTGCAACGTTGGAGTTACCAGACCCTGGCCCAAGGTCGAGAGAACCACACGTGCCTATCACCACGGCGGCAGAGAGTGGGCTAACCCCAGCCTGCAACAGGATCGGATAGAAAGAGATGAGCAACAGCATGGCTAGCCCAGCAGGGCTTGGAATCACCAGATTCAATGTCTGCCCAATAATGAAGGCCAGAGCCAGAATCAGATAAGGTTTGTTGATCGCCTGCAGCGGTTTGGCACATGCCTTAACCAGGCAATCCGCAGCGCCGATTTTGCTCATATAGGCAGCAAATCCGGCAGAGGTCATGGCAATCATACCGATGGTTGCTGTGCGCTCGGACATGATGGCGCTGAATGCCCCAAACAGGTCAAAAAATGTCGAGCCTGTTGTCGCGAATTTATATTGTTTCCCCATGAAGTCGGCGATGCCACCTTGCGTAAATACTACGCCAATGGTGAGCATCAACAGGCCCGATATTGTCAGGGTCGTGTGGGTCTGATAGTTTTTTATTATCATATACATGGTAATAAAAACCACGGGGACAGCCATATAAGCAATCATGCAGAGTACCTTTATGTTTTTGTCAAAAATAAATTAGATGTTCAATCCATAAAATAAGAAATTAAATTCACGCTGCTCCAGTTCTGTACTGCTTTGGAGATAAATTGAAATAGCGCTTGAACTGATTGGAGAACTCATATTGTGAGGAGTATCCCAGTTCATTCGATATCTCAGATATTCTGGTTGTCGTCGTTCTTAATAAGGTGCATGCCCTATTTAAACGGCAACGAATCATATAGTTATTCAGCGTTAGTCCTGTCTGTTCTTTAAACTTCTTTCTAAATACTTCATAGTTAAGGGATTGGTTTTCACAATAAACTTTAAGATCTATGCGTTGATGGCATAAATTGTCTAAATCGGTTTTGACCTGGTTGATAGTGTCACTTTCGTCAAAAATCTGTAAATCGACGGTGTTGTTAAATATGTGAGCGAGTAGGGCCATGAATTTTATATAAATATTGGGTAGATCTTGTGTGCTCGCATTTTTGATGAAATCCATGAGTTCAGAGAACTTATCAATGGTTTCGAGCACGCAAATGGCTTTAAAAACAGTAACATTGTTGTCAGGTATTAAAATTGATGAGAAGTGATTATATAAGCTCAGATTACAATCAATATAATACTCTTTCCACGGCGGCTGGCTTTCGCAATAGCTGGAGTGCCTGTATCCTGGTCTTCTTAAAAAAATAGAACCTTTTTCAAGGTGGTGCAGTTGATCCTGAGAATCTATATAAGTTCCTTTTCCTTCCAGAACAAAGACTAATGAAAAATAGGGAAAGCTGACATTGTTATGTTTTTTTGTCTTTCCTTCTCGGTCAATGTAGCCACAACCAATCCAGTTGTTATTGCTCCCCAATGTTTTAGAATAGTTAACAGATTGTGCTGCTTTGGGGCTGTTGCCAATTTGTTCTATAAAAGGAACTTTAATCTGATATTTATGTGTGTTTTCCATATCAAATTATCTCAAGCAATTAAAATCAAAGAATAAATAGCAACCAGGTTTGTCACACGAAGATGCTGTACTGATACCGTAGCAGATTACTTTATATACTATGGGTTGTCGGTCAAATACTGAATATCAATTCTGGATTTAAAAATATGTTTTTTGGAATAATTGAACGGCTGGATCACATATTTAAAAATTTATCACGATTCGGGGGAATATCACGCCCAAAAGGAAGGTTGCATTTACGTTAACAAGACGCTCCTCACTTGACCCTTACATTGGCAGCAGAAGGAGGATTCAGGGGGGAAAGACGCATTCTTGCCATGACATAACGGCGTTGGTCACGGTTTTAATTTCGCGGCTAATGTACGATGGCAGGATGATGAAAACATAGCGTCGCGCGGCGTTTCCTGTCAGAGTTTTTGATGAACAGTTTTGATTTATCCTTTCTGAAATACCTTCAGGAACACAGCCCTGTTTATGTAGAGGATGCCGTACAGCATTTCGGTAAAACCTTCTCTACACTGAAACGCTCGATGAAAGAAATCAACGATCAGCTTGATCCCGCTTTTCATTTACATATTGAAAACCAATCGATTATTACTGCGATGAGTTATCGCGAGTACGTGTCATTCCTCGAAAATATTCACTTCAATCGCTATCTGACGAGTCCAGAAGAACGGGTGCGTGATTTAACCGTGGCGTTGTGTTTGCAGAACATCGTCAATAAAAGTGATTATTACCAGAAATTCCACGTCAGTCCCGGCACCCTGAAAAATGACAATCAGGCGCTGATAACGTTTCTGCAGGCGAACAAACTTGCAGTGCAAAGTGTTCACCGACAAGGCTCCCGGCTTCAGGGGGATGAAATCTCACTGCGTATCGCCATTTGTCTCACCATTCTGAAAACGGTTGAAATTGGTGAGGACAACCAACTGGTACAGCATTCCGCCAACGAACCGATTAATCGCTCAATCGCCTGTCAGTTTTTGCAGCAGTGCGAGAGGGAAATCCGTGAAGCTGCGGACATTTACAGCCAACGCATCGCGCCGCGCCTGACGTTGGGCTATAACGGTAAGAAATACTTTCTGGTGTATATGAGTATCGCCCTGCAGCGTACCGGGCGTGGACATTGCATTACCGACACTCACGCACTGGATTTCGTCACGGCGATGGATTTCAGTCTACTTACATCACCGGCTGAAAACCGTTTTCTCGATTTGCTGCTCTCCTCGCTGTCATTCACCTGGCGGCCATTCACCCTGTATGACGTCCCGCTGATCGACAAGGTACGGCGCTTTTGCGAGGCCATTGCACCCTTACTTCAGGCGAAAATTAATAACCAGCAAACCTGGTTCGGTGAGGTCTATCAGTTTATTTATACCGCCATCGTGCAGAACAAATTCAGTCTGTGGTTTGAGGATAAAAAACTGCACCATGTGCGTGAGCACTATCCGGCGCTGTATCAGGGCGTCTGTGTGGAAGTGCGAGAAATTGAGCAAGCCTGGGCGGTGAATTTTTCCCCAGTGCATATTGCGACACTGGTGCTGATCCTGAAGAAATACGAATTACAAAACCGCCTTCATGATGAGACGAAAAAAAGGATAGTGATCGTCACTAATTCATCGGAAAGCAAAGTCGGCTATTTTAAAGAAGTGCTTAAGTCATGGTTTCATATTGATATTGTGGCAAGCGTGAACATTAATGAAATCCATCAGCTGCAGGATATCCCTTTCGATCTGCTGTTAACCTTTACCAATAAGATTTCCAGTTATCTGCGTTATTACCAGTACGATTACGTCAAAGTGAGTTTTCATCTGACACAAGAAGATATCTCCACATTGCGTCAGATGGGTCTTTCACGGGCGAAGAAAAAAATCGCCATTGAGACATTTATTGAAGAGAGCAGAAACCTGACGGACAGCGAGCTACGGCAGTACCTTGAAACTCGCTATCCTGAGATCTTTATCTGACATCGGGCAAGGGTTGGCTGACGCCACGACACCATACATGAGTCAGATTTAACGCGTGATCAAGACAGAGAATATCCGCGTCTTTCCCCGCTGCCAGGCTGCCTTTCCTCGATGCCACTCCCGCAAGTACCGCAGGATTGTGACAGGCAATTTGCGCCACCGATTCCAGCCCTTTTTCCAGACGCCCGACGATATTTTTCACGGAATCCAGGAAATTCATCTCCAGCCCGGACACCACCGGCCAGTCATCCGGTGACACCTGTTGGCACTCACCATTCTTCGCGGTGATTTCCAGTTTCCCCTGACGAATGCGAAACGTCTCCTGACGCAAATAGTGATGAAATTCGTAACCCTCTGGAAAATCGGCATAACCCATGCAATCACTCATCAATACCAGCCGACGATCCCCTTTCAAGCGATAGAGGATGTCAAAGGCCTGGGGCTTAATGGTGATCCCACTTTGTTTTGCCACTTCTGCGTACACGTCCGGGTAATACATCAACGCGCCCACGACACCCAACTCGCGGTGATGGAAACCGCGCATGGCGCTGAAAGCATGAGTGAAGTGCTTCAAACCAGCGTCAATGGCGGCGGTAATCTCATCAAAGGTGGCATCGGTATGTCCGGCGGAAACCGTAATCCCTTTACCGTGTAGATAGCGGATAAAGGGCAGAGAGCCTTCCAGTTCCGGTGCCAGTGTGACCAGGCGTATATGTCCTCTTGCCTGCGCATTAAACTGCTCAAAACCCTCAATCGACGGGGACTGCAGGCAATCCGCCCGCTGCATTCCCAGATGTTTAGGGTTGATCCACGGCCCTTCCATATGCACACCGATGACCTCCGCGCCATCAGATGGCGTCGCCGCTTCGAGGTAATCGGCGGCGGCGGCTAAAGACGATTTCAGAAAATCATCAGGCATGGTGCCGGAAGTCGCCAGATAAGAGGTGACGCCACTGCTGACTAAATCGCGGCTCATGTTGACCAGCGAGGCATGATCGCCTTTATAGGCGAACGAGCCGCGCCCCCAGCCATGCACATGAATATCGACAAATCCTGGCATCAGGTAACTGCTGCCATAATCCGTGGCCGGGCCGGACCAGCTATCTTCAATACCCAGGATAGTGCCGTTTTCAATGAGCAAATACCCGGCGCGAATGCCATCTGGTGTCACAATATGCGTTGATTTTAGAGCCGTGACGTCACTCATTGTTCACTCCTTTCTGGCAAAAACGGTGTGAGCCAGTTCCTCAGCCAACACCGCGCAAAGGCCGGTATAGGCTGCCGGATCAAGCAACTCACGGATTTCGTCATCAGTGAAGTTGTCGCGAATCACCGGTTCGTTGCGCAGCACACTGCCGTAATCCAACCCTTCATGCGTACTGCGCATCGCCATGGTGTAGACCAGTTCATGCGCCGGATCTTTCCCTAATCGTTCAACCAGGCTCATCATGATTTTTTCGCTGTTGATAAGCCCATGCGTCAGCATCACGTTTTGCTGCATACGCGTTTTATCGACGATCAGTGTGCGGGTCAGTTCTTCAGCGCGAAGAACGATTTCTGCCATCAATTCAATGCTTTCTTGTAGGTTGGCGTCGAAGATGAAATAGGCAGAACTGTCGGCCTCAAACGGACGCGGACAGACGTACAAAGACGATGTCATCACGGCATACAGTCGCTGGGCGTTCGCGATAATCCCCTTCGCCAGTTTCGGGTTCACTTTTTGCGGCATCGTGCTGCTGCCGACAGTGCCTTTGGCGAAAGCCTCTGACACTTCACCAAACTCTTCGCTGGAAGTCTGATAAACCTCTTCGGCAATTTTGTGGAAGGTGGTGGCCAGCAGGCACAAATTGCTGATGTATTCGGCGCGATACACCCGTGCATTACGGGAAGGCACGCGCATTGGGTGCATATCCAGTGCTTCTGCGACCAGATCCTGCACTTGTCGCCCCGGCTCTCCGGTGGCGTGGAAGGCACCTACTGCGCCCCCCATCATCACGGTAAAGACGCGCTTTTCCGCTTCCTGCATCCGTTCAACGGCACCCAGCAGCTCGTAAATCCACACCGAAACCTTGTAGCCATAGGTAATTGGCAGGGCATGTTTTCCGTGGGTACGTCCCGCCATCAGGGTGTCTTTGTGTTGCAGGGCAAGTCTTGCCAGGTTCTCAAGCGTGGCATCCACAAAGCTCATCAGCTGCTGATGGAACTGTTTCACCAACAGGAGATGTGCGGTTTGCTGGATGTTTTGCGTCGTCACCCCGTAGTGCACGTATTTGCCGCTTTCTTCATCGCACGCTTTGACCAGCACTTTAATCACCGGGACAAATCCGTGTCCGATTTCCCGCAGCAGGCGCTCGACTTCCGCCAGGTCAATACGGTTAAGCTGGCAGTTTTCGGCGATATTTTTTGCCGCTGAAGCAGGAATAATGCCGACCTTAGCCTGTGCCGTAGCCAGCGCGGCCTCCACATCAAGCCAGGACTGAACCCGGGCCTCGTGGGTAAACAAGGCTTTCATTCCTTTGTCATCAATGGTTTTACTTTTTGAATCATAAAGTGCGCGCATGGTTATTTCTCCTGTTTGGCCATGGCATCGTCCACCGCGTTGCGGACGAACTCAACATGCGGGCCGAAAACAACATGAATATGGTTACTGGACGGAATAAAGGTACCCAGCGCTCCTGCTTCTTTCAGAATTGCCATATCCAGTTTCTTTTGATCGGCAAGGTCAATACGCAAGCGGGATACGCAGTTCTCGACGCGTTTAATATTGCTTTTGCCACCAAGACCTTCCACGACCAGCGCGGCGACTTTGTCATACTCTTTATTGTTCAAGAGGGTACTGTCGCCCATATCACTTTCGCGGCCCGGCGTTTTAATATCGAACTTGCGAATGGCGAAACGGAAGACAAAATAGAACACCACAAAGTTAACGATGCCCAGCAGAATAAGGTTGAGCCACTGAGTGTGTTCATACATCAGACCAAAGATGCCAAAGTCAAAAATAGTGCCACGAATATAGCCCACGGAAACATCAAGCATCTGAAGCGGGATAGTCAGCAGGCCACACAACACGGCGTAAACAATAAACAGCTTCGGTGCAATAAACAGGAAGGAGAATTCCAGTGGTTCGGTGACATTCCCGAGCACCGCGGTTAATACCACCGTCAGGATCATGCCTTTGGCGAACTTTCTGTTCTTCATGTAGGCCATGTGGTACATCGCAAGGCCGATAGCAGGAACACGGAACAAGGTTGTCAGCATTTGCGAAGACGCAAGATAGCTGGTCAGCGTTGGCATATATTCTTTCCACGCTGGATGGTTTGGCCCTAATTCAAACAGGATTTTATTCATTGCCGGCAAGATACCGACATAAGTTTGCCCATCAATTAAGTAGGTCCCCCCGGCTGCGGTAAAGCGAACGGTAGAGCTTAAAACATGGTGTAAACCGAAGGGGATTAACAGACGATTGAGCGTCATATAGATCCCGGCACCAATATCCGGCGCCATCATGACCGTCGAAAGGCTGTTCATTCCGGCGGTAAACAAATCCCAGATGAAGGGAATGGCCAGGCCGACAGGGATGGTAAAAGCAATGGATAGAATGGCGACGGATTTTTTACCGCTGAAAAAGGCAAAGGCCAGCGGTAACTGTAAACGGTAATATTTATCCGTTATTTTTGCCGCCAGGAGGCCTGCGATAATGCCGCCAAGCGCCTCGATCTTCAACGTCTGGATCCCCAGCACCATGCCTTGCCCAACCAGCGATAAATCCCCTTTCGCAAGCTGGCCTGCCAGTTTTAAGTGCACGTGCATTGAAATCAACAGCGTGAGATAGGCCACAACGGAGGCAAAAACGGCGATGCCTTTTTCTTTTTTCGACATGCCATAAGCGACACCCATCGCAAAAAGCAGAGGGATATTTTGGAATACCACGCTGCTGATTAAACCAAGCGATGAGAGCAAGTCTTTAAAAATGGCGTTACCTAAAAAAGGTAACTTTTCAATCATATAGTTCTGGCCAAGCGCGCTACAAATGCCCATAACCATGCCGACAGGTGCCAGCACAGCAATAGGTAATAGCAACGACCGTCCGAACGTTTGTATTTCATTCTTAAAATTAGCGTTCATAGACTCATCCTGAAGTGTTGTCTGCGATACATAAGACACGTTATCGGCATGAGCGAGCAAGGCCAAAAACTGGGCTGATTCAGGCGCAAGATTTGCCCTTAACTGGGGAGGGGCGGAAATTCGATTTGCGATAGCCAGACTAAGTGTTAATTCATGTGGCATTGTTATATGTACGACTTTATTCTCTCTCCACTCTGGACGGCCAATGACAATAATACGGAGATGACTTTGTGAATATGGATATGGCGCCCTCGGCATCCCGGCGGGCATTTCACTACGCTCCGTTTCGTCATTTGTTTTTTGCCCGTCTGCTGACGGTGCTGGGAAATGGTATTGCGCCCATTGCTCTGGCTTTTGCTGTGCTCGACATGGGTGGCACCGCCGCCGATTTGGGCATCGTTATCGCAGCGCGTTCTATTTTCAACGTGGCTTTTTTGCTGATTGGCGGAGTGCTTGCCGATCGCTACTCCCGAAGCAAAGTTCTGCTCTATTCATCCGTTATCGCGGCAATCTCTCAGGCGATTGTGGCTTTTTTAGTGCTGGATGGCTCTGCCACGATCATTCTGCTCGCGGTGCTGGGCGCTATAAATGGTGCGGCGGCGGGCACCTCGTTGCCCGCTTCGCAAGCTATGGTTCCACAAACTGTACCCGTTCACTGCCTACGGGAAGCCAATGCCTTCATTCAGTTGGGCATTTACGGCGGGACGGTGATTGGTGCATCACTAGGCGGTGTTCTCACAAGCTTGACTGGGCCTGGTTGGGGATTGGCAGTGGATGCCTTAGGATTTGCCGCGTCAGCACCTCTTTACCTGATGATTCGCACAAGCTTTGCGCAACCTCTGGAATCAAAATCTAATATTCTGCAGGATTTGAAAGAGGGTTGGGCAGAGTTCATTTCGCGCACTTGGGTCTGGGCAATCGTCGTGCAATTTACCCTCGTTAATGCGGCATTTAGCGGTGTGATGATGGTGCTCGGCCCGGTCGTGGCGGATTCCACATTTGGCCGTGCGGGCTGGGGAATGGCCATCGCTGCACAAAGCGTTGGCCTTATCGCAGGTTCGTTTATTGCACTTCGCTGGCGGCCCCGGCGCGATTTATTCATCGGCACCATGTTGGTGGTGTTTTGCGCAGGGCCGATTACTGTTTTGGCGCTCATTCCATCGACGCCCGCTCTGATGGCCGCGTTCTTCATCGCAGGCGTAGGTTTTGGGTTGTTCGGCGTGGTATGGGCGCAATCTCTGCAAACCCATATCCCGCCGGAAAAACTCGCACGCGTATATGCCTATGATGCGTTGGGGTCTTTCGTGGCTATTCCCGTTGGCGAGCTTGCCGCAGGCCCGCTGGCGATGCACTACGGAAACACCCGCGTTTTATTAGTCTCAGCCGTTGTTGTCGTGATTGCGACAGTTGCCGCAAGTTTTGTGCCTGCTATCAGACGGCTCGACAACTCGGTACACATCAAAGAGACCTGACCAAAGCCGAGGATTTGTTGAACAGCCAGGGCCGTAAATATCCCACCGTGTTGGATAACGGCAACACATCGTCGTGAAGGTGGAGATGTAATACGTCCCGAATGTAGGCCCGGCGGTTTTGAATGCGCTGCCAAAGTTCTGGATACTGCGTGGCGAGTTGCAGGCGCAGAGGCTCGTCCGCAAGCGCAACGGTGTCTTCAATACTCGCTCCCGCGTACCCCTTACGCGACGGGATGATGTCGATTTGCAGTAGCATTCCGCTGGATAAACGAATGTCCGATGATGGATAAACAGGTGAACAGAGCCACTCTTCATCAGCCACTAAATGCCCTGGGTTCAGGTGCCAGTGATATTCGTCTTTTGGCAAAACACGCTCAATCAGTTCATACACTTCATGGCCTTTCACACCGACGCGCATATGCTCAAGCCAGCTCACAACGGCGCGATAGTAGGGAATGGCGACCACATCGAGATAGTCCTGCACTTCAGCCGGCAGTTCATCGGCGTGGTTAACGACATACGCCGCCCGGCTGGTTAAACCGCCCTTGTAGCTGACGGTTAATGAAAATTTATCGCCTTGCTTGATCTGTTTATCCGAGGGATACAAATTGGCCTTCTCAAAACGATCGCCCGTCGCGGCGATAGTGACGACGTTATTGGGTTGCCCGTCGGCGGCCAGCAGCGCGGCAATCGATTTTTCGGTTTTACCCAACTCAATCGCATTCAGTGCCGTCAGCATCGCACTCGAGGCCAGGTTAGCACCGTATTCGTAATGTGCGATTTCATTGGCGTTATTAATGATTCGTGCACCATCGCGTGGCGAAATAAACAGGCTCGTGGCGTTGAGAAGTTCGCATGACGCTGAAAGGGCCGTCTGGATCGCCTGGAAGATAAAGGTGGGAATATCAAACATTGACGTGTTGTTGCCGGTGCCGGTGAACAATTTCCAGCCCGCGATGCCGACACGCTGCTGTTCGTGAAGCCCAGCCTGTTGCAGCACTTCACTCAGCGTGAGTGCGGTGTCCATCGGCTGGTTGGGCAGTGAAAACCACGGTGCGTGTACCGCTTTTGCCGGAATTCTGGAATGCGGTACGAGTTTGAGATTTTCATTGCCGAGAACCAGAACCGCTTCGCCGCTTTTATGCAGTACCAGCAAACCCTCTTCAAAGCGCGGGATGAATCCCGTCAGATATTCAAAATTCCCACCATGTTCTTTGTCTGCGTAGACGATTAACGCATCCAGATTTTGTCGCGCCATACCCTGCAAAATTTTGTGTAAGCGCTCCTGAATCGTCTGGTCATTTAATACAACGCTTGTTATTCCCGGGTAAATGTCCGGTTGTTTGATGGGGGTCAGCATAATCGGCGAATGTGTTTGCGGCATGGGTCTGTAACTCCTTTTTATTGTTCCCGGAATGTACCTTAACTTACCACCACGCAAATAGTGAGCCTATCCCGGCAATCGACTTTTGGGACGCCCAGGGCCCAGTAATACTGCCAGCTTGCCGCCGCCGTGCGTGGTTTCCATCAGAATTTTACACACGCTGGTGAGAGGGACTGAAAGTAACATCCCAACCGGGCCGAGTAGCCAGCCCCAAAACAGCAACGACAAGAACACCACGAAGGTCGACATCCCGAGGCCGCGGCCCATCATGCGCGGCTCAACGATATTCCCCAGCACCATATGCACCGCAAGGAACAGCCCGCCCACCAGAACCATTTCGTAGGTTCCGTTAAACAAAAATGCCTGAATCATTGGCGGTATCGCGGAAATCACCGAGCCAATGTTGGGGATGTAATTTAGCAAGAAGCCGAGCACGCCCCACATCAGGGAAAATTGCACGCCTAACAGTTCCAGCCCAAGCCAGATAATCAGTCCTGTCCACAGGCTTATCAGTGTTTTTAGCGCCAGGTAATGCGTGACGCCTTTGAGTGCTCGGTGCAAGCTGGCGATATGAATTTTCGGATTGGACAGGGCGAAGCGCAACTTATACGGAACGTGGCGTACCTCGAACAACATGAACACGACGGTCATCACTAGAAGAAGAATGCTGGCCATCGCGCCTGAAAGGCCGGTCATCAGCGTCGTGGCATAAGCCATCACTTTCTCTGAATCCATGCGCTGCAACATGCGTTCTGGCGATAATCTCAGATGCATAAATGGCAGCATTTTTTCGAGATCGGATACCTTCTGCGTCAGCATCTTGCTGTATTTAGGCAGCAAGTCGATGAAATCGCTCATTGATGCAGCCAACACGCCAACCAGCATTGTCAGCACCACTAACATGGCAAATACGACAATGGATATTGCCAATGGCCTGTTCACTCCCCGACGAATAAACCAGGTGACCAGCGGGTTAAGCACAATGGCGAAGAAAAGTGCCAGCAAGAGCTGGACGATGATGTCTGCCGCGGCATGAATCCCGGCAAGAATAATCACCAGTGCGGCCAGTTTTAGCAGAATGTGAAGCCCAGTTTTATCGGGTTCTGGAGAGGGCATGGAGAGATCCTGTGTGCGAGGGATCCTTTCAGTGTAGCGCCTCGTTTATTTCTTACTCGCAGGGCAAGTCTGAAAGTCTGTGGCTGAAATGTGAAACCCGAAGTGGGTATACTGGGGAACGCTGTTTTAAAAGTGAATGAGCATGCCTGACCTCACACCCGCCCCCGCCGTAAGCAGTTTCCGTCTCAATCTACAGATTGTCTCTGTAGTGATGTTCAATTTTGCCAGCTACATGACGATTGGCCTGCCGCTCGCGGTGCTACCCGGTTACGTTCACGACGTGATGGGATACAGCGCGTTTTGGGCGGGGTTGGTGATAAGTCTTCAGTATTTCGCCACTTTGCTGAGTCGTCCACACGCCGGGCGTTACGCGGATATTCTGGGCCCGAAAAAAATCGTCATCTTCGGCTTATGCGGCTGTTTCCTGAGTGGCGCGAGCTACATGCTGGCGGCGTTTGGCAGCGCATGGCCGCTCGTGAGCCTGGTGCTGCTCTGTTTTGGCCGCGTGATTCTGGGGATAGGGCAAAGTTTTGCAGGCACCGGTTCAACGCTTTGGGGCGTCGGCGTGGTGGGGTCGTTGCATATTGGGCGAGTGATTTCCTGGAACGGCATTGTCACTTACGGTGCGATGGCGATGGGCGCACCGCTGGGAGTGCTGATCTACCATTTTGGCAGGCTTGAGTTGTTAGCCGGAATGGTTATGGCGGTCGCGCTGGTGGCGGTGCTGCTGGCACTTCCTCGTCCTGCGGTGAAAGCCAGCAAAAGCAAGCCGCTGCCATTTCGTGCGGTGCTCGGGCGCGTCTGGCCATACGGTATGGCATTAGCGCTGGCATCGGCAGGTTTTGGGGTTATCGCCACCTTTATCACGCTGTTTTACGATGCCAAAGGATGGGACGGTGCGGCCTTTGCGCTAACTCTGTTTAGCTGTGCATTTGTAGGGACTCGCTTGCTTTTCCCAAACGGAATTAACCGGTTCGGCGGTCTGAATGTGGCGATGATTTGCTTCTCGGTCGAGATAATCGGGTTACTGCTGGTCGGTTTTGCGGTCGTCCCATGGATGGCAAAAGCAGGTACATTTCTGACCGGGGCGGGCTTCTCGCTCGTGTTCCCGGCGCTGGGTGTGGTGGCAGTAAAAAGGGTACCGCAACAAAATCAGGGCAGTGCGCTGGCCACTTACACCGTGTTTATGGACTTATCGCTGGGGATTACCGGGCCACTGGCTGGATTTATGATGGCTTACGCGGGGGTATCGATGATTTATCTGGCTGCTGCGGCACTGGTCTTTATCGCATTGCTTATGGCGTGGAAGCTAAAAAAAAGGCCCCCGATTGAGCAACCGGAGGCCATGTCATCGTCCCAACAATAATTACTTGATGGTGATGGTATTAATGATGTTTTCAGCGGCAGTTTGCGCCAGTTGCTGATTATCAGCAGGCAGGGTGATCTGCATCGTTAACAGCTGATTATCGACCTTACCCAGAATAACGGATGAGTAAGCGGTCTGGCCTTTTGCCGAGATAATGCTGTCTAACTGTTGCAGAGTATGGCCTTTGATCTCGATGGATTTATTGGTCACAACTTGCAACTGTGGATCACGGGCACGCTGTTGATCTTCAAGGCGTTTCGCCAGAGCGGCTAAATCGTCAGGCGTGTTCTCGCCGACAATCACAATCACGGCTTTTTGGCCAGTGGCATCAGAATAGACGTGCATGTTATTTGCCTGAGTGCCCAGTTTACCGCTCTGGTCAGTCATATCGGCAGGCAGTGCAAAGCTGATTTTCCCATCCAGCAAACTTACCGGCTGACCGCTAGCTGATGCTGCCGCTTCATTAGTCGTTGCCGTTTTGCTGTCGTTGTTATCGCAAGCGGCCAGGCCCAATACCAGCAGGCCGATACCGACATATTTTACCAGGTTACCCATGACTTCTTCCTTTATGTTAGCCAGCCTTTGCGGCCTATCTCAGCATCTTATCACAAGATAATTCAACCACGGTCAACCCGGCTGCAACGCCGAATTTTCAGATTTTTCTGCGAGCCGTTTCAACAACATATTCAGCAGTACGCCATACATTGGCAAGAAGAATACGATGCTGATGAGCACTTTAAAGCAGTAATCAACGATAGCGATTTCGACCCAATGCTGCGCCATAAACACGTCCGGGCTGCGCCAGAAGGCGATGAAGAAGAAGGACAGCGTGTCGCTGATGTTGCCTAAAAATGTAGATGCTGTCGGTGCAAGCCACCAGTAGCGACTTTGACGCAGGCGGTTAAATACGTGTACATCCAGGATCTGCCCAAGGGCATAAGCCATAAAGCTGGCGACAGCGATACGGGCGACAAACAGGTTAAAGTGCGTTAACGCTTCAAACCCTTGCCAGGTGCCCATATAAAAGAGCGCAGAAATACCGTAGGAAATAATCAGCGCAGGCAGCATCACGGCGAAAATAATCCGTCGTGCCAAAGGTGCGCCAAAGATACGTACCGTCAGGTCAGTCGCGAGGAAGATAAAAGGAAAACTAAACGCGCCCCAAGTGGTGTGGAAACCCAATACCGACACCGGTAATTGCACCAGATAGTTACTGGAAGTGATCACCAGCAAATGGAATAGCGATAGCCAGAACAGCGCTTTAGTGCGCTGAATAGAATTGAACTGCGTCATATTGTAGCCTTTTTAGTGTGATGGGGTGAGGGAACCCAGTTACTGCTTTTGAAAGCGGGGCGATGATACTGTTTTAGTCTGTCATTGCAACGGTTAATTTTAGCGCAATCGTTCACGTCACTTGCGCGATAATTTGCCGGGGGTAAACTAGCGCGGTTTGTTAAATGTGAGACCGCTCATGACCGATTTGTTCGCCAATCCTGACCACACGCTAGATGCCATGGGCCTGCGCTGCCCGGAACCCGTAATGATGGTGCGCAAAACTGTCCGCAATATGCAGGCTGGTGAAACGCTGCTGGTCATTGCCGACGACCCCGCGACGACGCGCGACATCCCCGGATTTTGCATTTTTATGGAGCATGAGCTGCTGGCTAAACAAGTAGAATCATTGCCTTACCAGTATTTGCTGCGCAAAGGCCAGTAACTGCGCGATAGCCCTTTGCTCCCCGCTTTGGGCTTCTGAACCCTCTTTGCATCTCCGCTGAACCTCAATTTCATTTTTTGTCACTTTTTGTGAAGCGCTTCACCCATGCTTTTCTCCACGTAGTCTAATTTTTAATCGATTAATTAAAACATTGTTTTATTTCTTCCCCTAAAATTCTACCTCTGCTGGAGCGACACAATGAAGAAGACCTTTCTGCCTGCTTTTGCTGGTTTATGTTTGTCTACCGCGTCAGTTCTGTTTGCGCCCTCTGTGTTGGCACAAGTGATAAAAGCTGCCGACGTCCATCCAGAAGGTTATCCAAATGTGGTCGCGGTTCAGCATATGGGTGAAAAACTTAAGCAAGAAACCAATGGGGACATGGAGATCAAAGTTTTCCCAAGCGGCGTGCTCGGGGATGAAAAACAGTTGATTGAGCAAGCGCAGATGGGGGCAATCGATATGATCCGTGTGTCGATGGCTCCCGTTGCTGCCATTCTTCCGGATGTTGAAGTCTTCACCCTCCCGTATGTATTCCGCGATGAAGATCATATGCATAAAGTGATCGATGGCTCCCTGGGTCAACAAATTGGCGACAAGCTGACGAATAACCCGAAATCCCGGCTGGTGTTCCTTGGCTGGATGGACTCCGGCACTCGTAACCTGATTACTAAAAATCCTGTTGTGAAGCCGGAAGATCTTAAAGGTATGAAAATCCGCGTGCAGGGCAGCCCTGTCGCACTGGCAACACTCAAAGACATGGGGGCAAACTCAGTGGCTATGGGCGTGAGTGAAGTGTATAGCGGGATGCAAACTGGAGTTATCGATGGCGCAGAAAACAACCCGCCAACATTTATTGCCCACAACTACATGCCCGTTGCCAAAAACTACACTCTGAGCGGTCACTTTATCACCCCTGAAATGCTGCTTTATTCCAAAGTGAAGTGGGACAAATTAACGCCTGATCAGCAGCAAAAAATCCTCAAACTGGCGCGTGAAACGCAAATGGAACAGCGTGAACTGTGGAATGCCTACAACAAACAAGCACTGGAAAAAATGAAAGCGGGTGGCGTTCAGTTCCACGAAATCGATAAAGCATGGTTTGTAAAAGCGACTGAGCCGGTTCGTAAGGAATACGGTGATAAGCATCAGGATCTGATGAAAGCCATCGCCGATGTTCAATAACTTTTGTCGCTAACGCTTTCGTGGAGGGCATCTTATGTCCCAACGCTACTCAGATTTGATGGATAAAGTTTATTTGCTGGCGATGATTGTTGCCGGACTGTCTCTGCTCGTCATGACCATTATTATTCCGATTGGGATTTTCTCGCGCTATGTCCTGAACCGTGGTGAGTCCTGGCCGGAACCGGTGGCGATAATCTGCATGGTGACCTTCACGTTTATCGGCGCGGCGGTGAGTTATCGCGCCGGTTCGCACATTGCCGTGAATATGCTGACAGACCGCTTGCCGCTCTCATGGCAGACGTTTTGTGCGCGCATTGTCGATGTGCTGATGCTGATCATTTCGTTGGTCATTTTCTATTACAGCTTCTACCTGTGCGCCGATTTGTGGGAGCAACCTGTTGCAGAATTTCCACTCCTCACGTCTGGCCAAACCTACCTTCCGCTGCCCATAGGCGCAATTGTACTGATTCTGTTTGTTGTCGAGCGTTTGCTGTTTGGCACTCAAGAGAACCGTCCAGTCGTGTTGCTGGGTAATCACGGTTAAAACCAGGGGATAACATGGACGCATTTATTTTATTAGCAACACTTGCGGTACTGCTTGCGGTGGGAATGCCTGTAGCCTTTGCCGTTGGGCTAAGCGCCATTGTGGGTGCGTTATGGATAGATTTGCCGCTGGAAGCGATCATGATTCAAATCACCAGCGGGGTAAACAAATTTACCCTGCTGGCGATCCCGTTCTTCATTCTGGCTGGGGCGATAATGGCTGAAGGGGGTATTGCCCGTCGCCTGGTAAACTTTGCTTATATCTTCGTGGGGTTTATTCGCGGAGGGTTGTCGTTGGTGAATATCGTCGCCTCCACGTTCTTCGGGGCGATTTCAGGATCGTCGGTAGCGGATACCGCTTCCATCGGTAGCGTGATGATCCCAGAAATGGAGAAAAAGGGTTATCCACGCGAATATGCAGCGGCCGTCACGGCAAGTGGATCGGTGCAGGCGATTTTGATCCCGCCCAGTCACAACTCGGTGATTTACTCACTGGCGGCAGGAGGCACGGTATCTATTGCCACGCTGTTTATCGCCGGAGTGTTGCCGGGATTGTTGCTTGGTTTTTGCCTGATGGTGATGTGCCTGGGTTTTGCCCATAAACGTGGTTACCCGAAAGGCGAACGCATCCCCTTTAAACAAGCCGTGAAAATTTTGTTCGACGCACTGTGGGGGTTGATGACAGTCGTCATTATTCTCGGTGGGATTCTGTCTGGGGTATTTACCGCAACAGAGTCGGCGGCAGTAGCCTGCGTTTGGGCGTTCTTCGTGACCATGTTTATCTACCGTGACTACAAGTGGTGCGAATTGCCAAAGCTGATGTTCCGCACGGTAAAAACCGTTTCTATCGTAATGATTCTGATTGGTTTTGCCTCGGCGTTCGGCGCAGTCATGACTTACATGCAGTTGCCTTCGCGTATCACGGACTTCTTCACGTCGCTGTCTGACAATAAGTATGTGATTCTGATGTATATCAACATCATGTTGCTGCTGATTGGCACGTTGATGGATATGGCACCGATTATCCTGATCCTCACACCCGTATTATTGCCAGTGACCAATTCGTTGGGTATCGACCCGGTTCATTTCGGCATGATAATGATGGTGAACCTTGGCATTGGCTTGATCACACCACCTGTGGGTTCGGTGCTCTTTGTTGCCAGCGCCGTGAGTAAACAGAAAATAGAAGTGGTGGTACGCGCTATGCTGCCGTTTTACGGCATATTGCTGGTGGTGCTGGGGTTGGTGACCTACATTCCGGCAGTTTCGTTGTGGCTGCCACATGCGTTAGGAATGAATTAATTCCTTCATAGCTAAGGTCGGGTGAGCGTGTCACGTCACCCGACTTTTTTTATGACTTCTTACGCAACAGGCGCAAAGCATTCGCTGTAACCAGCGCCGTCGCACCAGAATCGGCCAACACGGCAAGCCATAACCCCGTAATGCCCAGCAATGTGGTGACCAGGAAAATCCCTTTCAGACCCAATGCAATAGTGATGTTCTGGCGAATATTATTATGTGTTGCCCTAGCCAGATTAATCATTCCGGCAAGCTCAGTCAGACGGTTGTGCGTCAGGGCCGCATCGGCGGTTTCGAGTGCGACATCCGTGCCGCTACCCATGGCGATACCGATGGTTGCTGCTTTCATGGCTGGTGCATCGTTGATGCCATCACCCACCATCGCAAGCGATGAACGGGCGTTGAGTTCATTGACTGCGCTGACTTTATCGGCTGGCAGCAGACTGGCGCGGTAATCCATCCCCAATTCTTGCGCGATTGCCGCCGCCGCTCGCGGGTTATCGCCGGTTAACATCACGCTTTGAACCCCGATTTTTTGCAGGTCAGCGACTGCCTGTTTGGCGTCGCGGCGTAGGGTATCGCGTAGTGCAATCACGCCGAGTAAGCGATTTTGCTGCACCACGGTAATGACCGTTTGGCCTTCAGCCTCAAGCTGGGTAATGCGCTGGTGCCAGGTGGCGTCGAGAACGTTTTCCGTGAGTTTGCCAGGCGCGCTCAGTAACAGCGTTTCGCCGTTAATCGTTGCTTCGACCCCGATCCCTGCTAACGCCCTGTGGGCGCTGGCGTTCGGCAATGTCAGCTCGCGGCTTTGCGCTTCACGCACAATGGCTTGCGCTAACGGGTGTGAGGAACCGAATTCTACGGCAGCCGCGAGGGCCAATAGCGCGTTTTCGCTAAGTTCACCCTGCGCTTTAATGGTTGTGACCTGCGGTTTACCTGCGGTCAATGTGCCGGTTTTATCGAAAGCAATATGCTGAATTTTACCCAATCGTTCGAGTGCCGCCCCGCCTTTGATTAATGCACCGCGCCGAGCAGCGGCTGCCAGTCCGGAGGTAATCGCCGCTGGGGTAGAGATCACCAGCGCACATGGGCAGCCAATCAGTAACAACGCCAACCCTTTGTAAATCCACTCATCCCAGCTCTGCCCGAAAAACAGGGGAGGAATAATCGCTGCGAGTAGCGCGATCCCCATAATGATGGGTGTGTATATCCGACTGAAACGGTCGATAAAGCGTTCTATCGGCGCACGGCGCTCATCCGCTTCTTCAATTAAACGCAGGATGCGGTCAATGGCGCTGTCGCCTGGTTCGGAAATCACTTCCATCTGCACCAGCCTGTCGACACTGGTGCTGCCCGCAGGCACTTTTTCATCTTGTTGGCGTTCGACCGGAATGGACTCTCCGGTTAGTGCGCTTTCATCAAAACTGGCAAAGGGTGTTAAAAGTCGACCATCCGCAGGCAAACGCCCACCGGCAGCCACTTCGATAACATCGCCCGGGCGTAAATCGCCAAGAGCGACAGTTTCTCGTTCACCGTTGCGAATGCGGGTGGCGACTTCGGGTTTTAGCGCCATTAATGCGCTCACACCACGGCGCGCGCGGCTGGCGGCGTAAGATTCCAGACGTTCGCCAATTAAGAATAGCAACAGTACCATCGCCGCTTCGGCCGTCGCGCCGATGAACAGCGCGCCAATGGCCGCGACGCTCATTAAGGTTTCGATGGCAAACCAGTTACCGCTGCGTATCAGGCGCACCGCCTGGCGGGCTATCGGCCACAAGCCAACCAGCGTGGTGGCGATAAACGCCATGTTGCCAAATGGATGGTTAAATTGCTCAAGACCCCAGCTCAGCGCCATCATGACTATCAGCAAAATGAGCGGTAAGTTTTCCTTTAGGCTGGATGTTTTCGGGGCCGGAGCGGTGCTGTTTCTCAGGTTGTAGCCAGCGGCTTTAACCGCTTTTTCAACCTGTGGGCGAATATCACTCCCGGCAGTCACCATGAGTTTTTGCGTGGCGAAAAGCACCTGGACGCGCTGTACATCAGCCAATTGTTTTACCGCATTTTCAACTTTGCGGGCACAGGCGGCGCAATCCATACCATCAACCAGCCAGCTATAGCGCTCGCCGGTATCTGGGATCGTCTCCATTTCTGGTTCTGCAGAGCAGGCATCATTGTTACAGCAGGAGGATGTTTGTGCAGGCAATGGACTTAATTTTGCCTTAGCAAATTGCGGTGGTTTAGGGGAGTTGAGCATATGCCCTCCTGGGTAATGATAATGTTCTCATTACCCATGTTACTCTCTGGAGTTGACTCCAGAGTCAAGAGGGAAGTTCGATGGGCGGAAAAAACCGCCCGACAGGTCAGATATACAACGCGCGGACAATCATAAAGTGGCCCGCAAAATAGCAGGCAGCGGCAATGGCGCTGTCACCGGTAAAGCGGCGGCGGTAATGGCTACCTAACCAAACAATATTACCTAACAGCAGCAGTGTCGCGCCGACAAAGGCCGAGAAGCTTGGGCGCGTTGGCAAGTAGAAATACAGCTCACCTGCAAGCCACACCATCACAAGCGTCATGCCGATAAACGTCAGAATCGGCCAGCGGAACGTCTCGAGGCGCGTCCAGATTACCGCCACTAATAAAGCCCCGACAATTAACAACGCCAGCGGTAAAGGCCAGAACAAACTAAAGGTCATCTGGCTGGCAAAATAGAGGGTATACAGCAGGTGTGAGAGGAAAAATGCCCCGATTGCGTACAGCATGCGCTGAGTTGGCAGCAACGTTAGCGCGTCGCCCAGTAGCGTGGCCAGAAGGCCGGCAACAATTAAATATCCCGTCGCGTTAAACATCGGCGCTTGCCAGGCCAGCAGCAGCAAAAGGAGCAGGGTGACGGGTTTAAAGACCCAGCGTTGCCAGGTTGGACCACGATAGGAGGCATCTACATACAGCCATCCGGAAAAGAATACAGCGATAAAAGACCAAAGCATGGCGAGTCCCTTGTCTGTTAGTTAATCTACCGTAAAGTTTAAGCTTAATGACAATTTCCTGAACGGCAGGGTATTCTTAAAAGTGCCTGACAAATCGAGATAAATCCATGAGTAAAATGCCACTTTTCTTCATTACCGTCGTGGCGATCATCGTCGTTGCAGCATCGTTTCGCTTTGTGCAGCAGCGCCGCCAGAATGCGGAAAATGATGCTGCCCCCGTGATGCAAAGAAGCGTCCAGGTCACGACAAAACGTGAAACACCGACCAATGAAAGACGCTCAAGGCAACGCCAGGTGACCCCGGTT
Organism: Buttiauxella sp. WJP83; assembly: GCF_027594725.1. Classification (NCBI taxonomy): domain Bacteria; kingdom Pseudomonadati; phylum Pseudomonadota; class Gammaproteobacteria; order Enterobacterales; family Enterobacteriaceae; genus Buttiauxella; species Buttiauxella sp. WJP83. The sequence continues at coordinate 111,922 of NZ_CP110080.1, forward strand.
GAAGATACGATGCGCTATGAGATCTGGTTTCGCCCACAAAGTGGAGGCCTGGAGCTGAAAATGCGAGTAACGGCAGGGCAATACCACTCGGTGAGCGTAGGTGATAAAGGCATGTTGCAGTACAAAGGGACGCGCTTTGTTGGCTTCATCCCTGAGTGATTTTATTTGCCCTGACGGAGTTTTTTCTGCCAGACCAACAGTTCAAATACACCAAAGATGAAAATCTTAATTTGTTGAGCACGGCTCAGCGGTGGGGCGTCTTTCGGCTGGGTCGATTTCAACAACGCCAATTGCATCCCGTGCATCAACACGGTGAAGACCAGCGCGACGTTAACAAAGATATTCAGCGGCCGCGGGAACGGATGGAAAATATTTAATAGCAAAAATCCCCAGACGCCCAGCATCAGCAAACGGCCTATATTAATTAGCATGACATCGCTCCTTAAATTTCACGACTAAATAAACGGTAAGCGACCTGTCCTGCGACTTTTTCACGATGCAGCGACCAGCTTGCTGGTACCGCGGGCATGCCGTTTTCAACTTCACTTTCAACATAAATCAGTGCTTCATCTGCCAGCCAGCCATTGCTCTCTAACAGCGCTAATGTCTCGTCCAGCAACCCTTTGCGAAATGGCGGATCAACAAACACGATAGTGTGCGGTTCGCCAGGCTGTGCCAGGAAATTGAGCGTATTGGTATTCACCACCTTCCCATTATCTGCTTTTAGCGTGGCGAGATTTTTTTGCAGCTGTTGTGAAACATGGCGGTCCATCTCCAGCAGCGTTGCACGGCTTGCGTAGCGTGATAACGCTTCAAGCCCCAGCGCACCGCTTCCGGCAAAACAATCCAGCACCGTGGCGTCAACCATCGTTGGTGCCAGCCAGTTAAACAACGTTTCACGCACCCTGTCCGTCGTTGGACGCAGGCCTGGGCTGTCAGGGACGGGCAGTTTACGGCCGCGCCATTGGCCGCCAATTATACGGATCTGGCCTGTGCCAGTAGATTGCGGTTTTTTCATGAGACTCACTGCGATGCAATTTCTTGCCGTCTAGTGTAACGGTGTGTGTAAAGCGGGGAAAGTGATAGACTAATGCATTCATTGATAATTATTTTCAGTGCCCGTGGCAAGCTCAATCGGGCCTGTGCCATGAATTAACAGCGAGGAGTGTGTTCGCAAATGGCGAAAGAGAAAAAACGTGGCTTTTTTTCATGGCTAGGCTTTGGCCAGAAAGAGCAGGCTTCTGAACAAGAACCAGAACAAAAAGTAGCTGAAGAACAATCGGTTGTAGAAGAAGCTGTTGAGCAGGTTACTGAGCCTGAACAACCGCAAGCGACCGAAGAAACTGCACAGCCAGAAGAAGCAAAGCCAGAAATCCAAACTGAGGTTCAACCTGAAATTCAGCCAGAAACGCTGACTGATGTTGAACCCGTTGTGCTTGATAAGCACGAAGAACCAGAAGCCTTCGCAGAAGAGATCGTCGACGTCACTGAAAAACTCGCTGAAAGCGAAACGCAGGTGGCTGAGCCAGAAATCACCCCAGAGCCTGAGTCGGAAGTCACGGCGCAAGTTGCTGTTGAGCATGAAGAATTACCGGTTCAAGAAGATCTCACACCTGAGATTGTGCAGGAACAGCAGGCAGAAGAGTGGCAGCCAGAACACGAACCCGTGGTGGTTGAAACTGAGGTTGAAACGTTTGTTGAACCTGAAGAAGTCGCCATTCTTGCGGTAGAAGACGTTGTTGTCGAAGAAGAGTTGATTGAAGCGATTCCTGTTGCCGCCGATGCCGTTGAAGACGTGCCGGTCGAGCTGGAACCAGAAGAAGCCGAAGAAATTCAGGCTGAAGAAGAGCTCCAACAAGAACAAGAGAAACCAACCAAAGAAGGTTTCTTTGCGCGCCTCAAACGCAGCTTAATAAAGACCAAACAGAACCTCGGTTCCGGATTTATCAGTCTGTTCCGTGGCAAGAAAATCGATGATGATCTGTTTGAAGAGCTCGAAGAGCAGTTGCTTATCGCCGATGTGGGTGTCGAAACGACGCGCAAAATCATCGCCAATCTGACAGAAGGTGCGAGCCGCAAAGAGTTGCGTGACGCCGAAGCGTTATACGGCCTGCTGAAAGAAGAGATGGGCGAAATTCTGGCGAAAGTCGATGAGCCGCTGAACGTTGAAGGCAAAACTCCGTTTGTTATCTTAATGGTGGGCGTCAACGGGGTGGGTAAAACCACGACTATCGGCAAACTGGCGCGTCAGTTCCAGCAAGAAGGCAAATCTGTCATGCTGGCCGCGGGCGATACGTTCCGTGCCGCAGCGGTTGAGCAGCTCCAGGTTTGGGGCCAGCGCAATAACATTCCGGTGGTCGCTCAACACACGGGTGCCGACTCCGCGTCTGTGATTTTCGATGCGATTCAGGCGGCGAAAGCGCGCAACGTCGATGTTCTTTTGGCGGATACAGCAGGGCGTTTGCAGAACAAAGCGCACCTGATGGAAGAGCTGAAGAAAATCGTCCGTGTCATGAAAAAACTGGACGTAGACGCACCGCATGAGGTTATGCTCACTCTCGATGCCAGCACGGGTCAGAACGCGATTAGCCAGGCTAAATTGTTCCATGAAGCCGTTGGATTGACAGGCATTACGCTAACCAAACTGGATGGTACAGCCAAAGGCGGCGTGATTTTCTCCGTTGCCGATCAGTTTGGTATTCCGATTCGCTACATTGGCGTCGGCGAGCGTATTGAGGACTTGCGTCCGTTTAATGCGGGCGATTTTATTGAGGCACTTTTTGCCCGAGAGGATTAACCATGATTCGCTTTGAACACGTTAGTAAGGCCTATCTCGGCGGGAGACAAGCGTTGCAGGGAGTGACTTTCCATATGCAACCAGGCGAGATGGCTTTTCTGACCGGTCACTCAGGAGCCGGGAAAAGTACCCTGCTCAAGCTTATCTGCGGTATTGAGCGGCCAAGTGCCGGCAAGATCTCTTTTGGCGGTCATGACATTAGCCGCCTCAAGAGCCGCGAAGTGCCGTTCCTTCGTCGCCAGATTGGTATGATCTTCCAGGATCACCATTTGTTGATGGACAGAACTGTATACGACAACGTAGCTATCCCGCTGATCATCGCGGGTGCTAGCGGCGAAGATATTCGCCGCCGCGTTAGCGCGGCACTGGATAAAGTCGGCCTGCTCGATAAAGCGAAGAATTTCCCAATCCAACTCTCGGGTGGTGAACAACAGCGCGTGGGTATTGCACGTGCTGTTGTAAATAAGCCTGCGGTCCTGTTGGCGGATGAACCGACCGGTAACCTTGATGATGCGCTCTCAGAAGGGATTTTACGTCTGTTCGAGGAGTTTAACCGCGTTGGGGTGACGGTTCTGATGGCGACGCACGATATGGGGCTGATTTCTCGCCGTAATTATCGCATGTTGACCCTAAGTGACGGCCATTTGCATGGAGGCCTTGCAGGTGAATAAACGCAGCGCGCTCAATCACATAAAGCGCTTCAGCAACAAGCTGGATAAAATCAACTCGCTCAATAAGTTAGGGGATTTAGGCCGTTCGGTGAAAAAACGCGGCAAAGGTCCTCAATCGAAAAGCAAATCTCTTAAGGGCGGCGTGAATGAGCAGTTCCGCTATGCCTGGCAGGGCGCTTTGCAGGATTTGCGTAGCAAGCCATTAGCCACTTTCCTGACGGTCATGGTTATTGCCATCTCCCTGACGTTGCCTAGCGTGTGCTACATCGTTTACAAGAACGTCAATCAGGCCGCCACACAGTATTATCCTTCCCCGCAAATCACGGTTTATCTCGATAAAGCGCTTGATGATAATGCCGCGCAGCAAGTTGTGGGCGCGATTCAGGCGGAAGAGGGCGTCGATAAAGTTAATTATCTTTCGCGTGACGAAGCGCTTGGCGAGTTCCGTAACTGGTCGGGCTTTGGTGGCGCGCTGGATATGCTGGAAGAAAACCCGCTGCCCGCTGTCGCGGTGGTGAATCCAAAACTGGATTTCCAGACTACCGACCATCTGAATACGTTGCGCGATCGCGTGGCGCGGATAAACGGTGTCGATGAAGTCCGTATGGATGACAGTTGGTTCGCCCGTCTTGCCTCGCTGACGGGTCTTGTAGGCCGCGTGGCTGCAATGATTGGTGTTCTGATGGTTGCGGCGGTGTTTTTGGTGATTGGTAACAGCGTACGCCTGAGCATCTTTGCTCGTCGCGATACCATCAACGTGCAAAAACTGATCGGTGCCACAGATGGATTTATTCTGCGCCCGTTCCTCTATGGCGGTGCGCTGTTAGGGTTCAGCGGTGCGTTCCTGTCGCTTATCTTGTCTGAAATTTTGGTGTTACGTTTGTCCTCTGCGGTGACTGAAGTTGCACAAGTGTTTGGCACTAAGTTTGATCTCACAGGCTTAGGATTCGACGAATGTCTTCTGCTGTTGCTGGTCGCTTCCATGAGCGGCTGGTTGGCTGCCTGGATCGCAACCGTGCAACATTTACGTCGTTTTACCCCAGAGTAAAATTTTTTTGGTATACTTGTCCCCTGCTACGAAGTACCCGTCAGCAGGGGACACGCTCCCACCTCGGTTATGTGTTTCTCCTGCCCAGTTTCATAGCTCTGTCACATTTTGTGTGTAATACATGCACAGCTTTACAGTGAACTTGTGGATAGCATCACTGTCTGAGTTTACTGTGAGTGGTACGGTTTGGCGCTTGACGTGGAGTCAGGTGCAGCACGGTGTAGCAACCTGTACGTTAGTCTCTAAGAGAGGGTTTGAATGACCAAAGAAATGCAAAATTTAGCTCTAGCCCCTGTTGGTAACCTGGAATCTTATATCCGGGCCGCTAACTCCTGGCCGATGTTGACGGCTGAGGAAGAGAAGGAGCTGGCTGAAAAGCTGCATTACCAGGGCGATCTGGAAGCAGCGAAAAGGCTGATCCTGTCTCACCTGCGCTTTGTTGTTCATATCGCTCGTAATTATTCGGGCTATGGCTTACCGCAGGCTGACTTGATTCAGGAAGGTAACATCGGCCTGATGAAGGCTGTACGTCGCTTTAACCCTGAAGTGGGTGTCCGTCTGGTGTCGTTTGCCGTGCACTGGATCAAAGCTGAAATTCACGAATACGTGCTGCGTAACTGGCGTATTGTGAAAGTGGCAACCACTAAAGCACAACGTAAGTTGTTCTTTAACCTGCGTAAAACAAAACAACGTCTGGGTTGGTTCAACCAGGATGAAGTTGAAATGGTCGCCAACGAGCTGGGTGTTTCCAGCAAAGATGTCCGTGAGATGGAATCTCGCATGGCGGCGCAGGACATGACGTTTGACATGGGTAATGACGACGACTCAGACAGCGCGCCAATGGCTCCAGTGCTGTTCTTGCAGGATAAGTCTTCTAACTTTGCCGATGGCATCGAAGACGACAACTGGGAATCACACGCGGCTGATAAACTCAGCGATGCGATGATGGGCCTGGATGAGCGTAGTCAGGATATTATCCGTGCACGTTGGCTTGATGAAGACAACAAAAGCACGCTGCAAGAACTTGCCGACCGCTACGGCGTCTCCGCTGAGCGTGTGCGCCAGCTTGAAAAGAACGCCATGAAAAAACTGCGCATGGCCATCGAAGCGTAAGTTCTTCAGCCAGACATAAAAACCGCCTTTTTTAGGGCGGTTTTTTTATGCCCGTCACTTTCCCTTCCTCATGTGAAAAAATTGTTATTCCAAAAGCCGCAAATTCGGGTATGTTTTTAGCACGGAGTGCGGCGAAGGCCTGCGCGGTTATCTCCACCTCAAAAATAAAACAGTGCCAAAACAACACAACAAATACCAATCACAACAAGAATGGGGATTCTCAGGATGAATATGAAGGGCAAAGCATTATTGGCTGGTTGTATTGCGCTTGCGATGAGCAACGCGGCATTTGCTAAGGACATTAAAGTTGCGGTAGTTGGGGCGATGTCTGGCCCTGTTGCACAATATGGCGACCAGGAATTTACCGGTGCAGAACAAGCGGTTGCTGATATTAATGCCAAAGGCGGTATCAAAGGCGACAAACTGGTTATCACCAAATATGACGATGCTTGTGACCCGAAACAAGCGGTAGCCGTCGCCAACAAAGTGGTAAACGATGGCATCAAATATGTTATCGGCCACCTGTGCTCCTCTTCCACTCAGCCTGCGTCTGATATTTACGAAGACGAAGGTATTCTGATGATTACACCTGCGGCAACGGCTCCAGAGCTGACCGCGCGTGGTTATAAACTGACAATGCGTACCACCGGTCTGGACTCTGATCAGGGCCCAACGGCTGCAAAATACATTCTTGAGCATGTAAAACCGAAAAATATCGCGGTCATTCATGACAAACAACAGTACGGCGAAGGCCTGGCTCGCTCTGTTCAGGACAACCTGAAAAAAGCCGGCGCGAACGTGGTGTTCTTTGACGGTATCACCGCAGGTGAGAAAGATTTCTCCACGCTGGTTGCGCGTCTGAAGAAAGAAAACATCGATTTCGTGTATTACGGTGGTTATCACCCAGAAATGGGTCAGATCCTGCGTCAGTCTCGCGCGGCAGGCCTGAAAACCCAATTCATGGGACCAGAAGGCGTGGCGAACGTTTCTCTGTCTAACATTGCCGGCGAATCTGCTGAAGGCATGTTAGTCACCAAACCGAAGAACTACGACCAGGTTCCTGCGAACAAACCGGTTGTAGATGCGATTAAAGCGAAGAAACAAGATCCAAGCGGTGCTTTCGTGTGGACGACTTACGCGGCACTGCAATCGCTGGCAGCGGGTCTGAACAAGTCAGAAGATCCTGCTGAAATCGCTAAATACCTGAAAGGCAGCTCGGTTGAAACCGTAATGGGGCCATTGAGCTGGGATGAGAAAGGCGATCTGAAAGGCTTTGAGTTCGGCGTGTTTACCTGGCATGCGAACGGCACGGCGACTGACGCTAAGTAATTTTCCCCCTCACCCTAACCCTCTCCCTCAGGGAGAGGGGACTGGATCGGTTTCCTCCCTCTCCTGGGGGAGAGGGCCGGGGTGAGGGCTACTTCTCCCAACCACCCGTCTGAGCTTTAAATCCTGTCACCAGCATAAACGCCGTCATAACGTCACGGTCTTCCACACCGACGTCGCTCATCCACCATCGGGTGATGTCAGGATTATTACGAATCACCTCTTCCACTAAATATTGTCCAACGCCACGGCGGCGCGTAATTTCCCGCACCCGCAGCGAATCTAAAGCGCCTTCAGAATCAGCCAGTGTGACGCGAACCGCGCCCAGTAGCCTGTCGTTAAATTTTGCAGCGTAAATACGATGAGTATCACTGAGGGTCAGAGAAGCGCTGGAATATTCCGGCCAGATCTTTGCAAGATCGATCTCATCCTGAGCACTACACTCAAACAGACGAATGATGGTGAGTTTCATAAGCGAGCTAACCAAAAAGCGGGAAAACCCCGAGTGTAACCAATTTATTTGCGTCAGACGCTTTATCTTTTATCTGCCATATACCAGACGATTAATTTTTGCGTCAAACATATACCAGCTTGATAAGTGGTGGATTGAAAAATGGTCAGTATAAAACCCTAAAACCTAGTGTTTTATTCCGCTCTTTGTACCGCTATTTTATGCTGAAAATGCTGCTTTTTTTTGTTTAACTATGAGCAAATACAGAATAATATCTTTGCTTAATAGCCTGAAAAATAGAGAGTTTAGCCTTAAATATTGTAAATATTAACGCTAAGCCCTTAACGGCGCTCATAAAAATGGTTAAAGGTTAAAAAATGCACAGCATGCTTTTTAACCATAATAAAACCACAAAATCACGAGAAATGGGGATTCAAAGAATGAAGGTAAACGCGAAGACATTACTCGCCGGGTTTGTTGCTTTGGCGGTGTCTCACGCGGCAACAGCGGCAGACATTAAAGTTGCCGTTGTTGGTGCAATGTCAGGGCCGGTTGCGCAGTGGGGCGATATGGAGTTCAACGGTGCGCGCCAGGCGATCAAAGACATCAATGCCAAGGGCGGCATTAAAGGCGACAAACTTGTTGCCGTTGAATACGACGATGCTTGTGATCCAAAACAAGCCGTTGCGGTTGCCAACAAAATCGTGAACGACGGTGTGCGCTATGTTATCGGCCACCTTTGCTCCTCTTCAACTCAGCCTGCGTCTGATATCTATGAAGACGAAGGCATCCTAATGATCACGCCAGGTGCGACTAACCCAGAGCTGACAAGCCGCGGCTACAAAATGATTATGCGTACCGCAGGCCTGGATTCATCCCAGGGCCCGACGGCGTCTAAATACATTCTTGAAACCGTTAAGCCGCAGCGCATCGCTATCATTCATGATAAGCAGCAATACGGTGAAGGTCTGGCGCGTTCTGTACAAGATGGCCTGAAAAAAGGCGGGGCGAATATCGTCTTCTTCGACGGTATCACCGCAGGGGATAAAGACTTCTCTACGCTGGTTGCGCGTCTGCAGAAAGAAAATATCGATTTCGTCTACTACGGTGGCTACTACCCGGAAATGGGCCAGATCCTGCGTCAGGCACGTGCGGTTGGCCTGAAAACCCAGTTTATGGGACCAGAAGGTGTGGGTAACGCATCCTTGTCCAACATTGCGGGTGCAGCGGGCGAAGGCATGTTAGTCACCATGCCAAAACGCTATGACCAGGACCCAGCGAACAAAGCTATCGTGGATGAGCTGAAAGCTGAGAAGAAAGATCCAAGCGGCCCGTACGTGTGGATCACTTACGCAGCGGTGCAATCTCTGGCAACTGCCCTTGAGCGTACTGGTAGCGAAGAACCTGCAGATTTAATCAAAGATTTAAAAGCAAACGGTGCGAAAACCGTGATTGGGCCGCTGAACTGGGATGAGAAAGGCGATCTTAAAGGATTTGAATTTGGTGTCTTCCAGTGGCATGCCGACGGTTCTTCTTCCGTAGCGAAGTAAACCCCAGGCAATTCTGGGTCATCCCACCTCCCCGGAGTGCTATGCCGGGGAGGAATAAATAAGGTTATTGTATGTCCGAGCAGTTCCTCTACTTCCTGCAGCAGATGTTTAACGGCGTCACGCTGGGCAGCACCTACGCGCTGATAGCCATCGGTTACACCATGGTTTACGGCATCATTGGCATGATCAACTTCGCCCACGGCGAGGTCTACATGATTGGCAGCTACGTCTCGTTTATGATCATCGCCGCGCTGATGATGCTAGGCATTGATGTGGGCTGGATGCTGGTCGGAGCCGGTTTCATTGGCGCAATTATTATCGCCAGTGCTTATGGCTGGAGCATCGAGCGCGTCGCGTATAAACCCGTACGTAATTCTAAGCGTCTGATTGCATTGATCTCCGCCATCGGTATGTCCATCTTCCTGCAAAACTACGTCAGCCTCACAGAAGGTTCGCGTGACATCGCACTGCCAAGCCTGTTTAACGGCCAGTGGGTTGTCGGTGCCAGCGAAAGCTTCACCGCAACCATTACCACCATGCAGTTAGTGATTTGGGTAGTGACATTCCTTGCCATGCTAGCGCTGACACTCTTCATCCGTTATTCGCGTATGGGCCGTGCCTGCCGTGCGTGTGCAGAAGATTTGAAAATGGCGAGTCTGCTCGGCATTAACACCGACCGCGTTATCTCGCTGACCTTTGTGATTGGTGCGGCAATGGCGGCGGTTGCGGGCGTTTTGCTCGGCCAGTTCTACGGCGTCATTAACCCGTATATCGGCTTTATGGCCGGTATGAAAGCCTTCACCGCCGCGGTACTTGGCGGCATCGGCAGTATTCCGGGTGCGATGATTGGCGGCCTGATCTTAGGTGTTGCGGAAGCGCTGACCTCTGCGTATCTGAGTACTGAATATAAAGATGTGGTTTCCTTTGCGCTGCTGATTGTCGTCCTGCTGGTGATGCCTACCGGTATCCTGGGCCGTCCGGAGGTAGAAAAAGTATGAAACCGATGCATGTTGTTTTAGCACTCCTTTCGGCGGCTATCTTCTTCGTTCTGGCTGGCGTCTTTATGGGCGTTCAACTGAGCCTGGACGGCACCAAACTTGTGGTTAACAGCGCGGAATCTGTGCGCTGGCAATGGGTTCTGATTGGTACGGCGATTGTCTTCGTCTTCCAGTTGTTGCGTCCTGCATTCCAGAAAGGCATGAAAAAAGTGTCTGGGCCAAAGTTTGTGCTGCCTGCATTAGACGGCTCAACCCCCAAACAGAAACTGTTCCTGCTGGCGCTGTTGGTACTGGCTGTGGCGTGGCCATTCGTGGTTTCACGCGGCACGGTGGATATCGCCACGCTGACGATGATCTACATTATTCTCGGCCTCGGCCTGAACGTGGTGGTCGGTTTATCGGGCTTGCTGGTGCTGGGCTACGGCGGCTTCTACGCCATCGGTGCGTACACCTTTGCGCTGCTCAACCATTATTACGGACTGGGATTCTGGACGTGCTTGCCTATCGCGGGCCTGGTGTCTGCGGCGGCAGGTTTCCTACTGGGCTTCCCGGTGCTGCGTTTACGCGGTGACTATCTGGCGATTGTGACGCTCGGTTTCGGTGAAATCGTCCGTATTCTATTGCTCAATAACACCGAAATTACCGGTGGGCCGAACGGTATTAGCCAGATTCCAAAGCCAACGCTGTTTGGACTGGAGTTCAGCCGCAGCGCGCGTGAAGGCGGTTGGGATACTTTCAGCAACTTCTTCAACGTTGCCTATAACCCCGGCGACCGCATTATCTTCCTGTACCTCGTCGCGCTTTTGCTGGTCGTGTTGTCGCTGTTTGTGATTAACCGCCTGCTGCGTATGCCGCTGGGTCGTGCGTGGGAAGCGTTGCGTGAAGATGAAATTGCCTGCCGTTCACTGGGTCTGAACCCAACGCGTATTAAGCTGACGGCCTTTACCATCAGCGCCGCGTTTGCCGGTTTTGCCGGTACGCTGTTTGCTGCACGTCAGGGCTTTGTGAGCCCGGAATCGTTCACCTTTGCCGAATCTGCCTTTGTGTTGGCGATTGTGGTGCTGGGCGGCATGGGCTCGCAGTTTGCCGTTATCCTTGCCGCTATCCTGCTGGTGGTTTCGCGTGAGCTGATGCGTGATCTGAACGAATACAGCATGTTGGTGCTCGGTGGCCTGATGGTGCTGATGATGATCTGGCGTCCGCAAGGTTTGCTGCCAATGACACGTCCGCAGTTGAAGCTGAAGAAAGAACAAGTGGAACAAGTCAAAGGAGAGCAGGCATGAGTCAGCCATTGTTATCCGTAAACGGCCTGATGATGCGTTTCGGCGGTCTGCTCGCCGTAAACAATGTTTCTCTGGAACTGCATCCTCAAGAAATTGTGTCGTTAATTGGCCCAAACGGTGCCGGTAAAACGACAGTATTCAACTGCCTGACCGGTTTTTATAAACCATCAGGCGGCACCATTATGCTGCGTGACCAGCATCTTGAAGGACTTCCTGGCCAACAAATTGCGCGCATGGGCGTGGTGCGGACTTTCCAGCACGTTCGCCTGTTCCGTGAAATGACCGTGATTGAAAACTTGCTGGTGGCTCAACATCAGCAGCTGAAAACCGGCGTGTTCTCCGGCTTGCTGAAAACCCCGGCATTCCGCCGTTCACAAAGCGAAGCGCTGGACCGTGCCGCGACCTGGCTTGAGCGTATTGGTCTGCTTGAACAGGCTAACCGCCAGGCAAGCAATCTGGCGTATGGCGATCAGCGTCGTCTTGAGATTGCGCGCTGTATGGTGACGCAGCCAGAAATCCTGATGCTTGATGAACCTGCCGCAGGTCTTAACCCGAAAGAAACGCACGAGCTCGATGAGTTAATCATGGAGTTACGTAACCACCACAACACCACCGTGCTGTTAATTGAGCATGACATGAAACTGGTGATGGGCATTTCTGACAGGATTTACGTGGTGAACCAGGGGACGCCGCTTGCGAACGGCACACCGGAACAAATCCGTAATAACCCTGACGTCATCCGCGCCTATTTGGGCGAAGCATAAGAATGGGCGAGACAAAGATGGAAAATATCATGTTGTCATTTGACCAGGTGAGCGCCCATTACGGAAAAATTCAGGCGCTTCACGAAGTCAGTTTACATATCAAACAGGGTGAAATTGTTACCCTGATTGGCGCGAATGGTGCGGGTAAAACCACGCTGCTCGGTACGTTGTGCGGTGACCCGCGCGCTTCCAGTGGCAAAATCACCTTTGATGGCAAAGACATCACCGACTGGCATACCGCTCGCATCATGCGTGAAGCGGTGGCGATTGTGCCGGAAGGTCGTCGGGTGTTTTCGCGAATGACGGTGGAAGAGAACCTCGCGATGGGTGGCTTCTTTGCTGACAAAGACCAGTATCATGAACGCATCAAACGCGTTTACGAACTGTTCCCGCGCCTGCTGGAGCGCCGCATTCAGCGTGCAGGTACCATGTCCGGCGGTGAGCAGCAGATGTTGGCCATTGGTCGTGCGTTGATGAGCCAACCGCGCTTGTTGTTGCTGGACGAGCCATCGCTGGGTCTAGCGCCCATCATCATTCAGCAGATTTTCGATACCATCGAACAACTGCGCAGCGAAGGCATGACTATCTTCCTCGTCGAGCAGAACGCCAACCAGGCGCTGAAGCTTGCTGACCGGGGCTATGTGCTGGAGAACGGCCATGTCGTTCTGGAAGATACGGGTGATGCGTTGCTGGCTAACGAAGCGGTGCGTAGCGCCTATTTAGGCGGTTAACTGTTGCTACGATAGGTTAAATCTCGTTCATCCTGAGAAGCCGCCATGTTATTTTGAACTGGCGGCTTTTTTTATCGCCGACAAACTTGAGTGACGATAAGGAAATCGAAATGAAATATCTGTTTTTACTGCTGTTAGCGTGTGGACACCAGGTGTTTGCAGTTGATAAACCGCACGATTTTAACCCCGCAGATCCTGGTATCTGGCAAGAAAAACCAAAGCCTGACGTTGTCCGAGAAAAAGAGCAGCAGGACGAGTTGTGTCAAACTTTCCCTAATGCCGCCTGCCCGACCAAGGGTGATAATCAGACAGACATTCAACGTGAACAACAGCGTCGTGAAGATAAGCGTCGCAATCGCCTTCACGAAGAAGGCGATTGAGTGTGTCGTGGAGATTAGCCGCGTGACGGGCATCCGCCACACGGTGTTGACAGGATCTGCTGGTAGAAGTCGTTACCTTTGTCATCGACCAGGATAAACGCAGGGAAATCTTCCACTTCAATTTTCCAGATAGCTTCCATACCCAGCTCCGGGTACGCCACACATTCCAGACTCTTAATACTTTGCTGCGCTAATACGGCTGCCGGGCCACCGATGCTGCCCAGGTAAAAACCACCGTGTTTGTGGCAGGCATCCGTCACCTGCTGGCTACGGTTACCCTTCGCAAGCATGAGCATACTCGCGCCGTGCGATTGCAGCAGATCCACATAAGAATCCATGCGGCCAGCCGTGGTCGGGCCTAACGAACCGGAAGCGTAACCGTCTGGTGTTTTAGCCGGGCCGGCGTAGTAGATCGGGTGATCTTTTACGTATTGCGGCAGCGCTTCACCGTTATCCAACAGTTCTTTGAGCTTCGCGTGGGCAATATCACGCGCCACGATGATGGTTCCGCTGAGGGCAAGGCGAGTGGCGACCGGATGCGCTGACAGGCTTTCCAGAATCTCTTTCATCGGCTGGTTCAGGTTAATGCGAACCACCTGCCCCTCGCCCTGCTGACGCAGCTCTTGCGGAATATACTGCCCAGGATTGCTTTCCAGTTTCTCAATCCAGATACCGTCGCGGTTGATTTTCGCTTTGATATTACGGTCGGCAGAACAGGAGACGCCCATGCCAACCGGGCAGGATGCGCCATGGCGCGGCAGTCTGATAACCCGAATATCGTGGGCAAAGTATTTGCCGCCGAACTGGGCACCCAGCCCGAGGTTCTGCGCTTCTTGCAGCAATTGTTGTTCCAGTTCTACGTCGCGGAAGGCCTGGCCGTGTGCGTTGCCTTCGGTTGGCAGGCCGTCGTAGTAACGCGTCGAAGCCAGCTTAACGGTTTTCAGCGTGGCTTCAGCCGACGTCCCGCCAATAACAAATGCGATATGGTAAGGCGGGCAAGCCGCGGTGCCGAGGGAGCGCATCTTCTCAACCAGATAGTTTTTCAGCTTCGCCGGAGTGATGAGCGCTTTCGTTTCCTGATACAGATAGGTTTTGTTGGCGGAGCCGCCACCTTTTGCCATGCACAGGAATTTGTACTCATCGCCATCCACACTGTAGAGATCGATTTGCGCAGGCAAGTTGGTGCCGGTATTCACCTCTTTATACATATCCAGTGCGACGTTCTGCGAATAGCGCAGGTTGTCTTCGGTATAGGTGTTGTAGACACCGCGCGCCAGCGCCGCCTCATCGCCGCCATCGGTCCATACGCGGTGGCCTTTTTTGCCCATAATAATCGCGGTGCCCGTATCCTGGCAGGTCGGCAAAATCCCCTTTGCGGCAATTTCGGAATTGCGCAGGAACTGAAGTGCCACGTATTTATCGTTATCGCTGGCCTGTGGATCGTGAAGGATGGAGGCTACTTGCTGCTGATGAGAAGACCGCAGCATAAAGGCTGCGTCGTGGAACGCATGCTGTGCCAGCAAGGTCAGCGCCTCGGGTTCGATTTTCAATACTTCCTGGCCGCCAAACTCGCTGGTGGAGACATGTTCACGGCTGAGCAGATAGTATTCGGTTTCATCTGATGCCAGCGGGAAGGGGTCCTGATAGACAAACGGTTTATTCGACATAGCTCACTTACTCCATAAAGATAAAAACCGCCGGAGAAAGACCCCGACGGTTATGAATCAGAACATCATGGACATCCACGGATAACCAATCAGCAAAAGGGCGGCGAGGAAGATGGCCCCAAAAATGCTGCCAAGGCGCCAGTAATCTTTGGTTGGCAGATAACCACTGCCGTAATAAATCGGACTCGGGCCTGTGCCGTAAGGCGTGATGATGCCCATTACACCCAGTGAAGTGACCATCAGCAGGACGAAGACATTCATATTCATCCCTGGGATTGTCGCGGCAATAGTCAGCATGGCGGGCAAAAGCGCGGTGGTATGCGCGGTCGTACTGGCAAAAAGATAGTGCAGCAGATAAAACGCCAGCAGCAGCACAACGGTTGCGACACCTGGTGAAATACCGTGCATTAACTCACCGCCTTCTTTACCGAGCCAGGCGATGAAACCTGTGGTTGAGAGGCCATCGGCAAGGGCGACCAGCGTGGCAAACCAGGCGAAAGTGTTCCATGCGGCTTTATTGCCCGTAATATCTGTCCAGGACAAAACGCCCGTCCACAGCATCAGCACGATAATCAGCAGCGCGGCCATGGCTGGCTCAATCCACTCAGCAGCGAAAATCCACATCATCAGCGCGGAGCAAACAAACACCAGCAACAGAATTTCATTGCGTGACAGTTTGCCGAGCTTTTCCAGTTCACGATTGGCCCACAGCGGGACTTCGTTGTTGATCTTCACCTCTGGCGGATAAAACCAGTAAGCGAGCAATGGCATGGTCAGCAGCAGCAGAATACCCAGCGGCAGGAAGGCGATAAACCAGGTGCCCCAGGAGATCGTGATACCGACAATACTTTTCACCAACGCCAGCGCCAGCAGGTTCGGGGCCAGTGCCGAGAGGAACATCGAGCTTGTGATACAGGCGGCGGTAATGGCGACCCACATCAAGTAGGAGCCTATCCGGCGCGCGCTTGGGTCGTTGGGTTTTGAACCATACAGCGGTGGCAGGTTAGCGATAATTGGGTAGATAGTACCGCCGCTACGTGCGGTATTCGACGGGGTGAAAGGGGCTAATAACAGGTCGGCAAAGGCAATGGCGTAGCCCAGTGTCAGGCTGCGACGTCCGAGATATTTCACCAGAATCAGCGCCAGACGGCGGCCAAACTGGGTCTTATCGTAGCCTGCGGCAAACATAAAGGCGCCGAAAATCAGCCAGACCGTGGAGTTGCCGAAGCCGCTCACCGCCCATTTAAAGGATTGCCCGGCCAGCTTGAATTTCGGATCAGCCAGTTGTTCAGGGCTGAACAGAAGCCATTGGCTGAACAAGGCGATGACGACCACGCCAGTGATACCAATAACCGCGCCTGGTAAGGGTTCAAAGATTAAGCCGACAATCACCCCGACAAAGATGGCGAAGTAGTGCCAGGCGTAGGGAGGTAACCCTTCTGGTACAGGAACGAAAAGTAAAAGTACGGCCACAATAATAGGGAGCGCCATCATCAGCAGGCGTTTTTGATTCCCCGCTTTCGGACTGGCTGCGCCGGCTGGCGGTATCGCTGTCTGTTTATCTTTCATTTTGAGTATCTTCAAGTAGTTAAAAATACGTTGATATCAGGGAATAATCAGTCTGGTTTTTTTAGTTTAAAAACTTTCTTTAATTATAAATGACTAAATCGATTTATTCCTGACATGGCAATTTAGCGCATTAAAATGTGCGTTAAATAAAAATTGGTATTATTTATATATTGCACCTTCATACTGCATTGCAATTGATTGAGATCAAGAAAAACAGGTGGTGACGACTTTTTATTTATTAATAGTTATTCGATGTGGTGAGTGACCTATTCTTTTTAAAATAGCTCTAAATGTTAAGAGATGCTGCTTCTAAGTGATGGGTTATTTTATGTGATTTGGTATAACTTACTGATATTGATTGGGTTAATTACGCATATTGTATGGATTTTTCTTTGGGGAAAGTATCTAAATTGTTATCAATAATTTACTTTCCATGGTGGTGTTATTTAAAAATAATAATACAAAAGGGGTATTGTTGTTATTGGTGGTATTAAATAGTTTTTTAACTAACGTAATTAATTTGGTAACTAAAAAAAGAGTTATATTAATGCTATGACAAAAGGAAAGAAAAAACATAACTAAAAATATTTCCGTCACCCTATTCTGAGTTTCAATATTTAAAATCTGGAGTTTCAATATGACCAGTAACGATCGTATCTTGCATCCTTTTACCCTACCCAATGGAATTGAGCTGAAAAACCGCTTATTAATGGCACCGATGACAACCTGTACAGGTTATTATGACGGCACGGTGAGCAGCGAACTGGTGGAGTATTATCGCGTTCGGGCGGGCAGCATTGGTGGGGTCATCGTTGAGTGTTGTTTTATCGATGATCTCGGCCTGGCGTTTCCTGGCGCTATCGGCATTGATAACAATGAAAAAATAGCCGGTCTGGCAAAAATCGCAGAAGCCATCAAGGCTGAAGGATCCAAAGCGATTTTGCAGATTTACCACGGTGGCCGGATGGTGGACCCGCAGTTAATTGGCGGACGAACCCCCGTTGCACCGAGTGCTCTGGCGGCACCGCGTGAAGGCGCTGTTGTTCCGCGCGCCCTGACCGGTGATGAAGTCGAGGGCATGATAGCGAAATTTGGTGAAGGCGTACGCCGAGCCATTCAGGCCGGTTTCGACGGCGTGGAAATTCATGGCGCCAATACCTATCTGATCCAACAATTCTATTCACCTAACTCTAACCAACGCGACGATGAATGGGGCGGCAGCCGTGACAATCGCGCGAAATTCCCGCTGGCCATCCTGGAAATCACTCACAAAATGGCGCGCCAGTACGCCGACGATGCTTTTATTATCGGTTATCGCTTTTCACCCGAAGAGTTGGAAATTCCCGGGATTCGCTTTGATGACACCCTCTATCTGCTAGAAAAACTGGCCGCACGCGGAGTGGATTATTTGCACTTCTCCGTTGGTGCATCGTTGCGCCCGTCGATTGTTGATACCACTGACCCGACCCCGTTAATTGAAAAGTACTGTGCGATGCGTTCTGAGACGCTGGCACAAGTGCCGGTGATGGGCGTCGGCGGTGTGGTGAATGCAGCAGATGCAGAACAAGGGGTGGAACATGGCTACGACCTGATCGCCGTGGGCCGCGCTTGTATCGCGTACCCAGACTGGACGGCACGCATTGCCCGTGGCGAAGAGCTGGAGCTGTTCATCGACAGCACCCAGCGTGAAGCGCTGCATATTCCCGAGCCGTTATGGCGCTTCTCGCTGGTGGAAGCGATGATCCGGGACATGAGCATGGGCGATGCCAAATTTAAACCGGGCGTGTTCGTCGAAACCGTGCAGGACGACGTGAATGAACTGGTTATCAATGTGAGTCTTGAAAACGATCGCATTGCCGACATCGAACTGGCCTCAATGCCGGAACAAAGCGTGGCATTTACCACCAGCTTTGAAGAGATCCGCGATCGCATTTTGTCTGCTAACACTCCGCACATTGATGCGATTTCTGGCGCGACCAGCCAGAGCGAGGCGGTGAAAAAAGCGGTATCGAAAGCGATGCTGAAATCCAGCAAAGCGCGAGTGGCGGAAGAAGGCGGTGATGACAATTCACCGAAAAGCTACGATGTGATCGTCGTCGGCAGCGGCGGCGCAGGTCTTGCGGCGGCGATTCAGGCTCACGATGACGGGGCGAGCGTCCTCATCGTTGAAAAAATGCCGACCCTCGGCGGTAACACCATCAAAGCGTCAGCCGGGATGAATGCCGCAGAAACGCGTTTCCAGCGCGTGAAAGGCATTCATGACAGCAAAGAAAAGTTCTACCAGGAAACCCTGATCGGCGGGAAAAACAAAAACAATCCAGAACTGCTGCATCGTTTTGTTGAAAATGCACCGGAAGCCATCGAATGGTTGGCGCATCGCGGCATCATGCTTAACGATATCACCACCACGGGCGGGATGAGCATCGACCGTACCCACCGTCCACGTGATGGATCGGCGGTTGGCGGCTATTTGATTAGCGGGCTGGTGCGCAATATCACCAGACGCGGCATTGATGTGATGCTGGATACGTCGGTGGACGAGATCCTGACCGATAACGGCGCCGTGAGCGGTGTGCGCCTGTTGACTGATGAGCAAGAACGCATTGTGGTGCAGGCGAAAAGTGTGGTGGTTGCCACCGGCGGCTTCAGCGCTAACAGCGAAATGGTCGTGAAATACCGCCCTGACCTGACCGGTTTTGTCACCACCAACCACAAAGGGGCCACCGGCGGCGGTATCGCACTGTTAGAGCGAATCGGCGCAGGCACCGTGGATATGGGCGAAATTCAAATCCACCCGACGGTCGAACAGCAAACGTCGTACCTGATTTCCGAATCGATTCGCGGCGGTGGCGCTATTCTTGTGAGCCAGCAAGGGCAGCGGTTCTTCAACGAAATGGAAACCCGCGATAAAGTCTCGGCGTCGATCATCGCACTGCCAGAGCACTATGCTTACATCGTCTTTGACGAACATGTGCGGGCGAAAAACAAAGCCTCAGATGAATACATCGCCAAAGGCCTGGTGACGAGTGCGAGCTCGCCACGGGAACTGGCGGAGAAGCTGGGAATGGATGAGCACGCTTTCCTCGCAACACTTGAGCGCTATAACGGTTTTGTGGAAAAACAGTGTGATGACGACTTTGGCCGTACCACCGCGTTGCGTGCGCCAGTAAACGAAGGGCCATTCCACGCCATTCGTATTGCGCCTGGGGTTCATCATACGATGGGCGGCGTGACGATAAATGCCGAAACAGAAGTGTTGAATGCAGACCATCAAACCATCCCTGGCGCCTATGCGGCAGGGGAAGTGGTGGGTGGCATCCACGGTGCTAACCGTATCGGGGGGAACGCGGTGGCGGATCTTATTATTTTCGGCACCCTGGCTGGGGGGCAAGCGGCGAAGCGCGCCAGAGCCTGATACTCAGCGAGTGTAGACCGGGTGAGCGTCACGCGAACCCGGCAACACCCCGGCGGCACTTTGCCAGCCGGGGCTACAGCAGAGGAGCCACAATTATGCCCACCGACGAACGTCTCTATAGCTATTGCGCCGAACTGATGGGCTCGCCCATTCTTCTCAAACTCTACTCCCACGATGAAGCGCTCGCCTCCCGCATCTTCCAACTGATTAAGCGTTATGAAGATTTATTCACGGTTAACCGTGCGCAATCTCAGGTGATGAGCATCAACCATGCCGCCGGGCAGCATCCGGTCACCGTCAGCCGTCCAGTTTATGCACTGATTAAATGCGCGAAGGCCGCCAGCATGGCGCAGGATAGCGCGTTCAATCTGGCGATTGGCCCGCTGGTGAAGTTGTGGCGTATTGGCTTTCAGGGGCACCGCGTGCCGTCAGCCGCAGAAATTGCTGAGCGGCTACCGCTGACGCACCCGCAGGATGTGATTCTGGATGATGAGACGTGCAGCGTTTTTCTTGCGCAGGCAGGGATGGAGATAGATCTCGGCGCGATTGCCAAAGGCTACATTGCCGACAGGGTTCGTGACGCTCTTCGCCAGCAGGGGGTGAGTGACGCGCTGATTAACCTCGGTGGTAATGTGCATACCCTGGGGAACTGGTCTGTTGGATTAAAAAAACCGTTTGCGCCTGGCGATGCGCTTATTGGCAGTATTGAGGTCGCGAGCCAGTCGGTCGTCACCTCTGGTGTTTACGAGCGTTACTTCGAGCAGGATGGTAAACGCTGGCACCATATCCTCGACCCACGCAGCGGTTATCCGCTGGATAACGAACTCGACAGCGTGACGATTATTTCCGCCAACTCTCTTGATGGTGATATCTGGACAACGCTGATTTACGGCCTTGGCGTGGAAAAAGGTTGTGCGGCACTCCGGCATCATGAGGATATCGAGGCGATTTTTGTGACCAAAAATCGCGACGTTATCCTCTCTTCGCAGCGTCATTTCCGCTTTTCGTTGCTCGACGACAGCTACCGGCTTACTGGCTGTACTGCTTAAGCAAGTTGTATTGTTCGGCAACCAGTCGATAGCGGTACACCGGACGGCCAGTGGCACCATAATGAATGCTGGTATAAAGAATGTTAATTTGTGCCAGCCAGATCAGATATTTACGGCAAGACACGCGGGAGATAGTGACCGCAGCTGCAAGCTCATCGGTGGAAAACTCAGAGCCAGGATGGTTATCAATCCACTGACAAATGGTGCGTAGGGTTTGTGCCGTCAGCCCTTTTGGCAAGCGACGGTCGTCAGTGCTTTCCGGGCTAACTCCATGCATCAAGCGATCGACTTCCACCTGCTCATAGTACGGCTGGTTGGTCATCAGCTTGCGCTTCTCCCGCCACGCGTTCAGAGCCTCTTCAAAACGAGGGAACTGGAACGGTTTAATCAGGTAGTCCACCACGCCATAACGCAGGGAGGTTTGCACTGTGGTGGCATCGGCTGCGGAAGTAATCATGATCACATCGATGGCGCGGCCAGAGGCACGGATCGTCGGCAGGAGATCCAGCCCGCTGTGCTGTTGCATATAAACATCCAGCAGCACCAGGTCTATCTCAAGTGCAGGGTCGCTGAGCATTTCTTTTGCCTGGGGTAGCGTTGAGGCTGTGCCACAGCAGCGGAAACCGGGAACTCTGGCCACATACATGCGGTTAAGTTCGGCCACCATGGCATCATCATCAACAATTAGTACATTTATCATGTTGGAATCCTATTACTGTCCCAGGGAAGATGAACAAAAAATTGGGTATACACTCCGGGTTCAGATTCGACAGAAATACTGCCGCCCAATGTGTTTAATTGTTGGCGGGTAAGGAACAGCCCGACACCACGGTTTTCACCTTTCGTTGAAAAACCTTTCGCGAAGACAGCCTCAATGTTGGCCTGCGCAATCCCCGGGCCGTCATCGCTCACTTCGCCACTTAGCCAACCATTCTGATAATGCAGCAGCACAGTGACTTCGCCTTCTGGCTGTTCACTCATCGCATCCAGTGCATTTTCAATCAGATTACCGAGCGCCGTCACCAGCGCCGTTACCTGTTTCTCATTCACGCTATCAGGCACCAGGCTCTCTTCTGCCAGCGTCAGGGTGAAGCCCAGTTCTTTAGCGCGATGTATTTTTCCAAGCAGAAAACCCGCCACGACTGGCGCTTTGATTTGATGCTGAATCGCGCCGATATCCGCCTGGTAATTATGGGCAGTTTGCAGCACGTATTCTTCAAGCTTGTCGTAACTCTTCATATTCAACAGGCCGAGGATAACGTGCAGTTTGTTCATGAATTCATGAGACGTGGCGCGCAAGGCATCGACATAATTCACCATGCCATCAAGACGTTGAAGTAACTGGCTGACTTCCGTTTTGTCACGGAACGTACTTATCGCACCGACGATGGTTCCTTGATGATGAATGGGAACGGTATTGCTGATAAGCAGCAATCCATTGCAGGTAAGCTCGCGGTCATAAATGGGTTTGTCATGCTCTAACACTTCCTGGAGTTCTGCCAGCAGTGGCCCTTCATCGACCTCGTTGTTAGGTGAGGATTGCAGCATTTTTCTGGCTGCTGGGTTAACCAGCGTCACCTGACCGTGTTCATCCACGGCCATTACCCCTTCTTTTAACGAATGCAGCATCGCCTGGCGTTGCTTGAGCTTGGCTGAAAGAGCATGGGGCTCATGTCCCAGCAGTGCACGTTTCAATACGCGCACCAGACTCAGTGTGCCGAGCGTACACACCAGTGCACTGAACAGTACGGTGAATAAGACGTTCCTGCGGCTGCGCGCGAGTTGTTCGTCCACTTTGCTCAGTGGAACACCGACGGCGACGACACCTATCTGCTGGCGCTGGTCATTATAGACGGGCGTATAGACGCGCAATGCAGGCCCCAGTGCGCCATTGTTTATCGCGACATTTTCTTTGCCTTTCAGCGTGGGGTTGATGTCATTACCGATGTAATGCAGCCCAATGAGCTGACTATTGGGATGCGAGTGGCGAATCCCGTTCATGTCGGTCACGACGGCGAAAAGCAAATGGTTGCGCTTCATTGCAGCGAGCGCCAGAGGTTGAACGATATTGCAGCTGGGTGGCAATGTCAGACCGCGTTTGACCTCTGGCATATCGGCAAGGGTTCGCGCGACAGCCAATGCCGTATCTTTCAATCCGCTACGCGTCGCATTGCTGATTTGTGCAAACCACAGAGAGAACACCAACAACAATACAGTGCCAAGCACACTGCAAATCATAAGCGTCACCGTTGTGCTGAGTTTCATCGGGCGCTTACGGGTGGGTGATAAAACGGTCATGTCGGTCCAGAAGAGTCACGTCGAAGTGTCAATTATCGCAGATGGGGATGGGTACTTAAAGCCGTGCAAATCAAGCAAAACGGCCTTCAGAGGCGGGGAAGCGTGACCCTACTCGCAGGACTGGCAGATAAATATCCCTATAGTATGTGCGGACCCTTTAAATGGAGGTTTTTTATGAGCAGTAAGCCAACCGGTTCAGTGATGGGACGACGTAATAGCGCAACGGAAAATATCGATAAACTCGCCACAGAAGAAATGCTGGCAACAATCCAGAAAGACGATCGCGAAATCAACAATGCGATAGCCAACTGCTTGCCGACGGTCACCCGTTTAGTTGACCATGCGGTGGCGACTTTCAGCCGGGGTGGGCGTGTCGTTATCGTCGGTGCAGGTGCCTCAGGGCGCGCGGCGATGCAGGTGGTATGTGAGTTTGCCCCTGAACCACATCATGGGCTTATTGGGTTGATTGCGGGTGGCCCAGAAGCAATGTTGCAGGAGCTGGAGGCTGCCGCAGGCGATTACGACCGTGGTATCAACGACTTGCAGGCCATTCATTTTAACCAAAATGATATGCTGCTTGGCCTGTCGGTCAGCGGTAAAACGCCATGGGTATGGGGTGCGCTCCGTTACGCGGGGTCGCTTGGCGCGCCAGTGGCGGTTATCACCCAGGATGCCGGGAGTGAAGTGGCACAACTGGCGGATATCGTGATTGCGCCAGATACCGGGCCGGAAGTGGTGGTGGGATTTGGGAATCCAAAAGCTCGGCTGGCTCAGCGGCAGATCCTCACCATGCTCTCGACGGGGTTGGCGATTCGCACTGGCAGAGTTTATGGCAATTTGCGGGTCGATATTAACGCATCCAGCACCCGTTGGGCGGAGCGGCAGATAGCCATTGTGATGGAAGCGACGCACTGTTCTCGCGCACAAGCGAAGGAGACGCTGGGAAGCTGCAATCATGACTGTCGAACAGCGATTCTGATGTTGTTGACCGGGCTGGACGTCTGGAATGCGCGGGATGTGCTGGCTGAAAACAGCGAACATCTGCGGATTTCCCTTGAGGAGGCTAAACGTCGGTCTGTCCAAAAAGCGTCGTGATATCAGCTAAAAGTATCGGGTCATGGATGATAAAACGGTGAAAGCATGTTGATGCCTTCACCGTTTTTTTGTGCCTGATGGGCAGAGTCAAGAAGGGGGGATTACATGATCCATCCCAGCAGCAATGTTGCGGCGATGACGGTTGATGCCCCGCCAATACGGGTCGCAATTTGCGCAAATGGCATCAGAGACATACGGTTTGATGCTGACAGAATCGCCACATCGCCTGTACCGCCCAAACCACTGTGACAGCAGGTAACGATAGCCGCTTCAATCGGGTACATATTCAGGCGAGAAGCAATGAAAAAGCCGCTCAAAGACATGGTGATGACCACTGAACCGCACACCACGACATAGCCAACGGAAAAGACAGAAACAACGCTTTCCAGTGGGACATACAGCATTCCAAGCCCAATCATCAGCGGCCAGACTAATGCTGCCGAGACAAATTTGTAGCAGCTATGCGCACCCATCTCCATCGCTGACGGGATCAATTTTGCATATTTACAGAAGACAGCTGCCAGGATCATCAACACCGGCCCTGGAATGTGTACCAGTTTCTCAAACAAGCCGCCAACGATGAAAAAGGCGCAAATCATCAATAACCCGGCACCCATCAGGTGGAAATCAGTTTGTTGGGAGCCTTGAGTCTGGGCAAACAAACTGTTGTCTTCGCGGCTGCGGATCAACATCCCATTACCGGTTAGCGACGGGCGACGGCTGCCAATACGGGCCAGAACACCTGCGCAAATAATCGCGAAGATATTACCTACCACAGCGGCAGGAGCCAGTTGCGCGACATACACATCCGGGGTTTGACCCAGGATTGCGGAATAGGCGAGTGAAAGTGGCAGAATCCCTTCACCAATGCCCCCACCGATAATCGGTACGATGATAAAGAAGAAGGTATGGTAGAGGCTGTAGCCGAACATTGAACCGACCAGCAGGCCGGTGGCGATCGCTGTACCGGTTCCCACAACAAGTGGCACAAACATACGGATCATGCCCTGAATGAGGATTGTCCGGTTCATCCCTAAAATGCTACCCACCACTAAACAGGCAATAACAAAATAAAGCAGGTTCGCTTCTTTCATCAGCAGGTGCACGGTCGCCATTGTTTGTTCTTCAAACAGACCGTAATAGACCAACACGGAAGGTACCATCAGGCATAATATTGCCGGGCCGCCAATGTCTTTAAGTACGGGGATCATGCGGCCTATTTTTGCAAAAGAAAAACCCAGGGTCATGATGATAGCCAGGCCGCCAATCATATTTTTGGGAAGCAACCCGGAGGCACCTGAAACGGCAACAATAGCGGCAATAACAACGAACAACAGGATGGGTACGGAACCGACTTCCATATTACCCAGAAGTCGCAGCGATTGCCCACCTGAGGCGGGTTTTTCAATGGGATGATTTAGTGGGTTATTTTCCATATCTGTTACCTGATTTTATATTAATAAATAATGTAGGGGAGGGCAAAAATAATAGAGTAATAAAAAATAAAAGTGACGTAACAATTAAATCACTATGCAACGATTTCGCTGAGAAACTAACATACGGTATGGTAATTAAATAGCCCGGATATTTTTATTTTGATGGTTTTGTGATGCTGGTGGAATGTTCTATTTAAATAATTTAATTCTTATTTTTGTAAGTAAAGTTACTGAGTGAGGGCGGCAGTCGCGCAAGCACAATGCGATAATTATATTTGTAAGTAAAGTAGTTGCCATGAAAGTATTTAAACAAGAGCAAGTGTGATTTTAATCACCCTACTCTCAAAGTGGGATCGTTAAATTACCCAGACAAATAGATTGTGCCCTACTTGTTTCATTATGCACTCTGGAGATTCCATGCCATCACTACTATTACAATCTCTGTTCCCATTGGTATTTATCATGTTACTCGGATGGTTAAGTGGGAAGTTAGGCTACACTCGCCGCGAGGATGCCTCAGTTTTAGCTACGGTAGTTATCCGTTTTGCTCTGCCATTTCATCTTTTTATCGGCGCATTAAATACCGATCCTGAAAAAATACAGAACTTTTCATTTATGGCGGTTCTGATGATTGGTTTGATGGGCTCCTGGTTCATCACGCTGCTCATCTCACGGTTCGTTTTCCGCCATGATATCAAGACCAGTGCGGTTCAGTCGCTAGTCTGTGCTTTCCCTGATATGGCGTATTTTGGTGCCCCGGTGCTGGCAGTATTAATCGGGCCAGAAGGCTTTTTAGGTGTACTGATAGGGAACTTAATCACCAGCGTATTTATGATACCGCTGACGATTATCTTGATTCGTATGGGGGATAAAAAGGGTGAAAATAGCCTCGACGATATCCACCCAGTTCAGCTTGTTGCGCAAAATCTTATCAAAGCGATAAAAAACCCGATTGTCTGGATCCCTATCTCTGGCGTGTTACTGAGTCTGGCTGGCGTGCAACTGCCGCATCTGCTTAGCGCACCGATCGAAATGGTCGGCAAAATTGCAGGCGGTCTTTCTCTGTTCGCATTGGGTCTTTTATTTTATGGCGAGCGCCCGGCGCTTAATGTCCAGACGTTTACGAATATCAGTATTAAAAATCTGCTTCAGCCCGGGCTGATGGCCGTTGCTGGCCTGGCTTTTGGCTTGAGTCATACCTTAATGCAGCAAGTGATTATCATCGGTGCCACGCCTTCAGCTATCGCCGCGGGAATGTTTGCACTGCGTAGCGATGCTTATATTGAAACCGCCTCGTCATCAATTTTGATTGGTACCGCCATCGGAGTTTTCACCGAAGGAATAATGATTTATTTGATTTCCTAATTCTCGCCAGGTAAGCAATTTAATTTACATTTAAAAATAAATATTCAGGAGCAGGTAAATGTTAGTTAAAGAAACACTGTATACACCCTATAATGGTTCGCTGTTGCTCGAGAATCCATTATTAAATAAAGGTCTGGCTTTTACCGATAACGAACGTCAGGCTTTTAATCTTCATGGTTTACTGCCCCATAAAGTTGAAACTATTCAGGAACAGACCGAACGTGCCTGGGATCAATTTTGCCAGTTTAAGAAAGATATTTCTCGTCATATCTATTTGAGAAATATTCAAGATACTAACGAGACGCTATTTTATAATCTGCTGCGCACGCACATGAAAGACACCCTGCCGATTATCTACACGCCAACGGTAGGAGAGGCCTGCGAGCATTTCTCTGATATTTATCGCCGTGGAAGAGGCTTATTCATCTCCTGGCCAAACCGCCATAATATTGATGAAATGCTGCAAAGCTTCTCCCGTAACGACATTCGCGTCATTGTCGTCACCGATGGTGAACGCATCCTGGGTCTGGGCGACCAGGGCGTGGGCGGAATGGGTATTCCAATCGGCAAACTCTCTTTATACACCGCGTGTGGCGGCATTCATCCTGCTTCAACCTTGCCGATCATGCTGGACGTTGGCACCAACAATACCCGCCATCTGGACGATCCGCTGTATATGGGATGGCGCCATCCGCGCATCACCGACGATCAGTACATTGAGTTCATGGACATGTTTGTTGAAGCGGTGAAGAACCGTTGGCCAAATGTACTGCTGCAATTTGAAGATTTTGCCCAGAAAAATGCCACCAAATTGCTCAACCGCTACCGCGACACGTTGTGCTGCTTTAATGATGATATTCAGGGAACCGCAGCGGTGACTGCCGGAACGCTTATTGCAGCGGTTAAAACGGCGGGAGGGCGCTTGCGCGATCAACGTGTGGTCTTCCTGGGCGGTGGTTCGGCAGGGTGTGGTATTGCTGAGAAAATTATCACGCTGATGATCGAGGATGGTCTGTCTGAAAGCGAGGCGCGCAACAATGTCTTTATGGTTGACCGTTTTGGCCTGCTGACTGACGAGATGCCCAATCTTCTCGATTTCCAACAGCAACTGGTAACGGCAAAAGACGCGATTAGCCACTGGGATGTCGAGGCGGCAAATATCTCACTGAAAGATGTGGTGCGTAACGCCCACCCGACGGTGATGATTGGCGTATCCGGGCAGCCTGGCTTATTTAGCGAAGAGATCGTCAAGGAAATGCACCAGCACTGCCCGCGTCCGATCATTATGCCGCTCTCTAACCCGACTTCTCGTGCTGAAGCGCAGCCTAAAGATCTTATCGAATGGACGCAGGGACAAGCGCTGGTTGCGACAGGCAGTCCGTTTGCACCGGTTTGCTGGCTGGGTCAGGAGCACGAAATTGCGCAGTGCAACAATGCCTATATCTTCCCGGGATTAGGGCTTGGGATACTGGCTGTAAAAGCCTCTCGCGTCACCGATGGCATGCTGTCCGTGGCCAGTAAGACGCTGGCGGCGCATTCACCAATGGCGAACACAGGAAAGGGCGGGTTACTGCCTCCAGTCGAAAGTATTGAAGAGATTTCGATGGCTATCGCGCTTGAAGTCGCTCGTATGGCGCAGCAAGAAGGCGTCGCACCGATGATGAGTGAAGAGGAATTGCTCAACAGCATCGAAAAAACATATTGGAAAGCCAATTACACCTCCTACAAACGCGCTTGTCTTTGATTATTAATGAATAAAATACCGCCTTCATCATGAAGGCGGTTAGCGCAACAAAGTTACATTCCCCATCTCTTGTCAATTTCCCTTCATGCCTGTGTAACAACTCCGTAACCAAACGGTTATTTTTCTGTCATACGCGCATGTCATGTTTTGATGCGAACAAAAACGCGTATTTTCGCGCAGCTTAAATGCCTCATAACTAGAGAGAAAAGACATGACTGCATCGTTACGACGTACAGCTCTTTGCCTTGCGCTGGGATGCGCACTTAGCAGCAACGCCATCGCTGCCACCTCCATTCCTTTCTGGCATTCGATGGAAGGTGAACTGGGTAAAGAAGTGGATGCTTTAGCACAACGCTTTAACCAGACACATCCTGACTACCAAATTGTCCCGGTTTATAAGGGCAACTACGAACAAAACCTGGCGGCAGGGATCGCGGCTTTCCGCTCGGGTAACGCCCCGGCAATTCTGCAAGTCTATGAAGTGGGTACGGCGACGATGATGGCTTCGAAAGCGATCAAGCCGGTGTATGAAGTCTTCAGTGATGCAGGCATTAAGTTTGACGAATCCCAGTTTGTCCCGACGGTTTCCGGTTACTACACCGATTCAAAAACCGGGCATTTGCTCTCCCAGCCGTTTAACAGCTCCACTCCGGTTCTCTACTACAACAAAGACGCCTTTAAGAAGGCGGGATTGAACCCGGATCAGCCACCCAAAACCTGGCAGGATTTGGCTGAGTACACCGCCAAACTCAAAGCGGCGGGCATGAAATGCGGCTACGCCAGCGGCTGGCAGGGTTGGATTCAAATTGAAAACTTCAGCGCCTGGAACGGCCTACCGGTTGCCACGAAAAACAACGGCTTCGATGGCACCGATGCGGTTCTGGAGTTCAACAAACCTGAGCAGGTGAAACACATCGCCCTGCTCGAAGAGCTGAATAAGAAAGGTGATTTCAGCTACTTTGGTCGCAAAGACGAATCCACCGAGAAGTTCTACAACGGGGATTGCGCGATCACGACCGCCTCTTCTGGCTCGCTGGCTGATATCCGCCAGTACGCCAAATTCAACTACGGCGTGGGCATGATGCCTTACGATTCTTCCATTCCGAACGCGCCGCAAAACGCCATCATTGGTGGGGCAAGTTTGTGGGTGATGCAGGGTAAAGACGCCGCGACCTACAAAGGCGTTGCTGAGTTTATGCAATTCCTTACACAGCCAGAAATCGCGGCTGAATGGCACCAGAAAACCGGTTATCTGCCGATCACTAAAGCGGCGTATGACCTGACGCGCGAGCAAGGTTTCTACGAGAAAAACCCGGGTGCTGATATTGCAACGCGCCAGATGCTGAATAAGCCGCCGTTGCCATTCACCAAAGGTTTGCGTCTGGGCAACATGCCGCAGATTCGTACCATTGTGGATGAGGAACTGGAATCTGTCTGGACAGGTAAAAAGACCCCACAGCAGGCTCTGGATTCAGCGGTTGAGCGTGGCAATCAGCTGCTGCGTCGCTTTGAGCAGTCGACTAAGTCTTAGTACACAACCCTCACCCTAACCCTCTCCCTGAGGGAGAGGGGACTGTACGGTTTTCTGCCTCTCCAGAGGGAGAGGGAATGTACGGTTTTCCCCCTCTCCTGGGGGAGAGGGCCGGGGTGAGGGCGACCAATGCCACATATTAAGAGCAACACTATGTCATCTTCTCGACCCGTATTCCGTTCCGGCTGGCTGCCCTATGCGCTGGTACTTCCGCAACTGATTATCACCATTATTTTCTTCATTTGGCCTGCGGGCGAAGCGCTGTGGTATTCACTCCAAAATGTCGATCCATTCGGTCTTTCAAGCACCTTTGTCGGTCTGGATAACTTCAAACAGCTTTTCCACGACAGCTACTACCTCGACTCTTTCTACACCACCTTAATTTTCAGTGGATTAGTGGCGGGTAGCGGCCTACTGGTGTCGCTGTTTTTCGCCGCCCTCACGGATTATGTCGTGCGCGGTAGCCGTATTTATCAAACGTTAATGCTGCTGCCCTACGCGGTGGCACCGGCGATTGCCGCCGTGCTGTGGATCTTTCTGTTTAACCCGGGTCGCGGGCTGATAACCCACGTACTGGAACAGTTTGGGTATCACTGGAACCATGCGCAAAACAGCGGCCAGGCGATGTTCCTTGTGGTATTCGCCTCGGTATGGAAGCAAATCAGCTACAACTTCCTGTTTTTCTTCGCCGCTCTTCAGTCTATTCCGCGCTCGTTAATCGAAGCCGCGTCCATTGACGGGGCCGGGCCTGTGCGTCGTTTCTTCAAACTGTCGTTACCGCTCATTGCGCCAGTGAGTTTCTTCCTGCTGGTGGTGAATCTGGTTTATGCGTTTTTCGATACCTTTCCGGTTATTGACGCTGCAACCGGCGGTGGCCCGGTACAGGCGACCACCACGCTTATCTACAAAATTTATCGCGAAGGTTTTGCCGGGCTCGATCTCTCGGCATCAGCGGCGCAATCCGTGGTGCTGATGTTGCTGGTCATCATCCTGACGGTCATTCAGTTCCGCTTCGTGGAACGTAAGGTGCGCTACCAATGATTGAGAACCGCCGTGGGCTGACAATCTTCAGCCACACCCTGCTCATTCTGGGCATCATCGTGATTTTGTTCCCGCTGTATGTCGCGTTTGTCGCGGCGACGCTGGATAACGAAGCGGTATTTCAGACGCCGATGACGCTCATCCCAGGCACGCATCTGCTGGAAAACATGGCCCATATCTGGACGCATGGCGTGGGGGCGAACAGCGCGCCGTTTGGCCTGATGTTGCTCAATAGCTTTGTGATGGCGCTGGTCATTACGCTTGGCAAAATCACCGTCTCCATGTTGTCTGCTTTTGCCATTGTCTGGTTTCGTTTTCCGCTGCGTAACCTGTTCTTCTGGATGATTTTTATCACCCTGATGCTGCCGGTTGAGGTGCGTATTTTCCCGACGGTTGAAGTTATCGCGAATCTCCACATGCTCGATAGCTACACCGGCCTGACGTTGCCGTTAATGGCATCGGCAACCGCGACCTTCTTGTTCCGCCAGTTCTTTATGACGCTGCCCGACGAGTTGATGGAAGCCGCACGTATCGACGGTGCATCGCCGATGCGCTTTTTCCGCGACATCGTCCTGCCGCTGTCGAAAACCAATCTGGCGGCGCTGTTTGTCATCACCTTTATCTACGGCTGGAACCAGTATCTGTGGCCGTTGCTGATTATCAGCGACGTCAACCTCGGCACTGCCGTGGCAGGCATCAAAGGCATGATGTCTTCCGGTGAAGGCACGACTCAGTGGAACCAGGTGATGGCGGCCATGCTGCTGACCCTGATTCCCCCGGTAATTATCGTTTTAGCCATGCAACGCGCGTTCGTGCGTGGCCTCGTTGATAGTGAGAAATAATCCATGGCAGGTCTGAAATTACAGGCAGTAAGCAAAAGTTGGGACAACAAAACCCAGGTGATTCAGCCGCTGACGCTGGATGTGGCAGACGGTGAGTTTATCGTGATGGTCGGGCCTTCTGGCTGCGGTAAATCGACATTGCTGCGTATGGTGGCCGGGCTTGAACGCGTCACCAGTGGTGATATCTGGATTGACAGGCAGCGTGTCACTGAAATGGAACCGAAAGAGCGCGGCATCGCGATGGTGTTCCAGAACTACGCACTTTATCCGCACATGAGCGTGGAAGAAAACATGGCGTGGGGGCTGAAAATCCGCGGTATGGGCAAAGCGCATATTCAGCAGAAAGTGGTGGAAGCGGCACGTATTCTGGAGCTTGATGGTTTACTCAAACGTCGCCCACGCGAGCTTTCCGGCGGTCAACGCCAGCGTGTCGCCATGGGGCGCGCCATCGTGCGTGATCCTGCGGTGTTCTTGTTCGACGAACCGCTCTCAAACCTCGACGCCAAACTGCGCGTACAAATGCGCCTCGAACTACAGCAATTACATCGCCGCCTGAAAACGACCAGTTTGTACGTCACCCACGATCAGGTAGAAGCCATGACGCTGGCGCAGCGCGTGATGGTGATGAACAAAGGTGTCGCTGAGCAAATCGGTACACCTGTAGAAGTTTACGAACGCCCGGCCACTCGTTTTGTGGCGAGTTTTATCGGCTCGCCAGCCATGAACTTGCTTGAAGGGAGTATCAGCGCAGACGGCACGCGTTTTGAGCTTGCAGGCGGGATGGCATTACCTTTGGGAAGGACGCAAAATTCGTATCAGGGCCGGGCGGTGACGCTGGGTATCCGGCCGGA
Organism: Buttiauxella sp. WJP83; assembly: GCF_027594725.1. Lineage (NCBI taxonomy): Bacteria > Pseudomonadati > Pseudomonadota > Gammaproteobacteria > Enterobacterales > Enterobacteriaceae > Buttiauxella > Buttiauxella sp. WJP83. The sequence goes on from NZ_CP110080.1 coordinate 144,937, forward strand.
ACATATTGCGTTAAGCTCACAAGCCGCAGGCGGAGTGCCTTTTATGGTGGACACGCTGGAGATGCTGGGTGCAGATAATCTGGTGCATGGGCGTTGGGGCGAGCAAAAAATGGTGGTGCGCCTGGCGCATCAAAATCGACCCCAACCTGGCAGCACTTTGTGGCTGCATCTGCCTGAAAATCATCTGCATTTCTTTGACAGAGAAAATGGACAACGTTTATGAATCACTGGCCTTACCCAAAAATCGCAGCCCATCGCGGCGGCGGCAAACTGGCACCGGAAAATACTCTGGCGGCGATTGATATCGGTGCGCGTTACGGCCACACCATGATTGAGTTCGACGCCAAGCTTTCACAAGACGGGCAAATTTTCCTGCTGCATGACGACACTCTGGAGCGCACCAGTAACGGCTGGGGAGTCGCGGGCGATTTACCGTGGGATAAATTGCTGAACGTTGACGCCGGAAGTTGGTTTAGCGGTGAGTTTGCCGGCGAGCCATTACCCCTGCTTTCGCAGGTTGCGGCGCGTTGTAAACAACACGCGATGATGGCAAACATAGAAATTAAACCGACTACCGGCACCGACGCAGAAACAGGAAAGGTTATCGCGCTGGCAGCCCTTGAATTATGGCAGGGGCAAACGGCGCCGTTGTTATCGTCGTTTTCTATCGAGGCGCTGGAAGCGGCACAGGTTGCCGCTCCACAATTACCGCGTGGGTTATTGTTAGATGACTGGCGTGATGACTGGCGTGAGCTGACGACGCGTCTGGGCTGCGTTTCTATTCACCTGAACCATAAATTGCTGGATGAAGCGCGGGTGCAAGAGCTCAAAGCGGCGGGATTACATATTCTGGTTTATACGGTGAATGTACCCCAACGAGCAGCAACGCTGCTGCGCTGGGGAGTGGATACCATCTGTACCGACCGTATCGACCAAATCGGCCCCGGCTTTAATCTGTAATCCGCTTGCCCTCATCCCAACCCTCTCCCACAGGAGAGGGAGAAAAGGAAGTCCCCTCGCCCCTATGGGGAGAGGGTTAGGGTGAGGGGAATATTTTCATGGTCCAATAGTTTTCAACGGAATACTCGGCTGAAGCGGCACCGAATTAGCGTGCGGGTTCAACATGCTGCCATTGGTTTTCGGTTGCAGCATGTGGTCCTGGCTACCGCTTGTGCTACTACCACCACTTAACATTCCACCATTGTTATTAGGTAAAACCTGCTGATTCCCAACATCCAGATCAGTGGGAAAGTTTTTTTTCACCTTAAAAACATCCTGCTGTGAATTGTTATTTATCTGCGCTTCAAGATGCTGTTGCTGTACACGAGTTTGTGTCTGTAACTGCTGATTTAACATCCCTTTTTGCTGAGTCTGCTGTGTTTGCATTTGCTGCTGCATCCGTTGCTGACTTGGATTCCGATAATCCGGCTGATTTGGATTATTCAGGGTATTAATCGGCTGTGCCAAACAGGTCAATGGCAGCAATGCCGCCAGTAGTATTATTTTTTTCATGATCGTCACTTCCTCCATTTGGGGGATCTACTAAGTTTAATCGTTTTCCATGGTTACGAAGATTATTTCGGATTTATGAACCAGGCTATTTAGGGGATTGACCCCTGAAAATCATGGAGAAAATAACGATGAAGCAGTGGAACAAAATACGCTGGATGGCGATTCCGGCGCTGGTAATCGGCCTGTGCTTATCCGTTGGTGCGGCACCTCCGCCCGTTTCCTACGGTGTGGAAGCGGATGTCCATCATCCGGTTCAGACACAAAATGGCATGGTTGCCTCACAAGACTCGCTGGCTACGCAAGTCGGTGTCGATATTCTGAAACAAGGTGGGAATGCCGTCGATGCGGCCGTTGCGGTCGGTTTTGCGCTGGCGGTCACCCATCCGCAGGCGGGGAATATCGGCGGTGGCGGTTTCATGATGTTGCGGACTAAAGACGGTAAAACGACTGCCATTGATTTCCGCGAAATGGCACCAGAAAAAGCCTCGCGCGATATGTTCCTGGACAGCTCCGGCAACGCTGACAGCAAAAAATCTCTGACTTCTCACCTTGCGTCTGGCACGCCGGGCACCGTGGCGGGCTTCTCCATGGCGCTGGAAAAATATGGCACGCTGCCGCTGAACAAGGTTATCCAACCGGCGATCAAGCTTGCGCAGGACGGTTTTACCGTGAACGATGCGCTGGCTGAAGACTTGAAGGTTTACGGCGCGGAAGTTCTCCCTAATCACCCCAACAGCAAGGCTATTTTCTGGAAAGCAGACGGTGAACCCCTGCAAAAAGGCGACAAACTGGTGCAAACCAACCTCGCCAAAAGCCTGGAAATGATTGCTGAAAATGGCCCTGATGCATTCTATAAAGGGGCGATTGCTGACCAGATTGCCGAAGAAATGGCAAAAAACGGCGGCCTGATTAGCAAGGCGGATCTGGCGAATTACAAGGCAGTTGAGCGTGCGCCAATTAGCGGTGATTACCGTGGTTACGAGATTTTCTCCATGCCGCCACCGTCTTCAGGCGGTATCCACATTGTGGAAATCCTCAATATTCTGGAAAACTTCGACCTCGCCAAATACGGTTTTGGCAGCGCCGATGCGATGCAGTTAACGGCTGAAGCGGAAAAATATGCCTATGCCGATCGCTCGGAATATCTCGGCGACCCTGACTTTGTCAAAGTGCCGTGGCAGGCGCTGACCAACAAAGCCTACGCCAAATCGCTGGCTGAACAGATCGATATCAATAAAGCGCGCCCGTCGAGTGACATTAAGCCGGGTAAACTCGCGCCGTATGAAAGTAACCAGACCACGCATTTCTCGGTGGTGGATAAAGACGGCAACGCCGTGGCGGTGACTTACACCCTGAATACCGTGTTCGGTACTGGCATCGTGGCGGGAAATACCGGCATCCTGATGAACAACCAAATGGATGACTTCTCCGCTAAACCTGGCGTGCCGAACGTTTACGGGCTGGTGGGTGGTGATGCCAACGCCGTTGGGCCACATAAACGCCCATTGTCGTCAATGTCGCCGACTATCGTGGTGAAAGACGGGAAAACCTGGCTGGTAACGGGTAGCCCAGGCGGTAGTCGAATCATCACAACTGTGCTGCAAATGGTGATGAACACTGTCGATTATGGAATGAACGTCGCCGAAGCGACCAATGCGCCGCGCTTCCATCATCAATGGTTGCCAGATGAACTGAGAGTCGAAAAAGGCTTTAGCCCGGACACGCTCAAACTGCTGAAAGAAAAAGGGCAGAAAGTCGAAGTGAAAGAAGCGATGGGCAGTACGCAGAGCATTATGGTGGGGCCAGATGGCACACTGTATGGTGCGTCCGACCCGCGTTCTGTGGATGATCTAACTGCGGGTTATTAAGTTTTTCCCCTCACCCTAACCCTCTCCCAAAAGGAGAGGGGACTGACTGGTTTTCCCCTCACCCTGGCCGGTTTTCTCCCTCTCCTGTGGGAGAGGGTCGGGGTGAGGGCGCTCCATGCCCTTCCAGTTGTCCCAAAAAAGTTAACTTTCCGAGAGGATTCGGTGATCTGTTGTTTTGTAGTCTGGTTTTACCAAAAGCGGGCAGAGGTAAAACAATAATGATCAACAGACGTAATTTCCTGCTGGGTAGCGGCATCGTTTCAGGTGTGGCGTTAATGGGGCTGCTGCCATCACTGTTTCCTCGTAAGGCGATTGCTCAGGCACAGGCCGAAAAATTCGAAGTCAGCCTAAGCGACGAACAATGGCATCAGCGGTTGAGCGACGCGCAATATTATATTTTGCGTGAAGCTGGGACTGAGCCTCCTTATTCCAGTCCGTTGAATGACGAACATCGTCCAGGGGAATTTGCCTGTGCGGGCTGCAAGCTCCCGCTATTTTCGTCAGAGACGAAATTCAACAGCCATACCGGCTGGCCAAGTTTCTGGCAGCCGCTACCTAATGCTGCACTCACTAGCCGGGATACTTCGTTTGGCATGGTACGCGACGAAGTGCACTGCCGCCGCTGCGGCGGACATCTCGGGCATGTATTCGACGACGGACCGAAACCCACAGGCCTGCGTTACTGCATGAATGGCCTTGCGATGACATTCACCCCGAAAGCGACTTGAGCCAGACATAAATGATAAGTGAGCTTCTCTATGAAAACGACTCGGAAAAGCGTTCGTCATTACAGCCTGATTGCAGGCCTGATCGTGGCATCTGCCTTTGTCTTTCAGACCAATGCCTGGTCATGGGGTGGGGCGGAATCCGCAGTGGTTATCCCTGCGCCTGTTCGTGATGAAGCGCCAGGCACTTCACATAGTGAAACCGCGCTATTTTCTGGTGGCTGTTTCTGGGGAATTCAGGGGGTCTTCCAGCATGTTAAAGGGGTGACTAATGCGGTATCGGGTTATGCCGGTGGTGATGCTAAGACCGCGAGTTATGAACAAGTGAGCGGTGGCGATACGGGACACGCGGAAACCGTGCAGGTCACTTACGATCCGACGCAGGTTACTTACGGTGAACTGCTGCATATCTTCTTTTCGGTGGGGCACAACCCAACCGAGTTAAACAGGCAAGGTCCGGATACGGGCACGCAGTACCGTTCTGCAGTATTTCCGTTGAATTCAGAGCAGGCTGAAGTGGCTAAAGCGTATATCGCCCAACTGAATGGCAGCCACAGTTACGACAAACCGGTAGTGACGAAAGTGGAAAGCAACGCGCATTTCTATCCGGCGGAGGCTTACCATCAAAACTTCTTAAACGATAATCCTGATTACCCGTACATTGTGATTAACGATTTACCGAAAATTAAAGACTTGCAGCAGTATTTCCCGAAAAACTACAGCAGTCAGGCTGTACTGGTAAAAAATAAATAACAATCAGGGGAGGCGAGCTCCCCTGATACTGTTACTTCGCAGTCGGCTTAAACCGCGCCATAAAATAGGCATCTACATACTGCCCATCGCGTAACGCGTAGTTTTTGCCGGTGCCTTCAATTTCAAAACCGAATTTGCGGTACACCGCAACGCCGGGTTCGTTATCAACAAACACCGTCAGCTCAATACGTTCGATGCGCAGCCAGTTATCGCACAGGTCTGTCATTGCGGCCAGTAATGCTGTCGCCACGCCTCTTCCCTGATAATTGCTGTCTACTCCTATGCCAAAAGTTGCCACATGGCTGCGGCGTGGGTTTTGTTCCACTGCTAGCATCAGTTGCCCTACAACTTTTTCGTCTATGCACGCCACAAGGTTGCGGCTACCGGGTTTTAGTTCGGTCACACGCTCGGTGAAAAGTGCAAGCGCTGGATGAGGAATATGTAGTGTGTCGCGGTACAGCGCCGGTTGGGCATAAATTTGCTGCAATGCTTGCGCATCGTTGATTTCCGCGTGACGCACTACGATCTCGCTCATTCCTTTTCTCCTCAAATGGTTAGGTAACCCTTTCAACATTATTGATTTTTTATTTTTCGTCAACAGCTCTCTTTTTCTAAAAAAAAGTAGACAAGTGCGAATGATAATGATTATTATTGCCATGCGTTCAGGGGAGACCCCTACGGAGACATCCTGAAAGCACGACATTGCTCACATTGCTTCCAGTATTACTTTAGCCAGCCTAGTGCTGGCTTTTTTTTGAGTGTTTTTCGGCCTGACTTACTTGCCATTTTGCCCTCGGGCAGTGCTCGAAATCCTCACGTACTTTAAGTACGCTCCGGTTTCTCCGCGCTGGCCGAGAACAAACTGGCTGCGACGTCGACGGCCGACCGGTAAACCACTGTGGCTAAATCGGGAATATAGGTCGTCGCCAACTGCCACTGAATCGAGTAGGGTAATTGCAATTCAAAGTCAAAAGGACGAAGCAATGACCCTACACTGCGCTTTTATTGGTTTTGGCAAAAGCACCACCCGCTATCACCTCCCTTACGTTTTGGTTCGTAAAGATAAAATTAACGTTGCGCATATTTTCCGCCGTCACGAAAAACCGGAAATCGAGCAGCAACCGCAATACAGCCACATTCATTTTACCAGCCAACTTGATGACATTTTGAACGACCCGCAGGTCAAACTGGTGGTGGTTTGTACCCATCAGGATAGCCATTTCGAATACGCGAAACGCGCGCTGGAAGCGGGCAAAAACGTGCTGGTGGAAAAACCCTTCACCCCGACACTTGCCGAAGCGAAAGAGCTGTATGAACTGGCTAAATCCAAAGGGCTGACCGTTACGCCGTATCAGAATCGCCGTTTTGACTCCTGCTTCCTGACGATGAAAAAAGCCATCGAAAGCGGCAAGTTGGGTGAGATTGTCGAAATCGAAAGCCACTTTGATATGTATCGCCCGGTTGCGGAAACCAAACCAGGCTTACCCGCTGATGGCGCATTTTATGGTCTTGGCGTGCACACCATGGACCAAATCATCTCGTTGTTTGGCCGCCCGGATCGCGTCGCTTACGATATTCGTAGCGTGCGCAATAAAGCCAATCCAGACGATACATTCGAAGCGCAGCTTTTCTACGGCGACCTGAAAGCCATCGTTAAAACGAGCCATCTGGTGAAAATCGATTACCCGAAATTCCAGGTTCACGGCACCAAAGGCTCGTATGTGAAATACGGTATCGACCAACAAGAAACCAGCCTGAAGGCGTATATCATGCCGGGCGAACCGGGTTTTGCGGCAGACAGCAGCGTCGGTGTGCTGGAATACGTCAATGACGCGGGCGAAACCGTGCGCGAAGAGATAAAACCGGAGCAGGGTGACTACGGGCGTGTGTACGACGCGCTGTATGAAACCATTGTTCATGGGAAACCTAATTACGTCAGAGAAATTGAAGCTCTGACCAACCTCGAGATCCTCGAACGCGGCTTTGAACAGCCTTCGCCTTCTGTCGTGACCCTCGCGTAGCCCTCATCAGACGCCTCATACTCGTTCACTTTTTTTGAACAGAGGCGTCAATTTTCACCCTCTATGATCATTTCCGATTCGGGTCCACACTTAGCCCATCAAACGAATTGCGGAGAAATGAAGATGATCTACTTAAGAAAAGCTGAAGAACGTGGTCACGCGAATCATGGTTGGTTGGACAGCTGGCATACCTTCTCATTTGCCAACTATTACGATGCCAATTTCATGGGTTTCTCGGCGTTACGTGTGATTAACGAAGATGTGGTGGAAGCGGGTGAAGGTTTTGGTACTCACCCACACAAAGACATGGAAATCCTGACCTATGTGCTGGAAGGTGCGGTGGCGCATCGGGACAGCATGGGTAACGAAGAAAAAGTTCCAGCGGGCGAATTCCAGATTATGAGCGCCGGTACCGGGATTACTCATTCCGAGTACAACCCAAGTAAAACCGAGCGTCTGCGTTTGTACCAAATCTGGATCATGCCGGAAAAAACAGGCATCACGCCGCGTTACGATCAGCGCCGTTTTGATGCGCCGCAGGGCCGCCAACTGGTGCTTTCGCCGGATGCGCGTGACGGTTCGTTGAAAGTGAACCAGGATATGGAATTGTCCCGTTGGGCTCTGGCAAAAGACGAACAGTCTGTTTATCAGATCCCGGCAGACCGCCGCATCTGGATTCAGGTCGTGAAAGGCGATGTGTCTATCAATGGCACTCAGGCGAAAACCAGCGATGCCATCGCTGTGTGGGATGAACAAGCGATTTCTATTCATGCCAACGAAGCCAGTGAAGTTCTGTTGTTTGATTTGCCGCCAGTCTAATCGTTACCCGTCACATCCTTCTCCTTTTAAGGGGAAGGATGTGCCTTGTCCGTGCTAAACTTTGCTGTCGATAGCTAACTCCCACAGCAAAATAATGAAAAAGAAAAGACCGGTATTACAGGACGTTGCAGATCGCGTTGGCATAACCAAAATGACGGTCAGTCGCTTTTTACGTAACCCTGATCAGGTTTCTGCCGCGTTACAGGTGAAAATTGCCGCAGCCCTTGATGAACTTGGCTATATTCCAAACCGCGCACCTGACATCCTTTCAAACTCAACAAGCCGCGCAATCGGCGTGTTATTGCCCTCGCTGACCAACCAGGTTTTTGCTGAAGTGCTGCGAGGCATTGAAAACGTGATTGATGCTTACGGCTATCAGACCATGCTCGCGCACTACGGTTATAAACCGGAGTTAGAAGAAGAGCGTCTGGAGTCGATGCTTTCCTGGAATATCGACGGTCTGATCCTCACCGAACGCACGCATACGCCGCGCACTTTGAAAATGATCGAAGTGGCGGGTATTCCCGTCGTGGAATTGATGGACAGCATTTCCCCTTGTCTCGATATCGCCGTAGGGTTTGATAACTTCGAAGCGGCACGTCAGATGACAGCGGCGATTATTGCTCGCGGTCACCACCACGTCGCTTATCTTGGCGCTCGTCTGGATGAGCGTACCGTCATCAAGAAAAAAGGGTACGAGCAAGCGATGCATGACGCGGGCCTTGTGCCATACAGTGTGATGGTCGAACAATCTTCTTCTTATTCCACCGGTATCGAATTGTTCCGCCAGGCGCGTCGTGAATATCCGCAGCTCGACAGTATCTTCTGTACGAACGATGACTTAGCCATCGGTGCGGCATTTGAATGCCAACGCCAGGGTCTGAGTATTCCAAAAGATATGGCGATTGCTGGTTTCCACGGTCACGATATTGGCCAGGTCATGGAACCGCGTCTTGCCAGCGTGTTAACGCCGCGTGAACGTATGGGTCGCATTGGTGCTGAGCGATTGCTGGCGAGAATTCGTGGCGAAACGGTCACGCCGCAGATGTTAGATTTAGGCTTTACGTTGTCGCCTGGTGGCTCAATTTAACGCCGCGCCGTCAAGTTGCAGGCACATCGGCTGCAACTCAGATTATTTGCGCCATATTTTTTGATTTAGTTCACACTTATTCACTTTTTAAGTGAATGGTTATTGCTAATTGCGAATGCTCTCCTGACAATGTTACCGATAACAGTTACCCGTAACAATCTACTGCGCCAGTCGGAGCTACGCTATGAGTACTACCAACCATGACCACCACATTTACGTCCTGATGGGCGTCTCTGGCAGCGGTAAATCTGCTGTTGCTAGTGAAGTTGCACACCAACTCAACGCGGCATTCCTTGACGGTGACTTCCTGCATCCACGTTGCAACATCATGAAAATGGCGTCCGGTGAGCCACTCAACGATGAAGATCGCAAGCCGTGGCTGCAAGCATTAAACGATGCGGCTTTCGCCATGCAGCGCACCAACAAAGTCTCGCTGATCGTTTGCTCTGCGCTGAAAAAAGTCTATCGCGACCAATTACGCGACGGTAATCCAAATCTCTCCTTCATCTACATGAAAGGCGATTTCGAGGTGATTGAAAACCGCCTGAAAGCGCGTAAAGGTCACTTCTTCAAAACGCAAATGCTGGTGACTCAGTTTGAAACGTTGCAAGAACCTCAGTCTGATGAAGCTGATGTGATGGTGGTGGATATCGACCAACCTCTTGAAGGTGTCGTGGCCAGCACTATTGATGTGATTAATAAAGGCCGGGTGTAGTGAGTACATTAACGCTTGTTTTAACAGCAGTTGGCTCTGTTTTACTGCTGTTATTTTTAGTGATGAAGGCGCGGATGCACGCCTTCGTTGCTTTGATGGTGGTTTCCATTGGTGCAGGGATATTTTCCGGGATGCCGCTCGATAAAATCGCGGCAACCATGGAAAAAGGGATGGGCGGGACGCTTGGCTTCCTGGCTATCGTGGTCGCGCTCGGCGCGATGTTTGGCAAGATCCTTCATGAAACCGGCGCGGTAGACCAGATTGCGGTCAAAATGCTGAAGTCTTTCGGCCACAGTCGCGCTCACTATGCGATTGGCCTGGCAGGCCTGATTTGTGCGCTGCCGTTGTTCTTCGAAGTCGCGATTGTGCTGCTTATTAGCGTGGCCTTTTCTATGGCGCGCCACACCGGCACTAATCTCGTTAAACTGGTTATTCCTCTGTTTGCAGGCGTTGCAGCGGCGGCGGCATTTCTGCTGCCTGGGCCTGCGCCTATGCTGCTGGCCTCCCAGATGCACGCCGATTTTGGCTGGATGATCCTGCTGGGCCTGTGTGCTGCAATTCCGAGCATGATTATTGCGGGGCCGCTATTTGGTAACTTCATCAGCAAATACGTCGAGCTGCACATTCCTGACGACATCACCGAGCCGCATCTGGGCGAAGGCAAGTTGCCATCGTTCGGTTTCAGTCTTTCGCTGATCCTACTGCCGCTGGTGTTGGTCGGTATGAAAACCATCGCTGCGCGCTTCGTCGAGCAGGGCTCCACGCTGTACGAATGGCTTGAATTTATCGGCCACCCGTTCACTGCGATTCTGGTTGCCTGCCTGGTGGCGATTTACGGTCTGGCGTATCGCCAGGGGATGGCGAAAGAGAAGGTAATGGAAATCTGTGGCCACGCGCTGCAACCGGCGGGCATCATCCTGCTGGTTATCGGCGCGGGTGGCGTATTCAAACAAGTGCTGGTGGATTCAGGTGTTGGCCCGGCATTGGGCGAAGCGCTGACAGGCCTGGGCTTGCCAATTGCGTTGACCTGCTTCGTGCTGGCGGCTGCGGTGCGTATCATTCAGGGTTCTGCAACCGTTGCCTGTCTGACCGCCGTTGGCCTGGTGATGCCTGTCATCGAACAGCTTAACTACAGCGGCGCACAAATGGCCGCATTGTCGATCTGTATCGCAGGCGGTTCTATCGTTGTGAGTCACGTCAATGACGCGGGTTTCTGGCTTTTCGGTAAGTTTACCGGTGCCACTGAGGGGCAAACCCTGAAAACCTGGACCATGATGGAAACCATCCTCGGGACTACCGGTGCGGTAGTCGGGATGATTGCTTTCTCGCTACTGTCGTAATACGTAGATAGCTCTGGCGAAGCGCCAGGGCTATCCATTCAACGCTAAACAATCCTCACGACATCAGTGGCAACAACTGCTGATAAATCTGGTTAAACACTTTACGACGCGTTTTGTAATGCTCATGTCGTGCCACGTCAGGTTTATGCTGTTGCTCAAGCGGTAGCTGCGGTAACAACGCCTGCAGTGGCTTATCCGGCGACATCGCAATTTGCGCCAGGCGAGCCGCACCAAGAGCTGGGCCGACATCTCCTCCGGTACGATAATCCAGCGTTTGCCCACTGATATCTGCCAGCATTTGCCGCCAGTACGGGCTACGCGCGCCGCCGCCAATCAGTGTGACACTTTGTGGCGTGACGCCGCAGGAATGCACGACATCCATCCCATCAGCTAATGCATAACCCACGCCCTCAAGCACGGCGCGAGCCAGTTCTGCTGGCCCATGCTGATGCGTCAGGCCGAAGAAAACGCCTTTTGCCTGGGGATTGTTGTGCGGAGTGCGCTCGCCAGACAGATACGGAAGGAACCAGATATCTCCTGCATCTTGATTCGCGCTTTCGGCGGCAGCCAGCAATGCCGGAACGTTACTCAGACCCGTTAATTGAGCTGCCCAATCGAGACACGATGCGGCGCTAAGCATCACCGACATCAGATGCCAGCGATGGGGTAAAGCATGGCAGAAGCTGTGAACGGCACTTTCTGGTTTACTGCGAAAACCATCACTGACCGCGAAGTAAACGCCTGAAGTGCCGAGCGATAACATCGCTTGTCCAATATCCATCATGCCGACACCGACGGCACCCGCAGCATTATCGCCACCGCCAGCAACGACTTGCACCGCAGGCATATTCCACGCCTGAGCGACATCAGCTTTCAACGTGCCGGTAATTTCACTGCCCTCGAATAAATCAGGCATATGCTTGCGGCTCAGCTGGCATGCATCGAGCATGCTGTCGCTCCAGTCTCGCTTCGCGACATCCAGCCACATAGTACCTGCGGCATCTGACATATCGCTGGCAAAAACGCCGGTCATGCGCAGTCGCAAATAATCCTTCGGCAGCAGGACCTTATCTATTTTCGAAAATACGTCAGGCTCATGGCGTTTCACCCAAAGCAATTTGGGCGCGGTGAATCCCGGCATCATCAGGTTGCCCGTGATTTCGCGTGAGCCAGGCACGCTTGCTTCCAGCAAGGTGCACTCTTCTCCACAGCGGCCGTCGTTCCACAAAATCGCCGGGCGCAGTACGTTCTGCTGGCTATCGAGCAGTGTTGCACCGTGCATCTGTCCAGCAATCCCCAGCGCTTTCACATCTTTAAGAGAGTGCTGCTCGCCGAGGGCTTTCATTGCCCGGTCTGTTGCTTGCCACCAGTGCTCAGGATCTTGCTCCGACCATAACGGATGCGGACGGGACACCGTCAGCGTTTCAGTCTTTGAAGCCAATACCTGGCCTTGCTCTCCAAGCAAAATCACCTTCACACCCGATGTTCCGAGATCGATTCCGATGTACATAGTGGCCGTTCCTTATGACCGCGCTACGTAAACCGTAGCGCGGGAAGTCGTGAAAAATCGAACAGTAAACTTACTTATCAAACAGGTAGTGATTAACCAGGTTTTCCAGTAATTCCTGGCGACCGCTCTGATGCTGCGGATTCAGGTTATGCTGTTCAGCGTACTGTGCAATCTGTGAAAGTGACATTTGGCCTTTCAGAATTTGCTGACCCAGTTCACCATTCCAACCGGCATAACGCTTCGCAACGCGCTTATCCAGTTCACCATCCTCAATCATGCGAGCGGCAATTTTCAGCGACAGCGCCATCACATCCATCGCACCAATATGACCATGGAACAGGTCGTACTTATCGGTGCTTTGACGACGTACTTTGGCGTCAAAGTTCAGGCCACCCGTGGTGAAACCACCTGCTTTCAGAATTTCGTACATCACCAGTGAGTTTTCTTCCACGCTGTTCGGGAACTGGTCTGTATCCCAACCCAGTTGTGGATCGCCACGGTTAGCATCGACGGAGCCGAAGATGCCCAACGCAATTGCGCTGGCGATTTCATGATGGAAAGAGTGCCCTGCAAGTGTCGCGTGGTTCGCTTCAATATTAACTTTTATCTCTTTTTCCAGGCCGAACTGCTTCAGGAAGCCGTAGACCGTTGCAACATCGTAATCGTACTGATGCTTGGTAGGTTCTTGTGGTTTAGGTTCGATGAGCAATGTGCCGCGGAAACCAATTTTGTGTTTGTGCTCAACCACCATCTGTAAGAAGCGGCCAATTTGCTCACGCTCCTGACGTAAATCGGTATTGAGCAGTGATTCGTAGCCTTCACGCCCGCCCCACAGCACATAGTTTTCGCCGCCCAATTGATGAGTCGCATTCATCGCGGTAACGACTTGCGTTGCGGCCCAGGAGAAGACTTCCGGGTCTGGGCTGGTGGCCGCGCCTGCACCATAACGAGGATTGGTAAAGCAGTTGGCAGTACCCCACAGCAATTTCACGCCGCTTTCCTGCTGCTTTTGCGCCAGCACTTCGGTCATTTGGGCGAAATTGTTCAAGTACTCTTTCAGTGATGCCCCTTCTGGTGAGACATCCACATCATGGAAGCAGTAATACGGAACATTCAGTTTGTGGAAGAATTCGAAGGCAACATCCGCTTTGAGTTTTGCCAGGCCTAATGCGTCGCCAGCTTGCTGCCACGGGCGTTCGAAAGAACCGGCACCAAACATATCTGCACCATTCCAGCAGAAGTTATGCCAGTAACAAGCAGCAAAGCGCAGGTGTTCTTCCATACGTTTACCCAGCACGATTTCATCCGGGTTGTAGTGGCGAAACGCCAACGGGTTAGCGGTTTTAGGGCCTTCAAAACGTACGCGTTCAAGTTGGTCGAAATAGGTCTGCATAATTGACTCCGTATTCTTAGGGGACGGCAAGTAAGCGCTTCTGTAACCATCCTGTATTTTCCACGGACGTTGCTCAATTACGTTATTTCACACTGTGATTAAGAGAATGCTCAAATGTGCGCTGTCTCGCAAAAATACCTGGATAAATATTTCGAGTGTTATTCCAGTAAATAGCGCAACAAATAAATTTGTTAAATTAAAACTCGATCGCCATCATAAATTAGCAATTAAACCAAAAAACGTAACGAGAAGATAAAAATCTATAATTGCTGGAATGGCATTCACGGACAACAATTCCATTCGGTCAACAGATGTTAATAATTTTTAATCCGATTTATTCCACCCTACACAGGTATAAAAAAATGAGAATGAAGATTAAGAACCTCTTACTAACGTTGTGTGCCTCAATCGTTCTAACCAGCACCTGCAGCATCGCAAAAGAAGTTAAGATCGGCATGGCGATCGATGATTTACGCCTCGAGCGCTGGCAGAAAGACCGCGATATCTTTGTTAAAAAAGCCGAATCTTTGGGGGCAAAAGTCTTTGTTCAGTCGGCTAATGGCAACGAAGAAACGCAAATGTCGCAAATAGAAAACATGATCAACCGTGGCGTAGATGTGCTTGTTATTATTCCTTATAACGGCCAGGTGTTGAGTAACGTCATCGCGGAAGCCAAAAGAGAGGGGATAAAAGTATTAGCTTATGACCGCATGATTAATAATGCCGATATTGATTATTATATTTCCTTTGATAATGAAAAAGTCGGTGAACTCCAGGCTCAAAGTATTGTTAATAAAGTCCCTTCTGGTAATTATTTTTTGATGGGCGGTTCGCCAGTTGATAATAATGCCAAGTTATTCCGCGAAGGGCAGATGAAAGTATTAAAACCTTATATTGATAGTGGGAAAATAAAAGTCGTCGGCGACCAATGGGCTGATGGATGGTTGCCTGAGAACGCATTGAAAATTATGGAGAATGCGCTGACGGCGAATAACAATAAAATTGATGCCGTTGTGGCGTCAAACGATGCTACGGCAGGTGGGGCAATCCAGGCGCTAAGTGCTCAAGGGCTGGCGGGTAAAGTGGCGATTTCCGGCCAGGATGCGGATTTAGCCGGTGTGAAACGTATCATTGCCGGTACGCAAACCATGACGGTTTATAAGCCCATCACCAAGCTTGCGAATACAGCCGCTGAAATTGCCGTGGAATTAGGTGAAGGCAAGCAACCCGCTTCCGATGCCACTCTTAATAACGGCGTTAAAGATGTCCCTTCACGCCTTCTGACACCAATCGAAGTCGACAAAGCCAATATCGACAGCACCGTTGTGGCTGACGGTTTCCACAAAAAGAACGAGCTATAGCCCCTGCGCCCGTGCTTTGTCACGGGCGATACCCACCCTTAAAACAGGTAAAGGAGTGGTTATGCCTTGTTTACTGGAAATGAAAAATATCACCAAAACCTTCGGCGTTGTGAAGGCGGTCGATAATGTCAGTCTGTCAGTGGATTCCGGTGAAGTGATGTCGCTTTGTGGCGAGAACGGTTCCGGCAAATCCACACTGATGAAAGTACTGTGTGGCATTTATCCCTTCGGCAGCTACGAGGGTGAGATTTGGTTTGCCGGAGAAAAGCTTCAGGCGAGCCATATCCGTGATACTGAGCGCAAAGGTATTGCGATCATTCACCAGGAGCTGGCGCTGGTTAAGCATTTGACTGTTCTGGAGAATATTTTCCTCGGCGCAGAGATGTCGCGCGGCGGCGTGCTGGACTACGACAGCATGACGCTCAGAAGCCAAAAATTGCTCGCGCAGGTGAGTTTAAATATTTCTCCGGATACGCGCGTGGGGTCGCTTGGGCTGGGTCAGCAACAGCTGGTAGAGATTGCCAAGGCATTGAATAAACAAGTGCGTTTGCTCATTCTGGATGAACCTACCGCCTCGTTAACCGAGCAAGAAACGGCAGTGCTGTTGGGGATTATTCGTGACCTGCAAGCGCACGGCATCGCCTGTGTTTATATCTCCCATAAACTCAATGAAGTTAAAGCGATTTCCGACACCATCTGCGTCATCCGCGACGGCCAACATATCGGCACCCGTGATGCGGCACTGCTTCGTGAAGAAGACATCATCACCATGATGGTGGGGCGCGAGCTTACGGCGCTTTACCCCAATGAGCCGCACCAGACTGGCGATGAAATTCTGCGTGTTGAACATCTTACCGCCTGGCATCCGGTAAACCGGCAAATTAAACGGGTGAACGACATTTCGTTTTCACTGCATAAAGGCGAAATTCTGGGCATTGCCGGGCTTGTTGGCGCAGGGCGAACCGAAGCGGTTCAATGCTTATTTGGTGTCTGGCCCGGCAAATCTGAAGGCCGCATTTTCATCGATAACAAACAGGTCACTATTGGTAGCTGCCAGCAAGCCATTGCGCATGGTATTGCGATGGTGCCTGAAGATCGAAAAAAAGATGGCATCGTGCCGGTGATGGCGGTGGGGCAAAACATCACACTTGCCGCATTGAGCCAATTTTCAGGCGCGTTAACTCATCTGGATGATGCCGCAGAACTTAACTGCATTCTGCAGTCCATTCAGCGGCTCAAAGTTAAAACGTCGTCGCCGGAGCTTGCGATTGGCCGCCTGAGCGGGGGGAATCAACAAAAAGCGATTCTGGCGCGCTGTTTGTTGCTCAATCCCCGCATCCTGATTCTGGATGAACCCACGCGCGGCATTGATATCGGCGCGAAATATGAAATCTACAAACTTATCAACCAACTGGTGCAACAAGGCATTGCGGTCATCGTTATCTCATCAGAATTACCAGAAGTGCTGGGTCTGAGCGACCGAGTGTTGGTGATGCATGAAGGGCGCATCAAAGCTGACCTGGTGAATAACAATTTGACCCAGGAGCAAGTCATGGAAGCCGCACTGAGGAGTGAAAAGCATGTCGAAAACCAACCCGTCTGAACTGAAACTCACGGCACCTACGGCTTCACCATTAGCGGGGTTGCGGGCGCTTAACCTCCAGGTTTTTGTCATGATTGCCGCGATTGTGGTGATTATGCTCTTCTTCACCTGGACTACCGAAGGCGCTTACCTCAGTGCCAGAAACGTATCTAACCTGCTGCGCCAGACGGCGATCACGGGGATCCTGGCCGTTGGGATGGTGTTCGTCATTATCTCGGCAGAAATTGACCTTTCCGTTGGATCGATGATGGGCTTGTTGGGTGGTGTGGCGGCGATTTTCGATGTCTGGTTAGGATGGCCGCTACCGCTGACCATCGTTGTGACGCTGGCCCTGGGGCTGGTTCTGGGAGCGTGGAATGGTTGGTGGGTGGCTTATCGTAAAGTCCCTTCATTTATTGTCACCCTCGCCGGAATGCTGGCGTTTCGCGGCGTATTGATCGGTATTACTAACGGCACCACCGTTTCGCCTACCAGCGCCGATATGTCACAAATCGGTCAAAGTTATCTGCCGGACGGCCTTGGCTTTGGTATCGGTACATTAGGGCTGGTCATTTTTGTTGCCTGGCAATGGCGAATGCGTATCCGCCGCCAGGCACTAGGGCTGGCAACATCGGCATCAACAGGCGTTGTCGGGCGCCAGGCAGTGACTGCGGTGATCGTGTTAGGTGCAATCTGGTTGCTCAATGATTATCGCGGTGTGCCAACACCAGTACTGCTGCTGACGTTACTACTGTTGGCGGGAATGTTTATGGCGACCCGCACCGCATTTGGTCGGCGTATTTATGCGATTGGCGGCAATATCGAAGCTGCGCGACTGTCTGGTATTAATGTAGAGCGTACCAAATTGGCCGTCTTTGCCATCAATGGGCTCATGGTTGCGATTGCCGGGTTGATTCTAAGCTCACGTTTGGGAGCTGGCTCCCCGTCAGCCGGGAACATTGCTGAACTTGATGCTATCGCGGCATGTGTGATTGGCGGTACGAGTCTTGCGGGTGGTGTAGGGAGTGTTGCGGGCGCCGTGATGGGGGCGTTTATCATGGCTTCTCTGGATAACGGAATGAGCATGATGGACGTTCCCACGTTCTGGCAGTACATCGTCAAAGGGGCGATTTTGCTGCTGGCGGTGTGGATGGATTCGGCAACCAAACGCAGAGCGTAGAGTGTGCAAATGATCACAGTGCCGGGGGAAGATTGCCCGGCATTTTTGCAATTATGGTATTGCACATACGGGCTTTTTTCAGGAATAAGAAAACATGTTTGAGAAACGTCATCGCATTACGTTGTTATTCAATGCCAATAAAGCCTACGACCGCCAGGTGGTGGAAGGGGTCGGCGAATATTTGCAGGCGTCTCAATCTGAGTGGGACATTTTTATCGAAGAAGATTTCCGCGCGCGCATCGATAACATCAAAGAGTGTTTAGGCGATGGCGTGATTGCAGATTTCGATGATGCAGAAATTCAGCGTTTATTAGAAGGAGCCGACGTGCCTATTGTCGGCGTCGGAGGTTCTTATCACCGGCCTGAACACTATCCGCCTGTGCATTACATTGCGACGGATAACCGCGCGTTAGTGGAAAGTGCGTTTTTGCATCTCAAGGAGAAGGGCGTTCAGCGTTTCGCTTTCTACGGTTTACCTAATTCCAGCGGAAAGCGTTGGGCGATGGAGCGCGAATATGCGTTTAACCAACTGGTGGCGAAAGAAAAATATCGTGGTGTGGTTTATCAGGGGATAGAAACCGCGCCAGAAAACTGGCAGCACGCGCAAAATCGCCTTGCTGATTGGGTGCAAACGCTGCCTCCACAGACCGGGATTATTGCGGTGACAGATGCGCGTGCGCGCCATCTGCTACAAGTCTGTGAACATCTGCATATTCCGGTGCCGGAAAAGCTGTGTGTGATTGGCATTGATAACGAAGAACTGACGCGCTATTTGTCGCGAGTGGCCCTTTCATCCGTGGCGCAGGGCACCCGGCAAATGGGGTATCAGGCTGCCAAATTATTGCATCGCCTGCTGGATAACGAGCCGCTCGCCTTACAGCGAGTTCTGGTTCCGCCGGTGCGCGTGGTCGAGCGTCGCTCAACGGATTATCGTTCTTTGCACGACCCGGCAGTGATTCAGGCTATGCATTACATCCGCAATCACGCCTGCAAAGGGATAAAAGTCGAACAGGTGCTGGATGCGGTGGGGATCTCACGTTCCAACCTGGAGAAGCGTTTTAAAGAGGAAGTGGGGGAGACAATCCACGCGATGATTCACGCCGAAAAGCTTGAAAAAGCGCGCAGTCTGCTGGTTTCTACCTCGTTGTCGATCAATGAAATATCGCAGATGTGCGGTTATCCGTCGCTGCAATATTTCTATTCTGTATTCAAGAAAGAGTATGACGCGACCCCGAAAGAACACCGCGAGCGTTACAGCGAAATATTAGTGTAGGTATTAAAAAAAACGCCTTCGATATGAAGGCGTGAATTATTACTTATTATTAACAATTTATTTTAATTAATTAGTTCGGTGTCATAAAACGCTGATTGGTTTGGTACATCGCAAATAGGTAGTTGTTATAGCTATTACCCTTTGTGGAATACCCTTTCAGCTTATGAATCATGTTGCTGGCCGTTACTTCTTGATCCGCTTTACGCAATTGAGCGCGCGACTTACGGAAAGATTTATAGGCCGGGTGCGTATTCAAATTTGTTACGTAAGAGTTAACGCCTTCTTTAACAGAATCGTAATGCAAATAGCCTTTAACTTTACCAGGCTCGCTGTTGCAATGGCGCTTACTGCACTTCATACCAAACAAGTTGTTATTACTACGCGCAAGTTTAGACGTACCCCAGCCGCTTTCGGCTGCGGCCATCGTTGCCACCATATTGGTAGGAATGATGTCCACTTTTTCCATCAGCTGATTCCACGGCACGCGTTTAGTATTACCATTCCACGCAATTTTATAGCGCTTGGTAATATCTTTCATACGCGTACGCTCTGACGGTGACCAGTGTTTCTCATACTGCTTAGAAACCAACCAGTTACGATCAGCCGTGATCGCTGCATTTTGACTAGTAATATATGGCATGACCGTCCGGAGAAACGCTTTTTTTCTAGGTGTTCCGGAAGGGTATTTTCGCAAATCAGGGAGCGATGCAATTTCACTATTGCGAGAATACTCTTTCTTACTACTTGCCAGTTTCTTACTTTGTGTATTCGTGCTTTTTTTCGCAGTTAATTGGGCTTTATGCGATTTTGGCTCATGTGTACTTGCTAATACCCCAGTTGAAAAACTGAAGGTCAGTAACATAAGTATCGCAGCCCCAAATCGTCGGATTGGGGTTGATATCATTAGATCTCCTGGTCGGATCGTTACGTTTCTAGTGCCTTATTCGTGAAGGATTTCGAACAAAGTGAACGCAGATACTAACAAAAATAGACCTCCCGAGCACCAAAAGAAATAATCCTATTCTGAAATGATGTCACGTGCGAACTTCTTCTAAAGGCAAAAAGTGTCATATTTTGCGATGGTTATCGCATATTTTACTGAATTGATAACGCCATCACTCACCCTGATATCTCCTCCCCAACTATCCATTTTTGGGATGAACTCTACGATTAAAAACAGTGCCACACTGAATAAAAGAACATCGCGAGCTTAACCCTATGAATAAATTACCTCTCTTGATTTTTCTGCTTCCAGGACTTGTGCAAGCTGCGTGGACAGCCCCTGGAATTCCGGCGTTCAAAGAGCAAACTCCCGGCGTGTTTGTCAGTGAGGCAACGCTTGCGAAAGGGACGCTCCCGCTGAGTCTGAAACTCGACCAGGCCTGTTGGCAGCCCGCGGAATCCATCAAGCTCAATCAGGCACTTTCGTTAAAGCTATGCGAGGGAGAGGCACCCGTCTGGCGCTTATTTCGTGAAGGACAATATCGGGTGCAGATCGACACTCGCAGCGGTACTCCCACGCTGAGCCTGAGTGTTAAAAGCGAACCACAAGCCGCTCCGGTTGATGTGACCCGGCAATGCCCAAAATGGGATGGCAAAGCGTTAACCGTGGATGTCAGTAAAACTTTCGCTGAAGGCAGCGAAGTACGCGATTTTTACAGTGGGGCGACGGCTACGGTCAAACAGGGCCAGATTACCCTGATGCCTGCGGCGAACAGCAACGGTCTGTTGCTGCTGGAATCTGCCAGCACTCAACAGCCCGCACCGTTTAGCTGGCACAATGCCACGGTCTATTTTGTGCTGACTGACCGTTTTGAAAATGGCAACCCGAAAAACGACAACAGCTATGGTCGTCACAAAGATGGTCAGCAGGAAATTGGCACGTTTCACGGTGGAGACCTGGCCGGATTAACCCAGAAGCTCGATTATCTCCAGCGATTGGGCGTTAACGCATTATGGATAAGCTCGCCGCTGGAACAAATTCATGGCTGGGTGGGCGGTGGAACGAAAGGGGACTTCCCGCACTACGCCTACCACGGTTACTACACCATGGACTGGACAAAACTCGACGCCAACATGGGCACTGAGGATGAGTTGCGCACGCTTGTGGATGAAGCCCACAAACGGGGTATCCGTATTTTGTTCGATATCGTCATGAACCACACCGGCTACGCAACACTTGCTGATATGCAGGAATATCAGTTCGGTGCGTTGTATCTCAAGGGGGATGAACTGACAAAAACGCTTGGCAAACACTGGACTGACTGGAAGCCTGGCCCTGGCCAAAGCTGGCATTCCTTCAATGATTACATCAATTTCGGTGACAGCTCGGCCTGGCAAAACTGGTGGGGGAAAAACTGGGTCCGCACCGATATTGGCAACTACGACAGCCCGGGTTTTGATGACTTAACGATGTCGCTCGCCTTCTTGCCTGACTTAAAAACCGAATCCACCCAACCCGCGGGTTTACCGATCTTTTATCGTCATAAACCCGACACCCACGCCAAAGGTATTGCGGGTTATACCGTGCGTGATTACCTGACTCACTGGCTTAGCCAATGGGTGCGCGATTACGGCATTGATGGTTTCCGCGTAGATACGGCAAAACACGTTGAGAAAGCAGGTTGGCAGCAGTTGAAAGATCAGTCTGTGGCTGCCCTTGCCGAATGGAAAAAAGCCAATCCAGACAAGAAGCTGGATGACGCAGCATTCTGGATGACCGGAGAATCCTGGGGCCACGGCGTGATGAAAAGCGATTACTACAACAGCGGCTTTGACGCGATGATCAATTTTGATTATCAGGAGCAGGCGGCAAAAGCGGTTGATTGTTTGGCGGATATGGATCTCACCTGGCAGCAAATGGCGACTAAGTTGCAGGATTTTAATGTTCTTAGCTACCTTTCTTCGCACGATACGCGATTGTTCCGTGAAGGGGGGCAGCGTGCTGCGGAACTGCTGTTGTTGGCACCGGGCGCGGTGCAGATTTTCTACGGGGATGAGACGGAACGTCCGTTTGGCACAACCGGTTCCGACCCGCTGCAAGGCACGCGTTCCGATATGAACTGGGGGCAAAATCTGGCAACTCTCTCGCATTGGCAGAAAATCAGCCAGTTCCGTGCCCGCCATCCGGCCATTGGCGCGGGCAAACAAAACACACTGAATATGAAAGAGGGCTATGGTTTTAGCCGTGAATCCGCAGATGACAAAGCGATGGTGGTGTGGGCAGGGAATCCTTGATTGCCCTCATCCCGGTCTTCTCCCGCAGGAGAAGGGGAAGGTCAAAACATCTCGATCATATTCCCTCTCCTGGGGGAGAGGGTTAGGGGGAGGGCGAGGCAATATTCTGTGCTGCCCAGGCCGCAATAAGCAGCATATTGCCGATAAGAGGCTATCCTTAATGCGTTTGCACCGCGTCTTTTACGGCGTTATGGTTAGCCTCTTTTGATGGTCAAAGACAGATCTACGTTATGACGTTTTCACTTTTCGGCGACAAATTTACCCGCCATGCAGGCATTACACGCCTGATGGAGGACCTCAACGACGGCCTGCGCACACCAGGTGCTATCATGCTCGGTGGCGGTAATCCTGCGCAAATTCCTGCGATGAATGACTATTTCCAGGATCTGCTGGCGGACATGCTGGCAAACGGGAAAATGACCGATGCGCTATGCAATTACGATGGTCCGCAGGGGAAAAGTGAGTTACTTGACGCGCTTGCGGATATGCTGCGCACAGAATTAGGTTGGGATATCTCACCACAGAATATTGCACTGACAAATGGCAGTCAGAGTGCATTTTTCTACTTATTTAATTTGTTTGCGGGTCGTTATGCCGATGGCAGCACTAAAAAGGTGTTGTTCCCATTGGCGCCGGAATATATCGGCTATGCGGATTCCGGCCTCGAAGAAGACCTGTTTGTCTCGACGCGTCCCAACATCGAACTGCTGCCGGAAGGCCAGTTTAAATATCACGTAGACTTTGAACATCTGCGCATCGGCCCGGATACCGGGATGATTTGCGTCTCGCGCCCGACCAACCCGACGGGCAACGTGATTACCGATGAAGAGCTGATTAAACTCGATGCGCTGGCCAACCAGCACGGTATTCCACTGGTGATTGATAACGCTTATGGCGTTCCATTCCCGGGGATTATTTTCAGCGAAGCTCGCCCGCTGTGGAATCCAAACATCATCTTGTGTATGAGCCTGTCCAAACTGGGTTTACCGGGTAGCCGATGCGGAATCATTATTGCCGATGACAAAATCATCTCAGCTATCAGCAATATGAATGGCATCATCAGCCTGGCACCGGGTGGCGTTGGCCCAGCGATGGCGTGCGAGATGATTAAGCGTAACGATTTGCTGCGCTTGTCTGAAACGGTAATCAAACCGTTTTATTACCAGCGAGTTCAGGACACGATAGCGATCATTCGCCGATATTTATCGCCTGAACGCTGCCTGATCCACAAACCCGAGGGGGCAATTTTCCTGTGGCTGTGGTTCAAAGACCTGCCAATCTCTACCGAATTGCTCTATCAGCGCCTGAAAAAGCGCGGCGTTTTGATGGTGCCGGGCGACTACTTCTTCCCAGGCCTTGATAAACCGTGGCCGCACACGCATCAATGTATGCGCATGAACTATGTGCCGGAGCCGGATAAAATCGAGGCGGGTGTGAAGATCCTTGCCGAAGAAATTGAACGCGCGTGGGCTGAAGCGAAGTAAAAATTTAAAAGCCTTCTCCGTATGGAGAAGGCTTTATAAGTTAGCGAACCACCAGAGAGTCGTACCCTTTCCAGCGATAATTCACCATCGACACAATCCAGCAGATAATAAACAGCCCAACTACGATAAAGCCCGCATTGCCGAGGTTTTCATTCAGCGCATCAACCCATTTCCACACGCCGTTATGCAGGTCGAACTTATCTGCCAGCAATCCTAATGCTTCCATGCCGCCGATAAACAGGGCGACGACCACGGAGGTACCAGTGATGGTCATATTGTAATAAAGCTTGCGTTGCGGCTTGTTGAACGCCCAACCGTAAGCGCCAACCATAATCATATTGTCGAGCGTATCAATCAGCGCCATCCCGCTGGCAAACAGCGCCGGGAACACCAGAATTGACCACATCGACATACCGCTCGATGCGCTGGCGGCAGAAATACCCAGGATGCCAATTTCTGTTGCCGTATCAAACCCTAAACCAAACAAAAAGCCCACCAGATACATGTGCCAGCTTTTGTTAATCAGCTTAAACGTGGAGCGGAACAGCCAGCTCATTACGCCGCCACCGGTGAAATCGGTCGCCTCGGCAGAAAGCGGTTCGCCACGCTTGAGTTGACGGAAATTGCGCCACACGCCGTGCAGAATCACCAGGTTAACCAACGCCATCGCCAGTAAGAAGCAGGCTGACACCGCGGTACCAATCACACCGCCGACGTCATGAAACCACTCCATATCGTTCTGGAATGCAGCGGCAGTGGCGGCAATCGCAACAGAGGCCAACACCACGATGCTGGAATGGCCGAGCGAAAACCAGGCGCCAATGCCAAATGGGCGTTTCCCTTGCTGCATCATTTTGCGCGTCACGTTATCAATTGCTGCGATGTGATCGGCATCGACTGCATGCCGCAATCCATAGCACCAGGCCAGCAGACTTGCGGCCATCAAGGCGGTGCTGTGGTGAAACGAAACCAGCGCCCAGGCCCAGGACGCAAGGTTGGCGGCAACTAACACTGCCAACAAAACGGCTGCGCGCGGGTTGTCACGAAGAATACGCAAGAACATCATTTTATCCTTGTGAAGGAAGGGATATGCGGGCGGCGGCAACCAGGGCCTGACCCAATGCAAGAGCACCGTCACCGGCGGGTAACAGTGTCGGGAAGAGCAGATTGAAATCTGCGAGATGATGCGCAAAACGTTCGCGCATCAGCGTGTTATGCAGTACGCCACCGCTGAACACGAGGGTATTAATCGACAACCGGCGCGCGTGGCTGCGGGCCAAATCAGCAAAGCCTTTTGCCAGCGCATCATGGAATGCCCAGGCGCGAGCAGGCGCACAGTCGTGCCAGTTCATCCATTGCTGCCAGAATGTCGCCATATCAAGTTTGCCTTCAACAAGCGGCAGGGTGACAGGATGGAGACAGGCACCGCTAAGTGACGCCAGTGCTTCAAAGCGGCAAGCGGCTTCCCCTTCATAGCTTTGTTGCAGCGGTGCACAGTTAAGCGCGGCCGCGGCGGCATCGAATAAACGGCCTGCAGAAGAGGCGGCTGGTGAGTTAATTCCACGGGCAATCGCCGTTGCCAGTAGCGGCCAGTTTTGTTCGCGCACAATGGCAGTTTCTGGGTATTGTTGCCAGTCCGGCAAAAAAGTCAGGCAATGGGCGAGCAGGTTGCGCCACGGCTGACGAGCCGCGAGATCTCCCCCAGGCA
This sequence comes from Buttiauxella sp. WJP83, assembly GCF_027594725.1. Lineage (NCBI taxonomy): Bacteria > Pseudomonadati > Pseudomonadota > Gammaproteobacteria > Enterobacterales > Enterobacteriaceae > Buttiauxella > Buttiauxella sp. WJP83. The sequence goes on from NZ_CP110080.1 coordinate 170,508, forward strand.
GAGCCACTGCGGGTAACCCCCCTAAGTGTTCACATTCCTGATAATTCACACGCAGGCATTCGCCACCCCATAACTGGTCGTTCTCGCCATAACCAATTCCATCCAGCGTTAGCGCAATCACATCGTCGCCGTCGAGCGGCCAAAGGTGTTCGGCAAGGCAAGCCACAGCATGCGCGTGATGATGTAAAACAGAGCTTACGGGCAAATCCATTTCACGCCCAATACGGGCGCTGTGGTAGCCTGGGTGGGCATCTATCACGATATGTTCTGGCGTAAAATCATAAGCTTCACACATCAGCGTGCGCGCTTTATGCCATTGCTGTTCCACGCCATCTTCAGAGAGATCGCCCAGATGTTGGCTGAGCACCGCCTGGTTGCCGCGCAGCAAACAGAAGGTATTTTTCAGATCCGCGCCCAACGCCAGAATCGGCGGCAGTGCGGCAAAACCAGGCGGCAGCGGCAGGGCATCTGGCACAAATCCGCGGGCACGACGCAGCATTTCACCATTGGCACGCACCACGGAGTCATCCATACGCTGCACGATGTCGCGATTGTGCAGTAGCCATCCGTCGGCAATGTCGGCTAATTCTTCGCGCGCTTGTTGATTGGTAATGGCTGGCGGTTTGCCATTTAAATTGCCAGATGTCATCACCAATGGTGCGCCGAAGCCCTGCATCAAAAGGTGTTGCAGTGGATTGGCGGGCAGCATGACGCCGACCTCAAACAGATGCGGAGCGATAAACTCGCTTAAGTCGGGTAAATTCGACTTCGCCATTAAGACAATCGGTGCTGCTGGAGTATTGAGCTGTGCGACGACATCCGCAGGCAATCCGCCTGAATCTGGCAGCATCACCGCCAGCGGTTTTGTCGGGCGATGTTTACGGCGGCGCAAACGGGAGACGGCGGCATCGTTACGGGCATCTACCGCCAGATGGAATCCGCCCAGCCCTTTTATCGCCACGATTTTCCCGGCTTTTAACGCCGTTACGGCAGCCTTAAGGGCATCGTCGTGCTCGAGTTTTTGCTCGCCATGCCATTCAATGTGCGGCCCGCAATCCTGGCAGGCGACGGGTTGCGCATGAAAGCGCCTGTCCATCGGGTTGCGATACTCTTTCTCGCACGCAGGACACAGCGGGAACGCCGCCATGACCGTGTTTGGCCGGTCATACGGCATAGCGTTAATAATCGTGAAGCGTGGGCCGCAGTGGGTGCAATTGATAAACGGATAGCGATAACGGCGATCGTTTGGATCGTTGAGTTCGCGCAGGCAATCCGGGCACGTTGCGGCGTCAGGGACAATTTGCGTGTCCATCGAACTGCTGTCGCTGTGGCGAATGGTGAAATCCTGCGGCAGGGTTTCCCACTGCATGGCGGATTGTTCCACGCTGTCAATACGCGCCAGCGGTGGGCAATGGGCGTGAAGCTGAGTCATAAACGCATCAGCGGCAGATGTCAGGCGTACTAATACTCCCGCGCTGTCATTACAGACGTCGCCTGTGAGTGTGAGTTGTTGCGCCAGTTGCCAGACGAAAGGCCGAAAACCCACGCCCTGGACTTTGCCGCGAATGCGTAGCATCACGCCGTTAAGATTCACTGATATTCCTGTTCGGTTTTAACACCCTCATCCCAGCCTTCTCCCTGAGGGAGAAGGAGACATTCTTTTCTCCCTCTCCAGGGGGAGAGGGGCGGGGTGAGGGCGAGGGTGGTTCCTAAACTTCTACAGCACTGCGCAAACGCGCTTTCATATCGCTATAGGTGGTCTGCGCATAGTTCTCGGCCCATTGCTGGTCAGCAATCTGGCTGATATTCACCGCGCAATACTTGGTTTCCGGTGTTTTGGAAATCGGGTCAAGGTTGTCCTGAGTCAGTTCATTACAGGCACCAATCCACCATTGGTAAGTCATGTACACCGAACCAAGATTGATGCGCTCATTCACTTCGGCACGGCTGATGACTTTGCCGCGACGCGAACTGACCCACACCAGTTGCTTGTCTTTGATATTGAGTAACTCGGCATCCGTCGGGTTGATTTGCACAAATCCAGGCTCATCGGCGAGTGTTTGCAGCGCCGCACAGTTGCCCGTCATCGAGCGGCAGGAGTAGTGTCCGACCTCACGAACGGTACACAGCACCAGCGGATAATCCGCGTCCGGCACTTCGGCAGGTGCGCGCCACTCGGCGGCAAAAAGTTGGCCTTTACCGTTTGGCGTATCGAACTTGCTGTCTTTGTAGAGATACGGCGTACCTGGGTGATCCAACGTCGGACATGGCCACTGCACATGGCCCATCTCGCCCATTTTCTCGTAGGTCACGCCATAGAACAGCGGGCAGAGCTCGCGCAGTTCGTCCCAGATTTGCTGGTTGTTGTCGTAGTGCATTGGGTAGCCCATCTCTGTTGCCAGCAGGCTGATAATTTCCCAGTCACGTTTGACGTTATATTTCGCATCAATCGCTTTCTCAAAACGCTGGAAGCCACGGTCGGCACAGGTAAACACGCCGCCATGTTCGCCCCAGGAAGTGGCTGGCAAAATAACGTCGGCCACTTCGGCGGTTTTGGTCATGAAGATATCTTGCACCACCACAAAATCGAGCGCTTCAAAGCCTTTGCGCACCAGGCCGAGATCGGCTTCAGTCTGCAAAGGGTCTTCGCCCATGATGTAGTAGGCTTTCATCTCGCCTTCGATAGCCATATGCGGTACTTCAGTGATACGCACGCCGACTTTGTCGTCCATATCAGCAGCGTTAATGCCCCAGGCTTTGGCGAATTTCGCACGCACTTCCGGGTCAACCACATCCTGATAGCCAGGGAACTGGTTTGGCAGCACGCCCATATCACACGCGCCCTGCACGTTGTTTTGCCCACGAACCGGGCCAACGCCGACGTTTTCGCGACCGAGATTTCCCGTCAACAGTGCAAGACTTGATAAGCCTTTTACCACGTCAACCGCCTGGCCAAACTGCGTGACGCCCATGCCCCACATGATGGTGGCGGAAGGCGCGGCAGCAAACGTGCGCATCGCCTGGCGAACCATGTGTGCCGGAACACCTGTCAGGTGCTCAACGTCTTCTGGCGCGTAACCTTTGACGACCTCACGGTAGGCATCTAAGCCGTCGGTGTATTTCGCCACATACTCTTTATCGTAGAGATTCTCTTCGAGCAGCACGTAACCAAAGGCATTCACCAGCGCCATGTTGCAGCCATTTTTCAGCTGCAAATGTTGGTCGGCGATGCGTGCGGTTTCGATGCGACGCGGATCGCACACAATGATTTTCGCGCCATTTTCTTTCGCTTTAATCACCCGACGCGCCACAATCGGATGCGAATCGGCACAGTTATAACCAAACACCAACAGGCACTTAGAGTGTTCGATATCGCCGATGGAGTTGCTCATCGCGCCATTTCCCAGCGTCACCTGCAAACCTGCAACCGACGGCCCGTGGCAAACACGCGCACAGCAGTCAACGTTGTTGGTATGCAACACGCCACGTGCAAACTTCTGCATCACATAGTTGGTTTCGTTACCTGTTCCGCGTGACGAACCCGTCGTCATAATCGAGCGCGGGCCATGCTGCTCTTTAATCGCTTTCAGGCGCTTCGCGGTATAGCTGATGGCTTCATCCCAGCTGACTGGCTGGAGTTTCCCGCCTTTTTCGTAACGAATCATTGGCTGCGTTAAACGCGGTGTGAGCAGTTTGGTATCGTTGAGAAAATCCCAGCCGTAATAGCCTTTCAGGCAGAGTTCATTCTGGTTTGTGACACCATCAGCCGCTTCAGCACGGATAATTTTGTTTTTCTCAACAACCAATTTCAATTTGCAGCCTGCGCCACAGTAAGGGCAGACGCTGGTAATTTTTTTCATCAGTAACAGACCTGTTAAAAGTGAAGTACGTAAATTAGAAAATCAGAGATGAAGTGGCATCAAACGCGGCACGGCGGCGTTTTTCAGCACTCATTTGCTCAAGCTTGTTGCGGTCAACGCAGATAATGGCGTTGGTTGGGCAGGCTTCCATACAGGCCGGGCCTTCTGCGCGGGTGTGGCAAAGATCGCACTTATTCGCTTCGGCTTTTTCGGCCATCACGTTAAGACCTGCGCCGCTGTTGCGCACGACGGGGCGAACGACCACTTCCATCGCGCCATACGGGCAGGCAACCACACAGGTTTTGCAGCCGATGCAACGTTCTTGCATCACATTCACAAACCCATGTTCGCGGCTGATAGCACCGTTCGGACAGACGTTAGCGCAAGGTGCGTCTTCGCACTGACGGCACATCGTTGCGGTAGAAACATTCACGCCTTTAATCACGTGAATACGTGGCAGGAAAGTTTGCGGAGTTAATGCCGCGCAATCCTGCGCTTCCTGATGGGACACGACACAGGCCACTTCGCAAGTGCGACAGCCAATACATTTGCTCGAATCTGCAATGATGAAGCGGTTCATCATAAGCTCCTGGGGAGAGTGTTTTTATAAGTCGGCGATAGACATACATAAAGTGTGCCAACTTTGAAACTAGCGTGAATCAAGGCGTTACGCATTGATCCGGGGTAGGGTGACAGTGACATCGACACATTTGACGATGTCATTTGGGCAAATGACAGAGGGGTTTGGAAAGTGTCGTTTGATTTTCGAGTTCGGTGACCACCTTTGACTTAGAGGAAATACGAACAAGTTAGTTGTTGCACAGGATATGACGTATTTACCCTGTAATTTTGGTACTCAGGAGGATTAGCTCTTACCATTATACGGCGGCCTCGTGAAAAGAGAGCGGACTTTACTGCCATCAATTTCTATTGTTACGGGTTCGGATCTAATGGATAATTCGTTATCCTTATTCCTGCCATTTATTCCTACACGATCCAGTAGTTTTCTGACTCCAGTATAGGTATTAAAGTTAGACTCACATATTCGCCCTTCTTTGTATACATAGAACACTTTACGCGTTACCGGGCAAACTTGAGCTATGGTCATATTTAATATAGGAAAAAGAGATTGCCATATTGAACGCTCTGTAAACCAATTTTCTTTAACCATCACATAATTTGAAGTCACTATTTCATAACGTCTTTTATCTGTGAGAAAATCAAAGCTGTCATTAAGCACAGTGGTAAACGAATTAACTTTATCGGGTTTGATTTCCGTCCAATCTCTCTGATCTTCAGAAATTCCGCCGCAGCAGGTATTACCAAAAAAATGCAACATAATATTATCAGTATTGATTATAACACTTGGCCATGATAAATCTGATGTCGTTGATCCATCCTCATGAGTATGAGTATATGGGAAGGATAAATTTTTAATAAAAAAAGACTCTTTACCATGATTAAAAATATTAACAGTCGCTAACACGTCACCATCAATCTGTTTTACTGAAAGATCCAGAGATATATTCTGCTTGTTTTTTATACTCCGATTTTCAATGTCTGACGTGGGTGAGTATGCACCGATAAACACCCATGGGTATATTCTATCATCTATTAAATAAATTGTCCCTGGCATGTATTTAGAATTATCTAGTGATTCTCGCCGACCGTAATTATACTTTAATACAGTCAGGCTGCTAGACATTGATGGAAAAGAAATAATCATAGAAAAAATGAATATATTAATCAGTATAAAATGGAACCGTTTGTTAAGCATAAATCAATCCCTTAAATGATGCCATGTGACATGTAGAGCCATATTCCCGAAAAAGCAGTAAATACTTAAACTTCTATTTCAAAATACTTTTCAATATTGTATGCGTTATCAAAAACATTAGGATCGCCTCTGGAAACCATTTTCGCTGCTCCGTCCTGGTGGTCTAAAATGGTCCAATCATCTACATTCCGAGGCGGTTTATTTCCATCCACATCATAGTCACTCGTCCCCATCCCCCCTAATGAAGGATCACTCCATTTTTTAACAAAATGGCTCATTTCATGGCAAAGGGTTGCTACTCGGGAATCAACACCCATCACCGTTGCACACGCTCTAAAGCCATTACCGCCTTTACGTCCGATAAAATTTATTCCTATATTAATTTTGTAATCACTTTCTTGCTCCCCATTTACATTTGCAGTAAAGGTTTCTGGCATACCGGATTTCCGAGGATCCTTACCATTAATCTGAGCATCAGGATGGTCGCGATCATAGATATAATTGATGAAATCATCCAACGTAATTAATTCTCTTAAATCGATAAAGCGTCTTATTCCATCCAGCATGATTTCTCTGGCAGTCATTTTAACTTTATGATGATCGCCTTTTAACGACAATTCGACTTCAATTTTACGCTTACCCTCAGAGCCAAATATTTTTAAAAACTCGGCTTGTGTTGTCTCCCCCCAGTTAATCGTAAGATCCTTCTCTCTTTGCTCCAGAACTTTGCCCATAGCCTCCCACGCTTCTTTGACCATCGCCTGGACGTCATTTATTTTACATTGTTTAACAACTTTCAATTTCTTTGTTGGTTTACCGTCAGTGGTGTCACTCATTTTTCATCTCCCCAAAAAGTATCAAAATCGCGACTGAACAGTTTTATCTTGACCTCGTCATCATCGTCTCGCTCAAACACTTCCGTATTTCCTTCTTCATCGGTTACTCCGTCCTTTTCCGTATTATCTGAAAAGTAAGCGGTATATTGCATATTGCCGTAAGGGATTCCGTTGGTGTCATAAAAATTAAACATGATTTTGTATGGACCATCATCTTCCCCACTGGAATCATCGTCGCCATCTGAATCGCCTCCATTACCACTGGAATTATTATTCCCTCCGGAATTGCCACTATTTTGCGAATTATTTGACCCATCCGATTTATCATCCTTGCCTGTCAGCGCTTTCAATACACTCGGCATTAACGTCTGCACCGGCGTCCCCGCACTCCCCCCGCCGTTGAGGTTGATCATCGGCCCCATGATGTCGACGCCACCGGCATGTATCGTCACAAACGAAGCGCCCACTTTCAGGCTGATCTGGCTGCTGCTTTCCAGCACGATAGCGCCGTTAACTTTAATGCCCAGCGCACCGCTAACTTTCTGAGCCTGGTCGCCTTTTACCTCAAGGCTGCATTTCCCTTGCACCAGACTGACGTGATTTCCGGTCGTTTTGTGGTGCTGGTCCCCGTCCACCGTCACTTTCCGGTCATTCGCCACGTACAGCCCGTCGTTGCGGCTGATGCAGACGGTGCGATCGTTTTTCACTTTCAGGGTCTGGTCGTTGCCGACGTTCACCTTCCGGTCATGAGTGACGGTAATTTTCTGGTCATGGCCGCCCGCATTCTCTTTTCCCACTGTGACTGTTTGCCCCAGTCCCACGGTGATTTTCTGGTTATTGCCGATGGTTTCACTGTGGTCATGTTTCACATCCGTGGTGCGGTCATTGAGCACTTCCGTATCCATGTTTTTCTGCGCATGGATATAGACCTGCTCCTTGCCGGTCGCATCATCAAACTTCAGTTCGTTAAACCCGCTGCCCTTGTAGGTTTTCGACCGTATCGTCATCTGGGTTTTGGTACCCGGCAGGTCGCCCGGCGAGCGGTTGTCTTCGTGATACGCCCGCCCCATCACAATCGGCTGGTCGGGGTCACCATGCAGAAAATCAACAATCACTTCCTGGCCGACGCGCGGGATGGCGAGATTGCCGAATCCCGTGCCTGCCCACGCCTGGGAAACGCGTATCCAGCAGGAGCTGTCTTCGGTGGTGCCGTGATAGCGGTCCCAGATGAATTTGACGCGAATACGCCCGTACTCATCGCAGAAAATTTCTTCGCCTGGCGGGCCGGTGACGACAGCACTTTGCGGGCCATCCACTTTCGGCTTCGGCAGGGGCGTGGAACGCCAGGTCCGGTCAGCGGGTATCACCTCAAACTGGTTGTTCAGCGTGGTGCCGATTTTCTGGCTGCCATGCAGCGCCTGAGGCTGATTTCCTGTCAGCAGACTGCGCACCACCTGCCACTGGCGATTCATGTTTTCCTGTGGGTGTCTTGTCAGCGTAAAGCACACGCCGGGCCACAATTTTGGTGTATTGGCCGAGCCGCTGGCTTTTTCAGCATCGTTACGCAGGCCTTCCATGTGGTAACGGGTAAAATCTTTGCCGTGCTGCTCATCTTTATAACGCCCCGGATAATTAAAGATTTTATATTGCGAGCGCTGACCGTTGAGATTTTCAGCATCGTGGTCATAGAGACCCGGCCAGTCGGGTATTTTAAAGGTGTAGTCCCGGCTCAATACCGATGAGGGGCTGATGCAGGCTTCATAACGAAATACGCTGACGCATTCATCGGTGACTTCGCGGGTGTTCGGGTTAAAAGGGAAGGAGGATTCAGCCCGGGCCAGACCCGCCTTATCATCACACAACGTTAATGTCTGGCTCGCACCGTCCGGGGAATGTTTATCAAAGAAGAAAACGCCTTCCTCAGCCCACAGACGTGACAAAAACGCCAGGTCGCTTTCGCCGTACTGGACGCAGAACTCGCGATCGGCATGGTCTTCATAAAAGTAAGGCTGCCAGTCTGTGATGCCATTTTCTTGCAGCAGGAGCCCTGAAATCGCCTGAATATCCTGCTGCTGGAAAATGCGGAAATTTTGCCGCAAACCTGCGCGCCACAGGGGAGGCTGTATCTGAAAACGATAATGCATCTGCCAGCCGGTGTTTTCTTTCATGCCGAAAGTGGTGACCACGCCCGTGACATAACGTTGTGGCGTGGCCCCCTGCCAGATGGTCAGCGTGGCGTTTTTCTCCAGCAGATCCTCCGCCGTCAGCCGGAAAGTATTATTGCTGGCGACATTGACATCGAGGGTAAACGGAAAGGAGAGATGCTGGTTCAGGCTAAAGTTCACTACTGCGAAGGTATCAGGCTCCAGGCCGTCCACCTCAAGGGTGAAACGCAGTCCATTGAGTGACATAAAACGATCCTTGTTACAGAGAATACAGATGAAATAAAAACATCACGAAATGCGAGGGAAAGAAGTAAGCGGTTTCGGGGTTGGGTTCAGTGATGAAGGTCAATATTGCAGATGAATGGTAGGAATAAGTTCGAAATAAGTGTCTATTTATCAATTAATTAATAGTAATTATGTATGCCAAAGGTATTCGGATTCACAGAATAAATACGGCCTGCATCATTGTGGGAAAAGCCAAATGGGGGGATGACAAAATAAAAACCCCGACCATAAAAAATAATGGCCGGGGACCTGGGTATAACAAAATTTATCCACCAGTAATAAGCACTGCAGCACTCACCAAAATTTACTCGAACTCAGGCGCTTCCAGATCGGCAAAGCCGCCTTTACCTTCCCAGCCTGCCAGACGCTGATACACCGTCTCCACCGCCGCTTTTATCGCGTCGGTCATTGGGTAGTAAAAGCCGACGATATCGGGCTGAATACCGAGGAAAATCACCTCGCCAACATCTTCTTTCAACTGATCAATCAGATAGTTGAGTGGCATGTTGTGGGTGGTCATCATAAACATTTCGGCGATATCGTCCGGGTCGATAATGCGGATTTCACCAGGGGCGAGGCCCATGTCTGTCGCATCGACCAGCAGCAATCTTTCCGGGCGCAATTCGCGGATCGCCACCACATCGTTTTCCGGTGCGGTGCCGCCGTCGATAACCACCCAGTCACCTTGTGGTGCTGCCAGGCATTTTTCTGCCAGCAACGGGCCTGCGCCGTCGTCGCCCATCATGCTGTTGCCGACACACAGCAAAACATTAGTCATAACGTCTCCGTACCATCAAATAAATGGCGGGTTCTTGTTGAATGGCTTGCAGCATGTCGAGCAATTCCTGGCTCCAGATTTGCTGCTGCTCAGTTTGCGTTGGTTTTGCGGCATCAAAGGCTTTCGCTAACAAAACCACATGGCTTTGGTCGATAACAATTTCGCCATAACGCGGCACACCTTCCATTTTGCGCCGCGCTTCGCTGCCCTCTTCAAGCGTGGCAATCCACGCTTTGTAAGGCTCAAATGAGCAAACCAGATTCTCTTTCAGGCAGTCGATAACGCCGAGATGGTGGCCGATTGCGAGGCTGTAATAAACCACCTGTTGCGTATCACTCGGGGTGTTGTCGTTTTCGTCGACAAACTTACGGCTAAGCTGGCAAAAGACCACCGACTCGCTCATTACACGCGCTCCTGCTTCACCAGTTCTTCCAGATGAGTGACGATTTCAGTCAGACGCGGATCGTTCTCGTGTGCCAGCCACTGTTGAACACTGCCGCCACCGGCGGTGAGATTTTCCATGTAGCTGTCAGCAATCTGGCGACCATAGCGATAACCCGCCAGGCGGCGTGCTGCACGGTCGATGCGTACACGCAACGACTGCACCATATCCGGGTGCAGAATTTGCGCCGGTTGAGCGTCCATTTCACTCGCTTCACGGGCGTGGATTTTCTGCTCCAGCAAGCCCAGTGCCATGGCAAAACCGTACAGTGTTGCCGCAGGTGTCGGTGGGCAACCCGGAATATATACGTCGACCGGAACGATTTTGTCGGTGCCGCCCCAGACGCAATACAGGTCGTGGAAGATGCCGCCGCTGTTACCGCATGCTCCGTAAGAGATGCAGATTTTTGGGTCCGGCGCGGATTCCCAGGCGCGCAGCGCAGGGGAACGCATTGCGCGGGTCACCGCGCCGGTAAACAGCAAAATATCCGCATGACGAGGTGATGGAACGACCTTGATACCAAAGCGTTCTGCATCGAAAAGCGGCGAAAGGGTGGCGAAAATTTCGATTTCGCAGCCGTTACAGCCGCCACAGTCAACGCGGTAAACGTAGGCAGAGCGTTTAATTTTTTTCAGCAGCGACGCTTTCATGCTGGCAATGGATTCATCCACGGTCATTGGCACTGGCATGCCTTTGTCGTCGCGCGGGCCGAGTAACATACTCATTAGCTGGCCTCTCTTATCTGGCGGCTAAGGTCGATTTGGTCGGAAGAGACCAGGCTTTGCTGGCGTTTGCATTCCGGGCAAGTTTCAAACGAGGCGCGGTGCGCTTCGGCAAGTTTGTCGCCGTTGTGCTCAAGCAGCGCAATGGCGTAATCAATCTCTTTTTGCACTGCAAAAGGCTTGCTGCACTGGCGGCAATTGCACAGGTCAAAACGCGCCTGTTGCAGGAAGTCGGCTTTGTTCCACACCGCCAGTTCGTACTCCTGTGAAAGCTTGATGGCTGCGGTTGGGCAGACTTCTTCACAGCGCGCACAGAAAATGCAGCGCCCAAGATTGAAGGTCCAGGCCAGTTGCCCGGCAACCAGATCGGTTTCTACCGTTAATGCGTTAGACGGGCAGGCGTTTACGCACGCCGCACAACCGATGCATTGCTGCGGGTTGTGTTCCGGTTTGCCACGGAAATTAGGGTCCACGGCAATCGGCTGTAGCGGGTATGACTCGGTGGCCACGCCGCCTTTTATGGCTTTCTTGATGAAGTTAAACATGATGACTCCAGTGTTTTGCCCTGGTTTTTAACATTGCCCTCACCCCGACCCTCTCCCCCAGGAGAGGGAGAATACCGATTGATCCCCTCTCCCTCAGGGAGAGGGTTAGGGTGAGGGTTGTACTAAACCAAGGCATCTCAACTTATTTCAGCGGCGAATTGGTGCGTTCGATGCTGTAGCGCTCCAGCTCTTTGTACGGCACCACTTTGGTTTTGCGCTTACGCACATCAACCACCGTCATACGGTCGGTACACGAGTAGCAAGGATCCAGGCTGCCGATAATGAGTGGTGCATCGGAAACGGTGTTGCCACGCAGCATGTAACGCAGCGTCGGCCAGTTGGCGTACGTGGCTGCACGGCAGCGCCAGCGGTACAGCTTCTGGTTGTCGCCGGTCATCGACCAGTGAATATCATCGCCACGAGGCGCTTCAGAGAAGCCGAGCGCGAAACGGTTTGGAATGTAGGTGAAGCCATCAACCGCAAGCGGGCCGCCAGGCAAGTTATCCAGGCCGAAATCAATCATGTTCAACGCGGTATACACTTCGTTGATGCGCACTTTCAGGCGCGACAGCACGTCACAGCCGGTTTCGCTGTGAACTTCCATCGGCAGCAGGCCGTAACCGACAAACGGGTGATCGGCGCGGGTGTCGCGAGCGTGGCCGCTGGCGCGGACCATTGGGCCGACGTTACTGAAATCGCGGGCGATTTGCGGGTCAAGGCGGCCAATGCCAACGGTACGCTGTTCGATATTCGGCGTACTCATCAAAATATCGACCAAATCTTTCACTTCACGACGCATCTGCTGTGCCAGCTGGCGCGTCTGGATCATGTCGTCTTTGAGCAGGTCGCGACGAATCCCGCCGATCAGGTTCAGACCGTAAGTTTTACGCGCGCCGGTGAGGATTTCCGCCATCTTCATGGACATCTCACGTACGCGGAAGAACTGCATAAAGCCGGAGTCGAAGCCGACGAAGTGGCAAGCCAGACCGAGGTTCAGCAAGTGGCTGTGCAGACGTTCCACTTCCAGCAAAATCGCACGGATCATCTGGGCGCGTTCTGGCACCACGATACCCATCGCGTTCTCAACAGATGTGGTGTACGCGGTGCTGTGGGCGAAGCCACAAATGCCGCAGACGCGGTCAGACAAGAAAGTGACTTCGTTGTAACCCATGCGGGTTTCAGCCAGTTTTTCCATGCCACGGTGGACGTAGAACAAGCGGTAATCGGCGTCGATAATGTTTTCGCCGTCAACAAACAGGCGGAAGTGGCCAGGTTCGTCAGACGTGACGTGCAATGGGCCAATCGGCACCACGTTATTCTTCTTGCTGCCCAGCTCATTGATGAACTGATACGTTTCCTGGTCGCTGGTTGGCGCAGGGCGCTGGCGGTAATCCATGCTGTCTTTACGCAGCGGATACAGGTCATCTGGCCAATCATCTGGCAGCACTAAACGGCGTTCATCCGGCAGGCCAACAGGTTGCAGGCCGTACATATCACGCACTTCGCGCTCACCCCAGACTGCGGCTGGCACTCGTGGTGTGACGGACGGGAATTCGGGTTTATCGGCATCCACTTCGACGCGCACGGTGATCCAGCATTTCACGCCGGTTTCCATAGAAAGCACGTAGTAAACCGCATAGCTGCCGCAAAGTTGGCGCTCATCGTTACCGAACAAGACGGATAACCAGCCGCCTTGCTGGTAGTAAAGCCACTCCACCACTTCTGGCAGCATGTTGAGCTTCACGTTGACGGTGATTTGGTCTTTGGTCTGCCAGGCTTCGTCGATGACTGCATGAGGAAATTGCTTATGCAGTGCGGCGAGATAATGTTGGCCAATCTTTTCTTCAGACATAAATAAATTCTCTTAAATCACGCCGCCAGCAAGGAGACGAAGGCTAAAAAGGCAAAGCCAAAACCGGCCCAGGTAATGCGCGAGGTTTCCAGCATCCGCAGGCGCGCCATGCTGTTCTCAAACAGCGCGATAATCAGCACGCCAGCGACCAGTTTGACTGCCGCCAGAATCAGCGCGATGACAAGGCCGCCCCAGCTAAATTCGCTCATCTGGCCCCACGGCAGGAACACGCCGACGAACATTTGCAGCACAACCAATTGCTTGAGGGAAATCCCCCATTTCAGTACCGCAAAACCCGCGCCGCTGTATTCGGTCAACGGGCCTTCCTGCAATTCTTGCTCGGCTTCTGCGAGGTCGAACGGCAGTTTGCCCATTTCGATAAACGTGGCGAACGCGCAGGCAGCGAGCGCCAGAATCAGCGTTAAGCTCTGTGCAGTCGGCCAGTGGTAGATAGTGGAGGCGATATTGCTAATGTGCGTGCTGCCCGCCACTTGTGCGGCTACCCACAGGCCCAGAATCAGGATCGGCTCAACCAACACGCCGAGCATGGCTTCACGGCTGGCACCGATGCCGGTAAACGGGCTTCCGGTATCCAGGCCTGCAATCGCGAAGAAGAAGCGGGCGATGGCGAACAGGTAAATCAGCGTTATCAAATCACCCAGCGATGGCAGCGGTGAATAGAGCGTCACCACCGGCAGCGCGGTGGCAATGGTCAGCATCACGCCAACCATCACAAACGGCATCAGGCGGAATACCCAACCGGAAGCGGCTGGTGCCACACTCTGGCGGCTCAATAATTTGAACAGGTCGCGATATTCCTGCATCACGCCAGGCCCACGGCGGTTGTGCATACGGGCGCGAGTGACGCGGGTAATACCGGACAATAACGGCGCAACGGCAAACAGCACCAACGCCTGAATCAACGAAAAGAAAATGGTATTCATTTCAGGCTCCTTAAGCGCAGACCGCAACCAGCAACACGGCCAGTTCGATCATCGCCAGGCGACGGAACGTACCGGCAAGACATTCACACTGCCAGCCAGGCACCCACTTCACCGGGTTGAGAGTTTTGCGCAGTTTTAGCAGTGGCGCGAAGGCCGCTTTCACTGGTTGAGCAAAACCACCTGCGGTAATCACCATCGCTTGTTCGTGGTCGTAGCCACACACCCAGGCCGTGCCGCGCGTGCGATTTGGCAGACGGTCGCCACGGAAAATCACCATCAAAATGAATGGCAGCAGTGGGGAAGCAATCAGCAGCAGAGTAATCATCGGTTGGGAAACCGTGGTGTTGGCAGTTTGTAGCGGCAGCGGGATCGCGTTTTGCAGTAGCGGAATCAGCCACGGTGCCGCGACACCCGCAATCACACAACAGGCGGCAAGTGCTGCTACAGACAGGTTCATCAGGAACGGTGCGGAAGTCGCGTTTTCAGCTTCGGCCGTACGAGGTGCGCCGAGGAAGGTGACGCCATACACTTTCGCCATACACATCACCGCCAGCGCACCGGTAATCGCCAGACCTACAGCCAGCAATGGGCCTAAGAAACGAGCGATAAACAGCGGCAGGGTGCCGAGATGGAAGAACGACTGGTAAATCACCCATTCGCCCGCAAAGCCGTTCAGCGGTGGCAGGGCAGCCATCGCCATCAGACCGACCAACATGGCGATAGAAATCAGCGGCATGCGCTTGCCAATTCCACCCAGCTTTTCGATGTCGCGATGACCGGTACGGAACCACACCGCGCCCGCACCCAGGAACAGCGTGGTTTTGAATACGCTATGGTTGAACAGGTGATACAAGCCACCAATCATGCCCAGTGCAATCAGCGTGGATTCGTTCAGCGCAAGACCCATCAGGCCGCAGCCCAAGCCGAGCAGAATAATGCCGATATTTTCAAGGGAGTGGTAAGCCAGCAGGCGGTTGATGTTGTGTTCCATCAGCGCGTACAGGCCGCCGATAAACGCCGTAATCATCCCCAGAACCACTACCAGAATGCCCCACCATAAAGGCATGGAGTTGCTAATAAGCGAGAAACTCATGATGCCGAACAGGCCGATTTTCAGCACTACGGCGGAGAACAGCGCCGCTGCCGGAGCAGAAGCGTTGGCATGTGCCTGTGGCACCCAACCATGGAGCGGAATAATGCCCGCCAGCAAACCAAAGCCAACCAGACCGAGCAACCAAACCACGGAGCTAACCGGTGCGCCATTGGTTAACAGATGCAACTCGGTGTAACTCAGCGAGCCGTACTGTTTCCACAGCATCCAGCACGCCACGGCCAGCAGCACGGTGCCAAGACGACCCAGAGCAAACCACAATTGGCCTGATTTCTGGCAACCCGTCAGGAAGTAGCCGCACAGCGCGACGATCTCGGCGAACACGACCAGCATGCCGAGGTTATCGGCAACCAGCGCAGCTACCGCCGCTGCCATCACCAGATTGACCAGCAAACCGTTGGCTTTTACCGCCTGATGACGGTGCCAGTCGATATTAAACAGCGAGATAAACAGACCAGGCAGACCGAGAGTGACCAGCCACACGCCGTTAAACGCATTGAGCTGGATATTCTGGTGCCAGATTTGCGCCAGGCCGCCAAAGCCCGTTAACGCATCGAAGCCTGCAATCAGGACCAGGACAGAGCTGATGGCGCCGCCAAGCCCGGCAATAAAACCACTCACTGGTTTATTAAAAGCTGTGATTCCTGCAAGCGCTGCGCTTAGTACAAACCCCATTAGCGCCCAATGAATCAGGATAAATGCACTCATTTTTTTACCTCAGGCTGGGTAAACAAGGTGAGATCGCCAAGCGATGTGCTCAGGGTCAGTTCACGTTTGCGTTTGCTGGATTTGGCGATGTCGTTGTTATCAACCACACGCAGTGCTTTGGTTGGACAGGTGCGGACACACGCCGGGCCAGCCTCATCAAAGCTGCACAGATCGCACTTCACGGCGATAGCGCGAACGCCTGGCACCCAGTCGAGCAGCGAACTGATACGTGCAGGAGCCGGAGGTGCCGCTGGCGCTTTCGGGCTATTGGCATTCGCAGGGATATGAATTGGGCGGCTACCGGAGAATTCAATCGAGCCAAATGGGCAGGCAATGCCGCACAGTTTGCAGCTCACACAGAGGCTTTCGTTTAGCTGTACTGCCCCGTCGATACGGGTGATAGCGTTTACCGGACATACGCTCGCACACGGCGCATCTTCACAGTGATGGCACATTTGCGGCGCGGAATCATTCGCGTCACGCATCACTTTCAGGCGTGGCATGGATTGCAGGCCGTGCAGACGGTGCGTTTCGGAGCAAGCCGCCTCACAGGTATGGCAACCCATGCAGAGTTTGGAGTCGGCGATTATAAAGCGATTCACCAGTTCTTCCTTAAAAGACACATCATCATTTTTGACGAAACTGTGCCGATGGTTGTCGTTTCGACACTTTTCGACACTCCGCAGAGCCATCAGGCCTGAGCGCTTTGCTTCAGTAGCCCCATCGACACAGGGGTGTCGCTGTGAACTGCGCTGTACAGGTTTTCGTAGACCGGACGAATTTTTTCGAGGTAATGCTCGAGAACATTCTCGCGGTTACGGTTGCTGATGCTGTTGTCTATGCGGCCTTCATCATCAAGGATTGCTTTTGCAATCAACACTCTATCGTCGCCATTACGCTTCTCAACGTAGTACTCGATAGTGTGGCTGTTGAAGCCTTCAGCCAGGCTGACGTGAATGACGAAGTGGTCAAATAAGAAGAAGCGCAGTGAATCGTCAGGATTGCACCCGACTGCGTGATGCAGCTTGGCTTTAGAAAGGGTGATCCCCTGAATCAAGCTATTGCAGTATTGCTGCCACTGCGTGAGCAAGCGTTGGTGCTTGTCAGCAATGTATTCGGCTTTTTCGCTCAGTTCCCAAATGTTCATTATTAATTCACTCTGTTTTTGCTGTTGCAGCTACAGAGCACGTTTCGTGCCAATATTGTATTTATTTGAAATTATTGGTTTTTGTATTGTTCGCTCACAAATAGCCACAGTAATGACATGTCATTTCGTCATGTTTGACGGGGAGTGACATTTAGGGCTGGACGCCCTCACCCTAACCCTCTCCCCCAAGAGAGGGGACCTTTTCTCCTTCTCCCTGGGGAGAAGGTCGGGATGAGGGGAGGGCAGTCCTGGCACCATCCTTGCATTACCTCCATCAGATACCCCGGAGGCAACATGCACGAAATCACCCTCTGCCAACGCGCACTGGAACTCATTGAAGCTCAAGCCCGCCAGCACGGAGCGACACGCGTCACCGCCGTCTGGCTGGAAGTGGGCGCTTTCTCATGCGTTGAGCAAAGCGCGCTGGAGTTTTGCTTCGAATTAGTGTGCCGCGACACCCTCGCTGAAGGCTGCCAGCTTCATATCCATCAACAAGAAGCGGAATGCTGGTGCTACGACTGCCAGCAGCACATCACCTTGTTAACGCAGTTGGTTCGGCGTTGTCCGCTGTGCGAGGGCAGCAATTTACGCATCGTTGCAGATGATGGCGTGCAGATTAAGCGTCTGGAAGTGGAGGAGACAAATCATGTGTAGTACTTGTGGTTGCGCTGAAGGCAACTTGTATATAGAAGGCGACGAGCGCAATCCGCACTCCGGTTTTCGCAGTGCACCTTTCGCGCCTGCTACGCGGGCTTTAACGCCAATCACAGGCGTTAAATTTACCCCCACTGCTGATGAGCAGGGTGACTTGCACTACGGCCACGGTGCCGCGGGCACCCACGCACCGGGCATGACTCAGCGCCGCATGTTAGAAATCGAACTCAACGTGCTGGATAAAAACAACCAACTGGCGGTGTACAACCGCGAACAGTTCGCCAAACAGCAGCAACTGGTGCTGAACCTGGTATCAAGCCCGGGCTCCGGCAAAACGACGTTGCTGACCGAAAGCTTAAAGCGCCTGATTGACCGAGTCCCCTGTGCTGTTATTGAAGGCGACCAGCAAACCGTGAACGATGCCGCGCGTATTCGTGCCACGGGAACGCCCGCGATTCAGGTGAACACCGGTAAAGGTTGCCACCTTGATGCACAGATGATTCGTGATGCCATGCAGCGTTTGCCGCTTGAGCGCAACGGTATTCTGTTTATCGAAAACGTCGGTAACCTGGTGTGTCCGGCGAGTTTCGATCTGGGCGAGCGCCATAAAGTGGCGGTGCTTTCCGTGACGGAAGGTGAAGACAAGCCGCTGAAGTACCCACATATGTTTGCCGCCTCCTCGCTTATGCTGCTGAATAAAATCGACCTGCTGCCGTATTTGCAGTTCGATGTCGATAAGTGCCTGGATTACGCACGCCAGGTGAACCCGAATATCGAAATCCTGTTGGTTTCCGCAACAAGCGGCGAAGGCATGGATGAATGGCTGAACTGGCTGGAGACGCAGCGATGTGCATAGGCATTCCCGGTCAAATCGTTGAGCGCCTGGCAGACGGCAGCGCCAAAGTGGATGTGTGCGGTATCAAGCGTGACGTTAACCTGATGCTGGTCGGCGATGCGCAAATCGGCCAATGGGTTTTGGTGCACGTCGGTTTTGCGATGGCAATTATTGATGAAGCCGAAGCCCGCGACACCTTAGACGCGTTGCAAAACATGTTTGAAGTGGAACCCGATGTCGGCGGCTTGCTGTTTGGGGAAGAGCGCAAATGATGCACTTTGTTGACGAATACCGCGCGCCGGAAAAAGTGATGCAGTTAATAGATGTGCTGCGTGAACGTGCACAGAAGCTGACTTACACCGCCGAGCGTCCGCTGCGAATTATGGAAGTGTGCGGCGGGCATACCCACGCCATCTTTAAGTTTGGCCTCGACCAGTTGCTACCGGAAAATATCGAGTTTATCCACGGCCCAGGTTGCCCGGTATGCGTATTACCGATGGGCCGCATCGACGCCTGTATCGAAATCGCCAGCCATCCCGAAGTGATTTTTTGCACCTTTGGCGATGCGATGCGTGTGCCTGGGAAAAATGGCTCGTTGATGCAGGCGAAAGCGCGTGGTGCGGATGTGCGCGTGGTTTACTCGCCGATGGACGCGCTGGCGTTGGCAAGCCAGAACCCGGATCGCAAAGTGGTGTTCTTTGGCCTCGGTTTTGAAACCACCATGCCGACGACGGCCATCACCCTGCAACAAACCAAAGCGCAGGGCATCAACAATTTTTACTTCTTCTGTCAGCACATTACGCTCATTCCAACGCTGCGTAGCCTGCTCGAACAGCCCGACAACGGCATTGATGCTTTCCTGGCGCCCGGCCACGTCAGCATGGTGATTGGTACCGAAGCGTATGATTTTATCGCCACCGAGCATCATCGCCCGCTGGTGGTGGCAGGCTTTGAGCCGCTGGATTTATTGCAGGGCGTGGTGATGCTGGTGGAGCAAAAAATCCAACAGCATAGTGCGGTGGAAAACCAGTACAAACGCGTGGTGCCGGATGCCGGTAATCATCTTGCCCAGCAGGCGATTGCCGAGGTGTTTACCGTGCGCGGTGATGCCGAATGGCGCGGGCTTGGCACCATCAGCGATTCTGGCGTCCAGCTTACCGAAGGTTATCGTCAGTTTGATGCTGAAGACCATTTCAAACCCGCACCGCAACAGGTGTATGACGACCCGTTAGCCCGCTGCGGCGATGTGCTTACCGGGCGTTGCAAACCGCATCAGTGCCCGATGTTTGGCAAAACCTGCAATCCGCAAAATGCGTTTGGCGCATTGATGGTCTCGTCCGAAGGCGCATGTGCCGCCTGGTATCAATATCGCGGTCAGGAGAGCGAAGCATGAAAACGATTGAACTCGCCCACGGCAGTGGCGGCCAGGCAATGCAAAAGTTGGTAGCTGACTTGTTTGTGCAAGCGTTTGATAATCCCTGGCTTGCTGAGCAAGAAGACCAGGCGCGATTACCGCTGGCTGAACTGACTGCCAGTGGTGACCGCTTAGCTTTTTCAACCGATAGCTACGTCATTGACCCGCTATTTTTCCCCGGTGGTGATATTGGCAAGCTCGCCATTTGTGGCACGGCGAACGACGTTGCGGTGAGTGGTGCGACGCCGCGCTGGTTGTCCTGCGGATTTATCCTTGAAGAAGGTTTGCCGCTTGAAACATTAGAACGCGTCGTCACCAGTATGGCTGCGACCGCAAAGGCTGCGGGGATTGCGGTCGTGACCGGTGATACCAAAGTGGTGCAGCGGGGAGCGGCAGATAAACTGTTTATCAATACTGCGGGGATTGGTGCGATCCCTGCGGGGCTGAGCTGGGGCGCGCAACAAATCAGTGTCGGTGATGTGTTAATCGTCAGCGGAACGCTGGGCGACCATGGCGCGACTATCCTTAACCTGCGAGAGTCGCTGGGTCTGGAAGGCGCGCTGGAAAGTGACTGTGCGGTACTCGCTCCGTTAATCGCGCCATTGCTGAATATTGCAGGCGTAAAAGCGTTGCGTGATGCCACGCGCGGCGGGGTGAATGCGGTATTACACGAGTTTGCAGCCTCAAGTGGTTGCGGAATGGAAGTGACTGAAAACCAATTGCCATTGAACCCGGCGGTGCGTGGCGTGTGTGAATTACTGGGCCTCGATGCGCTGAATTTTGCCAACGAAGGTAAACTGGTGATTGCCGTACAACGTGACGCAGTTGATGCAGTGCTTGCAGCGTTGCAGTCACATCCTTTAGGTAAAAATGCCGCGATTATTGGTGATGTTGTCGAACGCAAAGGCGTGCGGGTCGCCGGACTTTACGGTGTAAAACGTTCGTTAGATTTACCCCATTCTGAGCCGCTACCACGGATTTGTTGACCTAAGCCAGGAACGATTTAACGCGCACGGGCTACACTTAAGCGCAATTTATATGACAAATGTCATCGGGGCCCTCACCCCAACTCTCTCCTTCCGAGAGGGAGAGAAAACGGGCCCTTTAGCCATCATCTTTCTGGATAAGCAAAATGCCATACACACCGATGAGTGATCTCGGGCAGCAGGGGCTGTTTGATATAACGCGTACCCTGTTGCAGCAACCTGATCTACCGGCGCTTGCCCATTGCCTGACGCAAATGGCAAAACAGGGTGCGCTCGCAGACAGAGTGAATATTCTGCTTTACCATCCATTGCATCAACGTGTGGCCTTTTATGGCAGGGATCAACACGACAAAGAACTGCATTACGAAGATGAAATGGTGCTGGCAAATGGACCAGTGCGGCGCGTGCTTTCACGCCCGGAAGCACTGATGTGTTCCCAGGAAGAGTTCAACGACACCTGGCCGCAGGTGATGAATCTGGATCTGTATGCCCCTTTTGGCCGCTACTGTCTGCTGCCGATGGCGGCAGAGGGTAAAATCATTGGCGGCTGCGAGTTTATTCGCAATATCGATACCACCTGGACGGACAAAGAGCTCAATCGCCTGCATACGCTGGCGCAAATTGTTGGGCTGGTGGCTGAGCAAATTCAAAGCCGCATCGACTCAAACCTCGGTTATCAACAGCTGTGCCGCGAACGTGACGACTTCCGTATCCTCGTGGCGGTGACCAACGCGGTACTGTCAAAGCTCGATCTCGATGAATTGATAAGCGAAGTGGCTCGCGAAATTCACCACTATTTTTCCATCGACTCCATCAGTATTGTCCTGCGCAGCAATCGCAAAGAAAGGCTGACTATCTACTCCACCCACTTTGTGGACGAGCAGTCGCCGATTCACGATCAAAGCGATGTGGCTATGGCGGGAACGCTTTCCGAGCGCGTCTTCAAAAGTGGCGAAATGCTGCTGCTTAATCTCCACCATGGCGACCAACTTGCGCCGTATGAGCGCATGCTGTTTGAAATGTGGGGCAACCAAATCCAGACGTTGTGCCTGCTGCCGCTCACGTTTGGCAACAATATGCTTGGCGTGTTGAAACTGGCGCAATGCGAGGCGGGTGTTTTTACTCCGCAAAATCTCAAGCTGCTGCGCCAGATTGCGGAGCGTATCGCCATTGCAGTGGACAACGCGCTGGCGTATCAGGAAATCCATCGCTTAAAAGAGAACCTCGTCGACGAAAACCTCTACCTCACCGAGCAAATCAATAATGTCGCCAGTGATTTTGGCGAGATTATTGGCCGTAGCGATGTGATGTCGAACGTGCTCAAGCAAGTCGATATGGTGGCAAAAAGCGACAGTACGGTGCTGATCCTCGGTGAAACCGGCACCGGTAAAGAGCTGATTGCACGGGCGATTCATAACCTGAGCGAGCGTAACAGCCGCCGCATGGTGAAAATAAACTGTGCCGCGATGCCGGCAGGATTGCTGGAAAGCGACCTGTTCGGCCATGAACGCGGCGCATTTACGGGCGCCAATACCCAGCGTATCGGGCGGTTTGAGCTTGCGGACAAAAGCTCGATGTTCCTTGATGAAGTCGGCGATATGCCACTGGAGTTGCAACCCAAACTGTTGCGCGTGCTGCAGGAGCAAGAATTTGAGCGGCTCGGCAGCAACAAAGTGCAGCAGGTGGACGTGCGCTTAATTGCGGCGACCAACCGCAATCTCAAGGAGATGGTGGCCGAACGTGAATTTCGTAGCGACCTCTATTATCGCCTGAACGTATTCCCCATCATGCTGCCACCGCTGCGCGAGCGCCCGGAAGATATTCCGCTGCTGGTGAAATCCTTCACCTTTAAAATCGCCCATCGCATGAACCGCAACATTGACAGTATTCCGGCGGAAACCTTGCGCGCGCTAAGCCGTATGGACTGGCCGGGTAACGTACGTGAGCTGGAAAATGTGATTGAACGTGCGGTGCTGCTGACACGCGGCAATGTGCTGCATCTTTCTTTGCCAGAAATGGACTATCACCGGGCGGAAGAAAAAGCGCTGCCAGCTATGGTGAGTGAGGAATTTCGTGAAGGGGAAGATGAAGCGCAGAGAATTTTGCGTGTGCTAAAAGAAACCAACGGGGTGGTCGCCGGCCCGCGTGGTGCGGCACAGCGGCTAGGACTCAAGCGCACGACGTTGCTTTCACGGATGAAACGTTTGGGGATTGATAAAGAGGGGATTTAGCTTGAAACTAGCTTTAGTCCACTCTTTTTATCAGGTAAACATCAATCATGGCTCTGATCCCGAAAAACTACACGCGGCTGGAAAGCGGCTACCGTGAAAAAGCGTTAAAAATCTACCCGTGGGTATGCGGGCGTTGCTCGCGTGAGTTTGTGTATTCAAACTTGCGTGAGCTGACGGTTCACCATATCGACCACGACCACACCAATAACCCGGAAGATGGCAGTAACTGGGAGCTGTTGTGCCTGTATTGCCATGACCACGAGCACTCGAAGTACACCGAAGCCGACCAATACGGCACGACCGTAGTGGCCGGTGAAGACGCGCAAAAAGATGTCGGCGAGGCGACCTACAACCCGTTTGCGGATTTAAAGTCGATGTTGAATAAGAAGAAGTAGTTATCTGGAGGGCAATGTAAACGTTGCCCTCTTTTTTTCGTTTCTGCCTGATTTCCCATCCCTTGGCGTCTTCGCCAGTCGTTCCGCCAACCCCTTTGCAAATCGCCACATAATCTCCTCCTGCACCTGAATCACCCTTATAGGTAATGCTGAGCAGCAACACTGTTCACGACACTGCTGTTGTTAAGAAGCAGTTAGAACGAGGAAGGGTTGGCGGCCAGACTCATGGAACACCCCATAATCAATAGAAAGTCAGTTTTTATGCAGATGGGCGTTCTGGGGCTGGAATGTCCATAAATACCCATAATTAACTCAGTAAATACGCATGCCATCCATGGAATAAGTGAAGTTTTATTTGGCAATTTTTGTGATTGTAATGGCGCTAAAATGATTATTTATGGGCATTATCCGGGCGATAGAGGGTGTTATGTGTATTTCTTCTGGTCTGTTCTATCCTGAGCAGAAAGTAACCCGAGGAAATTGTAGGGTTTAAATTATCATGATGTTGTGCGTATAGATCACAATGTACTGAATGTTATGGTGATTTTGTTTAGAACTGGGCGAAATAAAATGAACGTTCACGCGCGTAAAATGAGTGCATCTTCCCGTAGTCAAAAAAAATTTTAAAAAAACTATAATGCGGTTAATTAATAATAAAACTCCTGAGCATTCTTAAAAACTCTTATTATTTTTAGGAGTTTTCCTACGCCAGGCGGACGTGAGCGAGTAGCACATAACTCCAGGATTGCCATCATTCGAATGTATTTATTTTCGTTTTAAAATAAATTTGTCAGTCTTTTAATGCAGTTTGTCAGCATATGTATGCTCAAGGAGGGTGCTGGCTCTTCAGTGTCTCCATATATAATCAGCTAGTCTCTTCATTCCTAAGGTAAAATCTTCAAGATTTCATGAAAAAATGTCAGAAATATATTTTTACATCACGTGGCTTTTGCAGAAATTGAACGGCTTCAATGCAATAATGTATGAAAATATAACCAAACCAGTTGGTTAAATAGTCACACAAATAATAAACCAAAGTTACCGCTATGTTTTGTTGAGAGTAAATATGTTTTATATCATGTAGTTAACTATTCATTGTGTTCTGATTCAGAGTCTGTGTTTTCTAGATTTCCAAAATCACATTTTCAATTTTTAGCTCGTGTCAGATCGGATTAATCCGATAGCATTCATTCATGGCACGAATGGACAAAAGTGATTTTATGAATCATGTCCGTCTATATTTATAGACGGTTAATTTTCGTCATTCGGATAATATAATCAATTATTACTATTTATATTCTTATTGAATGTGCTCTATCTTGTGTGGTGTTTCATTTTTTATGAAATATTTTTTGTTATTAGTGGTGTATAAGCGATATTATTTTTATATGAAAACTTGAAGGTTATTTAATTATAATAAACATGACTAATGGTTACGCAGGAAAGTACTTCTTAAAGAATCAATTTTGTTTAATTAAATATTTTCTAAATAATTTAATGATGATTAATTAATCACTATATAATTTATTAGCCACATAACCCATAAGATTGTAACATGTTGTTTTTGTTGATAAAAAATTAATAACCACAAGGGATTATAACGTAAATTAATATATTCACTGCTAATAAGACCCTGTGGGTGTGATTTTTGACCTGAAAAATTAGACGTAATAGAATACTTTCGCCTCAGAATTATCCCATGTTAATTGTGTGTATTGACATGGTGACTTATGTGCACATTTTATGAATTTCACGAGTGGTATGTGGATATTTTCGCATTCGCCATGGGCGGTAGCGTGGCTAAAAAGAAATAAGGTATAACCATGAGTAAAGAAATTATCATCATGTTTTCTACAGCGATGACATTCCTCCTCCTCGCTCGCCTGGTTGCCTTAAAATGCGGTCTGGTCGACAAGCCCGGTGGGCGTAAGCAACACAAAGGGGAAATCCCCCTGGTCGGCGGGATCTCTTTCTACTGCGCAATAGTGGCGTTCTACCTGTTCTGGCCTGAATTTCTACCACACACTGAAGCGCATTTTCTTCCCTACTTGTTGAGCATCTCTCTACTGCTGTTTGTCGGCATTGCGGACGACCGCTTCGACCTGCCGGTTGTGCCGCGTGTATTCATCCAGGCGCTGTCTGCGGTCATCATCATGGTTGACGGTTTCTACCTCCAGACATTCGGCAAGGTTCTGGGTCATTACGAGTTACTGCTTGGCCCAATCGGTTACCTGGTGACGCTGTTCGCCACCTGGGCAGCCATCAATGCTTTCAATATGGTTGATGGCGTGGATGGGTTACTGGGTTCCGTCGCGAGTGCGACATTTGCCGCATTGATGGTGGCCTTCATGCTGGCAGGGGCACATATGCGAGCCATGTGGTGCCTGCTGATGATTGTTGCTCTGATCCCTTATTTGATGTTCAACATGGGGGTGGTAGTCAGTAAGCGTTTGAAAGTCTTCATGGGGGATGCGGGCAGCATGGTGATTGGCTTCACTATGCTGTGGCTCATTATTCTCGGTACCCAGGGTGACGACGCGGTGATGCCCCCAGTAAGCGCATTGTGGATGATCGCGCTGCCGCTCATGGACATGGTGACCATCATGGTGCGTCGCCTCCGCCGTGGGCAAAGCCCTTTCCATCCTGACCGCGATCATTTACACCATATTTTAATGCGTAGTGGGTTAACAGGCCGCCAGACGGTATTGGTTATGACCCTGCTAACCGCAACATTTGCCGGCAGCGGGATTGTACTTTCCCGGCTTGGCACACCTGAGTGGCTCTCACTGGTTGCGTTTCTTGTTCTGTTTAGTGGTTATTGTGTCACTAACAACAGGCTGCAAAAACGCAACCCTGATTTAAGAAAGAAACACAACTCGCCTCATAAAATTACAGTTAACGGTGACTTACCTGCGAGCAACCGCTAACCCCCCGATTTCTCTTTGTATAAAAGCCCAGCATTGCCGGGTTTTACACTATTAAATCAATCAAGTGACCATAATGATGACTGTAAAATTAGCAGCTGTTCCGTTATTGATTTCAGCTGCTTTACTGAGTGGCTGTACTATCGTTCCAGGCAGCAATCTCACCACTTCCGGCAAGACCATCGTCAATAAAGACGACACCAGCGCTAACTTCAACGACAAAGTTAACGTCTATACCGTTACCCCAAAACTGATCGATTCTCTGAGCTCTGCTCCGGTTGTGGCGCGTACCAACCCGAAGCTGGAAGATGAAGTTCAGAACTACCAATACCGTATTGGTGTGGGCGACGTGCTGATGGTCACCGTGTGGGATCACCCGGAATTGACCACGCCCGCAGGCCAATATCGTAGCGCTTCCGACACCGGTAACTGGGTGCAGTCTGACGGCACGATTTTCTACCCGTACGCGGGCAAAGTTAAAGTGGTTGGCCGCACACTGGCCCAGCTGCGCGAAGAGCTGACCGACAAACTGGCGGCTTACATTGAAACCCCTCAGATTGACATCAGCGTTGCTGCATTCCGCTCCCAAAAAGCGTATGTGACGGGCGAAGTCGTACGTTCTGGCCAACAGGCCATTACCAACGTGCCATTAACCATTATGGATGCGATTAACCAGGCCGGCGGCCTGGGTGAAAGTGCTGACTGGAACAACGCGGTGCTGACTCACAATGGTAAAGACGAGCGAATCTCTCTCCAGGCGCTGATGAAAAACGGCGACCTGCAACAAAACCGCCTGCTGTACAACGGCGACATTCTGTATGTGCCGCGCAACGATGACCTGAAAGTGTTCGTGATGGGTGAAGTGAAGAAACAGACCACCCTGAAAATGGACCGCAGTGGTATGACTCTGACTGAAGCGTTGGGCAATGCGGAAGGTATTGACCAGATGAGCTCTGACGCGACCGGGATTTTCGTTATCCGTTCAAACCGTGGGAAAGACGCCAGCGGCAAAATTGCCAACGTCTACCAGTTGAATGTTTCTGATGCTACCGCGCTGGTGATGGGAACTGAATTCAAACTACAGCCGTATGACATTGTGTATGTCACTACCGCACCTATTACCCGTTGGAACCGCGTAGTAAGCCAGCTGGTACCAACCATTTCTGGGGTTCACGACATGACTGAATCCACTCATTTGATCAAGGTCTGGTAACGATGTTTGATTCTATTTTAGTGGTTTGCATTGGCAATATTTGCCGCTCCCCGACCGGGGAGCGTTTAATGCGCCAGGCTCTGCCAGGTAAAAAGATTGATTCCGCTGGGCTGGGTGCCCTGGTAGGGGAAGGGGCAAATGCCATGGCGGCAGAAGTCGCCGCCGAGCATGGGATATCGCTTGATGGACATTGCGCGCAGGCTTTTTCATCAAGCCTTGCAATGCAATACGACTTGATTCTGGTGATGGAAAAATCCCACCTCGAGCGTATTAAGAAAAGCTATCCAGAAGTGAGTGGCAAAACCATGTTATTTGGCCACTGGCAAAATCAGCTGGAGATCGGCGACCCGTATAAGAAAAGCCGTGAAATGTACCAACTAGTTTATACACAACTAGCCCAAAGCACCGCGCGTTGGGTCCTGGCGTTAAAGAAATAGACACCGTAAAGAGATGCCGTTAAATGTCAGAACAAATTTCAGCAATGAATCAAAATAATAAAAGTAGCGATCAACTAGAACTACGTGAGCTTGTAGGTGTATTACAAGATAACAAATGGAAGATAGTAACAATCACTTTGCTCTTTACCATAATAAGCATTGCATATGCACTATTGGCAACACCAATTTATCGCGCTACAGCACTGGTCCAGGTTGAGCAAAGTGCGGGAAGCAGCGTTCTAAGTAAACTTTCCGATATTATGCCGGACAGTAAGCCTGAATCACAGACAGAGATTGGTTTATTACAGTCCCGTATGGTTTTGGGACGGACGGTCGATGAATTGGGGCTTGATACAGTCGTGGAAGAAAAACACTTTCCGCTGATTGGTAAAGGAGTGGCACGTTTATTGGGGCATCAAGAGGGCAAGATTGCTATTTCTCGCCTGAATGTTCCTGATGAATTACATGATGTACCTTTTACTGTAACTGTACTTTCTCCAACTCGATACAGCGTTGTCATCGATGATAAAACTCTACAGGGTGAAACTGGTGTTCTGTTATCCAAGAATGATATTAACCTGCTAATTAGTGAAATTGAGGCACCTAATGGGACCAAATTTTCGGTCACAAAACAGGAGAAATTAACAGCAATAAATGAGCTTCTCGAAAGTTTCAAAGTTGTAGATTTGAGTAAGGATAGCGGCATGCTGCAGCTATCCTTACTCGGTGAAAGCGCTAAACAAGCATCACAAATACTAAACAGTATTAGTAATAACTATCTTCAGCAAAATGTGGGGCGAAAATCTGAGGAGGCAGCAAAAAGTCTCGACTTTCTAAGAGAACAATTACCTCAGGTGCGCAGCAAACTGGATGAGGCTGAGAGTCGTTTAAACATTTTCCGTCAAAAAAATGAATCGGTTGATTTATCGTTAGAAGCAAAATCTGTGCTGGATACTACTGTCGCACTGGAAACACAGATTAATGAATTGACTTTTAAAGAAGCAGAAATCTCCAAATTATATACTCGTGATCATCCTGCTTACCGCACACTATTGGAAAAGAAAGCGCTGCTAATGAAAGAGCGTGATAAATTGAATGCTCGTATTGGAAATATGCCAAAAACCCAGCAGGAGATCTTAAGCCTTACACGTGATGTTCAATCTGGGCAAGAAGTATATATGCTGTTATTAAATAAACAGCAAGAGCTTAATATTAATAAAGCTAGTACGGTTGGAAATGTACGTATTATCGATGTTGCAGTAGCGGAAAGGAAACCTATCGCCCCGAAGAAAATACTAATTACAATGTTTGGGTTTGTTTCAGGCATATTCTTTTCAGTCGCATTTTGTTTATTGCGAAAATTTTTACATAGCGGCATTGAAAGTAGTGAACAAATTGAGAGCTTAGGATTGAATGTATATGCTTCAATTCCAGTTTCAAAATGGCTAAAAGAAAAAAATACGCAGCTTGCAAAAAACAAACAAAAGGCTGCACGTTCAGTTAATCTTCTTGCTAAAGATAACCCTACAGATCTCTCTGTTGAATCAATTCGCAGTCTACGTACCAGTCTACATTTTGCCATGATGCAGGCAGAGAATAATATCCTGTTAATATCTGGTGCTACCCCTGAGGCAGGAAAAACATTCGTAAGTTGTAACTTGGCTGCAGTGATTGCACAATCTGATAAAAAAGTACTTTTAATTGATGCTGATTTGCGTAAGGGACAGGTACACCATGTTATTGGTTGC
The DNA here is from genome assembly GCF_027594725.1 of Buttiauxella sp. WJP83. NCBI lineage: Bacteria > Pseudomonadati > Pseudomonadota > Gammaproteobacteria > Enterobacterales > Enterobacteriaceae > Buttiauxella > Buttiauxella sp. WJP83. The sequence goes on from NZ_CP110080.1 coordinate 200,517, forward strand.
CCGGAGGTGAATGGCCTTTCTGATATTTTAATTGGAACTAAAGTATTTGGAGATGTAATTAAGAGAACGGATATTGAAAATCTTGAATTTATTTCCCGTGGACAGATTCCACCAAACCCTTCTGAATTACTAATGAATTCCAATTTTAAAAAATTAATGGAGTGGGCTTCAGAAAAATATGACTTGGTAATAGTGGATACCCCACCAGTATTAGCTGTGAGTGATGCTTGCATCGCAGCAAAATATGCTGGCACTACAATGTTAGTAGCGCGTTTTCAGCAAAACACATTGAAAGAAATGGAGGCGTCAACAAAACGTTTTGAACAAAATAATCTTATAGTCAATGGTGTTATATTTAATGGGGTGGAAAAAAGAGTTAGTAATTATTATGAGTACGGGTCTTATTACAATTAATTACAAGCTTTCATTACTGGGAAAATATATGCATAGGAATGCAAATGAAAATATTGAGTATCAGTGATTACACAGATGTCAAAGAAAAATTAATTACAGAAGGAACCAGTCAAATAGTATCATTCGTTAACCCGTTTTCATATTATATGATGAAAGAGAATAAATATTTTTCATCAAACATTGATGGTTTTTTCGTTGATGGAGCACTACTGTGCTTAATGCATAATATTTTTAATCAAAAGAAGATAAAAAGAGTAAGTTTTGATTTTTCGTCTATAGCAGATGATTTTTTTAAGTTTTGTGAGAATAATAACTTAATAATTTCTATTGTAGGTGCAAAAAAAGAAGAACTTGAAAAGTCTTTATGTGTATTAAAAAAAAGATACCCTGCACTACAACTAGGATGTTGTCGTGATGGTTATTTCTGCGATAATGACATTGAATCCATAGCAGAGAAAACCATAAATTCTGATGTTGTAATTATAGCCATGGGAGCTCCTCGACAAGAAAAAGTTGCTCTGGCTATTTCCACACTGAATAAAAGCAAGCTTGTTATAACATGTGGAGGGTTTATTACTCAAACATCAATAAAAGAAGATTATTATGGTTTCGTAGTAAAAAAAACTGGATTGCGGTGGCTGCAAAGGGTTTTAATGCATAAACATGTGCGACATAAAGTTATTATGACATATCCGAAGTTTATTATTCGATACGTATTTGAAAGTCTTAATGTGAAAATACAGAAAAGAGTAAAGTCATGATACCTAAAGTTATTCATTACTGTTGGTTTGGGAAGGGCGAAAAAAGCAAATTTATTCATGAATGTATTAAATCGTGGAAAAAAAATTGTCCTGAATATAAAATAATTGAATGGAATGAAGATAATTTCGACTTTAGCATTTGCCAGTTTGCTAATGAAGCATATCAAGCTAAAAAATGGGCATTTGTGTCAGACTTTGTGCGACTTTATGTACTAAACAAATATGGTGGCGTATATTTAGATACGGATGTTGAGCTTTTGAAACCATTAACACCATATTTAAGCCATAATGCATTTTTAGGGTTTGAGGATAATGCTCTTATTTCTACTGCAGTAATTGGTGCAGAGAGAAAACATCCATTAATTAAGTATGCCTTGGATTATTATGATGGAAGTTCTTTTGTCTTAAGTTCAGGTAAATATAATATGACACCAAATACCGTGATCATAAGTAAAATACTTGAAAATAAGTATGAATTGAATGATGTGCGTGGGAGTTATAATAAGCGCATTCACCTGGATGATGGTTTGGATATTTACCCGTGGTATATTTTTAGTCCTAAGAATCATATTTCTGGTAAGGTTTATGTAGACGTAAATAGTGTTTCCATACACCATTTTAATGGTTCGTGGTTTACATTTAAGCACAGGGTCTTGAGGAAAATAATACTATCCACAGTGTTTTTTATAGGTAAGGATAAGTATGAATCACTTAAAAATAAAATTAATACATTCTTTAAACGCAAGATTTACTAAAGAAAGTAAGGGAAATAGTAAATCATGCCACTAACAAGTATATATTCTGTTTCATTGCTCATTTTTGTAATTACTGGATTGATAACTTATAAAGAATACAATCTTTTACCAGTAGACAATATATTAGATGTGATAATATTGGCAACACCATTTTTCCTTAAGGCTAAATTTGATTCAAAGTTTAACTTGGTGGTTTTTTATATAATAATCACATACATAACTGTAAAGATAATAATTAATGTTGGGGTTTTTGATGTTAATTATATTGATTTTATATTGGCTAATAAATTTGTTGTATATATTTCCGTGCTTTATTATCTTTCTGGCAAGAAAATATTTACACCTTCTTTTATAAAAAACACATATACGTTGTTAATATATGCTTTTTTGGCTAAATACATTTTATGGCATTTTATATCTAATACTGGAAGGCCAGGGGTTTTTGTTGAGAATAATTTTGAACTTCTTTTTTTAATTCTTCTTTCAATCACAAAAATTGAAAGGGTTGGACCGCTAACCAATATAGAGTTGGTGATTTTGCCATCTATATTTATACTCTCTGGGTCTCGATCTGGTTTATTGTGTATTCTTTTTATGATGTTTTGTTACATGGTAAAAAAATTAGATTATAAAATACTGTTAAAGCTGCTTTTTTTATCTGCATTAGCTCTCGTGGTATTTAAAATATTCGAATCCCGTATGAGTGGGACAGAGCTAAAACAAATAGACAGATATGTTTTTTTTGAAGGCTTTCTACATTCAATTAAGGACTGGAATACTTTAGATTATATTTTTGGGGATTTTGTACTGAAGCCCTTAGATGGAGCAACCTGCTCTCGCTTGTCTTTTTATCAACAACTTTTTAGCTATAGTGGGAGATATGAGTGTTACTCAGTAATATTGCATGCTTTCGTTTTACGACTTTTTTATGATTTCGGGAGTTTAGGGTTTATACTAACATTATATATTTTATGGAGGCTATTACGTGAACACTTATCGCTTCGTTCTGCTGGTATAGCTTTTTTTTGCATATTATTAAATGGATTTTCTGTAAGTTCGCTTAATAGTACATTTTGCATGTTAGGCTTAGTACTTATAGTTACATCATCTAATAGAACTATCTCTTCATGATAAGTAATATCAAGCCGTTGTTGATTTTTTTAATGAGCTAAACTGCAAATAGTAAGAGTGTGATTTATTTTTTTTCAGTTAAAATTGCACTGTTTTTATTATCCAGAAAAATTATTATGTGATGAAATATAATGATGGAAAAATCTTTATCAGTAGTTGTTCCTATATATAATAGTGCTAAATATATTAAAAAAACAATCGATAGTATAATTGAGGCAGCAAAAGGATATGTTTTTGAGATTATACTTGTCGATGATGTTTCAAGTGATATAGACATAGTACTAGAGATTATACAATCTATTGGTAATGTAAGGGTTATTAAAAAAAATAGCAAAAGTAATGCTTCGGATTCACGAAATATTGGTTTTTTAAATTCTAAGTATAATAATGTGTTTTTTTTAGACTCTGATGATTATTTTACACCTAACTATGTTAAAAGCAGACTATCAGTTATGGAAGTAAATAATGTAGGGGTGTATTTTGGATGTTTTATTTTAAATATAAATGATGACGTTAAAGTAATGTCTAAGAATTATAATGATGGGGTGGATATGAGAGAATTCATTTTTTCCCAAAAAGGTGATTTCCGATCTTCAACAATATCAATTGATAAAAGATATCATAAAGGAACTCTTTTTGATTCCTTGCAATACAAACACCAAGACTGGGGGTTTGGAATTAGATGCTATGATGCAGATGAGAGGATGCTGTATGATAATCAGTCATTAGTTCAAATTAATTGTGGTGCGAATATTCAAATGAGTAATTCTATGAATATTTCAGCTAGTGAATATTTCATCAATACTTATTTAAATGATAAAAAATTTCATAGTTCCTTTGTAAGGCTTCATTATTTTAATGCATTTTATAATAAAGATCTTGTGGCTCTTGAGTATTTTACATCCTTGACTAAAGAGTGTGGTGATAAATTATTTTATATGTATGTAATTCTATTGTTTATGTCTAAAACGAAGATGCATTCCTTAGTAGAATACATGATTAGGCTTTTATTTAAAATTAAAAATAGATGATTTTTTATTTTAAATATTTTGTGAAAAACATTACTGATGTAATAAATGTTAGCGAGATTTTATGCATTTTAAAAACATTTCCAGTTTAAGCCATGATATTAGAAAGAATTTATTCAAGATAAATAAACTTGATGTTGATCTTGTTGTTGGAATTCCGAGAAGTGGTATGATTCCCGCCTATACCATTGCATTGTATTTAAATATTGACTGTACAGATATTGCATCATTTATTAATAACACCCCATTAAAAAAAGGTAACACGCGGTGTTACAATAATAATTTATCCAATCCACATGATGCAAAAAAGATATTATTAGTAGATGATAGTATTGATTCTGGTCGTTCTATTAATAATGAATTGATGAGGATACCACAACACTTAAAAAATAGAGTTTCAACATTAGCAATTTACTCATCTTCTTTGAAGCGAAATGATGTTGATTTGTTTCTGGAGTATGTTCCTCATCCGCGCGTATTTGAATGGAATATTTATCATCATCCAGTTATCGAAAAATCCTGTGTCGATATTGATGGTGTGCTTTGTATAGATCCAACACCTGAGGAAAATGATGATGGCGATAAATATAGACATTTTCTACTGAATGCTGAGCCGTTGTTTATACCATCAGTTAAAATACATGCATTAGTCACAAGTAGATTGGAAAAATATCGTTCTGAAACAGAATCATGGCTTGAAAAACATGGTGTTCAATATGATAGTTTAATCATGCTCGATTTACCAACTAAAGAAGAAAGAATTAAAAGCGGTGCGCACTCTACACATAAATCACTTGCCTACAATAAACTAAATGCAAGTCTATTTATTGAAAGTGAAATTGATCAAGCAATTAATATTTGTAAGCGCACAGGTAAACCAGTTTATTGTGTTGACACAAATGAAATGATCCAAAGCTCTGCTGTTAATTCAATTCTAAAAAACCCCTCGCATATAAATAAGAAAATAATTAGGCGTTTGAAAAATATAGTTAAAGAAATAATAAACAGAGTTAAAGTGAAGTAATATGAGAATAGCAATATCTGGAACTGGTTACGTTGGTTTATCCAACGGGGTTTTACTTGCACAGAATCATGACGTAATCGCATTAGACATCATCCAACAAAAAGTCGATTTGCTAAATGATAAAATCTCTACAATTGTTGATAAGGATATCGAGCATTATCTTACGACCAAACGATTAAACTTCAGGGCAACCACAGATAAGCAGGAAGCTTACTGTAATGCTGACTTCGTGATTATCGCGACGCCGACTGATTATGATCCTAAAACAAACTACTTTAATACCTCCTCGGTAGAGGCGGTGATTAGAGATGTCGTTGCTATTAATCCTTCGGCAGTGATGGTTATTAAATCCACAGTGCCTGTAGGTTATACGGCCCGTATCAAGCAGTTGTTTGGCGTAGATAATATTCTCTTCTCACCAGAGTTCTTACGTGAAGGGAAAGCTTTGCACGATAACTTGCATCCATCGCGCATTGTTGTTGGCGAACGTTCTGAGCGAGCTTCTGTCTTCGCTGGATTGTTACTTGAAGGTGCCGTTGATAAAAGCGTCCAGGTGGTGTTTACCGACTCAACAGAAGCTGAAGCAATTAAGTTATTTTCCAATACCTATCTGGCCATGCGAGTTGCTTATTTTAATGAGCTCGATAGCTACGCAGAAACCCATGGCCTGAACGCCCGCGATATCATTGAAGGCGTTTGCCTGGACCCACGTATTGGCAACCACTACAACAACCCTTCTTTTGGTTACGGGGGTTATTGCTTGCCAAAAGATACCAAGCAGTTATTGGCTAACTACAATAATGTGCCTAACAACCTGATCAACGCGATTGTCGATGCTAACCGTACGCGTAAAGATTTTGTTGCTGATGCGATTCTTAGCCGCTCGCCAAAATGTGTTGGTGTGTATCGTCTGATCATGAAGGCGGGATCGGATAATTTCCGCGCTTCCTCTATTCAGGGGATCATGAAGCGCATTAAAGCCAAAGGCATAGAAGTTGTGGTTTATGAGCCTGTTCTACAGGAGAACGAGTTCTTTAAATCGAAGGTCATTCGTGATGTTGATGCGTTTAAAGTAATGTCAGATGTCATCATTTCTAACCGCATGGTTGAAGAGCTCGCTGATGTGGTAGATAAGGTTTATACACGAGATATTTTTGGTGAAAATTAGTTGTAAGGTATTTTATAAAAATAATTTTAGCATTGCTGCCTGAAGTGGTTTATGGTTGGTTTGAAAAAATTTATTTTGATAATGTTTTTAGTGGTTTATTAAAATTGAAAAATCAAATGTACTATCACTAGAGTTTATGTTGTAGCACATGTGACATTCAGGTAGATTTATGCAAATCAAGAAAAATATAAAGTGGGTAGGAATTAATCAAGTATTTAAAATAGTTGTACAAATCGTTGGAATGGTTGTTCTGGCAAGGATTATTGCACCAAAAGAATATGGTGTTATGTCCATGGCTTTAGTTGTTACAGTGTTTGCATCAATATTTAGAGATCTTGGTACTTCTGCTGCAATTATTCAAAAGAAAGAGCTAGATAGAAAAACAATAAATGCTGTATTTTGGTTGAATGTATTTATGGGGCTAAGTATTGGTGTGGTTATAGCCATTTGCTCTCCCTTTATTGCACAACTATTTCATGAAAAAAGACTAGTGTTTATATTATGTATTATTTCTTTAAGCTTTCCTGTAACCAGTCTTTCCTCTGTCCACTTGGCTCTACTTGAGCGAGAGTCAAAGTTTAATAAAGTCGCTTTTGTTGAAATGTCATCTTCTGCACTGGGCTTGGTTATCGCTATATTGATGGCTCTTCTCGGTTATGGTGTTTATAGTTTGGTTGCTCAGACTCTCATATCCTCTTTATTTTCCACCATTTTATTATGGTTGGGAAGTGATTGGCGGCCAATGAATAAAGTCTCTCTAAACCGTGATGAGTGTAAGAATATATTATCATTTAGCGGGAATTTAACAGGTTTTAACATTATAAATTATTTCTCCAGAAACGCAGATAGCATCATAATTGGGCATGTTTTTTCACCTCAGATATTGGGAGCATATTCATTAGCATATAGAATTATGCTGTTTCCATTACAGAGTTTAACATTTGTGGCAACTAGGGCATTGTTTCCTGTAATCAGTAGAAAGCAAGATAACATTCATGAGGTAAAAGATATTTATCTTAAAGTAATATCTGTTATATCTCTATTGGTATGCCCTATAATGAGTGGTCTTGCTATACTTCGTGAGCCTTTTATAAATTTTATAATGGGAGGGCAGTGGGGTTTAACAAGTGATTTATTATTATGGCTAGCACCTACCGGTTATATTCAGGCTATTGTTAGTACCTGTGGTGCTATATTTATGGCTCGAAACAAAGCTAAGGTGCTATTTTTACTTGGTGTTGTTAGTGCAATTCTTCAAGTTGGTGCATTCATTGTAGGCTCTCAACTTGGGATTATGTATATAGCAAAATTCTATTTGATTGCAAACGTCGCTAATTTCTTGATATGTATGTCTGTTGTGATGTCTCTTTTAAATGGTAATCTGCTAAATATTTTGAAGGTGATTTATCCTTCGATAACAGCATCTGTATTAATGTCATTATTTATTATTTTTGTTAGGGCTCGCAATGATTTTATTTTTGAATACCAACTAATTACATTGCCTGCACTTGGTGCTCTATTTTATTGCATGTATATAATCATATTTCATAAATCCACACTCTCCTTCCTTAAAAACACACCTGGAATTAAGACACACATTTAGTGGTGTATGTTCTAACTGGTGATGTTTTTATCTTGCTAACAATCTAATATTCATATTACTTTTTAAAATTTATTAGACATCAATTTTTCCCGGTGGAATTTATTCCACCGGGAAAATACACCAATGAAACAATAATAGAGGGCTATAAATGAAATTGATTAAATTATCTGCGCTAATGCTGTGTGTACTGGCGGCACCTATGGCATCGATGGCTGCGACTGAATCTGCTGCTGGTACCGCTGCAGGTTCTTCAACTGCAGCTGCGGGTGTGGCAACCGGTTCTGCGGTTGCTATCGGTGTCGGTGTGGTGGGTGCAGTCGCCATTTCTGCGCTCGTTGTTAGCAACAACCGCGACAGCAAAGGTGGCAGCACCAGCACCAGCACCACCACTTCTACGCATTAATCATTTCTAATATTCATGGGGTGCTTCTGGGGCCCCATTTTTTTGCCAGCTTACGGCTCTTAATATGTATAAAAAAATATGCCTGGCCGGCGCGGTTATTTTACTCAGCGCCTGCAGCCAATATCGCCCTGGTATTGTTTCACAAACTATTTCACAAACCTTTTCTTCGCAGGATGCGAAAATCGATAGCAGTAAAGTTAGCAGCGTTCCCTATGCGTCTATGTCCCTTAAAGTAGATGACGGCCCGTTAGCCTTTATCGTGCTGGCGTGGAATGAAAACCATATTCAGAAGTGGCTCACCGCCGATTCAAAAATGGTCGCCACGCAAAATGGCCGCATTATTAAAACCATCGGTTTTCCGGATAACCTGCTGACGTTCGAAAGCAGCACTCCCGATCCATTAGCCAATCCGTTAACCATTCATGAAGGGCAACAGTGGAAAGCACAAACGCAATGGAAGAGTGATTCTTTCCATGCGGCTTCAGTGACTTCACGCTTCCATTGGGCAGGCACGCAAGATTTCACCATTGTTGGTAACACCCGCAATTATCGTCTGCTGGAAGAACAGGTTTCTTCTGACGTTGATGGTGCCACTTATACCCAACAATACTGGGTCGATGCGCAAACCGGGCAGGTGGTTCACACCGAACAAACCCTGCATCCTCATGGCCCGGTGTGGTCCCTCACTTTACTGAAACCCTATTCCTGATGATGAAACCATTCTTGCTTACCGCCACCTTGTTGGCGGTAGCCCCGCTGAGTTACAGCCAGGGGCGGGTTACCCTTATTTGTCAGCCCGTATGTTCCCCCGCCAATGTGAATGCCAACGACCTGAGTGAACTGGTCACAAGCTCTGCACTGCCTGCCAATATCGACTGGCGCACCGCGAAGATTTCAACCCCTGCGAGCGATGCTGAACAGCAGCAACGCCAGCAGCAGATTGTCGCAAAGCTTGCAGCACTCGGTAATCAGTTGCAGCAGCAGGGCGATTATCTCCAGGCTCAACGCGTTAACGTTTTGCGCCAGCGAATCAATGAATGGAAAGCGGTCGGTGCTTATCCACTCTCTCTGGACCCGGATGTTGTGCGTCTGAAATCTGAGTATTCACCGAAGCTTGCGGGCGCGTATCGCCTCTACGTTACAAATGTGCCGAAGCGTGACCTGACGTTATGGAACAGTTCGCGAACTGCCGTTACCTGGGTTGCAGGTAAACAGACCGCTGCTTATGTTGCGATTGACCAGCAACAGTCCGGTATCGATGCGGACACCGTGACGGTGATTGCGCCAGACGGCACCACCGAAACCGTCCCCACGGGTTACTGGAATCGTCGTTACCATGAGCCACAGCCCGGCAGTCAGATTTGGTTGAACCTGCAAACGTCTGCATTACCGCAAGGTTATCAGGCGCTTAACCAGGAGATTATCCACTTGCTTACACAACGGACTGTCGCGCAATGAAACTCACTACACTCAGTTCTATGATTGCGCTGTCTCTTGGTGGTTTCAGCCACGTGGCCAGTGCTGACTGGGGCACGCCGCTATATACCCCGTACGTCACCCCTTCACAGTCAGATTTTGGTGGTGTCGGCTTATTACAGATGCCCACCGCGCGTATGGCCCCTTCTGGTGAATTCAACGTGAACTACCGGGACAATGACCAATACCGTTTCTGGTCGTTAACTCTGCAGTTGATGCCGTGGCTGGAAAGCACCATCCGTTATACCGACGTGCGTACTCGCCGTTACGGTGCGGAAGATTTCAGCGGCGACCAGACCTATAAAGATAAAGCTATCGATCTGAAAGCCCGCCTGTGGCAGGAAACCCGCTGGACGCCGGATATCTCGCTAGGATTCAGAGATATCGGCGGTACCGGTTTGTTCGACAGCGAATATCTTGTGGCGACGAAAGCGGCAGGGCCGTTTGATTTCACGCTCGGGATGGGCTGGGGCTATGTTGGCAACAGCGGCAATATCACTAACCCATTCTGCAAAGCCAGCGAAGGTTTTTGCCAGCGCGAGGAAGGTTACAGTGGCAGTGGCGGTAAGGTGGATGCAGATCGTTTCTTCCACGGCCCAGCAGCATTGTTCGGTGGCGTGGAATACCAGACGCCGTGGCAGCCATTGCGTTTTAAAGTGGAATACGACGGGAATAATTACCGCGACGATCGCGCGGGTAAGTTGGCACAAGATAGTCCGATTAACGTTGGGATGTTGTACCGCCTGGGTGACTGGGGCGATCTGAATCTGGGTTATGAGCGTGGCAACACGATGACCTTCGGCTTCACACTGGTCACCAATTTTGAGGCGCTGCGCAGTCCGGCACAAAAACCTACTCGTCCTGTTTATGCGCCAGCCACGCAAGCCGCAGATTTTGACCCGCACACGGCGGATGCCCAGCTTAATGCGCTGCGCGACAATGCCGGTTTATCATCGCCTTCCATCCAGCGGGCAGGGGATACGGTGTATGTCTCCGGTGAGCAAACCGATTACCGTGTTCGCGAGGAAGGGATTGAGCGCGCTAACCGCATCGTGATGAATAATCTGCCGGAAGGCACGCGTCAGATTGTGGTGACTGAAAACAGCGAACGTCTGCCGATGATCAGCCATCGCAGCGATGTGGCGTCGCTTGACCAGGCGTTTAGCGGGGTACCACTCGGTGCGCCTGAGCCTGGCAACATCGATATCCATCAGGAGCCACAGCAGCCATCGCATATGCAGGCTGGCTACGCCGAGAAGCAATCTTCTCTGAGCTTCGACTGGTCGCCGATCTTAAATCAGTCATTCGGCGGGCCTGAATCGTTCTATATGTATCAGTTTGCGCTGAGCGGCAGTGTTGATTACCAACTGACCGATAACTGGACAATTGGCGGCGTGGCGTGGCTTAACGTGTACAACAACTACGACAAGTTCAACTTCACCGCTCCTCCGCCTGACAGCCATATTCCACAGGTGCGTACCCATATTCGTGAGTATGTCGATAGTAGCGACCTGTACCTGAATAACCTGCAACTCACGCGTATTGGCGCACTGGGTGATGGTTGGTACATGCAGAACTACGGCGGCTATCTGGAGATGATGTTTGCCGGGGTGGGGAGCGAAGTGCTGTACCGTCCGCTGGATCAACAGTGGGCCGTGGGTGCCGATCTGAACTGGGTTAAACAGCGTGACTGGAATGACCCGATGAGAATGGCCGACTACAGCGTTACCACCGGGAATGTGACGGGTTACTGGCAGCCGTGGTTTGCCGATGATTTCCTGCTGAAAGTGAGTGTCGGGCGCTATCTGGCTGGCGATAAAGGCGGCACGCTGGATATTTCTCGCCGTTTCTCAAGCGGGATTACCGCTGGCGCATACGCTACATTGACCAATGTGTCGTCTCACGATTACGGCGAAGGGAGCTTCACCAAAGGGTTCTACATCTCGATTCCACTGGATTTGCTGAGCACGCGACCGACGAACACCGAGGCCGGTTTCAACTGGGTGCCGTTGACGCGTGACGGCGGCCAGCCATTGCAGAAACGTTACTCGCTGTACGGCTTCACGGAGGCGCGCGGCGCGCAGTATTAAGTGTTGCCTTCCATGGCTATTTTTTATGGTTATTAAGGGCGGTTTACCGCCCATTTCCCTGGTCGTTGGCACAACAAAAAATCGTTAAAATTCTACCCAGCTGTCTTTACTGTTCGCTGCCGTTTTTCTGGCTGGTTTTGGCTGAGTGTGATGGGGGGCAGAAGGGCGAATGTCTGCCGCCTCCGTTTGGGTTTTTGAAACCCGAAATATCGACACCACTTTCTCCAACTGCACCGCCTGATCTTCAAGCGAGCTTGCGGCAGCGGAAGATTCTTCGACTAATGCCGCATTCTGTTGGGTTGTTGTATCCATTTCTGCCATCGCTTGCGCAATCTGCGAAATCCCTCGGCTTTGTTCATCGGTCGCCGCCGCAATTTCACTCATGATATCTCTCACCTGGATAACGGACGTTTCAATGTTTTCCATGGCGACACCTGCACCTTCCACCAGACGGAACCCTGAATCGACGTAAGAAACTGATTCGTGAATCAAGGTTTCAATCTCTTTTGCTGACTGCGCACTACGCTGCGCCAGGTTACGCACTTCACCGGCCACTACGGCAAAACCTTTCCCCTGATCTCCCGCTCGTGCTGCTTCAACGGCGGCATTCAACGCCAGAATATTGGTCTGGAATGCGATGCTGTTGATGACAGTCGTGATTTCCGAAATACGGTGCGAGCTGCTCTGCACGTTTTTCATCGTGTCGATGACCATCTTAGAAATCTGACTTCCTTCATTGGCTTTTTGCGAGGCGGCTTCCGCTAACTGGCGCGCATGTTTGGCATTTTCGGCATTCAGGGCGACGGTGGATGTCAGCTCTTCCATGCTGGCGGCGGTTTCCACCACGGCGGCAGATTGCTGCTCGGTACGGGCGGATAAATCCATATTACCGGCAGCAATTTCAGACGATGAGCGCGCCACGCTGTCGACGCCATCACGCACGTTATGAATAATATCTTTCAAATTGTTGTTCATCGTAGCGACAGCCTGCATCAGCAGACCCGGCTCATCACGACGGACACTTTCCAGCGTGCTGGTGAGATCCCCTTTGGCAATTTGCTCGGCAACCTGCAACGTTTCAATCAATGGGCGAGTAATAGAACGGGTGATCACGAAGGCCATCAATATGCCGATAATAATCCCGATAAGCGCGACGATTTCCATCTGCAACTCGGCATTCAATACGCCTTTCTCAGCCGTTTTTTGTTGTAGCGTAAATTGATTTGTGACCGCACTCGTTAACTCCACCGCGCGCGCAGTTAAGTTGTTCGATGCCGTGTTAACCGTATTCCATGAGGTACGATAGATCGGCATTTCCGCAGCAAAACCGTGCATCTCCTGCATACTTTTTTGCAGCCAGTCGTGTTGTATCGCCGGAAGCACCGCTAACATTTGTTCGGCGCTGGTCATGGCATTTTCCAGACGCCCATCGAGGGCTTTTTGACTCTGTTCTGTTGGGTTTTCTTTATAATCGTTCAGCGCGGAGTCGATATCGTTGAACATAAAAGCGAGCTGTGAAAGCTGGGTTTGCTGATCGTCATTCAGCGTATTGTCACGGCTCAGTCGATCGGCAACTAAAGATTTGTTATAGAGATCTTTCGAATTCAGCAGTTGAACATCTTTCTCTTTTTGACTTAACGCATCAACAAAAGGGCGGGTTGCCGCGATATAGTTTTTAACCGCTTTTTCAGTGACGACCAGTGACTGCATCCCTTCAGTTGACCAGCTAAGATGCTTCATTTGGCTAACAATGGCATCCATGCGCGCCAGTGCGCTTTTATTTTGCTCAAGGTATTTTGCATTATGGGTGTATTGGTAATTGGTACGGCCCAGTCTGGCGGCTGAAAGTGAGTTAAATAATTGTGTGCTCATCGACATTTTATTAATTTTATCTTGCACGTTTTTTAAACCGACGATGCCCGATATAACGATAGCAACAGTAACCAATAAAACCACTGTAAAACCGAAGGAAAGCTTTTTACTCACTTTTAAATTTGAAAAATAGTTTTTTACACTCATCGTTATATTCCGTTTCGGCGTGAAGCCCAGGTGAGCTAAAGGATGAAAGGCATGGCTAACATCTTATAAGCACCCTCAAGTGTGATGATAAATATGCTGCTTATATTTATTCATCATGTTTATTGAAGGTGCTTATAAAAAGGCCCTGGGCATACTATGCCCAGGGCAAGAGATTCTGAGGCGACTCAATCTCCCAGAATATTAACTAACTTCACTCTCTCCTTTGTTTGCTCAGAATTAGGCAGGAGATCACTAATCCTGTAATAGACTGGCGTGATATCAAGGTAGTTAATAATGTAGCCACAGCCCTTGATGTTACGAATAAAGTCGGCAGGTAAGCCCAACGTGTTAAGTTTCTTATTAAGGTTGTGGAGTACCTGCCACAAACGTTGTGATGAAGAACTGAGGTCATTATTTTCCCACACGTTCTTGAACAGTTCTTCTTTGGTCACTTCTCTATTACGGGCATGCTTTAGCAGATATAAAAATAACTGCAACATAGTCTCATTAAATGAAATTGTGCCGAAAATAAAATTTTTATTAGCTCGGGTAGAAGGAAGACGATACATCCGCCCAGTTTCTACATCAAAATGAATTTCTTTGCCGATAATAAAGCCATATAAATGATAGCTCATGTCTTTCATGCTCATAGGTAATAGCAATGGCCATAGTATTGCCGAACATATATATTTCTTATAAGCCACAAACTTTATAAGGACGATTATATGTGGGCAGAAAATACTTTCAACATCGAGTCAGACCTGCGTTTTTTAGCCCTTAAAATGGGTCCGGTGAAGCGTAACGAGTTGCCTGAGTGAAATTTTCAGCATAAAGTTTCGATAAAGAGTGGGTGGTTAATTATTTATACTGGTTTTTGCCATACCGCCATAGCTCAATGTGAAACACCAAATTTCTGTTTTAAACAGAGAGTTCAACTGGATAACCCGATACAGATCTGTTTTTACTGGATTATCTGTGCTGAATTAAGCTTTGAATGCTATTGCGTCTCTGCTCCCTTCCTTCCAGTCAATTACCTTAATCAAGATTGACGTTGACCATTCGTTTAACCAATACATCTGCCGAAGGATGAATCTCATCATAAAGGCTCCGGATGCAATGAGGAGTGATGTTATGTGATTTATACTGATTCAGAGTCCTGAGTTTTTACTCTTGTCAGCGTGCATGCGGTACAGGATGTAATCTGTAGTTTATTGATTATAAAAAAGAAAAAATATGATTAAGATTTTTTTGATTTTACAGGTTGTGGTCGGCGAGACAATAACGCCCGCACTTTCGTTATATGGAGCTCAATGATGAGACGCGTTTTCCTGATCAACGGCACTCTTGTTTTTGATCCGGATGAACACAGCCTTCGTCCCGTGCAAGGCCATGACGGAAGAGCTGTTGTTATCCACACGCCTGCGAGCGAATGTTTACTGAAGCTGCTTGAGTATAATAATCAGGTGCTAACGCAGAAGTTTTTGTTCGAAGAGGTGTGGGAAAAACACGGTTCAGTGGTCACGACGAATACGCTTTACCAGAATATTGCGTCAATCAGGAAAGGGCTCAAATCAGCGGGTCTTGCTGAAGACATCATCAAAACAATGCCAAAGATGGGGTTTAAGTCGATAGCCGTATTGCGCGTAGGCGCTCCCAAAGATTTTTTATCTGCTTCAGAAACTCAGCCAGAAGTATTCACAAACATACCTGCCAGCATGGTTGAGAATAAAAAAACACCTGGTCGTTTTGCGCGCTTTATAGGTTCCAAATGGTCCTTTATATTTGCAGGCCTTCTTGCCGTACTTTGCTGGGGCATGCTTGTTATAAACCTGATAAAAGAAGACTCATTTTACAAAAACTATAGCTACATCGGCTTGGTTAACGGCTGTGAACTTTATTCTTCTTATCCTGGTGTAGATACCAGCACAAACAGTTTTGTCGCCATGAATAAACGTTATCCTCTGGTTTGCAACATGGGCAGCGTCGTTTATATGACGATAAATCGCCTGCAGGAAGGCTCATCCGTTCAGCTATGTAATAAGAAAATAGAAATCCGTGACGCGCACTGCAAATCCTACTTTTTCAAAAGAGGTGCCTATGAACAATAAAAAATTAGGTGTTATCTGGGTAGGCATTTTGTCAATGATTATTATCCCATTGCTATCTATTGCGTATATTCATTACGATGAAAATCACTTCTCCTGTGAAAGTCAGTTAATCCTTATTGGTAAGGATGACCATTATAATTCGATTATGCATTATACCTTCGCGGATGGTTTCGGGAATTTTGAAAGTTTGGGGTCATTCCATCGTAGTAATAATCCCCCAGTGTCTCGCACCAATAATTTCCCCTTCAAATATTGGAAGGAGCAAGGCGACACGATTATGATTGCTGACGATAGCAGCGATCCGCCGGAAGACATGAAGCAACTTTTCACCTTCTTGCCTGACTTTTTTTATACTAAAGATCGCGGGCTGCGCGTGCATATCTTGCGTGAAAATGACTCGGGATATCTCTTTACCGACAATAACTCGCCTCTGTTTTACTGTACCCGTATACCTGCGCGCTCCCTCAATCCGAATTAATATGCACCTTACTGTAGCGCCGCTTCCATGCGGCAGGTTTCGCTCAATGAGCTGGAGCCGCAATCAACATTTTCTCTGCACTGTGCTCGCGCTATGCATATGAGGTGTGCGGTCGATATGTTCAGCTTAGCGAAGGGAAAATAACGCACCATGTGAGAAAAGCGACAATCGCAGGGACCCTGGAAATGAGTTTTCTGAAATTTTGAGTTAAAACTGGAAGTTGCAAGTGTGCCTGTATTAATTTCTTTGGTGGACTTCAAGTTTTTTTCCTTTCGCATCATGGACTATCTATAAACTCATACAAAAGAGGTAGATGTGATGGATTTTATGGAAAAATTAAACACCCTTTCAGCAAAAATAAAGCAGCAAGCTGGTGCGATTCAAACGGAAGAAGCAACGAAAACCGCTTTTGTTATGCCGTTCATCCATAACGTACTTGGATACGATGTGTTTGATCCAACTGAAGTTGTTCCTGAATTTATCTGCGATGTAGGTACTAAAAAAGGCGAAAAGATTGACTATGCCATCTTTAAAAATGGTGAAGTGCAGATTCTGATCGAGTGCAAAAAAATTGGTGACTCTCTAAATCTAAATCATGCCTCACAATTGTTCAGATATTTTCACGTGACAAATGCTCGTATTTCTATATTAACAAATGGGCAGGTGTATAAGTTTTTCACCGACTTAGATTCGCCTAATAAAATGGATGAGAAGCCATTCCTTGAATTTGATTTGTTAGATATTGATGAATATGTCCTTCCTGAATTACGCAAGCTTACGAAATCTGCATTTGATGTCGATTCTATTATTAATGCTGCTGGTGAATTAAAGTATGTCAGCCAAATTAAGCGGCTGATTGCATCACAATTCACTATACCAGACGAGGATTTTGTAAAATTTTTCGCATCACGTGTTTATGATGGAATTCTTACGCAAAAAGTTAAGGATTCATTTACAGAGCTAACCCATAAAGCAACGAGCCAATTCTTAAACGATCAGGTAAATGAGCGATTGAAATCAGCGATGAGCGGGGGACAACTACCTGTCATTTCTTCCGATGTCTCTGTAGAACAAGGTCAAAGTGAACCAACAACTACTGAAGAAAGTGAAATCAAAACAACGTTAGAAGAGTTAGAAGGCTATCATATTGTAAAAGCCATTGTACGAACGGTGGTGGATGCCAATCGAATCAGTCAGCGAGACACAAAGAGTTATTTTGGTATTCTACTTGATGACAATAATAGAAAACCAATTTGCAGATTGCACTTCAATCGCAGCCAAAAATATCTTGGCATTTTTGATAGTGAAAAGAATGAAACTCGCCATCCCATAGAAACACTGGATGATATATACCTACATGCGGATATATTGAAAGCGACCGCGAATTTATACGAGTAACAAGTGTATTGAATGATTGCCTCTTATTAAAAAGAGGCAATCATATTACAGCTGCTTCGCCAGCCACACCGCGCCTAGCATTCCTGCTTTATTGCCCAGCTTGCAGGGGCGAATCGGGACTTTCAGCACATCCCAGAATTTAAACCCTTCGAGATGACGCTCCAGCATCGGGTACAGCATTGGCTGGGTGCTGACGCCACCGCCGAGCAAAATAGCTTGCGGGTCAAACAGCGATACCACGCTATAAATTCCACGCGCCAGGTATTTCACCCAGTTGTCGATAACGCCCTGAATATGCAGGTCTGTTTCGGCGCGGGCAAAAATATCCTGGCCGCGAATTTTCTCTTCGGCGGGGATGTTCATTTCGCGGCGGCATGCGTCCATCAGCCCTTTAGCTGAAGCCAGTTTGTGCATGTCTTCGCCATATTTGCCCACCGGCAGCACACCAAATTCGCCCGCGCGGAAGTGCGAACCCCGCATTAATTCGCGGTTTACGATAATACCGCCGCCAATACCGGTGCCAATGGTGATGCAGACCAGTGACTCATATTCATTACCTGCGCCCAGCCACATTTCACCGAGTGCGGCGCAGTTGGCATCATTTTCAACGGTAATTGGAAGGTCAGTTAATGCGCCGAAAATCTCCAGCAGATTGCTGCCATCAAGAAACTCGAGCGCGCCAGCCTTGGGGACATTTCCGGTATGAGGGTTGATGTATCCGGGGAAACTGATGGCTATACCGGCAATTTCATTATGCTGCCGATAGCCTGCTACCACACTTTGCCAGGCATCAAGAAACAGCTGCTTGTCATAGTGCGTGTCATATTCTTCGGCAATCAGAACCTCCCCTTCTTCTGTGAACAAACCGTGCTTAACATGGGTACCGCCTACATCGAAGCCAATAAACAGGCGCATCAGCATTCCTCTTATACCCATAATCTTTCAAGTTGCAGGTGCGTTAGCGGCACTCGCTCACCCGAATCACTTACTCCAGTAAGCTCATCGGGATTTACTCGTTTGCTGCCTTCCTGCACCTCGAAATCTTTAGGGTCTAATAAATGGATAAATGGAAAAAAGGGAATCATTAAGTATGTCTCAAATCATTCTGCCTGCTGGTTGATTACTCCGAATCATTCGATGATTAATCCGTGACCTGTGTCGTAAAGCCTTCAAACATTGGCGAAGAAACCACCACTGGCGACTACGCTTGAGTGTGCAAACCGACAAGGAGAAACACATGACAAATAATCCTCCAGATACCCGAATCATCCCCGGCGAGTATGGTTTTCCGCTCAAACTTAAACCGCGTTACGACAACTTTATCGGTGGCCAGTGGGTTCCACCGGTCGAAGGACAATACTACGAAAACCTGACGCCGGTGACGGGCCAACCGCTGTGTGAGATTGCCAGTTCCAGCAAAGGCGATATCGATTTAGCGTTGGATGCGGCGCATGAAGCAAAAGCAGGTTGGGGCGGAATGTCCGTTCAGGAACGCGCCAATATTCTGTTTAAAATTGCCGATCGTATGGAGCAAAACATCGAGTTGCTCGCGGCGGCGGAAACCTGGGATAACGGCAAGCCGATCCGCGAAACCAGCGGTGCTGACGTACCATTAGCTATCGACCATTTCCGCTATTTTGCATCCTGTATTCGTGCACAAGAAGGCGGGATCAGTGAAGTTGATGGCGATACCGTGGCGTATCACTTCCACGAACCGCTTGGCGTGGTGGCGCAGATTATTCCGTGGAACTTCCCGCTGCTGATGGCGAGCTGGAAAATGGCTCCGGCGCTGGCGGCAGGTAACTGCATCGTGCTGAAACCGGCGCGTCTTACCCCGCTTTCCGTATTGTTGTTGATGGAGCTGGTGGGAGATTTACTACCGCCGGGCGTCATCAACGTGGTGAATGGTGCAGGTGGTGAAATTGGTGAATACCTGGCAACGTCAAAACGCATCGCCAAAGTGGCGTTCACCGGCTCCACTGAAGTCGGCCAACAGATCATGCAGTACGCGACCCAGAATATTATTCCGGTGACGCTGGAGTTGGGCGGTAAATCCCCGAACATCTTCTTTGCTGATGTGATGGACGAAGAGGACGCATTCTTCGACAAGGCGCTGGAAGGTTTCGCGCTATTTGCCTTTAACCAGGGCGAAGTGTGTACTTGCCCGAGCCGCGCGCTGGTGCAGGAATCCATTTACGAACGTTTTATGGAACGTGCGATTCGCCGCGTGGAATCTATCCGCAGCGGCAACCCGTTGGACTCCCGGACACAAATGGGGGCGCAGGTTTCACAAGGGCAGATGGAAACTATCCTGAACTACATTGATATCGGCAAAAAAGAGGGCGCAGATGTGCTCACCGGCGGGCGTCGTAAAGCGCTGGAAGGTGACCTGAAAGCCGGTTATTACCTTGAGCCGACGATTCTGTTTGGTAAAAATAACATGCGTGTTTTCCAGGAAGAGATCTTCGGCCCTGTACTTGCGGTGACGACCTTCAAAACCATGGAAGAGGCGCTTGAGCTGGCGAACGATACGGAATATGGGCTGGGTGCGGGCGTCTGGAGCCGTAACGGTAATCTGGCGTACAAAATGGGCCGTGGCATCCAGGCGGGTCGCGTGTGGACGAACTGCTATCACGCTTATCCGGCGCATGCCGCATTTGGCGGCTACAAACAATCGGGTATTGGGCGCGAAACGCATAAAATGATGCTGGAGCATTACCAGCAAACGAAATGTTTGCTGGTGAGTTATTCCGATAAGCCGTTAGGGCTGTTCTGACGGGTTGGAAAACGAATCAGGGGTGCAATCGCACCCCTGTTAGCTCTTACTACTCAACCATAAACAACGCTTTATCTCGCAGCAGATGGTCATTACCCCGACGGCGGGTAAAACCAATGCGGTCAAAGTATTCAAGAATTTGTACCGCGAGTTTACGCCCCACGCCCAGGGAATCGCGGAAATCCGCTGCACTGGTGGCGCCTTGTGTTTGATCTAATTCACGGATCAAATTGGCGAAAACCTGAATCCGATCATTTCGATAATAACGATCTTTTATGATCGCCGTGACCAGCCCAAGCTGTGCAGCAAAGCGCAGCAACTGGCGCATTGCCTGTTCATCTTGCTGCGTTTCTCGCGCCAAATCGCGTACCCACCACGGCTCATCACCAAACAGCGCATCGACTTTTTGCCAGATTTCCTGTTGCTCGACAGAAAAACCCGGTTTGTGGTCGGGCAGATGTAGCCAACCCTGGCGGCTCGCGAGCAACCCTTCCTGACGCATTTTTTCTATTAACGCCAGAACCAACGGCTCGTCTTCACCTGGCAACGCCATGCGACGCAGGCGCTCGCGGCCAGGGCCGGGTTGGTCGTCATGCTGCTGATGATAACGCTCGAGTGTGTCGAGCAATTTCTGTTTCCAGCGCGCCGCCATTTCGTCGCTGAGCAGATTGTTGCCCGCGCGCAGAGAGTCGGTGTCGGCCAGCAATTCTTGCAAACCCTGAGCGGTCAATTGCCGTGCCCAGGCGAAGTCAGTGAGCGTGACGGCACTGCGCTGTAAGTGAATATCGAGCGCCTGTTGATCATTTTCAGCGAGTTTAAGCTGCTGCAACCATGCCAAAAATGCCGGCTGGCGTTTACCCCGGCGCGGTGCGTGCAAGAGTATGGCTCGCGCTCCACCCAGCGTGACCCGTGCACTGATATCGCGCAGCACCAGACGGTCGTTGTCGGCAAGCCACAGCGGGGCATCGAATACCAGTTCGGCGAGGTCGTCTTCCAGCAGCGAAATACGCCCGGTGACGTGGCTTGCGGCGGTGTGAATATGCAGCGGTTGCCATTGTTGCAGCGGTGCATGGCTTTGCAATTGAACAATCACGCGCTCAACGGGCTGGAGGGGTTTTTCCGCCAGTAACCAGTCGCCACGTTTGATATCCATTTTTTCGGCATCACCGCTAATGTTGAGTGCAATACGCTGCCCGGCACAGGCGGTATCCGTTTTGCTGTTTTGCGCGTGCAGACCGCGCACACGCATCGGTTTATCAGCACCCGTCAGCCATAACGAATCACCCACATTCACTTCGCCACTTAACGCAGTGCCGGTCACTACCAGGCCTGAACCTTTTACGGTAAAAGCACGGTCAATGGCGAGGCGAAAACGATGCTGACGCGGGTGTGCGCGCTCTGGCAATGTAAGTAAGTGCTCACGTAGTTCGTCAATACCGATACCGCTGGTGGCCGCGGTAACAAATACCGTCGCGTCTTGCCAACCGAATTCGCTGAGGGTGCCCATCACCGCTTCGCGTACCTCATCAATACGCGCAGCACTGACGCGGTCAGCTTTGGTTAACGCCACGGTCAGTGAAGGTTTCCCGGTTAATTGCAGAATGGCGAGGTGCTCGCGGGTTTGCGCCATCACACCGTCATCGCAAGCGACCACTAACAGCGCATGGTCGATACCGCCTACGCCAGCCAGCATATTGGCGAGGAATTTTTCATGGCCTGGCACATCGATAAAACCGGGAATGCGACCATCCGGTTGCGGCCAGTAGGCGTAACCGAGATCGATGGTCATGCCGCGTTTTTTTTCTTCCGGCAAACGGTCAGCGTTTACGCCGGTTATGGCTTGCAGCAGTGTCGTTTTGCCGTGGTCAACGTGCCCGGCGGTAGCAATAATCATCAGTTCAGGCTCTCCATGAAACTCGCTTCATCTTCCAGACAGCGCAAATCCAGCCATAAACGCCCATCGCTGATGCGACCAATTATCGGCGTGGATGAATCGCGCAGGCTTTCTACCAGCATACTTAACGTGGTGCCGCGCCCATCTTTTGGCTTGAAAGTCAGCGCCGCGCTGGGTAAGCGGTCAACCGGCAGCGAGCCGCTGCCAATTTGCGATAAACAATCTTCGACCTGCACCGTAAACTGCGTACCATATTTTTCCTGCAGCGCAGGTAACAGGCGATGGGCTTGCGCGGAGATGTCAGCTGCATTGCGGGTCAGCAGGCGCAATGTCGGTAATCTTTCGACCAGTGTTTCGGGATGTTGATACAGACGCAGTGTGGCTTCCAGTGCGGCGAGTGTCATTTTGTCAGCGCGCAACGCCCGTTTGAGCGGATGCTGCTGAATACGGGCAATCAGCTCTTTTTTGCCCACGATAATGCCTGCTTGTGGCCCACCGAGAAGTTTATCGCCGGAGAAACTCACCAGGCTCACGCCTGCCGCAATCAGTTGCTGCGGCATCGGCTCTTCCGGCAATCCCCACTGGCTAAGATCAACCAGCGAGCCGCTGCCGAGGTCTGTTACGACCGGAATATTCAACTCATTGCCAAGCGTGACCAGCTCGGCTTCGTCGACCGCTTTGGTGAAGCCTGCAACCTGGTAATTGCTGGTGTGGACTTTCATCAATAGCGCCGTGTTTTCACCGGCGGCCTGGCGGTAATCTTTCAGGTGCGTGCGGTTGGTGGTGCCGACTTCAACTAATTGGCAGCCCGCCTGACGCATCACGTCCGGGATACGGAATGCCCCGCCGATTTCCACCAGTTCACCACGTGATACCACCACTTCTTGACCATTGGCACAGGCCGCCAGCATCAACAGTACTGCCGCCGCGTTGTTATTGACGATGCAGGCATCTTCAGCACCGGTCAGCTCACAAAGCAGGGAGGCCAGCGCTTTATCACGATGCCCACGTTCCGCACCATGTAAGTCATATTCCAACGTTACGGGATGGCGCATGACCTGAGTGACGGCTTCAATCGCCGCTTGCGACTGCAACGCCCGCCCGAGGTTCGTGTGCAGTACGGTGCCAGTCAGGTTAAACACCGGCAGCAGCGCGCTGCGCTGGTGGGATTCCAGCCGTATCTGCACCTGTGCAGCCCAATCGTTATTCCAGGATGGCAGAGTTTCCTGCGTACGGATGTGTTCGCGCGCTATTTCCAGCATCTCACGCAGGGTATTGACCACCTGAGTGTGGCCGAATTTGTGCAGCAAGGCGTTGAATGAGGCGTCACGTAACAATTTGTCGATCGCCGGAAGATGGCTGTACAAGGTGCGATGGGGTGTCATAACAGGCCGCAGAGTGGTGAAATTTCGCGATAGTTTACAGGGGGAGCGGGCCCCCTGTCATGGCGAGAGATCATGCTGCTGGCGGTTCGGTGCGGTGAGGCTAACCTGACATATTTAATGTGAGTTTATTTTATTGGCATCTGTTTTTACGATATCGACTATTTCTATTAAAGGGGAAAGGCGCGTAGAATTATTGGACTGGTGTTTATATATTTGAGGTTCACATGGATGAAGAACAATTAATAAAGCTGATGAATGAGAATGGCTTTACAAAAAAGGAAATAGGCAAATTACTGCTTACCGCTGAAAAGTATCCAGCAACCCTGGAGTGGGTTTTGCGCGAGTTTGCACGCCATTTTAAACCTTTCGTAATTACTTTATTTATTGTTAGTGCTTTATGTTGTATACCAATATTCTCATCAGAAAATGATGCTGCAATTGGTTTTATTTTATTCACAATATATGCATTCATAATTTTTGTTGCATATAGAATGTATTCTGTTAATTATATGTTCAAATGTCACAAACTTGTGAAAGTGCTAAAACGTAAATATAAAGAGGCCGAAAGCGATGAGTGAATATATTGTCGCAGCATGCTATTTAATTTTTTCACTTTCTGGGTTGTTTGTTGTCATTAAATTAAAGCACCTTTTTTCTGGCCGAAAGCTTAATTCGATAAAATTCCTTATCTTTCTGTTAGTCACCTCTTTTTTTGGTGTAATCCACTTCAGTATACTGGAAAAGGGAGTCAGTGTATTATTTACTGTCGTAAATCCATGGGTCGAAGGTAATACGATTGTGCGAAGTATTGCCACCATTTTTCTGTTTGTACATGCTTTTATTAGTCCATCAAAAGATGAAAACAAAAGGCACAAATAATCGAACGGGTGATTATTTGTGCCTCTTATATTTACATTGACTTTGCCGTATTTGAAGCGGATAAAGCAGTCTTGCCGTCCACGAAAACCTCCAAATACAATGCGGGACGAGTCATAGTTTGATAGCCTCTCAAAAAATCATTATTAAGATAGTGAAACAGCCTCCAGGCGTCGGGTTTGAGGACATTTTTAAGCAAGCCATATCCAGAAAGAGCAATATCAACGCCGGCATAGACCAGATCGCCATGTGCTTTTGTGTATCCCAGTGCAACGGCACCTTTCTCATACCATTCGCTCACAAACCACTTATAATTCGGATCGTTACGGAATAATGACATTGAATTTTCCGCGATAGAATTTATCCCATGTATTGCAAGAACCAGTCCGGCTGTCATTGACGCAACCCCGACGACACAACCGACTAAGGTTGCACAGGATGTCAATCCTGCTCCTACCATTCCCAGACCCGCCAGAACTTGGCCAACACCACCAAGAATAAAAGCCCCTTTAACAACATATGACCAGAAATTATTTTCTTGTTTAATTTCTATTGTTATATTCTGTGAGACTTTCTTTTGCCTGATGAGATTTTCCTGATGGATAAGGTAAGATCGCTCTTCTTTCAGGTGAGTCATGGCCTCTTTTTTGCTGGTTTCAGGATAGCTACCACTTAATATCTCCATTTTATTTTCAATAAAAACAGTAATGTTATTTATAAAATCTATTCGTAATCTATTATTATTGATGAGTTGTGAAGCGGTTAATGCACTTTCTTTTAGCATTCTTGCTTCAAGCCCACCCATAACGAGATAATAATCATTTGTTTTGTCTGCTTCACTGCTAAATAAAACGTCCATATTAAAATATCCTGTCTTCCCATAGGCTATAACTGGATGTCCCCGCTAAAACATGTTCCCAGGTTATGCTTTCATATCTTAAAGAAATAGTCTCTATAGGTTGGGCGTCGTTGTGAGTCAATGAATTTGGAGAAACGAAACTGATATCGCCAATGGTCGCCTTAATTAATTTAATACGATAAAACAGAGTTTGAATACCAGATCTATCTGTTCTGTACGCTTCAAATATTGCCTCCAGTTTCTCATTGTTGGATATGGCAGAAGCTAATAATGGAGATGATTTATCGATCGGTTTTTTGAACGTTATCGATTGATGATTAACGTTTTGTTCACGGGAAATAGCATGAGAAAGCTCGTAAATCAGTATTTGATCGCGATGGGATGCCTGATAAGCATTGCCGATTGAATCATAAGAAGAACAGCCGCCTGATATCAAGCCTTGCTGTTCTCCGGTTAAAGAGAGATAAATATTATTTGCCATAATAGTTGATCCTTTAATAGTTTTTTCTCAGATTATTTAATTCCTTTTTTACTCTGTTAAAAAGCAAAGGGTGATGTTTTTTTATAAAATGTCCGAAATCTGACTTTTTATTAATGCGGGGAATTTGAGAGGGGATATTTAATATCCAACCTCCTCGCCGTACAGCCAGGAGGTTATATTAATGGCAAACTTATGCCGTTGGCGGTTCGGTGCGGGCAAAACTTTCACGTTCGAATAGTTTTTCTACCAGTTTCACCAGATGCGGGCGGTCAACACACCAGCCGGGAGAAACGCGGCGGAAATTGAGATAACCCACTGCGCATGCTACGGCGATTGTCGCGACGCAAATGTTTTCCGCGTTCAGTTTCTTATCTGCAGCGTATTGTTCAAGCATCGTCAGGCTACGGCTGATTTTCTCACGCTGGCGGAGCAGTTCGACTTCTGATTGCTGCTCAACAGGGCGTTGGCGCTCGCGTACGGAAACCAGCGCTGCGTCCATAATGCCGTCGGCAAGGGCTTCCATTTGGCGCATTTGCAACGCGGCGTGAGGGTCACGCGGGATGAAGGCAGGGGCAATATCCAAAAGTTCGAGATACTCCGCAATAATAGGGGAGTCGAACCAGTACTCGCCGTCGTCGGTGATTAACGCGGGTACTTTACCCAAAGGGTTGTAATGCGGAGTGATGCTTTCTGTTACCCACGGGTTGTCGTTAACAAACTCAAATATGATGCCTTTTTCCAGCAGGATGACAGAGATTTTGCGCACATACGGGCTGGTGTAATTACCAATCAGTTTCATTACATCGTCCATTTTTAATTAACAAAATCTAAGTATGGATCAGGATGCCTGAAAAGGTAGTGCGCTTAAAAAAGTCAGGATTTTCTAAAGCATAGCGCGGCAATAAATGCCCATAGAGAAATGAGCAGCAGTAGCGGGTAGAGAACCAGCAGGTCAACGCGGATGCAGGTGCTGTCACAGGTTAAACGGAAGAAAATAGTGAATTCATAAATGCCATAGATAAGCCATGCCAGGGCCGCAATAAACGAGGCGCGTTTCGGGTGAATTCGCCACAACACAAAGAATAACAATGCGGCGACAAACGCAATCCAGGGGAAGCGGATGAGTAAATCCATGCTCGTATCTCTTAGGTAAAGAGCACTTTGTTACACGCTTTGTATAAAAGATAAACCATGAAAATTGGGTGAATTGATAATAATCAAGTGAGTTTATTATTTGATTTTTGATCGGATGAGTCTGATGGCCTGGCTTTAAAGAGTGAGTTACGTCGCATTTCGTCGCCTGCCGCTGCGCTGTAATTTTCTGACAAAACGAAATGCACAAGCAGGCCTGGATGTCCCTGGATCACAAACGGGAAAATAGACGTAAAATACTTTGTGAGCTTGGTCACATATAAATAACAAAGTGATGAGATGAAAATGTGATTTTAGTCACACACAAGCGTCAATCATGGGCAAAAAACCACGACTGTCTTTTTTTTACACACCAATAATGTGATCAGGATCGCCTGATCACGGTTCGCCATACCCCACATTTAGTGATCTGTGTCACATAAAACCCCGTGCACTGGACAGCTTTACGATCACGTGCCAGATTCGCTTCACTTAGAGCATCTGGCAGCACTGCTTGCCACCACATTAACAATAATCCTCGGGCTGCTTTTCCAGCACGTGAACACAATAAGGGGTGTGCGTATGTCATCCGATATCAAGATCAGAGTGCAAAGCTTTGGTCGCTTCCTGAGTAACATGGTAATGCCAAACATCGGCGCATTTATCGCCTGGGGTATTATCACCGCTTTGTTTATTCCAACCGGATGGCTGCCAAACGAGACGCTGGCGAAACTGGTCGGCCCGATGATTACCTATCTGCTGCCGCTGCTCATCGGTTATACCGGTGGTCGCTTAATTGGTGGTGACCGTGGTGGTGTGGTCGGTGCCATTACTACCATGGGTGTTATCGTCGGTGCGGATATGCCGATGTTCCTCGGTGCGATGATTGCAGGTCCTCTGGGTGGCTGGGCAATTAAACATTTCGACGCATGGGTCGATGGCAAAATCAAATCCGGCTTTGAAATGCTGGTGAACAACTTCTCCGCTGGCATCATCGGTATGATCCTGGCGATTCTGGCGTTCATGGGTATCGGCCCTGCGGTTGAAGTCCTGTCCAAAGTTCTGGCGGCGGGCGTTAACTTCATGGTTGTCCATGACATGCTGCCGCTGGCATCTATCTTCGTAGAACCGGCGAAAATCCTGTTCCTGAACAACGCAATCAACCACGGTATCTTCTCACCGCTGGGTATTCAGCAATCCCACGAACTGGGCAAATCAATCTTCTTCCTGATTGAAGCAAACCCAGGTCCGGGTATGGGCGTGCTGATGGCGTACATGTTCTTCGGTCGCGGTAATGCTAAGCAGTCTGCGGGCGGCGCGGCAATCATCCACTTCCTGGGCGGTATCCACGAAATTTACTTCCCGTATGTTCTGATGAACCCACGTCTGATCCTGGCCGTAATCCTCGGCGGTATGACTGGTGTGTTCACTCTGACTATCCTGAACGGCGGCCTGGTTTCTCCGGCATCTCCGGGTTCCATCCTGGCGGTTCTGGCGATGACGCCAAAAGGTGCTTACTTCGCAAACATTGCAGCGATTGTGGCGGCAACGGCGGTTTCCTTCGTGGTTTCAGCGATTCTGCTGAAAACCAGCAAAGTGAAAGAAGAAGACGATATCGAAGCAGCGGCTCGCCGTATGGCTGAGATGAAAGCGGAATCCAAAGGCGGCGCTGCGCCACTGGCGGTCGGTGCGGGTCTGTCTAACGACCTGAGCCACGTACGCAAAATCATCGTTGCGTGTGATGCTGGTATGGGTTCAAGTGCAATGGGTGCTGGCGTGCTGCGTAAGAAAGTTAACGACGCAGGCCTGAAGAATATCTCCGTAACTAACTGTGCAATCAACAGCTTGCCGGATGATGTCGACCTGGTGATTACGCACCGTGACCTGACAGAACGTGCGATGCGCCAGGTTCCACAGGCACAGCATATTTCCCTGACTAACTTCCTCGACAGCAGCCTGTACGCCAACCTGACCGAGCGTCTGGTGGCTTCTCATAACCTGAGTGAGAAAGAAGTGAAGGTCATGACGAGCCTGGAAGACAGCTTCGTCCCAAGCGAAGAAGGGCTGTTCCGTCTGGGCGCAGGTAACGTGTTCCTCGGCTTGACTGCTGCGACAAAAGAAGAAGCGATTCGCTTTGCCGGTGAGCAGTTGGTGAACGGGGGTTACGTGCAGCCTGAGTATGTGGATGCGATGTTTGAACGTGAAAAACTGACCCCAACCTATCTGGGCGAAGGTATCGCGGTTCCACACGGTACGGTTGAAGCGAAAGACCGTGTACTGAAAACCGGCGTTGTATTCTGCCAGTATCCACACGGTGTTCACTTCGGTGAAGAGTCTGATGATATTGCCCGTCTGGTTATCGGTATTGCCGCTCGTAATAACGAACACATCCAGGTTATCACCAGCCTGACCAACGCGCTGGATGATGAGTCAGTGATTGAGCGTCTGGCGAATACGACCAGTGTTCAGGAAGTGCTCGACCTGCTGGCAGGTAAGAAGTAAGGAGTGGTGCGGGTGGCTTCGGTCGCCCTCACCCCGGCCCTCTCCCCCAGGAGAGGGAGTAAAGCAAGTCCCCTTTCGCAGGAGAGGGTGAAAAACGAATAATCCCCTCTCCCTCAGGGAGAGGGTTAGGGTGAGGGTGGTCAGTACCACAAGCCTCCTCACCCTAACCCTCTCGGGTGATTCAAATTTAAGAAGGTAAACGACATGAAAGCATTACATTTTGGCGCAGGTAATATCGGACGTGGCTTTATCGGTAAACTGTTGGCAGATGCCGGTATCCAACTGACCTTTGCGGACGTCAATCAAACCGTACTGGATGCGCTGAACGAGCGTCATAGCTACCAGGTTCATGTGGTAGGTGAGCAAAAGCAAATCGATACCGTTTCTAATGTGAATGCCGTCAGCAGCATCGGCGACGACGTTGTCACGCTGATTGCCGAGGTTGACCTGGTCACTACGGCTGTCGGGCCTGTCGTTCTGGAGCGTATCGCGCCAGCTGTGGCAAAAGGTCTGGTTTTGCGTCGTACCAATGGCAATGAAAAATCTCTGAATATTATCGCGTGTGAGAACATGGTGCGTGGCACCAGCCAGCTTAAAGCCCATGTCATGAAGGCGCTTTCTGAGGATGATCAGGCTTGGGTTGAGCAGCACGTTGGTTTCGTGGATTCCGCCGTTGACCGCATTGTCCCTCCTTCAGAATCTGCTACTAACGATCCGCTTGAAGTTACCGTTGAAACATTCAGCGAGTGGATTGTTGATAAAACTCAGTTCAAAGGTGACCTGCCGAACATTCCTGGCATGGAACTTACTGATAATCTAATGGCGTTTGTTGAACGTAAGCTCTTCACGCTGAATACCGGTCATGCTATAACCGCGTACCTTGGTCAGCTTGCGGGCCATCAGACCATTCGCGATGCGATTCTGGATGAGAAAATCCGGGCTGTGGTGAAAGGGGCGATGGACGAAAGCGGCGCGGTGTTGATCAAACGCTATGGCTTTGACGCCGACAAACATGCGGCGTATATCCAGAAAATCCTGGGTCGTTTCGAAAACCCATATCTGAAAGATGATGTGGAACGCGTGGGTCGCCAACCTTTGCGTAAATTAAGTGCGGGCGACCGTCTGATTAAACCGTTGTTGGGCACTATCGAATACGGTTTACCGCACCTGAACCTGGTCAAAGGGATTGCGGCGGCGATGCATTATCGCAGCGAGCAAGATCCGCAAGCGCAGGAACTGGAGCAGTTGCTGGCTGAAAAAGGCCCACAGGCTACGCTTGCTGAAATATCTGGCCTTGATGCAAATAGCGATGTTGTCGCACAAGCAGTGAATGCCTATAACGGCAAATAGTGATGTAAAGCGGGTGCAGTAGCAGTCGACGCTGCACCCAATAATACTTTTAGTGATGTAGGCAACGATGGAAGAAACCCAGGCCTTTGAAAACCGTGTGCTTGAGCGTCTTAATGCTGGCAAAACCGTACGCAGCCTGCTCATTGCCGCTGTTGAGCTTCTCACCGAAGCGGTTAATATCCTGGTGCTTCAGGTATTCCGTAAAGACGACTATGCGGTGAAATATGCCGTTGAGCCGTTACTGGATGGTGATGGCCCATTAGGTGACCTTTCCGTCCGTCTCAAACTTATTTACGGTCTTGGCGTACTCAATCGTACGGAATACGAAGATTGCGAGCTGTTGATGGCCCTGCGTGAAGAACTCAATCACGACGGCAACGACTACACGTTTACCGACGATGAGATGCTTGGCCCATTTGGTGAATTGCATTGCGTTTCAGCGCTACCGCCGACGCCAAAGTTTGTTGATGGCAGCGATCCTGAGCTGTTCATCATGCAAAAACAGCGTTATCAGCAAATCGTTCGTTCAACGATGGTGCTTTCCCTGACCGAGCTGATCTCACGGATCAGCTTAAAAAAAGCCTTCCAGAAGCCATCTCGATAGCAGTCCCTTTTCGCCCTCTTACGCCGAATGGTGTATCCTTGCCAGCAATGAAAGTTATTCACGGTTAATCAAAAATGAAAGAAATCGAAAAAGCAGAAATCAAACGCCTGAGCGATCGTCTCGACGCTATCCGTCACGAGATGCCTGAATTGCATCTGATCAATGACGCTGAGAAGTATGTTGAGCTGGAAAAAGAGAAAGCGAAGCTGGAAATCGAGATTGTTCGCCTGCAAGCGGTGCGCAACCAGAAGCTGAGCAAAGAAGCGCAAAAGCTGATGGCACTGCCGTACAAGCGCCCAATTACCAAGAAAGAACAGGCCGACATGGGCAAGCTGAAAAAAGCGGTGCGCGGTCTGGTTATTGTCCATCCGATGACGGCGTTAGGCCGTGAGATGGACCTCGAAGAGATGACCGGTTTCTCTAAGACCGATTTCTAATCGTTCTGCGGTGTACCAGGGCGGAAAGCGTCAATGCCTTCCGCCTGTTAAGTTTTTTGCGAAGCCCCTCCAGATATTTTTCCCCGCAGGCTTTAAGACTTACTTCAATACCTGCGGGTTCACGCAATTCTCTTTCACTTTTCCACTCAGCGCAGCAATCAAATTATCTACCGCGCAGGCGGCCATGTTGTAGCGGGTTTCGTGTGTTGCAGAACCAATATGCGGCAGTGCCACGACATTCGGCAGACTGAGAAGCGGCGAGTCAACCGGTAGCGGTTCTTTCTCAAAGACATCCAGACCCGCGGCGTGAATGGTGCCGTCTTCCAGTGCCTGAATTAACGCTTTTTCATCAACAACAGGGCCGCGTCCGGCATTGATTAAAATGGCAGAAGACTTCATTTTTGCCAGTTGCTCTGCGCCAATCAGATGATGCGTTTCATCGGTCAACGGAAGAGAAATACAGACGAAATCAGATTCGGCCAGCAGGGTATCCAGGTCGCAATAGCGGGCGTTAAAGCGATCTTCCGCTTCCTGGTGATGGCGACGGGCGTTATACAAGATTGGCATGTTGAAGCCGAAGTGTGCGCGTTGTGCCAGCGCCAGACCAATGCGGCCCATACCCAGAATACCTAACGTTTTATGGTGCACATCGATACCAAACCAATCCGCTCCGATGCTGCCTTTCCACTCGCCAATCTTCACTCGTTCTGCCACTTCCACTGCCCGGCGAGCTGTCGCCAGCACCAGCGTCATCATGGTATCAGCGACGGTTTCAGTCAGGACCGTTGGCGTGTGCATCAGCACAATCTGGCGTTGAGTGAGTGCATCAACATCAAAGTTGTCGTAACCCACGGAAACGGTAGAGGCGGCGCGCAGTTTCGGTGTGTGTTCCAGAAACGCTTTATCGACTTTCTCGCTGGAACCCAGAATTCCTTCCGCTTCGGCAAATGTCTGCGCATTTTGCCTGATGGTCTCCGGGCTTAAATCTTTCAACTGAGTGACGGTAAAGTGGCTTTCAAGACGGGCAAGCAGGTCGTCAGGTAGGGTTTTGTAGAGGATGACGGGCGGCTTCATGGCGTTCTCCGATAAGCAGTTAAAAACAGTAACAGTCAGGCGGCATAACGGCCGCCTGACTCGAGATTAGGCGTGGTGTGCTCCCACCGGAACGTGCTGGTTTATCGCCGGTTTTACGATCAGAGTTAGCCACACAGAGGCGAGCAATGCTACCCCCATAAAAACGTAGGAAGCGGATGGGCTGCCTGTTGCGCCGTTCAGGTAGCCAACAAACCAGGAGCCAACAAAGGAACC
This sequence comes from Buttiauxella sp. WJP83, assembly GCF_027594725.1. Taxonomy (NCBI): domain Bacteria; kingdom Pseudomonadati; phylum Pseudomonadota; class Gammaproteobacteria; order Enterobacterales; family Enterobacteriaceae; genus Buttiauxella; species Buttiauxella sp. WJP83. The sequence continues at coordinate 233,976 of NZ_CP110080.1, forward strand.
CAATGCACCCATGCTGTTAATTAATGCCATTGCGCCACCGGCGACGTTGCGGGGCAGCATTTCGGGGATAATTGCAAAGAACGGACCGTAAGGGGCGTACATTGCGGCACCGGCAATCACGAGCAGGGTGTAGGAAACCCAGAAATGGTCAGCGCCGACCAGCCAGGAGCCGAGGAATGCCATGGCACCAATCAGCAGCAGAGGCCAGACGAACAGCTTACGGTTCTGCATTTTGTCTGAGGCCCAGGACACCACAATCATCGCGATAGTGGCTGCCAGATACGGAACCGATGACAGCCAACCGACTTCCACCATTCCCATGCCAGCCGCCCCAGCGCCACGGATGATAGAGGGCAACCATAAAACGAAGCCATATACGCCGATGCTCCAGCAGAAATATTGCATACACAGCAGCACAACATTGCGCGAGCGGAATGCTTCGCTGTAGTTACGCACCGCTTTAATTCCTTGCTGCTCTTTTTCGAGCTGGGCCTGCAACGCGGCTTTTTCGTCTTCAGACAACCAGCCAACCTGCGCAGGTTTATCTTTTACCAGTACCCACCAGGCAAAGGCCCAGATAACCGCTGGAATGCCTTCGAAGATAAACATTTCGCGCCAGCCGAATGCCTGAATCAGGTAACCTGAAACCACCGACATCCACAGTACCGTGACCGGATTACCGAGGATTAAGAAGGTGTTAGCTCTTGAACGCTCGGATTTAGTGAACCAGTTGCTGATGTAAATCAGCATCGCTGGCATCACGGCGGCTTCCACCACGCCGAGGATAAAGCGAATGGCAGCCAGTGCTGGAATATTGCTGACCATGCCAGTTAACGACGCGCAGCCGCCCCACAAAATCAGGCAGACGAAGATAAGTTTGCGCACGCTTCGACGTTCGGCATACATCGCACCAGGGATCTGGAAGAAGAAATACCCCAGGAAAAACAATGCCCCAAGCAACGACGAGATCCCTTTGGTGATGCCCAGGTCGTCATTAATACCTGCGGCGGAGGCAAAACTAAAGTTGGCACGATCGAGATACGCCAGGCTGTACGTGATGAACACGATTGGCATGATGTACCACCAACGTTTTGGCGCAATAGTATGGGTTTTCATAGGCTAGCCTCTATGTTGAGGAGAGTCGCATCGTGCTGAGTGTAGGGCACAGCCGATGCAAATTAATTTTATTCGCCAAGCGCTGCTCGGGTAGGTAACCCTTCGCTATCGCCGATGACTTGTATCGCCAGTGAGCCGATTTTATTACCGCGGCTAACGGCCTGAGGTAAAGATTTTCCTTCGAGCAGGGCACTTATTACGCCCACCGCAAAGCCGTCTCCGGCACCGACGGTGTCGATAACGTTTTCCACTTTCACGGCGTTCATAGCGCCTTTTTCACCGTCGGCAGTTTTGAACCATGCACCGTCAGCTCCTGTTTTCAACACCACGGTTTTCACACCGTGATCCAGATAAAAATCAGCAATGGCTTCTGGGGTTTTTTGCCCTGTCAGCAATGCACCTTCGCTCAAACCGGGCAGAACCCAATCGGCCTGGAAAGCGAGCGTATTCAACTGCTTCACCATTTCTGCTTCGCTTTTCCACAACACCGGACGCAGATTAGGGTCGAAAGAAATCGTTTTGCCTTTTTGTTTCATTACCCGTGCGGCGTGATTTAGCAGTTCGAAAGAGCTGTCGGAAAGCGCTGCCGCCACACCGCTTAAATGCAAATGGCGTGCGGAACAGAAGTACTCTTCATTGAAATCGGCAATGGATAGATGGCTGGCGGCCGATCCTTTACGGAAATATTCCACAATGGGATCGGTTCCATTTTCGGCTTTAGATTTGAGCTGGAAGCCAGTGGCATAACGTTCGTCGATGGTGACGCCACGGTCATCGATTTGCTCTTTCGCCAACTGTTGTTGCACATAGCGGCCAAATGAGTCGTTACCCACGCGGCTAACCCAACCCACTTTCAGCCCAAGACGTGCAAGACCGGTGGCGACGTTCAGTTCAGCGCCAGCCACGCGTTTGACAAACTGCTCTGCGGCGGCAAGGTCACCGGTTTGGCTGGCGACAAACATCGCCATCGCTTCACCAATGGTTATCACATCAAGTTGTTTCGACATCGCTTACTCCTCGCGTAATAAGTTGACGTAGTGGCGGGTGACCGCGGTCAGGTCACGGCCTTCCAGCGGAAATTCAATCCCGCGTGGCGCGTCGGCTGGCAGGTTTTTCAGTAATTCCAGCCAGCGTGGTTCCGCCTCATCCAGCGCGATGGCGCGGTAGTGATAATGGTGTGCAACAGCGGCTTTAACATGGATATAGCTGACAGATGGCGCAAGCACGCGGGCTGCGGCTTCTGGCGATTCGTCTACCCACAGCCAGTTCGCCATATCAAAAGTGAGCGTGACGGGAAGGTTCAACACGTTGCAGGCCGCCTGGAAGCGCTGCATCGGGGCGAGTTTGCCGTAATTTGTCTGGTCGTTTTCCACCACCAGTGGCACATCGCTTTGAGCAAGCCACTGCTGTAAAAGAGGAAATTGCTGGCTGCTACGATAGTGGCCGAGAGAAAGTTTAAGCCAGCTGGCATTGAGCTGATGGGCTTCGAGCAGCAATGAAGGGATCAGGGGATTCAGTTTGCCGTTTTCCACAAACAGCGGCTCCGGTGCGGAATAGCAGGCCTGTAGATGGTGTTCAGCGATTTGCTGCGCCAGCTCTGGCAAGGCATCAAGCTGTACGGCGTTAAATAATTCGCGGCGGATTTCCACCCCGTCAGCACCGGCATTGGCGATAAAAGGCAGCAGTGCGTGTTGGCCACCCAGCGCGGCAATACGTTCATGCCCGTAAGCGGCAGTGACAACAATAATTTTTCTCGGCATTAACTTCTTCCGGCGTCGTAATGGTGCCTATTACGCTAGATGGAACCGGTTCCAAAGAAAAGCCAGGGATGCCTGATTTATGATCGCTATCACGAACAAACTCCCAAAGTCATTCGGGCCGCATTGCGGCGGCAAAGGAACGAGTCCCAATGAGCTTACTAAAGTAAGTGATTTGGGCGAGTGAGTGCAGCCAACAAAGATGCGGCTTGAATTAGGACGGGAATTATCGGACGGTAGAACCGCGAACGATTAACTCACCTGAGAATACCTGCTCATAGACGTGGTCGCTGCCGCCTTCAATGCGCTTAACAACTTGTTCAAGAGCGGCGTAGCCAATCTGCCAGGTCGGTTGTTTGAGCGTGGTGATACCCACACCGGCAAGCTCTGCCCATTCGAGTTCATCGAACCCTAACAGGCCAATATCGCTACCCCAATTCAGACCAATGCGTCGCATTGATCGGGCAACCTGGAGCGTGAGTGCGCCATTGGCGGAGATGACGGCTTTGCGCATGCCACGATGGCCGGAATGGAACTGCCGCAGCGTGTTGTCCATCATGTCGGCTTCGTGCAAAGGCACTTCCGCGTTTTCGGCGACAATCCCTGGGTAGCGCTTGAGCGTGGCGTGGAATGCATTCAGGCGTTCCCGGCGCGTGTTGACGGTGCCGAGCGGTTCGCTGAGAAACAGAATCGCTTCAAACCCTTGTTCGACAAGGTGTTCCGTTGCGGTGGTTGCGGCTTGCGTGTTATCCAGACCCACCACGTCGCAGGCAAAATCGGGGATTTTTCGGTCAATTAGTACCATGGGGAGTGCGGATTGTTGCAGGCGATTTAACCCTTCTTCGCGCATGCCCACCGCGTTCACCACAATCCCTTCCACCTGATAACTGCGCAGCAAATCCAGGTAATGCAGCTCCTGATCCACTTCGTTGTTGGTGTTACAGACCAGCGGCGTAAAGCCTTTTTCCCGACATGCCGCTTCGATGCCACTGAGTACATCGACAGAGTAGGGGTTGGTGATATCCGCAATGATCAGGCCAATTAAACGCGTACGTCCACGTTTCAGGCCGCGTGCCATTTGGCTTGGGCGGTAGTCGAGCTCAGCAATTGCGGTTTCAATGCGCAAGCGCAAATCGTCAGACAGCACGTTTTGCTCGCCGTTAAGATAGCGGGAAACACTGGTTTTTCCGGTCTTTGCCGCTTTCGCGACGTCGCTTATCGTTGGGCGGGCTGCCTTGCTTGTCATGATTGTCTCCGAAGGGTAACTTTCTGGAGAGTAACATAAATTATGCCCGTCATACTTCGAGCTACATTTTTGTTGGTTAACACGTCCACATTCACCCTTATCTTGTCCGTTTTTGGTATTAGCAGTGCGTCAAACTCTCGTCACAATGGAGTCCTGTTCACTGATGAGGAGTCCGAAAATGTCACGTTCCGCTTTGATTAATATCGACACACAGCAATCGTTTTTTCATCGTGATTTTTGGCAGGAGGATGATTTCCCGGCATTTCAGCAGGCGATTTCACAACTCATTTCCGGCTGTCAGGATTTGAACATTCCGCTGGTGGATATCTTCCATGTGAGTGATTCAGGCCCGTTTTCACTGGCTTCCGGCTACGTGAAAGCGATGCCTTTTTTGCAGCATCGTGCTGATGTCGTATTCCAGAAACATGTCCACAACGCCTTTACAGATACCGGTCTCGATCTTTGGCTGCGTCAGCGTGACATTAACCATTTGATTATTTGTGGGATTCGTACCGAACAATGTTGCGAAACCACCGCGCGGGTGGCATCCGATTTGGGTTATCGCGTTTCATTTGTCAGTGACGCGATGCTCACCTTCCCGATGAGCTGGAAAGGGGTTACGCTGGATACTGCAACCCTCCGCCATCGAACCGAAACGGTGCTGGCAGGGCGCTTTGCACAAATCCAAACCGTTGCCGAATGCCTGGAGTCATTATCGTGAGTATTGGGGTCTGGTTCGTTGTTTTGCCCGGTGTATTGTCGCTCGATTTGACTGGCCCTGCGGAAACGCTGGCGCTGGCAGGCGATGCTTTTCATCTGCATTTCATCGGCCCGGACCCACAAGTGACGACGTCTATCGGGCTTCATTTTTCGGGTATCGAACCGCTACCAGAAAACTTCCCGTCCGGTAGCCTGCTGGTGTTGCCGGGCGTGTGTGATTCAAACCGCTACTTTGATACGCCGCAGGCTGAACAGGTGCGCCGCTGGCTGACGCGCCTTCAACCGCAAATTCACGGCCAACAACTCAATTTGATGTGCGTCTGTTCGGGGGCGCTGCTGGCGGCGAAAGCCGGGCTGATGAGTGGCGTGCAATGCACCACGCATCACGATGTTCTGCTCCGGTTGCGCGCAGCGGCACCGAGTGCGCAGGTGAAGGAAAACCGTATTTTTGTTGAAGACCGTGGCATCTGGACCAGCGCGGGGATTACCTCTGGTATCGATTTATCGCTTCATTTGATTAACCGTTATTGCGGGCCAAAAGCGGCGTTAGATGTGGCGCGTGAAATGGTGGTGTGGTTTCGCCGGTCTGGGGATGACCCGCAATTATCACCGTGGCTGCGCTATCGCAATCACATTCATCCAGCGGTGCATCGTGCCCAGGATTTGCTGTCGGGGAATCCTGAATTTGCGTGGGATGTGCAGGCTATCGCTGACAAAGTGCATGTCAGTTCACGCCATTTATCGCGCCTTTTTCAGCAGCATTTGGGGATTTCAGTGCGGGATTATCTGGAGCAACTGCGCCTCGCGGTTGCCGAACAGCGTTTGTTGCAGGGACAACGCATGGAGCAGGCGGCAGTGGCGGCGGGTTTTTCGTCTCCCCGCCAGTTACACCGCGCCCGTGCCCGTAACGTTTAACTCACCATTTTTCGGGTATCGATGCGCTGCAACGCCATGGAAAGCAGCAAGCTCCCCGCAAGCGTTGCGCCGAAAATCCACATGATATCGAGCACGGGAGAGCTTGTGATTTGGTATCCATGGGTGCGCAAGAAGTGGATGATCAGGGCATGGAACCCGTAAATCCCCAGTGAGTGCTGCGAGATTAACGTCAGCCCCGGCAACGGGCGGCCATTCAGGCAATTTTTGACGAGTACCAGCAGGCTAATGGCGGCGATAAACACCAGAGGCCCGCAATAAACATAGAATGTGTCGGCAAAATTACCGTTCACTTCCAGTTGGTGGCGCGTGCCAGTCGAAATCGAAAAAATACACAACGCAAACAGACCTGCCGCCAATCCGCTAATCCAGCGTTTATCCGTTTCCAACATGCCAATTGCGCGACCTAACAAACCGTAAAGCACGTAATAAAACGTATCACCGCGAATGTATAAATTAATCGGCAGCCATTTCACGCCATCCAGCGTTTGCGGCACGGTATTAGGATTGGCGATCACGCCAAGTAATACCATCAGCCCCAGAATCACCGTCGCGTTAACTTTCTTCACCTGAATCAGCGGTGAAAGCAGGTAAATCACTATGATCGCAAAGAAAAACCACAGGTGATAAAACACCGGTTTTTGCAGGATATAGCGCAACGAAAGCCCCGCGTTGATGGGCGTCAGTACCTTGATGTAGATGAGCGCGACCACACTATAAAAAAACAAGCATGTGGCGATGCGTAAAAAATGACGCTGCTGCGCGCTGCGCTCCCCGAAAAATAGATAGCCTGAAATCATGAAAAACAGCGGAACGCTTACGCGAGAGGCCGAATTCAGCACGTTTGATAAATCCCAACTAAATGGCGTGACAATATTCGCGTTGGTGATGTACCAGGTTGTGGTATGAATCATCACAACCATCAGGCACGCAATCCCGCGTAAGTTATCAATCCAGTTAATTTTCTGCTCCATTCGTTCCTCTGAGGGCTAAACAGGTATTAATCTGAGTTTGCAACGGCGCACTTGTCAGGCGCAGCAAGGGTTTGCAGAATGCGGAATACCTGTTACTTATTGAATAACAATAACGATTTTAACGTACAGTTAACGAATGATGATGCCAAAAATAAAAAAATGCCGCTGGGCGCTAGCAATTGCCGCTTTGTTATTGAGTGCTTGTAGTTCGCAAGAGCAGCAAACACAGTATGCGCAAGTCGCACAACACCCCGCAATTGAGGGCGTAACGATGATTGAAACCTGCAAGCAGGAGGCGGCGCACCGTTACAACACCCAATCCCAACGCATCAGCGTGGTGGATTTTAAGCAGTATCAGGGAAGTTATGAGATCCTTGGCAGCACGACGCGCCGGGAAGCATTTACTTGCTCATTCGACGAAAGCGGTCAATTTTTGCACCTTTCATCGTCATAAAGCCGCAACACAGGGCAAACAGCACGTGGATTCGGGCTGTATATCTTCCCATCAAAAGGTATACTGACCGCTTCTCTTTTCAACCCTCTCGAACGCGTGCGAAATCAACATGCAAAAGTTTGATACCAAGACCTTTCAAGGCCTGATCCTGACTTTACAGGACTACTGGGCTCGCCAGGGCTGCACCATTGTTCAACCTTTGGACATGGAAGTCGGCGCCGGCACCTCTCACCCAATGACATGCCTGCGGGCTTTAGGGCCAGAGCCGATGGCAACTGCATATGTGCAGCCATCTCGCCGTCCTACCGATGGCCGCTACGGTGAAAACCCGAACCGCTTACAGCACTACTATCAGTTCCAGGTGGTGATCAAGCCTTCTCCGGATAACATTCAGGAGTTGTACCTTGGGTCGCTTAAAGAGCTGGGTATGGACCCAACGATTCATGACATTCGCTTCGTAGAAGACAACTGGGAAAACCCAACGCTGGGTGCCTGGGGTCTGGGCTGGGAAGTGTGGCTCAACGGCATGGAAGTGACTCAGTTCACTTACTTCCAGCAAGTTGGCGGCCTGGAATGTAAGCCTGTTACCGGTGAAATCACTTACGGTTTAGAGCGCCTGGCGATGTACATCCAGGGCGTAGACAGCGTTTACGATCTGGTCTGGAGCGACGGCCCGCTGGGTAAAACCACTTATGGCGACGTCTTCCACCAGAACGAAGTTGAGCAATCGACTTACAACTTCGAACACGCTGATGTGGACTTCCTGTTCTCCTGCTTCGAGCAGTACGAGAAAGAAGCGCAGCATCTGCTGGCGCTGGAAAACCCACTGCCGCTGCCTGCTTACGAACGCATTCTGAAAGCCGCGCACAGCTTTAACCTGCTTGATGCCCGTAAGGCCATCTCGGTTACCGAACGTCAGCGCTACATTCTGCGTATTCGTACACTGACCAAAGCCGTGGCCGAAGCCTATTACGCTTCTCGTGAAGCGCTTGGCTTCCCGATGTGCAATAAGAACAAATAAGAGGCTGCCATGTCTGAAAAAACTTTTCTGGTGGAGATCGGCACTGAAGAGCTGCCACCAAAAGCCCTGCGCAGCCTGGCGGAATCCTTTGCTGCAAACGTCACTGCAGAACTGGATGCGGCAAACCTCGCTCACGGCGAAGTAAAATGGTTTGCAGCTCCACGCCGTCTGGCGCTGAAGATTTCTAATCTGGCGGAATCTCAGCCAGACCGCGAAGTTGAAAAACGTGGCCCGGCAATTTCTGCCGCTTTTGACGCAGAAGGCAATCCAAGCAAAGCCGCTGAAGGCTGGGCTCGCGGTTGTGGTATTACCGTTGCTGAAGCTGAACGTCTGGCAACCGACAAAGGCGAATGGCTGCTTTACCGTGCGCACGTTAAAGGCGAAAGCGCACAAGTGCTGCTGCCTGCGATGATAGCGACCGCTCTGACCAAACTGCCGATTCCAAAGCTGATGCGCTGGGGTGCAAACGACACGCACTTTGTGCGTCCAGTTCACACCGTGACACTGCTGCTGGGCGACGAAGTTATTCCAGCAACGATTCTGGGTATCGCGTCCGATCGCGTGATTCGTGGCCATCGCTTTATGGGCGAGCCGGAATTCACCATCGACAACGCCGATCAATACCCTGAAATTCTGCTTGAGCGCGGCAAAGTTATTGCCGACTACGAGCAGCGTAAAGCGGTGATCAAAGCAGGCGCGGAAGAAGCGGCACGCAAAATCGGCGGCAACGCTGATCTGAGCGAAAGCCTGCTCGAAGAAGTGACTTCTCTGGTGGAATGGCCTGTTGTCCTGACGGCTAAATTCGAAGAGAAATTCCTTGCGGTACCTGCGGAAGCACTGGTTCACACCATGAAAGGTGACCAGAAGTACTTCCCGGTTTACGCCAACGACGGCAAATTGATGCCAAACTTTATCTTCGTTGCCAACATTGAGTCGAAAGATCCAGTGCAAATCATCTCCGGTAACGAGAAAGTTGTGCGTCCACGTCTGGCGGATGCGGAATTCTTCTTCAACTCTGACCGTAAAAAGCGTCTGGAAGATAATCTGCCGCGTCTGGAAACCGTGTTGTTCCAGAAAGAGCTCGGTACGCTGCGCGACAAGACCAACCGTATCGAAGCGCTTTCTGGTTGGATTGCGGGTCAAATTGGCGCGGATGTTAATCATGCAACGCGTGCGGGCTTGCTGTCCAAATGCGATTTGATGACCAACATGGTGTTCGAATTTACCGACACCCAGGGCGTGATGGGCATGCACTATGCGCGTCACGACGGCGAAGCCGAAGACGTAGCGGTTGCTCTGAATGAGCAGTATCAGCCACGTTTTGCGGGCGACGAATTGCCGTCTAACCTGGTGGCTTGCGCGGTAGCGATCGCCGATAAGATGGATACCCTTGCGGGCATCTTCGGTATTGGTCAGCATCCGAAAGGCGATAAAGACCCGTTTGCTCTGCGTCGTGCCGCTCTTGGTGTGTTGCGCATTATCGTTGAGAAAAACCTGCCGTTGGATCTGCAAACGCTGACCGAAGAGGCCGTGCGCCTGTACGGCAGCAAGCTGACCAACCAGAAGGTTGTCGACGAAGTCATCGACTTTATGCTGGGCCGTTTCCGCGCCTGGTATCAGGAAGAAGGCCACAGCGTGGATACCATCCAGGCGGTTCTGGCTCGTCGTCCAACGAAACCAGCCGATTTCGATGCGCGTATGAAAGCGGTGTCTCACTTCCGTACTCTGGAAGCGTCATCCGCACTGGCAGCTGCCAACAAGCGTGTGTCCAACATTCTGGCGAAGTCAGAAGAGCAACTGAACGACCGCGTTAACGCCGCTGTTCTCAAAGAAGACGAAGAGATTCGCCTGGCCACCCATGTGGTTGTGTTGCGTGACAAACTGGCGCCGTTCTTTGCTGATGGTCGCTACCGGGAAGCACTGGAAGAATTAGCGACCCTGCGCGAGCCGGTGGATGAGTTCTTCGACAAGGTGATGGTGAATGCAGAAGATAAAGACCTGCGTATCAACCGCCTGACGATGCTGTCCAAACTGCGTGAGCTGTTCTTGCAGGTTGCAGATATCTCTCTGCTGCAATAAACGTTCAGTCGTTCTAAAAAACCCGCTTCGGCGGGTTTTTTTATGGCTAAGAAACCTGAGCTCTGCTCAGTTTAGCGAACCACTAATACCGAGCACTTGGCATGACGCACCACGACCGCTGCGTTTGAACCCAGAAGATAGGTCGATATGCTGGGTCGGTGAGAGGCCAGAATAATCACATCTGCATTAATGTCGTCGGCCAACTGGAGGATATGATCTTTCGGTGGGCCGCACAGAACATACTTTTCAATTCTGTCCTCTGGCAGGCTGAACTTAGCGACAATTTCGCTCAGTGCTTCCATGGCAGCCAGTTCCCTTTCTTTGGCATCTGGCGGAACCGAAGCGTAACCCAGGCGGTAAGAGGCGAAATAGGTATAGTCGGGGATAACGGCCAGGAAGTGGATCGTGGCATCGTCTTGTTTAGCGTACGTTTCTACATGAGGAATGACTTGCTGTGTCAGTTCTATCTCAGAAATATCAATAGGCACGAGGATATTCTTAGACATACAACCTCCTTTTGTTTTCTCGAAAATAACCCTCCTTAATTTATGGATTAAATTTGTGGTTTGGGGAGTGATACAGGTCTGGTTTCCGGATATTGCCGCTGCGTTTGATACTATTTTCGTCGCTTCCAGAAACAACAAACCCCGCATTCACGGGGTTTAGACTAAGGCAACAGGGTACAAACAAAGCACCCAATCATTCCATCAATTGCTTACTGATCGTTGGGTTTGCCTGCATTAAGCGCATCAACTTCAGCTCGGTATTGGAGGGTCTGAGTCGTTTTGATTCCCACTCCTGTACCATTGAAACACTGACACCCATTGCGCGGGCAAAATCATCAATCTTTAATCCAGTGCTTTTTCTCAACTGTTCAAATTCAGAAAATGCATTGGGCTTATCATTAAGAGCCATCGTTTGTTGTTTATCTTTAAAAACAATCTGCTCAAGGTTACTCAGTAACTCATACATTGGATCTTTATATTCCATCGAGTACTCCTCATAAATCACACAATGGACAGTGAACACGTAAGAAGCTCATTAAGAGTAGTTCGAAAAAAAGCGTGACGATGGTTTTCAGACTAACTATTTTTAAGCAAAAAGTGGCTTATGCGTTTCAGCAAAAAACCTAAGCGGCATAAGGAATTGAAAATGCTATGGAGTAGGAGACTGAGTATAAATTTGTAAATGGTTAGACTATTTATGCAAAACGGCGGGACAAGCCCGCCGTAGTTTAAAGATTTTCCATCATGCTTTTTGCGTAACTTTATCCAGTTCGTGATTATCTACGCGATTCTCACCTGGAGTACGAAGGCTTACCCATGATTTCACCATCAGTGCCGTCGCTGAAATCACCGCAGGAATGGCCAACAGCATGAAGATGGTTTTGAACGACAGTTCGGCCTGCATCAGGAATGCGCCACTAAACGCTCCGAGGATCCCGCCGAAGCGCCCCAGCCCAAGCATCCACGCGACACCCGTAGCACGACCCTGAGTTGGATAGAAACCTGCCGCAAGTGCGGGCATTGAGGATTGTGCGCCGTTCATAATTGTCCCGGCGATAAATACCATCACACCCATTAGCACCAGACTTGAAGTGGAGAAGCCCACCAGGCAAACGAACAACCCTGTCAGCAAATACCCCACCGCGACCACTTTGTTCGGGTTTAGCTTATCCATCAGCGCGCCAATAATCAAAACGCCAATTCCCCCGCCCAGCGGGAAGAGTGCCGTGATAATCGACGCCTGGCTGAGCGTTGCACCCGTTTCACGAATCAGCAGCGGCAGCCAGCTGGTCAGGAGATAGAAAATCAGCAGGCCCATAAAATAGGTCAGGCACAGCATTAGCGTTCCTACCAGATAACGCGGCGAGAAAATCACGCCAAGTGCGGTTTTATCTTTGAAGTGGCCGCCGACTTCGTTAAGCACGAAGCGCAGGTTTTCACCTGATGGCAGTGGCGCGATCCGGCGTAAAATAGTGGCGATATCTTTCTGCGGTTTGTTTTTTACCACCAGATAACGTGCAGATTCAGGCAGCCAAATCATCAGTACCACCGAAAGTATCAATGGCATTACACCGCCTAATACCAGAACGCTTTGCCAGCCGTAATGCGGGATCATCCACGCGGAGACAAAGCCGCCCATTGACGAGCCAATTGGGAAGCCGACAAACATCAGGTTTACCAGCAGAGCGCGTTTACGTTCCGGTGCATATTCGGACATCAGCGTTGCCGCGTTTGGCATGGCTGCACCCAGGCCAAGACCGGTCAGGAAGCGCAGTATGGCGAGGGATGTCAGGCTGGTGGCAAAGGCCGTCAGCAGACTAAAACCGCCGAATACCAGAATAGAAAGTACCAGCACTTTTTTACGCCCAATGCGGTCAGCCATCGGCCCAGCCGTTAAAGCACCCACAGCCAGCCCAACCAACGCGGCGCTCATTACCGGGCCAAGGTCAGATTTCTGCACACCCCATTCCTGCACCAGGTCGGAGGCGATAAATCCAATAATCGCGGTATCAAATCCGTCCAACGCCACCGTGATAAAACACAGTACGAGGATCATCCACTGGTATCTGGAAAACCGATTATTGTTAATAAATGCCTGAATATCAGTTGTTGTTGTCTTTGTCATAAGGCAAGTCCTGCGAAAGGATCAAACCATGGCCAGAGTGTAGGGTCGGGCGTAGTTTGTCGGAGTGATTCTGGATTGTTCGATTATCGAACAAAAATTCGTTAATCGTTCGTTAAATCAAACCATTCGGCAGGCTTTAGGGCAATCAGTTGGCAGGTGTTTGTGTGCGATTATCGTACTGATTCAATAAACATCAACCCGCTCGTAAAAATAAACTGTTTAGTATTAATGGCTTAATATTTATTCAGCGCAGAGAAGGTGTCATCGGAATTGTGATGGGTTTAACAATTAAGCAACATTCGCTTTCGGCGAGTACGTAGCGACTGCCAACGACAGCGTGCCCCATCCTTGTCGTTACGGCAGCAAATTCGCGCCAAAACCGATGTTGAATCGTATAAATTTGCCTTAAGAGATTAGAAGCAAAGGGTATCTTGCGAACTCAGGTTGGACTATCCTTAGCAGCATTATTGGGTATGCATTTTCGCTTTGGCACTGAATGATGAAAGGAGTAGAAAAGATGGCGACAGGTAAGTCCTGGTCACGCTGGTTTGCGCCGCTTGCGGCAATTTTAATGGTGGTGAGCTTGAGTGGTTGCTTTGATAAAGAAGGCGATCAACGTAAGGCGTTTATCGATTTCTTACAAAATACGGTGATGCGCAGCGGTGAACGTTTACCGACGCTGACGACCGATCAGAAGAAGCAATTTGGCCCGCTCATTTCTGATTACGCGATTCTGTACGGTTTCTCCCAACAGATGAATCAGGTCATGGACGATGGCATGAAGCCCGTCGCTGATAGCGTGAACAGCATTCGTGTGCCACAAGATTATATGACCCAGAGCGGGCCACTGCGCCAGGCTAATGGTTCACTTAACGTATTGGGTCAGCAAGTGCAGAATGCCAAAATGCAGGCAGACAGCGCTCGCTCTACCCTGAAGCAAGCTGACGAGCTGAAAACCGTTTACGATAAGGTTTATCAAAAAGTGGTTACTGCTCCAGCAGACGCTATGGCTCCGCTGATCCCAGCCGCACAAACTTTCACGGCTCAACTGGTGCAAGTGGGTGATTTCATCCAGCAGCAGGGGACTCAGGTTGGATTTACCGCGGGGGGGATTCAATTCCCAACGTCACAGCAGGCAAGCCAGTATAACTCACTGATTGCTCCGCTGGCTTCACAGCACCAGGCGTTTATGCAGGCCTATTCAACTGCACAAAGCGCTATGCAGTAATGGTGATTTTCCCCGTCGTCAGGCGGGGAAACCCAGAGGCGGCCTGAGCTCCAGCCCTGTGGATGGCTAAAATAAACCTTGTCATTCATACCGTAAATATGAGTTAATGCACTCATCGGTTTGAAGCACAGACCTTTAAGCAGTTTAGTAACGCAGTCCTCAAAGAGTTATCATAGATACCCTTCGACGTGATCTACCTTCCTTTATCGCTTTAAAAAATCTGTAAAACATTCCAATTGCGCCGGAAGGCAAACTTAATCTAAAAGGTAATATCTATGTCTAACAAAATGACTGGTCTCGTAAAATGGTTCAACTCTGACAAAGGCTTCGGCTTCATCACTCCTGACGATGGCTCAAAAGACGTGTTCGTACACTTCTCTGCTATCCAGAACGATGGCTACAAGTCTCTGGACGAAGGCCAGAAAGTGTCTTTCACCATCGAAAGTGGTGCTAAAGGCCCAGCTGCTGGTAACGTAACTAGCCTGTAAGGTTAGCGTTAACAAAGCTAAAAATTTAAAAACCCGCCTCGGCGGGTTTTTTCGTATCTGGGGTTTATGATCCCATTAAGCGTCGGGAGTTATCTTCAACTTTCCCCGAAATCCGGCGCTTCTGCATGGTGCGCGTCCAGCTCACTGACAGCCCAGCCGCGCTAAGCAAGCGATGATATTGCTCGTCGTCAAATGGCATATGCCAGGCGATGGCAATCGCTTCTGCCACCGAAACATCGCTTACGCGAGAAACCAGCTCCAGCGGTAAATCCGTCGAAACATTTCCTGCCAACACCACCCGATAAAGCCAGCCGATACGCCCGGACTTCTGCATCAGGGAGGCCATATCACGGATACCAAAATGATAGTTGAGCTTGAAACACGGTGAGCGCGGTTGCGTGACCTGAATCAGCGCGTCGCCCCAGCGAAAAATATCACCAATGTAGACATCGTGTTCAGTCAGCCCCTGCGTTGAGATATTTTCGCCAAAAGCTGGGGCGGTAAACTGCTCGGCCTGTTCAGGGAATTCGCGTGCCCAGTGGAGGTAGTGCTCACGAGGATAGTGGCACAACGCACGATCCGGCCCGCCGTGAATGATTTTTTCGGCCTGCTGATCGCCTTCCAGGCCCCGCTCAGTGAGTTTGAGCTCACCGTCGACCTGGTATTTGGCGATAGCGCTTGGCCTGCTGCCAGCATATTCACGAACTTTGCCAATATAAACGTTGAGTGGATAGTACATCTGCTCCTCCCTGTGGCCTGACTACAGATATAAAAAAAGCGAGCCATCAGGCTCGCCTCTCAGCAGTTGCAATGCAACTTATTTTTTAGCGGCAAAACGCGCTGCTGCTTCGTCCCAGTTCACCACATCCCAGAATGCTTTGATGTAGTCAGGGCGACGGTTTTGGAATTTCAGGTAGTAAGCGTGTTCCCACACATCCAGACCCACGATTGGGAAACCGGATACGCCAGAAACGGCTTCGCCCATCAGCGGGCTGTCCTGGTTTGCGGTAGAAACCACAGCCAGTTTGTCGCCTTTCAGAACCAGCCACGCCCAGCCAGAGCCGAAACGTGTTGCTGCTGCTTTCTCAAATTCTGCTTTGAAATTATCAACGCTACCGAAGTCACGTTCGATGGCTGCTTTCAGGTCACCTTGCAGAGTGGTGCCGGTTTTCAGGCCTTTCCAGAAGAAGCTGTGGTTAGCGTGGCCGCCCGCGTTGTTACGCAGAACGGTTTTCTTGTCAGCTGGCAGTTGATCAAGTTTAGCGATCAGCTCTTCAACTGGCAGGCTTGCGAACTCTGGCAGAGATTCCAGCGCTGCATTCGCGTTATTCACGTACGCCTGGTGGTGTTTGCTGTGATGGATTTCCATCGTTTGCTTGTCGAAGTGTGGTTCCAGGGCGTCGTAAGCGTAAGGCAGGGATGGCAGTGTATAACTCATGTTCATCATCTCCATTTATCATTGGACGGCGCATAAGCTGTTAACGCCGCGTAATCAGTTGGTTCATTATAGTTAATTAAATGATATTGAAAATGATTATCAATGCCGTAGTTTTTATAAGGTTATAACTTTTTGTGATGATGGCGAAAATGTGAACACTGTCAGGTGGATAAATCGTTTTTTGCCACCCGCGACAGGATTTGGCATTGCCACAAAGGTCGTCTGATGCCTTTCAGGCGATAGTCGATGCTTCTATTTTGCCTGGAGCATCAACATGTCGCTTAATGTCGCCCTTTTCGGTATTGGACTCGATACCTACTGGCCGCAATTTTCAGGTCTTGAACAACGCCTCACCGGTTATCTACAACACATCGATCAACGCCTTGCACAGCTTAATGTTTCGGTGATGAATGGCGGCCTGATCGACAGCGTTGCCAAAGCCGATACCTTCGCCACACACCTCCAGCAGCAGCCCGTGGATGCCATCGTGCTGTACATCAGCACCTATGCCCTGAGTTCTACCGTGTTGCCGCTGGTGCAGAAGATTAATAAGCCAGTGATTATTTTGGCGCTCCAGCCAGAAATGGGCCTGCCGTATGCAAAAATCCGCGATATGACCGACCGTGGTGAACGCACCGGCGAGTGGCTGGCACATTGCCAGGCGTGCAGCGCCCCGGAGCTGGCCAACGTGTTTAATCGTGCGGGGATCCGCTACCAATTGATCGTCGGTGCATTAGAAGGTGATGACTATGTCTGGCAGCAAACAGCGCAATGGTTACAAGCACTTGAGATGCAAAAAGGGCTGTCAGCCTGCCAGGTCGGTGTATTGGGCCACTATTACGACGGGATGGTCGACGTTTACAGCAACATGACCAACCTGAGTGCAAAACTTGGCGTGCGCTTTAAGCCGCTGGAGATGTGTGAACTGGCGGAATATCGCGAACAGGTCACGGCTGATGCTCAAGGCCGAAAATGGCAGGAAGTGGAAGCATCACTGCAAATCGATGCCACCTGTGAAAAATCAGAACTGCAACGAGCGGTGCAAACCGCCTGCGCCATGGACCAACTGATTGAAAACAATCATCTCGGCGCGCTGGCTTATTACTATGAAGGGCGCAACGGCAACGCTTACGAAAACATTATCACCTCGATTATTCTCGGCAACACGCTGCTCACCCAGCGCGGAATTCCGGTCGCCGGGGAGTATGAAATCAAAAACGTGCTGGCAATGAAAATACAGCAGTTGCTTGGCGCAGGTGGTTCGTTCTCTGAGCCATACGGTATTGAGTTTGCCGATGACGTGGTGCTCTGGGGGCACGATGGCCCGGCACATCCGCTGATGGCGCAAGGCAATGTGCGCCTTGTGCCGCTGCCGGTTTATCACGGCAAACCAGGCAAAGGCGTGTCCATTCAGATGACGGTCAAACCCGGCCCGGTGACATTCCTTTCCATCGTTGAAGATGCGCAAAACGGCGTGTGTTTGCAGTATGCCCACGGGGAAGCCGTTCCTGGCGACGTTCTGGATATCGGCAACACTAACAGCCGCTACCGCTTCCCGTTATCTGCGCGCGAGTTCACTACGCTCTGGAGCCTTGGTGGGCCTGCACACCATTGTGCAATTGGCCTCGGACATCAGGGGGATATTCTGGAAAAACTGGCCTGGTTGCTGGGCGTGAAAACAGCAAAAATCTGTTAATTCTTTTAGCGTTACCTCCACTCGGTTATCGGGTGGAGGGGAAATGAAGAACTGTGACTCCCGTCAATCGCACCCCCTGAATTTTGCCATTTTTACCCCTGCTGCGGCAGCACATAGAAGGTTCACTCGTTGCTCACTCTTTAGACTCGATGATTCGGGGTAGTGAGCTGTCACCCCTACGTTTTTTAGTTAAAACAGAGGGATAAATAATGGATAACGCGATAACGATGGGGATAATCTGGCATCTGGTCGGCGCTGCCAGCGCTGCCTGCTTTTACGCCCCTTTTAAGAAAGTACAGCGCTGGTCATGGGAAACGATGTGGGCAGTGGGCGGTTTTGTCTCCTGGATAATATTGCCCTGGCTGGTCAGTTACCTTCTTTTACCTGATTTCTGGGCTTACTACGGTTCGTTTAATGCATCTACCCTGCTGCCGGTGTTCCTCTTCGGCGCGATGTGGGGGATTGGCAATATCAACTACGGCCTGACGATGCGTTACCTGGGCATGTCGATGGGCATTGGTATTGCGATTGGTATTACGCTTATCGTCGGCACCTTAATGACGCCAATTATTGCCGGAAAATTTGATGTGCTGATTGGCACGCCAGGTGGGCGCATGACGCTGCTGGGCGTACTGGTTGCGCTGGTCGGTGTGGCGATTGTTACCCGAGCGGGGCAGCTCAAAGAGCGCCAAATGGGCATTAAAGCCGAAGAATTTAACCTGAAAAAAGGGCTGATTCTGGCGGTAATGTGCGGCATCTTCTCGGCGGGTATGTCTTTTGCGATGGACGCCGCAAAACCAATGCATGAAGCCGCTGCCGCGTTGGGCGTTGACCCGCTGTACGTGGCACTGCCAAGTTATGTGATCATCATGGGCGGCGGGGCGGTGATTAACCTGGGTTATTGCTTCATTCGTCTGGCAAAAATGCAAAACCTGTCTATAAAAGCCGACTTCTCGCTGGCAAAACCTCTGATCATCAGCAACGTGCTGTTTGCAGCACTGGCCGGTTTGATGTGGTATCTGCAATTCTTCTTCTACGCCTGGGGTCACGCCAGAATTCCGGCGCAGTACGACTATATGAGCTGGATGCTGCACATGAGTTTCTACGTGCTGTGTGGCGGGTTGGTTGGCTTGATTATGAAAGAGTGGAAATCAGCAGGAACGCGCCCGGTAGGTGTGTTGAGCGTGGGATGCGTGGTGATTATCATTGCCGCGAATATCGTTGGATTAGGTATGGCGAACTGATCTCCTGACTGCCCCTGTTTCCACCTTTTCCTTATACATCAGTCCCCGGCATTTTTGTCGGGGATTTTTTTTATCTTTCCCCTGCGTGTTGATCCATCTCTATATTCAAGGAAACCACTCTTTATAAATTGACACCAATAAATAGAAAGACATTATTAATATGTATATTTATCGCCGGATATATCATTAACAAAAATGTTGCCTCACTTTATTAATTGGAACAAAATTCCAACAATTAAATCGGAACCATTAATAAGGGAATATATAATGCAAAAAATGCTAATGGGTTTACAGAATGAGCCTTTATTTCCAACCTACCCCAGCATGAATCCCACACTACGCGATATGGCAATGATGAACGGCTCATTTATTACTGAAAGCTGTTACGTCATGCTACTGACACCAGGTGAAGCACAAAGAATTGCCAGCGAACTCGTCGGCAAGATAGACTTCCTGTTCAGTTACAGAGCGGGGCTTGGAAACATTAAAGATGCTTTCGATGGTTCTCGCACCATTGGGAGTTTAGGCGCGTATTATAATGAATTAAACAAGCTTGTTTTTAACTTCAGAGCGCTGGGTATTCGGGCTATTAAATATCAATACAGAGGTAAGTATTATATAAAAATAACGGGCTATGCTTCCATGCGCCGCATTCTTAATGGTACGCGCTATGCTTTAGACAACCCACAGATACTAGAAATGGCGATTGGTACCCGCGGGCTTATGGAGTCATTTGTAAAAGGCACCAAATTCTGTATTTGCTGTTCATTAGCATGGCGAGTCGTGGAGCTGATATTTAAATCTGATTACGATCTTATTGACTTCCTGGTTGATATTACGATGGATGCAGCGAAAACCATTGTGTCTGGGGTGGCGATTGCGGTTGTGGGTGGGATGCTCACTTTACTTACAATTCCTATTATTGTAACAACGTTTATTGTTGTTGTAATAGGTGTCGCTCTAAATATTAAACTAAATAAATTAGATGATGAATTTAGGCTATCTACTAGTCTTAAAGACAATCTACGCATTGCATTAGAACAAGAGCGGCAAATGAGAGAGTGGAATCAACAACACGCACCATTATTCTTCAATTTGTTTTCTAATGCGAGATATTAAAAATGACCAGAGAATATCTCTTGCAATGGATAAAGATTAAAGGGGCCAGCCTTATTTTAATAGGTGTTTCTTTTTGTATGCTTGATTTTATTATCTATTCAGTCCCGATGAGCGACTTACGTTCCTTGTTATCAAACTCTAACATTATTATTTACCATGCTAAGGCTGTCGCTTGTATCGGTGCAATACCACTTTTCATTTATGTAATCTTCACCGGTTTTCGAGTGTTTTTTTCAAAAGGAACCACGATACCTACTAATAGAACGAAGATTGGTAAGATTTGGGGAGCATTTGGTGTGATTACAGCATCATTAGGCTTCATCATCGCCTTTCTGATCCCCATTGGATTAGCCTTCTCAACATACAGCAATTGCCAGCAGGAAAAGCTGGAATATTATTATGTTACCGATCTGGAACTATGTAAGACCATTGTTCCCAATCGTTGGGTTATACAAGACAATAATCATCATGTTTCACGTCCAATGTGAGCTGCCGCGATGCAACTCGAATTATTTTGGGAACAGGTGGGTTACGTCTCTACCGCATATCTCTGACGCCACATTCGTGGCGTCATTCCTGTCTCTTTGGTGAACACCACCGAAAAGTAGTTACTGTCCTCAAACCCGCAGCGGGTGGCGATATTCCCAACCAACAGCTCGCTATTGCGCAGTAAATCCTGTGCCTGGCAAATCCTTAACTGGCGCAAATAATGGCTGATACTCATCCCTGTTTGCTGGCGGAAAACCTGGCGTAAATGGCGTTCTGCCACTTGATGCAGTTGGCAAAACTGCGCCAGCTCAAAGGGAGTTTCGAGACTTTGTCCCAATGCCGCCATTAGCAGATCCAATGTTTCATTGCTGTCCAGTCCGGCGGCGTCCTGGGTTTGATAACGGTGGCGGCGCAACGTAATGCAAAGTTGTAGAAACAGGCTTTCGGTCAAACACAACGAGAGCGCATCGGGTTTCACGCTTTCGTGCTCCAGTTGCACGATTAACTGACGTGCTTGCGCCATGCCTTGACTGGAAAGCCGCCAGCGCGGATCTTTTCCCGCATCCCTCGCGCTATGCAGTAAATCATCCCAGTCGACATTGATTTTTAGCCGCTCAGGGCAGTAGATGATGTTGTGCAAGACTAAACCGTTCACCGACTCGTAGCTGTGGCGGTCTTCAGCGCGAATATAAAACAGATCGCCGCAGGTAATGCGATAAGGGCGGTCGTTCAGCACATGCAGCCCATTGCCGCGCCACACCAGAACCAGCTCGCAGAAATCGTGGGTATGTTCGGCAAAAACATTTTGCGGATAGCGGTCTGCCACCGCCACGGGTTGCGCGGCGGAGACAAAGAAGTCTGCTTTTTTGAGGACTAAATGATTCGTCACCGCTTATCCATCCTAAAATTTAGCCAACTAAAGATTATCGGCTTATTGGGTAAATAAAACGGTGATTGTGTTCGCGATTACTGAAGTTCCGTGTCCCGTCCCTGGCGAATCTCACGCGGGGACCAGGAAAACTCGCGTTTAAAAAGCGTCGAAAAATGGTTGCTGTCGCCAAAGCCGCATTGAAACGCGATATTTGTGACGCTTTCCTCGCCGTGGCGTAACAAATAGCGGGCCTTCATCAAACGTAAACGATTGAGATAACGCTGTGGCGTCATACCGGTTTGTTGTTTTAGCTGGCGATGCAGGGTGCGCAGGGAAAGTGTGAATTGCGAAGCCAGTTGCTCCCAACAAATCTCTTCGGCGAAATGCTCTTCCAGCCAGGCCATCAACTGGTTTAATCGGCCTTCCGCGTTCGTCGCGCCTTCCATCATGCTGCCTTTGCGCAGCAAAACCAGCAACTGCATAAACAGGATTTCACGGTTAGCCACGGCGTGGGTATCCGCTGCTTCGCCAACCTGTTCAAACTGCTCGATCAATCCACGCACTTGTTGTAGCACCGGCTGGTTCACGCGCCAGTGCGACGGGTAATTGCCGTCTTGTTCTTGCGGCAGCAACTTATCCAGCCCGGACAAAAAGCAGAAGGCATCGGGTGCGCGATACAGAATATTGGTCAGACAGAGGTTTTCGGTGTGTTCGTATAAATGACGGTCGTGGTCACGCACAAAACAGACCGAGCCGCCGCTTAGCGTGTAGGGCTGGCCGTTAAAAACGTGCGTTCCGGTGCCGTGTTCAACAATAACGATTTCATAAAAATCGTGGTGGTGTTCCGGGAATGCCCCCTGGGGTAAACGTGGCTCGATTGCCACGGATGAATGACCTGATGGGAAAAAATCAAAACCATGCAATACCGCCATCATTACCCCCGGAACATTTTAATTGTCGATTGATAGTAAGTAACGAAGCTCCCTGGCACCTTAAAATTTCGACACGAAATCAGTTAAAAATTGCACGTTTTTTAAGAAAGGGTGGGAATTATCAGGAAATGCGGCAAGCGTCACAGGCCGGTTTTTGGGGGTGTAAATATCAATTTGTGACATAACTCACGTTCATCTTTGCCATTTTGCCAGCGGCTGATGGGGGCTGTCAGTGTCAAGAAGGTGGACGAGGGCGTTAGTTTTTAGAGTGGAGCCAATTAATTTAGCAAGGACCCCAAAAATGACTCTACGCCACAGTGTTGCGGTAGACCTCGGTGCATCAAGTGGCCGTGTCATGCTGGCGCGCTTTGAACGTGACTCCCGCAGCATCTGCCTGCGTGAGATTCATCGTTTCACCAACGACTTAAAACAGGCTGAGGGTTTCACCGTCTGGGACGTTGATGCGCTGGAGCATGAAATCCGC
This sequence comes from Buttiauxella sp. WJP83, assembly GCF_027594725.1. Taxonomy (NCBI): domain Bacteria; kingdom Pseudomonadati; phylum Pseudomonadota; class Gammaproteobacteria; order Enterobacterales; family Enterobacteriaceae; genus Buttiauxella; species Buttiauxella sp. WJP83. The sequence goes on from NZ_CP110080.1 coordinate 256,896, forward strand.
ACTGGCCTGCAAAAAGCCTGCGACGAAGGTATCAAAATCGACAGCATCGGTATCGATACCTGGGGTGTGGATTATGTGCTGATTGACCGTGAAGGCAAGTGCGTTGGGCTGCCCGTGGCTTATCGTGATAACCGTACCGATGGCGTGATGGATCTCGCTTTCAATCAGCTTGGCCGTGAAGATATTTACCGCCGCACCGGCATTCAGTTTCTGCCGTTCAATACGCTTTATCAGCTCCGTGCACTGGTCGAACAGCAGCCAGAGCTGCTTGATAAAGCCGAGCACGCGCTGTTAATTCCCGACTATTTTTGCTACCGCCTGACGGGCGTTATGAACTGGGAATACACCAACGCCACCACTACGCAACTGGTCAATATCAACAGCGATAGCTGGGATGAAACGCTGCTCGACTGGGCAGGCGTTCCACATAAATGGTTTGGTAAACCAACACACCCTGGTCGCGTTATCGGCCAGTGGATTTGCCGCGAAGGCAACAAAATCCCGGTGGTGAGCGTTGCGACTCACGACACGGCCAGCGCAGTCATCGGTGCGCCGCTCAAAGATAAAGATGCCGCGTATCTCTCGTCCGGCACTTGGTCGTTGATGGGCTTTGAGAGCAAAACGCCTTACGCCAACAGCATGGCATTAGCCGCCAACATCACCAACGAAGGTGGTGCGGAAGGGCGCTACCGTGTCCTGAAAAATATTATGGGACTGTGGTTGTTGCAGCGTGTCACCAAAGAGCTGGGCATTACCGATCTTGCGGATCTTATCGATCGCACTAAACAGACGGCAGCTTGCAAGTTTGTCATCAATCCAAATGACGATCGTTTTATTAATCCGGAAAGCATGAGTCGTGAAATTCAGGCGGCATGTCGGGAAAGCAACCAGCCGGTTCCGTTCACTGACAACGAACTCGCACGCTGTATTTTCGACAGCCTGGCACTGCTGTATGCCAAAACTTTGGAAGAACTGGCCGCCGTTCGTGGCCGCCCGTTTAGCTGCCTGCACATTGTGGGTGGCGGCAGCCAGAACGAATTACTCAACCAGCTTTGCGCCGATGCCTGCGGTATTCCAGTGCTTGCCGGGCCGATTGAAGCCTCAACGCTTGGCAATATCGGCTGCCAGCTCATGGCGCTCGACGAAATTACTGATGTCGACGACTTCCGAAAAATTGTCGCCGCCAGCTATCAACTGAAATCTTTTAACCCCGAAACCGACAGCGAAATTGCCCGTTATATCGCGCAGTTGCCGCTGAATATTCAAACACGAAAGGAGTTTTGCGCATGACCACATCTCTTGAAACAGCCTGGGAACTGGCAAAACAGCGCTTTGCTGCTGTCGGTGTTGACGTTGAAGCCGCACTTCTTCAGCTCGACCGCCTGCCGGTTTCGATGCACTGCTGGCAGGGCGATGACGTCGCGGGCTTTGAAAACCCAGAAGGCGCGCTGAGCGGTGGGATTCAGGCTACGGGGAATTACCCAGGCAAAGCGCGTAATGCCGATGAGCTACGCTCTGACCTGGAACGCGCATTAAGCCTGATTCCGGGCCCAAAACGCCTGAATCTGCACGCCATTTATCTGGAATCTGAGCAGCCGGTTTCGCGCGACAAGATCGAACCTAAGCATTTTAAAAACTGGGTGGAGTGGGCGAAAGCGAACAAATTAGGACTGGATTTCAACCCATCCTGCTTCTCTCACCCGTTAAGCGCCGACGGCTTTACGCTGTCCCACGCTAACGATGAAATTCGCCAGTTCTGGATTGACCACGTTAAAGCGAGCCGCAAAATTTCTGCGTACTTTGGCGAGCAGTTGGGCACGCCGTCAGTGATGAACATCTGGGTCCCGGATGGCATGAAAGACATCACCATTGACCGTTTGGCACCACGTCAACGCCTGGTGGCTGCGCTGGATGAAGCGATGAGCGAAAAACTCAACCCGGCACACCATATCGACGCGGTAGAAAGCAAACTGTTCGGCATTGGTGCGGAAAGCTACACCGTCGGCTCCAACGAATTCTATTTCGGTTACGCGACCAGCCGCCAGACTGCGCTGTGTCTGGATGCCGGGCACTTCCACCCGACCGAAGTTATCTCCGACAAAATTTCCAGCGCCATGCTGTATGTGCCGCGCCTGCTGCTGCACGTGAGCCGTCCAGTGCGTTGGGATAGCGACCACGTCGTGCTGCTGGATGACGAAACGCAAGCGATCGCCAGCGAAATTATCCGCCACGACCTGTTCGACCGCGTTCATATCGGTCTGGATTTCTTCGATGCCTCGATCAACCGCATCGCTGCGTGGGTAATCGGCACTCGCAACATGAAGAAAGCACTGCTGCGCGCGTTGCTGGAACCGACCGAAACCCTGCGCCAACTGGAACTTGAAGGCGATTACACCGCACGCCTGGCCTTGCTGGAAGAACAAAAATCACTGCCGTGGGCAGCAGTCTGGGAAATGTATTGCCAGCGCAACGACACGCCGGTTGATGCCCAGTGGCTGAAGACCGTGCGCGGTTACGAGAAAGACGTGTTGAGCCAGCGCGGTTAAGTTCGCCCGGGCCCTCACCCCAGCCCTCTCCCACAGGAGAGGGAGAAACAGAACAATCCCAACACCGAACTATCCCCTCTCCCTTAGGGAGAGGGCCAGGGTGAGGGGAAGAAAAAACACAAAGGAACATAAGACTATGCAGAACATCCTTAACGCCTGGTTTGTAGAAGGCATGATCAAAGCCACTAGCGATGCCTGGCTGAAAGGTTGGGACGAGCGCAACGGCGGCAACATCACGATGCGCCTGGATGAATCAGACATCGCCCCTTTCCAGGCTGAATTCCACGCCGCACCGCGCTACATCGCTCTGAGCCAGCCAATGCCTGAGCTGGCGAATACGCCGTTTATCGTTACCGGTTCCGGTAAATTCTTCCGCAACGTGCAACTTGCTCCGGCGGAAAACATTGGCGTGGTCAAAGTGGACAACCACGGTACGGGCTATCACATTTTGTGGGGGCTGGAGAACGAAGCGGTGCCAACGTCTGAACTGGCAGCACACTTCCAGTCGCACAGCGTGCGCATCAAAACTACCGGCGGTAAAGACCGTGTGATCATGCACTGCCACGCCACCAACCTGATTGCCCTGACTTACGTGCTGGAAAACCGCACCGACGTCATCACCCGCAAACTGTGGGAAGGCAGCACCGAATGTCTGGTGGTATTCCCGGATGGTGTCGGCATTCTGCCGTGGATGGTGCCAGGGACTGATGAAATTGGTAACGCGACCGCTGACGAAATGGCAAAACATTCGCTGGTGCTGTGGCCATTCCACGGTGTATTCGGCAGCGGCCCAACGCTTGATGAAGCATTTGGTCTTATCGATACCGCAGAGAAGTCCGCTGAAGTGTTGGTAAAAGTGATTTCGATGGGCGGCATGAAACAAACCATCAGCCGTGACGAGCTCATCGCTCTCGGCAAACGTTTTGGCGTGACCCCATTGGCCAGTGCATTAGAGCTTTAACTCTTTACCCCCCTCTCCCTTTGGGAGAGGGTCGGGGTGAGGGGAAACGATCATTATGGAGAATAGCTATGAGCTTTATGTTGGCGTTACCCAAAATCAGTCTGCACGGTGCGGGCGCAATCGGCGATATGGTGAAATTGATTGCCACAAAACCCTGGGGCAAAGCGTTAATTATTACCGACGGGCAGCTCGTGAAAATGGGTCTGCTCGACAGCCTGTTTAGCGCGCTCGACGAGCATCAGCTTTCTTACGAACTGTTCGATGAAGTGTTCCCGAACCCGACTGAAGAACTGGTGCAAAAAGGTTTTGCCGCGTATCAGGCCGCAACATGCGATTACCTGATTGCCTTTGGCGGCGGCAGCCCGATTGATACCGCTAAAGCAGTGAAAATCCTGACCGCCAACCCAGGGCCATCAACGGCTTATTCGGGCGTGGGTAAAGTCACCCATCCAGGCGTTCCGCTGGTGGCGATTAACACCACTGCGGGAACGGCTGCGGAGATGACCAGTAACGCGGTGATCATCGATTCTGTGCGCCATGTGAAAGAAGTGATTATCGATACAAACCTGATTCCTGATATCGCCGTAGATGACGCCAGCGTCATGCTGGATATCCCGGCAAGCGTTACTGCCGCCACGGGTATGGACGCGCTGACTCACGCCATCGAAGCATACGTTTCTGTCGCGGCGCACCCGCTGACCGATGCTAACGCGCTCGAGTCTATCCGCCTGATTAGCCAGTGGTTGCCGAAAGCGGTCGACAATGGGCATAACCTCGAAGCGCGTGAAATGATGGCTTACGGGCAATATCTGGCGGGCATGGCGTTCAACAGCGCCGGACTTGGCCTGGTGCATGCGCTGGCTCACCAACCGGGCGCGACACACAATCTTCCGCACGGCGTGTGCAACGCGATTTTGCTGCCGGTGATTGAAGCGTTTAACCGTCCAAAAGCCGTTTCGCGTTTTGCGAAAGTCGCCGCAGCGATGGGTGTGGATACGCTGTCGATGAGCGAGGAAGAAGCCAGTTTTGAGGCGATTCTCGCCATTCGTGCGCTGTCCGCTCGCGTTGGTATTCCATCCGGTTTCAGCCAGCTTGGGATTAAAACCGCTGATATTGAAGGCTGGCTGGACAACGCACTTGCTGACCCATGCGCACCGTGCAACCCACGCGCGGCAACGCGTGAGGAAGTGCGCGAGCTGTACCTGGAGGCACTGTGATTAGAAAAGCCTTTGTGATGCAGGTCAATCCTGATGCGCATGAAGAGTACCAACGTCGACACACGCCAATTTGGCCAGAGCTGGAAGCGGTGTTGAAACAGCATGGTGCGCATCATTACGTCATTTATCTTGATGCGCCGCGCAACCTGCTTTTTGCCACGGTAGAGATTGAGTCCGAAGCCCGCTGGAACGCCGTTGCCCAAACGGAAGTTTGCCAGCGCTGGTGGAAGCATATGAGCGAAATCATGCCGAGTAACCCGGACAACAGCCCGGTGAGTGCAGAATTAAAAGAAGTGTTTTATTTAGAGTAATGCCCGGTTTGCAGGGTGGATTCGCGTGCGCGGCATCCACCCTGTCAGCGAGCTTTAATGGTTCGGATTAACCGAAAGATTAAAGCTCCGCCCCTTCCAGCGCTTTATTAATCACCTGCGAAAGCTCCTTTACGTCGAACTTCGCGACATAGCCATTCGCGCCCACTTTGCGCACGTGATCTTCGTTGGCGCTACCTGAAAGCGACGAGTGGATCACCACCGGGATCTGTTTGAGCGTGATATCCGTTTTTATGTTTCGCGTCAGGGTAAAACCGTCCATTTCCGGCATTTCGATGTCGGTTAACACCATGCCAATGCGGTCGGTGATGGGCTGTCCAGCGGCTTTGGCTTCTGCGGCGATAACCTTGATTTTCTCCCAGGCTTCAAGGCCCGTGGAATGCATCATCGTTGGAATGCCCATCCCTTTCAGACCCTGTTCGAGCATCATGCGGGCGACTTTTGAATCTTCGGCAACAATGGCGACTGCGCCCGGTTTCAGAGGGTTGGTGCTTCCTTCAATGGCCGCGACATCAACATTGCGTCCGGAGGGAATGATGTCATAAAGAATTTGCTCAACATCGAGTACCAGCGCCAGTTCACCTTTGTATTCGTCACTATCCAGTGACGCAATACTGGTGATATTACGGCTGCTGACGTCTGATTCGGCGGCGTGAACCTGGCTCCAGTCGAGGCGGATGATATTTTCTACTGACTCTACCGCAAATGCCTGCGTGCTACGGGCGTATTCGGTTATCAGTAACAGGTTTAGCCCCGTTTCTGGTGTGCAACCGGTGACGGCTGGCAAATCGATTACCGGGATAATCTGATCACGAATATTGGCCATGCCTAACAGCGGTGACACCATTCCGGCCGCACGATTGATTTTCTGCATCGGCACAATTTCACGCAGCTTGAAGACGTTGATGCCGTACAGCTCTGATTTATCAGAGTGCTGACCTTTCCCTAAGCGGAACAACAATAACTCAAATTTGTTGGATAACGCCAGGTTAGCCCTTTCATCAATATCTTTTTGAAAACTATCCATTTTAACCTCGAATGATTACTCGCCGTTGCGTCGCCCTGGCGTCTGGTTAAGTTATCGGCAGATTGGGGAAAAAGTGGAGTCAGCCAGGTGAATGGTGAAGGAAAAATCCTCCTTTGCTTCATACGATGGCTTGCCCTACTATTAACGCCGTGTCGAAAAGGGACAGAAAAATGAAAAAGTCGCTAACAATCAAGGATATTGCTGAACTGGCCAATGTATCTATTGCCACGGTTTCCAGAGTGTTGAATAACAACAGTTGGGTGTCGGATAAAACCCGCGCTCGTGTCGAGAAAGTTATTCAGGAACAGCAATTTAGTCCAAATTTGTTAGCGCGCGGCATGATTTCCAAAAAGACGCAGACGCTGGCCATTGTGGTATCTGATATTAGTAACCCTTACTTTGTGATGCTGGTTGCTCAAATCGAAAATGAAAGTTTGCGCGCGGGTTATAAAGTCACGCTCTATGATACGCAGTCCGCTAATAAATCCTCTTCACAGGGTGAAATCATCCCTGAAGAGAACATTTTTAATTCGATTACCGATAGCCAGATCGATGGCGTTATTATTCTTGGCGGTAATATTGACTATAACAATGTTCCCAACTCGTACTTGCAAGAGTTAAAAAAACTCAGCTCAGCAATCCCGGTTATTGTTGTAGGAAGGCAACTGGCTGATGTTGATTATTCTTGCGTAGAGCGCGATCAATCAGGTTGTGTCACACTTGCGACTAATCACCTGATAAGTAAAGGATATAAAAATATCGGTTTTATTGGTGGTTCAAAAAGCGTTTATATTACCCATCAGCGTGTTGATGCTTTCCGTAATGCATTAAATAATGCCAACCTACAGGCTGATGATAATAATATTGTGCTGAATAACTTCTATCTGCAACATGGTTATGAAGCGATAGAAAAATTGTTGGCACAAAGCGAAAAATTGCCCGAAGCGATTGTAGCAATTAATGATCATGTGGCAAAAGGCGCTATCAGAGCATTAAAAGATCGGCAGATTTCTGTGCCTGAAGATATTGCTATTGTGAGCTGCGAATATTTCCCCGGCAGTGAATATTTCATCCCACGAATTACTACCGTGAACCATCACAACGAATTGATCGGCAAAACCGTCATGCAGATTTTAATGACACTGCTGAGAGATGAAGCAAAGTCTACTGTGCCTGAAAAAATCCAGGTGAGCTTCATGCCAGGAGAATCCTGCTAATTCATCTTTGCTTTTTGCTGACTTCAAACAGTGTAAAAACACCCGCGCACGATATTTTTTGATCCCCACCACATTTGCTGAAAAGTGGATTGACAACCCCACTCTGGCTCCTCTAGCCTAAAACCTGAAAACGTTTTCAGGTTTTGATTTCAGGAGGGCCAATGAAGCCGACAATGATGACATACATTCACGAAGAGCAAGCCACACTATCGGGCATGCTTGATCGTTATCCGCATGATCTACCAGAGATTAAAAGGAAGTGGTCATGGTTGGTTTTAGCCACTGGCTCCAGTATCAACGCCATCAAAAGCGCGAAGTACTACGTTGAAAATCTGGCAAATGTGCGTGTCACTGTGGAAGAACCGTTCCATTTTCAGCACTACGAAAAAATGGATGCTTCAACCGATTTAGTGATGGGCGTTTCGCAAAGTGGCGAAAGCACATCGACCATCAACGCGATAAAACATATCCGTAAAAGTTTTCCGATTTCGACCTACGGATTAACCAGTAAACTCACCAGTGAACTGGCAAATACCGTTGACCACGCCATTGATATTGAAATTGGTGAAGAACGCGTGGGTTACGTCACCAAAGGTTACGTGGCGACCATTTTCAAATTCATGCTGTTGGGCGTTTATACCGCTCGCTGCAACGGTCTGATTAGCGAAGCTCAGGAAGCCGAAGAGTTAGCGAAACTGGCCGTCGCCGTAAAATCTATTCCAGAGATTATTGATACGACTGAAGTTTTCTTTGAAAAATGGAAAGATGAATTAACGGCATCCCCACGATTCACTGCGATTGGTTACGGCCCGAGCGTCGGTGTGATTAAAGAGATGGAGACAAAATTTGCGGAAACTATTCGCGTGCCATCTCAGGGCGTTGAGCTGGAAGCGTTTATGCACGGCCCTTATTTTGAAGTGAACGGTAACCACCGTATATTCTTCCTCGACACACCGGGTGAAGCACGCGAGCGTTTATTGCTGCTTAAAGCCTATGAGCAAAAATATACCGATTATATTTACACTGTGAAATTAGGTGAAAGCGACGACGCCAGAACCTTAGCCATTAATGCCAATGTCGACATTTTCATTGCGCCATTATTAATGGTGATTCCGTTCCAGATTCTGGCGCATCATATTGCTGAAGCAAAAGGTAATAATTTGCCACAGCGTATTTTTACCGATTTTGGTGTTTCCGTTAAAAGCAAAACAAGACCTGGCGATTACGCGTAATTAAACCTGCACCCTACAACGTTGCCTGATATCGCTATCGGGCAATAAAAATAAGCGCTGTTATTAAGGAATCACTATGGCTACTTTCAGTCATCTTGCCCAACAGATTATTCACCACGTTGGCGAATCCGAAAACATTGAACATATTACTCATTGCGCAACACGTTTACGTTTTACTCTGAAAGATAAGAATAAAGTGAATCAGGAAGCCTTATATCATCTTCCTGAAGTGGTGAAATTAGTCGACAACCCAGGCCAATTCCAGATTGTTATTGGGCCGAAGGTCGAGCAAGTTTTTAATGCGATTAAAGATATTCTTGGTGATAGGCCCGCCGCCAGCGAATCCGTGGCAGTGCAAGGCTCATGGGCAAGTCGTTTACTGGCCACACTCTCCGCTATTTTCACGCCATACATCGGCGTGTTGGCGGGTGTCGGCGTGGTCAAAGGCATTGTGGTTTTGCTGCAAACCATGAACCTGGTGGATACCCATTCCTATATTTTCACCGTGTTTAATGCTCTTTCGAGTGGCGTGTTTGTGATGCTGCCACTATTTATTGCGGTCACGGCAGCGGAGCGCTTTAAAACCAATAAATTTACCGCGCTGGCGCTAACCGCGGCGATGATATTTCCATTAACCGATGCCAGTGTGCCAGGCGCGTTCCATATTATGGGTCTGGCGCTGAATGTGAAAATCTACGGTGGCGCGGTGATCCCGGCAGTATTTGCCGTGCTGTTCCTGAGCCATGTGGAGCGCTGGCTGAAAAAGGTCATCCCGGAACTTGCCGCATTTGTCTTCGTACCATGCCTATCGCTGATTATTTGTGGATTCGTGGTCTTTACCTTTATTGGCCCAATTGCAGATTACGTTGGGGTCGGCATTGCTAACGGTTACGCATGGCTCTACAACCTAAGCCCGGTGATTTCTGGTGCATTACTGGCAGGTATCGGCCAACTGTTTGTGGTCTTCGGCGTGCACTGGGGCATTATCCCGCTTGCGCTTATCAACATTCAGGTCAACGGTTACGACACCATAATGGCGATGTTTATGTCAGCAGTGATGGGGCAATTTGGCGCGGCATTTGGCGCTATCTTTATTGCCCGCAACCTCAAAGATAAGCAAATTGCGATTTCTGCCTCAATTTCCGCCTTCTTTGGTATCACCGAACCGGCACTTTATGGCGTGAACCTGAAATATAGAATGTTGTTTGTCTTTGGCTGTATCGGTGCGGCATTAGGCGGGGGTATTACCGGTTTGCTGGGTGTTAAAACCTACAGCTTCCTGCCAGTGTTGAATGTCTTCGAATTAGGTTTGTTCAGCGGCCCAGATTCGAAAATGATTTATGAAGTGTTTGCGATAGTCGTCGCATTTACCGTCCCTGCGGTGCTGACCATTATTTATGGTAAGACTCGCAAACTGGTGGCATCCCCGGCGTCTTGATGCTTTCAGGTGCCCTCTCGAATCGGAGAGGGCATCAAACCAGGCAGTATCAACGAGAAAACGCCAGCTTGTCTTCAGCATTAATTTCACGCAGCACCCGGCATGGCACCCCTGCGGCAACCACGTTTGCGGGAATAGATTTCGTCACCACGCTGCCCGCGCCAATCACGCTATTACGGCCAATCGTCACGCCAGGGTTGATGATGACACCCGTTCCTAACCAGACGTTATCTTCAATCGTCACCGGTAAAGAAAACTGCTGTCCGGTATTACGGATTTCTGGATCAATAGGGTGCCCGGCGGTGGAAATCGTCACATTTGGCGCCACCATCACGTTATCGCCAATGGTTACGGTGGCATCGTCCACCACCACGAAATTAAAGTTGCCGTAAAAGTTATTGCCGATATGAGTGTGGCTGCCGTAAGCCACGCGAATAGGGGGTTCAATCCAGCAATTTTCGCCCACGCTGCCGAATAATTGCTTGAGCAATTCTGCGCGCTCCGTTTCCTGCGCTGGGCGCGTCAGGTTGTAGTCGTAGACCAACTCTTTTCCAGCACGGCGTTCTTCTGGTAATCCTTCGCAGTGGTCTGTGTACAATTCACCGACTTCCATTCTTCTTCTTACCGACATCTTTCTGTTCCTTAATTTGCCTGGCCTGCCGTAGTTTGTGACAACTGTAAGAGCAATGCTATCCAACATCAGATGAGTCAAAGAATCAAAAAAATTATGGGGCCTGGAAGATCTATTTCATTGCGGTGATGAGCAGGTTTAGCCATAAAAAAACACCCGGCAAGCCGGGTGTTATTAGAAGAGAAGGATTTTATTGCCAACTTATGCAGCAGGTTTAACCGCTGGTTTGGCTGCAGGCGCTGCAGTGGTTGTCGCTTTTTTGTGGTGCTTTTTAGCAGCCTGCGCTTTCTGCGCTACAGGTGCTGCTTTATGGTGTTTTTTGTGGTGTACAGTGGTGGTGCTGTGTTTTGCCGGAGCAGGTGCTGCGGTGGTTTCAGCAGCGAAAGCAGCAGAAGACAGACCCATTACAGCAACAGCAATCAGAGTTAATACTTTTTTCATTTTGATAGTCTCGTATTTGTTTATGTATGGGTTGTTGGCCCGTTGAAATAACTTTATTCCAACAAACAAATACCTTCAGTGAGTGATTGGTGTCGGTAAGTAACGGAATGTACAACTCGTTAACACAGCCGCTGCGGATGGGTATAAACCGTCGCACGACCGGGTTTGCTAAAGCCAATTAACGTCAGATTGCAGCGCTGTGCGACTTCTACTGCAAGCGTGGTGGCGGCAGACACGGCAAACAAAATTTCGACGCCGCATTGGGCCGATTTTTGCACCATTTCATAGCTGGCGCGGCTGGAGACGAGCACCGCACCGTTATTCCAACCTTCACGGCAACGAACGCCGAGCAGTTTATCAAGCGCCACATGGCGGCCAATATCTTCTTTGCCATCCAGAATCGTGCCGTTTTCATTCAGCCAAAGTGCGGCGTGCGTACAACCGGTGAGTTGTCCGACGGGTTGGTATTCGCGCATCTGGATTAAGGCTGCATCAAGTTTGTTCAAATCGAAGGTCTGGGTGAACGGAAGGGGGGGTATCGGACGGCCAATATCATTGAGTTGCTCAACGCCACAGACGCCGCAACCGGTGCGTCCTGCAAGAGATCGGCGGCGTTCTTTCAGCCCCATAAAGCGGCGGCTGGAAAGCTCAATTTGCACTTCCAGTCCATTGCATACCGAAATGACATCCATCCCATAAATATCAGCAGGAGAATCTATAATTCCTTCTGATAAGGAAAAACCCAGTGCAAATGACTCCAGATCTTTGGGCGAAGCCATCATAACGACATGCGAAATACCGTTGTAAACCAGAGCTACAGGGACTTCTTCAGCCAGCCAGTCACCTTTTGGCTGGTGTAAATCGTGGCGTTGCCACAGATCTATCGTCCGCGCACCAGTGATGGCGTTCACAATTTTGTCCTGATTTGGGTTGGATTTGTTCACTTTGTCTTAACCTGATTGGAACAGCCTTAATCCTAATGTGGTATTCTTGCAACACTAACTCTTTAGGATTAAGGGTTATTGCCAGTTTGGGTTTGATTGTGAACCTTTGCGGCTTAGACCGCAAAAAAATACACCTATAAGTCATGTGAACATGTCGAGAAAAAGGAGCATCCATGCAGGTCAGCAGAAGACAGTTCTTTAAGATCTGTGCTGGCGGTATGGCAGGGACTACAGCAGCGGCACTGGGTTTTGCCCCGGGCGTTGCGCTTGCGGAAACACGGCAATATAAATTACTGCGTACCCGTGAAACCCGTAATACCTGCACATACTGTTCTGTCGGTTGTGGGCTGTTAATGTACAGCCTCGGTGACGGAGCGAAAAATGCCAAAGCATCTATCTTCCATATTGAAGGTGACCCGGACCACCCGGTAAACCGCGGTGCGCTTTGCCCGAAAGGTGCAGGCCTGGTGGATTTCATCCACAGCGAAAGCCGTCTTAAATTCCCGTCTTACCGTGCGCCAGGCTCGGATAAGTGGGAGCAAATCAGTTGGGAAACGGCATTTGACCGTATCGCTAAACTGATGAAAGAAGACCGCGACGCCAACTTTATTGCGCAGAACGATCAGGGAACCACGGTCAACCGCTGGCTCTCCACTGGCATGTTGTGCGCGTCAGCCTCCAGTAACGAAACCGGTTATTTAACCCAGAAATTTTCCCGCGCCCTCGGCATGTTAGCCGTGGATAACCAGGCGCGTGTCTGACACGGACCAACGGTAGCAAGTCTTGCTCCAACATTTGGTCGCGGTGCGATGACCAACCACTGGGTTGATATCAAGAACGCCGATCTCGTGATTGTGATGGGTGGCAACGCCGCAGAAGCGCATCCGGTCGGATTCCGCTGGGCGATGGAAGCCAAAATTCACAATGGCGCGAAGCTCATTGTTATCGATCCGCGCTTTACGCGTACCGCTTCGGTGGCGGATTTCTACACCCCAATTCGTTCAGGTTCTGACATTGCCTTCTTGTCAGGCGTGCTGCTGTACCTGATCAACAACAATAAATTCAACCGCGAATACGTTGAGGCCTACACCAACGCCAATTTGATTGTGCGTGAGGATTACAGCTTCGACGACGGCCTGTTCTCCGGCTATGACGCGGCAAACCGTAAATACGACAAAACGAGCTGGAACTATGAGCTGGATGAGAAAGGCTTCGCGAAACGCGACCTTACACTCAGCCATCCGCGTTGCGTGTGGAATCTGCTTAAAGAGCACGTTTCCCGCTACACGCCAGACGTGGTGTCCAATATTTGCGGCACGCCTAAAGATGACTTCATCAAGGTGTGTGAATACATCGCAGAAACCAGCGTCAAAAACAAAACTGCATCGTTCCTGTATGCGCTGGGCTGGACGCAACACTCCGTGGGCGCGCAAAACATTCGCACCATGGCGATGATTCAGTTGCTGCTCGGCAATATGGGGATGGCTGGCGGCGGCGTTAACGCCCTGCGTGGACACTCCAATATTCAAGGTCTGACCGACCTTGGCCTGCTGTCACAAAGCCTGCCTGGCTACATGACGCTGCCGAATGAAAAACAGCCCGACCTCCAGACCTATCTTGCCGCCAACACGCCAAAACCGTTGCTGGAAGGGCAGGTCAACTACTGGGGTAACTACCCGAAATTCTTCGTTTCGATGATGAAAGCTTTCTTTGGCGACAAAGCCACAGCGGAAAACAGCTGGGGTTATGACTGGTTGCCGAAGTGGGACAAAGGCTACGACGTCCTGCAATATTTCGAGATGATGAACCAGGGCAAGGTGAACGGTTATCTCTGCCAGGGCTTTAACCCTGTTGCCTCGTTCCCTAACAAAAACAAAGTCATTGCGTCACTGTCGAAGCTGAAATTCCTCGTGACCATCGACCCGCTGAACACGGAAACCTCGAACTTCTGGCAAAACCACGGCGAGATGAACGATGTTGACCCGTCGAAAATCCAGACCGAAGTGTTCCGCTTACCATCAACCTGCTTTGCGGAAGAAAACGGTTCGATCGTTAACTCCGGCCGTTGGTTGCAGTGGCACTGGAAAGGTGCGGACGCCCCAGGAGAAGCGCTGAACGACGGCGAAATTCTCGCGGGTATCTTTAGCCGCTTGCGTCACATGTACCAGACCGAAGGCGGTGCGCTGCCTGAGCAAGTGCTGAACATGAGCTGGAACTACCAGACGCCAGATAACCCAGCGCCAGAAGAAGTGGCGATGGAAAGCAACGGTAAAGCGCTGGCGGATGTCACCGACCCGGCAACCGGTGCAGTGCTGGTGAAAAAAGGTCAGCAGTTAAGCTCGTTTGCCCAACTGCGCGATGACGGCACCACCTCGAGTGGTTGCTGGATATTCGCCGGTAGCTGGACGCCTGACGGCAACCAGATGGCGCGACGTGATAACGCCGACCCGTCAGGGTTAGGCAACACACTAGGCTGGGCCTGGGCGTGGCCGCTCAACCGTCGCATTCTGTATAACCGTGCTTCTGCCGATCCAGCGGGTAAACCGTGGGATGAAAAACGCCGCCTGATTTCCTGGGATGGCGCGAAGTGGAGCGGGGCGGATATTCCTGACTACAGCGCAGCGGCACCGGGCACCGACGTTGGGCCATTTATCATGCAGCCAGAAGGTTTAGGGCGTCTGTTCGCTATCGACAAGATGGCAGAAGGGCCGTTCCCGGAACATTACGAGCCGTTTGAAACGCCACTCGGTACTAACCCACTGCACCCGAACGTGGTCTCTAACCCAGCCGCGCGCGTGTTCAAAGGCGACCTGGAAGCGATGGGCAAGCACGACAAGTTCCCGTATGTCGGCACCACTTATCGACTGACCGAGCACTTCCACTACTGGACCAAACACGCGGTATTGAATGCCATCGCGCAGCCTGAGCAGTTTATCGAGATTGGCGAGAAGCTCGCGAATTCTCTCGGTATTGCCCACGGTGACACGGTGAAAGTCTCCTCCAACCGTGGCTTTATCAAGGCCAAAGCGGTGGTGACTAAACGCATTCGCCAACTGGATGTTAACGGCCAGAAAGTGGACACCATCGGTATTCCGATTCACTGGGGTTACGAAGGCGTGGCGAAGAAAGGTTTTATCGCCAACACCCTGACGCCATATGTCGGTGATGCCAACACGCAAACGCCTGAATTTAAGGCGTTCCTGGTCAATGTGGAAAAGGTGTAACGGAGACGAATTATGGCTTATCAATCTCAGGACATCATCCGTCGTTCCGCTACTAACGGCATTACACCCGCGCCACAGGCGCGGGATCATCAGCAAGAGGTCGCAAAACTTATCGACGTGACCACCTGTATCGGCTGTAAAGCCTGCCAGGTGGCGTGTTCGGAGTGGAACGATCTGCGTGATGAAATCGGCAGTAACGTTGGGGTTTACGATAATCCGGCGGATTTAACCGCCAAATCGTGGACGGTGATGCGCTTCTCGGAAGTCGAACAAAACGACAAGCTGGAATGGCTTATCCGCAAAGATGGCTGTATGCACTGTGCGGATCCTGGCTGCCTGAAGGCGTGTCCGGCTGAAGGTGCAATCATTCAGTACGCTAACGGCATCGTCGATTTTCAGTCTGAACAGTGTATCGGCTGTGGTTACTGCATCGCGGGTTGCCCATTCGATGTGCCGCGCCTGAACCCGGAGGACAACCGCGTCTACAAATGTACTTTGTGCGTAGACCGTGTGACCGTCGGCCAGGAGCCTGCTTGCGTGAAAACCTGCCCAACCGGCGCGATTCATTTCGGCTCGAAAGAGGATATGAAAACGTTGGCGGGCGAGCGCGTGAGCGAGCTGAAAACGCGCGGTTACGACAACGCCGGTCTGTACGATCCTGAAGGCGTTGGTGGCACACACGTTATGTATGTGCTGCATCATGCGGACAAGCCGACGTTGTATCACGGCCTGCCGGAGAATCCGTCCATCAGCCCAACCGTGAAATTCTGGAAAGGTGTCTGGAAGCCGCTGGCCGCTATCGGCTTTGCTGCGACCTTTGCTGCCAGCGTATTCCACTATGTGGGTGTCGGCCCGAACCGTGCCGAAGAAGAGGACGATAACCTGCACCATGACGATGACGAGGTGCGCAAGCCATGAAAAAACAAGTGACTATTCAGCGTTATAGCGCGCCTGAGCGTATCAACCACTGGATTACCGCCTTCTGCTTTATGTTGGCGGCAATCAGCGGGCTGGGCTTTTTCTTCCCATCCTTCAACTGGTTGATGAACATTCTTGGCACGCCGCAGTTGGCGCGCATCCTCCACCCGTTCGTCGGTGTGGTGATGTTTGCCTCGTTTATCATCATGTTTTTCCGTTACTGGCACCACAATCTAATCAATCGGGATGATATCTTTTGGGCGAAGAATATTCGTAAGATCGTCGTCAACGAGGAAGTAGGTGATACCGGGCGGTATAACTTCGGCCAGAAGTGCGTGTTCTGGGCGGCGATTATCTTCCTGGTGCTGTTGCTGGTGAGTGGCGTGATTATCTGGCGTCCTTACTTTGCGCCTGCATTCTCAATCCCGGTGATCCGCGTAGCCCTGATGGTGCATTCATTTGCCGCAGTGGCATTGATTGTGGTTATTATGGTCCACATCTACGCCGCCCTTTGGGTGAAAGGCACGATTACTGCGATGGTGGAAGGCTGGGTTACAACGACCTGGGCGAAGAAACACCATCCGAAATGGTATCGTGAAGTTCGCCAGAAACAGGAAAAACGACAGGAATGAGTATTCGCATAATCCCGCAAGATCAGCTGGGTTCGAGCGAGAAACGTACGGCGGATAATATTCCGCCGTTGTTGTTCCCCCGGCTGAAAAATCTCTACAACCGCCGAGCAGAACGACTGCGCGAACTGGCAACCGATAATCCGTTGGGCGATTACCTGCGCTTTGCCGCACTGATCGCCCATGCGCAGGAGGTGGTGCTGTATGACCACCCACTGGAAATGGATTTAACGGCGCTGATTCAGAAATCATCTGAAACGGGCAAGCCGCCGCTGGACATCCACGTTCTGCCACGCGACCCGCACTGGCAGCGTTTGCTTAACTCGCTGATTGCCGAGCTGAAACCGGAAATGAGCGGCCAGGCACTGGCGGTTATCGAAAATCTGGAAAAAGCGTCGACGCAAGAAATCGAAGAGATGGCCACAGCGCTGTTTAACACCGATTTTGCGCTGGTGAGTAGCGACAAAGCCCCGTTCATCTGGGCGGCGTTGTCACTCTATTGGGCGCAAATGGCGAGCTTGATCCCAGGCAAAGCGAAAGCTGAATACGGTGAGCAGCGCCAGTTCTGCCCGGTGTGCGGCTCGATGCCGGTTTCCAGCGTCGTGCAGATTGGCGGCACCAGTGGCCTGCGTTACCTGCATTGCAACCTGTGCGAAACCGAATGGCACGTGGTGCGCATTAAATGCAGCAACTGCGAGCAGACCCGCGATTTGAACTACTGGTCGCTCGACAGCGAACAGTCAGCGATTAAAGCGGAAAGCTGTGGCGACTGCGGCACTTACCTGAAGATTCTCTATCAGGAAAAAGATGCCAAAGTGGAAGCCGTGGCCGACGATTTAGCAACGCTTGTGCTGGATGCGCGCATGGAGCAAGAAGGTTTTGCTCGCAGCAGCATCAACCCGTTCCTGTTCCCAGGGGAAGGGGAGTAAATTGTAGTGCCTGTTAGTGGTGGATGATGCGCTTGCGCTCATCCACCCTAATCGATCCCTTCGCAGACTCGCCTCGTATTCATACAGTAAAAAGGATTATTGCTGTGGCTCTTGAACCTAAAATCGCAGAACTGGTCGATGAATTTATCGCCGCCGGAAGGCCCTCTTCACGCGCACAAACTTTTGCACAGCGCCGCGCCGGGTATATCGCCAGTACGGTTCTTGCTGGGGAAATTGAGCAACGAGTTTTAGTGGAAGATATTGTGCTGGACGGTGTCACATTGCGCCTGGTATCGCCACTTAATGCTGAGGGCGTTATGCCTACGGTTATCTACTACCACGGCGGTTGTTTTGTGAGTGGTGGATTTACAACGCATGATAACCAGTTACGGCAATTGGCATTTTTCAGCGGCTGTCGAGTTATTGCCGTGCAATATCGCCTCGCACCAGAATATGTCTATCCCGCAGCGCATGATGATGCAGAAAGCGCTGCAAGGCTGATTTATCAACATGCAGAAAAACTGGGTGTAGATACAAACCGTATCATCCTGGCAGGGGATAGTGCGGGTGGTCATTTAGCGTTTGTCATCGCACTCAGATTAAAACAGGCAGGTGAATGGCTGCCGAAATCATTACTTCTGATCTATCCGATGCTTGATGCGACCGCGCAGATGCCCAGCTATTCGCAAAACGGGGCAGATTACGTCATCACGCGCGACACACTTCTTTCTGGCTTTGAGGCTTATTTCCCGCACACACCTAAAGAGCACATTGAAGCCAGCCCGCTATGGCGTGATGATTTTGCCGGGTTACCTCATGTTCATATCATTACAGCGGAATACGATCCGCTGCGAGATGAAGGTGAATTATTGTTTTCTCGTTTAACCGATCAAAGCGTGGAGTGCACATGCCAGCGCTATTCTGGCGTGATACATGGCTTCTTCCAACTGGGAGGAATCAGCCAGGCTGCGCGTTCAGCGATGCGGGATATTGCGTGGCGTGTAAACCAGTAGTGCCTTAACAAGCCAGTGAATAAGGCATCACTACACCAGGAATGTTTTTGAAGTCTTTGCTATTGCGGGTGATTAGGCGTTTCAGATTCACTTTGGCCGTCGCAAGAATGATGGCATCTGGCAACTTCATGCCGTATTCCTGACGAGTTTCTACAGCCTGTTCTGAAACTGCCTGATTTACGGGTAATACATCAAACCCGCTCAGAAATTGTTTTGTCTGTTGTTCATGACCGAATCGTTTAGCCCCCACCATGACCTCTATCCATGTGATCACACTTATCGCAGGTTTAGATCCGTAAGCAGTCAGGGCTACCTTTGCTTCGGGAACGCCATTTAAGTAATCAATCAGGATGTTGGTATCAAAAATAGCCGATGATTCCACCATTACCATTCCTCACGAAGGGTGCGTTCATATTCCACACCGTCGACGGCATGCTCACTCCAAAGGCCAAAAGCCTCTGTTACGGCAACCTGCGTATGTCTTTCGAGATACTCATCAACGGCTTCTCGAAGTAATTCTGCACGAGGAAGATTACGGCTTTGCTTTAAATCGTCCAGACGGCGCACTACTTCGTCTGACAGATCCAGAAGAATTCGTCCCATCATTTCTCCAAACAATGTTGCCATATATCACCTCAGTATATCATTTTTGTGCAGATTTACATCTTCCTTGTACGCAAAGCATACACAAGTTAATGAGGGATATTAACGCGTTGTTTTGGTAGGTTTTTAGTTTTACGAGATACCTTCCAGATTGGCTTTTTTCGGAAGGCTGTTGCTGCGTATGAAGTGCCAGCCAGTCGCGCTGGCTGGTTACTTATCCGTAAATCAGTTTTTCTTAATCATCTGCACGACTTGATCGTCATTAATCTGGCGCTCGTTACCTTGCTGGTCGGTATAGCTGATTAGGCCAGTGTCTTTATCCACCTGCGGTTTCCCTTGCGTCACAATCATGTCGCCAGTCTTGGTTGACATCACATAGTCACTTGAACAAGCGGTAGCAGACAGCGCAACGACACTTAACAGCAAAATTTTCATCAACTTATTCATACAGAAGCATCCCTTTCAAAGTGAGCAGGAATAGTACCCGTTGAAAGTAAGACAGATTGTTAAGGTGTATTACGAAGGGTTTTAGCGGGTGAAGTGTTTTCCGTTCTCACCTGTACAGATACCTGTACTGATGCGATAATATTTAGAAGCAATTGAGAGGAACAAAAATGCAACACATTAATTATACCGATGCCCGCGCAAACCTGGCGGCGCTGATGCAACAGACCAATGACGACCGTGCACCGGTGCTCATCACGCGCAAAGGCGCGGGTAGTGTTGTCGTCATTGATGCGGCTGAATTTGAGTCCATTCAAGAAACATTACATCTGTTTAAAAATCCGGTGAATGCGGCGCATATCGAACGTTCGCTGGAACAGGCCGATCGTGCTGAACTGACGGATTATGAATTTGAATGAAGCCGAAAATTACGCAGGAAGCGGCCGCAGATATAGCCTGGTGGAAACAAAATAACCCAAAAGTAAAAGCTAAAATCGACGAACTCGTCAGAGCTGCTCTGGAAGACCCTAAATCTGGTATCGGTAAGCCAGAACCGTTGAAGCACCATAAGCCCTTATGGTCGCGACGTATTACTCAGGAGCACCGTTTTGTCTATTACGTGGATGCGGAGAATGACCTTCTGATTATTGTCTCTTGCCGCTACCACTACACAAATATTTAAACAAAACAGCATCGTAACCTTGATAAACCAAGCCACCATAAAACAAAAAGCCCACATGAATTCATCATGCGGGCTTTCAACTTTTCAGCGCTTATCGACGCTATTTTCGTGTTTAAGAACTCAAATGAGCTTGTTTCCTGCGCGCGATATCAATAAACAAAATGCTGGCGGCGAAGGATAAACAGGACGCAATAATCAAGACCAAAAGATAAGAAGTGACGTAGCTGTATTCTTTGTCCAGATGGGAAAGCTGTTCTGATATCAGATCTATGTTATCTACGGTGTAGCTTCTGCACGCATACAGCCCGTACCAGAAGGCGCTGAACGCTATCATGCAGGTGTAACAGAACCAGGTGAGTTTTTTATCGATGTATTCCAGATAAAATTTTGGGTCTGAGTAGGCGACTTTGAGAAGTCCAAAAAAACAGCCAAAGTAGATGCCAATCAACCACTTCAACACATCCCAATTCATAAAAACCTCTTCCATTGCTGTTGCCTGCATCTTCAGGCATTAAAAAAGGGCTACGTCATCACGCAACCCTTTGTTTCTTTTCATTTCCGCCAGGTAAGTCTAACTGACTGATTCTTTTGCTTATACGGCGCAAACTTTAGCGGCATAGTATGTCACATGCTGTGCACACAAAAAAGGCTGAAAAATTGGGCGAAATGGGCCATCTCTCCCGTCTCGCTGCTAGTTATCACTAGCCTGTTGTTAAGCATCATGCTGTTTGATTATCATTTTTGCGCCTTGGTTCAGGAGTTGATTAATGCTCTCCCCACTCGCCAGTGCAATGCGCTCCAGAGCGGCATGATCTTCGGGTGTTAGACGCGCTGAAATCTTTCCACTGTATGATTTATAAGGATCAATGTTTTTTGCACGGCATGTATCAAGAAAGAATTTCAGAGACTCGGCTCCCTCTGTTTTCAGTTCTTGTACGCTGTAGGCATAAAAATCGGCACCGCCGTTTAAACCAATGAATTCCCCACGAAACATTTCAATGTCTGGGTCAAAACTGACAATCGCTGGATGGTCGTTGATTTTAAGAATATTGTTCATGGTTTAATTCCCATACTTTCTAACCAAATACGAGTCGCATTTACTGCACCTTTATCCATCGTAGAGTGCGGATGGGGCCGGTGGTATACACGAACTTCTTCATGCAAGGTAAAGGCTTCTCGTGATCCGGCGGCACTAACATCCACTTCGGCCCCTAGCGCTATTATTAACGCTTTAAAGTCCCGCCATTCCAGCGAACCGGAAACGGGGCGGCGATAGATCGCTTCTGGCGTCCTTTGATGTTGTCGTTTCATACAATTGTAGTATGACTTCCTTGTTATTCGATGGTATCAAAAAATAATACCATCGAGAAGTGGATGTTAAACAGGTAAGGAATGACCTTAAAACTTTGTACGAGTTACAGCTAGCTTTCACCCGCAAAGTCCGGAATCAGTGAATTCCCGGCACCGCTTCACCGCTAATCATTGTCAGCCCGCCATCGCAGCGAACAAAGCGTGGCGTTTTCAAATCCTCGACCAGAACGTTAACCAACTCGAATAACAATCCGGTGATGTGTTCTTCCTGCTCCGCTGACTGCTGGCGTTGCAACAATAATAGGGTTAGCGATACACAGTATTCACGCAGGGTTTCCGAATCGGTAGAAAGCGTGCCGCGATAATTATCGGGTTCTGCCACATCCACCGTCAGGCGCTCAATTAGATGAGCTGGCAACGGTGCTTTTAGTGCGACTTTCAACACTTCGAATGCTGCAAGCAAACGCCCACACAGTGCCATGCATTCGGTGCTGTCGTCGTTTTCAATAAGCGCATCAACATAGTGCTGGCAAGCGTCGAGCACCTGGAAGAGATCGTGCGTGGCACCGAGCGGGGTTTTTATTAATGTCGTGATTGCTGATTCAATAACTGGCTGTGGGTATGAGTTTTCAAGGGGATGGGCTGTGATAGTATTCGTGTTAGCCATGTCGTTAACTCCATTAACGTTTGTGGTTAGCCCTCGTCTGGTACTCGTAATACTTTTCGGGGGCGTTTTTTTTCAGGTGACCATATGCTAGGGTGTCACTTGACTACTTAAACTAACCCTGTGGGTACGTACATGTCAACTGTAAAAAGGGATGCAAAACAGTCTGTAGCAGGTAAATCTCCAACATTTCAGATCCGCATCACACCAGAACTGAAAGCTCAATTTGAAGTTGCAGCGAAAGATGCGGGTATGAGTTTGGGGAATTGGTTGAAAACACTTGGGCGGAAGGAACTGGAAAGATTAGATATTAAAATATAGGTATAGCAGGGCTTAATTATTCGAGTTAAATAAATTGTAGTCGGGAAATTTTTTAATGGAGTTTCATCTATATTCTTGATGACAGCACTCCAGAAAATAAAAACTATGAAGAAAATAAAATGAATAATATAGTTAAGAAAAAAACCAGAGTAAAATCTCTTAAAAGAGATGCATTGCCATCTTTATGGGAGAATATATCAAATCAGGAATTCATTGAGGTTGTTGAAAATAGCAATGCAAGAGAGATTTCCACTCTTTTTAGCCATATGAGTGCATCTTCAATTTCAAAAGTACTTTCTTTTTTAAACGAAGGTGCTATAAGACATGTTTTCGAATCGGCACAATCTAATACAATAACTAAAATATTCTCTGCTTGCAGTGATAAAGTAGTGAAGGATGTGTTGTTAATGCTGGATTTCATAACCATCTCTCGTGTGGTTGATAATTGTACTCATGCGCAAAGAAGCAGAGTATTGAAATTACTTCCTGAAGATATAAGGCGAGAGTTTAGTCGTGAAAAAGAAGAAAAATCTAACGAGTCTAGAGTTTCTGCATATTATACCTCTACAAGATTTGACGATTCTTTAAAAAATAGTGTAATTGAAAGAATAAAGGATTTAGAAGAAAGAGAGGCTATTTTAGAGAAAAATTATAAATTAAAGGAGAGTCATCTCATTTCTCAAACTGAATTGGCTGAAAAAAAGCTTAATCAAGTTAATATGAAAGTAAAAGAAAGGGAGGAGTTAATTGCAAATAAAGAAAAAAGTTATTATGACAGAGAGGTAGAAATAAAAGAAAAGATCAAAGAACTTGAAAAAGATCAGGAGGAATTACAGCAGGCTCGTCTTGAAATAAAATTTCCAGAGTATGTGGATACAGCTGTAACAGGGCTTAAAGTTAAATGTGCTCATTTTGAAAGAAAAGCCTTTTGGTGGAATGTTCAAGGCGGGATAGCTTTGTTTCTTTCTATAAGTGCCGCTATTGCCACTTTTTTATATGGTGGTTATCAATTCAATCATGCGGCTAAAGAAAATATCGACTGGCTGTTTTTTTTATTTCTATTAGTTAAAGGGCTTATCATTGTCACATTATTTGGTGCTTGGGCCAAGCATGCATTCAATATTGCTAATGCATATGTGCACGAAGCTTTGAAACGAAGCGATCGGATGCATGCAATAAGTTTTGGGAAGTTCTATCTTGAAGTCTATGGAAATAAAGTTGGCCAAAGTGAAATGAGAGATATCTTCGAAAACTGGAACATTAATACAGATAGCGCATTTACAAAGATCAAAGAACCAGATTTTTCTTTGAAACACCTTGAACAATTATCAACTGTTGTTGAATCAATTCGAAAAATAAAATCTATTGATACAAAATGATTTAGCAATGCAAAAAATGGCGGAAGATCACAGGAGTCGAACCTGCCCGGCACCGCTGGCGGCACCAACTGGAGTTGAAGTCCAGCCGCCTCACCGGAGACGACGATCTTCCTAGCCTCGATTGCTACATGGAGGCGGTGCGCAGTATACCGAGTTTTTCCCCCTTACCAAACAATGCTTTCCTCTTTCCCCTATGATTTCTCAGAAACTATTAGCCAGATCAATCAAACCGCACGAAAAACAGACTCTCCTTGACTCTTAGCCTGCGAAGAGAGCGACTCCGCTCACACTTATCAAGAAACGTAATCTGATAACCAGAAATTAGAATTCCGACCCTCTGCCAGATGCTTTACAACCGTTGATATTGAATTTCACGCTCATTTTTGCCTGGCGTACCGCTCTGGTGGGTTATCAACACTGCGTCCACGCCGTTTCCAAAAAATTCCAGCATTGTAAGGACTGCATAATGAAAATTAGTGACGGTAACTGGCTGATCCAGCCTGGACTTACGTTGATTCACCCGATTCAGGTGTTTGACGTGGAGCAGAACGGCAACGAAATGGTGGTGTATGCAGGCACGAAAGATGTCAGCGAACGGGGCAATCAGCTCGATACGCCTCTGTTTACGCTGCGCTTCTTCTCGCCGCAGGAAGGTATTGTCGGGGTGCGGATTGAACACTTCCAGGGCGCGGTGAATAACGGTCCGCATTATCCGCTGAATGTTCTCCATGACGTGAACGTGACGATGCAAAACACGGCTGAGTTCGCTGAGTTGAAAAGCGGCAACCTGAGTGTGCGAGTCACAAAGGGCAACGACTGGGCGCTGGATTTCCTGCGCGACGGCGTGCGCATCACCGGTAGTGCGTTCAAAAATAACGGCTACGTGCAGGACGCAAACCACGGCAATACGCACATGTTCGAGCGCCTGGATTTAGGCGTGGGCGAAACGGTGTATGGCCTCGGCGAACGTTTCACTGCGCTGGTGAAAAATGGCCAGACGGTGGAAACCTGGAACCGCGATGGCGGCACCAGTACCGAACAATCCTACAAAAACATCCCGTTCTATCTCACTAACCGTGGCTACGGCGTGTTGGTGAATCATCCGGAATGTGTCTCCTTTGAAGTCGGCTCCGAAAAAGTCTCCAAAGTGCAGTTCAGCGTAGAAGGCGAATACCTCGAATACTTCGTGATAGACGGCCCAACGCCGAAAGCGGTGCTAGACCGTTACACCCGCTTCACAGGCCGCCCAGCGTTGCCGCCTGCTTGGTCATTCGGTTTGTGGCTCACCACGTCATTTACGACGAATTACGATGAAGCGACCGTTAACAGCTTTATCGACGGTATGGCCGAGCGCAATCTGCCGCTGCACGTTTTCCACTTCGATTGTTTCTGGATGAAGGCTTTCCAGTGGTGTGATTTTGAGTGGGACCCGGTGACCTTCCCTGACCCGGAAGGGATGCTGAGACGCCTGAAAGCGCGTGGCCTGAAAATCTGTGTGTGGATTAACCCGTATATTGGCCAAAAATCTCCGCTGTTCCGTGAGGGAATGGAAAAAGGTTATCTGCTCAAACGCCCGAACGGCGCGGTGTGGCAGTGGGATAAATGGCAGCCAGGGCAGGGGATTGTTGATTTCACCAATCCGGCGGCGTGCGAATGGTATGCAGGACATCTGAAACGCCTGGTGCGCATGGGCGTGGATTGTTTCAAAACCGACTTTGGTGAGCGCATCCCAACGGATGTGGTCTGGCATGACGGGTCCGACCCGCAGAAAATGCACAACCATTATGCGTTCATCTATAACGAACTGGTGTGGAATGTGTTGAAGCAGGAACTCGGCGACGAAGAAGCGGTGTTGTTCGCCCGTTCAGCGTCTGTCGGTGCACAACAATTCCCGGTTCACTGGGGCGGCGACTGCTACGCCAACTATGAATCGATGGCGGAAAGCCTGCGCGGCGGGTTGTCGCTGGGGATGTCCGGTTTTGGTTTCTGGAGCCACGATATCGGCGGCTTCGAAAACACCGCGCCTGCGCATGTCTACAAACGTTGGTGCGCGTTCGGGCTGCTCTCCAGCCACAGCCGCCTGCACGGCAGCAAATCCTACCGTGTGCCATGGGCGTACGATGACGAAGCATGCGAGGTGGTGCGCCACTTCACGCAGCTGAAATCACGCATGATGCCGTATTTGTACCGCCAGGCAGCACAGGCCGCAGAGTTTGGTACGCCGATGATGCGTTCTATGATGCTGGAGTTCCCGGACGATCCGGGCTGCGATTATCTTGACCGCCAATATATGTTGGGTGATTCGGTGATGGTTGCGCCGGTGTTCAGTGAAGCGGGTGATGTGCAGTTCTATTTGCCAGAAGGCCGCTGGACGCATCTGCTCACTAATCATGAAGCGCAGGGCAGCCGCTGGCACAAACAGCAGCATGATTTCCTGAGCTTGCCGGTGTATGTGCGTGACAACACGCTGCTGGCGTTGGGCAACAACGATCAAAAACCGGATTACGCATGGCATGAAGGCACCGCCTTCCAGTTGTTTAATCTGGATGATGGCCGCGAAGCTATCTGCGAAGTCCCGGCAGCAGACGGTTCGGTTATTTATACGCTAAAGGTTAAGCGCGAAGGGAATACGCTGACGGTGCAGGGCGACGGGCAGGCAAAAGACTGGACGCTGTGTCTGCGCAATATCGGCAACGTGAAAGGCGTGAAGCAAGGTAAAGGTGCGGCGGGCGAGTTTGGCGTGGTTGTGACGCCGGATTCGCGCGAGGCGGGGTTGGTTATCGAGCTTTAATAGGGGCTTTTCTTTGTGTCTGGGGGTTGGGATGAGGGGGATTTTTCACCCTCACCCTAACCCTCTCCCTGAGGGAGAGGGAATTCAATCAGTGTTTATAAATTTAACCTTTCATCCAAACCCGAAGGCCGTCGAGGAACATTTGGGTTGCCAACATGACTAACACCAGGCCCATCAAGCGTTCCAGCGCGTTCACGCCTTTTTCGCCCAGCAAACGCAGGAATAACGACGATTGCAGCAAAATCGCCACGGTTCCACCCCATGCCAGCAACAGCGCGATGACTAAATGCCCCATCTGATTCGGATACTGGTGCGATAACAGCATTAATGTTGCCAGTAACGTTGGCCCGGCAACCAGCGGGATCGCCAGCGGCACGATAAACGGTTCTTCACCAGCAGGCAGGCCAGAAGCGTTCCCTTCATGGCTTGGGAAAATCATTTTAATCGCAATCAGGAACAGAATTATCCCGCCGGAAATCGAGACGCTTTCCGTGCGCAGGTTGAGAAACGCGAGGATTTTTTCCCCAGCGAATAAAAAAATCAGCATGATTATCAGCGCAATAAGCAGCTCGCGGATCATGATCGCCCGGCGACGCTTCGGTTCAGTATGCTTGAGCACTGACATAAAGATCGGCAGATTACCTAACGGGTCCATAATCAGGATTAACAATACTGCCGCAGAAATAATTTCGGTCATGAATAGTTGTCTCTAATAAGCTGTATTTCTAATAGGTTGCAGATCATTGATTAATTTCACTTGCGACTTTGACAGCATTTTGTAATGTGGACGGTAATTCCAATTAACGCACACAATGCAAACCCCCGCAGGATTAGTCGCTATGAAAAATGTTGGTTTTATCGGTTGGCGCGGTATGGTCGGTTCCGTTCTCATGCAACGCATGGTTGAGGAACGTGATTTTGACGCCATTCGTCCGGTTTTCTTCTCTACTTCCCAGTTAGGCCTCGCGGCTCCGTCTTTTGCAGGCCAGAACAATGGCACGCTGCAAGACGCATATGACCTGGAAGCATTGAAGGCGCTGGATATTATCATTACCTGCCAGGGCGGCGATTATACCAACGAAATCTATCCAAAGCTTCGTGAAAGCGGCTGGCAAGGTTACTGGATTGACGCGGCTTCTTCTCTGCGTATGAAAGATGACGCGATTATTATCCTCGACCCGATTAACCAACATGTTATTCAGGAAGGTCTGAACAACGGCGTGAAAACCTTTGTTGGCGGCAACTGTACGGTCAGCCTGATGCTGATGTCTCTTGGCGGCCTGTTCGCAAACGACCTGGTTGATTGGGTGTCTGTTGCGACTTACCAGGCAGCATCCGGCGGCGGTGCGCGCCATATGCGTGAACTGCTAAGCCAGATGGGACAATTGCATAATCACGTTGCGGCTGAACTGGCCGATCCTGCTTCCGCCATTCTGGATATCGAACGCAAAGTGACTGATTTGACCCGTAGCGGCAGCCTGCCAACGGATAACTTTGGCGTGCCATTGGCGGGAAGCCTGATCCCGTGGATCGACAAGCAGCTCGATAACGGCCAAACCCGCGAAGAGTGGAAAGGCCAGGCTGAAACCAACAAGATCCTGAATACTGGCAGCATTATCCCGGTTGATGGCCTGTGCGTCCGTGTTGGCGCATTACGCTGCCACAGCCAGGCGTTCACCATCAAACTGAAAAAAGATGTCTCGCTGCCAACCATTGAAGCGATGCTTGCCGGGCATAACGAGTGGGCAAAAGTGGTGCCAAACGATCGTGACATCACCCTGCGTGAACTCACTCCTGCGGCTGTGACCGGCACATTGACCACGCCAGTTGGCCGTCTGCGTAAACTCAACATGGGCCCTGAATTCCTTTCAGCGTTCACCGTGGGTGATCAGCTTCTGTGGGGTGCTGCAGAACCGTTACGTAGAATGTTGCGCCTGCTCGCATAAGTACACTTATTTACAAGAGGGGCATTGCAGCCCCTTTTTTTTCGCGTCATACATGGGATGTAAGACATTCTTTTATTTTATCGGGAGTAAAACAGCGCGTTGGCTATGCTTTATTCAGGACAGTGATAACTGTCGTGATGGGTTGTTGGGCGGAGCAGCTTACAGGAGTTCATTTACGCTGCCTGTTGGGTCAATGATAACGTTCTCCGGGCGCGTAAGCGTAGCGCTGGGATGAGACAAAAAAAACAGGACGAAATCCATGTCTGTTCATCCAGAAAAAGACGTGATAAATGCGCTAATTGCGGGTCATTTTGCTGATCCTTTTTCCTTGCTGGGAATGCATAAAACAGAAGCTGGGCTGGAAGTTCGTGCCCTGTTACCTGATGCCACTGAAGTGTGGGTTATCGAACCAAAAACGGGAGGTAAAGTCGGTAAGTTAGAGTGCATTGATTCACGTGGTTTCTTTTGTGGGGTTATCCCCCGACGTAAAAATCCTTTCCGTTATCAGCTGGCTGTCATGTGGCATGGCCATGAAAATCTTATTGATGATCCCTACCGCTTTGGGCCGTTAATCCAGGAAGTGGATAGCTGGTTATTGTCCGAAGGCACGCATTTGCGTCCTTACGAAACACTCGGTGCTCACGCCGACACAATGGATGGCGTGACCGGCACACGTTTCTCCGTTTGGGCGCCTAACGCCCGCCGTGTCTCGGTCGTCGGCCAGTTTAACTATTGGGATGGTCGCCGCCACCCGATGCGTTTGCGCCGCGAAAGCGGGATCTGGGAGCTTTTCATTCCCGGTGCTCATCCTGGGCAGTTATACAAATTCGAACTGATTGATACCGAAGGGCATTTGCGTCTTAAGGCTGACCCGTACGCGTTTGAGTCCCAAATGCGTCCAGAAACAGCGTCGCTGATTTGTGGCCTGCCTGAAAAAACCACGCTGAGTCCTGCGCGTCAACGCGCCAACGGGTTCGATCAACCGATTTCAATTTACGAAGTGCATCTCGGTTCCTGGCGTCGTCATACCGACAATAATTTCTGGCTCAGTTACCGCGAACTGGCAGATCAACTGGTGCCATACGTGAAAGAGATGGGCTTTACGCACCTCGAATTACTGCCGATTAACGAGCACCCGTTCGATGGCAGTTGGGGCTACCAGCCACAAGGGATGTATGCGCCGACGCGCCGCTTCGGCACGCGTGACGATTTCCGCTATTTCATTAATGCCGCACATGCAGCGGGCCTGAATGTGCTGTTGGACTGGGTGCCTGGGCATTTCCCGACGGACGACGCGGGCCTTGCGAAATTCGATGGCACGTCTTTGTACGAACACGGCGACCCTCGAGAAGGCTATCACCAGGACTGGAACACGCTGATTTACAACTACGGGCGGCGTGAAGTCAGTAACTATCTGGTCGGCAACGGGCTGTACTGGATTGAGCGTTTCGGCATTGATGGTTTGCGTGTAGATGCCGTGGCGTCGATGATTTACCGCGATTACAGCCGCCAGCCAGGCGAGTGGATCCCGAACGATAAAGGCGGGCGTGAAAACCTCGAGGCTATCGAATTCTTGCGTAACACCAACCGCATTATTGGCGAACAGACGCCGGGTGCGGTGACGATGGCGGAAGAGTCGACTGACTTTGCAGGCGTGTCGCGCCCAGCTTCAATGGGCGGATTGGGGTTCTGGTTTAAATGGAATCTGGGCTGGATGCACGACACGCTCGATTACATGAAACTCGATCCGGTGCATCGCCAGTATCACCACGACAAAATGACCTTCGGCATGCTGTACAACAGCACCGAAAACTTTGTTTTGCCGTTGTCGCACGATGAAGTTGTGCACGGTAAAAAATCTATTCTCGACCGCATGCCTGGCGACGCATGGCAAAAATTTGCCAACCTGCGCGCTTACTACGGCTGGATGTGGGCGTTCCCCGGTAAGAAATTGCTGTTTATGGGCAACGAGTTTGCTCAAGGGCGGGAGTGGAACCACGACAGCAGCCTCGACTGGCACTTGCTGGAAGGCGGCGACAACTGGCACCACGGCGTGAAACGGCTGGTTCGTGATTTGAACCGGACATATCGCCATCATGCCGCAATGCATGAGCTGGATTTTGACAGCTACGGTTTCGAGTGGCTGGTGGTTGAAGACAACGTTAACTCGGTGTTTATCTTCGTGCGCCGCGATTCGAAGGGCAATGAAATCATTGTCGCCAGCAACTTTACACCCGTGCCGCGTTACCACTATCGGTTCGGCATTAACCAACCAGGCCGCTGGCGCGAAGAGCTCAATACTGACTCCATGCACTATCACGGCAGCAATACCGGAAATAGCGGGTCGGTTCACAGTGATGCGATCCCAAGCCATGGAAGAGAGCACTCGCTGAGCCTGACGTTGCCACCGCTTTCTACCATCTGGTTGGTGCGGGAGGCTGAATGACGCTACTCAGCGCTGGGAACTCCACGCCCTACGGTTCGTTCTACGACGGGAAAGGGGTGAATTTCACCCTGTTTTCTGCCAACGCCCATAAAGTCGAACTGTGCGTGTTCGACGAACACGGCCACGAGCAACGTTACGATTTACCCGTGCGAACCGGCGACATCTGGCACGGGTATTTGCCCAACGCCAAACCGGGCCTGAAATACGGTTACCGTGTACACGGCCCGTGGGAGCCGCAAAATGGGCATCGTTTCAACCCGGCAAAACTGCTGTTAGATCCCTGTGCTCGCGTGGTGGTGGGTGGGACGGACTACCATCCTCATCTGCACGGTGGTTACGACGAACCGAACCTCGAAGACAGCGCCCCGCATATGGCGAAGTGCGTGGTGGTTCAGGATAAATTTGACTGGGAAGACGACGAACTGCCGCATACCCCGTGGGGCGATACGGTTATTTATGAAGCCAATGTTCGCGGTCTGACGCTGCTTCACCCGGAGATCCCTGCAGAACTTCGCGGTACCTACGCAGCACTCGGCCATCCGGTGATGATCAACTACTTCAAACGCCTGGGCATTACGGCGCTGGAGCTGATGCCGGTGGCGCATTTTGTCACTGAGCCGCGTATCGCCCATTTAGGGTTAAGCAACTATTGGGGCTATAACCCCCGTTCGTTGTATGCCGCTGAAGGTTACTACGCGGTGAATCAAGATCCCATGGCAGCGGCCAATGAACTTCGTGGCGCTGTAAAAGCGCTACACGAAGCGGGTATTGAGGTGATCCTCGATATCGTACTCAACCACAGTGCTGAACTGGATCGCGACGGTCCAACCCTCTCGCTGAGCGGAATCGACAACCGTAGCTATTATTGGTTAATGGAAAACGGTGATTACCAGAACTGGACGGGTTGCGGTAACACCTTAAATTTGAGCACGCCTGGTGTGGTCGCTCAGATGATGGATTGCCTGCGTTATTGGGTCGATAGCTGTCATATCGACGGTTTTCGCTTCGATTTAGCCTCAGTGATGGGACGCACACCGGAATTCCGTCAGGATGCCCCGTTTTTTGAAGCGATCAAAAACGATCCGGTTTTGTCGCAGATAAAGCTAATTGCGGAACCGTGGGACATCGGTGCGGGTGGATATCAGGTTGGCAACTTCCCGCCGTTATTTGCCGAGTGGAACGATCATTTTCGTGATGGCATACGGCGATTCTGGTTACGACAGGATCTGTCGTTAGGGGGATTTGCTTGCCGCTTTGCTGGCTCCAGCGATGTCTATCGTCGTGGAGATCGCAAGCCATCCACCAGCATCAATTTAATCACTGCCCACGACGGCTTTACGCTGCGCGATTGTGTCAGCTTCAACCAAAAACATAATGAAGCTAACGGTGAAGACAACCG
Source organism: Buttiauxella sp. WJP83 (assembly GCF_027594725.1). Lineage (NCBI taxonomy): Bacteria > Pseudomonadati > Pseudomonadota > Gammaproteobacteria > Enterobacterales > Enterobacteriaceae > Buttiauxella > Buttiauxella sp. WJP83. The sequence goes on from NZ_CP110080.1 coordinate 289,578, forward strand.
TGATGGCACCAACAATAACTACAGTAATAACTACGGCTTCGAAGGGCTGGAAGCTTCGCTTTTTATCAAAGAACGGCGGCGCGACAGCGTCCATGCGTTGCTGACATTGTTACTGCTTTCTCAGGGTACGCCAATGCTTTTGGCGGGTGACGAACACGGTCATAGTCAATACGGCAACAATAATGCCTATTGTCAGGACAACCAATTGACCTGGCTTGACTGGGAACACTGTAACGATGGCTTAACCACATTTACCGCGGCATTGATTCATCTACGCAAGACGATTCCGGCTTTAACGCAAAACGTCTGGTGGGAGGAAGGAGATGGCAATGTCCGTTGGTGGAATAAAGAGGCTCAGCCTCTGAGTACTGACGAGTGGGAAAACGGGATTCATCGCCTTCAAATCCAGCTTTCTGAACGTTGGCTCATCACGATTAATGCTACCGAAGAAGTGGCTGACATCGTACTACCTGAAGGGGAGTGGCGTGCCATTCCTCCGTTTGCCGGTGAGGACAACCCGGTGGTGTTGGCTGTATGGCATGGTCCAGCGCACGGAGTCTGCGTATTCCAGAAATCATAAAAAAGGAGTCAGTCATGGTTAGGCTTGATAAGAACGATCCTCTGATGCTGGCAAGACAATTGCCAAATAAAGCTGTTGCCCTAATTCTGGCTGGTGGGCGCGGTTCCCGATTGAAAGATTTAACGTCAACGCGCGCCAAACCTGCTGTCCACTTTGGTGGCAAGTTTCGTATTATCGATTTTGCACTGTCGAACTGCATTAACTCGGGTATTCGCCGCATCGGCGTGATAACCCAATATCAGTCACATACGCTGGTGCAACATATTCAGCGTGGCTGGTCATTCTTCAGTGAAGAGATGAACGAGTTTGTTGATTTGCTCCCGGCTCAGCAGCGTGTACACGGTGAAAACTGGTATCGCGGAACGGCTGATGCCGTCACGCAAAACCTCGATATTATCCGTCGTTACAAAGCGGAGTATGTGGTGATCCTCGCGGGTGACCATATCTACAAGCAAGACTACTCGCGCATGTTGATTGACCATGTGGAAAAAGGCGCGCGCTGTACGGTGGCATGTATGCCTGTGCCGCTGCATGAAGCCTCAGCATTTGGTGTGATGGCGGTTGATAGCGAAGAGAAAATCATTGAATTCGTTGAAAAACCGGCTAATCCTCCTTCGATGCCAGGTGACGATAGCAAAGCGCTCGCCAGCATGGGGATCTACGTTTTCGATGCAGATTACCTCTACGAATTGCTGGAAGCTGACGACAAAGACGAGTCCTCAAGCCATGATTTTGGGAAAGACATCATTCCTAATGTCATGAAATCAGGCGTGGCCTTCGCCCATCCATTCCCACTTTCTTGCGTACAGTCTGACCCAAATGCAGAGCCGTACTGGCGTGATGTGGGGACGTTGGAAGCCTACTGGAAAGCTAACCTGGATCTGGCCTCGGTGACGCCAGAGTTGGATATGTACGACCAGGAATGGCCAATCCGAACCCATATGGAGCCCTTGCCTCCGGCTAAATTTGTGCAGGACCGCTCGGGTAGCCACGGCATGACGCTGAATTCTTTGGTGTCTGGCGGCTGCATTATTTCGGGTTCGGTTGTGGTTCAGTCGGTGCTTTTCCCGCGTGTGCGCATTAACTCGTTTTGCAACATTGACTCGTCAGTATTGCTCCCTGATGTTCAGGTCGGCCGCTCTTGCCGTTTGCGTCGTTGCATTATCGACCGTGCTTGCGTCATTCCTGAGGGCATGGTCGTTGGGGAAAACGCCGAAGAAGATGCACGCCGTTTCTACCGTTCAGAAGAAGGCATTGTTTTGGTGACGCGAGAGATGCTAGCCAGGTTGCCAGGTTAAACAGGATTGACCCACGCGTGGCGTGTGCTGCGCGTAGTATTTTTATCGTTTGGCGTGCCTGAATTTTAATTAAATAGAGCGCCACGACTTTCCATACGGGAGCGATAATGCAGGTCTTACATGTATGTTCTGAAATTTTTCCACTGCTGAAAACGGGTGGCCTGGCGGATGTGATTGGTGCGCTACCAGCAGCACAAATCGCAGGTGGCGTTGAGACGCGAGTCTTGCTACCCGCTTTCCCTGACATCCGTCGTGGCATCGTTGATGCGCAGGTTGTTGCACACCGTGACACCTTCGCGGGTCATATGACTTTGTTATATGGCCACTTCAACGGCGTGGGGATTTACCTCATTGACGCTCCGCATTTATATGACCGCCCGGGCAGTCCGTATCACGATACCAATCAGTTCGCTTACGTCGACAACGTGCTCCGATTTGCCCTTTTAGGGTGGGTCGGTGCCGAGATGGCATGTGGCCTGGATCCCTTCTGGCATCCGGATATTGTGCATGCACATGACTGGCATGCGGGCCTGGTGCCAGCCTATCTGGAAGCGCGTGGGCGTCCGGCAAAGTCGGTATTTACCGTGCATAACCTGGCCTATCAGGGGATGTTTTACGCCCATCATATGAGTGAAATTGAACTGCCGTGGTCGTTCTACGATATGAATGGCCTGGAGTTTAATGGTCAAATTTCGTACTTGAAAGCGGGTCTTTATTATGCTGATCATATTACGGCGGTCAGCCCGACGTACGCTCGAGAGATAACCGAACCGCAATTTGCGTACGGCATGGAAGGGCTTTTACGTCAGCGTCACCGTGAGGGGCGGTTGTCCGGCATCCTCAATGGCGTGGACGAAAAAATTTGGGACCCGGCACACGACGTACTTCTGGCGTCTCGTTACACCCGCGACACTCTGGAAGAAAAGGCGGAGAACAAACGCCAGTTGCAGGTGGCAATGGGGCTGAAAGTTAACGACAAAGCGCCGCTGTTTGCGGTGGTGAGCCGTTTAACCAGCCAGAAAGGTTTGGATTTAGTGCTGGAGGCGTTGCCGGGTTTACTCGAGCAAGGCGGGCAATTGGCGTTACTGGGGGCGGGCGACCCAGTGATGCAAGAAGGTTTCCTTGCGGCTGCTGCAGAGCATCCAGGGCAAGTGGGCGTTCAAATCGGTTATCACGAAGCGTTCTCGCACCGGATTATGGGTGGGGCTGACGTGATACTGGTGCCAAGCCGTTTTGAACCGTGTGGTCTAACGCAATTGTATGGCCTGAAGTATGGCACTTTGCCGCTGGTGCGGCGCACGGGCGGGCTTGCAGATACGGTTTCTGATAGTTCGCTGGAAAACCTGGCTGACGGTATCGCCAGTGGATTTGTGTTCGAGGACAGTAATGCCTGGTCGCTGCTAAGAGCGATTAGGCGTGCCTTCGTGTTGTGGTCCCGCCCGTCGTTGTGGAGATTTGTGCAACGTCAGGCGATGGGCATGGATTTTAGCTGGCAGGTGGCGGCGCATTCCTACCGCGATCTGTACCAACGTTTGCTGTAGCCATCCACCAGGAATCACTGATATGAACGCACCCTTTTCTTATGCATCACCCACGCTGAGTATTGAGGCTTTAAAGCACTCAATAGCCTATAAGCTGATGTTCACGGTTGGGAAGGACCCCGCCATAGCAAACAAGCATGAATGGCTGAACGCCACATTATTTGCGGTTCGTGACAGGCTGGTTGAGCGCTGGTTGCGCTCCAACCGAGCTCAGCTTTCCCAGGAAGTTCGTCAGGTTTATTACCTGTCGATGGAGTTTTTGATTGGTCGCACACTCTCTAACGCGCTGCTTTCCTTAGGCATTTATGAAGATGTCAAAAACGCGCTGGAAGAGATGGGGCTGGATCTTGAAGAGTTGATTGACGAAGAGAACGACCCCGGCCTCGGCAATGGCGGGCTAGGTCGTCTCGCCGCCTGTTTCCTCGATTCATTAGCGACACTCGGTTTGCCGGGTCGTGGTTACGGCATTCGTTACGACTACGGCATGTTTAAACAAAACATTGTTGATGGCCGTCAGAAAGAGTCCCCGGATTACTGGCTCGAGTACGGTAACCCGTGGGAGTTCAAGCGCCACAATACGCGCTACAAAGTGCGCTTTGGCGGGCGCGTGCAAATGGAAGCTAAAAAATTCCGTTGGGTAGAAACCGAAGAGATTCTGGCCGTAGCGTATGACCAGATAATCCCGGGTTACGATACCGATGCCACTAACACACTGCGCTTGTGGAATGCCCAGGCGAGTAGCGAAATTAACCTGGGTAAATTTAACCAGGGCGACTATTTCGCGGCGGTAGAAGATAAGAACCATTCAGAAAACGTATCACGGGTACTGTATCCGGATGACTCGACCTATTCAGGGCGAGAACTGCGTTTGCGTCAGGAGTATTTCCTGGTGTCCTCGACCGTACAGGACATTCTTAGCCGCCATTATCAGCTGCATAAAACCTATGACAATCTGGCGGATAAAATCGCCATTCACCTCAATGATACGCACCCGGTGTTAGCGATTCCTGAGCTGATGCACTTGTTAATCGACGAGCATAAATTCAGTTGGGAAGACGCCTTCGAAGTGACCTGCCAGGTCTTTTCGTATACCAACCACACGCTGATGAGCGAAGCGCTGGAAACCTGGCCTGTGGATATGCTGGGTAAAATTCTGCCGCGTCATTTGCAGATTATCTTTGAGATTAACGACTATTTCCTCAAGACCTTGCAGGAGCAGTATCCGAACGATACCGCTTTGCTGGGGCGCACTTCGATTATTGATGAATCCAACGGTCGCAAAGTTCGTATGGCGTGGCTTGCGGTTGTGGCCAGCCATAAAGTCAACGGCGTTTCGGAGCTGCACTCCAACCTGATGGTGCAGTCGTTGTTTGCCGATTTTGCCGCTATCTTCCCGATGCGCTTTTGCAATAAAACCAATGGTGTGACTCCACGTCGCTGGTTGGCGCTGGCGAATCCACCTCTTTCTGATGTGCTGGATGAGAATATTGGCCGCACCTGGCGTACCGATCTCAGCCAGTTAAACGAACTGAAGCAGCACATCGATTACCCGACGGTGAATCAGGATGTGCGAAAGGCGAAACTGGCTAACAAGAAGCGCCTGGCCAGTTACATCGGCCAACATCTGAACGTGGTGGTAAACCCGAATGCGTTGTTTGATGTACAAATCAAACGTATTCACGAGTACAAACGCCAATTGATGAATGTGCTGCATGTGATTACGCGCTATAACCGCATTAAGGCCGACCCGACAGCCGATTGGGTGCCGCGTGTGAACATCTTCGCGGGTAAAGCGGCGTCGGCGTACTACATGGCGAAACACATCATTCATCTCATCAATGATGTGGCGGCGGTGATCAACAATGATCCGGTAGTGAAAGATCGTTTGAAAGTGGTCTTCATCCCGAACTACAGCGTCAGTCTTGCGCAGATCATTATTCCGGCGGCGGATCTTTCTGAGCAAATTTCGTTAGCGGGAACCGAAGCGTCCGGCACCAGTAACATGAAGTTTGGCCTTAACGGCGCGCTGACCATCGGTACGCTCGACGGGGCAAACGTTGAAATGCTGGAGCACGTTGGGGCAGAGAATATCTTCATCTTTGGTAATACCGCGGACGAGGTCGAAGCGTTGCGGCGCCAAGGCTATAAGCCACGGGAATATTATGAAAGTGATGAGGAGTTGCACCAGGTGCTGACGCAAATTGGCACCGGAACGTTCAGCCCTGGGGAGCCAACACGTTATCGTGACCTGCTGGACTCACTGATTAACTTTGGTGACCACTATCAGGTGCTGGCAGATTATCGCAGTTATGTGGACTGTCAGGATAAGGTCGACGAACTGTATCGCCAGCCAGAAGAGTGGACGATTCGCACCATGCACAATATCGCCAACATGGGTTATTTCTCGTCTGACAGGACGATTCAGGAGTACGCCGATGAGATTTGGCATATTAAGCCGGTGCGGTTGTAAGTTCTGAAACCATCCTCACCCTAACCCTCTCCTTGAAGGAGAGGGAACTGGACAGGTTTTTCCGGGCGGGTTTTCCCCCTCTCCATCAGGGAGAGGGCCGGGGTGAGGGTGGGTTTAGCACAACTCCAGTTGCACATTATTCTCGGCAATCACCTGCATCACACCTGCTGGCGGAATGATATCGGTATAGACCGCATCCACCAGAGCAATGCTGCCCAGATTCACCATCGCATTACGACCAAATTTAGAGTGATCGACAACCAGCATCACACAACGTGAGTTTTCAATAATCGCGCGTTTGGTGCGAACTTCGTGGTAATCAAACTCCAGTAACGAGCCGTCGCCGTCGATGCCGCTGATCCCCAGGATGCCGAAATCCAGTCTGAACTGAGAGATAAAATCGAGTGTCGCCTCGCCGATAATTCCACCGTCGCGGCTGCGTAATTCGCCACCCGCCAGAATAATACGGAAATCCTCTTTCACCTTGAGCGTGTTCGCCACGTTCAGGTTATTGGTCACGACCCGCAAATTGCTGTGATTGAGCAGAGCATGCGCCACCGCTTCTGGTGTGGTGCCGATATCAATAAACAGTGTGGCACCGTTCGGGATCTGGCTGGCAACCTTCTGCGCGATGCGCTCTTTTTCCGCAGTCTGTGTGGCTTTACGATCGTGCCACGGTGTATTCACGGAACTGGACGGTAACGCAGCGCCACCGTGATGGCGCATGATCAGGTTCTGGTCGGCCAGATCGTTCAGATCGCGACGAATCGTTTGTGGGCTAACAGCAAACTCTTCGACTAACTCTTCGGTGCTGACATAACCCTGTTTTTTAACCAGTTCGACAATCGCATCATGACGTTGTGTTTGCTTCACGCTGTTTTATTCTCCTGAAATGCTATGTTCGTTTTCGCGCATGCAAAGTATCAACCAGCGCCATTGCAAGACCAACAACCAGGCCGGTAATGTGAGCGGCGTTGGCGATCGACATTCCTAAAACATCGAAAAATCCTATCACAATCCAGAGAACCGCAAAGGCTAAAAGACCGCGCTGCATATAGATGCCACTGTCCGGGTCACGTTCGCCACGCAACCAGACATAACCCATTAATGCGTAAACCACGCCCGATAAACCACCAAAAAGTGGGCCACCGAATTTTGCCTGCACGAAGCCGCTTAGAAGGGCAGAAACCAGCGTCAGGGTGATCAGTTTTCCGCTACCCAGGCGCTTTTCTACCGGGCCGCCGAGATACCACCACCACAGCAAGTTGAAAGCGATATGCATAATCGAGAAGTGCATTAATGCGTGGCTGAAATAGCGCCATAACTCGTAGTGCAAGCTGTCTTTATACGGCCAGGCTAACCACACCATAACGGCCCGGTCGCCCATGACTTGCATCATTAAATACACCAGCACGCAGGCCGCCATGATGGCCATCGTGAACGGGCCTGCTTTCTCCCGAATCGTCGCGAGGAAAGGATAGCGTTGGTAGTGCAAGCCGCTGCCTGTTTGGCCGGTATTCCAGCTTGCAGCCAGATAACGTGGGTCGCCAGGATTGGCAAGGAATTGTTCAAGCTCGGCACGTACGCGGGATTCCTGGCTGTCATTTGCCAGCCAGACATCACTCTGCTCGTGTTGTTGAATTGCGAGGATAACGCCCTGCGTCGCCATATAGTCGACAAATGCCTGCGCGACTCGCGGGTTGGCAAACGAGGTAATCATGATCATAAGGTTTAACCCGCTCTAAGCAAAAAAGAGCATTATACCTGCAACACCGTGATTTCCTGACTCATTAAACGGCGCCGTGTGCCACTTCAGCAGGGAAATGACGATGCCATGCGTCAAAACCGCCATCGACGCTATAAACATGGTCGTAGCCTTGTTGCAGCAGATACTGCGCAGCCCCTTTGCTGCTGTTGCCGTGATAGCACATCACCATCACCGGCGTGTCAAAATCGGTTTGCTGCATAAATGCCACCAGACGATCGTTTGTCAGGTGGAATGCGCCTGGCGTATGGCCCATCGCAAAGCTCTGCGGGTCGCGGATATCAACCAATACTGCCATTTTTTGCTGCAACTTCTGGTGCGCTTCTTCCACACCAATACACTCAAAAGTTTCCATGGATTTGCTCGTCACTTTATTCAATTGGCTTGTGCCATATTAAGGGAATCAGCCCTCTGCCCGCTGATATTAACGTCATTATGTTATCCATATCACGCAGAAATGTTTTTTTTTCGTTACAAAGCGCGCGTAGACTTGCTAGTATGAGCGATAACGAACATATTTGAACTTTAACGAAAGCGTGTGAGGGTGACATGGAAACTAAAGATCTGATTGTGATTGGCGGAGGAATAAATGGGGCAGGAATCGCCGCTGACGCCGCAGGCCGTGGTTTATCCGTGTTGATGCTTGAAGCTCAGGATCTGGCGAGTGCCACGTCTTCTAACAGCTCGAAATTGATCCACGGTGGCTTGCGCTACCTTGAGCATTACGAGTTTCGACTGGTGAGTGAAGCATTAGCCGAGCGCGAAGTGTTGCTGAACATGGCTCCCCACATTGCTTTCCCGATGCGTTTTCGTCTGCCACACCGCCCCCATCTTCGCCCGGCGTGGATGATTCGCATCGGTTTGTTTATGTACGACCACCTCGGTAAACGTACCAGTTTGCCTGCGTCCACTGGTTTGCGTTTTGGCGCAGACTCTGTACTCAAATCAAGTATTGTGCGCGGTTTCGAATATTCCGACTGCTGGGTTGACGATGCGCGCCTGGTCTTAGCGAACGCGCAAATGGTGACGCGTGAAGGTGGCGAGGTGAAAACCCGCACTCGCGCAACGCGTGCCTGGCGTGAAAACGGTTTATGGATTGTCGAAGCGCGAGACAGTGAAACCGGCGAAACATTCAGCTGGCGTGCGCGTGGCCTTGTGAATGCGACCGGCCCATGGGTGAAAAACTTCTTTGACGATGGCCTGCAGCTGCCTTCGCCATACGGAATCCGCCTGATTAAAGGCAGCCATATTGTGGTGCCACGCGTACACAATCAGAAGCAGGCTTATATTCTGCAAAACGAAGATAAGCGCATCGTGTTTGTTATTCCGTGGATGGATGAGTTCTCAATTATTGGTACTACTGATGTGGAATATCAGGGCGATCCGAAAGATGTCCACATCGACGACAACGAAATCAATTACCTGCTGAATGCGTATAACGCGCACTTTAAAAAGACGCTGAGCCGTGACGATATCGTCTGGACCTATTCGGGTGTCCGTCCGCTCTGTGATGATGAGTCCGATTCCCCGCAAGCCATCACGCGTGATTACACGCTCGATATTCATGATGAGCACGGGAAAGCTCCATTGCTGTCGGTGTTTGGTGGCAAGCTCACGACTTACCGCAAGCTGGCAGAACATGCGTTGGATAAGCTGAAAGGCTACTACCCGAAAATGGGGCCAGCCTGGACTAAAGGCTGCACCTTGCCAGGTGGCGATATTCAGGGCGATCGCGATGATTATGCCGCGCAATTGCGCCGCCGCTTCACTTTCCTGAGTGAAAGCCTGGCGCGTCGTTTCTCACGGACTTACGGCAGCAACAGCGATTTGATTCTGGCGGGGGCGACCAGCGTCAGTGATTTGGGCGAAGACTTTGGTCATGAGTTTTACGAAGCAGAACTGCGCTACCTGGTTGAGCATGAGTGGGTACGTGGTGTGGATGATGCACTCTGGCGTCGTACCAAATTAGGAATGTGGTTGACGAAAGAACAGCAAGCACGTGTCGCCCAATGGCTGGGAAAGCGTGTCGGTAAAGAGAAGTTATCGTTAGCATCTTGAGAAGATTTGAGGCTCTTTTGAGAGCCTCAAATTGCCGACAAAGTCCTGGTCGTAAGAGCGGGACTTTGATCTAATAAGGCATCATACATTTCGCCATTACCATGTTGAAAACCGTTATTATTAAAAATTAGCGTTGCAAAAATTCTTTCACTATATTGATTGACTGGAAAATTCAAATTTCTATCATTTTTAGAATTATTATTTGAATTGTGCTTATCCAGTAATAATACCCATACTAAATGCCATTGTTATTTACATGATACACCAATTGCAATAAATACACCTCACATGACTCTTCATGGGGGGGCGTCTCAAGGAGCTGTTGGAACGTCCACTCGCCATTTTTTTTCATAACTCCCGCTAACAGTCTTGTTACAATACACTGCAACTGAATATTTACCCAGCCCATAACTCTGTGGAGTCCAGCCTGTTTTCAGAGGGGTTTCACATCTGGGAACTGATATTTTAAAATTAGGCTCTAAACTTCTCCTGTGAATACCTAGTCGATTATTTTCTGTATTAATAAATTTAATGGCCTCCTTATTTATTTCATAAAGTCCGTGTGTACTATCTGTTGAACGAAACTTACTTAAAAATGTTTCGCTTGGTTCGGATAAAACCACCGAAGAAAAAAACATCACTGAAAAAAAACTAATTAATGATGAGCGTGCCAACATATTTCCCTTCCTTGTCTGAACGGTTGCTGATTAAATATTCATATATAGCATTCCATTTATTTAATTGATAAATTGTGACGCAACCTTCAGATAAATGTCCAACATGAACAAAGCTACTATTATAATTGCCAGGGTATTCAATAGGAAACCAAACTGTATCATATTTCAAATTTGGGAATCCTCCGGGATTTGTTCTGTAGAAACTTGTCATCTTGCTATTTTTAGGATAGGAAGGCGATAAAATCCTATACCGACCTTTAGGTAAAGGCGATGAATGCATTAATTTCCCATTGTTCGGACTATTACGATTAGATTCAATATAATCAACTTCAGAATCTAATGTAATAGTAGCCGAGTCTCCATTAAATTTGAGTGTAGAGACTAATTGGTTGTGACGATCATTATTCCTTGGAACGGATACAAGCAGCTGCCTACCAGATTTAGTTACTGTGATAATTGCACCAGAAGAACGCTTAATACTCACTAAGCATTTCTTGGCGTTTTTTGTCGACATGCTTGCATTTTTTTTAGCGTAAACCCCTTCCAGAATAGTAAAAAATGTTCGCCCTGCTTCTTCTTTAAGAAGTAACACTTTCGTGAAATCACATAAAAGTTTTTTAACTGAATTTACTGTATCTGGTTCGATTTTTACCCAAAGCCACCCAGTATTATCAATAGATTGAGTATATCTATATTTCCCAGTTACTTTTTGAGTGCTGCCCGAGATTGTATTTGTGGTACTTATATTATTTGTCAATGTCATAATACTTACTCCAAATCATCAAGATCATATTCAAAAGTAATTTCTTCTGCTTCAGATGTTGTTATGCGCTCTGTTTTTCCTCTCTGATCAGTCATTCCTCGATAAATCACCCCGCTACGAGTTGTTATCTTATATTTTTGAAATGGAATAGGTTCTCCCTGATCATCCTGAAGCAAAAACTGTTCATCGAATTCAGAGTCTGAATCATCGTCCGTCAGCGCTTTCAATACACTCGGCTTCAGCGTCTGCACCGGCGTCCCCGCACTGCCACCACTGTTGAGATTGATCATCGGCCCCATGATGTCCACGCCACCCGCATGTATCGCAACAAACGACGCGCCCACTTTCAGGCTGATCTGGCTGCTGCTTTCCAGCACGAGTGGACCCTGAACTTTAATGCCCAGTGCCCCGCTGACTTTCTGCACCAGGTCACCCTTGACCTCAAGGCTGTGTATCCCTTCCACCAGGCTGACGTGATTACCGGTCGTTTTTTGGTGCTGATCCCCCTCCACCGTCACTTTCCGGTCATTTGCCACATACAGTCCGTCGTCGTGGCTAATGCTGACCATGCGATCGTTTTTCACTTTCAGGGTCTGGTTGTTGCGTACCGTGATGTTGCGGTCGTGGGCCACTGTTATTTTCTGGTCATGGCCGCCCGCATTTTCTTTACCGACAGTCACTGTCTGCCCCAGCCCCACGGTGACCTTCTGGTTATTACCGATGGTTTCGCTGTGATCGACTTTTACATCCGTGGTGCGGTTATTGAGCACTTCGGTGTCCATGTTCTTTTGCGCATGGATATAGACCTGCTCTTTGCCGGTCGCATCATCGAATTTCAGTTCGTTAAACCCGCTGCCTTTGTAGGTTTTTGAGCGGATGGTCATCTGGGTTTTGGTGCCCGGCAGGTCGCCTGGCGAGCGGTTGTCTTCGTGATAAGCACGCCCCATCACTATTGGCTGGTCCGGGTCACCATGCAGAAAATCAACAATCACTTCCTGGCCGACGCGCGGGATGGCGAGGTTGCCAAATCCGGTGCCTGCCCACGCCTGGGAGACACGAATCCAGCAGGAGCTGTCTTCGGTGGTGCCGTGATAACGGTCCCAGATAAATTTGACGCGAATACGCCCGTACTCATCGCAAAAGATTTCTTCTCCTGGCGGGCCAGTGACCACCGCGCTCTGTGGGCCGTCCACTTTTGGCCTCGGCAGGGGCGTAGAGCGCCAGGTGCGGTCAGCGGGTATCACTTCAAACTGGTTGCTGAGTGTGGTTCCACGACGCTGGCTACCATGCAGCGCCTGTGGTTGTTCTCCCACAAGCAGGCTGCGAACCACCTGCCATTTGCGGTTCATATTTTCCTGCGGATGTCTGGTCAGCGTAAAGCACACGCCGGGCCACAATTTTGGTGTATTGGCCGAGCCGCTGGCTTTTTCAGCATCGTTACGCAGGCCATCCATGCGGTAGCGGGTAAAATCTTTGCCGTGCTGTTCGTCTTTATAACGCCCCGGATAATTAAAGATTTTATATTGCGAGCGCTGGCCGTTGAGATGTCTGGCATCGTGGTCATAGAAACCCGGCCAGTCGGGTATTTTAAAGGTGTAGTCCCGGCTTAATACCGATGAGTGGCTGATGCAGGCTTCATAGCGAAACACGCTGATACACTCATCGGTGACTTCGCGGGTGTTCGGGTTAAATGGTAGAGGGTTTTCAGCCCGGGCCAGGCCAGCCTTATCATCACACAGCGTTAATGTCTGGCTTGCACCGTCCGGGGAAGGTTTGTCAAAGAAGAAAATACCCTCTTCAGCCCACAGACGTGACAAGAATGCCAGGTCGCTTTCCCCATACTGCACGCAGAATTCCCGCGCCGGATGGTCATCCCAGAATAGCGGCGTCCATGCCGTGATGCCATTTTCGTTAAGCAAAGTAGCCGTTATGGTCTGGATATCCTGCTGCTGGAAAATACGGAAGTTCTGGCGCAGGCCTGCGCGCCACAGGGGAGGATGGATAGTGAAACGGTACAACATCTGCCAGCCGGTGTTTTCTTTCATGCCGAAGGTGGAAATGACGCCCGTGACATAACGCTGCGGCGTATCCCCCTGCCAGATGGTCAGTGTGGCGTTTTTCTCCAGCACCCTTTCCGCTGTCAGCCGGAAAACGTCGCTGGCAACATCAACCTCGAGCACAAACGGGAAGGAATAATGCTGGGCCAGACTAAAGTTCACAACCGCGAAGCTCTCGGGCCCCAGACCGTCGACATCGAGGGTGAAACGTAATCCATTGAGTGACATAAAACGATCCTTGTTACAGAGAAAACGGATGAAATAAAAACATCACGAAATGCGAGGGAAAGAAGTAAGCGGTTTGGAGGTTTTGTTCTGTGACAGGTGTCAATATTGCGGGTGAATAGCTGAGGTGGGTTTTAAATAAGCATTATTTATCAATTAATTAATAATAAATACGTATGCTGAGAACATTCAGATTCACAGAGTAAATAAGTACATTCGCTAATGTGGCGAAAAAGATAATTGGGGACAAAAAGCATCCCCACAGGAAAAAAGCCAGAGCATGAAAATTAAACGCCGTACCCCATCATCTTCAGCAATTTCTGTGCGTGTAGCACCGCATCCTGGCGGTGCGTCACGCCCAACTTCTGATACAAATTTCGAATGTGCGTTTTAATCGTGGTGGCCGCAACATCCAACTCACCCGCGATTTGCTCATTGCTGTAGCCCGAATAGATAAGCCCCAACACTTGCCATTCGCGTTGCGTCAACGGACTGGTGCGAATCAGCTCCGGCACTTCAGGATGCGTCAATAAACGGTTAACAAAGTTCTCATCGAAATGGGCGAACTTGTGGCGATGATGCTGGTTAATCTCACGCAAAATGCGTTGCGCACGATGCTGATCCAGTTCCGGCAGCGTGTTGAGTTGAATCAGCTGGCGTAGTTGTTGCGCCATAGCTTCTCCCTCAATCACAAAGTGGCTGATAAACCCGGTGCGGTTGGCCAGTGCCAGCGCTTCCAACAATACGCGTTGCGCATCACTCTTGCGGCCTGCCTGCCAGTAAAGTTGGTTGAGCAGTAACAGATTGCGGTTGAGATCGCTCATCAAGCGCAGGCTGCGGGCATTCTCATTTAGCTCTTCCAGTACCATTTCGGCTGGCTCAAAGTCGCTTAGCAAAATCTGTGCTCGTGCGATGTTACGCCATTGGCCTTGCAGGAAGTGATTATTGGCAAACTCGGGTTTTGGCGTCAGACGTAGCCAGTTGGCGGCGGATTGTTTATCACCGGTCATTTGCCAGTAAATCACGCGCACTTTGTCGGCGTTGGACACCCAATCGCTGTGGAATGCACCATTCCCCAGCAAGTTTTCCAGACGGTTCAAGTGATTACGGGCGTTATCCAGATCGCCGCGCGCCAGTGAACATTGCACTAACAACGCAAGGCACTGTAATTGCTGCTGTGGCTGGTAACCGGAAAGCACTTCCAGACCCATACGCGTTGTCGCTTCGGCTTCGTCGAGCCGCGACCACGCCCACAGCAACTGCGCACGAATACGCAGTAAAAATTCGTGCAGCGGGAGTTGCTCAAGGTGTTGCTCTTCAATCAGCGTAAAGGCCTTCTGTTGCGCTTCCCATGCTGACTGGAGGAAACCCTGCGCCAGTAAAATTTCGCTCTGTTGGCATAAGCCCCATAGTGCGTAATGCCACATGTCATGGCGGCGTGCCATTTGTTCAGTTTGCTGCATCACAGAAAGCGATTTGGTGAGATCGCCTTTGCAGTGTAGTACTTCGCCATGCACCGATGTCGCGACAATACGGCTGTAGAAACTGGCCAGCGGCAGCACATCGAGCGCGATCATTGCCAGCCGTTCGGCCTCATCCGGGTTGCCATCGTTAATCGCAACCTGAGCGCGTAACGCATTGAATTCGCCGTGCATGGTTTCGTCCATCACGACATTCATTTCCTGCTCAGCACGGGCCAGCAGCGTGTTGACCTCACTGTAGCGATGCTGGCTTTGCATCAGCCAGGCCTGAAGTAATACAAGCTTCGGATTCTCCAGCAAACTGGTCCACGGCAATGCTTTTAATGACTCTTCCAGCAGGGTTAATTCGCTGTGATTAAAGAGTGCCCAGGCGTGATTAAGTAGGATATCGCGCAGTAGGGTTGCGTCGCCTGCGGCCAGTGCGTGGTGAATAGCTTCGCTTGGGAAACCCTGCGCCATCCAGCTTTCCGCTGCCGCACGATGGATTTCCGGGAGTTCGGTCGCCAGTTCCCACTGGCAACGTTGGCGTAAAAAATTGCCAAACAACGGGTGAAAACGGAACCATTCGCCGCTGTCATCCATGCGCTGAATAAATAGCCCCTGGCGTTCGGTCTCTTCAAGGCGCATTTGGCCGTTTTCTTCACCGGTGACACGGACAATCAGCGCGTCATTCATTGAGCGCAGAATCGAGCTACGCAGCAGGAAATTACGCGTTTGTGCGTCAACATTATCCAGCACTTCATCGGCCAGATAGTCAGATAAATGGCTGGCGTTGATGCCGGAAAGCCGGCGTGCTGAGTGTTGTGCTGAGGAGTTACTGTTCTGGCGTGCGGAAAGCGCGATGAGTTGCAGCGCAGTCGCCCAACCGGCGACATCATCACACAGGCTGTTGCTCTCGGTATTCTCGAGAGGTGAATTGAGCCGATGGTCGAAAAATTGTTTCGCTTCAAGGTGTGTAAAAGCGAGTTGTTGGCTGCCGATTTCCAGCAGTTGGTCACGCACGCGTAAATTGGCGATACCCAGTTGTGGCAAATTACGCGACATCACGAGCAGCGTCAGATTTTCTGGCTGATGGCGAATGAAAAAGCGCATCGCTTCATGAATGACTGGGTTGGTAATGAGATGGTAATCATCAATGACCAAATACAGGGGGCGATGCCACTCCACCATTTCGATAAACAGTTGGGCGAACAGGGCGGTTAAGCTCGAGTATTGGCGTTTTTGCACCATGACTTCGCTGGTCACGCAATGGCCAGAAGTCGCTTGCTGAATGGCCGCTATCAAATAGCTGGCAAAACGTTCTTGTTGGTTATCACCCTCATCAAGAGAATACCAACCTAACTCATTTTTCCCCGCCGCCCACTGAGAAACCAGGGTCGTTTTTCCATAACCCGCCGGGCTGGTTACCAGTGCAACTCGATAATTATTGGCCGTTGATAACTTCTTCAACAGACGGTCGCGGACCACTGTATTTTCCAGACGTACTGGACGACTTAATTTGGAGGGGATCAGCATGGTCTACCACTTCACTGTGTAAGAAATATGTACGATTGTGAATTTTTTTACGCTTCGTAATTAATGCTTACTACAAAGTCGACCAGTTTGCGGGTTATTGCAAGATTGTTGAGGGTTTGAGACGTGGTAAGTTGCTCCTGGTCACAAATCTATGGATTAGATGAATTCATTCATGAAATGTTAGATGTCTAAGTGAAAACTCAGTGCTGGTGGGCGTTTGAGATAGGCGCGCCTCATTTTAAGTGGTGGCGATCACATTTTTAGCTACTCCCCACTACTCCTCCCTCCCTAATCCGACTCAGGAGGAGGAATTAGCCCTGGTCACCCTGCACACTAGCGGGTAATGAAATTAGAACATCACAGGACCGAGCCCTTATGTCACAGACGACCTTCAATAAAGCACAATTTCAGGCTGCACTGACACGTCAGTGGCAGCGTTATGGGTTGCTTTCAGCTTCCGAAATGAACCCGCACCAATGGTGGCATGCTGTCAGTGGCGCGCTTGCCGAATTGCTGGCAGCAACGCCTGCGGCTAAACCTGAAAAAAATCAGCGCCACGTAAACTACATCTCAATGGAGTTTTTGATTGGTCGTCTGACGGGTAACAATTTGCTGAACCTTGGCTGGTATCAGGACGTCGCTGATGAACTGAAAACGTTCGATATCAACCTGACCGATTTGCTGGAAGCGGAGACCGATCCGGCATTGGGTAATGGCGGGTTGGGGCGTCTTGCTGCGTGCTTCCTGGATTCCATGGCAACCGTCGGCCAGTCAGCGATTGGCTACGGGCTGAATTACCAGTACGGTTTGTTCCGCCAGTCCTTTAAAGACGGGCAGCAGATGGAAGCCCCTGACGACTGGAAACGTGGCAGTTATCCATGGTTCCAGCACAATTCCGCGCTCGACGTGCAAGTGGGTGTTGGCGGTAAAGTCGTCAAAGACGGCAAGACTGTTCGCTGGGAGCCTGCATTTGTGTTCCACGGCGAAGCCTGGGATTTGCCGGTTGTTGGCTACCGTAACGGCATCGCGCAACCGCTCCGTTTGTGGCAGGCAAAACATGCTCATCCATTTGATTTAACTAAATTCAACGACGGCGACTTCCTGAAAGCAGAGCAGCAGGGTATCGACGCTGAAAAACTGACTAAAGTGCTTTACCCGAACGACAACCACCTGAATGGCAAAAAACTGCGCCTGATGCAGCAGTATTTCCAGTGCGCGTGTTCTGTGGGCGATATCTTACGCCGTCACCATTTGGCAGGCCGTAAGCTTAAAGAGCTGGCGGATTACGAAGTCATTCAGCTGAACGATACCCATCCGACTATCGCTATTCCTGAGCTGTTACGTGTGCTTATCGACGAGCACCAGCTGAGCTGGGATGACGCCTGGGCCATTACCAGTAAAACCTTTGCGTATACCAACCACACACTGATGCCTGAAGCGCTGGAGTGCTGGGACGAGAAACTGGTGAAAGCGTTGCTGCCGCGCCATATGCAGATCATCAACGAAATTAATGCCCGCTTTAAGAAGCTGGTGGACAAAACCTGGCCTGGCGACGAAGCCGTGTGGGCGAAACTGGCAGTGGTCCACAACAAGCAAGTTCGCATGGCGAATATGTGTGTGGTCAGTGGTTTTGCAGTAAACGGTGTGGCAGCGCTGCACTCCGATCTGGTGGTCAAAGATCTGTTCCCGGAATATCACCAGCTATGGCCGAACAAATTCCACAACGTCACCAACGGTATTACACCACGTCGCTGGATCAAACAGTGCAACCCGGCACTTGCGGCACTGCTCGATAAAAAGCTCAAGAAAGAGTGGGCAAACAATCTGGACGTGCTCGAAGGTCTGGAAAAGTATGCTGATGATGCGAAATTCCGTAAGGAATACCGCGACATCAAATATCAAAACAAAGTGAAGCTGGCTGCCTTTGTTAAACACCGCACTGGTATTGTCATCAGCCCAGATGCGTTGTTTGACGTACAGATCAAGCGCCTGCACGAGTACAAACGCCAGCACCTGAACCTGCTGCACATTTTGGCGCAGTACAAAGAAATCCGTGAAAACCCGACCGCCTCCCGCGTGCCGCGTGTGTATCTGTTCGGTGCAAAAGCGGCACCGGGTTACTACCTGGCTAAGAACATTATCTTCGCCATCAACAAAGTTGCGCATGCCATCAACAACGATCCGGTGGTTGGCGATCAACTGAAAGTGGTATTCCTGCCGGATTACTGTGTCTCTGCGGCAGAGGTGATGATTCCGGCGGCTGATATTTCTGAGCAAATCTCTACTGCAGGTAAAGAGGCTTCTGGCACCGGTAACATGAAACTGGCTCTGAATGGCGCGCTGACCGTGGGCACGTTGGATGGGGCAAATGTGGAAATCGCCGAGAAAGTCGGTGAGCAAAACATCTTTATCTTCGGCCATACCGTGGAAGAAGTGAAAGCGCTGAAGGCCAAAGGCTACGACCCAGTGAAATGGCGTAAAAAAGACAAAGTGCTGGATGCGGTACTTAAAGAGCTGGAGAAGGGCGTTTATAGCGATGGCGATAAACAAGCCTTCGACCAGATGCTGCACAGCATCGGCAAACAAGGCGGCGACCCGTATTTAGTGATGGCCGATTTCACGGCGTATGCGGAAGCGCAAAAGCTTGCAGATGCACTGTATCTCGACCAGGAAGCCTGGACGCGCGCGGCCATTCTGAATACGGCGCGTTGCGGTATGTTCAGCTCCGATCGTTCTATTCGTGATTATCAACAACGCATCTGGCAGGCAAAACGCTAAGGGAACGCATGGACAGCAAACGTCTTGATAACGCCGCCCTGGAGGCGGGAATTAGCCCAAACTACATTAACGCCCATGGCAAACCGCAGGCGATACCTGCGGATACCAAGCAGCGTTTGCTGGAAGCCATGAACCGTACTGTCACCTTGAAAAAGGTGGCAGTCACACCCGTGGCGAATGTCCTGGTGTTTACTTCTGGCACTCGCATGGCGACGGTATTGGAAGGAAACGGTGAGTACACCTGGCATCTGACCACCGAAGAGGGCAAGCAGCATAAAGGGCATGCACAGGCAGGCAAAAAGATGCTGCTGCCTGCAACACTGCCGGAAGGCTATCACGACCTCACCGTCAGCCAGAATGAGCACCACTGGCAGTGCCGCGTGATTGTCGCGCCAAAGCGTTGTTATGAACCAGACGCGTTGATGCGGGATGAAAAACTGTGGGGTGCGTGTGTTCAGCTTTACACCTTACGGTCTACGCATAACTGGGGTATTGGGGATTTCGGTGATTTACAACGCATGCTGGTGGATGTGGCAAAACGGGGTGGCTCGTTTATCGGCCTGAATCCTATTCATGCGCTCTATCCTGCGAATCCAGAAAGTGCCAGTCCGTATAGCCCGTCATCACGTCGTTGGTTGAACGTGATTTATATCGATGTGAACGCGGTTGACGATTTCTTGCTTAGCGATGAAGCGCAGACGTGGTGGAAAATGCCGACCACCCAGGCAACGTTGCAAGCGGCGCGAGATGCGCAGTGGGTCGATTATTCCACCGTGACCGTGCTGAAAATGGCTGCGTTGCGCATGGCGTGGAAGCAATTTTCTTTACGTGGCGCGCGGGACGAGCACGTCGTTGCCTTCCAGAAATTTGTGCAAGAAGGCGGCGATAGTCTCTACTACCAGGCGGCTTTCGATGCGCTGCACGCTTATCAGGTGAAAGAAGATCAAATGCGCTGGGGCTGGCCGGTGTGGCCGGAAGGTTTCCGCGATGCGCACAATCCTGAAGTCAAAGCGTTCTGTACCGAACACAGTGATGAAGTGAATTTCTATCTGTGGTTGCAATACCTTGCTTACGCCCAGTTTGAGATGTGCTGGCAAACCAGTCAAAGCTTTAAGATGCCGATTGGCCTGTATCGCGATTTAGCGGTTGGTGTGGCAGAAGGGGGCTCTGAAACCTGGTGTGACCGCGAGCTTTACTGCCTGAAAGCTTCCGTGGGTGCGCCGCCGGATATTCTTGGCCCGCTCGGGCAGAATTGGGGGTTGCCACCAATGGACCCGCATGTAATTACCGCGCGTGCCTATCAGCCGTTTATTGAGCTGTTGCGTTCTAATATGACCAGCTGTGGTGCGCTGCGTATTGACCACGTTATGTCGATGCTGCGTTTGTGGTGGATACCTTATGGTGAAACCGCAGACAAAGGCGCTTACGTGCATTATCCGGTGGACGATCTGCTGTCGATACTGGCGCTGGAAAGTAAACGCCATCACTGCATGGTTATCGGTGAGGATCTCGGTACGGTGCCGGTTGAGATCGTCGGCAAGCTGCGTGACAGCGGGGTTTACTCGTACAAAGTGCTCTATTTCGAGCACGATCAGGAAAAACAGTTCCGCGCCCCGAAATCGTGGCCGAAACAGTCGATGGCAGTTGCCACCACTCACGATTTGCCGACACTGCGCGGTTACTGGGAAAGCGGCGATCTGACGTTGGGTAAAACCCTTGGTCTGTATCCTGATGAAGAGATGCTGACTGAGTTGTATCAGGATCGCGAGCGTGCCAAACAAGGTTTGTTGGATAGCCTGCATGAATATGGCTGTCTGCCAAAACGCGCAGGCCATAAAGCCTCGCTGATGGCGATGACGGCCACGCTAAATCGCGGAATGCAACGCTACATTGCTGATAGCAATAGCGCCCTGTTGGGTTTGCAGCCGGAGGATTGGTTAGGTATTGCGGAGCCTGTGAATATTCCGGGGACTAGCTATCAGTATAAAAACTGGCGGCGCAAGTTATCGACCTCGCTTGAGGAGATGTTCGCAGACGACGAAGTGAATAAGTTGCTGAAGGATTTGGATAAGCGACGTAAGAAGAGGTAGTTCTGGTTCCCCTCACCCCGACCCTCTCCCAAAGGAGAGGGGGAAAACACTCGATCAGTTCCCTCTCCCAAAGGAGAGGGGGGAAAACACTCGATCAGTTCCCTCTCCTGTGGGAGAGGGCTAGGGTGAGGGCTAGATAAATCAATAGTACGAGTGCTCGCCACGCTGGTGCTCGGTCAAATCACGAACACCTTTCAGTTCAGGGAACTCGGCCAGCAGTTGTTTTTCGATGCCTTCTTTCAGGGTCACGTCTACCATTGAACAGCCGTTACAGCCGCCGCCGAATTGCAGAATCGCAAAACCTTCATCGGTAATTTCCATCAGCGTGACACGGCCGCCGTGGCCAGCCAGCTGTGGATTTACCGTGGCTTGTAGCATGTACTCAACGCGTTCCATTAACGGCGCATCATCAGAAACCTTACGCATTTTGGCGTTTGGCGCTTTCAGCGTCAGTTGTGAACCGAGTTGGTCGGTAACGAAATCAATTTCGGCATCTTCAAGATAAGGTGCGCTTAACTCATCCACATACGCGGTCAACTGCTCGAATTTAAGGGCAGTATCTGATGCTTCTACCGCATCCGGCGGACAGTAAGAAACCCCGCACTCCGCATTTGGAGTACCAGGATTAATGACGAATACGCGAATTTGCGTCCCTTCTTCCTGACCTGCCAGTAGTTTGGCAAAGTGGGATTGTGCTGAATCGGAAATACGGATCATAACGATTGCTCAATAGTTGACTATTTTAGTCGGTTATAATACGCCCATCATCGAGGGTCTACAAGGTTCGACAAAGGCACCATACCTGGATAGTCGCCGCGCCCTGCTTTTTCAGCAATCGCGCAATTTCCGCCACCGTACTGCCCGTCGTGACGACATCATCCACAATAATTATATGGCGGCCTGCCACGGGAAAATCAACCCTGAAAGCGCCTTTTAGATTGTTGCGCCGCTGCCGGGCAGTGAGTTGATGTTGTGTTTGTGCGGCACGAATTCGAATAATCCCCTTTGGGAAATAGTCACACTGTAACCAGCGTGAAAGCGAGCGTGCCAGCAGGTCACTTTGGTTAAAGCCACGGCGCCAGGCACGACGTGAATGCAGTGGAACACTGACCATGCAATCAGGTTTTGGCTGCGGGCGGTTATTGCGTCTTGCCTCCAGAACGCGTAGCAACAGCAAACGCGCTAACGCCGGAGCCAGCGCGACGGTACCGTTGAATTTGAATCGCTGCACGAGATGGCTCAGCGGCGGACAGTAATCGGTCACGAACAGCAGCGCATCCCAGAGCGGGGGTCTTTGCAGACATCGGCCACAAAGCGTATGCGTATTCGCGCTGGGTAATCCACAGCGCGGGCAGCAAGGCGGTGGTTTAGGCAAAGCGCTGCTACATCGAGAGCATATCCCCCAATGTGCACAGGCGAGCGGCATTCGGCATAGCCAACACAGGCCCGGGATTGTTAGCATGTTCGCTTCCTTGCGCAGAAAAATGAGAACAGTAACTGATGAGTAAGCTTTGGTGGCAGACAAAAGGTGAAGGAAAAGACGATCTTGTGCTGCTGCACGGATGGGGATTGAACGCGGAAGTGTGGCATTGCATTTGCGAGGAATTAAGCTCGCATTTTCGTCTTCATCTTGTCGACTTACCCGGTTACGGTCGAAGCCAGGATTTTGGTGCACTGACACTTGAGGAAATGGCCGAGACGGTATTGGCACACGCGCCGGAGAAGGCAATTTGGCTGGGCTGGAGTTTGGGCGGGCTGGTGGCAAGCCAGATTGCGTTAACTCATCCGCAACGCGTGAGAGGGTTGGTGACCATTGCGTCCTCGCCTTGCTTCACTGCTCAGGGTGACTGGCCGGGCATCAAACCTGAAATTCTGGCGGGTTTCCAACAGCAATTGAGTGAAGATTTTCAGCGTACCGTAGAGCGTTTTTTGGCGTTACAAACGCTGGGTACAGAAACCGCCCGCCAGGATGCTCGCCGCCTGAAATCTGTGGTTCTCGAGCAGCCAATGCCAAGTGTTGAGGTGCTAAACGGTGGCCTGGAGATCCTGAAAACGGCGGATTTACGCCAGCCGCTCGGCCAGCTAACACTGCCGTTTTTACGCTTGTATGGGCATCTTGATGGGTTGGTGCCGCGAAAAGTCGCGGGCTTGTTGGAAGCGCTTTGGCCACAAAGTGAAGCCGTGGTTTTCCCAAAAGCCGCCCATGCGCCGTTTATTTCGCACCCGCAGGATGTTTGCCAGGTGCTGGAAGATTTTCAAAAGCGCCTTAAAGATTAAATAAAAAGGGCAGGATCCAAATCCTGCCCTTTCTCATTTATTTCAGGCCCGTAGCGCCCAAACTTCACGAATACATTTTTTACCTTCCGGGCAGCTTTTACAGCTTCCCGTCAGGCAGTCGTTTGGGTCTTCGGTGATGCGCATGGCTTTGCCCATCGCTTCAAGACGACTCAGCATCGCGTTTACCAGCGGCAACGGTGTGGAGAGCTGTTGGCTAATTTGCGTCGCATCCAGACGGCCTTGCAGCGCCAGCGCATCACGAATCTCAATTAAACTCGCCATACCTTCTCCTTAGTGACAATCGCCCGTGGTGCTTTTGCAGCACGCGGCTTCGACAGTTTTACGTGTCGTCATCAGGCTAACATCCACACGGCTACGCGCCCGGCGCAAACCACCTATCAACAGCACATTGAACAATACCACCGCGAGAATACAGACCAGGCTGTATTGCGGATGCGCACTAAACGTCACGGTCTGGTAGTAAAGCGTAGAAAGCGAGTAAGCAATATTCAGCCCCCAAAGTACGGAGAACATCATCCAGCCACGGCTTGATTCACGTGCCACTGCGCCCATCACGGAAATACATGGGATGTAGAGCAGAACGAAAATCAGGTAGCTGTAAGCCGCTGCTGCGCTGCCAAATTTGCTGCTCATGACGCCCATTGCTCCGCTTGCCATTTCGCCGTCGCCTTTACTGGCTTCGATTGGGTTGGCCAGCACGCTTAAGCTAAAGGTGTCTTTCAGACTCTGCCAGGTTTCGCCTGCGGCTGCACCTAACTCATCAAGCAGATTGAAGTTGGCTGCATCAAACGGTTCTTCATGCATATCTTCTGCGGTGTAGAGGGTGTTGAGTGTACCAACCACCACTTCTTTCGCCATTGCCCCAGTGAACAGGCCAACGGTCGCTTGCCAGTTGTCTTCATGCACGCCAATCGGCTTCAACAGCGGGGTGAGTACGCGGCTAACCGACGCCAGCGCAGAATCATTAATGTTGTCCACTTCTTTGCCGCTAAACGAGAAGCTATTCAGCGCACCGATGAAAATACTGACGATGACGATAACTTTACCAGCACGCAGCACGAAGCCTTTCAGGCGTTGCCAGGTTTGCAGCAACAAGCTTTTCAGGTGTGGGACGTGATACACCGGCAGTTCCATGACAAACGGCGTGGCTTCACCGCGCATGATGGTGTGTTTGAGCATCAGACCGGTCAGAATCGCCATCACAATGCCAAGAATGTAGAGCGAGAAGACGACCAACGCCCCCTGCTGGCCGAAGAAGGCCGCAGCAAACACCGCAAAAATAGCCAGACGTGCACCGCATGACATAAACGGCGCCATCATGATGGTCATCAGGCGTTCACGCGGGGCATCCAGCGTACGCGCCCCCATTACTGACGGCACGTTACAGCCGAATCCGACAATTAACGGTACGAAGGATTTGCCTGGCAAGCCGAGGGATTGCATCAGGCGGTCCATAACAAACGCCGCGCGCGCCATGTAACCGGAGTCCTCAAGGAAGGAGAGGAACAGATACATCATGCCGATTTGCGGCACCAACGGCAGCACGGTGTTAATACCGCCACCGATACCCTGCGCGAGGAAAATTGTCAGCCAACCTGGGAAGTGCAATGTTGCGCCTATCCACTGAATGCCGTGGATAAAGATAGCCGCAGAACCACCGTCGAAAATCGGCTGCAGCGCGCCACCGATGTTAATCGCCAGCAAGAACATCAGATACATCACCAGCAGGAAAACAGGCAAGCCGAGGAAGCGGTTCAGGATTATTTTATCCATCATCGCGGTGAGGCGATGCGGTTCGGCGGTCAGACTGTTGCTGATGGAATCGCAGATGGCGGCGATAGTTTGATAACGCGCATCGGCAATCAGGAGTGCCGGATCTTCATTTTCTTCAGTCAGTTGGGTGCGAATGGCATCCAACTTTTCAGCGGCTTGACCGGCATATTCCCGGCTATAGATATCGCCTTCAAGCATTTGCAAGGCCAGCCATTGGCGTTGCTGCGCAGGCATATCCTCTGGCATTTCTGCTGCCAGTGTCCGGGCGTTTTCAAGTAGTTTCGGTGGGTAAAGGACTAAGTCGGTATGTGCATTAGGCTGGCGGCGGTCGATTGCCAGCTTCAGCCCTTCCATACCACGACCACGAGTCGATACTAATGGAACCACCGGGCAACCCAGGCGTGCTGCAAGGGCATCGATATCAATACGAATGTTTTGCTTCTCAGCAATGTCGAGCATGTTGAGCGCGACCACGCATGGAATACCCAACTCGAGAAGTTGCAGCGTTAAATACAGATTGCGCTCGAGGTTTGACGCATCGACCACGTTTATCAGCAAGTCTGCTTCGCCGCTCAGAATGTAGTGGCAGGCGATTTGTTCATCGAGCGATGTCTGCGATGAGATGGTGGTCAGCGAGTAGGTGCCCGGCAAGTCGACCAGCGTGACTTGATGTGCCAACGTTGAAAACTGACCTTCTTTACGTTCAACAGTAACGCCCGCCCAGTTACCCACTCGTTGGCGTGCGCCGGTGAGTTGGTTGAATAACGTGGTTTTCCCGGAGTTAGGGTTACCGATTAAGCCGATAGTTAATTTTTTCATTTTATTCGTGAACTTAAAGAAAATAGCAACGAGCGCGAGCGCTCACCCCGCCAGTCAGGCAATGGCTTCAACGTGCAGCAGTTCGAGATCTTTTTTGCGCAATACCAAACTGACGCGACGCGTTTCGATATGAATGGGATCGCCTAAAGGCGCGACACGTACTACGTTAAAGGACGAGCCTGGTAACATACCGAGCGATAATAATTTCTGGCGATATGAAGGGCTGATTTCGTTGGCAAAGCCGATAATTTTCCACGAGCTACTTGGCAAGAATCGCATAGGACCTACTTAGAGCTGGGCTCTTTAATTGCGCTAACGAGAAACGCTAACAAGAATTTTCTTTGGATGGAGGAGAATTAACGAACAAACCAATGATAATGAGAATGGTTTCTGTCTTCAATAAATATTTTTATGATGAATATGACGATATGGCTTATTTCACAGGAAGCAGAAGTTTATTATATGGGAAGGTTTTGAAAGATGGTTTTTATATAAATAACAGCAATAACAATGAGTTGTGTTTATTTTGAATTGATAAAATTATTATTTTATCTCTGTTAATGTTGTCTGGATATTTCAAGTGTTACGCATTTGATAAATATTAGTGCTGTTTTATATCGCGGTGAAAATTGATCTGCCGCAAATTATTAAATCAGACTTTTTCCGCTCTCTCCGGGTTAAGAGGAGAGAGCGGAATTAAAAAGCGGATTAGCGTTTCTTGCCTAATGCCGCTGCCAGAGCGTCACTCATCGCAGAGTTACCGCTACTACTTGCGGCATTATCACGCCCACGAGGTTTCTGCTGTTGTGCCGGACGACGTTCAGTTTGTTCACGTGGTGCGCTGCTACGGCGGTTGGACTCACCTGGTTGCTCATCAAGACGCATCGTGAGCGCAATACGTTTACGCGCCAGATCCACTTCCATCACCTTCACTTTGACGATGTCACCGGCTTTCACCACTTTGTGTGGGTCATCGATGAATTTGTCTGAAAGCGAGGAGATGTGAACTAAACCATCCTGATGTACGCCGATATCCACAAATGCGCCAAAGTTGGTCACGTTGGTGACCGCGCCTTCCAGCACCATGCCAGGCTGCAGGTCGTTCATGGTTTCTACGCCATCAGCGAACTTCGCGGTTTTGAACTCAGGGCGCGGATCGCGGCCAGGTTTTTCCAGCTCTTTGATGATGTCGGTAACCGTTGGTACACCGAAACGCTCATCGGTAAATTCACGAGCGCTCAGGCCGCGCAGTGCTTCACCGTTGCCCATCAAATCCTGTAACGCTTGTTCGGTCGCGGCCAGGATGCGCTCGACAACCGGATACGCTTCCGGGTGAACCGTTGAGGCATCCAGCGGGTTATCACCACGGTTTATACGCAGGAAGCCCGCACACTGCTCGAAGGCTTTCGGCCCTAAACGGCTGACTTTAAGCAACTGTTGGCGGTTCTGGAAACGGCCATTTTCATCGCGCCAGTTGACGATGTTCTGCGCCATCATGCGCGTTAAACCTGCCACGCGAGTCAATAGCGGCACTGAAGCGGTATTCAGATCCACGCCCACGGCGTTTACGCAGTCTTCCACCACGGCATCCAGTTTCTTCATCAACTGGGACTGGCTGACGTCGTGCTGATACTGGCCGACACCGATAGATTTCGGGTCGATTTTCACCAACTCTGCCAGCGGATCTTGCAGGCGACGAGCAATAGAAACCGCGCCACGAATCGACACGTCCAAGTCAGGGAACTCCAGCGCCGCCAGTTCCGATGCGGAATAGACGGAGGCACCCGCTTCACTAACAATCACTTTTTGCGCGGTGACTTTCGGGAATTGTTCTTGCACATCGAGGAAGAAACGTTCGGTTTCACGCGATGCCGTGCCGTTGCCGATGGCAACCAACTCGACGTTGTATTTCTCGCACAGTGCTGCAACGACGACGGCGGCTTTCGCTGCCTGCCCGGTGTGCGGGTAGATGGTGTCGAAGGCGACCAGTTTGCCGGTTGAATCCACAACCGCCACTTTCACGCCGGTACGCAGACCAGGATCGAGGCCCATAGTCGCACGCAGGCCTGCCGGCGCAGCCATCAGAAGATCGTGAAGGTTGCGGGCGAAAACGTTGATAGCTTCGTCTTCGGCGCGTTCGCGCACGGTTCCCATCAGCTCAGTTTCAAGGTGCATCAGCACTTTGATACGCCAGGTCCAGCTCACTACTGCACGGCGCCAGGCGTCCGCAGGGGCATTGTTCAGACGCAAACCGAGATGGTCGATAATCAGCTGTTCGCAATAGCTTTCACGCGGTGGCTCGTCGTGCTGCGGGTCGGCATTCAGCGCGAGCTGTAAAAACCCTTCGTTGCGGCCACGGAACATGGCGAGCGCACGGTGGGAGGGAACGGTGGCAATCGGTTCGTGATGGTCGAAGTAGTCACGGAATTTCGCGCCTTCCTCTTCTTTACCGCTCACCACATTGGCAACCAGATGCGCGTTCTTCCACAGATAGTTACGCACTTTTGCCAGCAGCGCTGCATCTTCGGCAAAGCGCTCCATCAGAATATAGCGTGCGCCATCGAGAGCGGCTTTGGTATCGGCAACACCTTTATCGGCATCAACGAAACGGGCGGCTTCTTCTTCTGGTGTGTGTGACGGCTCGTTCCAAAGCAGTTCGGCCAAAGGCTCAAGACCGGCTTCAATCGCAATTTGCCCGCGCGTACGACGTTTTTGTTTATACGGTAAATAGAGGTCTTCGAGCTCGGTTTTGCTCAGCGTGCCATTGATGGCCGCGGCGAGTTCGTCACTCAATTTGCCTTGTTCAGTAATGGATTTGAGGATGGTCTGGCGGCGATCTTCTAGTTCGCGCAGATAGCCCAGACGAGTCTCCAGCTGACGCAGTTGCGTGTCGTCCAGCCCGCCGGTGACTTCCTTACGATAACGTGCAATAAACGGCACGGTATTCCCTTCATCCAGCAGGCGAACGGCGGCATCAACCTGTTCATTTTTGGCTTTTAGCTCGCTGGCGATAATGCGGCAGAGTGAATCATTCATCATGGCTTTTTCATCAGTGTGAGTCGAAATTTCAGGGGTATGTTATACGGATTGGAGGGTGAAAATGCCAGCCACCGCGCCCGAGAGGTGATGAATCGGACTGTTCTGTGGCTGGGATGTGGGCTATTTCACATACTCGATATTATTGACGTACCACTGCGCTTCACCTGCAGGTGTTTGCACAATGGCGAGGTCGCCCACTTCTTTTTTCAGTAGGGCACGAGCCATCGGGGAGTCGATAGAGATGTAATCTTTGCGTCCAAATATTTCGTCATACCCCACGATACGAAAACGCAGTTGGTTTCCGTCGTCGTTTTCAATTTCAACCCACGCGCCAAAGAACACTTTTCCTTCTTGCTGCGGGGAATAGTCGACAATTTTCAATTGTTCGAGGCATTTCGTGAGATATCGCACTCTGCGATCTATTTCTCGCAGCCTTTTTTTGTTGTACTGGTAGTCGGCATTTTCACTGCGATCGCCAAGACTTGCCGCCCAGGTGACCTTTTTTGTCACCTCTGGACGCTCGACGCGCCACAAAGCGTCCTTTTCTTGTTTTAGCTTTTCATAGCCTTCGCGGGTAATTAATGGCGTTTTCATCATCAAGCCTTGAATGAGTAGCACAATAAAGGTGATTTAAACCGAAATATCAGGGTGATGGCAATCCCAGAAATTTGCGAACCAAGTCATCATTTTTGGTTAAAAAGAGTCTATAACCATCTGTTTAATATGCTTTGTAACAATTTCGACTAGAATATATACCAGATTTGACTGGTCGTAACGCCGCAGTTTTTTAAGAATACGCACTCACTGTTCGAGCCTTTGGGAGTATAAGAATGCAAGAGAACTATAAGATTCTGGTCGTGGATGACGACATGCGCTTACGTGCGCTGCTTGAACGTTATCTCACCGAACAAGGCTTCCAGGTCCGTAGCGTTGCTAACGCAGAACAGATGGATCGCCTGTTAACCCGTGAATCCTTCCACCTGATGGTACTTGACCTGATGTTGCCGGGCGAAGATGGCTTGTCTATCTGCCGTCGTCTGCGCAGCCAAAGCAACCCAATGCCAATCATTATGGTTACCGCGAAAGGCGAAGAAGTTGACCGTATCGTGGGGCTGGAAATTGGTGCTGACGATTACATTCCAAAACCATTTAACCCACGCGAACTGCTGGCCCGTATCCGTGCTGTTCTGCGCCGTCAGGCAAATGAACTGCCAGGTGCACCTTCTCAGGAAGAAGCGGTTATTGCCTTCGGTAAGTTTAAGTTGAACCTCGGTACTCGTGAGATGTTCCGTGAAGACGAGCCTATGCCATTAACCAGTGGCGAGTTCGCGGTGCTGAAAGCGCTGGTGAGCCATCCGCGCGAGCCATTATCACGCGATAAATTGATGAACCTGGCGCGTGGCCGTGAGTACAGCGCGATGGAGCGCTCTATCGATGTGCAGATTTCTCGTCTGCGCCGCATGGTTGAAGAAGACCCTGCGCATCCACGCTATATCCAGACCGTATGGGGTCTGGGCTACGTATTTGTGCCGGACGGTTCTAAGGCATGAGGCGAGTCCGCTTCTCCCCCAGAAGCTCGTTTGCCCGCACACTGTTATTGATCGTCACCTTGCTGTTCGTCAGCCTGGTGACGACCTATCTTGTGGTGTTGAACTTCGCCATTCTGCCGAGCTTACAGCAGTTTAATAAGGTATTGGCTTACGAAGTCCGTATGCTCATGACCGATAAACTGCAACTCGAAGATGGCACGCAACTGGTGGTTCCGCCTGCATTTCGGCGTGAAATCTACCGTGAGTTGGGAATTTCTCTGTATTCCAATGAAGCGGCGGAAGACGCGGGTTTGCGCTGGGCGCAGCATTACGAATTCCTCAGCCATCAAATGGCGCAGCAATTGGGTGGCCCAACAGAAGTGCGTGTTGAGGTTAACAAGAGCTCGCCGGTTGTCTGGCTGAAGACGTGGCTGTCGCCAAATATCTGGGTTCGTGTCCCCCTGACGGAAATTCATCAGGGCGATTTCTCGCCGCTGTTCCGCTATACGCTGGCAATAATGTTGCTCGCGATCGGTGGGGCCTGGCTGTTTATTCGTATTCAGAACCGACCCTTGGTTGACCTTGAGCATGCCGCTTTGCAAGTCGGTAAAGGCATTATTCCACCACCATTGCGCGAATATGGCGCGTCGGAGGTGCGTTCCGTTACCCGGGCCTTCAACCACATGGCCGCAGGTGTAAAACAGCTCGCCGATGACCGCACGCTATTAATGGCGGGGGTCAGTCACGATTTACGTACGCCGCTGACTCGTATTCGTCTGGCAACAGAAATGATGAGCGAGGAAGACGGGTATCTATCTGAATCGATTAACAAAGATATCGAAGAGTGTAATGCGATAATCGAGCAGTTCATCGATTACCTGCGTACCGGGCAAGAGATGCCGCTGGAAATTGCCGATCTCAATAGTGTATTGGGTGAAGTGGTGGCCGCAGAAAGTGGCTATGAGCGCGAAATTGATACCGATCTGCAAGCTGGCGAATTGCTGGTTAACATCCATCCGTTATCCATCAAACGCGCAGCCGCCAATATGGTGGTGAACGCGGCGCGATACGGTAATGGTTGGATTAAGGTAAGCAGTGGCGGCGAGCTCAACCGCGCATGGTTCCAGGTGGAAGATGATGGCCCAGGGATTAAACCTGACCAGCTTAAGCACCTGTTCCAGCCTTTTGTGCGTGGCGATAGCGCACGTAGCACCAGCGGAACCGGTTTGGGGCTGGCCATCGTGCAGCGCATTATCGACAACCATAACGGCTTGTTGGATATCGGCGTTAGTGAGCGGGGCGGTTTGCGGATACGGGCCTATCTACCAGTACCGATGAAGAAGTCTCCTCAACCTCTCAATGGTGAAAGAGAATAAAAAAAGCCTTCCCAGCTGGGAAGGCTTTTTAGTTTTCAGGTCAGGTCGAATTAAATCTTCGGCCCTGCACTCACTAGCGCTGCACCCGCTGGGGTGTCGGTGTATTTCTCGAAGTTCTCGATAAACAACGTAGCCAGTTGCTCCGATTTTTCCTGCCACATTTCTGGTGATGCGTAAGTATTGCGTGGGTCCAGGATATGGCTATCAACGCCTGCCAGTTCCGTTGGAACAGCAAGACCAAAGATTGGCAGCGTGAAGGTTTCGGTGTCGTCCAGAGAACCATCCAGAATGGCATCAATAATCGCGCGCGTATCTTTGATAGAAATACGTTTGCCGGTGCCGTTCCAACCGGTGTTAACCAGATAAGCCTGAGCACCCGCCGCTTGCATGCGTTTCACCAGCACTTCTGCATATTGTGTCGGATGCAGAGACAAGAATGCTGCGCCGAAACAGGCTGAGAAAGTCGGGGTGGGTTCAGTCACGCCGCGTTCAGTACCCGCCAGTTTAGCGGTAAAGCCTGACAGGAAGTGGTACTGCGTTTGATTTGCCGTCAGGCGCGAAACCGGAGGCAGAACACCAAAGGCATCAGCGGTCAGGAAGATAACTTTGTTGGCGTGACCCGCTTTAGAAACCGGTTTAACGATGTTATCGATATGGTAAATCGGGTAGGAAACACGGGTGTTTTCGGTTTTAGAACCGTCATCAAAATCGATTGAACCGTCATCGCGAACGGTGACGTTTTCCAGCAGCGCATCACGGCGAATCGCGTTAAAGATTTCCGGTTCGGCTTCTTTGGATAAACGAATGGTTTTCGCGTAGCAACCGCCTTCAAAGTTGAACACGCCGTCATCGTCCCAGCCATGTTCGTCATCGCCAATCAGGCGACGTTTTGGATCGGTAGAAAGCGTTGTTTTACCGGTGCCAGACAGACCGAAGAACACCGCCACATCACCTTTCTCACCGACGTTTGCCGAGCAGTGCATAGAGGCAATGCCTTTCAACGGTAGCAGGTAGTTCATGATAGAGAACATACCTTTCTTCATTTCGCCGCCGTACCAGGTCCCGCCAATCAATTGCACGCGCTCGGTAAGATTAAAAGCGATGAAGTTTTCAGAGTTCAATCCCTGCTCTTTCCATTGCGGGTTAGTGCATTTCGCACCATTCATCACCACAAAGTCAGCTTCGAAGGCTTCTAACTCTTCGTCAGTTGGACGAATGAACATGTTCTTAACGAAATGAGCCTGCCAGGCCACTTCGGTAATAAAACGAACGGAGAGGCGGGTGTCCGCGTTTGCACCGCAGAAAGCATCAATAATAAAGAGGCGTTTGCCGGAAAGTTGTTGGGTGACGAGGCCTTTCAGATGATGCCAGGTTTCTTCGCTGAGCGGTTTATTATCGTTTTTACCTTCGCCATTATCCGCCCACCAGAGGGTATCGCGCGTCGTGTTGTCACGGACAATGTATTTATCTTTTGGGGAACGCCCGGTAAAAATACCGGTATCAACAGCAATCGCACCGAGATTTGTTTCTATGCCGCGCTCAAAACCTTGCAGGTTGGGATTGAGTTCTTCACGGTACAACGTGTCGTAATCAGGGTTATAAATCACTTCACTTGCGTCATGAATTCCATAAGCCTTGAGATCTTGCGGGGTTATGCCTTTAACTCGCATTTCACTGCTCCTTAGCCAATTTGTACTGCTTAATATTGTAGGGTTGTTTATGGGTTGTTAACCGCGACACTTATCATAGATTTGAGCATCCACTCGAATCTATATAGCGGAAAACGCTGTGAAGCGAGTCGCAACGGGGTCAGAGTATGGCAGGAAATGCTGACCAGGCAGGGAAAATATTCTGAATATGTTAAAAAATAGTGCGATTAACGGACGAGGTGTGAGCGAGAGCGCAATTCTATGAAACGGAGGTTTGCCCTTCCACAGCGGGAAGGGCAAAAGATATCAATGAACCTGAGGATCTGCCGGGGAGGCGTTGTTGCGGATCTCAGCGATGTCCATGGAATTGAACACGTAATGGTTGCCGCAATAATCACAGTTCATGTCGATTTCACCTTCGTCTGCAATGATGCTGTTGACTTCTTCATCAGGCAGAGTTTTTAGTGCATCGGCACAGCGTTCACGTGAACACGTACATTTAAATTCGACCGTCTGCGGATCGTAAAGTGTCACTTCTTCTTCGTGGTACAAGCGCCACAGCACATCGTTGGCCGGTAACGTCAACAACTCTTCAGCCTTGATGGTTTCGGTCAGTGCTGCCAGGTGATTGAAATCATCTGCCTGAGCATCTTGTGCTGGCAGAACTTGCAACAGCATGCCGCCTGCAGCAGGTTTGCCTTCAACATCGCCAGTACGGATAAACAGGCGCGTCGGTAACTGCTCGGAACGTAAGAAGTAATCTTCCAGACACGCAGCCAGAGTATCGCCTTCAAGCCCTACGACGCCTTGATAGCGCTCGCCTTCAGCTGGCGTAATCGTGATCACCAGATAGCCGTTGCCCACCAGAGTTTTCAAGTCCGCATCAGCAGGGATTTCACCTTTAAAACGCGCAACACCGCGCATTTGCTGGTTATTATTGCCGTTAATCACTGCCAGGCTCATTGGACCGTCACCCTGTAATTGCACGGTGATATCGCCGTCAAATTTGAGGGTTGCCGTCAGCAGGCTGGTGGCGACCAGCAATTCACCGAGAATGGTTTTAACGGGAGCAGGATAATCATGGTTTTCCATGATGTGCTGCCAGGTATCGGAAACCGTTACCAGTTCACCGCGCACGGCGAAGTTTTCAAACAGGTAACGATGTAATTGGTCTTGTTGAGCCATAGTTTTCTCTCATTCAGATGGCAACTATTCGTTGCCACCGTGTTTAAATTTCATCAAATCGCGACGCTCTTTTTTATCGGGGCGACGGTCGGGGTGGGGCATAGTCAGCGCATTCATCTTGCGTGCCAGTGCCACTTTTTCCCGCTTAGTCATACTTTCTGCTGTCTCTTCATAGAGCTGCGAGGCATCCGTGGCTGGGCGACGCTGCTCTGTAACAGCCAGCACTTTGACAGTTTTCTCGTCATTGCCCTGGCGTAGCGTCAGCATGGCATTCAGCTCAACGATTTTACTCGGTTTGCTGCGCTGGCCGTTGTAATGCACCTTGCCGCCTTCGACCATTTCCCGGGCAATTGCGCGGGTTTTATAAAAACGCGCAGCCCACAGCCATTTGTCGAGACGCACACCTTCAGACGATTTTTCTTTCATCACGACTCCTTAAACATCAACTTCGGGAGTAGTCGGCGATAGTCGTTCAATGCAGGATGGCGTTGATAGGTTTTGTCGGCCTGGCCTGAATCGGGATTGGTCACGCCCAGACAATAGCGAATACCAAACTTCGCGGCGGAATCCAGAATCGGTTCGCTATCATCGATAAATAGCGTTCTCTCAGGTTCCAGCCCGGTATGCTCAGCAACAGCCTGCCACAACCGCTGATCTTCTTTCGGATAACCAAATGTGTGGGTGGAAAGTAATAAATCAAGGTGCTGAGCTAAACCTGTATGTTCGAGTTTGACCGCCAGATTATGTGGATGCGCGTTCGTCAATAAAATGCGGCGCTTCCCGCAGGATTTCAGGGCGTCGAGGAACGGAACGGTATCTTCACGTAATACTGCGTTTGGCCCTTGCGCGGTCGTCATCGCACAAATATCCAAACCCAGACGCTCACTCCAGTAATCCAAACAGTACCAGTTTAGTGTATGTTGCACGGCGTGATATTCCTGACGAATCAGCTGATGTGCTTCATCAAGTGGAATCGCTCTTTGCTGACTGACACATTCTGGTACCAGTTTCTGCCAGAAGTGATTATCGAACGCGAGATCCAACAACGTGCCGTCCATATCCAGCAAGACGGTATCGACATCTTGCCAGGCAATATCAATATGCATAGGGTCTTGGCCTGATTAAAAGAGACTGCGTGACAGGTTAGCACAACCTGTCACGTGAAGTTTAGAACAGCGGGCGTACAGCGGAGATCGCGGTCAGCGATGGATTCATGCAGTTGTCATAGTACTGCTGGATTTGCGCCAGACGGTTGCGGCTGCGGCGATATCGACAAATTGCCAGCGCACCGTTAACGAGTAGACAAACAATCATGCCGATAAGCAGCAGCGTGGTACTGATGTAACTCCACAGACTGCTGCTGTCCGGGACTCGGTGCAGTGAAATATGCTTCGTCCCGTTCGCATCCTGTCGAATGCCCGTAATAATTCCTTCGGCTTTAAACGGTGTTTTGAGAAGCATATCGGCTAGCCGTTGGAACTCTGTCCATTGCTCCTGCGCCGGAATGTCATACAACGGAACCGGTGGCAAAGGTTGGTCTACCAGGTCGCTGCCTTCGTCACTCATGATCACATATCCGCCGGGCGCTGGGCTATTGAGAGCCTGTGCCGCGCGTGATGTTTCTCGGATAAAGAACGGTGCCGTAGACGTGGTAACCAGATTATCCAGCGACTCGGCACTGACCGGACGCAGCAGAACATTCACGCCGGTGAGTTTTCCTGAATCCGCTTTTTTGGTCAGGGTATCCCAATCTTTTGTGTTGCCCAGATTCACCAAGGCATTTTTCAGCCGGATACATTCGTCATCAGTGGTGCAGAGTGCTTGGGTTTTCAGAACAATGCCAGCGAAATCATCCAGTAACACCATGCCTGATTTCTGAATGGCGCTGCGTAACTGCGGGTTAACTTTAGAATCATTGCTGGGCTGTGGATGAATTTGCCCGCTGACTGCCTGCGTCAATGCCGTGGCTTTGTCCATGATATCTGATTCCGGCACCGGCAGAGCCGGAGCGGTATTCCAGATGATTTGTGAGCAATCAAATGGGGTAAACGGATACGTTTGACGCGCGGTGTAGTTATCTGGCGTGTGAATATTACACATACCTGTACCGTTTACTTTCAACGTGTCGCCAACCCGGAGCGTTTTTTTATCGAGATCAGCCACCGTTTTGGCTTCGATAGTTTGCGCGCCTTCCAACCAGGACATACTCAGTTTGAGGGGCATTTCTAACGGAACCCAGACAGTCAACATTGTCAGCACCAACAGGCTGCCCATGGCAATCACCAGGTTGCGCACCCAATGCTGAATAGGGAAGTTGCGGACTTCATCATGCAAAGACAGAAAACGCCCCTGGCGAAGCACATGACGGTCGAGATAAATATCAATATCTGTTTTTTGCCCAAGATCCTGAGCAATGTAGGGTTGCCAGTGTGCAGGGTAAATCAGGTCGATTATCCCTAACGAGATATTGTTAATCTGTTCCTGATTCGACTCACCGAAAAGTCCCCAACGCTTAGGCGTACCGCGTAAGCAGTGGACTTCACGCAGTGCATTTTTTGTCGGAGGCGCGAACAAACCCCACAGACTTGCCGCCAGCAGCATAAAGGCGCCACCCACTAACCACGGTAAAACGACCGATGGGGTCACGAGGCACAAAAACAGCATTATGAAAGCCACACAAATGAGAATGGCCTCGCGCAGCCCATCAGGACGGCTTAGCGCGTATTCTTCAGGTGTTTCCTGACGGATATTCAGCAGCTCTATTTGTTCGCTTTCTTCACCGCGAATGGATGCCTGGCTGTGAGGGTTTTTCTCAAGAGCGAAACCAAAATTTTCGCTGCTGTAGTCGATAAGCGTATGCCCGTTAAGAGAAATCACTAACGGCATACTTTCAGTACGAATCAGCTCAACGTAGTTATCGTTGGTAATGTATTGTTCCCAGAATGGCGGAAGATGCACTTCTACAGAATCGAGATAGTAACGCCACTTATTAGGATCGTCTGTGGATAAGCCATATCGAGTGATGGAGCGTGTGAGCGACAGCGCAGTGTTACTCAACGCATTGAGGACCAGTTTGGTCGGCGCGGCACTGGCGCCAGAAGGCCCCACGATATCCTGCGTGCGGGCTAAAGATTCAATGTAGTTTTCAACCGCGGTGCGTTCTTCAGCGGTCAGCTTGCGTGAGGTCGCGCCAGTAAACGATTGTGCTTGCGATACTCGAGCGCGCAAGCGCAGGCTGCGCCAAATTAGCCACCCCGCAATTAAGACGCAGGCCAGCATAGCAGCTAAAAGAAGTAATAAGGTGCTCATGCTTTCCCCATCAAATACTCGTTTTCTTATTAAAACGCAGCAATATTATCGGCAGCCATGACATTAGTCTTGAGACATTTTTTTGTGCATAGCGTGCTGTAACATAATGTTAGCAAAGCGACTTTACGAGAAATATCAGCAAATTCCTATTTCAATTGCAACCTGTTGACATGTAGCAGAGACTTTGAAAAATCACTTAAAGTTACAAAAATGTAAATAATATCGAATGTTCATTGCGTGAGATATGTGGCATAACGCACAATGACGTACCTGCATTTACAGTTAGCCCAGCCACGATGAGTAAACCATTACAAAAACCGTCCATTTTACATGTTGAAACCGTGGCCCGTTCACGACTGTTTAATGTCGAAACGGTGGACCTGGAATTTAGCAACGGTGTGCGTCGCGTTTATGAGCGGATGCGCCCCTCTGCGCGCGAAGCTGTCATGATAGTCCCAATCATCGATAACCATTTGATTTTGATTCGTGAATACGCGGTTGGAACTGAATCTTATGAGCTTGGGTTCTCTAAAGGGTTAATTGATCCAGGTGAAACGGTCTTTGAAGCGGCGAATCGTGAGCTGAAAGAAGAGGTTGGATTTGGCGCTAATCAGCTGACATTCTTGAAAAAGCTGACGATGGCACCATCCTATTTCTCGAGCAAAATGAACATTGTGATTGCTGAAGATCTCTATCCCGAATCGCTGGAAGGTGATGAGCCAGAAGAGTTGCCGCAAGTTCGTTGGCCGCTGGAATCGCTGCTTGATTTGCTCGATGAAGAAGATTTTAGCGAAGCGCGAAATGTGAGTGCGCTTTTCTTAGTGCGGGAATGGCTGAAAGAACAAGGTCGATTATAACGTCTTTCTCAATCAGCCCGCCTCAATCGAAGCGGGCTGTATCAAGTTTTTAGAACAACTCGTGGCTCTCGCCGTTATCAATTATCGTGGTACCCACTTCATGCACTGCCTGCTGCGTCGGTTGGGTGCCTTCAATAAAGTACTCCGGACGACTACTCCCGCCATTCGCCAATTGCCCTGTATAACGGTCAATATTAACGGTGACGATGCCCGGTGGCGGCGTTAACGGTTCTTCTGGTACACCTTCCAGAACGACTTTCATAAAGTCATCCCATGCCGGTTGAGCACTCTTCGCCCCACCTTCGTAACCCGAGATTTGATCTTTGATAGCACCTGATGCGGATGTCCGTCCCAGATCACGACGGTGATCGTCAAAACCAATCCATACGGAGGTCACCACACCCGGCCCGTAACCTGAGAACCATGCATCTTTCGAGCTGTTCGTGGTACCGGTTTTGCCGCCAATATCGTTACGCTTCAGGTCACGACCTGCACGCCAGCCGGTTCCTTGCCAGCCGGGTTCGCCATAAATATTGGAGTTAAGCGCGCTTTTTATCAGGAACGCCAACGGCGTGTTAATGACGTGCGGTGCGTACTCAGGCGGGCTGCTTTGGGCGACCAGTTCGCTATTGGCTTGTTCAAGCTTCGGCATTGGAACGCTGGCGTTCTGCTGTTCCTGAGACTGCGCGACGTCTTCAACATTCTGATTTTCCAGCACGTTAGACTTCGGCGTTTCGCCGTAAATCACAGGAATATCGCAATCAGGGCAGGCGATTTTCGGCTTCGCTTCAAAGATCGTGCCGCCAATTTCATTCTCAATTTTTGAGATGTAATACGGATCAACCAGGAAACCACCGTTGGCCATGACGGAATAACCGCGAGCGACCTGCATCGGCGTGAAAGAGGCAGAGCCCAGTGCCAGAGATTCGGTATGCACAATGTTCTGCGCAGGGAAGCCGAAGCGCTGCAGATACTCTGCTGCGTAGTCAACACCCATAGCTCGCATCGCACGCACCATCACCACGTTTTTCGACTGGCCAAGACCCTGACGCAATCTGATTGGGCCTGCATACTCTGGTGGAGAGTTTTTCGGACGCCAGTCGGAACCGGCACCGGCATCCCAACGAGAAATCGGCACATCGTTCAGCACGCTCGCCAGAGTCAGGCCTTTATCCATTGCCGCGGTGTAAAGGAACGGTTTGATGTTGGAGCCCACCTGACGCAATGCCTGAGTGGCACGGTTGAATTTGCTCTGATTGAAGTCAAAGCCACCAACTAACGCCACAACAGCACCGTTCTGTGGATTGATAGAAACCAGGGCGGAGTTCACGTCCGGGACTTGCCCAAGCCACCAATTCTCATCAACTTTACGAACCCAGATTTGTTGCCCTGCTTGCACCACATCCGTCACTTTACGTGGCGTTGGGCCTTGCGCGGTGTCAGAACGATAAGGGCGCGCCCAACGCATTCCATCCATATTGATAGAAACTGCGCTGCCATCAGCCATCAATGCTGTTGCTTCCGCAGGGGTTGCCTGAGTAATTACAGCAGGGAACAGCGGGCCGTAGACGGGTAGATTCTTTAACGAATCAACAATCTTAGTTTTATCCCACGGAGTTTCACCCACTTTCCACAGCACATTCGATGGGCCACGGTAACCGTGACGCATATCGTAAGCCATGACGTTATTGCGTACGGCTTGTTGAGCGGCTTGCTGAGATTTACGTGTGATGGTGGTGTAAACCTTATAACCATCTTCGTAGGCTTTCTCGCCATAACGCGCCACCATATCCTGGCGCACCAGCTCAGAAAGGTACGGTGCAGAGAATGCGATTTCTGGCGCGTGATAGTTAGCGTCGATTGGCTGGTTGCGCGCTTCGTCGTATTGCGCCTGAGAAATGTAGTTTTCGCTCAACATACGCGATAACACGACATTTCGACGGGAAGTGGCGCGGTCCATTGAGTAAAGTGGGTTGAAAGTTGACGGTGCTTTTGGCAACCCGGCAATCACCGCCATTTCGCTTAGTGTCAGCTGATCAATCGACTTACCAAAATAGACCTGGGCTGCGGCCCCGACACCATAGGCGCGGTAACCGAGATAAATCTTGTTGAGGTATAACTCGAGGATTTCATCTTTGGTCAGCAACTGCTCAATACGAATCGCCAGGAACACTTCTTTTATCTTACGCATCAGAGTGCGTTCAGGGCTCAAGAAGAAGTTACGTGCCAGCTGTTGCGTGATGGTACTTGCACCTTGAGATGCATGGCCAGAAAACAGCGCTACGCTTGCGGCACGGAAGATCCCGACAGGATCTACGCCATGGTGTTCGTAGAAGCGACTGTCTTCGGTCGCAATAAAAGCTTTCACCATCACTGGCGGGATTTGATTGAGCGTTACCGGAATACGGCGCTTCTCACCGTATTGAGCAATGAGCTCACCATCAGCGCTATAAACCTGCATTGGGATCTGGAGCCGCACGTCTTTAAGCGTGGCGACATCAGGCAACTGCGGCTCAATAAATTTGTAGAGCCCGAAGATCGAGCCTGCTCCCAGCAGAATGCAACATACTGCAAGGATTAATAAATACTTTACGAACTTCACCTTAGATTTCCCATTACGTTTCCATTGGGCAGTTTATAAACAACCGCGCGGTAGTATAAAGGCAAGCCAGTGGCATTGGTATGGCATTTTCCTCGCACGGCGATAAGGAGATCGTAATCATGATGTTCGCAACCTGGCAAATAGGCCTGGATATTCAACATACAAGCGTGCGAGCGGTGGCGGTTCAACGCCAACGGCAAGGGTGGCAGCTTCGGCATTGGTGGCAACTTCCCGTGCCTGAAGGAACCTTTCGCGACGGTTTGTTAATGAATACGGAAGCATTCGCTAACGCTTTGCTGGACTGGCGAAAAGAATTGCCGGTGCACCATCAATTGCGTGTCTCTTTTCCAACCCAGCGGACATTGCAACGTCCCATTCCTGCGCCTGACAAACGTCTGGCCGAGTCTGCAAGTGATGCGTATATCGCATCAACAACCGCCCGGCAGCTGCAAATGACACCCGCTCAATTGTGCTGGGATTATTTAGCGTCACAAGATGTTGCTAACCCGTATTTGATAGTAGCTGCGCGTCAGACAGATGTCGCTGCGTTGATAAAAAGTCTGGCACGGGTAAAGCTCTTCCCGGCAACTCTGACTCCTGGCGCGAGTGCATTGCCAGCGCTTACTGCGCCGTGTCATTTGGAGAAATGCGAGTATTTGGTGCATCGCGAAGAGAATCACTGGTTATGGGCTTCAACCGAAACCACGCCACGTTGGGGATGGGCTGATACCCATGTCGTACCCACGATTAGCGATTTGTGTCAGCAACTTAAAACTGAGCCGGGGAAGGTGGCGCTGAGTTTCGCGCAACCCGAGTCACTGCCGGTGGGGGTTTTACCCTTGGATGCGTGGTCCGCACTTTCACGCTTGCAACCGCCGTTGCCGCGTCATGGTGGAGTATTTACGGTTGCGATAGGGCTGGCCATTGGCAGGGTGTCCCGATGAGCGCGCTGATTAATTTATTGCCATGGCGCCAGACGCTGCGCCAGCAGAAGGTGCGCCGTTGGAGTGTTTTGCTTGCTCTGGTTTTAATACTCGTTCCCCTCATAGCTTTTGCCGGGCGGCAGTTATCGGCATGGAAAGTCAGTCAGTACCAGACTCAAAGTGAGTACCTGGCAAATACGCTCCCTGATTTACAGGCCCTTTATCAGCAACGGCTGGGGTTCGAAGAGCAGCAAAGAAAACTTCTGCAGTTGCAGCAAATTCGTGATGTGCAGCAACGGGCTGTTCAGGTTTGGGAGCGGCGATTGGTCCGGCTGGCAGAGGGGTTGCCTGCCGGTTCCTGGCTGTCCTCATTGACCCTGCAAAATGG
This sequence comes from Buttiauxella sp. WJP83, assembly GCF_027594725.1. Taxonomy (NCBI): domain Bacteria; kingdom Pseudomonadati; phylum Pseudomonadota; class Gammaproteobacteria; order Enterobacterales; family Enterobacteriaceae; genus Buttiauxella; species Buttiauxella sp. WJP83. Next base: position 332,623 of record NZ_CP110080.1, read on the forward strand.
GCGATTTGAGCTCAAGGGGCATGCTACGGATCTGAATGATATGCACATGCTGGAAAAGGTACTCACGCAGCTTGATGGTGTTACTGCCGTTCAGGCAGGCGAGGTTCAGCATGAAGCACAAGGTGGCTACGGCTTCGGTGCCACACTTGTGCTGTCAGAGGTGGAAAATGCACTGGTTCATTGAGCGCTGGCTAAGTGGGGTGCGTTGGATACGCGTTGTAACGTTTGCCTGCATAACAAGCATGGCGACGCTTGCCTCTGGGCTGTTTCTGATACTGCCGCAGAACTCTCAGATTCAACAGCTGCAAGCGCACTGCGAGCAAATGAGTCAACAGATGGCGCGGTTAAGACACAAAATCCAGCAGTTGGCTGCACTTAAACAACCGGTTTCACCATTGAAGACACCGCTCTTTTCCGTGACGGACTTTGTCAGTCAAGCGGGAGGACAGCTAGTGAAGTGGCAGCCTGACGATAAAGGCGCTGTGCTGAACATGCTGGTTCCATGGGAGAAACTACCGGAATTATTCATACGGCTTGCCGAATATCGTGTTGTGGCAAACCACTCGTTCACCATCACGGCGCAAGGGGAGTTGCTCAGTCTGGTGATGACTATGGAGTTCGCCGATGAACCGTAGCATTGGTGGGTTGGTCTTTTTGGTGATCTCCTCAGCGTGGGCGATACCGCCAAACCCGTTTTTGCCACATATTTCGCCTTGTGAAAGCTTGTCTGCCCAACTTGGGCGTTGGACGTTAAAGGGCGTTATCAATTCAACTGAGACAAGTACGGCTTTGATGCTCGACCCTCAAGGTGTATGGCGACGTATTAAGCCAGATAGCGTGCTCTTTAAAGGCGCGCAGATTGAAAGTGTGGGCGAAGGAGGCGTGGTCGCAAAACTTGACCCTGGCTGCCCATTCTCTTCTTACCGCTGGGAAATAAAAGGAAAAACACATGCAATGGATGAGGGGATTACTTTTGATACTGGTGCTGCCGTTCGCAAGCCAGGCCGATAAAGGTATTTCGCTGGTGCTTGATGGCGCGCCCATAACCCAGGTGTTGCAGGCGCTGGCTGAAGCTCAACGAGTTAACCTGCTGATTGCACCTGGAGTTGAAGGTGTGCTGTCGCTCAACTTAGTAAACGTACCGTGGAAGCAGGCATTTCAATTGGTACTCAACAGCGCTGAGCTTAGCCAGCAACAGGACGGGAATGTTATACAGATTCTGCCTAAGGCCCGCCTCCGGGAGCAGCAAGCATTAGCGATGGAGCAGCGTAAACGACTCACACTCAATCAACCGATGTTGCAGCAAGTATTTGCACCTCATCATGCTGACGTAGAAGAGTTAGCCGCTGCGCTGAAATCGGCGGGAACTAAACTAACAAGCGCCCAAGGCTATGCCACGGTAGATAAACGAACTAACCGGCTGATAGTGCATGACAATAAAGATGTCTTGAAACAGATTTCTGCCTGGGTTGCCGAAATGGATTTACCTATTGGGCAGGTAGAGATTGAAGCCCATATTGTGACCATCAACCAGGATAAGCTGCGTGAGCTGGGTGTGAAATGGTCTGCTGCTGAGCAAACTGGGGAAAGCAAAATCTACCACCCTACGGGAATCTCTGCCGATCTCTCCGTCGCAAGTGCCACCACAAAAGTCGGTTTCAATATTGCCCGCATTGATGGTCGGCTGTTAGAGCTGGAGCTATCCGCTCTGGAACAGCAGCAACAACTGGAGATTATTGCGAGTCCTCGTCTGATGGCGGCACATCAGCAGCCCGCCAGTATTAAACAAGGTACTGAAATTCCTTATCAGGTATCTAGCGGTGAGAGCGGGGCGACCTCAATCGAATTTAAAGAGGCGGTTTTGGGGATGGAAGTCACGCCAACTATTCAGCCGCATGGCAACATTCGTTTAAAACTGCGTATTAGCCAAAATATGCCAGGTCGAAGTATTCAGCAGACTGATGGTGAAGTATTGGCAATAGACAAACAGGAGATAGAAACGGTGGTAGTGGTGAAAAACGGTGAAACCCTGGCTCTTGGCGGGATTTTCCAGCAGCACAATAAAGACAGTAGTGATAGTGTCCCTCTGCTGGGCGCTATCCCACTAGTGGGGAGTCTGTTTCGCCATGATGCTAAAGACCACCAACGCCGAGAGTTAGTGGTCTTTATTACACCGCGACTTATCTCTGTTCCATAGTGTTTTTGTTCGCCATTGTGGAGTTTTTCTTTGAAACGACGCCCAGGTGTTTGACGGCAGAGAGGAATTAGCTTACAAGGTGTACCGTTTCGAGAGGCTGGTTGCTCAAGACTGTGACAGATAACCCTGATTTATGTATTTTCTTCTTCATGAGAACGCTGGGGAATATAATCGGTTGCCAAACTACCTTGAGTATTGAGATAATTTTCAGTCTGACTCTCGCACTATCGCTTATGAGGTTTCAGTTCATGTCCCGCTGCACCTGGTTGTAACAGGGCGGGTTTATCATCAACGAATTGTCTTAGTAGTACCGAAAAAATGGCAGAGAAACGCAATATCTTTCTGGTTGGGCCTATGGGTGCCGGCAAAAGCACTATTGGGCGTCAGTTAGCTCAGCAACTCAATATGGAATTTTTCGATTCTGATCAAGAGATTGAGAAACGTACCGGAGCTGATGTGGGCTGGGTATTCGACGTTGAAGGCGAAGACGGCTTCCGCGATCGCGAAGAAAAAATCATCAACGAACTCACTGAAAAACAGGGCATCGTGCTGGCAACTGGCGGCGGTTCTGTGAAGTCTCGTGAGACCCGTAACCGTCTCTCCGCCCGTGGAGTTGTGGTGTATCTTGAAACCACAATCGAAAAACAGCTTGCTCGTACACAGCGTGATAAAAAGCGCCCACTGCTGCAAGTTGAAACTCCACCGCGTGAAGTTCTTGAAGCATTAGCTCAAGAACGCAATCCTCTTTATGAAGAGATTGCTGATGTGACGATTCGCACCGACGACCAAAGTGCCAAAGTGGTTGCTAACCAGATTATTCATATGTTGGAAAGCAACTGATTCTGGCTTAATCGAAAAAAACGCCTGCGGGCTAAGCAACATCAAGGTGGACTTCGCGTTATGGAGAGGTTAACAGTCACTCTCGGGGAACGTAGTTACCCTATCACCATTGCTGCTGGGTTATTTAGTGACTCGGCATCTTTTGGGCCGTTGAAAGCTGGCGACCAAACGATGCTGGTGACCAATGAAACCCTGGCGCCGCTCTACCTGGATAAGGTGCGTGGCGTGCTTGAGCAAGCGGGCGTTAAAGTCGATTCCGTCATCCTTCCGGATGGCGAACAATTTAAAAGCCTCGCAGTATTAGACACTGTCTTTACCGCGTTGCTTGAAAAGCCACACGGTCGTGACACGACACTCATCGCCCTTGGTGGCGGTGTCGTCGGTGACCTGACTGGCTTTGCTGCTGCGAGCTATCAACGTGGCGTGCGTTTTATTCAAGTTCCGACCACATTGCTTTCGCAAGTGGACTCTTCTGTTGGCGGAAAAACAGCCGTTAACCATCCTCTCGGTAAAAACATGATTGGTGCGTTCTACCAGCCGGCTTCGGTTGTGGTGGATCTCGACTGTCTGAATACTTTACCGGCGCGAGAGTTAGCATCTGGCCTGGCAGAAGTGATTAAGTACGGAATTATTCTCGACGGTGAATTCTTTGATTGGCTTGAAGAAAACCTGGACGCATTGCTTGCACTTGATGGCAAAGCTTTGGCCTGGTGTATTCGTCGTTGTTGTGAGCTGAAAGCAGAAGTTGTTGCCGCTGACGAGCGCGAAAGCGGCTTACGTGCTTTACTGAATTTGGGTCACACCTTTGGTCACGCTATAGAAGCTGAAATGGGCTATGGCAACTGGCTGCATGGTGAAGCTGTTGCTGCAGGTATGGTAATGGCGGCGCGCACGGCACAGCGTCTTGGTAACTTCAGTGAAGCCGATGTTCAGCGAATCATCAAGCTGCTGCAACGTGCTGGACTGCCAGTTACTGGGCCGAAAGAAATGTCAGCAGACGCGTATATGCCCCACATGATGCGTGACAAGAAAGTGTTGGCTGGTGATTTGCGTTTAGTGCTACCACTGGCTATCGGGAAGAGTGAAGTTCGTGGCGGAGTGCCACACGATGTCGTTTTGTCCGCCATTGCTGACTGTCAGCAGGCTTAATTATTAGAAATTTCGGTCGCTGCAGTCAGGCGATTTTTAACTTCGGGTGATGTGCTGAGTACGAATCGCTGGCATAAGCCTTTTAGTGGGGTGTTAAATGGATGAGTTTAAACCGGAAGATGAGCTGAAACCCGATCCCAGCGATCGTCGTTCAGGTCGTACCCGTAGAGCTGATGAGCGTGAGAGTGAGCCACAAATCAATGTCGATGATGTTGAATTAGATGCCGACGAGCCTCGTCCAGCGCGTTCCCGCCGTACTCGTGATGAAGAAGAGTATGAAAGCGAAGATGATCTTCAAGTTGATGCAGAAGAACGTCGTCCGGCGCGTGCTCGTAAAAAATCCGCTAAACAGAAAGTTCCGGTATCTCGCCAGCATCTAATGATGGGCATTGGTGTTCTAGTGCTGCTGCTATTAATCATTGGAATTGGTTCGGCGCTGAAAGCCCCTTCGACGACTGAAACTGCAGATCAGACACCTGGTGCTGAGAAAAACATCGATTTGTCTGGTGCTGCGGGCAACACCGCTGACCAGGCTAATGGTTCGACAACTGCGGCCAATCAGACAGAAAATGCCGCGAACCCACAAGAAGTGACTCTTCCTGCAATTTCTTCAACCCCTACTGATGCGCAAACTCAGCCTGTACCGCAGGGCCAGCAGCGTGTTGAAGTTCCGGGTGATCTGAATAATGCACTGACTCAACAATCGGGTCAGATTGATAATGTCGTGAGCAATTCAACGTTGCCAACGGCGCCGGCTACAGTTGCGGCGGTTGCGGGTAGCAATAGCTCAACTACCGCTCCACGCCCGATCGCGAAATCTGAACCAGCGAAGCAAGCGGCGCCACGTCAAGAACGTAAAACTGCTGTGATTGAGCCGCAACACAAAGCTCAACCGGCTAAGCAACAGCCGGTCGCGAAAAGCACGGTAGTCGCTGAGCCAAAACCTGTGGTGATTGCGAAACGTAGCGAAGCAGTGACGGCTCCAGCACCAACGGCGACCGCGGCAGCTAAAGCACCGGTTACCGCAGTTGCTCCAAAAGCCACGGCCACTGAGACAGCAACGTCTTCAGCACCGAAAGCCACGACCGCAGCCCCTGTGACTGCGGCCACTGGCGCAGTAGCGGGTGATGCTGGTGCAATCAAAGGTGCTCCTGGTAGCCATTACACTTTACAGCTCAGCTCATCTTCTAACTCAGCAAACTTGAATGCCTGGGCGAAGAAAGAGAATCTGCAACATTATATGGTCTACCAGACAGTACGAAATGGTCAGCCATGGTATGTGTTGGTTAGCGGTATCTACGCCAGCAAAGATGAGGCGAAACGTGCTGTTGCAACATTGCCAGCAGATGTGCAGGCCAAGAACCCATGGGCAAAACCTATCCATCAGGTTCAGTCTGATCTGAAGTGATGAACAAGCGCAGCCGCTGTTGGAACCTTTCCACAGCTGGAAAAGGTGTAAATAGTTAGGCAGCATGAAAAAAAATCGCGCTTTTCTGAAATGGGCAGGGGGTAAATACCCCCTGCTCGAAGACATTAAAAAGTATCTGCCGAAAGGTGATTGTTTGATTGAGCCGTTTGTCGGTGCCGGCTCAGTCTTTCTGAATACTGATTACTCCCGTTATATCCTCGCAGATATTAATAGCGATCTGATTAACCTATACAACATCGTTAAAACCCGCACGGATGAGTACGTTGAGGAGTCCCGAAAACTCTTTACCGCTGCACAAAACGACGAACAAGCGTTCTATCTCAATCGAACTGAATTTAATCTGTGCAAAGATGAGTTCCGTCGTGCTTTGCTGTTTTTATATCTGAACCGCCATTGTTACAACGGCCTTTGTCGTTATAACCTACGGGGTGAATTCAATGTCCCGTTCGGCCGCTACATCAAACCCTACTTCCCGGAAGAAGAGTTGTATCATTTTGCCGAACGAGCACAAAACGCGACATTCCTGTGCCAGTCGTATGACGTCAGCATGGCGAATGTAACCGCGGGTTCTGTTGTCTATTGCGACCCGCCGTACGCGCCATTGTCTGCTACTGCTAACTTTACGGCGTATCACACTGATAGCTTTAATATGGTGCAGCAGCAACATCTGGCGCAGTTAGCGGAAAATTTGCAGGGAAATCACATCCCGGTTCTGATTTCTAACCATGATACAGAGCTCACCCGGTTGTGGTATCAGCAAGCCAAACTGCACGTGGTACAAGTGCGACGCAGTATTAGCCGGAATGGCGGAAAACGTAACAAGGTGGACGAACTGCTGGCGCTGTATAAAGTCGGTGCCTAAGCTGTTTCGCCCGCAGACGTTAATGATTTGCTACTGGAGAAGCGGATGAAACAGTTTTTGATTGCCCCATCAATCCTCTCAGCCGATTTTGCCCGCCTGGGTGAAGACACGGCTGCTGTGCTGGCTGCTGGTGCGGATGTCGTCCATTTTGATGTTATGGATAACCATTACGTTCCGAATCTCACCATCGGCCCGATGGTATTAAAAGCCCTGCGAGATTATGGGATTACCGCCCCTATTGATGTGCATCTGATGGTGAAACCCGTTGACCGTATTATTCCGGATTTCGCCGCCGCGGGTGCCAATATCATCACCTTCCATCCTGAAGCGTCCGAACATGTTGACCGTTCCCTGCAACTGATTAAAGAACACGGCTGCAAAGCGGGGCTGGTGCTAAATCCTGCAACGCCGCTGAGTTGTCTTGATCATGTGATGGATAAGCTGGATGTGATTTTGCTGATGTCTGTAAACCCTGGTTTCGGCGGGCAATCTTTCATTCCTCATACGCTGGAAAAATTGCGTCAGGTGCGCGAGCGCATTGAGGCTTCCGGTTATGACATCCGTCTGGAAGTTGACGGTGGCGTGAAAGCTGACAACATCGCTGAAATTGCCGCAGCAGGCGCTGATATGTTTGTTGCCGGTTCTGCGATTTTTAATCAGCCAGATTACAAAGCCGTCATTGACCGTATGCGAAGTGAGTTGGCAAAGGTAAGTCATGGATAAGTTAAATAAAATTCGCGGTATCGCCTTTGATTTAGACGGTACGCTGGTTGACACCGCATTGGGTCTGACCCAAGCAATGGACCAGGCGCTGTATGCGCTGGAGTTGCCAACGGCAGGTGAAGACAAAGTTGAAAAGTGGATCGGCAATGGCGCAGACGTGCTGGTTATGCGTGCGCTGACCTGGGCGTTAAAAGGCGAAGAGCCAGAAACTGACAAATGCCGCATCGCGCGTAAATTGTTTGATACCTTCTATGCGCAAACAGCGGAAGAAGGCAGCTTCCTGTTCCCGGAAGTGGCCAATACGCTGGCAATCATTGCTGAAAAAGGTCTGCCGATGGGCCTGGTCACCAACAAGCCAACGCCGTTTGTGTTGCCAATGCTGGAAAGATTGGGTATCGCGCATTACTTCAAAATCATTATTGGTGGCGACGATGTGGAAAACAAAAAACCGCATCCTGAAGCGCTGCACAAGGTGATGGAACAGTTGAATCTGAGTGCCGAAGAGTTGCTGTTTGTTGGCGATTCCCGCAATGACATTCTCGCCGCACAGGCTGCCGGATGTTGTTCCGTCGGTCTGACCTACGGTTACAACTACGGTGAATCCATCGAGTTGAGTAAACCAGACTACGTGTTTGACCATTTTAACGATTTATTGCCCGCATTAGGGCTCTCTAACAAAGAACATCAGGAATCAGAACATGAGTAAGCCCATTGTCTTTAGTGGCGCACAGCCATCAGGTGAATTGACCATTGGTAACTACATGGGTGCGCTGCGTCAGTGGGTCCATATGCAAGACGATTACGAGTGCATTTACTGCATCGTCGATCAGCATGCGATTACTGCGCGTCAGGATGCAGCACAACTGCGTAAACGGACGCTCGACACGCTGGCACTGTATCTGGCTTGTGGTATTGACCCAGCAAAAAGCACCATCTTCGTACAATCCCACGTGCCGGAACATGCACAGTTGGGTTGGGTGCTGAACTGCTATACCTATTTCGGCGAGCTGAGCCGTATGACTCAGTTTAAAGACAAGTCTTCCCGTTATTCGGAAAACATTAACGCGGGTCTGTTTGATTATCCGGTGCTGATGGCCGCGGATATTCTGCTGTACCAAACCAATCTGGTCCCGGTCGGCGAAGATCAGAAACAACACCTGGAACTGAGCCGCGACATCGCTGCACGTTTCAATGCGCTATATGGTGATGTGTTCAAAGTGCCTGAACCGTTTATCCCGAAATCTGGCGCGCGTGTGATGTCTCTGCTTGAGCCGACCAAGAAAATGTCTAAATCAGATGATAACCGTAACAACGTTATCGGCCTGCTGGAAGACCCGAAAGCGGTAGTGAAGAAAATCAAACGTGCGGTTACTGACTCTGATGAGCCGCCTGTTGTTCGTTACGACACTGCTAACAAAGCCGGTGTATCCAATATGTTGGATATTCTGGCGGGCGTCACAGGGAAATCTATCCCAGAGCTTGAGCAGCAGTTTGAAGGCAAAATGTATGGTCATCTGAAAGGTGAAGTTGCTGATGCTGTTTCCGGCATGCTGACTGAGTTGCAGGAACGTTTTCACCGTTTCCGTAACGATGAAGCTTACTTGCAGCAAGTGATGAAAGACGGTTCCGAGAAAGCGCGCGCACATGCGAGCGCCACCTTGAAAAAAGTCTATGAGGTGATTGGGTTTGTAGCCCACCCGTAGTTGTCTAATGAACCCGCCGCCCTGGCGGGTTTTTCTTTTGTGTGATCCCATTCTCTTTTTGCATCTTCCCCATTTGCCATTTATATTCAATTTAATGAAGATATAACCATTCAATAAAATGAAGATTAAATATGAGCCGTAGCTTTATCAAAAAAGAGGGTGTTGCACAGGCCAGCCTGGCGCGTTATTTACTGGGCGAAAAAAGGGGCAGTCGCCTGAAAACCATCGATGAACTGGCGACTGAATGCCGGTTCTCCGTGGGCCTGATTCAGGCAGCCTTAAAAACTCTTGAGAAAGCAGGTGCGGTAAAAGTTGAGCGGCGCGGGCGCAACGGAAGTTATCTGGTGAGTATGGATAACAAAATGTTGTTGGCTTTTGCGGATATTGGCAACGTCGTGTGTGCCATGCCGCTGCCCTACACCCGTCTATATGAAGGTTTAGCCAGTGGGTTAAAAGCTCAGTTTGATGGGATTCCATTTTACTACGCGCATATGCGTGGCTCGGATGTTCGCGTGGAATGCCTGTTGAATGGTGTTTACGATCTGGCGGTAGTTTCGCGGCTCGCGGCGCAGAGTTATCTGGATAATACAGATGTGTGTATTGCGCTGGAGCTGGGTCCGCATACTTACGTGGGTGAACATAAACTCATATGCCGTGTGGATACACAACAAATTAAGCGCGTAGGGCTAGACCCGCGATCGGCCGACCAGCGAATTATGACGGAGATTTATTTTTCTGGTCAGCCGGTTGAGATCCTCGATGTGCCGTATCACGAGTGTATTAACCGTGTCGCAAAAGGTGAAATTGACGCCGTTATCTGGAACGTGGGCGGCGAGGATTCGCTTGAATTGCTCGGTCTGGAAGCGCTGCCTTTGCAGGGTGATGCCCGTTTTGTGCAAGCCTCAGAAGCGGTAGTGCTGACGCGTGCCGATGATGTGCCAATCCAGCAACTTTTGCGCACGGTCGTGAACAAAAATGAGCTGCTTGCTCATCAGCAAAGAGTTCTGCTGGGTGAACAAGAGCCAAGTTATTGAGTATTTCACCAAGGGGTAATGCGGGATGGAAGAGCGGTTAAATCTGTTATGCGATGCAGGCCTTATCGACAGGGATATCTGCGACGGCATGTTAGGTGTTGTTATCCAACTGGAAACGGAGTGGGCCATTCCGCTGCGAAACGAACAGGGGGAAATGGCGATCACTCATATGGCGAATGCATTGATGCGCAGCCGTCGGGGTGAAGAAATCGGCCCGCTTGATGACGAGTTACTGGAGGAGATCGTCAGCTCGCAGGTTTATACGCAGCTGCTGCAGATTCATCGCGCCATGCTGGCTCCATTTGATGTCACGCTTCATCCCAATGAAGAAGGTTATCTGCTCGCCAATCTTTTTAGCCTGTGGATGGCGAGCAAAGAATAATTATTGTCAGCAAACTGCTTTATCTTAAATATTCAAAAAAATGATTATTTAGATTTTTTTGCAGCATGGAGTCGAGAGGCAAAGGCATGTTTATTGAAGCACTCAAGGCACAAAATCCGGCGCTGATTGAGGCCGCAATTAAGTTATGGCAACAGGGCGACATTCTGCCAGATACCTGCGTGATTGATGTTGATCAGGTGATGGAGAACGGTCGTCGCCTGCTGGAAACAGCGGAAAATCTGGGCATCACGCTCTATCTGATGACGAAACAGTTGGGGCGTAACCCGTGGATTGCAACACGCCTGATTGAGTTGGGATTTCATGGCACCGTCGCGGTGGATTTTAAGGAAGCACGCACACTGCGTAACGCGGGGGTTCAGGTTTCCCACGTGGGCCATTTGGTTCAGGTTCCTAAAAGTTTGATAGTGGAAAGCGTTAACGCTTCACCAGAAATGATCACCATTTTCTCTCTGGAGAAAGCGCAGGAAATTTCTGATGCGGCGCTGCATGGAGGGCAGATTCAGCCGATCATGCTCAAAGTTTTCGATGCTAAAGACACATTGTACCCCGGCCAGGAAGCGGGATTCCCGTTTTCAACGTTGCACGAAGTGGTTGCTGCCATCCAGAAAATGCCAGGGGTGAAAATCACCGGGCTGACTCATTTCCCCTGTTTGTTGTGGGATGAAGAGATGCAACAAACGCAGCCAACGCCGAATTTGACCACGTTACTACATGCTCGCGATCTGCTTCGTACGCAGGGAATTGAACTGGCACAAATTAATGCGCCATCTGCGTCCAGCTGTAGCTCGTTACCCCTGCTGGCGCAGTACGGCGTGACACATGCAGAACCGGGTCATGCACTAACGGGCACTATTCCTGCAAATCAACACGGCGACCAACCCGAGCGTATCGCCATGTTGTATCTCACTGAAATATCGCATCAATTCCAGGGCAATAGTTACTGTTTTGGCGGGGGCTACTATCGCCGGGGCCATGCGCAAAATGCCCAGGTTTTTCCGGCAGCAGACATTGACGCGGTGCCTGCAAAAATACTGCCAATGGATGACAGCAGTATCGATTACCACATCGGCCTTGCGGGCGAGTTTCCAGTGGGAGCGCCGGTAGTCATGTGCTTCCGGACACAGGTTTTTGTTACGCGCAGCGATGTGGCGTTGGTCTCCGGGATAAGCCACGGAAAGCCGGTGCTAGAAGCGCTGTACGACAGTCTCGGTAATCCTATCGCTGGAGGTTTGCGTGAGTAAATTTGTGGTTGTGGTGATAGACAGTTTTGGTGTGGGCGCCATGGACGATGTGCCGCAAGTCAGGCCAGAGGATATCGGTGCCAATACTTGCGGGCATATTTTGCAAAGCTGTCCGCAGTTACGTTTACCGGTGCTGGAAAAGCTCGGTTTGATTAATGCATTGGGTTTTACAGAAGGGACGATGCAATCCTCTGCAAACGCTGTTTACGGGACGGCCATGTTGCAACATGAAGGTGGCGACACTTTTATGGGCCATCAGGAAATTTTGGGCACCCGGCCTCAACCGCCGCTGCGCATGCCTTTCTCTCATGTCATTGATGATGTTGAGCGCGCGTTAATTGCTGATTGCTGGCAGGTCGAGCGTAAGGGCAGTGACCTGCAATATTTATGGGTAAATCAGGCCGTCGCCATAGGCGATAACCTCGAAGCCGACCTCGGGCAAGTGTTTAATATTAGCGCAAATTTAAATGCTATTTCTTTTGAAGAAGTTCGCGTCATAGGTGAAATTGTTCGCCATTGTGTTCAGGTCGGGCGAGTGATCGCATTCGGTGGCTTGCTGGAAAGCAGCCAGCAGTTGCTGGACGCCGTAGAAGAAAAACTGGGCCAGTATATCGGCATAAACGCACCACGATCCGGAGTCTATCAACACGGTTTCCAGGTTGTTCACATGGGTTTTGGGGTCAATGCCAGCGTGCAGGTTCCACAAAAACTGCATGAGGTGAATATCAAAACCGTATTAGTGGGCAAAGTGGCTGATATTGCGATTAACCCGCATGGCGTTAGCTACCAGAACCTCGTTGATACCCAACAGATCATGGACATTACGCTCAATGAACTTCAAAAACCGGGGGATGTTTTTATCTGTACCAACATCCAGGAAACCGATCTCGCCGGGCACGCCCAGGACGTGAATCGCTATGCCGAAAGGTTACAGGTTGTCGATGAGAACCTCGGTCGACTCATGAACGCGATGCAGCCTGGTGATTGTCTGGTGGTCATGGCCGATCACGGCAACGACCCCACGATTGGTCACAGTAAACACACGCGCGAAAACGTGCCGTTGCTGGTCTGGCAGCCGGGGATCGTCGATGCACATCTTGGCGTCAGAACAACACTGTCCGATGTTGGCGCAACAGTTTGCGATTTCTTCAGCGCAGACGCACCACAAAACGGCACCTCGTTCCTGTCACTGCTGAATATCACAAACATCGGAGGCCATCATGGTTGAACAATCGCGAATTGATGCGACGGGCTACACCTACGCTCACGAGCATCTGCATATCGATCTGTCGTCATTTAAAAACAACATTGATTGCCGCCTGGATCAATACGACCTGATTTGTGCAGAAATGAAATCGCTCTATGCCCAGGGCGTACGCAACATTATTGAAATGACCAATCGATATATGGGGCGTAATCCGCAGTTTTTGCTCGATATTATGCAAGACACCGGTATGAACGTGATGGCTTGTACGGGTTACTACCAGCATGATTTTTTCCCACAGCATGTTGCCACAACCCCAGTGGAGACGCTGGCGCAGGAGATGATCGACGAAATAGAAATCGGCATTGATGGCACCCGTTTAAAAGCCGGGATCATTGCTGAGATTGGTTCGAGTGTGGATGTGATTACGTCGGACGAAGCAAAAGTATTCGCCGCGGCAGCCATAGCGCATCGGGAAACGGGTCGCCCGATTTCTACCCATACCTCTTTTAGCACCATGGGACTTGAGCAACTGACGCTACTGAAAAAACACGGCGTGGATCTCTCGCGCGTTGTGGTCGGGCATTGTGACCTGAAAGACAACCTCGACAACATTCTGCGCATGATTGAGCAGGGCGCGTACGTTCAGTTCGATACCATTGGCAAAAACAATTACTACCCGGATGAGAAACGTGTGGCAATGCTGCAAGAAATTGCCCGTCGCGGCCTGCTGGACCACGTGATGCTCTCAATGGATATTACCCGCCGCTCGCACTTAAAGGCGAATGGTGGCCTTGGTTTTGATTACTTGCTGACAACGTTTGTCCCTTTATTGCGGGAGGCTGGCTTCACTCAGGCCGACGTTGATTTGATGTTGCGTGACAATCCCTCTGTTTTCTTTAAATAAGGAATTCCCATGAAAAAGATTGGCGTTGCTGGCTTACAGCGTGAGCTCATTAAAAAGACCATCGAGACTTCTGCACCTAATCACTTCGAAGTGTTTATTTACAACGACATGGAAGCGGCCACGAAGGTTAAATCTGGACAGCTTGATTACTACATTGGTGCATGCAACACCGGCGCGGGGGCTGCATTGTCTATCGCCATTGCGATAATTGGCTACAACAAAAGTTGCACCATAGCGAAGCCGGGAATTAAGGCGAAGGAAGAGCAGGTCGCCAAAATGGTCGCGGAAGGAAAAGTCGCTTTTGGCCTGTCGGTTGAGCATATCGAACATGCCATTCCGATGCTTATCGCCCACTTAAAATAAAGGCGGCGCTATGGATTTCTACATTCAGATTCTCGTCGTTGCTTGCCTGACGGGCATGACGGCACTGCTGGCGCATAAGTCGGCAGCGGTATTCCACGATGGTATTCGCCCCATTTTGCCTCAGCTTATTGAAGGCAATATGAATCGCCGCGAGGCAGGAAGTATTGCATTCGGACTAAGTATTGGCTTTGTGGCATCGGTCGGTATTTCGTTTACGCTCAAAACAGGTTTGCTTAACAGCTGGTTGCTGTTTTTGCCGACGGATATTATCGGCGTGTTGGCTTTTAATAGCGCATTGGCGTTTGGTCTGGGCGCGGTCTGGGGGATTCTGATCCTCACCTGCCTGCTGCCGGTAAACCATTTGCTGACAGCCCTTCCGGTAGACGTGCTGGGTTCGCTTGGTGAGCTGAGTTCGCCCGTCGTTTCGGCTTTCGCGTTGTTCCCATTGGTGGCGATTTTCTATCAGTTTGGTTGGAAGAACAGCCTGTTCGCGGCGGTTGTGGTATTGATGACGCGCGTGCTCATCGTGCGCTTCTTCCCGCATCTTAACCCTGAATCTATTGAGATTTTCGTCGGCATGGTCATGCTGTTGGGCATTGCGATTTCGCAGGATCATCGCACTCGCGATGAACGAGAAGGCGACGATGGCGGTTCGTCGGTCTTTGAAGAGCGAACATCGCGGATCATCAAGAACCTGCCGTACATCGCGATTGTCGGTGGCCTGATTGCAGCCGTAGCCAGCATGAAGATTTTTGCGGGTTCAGAAGTGTCTATCTTCACGCTTGAGAAGGCTTATACGGCGGGACTTGATCCGGCGCAGTCGCAGACCCTGATAAACCAGGCGGCGCTGGCTGAATTCATGCGCGGTTTGGGATTTGTACCCATGATAGCAACCACCGCGCTGGCTACGGGTGTTTATGCTGTCGCGGGCTTCACCTTCGTCTTCGCTGTGGGCTATTTAATCTCTAACCCGTTGATTGCCTTCGTGGTGGGTGCGTTGGTCATTTCTGCAGAAGTGCTGCTGTTACGCTCCATTGGTAAATGGTTGGGACGATATCCTTCGGTGCGAAATGCCTCAGATAACATCCGTAACGCGATGAATATGCTGATGGAAATGGCATTACTGGTCGGCTCTATATTTGCCGCTATCAAAATGGCGGGATACACCGGTTTTACCATCGCCGCCGCACTCTATTTCCTTAATGAATCACTGGGGCGTCCGGTTCAGAAAATGGCCTCTCCTGTCGTCGCGGTGCTGATTACCGGGATTGTGCTTAACATTCTCTACTATTGTGGCCTGTTCGTTCCGGTCTGATCCCTTCCTTACGCCTGCTGTTGATCGCGACGGCAGGCCTTCATGGAGCGAGTAAAGTGAAAACCTGGCCTTTGCAAAGCCTGACGATGGAACAGGCGCAGTGTAAGCAGTTCCAACTGGTGGATGTCATTTGTCGGCATTTTCCAGGAAGTGATTTTCTCAATGGCGGCGATTTGGGGTTAGTTCCCGGTCTGAACCAGCCGCAAGTAACCCATCGTGTTGAAGCCGTGCTGGCCGATTTCTTTGGCGCACCGGCAGCGGCATTCGTTCAGGGGGCAGGAACGGGGGCGATTCGTAGCGGCCTTGCGGCATTGTTGAACGCCGGAGAAAGTTTGCTCATCCACGATGCCCCTCTTTACCCCACTTCTGCCGTTATTGCCGAACAGATGGGCTTGCAATTGATTCGTGCCGATTTTAATCAGCTTGAGGAAGTCAAAAAAGCGATTGAATTGCATCGGCCGAAAGCAGCACTTATCCAGCATACGCGGCAAAAGTTAGATGATTCATACGAATTGAATCGCGTTATCTCTTGCTTTAATCAGTATAAATTGCCGTCGCTGACCGATGATAATTATGCGGTGATGAAAGTAGAGAATATTGGGTGCGAATGCGGCTCAACGCTTTCTACTTTCTCGTGCTTTAAACTTTTCGGCCCACCTGGAATTGGCGTGGTAGTGGGGGAAGAGGCCGCGGTGAGGGCGGTGCGCCAGAGTATGTATTCAGGTGGCAGCCAGGTTCAGGGGTTCCAGGCAATGGAAGCCTTGCGTGGGCTGGTGTTCGCGCCAGTGATGCATGCGGTTCAGTCGCAGGTTAACAACAGTCTTGTTGAGGCGTTGAACGCAGGGCACATTCCACAGGTTAAACAGGCATTTATTGCTAACGCCCAATCTAAAGTTCTTCTGGTGGAGTTTCATCAGCCGATTGCGGAAAAGGTACTTTATTCAGCGCAGAAACTGGGTGCGTTGCCGTATCCGGTTGGGGCAGAGTCGAAATATGAAATTCCGCCGTTGTTTTACCGGGTGTCCGGTACGTTTCGGCAGTCTGACCCAACGCTTGAACAGCGTATGATCCGTATTAATCCCAATCGCAGTGGAATGCAGACGGTGTTGCGTATTTTGCAGGAAAGTTGTGAAGGCTTATAAATACAATCGCTCTCATAGTTGAGAGCGATTTTGATGACTTACTTATTTAGACTCATCCGCTGGCCCGCAGCCACCAATGATTCTTGAAATAGAAATAGCAGGATGAAGAAAATAGTCGTAACCACAATTTTTGTTTCTGTTTTCAACATGCCCGCTGCATGCGGTTAGTGTGGATATAACAGCAAATAAGGCAGTAATTTTCACGAGCTTAATCATGAGTCTTCCCTGGTTGTAAATAAAATAATTTGGATGATACTTAATATAAAAAGGCGATTAAGTGTATGTGATGAAAGGGAAGTTGCTAAGTCCGCAATCCTACAGGCATTAGATGCTAATCGTATTGCTAATTAAAATTCCGTTTGTAATCAGAATGCAGAAATAAAAAAGCCTGCGGGAATTAATCAGCAGGCTATCTTTTATCTAAGATAATATCTTTAGTGATTCGAGAACCAATTTAATTTATCGCGCAATGCCACAACACGACCAACAATAATTAATGCCGGGCTTTCAACCTGAGTCGATAATGTGCCGAGCTCGCTTAATATTCCGCTGACGACGCGTTGTTTTACCGCTGTGCCGTTTTCGACCAACGCAACCGGCATCTCTGCGGTCATACCGTGTTTAATCAAATTTTCCTGAATGGCTGGAGCCTGGTTCAGACCCATATAAAACACTAGGGTCTGTTTTTCAGCGGCCAGGTTTTCCCAGTCCAGTTCACCACCTGTTTTCAAATGGCCTGTAACCAGACGGACACTTTGCGCGTAATCGCGGTGGGTTAAGGGAATGCCCGAATATGCTGAACAGCCGGACGCCGCAGTAATGCCGGGAACGACGGAGAACGGAATGCCGCCCTCACATAGCGTTTCTAACTCTTCACCGCCACGACCAAAGATGAACGGATCGCCACCTTTCAGACGCACAACGCGTTTACCGCTTTGCGCTTCTCGCAGTAGAATTTGGTTAATTTCTTCTTGCGGAACACAGTGATAACCCGCGCGTTTCCCAACGAATACGCGGTCAGCATCGCGGCGAACCAGGTTCATAATGTCATCGGAGACCAGGCGATCATATACCACGACATCGGCTTGCTGGATTTGCTGTAACCCTTTTAAGGTCAGCAATCCGGCATCACCAGGCCCTGCGCCGACCAATACCACTTCACCGCGGTGATCCAGTGGTGTCGCGAACATCGACTCAGTTTCTTTATCGATAGCTTTCTGGTCTTCGTTGGCCAGATATTGTGCCAGCCGATCGTTGGAGAAGAATTTCTCCCAGAATCGGCGGCGTTCGCCCATGGTTTTGAAATTTGTTTTGACCTTGCCGCGCAAAGTCCCGGCATAAGCGGCGATTTTCCCCAGATGTAGCGGCAGAATCGCTTCGAGCTTTTCACGTAACAGACGGGCAAGAACAGGGGAGGTGCCACCGGAAGAGACCGCAACCATCAGCGGTGAGCGGTCAATAATCGATGGCATGATGAAGCTGGCCTGTTTGGGCGCATCAACAACGTTGCAGAAAATACGGCGGGATTCGCATGCGTCGCTGACCTGTCGATTCACGGCATCGTCGTCTGTTGCGGCAATGGCGAGCCAGCACTCATCGAGTAACGCGGGGAGGAATTCACCCTGTACCAACGTAATCATGCCCTGTTCAGCCCACACCTGAAACTGTGGGGAGAAATCCAGGGCATTTACAGTGACCTTTGCACCTGCCTCCATCAACAAACGCGCTTTACGTTCTGCAACATCGCCGCCACCCACGAGTAGGCAGTCACGGTTTTGCAATTGACAAAATATAGGCAGGTGATCCACGGTCAATCCTCAAAAGAAATTAGTTGCGTGCAGTCTCCGGCGCGGCGATTCGCTCAGGCTGTGGACGCTCCGCTTTTGGCGTAGCATACCAATAACCCAGACCCATGAATACTACGCCAGATAGGGTATTCCCAAGTGTTACCCACAGCAGGTTGTGACCGATACCTGCAAGGGTATAAGCGTCGCTGTGATGGCCAAACCAGGAAAGTGCAAACAGAGTCATGTTGGCAATGGAGTGTTCGTAGCCAGAAGCGATGAACGCCAGAAGACACCACCAGATAGCGATGAATTTTGCGGCACCTTCAGTACGTACTGCCATCCAGATTGCAAGGCAAACCAACCAGTTACACAGCGCGCCTTTAAAGAACAGCACCATCGCTGGAGCGGAGGTTTTTGCTAATGCGGCGGTGTGGAGCAGGCTGGTATCTAACGGCAAAAGACTACCACCGCCCCATTTGTAGAGCAGGGCCACAAACACAGAACCGACGAGATTGCCTAACCAGGTTTTCGGCAATATGCCCCACATTTGCCCCTGAGTGATGGTGCCGGCTTTCACACCAAACGTCAGGAACATGGTGTGCCCAGTGAATAGTTCAGAGCCTGCGATGATGACGAGTGTCAGGGCGATACCGAAGGTAGCTCCCATTACCAGTGGACGTAGCGAAGGCTCAACCAGATTTCCGAGGGTGAAAATCAGGATGATCCCAAGCCCTACATAAGCCCCCGCCATCGCGGAGCTTATCCAAAAGCCCAGTGGGTTGTTTTTCGACAATCGGGCAATGCGAGCGGCATTAGCCGCACATTTATTAATGGTATCGGTGAACATTTTTGTTATCCCAAGAAAATGAAAGAAAATTAAAAATGGAGAATGAAGTTTTTGAAGCCCCTCACCCTAACCCTCTCCCAAAGGAGAGGGGATTGCCCGGAGAAGCCTTTTGACGTTCTCCCTCTCCTGTGGGAGAGGGGCGGGGTGAGGGCGGGTTGTTTTATGCTTTAATCTGAACCTGGCCGTCTTGTACACGCGCTTTATAGTGCGCGATTGAGCGGCTCTCATCTTCCATGCACAATCCATCTCGCAGTCTGAAACGCTGCTTTTTCAATGGACTGGCAACCCAAAGTTCGTTCTGGTGTTCGGCAATTAACCCACGAGATAACACGCTGGCTTCAAAGAACGGATCGATGTTGCTAAGCGCGAAGACTTGATCGTCATTACGTGGGCGGAAAATGGCTATCTGCTGATTACCCACCAATGCGCAAACACCGGTAGCAGGCAGGATGTCGTTTAACGGGCAAACGGTAGTCCACTGGCTCATACATTTTCCTCCACATCTTCTACCAGGGTGACCGGGATACGTTCGTAAGGTGTAGCCGGACGGTGCTGCTCACGCTCAGGAACAATCTGTACATTCGGGTCACGCTGCGGGCTGTTGATAAAGTGTTTGAAGCGAACCTGAGCTTCTGGGGTATTGACCGTTTCAGTCCACTCGCAAATCACTTTCTCGCGCAGGCGCTCCAGTTCGGCTTCAAGTTGATCGTTCAGACCCAGTTTGTCGTCGATAATGACCTGTTTCAGGTATTCGATACCGCCTTCCAGACTATCCAGCCAAGGTGCGGTACGGGTCAGTTTGTCTGCGGTGCGGATGTAGAACATCATGAAACGGTCGAGGTATTTGATCAGCGTTTCACGGTCTAAATCAGCGGCCAGTAAATCGGCGTGACGAGGTTTCATACCGCCGTTACCGCAGACATACAGGTTCCAGCCTTTTTCGGTAGCGATAATGCCCACGTCTTTACCCTGTGCTTCTGCACATTCACGGGTACAGCCGGATACACCGAATTTCATTTTGTGCGGGGTACGAATCCCCTTGTAACGGTTTTCCAGTTCAACACCGAAGCCGACACTGTCGCCTACGCCGTAACGGCACCAGGTGCTGCCCACGCAGGTTTTCGCCATACGCAGCGCCTTCGCGTATGCATGCCCTGTTTCAAAACCGGCATCAATCAGCTGGCGCCAGATTTCTGGCAAATCGTCTTTTTGAGCCCCAAACAGGCCGATACGTTGGGATCCGGTGATTTTGGTGTAGAGATTGAATTCTCGGGCGATACGACCTACTTCCATCAGGCCTTCTGGGGTGATTTCACCGCCAGCAGAGCGAGGAATGACTGAGTACGTCCCGTCTTTCTGGATGTTGCCGAGGAAGTTGTCGTTGGTGTCTTGTAACGGTGTGTGCTTAGGTGACAGCACATATTCGTTCCAGCAAGATGCCAGCAGAGAACCGACGGTCGGTTTACACACTTCACAGCCGTAACCTTTACCGTATTTTTCCAGCAGCTCGTCGAAGGATTTAATCCCTTCAACGCGGATCAGGTGGTACAGCTCCTGACGAGAAAACGCAAAGTGTTCACACAGGTTGTGGTTAACTTCGATGCCTTGTTTGCTCAACTCGGCATTTAATACCTGAGTGATCAATGGAATACAGCCGCCGCAGCCGGTGCCCGCTTTGGTTTCCGCTTTCAGCGCCGCAACGGTATGACAACCCTTGTTGATCGCTTTAATCAGATGACCTTTAGTAACATCGAAGCAGGAGCAGATTTGCGCGCTGTCTGGCAGTTTGTCGACACCAATTGCGGGTTTTCCAGAGCTTGCGTGCGCTGGAAGAATTAACGCATCCGGGTTTTCAGGCAGTTCAATGTTATTCAGAACCAGTTGCAGCAGGTTGCCGTAATCGCTAGTGTCGCCCACCAGAACGGCACCAAGCAGAGTTTTATTGTCGGCGCTGACAATCAGGCGCTTATAAACTTCTTTGCTTTCGTCGAGATAAACATAGCTGCGGCAATTTGGCGTGCGGCCATGTGCATCCCCAATCCCGCCAACATCAACGCCAAGTAATTTCAGCTTGGCGCTCATGTCTGCGCCTTCGAAGGCGTTTTCAGAACCCAGCAGATGGTCGGCAGTGACCTGCGCCATTTTGTAGCCAGGCGCAACCAGGCCGAATGTACGATTGTTCCAGCTGGCACATTCGCCGATAGCGTAGATGTCCGGGTCAGAAGTCTGGCAGGTATCGTTGATAACGATGCCACCGCGCTGCGCTGTTGCCAGGCCGCACTGAGTCGCCAGTTTATCGCGTGGGCGGATACCGGTGGAGAAGACGATGAAGTCCACTTCCAGGTCCGAGCCGTCAGCAAAACGCATGGTCTTACGCGCTTCATTGCCCTGTTGGACAATTTCCTGGGTGTTTTTGCTGGTGTGAACGCGTACACCCATGCTTTCGATTTTATTGCGCAGTTGCTCGCCACCCATGCGGTCGAGTTGCTCTGCCATCAGCATTGGCGCGAATTCGATAACGTGAGTTTCAACGCCGAGGTTTTTCAGTGCGCCCGCAGCTTCAAGGCCCAACAAACCGCCACCGACAACCGCACCGCGTTTGCTACGGCGGGCACAGGCTTCAATAGCGTTTAAATCTTCGATAGTGCGGTAAACGAAACAGTCTTGTGTTTCAGAACCTTTAATCGGTGGGATCCACGGATATGAACCCGTCGCCATAACCAGTTTGTCGTAATAAACGGTACGGCCAGTATTCGAGTGGATGACTTTTTCCTGGCGGTTAATGGTGATGGCGCGTTCGCCAACCAGCACTTTTACACCATGTTTTTCGTAGAAGCCGTCACGAACCAGCGATAACTCTTCAGCGGTATGATGAGAGAAATAGGAAGAGAGGTGTACGCGATCGTAGGCTTTACGCGGCTCTTCACAAAAAACAGTCATGTCGAATTGGCCTGGCTGGGCTTTATCAAGTAGGTCTTCGATAAAGCGATGGCCAACCATGCCATTACCGATGATTGCGATTTTGACTTTGCTCATAATTGCCTCAATTTCTTTTCTATTACTGCCTACCTTAACGATTCAGCAATGGCGATTATTGATACAAATCAAATACACCTTTATATACCTCTTAATGGGTATATGTATGATTTTAGTGAGTTTTTCTAAGGTGCGGAATTGTTTGGCTTTTCATGAAGAGACAATAAATGTTCTCATTTTGATGAGTGTGCTATGAAGAAGGGGTGGTTAATCAGGAAGAGGTGGATATGAGCAATAAAGTGTTGGAGCGAATTCAAAATGTGCGTCTGGTCGGGCGCGAAGGTTTGTGGCAATTAACTCTCGAAAACGGGCGCATTCTGGCAATTAAGCCGATGGACGAAACCCTGCCTGAGAGCCAACAGATTCTTGATGGGCGAGGCGGTTTAGCCATCCCGCCTTTTATCGAACCACATATTCACCTTGATACCACGCAGACCGCAGGGCAACCCCACTGGAATCAGTCAGGAACTTTGTTTGAAGGCATTGAGCGCTGGGCTGAACGCAAAGCATTGCTGACGCACGAAGATGTAAAACAACGCGCCTGGCAAACACTGAAATGGCAGATAGCCAACGGTATCCAGTATGTACGCACCCATGTTGATGTGTCGGATCCCACGCTGACTGCGTTAAAAGCGATGCTGGAAGTTAAGCAAGAAGCTTCGCCGTGGATTGAGGTTCAGATCGTGGCTTTTCCTCAGGAGGGGATTCTTTCCTACCCGAACGGTGAAGCCCTGCTTGAAGAGGCCCTACGCCTTGGCGCTGATGTGGTTGGGGCAATCCCGCATTTTGAATTTACCCGCGAATACGGTGTTGAGTCATTGCATAAGGCTTTTGCGCTGGCACAAAAGTACTATCGCCCGCTAGATATTCACTGCGATGAAATAGACGATGAGCAATCACGCTTTGTCGAAACGGTCGCAGCACTCGCTCTGCGAGATGGCATTGGCGCGCGCGTAACCGCCAGCCATACCACGGCGATGCACTCTTACAATGGCGCTTATACCTCGCGTTTGTTCCGTTTGCTGAAGCTATCCGGGATTAACTTTGTCGCCAATCCGCTGGTGAATATCCATCTGCAAGGACGTTTTGATGATTACCCGAAACGTCGGGGTATCACCCGTGTAAAAGAGTTGCTCGAAGCGGGAATTAACGTCTGCTTTGGTCATGATGATGTATTCGACCCTTGGTATCCACTGGGCACCGCTAATATGCTACAGGTACTGCATATGGGGCTGCATGTTTGCCAGATGATGGGGTATCAGCAAATTGATGAAGGCTTGAAACTGATCACCGAGAATAGTGCGCGTACGTTCGGGGTACAGGATTACGGCATTGTTGAGGGAAATTCGGCGAATCTGATCATTCTTCCGGCGGAAAATGGCTTTGATGCAGTGAGGAGACAGGTTCCTGTTCGCTGGTCAGTGCGCGGTGGAAAGGTCATTGCGACGACACAATTGTCACAAACCTGGGTGATGCTGGACGAGGCGGAAGAGATAAATTTTGGCGGGTAAGATCTACCCGCCATGACAATATTCGTGATTAGTGTGCGGCAGTCGCGTTATGTTGGCGGTGTTTCGTTACCAGCCCCAAAATCAGGCACATAATAAACACGATTGCATACAAGGCGTTTGCGGTTTGCAGCGCCGCATGTGGGCCGCTGTGAGCCACAATCGGACCGGTGACAACGAAGGTCAGCATGGTACCGATGGTGCCGCAAGTCAGGACGAAGTTAACCAGTTTTGGCGAAGCCACTTTGGTCTGCAAAGAACCCAGCGTAATCACCGAGGTGTAAATCGCGCTGGAGAAGAAGCCCAGAGCCAGAATAAACCACGCGAGGTGCGCAGGTTCGCTTGTGTTGAACAGATACATCAGCACTGTGGCAGCACCCGCAAGCACAGTCAGAATGCGTTGCAGATCGAAGAAACGCAAAATAAAGCTAAATGCCCACATGCCAAACATATAAGACATCCAGAAATCGCTGACTAACTGACCCGCATCATTCAGATTCATACCCAGGCTTTTGGCGTATTCCGGAACCCAGGAGATAAAGCCCAGTTGACCAAGGATGTAGCACAGCGCGGCAATGGACAGGAACAACACGCCAATGCCCCATTTTTCTTTCTCGACGACTTTCTCGGTTTTCGCAGCATGTTTGCCTAATGCCGGGAAATCACAACCAATAGTCAGAATAAAAATCGCCACGTAAACCAGGCCGATGCAGACATAGACCCAGTACCAGTTGATGCTGCGTGCCAGAAGAATCGCAGCCACCATTGGGAAAATCATTCCCGCCATACTAAAGAAGGAGTCGGTAAATAACAGACGTGAGCCCCGCTGACGGCCTTCGTACATATGGGTTATCAGGAAGGTACCAATCGACATGGTGATACCGCTGACCAGACCAAGAACAAACATCGCCACTGAGAAAATGGTCAGGTTGTCGCCAAAGATGAGTCCAGCAACGGCCAGAACCATCAGGATGAAACCAAAGCGAAGTTGAGTTTTGAGTGGCACGATTTCCATTAACCAGGCGTTCAGGAAAATAGAAATCAAAATGCCCGCATTCAGGAAGGTAAAGGTATTACTCATGCTGGAAACGGGAACGTGGAAGTATTCGGCAATATTGCCCATCACCATCCCGGTGACGATCACCAACGCGCCGGTCAGGGCGTAGGAGAAGAAGCTGATCCATGTGAGCTTAATGCGGTTGCTGTTAGTCATGACAAGCCTGTGCATAGAAATGTAAAGTGCTTTGACAGCACTCGAGAAGGATGGATTTTAGTCAAAAATGTGACCTATTCATACATTTTATGAATCATTTGCTGTAATGGCATGCATTTTAAGTGATGTGAATCACATTGAAATGTGCCGTATGTTTATTCATTCATTTAACTTATTGATTTGTGTGAAAGTAAAAAACCGTAAATGGCTGGCGCATAGTTGAGTGCCTCTTTACAATCTAGCAACTTGCTTCATTCACTGCCTTCGTAAGGAATTATTCATGCTCAAATCGACTCTGGCGGCCGTAGCAACCGTGTTTGCTCTTACCGCGCTATCTCCTGCTGCGCTAGCTGCTAAAGGTGACCCACACGTCCTGCTGACGACTTCAGCGGGTGAAATTGAGCTTGAGTTAAATAGCCAAAAAGCCCCCGTTTCTGCGAAAAATTTCGTGGACTATGTGAACAGCGGCTTCTATAACAACACCATTTTCCACCGTGTGATCCCAGGCTTCATGCTTCAGGGTGGCGGCTTTACTGAAGATATGAATCAAAAGCAGCCGAATCCACCGATTAAAAACGAAGCCGATAACGGGCTGCGTAATACCCGCGGCACCATTTCTATGGCCCGTACCGCAGATAAAGACAGTGCAACCAGCCAGTTCTTCATCAACGTGGCTGACAATGCTTTCCTCGACCACGGGCAGCGCGACTTCGGTTATGCAGTATTTGGTAAAGTTGTGAAAGGGATGGACGTTGCGGATAAGATCTCTCAAGTGCAAACGCATGATGTGGGTCCGTACCAAAATGTTCCGTCAAAACCTGTCGTTATCCTTTCCGCAAAAGTCCTGCCGTAAATAGCTCTACCGTAAAAATGACTGCGCGGGTTTCTTTACCTGCGCAATCTCCTCCTTCCTGCACTTCCACCGATTGCTGCTTATACTTGTGGCAACTAGCGGCCATGTTAGGGAGGCACCATGACAAAGAAACTTACCGATAAGCAAAAGTCCCGCCTTTGGCAGCAACAACGCAGCCGTTCATTTCTGGCTAGCAGCCGGCTGGACGTTCTTGAGCCTCATGCGCAAGATGAGGTTATCGCGCAGCGCGTAGACACGATTGAACTTGGCCCGCTGCATCGCGGATTGCCATGGTTGTGTGCCATCCATCAGCAACTTTTTCAGGATGTTTTCGATTGGGCAGGCGACCTACGTGATGTGGATATTTCCAAGGGCGAGACACGTTTTTGCCATTTCGAATACATCGAAAATGAAGGCAACGATCTGTTGCAGGAGATGGAAGACGAGCATTATCTGACGGGGCTTGCCAGAAATGAGTTTGTGAATCGCCTGGCACATTACTACTGTGAGATTAACGTTCTTCACCCGTTCTTTGTGGGTAGTGGCCGCGCGCAGCGTGTTTTCTTTGAGCAACTGGCGATTCATGCCGGATATCTATTGGACTGGAGTGAAGTGGATCCTGACGAATGGCAAGCTGCAAATCAGGCTGGCGCGTTGGGTGATTTAACCCAGCTCAGCGAGATTTTCACTAAAGTCGTGAGTGAAGCGCGGGAAAGCGAATAGAATAGCGCGGTTCATTTTTACCTGGGAGCCGCGATGCTACTGCTTATCGACAATTACGACTCATTTACCTGGAACCTTTATCAGTACTTTTGCGAACTGGGCGCGGAAGTGATGGTGAAACGTAACGATGAGCTGACGCTTTCGGAAATCAGTGCGTTGGCACCTGAAAAACTGGTTATCTCCCCAGGACCTTGTACACCTTCTGAAGCGGGCATTTCCCTCGCGGCGATTACCCACTTCGCCGGAAAGCTACCAATCCTCGGCGTTTGCCTTGGTCATCAGGCTATTGCCCAGGCGTTTGGTGCGACGATTGTCCGCGCCGAAAAAGTGATGCACGGTAAAACCTCCGCAATTTCGCATAACAATACGGGTGTATTTAACGGTCTGAATAATCCTCTGACCGTGACCCGTTACCACTCTTTAGTCATCGATCCGCCAACGCTACCAGAGTGTTTTGACGTGACGGCCTGGACCGATAAGCAAGAGATTATGGGTATTCGCCATCGCGAGCTGACGCTGGAAGGCGTGCAGTTTCATCCGGAAAGCATTCTCAGCGAGCAGGGACATCAGCTGTTAGCCAATTTCCTGAAGTATTGATTTTTTATTGCCACTAAATGATTTTTTATGCATATTCCATGATTATATTTTCATGTGTCTTCCATGGCGTTTGAAGCGTAAAAAGGGGATAGGCAATAAATGGCAACTGAACAATCAGCAATTACCCGGGCAACTTTCGATGAAGTCATTTTGCCGATTTATGCACCGGCAGAGTTTATCCCGGTAAAAGGCCTGGGAAGCCGTATCTGGGATCAACAAGGAAAAGAGTATGTTGATTTCGCGGGTGGGATCGCAGTTACGGCGTTGGGGCACTGCCATCCGGCATTAGTTGAAGCGTTAAAAAGCCAGGGCGAAACGCTATGGCATACCAGTAATGTGTTCACCAACGAACCTGCTTTGCGCCTTGGACGTAAGCTGATTGATGCCACTTTTGCTGAACGCGTGCTGTTTATGAACTCAGGCACTGAAGCAAATGAAACCGCATTTAAACTGGCACGTTATTACGCGTCCACTCGCCATAGCCCGTACAAAACCAAAATTATTGCGTTCCATAACGCTTTCCACGGTCGATCTTTGTTTACCGTTTCTGTCGGTGGGCAGCCGAAATATTCCGATGGTTTTGGGCCAAAACCCGCCGATATTATCCACGTGCCGTTTAACGATTTACATGCGGTAAAAGCCGTCATGGACGATCACACCTGTGCGGTGGTGGTTGAGCCGATTCAGGGAGAGGGCGGTGTCACGGCGGCTACGCCAGAATTCCTGCAAGGCTTACGCGAACTGTGCGATGAACACAAAGCCCTGTTAGTTTTTGATGAAGTGCAGTGTGGCATGGGTCGTATCGGCGAACTGTTTGCGTATATGCATTACGGCGTGACACCGGATATTTTGACCAGCGCTAAAGCGCTGGGTGGCGGATTCCCTGTGAGTGTCATGTTAACGACGCAGGAAATAGCCTCTGCATTCCATGTTGGTACGCACGGTTCTACCTACGGTGGGAATCCACTGGCGTGTGCGGTTGCCGGCGCGGCGTTTGATATCATCAATACGCCTGAAGTGTTGGCTGGCGTCACAGAAAAACGTCAGCAGTTTGTGAAGCATTTACAGCAGATTGATGAGCAATTTGACGTGTTCAGCGATATTCGCGGCATGGGCTTGTTGATTGGCGCGGAGCTGAAACCGCAATACAAAGGCCGTGCACGTGAATTCCTCCATGCGGCAGCGCAAGAAGGGGTGATGGTTTTGAATGCCGGGCCTGATGTCATGCGTTTTGCACCAGCCTTGATCGTTGAAAAGGCTGATATTGATGAAGGAATGGCGCGCTTTGCTAAAGCGGTCGAGAAAATCGTATCTCAAGACGTGTAAGCACCCGTGTCATCCGACAAAACGGCGGATGACGTAGGTTTATTGACTCTCAGGCCGACGTAAACGGTTCAGCCAGATACCATGATGGGGGCGCTGGCGCCATGCAACCGACGAAATGGTGTGCATGGTGCTGAGGTGACCCAAAATCCGCTGTAAATGTTGTTCCATTGTGCTCAACGGCCCACTCGGAAGCCCTTCCAGTGGGTCGAGTATATTCGCATCGTTCGTCTCACCAGGCCCATCGTACTGCAACCGCTGTTGGCATCGTTGCAGCGCAATTTCACATGATTGCAGATAATGCTGGGCTAAATCCGGGGTCAGCATATTGTGCTCGCGTGCCAGAGTCGTCATGGCATTGATGTGTTCGACGATAAACTGGCTGTGCGTCACCCACAGTTTCATATCTGCCAGATAATGCGAGTTGAAACCGGGCTCCTGCATCGCCTGGTTCAGCGAATTAAACAGCGCATTATGGGCCTGATTGACCTTCATCCGTTCCCAGGCCAAAGGCGTGGGTTCAGGGTCGTTGCTCAGAATCAGGCGAATGGCCTCCTGGTCTGTCTCCAGTGCGTCGTGGGCGTTCTGGCGCAGCAATCCACTTTGCCATTGCGGCCAAAGCCACACCATGCCACCGAAGGCAATCAAACAGCCCAGCAGCGTATCTATCAAACGTGGAACAATAAATTGCTCGGCGCTGAGCGTTAACAGTTGCAGGGTATATACCGCTGTCACGGTAAAACCAATTGTCGCCCAGCCGTAGCTTTGGCGAATGATCAGATAGCTGACGAGCGTGATGACCAGCATCGCGGCCAACGCAATGTCTTGTGGGAAGTGAAAGTGCAGGGCGAAACCCGCAATGGCCAGGCCTGCAATGGTACCTGCCGAACGGTGCAGAATGCGTACTCGGGTAGCGCCGTAGCCGTTTTGCGTGACAAACATCACCGTCATTAAAATCCAGTAGGGTTTGGGGAGATGCAAAAATGCCCCAAAAATACTGGCGATAGTTAGCATTACGCCTAACCGGGCGGCGTTGCGCAGAGCCGCTGATTTCAATGACATATAGCTTTTCAGCGCGGCCCACAGTGGTAAGCGGCGTTGCCTGTCTTCCATTAAATCCCTGACGTACAGCGGGCGTTGGCTGCGTAATACACGCGCGATACGGCTGAAGTGATAATGACAAAACTGTCCGACTGGGTTATCCGGATTCTGCCGGGCGATTTTCTCAAGGGCTTCAATTTGCTTCTCCATCGTAAAACGCTGCGGGTAACGATGGTAAAGAATGTCATCAGCCAGAACACGCAAACGGGCCGCAATGGTCTGCGCATTCCAGCGAATAACGGCTTCCGCATGGCTTTGCGCGACAAGTTTTTGCACCTCGGCAGGTTGGTGCAAACTGACGGAAATGTGCTCTTGTAGATCTAACGCTATTTGAAAAGAGCGTAACAAATGCTTGTAACCGTTTTGCTGATTCGCCGATAGCATATGCAGTTGTTGGTAGCAGTTGGTAATCAAGTCGACGGCTTTTTGCTGGCGCGCCAGCAACGGCGGAAGTGCCGTCTCGGGATCGACGTGCTGAGTGAGCATGCCGTATTTGGCTTCGCAGTAATCCGCTAATTGGCGATAGAGCAGGCTTAAAGATTCGCGCAACGGCTGCTCTCGCCATATCCAGAACCAAAGCCAGTTAAAGACCCCATACCAAATCGTGCCAAAGACATACAGCGCCATCGGCTTCCAGATAGGCATGTTACCGGCCATGCTAAGTGTAAAAATGGCAGCAATCAGCGAGGCGGGAAGTAAGCGTGCATGCAGGGCGCTGATTTCAGCAGTGACCCCCAACATAAGGGCCATAACAAAGAGAATGACGGGCAATGGAACGGTGGTGTAGAGCAGCAAAAGCTGCATGATTAAACTGCTGACTGCAAAAAGAGTGCTACCAACAATCAGACGTTTGAAGAAGCGCTTATGGGGGGTATCCAGGCCGGCAATGTTGCAACAGGCGGGCACTAACGAGAACAGCAGACCTAACTGCAAATTTCCAAGCAGTAATCCTACCCCCACAGGAAGGCAGAGTACCAGCGTTTGTCGCAATGCGTAGTTAACTTCTGGATGGTAGATCAGTCGGCGCCACATAGCTCTTCATAATACAAGTTGCGTGGGTGTTGGCTACACTCAGAGAAATGTAGAAACAAAAAAAGCGTGTTACCTGAGTGACACGCCTTTTTTGAGGACGGAGATTAACGAGTGCCGTAAACGACGATCGTTTTACCGTGAGCAGAGATCAGGTTTTGATCTTCCAGCATTTTCAAGATACGACCAACGGTTTCACGAGAACAACCCACGATCTGACCGATTTCCTGACGGGTAATTTTAATCTGCATACCGTCTGGGTGGGTCATTGCATCAGGTTGTTTCGCCAGGTTCAGCAGTGTTTGTGCAATACGACCAGTCACATCCAGGAATGCCAGGTTACCGACTTTCTCAGATGTCACTTGCAGACGACGAGCCATCTGGGAAGACAGGCGCATCAGAATGTCTGGGTTGACCTGAATCAGCTGGCGGAATTTTTTATAGGAAATTTCAGCCACTTCACAGGCAGATTTAGCACGAACCCATGCACTACGTTCCTGGCCTTCTTCGAACAGCCCTAACTCACCAATAAAATCGCCCTGATTCAGATAGGAGAGGATCATTTCCTTGCCCTCTTCATCTTTAATCAGAACAGCCACAGAGCCCTTGACGATGTAATACAGCGTCTCAGCTTTTTCACCCTGGTGAATCAGTGTGCTCTTCGATGGATACTTATGAATATGGCAATGGGACAAGAACCATTCGAGAGTCGGGTCTGTTTGCGGTTTGCCAAGCACCATGCGCGGTTATCCTCTGTTTATAACTAGCTACCAACGACAAGACGCTAAACATCCTGTCTGGCGTTGCAAGTATTAGAATATTCCCCATCTTGGGGAGATGGCACGCAAGTCATTCTTGCTGCCTGTAATTAGTGACGTCCTCTGCATACATGCATTACGTCAATGTATCGATGTAGCATCTGGATTGTTTTAGCATAGCTTTTGACAAGTGTCTCCTATTGTCTCGTTTCAGCATGACGCAGGTCGCCTTCCGTTGCCAGTTTTGCTGCATCCGCGTACTCTGAAAGGGTTTTTTCAACTGGAGAAGTAACATGCAGGCACGAGTGAAGTGGGTAGAAGGGTTAACCTTCCTTGGGGAGTCCGCTTCAGGACACCAGATTTTGATGGATGGTAATTCTGGCGATAAAGCACCAAGTCCGATGGAGATGGTTCTGATGGCTGCGGGGGGCTGCAGTGCAATCGATGTGGTTTCTATTTTGCAAAAAGGTCGCTACAACGTGACGGATTGCGAAGTAAAACTGACCTCTGAGCGCCGTGAAGAAGCCCCTCGTCTTTTTACCACCATTAACCTGCATTTCATCGTGACAGGCAAAGAACTGAAAGATAACGCGGTTTCCCGCGCGGTGGATCTCTCTGCTGAAAAGTATTGTTCTGTCGCTCTGATGCTGGAAAAAGCTGTGAACATTACTCATAGCTATGAAGTGATTGAAGGCTAATGTGTGTCAGCAGGGCGGTAATTATCCGCCCTGATTGATGTGTCGACCTTCTGCCAGCCGTTTAACTAGCGGTGCCATGATCAATTCCATTGCCAGTCCCATCTTGCCGCCTGGCACCACTAATGTATTGATGTGGGAAATGAATGAGCCTTGCAACATGGCGAGTAAGTACGGGTAATCGATGTCATCCAGCCCACGAAAATGGATCACCACGAAGCTTTCATCCAGTGACGGAATACCACGTGCCGCAAATGGGTTCGACGTATCAACGGTAGGCACGCGCTGGAAGTTGATATGGGTCCGGGAAAATTGCGGCGTGATGTAATTGATGTAATCGTCCATCGAACGCACGACTGAGTCCATCACCGCTTCTCTTGAGTGCCCGCGTTCGCTGGTGTCCCGCACCAGTTTTTGTATCCATTCCAGGTTCACAATCGGCACTACGCCAACCAGTAGGTCGACGGCATTCGCCACATCATGTTGTGGGGTGACGACTCCTCCGTGCAAACCTTCATAGAACAAGACATCAGTCGGTTCCGGCAGCGACTGCCACGGGGTAAACGTCCCCGGAATTTGGTTCCAGGGTACCGCTTCATCATAGGTATGCAGATACTTGCGTGATTTACCTTGCCCGGTATTTCCGTACTCCAGAAACGTTTGTTCCAGTAAGCCGAAGTCATTCGCTTCCGGGCCAAAGTAGCTGATATGGCGACCCAAATCGCGAGCTTTACGGATAGCCATATCCATTTCAGGGCGAGTGAAACGGTGGAAACTGTCACCTTCGACTTCGGCTGCGCGAAGATTGAGTTGCTGAAATATTTTACGAAAGGCAAGGCTGGTGGTGGTCGTTCCCGCGCCGCTGGAACCTGTTACGGCAATAACCGGATGTTTGGCTGACATAAGGCAACAACTCCCTGGGTAATCACAAGTGGGTTTAGCTGGGTTTGGCCCTCACCCTAACCCTCTCCCCCAGGAGAGGGAACTGGATTGAGCATGTTCTTCTCCCTATCCCGAAGAGGGAACTGGGTTGAGCATGTTTTTCTCCTTATCCCAGAAGAGGGACTGGAGCGGGTCTGTTTTGTTTTTCTCCCTCTCCTTTGGGAGAGGGTTGGGGTGAGGGGCATTATGCAGTATAGAAGATTAATATTTAGCCGCGAAATTGCCCACGGGCCATGATATTCACCGTTTCATGGAGTTCTGACCAAACCAATACGGCCTCTCCACTTTGCAGTTGGCGCTTAACATCGGCCACCTTTTGCTCTAGTGAGCGCTCTTGTTCACCATAATCTGTACCTTCGCGTAATACAAAGGATTCAATCAGATTATCAAGCGTTTCGGGAGGGAGATCTTGCCAGGGAATCATCATAGTGATTTTTCCAAAAATTTAGACAGCCACTGCGGGATACGTTGCTCAAGCCACATTTCCGGATGACGAAGCGTGCCACCCACAAACCCAACATGGCCGCCGTAACGCGTCAGTTGGTACTCAATGTTGTCGGGCAATATCGCTCTATCAGGGATCACATGATGATCCATAAACGGGTCATCTTTAGCGTGGATGATAAGCGTAGGCGTTTTAATTTGTGGCAATAGTGGCATGGCGCTGCACTGGCGGTAATAGTCAATGGCATCGGCGAAACCGTGAATCTTTGAGGTAATCAAATCGTCAAACTCGCGCAGGCGGCGCATTCCTTTGAGCTGACGCATATCGACAGGAAGCGTCCCGGGATAGCTTCGCAGTTTGCGCGCCGCATTTTTCTTCAACAGATTCAACAAATAGTGTTGATAAACGCGCGAGAACCCTGTTTCGATATGTTTGCTGCAATGCTCAAGCATGAGTGGGGCAGAAACCACAACACCGGCCTGTAGTGTGCAATCAGCACCTTGTTTTGCCATTAAGCAGGCAAGCATATTTCCACCGAGTGAAAACCCGACTGCCGCCGTTGGTGCGTTGCCGTAACGTGTATTGAGCCAGTTGAGGAAGTAGCTTCCATCTTCGGTTTCGCCGGAGTGATAGATTCGTTCCTTGCGATTCGGTACGCCGCTACACCCCCGAAAATGCATCACTACACCCAGCCAGCCTTGCTTACGTGCGGCATCAATTAATCCATGCGCATAGGGGCTGTGCAGGCTTCCTTCAAGACCATGAAAAACGACTAACCGTGGTTTATGCGTTGCCTGCCGTGGGTCTTCGCTCCAGGCAAGATCGACAAAATCCCCATCCGGCATATCAAGACGCTGCCAATGAGGTTTGAAATTGAGGCGGCGGCGAATTAAGCGAGGGAGCATCGTTTGCAGGTGCGGATTGCTGACACCCTTTAGTGGACGAAACTGTTCATCGTCAACGTGATTAAAATTCAATGCTGCGGGACTTGTCGTGGCCATATCACACTGTTAGTTTCATTTAGCTTGCTCATTAACTTTACCGGGTGTGGAACACCCATTTCATGGAAACGCTTTTCTTCTCTATGCTTGGTTTTCTTTGGGTCGCGGCGATTACACCTGGCCCAAACAATATGTTGCTGACTTCTTCCGGCGCCAACTACGGCTTTATTCGTACCGTACCTTTGATGATAGGCATCATGCTGGGGATGCAGTGCATCTTGTTGCTGGTGGCCTTTGGCGTCGGTAGCTTAATCCTTTTATATCCAGCGTTGCACCTTATCCTGAAAATTGCCGGGAGTGCTTACCTATTGTGGCTTGCATGGAAAATCGGCACAGCGACGTATGAAAAACTGGAAACCGATGCGCCACCTCCGTCACCGATTCCATTCTGGCAGGGTGGTTTGTTGCAGCTTATCAACCCAAAAGCGTGGCTGATGGCGCTAGGCGCTGTGGCAAGTTTTAGCCTTGCCGGTTCTCAGTATCTGCACTCTGTGGTGCTAATCAGCATCGGTATTGCGCTGGTCAACATCGTTGCAGGTATCATCTGGATTGCGTTTGGCAGCATGATTGGCACGCTACTTCGTAGCCGCCGCGCCTGGGCAATCTTTAATATCTTTATGGGTTTGCTGACTGCGGCATGTGTGCTGCTTATCTGGCATTAGAGTCATCAGGCCTCACATTGGGTGAGGCCTGATTGTCATTCGACCTGCATCATCTGTTCTAACTGGTCATGCGCATCCAGCCATTCCATTTCGCACTCTTCCAGAGCCGCTTTTACCTTAACCTGAGTTTGCAGGCATTCCGTCATTTCCGCTTTACGACTTTGGTCGTAAATGGCGCTATCAGCCAGCTTCTCTTCGACTTCTGCAAGTTGCACATTTAGCTTTTCCATCTGCTTTTCAAGCTTGGTAATTTGCTTGCGCAGCGGTTGGGTTTGCGTGCGTAACTCAGCTTCCCGGCGTTTTTGATCTTTACGCGCCTGCGCACTGTTGACGTTATCTTTTGCTGAGTCTTGCGGTTGGTTTTCCTGTTTTTGCAGATCAACCA
This sequence comes from Buttiauxella sp. WJP83, assembly GCF_027594725.1. Classification (NCBI taxonomy): domain Bacteria; kingdom Pseudomonadati; phylum Pseudomonadota; class Gammaproteobacteria; order Enterobacterales; family Enterobacteriaceae; genus Buttiauxella; species Buttiauxella sp. WJP83. The sequence continues at coordinate 368,040 of NZ_CP110080.1, forward strand.
GCCATTGCTGATAGTCTTCAAGATCGCCGTCGAATGCCTCGACTTTCCCGTCGTGAACTAAATAGAGATCGTCGGTCGTCGAACGCAGTAAGTGACGGTCGTGCGAAACCACGACTAATGCGCCTTCGAAATCAATCAACGCTTCAGTCAATGCCTGACGCATGTCGAGATCAAGGTGGTTTGTCGGTTCATCGAGCAGCAGCAAGTTCGGGCGCTGCCAGACAACCAGTGCCAAGACCAGACGCGCTTTTTCACCGCCGGAGAAACGTGCGGTTTGCTCGGTCACTTTATCGCCCCGGAATCCAAAGCCGCCCAGGTAATCGCGAAGTTGTTGTTCTAATTCTTTTGGCGCGATACGTGCCAGATGTTGCAGCGGAGATTCGTCAGCACGTAAATATTCAAGCTGGTGCTGTGCGAAGTATCCCAGCTTGATGCCTTTTGCCAGACCAATATCACCCTGCAGTGGCTGAATTTCTTCTGCTAACAATTTGATAAGCGTAGATTTACCCGCGCCGTTGCGCCCCAGTAAACCGATGCGGGAACCGGGAACCAGATTAAGCTTGATGGAGTCCAGGATCACGCGGTCGCCATAGCCTGCGCTAACTTTTTCCATGCGCAGCAGCGGGTTTGGCAAGCTTTCTGGGGCACGGAAACTGAAATGGAACGGGTTATCTACGTGTGCTGGGGCAATCAATTCCATGCGTTCGAGCATTTTCACACGGCTTTGCGCTTGCTTCGCTTTGCTGGCTTTGGCCTTGAAACGGTCGATAAAACTCTGCAGATGCGCGACGCGCTCCTGCTGGCTTTCGTACATCGACTGCTGTTGAGCAAGGCGAGTGGCGCGTTGGCCTTCAAACGATGAGTAGTTACCGGTGTATTCAAACATCGACTCTTGCTCGATATGAATAATTTTGCCCACGACAGGGTCAAGGAAGTCACGGTCATGGGAAATCAGAATCAATGTCCCCTGGTAGCTTTTCAGCCAGCGCTCGAGCCAGATAACGGCGTCTAAATCCAGGTGGTTGGTCGGTTCATCGAGTAACAGTAAATCTGAACGGCAAATAAGTGCCTGTGCCAGGTTCAGACGCATGCGCCAGCCGCCCGAAAAGTCACTGACCGGACGTTCGAGCTGTTCATTACTGAAGCCTAAACCGTGCAACAAACTGGAGGCACGGGAGCGAATTGTCCAGGCATCTACCGCATCCAGTTTGCCGTGAACCAGCGCGATAGCATGGCCGTCATTACGCTCGTTGGCTTTTGCCAGTTCAGCTTCAAGCTGGCGGAATTCTCGGTCGCCATCAATAACATACTCAATGGCGGGCATTGCCAGCGCAGGAGTTTCCTGATTGACCCAGGCTAAAGCCCAGTTTCCAGGGTAAGTCATACTTCCGCCATCGGCGCTGATCTCGTTCTTCAGCAGCGCCAGCAGCGTGGATTTTCCGCAGCCGTTTTTACCTACCAGGCCCACTTTTTGGCCCGGATTGATGGTAGCGGTGGCGTTATCCAGCAAAACGCGGGTACCGCGACGAATTTGTAACGAGGAGAAAACAATCATAAAGCGCCGTATGTTCAGAGTATGTTAAATTGTCATTATATTTAGGTAACGTGAAGCTTCTGCCTTCGCGTCGGGCTGCATGGTAGCCCAAAATAACGACTATGACGACGCCCTGGAGGGTAATGATGTTGCAGCCGCCGAAAGTTTTGCTGCTATATGCCCATCCGGAGTCACAAGACTCGGTCGCAAACCGCGTCTTACTCCAGGCGGCGCAGAAGCTTGCCAATGTCACTGTGCATGACCTTTACGCTCACTATCCTGACTTTTTTATCGATATTTATCATGAGCAGGCATTGCTGCGACAGCATGATGTCATCGTCTTCCAACATCCTCTTTATACCTATAGCTGCCCGGCGTTACTCAAAGAGTGGCTGGACCGTGTGTTGAGTCGTGGCTTTGCCAGCGGTGTTGGAGGTAATGCTCTGGAGGGAAAGTATTGGCGCAGTGTGATTACCACCGGCGAGCCTGAAGGTGCGTATCGGCATGACGGTTTTAATCGGTTTCCACTGACTGATATTTTGCGCCCGTTTGAACTCACAGCTGCAATGTGTCGTATGCACTGGATGAATCCCATCATCGTTTATTGGGCTCGTCGGCAGACTCCGCAAGAACTTGCCAGCCACGCGAAGGCCTATGGCGAGTGGCTGGCTTCGCCGTTACTCCCGGGAGGTCGCTAATGGAAGGTTCAGACTTATTGTTGGCTGGCGTCCTGTTTTTGTTTGCTGCAGTAGTTGCTGTGCCGATTGCGGCCCGTTTAGGGATTGGCGCGGTGCTGGGCTATTTATTGGCGGGTATAGCCATTGGCCCATGGGGGTTAGGTTTTATCAGTGATGTGGATGAAATTCTTCACTTCTCTGAGTTGGGCGTAGTCTTCCTGATGTTTATCATCGGTCTGGAGTTGAACCCATCCAAACTTTGGCAACTTCGACGCTCTATTTTTGGTGTTGGTGCCGCGCAGGTACTGCTCAGTGCCGTTGTGCTGGCCGGATTGCTGATGTTAACGAAGTTTTCCTGGCAGGCGGCGGTGATAGGCGGCATAGGTTTGGCGATGTCATCCACCGCAATGGCGCTACAACTGATGCGTGACAAAGGAATGAATCGCAATGAAGCCGGCCAGCTTGGTTTCTCAGTGTTGCTGTTCCAGGATTTAGCGGTCATTCCTGCGATTGCATTGGTGCCGCTGCTGGCCGGGAATGGTGATGACAGCCCCGACTGGATAAAAATCGGCTTCAAAGTGTTGGCCTTTGCAGGAATGTTAATTGGTGGTCGGTATCTGCTAAAACCGGTTTTCCGGTTTATTGCGGGTTCTGGTGTGCGTGAAGTCTTTACCGCCGCAGCACTTTTGTTGGTGCTGGGTTCGGCGTTATTCATGGATGCGCTCGGTTTTTCAATGGCGCTGGGTACGTTTATCGCCGGCGTATTGTTGGCCGAAAGCGAATACCGGCACGAGCTGGAAATCGCTATCGATCCATTTAAAGGACTATTGCTGGGATTGTTCTTTATTTCCGTTGGCATGGCGTTAAACCTTGGCGTGCTCTACACCCATCTTTTCTGGGTCGTGTTAGGAGTCATGGTGTTGGTAGCCGTTAAAGCCAGTGTGCTGTACGGCCTGTCGTGGTTTTTCGGTTTGCGCAGCTCGGAGCGTTTGCAGTTTTCAGGTGTGTTAAGCCAGGGAGGGGAGTTTGCTTTCGTACTTTTCTCAACGGCTTCATCGCAAAAGCTATTTAGTGGCGACCAAATGCCGCTGTTACTGGTGACCGTCACGCTTTCTATGATGACGACACCGCTGCTGATGAAAGGTGTCGATGCCATTCTTGCGCGGCGATTTAATGTTGCTGATGACGAAACGGATGAAAAACCTTATGTGGAAGACGATCAGCCACAAGTCATTATTGTTGGCTTTGGGCGTTTTGGACAGGTCATTGGCCGTTTGCTAATGGCAAACAAGATGCGCATCACGGTACTTGAGAGGGATATCAGCTCTGTAAGTCTGATGCGTAAATACGGCTACAAGGTTTATTACGGCGATGCAACAGAACTTGAGTTGCTGCGCTCTGCGGGTGCAGAAACGGCAAAGTCGATTGTGATTACCTGTAACGAGCCGGAAGACACCATGAAAGTGGTTCACTTGTGTCAACAACACTTTCCACATCTGGCGATACTGGCGCGAGCCAGGGGGCGTGTAGAAGCTCATGAATTGTTGCAAGCTGGAGTAACCCAGTTTTCACGTGAAACCTTCTCCAGTGCGCTGGAGCTCGGGCGTAAAGCCCTGATGACGTTGGGTATGCATCCGCATCAGGCGCATCGTGCACAACTCCATTTCAGGCGGTTGGATATGAGTATGCTGCGTGAATTAATGCCCATTCATACCGATAACGCACAAATTTCCAGGGTGCGTGAAGCGCGTCGTGAACTGGAAGACATTTTCGAACGTGAGATGCAGCAAGAGCGTCGCCAGTTCGATGGTTGGGATGATTTTGAATAATTAAGGTGAAGCCAATGCCGGTGCGTAAACGATTTATTGCCGGGGCTGTTTGCCCCGAATGTCAGACGCGGGATTCTCTCGCGATGTGGCGTGAGAATAATGTCGATATAGTTGAGTGTGTTAAGTGTGGTCACCAAATGCGTGAGGCGGATAAGCAACCGCAGGACCATGCTCGCAAACAAGAGCAAGTCATTGGGATTTTTCATCCAGACTAGCGAGATGCGCCAGCTTTTTTTAAGCTTAGGGGTACACCGGCGCTAAATTCCGCTACAATCGACGCCAGTTTTTTTCCCATGCTCGCTCAGGAGATATCATGAAAGTAGCAAAAGACCTGGTGGTCAGCCTGGCTTACCAGGTACGTACAGAAGACGGTGTGTTGGTTGATGAGTCTCCGGTGAGTGCGCCGCTGGACTATCTGCATGGTCACGGCTCCCTGATTTCAGGCCTGGAAACTGCGCTGGAAGGCCACGTAGTTGGTGATCGTTTCGACGTGAACGTTGGCGCAAATGACGCTTACGGTCAATACGACGAGAATCTGGTTCAGCGCGTTCCTAAAGATGTGTTCATGGGCGTTGATGAGCTGGAAGTGGGTATGCGCTTCATGGCTGATACCGACCAGGGTCCAGTGCCAGTTGAAATTACCGCAGTTGAAGATGAGCACGTTGTTGTCGATGGCAACCACATGCTGGCAGGCCAAAACCTGAGCTTCAACGTTGAAGTTATCGCTATTCGTGAAGCTACCGCTGAAGAGCTGGCTCATGGCCACGTTCACGGTGAGCACGATCATCACCACGACCATGACCACGAAGGTGGTTGCTGTGGCGGTCACGGCCACGACCATGACCACGAACACGAACACGGTAAAGGCGGTTGTGGCGGCAATGGCGGCTGCGGTTGCCACTAATCCGTTAGAGATAAAAAAGGCGTGTCATTGACACGCCTTTTTTGTGCGGCTAGTAATGCGGCGGTGGTGTTTCTTCTGATTCTGAGGCCACCATTGACGGTTGGCTGGCTTTTAACTTTTCAACCAGCAATCGGAAATGCTCGCGTAGTTTGACCATTTCTAATTCGTGAGCCGTTACCGTCTGATTTAACTCTTCTATCGTAATCTCCTGGAAAGCGAGACGACTCTCAAGTTCTTCCAGCCGTTGTTCGGTCGATTTTTGTTGCATAGCTAATCTCTCCTGCTCTGCGGATGGACAATTTCCGGCGATTCTACTGAAAAATTCCACACGTTACAGCGCAGTTTTGCTCTGGACGAAACTTCTTTAAACAAAAAGAGTCTGAATTTGTCTCGATAAGACGCGGAGAGATTGTGTAGATTTCTTCCACGACGTTATAGTACATCTCTTAGTTGATAATAACCTTGGGGTTTGAGGCCCCGGCCCTGGAGAAATGGATGAAATCACTGTTTAAAGTAACGCTACTGGCGACCACGATGGCCGTTGCCCTGAGCGCTCCGGCGTTCGCTGCTCCAGCCGCTGCAGCAAAAGATGCTGCTGCACCTACCGCGCCAGCTGCAAGCAACGCGGCATTTAAAAATGACGACCAGAAATCTGCGTATGCATTAGGTGCTTCGCTGGGCCGTTACATGGAAAACTCTCTGAAAGAACAAGAAAAACTAGGGATTACGCTGGATAAAAACCAGCTTATCGCTGGTGTTCAGGACGCATTTGCTGACAAGAGCAAATTATCCGACCAGGAAATCGAGCAGACTCTGCAAGCTTTCGAAGCTCGCGTGAAATCTTCCGCTCAAGCGAAAATGGAAAAAGACGCTAAAGAAAACGCGGATAAAGGCAAAGTCTTCCGTGATGCTTTCGCAAAAGAGAAGGGTGTTAAAACCTCCGCTACTGGCTTGATGTACAAAATCGACAAAGCTGGTACGGGTGAAGCGCCTACCGATAGCGACACTGTTGTTGTGAATTACAAAGGTACACTTATCGACGGTAAAGAGTTCGATAACTCTTATACTCGCGGCGAGCCACTCTCTTTCCGTCTTGACGGTGTTATCCCTGGTTGGACTGAAGGCCTGAAAAACCTCAAGAAAGGCGGGAAAATCAAACTGGTTATTCCACCAGAACTGGCTTATGGCAAAACTGGCGTTCCGGGGATCCCTGCTAACTCCACACTGGTATTTGACGTTGAGCTGCTGGATATCAAACCAGCACCTAAAGCAGACGCGAAACCAGATGCCGCTCCAGCTCCAGAAGCAGAAGCAGCTAAGAGCAAATAAGGCATTATTAACCGCCGCCCCCAGGGCGGCGGTTTTTTATTTGAGGCAGGATATAATAAAAGCTGGAAAGCGCATCTGACGCTGTATTACCTTAGCAGGCTGCGCAACAACGAGTATGAGTCTGCCCTGACACCATTTAAGCGCGACAGGCTCTCTGTAGAGGGTGGTATCTTTAAATGTCCAATTCGCTTTTAACCAATGAAACCAGTGAGCTCGACTTACTGGACCAACGTCCATTTGAACAAACCGACTTTGAAATATTGAAATCCTACGAAGCGGTCGTGGACGGGTTAGCGATGCTGATTGGTTCTCATTGTGAAATTGTGTTGCACTCGCTGCAAGATTTAAAATGTTCCGCTATCCGGATCGCGAATGGTGAACATACCGGGCGTAAAATTGGCTCGCCAATCACCGACCTTGCCTTGCGTATGCTGCATGATATGACTGGCGCGGACAGTAGCGTTTCCAAATGCTATTTTACACGTGCTAAAAGTGGCGTTCTGATGAAGTCAGAAACTATCGCCATCCGCAATCGTGATGAACGCGTCATCGGCCTGCTGTGTATCAACATCAATCTGGACGTACCGTTCTCGCAAATTATGTCGACGTTCATTCCGCCGGAAACGCCGGAAGTTGCTTCGTCCGTAAACTTTGCTTCATCCGTAGAAGATCTGGTCATGCAGGCTCTGGAATTCACAATCGAAGAAGTGAATGCTGACCGCAATGTGTCTAATAATGCTAAGAATCGACAGATTGTGCTTAACCTCTACGAGAAAGGCATTTTTGATATCAAAGATGCTATCAACCAGGTTGCTGACCGTTTGAATATTTCTAAGCACACTGTTTATCTCTACATCCGTCAATTCAAAAACGGTGATTTCCAGGGGCAGGATAAGTAATGCGTTTTGCCATCCTGGTGACAGGTCCGGCCTATGGCACGCAGCAGGCGAGTAGCGCATTGCAGTTTTCCCAGACCGTCATCATGCAAGGCCATACGTTAGAAAGCGTGTTTTTCTACCGTGAAGGTGTCCACAACGCAAACGTTTTGACGTCGCCTGCAAGTGACGAATTCAATGTCGTACAGGCGTGGCAGCAATTGCATCAGCAGCATGGCGTTGAGTTGCATATCTGTGTCGCAGCAGCACTGCGTCGCGGTGTGACGGACGAAGAGCAAGCCACTCAGCTCGGTTTACCGAGCCATAACTTGCAGCCAGGATTTACTCTCAGTGGTCTGGGAGCGCTGGCGCAAGCTACGCTGACTTGCGATAGAACGGTGCAATTCTGATGAAGCGTGTCGCATTTGTATTTAAATCAGCCCCTCATGGGAGTACTGCTGGTCGAGAAGGATTGGATGCCTTACTGGCAACATCGGCGTTAACTGAAGATGTCGGGGTGTTTTTCGTTGGTGATGGTGTATTGCAACTGCTCCCAGGACAACGGCCTGGTCTCATCCTCGGCCGTGATTACATCGCAACATTCCGCGTACTGCCGTTATATGACATTGACCAGTGTTATCTCTGTGCGACCTCTGTCCGGGAGCGGGGATTGCCAATAGACAGTGCGTGGGTTCTTGATGCACAGCCTCTTGAACCGGATGCGCTGGGCGAAATGCTACATCAGTTTGATGTCGTATTAACCTTCTGAGGCTACATGCTGCATATTTTACAACACTCACCTTTTCAAACTGATCTGGAATCAATGCTGCGCTGTGTGAAGCATGGCGATGAGTTGTTATTGATCCAGGATGCGGTTATTGTCGCCCTCTGTGGGACGAAGGCCCTTGATTTGCTGCTCGTCGCCCCCATTTCTATTTATGCTCTGCAGGAAGATATCGAGGCACGCGGCTTAACCGCTCAAATTTCGACCAGTGTAGGCCAGGTCAGCTATACTGATTTCGTCAGATTGACAGTTAAACACGAACAGCAGATTACCTGGTAAAATCCAGGATTGTTGTATATTTCTTGACACCTTTTCGGCTCAGCCCTAAAATTCTGCGTCCTCATATTATATGAGGCCGTTTTATTACGTGTTTACGAAGCAAAAGCTAAAACCAGGAGCTATTTAATGGCAACAGTTAATCAGCTGGTACGCAAACCACGCGCTCGCAAAGTTGCAAAAAGCAACGTGCCTGCGCTGGAAGCCTGCCCGCAGAAACGTGGCGTATGTACTCGTGTATATACTACCACTCCTAAGAAACCAAACTCCGCACTGCGTAAAGTATGCCGTGTGCGTTTGACCAACGGTTTTGAAGTTACCTCCTACATTGGTGGTGAAGGTCACAACCTGCAGGAACACTCCGTGATCCTGATCCGTGGTGGTCGTGTAAAAGACTTGCCAGGTGTTCGTTACCACACCGTTCGTGGTGCACTTGACTGCTCCGGCGTTAAAGACCGTAAGCAATCTCGTTCCAAGTATGGCGTGAAGCGTCCTAAGGCTTAATGGTTTCCGTTAAGTAAGGCCAAACGTTTTAAATAAATGTCAAACTCAATAGAGTTTTGGACAACCCTGAATTAACAACGGAGTATTCCCATGCCACGTCGTCGCGTCATTGGTCAACGTAAAATTCTTCCAGATCCTAAGTTCGGATCAGAGTTGCTGGCCAAATTTGTAAACATTCTGATGGTAGATGGTAAGAAATCTACTGCAGAATCTATCGTCTATACCGCGCTGGAGACCCTGGCTCAGCGTTCTGGTAAAAACGAACTGGAAGCTTTCGAAGTCGCACTGGACAACGTTCGTCCGACTGTCGAAGTTAAGTCCCGCCGTGTTGGTGGTTCTACTTATCAGGTTCCAGTAGAAGTACGTCCGGTTCGTCGTAATGCTTTGGCAATGCGTTGGATCGTAGAAGCTGCTCGTAAACGCGGTGATAAATCCATGGCTCTTCGCCTGGCGAACGAACTTTCTGACGCTGCAGAGAACAAAGGTACTGCAGTTAAGAAACGTGAAGACGTTCACCGTATGGCTGAAGCCAACAAGGCGTTCGCTCACTACCGTTGGTAATCCCTTCGTAGTGTTAGTCACCAAGCGGGCGCTTCATGTGAGCTGCCCGCTTTGGGTTACTTAAATGAACGTCCTAGGATATAGAGGAATCAAATGGCTCGTAAAACACCCATTGAGCGTTACCGTAACATTGGTATCAGTGCTCACATCGACGCCGGTAAAACTACTACTACCGAACGTGTTCTGTTCTACACCGGTGTAAACCACAAAATCGGTGAAGTTCATGATGGCGCAGCCACCATGGACTGGATGGAGCAGGAGCAGGAACGTGGTATTACCATCACGTCTGCTGCGACCACCTGTTTCTGGTCAGGTATGGCCAAACAGTTCGAACCACACCACATCAACATCATTGACACCCCAGGGCACGTTGACTTCACCATCGAAGTTGAACGTTCAATGCGTGTTCTTGATGGTGCGGTAATGGTTTACTGTGCTGTTGGTGGTGTTCAGCCACAGTCTGAGACCGTATGGCGTCAGGCAAACAAATATAAAGTTCCACGTATCGCGTTCGTTAACAAAATGGACCGTATGGGTGCTAACTTCCTGAAAGTTGTTGATCAGATTGAAAAACGTCTGGGCGCAACTCCGGTGCCTCTGCAACTGGCAATCGGCGCGGAAGAGAAATTCACCGGTGTTGTTGACCTGGTGAAAATGAAAGCGATCAACTGGAATGAAGCTGATCAGGGCGTGACCTTCGAATACGAAGATATCCCAGCTGATATGCAGGAACTGGCTGAAGAATGGCGCCAGAAACTGGTTGAAGCCGCTGCTGAAGGTTCTGACGAGCTGATGGATAAATTCTTTGGTGGCGAAGAGCTGACTGAAGAAGAGATCAAAACTTCTCTGCGTAAGCGCGTGCTGAACAACGAAATTATCCTGGTAACCTGTGGTTCTGCATTTAAGAACAAAGGTGTTCAGGCGATGCTGGATGCGGTTGTTGAATACCTGCCAGCTCCGACTGACGTTACCGCGATTAACGGTATGCTGGACGACGGTAAAGACACTCCGGCAGTTCGTCACTCTGACGACAACGAGCCGTTTGCTGCTCTGGCGTTCAAAATCGCTACCGACCCGTTTGTTGGTAACCTGACCTTCTTCCGCGTTTACTCTGGCGTTGTTAACTCTGGCGACACCGTGTTCAACCCGGTGAAATCAGCTCGTGAGCGTCTGGGCCGTATCGTACAGATGCACGCCAACAAGCGTGAAGAGATCAAAGAAGTTCGCGCTGGTGATATCGCTGCAGCGATTGGTCTGAAAGAAGTGACCACTGGTGACACCCTGTGTGACCAAGATAACGTGATCATTCTTGAGCGCATGGAATTCCCTGAACCGGTAATCTCCATCGCAGTAGAACCAAAAACCAAAGCTGACCAGGAAAAAATGGGTCTGGCTCTGGGCCGTCTGGCTAAAGAAGATCCATCATTCCGCGTATGGACTGATGAAGAAACTAACCAGACCATCATCGCTGGTATGGGTGAGCTTCACCTCGACATCATCGTTGACCGCATGAAGCGTGAATTCAACGTTGAAGCTAACGTTGGTAAACCTCAGGTTGCTTACCGTGAAGCGATTCGCGCGAAAGTTACCGATATTGAAGGTAAACACGCTAAGCAGTCTGGTGGTCGTGGTCAGTACGGTCATGTTGTTATCGACATGTACCCACTGGAGCCGGGTTCGAATCCGAAAGGCTACGAGTTCATCAACGACATCAAAGGTGGTGTGATCCCAACGGAATACATCCCTGCTGTTGATAAAGGCATCCAGGAGCAGCTTAAGTCTGGTCCTCTGGCGGGTTACCCAGTAGTAGATCTCGGTGTGCGTCTGCACTTCGGTTCTTACCACGACGTTGACTCCTCCGAACTGGCGTTTAAACTGGCCGCTTCTATTGCCTTCAAAGATGGCTTTAAGAAAGCTAAACCAGTTCTGCTTGAGCCTATCATGAAGGTTGAAGTTGAAACTCCAGAAGAGAACACTGGTGACGTTATCGGTGACCTTAGCCGTCGTCGTGGTCAGCTGAAAGGTCAGGAATCTAACGCTACTGGCGTTCAGATTCACGCTGAAGTTCCGTTGTCTGAAATGTTCGGGTACGCAACTCAATTGCGCTCCCTGACCAAAGGTCGTGCATCTTACTCCATGGAATTCCTGAAGTATGATGATGCGCCTAACAACGTTGCTCAGGCCGTAATTGAAGCCCGCGGTAAATAAACCCAGGGTTTATAAAACATTGATCCCGCGCTCTCTCCTTGAGGGGGGAGCGCAACAGTAAGGAATATAGCCGTGTCTAAAGAAAAATTTGAACGTACAAAACCGCACGTCAACGTCGGTACTATCGGCCACGTTGACCATGGTAAAACTACTCTGACTGCAGCAATTACTACCGTTCTGGCTAAAACCTACGGTGGTTCTGCTCGTGCATTCGACCAGATCGATAACGCACCAGAAGAAAAAGCTCGTGGTATCACCATCAACACTTCCCACGTTGAATATGACACCCCGACTCGCCACTATGCGCACGTTGACTGCCCAGGGCACGCCGACTACGTTAAAAACATGATCACCGGTGCTGCTCAGATGGACGGCGCTATCCTGGTTGTTGCTGCGACTGATGGCCCGATGCCACAGACTCGTGAGCACATCCTGCTGGGTCGTCAGGTTGGCGTTCCTTACATCATCGTGTTCCTGAACAAATGTGACATGGTTGATGACGAAGAGCTGCTGGAACTGGTAGAAATGGAAGTTCGTGAACTTCTGTCTCAGTACGATTTCCCAGGTGATGATACTCCAATCATCCGTGGTTCAGCTCTGAAAGCGCTGGAAGGCGAAGCAGAGTGGGAAGCTAAAATCGTTGAGCTGGCTGGTTTCCTGGATTCTTACATCCCAGAACCAGAACGTGCTATCGACAAGCCATTCCTGCTGCCAATCGAAGACGTATTCTCTATCTCCGGTCGTGGTACAGTTGTTACCGGTCGTGTAGAGCGCGGTATCGTTAAAGTTGGCGAAGAAGTTGAAATCGTTGGTATCAAAGAGACTGCTAAGTCTACCTGTACTGGCGTTGAAATGTTCCGCAAACTGCTGGACGAAGGCCGTGCTGGTGAGAACGTTGGTGTTCTGCTGCGTGGTATCAAACGTGAAGAAATCGAACGTGGTCAGGTTCTGGCTAAGCCAGGCTCTATCAAGCCGCACACTCAGTTCGAATCTGAAGTTTATATTCTGTCCAAAGACGAAGGCGGCCGTCATACTCCGTTCTTCAAAGGCTACCGTCCACAGTTCTACTTCCGTACAACTGACGTGACTGGCACCATCGAACTGCCAGAAGGCGTTGAGATGGTCATGCCGGGCGACAACATCAAAATGGTTGTTACCCTGATCCACCCAATCGCGATGGACGACGGTCTGCGTTTCGCAATCCGTGAAGGCGGCCGTACTGTAGGCGCGGGTGTTGTTGCTAAAGTTATCGCTTAATCGCTGATACCTTTTGTATGAAAAAGAGCGCTTAGGCGCTCTTTTTTTTTATCCTTAAAGACATCAATCCAATATACGCGTGCTATTGTAATCATAACTATTCTCATTTACACTTTGTGCGTAATTTGAACGGGAGTGATTATGTACGTTTGTCTGTGTAATGGCGTAAGTGATAAAAAAATTCGGCAGGCAGTTCGCCAATTTCATCCACAATCTTTCCAACAGCTTCGCAAGTTTGTGCCCGTTGGAAATCAATGCGGCAAATGTGTTCGTGCGGCTCGAGAAATCATGCAAGAAGAGTTATTGCAGATCCCAGAATTTAAAGAGATTGCCTAAGAGGCTCACTTTTTTTTGACTTACTCCGTGCTACATCTACGCTTCATGTAGTGGAAGCGGAGGGAGTAAAAATGAAAGGTGATACTAAGATTATAAATTATCTCAATAAATTATTGGGAAACGAGCTTGTCGCGATCAATCAGTATTTTCTCCATGCGAGAATGTTCAAAAACTGGGGCTTAATGCGCCTCAATGAAGTTGAATACCACGAATCCATTGATGAAATGAAACACGCCGATAAATATATCGAACGTATTTTATTCCTCGAAGGTATTCCAAACCTACAAGACTTAGGCAAACTTCATATCGGTGAAGATGTCGAAGAAATGCTTCAGTCAGACCTCAAACTAGAATTGGAAGGTGCTAAAGATTTGCGTGAGGCGATTGCTTACGCGGATACCATCCATGACTATGTCAGTCGCGATATGCTGATCCAAATTCTTACTGAAGAAGAGCATCATATTGACTGGTTGGAAACTGAATTGGATCTCATCTCTAAAATTGGTTTGCAGAATTACCTTCAGTCGCAAATCAAAGAAGGAAACTGAGTTCTTTAAACTGTGGGAAGGAAGAACATATCCAGCCTATGGAACCACCCGCTATCGCAAGGTTTGGTCCGAAGGATAGCGGAGTGGTAGTCAGTGAAACGTGATTTTTCAAAGACACTCTTCTGACTAGAGCCCATACTAATCCAGACGTTGCCGCAGCAAATATAATCCATCCCAGACTTTGCCACCCATGCCATGCCCCCAGTGCTGCCAAAAGCTTCATATCCCCATACCCAATACCCTCGACATTGCGCAATAAAAAGTAAACCCAGTAAAGCACCCATAAACTCAAGTAACCAACCATTGCACCTTCTACAGATTCTAATAAATGGTCCGGAGAAAAACAGACTTGGTACAGTAGCCCAGACCACAACAACGGATACGTCAACCTATCCGGTAGGAGCATGCAGTGATAGTCGACCCAAGCCAGGCGGAGCAGGAAAGCTATGTGCAGGCCAATAAAAAGAAATACTAAAAGGGAAGAGGGCATAGCGATTAACCAATCTCAAGCAAGATGAGCTTGAACGCTAAAGGAATGAATTACGTAAAGCAAAATGGTGCTTGAGGCGTTTCGAGTGAAGTTCCATAGAGAATTTTCTAAACAACATCTTTTACTAAGCCAGTGGAAGGCGAACCGTAACCTTACATAAAAGATTGTTTAATTCGTATCCATGACTTGCGTAAGGGGCAGATTTACGTATAATGCGCGGGCCTGTCTTAATTGACGGCTGGTTCGATATGAACCCGGTAGATGTTTCGTCTACCAGACAACGCTCCCAATTGGGGGGCAACGTAAGAACGGTTACACTCGCCCATCAATCGTAATGGGTACGGGGAGTAATCATTTCGTTTATAAAACAATTGGAGCTCTGGTCTCATGCAGAACCAAAGAATCCGTATCCGCCTTAAAGCGTTTGATCATCGTCTGATCGATCAATCAACTGCGGAAATCGTCGAGACTGCTAAGCGCACTGGTGCGCAAGTCCGTGGTCCGATCCCGCTGCCGACCCGCAAAGAGCGCTTTACCGTTCTGATCTCCCCGCACGTCAACAAAGACGCGCGTGATCAGTACGAAATTCGCACTCATAAGCGTCTGGTTGACATCGTTGAGCCAACTGAGAAAACCGTTGATGCTCTGATGCGTCTGGATCTGGCTGCTGGTGTAGACGTGCAGATCAGCCTGGGTTAATCAGGTCATTGACGATTGAGAGGTTGAAACAATGATTGGTTTAGTCGGTAAAAAAGTGGGTATGACCCGTATCTTCACAGAAGACGGCGTTTCTATCCCAGTAACCGTGATTGAAGTAGAAGCAAACCGTGTTACTCAGGTTAAAGACCTGGCTAACGACGGCTACCGTGCTGTTCAAGTTACCACTGGCGCTAAAAAAGCTAGCCGTGTAACTAAGCCGGAAGCTGGTCACTTCGCTAAAGCTGGCGTAGAAGCTGGCCGTGGCCTTTGGGAATTCCGTCTTGCAGAAGGCGAAGAGTTCACTGTAGGTCAAGACATTAGCGTTGAGCTGTTTGCTGAAGTCAAAAAAGTTGACGTAACTGGCACCTCTAAAGGTAAAGGTTTCGCAGGTACCGTTAAGCGCTGGAACTTCCGTACCCAGGATGCTACACACGGTAACTCCTTGTCTCACCGCGTTCCGGGTTCTATCGGTCAGAACCAGACTCCGGGCAAAGTGTTCAAAGGCAAGAAAATGGCAGGCCAACTGGGCAACGAACGTGTAACTGTTCAGAGCCTGGATGTAGTACGCGTTGACGCTGAGCGCAACCTGCTGCTGGTTAAGGGTGCAGTTCCGGGTGCAACCGGTAGCGACCTGATCGTTAAACCAGCTGTGAAGGCGTGAGGAGATAGCAATGGAATTAGTATTGAAAGACGCGCAAAGCGCGCTGACTGTTTCCGAAACTACCTTCGGTCGTGATTTCAACGAAGCGCTGGTACACCAGGTCGTAGTTGCTTATGCAGCTGGTGCCCGTCAAGGTACTCGTGCTCAGAAGACCCGCGCTGAAGTAACTGGTTCCGGTAAAAAGCCGTGGCGCCAGAAAGGTACCGGCCGTGCGCGTTCAGGTTCTATCAAGAGCCCGATCTGGCGTTCCGGTGGCGTAACCTTCGCTGCTCGCCCGCAGGACCACAGTCAAAAAGTTAACAAAAAGATGTACCGCGGAGCGCTGAAAAGCATTCTGTCCGAACTGGTACGTCAGGATCGTCTGATCGTTGTCGAACAGTTCTCTGTTGAAGCGCCTAAAACTAAGCTGCTTGCTCAGAAACTGAAAGACATGGCTCTGGAAGATGTGCTGATCGTAACTGGCGAACTGGATGAGAATCTGTTCCTGGCTGCACGTAACCTGCATAAGGTTGACGTTCGCGATGCTGCAACAATCGATCCAGTTAGCCTGATCGCCTTCGACAAAGTCGTTATGACTGCTGATGCAGTTAAGCAAGTTGAGGAGATGCTGGCATGATCCGTGAAGAACGTCTGCTGAAAGTACTGCGCGCGCCGCACGTATCTGAAAAGGCATCTATGGCGATGGAAAAAACAAATACCATCGTTCTCAAAGTTGCAAAAGACGCGACCAAAGCAGAGATCGTTGCTGCTGTTGAGAAACTGTTCGAAGTTGAAGTTAAAGGCGTTAATACCTTGGTTGTTAAAGGTAAAACTAAGCGTCATGGACAGCGTATCGGTCGTCGTAGCGACTGGAAAAAAGCTTACGTCACCCTGAAGGAAGGCCAGAATCTGGACTTCGTCGGCGGCGCTGAGTAAGTCGGAGGAGAAAAACAATGGCAGTTGTTAAATGTAAACCGACATCTCCGGGTCGTCGCCACGTTGTTAAAGTGGTCAACCCTGAGCTGCATAAGGGCAAACCTTTTGCTCCGCTGGTTGAAAAAAACAGCAAATCCGGTGGCCGTAACAACAATGGCCGTATCACCACTCGTCACATTGGTGGTGGTCACAAGCAGGCTTATCGTATTGTTGACTTTAAACGCAACAAAGACGGTATCCCAGCTGTTGTTGAGCGTCTTGAGTACGATCCGAACCGTTCTGCGAATATCGCACTGGTTCTGTACAAAGATGGCGAACGCCGTTACATCTTGGCCCCTAAAGGCCTGAAAGCTGGCGACCAGATTCAATCTGGCGTTGATGCTGCAATCAAAGCTGGTAACACCTTGCCGATGCGCAATATCCCGGTTGGTTCTACTGTTCATAACGTAGAAATGAAACCAGGTAAAGGCGGTCAGCTGGCACGTTCCGCTGGTACCTATGTGCAGATCGTTGCACGTGATGGTGCTTACGTTACCCTGCGTCTGCGTTCTGGTGAAATGCGTAAAGTTGAAGCTGACTGTCGCGCAACACTGGGCGAAGTTGGCAATGCTGAGCATATGCTGCGCGTTCTGGGTAAAGCGGGTGCTGCTCGCTGGCGTGGTGTTCGTCCTACCGTTCGCGGTACTGCGATGAACCCAGTCGACCACCCACACGGTGGTGGTGAAGGTCGTAACTTTGGTAAGCACCCGGTAACTCCGTGGGGCGTACAGACCAAAGGTAAGAAGACCCGCAGCAACAAGCGTACTGATAAATTCATCGTACGTCGCCGTAGCAAATAATTTTAGAGGATAAGCCATGCCACGTTCTCTCAAGAAAGGTCCTTTTATTGACCTGCACTTGCTGAAGAAGGTAGAGAAAGCGGTGGAAAGCGGTGACAAGAAGCCCCTGCGCACTTGGTCCCGTCGTTCAACGATCTTTCCTAACATGATCGGTTTGACCATCGCTGTCCATAATGGTCGTCAGCATGTTCCGGTATTTGTTTCCGACGAAATGGTCGGTCACAAACTGGGTGAATTTGCACCGACACGTACTTATCGCGGTCACGCTGCTGATAAAAAAGCCAAGAAGAAATAAGTAGGAGGAAGAGATGGAAACTTTAGCTCAACATCGCCACGCTCGTTCTTCTGCTCAAAAGGTTCGCCTTGTTGCTGACCTTATTCGCGGTAAGAAAGTGTCGCAGGCACTGGAAATTTTGACCTACACCAACAAGAAAGCGGCTGTATTGGTTAAGAAAGTTCTGGAATCTGCCATTGCTAACGCTGAACACAACGATGGCGCTGACATTGACGATCTGAAAGTCGCGAAAATCTTCGTAGACGCAGGCCCAAGCATGAAGCGCATTATGCCGCGTGCAAAAGGTCGTGCAGATCGCATCCTGAAGCGCACCAGCCACATTACTGTGGTTGTGTCCGATCGCTGAGACTCTGGAGACTAGCAATGGGTCAGAAAGTACATCCTAATGGTATTCGCCTGGGTATTGTAAAACCATGGAACTCTACTTGGTTTGCGAACACCAAAGAATTCGCTGACAACCTGGACAGCGATTTTAAAGTTCGTCAGTACCTGACAAAGGAACTGGCGAAGGCGTCTGTATCTCGTATCGTTATCGAGCGTCCAGCTAAGAGCATCCGTGTGACTATTCACACTGCTCGCCCTGGCATCGTAATCGGTAAGAAAGGCGAAGACGTAGAAAAACTGCGCAAGGTCGTAGCGGATATCGCTGGCGTTCCTGCACAGATCAATATCGCCGAAGTTCGTAAACCTGAACTGGACGCAAAATTGGTTGCTGACAGCATCACTTCTCAGCTGGAACGTCGCGTTATGTTCCGTCGTGCTATGAAGCGTGCTGTACAGAATGCCATGCGTCTGGGCGCTAAAGGTATCAAAGTTGAAGTTAGCGGCCGTCTGGGCGGCGCCGAGATCGCACGTACCGAATGGTACCGTGAAGGTCGCGTGCCGTTGCACACACTGCGTGCTGACATTGACTACAACACCTCTGAAGCGCACACCACTTATGGTGTAATCGGCGTTAAAGTGTGGATCTTTAAAGGTGAGATCTTGGGTGGGATGGCTGCTGTTGAACAACCGGAACCGGCTGCTCAACCTAAAAAGCAGCAGCGTAAAGGCCGTAAGTAAGGAGAGTCGCTGATGTTACAACCAAAGCGTACAAAATTCCGTAAAGTGCACAAAGGCCGCAACCGTGGTCTGGCTGCCGGTACGGATGTTAGCTTCGGCACTTTCGGTCTGAAAGCTGTTGGCCGTGGTCGTCTGACTGCACGTCAGATCGAAGCAGCACGTCGTGCAATGACCCGTGCAGTTAAGCGTCAGGGTAAGATCTGGATCCGTGTATTCCCGGACAAACCGATCACCGAAAAGCCGCTTGAAGTGCGTATGGGTAAAGGTAAAGGCAACGTAGAGTATTGGGTTGCCTTGATTCAGCCTGGCAAAGTCCTGTATGAAATGGACGGCGTACCAGAAGAGCTGGCCCGTGAAGCATTCAAGCTGGCAGCAGCGAAACTGCCGATTAAAACCACCTTTGTAACTAAGACGGTGATGTAATGAAAGCAAAAGAGCTGCGTGAAAAGAGTGTTGAAGAGCTGAACACCGAGCTGCTGAATTTGCTGCGTGAGCAGTTCAATCTGCGTATGCAAGCAGCAAGTGGCCAGCTGCAACAGACACACCTGCTGAAGCAAGTGCGTCGTGATGTTGCACGTGTTAAGACTTTATTGACTCAGAAGGCGGGTGCGTAATGACCGATAAAATCCGTACTCTGCAAGGTCGCGTGATTAGCAACAAAATGGAGAAATCCATCGTTGTTGCTATCGAACGTGTGGTGAAACACCCGATTTACGGTAAATTCATCAAACGTACGACCAAACTGCACGTACATGACGAGAGCAATGAATGTGGTATCGGTGACGTGGTTGAAATCCGCGAATGCCGTCCACTGTCCAAGACTAAGTCCTGGACGCTTGTTCGCGTTGTAGATAAAGCGGTTCTGTAATACAGTGAGCTTTGTCTAACGAATAAACGGCTCAGTAAATGAGCCGTTTATTTTTTCTACCCATATTCAGGAACCGGTGTTATAATGCCGCGCCCTCGTTTATGGGGCTTTTTAACGACCTAATTATGGGTCCCGAAGTAGTAGTTGACATTAGCGGAGCACTGAAATGATCCAAGAACAGACTATGCTGACCGTAGCCGACAACTCCGGCGCGCGTCGCGTAATGTGTATCAAGGTTCTGGGTGGCTCGCACCGTCGCTACGCAGGCGTCGGCGACATCATCAAAATTACCATCAAGGAAGCAATTCCTCGTGGTAAGGTGAAGAAAGGCGATGTCCTGAAAGCGGTAGTGGTGCGCACCAGGAAGGGTGTTCGTCGCCCGGACGGTTCTGTCATTCGCTTCGATGGTAATGCATGCGTTATTTTAAATAATAACAGCGAGCAACCAATCGGCACGCGTATTTTTGGGCCGGTAACTCGTGAACTGCGTAATGAAAAGTTCATGAAAATTATCTCTCTGGCACCAGAAGTACTCTAAGGAGCGAATCATGGCAGCTAAAATCCGTCGTGATGACGAAGTTATCGTGTTAACCGGTAAAGATAAAGGTAAGCGCGGTAAAGTTAAGAATGTCTTGTCTTCCGGCAAGCTTATTGTTGAAGGTATTAACCTGGTTAAGAAACATCAGAAGCCGGTTCCGGCCCTGAACCAACCAGGTGGCATCGTTGAAAAAGAAGCTGCTATTCAAGTTTCTAACGTTGCACTCTTCAATGCGGCAACCGGCAAGGCTGACCGTGTAGGCTTTAGATTCGAAGAGGGCAAAAAAGTCCGTTTCTTCAAATCTAACAGCGAAACTATCAAGTAATTTGGAGTAGTACGATGGCGAAACTGCATGATTACTACAAAGACGAAGTAGTTACAAAACTCATGAGTGAGTTTAACTACAATTCTGTCATGCAAGTCCCTCGGGTCGAGAAGATCACCCTGAACATGGGTGTGGGTGAAGCGATCGCTGACAAGAAACTGCTGGATAATGCAGCAGCTGACTTGACAGCAATCTCCGGTCAAAAACCGTTGATCACCAAAGCACGCAAATCAGTTGCAGGCTTCAAAATCCGTCAGGGCTATCCGATCGGCTGTAAAGTAACTCTGCGTGGCGAACGCATGTGGGAGTTTCTTGAGCGCCTGATCACCATTGCTGTACCACGTATCCGTGACTTCCGTGGCTTGTCCGCTAAGTCATTCGATGGCCGTGGTAACTACAGCATGGGTGTCCGTGAGCAGATCATCTTCCCAGAAATCGACTATGACAAAGTCGATCGCGTTCGTGGTTTGGATATTACCATTACCACTACTGCGAAATCTGATGATGAAGGCCGTGCTCTGCTGGCAGCCTTTAACTTCCCATTCCGTAAGTAAGGTAGGGTTACTAATGGCTAAGCAATCGATGAAAGCACGCGAAGTCGTTCGCGTGAAACTGGCCGACAAATACCGCGCTAAACGCGAGGAATTGAAAGCTATCATCTCTGGTGTGAACTCATCCGACGAAGAACGTTGGGATGCGGTTCTTAAGCTGCAGTCTCTGCCGCGTGATTCCAGCCCGTCCCGTCAGCGTAACCGCTGCCGCCAAACTGGTCGTCCGCATGGTTATGTGGGCAAATTCGGGTTGAGCCGTATTAAGCTTCGTGAAGCCGCTATGCGCGGTGAAGTACCTGGCTTGAAAAAGGCTAGCTGGTAATATCCAATTGAATCACGGGAGTAAAGACAGATGAGCATGCAAGATCCGATCGCGGATATGCTGACCCGTATCCGTAACGGTCAAGCCGCGAATAAAGTTGCGGTCACCATGCCTTCCTCCAAGCTGAAATTGGCAATTGCCAACGTGCTGAAAGAAGAAGGCTATATTGAAGATTTTAAAATCGAAGGCGACATCAAGCCTGAACTGGAACTGACTCTTAAGTATTTCCAGGGCAAGGCTGTGGTAGAGAGCATTCAGCGAGTCAGCCGCCCAGGTCTGCGCATCTATAAGAAAAAAGATGAGCTGCCTAAAGTTATGGCCGGTATGGGTATTGCTGTCGTTTCTACCTCTAAAGGTGTTATGACTGATCGTGCAGCGCGCCAAGCTGGTCTTGGTGGCGAAATTATCTGCTACGTAGCCTAATTGGAGGAATAAAATGTCTCGTGTTGCTAAAGCACCGGTCGTTATTCCTGCTGGCGTAGAGGTAAAACTCAACGGTCAGGTTATTTCGATCAAAGGTAAGAACGGCGAGCTGACTCGTACAATCAACGATGCTGTTGAAGTTAAACACGCTGATAATGCACTGACTTTCGCTCCGCGCGAAGGCTTTGCAAACGCGTGGGCCCAAGCGGGTACCACTCGTGCGCTGTTAAATGCAATGGTTATCGGTGTTACCGAAGGCTTCACTAAGAAGCTGCAGCTGGTTGGTGTAGGTTATCGCGCAGCAGTTAAAGGCAATGCGGTGAGTTTGGCCCTGGGCTTCTCCCACCCTGTTGAACATGCTCTGCCAGCGGGAATCACTGCTGAATGTCCAACTCAAACTGAAATCGTGCTGAAAGGCGCTGATAAGCAGATGATTGGACAGGTAGCTGCTGATCTGCGCGCCTACCGTCGTCCTGAGCCTTATAAAGGCAAGGGTGTTCGTTACGCCGACGAAGTCGTGCGTACCAAAGAGGCTAAGAAGAAGTAAGGTAACACTATGGATAAGAAATCTGCTCGTATCCGTCGTGCGACCCGCGCACGTCACAAGCTCAAAGAACTGGGTGCGACTCGTCTGGTGATTCACCGTACGCCTCGTCATATTTATGCACAGGTTATCGCACCGAACGGTTCAGAAGTCCTGGTAGCTGCATCTACTGTAGAGAAAGCTATCGCTGAGCAACTGAAGTACACTGGAAATAAAGACGCCGCTACAGCTGTGGGTAAAGCTGTTGCAGAGCGCGCATTGGAAAAAGGCATTACGAAAGTATCCTTTGACCGTGCTGGTTTCCAATATCATGGTCGTGTCCAGGCACTGGCAGATGCTGCCCGTGATGCTGGCCTTCAGTTCTAAGGTAGAGGTGTAAGATGGCTCACATCGAAAAACAAGCTGGCGAACTGCAGGAAAAGCTGATCGCGGTAAATCGCGTATCTAAAACCGTTAAAGGTGGTCGTATTTTCTCCTTCACTGCTCTGACAGTGGTTGGCGATGGTAACGGTCGCATTGGTTTTGGTTACGGAAAAGCGCGTGAAGTTCCAGCAGCTATCCAGAAAGCGATGGAAAAAGCCCGTCGCAACATGATTAACGTCGCGCTGAACCACGGCACCCTGCAGCACCCTGTTAAAGGTGTGCACACAGGTTCTCGTGTGTTCATGCAGCCGGCTTCTCAAGGTACCGGTATTATCGCCGGTGGTGCAATGCGCGCCGTCCTGGAAGTCGCTGGAGTTCATAACGTTTTGGCTAAAGCATATGGTTCCACCAACCCGATTAACGTGGTTCGTGCAACTATTGATGGCCTGGCGAATATGAAGTCTCCGGAAATGGTCGCTGCCAAGCGTGGTAAATCCGTTGAAGAAATTCTGGGGTAATTGACCATGGCAAAGACTATTAAAATTACACAAACCCGCAGTGCGATCGGTCGTTTGCCGAAACACAAGGCAACGCTGCTTGGCCTGGGTCTGCGTCGTATTGGCCACACCGTAGAGCGCGAGGATACTCCTGCTGTACGTGGTATGGTCAACGCGGTTTCCTACATGGTTAAAGTTGAGGAGTAAGAGATGCGTTTAAATACTCTGTCTCCGGCCGAAGGGTCTAAGCACGCTTCTAAGCGTCTGGGTCGTGGTATCGGTTCTGGTCTCGGCAAAACCGGCGGTCGTGGTCACAAAGGTCAGAACTCTCGTTCTGGCGGTGGCGTACGTCGTGGGTTCGAAGGTGGCCAGATGCCGTTGTACCGTCGTCTGCCGAAATTCGGTTTCACCTCTCGCAAAGCAATGATCACTGGTGAGATTCGTCTCTCTGATCTGGCGAAAGTTGAAGGCGACGTAGTTGACCTGAACACGCTGAAAGCGGCAAACATTATCGGTATCCAGATCGAGTTCGCGAAAGTGATCTTGTCTGGCGAGGTTTCTCGTCCGGTAACTGTTCGCGGTCTGCGTGTCACTAAAGGCGCTCGTGCTGCTATCGAAGCTGCTGGCGGTAAAATCGAGGAATAAGTAGCAGATGGCAAAGCAACCGGGATTAGATTTTCAAAGTGCTAAAGGCGGGCTTGGCGAGCTGAAACGCAGACTGATGTTTGTTATCGGTGCGCTGATTGTGTTCCGTATTGGCTCTTTTATTCCGATCCCTGGTATTGATGCCGCTGTACTTGCCAAACTGCTTGAGCAACAGCGAGGCACTATCATTGAAATGTTTAACATGTTCTCTGGTGGTGCTCTCAGCCGTGCTTCTATCTTTGCATTGGGTATCATGCCGTATATTTCGGCATCGATTATTATCCAGCTGTTAACGGTGGTTCATCCAGCGTTAGCAGAGTTGAAGAAAGAAGGGGAGTCTGGTCGTCGTAAGATCAGCCAGTACACCCGTTACGGCACTCTGGTGCTGGCAATATTCCAGTCAATCGGTATTGCTACCGGTTTACCGAATATGCCTGGTATGCAGGGCCTGGTGTTAAATCCAGGCTTTGCATTCTATTTCACCGCTGTTGTGAGCCTTGTCACAGGGACTATGTTCCTGATGTGGCTTGGTGAACAGATTACTGAACGTGGTATCGGTAACGGTATCTCAATCATAATCTTCGCTGGTATTGTTGCGGGATTGCCGCCGGCCGTTGGCCATACTATCGAACAAGCAAGGCAAGGCGACCTGCACTTCCTCCTGTTGCTGTTGGTTGCAGTACTAGTATTCGCAGTGACCTTCTTCGTTGTTTTTGTTGAACGTGGTCAACGCCGCATTGTGGTAAACTACGCGAAACGTCAACAAGGTCGTCGTGTCTATGCTGCGCAGAGCACGCATTTACCGCTGAAAGTGAATATGGCTGGTGTTATTCCAGCAATTTTTGCTTCCAGTATTATTCTGTTCCCAGCGACGATTGCATCGTGGTTTGGGGGCGGTACCGGTTGGAACTGGCTGACTACAATTTCGCTGTATTTGCAGCCTGGGCAACCGCTTTATGTGTTACTCTATGCGTCTGCAATCATCTTCTTCTGTTTCTTCTACACGGCGTTGGTTTTCAACCCGCGTGAAACAGCAGATAACCTGAAGAAGTCCGGTGCATTTGTACCAGGAATTCGTCCGGGAGAACAAACGGCGAAGTATATTGATAAAGTAATGACTCGCCTGACCTTGGTTGGTGCGTTGTATATTACCTTTATCTGCCTAATCCCGGAGTTCATGCGTGATGCAATGAAAGTGCCTTTCTACTTCGGTGGAACCTCACTGCTCATTGTTGTCGTGGTTATCATGGACTTTATGGCTCAAGTGCAAACTCTGATGATGTCTAGTCAGTACGAGTCTGCATTGAAGAAAGCGAATCTGAAAGGCTACGGCCGTTAATAGTCGCTTGAGAAGTTACGGAGAGTAAAAATGAAAGTTCGTGCTTCCGTCAAGAAATTATGTCGTAACTGCAAAATCGTTAAGCGTGACGGTGTTATTCGCGTGATTTGCAGCGCCGAACCGAAGCATAAACAGCGTCAAGGCTGATTATCTCGCATATTTTTCTTGCAAAGTTGGGTTGAGCTGGCTAGATTAGCCAGCCAATCTTTTGTATGTCTATGCGTTTCCATTTGAGTATCCTGAAAACGGGCTTTTCGGTATGGAACGCATAATCTAAATAGTAGGAGTGCATAGTGGCCCGTATAGCAGGCATTAACATTCCTGATCAAAAACATACCGTGATCGCTTTAACTTCGATTTACGGTGTTGGCAAGACTCGCTCAAAGGCCATTTGTGCCGCGGCGGGTATCGCTGAAGATGTTAAGATCAGAGAGCTGTCTGAAGAACAAATCGACACGCTGCGTGACGAAGTTGCCAAATTTGTCGTTGAAGGTGATCTGCGCCGTGAAGTGAGTATGAGCATCAAGCGTCTGATGGACCTTGGTTGCTATCGCGGTTTGCGTCATCGTCGTGGTCTGCCAGTGCGCGGTCAGCGTACGAAGACCAACGCACGTACCCGTAAGGGTCCGCGCAAACCGATCAAGAAATAATCGGGGTGATTGAATAATGGCAAAGGCACCAGTTCGTGCACGTAAGCGTGTAAGAAAACAAGTCTCTGACGGCGTGGCTCATGTCCATGCTTCTTTCAACAACACAATCGTTACTATTACTGATCGTCAGGGTAACGCTTTGGGTTGGGCAACTGCCGGTGGTTCCGGTTTCCGTGGCTCTCGCAAATCTACTCCGTTCGCAGCTCAGGTTGCAGCAGAGCGTTGCGCAGAAGCTGTGAAAGAATACGGTATCAAGAACCTTGAAGTTATGGTTAAGGGACCGGGTCCAGGCCGCGAATCTACCATTCGTGCTCTGAACGCCGCTGGTTTCCGCATCACTAATATTACTGATGTGACTCCGATCCCTCACAACGGTTGTCGTCCGCCGAAAAAACGTCGCGTATAACGCTTACGTTTTCTAGGTTTGTTGGAGAAAGAAAATGGCAAGATATTTGGGTCCTAAGCTCAAGCTGAGCCGTCGTGAGGGCACCGACTTATTCCTTAAGTCTGGCGTTCGCGCGATCGATACCAAGTGTAAAATTGAACAAGCTCCTGGCCAGCACGGTGCGCGTAAACCGCGTCTGTCTGACTATGGTGTGCAGTTGCGTGAAAAGCAAAAAGTTCGCCGCATGTTCGGTGTTCTGGAGCGTCAGTTCCGTAACTACTATAAAGAAGCAGCACGTCTGAAAGGCAACACCGGTGAAAACCTGTTGGTTCTGCTGGAAGGTCGTCTGGACAACGTTGTTTACCGTATGGGCTTCGGTGCTACACGTGCAGAATCACGTCAGCTCGTTAGCCATAAAGCAGTTATGGTAAATGGTCGCGTTGTTAACATCGCTTCTTATCAGGTAACTCCGAATGACGTAGTCAGCATCCGTGAGAAAGCCAAAAAGCAATCTCGCGTGAAGGCCGCTCTGGAGCTGGCTGAACAGCGTGAAAAGCCAACCTGGCTGGAAGTTGATGCTGCCAAGATGGAAGGTGTGTTCAAGCGTAAGCCTGAGCGTACTGATCTGTCCGCGGACATTAACGAACACCTGATCGTCGAGCTTTACTCCAAGTAAAGCTTAGTACCAAAGAGAGGACACAATGCAGGGTTCTGTGACAGAGTTTCTAAAACCGCGCCTGGTAGATATCGAGCAAGTGAGTTCGACGCACGCCAAGGTGACCCTTGAGCCTTTAGAGCGTGGCTTTGGCCATACTCTTGGTAATGCACTGCGCCGTATTCTGCTCTCATCGATGCCGGGTTGCGCGGTGACTGAGGTTGAGATTGATGGTGTACTACATGAGTACAGCACCAAAGAAGGCGTTCAGGAAGATATCCTGGAAATCCTGCTCAACCTGAAAGGGCTGGCGGTAAGAGTTCAAGGTAAAGATGATGTAATTCTTACTCTGAATAAGTCTGGCATTGGCCCTGTGACTGCAGCCGACATCACCCATGATGGTGATGTCGAAATCGTCAAGCCGCAGCATGTGATCTGCCACCTGACCGATGAGAACGCATCTATTAGTATGCGTATCAAAGTTCAGCGCGGTCGCGGTTATGTGCCGGCCTCTGCCCGAATTCATTCGGAAGAAGATGAGCGCCCAATCGGCCGTCTGCTGGTCGACGCCTGCTACAGCCCTGTAGAGCGAATTGCCTACAATGTTGAAGCTGCGCGTGTAGAACAGCGTACCGACCTGGATAAGCTGGTCATCGAAATGGAAACCAACGGTACAATCGATCCTGAAGAGGCGATTCGTCGTGCGGCGACCATTCTGGCTGAACAACTTGAAGCTTTCGTTGACTTACGTGATGTACGTCAGCCGGAAGTTAAAGAAGAGAAACCAGAATTCGATCCGATCTTGCTGCGCCCTGTTGACGATCTGGAATTGACTGTCCGCTCTGCTAACTGCCTTAAGGCAGAAGCTATCCACTATATCGGTGATCTGGTACAGCGTACCGAAGTTGAGCTGCTCAAAACGCCTAACTTGGGTAAAAAATCTCTTACCGAGATTAAAGACGTGCTGGCTTCCCGTGGTTTGTCTCTGGGCATGCGCCTGGAAAACTGGCCACCGGCAAGCATCGCTGACGAGTAACCGGATCACAGGTTAAGGTTTTACTGAGAAGGATAAGGTCATGCGCCATCGTAAGAGTGGTCGTCAACTGAACCGCAACAGCAGCCATCGCCAGGCTATGTTCCGCAATATGGCAGGTTCACTGGTTCGTCATGAGATCATCAAGACGACTCTGCCTAAAGCGAAAGAGCTGCGTCGCGTAGTTGAGCCGCTGATTACTCTTGCCAAGACTGATAGCGTTGCTAATCGTCGTCTGGCATTCGCCCGCACTCGTGATAACGAGATCGTGGCAAAACTGTTTAATGAACTGGGTCCGCGTTTTGCCGCCCGTACTGGTGGTTACACTCGTATTCTTAAGTGTGGCTTCCGTGCAGGTGATAATGCTCCGATGGCTTACATCGAGCTGGTTGATCGCGCCGAGTCTCAAACAGAAGCTGCTGCAGAGTAATCTGTAGTAACGTGAAAAAACCGGGCTTGCCCGGTTTTTTTATATCTGTAATTTCCCTTCTTGCGCCAATTCATCGTATCTTAGATTCATCTTTAGCAAATGCTGACATAAATTATGTGGTTGCTCGATCAATTGTCAGAAAGTCATATTCTCGATGCACAACGCAATGGTGAGTTTGACTCGCTGGCGGGCTCAGGTGCTCCTCTAAAACTTGACGATGATTCATTTATACCGCCTGAACTGCGAATCGCCTGGCGTATTTTGAAAAATGCAGGTTGTTTGCCTCCTGCTCTCCAACAGCGCAAAGATGCCATTGAACTCAATGACCCTCTCCGGACTATTGACCCGGAAGATTCCGAGTACGAGGCTATAAGCAAGAAACTGTCATTACTTGAGCTAAAACTGCAGCAGGCTGGCATGAGTACTGATTTTCTGCACGGAGAGTATGCCGACAAATTGCTTCATAAAATTGATGAGGATTAAATGATAATGTTTCGTATTGGAGAGTTGGCCAGACTGGCGGATGTTACGCCTGATACCATACGTTATTATGAAAAGCAGAAAATGATGGATCATGAGGTCAGAACGGAGGGTGGTTTTCGGCTTTATACTGAAAGTGATTTGCAGCGTCTAAAGTTCATTAGATATGCAAAACAGTTAGGTTTTACACTAGAAACGATTCGTGAATTGCTATCGATCCGAATTGATCCAGAACATCACACGTGTCAGGAATCAAAAAGTATCGTGCAATCGAGACTCGTAGAAGTGGAGTCCAAAATAAAAGAACTTCAGCATATGCGACGATCGTTGCAGAGGTTGAATGATGCATGTTGTGGAAGTGCCCACAGCAGCGCATATTGTTCAATTCTTGAGGCGCTTGAGCAAGGGGCGAGCCAGCGTAAAGAATAATTGCGATCCGCCAAATGCAGGCATACACTTGCGCCGTTATTTTAATCATTTGGAGTTTTTATGAGTAAGTATCAGCATAAGAAAGGGACCATAAAGGATAATGCCATAGAGGCTTTGTTACATGATCCGCTGTTTCGTCAACGAGTTGAGAAGAACAAGAAAGGAAAGGGAAGTTATCAACGTACTGCAAAATATGGCAAAAAGGATAACTGGGAGGCCAGTGGCAAATAAGCAAATAGCTTTTTTACCACTGGCCTTCCTCTTTTAATTAGCGCAATCAGATTCGCTCATTCTGCTGTTTTAGCAGGTCGCGGATTTCGCTGAGTAATACTTCTTCTTTAGTTGGCGCCGGTGGTGCTGCAGGTTCTTCTATTTTCTTACGGTTCAGTTGGTTAATTGCTTTGATTGCCAGGAAAATTGCGAAGGCAACAATCACAAAATCGAAGATGTTCTGAATAAAGACACCGTAATGCATAACTACTGCTGGAATATCACCTGCTGCAGGTCGTAGGGTTAAAGCGAATTGTTTAAAATCAACCCCACCAATCAGCAATCCCAGTGGCGGCATAATAATATCCGCTACAAGTGACGAAACAATTTTCCCGAATGCTGCCCCGATAATTACACCCACTGCCAAATCCACAACATTTCCGCGCATCGCAAATTCGCGGAATTCTTTTAACATGTTCATTTTTCTCTCCTTGTACTGACTGACGCTAATAAGTCTAACAAATGATGACTCGATTGCCATTACATCAGGCAATAAGAATTTAGCGCCAATTCCTTAATAATATGATGGTTTTTAATGGTGATAATAATGGAGCGGAGAAATTCTCCGCCCAAATAAATTACAGGAAGAAAGGACTTGGCTGGAACAAGCGTTCTACATCGCTGACAAATTTCTTATCTGTCAGGAACATAATTACATGATCGCCCTGTTCAATACGCAAATTGTCATTAGCTATCATGACGTCATTGCCACGAACAACTGCACCAATAATTGTCCCTGGAGGAAGTTTTATTTCATCGATTGAACGGCCTACAACGCGTGACGTACTTTCATCTCCATGAGCAACGGCTTCAATCGCTTCAGCTACACCTCGACGCAAAGAGGAAACGCCGACGATATCGGCTTTACGCACGTGGCCTAGTAAAGCCGAAATAGTGGCTTGTTGCGGTGATATTGCTATATCAATCACGCTGCCTTGAACCAGATCTACGTAGGCTTTACGCTGGATGAGTACCATCACTTTCTTGGCCCCCATGCGCTTCGCCAGCATCGCGGACATAATATTTGCTTCATCGTCGTTGGTGACGGCAATAAACAAATCGACTTGTTCAATATGCTCTTCGGCTAGCAGCTCTTGATCGGAGGCGTCACCGTAGAAAACGATGGTGTTTTGCAACATTTCGGCCAGCTCTGCGGCGCGTTGCGCATCACGTTCAATGAGTTTGACGCTGTAATCTTTTTCAAGTCGCTGTGCGAGACCGGCCCCAATATTCCCGCCACCGACCAGCATGATGCGTTTATAGGGTTTCTCAAGGCGCTGCAATTCGCTCATTACCGCTCGGATATGCTGAGAGGCGGCAATAAAGAATACTTCATCCCCAGCTTCAACAATGGTTGAACCCTGCGGACGAATAGGCCTGTCGTGTCTGAAAATTGCAGCAACACGAGTTTCAATATGCGGCATATGTTCACGCATAGTAGAAAGTGCATTGCCCACAAGCGGGCCGCCATAATAGGCTTTCACGACGGCAAGACTCACTTTCCCTTCGGCAAAATTGACGACCTGTAGCGCACCTGGGTATTCAATAAGACGATAAATATTGTCGATAACCAATTGTTCGGGGGCGATTAGATGGTCAATTGGTACGGCTTCAGCATTAAACAAACGCTCGGCATCTCGCACATAATCTGGGGCGCGGATACGAGCAATTCGATTTGGAGTATTAAAAAGCGAATATGCAACCTGACAGGCAATCATATTCGTTTCGTCTGAGCTGGTCACTGCGACCAACATATCAGCATCATCCGCGCCCGCTTCCCGTAAAACGCGAGGATGCGAGCCGTGCCCTTGTACGACGCGTAAGTCGAACTTATCTTGCAAACTGCGTAGGCGATCCTGGTTAGTATCCACAACCGTAATATCGTTGTTTTCACCCACCAGATTTTCTGCCAGGGTACCGCCAACCTGACCTGCACCCAGAATTATTATTTTCATTGTTTATAGCTTCATTGGTGATGAAACCTAAGATTCAGCATGACTGAATCAGCTTTTAATTAGCTTAGCGTAAAAGAAGCCATCACCCTCTTCTTGTGAGGGGAGATTCTGGAGCCCAGGTTTTTCAGGCGTCCCCGTTTCAACCAGTTTCGCTTCAGGATGATGCGTCAGGAATGCAGCTACCTGTTGCGAGTTTTCTTCCGGCAGAATAGAGCAAGTCGCATAAACCAATGTGCCGCCTGATTTGAGTCTTGGCCAAATAGCTTCGAGAATCTCTTTTTGCAATGCGGCTAATTCAGCAATATCCCTGTCACGGCGCAGCCACTTGATATCGGGATGGCGGCGAATAACACCAGTAGCAGAACAAGGCGCATCAAGAAGAATTCGGTCAAACTGTTGCTGACCACACCATTGCTCAGGAAAACGCCCATCTCCTGATTTAACTTCAGCCGTCATGCCCAAGCGTTGCAAGTTTTCATGCACTCGCTTCAGACGTTGTTCGTCAATGTCTACAGCTAATACACGAGCTTTAGGTGCTGCTTCCAAAATATGGGTCGTCTTGCCGCCTGGTGCCGCACATAAGTCGAGGATCGTGTCGCCATTTTGTGGATCAAGTAGATCAACACAACCTTGCGCTGAGGCATCCTGAACAGTAACCCAACCTTGCTCAAATCCCGGTAAGGCATGGACGGGGGATGGAGTCTCAAGGCGGACTGCGTCGCGATACTGCGGATGAACATGGCCTTCCAGCCCGCTTTCAGCCAGTAATGCTAACCACTCTTCACGGGTCTGGTGCTGACGATTAACACGCAGCCACATTGGTGGGCGCTGATTATTGGCCTCGACAATGGATTGCCATTGATTTGGATAAGCTTTTTTCAGACGTTGCAGCAACCAGGCTGGGTGCAAGAAACGGCTTTCGTGTTTCGCAGCTTCAGCCATCAATTCTTCCTGCTGACGCTGGAACTGGCGCAGGACACCGTTAATCAAACCTTTTAGTGACTGACGCTTAATTGCAACAGCCCCTTCAACCGTCTCCGCCAGAGCAGCATGGGCCGGAATACGGGTATAAAGCAGCTGATAAAAACCCACCATAATCAAGTAGTGGATGGTGCGTTGCTTGCCGGTCATTGGGCGGGACATCAACTTACTGACCAGCCATTCAAGTTGCGGTAATGTGCGCAATACGCCAAAGCAGAGCTCTTGAAGTAGTGCTTTATCTTTATCAGAGACTTTGTGTTGCATCGCAGGCAGTACATTGCTGAGCGATTGACCTTGTTCCACAACTTGTTCAATCGTTTGGGCGGCCATACTGCGAAGATTTAGTGTTTTTTTCATAACCACGCTCTGGTTTTCCGGCGCTTAAAAACAAAAATGCCCAGGTGTTTGGCCTGGGCGCAAAGAATTTCTTTTATCAGGCGAGGAGAGTACCAGGCTTAAACCATTCACTCCGAGAGTTCAGGAGATCCTGAGCTTTCATCGCTTTCTTTCCTGCGGGCTGAAGTGATTCCAGATTTAAAATCCCTTCACCAGTCGCCACCTGAATACCTTGTTTATTGGTTTCGATAATGGTTCCAGGGGCAGATTTAGTGTGCTGATTAATCACTGAAGCTTGCCAGATTTTTACCGGTTGCTCATCGATTTCCAACCAACTCATTGGCCATGGATTAAATGCCCTAATGCAACGTTCCAGCTGTTCAGCAGAAAGTGTCCAGTCAATACGCGCTTCTTCCTTGCTGAGTTTCTCGGCGTAAGTCACCCACTCTTCGTTTTGAACTTCTGGATGTGCACAACCAGTTGCCAGTTGGTTTAACGTTTCCAATAAACCTTCAGGGCCAAGGTTTGCCAGCTTATCGTATAGTGTTGCACTGGTATCAGTGGCTTCAATCGGGCAGGCAAGTTTTAACAGCATATCGCCAGTATCCAGACCAACATCCATTTGCATAATGGTGACGCCTGTTTCGGCATCACCAGCCCACAATGAACGTTGAATCGGTGCCGCACCTCTCCAGCGTGGCAGCAGCGAACCATGCACATTGATACATCCCATGCGCGGCATATCGAGCACGGCTTTTGGAAGAATCAAACCGTAAGCTACGACGACCATCACATCGGCATTCAGGCTGGAAACCAATTCCTGATTCTCTACTGGGCGCAATGAGGCTGGTTGGAAAACGGGGATATTCTTTTCTGTCGCCAGCACCTTGACCGGGCTCGGCATCAGCTTTTTGCCACGACCAGCTGGTCTGTCTGGCTGTGTAAATACGCCAACGACCTGGTGCTGAGAAGACAACAGCGCGTCAAGATGACGCGCTGCAAAGTCAGGAGTACCCGCGAAAATAATACGCAGTGAATCAGACACATTATTCCCTTTTATGATGGGTTAGGCGCTCTTGTTCAGACGAGCCATTTTTTCCAGTTTCTGACGAATACGCTGACGTTTCAACGGTGACAGATAATCGACGAACAGTTTTCCAACCAAGTGATCCATCTCGTGCTGAATACAAATAGCGAGTAGACCGTCAGCTTCCAGTTCATACGGTTGGCCTTCACGGTCCAGCGCTCGAATTTTGACGCGCTCTGCACGAGGCACTAACGCACGTTGTTCTGGAATAGAAAGACAACCTTCTTCGATACCTGTTTCACCGCTTTTTTCCAGCAGCTCAGGGTTGATTAAAACCAGGCGCTCATCGCGGTTTTCAGAAACATCAATCACAATAATACGTTGATGGATATCCACCTGTGTTGCTGCAAGGCCAATACCTTCCTCAGCGTACATTGTCTCAAACATGTCATCGACAATCCGCTGAATCTCCGCATTTACCTCTTTGACCGGCGTCGCTACAGTGCGAAGGCGCTCGTCCGGAAAATGTAATACCTGCAAAACTGACATAAATATCCAGAGCTGTGTTCAATTGATAGAAAGATTAATACCTCTATTCTAGACATTTCCAGGCCTGATTGACAGCATCAGTGACCAATCGCAAGGATTGCATTTATCGCTTATGGCAGGAGGATGCTGTGCCATTTAAAGAGATCTGGTTACGCCTGATGGCAGTGCAAAATTTGAGCGGAGATAAGTTATTAAAAATTGCCCATTTCTTATTGAACGATTCAGGATGCTCGATTGCTTCGCTAACTCAAGCCGGTTTATCAACCCGCCAGACTGCCCAATTTAGGGAGTGCAGTGACAGGGAAATAGAAAAAGGGTTGTTATGGCTTGAACAACCCAACCACTATCTTCTCACAGCAGATGACGACAATTACCCTGAACAGTTGCGGGCAATAGATTGTTATCCCGCAGCGCTATTTGTCGCGGGCAATATTGAGCTTCTTTCCAGTAATCAACTCGCTGTGGTGGGCAGCCGTAATCTTTCTTTGTATGGGGAGCGTTGGTGCAGGATGTTTTGTGAACCCCTTGCCATCGCGGGATTGACGATAACCAGTGGTTTGGCGCTGGGCATAGATGCAGTTGCTCATCGCGCGGCTTTGAGTTGTCACGGAAAGACAGTAGCGGTATTGGGAAATGGTTTGGCCAGTATTTATCCTAAACGTCATAAATCATTGGCCGAGCAGATTGTTGCTGAAGGTGGCACAGTCATCTCAGAATTCCCCCTCGGAACTACGCCTTGGCCGGGTAATTTCCCTCGCAGAAACCGTATTATCAGTGGGTTGAGCCGAGCTGTATTTGTTGTGGAAGCTAGCGAGCGGAGTGGCTCACTGGTCACTGCTCGTTATGCAATTGAACAAGGTAGGGAATTATTTGCATTACCGGGGGCGGTCGGTAGCCCGGGTAGTGAGGGGCCACACTGGTTGATAAAGCAGGGCGCTACACTGGTGAGCCATCCCTCTGACATCCTCGAGCATCTTGAAAGTGAACTGCATTGGCTTCCTTCACCTCACAAAGCACTAATATATTCACAGAATGAAGGGGATCGTACATTGCCATTTCCTGAGCTGTTGGCTAACGTAGGAGATGAGGTTACACCTGTTGACGTCGTCGCTGAACGTGCCGGCCAACCTGTGCCAGTGACAGTAGCTCAACTGCTCGAATTGGAGTTAGCAGGGTGGATCGCAGCTGTACCCGGCGGCTATGTCCGATTAAGGAGGGCATGCCATGTTCGACGTACTAATGTACTTATTTGAAACCTACATCCATAACGAAGCGGAAATGCGAGTTGATCAAGATAAATTGACGCGTGATCTCTCCGATGCTGGTTTTGATCACGAAGACATTTATAACGCGCTTGTGTGGCTTGAAAAGTTGGCTGACTATCAAGATGGTCTTGCTGAACCCATGCAATTGGCTGCTGATCCGCTTTCTATGCGTATGTATACCGCAGAAGAATGTCAGCGACTTGATGCATCTTGTCGGGGGTTTTTACTGTTCCTGGAACAGATTCAGGTGCTAAACCTCGAAACCCGTGAAATGGTCATTGAAAGAGTATTAGCATTAGACACTGCCGAGTTCGAGCTGGAAGATTTAAAGTGGGTCGTGCTTATGGTGTTATTCAATATTCCGGGTTGTGAAAACGCTTATCAGCAAATGGAAGAATTACTCTTCGAAGTAAATGAAGGTATGCTGCACTAAATAAAAGTCGCAGCATGAGATGTTATGACCAAATCAGCACTGTTCACTGTGCCTAAAAATGAACCCTGTCCCCAATGCGGGGCAGGGTTAGTCATTCGTTCCGGTAAACACGGCCCTTTTCTTGGCTGTTCCCATTATCCGGAATGTGATTATGTGCGCCCGTTAAAAAGCCTGGCAGATGGCCATGTGGTCAAAGTGCTTGAAGGCCAACTCTGCCCTGTATGTCAGGAAAACCTGGTTCTGCGGCAGGGCCGTTTTGGGATGTTTATCGCCTGCAGCAACTATCCAACTTGTGCGCACACTGAAGTTATCGACAAACCCGATGAAACGGCTATCAGTTGTCCGCAATGCCAACAAGGGCAATTAGTCCAACGACGTTCACGATTTGGCAAAACCTTTTGGTCATGCGATAGCTTTCCGACATGTCAGTTCGTCATTAATAGCAAACCAGTGGCAGGCGAATGCCCTGCGTGTCACTATCCTTTACTTATCGAAAAGAAAACGGCGCAAGGATTGAAACAATTCTGTGCCAGCAAACAATGTGGAAAGCCGGTAACGGCGGAATAAAGCTTGTGAAGACAAACCTGCAAACAGAGCAACTCCAAGAGATCGTTGCCGCCCTGAAACAACAACAAGTCATCGCTTATCCAACCGAAGCTGTTTTTGGCGTGGGTTGTGATCCTGACAGTGAGCTGGCAGTCACGCGCTTGCTTGATTTAAAACATCGGCCTGTAGATAAAGGCCTGATTCTGATAGCTGCGTCTTATGAGCAACTTGTTCCTTATATAGATAGCGCCGTTCTGTCGCAAAAGCAGCGAGAAGATGTGTTTTCTTGCTGGCCAGGACCGGTGACCTTTGTCTTTCCTGCGCTGCCTTCAACACCGCGCTGGTTAACCGGGCGATTTGATTCCTTAGCAGTGAGAGTGACGGATCATCCTTTGGTACGCGAGCTATGCCTTGCTTATGGCAAGCCCCTGGTTTCTACCAGTGCCAATCTATCTGGTTTGCCACCGTGTCGTACTGCGGATGAAGTCTTCACGCAATTTGGCGATGACTTCCCGGTACTGCGAGGGGATACCGGAGGCCGGCAGAATCCTTCAGAAATTCGCGACGCTTTGACCGGCGAACTATTCCGCCAGGGGTAAATAATGGAAGTCTTTGCCGTATTTGGTAACCCAATTCAGCACAGTAAGTCACCGCAAATCCATAAGATGTTTGCTGAGCAATTAAACATTGAGCATCCATATGGTCGTGTCCTTGCACCTGTTGATGCTTTTATAGAAACGCTTGAGCAGTTTTTTCAATCGGGCGGTAAAGGAATCAACATTACGGTTCCTTTCAAAGAACAAGCATACTTGCGTGCAGATGAGTTGACCGAACGTGCCGCATTAGCGGGAGCGGTAAATACCCTTAAGCGCCTGGAAGATGGTCGTCTGTTGGGTGATAACACTGATGGGATTGGACTGCTAACCGATTTGGAGCGTCTATCTTTAATTAAATCCGGCTACCGTATTTTACTGCTTGGCGCTGGTGGTGCTGCCAGGGGAGTATTGCTGCCATTGCTTTCGCTAGACTGCGCTGTGACGATAACCAACCGAACTTACTCGCGGGCAAAAGAACTCGCTCAGTTGTTTAATCATATGGGAAGTGTTCAAGCATTAGAGCAGACTGAATTGGATGGCCACGAGTTTGACCTCATTATTAATGCCACTTCGAGCGGAATAGCTGGCGATATTCCCTCAATCCCTGCGTCTGTGCTTTCTCATAATGTCTATTGCTATGACATGTTTTATCAAAAGGGCGAAACACCTTTCTTGAGCTGGTGCAAACAGCACGGCGTTCAGCATTATGCTGATGGCTTAGGAATGCTGGTGGGCCAGGCTGCACATGCATTTTTCTTGTGGCACGGTGTGTTACCTGAAATCACACCAGTAATAGAGAAGCTAAAGCTGGATATGTCACAGTGAACCAGGCTATCCAATTTCCCGATCGTGAAGAATGGGACGACCAACGTCATGCTATTTGCTTCCCTGCTTTAGTCAATGGCTTTCAGGTGATGTGCGGTATTACCGCCGAGATTATCGCCAGCCGTTATGGTGGCGATAATAAAGAGAGATGGCTCGAGCTCTTTCGTCTTAACCGCTGGGATTTGGAAGAAGAAGCTGAAACATTGATTGCTACTGGCAAAGACAATGCTCAAGGCTGGATTTGGCTTTCCTGAGCGAGATATTCATCCTTCCAGCGAACATAGTTATTCGCAGAGTATGTTAAGCCTTCTAATTCTTCAGGTGTAAGAGGGCGAATTTGTTTAACGGGGCTGCCAAGATAAAGGTAGCCACTTGCAAGACGCTTGTTCTGCGGTACCAGACTCCCCGCCCCGATCATGACATCATCTTCTATTACTACCCCATCCAACAAAATTGATCCCATTCCGACAAGCACGCGATTACCAATAGTGCACCCGTGTAGCATGACCTTGTGCCCAACCGTCACATCTTCGCCGACAACAAGCGGATTCCCCTCGGGCTTATAGGATGATTTATGTGTGACATGTAACACGCTACCATCCTGGATATTGCTACGTGCGCCAATTGCCACATAGTTAACGTCTCCGCGAATAGCGACTAGCGGCCAAATGCTCACATCATCGGCAAGACGTACGTCACCAATCACAACACTTGAATCATCAAGCATCACGCGTTGGCCAATTTCAGGATAAGTTTTTTGGAAAGGTCGTAATACTGCGGACATAAACACCTCTGAAAGTTCTCTTCGTAGATAGACTCTGGCTGCTTTATGAACCGATGGCAAGGAGGTAAAGCACCGAAAACAGGCCAGATCGAACACGATCGCAGCGAAAAGGGCGAAAACTAATCAGTCAGTTGAAAAGATCGAAAAAATGGTTGTGCAATAAAAAGAGATCCCTATAATGCGCCTCCATCGACACGGAACATGTGAACAACATCACAGAGTAACGGCAGCGATGAGAGTCAAATATCCTGAAATTAAGGGTTGACTCTGAAAGAGGAAAGCGTAATATACGCCACCTCGAGTTAGCAAGCGAAAGCGCGTAACTCACTGCTCTTTAACAATTTATCAGACAATCTGTGTGGGCACTCGCAGGATTGATATCTCAGATACCTTCGGGTATCAAAAAAATATCAAGTCTTGAAGAGTGACCAAGCAGTAATTCATTTAGTTGAATTATTACGAAAGTTAATTTTTGAGCACCGCTTCACGAGTTGAAGCAAATCAAGCTTTTAATTGAAGAGTTTGATCATGGCTCAGATTGAACGCTGGCGGCAGGCCTAACACATGCAAGTCGAGCGGTAGCACAGGAGAGCTTGCTCTCCGGGTGACGAGCGGCGGACGGGTGAGTAATGTCTGGGAAACTGCCTGATGGAGGGGGATAACTACTGGAAACGGTAGCTAATACCGCATAACGTCTTCGGACCAAAGTGGGGGACCTTCGGGCCTCATGCCATCAGATGTGCCCAGATGGGATTAGCTAGTAGGTGAGGTAATGGCTCACCTAGGCGACGATCCCTAGCTGGTCTGAGAGGATGACCAGCCACACTGGAACTGAGACACGGTCCAGACTCCTACGGGAGGCAGCAGTGGGGAATATTGCACAATGGGCGCAAGCCTGATGCAGCCATGCCGCGTGTATGAAGAAGGCCTTCGGGTTGTAAAGTACTTTCAGCGAGGAGGAAGGCGTTAAGGTTAATAACCTTGGCGATTGACGTTACTCGCAGAAGAAGCACCGGCTAACTCCGTGCCAGCAGCCGCGGTAATACGGAGGGTGCAAGCGTTAATCGGAATTACTGGGCGTAAAGCGCACGCAGGCGGTTTGTCAAGTCGGATGTGAAATCCCCGGGCTCAACCTGGGAACTGCATTCGAAACTGGCAAGCTAGAGTCTTGTAGAGGGGGGTAGAATTCCAGGTGTAGCGGTGAAATGCGTAGAGATCTGGAGGAATACCGGTGGCGAAGGCGGCCCCCTGGACAAAGACTGACGCTCAGGTGCGAAAGCGTGGGGAGCAAACAGGATTAGATACCCTGGTAGTCCACGCCGTAAACGATGTCGACTTGGAGGTTGTTCCCTTGAGGAGTGGCTTCCGGAGCTAACGCGTTAAGTCGACCGCCTGGGGAGTACGGCCGCAAGGTTAAAACTCAAATGAATTGACGGGGGCCCGCA
This sequence comes from Buttiauxella sp. WJP83, assembly GCF_027594725.1. Lineage (NCBI taxonomy): Bacteria > Pseudomonadati > Pseudomonadota > Gammaproteobacteria > Enterobacterales > Enterobacteriaceae > Buttiauxella > Buttiauxella sp. WJP83. The sequence continues at coordinate 408,112 of NZ_CP110080.1, forward strand.
CAAGCGGTGGAGCATGTGGTTTAATTCGATGCAACGCGAAGAACCTTACCTACTCTTGACATCCACGGAATTCGGCAGAGATGCCTTAGTGCCTTCGGGAACCGTGAGACAGGTGCTGCATGGCTGTCGTCAGCTCGTGTTGTGAAATGTTGGGTTAAGTCCCGCAACGAGCGCAACCCTTATCCTTTGTTGCCAGCGGTTCGGCCGGGAACTCAAAGGAGACTGCCAGTGATAAACTGGAGGAAGGTGGGGATGACGTCAAGTCATCATGGCCCTTACGAGTAGGGCTACACACGTGCTACAATGGCGCATACAAAGAGAAGCGACCTCGCGAGAGCAAGCGGACCTCATAAAGTGCGTCGTAGTCCGGATCGGAGTCTGCAACTCGACTCCGTGAAGTCGGAATCGCTAGTAATCGTAGATCAGAATGCTACGGTGAATACGTTCCCGGGCCTTGTACACACCGCCCGTCACACCATGGGAGTGGGTTGCAAAAGAAGTAGGTAGCTTAACCTTCGGGAGGGCGCTTACCACTTTGTGATTCATGACTGGGGTGAAGTCGTAACAAGGTAACCGTAGGGGAACCTGCGGTTGGATCACCTCCTTACCTAATAGATACAACCCGCGTAGTGCTCACACAGATTGTCTGATGAAAAATAAGCAGTAAAAATCTCTGCAGGCTTGTAGCTCAGGTGGTTAGAGCGCACCCCTGATAAGGGTGAGGTCGGTGGTTCAAGTCCACTCAGGCCTACCAAATTCGCCTCCGTGTTGCGTTGCGACGATGCTCACATACATAAGTATGCTTCGCATCACCACGCCTTGCCCGGAAACGAATTAGGGTAACAGAGATTAAGTTTTTGCGATGGGGTTATAGCTCAGCTGGGAGAGCGCCTGCCTTGCACGCAGGAGGTCTGCGGTTCGATCCCGCATAGCTCCACCATCCTTTTACTGCGAAAACTAAGAAAACTTCAGAGTGTACCTGAAAAGGTTCACTGCGAAGTTTTGCTCTTTAAAAATCTGGAACAAGCTGAAAATTGAAACGACATGTCGTCTCATTCCTCCGTAATAAGGAATGGGAATACGATATGTTCGAGTCTCTCAAATTTTCGCAACCTCGATTGTGTCTCACGAGACATCTTCGGGTTGTGAGGTTAAGCGACTAAGCGTACACGGTGGATGCCCTGGCAGTCAGAGGCGATGAAGGACGTGCTAATCTGCGATAAGCGTCGGTAAGGTGATATGAACCGTTATAACCGACGATTTCCGAATGGGGAAACCCAGTGCAATTCGTTGCACTATCGTTAAGTGAATACATAGCTTAACGAAGCGAACCGGGGGAACTGAAACATCTAAGTACCCCGAGGAAAAGAAATCAACCGAGATTCCCCCAGTAGCGGCGAGCGAACGGGGAGCAGCCCAGAGTCTGAATCAGTTTGTGCATTAGTGGAAGCGTCTGGAAAGTCGCAGGGTACAGGGTGATACTCCCGTACACAAAAATGCACTTGCTGTGAACTCGAAGAGTAGGGCGGGACACGTGGTATCCTGTCTGAATATGGGGGGACCATCCTCCAAGGCTAAATACTCCTGACTGACCGATAGTGAACCAGTACCGTGAGGGAAAGGCGAAAAGAACCCCGGCGAGGGGAGTGAAACAGAACCTGAAACCGTGTACGTACAAGCAGTGGGAGCCTCTTTTATGGGGTGACTGCGTACCTTTTGTATAATGGGTCAGCGACTTATATTCTGTAGCAAGGTTAACCGTATAGGGGAGCCGCAGGGAAACCGAGTCTTAACTGGGCGTTAAGTTGCAGGGTATAGACCCGAAACCCGGTGATCTAGCCATGGGCAGGTTGAAGGTTGGGTAACACTAACTGGAGGACCGAACCGACTAATGTTGAAAAATTAGCGGATGACTTGTGGCTGGGGGTGAAAGGCCAATCAAACCGGGAGATAGCTGGTTCTCCCCGAAAGCTATTTAGGTAGCGCCTCGTGAACTCATCTTCGGGGGTAGAGCACTGTTTCGGCTAGGGGGCCATCCCGGCTTACCAACCCGATGCAAACTACGAATACCGAAGAATGTTATCACGGGAGACACACGGCGGGTGCTAACGTCCGTCGTGAAGAGGGAAACAACCCAGACCGCCAGCTAAGGTCCCAAAGTCATGGTTAAGTGGGAAACGATGTGGGAAGGCACAGACAGCCAGGATGTTGGCTTAGAAGCAGCCATCATTTAAAGAAAGCGTAATAGCTCACTGGTCGAGTCGGCCTGCGCGGAAGATGTAACGGGGCTAAACCATGCACCGAAGCTGCGGCAGCGACGCTTATGCGTTGTTGGGTAGGGGAGCGTTCTGTAAGCCGTTGAAGCTGGACTGTGAGGTCTGGTGGAGGTATCAGAAGTGCGAATGCTGACATAAGTAACGATAAAGCGGGTGAAAAGCCCGCTCGCCGGAAGACCAAGGGTTCCTGTCCAACGTTAATCGGGGCAGGGTGAGTCGACCCCTAAGGCGAGGCCGAAAGGCGTAGTCGATGGGAAACAGGTTAATATTCCTGTACTCGGTGTTACTGCGAAGGGGGGACGGAGAAGGCTATGTTAGCCGGGCGACGGTTGTCCCGGTTTAAGCATGTAGGCGGGAAGTTTAGGTAAATCCGGACTTCTGTTAACGCTGAGGTGTGATGACGAGGCACTACGGTGCTGAAGTAACAAATGCCCTGCTTCCAGGAAAAGCCTCTAAGCATCAGGTAACATCAAATCGTACCCCAAACCGACACAGGTGGTCAGGTAGAGAATACCAAGGCGCTTGAGAGAACTCGGGTGAAGGAAACTAGGCAAAATGGTGCCGTAACTTCGGGAGAAGGCACGCTGTCGGTAGGTGAAGTCCCTTGCGGATGGAGCTGAAGGCAGTCGAAGATACCAGCTGGCTGCAACTGTTTATTAAAAACACAGCACTGTGCAAACACGAAAGTGGACGTATACGGTGTGACGCCTGCCCGGTGCCGGAAGGTTAATTGATGGGGTTATCCGTAAGGAGAAGCTCTTGATCGAAGCCCCGGTAAACGGCGGCCGTAACTATAACGGTCCTAAGGTAGCGAAATTCCTTGTCGGGTAAGTTCCGACCTGCACGAATGGCGTAATGATGGCCAGGCTGTCTCCACCCGAGACTCAGTGAAATTGAAATCGCTGTGAAGATGCAGTGTACCCGCGGCAAGACGGAAAGACCCCGTGAACCTTTACTATAGCTTGACACTGAACATTGAGCCTTGATGTGTAGGATAGGTGGGAGGCTTTGAAGCGTGGACGCCAGTCTGCGTGGAGCCAACCTTGAAATACCACCCTTTAATGTTTGATGTTCTAACGTAGACCCGTGATCCGGGTTGCGGACAGTGTCTGGTGGGTAGTTTGACTGGGGCGGTCTCCTCCTAAAGCGTAACGGAGGAGCACGAAGGTTAGCTAATCACGGTCGGACATCGTGAGGTTAGTGCAAAGGCATAAGCTAGCTTGACTGCGAGAGTGACGGCTCGAGCAGGTGCGAAAGCAGGTCTTAGTGATCCGGTGGTTCTGAATGGAAGGGCCATCGCTCAACGGATAAAAGGTACTCCGGGGATAACAGGCTGATACCGCCCAAGAGTTCATATCGACGGCGGTGTTTGGCACCTCGATGTCGGCTCATCACATCCTGGGGCTGAAGTAGGTCCCAAGGGTATGGCTGTTCGCCATTTAAAGTGGTACGCGAGCTGGGTTTAGAACGTCGTGAGACAGTTCGGTCCCTATCTGCCGTGGGCGCTGGAGAATTGAGGGGGGCTGCTCCTAGTACGAGAGGACCGGAGTGGACGCATCACTGGTGTTCGGGTTGTCATGCCAATGGCATTGCCCGGTAGCTAAATGCGGAAAAGATAAGCGCTGAAAGCATCTAAGCGCGAAACTTGCCCCGAGATGAATTCTCCCTGAGACCCTGAGTCTCCTGAAGGAACGTTGAAGACTACGACGTTGATAGGCTGGGTGTGTAAGCGTAGCGATACGTTGAGCTAACCAGTACTAATGATCCGTGAGGCTTAACCTTACAACACCGAAGGTGTTTTGGTGAAGAGACAGACAATTTTCAGCTTAATTCCAAGATTTTAAGTCGATGGTTACAGGTAACACTGTGACGGTTGATGAAAACAGAATATGCCTGGCGGCAGTAGCGCGGTGGTCCCACCTGACCCCATGCCGAACTCAGAAGTGAAACGCCGTAGCGCCGATGGTAGTGTGGGGTCTCCCCATGCGAGAGTAGGGAACTGCCAGGCTCCAAATTAAAGCGTGCTGATATGGCTCAGTTGGTAGAGCGCACCCTTGGTAAGGGTGAGGTCCCCAGTTCGACTCTGGGTATCAGCACCAGTTTTTAGGTTAATGTTCGGCGCTAGATAAAAGAATTTGCCTGGCGGCAGTAGCGCGGTGGTCCCACCTGACCCCATGCCGAACTCAGAAGTGAAACGCCGTAGCGCCGATGGTAGTGTGGGGTCTCCCCATGCGAGAGTAGGGAACTGCCAGGCTCCAAATAAACAAAAAGGCCATCCGAAAGGATGGCCTTTTTGTTTTGTATCTTTGTAAAAGATAAAGCCACCCCTGTGGCTTTTATCTTTAAATATCAATGAATAACCTGAGACAGAAATGCACGTGTACGTTCTGATTTTGGATGAGCAAAGAACTCATTTGGAGGTGCCTGCTCAACAATTTCCCCTCGATCCATGAAGATCACTCTATCTGCTACCGTTCGCGCAAAGCCCATTTCATGTGTCACACACAGCATGGTCATCCCTGATTCTGCAAGGCCAATCATCGTATCGAGCACTTCCTTTACCATCTCAGGATCAAGTGCAGAGGTGGGTTCATCAAAAAGCATGATCTTTGGCTTCATACACAACGAGCGAGCAATCGCCACGCGTTGTTGTTGCCCTCCGGATATTTGCCCTGGAAATTTATGCGCATGCTCGGCAATTCGTACTTTTTCCAGATAATGCATTGCCAGCACTTCAGCCTCTTTCCTGGGCATTTTTCGCACCCAAATTGGAGCCAGCGTACAGTTCTGCAACACGGTGAGATGCGGGAAAAGATTAAAATGCTGGAATACCATTCCGACTTCGGTTCGAACCTTCTCAATATTTCGCAAATCATCGTTTAGCTCAGTACCATCAACGACAATACGCCCTTGCTGATGTTCTTCCAGGTGATTAATACAACGTATGGTTGTGGATTTACCTGAGCCGGAAGGGCCGCACAATACAATGCGCTCACCTTTCTGCACCTTCAGATTGATATCTTTTAGCACATGAAACTGCCCGTACCATTTATTGACATTCTCCAGCATGATCATCGCATCAGCGGGGCGCATAGTAATTTGACTCATTTATTCATCCTCAATGCGGTGTTCGTCCGGTGTTAAAACGTTTTTCAAGATGCTGGCTATAGCGCGACATACTGAAACAGAAAATCCAGTAGATGAGAGCGGCAAAGACGTAACCTTCTGTCGACATGCCAAGCCAGGCAGGGTCAACAGTGGCTTGCTGTACACTGCTGAACAGATCAAACAGGCCGATAATGATCACCAGGCTAGTATCTTTAAACAGAGCAATGATGGTATTGACCAGACCAGGAATCACCATTTTCAGTGCCTGGGGTAAGATAACCAGCCCTTGTGTTTTCCAGTAACCGAGCGCCAGAGACTCTGCGGCTTCATATTGCCCTTTTGGTAAGGCCTGTAAGCCCCCGCGGACCACTTCAGCGACATAAGCTGACTGGAATAAGATCACCCCGACGAGTGCGCGGATTAGTTTATCGATGCTTGTTCCTTCCGAAAGAAACAATGGCAACATGACTGATGACATGAACAACACCGTGATTAACGGTACGCCGCGCCAGAACTCGATAAATACCACGGACAATATTCTGACCACTGGCATGGTTGAGCGTCGACCTAATGCCAGTAAGATCCCCAAAGGTAAGGCACCAGCGATCCCTACCGAAGCAATGATCAACGTTAATGTGAGTCCGCCCCACTGGCGTGTTTCGACACGATCCAGCCCCAAAAAACCACCGTACAATAGGCCCCAAACAACCAATGGATAGATGACAGCCCACACAGCAATGTATCGTCCACGGTGCGGCATGGCATTCCAGAACATTGGGATTATCGATACGAGCCCCGTAAGCAGTGCTAGATTAATACGCCAACGCAGGTCATGCGGATACAGCCCATACATAAACTGCCCGAACCGTGCGTGGATAAACACCCAGCACGCACCTTCTTTAGTACAGTCTGCGCGGGTCTCACCAAACCAGTTTGCCTGGAATATCGTCCAGTTTAGCAACGGCGGAATAAGCTCCCACATCATCCACAAACAGAAAATAGTCAGTAAGCTGTTAGACCAGCTGGAAAAGAGATTTTTACGAGCCCACTGTACGGCCCCTAAACGAACCACTGCTGGGCGCGTGTGATGTGACATCAATGCTTTTGCCATCGTAATTCCTTAGCGCTCTATCAGGGCAATTCGCCGATTATAGATATTCATCAATAACGAAATAGTCAGGCTGATAAGCAGATATACCGACATCGTTATGGCAATCGTTTCAATCGCTTGCCCTGTCTGATTGAGGACTGTACCTGCAAAAAGTGAAACCATATCCGGGTAGCCAATAGCAGCTGCCAGCGATGAGTTCTTAACGATATTGAGATACTGGCTAGTGAGCGGTGGAATGATCACGCGCATTGCCTGCGGAATGATGACCTGGCGCAATGTTACCGGGTTCGGTATCCCTAACGAACGTGCCGCTTCGTGTTGACCGTAAGGCACGGACTGAATACCTGCACGGATGATTTCAGCAATGAAAGCCGAGGTATAAACCGATAACGCCAGGGTTAATGCCGCCAGCTCAGGAATCAGAACCATCCCTCCGCGGAAGTTAAAACCGCGTAACGCAGGAATATCCCAGTGCAGTGCAGAACCGAAAATCCACTGAGCAAGCATCGGCAATAATATCAATAGGCCCAGCGCATACGGCCAGGTACGACGTAATTGCCCAGTTTTTATCTGATGCATTTTGTTGTAACGATAGAGACCTGCTGATGCGATAAGTGCCACGATAATTGCGGCCAAAAATGCCAGCGCACCCTCGCCAATCTGTGGTGATGGGATGTAAAGCCCGCGGTTACTCAGGTAAAGAAGATCGAATGCACTGACCGCCTGCCGAGGGCCTGGCAAGTTACGCAGTACGGCAAAATACCAAAAGAAGATCTGCAATAAAGGCGGGATATTGCGGAATGTCTCAATGTAAAAAGTAGACAGCTTGCGTAGTAGCCAGTTGTCGGAAAGCCGAGCCAGCCCGAGGAAAAAGCCAATAAATGACGCAAACAAAATGCATAACGCTGAAACCAATAAGGTATTGAGCAGACCCACAATGAACACGCGACCATAGGTATCACCCTGTTCATAATCAATAAGATGCTGAACGATACCGAAACCAGCGCTACGGTCCAGAAATGCAAAACCTGAGGTAATACCACGATTGCTAAGGTTAGTGACAGTGTTGTGTATCAGGTAAATAGCGATGCCGACAACGGCGACGACAGCAATAATCTGAAACAGCCAGGCACGAACCGCTGGGTTAGAAAAGGAGATATCACCTTTTACGATTGGGCGGCGATGGGACATAAGCGAACCTCAGTGACATAAACTCAAACTTTTGGGCACTACTGTTGTAGTGCCCATTTATGACGTATCGCTTAGCGAACTGGTGGTGCGTACTGGATTCCGCCTTTATTCCACAAGTTGTTTTGTCCGCGTTTAATTTTCAGCGGGCTTTCAGAGCCAACGTTGTGCTCGAAAATTTCAGCGTAGTTACCCACTTGTTTGACGATGTTGAATGCCCATTTGTTGTCGAGTTTTAGGTCCTTACCAAAATCACCTTCTTTACCTAACAGGTGTGCCATATCTGGCGTTGTTGGGTTAGCGGCCATCTGGTCAACGTTTTTAGAATCAACACCCATCTCTTCTGCGTTCAGCATAGCGAACAGCGTCCAGCGCACGATGGAGAACCAGTCTTCATCACCACGACGGACAACGGGGCCTAAAGGTTCTTTTGAAATAACTTCAGGGAGAACAATCCACTCACCAGGATTGCTCAGTTTTATGCGCAGAGCGTAGAGTTGCGACTGATCGGAAGCCAGGGTATCGCAGCGACCGGATTCCAGCGCTTTAGCTGACTCATCAGAACGGTCGAAAGTCACTGGGGTGTATTTCATGTTATTGGCTTTGAAATAGTCGGCAACGTTGAGTTCTGTGTCCGTGCCTGCCTGAATACAAACCGTTGCGCCATCCAGTTCCTTCGCGCTTTTCAAATCCGCTTTGTTGTGGGTCAGGAAGCCGATACCGTCGTAATAAGTGACACCAGTAAACGACATACCCATGCCCGCATCACGGGAGGAAGTCCAGGTGGTATTACGCGATAAAATGTCTACTTCACCGGATTGCAGAGCGGTGAAACGCTCTTTTGCCGTCAGTGGGGTGTATTTCACTTTTGAGGCATCGCCAAATACCGCAGCTGCAACACCACGGCAAACGTCCACATCAATACCGGTAAATTTACCGTTTGCATCGGCATAAGAAAAACCAGGCAAGCCGTCACTGATTCCGCACTGCACAAAGCCTTTCTTTTTTACCGCTTCAAACGTGGAACCAGCATGGGCCTGATTAACAACCGCGAATAATGCACCGGCTGCGACCAGAGTGGATATCAATGTCTTTTTCATAATGCATCCTGTGTGGCGAAATTATCGTTATAAGTGTTGGCGTCCGGATGGCGCCATTTGTCCTGTCTGTGGCATCTGCCAGTCTGGATAAAGCAAAGGGAGTGCCAGGATTGCGAGCGAGGGTTTGCGTGTACCGCTCGACGCAGTAAGCAGAGTGTAGACAGTAAAAATGGCTCTCAGCGCCCTGTAACAGTGCAAAACTGAAACCTACGCCACATTTCAGCGCAAAAAAGTTTCAGTTTTTGATCATATGAAAAAGAAGTAATTTCAGGGGGTAACATTAGCGTGAGTAGTATGAAGAATGGATTGTGAGAGTAATCACGGCTTCTGTTTAGGATAGTCCAAAAAAAAGCGCGCCATCATCAGGGCGCGCTTTTCAAAAATATGCTTTGGCTTATTTAGTTAAGGCCACAATACCCAGCGTTAATCCGGCAATCGCTGCGGCACCACCGGCGATAGCCCCCGCCGTTTCCCAGTTATCTTGCGTCGTCCCTTTCATACAGGTATTGGTGTGCACCAAACGTCCCTGGTCGTCATAGACCGGTACACAAGGTGAGTTGGTTGCACAACCCGCCAGAAGCGTAGAAAGCAACGCAGCGGCAATGAGCTTTTTCATATGGAACCTCGTTAACGCAAACCCCGTCCAGGGATGACTTGTGCGCTATGGCCACAAAGTTATCTAAAAACCTGGTTCGGTGTGAATGTGATGATTTTATCACCGTGATTAGCCTTGCGAGGAGTCGGGAATAATTGCAATTCATGTGCTGTGTAAACAAAGTGGAGAAAAGTGCAGACGGGCAAAAAAATGTGGAGAGAAAATGAAGTTAACTATTTTTTCCGACATTAAAAAGGGCGCTTCCTCATTCAGCAAGGCGCGCAGCTATGCCAATGGAGCAGAAAGACTTCATCTCGAAAGCTGTGCTGGTAGAAAAAAAGATAATGATCTCTTTGATATTACGGTTGATCTCGGGGCATATTATAGTCTTGATTATTACATGGTTAATTTTAAGGATAAGAATATGCCAGCAGTAATTGATAAAGCATTGGATTTCATTGGTGGTATGAACACATCAGCTTCTACGCCGCACCCCATGGATGAAAGTACCGCTAAGGGGATGCTGAAGTATTTAAATGAATTAGGTGTACCGGCTAGCGCAGCCGATGTTACTGCACGAGGTATTCAGGATGGATGGGATACCGGATTCACGAAAAAAGTGGCCGGATGGGCTGATAAAATTCAGTCTGGTGACCGTGTTGTTATTAAAAATCCTGAGTACTTTTCTGCATACATGCAAGAAGAACTCCGGGCACTCGTGTGAAGCGATGATAATGAATGGGATTGGTTTGCTGATGTATGAGTATGTGTAGCCCATTCGTTAAAAAAGGCGCTTCCCCATGCCGAGTAGCGCCTTTTTAAACAACAAGTTAACTGACTAGTATCAGTTCATGCCGTATTTTTTCAATTTCTTACGCAGCGTGCCACGGTTGATACCCATCATCAGGGCAGCGCGGGTTTGGTTGCCACGGGTGTATTGCATCACCATGTCCAACAATGGCTGCTCTACTTCAGCCAATACCAGCTCATACAGATCATTAACATCCTGACCATTCAGTTGAGCAAAATAGTTCTTCAGTGCTTGTTTCACGGAGTCACGCAGAGGTTTTTGGGTAACCTGATCCTGTGAGTTAACGGTTGAAACGGTTAGTACGTCAGAATTTACGCGTTGTTCGAACATAGTTCTGTCAGCTCTTTATTTCTAATTACGCAAGATTTTCGAAGTATGCCTCCAACGCCTCAAGCTGTTCGCTTGCATCCTCAATGGCGTTGAATGTGCGCCGAAACTGGTCATTTGGAGCGTGTTCCTGTAAGTACCAGGAGACGTGTTTACGAGCAATTCGGTATCCCTTTGCATGACCATAAAAGTCATGAAGTTCGCGAATGTGTCCGCAAAGTAAGCGCTTCACCTCTGCCAGAGGCAGTGGAGGAAGCAGCTCTCCAGTGTCCAGATAATACTGGATTTCCCGAAAGATCCAGGGTCTTCCCTGAGCTGCACGTCCTATCATCAGAGCATCTGCCCCTGTATAGTCGAGTACGGCTCTGGCTTTAAGCGGGTCAGTAATGTCACCATTCGCGATTACCGGAATGGAAACTTTCTGCTTAACTGCCCGAATGCTGTCGTATTCAGCGTCTCCCTGAAATAAACAGGCGCGTGTGCGTCCATGAATTGTCAGAGCCTGAATGCCACAGTCTTCAGCCAGTTGGGCAATCTCTTCACAGTTACGGTGCGCCGTATCCCAGCCAGTGCGAATTTTCAACGTAACAGGTACGTCAACTGCGTTAATAACCGTTGTCAGGATAGACTTCACCAGACTTGGGTATTGCAGCAGAGCGGAACCTGCGAGTTTACGATTCACTTTCTTCGCCGGACATCCCATATTGATATCAATAATCTGGGCGCCATTAGCCACGTTAATGCGTGCGGCCTCTGCCATCTCATCAGGATCACTACCGGCAATTTGCACGGTGCGAATACCCGGTTCATTCACGTGCACCATACGTAAACGTGATTTATCACTCGCCCAAACTTCAGGGTTAGAGGACATCATCTCGGAAACAGTGAGTCCGGCTCCCATCTCGTAACACAGCGTCCTGAATGGTCTGTCAGTGATGCCAGCCATAGGTGCTGCAATCAGTCGATTTCTGAGCTGGTGGTGTCCAATGCGCATGAGTTAAGAAATGACCATACTTGCCTGCAAGGCGGCGTATATTACGCATTTTTGGCCTGAGATGAAAGGCCAAACTTTGAACAATCAGCTGTCGTAGATCAATGAATCCTCATCCCGTGCAGTGGGGAAAATAAATTAATCATTAATTTCAATGTATTGCATGAATTTGGTTGATTTGTGCGCTTTTATAATTTCGCCATAATCAGTAGTAATTCATGATTATTAACTCGATAGACACGCGATAAAGTGCTGGTTAAATCACCAAAATCAGTGTTTTTCTGCGATCGGCATCTCATTTTGTTGCGTTATATCACTGTGATGAATTGATCTGAAGAGGATGAGGATTGGCGAGAAACTGATTCAGTAACGTGGCCAAAGACCACGTTACTGTTGTGCATTTATTAGCGTTTGAAACCGGTGATGCGGCACCACTCTTCTTTTTCGGCAACAGGGTCGAGCGTGAATTTATCCTGGTATGCTTCACAAACACCTTCCGCCTGGCTTGCCAATACACCAGAAAGCCCCAGAAAACCGCCCTGGACCGGCAGCACGCTGATTAACGGTGCTAACTCACGTAAAGGGCCTGCCAGTATGTTTGCGACCACGACATCGGCGCTCATGGCTTCTGGCTGGTCTTTAGGTAAATACAGTTCCAGGCGTTCAGAAACACCGTTGCGTTCTGCGTTATCACGGCTAGCCTGAATGGCTTGCGGATCGATATCAATGCCAATGGCTTTGGCCGCACCCAGTTTCAGAGCGGCAATGGCAAGAATGCCTGAGCCACATCCGAAATCGATTACCGTTTTACCCTCGAGATCCAGACCATCAAGCCATTCCAGGCACAAAGATGTGGTTGGGTGAGTACCGGTACCAAACGCAAGGCCCGGATCCAGCATCACGTTCACCGCAGTTGCATCTGGAACGTCACGCCAGCTTGGACAGATCCACAGGCGTTGACCAAAACGCATTGGGTGGAAGTTATCCATCCACTCGCGTTCCCAGTCTTTGTCTTCCAGTTGTTCGATTTTGTGCGGGAAACCCACGCTCAGAAGTGGACAATTTTCGAGGATTGCCACAACTTCCTTCATGTCTGTTTCTGCGTCGTACAGGCCAATCACATCGGTATCGCCCCATAAACGGGTTTCGCCAGGTAATGGCTCGAATACTGGTGTGTCATGGGTGTCCTGAAAGGTAACGGAAACCGCACCGCTTTCAATCAGCGCATCGCCGAGTTCTTCAGCGTTGCCGCCAGAGGTATTAATTTTCAGTTGAATCCATGGCATAGCGAAACTCTTTATTTATCAGTAGTTGAAACGAGTGCTGGAACAGGCAGCGGCTGACCGAAACGGTTGCCCACAAGGAACGCCAGCAAACTTAGTAATAAGGATGGCACAATTGGGTGGAAGCCAAGCATCTGGATATTGAAGCTTGCTAGTACGGCATACAGCCCGCCACCGACAATCATCGCGCTCAGCGCACCTGCAGCATTGGCTCGTTCCCAATACAGGCCCAGCACCAGCGGCCACAGGAATACCGCTTCAAGTCCGCCAAACGCCAGCAAGTTCAGCCAGATGATCATCTCTGGTGGACGCCAGGCGGCGAGCAGCAGTAACGCTCCCAAAATCAGCGTGATCACCGATGACATTCTTTTCAGACGCCTTTCGTTGTGGATCTGTTCCGGGCGCATGTTCAGATAAAGATCTTTGACGATCGTAGCGGATGATTGCAGCAATTGGGCATTAATTGTCGACATAATTGCCGCCATCGGCGCAGCAAGGAAGATCCCCGCAGCGAACGGGGGTAACACCGTGACCATCAACGTTGGAATAACCAGGTCTGGTACTTTCAAATCAGGTATCACTGCGCGGCCTAACGCTCCGGCAAGGTGCATTCCAAACATCAGAATGGCAACCACAATTGTGCCGAGGATAATGCCACGGTGCACGGCTTTGCTGTCTTTGTAAGAGATGCAGCGCACTGCGGTGTGAGGCAAACCAATCACCCCAAAACAGACCAACACCCAGAACGAGGTCATAAATGTCGGCGAAAGAATGTTATCCGCACCCTGTGGAGAGACAAGTTTAGGGTCGATATGCTGAAGCTTATCTACCGCGCTGTGCAATCCACCCGCCGCATGAACGATGCCAATTAACAACAAAATCGTACCAATCAGCATCACCATTCCTTGCATCGCGTCATTAAGCACGCTGGCGCGGAAGCCACCAAAAGCGGTGTAAAGGGCGATACTGATGCCAAAAATCAATAAGCCTGTTTCGTAAGGAATACCGGCCGCAGTCTCCAGCAGGCGCGCTCCACCGATGAACTGCACGGTCATTGCACCCACAAAAGCGACTAACAAGCTAATACTTGCCAGCCAAACCAGCAGACGGCTTTGATAACGGGCGTACAACATGTCATTCAGCGTCACCGCATTGTATCGGCGAGCAAGTATGGCGAACTTTTTGCCCAGAATACCCAAAGATAGCCACACAGCAGGTAGCTGAATCATCGCCAGCAGAACCCAACCGAGCCCATATTTATAGGCAGCACCGGGCCCGCCAATAAACGAACTTGCGCTGATATAGGTCGCAGTGAGTGTCATCGCCAATACGAATCCACCCATAGAACGGCTGCCCAGGAAATACTCGTTGAGGAAATTACCTGTAGTACGACGTTTCATGGCATACATCGAAATGCCAAAAACTACCACCAGATAAGCGACCAGTGGCAGTATCACTTCAAGCTGCATGATCATCCTCCAGAGGAATATCACGGAAGATAAATTTCACCATTGCCCAGCACAGCAGAATGAACAACAAAGGTACCAGCAGGCACGCCATTTCAAACCAGTGCGGCAGGCCTGTCAGGCCAATTTCATTACCCGGTAAGTAAGCAGCCACTAACCATGCTGCAAGATAGAGAAGGGTTAGCCAAAGCGCCCAGCGGGCTTCTTTATGGGCCTGAACAAAACGCGCGTCCATTATTGTCCCTTGAGTTGGCGGAAAGCGGCGATTGTAACGCATAGCGGCGTGATGAGGATCAAAAAAGAAAAAGGCCGGATAACCGGCCTTTTAGCGATGTTACGTGAGAAAACTTAGTCCTGAAGACCCAGTTTTTTCTCCAGATAGTGGATGTTAGTTCCACCGTGCTGGAAGTTTTCATCGTTCATGATACGAGTCTGCAAATCAACGTTGGTTTTGATGCCATCGATAATTAGCTCAGCCAGCGCATTTTTCATACGAGAAATCGCAACTTCGCGGGTTTCGCCGTAGCAAATCAGTTTGCCGATCATGGAATCATAATACGGCGGTACAGTGTAGCCGGCGTAAATGTGTGATTCCCAACGCACACCAAAACCACCAGGCGCATGGAAGCGCGTGATTTTGCCTGGGCTTGGCAGGAAGGTATTCGGGTCTTCGGCGTTGATACGGCATTCTACCGCATGGCCGTTAACATGAACGTCTTCTTGCTTGATGGACAGAGGCTGACCAGCAGCAATACGCAGCTGTTCTTTAATCAGGTCAACGCCGGTGATCATTTCTGTTACCGGGTGCTCAACCTGAATACGGGTGTTCATCTCGATGAAGTAGAACTCGCCGTTTTCGAACAGGAACTCGAAAGTACCCGCACCGCGATAGTTGATATCAACACAGGCTTTGGCACAGCGCTCGCCGATGAATTTACGCAGCTCTGGCGTGATGCCCGGTGCTGGCGCTTCTTCAACAACTTTCTGGTGACGACGCTGCATGGAGCAGTCGCGTTCTGCCAGATAAATCGCTTTGCCCTGGCCGTCGGCCAATACCTGGATCTCGATATGGCGTGGGTTTTCCAGGTACTTTTCCATATAGACCATGTCGTTGTTGAAAGCAGCTTTTGCTTCCGCACGGGTCATATTAATGGATTGTTCCAGATCGGCATCGCTACGCACGACACGCATACCACGACCGCCGCCGCCGCCAGACGCTTTGATAATGACCGGGTAGCCGATGCGTTTAGCATGGGCACGGTTTTTATCCATATCGCCATCTAACGGGCCGTCAGAACCTGGTACGCAAGGTACGCCAGCTTTCTTCATCGCGTTGATCGCAGAAACCTTATCGCCCATCAGACGGATAGTTTCAGCACGCGGACCAATGAAGATGAAGCCTGAACGTTCAACTTGCTCAGCAAAGTTAGCGTTTTCAGACAAGAAGCCATAACCCGGGTGAATCGCAACTGCACCAGTAATTTCTGCCGCAGAAATGATTGCCGGGATATTCAGATAGCTTTTTACTGACGGAGCCGGACCGATACAAACGGTTTCATCCGCCAGCAATACGTGTTTTAAATCGCGATCCGCAGTGGAGTGCACAGCGACAGTCTTGATGCCCAGTTCTTTACAGGCACGAAGAATACGCAGAGCAATCTCGCCACGGTTAGCGATGACAATTTTATCCAGCATAATCGCCTCGTTACTCGATGACGACCAGCGGCTCGTCAAATTCAACCGGTTGGCCATTTTCAACCAGGATGGCTTTTACCACACCGGCTTTGTCAGCTTCGATCTGGTTCATCATTTTCATCGCTTCAACGATGCACAGAGTGTCGCCAACGTTAACTTTCTGACCAACTTCAATAAATGCTTTAGCATCCGGGCTTGGGGTGCGGTAGAAAGTACCGACCATTGGGGAACGCACGATGTGACCACTGATTTCAGCAGCCGCTGGTGCTTCTGCCGGAGCGGCAGGTGCAACAACGTTAGACAGACCGGGCTGCGGCTGTGGCTGGTACATTGGAGCGGCATAAGCCTGTTGCATCATTGGGAAACCGGTGTTTGCCGGTGCGCGGCTGATGCGTACAGATTCTTCGCCCTCAGAAATTTCCAGTTCAGAAATGCCTGATTCTTCAACCAGCTCGATCAGTTTTTTTATCTTACGAATATCCATGAGTGGGTTCCGTACTCTTGTTTAGATGGATTTTGACAAGCGTTTTACCGCCGTCTGTAGTGCATATGAATAGCCGTCAGCGCCTAATCCGCAGATGACACCAACCGCTTTATCAGAAAGATATGAATGATGGCGGAACGGCTCACGCGCATGCACATTGCTCAGATGTATCTCGATAAACGGAATATCTACCGCTAATAAGGCATCACGCAGTGCAACGCTCGTATGAGTAAACGCGGCCGGATTAATCAGAATAAAATCAACAGTGTCTTTAGCCTGATGAATACGGTCGATCAATTCATATTCCGCATTTGATTGCAGGTGGCTGAACGAGACATTTAGCGTTTTTGCTTCTTCTTCGAGCGAGTTAACAATTTGGGCTAAAGTCAGCGTGCCGTACTTCTCAGGCTCGCGTGTACCCAGCATGTTAAGATTCGGGCCGTTCAAAAGCAAAATGTGAAAATTAGCCGACATCGTGCTGCCATCTCCTGCAATTTGTAGGTATTTTACAAAATATACCTAAGTTGCTCGGTTGTCACCTTCAGAGCCAGAAAATGGCCTGTCAGAAAAACCAAAGTCGCACATTATAACGATTTCGTAGCAATTGGCAGCTAAATACTGGTCTTATCAGGGAAGATGATCAACTGATATCCCTGAACGGGGTAAGGTTGATCACTTTTCTGCGGAGAACAACACATATCTTTCGTTAACGTCGCCATTGGCGAAATTTCTTGTAGCGCAAGGCTAGCAGGATGATTGCACCCAGCGCATACAGCAAGGGTTGCGGTGAGATAACCTTTACTGACCATAGATAATGAATCGGGGCAAGGATGGCGACAAGATAGACGAAATTATGCAGTTTTTGCCAGCGTGGACCCAATTTTCGTTGTAATGATTGCGTCGATGTAGCCGCCAATGATAACAGCACCAACCAACTGATAATTCCTAAAGTTAAATATGGGCGTGTGACCAACTCCCGACCAAGCAGTGCCAGATTGTTGATTCCCAATTCCAACATGGCGTAGCTGACTAAATGGAGTGTTGCCCACGCAAAGCACCATAATCCCAACAACCGACGGGTTCGAATTAACAGCGGTTGCTTCCCGTACCGCGCCAAAGGTGTGACTAACAGGGTCGCCAGCAGGAGCTTAAGTGCCATCCTGCCGGTAAAATGCTGGATATCTTTTGCCGGATCAGCACTTAAAAGCCCCTGATTTGCGGCATAAAATAACCAGACAAAAGGCAAGAAGGCTGCGAGATGTAGCACCACTTTCAACAGTGTGACCTGCTTTGCTGTTAATCTCACGTTAGAAATTCTCCTTAAGATTCAAACCGCGATAGAGCGAACCAACCTGGTCGGCATAACCATTAAACAGCAGCGTTGGCTGGCGTTTTACATCCAATACGCCGCCTGAACCAATGAATCTTTCACTGGCCTGTGACCAGCGCGGGTGGTCAACATTTGGATTTACGTTGGCATAAAACCCGTATTCATTGGGTGCGGCCATATTCCAGGTGGTGGGCGGCAACTCGCTAACCAGTTTGATACTGACAATCGACTTTATCCCTTTAAATCCGTACTTCCATGGCACGGTGAGTCGTATCGGAGCGCCATTTTGAGGTGGCAACGCTTTTCCGTAAACGCCGACGGTAAGGAGTGTCAGAGGATGCATCGCTTCATCAAGGCGCAACCCTTCGACGTAGGGATACTGCAATCCGCCGCCTATGAAACGATCTTTCTGTCCTGGCATCTGCTCTGGATCATAAAGCGTTTCGAATGCGACATATTTCGCCTTGCTGGTGGGTTCGACCAGCGCCAGCAGTTTACTGAGTGGGAAGCCAATCCACGGCACAACCATTGACCAGGCTTCTACACAACGCATGCGATAGATACGTTGTTCCAGTGGGAATTTCTTATAAAGATCGTCGAGGTCGAGTGTTTGTGGTTTTGCCACTTCACCGCTAATGGTGACTTTCCAGGGATCGGTTTTTAAGCTCCCTGCATTGGCTGCTGGGTCGGCTTTATCCAGACCAAATTCGTAAAAGTTATTGTAGCCAGTCACTTTATCTTCCGGCGTCATGGCGAGTTTCGCCTGCCATTGTTCAGGTTGGCTAAATTGCAGGGGTTTTCCCGATGGTGCAGGTGGCCTGTCGTTCCCTTTAAACCAGGAAAGAATATCGGCATGCGCGGTTTGAGGAAGCGAGAGAGCAGCCGCACTGATACCCAGCGCTTTCAGCACCTGGCGGCGTTTGAGCATAAAGACCGATTCTGGTGTGACATCTGCTTCGGTAAAGCGAGTGATCTTCTTCATCTTTTTCTCCTGCGTGACTTTATAGGCTAAGCATGACGGAGAACGCTTAACCCTGCGAATATGTCACAAAAAATTGAAAGTTAGACCTGCCCAGAATCTGAGTTACTGGCTGAAGGCTATACTTGAAGCTCGACGGATGGATATACGCATCCTTTGCAACAAAGGATAAGAATCTGTTCAGCGTGTTTGCCTGAATAGCTCTTTTGCTATGTAATGCCGCATCAAGTCAGGCTGGTCTATCTTCACCAAACGGAGTTAACTCAAGGATGCGATTAACGACGAAACTTTCTGCTTTTATGACATTGCTGACTGGCCTCGCTATTTTTGTGACGCTGGTGGGTTGTTCATTAAGCTTCTTTAATGCGATGCATTTTAAAGTTCATCAGCGTGTGGTTGCGGTTGCCACCATTATTGATAACGATTTGGTTTCAAATTCCCCAGAAGCTCTGATTAAACGCCTCAATGAAGTCATGGTTCCTATTGATATCACTGCGGTGGATTTCAAAGTCGGCGATAAGACGGTTTATCAGCAGCAACTGAGTCAAACCTATCGCTTACTGGGTAATAGCTACGGTTTACGCTCCGTGACCGTTGAATTAATGAAGCATCCGGGAATGTTCCTCACGCTCACCTATCGCGATCCGGTGGCAAATTACTACAACTCACTTTTCACAACAGTTCCACTTTCGTTCACGGTTGGCTTCATGCTTATTGTGCTGTTTTTTGCTATCCGTTGGATGAAAAAGCAACTCGTTGGACAGGAGTTACTGGAAAGCAGGGCACGACGAATCCTGAATGGTGAAAGAGGTGTTGAAGTACGCGGTTCGGTCCTGGAATGGCCCCCGCAAGCCAGCAGCGCTTTGGATTTATTGCTTTCTGATCTGCAAAACGCCAGCGATCAACGCAGCAGAATGGATACCTTAATTCGTGCTTTTGCGGCGCAAGATGCAAAAACAGGCCTGAATAATCGCCTGTTCTTCGATAACCAACTGGCGACTTTGCTTGATGAACAAGAGCAAGTCGGTGCCCATGGCGTGGTGATGATTATCCGCCTACCGGATTTTGATACCTTGCATGAAACATGGGGCAGGAATGCGGTAGAAGAGTATTTGTTTACCATTATTAATATGTTATCGACATTTGTGATGCGGTATCCGGGCGCTTTGCTGGCTCGTTATTTCCGCAGTGATTTTGCGGTGTTGTTACCGCATCGCACATTAAAAGAAGCCGACAGTATTGCCAGCCAGCTACTGAAAGCCGTCGATACTTTGCCTCCAACGCGGATGCTCGATCGTAATGACATGATGCATATCGGTATTTGTGCATGGCGCAGCGGGCAAACCAAAGAGCAGGTCATGGAGAATGCGGAAGTCGCAACGCGTAATGCGTCTTTGCAAGGGGCAAACAGTTGGTCGGTTTATGACGATAGTTTGCCGGAAAAAGGGCGTGGCAATGTGAAATGGCGTACGCTTATTGAGCAAGTGCTACAGCGTGGTGGCCCGCGTTTTTACCAAAAACCGGCGGTGATGCGCGATGGCTACGTGCATCATCGTGAAATAATGTGTCGAATTTTCGACGGCGAGCAAGAAGTGCTGGCGGCAGAATATTTGCCGATGGTGAAACAGTTTGGTTTATCAGAGCAATATGACCGACAGACCATCGCCCGATTGTTACCGTTAGCCAGTTTCTGGCCCGAAGAAACGCTGGCTATTCAGGTGTCAGTAGAATCACTGATTCGTGCTCCGTTCCAGCGTTGGCTGCGTGATGCATTGATGCAGTCAGAAAAATCGCTTCGACGACGCATTCTTTTTGAACTTGCAGAGGCAGATGTTTGTCAACACATCAGCCGTTTGCAGCCTGTGATTCGCTTGATTAAAGCTTTGGGGGCTCGTGTTGCTGTCTCCCAGGCGGGTTTGACCGTAGTCAGCGCCTCTTATATTAAAGAGCTGGATGTAGAGCTTATAAAGCTGCATCCAGGGCTTGTGCATAACATCGAGAAACGAACTGAAAATCAGCTATTTGTTCAGAGTCTGGTTGAGGCGTGTAACGGGACTCAGACGCAAGTTTTTGCGGTCGGAGTCAGAACTCGAAGTGAATGGCAGACACTGGTGGAGAAAGGCGTGGCGGGTGCTCAGGGGGATTTTTTTGCGGCCTCTCAACCACTAGACAGCAACGTGAAAAAATATTCGCAAAGATACTCGGTTTAACCTGCCGTTTATAAATATTTCACGTAGAATAACGCGCGCTGCATCTCAAGGGGGCCAATACGCCTGCTGACCAGATTGTTGAAGCATGAAATGAACCCGGTTTGCTTCCTTGCACTGTTCGTTTAACCTACAGCGTTTGTTTGTTTCCTCGGCAGTTCGAGGATAAACGTGTCGAAAGTGTAATAGTCGTAGTAAACTGCACAATTTTTCACCATTGCAGAACATTTTTGCGCCTTGTCGCTGCAATGAGTGGTTGGTAAAGTAAGCGGATTTTGTTTCCGCCCCAGCTTTCAGGATTATCCCTTAGTATGTTGAAAAAATTTCGTGGCATGTTTTCCAATGACCTGTCCATTGACCTGGGTACCGCGAATACCCTGATTTATGTGAAAGGACAAGGCATCGTACTGAATGAGCCATCTGTCGTGGCTATTCGCCAGGATCGTGCCGGTTCACCTAAAAGCGTTGCGGCCGTAGGCCACGATGCTAAACAGATGCTGGGTCGTACCCCCGGCAACATCGCAGCTATCCGTCCAATGAAAGATGGCGTTATCGCCGATTTCTTCGTGACCGAAAAAATGCTGCAACACTTCATCAAACAAGTTCATAGCAACAGCTTTATGCGTCCAAGTCCGCGCGTACTGGTTTGTGTGCCGGTTGGCGCAACTCAGGTTGAACGTCGTGCGATTCGTGAGTCTGCGCAAGGTGCAGGTGCTCGTGAAGTGTTCCTGATTGAAGAGCCAATGGCTGCGGCTATCGGCGCTGGTCTGCCAGTTTCTGAAGCAACCGGTTCTATGGTTGTGGATATCGGTGGTGGTACTACCGAAGTTGCTGTTATCTCTTTGAACGGCGTTGTTTATTCTTCTTCCGTCCGTATTGGCGGGGACCGCTTCGATGAAGCCATCATTAATTATGTGCGTCGTAACTACGGTTCACTGATTGGTGAAGCAACTGCCGAACGTATCAAACACGAAATCGGTTCTGCATACCCAGGCGATGAAGTGCGTGAAATCGAAGTTCGTGGTCGTAACCTGGCTGAAGGTGTACCGCGTGGCTTTACGCTGAACTCCAATGAAATCCTTGAAGCTCTGCAAGAACCATTAACGGGTATTGTCAGTGCGGTAATGGTTGCGCTGGAACAGTGCCCGCCAGAATTGGCTTCCGATATTTCAGAACGCGGTATGGTTCTGACCGGCGGTGGCGCATTGCTGCGTAACCTTGACCGTCTGCTGATGGAAGAAACAGGCATTCCGGTAGTAGTTGCAGAAGATCCATTGACTTGCGTAGCCCGTGGCGGTGGCAAGGCACTGGAAATGATCGACATGCACGGCGGCGACTTGTTCAGCGAAGAGTAATCAGCCACACGTAAAAGGCAGTGACTATCACTGCCTTTTCTTGATGGCCCTGGAATACGCATAGCCTATGAAGCCAATTTTTAGCCGTGGCCCCTCGTTGCAGTTTCGCCTTATTCTGGCGGTGCTGGTGGCGATTGGTGTCATTATTGCCGATAGCCGTCTGGGTACGTTCAGTCAGATTCGAACGTATATGGATACTGCCGTCAGTCCTTTCTATTTTGTCTCAAATGGTCCCCGTGAATTGCTCGACAGCGTCTCGCAAACACTGGCATCACGCGACCAGCTAGAACTCGAAAATCGTGCACTGCGTCAGGAACTGATCCTGAAAAACAGCGAACTTCTGATGATGGGTCAATACCGTCAGGAAAACGCACGTCTGCGCGAATTACTGGGTTCACCGTTGCGTCAAGACGAGCAAAAAATGGTGACTCAGGTTATCTCAACCGTTAACGATCCTTACAGTGACCAGGTGGTTATTGATAAGGGGAGTGTGAACGGGGTCTATGAAGGCCAACCGGTCATCAGTGATAAAGGTGTCGTAGGTCAAGTTGTCGCGGTGGCGAAACTCACTAGCCGCGTGTTGCTTATCTGTGATGCGACCCATGCGCTGCCGATTCAGGTGCTGCGCAATGATATTCGTATTATTGCGGCGGGCAACGGTTGTACCGACGATCTGCAACTGGAACATTTACCGGCAAATACTGACATTCGTGTCGGTGATGTGTTGGTGACATCTGGTTTAGGTGGGCGCTTCCCGGAAGGATATCCAGTGGGTGTTGTTTCTTCCGTGAAACTTGATACTCAGCGCGCATACACCGTTATTCAGGCTCGTCCGACTGCTGGCTTACAACGTCTGCGTTATTTGCTGCTGTTGTGGGGTGCGGATCGTGAAGGGAAAACCCCAATGCCGCCTGAGGAAGTTCATCGCGTGGCGAATGAACGCCTGATGCAAATGATGCCGCAGGTTTTACCGGCAGCTGATGCTATTGGGCCGCCAGCTCCCGTTCCACCTCCGGCGACGGGTATTACGACTCCGGCCCCCGCAGGGAACACCGCTTCTCCTGCACCTGCAAGCCTGGGAGGGCAGTAGTGGGAAGTTACCGCAGCCAGGGCCGTTGGGTCATCTGGCTTTCTTTCCTCGTCGCCTTGCTGTTACAAGTAATGCCCTGGCCTGACGATTTAAAAGTCTATCGTCCTGACTGGGTATTACTGATCCTGCTTTACTGGATACTGGCTCTGCCACACCGCGTAAATGTCGGCACAGGTTTTATCGTGGGTGCCATACTGGATTTGATCAGCGGTTCAACCCTTGGCGTACGGGCGTTATCTTTGAGCATCGTTGCTTATCTGGTGGCGCTGAAGTACCAGCTATTCCGTAATCTTGCGCTTTGGCAACAGGCTTTAGTGGTCATGCTTTTGTCATTGATGACAGATGTCATTGTTTTCTGGTCTGAATTTTTAGTTATCAATGTCTCTTTCCGCCCAGAAATTTTCTGGAGCAGTGTGGTCAATGGTGTACTGTGGCCATGGATATTCTTGTTGATGCGTAAAATTCGCCAACAATTTGCTGTGCAATAGGATTGAACATGACATCTTTGTATCTGGCATCGGGTTCTCCACGTCGTCAGGAATTGCTGACTCAGTTGGGTGTGTCGTTTGAACGCATCATTACTGATGTGGAAGAACAGCGTCTTAACCACGAAAGTGCTCAACAGTACGTGGTGCGTTTGGCGCGTGATAAAGCGCGTGCCGGCGTTGCTTTGGCTGCGCAGGACTTACCGGTATTGGGTGCAGATACTATTGTTATCTACAATGGCAATGTGTTGGAAAAACCTAAAGACGAACAGCATGCTGCAGCGATGCTACGGATGCTATCCGGTAACCAGCACCAGGTCATGACGGCCGTTGCGCTGGCGGATCGTGAATCATTGCTGGATTGCCTTGTGACGACTGAAGTGACTTTTCGTGCATTATCAGAACAGGATATCGCTGGTTACGTTGCCAGCGGTGAACCCATGGATAAAGCAGGTGCATACGGTATTCAAGGGCTTGGTGGTTGTTTTGTCAGGAAGATTAATGGCAGCTACCATGCTGTAGTCGGTCTACCGCTAGTTGAAACCTATGAATTGCTGAGTAATTTTCACGCATTGCGTGATGGACGAGGAAAACATGACGGCTGAATTGTTAGTCAACGTGACCCCATCGGAAACTCGGGTGGCTTACATTGACGGTGGAATACTGCAAGAGATTCATATTGAACGCGAAGCACGTCGCGGGATCGTAGGGAATATCTACAAAGGTCGTGTAAGCCGGGTGCTTCCGGGGATGCAGGCGGCATTTGTAGATATTGGCCTTGATAAGGCAGCGTTTCTTCACGCTTCTGACATCATGCCACATACCGAATGTGTGGCGGGCGAAGAGCAGAAAAACTTCACCGTACGAGATATTTCCGAGCTGGTACGCCAGGGCCAGGACTTAATGGTTCAGGTGGTAAAAGATCCGCTGGGGACCAAAGGCGCTCGTTTGACTACCGATATCACGCTGCCATCGCGTTATTTGGTCTTTATGCCTGGTGCTTCTCACGTAGGCGTTTCCCAGCGCATTGAAAGTGAAGCCGAGCGTGAACGCCTGAAACGTGTGGTTAATGCTTATTGCGATGAGCAAGGCGGATTTATTATTCGCACCGCAGCCGAAGGCGTATGCGAAGACGATTTAGCTTCAGATGCAGCTTACCTCAAACGTGTCTGGACCAAAGTTAGCGAGCGAAAAAAACGTAATAAAACCCGTTGCCAACTTTACGGTGAACTGGCACTGGCGCAACGCGTGCTGCGTGATTTTGCCGATGCCGCTCTTGATCGTATTCGTGTCGACTCCCGTCTTACATACGACATGCTGCTGGAGTTTACCGCAGAATACATGCCGGAAATGCACAGCAAAATCGAACACTACAGCGGCCGCCAGCCTATTTTTGATCTGTTTGACGTTGAGAACGAAATCCAACGCGCGCTGGAGCGAAAAGTTGATCTGAAATCAGGTGGTTACCTGGTTATCGACCAAACTGAAGCGATGACAACTGTGGATATCAACACCGGGGCTTTCGTTGGCCACCGCAATCTTGATGACACTATTTTCAATACGAACATTGAAGCGACGCAGGCGATCGCTCGCCAGTTACGTTTGCGTAATCTGGGCGGCATTATCATTATCGATTTCATCGACATGAGTAATGAAGACCATCGCCGACGTGTGCTGCATTCCCTCGAACAGGCATTGAGTAAAGATCGCGTGAAAACCAGCATTAACGGTTTTTCGCAGCTCGGTCTGGTTGAGATGACGCGCAAACGTACGCGTGAAAGCGTTGAACATGTACTTTGCAACGATTGTCCAACATGTCATGGTCGCGGTACCGTGAAAACGGTGGAAACCGTGTGCTATGAAATTATGCGTGAAATTGTGCGCGTGCATCATGCCTACGATTCCGATCGCTTCCTGGTTTACGCTTCACCGGCCGTGGGGGAAGCGCTAAAAAGCGAAGAGTCCCATTCATTGGCCGAAGTGGAAATTTTCGTCGGTAAACAAGTCAAAGTTCAGATCGAGCCGCTCTATAATCAAGAGCAATTCGACGTCGTTATGATGTAACTCACTGCACAGATAGTGCCGATTTGAGTTCCGCTCCGGCGGCAAACAAGGAGATTTTCGTGAGGCGACTGCCCGGCATTCTGCTACTCACTGGCGCAACGTTGATCGTTATCGTCGCACTGCTGGTGAGTGGTTTGCGGCTGGTTTTGCCGCATCTCGATGCCTGGCGTCCAGCGCTGCTCGAAAAAATTGAAGCCATGACGGGCGCGCCAGTCGATGCCAGCCAGATCCAGGCAAACTGGGAAAATTTTGGCCCAACGCTTGATGTCCGTGATATCAAAGCTGGCTTGAAAGATGGCGGCGAGTTGAAGGTCAAGCGTGTCACGCTGGCGCTTGATCTCTGGCAGAGCATTTTGCACGCCCGCTGGCAGTTCCGCGACCTCACTTTTTATCAATTACAGGTGCGAACCAACACCCCGCTAAGCCGAAATAAAGGGGATAGAAAGCTCGAGCCGGGTAAAATCAGCGATCTCTTTTTACGCCAGTTCGATCACTTCGATCTGCGCGATAGCTCCCTTAGTTTCCTGACTATCTCCGGCCAGCGCGCCGAACTCACCATTCCGCAATTGACCTGGCTTAATACCAAAAACCGTCACCGCGCCGAAGGGCTGGTCAGTTTGTCGAGCTTTACCGGCCAGCATGGCCTGGCGAAAGTCAGAATGGATCTGCGCGACGAAAATGGTTTATTGAACATTGGCAAAGTCTGGTTGCAGGCTGAAAACGTTGACGTGAAACCCTGGCTTGGCCGCTGGATGAAAGACAATATCGATTTACAGACTGCTGAGTTCACCCTCGAAGCCTGGATGGATATCAAAGCTGGCGATATTTCGGGTGGCAACGTCTGGTTGAAGCAAGGCGGTGCAAGCTGGGCTGGGAAAAATACCGACCATCAGCTGTCGGTTGATAATTTAATGGCGCGAGTTAATCGTTCTGGCGCAGGCTGGGATCTTGCCATTCCTTCAACCAATATCACTCTTGATGGCAAAACCTGGCCTAAAGGCTCGTTATCGCTCGCGTGGATTGCCCCACAAACTGTTGGGGGCAAAGAGAGCGTGCGCAGTGACGAGCTCCGCGTGCGCGCAACCAATATGGAACTGGAAAGCTTCACGGGTTTGTCGCCGATTGCAGAAAAAATTTCGCCTGATTTTGGTGAGATTTGGAACACGCTGCAACCGCGAGGGCATATTGATGTTCTGGCAGTGGATATTCCTCTTCAGCAGACCGAAAACACCCGTATGCAAGGGCGCTGGAAAGATGTGAGCTGGAAACAATGGAAAATGTTACCCGGTGTTGAACACTTCTCTGGATCGGTTACGGGCGGAGTCGGGCACGGGCAGCTTAATGCTCAAGTTCTTAATGCCAAAATGCCTTACGTGGGCGTATTCCGTGCCCCGTTGGAAGTTGAACGGGCAGTCGCAACCCTTGAATGGCAGAAAAATGCCGCAGGTTTCCAGCTTGATGGCAAACACCTGGATGTAAAAGCACGTTCTGTGTGGGCTGCGGGTGATTTCCGCTACTACCAGCCGACAGGCGATGAACCCTGGCTGGGGATCCTGGCCGGAATCAGTACCCATAATGGGGCTGATGCCTGGCGTTACTTCCCTGAAAACCTGATGGGAAAAGAGCTGGTTGATTATCTCAGCAGCGCGATTCAAGGTGGCGAGTCGGATAACGCAACCCTGGTTTACGGGGGGAATCCTCATCTATTCCCTTATGTGCACAACGAAGGGCAGTTCCAGGTTTACGTCCCGTTGTACAAGGCTAAATTTGCTTTCCAGCCTGACTGGCCTGCGCTTGAAAATCTGAATATCACTCTGGATTTCATCAATAACGGTTTGTGGATGAAATCGGATGCAGTGAAACTTGGCGGCGTGACCGGACGTAAACTGACGGCGAATATCCCGGATTACGCGAAACAAAAACTGTTGGTTGATTCTGACATCACGGGTCCTGGTAGTGCGGTTGGCCCCTACTTCAAAGACACGCCGCTCAAAGATTCTCTGTCAGCAGCACTTGATGAACTCCAGATTGGAGGCGATGTGAATGCTCGCTTACATTTGGATATCCCGCTGAATGGCAAAATGACGACCGCCTCGGGTGACGTTCAGCTCAACAACAATACATTGCTGATAAAGCCACTCTCGAGCGAGTTGTCTAATCTGAGCGGTAAATTCAGCTTTGTGAATGGCGAACTGAAAAGCGATCCCCTAAAAGCTACCTGGTTCAATCAACCCATAGGCATTGATTTCAATACTAAAATTGGTGAGAAAGCCTACCAGATTGGGGTCAACTTATTGGGTGACTGGCAGCCGACAAAAATGGGAATTGTGCCTGAGCCAATCAGCAAAGAGTTGAGTGGTAGTGTTCCCTGGAAAGGTGATGTGGCGATTTCTCTCCCATATCACGGAGAGGCTAATTATCAGATCAAAGTCGCTGCCGACTTGAAAAATGTAAGCAGTCACTTACCTGCTCCAGTCGATAAATCAGCGGGGCAATCGCTGCCGTTGAATGTCGCGGTGAAAGGTAATCTTAATAGTTTCGATCTGACGGGTAACGCCGGTGCGAAAAATCATTTTTCCAGTCGTTGGTTGCTGAATAAAAAACTCACCCTTGATCGGGCGATTTGGGCGACCAATAGCCAAACTGTTCCACCATTGCCTGATAACTCAGGCTTAGAGCTGGATCTTCCGGCGATGGATGGTGCGCAATGGTTAGCCCTGTTTAGCCATGGGGCCGTAGAAAGCGTGGGTAACTCGGCTTCATTCCCCGCCAACATCACATTGCGCACGCCTTCGCTGACGTTCGCTGGTCAGCAATGGAACAACCTGAGTTTGGTTTCCCATGCTATTCCGAATGGCACGCGCGTTGAAGCCCAGGGGCGCGAGGTGAATGGCTCGTTGACGATACTAAACAATGCGCCGTGGCGTGCAGCCATTAAGTATCTCTATTTCAACCCTGACTGGGGGAATAGCACCGCGAAATCGACCGGTGCTTCGCCATTGGCAGATAATAACTCGATTGATTTCCGAGACTGGCCTGATTTGCAGCTGCGCTGTTCCGAATGTTGGCTTTGGGGGCAAAAATATGGCCGTATTGACGGTGATTTCGCCATTAAAGGGAACACGCTTGAACTTGAAAACGGTTTAATCGATTCCGGGTTTGCAAGGTTGACTGCCAGTGGCCAGTGGGTGAACAGTCCGGCAGAAGAGCGCACGTCTTTAAAAGGCAAATTGCACGGATCCAAACTTGATGCGGCGACCAACTTCTTTGGTATCAAGACGCCAATTCAAGGTTCATCGTTTGATGCGGACTATGATTTACACTGGCGCGACAAACCGTGGCAGCCGCATATTGCCTCATTAAACGGGATCCTTCACACCAAATTGGGCAAAGGAAAAATTGCCGATCTGGGCACCGGTCACGCCGGACAGTTGCTACGATTGGTTAGTGTCGATGCGTTGATGCGTAAACTGCGCTTTGACTTCAGCGATACTTTTGGTGAAGGTTTCTACTTTGACTCCATCCGTAGCACGGCCTGGATTAAAGACGGTGTACTGTATAGCGAGGATACGCTGGTGGACGGGCTCGAAGCTGATATTGGCATGAAAGGTTCGGTCGATTTGGTTCGACGTCAACTCGACGTTGAAGCGGTTATAGCACCAGAAATTTCTGCCACTGTCGGCGTGGCAACAGCATTCGTGGTTAACCCGATAATCGGCGCCGCGGTGTTTGCCGCCAGTAAAGTATTAGGGCCGTTGTGGAGCAAAATCTCGTTGCTGCGCTATCACATCACCGGATCGGTCGATAAACCGCAAATCAATGAAGTGCTTCGCCAGCCAAGGCTCAAGGAAGCTAAGTGATTTGACGTGAGCAGTTAATTGCCGCAAGCTCAATATAATAGATATCTCCAATTGATAGACAAATAAGAGTAGCGAAACGATGAGTCTGAACCTGGTAAGTGAGCAGTTGCTGTCTGCGAATGGCTTAACCCATCAAGATCTGTTTTCCATTTTGGGACAATTGTCCGAGCGTCGACTCGACTACGGGGATCTCTATTTCCAGTCCAGTTATCACGAATCCTGGGTGCTGGAAGACCGCATCATTAAAGATGGTTCTTACAACATCGATCAGGGTGTCGGTGTGCGCGCGATCAGTGGCGAGAAAACCGGTTTTGCTTATGCCGACCAGGTCAGCTTGTTGGCACTGGAACAAAGTGCTCATGCCGCACGCAGCATCGTGCAAGAAAAAGGAAATGGCCGCGTACAAACATTAGGTGCCGTGCAACATAGCGCGCTCTATACCAGTGCCGATCCGCTGCAAAGCATGACGCGTGAAGAGAAACTCGACATCCTGAAACGTGTCGATAGCGTTGCCCGCGCAACAGATGCTCGCGTACAGGAAGTGACTGCTAGCCTGACGGGCGTTTATGAATTGATTCTGGTTGCTGCAACCGACGGTACGCTGGCGGCTGACGTTCGACCGCTGGTGCGCCTGTCTGTCAGTGTTCAGGTAGAAGAAAACGGCAAACGTGAACGCGGCTCAAGCGGCGGCGGTGGTCGTTTTGGTTATGACTACTTCCTTGAAACCGTTGAGGGTGAAGTCCGCGCTGATGCATGGGCGAAAGAGGCTGTGCGTATGGCGCTTGTCACGCTTTCTGCGGTCGCGGCACCTGCCGGTATGTTCCCGGTGGTTCTGGGCGCAGGTTGGCCTGGCGTGCTATTGCATGAAGCGGTGGGGCACGGTCTGGAAGGTGACTTTAACCGCCGTGGCACATCCGTATTCAGCGGCCAAATGGGTCAGTTGGTTGCCTCTGAACTTTGTACTGTTGTTGATGATGGCACCATGGCGAACCGCCGTGGCTCTGTTGCGATTGACGACGAAGGTGTTCCGGGCCAATACAATGTGTTGATCGAAAACGGCGTGCTGAAAGGCTACATGCAGGACAAACTCAATGCTCGCTTGATGGGGGTTGCCCCAACCGGTAATGGCCGTCGTGAATCTTACGCGCACCTGCCAATGCCGCGTATGACCAACACCTATATGCTGGCGGGTAAATCAACCCCGCAAGAGATTATCGAATCGGTTGAGTATGGGATCTACGCGCCTAACTTTGGCGGCGGGCAGGTGGATATCACCTCCGGCAAGTTTGTGTTCTCAACTTCTGAAGCGTATCTCATCGAGAATGGCAAAGTGACCACACCGGTGAAAGGCGCTACGCTGATTGGCTCCGGTATTGAAACCATGCAGCAGATTTCGATGGTGGGTAACGACCTGGCGTTGGATAACGGTGTTGGTGTCTGTGGTAAAGAAGGGCAAAGCTTGCCTGTTGGTGTCGGCCAGCCAACGCTCAAAGTCGACAACCTGACAGTAGGCGGCACAGCATAAAACAATAACAGCCGGGTTAATCCCGGCTGTCTTCACTCGCACGCCCTTTCTTATCTCGCACCCCTTGATACAGGTGCGAAACCTTCACGAAATATTCAGTCAGATAGTTAATACAAACTTGTACTTTCAGCGGCAGCTTATCTTTTTCTGTATACAGCGCGTATACCGGACGCGGATCGGACTGATAACTCGGTAGTAAGATCTCAAGCGTTCCGTCATTGATCTCATCGATCACCCACATCAATGGGACATAAGCGATCCCAGCCCCTACTTTTAACCAGCGGCTTAACGTCATGGGATCATTAGTGACAAACCGCCCCTGCGGGATCATTCGCGTAGTGAGCCCTTCGGGTGCGATCAACTCGAATTCATTATGTGGACGAATGCTGTATTCAAGCCACGAGTGGCTGGCAAGATCGGCGGGTTTTTCTGGGGTGCCATTTTGTTGCAGATAACTTTTAGCGGCGCAAATGACCATTGGCATCGAACCGAGCCGTGTCGAGAACAGGCTGGAATCCTGCAAAGCGCCCACACGAATCACGACATCAAGACCGTCAGCGATCAAATCAGGTGCGGGAATACCGGTCACCAGGTTTACCGTTAACTCAGGATACTCTTTGAGCATATCGGCGGTCATGGACGCGAGGACATTTTGTGCCATAGTTGAAGAACTGCCGATACGCAGCGTCCCGATTGGGGTGTTGTTGAATGCGTAGAGTTGCTCATGCACCTCTTGCGCTTCATGTAACATTTTGCGGCAGCCAAGGTAGTAGATTTTACCGGCTTCAGTTAGCCCAATGCTGCGCGTGCTGCGGTTTAAAAGCTTAACTTGCAACTCGTCTTCGAGCTTGGAAACGGTTTGGCTAATGGACGATACGCTCATTTCCAGCTGCCTGGCCGTGGCGGTAAATGAGCCAAGTTCGACAACTTTGGCAAAAACCCACATGCGCTTAAGTCTTTCCATTGTTAACTCTGACTTAAAAGTGATTTAGATCACAGATTATAGATAACTCGCTAACAATTACGTTAATATATTATTACTAACACAATCCGTAATACTTGTTAGCACAGCGTTCCTTGTTGTGTCACGGCTTGTGCCTTCTGTATTTTCTGCAAGGTTAACATGAGTTTATTTCCCGTTATCGTGATATTCGGTCTTTCTTTTCCGCCGATTTTCTTCGAGCTAATTCTTTCGCTGGCGCTGTTCTGGGTAGTTCGCCGTCTGCTGATTCCGACGGGGATTTATGATTTTGTCTGGCACCCGGCATTATTTAATACAGCACTTTATTGCTGCCTGTTTTATCTGATCTCGCGCCTGTTTGTTTGAGGTTGATGTGAAAGCACTTACAACAAAAATGATCCGCACTGCCATCACGCTGATTCTGGTTCTGCTGGCTTTCATCGCTATCTTCCGTGCCTGGGTATTTTATACCCAATCCCCCTGGACGCGTGATGCACGTTTTACCGCGGATGTTGTCGCGATTGCGCCAGATGTCTCCGGTTTAATTACCGATGTGAAGGTCCATGACAATCAACTGGTGAAGAAAGATCAGGTTTTATTCACCATCGACCAGCCGCGTTATCAGAAAGCGCTGGAGCAGGCTGAGGCTGACGTTTCTTATTACCGGGCGTTAGCTGGAGAGAAACGTCGTGAAGCTGGGCGTCGCAATTCGTTGGGGACGCAGGCCATGTCTCGCGAAGAAATTGAACAGTCCAACAATGTGTTGCAGACCGTTATGCATCAGTTATCTAAGGCTGAAGCGACACGAGATTTAGCTCAGTTAGACCTGCAACGTACCATTATTCGTGCACCCGCAGAAGGTTGGGTAACCAACCTGAATGTTTATACGGGCGAATTTATTACCCGAGGCTCCACAGCCGTTGCGCTGGTAAAACGCGGTTCTTTTTACATTCTCGCCTACATGGAAGAAACCAAGCTTGATGGTATTCGCCCTGGTTACCGGGTACAAATCACACCGCTAGGTAGTAACCGCGTACTGCGTGGGACGGTAGACAGTATTTCTGCCGGCGTAACCAATGCCAGCAGTACCAGAGATACCAAAGGTATGGCGACGGTTGATTCCAATCTGGAGTGGGTACGTCTGGCGCAGCGTGTGCCGGTACGTATTCGTCTGGACGAGCAACAGGCAAATATCTTCCCCGCAGGGACTACGGCCACGGTTGTTGTCACCGGCGATAAAGACCGGGATGTTAACCATGACTCGGTATTCATCAAATTCATGCATCGCTTGCGTGAGTTCGGCTAAGCGTAGGTCGATATGTATTTTATCTCGCGATTACATTTGCGCTTTGCCTTCAAACTGGCTTTCGCCATCGTGTTGGCGGTGTTTGTGGGCTTCCATTTTCAACTGGAAACCCCGCGTTGGGCCGTACTGACAGCGGCACTGGTAGCCGCCGGCCCGGCGTTTGCAGCGGGCGGAGAGCCCTATTCCGGCGCGATTCGTTATCGCGGGATGCTGCGTATCATCGGGACTTTTATCGGTTGTATTGCCGCGCTGTTCATTATCACGACGCTGATTCGTGCACCTGTCGTGATGTTACTGGTGTGCTGTATTTGGGCTGGTTTTTGCACCTGGATTTCTTCACTGGTTAAGGTTGAAAACTCCTATGCCTGGGGGCTTTCTGGCTACACCGCGTTAATCATTGTTATCACCATTCAGGCCAATCCGCTTGTCACTCCTCAATTTTCCGTTGAACGCTGCAGTGAGATTGTGATTGGTATTGTTTGCGCGATTCTTGCCGACTTAATTTTTTCCCCTCGCTCCATTAAGCAAGAAATTGACCGCGAACTGGATAACCTGCTGGTGGATCACTATCGGCTGATGCAGCTGTGTATTGCGCATGGTGATAAAGAGGAAGTCGATAAAGCCTGGAGTGGCCTGGTGCGCCGTACTACCGCACTGGAAGGGATGCGCGGGAATCTCAAAATAGAGTCTTCACGCTGGGATCGTGCTAACCGCCGCCTCAAAGCGCTCAACACCCTGTCCCTGACGCTCATCACTCAGGCTTGTGAAACATTCCTGATTCAAAACACACGTCCGGAATACATGACCGCAGAGTTCCGCATGTTGTTTGAGTTGCCTGTAGAAACCGCGGCTGACGTTCACAAACAAGTGAAAGTGATCCGCAGAGCTATTTCTTATACGGGTGATAAAAATACGCCAGCCACGATAAGCAGCTGGGTTGGCGCGATTAGCCGCTACCTGTTGCTCAAACGCGGAGTCATCAGCAACACCCGTATCAGCTCGGTGGAAGAAGATGTTTTAACTCAGGAAGTCGTTATCAAAGTGCAGTCAGCGGAAGGGCATCACGCGATGATTAACTTCTGGCGGACGACGGTTTCCTGCATGCTCGGTTGCTTGTTTTGGTTATGGACGGGATGGACATCCGGCAGTGGCGCGATGGTCATGATTGCCGTTGTCACGTCGCTGGCGATGCGTTTACCCAATCCACGCATGGTCTCCCTCGACTTTTTATACGGCATGTTAGTCGCACTCCCATTAGGGGCTTTCTACTTTTTAGTGATCCTACCTTCGACTCAGCAAAGCATGTTGTTACTGTGCATTAGTCTTGCGTTGCTGGGCTTCTTTATGGGAATTGAAGTACAGAAGCGACGTCTTGGTTCGATGGGGGCCCTTGCCGGAACTATCAACGTCATTGTGTTGGATAACCCGATGACGTTTCATTTCAGTACGTTTTTGGACAGTGCATTGGGACAAATAGTGGGCTGTTTCCTGGCGATGATGGTTATCCTACTTATCCGGGATAACTCCAAAGAGCGCACGGGCCGCACACTGCTGAACCAGTTTGTTTCCGCAGCAGTCTCCGCACTGACAACCAATAAAGCGCGACGCAAAGAGAATCATCTACCCGCTCTTTATCAGCAGCTTTTCTTACTGCTGAATACGTTTCCGGGAGATATCGATCGCTACCGCCTGGCGCTGACTTTGATTATTGC
This sequence comes from Buttiauxella sp. WJP83, assembly GCF_027594725.1. NCBI lineage: Bacteria > Pseudomonadati > Pseudomonadota > Gammaproteobacteria > Enterobacterales > Enterobacteriaceae > Buttiauxella > Buttiauxella sp. WJP83. The sequence goes on from NZ_CP110080.1 coordinate 443,421, forward strand.
TCACCAGCGATTGCGTGATGCACCGATACCCGTGAACGACGATCTTTCCGCATTCCATCGCCAGTTGAGAAACACAGCAGATAAGCTTACGTCGGCATCAAGCGATGATAAAAAACGGCGTTACTTTAAGCAGTTATTGGATGAGTTAGATATTTACCAGGAGAAGTTGCGGGTCTGGGAGGCGCCGTTACAAGTCACCGAACCGGTGAAACGACTGGCGCATGTGCTGCATAAATACCAGCACGCGCTGATAGATGCCTGACCCGAGCCGACGCCTTGCGTCGGCTTTTTTGTATCTATACTTATGAGATGCGCAATTTTTAGCGGAAGAAAATTATGGCAAATCTGGCACTTCAGGATAGCGAATTCTTTAACACCGGTTATCTGGTTAAGGTGGCAAGTTATGAAAAAATACACCTTTGATTTTAGTCAGATAGAAGATCAACCGGAGTTCTATCGTCACTTTATCCAGGAATTTAGGCTTGAGAAAAAACAGGTTCACGATCTCGACAGTTTATGGGATGTGGTTGTCGGGGGGATTTTACCGCTCCCGGCGGAGATTGAATTTGTTCATTTGCCAGAAATGCAAAGACGGCGTTATGGGGCTTTGATTTTGCTTTTTGATGAAGCAGAAGAGGAACTGGAAGGGCAATTGCGTTTTAACGTGCGTGGATAATCCCCGATTTACAGGCATAAAAAAGCCCCCGCGAACGGGGGCAAAGTCGTCCTTTTTGACGACGAGGGTTTATTTATACAGTTCAGCGGTGGCATGCCATGTATCGCCAGAACGCGCCTCGATAATACGATAAGCTGAGGCACCTTCTTTAGTCGCTTTCTGTGATAATTCCTGACGCATATCCATTGGTGCACTACCTACCTGGCTTACGGAAATGGTGCCCATAGATTGCAGATTCTGCGCTTGTTCACTGTCTATCTGATGTGCGGCTGCGTTAGCGCCGAAAGAGATAACGGAAAAAAGGCTCAGTGCTGCGAGTGTAAGTTTGGTTTTCATAATCTTTACTCCTGAATTGTTTATATCAACGACCGGAAGGGCTTAACTGCATTTATTGTTCTTGGGGTCATCGTTTTAGATATTGCTTCTTGCAGCCAGGCTGTTACTTGTACAGCTCAGCTGTTGCATGCCATTGGTCGCCAGTGCGGGCTTCAATGATGCGGTAAGAAGAAGCACCTTTCTGTTCAGCTTTTTCATTCAACATTTGGCGCATATCCATTGGCGCACTGCCTACCTGGCTTACAGAAATGGTACCCATCGCCTGACGGTTTTGCGCCTGGTCGGCATTAATTGATGTTGCAGCAAAAGCGCCAAATGACAGCATCGAAAGTAGGCTTGCGGTAACTAAAGTTGATTTCATGTTCATAATCTTTACCTCGTCGTATTCTTTTATTGGGGTCTTCATTTCGTGACCCTCATCACAAAATCAAGTATACACTAATAACTAACAAAATTAATACCACGCTAATTATTATCTATGAAACTTTACAATAATAGAGGCTTCTGATATTACGTAAAGTTATTAAAATGAATCTTTTATTGCTGTTTTTTTGTTAAACATAAGTAAAAACAACAAGATGTTGAACTTTGGCTTTTTGTGCGCTACTTAACGTAACCGGCTGATGAAATGGAGTTTTATAGGCGTGCAGTGCATTTTGAATGGGATTTACGGAAGCGTGAGGGCAGAGGGAGTAACTGGTCTAAGATATTGTTCCCGCCGCTGAATAACAACGGGAACGCGGTAGTAACGCTTACAGCTCTTGCTCGAACAGCACCAGAATTGCTTCATACAACTCTTTTACAGTGAAGTCTTTAGCAGGGGTGGTAAAGATGGTGTCATCCCCAGCAATAGTGCCCAAAATACCTTCAGCTTTACCTAAAGAATCCAGCAAGCGTGCAATTAACTGTGCCGCACCAGGGCTTGTGTGGATAACAACCACAGCATCGTTGTAATCAATATCCAGAACCAGATTCTTCAGTGGGCTGGATGTCGTTGGCACGCCAAGCTCAGCTGGCAAGCAGTACACCATCTCCATTTTGGCATTGCGTGTACGCACCGCGCCAAACTTGGTCAGCATACGAGAGACTTTAGATTGGTTGATGTTTTCGAAGCCGTCGTTTTGCAAGGCATGAACAATCTCGCCTTGAGAACTGAATTTCTCTTCTTTCAATAATGCTTTGAACGCTTTGACTAATTCTTCTTGTTTTGAGGAAATACGCATATGTCACCCATATTCAGGTCAACGAAGATAACATTATTATGCATTTAAATGAATTTTTATGCAAATGATTGGCTGGGTGAAAGCCTGAAATAATGTTATGAAAGGGGCGAATATTATCAAATTTTGTTATCGAGAAACATGCCTTCGTCACGACTCGAAAATAAGTTGGTAAGTAAACTAAATGTTATCAAAATGATGTTGTTTTGCTGCTAAGGGAGGGGTAATGTAACCGCCGTTGATGTGACAACATCAGGTTGTGACCGGGCGCTAAGGCGTCGTTTCCACCCAGTGAGTAAATGCAGCAGTAACGTTTCAGGGATGCTCAACGTCGCAAACCTAAAGCGGGAAGATTGTAATTACCCCTTCTCTGGATTATGGTCGCCACCGCATGGAGTTACGGCACCTATTTGCTAACATAATAAGGAGTTTAGGATGAAAGTTGCAGTCCTCGGCGCAGCAGGTGGTATTGGCCAGGCGCTTGCCCTTCTACTCAAGACCCAACTGCCTTCAGGTTCAGAACTCTCCCTGTATGATATTGCACCGGTAACCCCTGGTGTTGCAGTCGATCTGAGTCATATCCCTACAGATGTGAAAATCAAAGGTTTCTGCGGTGAAGATGCAACACCAGCACTGGTTGGTGCGGATGTGGTGCTGATCTCTGCTGGTGTAGCACGTAAACCAGGCATGGATCGTTCAGACCTGTTTAACGTCAACGCGGGAATCGTGAAAAATCTGGTTCAACAGATTGCTCAAACTTGCCCGAAAGCCTGTATTGGTATCATCACTAACCCAGTGAATACCACCGTTGCTATCGCGGCCGAAGTGCTGAAAAAAGCAGGCGTATACGACAAAAACAAACTGTTTGGCGTGACTACGCTGGATATCATCCGCTCCAACACCTTTGTTGCGGAACTGAAAGGCAAACTGCCAACTGATATCGAAGTTCCTGTGATTGGCGGCCACTCCGGTGTGACTATTCTGCCACTGTTGTCTCAGATCCCAGGTGTGAGCTTTACCGAACAAGAAGTTGCTGACCTGACTAAGCGTATCCAGAATGCGGGTACTGAAGTTGTAGAAGCTAAAGCTGGTGGCGGGTCTGCAACCCTGTCAATGGGCCAGGCTGCTGCACGCTTTGGTTTGTCATTGGTTCGCGCACTGCAAGGCGAAAGCAATGTTGTTGAATGCGCGTACGTTGAAGGCAACGGCGAGCACGCTCGTTTCTTCTCTCAGCCATTGCTGCTGGGCAAAAACGGTATCGCAGAGCACAAATCCTACGGCAAACTGAGTGCTTTTGAGCACCAGGCGTTGGAAGGGATGCTGGATACCCTGAAGAAAGATATTACCCTTGGCGAAGAGTTTGTTAACAAGTAAACCCTGAGTCCAAGAGATAAAAAAACCGGAATTGATATTCCGGTTTTTTTTCGCCTGAGCTTTATCAGTTTGTGGCGGGATATTCCTGAATTGTCACTTGCAGCGTGAGTTTCTTATCATCACGCATGACTTCTACTGGAATGACAGAACCTGGACGAATCTCTGCGACCTGATCCATGGTACCCAGAGCAGATATTGCAGGTTTGTGGTTCACCGAGATAATCACGTCATTAACCACCAGACCTGCTTTTGCCGCCGGGCCGTCAGGCGTCACTTCGTTGACAATGATCCCCTGAATTTGGTCAATTCCGGTCGCCGGGCCATGTAATGGCGTTATCTCACGTCCACCAATCCCAATGTAGCCACGAATTACGCGACCATCACGGATAAGCTTATCCATGATTTTGGTAGAGAGTTGAGTGGGGATCGCGAAGCCGATGCCTTCAGGTGTTTCACCATCGTTACTTTTATCAAACGAAAGGGTGTTGATACCCATGAGCTCGCCCAGGGAGTTAACCAATGCACCGCCTGAGTTCCCGTGGTTGATTGAGGCATCCGTTTGCAGGAAAGACTGACGGCCAGACGGGCTCAAGCCGATACGACCCGTGGCACTGATGATCCCCTGAGTAATCGTCTGCCCCAGGTTATACGGGTTACCTATCGCCATCACGACATCGCCAATATGCGGTACACGTTTATTGTTGATAGGAATAACCGGGAGGCTGGTGGCATTAATTTTCAGCACGGCCAAATCGGTCAGGCTATCAGACCCCACGAGCAACGCTTCAAAAACACGACCATCCTGCAGCGCAACGATAATTTGCTCAGCATCATTAATGACGTGCTTATTGGTAATAATGTAGCCGCGTTCATCCATGATGACGCCGGAACCGAGAGTTTTAATTTCTAGCTGGTTATGGGTATTACTGCCGACACTACGGTTATAAACATTCACCACAGCAGGTGCAGCACGTCGCACCGCCGAGTTATAGCTCAGCGGAGTTTCATCGGCACTGTCAAAGGTCGAGGGCGCTAAGGGGATGATTTTCTGGCGAAGCGTAGGCATTACTGCCAACAACAATCCTGCCACAATCAGGCCAAGCACCACCGAGCGTAATATCTTCAGAAACATGTATTTGAGTTAGTCAATAATAAACCGGGTGCAGGATAGCATGAGTTAATCGGACATCGTACCGCGATGTCCGATTACTGAACAGATTAGCGTACTAACAGATATATACTTTCTTCACCACGCACGACATGTAGCGCAATAACGTCTGGTTTGCTTTCCAGCACCTTACGCATCTCGGCAATGCTTGTGACTTGCTCGCGGTTTACACCAACGATGAAATCATCTTTGTGTAACCCGGCTTGTGCGGCAGGAGTGCCTTTATCAACACTTTCCAGCTTGATGCCTTTGGTGCCATCTTTTAACTGACCGTCGCTCAATGTTGCACCTTGCAACGCTGGCATGATCAGTTCCGCATTGGCCGAGGACGCGGTACTTTTATCAAGTGTCACGCTGACTTCTAACGGCTTCCCATCACGCAGCAAGCCAAGTTTCACCACTGTTCCAGGTTCCGTTGTGGCGATTTTTGCGCGAAGCTCCGCAAAACTTCCGATGGTTTTACCGTTCAGACTGGTAATCACATCACCGGCTTTGACACCTGCTTTAGCCGAACCTGATTGAGGTAATACTTCACTGACGAACGCACCGCGCTGAGTGGTCAGATTAAATGCTTTGGCAATATCAGCACTCATCTCAGTACCTTTAATGCCAAGCAAACCGCGCTTAATCTCGCCAAACTCCATCAATTGTTTCGCCAGCGTTTGCGCCATATTACTCGGGATAGCAAAACCGATACCGACGCTGCCGCCGCTCGGCGCGAGGATTGCGGTGTTAATACCGATGAGCTCGCCATTAAGATTCAGTAATGCGCCGCCAGAGTTACCACGGTTAATGGAGGCGTCTGTCTGGATAAAGTTTTCCAGCCCTTCGAGGTTTAGACCGCTACGGCCCAGAGCTGAAACAATACCGGAAGTCGCCGTTTGCCCCAGACCGAATGGATTCCCTACGGCAACCGCAAAATCACCTACTCGTAATTTGTCGGAATCCGCCACCGCGATTTGTGTCAGCCCGGTCGCATTCTGGATTTGAATCAGCGCAATATCACTTTGATCATCGCCGCCAATCAATTTGGCATCAAACTCGCGCCCATCATTTAGCTGCACGCTGATTTTTTCGGCGTGATTAATGACGTGATTATTGGTCAGTACGTAGCCTTTCTCAGCGTTAATGATGACCCCGGAACCCAGACCTTCAAACGGTTGAGCTTCTGAAGGAGGCATGTCATCGCCAAAAAATTTTTTAAATTCTTCAGGGACTTTCTGGGTTGGGGCTGCGGCCGTTCCTTCAACCTGAACACTGACCACTGCGGGTAATACTTTTTCCAGCATTGGCGCAAGACTTGGCAACGCCGGCTGACCCGGGATTTGCGCAGGCAGCGACGCATTCACCTGCGATGCAACACCGAACGTTAGTCCGACACTTAGCGCTAAGGCACTCAACAACAGTGTTTGTTTTTTCATTGATGGCTTGCTCTCGTGACCTGGAAAGGGAAAACCCGGCTTACCCATTATCTTTCAAGCCGCAGGGGCGTTGGCTGCAACCTGAAATCTATAGCGGATGACATTTCGATGTTATTGAAATATCTGTCGGGTAACAATGTTGTTATAGAGTGAAGAGTTACTAGTAAATGATAGCTGTGCTGGAGAGAGATTAGGGGCACGGAAGCAGTACCCCTGAAAAAAATTCTACATTTGTGATTAATCGCGTTTTGCACGCTCAGTACGCAGCAAACCGGATGCACCCTCAGAGTAGTCACGCGGCATTTGAACCGGTGCCTGATCGTTACTTGCTTCTGATTCAGCAAGGCGGTTACGGAACGGGTTCGCTTCGGCTGACATTTCTGGCAACAGGCTGCTAGAGCTTTTCGCCATATGTTGATAAAGCTGGCGATAATCATGAGCCATATTATCCAGCAACTCTGCGCTACGGGCAAAATGACTGACTAACTCTTCACGATACTCTTCAAGTTCTGCTTTGTTTTTCTCAATTTCGTACTGCATGGCCTGCTGCTGACGCAGCTTGCGGTTGCCAAAACGCATAGCAACTGCACCAACGATGATGCCAACAACTAACCCAATTAGCGCATATTCCCAGGTCATGAACTTCTCCCGTTGTCTTGTGTTTCCGTAGGGTAATGTAGCCACTATAACCGTTAACCTAAGAGAAGTGGAATCCTGACGCAGCATCGCTTAGGGTAGAACGGCCTTTTTTTCGACAACCGTCCTTTTTTGAGTACTAAGTAAACGGCAATCCGATTTTTAAGGGAATACCATAATACCATGCAAAATCTCTCTCCTGCATCGCTCTACCAACACGCCCTGGATGAGGGCAGCTATCAACCTGATGATGTTCAGCGTGAGGCTGTAGCCCGGCTGGATGCAATCTGGCTGGCGTTAAACAGCCAAACACCGGCAGTAGCCGTAAGCAGTGGTTTTTTTGGCAAACTGTTTGGTAAACGTAGCGCCTCGATGGCTCAGGACCCGGTTCGCGGGCTGTATATGTGGGGCGGAGTGGGGCGCGGGAAAACCTGGTTAATGGACATGTTTTTTCAGAGTCTGCCTGGCGAGCGTAAGTTGCGACTGCACTTTCACCGTTTCATGCTGCGGGTTCATGAAGAATTAGGTCAACTTCAAGGGCAAACCGATCCTCTGGAATTGATTGCCGATAAGTTTAAAGCGGAGACAGATATTCTCTGTTTTGATGAGTTTTTTGTTTCAGATATCACCGATGCGATGTTGCTTGGATCGCTGATGCAAGCCCTGTTCGCGCGGGGAATTACCCTTGTCGCCACCTCGAATATTCCACCTGATGAGCTATATCGTAATGGCTTACAGCGCGCGCGTTTTTTGCCTGCCATTGATGCGATAAAACACCATTGCGAAGTCATGAATGTCGACGCAGGCATTGATTACCGCCTGAGAACGCTGACTCAGGCTCACCTGTGGTTGTCTCCGCTTAATGACCAAACTGCTCAGCAGATGGATAAACTCTATACCGCACTGGCTGGCACGGTACGCAAAGGGGAACCGGTGCTGGAAATCAACCATCGTCCTTTAGCGACTCTTGGTCTGGCCAATCAAACGCTGGCGGTAGATTTTACCACCTTATGTGTCGATGCCCGTAGCCAACACGACTACATTGCGTTGTCGCGCCTATTTCATACGGTGATGCTGTTTAACGTACCGGTAATGAACACACGTAACGAAAATGAAGCGCGGCGATTCATTGCATTGGTGGATGAGTTTTACGAACGTCACGTCAAGCTAGTCGTTTCAGCGCATGTTCCCCTGTTTGAGATTTATCAGGGTGAAAGATTACGCTTTGAGTTTCAGCGCTGCTTGTCGCGTCTGCAGGAAATGCAAAGTGAAGAGTATTTGCGATTGCCGCATATGCCGTGAACCACAGTTTGAATGCAGAGTGACCACAAAGTGTGACAAAAACTACAAAAAGGTTCGACCTTTAGGGGCGACTTCCCTATAATCTTGCGACCCCACGTTACAACCATAGTTTTTTTCCCAAAACTTGGTCGTGCTGGCATTGGCTATTCGAAGGGGTAGGTTTGCCGGACTTTGTCGTGTGAACCTTGAACTGATTTTAAACGTTTGGGTGAACACCTACGTGTAACTATATATTGGGTAAGCTTTTAATGAAAACTTTTACAGCTAAACCAGAAACCGTACAGCGCGACTGGTTCGTTGTTGACGCTGACGGTAAGACCTTAGGTCGCCTGGCTACTGAATTGGCTCGCCGTCTGCGCGGTAAGCACAAAGCGGAATACACTCCGCACGTTGATACTGGTGATTACATCATCGTTCTGAACGCAGAAAAAGTTGCTGTAACCGGCAACAAGCGTTCTGACAAGATCTATTACCATCACACCGGCCACATCGGTGGTATCAAACAAGCGACCTTTGAAGAGATGATTGCCCGCCGTCCTGAGCGTGTGATTGAAATCGCGGTTAAAGGCATGCTGCCAAAGGGCCCGCTGGGCCGTGCTATGTTCCGTAAACTGAAAGTTTACGCGGGCACCGAGCACAACCACGCGGCACAGCAACCGCAAGTTCTGGACATTTAATCGGGATTATGGCAATGGCTGAAAATCAATACTACGGCACTGGTCGCCGCAAAAGTTCCGCAGCTCGCGTGTTTATCAAACCGGGCAGCGGCAAAATCGTTATCAACCAACGTTCTCTGGAACAGTACTTCGGTCGTGAAACTGCCCGCATGGTAGTTCGTCAGCCGTTGGAACTGGTTGATATGGTTGAGAAATTCGATCTGTACATCACTGTTAAAGGTGGTGGTACTTCTGGTCAGGCTGGTGCGATCCGTCACGGTATCACCCGCGCTCTGATGGAGTACGACGAGTCCCTGCGTGGCGAACTGCGTAAAGCTGGCTTCGTTACTCGTGATGCTCGTGAAGTTGAACGTAAGAAAGTCGGTCTGCGTAAAGCACGTCGTCGTCCTCAGTTCTCCAAGCGTTAATTGTCATCTGCATTATGCAGAATACAATTTGCGAAAAGCCCGGTCTTGTACCGGGTTTTTTTATGCCTGAAAATTATATTTAGTGTTGCTAACATAATGATAGCAATCACTTTTCAGTCAAATTCTAGATCCGCCCCCCACAAAACCCGTAAAATCTGGTAAACTATCAACCAATTTTCTGCCCTAAGGTCGGCATCAGTTTGTTTTCGCCTCGTTTTCTGGTGGCTGATGGTTTTCCGGCGTAGGGGTATCAAACGGTCAGGTTAGTTGCCGCTTGCGGCTATTAGCAGTAATTATTCTGAATAAACTTGGAGGTTTTCATGGCTGTCGCTGCCAACAAACGTTCGGTGATGACGCTGTTTTCCGGTCCTACTGACATCTATAGCCATCAGGTACGTATCGTACTGGCTGAAAAAGGTGTTAGCGTTGAAATTGAGCATGTGGAAACGGATAACCTGCCTCAGGATCTGATTGACCTCAACCCAAATCACAGCGTACCGACCCTGGTTGACCGCGAACTTACTCTGTGGGAATCCCGCATCATCATGGAATATCTTGATGAGCGTTTCCCGCATCCACCATTAATGCCGGTTTACCCGGTTGCTCGTGGTGAAAGTCGCCTGTACATGCATCGTATCCAGAAAGACTGGTACTCACTGATGCACATCGTGATGAACGGTTCTGCTCAAGAAGCTGATGCTGCTCGCAAGCAATTACGTGAAGAATTGCTGGCTATCGCACCTGTATTTACTCAGAAACCTTTCTTCCTGAGTGATGAGTTCAGTCTGGTAGATTGCTACCTGGCACCGTTGCTGTGGCGTTTGCCGCAAATGGGCATTGAACTGGCAGGCGCAGGTTCTAAAGAGATGAAAGGCTACATGACTCGCGTATTTGAACGTGATTCATTCCTCGCTTCTCTCACCGAACCTGAGCGCGAAATGCGTCTGCAGACTCGGGGCTAATTAATGGATATGTCACAATTGTCACCACGTCGTCCGTATCTTCTTCGTGCTTTCTACGAATGGCTACTGGATAACCAGCTGACTCCGCATCTGGTGGTGGATGTGACATTGCCTGGCGTACATGTCCCGATGGAATATGCACGTGATGGGCAAATTGTCCTGAATATTGCACCGCGTGCAGTAGGAAACCTGGAACTGGCTAACAACGAAGTGCGCTTTAATGCACGTTTCGGTGGTGTGCCGCGTCAGGTATTTGTTCCTATGGCCGCGGTTCTGGCTATCTACGCCCGTGAAAATGGTGCAGGCACCATGTTCGAGCCTGAAGCTAGTTATGACGAAGAAGGCGAAAGTCATAACGATATTGAGCAGTTGCCATCTGATTCAGAAATGGTGATGCAGGTGATCGATGGTGATCGCCCTGATCACGACGAAGACGATAACAACCCGGATGATGATCCTCCTCCTCGTGGTGGCCGCCCAGCCCTACGTGTAGTGAAGTAGTTCGTGAATTCATGCAATTAAAATGCAAATCGAAGCCAGTCTAATGACTGGCTTTTTCTTGCTTAAATAAACGCATGGGTGGCATCTTTACGTATGCCAAGATTTGCTGTGTTATGATTCGACAATACTATTTGCGATCTTCCTTCCATTTAATGGCCAGATTCTGACGCGATGAGCACATTTGACGAGCAGCCTCCTGAGATGACTGACACTATCGGGCATACGATGCGCCGTCGCCCGCTTGCGCGTAAAAAACTCTCGGAAATGGTGGAAGAAGAGCTTGAGCAGATGATTCGCCGGCGCGAGTTTGCTGAAGGCGAGCAATTGCCTTCGGAACGCGAGCTGATGGCTTTTTTCAATGTCGGTCGTCCTTCGGTACGTGAAGCGCTTGCAGCGCTTAAACGTAAAGGGCTGGTGCAAATCAGTAACGGCGAACGTGCCCGTGTTTCACGCCCTTCCGCAGACACGATTATTGGCGAGCTTTCTGGTGTGGCGAAGGATTTCCTCTCCCGCCCTGGCGGCATTGCTCACTTTGAACAGCTGCGCATGTTCTTTGAATCCAGTCTGGTTCGTTATGCCGCAGAGTTTGCTACAGACGAGCAAATCGCGCGTTTAGGGCAGGCGCTGGAGATGAATAACCAGGCTCTTGATGATAACGATCTGTTCATTCGATCCGATATCGAATTCCATCGGGAACTGGCGGAAATACCTGATAACCCGATTTTCATGGCAGTGCATGTCGCATTGCTGGACTGGCTCATTGCCGCACGCCCTGCGGTATCTCAAGATACACTTCACGCACATAATACCGTTAGTTATCAGCAGCATATTGAAATTTTCAACGCGATTAAAGCACGCGATCCCGATGCTGCTGACGCGGCACTAAAGGCTCACCTGAAAAGTGTGTTTGCATCCTATTACCCGACACCGCGCAAACGCTCATCTAAAAAGTAACCTGCGTTAATCTGAGATCTAACGCACGACTTTCTAAGTAACGCCTGAACAACCATCATAATTTCATATGAACAAGATCGCATCCTGACGCCTTTGAGATGCAATGTTTACTTTTTGATCTGGTATAACAGGTATAAAGGTATATCGTTATTTTTAGAAACCAGACAACAATGAGGCGTTTATGACACAGAAACTTCGGGGTGTGATGCCAGCACTGCTTACACCTTTCAACCAGCAACAGCAGGTGGATACCAACAGCTTACGCCGCCTGGTTCGTTTTAATATTGAACAGGGTGTTGATGGCCTTTATGTTGGAGGCTCGACTGGGGAAGCCTTCTTGCAGAGCACTCAGGAACGTGAGCAGGTGTTGGAAATCGTTGCTGAAGAAGCCAAAGGCAAAGTGACTTTAATTGCTCACGTGGGTGGCATCAGCACCCATGAAAGCCAAACACTGGCAAATGCCGCACATCGCTACGGATTTGATGCAGTCTCCGCAGTGACCCCTTTTTACTACCCATTTAGCTTTGACGAACATTGCGATCACTATCGCGCGGTGATTGATTCGTCAGGCGGTTTGCCGATGGTGGTATACAACATTCCGGCACTGAGCGGCGTTAAGCTCTCACTTGAGCAGATTGATACATTGATCAACTTGCCTGGTGTTGGTGCATTGAAACAAACCTCTGGCGATCTTTACCAGATGGAGCAGATCCGTCGTGCTCATCCGGATCTGGTGCTCTACAACGGTTACGATGAAATATTCGCATCTGGTTTGCTTGCTGGTGCTGATGGCGGCATTGGCAGTACTTACAACGTAATGGGTTGGCGGTATCTGGCCATTAAACAGGCTGTGCAGGAAGGCAATTTCCAGCGCGCCAGCCAGCTACAGAGTGAGTGCAACAAGGTCATTGATTTGCTCATAAAAGTCGGTGTTTTCCGGGGGCTCAAAACCTTACTGCATTACATGGATGTCGTTGCTGTGCCCCTTTGTCGCAAGCCGTTTGCAGCGGTTGATGAGCAGTATCTGCCTGAGCTTAAAGCGCTTGCCGCGCAACTTCAGAATGAACGCACAGCGTTCTGAATGATGTACCTGAATCATGATGCTGAAAACCAGCATTGAGAATACCTAATCTGACCTAACCAAAGGGCGGGTTCCGCTGAACCCGTACCGGGAGTGCTTTATGAACAACACTGCCCAACAGATCCCGTGGTATCGCCATTTGACTAAGCCGCAATGGAAAGCATTTTCAGCAGCCTGGATTGGCTACTTGTTGGATGGTTTTGATTTTGTCCTGATAGCGTTAGTACTGACCGAAATTCAAAGTGAATTTGGACTGACAACAATCCAGGCTGCGAGCTTAATCTCTGCAGCGTTTATATCACGTTGGTTTGGTGGTCTGGTTTTAGGTGCAATGGGCGACCGCTATGGCCGTAAACTCGCCATGATAACCAGCATCGTCCTGTTTTCTTTCGGTACGCTGGCGTGTGGTTTCGCGCCTGGTTTTACCACCATGTTTCTTGCACGATTGCTAATTGGTATGGGAATGGCAGGTGAGTACGGCTCGAGTGCGACTTATGTCATCGAAAGCTGGCCAAGGCATCTGCGTAATAAAGCGAGCGGTTTTCTGATTTCTGGTTTCTCTGTGGGCGCGGTGATTGCGGCACAGGTGTATAGCGTTGTCGTTCCTGCCTGGGGCTGGCGAGCGCTGTTTTTCATCGGCATTTTACCGATCATATTCGCGCTGTGGTTGCGTAAAAATATTCCAGAGGCAGAAGACTGGAAAGAGCAGTTTGCTGATAAAAAACCAACCAAAACCATGGTGGACATTTTGTACCGTGGCGAACATCGCCTCATCAACATGGGTTTGACGATCGTAGTCGCGGCAGCTCTTTACTTCTGTTTTGCAGGCAATCTCGGCAATGCGGCGCTTGTCGCTGTCCTCGGTTTAATATGCGCGGCGATTTTCATTAGTTTCATGGTTCAAAGTAGCGGTAAACGCTGGCCGACAGGCGTAACGTTGATGGTCGTCGTTTTCTTTGCTTTCCTCTATTCCTGGCCAATTCAGGCATTGTTACCCACTTATCTGAAAACTGAACTGGCCTACAACCCTGCAACAGTGGCGCATGTCTTGTTCTTTAGCGGATTTGGCGCGGCAGTAGGGTGTTGTGTGGGTGGTTTTCTTGGCGATTGGTTAGGCACGCGTAAAGCCTACGTCTGTAGTTTACTGGCATCACAACTGTTGATCATTCCCGTCTTCGCAATCGGCGGCGGTAACATTTGGGTGCTGGGCCTGCTGCTTTTCTTACAACAAATGTTGGGGCAGGGAATTTCTGGGATTTTGCCAAAACTGATTGGTGGTTATTTCGATACTGAGCAACGAGCGGCAGGATTGGGCTTCACCTATAACGTTGGCGCACTGGGTGGTGCATTGGCTCCAGTGATTGGAGCAACCATCGCTCAGCGTCTTGATTTAGGTACGGCATTGGCCTCGCTTTCGTTCAGCCTGACCTTTGTGGTTATCCTGCTGATTGGTCTGGATATGCCATCTCGCATACAGCGCTGGATCCACCCTGAGGCGCTACGCACTCATGATGCTATCGACGGCAAACCGTTTAGCGGCGCAATTCAGACGGGAGTAACGAAGAGCCACATAATGCAAAAGATGGTGAAATAATCTTGCGGCGGTAAGCATAAAAAAGCCCGGAGATTTAATATCACCGGGCTTTTTTTACATCTGCAAGTCGGACAGGCGAATGCTGCCCGGCATACATTACACTTCGAGGAAGTTCAGGATCCCGTCAGCGGCTTTGCGGCCTTCTGCGATCGCCGTAACCACCAGGTCAGAACCACGAACAGCATCACCGCCAGCAAAGATTTTCGGGTTGCTGGTCTGGAACGGATTGTCGCTACCTTCCGGTGCCAGAATACGACCCTGGCTGTCGAGTTCAACGCTGTGTTTTTCCAGCCACTGCATAGCATGTGGGCGGAAACCAAACGCCATTATCACTGCATCGGCAGGCACCACGTGCTCTGAGCCTGCAACGATTTCAGGACGACGACGGCCATGCGCATCTGGTGCACCCAGTTCGGTACGAGCCACTTTCACACCCGATACGCGACCATTGGCATTCACTTCTACGCCCAGCGGCTGAACGTTGAACTGGAATTCCACACCTTCTTCACGCGCATTTTTCACTTCGCGCTTAGAGCCTGGCATGTTCTCTTCATCACGACGGTAAGCGCAGATCACATGCGTTGCGCCCTGACGAACAGATGTACGCACGCAGTCCATCGCGGTATCACCACCACCAAGCACCACAACGCGTTTGCCTTCCAGATTCACATAGGGCTCTTCTGGTGAGTCAGTGAAGCCCATAATCTGTTTGGTGTTGGCAATGAGGAACGGCAGGGCATCGTAAACGCCCGTCGCATCTTCATTCTCTAATCCACCACGCATCGACTGATAAGTGCCGACACCCAGGAATACGGAATCAAACTCTTTCAGAAGGTCGTCAATCTGCACATCACGACCCACTTCGGTGTTCAGTTTGAACTCAATACCCATACCACTGAAGATCTCACGGCGCTTCGTCATCACTTCTTTTTCCAGCTTGAACGCCGGAATACCGAAGGTCAGCAGGCCACCGATTTCTGGGTGACGGTCATAAACCACCGCTTTTACACCGTTACGCGCCAGCACATCGGCACACGCAAGCCCCGCCGGGCCTGCGCCGATAATGGCAACACGTTTTCCGGTTTGCTTCACGCCGGTAAGGTCTGGTTTCCAACCCATCTCAATCGCTTTATCGTTGATATAGCGCTCGATGTTACCGATGGTGACGGCACCAAACTCATCATTCAGCGTACAAGAACCTTCGCACAAACGGTCTTGTGGGCAAACACGGCCACACACTTCCGGCAGGCTGTTTGTCTGGTGTGACAATTCAGCCGCTTCGATAATGCGCCCTTCGTTGGCCAGCTTCAGCCAGTTAGGAATGTAGTTATGAACCGGGCATTTCCATTCACAGTATGGGTTACCGCAGGACAGGCAGCGGTCTGCCTGTGCTTTGGCCTGTCCTTCTGAGAATGGCTCGTAAATTTCTACAAATTCAATTTTACGGATCTTGAGCGGTTTCTTTGGCGGATCAACGCGCTGTAAGTCGATAAATTGGTATACGTTTTGACTCATCGTGACCCCTTACTGCGCCTGCACCCGCAGCTCAGCTGCGGAACGACTACGGTGACCCAACAATGCTTTGACATCACTGGACTTCGGTTTAACCAACGTGAATTTCGACGCAAACTCTGGCCAGTGAGCCAGAATTTCTTCACCGCGCTGGGAGCCTGTCAGTTGCACGTGCTCGGTAATCATACCGCGCAGGTGTTCTTCGTGAATGGCCAGCTCATCAACGTTGAGCAGTTCTACCAGCTCAGGGTTAACGCGTTTACGGAAATCACCATCTTCATCCAGTACGTATGCGAAACCGCCGGTCATACCTGCACCGAAGTTGACGCCAGTTTTACCGATGACACAGACAATACCGCCCGTCATGTATTCACAACCGTTATCACCAATGCCTTCAACAACGGTAATCGCACCGGAGTTACGCACTGCGAAACGCTCGCCCGCACGGCCAGCAGCGTAAAGTTTACCGCCCGTTGCACCGTACAAACAGGTATTACCGATAATGGTCGCTTCGTGGCTGCGGAAGGCGGAACCTACCGGAGGACGCAAAGAGATCAAACCGCCGGCCATACCTTTACCAACATAGTCGTTCGCATCGCCAGTCAGGTGCAGTTCAACGCCACCGGCGTTCCACACGCCGAAGCTCTGTCCAGCAGTACCGCTGAAATGCGCTTTAATCGGATCGGCTGCAAGACCCTGATCGCCGTTATGTTGCGCGATGTAACCTGACAACGTTGCTCCCACTGAGCGATCGGTATTGCGGATATCAAACCAGAACGTTTTGCTCTGTTTGTCATCCACATACTGCTTCGCCTGGTTCAGCAGTTGGGCGTTCAGGTTGCCTTTATCAAACGGCGGGTTAGTTTCGGTGCAGTACACCGCTTTGCCCGGCATCGGCTCCGCTGTTTTCAGCAGATTAGACAGATCCAGGTTTTGTTGTTTAGCAGTGAAACCGTCCAGCTCTTTGAGCAGTTCGGTACGGCCAATCAGGTCTACCAGGCGTTTCACGCCCAGTTGCGCCATCAACTCACGTGTTTCACGTGCGATGAATTCAAAGTAATTAGTCACTTTGAATGGCAGGCCGTGATAGTGGTTCTTACGCAGTTTTTCATCCTGAGTAGCAACACCGGTTGCGCAGTTGTTCAGGTGGCAAATACGCAGGTATTTACAACCCAGCGCGACCATTGGGCCGGTGCCGAAACCAAAGCTTTCCGCACCAAGAATCGCGGCTTTGATGATATCCAGGCCCGTTTTCAGGCCGCCATCAACTTGCAGACGGATTTTGTGACGCAGGCCGTTAGCCACCAGTGCCTGCTGTGTTTCCACCAGACCCAGTTCCCACGGACATCCAGCATATTTCACGGAAGACAGCGGGCTTGCACCAGTACCACCGTCGTAACCGGCGATAGTAATCAGGTCGGCATAAGCTTTCGCCACGCCGGTTGCGATGGTGCCAACACCCGGTTCAGAAACCAGTTTGACTGAAATCATTGCTTTCGGGTTGACCTGCTTGAGGTCGAAAATCAGCTGCGCCAAGTCTTCGATAGAGTAAATATCGTGATGCGGCGGAGGGGAAATCAGGGTCACGCCTGGTACGGAATAACGCAGCTTCGCGATATACGGTGTGACTTTATCGCCAGGCAACTGACCGCCTTCACCAGGTTTAGCACCCTGAGCGACCTTGATCTGGATAACATCAGCGTTTACCAGGTAAGCCGGGGTCACACCAAAGCGACCGGAAGCCACCTGTTTGATACGGGACACTTTATTGGTGCCGTAACGCGCAGGATCTTCACCACCTTCACCAGAGTTGGAATTCCCGCCGATGCTGTTCATCGCTTCAGCCAGTGATTCATGCGCTTCCGGGCTTAATGCACCGATAGACATCGCGGCAGTATCGAAGCGTTTGTAAAGTTCAGAAGCAGGCTCTACATCTTCAATTTTGACCGTTTCACCTTGCGGATCCAAAGCAAGCATATCGCGCAGCGTTGCCACCGGACGCTCGTTAACCAGCTTCGCGTACTCCTGATAATCTTTGTACTCGCCGCTGTTCACCGCTTTTTGCAGTGTTTGCACCACATCCGGGTTGTAAGCGTGATACTCGCCACCGTGGACGTATTTCAGTTGCCCGCCTTGATCCAGCGGTTTACGCGCTAACCAGGCACGCTTAGACAGATTCAACAAATCTTGTTGGAAGTCGTTGAAACCTGCACCACCAATACGGCTAACCACGCCCTGGAAGCACAGCTCAGACACTTCTTTATGTAGGCCAACCGCTTCAAACAGCTTCGAGCAACGATAAGAGGCGATAGTCGAGATGCCCATTTTGGACATGATCTTGTAGAGCCCTTTGTTGATGCCATTGCGGTAGTTTTGCATTACTGCACGGTAAGATTTTTCAATCGCGCCGTTGTCGACCAACTTCGCGAGCGTTTCGTAAGCGAGGTATGGATAGATTGCAGTAGCGCCGAAACCGAGCAGCACAGCGAAGTGGTGCGGGTCACGCGCGCTTGCCGTTTCAACAATAATGTTCGCATCGCAGCGCAGGTTCTTTTCCACCAGGCGTGTCTGGATTGCGCCAACCGCCATTGGAGCCGGAACCGGCAAACGATTTTTAGCGATGTTACGGTCAGACAGCACCAGTAAAACAGTACCGTTGCGAACCATGCGTTCAGCTTCGTCGCACAGCGCAGAAACGGTTTCGTGCAACGACTGGGTGGAAACATCGTAAGTGATGTCCAGCGTGTCGGCACGGTAGTGCTGCTCTTCAAGTGAGGTCAGCTGTTGGAAATCAGACCACAGCAGAATCGGTGATTTGAAACTCAGACGGTGCGCCTGGCCTTCTGCCTCACAGAAGACGTTCATTTCACGGCCAATGCTGGTTGCCAGAGACATCACGTGCGCTTCGCGCAGTGGATCGATTGGCGGGTTTGTAACCTGCGCAAACTGTTGGCGGAAGTAATCGTAAATAATGCGTGGCTGGCTGGAGAGCACGGCAAACGGGGTATCGTCACCCATTGAGCCTACAGCTTCCTGGCCATTTTCACCCAATACGCGGATCACTGAATCCAGTTCTTCGCTGCTGTAGTTGAACTGTTTCTGGAAGCTTGAAAGCGTATCGTCATCCATTTCGCGAGTGCCGACTTCTTCGTCTGGCAAATCTTCAAACGGCACCAGGCGACGAACGTTATTTTCCATCCACTCTTTATACGGGTGGCGGCTTTTCAGATCGGCATCGGTTTCAGCGGAATGCAGAATGCGGCCAATACGCGTGTCGATAACCATCAACTCGCCTGGGCCGACGCGTCCTTTTTCAACCACTTCGTCAGGCTGGTAATCCCAGATCCCGACTTCGGAAGCACAAGTGATCAGCTTATCTTTGGTGATGACGTAGCGTGCCGGGCGCAGGCCGTTACGGTCCAGGTTACAGGCAGCATAGCGCCCGTCGGACATTACGATACCAGCTGGGCCATCCCACGGCTCCATGTGCATGGAGTTAAAGTCGAAGAAGGCCCGCAGTTCTGGGTCCATGTTCGGGTTGTTCTGCCAGGCTGGTGGTACCAGCAAACGCATGGCGCGAACGATATCCATGCCCCCTGCCAGCAGCAATTCCAGCATGTTATCCATGGAACTGGAGTCAGAGCCGGTTTCGTTGACGAATGGCGCGGCGTCATGAAGATCCGGGATCAGCGGGGTCTGGAATTTATAAGTACGTGCGCGTGCCCACTGGCGGTTACCTGTGATGGTATTGATTTCACCGTTGTGCGCCAGGTAGCGGAACGGCTGAGCCAGCGGCCAGCGTGGTACGGTGTTGGTGGAGAAACGCTGGTGGAACAGGCAAATTGCAGATTCCAGGCGTAGGTCCGCCAGGTCCAGGTAAAAACGCGGCAAATCTGCCGGCATACACAGACCTTTATAGATGTTAACAAGGTTGGAGAGACTACAAACGTAGAAGTCTTTATCCTGAATGCGTTTCTCAATGCGGCGACGGGCGATAAACAGGCGACGTTCCATATCACGTGGGCGCCAGCCGGCCGGAGCATTAACAAAAATTTGTTCGATGCGAGGTTTTGAGGAGAGGGCGATTTCACCGAGTACGTCTTCATTGGTAGGCACTTCGCGCCAGCCAACAATCGACAGGGTCTCGTTTTGCAACTCTTCTTCAACGATGCGGCGGCTTGCGCTCGCCAGAGCGTCGTCTTTATTTAAGAAAATCATGCCGACGGCATAATTTTTTGCCAAACGCCAGCCACGCTCTTCCGCAACGATTCGGAAGAAACGGTCAGGCTTTTGCAACAGCAGGCCGCAACCATCACCGGTTTTACCATCGGCGAGGATTGCTCCACGGTGTTGCATTCGGGCCAGTGCGTGAATAGCAGTACGCACTACCTTGTGGCTAGGTTCGCCTTCTATGTGGGCGATCAGGCCGAAACCACAGTTATCCTTCTCAAGGGATTTATCGTACAACATATCAGTGAACCTCCCCAGGCTCTACGTGACTCCCTACCAACCGTTTGCGTCCAGACGCAGCAAGGGCATGGCGACGGGGTTTGCGCATCTACGCATTCCTCGCGTGTCGCCCTCTTGATGTCTGACGCATCCGATTTCACAAGTGTTGAGGACTTGCTTTAGAGGGAATCTTAATTACTGCATAAATATGATGGGCACAGAACCCACCCAGAAAGCTTCCAGCGGATTTCCAAGTTATCGGGAAAGCGCACACAGGTCAAATGGCATTCTTATTAATACAGATATGTGCTACGCAGATGCTAACTAAATGAAAATAAACACCTTATCATCATTTTTGTTCTATTTAAGCGGCAAGAATACCGGCTGGTTAATGTGATCCCTCTCACTATCTGAGGGGCCGCAAAATTCCAGACCATACTGGTAATGCAGGTATTGGCAGGATCTTATGCTATCAATGGGGTCTGGCGTGTTGTATGCCACTGTTTTTCACAGGGTCACAGATTCTTTAAAAATAGTGGGTCGATATAAGGAAAAGTCATCATCTGATGGGTGCGTAAAATTGCATTAATTTTGCATTTATATGCAATAGATAAAGCTGCGCCAGAGCGCTTGATCCAGGTCATCGCTAAAATGGGCAGAAAATGGCAGGCTACATCCCTTTTACAGGGCGGCCCATCAGATTATGCAGTTACAGAAATTAGTCAATATGTTTGGTGGTGATCTTCAGCGCCGTTATGGTCATAAAGTCCATAAACTCACGCTGCACGGTGGTTTTAGCTGCCCAAACCGTGACGGAACCATTGGACGAGGGGGGTGTACTTTCTGCAACGTGGCGTCTTTTGCTGATGAAACCCAACAACATCATTCCATTGCCGAGCAGCTCGAGCGTCAATCGCAGTTGGTTAACCGAGCTAAGCACTATCTCGCCTATTTCCAGGCGTACACCAGCACATGGGCAGAAGTGCAGGTGTTGCGTTCGATGTATCAGCAAGCTGTCAGCCAGGCCAGCATTGTCGGCTTATGTGTCGGCACTCGTCCGGATTGCGTGCCAGATAGCGTGCTTGATTTGTTAAGTGAATATCATGAGAAAGGCTATGAAGTTTGGTTAGAGCTGGGCTTGCAGACGGCACGCGACAAAACGCTGCATCGGATTAATCGTGGACATGATTTTGCCTGTTATCAGGAAACCACGCGTCGTGCCCGCGCGCGCGGTTTGAAAGTGTGTAGCCACCTGATTGTTGGTCTGCCAGGTGAAGGCCAGGAACATTGCTTGCAAACGCTGGAAAAAGTTGTTGAGACCGGTGTTGATGGTATCAAACTCCACCCTCTCCATATTGTTAGCGGCAGTACGATGGCTAAAAGTTGGCAGGCTGGACGCTTGCAGGGTATCGAACTGGAAGAGTACGCGACGACTGCCGGCGAGATGATTCGCCATACGCCACTCGAAATTGTCTATCATCGCATTTCTGCAAATGCCCGCCGCCCCACCTTGCTGGCACCGCTATGGTGTGAAAATCGTTGGACCGGAATGGGGGAGATAGATAAGTATCTGACAAGCCATGGTACTCAGGGTTCGGCGCTCGGAACGCCGTGGGACCCGACATTTCTGTTGTAATTCCTGAGCGTGTGATCTTTTTGCGGTATATTTAGCAGATTGAAGGCGAAGGAAACGTTCCATGAAGCAAATCCGGTTACTTGCGCAGTATTACGTTGATTTGATGGTGAAGCTCGGATTAGTGCGCTTCTCTTTGTTGCTGGCTTCCGCATTGGTGGTGCTGGCTATTGTGGTGCAGATGGCCGTGACCATGCTGTTACGCGGTCAGGTCGAAAGTATTGATGTCGTCCGCTCGATCTTTTTTGGCCTGTTAATTACTCCCTGGGCCGTCTATTTCCTTTCTGTGGTGGTTGAACAACTCGAAGAGTCGCGCCAACGGCTGTCAAAGCTTGTGGAGAAACTCGAAGAGATGCGCGAAAGGGATCTGAAACTCAATGTGCAGCTCAAAGACAACATTGCACAATTGAACCAGGAAATTTCCGTTCGTGTTAAAGCTGAGGATGAGCGTCAGGCCATGCTTGAGCAACTCAAGGTGGAGATGCAAGAGCGCGAAGAGACGCAAATCCAGCTGGAGCAGCAATCCTCATTTCTCCGTTCTTTCCTTGATGCCTCGCCGGATCTCGTTTTTTATCGCAATGAAGACAAAGAGTTTTCAGGCTGTAACCGAGCCATGGAATTGCTGACGGGCAAAAGTGAGAAGCAATTAATCAGCCTGAAACCAGCAGATGTCTATTCGCCAGAAGCGGCCCTGAAGGTGATTGAAACCGACGAAAAAGTATTTCGTCATAACGTGTCTCTAACCTACGAACAATGGTTGGATTACCCTGATGGCCGTAAAGCATGCTTTGAAATTCGTAAAGTGCCGTACTATGACCGCGTGGGTAAGCGCCATGGTCTGATGGGCTTTGGTCGCGATATTACCGAACGTAAGCGGTATCAAGATGCGCTTGAACGCGCCAGCCGGGATAAAACCACCTTCATTTCAACCATCAGCCATGAGTTGCGCACGCCGCTTAATGGTATCGTCGGATTGAGTCGTATCCTTCTGGATACTGAGCTGAATTCTGAACAAACCAACTACCTCAAAACTATCCATGTCTCGGCTATTACACTCGGTAATATTTTTAACGATATCATCGATATGGATAAACTCGAGCGCCGTAAAGTTCAGCTTGATAACCAGCCCATTGATTTCACCAGTTTCCTCGCCGATTTAGAAAATCTCTCGGGTTTACAGGCTCAACAAAAAGGGCTGAAGCTGGAAATGACCCCTACGTTACCACTGCCGCATAAAGTGGTGACGGATGGAACGCGCTTGCGTCAGATCCTGTGGAATCTCATCAGTAATGCCGTGAAGTTCACCCCAAAAGGCGGCGTGGTTGCTGTGCGCGTGTGTTATGAAGAAGAAAACATACTGCGCTTTGAAGTTCAGGATTCCGGCATTGGTATTCCTCAGGACGAACAAGACAAGATCTTCGCCATGTATTACCAGGTGAAAGACAGTCATGGTGGTAAACCGGCTACTGGGACAGGGATTGGGTTGGCGGTTTCACGCCGTCTGGCGAAGAGTATGGGCGGCGATATAACCGTTAGCAGTACGCCAGGTGAAGGCTCGCTGTTTACCCTGACGATTCAGGCTCCTCGCGTTGCAGATGAAGTCGAAGACACTCTTGATGATGACGAAATGCCTCTGCCTGCGTTGCACGTTTTGCTGGTGGAAGATATTGAGCTCAATGTCATTGTTGCGCGCTCGGTGCTCGAGAAACTCGGCAATAGTGTCGACGTCGCCATGACGGGTAAAGAAGCGCTGGAAAAATTCACCCCAGGGGAATATGACCTGGTGCTGCTGGATATCCAGTTGCCTGATATGACTGGCCTGGATATCTCCCGGCAATTGACGACGCGTTATGCGCGTGAAGATTTACCACCGCTGGTGGCGTTGACTGCTAACGTATTGAAAGATAAAAAAGAGTATCTGGATGCTGGCATGGATGATGTGCTAAGCAAACCCCTCTCTGTTCCGGCGTTAATGGCGATGATCCAAAAATTCTGGGACAACCAACAGTCAGAGTCTAAGAAGGAGTCTCAAGTGCCTCAAGTTAATAGTGAAAAACAGCAAGCATTGCTCGATATTCCGATGCTTGAGCAGTATATGGACCTCGTCGGGCCAAAACTGATTACCGATGGACTGGCGATGTTTGAAAAAATGATGCCGGGTTACCTGAGCGTACTGGACTCTAATATGACCGCTCGCGACCAAAAAGGGGTTGTGGAAGAAGGGCATAAAATTAAAGGGGCCGCGGGTTCTGTCGGGCTACGTCATTTGCAGCAAGTCGCTCAGCAAATTCAATCGCCGGATTTACCTGCTTGGTCAGAAAATGTGGGTGAGTGGATTGAAGAGTTGAAACAAGAATGGCAACACGATGTTGATGTTCTGAAGGCTTGGGTGGCGAACGCTCCCAAAAAATGACCCCGGATAAACCGGGGTGCGCGAATTCTGCGCCAACACCAGGGAAAAAGTAGGTTGCGCCGTTGAGTTATAAGTCATTATCCAAATGGCGCAGCCGATAATCTCGTGTGCTGCTCAGGCATTAAGATAGCAAATCTTAAATAGTTTGTTACATGATTCAGTAAAATGTGTGAAGCATAGCGATCAAATTGTCATAACTGATGATAAAAATTGCATGATGAAAAGGAATGGCCAAATGAAGAAGATTGGTGTTGTGCTCAGTGGGTGCGGGGTCTACGACGGAAGCGAGATTCAGGAAGCTGTCATTACCTTGCTTGCTATCGCTCGCTCAGGTGCTGAAGCGGTATGCTTTGCACCCGATAAAACTCAAGCAGATGTAATCAATCACCTTACTAATAATGAGTCTACTGAGTATCGTAATGTACTGGCCGAAGCGGCACGAATCACTCGCGGTGCGGTAATGCCATTGGCTCAGGCTGATGCTAACGAACTCGATGCATTGATAGTCCCTGGCGGTTTCGGAGCGGCTAAAAACCTGTGCAATTTTGCAAGTCTTGGCAGCGAGTGCGTGGTTGATAGCGATTTGCGTCGACTGGCCCGGGATTGCCATGCCCAGGGTAAACCACTCGGTTTTATCTGCATTGCCCCGGTGATGTTGCCAAAAATTCTTGATGTGCCGGTGCGATTGACCATTGGTACAGATATCGACACCGCCGAGATAGTCGAAGAGATGGGAGCCGAACATGTTCCATGTCCGGTCGACGATATTGTGGTTGATGAAGAACATAAAGTAGTGACAACACCTGCGTACATGTTAGCAACACGCATTGACGAGGCTGCTTTGGGTATCGAAAAGCTGGTGGCTCGTGTTGTGGATATGACTGAATGAAGAAAGGGCGTATCGCGCTCTTGAGTTACTTCAAGCGCTGGCTTCTGCGTAGCTTGCTGGCGCTGGTCGGAGTTTGGCTGGCGGGAATAATTCTGTTTAGCTTTATGCCAGTGCCATTTTCAGCGGTGATGGTCGAGCGCCAGTTCAGTGCCTGGTTCAGCGGTGACTTCAGTTATGTTGCGCATTCGGATTGGGTGAGCATGGACGAGATCTCGCCGTGGATGGGGCTTGCAGTTATCGCTGCCGAAGATCAGAAATTCCCTGACCACTGGGGTTTTGATATTGCTGCTATTGAGAAAGCCGTTGCTCATAACGAACGTAATGAAAATCGTGTTCGCGGTGCGTCAACGCTTTCACAGCAAACCGCAAAAAACCTGTTTCTTTGGGACGGACGTAGCTATGTGCGCAAAGGTCTTGAGGCAGGATTAACGCTCGGTATGGAAGTGGTCTGGACGAAACGTCGCATCCTGACGGTTTATCTGAATATTGCTGAATTTGGTGACGGAATTTTTGGTGTTGAAGAAGCTTCGCAGCGCTATTTCCATAAACCTGCAAGCCGCCTGATTGCCTCAGAGGCTGCCTTACTTGCGGCAGTATTACCGAATCCCATCCGTTTTAAAGTGAATGCGCCTTCCGGGTATGTACGCCAACGTCAGCAATGGATTTTGCGCCAGATGCGCCAACTGGGTGGCGAGTCATTCCTGGCGCAGAATGAATTGAAGTGAATTAGTCTTCGTCAAAACCGGCATTAAACAGCGCGATAACGGCGTTCAATGCTTGCTCTTCTTCAGGGCCGGTGACTTCAATTTCAATGTGGCCACCTTTGGCAGAATCCAGCATCAGTAGTGCAATGACGCTATTGGCTTCTGCTTCAGTGCCTGCTTCATTGCGCAGCATGACCTCAGCGTCAAAGCTTTGTACCAATTCGAACAGCTTCATTGCTGGGCGTGCATGCATGCCCAGTTTGTTGGTTATTTCAACGGTCTGTTTTACGGTCATGTTTTGCGTTTTTCCAGCGTACGGTGACGAGATTGCACGTTTTTGCCACGAGAGCGGAAATAGTCTGCCAATTGCTCAGCAATATAAACTGAACGGTGTTTACCGCCGGTACAGCCAATCGCCACTGTCAGATAGCTACGATTGTTGGTTTCCAGCATGGGTAACCATAGCTCAAGATAGCTACGTGTCTGGTAGATAAAATTGTGCACTTCGGTATGACGGTCGAGGAACGCAGCCACAGGTCTGTCCAAACCCGTCATCGGACGCAGTTTCGGGTCCCAGTGTGGGTTTGGCAGGAAGCGTACGTCAAACACATAATCCGCATCAATCGGAATACCGTGTTTAAAGCCAAAGGATTCGAAGACCATGGTCAGTTCGCGTTCACGCTTACCAAGCAGGCGAGTACGCAACATTTCCGCGAGCTCATGCACTGACATCTCAGAAGTATCAATGATCAGGTCGGCTCTTGATTTCAATGGCTCCAGCAAATCACTTTCTTCATCTATCGCACTTTCTAGCGATAGATTTTTACTTGAAAGCGGATGCAGACGGCGAGTGTCACTATAACGACGAATCAGCGTGTTGCGGTCGGCATCAAGGAACAATAATTGCGGCGAAAAGGTATCAGGCAGGTTAGTCATTGCCTGTTCAAAAATTTCTGGGTTTTCCGGCATGTTACGCACATCAATGCTGACTGCCGCAGAAATTTGGCGCTCTGCGAGAGTTTTGGCAAGATCAGGCAACAGTACCACTGGCAGGTTATCTACACAGTAGAATCCCATATCTTCTAACGCGCGCAAGGCTACAGACTTCCCTGAACCAGAGCGGCCGCTGACAATCATCAGCACCATGTCATCACTCCCCCAACTTCTCTTGCTGTGGCTTTCGCATGACCGCAGCCAGATTATTCACTTTCACTACCTTGTTCTGTTTCGGTAATGATCTGATAAAGCTCTTCATCGCTCTGTGCGGACCGCAGGCGTCGGCAAATCGTTTTGTCAGCCAGACGTTTCGCGACCAATGACAAAGTATGCAAATGCGTTTTTGTTTGATCCGCAGGAACAAGCAGCGCAAACATCAGGTCAACCGGCTGATTATCGATAGCATCAAAGGCGATAGGGGTTTCCAGTTTAATAAAGACCCCGACAGCACGAGTGGTATCTTCTTCCAGTTTTCCATGAGGGATGGCGATACCATTACCGATACCGGTACTGCCCATTCGTTCGCGCGTCAACACAGCCTCAAACACCACTTGTGGTGGCAGGCCGAGCTGTTTTGCTGCCAGTTCACTGATGATTTCCAGTGCACGTTTTTTACTCTGGCAATGTACATTGGTACGGGTACATTCCTTGTTCAGGACATTACTAAGTTGTAGAGCAGAATCGTTGTTCATCATAAGTTCACCTAAGCACCCTGTTATGCTAACGGCCCGTCACTTAGCGTAACAGGCCGCAGGGTTGTAACAGTTGCCCGGATTATCAGTGTTGTTTTAGTTTATCTTTATGTTTGGTTAACTGGCGTGCCAGTTTATCAATCAAACCATCAATCGCCGCATACATATCCTGGCCTTCCGCGCTGGCATGAATTTCACCACCATTTACATGTAGCGTTGCATCGGCAATATGCGTGACTTTTTCCACTTTTAACACAATATAGACTTGGTTAATTCTTTCGAAGTACTGCTCCAGTTTGGCAAACTTCGTACTCACAAAATCGCGTAGTGCGTCAGTGATTTCGACGTTATGTCCTGTAATGTTGAGCTGCATAGTGTCTTCCTTATCGGTTAAGTCAAACCAATTGCTTACGCTGATTTGACGGTGGTATGGATAAAGACTCTCGGTACTTCGCAACGGTGCGGCGTGCCACCATGATCCCCTGATCGGATAGCATAGTCGTTAACTTGCTATCACTCAGTGGTTTCGCAGGGTTTTCCGCAGCAATTAATTTCTTCACCAATGCACGAATTGCCGTCGAGGAGGCTTCGCCCCCACCTTCGGTATTAACATGGCTTGAGAAGAAATACTTCAATTCAAATATACCGCGTGGGCTATGCAGGTATTTCTGCGTGGTCACACGGGAAATGGTCGACTCATGCATCTCGACCACCTGGGCGATATCAGCGAGAACCATCGGTTTCATGTGTTCTTCGCCAAGTTCAAAGAAGCCCTGCTGTTGCTCTACAATGCAGCGGCTGACGCGCAGCAGCGTGTCGTTCCGGCTTTCCAGACTTTTAATCAGCCACTTTGCTTCTTGTAAGTTACTGCGAATAAACTGCGAGTCGCTGTCATTGCGGGCGTTGGTGCCCATCGCAGCGTACTGCTGGTTTATTTTCAAACGTGGAATGCTGTCGGCGTTCAGTTCTACGGTCCAGCGACCCTGTACTTTTTTCACCAGCACATCCGGAATGACATATTCCGGTTCGCTGGTCTGAATAGATTGTCCTGGGCGCGGGTCAAGAGATTGAATCAGGCACATTGCCTCTTTCAATACTTCCTCTTTCAGACGCGTGACGCGCATCAGGCTGCGGAAATCATGGTTGGCGAGCAGATCCAGGTGATCGCTGACAATCAAGCGGGCTTCGGTTAGCCACGGTGTTTCGCGGGCGAATTGCGAAAGCTGTATAAGCAGGCAGTCACGCAGATCGCGTGCGGCGACACCAACAGGATCGAAACGTTGTACGCGTTTGAGTACCGCTTCCACTTCGTCGAGGGTGATTTCGTCATCACCCATGCTTTCCAGAATTTCTTCCAGAGAGACCGTGAGGTAACCCATTTCGTCAACGGCATCGACAATAGACGTCGCTATCGCTGTGTCGGTGTCTGAAAACGGGGTGAGATCGACCTGCCACATTAAATAATCTTGCAGCGTTTGTGTCGTTTCACCCTGATAAACCGGCAATTCATCGTCAATGTAATCTGTTCCGGTTCCTGATGGCGTGCCCGCGGTGTAGATTTCATCCCAGCTGGCATCCAGCGGTAACTCGTCGGGCATCTCTTTTTGTTCGAGTGCCTCGCGAGTATCTAACGCTTCATCTTCACGAACTTCCTGAGTCTCAATTTCTTCATGCAGATCGGTTTGCTCAAGCAGTGGGTTACTTTCCAGTGCTTGCTGAAGTTCTTGCTGTAGCTCTAACGTCGACAGTTGCAACAGACGAATTGCCTGCTGTAGCTGGGGGGTCATAGCAAGTTGTTGGCTAAGCCTTAATTGCAAACCTTGCTTCATATTCAGAGCGAGCTTCCTCAGGTGTACAGAATTATGGGTCTACCCTATCAGAGTCTGAACTCTTCGCCCAGATACACGCGCTTAACATGCTCGTCTTCCAGGATTTCAGCTGGTGTGCCATGGGCGATTAAATGGCCCTGGCTTACGATGTAAGCACGTTCACAAACAGCCAGCGTTTCACGTACGTTATGGTCAGTAATCAGTACTCCGAGACCGCTGTCGCGCAGATGCTCGATGATTCGCTTGATGTCGATGACGGATATTGGGTCAACACCGGCAAAAGGTTCATCCAGAAGAATAAATTTTGGATTAGCCGCAAGTGCGCGGGCAATTTCAACACGGCGGCGCTCACCACCAGACAATGACTGCCCGAGGTTATTGCGCAAATGTTCGATGTGGAACTCTTCCATCAGCTCATTAGCGCGGTCTTCACGCTGCTCAACAGAAAGGTCGTCACGGATTTGCAGCACGGCCATCAAGTTATCGAACACACTTAAACGGCGGAAAATCGATGCTTCTTGCGGTAAGTAACCGATGCCGCGACGAGCACGAGCATGCAACGGCAGCAGACTAATATCTTCATCATCAATAATGATGTTGCCTGCATCACGCGGCACAATGCCAACCACCATGTAAAAGGTCGTGGTTTTCCCGGCACCGTTCGGGCCAAGTAATCCCACAATTTCACCAGACTTAACAGTCAGGCTGACATCTTCAACAACGCGGCGGCCCTTGTAGGCTTTGGCGAGATTTTTTGCAATTAAAGTAGCCATAACGAATTAGTTACTCTTTTTCTGCGCAGGGGCTGGTGCCGGAGCCTGGCCGTCTTTTTTCTGCAACTGAGAAGGGACCAGAACGGTTGTGACACGTTTACCTTTTTCGCTAAAGGCCTGCATCTTCTGTTCTTTTACCAGGTAAGTAATCTTGTCGCCTTTGATATTGCTATCCAATTGTTCCAGATAGGCATTTCCGGTTAGCACGACGAAATCATTTTGTAGCTCATAGTGCATGGTAGACGCGTGGCCTTTAACTGGCTTACCGCTATCCTGCATCTGATAGAAAGTGGCAGGATTACCATAACCATCAATGACTTCCTTACCTTCTTCACCGCCAGGACGAGTCACAACCACTTTATCGGCGTTAATTTTAATACTGCCTTGCGTCACAATCACATTGCCTGTAAAGGTGACGACGTTACCTTGCATATCCAGCGACTGTTGGTCAGATTCAATGTGAATCGGCTGGTCGGTATCACCGGTCAGCGCAAATGCCGAAAAACTGGCGGCTAAAAGCGTACTGGTTAGTACTAAATTACGGCTGAGTTTGTTTATTTGGGATTTCATAGGATGTTCTAACCTTTTCAATCAGCTCGGCATTTTTGCTGCGTAAGTTTCCACGCATTTTGAGGCCGGTGGAGTTAAAGCTGGTTCCATACAAGGTTACCTGGTCATCAGAGGCAACATCCTGAGTGACTAAATTAACCTGCGCATTGTCCGTGGTAATTTTGCGTAGCTGAGAGTCTGGTGTCAGAGCGGTCAGCACCACATTCCCATACAAATACAGCATCCGATCGTTAGTAAGTTTGGCGCGATCTGCTCGTAATGACCAGGTTGCAACTTTGTTTTCGTCATACTGCGTCATCACTGGGTTGGTGAACCAC
This sequence comes from Buttiauxella sp. WJP83, assembly GCF_027594725.1. Classification (NCBI taxonomy): domain Bacteria; kingdom Pseudomonadati; phylum Pseudomonadota; class Gammaproteobacteria; order Enterobacterales; family Enterobacteriaceae; genus Buttiauxella; species Buttiauxella sp. WJP83. Next base: position 474,507 of record NZ_CP110080.1, read on the forward strand.
GAAATGGCGGTATCGGAAAAATATTCAACGTGTTCCGCAACCAACCGATAATTCAAAGCCCCTTCCGGACTGTAGGCGAGGGTCGTGGAATGTTCACTTTGATAGGTTGGCTCGTTGCTGCTTACCGTCGGTTGAACAACGGTATCTTTATCGGCCAGATTTACGCCAATCAATATCAATACCAGCAATGAAAGCAGGATGATAACCCAACGTCTGGTATTACTCATATAGATAGCCCTTTGGCCTCATCAAGCTTTCCTTGTGCCAGTAACAGGAGATCACATACTTCGCGAACCGCCCCACGCCCGCCAGCAATGCGTGTCACATAGTCGGCACGAGGAATAAGCAATGGATGAGCATCGGAAACTGCAACGCTCAAACCCACTTTAGCCATAACGGGCCAGTCGATTAAGTCATCACCAACATAAGCGACGTGCTCCGCTGGGATAGCGAGTTTCTCTAATAGATCATCAAAAGCCACAAGCTTGTCAGATTGCCCTTGATAGAGATGGGTAATACCCAGCGTTTCACATCGGTCTTCAAGAAGCTTTGCTTTGCGGCCAGTAATAATCGCAACTTCGATATCAGAAGTCAGCGCGCAGCGAATCCCGTAGCCGTCACGCACGTTGAATGCTTTCAGCTCTTCGCCGCTATTACCCATGTAAATCAGGCCATCAGACATCACACCATCAACATCTAAAATAAGCAGGCGCACGTTTGCGGCCCGCTCCATCACGCGCGTGCTTACCGGGCCATAACAGGTGGCAAGTGACGCTTCATGGTTACTCATTAAGGCTAATCCTTTGTTAAACCACGCCAGCGCGTAGCATGTCATGCATATGTACCACACCGAGTAATTGGTCGCCATCTGCAACCAATACCGAGGTAATGTGGCGAGACTGCATCAGATTGAGAGCATCTACCGCCAGTAGTGACGGACGAACTCGAATTCCGCCTGGCGTCATGACATCTGCGATATTCACGGAGTGGAGGTCCACGCCCATATCAAAGACACGGCGTAAATCGCCATCCGTGAAGATCCCTTCAATTTTCATCAAAGAGTCACAGATCACGGTCATCCCCATATTTTTACGCGTAATTTCCAGTAATGCATCGCGCAATGACGCATCTTTACTGACATGAGGGATCTCATTACCGCTGTGCATGATATCGCTGACGCGTAGTAACAGTTTACGACCCAATGCGCCGCCTGGGTGAGAAAGTGCAAAATCTTCTGCGGTAAAACCACGAGCTTTAAGCAACGCAACGGCAAGGGCATCACCCATCACCAGGGTTGCTGTGGTGCTTGAGGTTGGGGCCAGGCCAAGTGGGCAGGCCTCTTGCGGTACTTTGACACACAAATGGACATCAGCCGCTTTGCCCATGGAGCTTTCCGGGCGGCTGGTGATGCAGATGAGTGGAACCTGTAAGCGCTTAAGAACCGGAATCAGTGCCAGAATCTCGTTTGATTCACCGGAGTTTGAAATCGCGATAACAATATCTTGTGCGCTTACCATCCCGAGATCGCCGTGGCTGGCTTCACCTGGATGGACGAAGAATGACGGTGTTCCGGTGCTGGCAAAGGTCGCTGCCATCTTTTTACCGATGTGGCCGGACTTGCCCATGCCCATAACGACGACTTTACCTTTGCAATAAAACATTTTTTCACAGGCTGCAGAGAAGTCTGTGTTGATGTATTGCTCAAGTTGATCCAGGCCTTCACGTTCGATCTTCAGGACTTCTTTGCCTGCTTGTTGAAAGTCAAAACCCGGTTGTAAATCTATATGTGACATAATTTCCGTTCCGTTTTACCCAACGACCGGTGATGCAACAAACCACAGCACCACAATCCATACGAAGAAGCTACATGTTAACAGAGCACCGACCGTCTTGCCGATAGAGCGAGACTTACGCCAGCAAAGTACGGCGAAAATGGCACTGACTACTAACATCACCCAATAGTCTCGTGCAAAAGCAAGAGGGTTGATTTCGCCCGGTGCGATTAACGCAGGAATACCCAGTACCAGAACGATATTGAAAATATTCGAGCCAATGATATTGCCAATCGCAATATCATCTTCGCCTTTACGCGCACCCGCTATGGTTGTTGCTAGCTCAGGCAGGCTAGTGCCAACCGAAATAATCGTCAGGCCAATCACTAACTCACTTACACCAAAGTAATGTGCCAACACGCTGGCGTTATCGATAACCATGCGCGTGGCCATTGGCATAATAATGAGGGCAACGGCGAGCCACAAAAATGCGACGGGGCGGCTCCCTTCTCGAGGAAGCTCTGACAACTGCTCACGCGTCAGTTTATCGGCACCTTCATTTCCGGCAAGGCGCGCTATTTTAATCGTAAACAGCAGATACGCCACCGCTACAGTAATTAAAATAACACCATCAACAACGCTTAACTGGTTGTCAAAAAGTAGCCAGCCAATAATGGCGCTGACGACTAACATTAGGGGTAATTCGCGCCGAAGAATATCGGAATTCACGGTAAATGGATGCAAAAGGGCGGCTAAGCCAAGAATGAGCAAAATATTGGTGATATTTGAACCTAAGGCCGTTCCTACCGCTAAATCTAACTGGCCATGAAAGGCCGCAGAACTGGCAACGATGAGTTCAGGTAACGAAGTGCCGATACTGACGACAGTCAAGCCGATCAGCAGCGGGGGAACCCCAAAACTGCGGCAAAGTATTGATGCGGCAAACACGAGTCGGTCGGCACCATAGACGACCAAAAGCAAACCAATAATTAACAGAGCTGTAGCTAACAGCATGCAAAATCCTTAATTCAGGTATAATCGCCGGTCTTGTGCTGTGAAAGTACCGGCAGAGCATACAGATCTGTAGGGCCGGGCAAGATTCTTAATTCTGACTTTATGTGGCAGAAAAGTAAAACAAATGCCAGTTTTCGCTAATATGGACAGGTAATATTCTGTAAGGATATTAGGTTGGAACCGAGTTTCCAATTAATGCTTCGTCCGTGAACTTGATAAAAGGAAATACGATGAGCCAGACGCAGACGAATCTGGTCGAAATTCGCGGTGTGAGTTTTACTCGCGGTAGTCGGCGCATCTTTGACAATATTTCCCTGAACGTGCCACGGGGTAAAATTACCGCCATAATGGGGCCGTCAGGTATTGGCAAAACAACTTTATTGCGGTTGATAGGCGGTCAAATTCAACCTGACAGCGGTGAAATCCTGTTTGACGGTGAAAACGTACCGGCCATGTCGCGCTCGCGTTTATACACTGTTCGTAAACGCATGAGTATGCTGTTCCAGTCTGGCGCGCTGTTTACTGACCTGAATGTCTTTGAAAATGTGGCATACCCACTGCGCGAACATCGTCGCTTGCCGGAAGAGTTGCTGCGCAGCACCGTGATGATGAAGCTTGAGGCGGTGGGATTACGCGGTGCCGCTAAACTGATGCCGAACGAACTCTCTGGCGGCATGGCCCGACGTGCAGCCCTCGCTCGCGCCATCGCTCTCGAACCCGACTTGATCATGTTTGATGAGCCATTTGTTGGCCAGGATCCTATTACTATGGGGGTGTTGGTCAAACTGATTTCAGAATTGAATAGCGCCCTGGGTGTCACTTGTATTGTGGTTTCTCACGACGTACCTGAAGTGCTGAGTATTGCCGATTACGCCTATATTGCAGCGGATCAGCACATTGTGGCTGAAGGAACCCCTGCGGCTCTGCGTGAAAATTGTGACCCGCGGGTGCGCCAGTTCCTCGATGGTATTGCCGATGGGCCAGTACCGTTCCGATATCCGGCGATGGATTATCGGAATGACTTATTATCAGAAACAGGGAGTTAAGTTGCTCATGTTCTTTAATGCACTGGCATCATTCGGACGGCGGGGATTGAAAACCTGCGCGTCATTTGGCCGGGCTGGGATAATGCTTTTCAATGCGGTGGTGGGGAAGCCTGAATTCCGTAAACACACACCGTTGCTTATTCGCCAACTGTATAACGTCGGCGTTCTCTCGCTGATTATCATTATTGTTTCTGGCTTGTTTATCGGCATGGTGCTTGGTCTGCAAGGCTACTTAGTTTTGACGACCTACAGTGCGGAATCAAGCCTCGGCATGCTGGTCGCCTTGTCCTTACTGCGAGAGCTTGGTCCTGTCGTCGCAGCACTTCTGTTCGCCGGGCGCGCTGGCTCAGCGCTGACCGCAGAAATCGGCCTGATGAAGGCAACAGAACAACTCTCCAGTATGGAAATGATGGCGGTCGATCCTTTACGTCGAGTCGTTTCACCTCGTTTTTGGGCGGGTGTCATTTCATTGCCATTGCTGACGCTTATTTTTGTCGCAGTGGGTATTTGGGGTGGCGCGCTGGTGGGGGTGAACTGGAAGGGCATCGACTCAGGGTTCTTCTGGTCTGCAATGCAAAATGCCGTCAACTGGCGTACTGATTTGGTTAACTGTGTTATCAAAAGTGTCGTGTTTGCGATAACAGTAACCTGGATTGCGTTATTCAATGGCTACGATGCTATTCCAACGTCCGCAGGGATTAGCCGGGCAACAACACGAACCGTTGTGCACGCTTCATTGGCCGTTTTAGGTCTGGATTTTGTGCTCACAGCACTGATGTTTGGGAATTAAGTTCATGCAAACTAAGAAATTTGAAACTGGGGTTGGAGCATTTTTAATTATTGCGCTGGCAGCCATCGTATTCTTGTGTCTGAAAGTGGCGAACGTTACCTCGCTGCGCAACGAGCCAACTTACCGGATTTATGCGACCTTTGATAACATTGGCAGCCTGAAAACGGGTTCTCCGTTGCGCCTTGGCGGTGTGGTGATAGGGCGAGTTGACGATATTACTCTGGATCCGAAAACGTACTTACCTCGTGTTACCCTGGATATTGAAAAACGCTATGACCATATTCCTGACACCAGTTCACTGGCTATCCGCACTTCGGGTTTGCTGGGTGAGCAGTATCTGGCATTAAACCTCGGTTTTGATGACCCGGAACTCGGCTCATCTATCCTGAAAGAAGGCGGGACGATTCAGGATACGAAATCAGCTCTGGTGCTGGAGGACCTGATTGGCCAATTCCTGTATAAGAGCGGAAATGGTGATAATCAGAATTCAGGGGATACCCCATCGCAGGATTCAGAGAATAATAGTGCAGCGCCACAGCCTGGCACCACGCACTAATCTAAGAGGAAAAGTGTTATGTTTAAACGACTTATTATGATTGCTATGCTGGTCATCGCGCCGCTGGCAAATGCTGCGGATCAAAGTAACCCTTACAAATTGATGGGTGAAGCGGCGCAAAAAACTTTTGACCGTCTTAAAAATGAGCAACCTAAAATTCGCCAAAACCCTGACTACCTGCGCGAAGTCGTCGGCCAGGAACTGTTACCTTATGTGCAGGTTAAATACGCAGGGGCTCTGGTTCTGGGGCGTTACTATAAAGATGCGACACCTGCACAACGTGATGCCTATTTCAAAGCATTCGAAGAATACCTGAAACAAGCTTACGGCCAGGCTCTTGCCATGTATAACGGGCAGTCCTACCAAATTGCCCCTGAGCAGCCGCTGGGGGATGCCAGTATCGTTGCAATTCGTGTAACCATCATCGATCCAAACGGCCGTCCGCCGGTGCGTCTTGATTTCCAATGGCGTAAAAACACCCAAACCGGCCATTGGCAAGCGTACGACATGATTGCTGAAGGTGTCAGTATGATCACCACCAAGCAAAATGAGTGGAGCGATATCCTGCGTACCAAAGGTATCGATGGTTTGACGGCGCAACTGCAAACTATCTCCCGCATGCCAATCACACTGGAAGCGAAAAAGTAATGGTGGGTGGGCTTAACTGGCAGCGTGAAGCCGCAACCTTGCACCTGACGGGTGAGCTGGATAGCGACACCGTAGGGCCTTTGTGGCGCCAACGTCAGCAAATCATGGCAGGTATCAAGACCCTTAACCTTTCTGGTTTATCTCGAGTAGATACCTCAGGCTTAGCGTTGTTGATTCATCTTGTGGCTTTCTCCAGACGTCAAAACGTTGAAGTGGAGCTCCAGGGAGCCAGTGATAACTTACAGACACTGACTAAACTTTATAACTTACCCGAAGACATCCTCCCTGCATTTGCAGGCTAGTGTTTTCATAGCGTTACTATCGTTGCCCCTGATCTATTAAGATCAGGGGCTTTTTGCTTATTTAAGCGCGCGCCACTTTCCTCTAAGATGTGTGGCTTGTTTCCTTAACCGACGAATTATATCCCATGGAAAATCATGAAATTCAGACAGTGCTGATGAACGCACTGCCCCTCCAGGAAGTCCACGTTTCAGGCGATGGCAGCCATTTTCAGGTGATTGCGGTGGGTGAGTTATTCGCCGAGTTAAGTCGCGTGAAGAAGCAACAGACAGTTTATGCGCCGTTGATGGAGCTGATTGCTGATAACCGCATTCATGCGGTTTCCATCAAGACCTATACTCCGCAGGAGTGGGATCGCGATCGTAAACTTAATGGTTTTTGAGCAATTCGCCACGGCGGGTTGTAACGACTTGAATTTAAAAGAGAGCAGCTGTAATGGATAAATTTCGTGTTCAGGGGCCAACCCGACTGAGTGGTGAAGTAACGATCTCCGGGGCTAAGAATGCAGCCCTGCCGATCCTCTTCGCTGCTCTGTTGGCCGAAGAGCCAGTTGAGATTCAAAACGTTCCAAAACTGAAAGACATTGATACCACCATGAAGCTGCTAAGCCAACTGGGTACCAAGGTCGAACGTAATGGTTCTGTGTGGATCGATGCCAGCGACGTTAATATTTTTTGTGCGCCGTATGAGCTGGTGAAAACCATGCGTGCTTCTATTTGGGCACTGGGACCGTTGGTTGCGCGTTTTGGTCAGGGTCAGGTTTCTTTGCCGGGCGGTTGTGCCATTGGTGCACGTCCAGTGGACCTGCATATTACAGGTCTTGAGCAACTGGGCGCCGAAATCAAACTGGAAGAAGGCTACGTTAAAGCTTCTGTACAGGGTCGCCTGAAAGGCGCGCACATCGTGATGGACAAAGTGAGCGTAGGCGCCACTGTCACCATCATGAGTGCTGCAACGCTTGCTGAAGGCACCACTGTCATTGAAAACGCAGCCCGTGAACCGGAAATCGTTGATACAGCGAACTTCCTGAATACGCTGGGTGCAAAAATCACAGGCGCAGGCAGCGATCGCATCACCATTGAAGGCGTTAAGCGTCTGGGTGGCGGCGTTTACCGGGTAGTGCCTGACCGCATTGAAACCGGTACTTTCCTGGTTGCTGCGGCGATTTCTGGCGGCAAAATTATTTGCCGTAATGCTAAACCAGACACGCTCGATGCTGTGCTGGCGAAGCTGCGCGAAGCGGGTGGTGATATCGAAGTGGGCGAGGATTGGGTAAGCCTGGATATGCACGGCAAGCGCCCTAAAGGTGTCACCGTGCGTACTGCTCCGCACCCAGGCTTCCCGACGGATATGCAAGCACAGTTCACTTTGTTGAACCTGGTTGCAGAAGGCACAGGTGTTATCACCGAAACCATTTTTGAAAACCGCTTCATGCACGTCCCAGAACTGATTCGTATGGGTGCACATGCAGAGATTGAAAGTAATACAGTGATTTGCCACGGCGTTGAAAAACTGTCTGGTGCACAAGTGATGGCAACCGACCTGCGTGCCTCAGCAAGCCTGGTGCTGGCTGGCTGTATCGCTGAAGGGACCACTGTAGTTGATCGTATTTACCATATTGATCGTGGCTACGAGCGTATTGAAGATAAACTTCAAGCGCTGGGTGCGCAGATTGAGCGTGTGAAAGGTAGTGGCGGCGAATAATTTTCGTTGTTAATAGAGAAAACCGGGCATGCCCGGTTTTTTTATCGCTTACGCATCAATTTCGCGCGATTAATTAACTGATTAGTTTGTGGATCATAATAGCGTGAAGGCCAAATCATCCACGGCGAAATATCCAGTGCTTGTGCGATAATCAATTCTCCCTTTGGCCACGGACGCGTCAACGCGTTAGCGAGGGTCGATGAGCTTAGCCCCGCTTTTCGTGATTCAGCCGCCAGCGATGTTCCCCGTTTACGTAGCCCTGCGATAATGTCTGCTGGGTGCCAGTCAGAATTTCTACTTTCCATGTCTCTCCCTGTAACCGCTTAATTTACCGGTTTAATCAAAGGAAGTTATAGCATAGTGGTAATTCAAAAGATTCCAATAATTGCGTGAAAAATTAAATCTGTGTATTTCCACACAAAGTGAATGAAAATCAATGAAAACAGTGTTGTGGGGATATGGCGAGAGAAAGGGTGGAGTGATTTATTGGAAACTTAGCGCGCCTTTTAACGGCGCGCTAAAAAGTTTAGCGGTCGCGCTGAACGGCCATATGAGCCAAAGCAATCAACGCGTGTTTATGCTCACTTTCTGGCAGGATATTCAGGGCTGCAATCGCTTTGTCAGCTTCCTGTTCTGCTCGTAATTGAGTCCATTCCAGGGAGCCACATTCCGCCATCGCGTCCAGTACCGGTTGCAGCAAATGACGCCCGTTACCATGTTCAATGGCTTCACGAATCATCTTTTCTTGCTCTGCTGTGCCGTTACGCATTGCGTGCAAGAGCGGGAGAGTAGGCTTGCCTTCGTTAAGGTCATCACCGACATTCTTGCCCAACGTTTGCCCGTCAGCACTGTAGTCCAGCAGGTCATCAATGAGCTGGAATGCGGTACCCAGATAGCGGCCATAATCCTGAAGCGCTTTCTCTTGCTCTGCAGTGGCATCAGCTAAAATACCCGAGCATTGAGCGGCAGCTTCAAACAAACGTGCTGTTTTGCTGTAGATCACCCGCATATAGCTTTCTTCAGTGATATCAGGGTCATTGCAGTTCATCAATTGCAGAACTTCGCCTTCAGCAATGACGTTCACCGCTTCTGACATGACCTCAAGCACCTTGAGTGAGCCGAGCTGAGTCATCATCTGGAAGGCGCGGGTGTAAATAAAATCGCCGACCAGAACACTGGCAGCATTACCGAACGCCGCGTTGGCCGTGGCCTTACCACGGCGCATATCCGATTCATCTACCACGTCATCATGTAATAACGTGGCCGTGTGAATAAACTCGATGAGTGCTGCAATATTGACATGTGCATTGCCCTGATAGCCGAGCGCACGAGCAGCAAGTACAGCAATCATTGGGCGGATACGCTTACCACCGCCACTGACGATGTAATACCCTAACTGATTGATCAATTGGACATCTGAATTCAACTGTTCGAGGATGACCGCATTGACGCCCGCCATATCTTGCGCGGTTAACTCATTAATTTTTTCTAAATTCATCGCAAAATTCTGGCTTAAAGTCCTGTTTACCACATGTCTGTACGAAATCACGTGAGGGTAGAGGAGTAATAATGTAGTACAGATTGTACTGAAAAAACGAGGCAGATAAACGGCTGGTGTGATGTTGCGTTTTTTTTCTACTCTGTTTCATGACAGGGCTTGTCAAAGGCTCTCGTTTTGCGTAATATTCGCGCCCTATTGTGAATATTTATAGCGCCACCTGAAACATACGTAGGGTGCGTGCGGAAAGCGGAGTTTTATATGTACGCGGTTTTCCAAAGTGGTGGTAAACAACACCGAGTCAGCGAAGGTCAAACCATTCGCCTGGAAAAGCTGGACATCGCAACTGGCGAAGCAGTTGAGTTCGCAGAAGTTCTGATGATCGCTAATGGTGAAGAAATCAAAATCGGCGTTCCTTTCGTCGATGGCGGCGTAATCAAAGCTGAAGTTGTTGCTCATGGTCGTGGCGAGAAAATTAAGATTGTTAAGTTTCGTCGTCGTAAACACTACCGTAAGCAGCAGGGTCATCGTCAGTGGTTCACTGATGTGAAAATCACCGGCATCAGCGCTTAATACAGGGGAGCATATTAAATGGCACATAAAAAGGCTGGCGGCTCTACTCGTAACGGTCGCGATTCCGAAGCTAAACGTCTGGGCGTAAAACGTTTCGGCGGTGAAGCAGTTCTGGCAGGCAGCATTATCGTTCGTCAACGTGGTACTAAATTCCACGCTGGTACAAACGTAGGTTGCGGCAAAGATCATACTCTGTTCGCTTTGACTGACGGTAAAGTTAAGTTCGAAGTTAAAGGTCCGAAAAACCGTAAGTTCATCAGCATCGTTGCTGAATAAGTTTTTCGCGTCCCGGTAACGGATAGAAGCCCCGCAACACGTTGCGGGGCTTTTTACATTCTGCGACCGGTAAATCATGCAGTCGCAGGGATCACGCAATGAAACAGCAGGCAGGCATTGGCATTCTGTTGGCGCTTACTACAGCAATTTGCTGGGGAGCACTGCCAATAGCAATGAAACAAGTGCTGACGGTAATGGAACCGCCTACGGTGGTCTTTTATCGATTTCTGATGGCAAGCCTGGGGCTCGGTAGCATTCTCGCGATACGCGGAAAATTGCCACCTTTACGCCTGTTTCGAAAACCACGCTGGTTGGCTTTGCTCGCTATTGCTACGGGTGGGTTGTTCGGAAACTTTTTGCTGTTTAGTTCTTCGTTGCAATACCTGAGTCCAACGGCTTCTCAGGTGATTGGCCAGCTTTCCCCGGTGGGAATGATGGTGGCAAGTGTGGTTGTGCTCAAAGAGAAGATGCGCGGCACGCAAGTCATCGGCGCCATAATGCTACTTTGCGGGTTGGTTATGTTCTTTAACACCAGCCTGATAGAAATTTTTACCCGCCTGACGGATTACACTCTTGGGGTGATATTCGGTGTTCTGGCGGCGACAGTGTGGGTCACCTATGGTGTGGCGCAGAAGGTATTATTACGCCGCCTGGCCTCGCAACAGATCCTCTTTTTGCTGTACACTTTATGTACTCTTGCGCTTTTGCCGCTGGCTCAGTTGGATAAAGTTTTCCAACTCAGTCATTGGCAGCTGGCATGTTTAGTTTTCTGCGGCCTGAATACACTGGTTGGGTATGGGGCATTGGCAGAAGCAATGGCACGGTGGCAGGCGGCACAGGTTAGCGCCATTATCACGCTGACCCCGCTGTTTACTTTGCTATTTTCAGATTTATTAGCGTTAGCCTGGCCCGATTTCTTCGCCATGCCGTTACTTAACCTCGTAGGTTATACCGGCGCGTTCGTCGTGGTTGCAGGTGCAATGTATTCAGCCATTGGTCACCGTCTTTGGGGACGTTGGCGCAAAACCGAAGCTGTCCTTCCAGTACAACGTTCGGGCGAATGATTTACGGAGAAGTGAAATGAAGTTTGTTGATGAAGCAACGATCCTGGTCGTAGCAGGTGATGGCGGTAACGGCTGCGTTAGCTTCCGTCGTGAAAAATATATTCCCAGAGGTGGCCCGGACGGTGGTGATGGCGGTGATGGCGGTGATGTCTGGCTTGAGGCGGATGAAAACCTCAACACATTGATCGATTATCGCTTCGAGAAGTCTTTCCGTGCTGAACGTGGTCAAAATGGCCAGAGCCGTGACTGTACCGGTAAACGTGGTAAAGACATCACTGTTAAAGTGCCTGTAGGGACGCGTGTTATCGATCAGGGTACTGGCGAAACCATGGGTGACATGACCCAGCATGGTCAGAAGCTGATGGTGGCTAAGGGCGGTTGGCACGGTCTGGGTAACACCCGTTTTAAATCATCTGTAAACCGTACTCCGCGTCAAAAGACCATGGGTACGCCAGGTGAGAAGCGTGATATCCAGCTTGAGCTGTTGCTGCTGGCTGACGTGGGTATGCTGGGTTTACCCAATGCCGGTAAATCTACGTTCATTCGCTCTGTTTCAGCGGCAAAACCAAAAGTAGCGGATTATCCGTTTACTACCTTGATTCCAAGCCTTGGCGTAGTCCGTATGGATAACGAGAAGAGCTTTGTGGTTGCTGATATCCCAGGGCTGATTGAAGGCGCTGCTGAAGGCGCAGGCCTCGGTATCCGCTTCCTGAAGCACCTTGAACGTTGCCGTGTGCTATTGCACCTCATCGATATCGCGCCAATTGACGAATCAGATCCGGTTGAAAATGCCCGTATCATTATTGGTGAATTGGAAAAATACAGCGAGAAACTTGCTGAGAAGCCGCGTTGGTTAGTATTCAACAAAGCCGATCTGATGAGCAAAGAAGATGCCGAAGCGCGCGCCAAAGAAATTGCGACGGCGATGGGCTGGGAAGATAAATACTATCTGATCTCTGCTGTTAATCGCGAAGGCGTCAACGCACTGTGCTGGGATGTAATGGACTTTATCATTGCTAACCCGAAAGTTGCTGAGCTTCAGCCTGTGGCACCTGAGAAAGTTGAGTTTATGTGGGATGACTACCATCAACAACAACTCGACGCGGTGGAAGCAGAAGAAGACGAAGATTGGGATGACGACTGGGATGAAGATGACGACGAAGGTGTCGAAATCATTTATCAGAAATAAGACGTTATCATAAAAAAGGCCGGAGATTTCCGGCCTTTTTTTATTGGTTCTGCGATGGGATCAAGCAACTTGCTTGCAGACCAACACCATCGGTACCGTTATCCAACGCCAGTTTTCCATGATGAAGCTGGACGATTCGTTGGACAATATTCAGCCCAAGTCCACTTCCACCATAACGTTCATCCATTCGACGGAATGGATCGGTAATTGTCTGGCGATGTTTTTCGTCGATGCCCGGTCCCTGGTCTGAAACCGTGAGCTTCGCTCCGTTATCCTGGGCGGTTAATGATATCGAAATGGTACTTTTAGGCGGACTATATCGAGATGCGTTTTCCATCAGGTTACGCAACATCAGGCGGAGTAGTACGGCATCACCCTGAACGGTATTTTGACCTTCATGTGGCCAGATAATGGTTTGCTCGCGTAAGAGTACCATTTCTTCCATTTCAATCTTGAGCGGCGAAATGATGTCACGATACCAGTCAAGCGTATCGTAATGACCACTCGCCAGCGCTTGTCCGGCACGTGAGAGCATCAGCAATTGCTCAATGGTATGCATCAACTGGTCTATACGTTCCAACAGCATAGGAGCCTGCTGAACGCCTGAGTTTGCCATCAACTCGAGGTGTAGCCGAATGCCAGCAAGAGGCGTTCGTAGTTCATGTGCGGCATCTGCGGTAAATAAGCGTTCTTGCTGAATGGTATGGTTGAGCCGCGCCAGGAGTTGGTTCAGTGAGTTGGTCACAGCCACCATTTCGTCCATATCTGAATACATGGATAGCGGTGACAGGTTGTCAGCAGACCGATTTGCAAGGCTTGTGCGCAGGCGGTTCAAAGGACGGGTTATCCAGGTAATCGCCCAAAATGAGAAGAACAACGTGAAGCCAATCATCACCAGAGAAGGTACCAGTAACGACGCAATCGCTTCGCGGATTTCCTTCTCTACATGTTGATTTCGGGATTTAGCTGAAAGCGTTTCGCTAACCAGGAAACTGATTTGCTCACGGCTTTCATGCCACAACCATATAACACTAATTAATTGAAAAAACAAAAGAATAAGTGCAAGAAGCACCATCAGGCGCTGGCGCATACTGTTCATACGCGGCTATCCAGTCGATAACCCACGCCACGAATGGTTTTGATCCTGTCTTTGCCTAATTTACGTCTCAGGTTGTGGATATGTACCTCTAGCGTATTTGAACCAGGATCGTCTTGCCAGCTGTAGATATCCTGTTGCAACGTTTCGCGGTGCACAGTCTGCCCGATACGCATCATCAAACGTGTCAGTAAGGCGAACTCTTTTGGGGTGATTTCGACGGGTTGATCTTGCAATAGTACCTGCTGAGTTTGCAGGTTGAGCGTCAGATCATCATGTTGAATAAGGTTATCGCTATGCCCTTGATAACGACGGATCAGAGCCCGCGTACGGGCTTGCAATTCCGCGAGAGCAAAGGGTTTGACCAAATAGTCATCGGCACCAGAATCCAGACCATTGACGCGATCTTCCAGCGCATCGCGAGCCGTCAGTATCAGCACAGGCGTGCTGATACTACGACGCCGCCATTGCCTTAATAGTGCGGCGCCATCTTTATCTGGCAGACCAAGATCGAGAATAATCATGCCGTACTCGCCACTTTCGATCAGCGCATCAGCTTCGGCAGCGGTCGTGGCACAATCAAGCGCGTAACCCTCGGCGTTCATTGCCAGTACCAGGCCTTCCCGCAACAGTAAATCGTCTTCAACAATCAGTAGTTTCATAACTCAATTATTCTGGTAGATATCCTTATAGAGGCGGCTTTCAAAGCGCACTAACGGGATACGACGGTTACGTTGATCGGCAGGCTCGACAGCATAGCCTGACAAATATTGCACAAAGGCCATTCTTTGACCGCTGGCAGTGGTAATAAATCCAGCAAGGTTATAAACACCTTGCAGTGAACCCGTTTTCGCAGAAACTTTACCATCAACCCCGGCCTGATGAAGGCCAGCACGATATTGTAAGGAGCCGTCATAACCCGCTAACGGTAACATTGAGATAAAGTTTAGCTCGGTGTCATTTTGGGCGATGTACTGAAGTACCTGCATCATGGTGGCAGGGGAAATGAGATTGTGACGTGACAACCCAGAACCATCGACCACGATACTATTTCCTAAATCAACGCCTGCTTTCTGCCGAAGGATTTGCCGAACGGCATCTGCTCCGGATCGCCAGGTTCCCGGTACACCAAAACGGTTATGGCCGATAGTTCGAAAAACAGTATCGGCAATCATGTTGTCCGATTTCTTGAGCATAATCTTTAACAAATCGTGCAGTGGCGCGGATTGCTTACTGGCGATAACCGTACCGGGGGTATTCGATTGTGTTTGACGTAACAGGGTTCCGCTATAGCTGATACCCGCTTCTTTAAGCTCAGCTTTCAAAATCGCACCCGCGTAACTTGCACCATCTTGTATCGCGAATGCCAGTGGGAGAGGGTCTGCTCGCTGGGTCATACAGCCGGTTAGCGTAAAGCGATTTAAATCACCTGGAACGACATCTAGTTCGCAATATTGTGCATCAGGGGAACCTTTTGCGAGCGTACGAACCTGGCTGAACATCACTACCGGATAGTAAGAAGCGATACGAATAAACGCTAAATCATCCGCTTTTGGTGCGCTGTAGAGTGAAATAGAAAAACAGTTTCGGTCAACAATCGCGGCGGCTGGCGGTGCGCTAAAACACTGCGTCATATCATTCCATGGCCAGCCTGGCGCTTTGTCATGGCTGGCGAAAACCGACGTATCAACCAGCACATTGCCCTGAATTTGTTGCACACCTGATTTTTTCAGAACAGCCACCATATTGCGAATATCCTGACGTTTTAACGTTGGATCGCCACCAAATCGCGCAATAAGGTCCCCTTGCAAGACGCCATTACTGACTTGAGCATGGCTTTCAAGGGTGGTCGTGAACCTGAAATCTGGCCCCAACTGTAGGAGTGCAGCCAGAGCAGTGATGACCTTTTGAGTACTAGCAGGCAGCGCCATCTGTTGACTGTGATAGTCAATAGAGGGAGCGGGTGCACCTACTTTTTGCACCATCAAAGCCAGATTCGCACCAGCAGGCAATTGGGAGGTATAGTCTTCTACGTTGGCAGCCTGGACGCTAAACACCACAGCACTGGTCAATCCAATGACAAATCTAAAAAATCGCATAATCTCGCGGTAACAACCTGGAAACGTGCCGTCATACTACGGTGCATCGCGGTGCAAAGTAAACGATGACCCTCAGTGAACTCCAGGGTAAAATACAGGTCAATTTGGAAACCGTTCCTGGCCTGGTGCTTTGCACCGGGTCAGTTTTATTTTGCTTAGTGCCAGGGGTTTGCCTTATTTATGCAAACCAGGCTCTGGATTCAGAAGTGCCGCAGGGCAGTTCTGAACAGGAAAGTTTTGAAGAGGTATAACAATGCAACCTATTCCGATGACCCTACGTGGCGCAGAAAGATTACGTGAAGAGCTGGATTTCCTGAAGTCTGTGCGCCGCCCACAAATTATTGCCGCGATCGCTGATGCCCGCGAACATGGCGATTTAAAAGAAAACGCTGAATATCATGCTGCGCGTGAGCAACAGGGTTTTTGTGAAGGTCGAATCCAGGATATCGAAGCTAAGCTGTCCAATGCTCAGGTTATCGATATCACAAAAATGCCAAATAACGGTCGTGTCATTTTTGGCGCGAGCGTGACGGTTTTGAATCTGGATAACGACGAAGAGCAGACTTATCGCATTGTTGGCGATGATGAAGCTGATTTTAAACAGAATCTAATTTCTGTGAACTCACCAATCGCTCGTGGTCTTGTGGGTAAAGAGGAAGATGATGTTGTGGTTATCCGCACGCCGGGTGGCGATGTAGAGTTCGAAATTGTAAAAGTGGAATATTTATAATTTCTGCTACGCTTTTTTATAGCGTGGCGTATTGTAAAGAAAGGAAAAAGGCCGCATCGCGGCCTTTTATCAACTAACAGAGCGTGGCATTTTGCACACTCTCTGCTTATTTTGGCAGAGAAATCTTGCGCTCTTTAGACGGGCGATAGAGCACCAGCGTTTTACCGATAACCTGTACATTACAGGCGCCGGTTTCACGCACGATGGCATCTACAATCAAGGTTTTAGTTTCGCGATCTTCCGTTGCGATTTTCACCTTGATTAACTCATGATGTTCAAGCGCTTGTTCAATCTCGGCCAGTACCCCTTCGGTCAAACCGTTATTGCCAAGCATAACTACAGGCTTGAGCGGATGAGCAAGACCTTTCAGGTGCTGTTTTTGTTTAGTACTCAGATTCATCGTATTTTTTGCTTACTTTGGGATTGAAAACGGTTCATTCTACCGCCATCTCTACTGTATCGCCAAATCGGTTGTGCTGAGAACTCTACAGCCTGCTATTCACGATGAACAAAGTTGGAATTTGAGATGACAGGTAAAAAGCGTTCTGCCAGCTCCAGTCGCTGGCTGCAGGAACACTTTAGCGATAAATATGTAATTCAGGCACAGAAAAAGGGGTTACGTTCCCGTGCCTGGTTTAAACTTGATGAAATACAGCAAAGTGACAAACTTTTTAAGCCAGGAATGACGATTGTTGATCTTGGTGCTGCTCCCGGAGGCTGGTCACAATATGTGGTGACTCAAATCGGGAATCAGGGGCGAATCATTGCTTGCGATCTTTTACCAATGGATCCTATCGTTGGTGTTGATTTCCTTCAGGGTGATTTTCGTGATGAACTAGTCGTGAAAGCTCTGTTGGATCGTGTTGGTGACAGTAAAGTTCAGGTTGTCATGTCAGATATGGCTCCAAATATGAGCGGGACACCGGCAGTAGATATTCCTCGGGCTATGTATTTAGTAGAACTGGCACTGGAAATGTGCCGTGACGTTCTGGCCCCAGGCGGAAGTTTTTTAGTGAAAGTGTTTCAGGGCGAAGGTTTCGATGAATACCTGCGAGAAATTCGCTCCCTGTTTACGACAGTTAAAGTTCGTAAACCGGACTCTTCTCGTGCCCGCTCACGTGAAGTGTACATTGTAGCGACAGGGCGAAAACTATAGTACCCTGACGCTGTTTGTTAACACAGTTGTAATATGAGGTTAATCCCTTGAGTGACATGGCGAAAAACCTAATACTCTGGCTGGTCATCGCGGTTGTGCTGATGTCTGTGTTCCAGAGCTTTGGGCCCAGCGAGTCAAATGGCCGTAGGGTGGATTACTCCACTTTCCTGTCTGAAGTAAATCAGGACCAGGTACGCGAAGCGCGTATTAACGGACGTGAAATCAACGTTACCAAGAAAGATAGTAACCGATACACGACTTACATCCCCGTTAACGATCCTAAACTGCTTGATAACCTGCTGACCAAAAATGTGAAAGTAGTAGGCGAACCGCCTGAAGAGCCAAGCTTGCTGGCTTCTATTTTCATCTCCTGGTTCCCAATGCTATTGCTAATTGGGGTCTGGATCTTCTTTATGCGTCAAATGCAGGGCGGCGGTGGCAAAGGTGCCATGTCGTTCGGTAAGAGCAAGGCGCGTATGCTCACCGAAGACCAAATTAAGACTACTTTTGCTGACGTCGCAGGTTGTGATGAAGCAAAAGAAGAGGTCGCTGAACTGGTTGAGTATCTTCGTGAGCCGAGCCGTTTCCAGAAACTGGGCGGTAAAATCCCGAAAGGTGTGCTGATGGTTGGCCCTCCGGGTACCGGTAAAACCTTACTGGCGAAAGCTATCGCGGGTGAAGCGAAAGTACCATTCTTTACCATTTCCGGTTCTGACTTCGTTGAAATGTTCGTGGGCGTGGGTGCATCCCGTGTTCGTGACATGTTTGAACAAGCTAAGAAAGCGGCACCTTGCATCATCTTCATCGATGAAATCGACGCCGTTGGCCGTCAGCGTGGTGCAGGTCTGGGTGGTGGTCACGATGAACGTGAACAAACACTGAACCAGATGCTGGTTGAAATGGATGGTTTCGAAGGTAACGAAGGTATTATCGTTATCGCCGCAACAAACCGTCCTGACGTTCTTGACCCAGCATTGCTGCGTCCGGGCCGCTTTGACCGTCAAGTTGTGGTTGGCCTGCCAGATGTGCGTGGTCGCGAACAAATTCTGAAAGTCCATATGCGTCGCGTACCGTTGTCTCCAGACATCGATGCAGCAATTATTGCACGTGGTACTCCAGGCTTCTCTGGTGCTGACCTCGCAAACCTGGTTAACGAAGCTGCTCTGTTTGCTGCCCGTGGTAACAAACGTGTGGTCTCGATGGTTGAATTCGAAAAAGCGAAAGACAAAATCATGATGGGTGCGGAACGCCGCTCCATGGTGATGACAGAAGCGCAAAAAGAGTCCACCGCATACCATGAAGCAGGTCACGCGATTATTGGTCGCCTGGTTCCTGAACACGATCCGGTACACAAAGTGACAATCATTCCACGCGGCCGTGCGTTGGGTGTGACTTTCTTCCTGCCGGAAGGTGATGCGATCAGTGCCAGCCGTCAGAAACTGGAAAGCCAGATTTCTACGTTGTACGGTGGTCGTCTTGCTGAAGAGATTATTTACGGTGCTGAACATGTTTCTACTGGTGCGTCTAACGATATCAAAGTAGCAACATCCATCGCTCGTAACATGGTTACCCAATGGGGCTTCTCTGAAAAACTCGGTCCGTTGTTGTACGCGGAAGAGGAAGGTGAAGTGTTCCTGGGTCGTTCAGTGGCGAAAGCGAAACATATGTCCGATGAAACTGCGCGTATCATCGATCAGGAAGTTAAGCTGTTGATTGAGCGTAACTACGCTCGTGCTCGCCAGCTACTGAATGAAAATATGGATATTCTCCACACCATGAAAGACGCATTGATGAAGTATGAAACTATCGATGCACCACAGATTGATGATCTGATGAATCGTCGTGATGTGCGTCCGCCAGCGGGTTGGGAAGATTCAAACAACGGCAACAACAATTCTGACAACAATGGTACACCACGTGCACCGCGTCCGGTCGATGAACCGCGTACGCCGAATCCTGGTAATACAATGTCAGAGCAGTTGGACGACAAATAAGTCGTAACTGTCCGATGTTAATGCAGTAATCTCTATAAACCCTGGGCTTGCCCAGGGTTTTTTATTTTGGGTACAGCCTTAGTCAATACAAGGGAATCTCGATGAAACTCATAGCCCAGGGCAGCACGCTTGATCTTTCACATCCACATATCATGGGGATTTTGAACGTCACGCCAGACTCCTTTTCTGATGGTGGACAGCACAATTCGTTAGTGGAGGCCGTTAAACACGCTAACTTAATGATCAACGCAGGCGCGACGATTATTGATATTGGTGGCGAGTCGACGCGTCCTGGTGCGGCTGAAGTGAGTGTTGATGAAGAGTTATCACGAGTCATTCCTGCCGTTGAGGCAATTGCACAACGTTTTGAAGTCTGGATCTCAGTGGACACTTCCAAACCGGAAGTTATTCGCGAATCGGCGCGAGTCGGCGCGCATATCATCAATGATATACGTTCGTTGCAGGAACCTGGTGCACTTGAAGCGGCCGCAGAAACCGGTTTGCCGGTTTGTCTGATGCATATGCAGGGTGAACCCAAAAATATGCAGCAGGCACCACATTACACAGATGTCTTTGCTGATGTGAATCGATTCTTTATCGAGCAAATTGCCCGTTGTGAAGCGGCTGGCATCGCAAAAGAAAAATTGTTGCTCGACCCAGGCTTCGGTTTCGGTAAAAATCTTACACACAATTACCAACTTTTGGCCCGACTATCCGAACTCCATCACTTTGGTTTACCGTTGTTGGTGGGAATGTCGCGTAAATCAATGGTTGGCCAACTGCTTAACGTCGGGCCAGATCAACGCCTGAGTGGCAGCCTTGCTTGTGCAGTGATAGCCGCAATGCAGGGGGCTAATATCATTCGAGTTCACGATGTGAAAGAGTCAGTCGAAGCGATGCGCGTGGTGGAAGCCACACTTTCAGCGAAGGAAAAAAAACGCTATGAGTAACCGTAAATATTTTGGCACAGATGGCATTCGCGGTCGTGTAGGCGATTCCCCAATTACCCCAGATTTCGTCCTTAAACTTGGCTGGGCTGCGGGTAAAGTGTTAGCTCGTCACGGTTCACGTAAAATTATTATCGGCAAAGACACCCGTATTTCAGGCTATATGTTGGAGTCTGCGTTAGAAGCGGGCCTGGCAGCGGCGGGTTTATCTGCCTCGTTCACCGGTCCGATGCCAACACCTGCTGTTGCTTATCTGACCCGCGCATTCCGTGCAGAAGCAGGGATTGTTATCTCCGCTTCGCATAACCCATTCTACGATAACGGGATTAAATTCTTTTCTATCGACGGTACTAAATTGCCTGATGACGTTGAAGAAGCCATTGAAGCTGAAATGGAAAAAGAAATCACGTGCGTGGATTCTGCCGAGTTGGGTAAAGCCAGCCGTATCGTTGATGCTGCGGGCCGTTATATCGAATTTTGCAAAGGCACTTTCCCGAACGAGTTAAGCCTAAATGGTCTTAAAATTGTCGTTGATTGTGCTAACGGTGCGACTTATCACATTGCACCAAATGTACTGCGCGAGTTAGGTGCCACTGTTATCCCCGTTGGCTGTGAACCAAACGGCGTTAACATCAACGAAAAATGCGGTGCTACTGACGTGCGTATGCTTCAGGAGCGCGTGCTGGCTGAAAAAGCGGATATTGGTATCGCACTGGATGGTGATGGTGACCGTGTAATCATGGTGGATAACCTGGGCCATAAAGTTGATGGCGACCAAATCCTCTACATCATCGCTCGTGAAGGATTACGTCAGGGTCAATTGCGCGGTGGTGCGGTAGGCACGCTGATGAGCAATATGGGCCTCGAGTTGGCTCTTAAACAGTTAGGTATCCCGTTTGCGCGTGCAAAAGTGGGTGACCGTTATGTCCTGGAAAAACTGCAGGAAAAAGGCTGGAGAATTGGTGCTGAAAATTCAGGGCACGTGATCCTGCTGGATAAAACGACTACCGGTGATGGCATCGTTGCAGGTTTGCAAGTACTTACCGCGATGGTGCGCAACCACATGAGCCTGCATGACTTGTGCAGTGGAATGAAATTGTTCCCTCAGATTTTGGTTAACGTTCGCTTTACTGCGGGTAGCGGCGATCCACTTGAACATGACACAGTGAAGAAAACCACTGCAGAAGTGGAAGAAGCGCTGGGCAGCCGTGGTCGCGTGTTGCTGCGTAAATCCGGGACTGAACCTTTAATCCGCGTAATGGTTGAAGGGGAAGACGAAGCACTGGTTATCGAGTATGCAAATCGCATTGCTGATGCAGTAAAAGCGGTGTAAAGCATCCGCGTGTGAATTGTGTGAAAAGGCGGCGTTTGTCGCCTTTTTTCTAAGCGAAAGTGCGTATGTTGCTGTTTTTTTCCGCAGTCAGCGAAATGTGAATAAATTGCCCTTGCGCAGATCGAAGGCTTTGGTTAGTATTCTCACCCGCTTCAGTGGGTAAACTTAAACGTATCCGCTTGACTGGTTTGAAGCTTTGGCATGCGGTAATACCGCAAGGAACAGGTTGATTATGTACGAAGCTCTTTTAGTTGTTTTCCTTATTGTAGCGTTAGGCCTTGTAGGTCTTATCATGCTGCAGCAAGGTAAAGGCGCTGATATGGGAGCCTCCTTTGGAGCAGGCGCTTCCGCGACACTGTTTGGTTCAAGTGGTTCAGGTAATTTCATGACCCGCATGACCGCTGTGTTAGCAACGCTGTTCTTTATCATCAGCCTGGTACTGGGTAACCTCAATACCAACAAAACCGATAAAGGAAGTGTGTGGGATAATTTAACTCAGCCAACAAAAACTGAGTCACAGCCAGCGGCACCTACCAAGCCGAGCAGCGATATCCCGCAGTAAGTTGTCAGCATTGATGCGGTAAGAATTGATTACCGTATCCAGAGTGCCGAGGTGGTGGAATTGGTAGACACGCTACCTTGAGGTGGTAGTGCCCGATTGGGCTTACGGGTTCAAGTCCCGTCCTCGGTACCAAAATATCTGCATTTCTTGCATTTTATGCAATATCGGCGTAATATTTGCCACGTTTTCGGACGCGGGGTGGAGCAGCCTGGTAGCTCGTCGGGCTCATAACCCGAAGGTCGTCGGTTCAAATCCGGCCCCCGCAACCACTTTCCCTGAGAGTTCTTTTTCAAATATACTGTGAACACCAGTTGGTGCCTCGCGAAGAATTTAGAAAAAAATTCTCCTGGATGGTGTCCGGGCCGCTGTTGCGGTATACAGGGTTCAGTTATATAAAGCCTCGATTTATCGGGGTTTTTTGTTATCTGACTTCAGAATAACTGGGCTATATGCCCTTTTTTCATTTCTTGGGGGTGGGCTTGTCCACATTAGAGCAAAAATTAACAGAGATGATTTCAGCACCGGTCGAGGCGCTGGGCTATGAATTGGTAGGGATCGAATTTGTTCGAGGTCGCCAATCCACGCTGCGCATCTATATTGATAGTGAAGCAGGCATCAATGTTGATGATTGTGCTGATGTCAGTCACCAGGTAAGTGCAGTACTGGACGTCGAAGACCCTATCACTGTGGCTTACAACCTGGAAGTTTCCTCACCAGGCCTTGATCGCCCAATGTTCTCAGCAGAGCATTACGTTCGCTTTACTGGCGAAGAAGTGAGCATTGTGTTGCGCATGGCCGTGCAAAACCGTCGTAAATGGCAGGGTATTATTAAAGCCGTAGAAGGTGAGATGATCACGGTTACGGTGGAAGGCAAAGATGAAGTGTTCGCGCTGAGCAACATCCAGAAAGCGAACCTGGTACCCCACTTTTAATAGTTTGGATTGAGGTGAAAACCCAGGATGAACAAAGAAATTTTGGCTGTTGTTGAAGCAGTTTCCAACGAAAAATCATTGCCGCGTGAGAAGATTTTCGAAGCGCTGGAAAGTGCATTGGCTACAGCGACTAAGAAAAAATACGAACAAGAGATTGATGTGCGCGTAGCCATCGATCGCAAAAGTGGTGACTTTGATACTTTCCGCCGCTGGGTCATTGTAGAAGAAGTTACCCAACCAACGCGTGAAATCACCCTTGATGCAGCACAATTCGAAGACCCAGCGCTGAATGTTGGCGAATACGTTGAAGACCAAATCGAATCTGTGACTTTCGACCGTATCACCACCCAGACTGCAAAACAGGTTATCGTACAAAAAGTACGTGAAGCCGAACGTGCAATGGTTGTTGATCAGTTCCGCGAACACGAAGGTGAGATAATCACTGGTGTTGTGAAGAAAGTTAACCGCGAGAATATTTCTTTGGATCTCGGAAGCAACGCCGAAGCGGTTATTTTGCGTGAAGATATGCTTCCGCGTGAAAACTTCCGCCCGGGTGACCGTATCCGCGGTGTGCTTTATGCTGTGCGTCCGGAAGCTCGCGGTGCTCAACTGTTTGTTAGCCGTTCCAAGCCTGAAATGCTGATCGAACTGTTCCGTATTGAAGTGCCGGAAATTGGCGAAGAAGTTATTGAAATCAAAGCCGCTGCTCGTGATCCTGGTTCTCGCGCTAAAATCGCTGTGAAAACCAATGATAAACGTATCGACCCAGTAGGTGCTTGTGTTGGCATGCGTGGTGCGCGTGTTCAGGCAGTATCTACAGAATTGGGTGGTGAGCGTATTGATATCGTGCTGTGGGACGATAACCCGGCACAATTCGTTATCAACGCTATGGCACCGGCTGACGTGGCTTCCATTGTTGTCGATGAAGACAAACATACAATGGACATCGCGGTAGAGGCAGGCAATCTGGCACAAGCAATCGGTCGTAACGGTCAGAACGTGCGCCTGGCAGCCCAACTGAGCGGCTGGGAACTCAACGTAATGACTGTTGATGACCTGCAAGCTAAGCATCAGGCTGAAGCACATGCGGCCATTGATACCTTTACCAAATACCTCGAGATCGACGAGGATTTCGCCACTGTATTGGTAGAAGAAGGTTTCTCCACTCTCGAAGAATTGGCATACGTGCCGATGAAAGAGCTGCTGGAAATAGATGGCCTTGATGAAGATACAGTGGAAGCATTACGTGATCGCGCCAAAAACGCCCTCACCACACTGGCATTGGCGCAGGAAGAAAGCCTGGGCGATAACAAACCTCAAGAGGATCTGCTGAACCTCGAAGGTATGGATCGCAATCTGGCCTTTAAACTCGCTTCGCGCGGTGTGAGCTCGCTTGAAGACCTGGCTGAGCAAGGTGTCGACGATCTGTCAGATATTGAAGGTTTAACCAACGAGAAGGCCGGTGAATTGATCATGGCTGCTCGCAATATCTGCTGGTTTGGCGGCGAAGCGTAATAAACTGTAGCAGGAAGGAACAGCATGACAGATGTAACCGTAAAAGCGCTGGCCGCAGAGATTCAGACCTCCGTGGACCGCCTGGTACAGCAATTTGCTGATGCAGGGATCCCTAAGGCTGCTGATGATTCTGTCTCGGCCCAGGAAAAACAAACCTTACTGGCGCACCTGAACCGTGAACATGGTTCTGCGCCGGATAAGTTGACATTACAGCGCAAAACGCGCAGTACTTTAAACATTCCAGGTACCGGTGGGAAAAGTAAATCGGTACAAATCGAAGTCCGCAAGAAGCGCACCTTTGTGAAACGTGATCCGCAAGAGACTGAACGTCTTGCCGCGGAAGAACAGGCGCAGCGTGAAGCGGAAGAGCAAGCCCAACGTGAGGCGCAGGAAGCTGCCAATCGTCAGGCGCAAGAAAAAGCTAAACGTGAAGCTGAAGAGAAAGCTAAGCGTGAAGCCGCTGATAAAGCGAAACGTGAAGCTGCGGAAAAAGACAAAGTGAGCAATCAAGACGATATGACGAAAAGCGCCCAGGCCGACAAAGCCCGTCGCGAAGCTGAAGCTGCAGAGCTGAAGCGTAAAGCGGAAGAAGAAGCCCGTCGCAAATTAGAAGAAGACGCCCGTCGTGTAGCTGAAGAGGCCCGTAAAATGGCTGAAGCTAACGCAGGTGTGTGGACGGAAGAAGAGAAAGTGGAAGACGATAAATCAGATTACCATGTCACCACCTCTCAGCATGCGCGCCAGGCTGAAGACGAAAACGACCGCGAAGTAGAAGCTGGCCGTACTCGTGCTCGTACTGCTACCACTAAAGCACCGCGCCAGAAGAAAGGCGGAAAACACGGCGAGTCTAAAGCTGACCGTGAAGAAGCTCGTGCTGCGGTTCGTGGTGGTAAAGGCAAGCGTAAACCAAGTTCACTGCAGCAAGGCTTCAACAAGCCTGCTCAGGCAGTTAACCGTGACGTCATCATCGGCGAAACCGTTACTGTTGCAGAACTGGCAAACAAAATGGCTGTTAAAGGCTCTCAGGTCATCAAAGCGATGATGAAACTGGGTGCAATGGCGACCATTAACCAGGTCATCGACCAGGAAACCGCACAGCTGGTTGCCGAAGAGATGGGCCACAAAGTTATCCTGCGTCGTGAAAACGAGCTGGAAGAAGCGCTGATGAGCGATCGTGATACTGATGCAGTTGCAGAATCACGTGCGCCGGTTGTTACCATCATGGGTCACGTTGACCACGGTAAAACTTCACTGCTCGACTACATTCGCTCTACTAAAGTAGCGTCTGGCGAAGCGGGTGGTATTACCCAGCACATTGGTGCATACCACGTAGAAACTGACAACGGTATGGTTACCTTCCTGGATACCCCTGGCCACGCAGCGTTTACTTCTATGCGTGCTCGTGGTGCTCAGGCAACGGATATCGTTGTTCTGGTTGTTGCCGCAGACGATGGCGTAATGCCACAGACTATCGAAGCTATCCAGCACGCGAAAGCAGCGCAGGTACCGGTAGTAGTTGCGGTGAACAAAATCGATAAGCCAGAAGCTGACCCAGACCGCGTTAAGCAGGAACTGTCTCAGTACGGCATCATGCCAGAAGAGTGGGGCGGCGAAAGCCAGTTCATCCACGTGTCTGCTAAAGCAGGTACAGGTATTGACGAACTGCTGGACGCAATCCTGCTGCAAGCTGAAGTTCTTGAACTGAAAGCAATGCGTAAAGGCATGGCAAGCGGTGTGGTTATCGAATCCTTCCTGGATAAAGGTCGTGGTCCGGTAGCAACTGTTCTGGTTCGTGAAGGTTCTCTGAACAAAGGCGACATCGTTCTTTGTGGCTTCGAATATGGCCGTGTTCGTGCAATGCGTGACGAAATGGGTCGTGAAGTTGCAGAAGCAGGTCCGTCTATCCCTGTTGAAATCCTGGGTCTGTCCGGTGTTCCGGCAGCGGGTGATGAAGTCACAGTTGTTCGTGATGAGAAGAAAGCTCGTGAAGTTGCTCTGTATCGCCAGGGTAAATTCCGCGAAGTTAAACTGGCTCGTCAGCAGAAATCTAAACTGGAAAACATGTTCGCCAACATGACCGAAGGCGAAGTGTCCGAAGTGAATATCGTGCTGAAAGCCGACGTTCAGGGTTCTGTTGAAGCGATCAGCGATTCCTTGCTGAAACTGTCTACTGATGAAGTTAAAGTTAAAATCATCGGTTCTGGCGTAGGCGGTATCACTGAGACTGACGCAACGCTGGCTGCAGCATCTAACGCTATCCTTGTTGGCTTCAACGTCCGTGCTGATGCATCTGCACGTCGCGTAATTGAGTCAGAAAGCCTGGATCTGCGTTACTACTCCGTCATCTACCATCTGATCGACGAAGTGAAAGCGGCAATGAGCGGCATGCTGTCTCCGGAACTGAAACAACAGATCCTCGGCCTGGCCGAAGTTCGCGATGTGTTCAAATCGCCGAAATTTGGCGCCATCGCAGGTTGTATGGTTACCGAAGGTGTGGTCAAACGTCACAACCCAATCCGTGTACTGCGCGACAACGTGGTTATCTATGAAGGCGAGCTGGAATCCCTGCGCCGCTTCAAAGATGACGCTAACGAAGTTCGTAACGGTATGGAATGTGGTATCGGCGTGAAGAACTACAACGATGTACGTGTTGGTGATGTTATCGAAGTCTTCGAAATCATCGAAATCCAGCGTACTATCGCCTGATATCATCCGAGTACATAGCTAATATCTTTAGGGGGCCGAGCGCCCCCTGATTTTATGGAGAATTTATTATGGCGAAAGAATTTGGTCGCCCACAGCGTGTTTCTCAGGAATTGCAGAAAGAAATCGCAATCATCCTGCAACGCGAAATTAAAGACCCGCGTCTGGGCATGATGACCACCGTTTCTGGTGTCGAAGTGTCACGCGATCTGGCTTATGCCAAAGTATTTGTAACCTTCCTGAACGATAAAGACGAACAGGCTGTTAAAGAAGGCATCAAAGTTCTGCAAGATGCTTCTGGCTACATTCGTTCTTTGCTGGGCAAAGCAATGCGTTTGCGCATCGTGCCTGAATTGACTTTCTTCTACGATAACTCGTTAGTTGAAGGCATGCGCATGTCGAATCTGGTTTCAAACGTCATCAGAAACGATGATGAGCGCCGTGTAAACGATACGGATGACAGCAAGGAGGATTAATGAGTCGTCCTCGTCGTCGTGGTCGTGATATCCACGGAGTATTGTTGTTGGATAAACCTCAGGGGTTATCTTCTAACGATGCGTTGCAGAAAGTTAAGCGTATTTATAACGCTAACCGTGCCGGCCATACCGGAGCGCTTGACCCGCTTGCAACGGGAATGTTGCCGATTTGCCTCGGTGAAGCGACGAAATTTTCACGCTACTTGTTGGACTCCGATAAGCGTTACCGTGTTATTGCCCGCCTGGGGCAACGTACTGACACCTCTGATGCTGATGGCACAGTGGTTCAGGAACGTCCGGTCACCTTTACCGAGCAAGAACTGGCAACTGCGTTAGAAAGTTTTCGTGGCGAAACTCAGCAAGTCCCATCGATGTACTCCGCACTGAAATATCAAGGCAAACCGCTTTATGAGTATGCGCGCCAGGGTATCGAAGTGCCGCGTGAAGCACGATCTATCACTGTCTACGAATTGTTGTTTATTCGCCATGAAGGGAATGAACTGGAACTGGAAATTCACTGCTCTAAAGGGACATATATTCGCACTATCACCGATGATTTAGGTGAGAAGCTCGGATGTGGGGCCCACGTGACTTTCCTGCGCCGTCTGGCGGTGAGTAAGTATCCTGTCGAACGCATGGTGACGCTTGAGCAACTGATTGCGTTGCTAGAGCAAGCACAAGAGCAAGGTATTGAGCCATCTGTGCTGTTAGATCCCCTACTGATGCCAATGGACAGTCCTGCTTCGGATTTCCCAATCGTGAATTTGCAACCTGCTGTTGCGGGTTACTTCAAGAATGGGCAACCGGTGCAAGTATCTGGTAGCCCAGCAGAAGGGCTTGTCCGAGTCACCGAAGGTGATGAAGGCAAATTTATCGGTATGGCTGAAATTGATGATGATGGGCGTGTAGCGCCTCGTCGTCTGGTCGTAGAGTATCCCATCTGACATTTGTAGTTGCCTTGCGATAACAGGTTGCTACAGGTAAAATGGCGCGGCTTAACATTCTCACCTTTGTTTTACAGCGGTGGGTATGTGCACTGGAGTTGCTGAATTAGAGATCGGCACTCTCTCTTTTTATCTATAATTTTGGAGTTGAAAATGTCTCTAAGCGTTGAAGCTAAAGCTAAAATCGTTTCTGAGTTTGGTCGTGGTACTAACGACAGCGGTTCTACCGAAGTTCAGGTTGCACTGCTGACTGCACAGATTAACCACCTGCAAGGTCACTTTGCAGAGCACAAAAAAGATCACCACAGCCGTCGTGGTCTGCTGCGTATGGTTTCTCAGCGTCGTAAACTGCTCGACTACCTGAAGCGTAAAGATGTAGCACGTTACACCAGCCTGATCGAGCGTCTGGGTCTGCGTCGCTAAGTCTTGCGAGTTTCAGAAAAAGGGGCCTTTTAAGGCCCCTTTTTTCAACCATATGGCAGCAATTCTATGGAAACTAATGTATTGTTGCAGGGTGTGATCTTTATTGCAGAGGTTCGCGCGGCTAATGAGAGGCTTTATCCGCAGGGGCGGGTCAGGGTTGTCATTAGTCGCGAGGATGCGATTTAGATCGGGTTAAACGTAGCGAGTGCAATCACCTGCTACCAAAGATTATTAAGGATATTATTTTGCTAAATCCGATTGTCCGTAAATTCCAGTACGGTCAACATACGGTCACTATTGAGACCGGTATGATGGCTCGCCAGGCTACCGCAGCAGTAATGGTAAGCATGGATGACACTGCTGTATTCGTGACCGTTGTTGGTCAGAAAAAAGCGAAAGCAGGTCAAGACTTCTTCCCGCTGACTGTTAACTATCAGGAGCGTACTTACGCTGCTGGTCGTATCCCAGGCAGCTTCTTCCGTCGTGAAGGCCGTCCAAGTGAAGGCGAAACACTGATCGCGCGTCTGATTGACCGTCCAGTGCGTCCGCTGTTCCCGGAAGGTTTCGTTAACGAAGTACAGGTTATCGCAACTGTCGTTTCTGTGAACCCACAAGTTCACCCAGACATCGTTGCAATGATCGGTGCTTCTGCAGCTCTGAGCCTGTCTGGTATTCCATTCAATGGCCCAATTGGTGCAGCACGTGTTGGTTATATCAATGACCAGTATGTTCTGAACCCGACTGCTGACGAATTGAAAACCAGCAAACTGGACCTGGTTGTTGCCGGTACCGAAGGTGCTGTGCTGATGGTTGAATCCGAAGCTGAACTGCTGAGCGAAGACCAGATGCTGGGCGCTGTAGTATTCGGCCACGAACAACAGCAGGTTGTTATCCAGAACATCAATTCCCTGGTTGCTGAAGCTGGCAAACCACGTTGGGATTGGCAGCCAGAAGCTGCTAACGAAGCGCTGAATGCGCGTGTTGCAGCACTTGCTGAATCTCGCTTGAGTGATGCTTACCGTATCACTGACAAGCAAGAGCGTTATGCACAGGTCGACATCATCAAGTCTGACGTTATCGCTGCTTTGTCAGCTGAAGACGAAACCATTGATGCTGGCGAAGTGAGCGACATTCTGCACGCTATTGAGAAAAACGTTGTTCGTAGCCGTATCCTGGCGGGTGAACTGCGTATCGATGGTCGCGAAAAAGACATGATCCGTGGTCTGGATGTGCGTACTGGTGTTCTGCCACGTACTCACGGTTCTGCACTGTTCACCCGTGGTGAAACTCAGGCGCTGGTTACAGCTACTCTGGGTACCGCTCGTGATGCGCAGAATCTGGATGAGTTGATGGGCGAACGTACCGACAACTTCCTGTTCCACTACAACTTCCCTCCGTACTCTGTAGGCGAAACCGGCATGGTCGGTTCACCGAAGCGTCGTGAGATTGGTCACGGCCGTCTGGCTAAGCGTGGCGTTCTGGCTGTTATGCCGGATGCAGACCGCTTCCCATACACCGTGCGTGTCGTGTCTGAAATTACTGAATCTAACGGTTCTTCTTCCATGGCTTCCGTATGTGGTGCTTCTCTGGCACTGATGGATGCAGGCGTGCCAATCAAAGCCGCTGTAGCCGGTATTGCGATGGGCCTGGTTAAAGAAGGCGAAAACTTTGTTGTTCTGTCTGACATTCTGGGTGATGAAGACCACTTGGGCGACATGGACTTTAAAGTTGCTGGTAGCCGTGAAGGTATCTCTGCACTGCAGATGGATATCAAAATTGAAGGTATCACCCGCGAAATCATGCAGGTGGCTCTGAACCAGGCTAAAGGTGCGCGTCTGCATATCCTTGGCGTGATGGAACAAGCTATCAATGCTCCGCGTGGCGACATCTCTGAGTTCGCTCCACGTATTCACACTATCAAAATCAACCCAGACAAGATCAAAGACGTGATCGGTAAGGGTGGTTCTGTGATTCGTGCGCTGACCGAAGAAACCGGTACGACTATCGAAATCGAAGATGACGGCACAGTGAAAATCGCTGCGACCGATGGCGACAAAGCGAAATTCGCAATTCGTCGTATCGAAGAGATCACTGCTGAAATCGAAGTTGGCCGTATCTACAACGGTAAAGTCACTCGTATCGTTGATTTCGGTGCATTCGTTGCGATTGGCGGCGGCAAAGAAGGTCTGGTACACATTTCTCAAATCGCTGACAAGCGCGTAGAGAAAGTGACTGACTACCTGCAAATGGGTCAAGAAGTTCCGGTTAAAGTACTGGAAGTTGATCGCCAGGGCCGTGTACGTCTGAGCATCAAAGAAGCAACAGAGCAGTCACCAGCCGAAAGCGCAGCACCAGCTGCACCAGAAGCTGAGTAAGCGTTACCGATTAAACTCTCCATGGCGACATGGAGAGTTATTTATTACGGGGCAGGGAGTCTCGTTTTAGAGCCGGTGGACAGGACGTCATTCATTAGTTGTCTTCGGGAGTGGGAAATGAAGCCTTTTTTGCGCTGGTGTTTCGTTGCGACAGCTCTCACGCTTGCAGGATGCGGCAACTCTGCCTGGCGTAAAAGCGAAGTCCTGGCGGTACCATTGCAGCCGACTTTGCAGCAAGAAGTCATTCTTGCACGCATGGAACAGATACTTGCCAGCCGGGCTTTAACCGATGATGAACGCGCACAGCTTTTATATGAGCGCGGAGTGTTGTATGATAGCCTCGGCTTGCGGGCTCTGGCGCGAAATGATTTTTCACAAGCGTTGGCAATCCGCCCCGATATGCCTGAAGTATTCAATTACTTAGGCATATATTTAACGCAGGCAGGCAATTTTGATGCTGCCTATGAAGCGTTTGATTCTGTACTTGAGCTTGATCCAACTTACAACTACGCGCATTTAAATCGCGGTATCGCCCTCTACTACGGTGGTCGTTATCGTTTAGCGCAAGATGATCTGCTGGCGTTTTATCAAGACGATCCCAACGATCCTTTCCGTAGTCTGTGGCTCTATCTTGCTGAAAGCAATTTAGATGCAAAGCAGGCTAAAGTGGCGTTACAACAGCGCCTCGATAAATCGGATAAAGAGCAATGGGGATGGAACATTGTCGAGTTCTACCTGGGGAACATTAACGAAGCAACGTTAATGGAACGCCTCAAGGCGGACGCAACGGATAACACCTCGCTCGCTGAGCATCTCAGTGAAACCAACTTCTATTTAGGTAAGTACTACCTAAGTCTGGGGGAAAAGGACAGCGCCACGGCACTGTTCAAGTTAGCGGTCGCTAACAACGTACACAACTACGTTGAGCATCGTTATGCATTGTTGGAATTAGCGCTCTTGGGCCAGGAGCAAGATGACCTGGCAGAATCGGACCAGCAATAGCTGACGAACATCGATCAGCCCATAAACTTTTTTATTAAAGTCATCACCTTAACGGGTGAGGGCGTTTTTGTTCGTTAATCAACCAAATTTGAGCCGGTTCACACTTTTCAATGAAAATTGCAGGTCAATTTCACGATGAGTTACGTAGACTGGCCGCCATCAACGAGGCACATGTACTACATGACTGATATCATCGAAACTACTACCATCGAAACTACTTTTACCGATCTGGGGCTGAACACCTCCATCCTTAAAGCCCTGAACGATCTGGGTTATGAAAAACCATCTCCAATCCAGGCAGAATGTATTCCACAGCTTCTGGCTGGCCGCGATGTACTGGGTATGGCCCAGACGGGTAGCGGCAAAACTGCAGCGTTCTCATTACCGCTGCTGCACAACCTTGATCCAGAGCTGAAAGCACCACAAATCCTGGTGCTGGCACCGACCCGCGAACTGGCGGTTCAGGTTGCTGAAGCCATGACGGATTTCTCTAAACATATGCACGGCGTAAACGTTGTGGCCCTTTATGGTGGCCAGCGTTATGACGTGCAACTGCGCGCCCTGCGTCAGGGACCACAAATTGTTGTTGGTACCCCAGGCCGCCTGCTTGACCACTTAAAACGCGGTACGCTGAACCTGTCCAACCTGAAAGGTCTGGTACTGGACGAAGCAGATGAAATGCTGCGTATGGGCTTCATCGAAGACGTTGAAACCATCATGGCTCAGATCCCAGAAGGTCATCAGACCGCTCTGTTCTCTGCAACTATGCCAGAAGCGATTCGTCGTATTACTCGTCGTTTCATGAAAGATCCACAGGAAGTTCGCATTCAATCTAGCGTTACGACTCGTCCGGACATCAGCCAGAGCTACTGGACTGTGCACGGCATGCGTAAGAACGAAGCGCTGGTTCGTTTCCTGGAAGCTGAAGATTTTGATGCGGCGATCATTTTCGTACGTACCAAAAACGCAACTCTGGAAGTGGCTGAAGCACTGGAACAAAGCGGCTATAACAGCGCTGCATTGAACGGTGACATGAACCAGGCACTGCGTGAGCAGACTCTGGAGCGTCTGAAAGATGGTCGTCTGGACATCCTGATTGCAACCGACGTTGCGGCCCGTGGCCTTGACGTTGAGCGTATCAGCCTGGTTGTGAACTACGACATCCCAATGGATTCAGAATCTTATGTTCACCGTATCGGTCGTACCGGTCGTGCGGGTCGTGCTGGCCGTGCGCTGCTGTTCGTTGAGAACCGTGAGCGTCGTCTGCTGCGCAACATCGAACGCACCATGAAGCTGACGATTCCTGAAGTTGAACTGCCAAACCGTGAACTGCTGAGCGAGCGTCGTCTGGCTAAGTTCGCCGCTAAAGTTCAGCAGCAACTGGAAAGCAGCGATCTGGATCTTTACCGTGGTCTGTTGGCGAAAATCCAACCGGTTGCTGATGAAGAACTGGATATGGAAACACTGGCTGCAGCATTGCTGAAAATGGCACAGGGCGAACGTCCTCTGATCCTGCCACCAGATGCACCAATGCGTCCGCGTCGTGAGTTCAAAGAGCGTGATGATCGTTTCGAGCGTTCAGACCGTGCTCCACGTGGCGACCGTGCACCACGCGGTGACCGTCCAGAGCGTGGCGATCGCCCACAGCGTGATGGCGATGCACCACGTCGTGAGCGTCGTGATGTTGGCGATATGGAACTGTACCGTATTGAAGTTGGCCGTGATGATGGTGTTGAAGTTCGTCACATTGTTGGCGCTATCGCTAACGAAGGTGACATCAGCAGCCGTTACATCGGTAACATCAAGCTGTTTGGTACTCACTCCACCATCGAGCTGCCAAAAGGCATGCCAGGTGAAGTTCTGCAGCACTTTACCCGTACTCGTATTCTGAACAAGCCGATGAATATGCAGTTGATGGGTGATGCACAGCCACGTACTGACCGTGGCGGCGAACGTCGTGGCGGTGGTGCTGGTCGTGGTTTCGGTGGTGGTGAGCGTCGTGAAGGCGGTCGCGGTCCACGTCGTGATGGTCCAGGTGCTGGCGCACCACGTAGCTTCAGCGGCGAACGTCGTGAAGGCGGTCGTGGCCCACGTCGTGAAGATGGCGCAGCGCCTGCTCGTCGTCGTACGACTGAAGCATAATTGACAGAAGTTTATGCCTGCTGAATATCTGCAGGCAGTGATAAAAATCCTGGTTAATGCAACCGGGATTTTTTTTATCCAAATTGTACTCATGTACTGGTACAATGTTGCACAGTAAACCTGTCGCTTCGACAGCCGTTCATTGTTTCGGGAATTCGTATGGCAACCTTATCGACCACTCACGCATCGCCCTCTATTTTCGGCGGAGTTATGATTATTGGCGGCACAATAATTGGTGCCGGGATGTTTTCCCTGCCAGTGGTCATGTCCGGTGCGTGGTTTTTCTGGTCTTTAGCCGCATTGCTTGTCACCTGGTTTTGCATGTTGCACTCCGGTTTGATGATTCTGGAAGCCAACCTTAATTACCGCGTGGGCTCAAGCTTCGACACTGTGACCAAAGATTTGCTGGGTAAAGGCTGGAATCTGATTAACGGTCTTTCCATCGCCTTTGTCCTGTATATCCTGACTTACGCCTACATCTCGGCAAGCGGTTCAGTGATTCATCACACCCTGGGCAAAATGTCTGTCGATTTTCCCGCGCGATTTGCCGGTCTGATTTTTGCTCTCGTGGTGGCCTTTATCGTTTGGCTCAGCACGCGAGCAGTGAGTCGTATGACGACGATAGTGCTCGGTGCAAAAATCCTGACTTTTTTTATGACGTTCGGAGGGTTGATGTGGCATGTCGAACCCGCAACGTTGTTGGATAGCAAAGCGATAAATCCAAGCTACCTGCCGTACCTATTTATGACGCTACCATTTTGCCTCGCCTCGTTTGGTTATCATGGCAACGTGCCGAGTTTGATGAAGTATTACGGCAAAGATCCCCAGACCATCAAACGCTGCCTCATCTGGGGAACGCTGATGGCGCTGGGGCTATACGTCATCTGGTTGATCGGCAGTATGGGGAATATTCCGCGCAGCGACTTTATTGCCATTGCAGATAAGGGCGGAAATATCGATGTGCTGGTCGGCGCGTTGAGTGGCGTGTTAAACAGCCGCGCGTTGGATTTACTGCTGATTGTTTTCTCAAACTTTGCCGTTGCCAGTTCATTCCTTGGCGTGACACTAGGTTTATTCGATTATCTGGCAGACTTATTTAAGTTCGACGACTCACCACTTGGGCGCCTGAAAACGGCATTAGTGACATTTATTCCGCCAATGTTGGGGGGCGTTATCTGGCCTGACGGTTTTATTTATGCGATAGGATTCGCGGGTTTGGCTGCCACTATCTGGGCGGCAATCGTTCCTGCACTGCTGGCAAAAGCCTCACGTAAGAAGTTTGGCAGCCCAATTTATCGTGTATGGGGTGGGAATAAAATGATTGCACTGATATTGATCTTCGGTGTGACGAATGCCGTGATTCATATCCTTTCGAGCTTCGATCTATTACCGGTCTACCATTAAATTTTTCGCCCCTCATTCGAGGGGCGAAATCATCAACCCATTAAACTCTCATAAACATCCATGGCTAAATCAAACGAATGCAGTCGGGCTTCGGTATCAAAGATCTGGCCGTTAACCATAATTTCATCAGCCTGAGTTTCCCGTAGTAATGAAGTTAGCCCATAACGCACTTTCGCTTTATCTCCCACCAGCGACATGCTTAGCGCCTGCTGCACCCCATACTGTTCCGCCGGGCTCCAGAAACTGTCCATGTTTTCAATCGGTGGAGGTAACTGGCCCGTTTCCCCACGGCGTAATTTAGCGAAGGCTTGCTGCATTGAGGTAAACAAAAACTCGGCGTCGCGGTTGCTGTCGGCCGCAATGATATTAATGCAGACCATCGCATACGGTTTTTCAAGACGCGCCGACGGTTTAAATTGGGCACGGTAAAGTTGCAAAGCCTGGAATAACATATCGGGCGCAAAGTGTGAGGCAAAGGCGAACGGCAGACCAAGCTGTGCCGCCAGCTGTGCGCTGTAAAGACTTGAGCCCAATAGCCAGACGGGGATCTTTGTGTTGTATCCAGGGACTGGGCGCACCGCCGGGTTCGGGTCTGTTGCGTCAAACCATGAAACTAGTTCATTCACATCGCGGGGGAAATTATCAATATCCCCGCTCATATGGCGGCGTAGCGCCATCATAGTGCGCTGATCGCTACCCGGTGCGCGGCCTAACCCCAAATCGATACGTCCGGGATAAAGCGTTTCCAGAGTGCCAAACTGTTCGGCAATGACTAAAGGTGAATGGTTTGGCAGCATCACGCCGCCAGAACCCAGGCGTAAAGTTTCGGTATTTGCCGCCAGATAGCCAATCAAAACTGACGTAGCTGCGCTGGCAATCCCGGTCATGTTGTGATGTTCAGCCAGCCAGTAGCGATGATAGCCACGCTTTTCAGCAAGACGAGCTAAATCTAGCGAGCGATGAAACGCGTCCCGAGGCTGAGAGCCTTGTGGGATAGGGGCTAAATCGAGTAAAGAGAACGGAACTTGGGTGATGTCAGACATAACGGCTCACTTTGTTAGATTTACCCATCATACTTCAAGCTGCCTCTTTGTTGGCTGCGCCTACTTACCCGAATCACTTACTTATGTAAGCTCATCGGGATGCGTATTCTTGCCGCCGCGATGCAACTCGAATTATTTGGGGAAAATTACTATTTTTGGATGACATTGCTTTTCAGTATTGCCGAAAATCATCAACAATTAAGTAACAAAGTGAGCCTTTTCTCAGCTCTGAGTGACTAACTCTAAACCAGCGACGCGACGCCAGTAACCATTACAATCGCTCTGCGCGGCCAGGGATAAAGGCGCGCTGCCATTTTCATTTTTACGAAATGCTTCCAGAACGCGCAATGTCTCCATACCCATCGGGGATAAACGAACCATATCGACCAGGCCTTTCATCGAGGTTAGTTCGTTCCCAAGGTTGTAAACGTAACCGCTCATGGTCTGAATGCCGTTAAGCACAAACACTTGCTGATTTTCCTGGGAAAGCATGTTGCGCCCGACAGGATACTTAATGCAGCAGGTTTCGCATTCATCTTTCGGTTTGTCTTCTGAACGTGCGGTAAAGCAGCGAGCGGAATAGGCCAGTGGTAAATGACCGTAGCTGAGAACTTCCACTTCAAACTTGTTGCGGATACCCAACTCGTCGCACTGAATGAGCATGTTTGCCAGCCAGTCTCGCGACAGCTCAACCGGCATACACCAGCGAACCATACCTTGCTTGAGCAGCAAGCGCAGAGTCACTGC
This sequence comes from Buttiauxella sp. WJP83, assembly GCF_027594725.1. Lineage (NCBI taxonomy): Bacteria > Pseudomonadati > Pseudomonadota > Gammaproteobacteria > Enterobacterales > Enterobacteriaceae > Buttiauxella > Buttiauxella sp. WJP83. The sequence goes on from NZ_CP110080.1 coordinate 512,560, forward strand.
GTTGTAGCAGTTAAGCGCATGCCCTGCGACAAACGGCAGCTTGCGCTCTGCGGCCATATTCACCGCGCCAAGATCATTGGCCTCAATCAGGAATTCACCATTCTCGACGTAGCGTTTTAGTTCGTTCAATTCAGATGGAGCCTGAACCAGAGCTAAAGTGGAAAGAACGACTTGTTTGCCTTCGCCCGCGAGGCTTTTTGCCATATCCAGCCAGTCACCGGTTTTGGTCGCACGACGTTTGCTGCAAACAGACTCGCCAAGATAAATAGTTTCAGCGCTACTTTTTACCGCAGCCTGGTAAAATTTTTCCAAAGTCTCTTTTGGCCAATAATACAGCACTGGCCCTAACGAATATTTCATGGGATTTCCTACTGCCATTTACGGTGATAGGCACCGAGAGTGGTTTGCGTGCCTTCGGCCATCGCCCCTAATGCTTCCATCCATGCCGGTTGTGCACGGTAATTTTCCGGATTGGTCATGCAAAGGTCGATTGCCTGACGCCACACTTTAGCGACCTGGCTGACATACGCCGGGCTACGCTGGCGGCCTTCGATTTTCACCGAGGCAATATTGGCGGCCAATAACTCAGGCAGCAGTTCAAGCGTATTCAGGCTGGTTGGCTCTTCGAGCGCGTGATATTTCTGGCCATCGACAAGATAGCGCCCTTTGCAAAGCGTCGGATAACCGGCATTTTCACCGTCCTGATAGCGGTCAATCAGCACATCATTAAGACGTGACTCCAGGCCTTGCGGGGTTTGCTGCCAACGAACAAAGCGAGCTGGCGAGCATGCCCCAACGGTGTTCGGTGATTCACCGGTCAGATAAGAAGAGAGATAACAACGGCCTTCAGCCATGATACACAGGCTACCGAAGGCGAAAACCTCTAGCGGTACCGGAGTCACTCGGGCTAACTGTTTAACCTGATGAATCGATAACACGCGCGGCAGAACGACACGAGCCACATCGAAATGGCGATGATAAAAACGAATCGCTTCTTCATTGGTGGCGGAAGCTTGCACCGAGACATGGCGTTCAATATGTGGATAACGTTCAGCGGCGTACTCAAGCATAGCGAGGTCAGCCAAAATGAGGGCGTCGGCTCCGAGTTGCGCTGCCATATCCACTGCTCGTTGCCAGCGCACGTAGCCGTCAGGATGCGCGAACGTATTGATAGCGATATGCAGTTTACGGCGATGTTGATGCACGTAACTCACCGCTTCTTGCAGCTTCTTCTCCGTGAAATTCAGTCCAGCAAAATGGCGGGCGTTGGTATCATCTTTCAGACCAATGTAAACCGCGTCGGCACCATTATCGATGGCCGCTTTCAACGCCGGTAAGTTTCCGGCTGGGCAAAGCAACTCCATAATTTATCCTGAATCATCGGGAAACCTCAGGGGTTACCCATGCCACCCATGCAAGGGGCAGCAAAATTGTTAACGAACTGGGATTTTAGTTAACCCGACCACGACAAATTTTGATTTAAGGCAGCTAATGGCGTATTGATGACTTATTGATAAGGTTGATAAGTGGTATCTATAACCCGCGCAATTGTTGATTTGCACCGCTACAGAGAATGGTTGGTGTGGCAAAATAGCGGTTAAATTTCTCAAGGAGTAAAGCTCGTGCTGGATAAATTGCGCTCACGCCTGGTCCATCGTGGTCCGTCACTGTTAAGAACACCGGTTAAATTGACGCCCTTTGCTCTAAAGCGCCAGGTGCTTGAACAGGTGCTTGGCTGGCAGTTTCGTCAGGCGATGGAAGAGGGTGAACTCGAATTTCTTGAGGGACGCTGGTTGAGTATTGAAGTGCGTGACCTCGGTCTGAAGTGGTTTACTTCGGTACAAGATAATAAACTTGTCGTGCGTGAAGATGCCCCAGCAGATGTCAGTTTCAGTGCTACCGCCAACGATCTGCTGATGATCGCCGCACGTAAGCAAGATCCCGATACCTTGTTTTTCCAGCGTCGTCTGGTTATTGAAGGTGACACAGAACTTGGGCTGTACGTTAAAAATCTAATGGATGCCATTGAGCTGGATGCAATGCCTAAACCATTACGCATGCTGCTGCTGCAACTGGCTGATTTTGTCGAAGCAGGTATGAAACATCAATCTGCTCCAGAAAGTAACTCGGTAGGTGAGCCATGTTAATTCGTGTAGAAATACCCATTGATGCTCCTGGCATCGATGCCTTACTTCGCCGTTCCTTTAACGGTAATGGTGAAGCTGATTTGGTTAAGGCTTTACGAGAAGACGGGCTACTAACGCTTGGCGTTGTCGCCACCGACGACGAAGGTCAGGTGGTCGGTTATGTTGCCTTTAGCCCCGTTGCGGTAGAAGGTGAAGAACTTCAGTGGGTTGGCCTGGCGCCACTCGCTGTAGACGAAGCTTATCGCGGCCAGGGTTTGGCAAAAAAACTGGTATACGAAGGGTTGGATTCACTCAACGAATTTGGCTACGCAGCGGTCGTGACGTTAGGCGAAGCGGCGATGTACGAGCGTTTCGGCTTTGTTCCCGCCGCGCAGTATGGTTTGCGTTGCGCCTGGCCCGATACCGAAGCTTACTTCCTGATTCATCCGCTGGCTGATGATGCGCTTAATGGCGTTTCGGGTTTAGTTGAATATCACGATCATTTCAATCGCGAATTCTGATCCCCTATGTCTTTTGAAGGTCTGCCAACAGATCTTCAAAAGACAATTTCCCTGCTACTAGCATCTCTTTTTGCGCTTTAGTCAGCTGTTTTATACGGTATTCCAGGCGCAAAGCCGATGAGCGATCGCCTACCAGATGGCTAAACGCCAATTTCAGTTCACCTTTTCCGCGTAGCGCTTTCGCCCCTTTTCCAGACTGGTGTTGACCAAAACGACGCACGACATCGGTAGTGATGCCGGTATACAAACGGTTATCGAGGGTGCGGACTAAATAGAGATACCAGGGAGACATAAGTCAGGCGCATAATTGACGTTTTCCGCAGAATATCACTCTTCAGGTTGCACATGGAAACTCTCGATGCCATCGGTCGCTGGCTGAACAAACAGCATGTACTGACTTACTGCGCAGGCAGCAATGGCGATTTATGGTGCGCCAACGCGTTTTATTTATTCGATGAACAACGTACTGCGTTTTATCTGTTGAGCGAAACTCACACCCGGCACGGCGAGTTGATTGGCAAACAGGCCAATGTTGCCGGAACCGTCAACGGACAACCGAAAACGGTCGCGTTAATTCGGGGCGTGCAGTTTCGTGGCAAAATCACGCTGATTGATGATGAAACAGAAGCCGCAACGCTGCGTATTCGCTACTGCAAACGGTTCCCGGTGGCGAGAGTGATGAAAGCTCCTGTCTGGGAAATTCGCCTCGATGAGATAAAAATGACCGACAACACGCTCGGATTTGGGAAAAAACTCCACTGGCTGCGAGATGACACTAAGCTTGTTGAATAAGCGACAGGAGATCTTATGAGCCAGGTTTTACTCACAGGGGCAACGGGCCTCATTGGTGGCCATCTGTTACGCATGCTGATTGACGAGCCGCAAGTCAGCCACATCGTTGCGGCAACACGTCGTCCCTTGCCTGCGATGAACAAAGTCACCAATCTCTACGATCCCCAGTTGAGTGATGTGCTCACCCAATTAACTGAGCCGATTGATACGGTTTTCTGCTGCCTCGGCACCACCATGAAAGAAGCTGGCAGCAAAGATGCTTTTGTATTAGCGGATTACACGCTGGTGGTGGATACCGCGATAACCGGCTTGCGTCTGGGTGCAAAACATATGCTGGTGGTCAGCGCTATCGGAGCAAACAGCAAATCGCCGTTCTTCTACAACCGGGTAAAAGGGGAAATGGAAGAAGCGCTGATTGCACAAGAGTGGCCGCGCCTGACCATTGCCCGCCCGTCTATGCTACTTGGGCATCGTGAATCACAGCGCTTTAATGAATCGCTGTTTGCGCCGTTGTTTAAACTGATGCCGGGTAAGTGGAAATCAATTGAGGCAAGGGATGTGGCGAAGGCGATGCTTTATGAAGCATTTACTTCCTCGCGTGATGGCCTGAATATCCTGGATTCGCGTGAGTTACGGGAAATTGCCGCAAGGGCATAAATCCAGGTGATAAAAAAAGCCCTTTCGGGCTTTATCGCAAATGATGAACAACCTGGTTACTGCTGCCACGCCAGATAAGCGCCGGGTCTTTCAAATCCTGCACGAATTTGCCGTCGATAAGCACGTTAATCAAATCCACCACTTCGCGCTGAGCCGCAGTTAACTCATCAAGCTTATAACCGGTCCACATCCAGATATCTTTACCGGGGCATTCTTCACGTACTCGCTTCACGAGTTTCAGCACATCCGCAACATTTTGTGGATGAAGCGGATCGCCACCCGAAAGCGATAAACCCTGGCGGCGAATGCGGGTGTCGTTAAGATCGACAATGATCCTGTCTTCCATTTCCGGCGTGAAAGCCATACCGGAATTCAGCCGCCAGGTGCTTTTGTTGTAGCACCCAGGGCATTCATGCACGCAGCCTGAAACAAACAATGTGCAGCGGGTTCCTGGTCCGTTGACGATGTCGACGGGGTAGTATTGATGGTAATTCATTTCTGGTTCTCTAATGAGTACGCTGGTGCCCTCACCCCAGCCCTCTCCCACGGGGAGAGGGAGGAAAGCAGATTTGTCCCCTCTCCCTTGAGGGAGAGGGTTAGGGTGAGGGGGAAAATCGCATGAAGGATTAGCCGATTTGTCCGTTACCCAAATGCTTCACACGACGCTTCACTTCTTCTTGCTTACCGGCGTTAAACGGACGGGCATCCGGGCTGCCGAGGTAGCCACAAACCCTGCGGGTAACGGAGACGCGAGCCGCATCATGATTGCCGCATTTCGGGCACGTGAAGCCTTTGCTGGTGCATTCAAATTCACCGGTAAAGCCGCACTCGTAGCACTCATCAATTGGCGTGTTGGTGCCGTAATACGGAACGTGCTGGTAGCTATAATCCCAGACATCTTCCAACGCTTTCAGGTTGTGCTGAATGTTAGGGTATTCGCCGTAACAGATGAAGCCGCCGTTCGCCACAGGTGGGTACGCGGCTTCAAAGTCGATTTTGTCGTAAGGGTTAACTTTCTTCTCAACGTCTAAGTGGAAGCTGTTGGTATAGTAACCTTTATCGGTCACGCCTGGCACCACACCAAACTCAGCGGTATCAAGGCGGCAGAAGCGGTCGCACAGGTTTTCACTTGGTGTGCTGTACAGGCTGAAGCCGTAGCCGGTTTCTTCTTTCCAGCTGTCAGTTGCCTGACGCAGGCGCTCAACAATCGCCACCGCTTTCGCGCGCAGTTCTTCGCTGTCGTAAACGTGCTGATTACCAAACAACGCATTCACGGTTTCGTGGATGCCGATGTAACCCAGCGAAATAGACGCACGGCCATTTTTGAAGATCTCAGAAACGTCGTCGTCCGCTTTCAGGCGCACGCCGCAAGCCCCTTCCATATACAGGATTGGCGCAACGCGAGCTTTCACACCTTCCAGACGGGCAATACGCGTCATCAGGGCTTTATAGGCTAGCTCCAGGCGGTCATCAAGAAGCGTCCAGAAAGTCGCTTCGTCGCCTTTGGCTTCCAGCGCGATACGCGGCAAGTTAAGGCTGATAACGCCGATGTTGTTACGGCCATCGTGAATTTGCTCGCCGTTTTCTTCATACACGCCGAGGAAACTACGGCAGCCCATCGGAGTTTTGAACGAGCCGGTCACTTTCACAACCTGGTCATAGTTCAGGATATCTGGGTACATGCGCTTGCTGGCACATTCCAGAGCCAGCTGCTTGATGTCGTAGTTCGCATCGCCAGCTTTGTGGTTCAGGCCATCTTTAATCGCGAAGACCAGTTTCGGGAATACGGCCGTTTTGCGGTTTTTGCCCAGACCTGCAATACGATTACGCAGAATCGAGGTCTGAATCAGGCGCGATTCCCAGCTGGTTCCCAGACCAAAACCGAAGGTGACAAATGGCGTTTGGCCGTTAGCGGTATGCAGCGTATTGACTTCATATTCCAGTGACTGGAAGGCGTCGTAACACTCTTTCTCAGTACGGGAAAGCGCATAACCTTCGGCATCCGGGATCTGCCATTCTTCAGCCGTCTGACGATGCTTTTCGAAGCTTGCGGTGACAAACGGTGCGAGCACTTCATCAATACGGTTGATGGTGGTGCCACCGTAAATGTGGCTGGCAACCTGGGCAATGATTTGTGCCGTTACCGCCGTAGCGGTAGAGATGGATTTCGGCGGCTCAATTTCAGCATTACCCATCTTAAAGCCGTGCGTCAGCATGCCTTTGAGATCGATAAGCATGCAGTTGAACATCGGGAAGAACGGAGAGTAATCGAGATCGTGGTAGTGGATATCGCCACGTTCGTGCGCCAGCACCACATCACGCGGCAACAAATGCTGTGAAGCATAGTGTTTTGCCACAATCCCGGCTAACAGGTCACGTTGAGTCGGGATAACCTTGCTGTCTTTGTTCGCATTTTCGTTGAGCAAGGCGGAGTTGGTTTGTTCTACCAGGCCACGGATTTCCTGGTTTAAACGGCCACGTTTCTCACGTTCAATATCACGGTCGTGACGATATTCGATGTATGCGCGTGCCAGCTGCTTGTAGTCGCCCGCCATCAGTTGGTTTTCAACGGCAGTCTGGATTTCGCGAATATCAACCTGACTGCGGCCTTCCATCTGAGCACGCACAATATCTGCGACGGTGGCGCAATAGTCTGCGTCATCGACTCCCGCTGCTTTAGCTGCACGAAGAATAGCTTCTTTAATGCGCTCTGATGTGAAAGGCACTTTGCACCCGTCTCTTTTCATCACATGCGGTGTCATGATCTCTCCGTTTTTAAAATAGGTTATCCACAAAAGGATGTAACAGCCCGGAAGCAGATATAGGTGAGTATTGCCAAAGACTTCCGGATTTCGGCCCACTTTATCCACAGTTAATCCCCAGAGTTATGCTGTGGGCTGTATCATTATAGTAGATGGTAAATACAACATATTGGGCCGGCGTGCATTTTAAGGTCTATATGTAGTGATTTGCATCAAAGATGTTTGTGATTTTATTGATTCAGGACAAAGTAATTTGAGCGGTGCAGGAAGGATGGGGATGAGCAAAAATGCGGAGGAGTTTTTTAGGAGAAATACTCGCCAGCTTGCGAGTCATAACTCAACAATGAAAGATTTTGATGAGGTCTGTCTGAAAGAACAGACCTCACCAGGAACAGATTATTGCAACCAATAAACCGCTTCAAATGGCCTTAAACTTATCTCGCCAGGGTTAGGTGCCGCATCAGCGTAGTTCTTCATCAGCACTTCCCAGTTGCCTTCGAAGGCTTCTGGCGTCCACCACTGATTCTCACGACTTAGGTTTGCCGCAACGACCAGCGTTTGCCCTTGCCACTCGCGACGATAACACCACAAATAAGGATGCTCAGGCAGTAAGTCCTGATAGTTACCCCAGGTGAAGACAGGGTTAGCCTTGCGCAGCTTAATCAGCTGTTGATAAGCATAAAACACCGAGTCAGGGTCATTCACTGCGGCTTTGGCATTGATAGTTTGATAGTTATCGCACAGGTTGATCCACGGCGTCCCGGTGGTAAATCCTGCATTTTCTCCATCGTCCCACTGCATCGGCGTACGGCTGTTATCGCGGGATTTACTGGCGAGGATCGCCAACAGATTGTCGCTGTCCCGGCCCTGCGCGCGTAGCTCGGCGTACATGTTGTGGCTTTCGACATCGCGGTAATCAATGATGCGTTTGAAATGCGGATTGGTCATCCCCAGCTCTTCGCCCTGATAGATATACGGCGTTCCCTGCATACCGTGCAGCACCATCGCCAACATTTTCGCCGCCGGAACACGCAGTTCACCTTCGTCACCAAAGCGCGACACAATGCGTGGCTGATCGTGGTTACACCAGAACAACGCATTCCATGCGACGTTGTGCATCCCCTGTTGCCAGTGGCTAAAAATGGCTTTCAGCGCCACGTAATCAGGCGCTGCCAGGGTCCATTTTTGCCCACCAGGATAATCCACTTTCAGGTGATGGAAGTTAAACGTCATCGACAGTTCATTGCTGTTGAGTGCTGCATATTGCTGGCAGTTGTCGAGCGTGGTCGACGACATTTCGCCTACGGTCATCAGCTCACGTGGAACAAACACATCGCGGCTCATTTCTTGTAGATATTCGTGAACTCGTGGCCCGTCGGTATAGAACCGACGGCCATCCCCGCTTTCAATATCGTTCGGGAAATCCTGGTCTTTGGAGATAAGGTTAATCACGTCGAGACGCAGGCCATCCACGCCACGATCGGCCCAGAATTCACAAACCTTTTTCAGCTCGGCGCGCACTTGCGGGTTCTCCCAGTTGAGATCCGCCTGCTCTGGCGCAAACAGGTGCAGATAATACTGGCCGCTCTCTGCGTGCCAGCGCCACGCATTACCGCCAAATTTAGAGCGCCAGTTGTTGGGCAAAATGTCCGGCGTACCGTCGCGCCAGATATAAAATTCGCGGTACGGGCTGTCCTTATTAAGCGACTCGTGGAACCAGGCATGCTGCGTGGAAGTATGGTTAAACACCATATCCAGAATGATGCGAATGCCGCGCTCATGAGCGCCTGCGACCAGCAAATCAAAGTCATCCAACGTGCCGTAGGTATGATCGATTGCACAGTAGTTTGCCACGTCATAGCCATTATCGATCTGCGGCGAGACATAAAACGGCGTCAGCCAAATCGCATCAACGCCCAGCAGTTTGAGATAATCAAGGCGCTTAATGACGCCGATTAAGTCGCCGGTTCCATTGCCGGTGGTATCCTGGAAACTCTTCGGGTAGATCTGGTAGATGACACCATGTTGCCACCACGGGGGAGTTGTATTCATAGCACTTTCCTAAATCTAAGGGGCCGCTGACGGCCCCAATAAAAACTAAACCACTAACAGCGTGCCCTGACGGTGTTTGCGTTTGTACATCACGCTGGTCAATACAATTGGCACGATCACAGCGATCAAAATTGCGAGGGAATAGACTTCCCAGTAACGCGGCTGAATGGACAAAATGCCCGGCAAGCCGCCAACGCCAATCCCATTCGCCATCACGCCGCTCAAACCACACAGCAAGCCAGCCAGACCTGAGCCGATCATTGCGCACAGCATTGGGAATCGGTATTTCAGGTTGATGCCGTACATCGCCGGTTCGGTCACGCCGAGGTAGGCCGAGATCGCCGCCGGAACGGAAATCTCACGTTCGTTATGTTTACGGCTACAAATAATGATGCCGACGACCGCGGACGCCTGCGCAATGTTCGACAGAGCAATCAATGGCCACACCGGTGTGCCACCCATGCTCTGAATCATCTGCATATCAATGGCGAGCGTTGTCTGATGCACACCGGTAATCACCAGGGGTGCGTACAGGAAGCCAAACAGCGCGGCACCAATCGGGGCAAAGCTGCCGGTCATCAAGTGACGAACCGCAAAGGCCACACCGTCACCAATCCAGCGACCAAACGGGCCGATAAACGCATGTGCCAGGAATACCGCCAGAATCAATGAACACACAGGCACTACTACAAGATAGAGGTAATCTGGCACGATGCGTTTCAGACGCGTCTCAATAAAGCCTAAAGCCAGGCCCGCCAGCAGTGCTGGGATCACCTGCGCCTGGTAGCCCACTTTCTCGATAGTAAACAGGCCAAAGTTCCACACTTCAGGAATTTTGCTACCCAATTCATAGGCATTCATCAACTGCGGTGAGACCAGCGTGACGCCAAGGACTATCCCAAGGATAGGTGTCCCACCCACTTTTCGCACAGCAGACCAGCAAATACCGACCGGCAAATAGAAGAAAATCGCCTCGCCAATCAGCCATAAAAAGTTATAAATCGATTGTAACGACGGGTACATTTGCGCAAGCGTCTGCCCGTTGCTCATCGGTAAATCGCCGATAACGTTACGGAAACCTAAGATCAAGCCACCGCTTATCAAGGCCGGTAACAGAGGGAAGAAGATCTCAGCGAAATGGGAGATCAACTGCTCATGCCATTTCATGTTCTGGCGTGCCGCGAGTTTGGCTTGTTCTTTATCTGCCGTGCTATGCCCCGTGGTGGCGATCAACGCCTGATAGTAATCACCCACCTCTGGACCAATCACCACCTGGAACTGCCCGGCATTGGTAAAGCAACCTTTGACCATCGGCAGCTCTTCGATCTCTTTTGGTCTGGCAATGGCGGGGTCGTTGAGCACAAAACGCAGTCGCGTAATGCAATGACTGACGGTTGCGATATTGGCACGCCCGCCGACAAGGTCTACCAGCTTGTCTATATCCTGTTGTTTCACTTTGGCCATGATGATGTCCCGAGGTGTTAGTAACTGCCTGCAAGGTTATCTTTTAATCTTTTCTTCTAAAATGGGAACGTTCCCGAAACAGGGCGACGATCACAATAAACCGTAAACGAAGGGGATTACTGCAACGATCCAGGGATAACGATCTGCCGGAGATCGCACGTTTGAGTGATTTGGCCGATCAACTGCCTTGCAGCCTGACGACCCGCTTCGGCGTAGCCCGGATCAACGGTGATAATCTCTGGATGGAGGAATTTCATCAGCGGTGTGCTGCCGACGCTCGCCAATTGCAGGCCGGTATGTTGATGTTCTTGCAGATATTTACTGGCACCCAAAGCGAGGGTATCGGTGGCGCACACCAGGGCAGTGGTGGCGGGTGTCAGCACTTCCTCAACATGATCATAGCCTTGTTTCATTGCCAGACCTGGCAGCACAAACTCAGGCGTCAGCTGGTGGGTGTTGCAGAAGGCAAGATAGGCCTGATGGCGACGGTAACCGGTGGTGACATCACTATGGGGAACACCGAGGAAACTTATCTGACGATGCCCTTGTTCATAAAGATGTGCCATTAAAATATTGATGGCCCCCTCATCGTCATAACACACAGAGGCAAACCCTTTCGCGTCCCGGGCCATCAGAACCAGTGTTGACTGCCACGGCTGCAACATTTTCTCGTTGATACCGGTGAAACCAAACAAAATGACGCCATCAATGTTACGACGCTGCAATACGCCCAAATGCTCTTCAACCATTGTTGGAGAAAACTGACTTTCCATCATGATCGGATCGTAACCTTGCTCGTAGAGCGACGGCAGCATGGTTTGCACCGCGAGGTTTTCTGATAACGAGTCCAGACGCGTCACGATAATGGCAACGACTTTATCGCTCTGCCCACGCATGGCGCGTGCCGAACGGGAAGGGGAGAAACCTTCTTGCTGCATCACCGCTTCCACGCGCTCACGTGTGCGGGCGCTGACCCCGCTTTCATTATTTAGAACCCGCGAGACAGTAGATTTTCCCACACCGCTTAAACGCGCGATGTCTTTGATGGTGAGACGGTTTTGCATTGTTCTGGTTTTTCCATTTTTTCAACGGCTTGTGATTTATACAGCAAAGTCAGGCCATCCAACAAACGACAAAGGGACAAAATCTGGTTTACGTAACGTTTAGATAGACAGGCGTAAGCTATATGCACTTTCATTGTGCCCAGTTGCGTAATGAAAGCATCCCATATTCTTTAACCGGAGGCGACATGGAACCTGATCCCAGTCCAAAACCTGTAATGACAGGAACCCTCCGGTAAGACACTCTTCTTTGAAGCGGCTGCCTTACCGGATTGCGTAAGGCAGTGGCACTACCCATCATACTTCAAGCCGCAGGAGCGTTGGCTGCACTCACAAACCCGAATCACTTACCTAAGTAAGCTCATCGGGATTTGCTCAATTGCCGCCTTCCTGCACCTCGAATTATTTTGGGTATAACGATCTTTCGATTATGTCTCTGCTGAAAAATAAAATTGGCCTGCAAGGCAAGGAATAGCCGCGCCTGCATGTCACCAGGTACCGCATATTGTGGTGCCGAGGGGCTACTATGCTGTTAAAAAATCTGACCCGGCAGTTGTTTGCACAACTTAGCCGCCACCTGCCTCGTCGCTTGATCCAACGCGACCTGATGCTGGACGACAACACCGTTGCACAGGCACAAGAGATACCCGCTTCTCTGAGCGAATCCTGCCTGAAATATGCCGCAGCTTCTGACGAACAACTGTATCGCGATTTCCAGAGCCATCCTGAAGGGCTGAATGCGCGGGAAGTTGAAAGCGCTACCGAACGTCATGGCCCGAATCAAATCCCGGCGCAGAAAGCGTCGCCTTGGTGGGTTCATCTGTGGCTGTGCTACCGAAATCCTTTCAATCTCTTACTGACTATTCTCGGCATTTTCTCCTACTCGACTGAGGATCTTTTTGCCGCAGGCGTGATAGCACTGATGGTAGTGATTGCGACCTTGCTGAACTTCGTTCAGGAAGCGCGCTCCACCAAAGCGGCGGATACCTTAAAAGCGATGGTCAGCAACACAGCGACCGTGCTGCGTGTGGTTAATGAAAACGGCGAAAATGCGTTTGTGGAAATCTCGCTCGATAAGCTGGTGCCGGGCGATATCGTTAAACTTGCCGCAGGAGACATGATCCCTGCGGATCTGCGTGTGTTGCAGGCGCGCGATCTTTTCGTTAGCCAGGCGTCACTGACTGGCGAATCGTTACCGGTTGAAAAGGTCGCGGTTGCCCGTGATATGTCGCACAACAACCCGCTGGAATGCGACACGTTGTGCTTTATGGGCACCAACGTCGTGAGTGGTACGGCGCTTGCGATGATTATCGCCACGGGTGGCAACACCTGGTTTGGCCAACTGGCCGGGCGTGTCACTCAACAAGAAAGCGAGCCGAATGCCTTCCAGAAAGGGATCAGCCGGGTGAGCTGGGTGCTTATCCGCTTCATGCTGGTGATGACGCCTATCGTATTGCTGATTAATGGCTTCACTAAAGGTGACTGGTGGGAAGCGGCGCTGTTCTCGCTCTCTGTCGCGGTGGGTTTGACGCCTGAAATGTTGCCGATGATTGTCACCTCGACGCTGGCTCGCGGTGCGGTAAAACTCTCTAAACAGAAAGTGATCGTCAAGCACCTCGATGCGATTCAGAACTTTGGTGCGATGGATATTCTGTGCACCGATAAAACCGGCACGCTGACGCAAGACCGCATTGTTCTGGAATCTCACACCGATATTCTTGGTGCGGTGAGCAACCATGTTTTGCATACCGCGTGGCTTAACAGCCATTACCAGACCGGGCTGAAAAACCTGCTGGATGTGGCGGTACTGGAAGGCGTTGAAGAAGAGAGTGCGCGCAACGCCGCAGCACGCTGGCAGAAAGTGGATGAGATCCCCTTCGACTTTGAACGCCGCCGCATGTCGGTGGTGGTCTCTGAGCAGCCGGAAGTGCACCAGTTGATCTGCAAAGGCGCGTTACAGGAGATCCTCAATGTTTGTACGCAAGTTCGCTACGGTGATGAAATCGTGCCGCTTAGCGATTCCCTGCTGGCGCGCATTCGTCGTGTGACCGACGATCTGAACCGCCAGGGTTTGCGTGTGGTGGCCGTTGCCACCAAATTCCTGCCTGCTAAATGTGAAGATTACGGTCGTGCCGATGAATCGGATCTGATTCTGGAAGGTTACATCGCGTTCCTGGATCCACCGAAAGAAACCACCGCACCAGCCTTGAAAGCGCTAAAAGAAAGCGGGATCACCGTGAAGATCCTGACCGGTGACAGCGAACTGGTCGCCGCGAAAGTGTGCCGCGAAGTCGGGCTGGATGTGGGTGAAGTTGTCATCGGCAGCGAAATCGAGAATATGGCAGATGTTGACCTTGCCGCTCTGGCATTACGCACAACACTGTTTGCCCGCCTAACACCTATGCACAAAGAGCGCATTGTGCGCCTGCTGCGTGGAGAAGGGCATGTAGTGGGCTTTATGGGCGATGGCATCAACGACGCACCGGCATTACGTGCGGCCGACATTGGCATTTCAGTGGATGGCGCGGTGGATATTGCTCGTGAGGCTGCCGATATCATCCTGCTGGAAAAAAGCCTGATGGTGCTGGAAGAAGGCGTGATTGAAGGGCGCAGAACCTTCGCCAACATGCTGAAATACATCAAAATGACCGCCAGTTCTAACTTCGGTAACGTGTTCAGCGTGCTGGTGGCCAGCGCCTTCCTGCCGTTCCTTCCGATGCTGCCGCTGCACTTACTGATTCAGAACCTGCTGTACGATGTCTCCCAGGTGGCGATTCCGTTCGATAACGTCGATGACGAGCAAATCAAGAAACCGCAGCGCTGGAACCCGGCGGACTTAGGGCGCTTTATGGTGTTCTTCGGGCCAATCAGTTCTATCTTCGACATTCTGACATTTTGCGTCATGTGGTGGTTGTTCAAGGCTAACGTGCCGGAAATGCAAACCCTGTTCCAGACCGGTTGGTTCGTGGTGGGTCTGCTGTCGCAAACATTGATTGTGCATATGATTCGTACCCGTCGGATTCCGTTCATTCAAAGCCGTGCCGCGTGGCCATTAATGATCATGACGCTGGTGGTGATGGTGGTCGGAGTTAGCCTGCCGTTCACACCACTGGCAAGCTACCTGCAACTTCAGGCGCTGCCGCTGAGCTACTTCCCATGGCTTATCGCCATTCTTACGGGATACATGACGCTCACCCAGTGCATGAAAGGGTTCTTCAGCCGTCGTTACGGCTGGCAGTAATACCCATCATCCTTCAAGCTGCAGGGGTGTTGGCTGCAGACGCTCACCCCAGTCACTTACTCAAGTAAGCTCCTGGGGATTCTCGTCCTGGCCGCCTACCTGCAACTCGAATGCTAATGGGTATAGTTAATACCTGCGAGATGTGATCGGCATCTCGCCATTTCCTTCCATAGTCTTGATGAATATTTCGACGCGTGTTACCAGAGTGTTTTGCTGTTTTCTGGCCCGTCACTGTTAAAGGAATATTCATGTTTAAATCAATACGTTTGAGCTTGCTGGCTGGTTGTATTGCGGCAACCTGTCAGGCTTGGGCGGCACCGGCAGGCGATCTGCCGTTAATGCCCTGGCCGCAGCAAGTTGACCGCCCGGCGGCGGATGGATCGCTGGTTCTTGATAACGCCATTTCAATTAAAATTAGCGGCGATAAACTGCCTGGTGCCACAGAGCGCTGGCGTCAGCGAATTTCTCAACAGACCGGATGGCAACTGCAACCGGCTCAGGCCAACCCTGACAAACCCACCATTGATATCCAAATCAAAACAGCCGTTGCCTCTTTACCCAAACTCGACAGCGACGAAAGCTACGAATTAAGCGTTACAGCAGAAGGGGTAGAACTCTCGGCAAACACGCGTTTCGGTGCCATGCGCGGCATGGAAACCCTGTTACAGCTCATTCAGAATGGCCCGGAAAATACCGCGATTCCGTTTGTGACCATCAAGGATAAACCGCGTTTCCCGTGGCGTGGTTTGTTAGTCGATTCCGCCCGTCATTTCATGCCAGTTAAAGATATTCTGCGTCAGTTAGATGGCATGGCAGCTGCCAAAATGAACGTCTTTCACTGGCATTTGACGGACGACCAGGGCTGGCGCTTTGCTTCCACCGCGTATCCAAAATTGCAGCAACTGGCCAGTGACGGGGATTTTTACACCCAGGCGCAGATGAAAGAAGTGGTGCGCTATGCCACTTCACTGGGGATCCGCGTGGTGCCAGAAATGGACTTGCCGGGCCACGCTTCCGCTATTGCGGTGGCGTATCCAGAATTGATGAGTGCGCCGGGACCTTACCAAATGGAGCGCCATTGGGGTGTGTTAAAGCCGCTGCTTAATCCTACCAACGACGCTGCCTATAAGTTTGTGGATACATTAATTGGTGAGCTGACCGCTATTTTCCCGGACAACTATTTGCACATTGGTGGTGATGAAGTCGATGACGAACACTGGAAAGCATCACCCCAAATTCAGGCATTTATGAAGCAGCATAATCTGGGTGACACCCACGCCTTGCAGACTTACTTCAACCAGCGACTGGAAAAGATCCTCGAAAAACATCATCGCCAGATGATGGGGTGGGATGAGATTTATCACCCGGAATTACCGAAAAATATCCTGATCCAATCCTGGCAAGGGCAGGACGCTTTAGGGACGGTTGCGGCGAACGGTTATAAAGGCATCCTCTCTACCGGATTTTACGTGGATCAGCCGCAATCGACCGCGTACCACTATCGCAATGAGATCCTGCCGCAAGGGCTTAATGGCATCGATACTATTACCGCTGCGGATAGCGCTCAAAGTTGGTTCTTCAGTATGCCGCGTCTGAAAGGCAAAGCAGTAGAAGGCAGTTTTACTCTGGTGAACAGCGAAAAGGCCTGGCGTGGATTCATCGACTTCAAAGGAAAATCCCGCCGTGCAGTGCGTGATATTGAGTGGTTAAGCCCGACTCAAGTGACCTTTACCGTTGATACCTGGATGGGGGAAATGCGTCCGGTATTAACTCTGGATAACGATAAATTGAGCGGTTATTTGCTGGTGGGCAACGTGCGTTATCCGGCCACCGGACAGAAACTGGATAATATTCCGGATGGCATCCAGCCGGTGGTGCCAACGCCTGAACAGATGACCAATATTCTCGGTGGTGAAGCGGCACTCTGGGCAGAAAACGTGATATCGCCATTGCTGGATATCAAACTGTGGCCGCGCACGTTTGCGGTGGCAGAACGTTTCTGGTCGGCCGAAGATGTGAAAGACATCGATAACATGTACCAGCGTTTGCAGGCGATAGACGCATGGTCGAGCGTATCTGTTGGTTTGCAGCAGCACACGGCGGCCACTCAACAGCTGACGCGCCTTGCGGGCACACCGGACATTATGCCGCTGCAAATTTTGTCTCAGGCTGTTGAACCGGCGCAGTACTACACGCGCCAGCATCTGAAATTCCAGGCGGGAAATTACCATCACTTCGAACCGCTAAACCGTTTTGCGGATGCGTTAGGTGCAGAAAGTACGCAGGTGCGGGCGCTGGATCGGTGGGTCGATAAGCTCATCGCCGATCCGGAAGACGGTAACAGCGCGGATTCTCTGCGCCATACTTTTGCGCGCTGGCAGAGTAACACCTCAGATGTGCTGGAACTTATCGACGGGAATTATCAGCTCAAGGCATTAAAACCGGTGGCTGAGAATGTCGATAAACTGGCGGGCATGGGGCTGCGATTAACGGATCTGGTAGCGAAACAGGGGACGTTGAGTGCGGACGAATCTCATGCGATTCAAAAACAGCTCGATGACGCAGCACAAACACAGGATGAAGTGGTGATTGCGGCGGTTTATCCGTTGCAGAAACTTTTGCGGGCGTGTGTGAAGTAAATTGATTTTTGTAGGGCGGGTAGGTTTGACTCACCCGCCACTACAACTTAATCGTTAGCGGCGGATAGCAATCGCTTCGATTTCAATTTTCACATCTTTTGGCAGACGAGCGACTTCTACGCAAGAACGCGCTGGGAAAGTTGCTTTGTGCTCAGTAAAGAAGGCTTCGTAAGTCGCATTGACGGTTGCGAAGTCATTCAGGTCTTTCACGAAAACGGTCGTTTTAACGATATCGCCCACTTTCAGGCCAGCCGCTTCAACGATGGCTTGCACATTTTCCAGTGACTGACGCGCTTGTGCAGCGACATCTTCTGGCACGCTACCTGTTTTCGGGTTAACAGGGATCTGACCAGACGTGATAATCATGCTGCCAAGATCTACACCCTGAACATATGGGCCGATAGCTGCTGGTGCGTTTTCGGTGCTGATAGTACGAGAAGACATTTTCAATCCTTATAAGAAGTGACAAAAGCTCCCGTCCATTATAAGGACGAGAACTATCCCGGCAATGATTAATCAGCCAGCACAACGTAATGTGCGAACTCCTTCTCACAATATTTGCATTTGAGGCTGATACTTTCGTCGCGTTTTTTCACTGCGAATGAAGAATGAACAGGTTCGCTGCGGCTGATGCAGTTGGTGTTTGGGCAGACCAGCACTTTATCAATGCGCGAAGGCAGGCTCGGTTTGCTTTTGCCGACCACTTCATATTCATCAATACGGTTTACGGTTGCGTGCGGTGCATACAGCGCCAACTGGTTAACTTGCTCGTCGGTCAGGAAGGTATTTTCGATTTTGATCAGATCTTTACGACCTTGTTCGCGTGACGGCAAGTTCAGGCCGATAGTAATGCGCTGTTCGGTTTCCGTTAACTGGAACAGGGTCAGCAGCTTAAAGCCCACCTGAGCAGGAATATGATCGATAACCGTACCGCGTTTAATCGCTTCAACTTGTAATTTGTTGTCGTGTGTCATCTTAATCTTCCTCTTACTCAAACCAGTTCAGGATTCAAAACTAACGCCAGTAGTGCCTGGCGAGCATAGATACCGTTGCCTGCTTGCTGGAAATACCAGGCGTGAGACGTTTTGTCGACATCCGTGGTGATTTCATCAACGCGTGGCAGCGGGTGCAGGACTTTCATATTTTCGCGCGCATCAACGAGATCGGCAGCACGCAGAACAAACTGCGCCTTCACGTTGGCGTATTCCGACGGGTCAAGGCGCTCTTTCTGTACGCGCGTCATGTACAGAATATCCAGGTCGGCAACCACATCGTCGATAGCTTCGTGGCAGCTCCAGGCAATACCTTTTTCATCCAGCATATCGAGAATGTACTTCGGCATCGCCAGCGCATTAGGTGCGATGAAGTAGAAGCGGTTGCCTTCAAATTTCGCCAGTGCCTGCGCCAGGGAGTGCACGGTGCGGCCATATTTCAGGTCACCAACCATCGCGATATTCAGGTTTTCCAGACGCCCCTGCGTTTCCTGGATGGTAAACATATCCAACAGCGTTTGAGTCGGATGCTGGTTGGCACCGTCACCCGCATTCAGCACCGGTACATTGCCTGAGAATTCAGTGGCCAGGCGCGCCGCCCCTTCTTGCGGATGGCGCATGACGATGGCGTCAACGTAAGTGCTGATGACCGAAATGGTATCGGCCAGGGTTTCGCCTTTTTTACCCAGTGACGTATTGCTGCTGTCTGAGAACCCGACCACTGACGCGCCCAGGCGGTGAATAGCGGTTTCAAAAGAGAGGCGTGTACGCGTTGATGCTTCAAAGAAACAGCTGGCAACCACGATATGTTTTAACAGCTCCGGCTGCGGTTTGGCTTTCAGTTTTGCCGCAGTTGAGAGCACCAGTTCAAGCTCTTCACGACTGAGATCGTTTATGGAAATGATATGTTTTTGATATAGGGGGTTAGCCATGGTTATCTCCTGTTCTCGGGCGTCGGGCAAAAAAAAAGGCCCCTCAACGAGGGGCCTTTGGAATTGATTGAAGCAACGGAAAGAAAAACAGGTTAGCGCCGTCTTTCAGACGACGTGGTGTGGCAATTTTTTGAACACACTGGACCATGCTTCCTCCCGGCAAATTGTGGCGCATTATACGCGTGTAAGAGGACACTTCAAGCGAATAATTCACATATTTTCGCCATTAGCAATCGGTTGCAGTGGGGACATCCACATTTCGAATATCCCCTTTGATTGGCTTAATCAGACTTTCTTCTCACGCAGTTCGAAACGTGGAGAGATCAGACCATACAGCGTCCAACCCAGGAAGGTCACGATGGCACCATACATCATCGCTTCTTCACCGGATGAATACAGCGCGTAGAAACTATACATTGCGCCAATAAACGCAAAGATGTTGGCCAGACGCGCTTTACTCGGATCCACTTTCGCCACTTTCTGGATGATGACTAACGCCGCCATCGACAGGATGTAAGGGATAATATTGGTCACAACCGCCAGGTTAACCAACACGTTGAACTGTTTGTTCAGTGATGGACTGATGGTCATCAAAGACAGCACCGACTGGATGATAACGATAACGATCATGCCTTTTACTGGCGCTTCGGCTTTGGTCAGTTTAGAGAAAACTTTCGGGAAATAACCTTCGTCAGCAGAAGATTTAAATACCTGAGCAATTGTGAACTGCCAGCCCAACAGCGAACCTACGCAGGACATAATCATCAATGCCATGATGATTTTACCCACTGTTGGGGTAAACATCTGAGCAAAGGCTAAACCAAACGGCGCGGTTGAATTGGCCAGATCCATGTTTGGAACGATACCGGCGATAACGTTAGTGGAAACAATATAGATAACCGCAGCACCCAGTGTCCCGCCTAATACGGCGATAGGCACGTTACGCTCTGGGTTTTCAACAACATCTGTGTTCGCACAGGCAGATTCTAAACCTAAGAATGCCCACAGCGTCATGGCGATAGAAGAACCGACGGCTTCAAAGACTGGAAGATGATGCGGGTTCCATGACTCAACATACATCGTTGGACTGAACCAGAACCAACCAATGATTGAAATGCCCACGACAGGAATAATCACACCCCATACCGTTACGCCGCTAATGCGCCCGGTAATGCGTGCACCGCCGAAGTTTGCAACTGTCGCCAGCCACAACACTGCGATTGTTGCGATACAAATCCCGATTGGCGATAACGTGGCATTCAACAATTCTGTACCGTAACCCACTGCGGAAATTGCAATCGCAACGTTCGCAATGAGCAGAGAAACCCCGTAGGTGTAGTTCGCCATAAAGTTGCCAGATTTGCCGAAGGCATATTCTGCATAACCGCCCATACCACCTGATTTGCGGCTGAACATCCCACATTTAGCAAATGCGTAAGCCAGGGCCATAGAGCCCAATGCTGTGACTAACCACGAAACGATGGAAAGTGTACCCACTTCCGCTAATTTGGTTGGCAACATGATGATCCCTGAGCCCATCATGTTTACCGCGGTCAAAATGGTGAGCTGAACCACACCCATTTTGTTGTTGCCCTTAGACTTACTCATAATCTGTTTCCTTTTTACCCTTCATACTTCAAGTTGCATCTTTGTTGGCTGCGTTCACTCACCCAAATCACTTACTTTTGTAAGCTCATCGGGATTCATTCTCTTGCCGCCTCAATGCAACTCGAATTATTTTGGGTATATAAACTTAGGATGTGAAGAACCGCACATCACGGTTCTTCACTGTTTCTTTTTATGGAAAAATCAGTTTTTGCCAGTAACCCTGACGTTTGCTGACTTCAGATTTATTGTTTAATAACATAGCCATAAGCGCGTTTTTTACGATCGTCATCCTGCTTGATATAGACACCCTGTAATTCAGGCGCAAAGCCTGGTAACAGATTGATCCCTTCTTCCAGTGCCAGGAAATAACGCTGCACAGAGCCGCCCCAGATCTCGCCCGGAACAACACATAAAACACCCGGAGGATATGGCAGGGCACCTTCAGCAGCGATACGACCTTCAACCTGAGATAACGCCACTAATTCAACGTTACCGCGTACAAACTCAATGTTTGCCTCTTGAGGGTTCATCACCACTTTCGGGAAGTGATCTTTACGGAACATCTCTTTTTGCAACTGCTTCACGTTATGGCTGACGTACAAGTCATGCATTTCCTGACACAGCTGACGGATGGTGTAGCCTTCGTAACGTTCTTCGTAGGTTTTGTAGATAGATGGAAGCACTTCAGATAACGGAGCATCTTCTTCGATCAAGCGTTCAAAACGAGCGATTTGAGCAACAAGATGCTGCATCTTCGCCATGTCTTCGGCAGGCGTCATCAGGAACAGAATGGAGTTGAGGTCACATTTCTCCGGTACGATGCCGTTCTCACGCAGGAAGTTGGCGAGGATAGTCGCTGGCACACCGAAGCTGTCATATTCACCGGTCTGAACATTGATACCCGGTGTGGTCAGCATCAGTTTGCATGGGTCAACGAAGTATTGATGTTCTGCGTAATTATCAAATGAGTGCCAGCGTTCACCTGGGATGAAGTTGAAGAAACGCAGGTCATTCGCCATGGTTTCAGTATCAAAATCTTCCCACTTACGACCATCGATGGTTTCCGGCACGAACGGACGGATATGTTTGCAGAGTTTTAACAGCAACTTACGGGTTTCAATTCCCACTTTTACGCAGTCCATCCACATGCGCTTACCGCTTTCGCCTTCATGCATTTTGGCGTTAACGTCAAGGGCCGCAAACAGCGGATAGAACGGGCTGGTGGAAGCATGCATCATAAACGCATTGTTCATACGTTTATGATTTACATAGCGAGATTGGCCTTTAATGTGTTTATCTTTTTTATGGATTTGCGAAGTCTGAGAGAAGCCCGCCTGCTGTTTATGTACTGACTGTGTGACCAGGATACCAGGATCATTTTCATTCAGTTCAAGCAACAGAGGTGAACAGTCATTCATCATCGGAATGAATTGCTCGTAACCCACCCATGCGGAGTCAAACAGGATGTAGTCGCACAGATGACCAATCTTATCGACAACCTGACGCGCGTTATAAATTGTACCGTCGTAGGTGCCCAGTTGAATCACTGCCAGACGGAACGGACGCTTTTCAGCGCTACGATTTGGCGCAACTTCACGAACTAAATCACGGAGATATTTTTCTTCAAAGCAGTGGGCATCGATACCGCCGATAAAACCGAACGGGTTACGTGCTGTTTCCAGATAGACAGGTGTCGCGCCAGCTTGAATCAATGCACCGTGGTGGTTGGATTTATGGTTATTACGGTCAAACAGCACCAGGTCGCCCGGTGCTAACAAGGCGTTCAATACCACTTTGTTAGAAGATGAAGTCCCGTTTAATACGAAGTAGGTTTTATCTGCGTTAAACACTTTCGCCGCATGCATCTGAGCAGTACACGGAGCGCCTTCGTGGATCAGCAAATCACCCATTGAGACGTCAGCATTACAAAGGTCAGAGCGGAATAACGTTTCGCCAAAGTAATCAAAGAATTGGCGTCCGGCTGGGTGACGACGGAAGAATTGTCCACCCTGGTGTCCTGGGCAGTCGAAGGCGGCATTACCCTGCTGCACATAGTCCACCAGGCTGCCGAAGAACGGTGGCAGAACTTCTTTCTCATACTTAACCGCAGCGGCTTCAAGTTGTTTGCCGTAGAAATCAACATTTCCATCGCACAGTTCAAACACGCCAGTGACGCGAGGCAACACTTCTGCTGGCAGCTCTTCTTCGCAGCAAACCGCGACAAAGATTGGAATACCGAAACCCGTTTGTTCAATGGTATTCAACATACCCGATGTCGCATCTTTAACGGAAATAACGGCAGCTGACACATCAGTAAAATTAGTATTCGTTATATCGACAGTTTCGCGCTCGGTGTTAAAGCATTCTGTCGTGTTGGTACTCACTGCTATTTTTAATTTTTCCATTTTGATTTTTGTCTCTTGTATTCTGAGTAAGTAAAATTTGGGTATAGCATGGCCGTCAGATATTCCCTCAAGGGAGCCCGATGCTTATTATTTTTTTTAAGGCAATAGTTCCCCGCAATAATTCTTATTATTGAATTACTGAAATGAACCAATAAATGCCAGGTGATTGATTCACCGGATTGGCTTAAATGCTAATTTGGATAGTCGGGCGCTGCACATGAAATGACAGGTAACAACATGCTATTCAGCACGTTACTGAGATTTCAATTGTTCAGTGACCAGCAGGCACGAGTATCCGCATAAGCAGATGCCGTGTGGGGAGTTTACTTAGAGTTGAAAAGATGAAAATCAAAACAGCTACGGTGGATGAGCATCATAATATGTGTAACCCGTCGAATGTGGGGCATGGACTTATTATTGTTTTCCATTTTCTATTTCCTTATATGGTGGGAAATCGAGGCTATTGTAATCAGAGGAATATATAAAACCGTGACATTGGTCACTAAATATTTTTAAGTCCAAAATAAAACATTGTTTTCATTTAAGTTAAATGAATAAAATATCGTTTATCCTGGTTGTTGAAATGTAAAGTAATTATCTCAGGAAAGAAGAATATAAACGAAATTATCACCAGCCATCAGGAACACAGTGCCAGTTCTTGAAAATGAGGCATGTAACCTCACCGTGTTGATAACAAAATGGGTGGGATATGTTAATTATTTGTATCGATAGTGGTTTTTTTCAATAACTCATAACCATTCATTTAAACTATGTGATAGTGCATTTTTATTCATTGTAATTATGTTAGCAATTGATGCTGTATTGAGTTTATTTTATGAAGCATATCTCTGGTTGTTGATCGTTATCTGGTTTTTATCTGCTGTTTTTCTTGGTTTCGTCTCTTAACGATTTGCTGTGAAAACAGTAAAAAATGACAAATTCCGCATAAAAAAGAACAGCCGAATTGAGCAACCCCGAAGCTACGACCATTTTTAGGATGCAGAGCAGATTTTCATAAAAAATTCGTAGCGGCAGAAGTGGAATGCTCGTATAAATACAATAATAAAACATCGTTTCAAAAATAAGGTATCGATCATGATTATTGGCAACATCCACTCTTTGCAATCCTGGCTGCCGGAAGAGCTGCGTCTGGCGATTGAGCACGTTAAACAACACATCACCCCAGAAACGCCACTTGGGAAGCATGATATCGACGGCAATCGCCTGTTTATGCTGGTTTCTGAAGATTCAACACAGCCAATCGAAGATCGTCCAGCGGAATTCCACCAGCGCTATCTGGATATCCAGATTGTGATGCGAGGCCTGGAAGGGATGACGTTTAGCTGTCTGCCTGCGGGCACGCCAGAGACTGACTGGTTGGCGGAGAAAGACATCGCCTTCCTGCCAGAAGGCGTGCAGGAAAAGACGGTCATCTTAAATGAAGGGGATTTCGTGGTGTTTTATCCAGGCGAAGTTCACAAGCCATTGTGTGCGGTGGGCAAACCTGCGCCGGTGCGTAAGGTTGTCGTGAAAATGTTGGTAGAATAGTCCTTCGGATGTCGGGTGGCGCAGCGTCACCCGACAATTAACATCTCAACTCTGTCCCAAAGTCGCAACCATCACAGCTTTAATGGTATGCATGCGGTTTTCAGCCTGATCAAAAACAACGCTGTTCGGTGATTCAAACACCTCGTCTGTCACTTCCATGCCACCGTGCAGACCATACTGTTCCGCCATTTTTTTGCCCATAGTCGTTTGGTCGTCGTGGAATGCTGGCAGACAGTGGAGGAATTTCACCTCAGGGTTGCCGGTCAGTGCCAGCATGGCGCTATTGACCTGATAATCACGTAGCAGATTGATACGCTCCGCCCAAATCTCTTTAGGCTCGCCCATCGACACCCACACATCGGTATAAATGAAGTCGGCACCTTTGACACCCGCAGCTATATCTTCTGTCAGGGTAATATTCCCACCGTTGTGCGCGGCAAGAGCCTGGCATTCTGTGACCAGTTTTTCATCCGGCCAACAGGCCTTCGGCGCGACCAGGCGCAAATTCAACCCCGTCAACGCGGCAGCTTCCAGCATCGAATTGCCCATGTTATTACGCGCATCGCCAGCATAAACCAGCGTCATCTCCTGGAATGTTTTGCCTGGCAGTTGCTCTTGCATGGTCAGCAAATCCGCCAGTAATTGTGTCGGGTGGAATTCATTGGTCAGTCCGTTCCAGACGGGGACACCAGCATACTGCGCCAGGGTTTCAACGATTTCCTGGCCAAACCCACGATACTGAATGCCGTCGTACATCCGGCCTAATACGCGAGCAGTATCCTTAATTGATTCTTTATGCCCAATTTGGCTTCCGCTTGGACCGAGATAAGTAACTCGCGCCCCCTGGTCATATGCGGCAACTTCGAAAGAGCACCTCGTACGAGTCGAGTCTTTTTCGAAGATGAGCGCAATATTCTTACCAGTAAGATGCTGAATTTCAGTGCCTTTCTTCTTATCGTTTTTCAGTTTGGCAGACAGGGCGAGTAATTCTTTAAGTTGTGCAGGGGTGAAATCCAATAATTTTAGAAAATGCTTTTGATAGAAATGACTCATATTTTCCTCTCATGGCATAAGCCGACAATTGAATACAAATTCAATTTATATGTATAGATATTCATTTGCAACCCCGAAAGTAAAATCTTTATCGGGAAAGGTGGAGGCAAACTCAGCCGTGTGTGAAAATAGAAGTATCTGTCTACAAAATTGAGGAAAGGGCCATGGCAAATCCAGAACTGCTGGAAGAGCAACGCGAAGAGACGCGTTTGATTATTGAAGAATTATTGGAAGACGGCAGCGACCCTGACGCGCTGTACACTATCGAGCATCACCTTTCCGCAGACGATTTCGAAACTCTTGAAAAAGCCGCTGTTGAAGCATTCAAAATGGGTTACGAAGTCACTGACCCAGAAGAGCTGGAAGTGGAAGAAGGTGACACGGTTATCTGCTGTGACGTGCTGAGCGAATGTGCGCTGAA
Organism: Buttiauxella sp. WJP83; assembly: GCF_027594725.1. Lineage (NCBI taxonomy): Bacteria > Pseudomonadati > Pseudomonadota > Gammaproteobacteria > Enterobacterales > Enterobacteriaceae > Buttiauxella > Buttiauxella sp. WJP83. The sequence continues at coordinate 538,834 of NZ_CP110080.1, forward strand.
AGCCGAGCTGCTGGACGAACAAGTTGAACAACTGCTGAACCTCGCCGAGAAATTCGGTGTGGACTATGACGGTTGGGGCACTTACTTCGAAGACCCGAACGGTGAAGAGGGTGACGAAGAAGGTGACGACGATATCGTCGATGAAGACGACGACGGCGTACGCCACTAATCTCTTTTATGCAGCGGTGCAATGCCGCTGCATATCAAGGATCAATAACGACCAATTATGAATTACCCACAACTTCTCTCTCCGGTACTTAATTTCCTGCATTGCCCAACGCCCGGCGCCTGGATTGAAAAAGCCCGACAGCCAGAGCATTTGCCACTGTTGCTGACGGATCATCTGGTGTGCGAACTCAAAGCGGCGCAAACGGCTATGTTTTTCATTCGTAGATATGTCGCGGATAAAAATAGTGCCCAGGCGTTACTCGACTGGCTTAAACCCTACGAAGATTTCACCTTCCGAGAAGGTAGATCACCGGATTTTGTCGCGCTGCATAAAAGTCTGAGCAAAAGCGTGATGCCAAAAACGGAAAGTGACTGGGGCCAGCAACTTATCGACAGCATGGTCTTGTTGATTAAAGAGGAACTGCACCACTTTTGGCAGGTTCGCGAGATTATGCTCGCCCGCAACATTCCCTATGTGAAAATCACCGCCAGCCGCTATGCCAAAGCGCTGCTGAGCGAAACGCGGACCCACGAGCCGGTGATGTTGGTGGATAAATTGATTTGTGGTGCGTATATCGAGGCGCGTTCATGTGAGCGTTTTGCCGCACTCGCGCCGCATCTGGATGATGAGCTACAGAAGTTCTATTTGTCGCTGCTGCGTTCAGAAGCCCGTCATTATCAGGACTATTTAGCTTTAGCGGAAACGATCGCCGGTAGAGATATCACTGACCGAGTGCGTTTCTTCGGTGAAGTTGAAGCGGCATTAATCAGCAGTCCGGATAGCGAATTTCGTTTTCACAGTGGCGTGCCTGCCGTGTAAAGCGCCAAAGCAAAAGCTTTGGCGGCACATCTGCCTGTCGGAGATCAACGAGTCTCCCCTTACAATCGCTTAAGGCTTGAACAGCAACACGCTTATCGCTAAGGTAAGCGCGTTTTTTACCTTCCTGGAAAATATCATGGTAACCATCGCCCTTATTGACGACCACCTTATCGTCCGCTCCGGCTTTGCTCAGCTGTTGGGGTTGGAGCCGGATTTTCAGATTGTGGTTGAGTTTGGTTCCGGGCGCGAAGCGTTGGCCGGACTGCCAGGGCGTGGCGTACAGGTGTGTATTTGCGACATCTCGATGCCAGATATTTCCGGGCTGGAACTGCTCGCCCAACTGCCCAAAGGCATGGCGACCATTATGCTCTCGGTGCACGACAGCCCGGCGTTGGTGGAACAGGCTTTAAATGCCGGTGCGCGGGGCTTTCTGTCAAAACGCTGTAGTCCGGATGAGTTGATTGCTGCCGTTCATACGGTGGCGACGGGCGGTTGCTATCTGACGTCGGACATTGCCATCAAACTGGCAGCCGGACGGCAGGATCCATTAACCAAACGCGAACGCCAGGTAGCGGAAAAACTCGCCCAGGGCATGGCGGTAAAAGAGATCGCTACTGAGCTTGGGCTGTCACCAAAGACGGTTCACGTTCATCGCGCCAACCTGATGGAAAAACTCGGCGTCAGTAATGACGTTGGGCTCGCTCACCGTCTGTTTGACGGATGGTGATGCAACCCTTTTTCTCCCGGCTTATCTCCGTGGTCGCCAGCTTTTTTATCTTCTCTGCTGCGTGGTTTTGCCTGTGGAGCATCAGCCTGCACCTGGTGGAACGGCCCGAGCTGGCAGTTCTGCTCTTTCCCTTCGGCCTGCGCTTAGGCCTGATGCTGCAATGCCCGCTCGGCTACTGGCCCGTATTACTGGGGGCGGAGTGGCTGATGCTTGGCTGGCTGGCGCAAGAAGTGGCGCTGGCGCATCTTCCGCTATTGATAATGGGCGGCGTGCTAACCCTCCTGCCGGTCGCGCTGATTTCCCGCTACCGCCATCAACGTGACTGGCGCACTTTGCTCCGTCAGGGTGGGGCACTGGTTGCCGCAGCACTCTTACAGTCAATGCCGTGGATCGGGCAAGGGCAGGAGACGCTGAGCGCGTTGCTGATAACTCTAACAGGCGGTTTAACCCTGGCTCCGACCTGTCTCGTCTTCTGGCACTATCTCACCAGCACCGTCTGGCAGCCGCTGGGGCCGGGACTGGTTTCACAGCCGGTAAACTGGCGCGCCCGCCATCTTATCTGGTATCTGCTGCTGTTTGTGGTCAGCCTGTGGCTACAGCTTGGGTTGCCCGACGAGCTGTCTCGCTTTACGCCGTTCTGCCTGGCATTGCCGATCATCGCCCTGGCCTGGCACTACGGCTGGCAGGGAGCGTTGATCGCCACGCTGATGAATGCGATTGCGTTGATCGCCAGCCAAACCTGGCACGATCATCCGGTGGATCTGCTGCTCTCACTGCTGGCACAAAGCCTGACCGGGCTGCTGTTGGGGGCGGGGATCCAGCGCCTGCGTGAGCTTAACCAATCCCTGCAAACTGAGCTTGCGCGCAACCGCCGCCTTGCTGAACGCTTGCTGGAAACCGAAGAGAGCGTGCGGCGTGAAGTGGCGCGCGAGCTACATGACGACATCGGCCAGACCATAACCGCGATTCGTACCCAGGCGGGTATTGTGCAACGCCTGGCGCCGGGCAATGAAGGGGTGAGGCTGGGTGGGACGCACATCGAACAGTTATCCCTTGGGATTTACGATTCAGTACGCCGCCTGCTGGGAAGGCTGCGCCCACGCCAGTTGGATGATTTATCTCTGAAGCAGGCGATTCGATCGCTGATGCGTGAAATGGAACTGGAAGGCCGTGGGATCGTGAGCCATCTCGACTGGAAAATTGATGAGCTTTCTCTGAGTGAAAGCCAGCGCGTGACGCTGTTCCGCGTGTGTCAGGAAGGGCTGAACAACATTGTGAAGCATGCCAGCGCCAGCGCGGTAACGATTCAGGGCTGGCAGCAGGACGAACGGCTGATGTTGGTGATTGAAGATGATGGCAGCGGCCTGCCGCCTGACTCCGGGCTGCAAGGTTTTGGCCTGGCAGGCATGCGCGAACGCGTGACGGCGCTCGGTGGCACCCTCGCTATTTCCTGTACTCATGGCACGCGCGTCAGCGTAAATTTGCCAAAGCGATACGCATAAGGGCTGACGATGTTCACTTTCCTGAAAGCCCCCTCGGCGGCGAGCCCAATCAGCGATAAAGCTGAAATTGACGCGCGCTATAGCTACTGGCGTCGGCACATTTTGGTCACCATCTGGCTGGGCTATGCGCTGTTTTATTTCACCCGTAAAAGCTTTAACGCCGCCGCCCCGGAAATCCTCGCCAGCGGCGTAATGGCGCGTACCGATATCGGCCTGTTGGCGACGCTGTTTTACATCACTTATGGGTTGTCGAAATTTTTCTCAGGCATTGTCAGTGATCGCTCAAACGCCCGTTATTTCATGGGATTAGGGTTAATCGCTACCGGCGTTGTTAACATTCTTTTCGGTTTCTCCACCTCTCTTTGGGCATTTGCTTTGTTGTGGGTACTGAATGCTTTTTTCCAGGGGTGGGGCTCGCCGGTGTGTGCCCGTTTGCTGACGGCATGGTACTCCCGGACTGAGCGCGGTGGCTGGTGGGCGGTATGGAATACCGCGCATAACGTCGGTGGGGCGCTGATCCCGATTGTGGTTGGCGCAGCGGCGCTGCATTACGGTTGGCGAGCGGGGATGATGATCGCCGGTTCGCTGGCTATTTTAGCAGGGCTATTTCTCTGTTGGCGTTTGCGCGATCGCCCGCAAACTGTTGGCTTGCCGCCGATTGGCGACTGGCGGCACGACGAGCTGGAAATCGCCCAGCAGCAGGAAGGAGCAGGGCTGACGCGCCGGGAAATCCTCTACAAATACGTGCTGGGGAATCCCTATATCTGGCTGCTGTCACTGTGCTATGTCCTGGTCTACGTGGTGCGTGCGGCAATCAACGACTGGGGGAATCTCTACATGTCAGAGACGCTGGGCGTGGATTTGGTGACGGCCAACTCAGCGGTAACGATGTTTGAGCTGGGTGGATTTATCGGCGCACTGGTCGCAGGCTGGGGTTCGGACAAACTTTTCAACGGCAACCGTGGGCCGATGAACCTGATATTTGCCGCCGGGATTTTGCTCTCAGTCGGCTCGCTGTGGCTGATGCCCTTTGCCAGCTATGTGATGCAGGCTACCTGCTTCTTCACCACCGGTTTCTTTGTCTTTGGCCCGCAAATGTTGATTGGCATGGCGGCAGCGGAGTGCTCTCACAAAGAGGCGGCGGGGGCTGCTACTGGCTTTGTTGGCCTGTTCGCTTACCTCGGCGCGTCGCTCTCTGGCTGGCCGCTGGCACAGGTTATCGACATCTGGCACTGGAATGGTTTCTTCGCGGTGATCGCTATTGCGGCGGGGATTTCTGCCCTGCTGTTGCTCCCGTTCCTGAATGCCCAGTCCCCGCAGACTCATCGCGAAGCGTGATGCATCTCACCTTTTTACCCGGAATAACGCCAAACTAAGAAATTTTCCCGGTTTCTCCTGGAAGCCATCTCAGGCCAAAGCCGCTGCTGATTTTTACAATGCCTGCTATCACGCAGGTTTTTAAATCAGGAGTAATCCATGCTGGCCTTACTAAACCAGGTGCGCAAGCCGACCCTGGATCTGCCGCTCGACGTGCGGCGCAAGATGTGGTTCAAACCGTTCATGCAGTCTTACCTGGTGGTCTTTATCGGCTATCTGACCATGTACCTGATCCGTAAGAACTTCAACATCGCGCAGAACGATATGATCTCTACCTACGGGTTGAGCATGACGCAGCTGGGGATGATAGGCCTGGGCTTCTCCATCACCTACGGCGTGGGTAAAACCCTGGTTTCCTACTATGCGGATGGCAAAAACACGAAGCAGTTCTTGCCGTTTATGCTGATCCTCTCTGCCATCTGCATGTTGGGCTTTAGCGCCAGCATGGGGACGGGTTCGGTCAGCCTGTTTATGATGATCGCTTTTTATGCTCTGAGCGGCTTTTTCCAGAGCGCGGGTGGCTCGTGCAGTTACTCCACCATCACCAAATGGACGCCTCGCCGCAAGCGCGGAACCTACCTGGGATTGTGGAACATCTCCCATAACCTGGGCGGTGCGGGTGCGGCTGGTGTGGCACTGTTTGGCGCGAACGTCCTGTTCGATGGCCACGTCATTGGCATGTTTATCTTCCCGTCCATTATCGCGCTGATTGTGGGTTTTATTGGCCTGCGATATGGCAGCGACTCCCCAGAATCTTACGGCCTGGGAAAAGCGGAAGAGCTGTTCAGCGAAGAGCTCAGTGAAGAAGATAAAGAGACTGAAGACGAGTCGATGACCAAATGGCAAATCTTCGTAGAGTACGTGCTGAAGAACAAAGTCATCTGGCTGCTGTGCTTCTCCAACATCTTCCTCTACGTGGTGCGTATCGGTATTGATCAGTGGTCTACGGTTTATGCCTTCCAGGAACTGAAGCTTTCTAAAGAAGTCGCAATTCAGGGCTTTACCCTGTTTGAAGTGGGCGCGTTGGTGGGCACGCTACTGTGGGGCTGGTTATCGGATCTGGCGAACGGTCGCCGTGCGCTGGTCGCCTGTGTTGCGCTGGCATTAATCATCGCTACCCTCGGCGTTTATCAGCACGCCAGTAATCAGTATGTTTACCTGGCATCGCTATTCGCACTGGGTTTCCTGGTGTTTGGCCCGCAGTTGCTGATTGGTGTGGCGGCGGTCGGATTCGTTCCGAAAAAAGCTATTGGTGCGGCTGATGGCATCAAAGGAACTTTCGCTTATCTGATTGGCGACAGCTTCGCTAAGCTGGGGCTGGGAATGATCGCCGACGGTACGCCAATCTTTGGCCTGACCGGCTGGGCAGGGACTTTCGCCGCGCTGGATGCGGCTGCTATTGGCTGTATCGTGCTGATGGCGATGGTTGCAGTGATGGAAGAGCGTAAAATTCGCCGTGATAAACGCATTCAGCGTTTAGCGACGAGCTAAAACGTTGAAGGGTTTGCTGGGTCGAGGATTCAGCAAACCCGCATGAAAAAGGTTACAGGGACTTAATCATTCGCACTTCGCAATCCACATGCCCGGTGCAGCCCAGTGGCTCAGAAATATGTTCAAAGCCCAGACGTTCATACAGCGCAATGGCTTCAGTCAAAAACGCAGTGGTTTCCAGATAGCAGCGATTAAACCCTTCTTCGCGGGCATAATCCATCGCCTGTATCGCCAGACGTTTTGCCAGACCTTTACCCCGCACTACCGGCAGGAAATACATCTTCTGCAATTCACAAATATCCGGCTCGCTGCACGTTAACGGTGCGACGCCACCGCCGCCAACCACTTTGCCGTCCAGTTCTACAATCCAGAAAGCATGCCCTGGCTGGCTATAAACTTGAAACAACTCATCCAGATTGGGATCGGCAACGGTGTATCCTTTGTCGGCGGTTAAGCCGTATTCAGCAGAGACTGTGCGGATAACTTGGGCGATAGCCGGATTGTCGTGGGCGGTTATCCGGCGCAGTGCGATTTCAACCGGAGCAGCAAGATTCATAGCGTGACTCATTAAGGATGGGGTAAAGACAGCTCATTTTAATACCACTGAGAAAGTTAACAAGCAAGTTCCTAAAGTGTTTTGTCGTTCCCGTTTCGGAGTATTGTGCAGGGGGGAGTTGTGGTTCAATGCTCATTGGCAAGTTTTTTATTAATAATAAAACAATATAAATGGATTCAGTCCATAAGGAAATATATGTCTGAAATACAAACGGAAATAGAAGAAACGTATTCCAGAAGTCTGGTGTTTCATGGGACGGGTAAGGGATATTTCAAAATATGGATAGTCAATGTGCTCTTAACAATAGTGACCCTGGGCGTTTATGGTGCATGGGCTTTAGTCCGGTCAAAACGTTACTTATATAATCATACTGAGCTTTCTGGATCGCGTTTTGATTACAAGGCGACGGGCGGTACAATATTTGTTAGTTGGTTATGCCTGTTGATTTATATTTTTGCTCTTGAGGGGGCTCTCATTGGTCGCCATTCGCTAACGGCTGCGGCTATGGCGTTATTGTTAATTCTATTTTTACCCTATTTATTAGTGCAAAGTATTCGTTATCAGATGCAGTCCACCACATTGAACAACGTGCGTTTTAACTTTAAATGTTCAGGTTTTAAAGCATGGTGGGTGATGCTGGGATGCCCATTATTAATGGGGTTCGGTGTCGGTTTGATCTGCGTTTTGATCATGAGTACTTGTAGTTCAGCCACACTCTTTGACATGCAGCGCATCATCATTACGGCGGTTATCGCGGTATTAGTCGGCATTCTGGGGATGGGGATTATTCAGGGAGTTGCAACTGCGCTTGGGCTGAATCTATTATTCAATAATTTAAGCTTCGGCAAGCAAATATTCAGCTCTGACATTAGTTTCAAAAAATGTATTACTATTTGCCTGATTAGCATTTCATTGATGATTCCTTTCATACTGATTGTATTGAATCTAGTATTACCAGCTTATCTTGAAATAGCCTCTATGGCATTTCTGGATAACCCAGAGCGATTAGCCGAAAAAATGAATTCATTGCAGGCAACGATGGCAGTGGCCTACTTGATTTATCTTTTTGGTATAATCATTTGCGCAAGTTTTCTCTACGTTAAGATGCGTAATTATTATTATTCTGCCGTTGTGCTAAGTGGCCGTGTTGCTTTCCGTTCAACCCTGACCATCAGTGGATTTATGGGGCAGGTAATCATCAATCTTTTGATCACAGTTTGTACACTCGGCTTTGGTTATCCGTGGGCGCGAGTTCGCTACTGCCATTATCTGGCACAAAACACTTGGATTGACGGTGATTTAGATTCTCTGAATCTGGAAGATCATGACGATAAAATTGCCACAGATATTGTGAGCCGCCTTTCTCGTGGCCTGGTACCAAATATTAGCTTGTAGCCATAAAAAAGGCCGGGGAATTTCCCGGCCTTTTATTGCGTGAATGACTAAGATAAGAATGATTGATGCAGGGGGCATATTTCATTGTGAATATTTAAAAGTGCTATTCGAGTCATGTTTCCTGGTGCAGAATTCACTTATCGTTGGTTCCATTCTGTTGTCTTTATTTATGAATGATTAAACCATCACGCAAAGGAATGTTTCATGAACTCAGACATGTTGTTATCAATGCAATTGCCTCTAAAAGTTTTCGCTACGTATCATCAGTTTAATGCCCTTAATGAAGATGACATGCAATGTGGCGATTTAAACGACATGGATATGCGTAGCCTGGGCCTACAAGATATATCTGCAAAAGTAGATCCTTACAGGCTAATAGCTTTCGAATCTCAACCTTTTATACTCGATGATTCCGGTTTTAATCCACAATATCCAGCAGGAAGAGCTATTAGCCACTATGAGTGTGCGAATATTCTCTTTGATGAAATGAAAGAGTTGTCTCACTCTTTTGCCTTTGGAGATTATGGTGAGATTATTATTGATTTGATTGATCATTTTCATTACAAGCAAGGGCAGGATTATCAAAGCCTTCTGTTAGATAAAGCATATACACAAATCATAGAAGGAATTGGTACAAATGAAACATTAATGAAAATAACTAATGAAATTGATAGCCATTTGATAAGACGAAGTAATGTTTTGTTTAATTTAAATGACTTGCAGAGTTTAAGGTTTATTATAAATAAAACAGTATTACCTAAATTTAACCGATGGGAGGATAGATATAACGGGCTTGGTATCAGTGTGCATGATATCTACGCCCAAGAGATAGAAATTGTTAATCTACATAGGTATGCTCAATCTTGGGACGCGATGCTTTATTTTAAGGCTCAAGATCACTTTGGATTAGGCAGAGAGGATATTAATAAAAGTCTATACAGGTGTTTCCGCTTTTTTAGAATCTGGTTCTTTTTACAGCGCCATGAACGTTTTGCTTTTAAACCTTTTTTTACTAACTTCAGCGCTCATGTTCATACCCGGGGTGGGATGTGATTATGTTTGATGCGATTGTTAATTAAGAAATAGTTATTGGTGAACGTGAGATAATGAAATCAATGAAAACTGTTTATAAAATTATAGCTATTGGTTTGTTTGTCACACCTTTTTTATATTATTTATGGACATTGCGTCCTGTTGAAATACTGAGCGAGGAAGCTTTGTATAATTCAGATCCTCAGGGAGTACATGGGCTTTTCATTGGTAATGAAAGTGGTTTTCCGGGTGGTTATTATTACAATGTGGTTGTTGACCATTTACCATTAACAAAATGGGATCAGGTGCATTGGTATATTGTAATGGAATCTGAGATTAAAGTATCTCTTCATATTCCGGATAAAATCGCTCACCATATTTCGATATGGGACGTCGGAGGTGGCTTCATTAACCCTCATCGTTCAGGTGATGGTGATTTAGTTTGTTTCAGAAACATAAAGTCAGAAAACAATTGTATCGAGAAAAACCATCGCCTTTCTATTGATGTTTCTGAATATGGCCAGGAGAAATTTGATTTTAGCAGCGATGACCGAACGTGGATATTAACGAAGCAAGGTGAGTTGGTTACTTATGAATAAAAAAGCCGGGGAATTTCCCGGCCTTTTAACTTTCAGCTAATCCAATTACAGCGCGGCAATCACTGCCTGCTGCTCAATCAGTTTTGCTTTTGCATCGGCGAAAGCCACCATGCGCTCACGCTCTTTAGCCACCACATCTGCTGGTGCACGTGCGACGAAGCCTTCGTTAGACAACTTGCCTTCGATTTTGCCAATCTCGATTTCGATCTTCGCAACTTCTTTAGCCAGACGCTCAATTTCAGCGGCTTTGTCGACCAGGCCTGCCATTGGGATCAGCAGTTCTGCACCGTCGATGATTTTGGTCACTGAAACCGGGCCTTTATCATCAGCAGGCAGCAGGGTGATGCTTTCCAGACGTGCCAGGTTTTGCAGGAAGGTACGGTTCGCGTTTACGCGACGTTCCGCTTCTGCACTCACGTTACGCAGCAGCACTTCCAGCGGTTTGCCCGGAGCAATGTTCATCTCAGCACGAATGTTACGCACTGCGGTGATTGCCTGCTTCAGCCACTCGGTATCAGAGAACGCCGCTTCGTCATCCTGAGCGCTGTTATACGCCGGGAACGGTTGCAGCATAATGGTATCGTCGGTGATGCCTTTGAAGGTTTTCACACGCTGCCAGATGGTTTCCGTGATGAATGGAATGATTGGATGCGCAAGACGCAGCAAACCTTCCAGCACGTTGATCAGCGTATTACGCGTACCGCGCAGTTCCGCCTCACTACCGCTGTTCATGACCGGTTTTGTCAGCTCCAGATACCAGTCACAGAACTGGTTCCAGGTGAATTCATACAGAATGTTGGCCGCGATATCAAAGCGATAGGTGTCCAGCGCTTCACGGTAGGCTTTCACTGTGCGGTTGAATTCCGCCAGAATCCAGCGGTCTGCCAGCGACAGAACCATTTCGCCGCCGTTAAAGCCGCAATCCTGGTCTTCGGTATTCATCATCACGAAACGGCTGGCGTTCCACAGCTTGTTACAGAAGTTGCGATAACCTTCCAGGCGCTTCATGTCCCAGTTGATGTCGCGACCCGTAGAGGCCAGCGCTGCCAGCGTAAAGCGCAGTGCGTCGGTGCCGTGTGGTTCGATGCCGTTCGGGAATTGCTTCTCGGTACGTTTGCGGATTTTCTCAGCCAACTGTGGCTGCATCATGTTACCGGTGCGCTTCTCAAGCAGGTCTTCCAGGGAAATACCGTCAACCATATCCAGTGGATCGATAACGTTACCCTTGGACTTAGACATTTTCTGCCCTTCGTCATCACGGATAAGACCGGTCATGTAGACGGTTTTAAACGGAACCTGTGGCTTGCCGTCTTCATCTTTGATGAAGTGCATGGTTAGCATGATCATGCGCGCAATCCAGAAGAAGATGATGTCGAAGCCGCTGACCATCACGCTGGTCGGGTGGAAGGTGCGCAGCGCTTCGGTATTCTCAGGCCAGCCTAAAGTGGAGAACGTCCACAGACCGGAAGAGAACCAGGTATCCAGAACGTCTTCGTCCTGGTTAAGCGCAACGTCGTCGCCCAGGTTGTTCTCAGCACGCACTTCCGCTTCGTTGCGGCCTACATACACGTTGCCATTGGCATCGTACCAGGCCGGGATGCGGTGACCCCACCACAGCTGACGAGAAATACACCAGTCCTGAATATCGCGCATCCAGGAGAAGTACATGTTTTCGTATTGCTTCGGCACGAACTGAATGTCGCCTTGCTCAACCGCTTCAACGGCAACTTTCGCCAGTGGAGCCGTGCGCACGTACCATTGGTCGGTCAGCATCGGTTCGATAACCACGCCGCCACGGTCGCCGTAAGGAACGGTCAGATCGTGTGGTTTGATCTCTTCCAGCAGACCCATTTCTTCGAATGCAGCAACGACAGCTTTACGTGCGGCAAAACGTTCCAGTTTCTGGAACTGAGCCGGGATCTCGTTACCATAAACGGTAGATTCTTCACCGTTGGTATCAAACACTTCTGCCGCTTCACGGATATCACCGTCGAAGGTCAGGATGTTGATCATTGGCAGAGCATGACGGCGGCCAACTTCGTAATCGTTAAAGTCGTGTGCAGGGGTGATTTTTACACAGCCGGTGCCTTTTTCCATGTCTGCGTGTTCGTCGCCAACAATTGGAATAAGACGGTTAACCAGCGGCAGCATCACGAATTTACCGATCAAATCTTTGTAACGCGGATCTTCTGGGTTCACCGCTACGCCAGTATCACCGAGCACGGTTTCTGGACGAGTGGTAGCAACAACCAGGTAATCTTTGCCGTCAGCGGTTTTCGCGCCGTCGGCCAGCGGATAACGCAGGTGCCACATAGAACCTTTGGACTCGCGGTTTTCTACTTCCAGATCGGAGATAGCGGTACGCAGTTTCGGGTCCCAGTTTACCAGGCGCTTGCCGCGATAAATCAGGTCTTCTTTGTACAGGCGTACGAACACTTCTTTCACCGCGTTGGACAGACCTTCGTCCATGGTGAAGCGTTCGCGCTCCCAATCTACGGAATTGCCAAGACGACGCATCTGACGGGTGATGGTGCCACCAGACTCTGCCTTCCATTGCCAGATTTTCTCGATAAACGCATCACGGCCGTAGTCGTGGCGTGTTTTACCTTCTTCGGCGGCAATTTTGCGCTCTACGACCATCTGGGTCGCGATGCCGGCGTGGTCAGTCCCCGCCTGCCACAGGGTGTTTTTACCCTGCATGCGCTGGTAACGAATCATGGTATCCATGATCGTCTGCTGGAAGGCGTGACCCATATGCAAGCTGCCGGTAACGTTCGGCGGCGGGATCATGATGCAGAAGCTTTCCTGGCTGGTGTCGCCATTTGGCTTAAAGTAGCCCTGCTGTTCCCAGTGCTCGTAAAGCGGCTGTTCGATATCTTGCGGGTTATATGTCTTTTCCATTGTCTGCTATGTCGTTCCCGGCGGGGTATGAGTCGCCGTAGTCAAGTGGAAACCAGCAACGCGATACGCCTTGTAGCGATCGCGGGCCAGTTGTTTCTGGGATTCTTCGTAAGGTACGAAGTCTATCACTTCATGGAAAGCGGTGGCAAAATCTGCGAACTGCGGCAAAAGGCTAATCAGTAAATCGCGTGGTGAACTACCACGTCGCTGCGGCCAGGCCAATTCTACCGGAGCACCATAACGCGGGCCTTCACCGGCAAGATTATGCGGGACAAACGCATGTGCGTCGCGCTGCCAAAGTGCTTCATCCAGACGGATAGCTTGTTGTTCATCAACACAAGCAATCAGCAGGCGTTTCCCTGCGCGAAAGCTTTCTGCCGCCAGTTCACACACCAACGCTTCAACGGCATTCAACTCCCCTGAGGGCGTGTCGTTGTCGAGCAGGTAGAACGTCGCGTTTTTCATTTGTGCTGCTTCTTATGTTCAATGTGGACGCCCTCACCCTAACCCTCTCCCCCAGGAGAGGGAACTTTCTTTTCCCCCTCTCCCTTGAGGGAGAGGGCCGGGGTGAGGGGGGATTTCGTCGTTAGTCTTCGCCGTTAAACCCTGAACGATTTAACAGGAATTGCGACAGTAACGCCACTGGACGGCCGGTCGCACCTTTGGCTTTACCTGAACGCCAGGCCGTACCTGCGATATCCAGGTGAGCCCAGTTGTACTTACGGGTAAAGCGTGACAGGAAGCAAGCCGCAGTAATTGCGCCACCAGGGCGGCCACCAATGTTTGCCATATCAGCAAAATTGGAGTCCAGTTGATCCTGGTATTCATCGGCGATTGGCAGACGCCACGCACGGTCACCGGCTTGTTCGGATGCACCGATCAGTTCGTGCGCCAGCGGGTTGTGGTTAGACATCAAACCGGTGATGTGGTGACCCAAAGCAATCACACATGCGCCGGTCAGAGTTGCCACATCGATAACCACATCTGGCTCGAAGCGCTCAACATAGGTCAGCACGTCACACAATACCAAACGGCCTTCTGCGTCAGTGTTGAGCACTTCGACAGTTTGGCCGGACATCGTTGTCAGCACATCACCCGGGCGATAAGCACGTCCGCCAGGCATGTTCTCACAACCCGCCAGAACGCCAATCACGTTAATCGGCAAGTTAAGTTCTGCAACCATGCGCATAACGCCGTACACAGAAGCGGCACCGCACATGTCGTATTTCATCTCATCCATGCCTTCGGCAGGTTTGATGGAAATACCGCCGGAGTCGAACGTCAGGCCTTTACCGACCAGCACGATTGGACGCACATCAGGATCGGCGCTGCCTTTGTATTCGATGACAGACATCAGTGATTCGTTCTGGGAACCATCACCTACCGCGAGGTAGGAGTGCATGCCCAGCTCTTTCATCTGCTGTTCGCCGATAACACGAGTGACGACGTTTTTGCTGAAAGAATCTGCAAGCTGGCGCGCCTGGGATGCCAGGTACGCTGCGTTACAGATGTTCGGTGGCATATTGCCCAGATCTTTTGCTGCTTTAATACCGGCAGCAATGGCCAGACCATGCTGAATAGCACGTTCGCCGCTCGTCAGCTCGCGACGGGTTGGCACGTTAAAGACCATTTTACGCAGCGGGCGACGTGGCTCGCTTTTGTTGGTCTTCAACTGATCGAAGCTATACAAAGACTCTTTTGCCGTTTCCACTGCCTGGCGTACTTTCCAGTAAGTGTTACGACCTTTAACGTGCAGTTCGGTCAGGAAGCAAACGGCTTCCATCGAGCCAGTATCATTTAGGGTATTGATCGTTTTCTGGATAACTTGCTTATACTGACGCTCATCCAGTTCACGCTCTTTGCCACACCCAATCAGCAGAATGCGCTCTGAAAGCACGTTCGGAACATGGTGAAGCAATAAAGTTTGACCGGGTTTTCCCTCAAGCTCACCACGGCGCAATAAGGCGCTGATGTAGCCATCGCTGATTTTATCGAGTTGTTCGGCGACCGGGGACAGGCGACGCGGTTCAAAGACTCCCACAACGATGCAGGCACTACGCTGTTTCTCGGGGCTACCGCTTTTTACACTGAACTCCATGCACTACGCTCCTGAATCTTAAAGACAACAACGGTGGCTACAGCTAGAATTGCAAGCTTTCGTAACTCATGTCCGCGGTTGCGATGACTTCGTGTTAATCTTACGAGTATGTTTTTACAGTTTCGGCGACGTTAATTAAATCACTTTGTGCCAGAAACAGGCTGAGCTTATTAATCTTAGCGATGTTTTCGACGACTCAAGAGAATAAATGACGTATAAGCGATGAAACAAGCGATTTTCCTGCAAAAAGACTCGTTTTCACAGGCGTATTTAATGTGATTATCATAAGATATCTGGTTCGGGAGACGTTCAAAAGCCAACTTGCGATCCTCTTCATCCTGCTGCTGATCTTCTTTTGTCAGAAGCTTGTCAGGATCCTTGGGGCGGCGGTTGACGGCGACATTCCGACAAATCTCGTTTTCTCTCTTTTAGGGCTGGGCGTGCCTGAAATGGCGCAACTTATCCTGCCTCTTAGCCTTTTCCTTGGGCTACTCATGACGTTTGGCCGTCTGTATACCGAAAGCGAAATCACGGTAATGCATGCCTGTGGCTTGAGTAAAGCGGTGCTGATCAAAGCTGCAATGATCCTCGCACTCTTTACTGGCGCGGTGGCTACCATCAACGTGATGTGGCTCGGCCCGTGGTCTTCACGTCATCAGGATGAAGTGTTGGCGGAAGCCAAAGCTAACCCTGGTATGGCTGCTCTGGCACAAGGGCAATTCCAGCAAGCGACCGATGGCAGCTCAGTACTGTTTATCGAGAGCGTCAACGGTTCAAGCTTCAAGGATGTGTTCCTTGCGCAATTGCGCCCGAAAGGTAATGCACGTCCCTCTGTCGTGGTGGCTGATTCCGGCCATTTATCACAGCGGCCAGATGGCTCTCAGATTGTGACGCTCAATACCGGTACCCGTTTTGAAGGTACTGCGATGCTGCGTGACTTCCGTATCACTGACTTCCAGGATTATCAGGCGATTGTTGGGCACCAGACGGTAGCGCTTGATCCCGATGATTCCAGTCAGATGTACATGCGCACCTTGTGGGCAAGCGATGCACCGAACGCCCGCGCAGAATTACACTGGCGCCTCACGCTGGTGTTGACCGTATTTATCATGGCGTTGATGGTTGTTCCGTTGAGTGTGGTGAACCCGCGTCAGGGTCGTGTGCTTTCGATGCTGCCAGCCATGCTGTTGTATTTGGTGTTCTTCCTGCTTCAGACGTCCCTGAAATCCAATGCGGCGAAGGGGAAAATCGACCCAATGATTTGGATGTGGTTGGTTAACCTGGTCTATTTTGCCATCGCAGTTGTGCTCAATGTGTGGGATACGGTGCCGATGCGTCAGCTACGTGCACGCTTTAGCAAAACACGAGGAGCAGCATAAATGTTTGGTGTTCTCGACCGTTATATCGGTAAAACCATCTTCACCACCATCATGATGACGCTGTTCATGCTGGTGTCGTTGTCGGGCATTATTAAGTTTGTTGACCAGTTGAAAAAGGCCGGTCAGGGCAGCTATTCGGCGATGGGCGCTGGGGTTTATACCGTCCTGAGTATCCCAAAAGACATCCAGATTTTCTTCCCGATGGCCGCACTTCTTGGAGCGCTGTTGGGGCTGGGAATGTTGGCACAGCGTAGTGAGCTGGTGGTCATGCAAGCCTCCGGTTTTACCCGTATGCAAATCGCATTGTCAGTCATGAAAACGGCGATTCCGCTGGTGTTGCTGACGATGGCGATTGGCGAATGGGTTGCACCGCAAGGTGAACAAATGGCGCGTAATTACCGTGCACAACAGATGTACGGTGGTTCTTTGCTGACGACCCAACAAGGTTTATGGGCGAAAGATGGCCATAGCTTTGTCTATATCGAACGTGTGAAAGGTAACAACGATCTCGCAGGCGTTAGCATCTACAGCTTTAGCAAAGAGCGACGTCTGGAATCAGTGAAGTATGCTGCCTCCGCGCAATACGATGTGGAACACAAGGTATGGCGATTGTCTCAGGTTGATGAATCTAATCTCAGCGACCAGAAACAAATTACCGGCTCACAGACTGTCAGCGGCGAGTGGAAAACTAACTTAACCCCAGACAAACTGGGCGTGGTAGCACTTGACCCTGATGCGCTATCGATTAGCGGCCTGAATAACTACGTGAAGTATCTAAAAGCCAGTGGGCAAGATGCCGGGCGTTATCAGCTCAATATGTGGAGCAAAATCTTTGCGCCACTCTCTGTCGCGGTCATGATGTTGATGGCGCTGTCGTTCATCTTCGGCCCGCTGCGTAGTGTGCCGATGGGGGTGAGGGTCGTCACCGGTATTAGCTTTGGTTTTGTGTTCTATGTGCTTGACCAAATCTTTGGCCCACTGAGTCTGGTGTACAGCATCCCGCCGATTTTGGGGGCGTTGCTGCCAAGCGCGACTTTCTTCCTTATCAGCTTATGGTTAATGATGAAGCGCTCCGGCTAATACCCTTCGTCTTTCGAG
Source organism: Buttiauxella sp. WJP83 (assembly GCF_027594725.1). NCBI lineage: Bacteria > Pseudomonadati > Pseudomonadota > Gammaproteobacteria > Enterobacterales > Enterobacteriaceae > Buttiauxella > Buttiauxella sp. WJP83. Next base: position 555,977 of record NZ_CP110080.1, read on the forward strand.
CTGCATTTTTGTCGTCTTTATTTGAATCAGCTTGGGTATAGAGGCTATACCCAAAATAATTCGAGTTGCAGCAAGGCGGCAAGGGAGCAAATCCCCAGGAGCTTACTTGAGTAAGTGACTGGGGTTTGTGAGTGAAGCCAACACCGCTGCAACTTGAAGTATGAAGGGTATTATTAACGTTTTCTCCCACCCATAATACTCCCCAACACTCCCCTAATAATTTGATTCGTCACCTGGCGTGCAGCAGTTTTCGCCATGGTTTGCACCACGCCATCTTTCTTGCCGCCTCGTGGCCCAGTCGTACCAAACAGAATGTCTTTCAGCCCGCCAAGAATACCGCCATCAACCGCAACCGACTCGCCTTTTGCGGGCGGTGCATTTTGCTGTTCACCCGCTGACTGAACACCTTGCTGTAAGCGCTCATAGGCGGATTCCCTGTCGACAGTTTCATCGTATTTACCGTACAGCGCAGAATGATTGAGTAACCCGTTACGCTCGTCGTCGGTGACAGGCCCCATGCGTGAACAAGGTGCTATCACCATGGCGCGTTCAACGACCGTTGGGCTGCCTTTTTCATCCAGTAAAGAGATCAGCGCCTCGCCGGTTCCCAACTCCTGAATCGCTTTCTCGGTGTCGAATTTAGGGTTTGCCCGCATGGTTTGCGCGGCGGTTTTTACCGCTTTCTGGTCCTTTGGCGTAAAGGCACGTAACGCATGTTGGATACGATTACCTAACTGCCCGAGAATAGTGTCAGGAATGTCCGACGGGTTTTGGGAAACGAAATACACCCCAACCCCTTTGGAGCGAATCAGGCGAATAACCTGCTCGATTTTATCCAGCAGAACTTGCGGCGCATCGTTAAACAGCAGATGCGCTTCATCAAAAAAGAACACTAATTTGGGCTTTTCCAGGTCGCCGGCTTCTGGCAACTGTTCATAGATTTCTGAAAGCATCCACAGCAAACTGGCGGCATACAGCTTCGGCATCTGATAAAGCTTTTCGGCTGACAGAATATTGATAACGCCTTTACCGTTGGCGTCGGTACGCATCCAGTCTTTGATATCCAGCATCGGTTCGCCAAAGAAATATTCGGCACCTTGTTGTTCAAGCTGCAACAGCCCGCGTTGAATAGCGCCAACCGAAGCGCTGCTGATATTGCCGTACTGGTTCTGGAATGATTTAGCGTTATCACCGATGTACTGCGTCGCGGCGCGCAAATCTTTAAAATCGAGCAGCAATAGCCCCTGGTCATCAGCAATACGGAAGATAATTTGCAACACGCCCGCTTGTACCTCGTTGAGATTGAGCAGGCGTGAAAGGAGCAATGGACCAAGGTCAGATACTGTTGCGCGAACCGGATGACCTTTCTCACCAAAAATGTCCCACAACACCACCGGATTATTGTGCGGTGACCAGTCCGTCACGCCAATTTTTGCCAGTCGTGCGAGCAGCTTTTCAGACTCCACACCTTCTTGCGCAATACCGGTGAGGTCACCTTTTACATCCGCCATAAACACCGGTACGCCAATCTCTGAAAATGACTCAGCCAGTTTTTGCAGCGTCACCGTTTTGCCTGTGCCGGTCGCACCGGTTATCAGCCCGTGGCGGTTTGCCATACCGGGCAGCAAATGCAGTTCTTGTTCAGTGGTTCTGGCAACCAGGAGCGGTGCAGTCATGATGATTTCCCTGTGGCGACATTTCCATAAGCATAGCAATTGCATACAGAACGTCATCAGCCAAAATCCTGGTTTGCGGCAGTCCTCGCAGCAAAGGCTATGCTTTGCATATGTATTACTTATTGTTGGGAAACTATGTCCAGATTCTTCTTTAATGACCGTAATCAAATGGTCAACGACGCCATCGAAGGCGTCATCATCAGCTCTCGTTTTCGTAATCTGAGCCGTTTAGAGACCGATCCCGCCATCCGCGTGGTGGTACGCAAAGACTGGAACAAAAGCAAAGTCGCGATTATTTCAGGCGGTGGCTCGGGTCATGAACCGGCTCACGCAGGGTTTGTTGGCAAAGGGATGTTAACCGCTGCCGTTTGCGGAGACCTGTTTGCGTCACCCAGTGTGGACGCCGTGTTAAACGCGATTGTGGCGGTCACGGGGGACAGAGGCTGCTTGCTTATTGTCAAAAACTACACGGGCGACCGTCTGAATTTCGGCCTGGCAGCGGAGAAGGCCAAAAAACACGGCCTGAAAGTCGAGATGGTTGTTGTGGGGGACGATATTTCTCTGCCCGATAACAAACAGCCTCGTGGGATTGCCGGAACCGTGCTGGTACACAAAATTGCGGGCTTTGCCGCAGAGCAGGGGAAGTCTTTGAGTGATGTTCGAGACATTGCGCAAAGTGTCTGCGACAGCATTGCCAGCATGGGTGTTGCCATGCAAACCTGCAATCTGCCGGACCAGGATGAGGAAGAAGGGCGTATCAAAGGCGGACATATCGAGTTAGGGCTGGGGATTCACGGTGAACCCGGAGCCAGCACGCTGGATAGCCAAAACAGCCAGAAGACGATTGCCACGCTTGTGAAACATTTGCGTAAAAAGACCGGCACTGATGCAAGGCTCGCAGTGCTGATTAACAATCTTGGTGGCGTTTCGCCTCTGGAAATGGCTCTGCTCACCAAAGAGCTCGTGCATTCAGAATTAAAGGATCAAATCGACTATTTAATTGGCCCGGCACCGCTGGTTACCGCGCTGGATATGAAAGGGTTTTCACTTTCAGCCATTGTGCTCAATGAGACGTTTATCAAAGCCTTGCATGCCGATGTGGAAACGGCAGGCTGGTGTCCGCTGGTGAAACTCCACGCGATGCCGATGCAAAAACACAGTGTGGTACGTACAGCGTTATCGGCGAAACCGTCGGAAAACGCGGATGTCAAAGCGCTGGTTGCAAACATTACGCATACGCTTATCGAGCAAGAAAAAGCGTTGAATTCGCTGGATGCGAAAGTGGGGGATGGCGATACCGGCTCCACATTTGCGCAAGGTGCCAGGGATATCGCGCAGCTCAATGAGGATGGCAAACTGCCACTCAATGATAGCGCTGCGTTGTTAGAGTTAATCGGGGAGAGACTGGCAACGGTGATGGGCGGTTCAAGCGGCGTGCTGATGTCTATTTTCTTTACCGCCAGCGGGCAAAAAGTGGCTAAAAAGCAGCCGCTTGCGGATGCGCTGTTATTTGGTCTGGCACAAATGAAACGCTACGGTGGAGCAGATCTGGGCGATCGCACGCTCATTGACGCGTTACAGCCTGCGCTGGAAGCCTTCAAAAATAGCGACCTGAGCGCTGCGGTGAAGGCCGCGCAACAGGGCGCTGATGCCACCGCGCAAATGCAAAAAGCCAATGCCGGGCGCTCGTCATATGTGAACAGCGAGAACCTGAAAGGGGTGAAAGACCCAGGCGCTGTGGCAATTGCAGCGGTCTTTGCAGGGCTTGAAAAATAACGGCACCGGGGAATTCCCCGGTTTATTATGCTTGCCCGTTCAAGGCCATCTGCGTCAACCACAGCCGCGTATCAAACTCCAGTTGGTGATATTGCGGTTCCATATGGCAGCACAACGAGTAAAACGCTTTGTTGTGATCTTTTTCTTTCAGGTGCGCAAGTTCGTGAACCACGATCATGCGCAAAAAGGCTTCCGGTGCATTTTTAAAGACCGTTGCCACACGAATCTCAGCTTTAGCTTTTAACTTGTTTCCCTGAACGCGGGACACCGCCGTGTGTAAACCCAACGCATTATTCAGCACATGAATTTTGCTGTCGTAAGCCACTTTGTTGATCGGTGGCGCATTACGCAGGAATTGGTTTTTAAGGTCCTGCGTCCAGGCATACAACGCTTTATCCGTGGTGATGCTATGGGTATCGGGATACCGTTTTTGCAGCACTTCCCCCAGACGTTGTTCAGCAATCAGAGTCCGAACCTGGGAGAGCAAATGCTCCGGGTAGCCTTGTAGGTAAGTTAATTTGCTCATTCGTTCTCACTTGCTTGACGTCTTTCAAAAGGCAGTTTGGAAAAAAAAGGGTATACTCACGCCCCCATTCGGGGATTACGCCGAAATTTTACCATCCAGGAGGGCCGATGAGCCAATTAGACAACGGTTTCCGTTCACTGACACTAAAACGTTTTCCAGAAACGGATGACGTTAACCCACTACAGGCGTGGGAAGCTGCGGATGACTACTTACTGCAGCAACTGGACGAAATCGAAATCAGTGGCCCGGTCCTGATTTTCAACGATAACTTCGGGGCGCTTTCTTGCGTGCTGGCTGAACACAAGCCGTATAGCATCAGCGACTCGTATCTGAGCGAACTGGCTATCCGTGAGAATTTACGTGAGAACAACATCGTTGAGTCCAGCGTCACGTTCCTTGATAGCACCGCAACATATCCGGAAGCACCGGCAGTCGTTCTGATTAAGATCCCTAAAACGCTGGCCTTGCTGGAACAACAGTTGCGCGCACTGCACGCCGTGGTCACACCGGAAACCCGTATTATAGCGGGTGCGAAAACGCGTGATATTCACAATTCAACCATCGAGTTGTTTGAAAAGATCCTTGGACCGACCACGACCACTCTGGCCTGGAAAAAGGCTCGTCTGATCAACTGTACTTTCAATGCACCAGTGCTGAAAGAATCCGCAGAAACCCTGAGCTGGAAACTGGAAGGCACGCCGTGGACGATTCACAACCACGCGAACGTCTTTTCTCGTACCGGTCTGGATATCGGCGCACGCTTCTTCATTGAGAATTTACCGACAAACCTGGAAGGCGAGATCGTCGACTTAGGTTGTGGTAACGGCGTGATTGGCCTGCATTTGCTTGAACAAAACCCGGAAGCGAAGGTTGTTTTTGTTGATGAATCACCGATGGCGGTGGCGTCAAGCCACAAGAACGTTGAATTCAACATGCCGGAAAACCTGGAGCGCTGCGAGTTTATGATTAACAACGCGCTGTCGGGCGTTGAGCCGTATCGTTTTAACACGATCCTGTGCAACCCGCCGTTCCATCAGCAGCATTCACTGACTGACCAGGTTGCGTGGGAAATGTTCCACCATGCGCGTCGTTGCCTGCAAAATGGCGGTGAGCTGTACATCGTTGCTAACCGCCATCTGGACTACTATCACAAACTGAAGAAGATCTTCGGTAACTGCGATACGGTTGCGACCAACAAAAAGTTCGTTGTTTTAAAAGCGGTAAAACTCGGTCGTCACCGCTAAATCTCCAGCGCTAACTGGGTGCCCTGCGCGATTGCGCGTCGGGCATCCAGTTCCATCGCTACATCCGCACCACCAATCAAATGCACGGTTTTCCCCCGTTCTTGTAATGGCTCAACCAGTTCACGGCGCGAATCTTGTCCGGCGCAAATAATCACGTTATCCACGTTTAGTGTTTGCGGCTCTCCACCTACCGTGATGTGCAGCCCTTCATCGTCAATGCGTTCGTAAGTTACCCCTGCCAGCATTTTTACACCACGCGCCAAAAGCGTCGTGCGATGTATCCACCCCGTCGTTTTGCCTAGTCCTTCACCAGGTTTACTGGTTTTGCGTTGCAGCATCACAATCTGGCGCGGGCTTTTATGCAACTGAGCACCTTCAGGACGCAGGCCACCCGCGTGTTGCAGGCTGGTGTCGATACCCCATTCCACACAAAACTCGGCGATATTCTGGCTGGTGGATTCTCCTTCCTGGCTTAAATACATCGCGGTATCAAAGCCAATACCGCCAGCCCCGATAATCGCTACACGGTTACCCACTGGCGCTTTCTCACGCAAAACATCGATATAACTCAAGACTTTAGGGTGTGCGATGCCCTCAATAATCGGCAAACGTGGTTCGATACCGCAGGCAAGAATAATCTCGTCGAATGCTTCGAGCATGGGCGCGGTGACGTATTGATTCAAACGAACCTCAACGCCTGTTAAATCCAGCATGCGACGGTAATAGCGCAGCGTTTCGTAAAATTCCTCTTTGCCAGGAATCTGTTTGGCGATATTAAACTGGCCGCCAATTTCGGCGCCGGCATCAAATAATGTCACTTTGTGACCACGCCCTGCGGCATTAATCGCAAAGGCCAGGCCCGCAGGACCAGCACCGATGACCGCCAGATTTTTATGCACCATCGTCGGGATAATCGGCATTTTAGTTTCATGACAGGCGCGTGGATTGACCAGGCATGACGTCACTTTGCCGAGGAAAATCTGATCGAGGCACGCCTGATTGCAACCGATGCAGGTGTTGATTTCATCTTCGCGCCCTTGCTGGGCTTTGGATACAAACTCCGCGTCGGCGAGGAAGGGGCGCGCCATTGACACCATATCGGCGTCGCCATTCGCAACAATGTTCTCAGCGGTTTGTGGATCGTTGATTCGGTTGGTAGTGACCAGTGGGATCGTCACCGCGCCTTTGAGTTTGCGTGTTACCCAGCTAAACGCCCCGCGTGGAACCGGCGTAGCGATGGTTGGAATTCTCGCCTCATGCCAGCCAATGCCGGTGTTAATTAATGTGGCACCTGCTTTTTCTATCGCTTTAGCAAGCTGTATAGCTTCATCAAGCGTGCCACCGCCATCGACTAAATCCAGCATCGACAGGCGATAGATGATAATAAAATTCGTCCCCACTTTTTCACGCACCGCCCGTACGACTTCTATCGCAAAACGCATGCGTCTTGCGTAATCGCCGCCCCATTCGTCATCGCGCTGGTTGGTTCTTGCTGCCAAAAACTGGTTAATCAAATAGCCTTCGGAACCCATAATTTCGACGCCATCGTATCCGGCAAGCTGCGCAAGGTTTGCGCATTGGGCGAAATCTTCAATCAGGGTCAGGATCTCTTCATGGCTCAGGGCATGGGGTTTAAAACGGTTGATCGGTGCCTGAATTGCGGAAGGGGCAACAGGGTTTGGCTGGTAGCTATAACGCCCGGTGTGCAAGATTTGCAGGGCAATTTTTCCGCCTTCGCGGTGCACCGCATCGGTGACAACCTGATGATTGGCCAGTTGGCTGACATCATTGAGTACCGCGCCGCTTTCTACGCCAACACCCGAAGGTGAAGGTGCGACACCGCCTGTGACAATCAGCGCAACACCGTGGCGTGCGCGCTCAGCATAAAACGCCGCTAAACGATCGGCACCCTTTGGGTGTTCCTCAAGTCCGGTATGCATCGAACCCATTAGCACACGGTTTTTCAGCGTGGTGAAACCCAGGTCTAGCGGGGCGAACAGCGATGGATAGCTCATATTTTCTTCCTGCATATACCCGTCGTCTTTCAAGTTGTATGTGCGTTGGCTGCGTTCAATCACCCGACAAATCTGCTAAAAGCAGATTTGAACGCTGCCTGCAGCGGCCCCGAAGGGGTTAGGTCCATTAGTGGGCCTAATAATCACTTACTTGAGTAAGCTCATCGGGACTCTTTCTCTGGCCGCCTGCCTACAACTCGAAATCCATTGGGTAGAGTCATTATTATTATGTGGTCGGATGAGTTAGTAATTTAGCGGGCTACGGCGCTTATGGGAAAAAAGGGATCAAATGATTGTGACGGGATTCAAAGTTCTTTCGTTTTCTTGCTCACACCTCCAACATTAACGGCGATCGCGATGAATTATGAATTTACGTTTTTTAATTCATAAATTGCCGAAAAATGATTGGTAATATTATATATCGGCACAGATATATATTTTATATAAATATATATGGTTCGTATTTTCTATTTTTACAAATATGAATGTGATGCGGATAATATATTTACTATTTGCCTGGGTGTCGGTGAATTAAAGTTGTTATGTTCTTGTTGAGTACCTCTTATAAATAACCCTGGTTTGAACGCCATTGCTGATGTGTTTGCTTAATACATTGGCAGGGGCTATTTAATAATGAATATTATAAGGACATAGTATGGATGTGAAAATAAAAACACTGGCACTTTTTGTGGGCGCAATGTTATCTACAGGAGCCATGGCATCAAGCCAGCAAAGCGCACTTGAACAACGTCTTAATCAATTAGAACAACGCTTACAAGCCGCAGAGCAGCGGGCTTCTAATGCAGAAGCAGAAATTCAACAACTTAAATCTAAACCGCAACCGGTACAGGCCACCGCACCGGTAGCGGTCGTCAGTGAGCAATCGGTTGATAGTTCAACCGATAATAAGTCGCCAAAATTAACATTAACCGGCTATGGCGATTTGAAAATATATGGTGATGTGGAATTTAACATGGACGCCGCCAGTCGCAGTAATGGCCTGACGTCTATGCGTCGCAGTGCCAATACAAATTGGGCTGATGGGAATAATGAGCGTTGGGATGTTAATGGTCGTATTCTGCTTGGTTTTGATGGGTATCGCCGGATGCAAAATGGTAATTTCGCCGGATTCACCGTACAACCATTAGCCGATTTAACCGGCCATATGAATCTTGATGATGCGGCTTTCTTCTTTGGTCATGAGAACGACTGGAAGGTGAAAGTCGGCCGCTTCGAAGCCTACGATATGTTCCCTCTGAATCAGGATACTTTTGTGGAGTATTCCGGTAACACCGCCAACGATCTCTATGGTGATGGTTACGGCTACATCTACATGATGAAAGAAGGGCGTGGGCGAAGCGATTCAGGCGGCAATTTCATGCTGAGCAAAAATATCGACAACTGGTACTTTGAGCTCAATACCCTGCTGGAAAATGGGACTTCGCTGTATCAGGACAAGTCTTATCACGGCAATGAATTGGTTAACGATAAAAATGTCGCTTACCTGCGTCCCGTTATCGCGTGGTCAAAAGAGCGTTTCTCAGTCGCCGCTGCAATGGAAGCGCAGGTCGTAGACAACGCTTACGGTTATGTCGATGCAAACGGCCAAACGGTAGATCAATCAAGCCGTACAGGCTACGGGTTGACCATGACGTGGAATGGACAGAAAACCGATCCGGATAATGGCATCGTTGCCAACCTGAATACCGCGTATCTGGATGCTGCCGATGAAACCGACTTTACCGCAGGCGTAAACGCCCTGTGGAAGAATTTCGAGCTCGGCTATATCTACGCCCACAACGACATTGATAAGTTTGATGTAACAAGTGCCGTACAAAACTGCGATAGCGACTGCTGGATAACCAATGCGGGTACTTACGATATCCACACCATCCACTCTTCCTATCTGTTCCCGAACGTCATGGGCATGAAGAACTTTAATATTTATCTCGGTAGTTACGTGTCGTGGGTCGATGCGGATAACGATTCCAGCAAAGGTAGCGACAACACCCGTTATGGCGGGCGCGTAAGATTCAAATACTACTTCTGATTTGAATCATCAACGCCCTCGCCAAACCTTAAGGGTGAGGGCGTACTACCAGCCCCGGTGCCTGCCACATTGACGTTGTCAAACCATTATCAACCAGCGTCAGTTGATCGGCATAGACCTTCATCCATTTGCGTTTCATCTCGTCATACAGTTCACGATGCGCCAGGTTCGGCTTAAATTCATGTTGCCATTGAACCAGTCTCTCGCCTGCATCTGCCAGATTGTTAAATAACCCAGCCCCGACGCCCGCAGCAATGGCGCAACCGAGCGCTGTCGCTTCTTTGACGACGGGGACGCGCACCGGTAAGCCCGTCACGTCACTTAAAATCTGGCTCCACAACGCGCCTTTTGAGCCACCACCGGCAAATACCAGCGACTCAAACTGAATACCCGAAAATCCGGAGATCTGTTCAAGATTGCAGGCCGACACAATCGCCGCGTTTTCTTCAAGCGCCCGAAATAACGTGGCTTTGTTGCATTTTTCAGGGTCGATGGAGAGATTAATAAACGACGGAGCGGCGTGATACCACTGCTTGAAATGCATGGCGTCCGAGAATATCGGCATGACGCCGTGGGAGCCCGCCGGAACGCGAGCGGCCATATCTTCGAGGAGCGCGTAAGTATCCACACCAAGCCTTTCGGCCATCAGTTTTTCTTCCGCGCAAAATGCATCGCGGAACCAGCGCATCGTCAGGCCGGTGAAAAAACTGATGGATTCTGCCTGCACCATATTACTGATAACGTGAGGATTCACGCGGATATTCATGTCTGGATCGGTTTTGATGGCGGGGAGATTTACAACCTGCTGCCAGAAGGTGCCGCCCAATACCGCCGCTTGCCCCGCCCGAACCACACCCAGCCCGACGCAGCCGAGCTGCACATCGCCACCCCCCATCACGACCGGAGTTCCTTCAAGCAAACTGCTTTGTTGCGCGGCTTCCTGGGTGACCAGGCCGAGCACGGTGCCGGTTTCTTTTACCGGAGAGAGAATATCCGCACGCAATCCGGCCATATCCAGTAAAGCGGGCTGCCAGTCGCGGGTCGAGAGATCAAGCATGCCAGTGGTTCCGGCATTGGAAGGATCGACGGCCAGTTCACCGCTGAGTTTCGCCGCCAGCCAGTCGCTGATCATCGTCACGGTAGCCGCCTGGCGATAAATATCGGGACGATGATGCGCAAGCCACAGCAGACGCGGCATCGCGCTTAATGCCAGAGTCTGGCCGGAAACATGGTAAACCTCGGATTCAAACTGGTTATCGTGGATCTCTTTAAGCTCGCTAACTTCACGGCTGGCGCGGGCATCAACGTTTGCACATGCCCAGATCGGGTCGCCATTTCTGTCATAAAGCACGATCCCTTCGCGCATCGAACAGCAGGAAATCGCGCTAATAGCGCCAGGAGGAAGATGCGCTTTTTGCAGCGCTTCGCGGATGCACTGGCAGGCAAGCTGCCAGTTGGTGATGAGGTCAAACTCCATGGAGCCGGGAACATCGGCCACACGCAAGTGTTTCCATTCGGCCTGACCGACGGCAATCTGGTGGCCTGACGTATCGAAGATCACGGCGCGGATGCTGCCCGTTCCGGCGTCCAGTGCAAGTAAATAACTCATGAAAACGATCCCCGCAGCTTATGGCGCGGGGTTAATCAGCCAGTGCTAACACCGCCCGCGCAGTCTCTTCTTCCGTCACCAGGCCATTGATACGGCGACCTTGCAGTGCGGCATAAATCGCATCCGCTTTATCTGTCCCTCCAGCAACACCCAAAATCGTAGGGAGATGCGCCAGGTCATCAAGCGTCACGCCAAGCAATTCGCGGTGAATTTCCAATCCCTCCACCAGTTCGCCATCCGCTTGCAGGAAATAGCCCAGAATATCGCCCACTGCACCTTTGCGGGCGTACATCAGTTGTTCGCCTTCGCTGATATAACCGGAACGCAAAATAGTGGCATCGCGCTTTTGATTAATCGCACCAATACCCACCACCGCGACATCCGCGGCGGTTGCAGCGAGGATCACATCGCGCACGCTGGATTCCATGCGCAAAATCTCTGCCACCTGCGGAGATGAAACCCGCAAAGGGGCGGGGATCATGCTGACACTACACGCGGCATCTAATTGGCCGATGCCTGTCATATAGGGTCCGACTCCGCCAGAAAGCGTCACCAGACGAATTTGCTGTGAACCGATAAACCCACTCAAATGTTGCAGGCAGTTCATGGTCGCTTCACCAAAACCCACCGCCAATAATTGCCCTGGTTCCAGAATCCCCATCAGCGACTGAGCCGCGCCAATGCCTAAACGAGTGTTCATCGTCGGCGTGTTGTGTGCTGGAAGCACACGGGCAATTTTCAGGTCAAAACGCTGCTGTAACTGAGTCTCCAGCGCCAGGCACCCCTCAAAACGGGAGTTAATCTGTACGCGAATGACCCCCGACTGACGGCCTTTTTCCAGCAGGCGCGAAATCTTTAAGCGCGGTAAGCCAAGTCGCTCACCAATGTCATTCTGGGTTAAGCCGTCGTGGTAGTAAGACCAGGCCACTCGCGCCAGCAATTCTTCTTCTGCCATCGGCAAGGCGGCTAACTTGCCTTCTTCTGCTGCTCGTTTATCGCTCATAGATGAACTCTTATTAAAATTTAGATCATATGTTCGGAGGTGCGAGATAAGAAATGTGAAGCACCCGGCAAAAAGACCATTTTCAGATGCAAATGGTTTAGCTGATCTATTTAAAAATTTTGTGATCTCTGCCCTGTTGTAAATATAACTCTGTGTCTACGCTTTTGAACATTATTAATTCAAATTCTCTTTTGTTCAATTGTGGAGTGAAGATGCCCAACACCACCGCAATGCTGGAAGCTCACCACATCAGCAAACAATTTTCAGGCGTAAGCGTTCTGAAAGGTATTGATTTTGCTCTGTATGCAGGGCAAGTCCACGCATTGCTGGGGGGGAACGGTGCAGGGAAGTCGACGCTGATGAAGATTTTCGCCGGGGTCGAAACTGCGGATAGCGGTGAACTGAAGGTCCACGGTAAAGCATTTGGGCGTCTTAAACCGGGGCAGGCGCATGAGTTAGGGATTTACCTCGTGCCGCAGGAACCGATGTTATTCCCCAACCTCACGGTGCGTGAAAACATCCTTTTCCGTCTGCCGCGTAAAAGTGATGTTGAGAAACGGCTGCAAGAGAAAATGCACCAGCTTGAGTGCCAGATACCCCTCGGCGCAACCGCCAGCACGTTAGAAGTGGCCGACCAGCAAATGGTTGAGATCCTGCGTGGTCTGATGCGCGAAGCGAAGATCTTGATCCTTGATGAACCGACCGCCTCACTCACGCCAGGGGAAACTGAGCGCCTGTTCCGCCAGATCCGCGCATTGCAAAATCTGGGCGTCGGCATTGTGTTTATCTCGCACAAACTGCCTGAGATCCGCCAGATCGCCAGCCATATCTCGGTGATGCGTGACGGTGCGGTGGTGCTGCAAGGACAAACCTCACAGCTGTTGGATGAACAGTTGATCAATGCCATGACGCCCGTCGACCGGAAGCAGGCGCTGAGTGATACGCAGAAACTGTGGCTGGCGCTGCCGGGAAATCGACGCACCGAGCCGCAAGATTTTCCGGTATTACGCGTGGAAGAGCTCACCGGCGAAGGGTTTATCGATCTCAGTTTTGAGTTGTACGCAGGGGAGATCGTCGGGCTTGCGGGGCTGGTCGGGTCCGGGCGCACGGAGTTAGCAGAAACACTGTATGGCCTGCGGCCGGTACGCGGTGGTCGCATCTATCTGGAAAATCGTGAGATTAGCGGTGATCGCACCAAGTCACGTCTTGATCGCGGGCTTATCTATTTACCGGAAGACAGGCAAGTTTCAGGTCTTTTTCTTGATGCGCCGATCCGCTGGAATACCGTCGCGCTTAACGAACCGAGTCTCTGGCAGCAAAGCAAACGGGAAGCCGCGGTGGTGGAGCGCTACCACCGTGCGCTGGGGATCAAACTCAATGATGCCGAACAAACCGTGCGCACGCTCTCGGGTGGCAACCAGCAAAAAGTCCTGCTGGCCCGCTGTCTGGAAGCCAATCCATTGCTGCTGATCATCGATGAGCCAACACGGGGCGTTGATGTCGCGGCGCGGGCGGATATTTATCAACTGATCAAAAGTGTGGCGGCGCAAAACGTTGCGGTGCTGATGATCTCATCCGATCTCGACGAGTTCAGTGGGCTTGCGGATCGTGTACTGGTGATGCATCAGGGCGCAATGAACGGGGAATTACGCCAACCGTCTATCACGGTGGATCGCATGATGAGCATGGCATTTGGCGGAGGTAAAGCATGAAGAAATTGCTGCGCAACCGCGAACTGAGCGCGCTACTGGCGATCGTCGCTCTGTTTGCCGTGCTGGTGGCGCTCAATCACAGCTACTTCAGCCTGCAAACCCTGAGCATGATCTTCACCAGCGCGCAGATCCTGATCCTGCTGGCTGTAGGGGCGACGATGGTGATGCTGACACGCAACATCGACGTTTCAGTGGGATCAACCGTCGGCTTATGTGCCATTGCAGTGGGTGTGGCACTAAACAGTGGTTACGACTTGCCTGTTTCGATGCTGTTCGCTTTGGGGATTGGCGCGGTGGCTGGCTTCTTTAACGGTGTGTTGGTGGTGTGGTTACGCATTCCAGCAATTGTCGCCACGCTTGGCACACTCGGACTCTATCGCGGCGCGATGCTGTTGTGGACGGGTGGCAAATGGATTGAGGGGTTGCCCGCCAGCCTGAAATCATTGTCTGAACCTATCGCGTTGGGTATTTCGCCACTCGGTTTTATGGTGCTGGTCTTAGTGGCGATCGCCGCATGGATGCTGGCGCGAACCGCTTTCGGGCGTGATTTCTACGCGGCGGGCGATAACCTTGCCGCCGCCCGGCAACTCGGTGTTGCGGTAAACCGCACTCGTCTGCTGGCCTTCACCTTCAACGGCATGCTGGCGGCCATCGCCGGGATTATCTTCGCTTCGCAAATTGGCTTCGTGCCGAACCAAACTGGCAGTGGGCTGGAGATGAAAGCCATCGCCGCCTGCGTGCTGGGAGGCATTTCATTACTCGGCGGGACAGGAACCGTGATTGGCGCGTTCCTCGGTGCATTCTTCCTCACCCAAATCGACACCGTATTAGTGCTGTTCAAGCTTCCCGCCTGGTGGAATGACTTTATCGCAGGCCTGGTGTTGCTCGGTGTGCTGGTGTTGGACGGGCGCTTACGACAGGCGCTGGCTCGTCACCAACGGGCGCAGAAATACAGCCGTTTTATACCGCCACTGCCAGGGGCAAAAAACGTACGGCAATTTCCCCGTAAGAAGAAGGATGTGGCGTAAATGACAAAGCTGAAACTTAACTGGGAAGTGGCGCTGTTACTGATTCTGGTGGTGGAGATTTTGCTGTTTGGCGCGATTAATCCACGCATGCTGGATATCAACATGCTGCTGTTTAGCACCAGTGATTTCATCTGTATTGGGATTGTGGCACTGCCGTTGACGCTGGTGATTATCAGCGGTGGCATTGATATTTCCCTCGGCTCCACGATTGGTTTGTGTGCGATTGCGCTGGGTGTGATGTTGCAGGCGGGAATGCCGATTGCTGTTGCCGTGATCCTGACGCTCTGCGTCGGTTTGCTGTGCGGATTGTTTAACGCCGCCTTGATTCACTACACCGGTATTAGCCCGCTGGTTATCACGCTCGGCACACTTTATCTGTTCGGTGGTGCCGCGCTGCTGCTTTCTGGCATGGCGGGCGCGACAGGTTATGAAGGCATCGGCGGCTTCCCTGATGTGTTTACGAATTTTGCCAATCTGACGCTTTTCGGCCTGCCGATTCCGCTGCTGATGTTCGCCGCTATCACGTTTCTGTTCTGGCTGCTCGCTCATCGCGCACGCTTTGGTCGCCATATTTTTCTGATTGGACAAAACCCACGTGCGGCGCGCTATGCGGCATTGCCGGTCAACGGTTCGTTATATGGCGTGTATGGCATGGTGGGGCTGGCTTCGGCGATTGCGGCAATCGTGCTGGTGTCTTACTTCGGTTCGGCGCGTTCAGATCTCGGGCGCGATTTACTCATGCCTGCATTAACAGCGGCAGTATTGGGTGGCGCGAATATATACGGCGGCTCCGGTTCGATTCTGGGCACGGCGCTGGCGGCGCTGTTAGTGGGGTATTTGCAACAAGGTTTACAGATGGCTGGCGTACCTAATCAGGTATCGAGTGCGTTGTCCGGTGCGCTGTTGATTGTGGTGGTCATTGGTCGGTCGGTGAGTTTGCACCGCGAATATCTACAAACGGCGTGGCGTCGTTTGCGCGGACACAAAAAACTATCGGGAGTTTGATTGATTATGAAGCAGACAACAAAACGCGTATTACAGCTCAGTGCGTTGGCTTTAGCCTTTGGTGCGGTGAGTGCGCAAGCCGCTGACAGAATTGCCTTTATCCCAAAACTGGTTGGTGTGGGCTTCTTTACCAGTGGCGGAAACGGCGCGATGCAGGCGGGCAAAGACCTGGGTATTCCGGTGACCTACGACGGGCCAACCGAGCCGAGCGTTTCCGGCCAGGTGCAGCTTATCAACAACTTCGTGAACCAGGGTTACAACGCAATTATTGTCTCGGCGGTTTCCCCAGACGGCCTGTGTCCGGCGCTTAAACGCGCGATGCAGCGTGGGGTGAAAGTGCTGACCTGGGATTCCGACACCAAACCCGAATGCCGCAGTATTTACATCAACCAGGGAACGCCACAACAGCTCGGCGGCATGCTGGTGGATATGGCCGCGAAACAGGTGACCAAACCTGCTGCTAAGGTCGCGTTCTTCTACTCAAGCCCAACCGTGACGGATCAAAACCAGTGGGTAAAAGAGGCGAAGGCGAAAATTGCGAAGGATCATCCTGAGTGGGAAATCGTCACGACCCAGTTCGGCTATAACGACGCCACTAAATCCCTGCAAACCGCTGAAGGGATCTTAAAAGCGTATCCGGATCTGGATGCGATCATCGCCCCGGATGCCAATGCATTACCTGCCGCAGCACAAGCTGCTGAAAACCTGAAACGGACTGATGTCGCCATTGTGGGCTTCAGTACGCCAAACGTAATGCGCCCGTATGTGGAACGCGGCACGGTGAAAGCTTTTGGTCTGTGGGACGTCGTGCAGCAGGGTGAAATTGCGGTCAACGTCGCAAATACCTTGCTGAAAAAGGGCGATCTTAACGTGGGCGATAACGTCGATGTGGCGAAAATCGGCAACCTGAAAGTCGAACCCAATAGCGTTCAGGGCTACCAGTATGAAGCGAAAGGCAATGGCATTGTATTGCTGCCAGAGCGCGTAGTGTTCACTAAAGACAACATCGGTAAATACGATTTCTGAGGGAGGAAAAATGGCAGATCTTGACGATATCAGAGACGGCAAAGATTACGGCATTGGCCGCCCGCAGGAGAATAAGGCGTTTTACCTGAAGGGGAGCGGAGCGCTGGATTGGGGCATGCAGTCGCGACTGGCGCGGATTTTTAATCCCGAAACCGGGCGTACCGTGATGCTGGCGTTTGACCATGGATATTTCCAGGGGCCGACAACTGGCCTTGAGCGCATTGATTTGTCCATCGCGCCGCTGTTTCCCGAAACCGATGTGTTGATGTGTACGCGTGGAATTTTGCGCAGCGTCGTGCCGCCCGCTACCAATAAACCAGTGGTGTTGCGTGCATCAGGCGGCAATTCCATCCTTAGCGAACTGTCGCGTGAAAGCGTGGCGGTGACGATGGAAGATGCGCTACGGCTGAATGCCTGCGCGGTCGCGGCACAGATTTATATCGGCAGCGAGTACGAGCATCAGTCGATCAATAACATCATTAAGCTGGTGGACGAAGGCACGCGCTATGGCATTCCAACCCTTGCGGTCACGGGTGTAGGCAAAGAGATGGCGCGGGATGCGCGCTATTTTTCTCTCGCGAGCCGCATCGCGGCCGAAATTGGCGCGCAATTTGTGAAGACCTATTTTGTTGAAGAGGGTTTCGAGAAAGTTACCTCCAGTTGCCCGGTGCCGATTGTTATCGCTGGGGGCAAGAAATTGCCGGAGCAAGAGGCGCTGGATATGTGTTTCAGAGCCATCGACCAGGGGGCATCGGGTGTAGATATGGGGCGCAATATCTTCCAGTCTGACGCGCCTCTCGCCATGCTCAAAGCGGTGAAAAAGGTGGTGCATGAGAATGTCTCCGTCCGAGAGGCGTATCAGTTCTGGCTGGATGAGAAACATCATGGAGGCAAATCATGAACGTGACGCTGGTGGAAATTAACATTAAGCCGGAACGGGTCGATGAATTTATGGATGTGTTCCGCGCCAATCACGAAGGCTCAATTAAGGAGCCGGGTAATCTGCGTTTTGATGTGCTGCAAGACCCGGAGGTTGCCACGAGATTTTTCATCTACGAGGCTTATCAAAACGATGAGGCGGTGCTGGCGCATAAGCAAACGCCGCACTATCTAGCCTGTGTGGAAAGGCTGGATGGGATGATGTCTGAACCGCGTAAGAAGAGAAGTTTTGTGGGGCTGTTGCCGGGGTGATTTATATGGCGGGTGTGAACCCGCCTGCAAATGTCACGCGACATGTTTTTTCAGCGTTTCCAGCATACCGTCAGCACTGTATTTCCAGGCAATTTCAGGCTGAACAGCGATGGGTTGCGTGAGTAAAAATTGTTTAAGTTCTTGTTGGTTATTTCCATCATAGATAAAGCAACGAGAGGGATGGTAAAACTCCTGTGCTTTGATGGCCTGGTTATTAGTGATTAATTGTTTATTGAAGACTAATGCTTCTACGGCGCGGAGTGTTAGCCCTGTCTGGTCTGGTTTGTTTATTTCAAGAACAAAGCGCGATTGGTTTAGTTTTTTTATGTTCTCGTGGTAACTCAATTTTATATTTGTGCAGTTCGATGGATAGTTATGGTTGTTGTATTTATCCATTAAATAGAAATCAGTATCACAATGGCATTCATTTAACAACGGCGTGATTTCATTTATCAGCGAAACTCTTTCTGATTGGTAGCCACCCACATAAAAGCAACGATTTTCAATGGTGTGCGCTGAATGGCTAATGGATTGAATTTGTTTCCAGGTAAATGGCAGAAACTGCGGGATGTAAGTCAGCCCGTAGGTCTTACTGTCTTGTGGGTCAAAACTGAAAATAATATCGAATACCGGCCTGACGGTTTCAATATAATCCTGATTTTGACCAAGCTGCCCTAGCGTTCTGCGCTTATTGGTCAGGGCTTCAACAGAGTCACGCAGAATGAGTATTTTCTTACATGGCATGGTTTCCACGTAATCCAGAAAAGGAAATACGCTGTAACCGTTGCAAACAATCACATCGTCTTTATTAATTGCAGAAAAACGTCTGGCACAGTGTATTTTCTTATGCATTTTTTTTAGCTGTGCGCCGGGAAGCCATTTATTCACTGATTTGAAGCGGCGCATAATTCGATTGATCTGAAGAACAGGATATTCTTTTGCTAATGAGTCAAGCATCATCTTTTCAAAATCATTAACCCATTCCAGAAAGAAATAGCGCATAAAAATCATAACCACGTGAGAAAAATTTCATGCGATTTTACAGCAATAACGTAAAACTAAAAAGAAGGGGATAAATGGCAGGTTTATCCCCTCTGTGTTTTTTAGGATCAATGTTCTTCTGTTTCGACGACTTCCGGTTGCGTGACTCTCAGACTGGCTAGCGCCTTCCTCGCACAGCCCAGCACATGTTCACACTGCTCAATCGTGATAGTCAGCGGTGGCTCGACACGAATGGTTTTCGCATTGTTGAGCGTCCCGGCGACCAGCACCTGCTGGCGGAACATTTCACTGGCAAAGTTATAGCCAATTTCGTTGTCGCTGAACTCGATGGCAATCAACAAACCTTGCCCACGCGCATCAACTACCAGTTCCGGGAACTCACGTTTCAGGGCCTGGAAGCCATCCATCAACAGTTGTCCTTTCTGTTGTGCTTGAGCGGGAAGATTTTGCTCAAGCAGAACATGGATTGTGGCAAGAGCCGCCGCACAGGCTAACGGGTTGCCACCAAAAGTTGTGGTGTGCAGGAAAGGATTATCAAACAGCACAGAGAAAACTTCTTCTGTCGCAACGGTCGCGCCAATCGGCATCACGCCGCCGCCGAGTGCTTTGGCGAGGCATAAAATATCAGGCTGTACGTTTTCGTGTTCGCAGGCGAACATTTTACCCGTACGTCCCATACCGGTTTGCACTTCATCGAGAATTAGCAGTGCGCCAAATTCATCGCAAAGCTGACGAACCGCCGTTAAATACCCGACCGGTGGGATAATGACGCCGCCTTCTCCCTGAATAGGTTCAAGGATCACGGCTGCGACATCATCACCCGTTTTACGGCACTCACTGAGCATTGTGCGTAACGCGTCGATATTGCCAAACGGTACATGTCTAAAGCCCGGCAGCAACGGCATAAACGGTTTACGGAAAGCCGATTTTGCGGTTGCAGACAATGCCCCGAGAGATTTGCCATGAAACGCGCCACTGGTGGCGATAAAGGTAAATTTCCCGCGTGGAGATTGATAGGCTTTGGCGAGTTTAATCGCCGCTTCAACTGATTCTGTACCGCTGTTGCTAAAGAAGCTGTACTTGAGTTTACCCGGAGTGAGGGTCGCAAGGGTTTTGGCTAGCATTGACCGTAAGGGGTCGAGCAGCTCCTGACTGTGCAGGGGTTGTTTTTCGAGCTGATGCTGTACGGCGGATACCACTGTTGGATTACGGTGCCCCACGTTAAAAATGCCGAACCCACCCAGACAATCTAAATATTCCTTACCCTGGGTGTCGACAAGCGTATTTAAACTGCTCGCTTGCCACTCTACGGCTCCGTAATCCCCGCCGGCGGTCACTGATTTGCGATACTCAAGAAAACCCGGATTAACATGCTGTTGGAAGTTATCGATAACCTCTCGGTTTAACGCTTTCATCTCCTCATGGCTCAGTGACTTCTTTTCGATGATGTTGAGAGCGTGCGCTGTGCAGGCAAGAGCCGAAGCGCTGGTAGGTAACCTGTTCAAAATGTGCTCCTGGGGATGACGTATCACGCGATACACGAAATAAGTATTGCAGGGAATACGCCACTTCGCTTCCCCTAAGCAAAATCAGGATAAACGCTCAGGCGGAACGCGAGTTGAGCAATGTTTACTCACAATTGAACATATTTTGTAGATTTAAATGCTGAAGCCATGCTGCTCTGAGCGGGACGATTTGCACTCTGTTTGCACGATAAATGTGCATGCTGCCCCTGGATATTGCATCACTCTATAACCAGATATATCAATGTCACTTATGGCTTCGTTGAAACCATAATTGCAACAAATTAATAACGAACGATTAATGCTTTATGTAAAGAAGGCTAAATTAATCCGTTCAGTTTTATTTATCCTATAAGGTAGACTTCTTTCTCTTATTGCTGCTTACAGGGTGGGTGGTAAATATCAATTATTAAATAATGAGAGTTCGCTTGTGCCATTAAATATCAACGACCTTGATTACTCGTTATCTGAGCTCAATATCGCCATTAAAGACCATTACGATTGGGCCGCAAAAATACTGTCTTTGAACCTGCTAGGGGGAGAGGCGGATGAAGAGATTGTGCACCCCGATTCTCATTGCCATTGCCGTTTTAGCAAATGGCTGAAGCTGCGTCTCGAAGGAGAGGCGCTGGACAGGGAAATGATTGCGCTCATCGACCGCCAGCATACGGTAATGCATGATGTCGCGCGGGAATTAATGCAGTCGATTATTTCCAAAAAGGTGACAGAAGAATTAGTCCTGCGCTACCACTCCACGCAACAGATATTGATTGAAAGCCTTGACCGTTATAAAGAATATCTCTTCTCCTACCGAAATTTACATGATGCATTGACCGGCCTGCCGTTGCGCCATTTGTTATATCGTGAATTCCCCCTTATTCGCTCAAAATATAATTTGAGCGACAGCCGCGTGTATGTGCTGATTATGGATATCGACAGGTTTAAGTCGATTAACGATACCTGGGGGCACAATGCGGGTGATGATGTATTGCGATCGGTCGCTCTGGCATTAAGAGCGGCAACACGGGATAACGAACGCATATATCGGTTTGGGGGCGAAGAATTTATTACGTTACTCATCGCGAAAAACGATGAGGATGCCGGTCTTGCTGCCGAACGTATGCGCAAGCATCTGGAATCCCATTCGATTAAGGTTGCGGGCGTTGAAATCAGTGTGACTGTGACAGGGGGGTTGACGAAAGTCAGAGCTCAGGATTCGCTGCACGAGGCGATTGGCCGTGCCGATAAAGCGATGTATTACGGTAAAAACACCGGGCGTAACCGCTGCATTATGTCCACGATTGCAGAAGATCTGATTACGCGGCATCCATGCGGTGTTCCCCGCGAACCAGAGCGGCGCGGTCGAACTCATGTTCGATGATCCCGCCTGCCATGTAAGCCGCCCGGTCTGACATATGCGCAATCACATCGGCGTCGTGGCTGACCAGCAGATAGGTCATGCCAAACTGCTGTTTAAGGCGGTTCAACAGATTGAGAATTTCTGCCTGCACCGACATATCCAACGCCGAAGTCGGTTCATCAAGCAGCAGGATTTTAGGCCGCAGCAACAGTGCCCGGGCAATGGCGACACGCTGGCGCTGACCACCGGAAAGCTGGTGGGGATAACGCTTCATGGCGTCAGCTGGCAGTCCAACCTGTAACAGCGCTTCCTCCACGCGGGCAGCAATTTGCGCCTCCCCGTGAATCGTCAGAGGTTCGGCGAGCGTTCGGTAAATCGTGTGGTTGGGATGCAATGATGCGTAGGGGTCCTGAAACACCATCTGCACATTACGCCGCAGGAAGCCCTGAAAACGTGTACCGGGTTTGATTGCATCATCCAACAGTTTGACGTCGCCTTGCCATTCGCGCTGTAACCCTGCCAGCACCCGCAGAATGGTGGATTTTCCGCATCCTGATGCGCCAATCAAACTGAATGTCTCGCCTGGATT
Organism: Buttiauxella sp. WJP83; assembly: GCF_027594725.1. Lineage (NCBI taxonomy): Bacteria > Pseudomonadati > Pseudomonadota > Gammaproteobacteria > Enterobacterales > Enterobacteriaceae > Buttiauxella > Buttiauxella sp. WJP83. Next base: position 578,312 of record NZ_CP110080.1, read on the forward strand.
AATGGCAAAACTGGCATCGCTAACGGCAGTTTTGACCTGGCCCTTTGCCGTAAATTGCACGCGCAAATTGCTGACTTCAACGATCGCCATGGTGTTCTCCTTGCAGATTCTGACTTCTGTCGAGCGTCGGCAGCATCGTGCCGTAAGTCGCGGCATTTGGGCGGCATGTCCAGAGTGTGCGGGTATAAGGATGTGTGGCTGTTGCCAGTTGACGGGCTTCCATTTCGTCGACTTTTTGCCCCTGGTACATCACCAGTACTCGTTGGCAGTGTTGAGCGACCAGCGGCAGATCGTGGCTAATCAGTAACATCGCCATCTGGCGTTGTTCGCATTGTTCTACCAGCAATTCCAGAATCTGGTTGCGCAGACGCGCATCCAGAGCTGAAGTGGGTTCGTCGGCGATCAGAACTTTGGGGTTGTTGACCAAAGCGATGGCAATCATCACGCGCTGCCCCATACCGCCGGAAAGCTCCGCCGGATAGCGGGACAGCACATTTTCCTGTAATCCCACCGCGTTAATCACTTCGCGGACTCGCTCGCGGCGCTGTGCCGTGGACAGTTTTTGGTGCAACCGCAACGCTTCATCAATCTGCTGAGCGACATTTTTCACCGGGTTGAGCGCGTAGCGCGGATCTTGTAAAACCATTGAAATGTCATTGCCGCGCAGGCGCTGCCAGTCGCGGTCGTGCATCGTCAGCAAGTCGTGATTCAGCACGTTGAGTTGAGTGGCACTGACTTTGCCGGGTTTGCGTACCAGTCCCATGAGCGCGCGAGCGGTCATGGATTTGCCCGAACCGGATTCGCCCACCAGTGCCAGCCTTTCAACGCCAAGCGTAAACGAGAGGTTTTCTACTACGCGTGCGCCGGGGTAATCAATGTTTAAACCCTGAACGTGAATTCGATTATCAGTCATGACCCGGCTCCAGCACGTCACGCAATCCGTCGCCCAAAAGGTTAAAGGCCAGGCTGCTGATTAAAATCGCGGTGCCTGGGATCGCGGCAATCCACCATTGATCGAAAATAACCTGCATGCCGTCGGCGATCATTGAACCCCATTCCGCCATGGGTGGCCTTGCGCCAAGGCCCAGGAAACCCAGCCCAGCGGCGGCAAGAATAATACCTGCTAAATCAAGCGCCAGCCGCACAATGGCGGAAGGTAAACAGAGCGGCAGAATGTGGCCTGCCAACAGGCGCAGCCCACTAATCCCCATCATTTCGGCGGCAGCGAGATAGTCGCTGTGACGCAGGCGTTGAATTTCGCTGCGTGCCTGGCGCGCATACGCAGGCCACGTGGTTAATGCCAGCGCCAGCGCGCCATTAACCAGGCCTGGGCCAAGCATCGCCACAAAGGCAAATGCCAGAATCAGTCGTGGCATCGACATCACGACATCGGTAAAACGCATCAGTACGCGCTCCAGCCAACCCCCGTAATAGCCAGAAATAATGCCGATAAGCAGCCCGACGGGCAGCGTAATGAGCGTGACCAGCAACACCAGACCAAGGGCCGGGCGTGAACCGTAAATCAGACGTGAAAGCATATCGCGGCCATAGCTATCCGTGCCCAGCCAGTGTTGAGCATTCGGCGCTTGCAGACGTGCTGCGGCGTCTTGCCAGCTCGGGTCGAAGGGTGCCAGTAATGGCGCAAAAATGGCAACCAGCACCAATAACGTAATAATCACCAGGCCGCAGAGCGCTGCAGGCGATCGCAAAGTACGGCGCAAAAACAGATAAGACGGCATCAGTGCACCCTCGGATCGGTGACACGCACCAGCACGTCAGTCAGATTATTGATAATGACAAACGACACGCCAATCAGCAGTGTGCCGCCCATAATCGCGGTGGTATCTCCGGCGAACAGCGCGGTAGTGAGATAGCGCCCGATGCCCGGCCAGGAGAAAACCGTTTCAGTCAGCACCGCCCCTTCCAGCATTCCGGTGTATGCCAGCGCAATGACCGTGAATAGCGTGCCGCGAATATTGGGCAGCACGTGACGCACCAGAATCGCCATCTCTCCGGCACCTTTGGCGCGGGCAAGCGTAATGTACTCTTTGTTCATTTCGCTCAGACAAGCGGTGCGCGTTAAACGGGTAATACTCGCCAGCGAATAATAGGCCAGCAGCAACACGGGTAAAGTGAGGTGGTTGATGGCGTTCAGGAATGCGTCGCGGTCACCGGAAAGCCAGGTATCAATAAGCACAAAACCGGTTTTGGCTTCTACGCTGTACTGATAAATATCGTCCAGACGCCCTGGCCCGGCGCTCCATTGCAGGCGGGCATAAAACAGCGCCAGCATCAGCAAACCCAGCCAGAAAATAGGAACCGAGTTGCCCAGCAACGTGAAGGTTCGCACCGCCAGATCCCACGGTGAGCCTGCGAATCGCGCGCAAAGCACGCCGAAGATGACCCCAAGAACGCTGCCGATAATCAGCGCGAGGGTGGCGAGTTCTAATGTGGCCGGAAAGGCGGAAAGCAAATCCTGTAAAACCGGCTGGCCGGTGGCGCTGGCTGTGCCTAAATCACCTTGCGCGAGGTTTGTTAGATAGTGCCAGAACTGAACGGGAAGGGGTCTATCCAAACCAAGCTGGTGGCGAACTTGTAAGTAGGTGGCCTGGCTTGCGTGATCGCCGACGATTTGCAGCACGCGGTCGACGGGCGAAAGTGCCGAAAGGGCGAAGGTGATGAGCAATAAGCCGAGAAGCGTCAGTGCCAGGGTAACCAGCCCCTGCGCGAACGTCAGCAACGGACGGCGAAAGCGGCCCGTTGCGGCTGAAGTGGAGATGTCTGACATTTGGACTCTTTTGTGGTGTTGGAAAAACAACCCTCACCCCGACCCTCTCCCTGAGGGAGAGGAGGGATCATCGAATTATTCCCTCTCTTGGGGGAGAGGGCCAGGGTGAGGGCGAGAGCGTCCCTTACTTAGTCACGGCGTCGTAATACACCATATCCGCATTCAAACCTTGCTGATAACCCTTCACGTTTTCACGTACTACGATTTGGGTTTTACCCTGATCAACAAATACATATGGCGAATTATGCTGCACTTCTTCCTGTATTTTCTTATACAGATCCAGGCGTTTAGCCGGGTCAACTTCCGCAACGGCCGCCAGAGTTTGTTTGTTCAGCTCAGGGATTTCCCAGCTATTTAAACCAGCAACCGTGCTGCCTTTGCCGTCGTTAAACGCAAAAGAGCTGGCGTTGGAGTGGGCATCGAAATAGTCAGGCAGCCACATACGGATCGCGGCCTGATGCTGTTTCGCACGTACGCGGGCGTAAACCTGGCTACCGGCGGCTGGCAGCAGATCAATCTTCACGCCGCCCTGAGCGAAACTCGCCTGCATCGACTGCGCGATGGTGATAAACGGCGCTTTGTTCTCGACGTCCAGCGTGAATTGCGCGTCTTTAATGCCTGCTTTAGCGAGAATTTCTTTTGCTTTAGCCGGATCAAATTTGAATGGATTGTTGGTCAGCGCGCCCGCGAAACCGACAGGCAGGAAGCTCTGGTGGATAAAGTATTGGCCTTTCAACAGATCTTTGGTGATGCCTTCGTAATCGACCAGATAACGGGACGCTTCCCAAAGGGCTGGGTTTTTCAGCAGAGGATTGCTGCTGTTACCGACGTTGAACACCATGTAGTTCTGTTCGGCAGAAGGAATGCTCAATACTTTTACGCCAGGTTTCCCTTCCAGGGCACTGGTTTGATCCGCGCCCAGACCACGGGCAATATCTGCGTCACCTTGCTGAATCAGCAAACGACGCGCTGCTGGATCCGGTACGTTTTTAATAATGATGTTTTTAATTTTTGGCGCGTCACCCGGAGAGGTTGGGTTGGCGTCCAGCACAATCGCCTGGTGCGGCTGGTAAACACGCATTTTGAACGGGCCGCTGCCCGCAGAGTGCATTTTCAGCCATTCATTGCCGAAATCACCCGCTTTGGCATTCGGAGTCACCGCTTTTTCATCGACGATAGACGCGATTGGCGTGGAGATAATATTCAGCGCAACCGCCGGGCTGACGTCCGCGGTCCAGTGTAATTCCAGCGTGTGGTCGTCGATTTTCTTCAACTGGCTGGCGATGTTTTCTGGCTGCCAGCCCAATACGTTAAGAATAAACGCCGGTGACTTATTCAGCGTGACTGCGCGGGTATAAGAGAAGATAACGTCTTCCGGGCGCAGCGGGTTGCCGGAGGCGAATTTCGCATCCGGGCGCAGTTTGATGGTCAGTTTCTTATTGGCCACGTCGCCCTGCCAGCTTTCAGCCAGCACCGGAATCACTTTTGCCGGATCGTTACGGTCTGCCTGAACCAGGCGCTGATACAGGCTTGGCACGGTTTGAATACTGGAAAGCTCGTTCGCTTCGGCGGGATCAAGGCTGACGATGTCATCCAGGCCCTGGGCAACGATTAATGTATTTGGCGGTGTGGCGGCAAAGCTGCTTGCGGAAATAGCCGCCAGCAGCAGTAATGGCAGTACTTTTCTTTGCATGTGGCACCCTGCTTAAAATGGAAAATTATTCTGTTGTTATTCTATGGCCTGCATACGTTAGGCCAGTTAGGCCGAATCATAAAGCCCAAATAAGTATTTCCTTATAACCATACGGTATTTCGATGTTTATTTTGCCTGAGTGAGGAAATTAAAAATGAAAACGCCGGGCATTGCCAGGCGTTGGTAGTACTAAAAATAGTGTTTAAATATTCTACTCATTAATACGTGGGTGCTGTTGTACCAGATTGGAACGTTTCGCCTGTAGCTCTTCAATCTCACGATCAATATCTTCTATTTTCTGCTCGATATTGTCGTGATGCTCCTGAACAATTTCACGTGCTTCGGCAATATCAGATGCCGCAGGCGTAGCCCCCTTCAGAGGTTTATTCGCGGTTTCTTTCATTGTCAGACCGGTCACCAGGCCAATCACCGCAACCACCATCAGATAATAGGCGGGCATCATCAGGTTATCGGTTGTTTCGACTAACCAGGCTGCGACTGTTGGTGTAACACCCGCGACCAGCACTGAAATATTAAAGGCGCTTGCCAGCGCACTGTATCGAATATGCGTTGGGAACATGGCGGGGAGCGTCGATGCCATAACGCCTGTGAAAGAGTTAAGAATCACAGCCAGAATGAGCAGCCCAGCGAATATGAGCCCCAGCACATTACTGTTAATCAGGATAAAGGCAGGGATGGCCAGAACCAGTAGCGCCACACTACCGAAGACGATAAACGGACGACGGCCAAAACGGTCGCTCAATAAGCCAATCATCGGCTGAACAAACAGCATCCCGATCATGATGGCGATGATAATCAGTACGCCATGTTCTTCGGAATAATGCAGGTTATGCGACAAGTAGCTCGGCATGTACGTCAACAACATGTAGTAGGTCACGTTGGTTGAAATAACGATACCGATACAGGTCAGCAGGCTGCGCCAGTGTTTGGTGGCAATCTCTTTAAAGGAGATTTTCGGACCGTGTGCCAGACCTTCTTTATCGCCTTGCTCAAGCTGTTCAATATGCTGCTGAAACGCGGGGGTTTCTTCAAGCGCATGACGCAGATACAGACCGATAATTCCTAATGGCAGAGCGAGGAAGAAGGGCAGTCGCCAGCCCCATTCGAGGAAGTTATCTTCGCCGACAACGGCTGTAATTAATACGACGACACCCGCACCACAAACAAAACCGGCGATGGAGCCGAAGTCCAGCCAACTCCCCATAAAGCCGCGTTTGCGGTCCGGGGAATACTCCGCCACAAAGATGGAAGCACCGGTGTATTCGCCACCCACAGAGAACCCTTGCGCCATTTTCGCAAGTAACAACAGGATTGGCGCCCAAATACCGATACTTGCGTACGATGGAATAAGGCCAATACAGAAGGTACTCAATGACATAATGATGATGGTGATGGATAAAATTTTCTGGCGACCATACTTATCACCCAGCATGCCAAAGAACAGGCCGCCTAATGGGCGAATCAGGAAGGGGACAGAGAAAGTACCCAATGCGGCAATCATCTGCACACTCGGGCTGGCATCCGGGAAGAAAATCTTACCAAGGGCATAGGCCACAAAGCCGTACACACCGAAATCAAACCATTCCATCGCATTGCCAAGCGATGCTGCAGTAATCGCCTTTTTAAGGCGGCTATCGTCGATGATGGTAACGTCACTGACCTTGATAGGTCTGACTTTCTTTTTCCTTTTTAACATTATTATCCTCTTTTTCCTTTTGGGAGCGAAACCGTCTCCCTTACTAAGTGTAGTGAGCGAGTGACAAATTGAAGGTTAAAACTCCAGCACTCAGCGCCACTATGACAATCCCATTAATAACCTCATGAAATTATTGAAAAATATGTTTCAATCTTTAAACCATTATAAAAAATATGGCTTAATTATAAAAGTGTGATCGTCATCAAGTTTACCCGCTAAAGTAAATCTTTGCAGCGCCGAAATAACAATAAATCAAAAGAATTAACAACCGGGTAACTTAACAAGGGAGTTGCTATGACTGCGCGGACGGCCGCTACACAGCATGAATACCTGCTCAGTGATGACATGACATTGATGTCCACGACTGATTTGAAAAGCACGATCACCCATGCGAACGACGCGTTTGTGAAGGTGAGCGGTTACTCGCTTCAGGAGCTCACCGGTTGCCCGCACAATCTGGTGCGCCATGGCGATATGCCAAAAGCGGCTTTCGCTGACATGTGGTACACCCTGAAGCAGGGAGAACCCTGGACGGGTATTGTCAAAAATCAGCGTAAGAATGGCGATCATTACTGGGTTCGCGCCAATGTCGTGCCGGTGGTCCGCAACGGCAAAACCACCGGATATATGTCGATTCGCACCAAAGCGCAGCCGGAAGAAATTGCTGCCGTAGGGCCGCTCTACAAAGCGCTCAAAGAGGGGCGTTGCAAATATCGTCTGTATAAAGGTCTGGTATTGGGCAAGAGCGGGTTAGGGAAATTGCCGACGTTACCGCTGCGTTGGCGTATTCGCATGATAATCAGCACCGTTTTCATATTGATGTTGGCTGCATCTATTGCACTGGGGCAAAGCGGGCTGTCTGTGATGATCGGGGCGCTGGCGAGCGTATTGGGTTGCGCATTGCTGGAGTGGCAAATTGCGCGCCCGATGGAAAATATTGCACGTCAGGCACTGGAAGTGGCGACCGGAAATCAGCAGCGTGTGCAGCATCTCGCCCGAACGGACGAAATCGGCATGACGCTGCGCGCTATCGGCCAGCTTGGCCTGATGTGCCGCTGGCTGATTCATGATGTCAGCCATCAGGTTGAAAATGTGCGCAGTGGCAGTGAGACGCTGGCGCAGGGCAACGATGAACTCAACGAGCGCACGCGTCAGTCCGTCGTCAACGTGCAGCAAACGGTCACCACCATGAGCCAGATGGCGGTATCGGTGCAGAACAACTCGGAAACCGCTGCCGCGGCAGATAAACTTTCCTGCTCTGCGAGCCAGGCCGCAACCCATGGCGGCAAAGCGATGGAAACCGTAGTGACGACAATGGCTGACATTGCCGACAGTACGCAACGGATTGGTTCCATCACCAGCCTAATCAACGACATTGCCTTCCAGACCAATATTCTGGCCCTTAATGCCGCAGTAGAAGCCGCGCGTGCCGGAGAGCAGGGGAAAGGGTTTGCGGTGGTTGCGGGTGAAGTCCGTAACCTGGCACAGCGCAGTGCGACGGCGGCGAATGATATCCGCAAACTTATCGATGCCAGCGCCAGTAAAGTGCAATCTGGGACTATTCAGGTTCACGAAGCCGGTCGCACCATGAACGATATTGTCGAGCAGGTGCGCAATGTGACGCAGTTGCTTGGGCAAATTAGTCATGCCACTTCTGAACAGGCGGAAGGGTTGTCTGATTTAACCCGTGCGGTTGCCGAACTGGACGCTATCACGCAAAAAAATGCGGCGTTAGTGGAAGAGAGTGCGGAAGTCTCTGCGATGGTGAAGTACCGAGCGACGCGACTGGAGGATGCCGTTACGGTGCTGCACTAATTTAAAAACCAGAAGCGCACGTTTTTACAACCACGGCGGATTTTTTTAGCTAGTCTGGGACAGATTGAATGTTTCTACTCGACCCTAATCTATGGAGAGCGTTATGACGCAATCGTCCCAAACTAACCGCCGCTTTGTGCTGGCGCAGCGCCCGCAAGGCATGCCGACCGATCAAGACATTCGTCTGGAAGAAGCTCCTGTCCCGCAGCCTGCCGCAGGCCAGTTACTGCTGCGAACCCTCTATTTATCCCTCGACCCTTATATGCGCGGGCGTATGGATGATGCCGAATCCTATACACCGGGGCTGGCAATTGGTGAAGTCATTGGTGCAGGCACCGTTTGTCGCGTCGAGAAATCTGAACACGCAGATTACAAAATTGGTGATCTGGTTCTGGCATATACCGGCTGGCAGGATTACGCACTTTCTAACGGCGAAGGCTTGCAGAAGCTCGATGCAAATATGCAGCACCCTTCGTACGCGCTCGGTTTACTCGGGATGCCTGGTTTTACGGGTTATATGGGGTTGACCGATATTGGTGAGCCGAAAGCGGGCGAAACGGTGGTCGTTGCAGCAGCCAGTGGGGCGGTGGGCTCGGTGGTAGGGCAAGTGGCAAAATTGCGCGGAGCAAAAGTCGTGGGGATCGCGGGTGGCGAGGAGAAGTGCCGTTACGTCACCGAGACTTTAAAATTTGATGCCTGCATTGATCACAAAGCGCCAGATTTTGCCGAGCAGTTGAAAAAGGCCTGTAGTAAAGGCATTGATGTCTATTTTGAAAACGTCGGTGGCGCGGTGTTTGATGCGGTTCTGCCACTTTTGAATACGAAAGCGCGTATTCCTGTGTGCGGTGTCATCAGCCAATACAACGGTATGAATAGCGCTTTTGAGCAGGATCGTTTGCCGCTGTTAATGGGGACAATCCTGAAAAAACGTCTGCGCGTGCAAGGGTTTATTATTTCGCAGGATTACGCCGATCGTTATCCTGAGTTCTTTAAACAGATGAGTCAGTGGCTGGCGGAAGGGAAAATTCAGTTCCGCGAAGATATTGTCGATGGTCTGGAAAACAGCGTGGAAGCGTTTCGCGGTTTGTTGGTCGGTAAGAACTTCGGTAAGTTGATTGTGAAAGTCGCGGAGTGATTTTTTATAGAGCGGCGCGAAGACGCCGCTCTCATTAGCCTTTAAATGGCCCATCACACACTGAATTTCGCTCCAGTAATTCTGATGTGAAAATATTATCCCGTGATAAATATCCGCCATCTAACATGGATATTAAACGACTGATCACTTCGTTAATCATATCGCTGACCGGATCTTTGATGCTTGATAGCGCGGGGGTTAAATAAGGTGCTGTTGGAATATTATCAAAGCCGAGTAGGGATATTTCATGTGGAACTGAAATCCCCATATCACTCAATTTTTTCATCGCGCCCACGGCCATTTCATCATTACTGGCAAGAATCGCGCTGACCTTCTGTTGACGAGCAAGCAATGCTTCTACGGCTGATACGCCGCTGTCTGGCGTCCATTTACCTTGCACAATCAATGCGTCATTTACACCGATATAATGTTGATTTAACGCTTCTTTATAACCCGCCAGACGTTCAATAGCCGTAGGCGAATCCATTGCGCCGGTAATAAATGCAATATCTTGGTGCCCACGCTCAATGAGATATTTCGTCGCAAGGAAACTGGAGCCTTTATGATCGCAGCAGATGCAATGGCTTTGGTGTTTTCTTAATTTTCGGTTCACCACCATAATCGGTTGTTTATGCTGGTCAATAATTTCGTCCATTTCATCAATGGTCAAAAAACGCGGGTAAATAATCACCGCATCGCAGCGTAAATCGAGCAAGAATTGAATAGCTTCGCGTTCTTCTTGTGCGCTATGTTTACCATCCACCAGAATAAGCTGACGGCCATTATCTTCTAATTTCTTCGCAGCCTGCGACAGTATTTCACTGAAATAACTGCCGTTATAAAGGGTGTTGGTTACGACTAAACCAATGCATTCTGACTTATTCGTCGCCAGATTTCGCGCCAGCAAATTTGGCCGATATCCGGCCTCTTCAATCGCTTTATAGACCTGGTCTTTTGTGGCTTCGCTGACGTATCCCTTGCCGGATAAAACGCGTGAAACGGTGGCTTTTGAGACGCCTGCTTTTTGTGCCACTTCTAGCATTGTCGACATGGGAGCTTCCTGGCTTTTTTGAAGGCCCTATTTTACACATTCCCGGACGACAAAATACTGCCTTAAAGGGATTGCCGGGGGTCTGTAACAGCCATTTATGTCGATCTTCATCACAAAACAAACAATATGCGGAATTAGTGTTTGATCTGTTTGTTTGTCGTAGTCAATCTAATGTGGAACCGGTTACCTACTTCTCATGACCCTACTCGTCGATGCGGTGAAACCGGAAAGAATATTCATAACTAAATGAATTTAAACATAAAACTAGAGTGACGTACGGAAGAGTGGTAACTCATGGCTAAGAATTACGCGGCAGTATCTCAGTCGATAGTCGATGCAATTGGTGGCGCGGATAACGTGGGTGCGGTGACACACTGCATGACGCGTTTGCGGTTTGTGTTAAATGACGGTAGCCGCGTGGATGCCGCGAAGCTTAAAGCTATCAACGGTGTAATGGGCGTAGTTCGTAGCGAAAATCAGTGCCAGGTGATCATCGGTAACACGGTTTCCCAGGCGTATGCTGAAGTGCTGAAACGACTGCCTGAAGGCATGCAACCAGCGGTTCCTGCCAATGGTAAAAACAAAATCACTCTGAAACGAATCGGCGCAGGGATTCTGGATGCACTGATTGGCACCATGTCGCCGTTGATTCCCGCGATTATCGGCGGTTCAATGGTGAAATTGCTGGCTATGATCCTTGATATGACTGGCGTGTTTGGAAAAGGCTCTTCCACGCTCATCATTCTTAATGTAATTGGCGATGGCGCATTCTTCTTCCTGCCGATAATGGTTGCCGCGTCGGCGGCGGTAAAATTCAAAACCAATATGTCGCTGGCGATAGCGATTGCCGGTGTGTTGGTGCATCCAAACTTTGTTGACCTGATGGCAAAAGCGGCACAGGGCCAACCGGTTGAATTTATGGGTTTATCGGTCACAGCGGTGAAATATACCTACACCGTTATTCCTGCGTTGTGCATGACTTGGTTGCTCTCTTACATCGAAAGATGGGTTGACCGCATCACGCCTGCGGTGACAAAAAACTTCCTGAAGCCGATGCTTATCGTGCTTATCTCCGCACCGATTGCCATCATGCTGATTGGCCCGCTGGGGATCTGGATTGGTACCGGTATTTCTTCACTGGTTTACACCATTCATCATTACCTTGGTTGGTTGTCTGTCGCCATTATGGGCGCACTCTGGCCGCTGCTGGTCATGACCGGTATGCACCGCGTATTTACACCGTCTATTATTCAGACCATTGCTGAAACGGGCAAAGAAGGCATGGTTATGCCATCTGAAATTGGTGCCAACCTCTCTTTGGGCGGTTCATCATTGGCCGTGGCGTGGAAAACCAAAAATCCTGAACTGCGCCAGACTGCGCTCGCTGCGGCGGCATCGGCGATAGTGGCAGGCATTTCCGAACCTGCACTTTACGGTGTCGCGGTGCGTCTGAAACGCCCACTGATTGCGGCATTAATCAGTGGTTTTGTCTGCGGTGCTGTCGCAGGAATTGGTGGGTTGGCGAGCCATTCCATGGCATCTCCGGGCCTGTTCACCAGTGTGCAATTCTTTGATCCCGCTAATCCAATGAGCATCGCATGGGTGTTTGGTGTGATGATTCTGGCCGTGGTGCTCTCTTTCTTCCTGACGCTAATCCTGGGTTTTGAAGACATTCCAGTTGAGCAGAGTGACGAGAAAGAGCAAATTCAACCAAACGCCGTTGTTGCACCGCAACATGCTGTAAACGCTAACTAACTAAGAAGAGGGACTTTATGTCAGCATCAATTTTTCCTGATGACTTTTTATGGGGCGGTGCAATCGCTGCAAACCAGGCTGAAGGCGCATACCTCGAGGGTGGGAAAGGGCTTTCAACGGTAGATACCATCCCACACGGTGAGCATCGCCTCGCCGTGAAATTAGGTTTAGAAAAACGTTTTTCATTACGTGATGATGAATTTTACCCAAGCCACGAGGCCATCGATTTTTACCATCGCTATAAAGATGATATTGCCCTGATGGCAGAGATGGGTTTTACCGTTTTCCGTACTTCAATTGCCTGGAGTCGCATTTTCCCGAAAGGGGATGAGAAAGAGCCAAACGCGGCTGGTATCGCGTTTTACCGTGACCTCTTTGCTGAGTGCAAAAAGCATAATATCGAACCGTTGGTGACGCTGTGCCACTTTGATGTCCCGATGCATTTGGTGCAGGAATATGGTTCGTGGCGCAGCCGGAAAATGGTGGAGTTTTTCACCCACTATGCCCGTACCTGTTTTGAAGCTTTTGATGGCCTGGTGAAATACTGGCTCACCTTCAATGAAATCAATATCTTGCTCCACGCACCATTCTCTGGTGCAGGTCTGGTATTCGAAGAAGGTGATAACAAAGAACAAGTGAAATACCAGGCGGCACACCATGAGCTGATCGCCAGTGCTTTAGTGACCAAAATTGCTCACGAAGTTAACCCAAACAATCAGGTCGGATGCATGCTGGCGGGAGGGAATTTCTATCCGTACTCCTGCAAACCTGAAGATGTCTGGGCGGCACTAGAAAAAGATCGTGAGAACCTGTTCTTTATCGATGTGCAGGCGCGTGGTGCGTACCCGTCGTACGCGAAACGTCTGTTCCGCGAGAAGGGATTTGAGCTTGAAGTGCTGCCAGGCGATGAAGAAATCCTCAAGAATACGGTCGATTTTGTCTCGTTTAGCTATTACGCCTCACGCTGTGCCTCTGGGGATATGAACGAGCTCAACAGCAATGCGGCAAACATCGTTAAATCGCTGAAAAACCCCTATATTCAAGCAAGTGAATGGGGATGGGGCATTGACCCACTCGGCCTGCGCATTACCATGAACATGATGTACGACCGTTACCAGAAGCCACTTTTCCTGGTAGAAAACGGCCTGGGTGCGAAGGATGAAGTTAACGCGCAGGGTGAAATCAACGATGACTATCGTATCAGCTACCTGCGTGAGCACATCAAAGCCATGGCTGATGCCATTGAAGATGGTATTCCGGTCATCGGCTACACCTCATGGGGCTGTATTGATTTGGTTTCCGCATCAACAGGCGAAATGAGTAAGCGCTATGGTTTCATCTACGTTGATCGCGACGACCAGGGCAACGGCACGCTGGCACGTACGCGTAAAAAATCGTTCTGGTGGTATAAGAAAGTGATCGCCAGTAATGGTGCTGATTTAGACTAGTTTGTCTGCGTGGCGACTCGGTTTACTTGCTGGGTCGCCGTTCTGGGGGCTGATTGCCCGGCTCAGATGCGTTAATATGAGTGTCCAATCTCCTTTCACAAAAAGATCGTCATGAATATTATTCAAACTAAAATTCCCGAAGTCCTTATTTTTGAACCAAAAGTTTTCGGTGATGACCGCGGTTTTTTCTTTGAAAGCTTTAATCAGAAAGTTTTTGAAGAAGCCGTAGGACGTTCGGTTAATTTTGTTCAGGATAATCATTCAAAATCTTGCAAGGGCGTGCTTCGCGGTTTGCACTATCAATTGGCACCGAATGCCCAGGCAAAACTGGTTCGCTGTGCAGTTGGAGAAGTATTTGATGTTGCAGTGGATATCCGCCAGCATTCTGCAACGTTTGGCCAGTGGGTGGGCGTGCTATTAAGTGCTGAGAACAAACGCCAGTTATGGATCCCAGAAGGTTTTGCCCACGGCTTTATGACTGTCAGTAATGAAGCTGAGTTTTTGTATAAAACGACAAACTTCTACGCGCCACAGAGCGATCGCAGCATTCTTTGGGAAGACAAGGATATTGGCATCGCATGGCCAGAAATTGATGCGCCACGCCTGTTGTCCGATAAAGATCGTCAGGCTAAAAGCTTCAAAGAAGCTGACTATTTTTAATCGATTTGCGCGTACGTAGCAGCATCAAGTCGTCTGTTTACTTCAGGGGTTGCGTCGGCAACCTCTTTGTTTTCTACCGGAATGACTTCTCAAGCGGTAATCCCTTCCCACAAATTACAACTTTCTTCTGACGGTCAATTTCCGTGGATTTTCTACACTGAAAAAAAATGTCTGTTGAGGTTCTACATGCCCTGGCAACCTTTTCTCTCAGTGATCCCGGGATCAGTGCCTGCGGATCTTGCCATTAAACACATCACTTGCAGTGATATAAGTGATCACTGGCCGCTGAAGGATGAGGTAGTAGAACAGATCGATGACATCAACCGACAGCTTGCTAATGATCTCTCTTTAGAAGCCCCGGAAATATTTTTAGATAACCAAGGGAAGCGGCGGATCCGTTGTCGTAACAGGCTCTCCGAACAAGCTTTTCGTTTTCGGCCCGCACTGGAAGAATGGCGAAGTCAGTTAGTTCCCACTGCGCTTGCACTGTGGGCTGTGCAGCATCCACTGGCAGTGAGGTTGATAAGCGGTGGTGAAATGGATATCAATAGTCGATCGTGGTTTATTCACGCCAATGATGCACGGGGCATTCGTTCTCGCGCAAAGGTGATGGCCGCCATTGCTGATTTTCATCTCAACGATCGCGTTTCTGTAAACTGGATTAGCCTCGCTTGCGGTGCGGCCGTACCGGTACTCAATACGTTGCACAGTGCAAAATTGAAGTCTCAGAAATTTACCTTATTGCTGATTGATCATGATCGGCAATCGCTGATGTTTGCTCGTGGGTTGGCGACGCAATATGGGCTGGTTGAAGGGCAGCATTTTCAACTGCTGATGCGGAATTTATTCGATCGGATGATTGTCAGTGACAAGCTCGTTCAGGAACTGGGTGAACAGTCCGCTGAATTAGTCGATGGATTAGGGATTTTCGAATACTTCTCAGAGTCTGAGGCGGTACATTTTATTCGCCACGCGTTACGTTTGGTAAAACCTGGTGGCGTGTTGATTATTTCGAATATGTTGAAAAGCAGCCCACAAATTGAATTCGCATTGCGTTGTGTTGGCTGGACTACGATTTACCCGCGAACGCTTTTCGAGTTAAGAGAAATTATTTTGGCGGCGGGGATTAATCTGCAAAATGTGACCGTGACACTGCCCAGTGATGGCGTTTATGCGGTGATGGAAATTAATGTGAGCGAATAACCCGTTTTATAATCCTGCTCCTGAAACCAGGAGCAGGAGAATTCATTAAGCCAGGTAATTCATGCCCTGTTTCAGGACAAAATCACACGCCTGAGTTTTCACTTTCTCTGCCAGCGGCGAGTTGCCGATGGTTTCCAGATTCAATTGCTGGCCTTTACCGGTATTCAGCAGGCCCATCAAACCCTGAGTGTAATCTTGTGGCGGAGTTTCTTTCGTCTCACTTCCCAGGCCCAGTTTATCCAGAAGCTGATTTTTGACGTTTTCTGGATTGGTGGCTGATACCAATTTGTTCTTCATGCAGTACTGCAAAATGCCCGCGGCGTTGGTCATGGTGTTGGCGCTCAGTGCACTAGTCCCACTGGCGAGCAGGCTGGTTAGTGATGCCGCGGAGTTACCTGTGGTTCCAGAGGTACTGGTGGTGGTTTTGCTCAATTCATTCGCCGCACTGGTGAGCTGATCCTGCCAGCTTGCCGCCATCGTCTGAGCAGCAAAAACGGATGCTGCCAGTGCCAGAGCACATGTAATCTTATTGTTTGCTTTCATCTGTTTATACTCATTTATACCCGTCATACTTCAAGCTGCTTATGCGTTGGCTGCACCCGCTCACCCCAGTCACTTACTCAAGTAAGCTCCTGGGGATTTACGGCTTTGCCGCCTTTAAGCAACTCGAATTATTTTGGGTAAACATAACCTGCATCGCAGGAGAATTTCGTCGAGTATACCGCCTTCTCTGGGTTCTTCGGAGCCTGGAGAGTTCTTAAAACATCCAGAAAAGAGAATTTATCAGGGGCCGATGTAGCGCAGCACCACTTTTACTGCCATTTCACGGTAATGGGAGGTGCTATCAACCGGCTCTGTTCCCTCTTCAAAGAGGTTTGAGAAGGTGTAGCTGTTCGCCACATGGTAGAAGCTGAAGCTACTGATCAGGCGGTGTACATCTTTGGCCGTGACGAGTTTGTTGAACAGCTGTTTTTCCTGTCCGCGGGTCAGCACATCTTCCAGCAATTCTAGTGCGCTGCGGTTTATTTCGCGCAGGTAAGTGGACTCTTTGACAAAACGCCCACGCTGCATGTTTTCCATGCAGATAATACGAATGAAATCTGGATGGGTGGCGTGGAAATCAAATGTCCACTCCACCAACTCCACCATCGCTTCGACTGGCGGCTGATCAGAGAGATTAAGTTGGCGTTCACAGCTGCGAATCTGGGTGTAGACATATTCCAGCACCTGAACGTAAAGCAGCTCTTTGCTTTTGAAGTGATAAACCACCATGCGTTTGGTGGTGTTGGCTTTCTCGGCAATTTGCTCCATGCGTGCGCCATTAAGGCCAAATTCAGCGAACAAACTAATGGCACTGAAAAAAATCTTTTCTTTCAAACTGGCGTCATCAAAACGCTCAGGAAGATAAATTTCGTGGGTTTCCACGCAAGGCTCCTTAAAGTCATCGGGCCGCGGGTATCGCCCAGGCCTGATGACATTAAAACAAGTTTGCGCAGGCAAAGCACTGCCGAGTTACAGAAGCCCTGAAATACATCACACTCGTGGGCGTTTGCGGTACAGCCACAGGCCGGGAATAGATAAGCCAATCGACAGCGCTCCGACGATAAACGACGCTTTCAGGAAGTTAGTGAGGAGCTGAATCATAAGATCTTCGGTGTAACCGAAGTGACTCAGTTTCACGGCTGAAATCATTGCGGTATAGGCAGATATCCCAGGGAACATCGGAATCACGGCGGCCACGGTAAAGACTTTCGGATGCGCAAGATACCAGCGCGACCACTGGATACCGATGGTACCCACCAGGAGTGAAGCGATAAAGGTGCTCCATTCAATGTTTAAACCCGCCGTCATCATCGCCATTCTGGATCCATGGCCAATCGCACCCAGCAGCGCGCAATACGGCAAAGCACGCTGTGGGACATTAAACACCATGGCAAAACCTGCGGCGGGAATAGCTGCCAGCGCCATGTCTTGTAGCAGCGCCAGTAAAAAGTTGATTATTCCCATCCTGTTAATCCCCACAATGACATCGCCATCACTACGCCAATGCAGGTGGCAAGCGTCAGCAGGCTCGCCATTGCCCATCTCGCAAGGCCCGTGTTGACGTGTCCTTTAAACATATCGGCGACGGCATTTATCAGCGGAAAACCAGGAACCAGCAGCAGAACGCTTGCCGCCATTGCAATGTTTGATGTCGAAGCGAACGGCCCTTTGGCAATGAGCAGACCCGAAATCGTGGTCGCGACAAATGCCGCAATGCAGAAGTTAATTTGTGGATGTAAATGGCGTGACGTGAGCAGCAGCCGCACATACATTGCAACGGAACTGGCAAGGAATGCGACGATTGCGCCATCCCAGCCGCCATGGTTGAGCTTACAGAAACAGCCGCAGGAAAGACCCACCATCAGCACCACTAACCAACGGGGATAGCGTAGCGGAGTGATGTGCGCAAAGCGTTTCAAAACGCCCTTATGATCCAGTAGCTTATGCTCTGCCAGGATCACGATATGTTGCACTTCCGTCACGACGTGCATATTGATGCCCCGGTCGGTGTTCTTGCGAGTTGTGGTGAGGCACTGATTATCTTTAATGGTGCTCAGTACGATAGCATTCGCTGAAATTGAACTTTCAACGCTATCCATCCCCAATGCCACTCCCAAACGGCTGGAAAGCTCTTCTACCAGGGCGCTTTCTGCACCGTGCTGCAGCAAAAAAAGCCCACACTGAATGCAAAGGCGGGTGACTTCGCGTTGCGGGTTTACCTCTGTCGACATGCCTGGCCTATGAAAGATGAAAAGCGACGTCTGTCGCTCAAATTTTAACATCCTCCATTTTTAACATAGGCCGCCCCCTGTACTCAGGCGCGCCAGATCAACATTTAGCGAAATAACGCATTTCGCACACTTTTTCAGTGAATTATGAGCTCGTCCACACTTTGGGTGAGACTTTCGAAAAGTGCACGTTTTAGACGGATATTGGCCTTCTTTTCCTCTGTGCAGACGATAAAAATGCATTGTCGAGCATTTAATAAACATAAAAATAACATTTATATAACGTCTTATCAGAGAGCGTACCTTATGAAAACTCAAGTCGTGATAATTGGGGCTGGCCCATCGGGTTTGTTACTGGGGCAATTACTGCACAATGCGGGTATTAGCAATGTGGTGCTAGAAAGGCAAACGCCTGAGCACGTACAGGGGCGGATTCGTGCGGGGATCCTGGAAAATGGCACGGTAGATTTACTGCGCGAAGCAGGGGTAAGTGAAAGAATGGATGCCGAAGGGCTAGTCCATGAAGGCGTCGAGTTTTTGGTCGACGGAATTCGTATTCCCGTTCCGCTCAAAGAGTTAACGGGGGGTAAAACGGTGATGGTGTACGGCCAGACTGAAGTGACGCGTGATTTGATGGAAGCGCGCTGTAAAAGCTCTGCGCAGACGATGTACGGTGTCAGCAATGTGCAATTGTTTGATGTTATGAGTGATTCACCGTATGTCACCTTTGAAAAACAGGGCGAAACTTACCGCATCGATTGTGACTATATTGCGGGATGTGATGGATTCCATGGTGTTTCACGCAAGGCGATCCCGTCGGAAATCACACGTGAGTATGAACGGGTTTATCCGTTCGGCTGGCTGGGCTTGTTATCCGACACACCACCGGTAAATCATGAATTGATCTATGCCCATCACTCACGCGGATTTGTTTTGTGTAGTCAGCGCTCACTAACCAGAAGCCGCTACTATTTGCAGGTTCCACTGAGCGACAGCGTTGAAGCCTGGTCGGATGAACGGTTCTGGGACGAGCTTAAACAGCGGTTACCAAAAGAGTTGGCGGAAAAGTTAGTGACTGGTCACTCACTTGAGAAAAGTATCGCACCGTTACGCAGTTTTGTGGTTGAGCCGATGCAGTACGGCAACCTTTTCCTGGTAGGCGATGCTGCGCACATTGTGCCACCGACGGGGGCAAAGGGGCTAAATCTGGCCGCTTCTGATGTGAATTATCTGTATCGGATTTTATGTAAGGTGTACCAGGAAGGGCGAACCGATTTGCTGGAAACCTATTCGCCAATGGCATTGCGTCGGGTGTGGAAAGGCGAGCGTTTTAGCTGGTTTATGACCAATCTTCTGCATGACTTTGCAGGCATGAATGCGTTTGACCGCAAAATGCAGCAAGCGGATCGTGAGTACTATCTGACTTCGCGCGCAGGATTAACGACGATTGCGGAAAACTATGTCGGTTTGCCGTTCGAATCCGTTGAATAAACTACACTTATTCGGCAATAGCCTGTGGATTTCGTACTCTGAAAGAGGATGTGATGAATCTGAACCCCAGTATTCCGGTATTTAAGCTATATGGTGAAAACCGGAATTGGCCTGCGGCAGATTTGCTGCATTGTGAATCGATTCACAGCCGCAGCAGCCTCTATGAATGGCATATTCGAGTTCATCAGCATGCGGACCTGGTGCAATTACTCTATTTGCATAAAGGCCAGGTGGAGATCGATATTGAAGGCGTTAAGCACCATGTGGGGCATGCCTGTATTCAGGTGGTGCCTGCATTGTGCGTGCACGGCTTTAAATTCTCCCCGGGAGCTCAGGGGTATTCTCTGTCGTTTTCTGCGCCACTTATCGCCCAGTTTGAACAGCAGTTTGGTCGCCCGTTGCAGGTGCTCAGACAAGCGGCATGCGTGCCAGTTAAAGGCTCGAACAGGCAAATCAATACTTTGTTCAGTACGTTGCAGAGTGAGTACGAGGGGGCAGGAGAAGCGCGTGACATGATGCTGCATTCTTTGATCAGCGCATTGTTAGTCTGGCTCAATCGCCAGAGTGCTCCGGCTCCAGACAATAGTTCACGTGTTGAGCGTAAACGTGCGGTAATTCATCAATTCAATCAATTGGTTGAAAGCCATTATCGTCAACAACTGCTTGTAACGTATTATGCCAGCGAAGTGGGGTTATCAACGGTGTATCTGAACTCTCTATGCCATGAGTTCTATGGCTGTAGCGCCCTGAATGTGCTGCATCAACGCGTGTTGCTCGAAGCTAAACGTAGTTTGCTGTATACCAGCATGACAATTAGCCAAATCTCGGATTTTCTCGGCTTTAGTGACGCAACCTATTTTTCACGCTTTTTCCGCCGTTATACGGGGACGACGCCGAAGGATTTTCGTCTTCATCCGATGCGTGAATTGAAAGTTCCTTAATTGAAGACGAGTAATTTTTTAATTATATTTAAAATATTATTTATCAATGCTAATTATTATTTCCTGACTTACGGGCGTCTTGTAATAGCCATCATTATTTGAAATACTCGCGCATCATTAACCCCTCCTTGTAATTTAAGTTTTCATCTTACTTAACTGTTATTTAAGTATTACGCCATTTATATAATTAATGAATAAATGAACGCGCAGTCACATTTTAAATAATAGGTTATTTTAATCAAAGGAATGATATGGAAAATATAATCACTTCCAGTAATTTACCAGGCAAGATAATGGTCGTTGTACCCTGCGTGTTAACGGCAGCAGGGATAGTCCATCGATTAAAATCCATGCCTAAAATTAACAAATTAGTCAATAATATCAAAAAGATTGATGAGGCCTATGGCGATGTATTAAAGGTACCTGGCTCGTTTGTCATATTGAATATCAGCGAATCCTCAAATCTACTCGCCGAAGAGATAAAATTTATCAACTGGTGCCTGATGGTAAAACCGGGCACGACAATTGTCGCTTACACGCGTAACCACAAACTGAGCGTACTGAATTATATTTCTGCTTTAGGTGTACGGGCGATTATTTCTCAATATGAGCCAGCCTTAACATTCACTGACTTAATAATAAAGTCATTCTCCACTAAGTCGATGCTTTCCAGCCCGATGATCAAGAGCATTCTGGATGCGAGAATCTCATGTGAACTGACAGTATGCGAAGCTCAGGTCATTGGGGAATTATTTCAGGGCTACAACGTCAGCCAGGTCGCGCAGAAATTAGGGCGCAATATCAGAACCGTGAGTGCGCATAAAAGACATGCGATGGAAAAGCTCGGGCTTCAGTGCGAGAAAGATCTCCACGTACTGGGTTGTACGTTGTTAGGTAAGTAATCGTTTTAAAGGGATAGGTATATGCAGGAAAGCAAATCAAAGATTTTTTTGCGCAACCCATTTTGCCGTGCGTTAGTCATTAGTAAACGGCCACTGATGAGGGAAGGCCTTCAGTTTCTGATGAAGGAACGTGCGGAGAAATCGTCACTCATTCTTTTGGATAACTATTTAGATCTCAGGCCAGAAATTTTGCTGCATGTCGATGTGGCGATCATTGAGCTGGATAGCACTTTGCAGGAAATCTTCGGGGCCTGCGATTTTTTCAATCAATTGCAAAATCAGTATCGGCAAGTGGAGTGGGTTTTCACCCTCCCTGCGAATTTGGTAAATATTGCCATTGAACGATTGCTGACATCTAACACCGCATTGCTCTCTTTACATGAACCCATGAACAGTATTATCGAACATGTCTTTAATTGCGGTGGCCAAATCGAAAGAATCAGCAGGTATCTTTTGCAGGAAAAAGCGGTTAACGCGTCCAGTAATATGATGAACAATGCTCGCTTAACATTTTCAGAACGCCGGGTTTTACGGCTCCTCAGCAAGGGGTGGCAACTGGCCCAAATTGCGACGCTGCTCGAGAAAAGTTACAAAACAATCAGTGCGCAAAAAAGCAGTGCTCTGCATCGACTTGAGCTAAAAACAGATGCTGAAATGTATGCGTGGATGCTCAGCGAACATGGCATGCAGGAACTGAATTTACCGTAGTAACACCAGGGGAAATGAAGAAAAAATAAGGTATGACTGAGGCCCATTCATTCGCCCTCAGTCATCTGATTATTGGCAAACATCAACCCACTGTGCGGCGGTCAGTTCAGCCAGACGATCAGGGGAAATACGCACTGCACTATGAATGGCTCCCGCCGCGGGCAACACTTCTTCGTACTGTTTAAGCGAAATATCACAGTAAACCGTTAACGGATTTTCCAGGCCAAACGGACAAACACCACCGACCGGATGACCCGTCCAGATAACCACTTCATCGCTGCTTAGCATGCGGGCTTTGGCCCCCAAAGCGGCTTTGAGTTTTTTATTATCCAGACGAGCATCACCTTTCGCGACAACCAACACGACTTGATCTTTAACTTTTAACGACAATGTTTTAGCAATTTGACCCGGTTCAACGTTATGGGCAACGGCTGCCAGAGCAACGGTAGCGGTACTTTGGTTTAATTCGATGATGTCGATATCCGGGGCGTTTTCGGCAAAGAATTGCCGGACTGACTGCAGGCTCATGCTTTTCTCCCATTCTTGGTCGCAAATAATTTGGCATAAGGCTGTGCTATATGTAAACCAGTGAACATTGATTTATACCCGTCTGGGTATATACGTGCCTGAAGACGTTGAGCCAACAACAATGCTGTGATGTGAAATACCTAAACAACTCAAAGTTTCAGTGATTTCTGGATCTTCTTCACAATCACTGCAACCGGTTTCAGTAACCGGTTGCAGAGTAAGAAAAGGCGATGAATACTGAAACGGTCACACACCTGTACCCAATAATAAGAGCAGCCTATGAAACATATTTTTTTATGCTGTGCCACTGATGCCCCTGCCAGTGTTTTAGACAATAAAGCTATATCTAATAAGGTCCCGGTTACGGGGATCAATTCTATGCATTACGGACTGTTGCGCGGCAATAAACTCCCCGCAGCAACATTCGCATTGAAAGCCTGACAGGAGCACCGCTATGTCATCGAATCATGCAGCCTTTAATTTGATTTTCCGCTTTGTAGAAAACTACGTGAGTCCCGTCGCTGGGAGGATTTCTTCACAACGCCACGTCATGGCGATTCGTGATGGATTTATTTCTGCGATGCCATTCATGATTGTCGGCTCGTTCCTGCTGGTCTTCGCTTATCCGCCTTTCTCGCCAACCACCACTTGGGTGTTTGCTCGAGCATGGCTGGACATGGCAAAACAGTTTGAAGGACAAATTCTGACGCCGTTTGATATGACGATGGGCATTATGTCTATCTACATTTGTGCGGCTATTGCCTATAACCTCGGCAAACATTATGTGAAGTCACACGGTCTTGATCCGTTCATGTGTGCGATGCTTTCACTGATGGCTTTCTTGTTGGTCGCCGCGCCTAAAACGAAAGGGACTTTACCGGTGGATAGCCTGGGCGGTACGGGGATCTTTACTGCGATCCTAGTGGCGGTTTACTGCGTCGAAATGATGCGGTTCCTGAAAGCGCACAATATCGGGATCAAACTGCCAGACCAGGTTCCACCGATGATCAAAAACTCCTTTGATCTTCTGATTCCTGTGCTGGTTGTGGTGCTAACACTTTACCCACTCAGCCTGCTGATTCAGTCGCAGTTTGACATGCTGATCCCGCAAGCAATTATGTCGGTGTTTAAACCTCTGGTATCTGCCGCTGACTCACTGCCTGCAATTCTGCTGGCGGTGCTGATTGGCCACTTGCTGTGGTTTGCAGGGATCCACGGGGCGGCGATCGTTTCCGGCATGCTGCAAATGTTCTGGCTGACCAATCTGGGGATGAACCAGAGCGCATTGGCACAAGGTGCGCCCCTGCCACACATCTTTATGGAGGCGTTCTGGACCTTCTTCATCGTTGTCGGTGGTTCGGGTGCAACCATGGGCCTGGTGATTTGTTATCTGCGTAGTAAATCGGCCCACCTACGTTCTATTGGTCGCCTGAGTATCGTTCCAACTTGTTTTAACATTAACGAGCCGGTGATTTTCGGTACACCCATCGTGATGAACCCAGTGTTCTTCATTCCTTTCTTGTTGGCACCAATGGTTAACGCCGTGCTGGCATGGGGCGCGATGAAGATGGATTTGATTGGTCGTGTAATTTCAGTTGTACCGTGGACTGCGCCAGCGCCTATCGGTGCGGCATGGGCGCTGGGCTGGGATTTCCGTGCGGCGATTCTGGTTATTCTGCTGGCAGTGGTTTCCGCCATTATCTACTTCCCGTTCTTCAAAGTGTACGAGAAGCAGTTGCTGGAACAGGAAGCTGAAGAAGCTCAGAAAGCCTCTGGCGAAGAGAGCCAACAGCCAGCCTGATGGTGTTTGAAAAAGTGAGATGAAACGGTGGGGAAACTCGCCGTTTTACTTACAGGTACAGTCTCCGCAACGTTGTACATCTGGCAACTTATAGCGTTGGCAGCAGGTACGGCGAACCAATAAACCTTCGTTTGGGATTACCGTGCGGTAAAGAGGATTATCCTGCACATCTTGCAGTCGTTTTTCAAAGAAACAGGCGTGGCGTAATTGCGCGATTGTCGCTTCATCAAGCAACTCTCTAAGCTCGCCAAAAAACCAATTCAGCAAATACCCCGTATTGCTCCAGATAAGCTTTCCATTGATCTCACCAGTGCTTTCCAGTGCCTCAACGACAGGCATGAGCCCTTCTACCAGTAGTTTCTCAAGGCGTTGCTGTAATGGCAGGGTGGTTGCCACTCTATCTTCATGAACGTCTATCCAGAATGTGGCGGCTCTACCCGTTTCATGAAACTCGACATGAATATGTTGGGGGCCGATATCCAGCGCTCTGGGTTGAGATATCAGCGCCATGACCAGCGGAGGAACCAACAGGCCGAGATACCATTGCGCCCACAGTGACTTCAGCGGTTTTCCCTCGCGGGCAAGTTGTGGCTGGTTGCGATAAATATGGTCACTGTAACAGGCGAGAAGTGAGGTTAATGCAGCAGGTTGCGCCCATTGAAACAGCGTCTGGCTTGCTGCTGGCGCGGCTTCACCGAGTTTGATGAAGTCGTTAAAGTAAGGTCGATGAGTGATGAAATGCGCGCGCAACTCCTCTGCCAGCGTCGGCTGCGAGCTGGTAAATGGTGACTGCCATGCAAATTCATCCAAAAACAGTGAAGACTGTAAAGACATCGACAAACAAGACCACTAATACAAATGATAATGATTGCCAATCCTATCTATAGGCATGGCCATTAGCAAGGCTATTTTGTGCGCGTGTTAATGGAGGACTTTTCGACTCAGGAAGGGAGCAGCGACTCGCTGACAAAAATGCTATTACGGCCCTGGCGCTTTGCCCGATAAAGAGCACTGTCAGCCTGACGTAACGCTTCTTCAATGTTCTGCTGCTCAAGCACTGCAAGACCGATGCTTGTCGTTACGTGAGTGGCAACATCTTCATTAAACAAATGTGGGATTTTTAAATCATAAACCCGCTGACGGATCCGTTCAGCGGTTTGCAAAGCCTGCTCGGCATCCACATTCGTCAGCAATACCATAAATTCTTCACCACCGTAGCGGGTGACAATATCGCGCGAGCGCACGGCATCGCGAATGGCTGCGGAAACATGCGTCAAAGCCTGATCGCCCATGCTATGGCCATAATTGTCGTTGTAAGCTTTAAAGTGATCGATATCGAGCAATAATACGAAATGTGTGCCACTGCCAAGAGCCAGCACTGTCTCAAGACGGTTTTGAAAGCCACGGCGGTTATACAGACCGGTAAGAGGATCTAACATACTCAAATCGTTAAGGGTTTCTTTCTCTTCGAGCAGTTTGTCCATTAAGCGACGAGTAAAATTATCATTTCGTTGCTGAATGATAGTCTGAATGCTAATGCCTATACCTGGGAGAACAATTGAATATAAAACACGTGGCCAGTTTTCTCCTTGATCGAGCCATAATATCATCCCGGTCACGGGCAGGCATGCAGCAATAAATGCTTGTATATTATTAATAAAAGAGATTGAACCAATAAATAATATCGCCAATAAAGCAATAATTAGAAAATTGAGATCTCTAATTGGCATAGCACTGACTTTTATATAGATATGCCACGCCCAAAGTAATCCAATTATTAACGAGACAGCATTAATGTTGATCAGCTTTTTTTTGTTTACAAACTGCCACAGCAGGCATGAGAGGCTTATCACCAGCACCATGATTATCGGCACCGTAAGATGCTGAGTGTTGGCAGAAGGCACCACAATACTAAATCCCGCAGAGACCGCGTTCAGTAATAAAAATAAACGCAAAGAGAGTTGGTGTTTCCCTTTGAGTAATGTGCGCCAATTTGTTGCTGTCATATCAAATAGTTCTTTCGACCCGAACACAACGTTATGTTGTTGAATAATTTTATAAAAATAAGACAGGGAAAGTGATTACTTAAAGTAATTATGTCGTTGTTAATCAGAGATTTTATTTCGTCGCTCAATCTATCACCTAAATGAAATTATGTCATCCGATGATGAAGAATGCTTAACATTTCTAATGTATACAAAGAGCACGCTGTCGCTGACAAACGAGAAATTATATCATATGATATTGGTTATCATTTACAATTTGCGAGATGGCGATGATGTTACAACGGCAGTTAGAAAGCGCGTGGGGTGTGCTGATACCCGGGGGGATCGTCGCCGCATTGTTGTATCTGGATCTTTCTTTTACCCAGTGGCGAGTGCTTATCGTGCTGGGGTTATTGGCGACGACAGCGATGCTCTACCATAAACGGTTACGTCATTTTGTGTTGTTGCCATCATGCGTTGCGTTTGCCAGTGGGCTTGCGCTGGTGATGATGAATCTGGGAATGATGAAATAAGAGAGTAAAACTGAGGGAAATCAGAAAACAACTGAGATGCAATTTTTACCTAAAAAATTGGTGCGAAGAGAGGGACTTGAACCCTCACGTCCGTAAGGACACTAACACCTGAAGCTAGCGCGTCTACCAATTCCGCCACCTTCGCACAGTTTTTCAAGCTTGCACTTAAAGATTTTGATATCGCCTTCGCATTGGTGCGAAGAGAGGGACTTGAACCCTCACGTCCGTAAGAACACTAACACCTGAAGCTAGCGCGTCTACCAATTCCGCCACCTTCGCGCAGTGCGAACGATATCTTGCGTGGTTAATGGTGCGAAGAGAGGGACTTGAACCCTCACGTCCGTAAGAACACTAACACCTGAAGCTAGCGCGTCTACCAATTCCGCCACCTTCGCATACCCACAATACCGAAGTATTGTAACCACGGAGGCGCATTCTAGATGTTTTCTGCGCGTCGTCAACAGTTAATTTGGTGCCGCTTTTCTAATCGCTGCAAAAAGCGGCACAGTCGTGTGTTAGCGCTTCTTTGCGCTACGCATAACTACTGAGCGATAAACTTTGAATCGGCCAGTTTGAGCAATCACTTCGTGGTTGCCAAAGGTTTCGTCCAGCACGTCCGGATAGGCCAGGAAGGCGTTCGCGACGATACGCAATTCACCACCCATATTGAGATGACGAACAGCACCACGAATCAACTGGTGAGCGGCATCAAGGCTGGTTTGCAGGCCATCATGGAATGGTGGGTTTGAAATAATCATGTCAAAACGACCATTCACTTCGGAATAGACGTTGCTGGCGATAACGTCGCCTTCAATCTCATTGGCCGCAAGTGTTGCACGGCTGGCTTCGACGGCTGGTGCCGAAACATCACACAACGTCAGGCGGACTTTTGGAGAATGTTTCGCCAGCGAAACTGCCAACACGCCAGCACCGCAACCGACATCTAACACTTTGCCTTTGGTATGCTGCGTGAGCGTAGAAAGCAGCAATTTACTGCCGGTATCCAAACCGTCACGGCTAAAGACGCCTGGCAGTGTTTTCACGGTCAGACCTTCGTGTTGATACTCATCCCACCAGGAATGTTCATCAAACTGTGGCTGTTTTTCCAGGCGGCCATGATAGAAACCGCAACGACGTGCGCTATCAATTTTATTCAGCGGGCTGAATTCGGCGAGCATTTGCTCCGCGCTGCGCACACCACTGCGGTTTTCACCCACCACAAAAATGTCGCTACCGACTGGCATCAGCGAAAGAATATTCATCAACTGGAACTGAGCTTCTGGCTTATTTTTCGGCCAGTAGTAAATCAGGGTGTCGCAGTCGCCAACAGTGCTGGCATCAGCCACCAGGCCGTATTGTGCATCTTCGCCCATCTGAGCGCTTAATACCTGCCAGTGGTGAAATTGCTGGGTATGAACGCGACTTGCTGCCGTTTCAAAACGAGCTGGCATATCGTCTTGTAAGTCACCGGCAAACAGCACACGGCTTTCGGTAAAATCATCGCTATGGCGCAGTAGCACTTCACTTGCCGGGGTTAACGCAGTCATCAAATTACTCCTGGGAAATCAGAGCCGGGATTATAGAGCTTTAATGGCGCACATTCGATGAATTTGCTATATTTGCACCCCAATTGGCACTCTCTACCTGGTTTCGCTATGCCCCAAATACCTTTGCGACGTGACTGGTTGTTACAACAACTGGGCATTACCCAGTGGGAGCTGCGACGTCCGGCCGCATTAAAGGGCGAAATTGCAGTCTCACTGCATGAAAACGTTAAGCTGCTGATGATTGCTGAAAATCTTCCAGATTTAAGCGATCCGTTGGTTAGCGATGTTTTGCGCAGCCTGAATCTGGATGCACAGCAGGTCATGCAGCTAACGCCTGAACGCGCCGCGATGCTACCAGGCGAAAGCCGCTGTAATAGCTGGCGACTAGGAGTGAGTGAACCGCTCTCCATTCCAGGGGCGCAATTAGCGACCCCCGAATTAAACGAGCTTTATCATAATGGTGCCGCAAGAAGGGCACTGTGGCAGCAAATTTGCGAATATGAACACGATTTCTTCCCTCACCACAAATGACTTAGCGGCGGCTTACGCCATTGAACTTCGCAGCCATGCTTTCCCATGGAGTGAAAAAACTTTCGCCAGTAATGAGGGCGATCGCTATCTTAATTTGCGCCTCGACGTCGATGGCAAAATGGCAGCGTTTGCGGTTACTCAAGTCGTGCTGGATGAAGCGACGTTATTTAATATTGCTGTAGACCCCGCTTACCAACGACAAGGCTTGGGTCGCCAGTTGCTGGAACATTTAATCAGCGAGCTGGAAAAGCGAGATGTGTTTACCCTGTGGTTAGAAGTGCGCGCATCGAACCATGCGGCGATTGCACTCTATGAGAGCCTGGGGTTTAACGAGGCGACGATTCGTCGTAACTACTACCCCACAAAAGAGGGTCGCGAAGATGCCATCATCATGGCATTACCGTTAGGCTAATTTGAAAAAGGTGTGTTGATGAACTGGGACTGGATTTTATTTGATGCTGACGAAACGTTATTTACCTTTGACGCTTTTGGCGGCTTACAGCGGATGTTTCTCGATTATAGCGTGACGTTTACCGCTGAAGATTTCCAGGATTACCAGGCGATTAACAAACCTTTGTGGGTCGATTACCAGAATGGTGCCATTAGCGCATTACAGTTACAGCACCAACGCTTCCAGGGTTGGTCGGAAAGATTGTCAGTCCCTGCGGGCGATCTTAACGCTGCATTTCTGAATGCGATGGCTGAAATTTGTGTGCCATTACCGGGTGCAGTCTCGTTGCTTAATACCCTAAAAGATAAAGTAAAAATCGGTATTATCACCAATGGCTTTACTGCATTGCAGCAAATTCGTCTTGAGCGCACCGGCCTGCGTGACTATTTCGACCTGCTGGTGATTTCAGAGCAAGTTGGCGTAGCAAAACCCGATCGCAAAATCTTTGATTTTACGTTTGAGGAAATGGGCAACCCACCGCGTGAGCGCGTTTTGATGGTGGGTGACACCGCAGAATCAGATATTCTGGGCGGCATAAACGCGGGAATTGCCACCTGCTGGCTGAACGCCCACGGAAGAAGCTTGCCGGAAGGCATTACGCCGACCTGGGAAGTGACCTCACTCAGTGAACTGGAGCGATTGTTGTGTAATTGATGACGCCGATTGTTAAACCTGACCTGATGAGTAAAATAGCCACCAGGTAACGTTCATTTGCCGCTCAGCTACGCCTGTGCGGAATCCACAGAAGATTTCATTATGACTTTGTCTCCTTTTTTGCAAGAAGTGGGGAAACGCCGCACTTTTGCGATCATTTCTCACCCGGATGCCGGTAAAACGACCATCACTGAAAAAGTGCTGTTGTTCGGACAGGCGATTCAAACTGCAGGTACGGTAAAAGGCCGTGGCTCCAGCCAGCATGCTAAATCTGACTGGATGGAAATGGAAAAGCAGCGTGGTATCTCGATTACTACGTCCGTTATGCAATTCCCGTATCGCGACAGCCTGGTAAACCTGCTTGATACCCCAGGGCACGAAGACTTCTCGGAAGATACTTACCGTACTCTGACCGCTGTCGACTGCTGTTTGATGGTTATCGATGCCGCGAAAGGTGTAGAAGATCGTACTCGTAAGCTGATGGAAGTTACCCGTCTGCGCGATACGCCAATCCTCACCTTTATGAACAAACTCGACCGCGACATCCGCGACCCGATGGAAGTGATGGATGAAGTTGAACGTGAGCTGAAAATTGCTTGTTCACCTATCACCTGGCCCATCGGCTGCGGCAAGTTGTTTAAAGGTGTTTATCACCTTTATAAAGACGAAACTTATCTGTACCAAACAGGTAAAGGTCACACCATTCAGGAAGTGCGCATCGTTAAAGGGCTAGATAACCCTGAGCTTGACGCGGCTGTGGGTGAAGATCTTGCCGCGCAATTGCGTGATGAACTGGAACTGGTACAGGGTGCTTCCCACGAGTTTGATCGTGAGTTGTTCCTTGAAGGCGAACTGACACCGGTCTTCTTCGGTACTGCATTGGGTAACTTTGGCGTTGACCATATGCTCGATGGCCTGGTTGAATGGGCTCCTGCGCCAATGCCGCGCAAAACTGACACCCGTCAAGTTGAGGCGCAAGAAGATAAGTTCACCGGTTTTGTGTTTAAGATTCAGGCCAACATGGACCCGAAACACCGCGACCGCGTGGCATTTATGCGCGTGGTTTCCGGCAAATACGAAAAAGGCATGAAGCTGCGCCAGGTTCGTACCGGTAAAGACGTGGTGATTTCTGATGCGCTGACCTTTATGGCGGGTGACCGTTCACACGTTGAAGAAGCCTATCCAGGCGACATCATCGGCTTGCACAACCACGGGACCATCCAGATTGGTGATACCTTCACTCAGGGTGAGATGATGAAGTTCACCGGTATTCCGAACTTCGCACCAGAACTGTTCCGTCGTATTCGTCTGCGTGACCCATTGAAGCAGAAGCAGTTGCTCAAAGGCTTGGTCCAGCTTTCTGAAGAAGGCGCGGTGCAGGTGTTCCGCCCAATCGCCAACAATGATTTGATTGTCGGGGCGGTCGGTGTGCTGCAGTTTGATGTGGTTGTGGCGCGACTGAAGAGCGAATACAACGTTGAAGCGATTTACGAATCGGTCAACGTTTCGACGGCGCGCTGGGTTGAAAGCACCGACGTTAAGAAGTTTGAAGAATTCAAACGGAAAAACGAAATGCAGTTGGCTCTCGATGGCGGCGACAACCTCGCTTACATCGCCCCAACCATGGTCAACCTGAACCTGACGCAAGACCGTTACCCGGAAGTGACCTTCCGTAAAACTCGCGAGCACTAATTACCTCGAAGTCATCGCCTCTCAGGGCGCGGCAGCCGTCGCGTCCTGCTACTTTTCTCGTCTTATTAATCCCTTACGGAATGTTCTTAATTTCCCGTATTTAGCCCTCGCTTGCCTGTTTTTCGCCCAATCTCACCAGCAATTCTGTGATTGTTGTCTATATTTAACAAACCGGTGACAAATTGGTTGGTTAAATCTGCCATGTAAAAGAATTTTTCAGGCGACTTCCTTCAACCCGATTGTCATTGGCGTTATTTAAAACTGAACACAATTTTTAGGCTGTATCACTTGGCCTTAATTTTAAGGAAAGCTGTCTTATTGAGGCTTGTGCTCAAATTGTGAGCAAAACAATAGGAATTAATCGATGACGATGACTACGACTAAGATTTCTAAAACTCTGTTAGCTGTTGTTCTGGGTTCTGTGCTGGCAAGCGGTAGTGCGCTGGCAGAAGACACCATGCTGAACAAAACTGAATCTACAGCCAACACAGCAGGCGAAAAAATTGATAGTTCTGTAAAAGACGTCGGTAATTTCATGGATGACAGCGCTATCACGGCAAAAGTGAAAGCGGCCCTTGTCGATCACAAAGATATTAAAAGTACCGATATCTCAGTGAAAACTGACAAAAAAATCGTGACGTTAAGTGGATTCGTTGAAAGCCAGGCGCAGGCTGAGCAAGCCGTAAAAGTGGCTAAAGGCGTGGAAGGGGTTTCTTCCGTCAGCGACAAACTGCATGTACGTGACGGGGCTGATAAATCCGTCAGCGGTTATGCAGGCGATACCGCAACCACCAGCGAAATTAAAGCTAAGCTTTTAGCTGACGACATCGTGCCTTCGCGCAATGTGAAAGTTGAAACCACCGAGGGTGTCGTGCAGCTGTCGGGTACCGTTGAATCTAACGCACAGTCCGCGCGAGCTGAAAGTGTCGCAAAAGCAGTTGATGGCGTTAAAAGCGTCAAAAACGACCTGAAAGTGAAGTAACCGAGCATACAGAAGCTTTCTCCACAGGCTCTGCCTGTGGAGTAGGTCAGCAACATCGTTACTCAAATATCGCCAATGAGTGCGTATTTCGCACCCATCCAGAAGCGATTCGGGTTCACTATGGTTAAGGAGAGGCTTATGTTTCGTTGGGGCATTATTTTTCTGGTCATTGCGTTGATTGCAGCAGCACTGGGTTTTGGTACTCTCGCGGGTACTGCGGCAGGTGCAGCAAAAATTGTCTTCGTGGTAGGTATTATTCTGTTCCTGGTTAGTCTGTTTATGGGTCGAAAACGCCCATAGAATAATTTGGGTATATAATCATTTGAGACAGACCAGAGAGCCAGTCTATTTTCATTTAGACTGGCTCTCGCATATTTAAACTAAAGAAAAAATTAAGAACTAAGGAAAGCAGGGTGGGGCAACGAATACCCGTTACGCTCGGTAACATAGCGCCGCTTGCGTTAAAAGCGTTTCGTCCCGGAAAACTTGCCATTGTTTGTGAAGGTGGCGGGCAGCGTGGGATTTTTACAGCCGGTGTGCTGGACGAGTTTATGCGCGCTAATTTTAATCCGTTTGACCTTTTCTTAGGTACCTCCGCGGGTGCGCAAAACCTTTCCGCTTACGTTTGTCACCAGCCGGGTTATGCCAGAAGAGTGATCACCCGTTTTACCACTACCCGTGAATTTTTTGATCCACTGCGCTTTGTGCGCGGCGGGCATCTCATCGATCTCGACTGGCTCGTTGAAACCACATCGTCAAAAATTCCACTCTCAATGTCGACGGCTGAAAAATTGTTTGAGTCCGACAAAGCGTTTTATATGTGCGCCTGTCGTAGCGATGACTACACGCCAGGATATTTTTCGCCAAACAGCACCAGTTGGCTGAACATCCTCAAAGCCTCAAGCGCCATCCCTGGTTTTTACCGCAGCGGAGTAGAGATTGATGGCATAGGTTACCAGGACGGGGGAATAAGCGATGCAATTCCGGTGCGAGAAGCGGTGCGTCTTGGGGCTGATACGCTGGTGGTGATCCGCACTGTGCCCTCACAAATGTATTACACACCTGAATGGTTTAAACGTATGGAACGCTGGCTTGGTGACAGCAGCCTGCAACCTATGCTCAATCTGGTCAATCATCACGAAACCAGTTATCGAGAGATACAGAATTTCATTGAAAAGCCGCCGGGAAAACTGCGCATTTTCGAGATTTATCCGCCGAAACCGCTGATGAGCATGGCGTTAGGAAGCCGAATACCGGCGCTGAATACGGACTATAAAACAGGCCGTTTATGCGGACGCTATTTCCTCGCGACCGTGGGCAAACTGCTGACGACGCAGCCGCCGATAAAACGCCATCCTCCCCGCATTCTGGTGCCAGGTTCAGTTGTGGTTGCGCCTGAAGTGGTCGCTCATGAGCCATTATCCCAGGCGGTGATCGAAACCCCAGAAGCGAACGATTCCACCTTTAATAACGAAGGTACGGCGTGACAACGATTTTTTATGATACTCACTGTCACTTCGACTTCCCGCCGTTTAGTGGGAATGAAGCCATTAGCCTGTCGCTTGCCGCTCAGTCTGGAGTCGAAAAAATAATCGTTCCAGCGGTTGAAGCTGACCGCTTTGGCTTGGTTTTGGCGCTGGCTGAAAATTATCCGGCGCTATACGCCGCGCTGGGTTTGCATCCGATCGCGATTCACAAACACCAGGAGGCGTCGCTGGCGCTACTGGAACATCATCTGGTACAACGGCCGAGCAAGCTCGTGGCCATTGGCGAGATCGGTCTTGATCTCTATATGGATAATCCGCTTTTTGAGAAGCAAGAAGCGATGCTGGTTGCCCAGCTAAAACTGGCTAAACGTTATGATCTGCCGGTTATTCTCCATTCTCGCCGAACGCACGACAAACTCGCCGCCCATTTAAAACGCCACGACTTACCGCGAACCGGTGTAGTGCATGGATTTTCGGGTAGCCTGCAACAGGCTGAACGCTTTGTGGCATTGGGTTACAAGATTGGCGTTGGAGGAACAATCACCTATCCGCGAGCCAGCAAAACGCGCGATGTGATGGCGCAATTACCGCTGGATGCCCTGGTGCTGGAAACGGATGCCCCAGACATGCCGCTCAATGGTTGGCAAGGACAAGCAAATCGCCCGGAACGTATCGTTGAGGTTTTTCAGACTCTTTGCTCGCTACGCCCAGAACCTGCGGATGTTATCGCCAACACTTTCATTCATAACTGCAATGAATTGTTTAATTTGGAATAGTTAGCAGCTGAATGTGATGAGCCTCACTATCTGAGATAAACGCTTTCCTGAATTTGTAGAAATATGTGATTGCCATGGCACGTGCAGGCATCTCTACCGCTATAATCCCGCCCGCTGTAAGTTTTTGCTCGTCATCATTTTTCAAACAATACACAGGGACTCTGTATGCAACTACTCATGGGATTGATCGGCATGATCGTTCTGCTGCTGATCGCGGTTTTACTTTCCAGTCATCGAAAAGCGATTAATCTGCGCACCGTACTGGGTGCCTGGCTTATCCAGGTCGGTATCGGGGCTCTGATCCTGTATGTTCCAGTCGGTCGTAAAGTTCTTTTGGCCATGTCTGAAGGGGTCGCTAACGTTATCGCTTACGGTAATGCGGGTATTTCCTTCCTGTTCGGTGGATTGGTTTCGGACAAAATGTTCGAAGTCTTCGGCGGCGGTGGCTTCGTTTTCGCCCTGCGCGTTCTGCCAATTATCGTCTTCTTCTCCTCACTGATTGCTGTGCTTTACTACCTGGGCATCATGCAGTTAGTGATTCGTATTCTTGGCGGTGGCCTGCGTAAGCTCCTGAAAACCTCTCGCACCGAATCCCTGTCTGCTACCGCAAACATCTTCGTTGGCCAGACTGAGGCTCCGCTGGTTGTTCGCCCTTATATCGCGACCATGACCCGCTCAGAATTGTTCGCCGTCATGTGTGGTGGTTTAGCCTCTGTTGCCGGCTCCGTGTTAGCGGGTTACGCACAAATGGGCGTGCCGCTTGAGTACCTGATTGCCGCCTCCTTCATGGCAGCACCCGGCGGTTTACTGTTCGCTAAAATTATCCTGCCTGAAACAGAAACACCGAACGATGCCCCTGAACTGGAATCCCTGAAAAACGATCCCGATCGCCCAGCGAACGTGTTGGATGCAGCGGCATCCGGTGCGGCTTCGGGTATGCAATTGGCCCTGAACGTTGGCGCAATGTTGCTGGCATTTGTGGCATTGATTGCACTGCTTAACGGTATGCTTTCTGGTATCGGTGGCTGGTTCAACTATCCGCAACTCTCGATGGAGCTGATTCTGGGCTGGGTGTTCTCACCGCTGGCATGGGTTATCGGTGTGCCATGGAGCGAAGCTAACATTGCGGGTTCCTTCATCGGTCAGAAACTGATCATCAACGAATTTGTGGCCTACCTGAACTTCGGGGAATACCTGAAAGATGACGCCACCGTTGCAGCAGCGGGCCTGCAAGTTCTGTCAGATCACACCAAAGCAATTATTTCCTTCGCGCTGTGTGGTTTTGCTAACCTTTCTTCTATCGCTATCCTGATTGGTGGCCTCGGAAGCATGGCACCAAATCGCCGTCATGATATTGCCCAGTTGGGTCTAAAGGCGGTAGCAGCAGGTACATTGTCTAACCTGATGAGTGCGACGATTGCTGGGGTGTTCCTGTCATTATAAATAAACGATGTTAAAATTTTAACATCACTGTGAAATCAATGGCCGGCACTTTCGCTGGCCATTTTTTATTTCCGAATCGCATTTTTACTCTATCTAACGTTGTTAAATCACATATACTGTACAAAGCATGTAATTTCTCCTTTGGCTTTTGTGAAGCGAGACACAAAATTATCAACGCGGTGAATGTTATAATTATAACATTACCACCTGTGATGTGCGGTGAGACGGATCTCAACGTGATGGTGACCAGTGTTGCCTCTGCTCTTCAAGGAACCAAGTCCGCTCCAACGTGTTGAGTTTCGAAGCCAGAGACTTCTATATCTTTTGTTGGAGAGTGTTATGACCGATTTAACTGCAAGCAGTCTGCGTGCCCTGAAATTGATGGACCTGACTACCCTGAACGACGATGACACGAATGAAAAAGTGGTAGCACTTTGCCATCAGGCCAAAACAGCGGTGGGTAATACTGCGGCGATTTGTATCTATCCTCGTTTCATCCCTATTGCTCGTAAAACTCTGAACGCCCAAGGCACGCCTGATATCCGCATTGCTACCGTGACTAACTTCCCACATGGCAATGATGATATCGAAATTGCATTGGCAGAAACCCGTGCGGCTATCGCTTACGGTGCAGACGAAGTTGACGTGGTATTCCCGTACCGCGCGCTGATCGCAGGTAACGAGCAGGTTGGTTTTGAACTGGTGAAAGCCTGTAAAGAAGCCTGTGCTGCGGCGAACGTTTTGCTGAAAGTGATCATTGAAACTGGCGAGCTGAAAGAAGAAGCGCTTATTCGTAAAGCGTCTGAAATCTCTATCAAAGCGGGTGCTGATTTCATCAAAACTTCTACCGGTAAAGTCCCTGTAAACGCCACGCCTGAAAGCGCACGCATTATGATGGAAGTGATCCGTGATATGGGCGTTGAGAAATCTGTTGGTTTCAAACCAGCGGGTGGCGTGCGTTCTGCTGAAGATGCGGCGCTGTTCCTGTCTATTGCTGATGAACTGTTTGGCGCTGACTGGGCTGATTCCCGTCACTACCGTTTTGGTGCATCCAGCCTGCTTGCGAGCCTGTTAAAAGCGCTGGGTCATGGCGACGGCAAAAGCGCCAGCGCCTATTAATCTCTTCTTGCGGCGGTATCTCCGCCGCATTTCACCTGATGTACTCAGGGGGTTACCGTGTTTCTCGCTCAAGAAATTATTCGTAAAAAACGTGATGGTCATGCTCTAAGTGATGAAGAAATTCGTTTCTTTATCAATGGTATTCGGGATAACACTATCTCGGAAGGGCAGATTGCCGCGCTGGCAATGACCATTTTCTTCCACGACATGACTATGCCGGAACGCGTATCTCTGACCATGGCGATGCGAGATTCTGGAACCGTACTGGACTGGAAGAGCCTCAATCTGAACGGCCCAATCGTTGATAAACACTCAACGGGCGGCGTGGGTGATGTGACCTCATTAATGCTTGGCCCAATGGTGGCGGCATGTGGCGGTTATGTGCCAATGATTTCTGGTCGTGGCTTAGGCCATACCGGCGGTACGCTCGATAAACTCGAAGCGATCCCTGGATTCGATATTTTCCCGGACGATAACCGTTTTCGCGACATCATCAAAAATGTCGGCGTGGCGATTATCGGCCAGACAAACTCGCTCGCACCCGCGGATAAACGTTTCTACGCCACGCGTGACATTACCGCGACCGTAGACTCCATCCCGCTGATTACCGCTTCTATTCTGGCGAAGAAACTGGCCGAAGGCCTGGATGCGCTGGTGATGGACGTGAAAGTCGGGAGCGGCGCATTTATGCCGACATATGAACTGTCTGAATTACTCGCCGAGGCCATTGTTGGCGTGGCGAACGGTGCGGGTGTGAAAACCACCGCCTTGCTGACTGACATGAACCAGGTACTGGCATCCAGCGCAGGTAACGCGGTTGAAGTTCGCGAAGCGGTGCAGTTCCTGACCGGCGAATACCGTAACCCTCGTCTGCATGAAGTCACCATGGCGCTGTGCGTGGAAATGTTACTTTCCGGCAATCTGGCGAAAGATGACGCTGAAGCGCGCGCCAAACTGCAAGCGGTGCTGGATAACGGTAAAGCGGCAGAAGTGTTCGGACGCATGGTCGCAGCACAAAAAGGCCCGGCAGATTTCGTCGAAAACTACGCGAAGTACCTGCCAACCGCGGTGCTGAGCAAAGCCGTTTATGCTGATAAATCCGGCTTTATCTCTGAAATGGACACCCGTGCATTAGGCATGGCGGTGGTGGCGATGGGCGGTGGTCGCCGTCAGGCTTCTGATTCCCTGGACTACAGCGTCGGTTTTACTGACATGGTGCGCCTGGGCGATAGCGTTGAGATTTCCCGTCCGCTGGCCGTTATTCACGCAGCAAGCGAAGACCAGTGGCAGGAAGCAGCCCGTGCTGTAAAAGCGGCAATTAAAGTAAACGATACGCAGCCCGCAGAAACGCCGGACGTCTATCGCCGTATTAGCTAAATGCTGGCATACTGATCTGATCACTTTTTGAAACGCCCCTGGGCGTTTCAGGCCCGAATACGCAGGAGAAATTATGAAACGTGCATTTATTATGGTGCTGGATTCTTTCGGTATCGGCGCGACTGAAGATGCTGACCGTTTTGGTGATGTAGGCTCTGATACCTTTGGGCACATCGCAGAAGCTTGCGCAAAAGGCGAAGCAGACAAGGGCCGTAAAGGGCCATTACATCTGCCAAACCTGACTCGCCTTGGACTGGTGAAAGCCGCTGAAGGTTCTACCGGTAAAATCCCGGCAGGTATGGACGGTAATGCAGAAGTTATCGGTGCATACGGTTGGGCGCATGAGCTTTCATCTGGTAAAGATACCCCGTCAGGCCACTGGGAAATCGCGGGTGTTCCTGTGCTGTTCGACTGGGGTTACTTCTCCGATCACGAAAACAGCTTCCCACAAGAACTGCTGAACAAACTGGTTGAACGTGCAAATCTGCCGGGCTACCTCGGTAACTGCCACTCTTCCGGTACTGTGATTCTGGATGAACTGGGTGAAGAGCATATGAAAACCGGGAAACCGATTTTCTATACCTCCGCTGACTCCGTGTTCCAGATTGCCTGCCACGAAGAGACCTACGGCCTGGATAAACTCTACGAACTGTGTGAAATCGCGCGTGAAGAGTTGACCGAAGGCGGCTACAACATTGGCCGTGTTATCGCTCGTCCGTTTATCGGCGACAAAGCGGGTAACTTCCAGCGCACCGGTAACCGTCATGATCTGGCCGTTGAACCACCAGCACCAACCGTGTTGAAAAAACTGGTTGATGAGAAGAATGGCCATGTTGTTTCGGTTGGTAAAATTGCGGATATCTACGCTGAAGTCGGTATCACCAAAAAAGTGAAAGCGACGGGTTTGGATGCGTTGTTCGATGCCACCATCACAGAAATGAAAGAAGCGGGCGACGACACTATCGTATTCACCAACTTTGTTGATTTCGACTCCTCTTACGGCCACCGTCGTGATGTTGCAGGTTATGCCGCAGCGCTGGAACTGTTTGATCGCCGTTTGCCTGAGCTGATGGAATTGTTGAAAGAGGACGATATTCTGATCCTCACCGCTGACCACGGTTGTGACCCAACCTGGCAAGGGACTGACCATACTCGTGAACACATTCCGGTATTGGTTTATGGCCCGAAAGTGAAAGCCGGCTCCCTTGGCCACCGTGAAACTTTCGCGGATATCGGCCAGACAGTTGCAAAACACTTTGGTGTTTCCGACATGGATTACGGCAAAAACATGCTCTGAAATCCATAGGATTTCGTTCTCTTTGAATAAGGATAATTTATGGCAACGCCACATATTAATGCAGAAATGGGTGATTTCGCTGACGTCGTACTGATGCCAGGGGACCCGCTGCGCGCTAAACATATCGCAGAAACTTTCCTCGAAGATGTTCGTGAAGTTAACAACGTGCGTGGCATGTTGGGTTTCACCGGGACTTACAAAGGCCGTAAAATCTCTGTAATGGGCCACGGTATGGGTATCCCATCCTGCTCCATCTACACCAAAGAGCTGATCACTGATTTTGGCGTGAAGAAAATCATCCGTGTGGGTTCTTGCGGCGCGGTACGCACCGACGTGAAACTGCGTGACGTGGTTATCGGCATGGGTGCTTGCACCGATTCCAAAGTGAACCGTCTGCGTTTCAAAGACCATGACTTCGCAGCGATTGCTGACTTCGACATGGTGCGTAACGCGGTTGACGCTGCTAAAGCGCTGGGCGTTGACGCTCGCGTAGGTAACATCTTCTCTGCTGATCTGTTCTATACGCCAGACCCGACGATGTTTGACGTGATGGAAAAGTACGGCATCCTGGGCGTGGAAATGGAAGCGGCGGGTATCTACGGCGTGGCGGCGGAATTTGGTGCTAAAGCACTGACCATCTGCACCGTGTCTGATCATATTCGTACTCACGAGCAGACGACTGCAGAAGAGCGCCAGACAACCTTTAACGACATGATCAAGATTGCTCTTGAATCTGTGTTACTGGGCGACAAAGAGTAATTTTCCCCCTCACCCTAACCCTCTCCCTTAGGAGAGGGGACTGGTTTTCTCCCTCTCCTGGGGGAGAGGGCCGGGGTGAGGGTATCAGTCCGCACTTATCTCAACGTACTGCTTTCGCAATCCACTCTGACAATTCCCGCAACTCCGTTTCCTGCCCCGGGAAATCCACCAACAGCGCGTCGCACTCCTGTTGTAGCCTATCCGCGCGATACAAGCAGCCCTGCAAACGCGCCGCCAGCACCTCAAGAGGGGCGGGATTCAGGCTGTCTGTGAATATTTGCGTGCGCGTGATATGCCCTTTCTCAACGTCGAAGTGCAATTCAACACCACCCCAGGTAAAACGTTGATCAAGCAAATGACTAAATGCCGGAGCCTGACCGAAATTCCATTCCCAACTGCTTTGGCGAGCAAAGGTTTCAGCAAAACCGGGGAGATCGGGTAGGGCGTCAGGGGAGATGTGTTCTGCCTCTACACGCTCACCGTAATAAGCGAAGAAAGCGTCGCGCACGGCATCACAAATTTGCTCATGGGTCAGGCCTGGCAACAGATCGCTGAGGTTTGCCACTCGACCACGCACGGATGTAATACCTTTGGCCTGAAGCTTTTTCTCATCCGGATTGAGATAATTTGCCAGGCGGCTTAAATCAGCGTTAAGCAACAAAGTGCCATGATGGAAACCCCGATCCATCGTCTCTTTATAGGCCGAGCCAGATACCTTGCGCACCCCTTCAGCGGTAGCGACTTCCAGATCGTTGCGCCCGGAAGCCGTAGCGCGAATGCCAAGCTGATTAAGTGCATTGACCACAATTGCGGTCGAGACACTTTTATCGTATTCCGGTTTTCCCGCCATAAAGGTGAAACAGGTATTGCCCAAATCATGGAATACCGCACCGCCGCCGCTGCTGCGTCTCGCCAGCCGTACGTTATCTTCTTCCATGCGCCGGGTATTGCACTCTTTCCACGGGTTTTGCGCCCGGCCAATCACCACCGTATCTGCGTTGCGCCATAAAAACAGTACGCGTTGAGTGGCAGGCATCTGGCGGAAAATACACTCTTCTACCGCCAGGTTGAACCAGGGATCGTAAGAGTCTGAAATAAGCAGACGTAAAGTAGACATAGTAGAAGTCCTTTCTTACTTAAGGTTTATTGGCGCTCTGTTCTTCCTCATCTTCTTTAACTTCGGTATTCGCCGTCAGAAGGAAGGGAGATTGTTGCCAGCGCGTGCGTTTGCCCTGCAAAAGAGTACGCGCCAGCACAATGCCAATTGCCAGCGCCAGTAACATCATCAGGCGCAGAATATTCGTGGTGTTATCCACTTGCTTAGCTTCAGTAGGCAGTGTGTGAGTATCGAGCGTGATACGCAGATAACCCACTGGCCCATCTTTATCTTCAATCGGCTGAACAATTTGATGATTAAAGTAACTGCCCGCTTTTTTACCGTCCAGGGCGAGCCGGTCGCGTACGCCAATCCCTTCACCTGCACGTAGGATTAGGCTGCCGCTATTGTCGTAAACGCCCGCATCCAGAATGCGGCTGTCCTGCGTCAACAAATTCAACACCGTTGAGATCTTTTTCTCATCGGGATTTTCAGATTTCATCAGCGGAATAAGGTTATAGCTCACCTGGCGTGCCAGAGTTCTTGCCAGCTCTTCAAGCTGTACGTTTCGGGCTTGCTGATGCCCCTGGCTAAACCACGATGCGCCCTGCATCAGCGCGACTAAAAGTGCGAGGCAGATAAGCACAATCACTGCACGATGCAGCCTGAATTTCATTTTTGCCCGAGCCATAATGCACCTTAGAAAAATTGCCGGTTTTACTGCGCAGTTTAATGTTGCCAGAAGCTGCACAGACAAGGTAGCCTCATGCGTTGTTTTGTTCTGCATACCCTTCAGCATTCGAATTACAGGCACTCTTGCCGACTGCCGGAAATGCGAATGCTGAATGGTATATTAAAATTTTTCAGGAGCTGTGATGCCAAATAGTCTGACCTGGTGCGACTTGCCGACCGACGTATCTCTCTGGCCTGGTTTGCCGCTATCGTTAAGTGGCGATGAAGTTATGCCGCTCGATTACCGTGCTGGCCGCAGTGGCTGGCTGCTGTATGGTCGGAATCTGGATAAAGAGTGCCTGAATCGCTACCAACGTAAGCTAGGCGCTGCGATGGTTATTGTCACCGCGTGGTGTGTTGAAGACTATCAGGTTATTCGCCTGGCAGGTTCATTAACGCCTCGCGCAACTAAACTTGCGCATGACGCCGGATTGGATGTCGCCCCGCTGGGCAAAATTCCCCATCTGCG
This sequence comes from Buttiauxella sp. WJP83, assembly GCF_027594725.1. Classification (NCBI taxonomy): domain Bacteria; kingdom Pseudomonadati; phylum Pseudomonadota; class Gammaproteobacteria; order Enterobacterales; family Enterobacteriaceae; genus Buttiauxella; species Buttiauxella sp. WJP83. Next base: position 621,649 of record NZ_CP110080.1, read on the forward strand.
CACGCCTGGCCTGCTGGTGATGGATATGGACTCCACCGCTATTCAAATCGAATGCATTGATGAAATTGCCAAACTTGCGGGCACCGGCGAAATGGTCGCTGAAGTTACCGAACGTGCGATGCGTGGCGAGTTGGACTTTGCTGCGAGTTTGAAACAACGCGTAGGAACGCTCAAAGGCGCGGATGCGACTATTCTGCGCGAAGTTCGTGATGCATTGCCGTTGATGCCGGGCCTGACGTCGCTGGTGCTGAAACTCGAGTCATTAGGCTGGAAAGTCGCGATAGCTTCCGGTGGTTTCACCTTTTTCGCCGAATATTTGCGCGACAAGCTACATCTGGATGCGGTCGTGGCCAATGAGCTGGAAATTTGCGACGGCAAGCTGACGGGTGAAGTCACTGGGCAAATTGTTGATGCGCAATTCAAAGCCGAAACGCTTATGCGTCTGGCGGATAAATATGAAATTCCTGTCGCGCAAACCGTCGCTATTGGCGATGGGGCGAATGATTTACCGATGATCAAAGCGGCTGGCCTGGGAATTGCTTTCCACGCTAAACCTAAAGTGAATGAGAAAACCGAAGTCACCATTCGTCATGCTGATTTGATGGGCGTATTCTGCATTCTGTCCGGTAGCCTTATCCAGGAAGAACGCTAATGGCGAAAGCCCCAAAACGTGCATTTGTCTGCAATGAGTGCGGTGCAGATTATCCTCGCTGGCAGGGGCAATGCAGTGCCTGTCACGCATGGAACACCATCACAGAGGTGCGTATTGCCGCCTCTCCGACGGTTGCGCGTAATGAGCGTTTGTCAGGGTATGCCGGCAGTGCAGGCGTCAGTAAAGTACAAAAACTTTCAGAGATTAGCCTCGAAGAACTGCCGCGTTTCTCGACCGGTTTTAAAGAGTTTGACCGCGTGCTAGGTGGCGGTGTGGTACCGGGTAGTGCCATTTTGATTGGCGGTAACCCCGGTGCCGGTAAATCCACGTTACTGCTGCAAACCCTGTGCAAACTCAGCGAACAGATGAAAACGTTGTATGTCACTGGTGAAGAGTCGCTGCAACAAGTGGCGATGCGTGCTCATCGTCTGGGGCTGCCGACCAATAACCTGAATATGCTTTCGGAAACCGGGATCGAGCAAATCTGCATGATTGCCGAAGAAGAAGCGCCAAAACTGATGGTTATCGACTCCATCCAGGTCATGCATATGGCCGATGTCCAGTCGTCGCCGGGCAGTGTGGCTCAGGTGCGTGAGTCTGCCGCCTACCTGACACGCTTTGCCAAAACACGTGGTGTGGCGATTATCATGGTCGGCCACGTGACCAAAGATGGTTCGCTTGCCGGACCGAAAGTGCTCGAACACTGCATTGACTGTTCGGTGATGCTCGATGGTGACGCCGACTCCCGTTTTCGTACCCTTCGCAGCCATAAAAACCGCTTCGGTGCCGTGAATGAGTTGGGCGTGTTTGCCATGACGGAGCAAGGGTTACGTGAAGTCAGCAATCCTTCCGCCATCTTCCTGAGCCGCGGTGATGAAGTGACGCCCGGTAGCTCGGTGATGGTTGTCTGGGAAGGTACGCGCCCATTGTTGGTAGAGATTCAGGCGCTGGTGGATCAATCCATGATGTCCAATCCGCGTCGTGTCGCCGTGGGTCTTGAACAAAACCGCCTGGCTATTTTGCTGGCCGTGTTGCACCGCCACGGTGGTCTGCAAATGGCCGACCAGGATGTGTTCGTCAATGTGGTAGGCGGTGTGAAAGTCACCGAAACCAGTGCTGACCTGGCCTTATTGCTGGCAATGGTCTCCAGTTTACGTAACCGTGCATTGCCACAAGATTTAGTGGTGTTTGGTGAAGTTGGGCTGGCAGGGGAAATCCGCCCAGTGCCTAGCGGCCAGGAACGTATTTCTGAAGCGGCAAAACACGGCTTTAAACGCGCCATCGTGCCACAGGCAAATGTGCCGAAAAAATTACCGGAAGGGATGCAGGTATTCGGTGTGAAAAAACTTGCGGATGCGTTGTCGGTGTTTGACGACTTATAATTTATTTTTCGCCGTATTTTTGCAGGAGGCAGCATGTCGTCTTTCGAGTACCTGAAGACCGCAATTCGTCAGCAAAGCGTTACGCTGCAACAGGTGGCAGAATCCTGCGGCATGACCAAGGGCTATCTTAGCCAGTTACTGAACGCCAAAATTAAAAGTCCAAGTGCGCAGAAACTGGAAGCATTACATCGTTTCCTCGGGCTGGAATTTCCGCGGCGTGAGAAAAAAGTCGGCGTCGTGTTTGGTAAGTTTTATCCGCTGCATACCGGCCATATCTATTTGATTCAGCGGGCAGCAAGCCAGGTAGACGAACTCCATATCATCATGGGCTACGACGAAACCCGTGATCGTTTGTTGTTTGAAGACAGCGCGATGTCTCAGCAACCGACAACCGGTGACCGCTTGCGCTGGCTGCTACAGACCTTCAAATATCAAAAAAATATCCGTATTCATTCGTTTAACGAAGAAGGGATGGAGCCGTATCCGCATGGCTGGGATGTCTGGAGCCGCGGCATCAAAGCTTTCATGGAAAGCAAAGGGATCAATCCCGACTGTATTTACACATCCGAAGAAAGTGATGCGCCGCGTTTTATCGAACAGCTTGGTATTGAAACGGTACTGATTGATCCGAAACGGACGTTCATGAACATCAGCGGTGGGCAGATCCGCGAAAACCCATTCCGTTACTGGGAATACATTCCAACGGAAGTAAAACCGTTCTTTGTCAGAACCGTCGCTATTCTGGGAGGGGAATCGAGCGGTAAGTCGTGGATGGTGAATAAGCTCGCTAATATTTTTAACACCACCAGTGCCTGGGAATATGGCCGTGATTACGTCTTCTCGCACCTTGGCGGTGATGAGATGGCGCTGCAATATTCTGACTACGATAAGATTGCCATTGGCCATGCTCAGTACGTTGATTTTGCAGTGAAATATGCCAATAAAGTCGCATTTATCGACACCGACTTTGTCACTACACAGGCGTTTTGCAAAAAGTATGAGGGGCGTGAACACCCGTTTGTGCAGGCATTGATTGACGAATACCGTTTTGATTTGGTGATTCTGCTGGAAAATAATACGCCGTGGGTGGCTGATGGTTTACGCAGTCTTGGTAGCGATACCGACCGAAAATCCTTCCAGAATCTGTTGGTGTCGATGCTACATGAAAACAACATCAGCTATGTGCACGTGGAAGAGTCTGACTACGATTCTCGTTTCTTACGCTGTGTTGAGCTGGTGAAGAACATGATCGGCGAGCGGGGCGCGTGAAATCACCCTCACCCCGGCCCTCTCCCTGAGGGAGAGGGAGAAAGCCTGTTAGTCCCCTCTCCTGGGGGAGAGGGTTAGGGTGAGGGCGTTACAACAATTACTTAGTCACGCGTTTGTACTTAATACGCTTAGGCTCCAGCGCATCCGCACCCAGGGTGCGTTTCTTGTACTCTTCGTACTCGGTAAAGTTGCCTTCAAAGAATTCAATTTTACCTTCATCCTGGTAATCCAGAATGTGCGTTGCGATACGGTCAAGGAACCAACGGTCGTGCGAGATAACCATTGCACAGCCTGGGAATTCCAGCAGGGCGTTTTCTAACGCGCGCAGGGTTTCGATATCCAGGTCGTTGGTTGGTTCATCGAGCAGCAGCACGTTGCCGCCAACTTGCAGCAGTTTCGCCAGATGCAGACGGCCACGTTCACCACCAGACAGCTCACCCACACGTTTACCCTGGTCAACACCTTTAAAGTTAAAGCGACCAACGTAAGCGCGGCTTGGCATTTCGGTGTTACCGATACGCATGATGTCCTGGCCGCCGGAAACTTCTTCCCATACGGTTTTGCTGCTATCCATCGCATCACGGAACTGATCGACGGAAGCCAGTTTAACGGTTTCACCCAGCTCAATGGTGCCGCTGTCAGGCTGTTCCTGACCAGACATCATACGGAACAGCGTTGATTTACCCGCGCCGTTCGGACCGATGATGCCAACGATCGCACCTTTCGGTACAGAGAAGGACAAGTCGTCAATCAGCAGGCGATCGCCATAGGATTTACGCAGATTGGTCACTTCAACGACTTTATCGCCCAGGCGCGCGCCTGGTGGAATAAACAGTTCGTTGGTTTCGTTACGTTTCTGGTATTCGGTGTTGTTCAGTTCTTCAAAGCGAGCCAGACGCGCCTTGCCTTTAGACTGACGGCCTTTAGCACCTTGACGTACCCACTCCAGTTCTTTCTCAATGGATTTACGGCGAGCCGCTTCCGTTGAGGCTTCCTGAGCCAGACGTGCGTCTTTTTGCTCAAGCCAGGAGGAGTAGTTGCCTTCCCACGGAATACCTTCGCCGCGGTCAAGTTCCAGAATCCAGCCTGCAACGTTATCAAGGAAGTAACGGTCGTGGGTAATCGCCACAACGGTGCCTTCGAAGTCGTGCAGGAAGCGCTCAAGCCATGCCACGGATTCCGCATCCAGGTGGTTCGTTGGTTCGTCGAGCAGCAGCATGTCTGGTTTTTCGAGCAGCAGGCGGCACAGTGCCACGCGGCGGCGCTCACCACCGGACAGGTTCGCGATTTTCGCATCCCAATCTGGCAGACGCAGTGCGTCAGCGGCACGTTCAAGCTGTACGTTAAGGTTATGGCCGTCATGCGCCTGAATGATTTCTTCAAACTTGCCTTGTTGTGCGGCTAGCTTATCGAAGTCAGCGTCCGGTTCAGCGTACTTCGCGTACACTTCATCCAGACCTTTCAGCGCGTTGACCACTTCGGATACCGCTTCTTCAACCGATTCGCGAACCGTGTGCTCAAGATTAAGCTTAGGTTCTTGCTCCAGATAACCGATTTTCAGGCCTGGTTGTGGGCGGGCTTCGCCTTCGATGTCGGTATCAATGCCGGCCATAATGCGCAGCAGCGTGGATTTACCGGCACCGTTCAGACCCAGTACGCCAATCTTGGCGCCAGGGAAGAAACTGAGCGAGATATTTTTCAGAATATGACGTTTCGGCGGAACAACTTTGCCGACACGATGCATGGTATAAACGAATTGAGCCACAGTGCGACTTCGCCTCTTTTTCGTGATGTAAGATGGTACATATCAGTGGCGAAGTGTAGCCGTTTTCAGCAGGTAATCCCAGCAGGGGAAGTGGGATGTGTTACCCGAAACGGCCTTAACGCTTTTATAGACAAAATAACGCCCTCTGGCGTGGCGAAAGTGCAATACCAGGGTTAGCATGAAGTAATTAATGGCGGCATGATGCTGCCGGTGAACATGTGAGGAGAACTTGTGGGGAAAGCCAAACAAGTCGTGGGACAATTGCTGGTAGCAGTTGTAGGCCTTGCGGCATTAACTCATGCAGTTCGCGCGGATTCGCTCGATGAGCAACGCAGCCGATATGCACAAATCAAACAAGCGTGGGATAACAAGCAAATGGATGTGGTGGCGCGAATAATGCCCACTTTGCAAGATTATCCGCTGTATCCCTATCTCGAATATCGCCAAATCACTGATGACTTAATGAATGAGCCAACGCTCGTCGTCAGTCGCTTTATTGAAGCGAATCCAACACTGCCGCCAGCCCGCACGCTGAAATCACGTTTTGTGAATGAACTGGCGCGCCGTGAAGACTGGCGTGGGCTGCTGGCATTTAGCCCGGAACAACCGGGTACCACTGAAGCCAAGTGCAACTATTACTACGCGAAATGGAATACTGGCCAGGCGGATGCCGCATGGGTTGGAGCCAAAGATCTGTGGTTAACAGGGAAAAACCAACCTTCGAGCTGCGATCGTCTGTTCTCAGCATGGCGCTCGTCAGGAACACAAGATCCGTTGGCTTATCTCGAACGTATTCGTCTGGCGATGAAAGAAGGCAACTCTTCACTGGTTACGAATCTCGCAAGCCAAATGCCGGCGAACTATCAGACTATGTCTACTGCGCTAATCAGTCTGCAAAATGACCCGAATACCGTGCTGTCGTTTGCCCGTACCGTTGAAGCAACAGACTTTACGCGCCAGGCTGCGGCGGTGGCGTTTACGCGTGTCGCACGGGATGATGTAGAAAATGCGCGCATGATGATCCCATCACTTGTTCAGGCGCAGCAACTCAATGATGCTCAGGCGCAGGAGCTTAGAGACACCGTTGCCTGGCGTTTAATGGGTAATGATGTCACGACAGACCAGGCTATCTGGCGCGACGACGCTATCATGCGTTCAGAGTCGACAAGTTTAGTGGAACGGCGTGTGCGTATGGCATTGGGAAATGGCGATCGTACCGGCCTGAATACCTGGCTTGCACGTTTACCTATGGAGGCCAAAGAGAAGGATGAATGGCGTTACTGGCAGGCGGATTTGTTGCTTGAGCGCGGCCGTGATACCGAAGCAAAAGAGATCCTTAATTCTTTGATGCAGCAACGCGGATTCTATCCGATGATAGCGGCTCAACGTTTAGGGGAAGAGTATCCGTTGCGTGTCGACAAAGCGGTTGCTGTCAATCCGGCGCTGGTGCAGGGGCCAGAAATGGCACGGGTACGCGAGCTGATGTATTGGAATCTGGATAACACGGCACGTAGCGAATGGGCGAATTTGATCACGAGCCGCAGCAAATCAGAGCAGGAAGGGCTAGCGCGTTACGCATTCGATCAAAACTGGTGGGATCTCAGCGTGCAGGCGACGATCGCCGGAAAACTTTGGGATCATCTGGAAGAACGCTTCCCGCTGGCTTACAAAGATATTTTTTCCCGATACGTGAACGGCAAAGATATCTCCCAAAGCTATGCCATGGCGATTGCTCGTCAGGAAAGCGCATGGAATCCGAAAGTGAAATCGCCGGTAGGTGCCAGCGGGTTAATGCAAATCATGCCGGGAACCGCCACGCATACCGTGAAGATGTTTAATATTCCGGGTTATACCAGCACTAACCAGCTGTTAGATCCGGAAACCAATATCAACATTGGCACCAGCTACTTGCAGTACGTTTCTCAGCAATTTGAAAATAATCGAATTTTCTCATCCGCTGCCTATAACGCAGGGCCTGGGCGAGTCAGAACCTGGCTTGGTAATAGCGCTGGACGCATAGACGCGGTTGCGTTTGTTGAGAGTATTCCGTTCTCGGAAACGCGGGGATATGTGAAAAACGTACTGGCTTATGATGCGTATTATAAGTACTTCATGGGTAAATCAGCGCCATTGCTGACGGATGCTGAATGGCAACGTAAGTATTGATTTTGGAATGTCTATGTTATGCTTCTGTACTAGTTAAATAGTATGGTGGCATAACATGACTCAGCACTCTCAATACTCGGCAGAGCACGCCGAGCAAAGCAATCAGGAGTGGCTCCGCTTTGTGGAGTTGCTACAGCAATCGTTCGATAAGCAGCTGCATATGCCGCTTTTAATGTTGTTGCTGACGCCAGACGAACGTACTGCCCTCGGGACTCGAGTCCGAATCATTGAAGAGTTATTACGTGGAGAGATGAGCCAGCGTGAACTTAAAAATGAATTGGGTGCGGGGATTGCGACCATCACACGCGGGTCAAATAGCCTGAAATCTGCTCCAACGGAATTACGTGTCTGGTTGGAGCAAGAGTTGTTAGGCGGTAAAAACTAACGATATACGTCGTTATGGAATGGACTCAGCGCCAAAATAATCGCCTGGTGGTAAACGCTGCTGCGAGTCAACTTCCCGGCGGTAAATACCCCAATCGCACCCTCTTTACGACCAATTTCATCAATACCGGTATAGGCCGACATCACGGGTCCTAACGCTTCTCCTGCACGTACTTTTTCAAGAATAACTGCGGGTAGCGGGAGAGTGGCCGAACGCGCTTCGCCGCGCTGGCTCTGGTTTTCAATGACGACCCAGCTAAAAGTACTGTCGTCGTCAATTCCGGCTTCAACGGCGACCCAAAAATCTGCTTCAGGGCGAACCTGACGGGCATTCATCACCCGGCATCGTGCGCCAGTTCGCGTTTCATGGTTTCCAAAGGGCTGTTCCGGCACACCGCTATCGACGTCGACAGGTTCAATATGGCAGCATCCCTCACCATAAATGTCGTCGAATGCCTGGCGAATTGCCTGAATTTTAGCTGGATTGGTTGTCGAGCAGACGACATAGTACATAATCAGTGAAACTCTCAAGAAATTGTTGCCGCAGTATAACGGAAAAAACGCATGTTACAGGTATACCTTGTTCGCCACGGCGAAACGCAGTGGAATGCGCAACGTCGCATTCAGGGCCAGTCAGACAGTGCGCTGACTGAAAAAGGGGAACGTCAGGCCGAGCAGGTGGCTGAGCGCGCCAAAACGTTAGGTATTACGCACGTGATTTCCAGTGATTTGGGGCGCACCCGCCACACCGCTGAGATCATCGCTCAGGCATGTGGCGTAGACGTTACGCTGGATGCGCGTTTACGTGAACTGGATATGGGCGTGTTAGAACGTCGCAATATCGACACACTAAGCGAAGAAGAAGAGGGCTGGCGTCGTCAACTGGTGAACGGTACTGCTGATGGGCGTATCCCTGAAGGCGAAAGCATGCTTGAAATGAGTGAGCGTATGCATGCGGCTCTGAATGCTTGCCTGGATTTGCCATTTGGAAGCCGCCCATTACTGGTTAGCCATGGTATGGCACTAGGCTGCCTGATGAGTACGATTCTGGGACTACCGGCCTGGGCTGAACGTCGTTTACGTTTAAGAAACTGTTCGATTTCCCGCGTGGATCACCAGCAAAGCCTGTGGTTAGCTTCTGGCTGGGTGGTTGAAACGGCAGGGGACATCTCGCATCTCGACGCCCCTGCAATGGATGAATTACAGCGCTAGTTAACGGCGTACTGGAATCAGGTACTCGCAACGGATCTGCATTGGTCGGTCTTGAACACGCGCTTCTTCTTGCGGGAAGAAGCGTTCAATATCCTGGCCTTTACGACGAGTCAGATTAAGCGATGGCATGCAGGTGCCGTAAATTGTCAGGATGAACTCCTGCAAGCCCGTGCCCGGCCCTTCGTAGTCGAACTGAACGTAATCCCCACCTTCCAACCTGACCGGATGAGAGTCTGGTAAGAATCCATTCGCCATTTCTGGTGTCAGTGCAGTGGTATAGAAGACTTCTTGTTCGTCATCTTTCTCAATGCTTGGGCGTGGTTCATGCAAACCGTACAGCACCCGTGGCAACGTCGGCGCATTGCCGAGGAATTGTGTCCAGAATTGGATACGCATTTCATTACGGAAATCAGAGATTTGCTCAAGCGTACAGCTGTAACTTTGTGTGACACCCACCAAATGAGTTTCTGGCAGCGTGACAAATTGCGCTCGCGGTAGCGTATATGCGTCTAAACGTAGCGGTGGACGCATGCCAAACGAGCTCCAGTCTGGGGAGCGGCGATACAATGCAGGCGTTTGAGCAAACTGCTTTTTGAAGGCACGAGTAAAGGTTTGCTGCGAGTCAAAACGATACTGTAACGCTATATCAAGAATAGGTCGCGCAGTCAGGCGCAGTGCCACAGCAGATTTTGAAAGCCGGCGAGCGCGAATGTATGCGCCAATGGCGTGACCGGTTACCTCTTTAAACATCCGTTGTAGATGCCACTTGGAATAACCTGCTTTTGCCGCCACATTATCCAGTGACAGAGGCTGATCCAAATGGCCTTCTAGCCAGGTTAATAGATCGCGAATGATCCCTGCCTGATCCATATAATATCCTCGTCCTGACACAGTGAGTGCCGTTAATGCCGGCGATGATAGCACTTTTTGTTGTTTTGACATTCAGAGTTTTTTTTAACAAGACGTGCCAAAATCAGTAACTCATTCCGGTAATTTTATTAATAACGTGATATTAAACGATTTTTTAATACGAAGAGTTAATAGTCTCTAACGGTAATCTTAACCAATGGTAACAATATGAAATATAAAGTTTTAGCCGCACTGGGTTCATTACTGCTTATCTCGCTGGGCGCGAAAGCCGAACAAATCGGTTCAGTGGATACCGTTTTTAAGATGATTGGCCCAGACCATAAAATTATTGTCGAAGCGTTTGATGACCCCGATGTACAGAACGTCACGTGCTATGTCAGTCGTGCTAAAACCGGTGGCATTAAAGGTGGGTTGGGTCTTGCGGAAGACACTTCTGATGCTGCTATTTCCTGCCAACAAGTTGGGCCGGTTGAATTAAGTGAGAAGATCAAATCAGGGAAAGCACAGGGAGATGTCGTGTTCCAGAAACGGACTTCTCTGGTTTTCAAGAAGCTACAAGTGGTGCGTTTTTATGATGCGAAGCGTAACACGCTGGCTTATCTGGCTTATTCTGACAAAGTCGTCGAAGGTTCGCCAAAAAATGCGGTAAGCGCCGTGCCGATTATGCCGTGGAAATAGTAGGGAGTGCGCGATGAGCCAGGCCACTATCTGGTTAGTTGAAGATGAAACCAGTATTGCTGATACGTTGATCTATATGTTGCAGCAGGAAGGATTCTCTGTACGTGCCTTCGATCGCAGCTTGCCTGTGTTGGATGCCGTACGTGAAGAACGTCCAGATTTGGCTATTCTGGATGTTGGCTTGCCAGATATTAATGGCTTCGAGCTTTGTCGTCGTTTACTCGCTGATTATCCAGAATTACCGTTGCTGTTTCTCACTGCGCGCAGTGAAGAGGTCGATAGGTTGATTGGCCTGGAGATCGGCGCAGATGATTACATCGCGAAGCCGTTTTCACCTCGTGAAGTCTGTGCCAGGGTACGAACCGTGCTGCGTCGTTTGCAAAAACAACGGCAAGGCCTGGCGGGAAGTGTTCAGCGGATTGGGCTGTTTGAATTTAATGAAATGGCGGCGCAAATATCCTGGTGCCAGCAGCCACTGCTACTCACGCGTTATGAGTATTTGTTAATGAAGACATTTTTGCAGTGGCCTGGACGCGTGTTTTCCCGCCAACAGCTGATGGATTTGGTGTGGAGTTCAGCCGAAGAAAGTTTTGATCGAACGGTTGATACACACATCAAAACGTTGCGCGCCAAACTGCGTGCGATCAACCCCGATCTGTCACCGATCAATACGCACCGTGGCTTAGGTTACAGCCTTGGAGCGAATTAATGCGCATTGGAATGCGTCTGCTGCTGGGTTATTTTTTAATAGTGGCTATTGCAGCCTGGTTTGTTCTATCCATCTTTTTACAAGAGGTGAAACCCGGCGTCCGGCGTGCTACGGAAGGCACGTTAATTGATACTGCTACGTTGCTTGCCGAATTTGCTAAAGCCGACATGTTGGCGGGAAATGCTCATAATGGCCAACTCGCACAGGCGTTTTCACGACTCAATCAGCATAATTTCCGGGCCAACATCAGTGGCATAACCAAGTCTAAAAATGAATACCATGTCTATCTGACGGATGCTAAAGGCATCGTCTTGTTTGATTCCAGCGGCAACGCGACAGGCCAGGATTATTCACGCTGGAACGATGTGTGGCTCACGCTTCACGGGAAATACGGCGCACGCAGTACGCCAATTAACGCGAACAATCCTGAAAGCACAGTGATGTATGTGGCAGCACCTGTCCGCGATGGGCAAAACATTATCGGTGTGCTGAGCGTGGGTAAACCCAACAGTGCAATGGAACCGGTAATACGTCGTAGCGAACGGCGTATTTTGTGGGCAGGCGTCGCGCTGCTTGGTATCGCTTTGTTGATTGGTTTTGGGTTTGTGCTGTGGATTAACCGATCTATCGGCAAACTGGTTCGCTATGCCGACTCGGTCACAACGGAGCACCCTTTACCTCTGCCTAAACCTTCCAGTAGTGAATTACGTAGGCTGGCATTGGCCCTGGAAAGTATGCGAGTGAAGCTTGAAGGGAAGAACGGTATCGAGCAGTACGTTCATGCTTTGACCCACGAACTGAAAAGCCCTATGGCAGCTATTCGGGGGGCAGCAGAGATTTTACGTGAAGGTCCCCCACCTGCGGTGGTAGAGAAGTTTTCGGCAAACATTCTTCAGCAAAATCTACGTATGCAGCAATTGGTCGATAATTTATTACGCCAGGCTAAGTTAGAAAGCCGAATCGAAATCACGACGCAAACAATCAATCTGCCCGCACTCTTTTCCACGTTATGCGATAGCCGTGAAGTGGTCGCTCGCGGTAAACAGATTGCGTTAAGCATTGATGACAATATCCCAACCGGCGTATCCGTTGAAGGCGATGCGGCCTTACTTGAACAATCGATTGGGAATTTGCTGGATAATGCACTCGATTTTACCCCTCCAGGCGGTGAGATTGTGTTGAGTGTTGAGCAACGCCTTGGGCAGACCACTATTCTTGTTTCAGATACTGGAAGTGGGATCCCGGATTACGCGCAAGGCCGTTTATTCGAGCGTTTTTACTCATTACCGCGCAGTAATGGGCAGAAAAGTAGTGGTTTAGGGTTAGCGTTTGTTCAGGAGGTTGCACGTTTGCATCGCGGGACCATCATTCTGGAAAATCGCTCCGAGGGAGGCGCGCAAGCCAGGTTGGTCTTACCAGGAAAATAATTTCACCTCTTCACCGTCCCTTCACACAACTTCATTTAGCCCCCACATTCACCGCTTATCCTCGCCACATCAAAAATGGAGGGGATTATGTTGAAATCTGCGTTGTTCTGGAAAGTGATGACCCTGTTGGGATGTATGGTTGTGTTGTTGATTCCGTTAAGCATGCTGAGTTCGCTGATTAATGAACGCAGCAATTATCGTGATGATGTTGAGCAGTCGCTGGCCCAGAGTACCTGCGGGTCGCAAACCGTGACTGGCCCACTGATTGCCATTCCTGTGACGGAGCTGACGACGGTCATAGAAGATAATAAAGAGATCAAAAAAGAGAGCAGATTCATTCGTTACTATCTGCCGGAGAATCTCAGCGTTGTGGGAAAGCAGACCGTTGAACCGCGCCATATTGGTATTTATGAAGGGCAGATTTGGCGAACAGGTTTAATGCTGGATGCCAGTTTTAATCGCCAACAACTGAAAGGTGATGATGGCGTAGAGACCCGTTTCGGGACTCCTTATGTGGTGCTGGCCGTTGGAGACTCACGCGGTATTGGCAAAGTAGGTGAGCTGAATATTAACGGTCAGTCTTACCCCATCGAACCTGGAAGTAACTTACCCGGCGTTGAACAGGGATTGCACGCGAAAATCCCTCTGGAACTGCTTCAGAGCGACAAACTTACGTTACGTTTCACGCTGGATTTAATGGGCACAAAACAGCTTGCCGTCGTGCCGCTTGGGCGCAACAGCCAGTTCAGTCTGACCAGTAACTGGCCGCATCCTAATTTCATTGGCGATTTCCTGCCACAGCAGCGCACCGTTTCTGACAGCGGCTTTACTGCAAGCTGGCAGAGCACATGGTTTGCCAATAACCTCAATACCAGTTTTGCGGATGCCCGTTTGATTGATGTTAGCCGACTGCCGACTTTCAGCGTCACAGTGGTAAATCCCGTTGACCAGTACCAGTTGACGGACCGTGCGGTGAAGTACGCTATTTTGCTGATTGGTTTGACGTTTATGAGTTTCTTCCTGATGGAAACTCTGACCGGTTTACGCGTTCACCCAATGCAGTATTTACTGGTCGGGCTGTCGCTGGTGATGTTTTATCTGGTACTGCTTGCGGTTTCGGAACATACAGGATTTAACGGTGCATGGTTACTGGCGAGTTTGGTCTGCGCGGGGATTAACGGTTTTTATCTTAAAGCGGTTCTGAATAGCTGGAAAGCGAGCGTGATGTTTACTCTGGGGTTGTTGATACTGGATGCGGTGCTCTGGCAACTTCTTCAGTCTGAAGACAGCGCTTTGCTGCTTGGCACGGGAGTCCTTTTCGCTTCGTTGTCAGCCATTATGCTGCTAACGCGAAATATAGATTGGTATCGTATGGGGAGCAAAGTGCAGACTCAGGCCGTAGATGACAGGCAGGAGGATCCCGAGCGTTTCAGGTTGTGGAAGTGACAGTTTTATAGATAAAAAAAGAAAAGGGCGGATATTATCCGCCCTTTCAAATCATGTTTGATTACAGGTTTATTCCTGTAAATCGCCGCAGAAGCGATAACCTTCACCGTGGATCGTGGCGATGATTTCAGGTGTATCTGGAGTCGACTCGAAGTGCTTACGAATACGACGAATCGTAACGTCAACGGTACGGTCGTGCGGTTTCAACTCACGGCCTGTCATCTTTTTCAGCAATTCAGCACGAGATTGAATCTTCCCAGGGTTTTCACAGAAGTGCAGCATGGCGCGGAATTCGCTACGCGGCAACTTGTACTGCTCACCATTTGGGCTAACCAAAGAACGGCTGTTGATATCCAGCTCCCAACCATTGAACTTGTAGCTTTCAACGGAACGACGTTCTTCGCTGATTGCACCCAGGTTCATAGTACGAGACAACAGGTTACGCGCACGGATGGTTAATTCACGTGGATTGAATGGCTTAGTGATGTAGTCATCTGCGCCGATTTCAAGACCAAGGATTTTATCCACTTCGTTGTCACGACCCGTCAAGAACATCAACGCCACATTGGCTTGCTCACGCAATTCGCGTGCCAGCAGCAGGCCATTTTTACCTGGCAAGTTGATATCCATAATGACCAGATTGATGTCATTATCGGAAAGGATTTGATGCATTTCAGCGCCATCTGTCGCTTCGGATACATCATAACCTTCAGCTTCAAAAATGCTCTTTAACGTGTTGCGTGTTACTAATTCGTCTTCGACGATAAGAATGTGCGGGGTCTGCATGTTTGCTACCTAAAATTGCCAACTAAATCAAAACAGGAAGTACAAAAGTCCCTGACCTGCCTAATACATGCCATAAATTAACATGTCTGGCGTAACATGACTAAAGTACGTAATTGCGTTCTTGATGCACTTTCCATCAACGTCAACAACATCATTAGCTTGGTCGTGGGTACTTTTCCCTCTGGACCCGACGGTGTCAAAAACGGTTGTTATCCTAACCATTTTAACAGCAACATAACAGGCAGGACCGCTTTAGACATCTGATAAAACTACGCTTCGTTGACATATATCAAATTCAATTGTAGCACGTTAACAGTTTGATGAAATCATCGTAGCGTTTTGCGAGCTTGCGTCACATTTTTCTAATAATCAATATAGTTACCTGAATTGATTATTAAACAACGCAAATCTGAAATTTCAGCGCTATTTTGTGTATTTTTAATCAAATAAAACAATGCGATAATGCGAATGTGATCACCTTGCGATGCTGGTCTAACCATGAAAATGTATTCAATGTGTTTATGATTCGCATTGAGTGTATTTTATAAATGAATGTTACTTTAATGTAAATTTTTGCCGCGTATTATCATTTGAATTTTGTGATTGTCCGTTTCTGGATACTTTTTTAAAGAGAGCATTAATGCGTTTTTTAATTATTTTGGTCGCTCCAGCTCGAGCTGAGAATGTGGGGGCTGCAGCCCGCGCCATGAAGACCATGGGGTTTGCTGAATTGCGTGTTGTTGACAGTGAAGCTGACCGTCAACCGGAAGCCCGTTGGGTCGCGCATGGTTCCGGTGATGTGCTGGATAATGCCCAGCATTTCAACACGCTGGAGCAAGCGTTGCATGACGTCGATTTTACCATTGCGACAACGGCACGTAGCCGCGCAAAATTCCATTACTACGCCACGCCGCAGCAACTGGTTCCGCTACTCGAAGAAAAGCGCAATTGGGTGGGAACGGCCGCATTGGTCTTTGGTCGTGAAGATTCGGGATTAACCAATGAAGAGCTCGAATTGGCCGATGTACTAACCGGTGTGCCTATGGTGGCCGATTATCCGTCGCTCAATCTCGGCCAGGCCGTGATGGTTTACTGCTATCAGCTGTCAGCTTTGATGCAGCAAGCTGCGCCAGAGCATGATGTGGTGGATGCTCAACAACTGAGTGCACTCCGTGCCAGAATCACGTCACTACTCGAACGAGTGGAAGCCAGTGACGACCAAAAAATGGTCGACTGGTTGCAGCAACGTCTTGGACTTTTGGCACAGCGTGATACGGCAATGTTGCATCGTTTGCTTCATGATATTGAAAAAAAACTACCAGAACAAAATGCTGAAAACTGAGTTGATACTAGTGAAGTTGCGGTGTGTTTTCCCGCTTTTTTCAGCGCAATGATCCCGTTTTTTGATGTTTTATCAGCGTTCAGCGGTAGCCTTGTTCATATCGCTAAAATTAAAAATAAATTGACTTAACCTGCCGGATACTTTAGTCAATATAGGTAAATAAGATTACGAGCACACAACATCCATGATTCGCATCAGCCCAATGACAACAATTATTACAACCACTATTACCACAGGTAACGGTGCGGGCTGACGCATACAGGAAAAACGAAAAAAGCCCGCACCTAAACAGTGCGGGCTTTTTTTTGGACCAAAAACTCAAAGGTAATAATAAATGCGAGTGTTGAAATTCGGTGGTACTTCAGTGGCAAATGCGGAGCGTTTTCTCCGTGTTGCCGATATCCTGGAAAGCAATGCCAAACAGGGGCAGGTCGCAACCGTGCTGTCTGCCCCGGCGAAAATTACCAACCACCTCGTTGCCATGATTGAAAAAACCATCGGCGGCCAGGATGCAGTACCGAATATCAGCGACGCAGAACGTATTTTTGGTGAACTCCTGAAGGGGCTTGCTGATGCACAGTCTGGTTTCCCACTCGAACAACTCAAAGCCGCTGTTGACCAGGAGTTTGCTCAGCTGAAGCATGTTCTGCATGGCATCAGCTTACTGGGCCAATGTCCGGACAGCATCAACGCCGCGATCATTTGCCGGGGTGAAAAACTCTCTATCGCCATCATGGCTGAATTGCTCAAAGCTCGCGGGCACAACGTGACGGTGATTGATCCGGTCGAGAAACTTCTCGCTGTTGGGCATTACCTTGAGTCTACCGTCGATATTACTGAGTCCACTCGCCGCATCGCTGCCAGCCGTATCCCTGCGGACCATATGATTCTGATGGCAGGTTTCACTGCCGGAAACGATAAAGGCGAGTTGGTAGTGTTAGGACGTAACGGTTCTGATTATTCTGCTGCCGTGTTGGCCGCCTGTTTACGCGCTGACTGTTGTGAGATCTGGACTGATGTAGACGGCGTATATACCTGTGACCCACGCCAGGTTCCAGACGCCAGGCTGCTGAAATCGATGTCGTATCAGGAAGCCATGGAGCTTTCTTACTTCGGCGCTAAAGTTCTTCACCCACGCACTATCACCCCCATCGCTCAGTTCCAAATCCCATGCCTGATTAAAAATACCGGAAACCCTCAAGCACCAGGCACCTTAATTGGTGGGGAAAGTGACGAGGACGGTCTGCCGGTTAAAGGCATCACCAACCTGAATAACATGGCGATGTTTAACGTCTCAGGCCCAGGCATGAAAGGCATGGTCGGTATGGCGGCACGTGTATTCGCCGCGATGTCCCGTGCCGGAATTTCCGTCGTGCTGATTACTCAGTCATCTTCTGAATACAGTATCAGCTTCTGCGTGCCGCAAGCCGATTGCGCACGTGCTCGTCGCGCGATGGAAGATGAGTTCTATCTCGAACTCAAAGAAGGCCTCCTGGAGCCGATGTCCATCATGGAGCACCTGGCGATCATCTCCGTGGTGGGTGACGGCATGCGTACCTTGCGTGGTATCTCCGCCAAGTTCTTTGCCGCACTGGCTCGCGCAAACATTAATATCGTGGCGATCGCTCAGGGCTCTTCAGAGCGCTCTATCTCTGTCGTGGTCAGTAACGACGATGCGGTGACCGGCGTTCGCGTTACGCACCAGATGCTGTTTAATACCGACCAGGTCATCGAAGTGTTCCTTATTGGGGTTGGCGGTGTAGGGGCGGCATTGCTGGAGCAAGTCAAACGCCAGCAGGCGTGGCTGAAGAAAAAGCACATCGATTTGCGTGTGTGCGGTGTGGCGAACTCCAAAGCGCTGCTGACAAACATTCACGGCCTGAATTTAGAGAACTGGGAAGAAGAGCTTGCTGCGGCGAAAGAGCCCTTCAATCTTGGGCGTCTGATCCGTTTAGTGAAAGAGTATCACCTGCTGAACCCTGTGATTGTCGACTGTACCTCAAGCCAGGCGGTTGCCGATCAATATGCTGATTTCCTGGGAGAAGGTTTCCACGTCGTGACGCCGAACAAGAAGGCGAACACTTCCAGCATGAATTACTACCATCAGATGCGTAATGCGGCGGAAAAATCGCGCCGTAAATTCCTCTATGACACCAACGTTGGCGCAGGTTTACCGGTTATCGAAAACCTACAGAACTTGCTGAATGCGGGTGATGAATTACAACGTTTCTCCGGCATTCTTTCAGGTTCGCTGTCGTTCATCTTCGGCAAACTTGATGAAGGCATGAGTCTGTCAGAAGCCACCAAAGTGGCTCGCGAAATGGGTTATACCGAACCCGATCCGCGTGATGACCTGTCCGGTATGGATGTGGCACGTAAGCTGCTGATTCTGGCTCGTGAAACAGGCAGCAATCTTGAGCTGTCAGATATTGTCATTGAGCCTGTTTTACCTCAGACATTTGATTCCAGCGGCGATGTTGAATCATTTATGGCACGCATATCGCAACTGGATGACGAGTTCTCCGCGCGTGTGGCACAGGCCCGCGACGAAGGAAAAGTGCTGCGATATGTTGGCGTGATTGAAGCTGATGGGAGCTGCAAAGTTAAAATTGATGCGGTAGATGGTAATGACCCATTGTATAAAGTTAAAAACGGCGAAAATGCCCTGGCATTCTACAGCCACTACTATCAACCGTTGCCGCTCGTGCTTCGCGGTTACGGAGCCGGAAATGATGTGACCGCAGCCGGTGTTTTCGCCGACTTATTGCGCACTTTGTCATGGAAGTTAGGAGTTTAAGATGGTTAAGGTATATGCCCCGGCTTCCAGTGCCAATATGAGTGTCGGGTTTGATGTGCTGGGTGCGGCAGTTGCGCCAATTGATGGCTCGCTACTTGGGGATTTTGTGACTGTCGAAGCGGCAGACACCTTTAGTTTGAGCAACATTGGGCGCTTTGCCAGCAAATTACCCGATGAGCCGCGCGAGAATATTGTGTATCAGTGCTGGGAGCGTTTCTGCCAGGAAATCGGTAAAAATATCCCTGTGAAGATGACGCTGGAAAAGAGCATGCCGATTGGCTCCGGCCTCGGTTCCAGCGCATGTTCAGTTGTCGCAGGCTTAATGGCGATGAACGAATACTGCGGTAAGCCGTTGAGTGACACCCGATT
The DNA here is from genome assembly GCF_027594725.1 of Buttiauxella sp. WJP83. Lineage (NCBI taxonomy): Bacteria > Pseudomonadati > Pseudomonadota > Gammaproteobacteria > Enterobacterales > Enterobacteriaceae > Buttiauxella > Buttiauxella sp. WJP83. The sequence goes on from NZ_CP110080.1 coordinate 640,903, forward strand.
GCTCAGTCTGATGGGCGAGTTAGAAGGGCGCATTTCGGGCAGCGTTCACTACGATAACGTTGCCCCGTGTTTCCTGGGCGGCATGCAATTGATGATTGAAGAAAATGGCATCATCAGCCAGTCTGTTCCGGGTTTTGATGAATGGCTGTGGGTGCTGGCGTATCCGGGGATTAAAGTCTCTACGGCTGAAGCGCGCGCCATTCTTCCTGCGCAGTATCGCCGTCAGGATTGCATTAGCCACGGTCGCCATCTGGCAGGCTTTATTCACGCATGCCACACCCGTCAGCCACTGCTTGCGGCAAAGCTGATGCGTGATGTTATTGCCGAGCCGTACCGTGCAAAACTGCTGCCGCGCTTTAATGAGGCACGTCAGGCCGCAGCGGACATTGGTGCTCTGGCGAGTGGTATTTCGGGTTCCGGCCCAACTCTATTTGCGTTGTGCGATAACACGGATACCGCACAACGTGTGGCTGACTGGCTCAGCCAACATTATTTGCAGAACCAGGAAGGTTTTGTACATATTTGCCGTCTGGACACGGCGGGCGCACGAGTTCTGGGATAACGCATGAAACTGTATAACCTTAAAGATCATAACGAGCAGGTCAATTTTTCCCAGGCAATCGTGCAGGGGTTGGGTAAACAGCAAGGGCTGTTTTTTCCACACGATTTACCGGAATTTGAACTGACCGCAATCGACGAAATGTTGAAGATGGATTTTGTCACCCGCAGCAGCAAAATTCTGTCTGCTTTTATCGGTGATGAAATTCCGCAAGAAATTCTTGAAGAACGTGTTCGTGCCGCTTTTGCTTTCCCGGCTCCGGTGAAAAGCGTTGAACCTGATGTTGGCTGCCTTGAACTGTTCCACGGCCCAACGCTGGCATTCAAAGATTTTGGCGGGCGCTTTATGGCGCAAATGTTGACGCACATCAGCGGCGACAAGCCGGTCACTATTCTGACGGCGACCTCTGGCGATACTGGTGCGGCGGTGGCTCATGCGTTTTATGGTCTGAAAAATGTGCGCGTGGTGATTTTGTACCCGCGTGGCAAAATCAGCCCATTGCAGGAAAAACTGTTCTGTACGCTGGGTGGAAACATCGAAACCGTGGCTATCGATGGTGATTTCGATGCCTGCCAGGCGCTGGTGAAACAAGCATTTGATGATGAAGAACTGAAGGTGGCGTTGGGTTTAAACTCGGCTAACTCCATAAACATCAGCCGCTTGCTGGCACAAATTTGCTATTACTTTGAAGCGGTTTCACAACTACCTCAAGAAGCGCGCAATCAACTGGTGGTTTCCGTACCAAGCGGCAACTTTGGTGATTTAACGGCTGGCCTGCTGGCGAAATCGCTCGGTTTGCCAATCAAACGTTTTATCGCGGCGACTAACGCGAACGATACCGTCCCACGTTTCTTAGCCAACGGCGAATGGGCACCGAAAACCACGGTTGCGACACTCTCTAACGCGATGGATGTCAGCCAGCCAAATAACTGGCCGCGTGTGGAAGAGCTGTTCCGCCGTAAGATTTGGCGTTTGTCCGATCTGGGCTATGCGACCGTGACCGACGAAACCACTAAAGCCACCATGAAAGAGCTGAAAGCCGTGGGCTACGTTTCAGAACCGCACGCGGCGATTGCTTATCGTGCGCTGCGTGATCAGCTCCAACCGGGTGAATACGGCTTGTTCCTCGGGACTGCGCATCCGGCGAAGTTCAAAGAGAGCGTGGAAGAGATCCTCGGTGAAACGCTGCCGTTGCCCGCTGAGCTCGCCGAGCGTGCTGATTTACCGCTGCTTTCCCATAATCTGCCAGCGGATTTTTCCGCGCTGCGCAAATTGATGATGAGCAAAGTGTAATTTTATAAAATTACTCCACTGAATAATGCCGCTCGCTTAACCGCGAGCGGCATTTTTTTGTTATTGCAGCTGGCAGCCCGGTTCCACGCTTTGGCTAACCACGCGCGTGAACGTCGTTAATGGGCAATATCCTTCAGCCGTCTGGTCGCTACAGCCAGGAATTTTTAACTGCACACTTCCCGCGGGTTCTTTAAGGCTAAGGGGCGTTTGCGCGCGTAACTGCTCGAGCGTCTGATACACCATACTTACGCTAACATATTGTTTCCCTGACTTATCAGCCAAACGCTCAAAGACCAGAGCACCGCCTGGTGGGGTGTTATCTGGCTGCCCTGGCAATGTCCAGCTTATGTTGAGCATGCCTGAAATATTGGCGATATTGGTATCGTGCCCGGCAATAAACAGGATCTTATTATCCGGCGAGCTACCAGGCAGTTTGCTTGTGGTGGCGTTCGGCTCCAGCGCGTTGCTGATGGTCTGCAATAAAGGCGTTCCGTTATGTCGGGCGATATAAGGCGTGCGCGCCATCAAATCAAACTGAGCGTTATGCAGTTTCAGCAACGACGCCCACTCTTGCTCTGAATGAATATTTCCCCACGCCGCTTGCGGCATCCCTTGTGCATACTCAAGCAGGAAAATTTCAGCCAGCGTAGATGAAAGGCCAACGGCACCGTCGAGGGCAACTTTGTTGCTATTATCGTTTATCGACAGTTTGCTCGGCATGGATTGCCCTAAATCACAGCTTTTATCCGCGCTATGCTTCTGGCACCAGGGCGATTTCGAAAAGTTGAGAGCCTTATTCATCAAGGCCAGAGAAGGAAGATAGTGCTGGTTCAGGTTATCAACAGGCGTTTTAGCTTGTTTTTCAACAGCCTGTTGGATTTTGGCTTTCTCCATTGAACAAGTACCCGCTTTCACCGGGTGGAACAACGGATCGGCCTTGTCGAGATTTTGCTGGTGGTGAATAGTCAAACCACATTGCGGGGCAAGCCCTGCGAGGAAAGCTTCTCCCGTTTTAAGCGTGCGCTGATCGACATCTGCCCAGACATAAACCGAGTTTGGGGCAGGGCAATCGTCCTGCGATAAAATTCCCTGCTGTTGAAATTTCTCGCGATAAAACTCACCCATCAGGCTAATCAGATGCTCGCCGCGGGGTGTGATGTAACCTAGTTTTACCGGCCATTCGGGCCAGGCATCAGGCGTTACGTCACGGATGGTTTGCGTCATCTTAGTGGGCGCTCGCACGCCGTGGCGGCTGAGTATCACCACTTTTTCAACCTGATACCCTGAAGCGGGCGTTTCGTTGGCATACGCCGTTGAACCTAATGAAAATGTGGCGCTAAGCGCGACGATCAGACTGCTGAGAAGCGTGAGTTTTTGGTGCTTAAAGGCAGAGATTGTCATTTACAGCCTCTATATTTTTGGAATGTTTTAGTCCGACAAATATACTCCAGAAGCAAAGGGGCAACCGCGAGTTCGTCTCGTTGTGGGGGTTTTGGTGTGCAAAAGAAAAATCCACGCTGGCGCGTGGATTTTAAAGAATAGGGATTAGATGCTGAAGAGGACGTTAAAGCCCACGTTTCGCCATCATTTCCGCCAGGTCGACCAGGCGATTAGAGAAGCCCCATTCGTTATCGTACCAAGCCAAAATCTTGACCAGATTGCCCCCAATCACCAGCGTTGAAAGCCCGTCGATGATAGAAGATCGCGGATCGCCCTGGTAATCACTCGATACCAGCGGTTCATCGCTGTAGCCCAAAATTCCTTTTAGCGGGCCGCTTGTTGCAGCTTCCAGGAATGCGGCGTTCACTTCTTCGACGGTGACCGGGCGTTTTAAGGTCACGGTTAAATCCACGATAGAAACGACCGGTACGGGGACGCGTAATGAGTAACCCGTCAGGCGTCCGTCCAGTTCAGGGATGACTTTACCTAACGCTTTCGCAGCACCGCTAGAATAAGGAACAATCGAAAGTGCGGCGGCTCGCGCACCACGCAGGTCCTTTTCCGGCTGATCGTGCAGTGCCTGGCTGTTGGTGTAAGCGTGAGTGGTATTCATCAGGCCGTGTTCAATACCAAACTGCTGATGCAAAACCTGTGCGGCAGGCGCAAGGCCGTTGGTGGTGCAGCTCCCGTTGCTGACTACGAAATGGCGCTCGGGATCGTACTGCTGGTGGTTAACGCCCATCACTATCGTCAGGTCGTCATCTTTACCCGGTGCCGAGATGATGACGCGTTTGGCTCCGCCGCTATTGATGTGTACAGCGGCCTGTTCGCGGCTGGTAAAGAAACCAGTCGCCTCGATAACAATATCGACACCTGCATCACGCCACAGGATCTTTGCCGGATCTCTTTCGCTGAATACCCGAATAAGTTTGCTGTCTACCTGCAATTGCCCGTCGGCCGCCTCAACCGGAACCGGCAAGGTGCCCATCAATGAATCGTATTTCAGCAGGTGAGCGAGGGTTTTACTGTCTGTTAGATCGTTGATTGCTACAATCTGAACGTCAGCGTTACCCAGCGCGGCGCGTAATACACTACGACCAATTCTGCCGAAACCATTAATACCGACCTTAACCATGATTGACTCCCTCTGTGAAATGTCTGAAGTCACTGTAGGCTTCTGTCAAAATGGCGTAAACGACAAAAAAGGATCAATTCACGCCATTTTACGGCAGTGAAAGCGTTCGCGATATTCGCCTGGAGTGAGATGTAACTGGCGCTCAAAGGCGCGGCGCAGGGTGATGGTGTTGCCAAATCCGGCTTTGCTCGCAATTTGATCGAGCGTTTCTTTAGTTTGCTCAAGGCGATGCCGGGCGGCGGCAAGACGAGCTTCTTCAACGTAGCGGGCTGGGGTGACACCCGTTTCTTTGGTGAAAACACGAGTGAAGTTTCGGGGGCTCATCGCTACCCGCTCAGCCAGTTTCTCAACTGACAAATCGGCGGAGAGATTCTCAAGTAGCCAGTTTTGCAATTGGCCTATCGGAGTGGAGGCGTCGCTTTGCTGGAGATGATAACGACTGAATTGCAACTGTCCGCCTGGGCGACGAAGAAACATCACCAGCTCCTGTGCTACGTCGCGAGCGAGCGTAAAGCCATAATCTTCTTCGATAAGCGCAAGGGTCAGGTCAAAGCCTGAGCTTACGCCACCGGAAGTCCAGATGGGACCATCCTGAAGATAGAGCGGGCCACTTTCGACTTTGACCAGCGGCCAGGTGGATTGCATGGTTTCGAGCAATCGCCAGTGGGTTGTTGCACGGCGACCGTTAAGGAGTGCTGCCTGCGCCAGAAGCAGCGCTCCGCCACAGATGGAAACAATGCGCTGGGCGTGAGGTGCTGCAAGCTTTAGCCAGTCGACCACCGACGTACCTTCCTGCTCATTTAATCCTCGTCCCGTGATCATAATGGTGTCTCGGGGTTCATAAGGATCCAGTTCGTGCAGGCGATGGTCGGCCAACAAATTTAGCCCGGACTGACCGTGGATAACCTGGTGAACCTGAGTGGTCGCCAGGCTTATCTGATAGCGAGGTTCTGACAGACCTTCCGTCTGTAAGCGATTGGCCTGCATCAGGATATCGGCAATCCCAGCGGATTCGAACAGCATTCCGCCGTCAGGGACAATAATTAAAAATGTTTTCATGTCCTAAAAAGTACGCTTTTGACAAAATAAGTCAATATGGGAAAAGGGCTGTCAGGCCTTTCACTGTGGGCCTGAATCATGGAGAAATTGTGCAATAAAAAAGGAGGGAAAAAGGAGGGATTCCCATTAAATGCGGGAGATTGCAGATTAGGATTGCGGATAATAACAACACTGACTTATTCGGCATATGCTCTCCTTAACAACCCATAGCGGGTGTGAATGTTGTAAGGAGTGACTTATGTTGAAATCAATGATGTTGGCATTATCGATTCTGGTGGTGACTCCGATGGCTGTGCAGGCTTCTGAAATCACACTTATTCCGGCAGTGAAACTGCAAATTGGCGATCAGGACCGTGGGGGAAACTACTGGGACGGTGACCACTGGCGCGACCGTGGCTGGTGGGATGATCACTATGAGTGGCGTGATAACAGATGGCATCCGCATGATCATCACTATGACAATGATCACCATGACAAGGGGCATCATGATAAAGATCATCATGACAACGGTAATCACAACGGCCACTACAAACATCACTAAATCAAACGCCAGCATAGCGCTGGCGTTTTGTTTTACTGTTCGTGGCGCTTAAACACTAACTCATTTTTACCCGACGCGGCCTCATCAAAGAAGTATCCGTCTGTATTAAAGCCGGTCAGTTGTTCAGGTTTGGTGAGTCGATTTTCGATGATGTAGCGACTCATCAAACCGCGAGCTTTCTTGGCGTAGAAGCTAATCACTTTGAATTTACCGTTCTTCTCATCAAGGAATACTGGCTTGATAATTTCTGCTTTGAGCTTTTTCGGTTTTACCGATTTGTAATACTCATCCGATGCCAGGTTAATCACGATATTATCGCCCTGAGCTGCCAGCGCCTGATTCAGCTGTTCGGTGATAGTGTCGCCCCAGAAGTGATACAGATCTTTGCCCTTCGGATTTTCAAGCTTAATGCCCATTTCCAGACGATATGGCTGCATCAAATCCAGTGGGCGCAACACGCCATATAAGCCGGAGAGCATGCGTAAATGCTGTTGGGCGAAATCGAAATCTGCATCGCTAAACTCTTCGGCTTGTAAGCCCGTATATACATCGCCTTTGAATGCCAGAATAGCCTGACGCGCATTTTGCGGCGTGAAATCTGGGTGCCATTCGTGAAAACGGGTTTCATTCAGCGATGCCAGTTTATCGCTAATGTGCATTAGTGATGAAATTTGCGGTGCGCTAAGTTTGCGCGCCACCGCGATCAACTGCTGCGAATAATCCAGCAGTTCGGGCTGGGTAAAACGATCGGTAGGAAGATCGCTTTGATAATCCAATGTTTTTGCAGGTGAAATTAGAATGAGCATATCTGTTCCTTGCCGCCGCGATGTCACTCGACATATTTTGGCTACATGGTAGCAAATTTACGGATAGTATCCGCCAATGGTTGCGATTAGCGCTTGGTTTCAGGGGGCTTTGGTGTGTCCCAAATACCCGGTGCAAGCTGGCTTTTAATTTCCGGAAAACGGTTCGGGTCAAAAACTGGCGTCACGCCGAGCCGCAGCTGGCGCAGATAATCATTACTCAGCTCGCGGGCGACGGGTGAGAGCAGCAAAATCGCCGTGAGATTGGTGACAGCCATAAATGCCATTGCCACGTCAGCCATTTGCCAGACTAACGGTAATGGCGAAAGGGTGCCAAACATGACCATCACGAGCGCAAGGCAGCGGAATAAAACGGTGGCGAATGGGCTTTTTTGTTGCAGAAACATCAAGTTGTTTTCTGCATAGGCATAGTTAGCGATTATTGATGTGAACGCAAACAGCATAACAATAAACGCAATGAACCCGGCTCCCCACGAGCCAACCACACTGCTCAGTGCTTGTTGAACCAGTGCGATGCCATTCATGTTCGCGTTGGGCGTATCCAGAATTCCTGAAAAAAGGATGATTCCCGCGGTAGCAGAACAGATGATTATCGTATCGATAAACACGCCAAACATCTGCACCAACCCTTGCGAAGCGGGGTGCGGAGGCCATGCCGAAGCGGCTGCAGCCGCATTAGGTGAGGAACCCATTCCAGCTTCGTTAGAGAACATTCCGCGCTGGAAACCGTTGGTGATCGCCTGGCTGATGGTGAACCCCAGAGCGCCAGATGCCGCTTCTTTCCAGCCGAACGCGCTTTTGAACACCAGAGAAACGACATCTGGCAAACGCTCAATGTTTATCGCCATGACCACCAGGCTCATTAACACCCAGATAAGCGCCATAAACGGAACCAGCCATTGTGAGATGCGCGCAGTGCCACGCATCCCTCCCCAAATAACGCCTGCCGTTAAGACAACGAGCCCGATGCCAATCCAGGTTTTAGGGATGCCAAAAGCAATGTTCACCGCGTTGGCGATTGAGTTTGCTTGCACCGCATTAAAAATAAGCCCAAAGGCAATCATCAGGAAGATGGAAAACATCACGCCCATCCAGCGCATTCCCAGACCGCGTTCCATATACCAGGCTGGGCCGCCGCGGTAATTGCCTTCGTCGTCGCGAGTTTTATAAAGCTGGGCAAGGGAGCATTCAACAAAGGACGTCGCCATACCGAGCATGGCAACCACCCACATCCAGAAAATAGCGCCGGGGCCACCAAGCGTTAGGGCAAGTGCGACACCCGAAAGGTTGCCGCTACCCACGCGTGCGGCAAGGCTTGTGCAAAGTGCCTGAAATGAGGAAATTCCGGAAGGATCGGCCTCATTTTTCGACATGATGAGGCTACGTAATTTCGTCAGATAACGAAATTGTACAAAACCGCATCGCCAGGTGAACCAAAGGCCCGTCCCGACTAATAAATAGATGAGGATTGAACCCCAGAGTATTTCATTGATAAACAGAAAAAAATCTGCCATTAACATCTCTCGTTTGCTTGAGTTACAGGCATTGTGGCCGCATATAGTCCTTTACATTGCTGGGGAATAATACACTGGATTTACCAGTTTAGCGTTCAGTTCCTACCGATGTATCACTGCGGTTGCACCTGACTTACGTCGTGATATCATCAGGCCAGACCGGTTACATCCCCCTAACAAGTTCCACCTAACGAGAAACACTATCATGACGGATAAATTGACCTCCCTGCGTCAGCTAACCACAGTTGTTGCGGACACCGGGGATATTGCGGCAATGAAGCTGTATCAACCGCAAGATGCTACCACCAACCCATCTCTGATTCTGAATGCTGCGCAAATTCCAGAATACCGCAAACTGATTGATGATGCGGTTAGCTGGGCGCGTGAGCAGAGCAGCTCTCATGCACAGCAAGTTGTGGATGCAACTGACAAGCTGGCGGTGAATATTGGTCTGGAAATCCTGAAACTGATCCCGGGTCGTATTTCTACTGAAGTTGATGCGCGTCTGTCCTATGACACCGATGCCAGCATCGCTAAAGCAAAACGCCTGATCAAAATGTACAACGATGCGGGCATCAGCAATGACCGTATCCTGATCAAACTGGCTTCTACCTGGCAGGGCATCCGTGCCGCTGAACAGCTGGAAAAAGAAGGCATCAACTGCAACCTGACTCTGCTGTTCTCCTTCGCTCAGGCTCGTGCATGTGCAGAAGCAGGCGTGTTCCTGATTTCTCCATTCGTAGGCCGTATCCTGGACTGGTACAAAGCGAATACTGATAAGAAAGAGTACGCACCGGCAGAAGATCCTGGTGTCGTTTCTGTTTCTGAAATCTACCAGTACTACAAAGAACACGGTTACGAAACCGTTGTTATGGGCGCAAGCTTCCGTAACCTGGGTGAGATTATCGAACTGGCAGGTTGTGACCGCCTGACCATCGCTCCTGCTCTGCTCAAAGAGCTGGCTGAAAGCGAAGGTGCGGTTGAGCGTAAACTGGCTTACACCGGCGAAGTTAAAGCGCGTCCAGAGCGTATGACAGAATCCGAGTTCCTGTGGAGCCACAACCAGGATCCGATGGCTGTTGATAAACTGGCTGACGGCATCCGTAAGTTTGCTATCGACCAGGAAAAACTGGAAAAAATGATCGGCGACCTGCTGTAATCATTCGTGTGGCCGGAGCATTCCGGCCACGCTTTTTAGTGTTTCACCCTGTCTGCAACACACTTCGCCGTGTATCATTCCGTTAAAGTTTTGACTCTCCGGGAATGATATGAATACCTTACGCATTGGCTTAGTTTCCATCTCTGACCGCGCTTCAAGCGGTGTCTATCAAGATAAAGGCATTCCGGCCCTTGTTGACTGGCTGGAAAAAACCTTAACCACTCCTTTTCAAATCGAAACCCGCTTAATCCCTGATGAACAACCGCTTATTGAACAAGCGCTGTGTGAGTTGGTGGATGAGATGGCGTGTCATTTGGTGTTAACCACGGGTGGCACTGGCCCGGCTCGTCGTGATGTAACACCGGATGCGACACTTGCCATCGCTGACCGCGTGATGCCCGGATTCGGCGAGCAGATGCGCCAGATCAGCCTGCAGTTTGTGCCAACAGCGATTCTTTCGCGGCAAGTTGGTGTTATCCGTAAGCAGGCATTGATCCTGAATTTACCAGGCCAGCCGAAATCGATTCAAGAAACGCTCGAAGGCGTCAAAGATGCTGATGGCAACGTTGTCGTGCCGGGAATATTCGCAAGTGTACCGTATTGTATACAGCTTCTGGATGGCCCTTATATCGAGACTGAGAGCAAGGTAGTAGCAGCTTTTCGCCCTAAAAGCGCAATTCGTGAAATAAAGAGCTAAAAATAGGTTGTTTGTGACATAAGATGTAGTGGCTCTGGCATGTCGAGTGGGGATCGTTATAGTAAGTTTTGCTTTACAGCAAAATGGAAACTAAAAACCACACTCATTTTCATGCGCAGGTTCTTATGTCACAACAATTACATTCAACACAACGCACAAGACCTCTGAATCGTCAGGATTACAAAACCCTGACTCTTGCCGCCCTCGGTGGCGCCCTCGAATTCTACGACTTCATCATCTTTGTTTTCTTTGCCACTGTCGTCGGGGCACTCTTTTTCCCTGCGGATATTCCTGAATGGCTTCGCCAGCTACAAACCTTCGGCATCTTTGCTGCGGGTTATCTGGCTCGTCCGTTAGGCGGCATTATCATGGCCCACTTTGGCGATCTTGTCGGTCGTAAAAAAATGTTCACCCTGAGCATTTTGCTGATGGCGTTGCCAACTTTGGCGATTGGGCTGTTGCCAACCTACGAAACTCTTGGCATTGCCGCTCCGGTATTACTGCTTCTGATGCGTGTGCTCCAGGGGGCGGCAATCGGGGGGGAAGTGCCGGGTGCCTGGGTATTTGTTGCCGAGCATGTCCCTTATAAACGAATCGGGATCGCATGCGGTACGTTAACGGCTGGCCTTACGGCGGGGATCTTGCTGGGTTCTGTTGTCGCGACCATTATTAATACCTCGATGACGCAGCAGGCCATTCACGATGGCGGCTGGCGTATTCCCTTCTTCCTGGGCGGTATTTTTGGGCTGGTGGCGATGTATCTGCGCCGCTGGTTGCAAGAGACTCCGATCTTTATTGAGATGCAGCAACGCAAAGCCCTGGCGGAAGAGTTGCCGTTGAAATCGGTCATCGTGAACCATAAAAAAGCCGTGGTGGTTTCGATGCTGTTGACCTGGTTGCTGTCCGCGGGGATTGTGGTCGTCATATTAATGGCGCCAACCTGGCTACAAAAACAATTGGGTATCGCGCCAGCATTGACGCTTCAGGCGAACAGTATTGCGATTGTCATGCTGTGTATCGGTTGTATCGTGGCGGGGCTGATTATCGACCGTATTGGTGCGAGCAAAACCTTTATTATCGGGAGTTTGTTGCTGGCGATATGCAGCTGGATGTTCTATCACCTGACTGCCAGCCATCCTGAGTATCTGTTCTTTTTATATGGCCTGGTCGGTTTAAGTGTCGGAGTCGTCGGCGCTGTGCCGTTCGTGATGGTCAGAGCATTCCCGGCGGAAGTGCGATTTAGCGGGATCTCGTTCTCTTATAATATGTCGTATGCGATTTTCGGTGGCCTGACACCTATCTTCGTCACCATGTTATCGGCTGTATCGCCAATGGCTCCCGCCTGGTATGTGCTGGCACTGTCGATGGTTGGGCTGGGGCTGGGGGTTTGGCTGCGAAATGATTTAACGCATGAAGATAAAGTGGTTCAACGGCCGCTACAGCATTCATAAATAAAAACGCGGAGCTTGGCTCCGCGTTTTGTATTCACACTACCGCTACGCGGGAATTAGTGTTTTTCACCAATTGGCAATACGGTGCGGCCAAACTGCTCATTGAGCACTTCGCCCATCGCCAGGTAAATGGCAGAGGCGCCACAAACCAGACCCACCCAGCCAGCAACGTGAATGATGCTTTCGCTATCAGCAAAGTGTCCGATAGAAAGCAGAGCGAACAGAACGGTCAGGCTTGCAAACACGAACTGCAGCATGCGGGAAGCAACCAGTGTTCCAAAGAACATGAACAGGGTGAAAATGCCCCACAGACCTAGGTATGCGCCCATGAAGTGTGCGTTTGCAGCGTCTGCAAGGCCCATCTTAGGCATGATCAAAATGGCGACCAGAGTCAGCCAGAAAGAGCCATAAGAAGTGAATGCTGTCAGGCCGAAAGTATTACCTTTCTTAAATTCCAACAGGCCAGCAAAAATTTGTGCGATACCACCGTAAAAAATACCCATTGCAAGAATGTTGACATCAAAAGGGAAGATGCCGGTGTTATGCAAGTTAAGCAGGATGGTCGTCATACCGAAGCCCATCAAGCCCAGGGGAGCTGGATTAGCCAACTTAGTGTTGCCCATAGTTCCTCTAAAATTCGTCTGAAAATGGATATATGTAAGCGCCTCGTAGCCGCGAAAGGGCTGCGGGGCGCGGCATCATAATCAGGTGAAGGTCCCGAGTCCATGATCTAAACAGGTGTGAAGATGAAAATTTTTTTTACCTTGCCCCTTGATGGAGAGCTTAGTGACCCCATCTTGTATGCAACCGCAGTTGATGGACCTGAAAAAAAGCGTGTTTGGGCAGTTGAAAGACTCTTGTTTGCCCGCATAACAGGTTCACGACCATATGACGACAAATTTTAAGTGGAGACGTTTAGATGGGTAAAATTATTGGCATCGACCTGGGTACTACCAACTCTTGTGTAGCGATTATGGATGGTACTACTGCTCGCGTTCTGGAAAACGCCGAGGGTGACCGCACCACTCCTTCTATCATTGCGTACACCCAGGATGGTGAGATTCTGGTTGGTCAGCCGGCTAAACGTCAGGCAGTGACTAACCCGCAGAACACTTTGTTCGCGATCAAACGCCTGATTGGCCGCCGCTTCCAGGACGAAGAAGTCCAGCGCGATGAAGCTATCATGCCGTACAAAATCATCGGCGCTGATAACGGCGACGCATGGATTGATGTAAAAGGCCAGAAAATGGCACCTCCGCAGATCTCTGCTGAAGTGCTGAAGAAAATGAAGAAAACCGCTGAAGATTATCTGGGTGAGCCAGTCACTGAAGCTGTTATCACCGTTCCTGCATACTTCAACGATGCACAGCGTCAGGCAACTAAAGATGCTGGCCGTATCGCAGGTCTGGAAGTAAAACGTATCATCAACGAACCAACCGCAGCGGCTCTGGCCTACGGTCTGGATAAAGAAGTTGGCAACCGTACTATCGCGGTTTATGACTTGGGTGGTGGTACTTTCGATATCTCTATTATCGAAATTGATGAAGTTGATGGCGAGAAAACCTTCGAAGTTCTGGCAACCAATGGTGATACCCACCTGGGTGGTGAAGACTTCGATAGCCGTCTGATCAACTACTTAGTGGAAGAGTTCAAGAAAGATCAAGGTATCGATCTGCGTAACGATCCACTGGCTATGCAGCGTCTGAAAGAAGCTGCTGAAAAAGCGAAAATTGAGCTGTCTTCTGCTCAACAGACCGACGTGAACCTGCCGTACATCACAGCAGACGCGACTGGTCCAAAACACATGAACATCAAAGTGACTCGTGCGAAACTGGAATCCCTGGTCGAAGACCTGGTAAACCGTTCTATCGAGCCGCTGAAAGTTGCACTGCAAGATGCTGGCCTGTCTGTTTCCGATATCCAGGACGTTATCCTGGTGGGTGGTCAGACTCGTATGCCAATGGTGCAGAAAAAAGTGACCGAGTTCTTCGGTAAAGAACCACGTAAAGACGTGAACCCGGACGAAGCTGTTGCAATCGGTGCTGCTGTTCAGGGTGGTGTACTTGCTGGTGATGTGACTGACGTACTGCTGCTGGACGTTACCCCGCTGTCTCTGGGTATCGAAACCATGGGCGGTGTCATGACTTCACTGATTAACAAAAACACCACTATCCCGACTAAACACAGCCAGGTGTTCTCCACAGCTGAAGATAACCAGTCTGCGGTGACCATCCATGTGATTCAGGGTGAACGTAAACGTGCTTCTGATAACAAATCTTTGGGTCAGTTCAACCTGGATGGTATCAGCCCAGCACCACGCGGCATGCCGCAAATCGAAGTGACCTTCGATATCGATGCTGACGGCATTCTGCACGTTTCCGCGAAAGACAAAAACAGCGGTAAAGAGCAGAAAATCACCATTAAGGCTTCTTCTGGTCTGAACGAAGAAGAAATCCAAAAAATGGTGCGTGATGCAGAAGCTAACGCAGAAGCTGACCGTAAGTTTGAAGAACTGGTTCAGACCCGTAACCAGGGTGATCACTTGCTGCATAGCACTCGTAAGCAAGTTGAAGAAGCCGGTGACAAACTGCCAACTGATGACAAAACTGCAATCGAGTCTGCATTGAGCGCGCTGGAAACTTCTCTGAAAGGCGAAGACAAAGCTGACATCGAAGCGAAAATGCAGGCACTGGCACAAGTTTCTCAGAAACTGATGGAACTGGCTCAGGCACAGCACGCTGAACAGCAAGCAGGCAACGCGACTGATGCTGGCAACACTGCTAGCAAAGACGACGATGTTGTTGATGCTGAGTTCGAAGAAGTTAAAGACAAAAAATAATCGCCCTTTGAGCGGTTTGTAACTGGCACGGGCGTCGAGGTTTTCCTCTACGCCCGTGCACGCATGTTAGGGGCAGACAAAAAAGATGGCGAAGAGAGACTATTACGAGGTTTTAGGCGTTCCGAAAAGCGCGGAAGAGCGTGAAATCAAGAAAGCCTATAAACGCCTGGCAATGAAGTTCCACCCGGATCGTAATCAGGGTGACAAAGAGTCTGAGGCGAAGTTTAAAGAAATTAAAGAAGCCTACGAAATCCTTACCGACGAGCAAAAACGTGCCGCGTACGACCAGTATGGTCATGCTGCGTTTGAGCAAGGCGGCATGGGTGGTGGCGGTCACGGTGGATTTGGTGGTGGCGGCCAGGACTTTGGCGATATTTTTGGCGACGTATTCGGCGACATCTTCGGTGGTGGCCGTCGTCAACGCGCTTCCCGTGGTGCCGATTTACGCTACAACATGGACTTAACGCTGGAAGAAGCGGTTCGTGGCGTCACCAAAGAGATCCGCATCCCAACGCTTGAAGAGTGTGGCGTTTGCCATGGTAGCGGCGCGAAAGCGGGCTCCAAGCCGCAGACTTGCCCGACGTGTCATGGGCAAGGTCAGGTGCAAATGCGCCAGGGCTTCTTCACGGTGCAGCAAAGCTGTCCACACTGTCAGGGTCGCGGTTCGATTATTAAAGATCCGTGCAATACCTGTCATGGACATGGTCGCGTAGAAAAAACAAAAACACTGTCGGTGAAAATCCCGGCAGGTGTTGATACCGGTGACCGCATTCGTCTTGCAGGCGAAGGGGAAGCGGGTGAGCACGGTGCACCATCAGGTGATTTGTACGTTCAGGTTCAGGTTAAACAACACCCAATCTTTGAGCGTGAAGGTAATAACCTGTATTGCGAAGTGCCAATTAACTTTGCAATGGCTGCATTGGGCGGCGAGATTGAAGTGCCAACGCTTGATGGCCGTGTAAATCTCAAAGTTCCAGGCGAAACGCAAACGGGCAAATTGTTCAGAATGCGTGGCAAAGGGGTGAAATCCGTACGTGGCGGAGCTCAGGGCGACCTGCTATGCCGCGTTGTGGTGGAAACACCTGTCAGCCTGAACGAAAAGCAGAAGCAGTTACTGCGCGATCTGGCTGAAAGTTTTGGTGGGCCAAGTGGTGAGAAGAATAGTCCGCGTTCAAAGAGCTTCTTTGATGGCGTGAAGAAATTCTTTGATGATTTAACCCGCTAAACACCGTTCTCCTTTGTGCAGTTAAAAGCCTGAATCGAATATCTTTGGTTCAGGCTTTTTTATGCGTCATTTTGATTAGCGTAATGAATGGTAAGTTTCGTTTTTTACGATCTATTCATGCAATATAATCTACTTTTATCGATGTGTCATAACCATTACTCTAACAACCTATTAGCGGCTTAACTGTTTTTTGCTGCTTGTTTGGGAGATGAAGGGATGATCAAAACATTACAGCGATTTTTTCACAGTGAGGCCGCAAGCGGCATCTTGCTGATCATTGCTGCCTCGATGGCCATGATATTTGCCAACCTTGACGCGACCAGCGCTTTTTATCACGCGTTTTTAGAAACGCCGGTTGAGGTACGCATTGGCGCGCTGGATATCAGTAAAAACCTGGTGTTATGGGTTAACGATGCGCTGATGGCCATCTTCTTCCTGATGGTTGGCCTGGAAGTAAAACGCGAAATGGTTAGCGGCTCGCTTGCCAGCATGCGTCAGGCGTCGTTCCCGGTGATTGCTGCGTTGGGTGGCATGGTGATCCCTGCGGCAATTTATCTGCTGTTCAACTTCCAGGACCCGGTTACTCGTGAGGGATGGGCGATTCCGGCGGCAACGGATATTGCCTTTGCGTTGGGTATTCTGGCACTACTGGGAAATCGTGTGCCGGTTGCACTCAAAGTATTCCTGATGGCGTTGGCAATTATTGATGACCTGGGCGCGATTGTTATCATTGCTCTGTTCTACACCAACGATCTTTCTGTGCTTTCGCTGGCTGTCGCCGCAGGTGCCATTGCAATCCTGGCCTTGCTGAATATCTGCAACGTTCGCCGTACCGGTTTGTATATCCTGGTCGGTGTGGTGTTGTGGACCGCAGTGCTGAAATCCGGTGTCCATGCAACGCTTGCAGGGGTGATTATCGGTTTCCTGATTCCGCTTAAAGAAGTGAACGGGCATTCACCGGCAAAATCTCTTGAGCACGTGCTTCATCCTTGGGTCGCGTTCTTGATTCTGCCTTTGTTTGCTTTCGCCAATGCGGGCGTCTCTTTGGATGGTGTCACGTTTGCGGGCTTAACCTCATTGTTACCGATGGGAATTATGGCGGGTCTGTTTATCGGCAAGCCTCTGGGCATTAGCCTGTTTTGCTGGGCGGCTCTCAAGCTGAAGCTGGCGACGTTGCCAGAAGGAACCACCTGCAAGGAAATCATGGCGGTCGGTGTGCTGTGCGGGATTGGTTTTACCATGTCGATTTTCATCGCCTCGCTGGCGTTTGACGGGGCAGACCCGGCACTGATTACCTGGGCAAAACTGGGTATCTTATTGGGGTCACTGCTTTCGGCGGTGGTGGGTTACTGCATGTTGAGAAGCCGTTTCAGCTCGCAGTTACAGCATCATTAATTTTGCCACTAACGGCTCCTTAAGGAGCCGTTAGTGAATGGATTGTTTATCAGGGAGCGAATATGTCACACATCAATTACAACCACCTCTACTACTTCTGGCATGTCTGCAAAGAAGGTTCTGTAGTCGGTGCCGCTGAAGCACTTTATTTAACGCCACAAACCATCACTGGCCAGATCAAAGCATTAGAAGAGCGTCTGCAAGGTAAACTCTTTAAGCGCAAAGGGCGTGGCCTCGAGCCTTCTGAACTGGGCCAGCTCGTTTTCCGTTATGCGGATCGCATGTTTACCCTAAGCCAGGAAATGCTGGATATCGTGAACTATCGCAAAGAGTCCAGTCTGTTGTTTGACGTCGGGATTGCGGATGCCTTGTCAAAACGTCTGGTCAGTGGCGTGCTCGATGCGGCGGTCGTTGAAGATGAACAAATCCACCTGCGCTGTTTTGAATCGACTCATGAAATGCTGCTGGAGCAATTGAGCCAGCACAAGCTGGACATGATCATCTCCGATTGCCCGATTGACTCAACCCAGCAAGAAGGGCTGTTCTCGGTGAAAATCGGTGAGTGCGGTGTTAGTTTCTGGACTCAGAATCCAGTACCTGAGCTGCCTTTCCCGGCGTGTCTTGAAACCCGACGTTTATTAATCCCAGGCCGCCGCTCGATGCTGGGGCGCAAGATCCTCAACTGGATCAACACTCAGGGATTGAACGTTGAAATTCTTGGGGAGTTTGATGATGCCGCGTTGATGAAAGCCTTTGGTGCTGCGCACAATGCGATTTTCGTTGCCCCGACGCTGTACGGTCAGGATATCTATAACGATGAGAACATTGTTGAGATTGGGCGAGTTGAGAATGTGATGGAAGAGTATCACGCGATATTTGCGGAACGTATGATCCAGCATCCGGCAGTGCAGCGCGTATGTAACCGGGATTATTCTGCGCTCTTTAAGTGAGTGACAAATTTTAGATATAAAAAAACCGGCATAAGCCGGTTTTTTTCAAGCTAACAACAGAAAGGCGATTAAGCCAGTTTGTTGATTTGCGCTACAAGGTTAGCCTTATGACGCGCAGCTTTGTTTTTGTGGATCAGACCTTTGCTAGCCTGACGATCCACGATTGGTTGCATTTCGTTAAATGCTTTCTGTGCAGCAGCTTTGTCGCCAGTTTCAATCGCTGCGTATACTTTCTTGATGAAAGTACGCATCATAGAGCGACGGCTTGCGTTGTGCTTACGAGCCTTTTCAGACTGTACAGCACGTTTCTTAGCTGATTTGATATTAGCCAAGGTCCAACTCCCAAATATGATCTATGTAGACAATTCAAAGGCCGAGGAATATGCCCTCTTAGCCTTCTTTTGTCAATGGATTTGTGCAAATAAGCGCCGCTAAACTTACGACACCTCTTACGTTGTGATGGTGCGGATTCTACCAGCATCGGGCTTGCGAATACAGCCTTTAGCTAACAAAATTCGTTCAAAAGCGCGTCTTCGCACTGAAACACCCCCTCAGCATAATGAAATCCTTACGGCTTTATATCAAAGGGGGCAATCGCCGGTTAACCTTCACCGCGGTAATTGATATAATCCGCCGATTTCCACTGTTTTGAGCCAGCCATGAAGCTGATACGCGGCATACATAATTTACGCCAGAACCACCACGGGTGTGTCCTCACCATTGGTAATTTCGATGGCGTTCATCGAGGCCACAAATCCCTGCTAAAAGGGCTGTGTGCGGAAGGGCGTGCGCGCAATCTGCCGGTGATGGTCATGATCTTTGAACCGCAACCGCTTGAATTGTTCGCGGGCGATAAAGCTCCGGCGCGCCTGACACGTCTGCGCGAAAAGCTTCGTTATCTGGCCGAATGTGGTGTGGACTACGTGCTATGCGTACGGTTCGATCGTCGCTTTGCGGCATTCACTGCACAAAACTTCGTCAGCGATCTGTTGGTTGACCGCCTCGGGGTAAAATTTCTCGCGGTGGGGGATGATTTCCGCTTTGGCGCTGGTCGTCAGGGGGATTTCTTGTTATTACAGAAGGCTGGGCAGGATATTGGCTTTGATGTCACCAGTACGCAAACTTTCTGCGAGGGTGGCGTGCGCATTAGCAGTACAGCGGTGCGTCAGGCTCTGGCCGAAGACGACTTAGCTCTGGCCGAGAGTTTACTGGGTCATCCGTTTAGCATCTCCGGGCGAGTAGTCCACGGCGATGAACTAGGCAGAACCATTGGTTTCCCAACGGCGAATTTACCGCTTCGTCGTCAGGTATCCCCGGTAAAAGGGGTGTTTGCGGTAGAAGTCGCAGGCCTTGGCGATACACTGCTACCCGGCGTTGCCAACATTGGAACACGCCCAACGGTGGCGGGCTTGCGTCAACAGTTAGAAGTCCATTTGCTGGACGTTGCAATGGACTTATATGGGCACCATATTGATGTGGTGCTGCGTAAAAAAATACGTAATGAACAACGGTTTGCTTCGCTTGATGAACTGAAAGCGCAAATCGCCAAAGATGTGGTAACCGCCCGCGAATTTTTCGGGCCTAATACCTGAGCAAGCTAACAACGGAACCGAGAATCTAATGAGTGACTTTAAATCTACCCTGAATTTACCGGAAACAGGGTTCCCGATGCGTGGCGATCTCGCTAAACGTGAACCGGGCATGCTGGCTCGCTGGAATGATGATGACCTGTACGGCATTATCCGTAATGCAAAGAAAGGCAAAAAATCCTTCATTCTGCATGATGGCCCTCCATACGCGAACGGCAACATTCATATTGGTCACTCAGTAAACAAGATTCTGAAAGACATTATCGTCAAGTCCAAAGGACTGAGCGGTTTTGATTCTCCGTATGTTCCGGGTTGGGACTGCCACGGTCTGCCTATCGAGCTGAAAGTTGAGCAACTTATTGGTAAGCCTGGCGAGAAAGTGTCTGCGGCGGAATTCCGTGCAGCCTGTCGTAAATACGCGGCAGAACAAGTTGATGGTCAACGTGCTGACTTCATCCGTCTGGGTGTGTTGGGTGACTGGTCACGTCCGTACCTGACGATGGACTTCAAAACCGAGGCGAACATCATCCGTGCGCTCGGCAAAATCGTGGGCAATGGCCATCTGCATAAAGGGGCTAAACCTGTTCACTGGTGCGTCGACTGCCGTTCAGCGCTGGCTGAAGCAGAAGTTGAGTACTATGACAAAACTTCGCCGTCCATCTTTGTTAACTTCCAGGCTGTCGATGCCGACGCGGTAAAAGCTAAGTTTGGCGCAACGCAAGTTAATGGCCCGGTATCTCTGGTTATCTGGACCACCACTCCGTGGACACTGCCTGCTAACCGCGCTGTTTCTTTGAATGCAGAATTTGAATACGTTCTGGTACAGGTTGATGGCCAGGCACTGATCGTTGCAAAAGATTTGCTCGAAAGCGTAATGAAAAGCGCAGGTATCGCCGAATGGCAAGTTCTGGGCACCGTGAAAGGTGCAGAACTGGACCTGATGCGTTTCAAACACCCGTTCTTAGATTTCGACGTTCCAGCGATTCTGGGTGAGCACGTTACGCTGGAAGCCGGTACGGGTGCCGTTCATACCGCGCCAGGCCACGGCCCGGACGACTACGTCATTGGCCAGAAATACGGCCTGGAAGTGGCTAACCCGGTTGGCCCGGATGGCTGCTATCTGCCTGGTACTTATGAAGGTCTGGACGGTGTTCAGGTCTTCAAAGCGAACGACCTTGTGGTCAATATCCTGCGTGATAAAGGCGCACTGTTGCATGTTGAAAAGCTGCTGCACAGCTACCCGCATTGCTGGCGCCACAAAACCCCAATCATCTTCCGTGCGACACCTCAGTGGTTCGTCAGCATGGATCAAAAAGGCCTGCGCGAGCAGTCTCTGAAAGAGATCAAAGGCGTGCAGTGGATCCCTGACTGGGGCCAGGCGCGTATCGAATCGATGGTCGCTAACCGTCCGGACTGGTGTATCTCTCGTCAGCGTACCTGGGGCGTGCCAATGTCTCTGTTCGTACACAAAGACACTGAAGAGCTGCACCCGCGCACGTTGGAACTGATGGAAGAAGTCGCTAAACGTGTGGAGCAAGACGGTATCCAGGCGTGGTGGGATCTCGACCCACGCGACATCATGGGCGATGACGCTGATAACTACACCAAAGTGCCAGATACCCTGGATGTGTGGTTCGACTCCGGTTCAACGCACTCCTCTGTTGTTGATGTGCGCCCTGAATTCAACGGCCACGCGGCAGACATGTATCTGGAAGGTTCGGATCAGCACCGCGGCTGGTTCATGTCTTCACTGATGATTTCGACTGCGATGAAAGGCAAAGCGCCTTACCGCCAGGTACTGACTCACGGTTTCACCGTGGATGGTCAGGGCCGCAAAATGTCCAAATCCATCGGTAACACCGTTTCTCCGCAAGATGTGATGAACAAACTGGGCGCGGATATTCTGCGTCTGTGGGTGGCATCTACGGATTACACCGGCGAAATGGCCGTTTCTGACGAAATCCTGAAACGCGCTGCTGATGCTTATCGTCGTATCCGTAACACCGCACGCTTCCTGCTGGCGAACCTGAACGGCTTCAATCCAGAAACCGATATGGTGAAACCAGAAGAGATGGTGAAACTGGATCGCTGGGCCGTTGGCTGTGCGCAAGAAGCGCAGGCCGATATCCTTGCAGCCTATGAAAACTACGACTTCCACGAAGTGGTGCAACGCCTGATGCGTTTCTGCTCCATCGAAATGGGCTCGTTCTATCTCGACATCATCAAAGACCGCCAGTACACCGCGAAAGCCGACAGCGTGGCGCGTCGTAGCTGCCAGACTGCGCTGTTCCACATTGCAGAAGCGCTGGTTCGCTGGATGGCACCAATCATGTCCTTCACCGCTGACGAAATCTGGGCTTACCTGCCAGGTAACCGTGAGAAATACGTCTTTACCGGCGAATGGTACGAAGATCTGTTCGGTTTGGCTGATAGCGAAACGATGAACAATGATTACTGGGACACGCTGTTAACCGTGCGTGGCGAAGTGAACAAAGTTATCGAACAAGCGCGTGCTGACAAGCGTGTGGGCGGTTCTCTGGAAGCCGCAGTGACGCTGTATGCCGACAGTGACCTGGCCGCGAAGCTCAATAGCCTGGGTGATGAATTACGATTTGTCCTGTTGACCTCCGGCGCGGATGTTGTCGATTATGCACAGGCAACTGAAGACGCACAGCAAAGCGAAATCCTCAAAGGGTTGAAAATTGCTCTGCGTAAAGCTGACGGTGAGAAGTGCCCGCGCTGCTGGCATTACACCACCGACGTCGGCCAGGTAGCGGAACACGCAGAAATCTGTGGCCGCTGTGTCACCAACGTAGCCGGCGACGGCGAAAAGCGTAAGTTTGCCTGATGAGTAAATCGATTTGTTCGACTGGTTTACGTTGGCTGTGGCTGGTGGTCGTGGTTCTGATCGTCGACCTGGGTAGCAAATACCTGATCCTCCAGCATTTCATGCTGGGGGACACCGTATCGCTGTTCCCATCGCTGAACCTGCATTACGCCCGTAACTACGGTGCTGCGTTCAGTTTCCTTGCGGATAAAGGCGGCTGGCAACGCTGGTTCTTTGCAGGAATTGCCATCGGTATTTGCGTGATTCTGGCGGTGCTGATGTATCGTTCCAAAGCCACGCAGAAGCTGCATAACATCGCCTATGCTTTAATTATTGGCGGTGCACTTGGCAACTTGTTTGATCGCTTGTGGCACGGTTTTGTGGTCGACATGATCGATTTTTATGTCGGCGACTGGCACTTCGCCACGTTTAATTTGGCCGATACGGCAATCTGTATCGGTGCGGCGCTGATTGTTCTGGAGGGGTTCTTTGTCTCCTCCGACAAGCCCGCAAAGCAAAAAGGGTAATCCATGGCTGAGTCTATCCAGGCCAATAGCAGAGTTTTGGTGCACTTCACGCTGAAACTCGAAGATGGTTCCACTGCCGAGTCAACGCGCAATAATGGCAAACCGGCACTCTTCACGCTGGGCGATGAAACATTGTCACCAGGCATGGAAGACCAGCTTGTCGGTTTGAAAGCAGGGGACAAGAAAGCATTCTCTCTGGCACCGGAGTCGGCGTTTGGTATTCCAAGCCCTGACATGATCCAGTATTTCTCGCGTCGTGAATTTATCGACGCGGGCGAACCGGTGCCGGGTGCAATTATGTTGTTCACCGCAATGGATGGCAGCGAGATGCCTGGCGTCGTGCGTGAAGTTAACGGGGATTCCATCACCGTTGACTTTAACCACCCGCTGGCCGGGCAAACCATTCATTTTGATATCGAAGTACTGGAAGTTAACCCGGTACTGGAGGCGTTGAATGCAGATCCTGTTGGCTAACCCTCGGGGTTTTTGTGCCGGGGTAGACCGCGCTATCAGCATTGTTGAAAACGCGCTGGCCATTTACGGCGCGCCGATTTATGTCCGCCACGAAGTGGTGCATAACCGTTACGTGGTAGACAGCCTGCGTGAGCGCGGGGCTATTTTCATCGAACAAATCAGTGAAGTGCCAGATGGCGCAATCCTGATCTTCTCGGCTCACGGAGTTTCCCAGGCAGTGCGTAGCGAAGCTAAAGGCCGTGATTTAACGGTGTTTGATGCGACCTGCCCGCTGGTGACCAAAGTGCATATGGAAGTCGCTCGCGCCAGCCGTCGTGGTGAAGAATCCATTCTGATTGGCCATGCCGGTCATCCGGAAGTGGAAGGCACCATGGGCCAGTACAGCAACCCGAAAGGTGGAATGTACCTGGTCGAATCACCGGAAGATGTCAGCAAGCTGGATGTAAAAAACGAAGCCAAACTTTCGTTTATGACCCAGACCACGCTCTCTGTGGATGACACTTCTGACGTGATTGACGCGTTGCGTAAACGCTTCCCGAAAATCATCGGCCCGCGTAAAGATGACATTTGCTACGCCACCACTAACCGTCAGGAAGCAGTGCGAGCGTTGGCAGATGAAGCTGATGTGGTGCTGGTTGTGGGTTCGAAAAACTCTTCTAACTCCAACCGTCTTGCCGAACTTGCACAGCGTATGGGGAAAGCGGCGTATCTGATTGATGATGCGACGGATATCCAGGAAGAGTGGGTTAAAGGTGCTGGCTGTGTAGGTGTCACTGCGGGAGCGTCTGCGCCAGACATTCTGGTGCAAAACGTTCTGGCACGTCTGCGTGAACTCGGCGGCAGCGAAGCCCGTGAGCTCGTTGGACGCGAAGAAAACATTATTTTCGAAGTGCCGCGCGAATTGCGACTGGATATCAAAGAAGTCCAGTAATACCGCACTTTTTACACTATTGAATGGGGAGCTTTGGCTCCCCATTTTTTTTGGCTGCTTTTTACCCGGCAAATTGATCAGAGTGGGAAGTCACTCAGGAACCGTTCAATTAACTGCTGATCTTCGGCGGTCAACTGCCAACCGGGACGGCGGCAGTAGTCGGTCGCAATTATCCCGCGCCGCGCGAGAATCGTTTTCTCAACCTGAATGATGTATTCACAATGGGTCATCCAGCGCTGAATGTATGGCAGGAGTTTCTGATGCAAAGCTTCAGCCTGCTGTTGCTCGCCGTTCTTCCAGTGGCGATAAATACGCACGTAGACTTCGGTAAACGAACAGCCAGGCATCACGCCTTTGCCGCCTGCCGCCAGCATTTGCAGCATATACAGCCCGGCGTAACCGTTGAGTACGCTGGCCTGTGGCGCTTTGGCTAAGAACTCGCGAGTGTAATCCACTGGCGGGTTACATTCGATTTTAAATACCGCATGCGGGTAGCGTTCTGCGACGGCGGCCAGCTGTTCTGGTGTGATAGCCAGACCGGTTTCCCCCGGTGCGTACTGCACCATGACCGGAATATCTACCGCTTCCAGCACCGCAAAAATATGCTCCTGAATTGCCTGTGGGCTCGGGCTCAGGAAAAAAGGTGGCAGAAGCATTAGCGCGTCCACGCCTAGTTTTTCGTAGTAGCGTGCACGCTTAACGGCCAGTTCGGTGCTGTGGTCGGTGACCGACATCGCCCGATAAAGCGGGCTGCCTGCCAGCGTTGAGACAAACATTTGCGCCAGGCGGTCACGTTCCATGTCATGCAACTTTGGAAACTCACTGGCGATGCCGAACAGCGTAGTGCCTTGCGCGCCACTGGTGGAGAGATGTTCCAGCAGACGCGCAAAACTGCGTTCGTCAATCTCTCCGCTGGTGGTAAATGGCATCGCGGTAATCGGGTTAACGCCAATAATTTCCTGCGCGGTAAAGTGCTTAGCCATTAGTCATCCTCCCTGTCTGCCAGCACCGCACCTTGCGCGGCGGGCAACGCCCAACGGCGATACAAACGCAGGAAACCACGTGGTACTTCTTTGTTCACTGGCTTCCAGTTTTCGCGACGTGTCGCCAGGATTTCTTCGGAAACGTGTAACGTCAGCATACGCGTTGGGATATCAATCGAGATTTCGTCGCCGTCCTCCACCAGCCCCAACTCGCCACCGTCCACCGCTTCCGGTGAAATATGGCCGACGAACAATCCACGGTTAGATCCAGAAAAACGCCCATCGGTGATCAGCGCACAGGAATCGGAAAGCCCCATACCTTCTAGCGATTTCATTGGTTTGTACATTTCCGGCATGCCCGGCCCGCCTTTTGGCCCTTCATAACGCAACACCAGCACGCTGCCCGGTTGGATTTCCCCGGACATAATCGCATCAACGGATTCTTGCTCGCTGTTGAACACCACCGCAGGGCCACGGAATACCATCAGGTTTTCCGGTACCGCCGCCGGTTTCACCACACAACCCAGCGGGGAGAGATTGCCGTGAAGCACGGCAACGCCCGCTTCGTTACGCACGGGGATCGCGAGCGTATGGATGACTTCCGGGCGGCGGCTGCGTTTTCCTTCGGCATGCAATTCGCGTTTGGTTTTACCCGCGACAGTCAGTGCGTCCAGATGCATCAGTGTGCTGATTTCATGCTCCACTGCCTGCACGCCGCCTGCTTCCCAAAAGTCGATCATGTCGTGCTCAGAAGCTGGGTAAAGTGAGGCAACCAAAGGAACCTTGTGGCTCAGTTTGTCAAAGGCTGAAAGCGGCAGATGGCCCAGCTCGGCTTCGTAATAAATCGCCTGGAGATGCAGAATCGCGTTGGTTGAGCCACCGGTTGCCAGCAGATAAACCATCGCATTATGAATGGACTCTGCCGTAATAATCTGGCGAGCATTCACGCCATTTAGCACCAGTTCCACCGCCTGACGGCCCGTTTCTACGGCGCAATCCCTGCGTTCTTGCGAGACAGCAGGCAAGGTACTGCTCCCCGGTAGGCTCATGCCCAGCACTTCACCAATACAGCACATGGTGTTCGCGGTGCCGTACATGGTGCAGGAACCCGGCCCTGGTTCTGCGATATTTTCTATATGAGCGAACTCTTCTTCGCTGATTTCACCGCGTTTTTTCCAGCCAATGGCTTCGGTAACAATGTTGCCGTCCCAGTGTTTGCCTTTGTATTCAGCTGGATACATTGGGCCGCCGTTGACCATAATCGCCGGGATATCCAGCCGTGCTGCGGCCATGAGCATTGCCGGTACAATTTTGTCGCATGAACCGAGCAATACCATGCCGTCGAAACGGTGGGCGCGCATCATCACTTCGATGGAGGCGGTAATCACCTCGCGGGCGGCGAGAATATAGCGCATCCCCAGATGCCCTTCGGCGATCCCGTCGCATGGCGCGATGGTGCCAAACACCATGCCAACGCCACCGGCTTCTTCAATACCTTCCAACACTTTTGCCGTGAGTTCATTCAGGTTGGCATGGCCTGCGGTGGCATTGGTGTAACTGTTAACCACGGCAATCACCGGTTTGCGTAATTGCTCGTCGGTATGCCCCATGGACTTATACAGCGCCCGTTTCAGCGCGCCGTCGTCACCTTCAAGGATTGGGTTGAAATGCGTGCCACAACTGGCACATCCGCCACATCCGCCACATCCACTCATATGCTTAATCTCTTTCTCGCGTTAACGACTAATGTGATGGGCAGCTTCAGACTGCGCATCGTTCTGTTCAGGTGAAGCGATCACTTTTTTCGGGTTCGCCAGACGTGCGGGTAGCGTCAGGATGAGCGGCACACACAGCAGCAGGAAGCCCGCCAGAATGTATAAGCCGATGTCCGTGCGACCGGTGGTGTCTTTCAACCAGCCCAGTACCGTTGGGCCAAAGAACCCGGCAAGGTTGCCGATGGAGTTAACAAAGGCGATGCCCGCAGCGGCGGCAGTGCCTGATAGCAACGCGCCGGGGAGGCTGATATACGTTGGGATTAGCGCCAGGGTGCCGGACATCGCCACGCAAATCCACGCCATCATCCAGAAGGTGGAACCGCTGCAATACGCGCTCAGCGTCAGCCCAATACAACCAATCAGAGCCGGGATCGCGATATGCCAGCGGCGCTCTTGCTTCAGGTCAGAGTGACGGCTGTTCCACACCATAAATACGGCACCGAAGACGTATGGCAGGGCAGCCAGCAAGCCGATATGGAAATCGTCGCTCACACCGGAGGTTTTGATAATCGACGGCAGCCAGAAGTTGATGCCGTAGTAGCCAATGTTGAAGCTGAAAAATACCAGCGCCAGCAGCCAGACATAGCCATTTTTCAGCATCCCTTTCAGGCTACTGTCCACTTTGCCTTTATTGGCGAGCGCCCGGTTGGCTGCGTCTTTGGCGAGATCATTAATGACGACCTGTTTCTCAGCATCGCTCAACCATTTGGCTGATTTTACGTCGTTATCGAGATAGCGCAGAACCACGAAGGCCAGCAAGAAGGAGGGGATCGCTTCGACCAAAAACAGCCATTGCCAGTTATGCAGATGACCGACACCTTCAAACACTTTGAGGATCAGGCCTGAAAGCGGGCTGCCAATAATGGTCGACAGCGGGGTCACCAGGATAAACAGCCCCAGCGTGCGGGCCGAGCGCCATGACGGGAACCACAGCGTGAGATAAAACACGATCCCTGGGAAGAAACCGGCTTCCGCCACACCGAGCAAAAAACGCACCACGTAAAACTGTGTGGGCGTGGTGACGAACATCATGCCAGCGGAGAGCACCGCCCAGGTTGCCATAATGCGAGCAATCCAGAAGCGCGGACCAAATTTTTGCATCAGCAGGTTGCTTGGCATCTCAAATAGAAAGTAGCCAATAAAGAAAATGCCCGCGCCAAGCCCATAAACCGTATCGCTGAAATTCAGCGCATCCTGCATATGCAGTTTGGCGAACCCGACGTTAACGCGGTCCAGATAGGCGAAGAAATAACACAAAATTAAAAACGGGATCAGCCGCCGGGTAATCTTGTTGTAGACCTTTGATTCAGCAGTGGAGTCCGCTGATTTTCTTTCTATTAATTCACTCATGTTGTTCTCCAGTTGTAGGGGAGGCTGAGTTCAGGGCTCAGACCTTTTATAGTTTTATTGGTAAATTATTGCTGGGTTACTGCACACACTTGCGCCAGGCGTGTTGATAAGCCTGCGCACGTTCACGCAGCAAAGTCAGGCTCATTCCTGCCTGATAAAGCCCGCCGCCAAGGCCAAAACCGTTGGCACCTGCCTGCATGTAGCTACGCATTTGCGCGGCATCAGGCGTAATACCGCCAACCGGTAACAACGCCACTTCACGTGGCACCACCGCGCGAAAAGCTTTGGTTATCACAGGGCTGACATGTTCGGCTGGAAAGAGTTTCAGGGCGCTGGCACCGGCGGCAATGGCGCTGAACGCTTCGCTGGGTGTCATGATGCCCGGCATGCTGATTAGCCCGAGTTTACTGGTGTGGCGGATAACATCAGGGCAGCAGTTTGGAGAAATAATCAGTTGCCCACCGCATTCGGCAACCGCATCAACCTGCTCAACCGTCAGCACCGTGCCTGCGCCTACGTAACCGCGTTCACCCACGACTTTGCGCATCAGGGAAATGGATTCCAGCGGGGAGGGGCTGTTGAGCGGAACTTCAAGATAACTGAAGCCGCATTCCAGCAAGATTTCTGCCGCCTCGGCAGCGTCGGTAGGGGTGATGCCGCGCAAAATGGCGACCAGCGGTAATGGCTCGTTTTGCCAAAGGGCGATGAAATTTTCCGGGATCATGACGGATTTCCTTGAAGCAGGGTAAAGAGGTGCCACAGGCCATGAATGAAGCAGTCATCGCCGTTGGCAGGGGAAAGATTGAGATCCAGCAAGCTTGCCGCCAGCTGATAGCGAGCGCTTAACGACGGGCTGCCCACGATCCAGGACTGTTGCCCAACAGGCAACGCCAGTAATTCGTAGCCAATCGTTAAGCCGGAGAGATAACTGTGGACGCTGGATTCAGGGATTTCACCCGTCAGGCGGCGCGTGCGCGCTGAGAAAATTAAATGGGTAAATGGCGCACCCTGTTTTGCGTTTTTCACGCCCAGCAGAAACGCATCTTTGTCATCCTGCTGTTCCGGCAAAGCGCGGCCAAGAATCGAATGTTGGGATAACAGCGAGAAAATTTCTCCGGTCATATAAGTGGAGAAAGACGTTATTTCGCCGTTGTGCATTTGCGCGTGTTTGCTGTGCGTGCCGGGCAGCAAAGCGCTCAGTTGGTCTGCCGGATGGCGTGCCGCCAGCCCTAACAATTGCACTTCTTCACCACGCATCACATCTGGCTGCCCAAACTGACTGATGCCGTTAGCACCGGGAATTATCCAGGCCTGGCTTCCCCAGGGAGTGGTGAAAGCCAGTGTGCGTGAAGATAAATCGCTTGCGCTGCACGGCAGCGGTGCGTAAGGCACCTCATGCCAGCCTTGCTGCGAACCCACCATCCCCGCCATCACAATCGGCAAATTGCCATATTGCACAAGCCAGTTTTGCAGCAGGCTGTGCAGCGTGGTGGCAAATTGATTTTTTTCTACGGACAACAGCCCGCAGGCTTCACTAATACGGGAAATCGGCTGCGAACCCTGCATTAAAAATGCACGGAAGTTAGTGGTTCCCCAATCGATGGCAATCCAGTTTTTGTTCATTCAAGTAATACAAACCATGCAATCTTGTAATACAAGAATGCTAGAACAAAAAAACGCCACGATGTGTGAGGGAGATCGAAATTACATCAGATGAGGATCAAATAATGTGGTCGAACATTTCCGGCCGATCTTGCCAGATCCGTTTTTTGGCGGCATTGAGCAGAATATTGCGCATTTGCAGGCGAGCATTATCGATTTGTTTAAGGCGAATGGCATCAAACAGCAGGTAGTGTTCATCGACGGCAGCTTTCGTCTGGCGCACGTCTTTTTCAAGCGTTTGCCGGAAGGAGAGCGCCATGGCTGCGGAAAGTGCATTTCCGAGGGCTAAAAGAAAGGGGTTATGCGTGGCGCGTAATAAGGCATGGTGAAACGCCATATCGCCTTCTTCAAACAAGGATTTTTGTGCTTCAAGCTGACCTTTACGCATCAGTAAGAGTGCATCTTCCATTGCTGCCAGATCGTGGCCGTTGGCATTGAGTGCCGCAAGCGTTGCCACGTTTGGCTCGAAGATCAGACGCGTCACGATCAGTTGCTCAACCAGTTTCAGGTCGAGTTCCCCTTCAGCCAGCCAGCCTAATACGTCGATATCCAGCAGGCTCCACTGCTCGCGGCTGTTCACTGTGCTGCGTTTTTTGGCCTGGATCGAGATAAGTCCTTTTGCCGCAAGAACCTGGAGCGCATTGCGCACGGAAGTGCGTGAGACTTCATATTCAACGGCCAGTTCGTTCTCACCAGGCAGTGAAAGCCCCGGCGCGAGATCGCCGTGCATAATTCGTCGCGCAAGATGTTGAGTGACGGATTCTGAAATGCTTGCCTGTGGGGTTTTCATCGTTTTTCTCGACCAGACCAAAAAATAGAAGCGAGCTACATAGTAAGCTAATCGCCACCTATGTACCTAATAAGCTTAAAAGAGAAGAGCGCGATTTATGGACAAAACTTCAATCATTCTCGATACCGACCCTGGCATTGATGATGCCGTCGCGATAGCCGCCGCGATTTTTGCCCCGCAGCTGGATTTAAAACTTCTGACGACAGTCGCAGGCAACGTCAGCATTGAGAAAACAACGCGCAATGCCCTGCAATTAATGCACTTCTGGCAGAAGAATATTCCGGTTGCACAAGGTGCCGCCACCCCGCTGGTGCGCAAACTGCGTGATGCAGCCTATGTTCATGGTGAGTCCGGCATGGAAGGTTATGCGTTCGTTGAACATCAACGCCAGCCGCTGGATAAACCGGCTTTTCAGGCCATTTATGATTGTTTAAATGCATGTCCTGAGCCCGTCACGCTGGTGGCGATTGGCCCGTTGACCAACATCGCTTTGTTGCTCACTCAGTACCCAGAGTGCAAACCGAAGATCAAACGTCTGGTGATCATGGGCGGATCGGCGGGTCGCGGTAATTTCACACCGAACGCTGAATTCAATATGGCTATCGACCCTGAAGCAGGCGCGCGCGTCTTTGAAAGCGGGCTGGAGATCGTGATGTGCGGGCTGGATGTGACCAATCAGGCGATGCTTAGCCCAGCATATCTGGCAACACTTCCTGAACTGAATCAAACCGGGAAAATGCTGCACGCGCTGTTCAGCCACTATCGCAGCGGAAGTATGTCTACGGGTTTGAGAATGCATGATCTCTGCGCTATCGCCTGGTTGGTGAAACCTGAACTCTTCCAGACCCAATCGTGCTTTGTCGCGGTAGAAACCCACGGCGAGTTTACGGCGGGAACCACGGTTGTCGATCTGGAGGGTCGTTTACAACGACAGCCCAATGCGCAGGTAGCAATGGATTTAGACGTAGCAGGTTTCCAGGCGTGGGTGGCAGAGGTGCTGGCGCTGGCCCCGTAATATTTAACGCGATGCAGATCGACTTTCTCCGGTCCAACTATTCGGTTAATCGATTAACCTTGCTATGCTGATTCAGCAGTTCTCCTTGGGCCGGAGAAAAACTATGAGCATTACCTTCAATAAGCCACCGAGCGTGGCGTTCCTTACGGGCCAATTCACGGCTGAAAATGTGATTAAAAAAGTCACCCGCAGCGGTGATTTGAGCGGCGTATTTCACGATATCGCCGCCTGGCAGGCTATTCCATCCGATACTCCGATTTATGAAGTCGAAATGCTCAATTCCCTGCAAGGGGAAGGTGAGTTGTATGTTGGCATGACGCATCTGCATCCGGGCCGTGTGGGCAATGAATTCCATATGACTCGCGGGCATTTCCATCAGCGCCGCGAGCAGGGAGAAGTGTATTTCGGGATACGGGGAAGTGGCTTGCTGCTGTTGCAAAACGAGCAGCGCAAAGCTTGGCTGGAGCATGTCTCACCGGGTTCCGTGCACATTATTCCAGGGGATACCGCGCATCGGCTGATCAATACCGGCAGCGAAGTGCTCTCAGCGCTGGCTGTTTGGCCGAGCATTGCGGGCCATGATTACGGCTCGCTGGCGCAGGGTTTTGCCTTACGCGTTATTTTGCAGGACGGAAAAATTCAGGGCAAAGAGGTGCAAAATGGCTAAGTCGCACCTGCATTTCGGGCTGGATATGCAAGTGCACCACCAGCCAATGGGCTTTAGCTACGGCGAAGAAGTGATCGGGCCGGTGCCGGAGATCCGCAAACTTGAAAGCATCCGCGCTTCGTTACGCGATCCGCACTGTGATGGGCCGGAAGATGTTTATGCCATCGTGATGGATGTGGCGCGTTTGCAGGACAGGGAAGAGCTCAAAAAACGTATGTTGCTGTTTGGCGTGGTGACGTACGCCTCTGGGCGCTTGGGTGATGAACCCATACGTAGCCAGGGACATATTCACCGCATCAGCAGCCATAGCGGTTGGTCGCCGCCTGAGCTGTATGAAATCTGGCAGGGCAAAGCGATTATCTATATGCAGGAGTATGTTGCTGACGATCCGGGGCGCTGTTTTGCCGTTCTCGCAGGCCCCGGTGAAAAAGTGCTGGTACCGCCGGGTTGGGCGCACGCCACGATTTCAGCATCGCCCGATGAACCACTGACGTTCGGTGCCTGGTGTGACAGAGAATACGGTTTTGAATACGAGGCGGTTCGCGCTTACAAAGGGTTGGCGTGGTATCCGTTGTTACAAGATGAACATATTGCCTGGCAGCATAATCGCCATTACATGCCGGGGCGCTTACAGGTGACGTCGCCGCGTTGTTATACCGAGTTTGGTATAACAGATGAGCCGTTATATCAGCAATTTATAGACGATCCTGCGCGGTTTCAGTTTATTTCTAAGCCGGGGATGGTGAGTCAGAAGTGGGTGAATTTTCATCCTTAAAAAATACCCTCACCCTAACCCTCTCCCTGAGGGAGAGGGGACGTACGGTTTCCTCCCTCTCCTTTGGGAGAGGGCGGGGGTGAGGGGGAAAGTAACACGACAATTAACTAAACAATCCAACTGCCACACCTGCCGCTGCCAGCACCAACAACAGCAACATCGCTTTCACCGGCGAAACACCGCGTTTAGCCATCAAATACCAAGTGCCAATCACGACCAGCAACGGTAACAAATTCGGGAAAATTCCATCCAGCATCTGCTGCACATGAATATTCACGCCATCTTTGGTGACAAACTCAAGCCCGGTCCCCAGCTTCACATAACTTGCCGCCACGCCACCCATTACGAATACGCCGAGTAACGATAGCGCTTCCCGCAGGCGCGTTGATTTGCTGCTCACCAGCATTTCAACAGACGTTGAACCCATGCGGTAACCTTTCAGGAACAGGAACCACGATCCGGGAATGATGATCGCAAGCCAGGCAACGCAATAAAACAGCGGTCCGAGGATATTCCCGCCTGCCGCAAGCGCCATGCCGATACTGAGAAGAATCGGGATTAGCATCCCAGGGATCATTGAATCACCAATGCCTGCCACTGGTCCCATCAATCCCACTTTCAGGGTGTTGATGGTTTCGCCGTCAATTGGTTCACCATTGGCGCGCTTTTCTTCCAGTCCCAGCACCATGCCGTTCACTATCGCACCCAACTGTGGCTCGGTGTTATAAAACGACGCGTGGCGCTTGAGCATTTCCTTACGTTGCTCCTCATCGGGATAGAGTTTTTTCGCCACCGGCAGCATGCTCAAACAAAAACCGAATGACTCAAGGCGCTCAAAGCTCATGGACGAGAGGTTGTACATCATCCAGCTACGCCAGCAGCGGCGTAAATCCTGGCGAGTGAGTTTACGTTCTTCCATCAGAATTCATCCTCATCATCAGTGGCGGTTGAGGCTACACGTTCAGCCTGCGGCTCGGGTTTGTAGTTGTAGTGAATTAACGCCAGCAGCGCCCCGACAATCACCAGCGCCACCATGTTTAACTTCAGGAAAACGATGCAGATAAACCCCACCAGGAAGTAAATCAGCATGCTGTAATTTTTGATGATTTGTTTGAGAAGAATCGCGATACCGACCGCAGGCAGAATGCCGCCCAGCACGTTCATCGTGGAAAGGACGATATGCGGCAGGCTGTCCATAAAGGCATTGATATACTGCGCGCCAAAATAGACGGCAATAAACGTCGGCACAAAGCGCATCACAAAATTGGTGGCTTGTGGCCAGATGGCGCTGTTGAGGTACACACCGCGTTCGTCACCTTTCTCAAGTGCCACGTCTGCTCGGTGGTTCCACCATGAGTTCAGTACCATCATGGCGTTGAACAATACAGTCCCTGCAATACCGATAGTGGCGGCTAACGCCACGGCGACTTCCGGGCCTTTATTGGAAAGGATACCCAGCGCGATGGCCGGGAAAGCCACAAAGTTCAGATCGGCAGGCATAGATCCACCGGGGGTTACCATCGCGATGTACACAGCCTGAACCGCCACACCAATGATAATCCCGGTTTGAACATCGCCGAGAATAAATCCTACCAACATTCCTGAAACCAACGGGCGAGTAATCAAATACCAGCCACCAGTAAGCCCCAGCAGCCATGGGCTGCTCAACGCACCGAGGTAACAGAGAATGCCGATCAAAGCCGCTTCAAAAGCCATAATGCACTCCTTTATTTGAGTTTTTGGCGAGCGTCCTGCCAGCTATAGCTGCTGGCATCAGGAACCAGACGAAATTCAATCTGGTGCCCGCGGCTTGAGAGGTAGTCGAACGCGGCTATCTCTTCCGGGTTTACAGACTGATTAGGGCCAATGGTTGTGGTGGTGGCACGTGCGCTCATCGGGCCAACGTTGATTTTTTTATTGCTGTTTTGCAGGCTGATCCCCGCTTCTTCGATGCGTTTTAGCGTGACGGGGGATTTGCCAATCACGAAATACTGCTTTTCGCTGGCGATGATCTTTGGCAGTTTTTCAATCGCCGTTGCGGTATCAAACAGCCAAACTTTGATGTCCTGCACTGCACCTTTCATGACTGAGGAAAGTAGAGGATCCGCGGCGACTGCATCGTCAATCGCGATAATCCCCTGGCATGGCAACTCTTTTGCCCAGCGAGTCACTAACTGGCCGTGGATCACCCGATCGTCGATACGTACAAATGAAATACTCATCGTGCCCCCTTAAAAATCATCCGATTGCGCAGCTTCAGCCAGGCGTGCCTGTACCAGCGTTTCTTGCGTTTGCTCCAGCAATTGCGCGGCAGCGTGCTCAACATCTTGCAGATCTTTTACTTCATCGCTTAACAGCAGCATCGGGAAATTCACCCCACCGAGAACCGCGATTGGTGGCTGTGTTTGTGGGTCGAACGCATGATGACAGGCGATGTTCCACGGCGTACCGCTTTGCAAATCACACAACACCAGCACACCATCGGCTCCTTTGCTTGCCTCTTTCAAAACAGCGGAAAACTCATCAGCAAAACTATTGATGCCTTTGTTTTCCGTGAGCATGACGGGGAAAACATGCGGCAACTCGCCGTATACCATGCGCGAACTGGTGAGAAGCGCCTCTGCCAGTGAGCCGTGTGTTGCCAGAATCACATTAATCATTTTTATCCCCTTACCCAGGCTTTCATGGTGGCGAGTTGTTGATGAGCACCGTGACCGTACGGTGAAATTCGGTATTCCCCAACGGCTGCGGGAATGATGAAGGTTTCGGCGTAGTGCACGACAAACGGTTCGAATGCGCCGCTTGGGCTGTCAACCAGCGCTTCGTCACCTTCTACCAGGTTCAGCACGTTGACCCCGCCGTTGGTATGGTGCGTTACGGGCTGAGTAAACCAGTGGCGACGTGTTTCTATAAACTCCCGTTCATGCAGGCCGGTACGTTCTTCGCGCCAGCCGTCGCCTTCGGCAATCGGCTCGAAATGGTTCACCAGGTGCTCGGTCACCCATTGGGTATCACGTTGCCAGTCAATGACTTGCGCGCCATGTTCCAGATGCACCGGACGCGGCAGACCATCGAGACCTAATCGGCCCCAGTCCCATAATTTAAAGGTGAAAATGTACGGCGTGGCGCTGATTTCCAGCACCATCGCGCCCGATCCTGAACAGTGCACGGTGCCCGCAGGGATCAGGAAATGATCGTGTTTACGGGCCGGGAAGCGGTTAACGAACTTCTCATCATCAAACGCTTTTTCTCCACGCTGTGCGGCGGCAAGGTCATCGAGCATTTCTTGCGGATCGATGCCCGTTTTAGTCCCGAGGTAAACTTCCGCACCCGGTTCCGCTTCCAACAGGTAGTAGCTTTCATCTTGCGTGTAGTGCATCCCGAAATGCTGCTGGATGTACTCCGTTATCGGATGCACCTGGAAACTTAAATTCTGCCCGCCGATGGTATCGAGGAAATCGAAACGGATCGGGAATTCCGCACCAAATCGGGCATGAACGCGCTCACCAAGCAGCGGGCGAGGGTAAAGCAACACCAGATCCTGAGAGGGGATCTCGATCCGCACATCACCAAAACGCAGTAACAGGCTGTTCTCCTCGGGCACACAGTCAAAACACCATGCGTAATTTGGCTTTGAGGGATCGAGATTGAATTTGTCTTTCATCCATTGGCCGCCCCAGACTCCTGGGTCGAAGAAGGGCACCACGCGGAAAGGCTGTTGCGTGGTTTGTTGCAGGCCGTGGCGTAGCGCTTCACCACTGACCATGGCGGGTTGTTCAGGGTTGTTGGTATCGAGCAGGAAATCTGCCCGTTTTAGCAACGGGGTTTTATGGCGGTCAAACACGCGCCACTCAATGAAAAAGGCACGTTTATAGCGGCGCAGAATATCTTCATCACAATTATCTACGCCCCAGTTGCCCAATTCACCCCGACGAAAACGCTGTTGGATTTCCCAGCGCGCAAGATCGGCATAGACCAGCATGTCACCCTGGTGGATCAATGCAGCCCCTGGGCCGTAAATCACGACCAGACCGTTGTTGACTTCAGCAACCTGCTGCTGGGCGTGGGCCAGTTTTTCCGGGCAGAAAAATTCGGGTAGTTCGTGGCAGGAAAGCACGCCGAAGACGCGGTCATCGGTCAGGTTATACGCCAGCAAGTCATGCAGATGTTGCTCGCTCAACCGCGCTGATCCTGCGTTGATAACCAGATCCGGATGCAACTGCGTAATGAGTTGTGAATGCAGTTCGTCAAGTTGAACACCGGGGTAGCAGTCAATGACTAGCACGGTTTTTTCGGTGCGCGTGAGTTGCTTATCAAGCATGTGCTTGATAGCTGACCAGCCCTGAGTTGCCTGATGGTCAAACCCTGAAACCCTGACTTCGGGATACTTATCGTATGATGCCGGATGCATAATATTCTCCCTGTTTCTGATAGATTAAGATTAATCGATTAACCCATTTTGAACAGTGTGGTAAACGCGATTAACCCACCACTTTTAGCAATAGATTGCGAATAATTGAGTTATCTGTGATGGCTTTCACATGGCAGAGAGTAATTTTTTGGTTATTCGATTAATCTATTGGGAAATGCTTAATTGTAAGGAGTGTCGATGAGCACCGTTACCCTTGCCCAGGTTGCAAAACAGGCGGAAGTTTCAACCGCGACCGTTTCGATGGTGTTGCGTAATCGAGGCCGAATATCTGACGCCACCCGAAGTCGCGTACTCAAAGCCCTGGACGATCTGGGTTATGTTTACAACCAGACGGCTGCGAATCTACGCAATCGCACCAGCAACCAGGTCGGATTATTACTGCACGACATCACCAACCCGTTTTATGGCGAAATGACTGCCGGGCTGAGTCAGGAAATGGAGCGCCACGACTTGCTGCTGTTCCTCGCCAATAGCGAGGAATCGGGTGAACGCCAGCAAAAGTTTGTCGATTCTCTGATGCGTAACAACGCCTGCGGAATGGTGTTGTGCGCGGCAAGAGAGACGCCGCCGCTGTTTTTCGAAACTCTGAAGCGGCGGAACATTCCGGCGATTATGGTGGTGCGCCCAATGGACGACGTTGATTTCGATTTCGTCGGCACTGACAACTTTTTGGGTACGCAACTGGCGACACAGCATTTGCTGCGTCTGGGCCACCGGCATATCGCATTTATCGGCGGCAGTGAAAACTCCATCAGCCGCGCCCAGCGTATTGGGGGCTACAGCAGTAAATTGCTGGAACATCGTATCCAACCGAAAAGCGAATGGGTTGTTTCATCGCTCGCCAGCCAAAGTGACGGCGCGCGGGTGGCTGAAGAGTTGTTTAGCCGTTATCCGGAAATCACAGCGGCAGTCTGTTATCAGGATATTGTGGCGCTGGGTGTGATGCAGACGCTACGGAAAATGGGCCGCCAGCCAGGTGTGGATTTTGCGCTGATAGGATTCGACGACATCACCGAAGCGTCTCTGGTACAGCCTGCACTGACGACGGTTTCCGTCGCGGCCAAAGAGATTGGACGCAAAGCGGGGGAGTTATTGTATAGGCGAATTCAGGGCAACGACGAACCGCCAAAACGGATAATCCTTCCGCCTACGTTGGTGGTAAGGGAGTCGTGCGGGTTTGCAAAATGACTGACTTAAAACCCTTTGATTGTCAGGTGATTCATAGGTTTTACTGATAACTTTAGCCGTTTGTCATTAATTTCTTATTATCGGTGTTTTCGAGTGGCGAGGCTGCTTTGGGCTAGTTAACCTGAGTATACCCGACAGGCTTCGAGACGCTGGTGCATAGGTTGCAATCGAGTTATTTGGGTACACGAATGTTTATTAAAGAAAAGAGAGTGAATATGGATGAGTCACAAGTCCGTGTAGCAATCGCGGGTGCGGGTGGTCGCATGGGGCGACAATTGATTCAGGCCGCAATACTGATGGATGGCGTCAAACTGGGTGCTGCGCTTGAGCGTCCGGGTTCATCCTTAGTAGGAAGTGACGCTGGTGAACTAGCAGGCGTTGCCAAAACAGGCGTCATTGTCAGCGACAGCTTGGATGCGGTCGTGAAGGATTTCGATGTGTTTATCGATTTCACTCGTCCTGAAGGCACATTGAATCATCTGGCTTTTTGCCGCCAACACGGCAAAGGGATGGTTATTGGTACCACTGGTTTTGATGATGCGGGCAAGCAGGCGATTACGGATGCCTCAGCTGACGTCCCCATTGTCTTTGCGGCAAACTTTAGCGTGGGTGTGAACGTGATGCTCAAGCTGTTAGAAAAAGCGGCCAAAGTGATGGGGGATTATACCGACATCGAGATCATCGAAGCCCATCATCGCCACAAAGTGGATGCGCCGTCAGGCACCGCGTTGGCAATGGGTGAAGCCATTGCACATGCGATGGACAAAGATTTGAAAGAGTGTGCGGTTTACTCCCGTGAAGGGTACACCGGCGAGCGCGTTCCAGGCACTATTGGTTTTGCTACGGTGCGTGCGGGCGACATTATTGGTGAACATACGGCGATGTTTGCGGACATCGGCGAGCGCATTGAAATCACGCATAAAGCTTCAAGTCGCATGACTTTTGCAAATGGCGCAGTTAGATCTGCTTCATGGCTGAAATCAATGAAAAATGGTCTTTATGATATGCGTGATGTGCTGGATCTGAATAGTTTGTAAATCTTATTACCCATCGTGATGTGGTTATTTCAATCATAAAGTATTGATTGATAGGGCAATATTTTATTGCCCTTTTTATTTTGTAATTTTATTGGTGTATTTCATCGTTATAGCCATCTAACCTTCATTAAATGCGTTCTTCCTGTCTATTTTTGCTGTCTCATGATTAATTTTGACCATTTGGTCCACTTTTCACCCCGGAAATCGTTAGTTTCCTATTCATCCAGGTCCGCAACCGTTTACGCGCTATAAGTTAGTTGTTGATTTCATCGGTCAATTCCACTTTTTCCACTCAGAGTGGCAAAAAACACATAAAAAGTTGCGCTTGTGGTAGACTTTTCCCCGGTCTCTCACTAGAATGCCGCCGTTTGTCAAAAATCCAAATGACAGGCTGTTTTGCATTGATTCAGGAAATGGTTTTGAATTAATATGCAAATAAATTGACTGTTTATTCCCTGGAGGGCGTTTTGATTAAGTCAGCAATATTGGTTCTGGAAGACGGAACCCAATTCCACGGTCGGGCCATTGGGGCATCGGGGTCGGCAGTGGGGGAAGTCGTTTTCAACACTTCTATGACCGGTTATCAAGAAATCCTCACTGATCCTTCCTATTCCCGCCAAATCGTCACTCTTACTTATCCTCATATCGGCAATGTCGGCACCAATGCTGCTGACGAAGAATCCTCCCAGGTACATGCGCAAGGCCTCGTTATCCGTGACCTACCACTGATTGCCAGCAACTACCGCAATACCGAAGACCTTTCTTCCTACCTCAAGCGCCATAACATTGTGGCCATCGCCGATATCGATACCCGTAAGTTGACCCGTATTCTGCGCGAGAAAGGTGCACAGAACGGCTGCATCATCGCCGGAGATAACTTAGACGCGGCATTGGCGCTGGAAAAAGCGAAAGCATTCCCAGGCCTCAACGGTATGGATCTGGCGAAAGAAGTGACCACGAAGGAATCTTACGCCTGGCAACAGGGGAGTTGGACGCTGGAAGGCGAATTGCCTGAAGCGGCTAAAGAAGAAGATTTGCCATTCCATGTTGTCGCTTACGATTACGGCGTGAAACGCAACATTCTGCGTATGTTGGTTGACCGCGGCTGCCGTCTGACGGTGGTTCCGGCACAAACGTCCGCTGAAGATGTGCTGAAGTTAAATCCAGACGGCATCTTCCTGTCTAATGGTCCTGGTGACCCGGCACCATGCGATTACGCCATCAGCGCAATTAAATCTTTCCTAGAAACCGACGTACCGGTGTTCGGTATTTGTCTGGGCCACCAGTTACTGGCTCTGGCGAGCGGTGCGAAAACCGTGAAGATGAAGTTTGGTCACCACGGCGGCAACCACCCGGTTAAAGACCTCGACCGTGATTGCGTGATGATTACCGCTCAGAACCACGGTTTTGCGGTAGACGAAGCCACGCTGCCAGCGAATCTGCGCGTGACCCACAAGTCATTGTTCGATGGCACGCTGCAAGGTATTCATCGCACAGATAAAGCCGCATTCAGCTTCCAGGGGCACCCAGAAGCAAGCCCTGGCCCGCACGATGCGGCGCCGCTGTTTGACCACTTTATCGAATTAATTAAGCACTACCGTCAGTCTGCGAAATAATCAGGAGCTAAGAAAATGCCAAAACGTACAGATATAAAAAGCATCCTGATCCTCGGCGCAGGCCCCATTGTTATCGGCCAGGCGTGTGAGTTCGACTATTCCGGTGCGCAGGCGTGTAAAGCGCTGCGTGAAGAGGGTTACCGTGTTGTTCTGGTGAACTCCAACCCGGCGACCATCATGACCGACCCAGAAATGGCGGATGCGACCTACATCGAGCCGATTCACTGGGAAGTGGTTCGCAAAATCATTGAGAAAGAGCGCCCGGACGCTGTGCTGCCAACCATGGGCGGCCAGACCGCACTGAACTGTGCGCTGGAACTGGAACGTCAGGGCGTGCTGGCTGAGTTTGGCGTCACCATGATTGGTGCGACCGCCGACGCCATTGATAAAGCCGAAGACCGTCGCCGTTTCGACGTGGCAATGAAAAAAATTGGCCTCGATACTGCGCGCTCCGGCATTGCTCACAACATGGAAGAAGCGCTGGCTGTTGCGGCTGACGTGGGTTATCCGTGCATCATCCGTCCTTCATTCACCATGGGTGGCACCGGCGGCGGTATCGCTTACAACCGTGAAGAGTTCGAAGAGATCTGCGAGCGTGGTCTGGATCTTTCCCCAACCAAAGAGCTGCTGATTGACGAATCGCTGATCGGTTGGAAAGAGTACGAGATGGAAGTGGTGCGTGATAAAAACGACAACTGCATCATCGTTTGCTCTATCGAAAACCTTGACCCGATGGGCATCCACACGGGTGACTCCATCACCGTGGCACCGGCTCAAACACTGACCGACAAAGAGTACCAAATCATGCGTAACGCCTCGATGGCGGTACTGCGTGAAATCGGCGTGGAAACCGGTGGTTCTAACGTACAGTTCTCGGTTAACCCGAAAACGGGCCGTCTGATTGTTATCGAGATGAACCCGCGCGTGTCACGTTCTTCCGCGCTGGCATCCAAAGCTACCGGCTTCCCGATTGCGAAAGTGGCGGCCAAACTGGCTGTCGGTTACACCCTCGATGAACTGATGAACGACATCACAGGTGGTAAAACGCCAGCTTCGTTCGAACCGTCCATCGACTACGTTGTGACTAAAATTCCACGCTTTAACTTCGAGAAATTCGTTGGTGCGAACGACCGTC
The DNA here is from genome assembly GCF_027594725.1 of Buttiauxella sp. WJP83. Classification (NCBI taxonomy): domain Bacteria; kingdom Pseudomonadati; phylum Pseudomonadota; class Gammaproteobacteria; order Enterobacterales; family Enterobacteriaceae; genus Buttiauxella; species Buttiauxella sp. WJP83. The sequence continues at coordinate 683,757 of NZ_CP110080.1, forward strand.
TGACCACCCAGATGAAATCTGTCGGTGAAGTGATGGCGATTGGCCGCACACAACAGGAATCACTGCAAAAAGCGCTGCGCGGCCTGGAAGTGGGCGCGACCGGTTTTGACCCGAAAGTGAATCTGGATGACCCGGAAGCCCTGACCAAAATCCGCCGCGAGCTGAAAGACGCCGGTGCCGAGCGTATCTGGTACGTGGCCGACGCATTCCGTGCAGGTCTGTCTGTTGATGGCGTATTCAACCTGACCAATATTGACCGCTGGTTCCTGGTACAGATTGAAGAGTTGGTTCGTCTGGAAGAGAAAGTGCAAGAAGTCGGTATCACCGGTCTGGACCACGACTTCCTGCGCATGCTTAAGCGTAAAGGCTTTGCCGATGCGCGTCTGGCAAAACTGGCAGGTGTTCGCGAATCTGAAATCCGTAAACTGCGCGAACAATACAAACTGCATCCGGTTTATAAGCGCGTTGATACCTGTGCTGCGGAATTCTCAACCGACACCGCGTACATGTACTCAACGTATGAAGATGAGTGCGAAGCGAACCCGAACAACGACCGTGACAAAATCATGGTACTGGGTGGTGGCCCGAACCGTATCGGACAGGGTATCGAGTTTGACTACTGCTGCGTACACGCCTCTCTGGCGCTGCGCGAAGATGGTTATGAAACCATCATGGTTAACTGCAACCCAGAAACCGTTTCTACCGACTACGACACGTCTGACCGTCTGTACTTCGAGCCAGTGACCTTCGAAGATGTGCTGGAAATCGTGCGTGTTGAGAAACCTAAAGGCGTTATCGTGCAGTACGGCGGCCAGACCCCGCTGAAACTGGCGCGTGAACTGGAAGCCGCAGGCGTACCGATTATCGGCACCAGCCCTGACGCTATCGACCGTGCTGAAGACCGCGAACGTTTCCAGCACGCTGTTGACCGCCTGAAGCTGAAACAGCCAGCCAACGCCACGGTAACCACCATCGAAATGGCCGTCGAAAAAGCGGCGCAGATTGGTTATCCGCTGGTGGTTCGCCCATCCTACGTACTGGGTGGACGCGCAATGGAAATCGTCTACGACGAAGTCGATTTACGTCGCTACTTCCAGACTGCGGTTAGCGTGTCTAACGACGCGCCAGTGCTGCTGGACCGCTTCCTCGACGACGCGGTAGAAGTGGATGTCGATGCCATCTGCGACGGTGAAACCGTGCTGATTGGCGGCATCATGGAGCACATCGAGCAGGCGGGCGTTCACTCTGGTGACTCTGCATGTTCTTTGCCAGCTTATACCCTGAGCCAGGAAATCCAGGACGTGATGCGCCAGCAGGTGCAGAAACTGGCTTTCGAATTGCAGGTTCGCGGTTTGATGAACGTGCAGTTTGCGGTGAAAGATAACGAAGTCTACCTGATTGAAGTGAACCCGCGTGCTGCGCGTACCGTACCGTTTGTTTCCAAAGCAACCGGCATGGCGTTGGCGAAAGTGGCCGCGCGCGTGATGGTAGGGCAAACGCTGGTTCAGCAGGGCATGACCAAAGAAATCATCCCGCCTTACTACTCCGTGAAAGAAGTGGTACTGCCGTTCAACAAATTCCCGGGCGTTGACCCACTGTTAGGGCCAGAAATGCGCTCCACCGGTGAAGTCATGGGTGTTGGCCGTACCTTCGCTGAAGCATTCTCGAAAGCGATGCTGGGTAGCCAGTCTACAATGCGTAAACCAGGTCGTGCGCTGCTGTCGGTTCGTGAAGGCGATAAAAAACGCGTGGTGGATCTGGCAGCCAAACTGCTGAAACAGGGCTTTGAGCTGGATGCGACTCACGGCACTGCGGTTGTGCTGGGTGAAGCGGGTATCAACCCACGTCTGGTGAACAAGGTGCATGAAGGTCGTCCGCACATTCAGGACCGTATCAAGAATGGCGAATATACCTACATCATCAACACCACCGCGGGCCGTCAGGCGATTGAGGATTCCAAGCTCATCCGTCGCAGTGCGCTGCAATATAAAGTGCATTACGACACCACGCTGAACGGCGGCTTTGCCACCGCGATGGCGCTGAATTCCGATGCAACTGAAAAAGTCATTTCAGTTCAGGAAATGCACGCGCAGATTACTAAGTAATCTTCGGGTTGTTTAGTTTAATAAGGCTCACTTCGGTGAGCCTTTTTTTGTTATGTAGATCACACATGTAGGCTGGATATCGTTAAGCGACTACACTGTGATGATTACGCATATGGACAAGCAACCCTATGATTCTGATTATTTATGCACATCCGTACCCGCATCACTCCCATGCAAACCGAAAAATGATAGAGCAGGCTTCACTTTTGCCCGATGTAGAAGTGCGCTCTCTTTACGCTTTATATCCTGATTTCAATATTGATATTGCTGCTGAACAAGAGGCATTGAGCCGCGCCGATCTGGTTATCTGGCAGCATCCAATGCAGTGGTACAGTACGCCGCCATTGATGAAATTGTGGATTGATAAGGTGCTTTCTCACGGCTGGGCGTATGGCCACGGTGGTACGGCATTACACGGTAAAAACGTGATGTGGGCTGTCACCACGGGTGGCGGTGATAACCATTTCGAACTGGGTGACCATCCAGGTTTTGACGTCCTCGGCCAACCATTACAAGCCACCGCGTTGTATTGCGGTATGAACTGGTTGCCGCATTTCACTATCCATTACACCTTTGTTTGCGACGAAAACACCCTCGAGGTTCAGGCTGAAATGTACAAGCAACGCTTGCTCGACTGGAAGGAGGCGAATCATGGATAGCCACAGCATGATTCAGGCGCTGATTTATCTCGGCTCCGCGGCAATCATTGTGCCGATTGCGGTGCGTCTTGGGTTGGGGTCGGTGCTCGGCTACCTGATTGCAGGCTGCATTATCGGCCCGTGGGGGTTGCGGTTAGTGACCGATGCCGAAACTATTCTGCACTTTGCGGAGATAGGCGTGGTGTTGATGCTATTCGTCATCGGTCTGGAGCTGGACCCGCAACGCTTATGGACCCTGCGTGTGTCGGTATTTGGCGGTGGCATGTTGCAAATGGTGGCGTGTGGGTTGCTGCTCGGCTTGTTCTGCATGTTCCTCGGGTTACGCTGGCAAGTGGCGGTCTTAATCGGCCTGACGCTGGCGCTCTCTTCCACCGCCATCGCCATGCAGGCGATGAATGAGCGCAACCTGACGGTTTCGCAAATGGGGCGCAGTGCATTTGCGGTACTGCTGTTTCAGGATATCGCCGCCATTCCGCTGGTCGCCATGATCCCCTTACTAGCCAGCAGTGGCACAACCACGACCTTTGCCGCGTTTTCGATTTCCGCCCTTAAAGTGGTGGGGGCACTGGCGATAGTCATATTGTTAGGTCGCTATGTTACGCGCCCATTACTGCGGTTTGTGGCGCGATCTGGCCTGCGGGAAGTATTCAGCGCCATGGCGTTGTTTATGGTGTTCGGCTTTGGCTTATTGCTCGAGGAAGCCGGGCTTTCCATGGCGATGGGCGCGTTCCTGGCGGGGGTTTTACTGGCAAGTTCTGAGTATCGCCATGCGCTGGAAAGCGATATTGAACCCTTCAAAGGATTGCTGCTGGGGCTGTTTTTCATCGGCGTGGGGATGTCGATAGATTTTGGTACGCTGCTGGATAACCCGTTACGCATCATCGTGCTGCTGTTCGGTTTCCTGGCAATTAAAACTGTTACGCTTTGGACCGTGGCAAAAACCCTTAACGTACCGCGTAAACAGCGTCGTTGGTTTGCCGTTCTGCTGGGGCAGGGAAGTGAGTTTGCCTTCGTCATTTTTGGTACAGCCAGAATGGCAGAGGTGCTGGACGACAGCTGGGCAAAATCGCTCACGCTTGCCGTCGCACTCTCTATGGCGGCAACGCCACTTCTGTTGGTATTGCTTAATCGTCTGGAAAAATCAGGCAAAGAGCAGGCGAGGGAAGCCGATGAAATCGATGAAGAACAACCGCGCGTGATCGTTGCCGGTTTCGGGCGCTTTGGGCAAATCGCTGGGCGCTTGCTACTGACTAGCGGAGTGAAAATGGTGGTTCTCGATCACGATCCAGACCATATCGAAACGCTGCGTAAATTTGGTACCAAGGTGTTTTATGGTGATGCAACCCGTGTGGATTTACTTGAATCTGCAGGTGCGGCAAAAGCCGAAGTGCTGATCAACGCCATCGACGATCCAGATGCCAATATGCAGTTAGCCGAACTGGTGCAGGAGCATTTCCCGCATCTGAAAGTGATTGCCCGCGCACGCGATCTCGACCACTTTATTCGACTTCGTCAGTTGGGGATCGACCAACCTGAGCGTGAGACATTTGAAGGGGCGTTGAAAGTGGGGCGCAGAGCGCTCGAAGGGCTGGGTGTAGGGAGTTACGAGGCACGGGAACGAGCTGACCATTTCCGCCGATTCAATATGCAAATGGTGGAAGAGATGGTGCCAGCTCCAGACTGGTCAGCACGTGCTGATGTTCTCAAGCGCACCAGCGCTATGCTTACTGATGTGATTAACGAAGACCGCGCGCATCTCAATGTGATTCAGCGCCATGGCTGGCAAGGAACGGAAGAGGGCGTTCATTCAGGGAAATTGGCGGATGAGCCACCTGTAAAACCTGAATAGTGATTTTGGGCGGGGTTTAAACCGCCCATAAACTCAGCTCAAAGCCACTTTAATTCCTAGCGCTATCAGCATCCCACCCAGCAACTTATCGACAATCTTCTGTGCTTTCGCCAGACCCCGGCGAACCGGTTCGCTCTGAATCAGCACCACTAAAAGTGGCCACCAGACAACGGACAGAACCAGAATCACCCCCGCGTACCAGAGTTTTTCCATGGTGCCGGAATTGATGCTTAACACCTGGGTGAATACCGAAAGGAAGAACAGTGTCGCTTTTGGATTCAGCAGGTTGCATAAATAACCTTGCAGGAAGGCTTTTTTAAGCGTGGTTTGCTGGCGTTCAACATTACTGACATCCATTTTACTGCTGCCGCGAGCGAGCAGAGCGTGGATGCCAATCCAGATCAGATACACTGCACCGGCGTATTTCAGCAAACCGAATAACCAGGGCGTCGTAGTGATAAGTACGGCCAGGCCTGCCACACAATACGCCATATGGGTCGCCACACCGCTAATCACCCCAATGGAGGTCATCATCGCCGCCGCACGCGGGTAACGGGCTGCATTTTTAATGACCAGGAAGAAATCGGGGCCAGGAGAAAGCATCCCCAGAGTGGCAATGGTGGCGGCAAAAAGTGTGGTTTCCAACATGGGATTGTCCGGCAAAGAGGGATATAGGTGAACTATACCGCAGCTATTACATTGACTCATAGTCGGTGGCGATACGTAGTTAAGAATTTTTTACGTTACTTCTGGCACTTTTACGCTAACTCATTGTTCCTGCTCTATCAGGAAGCAATACGTTACGGGTTTACAGTCGCAGAACAAAAAAATTCTTACAGACAGGCGTGCGGACAGTCGACGAAAGAATATGCTTTCCGTATAGTGGCGGCAAATTTTTCACCATCCTTGGGTTAATAGAATGATCAGTCTGATTGCTGCATTAGCGGTAGATCGTGTAATTGGCATGGAAAACGCCATGCCCTGGGACTTGCCTGCCGATCTGGCCTGGTTTAAACGTAATACACTGAATAAACCTGTGGTTATGGGGCGTTTGACCTGGGAATCTATCGGTCGACCGCTGCCTGGACGCAAGAATATCGTCATTAGCAGCAATCCTGGCGCCGATGACCGCGTTCAGTGGGTATCGTCTGTAGAAGATGCCATTAAGGCTTGTGGCGACGCAGAAGAGATTATGGTGATTGGTGGCGGGCGTGTTTACGAACAGTTCCTGCCAAAAGCACAGCGTCTGTATCTGACGCACATCGACGCAGAAGTGGAAGGCGACACGCACTTCCCGGATTACGAACCGGATGAGTGGCAGTCTACTTTCAGTGAATTCCACGACGCAGATGAAAGTAACTCACACAGTTACTGTTTCGAAGTGCTGGAACGTCGTTAAGTAAAAGTAAAAAGCCCGGTGATATATATCACCGGGCTTTTTTTATGAAGCAATAGCCGTTTCACCGCCGCCGGTATCTTGCTGTCGATTCGATGGCTGAACGAAGACCATTTTATCTTCCCAGCGCAGACAGGTTAAGTCTCCGCCCCAGCAGCAGCCAGTATCTAACCCGTAAATCCCTTCAGGTGTACCTTTGCCTTCCAGTGACGCCCAATGCCCGAAGATAACTGAATACTCATCAGTTACTGGCCCTGGTATCGCAAACCACGGTTTCAGCGGAGCAGGAGCGCTTTCTGGCGAATCTTTGCAGTACATATCCAGTTGCCCGTTTGGGAAGCAGTAACGCATACGAGTCAATGAATTAGTAATGAACCGCAGGCGAGCTAACCCTGATAGCTCAGGCGACCAGTTATTCGGCATATCGCCATACATCGCGTCGAGGAACAACGGGTAGCTGTCGCTGGATAACACCGCTTCGACATCACGCGCACAGGCCATCGCGGTAGTGAGATCCCACTGCGGAGTTACCCCGGCGTGAGCCATCACAATCTTTTTATCTTCATCAACCTGAAGCAGAGGCTGGCGGCGTAACCAGTTAAGCAGTTCGTCGGCATCGGGCGCTTCAAGTAATTGGGATACGCGATCTTTAGGTTTATTGCGGCTGATACCTGCATAAACCGCGAGCAGATGCAGGTCGTGGTTGCCCAGCACAAGGCGCACGCTATCGCCAAGCCCGCGCACAAAACGCAGGACTTCGAGTGAAGCCGGCCCACGAGCGACGAGATCACCCGTAAGCCATAAAATATCTTCGCCAGGCTTAAAATCAACCTGTTGTAGTAGGGCGACCAGTTCATCGTAACAGCCGTGAACATCGCCAATCAGGTATGTAGACATTGTATTAGTGAATGAAGGCTGGAATAGCCAGACGGAACACGGGAATAGCAACGCGGAAAGCGTCGCCCTGAGAGTCAACCATTTCGTAATGGCCTTGCATGGTGCCAAGCGGTGTTTCAAGAACAGCACCGCTTGTATAGCTGTATTCGTTGCCCGGTTCAATATGCGGCTGGACGCCAATCACGCCTTCGCCCTGAACTTCAGTTTCATGGCCGTTGCCATTGGTGATAAGCCAATAGCGGCCAAGCAATTGCACCGGTGTTCGCCCCAGGTTACGAATGGTAACGGTATAAGCAAAGACGAAACGCTCGTGCTCAGGAGAGGACTGGGATTCGATATAGACGCTTTGTACCTGAATACATACGCGGGGCGAATTTAACATCGTTAACTCTCCTTCGGCTGCTGCGGATGCTCAGCCAAATAGTTTGCCAGTTGGCAATACTGTGCGACTGAGATGTTCTCAGCACGCAGGGTTGGGTCGATTCCCAGCCCCGTCATCACTTCAACGCTAAAGAGATGGCCAAGGCTATTACGAATCGTTTTGCGACGTTTATTAAAGGCTTCCGTGGTGATGCGGCTTAAAACACGCAGTTCGTTCACGGGGTGCGGTATTGTTGCATGTGGAACCAGACGAACTACGGCAGAATCCACTTTTGGTGCCGGTGTGAAAGCCGTTGGTGGCACTTCAAGCACTGGGATGACATTGCAATAATACTGCGCCATGACAGATAAACGACCATACGCTTTACTGTTTGGGCCAGCAACTAAACGGTTTACCACCTCTTTTTGCAGCATAAAGTGCATGTCAGCAATGGCATCAGTATAGCTAAAGAGATGGAACATCAATGGCGTGGAGATGTTATACGGCAGATTGCCAAATACGCGCAACGGCTGACCGATTTTTTGCGACAGCTCTCCAAAATCCATGGTCATGGCATCTTGCTGATAAATTGTCAGTTTGGGTGCCAGGAAAGGATGCGTTTGCAGACGGGCTGCAAGATCGCGGTCCAGCTCGATAACGGTCATCTCATCCAGGCGTTCACCCACAGGCTCGGTTAATGCGCCGAGGCCGGGGCCGATTTCAACCATTGCCTGGCCTTTCTGTGGATTAATTGCTGAGACAATACTGTCGATAACGAACTGGTCATTAAGGAAGTTTTGTCCAAAACGTTTACGGGCTAAATGGCCCTGGTGGACACGAGTATTCATTGAGTATTAGTAATCATTTTGATGGCGAGATTAAGCGCCGTAATAAAACTGCCGACCTCAGCTTTCCCCAGACCGGCGAGTTCTAGCGCGGTTCCATGGTCAACTGAAGTGCGGATAAAAGGTAAGCCTAGCGTGATATTTACCGCCCGGCCAAAGCCCTGGTATTTCAGTACCGGTAAGCCTTGATCGTGGTACATCGCCAGTACTGCATCGGCGTTATCAAGATACTTTGGTTGAAACAGCGTATCTGCCGGTAGCGGGCCAGAAAGTTTCATTCCCAGACCACGCATTTCATTCAGTACTGGAATGATGGTATCAATTTCTTCGGTGCCCATGTGGCCGCCTTCCCCGGCATGGGGGTTGAGGCCACAAACCAGCACATGCGGCTGCGCAATACCAAACTTGGTTTGCAGGTCATGATACAGGATGGTGATTATCTGGCGTAATAAATCTGGCGTTATCGCATCAGAAATGGCTTTTAGCGGCAAATGCGTGGTCGCCAGTGCAACCCGCAGCTCTTCGGTTGCCAGCATCATCACGACTTTTTCACTGTGCGAGCGTTCTTCGAAAAACTCGGTATGACCGATAAACGGAATACCCGCATCGTTGATTATGCCCTTGTGAACGGGCCCCGTGATGAGTGCGGCAAATTCACCGTTAATACACCCATCACAAGCTCGAGCCAGTGTTTCAACCACATACTCACCGTTTCTCACATCCAACTGCCCCGGAACGACTGGAGCGCGTAATTCGATGGGAACAACCGTCAGTGTGCCCGCAGGTTGCGGGCTTGCAGGGATATCGGGCTGGTAAGTTCGAAGCTTGAGAGGAAGGCCGAGGAGGGCAGCACGTTCCTTAAGAAGTTCTGGCGAAGCCACGACGACCAGTTCAACAGGCCATTCGCGGCTTGCCAGCGCGATGACCAGGTCGGGGCCAATCCCGGCGGGTTCGCCGGGAGTGATGACCACGCGATGGAAATTAACCATTGCTACCTAAAATTTTCACGTAAGCAGATGCACGCTGTTCCTGCATCCAGGTTTGTGCTTCTTCAGAGAACTTACGGTTGAACAGCATGCGATAGGCACGATCTTTCTGAGCGACATCGGTCTTATCAACCTTGCGAGTGTCCATCAATTCAATCAGGTGCCAACCAAATGAAGAGTGAACAGGTGCACTAATCTGACCTTTTTGCATTTTTGACAGCGCATCACGGAAAGCGGGATCATAAATGTCGGTAGATGCCCAACCTAAATCGCCACCCTGGTTAGCAGAACCTGGGTCTTCAGAGAACGATTTTGCCGCCTCAGCGAAGGTTGTTTTGCCGCTCTTAATATCAGCCGCAATGGCGTTCAACTTAGCACGCGCTTGATCGTCACTCATAATTGGTGAGGATTTCAGCAAAATATGGCGAGCGTGAACTTCGGTCACAGAAATGCTCTGGCTTTGACCACGCAGGTCGTTCACTTTCAAAATGTGGAAGCCCACACCTGAACGAATCGGCCCGATCACATCACCTTTTTTCGCCGTGCTTAATGCCTGAGCGAAAATGGACGGTAATTCCTGAATGCGTCCCCAACCCATTTGACCGCCTTTCAGGGCTTGTTGGTCAGCAGAGTAGGTGATGGCCAGTTTGCCGAAATCAGCGCCGCTTTGTGCTTGTGAAGCAATATCACGCGCTTGTTTTTCCGCATCATCTACTTGTGCAGATGTTGGGTTTTCCGGTAATGGAATCAGGATGTGGCTTAAGTTGAGCTCGGTGCTGCTGTCGTTTTGGCTACCCACTTGCTGTGCGAGAGCATCGACTTCTTGCGGCAAAATAGTGACGCGGCGACGTACTTCGTTATTACGCACTTCCGAAATCGTCATCTCTTTGCGGATCTGAGCACGGTAAGTGTTGTAATTGACACCATCATACGCCAGACGACTGCGCATCTGGTCCATGCTCATTTTGTTTTGTGCCGCGATATCAGCAATGGCTTTATCAACCTGCTCATCGGTCACTTTGACGCCCATTTTTTGACCCATCTGCAGGATGATTTGATCCATGATTAGACGTTCAATAATTTGATGACGCAGCGTGTTGTCGTCAGGAAGTTGCTGCCCGGCTTGTTGGGCACCCGTCTTCACTGATTGCATCATGCCATCAACGTCACTTTCCAGTACTACACCGTTATTCACTACGGCTGCAACTTTGTCGACCACTTGTGGGGCCGCGAAAGAGGTATTCGTCACCAGGACGATACCGAGAAGCAGCGTTCTCCAATTCTTCATACTTTTTCCATTTTTACTTAGCCGCGAAGCGGATTACGTTTTCTAGTCAAAGCGAATTACATCGAGCTTTGATACGGCAGAATGTTCGAACGCAGCATCTGCTGTGTGCCCAGGCCGTAGTTGGAGCTCAGGCCACGTAACTCGATGTTAAAGCTAATTGCGTTGTCGTATATGCTTTCGTTGTTTTCCCAGCCATTAATTTTACGCTCGTAACCCACACGAATCGCATAACAGCAAGAGTTGTACTGTACCGCCAGCATAGAGTCGGCGGTTTGTTGCGCATTAGTGTCGTAGTAATAAGCCCCGACGACAGACCAGCGGTCAACGATCGGCCAACTTGCCGTCATTCCAACTTGCGAGATACCGTCTTTATACTGTGAAGCGTTGGTATTGATGCCAGGTATAGTGGCACTAATATACTCAGGGCTTGCATAGCGATAGTTGAACTGCAACAGACGATCAATATCCTTACGATATTCAATAGCACCATTGCCGGTTGCCACATTATCAAGTCGTGTATCGTACTGCATACCACCGCGTAAACCCCATCGGTCAGTCATGCGCCAATAAGTATCACCAGCCCATACTACCGAGCCAGTTTCGTTATTGTTTTCACTACTAATTGTTTCATCACCAGTACGCGACTGAGTGAAGTAGTAGATTTGACCCACAGAAATGTTAAAACGTTCAACCGCTGCATCATCATAAATACGGGTTGTTACACCGGTTGTGATTTGATTGGCTGAAGCGATACGGTCAAGGCCACCGTAGCTCCGGTCACGGAACAAGCCATAGTAGTCAGACTGCAACAGTGCGGAATCGTAGTTATTAATATTGCTTTGATCGCGATACGGCACATACAAATATTGTACACGTGGTTCCAGTGTTTGCATCCAACCTGCGGCAGAGTCCATATTGCGGTCAAAAATCAGCTTACCATCCATTTTGAACTGAGGTAGAACACGGTTAACTGTTTCATCCAACTGATTATCAGGATTCGCGTTGTTGTATGCATCCAGATTGCTCTGCTGATAATGTGTCGCCATCAGTTTAGCTTCAGTATTCAGACCCGCCCAGCCGTTTGATAATGGCAGGCTAATGACGGGCTCAATATGGAGACGGGTCGCTTCGGGCTGGCTGTCACTGACGTTCGTAAAATGAACGGCCTGGCCATAAATTCGCGTATCAAATGGTCCTACATCATTTTGGTAGTAATTCATATCCAACTGCGGTAATGCGCTGTAGGAATTATTACCTCTTTGCGAATCAAAGACCTGGAACTGCTTGGCCGAAAGCGCGGCGTCGAAGTTTGTGTCAGCATAACCGACGCTAAATTTCTGCGTCGCGTAACCGTCGGTACTGGAGCCGTATTGCGAACTAAGGTCGTTAAAGTAATTAGGATCGCTGACTTTGGTGTAGTCAATGTTGAAACGCCACACCTGATCCATTACCCCACTGTGGTTCCAGTAGAATAACCAGCGGCGCTCATCCCCTTCCGGGTTTTTGGCCGTATCGTTTTTATATTCTTTATCTGAAAGCATGTAATCGAATTCGATGACGCCTGAACCGGCTTTGGTCAGATAACGGAATTCGTTTTGCCACTGCGTACCACGTTCTTCCATGTAGTGCGGAGTGATCGTGGCATCAAAGTTTGGCGCGATGTTCCAATAATACGGCAGCGTGAACTCAAGACCGCTATTGCTACTGTATTTCGCATTTGGGATCAGGAAACCAGAACGGCGTTTGTCACCGATCGGCAGCTGTAAATAAGGGCTGTAAAACACCGGAACCGGACCCACCTTAAAGCGGGCGTTCCAGATTTCCGCAACTTCTTCTTCGCGGTCCTGAATCACTTCACTGCCTACTACGCTCCAGGTGTTCGAACCCGGTAAGCAGGACGTAAAGGTGCCATTTTCCAGAATGGTATAGCGGTTATTTCCACGCTGTTTCATCAGGTCGGCAGTACCGCGGCCCTGACGATCAACCATCTGGTAGTCGCCTTCCCAGACGTTAGTATCTTTGGTGTTCAGGTTTGACCAGGCTTTTGGCCCTTTAAGAATGACCTGATTATCGTCGTAATGTACGTTGCCCACAGCATCGACGGTGCGAATAGGATCAGGTTGACCTTCAACTTGTTTCTGGTGCAGCAGAACTTCGTCAGATTGCAGGCGGCTATTGCCTTGCTGTACATCCACATTGCCACTAAACACCGCATCGTCAGGATAATTTCCTTTTGCGTGATCGGCATTTATAGTGACAGGCAGGTTGTTGGTGTCCCCTTCAACCAACGGACGGTTGTAACTGGGAACGCCAAGCATACATTGCGACGCGAGATCAGCCGCCATGCCTTGTTGACTATACAGCGCTGCGCCAATCAAGGTGGCCAGCAAGGTGGGAATACGTTTTTTCATACGTGTTATTCGTTGTTCCGTCATCAATGGCTTATACCCATCATCATTCGAGATGTAGAGGCGTTGGCGGCACTGAGTTATTTGACTCATCGTGAGCCTCACCCTTTCGGGGCCGCTCTAAGCAGCGTTCAAATCTGTTCCGAACAGATTTGTGGTTCCTGTCATTGGGTTAACTAAATGACGGGATATTTTGTCACTTGCCGCTTTGCTTCGTATTGAATGCTATAGGGTATAGCGTCGGCAAACGGTCAGAGACTAACTTACTCATCACTACAGCGCTAGTGTTAATCCTGCCCGTTCAATAGTCTGCCGTTAGGCACTGCTATCAATGACGGGTATGATAAAGCAAATTCTAGCCGACGACATGACGATTTGGGGAGTATATGCAGTATTGGGGAAAAGTACTCGGTGTCGCAATAGCACTTATTATGGGCGGTGGCTTCTGGGGTGTAGTGATAGGGTTGCTGATTGGCCATGCCATCGACAAGATGCGCAGCCGCCGTCAGTCCTGGTTTTCTAACCAACAGCAGCGTCAATCATTGTTTTTTAGCACCACATTTGAAGTGATGGGTCACCTGACGAAGTCAAAAGGGCGCGTCACAGAAGCGGATATCCAAATTGCATCACTATTAATGGATCGCATGCAATTACATGGTGATGCACGTAGTGCCGCGCAGCATGCGTTCCGGGTGGGTAAAGAAAATGGCTACCCGCTGCGTGAGAAAATGCGTCAGTTACGCAGCGTATGTTTTGGGCGATTTGACCTTATTCGGATGTTTCTTGAAATTCAAATTCAGGCGGCATTTGCTGACGGTTCTCTGCATCCTAACGAACGAGAAGTCCTGTACGTTATTGCTGAAGAGCTCGGCATTTCGCGTATGCAGTTCGATCAGTTCTTACGCATGATGGAAGGCGGCCAGCAATTCGGCGGGGGTTACAGCCAATCGCAAGGTGGATTCCAGCAACAGCGTGGGCCAACGCTTGAAGATGCCTGCAATGTTCTGGGCGTTAAGAGCAGCGATGATGCTACGACCATTAAGCGCGCATACCGCAAATTAATGAGTGAACACCATCCTGATAAACTGGTTGCCAAAGGTTTACCGCCAGAAATGATGGAAATGGCCAAACAGAAGGCGCAGGAAATTCAGAAAGCGTACGATCTGATTAAGACGGCCAAAGGATTTAAGTAAAACGAATGCCCCTCACCCTAACCCTCTCCCCCTAGAGAGGGAATCACTCGGTTTTCCCCCTCGCCCTCAGGGAGAGGGCCGGGGTGAGGGGAAAATCAGAAGTCAGCCGGTGCGCGAAACGTCATCGGCGTTCCATACTCAGGATGAGTGATGGTCAGCATTTCCGCATGGAGCTGCAAACGCGGAGCCATTGCCAGCGCTTCAGGCGTGGCATAGAAGCGGTCACCCAGAATCGGATGACCCAACGCCAGCATATGCACACGCAGTTGATGCGAACGCCCGGTAATCGGTTTTAGCAGCACACGCGCGGTATTGTCCGCGGCATACTCCAGCACTTCATACTCCGTCTGCGCCGCTTTGCCGGTTTCATGACAAACCATCTGCTTTGGCCTGTTCGGCCAGTCGCAAATCAGCGGTAAATCCACCAGACCCGTTTCCGGTTTTGGATGACCCCAAACCCGCGCCACATATTGTTTCTTCGGTTCACGTTCACGGAATTGACGCTTTAACTCGCGTTCTGCGGCTTTAGTCAGCGCTACAGCGATCACGCCGCTGGTCGCCATATCCAGACGGTGTACGGATTCAGCCTGCGGGAAATCACGCTGAATGCGCGTCATCACGCTGTCTTTGTGCTCATCAAGACGCCCAGGCACCGACAACAAGCCCGAAGGCTTGTTGACGACCATAATATGCTGATCCTGGTAGAGAATATTCAGCCAGGGTTCAAGAGGCGGGTTATAGGGTTCCATAATCATTTACTCTGCATCCTTCAAGCCGCAGCGGCGTTGGCTGCTTTCGTTCACCCCAGTCACTTACTTGAGTAAGCTCCTGGGGATTCTCTCTCTTGCCGCCTTGCTGCAACTCGAATGATTTGAGTAAAGCGGAATGGATTTTACTGATGCGTCACCACAATCAAACGCAGCGCATCCAGTCGCCAGTTAGCTTGCGAGAGGCTTTCCAGCACTTGTTTACGATTGCTCTCGATGGCTTCGAGTTCATCATCACGAATGTTTGGGTTGACCGCTTTTAGGGCTTCCAGGCGGGAAAGTTCTGCACTCAATTTCTCATCAGCTTCTTCGCGAGCCGCTTTAATCAGTACTTGCGCAGCCTCTTCCACTTTATCTTCTGCCAACTGCAAAATTGCGTGAACATCCTGCTGCACCGCGTTTACCAGCTTGCTGCCAGTATGGCGATTCACCGTGCTTAACTGGCGGTTGAAGCTTTCAAACTCGACCTGTGCGGCGAGGTTGGTGCCGTTTTTGTCAACCAACATACGAACCGGCGTTGGTGGCAGGAAGCGGTTAAGTTGCAGTTGCTTCGGCGCTTTCGCCTCAACGACATACACCAGTTCCAACAGTAACGTACCCACTGGCAGCGCTTTGTTTTTCAACAGTGACAACGCACAGCTACCGGTATCACCTGAAAGAATCAGGTCCAGACCATTGCGGATGATCGGGTGTTCCCAGGTCACAAACTGCGCGTCTTCTCGGGACAATGCCACATCACGTTCAAACGTAATGGTGCAACCGTCTTCCGGCAGGCCAGGGAAGTCCGGCACCAGCATGTGGTCGCCCGGCGTCAGCACAACCATATTGTCACCGCGATCGTCCTGGTTTATGCCGACGATGTCGAACAAGTTCAGAGCAAAGCTGACCAGGTTGGTGTCGTTGTCCTGCTCAGAAATAGCCTGAGCCAGTGCTTGCGATTTCTCACCGCCGTTGGAGTGGATTTCCAACAAGCGGTCACGACCCTGTTCCAGTTGCAGTTTCAGCGCATCGTGCTGTTCACGGCACTGTTTGATAAGCGCATCGAAGCCATCCGTATTTTCAGGGGCGGCCAGATACTCAATCAGTTGTGGATAGACGTTGTCGTAAATCGCGCGGCCAGTCGGGCAAGTGTGCTCGAATGCGTCCAGACCTTCGTGGAACCATTTCACCAGCACGGACTGAGCGGTTTTCTCAAGGAAAGGCACATGAATCTGAATATCGTGCGCCTGACCGATACGGTCCAGACGGCCAATACGCTGTTCCAGCAAATCCGGGTTAAACGGCAGATCGAACATCACCAGGTTACTGGCGAACTGGAAGTTACGGCCTTCAGAACCAATCTCAGAGCACAGCAGCACCTGAGCGCCAGTGTCTTCTTCGGCAAACCAGGCTGCCGCACGGTCACGTTCAATAATGGACATGCCTTCATGGAACACCGCTGCACGAATACCTTCGCGCTCACGCAGCACTTGCTCAAGCTGCAGTGCGGTGGCGGCTTTCGCACAAATCACCAGTACCTTTTGAGAACGATGGCTGGTCAGATGGCCCATCAGCCATTCCACACGCGGATCGAAGTTCCACCATGTACCGGTATCGCCTTCAAATTCCTGGTAAATTTGCTCTGGATAGAGCATGTCGCGTGCGCGTTCTTCCACCGATTTACGTGCCGCCATAATACCGGACACTTTAATCGCGGTTTGATACTGCATCGGCAGAGGCAAACGAATGGTATGCAGCTCGCGTTTCGGGAATCCTTTCACGCCATTACGCGTATTACGGAACAACACACGGCTGGTACCGTGGCGGTCCATCAGCATGGAAATCAGTTCCTGACGCGCTGCATCGCTCCCTTCACGGTTGCTGTTCGCGGTTTGCAGCAGCGGTTCGATATCCTGCTCGCCAATCAGTTCACTTAACATATTGAGCTGATCGTTTGTCAGGTGATTACCCGCAAGCAGTAACGCAACGGCATCAGCCACCGGGCGATAATGCTGCTGTTCTTCAACAAATTGCTCGAAATCGTGGAAGCGGCTTGGATCCAGCAAACGCAAGCGCGCAAAGTGGCTTTCCATACCCAGCTGTTCTGGCGTTGCGGTTAACAGCAAGATACCAGGAATGTGTTCGGCAAGTTGTTCAATGGCCTGATATTCACGGCTTGGTGCCTTTTCGCTCCACACTAAATGGTGAGCTTCATCGACGACCATTAAATCCCATTCGGCTTCGCACAGGTGCTCAAGGCGTTGCTTGCTGCGACGTACGAAATCCAGAGAACAGATAACCAGTTGTTCTGTTTCGAATGGGTTATCGCTGTCGTGCTGGGCTTCGGCGTAGCGCTCGTCATCAAACAGAGCAAAACGCAGGTTAAAGCGACGAAGCATCTCAACCAGCCACTGGTGTTGCAGGGTTTCCGGCACCACGATCAGCACGCGCTCAGCGCTGCCAGCCAGCAGTTGCTGGTGCAGGATCATCCCGGCTTCGATGGTTTTACCTAAACCAACTTCATCCGCCAACAACACACGTGGCGCATGGCGACGACCCACATCATGGGCAATGTTCAACTGGTGGGGGATTAGGCTTGTGCGCATGCCGCGCAGACCGCTCCATGGCTGACGATACTGTTCGCTTTGGTAAACGCGGGAACGATAACGCAGGGCGAAACGGTCCATCCTGTCAATTTGCCCGGCGAAAAGACGATCTTGTGGCTTACTGAATACCAGTTTGCTGTCGAGGAAAACTTCGCGCAGCATCGTACCCGCTTCTTCTGTGTCCAGACGCGTTCCAATGTAGGCAAGTAAGCCGTTTTCTTCTTTAACTTCATCAACTTTCAGCTGCCAGCCTTCATGGCTGGTAATGGTGTCGCCTGGGTTGAACATCACACGGGTGATAGGCGAGTCATTTCTGGCATACAGGCGATTTTCACCGGTGGCAGGGTAAAGCAGGGTAACCATCCGTGGGTCTAAAGCGACCACAGTTCCCAGTCCCAGTTCGCTTTCAGTATCGCTGATCCAACGTTGACCAAGTGTAAAAGGCATAAGATTTCGGCTCTATTATCAGTTACTAAGATTTGCAGGCAATAGCATAACGACCGCACATAAAAGGGGGGCGGTTGTCAAAAAGTAGATTTAAGGGTACTTCAGGAGGGCGCTATGGTACTGGAACGGAACAATATAGTCACCGTCAAAATAGCCCCAATTGCCCTGTCATCAGTGTAGCAAAGTCATCTTCAAGGAAAGGTAAAATTCCTTCGGCCACCGGCTGGATTTGACGCGTCAGATAGTGATCGTAGTCCAGCGGTGACTCCTGGTAATCCAGCGGTTCAGGGCCATTGGTGGTTATCACATATTTGATAGTGCCGCGGTTTTGATACTGTGGTGCGCGGCCAAGTCGTTGATTATGCTCATCAGCAAGACGTGCGGCACGGACATGTGGTGGCACGTTTTTTTGATACTCGCTTAAAGGGCGGCGCAGCCGTTTACGGTAAACCAGTTGCTCATCCAGTTCCCCGGCCATCAAACTGGCGATGGTTTCACGGATATAATCCTGGTACGGCTCGTTGCGGAACACGCGTAAATAAAGTGTTTGTTGGAAGGTTTGCGCCAGCGGCGTCCAGTCCGTGCGCACGGTTTCCAGCCCTTTAAACACCATGCGCTGCGATCCATTTTCCTGAATCATTCCGGCGTAGCGCTTTTTCGAGCCTTCAACGGTGCCGCGGATCGTCGGCATCAGAAAACGGCAATAATGGGATTCGTACTCAAGCTCAAGCTGGCTTTCCAGTTGTTGAGTCTCTTGCAGATGGGCTTTCCACCACGCATTCACATGGTTCACTAACTGCTTGCCAATCCGGGCGGCATCCTCTTCTGAATGCGCTTTTTTGAGCCACACAAACGTGGAATCGGTATCACCGTAAATCACGTCATAACCCTGAGCTTCAATTAGCGCTTTGGTTTGCAACATGATTTGATGCCCACGCATGGTTATTGACGAGGCCAGGCGAGGATCAAAGAAGCGACATGCGCTGGTGCCTAATACACCATAAAAGGCGTTCATGATGATTTTCAGCGCCTGAGATAACGGCTTATTACCGTGGCGTTTGGCCTCGTCACGACCAGACCAGATTTGCCCGACGATTTCCGGCAGGCAATTTATGGTTCTGGAAAAATGCGCACCAAGAAAACCGTCAACTGAATGTTCAGGTTCCGGGTGCGCCATACCTTCGACCAAACCTACGGGGTCGATAAGAAAAGTGCGGATAATCGACGGATAAAGGCTTTTATAATCCAGCACTAATACCGAGTCATAAAGGCCGGGACGTGAATCCATCACGTAACCGCCAGGGCTGGCCTGTGGTGGCACTTCCCCGAGATTGGGGGCTACATAACCGGCACGGTGCATGCGAGGAATATAAAGATGACCAAACGAGGCGACCGAACCGCCGTGCCGGTCGAGAGGTAAACCGTTGACTGTTGCCCGCTCAAGCAGAAACGGCATCAATTCCGTTTTATGAAAAATCCGCGTCACCAGCTCGCAATCTTTTAGATTGTATTTCGCCAGTGCGGGCTTATCTTCAGCGAAACGCCGGTCAATTTCGTCCATCCGTTGCCACGGGTTATCGATCGCTTTACCTTCGCCGAGCAGTTCCCGCGAAACGGTTTCCAGGGAAAATGAGGAGAAATTCCAGAAGGCAGATCGCAGAGCTTCGATGCCATCGATGATTACGCGGCCCGCAGCCTGCGCGAAAAACACCCCTTGTTTAAAGCCGTGTTCACGCCACTCCAGCAGATTATTCTCGCGACCCAGACGCAGCGGGACTTGATAACGATCGGCCATTTTTTGCAGCACCCGTAAGTCAAACTGCACCACGTTCCAACCGATTAATACATCAGGGTCGTGTTGAGTGAACCACTCGTTGAGTTTTTCGATAAGGAGTGGGCGGCTGGCGACATATTCCAGCGTAAAATCCAGCCCGCTGGCGTCACCATTTTCCGGGCCAAGCATATAAACGATACGCTGCCCGCAGCCTTCCAGCCCGATGCAATAGAGCTCGCCATGGCGGTTAGTTTCGATATCCAGCGACACCCATTTTAGCGGTGGGCGGTAATCCGGCGCGGGTTTCAGCTTTGTTTCAACGAGCAGGTTGTTTTGCCGATCACCGCTAAACCAGACGGGAGCCGTGATAAAGCGCTCCATCAGAAAACGTTCAGGTGGGCGAATATCCGCTTCGTAAACCTGGACTCCTCCATCACGTAGCAGCTTTTCAAACCGCATAAGCTGGCGATGCTGGCGGCAATAAAGCCCGCAAACGGGCTGGCGGTGAAAATCTTTGAGTGGCAGCGGTGTGAGGCGGTACTGGCTTTCATTGGCTAACAAACGCGTGGCTTCGGCTTGTTGCGACTGCGGAATAAACGCTACGGATTCTTGGCGCGGCAGACGCACCTTAACCGGGCCATCGTCCGTTGCCAGCCAAAATTCAACTTCAGTACCGAGCGGGGTGTCTCGCCAGTGACGCGTTAACAAAAACCCCTGACGAGCTTGCGACACGCTGCGTTCTCATAACAGGAAAAGTGGACTGATTATAGACCACTTTGCGGAGATTTACTGATTTTATGTACAGTGCTTGGCCGAGGAGATTAAGCTATCTCGAATGGATAATGATCTCTAAACTCAATGTATGATCATAAGAAACAATAAGGTATTCGTCTCCAGTATTATTCACACTATGTTTTTGTATCCCTTGTTCTGCCAGATAATCTTCTAACACTACCTTGGCAGAAGTAATATTGCTAACTTCTTCCCATGTGACTTTATCTCTGGTAAAGCCATAGTTATCATCACCTTGGGAGTAGTAAGATGCTTTATCAGAAATGTAAGGTGCGTTTTTTATTATCGGAGGTGCAAGAAAATGATAGTCGAAAAAATTCTCTTTTGAATATTCAACGCCATCTAATGAATAGGAAACGACAAAAATTAAAGAAATAAATAAAGCAAACATCAATGTGAATGAAAATGCAAAAAATATTAAAAAGCACTTGTTAAATCTACTCATCATAGATTTTCCTTGTGTAGAATATTAATAATCATTTAAAATAGTAAAAAAATCGATGCTCATTGGTATATGTTCGGCAATGTGAATGTTTTGTGGCATGTTTGTATTCTTTTTTCCATTTGTTATATCCCATCCTTTTTCCCTCATCGAAACATAAAGCTCTTGGTTCATCCTATTTGAGTCATTAAAGAATTTTTGTGAAGGAGTATTTCCATATCTGTTCAGAGTATGGGGATTTTCCAAATTCGGCAGGGGTTTTATATAGTTCAACCATGAAGGTATAAGACCTTTTCGTGGAGAGTTTCCGGTATAAGGGGAGGGTTGTGGAAAAAGCAATGGCCTAAATTCTTTATTTTTAAAATTACCTACAGGTCCATAGTGATCCCAAATCCACAAAGCATATTCTTTGCTTGTGGGTTGAGCGAGAATGATTGGGTCAATTCCTGCTCCAAAGACACGATAAAAACCTACCAAATCGGATACTAAATCTTCACCGCTGAAACCACTATCTGAACGCAGAGTAAAAGGTGGAAATTGCTGAAAGGCTTCAAATCTGTTTGCTGTTTTCATCATGATTGTCAGGGCTATTCTTTGTTTCATGCTCCAACTTAGGCAAGAGCGAACCATTAAAGGGCTATGAACGCCTACTCGCAACTCAATTACATGCCCAAAGGCATCCTTGTTTGCCCCCATTTCTTGATAGTAATCAACAGGGAAGTACCAATCCTTGAACTCAGGAAAAAACGTGCAACCTTTTTCCTCTAGCAGTATAGATTTTAGTCGACGTGCATCGTTTGCTTGAGCATGGCCGAGATCAATCCAACCAAGAATTTTGGTATAGATCAATCCATGACCGAGCGATAATGCTACTGAAGCACTCATTATATCTTGCCGCTTGCTCATTAAGTCCCCTTAATATACGTTCTCTTCCCAAATGCTATACCCAGAAGTGCCCGCTAGATGATGTTGCCAGGTAATGCTTTTAAAACTAAGAATGAGTGTTTCTTCAGGTTGAGCATCATTGTGATCAATTGCGTGTGGAAAATTGATAGAGATATCTGCCAGATGTGCATCTTTTAATTCAATGGAGTAAAATTTTTCACTTAGACCTGAAGCTGACGTGCGATATGCCTCGATAAGACATTGGAGATTCTCATTGTTGGATATCGCTATTCCTAATAATGGAGATGACTTATCTATGGGTTTGGTAATAGTGACGGGTTGATGATTGATATGCTGTTCACGGTGAGTGCCACACGTTAATGCAAGTACAAAAATTTGGTCTTTGTGTAATGCCTGGTATTTGTTACCCATGGAGCTATAAGTTCCACAGTTCTGTGATATGAACCCTTGTTTTTCGCCATTAAGCGTCATGTAGATTAAATTTGCCATATAATTTCTCCTGTGAGAAATTATATAACGCAGAATAATATTAATAACAAATGCTTAATTTGAATGTTTGAAATGAAGTTAATATGTCTGTGTTATGTTTGCAGGGTCTTTATATCAGGTGGTCATAAAATTAAAAGTGGCGCTTATTAGCGCCACTTTTAACTACTGCCCGTAATAAGCCTTTTCGCCATGCTTGCGCAAATAATGTTTATCCAGCAGCGTTTGTTGCATATCGGGTAATTCAGGTGCGAGTTGGCGGCAGAATATGCCCATGTAAGCGACTTCTTCCAACACAATGGCATTGTGTACGGCATCCACCGGATCTTTACCCCAGGCAAATGGGCCGTGTGAATGCACCAGCACGCCAGGCATTTGTGCGGCATCGATCCCACGCTCAGCAAACGTTTTCACGATAACTTCACCGGTTTGCCATTCGTAATCGCCATTAATCTCTTCATCGGTCATTTTGCGGGTGCAAGGAATGGGGCCGTAGAAGTAATCCGCGTGAGTGGTTCCGGTTGCCGGGATGGATTGCCCCGCCTGCGCCCAGATCGTCGCATGGCGTGAGTGGGTGTGCACAATGCCGCCAATATGCGGAAATTGAAGATACAGCAAGCGGTGAGTGGGGGTGTCTGATGACGGTTTTTTATCCCCTTCAACCACTTCACCTGTTTCAAGGCTCACAACCACCATATCTTCGGCAGTCATAATGCTGTAATCGACCCCAGAGGGTTTGATGATCAATACGCCGTGTTCACGATCAACGGCGCTGACGTTGCCCCAGGTCAGGGTTACCAGATTATGTATGGGCAGCGCGAGGTTCGCTTCCAGCACCTGACGTTTCAGATCTTCTAGCATTTTTGATCCTTAACTTGTAAGTCCACCCTCACCCTAACCCTCTCCCTGAGGGAGAGGGGATGGACCGGTTTTCCCCTTACCCTTAGGGAGAGGGGATTGTCCGAGCGAGATTTTGCTTTCCCCCTCTCCTTTGGGAGAGGGCCGGGGTGAGGGGAAATATAACTAGCGTTTAAAACCGTAATAAACCTCGTTCCAGCGCAGTGAATCTTTAAACGCAGGCAAGCGAGTGTCGTTATCAATAACGGTCAGCTCAACGCCGTGCAGTTCGCTGAACAGGCGCATATCGTCAAGTGTTAAGCTCTGGCTAAACACCGTGTGGTGTGCGCCGCCAGCCAGAATCCACGCCTCAGACGCGGTAGGGAGATCCGGTTGGGCTTTCCACAACGCATTGGCGACCGGCAGTTTTGGCAACTGATGTGGGGCTTCGACGGTATCAACGCAGTTCACTAACAGACGGAAACGATCACCCAGATCGATAAGGCTGGCATTCAGAGCAGGGCCGGTTTGGGTGGAGAAGATCAAACGAGCCGGATCGTCTTTGCCGCCAATCCCCAAATGTTGCACATCAAGAATCGGTTTTTCAGCGGTTGCGATCGACGGGCAAACTTCCAGCATATGGGAACCGAGCACCATATCGTTGCCGTTTTCGAAGTGATAGGTGTAGTCCTCCATAAAGGAGGTGCCGCCCTCAAGGCCTGTTGACATCACTTTCATGATGCGAAGCAGTGCGGCAGTTTTCCAGTCGCCTTCGCCCGCAAAACCGTAGCCTTGTTGCATCAGGCGTTGCACGGCAAGGCCAGGAAGTTGTTTCAGGCCATGCAGGTCCTCAAATGTGGTGGTAAATGCGCTAAAACCACCTTGTTCAAGGAACTGTTTCATCCCCAGTTCAATGCGCGCGGCATCAATCACATTCTGACGTTTCGCGCCGTTAATCTGTGCGGCGGCAGTCAAGCGGTAGCTGCTCTCATATTCGTCGATCAGCGCGTTCACATCTCCGTCACTGACGGCATTGACCACTTGAACCAGGTCGCCCACCGCGTAGGTGTTCACAGCAAAACCAAACTTCATCTGCGCCGCGACTTTATCGCCGTCAGTCACGGCAACTTCACGCATGTTGTCGCCGAAGCGAACCACTTTAAGCTGGCGGGTATCTTGTTTTGATACCGCCTGGCGCATCCATGAACCAATACGTTGATGCGCCTGCGGATCTTGCCAGTGGCCTGTCACCACGGTGTGTTGTTGACGCATACGCGCGCCGATGAACCCGAACTCACGGCCGCCGTGCGCGGTCTGATTCAGGTTCATAAAGTCCATATCAATGCTGCCCCACGGGATTTGCGCATTGAACTGAGTGTGGAATTGCAGCAGTGGCTTGGTGAGAATGCTCAGGCCATTGATCCACATTTTTGCAGGCGAGAAAGTATGGAGCCACACGACCAAACCGGCGCATTTATCGCTGTAACTGGCATCACGGCAAATAGCGGTGATTTCGTCAGGGGTTGTACCCAGCGGTTTCAGCACCAGCTTGCACGGCAGTTTGGCGTCTTTGTTCAGCGCATTGACGACCTGCTCGGCGTGCTGATTAACCTGACGCAACGTTTCCGCACCGTAGAGATGCTGGCTACCAATTACAAACCACACTTCATATTGTTCAAAAATGTTCATCGTCATGTCCTTAATGGGCGCTGTTCGCCGCTACAGGGAGATAGTGTTGTTCCGCGCTGACAGCCCACTGCTGATAGCGTTGATAAAGCTGTTCAAAGCGCTCAGCGCGTTGAGGAGTCGGTTGCAAGGTGTTTTCGATTTGGCTCGCCATCGCAAGCTGCGCCTGGGAAATATCAGCGTGTTTTCCTGCGGCTACGGCGGCAAAAATGGCCGCACCCAGTGCGCAACACTGATCCGAGGCGACGATTTGCAATGGACGGTTAAGCACGTCACAGCACACCTGCATGATCACTGGCGATTTACGAGCAATTCCGCCCAGCGCCATGACGTTGGTGACGGGAATACCTTGTTCGGTAAAGCACTCCATAATTGCGCGGGCACCAAAGGCGGTGGCGGCAATCAGGCCACCGAACAGCGCTGGCGCATCGGTCGCCAGATTCAAATCGGTAATCACGCCTTTCAGTCGCTGATTGGCATTCGGCGTGCGACGACCGTTAAACCAATCGAGCACCACGGGCAGATGTTCGAGAGAGGGATTTTTCGCCCAGGCTTCTGTTAGCGCCGGGAGCAGCTGTTTTTTACTGGCATTAATCTGTTCACGCAGCTCGGGATGTTGCTGCGCCAGTTGTTCCAGCGGCCATCCCAGTACGCGTCCAAACCAGGCGTAAATATCGCCAAAAGCAGATTGCCCGGCTTCAAGGCCAATGAAATCAGGCACCACGCTGCCGTCAACTTGCCCACAAATCCCTTTCACCGCACGCTCGCCAACGGTCGGTTTATCAGCGATTAAGATGTCGCAGGTAGAAGTGCCGATGACTTTCACTAGCGTATTGGGTTGTGCGCCAGCCCCAACTGCCCCCATGTGGCAATCAAACGCCCCACCGGAAATCACCACGCTTTGCGGCAGACCCAGGCGCTCAGACCATTCGGCAGAAAGAGTTCCTACCGGAATATCCGCAGTCCAGGTTTCGGTGAACATCGGGTAAGCCAGATTCTGGTTAATGACGGGGTCTAACTCATCAAAGAAGCTGGCTGGAGGCAGGCCGCCCCAGCTTTCATGCCACAGTGATTTATGCCCGGCGCTACAGCGGCCACGGCGAATATCTTGCGGGCGAGTGGTGCCGGAAAGCAGCGCTGGAACCCAGTCGCACAACTCAACCCACGACACCGCAGCTTGCGCCACTTTTGGGTCGGCACGGGTGACATGCAGGATTTTCGCCCAGAACCATTCGCTGGAATAAATACCGCCAATGTAGCGGGAGTAATCATTGTTGCCCGGCTGGTGGCATAAGTGGGTAATCGCTTCAGCCTCTTCAACCGCGGTGTGGTCTTTCCACAGCACAAACATGGCGTTGGGGTTGTCGGCAAATTCTGGATTCAGAGCCAGCACATTGCCTTTGGCATCAATGGGCGCGGGGGTGGAGCCGGTGCTGTCAACGCCAATACCACACACTCGGGCACGTTGCTCAGCGGTCAGTTCAGCAAGAACGGTTTTCACTGCCCGTTCCATGGACTCTATGTAGTCTCGGGGATGGTGGCGAAATTGATTATTAGCAGCGTCGCAGTAGCGATTTTCCTGCCAGCGGGGATACCACTCCACGCTAGTCGCAAGTTCTGCTCCATTTTCGCAATCTACAGCCAGCGCACGAACAGAATCACTACCAAAATCGAGGCCCAGCGCGATCGACATTTTTAAACTCCCTGACCTGGTTATCTATGAAAATGACATTAGTTTTTATGCAGAAAAACCGTCAGGTCGTATTCGCTGTAGTTATGGAGAAATGTGCTGTGCCGTTGAGAAGTGTGACGCCCCGCAAATAATCGATGTGGACATTTCTGCTACTTTTATAAACACTTTGGTTATCTTCGAAAAACCCTCTCATCGACTGATGAAAAGCATGCGACCAGTTAAATTGCGGCTTTATGATATAAATCGGGCTGTTTGTTGTTTAGGCAGCATAGTGCGGGTGTGAAACTGCATGGATATGGACAAATTGTTTCTGTTATCCCCTTTGAAAAGCGAGCTTGATGATGCCTGAAATGCAAAATGACCCCTTGTTGCCAGGGTACTCTTTTAACGCCCATTTAGTCGCAGGATTAACGCCGATTGAAGCTGAAGGCCCGCTGGATTTTTTCATCGACAGGCCATTGGGAATGAAAGGCTACATCCTGAATTTAACGGTGCGGGGTGAAGGTGTTATCAATAACCAGGGGAAAAACTACGTCTGCCGACCCGGTGACATTCTGCTGTTTCCGCCTGGAGAAGTGCATCACTATGGTCGGGAGCCTTCCAGCAAAGAGTGGTATCACCAGTGGGTGTACTTCCGCCCGCGGGCTTACTGGCAGGAGTGGTTAAACTGGGATCCCATCTTTGCGCAAACGGGTTTTTTCCGCCCGGATGACGCGCATCAGCACAGTTTTTCTCAGCTGTTTGGTCAGATTATTGACGCCGGGCAGGCGGAAGGGCGCTATGCGGAATTACTGGCAATTAATCTGTTAGAGCAGTTGCTGTTGCGACGCATGGAAGTCCTGAGCGCCTCACTCAATCCGCCGCTTGATAACCGTGTACGGGATGCCTGTCAGTTCATCAGCGACCATCTGGCCGACCACCGTTTTGATATTGCCAGCGTCGCTCAGCACGTCTGTTTGTCGCCGTCACGCTTGTCACATCTGTTCCGCCAGCAGCTGGGTGTCAGTGTTTTGAGCTGGCGTGAAGACCAGCGCATCCTGCAGGCCAAATTGCTGTTGAGCACCACGCGCATGCCAATTGCCAGCGTCGGGCGCAATGTCGGTTTTGAAGATCAGCTCTATTTTTCGCGCGTTTTTAAGAAATGTACGGGTGCCAGTCCGAGCGAGTTTCGTGCAGGGTGTGAATAGAAACTATTATGTATCTATACAAATGATGGCTTGACGCTTCATTCCACACTCAGGAGAATCGCCCACTCGTTTCTCGACGGACGCTTTATGGAAGCTTTGCTGGAACACTTTATTACTCAGTCAGTAGTGTATTCGCTTTTTGCGGTGATGCTGGTGGCCTTCCTCGAATCGCTGGCGTTGGTCGGGCTTATCCTTCCTGGCACCGTGATGATGGCAGGGCTTGGTGCGCTCATTGGTGGGGGGCAGGTCGATTTTTATCACGCCTGGGCTGCGGGGATTGTCGGTTGCTTACTTGGCGACTGGATTTCATTCTGGCTGGGTGGGCGCTTTAAAGGGCCACTGCATCGCTGGTCGTTCATGAAAAAGAACAAAGCGCTGCTGGATAAAACCGAACATGCACTGCATCAGCACAGCATGTTTACTATTCTGGTGGGGCGTTTTGTCGGCCCGACGCGGCCACTGGTGCCAATGGTGGCGGGCATGCTAGATCTGCCCGTGTCCAAATTTATCATTCCGAATATTATTGGCTGCCTGTTCTGGCCACCGATCTACTTCTTGCCGGGGATTCTGGCGGGTGCGGCGATTGATATTCCTGCGGATATGCAGAGCAGCAACTTTAAGTGGCTCTTACTGCTGGTGGCATTGATTATCTGGCTGGCGGCATGGTTGTGCTGGCGCTGGTGGCGTAGCGGCAAGGCAACATCCGATCGCCTGACGAAATACCTGCCACGTGCGCGTTTACACTGGCTAGCTCCCGTCATGACGGCGCTCGCGGTGGGTGGTTTTGTCGCGATTCAGATGCACCCGATGATGCCGATTTATCGCAGTATTCTGTGGAAAGTGCTCACCGGCCACGCTTAACGGCCGATCCCCAGCAGTGCCGATGCACTGGCTTCTCCGCTCAATAACGTTGCCGTGTCGCCATCCCAGGCGATACGGCCATCAACCACCACCAGGCTTCTTTCGGCGATTCGTGCCGCATCTTCAATACTGTGTGACACCATCAACAGCGTCAATTGTTGCTGGCGACACAGCTCATCAAGCAGCGCGAGCATTTCCTGGCGCAGCGCCGGGTCGAGTGCTGAGAACGGCTCATCAAGCAGCAAAATAGGTTGTTCACGTACCAGACAGCGGGCGAGGGCGACACGCTGACGCTGACCACCTGAGAGTTGTGACGGAAGCCGGTCGAATAAATCGCTAATCGCCATCTGGCTGGCAATCGTCGTGAGCCGCTCTTGTTGTGTCGCGTTGAGTTTAAGCCCTGGATTTAACCCAAGGCCAATATTCTGGCGCACCGTCAGATGGGTGAAAAGATTGTTCTCCTGAAACAGCATCGATACCGGACGCTGTGCCGGAGCGCTGTGCGTATGATCTTCGCCATACAACATAATCTGCCCGCTCGCGGGAGTGAGAAATCCCGCAATCAAACTCAGTAGTGTACTTTTCCCTGCGCCACTCGGCCCCAGCACCGCCACGCGTTCACCGCTGCCAATCTTCATCGAAAAGCGCATTGGCAGATGGTGATAGAGCCAGGTTATATCATTAAGAATCAGCATGGCGTCCCGGAAGTTTTTCAATCAAAGTGAATAAAGCAAAGCACAGTATCAGCAGGATAAGCGCGGTGACGGCTCCGTCCTGGCTGCGATATGAACCAATTTGTTGATAGAGATAAAACGGCAGCGTGCGGAAATCCTCATTGCCAAACAAAGCCACGACACCGAAATCGCCAATCGATAACACACAAGCAAACGCCAGTGCCTGCGCCAGTGGGCGTTTGAGTGCGCGTAACTCGATAAAACGCAGACGGTTTACGCCACTAATATTTAACGACTGGCAAAGCCTGGTATAGCGTTCAGCAACGTCCAGCATGGGGTTTTCCAGCACTTTTAGTGCGTAGGGGATTGCCATCAGCGCATTAGTGAAAATCACGATGCCATCAGCCGTTTGCGGTAAACCCACGGTGCTATTGAGGAGCAGGAAAAAGCCGGTCGCCAGCACGATACCGGGCATTGCCAGAATCAACATTCCGCTAAGTTCCAGCGCCTGGCCTGCAAAGGTGCGGTTACGCAGGCGTAACTCCCGCGAGCTCCACAGCAACATTACCGTAATTATCACGCAGATTAATCCGGCACCTACGGCAATTCGTAATGAGGTGAACAATGCCTGCCAAAGCACCGGCTGTGACAACACAGCGCTAAAGCCACTATTGAGGCCATCAATCATCACCGCCAACAATGGTGGCAGTAACAGTAACAGCGCGAGGATGATGAGCCCCGCGTCGCACAGTTTACGACGCAGGTTATCCTGACGGTCGCGCCAGCCGTGCATCAGGCTATTCCCCACGGGAATTGCTCTGCTAAGTCGCTGGCTTAATAGCACCAACGCTAAACAGCAGACCATCTGGATCATCGCAAGCAAGGCTGCTCGAGCGGGATCGTAGTCGTAGCTCAGCGCCTGGAAAATCGCCAGCTCGATGGTAGTCGCTTGTGGCCCACCGCCTAGCGAGAGCACGGTGGCAAAGCTTGCAAAACAGAGCATAAAAATCAGCGCTGCCGCCGGGAGAATCTGGCGGCGCAGCCAGGGCCATTCCACAAAGCGGAAGAAATTCCAGCCCTGCATCCCGAGTTGTGCGGCAACCTGTCGCTGTTCGCTGGGGATATTTTCTAATGCCTGAAGCAGCAAACGTGTCGCCATTGGCATGTTAAAAAAGACGTGTGCTAATAAAATGCCTTTTAAACCGTAGGGCGAGAAGGTCCACTCGATTCCCAACCCTGCGCATAGCGAGGCCAGCCAACCTTCGCGCCCGTACACTGTCAGAATACCGAATACCGCCACCAGCACCGGCAAAACCAGCGTCATCGCGCACAGCCGTAAAAGGGCTAAACGACCAGGGAAACGGCGACGATAGAGCGCACGAGCCAGAAAAATTGCCGGGAATACGGAAAGTGCGGCGGAGAGAAACGCCTGCCAGAACGAGAAACGCAGTACGTGCCACAAATAGCTATCCTGCATCAGGGCGCGGATATCTGTTTGCGGCGCGTTAAACCACAGCGCCATAAAAGCCGCCAGGGCTACGGCCACCACCAGTGTGGCGGCACAAAGCCCTGGGATCAGCCAGCCGGGAATTAGCGGCTGACGGCGCGTTGCCATTCGCTAATCCAGTTGGCGCGTTGTTTAGAGACTTCTTGCGCGCTGTACTCAAGGGTGTTCTGCGGTTTGACCAGGCCATTAAAGCCTTCAGGCAATTTCACATCGGTCACAGGGTACATCCAGTTTCCCGTCGCAACGGTATTCTGGAAGCCGGGTGAGGTGATAAAAGCCATGAACTTTTCAGCCAGTTCCGGCTGTTTGCTTGACGCCAGACGTCCGGCAACTTCCACCTGCAAATAGTGGCCTTCGCTAAAATTAGCCGCTGCGTAGTTATCTTTTTTCTCTTCGATAATGTGATAAGCCGGAGAAGTGGTGTAACTCAGCACCAAATCGCCTTCACCTTTCAGGAACAGACCATAGGCTTCGCTCCAGCCTTTAGTCACGGTGACGGTTTTCTTCGCCAGTTTTTGCCACGCTTCAGGCGACTTGTCGCCATACACTTTTTGCATCCATAACAGCAAGCCCAGGCCCGGCGTGCTGGTGCGCGGATCCTGATAAATCACTTTCCACTTTTGGTCGCTTTCGACCAGCTCTTTCAGGCTTTTCGGCGGGTTCTTCAGTTTGTTTTTATCGTAGACGAAAGCGAAATAGCCGTAATCGAACGGCACGAAGGTCTCGTTGCTCCAGCCGCCAGGGACTTTCAACGCACTGATGTTTGTTTTGCTCGGTGCAAATAATTTCGTCTGGGTGGCCGCTTCCAGAAGGTTGTTATCCAGCCCCAGAACGACATCAGCTTTACTGTTTTTACCTTCCATTCGGATGCGATTAAGCAACGAAACGCCATCTTCGAGTGCGACGAATTTCAGCTCGCAATTACAGTCCGCTTCAAAGGCCTTTTTCACCGCAGGACCTGGCCCCCAGTCGGCGGCAAAAGAGTCGTAGGTATAAACAGTCAGCAGGGGTTTGGCAAAAACAGGTGCTGCGATGAGCGCAAGCAACGGCAATAATTTTTTGAACACTTTGCACCTCTTGGGATTAGGGGTGGCAAAGGACTTTGAGAAATGAGCCTCAAATCCCTTCGCCGGCGTTATCCGGATCAGGTTCGACGGGTATTATCTCAGCCAGACTTTCGCCTTAGCACCCCGTTGAGAACGCGTGCATTGTAGAGATTTTGTAAATATTACGAAAGAGGTATTGGTTCTGGTGGTGCAAACCATGCCGACTTAAAGTCGAACCATCCCAACGTGTTCATTCTCACACCGCGCATACTGCGTTGTCCTTCAATGCGCAACCAGTGGTGGATTAACGGCAAAATATCATTATTTTCCACGCGACTCTGGCACCACTCAGGCAGAGAAAGCTCTCCGTTATGCCATTTACCCGTATCCGTTTCCCAGTCAATGGCGAGGCATTTTTGAATCAACGGCACTTCATAAAGGTGCGAATAGAGTGAAAACTCTAACGGTAGAGTGAAGTTCGCGCTATTAAGCCAGATATCACTTTCAGCATCCCCCTGATGCCACTCTTCATAGCTCACCTCTTGCACCACAAGCTCTACACCCACGCGCGCCAGCAGCTCTTCCATGAATTTAGCTATCACCCGATGCTCAACGTGATCGCGATAAAATGTCAGCGTAACGGACTCCAGCCCGGCGGGTTTTTCGAGTGTCGGCTGGGGGCGTGCATGGTGCCAGCGCGGTAGCAGTCCGTAGGCTGGGAACCAATATTGCTGATTTTGGGCGCCTGCGCTGTAAAGCAGATGGATCGGTGCCAGAACATGGCTCAACCAACGGCGTACTTCTGTATTGCTACCCAATGTTGAGCGGCTATCGAACAAAATATAGTAGCAGCCTTCTTCGAGACGACTTTCGATGGCTTTCTCACTGTCGGGCATTCCTGACAATTGCACCGCACAACTGATTTCTTCACCAATTTCCGGCAGCACCCAAAAATTGACCTCGTCAATCAATGCCCGATAACCGAAGTAATCATCGTAGGCCTGAATTTTCAGCTGATTGGTGTTGTTGCGTACCACCGAATACGGGCCGGTGCCGACCGGCTGACGAGCAAAATTGGTTAAGGTCTGCCATTCGCGCGGCAGGATCATCGCATTGACGCTGCCCAGTAACCACGGTAGCCATTTGTCGGGTTGTGAGAGGGTGATATCCAGCGTCCAGGCTGTAGGCGAGGTAATTTCCTTAATATGCGAATAAAGCGGCAAAGTGCTGATACGTTGCAAGGATGTCGTCACATCCAGCATATCCAACTCACGCCCATGGTGAAAATGAATGCCGGGGCGAAGATAAAAACGCCAATGTAATGGGGAAATTTGTTGCCAGTGGTGGGCAATATCCGCTTCCAGTTCCCCATTTTCCTCATTTATACGGATAAGCCCGCTGAAAATTTGCCGGGCAATATGAGTTTCTGAACGACGTAGAGCGGAACCGGGTAACAGATTTAGCAGTGGGCGGTAGTAGAGAACGCGCAGTATATGCCGCCCTTGCCGAAAGCTTCGACCAAGATGAGAAATCAGCATCTGGCGAACGGCAGCTTTATCGCCAACGATCTGCACCAGTTGATCAATCCTGTCCTGCTCAAGCAGATCTTCTGCGCGCTGTTGCTGGAGCGCAAGGCCTGTGTACAAAAACTCAAGCTTTGATCGCTTGCCGCGCCCGGCTTCGGCTTGCCAGCTTAACCAGCCATTTTCCTGCATCGCACTGAGTAACGTCCGCATATGTCGGCGGGAGCAATTCAGCAAATCGGCCAAATCATTCAACGTCGTTTCTTGCGGCTTTCCTTCGAAGCTTTGCCACAGACGGATGAACTGTTGTTGTAGACGACCACTAGACATATACCCTTCATCCTTCAAGTTGCAGGGGTGTTGGCTGCGTTTGCTCACCCCAGTCACTTACTCAAGTAAGCTCCTGGGGATTCCCTCCCTTGCCGCCTACCTGCAACTCGAATGCTAAAGGGTAGAAAAGAGGAACTCCCGGCAGAAACTCATCAATTTAACTTTCCTCATATTACGCCAATAATCATCAACGATGAAAGCGAGGAGGTACATATGAAACGGTCACCGGTTGTTAAGTTTTATCAACAGTATTTTGCCGCAACACAAAGTGTTTCTGCTGGATGGCTGGCTCGCCAGACAGCGTCGCAACGTCTGAGGATGCTCGAGGACTTAATGCAGTGGGAAGTGAACACTTCCGCAACCGTGAAGTACTAACTCGTTGATTCATGTGTGACTGAGAATTGGTGATGTTCACCAGGCCAGTGGTTTTTACCGCTGGCTTTTTTATACCCGTCATACTTCAAGCCGCAGGGGTGTTGGCTGCACTCACAAACCCCAGTCACTTACTTTAGTAAGCTCCTGGGAATTTGCTCCCTTGCCGCCTACCTGCAACTTGAATTATTTAGGGTATAGTGGACGGCTTGCACATTTATCACCCGCTCAAGCAAAAGGATCTCTCTGCATGGCCTGGTTTCTGACAAAAGGACGACGCCTGAATCCGGTTTACACAGCATTTATGCTAGTGGCTTTTATGATGGGCATCGCGGGGGCACTTCAGGCACCTACGCTGAGCCTGTTTTTAACGCGTGAAGTGCAAGTGCGGCCATTCTGGGTCGGGTTGTTTTATACCGTCAACGCGATAGCCGGTATTCTGGTCAGTCTGATGCTGGCGAAGCGCTCTGATAGCCGGGGCGACAGACGAAAGCTGATTATGGTTTGCTGTGCGATGGCCGTGGCAAACTGCATTTTGTTTGCTTTTAACCGTCATTATCTGACGCTAATTACCCTGGGCGTCATGTTTGCCTCCATTGCTAACACGGCAATGCCGCAAATCTTCGCCCTGGCCCGCGAGTATGCAGATAGATCCGCACGTGAAGTGGTGATGTTCAGCTCGATAATGCGTGCCCAGCTGTCGCTTGCCTGGGTCATTGGCCCGCCGTTGTCGTTTATGCTGGCGTTAAACTACGGCTTTACCACCATGTTTCTTATTGCGGCGGGGATTTTTGTTATCTCGCTGGCGCTCATCTTCTTCGCACTTCCGTCGGTTGAGCGAATTGAACAGCCCGCCGATCTGGCGCTTACCGAAGTCAGCGGCTGGAAAGACAAGAACGTCCGCATGTTGTTCATTGCCTCAATGCTGATGTGGACCTGCAACACCATGTACATCATTGATATGCCGCTGTGGGTCAGCAGTGATTTAGGGCTTCCGGAATCGCTGGCAGGACTGCTGATGGGGACGGCGGCGGGGCTTGAAATCCCGGCGATGATCCTTGCGGGCTATTATGTGAAGCGTTTTGGTAAGCGGCGCATGATGGTGATTGCGGTGGCAGCGGGCGTGTTGTTCTACGTCGGGCTGATTTTGTTCCACAGCCGCACGGCGCTGTTGTTGCTCCAGTTGTTTAACGCGGTGTTTATTGGCATTGTCGCCGGGATTGGAATGCTATGGTTCCAGGATTTAATGCCGGGCAGGCCGGGGTCGGCAACCACATTATTTACCAACAGTATTTCTACCGGCGTGATTCTGGCTGGCGTGTTGCAAGGGGCGCTCGCGGAGAGTTTCGGGCATTATTCGGTGTATTGGTTAATTGCAGGATTGGCGGTGTTGGCGTTGATTTTGACCAGCAGGGTCAAAAACATTTAAAAGATATCGGGGCGGCTATTCGCCCCGATATTTGATTACTCGGCCAGGAAAATCTCTAATAGCGAATTCAAAAACAGCTTACCGTGCTCGGTTATCTGCCAGTAATCTTCAGTTTCTACCAGATAATTTTTAGCAATTGCTTCATCCAGCTGCGCACGGATCACCGTTTCGTCCAGCCCGGTATACAGGCTAAATTCATTGCGTGGTGCGGCTTCCAGCAGGCGGAAACGGTTCATAAAGAACTCGAACGGTTTATCCGCTTGCTCAACATCGTGCTGGCGATCGAGGTATTTGCCTTCCATATAGCCACGCGGGTGGC
The DNA here is from genome assembly GCF_027594725.1 of Buttiauxella sp. WJP83. NCBI lineage: Bacteria > Pseudomonadati > Pseudomonadota > Gammaproteobacteria > Enterobacterales > Enterobacteriaceae > Buttiauxella > Buttiauxella sp. WJP83. The sequence continues at coordinate 719,407 of NZ_CP110080.1, forward strand.
GCGTTTTGGCGGTACGCATGATGCGCCCGTCTTCGAACGTCACTTTACCGTGTGCGCCACAGCCAATTCCCAGGTAGTCGCCAAAACGCCAGTAGTTCAGGTTGTGCTGACACTGATAGCCCGGTTTTGCGTAGGCCGAGGTTTCGTATTGCTGATAACCCGCAGCCGTCAGCAGTTTGTCGCCCTGTTCGAAAATATCCCACAGCGCGTCGTCGTCCGGCAGTTTTGGCGGACGTGAGCTAAACAGCGTATTAGGCTCAATTGTCAGCTGATACCAGGAAAGATGCGGTGGATTCAGCTCAATGGCCTGTCGCAAATCATCCAGCGCCTCTTCCAGCGACTGGTCTGGCAAACCGTGCATCAAATCCAGATTGAAACTACGCAGCCCTAATCCGCTAGCCAGATTTGCCGCACGTTTCGCTTCACCGGAATCATGGATTCGGCCCAGGCGTTTGAGTTTTGTCTCGCTAAAACTCTGCACACCGATAGAAATGCGGTTCACGCCAGCACGTTGATAGCCAACGAAGCGGTCGGCCTCAACGGTGCCAGGATTCGCTTCCATGGTAATTTCTGCATCAGCTGCCAGCGGCAGGCGCGCACGCACGCCATCGAGCAACGTTTGCATCGCCTCGCTTGAAAGCAAGCTAGGCGTACCGCCACCAATAAAGATGGTCTTTATTTCACGTCCTTGTGCCATTGGCGCGTCGTTGTCCAGATCGCGCAACAGGTGGGCGACATACTCGTCATGCGGGACGTCGCCTTTTAGTGCATGAGAATTGAAGTCACAGTAGGGGCACTTCTGCACGCACCACGGGATGTGAATATAGAGACTCAGTGGTGGCAAATTAGCCATTTTTCATTGCTTCCAGTAACAGTTTTAGTGCTTGCCCACGGTGGGAAATCGCGCGTTTTTCATCACGAGTGAGTTCAGCCGCAGTTTTGCCCTCGGTAGTGACAAAGAAAATCGGGTCGTAGCCAAAGCCGCCAGCCCCTGCGGCTTCGCGGGTGATCTGACCTTCCCAACTGCCGTGACACACCAGCGGTGTGGGATCTTCTGCATGACGCATATACACCAGCACACAATGGAACCGCGCTTTGCGTTGATCGTCCGGCACATCTTTCAGTGTCGCCAGCAGCTTTTCCAGATTCTGCTGATCCGTTGCCTCAATGCCTGCGTAACGTGCCGAGTAAATACCCGGGGCGCCGCCCAGAACATCTACGGCCAGACCAGAGTCATCGGCAATGGCGGGCAAACCCGTAATCTGCGCCGCGTGGCGGGCTTTCAGAATGGCGTTTTCGATAAACGTCAAGCCTGTTTCTTCGGCAGACTCCACGCCTAATTCAGTTTGTGCCACAACATCCAGACCAAAATCGCCCAGTAAATCGGCAAGTTCACGCACTTTACCGGCGTTACCGGTCGCGAGGACAACTTTTTGCATAGTGAGATAATCCTGTGAAATTCGGTAATTATTCGAGCAATGCCGCGACTTCCGTCGGGATTTGTTGCGGGTCGATAATCTTAACTTGCTTATGACGGCCCAACTCGCCTTTCTCAACCACAACTTGGCTTTTGGCGACGCGGAACTGTTTAGCCAGATATTTTACCAGATGGGCGTTGGCTTTGCCGTCAATTGGCGGCGCGGTGATGGCGACTTTTAGTTCGTCGCCATGCAGCCCAATAATGCTATCCCGGCTGGCTTTAGGCTGAATATACAGCCGTAAAACCAGCCCGTCTGCGGTTTGACTCACTGCACTCACAGCAAATACCACAGCCCCGGGAACAGATCCATGCCAAGGTAATTCAGTGCATACAGAATCAAAATCACGACCATCGCGGAGAAATCAATGCCGCCCATTGCCGGAATAACACGGCGAATTGGCGCCATCATTGGTTCGGTCAATTGCATCAGCACGTATTCAATTGGACTGCGACCCTGGCTAATCCAGCTCATCAGCGAACGAATGATAATGACCCAGAACACCAGCGTACCGGCGGACTTGAGCAACGATAACAGGCCGACCAGCAGATTCATTGGATCAAGCGACAGCGCGCCTACTTGAATCAGCAGCAGAACAGGGTACTTCAGCGTGGTGAGAATAAACGCCACCAGCAATGAAGAGGTATCAATCGGCCCAATCGAAGGGATTATCCGGCGCAATGGGCCAACAATCGGCTGGGTAATTTTGACGATAAATTGGGCAAAAGGATTGTAAAAATCACAACGCGACCACTGCATCCAGATGCGAATTAGCAGCACCATCACATACAGTTCAATCAGTGTTTTGACCAGGAAAGTCAACGTTAGCATGGTGTTCCTCAATAATAAGCCCTTCATCTTTCAGGCTGTAGAAGCGTTGGTTGCCATCTGACAGTCTGAAATCTATTGGGCTACGGTTTAGCTGGCGGAGTAATCCCGCGCGCCGAAAATAGCGGTTCCAATGCGCACCATGGTGCTGCCTGCGGCAATCGCGGCGTCCATGTCATCGGTCATGCCCAGAGACAACGTATCAACCGTTGCATAGCGGTTTTTGAGCGATGTGAAAGCGGCAGCCATTTTCTGGCAAACCGCTAACTGATGCTCGTAATCAGGTTCAGGGGCAGGGATCGCCATCAAACCTCGTAGAACCAAACCCGGTAGTACAGCGACGTCAGCCGCCAGCGTTTCAAGCTCGCTTAACGCAATACCAGACTTGCTTTGTTCATCACTGATATTTATTTGAATCAATACGTTAAGCGGAGGCAGTTCGGCCGGACGCTGTTCGCTTAAACGGGTGGCAATACGAAGCCTGTCGACGGTGTGGCACCAGTCAAAATGTTCAGCGACCAGACGGCTTTTGTTCGACTGTAAAGGTCCGATAAAGTGCCATTCCAGTGTGGCTTCGCTGTTCTCGGCAAAGTAACGAATTTTATCCACGCCTTCTTGCACGTAGTTTTCACCGAAAGCGCGTTGCCCGGCAGCAATCGCTTCTGCGAGCGCGCTCGCAGGCTTCGTTTTGCTTACTGCAAGCAAAGTAACTTCCTCTGGAGCACGGCCGCAGCGTTGAGTTGCCGCTAAGATTTTGTGCTGAACCTGTGCCAGATTGTGCGTTATCTCATTCATAGGTTGGAAAGTGATATGGATATCGAAGAAATTGTGGCCCTTAGTGTAAAGCATAATGTCTCTGATCTACACCTGTGCGCGCACCTTCCTGCTCGCAGGCGTAGGCAAGGGCGGCTGGAACTGCTGCCTGGAGGCGCTCCTGAACCGGATGTATTGCTAGAAGACTGGCTGTCGAAAGCACAAAAGGTGCAACTGCAAGAAACCGGGCAGGTCGATTTTGCCGTGACTCTACAATCAGGGGTGCGATTGCGGGCTAACGCTTTTCATCAGTTGCACGGGCACTCTCTTGCCTTGCGGTTATTGTCTTCAAACTGCCCCAAACTCGAGGCATTAAATGCCCCGCCACTGATACCCGAATTGCTACAGTCGCCAGATGGCCTGATTCTGGTCACAGGTGCGACGGGCAGCGGTAAATCCACCACGCTTGCGGCAATGGTTGATCATCTCAACCATCAGCTTGATGGGCATATCCTGACGCTGGAAGATCCGATTGAATTTGTTCATTCCTCTCATCGCTGTCTGATTCAGCAGCGTGAACCCGGCACGCATTGCCGCTCTTTTGCCGCCGCTTTACGTGCCGCATTACGTGAAGACCCGGACGTGATTTTGCTGGGGGAATTACGCGATAGCGAAACTATCCGTCTGGCGCTCACTGCCGCGGAAACCGGCCATCTGGTACTGGCAACATTGCATACTCGCGGTGCAGCACAAGCGGTGGAACGGCTGGTGGATGTCTTTCCTGCAGAGGAAAAAAGCATGGTGCGCAGCCAACTGGCCGGTAGCTTAAAAGCGGTGCTCGCGCAGAAATTACAACCTGACGCTCAAGGTGGAAGGGGGGCGCTGTTTGAATTATTGGTAAATACTCCTGCCGTGGCGAGCCTTATTCGCGAGGGGAAAACGCATCAGTTACCCGGGCTGATTCAAACCGGCCAGCAATATGGCATGCAGAGTTTTGCGCAAAGCGAGGCGTTGTTTGTTGGGAAAGGTCAGCTTGCAGCGGCGGAGTGCGAGGTTACGAATGCACCTTCCGCCGTAGAGGTAACAATCAAGGGTTATAGTCAAACCAGCTTTCAAGAATGATGACTGCGGAGGCTGAGTCAATGCTACCTTTGTTTAAAGCCCGGAAACCGCCGTGTTCAAACAAGCCAGCACGGGCTTCAACGGTGCTCAGGCGCTCATCTTGCAGAGAAACTTTTACGCCAAAACGCCCATGCAGGCGGTTGGCAAACTTACGCGCACGGGCGGTAAGTGGCTGTTCAGTGCCATCCATATTCAGAGGTAAGCCAACGATGACTTCATCGGGCTGCCACTCTTTAAGGATTTTTTCGATAGCATTCCAGTCCGGCGTGCCATCTTGTGCTTTCAGCGCGGTTAAAGGGCGCGCCGTTCCGGTAATACGCTGCCCGATGGCGACACCAATACTTTTAGTGCCGAAATCAAAGGCTAACAATGTCCCACTGCTCATTATGCGTGCCCCGCTTCGCTTGGCATATTGTGAATATCAATGCCGATTAATTTTGCGGCTTCACGCCAGCGTTCGGAAATTGGGGTGTGGAAAATGATCGATGCATCGGCTGGTGCAGTTAACCAGGCATTGTCCAAAATCTCTTGTTCCAGTTGCCCTTTTTCCCAGGAAGAGTAGCCCAATGCCACAATCACATCCGTAGGTTGTTTGGCTGTGCCGATAGTTTCGAGCACATCACGGGAAGTGGTGATCACCGTTTCATCAGAAATACAGATGCTTGAAGCAAAACAGTCTGGTGGCGAGTGCAAAATAAAGCCACGGTCTTCCGCTAATGGGCCACCGATAAAAACAGGTTTATCAAGACGAATGGATGGGTCGCGTGGTTCTGGTTCGATTTTTAATTTTTCAAGAACACCGTCAACCTGAAGATTTTCGAGGGGTTTATTGATGATTATCCCCATAGCGCCTTCGTCGCTATATTCACAAATATAAACGACTGCTCGCTTAAACAGAGGATCCTGGAGCGCGGGCATGGCAATCAGAAAGTGATGCTGTAAATTCATTGTCAGAGGTTTGATCCCGGTTGAAAAAGCGACAGCACCCAGTATGCGGGGAAAGCAAGATGCTGTCACTCTGGTGTTATTTAGCCAGACGTTTCTCGATAGCGTCGAACAACATTCCGGTGATCGATACCGGGAATTCGGCTTCGATTTCGCGAATACAGGTTGGGCTTGTCACGTTAATCTCGGTCAGGCGATCGCCGATGATATCCAGACCAACAAAGATGAGCCCTTTGGCTTTCAATGTTGGGCCGACGCGACGGGCAATTTCCCAGTCGCTGTCGGTCAGCGGACGCGGTTCACCACGACCACCGGCGGCCAGATTGCCACGGGTTTCGCCACCTTGTGGAATACGAGCCAGGCAATACGGAACGGGTTCGCCATCGACAACCAGAACACGTTTGTCGCCATCGACAATAGCAGGCAGGTAGTTTTGCGCCATGCAGTAACGATTACCGAGTTCAGTCAGCGTTTCAGCAATGACGCCGATGTTAGGATCGCCTTCTTTAACGCGGAAGATTGATGTGCCACCCATGCCGTCCAGCGGCTTGAGAATGATGTCGCCGTGTTTTTGCCAGAACGCTTTAAGCTGCGCTTTGTTGCGGGTTACCAGCGTTTCTGGGGTCAAATCAGCAAACCAGGCGGTGAACAGCTTTTCGTTACAGTCTCGCAGGCTTTGCGGTTTGTTAACGATCAGCGTGCCTTGTTCTTCTGCGCGCTCAAGAATGTAGGTCGCGTAGATAAATTCGGTATCAAACGGCGGATCTTTACGCATTAAAATAACGTCGAGATCGGCAAGCTGAATATCTTGCTCGCTGCTAAATTCGTACCACTTATCGTAGTTCTGCTCGACAGTCAGAATGCGGGTGCGTGCGTGCGCTTCACCATTGATCAAATACAGATCTGCCATTTCCATATAATGGAGTTCGTATCCACGGCGCTGTGCTTCAAGCAACATGGCAAAACTGGAATCTTTCTTGATATTAATATTTGCGATGGGATCCATCACGATGCCGAGCTTGATCATTGTTTTTCTCCTTTAGCCCAGGTCGCCAAAACGCACTTGCAGCGCGGTAATGGCGGTGAGCGCGGTAGTCTCAGTACGAAGAACGCGAGGTCCCAACAGAATATCAGTAAACTGATGGCGTGCGGTCATCGCAATTTCATCAGCCGTCAAACCCCCTTCAGGGCCAATCAACAAACGTACACGCTCAACGGGTTGTGGCAACGTGTTGATACTGGCGCTGGCGCGGGGATGCAGATTTAACTTCAAACTGTCATCAAGTTCTGCGCACCAGTCTTCAAGATCCATCGCCTGGCGAATTTCCGGCACGATATTACGGCCACATTGCTCGCAGGCAGCAATGGCAATTTTCTGCCATTGTCCGAGCTTCTTGTTCAGACGCTCGGCATCCAGTTTTACGCCACAGCGTTCAGAAAACAAAGGTGTAATCACGTTCACGCCGAGTTCGACAGCCTTCTGAATCGTGAACTCCATTTTCTCACCGCGAGACATGACCTGACCAAGATGCAGATGCAGCGGGGATTCACGGTCGTCTACGCTTGCGCTAAGTACTTTTACCCGCACGCTTTTCTTATCAGCCTGTACGATTTCTGCGTCAAAGACCTGATTGCTTCCGTCAAACAATTGCACGGCGTGGCCTGCGCTCATGCGCAATACGCGGCCAACGTGGTTAGCGGCATCTTCGCAAAGAGCCACGTCCTGGCCGACGGTGAGGTGTTCGGGGTGATGAATGCGGGGTATACGCATGATTTAGAAGGATCCACTTGCTAAGGCGAACTGCTTTGATCTCCTCTCCTTTGGGAGAGGGTTAGGGTGAGGGGATATTCGCTAACACATCCCTCACCCCGGCCCTCTCCCTCAGGGAGAGGGAGAAAACATCGCACGGTAATCAATATGACCGCTAGTGTAGGTTAGCTGTTTTGTGCCTGGCAAGCCCGCAGCACATAAGGGTTATGATTGCCCTGAACTTTAGCGATGCGCTCATCGCGTTCACACTCCCAGGCCGTGACCGGATATTGCTTATTCCATGCTTCAAATAGCTGGGTCTGCTGGCGAGAAAGGTTGAGCTGATACTGGTCACGCATGTAGAAGTAGGTGCGAGCAATAGCGCCGCGAGCCCGCGCTGGTGGCTCGGCAATCTTATCTTTAAAGTCGACTTTCATTTCACACTGCCCGTATTGCCCTTCACCGCCGTTCCACTGGCTGTACATGAAGTTGTTACGATCAGCATTCACTTCGCCTACTGCGGGTTGCAGGTTGTGCATATCGCTTTCCATCTTGCGATATTCTGGGTCTTTGGCACAGTTTTTACGGCCGCCATCTTGCCAACACTGGCGCTGATGACCGAACTGCCAGGCCGGTACGACGTGCTCCCACTCGATTCGCGTCGCACGGTTTTCATTCTTCCGGACTTTGTAGCCGCAGGACTCAAGATCGGGAATACCCTTTTTTCCTTCCCAGCTGATTTTACATCCACAATAGAAGTCGCCTGGCGCGTCGGCATTCACTTTGGCGCCAGCAGCTTTGGCTTGAGAGAAATTATTGATACCAGCACTGAGTGCAGAAAAAGAGGAGAGGGCTGCAATAACTGCAACAGCCAAAGAATATTTGCGAGACATTTCCAGAATCCTTACTAAAACGTGCCTGAACCCTACCTGATGCATTATTGGGATTCAATCAGCTAAATCAGGAAACTTTAAGATTAATATTTTTAATTACAGGGAGTTGTAACGTCTGGCTTTAACAGGTCGCCGCATTGAACACAGCGGTATTCCGCTTCACCCCGTATGACACGGTTATGTCGCCTGACCGTAAGTTGGTGTAGTTGGCAGCGGCAGCGATAAGGGAAGGTGTTTTTACGCACTGACTGCACTTCAAATTTGTGTGTGCGCCTTGCGGGAACGCCAAGCACGCTTTCCATCATCCATTTCCACTCTTTGCCGTGGGGGGCAACGCGGCCAAAGTGTTTCCAGACCAACAAATGAGCCAGTTCGTGCGGGACAACTTCATCAATAAAGGTTTGCTGATTTTCCATCAGTAACACCGGGTTTAGACGAATCTCGTAGCTATCCATCCATGCAGTACCCGCAGCGGTGCCACGCTGCTGATAGACCAGTTTCGGTTCGGGATAATTTCGTCCCAGGTGTTGATTGGCCTGTTGCAGTTTTTCACGCAGGCAGCGCATAACGGCCTGTTGGATTGCGATGGGGAGTCTTGGGGATTTCATAGCGGGCAAGAATAGTGCGAGGTGGGGCAGGGTGCAAGCCCCTATCCGCAGTGGATAGGGGCGGGAGTGATTTACTCGTGAGCGCCAATCTCGCGTAAGCGGCGGCCTTTCATTAAGTTACGTTCAATGTGTTCCAGGGAAACGTGTTTGGTTTCTGGAATCAACCACAGCGTCAGCACAATAAAGAACAGGTTTAGCGCCGCATAGACCCAGAAGGTATTCGCGTTGCCCAGCGTGTTAAGCATGGTCAGGAATGTTGCACCGACAATCATGTTCGCAATCCAGTTGGTGGCGGTCGAGCAAGTGATACCAAAATCACGGCCTTTCAGCGGCTGAATTTCAGAACACAGTACCCAAATCAGCGGACCAGCACTCATTGCAAAACCTACGATGAACATCAACAGCATCGCGATGGCGAAGTATTGTGCACCCTGAGAGTGAATCCCGATGTGCAGCATAGTGCCCAATACGCCCATACCCACCGCCATCACCATGAAGCCCAGCACCAGCGTAGGTTTACGACCCCATCTGTCTACCAGACCGATAGCAATAAAGGTCGCCAGTACGTTGATAAGTCCAACGATGACGGTGCCCCACATTTGCTGAGTGGTGTTGGTGAAGCCTGCGATTTCAAAGATCTTCGGTGCGTAATACATAATCACGTTCATACCGGTGAACTGCTGCATCACCTGAAGCAGGATGCCAAGGAACACCGCACGACGGAAGTTGCTGTTGTCTTTAAACAGTGACCAGCCGCTTTGTTTAACCTTCAGGCTTTCACGGATTTCTTCCAGTTCACGTTTTGCTTCTGCACTGGTATCACGCAGACGCATCAGTACGCGTTCGGCATCGTGGAAACGGCGTTTCGCAGCGAACCAGCGCGGGCTGTCCGGGAGGAAGAACACGCCTACCAGTAAAATCAGGGCCGGAATAGTGATAACGCCCAACATCCAACGCCATGAACCGCTGTAGCTGAAGGCGGTATCAGAAAGGTAAGCTCCGAGAATACCGATGGTAATCATCAACTGGTACATCGAAATCATGCTGCCGCGAATTTTTTCTGGAGCAATTTCAGACAGATAAAGCGGTGCGGTATATGACGCAACACCGACCGCCAGGCCCAACAGTACGCGGGAGAGGATCAGGATTTCAGTATTCGGTGCGAATGCAGAGCAAAGCGAACCGGCAACGAACAGTACTGCGCCTATCATCAGGCTGTACTTACGCCCAATGCGGAAGGAGAGCCAGCCGCTACCAACAGCACCAACAGCGGCACCAAACATCATTGAACTGACGACCCATTCTTGCTGGTGCGCGGTTATCTGGAAATCTTTAGCGATAAACGGCAGTGCACCGGCGATAACTCCGATATCAAGGCCAAATAACAAACCGGCCAGGGCTGCAAGGAAACAGACGAAAAAGGTCATGCTTTTGTTCGAGCGCCCTTGTTTTTTTGTATTAGGCATACAGCTCTCCAGTTGAGTGATTCTTCGTATCTGACTCTAGGGTAGGTTAACGCCGCATGAATTTGTGTGATTAAACTCACGTTAGTGTAATCGATTACACAAGTGTCAAGAAGTGTATGTGATATTTTTTAATATAAAACAGTGAGTTAGCAGTGTAAAATTAAATCAAAAATTTATACTCAGGACTATTCTGAAATGATATGTAACTAGCACGGCAATGCTATGTTGCAATAAAGAATCATCTTAATTAACGATTGGTAAATTGCGATGTAACCGCTTTCATTGGTGATTATTTGTTTATGGGGAATGGTCGCAGAGAGGGGAAGAGTGTTTTCGGCAAAAAAAAAGGCCAGCATTAAGCTGGCCCTGAGAGTTTAGCTACAGGCAGGTTATTTCAGACCGGCAGCTTCACGCAGCAATTCTGCTTTGTCGGTTTTTTCCCAAGGGAAATGTTCGCGACCAAAGTGACCGTATGCCGCGGTTTCTTTGTAGATTGGGTGCAGCAGATCCAGCATCTGAATCAGGCCGTATGGACGCAGGTCGAAGAACTCGCGCACTAGCAGGGTCAGTTGTTCGGTAGAGATTTTCTCAGTCCCGAAGGTTTCAACCATGATGGAAGTCGGTTCTGCCACGCCGATGGCATAGGAAACCTGGATTTCACAACGATCTGCCAGGCCCGCAGCAACGATGTTTTTCGCCACATAACGCGCCGCGTACGCTGCAGAACGGTCAACTTTAGAAGGATCTTTACCGGAGAACGCACCGCCACCGTGACGCGCCATGCCGCCGTAGGTATCAACGATAATTTTACGACCGGTCAGACCGCAGTCACCCATTGGGCCACCGATAACGAAACGGCCAGTCGGGTTGATGTGGTATTTGGTGGAAGCGTTCAGCCATTCTGCTGGCAGAACCGGTTTGATGATCTCTTCCATCACCGCTTCTTGCAGTGTTTTAAGCGCAACGTCTTCTGAGTGCTGGGTAGACAGAACCACGGCGTCAATACCGACGATTTTACCGTCGTCGTACTGGAAAGTGATCTGGCTTTTTGCGTCCGGGCGCAGCCATGGCAGTGAGCCATTCTTACGGACTTCAGCCTGGCGTTGAACCAGACGGTGTGCGTAAGTGATTGGCGCAGGCATCAGCACGTCAGTTTCGTTGGTTGCATAACCAAACATCAGACCCTGGTCGCCAGCACCTTGTTCCAGTGGATCGGTACGGTCAACGCCCTGGTTAATGTCCGGTGACTGTTTGCCGATTGCGCTCAGAACAGCACAAGAGTTGGCATCAAAGCCCATATCAGAATGGACATAACCGATTTCGCGAATCGTTTGACGAGTGATCTCTTCGATATCAACCCATGCGCTGGTGGTGATTTCGCCACCGACCAGCACCATGCCGGTTTTAACGTAAGTCTCGCAAGCTACGCGTGCTTTTGGATCCTGCTCGAGGATCGCATCAAGAACCGCGTCTGAGATTTGGTCAGCGATTTTATCGGGATGTCCTTCTGATACAGACTCGGACGTAAAGAGGTGTTTGGCCATGTTTTATTCACCCTAAGAGAATTAGGTTAGTGCAGACTGCTGCTAATTGGCGCTCGTATCAGTGCGATGTACTGATATCTGGAGTTCTAGCCACAGGATTAATTTCAGGCAGTCTAACAGTTAATCGGTATAGATGGATTAACATCTGGACGTCTATTCTAGGTTATCCATTAATCAGATTACCAGTGATTTTTGTGCTCGCAAGTTTCTACCGATAATCTGGCATGGAAATTTTTACTGACAGCGCCGCAAAGTGGGGATTTTTGTTTTGCATTTTTTAGCCGTTGTCGGTATAAAGCGGCGCGCGCGGCTCATTCAACAAGCACACATTTCTTCGTGTTGCCCACTTCCAGCCGGGTTGAGCAAATTTCTTAGCTTTGGCTTGTCGCATGCTTCTGGTATGCGTGGAGGTGTCAGGATTGAAAAACCGCTGTAATTCGCAGAATCTGGCTCACCGTTCTGGTGCGCATTTACTCCTCGCAACCTGCATTCCGTGCATCTATCCCTGCCGATGTTATACCCATCTCGGCGCTTCTCAGGACTCTCGGGCCGGTCATCTCACTCCGTGATAACTGAACAAGGGCTCTCTTGTCTTTGACAGGAGTATTCTCGTGGTTTCACCGACCCGTTAAACGGAGTTCGGTAACGTGTTTACAATGATATGAAAAAGAAACCGGTCGCACAGTTAGTCTGTCAGCGTCTTATGCTGCCGCTACGCGCTGTTAATGGGTTGTTATTGCGGGATACCCCTGCGATAGTAGTCAACTGTTTTGCACATTTGTATAAATTTGAGGTTCGCCATGTCTGACAAAATCTCTTCTGTTTCGGGTTCGTCAGTGGGCGAGCAGGATGTACACCGCTCCATGCAGGAGGTTGCCATGAGCTCCCAGGAAGCCAGCAAAATGCTGCGTACTTACAATATTGCCTGGTGGGGCAATAACTATTACGACGTCAACGAACTCGGTCACATTACCGTTTGCCCGGACCCCGATGTCCCGGAAGCGCGTGTTGATCTCGCTGAACTCGTAAAAGCCCGTGAAGCGCAGGGGCAGCGTTTGCCTGCACTGTTCTGTTTCCCGCAGATTTTACAGCATCGCCTGCGTTCGATTAACGCCGCGTTCAAACGTGCTCGTGAATCTTACGGCTATAACGGTGACTACTTCCTCGTTTACCCAATCAAGGTGAACCAGCACCGCCGCGTCATTGAATCGTTGATTCATTCTGGCGAACCGCTGGGTCTTGAAGCCGGTTCTAAAGCTGAATTGATGGCTGTGTTAGCGCATGCGGGCATGACGCGTTCAGTTATCGTGTGTAACGGCTATAAAGACCGTGAATACATCCGCCTGGCGTTGATCGGCGAGAAGATGGGCCACAAAGTTTATCTGGTCATCGAGAAGATGTCAGAAATTCGCATCGTGCTGGAAGAAGCCGAGCGTCTGAATGTGGTGCCGCGCCTGGGTGTGCGTGCGCGTCTGGCGTCGCAAGGTTCCGGCAAATGGCAGTCTTCTGGCGGCGAGAAATCCAAATTTGGTCTGGCGGCGACGCAGGTTCTGCAACTGGTTGAAATGTTGCGTGAAGCGGGCCGTATCGACAGCCTGCAATTGCTGCACTTCCACCTCGGTTCGCAAATGGCGAACATTCGAGACATCGCCACTGGTGTGCGTGAATCAGCTCGTTTCTACGTTGAATTGCATAAGATGGGCGTCAACATTGAGTGCTTCGATGTGGGCGGCGGTCTGGGTGTTGATTACGAAGGGACGCGTTCTCAGTCCGATTGTTCAGTCAACTATGGTCTGAATGAATATGCTAACAACATCATCTGGGCGATTGGCGACGCATGTGAAGAAAACGGCTTGCCGCACCCAACGGTAATCACCGAGTCTGGCCGTGCGGTGACCGCGCACCATACGGTGTTAGTGTCTAACATCATCGGTGTTGAACGTAACGAATACACCACGCCAACGGCTCCTGCTGAAGACGCATCGCGCGCGCTGCAAAGCATGTGGGAAACCTGGGGCGAAATGCACGAGCCGAATAACCGTCGCTCGTTGCGTGAATGGCTGCACGACAGCCAGAACGATCTGCATGACATCCACACCGGCTACTCGGCAGGGAGCTTCTCGTTGCAGGAACGTGCCTGGGCCGAGCAGCTTTATCTGAGCATGTGCCATGAAATTCAGCGCCTGCTGGATCCAAGTAACCGCGCGCATCGCCCGATTATCGACGAACTGCAAGAACGTATGGCGGATAAGATTTACGTCAACTTCTCGCTGTTCCAGTCAATGCCGGATGCATGGGGTATCGACCAGTTGTTCCCGGTACTGCCGCTGGAAGGGCTGAACCAGATCCCTGAGCGTCGCGCAGTGTTGCTGGATATCACTTGTGATTCCGACGGTGCTATCGATCACTATATCGACGGTGACGGTATTGCGACCACCATGCCAATGCCAGAATACGATGCGGAAAACCCGCCTCTGCTGGGCTTCTTTATGGTGGGTGCTTATCAGGAAATTCTGGGTAACATGCACAACCTGTTCGGCGATACTGAAGCGGTTGATGTGTTTGTCTTCCCTGACGGTAGCGTGGAAGTTGAGCTTTCTGATGAAGGCGATACCGTTGCGGATATGCTCCAGTATGTACAGCTCGACCCGAACACGCTGCTGACTCATTTCCGCGATCAGGTGAAACAGACCGATCTGGATGCTGGCTTACAGCAGCAGTTCCTTGAAGAGTTTGAGGCGGGTTTGTACGGCTATACTTATTTAGAAGACGAATAAACCCCCTCACCCTAGCCCTCTCCCTGAGGGAGAGGGGATCGATCGGCGTTATTGCTTTTCCGAGGGAGAGGGGACAGCATGGTTTTCTCCCTCTCCCGGGGGAAAGGGTCGGGGTGAGGGCGCTAATGAATGTATAAATTACGCACTATTGAACCCGAGCGAAATTACGGCGATAATTCGCGCCAACAAGCAGTCTGAATGAATACAGTCCCTTCCTCGTCGGGTTTAACGACGCGGAAGGGACTTTTTTTTGACATAAATTCAACTATTCACCTACATCACATGAGGTCAGGTAATGAGCACATTAGGCCATCAGTACGACAATTCCCTGGTATCCAATGCCTTCGGTTTTTTACGTTTTCCGCTGAACTTCATGCCCTATGACAGTGATGCTGATTGGGTTATTACTGGCGTTCCTTTTGACGCGGCAACGTCTGGTCGTGCGGGTGGACGCCACGGCCCTGCGGCTATTCGCCAGGTTTCTACCAACCTGGCATGGGAAGGCAACCGCTTCCCGTGGAACTTCGACATGCGTGAGCGCCTGAACGTTGTTGACTGTGGCGACCTGGTGTACGCCTTTGGTGACGCGCGTGATATGAGCGAACGTCTGCAAGCTCACGCAGAAAAACTGCTGGCTGCCGGAAAACGTATGCTCTCCTTCGGTGGTGACCACTTCGTGACTCTGCCGCTGCTGCGTGCTCACGCTAAGCACTTTGGCAAAATGGCACTGGTACATTTTGATGCGCACACTGACACCTACGCGAACGGCTGCGAGTTCGACCACGGCACCATGTTCTACACCGCGCCAAATGAAGGTCTGATTGACCCTAACCATTCTGTGCAGATTGGTATTCGTACCGAGTTCGACAAAGACAACGGTTTTACCGTGCTGGACGCGGGTCAGGTGAATGACCGTACCGTTGACGACGTGCTGGCGCAGGTGAAGCAGATTGTTGGGGATATGCCGGTTTACCTGACATTTGACATCGACTGTATTGATCCTGCTTTCGCACCAGGTACCGGAACTCCGGTCATTGGTGGTCTGACAACTGACCGTGCGCTGAAGCTGGTTCGTGGTTTGAAAGATCTCAACATCGTCGGTATGGATGTTGTGGAAGTGGCTCCAGCTTACGACCAGTCTGAAATTACGGCGTTGGCAGGTGCAACGTTAGCGCTGGAAATGCTGTACATTCAGGCCGCTAAAAAAGGCGAGTAATCGAGCTACGGCATCCTTGTTTTGCACCCTCTCCCTGAGGGAGAGGGTTGGAGTGAGGGTATGGTTATTTCAAGCCATCTGCTGCCATACGATCGCGAATATGCTGCGCGCGTTCAGCAGAAGCCGGGTGGTCGTCAAGCATTGAGCTTTGGCGACCCTCTTCCTCTTTGGCTAATTTCTCAAAGCTGGTTGCCAGACCGATTGGGTTAATCCCACGTTTTTTCAGTAAATCATACGAGTAGTCATCGGCTTCAGACTCCTGGCGCTGGGAGAACTGTGCATTCACCAGTTTTTCACCTAAATCGCCCAACTGTGACTGTGACAAACTACCCACCACACCTCCCGCTGAAGCGGCTGCAACACGCGCGGCATTCGTGCCTAACGCCACTTGCATCCCTTTCTTCACGTGGCCCAGTGCAACGTGGCCCATTTCGTGGCCGATAACTGCTTCGACTTCGTTATCGTTCATCATGTCCATCAGGCCGCTGTATACACGAATACAGCCGTTGGCCATCGCAAAGGCGTTCACGTCTTTGGTGACGTAAACCTTGTAGTTCACCGGCATACCGTTGATGTTGTCGCCCAGCGCTGAGGCTATTTTATTCAAGCGCTGCGTGTATACGCTGTTGGCTGGCGCAATCTGCGCTTTGCTATCCAGCTCGGCGCAGGATTTATCGCTCAGCGCTTTGACTTGAGCATCACTTAATGTGTACGCCTGAAATGCTTCCGCACCGGAAGCCAGCAGGCCACTGGAATCCATATTCTGGCAACCGCTCAGTAGGGCAGCAACGCTCAGGCTCAGTAAAATTGGGCGCATTTTCATGCCGATATCCTTAATAAATGACAACTGCTCAGAAATGTTTTAGCCACACAAAACGGGCTAGTTTCTTTAGTATAAAGAAGTTAGCCAGACTCGCGCAGCTACTTGCGCAACTTGCGAGCAGGTTCCAGAGATTTCTTAACCGGACAAAAGGATGCTCCATGTACATGGCACACGGCTTGCGGTACATTGATGGCAATTTTTTGGGCGTAGCCCATTACGCATAGTAGTCAAGGCCTGACCTTCAACCATCCGATCTGGAGTCAAAATGTCCTCTCGTAAAGAGCTTGCCAATGCTATTCGTGCACTCAGCATGGACGCAGTACAAAAAGCCAAATCCGGTCACCCGGGTGCCCCTATGGGTATGGCCGACATTGCCGAAGTCCTGTGGCGCGATTTCCTGAACCATAACCCGCAGAACCCTGCATGGGCTGACCGCGACCGTTTCGTTCTTTCTAACGGCCATGGTTCAATGCTGATTTACAGCCTGTTGCACCTCACAGGTTATGACCTGCCGATTGAAGAACTGAAAAACTTCCGTCAGCTGCATTCCAAAACTCCGGGTCACCCGGAAGTGGGCTACACCGCAGGTGTAGAAACCACCACCGGCCCACTGGGTCAGGGTGTTGCGAACGCAGTCGGTATGGCAATTGCAGAACGCACCATGGCGGCACAATTCAACCGTCCAGGCCACGATATCGTTGACCACTTCACCTACACATTCCTGGGTGATGGCTGCATGATGGAAGGCATTTCCCATGAAGTTTGCTCTCTGGCGGGTACGCTGGGTCTGGGTAAACTGGTTGCTTTCTATGATGACAACGGTATCTCTATCGACGGCCACGTTGAAGGCTGGTTCACAGACGATACGGCTAAACGTTTCGAAGCTTACGGCTGGCATGTCGTACGTGGCGTTGACGGCCACGATGCTGACGCTATCAAACGCGCAGTTGAAGAAGCCAAAGCAGTTACCGACAAACCTTCACTGCTGATGTGCAAAACCATCATCGGTTTCGGTTCTCCAAACAAAGCCGGTACCCACGATTCCCACGGCGCGCCACTGGGTGATGCAGAGATTGCTCTGACTCGTGAAGCACTGGGCTGGAAACACGCTCCATTCGAAATTCCACAAGACATTTATGCTCAGTGGGATGCGCGTGAAGCAGGCCAGGCTAAAGAAGCGGCATGGAACGAGAAGTTCGCCGCTTACGCAAAAGCCTTCCCACAGGAAGCAGCAGAATTTACCCGTCGTATGAAAGGCGATATGCCTGCTGATTTTGCGGCGAAAGCGCAAGAGTTCATCAAGAACCTGCAAGCTAACCCTGCAAAAATCGCTAGTCGTAAAGCATCCCAGAACACCATCGAAGCATTCGGCCACTTGCTGCCAGAATTCCTCGGCGGTTCTGCTGACCTGGCACCTTCTAACCTGACTATCTGGTCTGGTTCTAAAGCCATTAACGAAGACTTGGCCGGTAACTACATCCATTACGGTGTACGTGAATTCGGTATGACGGCGATTGCTAACGGTATCGCGCTGCACGGTGGTTTCCTGCCGTACACCTCTACCTTCCTGATGTTTGTTGAATATGCCCGTAACGCGGTGCGTATGGCAGCATTGATGAAGCAACGCCAGGTGATGGTGTACACCCACGACTCTATCGGTCTGGGCGAAGATGGCCCAACTCACCAACCGGTTGAGCAATTGGCTGCCTTGCGCGTGACACCAAACATGAGCACATGGCGCCCATGTGACCAGGTTGAATCTGCGGTTGCGTGGAAATACGCAGTAGAACGTCATGACGGCCCAACCGCTCTGATCTTCTCGCGTCAGAACCTGGCACAGCAGGATCGCACTGAGCAGCAACTGGCGGATATCGCTCGTGGCGCATACATCCTGAAAGATTGTGCAGGTCAGCCTGAGCTTATCCTGATTGCGACCGGTTCTGAAGTTGAACTGGCGGTTGCAGCGTGGGATCAACTGACTGCTGAAGGCATCAAAGCGCGCGTGGTTTCCATGCCGTCTACTGATGCATTCGACAAGCAGGATGCGGCTTACCGTGAAGCGGTTCTGCCGAAAGCGGTTGCTGCCCGTGTTGCTATCGAAGCCAGCATCGCTGACTACTGGTACAAATACGTTGGCCTGAACGGTGCTGTTGTAGGCATGACCACCTTCGGTGAGTCAGCACCTGCAGAGCAGTTGTTCGAAGAGTTTGGCTTCACCGTTGAAAACGTGGTGAAACAGGCTAAAGCAGTTCTGTAATTGCTTCAGGTAAAACCAACGGGTCGCTCATGCGGCCCGTTTTTCTTTAGCGTAATTTTCAACTTCTTCACTGTTTACTATTCGTCCTTCCCTTATAATTCGTTGCAGTTATTCCATCAAAAATGTGACCTGTGTCAGAAGTTCAGTTGCCTGTGTGGGGGTAACGTTCCATTTATTCCCTGTATCGCTTACCATAGCTGAAGCGTTTCAGTCGAATAAATGTTCGACAAATAAGCAAACAATTGCAGTTTCGATAGTGCGAGGATTCCCCTCAGACGATTGCTGGATTACTCTGTCAGCCACTTAGTCTCAGGGATTCTGGCAGGAGAGATATGACCGTACGCATAGCAATTAATGGCTTCGGTCGCATTGGGCGCAACGTGGTACGTGCTTTGTACGAATCCGGTCGCCGTGCGGAAATAACCGTCGTAGCAATCAATGAACTGGCTGATGCTGAGGGTATGGCGCATCTGTTGAAGTATGACACCAGCCATGGCCGTTTCGCCTGGGACGTTCGTCAGGAACGCAACCAGTTATGGGTGGGTGATGACACCATCCGTATCTTGCACGAACCGGAAATTGCTCATTTACCGTGGCGTGAGCTGGATGTGGATGTGGTGCTGGATTGTACTGGTGTGTTTGGTTCCCGTGCAGACGGTGAAGCGCATCTGGCTGCCGGTGCCAAAAAAGTCCTCTTCTCTCATCCCGGTGGTAACGACCTCGACGCCACCGTTGTTTTCGGTGTGAATCATGAAAGTGTGGTTGCTGAACATTGCATCGTTTCTAATGCCTCCTGCACCACAAACTGCATTATTCCCATTATCAAATTGCTTGATGATGCATACGGTATTGAGTGGGGTACGGTGACCACCATCCATTCTGCCATGCATGATCAACAGGTTATCGACGCCTATCATCCGGACTTGCGCCGCACGCGTGCCGCCAGCCAGTCCATTATTCCTGTCGATACGCGTCTTGCTGCTGGTATTACACGTATATTCCCGCAATTTAACGACCGATTTGAGGCGATTGCGGTACGTGTTCCGACCATAAATGTCACGGCAATCGATTTAAGCGTGACAGTAAAAAATGCCGTCAATGCCAATGAAGTCAACCGGTTGCTGCAAAAAGCAGCACGTGATTCATTTCATGGTATAGTTGACTATACGGAATTACCGTTGGTCTCGACTGATTTTAACCACGATCCGCATAGTGCCATTGTTGATGGCACGCAAACTCGGGTCAGTGGGCAACATCTGATTAAAACTTTAGTCTGGTGTGATAACGAATGGGGCTTTGCTAACCGAATGCTCGACACGACGTTAGTCATGGCTGCAAGTGGTTTCAGGTAAGGCACATAAAGTGTCTGCAAAACTTTAAGAGTCAATTGAGAGGATTCACCATGTCTGTAATTAAGATGACCGATCTGGATCTGGCTGGTAAACGCGTTTTCATCCGTGCCGATCTGAACGTACCAGTTAAAGATGGTAAAGTGACCAGCGATGCGCGTATCCGTGCTTCCCTGCCAACCATCGAGCTGGCACTGAAACAAGGTGCAAAAGTGATGGTAACTTCTCACCTGGGTCGTCCGACCGAAGGCGAGTACAACGAAGAATTCTCTCTGCTGCCAGTTGTTAACTACCTGAAAGACAAATTGTCTGCTCCAGTTCGTCTGGTTAAAGACTATCTTGACGGCGTAGAAGTTTCTGCGGGTGAACTGGTTGTTCTGGAAAACGTTCGCTTCAACAAAGGCGAAAAGAAAGACGACGAGACCCTGTCTAAAAAATACGCTGCACTGTGCGACGTGTTCGTAATGGATGCTTTCGGTACTGCTCACCGTGCGCAAGCTTCTACTCACGGTATTGGTAAATTCGCAGACGTCGCTTGTGCAGGCCCACTGTTGGCTGAAGAGTTAGACGCGCTGGGTAAAGCCCTGAAAGAACCCGCTCGCCCAATGGTTGCTATCGTTGGCGGTTCTAAAGTTTCTACCAAACTGACCGTTCTGGATTCCCTGTCCAAAATCGCTGACCAGCTGATTGTTGGTGGTGGCATCGCGAACACCTTTGTTGCTGCTCAAGGCCACAACGTCGGTAAATCCCTGTACGAAGCAGACCTGGTTGACGAAGCTAAACGCCTGCTGACCACTTGTGATATCCCAGTTCCTGCTGACGTACGCGTAGCGACTGAGTTCTCTGAGTCCGCAGCAGCAACCCTGAAATCTGTAAACGACGTGAAAGCGGATGAGCAGATTCTGGATATCGGTGATGCATCTGCACAGCAACTGGCTGAAATCCTGAAGAATGCAAAAACCATTCTGTGGAACGGCCCGGTTGGTGTGTTCGAATTCCCTAACTTCCGTAAAGGGACTGAAATCGTTGCTAACGCCATCGCAGACAGCGAAGCGTTCTCTATCGCAGGCGGCGGTGACACTCTGGCAGCTATCGATCTGTTCGGTATTGCAGACAAAATTTCCTACATCTCCACTGGTGGCGGCGCATTCCTCGAGTTCGTGGAAGGCAAAGTTCTGCCAGCAGTAGCAATGCTCGAAGAGCGCGCTAAGAAGTAATGATTACGGGCAGGTTATCCTGCCCGTTGAATTTTTGCCGCCATGAAGTCTTAGGTGGCACAAACGTTTTTTCTAACGGCCGATGATACAGGACAACAAACATGTCTAAGATTTTTGATTTCGTAAAACCAGGTGTGATCACTGGTGATGACGTACAGAAAGTTTTCCAGATTGCAAAAGAGAACAACTTTGCTCTGCCAGCAGTTAACTGTGTAGGCACCGACTCTATCAACGCCGTGCTGGAAACCGCTGCAAAAGTTAAAGCCCCCGTTATCGTTCAGTTCTCTAACGGTGGCGCTGCATTCATCGCGGGTAAAGGCGTTAAATCTGACGTTCCTCAGGGTGCTGCAATCCTGGGTGCTATCTCTGGCGCACACCATGTTCATCAGATGGCAGAACATTACGGCGTGCCAGTCATCCTGCACACTGACCACTGCGCTAAGAAACTGCTGCCGTGGATCGATGGCCTGTTAGACGCGGGTGAAAAACACTTCGCAGCTACCGGCAAACCACTGTTCTCTTCTCACATGATTGACCTGTCTGAAGAGTCTCTGGAAGAAAACATCGAGATCAGCTCTAAATATCTGGCTCGTATGTCCAAAATCGGCATGACCCTGGAAATCGAACTGGGTTGCACCGGCGGCGAAGAAGATGGCGTAGACAATAGCCATATGGACGCTTCTGCTCTGTACACTCAGCCAGAAGACGTTGATTACGCTTACACCAAACTGAATGCAATCAGCCCGCGTTTCACCATCGCTGCTTCTTTCGGTAACGTACACGGTGTTTACAAACCAGGTAACGTGGTTCTGACCCCAACTATCCTGCGTGATTCTCAGGACTATGTTTCTAAGAAACACAACCTGCCGCACAACTCCCTGAACTTCGTGTTCCACGGTGGTTCCGGTTCAACTGCTCAAGAAATCAAAGATTCCGTGAGCTACGGTGTTATCAAAATGAACATCGATACCGACACCCAGTGGGCTACATGGGAAGGTATTCTGAACTACTACAAAGCTAACGAAGCTTATCTGCAAGGCCAGTTGGGTAACCCTAAAGGTGAAGACCAGCCGAACAAGAAATACTACGATCCACGCGTATGGCTGCGTTCTGCACAGACTTCTATGATTACTCGTCTGGAGCAGGCTTTCAAAGAACTGAACGCAGTCGACGTTCTGTAATTTGAAGCAGTAAATGCTTGAATCAAGCCCGCCTCGTGCGGGCTTTTTTTTGCAATGTTGAGAGGGCAATCGTTTTTATCTCAACAATTATTATTGAAATATTTAAGCGGATTCATTTTTATTATTTCATCGATCAAATCTTATACATAACTATTTAAATAAATAGTTATGATTTTTGTATTAATTAATTTTTAAAAACAACAAAATTATTTTAATATATTGAAGTTAGCCTAAGATAAATCTTCTCTTGCTATTGTAAAAAACAGCATAAACAGCGCCTTAATTAAGCTTATATGTTTAAATTATCTCCATAACTTAATTTTATTAGGGCATACAAGGTTGATATTCATCATGTTAAAGGCAAATAGTGATTTTATAACTACATGTTTTTAAATGGTATTTTTTGATTGTTTGCTTTGCGTGCAACTGTGAGTCGAGTATTTGTGAGTCAAGCCACATAACATCTACAGTGCAATTCGTTATGATCTGCTGCATGGAACATTAATTGGGTGCAGAACTTCATGGACAATAATACATTACCTAAAACACAACAGTTGCTTGTCTTTCAGGAAGTGGTAAGGAGTGGTTCATTTGGTTCTGCTGCAAAACAACTTAGTCTGACTCAGCCTGCTGTCAGCAAAATTATCAGTGATATGGAAGCCTATTTTGGCTTAGAACTGATCATCAGAAAAAACACCGGTGTAATATTAACTGAAGCGGGAAAAGTGCTACTGACTTACTCAGAATCCATCACACGTGAACTGAAAAACCTGTGTAGCGAAATGAATCGAATGGTAGGTAACAGCGTGGTCGACGTATCGTTCGGTTACCCTTCTTTGATTGGTTTTACTTTTTTGCCAGGGATGATGAAAGAGTTTAAAGAGGTTTTCCCGCAGGCACAGGTTTCGATGTTCGAAGCCCAATTATCCTCTTTCTTACCTGCTATCCGTGATGGTCGTCTGGATTTTGCCATTGGCACATTGAGCGATGAAATGCTGCTACAGGATTTGCATATCGAACCGCTGTTTGAGTCGGAGTTTATTCTGGTAGCAAACCGAACACGGGCGATTCAAGGGACGAAAACACTCAGTGAGCTGGCTCAAGAGCAATGGGTGTTACCGCAAACGGAAATGGGATATTACAGTGAGCTTCTCACCACGCTACAAAAAAATAATATTAAAAGCGAAAACATTGTTAAAACAGATTCAGTCGTCACCATTTATAATCTCGTATTGAATGCCGATTTTCTGACTGTTATTCCACGAGACATGATTTCACCTTTTGGGTCCAACTTATTTATTAAAGTCCCCGTTGAAGATAAATTACCTATCGCTCGCTATGCTGCCGTGTGGTCTAAAAACTATAGCATTAATCAATCAGCAGCAACATTAGTCGAGCTTGCAAAAAAACATTCATTACGTAGCAGATTCCAATTTAATCAATTAACTGAAGTTGCTTAATTCAATTCAGTAGTTGATAACGAACTCTATAAATAATTTCAGGTGATAATTTAATAATATTGTCACTACCCCTATTTTTGTTTTTAAATGTTGAGGTCAACATGCATATCGACTATGAACTTCCTGTCACTATTATTGATGTACTTGAAGCAAAAAAAAGACTGACTGGTTATATCTATAAAACAGGAATGCCGCGCTCTAACTATCTTAGCGAATGCTGCAAAGGCGAAATATTTTTAAAGTTTGAAAACATGCAGCGTACAGGTTCATTTAAAATACGCGGTGCTTTTAATAAGCTCAGCTCGTTAACCGAAGAAGAAAAAAGCAAAGGCGTTGTGGCGTGTTCTGCAGGTAACCACGCGCAGGGGGTTTCATTATCCTGTGCCATCCTGGGAATTAATGGCAAAGTGGTTATGCCGAATGGCGCACCTAAATCTAAAGTAGCCGCCACATCTGACTACTCTGCACAGGTTGTGATGCACGGCGATAACTTCAACGACACCATCGCTAAAGTGAGCGAAATCGTTGAAATGGAAGGGCGCATCTTTATTCCCCCGTATGATGATGAAAAAGTGATTGCAGGCCAGGGGACGATTGGACTGGAAATACTTGAAGATTTATACGACGTCGATAACGTGATTGTGCCCATTGGCGGCGGCGGATTAATTGCAGGCATTGCGTTGGCGATTAAATCCATCAACCCGACCATCAATATCATCGGTGTTCAGGCAGAAAACGTCCATGGCATGGCGGCGTCATTCTATAAAGGCGAATTAACGTCACATCGTACATCAGGTACTTTAGCTGATGGTTGTGATGTCTCCCGTCCGGGTCGTATCACCTTTGAAATTGTCAAGAAATTAGTCACTGATATTATTTTGGTTAGTGAAGATGACATTAGAAATAGTATGGTTGCATTAATTCAACGTAATAAAGTCGTCACAGAAGGTGCGGGTGCATTAGCCACTGCAGCATTATTAAGCGGTAAATTAGACCATTATATTAAAGGGCGTAAAACAGTTAGCCTTATCTCTGGTGGAAATATCGACCTTTCTCGCGTTTCGCAGATTACAGGCTCAGCAGATATTTGATATATTCGCATGCTTCAAGTTTCATGTGCGTTGGCTGCTCTCGCTCATCCCAGGAACTCACTTTAGTCAGTTTCTGGGGATCATCTTCTTTGCCGCCGTCCTGCAACTCGAATTATTTAGAATATAAAATTACTTAAGGAATTTAATCATGAGTAATGTAGATACCACTGTTATTGGTCAAAAAGTTACATCGCAATGGCGAAAATCTGATACCACATGGACATTAGGTCTATTTGGAACGGCTATCGGTGCTGGGGTTTTATTTTTCCCTATTCGTGCAGGTTATGGCGGTTTAATTCCAATTCTCATCATGTTGTTCCTTGCCTTTCCGATAGCATTCTACTGCCACCGTGCGCTTGCTCGTCTGTGTCTTTCCGGCAGCAATCCTTCAGGAAATATCACTGAAACGGTAGAAGAGCATTTTGGTAAAACCGGCGGTGTGGTGATTACCTTCCTGTACTTTTTCGCCATCTGCCCGTTGTTATGGATTTACGGCGTCACGATAACTAATACGTTCATGACGTTCTGGGAAAATCAGCTCCAGCTTATGCCGCTTAACCGTGGTGTAGTGGCGTTGTTCCTGCTGCTGTTGATGGCTTTTGTTATCTACTTTGGCAAAGATCTTATGGTCAAGGTCATGAGCTATCTGGTGTTCCCATTTATCGCCTGCCTGGTCTTGATTTCCGTATCGCTGATCCCTTACTGGAACTCTGCGGTTATCGATCAAGCCAGCCTCAGTGATATTTCGTTTACCGGAAGCGATGGCATTCTGGTGACCGTGTGGCTGGGCATTTCCATCATGGTCTTCTCCTTTAACTTCTCACCGATTGTCTCCTCATTCGTGGTTTCCAAACGTGAAGAGTATGAGAGTGAGTTTGGCCGTGAATACACCGAAGACAAATGCTCCAAAATCATCTCCCGCGCCAGTATGCTGATGGTTGCCGTTGTCATGTTCTTTGCCTTCAGTTGCCTGTTCACGCTGTCACCACAGAATATGGCTGAAGCGAAAGCACAAAACATTCCGGTGCTTTCATACCTTGCGAACCACTTCTCATCGATGACGGGTACAAAATCGACCTTCGCAACCTCGCTCGAATATGGCGCGTCGATTATTGCGCTGGTGGCCATCTTCAAATCCTTCTTCGGTCACTACCTCGGTACGCTGGAAGGGCTGAACGGTCTGATCCTCAAGTTCGGTTACAAAGGTGATAAAACGAAAGTTTCTGGTGGTCGCCTCAACCTTATCAGCATGATTTTCATCATGGGTTCAACCTGGGTTGTCGCTTACGCGAACCCGAACATCCTTGATTTAATCGAAGCGATGGGTGCACCGATTATCGCATCACTGCTTTGTTTGTTGCCGATGTATGCCATTCGTAAAACACCTGCACTCGCAAAATATAAAGGAAAAACAGAAAACATTTTCGTCACCGTCATTGGTTTGCTGACCATTCTTAATATTGTCTACAAGCTGCTCTAGTTATTTACAATTCATATCAAAAATAATTCGAGTTGCATGAACGTAGCCTACGCGCATGCAGCTTGAAGTATGACGGATAAACTCAGGATGAGTGGAATTTAAAGATGAATGATTACCCAGTAGTGTTGACGATTAACTGCGGTTCTTCTTCGGTTAAGTTTTCAGTGTTAGATGCAGAAACTTGCGATGTACTTTTATCTGGAATTTGTGAAGGTATTAATACTGAGAAAGCATTTTTAACCGTCAATGATGGAGAGCCCGTTATTCTGGCTCACCAGAATTATGAAGAAGCATTATCTGCAATAGCGGCTGAACTGGAGATTCGGAACTTAATCGATAGCGTCGCTTTTGTTGGCCACCGTATTGCCCACGGCGGATCTTTATTTAGTGAGTCAGTATTAATTACCGACGAGGTTATAGAACAAATTCGTCAGGTTTCACCTTTGGCTCCGTTACACAATTATGCCAATTTACATGGTGTGGAATCAGCGCGGCTTCGTTTCCCGGGTATTCCACAGGTCGCGGTATTCGATACCAGTTTCCATCAGACCCTGAAGCCTGAAGCTTATCTGTACGGTTTACCGTATCGCTACTTTGAAGAATACGGTGTGCGCCGTTATGGGTTCCATGGTACGTCGCATCGCTATATTTCTCAGCAAGCACGCGAGTTACCCGGTCTGGAATCAGCAAACTCGGGGTTGGTGATTGCTCACTTAGGAAATGGGGCTTCGGTCTGCGCGGTGCAAAATGGCGAAAGTGTCGATACCTCGATGGGGATGACGCCGCTCGAAGGGCTGATCATGGGCACGCGTTGCGGTGATGTGGACTTTGGCGCAATGGCCTGGCTTGCCCGCCAAACTGAGCAATCAATGGATGACCTGGAACAAGTCGTCAATAAAGAATCCGGGCTATTGGGGCTTTCAGGAATATCTTCAGATTTACGAACTCTGGAAAAAGCCTGGCATAACGGCGATGTGCGCGCGCAATTAGCCATTAGAACGTTTGTCCATCGAATAGCCCGAACTATAGGGGCACATGCCGCTTCGTTAACTCGTTTTGATGGCGTTATTTTTACCGGCGGTATCGGTGAGAACTCAATACTTATTCGTCGCCTGGTGGCAGAACGTTTACGCGTTTTTGGTATTGAGTTAGATATTGAGAGAAATAACCAACCTAATAGAATAGGACAGCGAATTATTTCCAGTGACTTCTCACCCATTGTTTGTGCGGTAATTCCGACTAACGAAGAAAAAATGATAGCGCTTGACGCTCTGCATTTAGGTAGAGAATGCCATCTCGCTGAATACGCCTGATATACCCCTCATCTTTCAAGTTGCAGGGGTGTTGGCTGCACTCACAAACCCCAGTCACTTACTTTAGTAAGTGACTGGGAATTTGCTCACTTGCCGCCTACCTGCAACTCGAAATCTAAAGGTTATATATTAATAATGTGCTTTAAAGGAATGAAGTAATGAATGTGGATGTTTATATTACCAACGATAATTATTCCCATGCCTGGCAACAATTCTCAGGCGTAGAATGGAAAAACAAAATTAATGTTCGGGATTTTATTCAGCAGAACTATACGCCGTATGAAGGTGATGAATCATTCTTAGCGGGAGCAACGCCTGCGACCACCGCGCTGTGGGAAAAAGTGATGGAGGGTATTCGCATTGAAAATGCCACCCACGCACCCGTCGATTTCGATACCAATATTGCCACGACAATTACTGCACATGCTCCCGGTTATATCGTTAAAGAGCATGAAAAAATCGTAGGATTGCAAACCGACAAGCCGCTCAAACGCGCTCTGCATCCGTATGGCGGCATCAACATGATCAAAAGCTCGTTTGAAGCTTATGGTCGTGAAATGGACCCTGATTTCGAATACCAGTTTACTTCGCTGCGTAAGACGCATAATCAAGGCGTCTTTGACGTTTACTCACCGGATATTTTGCGTTGCCGCAAATCAGGCGTGTTGACAGGCTTGCCTGATGGTTATGGACGTGGCCGCATCATTGGCGACTATCGCCGCGTGGCGCTGTATGGCATTGCGTATTTAGTGCGGGAACGTGAATTGCAGTTTGCTGACCTGCAGAATCAGCTCGAGCGGGGTGAAAAGCTTGAGGATGTCATCCGCCTGCGTGAGGAGTTATCGGAGCATCGCCGTGCCTTGCTGCAAATTCAGGAGATGGCGGCAAATTATGGCTTTGATATTTCGCGGCCGGCGAGCAATGCACAGGAAGCATTACAGTGGCTCTATTTTGCCTACCTGGCCGCAGTGAAATCGCAAAATGGCGGGGCGATGTCACTGGGACGTACGACCACCTTTATCGATATTTATATCGAACGCGATCTCAAAGCGGGCTTGCTGACAGAGCTTGAGGCGCAAGAGCTAGTCGATCATTTCATCATGAAGATCCGTATGGTGCGTTTCCTGCGCACACCGGAATTTGACTCTTTGTTCTCAGGCGACCCGATTTGGGCGACTGAAGTTATTGGCGGTATGGGGCTTGATGGACGTACGCTGGTCACCAAAAATGCGTATCGTTATTTGAACACTCTCTACACCATGGGGCCTGCGCCAGAACCGAATCTGACTATCTTGTGGTCCGAAGCGTTACCGAAGCCATTCAAAGTCTATGCGGCCAAAGTTTCTATTGAAACCTCGTCATTACAGTACGAAAACGACGACCTGATGCGTTGTGATTTTGACAGTGATGACTACGCCATTGCCTGCTGCGTCAGCCCAATGGTGATAGGTAAACAGATGCAGTTCTTTGGGGCGCGTGCCAACCTGGCAAAAACCCTTCTGTATTGCATCAACGGCGGTATGGATGAAAAGCTAAAAATCCAGGTAGGGCCGAAAATGCCGATGCTTCTGGATGATGTGCTGGACTATGACAAGGTGATGAGCAGTCTGGATCACTTTATGGACTGGCTGGCCACGCAGTACGTGACCGCGCTCAACCTTATCCACTACATGCATGACAAATATAGCTACGAAGCATCGCTGATGGCTCTGCACGACAGGGATGTTTATCGCACCATGGCGTGTGGTATTGCCGGTTTGTCAGTCGCGGTGGATTCGCTTTCCGCCATTAAATACGCCACGGTGAAACCGGTGCGTGACCATAGCGGGCTGGCGGTTGATTTCGTGATTGAAGGTGAGTATCCGCAGTATGGCAACAATGACGATCGTGTTGATGCCATTGCCTGCGATCTGGTTGAGCGCTTTATGAAAAAGATCCAGGCGCTGCCAACGTATCGTAACGCAGTGCCGACGCAATCGATCCTGACGATCACTTCAAACGTCGTGTACGGCCAAAAAACAGGTAACACACCTGATGGCCGTCGTGGCGGAACGCCATTTGCTCCAGGCGCGAATCCTATGCACGGAAGGGATCGTAAAGGTGCAGTTGCGTCATTAACCTCCGTGGCTAAACTTCCGTTTAGCTATGCGAAGGATGGCATCTCTTACACCTTCTCAATTGTGCCTGCGGCACTGGGGCGAGATGATGCGGTACGCCAGTTGAACCTGGTGGGTCTGCTGGATGGTTATTTCCATCACGATGTGAAAACCGAAGGGGGGCAGCATCTGAACGTGAATGTGATGAACCGTGAAATGCTGATGGATGCCATCGAACATCCGGAAAATTATCCGACGCTAACCATCCGTGTTTCCGGTTACGCGGTGCGCTTTAATGCTTTAACGCGCGAGCAGCAGCAGGATGTTATTTCGCGTACCTTCACGCATTCGATTTAATTCATTCTTTATCTGCCCAGACCGCTGTAACCAGCGGTCTTTTTTATACTTTCTGGCACAGCTCACACTTTTTGTTTACGCTTTAGCAACATGACTTTCTCTTTTGAGAAGGTTCTTTTGCCCCTTTGGGCGAATATTGGGTAAGCATAAGGAACGGTGAATGGAAGATCTCAACGTAGTAGACAGTATTAATAATGCCGGAGGCTGGCTGGTGCGCAACCAGGCTTTGCTGCTGAGTTATGCGGTCAATATTGTGGCGGCGATTGCGATTATTATCGTCGGGATGATCGTGGCCCGTATTGTGTCCAACGCCATCAACCGTGTGATGGTCGCGCGTAATATTGATGCCACTGTGGCTGATTTCCTTTCTGCTCTGGTGCGTTATGGCATTATCGCCTTCACCTTGATTGCCGCATTGGGACGCGTGGGCGTACAAACGGCGTCAGTCATTGCCGTTCTGGGTGCCGCTGGCTTGGCCATCGGTCTGGCGCTGCAAGGTTCGCTCTCGAACCTGGCGGCAGGCGTACTGCTTGTGACTTTCCGTCCATTCCGTGCGGGGGAATATGTCGATCTTGGAGGAATTGCGGGTTCAGTTCTGAATGTGCAGATCTTCTCCACTACGTTACGCACTCTGGATGGCAAAATTGTCGTCGTGCCAAACGGTAAAATCATCGCCGGAAATATTATTAACTTCTCCCGCGAACCGATACGCCGTAACGAATTTATTATCGGCGTGGCATACGATTCAGATATCGACAAGGTTAAGCAGATTTTAACCGACATCATCACCAGTGATGAGCGAGTACTGAAAGACCGTGACATTACGGTTCGCCTCAATGAACTGGGGCCGTCATCGATTAACTTCGTGGTGCGTGCCTGGAGCAATAGCGCCGATTTGCAGGATGTCTATTGGGATGTGCTGGAACGCATTAAAAAAGCGTTGGATGCCAACGATATTGGGATCCCGCATCCGCAGATGGATGTGAATTTCAAACGAGTTAAACAACAGCCTGCGCAAGAGTGATTTTTCAGGGCCAGTTTCGGCTGGCCTTGGTTTTATTAGCAACACTTATAAACCATTAAAATTATCCATTTCCTCTAATAATTTTTCCCCACTACACTCTTCTCAAATGGCTAAATATTGAAGAGTGAATCATCGTGTTATCTTATTTTTTTCAAGGTCTTACATTGGGTGCCGCATTAATTTTGCCACTCGGACCGCAAAACGCTTTTGTCCTGAATCAGGGAATTCGTCGCCAATACCATCTGATGATTGCCTCGCTTTGTGCCATCAGTGATTTACTGCTGATTTGTGGTGGGATCTTTGGCGGTAGTGCGCTGCTGATGCAATCGCCCTGGCTGCTGGCCATTGTGACCTGGGGTGGCGTGGCGTTTTTGCTTTGGTACGGTTGGGGGGCATTGCGCACCGCTTTGAGTAGTAGCGTGGAACTAGCATCAGCGGAGGTTCTGAAGCAAGGGCGCTGGAAAATTGTCGCGACCGTGCTGGCAGTCACCTGGCTAAACCCGCATGTTTATCTGGATACCTTTGTGGTGTTGGGCAGTCTTGGCGGGCAATTGGCTGATGAACCCAAGCGCTGGTTTGCGTTAGGCACCGTAAGTGCGTCGATCCTCTGGTTCTATGGCCTTGCACTTCTCGCCGCCTGGCTTGCGCCACGTCTGCGTACCGCTAAAGCGCAGCGCATTATTAATGGGGTTGTCGGCCTGGTGATGTGGTTTATCGCCTTTCAGCTGGCTCACGATGGTGTTCGCCATATTTCCTCTCTGATGGGTTAATTCGCCTTAATCCGATAGACAAGTTACCATTACACGCTAAGCTTGCTGCCTGGCGTCCGTGTAAACTACGGACGTAATGACAGTGGAATGTAGCATGGAGGAAATACAGTGAAGTTTAAAACCCTGGCATTAGCCGCTTTAGTGGGATTAGGTTCTGTTTCAGCAATGGCTGGTGAACTGCCAAATGGCCCACATATCGTGACATCCGGCACCGCAAGCGTGGATGCTGTTCCTGACATTGCTACGCTTGCTATCGAAGTCAATGTGTCAGCTAAAGATGCGGCATCGGCTAAAAAACAGGCTGACGACCGTGTTGCACAGTATCTGACATTCTTGCAGAAAAGTGGTGTTGAGAAGAAAGACATCAACGCCGCCAACTTACGCACTCAACCAGAATATGAATACCTGAAAGACGGCAAAACACAGCTGAAAGGCTATCGTGCTGTACGTCAGGTCGATGTCACACTTCGTCAACTCGACAAAATGAATGAGTTGCTCGATGGCGCGCTAAAAGCGGGTCTTAACGAAATTCGTTCGGTATCGCTTGGCGTAGCAAACCCTGAGCAATACAAAGATAAAGCGCGTAAAGCGGCTATCGATGATGCCAGCCGTCAGGCGAAGCTGTTAGCTGAAGGCTTTAACAGCAAGTTGGGTCCGGTCTATAGCGTGCGTTATCACGTCTCTAACTATCAACCTGCGCCGATGGTACGCATGATGAAAGCTGATGCAGCGCCGCCGGTTTCAGCTCAGGATACCTACGATCAGCAGACGATTCAGTTTGATGACCAGGTTGATGTGGTGTTTGAACTGGGAAGTGCAGCGGCTCCGGCTGCTCAATAAATGATTGATATCTGAGGTGGATAACGCAAAATTTATCCACCCGATATAACAAAAAGGTCGCTATAAATGAGCGGCCTTTTTTTATTCAGCATCCTGTCGCAACACCCGATGCCCATACTCCAGCAGCGCGTCTGTGACATTTCGCATCATTCGGCTTTCTGGCGCAAAACGGTGCCAGTACAACATACGGCGCTGCATTAAGCCCGGTGTCAGGTCGATCAACTCACCGCTTTTCAGCTCTCTTTCTATTTGCAGATGCGGGATCATGCAACAGGTGGTTCCCTGACGCGCTAATTGTACAAACGCTTCTGATGAGTTAACGATGTGGCACGGAACGCTACCTGGCGATAAATCGAAGTTTTGCTGCAAGAACGCCTGGTGCATGTCGTCGAGATGGTCAAACGCCACGGCAGGTGCTTTCAGCAATGCGGAACGCGTGACGCCATTGGGGAAATAACGGGCCGCAAAATCTTTCGAACCGACAAACAGATAATCCAGCGCACCCAGTCTATCGACCAGGCAACTTGGTAATGGCTGCGGCTGAATGGATACCGCGCCGACCACTTCACCGCGACGCAGACGTTCCTGAGTTCGGGTTTCATCTTCAACCTGAAGATTCAAACGAATAGGTGAGTCGGCCAGAACAGGCGCTAAAGCTGGCAGCAACCAGGTTGCCAGACTGTCGGCGTTGACCGCAAGCGATAACAACAGCGGCGTAGAACCGGTTTGTTCATCACCCAACCACTCTTCTTCAAGCAGTTCGACCTGACGCAATAATGCCAGTAACTTTTGCCCCTGCTCGGTTGGACGAGGGGGAACAGTGCGCACTAACAATGGCTGGCCGAACATATTTTCCAGTTGCTTGATTCGTTGCGAGACTGCGGATTGAGTAATACAGAGTTTTTGCGCTGCGCGCTCAAACCCTCGTTCACGAATCACTGCATCCAACGCCTGTAGCGTTCTATAGTCCGGGCGTTTCATTGTTGTTTGCTAACTCCTATTTTTGTTATGGCTGCACTATGACATAAATTTGACGCTGATCCAGACCAAATCAGCAAAGTTCGTCCGAGTTCTGCGCCATTCGTGGGACATTTTTTGCCTGCTTGCTCTATAATGCGCGTCAGTTTTCACAGCACAGGCAAATAACCATGACGCAGGATGAACTGAAAAAAGCAGTCGGCTGGGCAGCATTACAATACGTGCAACCAGGCACCATCGTTGGTGTGGGTACCGGCTCAACCGCCGCACACTTTATTGATGCTCTTGGCACGATCAAACACCAGATTGAAGGTGCCGTTTCTAGCTCCGACGCTTCCACCGCTAAACTGAAAAGCCTTGGTATCACGGTTTTCGATCTCAACGAAGTCGATAGCCTCGGGATCTATGTCGATGGTGCCGATGAGATCAACGGCCAGATGCAAATGATCAAAGGCGGCGGTGCAGCACTCACCCGCGAAAAGATCATTGCGTCTGTCGCGGAAAAGTTTATTTGTATCGCAGATGCGTCCAAGCAGGTGGGTATCCTGGGCAATTTCCCATTGCCTGTTGAAGTGATCCCAATGGCACGCAGTTGCGTGGCCCGTGAACTGGTTAAACTGGGCGGTCGCCCTGAATACCGTCAGGGTGTGGTAACGGATAACGGCAACATCATTCTCGATGTTTACGGCCTCAGCATCGTTGAGCCAATCGCGCTGGAAAATGCGATTAACGGCTTGCCGGGCGTAGTCACCGTTGGACTGTTTGCTAACCGTGGCGCTGATGTTGCGTTGATTGGTACTGCCGATGGCGTGAAAACCATTGTGAAATGATCGAGTGGGGCGTTTCATGCGCCCCATAACCACATAAAAAAAGACAAAATAATCTAACGGTAAATTTGGTGACATATGTCACATTATTACCAACTGCCTGTTATTCGTTCCTGGTTCTCTCTCCTGTTCAGTATTTTGTGCTGCCTACCGCCTCTTATTCCTTTTTTGCTTAGCAGACTGCGCAATCGTTTATATTGCCCCGCCCGTAATTTTTGATATTTTGACTGAAGGGTGTCTTATCACACAGCACAACATCAGTACTAAAAATAGGGTCGGGAAATGGCAAAAGTATCACTGGATAAAGACAAGATTAAATTCCTGCTGGTGGAAGGCGTACACCAGAAAGCCGTGGATAACCTACGCGCGGCAGGCTATACCAACATCGAATACCATAAAGGCGCGCTGGACAGCGATGCCCTGAAAGAGTCGATCCGTGATGCGCATTTCATCGGTCTGCGTTCCCGTACTAACTTAACTGAAGATGTTCTGGCAGTGGCTGAAAAGCTGGTGGCCGTGGGCTGTTTCTGTATTGGTACTAACCAGGTCGATCTGGATGCTGCCGCGACACGTGGCGTACCGGTATTTAATGCCCCGTTCTCGAACACGCGTTCTGTAGCGGAATTGGTTATCGGCCAACTGCTGTTACTGCTGCGTGGCGTTCCAGAAGCAAATGCCAAAGCACACCGTGGTGTCTGGAATAAGTTGGCGGTAGGCTCTTACGAAGCGCGCGGTAAAAAATTGGGCATTATTGGCTACGGTCATATCGGGACTCAGTTGGGTATTCTGGCTGAAGCGCTGGGGATGCACGTCTATTTCTACGATATCGAGAACAAACTGACGCTGGGCAACGCAACCCAGGTTCAACACCTCTCTGACTTGCTCAATATGAGCGATGTGGTGAGTTTGCATGTGCCTGAAAACGCATCGACCAAGAACATGATTGGTGCAAATGAACTGGCATTGATGAAACCGGGTGCGTTACTGATCAACTGTGCACGCGGTACAGTTGTAGATATTCCTGCTCTGTGTGATTCACTGGCGCGTAAACATCTGGCAGGTGCAGCTATCGACGTCTTCCCAACCGAGCCTGCAACCAACAGCGATCCATTCACTTCGCCACTGTGCGAGTTCGATAACGTGATCCTGACTCCGCACATTGGCGGCTCAACTCAGGAAGCGCAGGAAAACATCGGCCTGGAAGTGGCTGGCAAGCTAGCGAAATATTCCGACAACGGTTCTACCTTGTCTGCGGTAAACTTCCCTGAGGTTTCTCTGCCGTTACACGGCGGAAGCACCAGCCGTTTATTGCATATTCACGAAAACCGCCCGGGTATTTTGACCGCACTGAACCAGATTTTTGCCGATCAAGGCATCAACATCGCCGCACAGTACCTGCAAACGACGCCGAAAATGGGTTATGTGGTGATTGATGTAGATGCTGAAGAAGATGTTGCTGAGGCTGCGCTGAAATCAATGAAAGCGATTCCTGGCACTATCCGCGCTCGACTGCTTTACTAATTTGTTGCATGAGGACCCCGTTCGGGGTCCTCTGTCTGATAGTGTGTTTCCTGCATTGAATTTCCTCCATATCCATCCGATAGTAGCGTTTTTAGCTACACGGCCAATGACATGACCATTCGATTTTCCACTCGCTTAATTCTGCTCGGCGCAGGTATTCTTTTGTTGATTCTTGCCTATACGGGAAGCCAAACCCACGACAGGGTAACCTGGTTGATGGAAGTGCTGCCGGTGGTCATTATCATCCCACTGCTTTTAGCTACCCATTCGCGTTACCCGCTGACCCCGCTTCTTTATACGTTGATTTTCGCTCACGCGATTATTTTGATGGTTGGCGGTTTGTATACCTATGCAAAAGTGCCTATTGGCTTTGATGTGCAGGAGTGGTTTGGCCTGAGCCGCAACCCTTACGATAAGCTAGGGCATTACTTCCAGGGGCTGGTTCCGGCACTCGCCGCGCGGGAAATACTGATTCGTGGCGGCTATGTTCAGGGGCGCAAAATGGTCGCTTTCCTGGTCTGCTGCGTCGCACTGGCAATTAGCGCGATGTATGAGCTGATTGAATGGTGGACGGCGCTGGGATTGGGGCAGGGTGCGGATGATTTTTTGGGGACTCAAGGTGACCCGTGGGATACGCAATCAGATATGTTCTGCGCACTGCTGGGGGCTTTGACGAGCGTTTTATTATTAGGATACTGGCATACGAAGCAGTTAAATCAGTTACGCCGGAGCTGACATTTTACTCATTGCGCGACATTTGAACCTTCTCCCTGGCTTGGGAGAAGGGGATTACCACTCCCAAAGCCGCGACGGCGTGACCACAGCAGGCAAGGGGATATCCCACTCTTCAGCGGGTAATGCAGGAACGTGCTGGCAATCATGCGCCAGCCCAACCGGCCAGATCCCATGCTTCTGCCAATTCTGCAAAGTTCTGTCGTAGAAACCGCCACCCATTCCTAACCTTTGCCCTTGCTCATCGAACGCCACTAACGGTGTGATAAGCACATCCAGTTTATCCAGTGGCAACACGTCACGGACATCAAGCTTCGGCTCAAGGATTTTTAGACGATTCATCACTAAATGGCTGTTTTCCGCATACCGTAGAAACAGCAAATTACCTTTACTGAACGGATGAAGCACGGGGAGATACACGGTTTTGTCGGCTCGCCACAACGCACGAATGAGCGGCGTGGTATCCAGTTCGCCATCAAAAGACAAAAACAGAGCGACCGTGCTTGCGTCGGCTACGGGCTGATAAGCCAGCATTCGTTCGGCTGCAAGATGGGCAAAGTGTTGTTGTTCAGTTGGGGTGAGCGCTCGGCGACGTTGCCGAATATGGTGTCGAATTTCTTGACGAAGTGATGGAATTAACTGAATTTTTGTCATAAGGATGACTGATTGGTAGAAAGAGGGAATCTCCGAGATGCCGCCGCAGGCTGTAACCCTTGAACCCTTGGTTCAAGGTGAATGCAGCGTCAGAATCATCAGGCTTCTCGGACGGACCGAGCATGCTCACAGAATCTGGAGCACCACATTCTTGTGGTATGAAATATCGGCTCAGGGGACTGGCCCGCATGCAAACATCTCAGAGAAATTTGGTCTTCAAAGTCACTCTACCATAGGTAACTGTGAAGTGTTATTCAAAATTTGGACCCTGTCTTTCAGTTATGCGACCTTGCTCAAGCAATGCTTGTTCGATGGTCTGCTGTAACATCCGAATACGCTCTTCCATATTGGAAGCGTAGTCACGGGTTTTCGATTTTTCCTGAGCCAGCTCATAGCAAATGTTCAGTGCTGCGATGAAAACTAGCTGCTCAGTATTTGTGACTCTAGTGCGAACTTTTAAATCTTGCAACCGCTGATCAAGCTCCTGAGCCGCAAGATTCAGTGCATCCTGTTGTTCAGGCGGACAATTCACGCGCAATGAACGACCGAAAATTTGGATATCGACTGGTTGTGCAGACATGCCACCTTCCTGCTGTTAACTCGCCTGCCTTCGTTAACCGTGCCTGGTAACGAAAGGGGCGTCACTATAGCTACCCCGTAATGAAGATACAAGCCCTTTTCTGGTGCCTCGAGGTCCCTGGTGGTAGCATACCATGAACTATCCCTGCCAACGATGGCGAATGCGCATGTCTATACAGAACACAATGCCTGACTACGACTTAGTCGGCCAATTATTGCTCCAACAAGGTGTAGGTCTGACGGCCTCAGAAATGCACGGCTTAATCAGTGGAATGCTGTGCGGTGGCAACAAAGACACCAGTTGGCAACCACTGCTTCATGACCTGACAAACGAAGGCTTGGCCTTTGGTCAAAATCTTGCAGATACCCTGCGCCAGATGCACGGTGCAACGGGCGACGCGCTGGAAGATGACGGTTTTCTGTTCCAGCTTTATCTGCCAGATGGCGACGATGTATCGGTGTTTGACCGTGCAGACGCGTTGGCGGGTTGGGTTAACCACTTCTTGCTAGGTCTGGGCGTGACCCAATCTAAGCTTGATAAAGTCACTGGCGAAACCGGCGAAGCGATCGACGATTTGCGTAACATCGCGCAGTTGGGCTACGACGAAGACGAAGATCAAGAAGAGCTGGAAATGTCGCTCGAAGAGATCATTGAGTACGTGCGTGTTGCAGCACTGCTGTGCCATGACACCTTTACTCGTCCTGTCCCGACGGCGGTCGAAGTGCAGAAACCAACTCTACACTAACAATAAAAACTTCAGGAGGTGTGATGACTCAGCACGAATTTCTCCGGCGCCGCCAGGCGTTGTTGGCCAAAATGGCTCCGGCAAGCGCCGCGCTCATCTTCGCTGCTCCCGAGGTAACACGCAGTGCAGACAGCGAATACCCGTATCGCCAGAACAGCGATTTCTGGTACTTCACGGGTTTTAACGAGCCAGAAGCGGTACTGGTATTGATTAAAAGCGATGAAACGCACAATCACAGCGTTTTGTTTAACCGTCTGCGCGATAAAACTGCTGAAATCTGGTTCGGCCGCCGTCTTGGTCAGGAAGCAGCACCTGAAAAACTGAGCGTAGATCGTGCGTTGGCGTTCTCTGAAATCGGTGAACAACTGCCTCAGTTACTGAACGGGTTGGATGTGGTGTATCACGCGCAGGGTGAATACGCTTATGCCGACACCCTCGTTTTTTCCGCTCTTGATAAACTCCGTCGTGGTTCGCGCCAGAACCTTAGCGCACCCGCAACACTGACTGACTGGCGACCAACGGTACACGAACAGCGCCTGTTTAAATCGGAAGAAGAGATCCTGGCGCTGCGTCGTGCAGGCGAGATCAGCGCACTGGCACATACCCGCGCGATGGAAAAATGCCGTCCCGGGATGTTTGAATATCAGCTCGAAGGCGAAATTCTCCATGAATTTAACCGCCATGGAGCGAGATTCCCCTCTTACAACACCATCGTAGGCAGCGGCGAAAACGGCTGTATTTTGCATTACACCGAAAACGAGAGCCAAATGCGCGTCGGTGATTTGGTGTTGATTGACGCCGGTTGCGAATACAACGGTTATGCCGGTGATATCACGCGCACTTTCCCGGTGAGTGGCAAATTTAGCGCGCCGCAGCGAGCGATTTACGACATTGTGCTCGAATCCCTGGAAACCGCCTTGCAACTTTATCGCCCTGGCACGTCGATGCAGGAAGTCACCGCGCAAGTGGTACGCATTATGGTTACAGGTCTGGTGAAGCTCGGCATTCTCAACGGCGAAGTCGATAAGCTGATTGCGGAAAATGCTCATCGTCCGTTCTTTATGCACGGCCTGAGTCACTGGCTGGGGTTGGATGTCCATGATGTTGGCGGTTACGGCCCGGAGCGTTCGCGCGTACTTGAGCCTGGCATG
Source organism: Buttiauxella sp. WJP83 (assembly GCF_027594725.1). Lineage (NCBI taxonomy): Bacteria > Pseudomonadati > Pseudomonadota > Gammaproteobacteria > Enterobacterales > Enterobacteriaceae > Buttiauxella > Buttiauxella sp. WJP83. The sequence continues at coordinate 759,233 of NZ_CP110080.1, forward strand.
GTGATCACGGTTGAACCCGGTTTGTACATCGCGCCTGATGCGGATGTTCCTGCCGAGTATCGTGGTATCGGGATTCGTATTGAAGACGATATTGTCATCACTGCAAACGGGAATGAAAACCTGACCGCCAGCGTCGTGAAATCGGCAGACGATATCGAAGCATTAATGGCGGCGGCGCGTCAGTCATGAGCGTGATTATTGTTGGCGGCGGGATGGCTGGGGCAACGCTTGCGCTGGCGATTTCCCATTTGACCCACGGTAAGTTGCCAGTTCATTTAATTGAAGCGTCAGCCCCTGAATCTGCAGCCCATCCTGGTTTTGATGCCCGCGCCATCGCTATTGCCCAGGGCACTTGCCAGCAATTAACCCGTATTGGTGTGTGGCCTGCAATTAAAGATTGCGCGACCGGGATTACCTCCGTTCATGTCAGCGATCGCGGCCATGCCGGGTTTGTTACGCTGGATGCCAGTGATTATCAGATCCCGGCATTGGGGCAGGTAGTGGAATTGCACGATGTGGGGTTGCGTTTATTTGCCCTGCTGCGCAAAACACCTGGCGTGACATTGCATTGCCCGCAGCGAGTCGCTTCTTTTACCCGTGAAACCGATAAAGTCAGCGTTCAGCTTGATAACGGTAAACTGCTTGAAGGCAAATTGCTGGTGGCGGCAGATGGTTCCCGATCGTCACTTGCCACGCAGTGTGGCATCACCTGGCAACAACAGGATTACCGGCAGATTGCGATTATCGCCAACGTTGCTACTTCGCAACCCCACAATGGACGGGCGTTTGAGCGCTTTACCGAACACGGCCCGCTGGCGATGTTGCCAATGTCTGATGGGCGTTGTTCGTTAGTGTGGTGCCATCCGCAAGACGCACAGGCTGATATCGCCCAGTGGGACGATGAGCGGTTCTGCAATGAATTGCAGCATGCGTTTGGCTGGCGACTCGGGCGAATCACGTTTGCCGGTGTTCGTCATCACTATCCATTAGCGCTCACCACATCTTCGCAGTCGGTATCACACCGTGTTGCGTTGGTGGGTAATGCTGCGCAAACCCTTCACCCGATTGCAGGGCAGGGTTTTAACCTGGGTTTACGCGATGTGATGTCGCTTGCTGAAAATTTGGCCGCGGCACACGATTTATCTCAGGACATTGGCAGCTATGCGGTTTTAGCCAACTATCAGCAGCGCCGTAGCGAAGATAAAATCGCGACCATTGGTGTGACAGATGGGTTAGTTCAGTTGTTCGCTAACCGTTGGGCTCCGCTGGTGGTGGGGCGTAACCTGGGACTGATGGCGATGGAACATTTTACTCCGGCACGTGATGTGCTGGCACAGCGCACGCTGGGTTGGGTTGCGCGTTAAATTATGCGTCAGAAAGGTTTACAGGAGAGTCAATTTGCAAAGCGTTGATGTGGCGATTGTGGGTGGTGGTATGGTCGGTCTGGCGGTTGCCTGTGGCCTGCAAGGGAGTGGTTTGCGTGTCGCGGTACTGGAGAACCATCTGCCACAACCGTTGGCACCTGAATCGGAGCCAGCATTGCGAGTCTCGGCCATCAATGCCGCTAGCGAAAAATTGCTGACTCACCTGGGCGCCTGGCCGAAAATCACCGCCAGCCGCGCGAGTTGCTATCACGGCATGGAAGTGTGGGATCAGGACAGCTTCGGGCATATAGCATTTGATGATAAATCCTTTGGCTTCAGCCACCTTGGCCACATTGTAGAAAATGCAGTGATTCATCATGCGTTGTGGCAACGTGCTGAGCAGTGCAGTGATGTCACGCTGATGGCACCGGTTGAATTGCAACAAGTGGCCTGGGGTGAAAACGAAGCGTTTATTACGCTTAAAGATGGCGCAATGCTGACTGCGCGTTTGGTTGTCGGGGCTGATGGCGCGAATTCGTGGCTGCGCAATCAGGCTGATATCCCGCTGACGTTTTGGGATTATCGCCACCATGCGCTGGTGGCCAACATTCGTACTGCTGAACCTCACCAGGCGGTTGCCCGTCAGGTTTTCCATGGCGACGGTATCTTGGCTTTCTTGCCGTTAAGCGACCCGCATTTATGCTCGATAGTCTGGTCGCTTCCCCCGCTGGAAGCCGAGCGTATGCAACAGGTGAGTTCTGAAGAATTTAATCAGGCGTTGTCTGTCGCATTCGATCTGCGCCTGGGTTTGTGCAGCGTAGAAAGTGAACGCCAGACGTTCCCGCTGACGGGCCGCTATGCACGTAGTTTTGCAGCACATCGACTGGCTCTGGTTGGCGATGCAGCCCACACCATTCATCCGTTGGCCGGGCAGGGCGTGAATCTGGGCTTTATGGACGCCGCTGAACTGATTGATGAAGTCCGTCGTTTACATCGTCAGGGTAAAGACATTGGCCAGCATTTGTACCTGCGCCGCTACGAGCGTAGCCGTAAACACAGTGCGGCAATGATGCTCGCCAGCATGCAGGGATTCCGCGACCTGTTTGCCGGAAACAATCCCGCGAAAAAACTGCTGCGTGATATCGGTCTAAAGCTGGCAGATACCCTTCCTGGTGTAAAACCGCAGTTAGTGCGTCAGGCGATGGGGTTGCATGACCTGCCTAATTGGTTGCGCTGATTTATTCTGATAACCGCGTCACATTTCCCTTTTCGCATACAGAAAAGGGAAACGCTCTCCTCATTTGAAAAATTCTAATCTTACCCACTATCTCGGATTACTTTTTCTCATCCCACGATTTTTCTAATGTAGTGAATTTGTTTCTGAAATGGTCGTAAATGTTAGCTAACGCTAAATTCTGGCTTAAACACTTCTTGTTTATGTGTAGTTAATCGCATTTTTGTAGTCGAATACTCTGCATCATTCGCTCCTGATTTTAGTCATAAGCTAATGCTATGGCCGTTTTCGCCTTATGGTTAAGTCCCCCATTCAATGGTAAGTTCAGACAAAAGGTAACGTTTGCGTCGCTATCGTGATCGGTGGCGATGTTGGGTTTCGTCTGACGAACGGAAAAGCGAATAGCGCTTTTCACCGGATGGCTAAAGAGGAAAAAATGACTCAAAAGACTCCTTTGTTTGAACAGCACAATCTCTGCGGTGCGCGAATGGTGGATTTCCATGGCTGGATGATGCCATTGCACTATGGGTCGCAGATTGATGAACACCATGCTGTGCGCAACGATGCCGGTATGTTTGATGTTTCACATATGACCATCGTTGATCTTAAAGGCAGCCGTACCCGCGAATTCCTCCGTTATTTAGTGGCAAACGACGTTGCCAAACTGACCCAACCGGGTAAAGCCCTCTACACCGCAATGCTCAACGCTTCCGGCGGTGTTATCGATGACCTGATTATCTATTTCCAGACTGAAGACTATTTCCGCCTGGTGGTGAACTCCGCCACGCGTGAGAAAGACCTGGCCTGGATTATTCAGCATGCCGAACCGTATTCAGTTTCTGTCACCGTGCGTGATGACCTTTCGCTGATTGCCGTTCAAGGGCCAAATGCTAAGGCAAAAGCCGCGCAGCTCTTCACAGAAGAACAACGCACTGCAGTCGCTGGCATGAAGCCATTCTTTGGTGTTCAGGCAGGCGATCTGTTTATTGCGACTACCGGTTACACCGGTGAAGCCGGTTACGAGATTGCCATGCCGAATGAAAAAGCTGCCGAGTTTTGGGCGCATCTTTTCGAGATTGGTGTGCAACCTTGCGGTCTTGGTGCGCGCGACACGTTACGTCTGGAATCAGGTATGAACCTGTATAGCCAGGAAATGGATGAGAGCATTTCTCCTCTGGCCGCGAATATGGGTTGGACCATCGCCTGGCAGCCAGAAGATCGTGATTTCATCGGTCGCGAAGCTCTGGAGTTCCAGCGTGAGAAAGGAACCGACCAGCTCGTTGGTTTGATCATGACGGAAAAAGGCGTATTACGTAATGAGCTGCCAGTGCGTTTTACCGATGCATCAGGCAACGTTCAGGAAGGCGTAATCACCAGCGGGACTTTCTCACCGACATTGGGTTACAGCATTGCTTTGGCTCGCGTTCCAGCGGGTATTGGCGAAACCGCCATTGTGCAAATCCGTAATCGGGAAGTGCCGGTAAAAGTCACTAAACCTATTTTTGTTCGCGGCGGTAAAGCTGTCGCGCAGTGAATTTCGAAATCAGGAGAACAACAATGAGCAATGTGCCGAACGAATTGAAATACAGCAAAGAACACGAATGGCTGCGTAAAGAAGCTGATGGCTCTTACACCGTAGGTATTACCGAGCACGCACAAGAGTTGCTGGGTGACATGGTGTTTGTTGACCTGCCAGACGTTGGCGCAACAGTAAGCACTGGCGATGATTGCGCCGTGGCTGAATCTGTAAAAGCGGCATCTGACATTTATGCACCGATCAGCGGCGAAATCATCGCTGTAAACAACGAACTGAGCGATACGCCAGAGTTGATCAACAGCGAGCCGTACACCGCAGGTTGGATCTTCAAAATCAAAGCAAGCGACGAGTCTGAACTGGACGGCTTGCTGGATGCTGCGGCATATGAAGCGCTGTTAGAAGATTAATAACCGACACCAAATCAGTCCCCTCTCCCCTTGGGAGAGGGTTAGGGTGAGGGAAAAATTAGCGAATCCCCCCTTACCCCGGCCCTCTCCCTTCAAGGGAGAAGGGGAAAACACCTCAGGAATCATCGCTCATGACCCAGTCTTTACGTCAGCTTGAAAATCACGAAGCGTTTGTCGACCGTCACATTGGACCGAACGCACAACAGCAACATGAAATGCTGGAAACAGTGGGCGCTCGTTCGTTGAATGAATTGATAGCCTCTATCGTTCCTGCTGATATCCAGCTTGCTGAGCCACCACAGGTGGGTGAGGCTGCTACCGAATTCGCGGCCCTGGCTGAATTAAAGACCATTGCCAGCCGTAATAAGCGTTTTAAAACGTACATCGGCATGGGTTACACCGCGGTACAAACTCCGCCGGTTATTCTGCGTAACATGCTGGAAAATCCAGGTTGGTACACGGCATACACGCCGTATCAGCCAGAAGTATCACAAGGCCGTCTTGAAGCGCTGCTCAACTTCCAACAAGTGACGCTGGATTTGACGGGGCTGGATATCGCATCGGCTTCTTTGCTGGACGAAGCAACCGCTGCCGCAGAAGCCATGGCAATGGCAAAGCGTGTCAGCAAACTGAAAAACGCTAACCGTTTCTTTGTTGCAGCCGACGTACATCCGCAAACGCTGGATGTTGTCCGCACGCGTGCTGAAACCTTCGGCTTTGATGTGATTGTCGATGACGCCGCGAAAGTGCTGGATCATCAGGATGTGTTTGGTGTGCTGCTACAACAAGTTGGCACCACCGGCGACGTTCATGACTACAGCGCTCTGATTACCGAACTGAAACAACGTAAAGTCATCGTGAGTGTTGCCGCTGACTTAATGACGCTGGTTCTGTTAACTGCACCTGGCAAACAAGGTGCTGACATCGTATTTGGTTCCGCACAGCGTTTTGGCGTGCCAATGGGTTACGGTGGCCCACATGCTGCATTCTTTGCCGCACGTGATGAATTCAAACGCTCCATGCCTGGCCGTATTATCGGTGTATCACGCGATGCTGCCGGGCGTACTGCGCTGCGCATGGCGATGCAAACTCGCGAGCAACATATCCGCCGCGAAAAAGCGAACTCCAACATTTGTACTTCCCAGGTTCTGCTGGCAAACATTGCCAGCCTGTATGCGGTATTCCACGGCCCGGCTGGCCTGAAACGCATTGCAGGGCGCATTCATCGTTTGACCGATGTTCTGGCCGCTGGCTTGCAACAAAAAGGTTTGGTGCTGCGTCACAAACATTGGTTCGACACCCTGTGTGTTGAAGTAACCGATAAAGCTGCTGTACTGGCACGTGCTGAAGCGAACGAAATCAACTTGCGCAGCGACATCCTGAACGCGGTTGGTATCACGCTGGATGAAGCGACCACGCGCGAAGATGTGCAGGCGCTGTTTAGCGTGCTGCTGGGTGACAACCACGGTCTGGACATTGATAAGCTCGACCAAAACGTGGCGGGCGATAGCCTGTCGATCCCAAAAGCGATGCTGCGTGAAGACGAATTCCTGACGCATCCGGTATTTAATCGCTACCACAGCGAAACTGAAATGATGCGCTACATGCACTCACTTGAGCGCAAAGATCTGGCGCTGAACCAGGCGATGATCCCGCTGGGTTCTTGCACCATGAAGTTAAACGCTGCGGCTGAAATGATTCCTATCACCTGGCCGGAATTTGCTGAGCTGCATCCGTTCTGCCCGGCAAATCAGGCGGAAGGTTATCATCAGATGATCTCCCAGCTTTCTGACTGGCTGGTGAAACTGACGGGTTACGATGCACTTTGCATGCAGCCAAACTCTGGCGCGCAAGGTGAATATGCGGGTCTGCTGGCGATTCGTCGTTACCACGAAAGCCGCAACGAAGGTGGCCGTAATCTTTGTCTGATCCCAAGCTCCGCACACGGTACTAACCCTGCGTCCGCTCAAATGGCTGGCATGGAAGTCGTGGTCGTGGCCTGTGATAAACAAGGCAACATTGATCTGCACGATCTGCGTGCAAAAGCTGAGCAAGCGGGTGATGCACTGTCCTGCATCATGGTGACGTATCCGTCAACTCACGGTGTGTATGAAGAGACGATCCGCGAAGTCTGCCAGATCGTTCATCAGTTCGGCGGCCAGGTTTACCTGGATGGCGCGAACATGAACGCTCAGGTAGGGATCACCTCTCCAGGCTACATCGGCGCGGATGTTTCGCACCTTAACCTGCATAAAACCTTCTGCATTCCACACGGCGGTGGCGGCCCAGGTATGGGACCGATCGGCGTGAAAGCGCACCTGGCTCCGTTCGTGCCAGGTCACAGTGTGGTGCAGATTGAAGAGATGTTGACTCAACAGGGCGCGGTTTCTGCGGCACCGTTTGGTAGTGCTTCCATTCTGCCAATCAGCTGGATGTACATCCGCATGATGGGCGCGCAGGGGCTGAAGAAGGCAAGTCAGGTGGCTATCCTGAATGCTAACTATATTGCAACGCGCCTGAAGTCGGCTTTCCCGATTCTCTATACTGGCCGTAGTGGGCACGTGGCTCACGAATGTATTCTCGACATTCGCCCACTGAAAGAAGAAACCGGTATTAGCGAGTTGGATATTGCTAAACGACTGATTGACTTTGGTTTCCATGCGCCAACCATGTCGTTCCCGGTAGCGGGTACGTTGATGGTTGAACCAACCGAATCCGAAAGCAAACTGGAACTGGATCGTTTTATCGATGCGATGCTGACTATCCGCACTGAAATCGACCGTGTTGCACGTGGTGAATGGCCGCTGGAAGATAACCCGCTGGTTAACGCACCGCACACACAGGACGAAATCGTGGCTGATTGGGGGCATCCATACACTCGCGAACTGGCAGTATTCCCGACAGGCCATGGCAACAAATACTGGCCGACCGTGAAGCGCCTTGACGATGTATTCGGCGACCGTAATCTGTTCTGTTCTTGCGTGCCGATGAGCGAATATCAGTAATTGAGATTGGCGTGATATCTTCCTAAGGGCACTTCGGTGCCCTTTTTTTATCTGTTAATCAGGAGGTTGAGATGGGCGTGGTTCTGGTAACCGGCGGAAGCCGTGGAATTGGTAAAGCAACCTCATTATTGCTGGCGCAGACGGGTTACAAAGTGGTTGTAAACTATCAACGCGATAAACCAGCGGCCGACGAAGTGGTGAATGCCATTCGGGGAGCCGGTGGAGAGGCGATAGCCATCAAAGCGGATATTGCTGATGAACTGCAAGTGATGGCGATGTTCGTGGAAATTGACAACGCTTTCGGCCCGATTACCGCGCTGGTCAACAACGCCGGGATCCTGTTCCAACAATCCACCATCGAAGAACTCACGGCTGAACGTATTAATCGTGTCATGGCCACTAACGTTACGGGTTACTTTCTCTGTTGTCGTGAAGCGGTAAAACGTATGGCGTTTCGCCACGGCGGGAAAGGCGGGGCGATTGTTAACGTTTCATCGGCGGCAGCACGCTTAGGTTCACCAGGTGAATATGTGGATTATGCCGCGTCAAAAGGAGCGGTGGATACGCTGACAACCGGGCTTTCTGTGGAAGTGGCAGCGCAGGGCATTCGCGTCAATGGCGTGCGTCCAGGCTTTATTTACACCGACATGCATGCATCTGGTGGGGAAGCGGGGCGAGTCGATCGCGTAAAAGACCTGTTACCAATGAAGCGTGGTGGTCAGCCTGAGGAAGTCGCGCAGGCCATCGTCTGGCTACTTAGCGATAAAGCCTCGTATGTGACGGGGAGTTTTCTCGATTTGGCGGGCGGTAAATAAAAAAGGTCGTTCGCCTGAAAGTGCAGACGAACGGCCATTATCCTGGTGTCAGGCGCGACTGTTATTTTTTACCCATCTCGTCTTTAGCCATACTGTCTTTGGACATTTTATCTTTGGACATATGGTCCTTCGCCATGCCGTCTTTAGACATATGATCCTTAGACATTGAATCTTTCTTCATTTCATCTTTAGCCATACAGTCTTTTTTCATGCTGTCTTTAGAACAGTCATGGGACATTTTTCCCATGTTATCTTTAGCCATATTGTCTTTCGCCATATTATCGGCAGCATTTGCTCCTGCGGCACCAAAGAATAAAGCCGAGCACATCAGAGCAGTGTAGAGTTTTTTCATTTTTTATTTCCTCGTCGTTTAATAAACTACAGATGGTAAAACCATGTTACTAACTTCCGCCAAACCAGTTATACCCCTGATCCTCCCAATAACCTCCGGGATAGCGGTTCGTGACTTCGATAACTAAAATATGCTTTGGATTTTTATAACCCAATTTGGTTGGCATTCTTAACTTCATCGGGAAACCATATTTACGTGGCAATATTTGACCGTCGTAAGTCAGCGCAATAATGGTTTGTGGATGTAGCGCGGTCGCCATATCAATACTGGTGTAGTAATCATCAGCACATTTGAAGCTAACGTAACGGGCATTCAAATCGGCACCGATCGCTTTTAGAAAAAGGGAAAACGGTACGCCGCCCCATTTGCCAATGGCGCTCCAACCTTCCACGCAGATATGGCGTGTCACTTGGCTGACCTGGGCCATTTGGTGAAGTTGCGCCAGTGTCCATGGGCGTTTATCTGATACTAGTCCCGCAACCTCCAAACGATAATCGTCACCTTTTATATTGGGTGCTTCATCCTCACTATAAAAAGCATTAAAAGGAAACGGGCGCGTCATCATGCTTTCGGGATAAACCGGTGCCAGGTCGTTGGCATTAAATAACCAGCCCTGAATTCGGTCATTAAATCGTGATATCCGACTTAAGGTATTTTCTACCGATTCATTGCTGCTAATATCACAGCCCGTTAGCATTATTAACCCGCCGAGCGTTAAACCTTGTTTTAAAAAACGACGGCGTCCTTCAGATGATAACTGTTTATTAATTTGCCCAGTCGCATCCTGAATGATCGCGTTTTTATCGGCATCAGAAAAAATCTTATTTTTATTGTTCATGTTTTTCCCTTATCGCCCACGCAGCATGGCGAGTAAAGTTCGAGGAACCAGCGCCACCATAATGAGATGAACGACAACAAATCCGACCATCCCGGACATGGCATAAAAATGAATGAAGCGCGCCATGTCATACCCGCCGAATATTTCCCGTAACAGCGGAAACTGCACTGATTTCCATACCACAAGGCCTGAGCAAACCAGAATGATCCCGTCGATCATGACAAACAGATACGCCAATTTCTGTACCGTGTTGTAATGACTGAGATCGTTATGAGCCAGTTTCCCCCGCAGCGCGGCGATAAAATCATTGATCAACTCTCGCGGCGACAGAGGCCAAAATTTGCGTTTCAAGCGGCCACTAAAAATATTAATCAGCAGGTAAAGCACGCCGTTAATACCAAACAGCCACATCCCGGCAAAATGCCACTGCAACGCACCGCCCAGCCAACCACCGAGCGTTAGCTCATTTGGGAAACTGAAATTAAATAAGGGTGATGCGTTATAAATCCGCCACCCGCTGGCCACCATGATGAGTATGGCGAAGGCATTCAACCAGTGGCAAATCCTCAGCCACAATGGATGGATTGTGACGGGTTTAATCTGAAACGTTGGCGTATCCATCGTTTTATATCCGTTATTGCGATGAAATGAGTGTGCGCTAAATCTGTTCTCCAAAGCCTCACGAAAAGTTAAATTAAATGTGATAACTCGACCGACGAATGTTGTATAGACTTCCAGTAACTGGTGGATAAAAGGCGAAGTGATGAAGCCCAAAAAGTTATTAATTGTTGAGGATGACGAAAATATTGCGGAACTCTTGCAGCTGCATTTGCGAGAAGAAGGCTATGAAATTGTTCATGCGGCTGATGGCTCTCTGGGACTCGAACTGCTCAAGCAGGGCGGTTGGGATGCGCTGATACTGGATCTTATGCTGCCAGGCGTCGATGGCCTGGAAATCTGCCGCCATGCCCGCACGATGACGCGTTACACGCCGATCGTGATGATCAGCGCCCGCTCGAGTGAAACACATAGGGTTTTGGGACTGGAACTGGGAGCCGATGATTACCTGGCGAAACCCTTCTCAATGCTGGAGTTGGTGGCACGCGTCAAAGCACTTTTCCGTCGCCAGGAGGCGATGAGCCAGAACCTGTTGCAGGATGCAGGAACCCTCACGTTTGAAAGGTTGACTATCGACCCTCTGGCCCGCGATGTACGCCTCAGACAACAGCCTGTTGAACTGACGCCTCGCGAGTTTGACCTGCTGTGGTTCTTTGCTAAAAACCCGGGCAAGGTGTTTTCCCGCCTCAACCTGCTTAACCAGGTTTGGGGATATCAACATGAAGGTTACGAACACACGGTTAATACCCACATCAACCGGTTACGCATCAAGATTGAAGACAACCCCGCAGAGCCTGAATTCATTCTTACGGTGTGGGGAAAAGGGTATAAATTCATCGCACCGCGAAACGGGTAAACCATGCGAAAACTCTCTCTATCACAGCGCCTGACTCTGGTTTTTGCGTTGCTGCTCATCACTTCTTGCTCCCTGCTGGGGTGGTTGCAAATTCGCACCAGCACCCAGTACAGCCAGGCGGTTATTCAACAGCTTTCGGGCTCTCTTGCTGAACACATCGACCAGAGCTACCCGCTGCTTGGACAAGACGGCCTGAACAATGAATCTGTGCGTAACTTGTTTGATCATCTGATGACGGTAAACCCAAGCGTTGAGGTTTATCTACTTGATGATAAAGGCAATATCATTGGTGATGCTGCACCGCCTGACCATATCAAACGTCATCGTGTCGATTTGGCACCTATCCAGGCTGCGCTAAATGAACGCCAGTATCCGATCTACGGTGACGATCCTCGAAGCCTTGATGGGAAAAAAGTATTTAGCGTGGCCCCGATGCGGCAAAACGGCCAAATCAAAGGTTATCTGTACATCGTTTTGCTGGGTGAAAATTACAATGCGCTGGCCAGTGACGCCCAGTTTAATGCGATTTCTAAGGTGGTTTTGCTTTCTATTATCCTGATTACGCTACTGGGATTAATTGTCGGTGGCCTGGCATTTCGTTGGATTACCCGGCCACTGCGTTCGCTCTCGCGGCAGGTTAATGCGCTGGAAACCGGCGGGATGGCTGAAATGCAGGCGATGGCTGCGCTGCCGCTGGAAAAAGTGCAGAGCCATGATGAAATCAGCCTGTTGCGCCAGGGGGTGATCATGATGGCGCGACGGATTTCGGAACAGTGGCACCGGCTTTCACAACAGGATCAACTTCGCCGCGAGTTTATTGCCAATATCTCCCATGACTTACGCACGCCGTTAACCTCGCTGCATGGCTACCTGGAAAGCTTATCCGTGATGTCATCGACGCTTTCTGACGCGGAGAAAAAACGCTATCTGGAAATCGCGTTAGCGCAGAGCCAGAAAGTGCGCACGCTTGCTCAATCTCTGTTTGAGTTAGCTCGCCTCGAATACGGCGTAGTGAAGCCGCAGAAAGAACATTTCTGCCTCGGCGAATTATTGCAGGATGTCTTCCAGAAATTCGAACTGATGACGCAAACGCGGAAGTTGCAATTAGTGGCCGATATCCAGCCGGGCTTGCCCTTGATTGATGCAGATTTAGGGATGATTGAACGAGTGCTGACCAACCTGCTGGATAACGCGATTCGTCATACGCCGGAGCAGGGGACTGTTGCAGTTCGGCTGTGGAAAGAGAGCGAAAAAGTGATGGTGCAAATAAGCGATAGCGGGCCTGGGATCCCACAGGAACTTAAAGAGGGATTGTTTGTGCGCCCTTCGATTGTTAACCAGTCCCATGTGAGAGTCGGGGGGTTAGGGCTAATGATTGTGCGCCAGATGTTGCAGTTACACGGCAGTGATATTTCGCTGGTAGAAAGACCAGAAACCGGGGCCTGTTTCCGTTTCGCGTTACCGACATGAAAATAATAAACCCCGCAAGCGGGGTTTATTATCATAATGATTAATCAGATATTTTCGCCGTTGCTGGCTATCACTTCTTTGTACCAGTTGAAGCTCTTCTTACGTGAGCGAGACATATCGCCGGTGCCGTCATCATGCTTGTTCACATAGATAAAGCCGTAGCGTTTGCTGTACTGGCCAGTGGTGAACGAGACACAATCGATGCAGCCCCACGGGGTGTAGCCCATCAGATCCACGCCATCGTAAGTGACCGCTTTCATCATCTCGGCAACGTGAGCTTTCAGGTAATCAATGCGGTAGTCGTCATTGATTGAGCCGTCTTCTTCTACTTTGTCGTAGGCACCAAAACCGTTTTCGACGATAAACAGCGGTTTTTGGTAGCGTTCGTACAACTCGCACAGCGCGTAACGCAGGCCTACCGGATCAATTTGCCAGCCCCAATCGGATGCCTTAACGTGCGGATTTGGCACGCTGCCCTGGAAGCCAGATAATGCGTCGCCGCTCCCACCGTCCGCTTTCACGGCGTTGGTCATGTAATAGCTGAATCCGAGGTAATCGCACACGCCTTCACGCAGAATTTGCTCGTCACCGGCTTCCATTTTGATGTTGAACTCGCGGCGCTCCCACTCGTTTAATACGTATGACGGGTAGTAACCACGCAACTGTACATCGGTAAACACATAACGTTCGCGCATAGATTCTTGCGCATACATTTGGTCTTCTGGTTTGCAGGAGTACGGATACAGCGGCACCATCGCCAGCATGCAGCCGATTTGCATTTCAGGATTGATGCGATGACCAATCTTCACCGCCATCGCGCTGGCGACGAACTGATGGTGCAGAACCTGGTACATCACCTCTTCTGGATTATCGTGCTCGGTATAAACTACGCCGGAGCAGCAATAACCGAACAGCGGCGCACGCCAGTTACGCTGATTGTTGATCTCGTTAAAGGTCATCCAGTACTTCACTTTGCTCTTGTACCGTTCAAACACCACTTCGGCAAAGCGTACAAAGAAATCAACCACTTTACGGTTGATCCAGCCGCCGTATTCGGTCACCAGATAATGTGGCATTTCAAAGTGGGAGAGGGTGATGACCGGCTCGATGTTGTATTTCAGTAACTCATCGAACATATCGTCGTAGAACTTCAGCCCTTCTTCATTCGGTTGCAGCTCATCGCCTTTTGGGAAAATACGCGTCCAGGCAATGGAGGTACGGAAGCATTTGAAGCCCATCTCGGCAAACAGCGCGATGTCTTCTTTGTAATGGCCATGGAAATCGATGGCTTCATGGTTGGGATAATATTTTCCAGGGACGACTTCTTGAGTGATTTCACGCGGCACACCATGTGCGCCACCGGTCAGCACATCACAAATACTTGGGCCTTTACCTTCTTTGTTCCAGCCACCTTCTACCTGATGCGCAGCTACAGCGCCGCCCCATAAAAAGTCTTTTGGTAAGGTCAGTTTCTTCATATTTGTTAATCTCACGGTTAGCGCCGAATATAATGTGGGATACATCACACTTTAGCGTTAAGTTAATAATCTCTGCTCTGGAGTCTAACAAATGAGATTTAATTGTCACGATATAACAAATCACCGTTAATGTGATTTGTTACATAGAAAAAACAGGCTGTTTTTTTATGCCATTTTCTTAGCCAATTTACGGCCGATGGTTTCTAAAATATAAATAACAGGGATTTGCGTGGTGATGTCATAAACACCCCCAACGCGGGTGAGGGGAATGTGCCAGGAGATATTAAAATCGGCAAGCTTAGCCAGCGCTGAGTTTTCGTGGCTGGTGATAGAGAGCACCTTGCAGTTATGCAAGCTGAACTGGCTGGCAAAGCGCAGGATCTCTTCGGTTTCACCAGAAACTGAAAGGACAATAGCCAGTGCATTTTTCGCCATATCATTAGTGACCGGGAAATAAGGGTCATCAATATGGTTACTGAATTTCCCCACATTCGAAAAGAAACGTGCACCATATTTTGCTAATGCACCTGATGTTCCTGCACCGACAAATATAATACGTTCGGAAGAACAAATAATATCAACGGCCTGGTCAATTAAATTATCAAACTCTTCGTTGTTCGTACTTTTAAAAAAACTAATAATTTCGCTGGGGCCAAAATTAACCAGTTGTTCATCATTTTGCTCAAGATATAATTTAAAGCGCACGCGAAACTCAGAGTAACCTTCACAATTTAACTTGCGGCAGAAACGCAGTACGGTGGTGGTGGACACACCCGCTGCATCGGCTAACTCGCGGATAGTCATATACATCACTTTGTCACGATTTTTAATGACAAAGTTGTAGACCATCATTTCTAGTCCGTTGAGATTAGCAACTGCCGCATGAGTAAACATCTACTTCTTCCTGAGTCTTTAAAGGGGCTGGCGACATGTTGCCATAATTTGGGGCAACTCAGCCATCCATGAACCTGGCCTGAGTAAACAACCGACAGATTTATTTTAGCGTACATGTGTTCGCTGGAATCGTTCTCAGTTATGCTAGATGCGATGAATTTTCCATCTATAGTTTTACCTGGAGTAGCTATATGGCTGACAAACCATTGATCACTAAAGGATATTCACTGGCGGAGGAAGTCGCCAACAGTATTAGTCACGGTATCGGATTGGTTTTTGGGATTGTCGGGCTAGTTTTGTTACTGGTACAAGCCGTTGAATCTAATGCAAGTGCGACCGCGATAACCAGTTATAGCCTGTATGGCGGCAGTATGATTTTGCTGTTTCTCGCCTCAACGCTGTATCACGCTATTCCCCATCAACGTGCTAAACGGTGGCTAAAGAAGTTTGACCACTGCGCCATTTATTTATTGATAGCCGGGACGTACACGCCATTTTTACTCGTTGGGCTGAATTCACCTCTGGCGCGTGGGCTGATGATTGTTATTTGGGGGCTGGCGCTGGCCGGTGTTCTCTTTAAGCTGACGATCGCACATCGCTTTAAAGTTTTGTCGTTAGTGACTTATCTGCTGATGGGCTGGCTTTCACTGGTGGTGATTTACCAGATGGTGATGAAACTCGCGCCGGGCAGCGTAACGTTATTGGCCGCTGGAGGTATCATTTACTCGTTAGGTGTTATTTTCTACGTCTGCAAACGCATTCCTTACAACCACGCAATCTGGCATGGCTTTGTGTTGGGCGGCAGCGTTTGCCACTTCCTCGCGATATATCTGTATATCCACTGATGAAAGCCGGTCGCCCCCAGAGTCGGGAGCGACGGTTAATGATTACTGCTCGTCTTCTAACGAATAAGGCAACCGCTCAATAACAAGATGGCTGCCGTTATCATCGCGCACGCGTAACACGCTGTCGGCTTCCAAATCGTTGTTCATCACGACTTGTACTAAGACGCGGCCATCATCGAGTTGGCTGGCGGCGAGCACGGTGCCGGTACGACGCCAGTTGTCACCCATTTTCAGTTCCAGATCCTCACCTGCTTCCGGTAAGCGGCTGGCTTTCCCTGCAAGGAACCACAGAGCACGCTTATTCGCGCCACGGAACTTCGCGCGTGCCACCATTTCCTGACCGGTATAACAGCCTTTTTTGAAGCTGATGCCGCCCAGAGCCTGAAGGTTTGTCGCCTGCGGAATAAACTGTGCACTGTTCACCGGTTCGATGACGGGAATACCCGCTTCAATCTCTAAAGCCAGCCATTGTTGGCTGTCATTACGCTGCGCTTCGCCCCGTAATTTTTCCGCCAGTGTCTGAGCAGTGGCTTCATCGGTAACCAGCATGAAGCGCTCTGCGGGCAGGTTAAACCACAACAGTGTCGTCACGCCTTCCTGAACCACAGGGTTTTCCGCATCCGGCAATGTCGTGAAAACATTGGCGAGAGCCGCACGAGCCTGGAAACCTGCAAGACCCAGAAGCACACTTTCATCATCAGGCGTGATGGTCACTTTGGAAAACACAGCATACTTTTTGAGTTCGATAAGCTGTGCGTCACGCAGATTACGTCGTTCAATCAACGCGTAACCTTCACCGCGATGGAACAGACGCAGGTTGCTCCACATTTTCCCTTTGGCGTCACAATGCGCGCAAAGCGTGTGTTGGTTTGCCGCCAGTTGTGCAACATCAGCCGTGACCTGACCTTGCAGGTAAGTTTCTGCATCTTTACCCGTTACGCTTGCCAGTGCCCAATCATCAAGCGTCATGAGTGTCAGCGGCAGACGGGCTGCAGCCGTTGGCTGACGAGGAGGAAATGGATTGAAAGCCATAGTGATGTTCCTGGGTTTTGAGCCTATGAATTGGCTCAATGGTAAAAGAGTCATTTGCCAATGCAAGCAGTTTGATCTATCCGTCATACTTCAAGTTACAGTTGCGTTGTCTGCATTCACTCACCCCAGTCACTTACTTTAGTAAGCTCCTGGGGATTCGCTCATTTGCCGCCTTACTGTAACTCGAATTATTTTGGATAGTAGGTGAATTGTGCACTTACGGGATTTCTCGCAAGGTTAATGTAACTGCAACACACAATAAAAATTTCTCACGATAAAGCGCGCAAACGGTAACATTCATTTAATGCGTGCAAAGAAAACACGTTACACTAAGATTTGTACCTTCTTTGTCAGAGAATCAGGAAAGAGCACATGGATATCAATAATAAAGCCCGAATTCATTGGGCGTGCCGTCGGGGAATGCGTGAGCTTGATATTTCGATTATGCCATTCTTCGAATATGAATATGACTCGTTAAGCACTGAGGATAAGCAGTTGTTTGTCCGCTTGCTGGAAAGCGATGATCCTGACCTGTTTAACTGGTTAATGAATCATGGCAAACCGGCAGATACAGAGCTGCAGCGGATGGTGACACTGATTCAGACACGGAATAAAGAACGTGGTCCTGTGGCAATCTGATCTTCGCGTCTCCTGGCGTGCGCAATGGATATCTCTTTTGGTCCACGGGATGATTGCACTGTTTGTGCTTTTAATGCCGTGGCCGATGAGCTACACGCTAATTTGGATGCTGCTGCTTTCGTTGGTGGTCTTTGACAGCGTGCGCAGCCAGCGCCGTATTCATGCTTGCCAGGGCGAAATGAAACTTCTGACCGATTACCACCTGCGGTGGCAAAACCAGGAGTGGGAGATTGTCGGTGCGCCTTGGGTCTTACGCAGTGGCATGATGCTGCGTTTACGCCGTCTTGGACGTAAACGCTGCCAACATCTATGGCTGTCTGCCGACAGTATGGATATTGGCGAATGGCGAGATTTACGCCGCCTGATGCAGCAACAACAGGCAAGCGGGAGTGGGGAAGTTTAAGCGGCTGTCAGGCAAATTTCTCGGCCATTTCTGCGAGAATTTGCTCACACCAGTTCTGGATTCGCTCTTCGCTTAAGTCGTACTGATTAGTTTCATCAAGCGCCAGACCAACGAACAACTGCCCATCAGCAATGACAGGTTTCGGGCTAGTAAATTCATAACCTTCTGTTGGCCAGTAACCAATAAACTGAGCGCCTCGTGGGGCGAGTTTATCGTGCAGCATGCCGAGCGCATCAAGGAACCATTCGCCATAGCCGAGTTGGTCGCCCATGCCGTAAAGCGCTACCGGTTTGCCCTCGAGATTCAGATTATCCAGTTGATCCCAGACGGCTTCCCAGTCTTCCTGTAACTCGCCGAAATCCCAGGTCGGAATGCCGAGAATCAACACATCGTACTGTTCCATCATGGCTGGAGCATCATCTTTAAGATTGTGCAGTGTCACCAGTTCGGGGCCAATGATGTCACGAATTTTTTCGGCAGCCATTTCGGTGTAACAAGTGCTGGAGCCATAAAAAAGGCCAATGTTCATCGTATTAACAACTCTTTTAAAAACGTGCAGGCCGCAAGTGTACCAGATCCCGTTGTGCATCATGCATAATGGACACAATTCGCCAAAGTTGGGCAGGTAAGTGAGGCTGTAGTGGGACAAGAGGTGGGACAAGACGTGGAACAAGATCTGGCCCGAATCGAACAATTTCTTGATGCGCTCTGGCTTGAGCGGAATCTGGCACAGAACACGTTAGACTCCTATCGCCGTGACCTTAAAATGGTCGCGGAGTGGCTGGAACGCCATGACCTAAACTTGCTGAATGTACAAACCAGCGATTTGCAGTCGCTGTTTGCTGAACGCCTTGAAGGTGGTTATAAAGCGACGAGTTCGGCACGAATGCTGAGTGCGATTCGTCGATTATTTCAGTATATCTACCGCGAAAAATTGCGTGATGACGACCCGAGCGTCATGCTTTCATCGCCAAAATTGCCGCAGCGTTTGCCAAAAGATCTCAGCGAAGCGCAGGTTGATCGTTTGTTGCAAGCACCTTGTATCGACCAACCCATCGAGTTGCGTGATAAAGCGATGCTCGAGTTATTGTATGCTACTGGTCTGCGCGTATCGGAGTTGGTGGGACTGACCATGAGTGATGTCAGCTTGCGCCAGGGCGTGGTACGGGTCATCGGTAAAGGCAATAAAGAACGCCTGGTGCCGATGGGGGAAGAAGCGGTTTACTGGCTGGAAAACTACCTCGAACATGGGCGGCCATGGTTGCTCAACGGTGTGTCGATTGATGTGGTCTTTCCCAGCAATCGCGCCCAACAAATGACGCGACAGACATTCTGGCACCGCATCAAACATTACGCCGTGCAGGCAGGCATCGATAGCGAAAAGCTTTCTCCGCACGTACTTCGACACGCATTTGCCACGCATTTACTGAACCATGGCGCGGATTTGCGAGTCGTACAAATGTTGCTTGGACATAGTGATTTGTCCACAACCCAAATTTATACGTATGTAGCGACAGAACGTTTACGTCAGCTGCATCAACAACACCACCCGCGAGCGTGAGTGGTAGAAGATAAAGGAATCATCATGAAAAAGCGTTTCTGGCTGCTGCCATTTTTAGCGGCTTCTCTGTCCGGTTTTGCTCATGCAGACGACGCAGCAATTAAGCAGTCTCTGGCTAAGTTAGGCGTACAAAATGCTGATGTTCAGTCTGCACCTGTGGCGGGCATGAAAACGGTATTAACCGATAGCGGTGTTTTGTACGTGACGGAAGATGGGAAACACGTTATTCAGGGGCCACTGTACGATGTCAGTGGCGCGCAGCCGGTTAATGTCACCAACAAACTGCTGGTGGGTAAACTGAACGCGCTCGAAAAAGAGATGATTGTCTACAAAGCCCCACAAGAGAAACATGTGATTACGGTGTTTACCGATATCACCTGCGGTTATTGCCATAAGCTGCACGAAGAGATCAAAGACTACAACGCACTGGGGATCACCGTGCGTTACCTGGCCTTCCCGCGCCAGGGTCTGCAAAGCCAAACTGAAAATGACATGAAAGCCATCTGGTGTGCGAAAGACCGCAATAAAGCGTTCGATACCGCCATGAAAGGTGAAGCTGTAGCAGGGGCAACTTGCGATACCAATATCGCTAACCATTACAATCTTGGCGTGCAGTTTGGCATCCAGGGAACTCCGGCGATTGTACTAAGCAACGGCACGGTCATTCCTGGCTATCAGGGGCCGAAAGAGATGAAACAAATGCTGGATGCACATCAACAGCTTACCAACTTAGGCGGGTAGTTGACGGGTGAAACAGCAAACACAACTTCGCCGTCGAACGGTTGATGAGTCCGTGGTGTTACCCCAGCAACTGCATCCTCTTTTAAAGCGCCTTTATGCCAGTAGAGGCGTGCGCAGTGCACAAGAGATCGAACGTGGCGTGGTAGGGATGCTACCGTGGCAGCAACTCAATGGCATGGATAAAGCCGTCGAGATACTGCACAACGCCTTCCGTGAAGGCTTGCGCATTATCGTGGTGGGTGACTTTGATGCCGATGGCGCGACCAGCACCGCACTAAGCGTGCTCGGGTTGCGCAGCCTCGGTTGCCAAAACATCAACTATCTCGTTCCCAACCGTTTTGAAGATGGTTACGGCTTGAGTCCAGAAGTGGTGGATCAAGCACATGCGCGCGGTGCGCAGTTGATTCTGACTGTTGATAACGGCATCTCTTCTCATAGTGGTGTTGAGCGTGCTCATGCACTGGGCATTCCGGTGATAGTGACTGACCACCACTTACCAGGGCCGGAACTGCCTGCGGCAGAGGCCATCATCAATCCGAATCTGGTCGATTGCGCGTTCCCGTCTAAATCTCTCGCGGGTGTCGGCGTCGCTTTTTATCTGATGTTGGCTATGCGTGCGCATTTACGTGATTGCGGCTGGTTCGAACAACAGGGTCTGGCGATCCCAAACATTGCCGAACTGCTGGACTTGGTTGCGTTGGGCACCGTGGCGGACGTTGTTCCACTCGATACCAATAATCGTATCCTGACCTGGCAAGGTCTGAGCCGCATTCGAGCGGGCAAATGTCGTCCAGGCATTAAAGCGCTGCTTGAAGTCGCCAACCGTGACCCACAAAAGTTGGCGGCCAGCGACTTAGGGTTTGCTTTGGGACCACGCCTGAATGCGGCAGGGCGTCTGGACGATATGTCCGTTGGCGTGGCGTTATTGCTCAGTGAAAACATTGGCGAAGCGCGCATGCTGGCCAATGAACTGGACGCATTAAATCAGACGCGTAAAGAGATTGAGCAGGGCATGCAGGTTGAAGCGCTGGCGCTGTGCCAGCAGCTTGAGCATAGTCATGATGAGTTGCCGTATGGCCTCGCGATGTACCACCCAGAATGGCATCAGGGCGTCGTCGGTATTCTTGCTTCTCGCATCAAGGAGCGGTTTAACCGCCCGGTTATTGCCTTTGCACCCGCAGGCGACGGCACTCTGAAAGGCTCCGGTCGTTCGGTGCAAGGCTTGCATATGCGTGATGCCCTCGAACGACTTGATACTTTATATCCAGGCTTGATGCTGAAGTTTGGTGGCCATGCGATGGCAGCGGGGTTGTCCCTCGAAGAAGCGAAGTTCGAAGAATTCCGTCAACGCTTTGGCGATCTGGTCGGTGATTGGTTGGATCCGGCACTGCTACAAGGCGTGATTTGGTCTGATGGACCTATTACCGCACAAGAAATGACGTTGGAAACGGCTGAAATGTTGCGTGATGCCGGACCGTGGGGGCAGATGTTCCCGGAGCCGCTGTTTGACGGTAAATTCCGTCTGTTACAGCAACGGCTGGTGGGCGAGCGCCATTTAAAAGTGATGGTTGAACCTGTCGGTGGCGGGCCACTGATTGACGGTATTGCTTTTAACGTGGATACCGCATGCTGGCCGGATAACGGCGTACGAGAGGTTGAACTGGCCTTTAAACTCGATGTAAATGAGTTTCGCGGCAATAGAAGCGTGCAGTTACTCATCGATCATATTTGGCCGATATAGCCCAATTACTTGGCTATAAAATGGCTACGAAACTATAAAAAGCGGCGTAATTCCGGTAAACTTTCCGGTTTACGACCGCATTTTCGTCTTCTGTCATCAACATAAGATAATACAGACCATGTTTGAAATTAACCCGGTAAAAAACCGTATCCAGGACCTCACTGAGCGCAGTGACGTTCTTAGGGGGTATCTTTGACTACGATGCCAAGAAAGAGCGCCTGGAAGAAGTAAACGCAGAGCTGGAACAGCCTGATGTGTGGAACGAACCTGAACGCGCGCAAGCGTTGGGTAAAGAGCGTTCTGCACTGGAAGCGATTGTCGAAACACTCGATCAAATGACTCAAGGCCTGGAAGATGTTTCCGGTCTGCTGGAATTAGCCATCGAAGCCGACGACGAAGAAACCTTCAACGAAGCCGTTGTTGAGTTAGATCTGCTGGAAGCCAAACTGGCGCAGCTGGAATTCCGTCGTATGTTCTCCGGCGAGTACGACAGCGCTGATTGCTATATTGATATTCAGGCAGGTTCTGGTGGCACCGAAGCGCAAGACTGGGCCAGCATGCTCATGCGAATGTATCTGCGTTGGGCGGAATCGCGTGGCTTCAAAACTGAAATCATTGAAGAGTCTGAAGGCGAAGTGGCGGGCATTAAGTCCGTAACTATCAAAATTCAGGGTGAATATGCCTTTGGCTGGTTGCGTACTGAAACTGGCGTCCATCGCCTGGTACGTAAGAGCCCATTCGATTCCGGTGGCCGTCGCCACACCTCCTTTAGTTCGGCCTTTGTTTACCCAGAAGTGGATGACGATATTGATATCGAAATCAACCCGGCCGATCTGCGTATCGACGTTTACCGTGCATCCGGTGCCGGTGGTCAGCACGTTAACCGTACAGAATCTGCGGTACGTATTACCCACCTTCCGACCAACACCGTGACCCAGTGCCAGAACGATCGTTCGCAGCATAAGAACAAAGATCAGGCGATGAAGCAGATGAAGGCGAAGTTATACGAGCTGGAAATGCAGAAGAAGAATGCTGAGAAGCAGTCGCTGGAAGACAATAAATCGGATATCGGCTGGGGCAGCCAGATTCGTTCTTACGTGCTGGACGACTCCCGTATCAAAGACTTGCGTACCGGTGTAGAAACCCGTAACACGCAGGCGGTACTGGATGGCGATCTGGACAAATTTATCGAAGCAAGTTTGAAAGCAGGGTTATGAGGAACCAACATGTCTGAAGAACAAGTACAGGGTACCGAAGCGGTCGATCTCAATAATGAACTGAAAGCCCGTCGCGAGAAGCTGGCTAGCCTGCGTGAGCAGGGTATCGCTTTCCCAAATGATTTCCGTCGCGATCATACCTCTGACCAATTACATGCAGACTTCGGCGCTAAAGAGAACGAAGAGCTGGAAGAATTGGGCATCGAAGTTGCCGTTGCTGGCCGTATGATGACTCGTCGTATTATGGGTAAAGCGTCATTCGTTACCCTGCAAGACGTCGGTGGTCGCATCCAGCTTTATGTTGCGCGTGATGATCTGCCAGAAGGCATCTACAACGATCAATTCAAAAAATGGGACCTTGGCGACATCCTCGGTGCACGTGGCAAGCTGTTCAAAACTAAAACCGGTGAGCTTTCTATTCACTGTACTGAACTGCGCCTGCTGACTAAAGCGCTGCGCCCACTGCCGGACAAATTCCACGGTCTGCAGGATCAAGAATCTCGTTACCGTCAGCGTTATTTGGATCTGATTTCCAACGACGAATCCCGCAACACCTTTAAAGTGCGTTCCCAGATCATGTCTGGTATTCGTAACTTCATGGTTGGCCGTGGATTTATGGAAGTTGAAACGCCAATGATGCAGGTTATTCCTGGCGGCGCGTCTGCTCGTCCGTTCATCACTCACCACAATGCGCTGGACATCGATATGTACCTGCGTATTGCGCCGGAACTGTATCTGAAGCGTCTGGTAGTGGGTGGCTTCGATCGCGTATTCGAAATCAACCGCAACTTCCGTAACGAAGGTATTTCCCCACGTCATAACCCAGAGTTCACCATGATGGAACTCTATATGGCGTATGCGGATTACAAAGATCTGATTGAGCTGACTGAATCTCTATTCCGTACTCTGGCGCATGAAGTGCTGGGGACTGCGCAGGTTAAGTATGGCGAAGAGGTGTTTGACTTCGACCAGCCGTTCGCAAAACTGACTATGCGTGAAGCTATCAAAAAATACCGTCCTGAAACCGATATTGCGGATCTGGACGATATGGCTAAAGCACTGGAAATCGCAGCGTCTATCGGCATCAAAGTTGAGAAGAGCTGGGGTCTGGGCCGCGTAGTCACAGAGATCTTTGAAGAAGTGGCAGAAAGTCATCTGATTCAGCCGACCTTCATCACTGAATACCCGGCAGAAGTCTCTCCACTGGCGCGTCGTAACGATGAGAACCCTGAAATTACTGACCGCTTCGAGTTCTTCATCGGTGGCCGTGAAATCGGTAACGGCTTCTCTGAGCTGAACGATGCAGAAGACCAGGCTCAGCGCTTTGCTGATCAGGTTTCAGCTAAAGATGCTGGCGACGACGAAGCGATGTTCTTCGATGAAGACTACGTTACCGCGCTTGAGCATGGCTTGCCGCCAACAGCAGGTCTGGGCATCGGTATCGACCGTATGGTTATGCTGTTCACCAACAGCCACACCATCCGTGACGTCATCCTGTTCCCAGCGTTGCGCCCGGTTAAGTAAGTTGTTGTGATTCCTCCCTTCGGGGAGGAATATTTACCTTTCAGTTAACGTATTCAGAGGATTAGTTTGCGCAAGGAAAGCACAGTCAGAAAGTGGGCACCGAATGCCATCGTCCTGCTAATCAGCCTGTTTCTCGTCGCTTGCTCATCAAATAAAGCGAGCACCACAAAAGCATCCGCAGGAAACTACAGCGGTCCTGTTTACACCGTAAAACGTGGTGACACTCTCTATCGAATTTCGCGTATGACTGGCTCAAGTGTCAGTGAACTGGCGCGCCTGAACGGTATCTCATCCCCCTATACGCTGGAAGTTGGGCAGAAAATTCGGATCAAAAGTAGCTCTGGCTCATCAAACTCTTCGAAAAAAACAGCCGTTGCGAAAACCTCTAAGCCACGTTCCACTTCGACCAGCAGCATTGCAAAAGTTGCACCACCGCCTGTTGGCTCAAAATGCTGGCGTTGGCCAACGACCGGTAAGGTGGTTGTACCGTTCTCCGATAGTGATGGCGGCAACAAAGGCATCGATATTGCGGGTAGCCGTGGACAACCGATTTACGCATCGGCCGCCGGAACCGTGGTATACGTCGGCAACCAGCTTCGTGGTTATGGCAA
This sequence comes from Buttiauxella sp. WJP83, assembly GCF_027594725.1. Taxonomy (NCBI): domain Bacteria; kingdom Pseudomonadati; phylum Pseudomonadota; class Gammaproteobacteria; order Enterobacterales; family Enterobacteriaceae; genus Buttiauxella; species Buttiauxella sp. WJP83. The sequence continues at coordinate 784,415 of NZ_CP110080.1, forward strand.
CTTAGTGATGATCAAACACAGCGAAGACTACATCACTGCCTACGCTCACAATGAAACGACGTTGGTCAACACCAGCCAAAAAGTCACCGCAGGGCAGAAAATTGCCACCATGGGCAGCAGCGGTTCCGACTCTGTGAATTTACACTTCCAGATTCGCTATCGTGCGACCGCGATTGATCCGCAGCGTTATCTCCCACCGCAAGGCAGTAAGCCATCCTGTTAATTAATAAAGGCCAGACGGGTTCTGGCTTTTATTAAACGCAATTATTTGTGATCTATATCACGCAGTATGAGTTAAACCGCCTGATAATAACAATTGAGTTATTATAAGAAAGGATAATTTTATATTTTTCAGATGCTTAATAATATTTTTTATACCTTGTTAAAATTAAACTAATTAGCGCTATTAATCATATTCAAATCACTTAAAGATAAAGAAGAAGATTTTAATGCTACTTTTTTTATGAGGTTGATTTATATGAAAAGCTACTCATTAGTCCTTGGAATTATTTCATGCTTGTTCTTCCTGACGGCGGTGGCATATCTCCTGTTAAAGATAAGCTTGATATGAGCATGCAGGCATAAATAAAATCTGTGCGATGCTAAGTAGCCGCGCCTGATACCGCGACACTTTTGCCAGCCCATGCTTGCCTTCAAGGGTAGGCTCTCGGTGCCACATAAAATGTTGAGCCTTTCTCAGCGACGACCGCAGCAAACTAAAACAATCGCTTAATAATCCATCACATAAATTCAAAATGCGCTTGCCAGCATAAGCTGAACGTCTATAATGCCTACGCACTTCAAAGCGGGTGTAGTTCAATGGTAGAACGGCAGCTTCCCAAGCTGCATACGAGGGTTCGATTCCCTTCACCCGCTCCAGCTCTCCCCCTGAATCTCCCTAAGTCTAAATCACAAAGCTCATCATCACGTACCGTGCCAGGTAAACCATTGCCCATTCTTTGGATAGTTAACAACAAAAAAGCCCCTGCAAGATTTCACAGAGGCTCAATATCATGGGTAACAGATTTATCTGTTAGCGATAGAAACAGGTCGAACCGTTATCTGCCTGACTACCCCCGACCGCTTCACAATCCGGCAGAGTGACACCATCACGTGTAATCATACGCACGCCGTCGGAGCTTTCATAATCGGCCGCGGGTTGATTACCATCATTATCATACCGCTTATGGCCATGCTTATGGTGGTGGCTTGAGTTTTCGCTATTATCGTAATCATTATTGCGGTTATCAGGTGGTGGGATAATACAGCCAGATAAAGAAGCGACAACAGCAGCAGCCATAAACCATTTAATGATTTTCATATTTTACCCTGTGACAAGAAATAATATTATTAGATTTGTAAATACGTAATAAAAATTTTAAATTTATTCTTAATGTCTAAATTACTCACCATCATCCGGCTGTATCGCTACTTTTGTGATTATATTATCTTCACGAGTGACACGTAATGATGCGCCTGCACCAGGCTTAATAAATAATGATGGGTCCTCGCTCTGTTTCCAGCCGTCGGCAAGCAATCTGCTGTATGCGATATCAAGGGGCATTCCTTCAACTCGATTAATCAATGCCTGTAGCTGTTGATTATTTGTTGGTTTATGGGCGGCATTTTGGGCGCGGGTTTTGTGAATATCGCACGTCACTCCGGCACTCAATTCCGTACAGCCACTTCGTTCAAGCTGCGCGCGATACGTGTGGTTAATTGCCCAGGCACTGGTGCTGGTCGCACTGGCAACTAATAGCAAAATAAATGCAGAGCTAATTTTAGTCTTCATTGTGATCTCCTTAATACAGAATGCTTTTAATGTACGCTCACACCCATGATCTGGCCGCTGTTCTGGTTAATATCAAAATCAGCAATAAACCCTGCTTTTCTCCAGCGGGTACGTTCATCATTCAAGGATTCCCATCCTTGATCTTCCATGTAATCGACAGCCCGTCCCTGGTATTTACCGGCAATATGGCGGTCGATACCTCGTGCTACATCATCTGCGGCGTCCGGGTCTGCACGATGATGATGGTGATGATGGCGTGCTTCGGATGAATCGTCTGATGTGTCGTATTGGTTAGAATCCTCAGAGTTACACGTTCCGTTTGCTTCACTAACTTGTGTACAGCCAGAGTTTTCCAGTTGTGCGCGGTAAGCGTCACTGATGGCAAAGGCATTGTGAAAATACAAGCCGCTCAAGCATAACGTTAGCGCCAGAGTGATATTTTTTCTTTTCATTCTTAAAGATCCTGGGGTTTATCGTTCAAATACAGAAATTAAATAATTCTTATTGCACTTCATTCACTGCTGTATCGTTTTTCGGCTTTCCCCTCGTCATCCAGGAAAATAAAAACAGCAAAGCGCCAATAAGCAGCAGTGGTATAAATACGATGGCTCCACCGACTGCAAGTCCGACATCGGTCGCGAGTTCATCACCTGGTGCTGGATGTATATCTCTTACAGCCTGAAATACACGAAAACCTTCTACAATAAAGAACAGGCAATAGGCTCTGAAAACCCAAAGAGCGACGATTCCGAGAGCCTTGCGTGGTGGATTAATTTGTTTCATATAATTATTTCACACTCAGTTGGTTTAGGTTTGCACGCAACTTCCGTATTGCAAATAACCAATCCAGTGGTCTGATGAGCTCATTCTATTTAAAGGTGATGATTGTTCAAGAAATATATATGAAATTATATATTGTTTTAAGTGATTGATTTTAAAAGTAAATAATCTTTGCTGCTAATTTATGTGGAAAAATTGTTGTAATGTTGTTCTTTTTCGATGTGTATTGCTTGAACTTTAGTGTTAATTATTATTTATATGTAATTTAATTGTCATTCCAGGAGGGGGTGCTTTTTGTTTGTTATCTAAGATTAATCTAATGTCATAATTTAATAATTATACTTAATGGTTGTTTTTAATAAAAGCATACCTGGTTTTAGGTATGCCAGATAACTCCCGATATCACACACAATCTATTGGCACAGGTTTGCCGATTAAATAGCCCTGAACATAATCAATGCCCATGCGATAAAGTGTGTGGCGAATCTCTTCGGTTTCAACAAACTCAGCGACCACGGCCATATTCTTCATTCTGGCAAGCTCGCAAATGGATTGCACAATTTTGCAGTCTATTTCACTGGCGTTCATGCTATGAATAAAACTCCCGTCAATTTTGAGAATATCCGCGGGCATTGTCTTTAATCGCGCGTAGCTGGCATATCCGGTACCAAAATCATCAATTGCGATTTTACAGCCCAGGTGCTGTAAGGTTTTCAGGGTCTTCTCTGCCTGGATATTGTTTGTTAATTCATCGGTTTCTGTGACTTCCAGCACCAGTTGCGCAGGTGAGATGCTGTACTTAATCATCAACTTCTCAATATGATTTGCCATATCCGTGCGACAAATTGATGCCGGTGCCAGGTTAATAGCGTAACGCTGGTTTGGCCGCAAATGTCGAGTCTCATCCATATATTCCATTGTTTTATGCAATACCCATAAATCAATGCTTGAGGACATACCAAACTCATTTGCCAGTGGCAGGAAGGTATCGGGGAGAATGAGTTCATCGTTACTTCCCCGCATTCTCAACAGGACTTCGTGATAGCGGTCTCCGTCCTTGCTTTCAATCGGCTGCACCATTAAAACAAAACGATCCAACTCCAGTGCCCGCTGCAGTTGGTTCATCATGTCGACTTTTGCTTTTACCTGGTTCTGCACCTTTCGACTGCTTGGCTTTCTCAGGTCTACAGGCAGGTGAGTCGTGAGTGAAATTTCTGCCAGAGTTCGTAACTCACCAATCAATAAATACAGGTGGCCAACGGGGTAATTAATAATGCAATAGCTACAGCCGATTTGTGGATACAGTTTTACCCCATCACGGATAAAACGAAATTCTTTGGCTTTGCTATAGATCTCCGCAATACGAATTTCTGCATGTAACGGGCTGGTTCGTACGATTAAATCATGGCCTGAACTCATATAAATAAGTTCGTCACGATCCAGAACGGGTGCCAGATACAATGCAAGTTGCTGTTTATATTGTACTTGCATCAGCAGGCCATAGTGACGCCCCAACAGCTCAAGGTCTGGCATATACAGCTGGCATAATGCGGATACGGTGTTTTTCTTTAAGTCTGCTTCCAGTGCCAGTAAGTTTGGCAAATGGACAAGCGGGTCAATATGCATCAATCGCTGAGTTTTTAAATTGAGTGCGCGTTGACGGGAAATATTGATGGCCAGCAGAGTGAGCGTTATCGAAAATGCTGAGAAGGAAGAGGTCGCCACGGCAAGATGCAATTTATAATTAGCATCATGTGGGATGAAACTCTGAATATGATCGCATAACACAATCAACACGACCCACCACACTATCGAAATAGCGGCATGACCAAGACGCAATGTGCCCCAAATCATTAACGGCAGTAATAACGTCAGCGTGTAAATCGAATTCATTAGTGGCAACGAATGGTTTAGCGGGGTAATCATCAGTATCGTGAGTAAAGACAGGGAACCGAACAAACACACGAGTTCCGGTAAGCGCAAATCATCTGCCACCTGATGTCGAATCTTCTTAAAGTATTTCACCAGGTACAAAGGGTTTCTAATCGAACGAATAACCAGATACAACATCGGCAACCCAACCATATTCCCAACTAACATTCCCTGATAGTTAATTAATGTGCGGGCCGTTAAGGGGCTGATGTACATCATGGTCTCATGAATGCCAAACAATCCCAAATAGAGCTCGGCATGGAAATAATTAAGGAATAGGGTAGCGTTAATAAACACCAACCAAAAAATGCGTTGCCACGTTAGATTGTATCGCCCAAAACTTGTGCGGCCTCTCATGCCCGTGAAGTAGTAGTATCCAGCGCAGCTAATGGCGACCGACGTAAAATAGTGCAACATCGCCATTAATGCAGGTTCCAAACCACGGTCTGGGTAAATACGGTAAAATAAGCACAGAAGAATTCCGGGCAATGCCTTAAAACCATAAATCATGGTCAGGATGGTGATCAGAGCCATGTTCAGGTAAAGGAAAGGGATTTCAAAGCCATCTATCGTGACGTAGGCACTCAAATACTGTGTTATGGGATAGAGCAGGAACGGCAGAACCAATGGAAGCGCCCACCATCTATCTTTAACTCTGTTATACGCGGTAGAAAGTTGCATCATCAATGTTTGCTTTTATTCACTAGTTCCAGGTTTGGAGTGATTCACAAGCATCCATTGCTTAAGAATGAGTATTTTATCGATCGGCTGTTATCGTTTTTTAATGTCTGTGAATTAAATTAACCATTAGCTCGGTAATGACATCTCTATTTCATCATAAAATGTGATGCTTTTTTTCCCTCGATTTTTAATGTAATACATGGCTACATCCGCTTTTTTAAGCAACGTGGCGACATCATTGCCATGTTCTGGGTAAATGGATATCCCGATGCTGGCAGAGATAAAGTCTACTGTTGTTGCAGAGAGTTCATAACTACCCGCAATCTTTGAGAGCAATTTTTGAGCGAGTTGGATAACAACGTCTTTATCTTTTTGGCAAATAACGGTGATGAATTCGTCGCCACCAATTCTGGCGACAAACCCTTCGTTGCTGACGCTTTCTTTGATGGTGTGAGAAATTTTCACCAGAAGCTCGTCCCCTACGGCATGCCCCCAAACGTCGTTCACGCGTTTAAACCCATCAAGATCGATAAACATGATAAATAAGGGATCGGTCTGGTGAGTGAAAAGGGTATTAAGATGTTTTTGCAGATAGAGACGATTGGGTAATTGTGTTAATGAATCATGCTGCGTCATTTGCTTCAGCATTAAATTCTTTTTAATTAGCTCACGCTTGAGCTGTTCATTGCTTAAGTGTTCTTTAAAATTAACAAACCAAATGAAGATCGCCAGTAAAAAGACCAATGCGACAAGCCCGGTTAATGTCATGGTGATGATACTTTCGATGTAATCATCCTGGCTTGAAGGCATTGCAGACGAAGGGATAGAAGCCATGTTTATTTGACATGATCCTAAAAAATGCATTATTGCGACACCCGAACTCAGGGTAAGAGTGGCACCAAGTCGATAGAAGTTGGCATAAATATCGTTCCTGCTCGTCATGACCAGCATCATATGGGTGAAGCGCAACATGATTAGCGATGTGATGAAAATAACGGCCAGTGACAGGATGATGTCCGTTGTGCTGACACTCATGTCGCCTGCATTGACGATGGCTGCCATTCCCAAATAGTGCATGGACGCAGCGCTTGCAGAAAAGAGTAAAGCAGGGAGGAGATAGTGTTGGCTGCGCAGTTTTTTGAATAAAAAACAAACAAAACCTAAAGAGCAACCAACAATCGCGATCAGTAATGAGGCCAGAGTTTTTTGAATGTTATAATTAATAGCATGACTATGATGATGTGCCTGTATCACCATATAGTGCAAAAGCCATATCCCACACCCCATCGTTGGGCCGCTAAATAAAGGCCAACAATAATGTTTTTTACGCGAGCCCGCCTTACATAGCCAAAAAGAGACATAAAAAGCCATGCACGCGATAATTATGGCGAGTAAGACTAATGAAACATCATAATTAAATAACATATTTAACTTAAAATTTACTCTTGAGAGGCATGCTTGTTTTTCTAATCAGAAATAGCCGAGTGAATAATAACGATGTGTTTATTATCTTCAAGGGGTTTTTATTCTTTTAGAAAAATAATAGACAACCAAACCAGTGGTTGTCTATTAATGGACAATAACTCTCGCGGTACTTCTGTTTATTACTGCTGAGTGTGCATGTTGAGCACATTTTACTCGTCGTCAGGAAGCATAAACTTCTGACAGTACAAGTAAGGGATCCCTTCTCGGGTGATGAGATCTGCGTCTTTGTTCAGCGAAAAAATATCGATGTCCGTTACGCCAGCACTTTTAAGATAAAAGTCGGGTAGAAATTGCTGAAGTATCCCTGATGGAGTTGTTTCGCGGTTCGAGATGATAATCTGGCGAGATACCCAAACTGGGCTGAGTCCGTAATCAGCATGGGTAAAGAGAATAGTACGCTGAACGGTGTACTCTTCCTGAGCACTGACATTAATGATGCCGTTAATGTGAGCAATACCTTTGCCGTCGCCAGATTTAAAATCAATGATCCCTCGAAAGGACGCCTTGTCTCTGACTATTTGTAAATTCGCACGGCAGGCAAGATTGTGTCGTGCGTCATTGGAAGGCTGATGAAGATACAGCGCCAGGCTGGAAAGAATAGCGACGCAGACTAAAAAAATGACGCGTGTCTGAGTTCGAATTGAGGCAATCGCTGTGAATATCTTCATTGACTATCGTACCGAGGATAATAGACGGTTTGACAAGAGTTACCTTGTGATAACTCCATACTGGTGGTACAGAGAATGACAGAAATATTTTTTGTTTCAGTGTACGCCGTTATATAGAGATAGTTATCGTCCTTGCACAATTCAGGATGCTCTTTGATGAACGCCTCATGGCGGAGATGGTTACTGGTATCACCATTGAAAAAGTAGTGGCATTGACCATCATATTTCTTCGGGGAAACATAACCTGAAAAATATTGCTCGCTATATACACGGGGATAGAGGACGACTCCCATTATTAACACGGTGGCGATAATCATCAGCCATTCTGTCAGGTTTAAAAAAGAGCGCTTTTCATTTATGGTTTTATAAGGCGTCGATTCCCGCGTTATTTCTATGGGTAATGCTTCAGGCTGCATCTCAGGTACAGGATCATGCTGCACCTCCACACTTATTTCTTGCTGGATGATAAGTCCCTTGCGTGGAACCGTCGTGATGATTTGTTTCTCTAGATTCATTTGTACAAAGGACTTTCGTAAAGAAAGAATACTTTGATAAAACGCGTTAAAACTTACCTGCCGATGGCTGTCTCCCCATGCAAAAGCGAGCAGCTCATTCTGCGTGACAATTTCACCATGGTTTCTGAGTAGCAACAAAAGGCATAAAGAAGCTGTAGGCTTGAGTTTTATCTGTTCATGGCTATCCGTATGCACCAGACACTGCTTTGAAGGGATAAATAATATTTTATTTTCAATAAGATAAAACAGTTTGTCTGCTTCGGACATGTTGCCAATACTCTCGTTAGCTCAGGCAGGTTTTTGACACATGCCATGGTAAGCATTTGGGGCAGGGAATGACGGTATGTCATCGCTGGCCTGTCCCGTCTTGCGCTTTATTTTAGCTTTTCACAATACTTCTAACAAATGATAAACACACCACAAACAATAAAAATTCACTAAAATCAATGTCATACATATTTTTGATGTTTCTTTTTTAATGACAAAGAGAAAGATCCCGGTGCAAAGATAAAAAACATTACCTTAGCCCTGGAGATAAATATACTCAGTGGCAAAGATGTGAGCGAGTTGATGCCAGGGTGATGTCCTTCACTGCCAAAAACGCGATACGATAAATAAAATGATTCTCTGAGTTGTCTGGTCGTTTTTCTATCATCATTGATGATGCTTTTACATAACAATGGGCGTTAGCCATTGAGAGCGCAAAGCGAGCGTGCTTTAGAGACTATCCCTTTTGGCTCTTAGTTGCTAAGGCAATTATTTACTTGAGCAATCAATGGAATATATTGTTTTATCAATTAACTGGCCATTTTATTTAATGTGTTTTACTTTTCAAGCTGTTTTTAATACCTTCAGATTATTGAAGGGAAATCGTGAAAACGTTAAAGATAACACACCTTAAAGTCAGCTTTGGTAAACTCTTGTGAGCATAGCGAAATAATATGAAGCAGTACGGCGCTTGCCTTTCATGAAGAATATTAATTTTGCATGTAAACTATAAGGTTCCTTATCTAAAGCCATCATCCACAGATGTTAAGAACGTTGGCTTATTAAGTACAGGTTTCTCCTTATATCCTATATTGATATAAGCGATGAGTAATGAGTTATAAAAATGCTTAAGGGCTTTCTCCTTCACTGGGTGAATGGAGATAATCTATATCCACAATCTAAGTAAGAGAAATTGATGTCCAGCCTGAACGTAAATGAATCTGTAATGCTCATTGGCGATGAAATAAAAAAATCAGAAAATGCGTATTTTTCGTTGCGAAAAAAACGTCAACGCATTGAGCTGAGAAAGGATGGCAATTTATTTTTCCTGGAGAAAGGAACCGTCTCCGTCTACAGAGTCGAAAATGACCTGGTAACGATAAGCCTCACCGCTCCGGCAATATTAGGATTGGTGCAAATGCGCAGTGAAGTGGCATCGCATTATTTACGATGTGATTCGGACTGCGAAATGTGGGTGATGAGCACCGCGAATGCCAATGAGTTGCTGACAAAGAAAAACTTGTGGATGCATGCGTTTGATATTTTAACCAGCCATCTTCAGCGCTACTTCCAGCGTGAAAATATGCGTTCTCACAAAACTATCCGCGAAATTGTGACGGAGCATGTGAAGCATATATGGTCTCTTGATCCAGAAATTCGCGATAAAACGTCGGTTTATACTTTTATCCTGAGCCGAAATCATATCTCGCGAAGTGCTATCCATAAGGTGCTACAAGAATTAGTTAATGAAGAAAAGTTAACGCTAAAACGTGGCAAGTTAGCTTCTTTTCATTGCCAGTAAGCTTTCTGCCAGTTTGTCGGGTGGATAAGCGATAGCGCAATCCACCATTAACGACGTATCGAGAGAAAAAAGATTCAGCCGCAACGTTATCCGTTGCGGCTTTTTTTATCTTTCGCGCAGTGCTTCCGCTTTGGCTCGAATAATCGGCTTCAGCAGATAACTCAGAATCGATTTCCTGCCCGTTAAAATATCAACCGATGCGACCATCCCCGGAATAATCAGCATCGGGTGTTCTTCGCTGCCCAAATAGTTTTTATCGGTTCTCAGACGGGCAATGTAATAACTATGCCCTTCTTTATCCGTCACGGTATCAGGGCTAATCTGCACCAACTCACCATTCAGGCCGCCATACGTGGTGTAATCGTAAGCGGTAAATTTCACCACAGCATGCTGACCAGGGTGCAGGAATGCGATATCGCGTGGCTGAATTTTCACTTCAATCAGCAGTTTGTCATCAAGCGGAACAATCTCAACTAAATCGCTGCCAGGCTGGATAACGCCGCCAATCGTATTCACCATCACTTGTTGGACGATACCGCGAACCGGTGACACCACCATCGTTCTGTTCACCCGATCTTCCAGTGCTTTGCCCGTCGCTTCGGCCTTGCTCAGATTGGTGCGCGCTTCATTAAGCTGTGACAACGCATCGCTCTGGAAGCGGTTACGGCTTTCCCCAATCTTATTCTCAATCTCTTTGGCTTCGGATGCGGATTTCGGCAGCGACAAGGTGATGGAATCCAATTGACCTTTGGTTTCCACTTCCGTGCGGCGCAAACGCAGGATCTCGACTTTAGAAATTGCACCAGACGCCAGCAGCGGTTCTGACATTTTGATTTCTTGTTGCAACAAACTCAGGCTGTGCCTGAATTGATCCTGCTTGGATTTAAAATCAAGTAGCTCCTGTTTCTTCTGCACTAACTGCTCTTGCAGACCTTCGATTTCATTCTGGAATTGGCTGCGACGGCTATTGAACAAATCAGTTTCACCCCGTGCTACATCTGGTGCCTGTTTCACGATGTCGTCAGAAATAATGAAATCTTTGCCTTCCGCTTCGGCTGTCAGGCGGTCAATTTTTGCCTGTAAACCGAGTTTGTCCGCTTCAGTCTCACCGACGTTTGAGGCAAAACGCGTATCATCCAGGTGCAGCAACGGCGCGCCAGCATTGACAATTTGCCCTTCATGAACAAACAGTTGTGTGACAATACCGCCTTCAAGGTTTTGTATTTTTTGCAGACGTGAAGAAGGAATCGCCTTGCCTTCGCCGCGCGTCACCTCATCAAGCTGTGCAAATCCGGCCCAAACGAAGGCCAGAACGACTAAAAACAAAATCGTCCACAGCGTCAGGCGAATAACGCGTGGTGAATCATCAATAAGTGCATGACTGACTTCATTGATGTTTTCGGCCTGATTCTCATCGCGCCCCTTAAAGTAGGGGCCGAGGTGCTGGCGCAAACGGGTAAATAAATCAGCGAGACGCATTGATTTGCCCCTTCTTCAGCGCATCCATAACGATGGCTTTTGGGCCATCAGCGATAATGCGCCCTTTATCAACAATAATCAGGCGATCAACCAAAGACAGCATCGACGCTTTGTGAGTCACCAGCAGTAAGGTTTTATCGGCGACGAATGGCACCAGCGCCTGTTTGATTCTGTCTTCACTGGTGTTGTCCATTGCACTGGTGGGTTCATCCAGTAACAAAACTGGTGGCTCCAGCAACAATGCGCGCGCCAGTGCTACGGCCTGGCGTTGGCCGCCCGACAGTTGCATTCCACGTTCACCGACTTGTAGGTTGTAACCGTCAGGATGAAGACGAGCGAACTCGTTGACTCCCGCGAGTTCTGCGGCCCGCAACATTGTTTCGTCATCCACATAACGCGCACCCGAAATCAGGTTATCGCGCAGTGTCCCGTTAAATAGCTGAATGTCCTGTGGCACGTAGCCAATGCTATGGCGCAGATCGTTCACGTCCAGCTGACGCGCATCGACATCGTCGATCAAAATGTTACCGGCGGTCGGCTGATACAGATTGATAATGAGCTTGCTGATGGAGCTTTTTCCCGACCCGCTGCGGCCGATGATCCCTACACGTTCACCGGGTTTTATCGTCAGATTTATCTTTTGCAGCGAAGGATTTTTCTGCTCGGGATAACTGAAATCGACATCTTTGAATTCGATGCTGCCGCGGAAGTTTTCGCGTTTCAGAGGGTGTTCATGCTCGCGTCGTTCCTGCGGCATCGACATCATTTTCTCTGTGCTGTTGATGGTCAGTCGCGCTTGTTGGTAACGGGCGATTAGCCCCGTGAGTTGCCCCATGGGCATCAGCGCACGGCTATTGAGCATGTAACAAGCAATCAGGCCGCCCATACTCAACTTGCCGTCAATAATCATGTATACGCCTACGATAATCATGATGACGCCAGACATTTGCTGGAACCAACCGGTCAGGTTACTGGCAAAGCTGGATAACGTTTTTACACGTAATTCCAGGCGGCTCAGGCTACCCAGCGTCTGTTCCCACTGATACTGACGTTCGCTTTGGGCATTGTTCACTTTAATGGCATCGAGGCCGCTGAGCGTTTCAATCAGCAACGCCTGGCGCTCGCTTGCCAGACTCATTGTCTTGGCGACGGCGGCATTGACCGGTTTTTGCAACGCCCAGCTAATCAGCAAAGCGATGGGGAAGGTGAGCAAAGGGATCCAGGCAAGCGTGCCGCCAATAATGCCGATAACCAACAGCAGCACCAGCGTAAACGGTAAATCGATAAGCGTGGTTAGCGTGAGAGATGAGAGGAAATCGCGCAACGACTGAAATTCGTGAATATTCTGTGCAAAGCTGCCCACGCGCGCAGGGCGTGCTTTCATCTCCATGCCGGTGATACGTTCAAACAGCGTGGCGGAAATAATCAGGTCACTCTTTTTCCCGGCAATATCGAGGCAGATACCGCGTAACATTTTTAATATCAAATCAAAAATGAACGCCATGCAAATACCCACCGCCAACACCCACAGCGTGACGGTCGCATGATTGGGCACCACCCGGTCATACACGTTCATGGTGAACAGCGGTGTACCCAGCGCGATAAGGTTGATCAGCAGGCTGGCCAGCACCGCATCCATATACAGGTAGCGCGAAAGCTTAAGCGTATCTTTGAACCACGATTTTGTGCGCGGCAGGAAGGACTCAGATTGCAGATCAAACTCATGGCGCGGGTGAGCGAAAATAACCTGGCCCGCATAGCTTTGCTCAAGTGTTTTGGCGTCAATGCAGATTTCGCCGCCTTCGCTTTCACTGGGCATCACGCGTGCAGAGCCGTCTGCATTCCAGCCCAACAATACGGCCGCACCGCCATCACGTAGCAGGAGAATGGCCGGGAGCGACATCGCAGGAATTTTATCCAGCGCACGTTTAATGACGCGGGCTTTTAACCCCGCTCTGGCGGCGGCACGCGGTAAAATAGCCAGCGTCAGGCGGTCGTTTTCCAGCGGCAAGCCACTGCTTAATGTTGAGCGGCTGGCCGATTTACCCTGCAATGAGCAAAGGACCAGCAAACAATCGAGCAACGGATCGTCATTGCGGCTACGCGGGTCATGATAATGCGACTCCTCAATCGGAGGAGCCTCAGACATGGTATTCATGTTGTCGACGTGTGAATTCATTTATATGAATGTTCCTGACGCATTTATCCTGCTCGAATTGTTTTAGTCTTATTATTACTTGAGTTCGGGTAATGCATTGTTATCAGCGGTGTCAATTGGCTGACCCGCTGGAGTTGGATTAATTTTCAATGCTTTTAATAATTCACCCGTGCGTGCAAGAATTCGGTAACCAGAAGATATTTCCAGATAACGTAATTCAACCAGTCGACGCTTAGATGAGAACACTTCGTTTTCGCTGTCTAATAAATCCAACAGAGTACGTTCACCCAGGCTGAATTGGTCCTGATAAGCCGTGCGGACTTTTACTGTGCGATCGGCATATTCTGCTGCCGCGGGTAATTGGTCTTTTGCACTTTTTAATGCAGACCATGCCAGCCCCATTTCCTGGTTCATTTGGCGCAGGGTATTATTTCTCACGTCTTGCGCTTGTTTTTCCAGATAAGCACGGGAATCCATTGCGGCTTTATCGCTACCGCCCTGATACAGGTTGTAATGGAGTTTCACCATCGCTTGCCACTCTTCTGCATGGGCGCGCGTCGTATCCGTGTCGTTACTGATACTGTGGGAAACCGAAACATCAACACGTGGATAAAACGTGGATTTCGATGCTTCGTATTGCTGATGCGCCGCTTCAATATCGGAATTAGCAGACTTCAGCAGCGGGTTATTGGATTCCATTATCCGCTTCGCGTCTTCCAGCGATTTCGGCAGCCTGCCATCAATTTGTTCAGGCAGACTCAGGTTTTCAGGGGCTTCTCCCGTCACACTGACAAACGTGGTATGGGCATCTTCAAGGTTAGTTTGTTCGGTCAGCAAGTTATTGCGAGCCTGCGCCAGGCGGGCTTCCGCCTGCATCAAATCACCAGAACGCCCAACACCCTGATCGGTACGCAAACGAATTTGGTCGTAGATGCGCTCATGATTTGCCAAATCATCCTGTGCCAGGCGCACATATTCCTCGCGTTGCAGCACGTCGAGATAGGCCTGAACCACGTTTAATGCGGTGGTTTCGCTCACGTTCAACACGGTAAATGCGCGGGAATCAACGGTTGCTTTCTGGCGACCCACTTCGCTGGTCGTTGCGAAGCCATCAAAGACGTTTTGATCGAGGCTCACCGTGGCATCGTTCGGGGAAAGATTCATCCCGCTATCATTGCCGCCAGCACGCGTCGTCGCATCATTCAGGTTTTTTTGTCCCGCTTCAGCATTTAAATTCAATGAAGGGAGATACCCTCCGCGTGCGGCGCGTAAATCTTGTTCCGCCGAATAGCGGCTATTTACCGAAGCATTAACTTCAGGGTGGCTGGACAGGGCATGTTCTACGGTATTTTGTAAGCTTTCTGCGTTAACAGATTGTATTGATAAAACACCAAAAATAAACAAGAGGAACTTCTGCATTTAATGAAGCCTTATTATGCGCGTTAATGATATCCCTATATCACGCCTTATATCCCTTTGTGCTTTTAACACAAAACATCATACTAATTAACAAGTGCAGAGATGATTATCTGATTGCATTAAATGACTTTCATTCGAAATGAAATTTGATGTTTCTTAATGTGATGTTTCACTTTGCGTTATTTTTGATTATATTTAATACTCAGTCAAGCTTGTGAGAATAGAAATATAATAACTGTGTTTTTTTCTACATTTATTAATTAACGATAAAAAAGGAATGTCCATTAATGGGCATTTCTATTATTTCGTTGTATTCGATGAGTGAAAAAATAATGTTATTAATTATTTAAATTATCGCGACATTCATAAAAATAAGATATTCAAGAGAGGGAACGGTGAGCAATTTACTCGGTGTCATCAGAGCAGTAATTGGCCAGGTTTATGTAATCGAAGCAGATGGCTCACAGCGTCTCTTGAAAGAAGGTGACCGAATCTACAGCGGTGAGGAGATTGTCACAGGCAGTAGCGGCGCGGTCAGCGTCTCTTTGCCCGATGGAAAAACGTTGGATCTCGGGCGCAATAGCCACTGGAGTGAACACGGTCTAACCGCGGTAAATAGCACGGAACATGAAGCCCAGGATGTCGCTTCGTTACAAAAAGCCATTGCTGATGGTGCTGACCCGACCCAATCCTTAGAAGCTACCGCCGCAGGTAACCAAACCCCAGAGCCCATTGTTGGCGGCGGCGGGGGTCATACCCACGTCCAACTGGAGTTAACCGGGAAGATAATCGATCCGACTGCCGGTTTTAACACTCAGGGCCTGGGCGCGCCAACATGGACGCATGAGTTGCCCGAAGGTGCCAGGACGGCGGGTTCTCCTCCCGTTCTCCCTCCGTTAGTTCAGATTGATGATTTTGCGGGTAACGATGGCTTCATTAACAAAAATGAAATAAATCACACCACTATCAACGGCACCAGTAATCAGAATCATGTGACGCTGACGTTTACCGATAGCCAAAAAAACACATTGACGATTGAAGTGGATGTCAAAAATGGTCACTGGACAACACAACCTGATTTAAGTGGTCTTGCTGAAGGCGAGATTACTGTTATCGCAACCGCCACAGATGTCTCTGGCCGCAGCGCGCACAGTACCGTCAATGCGGTTATTGATATTACCGATCTCCATGACAACATCACCATTGATAACGTGACGGCAGATAACGTTATCAATATTGCCGAATCCCACCATGCGCAGACGTCCGTTCATGGCACGGTCTCCGGGGATGCCAGAATCGGCGATAAAATTACCCTCACCGTGAATGGGCATGAATACACTGACGTGGTTATCGACTTGGGAAATGGTGTGTTGGGATATCGCATTGATGTTTCCACCCAGGGGCTGCTGGCTGACCCGAACATCCATGCCACTGTTACCTCAACGGATGAAGCCGGTAACACGACTCAAGCCTCTTCTGACCATCACGTTGAAATCGATCTCGACGTTCATAACAGCCTCACAATCCAAACCGTGGCAGGCGATGACATCGTTAATACTGCCGAATCCCGTATGCCAACCATGATAACGGGTGTGGTCGGTGGCGATGCTAAGGCAGGCGACCCGGTTACCGTGACGGTAGGTGGCCGCGATTTCTACGGTGTTGTCGTGAACGATAACGGCCAGTTGCACTACGAAGTGCCGGTTCCAACCCGCCTTCTCAAAGAAGGGGCTAATGGCGTACAAGTCCAGCTCGTCAGCCACGATGCGGCGGGTAACGAAGCGATCTCCATTGAGCACAAAACCATCGTCCTCGATACCCAGGCACACAACACCCTGAGCATCGACACTGTAGCCAGTGATAACACCGTGAATACCGCTGAATCCCGCATGCCGACTCTTATCAGCGGTGAAGTCACGGGTGATGCGCAGGTCGGCGATCACGTGGTGGTCAGCGTCAACGGTAAAGAGTTTTATGGCGCTGTCACCGTCGATGAAAACGGCCACCTGCGCTATGAAGTGCCGGTGCCGACCGATGCGCTGGCTGAAGGCAGTAATGCCGTGCAGGTGATGGTGACGGGTGTCGACGCCGCCGGTAACACGGCGATTGCGGTGGAACACAAAACTATCGTGCTCGATACCCTGGCGCACAATGCCCTGACCATCGACACCGTGGCCAGTGATAACACCGTGAATACCGCCGAATCCCGTATGCCAACCCTGATCAGCGGCGAAATGACCGGTGATGCGCAGGTCGGCGATCACGTGGTGGTCAGCGTTAACGGCAAAGAGTTCTACGGCGCGGTCACCGTCGATGAAAACGGCCATCTGCGCTATGAAGTGCCGGTGCCAACCAGTGCCCTGACCGAAGGCAGCAACGACGTGCAGGTAATGGTCACCGGAGTGGATGATGCCGGTAATACCGCGATTGCGGTGGAACACAAAACCGTGGTGCTCGATACCCAGGCACATAACGCGCTGACCATCGACACCGTGGCTGGGGATAACGTGGTCAATGCTGCCGAATCCCGCATGCCAACATTGATTAGCGGTGAAGTCACGGGTGATGCGCAGGCAGGCGATCACGTGGTGGTCAGCGTGAACGGCAAAGAGTTCTACGGTGCGGTCACCGTCGATGAAAACGGCCACCTGCGCTATGAAGTGCCGGTGCCGACCGACGCGCTGCTCGAAGGCAGCAACGACGTGCAGGTAATGGTGACGGGCGTCGATGATGCGGGTAACACGGCGATCGCTGTCGGGCACCAGACCGTGGTGCTTGATACCCAGGCACATAACGCTCTGACCATCGACACCGTGGCCGGTGATAACACCGTCAATACCACCGAATCGCGCATGCCAACTCTTATCAGCGGTGAAGTCACCGGCGATGCGCAGGTCGGCGATCATGTGGTGGTGAGCGTGAATGGCAAAGAGTTCTATGGCGCGGTGACCGTCGATGAAAGCGGCCATCTGCGCTATGAAGTGCCGGTGCCGACCGACGCGCTGCTCGAAGGCAGCAATGCCGTGCAGGTGATGGTGACGGGCGTCGATGATGCGGGTAACACCGCGATTGCGGTGGAACACAAAACCGTCACGCTCGACACCCAGGCGCACAATACCCTGACCATCGACACCGTAGCCGGTGACAACACCGTGAATACCGCTGAATCCCGTATGCCAACTTTGATCAGCGGTGAAGTCACCGGTGATGTGCAGGCGGGCGATCACGTAGTGGTGAGCGTTAACGGTAAAGAGTTCTACGGTGCGGTCACCGTCGATGAAAACGGCCATCTGCGCTATGAAGTGCCGGTGCCGACCGATGCGCTCCTCGAAGGCAGCAATGCGGTGCAGGTGATGGTCACCGGTGTCGATGATGCGGGTAACACCGCGATTGCGGTGGAACACAAAACCGTGGTGCTCGACACCCAGGCGCATAACACTCTGACCATTGATACCGTGGCGACTGACAACGTGGTCAACGCCAGTGAATCCCGCATGCCGACATTGATTTGTGGCGAAGTGACCGGTGATGCGCAGGTCGGCGATCACGTAGTGGTGAGCGTCAATGGCAAAGAGTTCTACGGTGAAGTGACCCTCGATGAACATGGCCATCGACGCTACGACATTGCGGTGCCGACAGACGCTCTGTCCAAAGGCAGCAATGACGTGCAGGTGATGGTGACGGGTGTCGATAATGCGGGCAACACCACCATTGCCGTCGAGCACAAAACTATCGTGCTCGATACCCAGGCGCACAATGCCCTGACCATCGACACCGTCGCCGGTGACAACACCGTGAATACTGCCGAATCCCGCATGCCGACTCTTATCAGCGGAGAGGTCACGGGTGATGCACAGGTTGGCGATCACGTGGTGGTGAGCGTCAATGGCAAAGAATTCTACGGTGAAGTGACCCTCGATGAACATGGCCATCGGCGCTACGACATCGCGGTGCCGACAAACGCCCTGACCGAAGGCAGCAATGACGTGCAGGTGATGGTGACCGGCGTCGATGATGCCGGTAACACCGCGATTGCCGTCGAACACAAAACCATCGTCCTCGATACCCAGGCGCATAACGCGCTGACCATTGACACCGTAGCCGGTGACAACACCGTGAATGCAGCCGAATCGCGCATGCCAACCTTCATCAGCGGTGAGGTCACCGGTGATGCGCAGGTCGGCGATCACGTGGTGGTCAGCGTCAACGGCAAAGAGTTCTACGGTGAAGTGACCCTCGATGAACACGGCCATCGACGCTATGACGTGGCCGTGCCAAACAGCGCCCTGTCCGAAGGCAGCAATGACGTGCAGGTGATGGTGACGGGTGTCGATGATGCGGGTAACACCGCAATAGCTATTGAGCATAAAACCGTCACGCTCGACAGCCAGGCTAAAGCGACCATCACGATTGATGATGTCACTAAAGACAATGTGCTAAACCACACGGAACTGGATAAAGCGCACCAGTTGATCAGCGGCGTGGTGGATGGCGATGCGCGTAAAGGCGACGTGGTTGAGCTCGACATTAACGGCCATAAATACACCGGCAACGTGATTGAGCTGAGCGACGGCACGCTGGGCTATCACATCCCGGTGGACTCCTCGGCGTTCAGTAACAATCTGGGTGAAATCGACACCGACGTTAAATTCACCGCCCGCGTGACGTCCCACGACAAAGCGGGCAACGAGGTGATTCAGACCACCGATCACACCGTACACATTGATAACCATGCCAACAACGGCGTGACCATCAACACCGTTGCGGGCGATAACGTAGTCAACAAAATCGAGTCCGAAGGGCCGACGCACATCACCGGTATCGTCAACGGGCCGGATGCGAAAGCGGGTGATCATGTGGTGGTGCGCGTGGACGGGCACGACTTTAAAGGTGACGTGTTCGCGGATGCGCGCGGCAGACTGCACTACGACGTGGCGGTGCACAGCGACCTGTTGCACGAAGGGCAAAACGACGTGCAGGTGACGGTCACCAGCCATGACGGCGTGGGTAACGAAGCGGTTGCTACGGAGCACAAAACCGTCACGCTCGACAGCCAGGCTAAAGCGACCATCACGATTGATGATGTCACTAAAGACAATGTGCTAAACCACACGGAACTGGATAAAGCGCACCAGTTGATCAGCGGCGTGGTGGATGGCGATGCACGCAAAGGCGACGTGGTTGAGCTGGATATTAACGGCCATAAATACACTGGCAACGTGATTGAGCTGAGCGACGGCACGCTGGGCTATCACATCCCGGTGGACTCTTCAGCGTTCAGTGATAACCAGGGTGAAATCGACACCGACGTTAAATTCACCGCCAGCATCACCGCCCACGACAAAGCGGGCAACGAGGTTATCCAGACCACCGAACACACCGTACACATTGATAACCATGCCAACAACGGCGTGACCATCAACACCGTTGCGGGCGATAACGTAGTCAATAAAGCCGAGTCCGAAGGGCCAACGCACATCACCGGAATCGTCAACGGGCCGGATGCGAAAGCGGGTGACCATGTGGTGGTGCGCGTGGACGGGCACGACTTTAAAGGTGAAGTGTTCGCGGATGCGCGCGGCAGACTGCACTACGATGTGGCAGTGCACAGCGACCTGTTGCACGAAGGCCAGAACGACGTGCAGGTGACCGTCACCAGCCATGACGGCGTGGGTAACGAAGCGGTTGCGACGGAGCACAAAACCGTCACGCTCGACAGCCAGGCTAAAGCGACCATCTCGATTGACAGCGTCACCGACGACAACGTGCTAAACCACAGCGAAACTGGATAAAGCGCACCAGTTGATCAGCGGCGTGGTGGATGGCGATGCACGTCAAGGCGACGTGGTTGAGCTCGACATTAACGGCCATAAATACACCGGCAACGTGATTGAGCTGAGCGACGGCTCGCTGGGTTACCAGATCCCGGTGGACTCCTCGGCGTTCAGTGATAACCAGGGTGAAATCGACGGTGATGTGACGTTTACCGCCAGCATCACCGCCCACGACAAAGCGGGCAACGAGGTGATTCAGACCACCGATCACACCGTACACATTGATAATCACGCCAATAACGGCGTGACGATTAACACTGTTGCGGGCGATAACGTAGTCAACAAAATCGAGTCCGAAGGGCCGACGCACATCACCGGTATCGTCAACGGGCCGGATGCGAAAGCGGGTGATCATGTGGTGGTGCGCGTGGACGGGCACGACTTTAAAGGTGACGTGTTCGCGGATGCGCGCGGCAGACTGCACTACGACGTGGCGGTGCACAGCGACCTGTTGCACGAAGGGCAAAACGACGTGCAGGTGACGGTCACCAGCCATGACGGCGTGGGTAACGAAGCGGTTGCTACGGAGCACAAAACCGTCACGCTCGACAGCCAGGCTAAAGCGACCATCACGATTGATGATGTCACTAAAGACAATGTGCTAAACCACACGGAACTGGATAAAGCGCACCAGTTGATCAGCGGCGTGGTGGATGGCGATGCACGCAAAGGCGACGTGGTTGAGCTGGATATTAACGGCCATAAATACACTGGCAACGTGATTGAGCTGAGCGACGGCACGCTGGGCTATCACATCCCGGTGGACTCTTCAGCGTTCAGTGATAACCAGGGTGAAATCGACACCGACGTTAAATTCACCGCCAGCATCACCGCCCACGACAAAGCGGGCAACGAGGTTATCCAGACCACCGAACACACCGTACACATTGATAACCATGCCAACAACGGCGTGACCATCAACACCGTTGCGGGCGATAACGTAGTCAATAAAGCCGAGTCCGAAGGGCCAACGCACATCACCGGAATCGTCAACGGGCCGGATGCGAAAGCGGGTGACCATGTGGTGGTGCGCGTGGACGGGCACGACTTTAAAGGTGAAGTGTTCGCGGATGCGCGCGGCAGACTGCACTACGATGTGGCAGTGCACAGCGACCTGTTGCACGAAGGCCAGAACGACGTGCAGGTGACCGTCACCAGCCATGACGGCGTGGGTAACGAAGCGGTTGCGACGGAGCACAAAACCGTCACGCTCGACAGCCAGGCTAAAGCGACCATCTCGATTGACAGCGTCACCGACGACAACGTGCTAAACCACAGCGAACTGGATAAAGCGCACCAGTTGATCAGCGGCGTGGTGGATGGCGATGCACGTCAAGGCGACGTGGTTGAGCTCGACATTAACGGCCATAAATACACCGGCAACGTGATTGAGCTGAGCGACGGCTCGCTGGGTTACCAGATCCCGGTGGACTCCTCGGCGTTCAGTGATAACCAGGGTGAAATCGACGGTGATGTGACGTTTACCGCCAGCATCACCGCCCACGACAAAGCGGGCAACGAGGTGATTCAGACCACCGATCACACCGTACACATTGATAATCACGCCAATAACGGCGTGACGATTAACACTGTTGCGGGCGATAACGTAGTCAACAAAATCGAGTCCGAAGGGCCAACGCATATCACCGGTATCGTCAACGGGCCGGATGCGAAAGCGGGTGATCATGTGGTGGTGCGCGTGGGCGGGCACGACTTTAAAGGTGAAGTGTTCGCGGATGCGCGCGGCAGACTGCACTACGACGTGGCGGTGCACTCAGACCTGTTGCACGAAGGGCAAAACGACGTGCAGGTGACGGTCACCAGCCATGACGGCGTGGGTAACGAAGCGGTTGCGACGGAGCATAAAACCGTCACGCTCGACAGCCAGGCTAAAGCGACCATCACGATTGATGATGTCACTAAAGACAATGTGCTAAACCACAGCGAACTGGATAAAGCGCACCAGTTGATCAGCGGCGTGGTGGATGGCGATGCGCGTCAAGGCGACGTGGTTGAACTGGATATTAACGGCCATAAATACACCGGCAACGTGATTGAGCTGAGCGACGGCACACTGGGCTATCACATCCCGGTGGACTCCTCGGCGTTCAGTAATAACCTGGGTGAAATCGACACCGACGTTAAATTCACCGCCCGCGTGACGTCCCACGACAAAGCGGGCAACGAGGTTATCCAGACCACCGAACACACCGTACACATTGATAACCATGCCAACAACGGCGTGACCATCAACACCGTTGCGGGCGATAACGTAGTCAACAAAATCGAGTCAGAAGGGCCGATGCACATCACCGGTATCGTCAACGGGCCGGATGCGAAAGTGGGTGACCATGTGGTGGTGCGCGTGGGCGGGCACGACTTTAAAGGTGAAGTGTTTGCGGATGCGCGCGGCAGACTGCACTACGACGTGGCGGTGCACAGCGACCTGTTGCACGAAGGGAAAAACGACGTGCAGGTGACGGTTACCAGCCATGACGGCGTGGGTAATGAGGCGGTTGCGACGGAGCACAAAACCGTCACGCTCGACAGCCAGGCCAAAGCGACCATCTCGATTGACAGCGTCACCGACGACAACGTGTTAAACCACACGGAACTGGATAAAGCGCACCAGTTGATCAGCGGCGTGGTGGATGGCGATGCGCGTAAAGGCGACGTGGTTGAGCTGGACATTAACGGCCATAAATATTCCGGTAACGTAATTGAGCTGAGCGACGGCACACTGGGCTATCAAATCCCGGTGGACTCCTCGGCGTTCAGTCATAACCAGGGTGAAATCGACACTGACGTTAAATTCACCGCCCGCATCACCGCCCACGACAAAGCGGGCAACGAGGTGATTCAGACCACCGAACACACCGTACACATTGATAACCACGCCAACAACGGCGTGACCATCAACACCGTTGCGGGCGATAACGTAGTCAACAAAATCGAGTCCGAAGGGCCAACGCACATCACCGGTATCGTCAACGGGCCGGATGCGAAAGTGGGTGATCATGTGGTGGTGCGCGTGGACGGGCACGACTTTAAAGGTGAAGTGTTCGCGGATGCGCGCGGCAGACTGCACTACGATGTGGCAGTGCACAGCGACCTGTTGCACGAAGGCCAGAACGACGTGCAGGTGACGGTCACCAGCCATGACGGCGTGGGTAATGAGGCGGTTGCGACGGAGCACAAAACCGTCACGCTCGACAGCCAGGCCAAAGCGACCATCTCGATTGATGATGTCACTAAAGACAATGTTCTAAACCACAGCGAACTGGATAAAGCGCACCAGTTGATCAGCGGCGTGGTGGATGGTGATGCGCGTAAAGGCGACGTGGTTGAGCTCGACATTAACGGCCATAAATACACCGGCAACGTGATTGAGCTGAGCGACGGCTCGCTGGGTTACCAGATCCCGGTGGACTCCTCGGCGTTCAGTGATAACCAGGGTGAAATCGACACCGACGTTAAATTCACCGCCAGCATCACCGCCCACGACAAAGCGGGCAACGAGGTGATTCAGACCACCGAACACACCGTACACATTGATAACCATGCCAATAACGGCGTGACGATTCATACCGTCGCGGGTGATGACATCGTTAGCTTTAAAGAGTCCCGGCACGACACCCTCATCAAGGGCGATGTCACCGGGCCGGATGCGAAAGCGGGTGACGTTGTGGAAGTGCGCCTGGATGGGCATGTTCAGCCGTTCTTCGGCAAGGTGTCTTATGAAAACGGCCATCTTGTCTATAAAGTTGCCGTGCCGAGTAGCGCACTTAAAGAAGGTGGAAATAATGTCACCGTGACGGTGACCAGCCACGATAAGGTGGGTAACGAAGCGATTGCGACCGAGCATCATAACGTCACGCTGGATACTCATGCGGATGCTTCTATCACCGTTGATCGTGTCACCAAAGATAACACCCTGAGCCATGCTGAAATGGCTGAGCAAAAGCAGTTGATCATCGGAACGGTCGGGGGTGATGCGCATAAAGGCGATGCCGTCATTCTGGACTTTAACGGGAACAAATATACCGGCCACGTTATCGAGATGGGTGACGGCACGCTGGGCTATAAAATCCCGGTGGACTCTTCGGCATTCGGTGATAACAACACCAAAATTGACGGGAATGTGAAATTCACCGCGTCCGTCACCTCCCATGATGCCGTCAACAATGAAGTGACGGTGACGACTGAACACACGGTTCATGTCGATAACTTCGCGGTTACTGGTCTGACGATTAATACCATATCAGACGATGGCTATGTCAACGCCGTAGAGTCAGCGGACGATACGCTGATTACCGGCGGCGTGAGGGGTGATGCAAAAGAAGGTGATCCGGTTGTAGTGACCGTCAATAACCAAACTTTCACTGGCGTAGTGGTGAACGACCACGGCAATTTGCGCTACGAAGTTCCGGCGCCAACAAGTGCGCTGCACGAAGGCAAAAATGATGTGGTGGTGACGCTAACCAGCCACGATGCGTTGGGTAACGAAGCCATTGCGACGGAGCATAAGCACGTCACGCTGGACACCCACGCTGATGCGAGGATTACGCTTAATGGTGTCACCGAGGACAACATACTCAATCACCATGAGCTGGCCCAGCCTAAGCAGACCATCACTGGTACGGTGGATGGCGATGCCAAAGTGGGTGATATTGTCACCATCGAGATTAACGGGCACACATACTCAGATACGGTTGTTGATCTGGATGGCAAAGGCCATCTGGGTTACCACATCGCCGTTGATTCCTCGGCGTTTGGCAAAAATAGCGAAGGCGAAATAGACCGGGACGTTAACTATACCGCCTCGGTGACCTCTCATGATGCGGCGCACAACGAAGTCACAGTGACCACCGATCACACCGTTCATATCGATAACCATGCCAATAACGCGATAACGATCAACACCGTGGCAGGTGATGACTGGGTTAGTGCTGCGGAATCCAACAGCGCCACGTTTATCAGTGGCGATGTGAGTGGCACGGATGCAAAAGTCGGTGACCCGGTGGTGGTGAATGTTCAGGGCCACAACTACAACGGCAAGGTCGTGGCTGATGCTAACGGCAACCTGCATTACGAAGTGGCGATCCCGCGCGGAGTCCTTCATGAAGGCGATAATGCGGTGAAGGTGACGGTGACCAGTCACGACGCGGCACACAACGTTGCACATGCGGTGCTCACGCATAATGTCTCGGTTGATACCCACGCGAATGCCACGATTTCGATTGATTCGGTTACCGACGATAACATCCTGAACCACGATGAGCTGGCGACACCAATGCGACTGGTTAGTGGCGGTGTTGACGGTGATGCGAAGCTGGGTGATATGGTCAACCTGGATATTAACGGCCACCATTACAGCGGTAGCGTTATCGATTTAGGTAACGGCAAGCTGGGTTACCAGATCCCGGTTTATTCCTCGGCGTTCAGTGATAATCAAGGCAAGATTGATACAGATGTTAAATTCATCGCCTCCGTTACCTCGACTGACCACTTAAACAACGTTGTGACCGTGACCACCGAGCATACGGTGCATATCGATAATCATGCCGAGGCGGGTATCACCATGGACATCGTCTCGGGTGATAACACCATCAACCAACTGGAAGCTAAACAACACACGACCAAAGTTTCCGGTACCGTTAGCGGCGATGATGTGCACGCGGGCGATAAAATTATCGTCACGGTGAATGGGCATAACTATGAGATAACCGTGGAGCCGCAGCCGCATCTCAATGGCGCTCTCGGCTATAGCCTGGATGTTCTTACCAAAGATGTGCTGGCGGATCACAGCATTACCGCCCATGTTGTCGGCCATGACAGTGTCGGTAACGAGCAACTGGCGGAAGTGACCACCACCATGACGGTGGACCGGGAAGCGGTGGCGACGATTACCATCGATCCGGTGACCGCCAATCATGACAATATGATCAATGGCAAGGAGTCGCAGAACGAATTCACCAACGTGACCGGCAGCGTCGATGGTGATGCCAAAGAAGGTGATCTGGTCACGCTGAATATCAACGGTATTGACTACACGGGCAAGGTGGATGCGAACCACCAATACAACATTCCGGTCAGCACTCATGATTTGATGGCGGGTAAGCACATCACGGCAAGTGTGACGGCGACTGACCAGGCCAACAACGTGACAACGGCACACGCGACGCAGGATATTATTGTTGATACTCAGGCGATTGCGCATATCTCCGTGGATTCAGTCACTGACGATAACACCCTGAATAATGCTGAACTGAAGCATGGTTACACCTTAGTCAGCGGAACGGTGACAGGAGAAATGCATGTCGGCGATCCGCTGAAGCTGGAAGTGAATGGCCATGAATACAATGGATTAGTGGAAGACCTGGGGAGTGGCAAGATGGGTTACCACATTCCGGTGAACACGGCTGATATTCAGGCCAACTCCACCATCCACGCCAGCATCAGCGTGACCGATACGGCGGGGAACAGCGTTACGGCCACCGACAATCATCAGGTGATTATTGACGACCACGCCGATGCGTCGGTGACGATCAATATCGTCTCTGGCGACGATGTTCTCAATCACCACGATCAAAAATTTAGTACTACCACGATCAATGGTCGGGTTAGCGGCGACGTTAAGATTGGTGATGTGGTAGATGTGACGGTTGATGGCCATGTTTACCACGCGACCGTTGGGCCGCAGAGCTTCCTCGGTGGTGGGCTTGGCTATTCCATTGATGTTTCTACGAAAGGTTTGCTACACGATCCGCATATTGTGGCTACCGTCAATGCCTCCGATACGGCTGGAAATACCATCACAGCGGGTGCGACTCACGATGTCTCAAGAGATGACCGTGCGAACGCAACCATCACTATCGATCGCGTCACCGACGACAACACGATAAACAATGCTGAAGCCCATAAAGACCACACCGCGATCACCGGCCATGTCACGGGCGATGTGCATTCGGGTGATCAGGTTGAACTGACAGTCAACGGGCAGCACTACTATGGGAATGTGAGCGATAAAGGCACTTACAGCATTGATGTCAGCACTGCCGATTTGATTTCCGGTGGTCATAAACCGGATATTCATGCCTCAGTAATGGGCTCAGATCTGGCTGGGAATACGGTATTGGCTGAATTCGATCGCGTTGTGAATATTGATACGCGCGCGGATTCTGAGATAAAAATCGGTTCATTGGAACTTAACAGTTCCAGAGATTTTTGGGTGATTGAAGGAACCGTCGGCGGTGATGCGAAAGAAGGGGATGTGGTCAAGATCTTCGCTGGTGGCAAAACCTATGAAACGCTGGTTCAGCGCTTCCCGGATGGCCATCTTGGTTTTAACGGCGATCATTTAATTGACACTACGACCGGTCAACCTGTCTACATCAATGCTCATGATTTAGACAATAATGCGGATGTTAGCGTACAGATAACCAGTACCGATCCGTACGGTAATACTGAAACGGCAACCGCTCAGGTTCATGCTAACGTGCCAGGTGGTACTAACAATAACAACGGTACCGATCATAACGGTGGCACCACGACACCACATTACAGCGATCCGCATGCGACGATCACCATCAACACGGTTGCGGGTGACAACACCATTAACCAAACCGAGTCTGGCTCTCCAACGACGATCGTGCGCGGCACCGTGTCAGGTGATGTTCAGGCTGGCGATCATGTGACGGTGCATATTGGCAATGTAGATTATGACTGCATCGTTACTGAGCGCCCAAATCTGCCGGGTGAATTGGGATATGAAGTCAGCGTTGATACCAAAGACCTCATGGCAAACCCGAACATCACGGCAAGCGTCACGGCACATAATGGCGGTACGGTGACTCATGTCGTTGATGCACAGACAAAAGTGCACGTTGATACTGATGTTAGCGCCACGATCCACCTGGATAAGATTGCCGGCGACAACACCATAAACATCGCAGAAGCGAAGAACGGCACCACCACCATTAGCGGAACCGTAACGGGTGATGGCGTGCATGATGGCAGCAATGTCACGTTGACGGTTAACGGGCACAAGATCACAACGCAAGTACACGAAGATCCGAACACGGGTGTGATGACATTCAGCAAAGATGTCAGCATCGACGATTTGCGCCAGCATCCTCAGGTCACTGCCAGCGTGGATGGACACGATGAACACGGCAACGTGATTACGGTGACGGATAACACAACCGTTACCGTTGATACCGATGTTTCTGCGCATGTCACCATCGATAACGTAACGCCTGATAACGTCCTTAACCTGAGTGAAACACGCAACGTGAATACCGACATTACCGGTACAGTTTTAGGTGATGTGGAGCAGGGCGATCATGTGACGATCACCGTCAATCATCATAAGTATGATGCCGTGGTGGACGGCAGCAAGAATTACAAAGTGAGTGTCCTCACCAGCGATCTGGTACAGGGGAAAACGATCACCGCTGAGGTCACCGGACACGATGCGGCGCAAAACAGCATCACCGTGACGGAAACTCACGGGCTTTCTGTTGATACCACCGCCGAAGGCTCCATCACCATAAACACGGTGTCGGGCGACAATATCCTCAGTGCCAATGATCTCAGCGCCAAAACGACGGAAATAAGCGGCACGGTGGGTAAAGATGCGCGTATTGGTGATGAAGTAAAAATCACGCTCAATGGCCACGAAACTGTTGTAAAGGTGGCTGAACTGCCTGATATGAACGGGCAGTTAGGCTACACAATGAAGGTCAATACCGACGATTTAAAAGCGGAATTAGACGCTGTATTAAAGGCTCATCCAAATGAACAGCCACATATTACCGTGACGGTCTCAGGCAAAGATGATGCGGGTAATGACTTTAGCCAAAGTGAATCCAGAACGGTAACTATTGACGATCATGCCGTTGTTGCTTTGAACATCAATGACGTGACTGACGATAACGTGCTGAATAGCGCTGAAAGCAAACAGGCGCTTACGGAGATTAGCGGTACGGTCAGCGGTGACGTGCATGTTGGCAATAATGTGATTGTGCACGTTAATGGCAACGACCTGATTGTCCCAATTGAAAAAGATGCGAGTGGCAATCTTACCTTTAGCGTGAAAGTGCCGACCTCAGATCTGCTCCAGAACCCGCAGATCACCTACACGGTGACCGGAACCGATGCGGTGGGAAACACCGTGACTGTTTCTGAAAACAACACCATTACCGTTGATCAGAAGGCATCAAACAGCATTCATATCGATACCGTGGCGGGTGACGATAAAGTGAATATTAAAGAGTTCGGCCAACCGACAACGCATGTTACGGGCACGGTAACGGGCGATGCCCATGCCGGGGACCCGGTCACGCTTACCGTTAATGGCAATACGTTCACTGGCGTTGTTGCCGATCATGACGGCAAGCTCACATACGATATTGCTGTTGATAATAGTGCACTTAAAGAAGGCCCGAACAGTGTGGAGGTATCGGTAACCGGGAAAGACGCCGCAGGTAACACGGCAACGTCGACTGATACGCATAACATTACACTCGATACCCATATTGACGGGTCGATAACCATTGCCCCTGTCGCGGGCGACAACGTGATTAATGCCAAAGAATCTGCTCATGTTTCCGTCGCTGGCACGGTTGATGGTGATGCGCGGGATGGTGATAAGGTCACCCTGAATGTGAATGGCCACACCATCCAAACGAAAGTGAAGATGATTGATGGCCATTTGGGTTACGACGTTAAAGTTGACAAAGACTGGCTGCACGAAGGGACGAACAGCGTCCATGTGAGTGTGAAAGTCCGGGATGATGCAGGCAATACCACCACCGCGTACCAGACTCAGCATGTCAAAATGGACACCCACGCGGACGCGACGGTGACCATCGATCCTGTAGCAAAAAACGACGTTGTGAATGCGCAAGAGGCTAAACATCTTTCTGTTACCGGCACGGTGGAGGGTGATGCGAAAGTGGGGGACAAGGTGACCCTGGAAGTGAACGGCCATACTGTCATCACTGACGTGAAACTGATGGGCAATCACTTAGGCTACGACGTGAGTGTTGATAAAACGTGGCTGAAAGAAGGTGGAAACGACCTGAAAGTGAGCGTGGACGTCACCGATGGCGTGAAGAACCATTATACGGCACTGGCGACTCACCCTATTTTCGTCGACACCAAAATCGATGCCTCTATCAGTATCGATCCCGTCGCCCAAAACAACATCATCAACGCGAAAGAATCTGAGCACATCTCTATTACCGGCACGGTGGAGGGTGATGCGAAAGACGGTGATTTTGTTACGTTGCAAGTCAACGGTCACAGTATCCAGACCAAAGTTGTGCCGGTGGGTAACCACCTGGGTTACGACGTTAAAGTCGATAAAGACTGGTTGCACGAAGGGACTAACAGCGCCCATGTGAGTGTGAAAGTCTCGGACGGTGCAGGCAATACCACCACCGCGTACCAGACTCAGCATGTCAAAATGGACACTCACGCAGACGCGACGGTCACCATCGATAAAGTCACCGGCGATAACCACCTCAATGCCCATGAATTACTTCAACAACAGACTCATATTACCGGGCAGGTTGAAGGGGATGTTCATGATGGTAGCCGGGTCACCGCCACTGTTAATGGGCATGAATACAGCTCACTTGTTCATGACGTCAATGGCCACTTAACGTATGACATTGCGATGGAAACGTCGGCACTTCATACCGGGCATAACAACGTCAATGTTTCAGTGACGGCGAAAGATAGCAATGGCAACACAACACCTGTCTCACATGACGTGGATGTGACTGTGGCGGCCGAACATCACAAGCACCACGATCATGGTTTAAGTAACCTGTTTGACGACAGCCATGATTCGCTGACTTTCGATCTCCATCACTCTGAAAAAGGCCATCACAGCAGCGATGATCATCAACTCTTCAGCGGAAAAGCGAGCGACGATCATGAGAAAATTGATCTGAGCGATCTGGCGCATGAGCTGCATGAAGGGGCGGATATCACGCAGCTTATCAAAGGCGGCGATGCTCATGACGGAAAGGGCGATGTCGCGCATTCCGTCCACACGGGCGGTGATCCTTCTCATTTAGTGAATCATGATTCTCATGGTTCATCGAGCTATTCACTGGATCATTTGATAGCCAAACCCGAGCATTACTCACATTAATTGACTCACACCGCCCTCACCGGGCGGTGTGTTTCGCATGCAATTCAAAGGGTGCAACAATGTATTACGTACAACGAAATGATGATGGCCAGTTGATCCGGGTTGAGAACGCGCCGTTTAGTGGTATGACGGGGGAAGTTTTGGCTGAAACGGCTGAAATTTCAGCCTGGAAAAATGCCGGTAGTGTCGTGGACGAAAGCATGCACAATCGCGAGTTGCTGCAAAAAAGTGACCTGGAAATGGTGCGCGTATTGGACGACCTGATTTTTCTGTTAATCCAAAAAGGCGTGATTACGATTACTGACTTGCCAGAAATGGCGCAGGTTAAGCTGATGAATCGCGCGCAGGCTCGCCAGGGGTTAGGCGGATTAGAAGGACTTCTGAACAGCGACGATCAAGGCATTTTCTAAATAGCCGTCATAGTTCAAGTTGCAGGGGTGTTGGCTACGTTCACTCACCCGAATCACTTACTTTAGTAAGCTCATCGGGATTCGTTCTCTTGCCGCCTACCTGCAACTCGAACTATTTAGGCTATTCATTTTTTAGTGAGGTATTTATACCCAAAATAATTCGAGTTGCTTGAAGGCGGCAAAGCCGTAAATCCCCAGGAGCTTACTTGAGTAAGTGACTGGGGTGAGCGGGTGCAGCCAACGCATAAGCAGCTTGAAGTATGACGGGTATAGATGCCTCAGAAGGGCGCTGGCTCCCCCAGTAACTGCCCCATCGCCCCATAAATCCCCACTTCTTGCAGAACCCGCAACTCACCTTCCGTTTCAACGCGTTCGGCAATCAACGGCAAATCAATGTTGTGGGTCGCGCTGTGCAGCACATCAATAAACAGCCGCTTATCATTCTCGATATCAATATGACGGATGTAGCTGGAATCGATTTTCAGGTACGCCAGTCCCCACTGCGAGAAGTGGCCAATCATATCGAAGCGGCTACCAAAGTGTTGCAGACCCAAACCACAGCGGTGTTGATTAAGCATTTTCACAAACACTTCCATCATTTCTGGCTTCGGCATCTGGTTCTCATCCAGCTCCAGAATTAAACGACGGGCAAGCTGGGGATGGTGCTTCAACGGACTGAGCAATTGCTTAATGGTGGTTTCATTGGTCAGAGAACTGCCCGACAAACTCAGCGCAAGTTGCCCCGAATAGCTTTTCAACTGCTTCAATGTCAGACCTAACATCACCTGATCCAGACGGTGGCTCCAGCCAAATCGATGGATCCACGGCAGGAAACGGCCTGCGGTAATGCTATTGCCATCTTCATCCAACATTCGTGATAACACCTTGTAATGAATGATGTTTTTTGGATTTTTGCAATCCACCACGGGCTGGAAGAATAACTGGAACTGTCCGTTACTCAACGCATTATCCAGACGGGTGAACCACAGATGCTGATCTTCAGTCGCTGCGCTGTCGGGGACAGGTAAATCGTTAGTCTGATGAGTGGTACGTGTTTCGGCTTCCACTAACACGCGATCCGCCTGGACGAGCAGCGATTGCGGCGTATCACCGGAATTAAAGGGCACCATCCCGGTATGGGCGACAGGGCTGATATCTGACATGCCCGTCGCATAAAACGCGGAAAGCTGCTGTGTCAGCGAGTGTTGCAGATTCACCATTTCGCCGCGCGTGACGCCTGGGCAAAGCAGGGCGAATTCACCCCCACGGATACGCGCCAAAATACTGTCTGCCTTGGCATGCTGGCTTTTCACCACGCTCATCATGTCAGCAACATGCTTGAGCAGATTATCGGTATGCGGGCCGCCAAAACGTTGGTTCAGGCCACTGAGATCCTGAATACGCAGCAACAGCAAATAACCGGGTGCTGTCTCTTCATCGCTTAATCGGGACTGCATTTGCATATCGAATGCACGACGGTTAGCAATACCGGTTTGGCTATCAAGATAGGCTTCATTGTGCAGACGTTCGCTGTGCTCTGCCTGATCCTCAAACAGCGATTTGAGCTTGGTGACCATCAGGTTCATGGCTTCGACGACGCGGCGTAACTCAGGGGTCTTTGGCAAATCGAGTTGCGTCAGATATTCGCGTCGGGTAATTGCTTGCGACTGCTTAACCATATAATTGAGCGGGCGTAACTGGCGGCGTAACAACATGGCACCTGCCAGAATACACACGGCGCTGCACGCCAGCATCCAGAGTAAATTCGCCAGCGTGCTGTCCCATAAACGTTTTATGGCAAAAACTGGGTTGCTGACCACTTCGACGCGCGCCGCTTGCTGCCAGCCGCGCATAATCGTCGCTTCACCCGCTTGTGGTTTCACATCGACCAGGCTGATGAACCAATGAGGAACATCCGGGATTGATGCCGTAGTACTGCGCTCAAAAAGAGGTTTATCGTTACTCTGATCAACAATGCGGATCGAATTGTAATAGCCGCTATCAAAAATCGAGCTGACCATCAGTTCGATCATCGCCGGATCGTCAACGTGGGGTGTCAGCGACAGACCTAATGCGGTTGCGGCATCCTGAGCATGTGATAGCAGCTGATTCGTGTACTGATCCCGCGAACTTTCGAGATTAACCACAAAGCTGCCGCTGAAAATAATCAGCATAAAAAGAAAAATAGCTATCAGAAGCTGTTTGAAAAGTGACACAGGCTCATCCTATTCATCAATCGGGAATCCTTCTTCCCGCATTTTTTTTAATACATCTTGCCAGCGAGAAAGGTGCTTACTATCCCCGACACGTTTATTATTTTGACTGCCTGGTAACCACAGCCCACTATCATTAAAAGAGTAAACCGGTAATAAATCTGCGCGTTGTGTGGCGGGCAAGAGTTTATTTGTCAAACTGTCAAGAACCACCGGGATCGCATCGGGTGTTTCATACCAGGTTAACACCATATGCGCGCGATTAAGCCGAATGGCTTTAACGTAGGTAATTCGCAGTTTTTCCCCTGAAATACCTAAATGGCGTAATGTGAAATATTTAGCGAGCGCATAATCTTCACAATCCGCTTCCCCTTTACGGAGTGATTCCACCGGCGTTGCCCAATAATCAATGGTATTCCAGATTTCGCTATCTTCGCGGTAGTGCAGTTGTTGGTTAAAAAATAGATTAACCGCATTTAATTGTTCAGATTCACTTTTATTTCTCTGCTGCAAAAGCAGTTGCTGCCAGGCATCAATACGTTTTTTTGCATCAGAACTGGCAGGGCCATATAGCTGGTCGGCGCGTTGCTGAATGCTGGTAAAGTCCCAGGCGGCACGTAACGAGTTCCCCAGGAATAATAACAACAGCCCCCCTGATAATATAAGGTTCGTTGATAATCTTCTGGCGCTGTGCTTGCTTGTCCTGGGAAAGAACGTTGTCATCTAACTGTTTAATCTTTCTGTTTGTTTTTAATGACGACTTTCTGTGACAGCCACTTGTTGGTCATCTGAGCATGGAGTGGAGATTCGAAAATGTGCTCCAGGGTTTTATCAACAAACGCAACAAATAACGGATCCTGTTTTCTCATCATAATGGCGTACTTCATTTTTTCACCCACATCGTCATGCAAAATGGTGAATGCTTCAGGATCCTCGCTCTGATTGATGAGGGGGTAGGCCAATATATCATCCAGAATTAATGCAGCCGTGCGCTTTTGCGCCATCATATTGAAAGCATCTTCCGTTGTATCTGACGTAATAATTGAAAGGCTCAGGTGTTTTTCACGATTTAAGCGGTTAAGTTCCAATAAATCTTTAGAACCGCGAGGAACACCCACGGTACGGCCTCTTAAATCTTCAAGCGTATGGATATTATTTTGGCGCAACGAAATGATTCGCATAGTGGAGGCAAAGTAATCTGTCGAAAAAGAGACGCTCTTTTTTCTTTCCGGGGTATCGGCATTCACGCTGCAATCTAAATCTATTCTGCTGCTGTTTAGTGCGGCAACTCGCTCAGTAAACAGAACGGGAATGTAATGAACCTCGAGCTGTTTTAAGCCCAGAGACAGCCGCAGTTCATCGGCAATCATATTACATAGCGAAATAGTGTAACCGTTGACCTTGCCGCTTTTATCCCGAAAAGAGAATGGCGCGAGCTGACGGTAGCCGATATTAAGAGTATGGGTTGATTTAATATGCTCAAACGTCGCAGAAGTCTGTTCTGCTGAAAGCTGGCGAGAAAACAAGGCCAGGGGAAACAACGTCAACACGCTGAACAGATGTTTAAGCTTGTTATTTAATAATTTTTTCATTTTCGTTCGCATGGTTTGATGTTGTTGCGATCAATGCTTTTAGTGCAGTCGACATCGGTATATTGAGATTAATGGCTTTCGGCGGTATCGGCGACATGAACCACTTTTGATAAAGTTTGGCAAAGTCTTTGCTGGTAAGAATCTTACTCATTGAATCGTCGACGACGCGTTTAAACTCGGGATCATCCAATGGCAAAAGTAACCCGGCAGGAATCGGTTGGCTAAAAACCTCATTCGATATTTCAAAGTCTTCAGGGTCGGGTGAGAGCGCGATCATTCCTTTAAGCAGCACGTAACTGGAAATAAGGGCCGGTAACTCGCCCGTTTGTATGCTGTGGAAGGCGGCGTTATTACTATTATCAAGCTCTATATTGAGGTTGAGATCGTTTGTTTTATTCAGTTGATGCAGTTGTTCAACATAAATGGTGCCACTTTTCACTAACACACTATGGCCTGCTAACTCTTTAATGGTGTTAGTGCTGTTATTTTTACGTGTAATAAAGCGCGTACTTGAGAAAAAGAAGGGAAGGGTGAACTCCGCTTGTTGATGACGTAATTCCGAGTAAAAAGCAGGGATGCACATCATGTCCGTGGCATGATTTTTAATTAAAACAAACTGTGAGGCCGTGCTGCTTTTGATCCAACGAACGGTAAGATCTTTGATCTTCAGTTTAGCTTTAATGTCATCGACGATTTTATTACAAATATCGATGGAATAGCCCGCCGGTTTTTGAGACTCGACATAGGAAAACGGGAAGGCATCATCTTGATAACCGAGAGTAATGGTCTTCGTTTCAGCGATCCGCTCAAGGGTTTTCTTGCTATGCGCGCCGTGTGCATAGCACGCTGTGGTGCTAAACCCTATCAGCATCAATAGTGAGATTAATTGATAACAGATTGATTTACAGCGCATCGCAAACCTCCCCGTCGATAACTTTATTACCAAACGTCGGCTCGAGATCTTTTTCTGGCAACGGTCGGCTGTAATAGTAGCCCTGGACATTCTGGCAAGAAATACGACGCAAAATCGAACGTTGTTGCTCGGTCTCCACCCCTTCCGCTGTCACGCTCATGCCATATTTCCTGGCAAATTGAATCAGCATCACCACCAGATATTGGCTGGCACTCTCTTGCTCCAGTTTCATAATCAGCGTGCGGGCAATTTTAATACGCGTAAATGGATAAATAAGCAGGTAATCCAGCGCCGCATATCCAGTACCAAGATCATCCATGGCAATGGAAATACCCATTTTATGAATTCTCTTAAATACCGGCAGCGCAATGGACTGATCGAGTTTTTCCGATTCTGTCACTTCAATTTCAAGGCGATTTGCGGGCAGACCGCTTTGCTTCAGAGCATCAACAATAATATCAATCAAACCTGGGCTATGTAATTGATAAGCAGAAATATTAACTGCAACTTTCGTTGACTCTGGCCACTTCGCGGCGGCTCTACAGGACTCTCGGATAATCCACTCACCCAGACGGATAATCAGGCCTGACTCTTCGGCAATATTGATAAAGTAGTCAGGATAAATAAGACCCTTGGTCGGATGGTTCCAGCGGATCAGCGATTCATAACCGCAAACCGTTTCACTTTCCAGATCGATAATCGGCTGGTAGTGCAGCACGAACTCATTGTTATCAATACCGTTAATGATTTCCTGATTCACAAACACACTATTGGTGTGCTTCATCATCATGCCGTCTTCAAAGAAGTGGTAGCAGCCACGTCCGCTATGTTTTGAGGCATACAAGGCGAGGTCGGCGTTAATCATCAGCGTTGTCGCACTCATCCCCTGAGACGGAGCGGTGACAATTCCGACGCTACAACTAATGGCGAAAGAGTTGGAACCGTAGGTAAATGGAATACTCAATGCTCGTACAATTTTTTGCGACAGCGCCCCGGCTTCCTGGCAATTGTCTGACTTCACGTACTGCAAAATGGCAAATTCATCACCGCCTAGGCGTGCGGCAAAATCCATAGGGCCTAACAGCAGGGACAGGCGCTGTGCAACGCCGATAAGAACTTCATCCCCGGCAGAGTGGCCGAAGGTATCATTCACCGGTTTAAAGTTATCAAGGTCAATCAGCAGCAGATTGAATAACTGCCCGTTCTGACTCATTTCACGGATACATTTATCCAGCGCCTGACTAAAGGAAGCGCGGTTCGGGAAGCCCGTCAGCGAGTCATGGTGCGCCATGTATTCCATTTTTTGCGACATATCCTGCATGCGTTGCAGGTAATCACGTTCCACCATCGCAATACGGAGCTTTTCAATGGCTGCCGCTAATCTGCCGATTTCGTCATCTTGATCTAAATAAGGGGTAATGTGATCGGTCTGCTCATGAGCAATGCGCGTCAAAGAGTTAATCAGCAGTGGGACGGGGCGGAAAAGTCGACGCATAAACAAGGTCACCAGTGCCAACGTTCCCAGTAAAATCAGCGCCAGGATAACCAGGGTTTTCTTCAGCATTGCGTCATAAGCCGCATACAGCTGGCTTTTATTGCCAATGCTGCTGACCAAACTGCCCAGGATTTCGCCGGAAGGCGCGAGAATGGGGACGGCGCTGATAAAGCACTCTTTTCCATCAATGGAAGCAAAACCGATGTAGTAATTCGCCAGGACATCGGTGGCTCGGTGTCCCTTGAAGGTAATCTTCGCTTCCTGGGATTCGGAGCTGTTACTGATGCCCTGGAAGCCGACTTCAGGCGTATAAAGGAAAAGCCAGGTCGGGTTACGGGTTTGTACCGAAGCCAGTGCAAGCACATCGACAGGGTTATAACCTGTTTGAATGACGGAATCCGCATCACCCAATTTGTGTTCAGAAACAATCCGCGTAATTTGCCCGGTTGAACTGGTTCCTACTGCGACATTGGTATAAACGTTACGCACGATGTACGTCATTATCTGCGCATTCGCTTCAGCCTGGTGGACCCATTGCTGGTAAGAGAAGCTGTTAATCAGCCCCCAACCGGCACAGGCGCCTGCACCAAACGCAATAAGGATACCTGCCAGCAAAAACTGGGTAATTTTCCCTGCAATAGAATGGTGCCAACCTTTTACGCTTTTCAGCGACAAAAAACTTTTAGCCACGAATTGTCGGTTTCCTAAAAAATAAGAAAAACTTATGAATGAAGCTTATGGAATTAACGGAATACTCTATATTGTCTGGCTGTTGCTTTTATGTGAGTTTTTTATGAAGAGAGTCAGACGTCGCGTCAACAATAATGAACCGTTATGTTACATAATTGCTGAGTGAATAAATAAAGGTAAAAACACGCGGCGGGACTATAGATAACAGAGGGGGGCAAGTCAATCATAAAGTATGTATATTAAACGCTAATTGTAGTGTTGATTGATTCTCTTTAGTGTTGCCATTAAATAAACATGTTAAGTACGGTGTGCCTTTGTCCTTCAATAATCAAAATAAAAGAATGACTGGTTATTGGTTTGTTTGTATATTTATATGTTTTTCAATGTGTTATGTTTTTATTTTGAGTGAATTTAATATAAATATCATACGGTGGAAATGTCCATTTTTACCTATAAGTGGCTGTTCTTTTTTGAGTGGAAACTGCATACAATTAAAAATGATTAAACAATGACTATGGTTTTTACTCGTTATCAGGTCACCATAAAATATTAAAAATAACCAATGATGATTGTTAATGATTTGTTTGTATTCAGGCTGATATAAAAGTATGAGTGTCCACTTTATTTTTATCGTGGATGTTAATTTATTACGGTATTTGTTTTATTTAATTATGTCACCTGCAAGATTTTATCCAACAAGAAATACACTCTCCAAATCACATAAATAGCACACTGAAGCATACAAAACGGGTTAAATTCTTGGACTCTATAGCGAGCGATAGTACAGCGCATACCAATAAACGGTGGGGTTTACCGTTAATTCTCCCTTGCCTGCTTTACGCACTAGCGCAGCTGCTCAGCAGCCATATTATTGCCGATGGGCGAGTTCTGGTGGTCTATGACCTGGAATTAGCCGCCATCTCCGCGGTGTTGGTGCTGTTCGGCTACCGGGCCATCCCCGGCCTGATTCTACTCATTGTTTGCTCTGTATTATTCCGCCCACTCGCCGACACCCGGGAACTGCTCGTCTATCTGGCCGCAGCGCTGATTAGCTACGCCATCTATGCCAAAAGCACCGGTTGGCGTAGCCCATCAAGCTTTGGTTTCATAACGCTGACCACCCAAAGAATCATCTGGCTGTGCTTGTGTAATGCGTTGCTCTATACCGGTTTCAGGGAAGTGATTTTTCTGGTTACCCGGACGCATCTTTATCCGGGGATGGTGTTTGAACATGTCTTTAACGCGCAGACGCTGGTCAGAATCCAGGGCGTGATGAACGGTTGTGTCACGGGGATTCCCTTGTTTTATACCGTGTTAAGGGTTATCTGCAGCCCGAAATATGCAGCGATGTGCCTGAAGTCTATCGCGGCGCAATTCTCTGAAAACGTCGGTTACACCCGTTTTCTTGCCTGGGCCGCATCGCTGCTTATTTTAATGGTCTGTCTCAACATGCCATTAAAAAATAACGTCTTTTTTACCTTCTACAGCCTGATTCTTATCTTCCCGTTGATGCTCTGGAGCGCGGTTCGTATCGGCTATATCTTCACCGTCCCATTCTGGACGGTGATGCTTATCGTGTTGGGCAAGAATAACGAAAACTATATCGCCCTGAACGATGATTACATGCTGCACCAGGTGCTGGTTTCTACGGCTATTTTTGTCTTTACGCTGACCATCGTCATCATGGGCGTATTGTCCAGATTCAATAAGTTACGTATTGATCAGCTGTTGGATATGGGGTTAACCGACCCGATGACCAACATGCCGAACCTTCGCGCATTAAAGGCGGATATCAAAGCGTCGCCACACTCTACGGTTTGCCTGATTCAGGTACCAGAAATGGAGCTGTTCTCACGCCGTTACGGTTTGCACTTTCGGGCGAGATACCAAAAAAAGCTTGCCGATTTTTTGCGTAACCAACTGAAGGGCGAAGAAAAAATTTATTACCACGCGGGTTATGGTCTGCTGCTTAAACTCAACGAGCCGAGTTGGGGAAGACTCAGTCTGCTGTATAAATCAGCCAATACTTTTCGTTATTCACATAATAATCAGCAGCTTGGTTTTCGCAGTGGGCTCGGTTATTGCCGGGCAACGCAGTTCTGTAATGACGTTTACAGCCTGACCGGTAAGCTTGGAATTGTGTCGGGACTGTCGCTGGTTAATGGCAAACCTGAAAACCTCGAAGCGCAGTCCAGCCGCATTCTGGAGAGCACAATCGTGGGGCGAACGGACATTCGCACGGTGCTTCAGAAAACACTGGATAACGATGCATTCGTGTTAATGGCGCAACCCATTGTCAGCACGCGTGGGGAAGAGCGCTATCACGAGATCCTGCTGCGTATGCTGGATGAAGAAGGGCGCTTTATTCCGCCGGACAGGTTTTTGCCAGTGGCGACTGAAGCAGGACTGGCACCGGA
Organism: Buttiauxella sp. WJP83; assembly: GCF_027594725.1. Lineage (NCBI taxonomy): Bacteria > Pseudomonadati > Pseudomonadota > Gammaproteobacteria > Enterobacterales > Enterobacteriaceae > Buttiauxella > Buttiauxella sp. WJP83. The sequence goes on from NZ_CP110080.1 coordinate 825,844, forward strand.
CATCGATTTTTGGGTGATCAGAAACACGCTAAAAACCATGCAGCAGCACCCGGATCGCTGCTTCTCCATTAACCTGGCTCCGGTCACGGTGTGTCGTGCCAGTTTTGTTCACGACGTTCAGTTACTGCTAACCCAGTTTGGCGTCGATCCGCATCGGATCATCTTTGAGATAACCGAAGCTGACGCGCTATCCGATACCGAACAGTCGCAGAACACGGTGCGCGCGCTCAAAAGCCTCGGCTGTCGGGTGGCGATAGACGACTTTGGCACCGGCTTTTCCAGCCACGCCCGATTGCGTGATGTCAGCGCGGATATTTTGAAAATAGACGGTTCGTTTATTCGTGAAATTACCGAGAGTGAAGTCAGCCACTACATTGTTGAGTCTTTTTGCCATGTGGCAAAAATGAAAAATATGCAGGTGGTGGCAGAGTATGTTGAAAATGAAAATATTCAGCGTTGCCTGGAAAGAATGAACGTGGATTGGCTTCAGGGTTATCACATTGGTAAGCCTGTGCCCTTGCTCTCACTAGCATGACAGCAATAACAGAAACTTCTTACATCATCATAAAAATGGAAACCCATGAGTAACTTTTTTAAATTCAATCGCCATGGCGAAGTTGAATATTCAAATAATGCGGACCGTGGTCTGAAAGCATGGTTGCGTACGTTTCATGTTGGTGTCGCCATGAAGCTAGGGCTCGTGCTGGTATTTTTTATTTCAATACTGTTGATCGGCGCATCTTTTATACTTTCTTCCTATTTATCCACGCAGTTGCAAAACAATGCGTTGGAATCCATTGCGGCCAATACGCGCATCTTCCACAACGATATCAACACCGAATATAAAAGGTTGATGGGCGATGCTGAACGTTATAGCAATATTTATATTAACAATTATCAGAACGTCAGTTCCAAACCGCTACGCACGATGGATGCCGAAGAATTAAAAGCGTTATTAAGTGATGGGCATACCAATATTAAATTTAGCGAATTAACCACCATTTTTACCTCAACATTTGTACGCCAGGGCGAGGAGTTTGTTCGCGTCAACACGTCCTTGCAGGGCAGTGAAGGCAGAATGGCGACATCAACAGTCTTGAGCCATGACAACCCCGCGATGGCCGAACTGATAAAGAATAAACCTTATTCGGGTGTCGTCGTGTTGTATGGCAAACAATTTATAAGCCACTACGAACCTATTGCAGATAAATATGGTCAGGTCGTTGGCGCTGTCGCGATCGGTTTTGATGTCAAACTCGCTTTGCAACCCGTGATTAAACAACTGCTGGCTGTTCATATTGGCGATGATGGCTTTGCATTTGTATTAGATGCCGGATTCATGCCCGGGATGATGATTGCGCACCCGACATTGGCTAATCAGCAAGTGCAAAATATTACCGATGCCCATGGTTTTAAATATTTTGGCGATATGCTGGCGCGTAAAGCGGGAACCATTTATTACGATACGGTAAATACCTATGGAGCGGCACCGCGTAAAAAACTGACGGTATTTGAGCATATTGACGGCATCAACTGGATAATCGGTACCACGTGTTATGTCGATGATGTCGCCAGAAGTAGCATTCTTGTGCGTAATGCGTTGTTGGTTTTCAGTGTGATATTGATGCCAATTATTCTGCTGTTAATTGCGATCGCTAGCCGTTTCCTGATTTCAGACCGTCTAAATAACGTGCTTAAAATTTCGCAATCTATTGCTCAGGGCGATCTCACTGCGGATATTCACGTTGATCATAATGATGAAATTGGTGACCTGCTTCTCGCCAATGAAAAGATGCGATATTCATTGCATTCGCTGGTTGGAGATGTGGTTTCCCACGCGAAACATGTGCATAAGGCGGCTTTAAAAATTACCGAAGCGGTCGACGGCCAGGCCTCTACCAGCGTGCAAACGTCATCATCGGTTGCTGAAATTACGTCGACGATGGAAGAGCTTTCCGCTTCTTCAACGCAGATTGCAGAACATTCTCGTGCGGTGGTTGATATTGCCAATGTCACGCTTGATGACTGTAACAACGGTTCTGAGTCGATGGCCGAGTTACTCAATCGCATGGCGGATATCGACAGCGATAACGAGCAAAGCATGCATGAAATCATGAGGCTCGGTAATAAGTCTAAAGAAATCAGCCGTGTCATGGTCATTATCAATAGCGTTGCGGATCAAACTAAACTCATCGCATTCAATGCGGCACTTGAGGCGTCCAGCGCCGGTGAATCAGGTAAGCGCTTCTCCGTGGTTGCAGCAGAAATCCGCCGTCTGGCCGATTCGGTGACTGAATCGACGTATGAGATTGAGAATAAAATCAGCGAAATTCAGAACGCCATTAATCGACTGGTTCTCAATGCGGAAAAAGGCAGTAACAGCATCAAAGCCGGCACGACGGCCTGTAAAATTAGTGCCGATCGTTTACACGATATTGTGGCTCATGCAGGGCAAACCTCTACGGCTGCGATGCAAATATCTCTGTCAACACAGCAGCAGAAAACCGCAAGTAATCAAGTTGTTATGGCGCTTCGAGAAATCGTGGTTGCCAGTAATTATACCTCGCAATCCATTAATGACATTCTGTCTATCAGCCAGGATATGACTCAGCTTTCCCAGGAGCTGAACCAGGCTTCTCAGTCATTCAAGTTGACGGATAATCCTGATGAACAGGCCTAAAATTCGTGTGCTGATTGTCAATCATGGCAACTCGTCGCTGGATGAATTGATCCTGCAACTTGAGAACAATAAAAATATTGAAGTTGTCGGGCTGGCGCTACATCGCGAATTGGCTGTGAGCTTGATCCAAAAGATGGCTCCGGATCTGCTGATTTTGGCTCTGGGTGAACCCGATCGTCGTCACGTTGACACCATTGAAACGATTATGGCGACCTGTGCTATCCCCATTCTGGTGATGCGCTATTTCCCCGATTCACAGTGGGATATGGAGTTTATCGCGCATGGCGCACTCGCAGTGGTCCCTAATCAGGGTGCATCGGCAAATGCTGTCAGGGACTTACATCGGCAGGTTGAAATTTTGGTCGGTGTGAAAGTGATTCGCCATATCCAGGGGTTGCGAAACACGTTAACCGCGTCATCAAGGATTTTGCCTGTTCACGAAAATGCCGCAGCCCCCGATCGTGCGTGGCCCTACGTTCTGGCGATCGCGTGCTCAACGGGCGGGCCGCAGGCACTGAGCAAATTACTGCAGGCGCTGCCTGCGGTTTTCCCTTGTCCGATTCTTATCGCCCAGCATATTGCAGACGGCTTTGCGAAAAGCATGGTGCAGTGGCTGGACCGCATCACCGAACTGGACGTGTGCCTTGCTCAGGAGAATGACATTTTGGCGGCAGGCCGCGTGTATGTCCTACCGCCGGAGCACCATCTTGTCGTGAAAAAACACCATCGGTTAGCTGCCATTCCTCGCCAGGAAAGCGATGTCTATCACCCGAGCTGTAACTTGCTGCTGGAGTCGGTGGCGGAAGTGTATGGCGAAAAATCGGTAGGACTCATCATGACCGGCATGGGCAGCGACGGATGCCGTGGCATCGATGCCATCTTTCAAAAAGGTGGCAGAACGTTCGCTCAGGATGAAGCCACGTCTGTGGTGTTCGGCATGAATAAATTTGCCATCGATAAAAACGTCATCCACAAAATTCTGCCGCTGGACAAACTGGCGGGCGCATTGCTGGCGATGGCCCATTACGGGAAATTCGAGGGCAAATTGCCATGATCCCCAATATTGCGGACTTCAAAAATCTGATCAAAGACAGAGTTGGTCTGCATTTTTTTAACGGCATGGAAGGGTTGCTCAATACGGCTTTATTGCAGCGTATGGGCGAGCGCGGGAAAGAGAGTAGTGAAAAATACTATGAAGTGCTCTGCGTTTCGACCACCGAGTTCGACAAGCTCCTCAGCCTGCTGACGATTAACGAAACCTACTTTTTCCGTGAGCCGGAAGTGCTGGATTTTGTCTGTGACAAGCTGGTGCCCAAAATACTTGAACGGCGCGACGGCCCGGTACGCATTTTAAGCGCGGGCTGTTCATCCGGTGAAGAAGCTTACTCTCTGGCCATCAAACTCCACCAGAGATACCACGAGCAGTTTGCTGCTCGCGTAGAGATTCACGGTTGCGATATCGACACAAAGATTCTCGATAAAGCGCGCACCGCGAACTATTCCAGTTACTCGTTTCGCGGTGTTGATCCGCTTTTGCAGCAAACCTGGTTCACGCGCAATGGCAACCAGTTCCAGTTGCATGACGTGATCCGCAATAAAGTGACGTTCCACCGCTCAAACATTGTTAAAGAGCACCTGCAACCGAAGTTCGACATCATTTTGCTGCGCAATGTCTCCATTTACTTTGATGACGACACGCGGCGTCTGCTGCACTTCAATTTGCTGAATATGCTGGAACCCGATGGCGCGTTGTTCTTCGGCAATGCGGAAACGCTGGCGAATAACTTTGGCATCCTGAAACTCAAGCAGGAACATGGCCTTTTTTACTTCTGCCAACCGAAAACGTCACGTGCTCCGGTTGCCACGGCCAGTCTACAACCCACCGCGGAATCTTGTGTCGCCGCTCCGGATCTCTCCACGCAACAGTGCGGAAGCTGGATTAACAAGGCGCTCGACTGTGTGTCTGAAAAACGCTTTGCGCAAGCTGAAGAGTGGATAACCAAAGTGCTGGATTGCGATATCCATCATCAGGAAGCGCTGGTTATCAAAGGTGTGATTGCGCTGGAAAAATGCGAGTTCGAGCAAACCGCGCAAAGCGCACAACACGTGCTGGAGCTGGATGAATGGTCTGCGGAAGCGAAAATGCTCCTTGGGTTGGCGATGATGTGGCAGCACCACACGCAGCAGGCGATCGCCTGGTTTAAACAGGTTGTTTATCAACAGCCTGGCTACTGGCCTGCGCATTACTATCTGGCGGAAATGTATCGCCAAAGCGAGCTATATCGCCCGGCACTGCGTACCTATCGCATCACACTGCAATTGCTCAACGCAGAAATGAACAGCACCGGCAACGCCAGCGCTCTGCGGCTACCCCTCTCATTTCCGAGTAATTCGTTTCGTTTTCTTTGTGAACATCAGTTGGCGCAGTTCACCCATCAGGATGGGCTGTAGAGAAACGTATGGCTATTGATCTTAAAAAATTTGTGCTGCGCTTTATTGATGAAGCAAATGGCCATTTGCAGACCGTGAAAGAGGGGGCGTTTTTGCTCTCGTCCGGTGAAAGTACGGACACACAAATCGGCGAGATGTTTCGTGCAGCACACACCCTGAAAGGGGGCGCGCGCATGCTGAAGCTGCAAAGCATCGCCGACGTCACCCATCAGCTTGAAGAGATTTTAAGCGAGCTGCGCGATAAAAAACTCGCACCTGACCAAAACCTTGGCACGTTGATTCTCCAGGCTTGTGATTATATTTCGGACCAGCTGGCACAGCTGTTGGCGACTGACGGTCACAATCAGCTGCCGCCAGCGGATGAAGCCTTGTGCGAGCGACTGGCTCGCGCCAGCCGTGGCGACATGGACAGCAGCGCCGGGGAAGGCACGCCGCCAGCGGTGGAAATCCTTGTGAGCGCGCTGAACCTCGACACCGTGGATATCGGCTTAAAACAGGCGAGTTCGGTGCGGGTCAAACTCGAGAAACTCGATGACCTGATTAACATTTTGGGTGAAGTCGTCGCCACGCATGACCGCCTGGAGCAGCAGGTTCAAAGCCTGGCGAACCTCGGGCCGCGCCTGGCAAAAATGGATGCCGGGCAGCTCCGTCAGCAGATTGTGCAGCTGGGTCGCAAATTAAAAGACGATTTTCAGGTTCAACATTTGCAGATGTTTGAGCTGTATGACGTAGCAACCACCATTCGCATGCTGCCGGTCTCCATGCTGTTTGAGCCAGTTTCGATGCAGGTTCGCGATCTGGCCGCCTCGCTCAATAAGCAGGTGGATTGCCGTATTTTGGGAGGGGAAATCGAAATCGACAGGCAATTAATTGATCGTCTGTCAGAACCCCTGACTCATCTGCTGCGTAACGCAGTCGATCATGGCATTGGCGACGTCGCGGAACGGCTTGCGTTAGGTAAATCGGCGCGCGGGACGATAACGCTGTCCACCCAACAAGATGGGCGCGGAATATTGCTGCGCGTGGAAGATGATGGCCGTGGTCTGGATTATCCGGGCATTCGTGCCAAAGCGGTGGCGCGGGGATTGGTGGACGCTGCAGTCGCCGATCAGCTGTCCGAGCAGGAGTGCAACGAGCTTATTTTCCATCCTGGTTTTTCAACCAGCAAGATTGTGACCGAATTATCCGGTCGCGGTGTTGGGCTGGATATCGTGCGTAAGACCATTGTTTCGGATCTGCAAGGGACTTTGCAGGTACACAGCCGCGCAGGATTGGGCACCACCTTTATTATCCGCTTGCCGATTTCGCTGGCGATGATGCGCATTTTGCAATTCGAACAACAGAACCATCTGTTTGGCCTCGCCGCGCAGTATGTCGTTGAAGTGGTGAAATATTCACGCGATGACATTCGCGATATTGCGGGCTGCCCGGCCATTATTCTGCATAACGAATTTATCCCGGTGATTTCCGCCGCCGAGTTGCTGCGGATCCCTGACCGGCCTGGCAGCCAGACGACGACCGTTGCGAGTAGCTTGTTGCTTATCGTGATTCAGAACCAGTTTGGCAAGATGGCAATGCGGGTGGATAACCTGCTCGACGAACGCAACATGATGATTAAGCCGCTGCCGAAACATATGCAGCAGCAAGCGTTAGTCTCCGGCATGGTGCTTTCGCCGGATAACCAACTGGTGAGTATTCTGCAAGTTCCGGTGCTGATGGAGATGGCGCAGAAGCGCGGCCAATCGCGGATCAGCGCGGCGAAACCAGAAGTCAGGCCGAACGCGTGGCATGTGCTGATCGTCGACGATTCAATGAACACTCGTGAAATTGAAAAGAACGTGCTCGAAGCCCACGGCTACCAGGTGACGCTTGCCGAAGATGGTTACTCGGGCCTACAAAAAGCGCGTCTGACGCAGTTTGACGCGGTGTTGACGGATGTCGAAATGCCGGTGATGGACGGTTTCTCGCTCACCAAAGCGCTGCGAGCCGAAGAAAATTACCAACATATTCCTATTATTATCGTGACATCACGAGCCAAAGAAGAAGATCGCCGTCGCGGGATCCAGGTCGGTGCGGATGCTTATATCGCCAAGGGTGATTTTGAGCAGGATAGCCTCATAGAAACATTAAAAATGCTTTTGTGCTAACGGCTTAAAATACCCAAGCGACTTCAAGACACAGGTAGGCGGCAATCGAGTGAATCCCGATGAGCTTACTGAAGTAAGTGATTCGGGTAAACGAGAGCAGCCAACAACCCTGCGTCTTGAAGGGCGACGGGAATAAGTGAGAAAAGAGATGCGTGTATTACTAGTTGATGATGATTTGTTCGCGGCAGAACTGGCTTCAGTGTTTCTGGAAATGAGTGGTTATGAAGTGATTATTGCCGAAAGCGCAATGACTGCATTAGCCAATATAGATTCTGACAACGATATCGATTTGGTTATCAGTGATTTCCATATGCCGGACATTACCGGGCTGGATCTATTAGAAATGTTGCGGGCTAACGGCTGGTCCAAACCGTTTATTTTACTCAGCGCCAGCGAGTTGACAGACATTACCGTTATTCCCGATTGTTGGGTGCAGAAAGACGAAAATATGGCTGAGCGATTGGTGGCTGTAGTTAATGACATATTAGTTAATGAAATATTAGTTAATCAAATCGTCGCGAATGAAGAACGGTTGCAAGCCAACGCGGCTGAATAGCTGACTCACTTATGATGAAACAAGAATTGACGCAAACCACGATGAATACTGCTCAGGATAAAATTGCCCGCTTACGCCAGCGCTTTTTGGAACGCATTCCCACGATGCTGAATCAGTCGGAAGCACTGTTGGGCAAATTAATTGCCCAACCCACTGAAACCGACAGCAAGCAACTGCATCTGCTGTTGCACAGTATTCATGGAACCAGCGCTTCGTTTGGCTTTAGCAAAATCTCCAGCCTGGCGGCTGAAGGTGAACATTTGTTAGTCAATCATGCCCTTGAGCAGCTGTTGTTCCAGAAGCTTGAACAGCTCATTAAACAGTTGTATGCGTTGACGGAAGAGCAGGCGGAAAGCGCACGTCGTGGAGGCGATGCGCTGGTTAAATTCCCGATTGCCGCCTCAGGTGAGGAAGAGGTCGCGATTAACCGTACGATCAAGCCTGTCTACCTGTGTGATGATGAAAGCGAACAGGCTGAACTGCTGGCGACGCAGTTACGCTGTTTTGGCTTTATTTGTTATGTCTTCACCAACACGGCTGATTTTACTAAGGCGGTCATTTCGCAGCCTCCGTCGGTGGTGATTATGGACGTCAGTTTCCCCGATAACGCTTACGGCGGCCCGCTGGCGATGTCCGATCTGAAAAATAAAGTTGGGACACCTTTCCCGGTGCTTTATCTTTCCTGCCACAGCCATTTCCATGCCCGTATCAATGCGATCAAAGCCGGGTGTGATGGTTACTACGTGAAGCCCGCGGCCACCACCGATTTGGTACAGGAGCTGCATCGTTTAACCCAGCCTGCGCTGAAAAAACCGTATCAGGTTTTGTTGATTGATGATGAACCGGAAGTCGCGCAGTACAACGCAGAAATGTTGCGGATGGCGGGCATGGAGGTCCACGTTCTGACGCGAGTGCCTCTTCTGCTGAATGTGCTCAATACACATCCGATCGACATTGTGCTGATGGATTTCCATATGCCGGAATTCAGCGGCGAAGAGCTGACTAAACTTATCCGCCAGATCCCGCAACACATCGGTTTACCCATCGCCTATCTGTCTAGCGAAACCAATAAAAAGACCCAGTTTGGCGCGATGAGCACCGGGGCGGAAGATTTCATCATTAAGCAGGCTGGCCCGCAGGAACTGATTAACGCGGTCTCTATTCGGGCGGAAAGAATGCGCACCCTGCGTGCGCGTATGTCGCAGGACAGTTTGACCGGGCTGTATAACCACTCGACCACCACCCATTATCTGGAAAGCGCGATTACCGAGTCCAACTATAGCGGCGTGCCTTTCAGCCTGGTGATGGTCGATTTGGATCACTTCAAAAGTATCAATGATACCTACGGCCATGTGGCTGGCGACCAGGTGATCCTCGGGATTTCACAGCTATTTTCACATCGCCTGCGCAGCACCGATATTGTCGGGCGTTACGGCGGGGAAGAGTTTGCGATAATTATGCCAAAGACGACGAAAGAGCAGGCGGCGGCGGTGGTGGAACGGCTACGTCTGGGGTTTGAAAAAATCCACTTCTCGGTGAACCAGACCCGCTTTAGCAACACGTTCAGCGCCGGAATTGCGTCCTGGCTGCCGGGCGACGAAATCGAAACCATTCGCGAGCGTGCCGATCAGGCGTTGTATTGTGCCAAACAGCAAGGCCGCAATCGTTATTGCCTGGCTGACGATAAGGATGTCGCATGAGCGAGCAGTTAGAGCAAATCCTCAGTCACTATCAGGATGAAAACCGCGAAATTGCTAATGTTGACGAGCCGCAATGCAGCCTGGTGTTATTTAAAGTCGCGGATAAAAATTTTGCTTTTTATGGCGCACAAATCAAAGAGATCCTCGCTGATCGTCCGGTGTCCTGGGTGCCCGGTTGCCCGCCAACGCTTGAAGGGGTGATCAATCATCGGGGGCGCGTTGAGTCAGTGATTAACATTAATCAACTGGTTGAAGCGCCTGCGTCGGATAGCGTGGGTAAGCGCTCGATCCTGATGGGACGCGGGCAGAAAATGCAAAGCGGGATCCTGGTCGATAAGTTAGTGGATGTGCTGGATGTCGCTGAAAGCCTGATTCATCCTGCCGCTGACCCTTTATCGGCCGCGATGCAGGAAGTTGTGGTAGGAATTGTTCCGATAGGGTCTGAATATTACGCCCTGCTGGATTTGAATTTAATTTTTGAGTGTTATCTGGAAACCAGTGGTTATGGCCCACTCTCTTAAACTTGCCGCAGTGCGCATCACACTTGGGGCGCAGTACTTCTATATTCCTGCCGCCCAGGTACAGCGTTGTGCGCTGGTGGATGATGGAACCCCTGATCTTCCACGATTTAGCCAATGGTTAGGGCTGCCTGATGAACCCGAGCAGGGGTTGCATCTTCATTTATGGGTGCCTGCCAGCAAGGTGGGCGAAGGATGGCATTTCTGGGGCGAACTGGAAAATGTGACGCTACAGGCGAGTGATATTTTCCCTTTGCCTGAACTGGTACAGCTTTGCAGTACGTTACCGGCGTTACGTGCATTAGTGAAGGATAAGAGTTTTAGCCCATTGCTAAGTTGGTAGGCCATTGCGTTTGCAGCGCTTGCTTATCTCCCCGATAGCAGCAATGTGCCACATCTCAAATGTCATATCCGGTAGGGGAAGTTGTATTTAAAATATGTTAGAAACGAGCCTGAACCACGCTTTCGTCTATGCATAATTTTAAAAAGGTAATTCTGCTTTATGTCCGACAATCTTATCGAGCGCATTTCCACGGCGTTAGAATCTGAATATACCCTCGAAGGTCTTGTCCGACAGCTGCTTGAAATGCTCGAACTGGTCACCAATATGGAGTCAACTTACCTGACCCGTATTGAACCGGATGGCAGCTTCCAACATATCCTCTTTGCCCGTAACACCCGTCAAATGCAGATCCCTGAAGGGCTTTCTGTGCCCTGGGGCGATACGCTTTGTAAGCGTGCTCTCGACGAAGGAAGGCGCTATACCAGCGATGTCGCCAATATTTGGGGCGATTCCCAGGCTGCGAAAGCATTGGGGATCACGACGTATGCCAGTACGCCAGTGACGCTGGCTGACGGCTCCCTTTATGGCACGCTTTGCGCGGCAAGCTCAGAAACCCGAGTGTTGAACGAGCGCAGTGAACAAGTGCTGCAACTCTTCGCGCAGCTGATTGCTCAGCAGATTCAGAATGAGCGGCTGTTGCAGCAGCTACAGCAGGCAAATATCGCGCTGACAGCCGCCAGTTATACTGATGAGCTGACGGGTTTGCCCAATCGCCGCGCGGTGTTTGAGCAGCTCCCTCAACTTTTCTCCAGGGCGAGGAAGGATGCGCATTACGTGCTGCTGGCCTTTGTCGATCTTGATGATTTCAAACAGATAAATGATGTTTACGGCCATGACGCTGGCGATGATTTCTTGCTGGCTGTTGGGCAGCGATTGAAAGACGGCTCGCGTATGCATGAGGTTTTAGCCCGGGTCGGCGGCGATGAATTTGTGGTGGCTGGTATCGGACCGGGTGAGTTTGACCTGGCGCAGCAAGCGGCTAACGCCTTCAAAATTCGCCTCGCAAACTTGCTGGCTGGCGAGTATCAGCTACATTCCACTGTGATTAATTATGCCGGTCCAAGTATTGGGGCGATCGCGGTGAATCCGGCGCTCACTGACCATGACCTGGCGTTGCGCGAAGCGGATGCCGCAATGTATCTCGAAAAGGAACGTCGCAGAAAACCTCTCCCGGACAGCAGCAAAATTGCCTGAAGCTGCGGGTCCTGGCGTCCACTATTCCTGAAAAGCAGTCCATCGTTGCGGAGATAACAATGAAAGATGTCGTCATCGTGGGGGCTGCGCGTACGCCCATAGGCTGCTTTCAGGGGGCATTAGCCCCACGCAGTGCCTCGGAACTAGGCAGTGCGGTAGTGAAAGCGCTGCTCGAACGCAGTGGAGTTAGCGAGCAAGAAGTTGATGAAGTGATCCTCGGCCAGGTGTTGACCGCAGGCGCGGGCCAAAATCCCGCTCGACAAACCGCGCTCAATAGCGGTTTACCGTGGTCAGTTTCGGCTATCACCATCAATGATGTGTGTGGTTCTGGCCTAAAAGCGTTGCACCTGGCAACCCAGGCCATTCAATGCGGTGAAGCTGATGTCGTGATTGCCGGGGGCCAGGAGAATATGAGCCGGGCACCGCACGTGCTGGCTGACAGCCGCAATGGCGCAGGTTTGGGAAATAGCCAGCTTATCGACAGCCTGGTGCATGACGGGCTGTGGGATGCCTTCAATGATTACCATATGGGCGTCACTGCAGAAAACCTCGCCCGTGAGTACGGAATTAGCCGCGAAAGCCAGGATGCCTATGCGTTGGCGTCGCAGCACAAAGCGCGGGCAGCCATTGATGCCGGGCGTTTTAAAGATGAAATTGTGCCGGTGACGGTTGAGCTTAATGCCGGTCAATCGGTGATTGTCGATACCGACGAACAGCCGCAAACCGATGCCAGCGCGGAAGCCCTGGCGCAGTTGCGCCCAACGTTTGATAGCCTGGGCAGTGTGACTGCCGGAAATGCCTCTTCGATTAATGATGGCGCAGCCGCCGTGTTAATGATGTGCGCCAGTAAAGCGGAAGAGTTGAATTTGCCGGTTTTGGCGCGCATCCGGGCATTTGCCAGCGTCGGTGTCGACCCCGCCTATATGGGGATTGCGCCCGTGACGGCAACACGGCGTTGCCTTGATCGTGCAGGCTGGACGCTTGATGAATTGGATCTTATCGAAGCCAATGAAGCGTTTGCGGCACAAGCGCTTTCTGTTGGCAAAATGCTGGAATGGGATGAGCGTAAGGTCAACGTTAACGGTGGTGCCCTGGCGCTTGGACATCCGATTGGTGCGTCAGGCTGCCGTATCCTGGTTTCGCTGGTTCATGAGATGATCAAACGCGATGCCAAAAAGGGACTGGCAACATTGTGTATTGGTGGTGGGCAGGGTGTGGCTTTGGCCATAGAGCGCGATTGATCAGGCTCCTTCAAGATGCAGGGGTGTTGGCTGCTCTCGTTCACCCAAATCACTTACTTTAGTAAGCTCATTGGGATTGATGAGCCTCATTCATGAGGCTCACCCTACGGGCCAGCGCAAGCGCTGTTCAAATCTGTTCCAGACAGATTTGTCACTCCATTGCCGCCTACCTGCATCTTGAAGTAGCTATTTTACATTAAATTTTCTTACCTAAATAAAAAAGCACCTTTATCGCAAAGGTGCTTTTTATTTTTAATACGTCACATTCTGCTGTGGTTTTATTTAATTCGATCACATTATTTCCACTTAATATCCTTCCTGACTCATTATTTTACCCTCTCATGCTTTGTGGTTATCTGTCTTTTTTATAAGAAAACAGACAGTATTCCACGCGGTATTATTTCAATTCTAATAGCTTCACACTCATTTCCTTACTAAAGTCAAATCAAGATTGTGCTTATGTAAATTAAATAAAACACTATTGAAATAATGTTTTATTTATGTTTTTGAGCGATTTGTTGTGATGTTGATCGCTAAATAAATGGATTTGATCTTTGTTTTGTTGATAGTCGTCACGAAGATTGCCAAGTGTGTATTTTGACATAAGTATTTACGATCTTGATCACTAAAATATTGTTTAATTATAAATAAAATTCAGTTTCATAAAAATGAAACAATATTTCAATAAAGGGAATGCGATTATGTTGAAGAAAGCTCTGGGCGTGGTTGTTCTCTGTGGTGTGAGTATTGCTGCGCAAGCCGTTACTGTTGATTTACGTCACGAATATGTTGATGCTGGCTCGAATGGCGACCGTGTAGCGGTATCTCACCGTTTCGCTAACGGCCTTGGATTCGGTGTAGAAGCTAAATGGAAATCTGGCGGTACGGATAAAGACCAACCATTTAGTGACATTGTTGGCAGCGGCCATGAAGAATCCATTAACTGGCGCTGGAAAGCGACAGAGAATATTGCTCTGACACCAGGTTTAAATATTGACAGTAACGACAGCAAAACCACCTGGAAGCCTTACTTACATGCGCAATATAGCTTCGATAATGGTTTTTATGTTGCGGCACGTTATCGTTTTGAATATACCCGTTATCCGAATGACAATACTAAAAATGAAGACGATAAAGTGAATCGTGGCGATCTCTGGGCTGGTTTTGCTCTCGGTGACTGGCGTACAGAGTTGAACTATGTTTATGCGAAGAGTGAGCATCAAATTCGTTCTAATAACGACAAAGACTCAGATGAATATAACGTGAAGGTGGCTTATAAAATCGATAAGAACTGGGCGCCGTATGCAGAATTAGGTAACGTTGCGGGGAGTAAATCTACTGATGAACGCCAGACGCGTTATCGTGTAGGTGTGGCATACTCATTTTAATTTTTAATTTTTAATTTCTAATTTCTCTCAAGGCCTCCGCAAAACGCGGGGGCTTTTTTATTGTTTTGTAGTACGAGTGAATATAAAAAAGCCCTCCCGATTAAGGGAGGGCAAAGGCCTACACAGGGCACATCTATTATTTGGCTGAGATTAATTCTGGATTAGCGGGCATTTTCGCAATATACAGCGCGGGCTTACCGTCTTTATCAGAGCTGAAAAGAATTGCGCTATCATCCGGTGTAAATGAAGGATGTGGATGTGTGACCTGGCGGCTATTAGCAAATGTTGCCCAGGAGGTATCGTGGCGTGCGACGCGGAAATACGCTTTTTTCGCCACATCGAAGGCATACAAATACGGGTCGTTGTCGATGGTGTAACCGCCGGTGTCTTTCACATCCACTGGCGTACCGGAACCATCACCGACTAACAACGTGCCATCAAAGTTACTCATCAGATGGGAACACGCTGGCATCTGCATCACTTCTGCGTTAACACCCGTTTCTGGGTTGTAGCTATAAATGGTACGACCTTGCTGACCTTTCAGGTAAGAAACGTATATCAAAGATGAACCGTTTGGCACCCAGAACTCATGCGTGCAGCTTTCACCTTCCGCATGTTCTTTTACTTTCCGTACGTTGCTGCCATCTTCGTTGACCATCCACATACGCGCATCAACCAGATCGTGTGGACCTTCATGGCAGAATGCGACGGTATTGTCATCGAATGGACGATAAATTGGATGGCCGAGCCAGTTTTTCTCCTGGTGGATCACCGCACTTTCGCCGGTTTGCAGATCAACTCGCAGCAGACGGCAGTGGGGTCCTTTGTGGAAGAAGTCGTGGAAGATTTTCCAGTCGTTCAACGGAACCCAATCGTCCTTAGAAATTTCGATACCGACTAACTTGGTGCAATCGCTGTTAGCAACCCAGGTGCCGTAACCGACCCAATCCGCCGGTACGCGATAAACTTCTCGTTCAACCTGCGTCTCAAGGTTGACTTCCAGTAACGTGCGCTCGTTTTTCACATAATAGAGGGATTTGTCATCCGGGGAGAGGAAACCACCAAACGTATTGTCGCCGGTGCCTTCAGTTAATTGCACCGCTTCGCCCGCCGCGATATCCAGCAGATAGTAGTTCCAGTTGCCATCAAATTCCCCGGCAAACAGTAACTTACTGCCATCATTGGTAAAGCATTTTTGATAGAAGTAATTACGATGACACGTCACTTCTGGTGGCGTTAGGCGGGTAACTTCGACGCCTGTGTCTGGGTCCTGGCTCACTTCGTAAACCAGTTTAACCCGCATACCTTTAGCCATAACTTCCTCCATGTAATCTGTTGAAATTCATGTTTGAACAATTGGTGTCAATTTATCAAAACATTGTTTCAAAGTGTGTGATTGCATTCACTAAACCGCAACTCATCTCACAATTCATCAGGAATACAAAGAGGTCGGCAGGAGGGGAGCGAAGACTAACCGTGATCCCAATATCAAATTTGACAAGTATTCTCTCAAAGTTGAAACAACGTTTCATTTATATTTGAAAAGCAGTTTCAACAAGATTACTATTAACCCATCAAAGATTACGGAACAGTATTTTTACCGTAAGTGATTTCTGAAACGCGCAGTTAGCGCAAATAAAATTTTCCCCAAAATGCTTGCGCTAACAGCAGGCCCGTATAAAAAAGGAAACCTACATGATTTTGGATTCGTTCTCCCTGGAAGGTAAAGTTGCTGTTGTTACTGGCTGTGATACAGGTCTGGGCCAGGGTATGGCTATCGGTCTTGCTGAAGCGGGTTGTGACATCGTTGGTATTAACATCGTTGAGCCGGCTGAAACTATCGAGCGTGTTACTGCTCTGGGTCGCCGCTTCCTGAGCCTGACCGCTGACCTGCGTCAGATCGATGGCATTCCAGCGCTGCTGGAACGTGCTGTTGCTGAATACGGCAAAATCGATATCCTGGTGAACAACGCCGGTTTGATTCGTCGTGAAGATGCGATCAACTTCAGCGAAAAAGACTGGGACGATGTCATGAACCTGAACATCAAGAGCGTATTCTTCATGTCTCAGGCTGTTGCTCGCCAGTTCATTGCTCAAGGCAAAGGCGGTAAAATTATTAACATCGCTTCCATGCTTTCTTACCAGGGTGGCATCCGCGTTCCTTCTTACACCGCGTCTAAAAGCGCAGTGATGGGCGTGACCCGTCTGCTGGCGAACGAGTGGGCACAACACGGTATCAACGTGAATGCTATCGCTCCGGGCTATATGGCAACTAACAACACCCAGCAATTGCGTGCTGATGAAGAGCGTAGCGCTGCTATTCTTGAGCGTATCCCAGCGGGCCGTTGGGGTCTGCCAGAAGATCTGAAAGGGCCAATTGTGTTCCTGGCGTCCACTGCTTCTGATTACATCAACGGTTACACCGTTGCTGTTGATGGCGGCTGGTTAGCGCGTTAATTCTGCCTACGCTGTATTGTTTGAAGGCCCCCAGTCCTGGTTGGACTGGGGGCTTTTTTATTGGCTATTTATCAGGGTTATCTCTGCGTACTCTGTTGTTTTCCGTTCACCCGCAGGGCTGATTATCTCTTTAACCGTTGTTAACGGTGAACGTGCCAGGGGAATTACGGCATTCCCCTGGCGACCCCGCCGCCCGGTTTTAAATTGCCGCTGCGCGGTAAACCCCAGCTTATCCCCAACGTTCAGGGTCGTTCGCGACGCGCTCCCGGCGATCGCTCACTGGCGTGGTTCCCGACCACGCCACCCTGACTTATGGGGAACGCTGGGGCAATTTATACCGGGAACAAAGTCAAAAGCGGTTTGGCATTTGACCTTAGGTTTTGACGTTGACTTTAGGTCCGGCTTAAATCGCGCCGTTTTTTGCCCTTCAGTCGTGGTTGAGCCGCCGGGAGCGGCGAAAGAGAGCGATCGTCGGGAACGAATCGCGAACGACCGCGAATGTTGGGTAAAAAACGGTGTTTACCGCGCAGCGGCGATTTATTTGCCGGGAGTCGGGGTCCATAGGGGAGCGACGGCGGCTCCCCTATGACGTTCACCGGTTCGGTGGTTCCATATAACGGAGTACTTCTGGTGAACGGAACCTTCGCTAATTCCAATATAAATCACGTTCTTCAGAACTAAAAAAGCCCCGCATGCGGGGCCATACACAACACCTGAAACCAGAATTAATTAACGCATCGCGCGCTTCAGAATACGGTTACCCTGGCGCTCAAACTCAGCAGCCGTTTCTTCTACCGTTTTCTGACCATAATCGATGTACTGCAAAGAGGTGCCGAACAAGGACACAATTTGCGGGTCGTCAAAGTACGGAGACGTAGGCAGTTTGTTTGGCAGAGATTGCGCCAGTTTCAGACCTGCAACCGCCGGATCGTTATCTTTGATCACGCCGTCAGCAGTCAGCTGAGTCACAGCGGCTTTGCTTAACGGAACACCACGCTCCAGACCCAGCGCTTCTACGCCCGCTTTCTCGTTGAGCAAGAAGTTAATCAGCATAGCGGCTTCTTTCGGATGCTTTGTCGTTTTACTGATAGAGAACATTTGCGCAGGTTTGAAGAACAGACCGGCGTCAGTGGCACCTGGCAGCATTGGGTAAGAGCCCAGTTCCAGTTTCGCTGGTGGCTTCAGGTTGTCGGAATACTTCTTAATGGTGGAGTTCCACATGTAAGTACCAGCCCACTCACCCTCAATCCAGGGCTTCATCTCATACATGTTGCTCTTACCAAATGAGGCATAGTATTTGGTGTCAGGCATCACGTGGCTGTCGATGAGTTTCTTATACATTCCAAAGAACTCAACCCACTGTTCTTTGCTGTAACCAAACTGTTTTTTCGTCGTGTCGATTTCTGGAATATTGTATTTCTGCACCATGTAAGAGCGCAGTAAAGACAGCGTATCCTGATGTTCTAACACCACAGGGAAGTACTGCTTGCCCAGTTTGGATTCGAAGGTTTTACCCGCCGCCATCAGCTCATCCCACGTTTTCGGGTAAGCGATGCCTGCTTTTTTCCAGGTTTCGTCGTTGAAATAGAACACTCGCGCGGTGACGGAAATCGGAATACCGTTCAGCTTTCCATCGACGGTCGTCGATTGCAGCTCTTTAGGATCAAACTGCGCTAAATTCAGCTCATCTTTCACGGTATTCAGATCGTAGAAGCCGGTGCCGGTTTTAGAGAAAATAGGCAGCCAGTTCCAGTTTGTTTGCATCACGTCTGGTTCAGTACCGCCAGCAATCTGGGTGGTCAGACGGGACAGATGGCCGTCCCAACCAGTGTATTCAGACTTCACCTTAATGTTTGGATGTTGTTTCTGGAACTCTTCAACTGCCTTCAGAGTCACCTGATGGCGTCCGTTACCGCCCCACCAGGACATACGTAAATCAACTTGATCTGCCGCAAACGCCGAGCCAGCAGCCATGCCGAGTGTGGAGGCAATCAGGGTACTTAACAGCACTTTTTTCATTATCATAGACTCCTGTCAGAGAGAGATGTTCTGTTCTGTTTTTGCGTCGAAAATATGACATTTTTCCATGTCAAATTTGAAATACACCTTGCGGTGAAGACCCTTTTCAATCATCGGCTTAGCTTCATCGGAAGGGATGCGGCAGGTCATTTCGAAATCAGCTACTTTCAGGTAGATGAAGAACTCATGGCCCATGTTCTCCACACGTACCATTTCACCGCTGGAGTGGCTGTCAGCGAACGGTTCATCTGAGAGAGAAATAAATTCAGGACGGATGCCGAAGAAGATGTCCTGACCTTTGTATTCAGCACAACGCTTCTGCTGACGCTCATTCAGGGCAAGCGTGTCATGACCGACGCTGATTTGCAGACGGCCATCTTTTTCAATCAGCTTACTCGGACGAATGTTCATTTCTGGCGCGCCAATAAAGCCTGCCACGAACATATTTTTCGGGTAGTGATAGAGGTTATCTGGCGTGTCCACCTGCATGATGTGACCGAGTTTCATCACGCAGATGCGGTCGCCCATGGTCATCGCTTCGGTCTGATCGTGGGTCACATAAACGGTGGTGGCCGGTTTGCCGCTCTTCTTGAGTTGCTTATGCAGGTCAGAGATACGAATGCGCATCGACGCACGCAGTTTGGCATCAAGGTTAGACAGCGGTTCGTCAAACAAGAACACGTCGGGTTTTTTCACAATCGCACGGCCTACGGCCACACGTTGTGCCTGGCCGCCTGACAGCTGGCGCGGCAGGCGGTCCATCAGCTCATCGAGTTCAAGAATTTTTGCAGCGTCATTAACTTGAGTTTCAATCTGATCTTTTGGCAATTTGCTCAGCTTCAGACCGAACGCCAGGTTCTCACGCACCGTCATGTGCGGATACAAGGCGTAGTTCTGGAACACCATCGCAATTCCGCGAGATTTTGGAGCCAGGTTGTTGACGACACGGTCGCCGATGCGGACTTCACCGCCGCTGATGGTTTCGAGGCCCGCCAGCATACGCAGGGTGGTTGATTTCGCGCAGCCAGATGGGCCGACGATAACCATGAACTCACCGTCTTCAATTTTCAGATCGATACCATGAACCGCCTGGAAGCCGTTGGAGTACACTTTTTGCAATTTGTTGAAAATAACTTCAGCCATGATATTCCCTCACTTAACCTTTAATTCCGCTGCTGGTCACGCCTTGTACGAAGTAGCGTTGAGCCAGGAAGAAGATGATGATCGATGGCAGAATGGAGATGCTCGCCATTGCCAGAATTTCGTTCCATGGAGCGCCTTCCGTCACGTCGATAGACATTTTGAGCGCCAGTGCAATTGGGTATTTGTCTACGCTGTACACATAAATCAGCGGCCCGATGAAGTCGTTCATTGACCACATGAACTGGAACAGGGCGACGGAGATAATGGCCGGTTTCAGAATCGGCACGACCACATACCACAGCACCTGGAAGGAGTTGCAGCCATCAATTTGCGCGGCTTCTTCCATATCGCGTGGAACACCACGCAGGAACTGGATCAACATGAAGACAAAGAACCCTTGGGTTGCGAACGCCATTGGCAGCCACAGCGGCAGGTAGCTATTCAACATGCCCATTTCACGGAACATCAGGTATTGCGGGATTAACAGCACGGTGTTTGGCAGCAGCATGGTAGTAATCAGCGTTGCGAACCAAAACTTCTTGAACGGGATTTCGAAACGGGCGAAGCCGTAAGCGACAATCGTTGAAGAGATAATGGTCAGCAGAACCTTTGGAATCACATACTGCATGGTGTTCCACATGTAGTGACCAAAGGTGTACTCAGTACCGGTTTTCCAGCCGTTGACGAAACCGTCGCTGGTTGGGTTTGACGGCCACAGACCCAGAGTGGTGAAGATCTCGTGGTTCGGTTTAAATGCCGCAGAGAACATCCACACCAGCGGGTAGAGCATTAACAGACCAACAAATATCAGCACCACATAGCGGATGGTACGGCTGATTTTTTCGCGACGTAACGTACGTGCGACTTCTTGCTCGGCCAAATCTGTCTGGCTTGTAGACCCGAGCTGGTTATTTGAAATATCAGCCATTTTTGCCTCCCTTATCTGCGGAGTAGAACACCCAGTATTTCGATGACTTAAAGGCGATGGAGGCAAAGACCGCCACGACCAGGAACAGAACCCACGCCAGTGCTGCGCCATAACCCATATCGAAGTATTTGAACGCGGTGTCGTAGATGTAGAGTGAGAACAAGTAGGTGTAGTGAGTCGGGCCGCCACCGGTAATGATGTACGGTGCGGTAAACTCCTGGAACGCCTGCGTGGTCTGCATAATGAAGTTGAAGAAAATAACCGGTGTAATCAAAGGCACCGTGACTTTCATAAACATCTGCCATTTAGACGCACCGTCGATCATTGCCGCTTCATACTGTGATTGCGGAACGTTTTGCAACGCGGCAAGGAAGATGACCATGGCAGAACCGAACTGCCAGACACGCAGTAGCGTAACGGACATCAGGGCCAGAGAAGGCTCGCCCAGCCAGTTCACCGGGTCCAAACCAAACACGCCGATAAAGCTGTTGAGCAGTCCGTCGATGGCAAACAGTGCACGCCATAAAACTGCGATTGCTACCGAGCTACCCAGAATGGATGGGATGTAATACGCAGTACGGAAGAAGCCGATGCCGCGCAGTTTAAAGTTCAGAACAAAGGCGATACCCAGTGCGAAAGCGAGTTTTAACGGGATAGTTAAAAACACGTACGCAAACGTCACGCCCATGGATTTCCAGAAGAGTGAATCTTCGGTCAACATGTAGCGATAGTTTTCAATACCGGTGAACACCGGCGGGTTCATCAAATCGTACTCAGTAAAACTGAGGAAGAAAGATGAAACAAACGGGAAGGCAGTAAAGATAAGCAGCCCAATTATGTAGGGCGATATCCATGCCAATCCCAGCATTTTGTTTTCATTCATACATACCTACCTGGCGATCAATGGTTTAAAAATTGTTTTTACAAAATTGTTCTTGAAACTCATTGCCTCACCCGTAAATCCATACGGCTGGGTCGGAAAGCGGTTGGCGTAGATATCATATTCATTCCCTGATAATTGATTGATAATTAAGTGTTAAATCACCGTTGCCTGTTTTTGGTTTCTGTGGGGGATGTACAGATTTCATAAACATGCGAACCGTGGTTCCTGATTTGTGAAACATTGTTTTAAATAATCTTATTACTATTTGTAAATGAGTCATTCGATTAATCATGGAAATGTGATCAAAGTCGAAACGCTGTTTCGATTGTTTGATGCATGTGGCGTTTTTCTCTTTGCGGCTAAAAAATGACCTAAAATAAGTCAGGGTATAGGAACGAATGAGTGATGAATAAATTTCTTATGGATTGGCGAGAGTTGCAGAAGAGGGCAATGATTTTATTGTTTAAATAATCATATAAATCATGTTGTTATTGTTTTATCAATAATGAGGTTTTCTTATTTGTTTCGTGTGTAAATATTAACGGAGAGGGGCTTTTGTTAAATGCAGGCTGGAGTGTCTTATATTTATGCTGAAATTAAATAATGAATAGGGAGAAAGAGATTACGGAAGGAAAGGTTTGAGTGTTGCCGGTATTATTAGCAACCTAATATATTTATTACAGTGATGAACTGCTCCCGACTTTCGCGTCTGTTCAGAGCAGTTCATTCAGCAATTATTTCTTCAGGAAGTCTTCACGTATTGGGGTAAAGGTATCCAACAGCGTGCCTGCGGCAAGGCAAACGCAACCGTGCATCACGTGAGGTTCTTTATACAGGGTGTCGCCTGCGCTAACGCGCTGGGTTTCTTCACCGATAGTGAATTCAAATTCGCCAGACAGCACATACGTTAACTGCTCATGCGGGTGATTATGCATCGGGCCGATGGCACCTTTTTCAAAGTTAACCTGCACCGCCATCATTTTACCGTCGTGCGCGAGAATGCGGCGGCTGACGCCCGCACCTAAATCTTCCAATTGAGTATCTTTAATAAAAGTGAACATTTCTCGATTCCTTATCATGTGAAACGACGTTTCATTTAAATAATCGTATCCTGAAAAATTCCTTTGCGATAGTTGGTTCCGGCGTTTTGTCGTGCCGATCACGCTTTCGCATTGCGTCATCTCTCTGATATAACCAATGAAATAAATATGAACAGGTGGCACGTGATGAAAACAATCGGTCTGCTGGGTGGGATGAGTTGGGAATCGACAATCCCCTATTATCGTTTGATAAATGAAGGGATTAAGCAGCGCTTAGGTGGGTTGCACTCGGCCAAAATCGTGCTGCACAGCGTGGATTTCCATGAAATCGAAGCGTGTCAGGCCAGTGGTGAGTGGGATTTAGCAGGCGATATGCTGGCACAAGCGGCGCTCGGCCTGCAAAAAGCCGGTGCCGAGGGCATCGTACTTTGTACCAACACCATGCACAAAGTGGCACACCACATTGAGTCACGTTGCACGCTGCCGTTCTTGCATATCGCCGATGCAACAGGGCGCGCCATCACCGCGCAAAATGTACAGCGTGTTGCGCTACTGGGCACACGTTACACCATGGAGCAGGATTTCTACCGGGGCCGCCTGCATGCCGAGTTCGGTATTGAATCGTTGATCCCAAATGAAGAACAGCGTTTGCGTATTAATCAGATAATCTTCGAAGAACTGTGCCTGGGAAAAATCACTGCCGAGTCTAAGCACTTTTATCAGCAGGTGATCGAGGAACTGCAGGGGCAGGGTGCGCAGGGTGTGATTTTTGGCTGCACTGAAATCGGTTTGCTGCTTACTCAGCAAGATTGCACGCTACCGGTATTCGATACAGCGGCTATTCATGCGGCTGATGCAGTTAATTTCATGTTGGCAGAGTAGTCTTTTTTTTATTTTAAAGTTCAAATGGTTAATGGATAAAGCAGAGTATCCTTAGCGCTCGCCGGGTCACCTCCTGCGTTTTGTGTGTTATAAATTTGTTAAGCAGCGCACAGTTTTTCATACAAGCTGCACCTCTGACATCCCCGAAATCTGGCGGTTGAGCTTCGCTCTCCCGCCTTTTGTTATTTGCAACCTGGAGTTATTCCATGCCTGTTTCCTTACTCGCGCTGGCGATGAGTGCGTTTGCCATCGGCACGACGGAGTTCGTTATTATGGGCCTGCTGCCCGATGTTGCGGGGGATCTGGCGATTTCTATTCCCTCGGCCGGCTGGCTGATTAGCGGCTACGCGCTCGGGGTGGCCATCGGCGCACCGATCATGGCGTTACTGACGGCACGATTGCCGCGTAAACTTTCGCTGATTCTGCTGATGGTGATTTTTATTGTCGGTAACATTCTGTGTGCGCTGGCGCTGAATTACTCGTTCCTGATGCTGGCTCGCATTATTACGGCATTGTGCCACGGCGCCTTCTTCGGCATTGGCGCGGTGGTGGCGGCAAGTCTGGTCGCGCCAAATCGCAAAGCTTCGGCTGTGGCGTTGATGTTTACCGGCCTGACATTAGCGAATGTGTTGGGCGTGCCGATTGGCACCTGGTTCGGGCAGTTGTTCGGATGGCGTTCGACGTTCTGGGGCGTGGCGATTATCGGCGTTGTGGCATTTGTGGCGCTGATTGTCAGTTTACCTGCGCAAAAGGAAGAGACGCCTACCGACCTGAAACGCGAAGTCAGCGCGCTGGCGAATGGCAAACTGTGGCTTTCTCTTTCTATGACGGTGTTTTTTGCCGCTGCGATGTTTGCCCTGTTTAGTTATATTGCGCCAATGCTGCTACAGGTCACGGGAGTAACGCATCAGGGCGTGAGCTGGACTTTGTTCCTGATTGGCGCGGGTTTAACCGTCGGGAATATCCTTGGTGGACGCCTGGCTGACTGGCGCGTTTCCTTCAGCTTGATCCTGAGCTTTAGCCTGATTGCTCTCTTCTCGTTGCTGTTCCACTGGACCAGCCATGGCATGTGGCTTGCGGAAATCACGCTGTTTCTCTGGGCGATGGCGGCGTTTGCGACCGTTCCTGCGCTGCAAATCAACGTCGTGCTTCACGGCAAAGATGCGCCTAATCTGGTCTCCACGCTCAACATTGCTGCATTTAATGTGGGCAATGCGCTAGGCGCATGGGTAGGTGGCTCCGTGATTGCCCACGGTTTCGGCCTCACTGCCGTTCCGGTTGCAGCGGCTGGGCTTGCGGCTATCGGGCTGATTATTTGCCTGATTAACTTCAGCAATGGCACCGGGCATCAACAACCTGCAACCGAGCAGTAACTCAGGCGTCAAGCAGCGTACTCAGCGGTTCGAGGTAGATTTGCATACTGTTTTGCAGATGTTCGCTAAACGCGCTGACGAGCGCGGAAGCAGGCCGGTGCAGCGGCCTGATCAGGCTTACGGTAAACGGTACCGCCACGCTAAAGCGCCGTGCGACAACGCCACTCGAAGCATAATCCAGTGCGGTCAAAGGATTGACCACGGAGACACCGACACCCGCCCTCACCATCGCACACACGGACGCCGCGCTGTGTGTTTCCATCACCATCCGTCGTTTAACGTCGTGCTCCTGAAACAGCGAATCCAGTAGCTGGCGATAGCTGTCGGTACGCGACAAACTGATGTAGTTTTCCCCTGCGAAATCTTGTGGCGTAAGCACTTTTTTATCCGCAAGGCGGTGCCCGGTTGGCAGTACGCAGACTTCGTTGAGTGTCAGCAAGGTTTGGCGTTCCGTTCCGGCGGGCGTGACCGTATTTTCGGTCAACCCAAGATCGTGGCGCTGAGCAGACAACCACTCCTCCAACAACGGGGATTCTTGCGGCACAATATTCAGGCTTAATTCTGGATAACGCGCCAGAAACGGTTGGACTAATACCGGCAGGAAAGATTGCGAAAACACCGGCAGGCAGGCAATCGACAGTTCGCCCTGGCGGAACTCACGCAGGCTTTCAGCGGCACTCAAAATTCTATCCAGCCCGTACCAGGATCGCTGCACCTCTTCAAATAGCCGTAAACCCTGAACTGTGGGATGTAGCCGCCCGCGACTGCGCTCGAACAATCGCAGACCAATCAGCTTCTCAAACCTTGCCAGTTCACGACTGACGGTAGGCTGCGAGGTATGCAACAGCCCTGCGGCCTCGGTGAGATTACCGGCGGTCATGACGGCGTGGAAAATTTCGATATGGCGTAAGGTAATTGAGGGCATGATTGTCTCCTTTATCCATATCATATATGAATAGACTTGCGAGAAATCGATATTTTTTCTCCATCTCACTCTATGGCGTAATGAAGAAAATGAATGATTATCGGAGCTCGTCATGCCACGCCCACTGAATAACACCAACACTGCTTTGAACGCGCAAAATTTACTGACACTGCCTGCGGAATTTGGTTGCCCGGTCTGGGTTTACGACGCGGATATTATTCGCCAACAGATTGCCCAGTTGCGCCAGTTTGATGTCATTCGTTTTGCCCAAAAGGCCTGTTCGAATATTCATATTTTGCGCTTGATGCGCGAGCAGGGTGTGAAGGTTGATTCGGTATCGCAGGGCGAAATTGAACGTGCGTTGGCGGCAGGATATAAGCCGTTGGAAAACCCCGATGACATCGTATTCACCGCCGATATGATTGACCAACCGACGCTTGAACTGGTGGCTGAGCAGCAAATTCCGGTCAACGCCGGTTCCGTGGATATGTTGCAGCAGCTGGGCGAAGTCTCGCCAGGGCATCGCGTGTGGCTGCGCGTTAACCCAGGTTTTGGTCATGGGCATAGCCAGAAAACCAACACCGGTGGCGAGAATAGCAAGCACGGGATTTGGCACGCGGATTTACCGCAGGCGCTGGAAGTTATCCAACGCTACAAACTGCAATTAGTCGGCATTCATATGCACATTGGTTCTGGCGTTGATTACGGTCATCTGGAACGTGTTTGTGGCGCGATGGTGCAACAGGTGATTGATTTCGGGCAGGATTTGGAGGCGATTT
Organism: Buttiauxella sp. WJP83; assembly: GCF_027594725.1. Taxonomy (NCBI): domain Bacteria; kingdom Pseudomonadati; phylum Pseudomonadota; class Gammaproteobacteria; order Enterobacterales; family Enterobacteriaceae; genus Buttiauxella; species Buttiauxella sp. WJP83. The sequence goes on from NZ_CP110080.1 coordinate 852,491, forward strand.
CAGCGGGCGGCGGTTTGTCGATTCCTTATCGCGAAGGCGAAGAAACCATCGATACCGATCACTATTACGGCCTGTGGAACGCGGCGCGTGAAAAAATAGCTCATCGCCTGGGGCATCCGGTAAAACTCGAAATTGAACCAGGCCGTTTCCTGGTAGCAGAATCGGGCGTGCTGGTGGCTCAGGTCCGTTCCGTTAAAAATATGGGGTCACGCCACTTTGTGCTGATTGACGCCGGTTTTAACGATTTGATGCGCCCTTCAATGTATGGCAGCTACCACCATATTTCTGCTTTGGCGGGCGATGGGCGTGATCTGGAGGCGCAACCATGGGTCGAAACCGTCGTTGCCGGGCCATTGTGTGAATCGGGTGATGTGTTTACCCAGCAAGAAGGCGGCAAAGTGGAAACACGCAAGTTACCGCCAGTGCAGGTCGGCGACTATCTGGTGCTGCATGATACCGGCGCGTACGGCGCGTCCATGTCGTCCAACTACAACAGCCGCCCGCTGCTTCCTGAAGTACTGTTTGATAAAGGCGAGGCGCGGCTGATTCGCCGTCGCCAGACTATTCAGGAGTTGTTAGCACTGGAACTGTAATAAGGCCCAGGCTCTACTGACTCACGCAACACCAGCTTGCCAACAAACGGTGGAATCGCTTCGATCGGTTCGCCGTTTGCCAGTTTTATCGCCTGATCAATGGCCGTGGTAATCATGCTATCGATTGGCAAATAAACGCTGGACAGTGCAGGCTCCAGCCACTGCGCGCTCGGCGCATCATCAAAACCAAACAACGAAATATCCTGCGGTATCCGCCGGCCTGCCTGATGCAGCGCTTTTGACGCACCTAGCGCCATATCGTCGTTGCAGGCAAACAACGCGGTAAATGGCACGCGGCTTTCGAGTAATTCCTGACACAGCTTGTGGCCGAGTGTCATGGTGGAATCGCCGTATTTGACGCGATCTTCGCTATAGGCAATACCATGTTTTTGCAGCGCTTTCCGATAACCCATTAATCGGGCCTGGCCGGTTGGCGTAGAGATCGGCACCGTAATGCAGGCAATCTCACGATGCCCTTGCTGAATTAAATAGTCGGTCGCTTTAAAGGCGGCATCCTGTTGCTCAAAGAAAACGCAGCGATCCCGGGCAAGGCTGATATCCCGGTTAATCACGACCAGCGGCACCTTGATGCTGTTCATGAGCGAAAGCAACGTGCGTTCATTCATAAAACGGGTGTACAGCACGATGGCATCGCAGTGACGATCGACCAGCATTTGGACGGCTTCGAGCTCCTTTTGCGGCGTATCGTGCCCGTCGGTGACAATCAGCTGTTTTCCCCATGCTTCAGTCTGACGTGAGGCTTGCCGTAGTAAGCGGCCAAAGTAAAAGCCATCAAAAGTCGATACCACCAGACCCACGCTATTGCTGCTGCGATTCGCAAGCGATCGCGCCAAAAAATTAGGCCGGTAACCTAACTCTTCCATGGCGTTAAAAACCTGCTCGCGCGTGCTCTCTTTAACTTGTCCAATTCCATTGAGCACGCGAGATACCGTTGCTTTGGAAACGCCTGCGCGTAGCGCGACATCCAGCATTGTGACCATCAATTCATTCCTGATTAAGACGCTTGCGGCGCGGTCGCATAATTTCGCTAGTTTACCATGCTGCGAAGGTGAAACATCGGGCTTGCGGCTTCGTTATGCCATTTGTCGTACCGGATCACGCTTTTTCCCCGTCATACTTCTCGTGTCGCTTTTTGGTATACCAAAATGATGAAATTGGTTGGTATTGGAATTCCAATATAGCAACCTGGGACTTTTATCACAGAAATGTTAAGGAGTTGGTTCTATTTTTGGTATACCAAAAATACCCGTCGACTTCAAAGATGCAGGGGTGTTGGCTGCTTTCATTCACCCGAATCACTTACTTGAGTAAGCTCATCGGGATTCATTCGATTGCCGCCTGGCTGCAACTTGAAGTCACTCGGGTATCGTTAGTTATCCATCGCCCTAAATAATAAAAAACGACATAACTGAGGTATACCCTATGGCATTGCAGGAAAAGTTAATTGATTCGCTGGGGAGTTTTGCGACTAAATTCAACAGCTACCGTTACATCATGGCAATCAAAGCCTCGTTCATCACCCTGATGCCAGTGATTATTGTCGGGGCATTTTCGGTACTGATTTCAAACATGGTGTTGGACCCGAAAAACGGCCTCGCCAGCTTTTCCGCATTGTCATTTCTTGCACAACTAAAACCGATTACCGCGGCGATTAACTACGCCACACTTAACTTCCTGAACATTGGTGCCGTCTTTCTGATTGGCATAGAACTGGGGCGAATTAACGGTATTAAAAGCCTGTTTCCCGGTTTACTGGCGGTCATTTGTTTTATTTGCGTCACGCCGACCACCATTGAAATGATGGTCGATGGGCAAATGCATATGGTGAAAGACATTCTGGCACGCCAGTTTTCTGACACTCGCAGCCTGTTCCTCGGCATGTTTATTGCCATTTTGTCGGTTGAAGTTTACTGCTGGCTGGAAAAGCGCGAAGGGCTGAAGATAAAGATGCCCGACACGGTTCCACCGAATGTTTCCGCTTCATTCTCAGCGCTAATCCCTTCAATTATTACCGTCACGGCAATTGCGACATTTGGCTTTATCTTCCACCAAACCACCGGGATGTATCTGTATGACGCGGTGTATCAGGTGGTGCAGCAACCGCTGGAAAAAGTGGTACAAAGCCTGCCGGGTATCCTGTTGTTGATGTTTGTCGCGCAGCTTTTCTGGGTTATCGGTATTCACGGCAACCAGATGATTAAACCTATCCGCGAACCGCTGTTGCTCGGGGCGATAACCGTCAACATGAGTGCGTTTGAGCAGGGCAAAGAGATCCCCAACATCATCACCATGCCTTTCTGGGATGTGTACATGAGTATTGGCGGCTCGGGTTTAACCATCGGGTTACTGATTGCAGTCATGATCGCGACTAAACGCAAAGAAATGAAAGAGATAGCAAAACTCTCTTTTGGGCCGGGGATCTTCAATATTAACGAACCGGTGATTTTTGGTATGCCGATTATGCTAAATCCAATTTTGGCTATTCCTTTCATCATCACGCCGCTGGTCACCGGGACTATTGGATATTTCGCAACGGTGATGGGTTTTGCGGGGAAAGCGGTCGTCATGGTGCCGTGGACGACACCGCCATTGATTAACGCCTGGCTTTCCACTGCGGGTTCTATGGGCGCAGTCGTCACGCAATTGGGCTGCATTCTGGTTTCCGTTCTGATTTACCTGCCGTTTGTGAAAATTGCCTCTCGCCGTGCTGAACAGGCGCAGTTGCAGGCTGAACAGCAACAAATTGCCAATAACGCGTGAGGAAGGCATGAGCAACGTAAAAGTCACCATTCCAAAAGATTTTATTCTCGGTGCTGCGGCTTCGGCCTGGCAAACTGAAGGTTGGAGCGGCAAAAAAGAAGGGCAGGATTCCTGGCTTGATGCCTGGTACAAAAACGACCGACACGTCTGGCACAACGGTTATGGCCCGGCAGTCGCGACGGATTTCATTAACCGATACCGCGAAGACGTGTGGCTGATGAAACAGGCAGGACTGACGCACTATCGCACCTCAATCAACTGGTCACGTTTTTTCACCGATTACGAAAATGGCATCATCGATGAAGATTACGCGCAGTATTACGATAATCTTTTCGACGAAATGCTGAGTACCGGTATTGAACCGATGATCTGCCTCGAACACTACGAATTGCCTGCCACGCTATTCGAAAACTACGGCGGCTGGGCATCGAAAAAAGTCGTTGAGCTATATGTGCTGTATGCGGAAAAAGTCTTTGCCCGTTACGCCCACAAGGTGAATCGCTGGTTTACCTTCAACGAACCGATTGTGGTGCAAACGCGCGTGTATCTGGATGCTTTGCGCTGGCCGTATGAGCAAAACACCCATAAGTGGATGCAGTGGAATCACCATAAAATCCTCGCCACGGCGAAAGTCGTGAAACTGTTCCGCGAGAAAGGTTATCGCGGGACTGTTGGTTGCATTCTCAACCCGGAAGTCACCTATGCGCGATCCAGTGCGGCACACGATCAGCAAGCCGCGCAGATTTACGATCTGTTCTACAACCGCGTTTTTTTAGACCCTTTGGTGCACGGTGAATACCCGCAACAACTGATTGAACTGCTGGAAAAACACCATGTGGAGTGGGATTACACGGAAGAAGAGCTGGCGATCATCCGTGAAAACACGGTCGATGAATTGGGGATCAATCTGTATTACCCGCACCGTGTTAAAGCGCCGTCGCGTGCGTGGAATCCAGAAACACCTTTCCATCCCGCCTATTACTACGAACCGTTTGAACTGCCTGGGCGGCGCATGAATACGTCACGGGGCTGGGAAATTTATCCGCGCATTATTTACGACATGGCGATGCGGATTAAAAACGAGTACCGCAATATTTCCTGGTTTGTCGCAGAGAGCGGCATGGGGACGGAAAATGAAGCGCAGTTCCGCAATGCAGACGGTGTGATTGAAGATGACTATCGCATTGCGTTTATCAGTGAACATCTGTACCAGACACTGCGTGCACGCGAAGATGGTGCAAACTGCCAGGGTTACATGCTGTGGGCGTTTACAGATAACGTTTCACCCATGAATGCGTTCAAAAACCGCTATGGTCTGATTGAAATCAACCTGCAAAACAACCGCGAGCGTCGTGCGAAAAAATCGGCCCATTGGTATCGGGCGCTGAGTGAGTCTCGAGTCCTACAGCTCGATATTGATGATGAATGGAAATAATCTTTTCAGATGGATAGTTTGATAAGCTAACGGATATTAATCAGCGGCAGAACACTATGCCGCTGAGAATCAACAATGCGGGTGATATTGTGGACAAGGTAGTGATTTCGCCAGAGAAAAAACAATACCAGGAAATTGGTGAGGATCTGCGCGCACAAATTATGCAGGGTTTGTATCCGGTTGGCTCACGTTTGCCGCCCGAACGTAATATTGCTGAGACTTATGGTGTCAGCCGCACCATTGTTCGTGAAGCTTTGCTGATGCTTGAGTTACAAGGCACGGTGGATATTCGCCAGGGCTCGGGAGTGTACGTCACGCGTGTTCCGGCAGAAAACGAAGCGGAAGAAGAAGCCTTTTTCAGTAGCGATATTGGCCCGTTTGAAATGCTACAAGCGCGCCAACTCCTGGAAAGTAACATTGCGGCATTTGCCGCAAAAATGGCGACCAAAGCCGACATCGATAATCTCAAACGTATCCTTGAGCAAGAACAGCGAGCCATCGCGATAAACGACCTTAGTCAGGATAACTGCAAGATGTTTCATTTGGTTTTGGCAGGCGCTTCGCAAAACCAGATGTTGCTGGCGACGGTTGAGAGTATCTGGCGTCATCTTGATAGCAGCCCGATGTGGCAGAAGTTACGCGCGAATATTGACTCTCGTAGCTATCGCCTGAAATGGCTTGGCGACCTGCAAACAATACTGGCGGCTCTGCGCCGCCGTGATGTGATGGGGTCGTGGCAGGCGATGTGGCAACACTTAGAAAACGTCAAAAACAGCCTGCTGGAGCAGTCTGATTCTGATGCGCCGGATTTTGACGGCTATCTTTTCGAGTCGGTCCCTATTTTCCAGGGAAAGTTAATGTGAAAATCCTGCCGCTTTACGCCGTACCTCAGCATGCACAGCAAGTCATTGACTGGCAGTGGCAGGCGTTCGGCACTGAAGACAGCCGTGACTTTTTCGCCTCGATTGTCGCAACAAGCCAGCGAGAAGGAGAAATGCCGCTGACATTTGTTGCTGTAGAAGGGGCGAAATTGCTGGGGACGGTGGGACTGTGGCGCTGCGATTTGATCAGTCGGCAGGATCTCTATCCGTGGCTTGCTGCGTTATATATCGATGAAAACCAGCGTGGGCGCGGGCTCGGAGCAAAACTTCAGGAACACGTTATCCAATACGCCCGCACGCTCGGCTATCCACAACTTTATCTCTATTCTGCCTGCAAAGATTACTACGAGCGTTTTGGCTGGCAGTACATCGGTGACGGGCTGGATTATCCGAATAAACCCGTTCACATGTACCGTTTTATTCTTTAAACATCACTCTTCAGAATGTGAAATTACCGAATGTCGGCGCACCAGTGTTGGGCTAAACATATTGGTTATTTCCGGCAATTCACGTTTTTCGGCCAGTGCCAGCGCTAATTCTGCAGCTTGCGCAGCCATGGTGATTATCGGATAACGAACGGTGGTCAGACGAGGTCGGACATAACGTGAAATCAATACATCATCGAAGCCAATCAATGAAATCTCTTTCGGAACATCAATGCCGTTATCGTTGAGTACACCCATTGCCCCGGCGGCCATGGAATCGTTGTAACACGCCACCGCACTGAAATGCCGGCCGCGCCCAAGCAGCTCCGTCATTGCTTGCTCACCACCGCTTTCGTCGGGCTCGCCATAAGTCACTAACCGATCGTTGACTGGTAAACCGTGTTCAGTCAGCGCGTCGTAATAACCTTGCAAACGGTCTTCGGCATCTGAAATCTGGTGGTTGGAACAAAGATAGCCAATTTTGGTATGGCCTTGCTGAATCAAATGACGCGTCGCAAGCCACGCGCCGTAACGGTCATCCAGAGCCACACATCGTTTTTCGAAACCGGGAAGAATACGGTTGATAACGACCATGCCTGGCATCTGTTTCATTAATGAAATCAATTCGCTATCAGGGATTTTTTTTGCATGTACCACCAGGGCTGCGCAACGATGGCGAATAAGCTGCTCAATAGCCTGACGTTCTTTTTGTTCGTTGTGATAGCCGTTACCGATCAACAAAAAGTTGCCGGTACGATAGGCCACTTGCTCGACGGCTTTGACCATCGCGCCGAAGAAGGGGTCGGACACATCTCCCACAATCAAGCCAATGGTTTCAGTGGTTTGCTGGGCAAGGGCTCTCGCGTTAGCGTTGGGATGGTAGTTAAGTTCTTCCATCGCGCTGGTCACAGCCTGACGCGACGCATCGCTGGCTTTCGGTGAATCATTAATGACACGAGACACCGTGGCGACAGAAACGCCTGCCAGTTTTGCTACATCCTTTATGGTCGCCATCGAAAGTGTTCCTGAGTGGGTAAGCGTTTACACAATTTTAAGTGTTACGGAAAAGGCGCGCTACTTCAAGGGCGCAACTGTAGTTCACATCGCAAACCAAGGCAAAATGCAGCCATTTTTAGTGTAATCGTTACACTTTTGTAGCCTTGAAATTCAAGCGCAGCGGCATTAAAAGGCATGTTCTGGATTTTTAATGATTTCAGGCCAAATCTTTGCTTACAGTTTGCATCGCGCTGTTGCTATTTCGAAATGGCGAAAACTCACAAGCCACTGCTACATTTGAAGTCCCAGAGGTATTGATAGGTGATGTCAGCATCTAATGCTGATCACATGAATTACACCAACCTGCGCGGATGCGCAGGTTTTTTTTGCCCAAAATTCACCAGCCTGTAACAGGAAAAGATGTTTTAAACACCTGGTTGCACTTTCCGCTAATTCCCTTGCTTTTTCTCACTGGTGAGCCTGCTAAGAGTGCGCCACAATTCAAATCCCAGAGGTATTGATTGGTGAGAATTCTCGGTACGTTGTTAAGTACAATTCTTTTGCACCAACCTGCGCAGATGCGCAGGTTTTTTTTGCCTTTTTTTCAGACCTTACATTCACACACACTATCGCTCCTTTAATGTTACTCATGTAATCTGCAGGCATTACACTTAACTGTCTGCGGCTTATTCACGACAAAGGGAGTTGCTATGCTATTTGGTTTTTTCCGGACGCTATTTCGTATTTTGTTCAGAGTACGACTTTATGGCGATCAAAACGTTCTTTCCCAATCGCGCACTCTGATCGTCCCCAATCACGTATCCTTCATTGACGGAATTTTATTAGCGCTATTTTTACCGGGCCGCCCGGTGTTTGCCGTCTATTCTTCCATTAGCCAGCAGTGGTATATGCGCAGGCTTAAATCGCTGATTGATTTTGTGCCGCTGGACCCCACCAAACCGATGTCGATTAAGCATCTGGTGCGTCTGGTTGAGCAGGGCCGTCCGGTGGTTATTTTCCCGGAAGGACGTATCTCGGTGACCGGTTCTTTGATGAAAATCTATGAAGGGGCCGGGTTTGTCGCTGCTAAATCGAATGCGACGGTTATTCCGATTCGTATTGATGGTGCTGAACTGACGTTCTTTAGCCGCCTGAAAGGGTTAGTCAAACGCCGCTTATTTCCACGCATCAGCCTGCATATTCTGCCACCGACTTCGCTTCCGATGCCGGATGCGCCACGTGCGCGTGAACGCCGCAAAATGGCCGGAGAAATGCTGCATCAAATAATGATGGAAGCGCGTATGGCTGTGCGCCCAAGAGAGACGTTATACGAAGCGTTACTCGCCGCGCAATATCGTTATGGTGAGCGCAAAAACTGCATCGAAGACATTAATTTCAAACCCGACACCTACCGCAGTTTGCTGACCAAAACGCTGTTTGTCGGGCGTATTTTGAATAAATACACCGCTCCTGGTGAAACGATTGGCCTGATGTTGCCGAATGCGGCAATCAGCGCGGCGGTGATTTTTGGTGCTTCTTCGCGCGGACGCATTCCGGCGATGATGAACTACACCTCGGGTGTAAAAGGACTGACCAGCGCGATTACGGCCGCGCAACTCAAAACCATTTTCACCTCCCGCCAGTTTCTCGACAAAGGCAAGTTATGGCATTTGCCAGAGCAACTTTCACAGGTACGTTGGGTGTTTCTGGAAGATTTAAAAGCCGATGTGACGCTCGCCGATAAAATTTGGATTTTCAGTCACTTATTTATGCCGCGCCTGGCACAGGTTAAACAGCAACCCGAAGATGCGGCGATGGTGTTATTTACATCCGGCTCGGAAGGAAATCCCAAAGGTGTGGTGCACAGCCACAAAAGCTTACTGGCGAACGTTGAGCAAATTCGTACTATCGCGGATTTTACCGCCAACGACCGCTTTATGTCGGCGCTGCCGCTGTTCCACTCGTTTGGTCTGACAGTCGGCTTATTTACCCCGCTACTCACGGGGGCAGAAGTATTCCTCTATCCAAGCCCGCTGCATTACCGCATTGTGCCGGAATTGGTTTATGACCGTAATTGCACGGTGCTGTTTGGCACTTCGACCTTCCTTGGCAACTATGCACGTTTCGCCAATCCATATGACTTCTACCGTCTGCGTTACGTGGTTGCGGGAGCAGAAAAGCTTCAGGAAAGCACTAAGCAGCTTTGGCAGGATAAATTTGGCCTGCGTATTCTGGAAGGTTATGGCGTGACGGAATGCGCGCCAGTCGTTTCAATTAATGTCCCTATGGCGGCAAAAGTAGGCACTGTGGGGCGTATTTTGCCCGCGATGGATGCGCGTCTAATGGCGGTACCCGGTATTGAAAACGGTGGGCGGTTGCAACTGAAAGGGCCGAACATCATGAAAGGCTATCTGCGAGTCGAAAACCCAGGCGTGCTGGAAGCGCCGAGTGCTGAAAATGCGCAGGGCGAAGTGGAAGCGGGTTGGTATGACACCGGTGATATCGTCAGTTTCGATGAGCACGGTTTTTGTGTGATTCAGGGGCGCGCTAAACGCTTCGCCAAAATTGCGGGTGAAATGGTTTCGCTGGAAATGGTCGAGCAACTGGCGCTGGGTGTTTCACCAGAGAAAATGCATGCAACCGTTATCAAAACGGATGCGGCGAAAGGTGAAGCATTGGTGATGTACACCACGGATAACGAACTCAATCGAGAAAAACTGCTGCAATATGCTCGCGCCCATGGTGTGCCTGAGTTGGTTGTCCCACGAGATATCCGCTTCCTGAAACAGTTACCTGTGTTGGGCAGTGGTAAACCTGATTTTGTCAGCCTGAAAGCACTGGTAGACCAACTGGAGACAAAGCATGCGTGATAGCGCCGTGAACGATACCTCCATTTGGTCCAGGGGCATGATGGCCGTCACCTGTGCGCAATTTTTATCGGCGTTTGGTGATAACGCATTACTGTTTGCCACCCTGGCGGTATTGAAGCAGCAGTTCTATCCCGACTGGAGTCAGCCCGTTTTGCAGATGGTGTTTGTCGGCGCTTACATTTTATTTGCTCCCTTTGTCGGTCAGGTGGCTGATAGCTTTGCCAAAGGACGAGTGATGATGTTTGCCAACAGTCTTAAGCTAATCGGCGCGGCGGTCATCTGTTTTGGGCTCAATCCCTTTATCGGTTACACGCTGGTGGGGATAGGTGCTGCGACGTATTCACCGGCTAAATACGGAATTCTTGGTGAGTTAACGACCGGCGACCGTCTGGTGAAGGCAAATGGCCTGATGGAATCATCTACCATTGCTGCCATTCTGCTGGGTTCTATGGCGGGTGGCGTGCTGGCTGATTGGCATATCGTTGCGGCACTTGGCGTCTGTGTGCTGGTGTATGCCGGGGCGGTCGTGGCGAATATTTTTATTCCGAAACTTGCGCCAGCCCGTCCTGGGCAGTCCTGGCGCTTTACCCCGATGACCCGCAGTTTCTTCAACGCTTGCCGTACACTTTGGTTAAACGGCGAAACGCGCTTCTCGCTAGTCGGCACCAGTTTGTTCTGGGGCGCGGGCGTGACGTTGCGTTTCTTACTGGTTTTATGGGTGCCGGTGGCGCTGGGAATCACCGATAACGCAACGCCAACGTATCTGAATGCCATGGTTGCAGTGGGCATCGTGGTTGGCGCGGGGGCTGCGGCAAAACTGGTGACACTTAAAACGGTGGCACGATGCATGCCAGCGGGGATTTTGATCGGCGTTGGCGTTTTGTTCTTTGCCATGCAAAACGCGTTGCTGCCGTCTTACATGCTGCTCGTGCTGATTGGTGTTTTGGGCGGGTTCTTCGTTGTTCCGCTTAACGCACTTCTTCAGGAGAGAGGCAAACATTCGGTTGGCGCGGGGAATGCCATTGCGGTGCAGAATCTCGGTGAAAATACCGCGATGTTGCTGATGTTGGGGCTTTACTCGCTGGCGGTAAAAACCGGTGCGCCGATTGTCGGTATTGGCATTGGCTTCGGGGCGGTGTTTGCGCTGGCTATCGGTGGGTTGTGGGTTTGGCAGATTCGTCAGAAATAGGGTGTTTCCTCCTCCGCTCAGAGAGTCTGTAAGGGAGACCTGTAAGTTTCGCTGTTTTCCGTTCACCCGTGCGGTTGATTATCCCTGTAACCGTTGCTAACGGTGAACGTGCCAGGAGGGTTACGCCACCCTCCTGGCGACCTCGGCGCCCGGTTTTAAATTGCCGCTGCGCGGTAAACCCCAGCTTATCCCCAACGTTCAGGGTCGTTCGCGATTCGCTCCCGGCGATCGCTCACTGGCGTGGTTCCAGACCACGCCACCCTGACTTATGGGGAACACTGGGGCAATTTATACCGGGAACAAGGTCAAAACCGCTTCGGCTTTTGACCTTAGGTTTTGACGTTGACGTTCACCGGTTCGGTGGCTGCATATAACGAGAGACTTGGGGTGAACGGAACCTTTCCGATACAGGCAAAGTATCACGTCCACCAGGAGAGCGAATCCCACATTACGGTGCTGGATAGGTATAAATACGATTCACGGCTTCCAGCTCTTCAAGCACATCTTCACTCAAATCTAAATGCAGGCTCTCAAGGTTGGTTTTCAGTTGCTCAAGCGTGGTTGCACCTAATAGCGTGCTGGCGACAAACGGTTGGCGACGGACAAAAGCCAGTGCCATTTGCGCCGGGTCGAGATTGTGTCGCTTCGCAACATCGACATAAGCGGCAACCGCTAGCTGCGTTTGCTCACCGCTGTAACGGGTGAAACGGCTGAACAGGGTATTGCGCGCACCAGCAGGTTTTGCACCGTTGAGGTATTTGCCGGTCAGAGTACCAAACCCCAGGCAAGAATAGGCCAACAACTCCACGCCTTCACGCTGAGTAATTTCTGCCAGACCCACTTCAAAGCTACGGTTTACCAGACTGTACGGGTTCTGGATGGTGACGATACGCGGTAAATCATGCTTCTCTGCCAATTGCAGATAACGCATCACACCCCACGGAGTCTCGTTGGAAACACCGATGTAACGAATTTTCCCGGCGCGCTGAAACTCAGTGAGTGCTTCAAGTGTTTCAAGCAGCGTGACCGGCACGGCATTATCAGTCCACGTATAACCCAGTTTGCCAAAACAGTTAGTGGCGCGTTGCGGCCAGTGAACTTGATAGAGATCGATATAGTCGGTTTGCAGACGCTTCAAACTGGCATCCAGAGCATCACGAATATTTCTACGATCCAGTATCTGATTCGGTCGAATGCCTGCGTCGTTATTGCGGCTTGGGCCGCTGACCTTGGTGGCAATAATCAGTTTCTCGCGATTAGCGCGCTGTTTTAGCCAGTTGCCGACATAGGTTTCGGTGAGTCCTTGTGTCTCCGGGCGTGGCGGGACCGGGTACATTTCAGCGACATCAATGAGGTTAACTCCCTGATGGACTGCGTAATCCAGCTGTTCATGCGCGTCGGCTTCGCTATTTTGCTCACCAAACGTCATGGTTCCCAGCCCTAGCGTACTTATTTCAAGAGAGCTGTGGGGGATACGGTGATAGTGCATAGCCGCTTTCCTTATTATTCAGTCTGACGGTCAGGCATGCGCCCAACAAAAAATGGACTATAAACATGGCAGAGGGGAGGCAAAAGCGGAAGAGGGGAAGTGAAGAAAAGTGTTACAGGCCAGCCAGGTGCTGACCTTTATATTTTAGCGTTCAATGATTTGTGAAACATCGTCGCGATTGATCTGCATCTCGTTGCCTTGCTGATCACGGTAGCTGACTAAGCCAGTGTCGTCATCGACTTTGGGTTTACCGTCAGTCAGGATCATACGACCATCTTTGGTTGCCATCACGTAATCGCTACTACAACCAGAAACCGCAAATGCCAGACCGACAGCGGAAATAAGAACAGCCCATTTTTTCATCGTTATTCGCCTCGAGTGGTATGGAGTGACATATACAGTCTAGTAATAACTAGATTTGATGATGATGATAAGCAGCAAATTCTTAAAAGAAACAGAGGGGAAGCGTGAATGCTTCCCCTGCGTGGGTTACAGCGGGTTCTTTTTGTTACGGATAAGGTTCAGTGTTTCTACGGCGATTGAGAAGAACATCGCAAAGTAGATGTAACCTTTCGGCACGTGAATATCGAAGCCTTCAAGAATCAAGGTAAAGCCGACCAGTAACAGGAATGACAACGCCAACATTTTCACCGACGGGTGACGCTCCACAAAATCACCAATCGATTTTGCCGCGAACATCATCACCAACACGGCAATAACCACGGCTGCCATCATGATGAAAAGATGGTCGGACAGGCCGACGGCGGTAATGACTGAATCGAGGCTGAAAATAATATCCAGTAGCATGATTTGCACGATCGCGCCAAAGAAAGAGTGAACGTTGGTTTTTATGCTCTCTTCTTCCCCTTCAATGGATTCGTGGATCTCTTTGCTGGCCTTCCAGATTAAGAACAGGCCACCCAATGACAAAATAAGGTCTCGCGCAGAGAAATCATGGCCCATGATGCTAAACAGTGGATGAACCAAATGTGTCATCCAGGCGATAGACGCCAACAACGCCAGACGCATAATCATCGCGGCACCCAGACCCAAACGGCGCGCTTTGGCCTGTTGAGCTTTTGGCAGTTTCGCCACGACTAACGAGAGAAAAATGATATTGTCGATACCCAGAACGATTTCCAGAATCGTCAGAGTGCCCAGCGCCATCCACGCATTAGGATCGGTAATCCATGCAAACAACATTAAAAAATCCTGCCTGAAATTAATAAAACGCCAATTATAAACGCCAGCACTGATCCGGGTGCAAGTTAAATGAATCTACAACGAGAAATGATTAGCCAGCAGAGCGGCCGTAAAATTCTTTTTCAGATAGAAACCGCGTGGCAACGTCAGAATGGGAGCGCCATCGGCACCAATCGCATCGGTTAACGCTTTGCTGTTGGCGGCTTTTGGACGCAACTGCAACACTTCCCCATGACGAGCAGTGATACGTTCGACCTGCCCAAGCACAATTAAATCCATCAATTCTTCCCAGTCCAAACGCAACTGCCGTTCTTCTTCTGCGGAAGGTGCCCACAATAATGGCGAGCCAATATGCCTTTCAGCCAACGGAATTTGCCGCTCTCCTTCAACAGGGATCCACAGCACGCGTTTTAACTTGTGGCGCACATGGCTGGTTTCCCAAACCACACCTGTATTGCCAGTGAGCGGGGCGACACAAACAAAGGTGGTTTCCAGTGGACGTCCCATTCGATCAACCGGGATTGTTTTTAACTCGATGCCAAGCGCTGCGAAATCTTGCTCGGGTTTGCTTCCGGCACTGGCTCCTAACCACAATTCGAGTAAAACACCGATCCAACCTTTGTCGCGTTTAAGATCTTTGGGGATGGGTAAACTGGCAAGCGCCGCCAATTCGCCCAGCGTGTAGCCTGCCAGTTTCTGGGCTTGAGCCAGTAAAATCTGTTCATTTTCTGGAGGGGTAAGTAAAGGACGAAGTGCTTCCATTGTGCCTGACTGCTAAGTGGTTAAAAAATGAACGTGGTTTACCCACAACATGGAAATAGTTTAGCGTGTCGGGGATAAGAATGGCAATGCACTGATTTTGAATCATTTTTATCGCTAAAAATTATCAATTTTGAATTGTACAAAAACCTTTTCCCATTCTGGTCACTGGCAATGAACAGGATCTTACACCGGGTTATCCACAGAAAAATGGGATAACTGGTAAAAAAGCTCACTACTGGTTCGATTTACAGCCTTGACGAGGGGGTAAAACCCATTTTTTCACCAGTTTGTGACTAACTTGTTGGCACAATCTGTGGATAAAAACGTCATTGGTCGATCTTTCATCAGTGAAAGATCCTGGTATGTGATGATCATCACACTACTGAGCTGTGAACTAATTTTTAACTCACTATTACTTTGAAAGTATTGTGTATTTTTTTTATGAGCCGCGAGCCGATTTTGAAGTTATCCTAAGTTGTCCCGAGAGTATTAGGTAGTTCTTCACAGTTATATCCACAGAAAAAGTGAATAAACTCACCGCTCCAAACGGACTAATGTTTATAACTCGGTCATATTTTGTGAGTTATTCAATTGTTATTCCTTTCTGGCAACCGTTACACAGTGGTTTACCGTCTAGCGCTTGTATGAAACAATCGCCCTAATCTAAGTTTGTTTTGAGGTAGTCCGGTGATCGATGATGATGGCTACCGCCCGAATGTTGGTATCGTAATCTGTAATCGGCAGGGTCAAGTGATGTGGGCCAGGCGTTTTGGTCAACATTCCTGGCAGTTTCCGCAAGGTGGCATCAATCCTGGCGAATCCCCGGAACAGGCAATGTACCGGGAGCTTTTCGAGGAAGTGGGTTTACAGCGAAAAGATGTCCGAATACTCGCCTCGACCCGAAACTGGTTACGTTACAAGTTACCTAAACGTTTGGTGCGTTGGGACACAAAGCCGGTTTGTATCGGCCAGAAACAAAAATGGTTTCTCTTGCAGTTGATCAGTAGCGATAACGATATCAATATGCAAACCAGCAGTACCCCAGAGTTTGATGGCTGGCGCTGGGTTAGCTATTGGTATCCGGTTCGTCAGGTTGTCTCCTTTAAACGCGATGTCTATCGTCGGGTGATGAAAGAGTTTGCAAGCGTCGTAATGCCGCTGCAGGAAGTTACGCCACCACGTAATAACGCGCCTGCCTGGCGTCGTAAAAGAGGTTAAGTCACGCAAAAATGCTCACCCGTTTGCGAGAAATAGTCGAGAAGGTTGCCAGTGCTCCGCGCCTCAATGAGGCGCTGGATATTTTGGTTACAGATATCTGCCTTGCGATGGACACCGAGGTATGCTCGGTTTATCTCGCAGATCATGACCGGCGTTGCTTTTACCTGATGGCGACACGCGGCCTTAAAAAGCCGCGTGGTCGCACAATTACACTCGCATTTGATGAAGGCATTGTCGGGCTGGTCGGTCGTCTTGCAGAACCGATAAACCTTGCTGATGCGCAAAAACATCCCAGCTTTAAATATGTCCCCGCAGTAAAAGAAGAACGTTTTCGAGCCTTCCTTGGCGTACCCATCATCCAGCGACGTCAATTGCTGGGGGTGCTGGTGGTACAACAGCGCGAGCACCGTCAATATGATGAAAGCGAGGAGTCCTTCCTCGTTACGCTCGCCACACAAATGGCCGCTATCCTCTCTCAATCACAGTTAGCCGCCTTATTTGGCCAATATCGCCAGACGCGTATCCGGGCATTGCCTGCATCGCCAGGCGTTGCGATTGCTGAAGGCTGGATGGACTCAACGCTCCCGTTAATGGAGCAAGTGTCTGAAGCGTCGACACTGGATACCACGCTTGAGCGTGAGCGTCTAACCGCAGCACTTGAAGAAGCGTCTAACGAATTTCGACGTTACAGCAAACGTTTTGCGGCGGGGGCCCAGAAAGAAACTGCGGCTATCTTTGACCTCTATTCGCACCTGTTAACTGATGCCCGACTTCGTCGAGAATTATTCGAAGAAGTCGATAAAGGCTCGGTTGCAGAATGGGCGGTTAAAAAAGTTATCGAAAAGTTTGCGGAGCAATTCGCAAGTCTGACTGACGGCTACTTAAAAGAACGCGCAGGCGATCTTCGTACCTTGGGTCAACGCCTGTTATTCCATCTCGATGACACCATCCAGAGCCCAAACACCTGGCCTGAACGCTTTGTGTTGGTGGCTGATGAGTTATCCGCAACGACGCTTGCTGAGCTACCGCAAAACCGCCTGGTTGGTGTCGTTGTGCGTGATGGTGCGGCGAACTCGCACGCGGCGATCATGGTGCGTGCGTTGGGCATCCCAACCGTTATGGGGGCGGATATCCAGCCTTCGGTGCTGCATCGCCGCACTTTAGTTGTGGATGGTTATCGCGGTGAGTTGCTGGTTGACCCTGAAACGGTGCTGTTGCAGGAATATCAGCGACTCATTACCGAAGAGAACGAACTTAGCCGATTGGTTGAGGACGACGTTGATAGCCCTGCTGCGCTAAAAAGCGGTGAGCGTGTGCAGGTGATGCTGAATGCGGGTCTGAGCCCGGAGCATGAACAATTGCTTGGCAGCCGCATTGATGGCATTGGTTTGTATCGCACCGAAATCCCATTCATGCTGCAAAGTGGTTTCCCGTCGGAAGAAGAGCAGGTCGCCCAGTACCAGGGCATGTTGCAGATGTTTAACGATAAGCCCGTTACACTGCGAACACTGGATGTGGGCGCGGATAAACAACTGCCCTATATGCCAATCAGCGAAGAAAACCCATGCCTGGGTTGGCGCGGGATCCGTATCACGCTTGACCAACCTGAGATTTTCCTTGTTCAGGTGCGCGCCATGCTGCGTGCCAATGCTGCCACTGGCAACCTGAGCATTCTGCTGCCGATGATAACCAGCATCGACGAGATTGACGAAGCTCGTAGACTGATAGACCGCGCCGGGCGCGAAGTAGAAGAAGTGCTCGGCTACGAGTTACCCAAACTACGTATTGGCATCATGGTTGAAGTCCCGTCGATGGTGTTCATGCTTGGGCATCTTGCCAGCCGTGTTGATTTCATCTCTGTTGGCACTAATGACCTGACGCAGTACTTACTGGCTGTTGATCGTAACAACACTCGCGTGGCGAGCCTTTATGACAGCTTGCACCCGGCGATGCTGAGTGCGTTAAATCATATTGCGAAGGAAGCTGAACGTAACGGTATCGATCTATGTCTTTGCGGTGAAATGGCTGGCGATCCAATGTGCGTTGCACTGCTGGTTGGTATGGGCTATCGCCATTTGTCGATGAACGGCCGTTCAGTGGCGCGAGTAAAATATTTACTGCGTCACATTAGCCTGGAAGAAGTGCAATCACTGGCGCAGCGCAGCCTTGAGGCTCAGCTTGCGACAGAAGTACGTCATCAAGTTGCATCCTTCATGGAACGACGTGGCATGGGTGGTTTGATTCGCGGCGGGCGCTAGGGCGCTCGTTGTTTCCACTCCGTGCCCGGCATTACAGAACTTTTCAACTTCGCATCTAACCCTGGAACCCTTTGTGCTATGATCCGCTCCTTTCGGAGCGCGTCTGCACAGATGCGTATTTGCAACCCATCGCCGACTTTCGGTGGGGTAACAACGGCTTGTGGTGACAGATGAATAGTGGCTATCTGCATTTCCCTGAATTTGACCCGGTGATTTTTTCCATCGGGCCGGTCTCTTTGCACTGGTACGGAGTGATGTACCTGGTCGGCTTCGTGTTTGCCATGTGGCTTGCGGGCCGTCGTGCTAATAAACCAGGCAGCGGTTGGACGAAAGACGAAGTCGAAAACCTGCTGTACGCAGGCTTCCTCGGGGTGTTCCTTGGCGGGCGTTTGGGTTATGTATTCTTCTACAATCTGCCTTCTTTCCTGGCCGATCCACTGTACCTGTTTAAAGTCTGGGATGGCGGGATGTCCTTCCATGGCGGGTTGGTCGGCGTTATCTGCGTGATGATCTGGTTCGCACGTCGAACTCGTCGCTCCTTCTTCCAGGTATCGGATTTCATTGCGCCACTGATTCCATTTGGCTTGGGTGCCGGTCGTCTTGGTAATTTTATCAACGGCGAGTTGTGGGGGCGCGTTGATCCTGGCTTCCATTGGGCAATGCTGTTCCCTGGTTCGCGCAGCGAAGATATCGGCCTGTTGGCGACGCACCCTGAATGGCAGTCGTTGTTTAACACCTACGGTGTTCTGCCGCGCCATCCTTCTCAGCTTTACGAAATGGTTCTGGAAGGCATCGTCCTGTTCATTATCCTGAATCTCTATATTCGTAAGCCACGTCCGATGGGGGCTGTTTCCGGCCTGTTCCTGATTGGCTACGGTGCTTTCCGTATCATTGTTGAATTCTTCCGCCAGCCAGATGCTCAGTTTACCGGTGAGTGGGTACAGTACATCAGCATGGGACAAATCCTCTCGATTCCGATGATTGTGGCCGGTGTGATTATGATGGTTTGGGCGTATCGTCGTCGTCCGCAGCAACAGCTTTCGTGAGGAAACATGCAACAATATCTTGATTTGATGAAACATGTGCTGGAAAACGGCACACCAAAAGATGACCGTACGGGTACGGGTACGCTGTCGATTTTCGGTCATCAAATGCGCTTTAATTTGCAAGATGGTTTCCCTCTGGTTACCACTAAACGCTGCCATTTACGCTCCATCATTCATGAACTGCTGTGGTTCCTGAAAGGGGATACCAACGTCGCCTATCTGCATGAAAACAACGTCTCAATTTGGGACGAATGGGCAGATGAAAATGGCGATCTTGGTCCCGTTTATGGCAAACAGTGGCGCTCCTGGGCGACCCCTGATGGCCGCTATATTGACCAGTTAACCACTGTGATTAACCAGTTAAAAAACGACCCAGATTCTCGCCGCATCATTGTTTCGGCGTGGAATGTGGGTGAGCTGGATAAAATGGCGTTGGCTCCATGCCATGCGTTTTTCCAGTTCTACGTGGCTGACGGCAAGCTTTCTTGCCAGCTTTACCAGCGTTCATGCGACATCTTCCTTGGCCTGCCATTTAATATCGCCAGCTACGCATTGCTGGTACATATGATGGCGCAGCAATGCGATTTGGAAGTGGGTGATTTTGTCTGGACAGGTGGCGATACCCATTTGTACAGCAACCACCTTGAGCAAACGCGTTTGCAGTTAACGCGTGAACCCCGTGCTCTGCCAAAACTGGTCATCAAGCGTAAACCTGAGTCCCTGTTTGACTATCGTTTCGACGATTTCGAAATTGAAGGCTACGATCCTCATCCTGCGATCAAAGCCCCTGTCGCTATCTAACGGGTGACAGCCTGCCATAACCGGTGCCACTTGTGCGCCGGTTTTTTTTGCCCCAATTATGGTATTGCGAGCCTCCTTCCAGCACTTCTGAAACGTACAGCAACAGCAAAACTTTCCTTCGAGACATCCTCAGAATCCAATCATCTTCAGTAGCGAAGAATTGAGTGGCTGGCACACTGCTGCCATGAAAACAAAACAGCATGGCTTTAGCCTGATAGAAATGATGGTGGTGATGGTTATTGTCGGAATGCTTAGCACAGGCGGGGTGTACGGCTGGCAACAATGGCAGCAACAGCAGCGAATGTGGATAACCACCCAGCAAATTCGTCATTTGCTCGAACAACTGCGCAGCGATGCCAATTGGCATAATCGCGACCATTTGCTGACGGTGAATCGCCAGGGGGAGAGCTGGTGTCTATCCAGCAAGCTAATTGAAACAACCCAATGTTTATCTGACGGGCGCTGGAGGTTGATTAAACCTTTTACAGATGTCGATATTCTCGAGATAACGGCGGGTGTTGGATTTTATGGCCTGAGAAATACCGCCTGGCCCGGTCACATCACGTTGCAAAGCGCGGCAGGCAAATGGCGAGTGGTGCTCTCGGCCCAGGGGCGCATTCGAGTTTGTGAGGTTGTCGGGAGTAACAAATGCAGCTAAACCAGCAGGGGTTTACTTTACTTGAAACGCTCATCGCGATGGCATTAAGTAGCATTGTCCTGCTAGGTGCTGGCCGATTATTTCCGGTACTTCAACGCGCTGTATTGCAGCAGTACCAGAAAGAAACCGTGCAAGAGTCGCTATGGCAATTAGCATTTAGCTTGGGAAAGCAGCTGCAGCGGGCAGGCTATTGCCACGGAAACTGCTCAGGGCAGGGGCTGGTATTGAGCAAAGGGGGGCAATGTGTGTTGTCGCAATGGGATAGCAATAGCAACGGACGCTGGGAACCCGGTAGTCACGTGGAAGCAGAGCAGACTGGCTTTCGACTGAACGGTACTGATCTGGAAACGCTACGTGGGGCGACCCATTGTGAAGGCGGCGGTTGGGACAAGTTATCCGATCCTGCGACGCTGGCCATTCAGCGATTCACCGTCACCCGTTTGGCTCGTCGCGCCATGTCACCCTTGCTAATTATCGAGCTGGCAGGCGTCTCGAAAAGCGGTCAATACCCAGTGTCACTGCGCCACATTGTCGTGGGATATAACCTGTGAGCAGACAATTAGAGCGGGGGAATATCACCCTGAGTTTTGTACTGCTGCTATTTGCTCTCGGGATATTAATGCTCGGTGGATTGCAGCAGCAGTTAAGTCATCAACGGTTTCAGGTCGCCAGTGAAATCGATTTCCTTAAACAATATGCCGGTGCTCTTTCAGCTCAGGCTTGGGGACGACAGTTATCGTGGCAATCTCAGCAATCCTGGCAGTGCCAGCAGCACACCGGAAAAGGCTGGAGAAGCTGTGTGCGAGTTATCGACAAAAATGAAGCTGTTATGGCGGCATTCGGTATGGTATCAGGACGAAAATTGCCGCTGATTCTTTGGGAATGGGGAACATTGGTTAACGCGCAATGGTCATCAACACCCCATGGCTGGCTGGATTTCTGCCCTTTTGCTGAGGTGGCACGATGCCAATTCCCCCAATAAAATCATTGCAGCGTGGTTTTAGCCTGATTGAAGTACTTTTCGCCATGGCCTTGTTTTCTATAGTGATGTTGGCTTTACTTGGCTATCACCGGGTTTTACAGCAGGGTTTTCAATCTCAGTGGCAGTTTCGGCAACTTTGGCGGCTGGCGCTGGAAATGAGTGAGCCCGAATCCCCCTTACCGACAGATGAATGGAAAGTCAGTCGGCTGCAGACATCGTCGGCTGGATGTGTCAGCATCGATGTTACGATTAAGAGTCCGGCAGGGCGAACTGGGCAACTGTCACGGTTACATTGCCAGCAGAAAGAAACAAGTCAGGAGTAGCGATTCTATGTTGCGTGTTTACCATTCCAACCAGCTGGATGTGCTGGAAGCAATTATGGAATTTATTGTAGAACAGCAACCATTGCCGGACCCTTTCGAGCCCGAAGTGATATTGGTACAAAGTACCGGCATGGCGCAATGGCTACAAATGACGCTGGCGCAAAAATTCGGTATCGCGGCCAACATCAGCTTCCCCCTTCCGGCGAGCTTTATATGGGATATGTTTGTCCGCGTGTTGCCGAATATCCCAGAGCAAAGTGCGTTCAATAAACAAAGCATGAGCTGGAAGTTAATGACGCTCATCCCGACAATGTTTGAACAGCCTGAGTTTGCACTGCTCAGGCAATATCTTGAAGACGATGAAAATGGACGAAAACTTTCCCAACTAGCCTCAAGAATTGCTGACCTTTATGACCAATATTTAGTCTATCGTCCAGACTGGCTAAGTCAGTGGGAAAAGGGTGAACTTGTCGACAATGTGGGTGAAGCTCAATTGTGGCAGGCTCCGCTATGGGCGGCACTGGTTCGCCATACGCAAGAACTTGGTCAGCCAGAATGGCACCGTGCAAATCTCTATCAGCGTTTTATCAAAGCCCTTGAATCCAGCTCCGAATGCCCGCCTGGTTTACCGCCCCGCGTCTTTATATGTGGGATTTCCGCGTTACCACCGGTTTACCTTCAGGCGTTGCAAGCTCTGGGTAAACACATTGATGTGCATTTACTGTTTACGAACCCTTGCCGTTACTACTGGGGCGATATTAAAGATCCGTCTTATCTTGCTCGGTTAATCAGTCGCCGCCGGCGCAAACACACTCAGGAAGACATTACGCTTCCGTTATTTAAAGACAGCAATACCGCTTCTTCACTATTCAACGACGACGGTGAGCAAGATATTGGCAACCCATTACTGGCTTCATGGGGGAAATTAGGGCGTGACTACACGTTCTTGTTGGCCGAACTGCAACAATTCGAAGAAATTGACGTTTTCGTAGATATTGAACCCAATAATTTACTGCGAAATTTGCAGTACGATTTGCTTGAATTACAAAACAATGCGGTCACGGGGCTTACCCTGGAAGAGTTTGAGCACAGCCATAACAAACGCGTCCTTTCACCGGAAGATTATTCGGTCACCTTCCATGAGTGTCATAGCCCGCAACGTGAAGTAGAAGTACTGCATGACCAACTGTTAGCGATGTTGGATGCTGACCCAACGCTTACGCCGCGCGACATCATCGTGATGGTGGCCGATATCGACAGTTACAGCCCGTTTATTCAGGCTGTGTTTGGCAACGCTGTAGGTGAACGGCGGTTGCCGTTTGCGATTTCCGATCGTAGAGCAAGGCAAGCTCACCCCGCGTTACAGGCATTTATCTCCTTACTGTCACTACCCGACAGCCGTTTTGCCGCGCAGGATGTCCTTGCTTTGCTTGAAGTTCCCGCATTGGCAGCTCGCTTCTCAATTAATGAAGAAGGGCTGCGCTACCTACGCCTGTGGGTGAATGAATCAGGGATCCGGTGGGGGATTGATGACGACAACGTGCGTGAATGGGATCTTCCGGCTACCGGGCAGCACACCTGGCGCTTTGGTTTAACTCGCATGTTATTGGGCTATGCAATGGATAGCCAGGTAGGAGAGTGGCAGTCGATCCTTCCATATGATGAATCGAGCGGTTTAATTGCTGAACTCGTGGGGCAACTTGCCGAGCTGTTAATGCAGTTGAACAAATGGCGCCGCGAGCTCTCGGTTGCGCGTCCTTTGGCGGAATGGACGATGGTTTGCCGCGACATGTTAGCGAGTTTCTTCCTTCCCGATACAGAAACGGAAGGGGCGTTGGCGCTGATTGAACAACAGTGGCAGGACATCATCAAATATGGCCTTGAGTCGCGTTATCAGGAGAACATCTCCTTAATTTTATTGCGTGAGGAGCTGGCACAGCGGTTAGATCAAGAGCGCATTAGCCAGCGTTTCCTGGCAGGGCCGATCAACTTCTGTACCCTGATGCCGATGCGTTCAATTCCGTTCAAAGTGGTCTGTTTGCTTGGCATGAATGATGGCGTTTATCCACGTGCATTGGCACCGCTTGGGTTTGATCTAATGAGCCAGAAACCTCAGCGAGGTGATCGTAGCCGTCGCGATGACGATCGATACTTGTTCCTTGAAGCGCTTAACTCAGCGCAAATGCGCTTCTATATCAGTTATATCGGGCGTTCTATTCAGGACAACAGCCAGCGCTATCCTTCTGTATTGGTTGACGAACTCCTGGACTACATCGCACAAAGCCATTGCTTGCCACAGGACTCAGAACAAACCTGTGATGTTAGTAGCGAGCGTGTGAAAAAATATTTGGTTCAACAGCATTACCGTACCCCATTTGAGTCGGGGAATTTTATTCCCGGCGTAACGGCACAAAGCTATGCCAGGGAGTGGCTGCCCGCCGCAAGTGAGCAAGGCAATCCGCAGGTTCCGTTTATTCAACCCTTGCAGGAAGCTGCTTATGACGTCATCACGTTGGATCAATTGCAACGTTTCTGGCGGCATCCTGTTCGCGCCTTTTTCCAGATGCGTTTGGGCATCAATTTCCGACTTGAAGAAACCGATCTCCCGGATGCGGAACCTTTTACTTTAGATAGCCTTGAACGTTTCCAGATGAATCAGGAATTACTGAATACTCTGGTTCAGGAAGGTGACACGCAGCAGCTATTCCGCCGTTATCGGGCGGCGGGGATCTTGCCGTACGGTGCTTTTGGGGAAATTTTATGGGAAAGCCAGCTAACAGAAATGGAAGAGCTGGCGAAAAAAGTGAGAGCCGAGCGACAAAATGGCAGTAGCCTAGAAGTGTCGTTGCAAATCGACGGAACAAGTCTGGAAGGATGGCTGTCGGATGTACAGGAAGATGGCCTGCTGCGCTGGCGGCCTTCCATTCTCAATCCTGCACATGGACTGCAATTGTGGATTGAACATGTGGTTTGGTGTGCGATGGGGGGAAGAGGTGAAAGCCGCCTGTACGGGCGGGATTCGACCGAGTGGAAATTCCCTTCGCTGGATATCGAGCAGGCAAAAAACTATCTCCAGCAACTTATTGATGGTTATCGCAAAGGATTAGTTCAACCCCTTCTCCTCCTCCCAATAAGTGGTGGGGCGTGGATAAAAGCCTGTTACGAACCGGCGAATGATGCCATTTTATGGGATGAGCAAACGCAGCAGAAAGCCAAAAGCAAGTTATTGGCGGCCTGGGAAGGGAATCAGAGAGTAGAAGGTGAAGGGGCTGATATGTGGCTACAACGCCTGTATCGAACGCTGGATCCGGATTACTACGATGCCATCATCACCGAGGCTGAGCGTTACTTGCTGCCTTTGTTTCGTTTCAACAAAGCTTAAATGATCGTATAAAAATTGCACAATCCGGCGGGTTCATCTATGATGCGCAACTTGCTCAGGATTGGCGAAAAAAGCATCAACTAAAAATAACATGTTTGTTTGAAAGTTGTTAATGATGAGTGAGTTATACCCTTAGTACTTCAAATTACAGCGACTCCTGCAACTTGAAGTCCTAAGGGTATAGGAAGTTTCGTGATTATGAGGTTCGTTAATGCCTAAATGTAGCACCTGGTTAAAACCGCTTTTCTTGTTAGTCGCTCTTTGGGCACCATTAAGTCAGGCAGACACGGGTTGGCAACCTATCCAGGAAACTATCCGTAAAAGTGAGAAAGACAATCGTCAATATCAGGCCGTACGTCTTGATAATGGTATGACAGTCCTGCTGGTCTCTGATCCGCAAGCCGTTAAGTCATTGTCTGCATTAGTGGTCCCGGTTGGATCCTTAGAAGATCCCGACGACCATCTTGGCCTGGCTCACTACCTTGAACATATGACGCTGATGGGTTCTAAAAAATATCCTGAACCGGATAGCCTGTCGGAGTTTCTCAAAAAGCATGGTGGCAGCCATAACGCCAGCACCGCAACTTACCGTACCGCGTTCTACCTTGAGGTGGAAAACGATGCACTGGAAGGAGCGGTCGACCGTTTGTCTGATGCTATCGCTGAGCCAAATCTTGCTCCTGAATATGCCGAACGTGAACGCAATGCGGTGAATGCGGAACTGACCTTAGCCCGTGCCCGTGACGGTATGCGTATGGCGCAAGTCAGTGCAGAAACGATCAACCCAGCTCACCCTGGCTCACGTTTTTCGGGCGGTAATCTGGAAACATTGCGCGATAAACCGGGCAGCAAGTTGCTGGATGCGCTGGTGGCTTTCCGCGATAAATATTATTCCGCGAACCTGATGAAAGCGGTTATTTACAGCAATAAGCCATTGCCTGAATTGGCAAAGATTGCGGTGGATACCTATGGGCGGGTGCCGAATAAAAATATCGAAAGGCCGACCATTGACGTGCCCGTTGTGACTGACGCGCAAAAAGGCATAGTGATTCACTACGTGCCAGCATTGCCGCGCAAAGTGGTGCGAGTGGAATTCCGAATCGATAATAATAGCGATAAATTCCGCAGCAAAACGGATGAATTGATTGGCTATTTGATTGGCAACCGTAGCAACGATACCCTTTCTGACTGGTTACAAAAGCAAGGCCTCGCAGACAGCATTCGTGCTGATTCCGATCCCATTGTTAATGGTAATAGCGGCGTGTTTGCCATTTCAGTTTCATTAACTGATAAAGGCCTTGCCCAGCGAGATGAAGTCGTGGCGGCTATTTTCAGCTATTTGAATAAATTACGTGAAAATGGTGTCGACAAAAGTTACTTCGATGAGCTCGCCCATGTGCTGGATCTCGACTTCCGTTACCCGTCAATTAACCGCAATATGGATTACGTTGAATGGTTGGCCGACACCATGCTGCGTGTGCCGGTTGAACACACCCTGGATTTTGTAAATATTGCCGATCAATATGACCCGGCAGCTATTAAAGCGCGGTTGGATATGATGACGCCGCAAAATGCCCGCGTCTGGTATATCAGCCCGAAAGAGCCTCATAACAAAACGGCTTATTTTGTAGAAGCGCCATATCAGGTCGATAAAATTACGCTGCAAGTGTTCAACGACTGGCAGCAAAAAGCAGCGGCTATTAAGCTGGAATTGCCCCAGTTGAACCCTTACATCCCAGATGACTTTACGTTGGTCAAACCTGAAAAAACCTACGCTCATCCTGAGTTATTGGTAAAAGAGCCTGGTTTGCGCGTGCTGTATATGCCAAGCCGCTATTTTGCCAGCGAACCTAAGGCAGATGTGACGATGGTGCTGCGCAATCCGCAGGCGATGGACAGCGCGAAAAACCAGGTATTATTTGCTCTGAATGACTATCTGGCAGGTATTGCGCTGGATCAGTTAAGCAACCAGGCATCTGTCGGGGGGATTGGTTTCTCAACCAATGCTAACAGCGGTTTGATGGTGAATGCCAATGGTTACACCCAACGTTTGCCGCAATTATTTGAAGCGCTGTTGAAGGGCTATTTCTCCTATACCCCGACCCAGGAACAACTGGATCAGGCGAAGTCATGGTATGCCCAAATGATGGATTCGGCAGACAAAGGCAAAGCTTACGATCAGGCGATTATGCCAGTGCAAATGGTGTCACAGGTGCCTTATTTCCAAAGAGAAGTGCGCCGTTCACTGTTGCCAGAACTGACATTAAAAGATGTGCTTGATTACCGTGATGCGTTAAAAACCCACGCTAAACCTGAGTTTTTGGTGCTGGGTAACATGTCTCCTCAGCAGGCAAAGGATCTGGCGCATAACGTACAAAGCCAACTTGCCACCGAAGGAAACGAATGGTGCCGTAATAAGGATGTGCTGGTAGATAAACAACATTTAGCCATGTTCGAAAAAGCGGGTAGCAGTACGGATTCCGCTCTGGCAGCGGTTTACGTGCCGAAAGGTTTTGATGAAACCGTGAGTACCGCTTACAGCTCAATGTTAGGGCAAATTATTCAGCCGTGGTTCTACAACCAGTTACGTACACAAGAGCAACTGGGTTATGCGGTATTTGCCTTCCCTATGTCGGTTGGACGTCAGTGGGGGATTGGTTTCTTGCTGCAAAGCAACGACAAACAACCGGCCTATTTGTACCAACGCTTTAAAGCGTTTTACCCAACCGCTGAGCAAAAGCTTCGTAGCATGAGTGCAGAGGATTTTGCACAAATGCAGCAAGGGATCATCAGTGAAATTATGCAGGCGCCGCAAACCTTGTCGCAGGAAGCTTCTCAACTGAGCAAAGATTTCGATCGCGGAAACCTGGACTTTGATTCGCGTGATAAAGTTGTCGCTGAAATTAAAAAGCTGACGCCACAAAAACTGGCTGATTTCTTCCATCAGGCTGTGATTGAACCGCAAGGAATGGCTGTTCTTTCGCAAATTTCTGGCAACAACAATGGCAAGGCGGAATACGCTGCGCCAGATGGGTGGAAAACCTGGAAGGGAGTCAGCGGCTTGCAACAATCATTGCCGCTCGTCGATCCTAAATAGTCTGAGATACTGCCGGGCCGCAAAGGAATTAACCCATTGGCTGATTTGATTCAGTCAATGGGTGATAATGTGCAGCTAATACACCCGCAACTTGAAAGATGAAGGGTAAATAATGACCGGAACCACGCAACCTCTTGATCCCCTAAGTTTACCTTTGACAGGGGAGAGGTTGATTGAAGCCTCTGCCGGTACCGGAAAGACATTCACCATCGCAGCACTTTATTTACGCTTGCTGCTTGGCCTGGGTGGTGAAAATGCCCATCCCCGCCCACTCTCCGTTGAAGAATTACTGGTCGTAACCTTTACTCAGGCGGCGACCGAAGAACTTCGTGGTCGTATTCGTGCCAACATTCATGAATTGCGCATCGCCTGCGTTCGCAACCGAACTGATAACCCCCTGTTCCAAAATCTGTTGGCGGAGATCCCTGACCTTCACCAGGCGGCCCGAATTTTGCGTCTTGCTGAACAGCAAATGGATGATGCGGCCATTTTTACCATCCATGGCTTTTGCCAAAGGATGCTCAGCCTTAACGCGTTTGAATCGGGCATGTTGTTCGAGCAACAGCTAATAGAAGATGAATCGCTGTTACGTCGCCATGCTTGTGCTGACTTCTGGCGCCGCCATTGCTACCCACTGCCGAAGCCGATAGCGCAAGTAATGGCCGAGGAATGGGCAGGGCCTGAGGAATTGCTCAGGGATATAAATAGCTGGCTTCAGGGTGAGCAGCCGGTCCTGAAGCAGCCGCCTGCCGATGATGAAACCCTGCTCGCTCGACATCAAAAGATCATTGCCGCGATTGAGGATGTGAAAACTCAGTGGCGTAACTGTGCGGACGACATTGCTCAAATTCTCAGTGAAGCAAAAATTGATCGCCGCAGTTACAGCAGCAAAAATTTGCCTAACTGGCTGAATATTGTCGGAACCTGGGCGCAAACAGAAACCACAACCTACAAATTGCCTGAGCAGCTGGAACGCTTTTCTCAATCGATGCTGGATGAGAAAACCAAAGAAGGCCAGCCACCGCAGCATCCTGTTTTCAGGGCAATTAATTCGCTGCTGGGTGAGCCGCTGACGCTGCGTGATTTGGTCATCGCCCGCGCAATGTCTGAAATCCGCTACACCGTGCAGCAGGAAAAACGTCGTCGTGGCGAGTTAGGATTTGACGACATGCTGACTCGCCTGGATGAAGCACTGTACAAACCAGGTGGCGACGCGCTGGCTGCTGCTATCAGGGCTCGTTTCCCGGCAGCAATGATTGATGAATTCCAGGATACCGACCCGCAGCAATATCGTATTTTCAGACGCTTATATATCAATCAGTCTGATACGGCATTGTTGCTTATCGGTGACCCCAAACAGGCGATTTACGCATTCCGTGGCGCGGACATTTTTACCTATATGAAAGCGCGTCATGAGGTAAGTGCCCACTACACGCTGGATACCAACTGGCGCTCATCTCCTGGGATGATTAGCAGCGTCAATACCTTGTTCCAGCAATTGGATAATCCCTTCTTATTCCAGCAAATTCCTTTCTTAGCGGTGAAAGCTGCGGTGAAAAACAGCGGCCTGCGTTTTACGTTTAAAGGAAAAAATCAGGCGGCGATGACATTCTGGGCCCAATCGGGTGATGGCTGCGGAGTGAGTGATTACCAACAAACTATGGCCATGCAGTGCGCGCAGCAAATTCGGGATTGGTTGAGTGCCGGACAGCGCGGCGAAGCTTTGTTGTGGAAAGGCGAAGAATCGCGCCCAGTACAGTCGTCTGACATCACCATTCTGGTACGCAGCCGTGGCGAGGCGTCCATTGTGCGTGAAGCACTATCGAGCTTGAATATTCCGTCCGTGTATCTTTCAAACCGCGACTCGGTGTTCGCAACGCCGGAAGCGCGAGAAATATTGTGGATTTTGCAGGCTGTTTTGGCACCGGAAATAGAAACCGCGCTGCGCAGTGCCGTGGCGACCAGCATGTTGGGTCTTGATGCCCGCATGATTGAAGCACTTAACGAAGATGAAAATGCCTGGGATCAACTGGTCGAGGAGTTTTCAGAGTATCGCCACATTTGGCTGCGTCGGGGCGTGATGCCGATGTTGCGCGCGCTAATTGCTCGTCGCCAGATAGCCGAAAACTTGTTGGCAACGACAGGTGGTGAGCGTCGTCTGACCGATATTTTGCACATCAGCGAATTGCTCCAGGAAGAAGCCTCACAGACTGACAGTGAGCATGCTCTGGTTCGTTGGTTGGCGCAGCAGGTTGCCGAACCTGACAGCAATTCATTCAGCCAACAATTGCGTCTCGAAAGTGACAGGCATCTGGTGCAGGTTGTCACTATTCACAAATCAAAAGGGCTGGAATATCCGCTGGTTTGGCTACCGTTCATCGCTAACTATCGTGCGCAAAACAGTGGCTTATATCACGACCGCTCGACATTCTCGCCGTTGCTGGATTTGAGCGACGATGCAGAGAGCCTGAGTCTCGCTGAAGAAGAGCGTTTGGCGGAGGATTTGCGTCTGTTGTATGTCGCGCTGACACGTTCCATTTGGCATTGCAGTATTGGTGTGGCGCCGTTGTTTAAAGGCAACCGTGCCAAAAAAGGGGCCAGCGATCTGCATCTCGGGGCATTGGGTTATCTTGTGCAAAAGGGCGAAGCGAAAGATGCGGCGGGATTACAGTCTTGCTTAACGCAACTGGCGAGTGAGTCGATGAGTATCGAAGAAGCTCATTCTGATGATTACACGCCCTGGCAGCCGGTGAGTGCCGAACTCCCGCAACTGAGTGCCCGCACGATGGAACGGCAGGTTACTGATAACTGGCGTGTTACCAGTTATTCAGGTTTGCAACAGCATGGCAGCAGTCTTGCACAGGATTTATTGCCGCGGCTGGATGTGGATGCCGCAGGAGTGGCACCGGTACAAAGTGAGCCATTACTCACTCCGCACACCTTCCCACGCGGGGCTGGGCCGGGTACTTTCCTCCATAGCTTATTCGAAGGTATTGATTTTACGCAGCCGCTTGACGATGCGTGGATTGCGAAGCAACTCACGGAACAGGGGTTTAGCGAGGAGTGGCAGCCGATATTAAAGGAATGGTTGCATACCATTTTACTGGCACCGTTAAATGAAACGGGCGTCTCCCTCAGCCAGTTAACGCCTCAGGACAAACAGGTCGAGCTGGAGTTTTATCTGCCGATTGCGAGTGATTTACACGCTGCGCAGTTGGACAAGCTGGTCAGGGAATATGATCCGTTATCAGCAGGTTGCCCACCGTTAAACTTCAGACAAGTGCGCGGTATGCTGAAAGGCTTTATCGATCTGGTGTTCCGCTGGCAAGGGCGGTATTACCTGCTGGATTACAAATCAAACTGGTTAGGTGAAGACAGCAGCGCCTACACTCAGGAAGCCATGGCCCAGGCGATGCAGTCTCATCGTTATGATCTGCAATATCAGCTGTATACGTTGGCGCTGCACCGTTATTTGCGCCACCGCATTGCTGATTATGACTACCAAACTCATTTCGGGGGCGCCATCTACCTCTTCTTGCGCGGCGTTGAAAGTAACGGTTCGTCACAAGGAATATTTACCACCCGTCCTGACGAACAATTAATAGCGAAAATGGACACACTCTTTGCATTGAAAACGGATGTTGCGGAACAAACGGACGAGGTTGCGCCATGAAAATGTCTGAGTTGCTACAGCAAGCGGTTGAGCAGAAATCGCTGCGTGCTCTGGATGCCCAGTTTGCCATGATGATTGCCGGTGATGAACAACCTGCCGTTATGCTGGCGGCCGCGTTAGTCAGCCATGATGCCGGTGAAGGCCATGTGTGCCTTCCTCTTTCACGTTTAACGCCCGAATTCTGTTTTACCGGGCGGCAACCTGACCTGGCCGAACAACTGTTTGCCGGAGCCGCCGTCAAGTCCGGCTGGCGCGAAGTGTTGCTGGCATCTGATGCGGTGAGTGAGCATGAAGGTGCCACGCCATTAAAGCTGATTGGCGAACGGTTGTACCTCAACCGGATGTGGCAAAACGAACAGTTAGTTGCGCGGTTTTTTGGAGAGGAGAACCGCGCGATCTCTCTAGATGAAGAGCAGGTCATTCGCGTTCTGAGCCAGCTTTTTGAACCTATGGCAGATATCGACTGGCAAAAAGTGGCAGCAGCGGTAGCGCTGACGCGACGTATTTCGGTGATTTCTGGTGGGCCGGGAACGGGGAAAACGACCACCGTGGCGAAGTTACTCGCCGCACTGGTTCAGCTCAACACTACAGCGCCCTTGCGCATCCAACTGGCGGCACCGACTGGTAAAGCTGCCGCGCGATTAACGGAATCGCTGGGTTCAGCGTTACGTCGTTTACCGCTGGATGACACGCAGAAAGCCGCATTACCGAACGATGCTTGTACGCTGCATCGTTTATTGGGCGCACAACCCAACAGCCAACGCCTGCGTTATCACGCCGGTAATCCGTTGCATCTTGATGTGCTGGTGGTAGATGAAGCCTCGATGGTCGATTTGCCGATGATGGCGAAGTTAATTAACGCTTTGCCGCCGCACGCGCGGGTTATTTTCCTCGGCGATCGCGATCAACTTGCCTCTGTGGAAGCTGGAGCGGTGCTTGGGGATATCTGCCATTACGTTACGCATGGGTATCCACGTGAAAGAGCGGCGGAGTTAAGTCGACTGACGGGCTATTCACTGCCTGCGGGTGAGGGAAGTCAGGCGTGCGTGCTGCGCGATGGGTTATGTTTACTGCAAAAAAGCTACCGTTTTGATAGCAAGTCCGGCATCGGGCAATTGGCGTTTGCGGTCAACGCCAGCGATGTGAAGCAGGCCAGAAGGGTGTTTGCCCAAGGCTTTGGCGATATTTCGAAACAGCCGCTGCGTGAGACTGAAGATTATGCGTTGATGATTGCTGATGCAGTGGAAGGTTATCGGCCATATCTGGAGCTCATTCGCAATCATGCTGAGCCCGCCGCTATTCTTGAGTCCTTCGGTCGTTATCAATTGTTATGCGCGTTGCGCGATGGCCCGTTTGGCGTCAGCGGCCTGAATAACCGCATCGAGCAGGCGCTGGTTCAAAAGCGATGGATTGAGCGGCCAAACCCGACGGTTTCGCGCTGGTATAACGGCAGACCCATTATGATTTCCCGTAACGACAGTTCATTGGGGTTGTTCAACGGGGATATCGGTATTGCGTTGGACAGAGGTGAGGGGTTGCGCGTCTGGTTCCCGATGCCTGATGGCACCATAAAATCGGTGCAACCAAGCCGTTTGCCGGGGCATGACACAGCGTACGCCATGACGGTGCATAAATCACAGGGGTCGGAATTCGAGCACGCCGCCCTGGTTCTGCCAAATCAATACACCGCTGTGGTAACCCGTGAACTGGTCTATACCGCGATCACGCGTGCGCGCAGCAGATTGTCTTTGTATGCCGATGATCGGGTGTTGGAAAAAGCGATTGTGACGAAGACGGAACGACGCAGCGGATTGATGGAAAGTTTTAGCTAGCCCTTAGCAGGGCTAGCTAAATTGTCAGGCTAAATCTGCCATCAGCACTTTTGAACGTCGCTGATAGTTGTACATTTCTTTTTTACTTTCAGGTAGTAACTCGACATCAACGGGCATAAAGCCACGCTCCTGGAACCAGTGAATACTACGGGTTGTCAGGACAAATAGCTTGCTCAGCCCCATCTGCCGGGCTTGTGTGGCAATGCGTTGCAGCAATACTTCGCCACGTGATGAGCTGCGATAGTCAGGATGAACCGCAACACAGGCCATTTCGCCAATCCCTTCTTCCTGGAACGGATACAACGCCGCACAAGCGATGGTCAGGTTGTCGCGCTGGATAATGGTGAATTTGTCGATCTCCATTTCCAGTTGTTCACGTGAGCGACGCACCAGAATCCCTTGCTGCTCCAGTGGGCGAATGAGTTCCAGGATGCCGCCGATATCGTTAATGGTGGCGCGACGAATTTGCTCCGCACTCTCCATGACGATTTGCGTACCGATACCATCACGGGAGAACAACTCCTGCAATAGCGCACCGTCTTCTTGATAGCTGATCAAATGGCTGCGACGCACGCCGCTACGGCAGGCTTTGACTGCGCCTCGCAGAAAACGCACGGTGCCAGAATGGTAATCACCCGCTTCTTCCAGCTCTTCAATACGTTTTTGCGCATCGTTAGGAAAGAGTTCAGAAACGATATTGCCGCTATCGTCGATCACGCCCTGTGAAGAGCAGAAACCAATCATTTTTTCGGCTTTCAGTTTTACGGCCAATTGCGTGGCAATTTCTTCAGAGGTGAGATTAAAACTTTCACCTGTGACAGAAACAGCAACTGGGCCCATCAATACAATCGCCCCGTTATCAAGCTGGCGGTGAATGGCTTCTTCGTCGATACGACGAACACGACCACTGTGGCAATAATCCACACCATCATCTACGCCTAACGGCTGCGCGATAATAAAGTTACCGCTGACGACGTTGATATGCGCCCCTTGCAACGGTGTGTTGCCAAGGCTCATGGACAAACGCGCTGTAATATCCAGCTGCAATAAACCGGCGGCTTGTTTAACCAGCTCAAGGGTTTTTGCATCAGTAACACGCGTATGTTTGTGATAGACAGGTTCATGATTATGCGAAGCCAGATTGGCATCAATTTGCGGACGTGCACCATACACCACCACCAGACGAATCCCCAGGCTGTGCAACAGCCCAATATCATTGACGATACTGGAGAAGTTCTCGTGTTCAATGGCTTCGCCGCCAAGCATAATGACAAACGTTTTTCCCCGATGGGCATTTATATAGGGAACAGAATGGCGAAATCCCTGTACCAGTTCGGTTCTACGTTCCTTCACCACGGCAAGCCCTCATTGCATGATTATTCGTAATTTCTGTATTTTTATTCTTTTATTGCTCTCGGTGCAAGCAGCAATTACCGCAAAGCAGAAATTTCTGTGCCGCTGTCGCCAGGGACTTGATTGCGAATGTTTACCCTTTTATGAGTGACAGCCTAAGCCCGATTCGCTAAAGTTTTCGGCTCAAAAAAATAAAATTAGTTATTCGGTTCACGGAAACACACCGCTCAGGAGAGCTATGTCAGATTCCCGTTCATTAATTAGTCGTCGCCGCTTACTCAAGGGCGCGGGCGCTTTGTGGCTACTGAGTGTTAGCCAGGTTGGCTTTGCGGCCTCAAGCCTGGTCATTGCGGTTCGTGTCTGGCCCGCATCGTCTTACACGCGAGTCACGCTGGAATCGAACAGGGAGCTTAAATACCGACAATTTGCGTTAAGCAATCCTGATCGGGTGGTTGTTGACATAGAAGGTGTGAATTTAAATTCAGTATTGAAGGGCATCGGTTCTCAGATTCGTGGCGATGATCCTTTCATTAAGTCCGCGCGAGTGGGTCAGTTTGATCCTCAAACCGTGCGCATGGTTTTCGAACTCAAACAGAACGTAACACCGCACTTGTTTGCACTGGCTCCGGTGGCTGAATTCAAAGAACGCCTGGTGATGGATCTCTATCCGGCCAATATGAACAGCGAGCAAGATCCACTGTTGGCATTGTTGGAAGATTACAACAACGGTAAGTTGGATAAGGATTCAATGCCATCGCCGGAGCAAGGGCCGAAGCCTGGCAAGGCGGGTCGCGACAGACCGATTATTATCATGCTGGATCCTGGCCATGGTGGTGAAGATCCCGGTGCGATTGGGCCGAACAAGACGCGTGAAAAAGATGTCGTGCTGCAAATCGCTCGTCGCCTGAAAGCGCTGATTGATAAAGAAGCGAATATGAAAGCCTATATGACGCGCAACGAGGATGTGTTTATCCCGTTAAAAGTCAGGGTGGCAAAAGCGCAAAAGCAACGTGCTGATTTGTTTGTTTCTATTCATGCGGATGCATTTACCTCTGGCGCGGCGCGCGGCTCTTCAGTGTTTGCGCTCTCAACTAAAGGGGCGACCAGTACCGCAGCAAAATTCCTCGCTCAAACTCAGAACGCCGCCGACTTAATCGGTGGGGTGAATAAGAGTGGCGACCGCTATCTCGACCATACGATGTTCGATATGGTCCAGTCATTGACCATCAACGATAGCCTTAAATTCGGCAAAGAAGTGCTGACCCGATTGGGGCGTGTCAATAAACTGCATAAAAATAGCGTCGATCAGGCGGGGTTTGCAGTGCTTAAAGCACCAGATATTCCTTCCATTCTGGTGGAGACGGCATTTCTCAGTAACGTTGAAGAAGAGCGAAAGCTGCGTACAGCCACCTTCCAGCAGGAAGTTGCAGAGTCGATTTTGGCGGGGATCAGAGCGTATTTCGCGGATAGTTCACGCCTGGCACGACGCGGATAGTAAAACCTGAGTGGATTAGCGGAAGCGACACCCACTCAGCGTACGATTGGCAGATTTTAGATACAAAAAAAGCACCTGTTAAGGTGCTTTAATGTTGGTTGCGGGGGCCGGATTTGAACCGACGACCTTCGGGTTATGAGCCCGACGAGCTACCAGGCTGCTCCACCCCGCGTCCGTAAACTTCTTTAGTACCCAAATGGCTTTCACCATTGCGCGAATGTTCAGCGACTTAGTTGGTTGCGGGGGCCAGATTTGAACTGACGACCTTCGGGTTATGAGCCCGACGAGCTACCAGGCTGCTCCACCCCGCGTCCGTATAACTATTTACTGCTAATGATTTTCATCACCGCGCTACTATCAGCGACTTTTTAATTGGTTGCGGGGGCCAGATTTGAACTGACGACCTTCGGGTTATGAGCCCGACGAGCTACCAGGCTGCTCCACCCCGCGTCCGTGGAAGCGCACTATACTCTGCTCGGCTTTTGATGCAACCTTTTTTTTAATAAATGCCCGATTTGTCTCATGTAACTGATAATAATTTAATTTAAGTATAAATAGTGAGCACATCCCGCATCTATGGGCCACGACACGTTTAATTCTTGTGGTACGTTTGCTATCTTCCCGTCGGGAATAGCGGCATAAACCTGGCGAGGAAGTGATGATAGGACGTTGGACTAAGTACATTGTAACAGGAGTGATGGTTGCCATTCTGGCTGGCTGTTCCTCGAAACCGACAAATAAAGGTCAGCAATATAAGGACGGGAAATTCACCCAGCCTTTCTCCCTCGTCAACCGGCCTGATGCGGTAGGGGCCCCGATCAACGGCGGCGACTTTGCTGAGCAAGTTAACCAAATTCGTTCCGCATCTCCTCGCCTCTATAATAGCAAGAGTGATGTTTACGGTGCCGTTCAACAGTGGCTACAAGCCGGTGGCGATACCAGTAAGCTGAGCCAGTACGGCATTGACGCCTGGCAGATGGAAGGTGCTGACAACTACGGTAATGTGCAATTCACAGGCTACTACACGCCGGTGGTGCAGGCGCGTTACACCCGTCAGGGTGAATTCCAGTATCCTATCTACCGTATGCCGCCAAAACGCGGACGTTTACCTTCCCGTGCTGAAATCTACAGCGGCGCACTAAGCGACAGCTACATTATTGCTTACAGCAACTCCTTAATGGATAACTTCATTATGGATGTGCAGGGCAGCGGCTATATCGATTTTGGTGATGGCCAGCCATTAACCTTCTTTGGTTACGCGGGCAAGAACGGCCATGCTTATCGCAGTATCGGCAAAGTGCTTATCGATCGCGGTGAAGTAAAGAAAGAAGATATGTCGATGCAGGCTATTCGCCATTGGGGGGAAACTCACAGCCAGGCTGAAGTGCAAGAGTTGCTTGAGCAGAACCCATCCTTCGTATTCTTTAAACCTGCGAGCTTCGCACCGGTGAAAGGGGCGAGCGCCGTGCCGTTAATTGGCCGCGCGTCTGTGGCTTCTGACCGCTCCATTATTCCTGCGGGCACCACGATTCTGGCTGAAGTCCCGTTACTCGATAACAATGGGAAATTCAGCGGGCAGTATGAATTACGCGTCATGGTGGCGTTAGATGTTGGCGGCGCGATTAAAGGCCAGCACTTCGACATTTACCAGGGCATTGGGGCTGATGCCGGCCACCGTGCGGGTTGGTACAACCACTATGGCCGTGTTTGGGTACTGAAAAACGCCCCTGGCACGACTAACAGCGTATTTACCGGTTAATATTTCCCCCCGACGGGCTGTATAATCAGCCCGTCAACTTTATCCGCAACTGCTTATTTATCACAACACCCGCAAAGATTTTTCCGAGGAAAACGTAATGTCTGTTGTTTTGTCCGATGCCTGGCTGCAACGCTTTGGCGGCACTGCTCGTTTGTATGGTCGTGATGCTCTGCAACTGTTTGCTGATGCGCATGTATGCGTGATTGGCATTGGTGGTGTGGGCTCATGGGCTGCAGAAGCGCTGGCGCGTACCGGAATCGGCGCGATTACGCTTATCGATATGGATGATGTTTGCGTGACCAACACCAACCGCCAGATTCATGCGTTGCGCGATAACGTTGGACTGGCTAAGACCGAAGTGATGGCGGCTCGTATTCGTGAAATCAATCCGGAATGCCGTGTCACGGTAGTTGATGATTTTATTACTGCGGAAAATACGGCGCAGTTGCTTAATCAAGGTTTTAGTTACGTTATTGATGCCATTGATAGCGTCCGTCCTAAAGCGGCACTTATCGCTTATTGTCGACGCAACAAGATCCCACTGGTCACAACCGGTGGCGCGGGTGGTCAAATCGATCCCACGCAGATTCAAGTGGTTGATCTGGCGAAAACGATTCAGGATCCACTGGCAGCTAAGCTTCGCGAAAGACTAAAAAGTGATTTTGGCGTGGTGAAGAACAGTAAAGGTAAGCTCGGCGTGGACTGCGTGTTTTCCACCGAAGCGTTGGTTTACCCGCAGGCTGATGGCTCTGTGTGCGCGATGAAAAGTACTGCCGATGGCCCAAAACGCATGGATTGTGCATCCGGTTTTGGTGCGGCAACCATGGTCACCGCCAGCTTTGGTTTTGTGGCGGTGTCCCATGTATTAAAGAAAATGATGGCGAAAGCGGTGCGT
Source organism: Buttiauxella sp. WJP83 (assembly GCF_027594725.1). Classification (NCBI taxonomy): domain Bacteria; kingdom Pseudomonadati; phylum Pseudomonadota; class Gammaproteobacteria; order Enterobacterales; family Enterobacteriaceae; genus Buttiauxella; species Buttiauxella sp. WJP83. Next base: position 891,887 of record NZ_CP110080.1, read on the forward strand.
ACTCAGGCCTGAACTGCCGCGCGAACGGCTTGTGCTAATGCCGCAAGCCCGCTGCTGCGCGACGCACTTAATTGATTGCGCAGCCCTAAATCATCAAACAGGGCGAGCGGATCTTCGTTGAGCAACTGTTCCGCTGTTTTCCCTTCTATTGCGGTCAGTAATACCGCCAGCAAACCGCGGACAATGCGTCCTTCACTATCACCGTAGAAATGCAGCGTCCCATTTGCTTGCAGACTGTGACCCAGCCAGACGCGGTTTTCGCAGCCTGCAATTTCTATGTTGTCGCGTTTGAGATCCGCAGGAAGTGCCGGAAGCTGTTTCCCCAACAGGATCAACTGACGGTATTTATCTTCCCACTGCTGCAACGGAGCAAAAGTGCTTCGCAAGCTGTCGGCAGTGATAGCAGTCCCGAATGGGTGACCGGCCAAAAATCCACTTGTCATTTAATCCACCAGAATTTCCAGCGCGTTGTCGATAGCTTTGACCAGCGCATCAACATCACTCTGCGTATTGTACGGGGCAAAAGAAGCCCGCAATGTGCCGGCGACGCCAAGTGCTGCCAGCAAAGGTTGCGCACAATGCTGACCCGCGCGCAACGAAATGCCTGATTCAGCCAGCAGCGTGACCATGTCGTTGTGGTGAACACCTTCGAAATCAAACGCCAACAGGCTCGAGTCCTGGCAGCGGAAACTGCGAAAACCAGGACGTTTTGCCAGCTCTGCTTCTGCGAGTGTCGCAAGCCCACGGCTGTAGGCTTCAGCCTCAGTCAAATCAACCGACTCCAGCCACTCGAGTGCCGCGCTCAGGCCAATGACACCTGCAACGTTTGGCGTACCAGCTTCAAAGCGATACGGTACGGGTTGAGTTTTAAATCCTTCGAATGAGACATGCGTAATCATTTTGCCGCCGCCTAACCAGGGCGACATCTCTTCCAGCAGCTCACTTTTACCGTAGAGCGCCCCGATTCCGGTTGGGCCATACAGTTTGTGGGCTGAGAAAGCGTAAAAATCGATATCCAGCGCCTGTACGTCCGGCGGGCAATGTACAACACCTTGTGCACCGTCGACCATAACCACCGCGCCAACTTCGTGGGCAATCGTAATGGCTTTGGTGAGATCCGGGCAGCCGCCTGTGACATTAGACATTTGTCCCAGCGCCAGGATTTTGGTCCGCGCGTTAAGTAACGCAGGCAGTTTGCTGAGATCGGCAAGGAGATCTTTTCCCAGCGGCAATTTGATAATTTTCGCGCCGGTCTGCTCAGCGACCATTAGCCATGGCACGAAATTCGCGTGGTGTTCTGCTTCGCTAACAATAATTTCATCACCTGGTTGCAGGCGAGGGCGTGCGTAACATTGAGCGACCAGATTTATGGCTTCGGTCGTGCCACGCGTCCAGACAATATCTTTTCCAGAAGGGGCATTGAGCAGGGCTGCCACGCTATCGCGAGCCGCTTCATAACGCTCGGTAAGGCGCTGCGCCTCGGCAAACTGGCTGCGATGAACATTACCTGCGCTCAGGCTATAAAATTGCTGAGTCGCTTCAATAACGGCGCGAGGTTTAAGTGTGGTTGCGGCACTGTCGAGATAGACACCAGCATCAGCCAGCGCCGGAAACTGGCTGCGAAAACTGCCGGGATTAAATGTTTTCATGATTTTCCTCGTATCACTATGAGGTGATCGTGGCGCATTTGTCTTAATCACACAAGGGATCAATAACCTTCAGAATAGTCTGCTTCACCAGGCAAGCCTGGTGAAAGAGGGTTATGCTGAATACTGTTAGGTGAATGTTTCACTTTGGTTACTTTTAAGAGTATTTCAGCATTAATCGCTACTAAGGAGAAGAATATGAATAAGGCAGCCGCAGCAGTATCAGCAGGTCTAATGGTTTTTGCTCTTTCAGCCTGTTCAAGTCCGAACTACGTGATGCACACCAATGACGGACGTAGCATTATCGCCGATGGCAAGCCTCAAACCGATGATGAAACCGGGATGATTCAGTACAAAGATGCTAATGGGAATAAACAGCAGATTAACCGTACTGATGTAAAAGAGATGGTTGAGCTGGATCAGTAAATTTCAGGCAAAAAAAAGCACCGCAATTTGCGGTGCTACATTAATCACTATGGACAGACAGGGTAAATGTACAGGAAGTGAAAAAGGGGTAGCTTAGCTACCGGGGTCTGGAATGCCAGACCAATTGCAAACACAACAACACAACATCACAACCGTAAGCCAAAAGCCCTCCGAAACACGCATTTCAGATAACTTTTCGTTCCGGCTCAGGAAGTGACGCCACTATAGGTATTTGCTGGTGCATCCTCAACGGACAATTTATAATGGCTCAGATAAAAAAAACTAATAGGTTAACTAAGTTAATCTGTTTGTTAACGGACTTTAACATTTAAGCCAATCAACTATGTCCAAGCGTTTACCACCATTAAATGCCTTACGTGTATTTGACGCTGCAGCTCGTCACCTGAGTTTTACTAAAGCAGCCGAAGAATTATTCGTGACTCAGGCCGCCGTCAGCCACCAGATTAAGTCTCTGGAGGATTTTCTTGGCCTAAAATTGTTCCGCCGCCGCAACCGCTCGTTGCTGCTGACGGAAGAAGGTCAGAGTTACTATCTGGACATCAAAGAGATATTTTCGCAGTTAACTGAAGCAACGCGTAAGCTGCAGGCTCGTAGCGCCAAGGGCGCTTTAACGGTCAGTTTGTTGCCTAGTTTTGCCATTCATTGGTTAGTACCGCGGTTAACAAGCTTTAATACAGCTTATCCGGGAATCGACGTTCGTATACAGGCTGTTGACCGCCAGGAAGATAAACTTTCGGATGATGTCGACGTCGCGATTTTTTACGGACGCGGCAACTGGCCGGGCCTGCGTGTGGAAAAATTGTACGCGGAATATCTGTTACCCGTCTGTTCACCGATGCTATTAACGGGCGATAAGCCCATCAAAACCCCAGAAGATTTAGCGCATCATACTTTGCTGCACGATGCGTCTCGTCGTGACTGGCAGACATATACTCGCCAATTGGGTGTAAGCCATATCAATGTGCAGCAAGGCCCAATCTTCAGCCACAGTGCGATGGTGTTGCAGGCCGCTATCCACGGGCAAGGCATTGCTTTAGCAAACAATGTTATGGCGCAATCAGAGATTGAAGCGGGTCGTTTGGTTTGCCCGTTCAATGATGTTCTGGTGAGCAAAAATGCCTTTTATCTTGTTTGTCATGACAGCCAGGCAGAACTGGGTAAAATAGCTGCCTTCAGGCAGTGGATTTTGGCGAAAACAGCGAGCGAACAAGAAAAATTCCGTTTTCGCTACGATCAGTAAGCAAACCAGCGCGTAGGCATGCCGCTACGCCTAACTTTAGGGTTACACCATGACCAGCCGATTCATGCTGATTTTTACCGCGATTAGCGGTTTTGTTTTTGTCGCCCTTGGCGCCTTTGGGGCACACGTATTAAGTAAAACGCTTGGTGTTGTTGAGATGGGGTGGATTCAAACCGGTCTTGAATACCAGGCATTTCATACGTTAGCGATTTTTGGTCTGGCCGTTGCTATGCAGCGCCGGATCAGTATTTGGTTTTACTGGAGCAGCGTATTTATGGCGCTCGGTACAGTTCTATTCAGCGGCAGTCTTTACTGCCTGGCGCTGTCTCACTTACGCCTGTGGGCGTTTGTTACTCCCGTCGGTGGAATGAGTTTTCTTGCCGGTTGGATCTTGATGTTGATTGGTGCAATGCGCCTGAAACGTAGGGGCGCAAGCCATGAATAAAGTTATTTTGTACTGCCGACAAGGTTTTGAGAAAGAGTGTGCGGCAGAGATTACCGATAAAGCCGGCCAGCATGGCGTTTACGGTTTTGCACGGGTTAAAGAAAACAGCGGTTACGTCATTTACGAATGTTATCAGCAAGATGATGCTGACAAACTGGCGCGTGAATTGCCGTTTAAAGATCTGATCTTTGCTCGTCAAATGATCGTTGCGGGTGAACTGCTCAAAGATCTTCCACCAGAAGATCGTATTACGCCGATCACCGGAATGCTGACTGGCGTGGTAGAGAAAGGCGGCGATCTACGTGTCGAAGTCGCTGATACCAACGAAAGTAAAGAGCTGATGAAGTTCTGCCGTAAGTTGACTGTGCCTCTGCGTGCCAGCCTGCGTGAAGCCGGTATCCTGACCAACTACGAAACAACAAAACGCCCAGTGGTGCATGTGTTCTTTATTGCACCGGGATGTTGTTACACCGGTTATTCCTATACCACTAACAACTCGCCTTTCTATATGGGCATTCAGCGTCTGAAATTACCTTCTGACGCGCCAAGCCGTTCGACGTTGAAACTGGAAGAGGCCTTCCACATTTTTATTCCTGCTGATGAGTGGGATGAACGTTTAGCGAACGGTATGTACGCGATTGATTTAGGGGCTTGCCCTGGCGGTTGGACCTATCAGTTAGTGAAACGCAATATGTGGGTTTCTTCTGTCGATAACGGCCCAATGGCGCAAAGCTTGATGGATACCGGCCAGGTAACCTGGCTGCAGGAAGATGGTTTTAAATATAAGCCAACGCGAAACAATATCTCCTGGATGGTTTGCGACATGGTTGAGAAACCTGCGAAAGTCGCGAGCCTGATGGCAACCTGGCTGGTTAACGGCTGGTGCCGCGAAACCATTTTCAACCTGAAGCTGCCAATGAAGAAACGATACGAAGAAGTGTCGCAAAACCTGGCGTTGATACGTGAAAGGCTGGAAGAGAATGGTATCAGTGCGGAGATTCAGGCGCGTCAGCTGTACCACGACCGTGAAGAAGTGACCGTACACGTGCGCCGCATGTGGGCTGCTGTAGGCGGCCGTCGCGACGAACGCTAGTCTGGTTCGAGGGTGGGGAATCCACCCTCACCCCGACCCTCTCCCTGAGGGAGAGGGGGAAGGGCTGAATTATTCCTTCTCCCTGAGGGAGAGGGGGAAGAGCTGAATTATTCCTTCTCCCTGAGGGAGAGGGGGAAAAGCTGAATTATTCCCTCTCCTGGGGGAGAGGGTTAGGGTGAGGGCGTTCAACCCGGTAATCTCAGTTGCTGCAAATTCCCATCAAGTTGTAAATCCGTCTGCAGCTGAGCCACCTGGCGGCTGATAAAAGCACTTTCCCGATGCTGCTCTAACTTCTTGCGCCACTTCTCTGGTACTTCATCCAACCGTTCATACAGCGCTTCAAGCGTTGAAAACTGATTGATCAATTGTGTGGCACTTTTTGGACCGATACCTGGAACGCCGGAGATTTTGCTGCTGCTGATCCCCGCAAGCCCCCAGAAATCAGCAAGCTGCTCTGGCAACACGCCATATTCCTGGGCGATAAATGGTGCATCGAGCCAACGTTTTTGAAAATAGTCACGGATTTGAATTGTCGGGGCGAGTAACTGGCAAAACCCTTTATCGGTCGAGACAATAGTGGCGCGATGCCCACTTGCTGCTATTTTTACAGCGAGTGTTGCCGCCAGATCATCTGCTTCATTTCCCTGAGAATGCCAGCAAGCCACGCCTCTTTTGGCGAAGGCCGCTCGCAATATTGGCATTTCTTGATGTAAGGACTCTGGCATTGGCGCACGGCCAGCTTTATAGTCTGGCAAGACCTGATGTCGCCATCCTTCACGCCTGTCTTCGTCATCAAATACGGCGACAGCGTGCGTAGGTTGGCTATGTGTGATCAACGCATCAAGGGCATGCAGGCAGGTATCAACACAAGGCGAGCCCTGGACCGCATGAATACGACGTATTAAGTTCAGGGCATCAACGATAAGTAAATGAATCATCATGGGTATTTCGCTTTCGATATTCGCTTTGCACACACTAACATTTCTAAGTGTTGACCGCGAACCCGAGAAGATGAATCAGGAAAGCCGCTCGCAAAAAAGCCGTGCTTATTGATTACTATGTATATTTCAAGTCAGAGACAACAACATGAGTCATAGTTCACACCTCGCACAACGCATTCAGGCCCTACAACCTTCAGCAATCAGAGAATTGTTAAAGCACAGCAAAATGCCAGGCGTTATTTCCCTGGCCGGCGGCATTCCTTCCAGTGAGTTATTCGATAGAGAAGGTCTGAGCATTGCGACACAAAAAGTTGTCGCTGAGAACTTTAACGACGCGTTCCAGTACGGTTTGACTGAAGGCACCGTTGAACTGCGTCAACAATTGGTCGGGTTGTGCCAGGAGCGTGGAATCACCACCAGCCCAGAGCAACTCCTGATCACTTCGGGGTCACAACAGGCATTGGATTTGCTGATGCGCGCGCTGGTTAACCCTGGCGATGTTTTTGTTGTTGAGCGTCCAACTTATCTGGCGGCACTGCAAATTCTCAGCCTGAATGAGGCCGATGTGAAATCGGTGGGCAGTGATGAGCACGGGATGATTGTCGATGAGCTCGAAGCATTACTCAAAACCACGCGAATCAAAGGTGTCTACCTGGTTCCGACGTTTGGCAACCCTAGTGGCACAACCTTAAGTGCCAGTCGTCGTGAGCAGTTGGTCAAACTGGCGGAACAGTATCACTTTGTGATTGTTGAAGATGATCCGTATGGCGCAATCAGCTTCACTGAAACGCGCGAAAAGACCTTGCTGCAAGTGGCGACGGAACGCGGCAGCCAGGAAAATGTGGTTTATACCTCGACGTTTTCTAAGATTCTGGCGCCAGGGCTGCGAGTTGGCTGGATTGTGTTGCCTGAGTGGATGAAGCAAAAAGTGGCCATCATTAAACAAGCCACGGATTTGCACGCCAACTCATTTACGCAATCGCTGGTGTCTGCGTATTTGACGCTTGATCGCCTGAACCCGCAGATTGAACTGATTCGCGAAGAGTATAAGAAGAAGTGCCTGAGCCTTTCTACGTTTTTACATCAGGAACTGGATGAGCACATTTCCTTTAACCAGCCGCAGGGCGGGATGTTCTTGTGGGCGTCATTCCGTTATGAGTTTGATGCCACTCGCTGGTTACAACAGACTCTCGAAAAAGGTGTGGTGTATGTGCCGGGTGAGTTCTTCTTTAGCGACCACGCGGATAAGAAAACGCTACGTTTCTCTTACGCAACGGCCACAGAAGAGCAGCTTTATGATGCGGTACAGCGATTGAAATCCGCGCTATAAGATAAAAAAATGGAGCCGAATGGCTCCATTTTTTATGGAATTAAAGTGAAGTATTAATGTGATAACTCGACAACATCATCGTCATTGTTCTTTTTTGCAGCGACTCCACCCATGCGTTTTGAATACAGCGCAGTAATAATGGGGACCAGAATCGCGGTCACAATAACGCTTGCGGCAACCAGTGCTGTTGCTGAGGCAGCAACCGGTGCAAATGATGGGTTGATTTGCGCAATGATTACCGGGTTGGCAACCGCCGCACCGGCTGCGGAAGAGGCAGCTATACCCGCGGTTCCGTTGCCACCACCAATGTATTTATCAGCCAGAATCAATGGAATACCTGTTACAACGATAACCGCCACACCCAGCATGATGCCCAGCAGCCCAGTGTCCCAAATCACATTCAAGTTGATGGTGTTACCCAGTGCAAAGCCGAAGAATGGAATCAGTACTGGCGTAGCCTTGCTAAAGAAGGTACGGAAATCATGGTCAAGGTTACCTAATGCAAAACCAATCAGGAATGGCAGTGTTGCACCAACAAAGTGGTGTGGTTCAAATGATGCCAGGCCTGCGGAACCCAGAATAACCATCGTCATCAGTGGGCCGGACTCTAAAGACATCAGAACGAATGCGCCAGACTCTTCTTTAGTACCATATTGGTTCATCAGGCTTGCATACAGACCACCGTTGGTCATGTCCATCGCAGAAACGAGGGCCAGAACGGATAAGCCAGCAAACATACCGGTTTGAATCCCACCTTCAGGAATAAACGAAGCGGCAATCATTGCCACAACCCAAGCCACGGCAATTTTAGTCAGAACCAGCGTACCGGATTTACGCAGTACCGTACCGGTTGCACGTAAATCGATAGATGCACCGATACAGAAGAACCACACGGCCAGAATTGGAACAGTGCCTGTGATCATCCCTTTAGTAAATGAACCGAAATATGCTCCAGTGTCTGGAGAAAAAGTATTTAGCATAGCCCCAAGCAGCAGAGGGACCAGCATCATCCCACCAGGAATACGTTCTATAGTTGCTTTAATCTTCATGGTAAATCCTCTTCATTTTTTCATTTCTTATAGGTCGCGAATGAAAAAATTACGTAACAGTTTTTATGAAAAATCGTTGTTTTTCATTTGGCTATGTTCTTTTCGGGTCAGAGGTATTCTTTTGCTCTTATGGCAAATAGAGTTGACCTGGTTGGGCTGGGCTGCCGTGATTCCTGCGTTCCGCCGCCCTCCTTGCTTCAAACTATCTAACGATTGGAATTACAATTCAATCAAATTGAAACAATATTTCAATTTGGATCACATTATTTAATTGTTCAGGTGATAAACTGTCTGGGTGGTGCAGTTAAATGTAGTTTCTTTGTGAATAACTATATTTTAATTGCTAAATTATTATTAATAGTAACGGGCGTTATTTGGTTTCCGCCTGATCTTCCCAGTAAGGAAAATTAATGGACATTCGTCAAAGTATTCATAGTGATCATGCAAAAACCCTGGATACAGCCGGTTTGCGTAAAGAGTTTCTGATCGAAACCATTTTTACTGCCGATCAGTACACCATGACCTACAGCCACATCGACCGCATCATTGTGGGTGGCGTCATGCCGGTAACTCGCACTGTGAGTGTTGGCGGGGAAGTGGGCAAACAGTTGGGTGTGAGCTACTTCCTGGAGCGTCGTGAGCTGGGGGTTATTAATATCGGTGGGCAGGGCACGATTACCGTTGATGGGACATGCTATGAAATCGGCACCCGCGATGGTTTATATGTGGGTAAAGGGGCGAAGGAAGTTGTGTTTGCCAGCATTGATCCTGCGAACCCAGCGCGCTTCTATTACAACTGCGCGCCAGCGCATACCGCCTACCCAACCAAGCGTGTGACCCCTGCCGATGTGTCTCCGGTTACTCTGGGCGACAGCGTCACCAGCAACCGTCGTACAATTAACAAATACTTCGTTCCTGATGTGCTGGAAACATGCCAGTTGAGCATGGGGTTGACTGAGCTGGAACCGGGCAACCTGTGGAACACTATGCCTTGCCACACGCATGAGCGCCGTATGGAAGTTTATTTCTACTTCGGTATGGAGCAGGACAGCTGCGTATTCCACATGATGGGTCAACCACAAGAAACGCGTCACATCGTGATGCAGAACGAGCAAGCCGTCATTTCTCCAAGCTGGTCAATTCACTCAGGTGTGGGTACGCGTGCTTATACATTTATCTGGGGTATGGTGGGCGAGAATCAGGTGTTTGATGATATGGACCACGTGAAAGTGGGCGATCTACGCTAACCGATAGTGGGATCCAGAGCCAAAAAAAGCCCGCAAATTTTGCGGGCTATTTAGTTTTAATCGCAGGAGACTTTCATCGCCAGGCCACCGCGCGATGTTTCGCGGTATTTGGCGTTCATGTCCTTGCCCGTTTCGTACATTGTTTCAATGACTTTATCGAGGCAAACACGTGGTTCACTGGTACGGCGCAGGGCCATACGTGCAGCATTCACGGCTTTCACAGCGGCGATAGCATTACGTTCGATACACGGTACCTGAACTTGTCCGGCAACCGGGTCGCAAGTCAGACCGAGGTTGTGTTCCATGCCAATTTCGGCTGCGATACAAACCTGAGTTGGGCTACCGCCCAGCAACTCGGCAAGGCCCGCTGCCGCCATTGAACAGGCAACGCCCACTTCACCCTGGCAACCGACTTCTGCACCTGAAATCGATGCGTTCATTTTGTACAACGAACCAATCGCACCGGCAGCAAGGAAGTATCGTGCGCAAGAGTTAGCATTCACTTCACGGATGAATTTGTCGTAATAGGCCAGTACCGCAGGAACGATACCGCATGCACCGTTAGTCGGTGCCGTTACCACACGCCCACCGGCGGCGTTTTCTTCATTCACCGCCAGCGCAAACATGTTAATCCAGTCTACAACGGCCATTGGATCTGAGTTGTTTTTATCACTGCTGACCAACATTCTGCGTAACGCTGCGGCACGACGAGGGACACGCATTTTCCCTGGCAGCACGCCTTCGGTAGTAATACCGCGCTCAATACCACTGCGCATCACGCCCCAAACGTTGGCAAAGTGTGCGTCAATTTCAGCCTGTGGACGCATCGCACGTTCGTTATGCATCATCAAACCAGACAGCGAAAGTCCGGTTTCTTTGCAATGACGCTGTAAATCAGCCGCGTTTTTATACGGGTACGGTACGGCAACTTGTTGAGTGTCTTCCACGCCAAAATGCGCTTCATCAACGATAAAACCACCGCCGATTGAGTAATAGGTTTGGCTGTAGACCACGTCATTGCCAGCAAGCGCAGTGATGCGCATACCGTTCTCATGCAGCGAAAGATTAGCTTCGTGGAAGTTCATGCAGCTATCGACCGGGAACTCCACTTCGTGTTGACCGCTGGCTAACAGCAGACGACCGTGTGTATTCACGTCTTGAATGAAATCAGGGATAGCGTCGATATCGACGGTGTCCGGCATATTTCCTGCCAGGCCCATAATAATGGCGATATCAGTATGGTGACCTTTACCGGTCAGGGAGAGTGAACCGTAGACATCGACGACGACACGCGTGACCTTCTGCATAATCCCTTGCGCTATCAAATCGTCAGCGAATTGTTTACCGGCTTTCATCGGGCCGACGGTATGGGAACTGGATGGGCCAATACCGATTTTGAAAATATCGAATACGCTAATCATGTTGCGTCCGTTGCCTGAGTAACTTTAGAAGCGAAAAAACCGCCCGCGAGGGCAGGCGGTTTAGAGCTGTTAGATGAACAGAGAGTATAGGGAGTAAGAGATGGCGGAAATTGCGACCAGACCCATAATTACTACAAATACATTACTGATATGACCACTGTATTTGCGCATTGCAGGGACTTTCTGAATTGCATACATCGGCATCAGGAACAGAATCATCGCGATGATTGGGCCGCCGAGGGTTTCAATCATACCCAGAATGCTTGGGTTCAGAGTGGCAACAATCCATGTTGTTACCAGCATGAAGATCGCGGTAATGCGGTTCAGCTTGCTGACTTCAATGCTCTTACCTTTACCGCGCAGGGATTTGATTACCATCCCGTTGAAGCCTTCACGTGCACCTAAATAGTGGCCGAGGAAGGATTTGGTGATAGCCACAATCGCGATAATCGGTGCCATCCAGGCGATAACCGGCGCGTTAAAGTGGTTAGCCAAGTAAGACAGAATAGAGATGTTCTGTGCTTTCGCTTCAGCCAGGTTTGCTGGAGACAGGCTCAGTACGCAGCTGAATACGAAGAACATCACGGTAATGACCATCATGATGTGTGCGTATGACAGGATGCGTGAACATTTCTTCTCAGCGGCTTCGCCGTACTCATTACGTTTTGCTACTGCAAAAGCAGAAATGATAGGTGAGTGGTTGAAGGAGAACACCATTACTGGGATTGCCAGCCACAGAGTCATCCACAGGCCACTACCTGTTGCCGGAGTGCTGCTAAAAGACAGAGTCTCAAATGCGGCACTGCTCCAGTTAGGAATCAGGTACAACGCCAAAACCATCAGTGCAGCAACAAATGGGAACACCAAAATGCTCATTGCTTTAACGATCATCTGCTCACCGAAACGCACGATAGTCATCAGACCCACGATCAGGATCAGAGATAAAAGCGCGCGTGGTGGTGAAACCAGACCCAGCTGGTGAGTGATGAAGCTATCGACGGTATTGGTAATAGCGACGCTGTACACCAACAGAATTGGGTAGATAGCAAAGAAGTACAGCAAGGTAATGACTTTACCTGCACCCACACCGAAGTGTTCTTCAACAACTTCAGTAATGTCTTCACCAGGGTTTTTGCCTGAAAGCACGAAGCGAGTCAGTCCACGGTGGGCGAAGAAGGTCATCGGGAATGCGAGAATTGCCATGATGAACAGCGGAATCAAACCGCCAACACCGGCGTTAATCGGCAGGAACAATACACCAGCACCAATTGCCGTGCCGTACAGGCCCAGCATCCACATGGTATCGGACTTACGCCAGGAGCTTTTGCTCTCGGTTGAGGCAATGCTGCCTGTTTGAGTGGTTTCCATCTATTACTTCTCCAAAGGAACATGTGATTCGAAATTCGAGCCAACCGCGAAGTTCTGCCATTGGCAACTGAAACTAAATGCTGTTTCCTGGCACTTTTAGAGTAATTTTTGCCAGTGATAATCAGAGGGCGGAAAGATACAGATATGAAGCCAAATCATCAGTGATCGAGATCGCAATTGTAAGAATCCACTATTTGTGTGGTTTTTAGCAGATTATATGTCTGCGTCTTATGATTTGAGTGATATTTATACCCTAAAAAATGTCGGTAATTAGATAATAAACTGATGTTTCAATTTATTGCGGTAGTGTAATTATCTGTATAAACACAATTTTTAACGTGCTTGTACGTTAAATCATCCCTTTTCGTGAAGATGAATATGCTGATACCGGTAACATGGTTGCTGGGTAAATTAACGGAGGATTGTCAGTCAGCGCGGAAAAAAATCTGAAAAAAAAGGCGGAGTCGCTCCGCCTTCGGGGGGTTAGGTACAGATTTCGTAGCAAGGGATGTAAGCACTGCCTGGTAATTTCATGCGGTGCTGAGCAACAAAGCCCTGAAGCAGATCGTCCATGCGTCTCATCATTTGTGCGTCGCCATGGATTTTATACGGCCCGTACTGCTCAATCGCGCGGATCCCACCTTCTTTAACGTTACCTGCAACAATGCCAGAAAACGCTCTGCGTAAAGAGGCTGCCAGTTGTTCCGCCGGCTGATCCGGGTACAACTTGAGATTCGCCATGTTCTCATGGGTTGGCTCAAATGGGACTTGCAGATCGGGTGCAATACGAATCGACCAGTTGAAACTATAAGCATCACCCGTTTCGCGGCGATTCTCTTTTACTCGAGGCATCGCTTTTTTCATCTGGCGTGCAACTTCAGCCGGGTCATCAATAATGATTTGATAATGACGACGCGCCTGTTCGCCCACGGTATTGACGATAAATTCGTCCAGTACACGGAAGTAATCAGCGCTCTCTTTCGGCCCGGTCAGAATTAATGGCAATACTTGATCGTGATTGTGCGGGTTCATCAGAATGCCGAGCAGGTAAAGCAGCTCTTCTGCGGTCCCCACGCCGCCTGGGAATATGATGATGCCATGCGCGATACGAACAAACGCTTCAAGACGTTTTTCGATATCCGGCATGATAATCAACTCGTTCACCAGCGGGTTTGGTGGCTCTGCTGCAATAATTGACGGTTCCGTCATGCCAATAAAGCGGCTTTCTTTGTAACGTTGCTGAGCATGACCCACCGCAGCACCTTTCATCGGTGCTTCCATCGCACCAGGGCCGCAGCCAGTACAGATGTTGAGTTCGCGTAGACCCAATTGAGTGCCGACACGACGTGCGTAAAGATATTCGTTTTCGTTAATGGAGTGGCCGCCCCAGCAAACCACGAGACTCGGTGCTTCACCGACGTGCAGCGCACGGGCGTTACGTAAAATAGAGAACACCATATTGGTGATATTTGCAGGATCTTCCAGATCGAGATTCTGCAAGCGACCGGCGTTGGATAACTGACCATTCACGAACAAAATGTCGCGTAAAACGGCAAACAGGTTGGCTTGCAAAGAGCGAATGATGCGGCCATCAACGAAGGCCTCATCAGGTGGATTAATCAGTTCAAGTTTGACACCACGTTCGCGGCGCAACACGTTGATATCGAAGTTTTCGTAACGCGACAACAGCTCTTTACTGCTATCGGTCTGGCTTCCTGAGTTAAGTACGGCAAGTGAACAATTGCGAAACAGTTGATAAAGGTCGCTACTGGCCGTGCGTTTAAGCATATCGACTTCCAGTTGCGACAACATATCCATTGAGCCTAGTGGGCTAATATGTGTAATCAAGTTAACTCCTTACGAAGCGTAAAGTGCCGCTCCCAATGATTACAATAGCCCTGCCATGTTCAATTTAACAACCTGAAAACAAGAATCCTTCCATAGGCTGCGAGGTGTTTCGCACTTATTGACGAACCAGACGACCAAATGCCGGGTGGAAATCGGTATTTGTACGCCATGGATTAATGTCCAGGCCACCACGACGAGTATATCGAGCGTAGACGCTCAGGGTTTTAGGTTGGCAAAAATGCTGAATGTCGTTAAAGATGCGCTCAACGCATTGCTCGTGGAATTCGTTGTGCTGGCGGAAAGAAACCAGATAGCGCAGCAGCTTTTCACGATCGATACGTGGGCCACGATAGCGGATCTGAACCGAGCCCCAATCCGGCTGGTGGGTGATCAGGCAGTTGGATTTCAACAGGTGGCTGACCAGCGTTTCTTCCACAATTTCAACGCCTGCCGATTCGCTGAGGTAATTGGCGTTAAATTCATAATTATCAATAGTGATATTTTGCTCATCAATGCACTCGCCCGTGAATGCAGCGATTTCCTGACCTTCAAGTTCATGCAGGCGGAATAACACAACACTGACATCACCTTGTGCACAGGCGCTCAAATCACGCTTTAGCGTTTCCTGAACCGTTTCCCAGTCGGCAAATTTCGTCTGGTTAAAGCTGTTCAAATAGAGTTTAAAACTTTTCGATTCAACCAGATTCACGCTGTTTGCATCAAGCTGCACATGACCCACTGCGACCTGCGGTAAACCGTTGTTGTTCAGCCAGGACAGCTCATAAAGCGTCCAGATATCACCACCGCTAAACGGCAGATTATCAGCCTGTAAACCCAGCGGGTCACGATTTAGACTGCGTGGAACGGCCTGTAACAACGACGGTTGGTATTTATCCTGGTAAGCGGTTGGCTTACCCAGCGTCAGGCCGCTTAGCGCCTGGTGTTTTTCATAAGACATGTGTCACCGATAGAATGCAGGTACAATTGGTCTTTATTGTACCGCACCTTGAGAGAGTGAGAAATTGGTGGATAACGACGTACGTCAGGCGCTGGAAGATTTTACAAATCGCTTTTGTCACGCGTGGCGTGAACAGGTGGGTGGGTGGCCTGCGAGTGAAGAATTATTTGGTGTGCCGTCCCCGTGTATCGTGACGACAACCGGTAATGATGTGCGCTGGCAGCCGCAACCTTTTACTCCTGCAGGTGATCTCAGCGCCGTGGAACGGGCGATGGATATTACTCTGCAACCTGGTGCACATCAGTTTTATACCACGCAGTTTGCAGGCGACATGCCCGCGCAGTCAGGTCATCAGGCTTTAACACTATTACAAGCCTGGAGCGAAGAGGATTTTCAGCGCGTTCAGGAAAACCTGATTGGCCATCTGGTCACACAAAAGCGTTTAAAGCTTTCACCTACCCTGTTCCTCGCCACCACGCCCGACGAAATGGAAGTGGTGTCACTTTGCAATCTCACAGGCGAAGTGGTGCTGGAGAAAATCGGCACCAAACAGCGGACAATTCTCGCACCTTCACTGAGTGTATTCCTTCAGGAGCTTCAGCCGCAGGTTATTTAGCCGTTGATCGCTGCTGAGCTTGTGAGAGATCTCTTACACAAGCTGTAAGAGATCTCTAACTTTTCATTTAAGATTTTCATGGCTATTAATGAAATAGCTATTAGTTATCAATGTCTTGATGGTATTTTTTGTCACTTTTGAATGAAGGTTATCGTAAGCATAGGTTGTGAGTGCCTTGCGAGATTGAACGAATTAGTAGATTCTATGTCCGTCGACAGGAAGTCGGGAAGTGAAGGAGATGTCAGGATGATGTCACTTCATTGAAGAACGGGAAGACACCAGGAAGGTGTTACAAGGAAGGCTTCAGGATTGAAGCAAGGATCACTCAGGAAGAGTAAGGGACACCTCCAGGATGGAGAATGAGAGCCGAGCCAGGAATGTTCGGTGGGTCTGGAAGACCAAAGGATAATGCATCAGGATGATGCCGGATCACCTCAGGATGACGGTAGCAGGACGCGAGTACGACGGAATGTAGGTCAGGAGACCACAGGACATAGTTGTCACGGACGAGCAGGGAGCACCAAAAGTAGCCGGATTAGCTGCGAAACGAACCGGGAGCACTGTTTATACAGTGCTCCCTTTTTTTATGCTTTTTTTTCGCCCACAGTAAGAAATGAAGAAAGTAAGAAGTGGTATGCTTGCCGGCTTCTTTTTCACTGATGCCTGAGGTTTTCATGGAACGTCACGCGCTGGTACGCCAGCATCTACATATCATCGAGCAGGTTTTACGTGACCATCAACATTGGCAGGGCAGTGCGCCGAGCGCCGAAGCCTTTGAAAGTACCCAGCCGTTTTGTCTGGATACTCTACAACCCACAGAATGGTTGCAATGGGTTTTAATTCCACGCATGCACGCACTGATAGAAGCACGGCATCCTTTGCCTGTCGATTTCGCCATCGCGCCATATTATGAAATGGCGCTCGATGCGACCCATGCCGGACGTGAGCCTCTCTTAAAAGCGTTGCAGGAGCTTGATGCTCTGTTCGCGAGTGACAAAAACTGATGCTGGAAATTATTTATCAGGATGAATGGTTGGTGGCCGTGAACAAACCTTCGGGTTGGTTGGTGCACCGAAGCTGGCTGGACCGTCATGAAACGGTGTTCGTCATGCAAACCGTACGTGACCAAATTGGCAAGCACGTTTTTACCGTGCATCGCCTCGACAGACCCACTTCCGGAGTCTTGTTGATGGGGCTCTCCAGCGAAGTTGCACATTTGCTTTCGCAGCAGTTTGAAAATCACCAGATTCAGAAACGTTACCACGCGGTCACTCGCGGTTGGCTTGAAGATGAAGCCGTGCTGGATTATCCGCTCGTAGAAGAGTTGGATAAAATTGCGGATAAACACGCAACGCAAGACAAAACGCCGCAGCCTGCGGTCACGCATTATCGCGGTTTGGCAACGGTTGAAATGCCGGTCCCGGTTGGTCGCTATCCAACCGCGCGCTACAGCCTTGTGGAACTGGAACCGAAAACTGGGCGCAAGCACCAGCTACGTCGCCATATGTCCCATTTGCGCCATCCGATGATTGGCGATTCTAAACATGGCGACCTGCGTCAAAATCGTGCAGCGGCAGAACATTTTGGCTGCCAACGCCTGATGCTGCATGCAAGCCAGCTTTCGTTAACGCATCCTGTTACCGGTGAGCCGTTATGCTTGCGCGCAACGCTCGACGATACCTGGATGCAGATGATGTCACAGTTTGGCTGGCGTGGATTGCTGAGTGATATCGAAAAGGTTGAGTTTGTGGCAAGCAACGGCCAGGATGAATAATACAGCCGTAACGCAAGGAGTTAACTGATGGCCGAAGTGGGGATTTTTGTAGGAACGATGTATGGAAACTCGCTGTTGGTGGCGGAAGAAGCCGAAGCGATTCTAAAAAAGAAAGGTCATAAAGCCACAGTATTCGAAGATCCTGAGCTTGCAGACTGGCAGAAATATCGCGACCAATATGTGCTGATTGTCACTTCAACAACCGGCCAGGGCGATTTACCCGACAGCATCGTTCCTCTGTTTCAGGCAATTAAAGACAAAGTCGGATACCAGCCTGAATTGCGTTACGGTTTGATTGCGCTGGGCGACAGCAACTACGAACATTTTTGTGGCGGTGGTAAACAATTCGATACCTTGCTGCAAGAGCAGGGTGCAAAACGTATTGGCACCGTGTTAGCGATTGATGCCAATGATCATCCTGAGCCCGAATCTGTTTCGAACCCGTGGGTCGAGCAGTGGGAAACGCTGTTAAAGTAACAGCAAGAATCAATGGCGGAGATGCTTGGGTGTCGCCGCCAATGATATTACACCCAGCGGGCTGGGTACGAGTAATCACAACTATTCAGGGAGTTGCCAGTCTGGTCTGACAAAATGGCAGGTATAGCCATTTGGGTTATGCACGAGATAGTCCTGGTGCTCTGGCTCCGCTGACCAGAAGGGTGTCGCTTCCTTCACTTCAGTGACGACTACACCCGGCCAAATACCTGATGCGTCTATTTCCTCTATCAACTGGTTGGCCTGGTGCATCTGTTCATCCGTGAGCCAAAAGATAGCAGAACGATAGCTGGAGCCAACATCATTACCCTGCCTAAATGGTGTAGTGGGGTTGTGGATCTGAAAGAAGTATTTCAGCAAATCGCGAAAACTAATCTGCTCAGGATTAAACTCGACTTTTACCGCCTCTGCATGGCCTGGATGGTACGCATAGGTCGGATTGTCATTCTGTCCACCCGTGTAGCCAACTTCGGTGCTGATGACCCCATCAACTTTGCGAAGTAAATCCTGCACTCCCCAGAAACAACCTCCAGCAAGAATTGCGACTTCATTTTTCATGTTTATCTCCAGAATTAAACAGTGCCAGATATTCGCCATATCCTTCAGCGCTTAGATTTGCTTTAGGAATAAAACGCAGCGCGGCTGAGTTGATGCAATAACGTAGTCCGCCTTTCTCCTGGGGGCCGTCAGGGAATACATGCCCAAGATGGCTATCAGCATGAACGGAACGTACTTCAGTTCGTATCATCCCGTGGCTCAGATCTTTAGTATTACGTACATTCTCATCTACCGGGTTGCTGAAAGCAGGCCAACCACATCCTGAGTCAAACTTATCCAGTGATGAAAATAACGGTTCACCGGAAACGATATCGACATACAGTCCGTCTTCGAAATGTTTGTCATATTCACCAGTGAAAGGACGCTCAGTGGCATTATTTTGCGTTACGTTAAATTGTAGTTCAGATAAATTTGTTATTGTCTGAGTATCTTTATGATATTTATTGCTCATAGTGTCGCCTCTTGAGTGGATTAATTCCCTTGGTTAATATTTTTATGTATATGAGGGAAGCGCTTTTCACCGCAATTTACGGCGAGGAATTCGGTATCAACAGATGCCGAAATCACCTTCCTCTTTATACAAAGCCACTTCGGAAACTTTCAGCGTTATCTTCTCATCGCTTAGTTGATTTGAAGGGGTACAAATGACTTCATCACCCAGTACATCCAGAACCTTCATTTTCGGTCCGCCTTTTTTAGCCTGCACCATATCGCCTGGTTTGAACATAAAACCCTCTCTTATACGAAACAATTGATACTTCACCATAAATCAAATTGATTGCTTAGGAAAGCTCTGTCAACGATAGCGACATTTAATCTTTGCAGCGTCATAATATTCAACTATAGCAATAGTGAAATAACACTGGGTGAAGTTTTTACAAGTCGAAAAGAAATTGTGGTTGTTCATTTAATATCTAGAAAAAGAATTATAAATAAATGAAAAAGAGATGTTTTTTAATTATTTGAAAATACTTTTCAAACACGCGATTGGCCAGCGTTGAAATATATTAGCGGTGTAAAATCATGTTTGTACATTGTTCAAAACTGCAGAGGGAAAAATGAAAAAAGAGCTCTGCACAGAATGGAAGGTGACGGTGCATTTAACGCCTTCGCGGGTATTCCTGGTGCGGGTCCAGACGACATGTGGGCGAGCAAAGATGGCTACCTTTTCCAACTCCATCCAAACGCTCCGTCGCATTAAAATCATTAACATGTAATCCGTTACCTTCCTCTGCTTTATACAATAATTCCCAAATCCGTGAACCATCCCCCAGACCGTTGGACAAAAGCCATAAAGTGCTCACAAAACGTGCATCAAACTTGTGTCTTTGCACGATGAGGCGTTTTCACTCCCTTCATATACTTTCACTCGGCCAAACAATAAACCGCAGATTCAGAGTCGCAATAAATACTGTGGACCGGCCAATACCTCATTCTGATAACCCTACAAGTGCAGAATGGACTGTAGCTAAAAGCTATACCCGTCATACTTCAAGTTACATGTGCGTTGGCTGCGTTCAATCGCCCGAATCACTTACCAGTGTAAGCTCATCGGGACTCATTCTCTTGCCGCCTGCCTGTAACTTGAATTATTTAGGGTACATGATTCAGGAGTCCAACATGAATACCATTAGCCAAACGGCGAGCGTTGCTGAGAAAAGAACCAACGCTCGTTATTGGATAGTAGTAATGCTCTTCATCGTCACCTCGTTTAACTATGGCGACCGCGCCACGTTATCTATTGCCGGTTCAGAAATGGCGAAAGATATCGGCCTTGATCCGATTGGCATGGGATATGTGTTCTCCGCATTCTCCTGGGCATACGTCATCGGGCAGATCCCCGGCGGCTGGCTGCTTGACCGTTTCGGCTCAAAACGCGTTTATTTCTGGTCGATTTTTATTTGGTCGCTGTTTACCTTGCTGCAAGGTTTCGTCGATATCTTCAGTGGTTTTGGCATCATCATCGCGCTGTTTACCCTGCGCTTCCTGGTGGGACTGGCTGAAGCGCCTTCCTTCCCTGGCAACAGCCGAATAGTCGCAGCGTGGTTCCCGGCACAGGAACGCGGCACGGCGGTCTCCATCTTTAACTCCGCACAATATTTCGCGACGGTCATCTTCGCGCCAATCATGGGTTGGCTGACGCACGAAGTGGGCTGGTCGCATGTCTTCTTCTTCATGGGGGGGCTGGGCATCATCATCAGTTTCGTCTGGCTGAAAGTGATTCATGAGCCGAATAGCCATCCGGGTGTGAATAAGAAAGAGCTGGAGTACATCGAAGAAGGCGGCGCGCTGATCAATATGGATCAGAAGCAAACCAAAGAGCGGGTGCCTTTCGCGCAGAAATGGGGCCAGATCAAACAGTTGATTGGCTCGCGCATGATGATCGGGATCTATATCGGCCAGTACTGTATTAACGCCTTAACCTATTTCTTTATTACCTGGTTCCCGGTTTATCTGGTTCAGGAAAAAGGCATGTCGATTCTGAAAGCCGGTTTTGTGGCTTCGGTTCCGGCAGTCTGTGGATTTATCGGCGGTGTGCTGGGCGGGGTTATCTCTGACTGGCTGATGCGCCGCACCGGCTCGTTAAACATCGCGCGTAAAACGCCAATCGTATTGGGGATGTTGCTCTCGGTCAGCATGGTGTTCTGTAACTATGTTGAATCAGAAATGATGGTTATCGGCTTTATGGCGATGGCGTTCTTCGGTAAAGGCATCGGTGCGCTGGGCTGGGCGGTGATGGCTGATACCGCACCGAAAGAGATAAGTGGGTTGAGCGGTGGCTTGTTCAATATGTTCGGTAACGTCTCCGGTATTGTGACGCCAATTGCCATCGGTTACATCGTTGGGACATCAGGCTCGTTCAACGGCGCGCTGATTTACGTTGGGGTTCACGCCATTATTGCGGTCTTGAGCTACCTGGTGATTGTTGGCGACATCAAACGTGTTGAACTCAAACCCGCAGCCACAGGACGCTAATGATGAATACTCAGGCAAGCCCGGTTATTACCGATATGAAAGTGATTCCCGTGGCGGGGAATGACAGCATGCTGCTGAATATTGGCGGTGCGCACGGTGCTTTTTTCACTCGTAACATTGTCGTATTAACCGATAACGCCGGGCATACCGGCGTAGGTGAAGCGCCGGGTGGCGACGTGATTTATCAGACGCTGCTCGATTCCATCCCGCAGGTTGTCGGCCAGGAAATTGCACGTATGAATCGTGTGGTGCAAAACGTCCACAAAGGTAATCAGTCGGCAGATTTTGATACCTTCGGTAAAGGTGCATGGACGTTTGAATTACGTGTTAATGCGGTCGCAGCATTGGAAGCCGCACTGCTCGATTTACTCGGCAAGGCGCTAAACGTCCCGGTTTGTGAGCTGTTGGGATCGGGGAAACAGCGAGATGAAGTCACCGTGCTGGGTTATCTGTTTTATATTGGCGATCGCCAGAAAACGGATTTGCCTTACCTTGAGGGTAAAAATACCGGCCACGCCTGGTACGATTTACGCCATCAGGAAGCGCTAAGCAGCGACTCGATCGTGCGGCTAGCTGAAGCGGCACAAGATCGCTATGGCTTTAAAGATTTCAAACTCAAAGGCGGAGTTTTACCCGGTGAGCAAGAACTGGATGCGGCTCGTGCGCTGAAAAAACGCTTCCCGGATGCGCGTATCACCGTCGACCCGAACGGTGCCTGGCTGTTGGACGAAGCAGTCGCGTTGTGTAAGGGAATGGGCGATGTCCTGACCTATGCCGAAGACCCTTGCGGCGCGGAACAAGGTTATTCAGGGCGTGAAGTGATGGCTGAATTCCGACGTGCAACGGGCTTACCGGTAGCGACCAATATGATTGCTACAAACTGGCGCGAAATGAACCACGCCATCATGCTCAACGCGGTGGACATTCCGTTAGCCGATCCGCATTTTTGGACGCTCAGCGGTGCGGTTCGTGTCGCGCAAATGTGCGACGAATGGGGCCTGACGTGGGGCTGCCACTCCAACAACCATTTCGATATTTCCCTGGCGATGTTTACCCATGTAGGGGCTGCAGCTCCGGGCAAACCCACGGCTATCGACACCCACTGGATTTGGCAGGAAGGCGACCAGCGCCTGACGAAAAATCCGCTGCAAATCGTGAACGGCAAAATCGCGGTGCCGGACGCGCCAGGCTTAGGCGTAGAACTTGACTGGGAACAGGTGCAGAAAGCCCATGAAGTGTATAAATCCCTTCCGGGTGGTTCGCGCAATGATGCCACGGCCATGCAATACCTGGTGCCGGGCTGGAAATTCGATCGTAAACGTCCGGCATTTGGCCGTGGATAAAACATTCTTGCTGAAAAGGAATTAACGATGAGCACATTTACTTCTACCCCAGTAGTCACTGCGATGCAGGTTATTCCCGTTGCGGGCCATGACAGTATGCTGATGAATTTGAGTGGGGCGCACTCGCCGTTTTTCACCCGTAATATTGTGATTATCAAAGATAACTCGGGCCACACTGGCGTCGGGGAAATCCCCGGTGGTGAAAAGATTCGCCAGACACTTGAAGAAGCGGCAGCGTTGGTCATCGGCAAAACGCTGGGCGAATACAAAAACATTCTGAACCTGGTGCGAGCTGAATTTGCCGACCGGGATTCCGGCGGGCGCGGTTTGCAGACCTTTGATTTGCGTACCACCATTCATGTTGTAACCGGTATTGAATCGGCCATGCTGGATTTACTGGGTCAGCATCTGGGCGTGAACGTCGCTTCTTTGCTGGGTGATGGGCAACAGCGGAGCGAAGTCGAAATGCTCGGCTATCTGTTCTTCGTCGGCAATCGCAAACAGACTCCGCTGCCTTATCAGAGCCAGCCTGATGAGAAATGCGACTGGTATCGCATTCGCCACGACGAAGCGATGACGCCAGATTCTGTTGTGCGTCTGGCAGAAGCGGCTTACGAGAAATATGGCTTTAACGACTTCAAGCTGAAAGGCGGTGTATTAGCTGGAAGTGAAGAGGCCGAAGCGGTGACGGCACTGGCAAAACGCTTCCCGCAGGCTCGCGTTACGCTTGACCCGAACGGAGCCTGGTCGCTTGATGAAGCGATTAGCATTGGTAAGCAATTACGTGGTGTCCTGGCGTATGCCGAGGATCCGTGTGGCGCGGAACAGGGTTATTCAGGCCGTGAAATTATGGCTGAATTCCGTCGTGCGACTGGCTTGCCAACCGCGACCAATATGATTGCTACTGACTGGCGTCAGATGGGCCACACGCTTTCGCTGCAATCGGTCGATATCCCGCTCGCTGATCCGCATTTCTGGACCATGCAGGGTTCGGTGCGCGTCGCGCAAATGTGCCACGAATTTGGCCTGACGTGGGGTTCGCATTCCAACAACCACTTCGATATCTCGCTGGCGATGTTTACTCACGTTGCCGCCGCAGCGCCGGGCAAAGTCACGGCTATCGACACCCACTGGATTTGGCAGGAAGGCAATCAGCACCTGACCAAACAGCCGTTCGAAATCAAAGGCGGCATGGTGCAGGTGCCAAAAACACCAGGCCTGGGCGTGGAGTTGGATATGGATCAAGTGATGAAGGCGCACGAGCTTTACCAAAAACATGGTCTGGGCGCACGCGATGATGCGATGGCGATGCAGTATTTGATCCCAGAATGGACGTTTAATAATAAGCGCCCATGCATGGTGCGCTAATTTACCCGTCATACTTGAAGCTGCATCTGTGTTGGCTGCGTTCACTTACCCGAATCACTTACTTGAGTAAGCTCATCGGGATGCGTTCTCTTGCCGCGTTACTCGGCCTGCGGCCTCGCCCCAAGGGGCCAGCGCAAGCGCTGTTCTAAAACGCCTTTGGCGTTTTAGTGATGCAACTTCAATTATTTAGGGTAACTATTATGATGGTACCTATCACATCGCGACGGACGGCATATGAAAATTATCATCGCACCAGATTCATATAAAGAGAGCCTTAGCGCTCTCGAGGTGGCGACACAAATCGAAGCCGGTTTTCGGGAAGTGTTTCCGAATGCCTGCTATGTGAAGCTGCCCGTTGCTGATGGGGGCGAGGGAACCGTCGATGCGATGGTGGCGGCAACGGACGGTGACATTATCGAAGTGGAGGTCACCGGGCCGTTGGGTGAGCCTGTTCAGGCGTTCTACGGAATATCGGGCGACAAGCAGCAGGCCTTTATTGAAATGGCGGCGGCGAGTGGCCTGGAGCAAGTCCCGCCTGAATTACGTAACCCGTTAAAAACCACGTCGTGGGGAACGGGTGAACTGATTCGTTACGCGCTGGATAGCGGTGTAAAAAGTATCCTGATTGGCATTGGCGGCAGCGCGACCAACGACGGCGGCATCGGCATGGTGCAGGCGCTCGGTGCGCGTTTGCTGGATAGCGATGGTGAAGCGTTGGGGCTCGGCGGCGGCGAAGTCGCAAGACTGGCGTCGATTGATATTTCCGGGCTGGATGCACGGTTGAAAACGTGCCGCATTGACGTCGCGTGCGATGTCGATACCGTGCTGACCGGTAAAGAAGGGGCATCGGCGGTGTTTGGCCCACAAAAAGGTGCCACGCCGGAGATGGTCAACGAACTTGATCGTGCCCTGGAACACTACGCAAAAATGATTGCCCGCGATCTCAATATCAACGTGCTGGAGCTTTCCGGTGGCGGTGCTGCGGGTGGCATGGGGGCCGCACTTTATGCC
Source organism: Buttiauxella sp. WJP83 (assembly GCF_027594725.1). Classification (NCBI taxonomy): domain Bacteria; kingdom Pseudomonadati; phylum Pseudomonadota; class Gammaproteobacteria; order Enterobacterales; family Enterobacteriaceae; genus Buttiauxella; species Buttiauxella sp. WJP83. The sequence continues at coordinate 917,061 of NZ_CP110080.1, forward strand.
TTCTGTGGTGCAGAACTGCGACCGGGTATTGAGATAATTACCCGCGCATTAAAACTTGATGAGCTGGTGCGCGATGCAGACCTGGTGATTACCGGAGAAGGGCGCATCGACAGCCAGTCGATTCATGGCAAAGTGCCGATTGGTGTGGCGAAAGTGGCGAAACGTTACAACATTCCGGTGATTGGTATTGCCGGAAGTTTAACGCCTGATGTGGGTGTGGTGCATGAACATGGTCTGGATGCGGTTTTCAGCGTGCTGCACCGTATCTGTACGCTAGAAGAAGCGCTGGAAAATGCCGGAGATAATCTGCGTATGGCTTCGCGCAATATTGCGGCGACAATTGCTGTCGGGTTGTTCTGTCGGGAGAAATAAGTTTCCCGACAGATAACATTTAAGCGTTAACCAAACATACGTTGCGCTTCTTTTGAGACATTATTCATCTCATCAAGCAGCTCAAAAAGTTCGGGTTCCAGATCTTCCGGCTTCACGCCATTGCGCAGTTGTTGCTCCAGCGTCAGGCACAGGTTTTTCAACCGTGGCACACCGCTATAGCTACAACTGCCGTGAAGTTTATGAATGATGTCGACCAACTTTTCCGGGTTTTCCCCGACCAATTGTTCTTCAACGGTGTTGCGAACTTCCGGTAAGAACGCCAACAGCATTTGCAGCAAATCACGCGCCAGATCAGGCTTATTAGCCGCTTGTTGGAGTGCCAGCGACCAATCCAGAGTCTGGTTTTGGTTACTGGTTTGCGTTGTCACTTCTATGTTTAATGGTTGAGCGAGTGCGGTGATGGCACCCGGCTGATACCGTAGCAGCAGGCTATACAGCTTTTTCTCTTCAATAGGTTTGGCAAGATAGTCATTCATGCCTGCACTCAGCAGCTTCTCTTTTTGCCCCGCCATGGCGTGTGCCGTTACAGCGATAACCGGAGTTTGCTGGTGGTGTGGCATCTGGCGAATAACCTCACAGGCGCGGATACCATCCATTCCAGGCATCTGAATATCCATCAGGATGATGTCTATTTGCATCTGTTTCGCCCGCTCAATAGCCTGTAAACCGCTTCCGCACAGCTCAACGTTTTGCACATGATCTTCAAGCAATGCGCCAATCAGTTTCAGGTTGGCCGGGTTGTCATCAACGGCCATAACAGTGAGCGGCAGCTTTTTGTTTTCAACGTTATCGGTCAGTGCGGGATGCGCATTGAAGATGTGTTCAGCCAGCAGTGGCAGCAGACGTGGTGCGGTGACAGGTTTCAATAAACAAGCGGCAATACCTTCTTTTTTAAGCGATTCCGCATCGATCTGGCAATGGCTTGGCAGCGCCAGAATCAGGCAATCTGTCATCGTGACAGCTTTTGCCAATTTTGGATTGGTAATGGAGAGCGTATCGCGGAACGTGACCGGCGTTCCGAGCAACATAATATCGTAGTGTGCTTCGGCGAGGGCCGTGAACGTTGGGCAATACACCACTTCAAGCGGTGTATTGGCCAAAATATTGAGCGTGCTTTGTGCAGCGGAAGCATTTTGTTCGATATACGCAATGCGCTTGCCCGCCAGATTCTCAGTCGAATAACCGTCAAGAACCGCGTTAGGATTCAGATCCAGATTGATGTAGAACCAGAAAGTTGAACCTTGATTTGGCTGGCTATGGAACGAGATATCCCCGCCCATTTCGCTGACCAATTTCTGGGTAATCACCAGCCCCAGCCCAGTGCCGCCGTGACGCCGTGAAATACTGGCATCTGCCTGACGAAATGCCTGGAACAGACGCGATTGCTCCTGCTCAGGAATGCCAATGCCGGTATCATGAATCCGCATCTCAACCTGGACTTTGTTGTTGCCTTGCGAGCGCTTCTCGACGACCAGATCAATATTGCCGCTCTCGGTGAACTTAATCGCATTCCCCACCAGATTGGTGACGACTTGCTGCAAGCGGAGTGGATCGCCAATCACGTTATCCGGCACATCATTTTTAATGTTTAACGTCAGCTCCAGGCCTTTGTCATGGGCCGAATGCGCCAGCAGTGTCACCACTTCATCGAGCGTATTGCGCAGCGGGAAGGGAATGCTTTCCAGAATCAGTTTGCCTGCTTCCAGTTTAGAGAAGTCCAGCACGTCATTGATAATGGTTAGCAGGTTATTGGCTGAACGTTCAATGGTATACAGATGATCGCGTTGCGTGGGGTTCAAATCTGTTTTCAGCGTCAGACGGGTAAAGCCAATCACCCCGTTGAGCGGTGTGCGCAGCTCGTGGGACATATTGGCGAGGAACTCAGACTTAATACGTGCCGCTTCCTGCGCGCGTTTCTTGGCGAGATCCAGCTCTACGTTCTGGATTTCCATCTGTTCAAGTGTTTCGCGCAAGTCGGACGTCGCCTGGTCAATATTATGCTGCATCTCCTCGTGATAGGCGGTCAACGACATCGCCATCGAATTGATACCGTTTTTCAGCATATCTAATTCACCGAGCATGAAACCTTCTACGCGGCTATCAAGTTGGCCGCGACGTATCCTGTCGACCGTATTCACCATATTACGGATTGGGCCAGTGACATCGCGCATCAGGCGATAGGCAAACAGCATCGCAATGCCGACACAGAACAGCATCATCAACGTTGAGATAAAAATTTCTCGGTATTGCTGCAAACGCACCGATTTTAAGTCGAGCTCAATCGCGACGTAGCCTAGCGAATTGCCCGCCGGTTTCGCATCGGTCACTTCTGACTCGTCCGGGGAGTAGCTCTCGGAGATGATGGGGGTACGCAGAATTATCGAATCGCCGTGTCGCGTAATGCTTAAACTGTGCGGTGGTTTTTCATTGTTCGCTAACCTCAGGGCCGAAGCATTGAGCTGATAATTGGAGGTGACGAACAGTTTGTTGTTCTCATCAAATACTGAAATCGCCCGCACAATATCGGAATGGCGGCGGTGTAACACGCTGACCAATTGGCGTATGGACTCACGACTGTGAAAACTCATGCCATATTCGCTGGCTACTGCCAGCGGTTCAATAATGTTGGTACCCGAGTCTTCGAGCTGACGCTGCAGGTCGTTGTAACGATGAACGACAAAAAAGATACTGAGCAATAAACCGATCATTAATGTCGGTGCCAGAATCAGGATCATCATGCGTGCACGCAGGCTGTAGTTGGTCATGGGGTTCCGATATGGGACAATTGAAGCAATAGTTAATATTTTTTGAGAGAGCACTCTGGCTCATGGCGCAATTCTACTCTGCAAAGCGACGGGTTACGACTCGTCAAATCATAACCGTGAACGTTATCGACCTTGATCCGTTTGGTCAGGGCGTCGCACGCCATAACGGTAAAGCGCTTTTTATCCAGAACGCACTGCCTGGTGAACAAGTTGATGTCACTATTACCGAGGACAAACGTAACTTCGCCCAGGCTCGAGTGAAACGACGTTTAAATGACAGCCCGCAGCGTGTGGCTCCGCGTTGTCCGCATTATGGCGTTTGCGGTGGCTGCCAACAGCAACATGCCAGTATCGAATTGCAGCAGCAAGCAAAATCCCGTGCGCTGGCTCGCATGATGGGTACGCGTGAGGCTCCTGCGGTGGTGAACGAAATCATTTCTGGTTCGCCATGGGGTTATCGTCGCCGGGCACGCTTAGGGTTGAATTACCTTCCTAAGACACAAACCTTACAGATGGGTTTTCGCAAATCTCACGACAACGAACTGGTCAATATTCACCACTGCCCGGTTCTGGTGCCCCAACTTGAGGCATTGCTGGAACCTTTGCGTGAATGTCTTTCTGATTTAAAAGCCGTTCGACGTTTAGGTCATGTTGAACTGGTACTGGCAGATAATGGTCCGCTGATGGTATTGCGCCATTTAGATGCGCTTCATGACGACGACAGGCAAAAACTGGAACGCTTTTCGCATTCTGCAGGCGTCGCGCTGTTTTTAGCCCCTGACAGTGAGACACTCACGGCAGTGGGTGACGATGAGCCCTGCTATCACTCAGACGGGCTACGCTTAACGTTCAGTCCGCGCGATTTCATTCAGGTGAATGACGGCGTGAATCAGCAAATGGTCGCGCGTGCCATTGAGTGGCTGGATATCCAGCCAACGGATCGTGTGCTGGATCTGTTCTGTGGAATGGGAAACTTTACGCTGCCACTGGCAACACGCGCTGAAAGTGTCGTTGGGGTGGAAGGCGTTGCTGCGCTGGTGGCGAAAGGCGAATATAATGCACGCTATAATTTGCTGAAAAACGTCACATTCTTTCATGAAAACCTGGAAGAAGATGTGACTCGCCAACCCTGGGCTGCCCAAGGGTTTGACAAAATATTGCTCGACCCCGCGCGAGCGGGTGCGCCGGGTGTTATGCAGCATGTGATTACGCTTGCTCCAAAGCGAGTGGTCTATGTTTCATGCAACCCGACAACGCTTGCCCGTGATAGCGAGGCATTGCTGGCTGCGGGTTACCAGATTCAGCGGCTAGCAATGCTCGATATGTTTCCCCACACTGGGCACCTGGAGTCGATGGCGCTCTTTGAGCGGAATTAAGTGGTTAGGTTAGGTTAGGTCAGGTCGCGTGACCTGATTTATAACCAACAGGAGAGAACAATGGTTGCGGTAAGAAGTGCACATCTCAATAAAGCTGGCGAATTTGCGCCCGACAGATGGATTGCAAGCCTCGGGATCACCAACCAGCAGTCATGTGAACGCTTAGCCGAAACCTGGCGGTATTGCGAGCAACAGACCAAAGGCCATCCAGACGCTGAACTGCTGTTGTGGCGCGGCGTCGAAATGGTGGAAATCCTGTCGATGCTGAGCATGGACAACGATACCCTGCGAGCCGCATTACTGTTCCCTCTTGCCGATGCGGGCGTGGTCACCGAAGAGGTGATGCGCGAAAGCATTGATAGCCAGGTCGTCACGCTGATTCACGGTGTGCGCGACATGGCAGCAATCCGCCAGCTTAAAGCCGCGCATACCGATTCTGTCTCTGCTGAACAGGTCGATAACGTTCGTCGCATGTTGTTGGCGATGGTCGATGATTTCCGCTGCGTGGTGATCAAACTTGCAGAGCGCATCGCTCATTTGCGAGAAGTGAAAGACGCGCCGGAAGACGAACGCGTTCTGGCGGCAAAAGAGTGTACCAATATCTACGCGCCGCTCGCCAACCGTCTGGGTATTGGCCAGCTAAAATGGGAGCTGGAAGATTACTGCTTCCGCTACCTGCATCCTGCTGAATACAAACGTATCGCAAAATTGCTGCACGAACGTCGTATCGATCGTGAGCATTACATCGACGAGTTTGTCAGTGCGCTGCGCAAATCGATGAAAGAAGAGGGTGTGAAGGCTGAAGTGTATGGCCGCCCGAAACACATCTATAGCATCTGGCGCAAGATGCAGAAAAAATCCCTCGCCTTTGATGAGCTGTTTGATGTGCGTGCGGTGCGCGTTGTGGCAGAACGCTTGCAGGATTGCTACGCGGCACTAGGCATCGTACACACGCATTATCGCCATATGCCTGACGAGTTTGATGATTACGTTGCCAACCCGAAACCCAACGGTTATCAGTCGATACATACCGTGGTGCTGGGGCCAAACGGCAAAACGATCGAAATTCAGATTCGTACCAAGCAGATGCACGAAGAGTCAGAACTGGGGGTCGCCGCCCACTGGAAATACAAAGAAGGCAATGCGAAGAGCGGCAGTTCAGGCCATGAAGACCGCATCGCTTGGCTGCGTAAGCTGATCGCCTGGCAAGAAGAAATGGCGGATTCTGGCGAGTTGTTGGATGAAGTTCGCAGCCAGGTGTTTGATGACCGTGTGTATGTGTTTACCCCAAAAGGCGATGTGGTGGACTTGCCGGCAGGCTCCACACCGCTGGACTTTGCTTACCACATTCACAGTGATGTTGGGCACCGCTGTATCGGCGCGAAAATCGGTGGACGTATTGTGCCGTTCACTTATCAACTGCAAATGGGCGATCAGATTGAAGTTATCACCCAGAAACAGCCGAACCCGAGCCGTGACTGGCTGAACCCAAACCTGGGTTACATCACCACAAGCCGTGGGCGCGCCAAAATCCACAACTGGTTCCGTAAACAGGACCGTGACAAGAATATTCTGGCCGGACGCCAAATCCTTGATGATGAAATTGAGCATCTGGGTATCAGCCTCAAAGAGGCTGAAAAGTCGTTGTTGCCACGTTATAACTTCAATGAAGTTGAAGAGTTACTGGCGGCAATTGGCGGCGGAGATATTCGTCTTAACCAGATGAGTAACTACCTGCAAGCGCAGTTTAACAAGCCGACGGCGGCCGAGCAGGATGAACAAGCGCTTCGCCAACTGAAGCAAAAAACGCACGCGCCGCAATCGCGCAGCAAAGACAATGGTCGCGTCGTGGTGGAAGGGGTTGGCAATCTGATGCACCACATTGCGCGGTGCTGCCAACCGATTCCTGGCGACGAGATTGTTGGTTTCATCACTCAGGGGCGTGGGATTTCTATTCACCGTGCTGACTGCGATCAGCTTGCGGAACTGCAATCACATGCGCCTGAACGTATCGTTGATGCCGTGTGGGGCGAAAGCTATTCCAGTGGCTATTCGCTGGTGGTGCGTGTGACAGCCAATGACCGTAGCGGTTTATTGCGTGACATCACCACTATTCTGGCGAACGAAAAGGTCAACGTGCTGGGGGTTGCGAGTCGTAGTGATACCAAGCAGCAGTTGGCGACGATTGATATGAATATCGAAATCTACAACCTTCAGGTGCTGGGCCGCGTGCTGGGCAAATTGAATCAGGTGCCGGATATTATCGATGCGAAGCGATTACACGGTTAGTTGATTACCCCTCACCCCGACCCTCTCCCTAAAAGGGCGAGGGGGAAAATGACGTTCACCTTGAACTCGATCAATCCCCTCACCTAAAAGAGCGAGGGGGAAAACCGAAGTTCACCTTGAACTCGATCAATCCCCTCTCCCTGTGGGAGAGGGCAAGGGTGAGGGGAAAAATTCTACAAGGATTGAATATGGACCAAATCACCCGCCTTCTGGGCATCATGAAGCGCCTGCGTGACCCGGAAACAGGTTGCCCATGGGATAAAGAGCAAACCTTCGCGACCATCGCTCCCTATACCCTGGAAGAGACTTACGAAGTGCTTGATGCCATCAACCGTGAAGATTTTGATGATTTGCGCGGTGAACTGGGAGATTTACTGTTCCAGGTCGTGTTTTACGCACAGATGGCTCAGGAAGAAGACCGCTTTAATTTCGACGATATCTGCGAAGCGATAAGCGACAAACTTGAACGTCGCCACCCGCATATCTTTGGCGATGCGACAGCTGAAAACAGCACAGAAGTACTGGCGCGTTGGGAACAAATCAAGAGCGATGAACGTGCTGAAAAAGCTCAGCATTCCGCAATTGATGATATTCCTCATGCTTTGCCTGCTTTAATGCGTGCGCACAAAATCCAGAAACGTTGTTCAGCGGTTGGTTTCGACTGGACGACGCTTGGTCCCGTGTTAGACAAAGTCTACGAAGAGATCGACGAAGTGATGTTTGAAGCTAAACAGGCCGTTGTTGATGAAGCGAAACTGGAAGAAGAAGTCGGCGATTTATTGTTCGCCACCGTTAATCTTGCACGCCATTTAGGCACGAAAGCTGAAACAGCATTACAAAAAGCTAACTTGAAATTCGAGCGCCGTTTCCGCGAAGTGGAACAAATTATTGCCGCGCAAGGGTTGAAAATGGAGCAAGCCACACTCGATCAGATGGAAAATGCCTGGCAACAAGTTAAACGCAAGGATTCTGATATCTAACGTGTTTTTTGGATCAGGTGCACGTTATGGCAATTTCAATTTAACAAGCGCTTGATTTACGTCAAAAACATTTATGCCAGACGGGCTATTTTCACTGCCCTGACAAAGAGCGAGGTCAGGGCTTTGCAGATAGAATCAAAATTTGTGGCGTCGATACTGTTCGGGTATACTACTTTCCCGTCCTGGTACTTCCATCGTCTTTAAACCTAACTCTTCAGGTTCAGCATGACAACGAACTATATTTTTGTGACCGGCGGGGTCGTTTCCTCTCTGGGTAAAGGCATTGCCGCAGCCTCCCTCGCAGCTATTCTCGAAGCCCGTGGCCTCAACGTATCCATCATGAAACTCGATCCGTACATCAACGTCGATCCGGGTACCATGAGCCCTATTCAACATGGGGAAGTGTTCGTTACAGAAGACGGCGCTGAAACCGACCTGGATTTAGGTCACTACGAGCGTTTCATTCGCAACAAAATGACGCGTCGTAACAACTTCACCACTGGCCGTATCTACTCAGAAGTTCTGCGTAAAGAACGCCGTGGCGACTATCTGGGCGCGACTGTTCAGGTTATTCCACACATCACGAACGCTATCAAAGAACGCATCCTTGAAGGTGGCGAAGGCTACGATGTCGTACTGGTAGAAATCGGCGGTACAGTAGGTGATATCGAATCCCTGCCGTTCCTCGAAGCGATTCGTCAGATGGCTGTAGAAGTGGGTCGTGAGCACACGCTGTATATGCACCTGACTCTGGTGCCATACATGGCGGCTGCCGGTGAAGTGAAAACTAAACCGACTCAACACTCCGTAAAAGAACTGCTTTCTATCGGTATTCAGCCAGATGTGCTGATCTGCCGTTCTGACCGCGTGGTTCCGGCAAACGAACGTGCAAAAATTGCATTGTTCTGTAACGTCCCGGAGAAAGCGGTTATTTCTCTAAAAGATGTCGATTCCATCTATAAAATTCCAGGTCTGTTGAAATCACAGGGGCTGGACGATTATATTTGTAAACGATTCAGCTTGAACGTTCCTGAAGCTAACTTGTCCGAATGGGAACAAGTTATTTACGAAGAAGCGAATCCGACAAGCGAAGTTACGATTGGTATGGTCGGCAAGTACATTGAACTGCCAGATGCCTACAAATCTGTGATTGAAGCGCTGAAACACGGTGGTTTGAAAAATCGTTTGACCGTTAACATCAAGCTGATTGACTCGCAGGATGTTGAAACTCGCGGTACTGAAGAAATGCTGAAGGGATTGGATGCTATCCTTATCCCTGGCGGTTTCGGTTACCGTGGTGTGGAAGGCAAAATTGCCACCGCGCGCTATGCTCGTGAGCAGAACATTCCATATCTGGGCATTTGCTTAGGTATGCAGGTTGCGCTGATCGAGTTCGCACGGAACGTTGCAGGCATGGCTAACGCCAACTCAACTGAATTTGTGCCAGACTGTAAATACCCGGTGGTCGCCTTAATCACCGAGTGGCGAGATGAAGAAGGTAACGTTGAAGTTCGTACTGAAAAGAGCGACTTAGGCGGAACTATGCGTCTTGGCGGCCAGCAGTGTCAGTTGACCGATGGTAGTCTGGTGCGCCAGATGTACGGTGAACCGACAATTACTGAACGCCATCGCCATCGTTATGAAGTCAACAACATGTTGTTGAAGCAAATTGAAACAGCAGGTCTGCGCGTTGCGGGCCGTTCCGGTGATGACCAACTGGTAGAAATCATCGAAGTGCCAAATCATCCGTGGTTTGTTGCTTGCCAGTTCCACCCGGAATTTACGTCGACCCCGCGTGATGGTCACCCACTGTTTGCAGGCTTTGTTAAAGCGGCCGGTGAGTACCAAAAGCGTCAGGCGAAGTAAGCAGAAAGTTAGAACGACAACGCGCGAATGTTTCGCGCGTTGTTTGTCTGGAGTTTTAGTTTAACTTGTACTGAGGAAAATCTAATGTCCAAAATCGTTAAAGTCATCGGTCGTGAAATCATCGACTCCCGTGGTAACCCGACTGTTGAAGCTGAAGTTCATCTGGAAGGCGGTTTCGTAGGTATGGCTGCTGCACCATCAGGTGCTTCAACTGGTTCCCGCGAAGCGCTGGAACTGCGCGATGGCGACAAATCTCGCTACCTGGGCAAAGGCGTTCTGAAAGCCGTTGCTGCAGTTAATGGCCCGATCGCTGCGGCTGTAACTGGTAAAGATGCGAAAGACCAGGCAAACATCGATAAGATCATGATCGACCTGGACGGTACCGAAAACAAATCTAACTTCGGCGCTAACGCAATCCTGGCTGTTTCTCTTGCTGCTGCTAAAGCTGCTGCTGCCTCTAAAGGCCTGCCGCTGTATGCACACATCGCTGAACTGAACGGCACTCCAGGCAAATTCTCTATGCCACTGCCTATGATGAACATCATCAACGGCGGCGAGCACGCTGACAACAACGTTGATATCCAAGAGTTCATGATTCAACCAGTTGGTGCGAAAACTCTGAAAGAAGCCATCCGTATGGGTTCTGAAGTTTTCCACACCCTGGCTAAAGTTCTGAAATCTAAAGGCATGGGTACTGCTGTTGGTGACGAAGGTGGCTATGCGCCAAACCTGGGTTCCAACGCTGAAGCACTGGCTGTAATCGCTGAAGCGGTTAAAGCTGCAGGTTACGAGCTGGGTAAAGACATTACTCTGGCTATGGACTGTGCTGCTTCTGAATTCTACAAAGACGGTAAATACGTTCTGGCTGGCGAAGGCAACAAAGCTTTCACCTCTGAAGAATTCACTGCATTCCTGGAAGATCTGACCAAACAGTACCCAATCGTTTCTATCGAAGACGGTCTGGATGAGTCTGATTGGGATGGCTTCGCGCACCAGACTAAAGTTCTGGGCGACAAAATCCAGTTGGTTGGTGACGATCTGTTCGTAACTAACACCAAAATCCTGAAACGTGGTATCGACAACGGTATCGCTAACTCCATTCTGATCAAATTCAACCAGATCGGTTCTCTGACCGAAACTCTGGCTGCGATCAAAATGGCGAAAGATGCTGGCTACACTGCAGTTATCTCTCACCGTTCAGGCGAAACTGAAGATGCTACCATCGCTGACCTGGCTGTTGGTACTGCTGCAGGCCAGATCAAAACTGGTTCTATGAGCCGTTCTGACCGTGTTGCTAAGTACAACCAGCTGATTCGTATCGAAGAAGCACTGGCTGCACAGGGCACACCAGCTCCGTTCAACGGTCTGAAAGAAGTTAAAGGTCAGTAATTCGTTACTGCTTTAAATTCTTACAAAAAACCCGCTTCGGCGGGTTTTTTTATTTCTATTTTTGTCGGTACCTGAACAATTTACGTATCCGCTAAAGGGTAGAGTTTGCAGATTCCTCCCTTGTCGACCAGGCTTACGGGGACTTTTCACTCACAGGTCAGGAGACCGACATGAAAGCAGCAGTTGTGAATAAAGACCACTCTGTAGGGATCATTGATAAACCCGTTCGCGCCCTTAAACACGGCGAAGCATTGCTGACGATGGAATGCTGTGGCGTATGCCATACCGATTTGCATGTGAAAAATGGAGATTTTGGTGACGTTACAGGCATTACGCTGGGGCATGAAGGCATCGGCGTAGTGAAGACGGTTGGCCCTGGCGTGACGTCCCTGAAAGTAGGGGATCGTGCAAGCGTTGCCTGGTTCTTCCGTGGATGCGGAAACTGTGAATACTGTAACACCGGCAACGAGACTCTGTGTCGCAGCGTCACTAACGCGGGTTATACCGCCGATGGTGGTATGGCTGAGGAGTGCATCGTTGTTGCTGATTATGCGGTAAAAGTCCCTGATGGCCTCGAGTCTGCTGCTGCCAGTAGCGTGACTTGTGCGGGCGTGACAACGTACAAAGCGGTAAAAGTCTCGCACATTAAACCGGGCCAGTGGATTGCGATTTACGGCTTGGGCGGCCTTGGCAACCTCGCATTGCAATACGCGAAAAATGTCTTTAATGCCAAAGTGATTGCCATCGACGTGAATGATGCTCAGTTGGAATTCGCCAAAGAGTGTGGGGCGGATTTAGTCATCAACTCACGCAATGAAGATGCAGCCAAAGTCATCCAGGATAAAGTGGGTGGCGCGCATGCGGCGGTCGTGACTGCCGTGGCGAAAGCGGCATTTAACTCAGCGGTAGACGCAGTGCGTGCCGGTGCACGAATTGTTGCTGTGGGTTTGCCATCTGAGTCCATGAGCCTGAATATTCCGCGTCTGGTACTTGATGGTATCGAAGTGGTGGGTTCATTAGTTGGAACGCGCCATGATTTAGCTGAAGCCTTCCAGTTTGCGGCTGAAGGGAAAGTGGTGCCTAAGGTCACAATGCGACCACTTGAAGATATCAATGCTATTTTCAAAGAAATGGAAGACGGTAAAATCAAAGGCCGCATGGTGATTGATTTTAAAACCAAGAAGTAAGCTTAGCGATTAACTAAAAATGGCCGGGATATCCCGGCCATTTGACGTTATTAACCAGAACATGAAGCCTCGAATATCGCCATGGAATCAGACTAAATCGATATAATGATAAGGGCGTTAATATCGGGCAACATAAATTAATCCCTCACCAACTGCCACTTGAGCCGCCACCACCACTTGAACCACCGCCACCACTCGAGCTACTACTACTGCTACTTGAGTTGTCACTGTCAGATGAGTAGCTTGAAGAGTTACTGTGATTGGATGACGAAGAAACATACCGTGAATGGCTTGTTCCTAATTTATCGGTGATTTTTTTGCTCATAGGAGTGAGAAATATTATAACGCTTATAAATGGGGTGGCGAAACAGATAAAAATTAGCGGCGTTATAAGCCCATCGGATACACCAGAAAATATAAGAATGAAAGATATCAGGATGCTAACACCATTCAACCAAAGCAGAGGTTTCCCGTAACCCCGCGCAAAGAGGGTTGCAATCATTGCTGCCCAGAATACCAAAAACCACGATACTGAAGAAATCCAGTCATTATTATTACTAATCTGGTTTTGTGGCAATTCTCCTTTTTCCAGAATCGATCCAATACCCTCGACACCAAGTACGAGCCCAGTATTTAATTGGTTATTCTTAAACGCTGGAACAATTAGCCGATGAATGATTTTGCTCGATTGCACATCGGTCAGAGTACCTTCCAGCCCATAGCCGACTTCAATACGCACAGTGTGATCTTGCCAGGCGACCAGTAATAGAATCCCATCATCACGCTGTGCATCGCCTAATTTCCATTGCTCAAAAACGCGAGTGGCATATTGTTCAACACTCTCTTCGCCAGTGGTGGGGACCACAAGCACTGCAACCTGGGCCTGAGTGCTCTGCATCAATGAATGCAGTGTTTGTGTCAATTGCTGCTGCTGATCTTGCGTTAAAATCCCTGACATATCCGTTAACGAGTGCCTGAATGAGGGGATTGCAACCCGGTCTGCAAGCGTCTGGAAACTACATAAAGCCAATAATAATAAAATGATACGCACGGTGAATTCCTTTCACATTTTATTTTTGCGAACTAAAGTCAACTACTGGTGCATTGCTTACCGCACTAACATTTTGTGGCAGGTAATTATTTCGTGGCTGGTAATTCATCATTTTTGCAGTCATCACAGCCGGGAATTTACGAATGGCTAGATTATATTGAGCAATGGATTCAATATACCGTCCCCGTGCAACAGTAATCCTATTTTCTGTACCTTCCAGCTGTATCATTAAATCCTGATATAACGTCTGTGCTTTTAAATCAGGATAACGCTCACTTAATATTGTTATCTGACCAACGGCTCTGGAAAGTTGTGTTTGAGACTGTTGCCATTCTGCGATTTTTTGTGAGTCATTTGGTGCCATCTTTAGCTCGTCACTGGCACGATTAGCCTGAGCTCGAGCGAGCGTCACTGTTTGTAGGACTTCTTTTTCGTGGCTGGAGTAGCCTTTCACACTGGCGACAATATTAGGAATTAAATCTGCACGGCGTTGATATTGATTAAGAACTTCTGACTAGGCTGCGTTAGCCTGCTCGTCATAACTCTGAATATCATTATAGCCACATCCAGATAACATAAAGACAATAATTAAAATGCTGAAGAGTTTTGTCATAAACAAATCCATTTGCGTCGTTTATATATCAATGAAAATATATAGATAAAATAATTATTATTTTATCCTGATAGATATACTAGCCTGGAAGTTCGTCTATAAAATAACGATATTTTTATGTGTCTGATATTGTGCTGCGGCCATTTTCTGAAAATGGCCGGGATAACTCATAGGATTTCCCGGCCATTTGCGCTTACAACGACTGAATCACCCGCTTGAGTAAGCGAATTCTTGGCTCAATGCTGTCCAGTTCCAGATACTCAGACGCACTGTGGAAACCAGCCCCTATTGGCCCAAAACCATCCAGAGAAGGGATCCCCAACGCTGCGGTATGGTTCGCATCGGAACCTCCACCAACGGACTTCCAGCGCACGTCGATACCTTCTGCAGCGCCAGCTTGTTCTACCAGTTGCATCAGTTTTTCAGTTTCGGCAGAGGGCGTCATGGCTGGTTTTTGAGACTGCAATTTAACGATGGTTTTTACATCCGGCTCGAATTCGCGCTTGCCGAATGCCTCAATTGCCGCATGGATGCGCGCATATTCATCGTTATCCTGGAAGCGGACATCAACCATCATCTCCGCATGGTCAGGCACGATATTTGGCACTACGCCTCCGGAAATGACACCCGTATTGATGGTGGTTCCTTTGGTGATATCCGCCAGATCACTGATTTCCAGAACGGCACGCGCCAATGCTTTAATAGCGGAGCGGCCTGATTCAGGGTCATTACCGGCATGTGCCGCGACACCTTTAAACGTCAGTTTATAGCCTGCAATCCCTTTACGTGCTTTCACCAAAGACCCGTCAGCCCTTGCTGCTTCACAGACCAGCACACAGCGGCTACGTTTTGCCAGTTCGCCAATCCAGTGATGAGAGTGCACCGAACCGGTTTCCTCATCAGGATTCATGGCGACTCCAATGGACAGCCGTTGCAGTGTGGCTTTATCCATTCCACGTAGCGCCCAAAGAATATTGAGCAACCCGCTTTTCATATCTGACACACCGGGACCAAAGGCCCGGTTTCCCTCAATACTGAACGGACGCTCTGCTACGGTTCCCTCTGGGAACACGGTATCCATATGGCCGACAAGCAGTACATCGTATTGAGTGGCATCCGGCTTGTTAGTGGCAAACAGGCCTGGACCGACTTTATCGCCCAGTGGAATGCTGTCACACTCCCAACCTTCGGCCTCGTACCATTGCTGAAAAATCTGGCTTACCTGAGCCACACCATCAATCGTTGCTGTTCCACAGTCGATATTTACGACCTTCTTTAGCTCTTGAAGGTACTGTTTTAATTCCATGGTTAACTCCTAAATCATAATTCGCATGATTAACATGGCACCGAAAGCATTCAGCACCGAAAGGGCAATCATTAAAGGAATGCGTTTGGCTGGGATGCCTACAACGCCGAGAATGCGTCCTGCGTATTGCACCTGTGAACCCATCAGGTAGATGGCGGGAGCGAGAATGGCCAGATGGCTACCGGTGAGAATACCTTTCTCAAACAGACTGATAGCAACACCGATTCCGCCACCCATCGACATCCAACCGCCAATGAGCACGGCTGCTGCTTCACCCGGAAGCCCAAAGACTTTCATGACCGGGCCAAATAGCCAGGCCATGCCTGCTAACGCACCGGTAAGTTCCAGCGCATAAATAATAATGAATGCCATCAGAACGTTAGGCAGAGTGCTGGTCGTTGCGATGGTCCAGCCTTTACGAGCACCGGCAACAAAGACATCGGTGATCATCGGTTTAGTGGTTTCAGCCATGTTGCACCTCGGCACTTTGCTTACGTTCAGAGAGCGTTAAAATCAGGCGCATCAGATTGGCGCCAACAATTTTCATAATGAACATCACCGCAACGCACAAGCCAATTGAGGCTGGAACGGCATGTGTCCCGTCAACGGCCAGCAAGGTGAACAGCACAGCACCTGATGAGAAAAAGTTAGTGATCATCGCACCGGCAGAAAACTGGAACATCGTGAACACGGTTTTCTCTTTTTCCGTGATTTGGCCTTCGTCAGCTAATACGCGCGTTAAGGAAGCGCCAACATCGGTACTTTGCAGGCTGCCAATCAGCGCAAGACCGGTAGAGCCAGGGATGCCGAGCAGTGGGCGTAACAGAGGGGTGAGCAGTTTGCGGGCCGCGTTCAGCGCGCCGTAATGTTCCAGCACGTTTATCATGCCCAGAGCGAACATAACGGCCGGGATAAGACCAAAAGCGAACAGAAAACCATCCATTGCGCCGTGTCCGCCTTTTCCGCGAAATGCTGATTTCGCGACTTCAACGGTATCGCCTTGCGGAGTGACATCGGTCACTACCTTGCCAAATGCGCCGTTTAGCGTGGTGAAGTCAAACACACCCCACCATTCTTTACCGCCCAATAGGCCGGAAAAGAACAGCATCGCGAAGAGCAAAGCGACATAGGCACCAGGTCCAACACGTGCATTTTTGGGATCAACAGAACCTTCCATAAATCATTTCCTTATGTCAGTGAGAGAGTGCTGCACTCTGATGCTAAAAGCGGGAAATGATTGGCAACATGACGATGATCAAGCCGAGTGGCTTACTGGCAAGGGAAGGGTGATTGTTGTGATGGTAAGCACAATAGCCTTTACAAATAACAGGTTATTGCGCTTGTCAGGATTGGGTTTTCTACAATTAGATAAGCAGTGGCAGTGTTGCACTGGCCGTTTGCTGACTGGTGGCTGCGTACCGGCTATCGTGGTTTGCCAGATCACTGACTAACACTTCCACCAGTAACATAGCGCCCACTTTGGCATCTAACGCTCCCGCACTCAGCGGACCTTCAGGTTTTGCTGCGACCAGCAATAAATCAGCGAGATCGGCAAGTGGGCTACGCAGAGTATTGCTCAGTAGCAAAACACGGGCCTGGCGTTTTTTGGCAAGCTTCACCACATGAAGCAAATCTTTGGTGGAACCCGAACTGGAAATGACCACCACAAAATCTCGCTCGCTAAGCGTAGTTGCGTTCATTGCAGCACGATGCATGTCGCTGTACAGCTGCGCATACTTGCCCATTCGCAGTAATTTGTAGTGCAAATAGTCACCGATGATAGCGCTGGCTGCGACACCATAAATTTGCACGGAAGCCGCCTCGTGCAGGGCCATTCCCGCCTGTTGCAGAACATCGCGGTTCAGGAGCTTTCCGGTATCTCTGAGCGCTTGCACCGACCCCTCCACCAGCTCGTCAATGCTGTCTTCGCTTGCGGGGGAAGGGGGTTGTTGTTGCTGAACATCCAGCGCTAAGGCCATCTTGAACTCGGTGTATCCCTTACAGCCTAAATGGCGACACAGGCGAGTGACGCTTGCTTCGCTGGTTTCGCTTTCCCGGGCAAGCTCGGTGATGGTCAGATACAGCACCTTCTGAGGTTGTGAAAGGATGTAATCCCCCAGCTTTTGCAATGTTGGGCTAAAGCCTGGCAAACCCTGGCGCAAGTGCAGTAATAAATTCCCATTCTCTGTCATCGGACTCATCTCACAACCTGATTCAAACTGCCCATAGTGTGGAGTAAAGCCCCCCTGGAGTACTAGCAGATTCGATTAATTGTGAGCTGGATCTTACTGGTGGTAATAATTTTCAGTGATTTCTTCTTGTTGTGGTAATAATTTTCACCACAACAACTCAGCAGGAAGAAAATTTATGTCAGTCTTTAGTGGAGCCTCATCAGGGGGCTGGTTTGAAAAAGCGCAACGTTTCGGAAAGTCCTTCATGCTACCCATTGCCGTACTTCCTGCTGCTGGGCTTTTGCTGGGGATCGGCGGGGCGTTATCAAATCCGAACACCGTAGCGGCTTATCCCTATTTAGATGTCGCCTGGTTACAGGGCATTTTCACGATCATGGCAAGCGCAGGTTCAATTGTTTTTGCCAACCTGGCCGTGCTGTTTGCCGTTGGGGTTTCTGTTGGCCTGGCGAAGGGTGATAAAGGGACTGCGGGGCTTGCGGCGTTACTGGCTTATCTGGTGATGAATGCCACCATCAACGCGTTACTCACCCTGAGTGGCACACTGGCTGCAACTAACCCTGGTGCCGTTGGGCAGGGGATGGCGCTGGGTATTCAGACCCTTGAAACGGGGGTATTTGGTGGCGTGGTCATCGGGATTGTCACTTCCCTTTTGCACAATCGCTATAACAAAATTGCGCTACCGCAGTTCCTCGGATTCTTTGGCGGCTCACGATTTGTGCCGATTATCAGCTCCCTGGTGGCCATTCTGGTCGGCGCCGCAATGACCATCATCTGGCCTCATTTCCAGAAACTCATTTTTGGTATGGGTGGCCTGGTGGATGCTACAGGTTATCTGGGTACCTTTATTTACGGCTTCGTCCTGCGGATGCTTGGCCCGTTCGGTCTGCATCATATTTTCTACCTGCCATTCTGGACGACAGCGCTGGGTGGTTCCGAGATTGTTGGCGGTCATCTGGTGGAAGGAACCCAGCGTATCTTCTTCGCACAACTGGCGGATCCGAACACTCAGCAGTTTTATGTCGGAACGTCACGCTTTATGTCCGGGCGCTTCATTACCATGATGTTCGGCCTGATTGGTGCGTGCCTGGCGATGTATCACACCGCTAAACCGGAAAACCGCAAACGTGTGGCAGGCTTACTGCTGTCAGCTGCGTTGACCTCATTTTTAACCGGTATTACCGAGCCCATCGAGTTCTCTTTCCTGTTTATTGCACCGGTACTGTATGTGATTCACGCGGTGTTCGATGGCCTGGCATTCATGCTGGCGCATATCCTGCACATCACCATCGGTCAGACATTCTCTGGCGGCTTTATTGATTTCATCTTGTTTGGCGTGTTGCAAGGAGAGGCAAAAACTCACTGGTTTTACGTGCCGCTGGTCGGGATCCCGTGGTTCTTCCTTTACTACTTCACGTTCCGCTTTGTGATTACTCGTTTTAATTTCAAAACGCCAGGCCGTGAGGATGCGGGTAGTGAAAGCAACGTCCAGGTTGCTGAAGGCGAACGTCCAACACAAGTCATCGTGGCACTCGGTGGCAAAGAAAACATTGTTGAGCTTGATTGCTGCGCCACACGGCTGCGCGTCACCTTGCACGACGGTGAACTCATCAACGAAGCTCTGTTGAAAGAAACAGGAGCCCGCGCCGTTATTAAACGCGGCAATGGCGTGCAGGTTATTTACGGCCCACATGTCACCATCATTAAAAACGAAGTAGAGGAACTGCTAGCCTTATGAAACCATCCATGATGTTACAAATTCAGGGAAAACTGATTGTCTCCTGCCAGGCATTGGAAAACGAGCCGCTACATAGCCCGTTTATCATGTCGAAAATGGCGCTGGCGGCAGCGCAGGGTGGGGCTGCGGCAATTCGTGCGAACAGTCTTATTGATGTACAGACCATTATGGATACCGTTGATTTACCGGTTATTGCCATCATCAAGCGTGACTATCCGGGCAGTGATGTTTACATCACTGCCACACTCAAAGAAGTGGATGAGCTGATGGTCGCAAAACCGGCGATGATTGCGATGGATGCCACAGGACATGAGCGTCCAGGTGCACATGATTTGCAAAGCCTGGTCGTCGCTATTCGCCAGAAGTATCCCGATCTTTTATTAATGGCGGATATTGCGACTGTTGATGAAGCACGAGTAGCGGCTGAACTCGGCTTTGATTGTGTCGGCACGACGCTACATGGCTATACATCAGAAACAAAAGGGCAAATTCTTGCGCACAATGACTGCCAGTTCCTCAGGGATGTTCTGGCAGCCGTTGATGTGCCAGTGATTGCTGAAGGTAATGTTGAAACGCCTGAAATGGCTGCGCATTGCCTGGCTTTGGGTGCTCATGCGGTCGTGGTGGGTGGGGCGATAACCCGTCCCCAACAAATTACGCGCCGCTTCGTAAACGCTATCGCGACCGTCAGGTAGCGGTAGCCGTAACGGGTCCAGTCTCCCCCTGATTGGACCCGTTACACCGTTACGCATGATCTCAACCGCCACATCTGCGATAATTACTTTTTAGAACAATTATCAGAGATGACTATGCAGTACCCGATTAACGAGATGTTCCAGACCCTGCAAGGGGAGGGCTATTTTACTGGTGTGCCCGCCATTTTCATTCGCCTGCAAGGCTGCCCAGTGGGCTGCGCGTGGTGCGATACTAAACACACCTGGGATAAACTCGCAGATCGTGAAGTCTCTCTGTTCAGTATTCTCGCCAAAACCAAAGAGAGCGATAAATGGGGTAATGCCAGCGCAGAAGATTTGCTGGCGATATTCCAGCGTCAGGATTACACCGCACGCCACGTGGTCATTACCGGAGGAGAACCGTGTATTCACGACCTCACACCGCTCACCGCGTTGTTTGAGCACCACGGTTATAGCTGCCAGATTGAAACCAGCGGTACGCACGAAGTACGTTGCACCGCAGATACCTGGGTAACTGTTTCCCCAAAAGTGAATATGCGCGGCGGCTACGACGTACTATCTCAAGCCCTGGAACGTGCCGACGAGATTAAGCATCCGGTAGGGCGGCTGCGTGATATTGAAGCGCTCGACGAATTGCTGGCAACGCTTGTGGATGACAAGAAACGGGTGATTGCGCTCCAGCCTATCAGCCAGAAAGAAGACGCGACGCGCCTGTGTATCGAAACCTGTATTGCCCGCAACTGGCGGCTTTCGATGCAGACGCACAAATATTTAAATATCGCTTAAAACGAGAAAGGCACCTTTACGGTGCCTTTCTTTTAACCCTTATACACGCAACCGGCGGTACAGGTTTCTTTCACCATGACTGCACTGAGCAGCGGCACAATCGGTTTCATTTCGTCCCAAATCCATTTCGCCAGTACTTCGCTGGTCGGATTCTCAAGACCTGGAATATCATTCAGATAGTAATGATCCAGTCGGTTATACGTCGGTTTAAACGCGGCTTTCAACTCAGAAAAATCCATAATCCAGCCGGTATACGGATCAACCTCGCCAGTGATTTCCAGACGCACCATAAAGGAATGCCCATGTAAGCGACCGCATTTGTGGCCTTCAGGGACATGTGGCAGGCGGTGAGCGGCTTCGAAGGTAAAATCTTTAAACAGGGTAGTGGACATGATGGAGTCTCTTTCAAAATAACGCGGCATAGTACCGGAAACGACTATACCCGTCATCATTCAAGTCGCAGGGGTGTTGGGTGCACTCACAAACCCCTGTCACTTACTTTAGTAAGCTCTTGGGGATTTGCTCCCTTGCCGCCTACCTGCAACTCGATTGATACAGGGTATGTTTTTACTGTATTTGCTAAAACAGTGAAGGACGAATTCAAATTATGATCTTCGAGAATTTTTATTTTTGTTTTTAATTTTCAATATGTTAGTTAATCGCTTTTGTCGTTATGGATAACCCGTAAAAGTGGTTAGTCGTTTTTGTTATTTGTTATTTCTATCCCTTCTTTAATTGTTATTATCCCGATGGTTAACCTTACCCTATGAATGCTTTTTACCGTTGATGTTTAAAAACGGACCTTTTGCTACTGGAACTCACAACGCATGACAACTCAGGCTCCACCGACCGCATTGCTGCCGCTAACCCCGGAGCAACTGGCACGCCTCCAGGCGGCGACAACAGATTTCTCGCAGACTCAACTGGCCTGGATATCGGGCTATTTCTGGGGAATGATCAATCAACAACCGGGCACTGTTGCTGCGGCAACGCCAACTGCGGCTGAAGTACCGGCTATCACACTGATCTCAGCTTCCCAAACCGGGAACGCACGCCGCGTCAGCGAACAGCTGCGTGATGATCTGCTGGCCGCTAAACTTAACGTCAATCTGGTGAACGCGGGCGACTATAAATTCAAACAAATAGCCCAGGAAAAACTGCTGATTGTCGTGACGTCAACGCAGGGCGAAGGTGAGCCACCAGAAGAAGCGGTTGCGTTGCACAAGTTCCTGTTCTCGAAAAAAGCCCCGAAACTTAACGGTACCGCGTTTGCTGTATTTAGCCTCGGTGATACTTCTTACGAATTCTTCTGCCAGTCCGGAAAAGATTTTGATGCAAAACTCGCGGAACTTGGTGGCGAGCGCCTGCTTGATCGCGTGGATACGGATGTTGAGTTCCAGCCCGCAGCAGCGCAATGGCGTGCAAAAATTGTCGATGTTCTGAAATCTCGTGTACCTGCAGAAACTCCGGCACAAGCAGCCGTAACCGCGACAGGCGTGGTGAACGAAGTTTTCACCAGCCCATACACCAAAGAAGCGCCGCTCATTGCGTCACTGGCGGTGAATCAGAAAATAACGGGCCGTGATTCAGAAAAAGACGTGCGCCATTTCGAAATTGATCTGGGCGATTCCGGTCTGCGTTACCAGCCTGGCGACGCACTGGGCGTCTGGTATCAAAACGATCCTGCACTGGTAAAAGAACTGGTTGAATTACTGTGGCTAAAAGGCGACGAGAGCGTCACGGTCGATGGCAAAACGCTGTCGCTGAGTGAAGCGCTGGAGTGGCACTTTGAGCTGACCATCAACACCGCCAATATCGTAGAGAAATACGCGCAGGTGACGCGCAATGCGGCGCTGCTCGATTTAGTGGGTGATAAAACCAAGCTGCAACACTTTGCGCAAAGCACACCGATTGTCGATATGGTGCGTTACGCTCCGGCAGAATTAACCGCCGAACAGCTGATTGAGTTGCTACGCCCGCTGACGCCACGTCTGTACTCCATCGCGTCTTCACAAGCTGAAGCCGAAAGCGAAGTACACATTACCGTTGGCGTGGTGCGTTATGACATCGAAGGCCGTGCCCGTACCGGTGGTGCGTCCGGCTTCCTGGCCGATCGTCTTACTGAAGACGGCGAAGTGCGCGTGTTCATTGAACACAATGACAACTTCCGCCTGCCAGCAAATCCAGAAACACCCGTGATTATGATTGGCCCAGGTACAGGTATCGCTCCGTTCCGCGCTTTCATGCAGCAGCGTGAAAACGACGGTGCAACGGGTAAAAACTGGCTGTTCTTCGGTAACCCGCACTTTACTGACGACTTCCTCTATCAGGTGGAATGGCAGCGTTACGTCAAAGATGGCCTGCTGACCAACATCGATCTTGCCTGGTCCCGCGACCAGCAACACAAAATATACGTACAAGATAAACTGCGCGAAAAAGGCGCGGAACTGTGGAACTGGATTAAAGAAGGTGCCCACATTTACGTCTGCGGCGATGCGAATCGCATGGCAAAAGACGTTGAGCATGCATTACTGGAAGTGGTAGCCGAGTTTGGTGGTATGGACACTGAAACGGCCGATGAATTTTTAAGTGAGCTGCGCGTTGAGCGCCGTTATCAGCGAGATGTCTACTAATGAGCGAAAAACACCCAGGACCATTAGTGGTCGAAGGCAAGCTGTCTGACGCCGAGCGTCTGAAACGCGAAAGCAATTATCTGCGCGGTACGATTAAAGAAGATTTGCAGGACGGGCTGACTGGCGGCTTCAGAGGCGATAACTTTTTGCTGATCCGCTTTCACGGTATGTATCAGCAAGACGATCGTGATATTCGTGCTGAACGTGCTGAACAGAAACTCGAACCGCGCCACGCCATGATGCTGCGCTGCCGTCTGCCGGGTGGGATCATCACCACTGAGCAATGGCGTGCGATTGATAAATTTGCCGAAGACAAAACCATTTACGGCAGTATTCGTCTGACTAACCGCCAGACTTTCCAGTTCCACGGCATTCTGAAAAAGAACGTGAAACCGGCTCACGAAATGCTGCACGAAGTCGGGCTGGATGCGCTGGCCACCGCCAATGACGTTAACCGCAACGTATTGTGTACGTCGAACCCGGTGGAGTCTGAACTGCACCAGGAAGCGTACGAGTGGGCGAAAAAGCTATCCGAACACCTGCTGCCACGCACCCGTGCTTACGCTGAAATTTGGTGGGATCAAGAGAAAGTCGCCACCACCGATGAAGAGCCGATCCTCGGTGAAACCTACTTGCCGCGTAAGTTTAAAACTACCGTTGTGGTGCCGCCGCAAAATGACGTCGATCTTCATGCCAATGACATGAATTTCATCGCGATCGCCAAAGACGGCAAGCTGGTGGGCTTTAACCTGCTGGTGGGCGGTGGTTTGTCTATTGAACACGGTAACAAAGCGACGTATGCACGCACCGCGAGCGAGTTTGGTTACATTCCGCTGGAACACACGCTGGCGGTCGCGGAAGCCGTTGTCACCACGCAACGCGACTGGGGCAACCGTACCGACCGTAAGAATGCAAAAACTAAATACACCCTTGAGCGCGTTGGCGTTGACGTGTTCAAAGCTGAAGTTGAGCGTCGTGCGGGTATCACCTTTGAGGCGACTCGACCGTATGAATTTACCGGACGTGGCGATCGCATTGGTTGGGTGAAAGGAATTGATGATAAATGGCACCTGACGCTGTTTATCGAGAATGGCCGTATTCTGGATTATCCGGATCGTCCGCTGAAAACCGGGCTGATGGAGATCGCGAAGATCCACAAAGGTGATTTCCGCCTTACCGCGAACCAGAACCTGATCGTCGCAGGGGTTCCTGCTTCTGAGAAAGCGGCGATTGAGAAAATTGCTAAAGAAAGCGGCTTGATGAATGCGGTGAAGCCACAACGTGAAAACTCGATGGCCTGTGTCGCCTTCCCGACTTGCCCACTGGCGATGGCGGAAGCTGAGCGTTTCCTGCCGCAGTTTGTGACTAAAGTTGAAGAAGTGCTGGAAAAACACCACGTGCCAGATGAACACATTGTGACGCGTGTAACTGGCTGCCCGAACGGCTGTGGACGCGCGATGCTGGCAGAAATCGGCTTGGTGGGTAAAGCGCCTGGGCGCTACAACCTGCATATCGGGGGCAACCGAATCGGCACACGTATTCCGCGTATGTACCGCGAAAATATTACTGAACCCGAGATTTTGGCATCGATTGATGAACTGGTTGGGCGCTGGTCGAAAGAGCGTGAAACGGATGAAGGCTTTGGTGATTTCACCATCCGTGCCGGGATTATTCGTCCGGTGCTCGATCCCGCTCGGGATTTGTGGGACTAATTTTCCCCTTCGCCCTCACCCTAACCCTCTCCCCCAGGAGAGGGGACCGTCCGGTTTTCTCCCTCCCCCAGGAGAGGGGAGCGTTCGGTTTTCTCCCTCCCCAGGAGAGGGGAGCGTTCGGTTTTCTCCCCCCCCTGGAGAGGGGAGCGTTCGGTTTTCTCCCTCCCCGTGGAGAGGGGAGTGTTCGGTTTTCTCCCTCTCCCTGAGGGAGAGGGCCGGGGTGAGGGTCAATATTAACAAGCGAGGCACGTATGTCGGTACTCGATTTAAAAGCGCTGAACGAATTGCCCAAAGTCGAACGCGTGATGGCGTTGGCCGAGGCCAACACTCAGCTTGAAAAACTCACCGCCGAACAGCGCGTAAGCTGGGCGCTGGAAAACTTGCCGGGCGAGTTTGTGCTGTCCTCAAGCTTTGGCATTCAGGCGGCGGTGAGCCTGCATTTAGTCACCCGCCAGTTTCCGGATATTCCGGTGATCCTGACTGACACCGGTTATCTGTTCCCGGAAACCTACCAGTTTATTGATGAACTGACCGACAAGCTGAAGCTGAACCTGAAAGTATTCAGTGCGAAGGAAAGTGCGGCCTGGCAGGAAGCTCGCTACGGAAAATTGTGGGAGCAAGGTGTTGAAGGCATTGAAAAATACAATGACATCAACAAAGTTGAGCCGATGAACCGGGCACTGCGTGAATTGAACGGGCAAACCTGGTTTGCGGGTTTGCGCCGTGAACAATCCGGTAGCCGGGCGAATTTACCGGTGCTGGCGATCCAACGTGAAGTGTTTAAAATCCTGCCGATCATCGACTGGGACAACCGGCAGGTTTATCAGTACCTGACCGCCAACGGGCTGAAATACCATCCTCTGTGGGATCAGGGTTACCTTTCCGTTGGCGACACCCACACCACACGTAAGTGGGAAGAAGGCATGGCGGAAGAAGAAACGCGCTTCTTTGGGTTGAAGCGCGAGTGTGGGCTGCACGAGTAATTTAATGCGATTCCCCTGACTGCGGGAATCGCCCCCTTTATTTCCCCGCTTTCGCCAACTCTTTCACCAATGGCAGCATCACGCGAACGACATCATGACTGCGTTTCTCGATGCGATGCGGCAGCCATTTATCCAGATATTGCTGGTTATCAATCAAGGCATTATGCCAACTGGTTCCATCAGGGAACGCTTTGCTTTTTGCCCGTTGCTGATAGCCATCTTTCTTACCAAGTGACCAGTTGGTAGCTTCCACCGATAGCACCGGGATCCCGGCTTTATCAAACACGTCTGCATCACTACAGCAGCCTGTACCTTTTGGATATTTGGCATTAGCGCCTGGATTGGTCGTCGCCTGAATATGCAGCTGGCGCGCCAGCGTTAATGCGCGGTCACGCGTGAGTTTACTGACGGCCGTTGGCGTCGATTTACCGCTATTGAAATAGAGTTTGTCGCCAACAATCAGATTATCGAGATTAATCACCAGCAGCGTATTTTTCTTCTCGCTGGCCGTCATGCGTTTCAGGACATCTTCCGCACCCAAGGTGCCAATTTCTTCACCGCTGGTAGCGATAAAACGGATGCCATAACGTGTCGGGATATCTTTCAGGCGGGTGGCGAGTTCCAGCATCACGCCAAGGCCTGAAGCATTGTCATCCACACCCTGTAGCGTCAAACCCCCCAGGTTGTTATTCACATCGTTATCGTTGAGCGGCGAATACGTATCGAGATGCGCCATGATAATAATTTGCTGTGGTTTAGTACCTTCCCGTGCAGCAATCACCGAGCTTGCGCTGACGTTATGCCAGCTCTGATGACCATCTTTTGTGGTGTACAGATAACGGGTGTTAAAGCGGCGAATATCACTTTGGTAGCCAAGTTGGCTAAATTGCTGATTGAGGTAATCCGCGGCCATCATTTCCGCAGGGCTGCCTGTCATTCTCCCTGGAAACATCGTGGCGATATGGCGCGTTTGTTGTCCGGCGATTTCACCTGGTGGCGAAGTGTTTGCAAATGCCGGTGAGGTACAGCAAATCCCTAACGCCAGGCTGGTAAGCGTTTGGCGCAATGCGGAAAACATAGTGGGTCCTTTTTAAATGGGAAATTTTTTGCCCGTATAGTATGAAACTGTGATGGACGTTACACAATTTCAAATCCTCTGAAACCCACGCTATCACGTTGGTTAAGCACATTTTGTAATTTACTTTCCCGCAACGTTATTCCTTTGTGGAACAACTCATTCCAATTCGTAATTTCATAACAAATAAACCACCGCCGTATAGTCTCCCCATGAATATTTAAACGGCGGGCCATGACCCACCGTACTAACCTCGGTTAAGGGATGGTTATGGACCAAAAACGACTCACACACTTACGGCAGTTGGAGGCAGAAAGCATCCATATCATCCGTGAGGTTGCCGCCGAATTTTCCAATCCGGTTATGATGTATTCCATCGGTAAAGACTCATCGGTGATGTTGCACCTGGCCCGTAAAGCCTTCTATCCAGGCACACTTCCGTTCCCTCTGCTGCATGTTGATACCGGCTGGAAATTCCGCGAAATGTACGATTTCCGTGACCGTACAGCGAAGAATTACGGCTTTGAATTGTTGGTTCATAAGAACCCTGAAGGCGTGGCGATGGGAATTAACCCATTTGTACACGGTAGCGCCAAACATACTGACATCATGAAAACCGAAGGGCTGAAACAGGCGCTGAGCAAGTACGGTTTTGACGCCGCATTTGGTGGCGCACGTCGGGATGAAGAAAAATCACGCGCCAAAGAACGTATCTATTCGTTCCGTGACCGTTTCCATCGCTGGGACCCAAAAAACCAGCGTCCTGAGCTGTGGCACAACTACAACGGCCAGATTAATAAAGGTGAAAGCATTCGCGTGTTCCCGCTTTCAAACTGGACCGAGCTGGATATTTGGCAATACATTTTCCTGGAAAATATCGACATCGTGCCGTTATATCTGGCCGCGCCGCGTCCGGTGCTGGAGCGCGATGGCATGTTATTGATGGTGGATGATGACCGTATCGATTTGCAGCCGGGTGAAGTGATTGAGCAGAAAATGGTGCGTTTCCGTACCCTGGGCTGCTGGCCGCTGACCGGTGCCGTGGAATCCGAAGCGCAAACGCTGCCGGAAATCATAGAAGAGATGCTGGTTTCGACCACCAGTGAACGTCAAGGGCGGGCAATTGACCGCGACCAGGCTGGCTCCATGGAGCTTAAAAAACGCCAGGGTTATTTCTAAGGAGCCGCCAGATGAACACCACTATTGCCCAACAAATTGCTGATGAAGGCGGCGTTGAAGCCTATCTGCACGCCCAGCAAAACAAGAGCCTGCTGCGCTTTTTGACCTGCGGCAGCGTCGATGACGGCAAAAGCACGCTGATTGGCCGTCTGCTGCATGACACGCGCCAAATTTATGAAGATCAGCTTTCATCGCTGCATACCGACAGCAAACGTCACGGTACGCAGGGTGAAAAACTGGATTTGGCTTTGCTGGTGGACGGCTTGCAAGCCGAGCGTGAACAGGGCATCACGATTGATGTGGCTTACCGCTATTTCTCTACCGAAAAACGCAAATTCATTATTGCTGATACACCGGGACATGAGCAGTACACCCGAAACATGGCCACAGGCGCATCAACCTGCGATCTGGCGATCTTACTGATCGATGCGCGCAAAAGTGTGCTGGATCAAACGCGTCGACACAGTTTTATCTCCACGCTGTTGGGGATCAAACATTTGGTGGTTGCGGTCAACAAAATGGATCTGGTGGGCTACAGCGAAGAGAGATTTGAGCAGATCAAACAAGACTACCTGACCTTTGCCGAGCAACTGCCTGCTGATCTGGATATTCGCTTTGTGCCGCTGTCGGCGCTTGAAGGCGATAACGTGGCGACCCAAAGCAGCAGTATGCCCTGGTACAGCGGCCCAACGTTGCTGGAGCTTCTGGAAACGGTTGAAGTGAAGCGTGTGGTTGAACAGCAGCCGATGCGTTTCCCTGTACAGTATGTGAATCGCCCGAATCTGGATTTCCGGGGTTATGCGGGAACGCTGGCATCCGGCCTGGTGACCGTCGGGCAACGCGTTAAAGTTCTGCCGTCGGGCGTCGAATCAGCCATTGCGAGAATTGTGACTTTTGATGGAGATTTGCAACAAGCCGCTGCGGGCGAAGCCATCACTTTAGTATTGAAAGATGAAATCGACATCAGTCGGGGTGATTTGCTGGTCGATGCCAGCGATGTGCAGCCCGCGGTACAAACGGCGAAAGTTGACGTGGTGTGGATGGCGGAACAAGCGCTGGTGCCGGGCCAAAGCTATGACATTAAAGTCGCAGGCAAGAAGACCCGTGCGCGTGTCGACAACATTCATTATCAGGTTGAAATTAATAGCCTGACGCAGCGCGTCGTCGAGAGCTTGCCGCTGAACGGTATCGGCCTCGTCGATCTCACTTTCGACGAACCTCTGGTACTGGATAAATACCAGGACAATCCAGTTACCGGTGGGCTGATTTTCATCGACCGCCTGACCAACGTGACGGTTGGTGCCGGTATGGTGCGCGAACCTCAGCAAGAGGTTTATCAAGAGCCGTCTGCCTTCAGCGCTTTTGAACTTGAACTCAATGCCCTGGTGCGTCGTCATTTCCCTCACTGGGGCGCGCGTGATTTGCTGGGAGGCAAATAATGGCTGAGCACGACGACAACGTCGTCTGGCATCCGCATCCGGTCACGGTGGAGCAACGTGAAAAGCTTCACCAGCATCGCGGCGTTGTGCTGTGGTTTACCGGGCTTTCGGGCTCGGGAAAATCCACCGTCGCGGGTGCTCTGGAAGAAGCGTTACACTCGCTTGGTGTGAGCACCTACTTACTTGATGGCGACAATGTGCGTCACGGTTTGTGTAGTGACCTTGGTTTTAGCGATGCCGATCGTAAAGAAAATATCCGTCGCGTCGGCGAAGTTGGCAACCTGATGGTGGATGCGGGATTGGTGGTACTGACCGCATTTATCTCGCCCCATCGCGCAGAGCGGCAGATGGTTCGTGACCGTGTGGGTGAAGGGCGGTTTATCGAAGTATTTGTTGATACACCACTTTCTATCTGCGAAGCGCGTGACCCAAAAGGTTTGTACAAAAAAGCCCGTGCCGGAGAGCTACGAAATTTCACCGGAATTGACTCGGTTTATGAAGTGCCAGAACGCCCGGAAATACACTTAGACGGCGAACAATTGGTAACAAATTTGATTGCCCAATTATTAGACCTGTTGCGTCGTGACGTTATTATCAAAACCTAAGACATTGCCAGGCGCCTCATGTGCCTGGCTTGCAGGGTTTACGGATTCGTTATGCGCAATGGCACCAACCTGGTTATTACATCGGCTGAAACTAGCCCCAGTACCGAAGAGACGACCTGGTCATTGACTGGGGCATTTATCGGTTTTCTGGCGTGGCTACTTGCGCTGGGTATTCCCTTCCTGATTTATGGCCCAAATACTCTCTTTTTCTTCCTGTATACGTGGCCATTCTTCCTGGCACTCTTACCCGTCGCTGTCATTGTGGGGATTGCTTTACATTCTCTGTTGCGTGGACGTTTGCTTATCAGCTGCATTGTGACCGTGTTAGCGGTGGGGCTGATGTTTGGCCTGCTTTTCCTGTGGCTGATGGGCTAACTTCTAAATAATCATCAAACCGTAACAGACTATTTATGACCGCAAGGCCGCTAACTCACCTGCAAACGCGCATGTCGTCGCAATCTGTGATAAATTCTGCCGCAAATATGAAGGCTCGCTTTGTACCCAAAGCGGAGCCCGCTAAAATTTTGTGCGATGATTGTGCCGTTTTTCAGGGGGCAGGATGGGTAAACTAACGCTACTATTGCTGGCCTTGTTGGTCTGGCTGCAGTATTCGCTGTGGTTTGGAAAAAACGGTGTGCATGACTGGACGCGAGTGAATGACGACGTTGCTGCACAGCAGGCGACGAATGCCAAACTCAAAGCGCGTAACGATCAGCTGTTTGCCGAAATTGACGATCTTAATGGCGGCCAGGAAGCTATTGAAGAGCGCGCACGTAATGAATTAAGCATGACTAAACCGGGTGAAACCTTCTACCGCCTGGTTCCCGATAGCTCTAAGCGCCTGGGCAATAATGCAGGGCAGAACAATCGACAATAACGCGTAAGTGAATCTACATGGCAGACTCCTCCCCGGACGTAATTGCCGTGGTGCCGGCAGCAGGTATCGGCAGCCGCATGCAAACGGAATGTCCTAAGCAATATCTAAAAATCGGCGATAAAACACTTCTTGAACACGCGGTGGCAAGTCTGATGGCTCATCCACGCGTGGCTCATGTCGTCATTGCTATTAGCCCTACTGATAGCTGGTTTGCCTCATTGCCTCTTGCTTCAAACCCCAATGTAACGGTTATCCAGGGCGGCGCGCAGCGTGCCGATTCGGTACTCGCTGGGTTAAATGTGGTACATAACGCGCAGTGGGTTTTGGTGCACGACGCGGCACGTCCCTGTTTGCATCTGGATGACTTGACGCGTTTGTTGGCAATTACCCAGACCAGCAAAATAGGCGGCATTCTGGCCGCTCCCGTGCGTGACACCATGAAGCGTGGCGAGCCGGGTAAAAGCCTGATTGCCCACACGGTCGACAGAGAAGATCTTTGGCATGCATTAACCCCTCAGCTATTCCCTCTGGAACTACTGCGCAGTTGTTTGCAACGCGCGCTCGATGAAGATGCCTCAATTACTGATGAAGCCTCGGCCCTTGAATATTGTGGCTTCCATCCCGAATTAATTAGCGCCCGCGCCGATAATATAAAAGTGACTCGCCCTGAAGACCTGGCGTTGGCGGAGTTTTACCTCACGCGGTTAACCCAAACGGAGAAAAAGTAATGCGTATTGGACATGGTTTTGATGTACACGCCTTTGGTGGCGAAGGCCCAATTATCATTGGCGGTGTGCGCGTACCGTTCGAACAAGGCCTGCTCGCTCACTCTGATGGCGATGTCGCTTTGCACGCATTAACTGATGCTCTGCTGGGTGCTGCCGCACTCGGGGATATTGGTAAATTATTCCCGGATACCGACCCCGCATTTAAAGGCGCAGACAGCCGCGAATTGCTGCGTGAAGCCTGGCGTCGTATCCAGGCGAAAGGTTATACGCTGGGTAACGTCGATGTGACTATCATTGCGCAGGCTCCGAAAATGGCTCCGCACATCCCGCAGATGCGCGTGTTTATTGCCGAAGATCTGGGCTGCCATATGGATGATGTGAACGTTAAAGCGACCACGACAGAAAAGCTTGGCTTTACGGGGCGTGGTGAAGGTATCGCTTGCGAAGCGGTCGCGCTGTTACATAAGGCACCTAAATAATGGACATGCATAATCTGACCTGGCTGCATGGTAAGCCGCAGGGCACAGGTTTAATCAAAGCCAATCCAGAAGACTTCGTGGTCATTGAAGACCTGGGTTTTGGGCCGGATGGTGAAGGCGAACATTTGCTGTTGCGCATCCTGAAAAATGGCTGCAACACCCGCTTTGTGGCCGACGCACTGGCTAAGTTTTTGAAAGTGCATGCCCGCGAAGTCAGCTTTGCCGGTCAGAAAGACAAGCATGCGGTGACTGAACAGTGGTTTTGCGTGCGTCTTCCGGGCAAAGAAATGCCGGATATGAGTGCGTTTCAACTTGAAGGCTGCCAGATTCTGGAATACGCGCGCCATAAACGTAAATTGCGTTTGGGTGCGCTGAAGGGAAACAGTTTCACGCTGGTGCTGCGCGATGTCAGCGACCGTGCTGAGATGGAACAACGGCTTAATGCCATTCTTCATCATGGTGTGCCGAATTACTTTGGCAGCCAACGTTTCGGGTTGGGCGGCAATAACCTGCATCAGGCCGTGCGTTGGGCGCAAAGCAATGCACCCATTCGTGACCGCAATAAGCGTAGCTTTTATCTTTCAGCAGCACGTAGCGCGATGTTTAACCAGGTCGTGAGCGAGCGACTGAAGAAGCCGGAGTTTAACCAGGTTATCGAGGGTGATGCATTACAGTTAGCCGGGCGGGGCAGTTGGTTTGTTGCAACGCTAGAAGAGCTACCTGGTCTGCAAAAGCGTGTTGATGACGGTGAGCTATTGATTACTGCGCCACTCCCCGGTGATGGCCCTTGGGGCACGCAAAATGCGGCTCTGGAGTTTGAACAGCAATGCGTTGCCGGGCAAACCGATTTGCAGTCACTGTTGGTGCGCGAGCGAGTCGAAGCGGCGCGTCGAGCCATGTTGCTGATGCCTAAAGACCTCACCTGGAACTGGTGGGACGACATCACTGTTGAGCTGACTTTCTGGCTGCCTGCTGGGAGTTTTGCGACAAGTGTGGTGCGCGAATTGATGAACGCACCGGGCAATTACGCCGATATTGCAGACTAACTGCGGTCTGGACATGCTGTTGTGGTGGATGTTACAAAAACTGCAACAATTTCATGACAGCTGCACTAAAATCA
Organism: Buttiauxella sp. WJP83; assembly: GCF_027594725.1. Lineage (NCBI taxonomy): Bacteria > Pseudomonadati > Pseudomonadota > Gammaproteobacteria > Enterobacterales > Enterobacteriaceae > Buttiauxella > Buttiauxella sp. WJP83. Next base: position 950,514 of record NZ_CP110080.1, read on the forward strand.
GCACAATGGAATAAAACAACAAAAAGAAGCTTAGTAAATCCAATATGAGAATACTTTTGAGTAACGATGACGGTGTCAATGCGCCAGGCATTCAGGTGCTGGCTGCTCGACTTAGGGAATTTGCTGATGTGCAGGTGGTTGCCCCTGACCGTAATCGCAGTGGGGCATCAAACTCACTGACGCTCGAATCTTCATTGCGTACTTTCACGCTTCCAAACGGCGATATTTCCGTACAAATGGGCACGCCAACGGATTGTGTCTATCTTGGTGTTAACGCACTGATGCGCCCAGCCCCGGATGTTGTGGTTTCTGGTATTAATGCCGGTCCGAACTTGGGCGATGATGTCATCTATTCCGGCACCGTTGCTGCAGCGATGGAAGGGCGGCACTTAGGCATTCCGGCACTGGCTGTTTCGTTAAACGGCTACGAACATTACGAAACCGCGGCCGCAGTGACCTGTTCGATTTTGCGCGCTTTATTGCGTGAACCGCTACGCACCGGGCGTATCTTAAATATTAACGTACCGGATTTGCCGCTTGAGCAAATCAAGGGCATTCGTGTTACGCGCTGCGGTAGCCGCCATCCGTCAGACAAAGTTATTCCACAAGAAGATCCACGCGGGAATACGCTGTACTGGATTGGGCCGCCAGGCGACAAATTTGATGCAGGCCCTGATACCGATTTTGCGGCCGTCGATGAAGGCTATGTTTCGGTAACACCATTGCATGTTGACCTTACTGCTCACAGCGCGCGTGAGGTGGTCAGTCACTGGTTGAGCAAATCAGGAGTGGATGAGCAATGGTAAGCAAACGCGTAGAAGCCCTTATCACACAACTGCGCGCTCAAGGCATCAAGGACGAGAAGGTTCTTGATGCGATTGCGCAGGTGCCACGGGAAAAATTTGTCGATGAGGCGTTTGAGCACAAAGCCTGGGAAAACACAGCATTGCCCATTGGCTCAGGCCAAACTATCTCGCAACCTTATATGGTCGCAAGAATGACCGAGTTGCTTGAGTTGACGCCCGAATCTCGCGTGTTGGAAATCGGCACCGGCTCGGGTTATCAAACCGCCATCCTGGCGCATTTGGTACATCATGTTTGTTCAGTTGAACGCATCAAAGGCCTGCAATGGCACGCAAGGCGACGTTTAAAACAGCTCGATCTGCACAATATATCAACCCGTCATGGTGATGGTTGGCAGGGCTGGCATGCGCGCAGTCCATTTGACGCTATTATTGTTACGGCAGCACCACCGGAGATCCCCAGCGCATTATTGTCGCAGCTGGACGAAGGTGGAATTTTAGTCCTCCCGGTTGGCGAAGATCGGCAGTATCTGAAGCGCGTTCGTCGACTGAGTGGGGAATTTGTCATTGATACGGTAGAAGCCGTTCGTTTTGTACCCTTAGTTAAGGGTGAATTGGCATAACCTGGAACTATCTTGTTTTTTTCTAAGAGTTTTGGCGTAACGTTACGCGCAACGAGATTTTGACATCTGGCCGTAAGCGCCAGTTCTGCCGTATTTTCATAAGCATATGATTGTTTTTTTGGGGGATAAATGAGCGCGGGAAGCCCAACTTTTACTTTACGCCGTATAGCAGCTTTGTCGCTGGTGAGCCTGTGGTTAGCGGGATGTACCAGCAATAACACCCAGGCGCCTATCAGTTCGGTGGGCGGTAACGGCAATGCCAACAGCAATTCTTCCGGTGGCATGTTGGTGACTCCACCACCGAAAATGTCCACCCAAAACCAGACTCCACAAATTCAGCCAGTGCAAACGCAGCCGGTCGTTTCCGAACCGGTACAGACTGAAAATGGGCGCATTGTTTATAACCGCAAATATGGCGCTATTCCGAAAGGTAGCTATACCGGCGGAAGCACTTACATCGTTAAACGCGGCGATACTCTTTTCTATATTGCGTGGATCACCGGAAACGATTTCCGTGACTTAGCCCAGCGCAACAATATCCCCGAGCCGTATGGCTTGAACGTGGGTCAAACCCTGCAAATTGGTAATGCTTCAGGCGCGCCAATTACGGGTGGAAATGCTGTGACAGCGGCTGATGCGAGTGCGCAAGGCGTGACGCCTACCGCTGCGCAAAAAACCGCCGTAGTGGTTGCTTCTAAACCAGTAATTACGTATTCTGAGGATTCAGGTGAACAGAGTGCTAACAAAATGTTGCCGAATAATAAAGGGACTGCGACAACCGTCACAGCACCGGTTACGGCACCTGTGGTTAGCTCTACGACTACTGTACCCACTGCCAGCAGCACGTCCGATAGCGCGCCAATTTCGACCTGGCGCTGGCCGACTGAAGGCAAGGTTATTGAGAACTTCTCTGCTACTGAAGGTGGCAATAAAGGGATCGATATCGCAGGCAGCAAAGGCCAGGCTGTTGTTGCTACCGCCTCTGGGCGAGTGGTGTATGCCGGTAACGCGCTGCGAGGTTACGGTAATCTAATCATCATCAAACATAATGATGATTACCTGAGTGCCTACGCCCATAACGATACAATGCTGGTCCGGGAACAAGAAGAAATCAAGGCGGGGCAGAAGATAGCTACCATGGGTAGCACCGGAACCAGTTCAACACGTTTGCATTTTGAAATTCGTTACAAGGGGAAATCCGTCAACCCGCTGCGTTACTTACCGCAGCGATAAGCCGGCAAAGTACGCTAGCGCGAAATCATTCTCGCGGTATCAAGGCGGCAACTGAGTGAATCCCCAGGAGCTTACATCAGTAAGTGACTGGGGTGAACGAAGGAAGCCAACGCCGAGACCACGAGAAAGATGAAGCGAAAGGTGCTTTGCCCAGGGATCACGGGTAGGAGCCACCTTATGAGTCAGAATACGCTGAAAGTTAACGAGTTAAATGAAGACGCGGAATATGATGAGAATGGAGTTGAGGTCTTTGACGAGAAAGCCCTCGTAGAAGAGGAACCCAGTGATAACGACATAGCCGAAGAGGAGTTGTTGTCGCAGGGGGCCACGCAGCGTGTGCTTGACGCAACTCAGCTTTATCTTGGGGAGATTGGTTACTCTCCACTATTAACAGCCGAGGAAGAGGTGTATTTTGCCCGCCGCGCTCTGCGTGGTGATATCGCTTCCCGCCGCCGCATGATTGAAAGTAACTTGCGTCTGGTGGTAAAGATTGCCCGTCGTTATAGCAATCGTGGTCTGGCTCTGCTGGACTTGATTGAAGAGGGGAATCTTGGGCTGATTCGTGCCGTTGAGAAGTTTGACCCAGAACGTGGGTTCCGTTTTTCAACGTATGCTACATGGTGGATTCGTCAAACCATCGAACGGGCAATCATGAACCAAACCCGTACGATTCGTTTACCGATTCATATCGTGAAAGAGCTGAACGTTTATCTGCGTACGGCGCGTGAACTCTCCCATAAGCTCGACCATGAGCCGAGTGCGGAAGAGATTGCCGAACAACTGGATAAACCGGTTGATGATGTTAGCCGTATGCTGCGTCTCAACGAGCGCATTACCTCGGTCGACACCCCGTTGGGTGGCGATTCTGAAAAAGCGCTGCTGGATATTCTGGCTGACGAAAAAGACAACGGCCCGGAAGACACCACACAAGACGACGATATGAAGCAAAGTATCGTTAAGTGGTTGTTTGAACTGAACGCTAAACAGCGTGAAGTGCTGGCTCGTCGTTTTGGTCTGTTAGGCTATGAAGCTGCAACACTGGAAGATGTGGGTCGTGAAATCGGCCTGACTCGTGAACGTGTTCGTCAGATTCAGGTTGAAGGTCTACGTCGTCTGCGTGAGATTTTGCAGACTCAAGGGCTGAATATCGAAGCTCTGTTCCGCGAGTAATCGATTCTTCAAATAAAAAGCGGTGACTTGGATTCAGGTCGCCGCTTTTTTTTCTGCTGTTTTCCCTCTCCTGGGGGAGAGGGCCAGGGTGAGGGCGTCCGATGCTGAAACCTAAACCAAACTCTTCAGCCGGTAAATCCACTCCAATGCCTGACGTGGTGACAGAGAGTCGGGATCTAATGCTTCCAGCGCCTCTACCGCAGGTGAAGTTTCCTCCGCAACAGACAGCAACGACATCTGAGTACCATCGACCTGAGTGGCGGCGGTATTATTCGAAACCGTCTCAAGCTCACGCAGTTTCTGACGCGCACGCTTAATGACTTCTTTTGGCACGCCAGCCAGCGCTGCGACGGCCAGGCCGTAACTTTTGCTCGCTGCTCCGTCCTGCACGCTGTGCATAAACGCGATAGTGTCACCGTGTTCAATGGCGTCCAAATGCACGTTCGCCACACCTTCCATTTTTTCTGGAAGGGTCGTCAATTCAAAATAGTGCGTGGCGAAAAGCGTTAGCGCTTTGATACGGTTTGCCAGGCTTTCGGCACAGGCCCAGGCGAGCGACAGTCCATCGTAGGTGGAAGTCCCACGGCCAATTTCATCCATCAGCACCAGGCTGTGTTCAGTGGCGTTATGTAGAATATTTGCCGTTTCGGTCATTTCCACCATGAAGGTTGAACGCCCGGAAGCCAGATCATCTGCCGCACCGACGCGGGTGAATATACGGTCGATCGGGCCGATTTCAGCCTGCTGTGCCGGAACAAAGCTGCCGATGTAAGCCAGCAGCACTATCAGCGCAGACTGACGCATATAGGTACTTTTACCGCCCATGTTCGGCCCGGTAATAATTAACATACGCCGTTGAGGCGAAAGCGCTAACGGGTTGGCGATAAAGGGTTCGCTAAGCACCTGCTCAACAACCGGATGACGACCACCAACTACCTTAATACCCGGTTTATCTGTCAATTGTGGGCATGTGTAATTCAGGCTATAAGCGCGTTCAGCCAGGTTCACCAGCACATCAAGCTCAGCGAGGGCGGTAGCACTTTGCTGCAATGCCTCAAGATGGGGTAACAACGCATCGAACAACTGATCGTAGAGCTGCTTTTCCAATGCCAGCGCTTTCCCTTTTGAGGTCAGCACTTTGTCTTCGTACTCTTTCAGCTCTGGAATGATATAGCGTTCGGCGTTTTTTAACGTCTGGCGGCGAACATAATGAATCGGGGCGTGATGGCTTTGGCTGCGACTAATCTGGATGTAATAACCATGTACGCCATTGAAACCCACCTTCAGCGTATCCAGACCGAGTTTTTCACGTTCGCGAATTTCCAGCCTGTCGAGATAATCCGTTGCACCATCAGCCAGTGCTCGCCATTCGTCTAGCTCTTCGTTATAGCCTGGTGCGATAACACCGCCATCACGTACCAGCACGGGTGGCGCTTCCACCACGGCGCGTTCGAGTAGTTCACGTAACTCGGTGAACTCGCCCATGTTCTCACGCAGCGTCTGGACATATTCGGTTGGTACATCGCTCAGCAGTTCGCGCAGTTCAGGTAAGTGCTGGAAGGCGTAACGCATACGGGCTAAATCACGTGGGCGTGCTGTACGCAATGCCAGACGTGCCAGAATACGCTCCAGATCGCCTACCTGACGCAACACCGGTTGGATTTCAGCGGTTCTGTCTTGTAGCGCGGCAATGGTCTGCTGGCGTTTTTGCAGGACATCGACATTTCGTATAGGCATATGCAGCCAGCGTTTTAGCATGCGGCTGCCCATCGGTGTAACCGTGCAGTCCAACACCGAAGCCAACGTATTTTCAAAGCCGCCAGAAAGGTTCTGGGTAATTTCCAGGTTACGTCGCGTTGCCGCATCCATGATAATGCTGTCTTGCTGGCGATCCATGGTTACGGAGCGAATATGCGGCAAAGATGTGCGCTGCGTATCTTTAACGTATTGCAGCAAGCAACCGGCAGCGCACAACGCATGATGGGCGTTTTCGACACCAAAACCGGTCAGGTCACGAGTGCCAAATTGCATATTCAGCTGCTGGCGAGCGGTTGAAATTTCAAATTCCCACAATGGGCGACGACGCAAACCACGACGACCTTCAATTAAGCGCGTTTCTGCAAAATCTTCCGCATACAGCAGTTCGGCCGGATTGGTGCGTTGAAGTTCTGCCGCCATCGTTTCGACATCTTCCGGCTCTGACAGACGAAAACGACCTGAACTAATGTCGAGTGTGGCATAGCCAAAACCTTTACCGTCTTGCCAAATAGCTGCGAGCAGATTGTCCTGGCGCTCTTGTAACAGAGCCTCATCGCTGATGGTGCCGGGGGTGACAATGCGTACCACTTTACGCTCAACCGGCCCCTTACTGGTGGCGGGATCGCCAATCTGTTCGCAGATGGCAGCCGACTCACCCAGGTTCACAAGCTTAGCTAAATAGTTTTCGACGGCGTGATGTGGCACACCTGCCATTGGAATGGGTTCCCCAGCGGATGCTCCACGTTTGGTCAGGGATATGTCGAGCAGCTGCGACGCGCGTTTCGCATCGTCATAAAAAAGCTCGTAAAAGTCACCCATACGATAGAACAGCAGGATTTCAGGATGCTGCGCTTTCAGGCGCAGGTACTGCTGCATCATGGGGGTGTGGCCGTCAAAATTGTCCGTAGTGCTCATAATGTTTTTCTATCTAATCCGTTGAATTAAAAGTTATTTGTGATTTTATTTTTCTCGTTAAGTATCACTTTAAGGGTTACAGGCAAAACTACCTTTTCTGCCGCTATATTATCCCAGTGCCCAATCAGCTGTCACAGCTAAAATCTGGAAACGCCTCGCAAACCTGGTTTGCAATCACAGGTATGACGTTGCAGTCATCAAAATTCGGTTTGAGAAAAAATAAAATAATTACATATCAATATGTTGAATTGATGCTTTGCGGTTCGCTTACGACTCCATGTATCATGCAAACTGAATCCTGAAATGAGTGTGAGCTAACTTAAAGGCCTTGTTGTGTTAAAACATGATATCTGTGCGTTTTTGGCTGAAGAAACCCGAAATTTTGCTTTTAGTATGTTGGATGAATTTCATACTTCTCAATCAATGTCGCAGCACTTCAATGTAAAACGCAACACTATAAGCCACTACTTAAATCAATTAGTGGAAGAAAATCAGCTAATTAAAATCAACACCCGCCCCGTTTATTTCTTACATAAATCCGTGTTTGAAGCGCGTTTTTTTGCCGTTAGCCAGGTTGTGTTTTCTAGCCTGCAGGAGCTCCAGGACCATCAACATGCAAAACAGGATATTTTTGCCGAGTTGATTGGTGCACAAACCAGTTTAAAACCGGTAATAGAGAAGCTAAATACTGCGATTTGCTATCCGCCACACGGGCTATCGGTAATGTTGTATGGCCCTACGGGCAGTGGTAAAAGCATGTTTGCACAATTGGCCTGGCAGCAGGCTGTAAGCCGCAATATCCTGCCCGCTGATGCTCCGTTCGTGACTTTTAACTGTGCGCAATATGCGAATAACCCTGAATTATTATCCAGTAATTTATTTGGTTATGTGAAAGGAGCATTCACTGGTGCGGATAAAACCACTGACGGTATGCTACAAAAAGCAGATGGTGGCGTGTTATTTCTTGATGAAGTTCATCGGCTTCCTGCAGAAAATCAGGAAAAATTGTTCACTTTTATGGATACAGGCCGGTTTTGTCGGATGGGGGAAAGCGGTCGGGAATTAAGTGCTCAGGTTCGTCTGGTTTTTGCCACCACAGCCACCCCTAAAGCGCATTTTCTGGATACTTTCATGCGTCGTATCCCGTTGAGTATTGCTATCCCGTCACTGGACGAGCGAGGAATTGCTGAAAAGCGGAATTTTATCTTCGCTTTTTTTATGCATGAAGCAAAATTATTACAGCGAGAAATTACGCTTTCCTCTCAAGTACTGGAAGTACTGGTCCGTCATACTTATTCTGGTAATATTGGCGAGTTAAAAAATACTATCACCTGCCTGACAGCTGGAATATATTCAAAATTTTCTTCTGACCGTTCAATATCGGTGCATTTAAAAGATCTGCCAGAGAATTTTTTTGCGCAAGGTGTTTTATCTGAATATGTCACACAGGAAAAGTCGGTTACTATTACTCCTGCGACAACCCTGGCGCAATTAGTTCAAACGCCTTTGCCCCTGGCAAGGGCGATTAATGAATTTTGGCATAAAATACTGACTGTGTTTCATATGCAAGATGCTGATTTGTTTTTGCCAGAAGCATTCAGGGAAATTGAGTTATTATTTGATAAGATCATTTTTAGCCAGACAACAAAAAATAATCATCCCATTGTTCATTTTAATCTAAGTATTATAAAAGATATTATTCAACAGATTGAGAGTAGATACTCTGTACAATTTAATGGTAACTGCGAGCATGGCTTAGCGTGGTATCTATTTTTTAAAAATCAGCAAGGTAGTGAGCTCATTTCGGAGCAAAAGCATGTGCTGGAGAAATTACACCATTATATTATTCATAATATGGTGGAAGAAAATCTGATTGCGCGAAAACTATCCGTTTTGATCGAGCATCGGCTGGATGTTAGTATCAGCATGGAAGATGAGATCTTTTTCTCACTATATCTAAAAAGCATGAAAATGGTGCTGTGTTCTCCGAGAACCAAAGCTGTTATTCTGGCACACGGTTATGCTACAGCAAGCAGCATCTCCAATGTTGTCAATCGATTGCTGGGTGAGAATATTTTCTCTTCTTTCGACATGCCTATCGATACCTCTATTAAAGATATTGCCAATAATATTCTTCAGTATATCAGTGACAATGATATGTCCAGAGGGTTGGTTATTTTAGTGGATATGGGGTCATTAACGGATATTTATACTGAGTTTAATAAAAATATTCATTTCCCTGTCGCTATCATTAATAATGTTTCTACTGCTATGGCATTACATGTCGGAGAGTTTTTGCTAAACAATACATCTTTAGAAGAGATTGTTGAGGCGGTAACAGTTTATCAAAAGAATGATAGCAAAATTATCTATTCTGAACAGATCAAACGACCAACTATTATTACCAGTTGCTACACAGGAATGGGGACGGCGCACCATTTGCAGACTCTTCTCGAAGAAAGTATTCCTAAGGAAGCGGGGGTAGATGTTATTGCTTATGATTACTCCCTGTTACTTTCAGAATCGTCACGCCATTCGCTGTTTCAGTTTTACGATATTATTGCTATCGTCGGAACCGCAGATCCCTGTATTCCTTTTATTCCCTACATTTCGTTAGAGGATTTAATCAGTGGACGAGGAGATATCCGGCTGGATACGGTATTCCGTGGGTTAGCCGATGCTGCAATGATACAGACTATCAACGATCGGTTAGTGCATAATTTCTCGTTGAAACGCGTGATTGCTCAATTGACTATTCTCGATACAGGGAAAATCCTTGAACATCTGGATAGCTGTATTGGTACGTTGGAGATCCTGCTGAAAAAGCGTCTTGAGAATCAGAAGAAAATCAATTTGTACGTGCATGTCAGTTGCATGTTGGAGCGGTTGATTCGCCAGGTCCCTATCGAAAGTTATCCCGAGCAAGGGTTGCTGGAAGAGTGTCAAAAAGAAATACTGTGTATGATTCAAAATGCTTTTAGTGTCATAGAAGATATCTATAGTGTCACAATACCGCTCAGTGAAATCGGTTATATCTACGATATTGTCACGGCTGAGTGATTTCATAACTATTTGTATTTAAATTAATTTAATCAATATTTATCACCATCCCCTTCTGTGCTGCCACTCGTTTGACACTAAGTGGCATGATTCCTGCTTTCTATCATCCAGACCAACCATTAAACGACGGTGATACAGCCACTAACAATAAGGAGAGTGAGCCTAGATGCGTAAGTTTTTATTTGCCAGCCATGGCCGGTTTGCTGATGGAATCAGAGACTCGTTAGAAATGGTCGTTGGGAAAAATGAACATATTTCTACTCTATGTGCTTACACCGATGATGTGCCGGATTTAAAGCTCGGGGTGCAACAATATTTCGCTAGTTTGGGTTGTCACGATGAGGTTGTTGTTATCACTGACATTTCCAAAGGCAGTGTAAATAATGAATTTATCACCTATTTAAATGATCCTCGTTTGCACTTAGTTACCGGACTTAATTTGCCACTGCTGATTTCATTGATTCTCGAAAGTCCGGATATTAATGATACTGCTGAATTGATAAGAATTGCACTTCAGGATGCGAAGGAAACTATTCAATATTATAACGATACGATGTTGAATAATAACCAGAAAGTAGATGATTTCTAGAACAGGAGGGTGTTATGAACAATAAAATACAGACCATGTTTGGTGATGAAAAATTAATCCTCGCAATGCTGCATTTGAAAGGTGATAACGATCAGGAAGTTTTTGAACGAGCCCTTCGCGAAATTGAAATCTACCGTGAAAATGGTGTAAATGCCGTTATTGTTGAGAATTATTTCGGTTCGCCAGAGCAAGTTGAACGTGTATTACAATATCTCGACAGTCATGCGGTAGATATTATTTATGGTGTTAATTTACTGGATGATGACCGTCAAGGGTTCGAACTGGCAAAAAAATACCATGCCAGTTTTATTCAACTTGACTCAGTCGCCGGGCATTTAACACCGGAAGATGATGTCGCGTTTGCCGAATTTATAGCCGAGAATCGCAAAAATTCCGATATCGCTGTATTTGGTGGTGTGCGCTTCAAATATCAGCCTTATAAATCTGGCCGCAGCCTCGAAGAAGACTTGCAGTTGGGAATGCAACGTTGCGATGCAATAGTCGTCACCGGTGATGCCACAGGACAAGAAACAGACGAAAGTAAAATAGAGGCATTCCGCGCCATTATGGGAGATTTCCCGTTGATTATTGGTGCCGGCGTAACGGCGGATAACTGCCAGCAAAAGCTCAAATTAAGTTCTGGTGCTGTGGTGGGTAGCTACTTTAAAGATACTTTTAAAGATAGCGGGGATGTATGCGCAGAACATGTAAAACAAATTATGATGAAGGTTAAACAAGCATGATTAAATTATTACGAGTCGATCATCGTTTATTACACGGTCAGGTGGCTTTTGCCTGGACAGCCTCTTTGCAAGCTGATTGTATCTTAATTGCCAATGACGAAATCATCAGCGATGAATTAAAAATGACCGCGATGAAATTGGCTCGGCCCAATAACGTGAAACTGGTGATAAAAAACATTCAGGACTCTATTACCGCACTAAACAGTGGGGTGACCGAGAAATATAACCTGTTTATCGTTGTGGCTTCTATTCATGATGCTTATCGTCTGGCAATGGCGAGTGACAAGGTAACCAGTATTAATCTGGGAGGAATTAAGTCTATTCCGGGAGCGCGTCAGATATCTAAAGCAATATTTGTGACTGAAACAGATGTGGCTGAATTAAGAACTCTGGATCAAAAAAATGTTGAGCTGGAAATTCGGCAAGTGCCGAATGATGCCAGGTTAAAAGCAATTACCTTACTGGGATGAGATAACGTATATGAGTCTTTTGATGCAGTCTTTCTTGCTCGGAGGGTTGTCATGCGTGGGTTACCTGGATTCGATTTTTGGTACGGCGATGCTCAGGCGACCAATAGTCATGGGGCCTTTAGTCGGTCTGATTATGGGGGATGTGACTAAAGGGATCATGATTGGTGCGGCAATTGAGCTGGTGCTACTGGGTGCTTTCCAGATTGGTGCTTCCAATCCGCCTGATGTCACCTCGGGTGGTATTTTGGGTACGGCATTTGCTATTGCCTCGGGGCAAAATGTAGCCACTGCCGTGGCGTTAGCGGTGCCAATCGCCACTTTGGTACTGGTATTACAAAATGCGGTGTATATCTTTGTGCTGCCTATATTTTGTCGTCAGGCAGACAAACATGCATTGCAAGCCAATATTAGTGGCGTAGTCAGGATGCATATTTATTCGACGCTTGCCTGTTCGGTTCCTTTTGCCATTCTCGTCGGATTTGCTTTTTATGTCGGCACGCCGGTAGTCAGCGCAATACTGGACGCGATCCCAGAAACCATTTTGACGGGGATGACCATTGCCACGGGTATTCTTCCGGCTCTGGGCTTTGCCATGCTGGCCAGAATGATCATCAATAAAAAAGTGTTCCCATTCTTTTTCTTTGGTTTCTTGTTGGCTGCATATTTAAAGCTGCCTCTGGTGGGCATTGCGCTGTTTGGTTTATTCCTCGCGATTGTACTCGTTAATAGTTCATCCAAAAAACAGGAGATCGTCGATGACAACGAATTCTGATAGCACCATAACTAAAAAAGATTTGTGGAAAGTCTATTTCCGTTCATTGACCATGGAATCCTCCTGGAATTACGAACGCATGATGCACATGGGATATACCTTTGCCATGGTGCCCATTATTCGTAAAACGTGCAAAACGGATAAAGAGATCTCTGATGCATTGGTCAGACATTTGGAATTCTTTAATACCACGCCACATCTGTCTACGCTGCCTTTGGGAATATCTTCAGCGATGGAAGAAAGGCGTATGCTTGACGATGATTTCGATGCTAACTCCATCAATGCTGTAAAAGCTTCGCTGATGGGGCCATTGGCAGGCATTGGTGACTCTTTCTTCTGGGGAACGCTGCGAATCATTGCTGCTGGATTAGGCATTTCGTTGGCTTCATCAGGTAATATTCTTGGGCCTTTACTTTTTTTACTGGTGTTTAACGTTCCTCATTATTTCATTCGCTATTTCTGCCTGATCGGAGGATATCGGCTGGGGGCTGATTTCTTCAAAAAAGTAGAAGAAACCGGAATGATGCAAAAAATTACTTATGGAGCAGCCATTTTAGGCTTGATGGTCATTGGAGGAATGACGGCCACAATGGTTTCATTGAAGGTTCCGTTTGTTATCGGCGAGGGAGAATATGCCGTTCCTTTGCAAAATATCCTGAATGATATTATGCCTTGTCTGCTACCAATGGCTGCTTTCGGTGTTATGTATTATTTGCTGGGCAAGAATATGCGAATCTCGCGGATCCTTATCGGCATTATTGTCGTTTCAATTATCAGTGCATATTTTAATATATTTGGCTAACTAACATGCCGGCCTCCGTTTGTGGCCGGTATGCAGAAACCTGTCGCGATAGCATTTTGGGAGGGGGAAACGCCGCCATCATCGGCAAACCCTCCATTTTTAATCATAGATTTAATGGCTTGCGTTTATGGCTGCCTTGCCAGTCTTTGTCATCACATGCACAGATAACCTTCCGCAGAACAGACTTCTTTTTCAGAAGCACAAATTTGATTTACCATAAGGAATACTCATTCGTCGTCAGTCATATGGACATCCCAACACATGCGTTACTCCGCCGCGTTACTTCCACTTGTTGTTTTACTTGCCGCGTGTAGCAGTAAGCCGAAAACTGAAACTCAGCAACAGCAGACAGGCACGCCTTCGGGTGGTTTCTTGTTGCAGCCACAGCATGATGTGTTTATGCAGACGGGGGATTTTGCCAATAATCCTGAAGCTGAGAAATTCATCAATAAAATGGTGAGTGAGCATGGTTTTGACCGTCAACAATTGCATGAGGTGCTGTCTCAAGCCAAAAGGTTGGATTATGTGCTGCGTTTAATGGACCAACAGGCACCGACTACTGCGCCGCCTCCGGGCCCGAATGGCGCATGGTTACGCTATCGTGGCAAATTTATCACGCCAGATAATGTGCAAAATGGTGTCGCGTTCTGGAACCAATATGATGATGCGTTGAAACGTGCTTTCCAGGTTTACGGCGTTCCTCCAGAAATCATTGTTGGGATTATTGGCGTGGAAACTCGCTGGGGTCGCGTAATGGGCAAAACACGCATCATCGATGCCCTGGCGACATTATCCTTCGCATATCCGCGCCGTGCTCAATACTTCTCTGGCGAACTGGAAACCTTCCTGCTGATGGCGCGCAAAGAAGGTGACGATCCGCTGGCGCTGAAAGGATCTTTTGCTGGGGCTATGGGTTACGGTCAGTTTATGCCTACGGCATTCAAGGAATACGCGGTTGATTTCAACGGCGACGGTCATGTGAATTTGTGGGATCCCGAAGACGCGATTGGCAGCGTGGCAAATTATTTCAAAGGCCATGGTTGGGTGAAAGGTGATTTGGTTGCTGTGCCTGCTAACGGCCAGGTGCCGGGATTAGCAAACGGCTTTAAGACTAAGTACTCTGTTTCCGCGCTGGCGGAATCAGGCTTAAGCCCGACCGCTTCTCTGGGGAACCATCAGGAAGCCAGTTTGCTGCGCCTGGATATGGGCGATCGTTATCAATACTGGTACGGTTTACCGAACTTTTACACCATTACCCGTTACAACCACAGCACGCATTATGCGATGGCGGTCTGGCAGTTAGGTCAGGCGGTAGCGCTGGCACGCGTACAGTAGTCTTTTCCCCGCCTTGTTCTGAGGCGGGGTTTGCTTTCCTCTGCAATTCTCATGAAGGTTTTTCCTGATCGTCGATCAGGAATTTACATCGTCTTCATTTTAATTTATGTTATGTTATAACAAATCATATTAAAGGTTTTCCCCCGCAATGCTCCCTTTACGGACACTTTTAACGGTGGCTGCGCCCGTTCGGTTTTGCGCCGTCTTAATCCTGCTCGCCGGTTTATGGCTGGCCATTCGTTGGGCGATTGCACTGGCATGATTACGCTAAATCAATTGGTGTTGGGATATCAGGGAAGGGCGGTGACACCGGCCCTGACAGGCCAGATTACGAAAGGCAGTATGACCGCCGTTATTGGCGCGAACGGTACAGGGAAGTCGACGTTACTCAAAACGCTGCTGAAATTACAGGCACCGGTGTCGGGGCAATTGCGGTTTACCGACGGTAACGTCCCGCGTATTGCCTGGTTGCCACAACTTGCTGAAATGGAAAGACAGTTTCCTGCCACTGTTTACGATGTGGTGTGTATGGGGGCGTGGCCGGCCCGCAATCTGTTTTCAGCCTTGAATCGTCAAAACCGCCTGCGGATAGCTGATGCCATCGAACGAGTGGGTTTGAGCGCCTACAGTAAACAGCCTATTGAAATGCTTTCTGGTGGCCAGTTTCAGAGAATGCTGTTCGCACGTTTACTGGTGCAAAACGCGCCGTTAGTTCTACTTGATGAGCCCTTTACCGGAGTCGACTCGCAAACCAGCAATTTCCTGATGTCGCTAATCTGCCAAATGCATCAGACAGGCCAAACGGTCCTGGCAGTGCTGCATGATAACGAGCGCGTCAGCAGGCATTTCCCACAGGTGTTATTGCTCGCGAAAGATCATTTCCATTGGGGAAAGACTACTGAAGTGTTACCTCGCTATTCGCAATTTGGTACTCATCTGGTGTTATCTGCATGATTTATCACTTCTTCTTTGAGCCGTTTATCAATTACGGTTTTATGCGCCGTGCGCTTGTCGCATGCCTGGCACTCTCACTGAGTACCGCTCCGCTGGGGATCTTTTTGCTGCTAAGACGTATGAGCCTGGTTGGCGATGCGCTTTCCCACGCAATCCTACCTGGCGTGGCAGTGGGCTATTTATTGGCGGGAATGTCGCTGGTTGCGATGGGTATCGGCGGCTTTGTCGCGGGTGTGCTGGTTGCGTTAATTTCCGGACTGGTGAGCTCTCGGACCCAACTTAAAGAAGATGCCAGTTTCGCGGGATTTTATCTTGGCTCGCTGGCGTTAGGCGTCACGCTCATTTCGCTCCGTGGTTCCAGTGTTGACCTGCTGCACCTTTTATTTGGCTCAATCCTGGCTGTCGATGGTCAGGCAACGATCTTTGTCGGCGTGATTGCCAGCGTGACGTTACTCATTCTGGCGGCTTTTTATCGCGGACTGGTGATGGAAACCTTCGACCGCAGCTTTTTGCAGGTCAATAACCGCTTCGCTCCACACCTTATTCACGGCGTGTTTCTCGCGCTGCTGGTGCTTAACCTTGTCGCTGGATTTCAAATTCTTGGTACGTTGATGTCTGTCGGACTGATGATGTTACCGGCGGTGTCAGCGCGCTGCTGGGCGAAAACGCTGCCCGGCGCGATATTCATCGCGGTTGCCTGTGGTTTGTTGTCGGCATGGGTTGGGCTGGCATGGTCCTTTGCAGCCGCGCTACCCGCAGGGCCTGCTATTGTTCTGACGGCGAGCGTTGGCTTCTTTATCTCAATAATTTTCGGTTCGCGCAGCGGGCTGGCTCGAAGCCTTTGTCGAGGCTGGATAACAACAAGCAAGGGGATTAAATGAAACGTTTTGGGATGATGATGTCATTGGTGCTGGCTTGTTCCAGCCAGGCGGCATTAGCGAAGAACCTCAATGTGGTGACAAGTTTCACGGTGCTCGCCGATATGGCCAAACAAGTCGGCGGTGAGCATGTCACGGTAAAAAGCCTGGTGGGGCCAAACGGCGATCCACATAGCTTCGAGCCATCGCCGCAAGACAGCGTGGCTTTAAGTCAGGCTGATGTGGTTATCGTCAGCGGGTTGGGAATGGAAGGGTGGATGGACCGACTGGTCAGTGCATCAGGCTATAAAGGCAAAATTATTGTTGCCTCTGAGGGTATCTCCACGCGCAGCATGCTCGAAGAGGGGAAACAAATTACTGACCCGCATGCCTGGAACAGTGCTGAAAATGGTGCGGTCTACGCGAACAACATCATGAAAGCGCTGATGGCTGCTGACCCACAAGATGCTACGGCAATCAGCGAAAGTGGCACCGAATATGCCACGCGCCTGAAATTATTGGATAGCTGGGCAAAAACACGTTTTGAATCTATTCCCAAATCGCATCGTAAAGTGCTTACCAGCCATGATGCATTTGGTTATTTCGGCCAACAATATGGTGTGACTTTCCTGGCGCCTGTGGGTTTCTCGACGGAAGCTGAAGCGAATGCCAGCGATGTTGCAGGGCTCATTAAACAGCTCAAAAATCAGCACATCAAAACTTACTTCATTGAGAACCAGACAGACCCTCGGCTGGTAAAACAAATCGCGACAGCCAGTGGCGCACAACCGGGTGGGGAGTTGTACCCAGAGGCGCTATCCGACGCGAATGGCCCGGCCAGCACCTACGAAATGGCTTTTAAACATAATGTGGAAGCTATCGCCAACAGCATGAAATGATCTTGCCGGCCAGCATTCGCTGGCCGTTCAATTCTCTGGAACCGCCTCGCGTTATCTAATGTAATCCTCTGAAAGTGTCGTTAAGTGCTATCGTGTCACCCTGCGATATGTCTACAATCGGAGCCAATATGACAGAGAAAACATTGCGTCAATTAAGCCACCAGATAGGTGAAGCGCTTGGGCAGCTTGGTGCCACCGTCACGACGGCGGAATCTTGCACCGGTGGCTGGATTGCAAAGGTGATTACGGATATTTCAGGTAGCTCCGCCTGGTTTGAACGCGGCTTTGTTACCTACAGTAATGAGGCTAAGCACCAAATGATTGGTGTTGATAGCGGCACGCTAGAAACCTACGGTGCGGTGAGTGAAGCCGTCGTGCGTGAAATGGCGCAAGGTGCGTTACATGCGGCTTCTGCAGATTACGCGATTGCGGTGAGTGGTATCGCGGGGCCAAATGGCGGCAGTGAAGAAAAACCGGTTGGCACCGTGTGGTTTGGATTCAGTTATAAGCTTGAAGGCACTGTCGTTCGCCATCAGCTTTTTGCCGGTGACCGTGATGCTGTACGCCGTCAGGCCACTGAATATGCGCTGCACACCCTGTGGGAAGAATTTCTCAAAAATAAGCTTGATACTGTATGACCATACAGTATAATTGGCACAACAAAACAGCATAGTAAGCAGCGTGGCGCACTCGTGTATCACCCTGCATGACAGGAGTAAAAATGGCTATCGACGAAAACAAACAGAAGGCGTTAGCGGCAGCACTTGGCCAAATTGAAAAACAATTCGGTAAAGGCTCCATCATGCGTCTGGGTGAAGACCGTACCATGGATGTGGAAACGATCTCTACCGGTTCACTTTCACTGGATATTGCTCTGGGAGCCGGCGGCTTACCAATGGGGCGTATCGTTGAAATCTACGGACCAGAATCTTCTGGTAAAACGACGCTGACTTTGCAAGTTATCGCCGCCGCTCAACGTGAAGGTAAAACATGTGCGTTTATCGATGCCGAGCATGCTCTGGATCCGATTTACGCTAAAAAATTGGGCGTCGATATCGACAACCTGCTGTGTTCCCAGCCTGATACTGGCGAGCAAGCTCTGGAAATCTGTGATGCGCTGGCACGTTCTGGTGCCGTTGACGTTATCGTGGTTGACTCCGTTGCCGCTCTGACACCGAAAGCTGAAATTGAAGGCGAAATCGGTGACTCTCATATGGGCCTTGCGGCACGTATGATGAGCCAGGCAATGCGTAAACTGGCAGGTAACCTCAAGCAGTCGAACACGCTGTTGATCTTCATTAACCAGATTCGTATGAAAATTGGTGTGATGTTCGGTAACCCGGAAACCACTACTGGTGGTAACGCACTGAAGTTCTACGCTTCTGTCCGCCTTGATATCCGCCGTATCGGTGCGGTTAAAGATGGCGACAACGTGGTGGGTAGTGAAACCCGCGTTAAAGTGGTCAAAAACAAAATTGCTGCACCGTTTAAACAAGCTGAATTCCAGATTATGTACGGCGAAGGTATCAACTTCTACGGTGAGCTGGTTGATTTGGGCGTGAAACACAAGCTGATTGAAAAAGCGGGTGCCTGGTACAGTTACAACGGTGAGAAGATTGGTCAGGGCAAATCAAATGCCAGTAACTTCCTGAAAGAGAACAAGCCAATGTCCGTGGAAATCGAGAAGAAACTCCGCGAGATGCTGCTGAACAATCAGGACGGTACACCAGATTTCGTCGTTGACGACCACGACAAAGACGTCGCAGAAACCAACGAAGACTTCTAAATCCCAACAAGGGCTGCCACGGCAGCCCTTGTTTATATTGTTTGTACGTATATCTGCGCTACCCCATTTTTCTTTCAAACAGGTTATCTGCTATGCCTGATTCTACTCCTCGTCGCAGTCCTTACTCCCGCTTGTTAGACAAAGCCACGCGTATACTCGCGATGCGCGATCACAGCGAACAAGAACTCCGTCGGAAACTTGTGGCTCAGCCTGCTTTCCCAGGAAAAGCCAAAGTTGATGAAGAGCCTTTTACGGCAGAAGACATCGAAAAAGTTATTGCCTGGTGTTATGAACACAACTGGCTGGACGATGCTCAGTTTGCATCACGCTTCATTGCAAGCCGTGCCCGTAAAGGATATGGCCCACAGCGTATCCGCCAGGAATTACAGAGCAAAGGTATTGCTCGCGATACGTGTGAAACCGCAATGTTCAATTGTGAAATAGACTGGCAAGAGATGGCTCGAGAAATCGCCGAGCGTAAATTTGGCGAGCAACTTCCTACGGAATGGAAAGAACGAGCCAAAGTGCAACGTTTCCTGCTGTATCGTGGGTTCTTTATGGAAGATATCCAAAGCGTTTATACCCGTCATACTTGAAGCTGCCTCTGCGTTGGGGCGAGCGCAAGCGCTGTTCTAAAACACCTTTGGCGTTTTAGTGATGCAACTCCAGTTATTTAGGGTATATACGGGGCAACCCCTGAAATTTTACCGATTAGGCACAAGAGAAATTTTACTTCCCTGATAAGAAAACTTATCTTATTCCCACTTTTTCCAGGTAAACAGGTCAAGGCCAAAGTATCAAAATTGGCTATGTCAGGTTTGCAACTCCTCGTTAGCTTGATTTCAGGATAATTATGAGCAAGAGCACCGCTGAGATCCGTCAGGCGTTTCTCGATTTTTTCCATAGTAAAGGTCACCAGGTTGTAGCGAGCAGCTCCCTGGTTCCGAATAACGATCCTACTTTGCTGTTTACCAATGCCGGGATGAACCAATTCAAGGATGTATTCCTTGGTCTCGACAAGCGTAACTATTCCCGTGCAACAACGTCTCAACGTTGTGTCCGCGCCGGTGGTAAACACAACGATCTGGAGAACGTCGGTTACACTGCACGTCACCACACTTTCTTTGAAATGCTGGGTAACTTCAGCTTCGGTGACTATTTCAAACACGATGCCATCAACTTCGCATGGGAATTATTGACCGGCGAACAGTGGTTTAACCTGCCAAAAGATCGTTTGTGGGTCACGGTTTACGAGACTGACGACGAAGCGTTTGAAATCTGGGAAAAAGAAGTTGGTGTCCCGCGCGAACGTATTATTCGCATCGGTGATAACAAAGGTGCAGCTTACGCATCTGATAACTTCTGGCAGATGGGTGACACTGGCCCATGCGGCCCATGCACCGAAATATTCTTCGATCATGGCGACCATATTTGGGGCGGCCCTCCGGGTAGCGCTGAAGAAGATGGTGACCGTTATATCGAAATCTGGAATATCGTATTCATGCAGTTCAACCGTCAGCAAGATGGCACCATGTTGCCATTGCCTAAGCCGTCTGTTGATACTGGTATGGGTCTGGAGCGCATTGCAGCGGTTCTGCAGCACGTTAACTCCAACTACGAAATCGATCTGTTCAGCCAACTGATTAAGTCTGTTGCCAAAGTAACTGGCGCAACCGATCTGACCAGCAAATCGCTGCGTGTCATCGCTGACCATATTCGTTCTTGCGCATTCCTGGTTGCTGATGGCGTTACACCGTCCAATGAAGGTCGTGGCTACGTGCTGCGCCGTATCATTCGTCGTGCAATTCGCCATGGCAATATGCTGGGTGCGAAAGAAACCTTCTTCTACAAACTTGTTGGCCCATTGGTAGAAGTCATGGGTGCGGCGGGTGAAGAGCTGCAACGTCAGCAAGCACTGGTTGAACAGGTTCTGAAAACTGAAGAAGAACAGTTTGCTCGCACGCTGGAGCGTGGTTTAGCTCTGTTGGATGAAGAACTTGCGAAACTGAAGGGCGATACGCTGGACGGCGAAACGGCTTTCCGTCTGTACGACACTTACGGTTTCCCGGTTGATCTGACTGCTGATGTTTGCCGTGAGCGCAACCTGAAAGTAGACGAGTCTGGTTTTGAAGCTGCGATGGAAGAACAACGCCGTCGTGCACGTGAGTCCAGCGGTTTTGGCGCTGACTACAACAGCATGATCCGAGTAGACTCAGCTACCGCTTTCAAAGGTTATGATCACACTGATTTGAACGCCAAAGTCACCGCACTGTTTGTTGATGGTAAAGCCGTTGAGCAAGTGGCTGCGGGCCAGGACGCTGTTGTGGTGCTCAATGAAACACCATTCTATGCAGAATCCGGTGGCCAGGTTGGTGACAAAGGCGCAATCAAAGGTAACGGTGTGGACTTTGCCGTGAGCGATACGCAGAAATATGGCCAGGCAATCGGTCATCTGGGCAAAGTCGTCTCGGGTGTTGTGAAAGTGGGCGACAGCGTAAAAGCTGAAGTTGATGAAGCGCGTCGTTCACGCATTCGTCTGAACCACTCCGCCACTCACTTGCTGCATGCCGCACTGCGCCAGGTTCTGGGTACGCATGTTGCGCAGAAAGGCTCTCTGGTTAACGACAAAGGCCTGCGTTTCGACTTCTCGCATTTTGAAGGCATGAAACCGACTGAAATTCGCGCAGTTGAAGATATCGTCAACGCCCAGATTCGTCGCAATTTGCCTATCGAAACCAATGTAATGGATTTGGAATCGGCTAAAGCTAAAGGCGCAATGGCGCTGTTTGGTGAGAAATATGATGACCACGTGCGAGTTCTGAGCATGGGTGATTTCTCTACCGAATTGTGTGGTGGTATCCACGCGAGCCGCACTGGCGATATCGGCCTGTTCCGTATCGTTGCAGAATCCGGTACAGCTGCGGGTGTGCGTCGTATTGAAGCCGTTACTGGCGAAGGTGCGCTGGCAAATCTGCATGCTCAGAGTGAACAGCTTCAGGATATTGCTCAACTGCTCAAAGGCGACAGCCAGAATCTGAATGAGAAAGTGCGTTCGGTTCTGGAACGTACTCGTCAGCTCGAAAAAGAGTTGCAGCAGTTGAAAGAACAGCAGGCAGTGCAGGAGAGTGCAAACCTTTCCAGCAAAGCTGTCGATGTGAAAGGCGTTAAACTCCTCGTGAGTGAACTCGCCAACGTTGAACCGAAGATGCTGCGTACTATGGTCGATGACCTGAAAAATCAGCTCGGTTCGGCAATTATCGTTCTGGCGACTGTATCAGAAGGTAAGGTTTCTCTGATTGCAGGTGTCTCTAAAGATGTGACCGACCGCGTGAAGGCGGGAGAACTGATTGGTGTTATCGCTCAGCAAGTCGGTGGCAAAGGAGGCGGTCGTCCAGATATGGCTCAGGCGGGTGGTACGGATGCTGCAGCATTGCCGGGCGCACTGGCCGGTATTGAAGCTTGGGTCTCGGCTAAGCTCTAAGTAAAAAAATAAAGTGCAGATAGGCGCTATAACGCATTCAGGTTAGGGCGCCTTGTTAATCTGCACACACTCAATAATGATAAAGTCAGGTTAAAGTTGCGTATATCGGCTAGACTTATTCATAACAGAATGTAATGTTGTGGTTAGTGACACTTTATGTGTTTGTAGCTACTTACTTTTTGTCGTATATGATGGAGAACGCCGGGATACAGAGAGACCCGACTCTTTTAATCTTTCAAGGAGCAAAGAATGCTGATTCTAACTCGTCGAGTTGGTGAGACCCTCATGATTGGGGATGAGGTGACCGTGACAGTACTTGGGGTAAAAGGTAACCAAGTTCGTATTGGTGTTAACGCCCCGAAGGAAGTTTCTGTACACCGTGAAGAGATCTACCAACGTATCCAGGCTGAAAAATCGCAACAAACGAGTTACTAAAGTTACTGCGTCTCGCTATCTACTAGCGAGACGCTTCCTTTAGCGCACCATTTTCTTCGCTTTACCTCGCAATACCTCCCTTATCTTCTGTCAATACCTCCCTTATCTTCTGTCAAAACCGTCATTTCTTATTCAGCCGTAATGCTTACTTATCCGTATGAGCCCTATCTTGTCTGTTGATAAAACACTCTTTTTGCGGTCAATTCGCCCGAATTGTGCGTGAAGTGTGCAATTGGAAATTAGTTGGGAAAAATTGTTTGACTTATAAGTGCCAGAAAGTAATATGTGCGCCACGCAGCGACGAGAAGCTCTAACGAGTAACTTGAAGCACTCGAAAGAGGCGTGTGGTGAGGTGGCCGAGAGGCTGAAGGCGCTCCCCTGCTAAGGGAGTATGCGGTCAAAAGCTGCATCCGGGGTTCGAATCCCCGCCTCACCGCCATTTTGCATCCGTAGCTCAGCTGGATAGAGTACTCGGCTACGAACCGAGCGGTCGGAGGTTCGAATCCTCCCGGATGCACCATCTTAATTAATGTTGCGGTCTAGTTGAGTGACATTAAATCAGCAGTAAAAGCAGTACACCCGATGCATCCGTAGCTCAGCTGGATAGAGTACTCGGCTACGAACCGAGCGGTCGGAGGTTCGAATCCTCCCGGATGCACCATATTTTCTCTGATTATCTTATCGATATTCAAGAGAACCGCAGTAAAGCAATATCCCGATGCATCCGTAGCTCAGCTGGATAGAGTACTCGGCTACGAACCGAGCGGTCGGAGGTTCGAATCCTCCCGGATGCACCATACTTTCTCTGATTGTCTTAACGATATTCACGAGAACCGCAGTAAAGCAATATCCCGATGCACCCATAGCTCAGCTGGATAGAGTACTCGGCTACGAACCGAGCGGTCGGAAGTTCGAATCTTCCTGGGTGCACCATCTTCTTCCCCAATGTATTCTCCCTAAAGCAACACTTAAACTCTCCTGTAACACCCTACATACCAATAAATCACCTTCTTAACTATCTCGATTACAATAAGCGACAATATTATTGGTTTACGCTAAAGTAACCCCTCAATATTGAGCGATGTGAGGGATGAGATGTACGAACGTTACGACGGTCTGATTTTCGATATGGACGGAACCATCCTCGATACCGAACCAACACATCGTAAGGCGTGGCGTGAGACGCTGGCGGGTTATGGCATGCAGTTCGACGAAAATGCAATGGTTGCGTTGAATGGCTCCCCCACCTGGCGGATTGCGCAGGCGATTATCGAACTCAATCATGCAGACCTGGACCCTCACCATCTGGCGAAGGAAAAGACGCAGGCCGTAAGGGCTATGCTTCTTGATACTGTGCGTCCTCTTCCTCTCATTGAAGTCGTTAAGTCCTGGCATGGGCGTCGTCCTATGGCTGTAGGTACCGGCAGTGAAAGCGATATCGCCGAAGCGCTGCTCAACCACCTGGGATTGCGCCAGTATTTTTCAGCCGTTGTCGCGGCTGATCATGTTAAAAACCACAAACCTGCTCCCGACACATTTTTGCTGTGCGCCGAATTAATGGGTGTGGCAGCGAATAAATGTGTGGTGTTTGAAGATGCAGATTTTGGCTTGGAAGCCGCTCGTGCAGCTGGAATGGATGGTGTGGATGTGCGTTTGCTGTGAGTGAAACGCTATCATTCTTATCACTGTTTACGAGTAGTTTTCTTAGCGCAACTTTGCTCCCGGGAAGTTCAGAAGCAGTCCTGGTTGCGCTATTAGTTGCAGGTTCCGGGCCAACCTGGTTACTCATTTTAATAGCAACAATGGGTAATAGCCTTGGTGGCTTAACTAACGTTATTCTGGGACGTTTTTTTCCACTGCGAGAACAATCGCGTTGGCAAGGAAAAGCAACTGCCTGGCTGGTTCGTTTCGGCCCGGCAACATTATTACTCAGTTGGATGCCTTTAATTGGCGATCTGCTGTGCCTGTTAGCCGGCTTATTACGCATGAGCTGGGGACCGGTAATCTTTTTTTTATGCCTTGGTAAAGCGCTACGCTATATCGTTGTCGCGACTGCAACGGTACAAGGCATGGCGTGGTGGCACTAATTGAGTAGAGTGATAATCATCATCCCTACCTAAAACAATTATGCTTAATAAAAATGAATTCGACAGGCGGGAGGTCAATTTGATCCCGAACGTATCACAGGCGCTAGCCTGGCTGGAACAGCATCCTCAGGCAGTAAAAGGTATTCGTCGTGGTCTTGAGCGTGAAACGCTACGAGTCACGCCAGATGGTCAGTTGGCGACAACAGGTCATCCTGAACACCTTGGTTCAGCGTTGGCACACAAGTGGATAACAACTGATTTCGCTGAAGCGTTGCTTGAGTTTATCACTCCGGTTGATGGCGACATTGACCACATGCTGACATTCATGCGCGATATCCATCGCCATGTTGCCCGTAATTTGGGTGAAGAGCGCATGTGGCCTCTAAGCATGCCGTGTTATATCGACGATGGTCAGAATATTGAGTTGGCGCAGTACGGTTCATCCAACAACGGGCGTTTTAAAACGCTATACCGTGAAGGATTGAAAAATCGCTACGGCGCGTTGATGCAAACCATTTCTGGCGTGCACTACAACTTTTCGCTGCCGCTGGAGTTTTGGCAGGCGCGTCTGGGTGTTGAAGATGCACTGAGCGGTAAAGAAGCGATTTCTGCGGGTTACTTCCGTCTTATTCGTAACTATTACCGATTTGGCTGGGTTATCCCGTATTTGTTCGGTGCTTCACCAGCTATCTGCTCATCTTTCCTGCAAGGGAAAGAAAGCACGCTGCCGTTCGAAAAAACCGAATGCGGTATGAATTACCTGCCATACGCAACTTCATTGCGTCTGAGTGACTTGGGTTACACCAATAAATCCCAGAGCAATCTAGGCATTACGTTTAACGATCTGGAAACTTACGTCGCCGGATTAAAACGTGCCATTAAAACGCCATCGGAAGAGTATGCGAAGATGGGTGTTGAGAAAGACGGTAAGCGTCTGCAAATCAACACCAACGTGCTGCAAATTGAAAATGAACTCTACGCCCCGATTCGTCCTAAACGCGTCACAGCGGAAGGGGAGTCGCCTTCTGATGCCCTGATGCGCGGTGGGATTGAATATATCGAAGTGCGTTCACTCGATATCAATCCGTTCTCACCGGTCGGTGTTGATGAGCAGCAAGTCCGTTTCCTCGACCTGTTCATGATTTGGTGTGTGCTTGCTGACGCTCCTGAAATGAGCAGTGATGAATTGCTTTGCACCCGCAAAAACTGGAATCGTGTGATTCTGGAAGGGCGTAAGCCAGGCCTGACGCTGGGTATGGGTTGTGAGACGGCGCAGTACCCGTTAGCAAAAGTGGGGAAAGATTTGTTCACTGATTTGCGTCGTGTTGCTGAAACGCTGGATGGCATTGCAGGAAATACCGATTATCAGGATGTGTGTGACCAATTGGTCGCCAGTTTCGACAATCCGGAATTAACGTACTCAGCGCGAATTCTTCGGTCTATGATTGATAATGGCATTGGCGGTACAGGGCTTGCGTTAGCAGAGAAATATCGTCAGATGCTGATACAAGAGCCGTTAGAGATTTTGACCGAAGATGACTTGCAGAAGGAGCATGATGCTTCGTGGCAACGTCAGCGGGAAATCGAAGCTATAGACACTGAGCCGTTCGACGTTTGGCTCGCAAGCCACTCTTAGCACAAAAGAAAAAGGCCACAATCAATGTGGCCAAAATATACATCTCTGAATCAGGGATGATGATAATAAATGCGCGTCTTTCATATACTCAGAGTCGCCCAGGAAAGAATGGTTCATTTTATTTTTAAAAAAATCACTTATCGGAGGTGATCAGATGCCGTTGTTGGATAGCTTTACAGTTGACCATACCCGCATGGGCGCGCCAGCAGTGCGTGTGGCCAAAACAATGCATACGCCCCATGGCGATACTATCACTGTATTTGATCTGCGTTTTTGCATCCCGAACAAGGAAGTGATGCCAGAAAAAGGGATTCATACACTTGAACACCTGTTTGCTGGTTTTATGCGCGATCACCTGAATGGGAATGGCGTAGAGATAATCGATATTTCACCGATGGGTTGTCGCACAGGTTTCTACATGAGCCTGATTGGCGAGCCAGAAGAGTCTCGTGTTGCTGATGCATGGAAAGCGGCAATGGAAGATGTGTTGAAGGTGAAAGAGCAAAATCAGATCCCTGAGTTGAACGTTTACCAATGTGGGACTTACCACATGCACTCGCTGCAAGAAGCGCAGGATATCGCGCGCCACATCCTTGAGCATGGTGTTAGCGTTAACAGCAATGAAGAATTGGCGCTGCCGAAAGAGAAGCTTCAGGAACTGCACATCTAGCTGTGACTATTCCGTGATTGATTTGGAGGGCCAATATTGATTGGCCCTTTTTATTTGATCGGACAGCTGACGGGAAAAGCCAAGAAAAAGGGGCCAATCGGCCCCTTTTGTCTTCCTGACTTAGTGCGCTCCACCGCCGCCACCACCGGCACCAAACGGTGGTTTGGCAAACCAAACCAGCCCCAGAAGCAGAATAAATATTCCCGCTGAAATCCAGAAAATCTCATTGGCTGAAATAATCAGTCCCTGATTGGTAATCTGCTGTGCAATATAGCCTGAGGCTTGTTGCGGCGACATTCCCAGATTTTCCAGTTGCGAATACATCTGTTGTGCGTTCGGGTTAAATGGCGAAACGGACTCCGTTAGCTGTGAATGGTGCATGGCTTCGCGGTTAGTCCAAAGCGTCGTGGTGATTGACGTACCAATCGAACCTGCAAGGGTTCGCGTGAAGTTCGACAAACTCGACGCGGCCGCCATACGTTCTGGTGGAAGCCCGGAAAGCGTAATGGTCGTCAGTGGCATAAAGAAGCATGCCACGGCGAAGCCCTGAATAAACTGCGGCCAGGCCGATGCGCCAAAATCCATTCCCGGTTCGAAGGTATATGCGCGCCAGTAGAAGCACACCGCATACATAATAAAGCTGAACGTCACTAACCGTCGCATATCGAGCTTATGAGCAAAGCGCCCGATAATCGGCGATAACAATACCGGAATGACCCCTACTGGTGCGGATGCCAGGCCCGCCCAGGTTGCCGTATAGCCATATACCTCCTGCAATAGCTGCGGTAGCAAAACAATTGCGCCGAAGTAGAGCATGTAGGCAAGACTGATACACAGACAGCCGATGGTAAAGTTTCGCGACTTAAACAACGACAGATCAACGATGGGGTTATCGTCGGTTAGCTCCCACACAATCAAGAAGCTAATCGCCACCACCGCGACGATGGTCAAAACGATGACTTCCGTTGAGTTAAACCAATCCAGCTCTTTACCTCGGTCGAGCATGATCTGCAGGCTACCAATCCCGACAACCAGCAAGGCAAGCCCGATGGCGTCGATACGGCGGTTCTCGGTTCTGGTCTCACGGCCACGCAGCGTTTGCAGTGTCAGCAACACCACCACTGCACCGATTGGCACGTTGATAAAGAAGATCCAGCCCCAGTGATAGTTATCACTGATATAGCCGCCGAGAATAGGCCCGCAGATGGGCGCCACAATAACCGTCATAGACCACAGCGCCAGCGCAATACTTCGCTTCGCAGGGGGGTAGTTATTGAGCAGTAGACTCTGTGAGAGTGGGATCAGAGGTCCGGCGACGATCCCCTGGATAACGCGGAAGAAAATCAGCATCTCCAGGCTTTTAGAGACGCCGCAAGCCCATGAAGCCAGTACGAACAGAATCGTCGACCACATGAACAACTTCACTTCACCAAGGCGCTTTGCCAGCCACCCGGTGATTGGAATTGAGATGGCATTTGCCACCCCAAACGACGTAATCACCCATGTCCCCTGGCTCAGTGATGAGCCAAGGTTCCCGGCGATCGTCGGTATTGCCACGTTGGCAATGGTGGAGTCCAGCACCTGCATAAAGGTCGCCAATGACAAGGCGATGGTCATGATGACCAGTGGCGCACCTTCAAGCGGCGTCAGCGGTTTTTGCTGTTTCATACAAGCTCCGCT
Organism: Buttiauxella sp. WJP83; assembly: GCF_027594725.1. Lineage (NCBI taxonomy): Bacteria > Pseudomonadati > Pseudomonadota > Gammaproteobacteria > Enterobacterales > Enterobacteriaceae > Buttiauxella > Buttiauxella sp. WJP83. The sequence continues at coordinate 979,272 of NZ_CP110080.1, forward strand.
TTGTTAACCCGCATTGGCCTGGATGATGTTATTGATAAGCGCGTTGGCGGGCGCAAGATTCAGCTCGCGCGCGTTGCTTTCATACACTGGAGAGCTACGCGTTTCATTTGCCAACATACTGCCATCACGGTTACTGGTATCTACCGTCACTAACGTGGACAGCCCAATACGCAGCGGATGTTGTTCAAGCTGCTTAGCATCCAGTTCAATACGTACCGGCAAGCGCTGAACAACTTTGATCCAGTTACCCGTCGCGTTTTGTGCAGGCAGCAGTGAGAACGCGCTCCCTGTACCCATATCGAGGCCCACAACTTTACCGGTGTATTCAACTTTGTCGCCGTAGATATCACTGACGACCGTCGCCGGTTGGCCAATACGCATATGGGCAAGCTGCGTCTCTTTGAAGTTCGCATCAACCCACAAGCCATTTGCAGGCACGATAGCCATCAGCGGAGTCGTTGGGCTAATCTGCGCACCCACTTGCACCACACGGCGTGAAACATAGCCGGTCATTGGGCTGACAATCTTAGTCCGTTGCAGTGCCATCCAGGCGTTACGCAACTCGGCAGCCGCTTGTTTTACACTTGGCTGCTCTTCGAGTTTTGTTCCGAGGATCATGGCCTGGTTGGCATTATATTGTTGAATGGCAACATCCAGTTGCGCTTGAGCCGATGCGACGGCATCTCGGGCATGTTGCAATTCTTCGCGGCCAATCAGGTTAGCATTACCCAACGGCACGCGGCGATTAAGGTCACTTTGAGCCTGAGCAAGAGAGGTCTTTTGCAGCTCAATATTGGCCTGATATTGCTTACTGTTAATCATTAACTGACGCGTCTGGCGTACGCTTGAAGCCAGCACCGTTTGTGCTTGTTCAAAAGCTTGCTCAGCGTCAGCCTGGTCCAGAGTGACCAAAACATCGCCCTGTTTAACGAAGTCGGTATTATCTGCCCAAACCTTGGTTACGCTTCCGGAAACCTGGGCCATTATCTGCACCTGATTACCGGCCACATACGCATCATCCGTATTTTCGTAGTGACGTAACACTAGAAACCAATAAATCCCATATGCCACAGCAATAATTACAAACAACAGGGTCAATATAAGCAAGGCACCTTTACGTTTGCCTTTTTTATTGCCCGGTTGTTGCGGGGTTTGAGTCTCCGCATGTGCGCTCATGCTTATCTCCACACTTTTTTATTATAGTGATCGGCTGAGCCGACCTGTTAGATCCGACAGGCCAGCAAGGTGAGTTGCTGGCCTGTCAGTATTTTTTCTTTGGGGCACTACGATAGAACGCGCAGACAGCTCTTAACGCACGGCTTCGAGTACAGTCTGGTTTTCATCCATTTCATCAAGGCGGGTGAGCAATTTGCGGGTAATGTCTTCCAGTTGCTCTTTTTCCGAACCACTCAGCGAGGACCACAGTTCGTGCAAGCAGTGGTGCTGCGGTGGTAATACCTGACGCAAGAATTCATGACCTTTTTCGGTCAAATGCAGATGCAGACAGCGGCGATCGTTATCGCTTTCACGACGTTCAATCCAGCCACGCTTTTCCAATTCATCGGCAATTCGGGTTGCATTGGTACGAGATGAACCTAACGCACAACTTAACTCTGAAGGCTGGATACTATGATTTTCCTGCGATTCAAGAGTGATCAACGCCATAAATAGCGTCTCGTTAATCCCCTGAGCTTTCAGCATTTTATTGCGGTTTTCCAAAAGCTTGCCTTGCATATGCATGCACAGGCGTGTCAGCAGAATTTCCTGGTATGGGAAATCCTCGTAGCGTTTGGCGCGAAATTTTAGCATTTGTTCAATGGGCGTAAACGAACTATCCATTTTGGCATAACCTCATTAGTTGCGGTCGATATAGTAACGATGGTGACAAATAAAGTAAATGTATTGTTTATACGTTTTTTTATTCGTCAGATTGATATCACCATCATGAGTTTCCAGGTTAATCCATAACCCAGAGCACTTAATAGAGTCGGGATGATGATGCTACGAGTCTTATAAAAGCTCAGCCCGAGAATAATAAAGCCCATCAACGTTGGGACCAGACGTTGCGCGTCGTGCATGATCTCCGGCACGCTCGAAACCGCCAACAACGCGCAGATTGATGCAATTCCGATACTGTCGAGCAGCACGCCCGTCGCCCCTCGTTTGGCCGGACGAGTGGTATTTGCCCTGATGCGCAGAGGCAAATATCGAAACAGATAGTTGGCAAGCCCGACCAGCAGACCCAGTAAAAGCACTTGTGTACTCATCCGGGTTCTCCTTGATAAAACGCCTGCACCAAAGCTGCCAGGCATCCGCAGACTATCCCCGCGAGAATGGCCACAGGAATGGACACAAGCGTTACGCCCAACAGTGCCCCCGCAAGCGATGCGGTCACCGTCCAGGATTGTTTCCGCTGGAACGACGCCAATAGAAAACTCATGAACAGAGCAGGCAACATAAACCCTAACGCGGCTTCAACGGCAGGCAGATTATCCAGCAAGCCATTACCCGACCATGAACCCAGCGCGGTCCCTAAAACCCATGAGAACCACGAGCTGAAGGCGATACCGATCATCCAGTTTTCGCTCCAGCGGCGGTTATCGCGGACCAGTTTCGCCGTGGCGGCGGCAAAAACCTCATCGGTCAGGCCGAATGCCCAAAGCGCGGTTTTGGGTTTACTCAACCGGCGAGTGATTCGTTGACGCAGGGAAGGGCCATATAAGACGTGGCGCACATCCATTGCCATAACCGTAAAGGCGGCAACCCATAAAGAGCTGCCAGCCGCCAGTAAAGCCGTAATAACAAACTGGCTGGCACCAGCATAAATAATGCAGGAGAAAAATAGACTTTCGAGCGGGGTAAATCCTAACTTGGTGGCATTAAGTCCGAACGCAAAGGCTACCGGGATATAGCTGATGACAATAGGTATACTGTCTTTTAATCCTTCAGCCAGGGTCGCATCGTTTTGATGATTTTCTAATTGAACTGTTTCAGGACTATCCATATTAAATATTTATATATAACTGACGGTAATGTCACTCGAATGAACCAACAGGGATAACCTTAACAGACTGGTACGACCCTTAATACCCCAAATTATTCTCAGTGGTTTTACAGGAGTAGTCACATCACGGTTGGCGGTGATAACCACGCCACCACACTACTAAATTTAGTAGGGCTACAATGGCACCTGCTGCGCACACACCAAACCATCCAGCGTGCTGATATGCGCTGGCTGAAATAACAGAGCCCGCAGCACCCCCAATGAAATAGCTGGTCATATAACCGGCAGTCAGACGATTTCGCGCATCCGGCATCATGCGATAGATAACCGTTTGGTTGGTGATATGCACACCCTGAACGGTTAAATCGAGTACCAGTATCCCAATGATGAGCGCGATAACGGAATACTGGCCCATTGCGGTGGCGATCCACGACAGAAGCAACAGTACCAATCCGATGGTGGTCGTGAGATGGGCTTTACCTTTATCGGCAAATCCGCCTGCGGGACGTGCCCCCAATGCTCCTGCTGCACCGGCGAGGCCAAACAAACCAATCACCCCTTCCGAGAAGTTAAACGGCGGTGATGCCAGCAGGAATGCCATCGACGTCCAGAGAATGCTGAAGTTGGCAAAAGTCAGGCAGCCGAGCAGCGCGCGGGTACGCAGCAGCGGATTTTTGATAAACAGGCTGAATACTGAAGAGAGCAATTGCGGATAATTTAAATGAGTCTCGGACTTCACTTTCGGCAAACCACGCCACAATGCCAGCGCCATCACGACCATCAATACGCTCGCGACCCAATAAACGGTACGCCATCCGCCCAGGCCTGCCAGTAGCCCGGCCACAGTACGTGCCAGCAAAATTCCCAGCAGCAACCCGCTCATAATGGTGCCGACGACTTTGCCTCGTTTTTCTGGCTCAGCAAGCGTTGCGGCTAACGGGACAAGGATTTGTGCCACGACCGAGAACAACCCGGTGAGTGCGGTGCCCAGAATCATCATCCACAGCGTCTGGCTGAGCGCCACAATCACCATGCCTCCGGCAGCCAGCAGCGTCATAAAGACAATGAGTCCGCGGCGTTCAAATATATCACCCAGCGGAACCAGGAACAGTAAACCGACGGCGTAGCCTAACTGTGCGGCGGTAACGATAAATCCGGCCTGGTTAATCGAAAGGGAAAAGGCATGAGCAATGGTGTCGAGCAGGGGTTGTGCGTAGTAGTTGCTGGCAACGGCTAAACCCGTGGCGAGAGACATCAGGACGATCAGAGCGGGGCTCAGTCCTTGAGTGGAGTTTTTCATTCTGGTTCTTCGTTTTGTGATGTAAGAACCGGAATCATAGCGAAAAATAGTGAAGGCAGGAGTCGGATTGTGCGGTTTGTTTTAGTTGGGCAAGCCCTCACCCTAACCCTCTCCCCCAGGAGAGGGGACTGTACGGTTTTCCCCTTCTCCTGGGGGAGAAGGTCGGGATGAGGGCGCTCTTAACGTAATTACTTAGCGGCTAACGCTTCATTCACCCAGCCATCAAACTCAGCCTGGTGCGCTTTAATCCAGCCATCAACGTGACCCTGAATATCCGCTTCTGACGCTTTACCATTGTGCATCATCGCATTCTCCGCGTTGATATCCGCCAGTGGCAGCCTCATCAGGCTAAACAGTTTTGCCGCCTGCGGGTTTTTCTCCGCCCAGGCTTTGTTTGCCACGATATGCATGGTGTTCACCGGGAAGCCATAATTAGCGCCATTTGGCAGCTTGGTATCCACCTCTTTTTGTTTGCCAGGCATAGACGAGAACGGCACTTGCAGCCACACCACATCTTTACCTGGAACCATCACATCACTCACCCAATATGGCGTCCAGGTGTAGTAAAGAATCGGTTTGCCTTCTTTATGGCGCGTAATGGTGTCGGCAATCATTGCCGAGTAGTTACCCTGATTATGCTCCACGGTATTGGTCAGGCCATAAGCACCAATCTGGTGATTGATCACGGCTTCGCAGCCCCAGCCTGGCGTGCAGCCTGTCAGGTCAGCCTTACCGTCGCCGTTGGTATCAAACAATTTGGCGATCTTCGGATCTTTTAGCTGCGCGATATTGGTAATTTTGTATTGCTCAGCCGTTTTCTTATCAATCAGATAACCCTGCGCGGCACCCTGAACGTAGGTCCCTTCACGGTAGAATTTCTTATCACCGCCTGCGGCTTCAAACATATCGTCATGCAGCGGTTTCCAGTTAGTGGCGATGAACGTGGTATCGCCCGCGGCCATCGAGGTGTAAGCCACGTTGTAATCCACTTCACTGGGTTTGTTAACGGTATAACCCAGTTTTTCCAGGCCACGGCTTACCAGTAAAGTCTGGAATGATTCTTCTGAGATGGTGCTTTGTGCAGGCTGAACCGTAATGCCTTTACCCGGCAAATCAGCGGCAAAAGAACTGGTGGTTACGAGGGTGGCAAGGGCTGTAGCGATAATCGTCGTGTGTCGCATCGTTATTCCTTTTTAATGGTGATGGGGCGTGAGGCGGCACGAATGCCGCCAGCATGCTTATTTGATGAAGGGACGGGTCAAAAGACCAATTGGGCCGGTGTTGTACCAGCGGCGATTGCCACGGCTGCGCGAATCGCGGCCAATGGACTGAGTTAAACGGTCGAGAATAATGGCCAGGATAACGATCCCGACACCGCCGACGGTCGCAAGACCCATATCGAGGCGGCCAATACCGCGCAGTACCATCTGTCCGAGACCACCGACGGCAATCATTGACGCGATAACGACCATTGAAAGTGCCAGCATCAGCGTCTGGTTTACGCCCGCCATAATGGTTGGCATCGCCAGCGGCAACTGAACTTTAAACAGCATCTGGCGCGGGCTGGCGCCAAACGAACGTGACGCTTCAATCAAATCTTCCGGAACCTGCTTAATCCCCAGAATCGTCAGGCGCACAATCGGTGGCAGGGCAAAAATAATCGTCACCACGACACCCGGTACGTTACCGATACCGAACAGCATCACGATCGGCACCAGATAAACAAACGCCGGAGTGGTCTGCATGGCATCTAACAGCGGACGGATTACCTTCGCGGCGCGCTCGCTTCTGGCAAGCCATATGCCGAGCGGCAAACCAATAATCATGCAGAACAGCAGGGCGGTCAGCACCAACGCCAGCGTCACCATCGCTTGCGACCACGCGCCAATCGCGCCAATGGCCACTAACGAAACTAACGTCGCAATCCCCATTCCCAGGCTGGACATCTGCCACGCAATCAGCGCGAACAGGATGATTGCCACAGGCGCAGGCATTCCCAGCAAGAAGTGCTGGAAGCCACTGAGGATGTAGTCCACCGGCACACGAATCCCCTGGAACACGGGGCGGAAGTGTGTCACCACCCAGTCGATACCGTGTGTCACCCAGCTATCGAGTGGGATCAGTGTCTTATGAAACGGATCCAGAATATTAAAATGTTCAGGTGCGGGTGCCGGGGCTGCATTCAGCCAGTCTGCACCACTACTTGCAGCCGGTGTTGAAGCCGCCTGGCTTCCCCATGCATCTGCAGATGCTGCGGCCTGATTGGTTGTTGCGTCGGCAGCAGCACTGCCGGTATCCCACGGATTTGATGCACTCATTGGCTTACCCCCTCACGATCTAATGCCTGCAGCAGAACCCCTTTCGAGATAATGCCCACGTACTGACTCTCTTCCCCAACAACCGGAACCGCACACGGTGCCTGGCCTACATGGGTGAGAAGATCGCTCAGTGACGTATCAGCGGAAACGGCCGCTGGCGTTTCGAGGTAAGCATTGTCCAGACCCTGGCCCGCAGCGAGTGCGGCTTTCAGTGAATCAGTCGAGACAATCCCGAGGAATTTCTGGCCACGTTCAATGACATAACCGAATTCACGGTCTTCATCTTGCAGCAGTTTGAGTGCCGAGCGCGGACCAAAACCGGCGGTTTTACGCAGCAGGCCAGCCGGGTTACGACGGGCAATATCTTTCGCGCTAAACACCTGGCTAATATCCACACCGCGGAAGAAGGTGCGCACATAATCATTCGCCGGATTATTTAAAATTTCATCCGGTGTACCGACTTGCACAACTTCACCACCTTGCATAATGGCAATACGGTCGCCAATACGCATGGCTTCATCCAAATCGTGGGAAATAAATACAATGGTACGTTGATGCTTCGCCTGCAATTTAATTAACTCATCCTGCATCTCAGTACGAATTAATGGATCGAGGGCAGAGAAGGCTTCATCCATCAATAATATATCTGGATTAATTGCCAAAGCACGGGCCAAACCAACACGCTGACGCATACCGCCAGAAAGCTCATCAGGATAAGCGTGGGCATAATTTTCAAGCCCAACCTGACGCAATGCATCAAGCGCTTTTTCCTGACGTTCTTTTAACGGAATACCGGCTAATTCCATACCGAAAGCGGTATTATTTAGCACCGTCATATGAGGCATCAGAGCAAAGGACTGGAATACCATGGAGATCTTATTTTTGCGTACTTCACGGAGTTCCGCGTCTGATATTTTGGCGATATCGACACCGTCAATCAGTACCTGTCCACGGGTTGGTTCAATCAGGCGATTGAGAAGGCGAACCATGGTAGATTTACCCGAACCGGATAGCCCCATGATGACAAAAATCTCGCCTTCTTCAATTGCCAGACTGGCGTCTTTCACGCCAAGCGACAGCCCTGTTTTCTCCAGTAATTCAGCTTTTGAAATGCCCTTTTCGATATATTTGAATGCGCGCTGTGGATGCTCACCAAATACCTTATATAAATTCTTCACTTCAAGTTTAATTGCCATGCAATAAAGTTATTCCTGTATTTATATATTTATACACAATTCCTGATGGAAATATTCACTGCATATACCCTAACATACTCAGAATCTGAGACAACCCTCCATTTCCGATATATCCAATATCCGTGCCAGCGATGTGGCCGACATTTCCCATGAGTAAAGGGCTGAGAGCAATTCAGAGAAAGATGATATTTTTTGTAACGAGGAGGGTAATAAGCCTGAATGGGGCGATATTCAGGCTAAAATGTAAGGTTTTATTTTGTATGGTTGATAGGAAATATCTCAGTCAAAAATATACAAAATATTTCTGGCATTTTCTCGATTAAAAATCCCAGTCTTCGTCAACTGTTTCCACCGCTTTCCCCATCACATATGACGAGCCGGAACCGGAGAAAAAGTCATGGTTTTCGTCAGCGTTTGGCGAAAGTGCGGCGAGTATCGCTGGGTTCACCTCACTCATTTCAGGCGGGAACAGCGCGTTGTAGCCCAGGTTCATCAACGCTTTATTGGCGTTATAACAGAGGAACGCCTTCACCTCTTCCTGCCAGCCAACATCGCCGTACAGCGCATCGGTATATTCCACTTCATTATCATAAAGATCCATCAACAACTCGAAGGCGAAATTCTGCAACTCGGCCTGGCGTTCCAGACTTTGCTGGGCCAGCACTTTCTGGAACTTATATCCGATGTAATAGCCGTGCACCGCCTCGTCACGAATAATCAGGCGGATAAGATCTGCCGTATTAGTCAATTTGCCGCGACTTGACCAATACATCGGTAAATAAAAACCTGAATAAAATAAAAAGGACTCCAAAAATACGCTGGCAATTTTCTTCTTAAGCGGGTCATTAGCGTGATAATGCGCAAGGATGATTTGCGCCTTGCGTTGCAACGGCGCATTTTCCTCGCTCCAGTCGTAGGCGGCATCCACATCTTTGGTCTGGCAAAGTGTTGAGAAAATCGAACTGTATGAGCGGGCATGTACCGCCTCCATAAAGCTCACATTCGACAGCACCGCTTCTTCATGGGGTGTTATCGCATCCGCCATCAACACGGGTGCCCCAACGGTATTCTGGATGGTGTCCAGCAACGTCAACCCGGTAAACACACGAATGGTGAGCTGCTGTTCGTCATGCGTCAGCGTCTGCCAGGCCGGAATGTCGTTGGACAAGGGCACTTTCTCGGGAAGCCAGAAGTTACTGGTCAGACGGTTCCACACTTCGAGGTCTTTCTCATCCTCGATTTTATTCCAGTTGATGGCACTTACGCGACTTAACTCAGTCATGTTCTCTCCTTATAAAGCGCAGGAAACGCAGCCCTGAACTTCGGTGCCTTCCAGCGCCATCTGGCGCAAGCGAATGTAATAGAGCGTTTTGATGCCTTTTTTCCAGGCGTAAATCTGCGCTTTGTTAATATCGCGAGTCGTTGCGGTATCGCGGAAAAAGAGTGTCAGCGACAGCCCTTGATCGACATGACGTGTGGCTTGCGCGTAAGTGTCGATGATTTTTTCCGGGCCTATGTCGTAGGCGTCCTGGTAAAACTCCAGATTGTCGTTGGTCATAAACGGAGCCGGATAATAAACGCGTCCGGTTTTTCCCTCTTTGCGGATCTCAATGCGCGAAACAATCGGGTGAATACTCGACGTCGCGTGATTGATATAAGAAATCGATCCGGTCGGCGGAATAGCCTGCAAATTTTGGTTATACAGACCGAACTCCATGACATCGTCGCGCAACTGCTGCCACTGTTCGCGTGTTGGAATATCGATACCCGCACTGGCGAACAACTCGCGCACTTTTTCGGTTTTCGGCTGCCAGCTTTCTTGCAGATATTGGCGGAAGTACTCCCCATTCGCATAACGTGATTGTTCAAAACCGGCAAAGCGCTGTTTGCGTTCCCGAGCCAGCAAATTTGATGCGCGTAGGGCGTGCCAGGTGACGGTGTAAAAATAGAAATTAGTGAAATCCAGCCCTTCCGCTGAGCCATAAGCAATCCCTTCGCGTGCCAGATAACCGTGCAGATTCATCTGCCCGAGGCCAATGGCGTGCGAAGCGGCATTTCCGGCTTCAATGGAAGGCACTGAGCGAATGTGGCTCATATCGGAAACCGCCGTCAGCCCACGGATCGCTGTCTCTATGGTCTGGCCAAAATCAGGGGAATCCATGGTGTGGGCGATATTTAACGAGCCGAGGTTGCAGGAGATATCTTTGCCAACCTGCGCATAATCGAGGTTTTCGTCATACGTGGAAGCGCTATTCACCTGCAAAATTTCTGAGCACAAGTTGCTCATATTAATGCGCCCGGCAATCGGGTTTGCGCGGTTGACCGTATCTTCAAACATGATGTACGGATAACCGGACTCAAACTGGATTTCCGCCAGGGTCTGGAAGAAATCGCGCGCGTTAATAAACGTCTTACGGATGCGTTCGTCTGCCAACATCTCCTGGTACACATCGCTGACCGCAATATCGCCAAACGGCTTCCCGTAAATACGCTCGACATCGTATGGCGAGAAGAGCGCCATACGATGGTTATCTTTAGCCAACTGGAAGGTGATATCCGGGATCACCACCCCCAGCGAGAGCGACTTAATGCGGATTTTCTCGTCAGCATTTTCACGTTTGGTATCGAGAAAACGCAAAATATCGGGATGATGGGCGTGAAGATACACGGCTCCCGCGCCCTGTCGCGCACCGAGCTGATTGGCGTAAGAAAACGCATCTTCCAGCATTTTCATCACCGGGATCACGCCGGATGACTGGTTTTCAATGCGTTTAATCGGTGCGCCGACTTCGCGTAAATTCGAGAGCAAGAAAGCCACGCCGCCACCGCGTTTCGAGAGCTGAAGTGCAGAGTTTACCGCCCGACCAATCGATTCCATATTGTCTTCGATTCGCAGCAAGAAGCAGGAGACGAATTCGCCGCGCTGCATCTTTCCGCAGTTCAAAAAAGTCGGCGTTGCGGGCTGGAAACGGCCACTGAGCATCTCATCCATCAGGCGATTTGCCAGATCCTCGTCACCTTGCGCAAGGGTGAGCGCCACCATGCAAACTCTGTCTGGGAAGTGTTCCAGATACTCTTTGCCATCCCGGGATTTGAGCGTATAGCTGGTGTAATACTTCCATGCGCCAAGGAACGTCTGGAATTTGAACCCGCTGTTACTGGCTTTTTCAAATAGCGCTGTGACAAAACGGCTTTCGTAACGCTGCAGCACGGTGTTGTCGTAATAACCTTCTGCCACCAGCCACGCCAGGCGAGCCTGCTGATGGGGAAAGTGGCGTGAACGGGGTAGCACATGCTGCTTATGGAACTGCTCCACCGCCAGTTTGTCTTTCTCAAACTGGATCCGCCCCTCGGAATCATAAAGATTCAACATGGCGTTGAGCGCGTGAAAATCCACGTTGTCCGTCGCCATTACGCTGATAGTTTCTGTCGTTGCCAAAATTCTTTGACTCCCTTACGCACGTTTTCGATGTCCTGTTCAGTGCCGAGCAGCTCAAAACGATAGAGATACGGCACCTGGCATTTTTGGGCTATCACGTCGCCCGCCCGGCAAAAACCTTCGCCAAAGTTACGATTTCCACTGGCGATAACGCCCCGCAGTAATGAACGGTTGGTCGCATTATTTAAAAACCGAATCACCTGTGCGGGTACGGCACCTGCAATCCCGCCACCGCCGTAGCTCGGCACGATCAAAATGTAGGGCTCCGTCACTTCTAGCCGCTGTTTTCGCTCCAGCGGGATACGCAACGCAGGCAGTCCCAGGCGCTCAACAAAACGCAGGGTATTTTCCGACGAGCTCGAGAAGAAGACGAGATGACTCATGCGCTGACTCGGGCGCGCAGGCGGTTGATCATGTCCGGGCGAAACCCGCTCCAGCTTTCCTGATCGGTAATGACGACCGGCAACTGGCGATAACCTTGCGCGCGCAAATCGTCCGCCGCTTCAGGGTTTAAATCGAGATTAATCAGGTCAAAAGTGAACCCACGGCTTTCGATTGCGCGTTTGGTGGCGTGGCATTGGACACAGTCATTTCGAGTGTATATGGTAATGCGCATGATTCTTATTCTCTCTGAGGTTGAGAATATGAATACTAGATGTGGGAATGAAAATTATCAACCATACAAGATATGGTATTTTGAATAGAGGGGGGAGATCTATGAACTTCTCAGGTTTTCCGTTCACCCGCACGGCAGATTATCTCTTTAACCGTTGCTAACGGTGAACGTGCCAGGAGGATTACGCCATCCTCCTGGCGACCTCGGCGCCCGGTTTTAAATTGCCGCTTCGCGGTAAACCCCAGCTTATCCCCAACGTTCAGGGTCGTTCGCGATTCGCTCCCGGCGATCGCTCACTGGCGTGGTTCCCGACCACGCCACCCTGACTTATGGGGAACACTGGGGCAATTTATACCGGGAACAAGGTCAAAACCGCTTCGGCTTTTGACCTTAGGTTTTGACGTTGACTTTGATTCCGGCTTAAATCGCACCGTTTTTTGCCCTTCAGTCGGGGTTGAGCCGCCGGGAGCGGCGAAAGAGAGCGATCGTCGGGAACGAATCGCGAACGACCGCGAATGTTGGGTGAAAAACGGTGTTTACCGCGCAGCGGCGATTTATTTGCCGGGAGTCCGGGTTCTTAGGGTGGCGACGGTGGCCACCCTAAGTCGTTCACCGGTTCGGTGACCTCATATAACTGAGAACTTTGGGTGAACGGAACCTTCACCGTTTCTGGCATAAACATCCCATCCTGGTCTCAACGATGTGACTAAGAGACAGCCCTTAGGGATAAGGGAAAACAAACTACATCCGCATACTGATCGCCAGACGATTAAACGCATTCATCAGGCTGGCGGTAAACGTCAAATCGCTAATTTCCTGGGCGGTAAAGAATTGCAGCAACGGCTGGTACACCGCATCTTCGGCGCCACCTTCGGTAATGAGTGTGACGGCTTCAGCCCAGGCGAGTGCGGCGCGCTCTTTGTCGCTGAAGTGATGACTCACTTTCCAGCCTGCAAGTGCATCCAGTTTGGTCTGGTCAACGCCATCTTTGCGTAAGGCTTTTGAGTGCATTTCCAGGCAATAGGCGCAGCCGTTAATTTGCGAGACACGCAGGAAAACCAATTCAATCATGGTTGAACCCAGTGAGCTGGATTCCAGGCCTTTCAGCGCCTGAAGCATTGGCTTAAATACTGCTGGGGAAAGGTCAAAGTAGGGCTGGCGTAATTCGATCATGGTGTTGTTCCTCATGTTGGTGTGTGGACAATTTAGCACTATGATGGACTACTAAAGAGAGCCATAAATTAACTTAAAAAGCAGGCCATAATGGCAAAGTCGAATGAACTCGTGGTCAGTGCTCACCACGCTATCCCGCGTTATCAACAAATCGCCAGGCAACTCAAACAGGCAATCAGTGACGGTGAGCTGGTGGCTGGGAGCCGTTTGCCATCAAGCCGCACCATGGCGCTGGAACTCGGTGTAGCACGGGCGACAGTGGAAAACGCCTATGGAGAACTGGTAGCACAAGGCTGGCTGGAAAGGCGCGGCCAGGCTGGAACGTTTGTCAGTCCTTCCGTCACATCGGGGGCAAATAACGTGGCGAATGCATTGAGCCAACCACAAGGTGCGCCGCGTCCGTTTCAAATGGGGCTGCCCGCGCTGGATGCTTTTCCGCGAGGGTTGTGGGCGCGGGTGATGGGGCGGCGTCTGCGTCTGCAAACCCGCTATGACCTGGTCATGCCCGAAGCCAACGGCGAATCGACACTGCGCCAGGCCATTGCCGACTATTTACGTTTTTCACGCAGTATTGACTGCCAGCCAGAGCAGATATTTATCACCGCCGGTTTTCAGGCTGCGATGCGGCTGGTGGTGCATACGCTGGCAAAACCAGGGGATGGAATATGGCTGGAAGATCCCGGCTACCGCTATGTGCGCCCAGTTTTCGACGAAGCAGGAATGGCGTTGCATCCCGTTCCCGTCGATGGCGAAGGGATGCAAATTGAATACGGGATAGACCATTTCCCTGACGCTCGTTTTGCGCTACTTACACCCGCGCACCAAAGCCCGCTTGGCGTAGCGTTGTCGCTGACCCGCCGCCATCAACTACTCGACTGGGCGGCGGCCAACCAAAGCTGGGTGATTGAAGACGATTACGACAGTGAGTTTCGCTACCACGGGAAACCCTTACCCCCGATTAAAAGCCTCGATGGTCCGCAACGCGTGATCTACGCCGGAACATTCAGCAAATCACTGTTTCCGGCATTGCGCGTAGCCTGGTTGGTGGTGCCGCAACAGCAGGTCGAGGCATTCTCACAGCATACGCATTTCTTACCTTGCACCGCCCCGTTACTGATTCAGCAAACCATTGCCGATTTTCTTCGCGAGGGCCACTTTTGGCGACATCTGAAAAAAATGCGTTTGTGCTACAGCGAGCGACGCGTATGGCTGGAGCAGGCGCTGCGAGAGCAAGGGTTCGATGTCGTACCGCAAGCTGGAGGCATTCAACTGGTGATGCGTGTCCGTGGTGATGAGCGCGAATGGGTGGCTAAAGCGCGCGAAGCGGGGCTAGCGGTGCAGGCATTAAGTGACTGGCGTATGGTGTCAAAAGGGGAAGGTGGAATCTTGATGAGTTTTACTAATCTGACTTCGCCATCACTCGCGCGACAGGCCGCGAAGCAATTGCGTGATGCGATCAGCTAAGGACGGAAAATAAAAACCCCGGAAAGGTTTCCGGGGTTAGACGCATATTTATTATCACTACGCTTTTATGACTAACGTCGGGACGCTAGTAAAGCCCCGATGAAGATACCCATGGCGGCGCTAATACCTACGCTCTGCCAGGGTTTGTCGCGCACATAAGTATCAGCGCAACCGATCGCATCACAAGCGGCTTGTTTTACTCGTGTGCGACCCTGAAGGCGAGCACGCGTCTCTTTCAATAGAGATTCCGCTTTTTTGCGGGCGGCTTCCCCTTCTTCTTTAACATCGCTACCGAACGATTTGAGAACCTCTTCCAGGGTGTCAGCCAGTTGGTTCACGTCACGGTTAATATCATCAACGCCTTCGTCTACATCATTTCGATTTACGCGGTTAAACATTAGTTTCTCCCTTTTTGCGATGTACAACTAAGTGTAGACCATAATATTTAGTCATGAGGGCGTACACTCTCTTTCGTGGTCTTTATGGACTAATCTGAAAGCGTTGCTAATGCTGGATATTGTAAGGTTGCGCTGCAATAAAAGATGATGAGGAAAAAATATGTATTTACGACCCGATGAGGTGGCCCGCGTCCTTGAAAAAGCCGGTTTTACCATGGATGTTGTCACACCCAAAACGTACGGATATCGCCGTGGCGAAAATTACGTGTATGTCAATCGTGAAGCGCGCATGGGACGAACTGCGCTTATCATTCACCCGACGCTAAAAGAACGAAGCCAAACCCTGGCAGAACCAGCGACGGACGTTAAAACTTGCGATCATTACCAACAGTTTCCACTCTACCTGGCTGGCGAAATTCATCAGCACTATGGGATTCCGCACGGCTTTAGTTCACGCATTGCACTGGAACGTTATTTGTCTGGTTTGTTTGGCGAGCATTAATCGAAACCGGCGTTGTTGCACGTTATGGCGCAACGCTAACACCCTTGAGCGTGCTTAAACCCCAGCTTTCGCATTCCGGTAACCGCTGATACGGAACAGGCGGCGGCAATAATCCAGAAAATAGCCATACGCAGCGCCCATCAGCATCGACACAATAATATTCGAGCTAACCGCAGCCGCTATCTGGTTCCAGTCCGCACCGACCGACCACAAAATGGCGACGTATACCGGCGACTGGAAAGTCACGTAAGCCAGTACATCCGCAAGATTTTTAGCCCAGTTAGACTGGCTATAACGTTTAGTGAAACGCATGAACGCGTCGCGATAGAAACCGTAAGGCCAGGCAATCAATATGTTGACCGGAATAGCCACCAGACGTGAAGAGAGTGACTGTTCAAAGCTCATGCCAGAGAGGAAAATCTCTATCATCATGTTTACAACCGAGCAATACACCACCATTGCAAAAGTATCTGCAACTGCGTGGCGCAAGCGTGACTCAGGAGAAAACATTATTCCGACTCCGTATGAAAATTAGAGAGATGCACTACCCTAAAGTGCTAATGGCAGTGCTAACAAATGGTTTAATTTTGTTCGACTAGATTATATCGCTGCTTGAAATTCGACAATTAGTGATAAATTTTTATTTACTGACATTTTGTCAATAAAATCCGCTAAATGAGACAGAACAGACAGAGTTTCCTGATTTTGTCGTTTTGCTATTAATTTTCAGTTGTAAATCATATGGTTATATTTTCACCGCTGTCTGCTATTTTTTGGGCTATTCAGCATGTGAATTTTCGTTATATAATTAATTATATAACGAGTGGGCAAACGGGAGCATTCAAGTGGATAACCATTTTGGTAAGGGATTGATGGCAGGGCTAAAAGCCCGTGAAGCTGACAGTGTCACCAGGGTGACTCGCTTCTGTTCGGACTATAAACGTGGCTTTGTTCTGGGGTTTAGCCATCGCATTTCGGAGCAAACCGGTGACCGCCAACGTGCAGCGTGGGAAGCAGGCGTTTTGACGCGTCGCTACAACCTCGATAAAGAGTTGGTCGCCGATTTTTTCAAAGAGGTGAATGCTGACACCGCAGTGAAATGTTTTTTTGCCGGATATGAAAGAGGGTACTGATTGAACGTGTCAGTTTCAGGCGGGTGAAAGCTCGCCCGCCTGCACATAATGCCACTAGCACACGCCAAAATCGTCGTCTTCTTTATACAAAGTCACGTCTTCCGCTTTTAGCGTGACTTTTTCACCGCTCAAAATATTCCGCGGGGTACAGAAAAGTGTATCTCCCTGAACATCCAGCACTTCATATTTCGGGCCACCTTGCTTGGGTTGCACCAAATCGCCAGCTTTGAACATAATTAACCTCGTTTAATCGACACAACGTATACCGTTAACCATAGTCCAAAGCGGCTGGTTTTATATTTGAGAGTTGAGTTTAATGGGGTAGGCTCTTAGTGCTTATTCCACGGCATCATTGCGAGCAAGCGAGCCATGCCGCAAAAACCGCTGATACCTGCAAACAACAAACCTGCACCCACAAATCCCGACAGTAAAAAGAAGCCAGGGTGAAGAGCAAAACCGAGAATCACCCCTGCGAGAATCAATGTCCCTGCGGCTATCTGCACCTGGCGCATTAACGGCAAAGGCTGCGATTTATCCGCGAGTATTTCCTGGCCATCTTTCTTCCACGCCGTTAATCCGCCTTCAATCAGCAAGACTTTGGCTGGAGCCACCGCATCTGCCAGCTTCTGCGCATTTTGAGCGGTGCGCATGCCGGACTGGCAATAAAAAATGACCGTATCGAAGGGATCAAACGGGCCAAGTCTGTCGCCATTTTCGATGGCAGAAAGCGACAGTAAATGTGCCTCGGCAATATTCTCGCGCGCATATTCGTCGCGCTCGCGGATATCAATCAACGCAGCGCCTTTGGCGACCAGGGCTTTGGCTTCGGCAGGGGAAATAGTCTGAATAGTCATGCGGTTCCTCACGGACAATAAATGGCTTTAAGCGTGCCGATAATTTCCCGAATGGCATCACTTTTAATGAAGTAAAGAATGCGCTGCGCTTCGCGGGTACTGTCGAGCAGGCCTTCATTGCGCATGCGGGTAAGATGCTGAGAAGTGGCTGAAGGGCTCAGGCCCGTTGCCGCAGCCAGTTCGCCCGCACCGGTACCGGGGGAATCGAGCAACATGCAGAGGATCAGCAGCCGATTGGCGTTACTCATTGCTTTGAGTAACTTTGCGGCATCGGTCGCACTGGCCTGAAGTTTTAACAGTTCGGGATTCATAGGTTTAGTTTAGCATTCTCTTAATTAAGCAAATGCTAAACTAAAGGTTGAAAAAATGCACGTGATTGTTAGCTATTCATCAGGATGATTGTTGGTGCCTGGACCAGGCCGCCAGTACCGTACGCTCGGATAGCTCAAGATACTCCATCATGGTGTGAGCGGCTTTTTCATTTTGCTCATCAATCAGCAGAGCAAGGATGTGGGCATTTTTCTCAATATACGGGGCGTAGAGAATTTCGGGATCGTTGAGATGACCGAATACCAGCCGCAGTTCTGCGGAGATATTGCGGTACAGGCGCGTCAGGCGTTCGCTGTCAGCCAGCTCAACAATCGCGGTATGAAACTTCATATTCGCGGTGCCGACATTGCGCCAGTTGCAGAGCTTACGATATTCGCGCGCCTCTTCAACGGCTGCGGCCATTTTTGCTACCGCCGGATGTAACGGGTAGGCATGCGTCAGCGCATCACACTCAATCAGACGCCGAATGCGGTAAATATCTAAAATCGCTGCCATATCTGGCACTGCCACGTAAACCCCACGGTTCGGTTCATAACGCAGCAACCCTTCCTGGGTCAGCATGCGAAACACTTCACGTAGCGTATTGCGCGAAATATCCAGCTGTTCGCTGAGCGCCGTTTCAGACAAGCGCACGCCAGGGGCGAGCTCGCCTACGATAATTTTCTGGCGGATGGTTTCAGCGATTTTCTCGCCCAGCATTTGAGCGGACACATCTTTCTTCATGGGGTTCTGCGCGGTGGCCTCGTGAGCGGCAATCTTCACATATTAGCCTGGTAGCGGCAAGGCATTGAGATGGTGGGATTATTTCAATTTCATGCACTATAAATGCGCATGAATGCATTTTTATGCACCTTAGTGGTGCAAATCTTCATTTCCTGAAAGAAGGTGGTCGGCAAAAAGTGATCTGTGTTGGCTTTTTATCATCGAGTTTTCGATTCTGTTTGTCTAATTAATCAACACTCACTAGGTTATTGTTCAACAATAATTTAATGTTTGATTAACAATCACCAGTTTTATATCAACGATGGTCCGCTTATTGCTTAACAGACAACGTCATAATTCTAATAACGGAGTGAGTCAGATGGCTGCGCAAGAAATCGAAAATAAATCCTTTGTCCAGAAGCGACGTTCGTCGCTGCTTGCGGCGATTTTCCTGATGGCGACCTCGGCTATTGGACCGGGCTTCATCACCCAGACGGCCACCTTCACCGCCACCATGGGCGCGGCATTCGCCTTTGGTATTCTGGCCTCGATAATCATCGACTTTGTTGTGCAACAGAATATCTGGCGCGTGGTGACTGTGACGCGGATGCGCGCCTCTGATGTCGCTAACGAAGCGCTGCCCGGCAGTGGTTATCTGTTGGCGGTACTGGTGATTTTCGGTGGGCTGGTGTTTAACGTCGGCAACATTGCCGGTGCAGGCCTTGGCTTAAATGCCATGTTAGGGATTTCGCCGAAATGGGGCGGATTACTCAGCGCGATGCTGGCGATTTACATCTTCTCATCGCGCCGCGCCAGTACGGCTATCGACCGCCTGATTATTATCCTGGGTTTGGTGATGATCGGTCTGACGTTGTACGTGGCAATCGTTTCGTCCCCACCGGTGGGCGAAGCGCTGCGCCAGAGCGTGTTCCCGGACACCATGAACTTTGCCATGATCACCACCATCGTAGGGGGCACGGTCGGGGGTTATATCTCCTATGCCGGTGCGCATCGCCTGTTGGATAAAGGCATGACGGGTGTTGAGAACATCGATGCGGTTTCGTCGGCAGCCACCAAAGGCATATTAGTGGTGGGATTGATGCGTTACGTGCTGTTCCTGGCGGTGCTGGGTGTGGTGGCAAGCGGCGTGACGTTAGACATTTCCAGCCAGGTTGCGAACCCGGCCTCGCAGGCCTTCCAGCATGCAGTTGGCAGCTTTGGTGTGCGGATCTTTGGCTTTATTTTCTGGGCCGCAGCCCTTACCAGTGTTATTGGCGCAGCCTATACCTCGGTCAGCTTCATGACGGTATTTAATAAGAAGATGACGGAACGCCAGCGTAATATCGCGACCATCATCTTTATCGCCGTTTCACTGGTGGTTTACCTGTTGTTGGGAACGGCTCCGGCTGCCTTGTTGGTCTTTGCGGGTGGGTTCAACGGTCTGATCCTGCCAATCGGCCTGACCATTTTTGTCTACGTTGGCTGGAAACGTGCTGATTTGATGTCGGGTTATGTTTACCCACGTTGGCTGCTGTGGACGGGCGTTGTGACCTGCGCGCTGACCTGGTACATGGGCGCGATTTCCGTTGGCGCTATTTTTGACTTCCTGAAAGTTGTCTGAGGAAAAGCAGATGTTAAAAACGATTGATCTCAATAGTGATTTGGGAGAGAGCTTCGGACAATGGAGCATGGGCGACGACGCCGCAATCCTGAAACTGGTGAGCAGCGCCAACGTAGCGTGCGGTTTTCACGCAGGCTCCCCGGCAGGCATTCTTGAAACCCTGAAAGCTGCCAAAGCTCAGGGCGTCACGGTTGGGGCACACGTTGCCTATCCAGACCTGGTGGGATTTGGCCGTCGTAATATGGACATCGCAAGCGATGAGCTCACCGCCGATGTGATCTACCAGATTGGCGCGTTACAAGGGCTGGCACGTGCGGCGGGGACGGAAGTGCGCTACGTCAAACCGCACGGCGCGCTTTATAACACGATTGCTTATAACGAGCGCCAGGCGTTAGCGGTCATCGACGGGATTCTGGCTGTTGACCCGAACTTGCCGCTGGTGGGGCTGGCGGGTTCTCCTGTGCTGCAATGGGCGCAGCAAAAAGGGTTGAAAACGATTTCTGAAGCGTTCGCAGACCGGGCCTACCATGCCGACGGTACGCTGGTTTCCCGTCGGGAAGCGGGATCGGTTCTGCACGATGCGCAGCAGGTGGCAGAACGCATGCTGCAACTGATTACCGAAGGTGGCGTGTCATCAATCGAAGGAACATTTACCCCGATTCAGGCGGAGTCTATCTGCGTACATGGTGATAGCCCAGGTGCGATAGCTATGGCGAGCCAGATTCGCACTTTGCTGGAAGCGCAGGGCATCGCCATCCGTTCGTTTATTTCTCAGGCGTAAGGAGACGCGGTAATGAATGCACTCATGAAAGCCAGTCAGCAGGCAATTGCGGCTGCCCGCGAGGCGCGCCTTGCGATTCGGAATGGCTTTGATAAACCGACGGCTGGAATGGCCCCTGGCATGACCCAGGCGAATATGATTTGCCTGCCGCGAGACTGGGCGTTTGATTTCCTGCTGTATGCCCAGCGCAACCCGCAAAGCTGCCCGGTGCTGGATGTGATTGAAGCGGGTGGACATCAAACGATTCTGGCAGAAGGTGCCGATTTACGTACCGATATCCCGCGTTATCGCGTCTGGGAGCAGGGCAAACTGGTGGATGAAATCACCGATGCGCGTGCGGTCTGGGAACAACATCCTGATTTGGTGAGTTTTTTAATCGGTTGTAGCTTCACCTTTGAAACACCGCTGCGCGAAGCGGGCATCGACGTGCGTCATATTACTGACGGTTGTAACGTGCCGATGTACAAAACCAATCGCCTTTGCCGTCCGGCAGGCCGTTTGCAGGGGGAACTGGTTGTTTCAATGCGCCCAATCCCGGCAGATCGCGTGGCAGATGCGGTGATGATCAGTGGCCGTTTCCCGGCCGTGCATGGCGCGCCGGTACACATTGGCGAACCCCATTTACTGGGCATCAGCGATCTTTCACGTCCTGACTTTGGTGACCCGGTGCGTATTGAACCAGGTGAAATCCCGGTGTTCTGGGCCTGTGGTGTGACTCCGCAAGCGGCAGTGATGAAATCGGGCGTCCCTTTTGCTTTAAGTCACGCGCCTGGCCACATGTTTATTACCGATGTTCCTGATGCCGCCTGGCAGGGAGCGTGAAGTGAGATTTTTAGCCGTAAACTTAAGCAGTTTCCTGGTCGAACTGGCTTCGCTTGACGACACGCTGGCACTTTTCGATGCACTTAGCGCCACCCCAGAAAAGGGTATCGAAGAGATTATCCCTGCCGCCCGGACGTTGTTGATCCGTTATCAACCGCAACAAACCAGCATGGCGCAGCTCGCAGAAAAGATCGCCCGGCGCCCTTTGAATCAGCGCAGTGCGCGCAGTGGGCAGCAGGTAACGATCCCTGTGCACTACAACGGCGAAGATCTCCCCGCCGTCGCTGAATTAATGGGGATAACGCTTCAGGAAGTTGTCCGCCGTCATCAGGAATGTACCTGGAACGTGGCGTTTACTGGCTTTGCGCCCGGTTTTGCCTATCTGGTTTCAGACTCGGGCGGATGGAAAACACCGCGTCGCAGTACGCCGCGGACCCGCATTCCCGCAGGCTCAGTCGCTCTGGCCGGAGAATTCAGCGGTGTTTATCCGCAAGCAAGCCCTGGCGGTTGGCAGCTTATCGGCCAGACAGAACTGCAAATGTGGGATCTTGCTCGCAAGCAGCCAGCTTTGCTGTTGCCTGGCAGCCAGGTTCAGTTTGTTGATGCAAGCGTTGGCTCAAGAATCATCTCTTTGCCTGCTCATGCCGAGGCACAAACACCTCTGATAACGGAAAACGCGACGATGACCGTGCTGGCTACAGGTCTGCAAACCTTGTGGCAGGATGACGGGCGCGGCGGGAAAGCGGCGCTCGGTTTATCGGAATCAGGATCGATGGACAAAAATGCGCAGCACACCGCAAATCGCATTGTGGGTAACCCGTCGCACTTACCGTGCCTGGAGATAACGCAAGGCGGTTTTCGCGCCAGGGCAAACGGCGATGTAGTAGTGAGCATTACGGGGGCGTCCTGTCCGCTCACCCTGAAAACCGCGGAAGGCGTGCGGTATTGCGTAGAAAGCTATCGTCCGCTGAATTTAGCCGCAGGAGATGAAATCCACCTGGGGTCGCCTGCTCGCGGTTTACGCAGCTATCTTGCGGTGCGTAGCGGGTTTGTAGTGCAGCAAATTCTCGGAAGTAGTGCGCACGACAGCCTGGCGCAAGTCGGCCCGGACCCGATTTGCGTCGGAGACATTTTACAAACCGGCGCACATCCCCATTGCAACGCCGTTTTGCTCGATGAACTCCCGGAGCCAAATCTTCCTGCTGTCGGCGAAACCGTAACCCTGGACATTATTCTTGGCCCGCGCACTGACTGGTTCACCGCACAGGCGTTAGAACGTTTAACCGCGCAGGACTGGAATGTGACCCCACAGTCTAACCGTATCGGATTGCGGCTGGATGGGGCGCAAAAACTCGAGCGACACCTGCATCAGGAACTGCCGAGCGAGGGGACGTGCAGCGGATCTATCCAGGTTCCAGCCAGCGGCCAACCGGTACTGTTTTTACATGACCATCCTTTAACGGGCGGTTATCCGGTTATCGCCGCAGTGGCTGAATATCACCTTGATTTGGCTGGGCAAATTCCGCCTGGCGCTGCCATCCGGTTCAACATCATCCAACCGTTTACTGAAATAACAGGGAGTAATGCCCGTGACCACCGCGCCGCATAAAGTTCTGATCGCCAACCGTGGCGAGATTGCCGTTCGTATTATTCGTGCCTGCCGGGATTACGGTGCGCAGGCGGTGGCGGTGTACGCTGACCCCGATGCCAACGCGATGCACGTACAAATGGCCGATGAAGCCTGGGCGCTGCCTGGCACAAGCTCCGCAGACACCTATTTAAACATTGAGGCGCTGGTGGACATTGCCAGACGTAGCGGCGCAACGATGGTGCACCCTGGTTACGGCTTCCTCTCTGAACGTGCTGAGTTTGCGCGCGCGGTGCAGGCTGCGGGGCTTATCTGGATTGGCCCGCAGCCGGAGACTATTGAAAAGCTCGGCGACAAAGTGCAAGCGCGAAAAATTGCCATGGAAGTCGGCGCGCCTTTGGTAAAAGGCACGCCTGATCCGGTGAACAGTGGGGGAGAAGTGCTGGATTTTGCCGCCACTTATGGTTTGCCTGTGGCGATAAAAGCCGCCTTTGGCGGCGGCGGGCGCGGCCTGAAAGTAGCCTGGAAACTTGAGGAAGTGGAGGAGCTTTATCACTCCGCGACTCGCGAAGCGCTGACCGCATTTGGCCGAGCGGAATGTTATGTCGAACAGTATCTTGACCGCCCACGCCATATAGAAGCGCAGGTGATAGCCGACAAACACGGTAATGTGGTGGTGCTCGGTACGCGTGACTGCTCTTTGCAACGTCGCAACCAGAAACTGGTGGAAGAAGCGCCCGCACCATTTATTACGGAAACCCTGCGCGAGCAAATCCACCAGGCTGCCCACGATATTTGTGCCCATGCGGGTTACATTGGCGCAGGCACCGTGGAGTTTTTGCTGAGCCGCGACGGCACGTTGTCGTTCCTCGAAGTGAATACCCGCCTCCAGGTAGAACATCCGGTCACCGAAGAGACCACCGGGCTGGATATTGTGGTGGAACAGTTGCGGATTGCGGAAGGTTTTCCGCTGAGTGTTCAGGCAACGCCTGTACCTCGTGGCCACTCGTTTGAGTTCCGCATTAACGCCGAAGATGCGGGAAAAGGCTATTTACCCACACCCGGCAAAATCACGGTATTCCGTGCTCCCAGCGGGCCGGGGATTCGCCTGGACAGTGGCGTTGACGAAACATCTAGCGTACCAGGCTGTTATGACTCACTGATGGCGAAACTTATCGTCACCGGTAATACGCGCGAACAGGCCATTGCTCGCGCACGTCGTGCCCTGCGTGAGTTTGAAATCGACGGCGTTGCCTCTGTATTGCCGTTCCATCGTGCCGTGATGAACGATGCCGATTTTACCGACGGTTTCGCTGTTCATACCCGCTGGATTGAAACTGACTTTGCCGGGCGCATTGAATTTGCCCCGCGCCAGGTACCAAAACCTGATGAAGTGTTAACCCGTACCTGGATTGAGCTTGATGGCCGCCGGGTTCAGCTCGGCCTGCCCGCGAACATGTTTAGCGGCGCGGTTATCTCAGAACCTGGCAATGTGTTGACGCCTGCGGCTGAACTGGTCAATGAAGACGCCATTGAAGCGCCCATTTCTGGCGTGCTTCACAGTTGGTTGGCGGAAGAGGGCAAAGCGGTGCAGCAAGGTGAAGTGATTGCCGTCATGGAAGCCATGAAAATGGAAGTCCAGGTGGTGGCACATCGCAGCGGCACGTTGAAACAACAGTCTGCGACCGGTAATACGATGGATGCCGGGAGCGTGCTTGGGGTGATTAGCCAGGTTAGCTGACGGTTTCAGGCACAAAAAAGCCCGCGTAACTTTTGTTATGCGGGCTTTCTTTTTCATGACTCTTATTCTTGTTCGCGCTCTCTGAGCGCCCGCTGACGCTCATAAAACTCATCTTCCGCGGTAATGATTTCATCCATCAGTGAATCCATATCCACGTCATGAATCTCTTCGACGAACAGACCGGTTAGCGGTGTTTCTGGGGTTAATTTTCCATCTTCATATAATGCCCAGATTTCTTTCGCGTAACGTGTGCCCAGCAACTGCGGAGCAAACTGGCCGTAGTAAGCGATGATGTTATTCACGTCACGTCTGAACATGGATTCCGCATGGTTGTTGGCGGCGGCGTCTACCGCTTGCGGCAAGTCGATAATGACCGGCCCTTGGGCATCAAGCAGTACGTTAAACTCCGATAAATCACCGTGCACAATACCTGCGCACAACATGCGCACGATATTGCGGATCATGGTGTGGAAATCAGCAACCGCCGTTTCTTCAGTCAAGGTCACATCGCTAAGACGTGGCGCAACCGCACCTTCAGCATCGGTGACCAGTTCCATCAATAACACGCCGTCAATGCACATATAAGGCTGCGGGACGCGAACTCCTGCGTTAGCAAGACGGAACAACGCATCGACTTCCGCCGTTTGCCACGACTCTTCTTGCTGCTTGCGTCCGAATTTTGAGCCTTTTTGCATGGCTCGGGAGCTACGGCTGTTACGGACTTTACGTCCTTCCTGGTATTGCACGGCTTGCTTAAAGCTACGTTGCGTCGCTTCTTTGTACACTTTGGCGCATTGGATCTTGCCACCGCATAAAACGGTGTAAACGTCGGCTTCTTTGCCGCTCTTCAGTCGCTGGAGCACATCGTCAACCAGGCCGTCATCGACCAGCGGTTGGATTCTGTTTGGGATTTTCATGCGGCTCTTTATACCTTATTTCTGCCGTTTTTCGTACCAAAAACGCGGATAGCGATACGCCCTTTGCCAAAGTGGGGATGAGGCTCACGCGAGTACCGCATATCTAATATATTCGATACTGCCGAGTTGTTATCATGTTTGGATTATTTCTTTCCACGGCAGCTACCCTGCACTTTTAAATTTGAGTTAAGTAACCCATTTAGTTTAATAAGTCATCAGAATAATCTGCTAACAAAATTGAACGATAATCAGCCATAAAGCAGGGAGGGCGATATACAATATTCCACATCTTACATATTTGAAATGTATATTCTCATAGAACGTGCCGCTCAATAATTCTCATTTCCACCCTGTAGAAAAATATTTTATTAAAAATGAGATCTAGGCCTTGTAATATACAAGAGAGTTTTCTTGCTTTTTCCTCTGAATGTAAATCTACAAAGCAACACTGGACTGTATCTTTTATTTTCGTTCAAAAATAAAAGAAAGAACACGGCATCAGAGATACTGGACTGTTAAAATATCAAGTCGCTCTTCCGTCCAGACAATAGAACGGCATGCAAGGCATAGCATTAACATTGATAAGATAAAAAGAATATAAGGCTGGACTGAAGTTTGTAACCTTACGCTATTTGATACTGTAAACTTTTTTTGTTCACTGCAAATGGAAGGCACTATGAGAGGAAAAATACCGAAGACCGAATTGCTGGTGACGTTTGAAGTGGTGGCGCGTCACGAAAGCTATACTCGAGCAGCAGAAGAGTTGGCTTTAACACAGAGTGCTGTGTTCAGACAAGTCAACGCGTTGGAGGATTTTCTGCATACTGAATTATTTGACCATGCAAAAAAACGTATTTATTTAAATGCTGCGGGTAAGCACTATCTGAGCATTGTTAAAGAAACGCTAAATAAACTTGAGCGTGATACCCATTCGATAATGGCCTGGCAGCCTGCTGTACGCGCCATTGAGTTAGCCGTAAACCCCACATTAAGTACGCATTGGCTGATTCCCAATTTACGCGAGTTCAATGAATTAAATCCCGATATTACCGTCAATATCCATTCCCTGGCCAATATCGGTGATTTTCTAAACAATGATTATGACGCCGCTATTATGCGAGAGGATTTTTGTACGCCATGGTCGGGGATGGAATATTTATTTGAAGAGGAAATTCTGCCGGTCTGTAGTCGAAGCCTGCTATCCCAACCGGGGCAAAAATTATCCGTGGATGAATTGCTCCATGAATTTCCTTTGTTGCACCAAAGTACGCGTACTACCGGTTGGCAAGAATGGTTTGCGCTCTCAGATGTGAGCAGCCCACTGGTCAATAAAGGCCCACGCTTTGACTTACTCTCTATGCTAATTGCTGCGGTACGTTCTAATCTGGGAACCGCATTATTACCTCGTTTTGCCATTCAGCGCGATTTGGACAGTGGTGCGATGGTTATTCCTTGTGACGTTCCTATTCGCACCGGGAACCGCTTTATTTTTACCTGGCAGGCAGAAAAAGCCGTTCCATTGCATTTACAGACTCTTCGCACCTGGTTAATGGAAAAATCGCTGATCTCCCAGCTCACCTGATTGCGATGTCGCCTGGCGTTAACCAGGCGACGTATCTTACCAGTCAATACCAGATTGAGCCTGAATCCCGCTATCAAACGCATGTTTTACCGGCCGGATTTCACTGACGGTGTCTGCAATATCAAGCAACTGACTATGACAACCGCGCCCAGTCACCACCACACTTTGATGAGAGGGACGATTCACTATTGATGCAATCACCTCCTGAATATCCAGATAGTGATATGCCAGCATATAAGTGAGCTCGTCGAGAACCACCAGGTCGTAGCGCGCATCCGCGAGCATGCGCTTACTTTCCTGCCAGACCGCATGAGCGGCCTGTATATCCTCTTCTCTGTTTTGCGTCTCCCAGGTAAAACCGGTGCCCATAATGTGGAATTCAACATTGTGCTGGTGCAGCGTGTTGTATTCGCCATTATCCCATTGGCCTTTAATGAATTGCGCGACCCCGACGGTTTTGCCATGGCCGATAGCGCGAGTCACGGTCCCAAAGGCTGCGGTCGATTTACCTTTACCGTTCCCGGTAAAGACGATCACGATACCTTTCCTTTCGGTTGCCGCTGCCACGCGACTGTCGACCCGCTCTTTTATCTTTTGCTGCCGCTGACGATGACGCTCAGTATTAGTACGCGTTTCCATAAACGCTCCTTAATGCTTCGCAGGGCAAGATGCGCAGCTTTGCTTATTCTCAAACTGTTGGAAGAAGTTATTGCCTTTATCGTCGACCAGAACAAAAGCCGGCAAGTTTTTCACTTCCATCATCCATACCGCTTCCATGCCCAGTTCAGGGTACTCAAGGCAGCGCAAGCTTTTCACATACTGCTGTGCCAGTAATGCCGCGGCACCGCCGATACTCCCAAGATTAAAACCACCATGTTTATGGCAGGCATCGGTCACTTGCTGACTCCGGTTTCCTTTTGAGAGCATGATTAAGCTGCCACCTGCTGCCTGGAACTGGTCAACATAACCGTCCATGCGTCCGCCAGTGGTTGGCCCGAGTGAACCGCACGCCAGGTTGTCAGGGGTTTTGGCCGGGCCTGCGTAATAGACGATATGGTTTTTCATGTAGTCAGGCATCGGCTCACCCTTATCCAGCCGGGCTTTGATCTCTGCATGGGCAATGTCGCGGGCAACAACAATAGGGCCGTTTAGCGACACGCGTGTGCCAATAGACAGTGCTGACAGGTCGTCGAGAATAGCCTTCAATGGGCGATTAAGGTCGAGTTGTACGGTTCTGGCGCTATTCTCTGTACGTTGAGAATCCGGGATATATTTACCGGGATTGTGTTCGAGTTTTTCCAACCAAATACCCTGCTTATTAATCTTGCCTTTAATGTTGCGGTCAGCAGAGCAGGAGAGGGCCATCGCTATCGGGCAGGAGCCGCCATGGCGTGGCAGACGGATCACGCGGATATCATGGGCGAAGTATTTGCCGCCAAACTGTGCGCCAATACCAAATTCACGGCTGGCATTCAGTAACGCGGTTTCCAGTGCTGTATCGCGGAATGCCTGGCCCAGTTCGTTCCCCTCGGTTGGCAGGTTGTCATAATATTTGGTCGACGCCAGTTTCGCGACTTTCAGTGTCTGATCGGCTGACAGTCCACCCACCACAAACGCGATATGGTAAGGAGGGCAGGCAGCCGTCCCCAGCGACTTCATTTTTTCAATCAGGTAAGCGGTCAGCTTTTCAGGCTGGAGAAGCGATTTGGTTTCCTGGAACAAGGCCGCTTTGTTGGCGGAGCCGCCCCCTTTGTTGACGAACAGGAAGCGATATTCGTTACCCGGCGTCGCACTGATATCAATTTGTGCCGGCAGGTTGGTCTGCGTGTTCACCTCGGTGTACATGTCCAACGGCGCATTCTGCGAGTAGCGCAGATTATTTTCCTGGAAGGTGGTGTAGATGCCTTTACTCAAGGCCTCGGCATCATCGCCTCCCGTCCAGATGTGCTGACCTTTAGACGCCACAATGGTTGCCGTCCCGGTATCCTGGCAATTGGGCAGCACGCCTTTTGCCGACACTTCCGCGTTGCGTAACAGTTGTAGCGCAACGTATTTGTCATTATCACTGGCCTGTGTGTCGTGCAGAATGCTGGCAACTTGTTTGAGATGCGTAGCACGCAGGAAAAACGACGCTTCATAAAATGCATGCTGAGCCAACAGCGTTAAGGCCTCAGGGGCAACTTTGATGACCTCTTCACCGTCCAGTTCTGTCACTGTAATGTGTTGGTCGCTGAGCAATGCGTATTCCGTACTATCTTTGCTTTGAAAAAACGGATCCTGCCAGGCAAATGGTTTAGACATGTCGACTTCTCACTTATCATTCATCAATGAAAGGGCATCTGTCTTGATGCCCTTTTCCTGGGACTTACTTCGCTAAAAAGAGATTAGACCGTGTCGCTTGCGCAACATATTCAATGGTTTGCTGGGCGCGAACGCTGTTACCTGCGGAATCCAGCGGCGGAGAGTACACGGCGATGGCATATTCCCCTGGAACCACGGCGACCATGCCGCCACCCACACCGCTTTTCGCCGGAATACCGACGGTGTAAAGCCATTTGCCGCTGCCGTCATACAGCCCGGCAATGGCCATTTCCGCCAGCACTTGCGGAACGTATTTTTCGTTTAACAGCTGCTTTCCGTTGTACGGCGATTTGCCTTTATTGGCGAGGACGGCCCCCATTTTGGCGAGCTGTTCGACGGTGACATCGACGGAACACTGGCGGGTATAAATTTCAACGGCTTCGCGCGTATCGCCATAGAAACTGTTATAGGAGTCCATTAATTGCGCCAGCGCCTGGTTGTGCTGGTTGGTCTCCATTTCTGATTTGAATACCGGTTCGTTGACGGTCAACGAAGCATCCGCCCACGCGTTCAGGTTGTTGAGAATTTTGTTCCAGCGGTCGGTTTTATCTTTCGCTTCAATCAGGCTCACGGTGCTCATCGCGCCCGCATTCACCAGCGGGTTCTCCGGAGCGCCTTTTGTCAGCTCCACGGCTAAACCTGAGTTGAACGGCAGCCCGGTGGCATTGGCGCCGAGTTTATCCAGAACCTCTTGTGGCCCGTGTTGCTCCATGGCGAGCGCCATGGTAAATACCTTGCTCAGGGACTCCATAGGGAAGGTTTTTTTGACATCACCGACCTGGTAAATTTTGCCGTCCACCGTGGCGATGGTGATGGCAAAATTTTGCGGACTGTAGGTGGCCAGTGCTGGGATATAGTCAGCGACTTTTCCGTCGTTATTGTTTTTATATTTTTGATGCGCCTGCGTGATGAGTGCGGTGTAGTCTGGCGCGGATTGTGCAAGTGTTGTGGCGCTGAATAAGAAACTGATCGATAACACACTTGCTGCTAAGAGTTTTATTTTCACGTTGTAGCCCTGTGTTGTTGTGGTAAAAAAGGCCGACAAATGTCGGCCTCAAATATCATTAAACGGTCGCTTCAGATACCGCCGGGCGTTCGATGCCTGGGGTTTTGGTCGGAGCGGCACCACGGCAACCTTCACCGAAGTGTTCACCTTCCCAACGGCCAACAATGGCTGCACCCATCGCGTTACTCATCACGTTGGTTGCTGAACGGCCCATGTCGAGGAACGGATCGACACCCATCAACAGAATCAATCCTGCTTCTGGAATATTGAACTGGTTGAGCGTGGCGGCGATAACCACCATTGATGCACGTGGTACACCGGCCATGCCTTTAGAGGTCAACATCAGGATCAACAGCATGGTGATCTGCTCGCCCATGCTCAGTTCAATGTTGCAAGCCTGCGCAATGAATACAGTGGCGAAAGAGCAGTAAGCCATTGAGCCGACGAGGTTAAACGAGTAGCCGATCGGCAGTACGAAACTGGCAATCTTCGAGGAAACGCCAAACTTTTCCAGTTTGTTGAGCGTGCCAGGGAAAGCCGCTTCGGAGCTGGAGGTGGTGAAAGCCAGAAGGGCAGGTTCGAGGATCATTTTGGTCAGACGACCAATACACGGCCCGATGAGCATGGTGGAAAGGCCAATCAGAATGGCCCAGAGCATCCCCAGAGTCAGATAGAACTCACCCATGAAGATCCCGGCACTCACCATCACACCCAAACCACGTTCGGCGATAAGACCAGAGATAGCAGCGAAAACGGTCAGTGGCGCAAACAGCATCACATAGCCCGTCAGCTTCAGCATCACGTGTACCAGAGAATCGAGCACTTTCACGATAGGATCGGCTTTTTCCCCAATTGCCGCCAGGCTGCAACCGAGGAAAATAGAGAACACCACAATTTGCAGAATTTCATTGCGCGCCATCGCATCGACAATACTGGTAGGCACGGCGTGTGAAATAAAGACTTTCAGCGTGAACGGTTCAGATTTAACGGCTGACAACGCGCCGACATCGTGAGGCACAAAGTTAATGCCCGCACCCGGTTGGAAGATATTAACAATCACCAGACCCAGAGCAATGGACAGCAGAGAGGCGCAAATAAAGAGGAAGAACGTTTTCGAGAATATACGACCCAGAGTTTTAGCATCGCCCATTTTGGCAATACCAACAACCAGAGTGGATATAACCAATGGCGCGATAATCATTTTCACCATGCGTAAGAATATGGTGGTGAAAATAGAAATATCTCCTGCATACGATTTTGCTGTATCTGCCGATGCCATATTATTAATGACCACACCTGTAATCATGCCTAATATCAGGCCTAGTATGATCATTTTTGTTAAACTAATTTTCTTCATGTTTACTCCATCGGATAATGGTTGGGTATTAAGGTGTAGGGCGGCGTGCACCCCGCTTCACTCAAGGCACACACCTGTTTATGACCAACCGCATGAATAATTTGGTGTGCTGGGATACAGCAATATCCCGCACACCCATTGATGTTGTTGTATTATTGTTACTACAAGTCGAACTGAATACTTAATAAAGGTGCATGTTGCTGAGCACCATAAACATCATTGTCACCTACGCTTCCTGAAATAATATCGCGCGGCATGACAATCTTTACCGCGTTAGCTGGATCAAACCAGACAATGCGGTGAATAGTTTCAGGCTCGACGTGATATAAATCGGCAATAAGCTGTGGTGTTAATTGCTCAGATGCTTTTACGCGCTGATAGTCTTCCCGGGTTTTAAATAAAATATCTAATACCAGTTCGTACGGTCCGGCGTTTTTGGAACGAATGACCTGCGCCAATGAGCAAATGGACTGTTTCATGCCTGAACTCCTTCTGGCGTCACCTGTTCAATGGAGAAATCAAAACGTAGGTCGTCGTTTGCATCTATCAGGTGATAGATAGAGAACTCATACACCGGCCCAGCCTGAATGTCGGATGGCGAGAACGGGAACGCGAGGTTACCGGCGGTCGCAATGCGATTTTCATAGCCGTAGTGCAGCAGGGTTGAGCGCACCAGCGAACAGACGCTGTTGGCGATATCCTGCGTCGGAGCGACCACGTCCAACAAGATCCCCAGTTCATGTCCGGCTGTTTGCATCGGTTCATGGATACCCATGACGCCGTTTTTGCCATACAGATGGAACGTGATGCGGATACTGTCGTCATTGAGCGAGAGGTTGCTCGCTACGCTGGCTTTGACTTCTTCAAGAATGGTATCAATGCCGGCGATCATGATCGGATCGCGTGTCCCGGCAATGGTCAGGCAACGGAAACCGACCTGACGCGCACCTTCCAGTTTCAGCGCATAAGGCGTTTCTTCATGACGTGAACCGCTGACGTAAACCTCTCCGTCATTAACGGCCTTGAAGCTACAGCCTTTCAGATTCAGCACGCCGCCAGGCCCTGGCAAGAAGTACGGATCGGACTTCTCATACAGCGTGTGTGCCGCAGCGGATGTTTCGGTGAATTTACGCTTAGGATTGAATGTCTTCAGCGTAAAGCCGTGTTCATCAATGATGCCCATGGCGCAGTCCGAACCGGAACCTGGCGTCGCGGCAATGGCCGCACATTCGAGGATCTTCCCGCAGTGCAGCGCCAGCCCTTCATCAAAGCCTTTCATGATAGGCAGCGCGGCGAAACAGGCTGGATCGTAAGCACGTCCGCCTAACACCACCTGCGCACCGGCTTCCAGCGCACGCTGGAAAGGTTCGATGCCCATTTGCGCGACGATGTAAGTACTCTCTTCAATCGCTTCGTGGGTCAGTTCAGGGACAAAATCCAGCGCGGTGATCGCGCCGTTATCCAGTGCCTGATGAACCGTGGCTTTGTCGACATCTGACGGGATCAACGCCATGGAGAAACTTAAATTCTCTTCCTGCGCAATCTCGAGGATTATCTGGCGGCACCATTCCAGGTGCGGTGCAGCACCTGAACCTCCGGCTGTGCCAATGACGACCGGAATGTTGTTTTTAACACCTGCGGTTATCATATAGCGCAGATCGCGTTTCACGCCCGCCCGATCGGTAAAGGGTTTACCTGCCCCGAGGTAGTGGGGGCCAGGATCGGAGGAACCCGCGTCAACAGCAATCAGATCCGGTGACTCTTCCATGGCTTTACGAAAACTCTCTTCCGGGAAGCCATAACCCAGGATAGCCGTCGGTGACAAGATCTTAAATGTGCGTGCCATTTCTCAATCCTTTGTCTGCAGGAGCGCAATAGTGCGGTTCATTTCGTTGAACACAATATTGAGACCTTCATCAAAGCCCATACCTGGCTTAATCAACATGCGCATTGGACGCGCGGCCAGTGCCACGTGAACACAGGTGCGAGCACTGATCTCAGTTTCGTTACAGGTACCGCCTTGATAGGCTTCCATCCCGTGTTTATTGCAATACAGCACGGCGTCAACGATGTTATGAATCCCACCAAGATCTGGCGTTTTGATCTGCACCATGTGGCAACTGCCCGCATCGGTGAAATCGACGATATCCTGGTAGGTATTACACCATTCGTCGGCGACGATCTTCACACCGGAACCCAGACGGGTCAGCTCATTGGTAATGGCAGTCAGCATGAGGATCTGATCCGGTTTGTTACCGGCATCAACAGGGCCTTCAATGTACAGCGGCAGACCCTGGGCTTCTTTCTCAAGGCTGGCGATGTACTCAGCGCAACGCACAGGATCCATATCGAAAATCAGACCGATGGTGCCGTACACGTCAATATGCAGTGTCGGCTGATAGCTCTTGCTGGTGCGCAGCTGCAGAATGCGGTCAGACAACCAGCGCACATACTCGCGCAGTTTTTCGCCATGGAAGCCCAGCTTCTCCTCCACGTTGTTGATCAGCGCATGCGGCAAGACATCCACACCTTTGAGGATCATTTTATCGACAGCGATATAGCGGTCATCACCGCTCTGGCCGAATAATGGAATCGCTTCCGGGACGCATGGCAATTGCCATTCATTACAGACCACTTCCGCTTTGAGACAGCCTGTAGCCAGCGCGGTGGCATCGAGCAGCGCCTGAGAAAGACCATAACGAACGGCGGTATGGAGCAGATGCCCGTCGATCATCAATGTGTCGAAGAAGCGCGCATTCGGCAGGAACGAATCGACATCACGGCCTTCCAGCAACGGTTTGATATGGTCGTTGAGGAACGGAATAAAGTTTTCCGCAAGGAACAGCGGGTCACGGCCGCCAGCCCCTGAATATTGCACCGCCGCACAGTCACCGACAGCCACCGCCCCATTTTCCAGAATCAGCTGTACCGAAACGCATTCCCCCGCCTGACGCACGGCTGTGAAACCCGGTGTGACGGGTTTGCCGGTATAAATGAAGCCGTCGTGACCGGCACCATCTTTAATCGCCTGTTGATCGTCAAAATAAAATGAGGAGTAGCCTGCGGTGAAAAGCGCTTGTTTAATTTTCATCATGGTCTTCCTATTAATTTACTGTGGGATACAGCGTTGATGTCATCAATAACCATCTGGAATGAAGGTTTACGGCCTTCGAATTGCGCACGCTCCGCGACGTAATCACGGTGCAGGGCCAGAATGTCATCCGGCAGCGGAACCGCTCCAGCATCAAGAATACGAATGGCGCCCGCGTTATCGCGCACCGGTAAAATTTTGCCTGCGTTACAAGAGGCTGGGGCGAAAGGCACATCCAGCACGCCAGCTTCAAACGCCAGCACCGTTCCGCGTGCGATATCGCCATTACCCAGCTCGAAGACCTTCTTCAGCACGGCACGCACTTCGCTCTTAATCAGAGAGACTTCCTGATCGACAGCTGGGCACGGTGGGAATTTCTGATCGCTGACCATGTTGAGCATCTGGCGTGAGGCTTTCAGACCCTGGGCGTTAGCCGCAGCCGTTGGGATACCGAAGGCTTCGTGTGGGCTCTTGGTGATCACTTTGGTGGCACCGGCCATACCCGCCACTGCCGCACCCCAGGAGATAATGCCGAAGGCTTTGGATTCATCTTCCGGGAAGCCGCCCATCCACTGGTGGAATACGGTGCTCAGCTCGTAATCATCGAAGCCGTAGTTATAGAAATACTCATGAGACAGTTCGCGCAGCGACTGAATTGCGGCGATATCCTGGGCCAGGCAGCCCACCTGGCCGTAGCCCACGGTAATGGATTTCACGCCCTGTTCCAGCGCCAGCAAACCTTCGATGATCGCCACGGAATGCGACATGAAAGGCGGGATCAGCGTGCCGGTCAGCGGGCCAAATGGTTCGCGGTTAATGCGAATGCCATTTTCTTCGTACAGACCCATCAGACGGTCGCAGTACTGCCAGTCACGGATGGATTTTTCCAGCGTGACGCGTTTGGCGTAAGGGATGTTGTAAGAGATGCCGCCACCTTCGTAGCTGGTAAATCCACTGGCCATCGAGATTTCAGCCAGCAGGCGCGCATCCGGCGTTCCGTGGCGAATTTGTATCGGTTTTTCCAGCGTTTCGGTCAAACGACGGCAGGCAGCCACACCGTGGTTAACAACGGGCAGGCCGTTTAACTTGGATGTCCCGGCTTCAATGGATTTCTGAATCCCGACCGCTGCTTCTTCGTAGCGGTTAAGACGGGTATAGGCATCAATGGTGGAAGGCAGAAGGTCACACTCTTCCTGCAACGTTTTGAGCAGTTCGATGTGCTCATCCATTAAGGCCACGCCCGCACGCGGCTGGCTCAGGGTTTTACCTTCCTGATCGGCCTTCAGCAGGGCATGAGAAAAGCGTTTATTCTCCGGAATGGTTTGCTGGTACTTCACGCCATCTTCAAAGTTCTCAACGTCTTTACCGGTATGCCAGGTCTGGAGGACCTGATGCCGTTCGGTCATGAATTCATCATGGGTTAACTTTTTATTACGGAGTTCCATTCGTTGCAGCCTTATCTATAGGGTTAAACATTGAATGCTGGTGCGAGCGGCAAGCTGCGGATAAAGCCTGGCGACATTTGCCAGCAGCGGAAGCAAGCCTTTTGAATCGCGGTAATATTCAAACTGGGTAGGGAGCAGAATGCGTCTGCCGTCGTCGTCAAGTTCGCGGTATTTCATCCAGTTGTGGATGTCGAACTGGCTGGCACGGGAGAGCCATCCGCCTGAGCCAATCACTCGACGAACGGTGGTCAGGTCGCGTCCCATCTGCAAATCGACGCTTCCCACGCAGGTGCACACCTGTTTTTTGGTGCCTGCATGACGTTCGCTGGCGTAGCCGACACACAGTCCGGCCAGCACGGTGTCGAAATACCGCTCTTCCTCGTTACACGGCAGGTAATCCGGTTGAGCCGCCAGATGTTGCAGATAGCGATAAAAAGCTTCCTGGCGTTGTGGTTGATGCGCGAAGACCACGTTCACCAGTTCCTGGGTGCTTTCACCGACCACCATGGCAGAGACGCGCATCCCCAAATCGCCCTCTACGGTGCGTTTGACGAACGGTTCAGGCACGCCGTGCAGCACGGTGTCAGGAGAAAGGTTATTGGCGCTGGTGGAGTAGACATCGGTTGTGGCGCCGCCCATATCAATCAGCATGAACTCCTTCCACGCGCTGTCGGAATCGCTGATCGCTTTCGCCAACTCGTAGACGGTCCACGGTGTCGGCATCGGCTCCTCGCCCGTTTCCCCCACGATGACGTCCAGACCTTTTCCTTTGACGATACGGGACAAAAACAGATCGCAAATCGCCTGCCGGGCGGCATAAGGATTGGGGTGATCGAGATCGGGCAGAATGTTGTCCACCGTGGTCAGATCTTTATGTCCCAGAATCGACTGTATATCGTCCTGAATGTCGCGGTTTCCGGCGTAGATAATGGCGCAATCCAGGTTCGATTCCGCCAGCGCATGGGCGTTGGCCAGACCGTAACTTTCTTCACCGCCGTCGGTTCCACCGGTAAACAGCAGAATGTCAGGAGGTGAGGTTTCCAGCGCCTTGATATCGTGGCGATTGAGCTTGTACGAGTAGTACTGCGCGATTTTCGCACCCGCTGAGTGGGCGGTCACTTTTGCTGATTCCAGCGTGATTGACGGCACCAGCCCCATAGCGGCAACGGCAAGACCGCCTTTCGCTGATGAGGAGTATTTCAGGGTCACTTCACCGCTGTTCAACAGTGGGCGAGCATCGCTAACATTTAGCACCTTGTTCAGGCTGTTAAAGAAACCGTCAGCCAGATGGTGCGTGGTGGTTGGGGTCAGGACGTGGTTCACCAACGTTAACGCATCCCCCTCCCGAGCAAAGAGGGCTGCCTTGGTCCACGTCGAGCCGATGTCGACAGAGACGATTTGCATCAGAAGGCCTCTTCAAGACAACGTTCGTCAATGTCATTCGCAATCAGGCTACAAACATCTTCGAGATCGCGGCTTGGGGCGAAGACGCGGTTGAAGCCCATCTCTTTGAACTTGGCTTCAATGTCTGCAAAGTCATGTTTGCCGACGACCAGGTTGCCGCCCACATAGAGCAGAATGTCGCCAATTCCGCGTTCAATACAACGCTCGCGCAGACCCAGGCAGTCGATGTCACCGTGCCCATAAATTGACGACACCACAATGGCATCGGCACCCGTTTCGATAGCGGCATCAATGTATTCGTCCTGGCTTACCATTACCCCCAGATTGATTACGCGAAAATCATGGGCAGTAAAAACGCGATCCAAAACTTTATTGCCTACCGCATGGCAGTCAGCACCAATGACGCCAATAACAAGTGTTGATTTTTTCATTAATAATCCTCTGTAGGGCTGATAATCAGAAAGTAAGAACTATTGCTATTATTTATTGCGCAGGTTGATTGCGCCTTTTAACTGGGCTGGAGTTTCTTTTCCTGGCGAGATTGATGCAATTGATCTATTTTCAGAATATCTTTCGTAAAATGATTGTCTTGTAATCGCTGTTTTAAATTCCCATTAAAATCAATATGTTGAGATTGTTTTTTGTATGGTTTTTAATATTTAAATTATAATTGTCAGTGGGTTTGTTTTCATGTTTGTGAGCTGAGTCTTATTTTGTATTTAATTCAAATGTTGTTATGATTAATAACGAATTAAGAAAGCTCTTTAAGTGGAAGTGTGAATTCCTTAACGGATTTTTAAGTGTTAAGTGTGTACCTGAATGTACGGTGAATTAGGTGGTAGATTAAATTAACTTATTCAGTTAATAGAATGTTAATATTAATGAGGTGTTTTATTGCAATGAATGCCCAATGCATCAAATTAATAACTAATATTAATGCCCATCACTATTTTTCATTTTCTGATATTTATGTATAACCTCTTTCTGTAAAGTCAATAAATAATGAGAAGCACATCAAGTATTTTTAACGGTGACTCCTGAATAATATGTGGGAATTTAATCGCCAAATTATGATGTTGGAGTTTTTTTTTAAACTTATCATTTAGGAAGATTCTATGAATGAAGGGAAAGTCTGGCTTGTTGGTGCTGGCCCCGGTGATGTTTCTTTAATT
This sequence comes from Buttiauxella sp. WJP83, assembly GCF_027594725.1. Lineage (NCBI taxonomy): Bacteria > Pseudomonadati > Pseudomonadota > Gammaproteobacteria > Enterobacterales > Enterobacteriaceae > Buttiauxella > Buttiauxella sp. WJP83. The sequence continues at coordinate 1,018,589 of NZ_CP110080.1, forward strand.
ACCGTAAAAGGGTTATATGCGATTCGTCACGCAGAAGTGATTGTTTACGACCGTTTGGTTAACCCTGAACTATTAAGACAGGCTCCGGAAGACTGTCTCTTGATTAACGTTGGGAAGAACCCTAATCACCACCCAATTCCCCAGGACGAAATTAATGCCATCCTGGTGGAATATGCCCGGCAGAACAAACAGGTTGTCCGTCTAAAAGGCGGTGACCCGTATGTTTTTGGTCGTGGTGCTGAAGAAGTGGAACAATTGGCAAAAGAGGGGCTGGCATTCGAGGTTGTACCGGGTATCAGTTCCGCTATTGGTGGCCTGGTTTACGCGGGGATCCCGGTGACGCACCGCGATTACGCCTCCAGCTTCCATGTTATTACCGGACACATGTGTCAGGGGAATGACCCGCAAAACTGGCATGCTTTTGCACAGCTCGACGGTACGCTGGTTATCCTGATGGGCATGACCAGGCTGGTAGAAATATGCCAGCAATTAATGGCCGGCGGAAAGTCTGCGGATACGCCAGCCGCCGTGGTGATGTATGCCAGCCAGACGCGCCAGCAGGTTGCGCGTGGAACGCTTGCCACGATTCACCTCGAAGTCGAGCGCCAACAACTTCATGCCCCCGCACTGATCGTTATTGGTGACGTTGTGAATCTGCATGATGTCCTGGCATTTTCGGCTACGCAGCTGGAAATTGACCAGGAATTTGTCTGCTAATGCGCTGGTTTTCTGTGAGGCAGACCCATGAGTGAACATGGCGGGAACAGTGTCGAAGTCGCACAACAACTCGGTATTGCCCCAGAATCCCTGCTGGATTTCAGCGCAAATATCAATCCTCTTGGTTTATCAGAGCGCGTCAAATCGCTGATTATTTCTCATCTGGATGTTATTGAGCGCTATCCGGATATTGAATATCGCCACCTTCATCAGGCGCTGGCAATGGCCAATCAGTGTGATGTTGAGCAGGTGATGGCCGGAAACGGTGCCACGGAGCTGATTTATGGCCTGGTGCGGGCGTTATCGCCACGTCGCGCAATGCTTTTGGTGCCCGGTTTTGCTGAATACCGCCGGGCACTGGTGCAGCATGGCTGCGAGGTCATTGAATATCGGTTAAATGAGGAGCAGGGCTTTCAGCCGGATAGACAGCTTCTCGAGGCCGTTCGTCAACGAAGGCCTGACTGTCTGTTTATTGCCACGCCGAATAACCCAACAGGATTGATGCCTGAACCTCAACTGTTAATCGAGCTGGCGGAATTGTGTGAAACGCTCCAGATAGCGCTGATCGTTGATGAAGCTTTTATTGATTTTCTTCCCCATGGATCAAACCTGGCCTTACGTTTGACGCACTCGCGTTATCTCTACCTGCTGCGTTCGCTGACCAAATTTTTTGCCATCCCAGGCCTTCGTCTGGGCTATTTGCTCAGTGGTAACAGGGCGAGAATCCGTCAGCTGAAAAATAACCGCGAGCCCTGGTCGGTCAATGCGCTCTCGTCACTCGTCGGCCAGTACCTGCTTAATGATGACGATTATATTAACGTCAGCCATAAGTATATTGCCCGGCAGCGGGATTATTTATGGCAGGCCTTGAGCCAGTTTGCGTCGTTGATTGTCTGGAAGCCGACAGCTAACTACCTGTTTTTCAGATGTATCAAAAAAGATATTGATCTGAAGGCTGCGCTGTTAGCGCATCGTATTTTGATTCGCCACTGTGAAAATTATCCCGGTCTTGATAGCAGTTACTTTCGTGTGGCAGTGCGTACGGAAGATGAAAACAGGGCGTTGATTCAGGCGTTAACCCAGATATTAACGCGTGACTGACACTATCAGCCGGGCATATTTACCCCCAACGAAAACACACGCCACGATGGACTACTTTCCCATATTTTGTGATTTGAAAGACAAGCGCTGTTTGATTGTGGGCGGCGGCCAGGTTGCCACCCATAAAGCCCGTGGCCTGTTGCAGGCGGGGGCGACGTTGCGTCTGGTCGCACCGTCGATCACTTCTGAGCTCGAGCAGCTTTGTGCCGAACACGATATCGAGTGGCTCCAGGTTCCATTGATAAAACAGCATCTTAAAGGATGTTGGCTGGCGATCGCGGCAACCAATGACGCCGCGGTTAACCGTCAGCTCAGTCAGTGGGCAACGGCTGAACAGATATTCTGTAATTGTGTTGATGACCCTTCGTGCGCATCATTTATTACCCCTGCCATTATCGATTGCTCTCCGGTGATCGTTGCCGTGAGTTGTGGTGGCAATGCGCCGGTTTACAGCAAAATCCTCAAACAACACCTGTCTGAGCAGCTTCCTGCTGGTATGCGTGAGATGGTGTTGCTGGCGGGTGTGTTGCGGGAGCGGGTTAATCAATCTTGTGATAGCCGCGAGAGAAAACGGGCATTCTGGACGACGTTTTTTCAGCATGCGCCCCTGCGGCAGGCCGTGTCAGAGAACAATACTGCTGAAATTCACCGGCAGGTGGAGAGCCTTTTCCAGAACGCTTTTTATTAACCGCGATTACTGCAAGCTCGCGCCGCCCTCGACCATCTTCAGCAAGTGATGCACCGGCCAGTGCTGGTTTAAGCGTGATTCCGTCAATAATCCTTTCACCCGATCAACGTCATGTTTGTTGCGGTCCAGCAGTAGCCCCACCACGCTTCCACTGTGAGCGACATTGATACCGTAGAGATCGCACTTTTCTACCAGTGATAACAAAGCCTTAAACTCGGGTTTGGGCAGAATATTCTGGCTCGCCTGCGCGCTAAGCGTTGCGCCTTCGCCCATCAGTCGCGGATTGTTCTGCTCACAGGCTTGCTGAATTTTCTCCCAGGCCGTCTCCAGAGCGGTGACCTGTTTTTGCAGCAAAGTGTTTCTCTCCATGCGGTGATAATCTTCGGTACGCAACGTTAATGGGCTTTCAAGCACCAGCAGATCCAGCTCCGGTTGCGGGTGACAGGCGATACGTGTGGTCCCTTTGTTATGATCGAACAGCGACAGGCTGCGAAAAATAGTGCTGTCGGTGGGTTCGAGTGAAACACACAACGCCGCCAGCGTCTCTTCACCGAGTTCATGACCTAAATAATGGGCGGTGGCGAGCGCCGTGGCGGCAATATCCGCAGTGCTACTGGCCATCCCTTTGGCGACCGGAATAGTCGAGTGACGCTCAATACGAATTTCACGGCTCAGATCTGCAGGATAGTGCCAGTGAGAAAGAAGCTGTTTCACCATGGCGCGTGAGAGAGGAAGTTCATTCGCCAGCGGGGCACCGGTGGTGACTTCAACGGTGCTGTACCAGTCCACAGGACAGGACACCAGCTTTTCGCTGCCGAGGATCCACCCCTGGATGAGTTCGCCGCAGGATGCGGGGCATTGGGCTATTGCCACGTTCACCACCTCGTTTATCTCCTTCATACATCAAGCTGCCATCTTGCTACGACTCGAATTATTTTGGGGATAGTTAATTAGAATTTGCGCGATAGTGACACGGCACTAAATGGCTTTTATTGATTTGCCACAATATAGCTTCAACCTCCATTTTAGCAATAAAAATAAATATCACATTGAATGCGTAATATATGTACCGACAGGGTTTGTATTTATTATTTGATTTATTTTCATATTATTGTGATTTATTTTCATATTATTGTGATTTATTTTCATGAAGTTATTGGAATATTTATGGCAACTATTTTGACGTTTAAAAATGTGCGGGAAGTGGGTTTTGTTATTGCATGAACAAAAAGGCTATTAATTGTGGAGTGTGTCAAAGTAAGCAAATTTAATTGGTCTGATAAATTGTCGTAGCGCAAGAATTTAATTCGTTAGTGGCTATAACCTGTGTCGAGTTTTTATTTGGTGATGTTCTGAAGCGTTTTTAAATTATGTCTCTATACCCGTCATCCTTCAAGTTGCAGGGGTGTTGGCTGCACTCTCAAACCCCAGTCACTTACTTTAGTAAGCTCCTGGGGATTTGCTCCCTTGCCGCCTACCTGCAACTCGAATGATAAAGGGTATATGTATGAAGAAGCGTGAATTAATTCCATGCGCGACTAACTGTAATGCTAACTGATATACCACATTGTGTGGTTGGGAAGGGGGTTTAAATCCCCCGCAGCCCCCGCTGCTGTGATGCTGACGAACCCGTAATGCCACTGATCGCAAGATTGGGAAGGGCGGGTGAGAGTGACGCTAAGCCAGAAGACCAGTCTGTTAGCCAAAAACAACAACTTCGGTGGGAAGTGGGTTGCTCAGATGCGTCTGGTCGAAAGACCGGGTAACCGCACTTCCTGACAGCCCAACCACCCAAAACAGGATTGGGGTATGGCAGTCAGGAAACGGACATTCATTCTTGCAGGCACCTCCAGCGGATGTGGAAAAACCACGGTCACGCTGGGTTTGCTTAGCCTCCTCAAACAGCGCGGATTGCGCGTTCAGCCTTGCAAAGTTGGGCCTGATTACCTTGATACCGGTTGGCATAGCGCCGTAACCGGCACGAGCTCCCTGAATCTTGACCGCTTTATGTTGCCCGTCTTCACGTTAAATGCCCTGTTTGCCGAGCGTATGCAGCATGCGGATATTGCGGTGATTGAAGGCGTGATGGGGCTGTTCGATGGCTATGGCACCGATCCTGATTATTGCAGCACGGCGGGAATGGCAAAACAGCTTAACTGCCCGGTCATTCTTCTGGTTGACGGTAAAGCCGTCTCGACGTCGATTGCCGCCACCGTCATGGGGTTTCAACGTTTTGATCCTGCGTTGCCGCTGGCGGGTGTGATCGTCAACCGCGTCAATAGCGAAAGCCATTATCAGCTCCTGAAAAGCGCGATTGAACGCTACTGCAACGTGCCGGTATTGGGCTACGTTCCCCGCGTGGAAGGGGTTTCGCTACCTGAAAGGCATCTGGGGTTGGTGACCGCACGCGAGTCCGTAGTCAATTCGCAGCCATGGACAGACTTCGCCAGGGTGCTGGAAAACACGCTGGATATTGACCAGCTGCTGGCACTGAGCGTCTGCGATGTGCTTCCTTCAGGAGCGTGGCCCGAATTACCGTCTGCAGATTGCGGCAAAGGATTAACGCTGGCACTGGCGGATGACGAGGCGTTTAACTTCTACTACGCCGACAACATTTCCCTTCTTGAACGCGCAGGCGTGCGCATCGTGCGCTTCAGCCCCCTGCATGACAGCCAGTTGCCGGAATGCCAGATGATCTGGTTCGGTGGCGGCTACCCGGAACTCCACGCGCAGAAGTTGTCCGCCAATCATGCCATGCGCGCACAAATCCTGGCGGCTCATCAACAGGGCGTGGCGATTTATGGCGAATGCGGCGGGTTGATGTACCTCGGAAGCTCACTGCAAGACAGCCACGGCGTGACTTATCCGATGGTCGGCGCTATCCCCGGCCATAGCGCGATGGGCAAAAAGCTAACCCGCTTTGGCTACTGTGAAAGCCGTGCGCTGGTGCCAACGTTGCTGGCCGACGCAGGCGAAACGCTGCGGGGCCACGAGTTTCATTATTCAGATTTTACGCCGGAAACCCCGGCGGTCATGGCGAGCAGTAAAACCCGCGACGGCGCGGTTCTTCAGACGTGGTCGGGTGGCTGGCAGGTGGGAAATACCTTCGCCAGCTACCTGCATATTCATTTTGCCCAGCGTCCAACACTGCTGAAGCGCTGGATCAGCGCGGCCAGGAGGGCGAGATGACGCTACTGGCCTGGGCGGTTGCGTGGATGCTGGATTATCTGCTGGGCGATCCTCATCACTGGCCGCATCCGGTGCGCTGGATTGGCGCGCTGATTACCTTTGTACAACGACTCGTCAGACGCTGCTGTCGCAGCGAAACCGCCTTGACCCTCGGCGGCGGGGTGATGTGGCTGAGCGTTGTGGGGATCACATGGGGCGTGGCGTGGGGCGTGCTGCATGTTGCCAATGCTATACACCCAGGCCTCAAGTGGGTTGTCGAAGTGTGGATGATTTTCACCGTGCTGGCTGCCCGCAGTCTGGATGACGCCGCGCGTGACGTTGAGCAGCCGTTACGTGCAGGCAACCTTAAAGAAAGCCGCAAAAAACTCGCCTGGATAGTCGGGCGGGACACCTCTCAATTGCACATGCCGCAAATCAATCGTGCCGTGGTGGAAACCGTCGCGGAGAACACCGTGGATGGCGTGATTGCGCCGCTGTTTTTCCTGCTGCTGGGCGGAGCGCCACTGGCAATGGCCTATAAAGCCGTCAATACGCTGGATTCAATGGTGGGCTACAAACACGAAAAATACCGCGCGATTGGCAAAGTCAGCGCGCGAATGGACGACCTCGCCAACTTCATCCCGGCGCGTATCAGCTGGTTATTACTGAGCCTGGCCGCATGGGTGTGCCGGAAAAATGCCGTGGACGCGCTGCGTATTGGCTGGCGCGATCGTTATAACCACAGCAGCCCCAACTGCGGTTGGTCTGAGGCCACGGTAGCAGGGGCGTTAGGGATCCGTCTGGGCGGGCCGAATGAATACTTTGGGCAACGGATTGATAAACCCTGGCTCGGGGACGCGTCCCGCGAGATAGCCGTTGACGATATTTCAGGAACGATTCAATTGATGTGGGTGGCTTCCACGTTGGCGCTGATGCTGTTTGCGCTGGTGCGGGTTATCTGGTCTGGGGCTTTCTAAGGGCAATATGATGAATTACATACAACAACCACAAGCGATTGAAACCAAAAGTTTCGAGATTATCGGCGAGATCGTGCGGGAAACCCGGCCGGAATACCGTTTTGCCAGCGAGCTGCATGAAGCGGTGATTAAACGGGTCATCCATACCACGGCAGATTTCGACTGGCTGGATATCTTATGGTTTTCCGAACATGCGCTCGACCACCTGTGCGACGCGTTGCGCAGTGGCTGCACGGTTTATACGGACACCACCATGGCGCTCTCCGGCATCAATAAATCGCTGTTGGCCAGTTTCGGGGGCGAGTGCCGTTGCTATATCAGCGATCCCCACGTGGTGCGCCAGGCGAAAGAGCAGGGAATAACGCGTTCCATGGCGGCGGTGGATCTGGCGCTGGAAGAGGAAGGCGAGAAGATCTTTGTTTTTGGTAACGCCCCAACCGCACTGTTCCGCTTGCTGGAAAAAGAGACTCCGGTTCGCGGTGTGGTTGGCGTTCCGGTGGGGTTCGTCGGTGCAGAGGAGTCAAAAGAGGCGCTCACGACCAGCCCTCTGCCAGCCATTGCGGCGCGGGGGCGCAAAGGGGGAAGTAACGTCGCGGCCGCCATCGTCAATGCCATGCTCTACCACATGCGGGAGGCGTGATGAGCGACTCCTTCGATGCGCCGGTGTGGCATAACGGCAAAGCGTTACGCAAAGGCTATACCACCGGCTCCTGCGCGACGGCGGCAGCAAAAGTCGCGGCGTTAATGGTCCTGCGCCAGCACCTGATTCATCAGGTTTCGATTACGACGCCTTCCGGCGTGACGCTGTGTCTGAATGTGGAATCGCCGCAAATCGAAGGGCAGCAAGCCGTTGCCGCCATCCGTAAAGACGGTGGTGATGATATTGACGCCACGCACGGCATGCTGATTTTCGCCCGAGTCGCGCTGAATGATTCTGGTGAGATAACCCTTTGCGGCGGCGAAGGTGTAGGAAAAGTCACGCGTAAAGGTATCGGCCTGCCGGTCGGAAGCGCTGCTATCAACCGGACACCGCGCCAGACGATCGAGTCAGCTGTACGTGAAGTGATTGGGCCATCGCGTGGCGCGAGTGTGGAGATCTTCGCCCCCGAAGGGGAGATCCGGGCACAAAAAACCTATAACGCTCGGCTGGGCGTGATCGGCGGGATCTCTATTATTGGCACCACGGGCATTGTGACCCCGATGTCAGAAGAGAGCTGGAAGCGTTCGCTGGCGCTGGAACTGGAGTTGAAGCGCGCCGCAGGGCTGGATCGCATCGTGATGGTGCCGGGCAATCATGGCGAACGTTTTGTACGCGAACAGCTTGGGGTGGATAGCCAGTCCATCGTCACCATGAGCAACTTTGTGGGTTACATGATTTCGGAAGCGGTGCGCCTCGGGTTCCGTCACATCGTGCTGGTCGGGCATCCGGGGAAGCTTATCAAGGTCGCTGCCGGGATATTTCACACCCATAGCCATATTGCCGACGCCCGCATGGAAACGCTGGTCGCGCACCTGGCCCTACTTCACGCGCCTTACGAATTGCTGACCGCCGTCAGCCAATGCGACACCACCGAGGCGGCGCAAGAGCACATAGATGCCTGGGGTTTTCAGCACATCTATAACCACCTTGCCGAACGCATTTGTCTGCGTGTTGGCCAGACGCTGCGTTTTACGAACCATCCGCCTGTTTGTGATGCCGTGATGTTCTCTTTTGATAACCAACTGTTGGGCAGTAATCGTCCGTTGCAGGACATCGCGGAGGAATTGCAATGTTAACCGTTGTGGGGATGGGGCCTGCGGGCCTGCATCTGATGACGCCCGTTGCCCGCCAGGCTGTCGCTGACGCTGAATTTCTGGTCGGCGGGAAGCGCCATCTGGCGCAGTTCCCTGATTTCTGCGGCGAAACGCGTGAACTGGATGCCGACATCCCCGGTTTACTCGACTGGCTTGAGCGCCGGTTATCGCACCGCGTGGTGGTGTTGGCTTCCGGCGACCCGCTGTTTTATGGCATTGGCACGCGGTTGGTCGCGCATTTCGGACTTGAGCGCGTGCAGGTGATCCCAGGGATCAGCGCGGTGCAATATCTGTGCGCCAAAACCGGCATTGATATGAATGACATTTGGTTGACCAGCAGCCACGGCAGAACAGTCGATTTCGATGCGCTGATTCGCCAGCACAAAGTGGCGATGGTGACAGATAAATTGTGTGGCCCACGAGAAATTGCCGCTGAGCTTAACGCCAGAGGTGCCGGGCAACGCTGGCTGGTGATCGGTGAAAACCTGGCGATGGAAAATGAACGCATCCACCGGCTGCGCGCCTGTGATGTCCGAGCTGAGTACGACATGAATGTCCTGGTGATCCTCAATGAAAGATGAGCTGTTTTTACGCGGGGCAAAAGTCCCGATGACCAAGGAAGTGGTGCGGACGTTGGCTCTCGCCAGGCTGGATTTACATCGGGCCAGCCATTTAATTGATGTTGGCGCAGGCACGGGCAGTGTCTCAATTGAAGCCGCGCTCGGCCACCCTGAACTTCGGGTGACAGCAATCGAACGAAACCCTACGGCGCTGACGCTGCTGGCGGAAAACCGCCGCCATTTTGATTGCCGGAATATTGAGATTATCGCCGGTGAAGCCCCGATGGCGCAGGGGGAAAAGGCCGACGCTATTTTTATCGGCGGCAGCGGCGGCAACCTGACGCAGTTAATTGACTGGGCGTTGAACCAGCTCTGCCCGGAGGGGCGCCTGGTGCTGACGTTTATCCTTCAGGAGAACCTATCCGCCGCACTCAATCATCTCTCTTCCCGCGGCATTCACGATTTTGATTGCCTTCAGTTGCAGATTTCCGAGTTAACCCCACTGGGGAACGGGCATTACTTCAAACCCAATAACCCCACTTTTATGATTTCCTGCCAGAAGGAAAAAAATCATGGCTAAGACTTTTGATCCCCGCAGCGTTTGGTTTGTTGGCGCGGGACCCGGTGACCGTGAACTGATTACGCTCAAAGGCTACCGTTTGCTGCAAGAAGCGCAGGTGGTGATTTACGCCGGGTCGCTCATCAACACTGAGCTGCTGGAATATTGCTCGAAAGAAACGCAGTGCCACGACAGCGCGGAGCTGCACCTGACACAAATTATCGACCTGATGGAAGAAGGGATTAAAGCCGGTAAAACGGTCGTCCGTCTGCAAACCGGCGATGTGTCGCTCTACGGGTCAGTTCGCGAACAAGGCGAAGTGCTGGCGAGCCGTGGTATCCCGTGGCAGGTGGTGCCGGGCGTCAGTGCTTTCCTGGGCGCGGCGGCGGAGCTGGGTGTCGAGTACACGGTGCCTGAAGTTTCGCAAAGCCTGATCATCACGCGTCTGGAAGGGCGCACGCCCGTGCCGGCGCTTGAGCAGATTGAATTGTTCGCCAGCCACCAGACATCCATGGCGATTTACCTCTCCGTTCAACGCATCCACCGCGTCGCCGAAAGGCTGATTGAGGGCGGATATCCCGCTGCGACGCCAGTCGCGGTTGTCTATAAGGCGACCTGGCCGGAAAGCATGACCGTGCGCGGTACCCTAGCCGATATTGGCGACAAAGTCCGTGACGCGGGGATTCGCAAAACCGCGCTGATTCTGGTCGGCGCGTTCCTCGGCGAAGAGTTCCATTATTCGCGGCTGTATGCCGCAGATTTCAGCCATGAATACCGTAAAGCCTGAGTTAATCACACTGGGAGTTTCACACTGATGTTAAGCGTAATTGGGATTGGCCCTGGCTCGCAGGCAATGATGACCGTCGAAGCCGTGGAAGCGTTGCAGTCTGCCGAGATCGTGGTGGGTTATAAAACTTATACCCATCTGGTGAAGGCTTTCACCGGCGATAAGCAGGTGATCAAAACAGGGATGTGTAAGGAAATTGAACGCTGTCAGGCCGCGATTGAACTGGCGCAAAACGGACACAACGTGGCGCTGATCAGCAGTGGCGATGCGGGTATCTACGGTATGGCGGGGCTGGTGCTTGAGCTGGTCACCAAACAGAAACTGGATGTGGAAGTGCGGCTGATTCCGGGAATGACGGCCAGCATCGCCGCCGCTTCTTTGCTCGGCGCACCGTTAATGCACGATTTTTGTCACATCAGCCTAAGCGATCTGCTGACCCCCTGGGCAGTCATTGAAAAACGCATCATTGCGGCGGGCGAAGCCGATTTCGTCATCTGTTTTTACAACCCGCGCAGCCGTGGCCGTGAAGGGCATCTGGCCCGTGCCTTTGAACTGTTATCAAGCAGCAAACGCGCGCAAACCCCGGTCGGCGTGGTGAAGGCTGCCGGGCGCAAAAAACAAGAGAAATGGGTCACCACACTGGGCGAGATGGATTTTGAATCCGTGGATATGACCAGCCTGGTCATCGTGGGCAATCAGGCGACCTATGTCGAGCAAGGGCTGATGATTACCCCGCGAGGTTACACGCTGTGAAATTCGGCGATGTGTTGGTCGTCGGGGGCACGAGCGATGCCCGAGCGCTATGCCGACAACTGGATGACGCAGGGGTTGCGTACACCCTGTCGGTGGCGACGCCAACGGGCGAACACCTCGCGGGCGACATCGCCGGAGCGGTGCGCTGTGGGCGCATGGATTATCAACAAATGACCGCCTGGTTGCGTAAACAGGGCACGAGCTGGGTGATTGATGCTTCACACCCATACGCGGAAGTTGTAAGCCGCAACCTGGTGCGCGCCTGCCGGGAAACCGGTGTGCTGTTAAGCCGCTACCAGCGGCCAGAGCAACGTGCCGAAGTGGAACATCCACTGCTTTATTGCGTTAAGAGCATCGATGAGGCCTGCCAGGTTGCCGCAACGTTGGGTGAGCGCATTTTGCTGACGACAGGGAGCAAAGACCTCGCCGCCTGGCGCGCAGGGCTTGCGGGAAAAACGCTGATGGCCCGTGTGCTGCCGGTCGCGGAGGTGCTGCAACAGTGCGCTGATCTGGGATTTAGCGTGAATCACATCTTCGCACTGTGCGGCCCCTTCAGTGCCGAATTCAACGCCGCCTTTTACCGACAGTGCCGGGCAGACCTGGTTGTCACTAAAGCGTCAGGCGCGGAAGGCGGATTCCTGGAGAAAGTTCAACCCTGCCTGGAAGCTGGGATCCCCTGCATTGTCATCATGCGCCCGGCACCCCTGGTGCAGGGATCTGAATTACTGGAAAGCCAGACGGCATTTTCACAACGTTTGTCACGCTGGCTGAAACAAAAGGATTAAACGATGAAAAAAGCGCTTCTTGTCGTGAGTTTTGGCACCAGCTATCACGACACCGGTGAAAAAAATATTGTGGCGTGTGAACGCGATCTGGCGGCCAGCGTTCCCGATCGCTGCCTGTTTCGTGCTTACACCTCAGGGATGATCATCCGAAAGTTAAAACAGCGTGATGGGATCTCTGTTGATACGCCGATGCAGGCGCTACGAAAGCTTGCCGATCTTGGGTATCAGGACGTGGCGATCCAGTCGTTGCACATCATCAACGGTGATGAATACGAAAAGATTGTGCATGAAGTGCAGATCGTGCGGCCTTTGTTTTCGAAGCTGGTGATTGGTGCGCCTCTGCTCAGCAGTTTTGATGATTATTCGCAACTCATGGTGGCACTGCGCCAGCAAATGCCTGTATTGGGCGAACGGGAAGAAGTGGTGTTCATGGGCCACGGAGCCAGCCATCACGCATTCGCCGCGTACGCCTGTCTTGATCACATGATGAAAGCGCAACAGATCCTCGCAAGAGTGGGCGCGGTGGAAAGTTACCCGGAAGTGAGCCAACTGATCGACAGCATGCTTGCCGAAGGCGTTCGCGCCGTACATCTGATGCCGTTAATGCTGGTGGCTGGCGATCACGCCATCAACGATATGGCTTCTGACGAAGACGATTCGTGGAAATCTCAGTTCTGCGCCGCAGGGATCCCGGCCACACCGTGGTTGCAGGGGTTGGGTGAGAACCCGGCGGTGCGTGCGATGTTTGTCGCACATTTGCAGCAGGCCATTAAAAGCGCAATGAAGGAGGCAGCATGACGGGAAAACTCTATGCCATCAGCACCGGACCTGGGGCAAGCGACCTAATCACCGTGCGGGCATCACGCGTATTGGCCACGCTGGATGTGGTGTATGCCCCAGCCGGACGCAAAGGCGGCGATAGCCTGGCCCTTTCCATCGTCCGTGAATATCTGGGTGAGCACACGCAAGTCTGTTGCCGTCATTTCCCAATGAGTGCTGACAGTGCTGAAAAAGAGGAAGTCTGGGATGCGGTTGCCGCCGAACTGCAAAGCGATGTCGAGGCAGGAAAACGGGTCGGTTTTATTACCCTCGGCGATGCCATGTTGTTCAGCACCTGGGTCTTTTTGCTCAAGCGGTTACAAAATCCTGACTGGCTGGAAATCATCCCCGGCGTGACCTCTTTTTCCGCGATTGCTTCACGTTCCGCCACGCCGCTGGCGATGGAGCAGCAATCGCTGGCCGTGATTTCCTGTACCGCGCCAGAAGCGGAGATTCGCCAGGCGCTGGAGCAGCATGACAGCCTGGTATTAATGAAAGTGTATGGTCGCTTTGCGCGCATTAAATGTCTGCTGCAAGAAGCGAATTTGCTGGATTGCGCCTTGATGATGGCGGAAGCCACGCTACCGGGGGAGCAGTGCTGGCGGGAGCTGAGCGCCATAGATGACGAGAACCCACTGCCGTACTTCTCCACCATTCTGATTAATAAACAGTGGGGGAGAGAAAGAAAATGAACCTCGAAAAACAGCTAAAACGGCTCTCGTTCAGCGGCCTGGCAGCGGCGCTATTGTTGATGGTGGTGCCAGAGCAGGCGTTTGCGATGCACATTATGGAAGGGTTTTTACCGCCGATGTGGGCGCTGGCCTGGTGGCTGCTCTTTTTACCTTGTCTGTGGTACGGCCTGGTGCGTTTACGCCAGATTGTGGCCGAGGACAGCCATCAGAAAGTGCTCCTGGCGCTGTGCGGCGCATTTGTTTTCGTCTTGTCGGCGCTGAAAATTCCTTCGGTCACCGGGAGTTGCTCGCATCCCACGGGCGTTGGGTTGGCGGTGATTTTATTCGGGCCGGGCGTAGTGGCTATCCTCGGCGCGGTGGTGTTGCTGTTCCAGTCTCTGCTATTAGCTCACGGCGGTTTGACGACGCTTGGCGCTAATGGAATATCGATGGCGGTGATGGGGCCGGTTGTGGGTTATCTGGTGTGGAAACTGGCTTGCCGCGCAGGGTTACGTCGTGATGTCGGCGTCTTCTTATGCGCCATGCTGGCGGACTTAACCACCTATTTTGTGACGTCGGTTCAACTGGGGGTCGCGTTCCCCGACTCGGAGGCGGGCATGATGGGATCGACTCTCAAGTTTATGAGTATTTTCTGTTTGACGCAGATCCCGATCGCGATAGCTGAAGGGCTACTGACCGTATTGATCTACGACCAAATAACGAAACGTCGGTTGATAACGGTAGAGGGGCACTAACGATGAAAAAGACAATTATTTTACTCGGGATGGTCATTGCGCTGGTGATACTGCCCTTCTTCATTGACCACAATGGCGAGTATGGCGGTTCCGACGGTGAAGCGGAAAGCCAGATTCAAGTCATCGCCCCGAATTACACACCGTGGTTCCAGCCGCTGTATGAACCCGCAAGCGGCGAAATAGAAAGCTTACTGTTTACCTTGCAGGGCTCTTTGGGCACGGCGGTGATTTTCTACATTTTCGGTTTCTGGAAAGGGAGACAACGTGCAACTGACCGGGCTTGACCGAATCAGCTATCAGAGCCGCTGGTATCACGTTTCACCTGTCCGCAAGTTCTGGCTGTGGCTGACGATGATGGTGCTAGCGTTTGTCCTGCCACCGGCCGGCCAGGCTTGCCTGCTGGCGCTGGTGGCGGCGCTAACCTGCTGGTTACTGCGTATTTCGCTCAGGCGTTGGTGCCGTTGGATGGCGCTGCCTTTTGGTTTTTTGCTGGTGGGGGTTGTCACCATTCTATTCAGTATCAGCCACCAACCTGGAGCGCTGCTGTGGAGCGTGCCGGTGGGCAGCGTCTGGGTTGGTATCAGTCATGACGGCTTGCTGATGGCCAATGCCACCTTCTGGCGAAGCCTGGCAGCGCTGGCGTCAACCTTCTGGTTGGTACTGAATCTGCCTTTTCCGCAGTTGATTGAGCTACTGCAACGGGCGCGGGTGCCGCGTTTAATGACCGAACAAATCCTGCTGACCTGGCGCTTTATTTTTATTTTGCTGGAGGAGGCGCTGGCTATCCATCGCGCTCAGACGTTGCGCTTTGGCTATCGCCGCCTGCCTCAGGGATATCGATCGTTTGCGATGCTGGTTGGACTGCTGCTCACCCGGGTGATGATGCGTTATCAGCAAATGGTGACGGTGCTGGATATCAAACTTTATCAGGGTGATTTTCACCTGTAAGGAGCGTCATGCTAGCCACTGAATCTCTCTGGTTTCGCTACCAGGACGAGCCGGTACTCAAAGGTGTTTCGCTGGATTTCTCACGCCATTCGGTCACCGGGTTAGTGGGGGCGAACGGTTGCGGAAAATCGACATTATTTATGAACCTGAGCGGCATTCTGAAACCGCAAAAAGGGGCGGTGCTGTGGCAGGGAAAACCGCTGGATTACAGCAAACGCGGTTTGCTGGCGCTGCGTCAGCAGGTCACCACCGTTTTCCAGGACCCGGAACAGCAGATTTTCTACACCGATATCGACAGCGACATTGCGTTCGCGCTGCGCAATCTCGGGGTAGATGAAGCAGAGATTGCACGGCGGGTAGAGGAGGCGTTGACGCTGGTCGATGCACACGCCTTCCGTCATCAGCCGATTCAGTGCCTGAGCCATGGGCAGAAGAAACGTGTTGCCATTGCGGGCGCGTTGGTACTCCAGGCGAAATATCTGTTACTGGACGAGCCGACGGCAGGGCTCGACCCGTCAGGGCGTATGCAAATGATTGAAATCATTCGGCGCATCGTCGCGCAGGGCAACCATGTGGTGATCTCCAGCCACGACATCGATTTGATTTACGAGGTGAGCGACGCGGTGTATGTGCTCAACCACGGTGAGGTTTTAGCGGAAGGGACGCCGGAAGCGGTCTTTTCTCGTCATGCCTGTATTCAGCAAGCGGGGTTAACGCAGCCATGGCTGGTCAAATTGCACCTCGAGCTGGGATTGCCGCTTTGTAAAAATGAGGCGGATTTTTTTGCCCGGATGCGGGCGACATACATTCAGGAGGCGTCATGAAGCGGGCAATCATGCTACAGGGAACGGCATCTGATGTCGGGAAAAGTGTTCTGGCCGCGGGGCTTTGCCGTATTTTCCATCAGGATGGATGGCGAACCGCACCGTTTAAATCGCAGAACATGGCGCTGAATTCCGGCATCACGCCGGAAGGTAAAGAGATGGGGCGGGCGCAAATATTCCAGGCCGAAGCGGCGGGAGTTGTGCCGGATGTACGCATGAATCCGGTATTGCTCAAGCCCACCAGTGATAGCAAAGCGCAGGTGGTGCTGATGGGGCTGGTGGCCTGCAACATGGATGCCGTCAGTTACCACGAATACAAACCGCGGCTGCGCGAACAAGTAGCGGCGGCGTATAACAGCCTTGCACAAGAATATGACGTGCTGGTGCTGGAGGGGGCGGGTAGCCCGGCAGAGATCAATTTGCGCGACCGCGACATCGTCAATATGGGGATGGCGGAAATGGCAGGATGCCCGGTTATCCTGGTGGCGGATATCGATCGTGGCGGCGTTTTCGCCTCCATTTACGGCACGCTGGCGCTGTTGCAGGAGCACGAACGCTGGCGCGTAAAAGGCGTCATCATCAATAAATTCCGCGGTGACGTGGCGTTGCTTCTCCCCGGGATTGAACAGATTGAGTCATTAACGGGGGTCCCGGTGTTGGGGGTGATGCCGTGGCTGGATGTTGATCTGGAAGATGAAGACGGCGTGGCGCTCCAGCGGGGTAAATACGCGCGCACCGAAAAGCGCGATATCGAGATTGCCGTGATGCAATTGCCGCACATTTCCAACTTTACGGATTTCAATGCGCTGGCGGCGCAACCGGATGTGCGGGTGCGATATGTTCGCCATGCCGAAGATCTGGACGGTGTGGATCTGGTTATCTTGCCGGGCAGCAAAAACACCCTTGGCGATCTGACCTGGATGCAGGAGCACGGGCTGGCCCAGAAAGTGCTGGAGTTGCATCGATGCGGTGTGCCGATCATCGGGATTTGCGGTGGTTATCAGATGCTGGGTGAAACCATTATTGACGAGGTGGAGTCCGGGCTTGGCACATTACCGGGGCTGGGGTTGCTCAACACCGTGACCCAGTTTGCCAGCAGCAAAACCACCACCCAGGTGACGGCTGAAATCGCAGCCTCATTGCCCGGTTGGCTGGCGCAGGCGTCGGGGATTGCGGTACGCGGCTATGAAATCCACATGGGGGAAACGCGTTTAACATCGGGTTGTCGTCCGGCGTTGTCGCTGCAAAAAAATGGTGGGTCGGTGGCTGACGGCGCAGTCAGCGATGATGGGCTGGTTTTTGGTACTTATCTGCATGGATTATTCGATAGCAACGCCTTTACGCGGGCGGTCGTCGATGGTCTTCGGGCGAGGAAGGGATTAGCCGCGCTGACAAATACTGTGGATTACGCGAGTTACAAAGCACAGCAGTTTGATCTTCTGGCCGCCGCTATGCGGCAGAACATTGATATAGAAAAAATTTATCACGTCATGCGTGAACACCAGGAGGCAACGGAATGATTCTGGTCACGGGGGGCGCACGCAGCGGAAAAAGCGGCCATACAGAACGGCTGGCCGCTCAGCATTGTGACCACGTTTTATACATTGCCACCTCTCTGGTCACGGATGACGAGATGGCCTTGCGAGTAGCGAAGCATCAAGCGCAACGGCCAGAACACTGGCGTACCTGGGAAGGATTCCGCGATGTGGGCGACGTGATCCGCCACCATTTACAGCCTGGTGAAGGCGTGATGCTGGAGTGCATCACCACAATGCTTTCAAACCTGCTTTATGAAGAAAGCGAAGGCGCTGACCCTGAAACGCTGGATTTTACTGCTCTGGAAGCATTCTTGTACCGTCAGATTGACGATCTCATAGCGGCATGCCAACAGTCTTCAGCCCCGATCTTCATTGTGACTAATGAGCTGGGCATGAGCATCACACCGTCTAATCGCCTCGCGCGCCATTTTGTGGATATATCCGGCAGGGTAAATCAGAAGCTTGCGCAGGCGGCAGATGAGGTGTGGTGGGTGGTGGCGGGAATTGGGGTGAAAATCAAATGTCGCTAAACATGCTGGTCGCGACGATGCGATTTATTACCCGCATTCCGGTGCCCGAAAAGTGGGCTGATGGCGTTGAGTTCAACCAGTATGGCAAGGGCGTGCCGTATTTTCCCATCGTGGGCTGTATTGTCGGCGGGATTGCCGCGTTGGTTTCGCTGCTGGTCAGCCAGAGCGGGGGCGGCATTTATATTGGCGCGCTGACCTATGTTTTGGCCCTCGCTTTTCTGACCGGTGGGTTTCATCTGGATGGGCTGGCGGACACCTGCGACGGACTTTTTTCTGCCCGTAGCCGCGAGCGCATGCTGGAAATTATGCGCGACAGCCGCCTGGGAACGCACGGTGGCCTGGCGTTGGTCTTCTGTATTCTCATCAAAACATTCGTTGTGGTTTCGCTTTCGCATTATCCCGTTAAAGAACTCTTCGCTCTGCTGATTTGCGCGCCGGTAGCCGCCAGGGCGGCCATGGTGCTGGCGATGTACAGGCAGCGCTATGCCCGTGCCGGTGAAGGAATGGGCAATGTTTATATCGGCCAGATTAGCGGCTTTCAGGCAGCCACAACCTTGATTATTGGGGCGCTGCTGGTGGTGTTACTCGCCGGATCGCGGGGGCTTATCGCCACTCTGGTGACTTATTGTGTGGTTTATGGCGTCGCGTCATTTATTCGCCGTCAGTTAGGGGGGCAAACCGGCGACACATTGGGTGCCTCGGAAGAGGTGGGTGAACTGGTTTTTCTGCTGGCATTGCTGTGGGTTTGAATGACGCGTTAAACAATTGAGGATAAGAACGGTGCAAACATTAACGGAATTAGTGGCAAGCATCAGGCCGCTTGATGAACAAAAAATGGCGCAAGCGGCTGACTATATTGAAAGTTTAGCGAAGCCTGCAAAAAGTCTTGGACGCCTGGAAGTGATGGCCACTCAACTGGCGGGTATGCGGGGTTTGAGCCATCTGGATAATCTGCAAAAAGAAATCATTGTGATGTGCGCCGATCACGGTGTGTTTGATGAAGGTGTGGCCGTCACACCAAAAGAGGTCACCTATATTCAGGCGCTGAATATGCAGAAAGGGCTGACCGGCGTGTGCGTGTTGGCAAAAAACAGCCAGACGTCGGTTTTGCCGGTAGATATTGGCATTGATTGTGAACCCATCGCGGATATGGTGAGCCTTAAGCTGGCACGCGGTTGCGGCAATATTGCCCGGGGGCCAGCCATGTCGCGCCAGGACGCTGAACAACTGCTGCTGGCCAGCGCACAGTTGGTGAAGAAGCGTGCGGATGAAGGCGTGTCTATTTTTGGCGTCGGTGAATTGGGTATTGCCAATACCACACCCGCTTCGGCGATGATCAGCGTCTTTAGCGATTGTGATCCTCACGATGTGGTGGGGATCGGGGCCAACCTCCCACTCGATCAGTTACAGCACAAAGAGTCTATTGTGAGAAAGGCTATCCACATTAATCGGCCTGACGGCAATGATGCGGTGGATGTGTTGGCGAAAGTGGGCGGGTACGATTTGGTGGGGATGACGGGGGTCATTCTTGGGGCGGGGGCGTGTGGCCTTCCGGTGGTGCTGGACGGTTTTCTCTCCTACGCGGCGGCCATCGCGGCTTGCCAGATTGCACCTGAAGTCAAAAGCTATTGTATCCCTTCACATTTCTCGGCAGAAAAAGGCGCGCAACGCGCATTAGAGCACCTTAACCTAAAGCCGTATCTCTATCTGGATTTACGCCTCGGAGAAGGGAGTGGCGCGGCCATTGCGATGTCGATATTAAGTGCGGCATGCGCCATGTATTGCCATATGGGATTGCAAGCGAACAGCGGTTTTAGTCTGCCGGGTTCACCGACATAATCGTTAATCAATTGCCCCCAGCCTCAGAATATAAACGAACGGAATCCGCTGAGGTTTTGATAAAGCTGAGCGCTGTTGCGAAACCCCAGTTTCCGTACAGCGTTCATCTTATGACACTGCGCGGTTTTGTAGTTGATGGCCAGTTGCTGCGACACGTGGCGAATATCTGAGCCATCAAGCAGTAACCGTAGAATGCTTTTTTCCATTTGCGTCAGTTTACCGCGCTCCGTTGATCGGGTTCCCATGGAGCTAACAATGCCAGGGTTCATCACCATCTGAAGCAGCGTTAAATGCAGCTGCGCCAGCCGGGCATTGTCGGCAATCATCTGAACATGGTGAAGCAATAATTCCGGTACCAGTGATTTGTGCTGGTGTTTTAACAGCAGCGCAATCTGTTTTCCCTTCACATCTTCCACATGGTGATTAAGCCAGAGGATTTTTTCTGTGGGGGAATAACTGCTGTCCAGCAGGCTAATCAGCAGCGGTACGGTGGGATCTGCCTCCAGCACAAACTCCAGCTCTGCCGTCGTGCTCACAAAGACAGGCTTCAGTCCTGATTCGATAATGGCTGAATGCAGGCCCGCCCCCATGAAATCCATGGCGCTCCAGACGATAATATTTTTCATCGGTGTTATTTCTCTTTAAAAACGAAAAGCCAGCGGCCGCCTTATAATCGGTGCAGTCGTTTCTCTTCAAGGAGTAATTTAACAATGATATTGTCCAGTTTTCGCAGCGTACTTTCCGTCATTCGCTTGAACTGGCAGGAGAGATGAACGACGTCACGATAGCTCTCATCCTCGTCGGTTTCTATTATTGGCTCTACGTTGATCACGTGAAGATTAGAAACCAGAGTGCCTATATCATTAAAATCAAATTCAACATTGCGTAATGTCGTGCCGCAAAGTGAATTAATATGCTCATCATTTTCAACAATCAGTGCACAACCACCGTGGGAAATATCCTTAATTCTGTAGTGGTATTTACGCCCATCATTAAACTTGCCGTAGCACTGGAAGTTATGTTTGTTTGCCAGGGTTAAACGCGAATGCATTCGCCGCTGGGTCACTTTGACGCTTACGGGAAAACAGACGTATAAACAATTGACGTTATTAACGATAACGGCTTTTGCTTTTGCCGTTTTAAAATCGTATTTGCCGTTGTCATCCTGGATAACAAAATTCAAAGCATTGCGCTTTTTCGCCAATTCTTCTTCCCACGGGATAAAAAAGCCTGCGGAATCTATTTTCTGAATACGACTGGCTATAACCATGTTTTTGTCATGGATATCAACACGACTTCCCTTTTTTACTGCCTCACGCATAATCGCAATGATTTCAAACATATCCTGTTTGACGTAGGCGTCTTCCATTTTGTAATTATCCTTCTGATACGAATATCAAAGTGCTAACAGTTTGCTAATGGGGGGGAATAAGATTGTTATCTGAACCCAGAGAAGAGCCGTCACTCAGCGCTATTTAATAACAATCGTTGTATCTGCAAAGTCATTAATTTCCCACTGGGAATATAATCAATTATTACCAGAGAGTAATAGTGGCCTTGCGTTAATAATACCATGGTAAGCTTATAATCCTGTTGGCATTAAATGTAGCATAAAAATCCAAAATAAAACAAATCCTAAGATTAACTGTCTTAGTTGTCGGTAATGGTTGATTGTTCGTGTTGCAGTCAGCGAAAAACACAGAATGTAAGACTGTGAAACCAAAAAATTACTTAATTAAAACAACAACTAACCAATTTGCTTCTCATCGCCCACCAAAATATAGCCCCTGGCTGATCACAAATTCACCTCTCCAGCAAATGTAACAATCTATTAATTTCTGTTTATTAAGTCGTGAAAACAATCAATCTATGTAAATTCATGGTGTAAATTTCCCTCGCCCAATCAGTCCATCCGGACGTTGTCGATCGAGCAGTCCCATTAATAACCAGAGGCTTTTATTTGCCTCCTAATAGTTATTTTCTAATCAGTACATGGAGTCACAATGAAGAAGATTTTACTGCCTGCCGCTGCACTAATCCTGTCAGCAACAGCAATGAATGCCTATGCAGTAAATGGCAAGGTTGAATTCACCGGTGAGATCGTGAAATCCACCTGTAACGTCGTTTCTGGCGACCAGGATAAACAAGTTTTCATTGGTAAATACCCAACAACTGCATTTACCCAAGTCGGTGACGTAACGGCTTCTAAAGCATTCACCATTTCGCTTGAAAAATGTGAAGCTGGCGATTACTCCCTGCGTTTTGATGGCCAGACTGTTGCCGGTCACTCAAACCTGCTGTCTGTTAACCCGACTAAAGATTTAAAACTGGCTGATGGTGTTGGTATCGAAGTTCTTGATAACAACGAGCAAATCATTCCTGTTAACCAGTCCGCTGATGATAAAAGCCCGTGGGTCACTATCGCGGCTGATGGTACTGCCACTTTCAACCTGAAAGCGCGCTACAAATCTTTCGATACCGTACAAGCTGGTCCTGCAAACGCGAATGCCACTTTTACCATCGAATACAAATAAGCCACGGAATGTGGGATCTGGACCACGGATGGTCTGCGTGATTAATTGGATTGAGTAAATGAAAAAGCGACTGGCATCATTATTACTTCTTATATCTTTACAGGCCTCTGCGGGAATTCAGGTCGGAGAGACTCGGGTTATTTATAACGGCAACCAAAAGTCTGCCGCCTTATCTATTCACAATGACACCGATGAAACCTGGATGGTGCAGACCTGGCTTGATAACGGCGATGCCAGCAAAACGCCAGCTAATTTACCCATGCAGGTTATCCCGCCAATTTTGAAACTGGCAGGAAATAAAGACGCTATTTTGCGCTTTATTTACTCCGGCAACGGCCTGCCTACCGATCGCGAATCCGTTTACTGGATTAACGTTCAGGAAATACCGCCTTCGGCCGAACAAGAAAACGTACTGCAAATTGCGGTGCGGACTCGCGTGAAACTCTTTTATCGCCCAACCACGGTGAAAACAACGCTTCAGAAAGAAGCTGAAGCGCTCACCTGGCGCAAACAGGGCAATGACCTTGTGGTCACCAACAACGGGCCATTGCACGTCACTTTTGGGGTGCTGACCCTCAAAGGCAGTGGCGGAAAAACCTGGAAAACCGAAGCCGATATGGTGAAGCCGATGGCTTCTCTGCGTATTGCGCTACCTGCCGGCGCGTCTGCGGCCAATAGCCTGTCATTTACTTTCATCAATGATTACGGCGGTCACACAGAAATAAAAGATACACGCATTCAATAATTCAGCTTAGGAATGAACAGCATGGCTCGCAATAAACAAATGGACCTGTTACCACGGCGTCTGGCTTATCACATTCGATGCGCTTTATGTGTATCAGCAATGCCATTGTTAGTCGCGCCGTTATCTTATGCTGATGAGCAATTCAACACGTCGTTTATTCATGGTGAGGATAACGTCACGCTGGTTAAAGATCTTGCTAATGGCGATGATATTTTACCCGGGCGTTATCCGTTCGATATTTACGTGAATAAAAAGCGTGTCGATCACCGTGAAATTGAATTTAAGAAATTACAGCCCAATACCCAAGGGACGTTTTGCCTGTCCGCTGATGAATACCGCGAATACGGGATTCTGGTTGCAGATACGGCGGGAAGCAGTTCCTGTTATGACATCGTAAAAGCCATTCCGGGCAGCTCGATGAGCTGGAATGCCGCACTACAGGAACTGGATATTTCCGTTCCGCAGACCCACATGGAACCGCTCCCGCAGGGCATGATTTCACCCCGCGTGTACGAGAACGGCATCAACGCGGCCTACGTGAACTACTCGTTCAGCGGCGATCACAACCGTTTTTCAGACAACAACAACACCCGTCAGGGCGATTACTATTTCTTGTCGCTGAACAACGGCGTCAACCTTGGCCCGCTGCGTTTTCGTAATAACTCTACGCTGTCGAAACAACCGGGTGAAAAAGAGGAATGGACGCCGGTCTCTTCCTGGGTGGAAACCGATATTATTCCATGGCGCAGCCGAGTCCAGATGGGGCAGAGCAACACCAACAATAACGTTTTCGACAGTTTCCAGTTCCGCGGGATGCAGATCTCGAGCATTCCTGAGATGCTGCCAGACAGTCTGCGCGGTTATGCGCCCGTAGTGCGCGGCGTGGCTAACACCAACGCCCGTGTGGAAGTTCGCCAGAACGGTTATACCGTCTACAGTACGATGGTGTCGCCGGGGCCGTTTGCCCTTAACGATATCTATCCGAGCAACCTCAGCGGTGACCTTGATGTGACGGTTATCGAAGCTGACGGCTCGCGCCATAGTTTCAGCATTCCTTACTCTTCCGTACCGAATATGCTGCGCGAAGGGATGTGGGAATATCAGGTAACCGCCGGTAAATATCATGATGGCTCAACCAGTTATCAACCAAAATTCGTCCAGGCGACGGTTTCTCACGGTACACAATACGATCTGACGCCGTACGGCGGCCTGCTGTTGGCTGAAAATTATCGTTCTGGGGTTGTTGGGGTCGGCACCAACTTTGGCGAATGGGGCGCGGCGTCTGTGGATGCGGCCTGGTCCGACACCGATCTGGCTACTGGCGAAAACAAACGCGGCGCCAGCTTCCGCTTCCTGTATTCCAAATCTCTGAATACCCTGGGAACCGAGTTCCAGCTCGCCGGGTATCGTTATTCTACCTCTGGCTATTATGACTTCTCAGACGCAATCAATGAGCGGGCCAGTTGGGATAACGGCTTATACCACACACAGTATTACGATCAGGACAACAACCAGAACGGCGTACCGGACTGGGCAACGAACGAACGCAAATACTACGACACGCTGCGCTACAACAACAAACGCCAGCGCGTGCAGATATCGGTTAACCAGCATATCGCTGGTGCCTCGCTTTACGCAGTATTGTCGCGCCAGAATTACTGGGGCACTTCAGCCTACGACCGCACCGTCCAGACCGGGATCAGCTCCTCGTGGAAGCGCGTCAACTACGGCATGTTCTACCAGAACAGCCGCAGTAACTACGGCTATACCGACAACAGCATCAACTTCAACCTGTCGATTCCGTTCAGCGTCTTCGATGCTAACCGCGATATGACCGTAAGCTTTAACGCAACCCACAGCAAACAGAGTGGCGACGGTTTCAGCACCGGCCTGAGCGGAACGTTGCTCGATGACAACCGTATGAACTACTTCCTGCAAACCGGTCATACCGAGAATGGCGGAAGTACCAGTCTTGCGAACCTCGGTTATCAGGGCAGTTACGGCAACATCGAGGTAGGCCACAGCTACAACTCCAACTATCAGCAGACCTCGCTTAACGTGTCCGGTGGCATCGTGGCGCACTCCGGCGGCATCACGCTGTCGCAGCCGCTGCAAAATACCTTTGTGTTGGTTGAAGCCAAAGGGGCACAGGGCGTTCGCCTTGAGAACCAGCCAGGCGCGGCCATCGACACCTTCGGCTACGCGGTACAAACCTCCGCGATGCCGTATCGCCATAACCGCGTATCGCTGCGCACTTCCGACATCGGCAACGGCCTGGATATTCCGCTGGCGGCGAAAGATATCGTCCCAACGAACCGCGCGATTGGCAAAGTGGTGTTTGAAACACATCTCGGCCAGAGCCTGCTGATTCACAGCAAGTTGAATACCGGTGAGATGCCAATGATTGGCGCCAACATTTTCAACAGCCAGGGCACCAGCATTGGCGTGGTAGGAACGCAGGGTAAAGCCTACGTTTCAGGCGTTGAAAGTGGTGAAAAACTGACAATGAAATGGGGCGACAGCGCAGACGATGCTTGCATGATGACCGTGCCGCAGTTGCCGCCAATTGATACTGATAAACCGGGTGGTTATCAGGAAGTGACTCTGACCTGCAGCACAAAATAAAGGAACCTGACAATGTGCTTTTTCAATAAACTGCCCCGGGCCGGATTGATCCTTTTCTCCCTGCTGACGGCTGTGTTTTCAACAAACAGTTTTGCGCTGTCGTGTAAGGATGCTTTTACCGGCAGTGCGAAACAGATTATCGCTTTGGATCAGCCGATCAACGTGTCGACGGCCAATCTGCAGCCAGGCCAGTTGCTTTGGCGTTCACAGACTTTCTCCTCCACTTTTAAGTGCGAAGATACGGATGGTTTCCCAAAAGGGGAAAATGCTTATCTGTGGTGGGACCCGACCAAAATGGTGCAGAGCATCCACAATTCTCTGCAAGTGGGCGTCACCTTTAAAAGCGTTGACTACAATCCGGTCGCGCAACAAAACACCCTGGTCGGGCCTGGCACCACCTGCCGCCCTAACGGAAATGGCGGTTGCCGTAGCCCGGCACAGTCCCAGACGGTGAAAGTTGAATATTCGGTTTATATCAAAGCAACAGGTAACGCGCCGCCGCAAAGCGGCCAGATAACCGATAACAATCAGTATGCGTTGTTCCAGGTTGATGGTGTGGGCGGTCTGAACTCGCGCCCGGACAGTAACTTCCGTTCTTATATTACTGGGCTTGGCAACATCCGTTTTATCTCCTGTAATCCACAGATAACCGTTGTGGCTAACAATGGGAGCACCGTGAACTTCGGCAAGATCCCGGCGCGTAATGCGGTGGTGGGGAAAATCGAAAAACAGATGCCGTTCTCCGTTGAGGCCAACCTGACCGGTGCTGGCCAGGATTGCCAGGGGAAAACGCTGATGGCAAGTTTTAGCTCCACCTATCCGACGCAGGATACCACCACCATTTTACCAACCAGTGACAGCGGTTTCGGGATTGTGATTTCAAAAGCGGATGCCCCACTGACGTGGATCCCGATGAATACCCCGCAGACACTGGGTTATATCAACGGCAGCGTTATCAGCACTAATTTCCTGGCGAGCCTGAAATGGCTGAGTACCACGCCGAAAGAGGGCACGTTTAAAGCCTCTGCGAATATTGATGTCACCTTTAAATAGACCAGCGCGGTAATGTCGCAATATGACACTGATAACAACTAAACCCACCGGGATGCGCTATGTCTTTCAGCCGATGTTCGATCGCGAGGGGAAACTCATTGCGGTGGAGTGCTTATCACGGCTCAATCCGTTGCAGCATGGCCATTCTGCTAACGTGGAACAGTTCTTCAGTCATGCGCCGCTGACATTACGCACGGATATTCTGCTGGAGCAAATCGCGCTGGTGGCGCAATACCAGTCCTGGTTTCGCGCCAACAACGTGATGGTGACGCTAAACATCGACGAACAGACGCTAATGGCGCTCGATGACGAGTTGATCTCGGAGTGTGTCAATGCAACGGGTTGCCTGCATTTTGAGATCAACGAGTTCTCCCGGACGCTCACCTGCCATAACCCGACATCACTGGCATTAAGCGAAAAATACTCGCTCTGGTTAGATGATTTTGGCTCCGGGTATGCGGGATTTAGCGCTTTGTCGGTTCAGCCGTTCCGCTATATCAAGACCGACAAATGCTTGCTGTGGAGCCTGTTTGAGAAGAAGAATGGCCAGGAGCTGATGTCATCCCTGCTGAGCTATTTTAATGCGAACCATTATCTGGTGATCGTTGAAGGCGTTGAGACACTGGAGCATCGCCGGTGGCTTGACGACATGCCATGGTTCGCGCTTCAGGGTCTGTTGTGGCAAGAGTGCAGCATCAAAACGCTGATGGCCAGAGCACCGGTTTATTCATTCCTGGGGGAAGGCGGGCAGGTTTGCGGACGCTGGGAAACTCGGGAATTTTACAGCAGTAATCTTTGACGGATTAAGCGCCACCGCACTGGATGGCGCTGCAATATATTGGTTTTACAAACTTGAATCTCGTTTCTGACGAGGCGATCGCATCAGGCGCACGACGGGTTTACGTGTCTTTTCATCAAAATAGCGGCTTGGCCAGATGGTTTCGGCGGGTACGCCAATCGCAAGACTTATCAGCATTTCCCCTTTTGCCCATGGGCGCGTGAGCGCATTGGCAAGCGTCGAAGAACTCAAACCCGCAGCACGTGATTCTGCCGCCAGTGAAGTGCCTTTCTTATGCAGCGCCGCGATGATATCGGCAGTGTGCCAGTCTTGTTGAAAGGGCAGGAAGGTAGGGCTGTGTGATAGTGTCATTTTCGCATTCTCCGTTGCAAGGCGATGAATGGCTACCACAAGAGGTGCAAATCTCATTGGTGGTAGCTCAGACGGAGTTTGCACTACCGGTCACAACGGATGCCGGCCAGTCCGAAGACTGCCCCGCCTGAGCCACCATTGATATATTGCGTTATTACGTGGAATTGTAACAGGCAAAAGGTGTGCGCAAGCCTCGACATATAAACTGAATTTATAAATCGACGTTGTGATATCCGGGGTGCAAATCCCGGCTGCGGATTTTGCCGCAGCGAGGCGACTATATCGTAAATCGAAGATGTTAACCAACCCGCTAATGAACGAAATGCGAGTTGTTTTCCAAAGATATTTTTTGATTTACAGGCGTTGCAATCGAACGGGGGGAATACCCGTATTTCAGACACAAAAAACAGCATAACTTTCACTATGCGGGCTTTAATGATTCTGTTGGAAGACTCTGAAGACACCTGATACGGAATATTAGGCTGGCGGACTCTTTGTTGAAGGGTTAACGTTATGTTTTATCAGGATTAAATAGTAAGTAAGTTATTAAAATTAAATCTATTAATAATTCTGAAACAAAATATCCTCTATTTCATTATGGTTAATTTCATCTGAAATCCCGTTACTGAATATATTGTTAGAATACTGTTTATATCTGTCGGTTAATGTTGGCACTTTTGTATTATATTTTCATTTCAGCCTTCCTCTCCCTTGTTTCATTCCAGTACTTCTTTGTAGCAATTGCGGAATATCAACATTCTCATAGAGTTCAGAAGATATATTTCAGCCCTCACTCATTCAGCGCATGGATGCCTGTCTTTAGAAGATTGTCTAATGACCGACAAAGCCAAACAAATTGAAAAAATCCGCAAACTGATGGCCCTTGCAGCACAGTCATCAAACGATGGGGAATCCGCTAACGCGTTCAGCCGCGCCCGCCGCTACATGGCGAACTATGGCCTGACCATGGAAGACGTGTACGGGAAAGGGGGACCTTCATCCGGGAACTCCGCAGAAAACGAACGGTATCGCCACGATGCACAGTCCGCCCGACAGCAGGCGGAGGCTGAGCGACGTGCGCGTGAGGCCGCGGAGAAAAAGAATGCGCAGTATGAAGCGGAAGAAAAGAAGCGCCGCGATGAGGAGTACTTCCGCCAGCAGGCCGAGAAAAAAGCCAGGGAACAGCAGCGCGAAGCAGATGAAGCCTTCCAGCGCCAGGCCCGCGAGTTTGAGGCCAGACGCCAGGCCGAAGCACGCGATCGAAAGGCCGCAGCGGATGCGCAACTGAAAAGCTCTTCTGCCGTTGAGCCGCCGAAGCAGTCTGCTTCCGCGCGTTGGAATGAAGCCAGTTTCAACAAGATAATGGTGGTCTGTGCCGTTTTGGCTGGATTGTATTTCTGGAGCCAGAACAGTAAATCTGACATCGTGGCCCCTGAACCGCAGCCAGTCACGAATACGCAAAGCCCGCCTGCGCAGCCGTCTCCAGCCCCTCAAGAGATCGCACCATTAACCATCAGCGGTTATTCAATCAAAAGCCAGAGTACACGGTACTGCGTGTCAGATGACATCAGTGACCCTGATCTGTCCACAATCCGTCGCGTGCAATTCGCTAACGATCACAGCCTGCGCATTGACAACAATAACGCGATGGGGCTGAAAGAGATGTTAGGCCATGGCGTTTATCGGCTGATTAATGACAATACCATCACCCTGTCCAGCGACGCGGTGATCACTGACATCACGGAAGGCGGACGCACATTCTCCTGTTACGGCTCGCTCAAACAGGCTAACCGGGCTGCCAGGGTGTTAGAAAACAAATACCAAGCGCAGATCGCGCAGGACAGAGCACCCGTTGCACCCATCCAACCTGTTGCACCTGCTGAGCCAGTACAACCGGTTGCACCACCCCGTCCACAAGGCATCAACATTTATGAATATTCAGCCAAAAGCCGTGATACCCGGAGCTGCCTTGAAGACGGCACTCAGTCCTATGAAGGTTCCAGCGTGAATTACAAATTGCAGACATTCTTCTTTGTGAGTCCGTCAGAAATTGCTTATGGCAAAAATACATCAGGCATACGTGTTATCCAGGCGGAAGGCAACGGTATGTACAAGCTTGAAACTGGCGATGAGGTGGGCGTGGACGTGTTTGGCACTATCCAACGTTACTGGACAAAAAACATGTCATTCACATGTTTTGCCGACAGCCAGGAACTTGTGCAGTACCTTTCCAACCGGGCGCCACAGCAGTGACTCGGATTATGTTTTTATAGACAGCGTTCTGATTTTAATGGTGTTTTCTGTCGCACTTTTGCTGAAAAGGCGAATGCAGTGAAATTTACCGGACAAATCCCAAACACAAAAAAGCCCGCATAACTTTCGCTATGCGGGCTTTCGACTTCATCATGTGGCTCTGGTAACCACTGACGGAGAATTTTGGTGGAGCTGGGGGGAGTTGAACCCCCGTCCGAAATTACTACGCCGTCGGTACTACATGCTTAGTCGTATCTTTACATTCGCCGGTTAGCTGCGGATAGACACGCCACTAACAAACTATCCTGATTAGTTTTAGTGCTTCAACCCCAGGCAAGGTTTACACACGATCTCTTTTGGGTTTGACTTCTCTTGATCCCCGTCTTAAGAGCGGAAGCTAGGGAGAGAAGGCTCTAAGCAGGGTATTAAGCTGCTAGTGCGTAGTTTTCGTCGTTTGCGACTATTTTTTTGCGGCTTTTTACGAGGCAAACCGCCCCTCGGCATGCACCTTGGGTTTCGCGAATCCCGTCGAATCCAGAATCAGCCCCACAAGTGTTGAATGAAGTATAACAGAACCTGATGCTGACGCGCCAGTCCATATCTTTGATGCTTTTGTATGAGTGCGCAAGGTAGGGCGGCACGAAGGATTGATTTGTTGATGGGGTGTACATAAAACAACCGGTTGCCACAAGCATAACCCGTATTCATTATAGGGTTATGTTTGTGGTGTTCTTGATAGCCACGTTTAAATAAAGGTTTTTGCTTGCGTGACTATAAATGAAAAATTTAATTTAGGGAGTTTTAAACGACCCATCAATTTATAATTTTTAGGCGTCATCTTTTATATTTTGATGATGTCAGTTGCGCAACGCTAAATGTTCGCCTACGCCGTTTATTATACCTGTCTCGTGTAAAACCAATACCCACCTTGTCAACTTATTCTTATTTTTTGTTCTCCATTGCTGAAAAGCAAAATGTTGTTTATATATTTTTTATTACGTAATTTTTCTTCGATATTCATGTTGTTTGAAAATTAAATTAAAACAATGAGTTATTTGGTTTTATTGTCCTGGTTCACATTTTTATACACAGCGTTTTTTCTGGGTAATTTATTACCTGGGAAGAATTGAGGTACTTCACACTTTTATTAAACGCATAACAAACTAAAACAGCGATTCTGTGCGAGGAAAAGAGCAATGGCGACGCAAAATAACCTTCCCGGTTCCGTCCGTATTACTGGATTCGATAACGGTGAGCAGATCAGTCAATTCTCTGGTGGGAGCGACCGTGTCGTGAATCTCACTAAACCCAGTATTGTGCGGGTGCAGGCCTCTCCGGAGAACGTCAATTATTATGAGCGTCAGGGCGATGACCTGATTGTCCATATGAAAGATGGCAGTACCGTTCGTTACCAGCATTTTTTTACTCTTGATGCTAACGGGCACCACAGTGAATTGTATTTTGATGATCTTGCTGGAAGCCATCACGCAATATTCCCATCGGCTAATGAGGC
Organism: Buttiauxella sp. WJP83; assembly: GCF_027594725.1. Taxonomy (NCBI): domain Bacteria; kingdom Pseudomonadati; phylum Pseudomonadota; class Gammaproteobacteria; order Enterobacterales; family Enterobacteriaceae; genus Buttiauxella; species Buttiauxella sp. WJP83. The sequence goes on from NZ_CP110080.1 coordinate 1,050,275, forward strand.
GGGTCCTGCAACCGCTCAAACTGTCGTGCCGACTTATGCTGAGAGTCCTGTTGTGGCTGCAGCAGGCGAAGATGGCAATAACAATGCCTTGTTGTGGATTGGCGCAGGGCTGTTAGCTGCGGGTGGGATCGCTCTTGCCGCAGGTGGTGGAGGCGGTGGAGGCGGCGGCGGAGGTGACAATAATAACAACGGTAACAGCAATGGCGGAAGTGATCCCGCCGCGCAACCGAAGGTTTCCACGCTAACGCTTAATCCTTTTGCGGGCGACAACGTTGTTAGTGCGGTAGAAACTCTTGAGAGCCAGACGGTTAGCGGCAGCACGCAGGCATTTAATGCGGGTCGCACAATCAGTATCACAATAGACGGCCAGACCTGGACCGGTACCGTTAACAGCGACGGTTCCTGGAGTATTAGTATTCCAACCAGTACCTTGCAGCAGCTTGCCGTGGGTACGCATACCATGACCGTCACGATGGTTGATGTAAACGGTGTGACCCTGACGCAGAGTCAAGATTTCACGGTGGATCTCACCGTACCCGCGCCGACTATTGATACCCCATTTGGCGACGGTTTTTTAAACCTTGCAGAGCAAGGGCAGAACCAAACTATTACCGGTAAAACCGGGATTACTGGGCCAGGTCAGGCTGTTGTGCTGGAATTTAATGGCCAGTCTTACACCGCGACGGTGGATGAAAACGGCAATTGGCAGGTCACTATACCCGCCAGTGCGCTGCAAGCGGTGCCGGATGGTGTTGCCCAGATGACCGTCACCGTCGTGGATGCCAATGGAAATACAGCCGAACAAAGTGTCGATGTTACGGTGGATACCGTCCCTCCTGCGTTGCTGATCAGTGACATTGGTAATAACGGCATCATTGATGGATTGATGGTTAATAGTGGTCAGGATCAGATTGTTCGCGGGACTTCAGACGCGAAAGAAGTGGGCGATAAAGTCACTGTTACCTTCAACGGCAAAACGTATGAGACAACTGTCGATCAGAATGGGAACTGGCAGGTCAATATTCCTGTGGCAGATTTAGCCGGCAAAGAGGGGAGTAACAACGTTAGCGCGGTGATTACCGATCCAGCAGGAAATACCACCGCAGCCAGTAAAGACTTCTCGCTTACATCCTCTGTTATCACCATCAATAATTTTGCTGGTGACAACGTGCTGGATGGCGCAGAAATGCAAATCAACCAGATACTCAGTGGCACAACTCAAAACATTCCGGTTGGGACGACCGTCGTTATCAATTTTGCAGGAACGACATTTAACGCTTTGGTGGAAACGGGTGGTGTCTGGCATTTAGATCTCACGCCTGCGCAATTAGCCTTAACGGATGGGTCATATACCATTTCTGTGACGGTTCCCGGCTATGTTATTACTGCCGTTAGCGAAAGTTTCACGGTGAATACCACGCAACCTGCTATTGCGATTGCGATTATCTCCACCGACGATGTTCTGAACGCCACTGAAATTCAGCAGCCGATTACCATCAGCGGCGTCACCACGCTCTTGGGCGCAGGCGTTATCGTCACATTCAATGGTAAAACTTACCCCGTCACCGCAGATGGAGAGGGCAAATGGAGCACTCAAATCCCTGCGGAAGATTTAGCAGGCCTGAAAGATGGCCCGTTTGATGTGCAGGCTCAGGCAACGCTTGGCGGTCAAACCGCTAACGTGTCTCACACATTTGTGGTTGATACCACTGCGCCGGTTATCACCTTTGATGCGGTCACGGCTGACAATATCGTTAACGCAGCGGAAGCCGGTGCGGCACTGACTATCACCGGTAAGATCTCGCCACTGGATGCAAATTTCATACACCAGGTCACGGTGACTATTAACGGCAAATCTTTCACCGGCAATGTGCACAGCGATGGAACCTGGAGTGTCCAGGCCGACGCAAATGTGCTCAATGGCGTGCAGGATGGCAATGTCACTATCCAGGCTTCGGTTAATGATGCGGCGGGAAATACGGGGTCGGCCAGCCATTTATTAACGCTGGACACCACGCCGCCAATACTCACTGTCGACAGCGATTTCTTGCAGGATGGCAAACTCAATTTTAGTGAATCACAAGTTGCCCAGATATTGAGTGGCCAGAGTGACGCAGGGGCGAAGGTGTCGCTGGTGATTAATGGCAAAACAATTCAGACGCTGGCTGATGGCAGTGGCCACTGGTCGATGATGCTGCCATCTGGCGACTTAAAAACCCTGAATCAAGGGGTAAACACGCTTGATCTAACGGCCACGGATGTGGCGGGAAACAGCTTTAAGGGCTCTGTTTCGATTGATGTCAAAACCACCGGGTTGCCGACTCTGGCGTTCGACACTCTTTTTGGCGATGGCGCGGTTAACGCATTCGAGGCTTTAGGTGGCGGGCTGATAACAGGAACCGCACATAACCTGCCTTTGGGGGCAGTTGTCACGGTGGTGATTGGTAGCTCGCCAGATACAGTTACGGCAACAGGTGAGGTTGATGCCTCTGGGCACTGGAGTGCCACAGTGTCGCCAAATGACATGAAAATACTGTCTGACGGGCTGTGTAGCGTGATCGTCACTGCTTCAGACGCTTACGGCAACGTCGGCACTGCAAGTGGATCGATGGATATCTTGATTCATCAACAACCGCACGCGGTGTTAACAACGCCATTGTTTGTTGATGGTTCTCTAAATCTTGCTGAGGCGCAGGCAGGTCAGGCTCTGACCGGAAACTCAGGAATAATAGGCAGCGGGCAATTCGTGTCTGTGCTGATAAACGGTAAGACCACAGTCAAAGGCGTTGTGGATAGCAACGGTAACTGGACCGTCCATCTTCCACCTAACGTGCTGCTGGCGTTGGCTGATGGCACCAACACCATTAGAGTCATGCTGACCGATCGCGCATCGAATCTTGGTGTTAGCCCTGATTATAGCTTCCAGGTTAGTACGCTTGTTTTACCTCTTTCCGCACTTGATACACTGGTTGGTGTCGGCGCGCTGAGCTACAACGAAACTCAAGCCGTGGGCGGGCAGGTGATTGCCGACAGCACAGGAACCTCAGCTGAAGGGCAAAGTGTTCAAACTATGCTCAACGGCGGGCTGGGTGGTGACATTATCTCCACCACACCACCTGTGGCACCAATGATGATGACGGCTTCAATGTCGGAATCCAACACTACCGGTGATGAAACCAGTACCACTCATTCCACTTCTACAACCAGCAGTAACACGACGGAACCCACTGAACATCTCGCTGACACAAGCGGCGATGCGGCGGCTTATACCATCGGCGGTTTGAGCATTGATCTCGCTGACGGCACCACCGTTAGCGGCGACACGCTGCATGGCAGCACCGGTAATGACATCGTTCATCTTTCAACGCTTGGTTTTGTGCAGATTGATGGTGGTGCAGGCACCGATACGCTGGTGCTGGATGGCGTCAACATGACCCTCGACCTGGTGGCGGAAGGCAGCAAAATCCAGCATATCGAAATCTTCGATTTGGGGCTTTCCGGCACCAACTCGATAACCCTTAACCTCAACGAAGCGCTAAATATCACCGATAAACCGGAGGACGACCTGCTGATTAAAGGGGCGAAAGGTGACCAGGTGAATTTGGTTCATGGCACAGGCGATGTATGGGAAGTCGCCGGGCAGCGGGAAATCAACGGTGTGGAATACGACGTTTATCACAACAGCTCACAGCTCAGCAGCAACACGCTGGGTGATGTGCTGATTCAGCAGGGGTTGCATGTGAATCTGGTTTAATGAGGCAAGATTATGGGGCGAAACGCTAAAAGGCAGATGGGGCCAGCACTGGCGATTATCGCCAGTTGCCTGGCAAGTGTGCCGCTCATGGCCGCCGAGCAATATAACTGGCAGGCCGCACCGAGCGAGCAATTACAGGCCCAATTAACCATTAAAGAGGCGATTTTGCGGGCGTTTGCCCGCAATCCTAAAATCGCACAGGCGGCGGCACAAATCAGCGTCGGCAAAGCGAATCTCGATGAAGCGCAAAGCGCCTGGTTTCCGCAAATTGCATTACAGGGTGGCTTTGGCCGCTCACATACCACGGATTCTGCCGGGTCATTAAACAGCAATGCCTCGGCAGGGGTGAATCTTAAACAGCTGCTGTGGGACTTTGGCAGAACGGGCGGCAGCGTCGACGAACAAGAGAATTTGTCGGATGCTTACCGCTTCCAGCTTTACGACACGCTCAACAGCGTGGGGCAACAAACGCTACAAACCTACCTGCAAGTTAAACGTTATCAGGCGTTGTCAGCAGCCGCTGAGCGCAATGTGCATTCACTCAATAGCGTGCTGGAGATGGCGAACCTGCGTGCGAACGCGGGGTTAAGTTCGCAGTCGGATGTTCTGCAAGCGCAAAGCCGGATTGCTGGCATGAACGCCTCGCTTGAGCAATATCGTGCGCAAACGCGCTCGGCTCAGGCGGCACTCAGCGTGCTAACCGGCGTGGTGTCCGACAACCTTCCCGACTTACCAGAAGATCTTTTGCGACAAAAGATTTCTCTGCAATCCCTTCCGTATGAACAAAACAGCGCAGTGCGCAGCGCACAGGCGAAACAGTTGGCGGCAGAGCAAAAAATCCGCCAGGCCCAGGCGCAGCACTACCCGACATTCTCTGTGCAGGCCGGGCGCACACGTTATGAGAACGACCATGGAGATTACTGGGATGACCAGGTGCAGCTCGTCGTTGATGCACCGGTTTACCAGGGGGGAGCCGTGAGCGCCCGAGTGGATGCGGCTGAGGGGGAACGCAGAAATGCTCAGGCCGAAGTGGAAGCCAGCAAGCTCGATGTGAACCAAAAGGCAGCGACGGCGTGGGCAGATTTGACCGGCGCACAACAGCGCCAGCAGGCGGGGGAAATGCAGTTTGCGGCAGCGGGTCGAGCGCGTGAGGTGTATGGCGATGAGTACCGGTTAAGCAAACGCAGCCTGAATGATTTATTGAGCGTCGAACAAGATGTATTCCAGGCGGATAGCTCGTCAATTACCGCCCGGTATGACGCCTGGGATGCAGCGGTACGTTACGCAGGGGCCGTAGATAATTTATTGAATATGCTCGGGATTGAGCGGCAGCAACTCACTGGGGATACGTTACCAGCACTTTAATAAAAGGGGTATTGCATGTCTCAATTGCCTGATACTGAATGCTGGATTGCCGCGATGGTGCGTGCCGCAGGGCGTTTTGGTTTACCTGCGGATGCGCCGGCGGTGCGTCAACAAATGCGCTGGTTTGAAAATCTTCCACTGCCTCATCGCCTGGAACGGTTAAGCGGGCTGATGGGACTGCAAATGCGCATCATGCCGAAAGAAAAAGTGCGCTGGCATACGCAAACGCTGCCCGTCATTGTGCAACTCGATAGCGGCGCACTGATTCTGTTGGAAGCATTAAGCGCGGAAGGGACGGTCAGCTACTGGCTGAGCGATGGGGGCGATCTGGTACGCGAAGAGTCGCTGGAAACCTTGCTGGCGCGGGTGGAAGCGGACGTGGTGTTATTGGGCATCGCGGCGCGTAGCAGTGATGCCCGCATAGATGACTTCACTAAGCCCTGGGAGCCACACTGGTTCTGGCAGCATTTCCGTCATGCCGGTCGCAAGCTGGTTGAGATTTCCCTCGCGTCGGTAGTGGGTAATGTGCTGGCACTGGCGGGGATTCTGTTTTCGATGCAGGTCTATGACCGCGTGATCCCTGCGCAATCTATCCCGACTTTATGGGTGCTGTTTTTCGGTGTGTTGTTTGCCGCTTTTTTGGAGTTTTTCATCCGTCTTTCCCGTACCCATATTTCCGACATTATGGGCAAACACATCGATCTCCACGTTTCCTCTCTGTTCTTCGCCCGGGCAATGGCGATTAAAAACGATGCCCGCCCGAAATCGACCGGATCGTTTATTTCCCAGTTGCGCGAAATTGATCAAGTGCGTGAGTTACTGACCTCCACCACCGTGGGGGCAGCAATGGATATGCCATTTGTACTGCTGTTCCTCGGGATCATGGCTCTGGTGGGTGGTGAACTGGTGCTGATCCCTTTACTGGCGATCCCGCTGATCGTGATTCCAGGCATTCTGGTGCAGTGGCCGATGGCAAAACTGGCTAAAGAAGGGATGCGTGAGAGTGCGGTGCGTAACGCGGTGCTGGTGGAATCCATCGAAGGGGTGGAAGACATCAAAGCCTTGCAGGCGGAGCCGTATTTTCAACGCCAGTGGGAACACTCTCATTCGGTTGGCGCGAATATCGGTATGAAGCAGCGAATCTGGGGCGCACGGCTGAGTGGTTGGGCATCGACGGTGCAGCAAATTACTTACGCCGGAATGTTGGTGTTCGGCAGCTATCTGGTGCTGGCAGGGGACATTACCACCGGGACGATGGTCGCCTGTAGTCTGTTATCTTCCCGCACTATCGCGCCATTGATGCAACTGACAATGGTCTTTTCCCGCTGGCAGCATGCCAAAACGGCGATGACAGGGCTGAATGAGTTACTTAAGAAACCCCTCGATAAAGATCCTCAGCGCAAGATGGCCCATTGCCCAGTGCTGGCGGGCCATTACCAGTTCCAGGATGCGCAATACAGTTACGATGTTGAAAAGGGCGAACAGGCGCTGGCGATTTCTTCTCTTGAAATTAAACCCGGTGAGCGCGTGGCAATACTGGGCAAAGTGGGCGCGGGGAAATCGACGTTACTGAAATTACTTTCCGGCCAGGCTAACACCAGCAAAGGCAAGCTGGTTATTGATGGCGTGGATATTGCCCATATCGACCCGGTGGATGTGCGCCGCCAGATTGGTTTTCTTTCTCAGGATTCGCGTTTGTTCTTCGGCACGTTGCGCCAGAATTTGATGCTTGGGCACCCGCATGCCAGCGAAAGTGAGTTACTCCAGGCGCTGCGCATTAGTGGCGCGTTGTCGATGGTGCAACAAGATGCGGCCAGTCTTGACCGAATTATCAACGAAGGCGGGCGAGGGTTATCCGGCGGGCAACGGCAAATGGTGCTGCTGAGCCGCCTGATCGTGCGCAATCCACAAATCGTTTTGTTAGATGAACCGACGGCTTCTATGGATGAGCAACTCGAGGCTTATGTGATTCGGCAACTGCAAAACTGGCTGGTAGGGCGCACCCTGGTGCTGGTGACGCATCGCCCGGCGTTGCTGAAATTGGTCGACCGAATTGTGGTGATGGAGAACGGTAAAGTGGTGGCCGACGGGCCGCGCGACACCATTCTTAATCAGGCTCAACGCAACAGCAATGTGGCTTCTATCGCCTGAGGAGTTTCCCATGAGTCAATTAAGTCTTCAGGATGATCTCGCTCGCCAGGGACGCTTTTATTCATCGGTGGTGTGGTTAACGTTGCTGGGATTGTTGGGTTTCGCGGGTTGGGCGTGGTTTGCCACACTCGATGAAGTGACGGTAGGAACCGGGAAAGTGACGCCATCGAGCCATGCGCAGCTGATTGAAAGCCTGGACGGTGGGATTGTTAGCGCGTTATTGGTGCATGAAGGCGATATCGTCAATAAAGGGCAAATGCTGGCGCGTCTCGATCCGACTCGTTTTCAGTCTAACTACGGTGAAGCCGCCGCCAGGGCGCTGGCTCTGCGGGCATCCTCTGAACGTTTGCGTTCTGAGTTAAGCGGTGAGCCGCTGCGCTTTAGCGCAGAGTCACTGCGTGCGCCTGATTTGGTGGCGCGTGAAAAGCAACTCTACGATTCACGGCGTCGGAATCTGGATGAAACCGTCGCCAATTTGCAGAGTTCTTACAAGCTGGTGATGGAAGAGTTGAGAATGACGCAACCGCTGGTGGCGAAAGGGGCGGCGGGGGCTGTAGAGGTTATCCGCTTGCAGCGCCAGGCGACCGAGTTGAAAGGCAAAATCGACGATGCGCGTAACCAATTTGCAGTGCGCGCTCGCGAAGAGCAGGTGAAGAATAACGCCGAGCTGGATGCGCAGTTGCAAGTGATGGCGGGTAAAGCGGATCAGCTGGACCGCGCGTCACTCTTTTCCCCAGTACGTGGGGTAGTGAAAGATGTGCAGGTAACGACCGTCGGCGGCGTTTTGCCTCCGGGCGGCAAACTGATGGAGATTGTGCCGCTTGAAGATCAGTTACTGATCGAAACGCGTATCAACCCACGAGATATTGCCTACATCAGGCCAGGACTTGCGGCGACGGTGAAAATCACCGCTTATGATTCATCAATCTATGGAAATTTACAGGGAACGGTAGAAGTGGTTTCGCCGGATACCTTGCAGGATGAAGTGAAGCGTGACCAATACTATTACCGGGTTTATGTTCGCACCCAAAACGCAGAGTTGCACAATCGTAGCGGAAAACGCTTCCCTATTTTGCCGGGCATGGTGGCAAGTGTAGAAATCAAAACTGGGCAAAAAACGGTAATGGATTATCTGGTGAAGCCGTTGAACAAGGTGAAGGAATCACTGCGCGAGCGGTAGCTTGAGGAAATAGTTTGGGGGCTTTAGTGGATGGCGTGTTGCCATCCATCAAATATTTATACCCAAAATAATTCGAGTTGCTTAAAGGCGGCAAGGCCGTAAATCCCCAGGAGCTTACACAAGTAAGTGACTGGGGTGAGCGGGAGTAGCCAACGCATAAGCAGCTTGAAGTATGACGGGTATAAGCTTAACGACCTGCGTGTTTCATGATACGGGCTTTATCAACCGCCCATTCTTTGTCTTTCACATCATTACGCTTGTCGTGCTGTTTCTTACCTTTCGCCACGCCGATTTTCACTTTGCACCAGGCATTTTTCCAGTACATCGACAAAGCGACAACGGTGTAGCCTTCACGGTTAATACGCCCGTACAGGTTATCAAGCTCACGCTGGTTAAGCAGAAGTTTACGGGTGCGCGTTGGGTCGCACACGACATGACTTGAAGCCACGTTTAATGGGGTAAAGTTGGCACCAAACAAGAACGCTTCGCCATCGACCAAAATGACGTAGCTATCACCGATGTTGGCCTTCCCGGCACGCAGAGATTTTACTTCCCAGCCTTGTAGCACGAGTCCCGCTTCAAACTCATCTTCGATAAAGTATTCATGGCGGGCGCGTTTGTTTTGCGCAATGGTGGCTGAACCTGGTTTGTACGCTTTTTTCTTTGTCATAGTGCTGCTCAGTATAAGTAATCCAGGAGTTCAAATACACCCCGCTTCGCTGCGAGGATGAAGGCATATCTTAGCACGGCTCTGGGCTAAGAGTTTTTCTTTGCATGATGATAAATGGTATTATTTGCGTGTTTTGTGACTCTCAGGAAATGCTATGCCTCAGATTACCCGTACTGCGCTGGTGCCTTATAGCGCGGAGCAGATGTATCAATTAGTTAACGATGTGAAATCCTACCCTGATTTTTTACCGGGTTGCACTGGCAGCCGGATCATTGACGCGTCGCATGATCAGATGACGGCGGCGGTAGATGTTTCCAAAGCGGGGATCAGCAAAACGTTCACCACGCGTAACTCGCTTACCAGCAATCACAGTATTCTGATGCATCTTGTCGATGGGCCATTTAAGTCATTGATGGGAGGCTGGAAATTTACACCACTGAGCGCGGAAGCATGCCGTATCGAGTTCCAGCTCGATTTTGAGTTTACGAATAAACTTATCGAGTTGGCTTTTGGTCGTATCTTCAAAGAGTTAGCGGGAAACATGGTTCAGGCGTTCACCGTTCGTGCCAAAGAGGTCTACAGTGTCGCCTGATATCACGGTTGAAGTCGTTTATGCGCTGCCGGAAAAGCAGTATTTGCTCAAAGTCAGAGTTGCAGAGGGCACAACGGTTGAGCAGGTAATTACCAAGTCAGGCATTCTTGAACTGCGTACGGATATCGATCTGGCGAAGAATAAAGTTGGCATTTTTAGCCGTCCGGTAAAATTGACCGACACGGTTAATGAGGGGGATCGGGTGGAAATTTATCGCCCACTGATTGCCGATCCTAAAGAGCTCAGACGCCAACGAGCAGAAAAATCCGCTAAGAAGTAGCCAAAAAAAAGGTGCCATCGGCACCTTTTTTGTTGGTTATTCGTTTTCCAGCTTCGGCTTGTTGTCGATGTTGGTCAACACACCGCTGCTGTTGAAAGTCAGCGTCAGCGTTTGCTGAGTCACTTTTTCATGGCCTGGTTGCTGGCGGAAGACATAGAACCAGGTACTTGTACCGAATGGATCAGTCATCATTGGCGTACCCAAAGCATACGCAACTTGCTGTTGAGTCATGCCAGTACGGATCTTTGACACATCGTTCTGTGTCAGGTAGTTCCCCTGGTTAATGTCGGGGCGGTAAACCACTCGCTCCAGAGTGGAACAGCCTGCGGTCAGCATAAGAAGAACCGCTGCGGCAGCAGTCAGCGTTTTACAGCGCATAGTGATTTGATTCCTTTTCGGGCCCGAGCAGCACATGGCTCATTCATAATATGCCGATGATAATAAACCTTTACGCAGTTTAAAACATTAAGGCGCTTAACTCTGACCCTGGTACGGCAAAAAAGTTGGCTTAAAACATGCTCAATTAACAATATGCTGACTGAGCGATTGTTTTTTGAACGATAAAGTTAAGCCGCCAGCAACTCTTTTGCGTTGGCAAGCGTGTTACGAGTGACTTCGCTCCCTCCAAGCAAACGGGCTAATTCTTGCAGGCGTGAGCGTTTGTCTAGCGGCTGCATGTGAGTTTCAGTCATCTCACCATCGGTTTCTTTACTGACAAAGAAGTGATGATGGCCGCACCCGGCAACTTGCGGCAGATGCGTTACGCACATGACTTGGGTGGACTCACCTAACTGACGTAATAATTTACCGACAACGGCTGCCGTTGGGCCGCTGATCCCGACATCCACTTCATCGAAAATGAGTGCAGGTGTTTCCATTTTGCGCGCGGTGATGACCTGAATGGCGAGGGCGATACGTGAAAGCTCGCCGCCGGAGGCCACTTTTGCCAGTGGCTGTAATGGTTGTCCTGGGTTAGTACTGACGCGGAAGTCGATGCGGTCAGCCCCTTCAGCGGTCAGATGGTTTTCATTAAATTCAACATCAATGGCTAGCTTACCGTGTGGCATCGACAACGAATGCATACTTGCGGTAATCAATTGGCAAAGCTCTGCTGCATAATGCGCACGGCGCTGATGCAGCTCCTGCGCGATGCTCAGTGCTTGTTGGTGATGGAGTGTTACCGCCTGCATTAATTCATCTTGAGAACTGGCTTGATCATCAAGCTGTTGTAGCTCTTCGAGGAGCTGTTGATGGAACAATGGCAGTTCTTCCGGCGAAATGTGGTGTTTACGGGCCAACGAGATTTGCCTGGAGATGCGTTGTTCCAGTTCATACAGACGATTAGGGTCAAGATCCAGACGGTCACAATAATGACGCAGTTCATCGCTGGCTTCCGTAATCTGAATAGTGGCCTCTTCAAGCATGTTTAAAACACCTGAAAGTTTGCTATCCATCCCAACCAGTTCTTCCATTAAATGACGCGCGGTATACAGCTGGCTTTGCAGATTGTTATCTTCGCCATCAGCGAGGATAGCTAACGCTTGCTGGCTGACGGAGATCAATTGCCCACTGTTCGCCAGGCGTTTGTACTCTTCATCAATCTGCTCAAATTCACCGGCAATTGGCGAAAATTCATTGAGTTCTTTCAGTTGATACTGAAGCAGTTCAGTACGCGCTGCACGTTCCTGAGCCAGTTGCTGATGTTGCGCCAGCGAGCGACAGCTTTGATGCCATTCGCGGTAGCTTTCTGCCATTTTGGCAAGCAGAGCCGGTTCACCCGCATAACCATCCAGCAGATTTTTTTGATGTTCTGGTTTCAACAAAAGCTGATGTGCGTGCTGGCCATGAATTTGAATCAGCATCTGACCGAGGTCGCGCAACTGAGAAAGGGGAACCGCCGTTCCGTTGATGAAGCCGCGTGAACGTCCATCGCTGCTAATGACGCGGCGCAGCAGACATTCACGTCCATCATCCAGCTGGTTTTCTTCCAGCCAGCGCAGGGCGGCAGGGGTATCTTTAAGTGAGAATCGGGCACAAAGATCGGCACGGCTGGCACCCTGGCGAACCATATCGGCTTCCGCACGACCACCGAGGCACAACCCTAAGGCATCAATCGCAATGGATTTACCGGCACCTGTTTCACCGGTAATGGCGGTCATGCCGTGGTGAAAATCAATTTCCAGTTCACGAACAATGGCGAAGTTACTGATGGTGAGTTGTGCCAGCATAATTGCTTTCCTGTATGAAAAGACATGACTGTGTTTTCATACAGTATAAACTGGTTTTATATACAGTAAAGAGGTTGGACTACTTTTTAGAACAATTTTTTTGACCAGCCGAGTTTTGAGCTCAATGTATTGAAATAGCTGTAATCTTTTGGATGAATAAGATTGAGGTGGTAATCGCAGCGGCGGATCAATACGTCTTCACCTTCCTGAATCGGTAGCGCAATCTGGCTGTCACAACTGATTTCCAGATCGTTACGCATATTTGAAAAGCGCAGGCGAATGGTGCTGCTGCTGTTGATGACCAGTGGGCGCGCAGACAACGTGTGTGGGAACATCGGCACCAGGGTGATGGCATCAAGCGATGGAGTAAGAATTGGTCCGCCAGCGGAGAGCGAATAGGCGGTAGAGCCGGTCGGCGTCGAAATAATCAGACCATCGGAGCGTTGCGAAAACGCGAATATCTCATCGATATAGACTTCGAATTCAATCATGTGCGCCACTTTGCCTGGGTGTAGCACCACTTCGTTAATCGCGGTACTCAGGCGCGTTGGGGTATCCTGTTGGCACACCTGGGCTTCGAGCAAGAAACGGCGCTCGGCAATGTAGTGTCCTTCAAGCACATCTGCGAGTTGCTGCTGTGCGTTGTCTGGGTCAAGGTCGGTAAGAAAGCCGAGATTGCCGCGGTTGATGCCAATGACTTTGATATCATAACGAGCAAGAACGCGGGCTGCGCCAAGCATATTGCCGTCACCACCAACAACAACCGCGAGATCGGCCTGTTGGCCTATTTCCGCCAGCGTGCCGGTTTTCACGTTATTGAGGTTAAGTTCCTGGGCAATTTGCTGCTCGACAATGACGTCGTAGCCTTTGGTGCAGAGCCAGCGATACAGCATTTCATGCGTGGTTAGGGCTGTAGGGTGACGCGGGTGCCCGACAATACCAATGCAGTTGAAATGTTTGTTCATTATGCTGATGGTCCTTATGCGCAGTGATGCAGTCGTTTATGACAATATGTCACGTTCCCTTGAATCCCGGAAACTGATCCCCATAATAAGCGAACCAGCGAGATGAATGCTAAAAACGCGGAGAAATTCATGAGTAGTAAAGATCAGAAAACACCAGACGAGCAAGTCTCGGACGAAATTGCAATGGAAAGCCACGAAGAAGTCGAGGCCGTAGAGGGTGCCGAAGTGGTTGATCCGCGCGATGAAAAAATTGCCGATTTAACAGCGCAACTGGAAGAAGTTCAGCAGCGCGAGCGTGACAGCGTGTTACGCAACAAAGCGGAAATGGAAAACCTCCGTCGCCGTACTGAGCTCGATATCGAGAAAGCGCACAAGTTCGCTCTGGACAAATTTGTCAACGAGCTGCTGCCGGTGATTGATAGCCTGGATCGCGCTTTGGAAGTGGTAGACAAGTCAAACACCGACTTGGCCGCCATGATTGAAGGCATCGAATTAACTCAGAAATCGATGATTGATGTGGTGCGTAAGTTTGGTGTGGAAGTGGTTGGCGATACCAATGTGCCGTTCAACCCGGATGTCCACCAGGCGATTGCCATGGTTGAGTCTGAAGATGTTGCTCCAAACCACGTGCTGATGGTGATGCAGAAGGGTTACACCCTGAATGGTCGCACACTGCGTGCAGCCATGGTTTCTGTGGCTAAAGCAAAAGCGTAATTTGATTTAACCGCTTGAAATAAAAAGCCAGCCGTGAAGGCTGGCTTTTTTGTATCAGTTATTCTTCAACACTTTGGCGAAGTGGTGTCACAGGCGTCACGCGCACTTGCTTAATCATGTTGTCTTGTACGTCGAGAATATCGATGTCGTAATGGCTCAATCGCACACGCGTGTCGATGGCTGGGATCTCTTGCAGTTCTTCAAGCAGCATACCGTTTACGGTGCGCGCTTCGTCTTCTGGCAGCGTCCAGTTAAATGCTTTGTTGATTTCACGCACATTGGCGCTGCCTTCAATAATGACGGAGCCGTCATTTTGCGGCGTCACTTCCTCGGCAAGCGTTGGCGACATCGATGTCGTGAAATCGCCAACAATCTCTTCAAGAATATCTTCAACCGTTACCAGCCCTTGAATATCACCATATTCATCAACGACCAGACCGACTTTCTTTTTGTTGCGCTGGAATTTTACCAACTGAATACTGAGCGGCGTCCCTTCAGGCACAAAGTAAATTTCATCAGAGGCACGCAGCAGCGTTTCTTTGGTGAACTCCTGTTTTTCCGTCATTAAACGGTAGGCTTCACGCACACGCAGCATGCTGATGGCATCGTCCAGCGTGTCGCGGTACAGCACAATGCGGCCATGTGGGGAGTGTGTCAGCTGGCGAACAATTGATTTCCAGTCATCGTTGATGTCGATGCCCACAATTTCGTTGCGCGGCACCATGATGTCGTCAACGTTCATTTTTTCGAGATCCAGCACCGATAGCAGCATGTCCTGGTTGCGACGGGAAATTTTTGTGTGTGACTCATGCACAAGGGTACGCAATTCATCTTTGTTTAATGCGCTACTTACGGTACTGACGTTTTTGATACCCATAAGACGCATCAACATGCGCGTGATGATGTTGAGCAGCCACACCAGCGGCATCATCAGTATTTGCAATGGCCCGAGCAGGAAGCTACTTGGGAAGGCGACTTTTTCCGGATACAGTGCGGCAATGGTTTTTGGCAGGACTTCAGCGAACACCAGTACCACGAAGGTGAGAATACCGGTGGCGATGGCGACACCTGCGTCACCGTATAAACGCATGCCTACAATGGTGCCAATGGCTGAGGCCAAAATGTTGACCAGGTTATTGCCGATGAGCACGAGGCTAATCAGGCGGTCTGGTTTGCGAAGGAGTTTTTCGACCCGTTTGGCCGAGCGATTGCCCTGTTTGGCAAGGTGGCGCAGCTTATAGCGGTTAAGCGTCATCATGCCGGTTTCTGAACCGGAGAAGTACGCCGAAACCACCACCATGATGATCAAGGTAACGATCAGCGTGGTGGTTGAGATGTGTTCCAAAAGGAGTGTCCTTTAATAATGCAAAATTAGCTGACGAATTGTTGTAGAACCCGGCTACCGAAGTAGGCGAGCGTCAGAATCGCGGCGCCTGCAACGTTAAACCACACGACACGGCGACCACGCCAACCCTCATGATAGTGTCCCCACAGCAAAACGATGTAGACAAACCATGCGAGAATCGACAAAACCGCTTTGTCGACGTTTTCCAGACTGAAAAGATTTTTCAGATAAAACAGGCCGGTACAAAGGGTTAACGTCAGCAGTACCACGCCGACCTGGGTGATGTGAAACATTTTGCGCTCAATGCTCATCAACGGTGGCATTTCAGCACGGAAGGCAAGTTTCTTATTCTTGAGCTGATAATCAATCCATGCCAGTTGCAGCGCATAAAGTGCCGCAATGATAAGCGTAGCGTAGGCAAACAGCGACAAGCCAATGTGCACCATCATACCCGGCGTGGCTTCAAGATGGGTGATGAATTCGTTGGGCATGAAGGTCGCCAGCGCCAGATTGATTAAGGCGAAAGCGTAAACAATCGGTAACAGTAGCCAGCCGCGATTTCGCGAAGCCACGATAGTCATCACGGTGCAGATCATCAAACTGACTAACGACCCGACGTTAAGCAGGCTGAGGTTCTGACCGCCGTCGGCGGTAAAAATACGTGCTTCAAGTGCCAGACCGTGGCTTACAAGCGCGATAACGGCGGATATGATAGCGAAACGACGCCATCCGCTGTTCTTTGTCAGCAGACTGGGGATAATCAGCGCGAGGCTGCTGGAATAGGCTACAAGCGCAAGGATTGCGAAAACAGGCATATAAAGTGTCGGTCAATTAGCCAGAGATGAAAAAAAACAGTATAACGTTACCTGCCGCCTGCTCCAACTCTAACCGTTGCATCACACCAAAGGCGGCTTCATGTTATATACCCGTCATACTACAAGTTATGGGGGTGTTGGCTGCACTCACTTACCCCAATCACTTACTTTAGTAAGCTCGTGGGGATAAGCTCCCTTGCCGCCTACCCACAACTTGAACTATTTAGGGTATAATCCGCCAAATTCTGTTTTGTGTCGCAAGCTGCGGCCCTAAGTTACCACGTTAGGCAAAAGACAATGTTTGATAATTTAACTGACCGTCTGTCGCGCACACTGCGCAATATCAGCGGCCGCGGGCGGCTGACTGAAGAGAATGTAAAAGAAACTCTGCGCGAAGTGCGCATGGCACTTCTGGAAGCGGATGTTGCGCTGCCGGTGGTGCGAGACTTTATCAGCCGCGTGAAAGAAAAAGCGGTTGGCCACGAAGTTAACAAAAGCCTGACCCCGGGCCAGGAGTTCGTCAAAATCGTTCGTGCCGAATTGGTCGCGGCGATGGGCGAAGAGAACGCGAGCCTGAATCTTGCTGCGCAACCGCCAGCCGTAGTGTTAATGGCGGGTCTGCAAGGTGCGGGTAAAACGACAAGCGTAGGTAAACTGGGTAAGTTCCTGCGTGAAAAGCACAAAAAGAAAGTGCTGGTCGTTTCTGCCGACGTTTATCGTCCGGCGGCGATAAAACAGCTGGAAACGCTGGCTGAACAAGTTGGTGTTGATTTCTTCCCTTCCGATGTCGGGCAAAAACCTGTCGATATCGTTAATGCTGCGCTGAAAGAAGCGAAGCTGAAGTTCTTTGACGTGTTGCTGGTGGATACCGCTGGTCGTTTACACGTTGACGAAGCGATGATGGATGAAATCAAACAGGTTCATGCTGCGATTAATCCAGTTGAAACTCTGTTTGTTGTAGACGCCATGACGGGGCAAGATGCGGCAAATACCGCAAAAGCTTTCAACGAAGCGTTGCCACTGACGGGCGTCGTGCTGACGAAAGTCGACGGTGATGCGCGTGGTGGTGCGGCACTTTCTATTCGTCACATCACCGGTAAGCCAATTAAGTTCCTGGGTGTAGGCGAAAAAACCGAAGCGCTGGAACCTTTCCACCCTGATCGTATTGCTTCTCGTATTCTGGGGATGGGCGATGTTCTCTCGCTTATCGAAGATATTGAGAGCAAAGTCGACCGTGCTCAGGCTGAAAAGCTGGCAAGCAAGCTGAAGAAGGGCGATGGGTTTGATCTCAACGATTTCCTCGATCAGCTGAAGCAAATGAAAAACATGGGCGGCATGGCGAGTATGATGAGCAAATTGCCAGGTATGGGGCAATTGCCGGATAACGTTAAGTCGCAAATGGATGACAAAGTCCTGGTGCGTATGGAAGCCATTATTAACTCCATGACGCTCAAAGAGCGCGCGCAGCCAGAGATTATCAAAGGTTCACGCAAACGTCGTATCG
The DNA here is from genome assembly GCF_027594725.1 of Buttiauxella sp. WJP83. Lineage (NCBI taxonomy): Bacteria > Pseudomonadati > Pseudomonadota > Gammaproteobacteria > Enterobacterales > Enterobacteriaceae > Buttiauxella > Buttiauxella sp. WJP83. Next base: position 1,067,838 of record NZ_CP110080.1, read on the forward strand.
CGATGGGGGCGGGTATGCAGGTGCAGGATGTCAACCGTCTGCTTAAGCAGTTCGACGACATGCAGCGCATGATGAAGAAGATGAAGAAGGGCGGAATGGCGAAAATGATGCGTGGCATGAAAGGTATGATGCCGCCAGGTTTCCCAGGTCGTTAATTTCTGCAATTTTTGTTTCGCCAGCAAAACAAAAATTGATTTCCGCTCAGGAATGAGTACAATTTTCGGGCTTTTAATATGACACCGGGCTCCGTCCCTCGACGGGGCCCGGTGTTTTATTCACTAAAGAGGATGTTATGGTAACTATTCGTTTAGCACGTCACGGCGCAAAAAAGCGTCCGTTCTACCAGGTTGTTGTTACTGACAGCCGTAATGCACGTAACGGTCGCTTCATTGAGCGCGTTGGTTTCTTCAACCCTATCGCTAGCGAAAAAGACGAGGCTACTCGCCTGGATCTGGATCGCATCGAGCATTGGGTTGGCCAAGGCGCAACCGTTTCTGATCGCGTATCTGCGCTGATCAAAGCAGCAAAAAAAGCAGCTTAATCTGTCACGGTGGTCATGATGAGCAATCAAATCTCCGCAAAGGCACCTGTTAATCCAATCGTATTGGGTAAGATGGGATCCTGCTACGGTATTCGTGGTTGGCTCAGAGTGTTTTCCTCCACCGAAGACGCCGATAGCATTTTTGACTATCAGCCCTGGTTTATCCAGAAGGCGGGTCAGTGGCAGCAAGTACAGCTGGAAAGCTGGAAGCACCACAATCAGGATCTGATCATCAAGCTGAAAGGTGTTGACGATCGGGATGCCGCGAATCTTCTCACTAATTGCGAAATTGTGATTGATTCGACGCAATTGCCTCATCTCGGCGAGGGTGACTACTACTGGAAAGACCTTATGGGTTGCCAGGTAGTGACGACTCAGGGATATCAGCTTGGTAAAGTCATCGACATGATGGAAACCGGCTCAAATGACGTTCTCGTCATTAAGGCAAACCTGAAGGATGCGTTCGGTATCAAGGAGCGGCTGGTTCCGTTCCTCGATGGGCAGGTTATCAAGAAAGTCGATCTCGCTACTCAAACCATTGAAGTAGATTGGGATCCTGGTTTTTAAAACCTCCGGATTAACGGTAAAAGACGGCGTAATGGGGATTGGCTTGTGTTTATTGGTGTAGTTAGCCTGTTTCCAGAGATGTTCCGCGCAATTACCGACTTCGGGGTAACTGGCCGGGCAGTAAAAAATGGCCTGCTGAGCATCCAAAGCTGGAGTCCACGTGACTTCACTTATGACCGGCACCGTACCGTGGACGATCGTCCTTACGGCGGCGGACCGGGTATGCTTATGATGGTAAACCCTTTACGGGAAGCCATCCACGCAGCGAAAGCAGCGGCAGGGGAAGGTGCTAAGGTTATCTATCTTTCACCTCAGGGGCGCAAGCTTGATCAAGCAGGCGTCAGCGAACTGGCAACAAATGAGAAGCTAATTCTGGTTTGTGGTCGGTACGAAGGGATAGATGAGCGCGTAATCCAAACCGAAATTGATGAAGAATGGTCAATCGGCGATTACGTTCTCAGTGGCGGTGAATTACCCGCAATGGTGCTGATTGACTCAGTTTCACGGTTTATTCCGGGAGTTCTGGGACATCAGTCATCAGCAATCGAAGATTCGTTTGCTGATGGATTGCTTGACTGTCCACACTATACTCGTCCTGAAGTGTTAGAAGGCATGGAAGTTCCGCCAGTTTTACTGTCGGGGAACCACGCTGAGATTCGACGTTGGCGCCTGAAGCAGTCGCTGGGCCGTACCTGGCTTAGAAGACCTGAACTTCTGGAAAACCTGGCTCTGACTGAAGAGCAAGCAAGGTTGCTGGCGGAGTTCCAACGGGAACACGCAAATACAGCAACATAAACATGATGGGCATGGTTAATACCACCCAATACATCAGTTTACCCAGGATAAGAGATTAAATTATGAGCAACATTATTAAGCAAATTGAACAAGAACAGATGAAACAGGATGTACCTTCATTCCGTCCGGGTGATTCCGTGGAAGTGAAAGTATGGGTCGTTGAAGGTTCTAAAAAACGTCTGCAGGCATTTGAGGGCGTGGTTATCGCTATCCGTAACCGCGGTCTGCACTCTGCATTCACTGTTCGTAAAATTTCCAACGGCGAAGGTGTTGAGCGTGTATTCCAGACTCACTCCCCAGTAATCGACAGCATTACTGTTAAACGTCGTGGTGCCGTTCGTAAAGCTAAACTGTACTACCTGCGTGAGCGTACTGGTAAATCTGCTCGTATCAAAGAGCGTCTTACTAAGTAAGATTTCGCTAACGCGACATCCATGTAAAGGGCTGCCATTTGGCAGCCCTTTTTTGTTTAACGCATCAAAGATTCCTGCAATCCTTCACGGCTGGCTTTTTCCCATATTGCGCGGCGTTCAGCTACATCTGGCAGCGTTTCACAACTGGAAGGGAATGATTTGCCGCTTTGTCCCTGAATGGCTAAAAACTTCGGATCACAAATCCTCTGCTGACCCTCTGCATATCCCTTTAACCATTCTTCTCGATCCACATTTTCATCGTTATGCAGATGCGCAATGACGGGGTTACTTCTTACAGGCTGCCCAGACATCGCATCATCCCAACCTGCCTGGTACCAGTCGGTAGGTGCCGGAGTTGGAGCGTGCGTGTAGGGATCAACATAACAAGCAGACAGTAACAGGATCGGAATCAGGGCCAGGTAGCGCATAGTGGGGATATCCATTTCAAAGCGTATTATCTGAGCATAGAGCGCTTACGGCATTGCAGTGCGCTATTTTTACAGAGTGCATGATTGAGCATGAAATAAGCGTTGTTATGCAGTGATGTATATTTAAGTTTACACTAATCGTGATTTAATGTGCCTTAATCGGCATTTATTTTCTTTGTGTAATTTATTGTTTACGCATTATGGATTGCATTCTTTACTAAAGATGGTAAGGTAGTGCCATCCTCACTGAGGAAACGACTATCGCAAACGAGCTAACAGGATCGCCATCATGCAAAAAGACGCGCTGAACAACGTTCATATTTCTGACGAACAGGTATTAATCACTCCGGATCAACTGAAAGCGGAATTCCCGCTGACTGCAGCTCAAGAAGTGCAGATTGAACAGTCCCGCCAGACGATTTCCGATATTATCGCTGGCCGCGATCCTCGTCTGTTGGTGGTGTGTGGACCTTGCTCGATCCACGACCCTGAAACTGCGATTGAATATGCTCGTCGTTTTAAAACGTTGTCTGAAGAAGTTAGCGATAGTCTGTACCTCGTGATGCGCGTCTATTTTGAAAAGCCACGTACTACCGTCGGCTGGAAAGGGCTGATCAACGATCCACACATGGATGGCTCGTTTGATGTTGAAGCTGGTTTGAAAATTGCTCGTCACTTACTCGTAGAATTGGTCAGCATGGGTCTGCCGCTGGCGACAGAAGCACTTGATCCGAACAGCCCGCAATACCTGGGCGATTTGTTCAGCTGGTCCGCGATTGGTGCACGTACCACTGAATCCCAGACCCACCGTGAAATGGCTTCGGGCCTTTCAATGCCTGTTGGATTTAAAAATGGGACTGACGGTAGCCTTGGAACTGCGATCAATGCGATGCGTGCCGCATCTATGCCGCACCGTTTCGTTGGTATCAACCAGGCAGGCCAAGTTTGCTTGTTGCAAACTCAGGGGAACCCTGATGGCCATGTGATTTTGCGCGGAGGCAAAGCGCCAAACTACAGCCCGGCAGATGTCGCACAGTGTGAAAAAGAGATGGTGCAGGCGGGACTCCGTCCAGCCTTGATGATAGATTGCAGCCATGGCAACTCAAACAAAGACTACCGCCGCCAGCCGGGTGTGGCTGAATCAGCTGTCGCTCAAATTAAAGATGGTAACCGTTCGATTATTGGTCTGATGATAGAAAGTAATATCCACGAAGGTAATCAATCATCAGAGCAACCACGCAGTGAAATGAAGTACGGTGTTTCTGTAACGGATGCTTGCATCGACTGGGAAACGACGGAAACCTTACTGCGCGAGATTCATCAGGATCTGAACGGCACGCTTGCGGCGCGTAAGGCATAAGAGGTTTTACTATGGTGGCTGAATTGACCGCGCTGCGCGATCAAATTGATGAAGTGGATAAGGCGTTGCTGGGGTTGCTGGCACGCCGCCTGGAATTGGTAGCGGAAGTTGGCGAAGTCAAAAGCCAGTACGGTTTACCGATTTATGTCCCGGAACGTGAAGCTGCAATGTTAGCTTCACGCCGCAAGGAGGCAGAAACGCTGGGTGTTCCTCCTGACTTGATTGAAGATGTGCTGCGCCGGGTCATGCGCGAGTCTTACTCGAGCGAGAATGACAAAGGGTTTAAAACACTGTTTCCTGCGCTGCGTCCGGTGGTTATTGTCGGCGGCGGCGGGCAGATGGGGCGTCTGTTTGAAAAGATGCTCACCCTTTCTGGCTATCAGGTGCGCATTCTGGAAAAAGAAGACTGGGCGCAGGCTGCGGAATTGATGGTTGATGCGGGCATGGTGATTGTCAGTGTGCCGATTCATATTACCGAGCAAGTTATCTCCCAACTTCCACGTTTGCCTGATGACTGTATTCTGGTTGATCTGGCGTCGGTGAAAAATGGCCCGCTGCAAGCCATGCTGGCCGCGCATCAAGGTCCCGTTCTTGGGTTACACCCAATGTTCGGCCCAGATAGCGGAAGTCTTGCGAAGCAGGTCGTGGTCTATTGCGATGGCCGTCAACCGGAAGCTTATCAGTGGTTCCTGGAACAAATCCAAGTCTGGGGCGCTCGTTTGCACCGTTCCACCGCTGTTGAACACGATCAGAACATGGCATTTATTCAGGCGTTGCGCCACTTTGCAACCTTTGCATATGGTTTGCACTTGGCTGAAGAGAATGTTCAGCTCGAACAGTTACTTGCGCTTTCATCACCCATTTATCGCCTGGAACTGGCGATGGTAGGTCGATTATTCGCCCAGGACCCACAGCTTTACGCCGATATTATTATGTCTTCCGAAAGCAATCTGGAACTTATCAAGCGTTACTACAAGCGATTCGGTGAGGCAATTGGCTTACTTGAGCACGGTGATAAGCAAGCTTTCATCGACAGCTTCCGTAAAGTCGAACATTGGTTTGGCGATTACGCACAGCGCTTCCAGAGCGAAAGTAGAACGTTGTTACGTCAGGCAAATGATAGCCGACCGTAATTTCAATAAAGGTTTTATACTCAAAAGCCATCAGGGAAACCGGGTGGCTTTTTTCATGGCTATAAAGGATAGAGAAATGGCGCAGCCGCAAGTTCTGTTCGATTACACTGGTCATTTACCTGAATGCCCTACGTGGAGTGCAGAGGAAAATTGCCTGTACTGGACGGATATTCTTGAAAATGAAATTCATCGTTACAACACGATAAACAGTAAACACGATGTGATTCAATTTTCCGAAGAAGTCGGCTGTTTTGCTTTGTGTGAAACAGGGGGCTTTATTGTCGCGTTGCGAAGTGGAATTTATCTCACTAATCGCACAGGCCTTATCACTCGCAAAGTCTGTGACAACCCGAGTAACCCCGCTTTCGCTCGTTTCAATGATGGTGGAACTGACAGAGATGGACGGTTTTATGCCGGAACATTTTGGGGACCAGGTGACTACAATGGGGCATTATTATGCCGCGTAGATAACGATCTGACTGCGCATGTTATCCAACATGATATTCATGGCGCCAACGGCCTGGCATTCAGTGAAGATAAAAAATGGATGTACACATCGGATACACCTAACCGCGTGATTTATCGAACCCCTCTGGACGAAAATGGTGAACCGGGCAAGCGTGAAGTGTTTAAGCGCTTTGAGCCGGGGCAGGGGATACCCGATGGTGCTGCGATTGACGAAGAAGGTTGCTACTGGACGGCGTTGTTTGATGGCTATCGCATTGCGCGTTTATCGCCTGCTGGCGACGTTCTGGAAGAACATCAGTTGCCGGTACGCTGCCCAACGATGGTCTGTTTCGGTGGCGATGACATGAAAACGTTGTTCATTACGACGACGCGAGAAAATATGGGTGATACTGAAGTTGCTGAAAGACCGCTTTCTGGTGCGATTTTTACACTTCAAGTCGCGGTTGCAGGGATGCCGAAACTGAAATTCAAAGTGAGCCAGTAAGCCAGCTTGACGCTGGCTTACTGTCAGTATCAAGCAGGGTCGACAGGGACAACGTTTTCACTTGGGTAACAGCCAAGCACTTTCATCGAACGAGTGATTTCACCCAGCTCGCGTAGCGCTTTGCGCATTGCTTCATCATTCAGGTTTGCCTGAACATCCAGATAAAACATTTCTTCCCACGGGTTGCCGTTTATCGGGCGCGATTCCAGTTTTGTCATAATCAGATTGTGATTTCGCAACACCAGAAGGGCTTCTACCAATGCGCCAGCTTGCTGACCTGTCGCCATGAGTAATGTCGTTTTGGCTGGGACCTGGTCGGTCACTTCAATCGATTTGCGAGCCAGTACGATGAAACGGGTAATGTTTTGCGTCTGGTTAGCCAGATTACGTTCCAGAACTTGCAAGCCATATAACGCCCCACCGGCTTCATTGCCAAGCGCTGCGACGTGTGGCGAGTTGGCCTGAGCCACTTTTTCCATCGCCGCAGACGTGCTTTCGCAGTATTCGATTTTCCAGTTCGGATAACGGTTAATGAATTGGCTGCATTGCTGGAAAGGCTGCGGATGGCTGTATACCGTATGGATTGTGTCTAAATCTGTCGTACCGTTGACAAGCACGCAGTGATCGATTGGCACGGTCATTTCGGCAACAATGGACAAGCTCGTATGCTGCAACAAATCGTAGACATCGTTTATCGCACCGGAGCTGGTGTTTTCTAGCGGCACAACGGCGTAATCCGCCTGACCAGTTTCAACCTGGTTAAAGATGTCATGGAATTTGGCACAGCCACTTTCAATGAATTGCTCGAAGTGGCGAGCAGCATACTGACGTGCGGCCAGGTGCGAGTAAGAACCTTTCGGACCAAGGAAAGCAATTCGAGCCGATTGCGGATTGGTTTTATTAAGGTGTTGCTGTAATAACGCTTGCTGCGTCAGAACTGAATCTTCAATGATCAATTGAAACAGGCGCGTAATATAATGAGCATCCAGATTATGCGCTTTACCGAGGTTGATCAGACGCTCCAGCAAGTCACGCTCACGGTCGATATCACGTACCGGGCGGTGAGTTGCGAGCTTGGCTTTTCCGACTTCTACAGCCAATAAGCGACGCTCTGCCAGCAATGCCAGCAATTTTACATCCAGGGCGCTGATTTTATCGCGCAGTGCCAGCAATGGGTTTGTCTCACTCATAACGCTACCTTTTCGAAGTCCATAAAAAAGGCCTCCCGCTTGGGGAGGCCTGTTTGTTCGTCTTCGCATTCTTTATCACACGACGAATTGCCTCCCATTTAGGGGAAGGTAAAAAAGAATGCGAAGAAAAACGGAATTAATTTCATGGTTGGTTCCTGATAAGTCAGACAAGTAAGGTACTCGCTCTGTTTTCGCTCTGTCAATAAAAAACGCGCCCGGAGGCGCGTTGAGTGTAACAAAGCTAATTCATTACTCTTCTTCAACTTCCGCGATAGCAACGTCTTTCACTGAACCTGCTGTGCGACGCGCTTCACCCTTGTGTTGCACTTTATTCAACTGCCGCTCCAGTTTGTTGATCAAATCGTTGATAGCCGTATACATATCATCGTGTTTGGCGCTCGCTACGAGCTGGCCGTTTGGCGTATTAATGGTGGCATCAGCCACGAAACCTTTCGGTTCTTTGGACAAAACAATATGTGGGTTAATTAGATGAGTTTGCCACTTGTCCAGTTTAGAGAGACGGTCTGCGACGTGCTGACGAATAGCTGGGGTGATTTCCATTTGCTTGCTGGTAATGTTCATTGTCATAAAGTTACCTCTTGTCTTTCCCGTCTTGGTAACTCCAGCATACCTTTCTGAATGTCAAAATGTGTGATGTAAATCACATTGTTTTGTCGCTTTTTGTCAACAAATCCTTTTTGTGAGGCAGGACAGGATCTCTGTTTTTAGCGCTTGTGGAACGGAGAAATAGCGTCCATATTTGATTGGATGACCTGACGCTAAACCGTTTCAGGATGGTGTTTCAGGCAATAAAAATGGCAGCCATGGGCTGCCATTTTGTTTTTAAAATCGGTCTATCAAGTATTGCTGCCGTTGGCCGCGATAATTTTTGCAACTTTTTCGGCTTGAGCCGGCATTTGCAGTTCACGATAGGCATTTTCCATCAGCTTCAGACCATCACGGGTGGCTTGAGTATCAGGGAAATCACGCAACATTCCTTCGACACGGTTAACTACTGCAACCCATGCGCCGCGTTTAGTGTAGTATTGCGCCACGGAAAGCTCATATTTCGCTAAACGATCTTTCAGGAATACCAGACGCTTTGTGGCATCGGTGACATACTGGCTTTTCGGGTAACCTCGAACCAGCTTAGAGAAATCGTTGAATGCGTCACGCGCATGAGCAGGATCGCGGTCAGAACGATCTACGCCAAAGAAACCTTGTAATGCGCTATCATCCAGTGCCATGTCCGTCAGACCACGCATGTAAAGTACGTAGTCGATGTTTGGATGGGTAGGATTTAGACGCATAAAGCGGTCAATAGCTGCCTGAGCCAGTGGCAAGTCAGCATTCTTATAGTAAGCGTAAATGAGATCTAACTGCACTTGTTGCGAGTAAGGCCCGAACGGATAACGGTTATCCAGCGCTTCCAGTTGCGTTATCGCCGCTTTAAAGTTACCGTCCTGCAACTTTTGTTGGGCAGTCGCATAGATCTCAGAAGGTGGACTATCAGGAACCTCATCCTTGGAACTGGAGCAACCAGCCAAAGCCAGGCTCAACGTGGCTGCTGCCACCAGATATTTCATACGCGTCATGACGTTTTGACTTTCCTCAGAATGTTATCCGGGAGGCTCACAGTACCAGCTCCCGATAAAGACCAGCTACAATAGCACACTATATTAAACGGCATTGCCGTAAAACCCAACGTTAACGAAGAAGCTGTCTATGGCACAACTAGTACAACTCAACGCAACAGTATCCGAATCTCAACTCGGTCAACGCTTAGATCAAGCTTTGGCCGAATTGTTCCCGGATTATTCACGTTCGCGTATAAAAGAATGGATTCTTGATCAGCGCGTGCTGGTCAATGGCAAAATCAGCGACAAACCGAAAGAAAAAGTATTGGGTGGAGAAAGCGTCACTATCAATGCTGAAATCGAAGAGGATGTGCGCTGGGAACCACAAGATATCCCGCTCAATATTGTCTATGAAGATGACGATATTCTGGTGATCAACAAACCGCGTGATTTCGTTGTGCATCCTGGTGCGGGTAACCCTGATGGGACCGTACTAAATGCACTGCTGCATTATTATCCGCCGATTGCCGATGTACCACGTGCTGGCATCGTGCATCGTCTGGATAAAGACACGACAGGCTTGATGGTCGTGGCGAAAACCGTTCCTGCGCAAACTCACCTTGTTGAGGCATTGCAGTTACGTGAAATCACGCGTGAATATGAAGCCGTTGCAATCGGTCATATGACTGCCGGTGGCACAGTGGAAGAGCCAATTAGCCGCCATCCGACCAAGCGTACTCACATGTCTGTACATCCGATGGGTAAACCAGCGGTCACGCATTATCGAATCATGGAGCACTTCCGTGTGCACACGCGTTTGCGTTTGCGTCTGGAAACGGGCCGTACGCACCAGATTCGTGTTCATATGGCGCATATTACTCATCCATTAGTTGGCGATCAGCTGTACGGTGGCCGTCCTCGCCCACCTAAAGGTGCGTCAGAAGAGTTTGTAAATGTACTGCGCAAGTTTGACCGTCAGGCTCTACATGCAACGATGCTTCGCCTTCATCATCCAATCAGCGGTATGTTGATGGAATGGCATGCGCCAATTCCTCAGGATATGGTTGAGTTGATTGAAGCGTTGCGTGTTGATACAGAACTCCATAAGGATCAACTGGACTGGCTATGAGCAAATTGATCGTCCCGCATTGGCCACTTCCTAAAGGCGTTGCCGCTTGCAGTTCGACACGTATTGGCGGCGTTAGTCAGCCGCCTTACGACTCGCTGAATCTTGGGGCTCACTGCGGTGATAACCTGGGTGATGTCGAAGAAAACCGCCGCTTGTTCTACGCTGCTGCCAAATTGCCTTCGAAACCTGTTTGGTTAGAGCAAGTGCATGGTACAGATGTGCTAAGACTTACCGGTGAACCGTATCTGTCAAAACGTGCAGATGCTTCTTATAGTTCGACGCCGGGTACGGTTTGCGCGGTAATGACAGCAGATTGTCTGCCAGTGCTATTCTGTAATAAGGCAGGCACCGAAGTTGCGGCTGCTCATGCAGGATGGCGTGGCTTGTGCGAAGGCGTGATTGAAGAAACCGTAGCCTGTTTTAAAGACGCGCCAGAAAACATTATGGCGTGGCTTGGCCCGGCTATCGGTCCTGAAGCGTTTGAAGTTGGCCCTGAAGTGCGCGAAGCATTCATGGCTAAAGATATACAAGCTGAAAGCGCTTTTCGCCCTTCGGGGGAAAAATACATTGCTGATATCTTTACCCTGGCTCGCCAGCGTTTGTCTGCCGTTGGGATCAACCATGTCTATGGTGGTGACCGTTGTACTTACAGCGAAGCGGGTGATTTTTTCTCATATCGACGCGACCGAACCACAGGCCGTATGGCAAGTTTCATTTGGCTGATATAACCTATTGAATCAAGACGATCCAGTGCGGGTAACTAAAGCTTCAAATATTTCAGGTCATTAACCTTGAATAATTGAGGGATGACCTCATTTAATCTCCAGTAGCAAATTTGACCTGTATATGGGAGGAGTTATGCGTCTGGATCGTCTTACTAATAAATTCCAGCTTGCTCTCGCCGATGCCCAATCCTTAGCTCTCGGGCACGACAATCAATTTATCGAACCCCTTCACTTGATGAGCGCACTGCTCAATCAGGAAGGCGGATCTGTGCGTCCTTTACTGACTTCAGCTGGCGTAAATGCTGGCAAGTTGCGTACCGATATTGAGCAAGCTTTAAGCCGTTTACCACAAGTTGAAGGCACTGGCGGTGACGTCCAGCCTTCGCAGGATTTAGTCCGGGTATTGAACCTGTGTGACAAACTGGCACAAAAACGAAATGACAACTTCATTTCGTCAGAGTTATTTGTTCTGGCAGCACTTGAATCACGCGGAACATTAACTGATGTACTGAAATCAGCGGGTGCTACCACGGCAAATGTGACCGCAGCAATTGAGCAAATGCGTGGAGGCGAAAACGTGAATGACCAGGGTGCCGAAGACCAACGTCAGGCATTGAAAAAATATACTGTTGATCTGACCGAACGTGCGGAGCAGGGCAAGCTCGATCCCGTTATCGGTCGTGATGAAGAAATTCGTCGCACTATCCAGGTTTTGCAGCGCCGTACTAAAAATAACCCGGTACTCATTGGTGAACCAGGGGTGGGTAAAACCGCCATTGTTGAAGGCCTGGCCCAGCGCATTATTAATGGCGAAGTCCCTGAAGGTTTGAAAGGGCGCCGAGTATTATCGCTGGATATGGGGTCACTGGTAGCGGGTGCAAAGTATCGTGGTGAATTTGAAGAGCGCCTTAAAGGTGTGCTCAATGACCTTTCTAAACAGGAAGGGAATGTCATTCTATTTATAGATGAATTGCACACGATGGTTGGAGCGGGTAAAGCCGATGGTGCAATGGACGCGGGCAATATGCTCAAACCTGCGTTGGCGCGAGGTGAGCTGCATTGTGTAGGGGCGACCACGCTGGATGAATATCGTCAATATATAGAAAAGGACGCAGCACTTGAGCGTCGTTTCCAAAAAGTATTTGTTGCCGAGCCTTCAGTGGAAGACACCATTGCTATTTTGCGTGGGCTGAAAGAACGGTACGAATTGCACCACCATGTGCAAATCACTGACCCGGCAATCGTTGCAGCAGCAACGTTGTCGCATCGTTATATTGCCGACCGTCAGTTGCCGGACAAAGCCATCGACTTGATTGACGAGGCAGCTTCCAGCATTCGTATGCAGATTGACTCGAAGCCAGAAGAACTTGACCGTCTGGACCGTCGAATCATCCAGCTCAAACTGGAACAGCAGGCATTGAAGAAAGAGTCTGACGAAGCCAGCCAAAAACGCCTCAGTATGCTGGAAGAAGAGTTAGGTCAGAAAGAGCGGGAATATTCAGTACTGGAAGAAGAGTGGAAAGCTGAGAAAGCTTCACTTTCTGGTACACAAACTATCAAAGCTGAGTTGGAACAGGCAAAAATTGCGATTGAACAGGCTCGCCGTGTTGGGGACCTGGCGCGTATGTCTGAGCTGCAATACGGGAAAATACCTGAACTCGAGAAGCAGCTTGCGGCTGCAACTCAAAGTGAAGGTAAAACAATGCGTCTGCTGCGTAACAAGGTCACTGACGCAGAGATTGCGGAAGTCCTGGCACGCTGGACGGGGATACCTGTGGCTCGCATGCTCGAAGGTGAGCGCGATAAACTTCTACGTATGGAACAACAACTTCATACCCGTGTAATTGGGCAGAATGAAGCAGTAGAGGCCGTATCGAACGCTATCCGTCGTAGCCGAGCAGGATTGGCCGACCCGAATCGCCCAATTGGTTCCTTCTTGTTCCTTGGGCCAACGGGTGTGGGTAAAACTGAACTGTGTAAAGCGCTGGCAAACTTTATGTTTGATAGCGATGACGCCATGGTGCGCATCGATATGTCTGAGTTTATGGAAAAACACTCGGTCTCGCGTCTGGTCGGTGCGCCTCCTGGATATGTGGGTTACGAAGAGGGGGGCTATCTGACAGAAGCCGTTCGCCGTCGTCCTTATTCAGTCATTCTTTTGGATGAAGTTGAGAAGGCTCACCCAGACGTATTTAACATTTTATTGCAAGTGTTGGATGATGGGCGACTGACTGATGGGCAGGGGAGAACAGTCGATTTTCGTAATACGGTTGTGATCATGACATCTAACCTCGGTTCTGATTTGATTCAGGAGCGTTTCGGCAAGTTGGATTATGGTCATATGAAGGACATTGTTCTCGGTGTCGTTAGCCAGAACTTCCGTCCAGAGTTCGTTAACCGTATAGATGAAGTCGTAGTGTTCCATCCTTTGGGTGAAAAACACATCGCTTCTATTGCGCAGATTCAGTTGCAGCGTTTGTATAAACGTCTTGAAGACCGTGGCTATGAAGTCACTATCTCTGAAGAGGCGTTGAAACTGCTTAGCGCGAATGGTTACGACCCGGTTTATGGTGCAAGACCTTTGAAACGCGCTATTCAGCAGCAAATTGAGAACCCACTTGCCCAGCAAATCCTTTCCGGTGAGCTGATTCCTGGGAAAGCAGTGCATTTAGAAGTAAAAGATGACCATATCGTGGCAGTGCAGTAAATCACAAAAAAGATAAAACGAGCCCTTCGGGGCTCGTTTTTGTTTAAAAACCAGGCGATATTATGCTTTGTGATAGTGGTTTGCCTGGAAAGTGAGCGAACGGTGATTTTTTTGCATTTTGGTACTTGCCAGCTTCCAGAAAATCCCTATACTGCGCCTCCACTGACACGGCACAACGGCTTACAAACCGGCCCGTCAGTCAGACGAAAAGCGAAAATAAACGCTTGACTCTGAAAGAGGAAAGCGTAATATACGCCACCTCGAGTTAGCAAGCGAAAGCGCGTAACTCACTGCTCTTTAACAATTTATCAGACAATCTGTGTGGGCACTCGCAGGATTGATATCTCAGATACCTTCGGGTATCAAAAAATATCAAGTCTTGAAGAGTGACCAAGCAGTAATTCATTTAGTTGAATTATTACGAAAGTTAATTTTTGAGCACCGCTTCACGAGTTGAAGCAAATCAAGCTTTTAATTGAAGAGTTTGATCATGGCTCAGATTGAACGCTGGCGGCAGGCCTAACACATGCAAGTCGAGCGGTAGCACAGGGAGCTTGCTCCTGGGTGACGAGCGGCGGACGGGTGAGTAATGTCTGGGAAACTGCCTGATGGAGGGGGATAACTACTGGAAACGGTAGCTAATACCGCATAACGTCTTCGGACCAAAGTGGGGGACCTTCGGGCCTCATGCCATCAGATGTGCCCAGATGGGATTAGCTAGTAGGTGAGGTAATGGCTCACCTAGGCGACGATCCCTAGCTGGTCTGAGAGGATGACCAGCCACACTGGAACTGAGACACGGTCCAGACTCCTACGGGAGGCAGCAGTGGGGAATATTGCACAATGGGCGCAAGCCTGATGCAGCCATGCCGCGTGTATGAAGAAGGCCTTCGGGTTGTAAAGTACTTTCAGCGAGGAGGAAGGCGCCAAGGTTAATAACCTTGGCGATTGACGTTACTCGCAGAAGAAGCACCGGCTAACTCCGTGCCAGCAGCCGCGGTAATACGGAGGGTGCAAGCGTTAATCGGAATTACTGGGCGTAAAGCGCACGCAGGCGGTTTGTCAAGTCGGATGTGAAATCCCCGGGCTCAACCTGGGAACTGCATTCGAAACTGGCAAGCTAGAGTCTTGTAGAGGGGGGTAGAATTCCAGGTGTAGCGGTGAAATGCGTAGAGATCTGGAGGAATACCGGTGGCGAAGGCGGCCCCCTGGACAAAGACTGACGCTCAGGTGCGAAAGCGTGGGGAGCAAACAGGATTAGATACCCTGGTAGTCCACGCCGTAAACGATGTCGACTTGGAGGTTGTTCCCTTGAGGAGTGGCTTCCGGAGCTAACGCGTGAAGTTGACCGCCTGGGGAGTACGGTCGCAAGATTAAAACTCAAAGGAATTGACGGGGACCCGCACAAGCGGTGGATGATGTGGATTAATTCGATGCAACGCGAAAAACCTTACCTACCCTTGACATGGTCGGAATCCTGCTGAGAGGCGGGAGTGCCTTCGAGAACCGGCGCACAGGTGCTGCATGGCTGTCGTCAGCTCGTGTCGTGAGATGTTGGGTTAAGTCCCGCAACGAGCGCAACCCTTGTCCTTAGTTGCTACGCAAGAGCACTCTAAGGAGACTGCCGGTGACAAACCGGAGGAAGGTGGGGATGACGTCAAGTCCTCATGGCCCTTATGGGTAGGGCTTCACACGTGCTACAATGGCGCATACAAAGAGAAGCGACCTCGCGAGAGCAAGCGGACCTCATAAAGTGCGTCGTAGTCCGGATCGGAGTCTGCAACTCGACTCCGTGAAGTCGGAATCGCTAGTAATCGTAGATCAGAATGCTACGGTGAATACGTTCCCGGGCCTTGTACACACCGCCCGTCACACCATGGGAGTGGGTTGCAAAAGAAGTAGGTAGCTTAACCTTCGGGAGGGCGCTTACCACTTTGTGATTCATGACTGGGGTGAAGTCGTAACAAGGTAACCGTAGGGGAACCTGCGGTTGGATCACCTCCTTACCTAATAGATACAACCCGCGTAGTGCTCACACAGATTGTCTGATAGAAAACGAGCAGTAAAACCTTATAGGCTTGTAGCTCAGGTGGTTAGAGCGCACCCCTGATAAGGGTGAGGTCGGTGGTTCAAGTCCACTCAGGCCTACCAAATTCTTTGCTATCCTGCGTTACAACACCACTCACATACTTAAGTATGCTTCGTGGTGCTGCGCCTTGACTAGCTAAGAATTAAAGGTAAATCAAAAGGTTTTACGAAATCGATGGGGCTATAGCTCAGCTGGGAGAGCGCCTGCCTTGCACGCAGGAGGTCAGCGGTTCGATCCCGCTTAGCTCCACCATTATTTCATGCTCGCTCAATACTTCTAAGTGTACTGTTTAACAGTGTGCTGAGAAGTATTTGCTCTTTAAAAATCTGGAACAAGCTGAAAATTGAAACGACACACTGTTTCCTTTCTCCGTAATAAGAAAGGATGTATCGGTGTGTTCGAGTCTCTCAAATTTTCGCAACCTCGATTGTGTCTCACGAGACATCTTCGGGTTGTGAGGTTAAGCGACTAAGCGTACACGGTGGATGCCCTGGCAGTCAGAGGCGATGAAGGACGTGCTAATCTGCGATAAGCGTCGGTAAGGTGATATGAACCGTTATAACCGACGATTTCCGAATGGGGAAACCCAGTGCAATTCGTTGCACTATCGTTAAGTGAATACATAGCTTAACGAAGCGAACCGGGGGAAACTGAAACATCTAAGTACCCCGAGGAAAAGAAATCAACCGAGATTCCCCCAGTAGCGGCGAGCGAACGGGGAGCAGCCCAGAGTCTGAATCAGTTTGTGCATTAGTGGAAGCGTCTGGAAAGTCGCAGGGTACAGGGTGATACTCCCGTACACAAAAATGCACTTGCTGTGAACTCGAAGAGTAGGGCGGGACACGTGGTATCCTGTCTGAATATGGGGGGACCATCCTCCAAGGCTAAATACTCCTGACTGACCGATAGTGAACCAGTACCGTGAGGGAAAGGCGAAAAGAACCCCGGCGAGGGGAGTGAAACAGAACCTGAAACCGTGTACGTACAAGCAGTGGGAGCCTCTTTTATGGGGTGACTGCGTACCTTTTGTATAATGGGTCAGCGACTTATATTCTGTAGCAAGGTTAACCGTATAGGGGAGCCGCAGGGAAACCGAGTCTTAACTGGGCGTTAAGTTGCAGGGTATAGACCCGAAACCCGGTGATCTAGCCATGGGCAGGTTGAAGGTTGGGTAACACTAACTGGAGGACCGAACCGACTAATGTTGAAAAATTAGCGGATGACTTGTGGCTGGGGGTGAAAGGCCAATCAAACCGGGAGATAGCTGGTTCTCCCCGAAAGCTATTTAGGTAGCGCCTCGTGAACTCATCTTCGGGGGTAGAGCACTGTTTCGGCTAGGGGGCCATCCCGGCTTACCAACCCGATGCAAACTACGAATACCGAAGAATGTTATCACGGGAGACACACGGCGGGTGCTAACGTCCGTCGTGAAGAGGGAAACAACCCAGACCGCCAGCTAAGGTCCCAAAGTCATGGTTAAGTGGGAAACGATGTGGGAAGGCACAGACAGCCAGGATGTTGGCTTAGAAGCAGCCATCATTTAAAGAAAGCGTAATAGCTCACTGGTCGAGTCGGCCTGCGCGGAAGATGTAACGGGGCTAAACCATGCACCGAAGCTGCGGCAGCGACGCTTATGCGTTGTTGGGTAGGGGAGCGTTCTGTAAGCCGTTGAAGCTGGACTGTGAGGTCTGGTGGAGGTATCAGAAGTGCGAATGCTGACATAAGTAACGATAAAGCGGGTGAAAAGCCCGCTCGCCGGAAGACCAAGGGTTCCTGTCCAACGTTAATCGGGGCAGGGTGAGTCGACCCCTAAGGCGAGGCCGAAAGGCGTAGTCGATGGGAAACAGGTTAATATTCCTGTACTCGGTGTTACTGCGAAGGGGGGACGGAGAAGGCTATGTTAGCCGGGCGACGGTTGTCCCGGTTTAAGCATGTAGGCGGAGAGTTTAGGTAAATCCGGACTCTTGTTAACGCTGAGGTGTGATGACGAGGCACTACGGTGCTGAAGTAACAAATGCCCTGCTTCCAGGAAAAGCCTCTAAGCATCAGGTAACATCAAATCGTACCCCAAACCGACACAGGTGGTCAGGTAGAGAATACCAAGGCGCTTGAGAGAACTCGGGTGAAGGAACTAGGCAAAATGGTGCCGTAACTTCGGGAGAAGGCACGCTGTCGGTAGGTGAAGTCCCTCGCGGATGGAGCTGAAGGCAGTCGAAGATACCAGCTGGCTGCAACTGTTTATTAAAAACACAGCACTGTGCAAACACGAAAGTGGACGTATACGGTGTGACGCCTGCCCGGTGCCGGAAGGTTAATTGATGGGGTTATCCGTAAGGAGAAGCTCTTGATCGAAGCCCCGGTAAACGGCGGCCGTAACTATAACGGTCCTAAGGTAGCGAAATTCCTTGTCGGGTAAGTTCCGACCTGCACGAATGGCGTAATGATGGCCAGGCTGTCTCCACCCGAGACTCAGTGAAATTGAAATCGCTGTGAAGATGCAGTGTACCCGCGGCAAGACGGAAAGACCCCGTGAACCTTTACTATAGCTTGACACTGAACATTGAGCCTTGATGTGTAGGATAGGTGGGAGGCTTTGAAGCGTGGACGCCAGTCTGCGTGGAGCCAACCTTGAAATACCACCCTTTAATGTTTGATGTTCTAACGTAGACCCGTGATCCGGGTTGCGGACAGTGTCTGGTGGGTAGTTTGACTGGGGCGGTCTCCTCCTAAAGCGTAACGGAGGAGCACGAAGGTTAGCTAATCACGGTCGGACATCGTGAGGTTAGTGCAAAGGCATAAGCTAGCTTGACTGCGAGAGTGACGGCTCGAGCAGGTGCGAAAGCAGGTCTTAGTGATCCGGTGGTTCTGAATGGAAGGGCCATCGCTCAACGGATAAAAGGTACTCCGGGGATAACAGGCTGATACCGCCCAAGAGTTCATATCGACGGCGGTGTTTGGCACCTCGATGTCGGCTCATCACATCCTGGGGCTGAAGTAGGTCCCAAGGGTATGGCTGTTCGCCATTTAAAGTGGTACGCGAGCTGGGTTTAGAACGTCGTGAGACAGTTCGGTCCCTATCTGCCGTGGGCGCTGGAGAATTGAGGGGGGCTGCTCCTAGTACGAGAGGACCGGAGTGGACGCATCACTGGTGTTCGGGTTGTCATGCCAATGGCATTGCCCGGTAGCTAAATGCGGAAAAGATAAGCGCTGAAAGCATCTAAGCGCGAAACTTGCCCCGAGATGAATTCTCCCTGAGACCTTGAGTCTCCTGAAGGAACGTTGAAGACTACGACGTTGATAGGCTGGGTGTGTAAGCGTAGCGATACGTTGAGCTAACCAGTACTAATGATCCGTGAGGCTTAACCTTACAACACCGAAGGTGTTTTGGTTGAGAGACAGACAATTTTCAGCTTAATTCCAAGATTTTAAGTCGATGGTTACAGGTGAAACTGTGACGGTTGATGAAAACAGAATATGCCTGGCGGCAGTAGCGCGGTGGTCCCACCTGACCCCATGCCGAACTCAGAAGTGAAACGCCGTAGCGCCGATGGTAGTGTGGGGTCTCCCCATGCGAGAGTAGGGAACTGCCAGGCTCCAAATAAGTGGAAAGCCCTGTACTGACGTACAGGGCTTTTTGCTGTCTGCGATTTGATATGAGCAACATTTAGCACAAATGGAATCAAACTCTAATATCTGGCGAGTTGCCAGAGAGCGTAGCCGGTGGCGGCACCGGCTACATCCCATGTGAAATCTTTCCAGCTCCATCCACTTCCAGTTGTTCGGCTATCCCAGAGTTCTTTCGTCGCTCCAAGACTGACAGAAAATAAGAAACCAAAATTTGCACTGCGAGTATCTCTCCATCCTTGATGTTGGCCATACTCATTACCTGCAGCAGATAAAATTGCTGATGCCATGAAGTGCTGCGCTTTATCTTGGCCATGCCATTGGTCTTGAGCCATATGGCTGCAACCGCTGAGAATTAATATTGAGGGAAGTAAAAGACGCAGCATTCATGATCCTCTGGCTACAAAAAAGCCCTGCTTGCAGGGCTTTTCAGTATAGCGATGAACTACAGAATACGACTTATCAAACGATCGATGCGGATACGACGAAGTCGGCGAATAAGCTTACGCACTTTATCAGGGTAATCTGCGATGCTCTGTAAATCATGATAGTGTTGAACTACCGTTGTGTGAGTACGGATCAAGCCTAACTCGTGGTTACGCTGAACTGCCAGTTCTTGTTTAGGATCATGAATAAGAAGCGCATTCTCCAGATCCAGTCGCCATGCTCTCGGATTAAGGTTATTGCCTGTCAACAACATCCATTCATCATCAATCCACATCCCTTTGAGGTGGTAGCTGTTATCGTCATCTTTCCACAGACGTACAACCAACTGGCCGCTGTCAACGTAGTATTGTAAGCGGCTCAGGAATCGGCGAAGATTAATTTCATAGAGATAAGGTAACGCACCAATTATTTTAAACGGTTGATCTTCTGGAATATAAAAGTCATTCGCTGTTTTATCACCGACGATAATCTCAACTTCTTTCCCTTCGCGTAACAGTTGGATAATACTGCGCACCAGCACCGCTGGCAGGTTGAAATAAGGCGTGCAGATAACCAGTTTACGCTCGGTACACGGCATTAAATGATAGATAGTTTTATTCAACAGACTGCTTTTGCCCAGGCCTACTAGCGGCGTAACGGCTAGTTGCTCGTTATCAGCATTACCCTGGAAATGGAAACTGGCATCGCGTAACTCCTGACGGAATAGGCGAATGTCGTTTTTGATTTCTGGGCTTTTTGGCCTGTGTTGTCTGTCTAATCGATGTACCGCGCGGCCACGAACCAGATTGTCTTGCATCCAGTTATACATGATGTCGGAAAGCTGAGGGTTGCAAATAACCTGATAACGATCGTAACGATATTTATCCTGCTGATGCAGGTAAACATCATTAATACTCGCGCCGCTATAAATCACGCAATCATCAACTATGAAACCTTTGAAATGCAGCACGCCCAATGCTTCACGCGTATTTACTGGTACGCCATAGACCGGGATATCTATGCCGGAATACTCCTCGGTCATACGATGATACCAGTCGGCATTGGTGTTAGTAGCAGCTGCACCAATACGGCCTCGTTGAGCACGATGCCAGTCAACCAGAATGGTTACTTCAATCTCCGGACGCAGTTGTTTTGCCTGATATAGAGCATGAAGCACTGCTTTACCGGCATCATCCTGCTCAAGATACAGTGCGACGATACAGATGCGGCGAGTTGCACTGGCAATTTTTTGCAGCAGAGCTTCACGGAAATCCGCTGGGGAGAAAAGGGTCTTTACATCATCAACTGACTGAGAAAGCTTCGGCAATTGGGCAAGGTGTTGTTGATGTTTATTACGTTTAAATTTAGACAACATCACAGTGCGTATCTTCTCTATTCATTGGATGGCCTTCTGCAAAATCCAGACGTCAGAACTTGCTGATAATACCACTACTGACCCGTAAAGTGAGTAAGTTTTCCAGTACCTTACTCACGAATCTATGCTTTTTATCAATGGAAGAGTGAGGCTTACGATGCCATCTTCTAATTGTATATCGACATTAAATCCAAGCTTTCGAGCTAAAGACACCATACCGCGGTTATTTGGCATAGTAATACCATTCAACCTTTGCAGGCCATGATCGCCGGTGTAACTAATCAGCTTTTCCAACAAACGCCGCCCGAGCCCGAGTCCTTTCAAATCGGAACGAACCAACACGGCAAACTCGGCATCAATATTGTCTGGATCTGAGATTGCGCGTGTGACACCAATTATCTCCTGTGATCCGTTTTGTTCACGGACAGCCACAAAAGCCATTTCTCGATCGTAGTCGATCTGGGTCATATTGGCTAAATCTTCGTGGGTAAATTCGTTGATCTCACTGAAATATCGATAGTAAAGATCCTCTTTGGTGACCAGTGAAATAAACTGCTGTAACAACGGTTCATCTTCCGGGAGGATAGGACGGAACAAGCATCGCTCACCATTCCGGAGAATGATATTTTCTTCCAGTTGATAGGGGTAAGGGCGTATTGCAAGGCGGCTTTCCGGATCGCCCTCAAACTTATCGAGCTGTAAAGTGACGTCCAGCAGCGTGAACTCATTACCCGAAGCCAGAAGGGGATGAATATCGAGGCGGTGAATTTCCGGACAATCTACGATTAAGTTTGAAACCTGAACCAGGATCTGACTAATACCGGGAATATCCAACGGACGTAATGCGCTGCGCCCACGAATCTTACCGCTTTTGATTGCCTGAATAACCAGGTAGCGGGCGAGATTCATATTGAGCGGCGGCAAAGCCACGACAGCCTGCTGGTCTGGTCGCCATTCAACACCACCTTCGCCTAACATAATGAGTGGGCCAAATACCGGATCGTGTTCAACGACGATTCGGAGTTCCTGAGCACCTGCACGGTTAGCCATGCTTTGTACTAGCAATCCATGAATCCGTGCTTGTGGCCACGCCATTTTCACGCGATCTATAATCGCATCAGCAGCTTGCTGAACCTCCGTGGCGGTTCTCAAATACAACATAACCCCTTGAACTTCAGACTTATGTGGAATATCCGGGGATCGTAATTTCAGCGCGACGGGATAGCCGATTTGTTCGGCAATATGCACGGCTTCCGCACTATCGCCCGCAATCCAGGTTGGAAGTGTATTCAGCCCATACGCCTGCAAAATAGGGCGTACTTCATGGGTATCGAGCGACGTTGCACCATCGCTTAATGCCTGCTGGAGAAGAAGGTGAGCCTCGCTGGCATTGGCTTTCAAATTGGTGGGTAATGCCGGTGTTTCACGCAGTTGTTTCTGGTTTCGGCGATACTCCACCATGTGCATAAAGGCGGTTACTGCACCTTCAGGCGTGCGGTAAGTGGGAATACCCGCTTCGCTGAATAATCGTCTCGATTCCAGGGAAGAGAATTCGCCGCACCAGTTGGTGATTAACGTGATGTATTTGCTGCGCGGGTGCCGACGTAAAAGCTCAATTAATGCGGTGGCACTTTCGGTTCCGGGTGCTGCGGCACTCGGCGCATGAATAATCATTAATGCGTCAAAATTCTGGCAATCAAGCAGGATTTCCACTGCACGTAGATAACGCTCTGGCGTCGCATCGTCGCGTAAATCTAACGGGTTGCCACTTTCAACACTGATTGGCAAAGCACTCTTTAGCTTATTAAGAGTTTCATCACTCAGAGTCGCGAGCTTACCGTTTCGCAACCACAACTCATCTAGTGCCAGGGCGGCGGGCGCCGCGCCATTGCTAATAATCATCAAGCGTTCACCACGCAGTGGGCGCATATGGCTCAGGGTTTCTACAGCCGAAAAAAGTTCGTGAGTGTCCTGCACGCGTAACAAACCGGCACGTTGAATGGCTGCGTCCCACGCGGCATCAAGCCCGAGATGTGTTTTAAGCAGTTGCTGGGCTTTAGCACTGCGCCCGCTTTTAATCACCAGAATAGGTTTGTTACGTGAAGCACTTCGGGCAGCTGAGACAAAACGCCGTGCGTCGCTCAGGTGTTCGAGGTAAAGCAAGATGGCGCTCGTTTTTGTATCGCGAGCCAGATAATCCAGCAACTCATCAACATCAATATCGAGACTATCGCCCAGAGCGATAAACCATGAAAATCCCATTTCTCGTTGCTGCGCCCAGTCGAGAATCGTGTTGGATACTGCTGCTGATTGCGAAATAAATGCCAGTTTCCCTTTCTGAATCGGTACGGGTGAGAAACTCGCATTAAGGCCTTGCCATGGCGCAAGCAAACCAAGGCTGTTTGGCCCAAGTAGACGTATTTGCCATTGGGTGGCTGTAGCCAGTAATTCGGGGAGTTGCTCTGGTGGAGCAGAGAGAATAATGCAGGCTTTACAACCTTTCTCACCAAGTGATTGCAGTAACTCGAGGTTTCTTTTTGAGTGGGTACAAATTATTGCCAGATCGGGTGGGAAAGGAAGGCTTGCGATGTCAGGCCAGGCAAGAACACCGCATACCGCTTTATGGCTTGGTGTCACGGGCATTACCGGGCCATTGAAGCCTCCCGCCAATAGATTGCGCATCATCAGATAACCGGCACGATCTGTTTTCGCAGAAGCTCCGACAACAGCGATTGATTTGGGACGCAGTAGCGCCTCCAGCCCACGTTGACTCATTGCTCTCTCCCCTGAGAATTAACCCGGTGAGTTTAAACGCTTTCTGTCTCTTCTGCTGTGATGCTGGATTGATGATGAGGTTTACCCGCCAGATATCGCTCCCGGAACAACGTGAAATGCTCTGTCAGACCCATCGCTGCGTTTTCATCATCGGCAAGTGCGAGCAACGCGGCGGCCACTTCGGCTGTGCAGTATTGTCCATCTGCATGTGCTTCACGTAAGCGATAGGCAGAGACAATACTCAAATCCACTGAAATGACGGGCAGTTGATCCAGATAAGGGCTTTTGCGGAACATCTTACGTGCTTCAGTCCAGGTGCCGTCTAACATAATAAACAGCGGTGGTTTGCCACTTTTGGGCGGCATCGTCAGCACTTCACGCCCAGCGCTTGCATATGAAGCAGGGAATACAACCATCGCTTGATAATCAGGAGAGCTGACTAAATCGAGCAGGGCCTTTGGGGGCTCGGTACGTGACCACTGGAATGCTTCGGTATCTGGAAGAATATCTGCAATCAGTCTGCCGGTATTACTTGGCTTCATCGGTTCAGTGTCGAACATGACTAAACAGAAACGGCTGCGCGCATTTTGTGGCTGAAGGGTTTCACATAAACACTGTTTTATCGGCAGTAAGCAACGCTGACAACGGCGGATGCGGTTACCACGAGCAAGGAAAGGGCGAGTTGCACGCGCCAGGCGTTCGGCACGAAGACGTAAGACGGCGTTTTCAGTCATCAGATAAACAAGCTTAAAAACGCCATTCTAACGTAGATGAAGCGTACGGGTACAAAGAAACGTACCCGTGAACTTAGAGATTTTCGTTCAGCCAACTATCAAACGGTGCTTTCGGCATTGCTCCGTTGAGCATGTCGACCATCTCACCTTTTTTGAACACCATAATAGTGGGAATACTGCGGATGCGGAAACGTGCGCTAAGCTCTGGTTCTGCTTCAGTATTCACTTTAACAAAGCGTACTTTACCACTGCGTTCTTCCGCAACATCTTCGAAAATTGGCGCGAAGTTAACGCAAGGGCCGCACCATGGCGCCCAGAAATCCACTACCACTGGCAAGTCGTCCTGCAGCAGTTTATCCAGGGTTTTGCTGGTGGCATTAATGACATCACCATCAAAAAGATCATGACCACAACGGCCACATTTGGCACCGTCGTCAATGCGCTCATCAGGAATGCGATTAATTGCCTGGCAGGCGGCACAAACGGTATTCATAGCTAACCTCTAATAGATCTGTTGTCTGGAAATGGTGAAAAAGATAAATGATGTTTCTTATATGTTAAATATTATCAGCGATTAATTGAGTGTCAGCCAAGTGATTTATTCGATGAATATAATAGTTATTGGCTTTTGACCAAAGTTAATGGCTAACCAGTGCCACATCGGGTAATCTGCGCGCCACGCGCTCAGCCAGGTGGAGAAAAGCATGAACGACGAATTTAAAGGTAAAAGCGGCAAGGTCAAAGTGATGTATGTCCGCGGTGACGATGACAGCGAAAAACGCAGCCAAAACCCGCGTACAGGTAAAGGCGGTGGGCGTCCTGCAGCACCGTCACGGGGTGAGGGCCGTCGTGGTCCACGTCGCGATGATAAACCTGACGCAGGGCGCGAGCGGAATCGTAGTGACGATCGTGACGATCGCGGTGATAACCCGTGGAGAACGGTTTCACGGCCACCAAGAGAAGAAGTAGTTGAAGCAGGCGAGCAAATGGGTGCCAATGGCAGACCTATTGTTGACCCTGAAGTGATTCGCCGCCAACGTGCGGAAGAAACGCGTGTTTATGGTGAAAATGCTTGTCAGGCTCTTTTCCTGAGCCGTCCTGACTGCATCGTACGTGCCTGGTTTGTCCAGAGTGTGACGCCGCGTTTCAAAGAAGCATTGCGTTGGATGGCAGCAAACCGCAAAGCCTACCATGTGGTCGACGATGCTGAATTAGTTAAAGCATCTGGTACAGAACACCACGGTGGCGTGTGCTTCATCATCAAAAAACGTCGCGGTATTACTGTTCAAAGCTGGCTTTCTAAAGCCGGTGAAGAAGATTGTGTGCTGGCGCTGGAAAACGTCGCTAACCCACACAACCTCGGCGGCATTATGCGTAGCTGCGCGCACTTCGGTGTGAAAGGTTTGCTGGTGGAAGATGCAGCAATGCTGGAGTCTGGCGCTGCGGTTCGTACTGCCGAAGGCGGTGCGGAGCACGTTGAAGCCATCAGCGGTGAGACTTTCGAAGAAGGTCTGGAGCAATTCCG
Source organism: Buttiauxella sp. WJP83 (assembly GCF_027594725.1). NCBI lineage: Bacteria > Pseudomonadati > Pseudomonadota > Gammaproteobacteria > Enterobacterales > Enterobacteriaceae > Buttiauxella > Buttiauxella sp. WJP83. Next base: position 1,093,903 of record NZ_CP110080.1, read on the forward strand.
CAAAGCAGGTTATGCGATTGTCACCACATCAAGCCATAAAGGGACTCCGCTTTTCAAAGCTGAGCTGCCGAAGAAAATGGTTCTGGTGTTAGGTCAGGAGCGCGAAGGCGTTTCCGATGCGACCTTTGAAAATGCCGACATGAGCGTTGCCATTGATGGTACCGGTAATGTCGAAAGCCTGAACGTATCTGTCGCGACAGGTGTGTTGTTGGCTGAATGGTGGCGTCAAAACAAAGCGTAAGCTTTGAGAATGACCGACCGATATAAAAAGCCAGCGTAAGCTGGCTTTTTTGTCTCTTTACTCTGGCAGAACGGGTGTCCAGTCAATTGTGGGTTGGTTGCGTTCAGTCAGATACTGATTGGTTTTAGAGAAGTGCCCACACCCCAGAAAACCACGATGTGCCGATAAAGGCGAGGGATGAGGGGCTTGTAAAACGTGATGGCGGCTCCTGTCAATAAAACTGCCTTTCTTCTGCGCATGCGATCCCCACAGTAAAAAGACGACGCCTTCACAGTGTTCGTTAATCAGCGCAATCACCTTATCAGTGAATGTTTCCCAGCCTAATTTCGCATGTGAATGCGCATTACCCGCCTCAACAGTTAATACTGTGTTGAGTAAAAGCACGCCCTGACGCGCCCAGCTTTCGAGATAACCATGATTGGGCAGCACAAAATCAGCAATGTCGCTCTGTAACTCTTTGTACATATTTTTTAAAGAGGGTGGCACAGCAACCCCTGGCAGAACAGAGAATGCCAGCCCATGTGCTTGTCCTGGGCCGTGATAGGGGTCTTGTCCAAGGATCACGACTTTTACATCCCCAAGCTCAGTAAACCGGAAAGCGTTAAAGACATCTTTCTGCGGAGGATAAACCGTAACCCCAGCAGCACGACGCTCTGCAACGGTTGCCAGCGTATTTGTGAAATAGGGTTGTTGCTTTTCTTGTGCCAGCACATCGTGCCAGGTGAGGTGGGTAGTCATCTCGCTCTCCTGCGATTCGTAATGCGACTAGCTTAACGGCTTCTTTCTTCTAAGCAAATTAATGAGCTACAGATGAGCCTGAAACCCAAAAAAAGTTGAAAATTTACATAATTTTTAACTTCTACAGAATGCGCTAAGTTGATGTAAAACAAATAAATGATATGATAGCCACATCAGTGGTATGGGATTAATTGATTTATATCAAAGTTTGACGTGTGTTTGGCTAGTATAAAGATCAGTATCGCAACAATGGTTTTACCAATGAGCCAGTTTATGGCCCGAAATAGAATCACAAAATTAGCCCATAGGGAGAAATAAAATGATTACTGGTATCCAAATTACTAAAGCTGCAAATGATTCACTCCTGAACTCTATCTGGTTGCTGGACAGCGAAAAAGGCGAAGCGCGTTGTGTATGTGCTAAAGCCGATTTTGCAGAAGACGAAGTTGTCGCAGTGAGCAAATTGGGTGAGTTCGAGTATCGTGAAATCCCAGTTGAAGCAAAACCTGAAGTTCGTGTGGAAGGTGGTCAGCATCTGAACGTGAACGTTCTGCGTCGTGAAACGCTGGAAGATGCGGTTAAACATCCAGAAAAATATCCACAGCTGACCATCCGTGTGTCTGGTTATGCGGTACGTTTCAACTCGCTGACTCCAGAACAACAGCGTGACGTGATTGCTCGTACTTTCACTGCTAGCCTGTAATTTTTAAACTGTAGTTTTCAAAATATAGAAAAAAGCCGGTGGCCGTTGCACCGGCTTTTTTATGGGTTTGATTCAGTAACTGTTATGAAACGGTTAAAACACTGACTCTGATCGTAAAAAAACCGCCTCAATTGAGACGGTTTTTATATTCACTGACGAATTATTCAGCGGATTCGTTTTTTGCACTGCTTGGTTTGCGGCGTTTACCGACGTTCTTTTTATCGCGCAGACGGACTTTCACGCGCGGTTTTTCTTTGTCGTCTTTTTTCTTCTCTTCGCGCTTCGCGAGGACTTTCTTCGACGGCTTACCAGTGAGTTTCTCACTCGGCGCACGCGTTGTAGGACGCAGCTCATCAATGACACGCGATTTCATCGGTTCTTTCATGTAGCGAGTGACTTTGCCAAGCAGCAAATGGTCATGTGCTTCAACCAGAGAAATAGCGGTACCTTTAAGGCCAGCACGACCTGTACGCCCGATACGGTGCAGATAGATATCAGCGGTACGCGGCATGTCGAAGTTAAACACGTGGCTCACTTCTGGAATATCAATACCACGAGCGGCAACATCTGTAGCAATCAACACATTAACGCGGCCATCAGTCAAACGTTTGATAGCTTCGGTACGCTTCATCTGCACCATTTCGCCTTCGAGATAACAGGTATTGATACCCGCTTCACGCAGCCATGCTACTAATTCATGCACACGATCGCGTTTACGTACAAACACGATTGAACGCGTGGTATCCGGCTGTTGCAGCAAATGCACCAGTAGTGCAGTTTTATGCTCAACATTGTCCGCACGGTAGTACCACTGGTGAATTTTCTTACGCTCACGCGTTGAAGATGTGGCAGAAACTTCAACAGGGTCTTCTAACAAACGCTCTGCGAAATTCTTAATCGCATCGCCTTCAAGCGTCGCGGAGAACAGCATGGTTTGTTTGCGCCAGCGAGTTTCTGCAGCAATGGTTTCGATATCCTGCGCAAAGCCCAGATCCAACATGCGATCGGCTTCATCAAGAATCAGTGTCTCTACCGCACGGCAATCAAAGTTTTCTTCTTTGATGTATTGCAGCAGGCGACCCGTCGTTGCAACAACGATATCCTGGTTTTCGCTAAACACTTCAGCGTGGTTCATATAAGCCACGCCACCTGTGATGGTTGCGATATCAAGATGAGTATGTTTTGCCAGTTCACGAGCGTGATCGGCCACTTGCATTGCCAGTTCACGCGTTGGCGTGACGATCAAAATACGTGGTGGGCCAGATTTCTTACGCGGGAAATCGACCAAATGCTGTAACACAGGCAGCAAATAAGCGGCTGTTTTACCGGTACCGGTTGGAGCGGAACCGAGGACATCACGCCCTTCAAGTGCAGGTGGAATGGCGGCAGCCTGAATAGCTGTCGGGCGGGTAAAGCCCTTGTCCTGGAGCGCGAGCAACAAGCTCTCGTCAAGTTCCAGTTCGGAAAAAGTGGTTACAGTCATGGTCTTCCTCTTTGTAGGGCGCCGATTATAGACGTTATGGCTGCGATCTTCATCTGTTTGTGTGGGTAACTGACGCTTTTCCTGGCAGCAAGTTTCCCCTATGCTACTCCAGTTTCTCTACAGGGTAGCTAAGATGTGCAGTCAAAAAGTAGTTTTGCGTCGTGATGGATTCACCTTTAAACAGTTCTTTGTCGCGCACGATCGTTGCGCAATGAAAGTCGGTACAGATGGTACATTGCTGGGAGCCTGGGTTCCCGTCGCTAAAGTTAAAAATGTACTGGATATTGGCACGGGTAGCGGGTTGCTGGCGTTGATGCTGGCACAACGTACGCCTGATAATGTCACTGTTGATGCCGTAGAACTTGATCCTCTTGCCGCTGAGCAGGCCGCAGAAAATGCCGCAGGATGCAAATGGGCTTCACGCATCAATGTTCATTGCGCTGATATTCGTGAGTGGGCGCAACAAGCTACACAACGCTATTCGTTGATTGTCAGCAATCCACCCTTTTTTTCGCAGGGCAGTGATTGTGCATCCCCTGAACGTGCGCAGGCTCGATATACCACGACGCTTGATCACCAAGCTTTGTTGAGTAGTGCCACGCAATTGATTACTGAAGATGGTTTTTTCTGTGTGATTATGCCTGAAACGTCGGGAACGGCTTTTACAGAGCTGGCAAAGACACAAGGATGGTTCGTTCGTTATCGTACAGATATTGCAGATAATGAAACGCGGTTGCCCCATCGAGTGATGTTGGCGCTTTCGCCGACTGATGGGGAATATTTTACCGATCGTTTGATTATTCGTGGGCCAGACCAGCAATATTCCGAAGGTTACTGCGGCCTGACACAGGATTTCTATTTGTTTATGTAAAGTGGCGAAAGAATGCTTGGCCCGGAGTTTTCGGCCAAATCCGGGTAGTCCAGCGTGTAGTGTAAACCCCGGCTTTCTTTACGCATCATGGCGCAGCGTACAATTAGCTCTGCAACCTGCACCAGGTTGCGCAGTTCCAGTAAATTGTTCGACACACGGAAGTGGGAATAGTACTCGTCGATTTCCTGCTGCAACATGGTAATTCTACGCAATGCTCTTTCCAGGCGGCGCGTGGAACGTACAATCCCGACGTAATCCCACATAAACAGACGAAGTTCATGCCAGTTATGCTGGATAACCACCTGCTCATCTGGGTTGTCGACCCGACTGTCATCCCAGTCAGGCAACGACCTGGAAATGCGAGCGTATGGCATACGCTTCATTATGTCTTCCGCAGCGGACCAGCCATAAACCAGACATTCTAATAACGAATTCGATGCCATACGGTTTGCGCCATGCAGACCGGTATAAGTGACTTCTCCGATAGCATATAAGCCATCAACGTCAGTACGACCATTTTCATCGACCATCACACCGCCGCAGGTATAGTGGGCAGCGGGCACCACGGGTACGGGTTCTTTAGTCAGATCGATACCCAGCCCCATAAGTTTTTCGTAAATGGTTGGGAAATGGTGGCGCACAAACTCTTCTGGCTTGTGGCTGATATCCAGATACATGCAATCGGCACCCAGACGTTTCATCTCATGATCGATTGCACGCGCAACGATGTCCCGCGGAGCCAGTTCGCCGCGCTCATCAAAATCAGGCATAAAGCGGCTACCATCCGGGCGCTTGAGGTAAGCACCTTCACCACGCAATGCTTCGGTTAACAGGAAATTACGTGCCTGTGGATGGAAGAGGGCTGTGGGATGGAACTGATTAAACTCCAGATTGGCAACACGGCAACCTGCTCGCCATGCCATAGCTATACCGTCACCTGAGGAAATATCTGGATTAGTCGTATATTGATAAACCTTAGATGCGCCACCCGTGGCTAACACCACGGCTTTTGCACGACAGGTTTCCACTTTCTCTCGGTTACGGTTCCAGATCCAGGCCCCCACAACACGTCGCGTGCCGGGTAGACCTATTTTATCCGAAACAATAAGATCGACTGCGTTGCTACGCTCGATGACACGAATGTTTGGATGGCTCAATGCTTTGCCGACCAGCGTAGTCTCAACCTCTTTACCCGTGGCGTCTGCAGCATGGAGAATGCGGCGATGGCTATGCCCACCTTCACGAGTTAAATGGTAGCTTTCGGCGCCATTTTCCTGGATCTCAGTATCAAACAACACACCCTGATCAATTAACCACTGCACACAATGGCGTGCGTTACTGGCGACAAACTCTACCGCTTCTCGATCGCAAATTCCGGCGCCTGCAATCAGCGTATCTTCGACATGTGAATCGATGCTATCCGTTTCATCAAACACCGCGGCAATGCCACCCTGAGCATAGAAAGTCGAGCCTTCATTTATTGGCCCTTTACTCAGAACAATAACTTTGCTGTTTTCGGCAAGCCGTAAAGCCAGAGAGAGGCCAGCAGCTCCGCTACCGACGATTAATACATCACAAGCGAGTTCGGAATTTGCGTTCATCGTGTTTAATTTACTAAACAAAGGTTGGGCCAGCATATCACCCGATGTGGGCTGTAACACGCTTTTTTTAAACCTGAGTTATATCAACTAAACATGAGGAGGGTTTTACTCAGTTTCATCCGAATAATAGCGTTAATAAGCACTTTTTCGTGCCAGCTCACCGTTAGTGGCAGATTTTCTAATGAAAAATCATGATTCATGCGATACTCTGCATGAATATAGCGATCGCCTTTTAGGACAAAAAAGGTGTCACCGTTTGTGCCATGAAACTTATAATCAAGAAGAGATAATTCGTGGAACAGATCAGGAAAACAATGGCGTAATGGAACTTTGCTCAAATCGAGCGCTCCAACCGTGAACTTGCTCATTTATGCAGAGTTCGGATGGCTTTTCAATTACGCGTGGAAATAGGTTTGGGGAGATATTACCTCGGATGAGCGAGCAGTTAACGGATCAGGTCCTCGTCGAACGGGTCCAGAAGGGAGATCAGAAGTCATTTAATTTACTGGTGGTTCGCTATCAGCATAAAGTGGCGAGCCTGGTTTCCCGCTATGTACCTTCAGGAGATGTTCCTGACGTGGTACAGGAATCATTCATCAAAGCTTATCGCGCATTGGATTCATTCCGTGGCGATAGTGCGTTTTATACATGGTTGTACCGCATAGCGGTCAACACGGCAAAAAATTATCTGGTTGCTCAGGGTCGTCGTCCTCCATCAAGCGATGTGGACGCAATTGATGCGGAAAACTACGAAAGTGGCAGTGCATTGAAAGAAATTTCGAACCCTGAGAACTTAATGTTGTCTGAAGAACTGAGACAAATAGTTTTCCGTACTATTGAGTCACTCCCGGAAGATTTACGCATGGCAATTACGCTGCGGGAGTTGGATGGTTTGAGCTATGAAGAAATAGCCGCCATCATGGATTGCCCGGTAGGGACTGTCCGTTCTCGTATTTTCCGTGCGCGGGAAGCTATTGATAATAAAGTTCAACCGCTTATCAGGCGTTGACGATAGCGGGTTACTGGAAGGGTAATTAGGCATGCAGAAAGAACAGCTTTCCGCTTTAATGGATGGGGAAACTCTGGATAGCGAGCTGCTAAGCGTCTTATCACAAGACAAATCATTGCAGCAACGCTGGGAGAGCTACCACCTAATCCGCGACACTATGCGCGGCGATACCAGTGAATTGCTTCATTTTGATATTGCAGCCAATGTCATGGCGGCGATCGAAAATGAACCAGTGCGTCATGTCACGCCACTTATTACAGAACAACAGCCTGAACCTGAACAATGGCAAAAAATGTCGTTCTGGAAAAAGGTACGTCCTTGGGCCAGCCAATTGACTCAAGTGGGTGTTGCAGCATGCGTATCGCTTGCGGTAATCGTTGGCGTGCAGCACTATAATGGCCAATCTGACAATCCTGCTCAGCCTGAAGCACCTGTGTTCAATACTTTACCTATGATGGGTAAAGCGAGCCCGGTAAGCTTGGGTGTTCCTTCTGACAGTACCGCAAGCACTGGTCAGCAGCAGGTACAGGAACAACGTCGACGTATCAATGCTATGCTGCAAGATTATGAATTGCAGCGTCGTTTACACGCCGAGCAACTCCAGTTTGAACAGGCACAAACCCAGCAAGCTGCTGTACAAGTGCCAGGTAACCAAACGTTAGGAACTCAATCGCAGTAATGAAGCAACTTTGGTATGCACTGTCTCTTATGACAAGCAGCCTGTTGTTCAGCTCAAATGCCTCGGCGGACACTGTTTCGTCCGGGGCATTGTTGCAGCAGATGAACCAGGCGAGTCAGTCACTCAATTATGAGTTGGCATTTATCAGCATTAATAAGCAAGGGATAGAGTCCTTACGCTATCGCCATGCAAGGCTTGATAATCGTCCACTTGCGCAATTGCTTCAGATGGATGGCCCACGCCGAGAAGTTGTCCAGCGTGGCAGTGAAATCAGTTATTTTGAACCTGGACTTGAGCCATTTACGCTCACCGGGGACTACATCGTTGATTCGCTTCCATCAATCGTCTACACCGACTTCAAACGTTTGACACCTTATTACGACTTCATTTCTGTCGGACGAACGCGCATTGCCGATCGTCTGTGCGAAGTCATTCGTGTCGTGGCCCGAGACGGTACGCGATACAGCTATATGGTGTGGATGGACTCGGAAACGAAATTACCGCTGCGTGTTGATTTGCTGGACCGTGATGGTGAGACGCTGGAGCAATTCCGCGTTATCTCTTTCAACGTCAGCAAAGAAGCTAATGGCATGATGCAAAGTCTGGCGAAGGCGAATTTACCGCCGTTATTGTCAGTGCCTGGTGCTGAGAAAATCAATTTTACCTGGGCGCCAACTTGGTTGCCGCAAGGTTTTAGTGAAGTCTCCAGCAGCCGCCGTCCATTGCCGACCGTAGATGTTCCCATTGAATCACGCCTTTACTCTGACGGTTTGTTCAGCTTCTCGGTCAACATTAGCCGTGCTGCCAGCAATAGTACCGATCAGATACTGCGCACTGGACGTCGCACGGTGAGTTCTGAAATTCGGGATAAAACTGAAATCACTATTGTCGGTGAGCTACCGCCACAAACGGCAAAACGTATTGCTGACAGCATCAAATTCAGGACTGCACAATGATTAAGGAGTGGGCAACAGTCGTCTCCTGGCAAAAGGGTGAAGCATTGCTGAGTTGTGACGTAAAAGCGTCATGCGGTAGCTGTGCTTCACGCGCAGGCTGTGGCAGCCGTATTCTCAACAAACTCGGTCCGCAAACGAATCACACCTTATCGGTTGCTTGTGATACACCGCTGGTGGCGGGTCAAAAAGTCGAGTTGGGTATTGCTGAAGGTAGCCTGATAGGTTCTGCGTTACTGGTTTACATGTCCCCGCTGGTTGGTTTATTTGTTGTTTCAGCCCTGTTCCAGGCGCTGTTTGGTACCAACCTTGCGGCGATTTGTGGAGCTTTGATCGGCGGAGTGGGCGGTTTTCTTATCGCGCGCGAATTCTCATTGAAATTCAGTCGCCGTGAAACCTGGCAACCCGTTATTCTCAGCGTCGCGCTACCGCCAAATGCTCTAAGAGTCGAAACGACGACTTCTGCGGACAGCCAGTGACGTCTCCGCTGCCCGCAATCTTTTAGACACACTTTCCGTAGGTCTTTCATCTCTCAACTACGCTTGCAAGATGACCTGTTTCCTCGCTTTCTCGTTGTAGTGTAGAATGCGGCGTTTCAGGCAAAAGACAGCCATTGACATCACGCTCTGTACAGCGCATTGCGCCGAGCTTTCCCGGATTTGTAAGGCATAAAAACCTCTAACTATGAAGAATATACGTAACTTTTCTATTATTGCCCACATCGACCACGGCAAATCGACGCTGTCTGACCGTATTATCCAAATTTGCGGTGGCTTGTCCGATCGTGAAATGGAAGCCCAGGTTCTTGACTCCATGGATCTGGAGCGTGAACGTGGTATTACCATTAAAGCGCAAAGCGTAACGCTGGATTACAAAGCAAGTGATGGTGAAACTTATCATCTGAATTTCATCGACACTCCAGGCCACGTTGACTTCTCTTATGAAGTTTCCCGTTCTTTGGCTGCCTGTGAAGGTGCCTTGCTGGTCGTAGATGCTGGTCAGGGTGTTGAAGCTCAGACCCTGGCAAACTGCTATACCGCTATGGAAATGGATCTGGAAGTGGTTCCAGTCCTGAACAAAATTGACCTCCCAGCAGCCGACCCTGAACGCGCTGCGCAGGAAATCGAAGATATCGTTGGCATTGATGCAACAGATGCTGTGCGTTGCTCGGCAAAAACTGGCTTCGGTGTAACGGATGTTCTCGAACGTCTGGTCCGTGATATTCCTGGACCTGAAGGTGATCCGGACGCGCCCCTGCAGGCACTGATCATTGACTCCTGGTTCGATAACTATCTTGGTGTTGTCTCTTTGGTGCGTATTAAAAACGGCACCATGAAGAAAGGCGATAAGATCAAGGTGATGAGTACCGGCCAGGTTTATAACGCTGACCGTCTGGGTATCTTCACGCCAAAACGTGTTGATCGTGATGTGCTGGGTTGCGGCGAAGTAGGCTGGTTGGTCTGTGCAATCAAAGACATCCTCGGTGCACCGGTGGGCGATACCTTGACTCTTTCACGTAATCCGGCAGAAAAAGCGCTGCCAGGTTTTAAAAAGGTGAAACCGCAGGTCTATGCGGGTCTGTTCCCGGTAAGCTCTGACGATTACGAAAACTTCCGTGATGCGTTGGGCAAACTGAGCCTGAATGATGCGTCTTTATTCTTTGAACCAGAAAGCTCTACCGCGTTAGGCTTTGGCTTCCGCTGCGGCTTCCTGGGTCTGCTGCACATGGAAATCATTCAGGAACGTCTGGAACGTGAATACGATCTTGATCTGATTACCACAGCACCTACCGTAGTTTACGAAGTCGAAACCACCAGTGGCGAGACGATTTACGTAGATAGCCCGTCCAAGCTGCCAGCATTGAATAACATTGCTGAACTGCGTGAGCCGATTGCTGAGTGTCACATGCTGATGCCTCAGGAATATCTGGGTAGCGTTATCACCCTGTGTATCGAGAAGCGTGGCGTGCAGACCAACATGGTTTACCACGGTAACCAGGTTGCGCTGACCTATGAAATCCCAATGGCTGAAGTGGTACTCGACTTCTTCGACCGTCTGAAATCAACGTCCCGTGGCTATGCTTCACTGGACTACAACTTCAAGCGCTTCCAGACTTCAGACATGGTACGTGTTGATGTACTGATTAACGGCGATCGCGTTGATGCCCTGGCGTTGATTACTCACCGTGGTAACTCGCAGTTCCGTGGACGTCAGTTGGTCGAGAAGATGCAAGAACTCATCCCTCGCCAACAGTTCGACATTGCCATTCAGGCGGCGATCGGCGCACATATCATTGCGCGCTCAACTGTTAAACAGTTACGTAAAAACGTCCTGGCAAAATGCTACGGCGGTGACGTAAGCCGTAAGAAAAAGCTGTTGCAGAAACAGAAAGACGGTAAGAAGCGTATGAAGCAAGTCGGCAACGTCGAACTGCCTCAGGAAGCCTTCCTCGCCATTCTGCATGTCGGCAAAGACAGCAAATAAATTAAGGAGTTGGCATGGCGAATATGTTTGCGCTAATCCTCGTGATAGCGACGCTGGTAACCGGTTTTCTATGGTGTATTGATAAATTTATCTTTGCGCCAAAGCGTCGGGAAAAACAGGCGGCAGCGCAAGCTGCCACTGGCGATGCACTTGATAGCAAAACGCTAAAAAAAGTTGCACCGAAACCAGGCTGGTTAGAAACGGGGGCATCCGTATTCCCTGTGCTCGCTATTGTCTTGATCGTTCGTTCTTTTATTTACGAACCGTTCCAAATTCCATCAGGATCAATGATGCCAACATTATTAATTGGTGATTTTATTCTGGTGGAGAAATTTGCATACGGTATTAAAGATCCGATTTACCAGAAAACGCTAATTGAAACGGGTCATCCTAAACGTGGCGATATTGTGGTGTTCAAATATCCACAAGATCCGCGTCTTGATTACATCAAGCGTGCAGTCGGTTTGCCGGGTGATCGTGTCAGCTACGATCCTGTCGCTAAAGAAGTGACTGTTCAGCCAAATTGTAGTTCAGGTCAGGCGTGTGATAACGCACTGCCAATCACTTATAGCCATGTGGAGCCAAGTGATTTTGTGCAGACCTTTGCGCGTCGTAACGGTGGTGAAGCAAACTCTGGTTTCTTCCAGTTGCCGTTGAACCAGACCAAAGAAGACGGTATCCGCCTGTCTGAGCGCAAAGAAACACTGGGAGATGTGTCTCACCGCATTCTGACCGTGCCAATTGCACAGGACCAACTGGGTATGTACTACCAGCAACCTGGACAACAACTGGCGACGTGGATTGTACCGCCGGGTCATTACTTCATGATGGGTGATAACCGCGATAACAGCGCTGATAGCCGTTACTGGGGCTTTGTTCCTGAGGCGAATCTGGTGGGTAAAGCGACTGCAATCTGGATGAGTTTTGATAAACAAGAGGGTGAATGGCCAACGGGTGTTCGTTTAAGTCGTATTGGCGGAATTCATTGATCAATTAAATCCATTCAAGTGACGACATACCTTGTCGTTGCGTATAGAATATCCCCCCGTATTAGGTTGGCTCCCGAAAGGGAGCCACGGCAAACGAAACAGCGTTGGTTCTTTTTTTCAGGTCTGTTCCGTGTGCTGAATAATTGACGCATTCATTAATTGGTATCGCATGAACCCCATCGTAATTAATAGGCTGCAGCGTAAGCTGGGCTACACTTTTGTACATCAGGATCTGTTGCAACAGGCATTAACGCACCGCAGTGCCAGCAGCAAACATAATGAGCGTCTTGAGTTTTTAGGCGACTCCATTCTTAGCTACGTTATTGCAAACGCGCTATACCATCGTTTTCCTCGAGTAGATGAAGGCGATATGAGCCGTATGCGTGCGACGCTGGTACGCGGAAATACGTTGGCAGAAATTGCCCGCGAATTTGAATTAGGCGAATGTCTGCGCCTTGGGCCGGGCGAATTGAAAAGCGGCGGTTTCCGTCGCGAATCTATTCTGGCCGATACCGTCGAAGCCTTAATTGGTGGTGTGTTCCTCGACAGCGATATCCAGAATGTTGAGCGTTTAATTCTTTCCTGGTATCAATCTCGTCTGGATGAAATTAGCCCAGGCGATAAGCAAAAAGACCCTAAGACGCGTCTGCAAGAGTATTTGCAGGGTCGCCACTTACCGCTGCCATCTTATTTGGTTGTGCAGGTTCGTGGTGAAGCGCACGATCAGGAATTTACCATTCACTGTCAGGTGAGTGGCCTGCCTGAGCCGGTGATTGGTACCGGTTCAAGCCGCCGTAAAGCGGAACAGGCTGCAGCTGAGCAGGCGCTTATCAAGCTGGAGCTGGAATAATGAGCGAAGAACAAACCTTTTGCGGATTCGTGGCCATCGTTGGTCGCCCGAATGTCGGCAAATCCACGCTGCTAAACCAGTTGCTTGGGCAAAAAATCTCTATCACTTCTCGTAAAGCGCAGACCACTCGTCACCGCATTATGGGTATCCATACTGAAGGCCCGTATCAGGCGATTTACGTCGATACCCCAGGGCTGCATATGGAAGAAAAGCGTGCTATCAACCGCTTGATGAACAAAGCGGCCAGCAGCTCCATCGGTGACGTTGAGCTGGTTATCTTCGTGGTTGAAGGCACTAAGTGGACCGCAGATGATGAGATGGTGCTCAACAAGCTGCGTGACGCTCGTGCGCCGGTTATTCTGGCGGTCAACAAAGTTGATAACGTCCAGGATAAAGGCGTTTTGCTGCCACATCTTCAGTTCCTTGGCAGCCAGATGAACTTCCTCGATATCGTACCGATCTCTGCTGAAAACGGTATGAACGTGGATACTATCGCCAGCATCGTGCGTAAACGTCTGCCGGAAGCGACTCATCACTTCCCGGAAGATTACATCACTGACCGCTCACAACGTTTCATGGCATCTGAAATCATCCGTGAAAAACTGATGCGTTTCCTCGGTGCTGAACTGCCGTATTCTGTGACCGTTGAAATCGAGCAGTTCGTGTCTAACGCCCGTGGTGGTTATGACATTAACGGCCTGATTTTGGTTGAACGCGAAGGCCAGAAGAAGATGGTGATTGGCAACAAAGGCGCCAAGATCAAAACCATCGGTATCGAAGCACGTAAAGACATGGAAGAGATGTTTGAAGCCAAAATCCACCTTGAACTGTGGGTTAAGGTTAAATCCGGATGGGCAGATGACGAGCGCGCGCTGCGTAGCCTGGGTTACACCGACGATTTGAAATAAGAAAATGGAAGGCTGGCAACGGGCTTTTGTCCTGCATAGTCGCCCCTGGAGCGAAACCAGCCTTCTACTTGACCTCTTTTCTGAAGAGTCCGGGCGTGTTCGCCTCATCGCGAAAGGCGCTCGTTCTCGCCGCTCTAACCTTAAAGGGACGCTACAACCCTTTACCCCCTTGCTGGTTCGCTGGGGCGGTCGTGGTGAAGTCAAAACACTGCGAAGCGCCGAAGCTGTCTCACTGGCACTCCCTCTTAGCGGTATCACGCTCTACAGCGGCCTGTACGTGAATGAACTGGTTTCACGCGTGCTGGAAGATGAAACGCGCTTCTCTGAATTATTTTTCGACTACCTTCACTGTATCCAGGCATTAGCGGGAACCAGCGGTTCACCGGAACCGGCTTTGCGCCGTTTTGAACTGGCGCTGCTGGGGCACCTGGGTTATGGCGTGGATTTCTTACACTGTGCAGGCAGCGGGGAAGAAGTCAGCGACACCATGACTTACCGCTATCGTGAAGAAAAAGGGTTTATCGCAAGCCTGGTGGTGGATAACCGCAGCTTCACCGGGCATGAATTAAAAGCTCTCGCGAACCGTGAATTTCCTGATATCGCAACCTTACGGGCTGCGAAACGCTTTACTCGTATGGCATTGAAACCCTATCTGGGTGGCAAACCCCTCAAAAGCCGCGAGTTATTCCGTCAGTTTGCGCCCAAAAAACCACCACTTAAATCACCTCAAGACCCACAATAACGCCTGGTCGTAGCCATGCTTTCCTTACCGGGTGTAAACTGCCGAAACTCAAACCTATTCTGAACTCGAGGATTGTCATGGCTGAATTACTGTTAGGCGTAAACATTGATCACATCGCAACTTTGCGTAATGCACGCGGCACGGCATATCCAGACCCGGTGCAGGCGGCATTTATCTGCGAGCAAGCAGGCGCTGACGGTATTACGGTTCACCTGCGAGAAGATCGTCGCCACATCACCGACCGCGATGTCCGCATTCTGCGCCAGACCCTCGATACGCGTATGAATCTGGAAATGGCTGTCACTGAAGAGATGATTGGCATTGCTTGTGAAACCAAACCTCATTTTTGTTGCCTGGTGCCTGAAAAGCGTCAGGAAGTGACGACGGAAGGTGGGCTGGATGTCGCGGGGCAGCTTGATAAAATGCGTGATGCCTGCAAGCGTTTGGCGGATGCCAATATTTTGGTTTCCCTGTTTATTGATGCCGACCACGCACAAATTGATGCCGCTGTAGCCGTTGGCGCACCGTATATCGAAATTCATACCGGCTGCTACGCGGATGCAAAAGACGAAGTGACTCAGGCGAAAGAGCTGGCTCGAATCGCTGAAGCCGCAACCTATGCCGCAGGAAAAGGCCTGAAAGTGAATGCCGGACACGGTCTGACTTATCACAATGTTCAAGCTATTGCCCGTCTGCCTGAAATGCATGAATTGAATATCGGTCATGCCATTATTGGCCGTGCGGTAATGAGCGGTTTGAAAGAAGCTGTGGCAGAAATGAAACGTCTGATGCAGGAAGCGCGTAGCTAATGGCCATTCTCGGCCTTGGCACTGATATCGTTGAGATAGCGCGTATTGAAAGCGTTATCTCGCGATCGGGTGACCGACTGGCGAAGCGTGTACTCAGTGCCAACGAATGGCTGCAATACCAGGCACACCAGCAACCGGTGCGCTTTCTTGCTAAACGTTTTGCAGTAAAAGAAGCGGCGGCCAAAGCCTTTGGTACCGGGATACGTAACGGTCTTGCGTTTAATCAGTTCGAAGTGTTTAACGACCCGTTGGGTAAACCGCAGCTACGCTTTTGGGAAGAGGCCGAGCGAGTCGCGCAAAGAATGGGCGTGCGTTCGGTGCACGTCACGCTTGCTGATGAACGGCACTATGCCTGTGCGACGGTGATTATAGAAAGCTAGAGCTTATCGGCGTGGTGCAACTGGACAAACTTATCCCACAGTTGCTCTTCGTTTTCGATGCGCGCTGGATCGCTGATGATGGTGTTTGGGATCGGGCAAACTTTCTGGCAGGTAGGCGTTTCGTAATGTCCGACGCACTCGGTGCAACGATCGGCGTTGATCTCATAAATACTGTCCCCCATGGAAATGGCTTCGTTCGGGCACTCCGGCTCGCACATATCGCAGTTAATACATTTTTTAGTGATGAGCAGCGCCATGGGAAGATCTCAGAAACAACAGAAACAGGGCGGGCATTATACGCCCAATCTCTGATCAAACCAGTTTTTTTACCAGGGCTTCACTGTGGCGGATACGCTTCGGTGCACGCTCTAGATCCCGTTGTACTAACGCCATAAATAGCAAATCGGTCAGCATCATCTGCGCACTGGTCGATGAAATTGCCGCGCTACGCGTCGCTTGTTCTTCGGCGATGGTATACAAGCACAGAGTTGCACGTTGTTGTAATGCGTTGGGGGTAAAGCCGGTAATGGCGAGGATTTTTGCCCCTGTGCGCAAAGTTTCGTCAGCGGCGAGATTTATCTCACGCCGTTCACCAGAATAGGAAATCGCCAACAGCACATCGTCACTATTTGAGGCTTGCGCCGTTGCCAGTAATGCGTGCATGTCTTGCTCCGCCACGGCATTAATGCCAATTTTCATCAGCTTCCAGGCAAAATTCTTAGCGACCAGGCCGGACGCGCCAATTCCTACCAGCAGCACGCGTCGTGCATTTAGCAACATGTCCACGCTCGCCAGCAGCTTTTCTTCGCTGTTGACATCAAGTGTGGCATGCATCGCCGCCAAATTATCCTTAATGAGCTTTTCACCCACTAAGCGCAGCGGGTCATCACCCAAAATCAGATTATGAACTGGGACGGATTGTCGTTCCTGATTGCTGGCGAGCGCTTCACTGATCGCCAGTTTGAGGGCTGGAAAGCCTTTGAAACCCAACTTTTGGGAAAACTTCACCACGCTGGACTGGCTCACACCCGCTTCGGCGGCGAGCTGCTGTGAACTTAAATGACGTGCGTAGTCGGGCTTCTCCAGCAAAAAGTCAGCCAGTCTACGGTCGCTTTGTGCCAGGGTTGGGTAGCGGCTTCGAATACGCAGTAAGCAGTTCATTTCCTCTCCAGTCAGTCGGGGCAATTATGTGAGCGACGCCATAGTAACGTAAATATTGCTTGCCATGATATCGGTGCATGCTTGGGCGATGCTAATCAGTTACTGGAACGTGGCGATTGTTATGACCTTTAGCATTTCAGGTTAATGTTGCCGGAAAAGTGATGTTCTATCTGTTAGGCTTTCTGATAGCGGTAATCGCCGGGTTCTTATTTACATGGTTTATGGGCTTTAATGATCCAGAGGAGTAACGTTTGGCAATTCAGAGTGAGCGTCGGGTGGTTTTTTTCGATTTAGATGGCACCTTGCATCAGCAGGATATGTTTGGCAGCTTCTTGCGCTACCTGCTGCGTCATCAACCCCTCAATCTGTTACTTGTCGCGCCGCTCCTGCCGGTGATAGGTGGCGCGTTGCTGATAAAAGGACGCGCCGCTCGCTGGCCGATGAGCCTGTTATTGTGGGGCGCAACCTTTGGTCACAGCGAGGCGCGCCTCAAACAACTGGAAACGAATTTTGTCACATGGTTTCGCAGCCGTGTGACCGCTTTTCCCGTGGTACAGCAGCGCCTGACCGATTACCTCACCAGTTCAGATGCTGATGTGTGGTTGATTACCGGTTCTCCGCAACCGCTGGTGCAGCAGGTCTATTTTGATACGGCGTGGCTGCCAAAAGTTAAGCTTATTGCCAGCCAAATCAAACGCTCCCACGGTGGGTGGGTGCTCACATTGCGATGCCTGGGGCATGAAAAAGTATCTCAGCTCGAACAGCAGATTGGCACGCCACTGCAACTTTACAGTGGCTATAGCGACAGCAATCAGGACAACCCCTTGCTCTATTTCTGCCAACACCGCTGGCGTGTGACGCCGCAAGGGCAATTGCAACAGTTGGAATGATGCTATTTCGCCTCATATAAGATCTATCTATACCCAAAATAATTCGAGCTGCATCGCGGCGGCAAATGAACGAATCCCGATGAGCTTAGTTAACTAAGTGATTCGGGTGAGTAAATGCAGCCAACAAAGATGCAGTTTGAAGTATGACGGGTATATAATGCGCCGCCCAAATCTAGCCCGGAGACTCCCTTGTCAGAAAGCGAATTTACCCATGAACACTGGATGCGTCATGCATTGACTCTCGCTCGTCGTGCATGGGAAGAAGGCGAAGTTCCGGTTGGTGCGGTGTTGGTGCATAACAACCAGGTGATAGGTGAAGGCTGGAACCGCCCTATTGGCCGACATGACCCCACAGCGCATGCGGAAATTATGGCGCTGCGTCAGGGCGGTTTGGTGTTGCAAAACTATCGCCTGCTGGAAACCACGCTGTATGTCACCCTTGAGCCTTGCGTAATGTGCGCAGGGGCGATGGTTCATGGCCGCATCGGTCATTTGGTGTTTGGCGCGCGTGATGCCAAAACCGGCGCAATCGGATCGCTAATGGACGTGCTGGGTCATCCTGGTATGAATCACCAGGTTACGGTGACTGAGGGCGTTTTGGCAGAAGAGTGTTCGGCCATGCTGAGTGATTTTTTTCGAGCCCGCCGTCTTGAGAAAAAGGCCCTAAAGGAAAAGGCCCGAAGCTCGGAATAGCCAACTCAACGGGCGCAACGACTGGATACGCCTCGGCATATTTAAGCTCTTGCGCTTCCTGCTTCTCTTTCTCGAGCAAGTACCCCACCAGGCTGATGTAATATTTCCGGATATTCTCCACATACGCATACGCTTCATGACCACGGGCGTATCCATACGTTGTTTTCGAGTAATACTGTTTTTGGCTAAGTAACGGCAGCCGTGTTTTTACATCTGCCCAACTATCCGGATTGCCTTTTTGTTTTGCCGTCAACTGGCGGGCATCAAGCATATGGGCATAACCCATGTTATAAGCCGTCAGCGCAAACCATATCTGTTCATCCTTTGGCACACTGTCAGGGACTTTTGCCACCATATCCTTCAGATAACGGCTTCCCCCTTCAATACTCTGCTCTGGATCCAGCCGGTCGGTGACACCGAGGCTTTGGGCCGTATTTTTGGTGAGCATCATCAAACCACGCACACCGGTTGGTGAGGTGGCCTGGTTATCCCAGTGTGATTCCTGATAAGAGATGGCCGCCAGCAAACGCCAGTCAAGTTCGGTGGCATACTTTTCGAATAATGGCTGAAGCTCAGGCAGCACGGCATCTACCGCTTTCAGGAACGTACGGGTATCGACGTAATCAAAATCCCCAACGTGGCCGAGATATTTTTCTTCCAGGCGTGCGAACGTGTCGTCACTGTTGAGTCGGTTATAAAAGTCGAGCAGGGCGGCGGACAGGCTGTCGTCGCTGTCTAACGCGCTAAACCAGGTTACCGGCTGTTCGTCGGTAATGTCCAGGGCGACAGCAAGCTGCGGATGAACGCGCTGGAAGGTGCTGATCGCAACAGAATCGGCAATAGTAAACGGGATTTTCCCTTCCACCACTTGCTGCAACAATTCTGTGCTGCTGTGTTGCTCATCAATACGCCAGCTCAAATCCGGGTATTTTTGTTGTTTAAGTTTATTCAACGCACTCAGAGATGTGACACCAGGCGAAAGCACCAATTGGTTTTCTTTAATGCCAGCCAGTGTCTTAGGGCGCGGGCTGCCCATGCGATAAACCATCTGCTGTGAAACGGAGTAGTAAGCCGGGCCTGCACGGTAATGCTGACTGCGTTGTGTGTCGTACACCAGACCCGCAGCGATAATATCGGCCCTGCCATTATCAATGTCGTCGAACAGTTCTTGAATATTTGGGCGAACAGTCACTTCCAGCTTTACGCCGAGGTAGTGGGCAAACTGCTCTGCTAACTCATAATCCAGGCCAATCTGTTTGCCCTGATAAAGGGTATAGGTCAGCGGCGACTCAATTGTACCGACGCGCAGAACTCCCCGCTCTTGAATGGCGGCGATGCGGTTTTCGGCTTGTCCGAACCAGGGAATGGAGGGCCATAGCGCCACTGCCAGCAACACGGTTACGGCACCGATAAGCAGATAATTAAATTTAAATCTTTTCAAATAGTTAATCTGCGTCGAGGCGTCGAGTCTTAGCTAACAACAGGCTTCAAAAATGGAGGCTATACAATAAGGTGTGGCGCATTTTGCTTAACAAAACGCCACTGTGCAACTTATTCAACATTTCTGGTTAAATTATCATCACAAAAAAGTAATCTGTTTATTTCAACGCAAACGGTTTCGTCATGGCGGAGGATTATCTATAATGGCGCCCGTTTTCCCCTTGCGCCCACTGAAGCGTCCCCCTGGCGTTTCGAAGACGAGAGATCTTTGATGATGGAAATTCTGCGTGGTTCGCCCGCTTTATCGGCATTTCGTATTAACAAATTACTGGCCCGTTTTAATGACGCCAACCTTCCGGTCAGCGACATTTATGCCGAGTATGTTCACTTTGCCGATCTCGATGCGCCGCTAACGGCTGAAGAGCACGCCCGTCTGCAACGGTTGTTGAAATATGGTCCAACCCTTGCCGACCACGCCCCGACCGGCCACTTAATTCTGGTCACGCCGCGTCCTGGTACCATCTCACCCTGGTCCTCTAAAGCGACCGATATTGCTCATAACTGCGATTTGGCAAAAGTTAAACGTCTGGAACGCGGCGTGGCGTACTACGTCACCGGCAGCACGCTGACTCAGGCGCAACGTCAGGACGTTGCCGCACTCTTGCATGACCGCATGATGGAAGGCGTGTTTGACTCGCTCAATGACGCGCAGCAACTGTTTTCACAGCATCAACCAGCCCCAGTACAAAGTGTTGACCTGTTATCTCAAGGTCGTGAAGCGCTGGTTGAAGCCAACATTCGTCTGGGCCTGGCTCTGGCAGATGACGAAATCGATTATTTGCAGGATGCGTTCACCAAACTGGGACGCAACCCGAACGACATTGAGCTGTACATGTTCGCGCAGGCGAACTCCGAGCATTGTCGCCACAAAATCTTCAACGCCGACTGGATTATTGACGGCGTCGAGCAGCCTAAGTCGCTGTTCAAAATGATTAAAAACACCTTTGAGAAAACCCCGGACTACGTGTTATCGGCATATAAAGATAACGCCGCGGTGATGGAAGGTTCGGTGGTAGGGCGTTTCTTTGCCGATCACGATGCAGGCCGCTACGACTTCCACCAGGAAGATGCGCATATCCTGATGAAGGTCGAAACGCACAACCACCCAACGGCGATCTCTCCATGGCCGGGTGCAGCGACCGGTTCCGGCGGCGAAATCCGTGATGAAGGTGCGACAGGTCGCGGTGCTAAACCTAAAGCGGGCCTGGTTGGATTCTCTGTTTCCAACTTGCGTATTCCGGGCTTTGAACAGCCGTGGGAAGAAGATTTCGGCAAGCCTGAGCGCATCGTGACGGCGCTGGATATTATGACTGACGGCCCATTGGGCGGCGCGGCATTTAACAACGAATTTGGTCGTCCGGCGCTGACAGGCTACTTCCGTACTTACGAAGAACAAGTCAACAGCCATAACGGCGTAGAGCTGCGTGGCTACCATAAGCCCATCATGCTGGCTGGCGGCATCGGTAACATTCGTGCTGACCATGTTCAGAAAGGCGAAATCACCGTTGGCGCAAAACTGATAGTCCTCGGCGGTCCGTCCATGAACATTGGTTTGGGTGGTGGTGCGGCTTCTTCTATGGCATCCGGCCAGTCTGATGCGGATCTGGATTTTGCTTCTGTACAGCGTGACAACCCTGAAATGGAGCGCCGTTGCCAGGAAGTTATCGATCGCTGCTGGCAGTTGGGCGATGCCAACCCCATCCTGTTTATCCATGATGTGGGCGCGGGCGGTCTTTCTAACGCGATGCCAGAACTGGTGAACGACGGTGGCCGAGGCGGGCGCTTTGATCTGCGTAAAATTCTCAACGATGAACCTGGCATGAGCCCGCTGGAAGTATGGTGTAACGAATCCCAGGAGCGTTATGTTCTGGCTGTTGCACCTGAGCAGTTGCCACTGTTTGATGAACTCTGCCGCCGCGAACGCGCGCCGTACGCCGTCATCGGTGAAGCGACTGAAGAAAAACATCTGACGCTCAGCGACAGCCATTTCGACAACCAGCCGATTGATATGCCGCTGGACGTTCTGCTCGGTAAAACCCCGAAAATGGAACGTAACGTCGAAACCCTGAAAGCGAAGGGCGATGCGCTGGATTGCCGTAATATCACGATTGCTGATGCGGTAAACCGTGTGCTGCATTTACCGACCGTCGCTGAAAAAACCTTCCTCGTGACCATTGGCGACCGTTCGGTCACCGGTATGGTTGCCCGCGACCAGATGGTGGGGCCGTGGCAGATCCCAGTGGCTAACTGTGCGGTCACCACCGCAAGCCTGGATAGCTACTACGGCGAAGCGATGTCTCTTGGCGAACGCGCACCGGTTGCATTGCTGGACTTTGCGGCATCAGGCCGTCTGGCGGTCGGTGAAGCGTTAACCAATATTGCGGCCACGCAAATTGGCGCGCTCAATCGCATCAAGCTTTCAGCAAACTGGATGT
Organism: Buttiauxella sp. WJP83; assembly: GCF_027594725.1. Taxonomy (NCBI): domain Bacteria; kingdom Pseudomonadati; phylum Pseudomonadota; class Gammaproteobacteria; order Enterobacterales; family Enterobacteriaceae; genus Buttiauxella; species Buttiauxella sp. WJP83. Next base: position 1,116,022 of record NZ_CP110080.1, read on the forward strand.
CAGCAGCCGGCCATCCGGGTGAAGATGCCGGTCTGTACGAAGCGGTGAAAGCCGTCGGTGAAGAACTTTGCCCGACGCTTGGCCTGACGATTCCAGTGGGCAAAGACTCCATGTCGATGAAAACCCGCTGGCAGGAAGGCAACGAGCAGCGCGAGATGACCTCTCCGCTGTCACTGGTCATCACGGCGTTTGCCCGTGTCGAAGATGTACGTCGCACCGTGACACCACAACTGCACACCGAAGATAACGCCCTGTTGCTGATTGATTTGGGGGCGGGCCACAACGCATTGGGCGCAACGGCGCTGTCTCAGGTTTACCGTCAGTTAGGCGACAAACCTGCTGATGTTCGCAGCGCAGAACAGCTTAAAGGCTTCTTTAATGCGATTCAGGCGCTGGTTGCTGAGCAGAAACTGTTGGCCTATCACGACCGTTCCGATGGCGGCCTGTTGGTGACGCTGGCGGAGATGGCATTTGCCGGTCACTGTGGTGTGGAAGCGGATATTGCTACGCTGGGTAACGACCATCTGGCTGCACTGTTCAACGAAGAGTTGGGCGCGGTGATTCAGGTTAAAGCGGCGGATCGCGCAGCGGTTGAGAAAACCCTGGCAGAACACGGTCTGGCGGAATGTGTTCACTTCCTCGGTAAAGCCGTAGCCGGTGACCGTTTCACGCTGACAGCCGATGGTCATGCCGTGTTTAGTGAAAGCCGCACTCAGCTTCGCATGTGGTGGGCAGAAACCACCTGGCAGATGCAGCGTTTACGCGATAACCCAGCCTGTGCCGATCAAGAACATGAAGCGAAAGCCAATGACAACGATCCTGGCCTGAACGTTAAACTGAGCTTCGATATCAAAGAAGATATTGCGGCGCCGTTCATCGCTAAAGGTGCTCGCCCTAAAGTTGCCGTACTGCGTGAGCAGGGCGTTAACTCTCACGTTGAAATGGCGGCGGCTTTCCATCGTGCGGGCTTCGATGCCATCGATGTTCACATGAGCGATTTACTGGCCGGGCGTCGCGGTCTGGAAGATTTCCAGGCGCTGGTGGCGTGTGGCGGTTTCTCTTACGGTGACGTTTTGGGCGCGGGCGAAGGCTGGGCTAAGTCGATTCTGTTTAACTCACGCGTGCGTGACGAATTCGAAACCTTCTTCCACCGTCCACAAACCCTGGCATTGGGTGTGTGTAACGGTTGCCAGATGATGTCGAACTTACGTGAACTGATCCCAGGCAGCGATCTTTGGCCACGCTTTGTGCGTAACCATTCAGATCGCTTTGAAGCACGCTTCAGTCTGGTTGAAGTGACCTCCAGCCCGTCCTTGCTGTTGCAGGGGATGGTCGGTTCGCATATGCCAATCGCGGTTTCTCACGGTGAAGGTCACGTTGAAGTGCGCGATTCGGCGCATCTGGCTGCACTGGAAAGCAAGGGGCTGGTGGCGCTGCGCTTTATCGACAACTTCGGCAAAGTTACGCAAGACTACCCGGCTAACCCGAACGGTTCACCAAACGGCATCACGGCGGTCACCAACGAAAGCGGGCGCGTCACCATTATGATGCCGCATCCAGAGCGTGTGTTCCGTACTGTCAGCAATTCCTGGCACCCATCTGATTGGGGCGAGGACAGCCCGTGGATGCGCATTTTCCGCAATGCGCGTAAGCAACTCGGTTAAATAACCCCCCCACACCTGACTCTGTATGATTTCTCCCTCTCCTGCGGGAGAGGGTTGGGGTGAGGGTGACCGGCATTAACGAACATATCCCTTCGCTGAGCGAGGGGATTTTTTTGTCACCGATTCCCGACATTTGATAAATACGACCGTCTCAAATAAGAGACATTTAACTAATTGATTTTTAATAATATAAAAATAAGGCATTTAAAGTGTTGCTAAAAGGCGACATCAAGGGCAAAAAATAGCCAGTCTTGCAATTGGACTGTTTCGTGAATAAACATAATAAAAACATTTATATATAAACTTCGTAGCAAACATGGCACGCATGCTGCATAATACTGCGCAGTGGCTCATTCACCCTCTTATGTCAGCCCCCGCAAGGGTTGTGCTACATAAACCTTAGAATGACGCACACAAGGTGCCTGCCGTCCGACTTTTGATTATCGCCAGTCTCGTACTGCTTTATCATGCTCCGGGCGAAACGTTGAGTAAGGCGCCGCCTAATTCCAGAACAAAGGCAGAGATTATTCTCTGCCTTTGTCGTTTCTGAACTTTAAACTCCCTCCAATCCCCGCTAGCATCGAATAACTCACAATCCCAATGAGATGAAGCTTTTGAACCAGTGGCACTTTTTCCCGCGCTCTTTACGCCAGCTAGTGATCATGGCTTTTTTGTTGGTGCTGGTTCCGCTGTTGGTTCTGGCCTGGCAAGCCTGGCAAAGCCTTAATGCGCTAAGCGATCAAGCGGCGCTGACTAACCGCACAACGCTTGTCGACGCACGTCGTAGCCAGGCGATGACAAACGTGGCGCTGGAAATGGAACGTAGCTACCGGCAGTACTGTGTGCTGGATGACGCCACGCTCGCCACGCTTTACCAGGGCCAACGCAAGCGCTACGCGCAGATGCTTGAAGCCCATGCAGGCGTCTTGCCTGACAATCAACTGTACGACGTTCTGCGCAAGTCGCTAAACGATCTTGCCAACATACAATGCAAAAATAGCGGGCCCGATACTGCCGCTGCTGCAAATCTTGAAACCTTTGCCAATAAAAATGCCGAAATGATGCAAGCCACTCGGGCGGTAGTTTTTTCCCGTGGGCAGCAACTTCAGCAAGAGATTGCCGAGCGCGGCCAATACTTTGGCTGGCAGGCGCTGGTGTTATTCCTGTTGAGTTTCGCGCTGGTGATTATCTTTACGCGCATGATCATCGGCCCGGTAAAAGGCATTGAACGGATGATTAACTTGCTTGGCGAAGGTCACTCGCTGGGCAACACGGTGTTATTCAAAGGCGGGCCACGCGAATTGCGTTCGGTGGGGCAGCGGATTGTCTGGTTAAGCGAACGCCTCTCGTGGCTTGAATCCCAGCGTCATGAGTTTTTACGCCATATTTCCCATGAATTAAAAACCCCTCTTGCCAGCATGCGAGAAGGCACTGAACTGCTTGCCGATCAGGTCGTCGGCCCATTGACGAACGATCAAAAAGAAGTCGTAGAAATTCTGGATAGCAGTAGCCGTCACTTACAAAAATTGATTGAACAATTATTGGATTACAACCGCAAGCTGGCAGACGTACCGGTCGAACTGGAGAAAGTTGAGCTCGGGCCACTCATGGAGGCGATTATTGCCGCTCACAGTTTGCCAGCACGGGCTAAAATGATGCGTACCGAGTGCAATTTAAGCCCGGTGGCTTGCCTGGCCGAGCCCATGTTGTTAGCGAGCGTGCTGGATAATCTCTACTCCAATGCGGTGCACTATGGGTCTGAATCCGGTACCATTTATCTACGAAGCTCGCAGATGGGTAACATGCTCCAGATTGATGTCGCGAATACCGGCGACCCCATTCCGTCTGCTGAGCGAGAGATGATCTTTGAACCTTTTTATCAGGGAAGTCACCAGCGTAAAGGTGCAGTAAAAGGTAGCGGTCTGGGTCTGAGTATTGCCCTGGATTGTATTCGTCGAATGCATGGCGAATTGCACCTGATTGACGATGAAACGGCAGATGTTTGCTTCCGTATCGAGTTGCCTGTATTTCCCGAGAAAAAATAAAAAATGAAAGTGACAATTTTTAGCGTGCTGCGTAACGGCTGGTTATCTCGCCCTGGCAGCTCTGTTTCGATTCGCCCAATCTCAGCGTTGTTAGTGCCGTTATTACTGGCGAGCTGTGTACAAAACACGGCACCGAAAGACGTAAAACATCCACAAGTCGTCGAAGAGCCGGAGCATCAACTGGCTGATTACTTGTCGACGGATTGTGAAGATATCTGGCAAAACCAGAACCATGACTCCACCACCAACCCGCTGTACTGGCTGCGTGCGATGGATTGCTCCGAACGTTTAGCGCCTGCTCAGGCGCGAGCGGAAGCCCGCCGCTGGCCGTCCGATAACTGGCGCGACACCTTCAAGCGCGGCATTTTGCTTTCTAACGCCAAAATTACGCCTACCGAACGTCGTCGTTACATGACTAAGCTGGATGCCATGACCGCTGACGTCCCGGCGCAAGTGCGTTCGTTGTTCCAGGTCTGGCGCGATGGACAGGCTTCATTGCTGGCGCTTTCTGACGAACGCACACGCTACAGCAAATTACAGCAAAGCTCTGACAATGAGCTCGATACGCTGCGTGAGCAGCAGCAGCGCCTCAGAAGTCAGTTAAGTTTGACCACCCGAAAGCTGGAAAACCTCACGGATATTGAACGACAGCTTTCCAACCGTAAACCGGCCACCGCTGAGTTACCGGACAACACCAAACCCGCGCAGGAGGCGAAACCATGACGCAGCGTAAACCCGCCAGATTGTTGCTGGTTGATGATGACCCAGGTCTGCTAAAACTCCTTGGTATGCGCCTGACGAGTGAAGGTTACACGGTCTCAACGGCGGAAAGTGGTGCAGAAGGGTTGCGCCTGCTGGGGCGTGAAAAAATTGACCTGGTGATCAGCGATCTGCGGATGGATGAAATGGATGGTATGGCATTATTTGCCGAAATCCAGAAAGTGCAGCCAGGAATGCCGGTCATCATTCTGACCGCTCACGGTTCCATACCTGACGCGGTTGCCGCTACGCAACAGGGTGTTTTCAGCTTCCTCACCAAACCCGTTGATAAAGACGCGCTCTACAAAGCCATTGACGAAGCGCTGTCACATTCGCAAATCGCCGGGGATGACATGTGGCGAGATACTATCGTTACGCGCAGCCCCATCATGCAGCGTTTGCTGGAGCAGGCCCGTATGGTGTCGCAGTCTGATGTCAGCGTGCTGATTAACGGGCAAAGCGGTACCGGCAAAGAGATCCTCGCTCAGGCCATCCATAACGCCAGCCCGCGTAACAAAAAAGCCTTCATCGCCATCAACTGTGGCGCATTGCCGGAGCAACTGTTGGAGTCCGAACTGTTTGGCCATTCGCGTGGTGCATTTACCGGCGCGGTCAGCAGCAGAGAAGGTTTGTTCCAGGCCGCGGAAGGTGGAACGTTATTCCTCGATGAAATTGGCGATATGCCGATTCCTTTGCAAGTCAAATTGTTGCGCGTGTTGCAGGAGCGTAAAGTGCGCCCATTGGGCAGCAATCGCGACCTCGATATCGACGTGCGCATTCTGTCTGCAACGCACCGGGATTTACCCAAAGCGATGGAGCGGGGCGAGTTTCGTGAAGACTTGTTCTACCGCCTGAATGTGGTGAGTCTCAAGATCCCGGCTTTGCATGAGCGTGCTGAAGATGTGCCGTTGTTGGCCAATCATCTGTTACGACAAACGGCGGATCGCCATAAACCCTTCGTGCGCAGTTTTTCGACCGATGCCATGAAACGCCTGATGGCGGCGAGTTGGCCGGGTAACGTGCGCCAATTGGTCAATGTGATTGAACAATGCGTGGCACTCACCTCCGCTCCTGTTATCAGCGAAGCGCTGGTTCAACAGGCTCTGGAAGGGGAAAATACGGCGCTGCCGACTTTTGTCGAAGCGCGTAATCAGTTTGAGTTGAACTATCTACGCAAACTGTTGCAAATGACGAAAGGCAATGTCACACAAGCAGCACGTGTTGCTGGGCGTAATCGCACAGAATTCTACAAATTACTCTCACGGCATGAACTCGATGCCAATGACTTTAAAGAGTAGTCTGTGGTAATTTGAACTATTGATGAAGTGCGGGAAGACAGAGAGAATCATGAAAAAAATTGATGCGATTATTAAACCGTTCAAACTGGATGACGTTCGCGAAGCGCTGGCAGAAGTTGGCATCACTGGCATGACGGTAACAGAAGTAAAAGGTTTTGGTCGTCAGAAAGGGCACACCGAACTGTACCGTGGTGCTGAGTACATGGTGGATTTCCTGCCAAAAGTGAAAATTGAAATCGTGGTCACTGACGATATCGTCGATACCTGCGTGGATACCATTATTCGTACTGCACAAACCGGTAAAATCGGTGACGGTAAAATCTTTGTCTTCGATGTGGCGCGCGTAGTGCGTATCCGTACGGGTGAAGAAGACGACGCCGCGATTTAATTCGCATTGTTTGCCCTCACCCTAACCCTCTCCCCAAGGAGAGGGAAGTTCTCCTTCTCCCTCAGGGAGAAGGCCGGGATGAGGGTTGTTTTCCCCATCCCATATGCTACAAAATCACATCACTTTATGTGGTCCAAAGCACTCGTAATGAATCTTGTCCTGCTCAACACCCAACTTCACTAACTGCTCTGCAGCAAATCGCATAAAGACGACCGGACCGCAGAGGTAAAACTGCATATCCGGGGCGCTGATTTTGCTTTCCTGTGCGAGTAAATCCATCAAGCCTTCACTGTCGAATTTTGACTGCGCACGGCAGTTTTCGCCCGGCGTGCGATACCACACATGACGCTCAAAACGCGGTAACTGCTCACCAAGTTGATTCACTTCGTCGGCAAATGCATGCACATCGCCGTGTTCAGCGGCATGGAACCAGTTTACCTGCGCGCTATGGGCATTTTTCGCCAGCGTATCCAGCATCGCCAACATCGGTGTTTGACCGACGCCAGCAGAAATCAGTGTCACCGGAGTTTGGGCTTCGACGTCCATAAAGAAATCACCGGCCGGTGCGGCAAGATGCACTTCGTCACCCACTTGTGCGTGGTTGTGCAGCCAGCTTGAAACCTGCCCTTTATCTTCACGTTTAACAGCAATACGGTAAGTTTTGCCATCAGGCTTACGGGTTAAAGAATACTGACGAATTTCCTGATGCGGGAAGCCTTCTGGCTTTAGCCATACGCCAAGATATTGACCTGGCTGATAATCAGCAACGGCTTCGCCATCAATCGGGGCAAATTCAAAACTGGTGATAAGCGTACTTTGCGGCTCTTTTGCCACAATGCGGAATGCACGCGTGCCTTCCCAGCCGCCATTTTTCGCCGCGTTATCCTGGTAAATTTCTGCTTCACGATGGATAAACACGCCCGCCAACACGCCGTACGCTTTACCCCATGCATCCAACACTTCCTGGCCCGGACTGAACATTTCATCCAGTGTGGCTAACAGATGACCACCGACAATGTCGTACTGCTCAGGTTTTATCTGGAAGCTGGTATGTTTTTGGGCGATTTTTTCTACCGCAGGCAGCAGTACTGCAAGATTCTCAATATTAGTGGCGTAGGCACAAATTGCGTTGAACAGCGCTTCACGCTGATCGCCATTGCGCTGGTTGCTCATATTGAAAATCTCTTTTAGTTCAGGGTTATGGCTGAACATGCGATCGTAAAAGTGTGCGGTCAGTTTTGGGCCCGTGGCGGCGAGCAGGGGAATGGTGGATTTCACAACAGCGATGGTTTGGGCGTCAAGCATGGCGGCTCCTTGATTTAACATTGAAAGTTAATGTTGTATTTTGAATGCATCTTATAAGAGAGCAATGTTAAATAAAAGCACTACTTTGTAAATGGGTACATGGCGTGTCGATGTAGCTCACAGAACATGAATTTTCTTCATCATTGATGAAGAAAACTCCTGAAAGCTTCTGTAGGGCTTTTGCCATCAATCCCTTATTCCATGCTGAGCCAATCGTTTGCGTAAAAACCTCTGTCAAGACCTATTACCCAACGGTATTTCGGTTTACACTGTTGCCCGTTGTATTTATGGCAGCATTAAAGCTGTTAAATATTTACTGTTAGCTGAGTCAGGAGATGCGGATGTTAAAGCGTGAAATGAACATTGCCGATTATGATGCCCAATTGTGGCAGGCTATGGAGCAAGAAAAAGTACGTCAGGAAGAGCACATTGAACTGATCGCCTCCGAAAACTACACCAGCCCGCGCGTAATGCAGGCTCAGGGTTCTCAGTTAACCAACAAATACGCGGAAGGTTACCCAGGCAAACGCTACTACGGCGGTTGCGAATATGTTGATGTGGTTGAACAACTGGCTATCGACCGTGCAAAAGAGCTGTTCGGCGCTGATTACGCTAACGTGCAACCGCACTCCGGTTCACAGGCTAACTTCGCGGTATACACCACTCTGCTGGAACCAGGCGATACCGTTCTGGGTATGAACCTGGCACACGGCGGCCACCTGACTCACGGCTCCCCGGTCAACTTCTCCGGCAAGCTGTACAACATCGTTCCTTACGGTATTGATGAGTCTGGTCATATCGATTACGCAGACCTGGAAGCACAAGCCAAAGCACACAAACCGAAGATGATCATCGGCGGTTTCTCTGCTTATTCAGGTGTTGTTGACTGGGCAAAAATGCGTGAAATCGCAGATATGGTTGGCGCATACCTGTTCGTTGACATGGCGCACGTTGCCGGTCTGATTGCCGCTGACGTTTACCCGAACCCAGTTCCGCATGCACACGTTGTGACGACTACAACGCACAAAACGCTGGCTGGCCCTCGCGGTGGTTTAATCCTCGCGAAAGGCGGCAGCGAAGAGCTGTACAAAAAACTGAACTCCGCAGTATTCCCAGGCGCACAGGGCGGCCCATTGATGCACGTCATCGCGGGTAAAGCTGTTGCACTGAAAGAAGCGATGGAACCAGAGTTCAAAACTTACCAGCAGCAGGTTGCTAAAAACGCGAAAGCAATGGTTGCCGTCTTCCTGGACCGTGGCTACAAAGTGGTGTCTGGCGGTACTGACAACCACCTGTTCTTGCTGGATTTGGTTGATAAAAATCTGACGGGTAAAGAAGCCGATGCCGCTCTGGGTCGCGCAAACATCACCGTGAACAAAAACAGCGTACCAAACGATCCGAAGAGCCCATTTGTGACTTCTGGTATCCGTATCGGTACACCTGCGGTAACGCGTCGTGGCTTCACCGAAGCAGACGTTCGCGAGCTGGCTGGCTGGATGTGTGATGTGTTGGATAACATCAACGACGAAGCGGTCATCGAACGTACTAAGACTAAAGTTCTGGATATCTGCGCCCGCTTGCCGGTTTACGCGTAATCCTTAGCTTATAAGCTCTTCAAAAGCCCACGTTATGTGGGCTTTGTTGTTTTTTATGTCCTACCGCCGATCGCGCGTCACCAAACTACAGTTCTTCGCCGCCCCGGCCGTATCATTGTTTTTGGTCGCCTGGATACATTCATCCATCGGTGATAAAGGGGGAGGCGTGTTGACTGTTTGAGCCGCACATCCTGCCAATAAAAGCCCACAAAAAATCAATGCTGCCTGGTACATGTCTTATTCCTCACTTAGCGCGGCTTCTACATACAAATAACCAATTCCCATCACTTGCTGCGGTCGTGTTAGTTGCCCAAAGCTAATCTGGGTGGCATTCATTTTTAGCGCATCGCCGTGATCAAAGGGATTAAAGCCAATCTGCCGAGCGACGGTCGCAAGCCATTCATCCCCAAACCCACAGCTTCTTCCATAAAACCATATCTGGTTGATATTGAGGATGTTGAGGAAGTTATACAAACTCAGTCCAATTGCGTTGGCGGCACTCTCAACCCAACGACGTACTTGCTCGTTACCTTCGTGCCAGGCGGTAATTAACTGCGTTGAAGTTAATGTTTCAGGGTTAAGCTTCGGCGAATGAGGTTGAGACTTAAGCCAGATCCGCGCCTGTTTTTTTAGCGCAGTGAGCGAGGCAACGGTTTCAAGGCACCCGTATCTTCCGCAGTCACACGCCATGCCGTCGGGGTCCACAATCGTGTGGCCAATTTGCCCACTGCCATAGAGGCTGCCGCGATAAATCTGCCCGTTTATCACAAACGAAGAACCGATACCGTAGTCCACGTTGATGACGCAAAAATCCTGCCGGCTCTGAGGATTTTGCCATTTTTCCGCCAACGCCAACATCACACAGTCGTTATCCACTCGAACCTGGATCCCAAGCTTTTCTTCCAGCAGATATTTAATTTCTATCGGTTCGCGCCACGGCGCTTGCGGCATCGTTTGTGAAACGCCGGTTATCGGGTCGACCTGCCCGTGAATACCCAACGCCAAATTTAGAGTCTTTTTCGGCCAGATTTTACCCTGGTTGCGCCAGACACTCTCTATGGCAGCCAGCAATGCTTGCGGTGTTGAGGCGTGGGTATGAATCGTTTCAAATTCCCCGAGCGGAGAAAGCTGGGCGTCGCAAAGTTGGCTCTCAATGCTGGTCGGGGTCACATTCATGCAAAGAATGAAATCACCGTCGGGCGGGATTTGGTAGCTGCCGCTGTTGATCCCCCTATTGCTGAGATTTTCATGGGAATGGCTGAGTTTTCCATCCGCTACCAGCTCTTCAAGGATCTTACTCACCGCCGGGATCGACAGGCCTGTGTATTGAGAAAACTGTGACTTACTGAGCCGCTTATGTTGCCACACCAGCTTCATCATGGTCTGGCGATTTATCTGCCGCACCCGTTGGTTATTCAACCCTGAAGTCTGCATTTCACTTAACTCCGTTAACTATATTGCGTGAGCATTAAGCATTTTACGCCGCGATGAGTCAAATACACTGCAAACATATCCTGGTTAACTGTTAATTTTTTACTGGAGAGGCGAAATGTACGGAGCCGTTAACGTCTGGCAAGAGACCATTGCTTTACCCACCTGGACTGCCGGTGCGGAAGACCCGAATCCGATGTTTTTGGAAAACCGTGTGTATCAGGGATCTTCCGGTGCCGTTTATCCTTACGGTGTTATTGATACGCTCACCGGCCAGCGTGAGATGCGTGATTACAAAGCCGTGTGGATTGAAAACGATTTTATCCGCGTCATGTTGCTGCCTGAGTTGGGTGGCCGTATTCACCGCGCATATGACAAAGTGATGGAGCGTGATTTCGTTTACTACAACGAAGTGGTGAAACCCGCGCTGGTGGGGTTAGTGGGGCCATGGATTTCCGGTGGCATTGAATTTAACTGGCCACAGCACCATCGCCCAACCACCTTCATGCCGGTCGATGTGACGTTCCAGAAACATGAAAGCGGTGCGCAGACCGTCTGGCTGGGTGAAGTGGAACCCATGCGTGGCTTGCAGGTGATGACCGGTTTTACGCTGTATCCGGAAAAAGCGTTAATCGAAATTACCGGCAAAGTGTTCAACGGCAATGCGACACCACGTCATTTCTTGTGGTGGGCGAACCCGGCGGTTAAAGGTGGCGATGAGCACCAAAGCGTGTTCCCACCGGATGTCACGGCGGTCTTTGATCACGGCAAACGCGATGTTTCTGCTTTCCCGATAGCTCACGGCACTTACTACAAAGTGGACTATTCCGCAGGCGTTGATATCTCGCGCTACAAAAACATTCCCGTTCCGACGTCGTACATGGCGGATAAATCAGATTACGATTTTGTCGGCGCATACCATCACGGTGAGCAGGGCGGACTTCTGCACATCGCCGATCACCACGTATCCCCAGGCAAAAAACAATGGACGTGGGGCAACTGCGATTTCGGTCAGGCGTGGGACCGCAATCTGACTGACGAGAACGGCCCGTATATCGAACTGATGACCGGCGTGTTTACCGACAATCAGCCGGATTTCACCTGGATTGCGCCCTATGAAGAGAAAATCTTCGTACAGAATTTCCTGCCATATAGCCAGCTTGGCACATTGCAGAATGCCAACACCCGAGTGGCGATGAAGCTCGAGCGTCATAACGGCGAATTGCACCTGGGCGTCTATGCGATTGCACCGCTAAGTGACGTCACGCTTGAAATTGAATCGGCTGGAAGCCTGCTTTGGAAAACGTCGCTGACGCTGCAACCGGCACAGGCGTGGCAAGATACCCTCGAAGACAACTGGCCGCAGCGTTTGACGCTGAATCTTCGTGACGCACACGGCAATCTGATCCTCAGTTATTGCGAGCACATCCCAGAAGATTTACCGCTGCCGCAACCGGCCTGCGTTCCCGCTAAATCGCATGAAATCACCAACTGTGACGAGCTGTATTTTATCGGCCAGCATCTGGAGCAGTACCTGCATGCCAGCCGCTCGGCATTCGATTACTACCAGCGCGCGCTGGCGCTCGATCCCGAAGATTACCGCTGCAACGTAGCACTCGGACAGCTTGAATTTAACCGTGCTAACTGGGTGCCTGCTGAACAGCTGGCGGATGCGGCGTTGAAACGTGCCCATCGTCTGAACAAGAACCCACAAAATGGTGACGCCAGCATGCTGCGCGGTGCAGCAAAAGAGAAACAAGGAGACTGCGACGGGGCGTTTGATGATTACTTCAAAGCAAGCTGGAGTGGTAACTGCCGCGACGCTGCATTTTACGCACTGGCACGTCTGGCTTTACGAAAAGGCGATGCGGCCCAGGCGCTGGTGTTTGTGAATCAAAGCCTGAAGTTTAATGGCGGTAATAATCTGGCAATGGGGCTGAAAGCCCTGGTGTTGCACCAGACAGGGGCTTCGCAGCAGGCACAACGGTGGATTACACAGCAGCTTGAAGAGTATCCGCTGAGCTATGTGCTGCATTACGCCCGCTGGGCCATCACGCAAAACGAAACGGACAAAGCTGAACTGGTGCGAGTCACCGGGCGGCGTGGCGTCAATGCCAGTGTTCTGGCGGGATGGCTGGTGAGCCTGGGCCGTGAAACGGCAGCAAAAGAGATGCTGAGCGTTCTCGACTCACAAGAAGCGATGCCGATGCTGTGGCGAGCGGCTTTAGAAAGCGACCACGCACAGCAACTTGCTTTCGTGAAACAAGCGCAAGACTGCTTTGCTCGCAAAGTGCGTTTCCCTAACACGCTTGATGAAGTGCAGATGTTGCAATGTCTGCCGCACGATGGCTTCGCGCAATATCTGTTGGGCTGTTTCTGGTACAGCAAACGTCGTTATTCCGAAGCGGTAGCTTGTTGGGAGTTTGCCGCTAAGCAGTTGCCTGAATTTGGTGCGGTGCAGCGTGTTTTGGGCATCCATGCCTGGAATAAGCAACATGATGCGAAGCTGGCAGAGCAGTATCTGCAACGCGCAGTTGAGCTGGAACCCAATAACGCGCGTTTCCTGTTTGAACTTGATTATCTGCAAAAACTCACTGGTCGCTCTACCGAACAACGGTTGGCGCATTTGTCTGCTCGCCGTGATGTGGTGCTTAAACGCGACGATCTAACCGCCGAATTACTTAGCCTGTGGAACATTCATGGTGAAACAGACGCGGCGGCGCAGGTGTTGGCGCAACGTAAATTCCACCCATGGGAAGGCGGGGAGGGCAAAGTTACTGGGCAGTATCTGATTAATCTGCAACGTCGGGCGCTGGAGGCGATTGCCAATAAGCAGTTTGGCAAGGCGGAAGCGTTACTTCAGCAGGCGCTGAGCTACCCCGAAAATCTCGGTGAAGGGCGCTTAGTTGGCCAAAGCGATAACGATATCTGGTATCTGCTCGGCTGGTGTGCGCAGCAACTGCAACAGCCAGAACGTGCACAGCGCTGTTTCGAACGCGCGCTGGAAGGCGGCTCCACTCTGGAAGCCGGGCGTTACTACAACGATCAGCCCGTTGACTACCTGTTCTATCAGGCGATGGCGCTGGCACGAGTGGGTGAAAAAGCGCAGGCGCAACAGCAATTCCGCAGCTTTATTACCTGGGCGGATGAACATTTTAACGATGCGTCTGAACCTGATTTCTTTGCCGTCTCACTGCCGGATTTAGTGGCGCTGGATGCTGACCGCCAATCCGCTCATCAGCAGCACTGTCTGTTTGTCACCGCACTTGGGCATCTCGGACTGGAGAAATATCCCGAGTTTGAGTCAGCACTGAAAGTCTTGTTGTCACAAAACCCCGCTCATGACAAAGCCCATCTGCTGAGGCTTGCCATGCAACGTGGTGTGTTTATCCAATAACTGAATAAATAAAATGGCGGGTGGCATTTTGAAAACGGCACACCCGTCCCTCTGTATCTCTACAAGTACAAATGAGGATTCACAATGAATACTGTGCAGACACAATTACGCATGGGCTATGTCTGGACTATCTGTCTGGTCGCCGCCTGTGGAGGTTTGCTGTTTGGTTATGACTGGGTTGTGATTGGTGGCGCGAAACCGTTCTACGAAGCCTATTTTTCAATTACCGATCCTGCGGAATCTGGCTGGGCGATGAGCTCTGCACTGGTGGGATGTATTGTTGGTGCACTGGTTTCCGGCTGGTGCGCGGACAAATTCGGGCGCAAAACGCCCCTGATTATCGCTGCGGCATTGTTTACGGTTTCGGCCTTGGGCACGGCGTTGGCCAGTAACTTCGATATGTTTGTGGTATACCGCATCGTCGGTGGTGTGGGGATTGGACTGGCTTCGGCGCTAAGTCCGATGTACATCGCAGAAGTGAGTCCGGCAGAAAAACGCGGCAAGTTTGTGGCGATCAACCAGTTAACCATTGTCATTGGCGTGTTGGCGGCACAGCTTATCAACCTGATGATTGCCAAACCGGTCAGTACAGGTGCCACGATGCAGCAAATTGCTGAAAGCTGGAATGGGCTGGTCGGCTGGCGCTGGATGTTTGGTTCGGGTGCCGTTCCGGCTATCGCATTTTTGGTGCTGATGTTCTTTGTGCCGGAATCACCACGCTGGCTGGTTCGCGCCGGTAAAAATGAACGTGCTCACCAAATGCTTAAACGCATCGGTAACCAGCAATATGCCGATGAGACACTTAATGACATCCTGCAAACCCTGGACAAAGACACGCAAAAAGTTTCATGGAGCGCATTGTGGCAACCACAGGTCAAACCGATCATTATCATCGGTATGGTATTGGCGGTATTCCAACAGTGGTGCGGGATAAACGTCATCTTCAACTATGCGCAGGAAATTTTTGCCTCCGCCGGATTTGATATTAACAGCACCCTGAAATCCATTGTGGCTACCGGTTTGATTAACCTAATCTTCACCCTCGCCGCATTGCCTCTAGTCGATAAAATTGGTCGTCGCAAGCTGATGCTGTTTGGCGCGGCGGGTTTAACCATTATCTATGCGCTCATCGGTGCGGCATATGGCCTGGGTATTTTGGGGCTCCCGGTATTGATCCTCGTTCTGGCAGCGATTGCGATTTATGCACTGACGCTGGCACCGGTGACCTGGGTTCTGCTTTCAGAGATTTTCCCGAACCGTGTGCGAGGACTGGCGATGTCTTTAGGGACGCTGGCGTTGTGGGTGGCGTGCTTCCTGCTGACTTACACCTTCCCGCTATTGAACGCGGGCTTGGGGGCTGCTGGCAGCTTCCTGTTGTACGGTGTGATTTGCGCGGCGGGCTTTATTTATGTGCGTCGTTATGTGCCTGAAACCAAAGGTGTCAGCCTCGAAGCGCTGGAAAAACGCATGGCGGATCAATTCGGTGCCGAATCGAAAGCTCGTGCACAAAGAGTGACGCACTAAAATATGGAAACCTTGTTACTTGAAAATGAATTTCTGCGTTTAACCGTCGCCCCGCAAGGGGCGGCAATTCGCAGTCTGGATTCGAAGATACATCAGCAGCCGATTCTGCATGCGGGTGAAAAAGCGTTGTTCCCGATGTTGCCGCTGGCAAATCGCGTTGCAGGGAATGCTTTCACGCTTCATGGCGAAAGGATTGAACTCCCTGACAGCGAAGCCGATGCGCAATTCTTCCTCCACGGGGATGGCTGGCTGAAAAGCTGGCGGGTAGAAACGCATGATGCTTCGCACATCACGCTCTCGCTTGAAAGCCGCCACTCCTGCGGTTTTGATTATCAGGCCAGGCTTACTTACCGGCTGGAAGGGCGATGTTTAATTGCCGAGTTGCAATTGACGCATCTGGGAAGCAAAGCGATGGTTTATGGCCTGGGTTTCCACCCCTTCTTCCATCTCACTCCAGCGACGCATGTGCAGTTTTCGGCTACCGGATTTTGGCCTGAAGGTGAAAACCATTTGCCGAAAGAATGGCTTGGCGAGCTCACCGCGCCAACCAATTTCATCAAGCCAAAAATCCCGGATAACCAGTGGCTGAACGTGGGCTATTCCGGCTGGAGCGGAAGCGCGCTGATCGAGCGCGGTGACATGCGAATCCAGTTAACCAGCCCCACGCCGTATTTGATGGTGTTCCGCATGCCAGATGAGCCGTTTATCTGCCTGGAGCCGCAAAGCCACCCGGTGAACGCCCACAATATGGCAGGACAACCGGGGTTGGTGTTGCTGGAACGTCAGCAATCCACGGTGATGAAAATGGAAATCGCAGTTGTGTAAGCAGTCGTACGCAAGGGCCTTTAATCACGGGGATCAGAAGCTGTAACCCATCTTTAAATAGATCCCCTGATTATCATCTTTCCCCATCGCGTACTCGAGATTGACGACAATTCCGGCTTCGGGTTTGAGCAAATACTGGATGCCAGCACCCCACGCAGGGTAGAGGTTTTCACTGTCGCCACAGTTGAGTTGTTCCCCGCTGGTCGAGTCGCCGTAAAGACAGGCGGCACCGGCAAATACCGTTGCGGTCCAGCGATCGGCCAGTTTGTAACGCTCCTCAACTTCAATGGAAGACATGTGCTGAGCGAGATATTCACCTGGTGTATAGCCACGCAGATAAACCGGAGAATAAGCCCCCGCTGGCGCATTGTTGGAAAACTGGTGGCGGCTACGAACGGCAAACACATTGCCATCGCCATGCTCCCAATATCCCCGATAATCGACGCGCCAGATGTCGAAATCCTGTTCCCCACCCAACGCTTCCCGATAGGCCATGTTATTGACGTTGAGGTACCAGCCTTTGGTGGCTTTAAAGTCGCTGTCTCGGGAGTCGTGCATAACGACCGCACCTACTCCGCCGGACTTATAACCTACCAGACCCATTTCATCGAGGATTTCGTTGGAGGTGGGATCTTGACCTTGCAATTCATAGTTGGAGTAGGCGCCTTGAGCCCCGATGAACCAGTCACCCTCAACACGATAGAGATAACGTAAAAAGGCGAAACTATAGTTGTCGTTGGTGCTTAATGGTTTGCCGGAACCCAAATAGTTTTCATAGTCGTTGTTAATATCACCGACCATCATGCCACCCAGAATACGGTGGTGATCTTCACCAAAAGAGGTTTTGGCAAAAGCATTGGCAATAAGTGATTCGGAGGTGGTGTATTTAGCCGAAATCCCGAACAGGGATGGACGAGACTTCTCATCGAAGCGGTGCATGTAACCTACCATCATGCCGGCTGCGGTATCGAGTTTTGGGCTGGAACTAAAGAGCGGAACAAACAACCAGGGAGAGGGCGCAGCCTTTTTGTTTTTTTCTGACTCGCTTCCTTCATGACTTTCTTCAATCATGTCGTTTTTTGCTTCAGTAGTGGATGTCTCAGCGGCAGCAGCCGGTAACATGAGCATCGACAAAATCAGGGTTAAGCCCCTGAAGAGAATGGTATTAGACATGACAACTATAAACTTTTAATTCGATTTAACGGTGGGGGATTCTAATAGAAATGATTTTGGGTTTTATCTAACTATTTAATTTAAAAATAAATAGTTAGATAAAATGTTGAAAGGAAAAAAACACCCTTGTTTGTCTGTGTTATTGGTCTGTTAATGATTGCTTGCGTGCCTGCCATCGCTCGGCGACACTAACGCCGTCCAAAACGGGAGGGATCATGGTTTTGCATTCAACGCGCTGGCTTGCGCTCAGTTATTTTACCTACTTCTTTAGCTACGGGATTTTTCTACCATTCTGGAGTGTTTGGTTAGCAGGAGTCGGCCTGGCACCCGAAACAATAGGGTTACTGTTAGGCGCAGGGTTAATCGCCCGTTTCCTCGGCAGTTTGCTCCTGGCGCCTCGTGTTACCGATCCTTCCCGACTTGTTTTTGCTTTGCGCCTTCTTGCCTTACTCACTCTCATTTTTGCTATCGCCTTCTGGTTTGGGCAAACCGCAACCTGGTTACTGATTGTGATGGTCGGCTTTAACCTGTTCTTCTCACCGCTGGTGCCGCTAACTGATGCGTTAGCGGGAACCTGGCAGCGCCAAATCACCATGGATTACGGGCGTGTGCGGCTATGGGGATCGCTGGCGTTTGTAATTGGCTCTGCCATGACGGGCAAACTGGTCAGCCTGTTTAGCTATCAGGCGATTCTGGTGCTGCTGAGTATTGGCGTGGCGTCGATGCTTATCGGTATGATGCTGCGCCCATCGGTGATGCCGCAGGGTGAAGCGAGACATAGCGAAGGCGCGGGTTGGCCTGCGTGGAAGAAACTGGTGCTCGGCTCGTGGCGTTTTCTGGCCTGTGTCACTTTGCTGCAAGGTGCGCATGCGGCTTACTACGGATTCAGTGCGATTTATTGGCAGGGCGCGGGCTATTCCGCCTCGGTAGTGGGCTACTTGTGGTCGCTTGGCGTGGTCGCAGAGATTGTGATTTTTGCCCTCAGTAACAAGCTGTTCCGCAAATGGACCGCCCGGGATTTACTGCTGCTCTCCGGCGTGACCGGTATTCTGCGCTGGAGCCTGATGGCGTATACGACCGATTTGCCGTGGCTGATTGCCGCGCAAATCCTGCATTGTGGCAGCTTCACTGTTTGCCACCTGGCGGCAATGCGCTATATCTCCGCGCGTGAAGGCAACGAAGTTATTCGCTTGCAGGCCGTTTATTCTGCAGTGGCGATGGGTGGTGGTATTGCCATTATGACCATGTTCTCCGGCTACCTTTACCAGCATATGCAGGGCGGGGTGTTCTGGATAATGGCGCTGGTTGCGGTTCCAGCGCTATTTATACGACCTCGCCCCATCTCATACTGCGTTAACACTCGATAATCTTGCGGATCTGCTGCTTCTGGTGGTCACCCAGCGGCAGCGTGACGTGAATCAGCGGCGGAGAGTAGAGTGGCAGCGTGGTGGAGTAGGGTGTGATCACCAGCACCACCTCTTTTGGCGCTCCCTCTTTTTGATAGCTGTGTATCGTCAGATGTTTAATATTGAGCGGCAGCAAGGTGAGCTCGCGTAGCTGCTGTTCAATATTTTGTTCAAGTTCCAGATTATTGCCCGTCAGCAACAATACCTGCTTCTCATGCAGGTCATTTTCCTGCATTAACCACGCGCCAAAAATGACCGCCACCAGACCCACTTCTTCGTCAGAAAAACGCATTGCATAGTGAGACTCAAAATCGCTGAAGACTTCGCGCGTGGTGCGCATCAGTCGTGGATACAGTCGGGTAATTTCTTCCGGCAAGCTGTTATCAATGCCGATACAGAACTGGCAGCGATCCAGCGCCTGAGCAAGGTGAATATACAGCTGGTCGCTCAAACCTTGTTCGTCGCTAAACGACATGCCCGCTTGTGCACGAAAGCGCGTGATCATTCCGGAAATTGCAGTACGTAGCCGTAAATCCTGTTGATGGTTATCGTTAATCGGGTCGGGCATGCGTAATAAAAGGAATAACAGCGCCAGGAATAATTGCTCGTTTTCATTGGCAGATTGCATAACACGCCGTTTCCAGTGGCGTGCGATCTCAAGTGCGGCTAAGAACTCCGGGCGCGTCTGAGTCCATGCCCGTTGCTCCTCGGTAAATTCAGGCGTGATCCCCGCATGATGCTGATGTAAGCAATACTGCAAAAACAACGTTAAAAACTGCATGTCACGACTGTCAAACTGCCGCTGCAAGCGTCTTGCACACAGGCTAATCAACGCCTGCAGATTCTTTTCATCGTACAACGCGGTCAAGATCCCTTGCTGTTTAAGCTGGGTTTTTAACGTTGGAGTAAAATGTTGCTGCACAAAGTGCGGGCATAAGCGCAATGCACGACGCAACCAGTGCAGTAAGCACAGGCGGCGATTCAGAGGCGTGCCCTCAATCCGATAGCTTCCATCCTGTTGGGTGATAAGCCTCAGCCGGTGATAGCGCTGGATTTCATCGCCCGTGTCGGCTATATCTTGCAGGGCTTTGGTGTCATCAACCCCGTTGAGTCTCGCGAGGATCTCTGGGGTGACCGTCTGGCCCGGTAAATAGAGCAACAAAAGCAGGTGGCAGCGACGCTGCGGACTGGAGAGTACAGATGGTGGTGGGGAAAGCAGTGTCATCATCCGCATAACCAAGTCAAAGGTGATTAATGCTAAGAGTAGTTAAAGCTTTTGTCGTAGATCGTCCCATTTGAGCTTTTTAATTACGGAATTCTGACTGGCTCACAGAATTTTAAAATTGAGAGAATAATGAGCGGGAAAATGTGTAACAAAATTGCGTTTTTTGCCCTGACTACGGCGCTTTTTAGCCCAATGGCTCTGGCTCATCCGCATAGCTTTATCACGCTCGTGACCACGGTCATGGCCGAAAACGACCAGCTAACCGGTCTGAAAATGCAGTGGACGATGGATGAAATTACTTCAGCGGATCTACTGTATGACGCTGGAAATGCGAAGCCCGATTCGCCGGTCTGGAAGAAGCTTGCCGCCGAAGTGATGGCGAACGTCTTAGGGCAACATTACTTCACTGAGTTCTGGCATAACGGTCAAAAAGTGACGTTTAACAACCTGCCTCCCGAGTATGGGCTCGCACGGGTAGGGCATCAGGCAGTGTTAACCTTTATTTTACCGTTGGCGCATCCGCAGCCGTTAAAAGGGCAAACCTTTCAGTTCGCGACCTTCGACCCGACCTATTTTGTCGATATGAGTTACGACCATCCCGCTGATGCCAGTGTGCCGAAAACATTAGCGTCGCAATGCAAAATCTCCGTTAAAACACCGCAACCCACTGAGGATATGCAGGCGTTCGCTCTGTCGCTAGATAAAGCCGATGCGCCACCTGAAGATATGGAGTTAGGTAAACAATTTGCCCAGCAGGTGACGCTGCAATGTCAGTAATTCCTTCCTCTGCGCCCCATTCACGTCGATGGTTACAGCTGTGGCCGCTGGCGTTTTTCCTGATTATCTGCGCGATTGGGCTCTACAGCCTGTGGCACTACTGGCCGCAAATCATCCTTAATAGTGCGATGTGGCAGAAATCGATTAACCAACAAATGAGTGCGCTATTGCGCGAGGTTGCCGAAAACCCAGCGAGAGCGGGTTGGTCGCTGCTGTCATTTAGTTTTGTCTATGGTGTGCTCCACGCGTTGGGGCCGGGGCATGGCAAGGTCGTCATAACCACCTGGCTTGCAACCCATCCTTCACGTTTGAAAAGCAGCCTTAAACTGACTTTTGCCGCGTCCTTATTACAAGGGCTGGTGGCGATTGGGCTGGTGACGGTCGTGTTGGGAATATTGGCGTTGCCGTCGAGGCAATTGCATATGAGCAGTTTCTGGCTGGAAAAAGGCAGTTATTTGCTGGTGGGCATTTTGGGCCTGATGTTGTGTGGCCGCGCCTTACGCAAATTACAACACGTTCTGAGAAAACCTCAGCGTTTTACCTCGTTCACGCCACATCATGTGCACGATGAAAAATGTGGTTGTGGTCATCAACATTTGCCAACTGATAAACAACTTGAAGCAGGAGAGGACTGGCGCGCCCGAGCTATGATCGTTTTGTCTATGGGCATGCGCCCGTGTTCTGGTGCCATTATGGTGCTGTTGTTTAGCAAAGTGATTGGTGTCTATAGCTGGGGAATGTTGTCTGCGTTGACGATGGCGGCAGGAACGTCCATCACTATTTCCGGGTTGGCGTTTTTGGTACACGGATTCCGTACTCTGGCTGTGCGGATGAGCGGTAACAAAGCACCGGTTTTGTGGCGACAAGTTGCCTGGGCGACGCTTGCGTTAGCTGGGGGCGGAATTTTGGTGTTAGCGGCGGTGGTGATGTGGCTGAGTGCTCAACCGGTGGTGCGCGGGATAAGGCCTTTTTAGCGTTGATTTTTTGCTTTTAAAACAACTCTCACCCCGGCCCTCTCCCTGAGGGAGAGGGGGGAACGAATATTTCTTTACCCCAGCTAAGGGAGAAAAGAACATCCCCTCTCCTGGGGGAGAGGGCTAGGGTGAGGGCGTACAACGATAAGAGATTAACGCTTCAGCGCTTCGCTCAGCTCATCACGCATCGTTGCCAGCATGGCTTTAACGACGCGTGGGTTACCTGCAACGATGTTGCCGGTCAAAAGGTGGTTATGGCCGCCGGTGAAATCACATACCAGGCTACCAGATTCGCGAGCAATCAGTTCGCCTGCTGCAAAATCCCAAGGCTTCAGACCAATCTCGAAGAAACCATCAACGCGACCAGCCGCAACGTATGCCAGATCCAGCGCAGCTGAACCGGTACGACGGAAGTCTGCACACTGGGTGAACAGTTTAGCGACGATGTTGATATAAGGGGTGGCGTGTTGCTTCAGTTTGAATGGGAAGCCGGTTGCCAGAATGGTGCCGTCGAGGTCACGTGCATTGCTGCCGCGCAGACGATAACCGTTCAGCTGTGCGCCTTGGCCACGAACCGCGCTGAACAACTCGTTACGCATTGGGTCATAAACCACAGCAACTTCGGTGCGGCCTTTAACACGAACAGCGATTGATACCGCGAAGTGCGGCAAACGTTTGATGAAGTTAGAAGTGCCATCCAGAGGATCGATAACCCATTGCACATCCTGCTCGGTACCCGCCAGTTCGCCTGATTCTTCAGCGATAATGGTGTGTTGCGGGTAGGATTTGCGGATAATTTCGATAATCAGACGCTCAGCGTCCTTATCTACGTTAGTCACAAAATCGTTGCTGCCCTTTTGGCTCGCTTCTACAGCGTCTGGGGTTTCGTAGTTCTTGGCAATTAAATTGCCCGCCTTGCGCGCAGCGCGCACGGCGATGTTGAGCATCGGATGCATCGGTCTCTCTCTGGATGTTAAAGAACGGAAAACGCGGCGGAGTATAGCAGAGCGTTCGGAATATGTCCCAGGGTTATGATAGGATATCGCGATAATCTTTTCAGGCTATGAGTCAAGAATGCTGCAAAACGTACGTATAGTGCTGGTTGAAACCTCTCATACCGGCAACATGGGCTCTGTAGCTCGTGCGATGAAAACCATGGGGCTGACCAATCTTTGGCTGGTAAATCCGCTGGTTAAACCTGACTCTCAGGCAATCGCCCTTGCTGCGGGTGCCAGTGATGTTATTGGTGAAGCTAAAATTGTCGACACGTTGGATGAAGCGTTGGCGGGATGCAGCCTGGTGGTTGGCACCAGCGCACGTTCTCGTACGCTGCCATGGCCGATGCTTGACCCACGCGAATGTGGTTTAAAGAGCATTTCCGAAGCGCAACATGCGCCCGTCGCCATTGTTTTTGGCCGCGAACGTGTGGGCTTAACAAATGACGAATTGCAGAAATGCCACTACCACGTTGCGATTCAGGCAAACCCGGAATACAGCTCGCTGAACCTGGCGATGGCGGTACAAATCCTCGCCTATGAAGTGCGAATCGCCTGGCTTGCCACGCAAGAAGAAGGTAAAGAAACCGTCGTTGTGGAAGACCAGACTCAGTATCCATCGGCTGACGATCTCGAGCGTTTTTACGTTCACCTGGAACAAGTATTGCTGAAAACCGGCTTTATTCGTACCAGCCATCCGGGCCAGATAATGAGCAAATTGCGCCGCTTGTACAACCGTGCTCGCCCGGAAAATCAAGAACTTAACATCCTACGCGGCATGCTTTCTTCTATTGATAACGAGAAAAAATCAGGCAAATAATACTTGAGTAAATTGGTGGGTTAAATAGTTGACCAATTTACTCAGGAATGTCAGACTTGCGACCTGCTATGTGACAATCACATTTATAAAAAACCCCCGGTTCGAGGGGCGATTTGAGGTTAAGTAAGACATGAGACTGACATCGAAAGGACGTTATGCCGTGACCGCAATGCTTGACGTTGCGTTGAACTCCGAATCAGGTCCAGTGCCGTTGGCTGATATTTCAGAACGTCAGGGAATCTCTCTCTCCTACCTGGAGCAGTTATTCTCCCGCCTGCGTAAAAATGGCCTGGTTGCCAGCGTACGCGGTCCTGGCGGTGGTTATCTGTTAGGTAAAGAAGCAAACAGCATCGCGGTTGGCGAAGTTATCAGCGCCGTAGATGAATCTGTTGATGCAACGCGTTGCCAGGGTAAAGGTGGTTGTCAGGGCGGCGATAAGTGCCTGACTCACGCGCTGTGGCGCGATCTGAGCGATCGTTTGACCGGTTTTTTAAATAACATCACCCTGGGTGAACTGGTGAATAACCAGGAAGTGTTGGATGTCTCCGGTCGCCAGCATAATGAAAACCATCGCAGCACGCGCTCTCAAGACGCGATCGACGTCAAATTACGCGCATAAGCAAAAATAAAGAATTTTAGAATCAGGTTTGGAATCCAGCCGCCTCCTAAACGTAGCGGCTATATCAAAGAGTCTGGTTCTTCGTATTGAAGTGATGTACGGAGCTTAAAGAGCAATGAAATTACCGATTTATCTCGATTACTCTGCCACTACGCCGGTTGATCCACGTGTTGCGCAGAAAATGATGCAATGTTTGACTATGGACGGAACCTTCGGTAACCCGGCTTCTCGTTCTCACCGTTTCGGTTGGCAGGCGGAAGAGGCTGTTGATATCGCCCGTAACCAAATTGCTGAACTGGTTGGTGCAGACCCGCGTGAAATCGTCTTTACCTCCGGCGCTACTGAATCTGACAACCTCGCAATTAAAGGTGCTGCTAACTTCTATCAGAAGAAAGGCAAGCACATCATCACGGTAAAAACTGAACACAAAGCGGTGCTGGATACCTGTCGCCAGCTTGAGCGTGAAGGTTTTGAAGTGACTTACCTGGCACCACAGAGCAACGGTATCGTTGATCTGAATGTGCTGGAAGCGGCGATGCGTGACGACACCATTCTGGTTTCTATCATGCACGTGAATAACGAAATCGGCGTAGTGCAAGATATCGCGGCAATCGGCGAAATGTGCCGTGCGCGTGGCATTATCTATCACGTTGATGCGACTCAAAGTGTAGGCAAATTGCCTATCGACCTGAGCACGCTGAAAGTTGACCTGATGTCCTTCTCTGGTCACAAAATCTATGGCCCGAAAGGGATCGGCGCGCTGTATGTTCGCCGTAAACCACGTATTCGTATCGAAGCACAGGTACACGGTGGCGGTCATGAGCGCGGCATGCGTTCTGGTACTCTGCCTGTTCACCAGATTGTCGGCATGGGCGAAGCTTACCGTATCGCGAAAGAAGAGATGGAAACAGAAATGTCCCGTCTGCGCGCGCTGCGTAACCGTCTGTGGAACGGCGTGAAAGATATGGAAGAAGTGTATCTGAATGGCGACCTGGAAAATGGGGTTCCGACTATCCTGAACGTGAGCTTTAACTACGTTGAAGGTGAGTCCCTGATCATGGCGCTCAAAGACCTCGCGGTTTCTTCTGGTTCTGCCTGTACTTCAGCAAGTCTTGAGCCATCCTACGTGCTGCGTGCGCTGGGTATGACTGATGAACTGGCACACAGCTCCATCCGTTTCTCTTTAGGTCGTTTTACTACTGAAGAAGAGATCGACTACACCATCGAATTGGTACGTAAGTCCATTGGCCGTTTGCGCGACCTTTCTCCGCTGTGGGAAATGTTCAAGCAGGGCGTGGATCTTAATTCCATCGAATGGGCTCATCACTAATCGTTCCTTAAAAACGTCGATATCGAATTCAGGAGAATTAAAAATGGCTTATAGCGAAAAAGTAATCGATCACTACGAAAATCCGCGCAACGTTGGCTCTTTTGATAACAGCGATGATAGCGTCGGTTCCGGTATGGTGGGTGCGCCTGCTTGTGGTGACGTGATGAAGTTGCAGATTAAAGTCAACAATGAAGGTATTATTGAAGACGCTCGCTTCAAAACCTACGGTTGTGGCTCTGCCATTGCTTCCAGCTCGCTGGTAACCGAATGGGTTAAAGGTAAATCTTTGGATGAAGCGCAAGCAATCAAAAATACCGACATTGCAGAAGAACTTGAACTGCCACCGGTGAAGATTCACTGCTCAATCCTTGCAGAAGACGCTATCAAAGCGGCAATTGCGGATTACAAAAGTAAGCGTGAAGCTAAATAATTATTGTTGAGTTGAGGTCGTTGTATGTCGATTACCCTTAGCGACAGTGCTGCTGCACGCGTGAATGCCTTTCTTGCCAACCGTGGTAAAGGTTTTGGTTTGCGCTTAGGCGTTCGCACCTCTGGCTGCTCTGGCATGGCTTATGTTCTGGAATTTGTTGATGAACCGATGGATGAAGACACCGTGTTCGAAGACAAAGGCGTGAAAGTGGTCGTCGATGGTAAAAGCCTGCAATTTTTGGACGGCACTGAGCTCGACTTCGTCAAAGAAGGTCTTAACGAAGGGTTTAAATTTACTAACCCGAACGTGAAAGATGAGTGCGGCTGCGGCGAAAGCTTCCACGTCTGATTTCAGCTCATTCCCCGCGAGCTAAGGCTTGCGGGGAATGGCGCTTTACCACGTTAACCCTGAGTCTGTTATGGATTACTTTACCCTCTTTGGGTTACCGGTAGGCTTCACTGTCAACACTGAGCTGCTGGCGACCCGTTACCAGGAGCTGCAACGCCAGTTCCATCCGGATAAATACGCCAGCCGCCCTCAGGCGGAACAACTGCTGGCGGTCCAACAATCTGCGACCATCAACCAGGCCTGGCAAACGCTGCGTCATCCGTTGCTGCGTGCCGAGTATATTCTCTCCCTCAACGGTTTTGATCTGGCGAATGAACAGCATACCGTGCGCGACACCGCGTTTTTGATGGAACAACTCGAATTGCGCGAAGAGCTTGATAACATCGAGCACGCCAAAGATAGCGACCGCCTGGAATCCTTTAGTGCCAACGTCAATGCGATGGTGAAAACCCGCATGGCGTTAATGGTGCAACAACTGGATAATCAGGATTGGACGCAGGCGGCGGATACTGTGCGTAAACTGCGTTTTCTCGATAAACTGCGCAGCCAAATAGAACAACTCGAAGAAAAGCTGCTCGATTTTTAACTGGAAGCTCAATATGGCGTTATTACAAATTAGTGAGCCGGGTCTGAGTGCGGCCCCCCATCAGCGCAAGCTGGCGGTGGGCATCGATTTAGGCACCACCAATTCACTGGTTGCAACAGTTCGTAGTGGGCAAGCCGAAACGCTGCCTGACCATGAAGGGCGTCACCTGTTACCTTCTGTGGTGCACTATCAGCAACAAGGTTTGAACGTGGGCTGGGATGCGCGTGCGCAAGCCGCAACAGATCCAGCAAACACGATCAGTTCGGTAAAACGTCTGATGGGCCGCTCGCTTGCTGACATTCAGGCTCGCTATCCGCATCTGCCTTATTCACTTCAACCGAGTGAGAATGGCCTGCCGATGATCAACACCCCGGCCGGGCTGCTGAACCCTATTCGTATTTCATCTGACATCCTCAAGGCTCTTTGTGCACGCGCGACCGAAGCGCTCGAAGGCCAACTTGATGGTGTGGTCATTACTGTTCCTGCTTATTTCGATGATGCACAGCGTCAGGGCACCAAAGACGCGGCGCGTCTGGCTGGGCTGCATGTCCTGCGTCTGCTGAATGAGCCGACCGCTGCGGCTATCGCTTACGGTCTGGATTCCGGTAAAGAAGGTGTGATCGCCGTTTACGATTTGGGCGGCGGCACTTTTGATATCTCTATTCTGCGTTTAAGCCGTGGCGTGTTTGAAGTGCTGGCGACCGGCGGTGATTCTGCGCTGGGCGGCGATGACTTCGACCACCTGCTGGCCGACTGGCTGCGTGAGCAAGCGGGCGTTGCTGACCGTAGCGACGATCGCGTCCAACGCCAGTTACTGGACGCCGCAATCGCCGCTAAAATCGCCCTGAGCGATGCTGAAAGCACTACCGTTGAAGTGGCGGGCTGGACAGGCACCGTCACTCGCGAGCAATTCAACGAACTGATTGCTGCCCTGGTTAAGCGTACTTTGCTGGCCTGTCGCCGTGCGTTGAAAGACGCAGGTGTCGAGGCTAACGAGGTGCTGGAAGTGGTGATGGTCGGTGGTTCAACGCGCGTGCCATTAGTGCGTGAACGTGTGGGCGAGTTCTTTGGCCGCACGCCGCTGACATCCATAGACCCGGATAAAGTTGTCGCTATTGGCGCGGCGATACAGGCCGATATTCTGGTGGGCAACAAGCCAGACAGCGAAATGCTGCTGCTGGACGTTATCCCGCTGTCGCTCGGTCTTGAAACCATGGGCGGTCTGGTGGAAAAAGTGATTCCGCGTAACACCACCATTCCAGTGGCTCGTGCGCAGGATTTCACCACCTTCAAAGATGGTCAAACTGCGATGGCTATTCATGTCATGCAGGGCGAACGTGAGCTGGTGCAGGATTGCCGTTCTCTCGCTCGCTTTACGCTGCGCGGCATTCCGGCGATGCCTGCTGGCGGCGCGCATATCCGCGTGACCTTCCAGGTGGATGCTGACGGCCTGCTGAGCGTGACCGCCATGGAGAAATCCACGGGTGTGGAAGCGTCTATTCAGGTGAAGCCTTCTTATGGCCTGAGCGACGGTGAAATTGCCTCGATGATTCAGGATTCCATGAGCTTTGCCGAGCATGACGTGAAAGCACGTATGCTCGCAGAGCAAAAAGTTGACGCGGCGCGCGTGCTGGAAAGCTTGCAAGGTGCGTTGGCCTCAGATGGCGCGCTGTTAAGTGCCGCTGAACGTGCTGATATCGACGCTGCGATGGTGGCGCTCCATGCTGCCGCTGCGGGTGACGACATCGATGCGATTGAACAAGCCATTAAAAACGTAGACAAACAAACCCAGGATTTCGCCGCTCGTCGTATGGATGAATCAATCCGTAAGGCGCTGAAAGGCCACTCCGTGGACGAGGTTTAACATGCCAAAGATTGTATTTTTGCCTCATCAGGATTTGTGTCCAGATGGTGCAGTTTTAGAAGCAAATGTCGGTGAAACCATTCTTGATGTTGCCTTGCGCAACGGTATCGAGATTGAACACGCCTGTGAAAAATCCTGTGCTTGCACCACCTGCCACTGTGTTGTGCGTGAAGGTTTTGACTCCCTGGCTGAAAGTACGGAAGACGAAGACGACATGCTGGACAAAGCCTGGGGTCTGGAGCCTGAAAGCCGTTTAAGCTGCCAGGCTCGCGTCACTGACGAAGACCTGGTCGTTGAGATGCCGCGTTACACCATTAACCACGCACGTGAGCATTGATCATGGGATTGAAATGGACCGATAGCCGCGAAATCGGCGAGGCGCTGTACGACAGCCGCCCGGATCTCGACCCGAAGACGGTGCGATTTACCGATCTGCATCAATGGATCTGTGATTTGGAAGAGTTTGACGACGATCCAAACGCATCCAATGAAAAAATTCTGGAAGCGATTCTGTTAGTCTGGTTAGATGAAGCAGAATAGAACTCAGCGGGCGGCCTTAGGCGGCCCGTTTTTATATGAAGCATGAGCTGAAAAGTATAAGGAAAATAAAATGACAGAAGCCATGAAAATCACCTTTTCTACTACGCCTGCTGACGCGCGTTGGGGTGAGAATGCCGCTTACAGTATCAACGAAGAAGGGATTACCCTGCACCTGACAGGCAAAGACGACCTGGGGTTAATCCAACGTGCGGCGCGTAAAATCGACGGCCAGGGCCTGAAACATGTAAAACTGGCCGGTGATGGCTGGGACGTAGAAAAGAGCTGGGCATTCTGGCAGGGATATCGCGCACCGAAAGGCACGCGTAAAGTTGATTGGGCTGTGCTAAGTGAAGAAGAGCAAAAAGAGCTTAACAACCGTCTGAAAATCATCGACTGGGTACGTCATACCATCAATACCCCAGCAGAAGAACTTGGCCCAGAACAACTCGCTTCACGTGCTGTTGACCTGTTGTGCGATGTTGCGTGCAACAACGTTACCTGGCGTATCACTAAAGGTGAAGATCTGCGTGAGCAGAACTATATGGGGATCCACACTGTCGGTCGCGGTTCTGAACGCCCACCGGTATTGCTGGCGCTGGATTACAATCCAACGGGCAATCCAGAAGCACCGGTTTACGCCGCGTTGGTTGGCAAAGGGATCACTTTCGATTCCGGTGGTTACAGCATGAAGCAAAGCGCGTTCATGGACTCCATGAAGTCTGACATGGGCGGCGCTGCCACCATTACCGGTGCGCTGGCATTTGCTATCACTCGTGGTCTGAACAAACGCGTAAAACTGTTCCTGTGTTGTGCGGATAACCTGGTCAGCGGTAATGCTTTCAAACTGGGTGACATCATTAAATATCGCAACGGCAAAACCGTTGAAGTGATGAATACCGATGCCGAAGGCCGTTTAGTTCTGGCTGATGGCCTGATTGACGCTTGCGCGCAAAAACCAGAGCTTATCATCGACTGCGCGACGTTAACCGGTGCGGCGAAAACAGCACTGGGTAACGATTACCACGCCCTGTTCAGTTTTGATGATGAACTGGTAAACCGCCTGATGGCAAGTGCGGCTGCTGAGAACGAGCCATTCTGGCGTCTGCCGTTGGCCGAGTTCCATCGCAACCAGTTACCTTCTAACTTTGCTGAGTTGAACAACACGTCGAACGCTTCTTTCCCGGCGGGTGCGAGCACCGCAGCGGGCTTCTTGTCCCACTTCGTGGAGAATTATCACCAGGGCTGGCTGCACATTGACTGTTCCGCAACCTACCGTAAAGGTGCTGTTGAACAGTGGTCTGCTGGCGCAACAGGCATTGGTGTTCGTGCTATTGCTAACCTGCTGGTGGGTAAGTAACTGTTTTTCCCCTTCTCCTGGTGGAGAAGGCCGGGATGAGGGTGACCTGGCTTGATGGTTGCCATCAATGCTTATCCCCTCGCCCTAACCCTCTCCCAATGGGAGAGGGGATCAAATATGAATAATCTGGAACGACCATGTCAGAATCAAAAAACGAACTCGAAACCCTGCTTGAGCAGGCAGCTACTGAACCTGCGCACCGCCCTGCATTTTTCCGCGTACTGTTGGAGTCTACAGTTTGGGTACCAGGTACAGCCGCAGAAGGCGAAGCCATTGATGCCGATAGTGCAGTTGAATTGCAGCACTGGGAAAAAGATGATGGCACTTCTGTCATTCCATTCTTCACCTCTGTTGAAGCACTGCAACAGGCCATCAGCCACGAGCAGGCGTTTGTCGTGATGCCGGTACGCACGCTATTTGAAATGACGCAGGGTGCAACACTGTTTTTGAATGCTAAATTACCGTCTGGTAAAGAGTTTACCCCGCGTGAAATCACTCATTTAATCAGCGACGAAAGTGATCCATTAACCCAGCAAGAAGTGCTGGATGGCGGGACATCGTTGCTGCTTTCTGAAGTGGCTGAGCCACCGGCGCAAATGGTCGATTCGTTAACGACGCTGTTTAAAAGCCTGAAAACCGTAAAACGCGCGTTTATTTGCTCAATCAAAGAACGTGCAGATGAACAGCCAAATCTGCTGATTGGTATTGAAGCGGAAGGTGATATTGAAGCGATTATTCGCCAGGCGGGAAGTGTGGCAACGGACACTTTACCTGGTGATGAGCCGGTGGATATTTGCCAGGTGGTAGAAGGTGAGAAGGGCATAAGCCATTTCATGATGGCGCATATTACGCCCTTCTATGAACGCCGCTGGGGTAGCTTCTTACGCGATTTTAAAACCAATCGAATTATTTAAGCCGTTGCCTGCAATAGCAATAAATCTATCAGCATCACCAGATTAGACTCAAACGAGGTGATCCCTGCGGCTTCTGCTGCATAGTGGATTGCCTCGTCGTAAAGTTGAAAATGCACATCCGCCAGTTCGGACAAACTGTTCGACGACGCACGAGTAAATGCCACAACCGTCATCCCAACATTCTGTGCAATCCGCGCTTTATCTAATACCTGTTCGGTTTCGCCACTTCGAGAAATGGCGATAAATACCTGGTACTTGGACGCATTGCTCAGGAAAATCCCCCGACTATCGCCCGGCCCGGAGATAAACGCAGTTTTACCCAGCACCTGAAGTTTCTTGGTTAGATATTCAGCAAACAGATAGGAAAAACCCGCGCCGTATAAAAAGAAGCTCTCTTTTTCGCGCAGCAATGTCGCGAATTGCTCCATCAACCCGGGAGTCACCCAACGGAAGGTTTGCTGGTAATTCGCTACAAACTCATCGAATAAAACCGGGAGTGTGGTCGCGGGCTGCATGGGTTGCTGAGAAATATGCGGCGCGTTGGAAAGCAGTTGTTTGCAGTGCCAGATAAGTTCACTGAAGCCACTAAAACCAAGCTTATGGCACAACCGCATAATGGTCGCGCTGGAGACAAACGTCTCCTGTGCAAGCTTGCGAACCGTGATGTTACCGACCAACAAAGGGTGGTTCGTTAAGTGCGAGAGAACGCGATACTCAGCGCGGGTTAAAGACTCCCCGCGCTCAAGCAGGCCGACCAGGCGGTTATCCATTACTGAGATTGTGCTGGTTCGACAGGTAAATCAGGGCGTGCACCCCATTCACTCCAGGAACCGTCATACAGCGAAACACCGTTGACGCCAAGCGTAGTCAATGCCAGTACGACCACCGCCGCAGTGACGCCCGAACCACAACTGGCGATAACGGGTTTATCAAAACTCACACCCTGGCGGGTAAAAATTTCATTCAACTCATCGGTGGTTTTCAACTGACCATTTTCTACCAGTGAGTTCCACGGCACGTTTAGCGCGCCCGGAATATGCCCGCGTCTTAAACCCGGACGTGGTTCGTCAACTTGTGCATTAAAGCGTGGGGCTGGACGAGCATCCACGATTTGCGCGGTGCCCTCATGGCTGACCAGCAGGACATCGGTCAGACGTTTAATGACGAGTGGGTCGAAATTCACATCGAACTCACCTTCCGCCAATTCAACATCACCTTTTTCGAGAGGTAATTCTTCGCGCTGCCAGTCGGCTAAACCCCCGGCCAGAATCGAGACTTTCTCTGCGCCAAAAGTACGCAGCATCCACCATGCTCGTGGGGCAGAGAACAGGTTTCCTTCATCGTAAACAATCAGGTGTTTGTCCTGGCTGATGCCTAACTCACGCATTGCGACGGCGAAGGCTTCAGCGCGCGGCATCATATGCGGCAGTGGGCTGGTGTGATCGGAAAGGGCTTCAATATCAAAAAATACAGCACCGGGCAGATGGCCTGCACGGTATTCACCAGGCACATCACGATGTTCCTGGTCTGGAGGAGCCATGCGAGCATCAATAATCTGGATATTCGCATCATTAATATGTTCTGCGAGCCAGTCGCCCGCAACGAAGAAAGTAGTGGACATAGTTGCCGTTGCCTCCGGTTTATTGCTTATTACCGGATTGTCGGTGTTTTTAGCTAAACCGACAAGCAACTATATCCAGGTGCGCGAGGTGTCTCGAATTTCTTGAAAAAAGAAGCCTATTTCACCGCTTCGCCAGCTTTCCACGCCTGTTGAAGCTGCGGCCAGTAATCACGGTTAGCTTCAATCATATCGTCAAGAATCGCTTTCGCATGCTGCATGGATGGCACGGTGCGGTTAAGCGTAAACGCCTGTAGTGCCTTTTCGTAGCTGCCTTCAATCGTTGCTTCGACCAGCAATTGCTCTGAGGCTAGCTGCTGCATCAACAACGTCTGGTGGAAGAGAGGAACTGCACCCATGCGCACCGGTTCCGGCCCTTCGGATGTGATGTACGCCGGGACTTCTACCATTGCGTCATACGGCAGGTTTGCAATCGCACCTTTGTTTTCCACAATCACCAGATGGCGTTGGCGCAAATCAAAGGCCAGGGAACAGGCGACATCAACGATAAACGCACCGTGTACACCGACGTGGAATGCATCCGGCAAGATCCCCGTTTTTTTATATTCCTCGGCGGCGGCAAACAGTTTCTTCTCACGCCCATCCATGACTTCATTGGCGCGAGTGTAGTCAGGGTTTTGATGCTCTACGATTTCGTTTGGCATCAGGTAATACTGCAAATATGGGTTTGGCAGATATTCCGGGAAATTATCCATAATCGGTTTGATATTACGCCAGGTCTTCACCCACGACGGATCGGAATGCTGTGGGTCGGTTTGCGCGGCGTCTTCCGTCAGAAGGCCAAATTTAGCGATATGACGGCGCAATTCCGGCAGGCGATCCTCTCCATCAACCAGCACACGGGTAAACCAACCAAAATGGTTCAGACCGAAGTAATCCACTTCCAGTTTATGGCGATCGACGCCGAGGATAGCGCCCATGTTACGCATGGCGGCGACGGGCATATCACAAATGTTCAGCACGCGAGCCTTCGGGCGCAGACGACGTACGCCTTCCGCAACAATAGCGGCCGGGTTTGAATAGTTCACAATCCACGCTTTTTGATGCGCGTAACGTTCAACAAAATCGCATAACTCAACCATCGGTAAAATGGTACGCAGACCATACGCCAGGCCACCAGGGCCACAGGTTTCTTGCCCAACAACGCCATGACGTAATGGGATTTTTTCATCCTGCTCACGCCTTTTATATTGACCCACGCGCATCTGAGCGAAAACAAAATGGGCACCGCTAAAGGCGACTTCAGGTTCAGTAGTGACGGTGAATTTAATACTTTGGCTATGGTCACGAATCACTTTCTCAACCACTGGAGCAATGATCGACTGGCGCTCGCCATCAATATCGTAGAGGCGAATTTCAGCTAATGGGAAATCGGCCAGGCGCACCATCAGGCTCTTAACAATGCCCGGTGTGTAAGTGCTACCACCACCGGCAATGGACAAAATAAATGGGGGTTTAAACATCATTGGCTCCTTTAGAGATTCGTCTCTACTGCTTCTCGCATTTTTTTGACATGCAGCCCGTAGACCACCTGAACGTTATTACCTTGTTTAATCACCCCTTTCGCGCCAGTCGATTTCAGGCGGGGCTCGTCGATAACTGAAACATCGCGTACCGTCACTCGCAGGCGGGTGTAACAGTTGTCGACCACTTCGATATTGGCTCGTCCACCCAGGCCCTCGATAATGGCTTCACCCAATCCATCGTTGCTGCCTTTGGCTTGATACTCTTGTTTGGTAAACAGTTTTGTTTCTTGCTCGTCGTCCTCACGCCCTGGCGTTTTCATATCGAAGCGGCGAATAAGGAAGCGGAACACCAGGAAGTAGATAACCGACATCGTGAGCCCAACGACGATGTACATTGGCCAGTTGGATTTCTCGGTGCCAAGCGGCAGGTTATAAAGAATAAAATCGATAATCCCGTTGGCCCCGATAGCGTGAACGCCCAACAGGTAGAACAGCATCATGCCGATACCGGTCAAAATGGCGTGTACGCCAAACAACATCGGGGCGACAAACAGGAATGAAAATTCCAGTGGCTCTGTAACGCCAACCAGCAAAGACGTCAGCGCCGCCGGGATGAGAATCGCTTTCGCTGCCGCTTTACGCTCAGGTTTGGCGGTCATATACATGGCGAGTGCCGCAGCAGGAAGGCCGAACATTTTGCTAATACCGCGCGCGTCCCATACCACGGTGCTGCTCAGTTGATGAACACTCGGACAGGCCATTTCAGCGAAGTAAATATTGCGAGCGCCCTGATAAATATTGCCGCACACATCGGCCGTGCCACCTAACTCGGTGTAAAGGAATGGCGTATAGACCAGGTGATGAAGACCGGTTGGCACCAGAATGCGCTCGAGGAAGCCATAGATAGCGACGCCAAATGCTCCCGCACCTTTAATGGCGAGCGCCAGCGCACTGATTCCATGTTGAGCAAATGGCCAGAGTTCACTCATCACAACACCGAGTACCATCGAAACCGGCAGCATGATAATGGCGACGAAGCAGTGCCCGGAGTAAATCGCCATCGCACCCGAAAATTGTACGCTGGAGTAACGGTTGTACAGATATCCCGACAGAGCGCCGGTGAGGATCCCGGCAAATACGCCCATCTCAAGCACCTGCACGCCCAGCACCATACTTTGCCCAGCTGTGCGCATCTGGTCGGCAGGAGCCAGTTCACCCTGAAGTTGAAGCGTCACGTTCATCGCATTAATAAAGACGATAAAAGTGACCAGGCCAATCAACGCGGCATACCCTTTGTCTTTTGTCGCAAGGCCAATAGGAATGCCTACGCCAAATACCAACGCCAGGTTGGCTAAGACTGACACCGCAGATTTGGAGATGAGAACACCGGTGTGCTGAAGGGAAGGGTGGCTGAGGAACGGCAAATATTCAGCCAGATTGCCATTGCCCAATACATTACCAAACGCGATAAATAAACCGACGATCGGCAAAATAAGCACTGGGCCATAGAGCGATTTTCCGAAATTTTGTAGGGCGTTAACGGCACTTTTCATTTAGCAGTCTCTTATTATCACTTTAGCTAAACACCGCGTCGAGGCAGCGACTCAGCACAAAATGTAGCAAGAATCATGACTGGCTTTCTATCTATCTTATTGTTTTAAAAACAAATGACTTAGAAGGTTACATGTAACCTTTCAGGCTGTGATCGTGCTTCCACTTTGAGTCCATTTATCACCTGAAACAGTTGCATCAGGGATGTTTTCCTTTGCGAGACACTACGCAGTGCATTGTTTTCGTACTTTCGCTTTTCTGGTTAATCCGCATAATACTTTCCACTACGTGATGGGTTAATAGGCCTGCCTGGCCAGGGATAAAACATGAGAGCAATACGTCTGGGTGCGCTGGCGGTGACGCTAGTGGCGGCTTTGGCCCTTTCAGGGTGCGATAATAATGACAAACCTCAGTCGGTGGCGAAAAGCGATAGTGCGGCCCAGCAAAGTGCGGCTTCAGCGGCAAAACCGGACGCCTCACAACTCGAAAAGTTAGCGAAGGACTCTGCTGGCAAACCATTGAAATTGCTGGATGCCTCTGAGGTTCAGCTTGATGGCGCAGCCACGCTGGTTCTCACTTTCTCCATTCCACTCGATCCCAATCAAGATTTCTCCCGCGTGGCCCATCTGGTGGATAAAACCAGCGGTAAAGTGGACGGCGCGTGGGAACTTTCTAGTGATCTGAAAGAGTTACGTTTGCGCCATCTTGAGCCTAAACGTGAACTGATACTGACGGTTGATAACGGTTTACTTGCTCTCAATAAAACGACTTTTGAGAACAATTTTGAGAAGCAAATCTCTACACGTGATATTCAACCAAGCGTTGGGTTTGCCAGCCGGGGGTCATTGCTGCCCACCAAAGTGATTGCTGGTTTGCCGGTAATGGCACTCAACGTCGATAAAATCGACGTCAATTTTTACCGGATTAAAAGTGAATCGTTGAGCTCATTTATCAGTCAGTGGCAATACCGAAACTCAGTCTCTAACTGGGAATCTGACAATTTACTCAAGCTTGCGGATTTGGTTTACAGCGGCAGGTTTGACCTCAATCCTGCACGCAATACCCGTGAAAAACTGCTGCTACCGCTAGGTGAAATTAAACCGCTGCAACAACCTGGCGTCTATATCGCGATTATGAATCAGGCCGGTCATTACAGTTATAGCAATGCGGCAACATTGTTTACGTTAAGCGACATCGGGGTGTCCGTACACCGTTACCATGACCAGTTAGATGTCTTCACTCAAAGCCTGGAAAATGGTGCGGCACAGTCCAGCGTTGAAATCTCCCTGCTTGATGAAAAAGGACAAACTCTGGCACAAGCGAAGAGCGATGGTGATGGTCACGCTACGCTTGAAAAACCAGGAAAAGGGACGTTATTACTCGCGCGTACTGCCGAACAAACTACGCTTCTGGATTTGAGTCGCCCGGCGCTGGATCTGGCTGAATTCGATATTGCCGGAGATGCCGGGTTCACTAAGCAATTCTTTATGTTTGGCCCAAGGGATCTTTATCGTCCGGGTGAAACCGTTCTGCTTAATGCTTTACTGCGCGATAGCGATGGGAAAGCACTGCCTGCTCAACCGGTAAAACTCGAAGTAGTGAAGCCGGACGGCCAAGTCGCCAGAACGCAAGTCTGGCAACCAGAAAAGGGTTTGTATCAATTCAGCTACCCATTGAATCCGAATGTGCAAACCGGTAACTGGCAGGTGCGCGTGAATACCGGTGATAACCAGCCACGTATCTGGTCATTTAAAGTTGAAGACTTCATGCCAGAGCGTATGGCACTGAATATCACGGGTAATAAGGATCCCGTCAGCCCTGATGAATCTGTGAGCTTCCAGATTACAGGTCGTTATCTGTATGGTGCACCAGCGTCCGGTAACAATCTGCAAGGACAGCTGTTCTTACGCCCGCTTCGTGAAGCTGTGTCTGCTCTACCAGGCTTCCAGTTTGGCGATATAAACGAAGAAAACCTCTCTCGTAATCTCGATGAAGTCCAGCTCCAGCTTGATGAGCAAGGTAAAACAATAGTCAGTACCGATAGCCAATGGGATGATGTCCATTCACCTTTACGCCTGGTTCTACAAGCCAGCTTGCTGGAATCAGGCGGTCGCCCAGTGACGCGACGCGCAGAACAAGCTATCTGGCCTGACGACACCCTGCCTGGTATTCGTCCACAATTTGCCAGCAAAGAGATCTACGATTACCGAACTGACAGCACCCGTACTCAACCTATCGTTGACGAAGACACCAACGCCGGTTTTGACATTGTTTATGCCAATGCAAAAGGAGAGAAGCTGGCGGTTTCCGGGCTTGATGTGCGGCTCATCCGCGAGCGCCGGGATTATTTCTGGAGTTGGGAAGAGGGCGAAGGCTGGCAATCTCAATATGACCAGAAAGACCTCATAGAAGCGGAGCAAAAGCTCACGCTTGCAGCAGGTGAAACCGGCAAAGTGGCTTTCCCTGTTGAATGGGGATCCTACCGTATTGAAGTGCGTGACCCTGAGACAAGCAATGTCAGTAGTATGCGTTTCTGGGCGGGTTACAGTTGGCAAGACAACAGTGACGGAGAAGGCGCTGTCAGGCCAGACCGAGTGACGCTGAAAATAGATAAACCGGCATACAAAGCGGGCGATACGATTAACCTACATATTTCTGCCCCTGCGGCGGGAAAAGGCTACGCGATGGTGGAATCCAGCGATGGGCCACTGTGGTGGAAAGAAATTGATGTGCCAGAGAAAGGTCTGGATATCGCCATACCGGTGGATAAAAGCTGGCAACGACACGACCTGTACTTGAGCACCCTGGTGATACGCCCCGGTGATAAGAGTCGTTCGGCAACACCAAAACGCGCTGTCGGTATTTTGCACCTTCCGCTGGCTGATGAAAGCCGTCGACTGGGGCTTACATTAGAAGCTCCCGCGAAAATGCGTCCGAATCAAAACCTGAACGTGAAAGTAAAAACCCAGCCCATTAACGGCGAAATGCCGAAGCAAATTAATGTGCTGGTTTCTGCCGTAGACAGTGGTGTGCTGAGTATTACTGACTATAAAACGCCAGATCCGTGGGAAGCCTTCTTTGGTCGTAAACGTTACGGGGCAGATTTATACGATATCTACGGTCAGGTGATTGAAGGGGAAGGGCGCTTAGCCGCATTGCGCTTTGGTGGTGACGGTGACGAAGGGGATGCATTAAGCCGGGGCGGTAAAAAACCGGTTAACCATGTCACGATCATTGCCCAACAAGCTCAGCGAGTACAGCTGGACGAAAAAGGCGAAGGCACAGTGACGCTCCCTGTCGGCGATTTCAACGGCGAGCTGCGCGTAATGACACAGGCCTGGACCGATGACCGTTTTGGTAGCAGTGAAAATAAAGTGGTGGTTGCAGCACCATTGGTGACTGAACTTGCCGCGCCGCGCTTTATGGCAAGCGGCGATAACAGCCGTTTAGCAATGGATCTCACAAACCTGACTGACCAGCCGCAACAGTTGAATATAAATCTGAACACCAGCGGCTTGCTTTCGCTGGACTCGGCGGCATCACAAACCGTGAAATTGATGCCGGGCGCACGTAAAACGCTGTTTATTTCAGTCCGCGCGTTGGATGGTTTTGGTGATGGGCAGCTCAACGCGCAAATCAGTGGCGTCGACTTACCTGGCGAAACATTTGCAGCCCTGCAAAAACAGTGGACCTTATCTGTGCGTCCTCCGTTCCCGGCTCAAAGTATCAACAGTGGTGCGGTACTTGCTCCCGGTGAAGTGTGGGATATTCCGCCACGCCATATTTCCGGTTTTGCACCTGCAACACTTGAAGGACAGGTATTACTCAGTGGTCGCCCGCCGCTAAACCTCGCGCGTTATATCCGTGAGCTTAAAGCGTATCCGTATGGTTGCCTTGAGCAAACGACCAGTGGCCTGTTCCCCTCGCTTTATACCAATCAAGCACAGCTTGCCGCTCTGGGGATAAAAGGAACCTCTGATGAGCAGCGTCGTTCAGCAATCGATCTGGGAATTTCTCGTCTGCTCGATATGCAGCGCGATAACGGCAGCTTTGGTTTATGGGACAAAGAAGGGCCGGAAGAGTACTGGCTAACGGCTTATGTGACGGATTTCCTGGTCCGTGCTAGCGAGCAAGGTTACAGCGTTAATGTTGATTCACTCAATAAAGCCAATCAGCGTCTGCTGCGCTACCTTCAGGATTCTGGGCTAATTGCATTGCGTTATAGCGATGATGCCGCTGCCAGTAAATTTGCGATTCAAGCCTATGCAGGCCAGGTATTAGCGCGTCAGCAAAAAGCCCCTCTTGGGGCGTTGCGCGATCTTTGGCAGCGCCATAGCACTGCCCGTGCCGGTTTGCCGCTGGTGCATCTTGGCGTGGCGTTAAAGTTAATGGGCGATGCGCCGCGTGGCGAAGAAGCTATCAAGTTAGGGTTGCAAACCCGTCGTAGTGACGAGCGAATCTGGATGGCTGATTACGGTAGTGAATTGCGTGATAAAGCAATGGTTCTCAGTCTTCTGGAGGAGAACAAATTGCTGCCAGACCAGCAAAGTAACTTGCTGTCTGATCTCTCTAACCTCGCCTTTAGCCAACGCTGGCTTTCGACACAGGAAAGTAACGCACTCTTCCTGGCAGGCCGTAACTGGCAAACGGTGAAAGGAGATTGGCAAGCGCAGGTCTCCTTTACTGACGAACCACTGGCGAGTGGGCAATCAATGACACGTAATTTGACAGCTGAACAGCTCAATAGCCTGCAAGTGGCTAACACTGGCACGGGCAATCTCTATCTCCGCCTGGACAGCGCGGGTTATCCGCAACAGTCCCCAGCGCCATATAGCAATGTATTGCACATTGAGCGCCATTTCCTGGATGCAAAAGGTAACAGCAAATCGCTGTCAGAGCTGAAAAGCGGTGAGCTAGTGATGGTCTGGTTAGATGTTTGGGCGGATAAAAATGTGCCTGATGCGCTGGTGGTCGATCTACTGCCTGCCGGGCTTGAACTGGAAAATCAGAACCTGTCAGAAAGCAGTGCCAGCCTGAGCGAAAGCGATAATCAGGTTCAGGGGTTACTGAGCCAGATGCAACAGGCGGATATCCAGCACATGGAATTCCGTGATGATCGCTTTGTTGCGGCATTGCCACTCAATGAAAGCCAGCATGCGACACTGGTTTATCTGGCGCGTGCAGTGACTCCAGGGACGTATCAGGTGCCGGTTTCTCAAGTGGAATCGATGTATGTTCCGCAGTGGCGGGCGACAGGAGCCAGCACTGGCATGCTGACTATTCATCCGTAACAGGCCTCGTCAAGTGCGACAGCCTCTACGCTGGCGGCGGCGCTACTTTTTCATCGTGGCGCCTGTCATTTTTTGTCTGGGGATTTTGCTGGCAGACCGGCTTTGGCCGCTGCCCCTATCTCAGGCGAATCCTGCACGTGTCGTAGTTGCAGCAGATGGCACCCCCCTGTGGCGTTTTGCTGACGAGAACGGCATCTGGCGCTATCCGGTCACACTTAATGATGTTTCCCCTCGTTATCTCGAAGCCCTGATCAACTATGAAGATCGCTGGTTTTGGGAGCATCCAGGTATTAACCCACTTTCGATACTTCGTGCAGCAGGCCAGGATCTTCTGAGCGGAAAAGTGGTTTCAGGTGGCAGTACATTGACGATGCAAGTGGCGCGCTTGTTGGATCCCCACCCCCGAACATTTGGCGGAAAAATCCGCCAGGTGTGGCGGGCTCTGCAACTTGAGTGGCATCTTTCGAAAGAGCAAATTCTCACCCTTTATTTGAATCGCGCACCCTTTGGCGGCACGTTACAGGGAGTGGGCGCGGCCAGTTGGGTTTACCTGGGAAAATCTCCTGAGCATCTTAGTTATGCGGAAGCGGCTTTATTGGCTGTACTCCCGCAGGCGCCTAGCCGCCTGCGTCCAGATCGCTGGCCTGAGAGGGCACAAGCTGCACGTGACAAAGTGCTGCTTCGCATGGCCGAGCAAGCGGTCTGGGAACCGCAACAGGTTAAAGAATCTCTCGAAGAACCCGTTTGGCTAACTACACGCCAGATGCCGCAGTTAGCTCCCTTGCTTTCACGTTATCTGGTCAATCGCAGTGACGCTCAGAAAATAACTACCACTATTGATGCACCGTTACAGCGCCAACTGGAAGAACTGGCGTTGAACTGGAAAGCTCAGCTTCCGGCGCGTTCATCATTGGCGATGTTGGTCGTCGATCACACCACCATGGAAGTGCGTGGTTGGGTTGGTTCGGCAGATATTAATGATCAAAGTCGTTTCGGCCATGTTGATATGGTCACGGCAATTCGGTCACCAGGCTCGGTGCTTAAACCCTTTGTCTATGGCCTGGCGCTGGATGATGGGTTGATTCATCCCACCTCGTTATTACAGGATGTACCACGTCGCTTCGGTGATTACCGCCCAGGAAATTTCGACACGGGTTTTCATGGCCCCGTCAGTATGAGTGAAGCACTGGTACGTTCGCTCAATCTCCCCGCGGTGCAAGTGCTTGAAGCGTATGGGCCAAAACGCTTTGCTGCACAACTGCGTAACGTGGGTTTGGATCTGCGTTTTCCTGCAAACAGTGAGCCTAATCTTTCGCTCATTCTGGGGGGAGGTGGGGCACGCCTGGATCAGATCGTTGCCGCTTATAGTGCATTCGCCCGCCATGGGCGCGCAGCACATTTGCGGTTGCAGCCAGACCAACCATTGCTGGAACGGCCATTGATGTCTGCGGGAGCTGCCTGGATTATTCGTCGAGTACTGGCGGGTGAGGCCCAGCAGCAACCGGATGCGACTTTACCCGCTGTAGTCCCTTTGGCGTGGAAAACGGGTACCAGCTACGGCTATCGCGATGCGTGGGCTATCGGGATAAATCCCCGCTATCTCATTGGTATCTGGACTGGACGTCCTGATAGCACGCCGGTTGCTGGGCAGTTTGGTTTAGGTAGCGCCGTCCCGCTGTTAAATCAGGTCAATAATATGCTGCAAGCCACTTCCGCCGTTCAGCAGGCACGCCTGCCCGTTGACCCGCGCCCGGCAACTGTTTCTGCGGGCGAAATTTGCTGGCCGGGAGGGCAAACTCTGGCCCTGGGAGACAGTAATTGCCGACGCAGGTTATCGGGCTGGTTACTGGATGATAGCCAACCGCCAACGCTTGATGCGCAAGGACAAGAAGGCATTCAGGGATCAAGAAAGGTGGTCTGGCTGGACGAGCAAGGGAAACGTGTGGCGGCAGATTGCCCAAATGCGACACAACATATTATTTCGTTGTGGCCGTTGCCCCTTGAGCCCTGGTTGCCCGTCAGTGAGAGAAGAGCCGCTCGTTTGCCAGCGGTTTCGGAACAATGTCCACCGCAGCAGAAAGATGAAGTTACGCCTTTATTATTGTTAGGGGTACGTGAGGGCGCTATTTTGAAGCGTCTACCTGGCGAATTAAGCTTAGCACTTCGTCTTAGCACGCAGGGTGGGCAAGGTGATCGCTGGTGGTTTTTGAACGGTGAGCCGATGAGTGAAAAGCAAAACGGGATCGCGCTAAATCTGGATAAACCGGGAAAGTATCAAGTATTGGTGCTTGATGAAGCCGGGCAGATTGCTGCTGCTCATTTCACTTTGCAGTAGAGCCATAGTGTGATTTTTAGGCGTTTAGGTGAAAGGTGTTGCCGATGTTCGCTTTATTTTAAAAAAATGTTACCTGCATCCATAGGCAACTCGAGACTTGCTCATTATAATCGGCGCCAAATCATAACCGGCTAGCCGGGCAAACAGAACAGACACAGAGGTAATCATGGCTATTGAACGTACTTTTTCCATCATCAAACCAAACGCGGTGGCAAAAAACGTTATTGGTAATATTTATGCTCGTTTTGAATCCGCAGGGTTTAAGATTGTTGGCGCAAAAATGTTGCACCTGACTTCTGCACAGGCACAGGGTTTCTATGCTGAGCACGAAGGCAAACCATTCTTCGACGGCCTGGTTGAGTTTATGACTTCCGGTCCAATCGTTGTGAGCGTTCTGGAAGGTGAAAATGCTGTTCAGCGTCACCGTGACATTCTGGGCGCAACTAACCCAGCTAACGCTCTGGCGGGTACTCTGCGTGCAGACTACGCGGATAGCTTCACCGAAAACGGCACCCACGGCTCTGATTCTTTAGAATCAGCTGCTCGCGAAATCGCCTACTTCTTTGCTGAAGGTGAAGTTTGCCCACGCACTCGCTAATGTTCCTTTCTGGTTGGTTGTCGGGCAGAAATACCTGCAAACCAAATAGATGTGGGCATTAGCACTATCTGTTAAGCGGCCGTTACATTTTATTTGTATGTACATCGCTATCAGACATGGCATCTGTGCCATAGAGTTTGTACAATGATACGCCCCGGATGAGCTTGCTCTCCGGGGCGTATCTTTTTAACCCTCCTGGGGCCGTAACGTGTAACAACGAGGCCGGAAGAAATTATGTCAGAGCAAATTGTCACTCCTGAGACACCTGTTTCAGTCGTTTCCAACAAGTCAGAAAAAATTAACCTGTTGGATCTTAACCGCCAGCAACTGCGAGAGTTCTTCGCAGATATGGGCGAAAAACCTTTCCGTGCTGATCAAGTCATGAAATGGATGTATCACTATTGCAGTGATGACTTCGATGAAATGACCGACATCAACAAAGTTCTGCGCAACAAACTCAAAGAAGTCGCTGAAATTCGCGCACCTGAAGT
This sequence comes from Buttiauxella sp. WJP83, assembly GCF_027594725.1. Lineage (NCBI taxonomy): Bacteria > Pseudomonadati > Pseudomonadota > Gammaproteobacteria > Enterobacterales > Enterobacteriaceae > Buttiauxella > Buttiauxella sp. WJP83. Next base: position 1,160,982 of record NZ_CP110080.1, read on the forward strand.
TGCTGAAGAGCAACGCTCTGCTGATGGCACCATCAAATGGGCAATCAGAATCGCCGATCAGCTGGTCGAAACGGTATATATCCCTGAAGAAGACCGCGCCACATTGTGTGTCTCCTCTCAGGTTGGTTGTGCTCTGGAATGTAAGTTCTGCTCAACAGCTCAGCAAGGTTTTAACCGTAACCTGCGTGTTTCTGAAATTATTGGTCAGGTGTGGCGCGCGGCTAAAATTATCGGTGCGCAAAAGAAAACCGGCGTACGTCCTATCACCAACGTGGTGATGATGGGTATGGGTGAGCCGCTGCTGAACCTCAACAACGTGGTTCCAGCGATGGAAATCATGCTTGATGATTTCGGTTTTGGGCTTTCTAAACGTCGCGTAACGCTTTCCACATCGGGTGTGGTTCCCGCACTGGATAAATTGGGCGACATGATTGATGTGGCACTTGCCATCTCTTTGCATGCTCCGACCGATGATATTCGTGACGAAATCATGCCGATCAACAAAAAGTACAACATCGAGACTTTCCTGGCCGCGGTGCGCCGCTATCTGGAGAAATCCAACGCCAACCAGGGCCGTGTCACAGTGGAATACGTTCTGCTGGATCACGTCAACGATGGTACTGAACATGCGCATCAACTGGCTGAATGCCTTAAAGATACGCCATGTAAAATTAACCTGATCCCATGGAACCCGTTCCCGGGGGCGCCATATGGTCGTAGTTCCAATAGCCGAATTGACCGTTTCTCAAAAGTACTGATGAGCTACGGTTTCACTACCATTGTGCGTAAAACACGTGGCGATGATATTGATGCGGCATGCGGACAGTTGGCAGGTGAAGTTATCGACCGAACCAAACGTACGTTACGTAAACGTATGCAAGGTGAACCTATTGATGTTAAAGCAGTCTGATAAGCATTCATTTTGATCAGACTAGCGCCATGCAGTCATGTGGCTGTATGGCGCAAAAAACACGTAGTGATATCTTGCAGTTATGCAAGTTTAGCAAGTGTCTTTAAGATTAATAATTACGGTGCGTTTCACTGCGCTTTAAGGCAGTATGTAGCGGCACAACAATAGTTTAGGCGCAGCTATTTAACCATTGTGAGTCGCAATCCACTGACAACATTCAAAATGATGTCTATGGTTAACTCATCGGTGATGAAGCGTTCATGTAAAGCGGTTGTTTTATGTGAATATGTAGTTTGAGCTGAATATGTTGTTGTCTGGAGGGGTGCCCTTCAGAAGAAAAATTAGTTTCGCGGAGCGGGAGAGTGTGGCGTAGCGGAAAGGCTGTGCGACAAGGCTCCTGCCTAATTCCTCAATCGAACAGCACCAGCAGTTGTAGCTAATGAATACTGAAGCCACTCACGAATCAAATGCAGCAAAAACCACGGGCGAACGTCTACGTACAGCGCGTGAAGAACTCGGTCTTAGCCAACAAGCTGTGGCAGAACGCCTGTGCTTGAAGGTTTCTACCGTCCGGGATATTGAAGATGACAAGGCGCCTGCCGACTTAGCGTCAACGTTCCTGCGTGGTTATATCCGCTCTTATGCACGACTGGTGCGTATCCCTGAAGAAGAACTGTTGCCAATGATGGCAAAACAGGCACCGATTAAGGCTGCCAAAGTTGCCCCAATGCAAAGTTTTTCCCTGGGGAAACGTCGTAAGAAACGTGACGGTTGGTTAATGACCTTTACATGGCTTGTTCTGTTTGTTGTTGTCGGTCTGACGGGCGCATGGTGGTGGCAGAACCACAAAGCGCAGCAGGAAGAAATTTCGACGATGGCAGATCAATCCTCAGCTGAACTTTCAGCGAGTAATAGCAATTCTCAATCAGTTCCATTGAATACCAGTGATGCACCAGCAACTGATACTTCAGCCCAGCAGCCTGTGCAGGCGCCTGCGACGCAATCTGCACCTGCGACTGATTCAACACAAAATCTGGCCCCGGCAGCAACGGCTCAGCAAACCACTCCAGCGGATTCTTCCGCTGTAGTGTCACCAAGCCAGGTACCTGCAGAAAATGTGCAGGCCACAACACCGCCTGCGCCGAATGCCACTTTACCTACCGATCAAGCCGCTGTGACTACACCTGCAACGGCGACGGCTGATCCGAATGCATTAGTGATGAACTTTAATGCCGATTGCTGGCTTGAAGTGACCGATGCGACGGGTAAAAAACTGTTCAGCGGCATGCAACGTAAAGATGGCAATTTGAATTTAGCCGGTCAGGCACCGTATAAGTTGAAAATTGGTGCTCCGGCGGCAGTACAGATTCAGTTCCAGGGTAAACCTGTCGACCTGAGTCGTTTTATCAGAACTAGCCAGGTTGCACGTCTGACGGTAAGTGCTGAATAATTGCAGCCAGCATGACGCGTAATTGTGGAGATTTGTAATGCATAATGAAGCCCCAATTCAACGTAGAAAATCCAAACGGATCTACGTCGGGAATGTGCCAATCGGCGACGGGGCACCGATCGCCGTCCAGTCAATGACTAACACCCGTACTACGGATGTTGAAGCCACTGTTAATCAGATCAGAGCATTAGAAAGAGTGGGTGCAGATATCGTTCGTATATCTGTGCCGACTATGGATGCGGCAGAAGCGTTCAAGCTTATTAAACAGCAGGTCAACGTCCCGTTGGTCGCTGATATCCATTTTGACTACCGTATCGCCCTAAAAGTGGCTGAGTATGGCGTCGATTGTCTGCGCATCAACCCAGGCAACATCGGCAGTGAAGAACGCATTCGTGCCGTTGTCGATTGTGCCCGCGACAAAAATATCCCCATTCGTATCGGCGTTAATGCCGGATCGCTGGAGAAAGATCTCCAGGAGAAATATGGCGAGCCAACGCCTCAGGCGTTGTTAGAATCGGCAATGCGTCATGTGGATCATCTTGATCGTCTTAACTTTGATCAATTCAAAGTCAGCGTTAAAGCGTCGGATGTTTTCCTCGCGGTTGAATCCTACCGTTTATTGGCTAAGCAGATTGATCAGCCTCTGCATCTTGGGATCACCGAAGCGGGTGGCATGCGTAGCGGTTCTGTGAAATCAGCAATTGGCCTGGGTTTACTGCTTTCCGAAGGCATTGGTGACACGCTGCGCGTATCGTTGGCGGCCGATCCGGTGGAAGAGATCAAGGTTGGATTCGACATCCTGAAGTCCTTGCGCATCCGCGCTCGTGGTATTAACTTCATCGCCTGCCCAACATGTTCGCGCCAGGAATTCGATGTTATCGGGACAGTGAACGCACTTGAAGAGCGCCTTGAAGACATCATTACGCCAATGGATGTTTCGATCATTGGCTGCGTGGTGAACGGGCCGGGTGAAGCTCTGGTTTCCACCCTGGGTGTCACAGGTGGCAACAAGAAAAGCGGTTTCTATGAAGATGGTGTGCGTCAACGCGAGCGAATGGATAACGAAAATATGATTGCGCAGCTTGAAGCGCGTATTCGTGCCAAGGCCTCCATGCTTGATGAATCACAGCGGATTAGTATCCAGCAGTTGGAAAAATAGTGCGAAACATGGGAAGCATTCGGCTTCCCGTGTATGATTGAACCCGCCAGACGTTTTGCGATAGCAAACAGTCTGATTTCGGGTTCATTTTTTGTATAAATTCGGTAGAGAATAAACGTGGCAAAAAACATTCAAGCCATCCGCGGCATGAACGATTACCTGCCTGGCGAAACCGCCATTTGGCAGCGCATTGAAGGCATTCTGAAACAGGTGCTCGGCAGCTACGGTTACAGCGAAATCCGTTTGCCGATTGTAGAGCAGACCCCGTTATTCAAACGCGCCATCGGTGAAGTGACCGACGTGGTTGAAAAAGAGATGTATACCTTTGAGGACCGCAACGGCGATAGCCTGACTTTGCGTCCTGAAGGCACCGCGGGCTGCGTGCGTGCCGGTATCGAACATGGTCTTCTGTACAATCAGGAACAGCGCTTGTGGTACATCGGGCCGATGTTCCGCCATGAGCGTCCGCAAAAAGGGCGCTATCGCCAGTTCAATCAGTTGGGTGTCGAAGTCTTTGGCTTGCAAGGGCCAGACATTGACGCAGAACTGATTATGCTGACTGCTCGCTGGTGGCGTGCTTTGGGTATCGACCAGCACGTCAGTCTGGAACTGAACTCGATTGGCTCTCTTGAAGCGCGCGCTAACTATCGTGATGCGCTCGTTGCGTTCCTTGAACAGCATAAAGAGAAACTTGACGAAGATTGCCAGCGTCGCATGTACAGCAACCCGTTACGCGTACTGGACTCAAAAAATCCAGACGTTCAGGCATTGCTGGATGACGCACCAACACTGGGTGATTATCTGGACGAAGAGTCTCGTGAACATTTCGCGGGTCTGTGCCAGTACCTTGACGCTGCCGGTATCGCGTATACCGTGAATCAGCGCCTGGTGCGAGGTCTGGATTACTACAACCGCACTGTTTTCGAGTGGGTGACAAGCAGTCTGGGCTCTCAAGGAACCGTTTGTGCCGGCGGTCGTTACGATGGTTTAGTTGAGCAACTTGGTGGCCGTGCAGCGCCAGCAGTTGGTTTTGCGATGGGTCTGGAACGTCTTGTTTTACTGGTTCAGGCGATTAATCCGGAATTTAAAGCAGAATCTGTTGTCGATATTTACCTGATATCGTCAGGTCAGGGAACGCAGGCTGCGGCAATGCTGTTGGCTGAGCAATTACGTGATCAGGTCCCAGCTATCAAGCTGATGACTAATTACGGCGGTGGTAACTTCAAGAAACAGTTCGTCCGTGCAGATAAGTGGGGTGCGCGTGTTGCACTGGTGCTGGGCGAAACTGAAGTGGCTAATGGTCAGGTCGTCGTTAAGGATCTGCGCACAGGTGAGCAAACTACCGTTGAACAAGCAAACGCGGTCGCTCATTTGCAGGCGCTACTGGGTTAATTTCCCCAGTGTTTAATCGTTAAGGAGAAGGACTGCGTGGAAATTTACGAAAACGATAACGAACAGGTTGATGCGGTAAAACGCTTCTTTGCCGAAAACGGCAAAGCGCTGGTAGTGGGTGTTGTTCTGGGTATTGGCGCACTGGTTGGCTGGCGTTACTGGAACAGCCATCAGGCTGAAAGCTCAATGGCTTCTTCTCTTGAGTATCAAACGGTCACTCAAGCGGTGCGTGCTGATCAACCTGCCACGTTGAGTGCAGCAGAAAAATTCGCAGCTAGTACTAAAAATACTTACGGCGCACTGGCATCACTGGAAATTGCGCAGAAGTACGCAGATAACAACGACCTCGCGAAAGCCGCTGCTCAATTGCAGCAGGGCCTGAGCAGCACCAGCGACGAAAATTTGCAGGCGCTGATCAATGTTCGTTTGGCACGAGTTCAAATCCAACAAAAGCAAATTGATGCTGCGCTGAAAACGCTCGACAGTGTTAAAGGTGAAGGTTGGGTAGCGATTATCGCTGATTTGCGCGGTGAAGCGCTGCTCAGCAAAGGGGATAAGCAAGGTGCACGCGATGCGTGGAGCAAAGGCTCACAGACCGACGCTTCTCCAGCCCTGCGCGAAATGATGCAGATGAAAATTAATAATTTGTCGAGCTAAGAGGGACCCGATGCAATTGCGTAAACTACTTGTACCAGGGCTGATTTCTCTGACGCTGCTCAGCGGTTGTTCACTGTTTAGCGGTGAAGAAGATGTGGTTAAGATGTCTCCACTGCCGACAGTTGAAAACCAATTTGAACCTGAAAAATCATGGAGTACTTCTGTTGGTAGCGGAATTGGTGATTTCTATTCCAATTTGCATCCAGCATGGCAGGACGGCAACATTTATGCCGCCGATCGCCGTGGTACCGTAAAAGCCGTTAACGCGGACGACGGTAAAGAAGTCTGGTCTATCGACCTTTCTGAAAAGACGAATTTTTATTCCAGCAACCTGCCCGCACTGCTTTCTGGCGGCGTAACGGTTGAAGGTGCACATCTTTACGTCGGTAGTGAAAAAGCACAGGTTTATGCGCTTAACACCTCTGATGGTAGTATTGCGTGGCAAAGCAAAGCTGCAGGCGAAGTACTTTCTCGCCCAGTGGTCAGCGAAGGTTTAGTTCTGGTTCACACCAGCAATGGTCAGCTTCAGGCATTTGATGAGGCAGACGGCGCTGTGAAATGGACTGTTAACCTCGATATGCCTGCACTTTCTCTGCGCGGTGAATCAGCACCTGCAGTCGCGTTTGGTGCCGCAATTGTTGGCGGTGATAACGGTCGCGTAAGTGCAGTTCTGATGAAGCAAGGTCAGCTGATTTGGCAGCAGCGTATCTCTCAGGCAACCGGTGCGACTGAAATTGACCGTCTGAGCGATGTTGATACGACTCCTGTTATTGTTAACGGTGTGGTCTATGCGCTGGCATTTAATGGCAACCTGACTGCACTGGACTTACGTTCAGGCCAGGTGATGTGGAAACGTGAGCTGGGTTCAGTAAATGACTTTATTGTTGATGCGAACCGTATTTTCCTCGTCGACCAAAATGACCGCGTGATTGCCCTGAATGCGGATGGCGGCGTTACACTGTGGACCCAAAGTGATCTGCTGCACCGTAATCTGACTTCACCTGTTTTGTACAACGGCTATCTGGTTGTTGGTGACGCCGAAGGTTACATGCATTGGATTAATGCTGATGACGGTCGCTTTGTTGCCCAACAAAAAGTGGACAGTTCTGGATTCCAGACTGAGCCAGTTGTCGCAAGTGACAAGCTGTTAATTCAGTCAAAAGACGGTACGTTGTACGCTATCAAGCGCTAAACTTGCCTGAAGTAATTATGAGTGCGAAACGGTTCCTGTAGTCCGGGAGCCGTTTCCTGTTTTTAGAAACGACGTGATTTGACGTCGTTTTATGATGAATTTTGAGTAATGAGGCTTTTATCATGGTACCTGTGGTTGCGCTTGTCGGGCGCCCTAATGTCGGAAAATCCACGCTGTTTAACCGCTTGACGCGTACCCGAGATGCGCTGGTCGCGGATTTCCCGGGGCTGACTCGCGACCGCAAGTATGGTCGTGCTGAAGTGGAAGGTCGCGAATTTATTGCCATCGATACCGGCGGTATTGATGGCACTGAAGACGGCGTTGAAACGCACATGGCTGCACAATCGCTGTTAGCGATTGAAGAAGCTGATGTCGTGTTGTTTATGGTGGATGCACGTGCGGGCCTGATGCCTGCCGATGAAGCCATTGCCAAACATCTGCGTTCTCGTCAGAAGCCTACCTTCCTGGTGGCGAACAAAACTGACGGTATGGATCCTGACCAGGCAGTTATCGACTTCTACTCTTTGGGGTTAGGTGAAATTCACCCGATTGCAGCCTCTCACGGCCGCGGTGTAACAACCCTGCTGGAACACGTGCTGATTCCGTTTATCGACGAAACAAATCCGCGCGAGCCGGAAGAAGAAATCGACGAAGATGCAGCCTATTGGGCGGCATTCAATGCTAAAAATGGCATTGTTTCTGAAGACGAAGAGATTGAAGAAGAAGAGGAAGAAGAAGCTTTCAACCCTCAGGATTTGCCAATCAAACTGGCGATTGTCGGTCGTCCGAACGTAGGTAAGTCAACGCTCACCAACCGTATTCTTGGCGAAGACCGTGTTGTGGTTTACGACATGCCAGGAACGACGCGTGACAGCATCTATATCCCAATGGAGCGTGATGAGCGTGAATACATTCTCATCGACACCGCTGGGGTGCGCAAACGTGGAAAAATCACTGAAACCGTTGAAAAATTCTCGGTAATTAAAACCCTGCAAGCGATCGAAGATGCCAACGTTGTCATGCTGGTTATTGATGCTCGCGAAGGTATCTCCGATCAGGATCTGTCTCTGCTCGGGTTTATCCTGAATAGTGGGCGCTCACTGGTGATTGTGGTCAACAAGTGGGATGGCCTGAGCAACGAAGTCAGAGAGCAAGTCAAAGAGACGCTGGATTATCGTCTTGGCTTTATCGACTTTGCTCGCGTGCACTTTATTTCTGCGTTGCACGGCAGTGGCGTGGGCAACCTGTTCGAATCTGTGCGTGAAGCTTATGACAGTTCTACACGTCGCGTAAGCACAGCGCTTCTGACTCGCATCATGACCATGGCTGCTGAAGATCACCAGCCACCGCTAGTTCGTGGTCGTCGTGTTAAGCTGAAATATGCTCACGCCGGTGGTTATAACCCGCCAATCGTAGTGATTCACGGCAACCAGGTTAAAGACCTGCCTGATTCCTACAAGCGCTATTTGATGAACTACTTCCGCAAATCGCTGGATGTGATGGGTACGCCAATCCGTATCCAGTTCAAAGAAGGGGAGAACCCGTTTGCCAACAAACGTAACACCCTGACGCCGAACCAGATGCGTAAACGTAAGCGTTTGATCAAGCACATCAAGAAAAGCAAGTAATCAGTAACGGGAGCCTCAGGCTCCCGTTTTCTATGAGGAGAAATGATGGAACTCAACTGCCCAAATTGTGATAAGCCATTGGTCGAGACTGACAATGGAATGCAATGTGAAAGCTGCAATCAGCATTTCATTCTTGAAGCCCGCTGCCCGGATTGTCACAAGCCGCTGGAAGTTTTAAAAGCGTGCGGTGCCGTCGACTATTTCTGCCAGAACGGCCACGGATTGATTTCGAAAAAACGCGTCGAATTCGTGCCTGTTGCTAACTAAGTTTTAGCTTTTCGCCGCTGTTTTGCGCGTGCGTTTAGGTTTCACCGGTGTAATGCCGGTGACCTGGCTTTCCACCCAACCATCTTCCAGACGCGTCGTTAGCGTATCCCCGGAATGCACCTGTTTTGTCTTCTTCAGCACTTTGCCGTCGGTTGCTGTTGTCACGCTATATCCACGCGCAAGTGTAGCCAGTGGGCTGACTGCTTCAAGCTGTGCGATAGCGGTGCCGAATCGCTGACGTGTATTGTTCAGCCGCGCAGTCACAACCTGCGATAAACGATATTCAAGCTGCTGCAAACGAGTTTGGGCGCGGTGAATACGTGGCTGCGGTTGTTGCTGATTTAAGCGCTGCATCAAACGTTGCTGTTGTTGCGAGGTACGTCGCAGTTTCGCATCCATCGCGATATTCAGACGCTGCTGTAAGCGCTCTAGCGTGGTTTGCTGGCGTGCTAAACGCAACTGCGGATGTTGTTGCTGTAAACGATGATGCAGGCGTGTGAAACGCTGCGAACGCTGGGCGAGGTAGTAATCCATCGCCATTTCTATACGTTGTTGCTGGGACTGAAGCTGGCGCAGTAATTCAAGTTGGTTACGGCTGACAATCTCTGCGGCAGCCGAAGGGGTCGGTGCACGAACATCTGCCACAAAATCGGCGATCGTGACGTCAGTTTCATGCCCTACGGCGCTAACTACCGGAATTTGGCTCGCGAAAATAGCACGAGCAACGCGTTCGTCGTTAAAGCTCCATAAATCTTCCAGCGAACCACCGCCACGTCCCACAATCAGCACATCACACTCTTTGCGCAGGTTTGCCAGTTCAATCGCGCGAACGATTTGCAGCGGTGCATCAGCACCTTGCACGGCAGTTGGGTATATGATGACTGGCAGGGAAGGATCGCGACGTTTTAGTACATGCAGAATGTCATGCAGTGCGGCACCGGTTTTTGAGGTAATCACCCCGACCTGATGCGCAGGCGTTGGCAGCGGTTGTTTATGAATCTGTTCAAACAACCCTTCTGCGGTGAGACGCAGCTTCAGTTCTTCGTATTGCTGCTGTAATAACCCTTCACCCGCAGGCTGCATACTCTCAACGATTATCTGATAATCACCACGCGGCTCATACAACGTAAGAGTGGCGCGCACCAAAACCTGTTGCCCGTGTTGCGGGCGGAAGGTGACGCGTCGATTGCTGTTGCGAAACATTGCGCCGCGAATTTGTGCGGTATCGTCTTTGAGAGTGAAGTACCAATGACCGGAAGCGGGTTGGGTAAAGTTGGAAATTTCACCGCTGATCCAGACTTGCCCCATTTCTTGTTCCAGCAGCATGCGGACCGTCTGATTAAGACGGCTGACGGTAAAAATTGAAGGGGTATTTATCGTTGGCATGTGACCTGGATCAAATTTTAAATCAGCAAGTTATTCGGTCGATAGTACCTTTCATATCGCACTTGGCAAGGTGTTTTGTGAAAAAAGTGTGGATGCAATCGCTTACGCTCTGTATAATGCCGCGGCAATATTTTATCTGTTCTCATTCACCCCAGGTTGAGATATTGCCATGCTACGAATCGCTAAAGAAGCACTGACGTTTGATGACGTTCTCCTCGTTCCAGCTCACTCTACAGTTCTGCCTAATACGGCTGATCTCAGCACCCAACTGACCAAAACTATTCGTTTGAATATCCCTATGCTGTCCGCAGCAATGGATACCGTAACGGAAGCCCGTCTGGCCATCGCATTGGCTCAGGAAGGTGGATTGGGTTTCATTCACAAAAACATGTCGATTGAGCGCCAGGCTGATGAAGTCAAACGCGTGAAAAAACACGAAAGTGGCGTTGTGACTGACCCACAGACCGTATTGCCGACGACCACTTTGCACGAAGTTAAAGAACTTACCGCCCGTAACGGTTTCGCCGGTTACCCGGTTGTTACCGAAGAAAACGAACTGGTCGGTATCATCACCGGTCGTGACGTGCGTTTTGTGACCGACCTGAACCAGCCTGTTAGCGTGTACATGACTCCGAAAGAGCGTCTGGTTACCGTGAAAGAAGGCGAAGCGCGTGATGTTGTCCTGTCCAAAATGCACGAAAAACGTGTTGAGAAAGCGCTGGTTGTAGACGCTAACTTCCATCTGCGCGGAATGATCACCGTAAAAGACTTCCAGAAAGCTGAACGTAAACCTAACGCCTGTAAAGACGAGCAGGGACGTTTGCGTGTTGGGGCGGCCGTAGGCGCAGGTGCGGGCAACGAAGAGCGTATCGACGCTCTGGTCGCTGCTGGTGTCGACGTTTTACTGATTGACTCCTCTCATGGCCATTCCGAAGGTGTTCTGCAACGTATTCGCGATACCCGCGCGAAATATCCTGACCTGCAAATCATTGGCGGTAACGTGGCAACAGCCGCTGGTGCTCGTGCACTGGCTGAAGCTGGCGTAAGCGCTGTGAAAGTCGGTATCGGTCCAGGTTCCATCTGTACTACGCGTATCGTAACCGGCGTGGGCGTTCCGCAAATCACAGCCGTTGCTGATGCCGTTGAAGCACTGGAAGGGACTGGCATCACTGTTATCGCTGATGGCGGTATCCGCTTCTCAGGTGATATCGCAAAAGCCATCGCTGCGGGTGCATCTGCGGTCATGGTTGGCGGTATGTTGGCAGGGACTGAAGAATCTCCTGGGGAAATCGAACTTTACCAGGGCCGTTCTTTCAAATCTTACCGCGGTATGGGCTCTCTGGGCGCGATGTCCAAAGGTTCTTCAGACCGTTACTTCCAGACTGACAACGCTGCTGACAAATTGGTACCGGAAGGTATCGAAGGCCGTGTGGCTTACAAAGGTCGTCTGAAAGAGATCGTTCACCAGCAAATGGGCGGCCTGCGTTCCTGTATGGGTCTGACCGGCTGTGGTACCATCAATGAACTGCGTACTAAAGCGGAATTTGTACGCATCAGCGGTGCGGGCATTCAGGAAAGTCACGTCCACGATGTGACGATTACTAAAGAGTCCCCGAACTACCGTATGGGCTCCTGATTCTCCTCGCCCAACTTTACGTTGGGCGATTCTCTTTACCTGTTTCACTTGCCTCGGAATAAGCGTCAATGACGGAAAACATCCATAAACATCGCATACTTATCCTCGATTTCGGTTCTCAGTACACTCAACTTGTCGCACGCCGCGTACGTGAGCTAGGCGTTTACTGTGAACTGTGGGCATGGGATGTCACTGAAGCACAAATTCGTGAATTTAATCCAAGCGGTATCATTCTTTCTGGTGGACCGGAAAGCACGACTGAGCACAATAGCCCACGTGCACCTGAATATGTCTTTACCGCAGGCGTGCCAGTATTTGGTGTGTGCTACGGCATGCAGACCATGGCAATGCAACTTGGCGGTCACGTAGAATCTTCTACCGAACGCGAGTTTGGCTATGCGCAGGTTGAAGTCAAAACCGACAGCGCTCTGGTTCGCGGCATTGAAGATTCACTGAGTGCCGACGGCAAACCGCTGTTGGATGTCTGGATGAGCCACGGCGATAAAGTCACCGCGATCCCTTCAGACTTCGTTACCGTTGCCAGCACCGAAACCTGTCCGTTCGCTATTATGGCAAACGAAGAAAAACGTTTTTATGGCGTGCAGTTCCACCCGGAAGTGACCCATACCCGTCAGGGCCAGCGTTTGCTGGAGCGTTTTGTACTGGATATCTGCGGCTGCGAAGCGCTGTGGACACCAGCAAAAATCATCGAAGACGCAATTGTTCGTCTGCGTGAACAGGTGGGCAACGACAAAGTCATTCTTGGCCTGTCCGGTGGCGTGGATTCTTCCGTGACCGCAATGCTACTGCACCGTGCGATTGGCGATCGTCTGACCTGCGTCTTCGTAGATAACGGTCTGTTGCGTTTGAACGAAGCTCAGCAAGTTATGGATATGTTCGGTGACCACTTCGGTCTGAACATTGTTCACGTTGAAGGCGAAAAACGCTTCCTTGATGCATTAGCGGGCGAGAACGATCCAGAAGCGAAACGTAAAATCATCGGCCGCGTGTTTGTTGAAGTCTTCGATGAAGAAGCACTGAAACTGGAAGACGTGAAGTGGCTGGCGCAGGGCACTATTTACCCTGACGTTATCGAATCTGCGGCCTCGGCTACCGGTAAAGCACACGTCATCAAATCTCACCACAATGTGGGCGGCCTGCCGAAAGAGATGAAGATGGGTCTGGTTGAGCCGCTGCGTGAGCTGTTCAAAGATGAAGTGCGCAAAATCGGTCTGGAACTGGGCTTGCCATACGACATGCTGTACCGTCACCCGTTCCCAGGGCCAGGTCTTGGTGTGCGCGTGTTGGGCGAAGTGAAGAAAGAGTATTGCGACCTGCTGCGTCGTGCCGATGCCATCTTTATTGAAGAGCTGCATAAAGCAGATCTCTACAACAAAGTCAGCCAGGCGTTCACGGTGTTCCTGCCGGTGCGTTCTGTTGGCGTGATGGGCGATGGCCGTAAATACGATTGGGTTGTTTCACTGCGTGCTGTGGAAACCATCGACTTTATGACGGCACATTGGGCACACCTGCCTTACGATTTCCTTGGCCGTGTATCCAACCGCATCATCAACGAAGTGAATGGCATTTCCCGCGTGGTTTACGATATTTCTGGCAAACCGCCAGCGACTATCGAATGGGAATAACGAGCCGTCAGGCATAACTGTCACTATCTGGCAGTCAGTTGAATCGAAGCCCATTATTTAATGGGCTTTTTTTATGATGCAATTTAACCGAGCCGCGCATGCAGCCATGGAAGTAGTTGTTTTTTGCGACTTAACATCCCGGCGATGGTGCAAGGGGCGTTATCGGCAAGTGCAGGACCAGCAAAATAGAGCCTTGAGCACTCAGCGCTGATATCGGTCAGCATCAAAACCACCAGGCCAGCTCCTGAAGTCGTGACCCGCTGTACCATCGCTGATTTAAGCTCATCGATGAGCGGTTCTGCCTGCTCAAGAGAATATAATTCGAGCTGTGCGGCCAGTACTTTATTCCCCGAAATATCAAACATTTTACTGTCTTTATTCAGCAGTTCGTCTGCACTCAAACCGGTAATATCAGTCTTGGCGGTCAGCAGATCACGAATGAAATCTTCCCGACCCACTTTTGCGAGAGAGCAGAGCTCATCTACTGCCAGGTGGTCTTCGTCAGTGGTGGTCGGCGAGCGAAGTGCGACGGTATCACTAAGCGCCGCTCCCAAAAGCAAAATGGCTTCGCTGCGGGAAATCTCTTGACGAATAGTCGGAGTCATCAACTGCCATAATAATGTCGCACTGCTGCCGACAGGTTTTATCCACACTTCAGGAGGGAGTTGAGTGATCAGGCCGCCAAGACGGTGATGGTCAATAATGCCGATGATATTGCTTTCACTTAGTGAGGTTGGCCCTTGAGCGGGTTCTGTGAAATCAACCAGCCAAACATCTTTGCCAGCAAGGGAATCATCAAGCAGCGTCGGAGGCGTCAGGCCCGCATGGCGAAAAATATAGTCCGTTTCTCTGTTTAACTCACCGAGCCGAAATGCCTGGGCATTTCGCCCTTTTATCGTCAGCCAGCGCGCAGCCATGTACGCAGTGCAGACGGTATCGCTATCGGGATTTAGATGGCCAAAGACATGTATCATCTACTCTCTCCTTGTCACAAACATATTCTGTGCAGTTCACTGCGTGTCGTTAGAGTATAGGATGTCATCCGCGCTCATTTCACAACCTTCAGACGTGCAGCATCGACCACCTGTTCGGCAGTGAGAGTATCAATATTTTGAGGTGAGGCGTTACCGGCTAGTATTGTCCACAGACAGACTGTTTTGCTGTGCTTCTACTTTGTCCTGATGATGGTACCAGGCACCGATGGCAGAGTAGACAAAACGGCCAAAAAGGAAGAGAAAACTGATGAGCAGAATAATGCGGGTCATACGATTGTTAAACTTATGTCGTCTTCGCATACTCGTAACCTGTGTCACGCAAATGATCCTTGATGTTTACCCGTCAACCTCGGGCGACGGTGGTATTTATACACAGTGGTGCCCGAAGGTCAATTCCAGGACATCTCAGAGTGGCTCACGGAAACATTCACCCTTGTTATATAAACATTTCTTAATTTTAGTTGATTAATATATACCCAGTATTTATTTTAATTTCTTTACTAAAGAAATTAAAACTCCGGCAAAAATTGATTGAGATCATCTTAGTAAGCTCCTCCCTAACTAAAATCGGCACTCTATCCCATAGCAATATGGTTTTATCGGCCAGGCTGGATTCCTGTTCGAATTTTACCCACGCGGGATGACAGGGTTTTTGGCGATAACGAATGTATCTGGCAAGCTGGTATAAGAAATCTAAGGACAAATGGTGGGCGCTTCCTTTGGTGCTCCCGAGTATTTTACTTCCCATAGCCATGTGGTGTAACGCCCAAACCGTGATGGATGGCGGGCGAGTATTCCTGGTCTATATGCCGCTGGGTTTGATGACCGCATTGATGTTGGTTTTCGCATGGTCAGCCCTGCCGGGAATTATTCTTGCACTACTCATCTACTTTATCCCGTTGCGTGGTGAGTTCGCCCCGTTAATGGCGGTGATTCATTTCTTAATTCCCATCACGATAAGCTGGGGCGGCTATCATATTTTTGTTCCCAGGCGTAGTTCTATCATGTTTGGTGCCATTACCCTTACGGCACAACGCATGGTTTGGTTGGTGTTAGTCAACTCTTTGATATTTGTGGCTATCTATCAACTGGGGGTTTTCTTTGGCTGGTACGCTGATGCGGGCAGTAGCAGCGTAGAAAGCCTGCTTCATGCTCGGACGTTAATCAATTTCCAGGCGGTCCTGATTGGCTGTTTAACAGGGATGCCATTCTTCTATACCGTCATTCGAATGTGCCGTAACCCGCGTTTTGCTTTCTCGTTTGTTTCGCGGATGAAAGCTCAAATGCAGACCGGTGTGACGAAAACTGAGATGGCACTTTGGGCCGCACTGGTCGTCCTTTTGATTAGCCTGCTGCTGGTACCCAATAATGGTGCCAGCACCATTTTCACCACTGATTACACACTTACGTTAATCCTGCCGCTGATGTTGTGGGGCGCGATGCGTTTTGGGTTCCTGTTTATCACGACAAGTTGGACCATTATTTTAACCATCCTGTGCAGCGGCTTTTATAACTATTTGCCGCCTTACATGGGCTTCCAACTCCATCTGGCGATCGCTTCATCTTGCTACGCCGTTTTCTCTATGACCATTTATCTCATGGCGGTTGTCACGACTCGCCAGCGCTTTTTGCACAGAAAAGCGCGTCGAGTGGCCTTTATTGACCCCATCGTACAAATGGCGAATCTGCGGGCGCTTAACCGTGATTTATCCCGCCATCCATGGTCAGCGTTAGCTTTTCTGCGGGTGCCTGAACTTGAGCTTTTAGGGCGTAACTACGGGGTGCAACTTCGTATCCAATATAAGCAGCAGCTCAATGATTATCTGCAACCCTTTTTGACCGATAACGAAGATGTTTATCACCTGTCAGGCCATGAATTGGCCGTGCGCGTGAATTATGACTCATATCATGAGCGCATTGAGTCTCTTGACCAGCATGTGAAACAGTTCCGCTTTATGTGGGACGGGATGGCGATGCAGCCACAAGTGGGCATCAGTTATTGCCACGTTCGCCAGCCAGTGACACACATTTACTACCTGTTAGGCGAACTCAGCACCATGGCTGATTTGTCGCTTTCAACCTCAAAACCAGAAAGCTTGCAACAGCAGGGGTCAAACCACCTGCAGAACGCGGTAAGAAATAAAGTGGTGATGATGAACCGCTTGCAGGCAGCGATTGATACCGGGAATTTCGTCTTGATGGTGCAGCGAATCGAAGGGGTTCGCGGTGATACGTATCATGAAATTTTGCTGCGTATGAAGGGCGATAACGAAGGAGATAACCTGTTTATGCCTGACGCATTTTTGTCAGTCGCACACGAATTTGGCTTATCTTCTAAAATCGACAAATGGGTATTAGAAGCCACATTAACATTTATGGATAACCATCGTGAACAGCTTCCTGGTAGCCGCTTTTCGATAAATTTAACACCGGCGTCGGTGGGGCGTTTACAGTTTGCAGGCGAAGTGAAACGCTTGTTGAAATGCTACAACATCGAACCCTGGCAACTTATTTTTGAAATTACTGAAAGCAACGCATTAACCAATATAGAGCAAGTTAATGCGACGTTGACCGCATTACAAAATATGGGCTGCCGGGTTGCGATTGACGATTTTGGCACGGGCTATGCCAGTTATGCACGCCTGAAAGATATCAGCGCGGACATCCTCAAAATCGACGGCAGCTTTATTCGCAATATGCTGACTAGTAGCCTGGATTATCAGATTGTGGATTCTATCTGCCAGTTGGCACGGATAAAAAAGATGCAGCTGGTGGCGGAGTATGTTGAAAGTGAACAGGTCAAAGCAGCCGTGCAAAGCCTGGGAATCGATTATATTCAGGGCTATTTGGTTGGGCATCCGCGACCGCTTGAGTCACTTCTTACGCAGAAAGTTGAGACATAGAAAAGACAAACGCCCCGCAGGGCGTTTGTTGTTTTTACTGTCAGGCCGCCACGTCCGGGCCGGCCTCCTCTTCAATAGATAGCCGCCATCCTGAGGTATTTTCCCAGTATTGCTGTTCACGCTCCAAATCAAGCAGCACCAGCGTGTTCTGACTAAACCAGTCGTATGGGAAACGCAGCGTCCAGTGGTTTTCATCTGTTTCCAGCACCAGCGTCGGCGGCGTGGTGGTTGCCTGGCGCTGGTTATTCAGCAAGACGCCCAGACGCAGGATCTGAATTAAGGGCAAGAACTGCTTTTTCTTAAACAGGGTAAAACGTGGCAGATCGTCAATCTTTATCGCTTTGCGGTGATAGCGCACCAGAGAAGCAATCAACATCTGCTGTTCCTGATTAAAGCCCGGCAGGTTGCTGTGTTGTAGAATATAAGCCGAGTGGCGATGTAGCCCACTGTGATTAATATTCAGCCCCACTTCGTGAAGCATCGCCGACCATTTCAGCAGCGCGGCCATCTGTGGATTAGCCTGTTTTGGGTTTTGAATCTCCCATTGCTGATAAATATGCTCGGTGGTGGTTAATACACGTTTAGCCTGATCGCTATCGATATGGTACTGGTCAGCGAGACTTTGCGCGGTGCGAATACGAATATCCTGATGGCGGAAACGACCTTCCATTTCATACAGCACGCCTTCGCGTAATGCTCCATCTGACAGGCGCAGTTCGCGAATCGCCAGAGAGTCAAACACACCGCAGAGAATGGCGAGGCCAGGCACAAATACGGCTTTACGCTCTTCGGATAAACCCGGCAGGCTCATTGAATTGAAATTTTTAAATTTCAGAACTTCATCGCGCAGTTTTTCCAGGCGCTCAGGGGTAATAATCCCATCTTTATCGCCCATATTGACCAGCACTTCATGCGCGGCTTTGATGGTACCAGACGCGCCCATCGCCACATTCCAGCCTTGCAAACGATACTGCCAGGAAAGATTCTCCAGCTTTTGCACTGCAGCAAGGCGCGCGCGTTTGAAATTTTCTGGCGTGATAATCCCTTGAGGGAAAAAGTTTTGCGCGAAGCTCACACAGCCCATGCGGCGGCTTTCAACCAGCATGGGTTCGAAATCTTCGCCAATCACGAGCTCGGTTGATCCACCACCAATATCAATAACCAGCTTGCGGCCTTTTTCAGGTTGGGTATGTTCCACCCCCATGAATATCAGGCGCGCTTCTTCGTTGCCGGAAATGATTTCGATCGGATAGGGGATAACGCGCTCGGCACGTTTAAGGAACTCTTCGGCGTTTACCGCCTGGCGCAAACTGTGCGTCCCGACGATACAAACATTGTCCGCAGAAAACCCCTGAAGGCGCTCAGCAAATAACGCCAGGCATGACAGCCCACGTTCCATCGCTTCTTCGCTTAACTCGTTATCTGCATTCAGACCATCAGCCAGATGGACGCGTTGTTTCAAGCGCCCGATGATTTGCATTGCGCCGTCAACCACACGGGCAATCACCATATGGAAGCTGTTTGAGCCGAGATCGACCGCAGCGAACTCCTGCGGGCGAGGGGCATGTTTTTTTATCGGCATAGGTTATTCAGGTTGTTCCAGAGATT
Organism: Buttiauxella sp. WJP83; assembly: GCF_027594725.1. Lineage (NCBI taxonomy): Bacteria > Pseudomonadati > Pseudomonadota > Gammaproteobacteria > Enterobacterales > Enterobacteriaceae > Buttiauxella > Buttiauxella sp. WJP83. Next base: position 1,179,811 of record NZ_CP110080.1, read on the forward strand.
TAATGTAATCGTAAATCGCCAGTTGGGAGCGTACCTTGCGGCGGTTACCGCGTGGAACATAGCGATTACTGAGTTCTTTGTCGACATAGCGCGCTTTCACGGTATCGCTGAACAGTATCTCAATAATATCCAGCACCCGCTGTTTCAGGCGCGGATCGAGAATAGCGACAGCCACTTCGATGCGGTAATCAATGTTACGTGTCATCCAGTCAGCGGAGGAGAGATAGACTTTCTTATCGCCGCCGTTTTCAAAGATATACACGCGATCGTGTTCCAGAAAACGGTCAACGATGCTGATCACACGGATGTTATCGCTGATGCCATCCAGATTAGGGATAAGCGAACACATGCCGCGCACCAGTAAATTAACTTTCACCCCTGAGCTTGAAGCCGCATACAGGCGATCTACCAGCCCTTTATCGACCAGGTTATTCAGTTTCAGTGTAATGCCAGACGGTTCGCCGTTTTGCGCATTCGCAATCTCTTTATCGACCAAATCATAAAGCAGACGACGCGAGTTTTGTGGCGAAACCATCAGATGCTCGAACGTGACCGGACGATACGGGTTTTCGATAAAGTTAAATACCCGACGCACTTCATTGGTGATGCGCGCATCCGCGGTGAGCAGCGAATAGTCGGTATAAAGACGCGCGGTTTTCTCGTTAAAGTTGCCGGTGCCAATGTGAGCGTAACGCACCACTTCGTCACCTTCTTTACGGGAAACCAGGAAGAGTTTGGCGTGAATTTTAAGGCCTGGTGCGGAGAAAATAACGTGTACGCCCGCTTCAGTCAGGCGCTTTGCCCAGTGAATATTCGCTTCTTCATCAAAACGTGCCTGCAATTCAACCACAACGGTGACTTTCTTCCCGTTATGCGCAGCATGAATCATCGATTCGATAATGCGCGAGTCTTTCGCCACGCGATAAATATTGATTTTAATTGCCAGTACGCTTGGGTCGAACGAGGCCTGGCGCAGCAATTCCAGCACGTGCTCAAAGGTGTGGTACGGATAGTAAAGCAGTACGTCACGGTTACGGATTGCATCAAAACCGTTGCGGAATTTATCGAACCAAATATGGCGCAGTCGCGGCAACGGTTTATTGACCAGATTGGCTTTGCCAACATTTGGGAAGCTAATGAAATCTTTGAAGTTATGGTAACGGCCGCCAGGCACGATGGAATCGTAATTCGTGATCGTCAGCTTATTACGCAGCATTTCGACCATCGCATCAGGCATATCTCGTTGATAAACAAAACGCACCGGCTCTGCGGTTAAGCGCTGTTTCAGGCTCGAAGACATCAATTCCAGCAGACTGGATTCCATTTCGGTCACCAGGTCGTACTCGGCATCGCGCGTCATTTTCATCGAATAGGCGTTCAGTGCGTCGTAATCGAAGAAGCCTTTGAAAATGTCGTCCAGGCAATAGCGCAGAATGTTATCCAGCAGGATCATCGGCTTGCGGCGGCGCGGCGCTTCAGGGGGTAAATTCACAAAGCGCGGCACTTTATCGGACGGGATTTCCAGCAGCGCGTAACGAATATCGCTGCCCTGAATAATTTCTACCGCCAGATAGGTGTAATCATCTTTGAGGAACTGCACCAAATCGGTGTCGTGGTTAATCAAAATAGGTGTGATGTGCTGGCGTAGATAATGTTTGAAATAGTGGCGTAGCCAGTTTTGCTGATTGGGGGAAAGCTGGCGTTCGTTGATCAAGAAGATCTGATTACGCGCCATTTCCAACAGCAGATCGTTATACAACCCATCAAATTCTTGATCAGCCTTCAGAACTCGCGCCTGAATTTTATTGAGTAAATGGCGCGAGTTGGGAGCCGTACCTTGTTCTTCACTGATCAGGATCCGCCGTTTAAGTTCAGCGAATCGGACCTTGTAAAATTCATCAAGGTTATTCGAATAGATGCCGAGAAAACGCATTCTCTCGATCAGCGGATTAATTTTGTCCGCTGCTTCCTGGAGTACACGTTCGTTAAAAGACAACCAGCTCAGTTCTTTTTCGATATACAGCTTATCCTGACCCATTAGCCCTCACACTCCGTTTTCGTAGACGTAAAAATTCCGTCACGTCTGACATTATGGCGAGCTTTGACGTGGAATGTCCAACAATGGCCGTAAACCAACTACTTTCTCACTTTCAGCACTGTGAGACGCAAGACAGTAGCGCCGCCATTTTTTAATTAAAATGGCGTTTTATAAAGTGGTAGGGGCTGGGGATGTGGGAAACACGGGCGCTTGAACTGAACAACCAGGAGCTATGGAACTGGCATCAAGCCTGCCAGTTTGTTGATTATGCGTGTGCGCATAACTTTAATACTGTGGTGATCGGGCAAACCGATTTACTGGGCAAGCTTGTTACCCCGGCGGGCTACACTCCGGCGCAACACAATGACCGTATCTCCGTGCATCAACGTGGTTGCTGCGTTTACCTGAATCGCTTAGCGCAGTACTGCAAGGCACGTGGCTTGCGTTTCTATCTTCAGGCTAAAGAGATTGGTTTTCCCGCTGATTTACTCCTGCAACAACCCCAGTTATTTGATGGCCACGGCGGTCTGCGTTTTGATGCTGATTTCTGGAGCCAGTATCTGGCAGATAAACTGGCGCTGATCTGTAAGCAGATTCCCGCGATAGATGGTCTGCTGCTGGCGATTTCAAATACTGACAGCCTGGTACCAATCGCGGCGCCAGACTGGAAAGCGAACGTGGCGCAGCAAAAAAAATCGGCCAGTACGGCACTTTACCGTTGCTGTTTTAATGCCGCCGCCCAGGTCATGAAACGCCACCATAAACAACTGGTATTGCGTCTTTTCCCCGCCAGTATCGACGGAGTTGAGCCGGTTCTCGACGCTATCGCTGGTTTGCCCGCCGATGTGGCGGTGTCGATAAAACTCACACCGGAACGCTTCTGGCCCGAATTTCCTAATAATCCGGCATTGCTGGCAATATCAGACCGTGAAGTCTGGGTGGAAGTTGACGCTGCTGGGGAAGAAGTGTGTTGGGGAAACCTGCCGTTTATCCGTGCGGATGAAATTCAGGGGCGATTACTGTGGTGCCAGGCCAGCAACCCGACTATCAAAGGTGTGTTATGCAAAGCAAGCTGGGAAGGTATTGATAATCACAGTGTGATCGGTACCTTAAGTGAGTTTAACCTCTTTTGTTGTGCAAGGTTTCTCGAGTCAGACGCCCCATCAGAAAGTACATCGCAACTGCTAAAACGTTGGTTAATGGAGTGCTGGCAATGGCAAGCGGATGAACAACAGCTTCAGAGTCTGAAGGTGTTGTTTGAACAGGCGCATCAGGTGATTTACAGCGCCATTTACGCTCGTCACCATGTTTTTCATCGTCACAGTCTGTTACCTGAAAGCTACGGTCAGGTGGTCTGGAGTTTGTATGGTCAGCTTAACCGCAACCACTGGTTGCCCGGCTCAGCAGATGACATCGTCTTTGACAATCAGGATGCCGCAGCGACATCCCGGAAACTCTCCTTGATCGCGGCAGAGAAAGATTTAGCGTGGCAAGGGGCTGAAAATATCCAGCGTCAGGCATTTGAATTTGCACAAAATGCCGACTTCCCTCCGGCATTAGCTCAACGCTGGCAGACTGAATGGCAAGGGCTGTTTTTATATTGCCGGGCGTTTATTCATGCCCAAAAAGCCTTTTTTACGCTGCACTATGCTCGCGAAGTTGAGAATAACTGGAGTCTGCGTGAAGTATGCCAGGCCAATATTCAGGCACTCTATGGAACGGCACATGAAATGGAGGATTTTTGCGGTAAATGGAGCGATATCCCTCCCGCCATGCATGTCATGTTTGATGCCGGACGAGCCAGAGCGCTTGCCGGAAGTTTAAGCAAAGAGCTAGCGAAACTGACAGGCTAGTGGGGAAAAAAGCGGATAAAAAAGGTGGATACAGCAAAAGCTTTATCCACCTGATAGCTAAACAATTAATGGCTAGATGTGTAAACGCAGTGACTCAACCAGGCAGAGGATCGCCATCGCTTGACCGTAAGGCATTGAGGTCAGAGGAATGTTTCGATAGTGGTCCAGATCGTGCCCCATCGCCGTACCAAACGAAACTTGCGTCAGTTCCCCTTGCGGCGTGATGTGGTTGATTACCCCCTCGGTTGCACGTTGTGCCACTGGTAGCCAATGGCTCTCAAGGTAGCCCAAACGAACGGCCTTGAAGATGCCAGCCGCGAACCCGGCGCTGGCAGAGGCTTCAACATAGCTTTCTGGATCGTTAAGCAGGGTTGGCCACAAACCATTTTCCGCCTGGCATTCGGCAAGTGCTGCAACCTGATTGCGTAACACATTGCACAGTTGGCGATAGAGCGCGTCCTGCGGCGGTAAATCTAACAGCTCCAAAAATTCAGGAATGGCGAGCGTAATCCAGCTGTTCCCACGAGCCCATAGCGCTCCGGCAAAATGGTGACGTCCATCAAAGTTCCAGCCGTGATACCACAGCCCCGTTTTAGGCTCAGCCAGGTACTGAATATGCTGAGTAAACTGATACTTCGCTTCCTCAATCCACTCTGGTTTATTGAGTAATTTACCGATGCGAGCCAGTGGAAGCACCGCCATCATCAGCGTGTCGTCCCAGATTTGCTGGTGATGGTCGTTTTCATAAGTGACATGCTGGAAACAGCCTTCATCGGTACGTGGCAGTTGATGCTGGAGCCAGCGCCCCCAGGTTTCCAGGTAGGGGAGCCATTGTGGATTTGGCTGCTCCTCATAACACAATGCCAATGTCAGGAAAGGGCAGGCGGTATTGACGTTCTTAACCGGCGTGCCTTCGGCAAAACGATCGCTAAACCAGAGGTCGATAATCTCTTTGGCTCGTTCAGAACCACTGACCTGATAGTAGCGATATAACCCAAACAGACCGATTCCGTGAGTCCATTCCCAACCTGCCCACCCTTTGGTATCAACAATCCGGCCATCACTGAGGCGTTGTAAAAAACGCCCATCAGCGTCTTTGATGTCGACCAGTCCACCAATCAGGCTATCAATGAGCTCGGTAGTGTGTTCACGGGTTGGTGATAGCGGTGTATTTGTCATGGTCTGTTCCTTAAACAGAAGTTGAGGCAGGAGTCATTTTTGACTTCCCTTCCTGCTGAAGCGGTACTTTTGTCAGGCATAACGTTACGAAGTGAGGGCAACATTCTCCACGACCCCTGCAGGGGTTTTGTCTGGTAATGCGAAGGATGCGAGGAAATACCGAACGAATGTTCACTGTTCCACGCCGTTGGGGTGACATAGAGGCGTAGAGGGGCAATAAAGTGTGACTTACATCACTAATGAAAAAGTGCCCCTCAAACCTACTGTGAAGCCGATCACCTTTATAGCCTGCGCAAAACGTATTTTGCGAGCGAGACTGCATTTCTGTCCGTCAGGCAGGCTTAACCCATAGAGCGCAGAAATGGTGCGTGGTGAGATATCAGGATCTTTTACATTGAGTGATGAGAGAACCATGAAACTGACTCTGACCCCACAATGGGCGAGTAATGACGATAAAAATCAAGATACGCTTCGCTTCCAACAGGCGCTGGATACACTGGCACAGCAAGGTGGGGGGACGCTGGAAGTTGAGAGTGGCTGCTACAAACTGGGCGGGTTAACACTGCATTCGAATATCACACTTTATTTGCAGGCAGGCGCGGAATTGGTGGTTAGTGATGATTATCGTCATTTCCAGCAGGCCACGACTCAAAGTACAGCAGAGTGTTCCAACTGGGCTTTTCTGTACGCAATTGGCGCGCACAATATTACGGTTTGTGGTGCCGGAAAAATTAACGGCAATGCGGAGGGGTGGTTTGCACCGCATGCTGATGAAATGGGGTATCGGCAGCCTGCCAAACACCGTCCACGCATGATTGTTTTCGAAGATTGCACTAAGGTCCAACTGCAAGATTTTACCATTGAGAATGCCCCGATGTGGACCATTCACCTCGTTGCGTGCCAGCAGGTAAAAGTGAGTGGCATTACCGTGGATAACGACCTGTCGATGGCGAATACGGATGCGCTGGACATCGACAGCTGCCAGCAGGTGCATATCAGCAACAGCCACTTCAGTGCAGCCGATGACACCATTTGCCTCAAGACCAGCCGTAAACCCGCGCCGTTGCAACGTGCAACACGGCAGGTTGTCGTGAGTAATTGCACGCTTCGCTCTAAGAGCTGCGCGTTGAAAATTGGTACAGAAACATGGGAAGACATCGAAGATATTTGCGTAACCAACTGCGTCATCTATGAGTCAAACCGGGCGATAGGGCTTGTTTCCCGAGATGGCGGACGTTTGCGTCGCATGATTTTCAGCAACATTACCTTTAGCTGCGAGATGGCTCACGCCTGTCATTGGGGCAAAGCCGACCCTGTTTATCTTTCAGTGCGCGCCCGTGACCCGGAAATCCTTCCAGGTGAAATCGAATTTATTCAGTTTCGCGGCCTTTCAGGAGTAAGTGATGGGGCCATTAATATGCATAGCGAATTACCCGGACAAGTCAGACATATCGTTCTTGAGGGCCTACAACTCACGCAAAGAGTCAGCACCTCACCTGAACAAGGGTTATATGACATTCGCCCACCTTGTAATCCGCTCTCACCAACCGGAATGGGGCTGGACAACGCCTGGTGCCTGAATCCGCAAACGCAACGAGCTTTCGGCGTGGAAGCGTATCCTGGCGGTTTGCCTGGTCTGTATGCCAACGGCGTTAAAGATTTGGCGCTGCGGAATGTAGAAATTTATCGTCCACGACCGTTGCCAGCAGGCTGGAATGAGCGGGAGTGCGTGTTAATCCATTGCGATGGAGTCAAACAAGATGATTGATTTAGCCTGGCTTGGGCCTGTTGCCGCGTGCTGCACTACGGGGTCATTTGCGCTACAGGTGCTGCATATCCTGAAGAATCGCGATACTAAAGCGATATCCCTGAGCATGTATCTGGTGTTTGTTTTCGGCGTGCTCTGTTGGTTGCTATATGGAATGAGTAACGGGGATGTTCCCCTGATGATAGCAAATGGTATTACGCTTGTGTTGGCAGCGACAGTGCTGCTGATGAAAGTGGTGAACGAACGAGCGCGATAAACGGTGGCGGGGAACCGCCACTGTATTGTTCTACTCTTCTGCGGCATAACCTTGAACTGGTAACGCTTTGCCATCAAGCCAGGCGCTATTTTCACGCATCTCCAGACGCCCTTCGATAAACCAGGACACTACCAGAGGATAAATTGCATGCTCCTGGTGCTGTACACGAGCAGTGATGTCGTCTTCATCGTCACCGTCAAAAACCGGGACTTTGGCCTGAAGAATCACCGGCCCACCATCGAGTTCTTCGGTAACAAAATGCACCGATGTCCCGTGGACTTCATCACCGTTCTCCAGCACCTGACGATGGGTATTCAGGCCGGGATATTTAGGCAATAAAGAAGGGTGGATGTTGATCAGACGGCCAGTGTAATGCGTGACAAATTCAGGGCTAAGAATCCGCATGTAACCGGCGAGCACCACCAAATCCGGTGCGTAAGCGTCGATCTCAAGCATTAGTTCACGATCAAACGCTGCACGGTCGGCGAACTGGCTGGCGGTTAACGCGTGGGCAGGGATCTCTGCCTCACGCGCACGCTCAAGACCATAAGCATCGGTTTTATTACTGAATACAGCGGCTACGGTGCCGTTAATCTTTTTAAGCTTGCAGGCATCAATAATCGCCTGCAAATTGCTTCCGTTGCCGGAAATTAGCACCACAATGCGTTTCATTACTCAATAACCACGCGCTCAGAGGAATCGGAAGCTTTGATACTACCGATTTTCCAGGCGTTTTCACCTTTTGCATTCAAAAACTCGACCGCTTTATCCGCTTCGGCTTCAGGTAACGCAATCAGCATACCGACGCCGCAGTTAAAGGTACGGTACATTTCGTGACGGCTGATATTCCCGGCTTGTTGCAGCCAGTTGAATACCGCAGGCCACTGCCATGAGGATTCGGTAATGACGGCTTGAGTGTTATCAGGCAGAACACGCGGGATGTTTTCCCAGAAACCGCCGCCGGTCAGGTGGCAGATAGCATGCACGTCAACTTCGGCAATCAACTCAAGCAATGGTTTTACGTAAATGCGCGTCGGTTCCAGCAGGTGATCGGCCAGCGGTTTGCCTTCCAGTTCGGTGGTCAGCGGGTCAGTACCACTGACTTCCAGTACTTTACGTACCAGAGAGTAACCGTTGGAGTGCGGGCCACTGGATGCCAGCGCAATTAGCACGTCGCCGTCGGTCACTTTAGAACCGTCAATAATCTCGGATTTCTCGACTACGCCCACGCAGAAGCCCGCCACGTCGTAATCTTCGCCGTGGTACATGCCAGGCATTTCAGCGGTTTCGCCGCCAACTAATGAACAACCCGATTGCAGACAACCTTCGGCAATACCAGTGATAACGCTGGCAGCAGTTTCGACGTCAAGTTTGCCCGTTGCATAGTAATCAAGGAAAAACAGCGGCTCAGCACCCTGAACAACCAGGTCGTTGACACACATAGCAACCAGGTCGATGCCGATGGTGTCGTGGCGTTTTAAGTCCATAGCCAGACGCAACTTAGTACCCACACCGTCGGTGCCGGAAACCAGCACAGGCTCACGATACTTCTGAGGTAACGCACACAGCGCACCGAAACCGCCTAATCCACCCATGACTTCCGGGCGGCGGGTTTTTTTCACTACGCCTTTGATTTTATCGACCAGAGCGTTACCAGCATCAATATCAACACCGGCATCTTTATAGCTGAGAGAAGTTTTGTCGGTCACTGCTAAGTCCCCGCGGATGGGTTAGAAATAAAAAACGCCGCAATTCTAACAGTGCAGGCAAACGTTTGCGAGCCTCTTATTCAGCGGGATGTAATAATTGTTGATATATACTGATTCCAGTCTCGTTGATCCTGATCAATCCCAATACCTGTAGCACTGCCACGAAAAAGCGGTATAATCCGGCGATTTTTTTTATGGTGGCCAACTATCTCGGGGAGAAAGAGTATGAAGATCGTGGAAGTCAAACACCCACTCGTCAAACACAAGCTAGGCCTGATGCGTGAGAACGACATTAGCACCAAACGCTTTCGTGAACTCGCCTCAGAAGTTGGCAGCTTGCTGACTTACGAAGCAACGGCGGATCTGGAAACTGAGACAGTCACTATCGAAGGCTGGAACGGCCCGGTAGAAGTTGATCAGATTAAAGGTAAGAAGATTACCGTTGTGCCAATTTTGCGCGCCGGTCTGGGTATGATGGAAGGCGTGCTGGAAAACGTTCCAAGTGCACGTATCAGCGTTGTGGGTATTTACCGTAACGAAGAAACTCTGGAGCCAGTTCCTTATTTCCAGAAACTGGTTTCTAACATTGAAGAACGTATGGCGCTGGTGGTTGACCCAATGCTGGCAACTGGCGGTTCAATGATTGCAACTATCGACCTGCTGAAGAATGCAGGCTGTACTAGCATCAAAGTACTGGTTCTGGTGGCTGCACCAGAAGGTATCGCAGCGCTGGAAAAAGCGCACCCGGATGTAGAACTGTTCACCGCTTCTATCGATCAGGGCTTAAACGAGCACGGATACATTATTCCTGGCCTCGGCGATGCTGGCGATAAGATTTTTGGTACGAAATAAGTGATTCACTAAAAAATAGCCGACTTTGAGAGTCGGCTTTTTTTTGACTACAACACAACAACAACAGACAGACAAAGGAAACGACTATGACACGCCGTGCTATCGGGGTAAGTGAAAGACCGCCGCTTTTGCAGACCATCCCGCTTAGTTTGCAACATCTGTTCGCTATGTTTGGTGCCACCGTTCTGGTGCCAATCTTGTTCCACATTAATCCGGCGACGGTGCTGCTATTTAACGGAATCGGGACGCTGCTGTATCTCTTTATCTGTAAAGGTAAAATCCCGGCTTATCTGGGTTCAAGCTTTGCCTTTATTTCGCCAGTATTGCTGCTTTTACCACTGGGTTATGAAGTGGCGTTGGGCGGTTTTATCATGTGTGGCGTGTTGTTCTGTATCGTCGCGCTGATTGTGAAAAAAGCCGGTACCGGTTGGCTGGATGTGATGTTCCCTCCAGCAGCAATGGGTGCGATTGTGGCGGTCATCGGTCTGGAGCTCGCGGGCGTGGCGGCGAATATGGCGGGTTTATTACCAGCAGATGGCGCATCACCCGATTCAAAGACCATCATCATCTCGCTGGTTACACTTGCGGTAACGATTTTCGGTTCTGTTTTGTTCCGTGGCTTCCTGGCGATTATCCCGATTCTTATCGGTGTGCTGGCGGGTTATGCGCTCTCCTTTGCCATGGGCGTGGTTGATGTGACGCCAATTGCACAAGCACACTGGTTCGCTTTGCCAACCTTCTATACCCCGCGTTTTGAGTGGTTCGCTATCTTCACCATTCTGCCTGCGGCGCTGGTCGTTATCGCTGAGCATGTGGGTCACCTGGTTGTTACGGCGAATATTGTGAAGAAAGATTTGATTCGCGATCCTGGCCTGCATCGTTCGATGTTTGCGAACGGCATTTCGACTATTTTCTCTGGTTTCTTCGGCTCTACACCGAACACCACTTACGGCGAGAACATCGGCGTAATGGCGATTACCCGCGTTTATTCTACCTGGGTTATTGGCGGTGCTGCGATTCTGGCAATACTGCTTTCTTGTGTCGGCAAACTGGCAGCGGCAATCCAAATCATCCCAGTTCCGGTTATCGGCGGTGTTTCTTTGCTGCTATACGGCGTGATTGGCGCATCCGGTATTCGCGTGTTGATCGAGTCAAAAGTCGATTACAACAAAACGCAAAACCTGATCCTGACATCCGTGATCCTGATCATCGGCGTGAGTGGCGCGAAAGTGCACATTGGCGCAGCTGAACTGAAAGGGATGGCGCTGGCGACTATCGTCGGTGTTGGCTTGAGCTTAATCTTCAAATTGATCAGTATCCTGCGCCCGGAAGAAGTGGTGCTGGATGCTGAAGAAAGCGATGTAAAACCGTAGTTTTACCTCAAACCGGGCGGTATGTTCGCCCGGTTCTACTGATCTTCATTTCTGTGATAAACTCTCTGCGTTTTTCTGCCTGTTATGGTTGAGGTAATTCTGAATACGCCGGCACAGCTATCACTGCCACTCTATTTGCCTGACGATGAAACTTTTGCAAGTTTCTGGCCGGGTGATAACCCTTCTTTACTTGCTGCACTCCAGTCTGTGCTCCGTCAGGATCACAGCGGCTATATCTATTTTTGGTCGCGAGAAGGAGGAGGGCGCAGCCACTTGCTGCATGCCGCCTGTGCGGAACTGTCGCAACGAGGCGAAGCTGTTGGCTACGTGCCTCTTGATAAACGTACCTGGTTTGTTCCGGAAGTGCTCGACGGTATGGAGCAGCTTTCGCTGGTGTGTATCGACAATATCGAGTGCGTAGCGGGTGATGAGTTGTGGGAGATGGCGATTTTTAATCTCTATAACCGCATTCTGGAATCAGGAAAAACGCGCCTGTTAATTACGGGTGACAGGCCTCCGCGCCAGCTTAATCTGCAATTACCCGATCTTGCATCGCGCCTTGATTGGGGGCAAATCTACAAGCTACAACCGCTTTCCGATGACGATAAACTTCAGGCTTTGCAACTGCGCTCACGACTGCGTGGGTTTGAGCTGCCGGAAGACGTGGGGCGTTTTCTGCTCAAACGTTTGGATAGAGAAATGCGCACGTTGTTTATGACGCTCGATCAGCTTGATCTGGCCTCTATTACCGCGCAGCGTAAGCTGACGATCCCGTTTGTGAAAGAGATTCTCGGGCTTTAAAACCACCCTCACCCCGGCCCTCTCCCTGAGGGAGAGGGAGAAAACCGTTAATCCCCTCTCCTGAGCGTGAAGGCTAAAACCGGACAGTCCCCTCTCCTGGGGGAGAGGGTTAGGGTGAGGGAGCTAAATCGCAAAGTTACAAAATTTCCAGCACTGACTCCGGCGGGCGGCCAATTCTCGCCTGCCCATTCGCCAGAACAATCGGGCGTTCAATCAGTTTTGGATTATCGACCATTGCCTGAATCAATTGCTCTTCGCTGAACATGGCATCCGCCAGATTTAACTCCTTGTACAAATCCTCTTTCTGACGCATCAGTTCGCGTGCGCTGGAAAAACCTAACTTTTCCAGCAAAGATTTCAGCGTGTCAGCATCTGGCGGAGTCTCCAGGTACAAAACCACTTCTGGCTCTACGCCATTTGCTTTTAGCAGGCTTAACGTTTCACGGCTCTTTGAGCAGCGCGGATTATGATAAATAGAAACGGCAGTCGACATCGTAACTCCTGTTACATCTTAGAATACTGAAGGTAGCGTCTTTGTAATTCGCGGAACTGATCGATTCTCGCGTCATAACGAGCTTGTTGCAAACTACCCAACTTAACCTGAGAGCTGGCACCGCTGAGCAGAGTAATCGCTTGATCAAGTCTTCCCACAAGCGCCATAACCTCAGCACGTGCGGCGAGTTCTTGATCGCGATGGCCCAATGCGGCTTCGGCCTGTGCTAACAAATCCCAGGCGTTGCTGTCATCGGGATGGGCAAAAGTATAGCGGTTCAGGATCTCTGCGGCCTGATTGGGCTGCCCTGCCTGCACATAAGCATTGGCAAGGTTCAGCTGCAACACCGGGTTTTGTTTCAAGTCAGGCGCGTTTTTCAGGCGATTAATCGCATCAGCGGTTCTTTTCTGCCCAAGGTCAATATCAGTCGCTAAATCGAGATACCACGCATTACCAGGCTGTGCGGCGAGCAGTGGTTGTAATAGCTTGCGCGCCTCATCCCATTTATCTGTCCCCATCGCCTGAAGCGCACGGCCATAAGCTGCGGCATGCTGTTCACGGATGTTGCCCTTTGACCAGCTATCCAATAAATCACTGGTCAGCTGATTACGACCTGAGTTGTACATCCCCAGCGTACGGGCCTTTGCCATGTAAAAATCTTCAGAAGATTGCACCACGACTGGCCGCATTTGGTTGGCACGGTTACGTGCATCCGACAAACGGCTTTCTGGTAATGGGTGGGTAAGGAGAATCTCTGGTGGGCGCGAAGAATAACGAGACTGGTCGAGCAGTTTCTCAAGGAAGGTTGGCATTGCTTGCGGATCAAAGCCCGAGCGCTGCAACACTTGAATACCGATGCGGTCAGCTTCCTGCTCGTTCTGCTGTGTAAAGCTGATCATGCCTTGCTGCGTCCCAGCAAGCGTACCGCTGAGTGCCGCCATACCCGCTTGTGGGCTGGCCATCGCCAGTAAAATTGAGCCTAACGCACCAACCCAGGTCAGAGGGGCGTTCTTTTTCTGATCCTCCATCGCACGCGCAAGGTGGCGCTGCGTGACGTGAGAGATTTCGTGTGCCATCACCGATGCGAGCTGGCTTTCGTTGTCAGCATAACGGAACAACGCGGAGTGCAACACGACATTGCCGCCAAAGAAGGCGAAGGCGTTAATTTCGTCGTTGTTAATCAGAAAGAAGTGAAAGGGTGTCTTAACGGAATCGGCATGACTCACCAGACGCATACCGAGCTTGTTAATGTATTGCACCAGCAAAGGATCATTGATTAATGGGGCGCTGCCTCGCAGTTGACGAACATAGTAATCGCCCATCTGCAATTCCTGACCGATTGACAGCGTGCTTGCTGCGGACGTTCCCATATCTGGCAGTTGATCGGTCACATCAGCAAACGCTGGTGTAGCCGGACCCGCAAGCAAAGCTGCCATCAATGTTGCAACCAGTGGTTTTTTCAACTGCCTGAGCATACATCCAGTCCTGTTTAATCAAAGTTAATCTTCGACAAGTATTACCTGATTTTGTTCGCTAACAACGATGAACTGTAACCTGGCGTAGAGCTAAGAACTATCTTATCTGCGCCAATTTTAAACCGCTATTGAACGGCATTAAAAAGCGAAGTCTTTATTGTGACATTTAGATACAATCCCTCCTCGCATAAAGCTGTCAGGGAAGGGATGTATGCTCGAGATGTTGTTGCAGTGGTATCGACGACGGTTTAGCGACCCGGAAGCCATCGCGCTGCTGGTTATTCTGGTTGCCGGATTTGTCATTCTGTTCTTCTTCCACGGGCTGTTAGCGCCTCTGTTAGTGGCGATAGTGCTGGCTTATTTACTGGAGTGGCCAACGGCGCGACTTCAGCGTTTGGGATGTTCGCGTACCTGGGCGTCAACGATGGTGCTGGTGTTGTTTGTCGGCATTTTATTGTTGATGGTATTAGTGGTGGCTCCTGTCGCCTGGCAGCAGGGGATTTACCTGATTCGCGACATGCCGGGGATGCTGAATAAACTCTCTGATTATGCCGCAACGCTGCCAAGACGTTACCCGGCACTGGTTGATGCTGGCATTATTGATGCCATCGCCGAGAATATGCGCGGGCGGATGGTGGGCATGGGCGATCAGGTGGTGAAGTATTCGCTCGCCTCGTTAGTGGGTCTTTTAACGCTGGCTATTTACCTGATTTTAGTCCCCCTGATGGTGTTCTTCCTGGTCAAAGATAAGGAGCAGATGTTGAATGCTGTGCGCCGCGTGCTACCCCGAAATCGTGGTCTTGCGGGGCAGGTGTGGCTCGAGATGAATCAGCAAATTACTAATTACATCCGTGGCAAAGTGTTGGAAATGCTGGTCGTGGGTGTAGCGACATATATCGGTTTTGTGATTTTTGGCCTGAACTACTCGCTGCTGTTAGCGGTGTTGGTCGGACTCTCAGTGCTTATTCCGTACATTGGCGCGTTTGTGGTCACCATTCCGGTGGTGTGCGTTGCGTTATTCCAGTTTGGCATTGGTCCGGAATTTTGGACGCTGTTTGCCGTCTACTTAATTATCCAGGCGCTGGATGGCAACCTGCTGGTTCCGGTGCTATTTTCCGAGGCGGTTAACCTGCATCCGTTAGTCATTATCCTGTCGGTGGTGATTTTTGGCGGGCTGTGGGGATTCTGGGGCGTGTTCTTTGCCATCCCGCTTGCCACGCTGATTAAAGCGGTGGTGCATGCCTGGCCGGATACTCTGCTAATAGACGACAAGCCGAATTAGAGACAGCAAAAAGCCGACATGATGTCGGCTTTTTTAATATTGTTAATGCTTAATTAAGCGTTTTCTTTCAGCCAGTTAACCACAATGTCGTGATGGTTGCTGGTTTTGAAATCATCAAACACTTTCTCGACTTTCCCTTCACCATCTAGCAGGAAGCTAATGCGGTGGATGCCATCGTAAGTTTTACCCATAAACGATTTCTCGCCCCATACCCCGAATTGTTCACAGACCTGATGGTCTTCATCAGAAAGCAGGGTGAAGTTAAGTAACTCTTTTTCGGCAAAACGTGAAAGTTTCTCCGGTTTGTCGGTGCTAATACCCAGCACTTCCACACCTTTCTTTTTCAACTCATCCATGTTGTCACGCAAACCGCACGCTTGTACGGTACAGCCTGGTGTCATCGCTTTAGGATAGAAATAAACCAGAACGCGCTGTCCCTGGAAGTCGGTTAAATTTATTTGCTCGCCGTCTTGATCGGGCAAGCTAAATTTCGGTGCGATGTCACCGGCTTTCAGTGGGCTCATTACAACTCTCCGTCTTAATCATCTTGCTGTGGATAATTCACAACGTTAATACTGCCCTGTGCTTTGAGTTCTGTACAGAGGGCCTTGAACGCATCTTCGATCCTGCTCGCATCTTCAGAGGCAGGACTGTGCGCCGTAATTTGAATATACAGCTGTGGAGGCTGGCCATCCTGAGCGGGTTGAGTGCGAGAACTCAGTTCGGCAATATTCATATGGTGAACATCAAACAGGTTAGTGAAGCGTTCGATTAAGTGAGGAGAATCGGTCACTTCGACTTGCACCCAGACTGTCGCGGGCATCGCCGGGCGCTCTTGTGCGGCCGTTCGCTTCATGACAATGAGCAAATCCAGCTCAGCCCCCTTTAGAGGCAGGGTCGATTCAATCAGGGTTATCGCATTCCAACTGCCCGACAGCAGCATAATAAACGTGAACTCTTCACCGAGCATAGCAAGGCGACTGTCTTCAATATTACAGCCGCAACTGCTCACATGACGGGTGATGGTATTAACAATACCAGGTCTATCCGCCCCAAGGGCCGTAATGACCAAATAATGGTGTGGTGAGGGAGTCAAACGTATTCTTCCTGTGAATCGGTGAGATATCATAAGGAAAGCATAAAAAAAACTTGCGTACAACCGTGTAGCGTCACCTGGTGACTTGCTTTTGATCCTGCACCAAACGTACCATTGAGACACTTGTAAGCACAGAGGATGGCCAATGTTCACTGGAAGTATTGTCGCGCTTGTGACGCCGATGGATGAGAAAGGTAATGTCTGCCGGTCAAGCCTGAAAAAACTGATTGATTACCATGTTGCCAGCGGGACTTCGGCGATTGTTTCGGTAGGGACTACCGGTGAGTCAGCTACGTTGAGCCATGACGAGCACGGTGATGTGGTACTGATGACGCTGGAACTGGCCGATGGCCGTATTCCGGTTATCGCAGGGACTGGCGCAAATGCCACCTCTGAAGCTATTTCCCTGACTAAGCGTTTTGAAAATAGCGGTGTCGTAGGCTGCCTGACGGTAACACCTTACTACAACCGTCCCACTCAGGAAGGGCTGTTCCAGCACTTTACCGCTATCGCGGGAAGCACCGACCTGCCGCAGATGCTGTACAATGTACCTTCTCGTACCGGTTGTGACATGCTGCCTGAAACCGTAGGCCGCCTGGCGAAAATTAAAAATATTATTGGTATCAAAGAAGCCACCGGGAACTTAACCCGAGTAAACCAGATCAAAGAGCTGGTTGAAGATGACTTCATCCTGGTTAGCGGTGACGATGCGAGTGCGCTGGATTTCATGCAATTGGGTGGCCACGGTGTGATTTCTGTGACGGCAAACGTAGCCGCGCGTGAAATGGCAGAAGTGTGTAAACTGGCCGCCAATGGGCAATTTGCGCAAGCGCGCGTTATTAACGAACGTTTGATGCCGCTGCACAATAAATTATTTGTTGAACCCAACCCTATCCCAGTCAAATGGGCATGTAGGGAGTTGGGACTTGTGGCAACCGATACCTTACGCCTGCCAATGACACCGCTGACTGAAGCCAGTCGTCCGGTGATTATTAGCGCGCTCAAGCATGCCGGTTTGCTGTAAAGTTTAGGGAGATTTGATGGCTTACTCAGTACAGAAGTCGATGGTGGCGAAAGTTGCAGTGGTGACGCTCGCCATGCTGTTGGCAGCATGCAGCACTGACCAGCGTTACAAGCGCCAGGTTAGCGGTGACGAATCCTATCTGGATGCAGCACCCCTCGCGGAAATCCACTCACCAGCGGGGATGATCCTGCCGGTGCAGAATGGTCAATATAATGTTCCGGTCACCAACGGCAGCGGCGCAGTAGGCAAAGAGCTGGATATCCGTCCGCCTGCTCAACCTCTGGCATTGGTCAGTGGTGCGCGTACTCAGTTTACTGGGGATACCGCCACGCTGATGGTCGAAAATTCGCGTAGTTCAACGCTGTGGCCACAAGTTGTCAGTGTGCTTCAGGCAAAAAACTACGGCATTGATAAACGTGATGATGCGAGCCAGACACTGTCCACTGAGTGGGTAGAATGGAATCGTGCTGATGAAGATCAACAGTACCGTGGGCGTTATCAAGTTAGTGTGAAACCGCAGGGCTATCAACAAGCCGTAGTGGTTAAACTGCTGAATCTGGAACAGGCTGGCAAGCCGGTTTCTGACGCTGCATCCTTACAGCGTTATAGCGCAGAAATGCTGAACAGCATCAGTGCAGGCCTGGATAAAACTCAGACCGACCAGCAGAACGCGAAAGACAATCGTGCATCAACGCAACTTGATGTTCAAAGTGCTGCTGACGACACGGGCTTACCAATGCTCGTGGTGCGTGGTCCTTACAACGTTGTCTGGAACCGTTTACCTGCAACGCTTGAGAAAGTCGGCATGAAAGTCACTGACGCTACGCGTTCAACCGGTAGCATGACGGTGACCTACAAACCACTGTCTGATAGCGCATGGCAGGATTTAGGGGCGAAAGACCCGGGTCTGTCCAGTGGCGACTATAAACTGCAAGTGGGCGACCTCGATAACCGCAGCAGCCTGCAGTTCATCGATCCAAAAGGTCACACGCTGACGCAGTCCCAGAACGACGCCCTGGTAGCTGCATTCCAGTCGGCTTTCAGCAAGTAAGTTTTAGAGGCCAGAGCAATCTGGCCTTTTTTCTGCCAGGATACGCAAACGTGTGCGTAGCGGCAGATAGCGGAATTTTTAACTAAATCACACCTGGAGTAAGAAAGATGCAAAAGCAAGCTGAGTTGTATCGTGGCAAAGCGAAGACCGTATACAGCACGGAAAACCCGGATCTGTTGGTGCTCGAATTCCGCAATGATACGTCAGCAGGGGACGGTGCACGCATCGAACAGTTCGACCGCAAAGGCATGGTGAACAATAAGTTTAACCATTTCATTATGGCCAAACTGGAAGAAGCTGGCATTCCTACGCAAATGGAAGCACTGCTCTCCGACAATGAAGTGCTGGTGAAGAAACTCGATATGGTGCCGGTTGAGTGTGTTATCCGCAACCGCGCGGCGGGTTCGTTGGTTAAACGCCTTGGCATCGAAGAAGGCATTGAACTGAATCCACCGCTGTTTGATTTGTTCCTGAAAAATGATGAGATGCATGACCCGATGGTCAATGAATCTTACTGTGAAACTTTTGGCTGGGTGAACAAAGAGAATCTGGCTCGTATGCGTGAGCTGAGCTACAAAGCTAACGATGTGCTGAGCAAGCTGTTTGATGACGCGGGCCTGATCCTTGTCGATTTCAAGCTGGAGTTCGGTTTGTTCAAGGGCGAAGTCGTACTGGGTGATGAGTTTTCCCCTGACGGTAGCCGCCTGTGGGACAAAGCAACGCTCAACAAGATGGACAAAGACCGTTTCCGCCAAAGCCTCGGTGGACTCATTGAAGCCTATGAAGAAGTTGCCCATCGTCTTGGCGTTAAATTAGACTAAATTCTCGCGCAATTCTTTTTAAAGCCGGATGTGTTTACACATTCGGCTTTTTCACATCTTGTTTCTTATGGTAATCCTGCCATTAACCACCTACGATCTACCTATTACAAGTTGTGAATTTTGAGGTTGATTATGCGCTGGCAAGGTCGTCGCGAAAGCGACAATGTAGAAGACAGAAGAAGCAACTCTTCAGGTCCAGGCTTAGGTGGAGGCGGTGGTGGATTCCGTTTACCTGGCGGTAAAGGCGGGATCATCATTCTAATTGTTGTCGTCGTAGCGGGTTATTACGGCGTCGATCTGACTTCAATGCTCACCGGCGAGCCACCCGTTCACCAGCAATCCACTCAGCGATCAATTAGCCCGAATGATGATGAAGCCGCTAAATTTACCTCGGTGATTCTGGCAACGACAGAAGATACCTGGGGGCAGATTTTCCAGAAGATGGGGCGGACATATCAGCAGCCAAAACTGGTGATGTATCGTGGGGCGACACGAACTGGGTGCGGTACCGGTCAGTCTGTCATGGGGCCGTTTTACTGCCCGGCTGACAGCACGGTGTATATCGATCTCTCTTTCTACGATGAAATGAAAAGCAAACTGGGTGCCGAGGGTGATTTCGCTCAGGGTTATGTCATCGCTCATGAAGTGGGACATCACGTGCAGAAGTTATTGGGGATCGAGCCGAAGGTCCGTCAGCTTCAGCAAGGTGCAAGCCAGGCTGAAGGAAATCGTCTATCGGTAAAAATGGAATTACAGGCAGACTGCTTTGCGGGCGTCTGGGGCAACAGCATGCAGAAACAAGAGGTGCTGGATGTCGGGGATTTACAAGAAGCGCTGAATGCTGCTGAAGCGATTGGTGATGATCGTCTGCAACAACAAGGGCAAGGACGTGTAGTGCCTGACAGCTTTACCCACGGGACATCCGAGCAGCGTTACACCTGGTTCAAACGCGGTTTTGATAGCGGTGACCCTGCTCAGTGCAATACCTTTGGTAACACTGTCAAATAACGAGATGTGACAAGGACTAACGCCATGGAACAGCTTAGGCAAGCCACCGCCAGTATGGCCGATGCGGGCATTCGCCGCATGATGATACTGGCCGGTGAGAGTGCGTGGTGCAGCCAGCAGGTCCAGTCTATTGCCCGGCTTTTGCCCGGTGATTGGCTTTGGGTGGGTGCCGCACCCGAATTGCCGCTTCACTGCGCAACCTCAGCGATGCGTACGTTGCTGGGGCGTGAATTTCAGCATGCCGTATTTGACGCAAGAAACGGGCTGGATGCCGAAGCGCTGGCGGCGCTGTCTGGTACACTCAAAGCAGGAAGCTGGCTGGTGCTGCTGGCACCAGCATGGAGCACCTGGCCGCAGCAGCCTGATTCCGACTCGGGGCGCTGGAGTGAGCAGTCTGAAGCTATTCCCACACCTCACTTTATTGCTCATCTGCAACACTGTATTCGCGCTGATAGCGAATGTGTGCTCTGGCAACAGCATCAACCGCTACAACTCCCTGATTTCCCCCAACGCGCGCAATGGCATATGGCTAACGGTGCGCCTTTTGATGAGCAGGCCGCAATTCTTGACGCTCTGCTATCAATGCCAGAAGGGGTTGCAGCAGTCACTGCGCCAAGAGGTCGGGGGAAATCTGCTCTGGCGGGTATGCTGCTGCGCAGGATTACCGGTACGGGGCTAGTGACTGCGCCCGCCAAAGCGGCAACGGATGTGCTCGCAGATCATGCCGGTGATGATTTCAATTTCGTCGCGCCCGATGCACTGCTTACCAACCCTGAGGCATATCGGGCTGATTGGCTAATCATTGATGAAGCGGCTGCTATTCCGGCGCCTCAGTTGCGCAGATTAATCTCCCATTTTCCTCGTGTGTTGCTGACCACCACGGTTCAGGGCTACGAAGGAACCGGAAGGGGGTTTATCCTCAAATTTTGTGCAAGCCTCGACACATTGACGCGCTATACCCTGTCTACGCCAATCCGTTGGGCGAGCAATGATCCTCTGGAAAAGTTAATCGACACGGTGTTGCTGTTTGATGAACCAGACGTCACAGCGGTCGCACAAGGTGTGATTTCCCTTCAGGTCATTGAACGCATTCATGAAGCGCAACCCTCGCCTCAACTACAGCAAATGTATCGCTTGCTGTCAGGTGCGCATTACCGTACTTCGCCGTTGGACTGGCGTCGGATGCTGGATGCACCAGGTCAGCATTTCATTGCCGCTACCTGCGGGGCAGAAACGATTGGTGCCAGCTGGTTGGTGGAAGAGGGCGGGCTTTGTGAAAAACTGAGCCGCGCAGTGTGGGCAGGATTCCGCCGTCCGCGCGGTAATTTAGTGGCACAATCGCTGGCGGCACATGGTGGCAGTCCCTTAGCCGCAACGCTTAAAGGTTTACGCGTCAGCCGCATTGCGGTGCATCCGTTGCGCCAGCGTCAGCAAATCGGTCAGCAAATCATTGCCAGAGTGAAAATTCATGCGCAGCAGACGGCTGATTACCTTTCAGTCAGTTTTGGTTTTACCGACGAACTTTGGCGTTTTTGGGAAAGTTGTGGCTTTGTGCTGGTACGCGTGGGTAGCCATCGTGAGGCCAGCAGCGGGTGCTATACCGCGATGGCGTTATTGCCGCTCACACCGCTTGGGGAAGCGCTCTCTCTTCATGAACAATCTCGATTACAGCGCGATATTGTCTGGCTGCAACCATGGATTGACCAACCCTTGCCTGTTGTAAGCTGTGAAGACGCTAAGCTAAACAGTGATGACTGGCTGGAGCTGGCAGGTTTTGCATTTGGGCATCGCCCGCTGGAAGCCTGTTTAGGTTCCCTGAATCGCTTGCTACTCACCAGCAATCTACCGCTGAATGCGCTGCGCGGACGCGTACAACAGTACCTGAGCGTGGAAACTCTTTGCCAACAGTGGCGCATTTCCGGGCGCAAAGCGCTTCTGAACGTCATGCGCCAGGAAGCCCAGAAGGCACTGGAAAAATGCGATGAGCAGCAGTGCATTGCGCTGAAAAATGCGATTATGCAATTGCAATTTTTCCACTAAGTCGTTCAGTCAAATGGCATGGTCATCATGGGGTGTCAGCGTATAGTTAACGCCAGAAACGTAAGGAGAAAACCATGAAACACGACCACTTTGTTGTTCAGAGTCCCGCAACACCGGCAAAACAACTCTTGTTGTTCTTTCATGGTGTTGGCGATAACCCCGTCGCAATGGGTGAAATTGGTAGCTGGTTTGCGCCACATTTTCCTGATGCGCTGGTGGTCAGCATCGGTGGCCCGGCACCCAGCGGCCCGTATCAAGGTCGGGAGTGGTTTTCCGTTGCTGGCGTGACGGAAGACAATCGCCAGCAGCGAGTCGATGCCATCATGCCAACGTTTATCGACGTGGTGCGTTACTGGCAGAAACACAGCGGTGTCGCGGCTAATGCCACTGCACTGATTGGCTTCTCGCAAGGTGCAATTATGGCGCTTGAAGGTGTGAAAGCTGAGCCGCAGCTAGCCTCGCGCGTGATCGCCTTTAATGGTCGCTACGCAAAGCTTCCAGAAAGCGCATCAACGTCAACGACCATCCATTTGATTCATGGTGATGTTGACGGGGTCATTGACGTGAAGCACGCCTTTGATGCTTCGGAAACGTTAACGCAACTCGGTGGGGATGTGACGCTGGATGTGATTGACGATTTAGGCCATGCCATCGATGACCGCAGCATCAAGATTGCGTTGGACCATCTGCGCTACACCGTGCCAAAGCACTATTTCGATGAAGCACTAAGCGGCGGTAAACCCAACGACAAGGGTATCGTCGAATTTATGTGAGACATAAAATGGCGCATTAAAAAAGCCACTCTCGGGAGTGGCTTTTGCATAATTATGGCTTTTTCTTCGGGAAATCGTCTTCGTCATCCCACTTATGGTTGAAATCACGGTGCGGGGGAAGATCGGGTTTGTTAGCCATATATTTTTTCGGATCGATGCGCTTCAAATCCTTAATCACATTCAGGAAAATACCCAACAGCAGTACCAGTACAATAATCCACCAGTAGTGTGATAGCCATTCCATATGCTTAACCTCTTAGTTCTCGCAGCTGTCAGGCGACAAGCTGCTCCATAATGCGTTGATACATACGTGCAAGAAGTTGCAGGTCTGCGGCGTTAACACACTCATTAATCTTATGAATGGTCGCGTTCACCGGCCCCAATTCCACGACTTGCGCCCCCATGCGAGCGATAAAGCGCCCATCGGACGTGCCACCCGTGGTCAACAGTTGCGGTCTAATTTCATTATAGTGCTCAACAGCATTCACCACCGCATCGACCAGCTTTCCGCGTGAGGTCAGGAACGGTTGGCCTGACAGCCACCAGTCGAGGGTGTAACGCAGTTGATGCTTATCGAGCAGGGCAATCACGCGTTGTTTGATATCGGCGTCGGTCAGTTCGGTGCTGAAACGGAAGTTAAATTGCACATACAAATCGCCAGGAATGACATTGTTGCTGCCCGTTCCTGCCTGAACGTTTGCAATCTGCATACTGGTCGCGGGGAAAAACTCGTTCCCTTTGTCCCACTCAATAGAGACCAGCTCGTTCAGCATCGGCGCTGCGCGATGCACCGGGTTATCGGCCAGATGCGGATAGGCAACGTGGCCCTGCACACCATGCACGGTGAGATTGCAGGTCAACGAACCACGACGACCATTTTTCACCACGTCGCCGACCACTTCAGTACTGGAAGGCTCGCCGACCAGGCAATAATCAAGGCGTTCATTACGTGCCATCAACGTTTCGACCACTTTCACCGTGCCATTTTTGGCACTGGCTTCTTCATCAGAAGTGATAAGAAACGCGAGACGGCCTTTGTGACGCGGGTTCTGTGCAACAAAACGCTCTGCCGCAACCACCATGGCTGCCAGAGAACCTTTCATATCAGCAGCACCACGACCAAACAGCATGCCATCGCGGATAGTGGGTTCAAACGGTGGGTTAATCCAGCGGTCGGCATCGCCTGAAGGCACGACGTCGGTATGGCCAGCAAACGCCAGCGTTTCTCCTTTGCCTCTCCATGCCCAGAAGTTTTGTGTGTCGCCAAAATCCATGTGCTCAATAGTAAAACCAATGGCACGCAGTCGCTCAATCATCAGCGCCTGGCAACCCGCGTCGTCTGGGCTCAGGGAAGGGCGGCGAATAAGCTGTTGCGTCAGCTCAATAACTGGGCAGGACATAGCGCTATACCTCGTTGATAAACATCTTATAAGTCGATTCATTGAAACCCAGCAGCATAGGCTGACCGGGCGCGTAGAGCAATGGGCGTTTGATGATTGCAGGCATTGAAAGCATCAGCGCAGCCGCAGTTTGTGCGTCAGTAATGCTTGCACGATGAGCCTCGTCGAGTTTGCGCCATGTAGTTCCACGGGTATTAAGCAGTGCTTCCCAACCTAACTCTACGATAAAACTATTCAATAAATCGGCATCCAGCCCATCAACGCGATAATCATGAAATTGATAATCCACGCCTTGAGCCTCTAGCCAACGGCGTGCTTTCTTGATTGTGTCGCAGTTTTTAATACCGTAGAGAATTATCACGGAGTCAATCCTTTTCTTTAAATGTGATTATTTATGCAGGAAATTAGAATAAATAAAATGATAAAAAAGTCGCAAGGAAAAATATAGCCTAATTGCTAGTATGAAAGTGAGGTAATAGCGTTTCTTTTTCCAGGGCGATTAATTTATAGCCAATAGACGTTACATCACATCTGCACCCTTGATTGCTGCGACAAGTCTGGGCTTTCGCTGCTAACTGGGCAAAATCTGAAATCAGGCGATTCAGGTGCGTCGTCACATTTTAAATTACCTGCTGAGCTGATAATTCATGCAATACGCAGTCGACTCTCAATATTAGTTGAAAGCCAGTGAATCGATAAAATTTGGTCGCTTCACTCCATGGAAGGGATTACGTATAATAAAGCAATTATAAGAGAGGCGGTTATGATCGAACACGAAGTAGGAAACTGGAAAGATTTCATCGAAGATATGCTTCGTAAATGAAATAAACAGCAAGAACATGATGTTCTTATTCTCAATACTCTTTGAGCCATACAAAAAGCGACCCAGTAAGGTCGCTTTTTTGTTATTTTAGTTTTCAGCATGTTCTTTAAGCGGGAAACGTCGTCGCACCAGCACGAAGAACAATGGCACGAAGAATATTGCCAGCACCGTGGCTGAAATCATTCCCCCCATAACCCCTGTTCCGACTGCATGCTGGCTACCGGAGCCTGCACCGCTGCTGGTGGCCATCGGTAACACGCCAAAGATAAATGCCAGTGAAGTCATGAGTATCGGACGTAAGCGCTGACGGCAGGCATCAAGCGTTGCCGCAACCAGTTCGCGGCCCTGGGCATTCATATCGTTGGCAAACTCAACAATCAGAATGGCGTTTTTGGCCGAAAGCCCAATAACCGTTAAGAGCCCCACCTGGAAATAAACATCGTTTTCGAGGCCTCGCACCCACGTGGCTAGCAGTGCTCCAATCACGCCAAGAGGCACCACCAACATCACCGAGAACGGCACAGACCAGCTTTCATACAGCGCAGCCAGACACAAGAACACAACTAATAACGAGATAGCGTAGAGTGCTGGCGCTTGTGTTCCAGAAATCCTTTCCTGATAAGACATTCCTGTCCACTCAAGGCCAAAACCGGACGGGAGCTTCTCCACCAGCGTTTCCATGATTTGCATTGCAGTGCCGGTACTGACGCCCGGTGCGGCTTCACCCACGATTTCGAGTGCTGAATAACCGTTATAGCGTTCCAGACGCGGCGAGCCGGTTTCCCAATGTGAACTGGCAAATGCCGAGAAGGGCACCATTCCGCCATCTTTATTGCGTACATACCACTGGTTGATGTCCTCTGGCAGCATGCGATATTCTGCCCCCGCCTGCACATACACCTTTTTGACGCGTCCGCGATCCATAAAGTCGTTCACGTAACTCGAGCCCCAGGCCGTCTGCAACGTGTTATTGATGTCATCAATGGTGACGCCCAACGCCTGAGCTTTACGCTGATCGATATCGATCTGCATTTGTGGGCTATCGTCCAGGCCGTTATGGCGAACACGGGTCAGCATTTTATCGTTGCCTGCCATTTCGAGCAGCTGATCGCGCGCCTGCATTAGCGCATTGTGACCGGCACCTGCGTGATCTTGTAATTCCATATCAAAGCCTGCTGCGTTACCTAAACCGCTGATGGCAGGCGGGCTGCTGGCGATAATGCGGGCTTCTTTGATGTCTCTGAAGGCTTTCGTGGCCCGTTCGATAATAGCGAATGAACTGGCCGTTTTCGGGTCACGCAAATCCCAGTCTTTGAGGCGTACGAACATACGCGCGACGTTTTGCCCGTTTCCGCCAGGCCCGGCACCAATGGTTGAGAACACCGACAGCACGTTATCTTTCTCTTTCGTCAGATAATATTGCTCGATCTTCTCAACCACTTTGGTGGTTTGCTGCTGCGTAGAACCACTCGGTAATTGTATGGACGTGGTAAATACACCCTGATCTTCTAACGGCAGGAAGGAGGTGGGTAAGCGCAGGAACAGGAACACCATGCCGCCAATCAGCAGCACGTAAATCAGAATCCAACGCAGACTGTGCGCAAGAATTTTTCCAACTCGCGTTTCATAGCGTTCCGCATTGCGATTAAACATACGGTTGAACCAACCGAAGAAACCTTTCTGGCCGTGATGTTCACCTTTATGCAAAGGCTTGAGTAGTGTGGCGCATAGGGCGGGGGTCAGGATCATCGCCACCAAAACCGACAACACCATGGCGGAAACGATAGTTATCGAGAACTGACGGTAAATGGCGCCGGTTGTACCGCCAAAGAATGCCATAGGCACGAAGACCGCAGAGAGCACCATCGCAATCCCAACCAGTGCCCCCTGAATTTGCCCCATCGATTTTCGCGTCGCTTCTTTGGGCGAAAGTCCTTCCTCGCTCATGATGCGCTCGACGTTTTCCACCACCACGATGGCATCATCCACCAACAGTCCGATGGCCAAAACCATGGCAAACATCGTTAGCGTGTTGATGCTGTAGCCAAACGCATAGAGCACCGAGAAAGTGCCTAACAACACCACCGGCACGGCAATCGTGGGGATTAATGTCGCTCTGAAATTCTGTAAGAACAGGTACATGACGAGGAACACCAACAGAATGGCTTCCAGCAGTGTTTGCACCACATCTTTAATCGAGGCTTTCACAAACGGCGTGGTTTCATACGCGATTTTCGCTTCCAGACCGTGGGGGAAAAATTCAGATAGCTCTTCAATTTTGGCGCGGGCGAGTTTGTCGGTTTCCATCTCGTTTGCGCCAGACGCAAGCTTAATCCCCAAGCCGGACGCAGGCTGGCCATTAAAACGACTCAGGAAATCATATTTCTCCGCGCCGAGTTCGACGTCAGCCACATCGCCGAGTGACACCAGCGAGCCATCCTGATTTACCCGAAGCGTAATATCTTTAAATTGCTGCGGCGTTTGCAGCAACGACTGGGAGTTAATCGTCGCGTTAAGCGCCTGCATGTCAACCGAAGGCGTACCGCCAAGTTGCCCCACGGCAATTTGCGCATTCTGCGATTTAATCGCATCGACCACATCTTCAGTGGTCATCTGGTAACTGGTGAGTTTGGTCGGGTTTAGCCAGATACGCATTGAATATTGCGAGCCGTAAGCGTCCACGTCACCGACGCCGTTAAGACGGCTGATTGGGTCCTGAATATTACTGGCGACATAATCCGCGATATCTTGTTTATCCATGCTGCCATCGGTGGACACGAAGGCGACCATCAGGATATTGGTATCGCCGGTTTTCCTGACGGTTACACCCTGGGTTTGTACCGCCTGCGGCAATTTACGCAAGGCAGACTGCAACTGGTTTTGCACCTGCTGAACGGCAGAATCGGGGTCAGTGCCCGCTTTAAAACTGAGCGTGATGGTGGCCTGGCCTGCACTGCTACTCTGGGAGGACATATACATCATGTTGTCCAGCCCGGTCATATTCTGCTCAATGACCTGCGTAACCGTGTTTTCCAGAGTTTGTGCCGATGCACCAGGATAGTTCGCCGTGATACGCACGTTTGGCGGTGCGAGATCGGGATACTGCTCGACGGGAAGAGAAAAAATGGCGAGCAAACCAGTGAGGCACAAAATAATGGCCAACACCCAGGCAAAAATGGGGCGATTGATAAAGAAATTCGCCATTCAGTCAGGACCTCGTTAGTACTTCAGATTGTGATTATGAGTATCAGTCGTCACTGTAGCCTTTACCGCAGGTCCAAACGTGGAGAAATTGAGGAGATATTGTAAAAAATCTTCGCGCTCTGTAGTGGGATCGGTCAGATGCTGGTGAATTTAAAAGCCCCGACTTTCAAGATATAACACAGTTGCAGCGACTCGGGAACGAACCTGAAGTTTACGCAGTAAATTGCGAATATGCACTTTCACGGTCTCTTCAGAAATATGCAGTCCAGAGGCGATTTGTTTATTCGATAACCCACGGGCAACCTCTTGTAGCACGTCTAATTCGCGCTCAGTTAACACGGCGAACGGGTCGTCGCTGTGTTTGTCGGTACTGCGGGTGCGTAAATATTCCGCGACTTGCTCGCTATAGGCTTCGCCCTGTGTTGCTCCTCGACGAATATCTTCGAGCAGTACGTCAGGATCGCTATCTTTAAGCAAATATCCGTCGGCGCCTGCATCAATCAGAGTGAAAATATCACTACGCGAATCAGACACCGTTAGCACCACGATACGCCCGCTGACACCATCACGACGCATGGCGTTCAGCGTATCCAGCCCACTCAAACCTTTCATATTCAGGTCGAGCAAAATAAGGTCAGGCGCCAGGCGATTTGCCAGACTTACGGCTTCTGTGCCGCTACTGGCTTCACCTACCACGCTAAAACTGTCATCCATTTCCAGCAGTTGGCGAATGCCGCGACGCATTAACGGATGATCATCGACGATCAATACCTGACAGACAGTTTTCTCACTCATCACATACCCCAATACATTTCACATTATTATCGTTATAAATTTACGCGAGTGACGTTTGCCGCGGGTTCTGACGGTGGCGAACGAAAATTCAACGTAATTAAAGTCCCACCAACTTGCGGGCGGGAAATAGTCAGCTCACCACCTAATCGGGCGGCGCGCTCTTGCATGATATTTAATCCGTAATGCCCTTCGGGTTCCGTCAGGCTGGCAATCCCTCTGCCATCATCAAGAATACTCACAGTATGAACCCCTGACTGGGACGTGCTACAGCTTACGGATATTTTAGTGGCGTGCGCATGTTTAATCGCGTTTAACACGCCTTCGCGAATAATCTGGAGTAAGTGCACCTGCTGCGAAGCATCTAAGGCCTGAGTTGGAATCTGGCAGTCCAACGTGAGCGTGGCCTTGGTTTGTTTACGCAGCGGGGTGATCATCTCCTGCAATGCAGAGGGCAAATCTGCTTGCTGAAGCGTCAGGCGGAAGGTGGTCAGCAACTCGCGCAATTGGCGGTAAGCATCATTCAATGCCTGGGAGAAGTCATTAATAATGACTTGTGCAGGCTGGTTTTCCGCCGGAACGGCACGCTTGAGTAAAGTGAGCTGTATACGTAAAAAAGAGAGCACTTGCGCCAGTGAGTCATGTAACTCACGGGCAATGGTCGCACGCTCTTCCATCAACAATAGCTGCTGATAGTGTTTTTGCGCCTGATTAAAATAGAGCCCACGGCCCAGCATATTCGCCAGACTTTGCATTAACGGCAGCGGTGGAACCCCTTGTGGCGCTTGCCAGCGGAGCAAACCTAACTCTTTATCTTCCAACACAATCGGCAAGGTTTGCCATGTCTGGTTAGGGTGCTCAATACCGTCCTGGATCTTCCAGTTTTCACCGGTTTTCATTTCGAGGTAATTGACCGGCGTTTTCTGCCTTACCTGCTGCAGAACACGTTCGAAGCAGTGTTGATCAATGGTGCTGACAGTCAGTGCCTGTGAGCACGCGTACAAGACTTCCAGCGTGCGGTTTGCCTCCTGCAAATCCAGCGTTTTTTCCTGCACGTTTTCTTCAAGTGAGCGATACAGCTTCTGCAATTCGCCAGACATTCGGTTGAAGGTCTGCGACAACAATCCGAGTTCGTTTGGCAGTTGCGTATTCAATGGTGGGTAATCGAATTCGCCACGCTCAATGGAGGCACTGGCCACCATCAATTTGTTGAGAGGAGCCACCACCTGATGGCGGAAACGGCGCAGCGTGAAAAACACCAGCGTGAAAATAGCAATAAAACCCACCACCGAAGCCACCACGACCTGCATCATTTTACGTTCGGCATAGTGCTGAAGCGCCAGTACAAACAGGTCGATTTGTGCGACATAACCCGCGATGTTGGCTCGATACCATTGCACATCACCCTGGCGGATATGCTGTTCCATCTCCGCCCAGGCGCTATTAATCACGGCAAAGCGAGTTCGTACTTCTGCAGGCACCCAAAATTTCTCGATTTTAAGTAGGGCAGGTGAACGAAGAGACTGATCGTATTGTTCCAGATGTTTGTCAATATGGGCGCGATCTCCCTGCAAATCATACCCAAGGCGATAGCTCTGCATACGCAATGAGCCTGCGACATTTACCGCTTCGGCATCACGTAAACTACTCGCAAGGGTCAGCATCGCAATGCCTGTGGAAAGCAGCGATAACAAAACGATATAAAAAAAGGCGCGGGCCAGGCTCGTGGAAACCGAGCGTTTTACGATCACTGCATATTTACCCGTCGAAATAATTGAGAGCGAAACGTACCAGAAACTGACGACGTCACAAATCCTTGTTGCTTATATTTCGGCATATCTTCCAAAACAATGGTTAGGAATTAACTCGGTAACATCACAAGCATAACTGCTGCATAACAAAACGGGGAAAAACGATGTTTCATTAAACATGTAAGGAAATTGATCCTTACCAGGTTATTAGCAGATTTCAGGACAAATTGGGCAAATGACCATTGCCAGTTTAAACATCGCCAGGTAATAACATACCCCCATAAAAAATAAGCCTCCGGTTTGAAAAAACGGACGAAGGGGTAATGATGAATCGTTTTGTTCTTGCCAATGCACAGCTTTGTATTGGATGCCATGCCTGCGAAGTGGCTTGCGTGATGTCCCACAATGACGAAAAGCATGTTCTGACCCGTCAAAAATTCCAGCCGCGCATCGCTGTGATTAAGCATGATGGCCGACGTAACGCCGTCACTTGCCGACATTGTGAAGATGCCCCCTGTGCCAGCAGTTGTCCAAATGACGCTATTTCACGCGTCAAAGACAGCGTGCAGGTTAACCAGCAGAAATGTATTGGCTGTAAATCCTGTGTCGTGGCCTGTCCGTTTGGTGCCATGCAGGTCATTACCGTTCCGCTCAATGACGGACGTTCGGTTAAGGCCAATGCTCATAAATGCGATTTGTGCCAGCATCGTGAAAATGGCCCCGCATGCGTGGAAAATTGTCCCAGCAACGCTCTGAAATTAATCAGCAGTGAGACACTTGCCACATTGGCAAAGAACCGACGTTTGCGCTCAGCGGCGATGGAATCTCAGCCGTGGCACAGTACTGCGCAGCAAAGTGTGCAGCCGCTGTCAGCGGGTTGCGAATTAACGAAAGTAAACAAAATGCGTGCGACTCCAGCACGACAAGAACCCGACAAAATTGACCTGGATTTGCGTAAAACAGGTTTTGACGAAATCTATCGTACGTTTGATAAAAACCAGGTGGAAAGCCAGGCAGACCGCTGCCTGAAATGCGGCGAGCACAGTATTTGTGAATGGACTTGCCCGCTGCACAACCATATTCCGCAGTGGATTGAACTGGTCAAAGAAGGGCGCATTCTTGAGGCGGTTGAACTGTCACATCAGACAAACTGCTTGCCGGAAGTGACCGGGCGCGTCTGCCCGCAAGATCGTTTATGCGAAAGCGCCTGTACCCTGAAAGATGAATATGGCGCTGTCACCATCGGGAATATTGAACGCTATATTTCCGACAACGCCTTTGCCCGCGGTTGGACGCCTGATCTCTCTTACGTCAAACCGACAAACCGTCGTGTAGCCGTGATTGGCGCAGGGCCAGCCGGGCTTGCCTGTGCGGATATTCTGGCGCGAAACGGCGTTCAGGCAACGGTGTTTGACCGCCATCCTGAAATTGGTGGGCTGCTGACGTTTGGGATCCCGGCGTTCAAACTGGATAAATCGTTATTGAGCCGTCGGCGAGAGATTTTCAGCGCGATGGGGATTGAATTTAAACTCAACACCGAAGTGGGCCGTGATATCACCCTGCAGCAGGTGCTGGCAGAGTTTGATGCGGTATTTGTTGGCGTTGGAACGTATCGCTCAATGAAAGCTGGGCTGCCCAACGAAGACGCGCCAGGGGTTTATGACGCGCTGCCGTTCCTGATTGCGAACACCAAACAGGTGATGGGTTTACCTGAATTGCCTGAAGAACCGTACATCAATATGGCAGGAAAGAAGGTGGTGGTCCTCGGCGGTGGCGATACGGCAATGGATTGTGTTCGCACCTCTTTACGCCATGGGGCGCAGCAGGTGACTTGTGCCTATCGTCGGGACGAAACCAACATGCCTGGCTCCAAAAAAGAGGTCAAAAATGCCAGAGAAGAAGGGGCATTGTTTGAGTTCAACGTGCAGCCGCTGAATATTGAACTGGATGACAATGGTCGAGTGGTCGGGATCCGTATGCTGCGCACGCAAATGGGCGAGCCAGACGAGCAGGGCCGCCGTCGCCCGGAACCGATTGAAGGCTCCGAATTTGTTATGCCAGCCGATGCGGTGATTATGGCGTTTGGCTTCCACCCGCATGGCATGCCGTGGCTGGAAGAGCATCAGGTGAAACTCGATAGCTGGGGGCGCATTGTTGCGAGCGTTGAAGATAAATTGCGCTATCAGACCACCAACCCAAAAATCTTCGCCGGTGGCGATGCGGTGCGAGGCGCTGACCTGGTCGTGACCGCGATGGCGGAAGGACGCCACGCTGCTGCGGGGATTATGGAGTATCTTGCAGTCCCTCCTCAACGCCTGAATTAATGGCTAAATTCACCCCGGCCACGCGTCGGGGTGAGTGTTTGTTTTACAAACCGAATTCCTTATTGATCCCAACCCTGTATTTACCCCTAAAGGGTGATGCCTCTACTCCCCCTTTGTCACATAACGTAATGCTCAATAAAAATGATGAAAAAACACAGAAGTGTTTGCCGGTTTCATTACAGCGAAATCGCGTATTTGTGATGCAAGGATGTGCCTTATGGCTGATTTTTCCCGTCGTGGATTATTAACCGGCAGCTTTCGACGCTCCGGTTCTGCTTTCCGCCCACCCTGGAGCGGAGACGAAAACCATTTTCTTGTGGATTGCACACGCTGCAATGCCTGCTTGTCGGCCTGTGAAACTCATATTCTAAAACGCGGTCAGGGCGGTTATCCCGAAGTCAACTTTACCCACGGTGAATGCACGTTTTGCTACGCCTGCGCGCAAGCCTGCCCAGAAAAAATCTTTCTTAAGCGCGAGGTTTCCCCCTGGGAGCATACCTTGTCGATTGGCGATAACTGTCTGGCTAAAAACAAAATCGAATGCCGTAGCTGTCAGGACAGTTGCGAAACCCAGGCGATTGCCTTTCGCCCTTCGCTACAGGGCATCGCACAACCTCTACTCAATCATGCTGATTGCAGCGCTTGCGGCGCCTGTATCGCGGGTTGCCCGGTTTCAGCCATCACTATGAGGCACGCAAATGCAAGCTAACTGGCACGTCTGCGGCCTGGTGGTTCAGGCCCATCCACACAATATTGCTGCGGTCAGTCACGCATTGAGCGAGCTCCCGGGAAGTGAAGTTGCGTTAACCGATGCCGGGCACGGCAAATTGGTGGTGGTTATGGAAGCAGCGCGCAGTGATGTGCTGCTGAATCAAATTGAGTCAGCACGCAATATTGCGGGTGTGCTGGCGGTGTCGCTGGTTTATCACCAGCAGGATGAGCAAGGTGAGGAAACACCATGAAACTCAGTCGTCGTAGCTTTATGAAAGCGAACGCCATTGCAGCCGCGGCGGCCGCCGCTGGTCTTAGCGTACCAGGCGTTGCCCGTGCTGTTGTCGGGAAACAAGATGCCATTAAATGGGATAAAGCCCCGTGCCGCTTTTGTGGCACAGGTTGCGGTGTATTAGTCGGTACGCAAGATGGACGCGTAGTGGCAAGCCAGGGTGATCCTGATGCACCCGTGAACCGTGGCCTGAACTGCATCAAAGGCTACTTCCTGCCAAAAATTATGTACGGAAAAGACCGCCTCACGCAGCCGTTGTTGCGCATGAAAGACGGACAGTTCGATAAAGAAGGCGAATTCGCTCCTATTAGCTGGGAGCAGGCCTTTGACATCATGGAACAAAAATTCAAAACCAGCCTGAAGGAAAAAGGGCCGGAAGCGGTTGGGATGTTTGGTTCCGGCCAGTGGACGGTTTGGGAAGGTTACGCAGCTTCAAAATTATTCAAAGCCGGTTTCCGTTCTAACAACCTGGATCCGAACGCGCGCCATTGTATGGCTTCTGCGGTGGTGGGATTCATGCGTACCTTCGGGATGGATGAACCCATGGGTTGCTACGACGACATCGAGCAGGCCGACGCATTTGTGCTGTGGGGCTCGAACATGGCCGAGATGCATCCGGTTTTGTGGTCACGTATCACCAACCGCCGTCTGTCGAATGAAAATGTTAACGTCGCGGTTCTTTCTACTTTTGAGCATCGTAGTTTTGAGCTAGCCGACAACGGCATGGTGTTCACACCGCAAAGCGATCTGGCGATTCTTAACTACATCGCGAATTACATCATTCAGAACAATGCGATCAACGAATCGTTCTTTAAGCAGCATGTGAACCTGCGCAAAGGGGTCACTGATATCGGTTACGGCTTGCGGCCTACGCATCCGCTGGAAAAAGCGGCTAAAAACCCAGGTTCTGATGCCTCTGAGCCGATGAGCTTTGAAGATTACAAAGCGTTCGTTGCCGAATACACGCTGGAAAAAACCGCTCAGATGAGTGGCGTGCCGACAGACCAACTCGAAGCACTGGCGAAGTTGTACGCCGATCCGAACAAGAAAGTTATCTCTTACTGGACGATGGGCTTTAACCAACACTCACGTGGAGTCTGGGCGAACAACCTGGTTTACAACATCCACCTGTTGACGGGGAAAATTTCTCAACCAGGTTGCGGGCCATTCTCTTTAACTGGCCAGCCTTCGGCGTGTGGTACGGCGCGTGAAGTCGGCACCTTCTCTCATCGTCTGCCTGCCGACATGGTAGTGACCAACGAAAAGCACCGTCAAATCACGGAAAACATGTGGCAACTTCCGGCGGGAACTATTCCTGCGAAAGTTGGTTTACATGCCGTGGCACAAGACCGCGCCCTGAAAGATGGCAAGCTCAATGTCTACTGGGTGATGTGTAACAACAACATGCAGGCCGGGCCGAATATTACCGAAGAGCGTATGCCGGGCTGGCGCGATCCGCGTAACTTTGTGATTGTTTCCGATCCCTACCCAACGATCAGCGCATTGAGCGCGGATCTGATCCTGCCGACAGCCATGTGGGTGGAAAAAGAGGGGGCTTACGGCAACGCCGAGCGTCGCACTCAGTTCTGGCGTCAGCAGGTGAAAGCGCCGGGCGAAGCCAAATCGGATCTCTGGCAGCTCGTGCAATTCGCTAAACGCTTCAAAGTTGAAGAAGTGTGGCCGGCAGAATTACTGGATCAGAAACCGGAATACCGTGGCAAAACGTTGTTTGACGTGCTGTTTGCCAACACTAACGTCAGCAAATTCCCGGTCACTGAACTGGCGGAAGACCAACTCAATGATGAATCGCGCGAGCTGGGCTTCTATCTGCAAAAAGGGCTGTTCGAAGAGTACGCCGCATTCGGGCGTGGTCACGGGCACGATCTCGCCCCGTTTGATGATTACCACAAAGCGCGCGGTTTACGCTGGCCGGTGGTCGACGGTAAAGAGACGCTCTGGCGTTACAGCGAAGGCCACGACCCGTATGTCAAAGCGGGTGAAGGCTTCAAGTTCTATGGCAAACCAGACGGTAAGGCGGTGATTTTCGCGTTGCCATTTGAGCCAGCGGCAGAATCCCCGGACCAGGAATACGACCTGTGGTTATCCACGGGGCGTGTACTGGAACACTGGCACACCGGCAGCATGACGCGTCGCGTACCTGAGCTGCATCGTGCCTTCCCGGAAGCGGTTTTGTTTATCCATCCGCTTGATGCAAAAGCGCGTGATTTGCGTCGTGGTGACAAAGTGAAAGTGATTTCACGCCGTGGCGAAGTGATTTCAATTGTCGAAACGCGCGGCCGTAACAAACCGCCGAAGGGTCTGGTGTACATGCCATTCTTCGACGCCGCTCAACTGGTGAATAACCTGACGCTGGATGCGACCGATCCGCTTTCGAAAGAGACGGATTATAAGAAATGCGCCGTGAAACTGGCGAAGGTGTAAGGGGATAACATCATGAAAAAAACCATCCTGACCAAAACATTCTTTCAATGGATTGCAGCATTTACGCTGTTGGTGAGTGGTGCATTATGGGCCACTGGCGGTGTGGATCTGGCACAGTCTCCTGAGGTTTCGGGCACGCAGCAAGGTTCCGTGCACATGCCAAAACAGCAGGGACGTATGGCGCTGAACTATGTTAACCAGCCGCCGATGATCCCGCACAGCGTTGACGGCTACCAGGTGAGTAAAAACACCAACCGTTGCCTGCAATGTCACGGCGTTGAGCATTACCGTACTACAGGAGCGCCGCGCGTCAGCCCGACGCACTTTATGGATAGCGATGGCAAAGTGCTTTCGAACGTCGCGCCACGCCGCTATTTCTGCCTGCAATGCCATGTTCCACAAACCGATGCGGCACCGATTGTCGAAAACACATTCACGCCGTCTAAAGGCTTTGGAAACTAGGGGCCATTATGGATAAATCAACCCGTAAACCGGGCATCATCCGGCGTATATGGCAGTGGTGGCGTCGTCCAAGCCGCCTTGCGCTGGGGACATTACTGCTGATTGGCTTCGCTGGCGGAATTATTTTCTGGGGCGGTTTTAACACCGGCATGGAGATGACCAACCGCGAAGAATTTTGTATCGGTTGTCATGAAATGCGCGCCAATGTCTACGAGGAATATATGCAGACCGTGCATTACAACAACCGTAGCGGTGTGCGTGCAACCTGTCCTGATTGCCACGTTCCTCACGAATGGGGGCCGAAAATTATTCGTAAAATTCAGGCCAGCAAAGAGTTGTATGCCAAAGCGTTTGGCTTAATCGACACGCCACAAAAGTTTAATGACCATCGCCTGGCGATGGCGCAAAACGAGTGGCGAAGGATGAAAGACAACAACTCGCAAGAGTGCCGAAACTGCCATAACTTTGATTACATGGATTTCACCGCCCAGAAAACCGTGGCGGCAAAAATGCATGATAAAGCGGTCAAAGACGGGCAAACCTGCGTGGATTGCCATAAGGGAATTGCGCATAAGTTGCCGGATATGAGCGAAGTGAAGAACGGTTTCTGACCGTTAAACCACCCTCATCCTAACCTTCTCCCTGAGGGATAAGGGATCTGGTCGGAGCCTGCTGAGGGTGAAGAGACGGTTTTCTCCCTGCATTTCCCCCTCTCCCCGTGGGAGAGGGCCGGGGTGAGGGCAAAGGGCATCCACCACAAAAATTCGCGACAAAAACAACCTGCACGCCTATGATTACCGACTCCCCTAACTCACTGTGGAGACGGTATGTCGGTCAAAATCGAAGTCATCAAAGATAAAATCCTCTCAGATAATTACTTCATCCTGCGTAATATCACCTACGATCTATACCGTAACGAAGCCGAAGCTATCCGTCATAAACGAGAAGTGTATGACCGGGGTAACGGGGCCACGATCCTGCTCTATAACCGTGATAAAAAAACCGTGGTGCTGACTCTCCAGTTCCGGGTTGCGACTTGGGTCAACGGCAATGCCGACGGTATGTTGATTGAAGCCTGTGCCGGTTTGTTGGATGCGGACGAACCAGAAATCTGTGCGCGTAAAGAAGCGATTGAGGAAACCGGTTACGAGGTCGGGGACGTCGAAAAATTATTCGAGCTGTATATGTCGCCGGGCGGTGTCACCGAACTCATTCATTTTTATATGGCGGAATACACTGACGCTCAACGCGATAACGCGGGCGGTGGAATTGATGATGAAGATATCGATGTGCTCGAGTTGCCATTCAATCAAGCGATGGAAATGGTAGCAAAGGGAGAAATTCGTGATGGGAAAACGGTCATTCTGTTACAGCAACTGCAGCTTCGCGGAATTATGGGTGAGTAAACAGCCGGGTATCCGATAATTCCGATTGAGTGCAAACCTTAACCAGACGAAGATATCGCCACATTTCGTACATTTTTTCTCTTCGTCTTTTCAGGATATGTGCCGCCAATGTTTCTGCGCAAACAATCGCTGTTTCTTTGTTTATTCTTTATAGCGAACTCTGTTTTCGCGGCAGCGGCACAAAAATCGTTTTCCGACTGGCAGGTCACCTGCAATAACCAAAATTTTTGTTCGGCCCGTAACACCGGGCTGCATCAAGGCCTGGTCATGACGCTGACCCGCAGTGCCGGTGCGCATACCGATGCGGCACTGAGAATTGATTTGGGCAACATGACCGCCGCTGACATGAAAGCGCCACCCATTGCTCCACATCTGTTAGTCGATGGCGAACCGCTGGTGTTGGATCTGACAAAATGGCAGGTCACCCCCCACCATCTCAAAACCGGCGATGCCGATGCAATTAATGGCTTTCTCGATAAAGTCGTCAACGCAGGTGCCATTACCCTCAAAGAAGGGAAAGGTAATATCTCGCTCAGCGGACTGAAAGCGTCGTTGTTGTTTATTGACAGTCAGCAACAGCGAGTGGGCAGTGAAACCGCGTGGGTCAAAAAAGGCGATGAGCCCCCTCTTAGTGTACCGCCAGCTCCACCACTGAAAGCCGTTAAGCTGACTAACCCAACACCGACACCGCTGACGCAAGAGGAACTAAACGACTTGATGGATTATGGCTCCTGGCGCATGAGCAGCAGCCAGTGCTCGTTAGATCCCGCTCGCCGTGAAGTCCGCGTATTTGCCCTCAGCGACGACAAAGCCCTGCTGATGATTGGCTGTGAGGCCGGAGCTTACAATATTGTCGATCTCGCGTGGGTGGTATCCCGCCAGAAGCCGTTCGCGGCACGGCAAATTCGTCTGAAACTGCCGTTTACGCCAGGAAGCGGTAACACGGAACTTGAACTGATGAACGCCGGATACGATGAAACCAATAAAGAACTGACCACGCTTGCGAAAGGGCGCGGAATCGGGGATTGCGGTGTCGCGACACGCTGGCGTTTTGATGGGCAACGTTTTCGTCTGGTGCGATATGCTGAAGAACCGACTTGTGATGAGTGGAATAGTAGTGCGTCGTGGCCAACGTTATGGGTAACTCAATGATTTTAAAACCACCCTCATCCCGGCCTTCTCCCTGAGGGAGAAGGAGAATACCGTTTTCACCCTCTCCCGTGGGAGAGGGCTGGGGTGAGGGCAAGCAGCGACGACCTAAACCCCTAACACCTTCTTCGCTTTTGCGACGACATTCTCAGTGGTAAAGCCAAAGAATGGGAACAGCTTATCGGCGGGTGCTGATTCACCGTAAGTCGTCATGCCGACAATCGCTCCTTTCAGGCCGACATACTTGTACCAGTAATCCGCAATACTCGCTTCGACTGCTACACGCGCGCTGATATCTGAAGGTAAAACAGATTCCCGATACGCTTCATCCTGCGCATCAAAAATATCCGTTGAGGGTAGTGAAACCACGCGCACTTTGTGGCCTTCAGCGGTGAGTTTATCTGCCGCCAGTACCGTGATTTCCATCTCGGAGCCGGTGGCGATCAGAATGACATCCGGCGTGCCGTCACTGTCCTTGAGAATATAGCCCCCGCGACTAATGGCGCTGACCTGTTCGGCCGTTCGTTCCATTTGTGCCAGGTTCTGGCGCGAAAGAATCAATGCGGTTGGGCCGTTGTGACGTTCGATTGCCGCTTTCCATGCCACTGCGGCTTCGACCTGGTCGCATGGCCGCCAGGTGCTGAAGTTAGGGGTCATACGCAGGCTGGCAAGTTGCTCAACCGCCTGGTGCGTGGGGCCATCTTCGCCAAGACCAATCGAATCGTGGGTATACACCATGATTTGCCGGGCTTTCATCAGTGCCGCCATACGCGCAGCGTTTCGCGCGTATTCAACAAACATCAGGAAGGTGGCGGTATACGGCACAAAACCGCCATGATGGGCAATCCCGTTGGCGATGGCCGTCATACCGAATTCGCGCACGCCGTAGTGAATGTAATTCCCGGCGATGTCCTCTTTGATGGATTTGGATTCTTTCCAGATGGTCAGATTGCTCGGAGCCAAATCGGCAGAACCGCCTAACAATTCGGGCAAACTTGGACCATAGGCATTAAGCGCGTTTTGCGAGGCTTTACGAGTCGCAATCTTTTCCGGATTAGCCTGCAATTTTTCAATGAATTTTTGTGTGATTTCCTGCCAGTCTTCGGGTAACTCGCCGTGCATCCGGCGGGTAAATTCAGCGGCAAGTTCAGGATTCTCTTTCGCATAGGCGGCAAATTTATCATTCCAGGCCGCTTCGGCTTGCTCACCTTTCTCTTTGGCGTCCCAGGCGTGATAAATCTCTTTCGGGATTTCAAACGCCGGATAGTTCCAGCCGAGTTGTTTGCGGGCGAGCGCGACTTCTTGCTCACCAAGCGGTGCGCCATGCGCCTCTTCTTTGCCGGCTTTATTAGGTGAACCAAAACCGATGACGGTGCGGCAAATAATTAGCGACGGTTTATCTTTGACGCTTTGCGCTTCCTGAATCGCTTTTTTCAATGCTTCGGGGTCGTGACCGTCAATTTCATGCACCACATGCCAGTGATAAGCCTCGAAGCGTTTGGCGGTATCGTCGGTAAACCAGCCTTCGGTTTCACCATCAATGGAGATGCCATTGTGGTCATAGAAGCCGATGAGTTTGCCCAGACCGAGCGTGCCGGCAAGAGAGCAAGCCTCGTGAGATATGCCTTCCATCAGGCAGCCATCACCCATAAATACATAGGTAAAGTGATCGACAATTTCATGATTGGGGCGGTTGAATTGCGCCCCTAATGTGCGTTCAGCAATGGCCATGCCGACCGCATTGGCAAGTCCCTGGCCAAGTGGCCCAGTGGTGGTTTCCACTCCAGGCGTGTAACCCATTTCTGGATGGCCAGGGGTTTTGGAGTGAAGCTGGCGGAAGTTTTTTAACTCTGACATCGGTAAGTCATACCCGCTCAGATGCAACAGGCTGTAGAGCAGCATCGAGGCGTGACCGTTTGAGAGAACAAATCTGTCACGATCGGCCCACGTGGGGTTCGTAGGGTTATGGTGCAGGAAGTCGTTCCATAACACTTCGGCTATATCTGCCATTCCCATCGGTGCGCCAGGGTGGCCTGAATTCGCTTTTTGTACCGCGTCCATACTCAGTGCACGAATGGCATTAGCAAGCTCTTTACGAGATGACATGTTTCACTCCGTGGTTATTTTTTAAAGTTTGGCGGCGAGTAAATCTTCCAGTTTTCGTTGATCAATGGCGAACAGGCGAATGCCCTCAGCCAGTTTTTCTACCGCCATCGGGTCCTGATTATGTTCCCAGCGGAATTCTGCTTCGCTAATCGGTTCAGGGCGGCGGAAGCCCTGCGAACCTGGGATGAGTTTACGTATTACCGGTTCTTCGCTTTCCTGAAGCTGCTGCAACAGGTTTGGTGCAATTGTCAGGCGGTCGCAGCCTACCAACGCCAGTATTTGTTCGGTGCGGCGGAAACTCGCGCCCATCACGATGGTGCTGTAGTTATGCTGCTTAAAGTAATCATAGATATTACGCACCGATTTGACGCCCGGATCTTCTTCAACGACATACGGGTCCATCGGTTTGCGAGCCTGATACCAGTCGTAGATACGGCCAACGAACGGCGAAATCAGGAATACGCCAGCTTCGGCACAAGCGCGCGCCTGGGCAAAGGAGAACAGGAGCGTCAGGTTGCAGTCGATACCTTCTTTTTGCAGCTGTTCAGCGGCACGAATACCTTCCCAGGTGGAGGCCAGTTTGATAAGCACTCTCGACTTATCAATGCCAAGTTCTTCATATAGCGCAATTAAATGGCGGGCTTTCGCGATGCTTTTCTCTTTGTCAAAAGAGAGGCGGGCGTCTACTTCCGTCGAGACGCGTCCAGGAATGCTTTTCAGAATTTCTGCACCAAAATTAACGGCCAGTTTGTCGCAGGCTTGGGCAACTTGCTCTTCCTGGTTACCGCCGCGTTGCTTGCCATAAGCAATGGCATCATCGATGAGTGTTTGGTAATGCGCTAAACCTGCCGCTTTCAGTAATAACGAGGGGTTGGTTGTTGCATCGATGGGTTGGTAGTGACGAATAGATTCGATATCGCCGCTGTCGGCGACAACTGTAGTGAATTTCTTGATACCGTCTAACTGACTCATGACTATCTCCATATTATACAAAGTGTTACTTGAGTGCTCCATGTCACTCGCGATGAAAATTCATCGTTGGCATAACTAAAAAGCATAGCAGATAGGCATGGTATTGTTGTTAATGGTGGGTAACATAGTCGTTCTGATTTACTAACATTTTTGTCAGACGTTGCTGATAGTATGGCGATGTTCAAAGTTTAGAACGCGCGCAAGCGTGATACTACGTGGCCTTACCAAGACCCTGTTGACCCTTGAGAGTAATAAGAAAGGAACGAAGAAATGGATGAACAACTGAAGCAAAGTGCCCTCGATTTCCATGAATTCCCCATTCCCGGAAAAATTCAGGTATCCCCAACCAAGCCTCTCGCGACTCAACGTGACCTGGCATTGGCCTACTCTCCGGGTGTAGCGGCACCTTGTCTCGAGATAGAAAAAGACCCACTTGCAGCCTACAAATACACCGCACGCGGCAACCTGGTGGGTGTGATTTCTAACGGTACCGCAGTGCTTGGGCTGGGCAATATCGGTGCGCTGGCAGGCAAGCCTGTGATGGAAGGTAAAGGGGTTCTGTTCAAGAAATTTGCCGGTATTGACGTGTTCGATATCGAAGTCGATGAGATGGACCCGGACAAACTGATTGACGTTATCGCAGCACTCGAACCGACCTTTGGCGGCATCAACTTAGAAGATAT
Source organism: Buttiauxella sp. WJP83 (assembly GCF_027594725.1). Classification (NCBI taxonomy): domain Bacteria; kingdom Pseudomonadati; phylum Pseudomonadota; class Gammaproteobacteria; order Enterobacterales; family Enterobacteriaceae; genus Buttiauxella; species Buttiauxella sp. WJP83. The sequence goes on from NZ_CP110080.1 coordinate 1,223,220, forward strand.
CAAAGCCCCGGAGTGTTTCTACATCGAGAAAAAACTGCGCGAACGCATGAACATTCCTGTGTTCCATGACGATCAGCACGGGACCGCCATTATCTGTACTGCGGCGGTGCTAAACGGCCTGCGCGTTGTTGAGAAGAATATTTCTGATGTTCGTCTGGTGGTTTCAGGTGCGGGCGCTTCAGCCATCGCCTGTATGAACCTGCTGGTCCAGTTGGGTATTCAGAAGCACAACATCGTTGTCTGTGACTCAAAAGGCGTTATCTATAAAGGCCGTGAAGAAAACATGGCGGAAACCAAAGCGGCCTACGCGGTGGAAGATAACGGTAAGCGCACGCTTGATGAAGTGATTGAAGGTGCGGATATCTTCCTTGGTTGTTCTGGCCCGAAAGCCATGAGCCAGGAGATGGTCAAGAAAATGGCGCGTTCGCCACTGATTCTTGCGCTGGCGAACCCGGAACCTGAAATTTTGCCTCCTTTGGCAAAAGAAGTGCGCCCGGATGCCATTATCTGTACCGGACGTTCTGACTTCCCGAATCAGGTGAACAACGTGCTGTGCTTCCCGTTCATTTTCCGTGGCGCGTTGGATGTGGGTGCCACGGCTATCAACGAAGAGATGAAGCTGGCGGCGGTTCACGCTATTGCTGAACTGGCTCATGCCGAGCAAAGCGATGTGGTGGCTTCTGCCTATGGCGAAGAAGAGCTGACTTTTGGCCCTGATTACCTGATTCCAAAACCTTTCGACCCACGTTTGATTGTGCAAATCGCCCCTGCTGTTGCGAAAGCGGCGATGGATACTGGTGTTGCAACACGCCCAATTAAGGACTTCGACGCCTATCGCGAGAAGCTGACCGAATTCGTGTACAAGACTAACTTGTTTATGAAGCCGATCTTCTCCCAGGCGCGTAAAGATCCTAAACGTGTGGTTCTGACCGAAGGTGAAGAGGCGCGTGTACTGCATGCGACTCAGGAACTGATTACTTTAGGTCTGGCAAAACCGATTCTGATTGGTCGTCCTGCCGTTATCGAAATGCGCCTGAAAAAACTGGGCCTGCAAATGCGTGCCGGTATTGACTTCGAAATCGTCAATAACGAATCCGATCCGCGTTTCAAAGAGTACTGGAATGAGTACTACAACATCATGAAACGTCGCGGTATTACGCAGGAACAAGCGCAGCGTGCGGTGATCAGCAATACCACGGTTATCGGGGCGATTATGGTGCATCGTGGTGAAGCGGATGCCATGATTTGCGGCACCATCGGTGAGTATCACGAACACTTTAGCGTGTTGGAAAAACTGTTTGGTTATCGCGAAGGGGTGAAAGCCGCAGGGGCGATGAATGCGCTGTTACTGCCAAGCGGTAACACCTTTATTGCTGATACCTACGTGAATGACGATCCGTCACCAGAAGAGCTGACAGAAATTACTCTGCTGGCCGCCGAAACGGTGCGTCGTTTTGGTATTGAGCCAAAAGTCGCGCTGCTGTCGCATTCCAACTACGGTTCTTCCGATTCCAAAGCCGCCTGCAAAATGCGTAAAACGCTGGAGATGGTTCGCGAACGTGCGCCTGATCTGGAAATCGACGGTGAAATGCATGGTGATGCGGCGCTGGTGGAAAGTATTCGCAACGAACGTATGCCTGACAGTCCACTGAAAGGCTCGGCAAATATCCTGATCATGCCGAACGTGGAAGCGGCGCGTATTAGTTACAACTTACTGCGTGTTTCCAGCTCGGAAGGGGTGACCGTTGGGCCTGTATTGATGGGCGTGGCGAAACCGGTGCATGTGTTAACACCGATTGCGTCTGTTCGTCGTATTGTGAATATGGTGGCGTTGGCGGTTGTGGAAGCGCAGACGATTCCGCTTTAATTTTTTTCCTTTTGGCTCTTTTCCCTCACCCTAACCCTCTCCCAAAGGAGAGGGAACCGGTCAGTGCTTTCCCCCTCTCCCTGGGGAGGGAACAGGTCAGTACTTTCTCCCTCTCCCTTGGGAGGGAACAGGTCAGTACTTTCTCCCTCTCCCTGGGGAGAGGGCCGGGGTGAGGGGAGAAAGTTTAAACCCAATCCTTCACCGGTAAAAAATCACGATACAAGGCAGCCTCAGGGCTGCCTTCTTCTGGCTGGTAGCTATATTCCCAACGTACCAACGGCGGCATCGACATTAAAATAGACTCTGTGCGTCCGCCCGTCTGCAAACCGAACAACGTGCCACGATCCCATACCAGATTAAATTCGACATAACGGCCACGGCGATAGAGCTGGAAATCGCGCTCACGTTCACCCCATGGCAACGCTTTGCGGCGTTCGACAATCGGTAGATAGGCATCAAGATAACCGTTACCCACCGCCTGCATAAAGCTAAAGCAATGGTCGAAATCTGGCGTATTCAAGTCGTCGAAGAACAAGCCGCCGATGCCGCGCTGCTCATTGCGATGCTTAATAAAGAAGTAATCGTCGCACCACTTTTTGTAGCGCGGGAAAACGTCTTCACCAAATGGCTGGCACAAATCGCGCGCCGTTTTATGCCAGTGAATGGCATCCTCTTCGAAACCGTAAAATGGCGTCAGGTCAAAGCCTCCGCCAAACCACCACACCGGTTCACAACCCGGTTTTTGTGCAATAAAAAAACGCACGTTGGCATGGCTGGTGGGGACATAAGGATTGAGAGGATGCACCACTAATGACACGCCCATCGCTTCAAAACTACGGCCGGCAAGTTCCGGACGATGTGCTGTCGCTGAGGCGGGCATGGCGTCGCCATGCACATGGGAGAAATTCACACCGGCTTGTTCAAAGATAGCTCCCCCACGTAACACCCGGCTGCGGCCACCGCCGCCGCCTTCACGCTGCCAGCTATCTTCTTCAAACGTGGCACCGTCAACGGCACTCAGTTGCTGGCAGATGGTGTCTTGTAAATGCAAGAGGAACTGTTTTACGGCATGGATATCAGGCGTGTTCATAGGGTTCAACGTTTCTTACTGTGAGCTTTTTGGTTATCAAACCAATTGAAGTAGCTAATAACACCAGAGGCAATAGCACTAGCGATTTTCTGGCGAAACGCGGCAGTCCCCAGCAACTTCTCTTCACCTGGGTTGGTAATAAACGACGTCTCGACTAACACCGAAGGAATGGACGGTGATTTCAGCACCACAAATGCCGCCTGTTCCGTATTGCGGGTGTGGAGCTTATGCACCGGTTTGATCTGCTTGAGGATGTGCGAGCCGAGCGTCAGACTGTTTTTGATGGTATCGGTTTGAACCAAATCAAACAGAACCTGTTGTAGGTACTGATCTTTATGTTTGACCTTGCTGCCAGCAACGTCATCGGCGGCGTTTTCTTTATCAGAAAGATATTTCGCCATTGCACTACTGGCACCGCGATTGGAAAGGGCAAACACCGACGCACCGGCAGCCGTAGGGCTGGTAAAGCCATCGGCATGAATCGACATAAACAGATCGGCGCCATGTTTATGGGCGATTTCTACGCGATCGTACAGGGGGATAAACTCGTCACTGGTGCGTGTGAGTTTGGCCTCTATTCCATTGCTTTTTAATATGTTGCGCACATTTTTCGCGATGGCCAGCACAACGTGTTTCTCTTTCGAGCCATTATGCCCAATTGCGCCAGTATCAATACCGCCATGGCCTGGGTCGATCATCACGACACGACGGGCACCCGATTTTTTGGTCGGTTTACTGTGATTAGTGGTCGTTTTGAGTGGTTTAGTCTCCGAGCTGGCCAAAGCCTTGTTTACACCCGTTAACGTTAAGGCAGCCAATCCAGTAAGCAGTAACTGGCGGCGGGTCGTTAAATGCGTCAGTGATTTAATTTTGCTCATGCGGCTAATATTTTTATCTTTAGAATTGCAGATAGGCATTTATAGCGTATCGGCAAAGGGTAAACGACAAGCATTTTTCTGAAATGACACTCTTTTCATTTCAGAAAATGAATGAGTGGGTAGTATGCCATTTTTTCGCTGGTTATTGGCGAAATGGTCACTTACCCTCATAATTACTGTTTTTACACTTTCAGGTGGCTAATACCATGGAAATACGTGTTTTTCGCCAGGATGATTTTGAAGAAGTCATTACGCTTTGGGAGCGTTGTGACTTACTACGTCCATGGAACGATCCTGAAATGGATATCGAACGTAAACTCAATCATGACGCGGATTTGTTCTTAGTCGCGGAAGTGGGCGGCGAAGTGGTGGGTTCCCTCATGGGCGGCTATGACGGGCATCGTGGTTCAGCTTATTACCTTGGCGTTCATCCGGAATATCGTGGTCGTGGCATCGCTAATGCGCTGTTAAGCCGACTGGAGAAAAAGCTTATTGCCCGGGGTTGCCCAAAGATTCAAATCATGGTGCGTGAAGAAAACGATCTGGTGATTGGCATGTATGAACGCCTTGAATATGAGCAGCAAGATGTCGTGCTTCTCGGCAAACGCTTGATTGAAGACCAAGAATATTAATGCCTTATTTGTATCCACCATCGGATTACGACACTCACGGTAATCTGAAAACACCTCTTTTGTTCTGGTGCATCCTCCTGTTGCAGGCGCGAACCTGGTTTGTGTTAGTGCTCGCGGCGGCTTCTCGCCAGCAAGGGGATGCTATTCTCGGGGCCTTCTATCCGGACCGCGATACTTTTTGGTTTGGATTGCTGCCCGGCATTCCTGCAGCACTGGCATTTATGATGAGTGGCCGACGTCATTTACACCCTCGTTTATGGGCAATGTGGCGCTGGGTGCTCGTTGCCGCGCAAGGCGTCGTTTTGGCCTGGCAGTTGCTGCTGTTATGGCAGGGCGAAGCGTTAACCGGCGTAACATTATCGCTGTTGATCGCCGATATTTTTGCCTTGTGGTGGTTGTGTCAAAGCCGCCGTTTACGCGATTACTTCACGCTTAACCACGAATAACCTGGCACTTTTGGGATAGTTTGCACTCCAAAGCGCGTACCCATGCTTAATAAAGGAATTTTTGATGAAAACACTGCGCCTGATGTTATTAGGGTTGCCACTGGTTTTAAGCGGTTGTTCGACGCTGTCTTCGGTCAACTGGTCTGCGGCAAATCCATTGAACTGGTTCGGTTCGTCGCTTGAAGTGAGCGAGCAGGGTGTGGGTGAGATAACTGCCAGTACGCCAATGGATGAAAAAGCCGTTAGCAGCGCTTTAAATGATAACTACCGTCTGCGCAGCGGTATGAAAACCGATAACGGCGAAATTGTACGCTTCTTTGAGGCCATGACTGACAACACGGTGAAGGTTGTGGTGAACGGTGAAAAAGGTACGGTTAGCCGTGTCGATGTCATGGACAGTGATATTGAAACCGATAGCGGCGTTAAAATAGGCACGACGTTTAGCTCCCTGTATGACAAGGCGTTTGGTTCATGCGTGAAAGCCAGCGGTGACGACAGTGACGGCGTAGAGTGCAAGGCACCAAATAGCCAGCATATTAGTTACCTGTTTAGCGGTGAATGGCATGGTGCGCAGGAGTTGATGCCGTCTGACGACAGCCTCAAAAATTGGAAGATCAGTAAAATTATCTGGCGTCGATAAAAAATAGCCCTGGGTTTGCGTCTTCTCAAGAAGGCGCAGCCGTATTTGGTTATCATAAGGGAATAAACGCCACGGAGAGTGGCGTGTTTTTTTAGGAGGATTCATGTCAAATGTTCAATCTGGCATTCTGCCGGAACATTGCCGCGCCGCCGTTTGGCTGGAAGCGAGTTTTCAGGGCGATTTTGATGCACTTCGTCAAGGCTGCAAAATCTTTAATCAGTCACTCACCACGTTTCAGGAAAAATTCCCTGACGCGAATTTAGGCGCGGTAGTGGCGTTTGGTCATGACCTGTGGCGGGATTTAAGCGGTGGTGTTGGTGCGACAGAACTGAAAAACTTCACCCCATTAGGCAAAGGCCTGGCACCTGCCACTCAGCATGATGTGATGATCCACATTCTGTCCCTGCGTCATGATGTGAATTTCTCTGTGGCGCAAGCGGCACTCGCCGCATTCGGCGATACCCTGAAAGTTGAAGAAGAAATTCACGGTTTCCGTTGGGTTGAAGAACGTGACCTGAGCGGTTTTGTTGATGGCACTGAAAACCCGCAGGGCGAAGCAACTCGTCGTGAAGTTGCCGTGATCAACGACGGCGTCGATGCTGGCGGCAGTTACGTTTTTGTGCAGCGTTGGGAGCACAACCTGAAGCAGCTTAATCGCATGAGCGTGAGCGATCAGGAGATGATTATTGGCCGTACCAAAGAAGCCAATGAAGAGATTGATGGCGACGAGCGTCCGGAAACCTCTCACCTGAGCCGTGTTGATCTTAAAGAGAACGGTAAAGGCTTGAAGATTGTGCGTCAGAGCCTGCCGTATGGCACCGCCAGTGGTACGCACGGCCTCTATTTCATTGCCTACTGCTCCCGTTTGTACAACATCGAACAGCAGTTGCTGAGTATGTTTGGCGAAACCGACGGTAAGCGTGATGGTATGTTGCGTTTTACTAAGCCTGTCACCGGCGGCTACTATTTTGCCCCGTCGCTGGATAAGCTTTTAAGCCTGTAATATTCTTCGGCGCAGCGCCCGCTGCGCCTGATTTTTGTCTTATATCCCTTTCTTATTGCAAATCACCAAACGATATATAAAACCGTTACAACTTTACTGCCTGTTATAAATACACTGGTGCTCTACAGATCACATTTATAAGGGTACCCAATGGCCGTTACGTCAGTGAAAAAAGTTTGGAGTGCGCTCGTTGTCTCTGCGTTGCTGGCGGGGTCTGCCCATGCAACTGAGCTGCTGAACAGCTCTTATGATGTGTCTCGCGAACTGTTTGCCGCGTTGAATCCCGCTTTTCAAAAGCAATGGGAGCAGGAAAATAGCGGTGACAAGCTGGAGATTAAACAATCTCATGCCGGGTCATCAAAACAAGCTTTGGCGATTTTGCAGGGGTTAAAAGCTGACGTTGTAACTTATAACCAGGTTTCAGATGTGCAGATCCTGCATGACAAAGGCAACCTGATTCCGGCCGACTGGCAGACTCGTTTACCGAATAACAGTTCACCGTTCTATTCCACCATGGCCTTCCTGGTGCGCAAAGGTAACCCGAAAAATATCCACGACTGGAGCGACCTAGTCCGCCCGGATGTGAAGCTTATTTTCCCAAATCCAAAAACTTCAGGTAACGCCCGTTACACCTATTTGGGTGCATGGGGGGCAGCAAACAAAGCTGACGGTGGCGATAAAGCTAAGACCGAACAGTTTATGACGCAGTTCCTGAAAAACGTCGAAGTCTTCGATACCGGTGGCCGTGGTGCAACCACGACATTTGTCGAACGTAATTTGGGCGACGTGCTGATTAGCTTTGAATCTGAAGTGAACAACATCCGTAAGCAATACGAAAAAGACGGCTACGAAGTGATTGTTCCAAAGGTCAATGTTCTGGCTGAGTTCCCGGTGGCGTGGGTTGATAAGAATGTTAAAGCCAACGGCACTGAGAAAGCGGCAAAAGAGTACCTTAATTTCCTGTATAGCCCAGCGGCACAAACCATCATCACTGACTATTACTACCGCGTGAACAACCCGCAAGTGATGGACAAGCTGAAAGATAAATTCCCTCAGACCGAATTGTTCCGCGTGGAAGATGAGTTTGGTGGCTGGCCTGAAGTAATGAAAACCCATTTTGCGAGCGGTGGTGAGTTCGACAAGCTGGTTGCGGCGGGGCATAAGTAAATGTTAGCGGTTTCTTCCAAACGTGTGTTGCCAGGCTTCACGTTAAGCCTTGGCACCAGTTTGCTGTTTGTTTGCCTGATTTTACTGCTGCCTCTGAGCGCGCTGGTGATGCAACTCTCCGAGATGACACTGGCTCAATATTGGGAAGTGATCACCAATCCGCAGGTTGTTGCAGCGTACAAAGTGACGCTGTTATCTGCGGGTGTGGCATCTATCTTCAACGGCTTCTTTGGCATGTTGATGGCATGGATCCTGACTCGTTATCAGTTTCCAGGGCGCAGCCTGCTTGATGCATTAATGGATTTACCGTTTGCCTTACCCACGGCGGTGGCGGGTTTAACACTCGCAGGGCTTTTTTCCGTGAACGGCTGGTACGGTGAGTGGCTTGCGCAGTTTGGTATCAAGGTGACTTACACCTGGTTGGGGATCGCCGTTGCAATGGCATTCACCAGCATCCCGTTTGTGGTGCGAACCATTCAGCCCGTGCTGGAAGAGTTAGGGCCGGAATATGAAGAAGCAGCTGAAACGTTGGGTGCGACGCGCTGGCAAAGCTTCCGTCGCGTGATTTTACCCGAGCTTTCTCCTGCGCTGATGGCCGGTGTGGCGCTGTCGTTTACGCGTAGTCTGGGTGAATTCGGTGCGGTTATTTTTATCGCCGGAAACATCGCCTGGAAAACTGAAGTGACGTCGCTGATGATTTTCGTGCGTTTGCAGGAGTTTGATTATCCGGCAGCCAGCGCAATTGCCTCGGTTATTCTCGCGGCCTCACTGCTGCTGCTGTTTACCATTAACACGTTGCAAAGTCGCTTTGGTCGGCGCGTGGTAGGTCACTGATGACAGACGTAACTGAATTGAAAAGCTATCGGCGCACCGGTTTTAACTGGGGTAAATGGATCCTCATTAGCCTCGGCGTGTTGATTTCGTTTTTGCTGCTGGTGGTGCCGGTTGCCTCTATCTTTGTCCAGGCCTTCTCAAAAGGGTTGATGCCTGCACTACAGAATATTGTCGACCCGGATATGCTGCACGCCATCTGGCTGACGGTGATGATTGCGCTGATTACTGTACCGGTGAACCTGGTGTTCGGTATTTTGCTCGCCTGGCTTGTCACCCGTTTTGACTTCCCAGGCCGCCAGTTGCTGTTGACGCTTCTGGATATTCCGTTTGCAGTTTCACCGGTCGTTGCGGGTCTGGTTTACCTGTTGTTCTACGGCTCCAACGGTCCGTTCGCAAGCTTTATGGATGCACATAACATCCAGATTATGTTCGCCTGGCCGGGCATGGTACTGGTCACGATTTTTGTCACCTGCCCATTTGTGGTTCGTGAGCTGGTACCGGTGATGTTAAGTCAGGGTAGCCAGGAAGACGAAGCCGCAATTCTGCTGGGGGCTTCGGGCTGGCAGATGTTCAGACGTGTCACGTTACCGAATATTCGCTGGGCGCTGCTTTACGGCGTGGTATTAACCAATGCCCGTGCCATCGGCGAGTTTGGTGCGGTGTCCGTGGTGTCCGGGTCTATTCGTGGTGAGACTTTCTCACTGCCGTTACAGATTGAATTGCTTCAGCAGGATTACAACACCGTCGGCTCCTTTACTGCCGCCGCGTTATTGACCCTGATGGCAATCGTTACGTTGTTCTTAAAGAGTGCGTTGCAGTGGCGCCTGAATAGCCAGGAAAAACGCCTGCAACAGGAGGGAAATCATGAGCATTGATATTACCAATATTAAGAAATCTTTTGGTCGCACCCAGGTGCTGAACGATATCTCTCTGGATATCCCTTCTGGTCAAATGGTGGCGTTGTTGGGGCCATCCGGCTCTGGCAAAACTACTTTGCTGCGCATTATTGCGGGTCTTGAGCATCAGAACAGTGGGCGTATTAGCTTCCACGGCACCGACGTAAGCCGGATTCATGCCCGTGACCGCAAAGTAGGCTTTGTCTTCCAGCACTACGCGCTGTTCCGCCACATGACGGTATTCGACAACATCGCCTTTGGGTTAACTGTTTTGCCACGCCGCGAACGTCCTTCTGCTGCAGTGATTAAACAGAAAGTCACCCGTCTGCTGGAGATGGTGCAGTTAGCGCATCTGGCTGACCGTTTCCCGGCGCAGTTGTCCGGCGGGCAAAAGCAGCGCGTGGCGCTGGCGCGTGCCTTGGCGGTAGAACCTCAAATTCTGCTGTTAGATGAGCCGTTCGGGGCCCTGGATGCGCAAGTGCGTAAAGAACTGCGCCGCTGGCTGCGTCAGTTACACGAAGAGTTGAAGTTCACCAGCGTGTTCGTGACCCACGACCAGGAAGAGGCGATGGAAGTCGCGGATCGCGTGGTGGTTATGAGTCAGGGGAATATCGAACAGGTTGATACGCCTGAGGCCGTTTGGCGTGAACCTGCGACTCGCTTCGTACTGGAGTTCCTCGGCGAAGTTAACCGTATGAAAGGCACTGTTCGTGGCAGCCAGTTCCACGTAGGTGCGCACCGCTGGCCGCTTGGATTCACGCCTGCTTATCAGGGCGCGGTAGATTTATTCCTGCGTCCGTGGGAAGTGGATGTCAGTCGCCGTACCAATCTGGATTCTCCTCTGCCTGTGCAGGTGCTGGAAATCAGTCCGCGTGGTCATTACATGCAATTGGTTGTTCAGCCGCTTGGCTGGTACGACGAACCGTTAACCGTTGTTCTGCGTGAAGATCATGTGCCTGTGCGCGGTGAACGTCTGTTTGTTGGCCTACAACATGCACGCTTGTATGACGGTAATAACCGTATTCAAGGTGTAGACCTCGCGCAGACTGCCTGATAACTTTACCCAACAACACGACACGCAAAGGCGGCCCACGTGGCCGCTTTTCTTATATCTGGAAAGCTAAGTGAACACCTTAGAAAGCACGATTGGCAATACGCCTCTGGTTAAATTGCAGCGCACTGGACTCGAAAATGGCAGTGAGATTTGGGTAAAGCTTGAAGGGAATAATCCCGCAGGCTCGGTAAAAGATCGCGCGGCACTTTCTATGATTGTGCGGGCAGAAGCTCGCGGCGAAATTTCACCCGGAGATACGCTCATAGAAGCAACGAGCGGGAATACTGGCATTGCGCTGGCGATGATTGCGGCGCTGAAAGGCTACCGCATGAAGCTGTTGATGCCGGACAACATGAGCATGGAACGCAAAGCCGCGATGCAAGCTTATGGCGCTGAATTGATTCTGGTGACCAAAGAGCAGGGTATGGAAGGCGCGCGTGAAATGGCGCGTTTGATGGACGAGCGAGGTGAGGGCAAAGTTCTCGACCAGTTTAATAATCCTGATAATCCGTACGCACACTACAGTACCACCGGACCTGAAATCTGGCAGCAGACGCAGGGGCGAATCACGCACTTTGTTTCAAGCATGGGAACCACCGGGACGGTAACAGGTGTAAGTCAGTTTATGCGTGAACAAGAAAAACAAGTCACAATTGTTGGACTACAGCCTGAAGACGGCAGCAGTATTCCAGGTATTCGTCGCTGGCCTGAAGAGTGGCTGCCGAAGATTTTCAATCCAAGTCTGGTTGATGAAGTGATGGATATGTCTCAGGTAGAAGCCGAGAAAGCCATGCGTCGTCTGGCGCGTGAAGAGGGGATTTTCTGCGGCGTGAGTTCTGGTGGTGCGGTGGCCGGTGCGTTACGCGTCGCGCAGGAAAATCCAGGCTCTGTGGTGGTGGCGATTATTTGCGACCGCGGCGATCGTTATTTATCGACCGGCGTCTTTGGCGAAGAGAGTTATTCTCAGGGCTCTGGTATTTAGTACTTCAGGAACAAACAAAAACGGCACCACGAGGGTGCCGTTTTCTATTGTGCGGATAACTTACTTCTTGATGCGGATTACCGGGGTTTCGCCCACAGTCACGCTACCAGTCAGTTTGATCAGCTCTTTGATTTCGTCCATGTTGGAGATAACAACCGGAGTCAGGGTAGACTTCGCTTTCTCTTCCAGCAGGGCCAAATCGAACTCGATAACGACGTCGCCTTTCTTAACACGTTGGCCTTCTTCAGCGATGCGTTTGAAGCCTTCGCCTTTCAGTTCAACGGTGTCGATACCAAAGTGAACGAACAGCTCAATGCCGCTATCAGATTCGATAGAGAAAGCATGGTTAGTTTCGAAGATTTTACCGATGGTGCCGTCAACCGGAGCAACCATTTTGTTGCCAGTCGGTTTAATTGCAATGCCATCACCAACGATCTTCTCGGCGAACACCACATCTGGAACATCTTCAATATTGACGATTTCGCCAGAAAGTGGGGCAACAATCTCAATGGTTCCGGTGTCTTTTTTATCATCAGAAACCAGAGATTTCAGTTTATCAAACAAACCCATGATCTTCTCCTAAGCAGTAAATTGGGCCGCATCCGGTGGATTAGCAGATTGTTTTTTCTTCAATGAACTTGTTAACCAGCGTCATTAACTCGTCCGTTGTCGGTTGAGCAAGAGCTTGCTCTGCTAACACCTTCGCATCTTCGAAGTTCGTGTTACGAATAATCTTCTTAATGCGCGGGATAGAAATGGCACTCATACTAAATTCGTCCAGACCCATACCCAGCAACAGAAGTGTAGCACGTTCGTCGCCTGCAAGCTCACCACACATACCGGTCCATTTACCTTCTGCATGAGAAGCATCAATAACTTGCTTAATCAGAGTCAGTACGGACGGTGACATTGGCTGGTAAAGATGTGAAATCATATCATTACCACGGTCAACTGCCAGGGTGTACTGCGTCAGATCATTGGTACCGATACTGAAGAAGTCGACTTCTTTAGCCAGGTGGCGAGCAATCGTGGCCGCAGCCGGAGTCTCAACCATCACGCCAACTTCGATAGTTTCGTCAAACGCTTTGCCTTCTTCACGCAACTGCGCCTTCATGATTTCAATCTCAGCTTTCAGTGCACGCACTTCTTCAACAGAGATAATCATTGGGAACATGATACGCAATTTACCGAAAGCAGACGCACGCAGGATAGCGCGTACTTGTGCGTGCAGGATCTCTTTACGATCCATGGCGATACGCACTGCACGCCAGCCCAGGAACGGGTTCTCTTCTTTCGGGAAGTTCATGTACGGCAGCTCTTTGTCGCCACCGATATCCATGGTACGTACGATAACAGCTTGTGAGCCACAGGCTTCAGCCACTGCTTTGTACGCCGCGAACTGCTCATCTTCAGTTGGCAGTGAATCACGGTCCATGAACAGGAATTCTGTACGGTACAGACCGACACCTTCTGCACCATTGCGCTCTGCACCGTCGATATCACGAACAGTACCGATGTTTGCGCAAACTTCTACCTGATGACCATCGAGAGTGATGGCTGGCAGATCTTTCAGTTTTGCCAGTTCAGCTTTCTCAGAAGCTACCTGTTGCTGTACAGCGCGCAGGGCTTCGATCTCATCGTTGGTTGGGTTAACGTAAACTTTATTGTTAACCGCATCGAGGATCAGATAATCGCCAGTGTTCACCTGAGTGGTCACGCTACCGGTACCGACTATCGCTGGCAATTCAAGAGAACGCGCCATGATGGAGGTATGGGAAGTACGGCCACCGATATCGGTGATGAAACCCAGAACCTTTTGCAGGTTAAGCTGTGCGGTTTCTGACGGCGTCAAATCTTTAGCGACCAGGATAACTTCGTCCTGAATAGCGCTAAGGTCGATAATTGCCAGACCAAGGATATTACGCAGCAGACGCTTACCGATGTCACGTACGTCAGCCGCACGCTCTTTCAGGTATTCATCGTCTAATTCTTCCAGCGCGATAGCCTGGCCTTCGATAATTTCGTGAGCAGCTGCATCAGCAGTCACTAATTTATCAGTGATGAGGGCTATGATTTCCTGCTCAAGCTCTTCGTCTTCCAGCAACATGATGTGGCCTTCGAAGATAGCTTCCTTTTCTTCACCGAAGGTCTCGCCAGCTTTAATTTTGATCGCTTCTAACTGTGCTGACGCTTTAGCGCGCCCGCTTAAGAAACGTTCAACTTCCTGCGCAACTTTGTCGGCAGAAATTTTCTTCCGGTCGATGACAATTTCATCTTCCTTCAGCAAAAGTGCCTTGCCGAAAGCGATACCCGGGGATGCTGCAATGCCTGAAATCATAACCCTACCTTACTTGTGACTGATATTTACCAAGAACCCGGAGAACTTATTCGAGTTCAGCCATCAGTTTTACCAGATGCTCAACTGCTTTTTGATCATCTTCGCCTTCAGCAGAGATGGTCACAACGGTACCTTGAGTCAGGCCCAGAGTTTGCAGTTTGAACAGGCTTTTTGCGCTAGCGCTTTTGCCGTTGGAGGTCACAGTGATCTCAGAAGTGAAGCCTTTAGCTTCTTTAACAAACTGAGCAGCAGGGCGGGTATGCAGACCGTTTGGAGCGGTGATGGTAACTTCTTGCTGGAACATTGTATTTCCCCAACTTATAGGTTTAGTGTTGTGGAACTAAAGTCTAGCCTGGTGGCAAAACTTTAGCCTGTATAGTTAGCGGCGCGTTAATAGTAACTCTACGCGACACAAGATGCTTTCGGGAACCACGAAATGTGCTTTGGCATCTGCCATGCGCTTCGCGGCTCGCTCGTCATTAACCATTATGCCGTGAAATCTGATTTTGCACCAAATCGATAAATCGATTCAGCAGAGGTATCTCACATTCCGATTAATTTCGCGCATCAAAATAATTTGCTGGATAGATACCAGACCTGGCAGAGTGACGCAATGCCAGGTTAGCCAAAAGTTTGACGGATGCCACAAAAAAGCACCCATTTGGGTGCTTTTTTACACAGATTTACCACCCTGGCATCACTGTTGCAGCTCTATTTCAGTGAAAAGATCGGCAAAGAGCGCTGTACTCAGGTAACGCTCACCGGAAGATGGCAGTATAACCACAATGTTTTTATTGGTAAATGCTTCATCTTCCTGAAGTTTTAACGCAGCAGCTACCGCAGCACCGGATGAAATTCCCGCAAGAATACCTTCTTCTTCCATCAGAAGACGTGCGGTAGAGATAGCTTCCTCGTTAGTGATAGCGATAACTCTGTCGATCAGTTTGAGATCGAGGTTGCCAGGAATGAAACCGGCACCGATGCCCTGAATTTTGTGCGGCCCTGGTTTGAGTTCTTCACCTGCCAGTGCCTGGGCAATAACCGGAGAGTCGGTTGGTTCCACCGCGACGCTGATAAGATCGGTTTTGCCTTTAGTATTTTTGATATAACGGCTTACACCGGTCAGCGTACCGCCTGTGCCAACACCCGCAATGAATACGTCCACTTCTCCATCGGTATCTTCCCAGATCTCTGGGCCTGTGGTTTTTTCGTGAATTTCTGGGTTTGCTGGGTTACTGAACTGCTGTAACAGAAGGAATTTTTCTGGGTTGCTGGCAACTATTTCTTCAGCTTTCTGAATCGCACCTTTCATGCCTTTCGCGCCTTCAGTCAACACCAGGTTAGCACCCAGTGCTTTCAGGAGTTTACGACGTTCGATACTCATGGTTTCAGGCATGGTCAGCGTCAGTTTGTATCCACGCGCTGCGGCAACATAAGCCAGTGCGATACCGGTATTACCACTGGTTGGCTCAACCAGCTCAACACCCGGCTTGAGCACGCCGCGTTTTTCGGCATCCCAAATCATATTGGCTCCGATACGGCATTTGACGCTAAAGCTCGGGTTGCGGGACTCTACCTTCGCCAGGATGCGTCCATTACCGATGCGGTTCAGACGAACCAGCGGCGTATGACCGATTGTCAGAGAGTTGTCTTCATAGATCTTGCTCATAGCCCGTCCTTAACTGTATGAAATTTGGGAAACCTCTTCAGCATACCTGCTTAGAAGTTATGCGGAAGTAAAGAAATCGCATATCTATATGTAGAAGGGAAATAAGCAGGAGCCAGAAGGAATAAGAAGGAATAAGGAGCGGCATTAGCCGCTCCTGAAAAACTATTTCCACATGGCGTGTTTTGGGCGGTAGCAATCCACCCACATCGCGGTCGCACCACAAACGGCAACCGGCATGATGACCAGATTCAGGAAAGGGATCAGGGTAAACAAACTGACCAGGGAACCAAACTGCATGTTAATGACTTTCTTCTCGCGCAACGAAATACGCATCTCTTTGAATGGGACTTTATGGTTATCAAAGGGATAGTCGCAATACTGTATAGCCAGCATCCAGGCGCTAAATAAGAACCATAAAACGGGTGCAATAGTTTGACCGATACCCGGAATGAAATAGAGCACCAGAAGCACCAGTGCGCGTGGCAAATACCAGGATAGCTTTTGCCATTCACGTTTCATGATGCGCGGAACATCCTTCATGATGCCTGCTATGCCAGTATCAGGCGGGGTCGCTCCAGTCAGACGCGCCTCAAGTTGCTCTGCCAGTAATCCGTTGAATGGTGCTGCAATCCAGTTGGCAATGGTCGAGAAAAAATAGCCAAATACCAGCAAAATAGAGATCACTGCCAGCGGCCAAATGAGATAGCTTAACCACTGCAGCCAGTCTGGCACGTAGGACAGCAACGTGGGCACCCAAACATCCAGGCGAGAAAACAGCCACCAGAATGCGCCACCCATTAAAAGAATATTGACCAGCAGTGGCATGAGCACGAAACGTTTGATTCCTGGCTCAAGGACCAACTTCCAGCCCTGCGAAAAATAATAAACGCCACTGCGTGGCTCGGCTCCTGACGCTGAAACCATAATCTAAACGAACTCCTTTTTAGGCTTTGCTTTTACATGTACAACCATCATAACTGACTGTCAGGAGAAAAACTTATTAGGAAATGGTCGAAAAAACAGCAAAAAACGCTTTTAGGAACATCTTTCTGCTGAGAAAACCGTGTGCGGACTTGCACTTGAGCAGATGGGCAAATACTCTTAGTAAGTAAATGTTTGCCGCGGTGGCAAGGTGTTAGAACAACAGAGAATATAATGATGCAGGATTTGCGTCTGATATTAATCATTGTTGGCGCGATCGCCATAATAGCCTTACTGGTTCACGGTCTGTGGACGAGTCGTAAGGAGCGTTCATCCATTTTTCGTGATCGTCCACTGAAACGCATGAAGTCTAAGCGTGACGAGTACGAGTCGGATGACGACGAGGCTGACGATGAACAAGATGATGGAGTTGGTGAGGTGCGCGTGCGTCGGGTGACTCCTGCGCAGGAAACAGTGACTCGCGAGCCAGAAATGCCTCGTCAGCCGCAAGCGCCTCAACATCAATACGAACCACCTTATGCTTCTGCCGAGCCACGTCAGCGTCAACCTGAACCGGTCGTGCCGCGTCAGGAAACGCCAGTTGCGCCGACATATCACCAGCCCGCACCTCAACAGCCTGTGCAGCCAGTGGTTCATCAACCGGTTGTTCAAGAACCTGTTGCGCAGCCAGTGGCACCGCAAGAGCCGATTCAACAGCCGACCGCTCAACCTGCTCAGCATGTAGAACGTGCGCCTGATGTTCAGCCGGTTCCGACACCAGAACCAGCTGTGCGTCGTAAAGAAACGGTGATTGTGCTTAATGTCTCGGCACATGCTGGCAGTATGATCAACGGTGATGTGCTGTTAAACAGCATTCAGCAAGCCGGTTTTATTTTTGGCGAAATGAACATTTTCCACCGCCACCTCAGTCCTGATGGTAGCGGCCCGGTTCTGTTTAGCCTCGCTAATATGGTTAAACCCGGTTCGTTTGACCCTGAAAGCATGACTAATTTTGCCACGCCAGGCGTGACAATCTTCATGCAGGTGCCGTCTTATGGCGACCCAGCGCAGAACTTTAAGCTGATGCTACAGTCTGCTCAGCATATTGCTGATGAGGTTGGAGGCGTTGTGCTGGACGACCAACGCCGCATGATGACGCCGCAGAAAATGCGTGAATATCAGGACCGCATCCGCGAAGTGGTAGAAGCAAACGCCAACGCTAACGCTTGATATCCATCCTGAACATGTTTCCCCTAAACCCCCGCATGTCGGGGGTTTTTTATATTGATGGTGCGATATGGACACAATTGAACAACACATTACTCAACTGCGAACCACGCTTCGCCATCATGAATACCTCTATCATGTACTGGATAACCCAGAGATTCCGGATGCGGAATATGACCGCTTGATGGGGGAATTGCGCAGTTTAGAAGAAGCACACCCGGAGTTAATCACCCCTGATTCTCCTACTCAGCGAGTCGGGGCTGCGCCACTCAGTGAATTTACCCAAGTGCGCCACGAAGTCCCGATGCTGTCTCTGGATAACGTCTTTGATGAAGCGAGCTATCTTGCATTTAACAAGCGTGTTCAGGACCGTTTGAAAAGCACTGAGGCTGTCACGTTTTGTTGCGAGCTGAAGTTAGACGGTCTGGCCGTGAGCCTGCTCTATGAAGATGGCGTGCTGATTCGTGCAGCCACCCGTGGTGATGGTACTACGGGTGAAAATATTACGGCCAACGTGCGTACTATCCGCGCGATTCCGCTTAAATTGCGTGGTGAAAATATTCCCCGCCGCCTGGAGGTGCGCGGAGAAGTGTTCCTGCCGCAGGCAGGTTTTGAAAAAATTAATGATGAAGCACGTCGAACTGGCGGGAAAATTTTTGCCAACCCTCGCAACGCTGCAGCGGGTTCGTTACGCCAGCTCGACCCACGTATCACAGCTAAACGTCCATTAACTTTCTTCTGTTATGGTGTTGGCCTGCTTGAAGGCGGTGAATTACCTACCAGCCACCACGCGCGTTTACAGCAATTTAAAGAGTGGGGATTGCCGGTCAGCGACCGCATTCGTCTTTGCAATACAGCAGAAGAAGTGTTGGCGTTTTATCATCAGGTTGAAAACGATCGCCCATCATTAGGCTTTGATATCGACGGTGTCGTTATCAAAGTGGATTCGCTTGCGCTACAAGAAACGCTCGGCTTTGTTGCACGAGCACCGCGATGGGCAGTGGCGTTTAAATTCCCGGCTCAGGAGCAGATGACGTTTGTTCGTGATGTCGAGTTCCAGGTTGGACGCACTGGCGCTATTACCCCAGTGGCGCGCCTTGAACCTGTTCAGGTCGCAGGTGTGCTGGTCAGTAATGCGACGCTGCATAATGCCGATGAAATTGAGCGTTTGGGCTTAAGGATTGGCGACCGCGTGGTGATTCGTCGCGCTGGTGACGTTATCCCACAGGTTGTCGGCGTGGTGGAATCTGAGCGTCCTGACAACACTACCGAGATTGTTTTCCCAACGCATTGTCCGGTGTGTGGTTCTGACGTTGAACGTGTAGAAGGCGAAGCGGTAGCGCGTTGCACTGGCGGCCTGATTTGCGGCGCTCAACGCAAAGAAGCCCTCAAACACTTTGTGTCTCGCCGTGCGCTGGACGTTGACGGAATGGGCGATAAGATAATCGACCAACTGGTTGAGAAAGAGTACGTCCACACCCCAGCCGACCTGTTTACGCTTACTCCCGGTAAACTCACGGGGCTTGATCGCATGGGGCCAAAATCCGCACAAAACGTTGTTGATGCACTGGAAAAAGCGAAAGAAACCACCTTTGCTCGTTTCTTGTATGCGCTCGGTATCCGTGAGGTAGGCGAAGCGACAGCAGCGAGTTTAGCGGCGCATTTTGGTTCATTGGATGCTCTTTCTGCCGCAAGTATTGAAGAACTGCAAAAAGTCCCTGATGTCGGCATTGTGGTTGCTACTCACACATTTAACTTCTTTGCCGAAGAGAGCAACCGTGAAGTCATCCGTCAATTGACAGAAGAGGCGGGCGTTCACTGGCCAGCTCCCGTAATAATCAAAGCCGAGGAAATCGACAGCCCATTTGCCGGCAAAACGGTGGTGCTGACGGGTTCGCTCAGCATTATGTCGCGAGACGATGCGAAAGCCCGTTTGGTGGCGTTAGGCGCGAAGGTTGCGGGTAGTGTGTCGAAGAAAACGGATCTGTTGATTGCGGGTGAAGCGGCGGGTTCTAAGCTTGCTAAAGCTCAGGAGCTGGGCATTGATGTGATTGATGAAGCTGAGATGGTTCGCTTATTGGGTGAATGAGATGGATAAAGAACAGCTTATTGAGATAGCCAATACCGTAATGCCATTCGGCAAGTACAAAGGCCGCGTGCTGATCGATGTGCCGGAAGAGTATCTGCTGTGGTTTGCTCGCAAAGATGAGTTTCCACAAGGCCATCTGGGTGAGTTGATGAGATTGACATTGCTGATTAAAACAGAAGGACTGGAGGGGTTGGTGAAGCCCCTCAAGCGGCACTAATTTACCCGTCATACTTCAAGCTGCACGTGCGTTGGCTTTCCTCGCTCACCCCAGTCACTTACTGGAGTAAGCTCCTGGGGGTTTACTGCGTCGCCGCCTTCCTGCAACTCGAATTATTTTGGGTATATATTATTGTGTATTTTCAGTGGCAGCTTTGACTGCCACTTTTGTTTCTTGCTGATAACGACGAGCGAGTACTGCGCAAATCATCAACTGCAACTGATGGAAGATCATCAGCGGTAGCACCATCATTCCCACGGTAGCCACAGGGAACAGAATGTTCGCCATCGGAATACCGTTCGCTAGGCTCTTTTTCGAGCCACAGAACACAATCGTAATCTCATCCGCTTTACTAAAGCCCAGACGTCTGGCGACGAACATATTGATGCCAATGATGATCGCCAGCATGACAAGACTGACCACCACGATAAACAGCAGTGAACCTAAACCGACTTTGTGCCAAATCCCATGTCTGACCGCCTCGCTAAATGCCGTGTAGATAACCAATAGAATTGACGTCTGGTCTGTTTTACCAATCCATTTTTTATGGCGTGCAACCCACTCGCCAATCCATGGGCGAGAAAGATGCCCGGCCACAAATGGCACCAGTAGCTGCAACATAATACTGCCGACTTGCTGCAAGCTTCCGCTTGCACCATGGACATGCATCACCATGCCCACTAACAGTGGCGAGAGGAAAATGCCGAGCAGGCTTGAAGCAGATGCTGCGCAGACGGCGGCGGCGACATTTCCTCCGGCAAGAGAGGTGAATGCAATGGCTGATTGCACGGTGGCAGGCAGGATGCAAAGGTACAAAAAGCCGGTGTAAATTTCAGGGCTGACGTTCACTGGTGCCCACCAGGCAAACAAAACCCCCAAAACCGGGAAGAGAACAAAGGTGCTGCACATTACCCATAAGTGCAACCGCCAGTGGCTGCTACCGGCAATGATCGCTTCACGGGAAAGCTTGGCGCCATGCATAAAGAAGAGCAGGGCAATCGCCGCCGTGGTGAGTCCTTCAAAGAAGCCAACAAAACTGCCCTGAGCGGGAAAGAAAGACGCCAGGAGTACGGTAAAAATTAGCGTCAGCGTGAAAGGGTCGAGCACGCGAAAGATTTTCATTTTCATTCCTCAAGCTGTTGAGGGGCTATTGTGCTTTCATTGATTTTAGAAATAAAATTGATTTGTTGAATGAATTGATGAATTAAATAGATGAATTATTCTCTGCGTCAGTTAAAGGTGTTCGTTGCTGTAGCTCATGCCGGAAGTTTTAGCCGGGCAGGGGAGGAAATTGGCCTTAGCCAGTCAGCGGTCAGCCATAGTGTGAAAGAGCTGGAAAGTGAAATAGGTGTAAAGCTGTTGGATCGCACCACGCGTGAAGTTGTGCTGACGGAAGCGGGCCAGCAACTCGCGGCGCGTCTCGAGTTGTTGCTTGAAGAACTGACAGGTACATTGTTGGATACGCGCAGCGTCGGCCAGCAGCTAAGCGGTACGGTGCGAGTTGCCGCAAGCCAGACCATTTCCGCTCATTTAATGCCGCAATCTATCGCGGCCGCAGCACTGGAATATCCCGCTATCCGTTTTGTTCTTCATGACCGTCCTCAACAGTGGGTGCTGCAAAGTATCCGCCAGGGTGAGGTCGATTTTGGCATGGTTATTGACCCCATTCAGGCAAATGATCTGGATTGTGAAGCCGTACTGTCTGAGCCATTTTTACTGCTTTGCCGTAATGACCATCCATTTGCCAATCAAGCGCAAGTCTCATGGCAAGCATTGCAGGGGGCAAATTTGGTGTTGCAGGATTATGCCTCAGGAAGTCGCCCATTGATTGATAGTGCGCTAATGCGTCAGGGGATTGAGGCAAATATTGTGCAGCAGATTGGCCATCCAGCCACGCTTTTTCCGATGGTTGAAGCGGGGATCGGTATCAGTGTGCTCCCCGCGCTAGCGTTGCCATTGCCTCAGGGTAGACCGCTTGTTGTCCGGCCCCTTGTCCCCGTCGTGGATCGGCAATTAATGTTGGTGCGCCGCAAGAATCGTTCGCTTTCACGTGCGGCAGAGGCTATCTGGCAAGTTGTAGGCCAACAGGCGCAGCAGTTAACCGCTGCTCGCCTGGGCGACCCACTTTTTAATCATGATTAGATGTAGATATCAATCTGGTTGGATTCTGATGGTTTATTCACACCTTCCACTCTCGATTGCGACTGCTCCTGCTTTTGCTGGGCTTGTTCCGCTTGCTGTTGTTGCAACTGTGCTAGTTGTGCCTGCAGCATATTAATTTGCGACTGAATTAACTCTTGCTGCTTTTGTTTTTCTTCGGGAGTACCGCTACCGTCAGCAATCTCTTTAGCTTGTTGCGTGAGTTTGGTTATCTGCTGCGTGATGCGAGTAATTTGCGAAGCCAGGTCATTACCCGCTGGGCTTGCTGATGTCGCTGTACTGGTCTGTGGCGAGGGAGGAGAGGCTGTAATAGTGTTGCTCATGATCATTCCTTGAAGGGCTAATTAAGTAAAACAGATATCGGCCAGTCGGGAATAAATCTTGAGGAGAATTATGCGGGAGGGAGTTTGGTGAATCGCGCATAGCAAAAAGGCGCCTTTAGGGCGCCTTTCTACATTGGTGGGTCGTGCAGGATTCGAACCTGCGACCAATTGATTAAAAGTCAACTGCTCTACCAACTGAGCTAACGACCCGAATGGTGGGTGATGACGGGCTCGAACCGCCGACCCCCTCCGTGTAAAGGAGGTGCTCTACCAACTGAGCTAATCACCCAAACTTCGGTACTACTATTGCAAGAGACGATAATGGTGGGTGATGACGGGCTCGAACCGCCGACCCCCTCCGTGTAAAGGAGGTGCTCTACCAACTGAGCTAATCACCCAAATCTTATCTCTTACTACACACTGCGGAATCACTCACTAATGAATGGTGGGTGATGACGGGCTCGAACCGCCGACCCCCTCCGTGTAAAGGAGGTGCTCTACCAACTGAGCTAATCACCCCCGCTGTGTGGAGTCGCATTATAGGGAGAGTTGAAAATGAGTCAACGCCTTTTCTAAAGATTTTTTTTGTTCGTCGTAAAAATAAACAATGCGATCAGGAATTATCCATTGGTGATTGATTTGCCACCAAAATATGTGGATTGCTGACAACTAAAGGTATCGACATTGAGGAATCAGCACACAGTGGTAGAATGTTGCCCACTCTTTATTCCCTGGCATTTGCCGGTTTCCCGGTACTTTTGCGTAATTAAGGCCGTTCAATGAAAATCAAAACTCGCTTTGCGCCAAGCCCAACTGGCTATTTGCACGTTGGTGGTGCTCGTACTGCTCTTTACTCATGGCTCTTTGCTCGTAACCACGGCGGAGAGTTTGTGCTGCGTATAGAAGACACTGACCTTGAGCGCTCAACGCCAGAAGCTATCGAAGCTATTATGGATGGCATGAATTGGTTGAGCCTTGAATGGGACGAAGGTCCGTACTACCAGACTAAACGTTTTGATCGCTACAACGCGGTTATCGATGACATGCTGGAAGCGGGAACCGCTTATAAATGCTACTGCTCTAAAGAACGTCTTGAAGCACTGCGTGAAGAACAAATGGCGAACGGTGACAAGCCGCGCTATGACGGTCGCTGCCGTCACGGCCACGAACACCACGCGGCAGATGAACCTTGTGTTGTGCGTTTTGCCAACCCGCAAGAAGGTTCTGTTATTTTCGACGACCAGATCCGTGGCCCAATCGAGTTCAGCAACCAGGAACTGGACGATCTGATCATTCGCCGTACCGATGGTTCTCCAACCTATAACTTCTGTGTTGTTGTCGATGACTGGGATATGGAAATCACTCACGTTGTGCGTGGTGAAGACCACATCAACAACACGCCGCGTCAGATCAACATCCTGAAAGCGTTGAATGCACCGGTTCCTGTGTATGCACACGTTTCTATGATTAATGGCGATGACGGTAAAAAACTGTCCAAACGTCATGGCGCAGTCAGTGTGATGCAATATCGTGATGACGGTTATTTGCCAGAAGCTTTGCTGAACTACCTGGTGCGTCTGGGCTGGTCACATGGCGATCAGGAGATCTTTACTCGTGAAGAGATGATCAAGCTGTTCACGTTAGATTCAGTAAGCAAATCAGCCAGCGCATTTAACACCGAAAAATTGCAGTGGTTGAACCACCACTACATTAATCATCTTGCTCCTGAATATGTTGCGACGCATCTGCAATGGCATATCGAGCAGCAAAACATTGATACCCGTAATGGCCCGCAACTGGCTGAACTGGTTAAACTGCTTGGCGACCGCTGCAAAACTCTGAAAGAGATGGCGGAAACGTGCCGCTACTTCTATGAAGATTTCAGCGAGTTTGATGCTGATGCCGCGAAGAAACACCTGCGCCCGGTTGCACGTCAGCCACTCGAAGTCGTACGCGACAAACTGGCAGCGTTAACTGACTGGACTGCGGAAAACGTACATAACGCTATTCAGGCAACAGCGGATGAACTTGAAGTGGGTATGGGCAAAGTTGGTATGCCATTGCGCGTGGCGGTAACGGGGGCAGGGCAGTCACCGGGTCTGGATGTGACGGTTCACGCGATTGGTAAACAACGTTCTATTGCGCGCATCAACCAAGCGCTGGAATTTATTGCCCAGCGCGAAGCACAGCAGTAATAAGCACATAGAAAAGCCGGTTATGCCGGCTTTTTAATACTCGTTTTACTCGTCACGAATACCTAACCGCTTTAAAACGCCCGCAATACCTTCACGCAGAAGCAGTGCTGACAACTTTTCTTGCTCTGTTAGCGACATCTGTTT
This sequence comes from Buttiauxella sp. WJP83, assembly GCF_027594725.1. Classification (NCBI taxonomy): domain Bacteria; kingdom Pseudomonadati; phylum Pseudomonadota; class Gammaproteobacteria; order Enterobacterales; family Enterobacteriaceae; genus Buttiauxella; species Buttiauxella sp. WJP83. The sequence goes on from NZ_CP110080.1 coordinate 1,247,992, forward strand.
CATCGAATTAAGCAGAAGGCCTTCCAGAGAGGTGTCGTTAACATGGTAGCTACTGTGTTTCTCAGAAACGCGCTTTGCACTATTTATAAAATCGCGAACACGTTCATCAACATGAATCAGGCGAGCTTTACCTCCCTGAACACCCGGTTTTTGCGTAGTGAGCCAACTCTCTTTTCGTACCCATTTGTTGATTGTTTGGCGGCTATAGCCAGTAATAATCGCCAGCTCTTCTGGGGTCATACGTTCCTTGAGCACAGTTTTTCCTTAAATCCAAAAGGGTTATTAGTGATTCATTTTATGGGATCATTTTACTGGAAACTGTGACAGGATTAACTACCGCGGGATGATATGCAATTTGCTTTTGCTCATGCTGTTTGCTTTTTAGACGATTGATCGCAGAAGAAGAATTTGCCGTTGACACTCTCGAGTGGGTTTCATATGATGCCGCCCGTCGATACGACACGGTTTCACGGTACGGGGCTATAGCTCAGCTGGGAGAGCGCTTGCATGGCATGCAAGAGGTCAGCGGTTCGATCCCGCTTAGCTCCACCAAATCTTTACCAGCAAGATTTGAACTGTTTAAACCAAACCCATTCGTGGGGCTATAGCTCAGCTGGGAGAGCGCTTGCATGGCATGCAAGAGGTCAGCGGTTCGATCCCGCTTAGCTCCACCAAAACATAAGACCCTCGCCTGATGGCGGGGGTTTTTCGTTTTAACAACCCAACTCCCCAAAATTCCCAAATTAATCACGATATAACGCTATTTATGCACTACAAATTGAATACGATTTATTCTCAATAGAAATATATCAAACTGTTTCCCTTTGTTTGAATGTATAAAAAATCAAGGAAATTAAAGCGGCTAATTATTATACAAACTTGATTTGAACAATAAATAAACGTATTATTCATCGCCGAATAACACTGCTAATCAAGAGCAGAATAATCACATCAGGGCTTATGACTTTCAAAAAAATGATAAAAAAATCCGTCACAGCACTGGTTTTAAGCCTTCTGTTTGTACCTCTTTCTCGTTACATTTCACCCTCTACAGTTATTGAAGGCAAACAGATTTATCTCGCTTACCTTCCGATAAGTTTCATGATCGCCCTGGTGTTTATCTATGGCCGGGTTGCTATTATTCCACTATTAATAGCTTCAATCGTTGCATATTCTTTCTGTTTAAAGATATCCTGGTTTGCATTGTTGGTCTTTGTCTTTTGCCTGATATTGACAATATCACTATGCAGTATGATGGCGCGTTATAATCTTGGTGCACGCTGGCGACATGGATTGGCAGATAAAGGTATCGGTGTCAGGATATTTTGGCTAGGTTTTGCTGCACCTTTTATTATTAAGTTGATGATGTATATCTCCGGGTATTATATCCACTTCCCTGATCGGGTAGCGGCTTACTTTGGTGATAATTCTCTGATCTTTATGGTAGTAGATTTTCAAAGTTTAGTTGCCGCCTCGCTCATTTTCACCCCGTTGTTCTATTACCCATTAAGGATGATCCTTAATCCTAATTATGCCCGAGCATTCTGGCTCCGTTGTGTAATGCGTGATTTTGTTGGGCCGCGTCGTTATTACACTTATACCTGGGTCTTTTGCCTGATAATAATGCTATGGGTACTGTGCTCCACTTGGGGGGTGCTACAGGTTTCAGGCTATCTGGTTCCAGTCATTTTCGTACTCTTTACCTTGGGCATTCGGCATTTTGGTCCACGTTTAATGGGGTTGATGTGGGCGATTTCTGCATGGTTACTGCTGACATATAACGACGGTTTTCTTTACGGGGTAAATAATGAATTTGCTCTGTCATTTATCCTCTCGGTATTTATTACATTTAACGTCTGTATGGTGTATATGACGACGGTGTTGAAGAAAAACGAGTGGATGAAACGTATTTATCGTTCGCAAGCGCTTACCGACCCCTTAACTCAACTACCGAATATACGTGCGCTGGAACATCATGTGCAATGCTATCCCAAAGGGACTTTGTGTTGCTTGCGCATGTCTAATCTTGAATTTTTAAGCCGACACTACGGCATCATGATGCGCATTGAATGCAAACGCATTATCACCTGGCAATTAAAACCTTTCTTGCAGCAAGGTGAACAGGTATTTCAATTACCCGGTAGTGAATTATTAATGTTTTTGCATGGCCAGGGTACTGCTGATCGACTGGGCCATATAGTCGACACGCTCAATAGCAAGCAAGTAAAATGGCATAATACTATGCTGGAAATTGAGTACAGTGCATCTTATAGCGTTATCGACAATGATCTTATTGAGTTACATCGTACATTAGGGCAATTAAGTTATCTCTCTGAGCAGGCATGTGCGACGAAGCGTGTACTCAGTCTGGATACCCGAATTGAAGATGTTTCAGATCAGACAGCTGAACGTGTTTTAATTTTGCAAAAAATTAAACGAGCACTGAATGATGAGCAATCCTTCGTTCTCTATGCGCAACCTATTGTAGATGAGCAGGGAAAGGGGTATCACGAAATATTAACTCGCTTATCATTAGATGGGAAAATTATTACCCCTGATAACTTTATTCCCATTATCACTGAATTTAACCTCAGCACCCGCTTCGATATGCTGATCATGCAGAAACTGGTGAGTTTCCTGCAGCAGCATCCTGCGACTATCCAACAGCCACGTTTCTCCGTTAATCTCATGCCATTAACGTTGATGCAAAAAGATGTCGCTCAGAAAATAGTTTCCTTGTTTAATGATTTTAAAGTGCCAACCCGCAGTGTGATTATCGAAGTGACTGAGGAGCAGGCATTTTCAGAGTCAGAAATCTCCATGCAGAACATCATGCTGCTGCGCGAGAGTGGTTTTAAAATTGCCATTGATGACTTTGGCACCGGCTATGCGAATTACGAAAGGCTCAAACGGCTTCAGGCGGACATTATTAAGATTGATGGTTGCTTCATCAAAGACATCACGTCGGACTCGCTTGACCCCCTGATCGTTAAATCTATATGTGATATGGCCCATGCGAAGCAACTGAGTGTCGTTGCTGAGTTTGTTGAAACCGAAGAACAGCGGGCACTATTGCATAAACTGGGTGTACAGTTTTTGCAAGGTTACCTGATTGGCAAACCCGTGCCTCTTAATACAGTCCATACTTTTTAAGGTAGCAATATGTTGCGAGCATATGATCACAGGACTTTATTGTGAGTACTTCTTTAGCGAATAGATTTCGTCTGCCAATGGCAAAAACCTTGCGTGTTATTCATCTGGTTTTCATTTTTGTTTTTGTGCTGATCACTTTTTTGTTCTGGCAGCAAGGGCAACTCTTTAACCAGGGATATCGCTCCAGTCAGCTTGGCCATCTTGAAAGCGTGATTGCACGCCTCGAAAGCAGAGCGCAATACAAGGTTGATAACCTTCGCTATTTAAAAAGAATTTTTATTGAAGCGATGGATGACCCGATCTTTCCGGGGAGCCCAGTGACACCATGGGAACTCAATGAAAATACGATTCAAAAGCCGTTGTGGATAGGCGAATTGCCTTTGCCTGATTCTGTTACCGAGGATGAAGCATTTCAGGACAAGAAGTCTCTGGAGGTACGGCAGCAACTCAATGGGTTGCGTAAAATCCGAGGGCTTTTCCCGCTAGCAACGGGAGATAATGAACTGTTGGCTGATTTGTATTACATCTCGCGCGAAGGTGAATTTATCGCCTCTTTATCGAAGAAAGTTAACTCGCTGCTGATCAATAGCTATAACCCATTCGAAAAACAGGGAAGTTTCGTATTGGCATCTCCGCTTTTGAATCCCAAGCGAGCACCTTTCTGGACGCGGCAAAATATTGTTAACAGCGATGAAGCGCTGATCAACGCAGCCATTCCTGTCGATTTTGGTGGTGAATGGATAGGATTATTAGGCATTGCATTTGATAGACAATCGGTCGAGAAGTTTCTTGCCTCCTCATTACCTGATGGGGGCCGTAGTGCCTACCGATTGTATGATGAACAATTAAAACCGCTGACAAAAGCGGTGGGCGCGGAAAATAACGTTCAGTTAAGTGCGGAACAGAAAAAAACCATTCTCAATATGCTGGCTGAAAAAAAGCGTGGCACTCTCCGTTCGGGATTGACCTTTATCACTTTTGGTAAGCTAAAAGGAACGCATTCGATATTGGTTAACACCCAAACCTTGGGCCAGGGGCTGCATGAAGAGTTTGGGCGATTCAGTCTGCTTCTTGTCACCATGTTTTTGATTTTTCTGTTTTTCTTGCTGGGGGCGCACAGCATTATTTGCCGCCTGGTGCGGAATATGGGCAATTTACAACGCGAAATGCAACACCATGCGCTTCACGACGATTTAACCGGAGCGCTTAACCGCCGTGGCTTTTTTGCAAAAACGTCACAACTTAGCCCGAACTACGTGGATTACACACTCGTACAATTGGACCTCGACTACTTTAAAAAGGTGAACGATGTATATGGGCATTTGGTTGGCGATAATGTGCTGATTCATGCTACACGGCGTATTCAACAAGCCATACGCAGCCAGGATGTTCTGGGACGCATTGGTGGCGAGGAGTTCTGTGTTTACCTGCCTAATTCCGATCTCAAAACCGGAATTAGGGTAGCGACAAGAATTAAGTGGGAGCTCGAATCTTCCGCCTTGATTCTCGAAAATGGCTTGAAGCTACCGATTACCGCATCGTTGGGTGTGGCCTCCCACAGCGAGCATCCTGAGAGTTCGCTTGACCAAATCCAAACCCTTGCTGATATGCGCATGTACCGGGCGAAAACTCGTGGGCGAAATCAGGTCTGTTGGCAGGATGATGAAGATTTTCAGGCATAAAAAAACCGAGGCAAAAGCCTCGGTTTTTGTTTGAAGCGTGAGAATTACAAGAACAGGCCTGCAATAGAAGCAGACAAAATGCTCACAAGCGTTGCGCCGTAAACCAGTTTCAGGCCGAAGCGAGAAACCACGTTACCTTGCTCTTCGTTCAGGCCTTTAATCGCACCAGCGATGATCCCGATAGAAGAGAAGTTGGCAAACGAAACCAGGAACACAGACAGGATACCTTCCGCGCGTGGGGAGAGCGTACCGGCCAGTTTTTGCAGATCCAGCATCGCAACGAATTCGTTTGATACCAGTTTAGTGGCCATGATACTGCCAACCTGCAAGGCTTCATGAGATGGAACACCCATGATCCAGGCGACCGGGTAGAAGATGTAACCCAAAATGCCCTGGAAGGAGATGCCGAAGATGGCGGCAAACAGTGCGTTCAGTGCAGCGATCAAGGCAATAAAACCAATCAGCATTGCCGCAACGATAATCGCAACTTTAAAACCTGCCAGAATATATTCACCCAGCATTTCGAAGAAGCTTTGGCCTTCGTGCAGATTAGACATCTGCAAGTTTTCTTCGCTGTCTTCAACACGGTATGGGTTGATCAGAGATAGCACGATGAAGGTACTGAACATGTTCAATACCAGCGCTGCAACCACATATTTTGGCTCAAGCATTGTCATGTAAGCGCCGACAATCGACATGGACACGGTAGACATGGCCGTAGCGGACATGGTGTACATGCGGTTGCGGGACATCTTGCCGAGAATATCCTTATAGGCGATAAAGTTTTCTGACTGTCCCAAAATCAGTGAACTTACGGCGTTAAAGGATTCCAGTTTACCCATACCATTCACTTTAGACAGAAGGGTACCGATAAAGCGGATGACGATCGGCAGTACGCGAATGTGCTGCAAAATACCAATCAGCGCAGAGATAAAGACGATTGGGCAGAGTACTTTCAGGAAGAAGAAGGCGAGTCCTTCGTCATTCATCTTACCGAATACAAAGTTTGTCCCTTCATTAGCGAACGACAGGAGTTTCTCAAACATTTCTGAGAAACCTCTTACAAAGCCCAGACCCACTTCTGAGTTCAGGAAGAACCATGCGAGAAGAAGTTCAATCACTAACAATTGAACGATAAAGCGAATACGGATCTGCTTACGATTGCTACTCAGCAACAAAGCGAGTAACGCAACCACGGCAAGCGCTAAAACAAAATGCAGAACGCGGGACATATTTGCTCCAAATATTATGAGGCAGGTTTAATTTCGTTGCACATTCTATGAAACAAGCAATAAGAAAACGAGAGCAATCGCACACTATAGTGATGACATGTGACCAAACTCAAAATTAGTGATCAACCATACATTTCTGCTATGTTAAGTAAAGAAGGTAAAAGTTGCGTCAACGCACATATCTTCATCATAGTTATCATAGTTGCTGTCTTAATTGTGCGTCGTTAATCGGCGTCTAAAAATCCCTCATCGTTTCAAGCTATCACAGAAATCAGTTTATCTCTTTTAAATGAATTTGATAATCATTCTCACTTTTGCTAGCTTGAAACATAGCAAAGGCTATATCTCAGAGGCAGATGATGAATAACAGTCGCGTTGAAAATAGTGGTACTCGCACAGCGCGAAGATTACGCCTGGCGTTAATGGGCCCAGCCTTTATCGCTGCCATCGGTTATATCGATCCCGGAAACTTTGCGACTAACATCCAGGCGGGTGCCAGCTTTGGCTATAAATTGCTGTGGGTGGTGGTCTGGGCGAACCTGATGGCGATGCTCATCCAAATCCTGTCTGCAAAACTCGGTATCGCAACGGGTAAAAACCTGGCCGAACAGATTCGCGACCATTATCCGCGTCCCGTCGTCTGGCTTTACTGGATACAAGCCGAAATCATTGCCATGGCGACGGATCTCGCTGAATTCATCGGTGCGGCGATTGGTTTCAAACTGATCCTCGGCGTCTCTTTATTACAAGGTGCGGTGCTAACCGGTATTGCCACATTCCTGATACTGATGCTGCAACGCCGTGGTCAGAAACCCCTCGAGAAAGTGATTGGCGGATTGCTGCTCTTTGTGGCGGCAGCCTATATCGTCGAGCTTATTTTCTCGCAGCCTAAATTGGTGGAATTAGGGAAAGGGATGCTGATTCCTTCTTTGCCAACCAGCGAAGCTGTATTTCTTGCTGCGGGCGTGCTCGGTGCAACCATCATGCCGCACGTAATCTATCTGCACTCATCGCTGACCCAGCATATGCATGAGGGAAATCGGGCTGAGCGGTATTCCGCAACCAAATGGGATGTTGCGATTGCGATGACCATTGCAGGGTTTGTTAACCTGGCGATGATGGCAACCGCCGCCGCCGCGTTTCATTTCTCAGGCCACACTGGTGTCGCCGACCTCGATGAAGCTTACCTCACGTTGCAACCGTTGCTGAGCCATTCGGCGGCCACAATCTTTGGTTTAAGCCTGGTTGCTGCGGGATTGTCATCCACCGTGGTGGGGACCTTAGCCGGGCAGGTGGTGATGCAGGGCTTCGTCCGCTTCTATATCCCGTTGTGGGTTCGTCGCTCCGTGACCATGGCACCTTCATTCATTGTGATTCTGATGGGGCTTGATCCGACACGGATTCTGGTAATGAGTCAGGTGTTGCTGAGTTTCGGGATTGCCCTCGCCCTGGTTCCGCTGCTGATTTTCACCAGCAATGACAAACTGATGGGCGACCTGGTGAATACGCGTGTGGTTAAGATGACTGGCTGGGTGATTGTGGCAATCGTCGTTGCGCTGAATTTGTGGTTGTTGATTGGCACGGTTTTAGGGCTGTAGCCCGTTGGAACAGTCGTAAGGTGAATGGCACATCGTCCATTCACCTTACGAAACATATAAGGGGAGGCTGGTTCTAAGACTTGCTATCTTCGCTTGTTTTTACTGAAGGGGTCTCACCAAACAATAACTGGGTATATTTACTGGAAATCTTCCCAGAACGCTTCCCGTCCGCGCCGTAGTACCTGTCTTCACGACATAACCGTTCCTTCACATCGCAGAAGATCCCGTTTGAAAAAGTAAACTCGGTCAGCACGACGTCTTTGGTGGTAAATAATTTATTATTTGCCGCAGTCTTACCCAGATACTTACCCGTGAGTGCTTGAGAGATACCTTTGTCATCGGCACAGACATACTTGTCGCATAACACCCCTGTTGCCGGGTTCTTGATTGAGCTGCGTTGATTCGCATGAGCGGACAGGGAGCCTGCAGTCAGTGCGATTGCCAGGGGGGCCAGGAGAAGGAGTTTTTTCATTGGATAACTTACCTTATGGGGAAATGACTTTGCTATCTGGGGATGTTTGGAAGCTGCAACGCCTGGCGTTACAGCTCCCTGCAAAGCTTAACTGATTAGTCTCAGAGCTTCAGCTCCAGGAAGAGACTCTTCAGTCGGGTCATTAATGACGATGACCACCGCCATGTCCATGTCCGCGACCATGGTCGCCACGCCCACGATGATCATCCCGATCGTTCCAGCCTGCGCGGTAGCCCTTCTCAAAGCTGCTACGGCCACGGTCTTTATACCAGCCACGATGATAGCCGTTGTCATGACGGTGCCAGCGGTTTTCGCGCCATTCATAGTGATTACGCCAGTAATCGCGATCACGCCAACCGCCACCATCCCAGTAATTACCGCGATAATCCTGATCGCCTATTTGAAGCTTAACAGACGGCAGCAGGGTGATTTCGCCCGCATTCGCCACTAACGGCACACAGACCAGTAATGCAACTGCAAGAATCAGTGACCTGAACATACTCTCTCCTGATACACGATAACCGCCAGGCGGCTTGTTAATGCAATAGTAAGTTGCGGTAACTAAGTGTTTCATCGCCACAACTCCTAAATCGCTTAAGAGAGCACTTTTTGCTAAAAATGGACAAGTTTTAACACATCAGTGTTAGCGGTTACATGAGTATCTCTTCGATTTCAGCCAGCTCTGCTGTAGTGAAATGACGACTCGCTAACATGCCGACGGCATCATCAATTTGGCCTGTCTTGCTAGCGCCTATCAATACTGACGTCACCTTATCATCACGCAGTACCCACGCCAGTGCCATCTGGGAAAGCTTCTGACCACGACGTAACGCTATCGCATTCAATTTACGCACTTTTTCCAGTTTATCGGCGGTGAGTTGGTCAGCATTCAGGAACTTGCTGCCGCTGGCGGCCCTTGAATCTGCTGGGATCCCATCCAGATAGCGATCGGTCAACTGTCCACCCGCCAGCGGCGAAAACGCAATGCTGCCGACCCCTTTCTCTTGCAGAACATCCAGCAAACTGGCTTCCACCCAACGTTCGAACATCGAATAACGAGGCTGGTGGATAAGACACGGTGTACCAAGATCGTTCAAAATTTCAATGGCTTGAGCCGCAAGCTCTGCCGGATAGTTTGAAATGCCGACATACAGGGCTTTACCCTGGCGTACCACGGTATCCAGCGCCCGCATGGTCTCTTCCAGCGGCGTTTCAGGATCTGGGCGGTGATGATAGAAGATATCGACATACTCAAGCCCCATGCGTTTCAGGCTCTGGTCAAGGCTTGAAATCAGATACTTACGTGAGCCCCAATCGCCATAAGGGCCATCCCACATGGTGTATCCGGCTTTCGATGAGATAATCAGCTCATCACGGTATGGAAGGAAATCTTCACGCAGGATGCGACCAAAGTTTGTTTCAGCCGATCCTGGCGGTGGGCCGTAGTTATTCGCGAGGTCAAAATGGGTGATCCCCGCATCAAAAGCACGGTGTAGCAGTTGGCGGCTGTTATCCAGCAGCGTGGTATCACCAAAGTTGTGCCACAAGCCCAGTGAAATAGCAGGGAGTTTGAGTCCGCTGCGCCCACAGCGGCGATATTCCATTGATTCATAACGCGCAGAACTTGCCTGGTAAACCATTAGCTTCCCCTGTAAGTAGAAAATACCCAATTAGTGTATACGTTTTCACAGTGCTACGGTCTATCAGACTACACCTCAGTTAAGTGTAAATACCTCTTTCCACTGCCTTATTATCGTGGTTACTCGACAGCGATCACATATACCCAATACTCACTGTAAGCCCTCTGAGAAGGAACGCGTCATGACTTACCGTGTAGCGGACTATATTCTGGACCGATTCACTGAAGCTGGGATCAACCATCTATTTGGTGTCCCGGGTGACTACAACTTACAGTTTCTGGATAGTGTGATTGAAAACCCGACGCTTGCCTGGGTTGGGTGCGCCAACGAACTGAACGCGGCTTATGCCGCCGACGGTTATGCGCGTTGTAACGGTGCGGCAGCCCTGCTAACGACATTTGGTGTTGGCGAGTTAAGCGCGATTAACGGTGTAGCCGGAAGTTATGCCGAATACCTCCCGGTCATCCACATCGTAGGAGCTCCCTGCCTTGGGGCGCAGCGGCGTGGTGAGCTGCTCCACCACACTCTCGGCGATGGGGATTTCGGTCATTTTGCAAGAATGGCGCAGGAGGTGACCGTCGCTCAGGCTTCGCTCACTGCAGAAAATGCCTGTTATGAAATCGACCGTGTTTTACAGCAGGCGCTGACTCAACGTCGCCCAGGCTATCTACTTCTCCCCAGTGATGTCTCTCAGGTTCCTGCGACTCGCCCGACCCAGCCTCTTTTCGCTACACAATCAAGCTGTGATCCCGCATTAATGGCCGAATTCCGTGCATGTGTTCAGGAGCGTCTGGCGGAGAGCCGCAGCGTTGCGTTATTGGCTGATTTCCTGGCGCTGCGTTTTGGGCAACAAAAAAAGCTGCAACAATGGATGGATGACACGCCGATGCCTCATGCCACATTGTTGATGGGGAAAGGCTTATTCGATGAAGGGCAGTTGGGATTTGTCGGGACCTATAGCGCCTCCGCCAGCGATGAAAAGGTGATTCAGGCCATTGAAAAGGCCGAGCTTGTCATCTGCGTTGGTGTCAAATTCACCGACACGCTCACTGCCGGATTTACACAACATTTCACCGTACAACAGACTATCGACATCCAGCCCAATGCCACGCGTATTGGCGATCGTTGGTTTAGCGGAATTGCGATGGCGCAAGCGGTTGAGGTGCTGCATCAGTTGTGTAAGCTCCAGGTTTCCGGTTGGTCTGTCCCTCAACAAAAGCCACCGGCTCTGCCTGCTGCGACTAACGGAATACTCGACCAGCACGCTTTCTGGCAGTGTATGCAAAACTTCCTGCAAGCCGGGGACATCGTGCTTGCCGACCAGGGAACCGCCGCATTTGGTGCCGCCACGCTGACCTTACCCGCAGGCGTGACGTTTATCGCTCAGCCGCTCTGGGGCTCGATTGGTTTTACACTTCCTGCGGCATTTGGCGCGCAGACGGCCTGCCCGAACCGGCGGCTGGTATTACTGGTGGGAGATGGTTCGGCGCAACTCACCATTCAGGAAATGGGTTCAATGATGCGGGACCAACAACGCCCCATTATCTTCTTGCTCAATAACGACGGTTACACCGTGGAGCGGGCGATTCATGGCGCGGAGCAGCGATATAACGACATTGCGCCGTGGAACTGGACGCAAATACCCCAGGCGATGAACGTTAAAAATCCAGCGCTTTGTTGGCGGGTGACAGAAACGGAGCAACTGGAAGAGGTGATGCAGAAGGTGGCAAAAGCAGAACGACTGTCACTTGTGGAAGTCGTCCTGCCGAAACAGGACATCCCTGAGTTGTTGCAGGCTATCACGACATCGCTGGCGAAACGCAATGCCGCGAAGGACTAAACTTTCGGCTTATCGGCCATCATCACCGGTTTACCGGCCAGCATTAACCAGGCCGGGAGCATAACGATACACAGCAGCGGAAGCAGTTTGATATCTGGCACCACCGCCATGGCCATAAACAGGCTGAGCCAGCCATCACGCGTAACAACCAATACCAGGCCAAGGATGGCACAAGACAGCGTTATCGCGGCTGGAACCGCTTCGACATGCTGATGGAGCATCATGCCCAGCGCGACACCGACGAACACTACGGGGAAAATCCGCCCACCGCGGAAGCCAGCGGCCGAAGCAATCACCAGCGCGGCCAGTTTTACCACCGCAATCATCAGCAACGTCGCTACGGAATAATTCTGAGCAGCGCCGAGTTGACGCATTTCATCCAGCCCTTTGAACAACGTCACTTCACCGCCAATCAGCCCTAATACACCCAACAAAAAACCACCCGTGCCAAGAATCAATACCGGATGTTTAAGCTGGTGGAACATGCGATGTGCACGCGGCATGCACCAGACGGCGACCATACCTAATGCAATGGCGATAGTGGCCACCACAGCCCCACTAAAAACATCCACCAGGCGGAATTCCGAATATTCCAGCGCAGGTAGAGAGAAATCAGGTTGGAAGAATAAATCGGTAGTCATCGCTCCGGCTGCTGCTGCCATCAGCGGCGCGAAAAGTCGATCCCACAAAGGGACCTCGTTGCTGCCATTCAGCATTTGCGAAAATACCAATGCAGCCGCGACCGGCGTACCAAATAACGCACCGATGGTTCCTGCTGCGGCGAGAATCGTCCAGTCGAGTGCGGCAACTTTAGGTAATAAGCGCGCGCCAATCGCCACCGCCAGTGCAATATTCACCGACATAATAGGATGTTCCGGACCAAGGCTTACCCCACCGGCAAGACCGAGCACCAGAGCAATAATCAATCCTGGTAGCACCATCACGGGGATGGGTGAACCAATCAAGGGTTCAGTCGCCGGATCGGGGCCTGCATGGCCAGGCATATAGCGAATCACCAGGCCAACCGCGATACCGGTGAAAGTCAGCATCAATAGAATCCACATCGGGGAATTCATATTGAGGTCGAAATGTGCGGGAAGGGTGACCCATAAATATTTCTGCAAGACCGCGGCGATTTTCATCACCACAATCAATACCAGACTGGAACAAACCCCAATGACTAACGCAGGGATAGAAAGAACCAACATGGTTCTGGCTCGCGGATGGAGCATAAATTTTCCTTACTCGAATTTTTTAAGCGCAAATCGTCGTGGCAAACAGTCTGCCTGAAGAGTTTTAAGCGTCTGTGCAAAAAGGGCTGAAACGCTCAAGCTAATCTGTGACGAAGATCGATAATCCCAAGGCACTTCTCATCTGGTCGTTGTTGTTTAGGCTAGCTAATTTTACAGTGATGCCAGATCTTATTTTGACTTTAGCGGAGCAGTGAAAGAATGACAAAATATGCTTTGGTGGGAGATGTGGGCGGCACCAATGCGCGTCTGGCACTGTGCAACGTTGAAAATGGTGACATCACCCAGGCGAAAACCTATTCAGGCCTTGATTTCCCAAGCCTGGAAGCGGTCGTGGTGCATTATCTCAAAGAGCACAATGTCGCCGTGACGGATGGTTGTATCGCCATTGCCTGCCCAATTACCGGTGATTGGGTCGCGATGACCAACCATACCTGGGCTTTCTCTACTGCCGAGATGAAAAAGAACCTTGGCTTTGAGCATCTGGAAATTATCAACGACTTTACTGCCGTTTCAATGGCGATTCCGTCTCTCAAAGAAGAGCAACTGATTAAGTTCGGCGGCGGTGAGCCAGTAGAAGGCAAACCGGTTGCGGTTTACGGTGCAGGCACCGGACTTGGGGTCGCGCACCTCGTTCATGTTGATAAACGTTGGGTGAGTCTGCCGGGCGAAGGCGGCCACGTCGATTTTGCGCCAAACAGCGAAGAAGAGGGGATTATCCTCGAAGAGCTGCGCACTGAAATCGGCCACGTCTCCGCAGAACGCGTGCTCTCAGGCCCAGGTTTAGTGAATTTATATCGCGCGATTGTTAAATCAGACGGGCGTGAGCCAGAAAACTATAAGCCGAAAGACATCACCGAAAAGGCCGTGGAAGACAGTTGCACCGACTGCCGTCGTGCGTTGTCACTGTTCTGCGTCATCCTTGGGCGTTTTGGTGGCAACCTCGCGTTGACCCTCGGGACGTTTGGCGGCGTGTACATCGCGGGCGGTATCGTGCCACGCTTCCTTGAGTTCTTTAAAGCTTCCGGCTTCCGCGGTGGCTTTGAAGATAAAGGGCGCTTTAAAGAGTACGTGCACAATATTCCGGTGTACCTGATTGTTCACGACCAACCCGGTTTGCTTGGGGCGGGTGCGCATTTGCGCCAAACGCTGGGGCAGGTTCTGTAATCCAGACGGGCGCAAATTCTTGCGCCCGTTTTACAACCGCATTAACTGACGAAACTCTTTCACTTTGCTCCGACTTACTGGCACCTGAAAATCCAAATCCCGCAGACGCAAAATATAGGTATTGTTAAACCACGGCTCAATCTCGCGGATTTTGCTGAGGTTCACGCAATACGAGCGATGGCAGCGGAAGAAATGGCTTTCAGGCAGGCGGTTACAAAACTCAGTGATATTCATCGACATCACATACGCTTCACGCCGGGTATAGACAAACGTCATTTTCTCGTGGGCTTCAGCGTAGTAAATATCGTTAATATCCGTAACGATAATGCGCTCATCTTTCACCAGATTAATCGTCAGCGCTTCACGGCTCGAGGTGTTTCCTGACGCGGGCGCGTTTTGTTGCTGGTAAGCGGCTTCCAGTTTTTGCAGCATCCCAATAATGCGTGACTCTTGATAAGGCTTCAGAATGTAGTCGAACGCTTCCAGCTCAAAGGCTTCTACTGCGTGTTCTTTCCAGGCCGTGATAAACACAATAAACGGCTTATGGGCAAACTTACTGATATTTTGCGCCAGCAAAACACCGTCTAATGAGGGAATGTTGATGTCCAAAAATATGGCGTCAACTTCATGATGCTGAAGATATTTCAGTACATCCATGCCGTCATCAAAGATACCGACAACGTCCATCTGGCTATATTCTTTAATCAGCCAGTTCAGTTCCTGCTGCGCCAGTACTTCATCTTCTACGATGAGAACTTTCATGCGTTTCCTCCTTGTTGCGACAATAACGGTGGAACGGCAGTGGCGGCGTGCGGCACGTAAAACGCAATCTCAGTACCCGGCTCAAGACGACGGATAATCAACCCTTCGCCATAGAGTAATTTTACGCGGTGGTGCACATTCAGCAGGCCAATTTTATTGCCGGGCATTTCGTTGGCTTCCACGCGTTCAATAACCTGCGGATCAATACCGTTGCCGGTGTCCCGCACTGCAATACGCACGCGATTGCCGCTCTCTTCAACGCTAATCGTGACAACACCTTTGCCTTTACACGGTTGTATGCCGTGGACAATCGCATTCTCCACCAGTGGCTGAATGAGCAGGCTGGGGATCAGGCAATTCACCTCTTCATCAATGTTATAAATTACCGTGAGTTTGTCGCCAAAACGCGCCTGCTCAATGGTGATGTAATCTTTAATCTGATACAGCTCTTTCCTGATATCGATCTGCTCATCGTCTTTTAATTCAATGTTATAGCGCAGATAACGCGACAAGTTATAAATCAGCTGGCGCGCGGTATCGGGATTCATACGAATAGAAGAAGAAATAGCATTCAGCGCATTGAACAGAAAATGGGGGTTAATCTTGCTTTGTAGCGCGCGTAATTCGGCCTTATTAGCCATCTCGCGCAGCTGTTCTGCACGTGAAACTTCCAACTGCGTCGAGATAATTTGCGAAAGTCCGACTGCCATTTCCTGCAACGTTGAGGTGATCTGGTGCGCGTGACGGTAATAGATTTTCAGCGTGCCGGTGACAACCCCTTTTTCCCACAGTGGAATAATAATGAGGGAGTGAATTTCCGGGGTGCGGTAGGCTTCATCATTATTCCTGATGATTATCTTACCTTCACGTAGTGAAAGTTGGGTCCTGGGGCTAATACCCACATCATTCTGCTTATAGTTATTTTCCCCAACACCCACATAAGCCAGCACTTTGTCGATATCGGTAATCGCTACGGCATCGGCGTTAATATCATTGCGAATAATATCGCAAACCTGGCGCAGTGATTCGCTGTTCACGTTACGGAACAGAGGCAGTGTTTTATTGGCGATATCCAGCGCCAGCTTGGCCTGGCGCGCAGCGCTGGCTTCTTTTTCACCTTCGACACTTTGCACCAGCAGCACAATAAAGCCGATGGAGACGGTGCCGATAATCATTGGAATACCAATCTTTGAAACGATGTCGATTCCTAAAGACACTGACGGAGCCCACAGCACCACCAGAATCATGGTCATCGTTTCGCACAACATCCCGGCAATAATTCCCACGCGCCAATGCTGCTCTTTCGGGATTTTGCGATTAATCCAACCGGCAATACACCCGGCGATAATACTGGTAATGAGGCAGGGAATAGCGGTAATACCGCCTATATCAATAAGATAACGGTGCAGCCCGGCAATAATCCCGGTAATGATACCCACCCAGGGGCCAAATAAGATCCCGCCCGCCATCACGGCGATAATTCGCACATTGACCAGCGAGCCTTCAACATGCACGCCAGACCAGGTGCTGAACAAAGCAAACATTGAGAAAATAGCGGTGACCGCTAATAACTCTTTGGGCGTGTGGGCATTTTTATGCAGCAGTTCGCGGAACAGACGGATGCGAATTAAAAAGAACAGGCAAATAAGCATCAGCGCCGCCCGGTCAAATACCGCCAGCAGCATGTCAAAAATTTCGTGCACGGGTGACTCGAGTGACAAAGAATGGAAGGGCAATGATAAGGAAATTACTCAGCGGTTACCAGAAATGGACACTTTTGCATGAAACGCCCTCATCCCAGCCTTCTCCCCCAGGAGAAGGAGAAACTGAAACTAACAATCCCCTCTCCCTGGGGAGAGGGTTAGGGTGAGGGGAAAACTACTTCCCGCCCAGTTGTTCACGCCCTGCTGGGGTTAAATCAACCGGTGTCGCGCGTCCGTCAAAATCAACTTCAAAATCATCGGCAGCAAAATCAGGCGGTGATTTCCCTTCAACAAATGATGACCACTGGCGGTCGAGGTACGCGGCATTTTTCTCACACCACGGTGCGGCGGCGATATACATCACGTTGCTATCGAACTCACCCTGATGCTCATTTTCAACGGCATGAATCACATCGCAGTGCCAGAAAACGGTATCGCCAGCTTCCATATTTGGAATTGAGGAAATCCCAGTAAGTAAAAGGGGATGCCACTGTTCGTTAATAGAAAGTGCACGCCCAGGTTTTGCTTCACACAACGACTCTTCCGGCACATCGTCTTGTAATGCTCGCAGCAAAATGTAAGCCATCGCATTCGCAACAGGCAGCAATGTCAGCGTACCGCCGTGCTTACGTTGCGGGCTAAGCGCCGTCCAGCCCTGGAAAGTACGGAACATAGAACAAACTGCCGGAGACGGGAATTCTCGTACTTCTGTACGACCTTCTGCGGCGAATGGGTTGTACTTTTGCCATTCGCCAGAGAACACATGACGGTAAACATGACGGAAATTCTCATCCAGCCAGCGTTCAACTGAACCGCCATCCACATGCGGAGACAGGCCCAAAGAGTTAGAGCGAGGCGGACGACGACGGGTGCGGTCGGCATAACTCACCACGCGATCCGGGTCGAAATGCTGCTTACCGTTGCTTTCGGTTTCCCATAAATTATTCAGGAAAACTTGTACCGCTTTCATGCGTGCATGTTGGCGGGCTTCGACCTGCGGTTTCGACCAGTAAATGCCATAGATTTGCGGCTTGCTAGCAGCAAGTGTGCCGAAATAGTTGTCTTCTGCCGCATTTTTCAATTTCTCGACGAAGTTATTTCGCTCCAGATAATTCCCGACTTCTTCATTCCAGGCTTGAGCCTGAGCCTGTGGGAAAACGCCTTTGACGGTGCAGCAACCACGCTGGCGAATCAGAGCCTTTTGTTGCTCGCTAACGCGATTATTGACGATATCGTCAGCGTTAATCTGTGGCACAGGATTTTCACCGCGATCCATTTCAGCGCGAATTTCTGCAATCTGGCGCTTCATGTCGCCTTCGAGTTGTTCAAAAGCGGCTTTGTAGCCAGGCAACTCGTGGCGAAGTTTTTGTTTTATCTCACGGATAGCACGCGGTACATCATCAATGTGTAGGGTCATGGTATTACTCCACGTCATCGGGAATCAAAGTTATTGGTTTGTTGCGACATGGTTAATGTAATTCAGTTTAATCAAACAAAATAGGGATAAGCTTCAAATGAAGCTTCCTCTTTTGTGGGGAGTTAAAAATATTTCTCTTTCCCTCTCGACAGATGATTTTTATTCAGGCTATTTTCTAAGCAAGCCACATCACGTGGCAGCGTCGCTCGGACGGTCCGGGCGCTAACGTTAATCTGAGGAATTTATGGCTGACTCCAGTCCAAAACGTCGTTTTTCGCGTATCGATCGTCTCCCGCCGTATGTGTTTAATATCACCGCTGAACTGAAAATGGCGGCCCGTCGCCGTGGCGAAGATATTATCGATTTCAGTATGGGCAATCCCGATGGCCCGACTCCGCCGCATATCGTCGAAAAACTCTGCACGGTTGCGCAGCGCGAAGACACGCATGGTTACTCCACCTCCCGAGGCATTCCGCGCTTACGTCGCGCAATTTCCCGCTGGTACAAAGATCGCTACGACGTTGAAATCGATCCCGAAAGCGAAGCGATTGTCACCATTGGCTCGAAAGAAGGACTGGCGCACTTGATGCTGGCAACCCTCGACCACGGCGACACGGTGCTGGTGCCAAACCCAAGTTACCCAATTCATATTTACGGTGCGGTTATCGCCGGGGCGCAAGTGCGCTCAGTGCCGCTGGTGGAAGGCGTTGATTTCTTTGCCGAGCTGGAACGAGCGATTCGTGAAAGCTATCCGAAACCGAAAATGATGATCCTCGGCTTCCCGTCGAACCCCACCGCGCAGTGCGTGGAACTGGAGTTTTTCGAAAGAGTGGTGGCGCTGGCAAAACAGTACGACGTGCTGGTGGTGCATGATCTGGCGTATGCCGACATCGTTTATGACGGCTGGAAAGCCCCGTCAATTATGGAAGTGCCCGGCGCGCGTGATGTCGCTGTTGAATTCTTCACCCTGTCGAAAAGCTACAATATGGCAGGCTGGCGCATTGGTTTTATGGTAGGCAACAAAGAGCTGGTGAATGCGCTGGCACGAATCAAAAGCTACCACGACTACGGCACATTTACGCCGCTGCAAGTCGCAGCGATTGCGGCACTCGAAGGTGACCAGCAATGTGTGCGTGATATTGCTGAGCAGTACAAACGTCGCCGTGATGTGCTAGTAAAAGGCTTGCACGAAGCGGGTTGGATGGTGGAATGCCCGAAAGCGTCGATGTATGTGTGGGCGAAAATTCCGGAAAAATATGCAGCAATGGGATCGCTGGAGTTTGCTAAAAAACTGCTTCTTGACGCGAAAGTGTGTGTCTCGCCGGGCGTGGGTTTTGGTGACTACGGTGA
The DNA here is from genome assembly GCF_027594725.1 of Buttiauxella sp. WJP83. Classification (NCBI taxonomy): domain Bacteria; kingdom Pseudomonadati; phylum Pseudomonadota; class Gammaproteobacteria; order Enterobacterales; family Enterobacteriaceae; genus Buttiauxella; species Buttiauxella sp. WJP83. The sequence continues at coordinate 1,267,258 of NZ_CP110080.1, forward strand.
TACGCATGTGCGCTTTGCATTAATTGAAAACCGTGACCGCATCCGCCAGGCCGTGCGCGGCATTAAAGCGATGTTTCGTGCCGACGGTCTGCTACCGACCTCTCAGAAATCCTCATCCGATATCATCGAATAAAACGAAAACAGGAGCCAATGGGCTCCTGTTTCTTTTGTCTGTTTGCTGCCTGAAGTATGACGGGAAGGGTTATTCGACCATCATCACAAATGTACCGACCCAAACCAACAAAATGAACGACAACCCCATCATGAAATATTTCACGTTACCTTGCTCCGCGTGTTCTGTTGCCAAACCCTCGGTTCGACGGCGCTAATGTACTCCCCCTGCAAGGCGGAATACAAGGGGCGTAAAACGCCAGGGACAATCATTTTTTAAACTTTACAATTCACGGGGCGGAAAAATAATAAACCGTTTGAATTATAAGGTATTTTTTACGGAGTGAAGAGTCTGTGGCGCAGATGAAAATACGTTGTTGCGAGGCGAATTTTTTGTGAAAAAAACAGGCCCAAATGAGCCTGTTAGCATGGAGATTATTTAGTTGCGTTGGTAGCGTTTTCCATCGCTTGCTTCATCGCGGCGTTATTGATTGAGTTCTGGCGATTCTGCTCGGCCAGATAACACGTATCCTTGCTGATTCCTTGTGCCTGACAATCTGCCTGGCGCTGCGCTGAAGTACTGCAGCCAGCCAATGTTCCAACCATCCCCATTACCATCATTAACATTATTTTTTTCATTGCTGTTTAACCCAAAATGTTGAAGAAAACGCCGAAACGAAACGCCGTTTCTGACGCTGGCATAATCTACCATCTTCAGTATGGGTAAATTAGGAAAATGCTTAATCATTGATGCGATCAATGTATTTAATTTCAGACAAAATGTTTCTAAACGCCTGGAGTATGACCAACGCCAGATTTCAACAGTGCTGCAATATGGCGAGAAAGCTTCTCCGTGTTGAGGCGGGTTTCACCATTACGAATATCCTGCTGCAGACGGGCAACGGGTAAAAGCGTTAAGCCAAACAGCGAAATAAACAATAATTCCGCTTCGAGATCGGGATTTAAACGGCCTTCCTCCTGCCATTTCCGGATCCACACCAGCGCAGAATCCCGCTCTTGCGAGCCAAAGCGGGCATCAATGCGTTGCTTTAACAGCCCGGTTTCGCTCAGTACTTCCCGAATCCACAGTGGTGCAAACCACGGATGCAGCATTGAAACATCAATAAACTTTTGCGTCAGAGCCGTGAGGGCGCTGACAGGGTCGTCAGGATACTCCCCGAACGCGCCACCCATTGATTGACGCACTGGCATATAACGCTCATCAATCAACACATCCAGCAGTTGTTCGCGGGTTTTAAAATAGTAATGCAGCATCGCAGGTGTGACGCCAGCTTCAGCGGCAATGGCGCTAAGTGGCGTCTGAGCAATCCCAAAATTTGAAAACAATTTTAATGCGGTATCGAGCAGGAGGTCGCGCTTGTCGACACTCTTGCTGGTTCCGGCAGGACGCCCGGGGCGACGTTTTTGGCCGCCAGCGGCGAGTTTTTCGGAATGTTCACTGCCATTTTCAGGTGACATTTTGTGCGAGCTCCATTGACCAGGTGAATCCATTGCACATATATTAATTACCCAGTTAATTAATTACAAGGTGACCGATACGATGACAGTCGCAGAAACACCACAAACAGAAACGCAGCCGCAGGCGACCTCCGTTCGTTTGCTGTTCTGTGCGTTGATGTTGGTCATGCTGCTTGCTGCACTCGACCAGACGATCGTCTCCACCGCCTTGCCAACCATTGTCAGTGAACTGGGTGGGCTGGAAAAACTCTCCTGGGTGGTCACCGCATATTTACTTTCTTCCACCATCGTGGTGCCGCTGTACGGTAAATTTGGCGATTTACTGGGGCGGAAAATCGTGCTGCAAACGGCGATTGTGCTGTTTCTGCTCGGCTCAGCGTTATGCGGTGTGGCGCAGAATATGACCCAGTTGATACTGATGCGAGCCTTGCAAGGATTAGGCGGCGGCGGCCTGATGGTGGTCACGATGGCAGCCGTGGGGGATGTTATCCCGCCTGCGGATCGCGGAAAATATCAGGGGCTGTTTGGCGGTGTGTTTGGACTTGCCACTGTGATTGGGCCGCTGATTGGTGGTTTCCTGGTCGAGCATTTTTCGTGGCGCTGGATTTTCTACATCAATTTGCCGCTCGGTGTTTTTGCGTTGCTGGTCATTGGTGCGGTGTTAAAACCGCAAACGGCGCGTATTCGCCACCAAATCGACTTTCTCGGCGCGGGTTATCTCGCCGCTTCACTGACCTGCTTAATTCTGTTTACCAGCCAGGGCGGCACCGTGATGGCGTGGTCCGACCCACAGCTGTGGTGCATTTTTGCCTTCTTTGTAGTGACGCTCGGGGGCTTTATCTATGAAGAGCGGCGCGCCTTTGAGCCGATCATTCCCCTGGGTTTGTTCCGTGACCGTACGTTCTTATTGAGTTGCCTGATTGGTTTTATTATCGGTATGTCGCTGTTTGGTTCGATGACGTTCTTGCCGCTTTATTTGCAGGTAGTGAAATCATCAACGCCGACGCAAGCGGGGATTCAGCTGTTGCCGCTGATGGGCGGGCTGATGCTAACGTCGATTATCAGTGGCCGCATCATCAGCAAAATAGGGCGCTATCGTATTTTCCCGATTATCGGCACGCTGCTGACCTTCATCGCCATGTTGCTGCTCGGTACGCTGAAAATCGACTCACCTATTCACACCTTGTATTTGTACATCGCGCTATTGGGTTTTGGCCTTGGGATGGTGATGCAAGTGTTGGTACTGGCAGTACAAAACAGCGTTGATCAAAAAATGATTGGCGTTGCGACTTCCAGCACCACGCTGTTCCGCCAGATTGGCGGTTCGATTGGTGTGGCGGCATTCGGTGCAATCTTTACCAACGTGTTGCAAAACAAACTGATCGAACTGATCCCACCGGGCACTCAGTTGCCTCGCCAACTGGGGGCAAAAGCGGTTCATGAGCTTCCCGCCGCGCTGCAAAATGATTATCTGCAGGCCTTTGGCTCGGCACTACATTCTGTGTATCTCATTTCCGCAGGGGTGGTGGTTTTCGCGTTCCTGCTGTCGCTACTGATGAAAGACATACCGCTGCGTAAATAATCCCTCCCGGCTTGCTGAGTGAACCCTGCCCGTGTGGTGGCAGGGGTTGCCACCGTTGACTAGACTTCAAAACAGCGATTTCGAGCATCGCTGTTGCTGAGGCAACACTCTCCTCACTGGCCGAATGAAAATGAAAACAACGTCCGCCAATAAATCGTCACCTGTGGTTGAAAAACCGTTCTGGCTGAATTTTGAGTTTCAGCTCAGGCGCGTGGGTTTTAGCGTGTTACTGCTTATCGTCGCGGCGGCTCTGGCAGGGCTCTTTTCACACGGTTATCTCAGCGAGGCTACTCGCTCAAATGACGATCGTTCACTCACCCTCCATTATGAAAAATTTAACCGCCTGATGAGCGACACTGACATGAAAATCACTGCGGTCATCCCTGCGGGAAAACGTAACCGAATAGTGCTTGGCGGCGATTTTATGGAAGGGTTTCGCCTTGATACGCTGCAACCGCAGCCGGATAAAATGTACAGCCAGAATGGGGATATGATTCTGGAATACCCACAGCCCGCGACAGGAAATACGCAAACTTTATGGCTAAGCCTGACGCCGATGAAATTCGGGGTGATTAAAAACGCCATTGCCATTGATAACGGTGCGCCAGTGACTTTCCAACAATATATTTATCCCTAAGGTGACCTGAACATGGACATGGTATTAAGGGCGTTGGCCATTTACCTGATATTGATGGTGGTGTTCAAGATTGCGGGTCGGCGTACGCTATTGCAGATGACATCTTTTGATTTGATTTTGCTATTAATTATTAGTGAAGCCACGCAACAAGCGCTTTTAGGCAATGATTTCTCCCTCACGGGTGCCATGCTGACCATCGTCACGCTGATCGTGGTGGACATGCTGTTTGGTTTACTCAAAAAATATTTCCCTTCTGCAGATGACTTTCTCGATAACACACCGGTCATTCTGGTGGAAAATGGCTACCTTTTTCAGGACAAAATGAAAAAAGTTGATATTTCCTGTGATGACATTTTACTGACCGCCCGTGTTGATCATGGCATTACTCGGCTTGCGGAAATTAAATTCGCCATTCTTGAGCGCAACGGGCATATTTCGATTATTCCAGAGTCAAAATAGCAGGTTAACGGGTTGCGCATTAATGCACGGTTGAGTGTTGAAGTGGTGAGAGTAATATCACCACCTTATTTTGTATTTCTGGCGTTCCTGCTCTTATTGTTATGAGTGAATGTTTTCTTCTCTCATTTTTAAAGTGAAGTGTTCTTCTATTTTTGTGATGATTTTTACGAAGTTCTCATTTCCCATCGAACTTTTGTTGTAATTAATATAAAAATCAACAGGCGCAATATTGAAATCGTTCTGAAGTATTTTTAGCCCCATTGCATCAGCAAAGTTTTCAGCAAACCACTTAGGCACAAAACTTACACTGTTTGTTTTCGCTGAGACGGCGGAGTTTACAAATACAGAACTGCTGCTGAATGTGAAATTGCGCGACTGGAAATGTTCGTCAATATCTCGCTGTACTCTTTTTAACCCTTCAGTGTTTACATTCAGAAAGGTTGCAGACGCATTTTTGATGCTTTCACGAGATAATAATGTCTCGATATTGGGATGATCTTTCCGACACACTGGCACCACATTTTCCTGCATGCAAAGTCTGGAAATGACGGAAGAACTATAATAAGGGTGAGTATCCAGCACGACATCTGCTTTACGATAGGCCAGTATATCTTCACCATTATTGAGCAACGAGTCGGCAGAGAGGTGGACTAACTCACAAGGAATACCGCTTTTCTGAATATCCGCACAAAGATCGGGCAACATGCGTAATGCAAGATAGGGAGACGCATAAATCATCACTTTATGTGTCGTTGTATTCGCTGAGAAATTAATAATAGAGTCGAGCAGGTTGCCAAAATTCACGCTTATCTGAGAGTGGAGTTTAATTGCAACGGTGGTGGGTTCTATTTTTTGCCCTGTTCGTACAAATAATGGATCGGAAAAGTGCAGGCGTAATTTGTTTAATGATTGGCTTATTGCAGAACCGCTTAAGTTTAATGTTTCCGCCGCTTTTTTTACACTGCAATGAATGAATGCAGCTTCAAATATTAATAATAAATTAAAATCGAAAGAGTGGAATCGTTCGAGGTTTGATAGTTTCTTTTCATTAGTCATGATTTAAATATTCCCTGAGTAAAAAGTAAGCGAAGTGAAACCATTCACGACTATTCGTTAAAATGACAAATAATGTAATTTATGAGTATAGTTTATTTTTATATATTATGTGTGTTGTTTTTTCAGAATGTCTTTTTGGGTATAAATAGAATTTAAATCATGACTGAGCCAGGCTTATTAAAACCTGACTCAGTCGGCGTATTTACACGCTTCTGGATTGCGCCGCTTTTTTCATTGGAATCAATGAAATTACGATAGCACCTAAAACAAGGAACCCGGCAACCATATAGATGCCAGCATTGAAATTACCCGTCACATCTTTCATCCAGCCCATTAAAAGCGGCCCAAGTGCGGCTCCGGTCATACCGGTTGCGTTAATCACCGCAATTCCAAGAGCGCGAGCTTGCAGTGAAATGGACTGGTCTGGCGTAGTCCAGAAAATCACCATCGCGGCAAACGCACCCGCCGAGGCCATCACAATACCGGTAAACTGGAGCATCGGGTTGGTGCTTGAGGCGGTTAATATCCAGCCTGCGGCGGCAAACAGGTACGGCAACAGAGTATGAATTTTGCGCTCATTAAATCGGTCAGAACGCTTACTCCACCAAATCATCCCGACAATAGTACAAATTTGCGGAATCGCGCTGAGCAAACCGATGGTGATGTTATTACTTTCCTGATTAAAACTACGCAGAATAAGCGGCGTCCAGACACTCAATGCGCTTAAGGTATTCGTCAGGCAGAAATAAGCCAGCGTATAAAGCATGATTACCGGGGTAAATAATTCCCGCAGCATGCTTCGTTGTGGCGTTAAACCGACATTAGCGCTCTGTTGAGTCTTGATAATATTCAGCCGATCGGCTTCCAGCATTTCGTTCAAACAGGCTTTGTCGTCGTCAGTGAGCCATTTGGCTTTAGACGGTGAATCATCCAGCCAGAACCACACCACCAGGCCCAATATCACCGACGGGAACCCTTCCAGCAGGAACAACCATTGCCAGCCTTTCAGGTTGAGTAAACCGTCCATATTCAGAATATAACCGGAAGCGAGCGAACCCAGCGCCATCGTGACCGGCATGGCAATCATAAACAGGGCATTGGCACGGGCACGATACTGAGCAGGGAACCAGAAGGTTAAATAAAGTAATAAACCCGGTAAGAACCCAGCTTCAGCAATCCCGACCAGCATTCGCAAGACATAAAGACTGCCGGGGCCGGTGGCAAACATGGTCGCAGTAGACGCAATCCCCCAGACCACCATCAACACGGCAATCCAGCGGCGCGCGCCGACAATACTCAGCATGATGTTACTTGGCACGCCGCAGATAACATACATCACGTAAAACAGCGTGGTCGCCAGGCCAAACATGGTGCTGGTCAGGCCCAGATCTTTGCCCATCGTCAAACCGGCAAAGCCAATGTTAATGCGGTCCAGATACGAAAAAACAAACAGCACAAATAAGAAAATGATCAACCGGCGAAATAGTTTTTTAATCACCGCTTGTTGCCGGGGATCCAGCGGTATTTCGGTTGGCGATGTTGGGGCCAGTACTTCAGAGCGAGCCTGTTCCAGAGAAGGACTTTCGTTCATGTAGAGCTCCACATTGTCATTGTGTTTATAAGTGTTTATCAGCTCCGTGTTTTCAAGGATCGAGCGCTCCCCATCCCAGTCAACGCAAACACGTGCGCTAACGTATAGGAAAGAGGGGGATTGTCTGTCAATGGGGTGCTTAATAAATGATACGAAAATGTTAACAACGTGGCATTTATGAATCATAAAGTGTGCGGTAATCGCCCGAAACCCTGGATTGCACAGCGGCTTTGCCCGGTGAGCTGTGTTTAGCCAGGGTTTAGCAGGTATAATCGCTAACTCTAAGACTTTCTCGGTAAGGAACTTGATGAGTAATCTAAATAAAACACCGGATGATCAACCTGCGGACACCGTTTTTCACCGTGAAGAGTTCCCGTTTTACTGGATAGTCAATGTCTACGCCCGCTATACCCAAATCATGGAAGTGACGCTGAAAAAGGTGCAGCTGGACGTTTCTGGCTTTCGGGTTTTGATGGTCACCCAGCAATACGGCAAGGCCAGCATTTCGCAAATCTCTGAACACGCGATGGTAAAAATGCCCACCGTAACCAAAATTGTGGGCCGCCTGCGCGAAGAGGGATTAGTGACCACCGCCAGCAGCGAACAAGATGCGCGGGTAACCGAAGTGATGCTGACCACCGTTGGACAAGAAAAAGTGGAAGAAGCTTATCGTCTGGCAGGCAAAGTTTTTGAGAAAGGGTTTAAGGGTATGAGCGCCGCTCAGGTCGAAAAAATGAACCTGTCTCTGGGAAAAGTTCTGGCTAACCTCAACGAGCTCTGATGCAAAAACCACAGAATGACAAAATTGTGACCGCCTTAAAAATTCAATTCAACCTGCTGTAAAATAAGATTTTTTATCCACTCGTCGTCCTGAATCCTCATGACGACTTTTTTGTCTGCCAGCCATTTTTCTCTTATTAATTCATCAGCATAACCCAATAGCCATTGTATTTTTATGGTTATGTTAATGTTATTTTTTTGTAAAAATAACGTGAAATATTACTTGAATTTTCATCTAAATATTCCATGATTGACTAATCTTCACTCAGAACAAAAAAGCGGCAATGACTGCTTGCGTAATGTGATACACATTCTCTGATTAAGGTGTTAATGATGAAGTCTATTTGTGAGAGCAATGGTTACGTTGAGCAGTTTGTCCTCGGTGAGGGGGAGCTCCGCTTTGCGGTAAAAGATACGCTGGATATTGCCGGTTACCGCACTCGTGCCGGGTGTCCGGCGCTCGCGGCAGCCCCGATTGCCAGGCATCATGCCAGCGTTGTTGAGACATTACTCGACAAGCGCTGCGTGCTGACCGGTAAAACCACGCTGCACGAATTGGCATTCGGTGTCACGGGTATTAACGCCTGGAGTGGAACACCGGTGAATCCGCACTTCCCGCAGCTTATTCCTGGCGGCTCATCAAGCGGTTCCGCCGCTGTGGTTGCCTCGGGTGAAGTCGATTTTTCGCTGGGAACCGATACCGGTGGTTCGGTCCGTATGCCCGCTGCCTGCTGCGGGGTTCTCGGATTTAAACCCGGTTATGGCGTTATCAGCCGCAAAGGGGTTTTGCCCGAACACAGCTCGCTGGATTGCGTCGGCATATTTGCCCGTGATGCGGAGGTTTTGCGCCAGGTTGCCCATCATCTTTCAATCCCAGTAAGCCTGCCGTTAACCGCGTTGCCTGAAGTGGCGTTTGTTGCGGCGGCAATACCAGAAATTGATGCGCTAATTCTTAAGCACCTTGAGCAACGGGGCCTTCGCCCGCGCCATTCCACACTTTCGATGCTTGCTGATGCACACCGCGCTGGGCTTACGATTATCAGCCACGAAAACTGGCAGGCGTTTCATCCATTGCTGAGCAGTGATGAGGTTTCGCCAGATGTGGCAAGCCGAATTCGGGCGGGCAAAGATGTGGAGCCTGCTGCACTTGCTGACGCCGAACGTGTACGCAGCGAGTTCACCGCTCAGGTTGATGCGCTACTTGAACAGTCCCCATTACTGGCGCTGGCGACGTTGCCAGAACTCCCGCCAACGCTTGAAGAAGCGGATGATCCTCTCAGCGTCGTAAACCTGACGCGCCTGGTTCGGCCTTTCAATCTCAGTGGGCATCCGGCGTTGACGCTGCCAATAGGTGAGATTCGTGGCCGTCCGGTTGCGTTGCAACTGGTTGCGGCCAAAGGGGGCGAAGGCTTGTTAATTCAGGCCGCGCAGTGGTTCGAACAGCAGCGACGACGCCACTAAACACAGCCTTTTCGTTCGTTTTTACCTTTAACTAACGACTCAATGAGCATGGCTCATTGCGGCTTCGTGCACCCTTTTGCCAGTGAAAACATTATTCGGGAGTGAGCCATGTCTGTCATCAACGTTCGTGAAGAGCTTGTTCCGCTACTGAGTGAAGTCACCACTCGTAGCGCCGATTTTGAGCATCAGCGCCATATTTCTGAAGACATTATTGCCCGCTTTAAACAGGTCGGCGTGTATCGCGCGCTGGTCCCGAAAATTTACGGCGGGGATGAATGTTCTCCGGCGCAGTTTTGCGAACTCATTGAGCAGATTGCCACGGCAGACGGTTCGGCGGGGTGGGTGGCAAGTTTTGGCATGAGCCCGTTCTACCTCGGCGCGTTACCGCTGGACACATTGAAAGAGCTGTACCGCAACGGGCCTGATGTGGTGTTTGCTGGCGGTATTTACCCAACGCACAAAGCGATGCTGGCCGATGGGGGCTATCGCGTCAGTGGGCGCTGGAGTTTTGCCAGCGGCAGCATGGGGGCATCGGTCTTTGGCGTGGGTATCCAGCCTGATGAGGAAAAATCTCTGCCGCGTATGGCGGTGCTGCCACGGGAATACGTGCAGATCGATCCCGTGTGGAACACCGTTGGGCTGGCCGGAACCGGCAGTCACGATCTGCTGGTCAACGATGCGTATGTCCCGCAGGAGTGGACCTTTATTCGCGGTGGCGCGCTGAATCTGGAAGGCGCGTTGTATCGCTATCCGGTGCTTTCCCTCGCGACTCAAGTGTTGTCAGTGGTCGCGCTGGGCGTGGCACGGGCGGCGCTCAATGAAATCTATCAAATCGCGCATCGCCAGCAGTCGGTCACAGGGGCACCTAAGCTCGCCGAAAGGCCGCAGGCGCAGATGCAAATTGCCCGTTGCGAAGCCGATCTGCGCTCTGCACGCGCCTGGTTCTACGAGGCGATTGACGACGTCTGGCAAAGCTTGTTGGCGGGCGATGCGGCAAATCAGGAGCAGATTAACGCTCTGCGCCTGTCTTCTACTCACGTCACCCGCGTGGCCGCAGAAGTGGCACGCCAGGCGCTGGCGCTTAACGGCATGGGAGGCGTCACGATGACCAGCCCATTACAGCGTTATGTCCGCGACACCATGGTGATTACACAACACGCCTTTATGGGCGACCTCTCTTATCTCAACGCCGGTACGGTCTTTTTTGGTGGCAAACCGTTACCGGGTTACCTGTGATTTTTTTCAAAAGGAGCAACAGATGAGCCAGACAAACAAATTACGCGTGCTGTTTTGCATCGGGATTAATCAGAACTTTTTTGATGCAAGCCCGGTTGAAGCCAAACAAGTGTGGGGCGCTTTTGGCGTGATGATGAAAGGGGTTGAAGAAACGCCTGGGATCCGGGTTATCGGCAATATGGATGACGACCAGTTGATGGTTGGCGCGTCGACCACCGCGCCATGGACCACTTACATCCTGGCCGATGCCGATGCGCTGGAAAACGTCGCGGCGGTGTGCAACTTGTTCCGCACCACGCCTGTGGGCGATAGCGGCAGCAAATTGTGGAAGTACTGCAAAATCGAAGCGCGTGTTGGGCGTGAACTGATTATCCAGGGCTAATGGAGTCAATGATGAATTCACAGGACGCGCTGCGTTTGCAGCAACTCGAAGACCAGCAGGCCGCACGCGTTTGCATCAGCAACTACATGTGGCTATGCGACAGGCTCGATAGTGCCGAGACGGTTCAGGCTATCGGCGATCTCTTTACCGCTGATGCGTGCTGGGAAGGGGTAGGCGAGCCTTACGCCGCGCGACTGGGAAAACATCAGGGGCGGGAGGCCATTGTGGCCATGATGGCGGCGTATGTGCGAACCCCTGCGCATTTTGCCATGAACGCCCATTTTCTTTGCTCTGAAGCACTCAGCCAGCAACCCGATGGCCCGCTGATTGGCCGCTGGCTGATGTTGCAAACCTCCGAGTTTACTGCCGGAGGCGCACATCTTAACGCGGCGGAACTTAACGTGGAATTTCAACGCGAAGCAGGCGGTATACGGATCCACCACTTTACGACGCGCAACCTGTTCAGCCGGCCGGTCAAACACTGGCATGCCGCAGACGAACTTCCGGTGCCGGATAAAAAATAGACAGCCGAATACGTGCAGGAGATTGGATATGCAATGTGACCACATTATTAATATCAAAAACATCGATACCGATGCACCGACGGTGCCGAGCCGCGCGGAAATTGCGGCCTTAGTTCAACACGACAGGGTGCACACCTCTTTGTATAACTCCGACGAGCTCTTCCAGCTCGAGTTGGATCGTATTTTCACTAAAACCTGGGTTTGGGTGGCACATGCCAGCGAAATCCCGGAAACCGGTAGCTTTAAAACCACAGAAATTGGCACCCAGCCGGTCATTGTGGTGCGCGATCGTAAAGGCACGGTGCACACGTTATTGAACCGTTGCCGCCACCGCGCCGCCACGGTTTGCGAGCACCGCAGCGGTAAAACCAACAGTTTCGTGTGCCCGTACCACGGTTGGGGATATGCGCTGGACGGCAGTTTGCGTGGCGTACCTCATCCAGAAAGCTATGCCGACCAACTGGAAAAGGGCGAGTTAGGACTGGTGTCACTGCGTACAGAACAGTATGCCGGAATGATTTTTGCCACCTTCAATGACCAGATTGAACCGCTGGAAGACTTCCTTGGCCCAGCGAAAAAGTGGATGGATCTGTTTATGAAGCAAGGCGCGGGCTTCCCGATTAAAACCGGGCCTGCACACCGTTTCCGCTTCCCTGGCAACTGGAAAATCCAGCTCGAAAACACCACGGATGGCTATCACTTCCCGGTGGTGCATCGCTCGTTCCTCAGCTCTGTCGATAAGCAGACTGAAGAGATGCTCAATTTCGTTGATGGCAGCGGCTATGTCGAAGATTTGGGTAATGGCCACAGTGTGATGGTGATGATCCCAGAACTTGTGGATCTCGATGCCAATCTTGATGCTCCAATCCCTGAGCGTTTTATCGAACTGGCCGACGCGCTGCGTCAGGATCACGACGAAGAACAAGTACGCCGCATCGTACGCGCCGTTGGCGGCTCCGGTTTCAACCTGAATATCTTCCCGAACATCGCCTGTTCGATGGCCTTTTTCCGCGTCCTGCAGCCGATTTCTGTCAAAGAAACTGAAATTCATCACGCGGTCATCATGATGGACGGCGGCCCGGAAATTGCCAACCAGGCAAGATTGCGTCTGCATGAACACTTCCAGGGACCGATGGGCTTTGGCACGCCGGACGACTCCGAAGCCTGGGAGCGTGTGCAGCGCGGTGCAACATCGGGCAATGAACTGTGGATCATGCTCAACCGCGGGCTGGCGGGGGAATACCGTACCGATGATGGTTTACGCAGCGATGTCAGTGCCGAAACCGGCATGCGTGCGGCTTACCAGATGTGGAAAAAACTGATGACGGAGGCGGAATAAATGACAACGCCAGATTCTGTACTGTTTAAAGCTATCTCTCTGATTAACCTCGAAGGTGATCTCCTCGACCAGGGTGAATTTAATGCCTGGCTGGAGTTATGGCAGCGCGACGGACTGTATGTGGTGCCGATCGACCCTCAGGAAACCGATTTCAAAAATACCCTGAATTACGCCTGTGACGACCATGAGATGCGCGCCCGTCGTGTGAAACGCCTGTACAGCGGCGAGTCGATCTCCACCACGCCACGCGCCAGAACGCTGCGCACGCTCTCGCGTTTTCGTCTGCTGGAATCGCAGGATGATGTGGTTGTAGTGCGCGGGGCGCAATCACTGTGGGAACACCGTAAAGGTCACAGCCGCCACTATGCGGCCGACATCACCTGGCACCTGCAACCGCAGGGCGACACCTGGCTTATCAAACAAAAAGTGATCCGTTTGATCAACAGTGACGATGTCCTGCACAGCATCGGCTACATCCTCTAAGGAGCCATTTATGACACAAACCGTATTAGTCACGGGGGCTGCGGCAGGACTGGGAAATGTCATCGCGGCAAGCCTGCTGGAAAAAGGTTTCCAGGTGGTGTTATCGGACGTAAGCGGCGAACGTGCGCAACAGGCGGCAGACCGTCTGGATAACGGCAAGGGCAACGTGCTGGCGGTGGGGCTGGATATTCGTCAACCGCAGGATTTTGAACATGCGCTGGCAGCAACCCTTGAACGCTTTGGCAGCCTGGAAGTGTTGGTCAATAACGCCGCACTGACGCTGGCCACGCCGGTAATGGACATCACCGTTGAGGAGTTTGATCGCGTGATTTCCACCAATTTGCGCGGCACGTTTGTCGGTTGCCAGACGCTAGGGCGCTATTTCGCCAAACGGGGCTACGGACGCATCATCAACCTCGCCTCGTTAGCCGGGCAGAATGGTGGGACGGCTTCAGGTGCGCATTACGCGGCATCGAAAGGCGGCATTTTGACCCTGACAAAAATCTTTGCCCGCGAGCTGAGCAAATCCGGCGTCACCGTCAATGCGATTGCCCCAGGCCCGATGGATCTGCCTTCGGTTCACGCGCTGGTACCGGAAGAAAAAATGGCGGGGCTATTGCAGATGATCCCGGTCGGTAAGCTGGGTGAGGCTGAGTTTGTCGCCCAGGCTGTCGCGTTGTTGGCATCAGAACAGGCATCGTTTGTCACCGGGGCAACCTGGGACATCAACGGTGGTCTGTTTATGCGTTAAGGGGGCAACATGCTGACTTTACACATTATCCGCCGCGAATTGCAGGGCGACGTGACGCTACTGACGCTTGCCCATGCTGACGGCATTGAGTTGCCTGCGTTTAGCGCGGGCGCGCATGTTGACCTGCATCTGTCGGCAGAACTGGTACGCCCGTATTCGTTGTGTGGCGACCCGCAGGACAGACATCACTACCAGTTGGGCATTCTGAAAGACAGCCGTTCGCAGGGCGGATCGCTGGCGGCGCATGCTTTACGCGAAGGTGACGAAGTGCAAGTCAGTGCGCCGCGAAACTTATTTGCTCTGGATACTCGCGGCACCCACAGCTTGTTGATTGGCGGCGGGATTGGCATTACGCCGATGCTGGCGATGGCCGCAGAACTGCACGCTGCCGGGCGCTCATTTTCCCTGCATTACGCTTGCCGTTCACGCTCAGGGGCAGCGTTTGTCACGCAACTGGAAAATGCGCCGTACGCCGAACGCGTCCAGTTGCATTTTAGCGATGAACAACGGTTAAACCTTGCGTCGGTGCTCAGTGACGTTCCACCGAATACCCATGTATACGTCTGCGGTCCGACCCGCTTGATGGAAGCGGTATCCAGCCTCGCGAAAAACCTGGATTACCTGCCAGAGCAGATTCATCAGGAGTGTTTCAGCGCCGACGTGCAGATCCAGGGCAACGCGTTTGAAGTGGTGGCAGCCGCCAGCGGAATTACCGTTCAGGTAGCTGAAAATCAAAGCATCGTTGAGGCGCTGGCACTGGCGGGACTGAAGGTGTGCGTCTCCTGTAAGCAGGGGATTTGCGGCAGTTGCCTGACCGATGTACTGGAAGGTGAGCCAGATCATCGTGACAGTTACCTGACCGATGAAGAGAAAGCCGATGGCGATCAAATCCTGTTGTGTTGTTCCCGCGCGAAAGGCGCCCGTTTGATTATCGATTTGTAAGGAGTATCCCATGACACTGCAAACTGAATTTCGTAATGCGATGGCGCAACTGGGAAGCGCGGTCTCTGTTATCACCACCGATGGCCCTGCGGGAAAGTTCGGCTTTACGGCTTCCGCCGTGTGCAGCGTGACGGATCAGCCGCCGACACTGCTGGTCTGTATGAATCGCAACTCTTTCGCCAATGACCATTTCAAACAAAACGGTACCTTATGCGTCAACGTGCTTTCCAGTGAACATCAGGATTTGTCGGGTGTTTTTGCCAATGCCAACTTGCGTTCCGAGCAACGTTTTCTGCATGACGACTGGCAGGTGATGTCCAGCGGAGCGCCGGTTCTGAGCTCATCGGTTGCCAGCTTCGATTGCGTTATTGATACCTGCCACGAAGTCGGCAGCCATACGGTGTTTTATTGCCAGGTGCAGGCCGTCCGCATCAGCGAACAGCCACGCGGTCTGGTCTATTTTAACCGTCGTTACCACCGTATTGGCGACGATGTTGAAGTGTTGCCGTCAGCGGTTTAGCGCATCTTTTATCCAGAAGGACACGCTTCATGAGTGATATCGCAAAAGAAAGTGCGGCACCGCACGATGCTCAGCAAATGCGTAAGCTGGTTATCGCATCGGTGCTCGGTAACGCGCTGGAATGGTACGACTTTTTCCTTTATGGGACGGCTGCCGCACTGGTATTTGGCCCGCTGTTTTTCCCGGTCGGAGGCGACCCGTTACAGGGAACGCTGTTAGCGTTTTCCGGCTTTGCGGTCGGTTTTCTGGCTCGCCCGTTGGGTGGGATTGTGTTCGGGCATCTGGGCGATCGTTATAGCCGCAAGATGACGCTGGTCATGACGCTATCGTTAATGGGCGCGACCACCTTTGTGATCGGCCTGCTTCCGGTTTACGCACAGATTGGGATTTGGGCTCCGATATCGTTAATCACCCTGCGTTTTTTACAGGGTGTGGCATCGGGCGGTGAGTGGGGTGGCGGCGTTTTAATGTTAAGTGAAAATGCCCCTTCCTCCCGCCGTGGCTTCTACACCGCATGGAGCCAGATGGGCGTTTCCGGTGGTTTTGTGTTATCCGCCTTTGCGTTTTATCTGGTGCAGAAATTACCAGAATCGTCATTCATGAGTTGGGGCTGGCGTGTGCCGTTCCTGCTGAGTCTGCTGATTTTTCTGGTTGGGGTGTATATCCGTAAAAACATCCGCGAAAGCCAGGCTTTCCAGCAGGCAAAACCGCAGGATAAACACGAAAAGCTGCCGCTGTTGGTGATTATCAAAGAGCACCCGAAAGCGCTGCTGCAAGCCATCGCACTGCGTTTGCCAGAGAATGGCGCGTCTTACATCTTTTTCACCTTTTCGGTGGTGTATGCCAAACACATTGGCATCAGCACAGGCGTCATCATCAGCGCAGTGACGCTCGCGATGGTGGTGGAGCTTTTCTCGATTCTGTTCTGGGGCGCGTTGTCGGATCGCATTGGCCTGAAGCCGGTGTACTACATCGGTGTAATTGGCTTGATGGTGATGGCGTTCCCGTTCTTCTGGCTGCTCTCTACCGGTGACTACTTCTGGATAATGGTCGCGATGGTTCTGGGTTTACCGGTGTGTCATGGGGCGATGATCGGCACGCAGCCGTGCATCATGAGCGATCTCTTCCCGGTACGGGTGCGCTACTCAGGCCTGGCGTTGGGCCATGAAGTAGGCTCGATATTTTCAGGCGGATTAGGGCCGATGCTGGCGGTGGCACTGCTGATTGAATTTGATGCTTACTGGCCAGTTTCATTATTGCTGATGGGCTACGCACTGCTGGCGTTAATTGCTCTGTGGAGCTTGCCGTCACAAAAGTCATCTTTAAGCCCGGCAGTGATGCCAGATTTAGCCAACGGAGCCGTTAATGAATCTCGCAATTGAATCCATCTCTTGTTGGCTGGTGGATATTCCCACTATTCGCCCGCACAAACTTTCAATGACCACGATGGGGTGCCAGACACTGACCATTATCCGCATGACCTGTGCGCAGGGCGTTACCGGATGGGGGGAGGCGACCACTATCGGCGGTCTTAGCTACGGTTCGGAAAGCCCGGAGGCGATTAAGTCAGCCATTGAATGCTATCTGGCTCCTTTACTGTGCGGAAAAACCTTTAACGGCGTTGCTGCACTGGCGGAAGTGATGAACGCCAGCGTGAAAGGAAACACCTTTGCAAAATCGGCACTGGAAACGGCGTTTCTTGATGCGCAGGGCAAAGTGTTGGGATTGCCGGTCAGTGCTTTGCTGGGCGGGGCGTTAAGCGAAAGTCTCCCTGTACTCTGGACATTAGCGAGTGGCGATACCGGTAAAGATATCGAAGAAGGGAAAAGCCTGCTTGAGCAAGGGCGACACAATACCTTCAAACTCAAAATCGGTGCGCGTGCGCTGGACGTTGATATTCGCCATGCGCTGGCGATCAAATCCGCGCTGGGCAGTGATGTGAGTATCCGTGTTGACGTCAACCAGGCGTGGGATCTGAGCACGGCGATCAAAGGCATGGCGCAGCTGCAAGACGGCGGTATCGATCTGGTGGAGCAGCCGACGCCGATGTGGGACAGGCAATCATTAATCACCCTGAGCCAGCGTTTTTCCGTACCGATCCTCGCAGATGAAGCCGTAGGAACGTGCCACGACGGTTATGCCCTTGCGAGTGGCGGATTCACCGGTGCTTTTGCGCTGAAAATTGCGAAAGCAGGAGGGCCGGCTCAGGCGCTGAAACTGGCGCATGTGGCGCAGGCGGCAGGAATTGGATTGTATGGCGGCACGATGCTGGAGGGCACTCTGGGCAGCGTCGCCTCTTTACACGCGTGGTCAACGGTAAAAATGCAGTGGGGAACCGAAATGTTTGGCCCTCTACTGCTCAAGGACGACATTGTGGTGAACCCGCTGGAATTCAGCCACGGGCAAGTCACATTACCGCAAGGGTCAGGGCTGGGAATTGAAATTGACGAAGATAAATTGCGTTTTTATGCCCGTAAATAAATAGCTGGAAGCCTATATCTCTATACCAAAAATAATTCGAGTTGCTTGACTAAAAAGACAAAAACGTACCCTACAGTGAGGAATAAATAATGACAGTTAATCCGGTAAAAACATCTGAATTAGAAAAATTACTTGCGGTGAGCAGTGGTCTGGTATCCGCTCATGGGAATGAACGTTTTAAAGAAATCATGCACCAACTGCTGGGTGATCTTTGCCAGACTATTAAGAAATTCGATATTACCGATGAAGAGTTCTGGCAGGCGGTCAATTACCTGAATGAATTAGGCGAGCGTAAAGAGGCGGCACTATTAGCGGCGGGTTTAGGCCTGGAGCATTATCTCGATATGCGTGCCGATGAAAAAGAGGCTGCTGCGGGTAATGAAGTCGGTACACCTCGCACCATCGAAGGCCCGCTGTACGTGGCGAATGCGCCATTAAGCCAGAATTATGCGCGTATGGATGACGGCACCGAACAAGCTGAAATCATGTGGTTACACGGCCTGGTGGCGGATTCCAACGGTAAGCCAGTCGCCGGTGCGATTGTTGATATCTGGCATGCGAACACGCTGGGTGGGTATTCGTTCTTTGACCAATCACAAAGCCAATATAACTTACGCCGCCGCATCCAGACTGACGCAGAAGGGCGCTACGCAGTGCGCAGTATTGTGCCTTGTGGTTATGGCTGCCCTCCGGATGGCCCAACGCAAAAACTGCTGACGGAGCTAGGCCGCCATGGAAATCGCCCGGCGCATGTCCACTTCTTTGTCTCCGCACCGGGTTACAAGCATCTCACCACGCAGATTAACCTGAATGGCGATGCTTATTTATGGGATGACTTTGCCTTTGCTACCCGAGAAGAGCTGATTGCCGATCCGGTTAAAATTACTGATGCGCATATTGCGGAACAACGCAATATTCATCAGCCTCATACCGAAGTGAATTTCGATTTCACGCTGGTGGCGGCGAGCGATAACAATGAAGAGACAAAAATTAAACGACTGCGTGTAATGGAATAAAGATATTAATCATCGAGGTATAGCCGCCATACCCAGGCTATACCTCGACAGAAATGGGGTTACCACATCAAATCATCAGGCACGATGAAATCGGCATACGGATCTTCTTCATCCAGCGCTTCTTTACTCAGTTCGGCACTTAATACAATGCTGCTCGCATCACGCTGGGCAATTTTATTGGCTACGCTTGCGGGAATAATCGCATATTCGCCATCCGGGTTTTTATCAGAAACCAGGCGTGCAATGGCGAGACGGCCATTGATCAGCTGTGTTTGCGTCGTTTTATCAACGTAGATCTTTTTAATTAAATTGTTATCAGTGAAGTTATAGCCAATATCGCCTTTTGAAATAACAATCCGGTTCATTTCAATAAGCTGCTTAACCTGAGCTTTATATTCTTTCGATAAGGCGGCTTGCTTTTGCTGCTCGCTGAGTTGCTTATCACGTTCGATTTGCGCTTTTTTATTTTCCTCAACCGCTTCCCTTGCCTCACGAGCCTGGACTCGCGATTTTTTTGCGGTTCTTTGGACTTTCGCGATTTTTTTGCTGCTGACTAATCCAGCTTTGAGCATCTGCTCTTGTAACGTTAGTTTTGTCATTTTCGTGTCTAAAAACCAATGAAATAGTATAGGGGATTATACCTTTAATTTTCGTGGCTGTGCCACGTTGCAGGTTTGGGGCACGCAGCATCCTGATGACACTGTTTTTGCAGTACTAAATAATTTCACGAGTAAAAATCACCCGAATGCATGATTTTATGTGATGCACATCACATTTACGATGCCGTGTTCCTTGTGAACACATCGTGATACAACCAGATAAGGTGGTCAGAAATGAAATACTATTTTGCTGCTTTGTTGTTATCTGCTATTGCCGCACCTTGTTATTCACAACCTGTGAAGGCCGAGAGTAAAGAGGATATCCTTAACAATACCAGCACCACTCAGTATCAGTTTCAGCACGCGCAGGTCAGCAGGCCGGACGTACTGGAGTTCAATACCGAGTGTTACAGCTTGCCTGTTACGGAGCATCAGCCAGGGGTAAATTGCTTCCCTGATTATTAAACTTGGTTTGTCCCCCAGTCATCTCCTGGCTGGGGTTTGGTTATTTCAATCATTTACTACGCTTAAATCCCGCCAGCAAAACCTCACCTAACTACGTAGAAAACGCGGTGCCTGTAAATCCTCGACCAGTTCATTCACTAACTCAAACAACATTCCGATTAATGCACGGTTCACATCCGGCGTATGGGCGCGGCTTAATAGCGTCTGGGTCAGCGCGTGGCAGTACTGGCGTTGTATTTCTGAATCGCGATTCACCTGTATTTTCACTTCTTTTTCTACGGTCAGGCGTTCTACCAGATACGCAGGCAGCGGCTGTTCAAAGGTGGTTTTCATCACCTCCAGGCAGTGTGCGATTCGTCCGCAAAGCGCTTGTTGTTCGGTTTCTGTCTGGCATTCGATCAGCTCGTCGGCAAGGGATTCGCAGACGTCGAGAAGCTGGAATAGATCCATACTGGCGGTAATCGGGGAAAGCAGGGCGTTGCTGTATTGAGACTGTGAAATAGTTTGAGCTGACATCATGTTAGTGATCTCCGATGTGTGATTAATCACACCACCACCAGAGTTTCCACTCTACTGGGGCGGTGACGCTAATGAGGGTGGAAATACCGGACACAACGGAAACCGGCCAACCCGAAAGTTGCCTCACCAGCGACACCATTGATAAGGATAAAGGTGTGATGGTGCTGCGACAATAGAAAACTCCATTGCCGCCGTTGTTATGTTCGGGTTTCCACTCCCGGCACCAGATTTTGCTGGTGCGCAGAAAGAATACGCCTGTGGGTTTGCAGGTGACAAGTTGAATTACAGCGCTTTCAGCGTTGCATTTTTGAACTGCGAGAGTGTTCGCAAAAGAGGAATTTAGGGTTGGTGGCGAGTTGTGAATTCCAGCGCCAGGCCAATCAGCGTCATATTTTGTACCGAAGGCTCCCCGGACGCGGCAATCAGCATCCCCTGGAATTTCAGTTTCTTAAACGGCCCGTTAATGATGAGCCTGGCCCGCAGAGCTGGCATCGATAGAGAGGTGATGGGGTAAATAATCCGGCCTTTGATGGCGATCGGTATTTTTCTCAGATCAATGCGTTGCAGGACGCCAACGGTGGTGTAGAGCACCGCAATCGGCGTGACGGAGATTAATGGCTGGGCTGATACACTGATAAAATCCAGCAACAGTTCAGGTCGCAGGTAGTGCAGGCCCGCATAAGGCACTGTCACGCCTGGAATTTCCGGCATGGGGAACGTATCCGGGAAGCGCAAATCAGTCATGGATTTATCATCCGTTATGCCTTGTTCATCTGATAAGGGTAGACGACATTGATAACGATGCGCAGCCCCCACGACGATATTACCCATGTGTCGGTTTAGCGGGTCACATTAATTTCATTAAGCCATGAAAATTCTGAATTATCAGTTACGATCCGCGAATGATTCGATATTCATCGCACTGATGGAACGGAAGGGTCGAGCCCATTGCACAATAGTGGTAGTTTTATTATCCAACTAGCTCGCTCATTATCAGGGAACATGATGACGCTATATCAGATAAAACCTGCTTTTCAGGCAATTTTACGCCCACTGATGTTTTGGCTACACAAACACGGTGTCACAGCTAATCACGTCACCCTGGCCGCTATGGTGCTCTCCTTTATCACCGGCGCGGTGCTGATTATTTTTCCTTATCCGAAGTTATTCGTACTCCTGCCTGTCGTTTTGTTTATTCGGATGGCCCTCAATGCCCTGGACGGTATGTTGGCACGCGAATGTAACCAACAATCTCGCCTGGGAGCTATCCTCAATGAGTTGGGCGATGTGTTCTCCGACATTGCGCTTTATCTGCCTTTTATGCTGCTTCCCGAAAGCAACATGCTGCTGGTGCTGGTCATGTTGTTCTGTGCGGTGATGACAGAGTTTTGTGGCGTACTGGCACAAACGATTAACGGTCTGCGCAGTTATGCCGGGCCGCTGGGGAAAAGTGACAGGGCGTTAGTCTTTGGCGCGTGGGGGCTGGTGCTGGCTATCTGGCCGCAGTGGGTGCAATGGAATAACGTCGTGTGGGGCATTGCCACCGTGTTGCTATTGTGGACGTTGGTGAACCGTTGTCTGAGTGCACTGCGTGAAGAGGCGGCGAAATGATGTTGTTGGAAAAATCTCTGGCGGTCATTTTTGCACTTCTGCTGGTGGCATCGGTGGTGAATGGTCTGCTGGTGTGGCTACGCCCCGGTAAAGACTGGCGCGAGCTGACGCTGCGCATCCGCACATGGTGGGTCATCATTGTGCTGTTTTCCCTGGCGATGTTAAGCCCGAACTGGCTGGCGCTGACCTTCTTCGCGCTGGTCAGCTTTATGGCGCTAAAAGAGTTTCTCACGCTGGTGCCTGCCCGCCATTCCGCCCGTATGCCCCTGTTGTGGATGTTTATTGCCATTCCGCTTAACTACTGGCTGATTGGTATCGGCTGGTACGGCATGTTTGTGGTGTTTATCCCGGTTTATGTCTTTTTATTTTTACCGGCGCGGATGGTGATGACTGGCGACACTCAGGGGTTCTTACGCACCGCGTCCCAGCTCCACTGGAGCCTGATGACGACGGTGTTTGCCTTTAGCCATGTCGCCTTTTTACTCGTGCTACCCGCGGATGGCCAACAGACTGGCGCTTTGCTGGTTCTGTTTTTGGTCGGCCTGACGGAGTTCAACGATATCGCGCAATATCTGTGGGGGAAATCGCTTGGGCGCATCAAAGTGACGCCGAAGGTCAGCCCTAACAAAACCCTTGCCGGGCTGGTGGGCGGGGTTGCAACAACGGCTCTGCTGGCCACGTTGCTGGGGCCAGTGCTTACGCCACTCAGTTGGCCGATGGCGCTGTTGGCGGGGTTGATTATCGGGATCACCGGATTTTGCGGTGATGTCGTGATGTCCGCCATCAAACGGGATATCGGCGTCAAAGACAGCGGCACGCTGTTGCCTGGTCACGGCGGCATTCTCGACAGGCTGGATTCGCTTATCTTTACCGCTCCCGTCTTTTTCCACTTCATTCGCTACTTCTGCTATTAACTTATGATGATACGAATTCTTCGCACGCTCTTTACGTTGTGCATCGTCTGGCCGGTGATCTGGCTCTGGCTGGGTCTGCGCGTCAGTCATCGTGAGCGGCTGCCGAAAAGCGGCCCGGCGATTGTGGTGGCGAATCACAACAGCCATATGGATGTTTTTGCACTTCTTTCGCTCTTTCCGTTACGCCAGCAGGCGAAGATTCATCCGGTCGCTGCTGCTGACTATTTTCTGCGTGATAAACGCATGGCGTGGTTTGCGCTCAACATTCTCAACATTATTCCCATCTCGCGTGAGGGCGGAGAAACCAACCCGTTGGCGCAGTGTGAACAGGCGTTACGCGATGGCAAGACGTTGATCCTCTTTCCTGAAGGAACGCGTGGTGAGCCGGGAACACTGTCACCGTTGAAATCCGGGCTGTGGCATTTGAGTCAAAGCATGCCGGAAGTCCCGATTATTCCGGTCTGGTTGCGCGGGACAGAGCAAGTGATGGCGAAAGGTAACCGTATTCCTCTGCCATTATTTATCGATGTCAGTATTGGTGACGCGTTGAGCTTTCATCCCGAGAAAAAAGTGTTTATGGACGAACTGAAGCAGCGTTTGCTGACCCTTCAGCAACAAACAACAGGAAATCACCCTCATGAGTAATATCCGGACGCCGGACGAGCGGCAGTTTTTGACCAGCGATCGCACTGAGTTATTTTATCGCCACTGGCCTGCCGTATCGCCAGGTGCAACACCGAAGGTGATTGTTCTGTTTCATCGCGGGCATGAACATTCGGGGCGTCTGCAACATATTGTCGATGAGCTGTCGATGCCGGATACCGCGTTTTATGCCTGGGATGCTCGTGGTCATGGCCGCTCACCCGGCCAGCGCGGCTACAGCCCGTCGCTGGCCCGTTCGGTGCAGGATGTTGAAGAGTTCGTCCGCTTTGCGGCAGCGGATAGCCAGGCGTCAATGGAAGATGTGGTCGTCATTGCACAAAGCGTCGGCGCAGTCATGGCAGCGACCTGGGCCCATGATTACGCGCCACCGATTCGCGGGCTGGTGCTGGCATCTCCCGCGTTTAAGGTCAAATTGTATGTGCCGTTTGCCCGTTCGGGGCTGGCACTGATGCACCGTCTGCGCGGTCTCTTTTTCGTTAACTCCTATGTCAAAGGAAAGTACCTGACGCACGATCCGGAACGCGTCGCGAGCTTCAATCAGGACTCACTGATTACCCGGCCTATTGCGGTGAATATACTGCTCGATCTCTACAAAACAGCGGAGCGGATTGTCAGCGACGCCAGCGCAATTACCTTGCCCACGCAGTTGCTGGTCTCTGGTGAAGATTACGTTGTGCACCGTCAGCCACAGATTGATTTTTACCAGCGGTTGCGCAATCCACTTAAAGAACTGCATGTGTTGCCGGGCTTCTATCACGATACGTTGGGGGAAAAAGAGAGGCATCTGGCATTCGATAAGATCCGCGGGTTTATTGACACGCTTTATGCCATGCCGCCACAGCGTTTTGACTACAGTCATGAAGACCGCTGGAGCCCAGGCGCTGATACCTGGCGAATGTTAAGAGGGGGGCCGGAACCTTACTCGTTTGAGGATATTGCGTATCGTGGTTTGCGCTTTGGTATGAAGACGTTGGGCGCGCAGTCTACAGGGGTACGTCTGGGATTTGATACTGGGTTTGATTCCGGTAGTACGCTGGATTATGTCTATCTTAATCAGCCTCAGGGCAGCAGCAAGCTGGGGCGTTTGATTGACAAAAACTACCTCAATAGCGTGGGGTGGAAGGGGATCCGCCAGCGAAAAATCCATCTGCAAATGCTGATTCAGCAGGCGGTTTCGCAGCTGATTGAGCAGGGTAAAGAGGTGCGCGTTGTTGATGTCGCCGCCGGACACGGACGCTACGTGCTCGACGCGCTGGAAGGTAAAGAGGCGGTGAGCCATATTTTGCTGCGTGACTACAGCGAGTTAAACGTGGCGAAAGGACAAGAGATGATTGCCTCTCGCGGAATGGCAGAGTATGCACGTTTTGAACGCGGTGACGCTTTCAACCGTGAAGAACTGGCATCACTTGAGCCTCGTCCAACGCTGGGGATTGTTTCTGGTCTGTACGAACTGTTCCCGGAAAATACGCTGGTGCGAAACTCGCTTGCCGGGCTGGCTGACGCGATAGAGCCTGGCGGCATTCTTGTCTACACCGGGCAACCCTGGCACCCGCAGTTAAAAACTATCGCCTGGTCACTCACCAGTCATAAAGATGGCAAAGGGTGGGTGATGCGCGTTCGTACTCAGGGAGAAATGGATGTGCTGGTGCGTGAGGCGGGGTTTGATAAATGCAACCAGTTGATTGATGAATGGGGCATTTTCACCGTTTCCATGGCGGTGCGCCGCACATCATGACGAACCGACGTTCCCTTTATTTGCAGGGTTTGGGTTGGCTAATCCTGCTCGCTCCTTTTTTCTTTTTAACCTATGGGCAGGTTAATCAGTTTACAGCCGGACGCGAAAACATTGGCAGCCTGGTGTTTAGTTGGGAGCGGTACATTCCGTTTGTGCCGCTGACTATCCTCCCGTACTGGAGCCTGGATTTGCTGTACGGTCTGTCGCTGTTTATCTGCACATCGCTAAATGAACAGCGACGGCTGGTCTGCCGGCTTGTCCTGGCGTCGCTCGTCGCCTGCGGCGGTTTTTTGCTATTCCCCATGCAGTTTACCTTTACCAGACCAGAGGTTACCGGCCTGGCTGGCTGGTTATTTGGGCAGCTTGAACAATTTGACCTGCCGTACAACCAGTCGCCTTCGTTACATATTATTCTGTGTTGGCTGCTGTGGCGGCATTTCAATCGCCATCTGAAGGGAGCCTGGCAGAAGCTAAATAGCGGCTGGTTCTTGCTGATTGCCGCTTCTGTTCTGACGACCTGGCAGCATCACTTTATTGATGTGATAACCGGTCTGGGCGTCGGGATGGTGATCGACTGGTTGATCCCGGAACAGGGAAAATGGGGCTGGCGAGTGGCTGATGGGAAACGTAAAACGTTGGCGGTTCGCTATCTGTGCGGTGCGTTAGCCTGCCTGGCTGGAACCTTTCTGACCACCTGGCTGTGGTGGCCAACACTGGCACTGACGATTGTGGCACTCGCCTACGGTATTCTTGGTGCACAAGCCCTTCAAAAAGATGGAAAAGGGCGGCTGACGCCAGCGGTGTGGTGGTTGCTGCTCCCCTGGCGTATCGGGATGATGCTCTCTATGCGGCTTTATACTCGCCATCTCCCGGCGATGAGCCCCGTGATAGACGGCGTGTTTTTAGGTGTGTATCCGCGCACGCCACCCGAACAGCGTGCAGTGTTGGATCTGACCAGTGAGTTTCCCCGCTCCCGCGTGCTTCAGGGCGTAACTTATCAATGTGTGCCAATGCTGGACCTGGTGAAACCTGACGAAGCGGCACTGGCACTGGCGGTCGAGAAACTGGAGCGCTTACGCACGACGCAGGGGAGTGTACTTATTCACTGTGCGTTGGGGCTTTCACGCAGTGCGCTGGTTGCAGCCGCCTGGTTGTTACAGCGTTATCCGAAACTGGCTTGCGCAGATGCCGTTGAGCAAGTGCGTAAAGCTCGCCCGCAGGTCGTTTTCACCTCAGAACAGTTGGAGTTGCTGGAAAAATGGAAGACAACAATAACGATGCCGTAAATACCGGCGCGCTACAGTCGCTCCTGGTGCAACAAACGCTGGATAGCTGGCGTTTCTTTCTGTTGTTTTCCGTTCCGCCAATGGTATGGGCTTTCTTTAAAGCACCATCGGACCTGACTCGCGTCGTTATCGTGTTGTTGTGCGGCATTGTCTGGTTTGGTTGCTGGCGTCTTTGGCTGGATACGCGATATTTTCGCCTGGTAAACGAAGAAAATAACCTTCAAGCGGGAGAAGCGTTGAGCTTTATCTGGCAGCGTGAAAAGTTGAAAACATACTCGCTGGCCGAGCGCCAGCAGGGCGCATTGAAACAGTGTCGACGCACAATGTGGGTCACGGGTGTGCTTTGGGTCGTTTGGCTGGTGGCCTTGATCTGACATTTTACCCAACAGCATCCCCGGCGGGGAATCATCCTGTTTTCAGCTCTGAATAATACACACTCAAGTTAATCGTGAATAAAGGGATAAGTCATGGTGTTTAAAAAAAGAAAGGTGTTTGCATTGGGATTACTGTCCACAATGATGTCGACTATTGCAGTTGCCGCGCCAAATGAAGAACAACTTGATGAGAAACAAATCAATAATATTGTTCAGAGTTTTTTACTCGATTTAAAAAATGTTCCGGACAGTGCCTGTATTACGCTTCCAGGTTTTGGCCCTAAACTGCCGGGCTATGTCAAAACCTCGGTTCTGCAAACCGCCCGAGGGGAAATGAGAAAAGATATTGCCTCACTAATAGAAAATAAATTAATGACCATTAAGGTTGATGCAAAAAAAGGGGCGTTGTATCCGGAAGATCCTGATTATATCGAAGGCGAAGAATATTCCCTGAGTTATATTGAACTGACTCCTGAGGGTGAGAAATTTCTCCGTCATGAGGCGAGTAAACCTTATATTTCTAAATCAGGAAACAAAATGGTTTTCATGACAAACAGGTTCTGCGCCCATGTTGTATACGGCGGTATGGAAAAATTCACCAAACCCACGAAAAATCCATTTGATAACAATCCTCATCAAGTTTCGTGGGTGAATTTTTTATGGAAACCCGATCTGAGTAAAACCCCGTGGCTCGCCGATGAAGTGCTTATGGATGCACTCCCGTATTACCCTGAAGATTATCCAAAGCATAATAGCAAAAAGGAAAACTGGGCCAGGATAGGTATGATGCTTGAACAAAGTGATGACGGTGTATGGGGAGCAGGAGAGAAACCTTACACGCTCAGGTGGTAATTTATCTGGCCTGGCTATATCCACGGAGTGCGTTAATAGATTTCGGTCGCTCCTCAAAAATAGTGTTCCGGGAGATATCATGATTAAGGTAGTTGTTTTGACATTTTCGACCATTGGTCTATTTATCTCGTTGCTCTTATTGCTCTCTTTATTGGCTAAGCCGCTTTATTTTTTATATGCCCAAAATATACTGGGCTCATTCTACACGGGTGATGAAGTGTTCCATGAGATCATTAAAGTCATTGGATATATCATGGCACCCATAAGTTTAGTTATATCCGTTGCTGCTCACTATTTTTTCGCTAAAAAGCTATGATCACATGACGGGGTTGTCATCCGCAATCCGGCAAAATCTGGCCTCGCATGCTATGCAGGCTGAGTAACGGCGATTAACGTGATGTAAGAGATAAAAAAGCGGCCATTCAGTTTTGAAGGCCGCTTTTTTTTGTGCATGCCGATCGCTACTGGCTGGGCGTTGCAACTGGCACCTGCGTGGCAAGCGGTATCCCGTCACACGGGCCTTTGCTTCTTTCTACGCTGCCGTCTTTGGCGTAACGTCGCCAGCAGTATTTATCGGCACCGGTAAAGATACTTTCGTCGAGAAGACGGCCATTGGAGTAGGATTTTTCATAGCCCACGGTCTGGCTGGGCGAGCGAATCAGTACGGCAAAGGTGCGTCCTTTTTCGGTACGGGTATCCGGGCTTTCCTGTTTGGTTATCGAGACGGTGCGGTAATTCCACATATAGCGATAATTGAAAAAGACGTTACTTCCCGCATAACGCTGCTCTGATGCGAGCGCGCCGTCTGCGCCATAGCCGATTTCATTGATATCCCAATTACTGTCTTTCCACGTGATGCGCTTCAGACGCCCGTTGGGGTGAAAATAAAATTGTGAACCACAATTGGCACCGGCATTGCTCCACCGATAGGGCCGACCCGCATAGGTTTCATCAGGTTTCTGACAGGCTTGCTCGATGGCGCGCAGGCTGTCGGTGCTGCTATCAAAACCGTAACTTACACCGGAGACCCGGTTGTCCCATTGGGGTAACACTTGAATTAAGCGGTTGTCGTCCTGTTGGGTGCCGGTTGAATACAGAGTTCTTACCCCTTGCTCTTTGCCGTTGACATACGGCGTGACGCTGTTCAATTGGCCGCTTTTAGTGAAATCGTAGGCGCTGCCGACTTTGGTTTCACCGGTTTGGAAATACAGGCGGGTGAGGCGACCATTTTCGGCGTATTCACGTTGTTCCCCGGATAAGAGACTGAATGCTCGCGGCTTTCCAGCGGGAGTACAGTGTTCACGATCTTGTGGATCACAATCAGCTTTCGGATTTTTTGGCGCGATCTGCTTCCAGTTTTTCAACTGTGACAACGGGCCGGTTTTGACTTTGCCGTCATAAAAGAAAAACTGCTCGCCATTTGGCTGATCCTGTACGTAGCGCGTTATTTCGGCTAATTGCCCGGAAGGGTAGAAACGCCGCTCTTCGCCTTCCAGCAGGCCTTGCTGGTAAGTACTTTGGCGGATCAGGACATTGTTAGCGTCATAGCTTTTTTGTACGCCGTGCAACACATCTGCCAGATATTCTGATTCCTGGCGTTTGCCATCATGGCGAACCTCTACCCAAAGGCCAGTTTTCTTCCCGTCACGGTATTCGCCTTTGCTGAGCAAACGTAGCGAATCGGGTTGGGCTGCGGCGGAGGGGTCTTTGAGCTCATAACGTTCCGCCGGGCCATTGAGCTGACCATTGCGGTAGTTTTCCCGCGCCAACACGACCGGGGGTTGACTGTCAGTGGTCAGCAACCATAAACCTTCTTTGTGATTATCTTTATATTGCCCACGCCAGTAACTGTCGCTGGCGTTGTCCCATTCGCTCCAGGCACCTTGACGTTGGTCGTCAACATACTCGCCGCTTTTTAGTGCAATACCATTTTCGATATCGATAAATTCCCAATGTCCTTGTTTTTTCCCCTGGACATAGTTGCTGCGGATTTGTGGGCTGGCATGGCAGTTATTGACATTGAATTGCAGGAAAGGGCCGTCATAGTCGGGTTTGGGGGACGCCTGGCGGCTGGCTAATGACGCTTCCAGGTTGCTTTCAAAAATGACCGGCGTTTTATCGGCGCGCATATAGCCCACTTTCCATGTACCAAAAGTCAATTCTTCAGTTTGGCACAGGCCGATGCGGGCCAGGATTTGGGTCAGGACATAGGTCAGGACCTGGCCATCGGCAGTGGTCACCGATCGCGTCAGTGCTGGATAGCGAGTGATAGCAAATGAAGCTGAAGCCGCACTCTTGGCGGGGTAGCCTTGTTCATCGGCATAACCAACCGGCTGTGCTGGGCTGGCCAGTTGACCGCGCAGCAGCGCCTTGATTTCTGGTGGGCTATCGGCAGGTAAGTCGTAAGAGATGCGATAGTCTTGCGGTTGCAAGATGCGTAAAGCTTTGCGGCTGGATGCCACGGTAAAAGGCTTGAGTGTGGGCGCAATGGTATCCAGCTTTGCCTGCATGGCGGCGAGCGGGTAATAACTCGATTCCGAGGCGGCATAAGCACGCAAATGCTGGCCGTGTTTATCTTCATACATCACCACCACTTCATTGCGATCGCCGCCATCGAGATCCTGGAAAAAGACCGCGATGATGCGGGCATCAGTAAAACTATCGATAACGTCATGATAGGTCTGGCTGTCATCCTGATAATCGGGGCGGCTGAACAGGGCGTAGGTCGTGTCGCCCTGCTGATAAAAGCCCAGCACCGTCCGCTCTTCGCTATCCGGCAGCGTCAACGGGCCATGAACCGGTTTGCTTTGCAGCAAAGCTTCGCCAGAGGGTGTTGCGGGTGCGGATGAAGCGCCATTCGCCACAGCCTCAATCGAGCCAGTTTCTTGCGTTGCCAATGCTGGCCAGGGCAGTACGTTGCTTAACAGCCCACCTAAAAGCAATATCGAACCACGCCGAGAGCGGCGGGATAATCGGTTACCAGTCATACTTTTCCCTGCTTTGAAAAAACGTCTGCGCGAAGTACGTTGATCGGACGACATATTACTGAGCCTGCGGCGGTAACAGCGTGATGGTGCTGTTGATCGTGCTGATAGCAATCTTTGCATCAGAACTGCCGCGTTGCAGAGTCAGCGCTTTGTCCGGCAAAGGCAGATGGCCAGGCTTGGCTTGCTCGGAAGTCAGCTGGTTGACGATGTTGCCACCTGCGCCCCCATTCACCTGTACGGTACCGGCAAAGTCCGGTGCGACTTGCACGGACAGTGCGGCACTGACGGTCTGAATTTCACCTTGCTGTACGCTGGCCGGGAGCAGGATCGTCGCCTGGCCGGATTGCAGATTGTCGCTAAAGCGCGTGGCTTGGGTGGCCTGGATTTTTTGCGTGCCGTTAATCTGCTCGATGCTGATGTCGTTGGCCTGGCTATTGGCGGTCAACTGGCCGCGGATAACCTGATAGAACACAGTGCCCTGACTGGCGGTATCATTTAGCACCCCGACGGCCTGTTGCAGGCGCAAGGTGCCGCTGAGGTTGCTGGTATGCAAGCTGCCCAGCTGATTGTCCAGATGGATAATGCCCTGCAAATCATTGGCGCTCATCTTGCCTGTCAAGGTACTGGCTGATAGGGTGCCGGAGAAGTGCTGGAGGTCCAGATCCACTTGTTTACCCCGGATATTCAGCACGTCCTGATAATGTTTGGGCACGGCCAGAGTGGCTTGTACGCCGCTGACTTGCATCAGATCCAGCGACGGTGGTGCCGGTAAAATCACGCGCTGGTTTTTGCCATCTGCTTGTAATCGCACCTCGCGGATCGGTGCTGGCAGCTCTGCCAGTTGGCGTGCTTGATCATTTTCCGGGCGCGTCAGTTCCAGTGCGTTGATCGTCAGGGTGACGGTCGGTTTATCGTCGTCACGTCCAATCACGCTCAGGCGGCCTTTTTCCAGCTCGACAGTCAGTTGTGTGCCCGCTGGCCAGTTAATCTCCTGGCTGGCAGGCAGCGCGGGGGCGGGCGATTCTGCGCTCCACGCTGGCGTGCAGTTCATGGCAAGGGTGATGCCGAGCCATGCGGTGAGAACGGGATGGGACAAACGAAGCAGGAAAGGCGAACGGCGTGACCGATGGCCGACGAAAGATGGCAACATCATGATTATCCTTAACTGATACTGCGGCACTCATCTTCCTTTACAACAGAACGCTTCAACAGTGCTGTCTCTGTGAATGCCTAATGCCTAATGCCTAATGCTTAATTATACAAATTATCAATTTCATCCTGAAGAACCATGGGCCAATAACGTGATGATTAACCGCAAATAGAATCCCATTTTATCGCCATGCAGTCATTTTCCCCCGAAGGGCAGGCAGAATCATTTTACTTTGATCATCCCCAGGGCAAAATGGGTCTGGTGGGCAGGGTATTTGAAATTTAAGCTCTTTCAACGACACAGAAAGTGTTTTTGGCGTTACTACCAATAAGGGAATATTAGTATGCTTAGCTTTAATCGAGTATTTACATTCGTGACGTTATTGGCATTACCTGTGTCGGTGATGGCAATTGATTGTTCAAAAGCGACATTGAAAGATGACACCGCAATATGTGCCAGCCCGTATTTGATGCAGCTTGATGCAGTTTTGAATAAAAGCTATGCCTTAGCTCGAAAGCACTCAGATAAAGAACTATTAAAAAATCAGCAGCTAAGTTGGTTAAAAGAGCGCCAACTGTGTAGTGATGATCTTTCCTGTCTCGGCAATAGCTATATATCGCGAATCAGCAAATTGGCATCAGTGGATAATATTTCAGTGATCCATACCGCATCGAAGCAATGGGATTTTGTACTTTCAGTTTCCGGCTGTGATAAGGACAATTCATATCCAACCTGCGAAGGGCCTGGAATGTTAGATATTTTTACCAAAGATACCGGAAAGCTTGTGCAGCATTTGCAGCCTCAAAACATCTTTATTGAGCTCGATAGCAAAGGGAAAGCCACGACAAATTTGGTTGAGATGTATGGCGACAATAACAGTGGCCTGGTTGTTGATGACATTAACTTTGATGGCTTCGATGACATCGCCCTGCGAACGGGCAATGAAGGAGCTTACGGTGGCCCTTCTTATGAAGTGTTACTTTACAAACCGAAGTCTAAAAATTTTGTTAAGAATGATGCGTTAACTCAGCTCGGTAGCGAGAACCTGGGGCTGTTTGATATTGATCCTCAGTCTCGAACCCTGACAACATCCACCAAAAGCGGGTGTTGCTGGCATCAATCTAAAGTATGGAAAATTAACAATGATCAGCCCGTACTTATTGAGGAAATCACTGAAGCCGCAGGAAGTGGTAATAATCAAAACACGATGATGATCACAACGCGTAAATTGATCAATGGCCAATGGAAAACAACGGAAAAGAAAGCTGAAACATCAGAATAAATAAGATGGGATGAGCGGGTACAGCCAACGCATAAGCAGCTTGAAGTATGACGGGTATATATTAATTTACAGGTGATTTCATGGGTTATATTTCAGAAAAATTTCAACGTGCGTATCAACGAGAATACGAAAAAGAAGCTGAGAAAAATGCCTTGATATGGATGAGTACGAATGACTATTTAGCTGAATGCCTGGATTCTCATGAACATCACCACAATGAGTGTTCACTTCAGGAGCAAGTGAGCTCATGGCTTTTTATGCTTAGAATGAAGCGTGTACCGGATTTCCTGGGTTACAAGACAGCTATATTGTCAAATAATATGGAGGTACTCCATTCAGCTTTGCTTCAGTCTGCCATGATTAAGCATGTGACGCTGGGTGCGGATTCAGGATGCGATCACTGCATTAATATATGGGTAACTCTGGATATTCTTGCTGCAGGTATGTTTACCCGTGTTCCACTTCTTTTGCCTGAAAAGCTTGGCATGAGTGACAATGGCCATCCTGTCACAATAACGATAACTAATTTAGTCATGGCTTTATGGTACAAACGTAGTGACTTTGAAGTTGATGCCAGGAAAAAAGCGGAAGCGCTACTTGCGACTAAACAAGCCCCTGGCGATCTATTGATCATCCGTTATCTCATCGCGCTCCTTGATGGCAATGTTGCAGAAGCAGGGGTTCAACTCGATTTATATTGTAAAAATGTACCGCGGGTAAGGGAGTACGGGGTCACTAAGCTCAATAAAATGTTCTGGCCACATGCGCATGGGTTATACAATCTTGCTGTTGCTGCGTGGGGCAGCGAAAAAGCCAGCGCTATTCCAAAACCAGAGTCTGATTGTTTCTTTAACGACCTGGCGGAATGGCAAATTAATCATAGCTATCGCCATGGGCAGCTGTTTTTTGAATACCCGAAGCCAATTGATATCATTAATACCATTATCTCTGTCACTCCTCCGGAATGTACTTTGCATCAACCCTACCTGCATACAGATAAAAAATATAAAGAAAAGAGATATCTGCATGCAGAACATTTTGAACAACAAATGACAAAGATAGTTTTGGAAGCGTTGATCCTACCCGCGAATAGTAGACACGCAACAAGTGGTGGGGGCGATTAGATTAATCACCCCTGTTAGATTAATGAGATGTATCTTGTACTTTTTTGATTAACGTTAGATCGTTTTTTTTCTTATCTAACACATAATAGTTATAAAATTTCTTATCAGAAGAGTCGCTTGTTTCATATGTGACAAGAAGATCGCTTCCTTTGTTTATATAAAGGATTTCTTCGCCTATAGGTTTTGGCGTTTCGCTATCACCGGCGTCATAAGCCATAAATGAGCTAGATAATGCGCGACCCGTTCGCTTGTTGATAAATGCGATAACATGGCAACCAGAACCTCCACATCCCCATTCTGCTTGAGCATATTCTCCGGCAAAAACGACATCCCCCTGGATGGCTTGCTTGAAACGAGTACGAAATGAGTTCGTGAACTCATCGGTAGTATCAATATGCTCAGAGGGTTTACCCATGTAAATATTAGCAGCAGGGTAATCTTTTCCTTTTGGTAAAGAGTCCGAAGCAAACGAATTCTGAATGGATAAAAATATCATGCAGCATGACACGATGAAAAAAATGGATGAGCGGCGTGTTGAGCTGTTTTTTGGCATTTTCCTTTCCAATGTATAAATGCATTCCCATTCCTATGATTATTCTTTTTCTATATGGGTTCAATGGAATGATTTAGTTCTGGTTCCAGAAAGGTGATCTTCTTCACCAATAGTGGGCACGCGACTAAGTGAGTAAACACTCAAGTAAGTGGCGGTTCAGTGGGTTATTTTATGGTTAAGGATAAGGCAGGTTCCATGCGATGCACTCCTTTTGGGGTGTAACCCAAGGATGAACTTAAGCCACATAAATCGGCTAATATATAGACAATGCTGAGCCACATCTCTGTGCCTTGCAAACCCGTGTCTTGCTGCTGTGATAACTGGAAGGCGAAGCCTCGTTCAGGCACCCAGAATTTCAGGACTTCGTTGAGCATATTCTTTGCCCAATAGCAGATCTCTATACGCCGATAGTCAGTTTGTTTAAGACAGAGCCATAAAGGATGAGCGACATCCAATACGTTGCATGCATTGAGATTCTCCGCACTAAAGAACCGGGGATCCCTGCTGTGAGCCAACACGGTATCAATGCTTTGCTCCGGGTAAGGTAAGGGAATATTGAACTGAGCAAAGCTCCCTCGGGTTAGCCGATAAAAACCATTTACCGGCTGCAACCAACCTTCTTCAGTGGTGGGTAACCCCCAGAGGCCTGAGTCTATATCACAATGGCTCGACAACCAGCCAAACAGATCATCGGGACGTTTGCCTGAGCCAAACATCTTCATGTTAAGGTAAAGACCTGTGGCATAGCAGTCGATCCAGTCCCCCCCACCCCAGGCATTGTTTTCCCATGGCAGATTATTCAACTGCTTATACAAGGTGACTGAATCCATGTTCTCAACAACGGCGACCGGATGGAGCAACGCTGAGCCGAGAGTTTCAAGCGCGTACCCTACAGCAAGAAGATGGTAACGGGAGAGGGGATCAGATAACAGCTCAGGCTGGTCATCCAGGGCTGGAGGCGAGTGCGGGTCGGGCAACAATCCGGTTTGGTCATCCTGGAATCGTTGTAATTTATTAATCAATTCCTCTTGTGTCCAACCTGGTGGCAAACTATTGAACATCGCTGCAATCTCCACCGCATCACAGTACGCTCTGATAGTCTGCTTATGTCCAGGTCGGTCCCGAAACAGCTTCTGTTGCTCTGCTGTCTCAGCATAAAACGCCAGCAGATTGATAAACTGCTCCTTCACCTGCTTGCCGAAGTCAGACAGTTTCTGTGACAACAACCCACATGGTTGCATATCTTCTATCTCTCTCATTGTTGAAAATTTAACTTGTGCATTAATGCCTGAGGGTGCCATTTTGATGAAATCTCCAACCATACCGGTTATATACGGCTACGAATGATCCTGGCCGGATTACCGCCGACAATACTGTAAGCAGGGATATCTTTGGTAACGATTGCTCCGGCAGCAACAATGCTGTGGGAACCGATTTTTACACCGTCCAGAATAACGGCATTGGCACCGATCCATACATCGTCTCCAATAGTGATCCCTTTGGTCGTCAAAGGCTGTTGGAAGATCGGTATATCGATGGATTCATATCCGTGATTGAACCCATAGATGCTCGTATGTGATGCAATCCTTACCCCATTTCCCATGGTAATATCGCCTGACAGAACACTGTAGCTGTTGAGAGAGCAGTCACTGCCCATGATGAGCCGTGCGCTGCGTACAATTGCCCCTCCTGCGATGTAACTCCGATCCCCCATTTGCAGCTTATCCGGTAAAACAATCGCCAAAGGTGAGACATAACAACGCTCACCGAAGGTACAGTCATAATCAGCGGAAAGCTGCTGTTGATGTAATGCTTGCGCCTTTTGCTCCTGGCTAGTGGGGCCAATCCAGGGCATATAATCTAGCGCCTTACGTGAGGTGGATGTTGGTTCAGTCATCACTGTTTTCCTTAAAAACCCCCGTTCTTGATGACCGGAGTGTAGCAATGTCGTAATCACTGAGGTATGGCATAATAAACACGATTGGCTTGTCAAAAACGCTTTGGGTATATCAGAGTTACGCGGGAGGAAACCGATGGATAGTGTTGTGCAGAATCTGACCATAGATATTCATTGGATCCACGATAAGATCACGTTCCCTCAGTGGAAGGATGTCCGCCAGAATATCAATGTACATAGTTTTTATTGGATTCAGGAAGGTCGAGGGATATTCCGTACGGACGAAGACCATCCAGTATCGCCGGGAATGATGTTCTATCTGCGGCCAGGTCTGTCGATGGAAATGCATAGCGGCAGTGAGGATCCTTTGCGAATAAAAATGATCCTACTGTCTCTCTATACCTTATCACCCTCTGCTGTTAACCAGGGAACGGTACAGCCACTGGAGGCTTTACCCCTCCAGTTCATACTGAAACCAGAAGGAGAAGTGGGTAAACGGCTTGGGTATTTATTTCAGCGCATTGTTGCTGATTGGGTGCCTGGAAGCACCGGAAGCCAGTTGATGACCCAATCTCTTATCTATGAGCTCATATATGAATTGCTTCAGGCTCAGGCCAGTATCCACCCCGAGGGTAGACAAGGTTATACGCTATTTTTACAGATTAAGGATGATCTTGAACGTCGCTACAGTAAACCGCTATTGATAAGTGAATTAGCGGTACGTTATGGAATTTCTTCCTCATATTTACGAAGTATTTTTCATCAGTATTTGCACAAGAGTCCCAAAAGCTACTTGAGTGAGATCCGCTATGAGCACGCTAAGAAATTACTTTTATACACACAACTAAACCTGAAAGAGATAGCATCCGTCTGTGGCTACAGCGACGAATTTCACTTTAGCAAAAGCTTCAAAAAACATTGCGGGCAATCACCTTCAGTTCTGCGAGTCCGGGATAACCCAGCACCCGGACTAAACAACTCGTAGTGGATGCTTGGGGTAAGCATCCAAAGTGTCGACCTTGCCATGAAAAATGCAGGTATTCGTGGCGATTCAGCTGATTGTGCTACGCATGGGTAAAAATCCGCTGGGCAAATTTATTTACTCGTTTTTTAACCGCTAAAGAGCGTGACTGTCGATGAACAATTGCGAGCGTAGATTTTAGTAAGGGTACGAAATTACTGGGGGTTTAAGGACTGATACGAGCTGAGGAAAACTGAGAAATGGTGTCCCCTGCAGGAATCGAACCTGCAACTAGCCCTTAGGAGGGGCTTGTTATATCCATTTAACTAAGAGGACGAAGCGGCACGAGTATAGCGTTATTTGACAGGCAGGTTAAGCACGTAGTCGTCTGACTGCTTAAAGTATCGCCATCATCTACAATTTTCTGACGCTTTTCAGCCTCAATAACGTTGGTTTTGGCCGTGGCTTCCTTTTCGTTGCTGATATATGGAAATGTAATTCCCATATATCATTGGTTTAGTGAATGAGTGTTTTTCTTTCCTAACGATCTGATAAAAGAATTGTGGATTATTTTCTCGTGCGTATGATCCGATAATGTACTTCACTCTTTTAATCATAGGGAATTAATAATGTCAGGGAATATAGCATTTGTTTTTCTTTCTTTAATTACACTATTTACAAGTACTGTTTCCGCAGCGTGTCTTGATTATGAGAAAAATGTCAAACTCAGTGGTTATTTAGAAATCAGTGTGTTTTTCGGTGTTCCTGGTTTTGGTGAGGATCCTAAAACCGACAGAAGAGAGATTAAGAATATCCTGTTTCTCGATGAGCCAGTCTGTGCCAATAGCAGTGATAATGGCGATGCGGAGAAAGAACAAATTGAAGTCACGTTGGAAACAGATGAATCACATGGGGCACCCAATTTAGACCAATATGTCGGGAAGCATATTACCGTCATCGGCAAACTTACCCATGCACTAACGGGTCATGATCATACCTCTTTGATTTTAGAGTCAGTGCAACTGTCTGAGACGGATTCGGAAGCCATGGCGCGAATTGAACGAAAGCCGGTGCTTGATGCTGTTCGCCTGGTCGCTGTGGAACTAGCGGGGCAAACCGTACGGATCAAAGTCTCACGCCTTAATGTCAGCGATGACTGGGCGGTTTTGATGGGGGAACTTGTTGCGCCCGACGGGAGTACACTCGACTGGTCATTAGCGAAGGATTGCAACGAAGATTTAGATAAAATGCTCTGGTCGGTGCTGAATAAATCCACCGGGCAGTGGAAAATTAAAGAAATAAACATTTGCGCCTCTGAACCACCTTACTGGTACCTCAAAGATTCCGAGTTGACGATGTCTTGTGGTGTCTATAAAGGTCTGGATTCTATGACGGAAGGGGTTGAATTTGCCGATTTGGCTCAGCGATGTGAAGCGGTAAAAGCATCCGGGGTCGCAAAGGGAGATCATGTAAAAATAAATCAGGTTGAAGTCACCCCCCCGTTTACTGACCAGCAAAAACGCATGATGCTAATACAGTTTCAGCAATTTCAGAAGGCAGTAAAAGATAAGGATGTCGCGACCATAAAATCATTTATTATATTTCCTGCAGTATGGGATGTTTTGTATTTCTGGCCTGAAGAAAAAGCTAACCCCCCAGGAAAGCTGACGGTGGAACTTTTTGATAAATATTCTAAATCTATTGTTGAGGATATGAGTCTATTAAGTGGTATTAAACTGGATCCTGATAAAATGACTATGACAGAGTTTCGGGTTAACGCGTTAACTCCGGAAGAGCAAAATCGAAAATATATTTCAGCGGATGATGTGGTTAATGAAAATATTTATTATTACCTTGAAAAAGGAGATAAGCATTTTGTTAATGGTACCTGTGATGATATCAGTAATGTGGAATTCTCTGATACTGGTCTGATTGCCTACGCAGGTAGCGGATCAAATCATCAGCTACCGGGTTTATCTGAATTGTGCGAGCACCAGGCCATTTTCGATTTCGAATTCATTGATGGCAAATTGCGGCTGAAAGACCGCACATTTGCGGGATAACTGAAATAAAATCTGATCCTGTTAATTTTGTAACCACATGAAATATAAATAGTTAGTTCTTTTTAACCTCTTCATTTTCCTTTGGTTGCTTTGCTTTCGCCTTTGCCTCGGCTTTTTTCTTGTTGCTCATATCGTTACGGATTTGCGCATGGCTGATTAACGCAAAGATAAACGTCCCGCCGCAAATGTTGCCTGCAAGCGTAGGCAGGGCGAACGGCCAGAAGAAATCGCTCCAGTGAATGGTGCCGTTAAATACTAAATAGAGGATTTCAACGGAGCCGACCACGATATGGGTTAAATCCCCCAGCGCGACCAGCCACGTCATGATAATAATCACCACGATTTTTGCCGCACCTGCTGAGGGGAACATCCACACCATTGTGGCGATGATCCAGCCAGAGATAATCGCGTTGGCGAACATCTCACCCGGGGTATTTTTCATCACATCCATGCCAATTTTGACAAACGCATCGCGGGTTTGCTCATCGAAAATAGGCATGTATTCAAACGCATAAGCGGCGAGACCGGTGCCAATCACGTTACCCAGAAGAACCACACCCCATAAACGCAGCAATAGCAGGAAGTTTATCCCGGTCGGTTTATGCATGATGGGTAGAACGGCTGTCACGGTGTTCTCGGTGAAAAGCTGTTGGCGCGCCATGATGACGATAATAAACCCGAAGGTATAGCCGAGGTTTTCCAGCAAAAAGCTGCCGGGCACGCCGTCCAGATTGACGTGAAATACTCCTTTTGCCAGTAGCGATGCCCCCATAGATAAACCCGCCGCAATCGCCGACCATAACAACGCCATTGCATCGCGTTCCAGTTCTTTTTCGCCGTCCTGACGGATGTGTTCGTGGATAGCCATCGCTCGCGATGGCAGGCGTTCCTCGTCGACTTCTATTTTTTCCCCGTGGTCTTTCTCATCACTTTCAACTTCGATTCCGTCGGTGGATTTATCGATTTTGTCTTCTTTTAATTCATCCATTTTTCGGGTTACTCGCGTGTCTGCTATTCCCTTAAGCGTAGCGGTTTTTAGCTACGAGCCCCGAGACGTGCGTTAATTCGACTTAATATTGATCTTGGGTGCGCGGTTTACCTCTTTTGGAGTACCGCAACGGCGGTAGCCAATCTGGAGCAAAGCCTATGATGTGTTATGATTTTGCATCCCGAGACAAGGAGTGACTCCCCCAAATGCTTGATGCGATTAACTTGACCTGCGTACGTGATGACCGCGTGTTATTTAGCGAGTTGTCGTTTAACGTTAGTCCGGGTGAAATGGTGCAGATAGCCGGGAAAAATGGTGCCGGGAAAACGTCGTTGTTGCGGATTTTGGCGGGTCTTGCACAGGCAGAGGAAGGCGAAGTGAAGTGGCAAGGGGAAGGGTTATCCCGCGCACGCTATCAGTATCACCAGGACTTGCTGTGGCTGGGGCATCAACCGGGTATCAAAACGGTGCTGACGGCCTTTGAAAATCTCAGCTTTTATCATGCTCATGGTGCGGAATCTCTACGTTGGCAAGCACTTACTGAAGTGGGATTGCTGGGGTTTGAAGATGTTCCGGTTAACCAACTTTCTGCCGGGCAGCAACGGCGTGTGGCGCTGGCCCGTTTGTGGTTAAGCACACATAAACTCTGGATTCTGGATGAGCCTTTCACTGCCATCGATGTAGCCGGTGTGGAAAAACTCACGCGCCAGCTCAGGCACCATACCGAAAATGGCGGAATGGTTATTCTCACCACGCATCAGCCACTGGCAGTCGACAATGTGCGTCAAATTCATTTACAGGAGAAACGGACATGATGCGCCGAATTTTCCTGCATGAATTACGCGTGGTATTGCGCAAAGGTGCAGAGATCGCCAATCCATTGTGGTTCTTTCTTATCGTTATCACGCTGTTTCCGTTAGGAATTGGCCCAGAGCCGCAGCTACTGGCGCGTATCGCGCCGGGCGTGATTTGGGTCGCGGCGTTACTGGCGTCGCTGCTGGCGATGGACAGATTGTTCCGCGATGATTTTCAGGACGGTTCGCTTGAGCAACTTATGTTGCTCCCCATCCCTTTACCGATGGTGGTGTTAGCGAAAGTGACCGCTCACTGGGTGGTCACGGGATTACCATTGTTGATCCTCTCGCCTCTGGCTGCACTGTTGTTGGGGTTGGATTTTTACGGCTGGCAAGTGATGGCAATGACGCTGCTGCTGGGGACTCCGACGCTCAGTTTCCTCGGCGCACCAGGCGTTGGGTTGACGGTAGGTTTGCGGCGCAGCGGCGTGTTATTGAGTCTGCTGGTATTGCCGCTGACTATTCCGTTGTTAATTTTTGCCACCGCCGCCATGGATGCCGCTTCCATGCATCTTCCGGTTGACGGTTATATGGCAATTCTTGGGGCGATGCTTGCGGCAAGCGCCACATTAAGCCCGTTTGCTACGGCGGCGGCACTGCGCGTTAGCGTGCAATAACGATAAAATCTTCCATGACTTTGTGAGCAAAAATTATGTGGAAATGGTTACATCAGCTCGCTAAACCCGAGCGGCTTTATCAGCTATGCGGTTATTTTGTGCCGTGGTGCGCACTCATCAGTGCCCTGTTATTGGTTGCCGGTTGCGTCTGGGGTTTTGGATTTGCGCCCGCAGATTATCAACAAGGCCAGAGCTATCGCATTATGTATCTTCATGTCCCGGCGGCTATCTGGTCGATGGGAATATATGGCTCGATGGCAGTCGCCGCGTTTATCGGCCTGGTGTGGCAGATGAAAATGTCAGACCTCGCAGTGGCGGCGATGGCTCCGGTGGGTGCGGTGTTTACCTTTATCGCGCTGGTGACCGGCTCAGTATGGGGCAAACCGATGTGGGGAACCTGGTGGGTGTGGGATGCACGTCTGACATCTGAGCTGGTGTTGCTGTTTCTCTATATCGGTGTGATTGCGCTTTATAACGCGTTTGATGACCGCCGTCTGGCCGGACGTGCCGCCGGGATTCTGGTGCTGGTTGGTGTGGTGAACTTACCGATTATCCACTTTTCGGTGGAATGGTGGAACACCCTGCATCAAGGCTCGACCAACATGCAGCAAAGTATCGACCCTTCCATGCGCACGCCGTTGCGTCTGACCATTTTCGGTTTCCTGATGCTGTTTGTGACCTTGACGTTGATGCGTTTGCGTAACCTCATCTTGCTTCAGGAACAGCGCCGTCCGTGGGTTTTGGCGTTGGTGAATAAAGGGAGAAACGCATGACAAGCGCATTTTTAAACTGGGGTGATTTTTTTGCTATGGGCGGCTATGCGTTTTACGTCTGGCTTGCCGTCGTGCTGACGTTCATTCCATTGCTGCTGTTGGTGGTTCATACCCGCATGCAGCGCCACACCATTTTAAATGCTGTCAGTCGCCAACAAGCACGGGAAAAGCGAATTCAGGCAGCACACCATACGGTAAATCAGGCAGAGGGAACTGAATGAACATTCGTCGTAAAAATCGGCTCTACCTGGCACTTGCGGTGCTGGTTG
Source organism: Buttiauxella sp. WJP83 (assembly GCF_027594725.1). Classification (NCBI taxonomy): domain Bacteria; kingdom Pseudomonadati; phylum Pseudomonadota; class Gammaproteobacteria; order Enterobacterales; family Enterobacteriaceae; genus Buttiauxella; species Buttiauxella sp. WJP83. The sequence goes on from NZ_CP110080.1 coordinate 1,310,624, forward strand.
GGTTAGGGCTGACAATCACGTTGGTGCTGTATGCGCTGCGTAGCAATATCGACCTGTTCTATACGCCGAGCGAAATACTTTATGGCAAAGGTGAGAGCCATCAGGTACCCGAAGTGGGGCAACGTTTGCGGGTGGGCGGTATGGTTCAGCCGGGCAGCGTGAAACGTGATAACCAAACGTTGAAAGTCACGTTCAAAATTTATGATGCCAGCGGCGTGGTTGATGTCAGTTACGTCGGCATTTTGCCGGACCTTTTCCGTGAAGGGCAGGGTGTCGTAGCACAAGGTGTCTTCGCTTCGGGAAACCGAGTTGAAGCGAAAGAAGTGCTGGCGAAGCATGATGAAAATTACACGCCGCCGGAAGTCAAAGAAGCGATGGATAAAAATCACCAACGCGCCCCGCAGGCTTATAAGGATAACGCCTCATGATGCCTGAAATTGGCAGTTTTTTGCTGTGTCTGGCGCTGGGCTGGTCATTGTTACTCAGTGTCTATCCGTTGTGGGGCGTGAAACGCAATGACTCGCGATTAATGGCCTCTGCCCGTCCGCTGGCATGGGCGCTATTTATCACGCTGTGTGCAAGTTTCTTAGTGTTGGTGAATGCGTTTGTCGTTAACGATTTTACCGTACTGTATGTGGCGAATAACTCAAACTCCGAGCTGCCAGTCTGGTATCGCGTTGCGGCGACCTGGGGGGCTCATGAAGGCTCCTTAATGCTGTGGGTTTTGTTGTTGAGTGCTTGGACTTTTGCGGTGGCGTTGTTCAGCCGTAGTATGCCGCAAGACGCGGTGGCGCGAGTTCTGGCCGTGATGGGGATGATTAATTTCGGCTTCCTGCTGTTTATCATTTTCACCTCCAACCCGTTTACCCGCACATTGCCCGACTTCCCTATTGAAGGGCGCGATCTGAATCCTCTGTTGCAGGATATCGGGCTGATTTTCCACCCGCCGTTGCTGTATATGGGGTATGTCGGTTTTTCCGTGGCCTTTGCGTTTTCCATTGCAGCACTCATGGCCGGGAAACTCGATTCTGCCTGGGCGCGTTGGACGCGTCCGTGGACGTTAGCCGCCTGGTCATTTTTAACCATCGGTATTGTTTTGGGATCGGCCTGGGCTTATTACGAGTTAGGTTGGGGCGGCTGGTGGTTTTGGGACCCGGTAGAAAACGCCTCGTTTATGCCGTGGCTTGCGGGAACCGCGCTGATCCACTCGCTTTCAGTGACAGAAAAGCGCGGCAGCTTTAAAGCGTGGACGGTGTTGCTGGCAATCACAGCATTCTCGCTGTGTTTGTTGGGGACTTTCCTGGTGCGCTCGGGCGTGTTGGTTTCCGTGCATTCATTTGCGTCTGACCCGGCACGTGGGATGTTTATCCTTGCCTTCCTGGTGATTGTGATTGGCGGTTCGCTGCTGCTTTATGCGGTGAAAGGCAGCAAAGTCCGCTCACGCGTCGGGAATAGTTTGTGGTCACGGGAATCCTTTTTGCTCGGGAATAACGTTCTGTTGATTGCCGCCATGCTGGTGGTGTTGCTGGGGACGTTACTTCCGCTGGTCCACAAGCAACTTGGCCTGGGCAGTATTTCTATCGGCGAACCGTTCTTCAACACCATGTTTACCGCACTGATGGCACCCTTTGCCTTATTGATGGGGATTGGCCCATTGGTGCGCTGGCGTCGCGATGAATCGCGAAAATTAGTGAAACGCCTGGCAATCGCGGTGACGATCACCGTCGCGCTTTCACTGTTGTTGCCATGGTTAATGCAAGACCGCATCGAAGCGATGACGGTGGTTGGTTTGCTGATGGCGGTGTGGGTGTTTGTGTTGGCCGTTATGGAAGTCTACGAACGTGCAACCCATCGCCACGGCCTTCTCAAAGGATTATGGACATTGCCGCGCAGCCATTGGGGCATGGTGTTCGGGCATTTGGGGCTGGCTGTGACGGTTGTCGGTATCGCCTTTAGCCAGAATTACAGCATTGAGCGTGACGTGCGGATGAAAGCGGGCGATAGCATCGATATCCACCAGTATCACTTTGTGTTCCGCGATGTTCACGATCTAAATGGCCCTAACTACCGTGGTGGCGTGGGGATTATCGACGTCACGCGCAACGGTAAACACGAAGCCACGCTGCATGCTGAGAAGCGTTTCTACAACAGTAACCGCGCGATGATGACCGAAGCGGCCATTGATGGTGGCGTGACGCGCGACCTCTATGCGGCACTGGGTGAGGAATTAGATGACGGAAGTTGGGCGGTGCGCCTCTATTACAAACCTTTTGTTCGTTGGATTTGGGTGGGGGGTATCCTGATGACCATCGGTGGCCTGTTCTGTTTGTTTGATCCGCGTTACCGCCAGCGTAAACACATGCCGGAGGCCGCATGAACCGCAAAGTTTTATTTATCCCGCTAGTCCTGTTTTTATTGCTGGCGGCGATGCTGCTGTGGCAACTGGCGCGTAATGCGCAGGGCGATGACCCGACCAATCTTGAATCGGCATTAGTGGGGAAACCGGTTCCGGTATTTCGTCTTGAGTCGCTGGAAAACCCCGGCAAGATTTATGACCAGGCTGTGCTCAACGACGGCAAACCGTTGTTACTCAACGTCTGGGCGACCTGGTGCCCAACCTGCCGGGCAGAGCATCAGTATCTTAACGGGTTAAAAGCGCAGGGCGTTCGCGTGGTCGGTATGAACTATAAAGATGATCGTCAGAAAGCGATTAACTGGCTCAATGAGCTGGGCAATCCTTACGCGCTGAGTCTATTTGATGGCAACGGAATGCTGGGCTTGGATCTGGGCGTGTACGGCGCACCGGAAACCTTCCTGATCGACGGTAAAGGGATCATTCGCTACCGCCATGCGGGCGATCTTAACGATCGCGTCTGGCAGCAAGAAATCAAACCGCTGTGGGATAAGTACAACAAGGAGGCTGGCGCATGAAACGCGGATGGCTACTGATCGTCGCATTCCTGTTCTCGTTTAATGTTCTGGCGGCAATAGATACCTTTCAGTTCAAAGACGAAGCGCAGGAGCAGCAATTCCGGCAGTTGACTGAACAACTGCGCTGCCCGAAATGCCAGAACAACAGCATTGCAGATTCCAATGCGATGATTGCCTCTGACATGCGTCTGAAAGTCTATGAGCTGCAACAGCAGGGGAAAACCAAACAGCAAATTATCGACTATATGGTCGACCGCTACGGTAATTTCGTGACCTACGAACCGCCGATGACACCTGCCACCCTTATTTTGTGGGTGCTCCCAGTGCTGTTTATTCTTGGTGGCGCAGGCGTGATTGTGATGCGTAGCCGCAAACGGCGCGTACATTTTACTGACGAGCCGGAAAGTGAAGCGTCTCCAGTTATTACCAAAAAGGCACACTTCTGGTTTTTCGCCCCTGGAGCGGTGGTGTTGATTGTGGTGAGCGTGGGCGTATATCTGAAAACCTCGGACATCAAGCAAGTGCAAGCCTGGCAAAAAGTCTCAAATCAGACTCCTCAACTGTTAAAACGCGCATTAGATCCGCAAGCAAAACCATTGGATATGCCAGAAATGGCCAATCTTGGCCTTGGTTTACGGACACAGTTGCAATATGAACCTGACAATATTGAGGGCTGGATGATGCTCGGGCGAATAGGCATGGTTCTGAATAATGCAACAATTGCTACTCAAGCCTTTGCACATGCGTTTAAACTGTCGCCCTCCGACAGTAATGTAAAGCTGGGCTATGCTGAAGTATTGACCCGCAGTGGAGATCCGCAAGATAACCAACTGGGTGGTAATCTGTTAAGAGAGCTCCTCAAAACGGACCATACGAATGTTCGTGTATTAAGCCTGTTGGCATTTAATGCATTTGAACAACAACAGTACCGCGAAGCGATTGGTGCATGGCAAATCATGTTGCAAGTTCTACCAGCAAACGATCAGCGTCGGGCCGTGGTGCAAAGAAGCATCGAACAGGCAAAGGCAGCGCAAGCTGGTATGAATAACACCAAACCTGAGAGCGTAGAGCAAAAATAACAGGGAGAGAGATATGAATTTCCGCCTGACCGGGTTAGTACTGGCCGCTACTGTTTTGGTGGGCTGTGCGAGTTCGGCCGATACACAACCGCAAGGGCGTTCGGACCCGCTGGAAGGGTTCAACCGCACTATGTACGATTTCAACTTCAATGTGTTGGATCCGTATATTGTGCGCCCGGTTGCTGTGGTGTGGCGTGATTACGTACCGCAACCGGCACGTAATGGGCTGAGCAACTTCACCAGTAACCTCGAAGAACCTGCTTCTATGGTGAACAACTTTATCCAGGGCGACCCGTATCAGGGGATGGTGCATTTTACCCGTTTCTTCCTGAATAGCTTATTGGGTATGGGTGGTTTCATTGATGTCGCAGGGATGGCAAATCAGAAATTACAACGTCTTGAGCCAAACCGTTTTGGTACCACACTTGGGCATTATGGCGTGGGCTATGGTCCATATGTGCATTTACCTGCCTACGGTAGCTTCACGCTTCGTGAAGATGGTGGTGAGTTGGTAGACGATTTGTATGCCCCACTCTCCTGGCTAACCTGGTGGATGTCACTGGGCAAATGGACGCTGGAAGGTATCGAAACGCGTGCGCAATTGCTGGATTCTGAAGGCTTGCTGAAACAATCTTCAGACCCGTATATTTTGGTGCGTGAAGCTTACTTCCAACGCCATGATTTCCAGGCAAACGGCGGGAAACTCACTCCACAAGAGAACCCGAATGCCGAGTCTATTCAGGATGACTTGAAAGATATCGATTCTCAGTAAGCGATTTGCAGCAAATGACATAAAGTTTAATGCCGTTCATTGATTCCTCAATGAACGGCATTTTGTTTTAAGCTATTCAGGCGTGAATGACTTTGATTTTACCGTTTCGGCTCAACGCCGTAATCCATAGATCAATCGTCGTATCATCTGGCATTTCGCTATTCACCGTATATATCTCGCCTATTTCACGTGCTTTTCTGGCACCAAAATTATGATAGGGCAGGATCTCGACATGCAGGATGTTGTCAAAACGCTCTACCATTTCGCCTATTGCCTGAAAATGTTCAAGACTCAGGTTATAGCCTGGGATTAACGGGCATCGCAGAATTACAGGACACCCGAGCTGATGTAACAGCTTCATGTTCTGGTCTACCAGCCGGCGGCTCAAACCGGTCAGGGTTTTGTGCAGTTTGTCGCCTGTGGCTTTGTAATCCACCAGGAAGCAATCCACAAAAGGGGCGATTTGCTGATAATGCTCGCTTTTTGATGCGCCATTGGTTTCCAGGCATACATGCAAACCTGCCTGCTTGCTAAGTCGGGCAAGTTCCAGTGCAAAAGTAAACTGATGAAGCGCTTCGCCACCGGAGAGGGTTATCCCTCCACCGGTTTTAGCAAAATAGATTTTATCTTTCAGCACTTCCTGAACAATCTGCTCAGCAGTGACCTCTTCACCGTAGATTTTCAGCGCCTGTGCCGGGCATACCTCAACGCACTTCCCACAGCCATCACAAGCAGCGAAATCGATTTGGTGTATCCCATCGACAAAGCGATGGTGAGCACAGACCTGGGCGCACGCCTGGCAGTTCAGGCATTTATCTGCATTGAACGACAGTTGCTTGCGCTGGCTCATCGATTCCGGGTTGTGGCACCAAAGGCAGCGCATTTGGCAGCCTTTGAGAAACGCGGTGGTTCGCACGCCGGGGCCGTCATTGATGCAAAATTTCTGAATATCAAAGACGATGCCTGTTGTTTTCATGATGATTTCCCTGGTATTTGGCATTAATCGTTCAGCGTGCGGTTCAGGATCTCCAGTTGTACATCACGGTCTAAGTTCACAAAGCGGGCACTAAACCCACCGACCCGAACGATCAGGTTGGGATAGTTTTCCGGATGCTGATAAGCCGCCTCCAGTTCGCCTTTGCCCACCACGCTCACCATGAGTTGCGGCCCACCTTGCTCGAAGTAGCCTTCCATTAACGCATTGACCAGCGGGCGACGGGTGTTAAACAAGGTTTTGCTGAACTTGATGTTTTGCACTGAACCGGCATGATACTTAGCGTCCAGTTTCACCAATGAATTCAGCATGGCCGTTGGGCCATTTTTATCGGCACCACTTTGCGGGTTGTTGGCATTACTCATGTAAACGCCACATTGACGGCCGTCTGCAGACGCGCTGGTGGCTCGGCCCCACTCGGTATTAACCTGATTATTGATAATCACCACAAGGTAGCTGTCGAGCCCAACCTGCTGCGCGGCATCACGTACGCCATTGCAAATATACTCGTGCATCTCTACGGCAATTTCGTCAGCGTAGCCGTCATCGTTACCGAATTTTGGCGAGTTAATCAGGTCGTTACGCATTTTTTCATGGCCAACAAAGTCCACTTTTAGCGCTTCAATCAGCGTGGCGTAATCGTACTTTTGCTGCTCAAAGATGACTTTTTTAATAGCAGCAAGGGAGTCTGAGGCGTTGGTATTACCGTAAGTTTCGTTGGTGCCACCAAGACGATAAGCGCCACCGTTGAGCAGTGTTTTTTCCCGCTCAATGCAATCACTGGTGAGCAAACTGGTTAGCAGAAAACCGACCTGTTGATTCATTACGCTATACGAAGAGGCCTGGGCTTTTGCGGTGATGGCGATGTAGTAGTTGAGCAGGTTTTTGTAATTGCTCATCACATCGTCAAAGCTGCTGATTTGTTGTGGTGTTTTCAGTGCCACGCCACCACTTTTGTTTTTCCCATCCCAAAAGTCGATGCCGCCGGTCAATGCAATATTGAGAATTTTCAGCACATTCATGCAGGTATTTGGCGTACCTACACTGCGGCCTGACAACACAAATTCACCGCAGCCAAAGGGCACGTACTGCTCTGCATCTTCCTCGTTAACCTGCATGGAGTGCATTACTGCCGGAATATTGACATCGTCGTTATACAAAATCGGGTAGGTGATACCGGTGCCAATCACGTCTAACGCTTGCTGATAAATGGCTGGGTTCATTCCCTGGTAAATACGCAGGGTGAACTGGGGTTCGGTATCCTGGTTTTCTTGCACAGCCTGAATGGCGAGGCGGCAGTAAACTTCGGCATGTTCCGGTTGGCGACGCCCGCGACCACCCACAATGACACGGCCATTGACCGTGGTTTTACGTGCTTCAATGAGTCGGTAATGGGAACGAATATAATCAATCGCTTCCCTTTCAGTAAGCAACCCGGCGTTTAAATCATGGACCAATAGAGCACCCAGATAATCATCCATGCGCCCGTAGTTCACCACACCGGCACACAGGCTATACAGCCAGCTCAGTTGAATACCTTGCAGGAAGGTTTCTGGTTTCTGCGTACGGATGTGCATGAGTGCATCAATTAATGCGGAAAGATGTTGTTTGCGTGCCAGGTCTGGCGTGGTTTCCAGTTCGTTTGCCGTGAGTTGGATATGGCGGTCAATCACGGTGACCACAATGTTCAGCGTACCGAGGAACGCTTCATGAAGCGTGATTGCTTGCTCATCTTCACGCGCAATAGCCGCATCAAGCTTGTGCTGGATTTTCTCCCTTAAGCCTGTCAGCCCAAGATCAATCAGCAAATTGTAGTCAAGGTACATGCCGCTCAAACGCGCTGTGGCAATCGCCGGATAATTTACATCGACAAATTTGCCCAGCGTGTCGTCTTTGAGCGTTTGGCGAAAGTAGATCGATCGCGTGTCATGGGTGTGCCAGTAATCAAGCAGGGCATCAATTCGGTGATGAAAATCTTCAGGGATCGAGGATTTAAATTCTGCCAGTTTGCTGAAGTTACAGTAATGCCCTACACCGCCAACGGACGTGACACAACCAAATCCAATCGGCAGCACATCCAGGCGACCAATGATTTTGTCTTCCGGCTGAATAGTGCGAAAGAGGGTTGGATACAAGGCTTGCAGGCATTTTACTTCGCGTATTAACGGCGAGCTTTCGCTGCGATGCGCCAGAGTGTAGGCCTCCATAACAGCAAGTTGTTCGACAGGCGTTTTCTCGCAGGGGATCTTCTTGTTGACGTCTACCTGCTCGGCGATAACGGGAGCGCTCATAATTTTTCCTTACTGATTTCTGGGTTTCTATTATTAAGTTGTAATTACAAATTTAAAACCGGGATCGGGATCTTACTTTCACCATATGCTCGATAATTTCCGCATGGATCCCTTTGTGATTGCCTTCACACCTCTTACTGAAGGGGGGGGGATCACACGGTTTATATGATTTTTATCAATACCCGCGATCGTGATTGTTTTTATTTTTCTCCAAACTTGTAATTACATATTTGTGAGGGAAAAGAAATGAATGGCTTATTAAGCAAAGAGCTTATCTGCTTGAATCTGAACGCCCGCGAAAAACATCAGGTCTTCCACGAGATGGCTGAATTACTGTGGCAGGCGGGCCATATCACTGATATTTCACAATTTGTCGCGGATGTTTGGGATCGTGAAGATACGGGAAATACCGGATTTGAAGGCGGTGTGGCTATCCCGCATGCTAAAAGCCCGGTGGTGAAACAGGCCGCGGTAGTCGTGGGGATCAGTCCACAAGGGATTGAATATGGCGCTGAAGATGGAAAACCCTCGCACGTTTTCTTGATGATCGCTTCTCCGCATAACGCATCCAATTTGCATATCGAGATCCTTGCCCAACTCTCCTCACGCCTTATCGAAGACGGCTTTATGGAGACGCTATTACAAGCAACCTCACAGGAGGAAGTGTTAGCGTTGTTCACGGCGCAAGCCACGCCCGAAGATGACAGCCGAGAGGTCAGGCAGGATAAAGGATTGATTCTTGGTGTCACCGGCTGTCCGGTCGGCGTGGCGCACACTTACCTGGCTGCGGAAGCTATCGTGAAAGCCGCCAGAGAGATGGGTTATGAAGTGATAGTGGAGACCAACGGCTCCATTGGCGTTAAGGATTCACCCACTGCCGAAGAGATTGCCCGGGCAGATGCGGTGGTGGTGGCTTGTGATAAACAAGTCGATCTCGACCGTTTTGCCGGAAAGAAAGTGGTTATCTGCGGTGTGAAATCGGCGATTAAAGGCGCAACAGGCTTAATTGAACAAGCGCTTTCGGCACCGCTCTACCAGGTGGCAAGCAGCAGTAAGGCAAAACCGGCTTCGACGACGTCGTCAGGTTCAATGCTGTATAAGTCACTGATGAATGGGGTATCATACATGATCCCCTTTGTGGTGGTCGGCGGTTTGTTAATTGCGTTATCCCTGGCATTGGGGGGTGTACCGACCGAGCAGGGGCTAAGTATTCCTGTTGGTAGCTTGTGGAACAAAGTACTGAGCGTTGGCGTGGTCGGCTTTACGCTGATGATCCCGATTCTTTCTGGTTACATTGCCTATGCTATTGCTGACCGGCCGGGGCTGGCTCCAGGATTGATTGGCGGCTGGATTGCGAACAATGGTTCCTTCTACGATGCCAGCGCAGGCACCGGATTTATTGGTGCCATTGTTGCGGGGCTGCTCGTCGGCTACTTCGTGAAATGGTTGACGCATTTTAACTACTCAAAAATGGTCCAGCCGTTGGTGCCCATTATGATTGCACCCATCGCTGGTACGCTGTTTATCGCTGCAATCTTTATGTTTGTCATTGGCGCACCCATTGCCGACTTGATGACGGCGCTTAACCACATGCTGGCGAATCTCTCTACTGGCAACGTTATCGTTATCGGTATTGTGATGGGGTTGATGCAGGGGTTCGACATGGGCGGGCCATTCGGCAAAGTCGTGTTTATGTTCAGCGTGGGGTTGATTGCCCAAGGGCAAACGCAGTTTATGGGGGCTCAGGCTGTGGCGATTCCTGTCGCACCTTTAGGCATGGCGCTGGCTGCATTTATGGGCAGACGCTTTGGGCTGTTTGATGATGAAGAATATGAGAATGGCAAAGCCGCTGCCGCGATGGGGTTGGTGGGAATTTCAGAAGGTGCGATTCCTTTTGCCGCGCGTGATCCCTTTGCTGTGATCCCTGCAAACATGATTGGCTCTGCGGTAGCTTGCTGTCTGGGCTTCATCTTTAGTCTGCATTGTAACGTAGCACATGGCGGGCCAATCATTGTCCTGCTGGGCGGCTTCGACAAGCCGCTGTTGGCGCTGCTTGCAATGGCAGCCGGTGTGGTTTCTACCGCGACGATTGCTATTGCCCTGAAACGTTTTAAAATGATGCGCAACCGTCAACACGCGGTTATGGATGTCGCCTGAAAGTCAATCTGGCGACGGCGGAGCCTTATTCTCAGGCTCCGTTACGAGCTTTATTCCCCGGAATGCGCATGAAATACATCGATATTTATCATTTGTTAAAAGAGAAGATAATTAAAGGCAGCTATCTTCCTTATGCGCCGCTGGAAGGTGAACACGCTCTGGCACAGTTTTATCAGGTTAGCCGTCCGACAATTCAAAAAGCGATTGCCAGACTCAAACGCGAATCTTTTGTGCATACCCGGCAAGGGGCCGGTATTTTTGTGAATCCCCCTGAGTTTTACCAGGACAATAGCGTGATATCGATTTCTGAACGCATTCAAAGCGACCAGAAACTGGATAATGTGGTGCTACTTTTTGATACTCAGCAGGCTGAAGGGGAGTTGGCAGACTACTTTCCCCAGCCGCCAGGCAGTTTGCTGATTCATTACCGTCGGATGCGCATCATTAATGAGCAACCCGCGATTATCGAAGAAACCTGGATGCCGAGTTCACTTTTCCCTGAATTTACCCGCGAAGATTGTAGCCATTCAGTGCTGCAATATATTGAACAGACGTGTGGGTTAGCCATCAGCCACGATGTCAAAACCCTTTCTGGCAAAGCACTGAATCAGGAAGAAGCCTGGCTGTTGCGCACACAAGAAGGGCGGATTTGTCTTTCTATTCGCCACAAAGTGTTTTTACAGAGCGGGCAAATGGCACAGTACACCCTGGAAACGTTGCTTTCTAATGAGGTAACGACTGTTTCGATGCGTTAACCAGACTTTGTTTTACGACAGGCATAAAAAAGGCGAAACCGAGGTTTCGCCTTTTTTGTGAGCCTTTAACTATCAGAATGCATAGTTAAAGTTCATGCCGTACAGCCACGCTTTACCATCAGACTGGAAGGTATAAGGACCTTCTTTGAACTCAACGTGCTGACCGTGCATGTAGGAAACACCCACATCGACAGACGCATCTTCGTTAAAGGCGTAGGTCGTACCCGCACTCAGCCAGAAGCGGTCCTGATCCGGGATAGAGATAGAACGGTGATCCGCAGGAACCGGGCTGTCGTCAAATGCGATACCGGTACGGAAGGTCCAGTTCTTATCCATATAGTAGGTGGTACCTAAAGCAATACGGTACGCATCTTTAAAGCTTTCATCTTTATAGAACAGGGTCTGGCCGTTGCTGCCAGTGGCTTTCAGCTCCTGGAACTGGCTCCAACTGGTGTAAGCAATGCTGTAGTGAATCGCCCACTGTGGATCAACTTTGTTATAACCGGACAGTTCCCACATTTCTGGCAAGTTCAGGGTCAGAGAACCTGGAACGGTTTGCCCATTGGTACCTGCAGGTAAGCCAAATTTGGACAACAGCGGGTTATAAGCGGAAGGTAAATTGCTCTTATAGTCGCCGTCGAAGTCGATTTTGATTTCGGAACGGTAGGTTAAGCTGTAACGGTTATCTTTATTGATTTCATAAAGGATACCGGCGTTCCAACCGTAACCCCACTCATCACCTTTCAGGTGCGCGATTTGAGTGTCGGAAGGAATGCGGGAAACAGGGCCTGCCAGGGAAGGAGGCAATGCGCCAGAGCCTGCGACAATTTGACCAAGATCACCTGCGTAACGCTCGATTTTCGCTTTAGCGTAAACAGCATCAAAGCCAAGACCAAAGCTCCAGTTGCTGTTTAAACGATATGCACCGCTCAGGTTCAGGTTCATCGTCGTCAGGTCGGTTTTACCGCCCATTGAACCTGCGGTGTAATCGTCAGTAAATTCTGTTGCTAAACCGTAGTTAGATGTAACAGATGCTCCCCAGCCAAATTGTTCATTAATGGGTGCAACAAAGTGGAAGTTTGGAACCCAGGCGGTCGGCGCGATGTTATTAGCATCAGTGCTACGGCCCGTTGGGGATGTGCCAGCAATATTCACATCCGGGTCAATAAACACCGCACCGCCAGAGAAGGTTGGGCGGTCAAACATGGTGATTAACGCCGGGTTACGGCTGACGTTACCCGCATCATCTGCGATTGCGCCTTCCCCGGAATAAGCTCGGCCTAGGCCTGAGGAAGAGAACTCGTTTAATTGAAAGCCGGCCGAGTACGCCTGCGATGAGACTATTGCCACTGCAACCGCGAGGGCTGACTTTGTAAACAGGTTTTTCTGGCTCATGACCAAAACCTCATAATAGATTTATTTTTATACAAACATTGTTACACACCGTAACAGGAGCGCGAATAGTAGGGGCTGATCTGTTACAGAGAAAGCAGACCAGTTGCGAGAGTATAGGTCTGACCAGATGGTATGTTGCAAGTTTGTATCTAAAAATTTTCAAATTTGATCGTCGAAACGAGATCTGCCTGGCAAAATCGAGGAAAGCGTCACTAAGCAAAATGGGTGAATCTTGTTTTAGATCATTTTTAAGTGTGATTTGGGTCACTTGCAGATTTTGACAAGATTAACGACTGGAGTCGCTTCAACGGAGAGCGTAAAATAACCAAGAATTTTTTAGCTTTTAAATACAGAGGAAATCATAAATGAGTAAAAACACTGCTGATGAAACCCCGGTTTGCTGCTGTATTGATGTCGGTTCTATCATTGATAATACCGACTGCACAGCGACCTACAGCCGCGTATTCGCTACCAAAGCAGAAGCTGAAGAAACTCTGGCAGCGTTGAGCGCAAAAGCTCGTGAAGTAGAAAATGAGCCTTGCCAAATCGTTCCGACGTTTACCGAAGAAGCTGAAGGTGTTCGTCTGGATATTGATTTCATCTTCAGCTGCCAGGCTGAAACCATGATCTTCCAGCTGGGCCTGCGTTAATTTCTATCCCTTATCCTGGCCTTCTCCCTCTCCTCCGGGAGAGGGTTAGGGTGGGGGCATCTATTTCTTCGTAATTTACTTCACTCAAAGCGTGTCCCCCCTCCCAATTCTTTCGTCCCCTGGTTGGCTGATTGTAACTTTTTAGTTAAAACTGTGATCAGGTCAGACCACTACTGGTCGTTTACATTTTTATTCCCAAAATAATTCGAGTTGTGGGAAGAACAGGGGAGCGTTATGAGTCAGGCACTTCCGCTGGTAACCCGTCAGGGAGACCGCATCGCCATCATCAGTGGTTTACGCACACCGTTTGCCCGTCAGGCTACGGCATTTCACGGTATACCTGCCGTCGATCTTGGCAACATGGTGGTCAGCGAATTATTGGCCCGCAGCGAAATTCCCCCAGAAGTCATTGAGCAATTGGTCTTTGGACAGGTTGTCCAGATGCCGGAAGCGCCCAATATTGCTCGTGAAATTGTACTTGGCACTGGGATGAGCGTGCACACAGACGCCTATAGTGTCAGCCGTGCATGTGCGACCAGCTTCCAGGCGGTGGCGAACGTTGCCGAAAGCTTAATGGCGGGTACGATCCGCGCAGGGATTGCGGGAGGAGCAGACTCCTCATCCGTTTTGCCCATTGGTGTAAGTAAAAAGCTGGGGCGCGTACTTGTCGACGCGAATAAAGCCCGTACGCTTGGGCAAAAGTTAAAGCTCTTCTCACAACTTCGTCCACGCGATTTATTGCCCGTGCCGCCAGCCGTAGCGGAATACTCGACCGGTTTGCGGATGGGTGATACTGCTGAACAAATGGCGAAAACCCACGGTATTACGCGTGAACAGCAAGATGCATTGGCACATCGCTCACACACTAAAGCGGCGATTGCCTGGAAAGAGGGCAAACTGGCTGAGGAAGTGATGACGGCCTTTATCCCTCCCTATCGTCAGCCTTTCAGCGAAGATAATAACGTCCGCCAGAACTCGTCGATTGCCGACTATGCGAAGCTACGCCCTGCGTTTGACCGCAAACATGGCACCGTGACTGCCGCTAACAGTACGCCGTTAACCGATGGCGCCGCTGCGGTGATTTTAATGACCGAATCCCGTGCGAAAGAGTTGGGTTTGACGCCATTGGGATACTTGCGCAGTTATGCTTTTACCGCCGTTGATGTCTGGCAAGATATGTTACTTGGCCCGGCCTGGGCGACACCTCTGGCGCTAGAAAGAGCAGGCATCACATTGAATGACCTGACCTTATTCGATATGCATGAAGCCTTTGCTGCGCAAACGCTGGCTAACCTGAAAATGCTCGCCAGTGAACGTTTTGCTCGCGATGTGTTAGGCCGCGCCCATGCAACGGGCGAAGTGGATGATTCGAAATTCAACGTACTAGGCGGCTCGATTGCTTACGGTCACCCGTTTGCTGCGACCGGTGCGCGAATGATCACGCAAACGCTGCATGAATTACGTCGTCGCGGTGGAGGGTTGGGTTTAGTCACCGCCTGCGCGGCGGGTGGATTGGGTGCTGCCATGGTTCTGGAGGCCGAATAATGGAACAGACTTCTGCTTTCAACTTACATATCCGCCTCGACAATATCGCGGTGGTGACTATTGATGTTCCGGGCGAAAAGATGAATACGCTGAAAGCCTCTTTCGGCCCGGAAGTGCACGGTATCATCAAGCAAATTCGCGATAACTCCGCGCTGCAAGGAGTGATCTTTATTTCTGGCAAACCGGACAACTTCATTGCGGGTGCCGATATCAACATGATCGCTAACTGCCAGACGGCACTTGAGGCGCAAACTCTCGCGCACCAGGGCCAGCAAATCATGGCAGAAATTGCAGCTTTACCCATTCCAGTGGTGGCGGCCATTCACGGAGCATGCCTTGGTGGCGGGTTGGAATTGGCGCTGGCATGCCATGCGCGTGTTTGTACCGATGATGAAAAAACCAAACTCGGCTTGCCTGAAGTGCAACTGGGTTTACTGCCGGGCTCGGGTGGGACACAACGTTTGCCACGTTTGATTGGGGTCAGCAATGCGCTGGATATGATCCTGACGGGCAAACAATTACGTCCGCGCCAGGCATTAAAACTCGGGCTGGTAGATGAAGTGGTGCCGCATTCGATTTTGTTGGCAGCAGCCATTGAGCTGGTGGCAAAAGGCCGCCAGCCATCCCGAATACTGCCGGTTCGGGAACGCATTCTGGCGGGGCCGCTAGGGCGTTCTTTACTGTTTAGCATTGTAAGTAAGAAAACCGAGCAAAAAACGCGCGGTAATTATCCTGCCACGCAACGCATTATCGATGTGATGAAAGTGGGTCTGGGGCAGGGGAGTTTTAGCGGTTACGAATCAGAGGCGAAAGCCTTTGGTGAACTGGCGATGACTCCACAATCCGCCGCTTTGCGGGGGTTATTCTTTGCCAGTACCGAGCTTAAAAAAGAACATGGTGCGGATGCACAACCGCGTCCAATAAACGCAGTGGGTGTGCTGGGTGGCGGGCTAATGGGCGGAGGTATTGCGTTTGTCACGGCGACCAAAGGCAAATTACCCGTGCGAATCAAAGATATTAACAACGACGGCATTAATCATGCGTTGAAATACAGTTGGGACTTGCTGGATAAAAAAGTGCGTTGCCGTCATATGAAAGCGGGCGAACGCCAGAGCGAAATGGCGCGTATTTCCGGTGCTACGGATTACCGGGGATTCCATCATCGTGACATCGTCGTGGAAGCGGTTTTTGAAGATCTCGCACTCAAACAAAAGATGGTCGCAGAAATCGAACAACATGCGGCACCGCATACCATTTTTGCGTCGAACACGTCTTCTTTGCCTATTGCCGATATTGCGGCAAACGCCGCAAGACCTGAGCAGGTTATCGGTCTGCATTACTTCAGCCCGGTCGATAAAATGCCGTTAGTTGAGGTTATCCCGCATGCCGGAACCAGTGCGGAAACCATTTCCACGACGGTTGCTCTGGCTAAAAAACAGGGCAAAACACCGATTGTGGTGGGCGACAGCGCAGGCTTTTACGTCAACCGAATTTTGGCGCCTTACGTTAACGAAGCGATGCGTTGCCTGGTAGAAGGGGAACCTGTCGATAAAATTGATAATGCGCTGGTGGCGTTTGGTTTTCCGGTCGGCCCAATCCAACTTTTGGATGAGGTGGGAATCGATGTGGGGACTAAAATTAGTCCTATACTTCAGCGTGCTTACGGCGATCGTTTTGCCGCACCGCAAAGTATTGCAGCAATATTGAACGACGATCGCAAAGGGAGAAAAAATGGGCGGGGTTTCTATCTTTATCCTGGGAAAGGGAGTAGAAGCAAAAAGCAGGTTGATCCTGCAATCTATTCGCTGCTGGGCGTTTCGCCGAAAGGGCAGCTTACTGAAAAAGAGATAGCTCAACGCTGTGTGATGATGATGCTCAATGAGGCGGTTCGCTGCCTGGATGAGGGCGTTGTTCGCAGCGCTCGCGATGGTGACATCGGCGGCGTATTCGGTATTGGTTTCCCACCGTTCCTCGGTGGCCCGTTCCGCTATATGGATTCACAGGGGGCGGGTGAAGTCGTCGCGCAATTGCAACGCCTGGCCAGTCAGTACGGGGAGCGCTTTGCTCCTTGTGACAGGCTTTTACAAATGGTGGAAGAACAACGAAATTTTTGGGGAAACTGAACCCCAAAGATGAAACTGTAGTCAAAGAATCATGAGTTTTAACTCGCTCTTAGGGTGAGGAGTGAACTCGGTGAATGGATGCTGGTCGGTCATTTGGTAACCAGTGATTGACTATACTTGCACCATTGAGGTAAAAAACAGCGTTTCATTCGATGTACGGATAAGGCACAATGCCCGGCTGCTGAATTTCTCCTCTCAAGTTTCAGGGGAATTCAAGCATTCCTGGTTAACAAAAGCGGTGCAATATGCAAGTTTTTATCATGCGTCACGGCGACGCAGCACTCGATGCCGCCAGCGACTCGGTACGTCCACTCACCCAGTGTGGTTGTGATGAATCCCGAGTAATGGCGACTTGGTTGAAAGGTCAAGTAGCGGATATCGAACGTGTTCTGGTGAGCCCTTACCTGCGAGCCGAACAAACCCTGGATGTTGTGCGGGAAGCACTGATTCTTCCAGGTAAAGAAGACATTCTGCCGGAATTGACGCCGTGCGGCGATGTGGGACTGGTGGGTGATTACCTGCAAGCCCTGGCAAATGAAGGCGTTGAATCGGCATTGGTGATTTCCCACTTGCCGTTGGTCGGTTACCTGGTGTCTGAGCTCTGTCCACAAGAGACACCTCCGATGTTCAGTACCTCAGCTATTGCCAATGTCACACTTGATCCTGAAACCGGGAAAGGTGTGTTCAACTGGCAGATGAGTCCGTGCAATTTGAAGATAGCTAAAGCTATCTGAAAGCCGTAAGCATGAAGTAAAAAGAGCCGCGATAAGCGGCTCTTTCTGTTTGTGGCGACGGCCGGGGCATCTGATGTTTTCTCCCTCTCTCAGTGGGAGAGGGGCGGGGTGAGGGCATCAGGCAGCTCAGTGCTACGGTAACTCCGGTGGCAGCCACTCTTCAATTTCAATCAACACCAACAATGCAGAATCACCGCCATACTCTTTTGGCGCCTGGTGAAATGCCATGACATGTGGATGTTGCGCCAACCACAGCGGCGTTTGCTGCTTCAAAATGTGTTTGCCATGCCCATGCATGACGCTTGCACAAAATACATGTTCACGGCGACAGGCCGCGATCAACGCCCCTAATTCCTGTTTTGCTTGCAACTGTGTCAGACCATGCAAATCGAGGAACAATTCTGGCGAATAATCTCCCCGACGAATTTTTTTAAGCTCAAAATGGCTGACGTCCTCGCGCACATATCGCGTCGGACCTTCCGTTGCCAACCGTGGCTGGAATTCATCGGAAAAATAATGGCTGGCATCGGCTTGCTCTTGTAACAGCCGTTTCACCGGGACTTCCTGGACTTTCTTACGCATCGGACGATGAACAATGGTGTCCTGAGTCAATTTTTTCGTGCCGCTCATCAAATCACGGAAAAGGTTCCTTTCATCAACGCTGAGCGGAGTTTTCTTTTTCATCTTTTTCTTGTCTCGCATTCGTTTTGTCGCCAGTTTACCTGGTTTGCCGTCCATCACTAAATAAAACGGAACTTTCCCCGCAGTGACAGTAATTGAAATGCTGATTTGTCGCGGTCTTCATGGCAAACTAATCGATTATTGAATTAGCGTGAACGGCCTGCGGAGGGCAACGTGGATAAAATTTTCGCCGATGAGGCAGTGAATGAACTGCACACCATTCAGGATATGCTGCGCTGGGCAGTAAGTCGTTTTAGCGCCGCCAACATCTGGTATGGACACGGCACCGATAATCCGTGGGACGAAGCCGTTCAGTTAGTGCTGCCAAGCCTCTATCTGCCGCTGGATATTCCTGAAGATATGCGTACGGCACGCCTGACGCCAAGCGAACGCCATCGTATCGTTGAACGCGTTATTCGCCGTGTAAATGAGCGTATTCCGGTCGCTTATCTCACCAACAAAGCCTGGTTCTGCGGTCATGAATTTTATGTTGATGAACGCGTGCTGGTGCCGCGCTCTCCGATTGGTGAGCTTATCACTAACCGCTTTGCGGGCCTGTACGATCAGGAACCGCTGCATATTCTTGATATGTGTACCGGCAGCGGCTGTATTGCTATTGCTTGCGCGTATGAGTTCACAAATGCAGAAGTGGACGCGGTAGATATTTCTGTGGATGCGTTGGCGGTTGCCGAGCAAAACATCGCCGAGCACGGCCTGGAAAACCAGGTCACACCAATTCGTTCCGACCTGTTCCGCGACCTGCCAAAAGTGCAGTACGACATTATCGTGACCAATCCGCCGTATGTGGATGCAGAAGATATGTCTGATCTGCCAGGCGAATTCCGCTTCGAACCTGAGCTGGGTCTGGCTGCGGGCAGCGATGGTCTGAAACTGGCACGTCGTATTCTGGCATGTGCTCCGGACTACCTCGCTGATGGCGGCGTCCTGATTTGTGAAGTCGGGAACAGCATGGTGCATCTGATGGATCAGTACCCTGATGTGCCGTTTACGTGGCTTGAGTTCGACAACGGCGGGGACGGCGTCTTTATGCTGACCAAAGCGCAGTTGATCGACGCGCGTGAACACTTCAGCATCTATAAAGATTGATCAGTACAGGCGGGCCGTTAGGCCCGTCTTCATTTGCTCACAACACACTTGATTAACAACACAACGAAAAACGACAACGGTAAGGAGCCGTGAAAGATGGCTGGTAACTCAATTGGACAAGTATTTCGCGTAACGACATTTGGTGAATCTCACGGTGTGGCGTTGGGTTGTATCGTGGATGGCGTGCCGCCAGGCATTCAGCTGACCGAAGCCGATTTACAACACGATCTCGACCGCCGCCGTCCAGGCACTTCCCGCTACACCACGCAACGTCGTGAACCTGATCAGGTGAAGATCCTTTCCGGTGTATTCGAAGGGGTGACCACGGGTACAAGCATCGGTTTACTGATTGAAAACACCGATCAGCGCTCGCAGGACTACAGTGCGATTAAAGATGTGTTCCGTCCTGGGCACGCTGATTATACCTACGAACAAAAATATGGTCTGCGCGATTACCGTGGCGGTGGCCGTTCTTCCGCGCGTGAAACCGCAATGCGTGTGGCCGCTGGGGCTATTGCTAAAAAATATCTGGCACATAAATACGGCATTATTATTCGCGGCTGTCTGACGCAGATGGGCGATGTGCCGCTGGAAATTAAAGACTGGGAACACGTTGAGCAGAACCCATTCTTCTGTCCCGATCCCGATAAAATCGAAATTCTTGACGAACTGATGCGCGCGCTCAAAAAAGACGGCGATTCTATCGGTGCAAAAGTCACCGTGGTAGCTGATAATGTGCCGCCAGGTCTTGGCGAGCCCGTTTTCGACCGCCTGGATGCCGATATTGCCCATGCATTGATGAGTATCAACGCGGTGAAAGGCGTGGAAATCGGCGATGGTTTTGGCGTAGTTAACCTGCGTGGCAGCCAGAACCGCGACGAAATTACCAAAGAAGGCTTCCAGAGCAATCACGCTGGCGGCATTCTGGGTGGCATCAGCAGTGGCCAGCAAATTGTCGCGAATATGGCGCTGAAGCCAACGTCCAGCATCATGGTTCCGGGCCGCACCATCAATCGCGAAGGCGAAGAAGTGGAGATGGTAACGCGTGGCCGCCACGATCCTTGTGTGGGTATTCGTGCTGTGCCGATTGCCGAAGCGATGCTGGCGATTGTTTTGATGGACCATATGCTGCGTCAGCGTGCTCAAAATGCTGATGTTACTTTCCCTTTACCGCGCTGGTAATGCGATGAAAAAAACGCTCGTGGGGCTGCTGGCATTACTGGTCAGCGCCGCTACTTTTGCTGCGACACCGTGGCAGAAAATTAGTCATCCGATTGCGGGTAGCCCGCAATCCATCGGTGCTTTTTCTAACGGTTGTATCGTTGGAGCCCACGAGTTACCGCTCAATGATCCCCGTTACCAGGTGATGAGACAGGACCAACGTCGCTATTTCGGGCATCCTGATTTAGTGTCGTTTATCCAGCGCCTCAGCAATCAGTCGACACAACTTGGCTTGGGTACCGTGCTTATTGGTGATATGGGCATGGCGGCGGGGGGGCGTTTTAACAGCGGCCATGCCAGCCATCAAAGCGGGCTGGACGTGGACATTTTCCTGCAACTTCCTAAAGCGCGCTGGACTTCAGCTCAGCTACTCAAACCGCAAGCACTGGATTTAGTCGCCAGCGATAATCGGCATGTGGTGCCGAATTTATGGCAACCACAAATTAGTAGCCTGATTAAGCTTGCCGCCAAAGATAACGATGTCACGCGCATATTCGTCAATCCTGCTATCAAACAGCAACTCTGTCTTGATGCGGGGGCCGATCGTGACTGGTTGCGCAAAGTTCGCCCATGGTTCCAGCATCGTGCACACATGCATGTCCGCCTGCGTTGCCCGGCAGATAGCCTTGAGTGTGAAGATCAACCGCTACCGCCGCCTGGCGACGGCTGTGGTGCTGAACTACAAAGTTGGTTTGCGCCACCCGCTCCGGGCAGCACGCCACCGAAGAAAAAAACACCTCCCCCAATACCGGCCTCTTGTCAGGCTTTACTTGATGAGCATGTTCTCTAACGGATGAGCTAATGGAATGGTTTATGGTTTCCCCCCTGATGCTGGTGGTGCTGTTTTTTGTTGCTCTACTGGCGGGGTTCATTGATGCACTGGCGGGTGGTGGTGGTTTGTTAACTATCCCAGCGTTATTGGCAACAGGGATGTCACCCGCTCAGGCGTTGGCAACCAATAAGCTCCAGGCGTGCGGTGGTTCGGTTTCAGCGTCTATCTACTTTGTTCGTCAAAAAGTGGTGAATCTGAAGGATCAGAAACTCAATATTCTGATGACCTTCATCGGTTCAACCAGTGGTGCATTACTGGTTC
The DNA here is from genome assembly GCF_027594725.1 of Buttiauxella sp. WJP83. Lineage (NCBI taxonomy): Bacteria > Pseudomonadati > Pseudomonadota > Gammaproteobacteria > Enterobacterales > Enterobacteriaceae > Buttiauxella > Buttiauxella sp. WJP83. The sequence continues at coordinate 1,332,152 of NZ_CP110080.1, forward strand.
AGCATGTGCAGTCCGACGTGCTACGGCAAATCCTGCCCGTGTTGGTTATCGGTATCGGCCTCTATTTTTTGCTGATGCCAAAACTCGGAGAAGAGGACAGACAACGCCGTTTATACGGCCTGCCATTTGCGTTGGTCGCGGGTGGTTGCGTCGGGTTTTACGACGGTTTCTTCGGCCCTGGTGCGGGTTCTTTCTATGCGCTGGCATTCGTCACGCTCTGCGGTTTTAATCTTGCCAAATCGACCGCTCACGCCAAAGTGTTAAACGCGACCTCCAATTTGGGTGGTCTGCTGTTGTTTATCATCGGTGGGAAAGTGATTTGGGGAACCGGTTTTGTGATGATGGTGGGGCAGTTTTTAGGGGCGCGTATGGGATCGCGTCTGGTACTGAGTAAAGGGCAAAAACTGATCCGTCCGATGATTGTTATTGTCTCGGCGGTGATGAGTGCCAAACTCTTATTTGATAGCCATGGAACGGAGATCCTCCAGTGGTTGGGGGTAGCTTAAGATGACAACAGCAACGATGACAGAACACCATTATCAGGAACTTATCGACATTTTCGATAACTGCTTTAAAGATGAATTTAATACACGTCTGATTAAAGGCGACGACGAACCGATCTATCTTCCAGCAGATGAGGAAATACCTTATCACCGCGTGGTGTTCGCTCATGGCTATTACGCCAGCGGAATGCATGAGATTTCTCACTGGCTCATCGCGGGTAAAGCTCGCCGTGAACGGGTGGATTTTGGTTATTGGTATTGCCCGGACGGGCGTGATGCCGAAACACAGAGTCAGTTCGAAGATGTGGAAGTTAAACCGCAGGCGCAGGAATGGTTACTGTGCATGGCGGCAAATTTCCCGTTCAATGTGAGTTGCGACAACCTGAGCGGGGATGTTGACCCGGACAGGATTGCATTCCAACGTCGGGTTCATGCTCAGGTCATGATTTACCTGCAAGAGGGCATCCCGGCGCGTACGGCAAAATTGATTGAAGCGTTGCGAGCGTTTTATAAAACGCCGCCGTTGGCAGCGGAGCAGTTTCCGTGGCCGGAAGATTTAAACTAATTACCTGCAGAAAAAAGAGGAAGTACGATGATCGCGGAATTTGAGACACGCATTCTGGCGCTAATTGATGAGATGGTTGAGACAGCCAGTGATGACGAACTGTTTGCCAGCGGTTATCTGCGTGGCCACCTGACTCTGGCGGTAGCGGACCTGGAACACGGTGAAGACCACAGCCCGGATGCGCTTCACACAGCGGTGTCAAATAGCTTAGAGAAAGCTATTCAAGCGGGTGAGCTTTCGCCGCGCGACCAGTCTTTAGTGTTGGGGATGTGGGATAATTTGTACCAGAAAGCGCAGTTTTAGTTGCAAAGGGTGGATGTCGCTTACGCTTATCCACCCTACATCCCTTATTTCACTTCTCTTCCCTTCAGTAACTTCCGCACCCAAAATCGATTAGGATTTAACGCCGCAAGCGTTTCGCTATCCATTGGGACAGGTTCATCGCTCATTTGTGCTGCCAGAATCTCTGCTGCCAGTGGCGCGCTGCAAAGCCCCCTCGAACCGAGTGACGCCAGCATAAACAAATTCGGATAAACCGGTGCAGTTATGGCATTTTCACGGCTTTCAACAAGCGTTGCATACGCTTCAAGTGTGGCGTTGTAGTCAGGAACGGAGCCAATCATTGGCATATGATCGCGTGATGCACAGCGTACACCGCAACGTGCTTCTCCGGCGGAAACATCCACTTCTTGCGGCCATTGCACTTCCGGCAGGCAGTTAATTAAACGCTGACGGTTATGCTGCTGATCTTCATCGTTATAGAGCATCTCTTCCACGCCACGATGATAGCTTGCACCGATGCAATGTTGCTGATTCTTCGGATTTTGTGGCGTCAGATAGCCGTCGTAACACAATACTTGGCGTAATGCCGAGAGCGTTGCCGTCGTCGGAATATGGCTCACCTGGCCGCCCACGGCGGAGATCGGCATTTTTTCGGTTTGTGAGAATCTATTGATTTTGTAGCCATTGGCTAACACCACTGCTGCATGTTGCTGCGGTGCATGTTCTGTAAATGACAACTGCCATGTGTCCGGAGTCAGTGTCAGGTTTTCCACCCGATGCTGGTAATGCGTTTTTAGCCCCATCTTTTCTGCGAGTGACAGCACGCCTGCGGTGAGTTGAGCCGGACATAACCAGCCACCGAGCGGGTAACTTACGCCGCCATAACCGATTTCCACACCACATTGTTGAGCCACGCTTTGTGCATCGACCGCGTGTGCGAGCGCATCCGGTAATTCGAGACTCAGCATTTGCTCAATTTTATGCTGACTTTTTTCATCCCAACCTAATTGCGTGACGCCGCACCAGTCATGGTCAAATTCGACGGGCAGTGAGTCATACAAGCGACGGGCAAAGGTAAAAGCAGCACTGAAAAAGGTTGCCAGTGCGGCGTCGTGCGTATTCAGCAATGGGTAAAGTGCGCCCTGACGATTACCGGAGGCACCCAGTGCCGGGGCTTCATCCTCGCAATACAAGGTGACTTGCCATCCACGGCGCAGTAACGCCAGAGAGAGCAGGGCGCTGGCAACGCCACCGCCAATGATGGCGACCTCTTTGCTTTGCGCGGCAGGGCGGGCGTTCCACGGCGTGCGGGGTGGGGTTTCCAGCTCATTTTCCAATATACCCGTGAGCATCTCCCGCTTGCGACCAAAGCCTTTGCTTTTAGTCATCGTGAAACCGGCATCAATAAGGCCCCGACGGACAAATCCAGCGGAGGTAAATGTGGCCAGCGTGCCGCCAGTACGAGCCAGTTTTGCCATCGCGTTAAATAGCTGCGGCGTCCACATATCCGGGTTTTTTGACGGTGCAAAACCATCGAGGAACCACGCATCAACCTGATTATTTAACGTGTCATCTAATTGCGGTATCAGTTCGTTAATGTCACCAAACCAAAGATCGAGTGTGACGCGTCCGTCCGCCAGTAAAAGGCGATGACAACCGGCTATCGGCAATGGCCATTGTTGCTGTAATTGCTCAGCAAAAGGTGCCAGTTCAGGCCAATGGGCATGGGCAGCGCGTAAATCATCCGCCGTGAGCGGGAATTTTTCAAAACTAATAAAGTGCAGGCGCTGGAGGGTGGCATCTGGCTCTTTTTGGACGAAATCAGCAAAAGCTTCCCATAACGTCAGGAAGTTAAGTCCCGTACCAAAACCGCTTTCTCCAACGATAAACAGCGAGCGATCGTGAGTGGAAAATCGTTCTAACAGGCGGTTTCCACCCAGAAAGACATAACGAGTTTCCTCCAGTCCATTATCATTAGAGAAGTACACATCGTCGAACTCTCGGGATACAGGTGTACCTTCTTCGTTAAAGCCCAGATTGGCTGGTTGTATTGGGGCGTGTTTCACGTAAGTTACTCGTCTGGCAGGCAGTGAAAGGATAGTAACGATGTGTGCGAAGCGGCGCAAATTTCAGGCCGATTTGTCTGATCGGACTTGTTCGGCGTACAAGTGTACGCTATTGTGCCTGTCGAAATCCTAAACCGTGCAGTAGAAGAGGTATTGAATGAAACGTGCAGTGATTACTGGTCTGGGCATTGTTTCCAGCATCGGTAACAACCAGCAGGAAGTCCTGGCATCTCTGCGTGAAGGTCGCCCGGGGATCACTTTCTCTCAAGAATTCAAAGATTCTGGAATGCGCAGCCACGTGTGGGGTAACGTTAAACTGGACACCACCGGCCTGATTGACCGTAAAGTGGTCCGTTTCATGAACGATGCCTCTGTCTATGCTTACCTTTCAATGCAGCAAGCTATTGAAGATGCTGGTTTGAAAGAAGAAGTTTATCAAAGCAACCCGCGTGTTGGCCTGATTGCAGGTTCCGGTGGTTCTTCTAAATCTCAGGTGTTCGGTGCAGACGCAATGCGTAGCCCGCGCGGCCTGAAAGCGGTGGGTCCTTACGTTGTGACCAAAGCGATGGGTTCTGCGGTTTCCGCATGCCTCGCGACTCCGTTCAAAATTCACGGTGTGAACTACTCCATCAGCTCCGCCTGTGCGACTTCTGCGCACTGTATCGGTAACGCTGTTGAGCAGATTCAATTGGGCAAGCAGGACATCGTATTTGCTGGCGGCGGCGAAGAGCTGTGCTGGGAAATGGCCTGTGAGTTCGATGCAATGGGCGCACTGTCTACCAAATACAACGAAGACCCGACTAAAGCTTCCCGTACTTACGATGCAAACCGTGACGGTTTCGTTATCGCAGGCGGCGGCGGTATGGTTGTGGTTGAAGAACTGGAGCACGCTCTGGCTCGTGGCGCACACATCTACGCTGAAATCGTTGGCTATGGCGCAACGTCCGATGGCGCAGACATGGTTGCTCCATCAGGTGAAGGCGCGGTGCGTTGCATGAAGATGGCAATGCACGGTGTTGATACTCCGATTGACTACCTGAATACCCACGGGACTTCTACGCCGGTTGGCGATGTGAAAGAACTGGGCGCAATCAAGGAAGTCTTCGGTAATAACTCACCAGCAATGTCCGCGACCAAAGCGATGACTGGCCACTCTCTGGGTGCCGCAGGCGTTCAGGAAGCTATCTACTCTCTGCTGATGCTGGAGCACGGTTTCATCGCGCCAAGCATTAACATCGAAGTGTTGGATGAGCAGGCTGCTGGTCTGAACATCGTGACTGAAACGACTGAGCGCAAACTGAACACTGTGATGTCTAACAGCTTCGGTTTCGGTGGGACTAACGCCACTCTGGTGATGCGTAAAGTGACTGCTTAATTTATCGCAGAAAGTGATAGATCCTAACGGGGTGCCAATGGCGCCCCGTTTTTTTTGCTGTTTACAATTATTGACAGTATCAATCACCGAAGGCACTATTCACGCCTCAACATTATCATTTTGATAATGCGTAAGCGTTCAACGTCAACCAACGCACCTTTAATCTGAACGTTCAGAGGGAAAGGGCGTGGTGGTTTCCTCGCCTTACTCTGCAATAAATGGAGTAAGCAGTATGTCTGCATTGATTGATTCTCAGCTAAAAAATAGCCGATCAGAAAACAAGTCTTTATTTAACATCACCTTTGCGGTGTTTCTCACTTATATGACTGTTGGCTTGCCGCTGCCAGTTATCCCACTTTTTGTTCACAACCAACTCGGCTATGGCAACACCATGGTGGGGATTGCTGTTGGGATTCAATTCCTCGCAACGGTTTTAACGCGTGGTTACGCAGGGCGATTGGCCGATCAGCAAGGTGCGAAGCGTTCGACGTTGCAGGGAATGTGCGCCTGCGCATTCGCGGGCGTTGCTTATCTGCTGGCGGCATTGTTGCCTGTAGATGCGATGGCAAAATTTGGTTTGCTGATTGTGGGTCGTTTGATTCTTGGTTTTGGTGAAAGCCAGTTGCTGACCGGCAATCTCACCTGGGGTATGGGGCTCGTTGGCCCGGCGCGCTCAGGGAAAGTGATGTCCTGGAATGGGATGGCGATTTATGGCGCATTAGCGGCTGGCGCGCCTCTGGGGTTGCTGTTGAATAGCCACTGGGGTTTTGTCGCGCTGGGTGTCTCGACGATTGCGTTGCCATTGGTAGCCTGGGCGTTCAATGGTCGTGTTCGCGCCGTTCCTGCGCATAAAGGCGATCGTCCGTCTCTGTTTGCGGTCATTGGACTTATCTGGAAACCTGGATTGGGCCTGGCATTGCAGGGCGTGGGTTTTGCCGTTATTGGCACGTTTGTTTCGCTCTACTTTGCAGCTAATGGCTGGGCCTGGGCTGGTTTCACGCTCACCGCATTTGGTGGTGCTTTCGTCCTGATGCGTGTGCTCTTTGGCTGGATGCCTGACCGTTTTGGCGGCGTACGTGTGGCACTGATTTCGCTGGTAATAGAAACTGTTGGGTTAGTGTTGTTATGGCAAGCACCGGGGGCGGGCATTGCGTTAATGGGGGCCGCACTCACGGGTTGCGGCTGTTCGCTGATATTCCCGGCGCTCGGGGTTGAAGTGGTAAAACGCGTTCCAGCACAAGTGCGTGGTACAGCACTGGGTGGCTATGCTGCGTTTCAGGATATCTCTTACGGTGTCGCTGGCCCGTTGACGGGATTGTTAGCGACATCAATGGGTTATCCTTCAGTATTTTTGGCAGGGGCGATATCCGCGGTAGTGGGCATCATTGTTACGCTGATCGCTTTCCGCAAGTGATCTTTGCCACCCTTTGCGGGGTGGCAATCTGCTATATCACTATCCACAGTAAAATCATCACCACAATCAATGCGACAAAGGCCATTCCTGGGTGAGCACTGATCAACTTCATCGGCTCGATAAACGGCGACAATATTGGGCTGGCGATGGGTTGAACATGATGAACCTCAAGTGCTGCTGGCAGGCGTTCTGCCCGCTTCAAAAACACCTGATTCAAAATATCCTGCACCTGCGCGGTGGTCAGTAATGTCTGAGGCGTTGCTTGAAAACGCTGTAGGGAGTAATCGGTAATTTCTTTCCATTCAGCAGGTTCCAGTGGTTGTTTAAGCGCGGCCTGGAGGGTATGCAGTGTCGGCGTATGCTGCTGGCTCAATGTTTGACGCGCCTGGAGCCATGTGGTCAGCAAAGTGAAGTGTTTTGCTGGGATCAGATCGCCCGTTTTAACCCCGGACAGCTCAAGCATCGACTGCCAGATTAGCTTACCTGACTCGCCCGTCGCGGCAGCCAGCTTCGCAACCTGTTTATTTAACGCGTTATGCTCAGCCGGAAGCAGCGGGCGATCGGTCGCCTGGCGCTGTTGCGGTTGCGGGATCGCCAACTGGTTATTTTGTAATAACGTCAGGACGCTTTTTAATTGCTCTGGCGTGAGCTGGCTTAGTGCAGACTGGCCAAATTGCTGGCGAATATAGTCACTAACGGCCTGGCGATTATTCCCTTGAGGCAGAAGCTCGCTAAGTTGTTGAACGACCTGGCGGTTGGCGTGAGTTGTCTGGGCATTGCCCAGGCGCTGATTGAGATTTTGTTCAGCCGCCGGAAAGTGACGCGATAATAAAGGCGTTTCACTTTTTAGCCCGAGATCATGCTTGAGTCCCGCCCACACTTCGGCACTTTGTTGCTGACTGAGTGCAACAAGGCGCGTGACCAGACGTTCCAGAACGGTACGTTGCTGAGTGGAAAGCGGAAGTTCGCCGGCCGCTGAAGGTGTGGAGGGGGGTTCCCCCGGAGGGTGCGCTGTCACCCCCTGAATGGGTTGCATAGTCTAAAATCCTTTATCGATCCCCGGCTCAAGTATGCCAGGACGCCAGATTATGGCACACTATCAGGCTTATTCTCGACGATTAACAGACAGGTAGCGTAACGTGAAAATCCTCGTTGACGAAAATATGCCCTATGCACGTGAATTGTTCAGTCGCCTGGGCGATGTAACTGCAGTGCCAGGCCGCCCGATTCCAGTCTCTGAACTGGCGGATGCCGATGCGTTAATGGTGCGTTCAGTCACCAAAGTGAATGCTGATTTACTCGAAGGTAAGGGGATTAAGTTTGTAGGTACGGCAACGGCGGGTACTGACCACGTTGACGAAAACTACCTTGCCCACGCGGGCATTACTTTTTCAGCAGCCCCTGGGTGTAACGCTATCGCTGTTGTCGAGTACGTCTTTTCTTCACTGCTCATGTTAGCTGAACGTGATGGTTTCCACCTGACCGACCGTACGGTGGGTATCGTTGGGGTGGGTAACGTCGGTTCACGTTTGCAGGCACGCCTGGAAGCTTTCGGCGTTCGGACACTGTTGTGCGATCCCCCACGTGCGGATCGCGGCGATGAGGGTGATTTCCAGGCGCTGGAAACGCTGGTGCGTGAAGTGGATGTGCTGACGTTCCATACGCCATTGTTCAAAGACGGCCCGTACAAGTCATTGCATCTTGCCGATGAAAAGCTGATCTCAAGTCTAAAGCCTGGCACTATTCTGATTAACGCCTGCCGTGGCCCGGTGGTCGATAACGCCGCGTTGCTGAAATGCCTTGAGAAAGGGCAGGATCTGAGCGTGGTGTTGGATGTCTGGGAGCCAGAGCCTGAGCTCAATGTAGCATTACTCGATAACGTTGATATTGGTACTGCGCACATCGCAGGCTATACGCTGGAAGGCAAAGCGCGTGGCACCACTCAGGTCTTTGAAGCATTCAGTGAGTTTATTGGTCAGAAACAAAAAGTGGCTTTAGACACTTTGCTGCCAGCTCCCGAATTTGGCGCTATTACTCTGCATGGTCCGCTCGATCAGCCGACACTCAAAAGACTGGTTCATCTGGTGTATGATGTGCGCCGCGATGATGCCCCGTTGCGTAAAGTTGCGGGGATCCCTGGTGAGTTTGACAAGCTACGCAAAAACTACCTGGAACGCCGTGAATGGTCGTCACTACATATTCAGTGTGATGATGAAACGGCGGCACAAACACTGCAAAAACTCGGTTTTAGCGCGGCTCATACTCCCCGCTAACCTATTCTTTTGTCCCGCTGGGCTGAAATCCGGTGGGACACTGTTTTATTAAGTCTGGAGTAAACCAACATGTCTGAAGGCTGGAATATTGCCGTTTTAGGTGCCACGGGTGCCGTAGGCGCAGCTGTGATTGAACTGCTTGCCGAACGCCAGTTCCCGGTTGGTGATTTGTATGCCCTGGCGCGGAGTGAAAGCGCAGGTGAAAACATTCGTTATGAAGGTAAAACCGTGATGGTTCAGGATGCTGAATCATTTGACTGGACTCAGGTTCAGCTCGCGTTCTTCGTCGCCGGTGTTGAAGCTTCGGCGCGTTTTGCCGAAGAAGCCACCAACGCCGGTTGCCTGGTGATTGACTCAAGCGGCCTGTTCGCAATGGAACATGATGTGCCGTTGGTGGTGCCTGATGTGAACCCATTCGTATTGGGTGAATACCGCAATCGTAATCTTGTAGCCGTTGCCGATAGCCTGACCAGCCAGTTGCTGACAGCGCTGAAGCCGCTGATTGAACAAGGTGGTTTGTCACGTATTCAGGTGACTAATTTACTGGCGGCTTCTGGCCGTGGTAAAAGTGCGGTCGATGCGCTGGCTGGGCAGAGCGCTCGCTTGCTAAACGGTTTGCCCATCGAAGAAGAAGATTTGTTTGGTCGCCAGTTGGCATTCAACATGCTGCCATTAGTACCAGACGCTGAAGGCAGCGTTCGTGCTGAACGACGCCTCGTGAACGAAGTGCGTAAAGTGCTGCAGGATGAAGGTGTCATGATTTCTGCGAGCATGGTTCAGGCTCCGGTGTTTTATGGCCACGCTCAGATGGTGAACTTCGAAGCGATGCGTCCACTGGCTGCAGAAGAAGCCCGTGATGCGTTTGGCCAGTTTGAAGACATTGAAGTGTCTGAAGAAGGTGAGTTCCCGACACAGGTTTCTGATGCTTCTGGCAGCGCGCATCTTTCTATTGGCTGTATCCACAATGATTACGGGATGCCGGAGCAGATCCAATTCTGGTCTGTGGCTGATAACGTCCGTTTCGGTGGCGCGCTGATGGCGGTGAAAACGGCTGAAAAATTAGTGCAGGAGTACATGTACTAATGTCCGACGAGTTGATCGAGACCCCGCTTCATAAGATTGCACTCGGCATTGAGTACGACGGCAGCAAATATTACGGCTGGCAGCGCCAGAACGAAGTGCGCAGCGTGCAGGAGAAGCTTGAAAAAGCGCTCTCTAAAGTGGCGGACGAGCCGATTAGTGTGTTCTGCGCCGGTCGTACCGACGCAGGTGTACATGCGACCGGCCAGGTTGTGCACTTTGAAACACGTGTTCAGCGTAAAGATGCGGCGTGGACGCTCGGGGTAAATGCGAATTTACCTGGAGACATCGCGGTGCGTTGGGTGAAAGCTGTGCCGGACGATTTTCATGCCCGGTTCAGCGCCACGGCGCGTCGTTACCGTTATGTCATCTATAACGAGCGGCTGCGACCTGCAGTAATGGGGCAGGGGGTGACGCATTTCTATCACCCTCTGGATGCCGACCGTATGCACCGTGCAGCCCAGTGTTTGTTGGGTGAAAATGATTTTACGTCGTTCCGTGCGGTGCAGTGCCAGTCGCGTACACCCTGGCGCTATCTGATGCACATTAACGTGACGCGCTACGGTTCTTACGTGGTGGTGGATATCAAAGCCAATGCGTTCGTGCATCATATGGTGCGAAACATTGTCGGCAGCCTGATGGAAATCGGCTGTGGCAATCAGGCCGAAACCTGGATGGCAGAATTGCTGGCGGCGAAAGATCGTAAATTGGCTGCCGCGACCGGAAAAGCAGAAGGCTTGTACTTAGTTTCTGTTGATTACCCTGAACATTTTGCATTGCCTAAACCCCCGATGGGGCCACTATTTTTGGCAGACTGACGCCAGCCGAGACAGGTAAATAACGATGGAATTTATCCGCTTCATTATTGATTTTATTTTGCATATTGATGTGCACTTGGCTGAGTTGGTTGCGCAGTATGGTGTCTGGGTTTATGCCATTCTGTTTTTGATTTTGTTCTGCGAAACCGGTCTGGTCGTCACGCCATTTTTGCCTGGCGATTCCTTGCTGTTTGTGGCGGGTGCGCTGGCAGCATTGCCAACAAACGATCTGAACGTGCATACCATGGTGATTTTAATGGTGATTGCCGCTATTGTGGGCGACGCCGTAAACTACACTATCGGACGGCTGTTTGGTGAAAAACTCTTCAGCAACCCGGATTCAAAAATCTTCCGCCGCAGTTATCTTGATAAAACCCACGCTTTTTACGAGCGTCATGGCGGAAAAACGATTATCCTCGCGCGCTTCGTACCGATTGTGCGAACCTTCGCACCGTTTGTCGCAGGGATGGGGCACATGTCCTATCGTCATTTTGCGATGTATAACGTAGCGGGTGCGTTGCTGTGGGTATTGTTGTTTACCTACGCAGGTTACCTGTTTGGCGATTTGCCTATTGTGCAGGAAAACCTGAAATTATTGATTGTAGCGATTATCGTGCTGTCGGTTTTGCCTGGCGTAATTGAAATTATTCGCCACAAGCGTGCAGCCAAACGCCTGCAAAAGTAACCCCATCGCGCGGTTCGACCACTTTTTTATCCAAAGTCGCGAGCCGTTATGTTTTAATGAGCACCATTTATGGTCTGGGGCAGGTCACACTGCCACAGAAAAACTGGCATCGACCAGGTTCAAGCAGAAAGGTCATCAATGAGCTGGATTGAACGAATTCTCAATAAGAGCAATATTACCCCTACCCGTAAGGCGAGTATCCCTGAAGGGGTGTGGACTAAATGCGACAGCTGTGGCCAGGTTCTGTACCGTGCAGAACTGGAACGCAATCTTGAAGTCTGCCCAAAATGTGATCATCACATGCGCATGTCCGCGCGCGATCGCTTGCACAGCCTGTTAGATGAAGGTTCGCTGTTTGAGTTGGGTAGTGAACTTGAGCCAAAAGATATTCTCAAGTTTAAAGACTCCAAAAAATACAAAGATCGTCTGGCATCTGCCCAGAAAGAAACTGGCGAGAAAGATGCGCTGGTGGTCATGAAAGGTACGCTCTATAACATGCCTGTTGTTGCTGTGGCGTTTGAGTTTGCCTTTATGGGTGGTTCTATGGGTTCTGTTGTGGGCGCGCGCTTTGTTCGTGCCGTTGAACAGGCACTGGAAGATAACTGCCCGCTGATCTGTTTCTCCGCTTCTGGTGGCGCACGTATGCAAGAAGCGCTGATGTCGCTGATGCAGATGGCAAAAACCAGTGCAGCACTGGCAAAAATGCAGGAACGCGGTCTGCCGTATATTTCGGTTCTGACTGACCCAACAATGGGCGGCGTATCTGCAAGCTTTGCGATGCTTGGCGATCTCAACATTGCTGAGCCAAAAGCCCTGATCGGCTTTGCAGGTCCGCGTGTTATCGAACAAACTGTTCGTGAAAAACTGCCGCCGGGTTTCCAGCGCAGTGAGTTCCTGATTGAAAAAGGGGCGATCGACATGATCGTTCGTCGTCCAGAAATGCGCCTGAAACTGGCAAGCGTTCTGGCAAAACTGACAAATCAGCCAGCGCCAAATCCGGAAGCGCCGCTTGAACCGATAGTGGTTCCGGAAGCACCGGAACAAGGTCACGAGGCCTGATTGTTAATAAGGGCAGGCCGAACAGGTCCTGCCCTTTTTCTTGAACCGTATTTCTCGAGCTTTAGCAGAGCGGGCATCATGGAAAAAACTCAAACACCTCAAGCCACGTCGCCCCTGGCCACGTGGCTTTGTTATCTGGAAAATCTCCATTCGAAAACCATCGAGCTTGGCCTCGACCGTGTCAAAAAAGTGGCAGCGACGCTCGATGTGCTGAAACCTGCACCGACGGTGTTCACTGTCGCGGGGACCAACGGGAAAGGGACAACCTGTCGCACACTGGAAAAAGTCTTGATGGCGGCGGGTTACCGCGTCGGCGTTTATAGTTCACCTCATCTTGTGCACTATACCGAGCGGGTGCGCATCCAAAGCGAAGAGTTGGACGAGGCCTTCCATACAGCGGCATTTGCTCAGATTGAAGCCGCGCGCGGTGAAACTTCGCTGACCTATTTCGAGTACAGTACCTTATCTGCGTTGCTGTTGTTTAAGCAGATGGCGGTTGATGTGGTCATTCTTGAAGTCGGCCTGGGCGGGCGCCTTGATGCGACGAATATTGTCGATGCTGATGTGGCTGTCGTCACCAGCATCGCCCTTGATCACACCGACTGGCTGGGTCCAGACCGTGAAAGTATCGGGCGTGAGAAAGCCGGTGTCTTCCGTGGTGGAAAACCTGCCGTGGTTGGAGAGCCGGATATGCCGTTGACAATCGCTGACGTTGCGGCTGAAAAAGGCGCGCACTTGCTACGTCGAGGCGTGGACTGGTCTTTCAGCGTTGAAGAGAACAGTTGGTGCTTCAAAGACAAGCTGGGTGAACTGAGTGGATTACCATTGCCACTGGTGCCTCAACCGAATGCCGCAACCGCGCTGGCAGCACTGCGTGCAAGCGAGCTGAATGTGAGTATTGGCGCTATCATTCAAGGGATTAAAGAGGCGGCTTTACCTGGGCGATTCCAGATTATTTCGCAAGCGCCATTGGTTATTCTGGATGTGGCGCACAATCCCCATGCGGCTGCTTATCTTGCCGGGCGGCTGGCAGAATTGCCAAAACGTGGCCGCGTGCTAGCTGTCATCGGTATGTTACACGATAAAGATATCGCCGGTACGCTGGCAAATTTGTCCCCTCAAGTCGATAGCTGGTATTGTGCACCGTTAGAAGGGCCGCGTGGTGCGAGTGCTGAACAGCTGATTGAACATCTCGGTCAGGGTGAAGTCTACGACACAGTGGCTCAGGCCTGGTATGCTGCAATGAAGGCAGCAACAGAAAATGATACCGTGCTGGTGTGTGGTTCATTTCATACAGTAGCCCACGTAATGGAAGCGCTGGACGCGGAGAAAGCAGGTGGCGAGTAAGTTTCAAAATCGATTAGTCGGAACCATTATTCTGGTCGCACTGGGGGTCATTATCCTGCCAGGGCTGCTTGATGGTCAGAAAAAGCATTATCAGGATGAGTTTGCCGCTATTCCTCTGGTTCCAAAACCGGGTGATACCGATGAGCCTGATATGCTGCCTGCTGCGACTCAGGCACTCCCTTCACAACCACCGGAAGGTGCAGCTGAAGAGGTGCGCGCGGGTACAGCGACCGCACCTGGACTAGATATCGCTTCACTTCCTGGAGACAGTGGTGCAGGTATTGATGAAGTTCCCGTCACCCGTGAACAGCCTAAACCTAAGCCAGTGGTTGAGAAGCCAAAACCGGTAGAAAAACCACAGAGTAAAACCGCTGCGGATCAAACGGCAGAACGTCTGGCGATGATGAACGAAGAACCGCCAGTCGCGGAGAAACCAGCGAAGCAAGAAACCGCAGAGAAGGCACCAACTGGGCAAGCCTATGTTGTACAGCTTGGTGCATTGAAAAATGCGGACAAAGTTAATGAAATTGTTGGTAAACTGCGCGGCGCTGGGTTCCGTGTTTACACGTCACCATCAACACCAGTGCAGGGTAAAGTAACTCGTATTTTGGTAGGGCCGGATGCATCGAAAGACAAACTCAAAGCGTCGTTAGGCGAGCTAAGTTCTCTTTCAGGATTGAACGGCGTGGTGATGAATTACACCCCAAGATAGTGCGGCATTCTTTGCCCTCACCCCGACCCTCTCCCCCTGGGGAGGTGGGAAAGGCGAGAGCGAAAACCGTACAGTTCCCTCTCCCTCAAGGAGAGGGCTAGGGTGAGGGGTGTTTTAGCCCCCAAGCCCGCCAAAATAGGCACTTTTTTAATGGCGTTGAGCGTTTTTTCAACGCCATTATTTATTTACGCGAGGGAAGGAAATCCCTACGCAAACGTTTTCTTTTTCTGTTAGAATGCGCCCCGAACTGGACGTCAGGGCGATTTGTCGTGAGATTTGTTCATGGTCTGGATAGATTACGCCATTATTGCAGTTATCGGCTTTTCGGCTCTGATTAGCGTTATTCGTGGGTTTGTGCGTGAAGCGTTATCGCTTGTAACCTGGGGTTGTGCTTTCTTTGTCGCCAGTCATTACTACACTTACCTGTCAGTCTGGTTCACTGGCTTTGAAGACGAACTGGTACGAAACGGAATAGCTATTGCGATACTGTTTATCGCGACACTCATCGTCGGTGCGATAGTCAATTATGTGATTAGCGCGCTGGTTGAGAAAACCGGCCTGTCGGGTACAGACAGGGTGTTGGGGATCTGTTTCGGTGCTTTACGTGGAGCGCTGATCGTCGCCGCCATTCTGTTCTTTCTTGATACGTTTACTGGTTTTTCCAAGAGTGACGACTGGCAAAAGTCGCAGCTTATCCCGCAATTCAGTTTCATCATCAGATGGTTCTTTGACTATCTGCAAAGCTCGTCAAGTTTCTTGCCCCGGTAATTGTATCGGGGGGTTGTGGCTTAATGAGGAAAAGACAACATGTGCGGTATTGTCGGTATCGCCGGTTTTATGCCGGTAAACCAGTCGATTTATGACGCGTTAACGGTGCTTCAGCACCGTGGGCAGGATGCCGCAGGCATCGTCACCATTGATGCCTTAAACTGTTTCCGTCTGCGTAAAGCCAATGGCCTGGTGAGCGATGTGTTTGGTGCAGTTCACATGCAACGTTTGCAAGGAAACATGGGGATTGGCCACGTGCGTTACCCGACCGCGGGTAGCTCCAGTGCTTCTGAAGCCCAACCTTTCTATGTGAACTCCCCATACGGTATTACTCTTGCCCACAACGGCAACCTGACGAACGCGCATGAACTGCGCCAAAAGCTGTTCGAAGAAAAGCGCCGTCATATCAACACCACTTCTGATTCTGAAATCCTGCTCAATATTTTCGCCAGCGAGCTGGATAACTTCCGCAATTATCCGCTGGAAGCCGACAACATTTTTGCGGCCATTGCCGCGACTAATCGCCAGATCCGCGGCGCTTATGCCTGTGTTGCCATGATCATCGGCCACGGTATGGTCGCGTTCCGCGACCCGAACGGCATCCGTCCACTGGTCATGGGCAAACGTGATTTGGGCGATGGCCGCACCGAATATATGGTGGCGTCCGAAAGTGTGGCGCTTGATACGCTGGGCTTCGAATTCCTGCGTGATGTTGCACCAGGTGAAGCTGTGTATATCACCGAGAAAGGGCAGTTGTTCACGCGTCAGTGTGCCGACAACCCAACCAGCAATCCTTGCCTGTTTGAGTACGTCTACTTTGCCCGCCCGGACTCCTTTATCGACAAGATTTCCGTGTATAGCGCTCGCGTTGAGATGGGTAAAAAGCTCGGTGAGAAAATTGCTCGCGAGTGGGAAGATTTGGATATCGATGTGGTTATCCCGATTCCTGAAACTTCCTGTGATATCGCGCTGGAAATCGCCCGAATTCTTGATAAACCGTATCGCCAGGGTTTCGTGAAAAACCGCTACGTTGGCCGTACCTTTATCATGCCGGGCCAGCAGCTGCGTCGTAAATCTGTGCGTCGTAAACTCAACGCTAACCGCGCTGAGTTCCGCGATAAGAATGTGCTGCTGGTGGATGACTCCATCGTTCGCGGTACCACTTCTGAACAGATTATCGAGATGGCTCGCGAAGCCGGTGCGAAAAAAGTGTACCTCGCATCAGCGGCGCCAGAAATTCGCTTCCCGAACGTGTATGGCATTGATATGCCAAGCGCTAACGAGCTGATTGCTCATGGCCGTGAAGTTGACGAGATCCGCCAGTTAATCGGCGCAGATGGTTTGATCTTCCAGAACCTGGACGATCTGATTGAAGCGGTTCGCGTTGAGAACCCGGACATCACTCAGTTTGAGTGCTCCGTGTTCAACGGTATCTACGTCACCAAAGATGTGGATCACGAATATCTTGAGTATCTTGAGTCACTGCGTAATGACGATTCGAAAGCCATTCAACGTCAAAATGAAGTAGAAAACTTAGAGATGCATAACGAAGGGTAAAACCATCCTCACCCTAACCCTCTCCTTGAAGGAGAGGGGATAGTCTGGTGTTCTCATCTCCTGAAGGATAAAACGGTTTTCTCCCTCACCTTTGGGAGAGGGCTGGGGTGAGGGCTTCACTTCTTGCATCCCCGCCCATCTTACGGCAAAGTCAGCCCAGATAAACTTCTCGGGCGAATGCAGATGATGAAACGGTTAATTGTTGGGATTTCAGGTGCCAGTGGCGCAACATATGGTGTGCGACTCCTTCAGGTGCTGCAACAATTACCGGATGTGGAAACACACCTCATTATGAGCAATGCCGCTCGCCAAACCCTTGCGCTAGAAACCGATATGTCCCTGCGCGAAGTCCAGGCGTTGGCTGATGTGGTGCATGATGCCCGTGATATAGCTGCCAGCCTTTCTTCAGGCTCTTTTAAGACTCATGGCATGGTCATATTGCCCTGCTCAATCAAAACCCTTTCTGGCATTGTTCACAGCTATACGGATGGCTTGCTCACACGGGCGGCCGATGTGGTGCTGAAAGAGCGTCGTCCTTTGGTCCTTTGCGTGCGCGAAACCCCACTGCACCTCGGCCATTTGCGCTTAATGACGCAAGCTGCTGAGCTGGGTGCCGTGATTATGCCGCCGATGCCTGCGTTCTATCATCGCCCGCAGAGCGTGCAGGACATTGTCGATCAGACGGTTAATCGGGTACTCGACCAGTTTGATATTGAGCTACCGCAAGACCTGTTCACCCGCTGGACAGGCGCATAAGCGCAGTGCCAGAGTGGTGCATCACAAAACCCAGTGCCTCATAATGGGGCGTTTTTGTAACCCCGATCACTTCCAGAACATTTATCCGCTATTTTCCACCGTTAATGCTTTTCCATCAGACCAGACCTGCTATCTTTCATTTCTATGACAGGGTTGTAACTATTTTTTAACATGAAACTGCACACTTTCTTTCACGCAAAAAAAAGTGGCATGAGAACTGCAACTCTGAATCAGCAGCACAGAACAAACACAACACGACATTACACATAATAAGATCAGTCAAAATTGAGGGTTACGTATGAAAAAGCAAGTTCTCGCTCTGTCCTTACTGCTTGGCTTGAGCACCACCGCAAGCGTCTTTGCAGCCATTCCTCAGAGCCTTCGTCTTGGTACGGACACGACATACGCACCGTTTTCTTCTAAAGATGCAAAAGGGGATTTTGTTGGTTTCGATATTGATCTCGGCAATGAGCTCTGTAAGCGCATCAATACCAAATGTACGTGGGTCGCAAGCGACTTTGATGCGCTGATTCCATCGCTTAAAGCGAAGAAAATCGACGGTATAATTTCCTCACTGTCTATCACCGAAAAGCGCCAGCAAGAGATTGCCTTCTCAGACAAACTCTATGCCGCTGATTCCCGCTTAATCGCTGTAAAAGGTTCTCCGATTAAACCTACGCTTGAGTCACTTAATGGCAAGCACGTAGGTGTATTGCAGGGCTCAACCCAGGAAGCGTTTGCTAATGCTGAATGGCGAGCAAAAGGCATTGATGTCGTGGCTTACGCCAACCAGGACCTGATTTATTCAGATCTGGCGGCGGGTCGACTGGATGCCGCATTCCAGGACGAAACAGCGGCAAGTGAAGGCTTCCTGAAACTGCCTGCGGGTAAAGACTATGCGTTTGCAGGCCCGTCTGTGAAAAACAAACAGTACTTTGGTGACGGTACCGGTATTGGTTTGCGTAAAGACGATGTTGAGCTGAAAGAAGCCTTTAACAAAGCGCTGGCAGATATGCGTAAAGACGGTACTTACGACAAATTTGCTAAGAAGTACTTCGATTTTAATGTTTACGGTGAATAAGTTTATCCCGTAGTCTGTAGCCCGGTGATGCTTTGATGCAGCCGGGCTGAATAGAATTGCAATATAGCCAAAGCTGATTGCACCTGTAAGGTGCAAATATTTAGCAATGCACCAAAATGGTGTATTGCTTGCATCTTGTTGGTGCAGTGGGTTTTTCGAGTTTTTGTGACGTGTCGTTCAGGCGTGTCAGGCCAGAGAAAAAACACTATATTAAGATGCATAAATTGGCATGGAACGTGCAATTTTATCCGGTTAAAAAGTAATCGCGTATAAAAACAGTCTATTCGAGGATAATTATGAACAAGCAGATCATCGCTCTTTCGTTGGTACTGGCTTTTTCCAGTGTTTCCACCGCTTTCGCCGCTATTCCTAAGAATTTACGCATTGGTACAGACCCTACTTACGCCCCATTTGAATCGAAAAATGCCCAAGGGGAATTGGTGGGTTTTGATATCGATCTGGCAAAAGAACTCTGTAAACGCATCGAAACGAACTGCACTTTCGTTGAAAACCCACTGGATGCGCTGATCCCCTCGTTGAAAGCGAAAAAAATCGACGCGATTATGTCGTCCCTTTCTATCACTGAAAAACGCCAACAAGAAATTGCCTTCACCGACAAACTTTACGCGGCAGATTCGCGTTTAGTCGTCGCAAAAGGATCCCCAGTTCAGCCAACGCTTGAGGCTCTGAAGGGCAAGCGCATTGGTGTTTTGCAAGGTACGACGCAAGAAACCTACGGTAATGAGCATTGGGCGCCTAAAGGCATCGAAATTGTCTCTTACCAGGGGCAGGATTCCATTTACGCTGACCTGACCGCAGGCCGTATTGACGCCGCATTCCAGGATGAAGTCGCTGCGAGCGAAGGCTTCCTGAAACAACCTGTTGGTAAGGATTATCAGTTTGGTGGGCCGTCCATTAAAGACGACAAGTTGTTTGGTGTAGGCACCGGTATGGGCCTGCGTAAAGACGATACTGAGCTGCGCCAGGCACTGAACAAAGCATTTGCTGAAATGCGTAAAGATGGAACTTACGAGAAGTTGGCGAAGAAATACTTCGACTTCGATGTTTACGGTGGTTAACAGTCACCAGTGGTTCAACCTGCCCTGAAAGGGCAGGTTAGGTTTGTGCAGACACTGACGACAGGATACGCACCATGTTGTACGGTTTTTCTGAAGTAATCTTTAAAGGGGCCATCGTCACGCTGGAACTGGCGCTAAGCTCCGTTATCCTCGCCGTTATTATAGGTCTGGCTGGAGCGGGTGCTAAGTTATCCAAAAACCGCCCGTTAGCCTTGCTGTTTGAAGGTTACACGACGCTGATTCGCGGTGTGCCTGATCTGGTGTTGATGCTGCTGATTTTCTATGGCCTGCAAATGGCACTCAATGTGTTAACCGACTCGCTGGGCGCCGCTCAGTTTGATATTGACCCTATGGTGGCCGGTATCATTACACTCGGCTTTATCTACGGTGCCTATTTTACTGAAACTTTCCGCGGTGCTTTCCTCGCTGTTCCACGCGGGCATATCGAAGCCGCAACTGCTTTTGGTTTTACCGGTTCTCAAACATTCCGCCGTATTTTGTTCCCGGCCATGATGCGCTTCGCACTTCCGGGGATAGGTAACAACTGGCAGGTCATTTTGAAAGCCACCGCACTGGTCTCTTTGTTAGGACTGGAAGATGTGGTGAAAGCCACGCAACTCGCGGGGAAAAGTACCTGGCAGCCATTCTACTTTGCGATTGTTGCCGGGATCATTTACCTGATATTCACTACGGTATCTAACGGTGTATTGCTCTGGCTTGAACGCCGCTACTCGGTTGGTGTGAAGAGGGCTGAGCTATGATCGAAATTATTCAGGAATACTGGAAAGCGCTGCTATGGACAGATGGTTACCGCTTTACTGGGGTCGCCATTACGTTGTGGTTGCTGATTTCTTCGGTGGTGATGGGCGGTATTCTGGCTCTGTTTCTGGCTATTGGCCGGGTATCGAGCAACAAGTTTATTGCATTCCCAATCTGGTTATTCACCTACATCTTCCGTGGCACGCCGTTGTATGTGCAACTTCTGGTGTTCTACTCCGGAATGTACACGCTGGAAGTGGTGAAAGGTACCGTATTACTCAATGAGTTTTTCCGTAGCGGCCTGAACTGTACGGTGCTGGCGCTGACGTTAAATACCTGTGCCTATACCACAGAAATTTTTGCCGGGGCGATTCGATCGGTGCCGCATGGTGAAATTGAAGCCGCTCGCGCTTATGGTTTCTCACCTTTCAAATTGTACCGCTGCATTATTTTGCCTTCGGCGTTACGTATTGCGCTGCCTGCGTACAGCAACGAAGTCATTTTAATGCTGCACTCCACGGCGCTGGCGTTTACCGCCACGGTGCCTGATTTGTTGAAAATCGCCCGAGATATCAACTCTGCGACTTACCAGCCGTTTACGGCGTTTGGTATTGCGGCGGTGTTATATCTGATTATTTCTTACGTACTGATAAGCCTGTTCCGCAGAGCCGAGCAGCGTTTTATGCAGCACGTTAAACCCAGTTCTTCGCACTGAGTAATTCCCATGGCTGAAAATAAACTAAACGTTACTGATCTGCACAAACGCTACGGCAAACATGAAGTGCTTAAAGGGGTTTCTCTACGCGCAGACGCGGGAGATGTGATTAGCATTATCGGCTCGTCCGGCTCGGGGAAAAGTACCTTCCTGCGCTGCATTAACTTCCTCGAAAAACCGAGTGAAGGGTCAATTGTGGTCAGCAACCAGAATATCAACCTGGTGCGTGACACTGACGGGCAGCTCAAAGTTGCTGACAAAAATCAGCTCCGCTTACTGCGCACACGTCTGACTATGGTGTTCCAGCATTTTAACTTGTGGAGCCACATGACGGTGCTGGAAAACGTCATGGAAGCGCCGATTCAGGTGTTGGGGTTGAGTAAGCAAGATGCGAAAGAGCGTGCCATAAAATATCTGGCGAAAGTCGGCATTGATGAGCGCCAGCAGGCGAAATATCCGGTGCATCTTTCTGGTGGTCAACAGCAGCGTGTTTCTATCGCGCGTGCGCTGGCGATGGAACCAGAAGTTTTACTGTTTGATGAGCCTACTTCTGCGTTAGATCCTGAGCTGGTGGGTGAAGTGCTGCGTATCATGCAAAAACTCGCCGAAGAAGGGAAAACCATGGTGGTGGTCACGCATGAAATGGATTTTGCGCGCCACGTCTCAAACCACGTCATTTTCCTGCACCAGGGCTTGATTGAAGAAGAGGGGACGCCAGCCGAATTGTTTGGTAACCCGAAAAGTGCACGTTTACAGCAGTTCCTTTCTGGATCGCTGAAGTAATCCCCCCTCACTCTAACCCTCTCCCAAAGGAGAGGGGATAGTCCGGTTTTCTCCTTCTCCTGGGGGAGAAGGTTGGGATGAGGGTGTAAATTACCGCACCACATCTCCCAGTGCTTCCTCAAGGTCATACCAACGGAAACCAAATCCCGATTCTTCAAGTCGTTTTGGTAGCGCTCGTTGCCCGCCTAACACCAATACCGAAGATTCCCCCATCATCATTCTCACCGCCGTTGCAGGAGCGCGCATAAAGGCCGGGCGATTTAATGCGTGACCCAGCGCGTGAGAGAACTGTTCGTTGCGTACCGGGTAAGGCGAAACCATATTGAAAGGCCCACTCAGATCGTTATTGAGCAGCCACAGAATACCGTTGACCATATCGTCGATATGAATCCATGCCAGATACTGCCGACCATCGCCCATAGGGCCACCCAAGCCTAAGCGAAATATCGGCAGTAACTTTGCCAGTATTCCGCCTTTCGGCGCCAGGACCACGCCGGTACGCAGCAGGCAGACGCGCGTCTGCTCACTCTGCGCGCCACAAGCGATTTGCTCCCAGCGGGCGCACAGTTTATGGGTAAATTCATTGTGCGGTGGCTCATCTTCGTTGACGACCACTTCGCCGAGATCGCCGTAATAGCCCGCAGCGGAGCCAGAGATAAGCACGGAGGGCGGTGTTTGGCTTGCTTTAAACATCTCGACCAGACGTTCGGTGATTTGCCAGCGGCTGGTGCACAGCCGTTGCTTCTGCGCCTCGGTCCAGCGTTTATCGGCAATCGGTTCACCCGCCAGATTGATGACAGCATCAAATCCATCAAGATTGGGATGATCGCTCAACCCTTTCCATAATGTGACTTTTTGGCTGAATTGCGCCCGGGCTTTCTCGGGGCTTCGGGTGACGACGGTGACATCGTGCCCTAACTCCAGCAATCGTGGCACCAGATGGCTGCCAATCAATCCCGTTCCGCCGGTCATCAGTATCTGCATGGTCGTCTCCCGCTTTTTACGCCTGGCGACGCCAACTCATCGTCATGGATACGGAGTCGGCATAACGCAGCGCGTGAAGTTTATCGATTTCTACTTCAGCATAAGACACCCACGGATGGTCGCATGCGATATCGAGCACATCCTGAGTTAATTTTTCCAGCAATGAGAAACGATTATTCTCAACCAACTGGATGATTTGTTTAGTTATCGTGCGATAGTTCAGCGCATCGTTGATGTCTTCACTGGCGCGAGCTTTGTCCGCCGGATAATGAATCGCAACGTTAACGACGATATCCTGGCGATTGGCAATTTCTTCTTCTTTGATGCCAATGAAGGTGCGCAGGCGTAAGTTTTTGATTCGAATAATGGCGGATGACATTGCAGGTTTCTTCCTTGTATTAGTTTTCAGCCACAGAATACATGAGGAAAAACATTGCGCCCATAGCGGGCGCATTGGCATTAACTTTTTTGCGCTTGCTGATATGCGCGTTCTGTCGCCGGGCGCGAGCGGATACGTTCAAACCAGTTCTCGACGGCCGGGAAATTCGCCAGATTAATGCGCTGGCGTTCATGAGATACCGTCCACGGGTAAGTCGCAATATCAGCAATGCTGTAATCATTGCCGCCCAACCACGGGGTTTTTTCTAATTGTTTGTTTAACACGCCATACAGACGCTGGGTTTCTACCTGATAGCGTTCAATCGCATACGGCACAGGTTGCGGCGCGAAATGGTTAAAGTGATGATTCTGCCCAAGCATTGGACCAAAACCACCCACTTGCCAGAACAGCCATTGCAGGGTGTGGGCGCGTTCACGCAGATCTTTACTTAATAGCTCGTTGGTCTTCTCAGCCAGATAAAGCAATATTTCACCTGATTCAAATAAGCTTAACGGACTGCCTCCATCGGCGGGGTTGTTGTCGATAATCGCGGGTATTTTATTGTTGGGGGAAATCGCCAAAAAGGCAGGCTGAAACTGATCTCCTTTGCCAATATCAATACGGTGAATACTGTAATCCAGACCCACCTCTTCCAGAAACAGCGTGATTTTGTGGCCGTTTGGTGTGGGTGCATAGTAAAGGTCGATCATCTCATTACCATCCTGATATCAGTTTTTTACATAAACCTATGGAGTATAGACTTTTTGATAAATTTGCTAGTTAGATGAGTTTTGCTCAAGTGACAACTGCCATTTTCCGCTATATGTTCAATAACCTGGATGCTTGAATCATGGGGATATTATGAGCCAGCCGACAATAACGCTTTGGTCCGATAGCAACTACTTTAGCCCTTACGTGATGTCTGTATATGTCGCCCTGAAAGAGAAGGGCCTTAACTTTACGTTGCAAACAATAGACCTGAATACGGGACAAAATCTGAAACCAGGCTGGAGAGGGTATGACCTTACACGCCGTGTCCCTGTGCTTGCGGTCGATGATTTTGTGTTAAGCGAATCCTCCGCCATTACTGAATATCTCGAAGAACGTTTTGCCCCGCCGACTTGGGAACGAATCTACCCACATGACTTAGAAAAAAGGGCGCGTGCGAGACAAATTCAGGCGTGGATCCGTAGTGATTTAATGCCTATTCGTGAAGAGCGTTCAACCGACGTGGTTTTCGCCGGTGTAAAGAAGCCGCCGCTGAGTGACAAAGCGCAAGCTACAGCGCAAAAGCTTTTGACCACTGTTGACGGTTTATTGCCTGTCGGCCAGCAAAATTTATTTGGTGAATGGTCTATTGCAGATACGGACCTGGCCTTAATGCTCAACCGTTTGATCCTGAATGGCGATGAGGTGCCTGAGCGTTTGCAAGAATACGCAACTTTTCAATGGCAGCGTGCTTCAGTTCAACGTTTTCTGGCACTTTCCGCAAAGCATTCTGGCTGACTAACAGCATAATTCGGTATGATCATTTCGCTTACCATTAACAGGAATGCGGTTTTATGAAGCTGATGTTTGCCTCGGATATTCATGGTTCTCTACCCGCTACGTTCAAAGTGCTGTCGCACTTTGAACGTAGCGGCGCTAAATGGCTGATTTTATTGGGGGACGTGTTGAATCACGGACCGCGTAATGCATTACCGGCAGGCTATAATCCTGGAGCGGTTGCGGAGCGGTTTAACAGCATTGCGGATAAAATTATTGCAGTACGCGGGAACTGTGACAGCGAAGTTGATCAGATGCTGCTACATTTTCCGATTACCGCTCCCTGGCAACAGATTTTAATGGCTGAGCAGCGTTTATTTGTTACGCATGGTCATTTGTATAATCCTGACAAACTGCCACCGCTGGCTGAAAATGACGTGCTGGTTTTTGGCCACACTCATCTACCATTAGCTGAAAAACAAGATACGGTTTATCTGTTCAATCCAGGCTCGGTGAGTATACCCAAAGGTGGATTTGAACCGAGCTACGGCATGTTAAACGATGGTGTTCTGAGCGTTCACGCACTGAATAACGATGGGGTTATTGCACAGGTCGAGATTACCCCGTAACTTACCGCTTGTTGAACATAACGCGCCATTAGAGCGCCCTGAATAAGGTTTCCCCCGATGGTGGAACAGAGTCATTTTGTTGGCACGGAATGGATAGACATTGTCAATGAAGACAATGAAGTAATCGCGCAAGCAAGCCGTGAACAAATGCGCGCGCAGCGTTTGCGACATCGTGCGACTTATATTGTTGTGCATGACGGAATGGGTAAAATTTTGGTGCAGCGCCGCACTGAAACTAAAGATTTTATGCCAGGTATGTTGGATGCTACCGCTGGCGGAGTTGTTCAGGCCGATGAGCAATTACTCGACTCTGCACGTCGCGAAGCTGAAGAAGAGCTGGGTATCGCTGGGGTACCTTTTGCCGAGCATGGTCAGTTCTATTTCGAAGATACCAATTGCCGGGTGTGGGGAAGTCTGTTTAGCTGCGTTTCTCATGGCCCATTTGCTTTGCAAGAAGCAGAGATCAGCGAAGTCTGCTGGATGTCTCCAGAAGAGATTACGGCTCGCTGTGATGACTTCACGCCAGACTCTTTAAAAGCGCTAGCTTTGTGGATGACCCGCAACGCTAAAAATGAATCTCAGCACGCTGCTGCGGAGTAATTCGTTCAGGTTCTCAATGTCTCGTAGTGAATCTCCGGGGCATCGCTAATAAAAAAGGCCGCATATCAATGCGGCCTTTTTGCTTCTCAGAAGACCTTAGTCTTGTTGAGAAGACTGAATCGCAGTCAGAGCGATGGTGTAAACGATATCGTCTACCAGTGCGCCACGAGACAGGTCGTTAACGGGTTTACGCATACCTTGCAGCATTGGCCCGATGGAGATCAGGTCAGCTGAACGCTGTACCGCTTTATAAGTGGTGTTACCGGTGTTCAGGTCTGGGAAGATGAACACGGTCGCGCGGCCCGCAACTGGTGAGTTTGGCGCTTTGGACTTAGCAACATCAGCCATTACTGCGGCGTCATACTGCAACGGACCATCGATAACCAGGTCAGGACGTTTTTCCTGAGCGATGCGAGTTGCTTCACGCACTTTCTCAACGTCACTGCCTGCACCAGAAGTGCCGGTTGAGTAGGACAGCATCGCAACGCGTGGATCGATACCGAATGCAGCAGCGGAATCCGCAGACTGAATGGCGATTTCTGCCAGTTGCTCAGCAGTTGGATCTGGGTTGATCGCGCAGTCGCCGTAAACATAAACTTGTTCAGGCAGCAGCATGAAGAACACAGAAGAAACCAAAGAGCTACCTGGTGCAGTTTTGATAAGCTGCAACGGAGGACGAATGGTGTTCGCGGTGGTGTGAACCGCACCGGAAACCAGACCGTCAACTTCGTCTTGCTCAAGCATCAAAGTACCCAGCACAACGTTGTCTTCCAGTTGCTCGCGAGCAACGGCTTCGGTCATGCCTTTGCTCTTACGCAGCTCAACCAGACGCGCAACGTAGCTTTCGCGAACCACTTCTGGGTCGACGATTTCGATGCCAGCACTCAGCTCAACGCCTTGCGCCGCAGCAACACGAGTGATTTCATCCGGGTTACCCAACAATACGCAAGTTGCGATACCACGTTCAGCACAGATAGATGCTGCTTTCACGGTACGTGGCTCTTCGCCTTCTGGCAGAACAACACGCTTACCGGCTTTACGAGCCAGTTCGGTGAGCTGGTAACGGAATGCTGGTGGGGACAGACGACGGCTGCGCTCAGAAGTTGAAGTCAGCGATTCGATCCACTCTGCATCAATGTGGCTTGCCACATATTCCTGCACTTTTTCGATACGCTGATGGTCGTCAGTTGGGACTTCCAGGTTGAAGCTTTGCAGGCTCAGAGAAGTCTGCCAGGTATTGGTATCAACCATAAACAGCGGCAGGCCAGTGGCGAATGCACGCTCACACAGTTTGCTCACGCGTGGGTCCATTTCGTAACCACCGGTCAGCAGAACTGCACCGATGTCGACACCGTTCATTGCGGCCAGGCACGCTGCAACCAGCACGTCTGGACGGTCTGCGGAAGTGACCAGCAGAGAACCTGGGCGGAAGTGTTCCAGCATATGCGGGATGCTGCGCGCACAGAAGGTAACAGACTTCACGCGGCGAGTTTTGATGTCGCCTTCGTTGATGATGGTTGCGTTCAGGTGACGCGCCATATCAATTGCGCGAGTTGCGATCAGATCGAAACTCCACGGCACACAACCCAGAACTGGCAGCGGGCTGTCAGCAAACAGTTCTTTAGGATCGATGTTTGCGATGCTCGCTTTAGTGGAGTCATCGAAAATCTCGGACAGATCAGGGCGAGTACGACCTTGATCATCTACTGGTGCATTCAGTTTGTTAATGATTACGCCAGTGATGTTGGTATTTTTGCTGCCACCGAAGCTGCTACGAGCCAGTTCGATACGCTCTTTCATCTGCTCTGGAGAGTTGTTACCCAGAGACATGACGAAGACGATTTCGGCGTTCAGTGTTTTAGCAATTTCATAGTTCAGAGACTGCGCAAACTGGTGTTTGCGAGTAGGCACCAGGCCTTCAACCAGAACCACTTCAGCGTCTTTGCTGCTGGCGTGGAAGTTGGCGATGATCTCTTCCATCAGCACGTCTTGTTGGTTGCTGGACAGCAGCGACTCAACGTGGTTCATGTGCAGCGGTTCAGCAGTAGGGATGCTGGAGTTTGCACGAACGATGCTGGTGGTTTGATCTGGAGTATCGTCACCGGAACGCGGTTGGGCGATAGGTTTGAAAACGCTAAGGCGAACGCCTTTTTGTTCCATAGCACGGATAACACCCAGGCTGACGCTGGTCAGGCCGACGCTAGTTCCGGTAGGGATCAACATAATAGTACGGGACACGGTATAACCTCTTTCGTATATACCCGTCATTCTTCGAGCTGCAGGGGTGTTGGCTTTACTCACAAACCCCAGTCACTTACTTAAGTAAGCTCCCGGGGATTTGCTCCCTTGCCGCCTACCTGCAACTCGAATTATTTAGGGTATAAGTCTGTTAGGACTTAGAAAACAACACCGCCAGCGAAGGCTGGCGGTAAGGAGAATCAAGCGGTCAGGCGAGATGCATCCTGAGCGATAACCAGTTCTTCGTTGGTCGGAATGACCACCGCAGCACGGGTACCCTCTTTGTTGATGAAGCCTGATTTACCAAAGCGCGCAGCCAGGTTGCGTTCGTGGTCAACTTCAAAGCCCAGAACACCCAGTTTGCCCAGAGACAGTTCACGTACCATTGCTGCGTTTTCGCCGATACCACCAGTGAACACCACTGCGTCCAGACGACCGTCCATCAGTGCAGTGTAAGAACCGATGTATTTCGCCAGACGGTGACAGAACACATCCATCGCACGCTTAGCGTCTTCTTTGGTGGTGTAGTTGTCTTCAACATAACGGCAGTCGCTGGTGACTTCAGTCAGACCCAACAGGCCAGATTCTTTGGTCAGCATTTTGTTGATGTCATCAACGCTCATGCCCAGAGAGTCATGCAGGTGGAAGATAATTGCTGGGTCGATGTCACCAGAGCGGGTGCCCATGACCAGACCTTCCAGCGGAGTCAGACCCATTGAGGTGTCAACACACTTACCGTTACGAATAGCAGAAACAGAACCGCCGTTGCCCAGGTGGCAAGTGATCACGTTCAGTTCTTCTACTGGCTTGTTCAGCATTTTCGCGGCTTCTTGAGTCACATAGTAGTGGCTGGTGCCGTGTGCGCCGTAGCGACGAACGCCGTGCTCTTTGTACAGTTTGTACGGCAGAGCATAGAGATAGGATTCTTCTGGCATGGTCTGATGGAATGCAGTGTCAAACACAGCAACGTTTTTATCAGCCAGTTTAGGGAAAGATTTCAGTGCTTCCGCGATACCGATCAGGTGCGCTGGGTTATGCAGCGGTGCAAAAGATGCGGAATCTTTGATACCCTGAATCACGGTCTCGTCGATAACGACAGAGCCGGTGTACTTCTCGCCGCCGTGAACAACACGGTGGCCGATAGCAGTCAGCTGCTCGGACAATTCAGGTTTTTGTGCCAGAATGGTATTAACCATAAAGTTAAGAGCTTCGCTGTGAGCGGCGCCTGCACCTAAAGCTGCTTCTTGTTTACTGCCATCCATTTTCCACTTGATACGCGCTTCTGGAAGATGGAAACACTCGGCTAAACCAGAGAGGTACTCGTCACCGTTTACAGCATCGATAATTGCGAATTTCAGTGATGAGCTACCGCAGTTCAGAACCAGTACTAACTTATTCGACATGGAAGTACCTACTATTAATATGTGGCTAAAAAAACGTCATTTAGTCTCTCAGCGTAGCGCATGATGAGCCTGACATTTATGATTAACGTCATGCCAGAAGTGTTTTTTTGGCATAGCGAATAAATACTCTAAAGTTTTCGGTATATTGCGTGATTTTTCGGCAATAACAAACTGAGCAAAAAATTGACAACCTGCGGTTTCCCATCTACGGCCATCAAGGCCGGCACAGGATACCTGATTGCGGTAGTTAAAGACAAAATATTTTGAACCATGTAATTTAGAGTTGTTGTTTTGCACAAAAATTTTATTTTTTATATGTGAAGTTGAGGTAAAGCCATGTCTATCCCCAAAAATAGCCACGCAAGCTGGTTCAGTATGTTCAGCCGTGGGCAACACTATTCAAAGACCTGGCCTATTGATAAACGCCTCGCGCCTATCTTTGTAGAAAATCGAGTGATCCGCGCCACGCGTTTTGCCATCCGCTTTATGCCTCCACTCGCTGTGTTTACGCTGACCTGGCAAATTGCGCTTGGTGGCCAACTTGGCCCCGCCGTTGCGACGGCTTTATTCGCCTGTAGTCTGCCGATGCAGGGATTATGGTGGTTAGGTAAACGCTCTGTGACGCCACTCCCGCCATCTATTCTCAGTTGGTTCTACGAAGTACGAGGCAAACTGCAGGAAGCAGGGCAGGCGTTAGCGCCTATTGAAGGCAAGCCAGACTACCAGGCGCTGGCCGATGTTCTGAAACGTGCGTTCAAGCAGTTGGATAAAACTTTTCTGGATGATTTGTAAAATCCCTGCCGTTACGCATATAAAGAAGGATATTTTTTTCGCAGGTGCATTCCTGCGCAACAGGAGCTAAGAAATGGAAATGACTAACGCCCAGCGTCTGATTTTATCTAATCAGTACAAAATGATGACCATGCTCGACCCGGACAACGCCGAGCGTTATCGTCGCCTTCAAACCGTTATCGAGCGTGGCTACGGTCTGCAAATGCGCGAGCTTGATCGTGAATTTGGTGAGCTGACGGAAGAAACCTGCCGCACGGTTATCGACATTATGGAGATGTATCACGCTCTGCATGTCTCCTGGACCAACCTGAAAGACAACCAGGAGATTGATGAGCGTCGTGTGACTTTCCTTGGTTTTGATGCGGCTACCGAAGCCCGTTTCCTGGGATATGTTCGCTTTATGGTGAACATTGAAGGTCGTTATACTCATTTCGATGCGGGCACTCATGGCTTCAACGCCCAGACGCCAATGTGGGAAAAATATCAGCGCATGTTGAAAGTCTGGCAGTCTTGCCCACGTCAGTACCATTTAAGTGTGAATGAAATCGCGCAAATTATTAATGCCTGAGGGGAGACGCGTAGTGAAGTGCAAAGGTTTCTTGTTTGATTTGGATGGGACGCTGGTTGATTCTCTGCCAGCCGTCGAGCGGGCCTGGATTAACTGGGCCAAGCGCTTCGATATTTCGCCACAGGAAGTTTTAGGTTTCATTCACGGCAAGCAGGCGATCACTTCGTTACGTCACTTTATGGCGGGCGCGTCTGAAGAAGAGATTCAGCAGGAGTTTCTTCGTCTCGAGAAAATCGAGTCTGAAGATACCGACGGGATTGTGGCGCTGCCAGGTGCCGTTGAACTGCTGACGCATTTGAATGAAGCGGGTATTCCGTGGGCTATCGTGACCTCGGGTTCATTACCGGTAGCGTCTGCTCGCCGTGCGGCGGGTGGTTTGCCCGAGCCTGAAGTCCTGGTCACCGCTGAACGTGTTGCTCGCGGTAAACCTGAACCTGATGCCTACTTGCTTGGTGCGCAACTGCTCGGTTTCGAGCCGGAAGAGTGCGTGGTGGTTGAAGATGCCCCTGCAGGCGTGTTATCGGGTTTGGCGGCGGGCTGCCATGTCATTGCAGTCAATGCGCCCGCGGATACGCCGCGCCTTGAGCATGTCGATTATGTATTGCAGTCACTGACTGAGCTTCTGGTTCAAAAAATGCCAGATAACACAGTCGAAGTGTTTAGAAAACACTGAACATATGACTTAGCCCCGCGATAGCGGGGCTTTTTTATGGCAAAATTTTCGCATCCTGAGCAATCACAAAAGGAATTGTTTTGAACTCAGAACTGATTTGGGTTTTATCATTGCTGGCCATTGCCGTGGTGCTGTTCGCTACGGGTAAAGTCCGTATGGATGCCGTCGCGCTGCTTGTCATTATTGCCTTTGTCCTTAGCGACACCCTCACACTGAGCGAAGCCTTCTCGGGCTTTAGCGACCCCAACGTTATTTTGATCGCCGCCCTATTTATCATTGGCGATGGTTTGGTGCGCACTGGCGTTGCTTCCAAAATGGGCTCCTGGCTGGTGGACGTGGCGGGCAGCAGCGAAACAAAAATGCTTATTTTGCTGATGCTCACCGTTGCTGGCTTGGGCGCATTTATGAGCTCGACAGGCGTGGTTGCCATCTTTATCCCCGTGGTCCTCAGCGTTTCAATGCGCATGAAAACGTCTCCGTCGCGCTTAATGATGCCGCTGAGTTTTGCAGGTCTGATAAGTGGCATGATGACGCTGGTCGCTACACCGCCAAACCTGGTGGTGAACAGTGAACTGCTACGTGAAGGTTTGCAGGGCTTCCATTTCTTTAGCGTCACGCCGATTGGGCTGGTGATTTTGTTGCTGGGCATCGGTTACATGCTCATCGCACGCTTTGCTTTAAACGGGCAGAAAAAGGACGAGGGTAAACAAAACTGGCGACGCCGTACTTTTCGCGATCTGATTAAAGAGTATCGTTTAACCGGGCGCGCACGTCGCCTGGCGATCCGCCCCGGTTCACCCATGGTTGGCCGCCGTCTGGATGACTTAAAATTGCGTGAGCGTTATGGCGCGTACGTTATCGGTCTTGAGCGTTGGCGTAAATTCCGCCGGGTTATCGTCAATGTTACCGGGACAACTGAATTTCGCGCACGTGATGTCCTGCTAATTGATATGTCTGCGTCCGAAGTCGATCTGCGTGAGTTTTGCCGAGAGCAGATGCTTGAGCCAATGGTCCTGCGCGGCGAGTATTTCTCGGATCAGGCGCTGGATGTTGGCATGGCTGAGGTTTCATTAATCCCTGATTCAGAATTATTCGGCCAAACGATTCGCGAAATCGGTTTTCGTACGCGTTACGGCCTGAATGTGGTGGGGTTACGCCGTAATGGCGAGGTGATGGACGGGCTGCTGGTGGATGAGTCCTTGCAGCTAGGCGATATTTTGCTGGTGGTGGGTGACTGGAAACTGATCAGCCAATTGCAGCAGAAAGGCCGCGATTTCCTGGTACTCAACTTACCGGTGGAAGAGGGCGAGGCATCACCTGCGCACAGCCAGGCACCCCATGCGATTTTCTGCCTGGCGCTGATGGTTGCGCTGATGCTGACCGATGAAATTCCTAATACGATTGCTGCGATTATCGCCTGTCTGCTGATGGGGAAATTCCGCTGCATTGATATGGAAAGTGCTTATAAAGCGGTGCATTGGCCAAGCATTATCTTGATTGTTGGGATGATGCCCTTTGCGCTTGCGTTGCAAAAAACCGGTGGCGTAGATTTGATCGTGAATGGGTTAATGAAGATGGGAGGTGGTTACGGCCCGCACCTGATGCTGATTTGCCTGTTCGTCATGTGTGCCGCGATTGGTCTGTTCATCTCTAACACGGCGACGGCTGTTTTGATGGCACCCATTGCCTTGGCCGCGGCAAAATCCATGGGGGTCTCGCCTTATCCGTTCGCCATGATTGTCGCTCTTGCCGCCTCTGCCGCGTTTATGACACCCGTCTCTTCTCCGGTGAATACGCTGGTGCTTGGGCCAGGGGATTATAAGTTCAGCGATTTTGTGAAGATGGGGGTGCCATTTACTATCATTGTGATGGTGGTGAGTGTGGTGATGGTGCCGATGCTTTTCCCATTTTGAGATTTTGCCGAATAAGCGTAAGCGCTATCCGGCAATAAATTCTACAGTGGCGAATCCTGGCTAATTTCGTCTAATGACAGCTCGAAACTCGGCACAAACACATTCATGAAATAGTCCATCTCTTCGCTGTGGCGGTCTGCCAGCGTTTTCTCAAGCCGGCTTTTCGCTAGTGCGAACTCTTTATTCCCGGCAGAGAGCTCTTCCAGGCATTTCAAATACGCGCACAATGCATCAGCCTGCTTAACGATAGCTCGTTCTTCATCGCTACTCTGATGTTCATCAATCAGTGGTGCCCAGATATCACGTAACTCTTCCGGTACCATATCGATAAGTTTTTGCTGCGCGATTTTCTCGATAGCTTTATATTCGTGGGCTATCTGTGAGTTGAAATATTTCACTGGTGTGGGCAAATCGCCTGTTAACACTTCACTGGCATCGTGATACATCGCCAGCAGAGCCACGTGTTCGGCGTTAATCTGTCCGTTAAATTTGCGGTTCTTTATCACGGCTAAGGCATGGGCGACCATAGCGACTTGCAGGCTATGCTCCGAAACATTTTCAGTGCGCACATTGCGCATTAATGGCCAACGGTTGATTAATTTAAGACGTGAAAGGTGGGCAAAGAAATGGCTCTGGCTCATAGATACACTCGGGGTCTATAGGGCGGGTAAGCAGAGCGTCACCCGCCGAGAATGTGGTGGATCCAGCTTACGCTTATCCACCCTTTGAGGCTAAAAATTACTGGTGGTAATGACCGAGGAAACGACCAAATTTATGGATAGCCATATCCAGTTCATCAACGCGAGGTAAGGTGACAATACGGACATGATCAGGCCACGGCCAGTTAAACGCAGTTCCTTGAACCAACAGCACTTTTTCCTGTAGTAAGAAGTCTAGCACCATTTTTTGGTCGTCATGGATGTTAAAACGTTTCGCGTCAATTTTAGGGAACATATACAACGCTCCACGCGGTTTCACGCATGACACACCTGGAATCTCGTTAATCAGTTCCCACGCGCGATTCCTCTGCTCGTACAAGCGGCCACCAGGCGCGATAAACTCACTGATACTTTGATAGCCGCCTAAAGCTGTCTGGATTGCGTGCTGAGCAGGAACGTTGGCACACAGGCGCATAGACGCCAGCATTTCCAGACCTTCGATGTAACCTTTTGCATGTTTCTTAGGCCCGCTCAGTACCATCCAGCCCTGACGGAAGCCCGCAACACGGTAGGTTTTGGACAAACCGTTAAAGGTTACTGTCAGCAGATCCGGGGCAAGTGCTGCAATCGAATGGTGCTGTGCCTCGTCGTACAAAATCTTGTCATAAATCTCATCAGCAAAAATAATCAAATTATGCTGACGTGCGATTTCAACAATTTCAAGCAGCAGTTCTTTTGAGTAGACCGCACCGGTTGGGTTATTGGGGTTGATAATTACGATACCGCGGGTACGCGGCGTGATTTTAGCGCGAATGTCGTCAAGGTCAGGGAACCAGTCGGCAGACTCATCACATAAGTAATGAACGGCTTTGCCACTGGAAAGCGAGACGGCTGCGGTCCATAACGGATAATCTGGAGCAGGAACCAACATCTCATCACCGCTGTTCAGCAATGCTTGCATAGATTGAACAATCAGCTCAGAAACACCGTTACCGATGTAGATATCTTCAACCGTCACATCCCGCATTTCTCGTGCTTGATAATGCTGCATGATGGCTTTACGTGCGGAGTAGAGCCCTTTCGAATCGCAATAGCCCTGTGCCGTAGGCAGGTTACGAATCACATCGACAAGGATCTCATCCGGGGCATCAAAGCCAAATGGCGCTGGGTTGCCAATATTCAGCTTGAGGACTTTATTCCCTTCTTCCTCAAGACGTTTCGCCTCTTTGAGTACTGGGCCACGGATGTCATAACAGACGTTATCAAGTTTGCTGGATTTTTCGATAGGGGACATGAACCTGACCTTAAATGTTAGCGCCACTTCCTGCCGTGGAAGCGACCAGGCAACAATGTACTCCTGCAACGCCAAGATTTGAAGGTTGTCGAAGCGCCAAATAGTAATAAATCTTCAATTTTTAGAGGGGGCAGTAAAATCGGTTTGGAAATTATTTAGCAGTATTATATGTTGTTAAATATATAAATATCGATAAAAAATATAGAATATCAATAAAAGTGCAACAATATTAACTGCCTTGATGTGGTGGTGGTAGTAGGTGCTGCTAACTGTAATATGAATTGAACTGAGTAATAGTTAAGGAAAATTGAATATTCATGCTCAACTTAAATGGAGTGGTGAGTGTGAGTTAATAATATGTGTATAAAAATAAACATGTATGTGATTAATATAAACAAAGAATAGAGTTATATTGCTTCTCATTTAGCTTGTAGAATTTTGGACACTTCTGTGAATAATGCATTGGTGAGTGAATTAAAAAAGAGAATGAGATCAGATAATTCGCAACAAAAGTTATGAGTTACTTCGTTTTGCGGTAAGATGCAGTGCTGAAATTGGTAGGTAATTTTTGCTGGAAATAACGCAACCTTATGTTTTATTGTGGGTTGCTTTATCGTCTTTGTACTGTGTCAATTGCCAGTGAAACGAAGTGCCTTAAAGGAAATTTTCATGGTGTTTACACGGGTGTCTGTTGTGAGTCGAATAAATAAAACTCAGCGCTGAAGTTGATTTACAATAATTACGCAGTTTTAATTTCAGTAGCTAGTGCGTTAAGACGAAAGTTTGTATGTTGTAAACGTCAGTATAATATCCCCAGGGTTAAGTGTGTCGCATTATTGATTCACATTCGCCTGAGGGCATGAAAATAAATAAGTCAGAACGACTGTCAGGATGACGGTGCTCCCCATCGGGAGGCGTTCTGTAAAAGGGAATTGCTTTATCTTTTTGATAAATCACAGCAATAAAACTAAGGCAGACTCGTAAGAGCAACCTACTAGTGAAAAAATTATGATTAACGCAAATCGTCCGATACTTAATCTCGACCTCGATCTGCTCAGGACTTTTGTTGCCGTAGCGGATCTGAATACATTTGCCGCTGCTGCCGTTGCGGTATGCCGTACTCAATCGGCTGTAAGCCAGCAGATGCAGCGTCTTGAACAATTGGTAGGAAAAGAGCTTTTTGCCCGTCATGGCCGTAATAAATTGCTGACCGAGCACGGTATTCAGCTCCTTGGTTATGCGCGAAAGATTTTGCGTTTTAATGATGAAGCTTGTACTTCGCTCATGTTCAGCAATTTGCAAGGCGTATTAACGATTGGGGCATCTGATGAAACAGCGGATACCATTCTGCCGTTTCTGCTCAATCGGATAAGCTCGGTTTATCCAAAATTGGCCTTGGATGTGCGTGTTAAACGTAATCCGTTTATGGTTGAAATGCTCGATCAACAGGAAGTGGATTTAGTTGTCACCACGTCGAAACCTGCGCATTTTGAATCCATTGTTTTACGCACTTCGCCAACGTTATGGTACTGCGCTGCTGATTACGTCTTCCAGAAAGGTGAAACGGTGCCTTTGGTGGTGCTCGATAATCCGAGCCCATATCGGGATATGATGATTGAGCAATTGAATGCGGCCCGCATTCCGTGGCGTATTGCCTATGTTGCTTCGACGCTTTCTGCCGTTCGCGCTGCGGTTAAAGCAGGGCTCGGAATTACTTCTCGTCCGGTAGAAATGATGAGTCCAGAGCTGCGCGTGCTGGGAAGCGCCGATGGTTTGCCGGCCATGCCTGATACGCAATACATGCTGTGCCGTAATCTGCAAACCACCAATGATTTAGCGCAGGCTATTTTCAGCGCACTGGAAATCAACCCGAATCCCTATCGTTACATGGCTTCTTCTGATGAAGATGGTGACACGGTGTTACTGGAAGGCGATTTCGAGTAACGCTATAGCCGTAAAGCGGATTTGTTAGTAACAAATTATGAAATTCAAAAACAGGTCATTGGGTGCTATTTTTGCCTCAATGGCTTGTTTTTTAATCAGCGCACGTTGAGTTTATTGCTTTTTTGTAAAAACGTCTTTTAAAACAATCTGTTTTCCATCTCTCTTCCTACCTGCCTTCTCCATACATCCTGGGAATCAAAATCGGTTTAAATGTTAAAATAAAGGCTGCAATGTTGTTTGTTTTTGATATGAATTAACAGAAGCGTGTCTCAGATCAAGAAAATACTCCCTATAGGGGGGATGAATAGTTGAGATTTCCTGCCAAAATAGAGCCGTAGTAATTTTTTTCCTCCATAACGGACACGATTCACCTTCATTAAAAACGAGTTAGTAACGCGACGTTACCAGCTTTTAACGCACTAAATGT
The DNA here is from genome assembly GCF_027594725.1 of Buttiauxella sp. WJP83. NCBI lineage: Bacteria > Pseudomonadati > Pseudomonadota > Gammaproteobacteria > Enterobacterales > Enterobacteriaceae > Buttiauxella > Buttiauxella sp. WJP83. The sequence goes on from NZ_CP110080.1 coordinate 1,369,817, forward strand.
TAATGAAGTTGATTTCATGTAAATTAATGTGTGGATACTTTTGTTAAAGTTGACAAAAGGTTATAGAAAGGAGTAAAAAACCCCATCAATTTGCTGGTAAAGTTTTGATTCTGGCACTAATTGTAAGGTTAATTGTTCCTCCCCATGAATCGATGTGGTGTTCATCTGCCAGCAAGAGCAGAGACTTTGGCGCCACTTTTGATGAGTAAGCAATGAGTATGTCAACATCCACTGAAGTTATCGCTCATCACTGGGCGTTCGCAGTCTTTCTTATTGTTGCCGTAGGCCTGTGTTGCGTAATGCTTCTCGGGGCCTGGTTCCTTGGCGGGAGAGCTAAGGGTCGGCACAAAAACACTCCCTTCGAGTCAGGTATCGACTCAGTTGGTACAGCGCGCTTACGTCTATCCGCTAAGTTTTACTTGGTTGCCATGTTCTTCGTCATCTTCGACGTGGAAGCCTTGTATCTCTACGCGTGGTCGGTTTCTATTCGTGAAAGCGGATGGATAGGTTTCGTCGAGGCCGCAATTTTCATTTTTGTGCTACTGGCAGGCCTGGTGTATTTGGTGCGCATTGGCGCGCTTGATTGGACTCCTGCGCGTTCGCGCCGTACCCATATCAACCCAGAAACTGACAGTCTCACTAACCGTCATACCCAAGATGCTCTAAATCATTCAGCAAGTAGCAAGGCGATCAGTGAGTAAGTTTCCAGGCGCTTACTTGAGTAAGTGATTGGGATTTAAGAACGCAGGCAACACAGCTACAACCTGAAGAAAGACGAGTATAAAGCGAGGCAATAAGATGGACTATACGCTCACCCGCATAGACCCCAACGGTGAGAATGACCGTTACCCCCTGCAAAAACAGGAGATCGTAAGCGATCCTCTTGATCAAGAAATCAACCGTAGTGTGTACATGGGCAAGCTCGAGCATGCCATGCACGATATGGTGAACTGGGGTCGTAAAAACTCAATTTGGCCTTATAACTTTGGCCTTTCTTGCTGCTACGTTGAGATGGTGACTTCGTTTACCGCCGTACATGACGTGGCACGTTTCGGTGCCGAAGTACTGCGTGCATCTCCGCGTCAGGCCGACCTGATGGTTATCGCAGGAACCTGCTTTACCAAAATGGCTCCCGTCATTCAGCGCCTTTACGATCAAATGCTTGAGCCAAAATGGGTCATCTCGATGGGTGCTTGCGCCAACTCAGGCGGCATGTACGACATCTACTCTGTGGTGCAAGGTGTGGATAAATTCCTGCCAGTGGATGTTTACATCCCAGGTTGCCCACCGCGCCCGGAAGCTTACATGCAAGCACTGATGCTGCTGCAAGAGTCCATTGGTAAAGAGCGTCGTCCACTCTCCTGGGTGGTTGGCGATCAAGGTGTTTATCGCGCCAACATGCAATCTGAGCGTGAACGTAAACGTGGCGAGCGTATTGCTGTCACCAACTTGCGGACACCAGACGAGATTTAATATGCGCCTGTGGGCAGTGTGAGTTTACTTCGCATATCAATAATACTAGCGCGAAGCCACTGCTGACAGTCACCACAGTACCATTTGCAATGGTGAGAATTATGACCGATTTAACTGCGCATGATGCCAGGCAGCAAGAGTTGCAAACCCGTGACCATTTAGATGATCCGGTTATTGGCGAACTGCGTAACCGTTTTGGGCCGGATGCCTTCACTGTTCAGCCGACCCGCACTGGTGTTCCAGTGGTCTGGGTTAAGCGTGAACAACTGCTGGAAGTGGGCGATTTTTTAAAGAAACTACCGAAACCCTACTCCATGCTGTTCGACTTACACGGCATGGACGAACGTCTCCGTACTCACCGCAACGGTTTACCGGCTGCGGATTTTTCCGTTTTCTACCATCTGATTTCTATCGATCGCAACCGCGACATCATGCTCAAGGTGGCGCTGTCTGAAAACGATCTGAACGTGCCTACGTTCACCAAACTGTTCCCGAACGCTAACTGGTATGAGCGTGAAACCTGGGAAATGTTTGGCATCAACATTGTTGGCCACCCGCACCTGACGCGCATCATGATGCCACCAACGTGGGAAGGCCACCCGCTGCGTAAAGATTATCCGGCGCGTGCCACCGAGTTCGATCCGTTTGAATTGACCAAACAGAAAGAAGACCTCGAGATGGAAGCGCTGACCTTCAAGCCTGAAGAGTGGGGCATGAAGCGCAGCAGCGAGCATGAAGATTTCATGTTCCTGAACCTGGGTCCAAACCACCCATCCGCGCACGGTGCATTCCGTATTGTCCTGCAACTCGACGGTGAAGAAATTGTCGACTGTGTGCCGGATATCGGTTACCACCACCGTGGTGCTGAGAAGATGGGTGAACGTCAGTCCTGGCACAGCTACATTCCGTACACCGACCGTATCGAATACCTCGGCGGCTGCGTAAACGAAATGCCATATGTGCTGGCGGTTGAAAAACTGGCGGGCATCAAGGTTCCTGAGCGTGTTGACGTTATCCGCGTCATGCTGTCTGAACTGTTCCGTATTAACAGCCACCTGCTGTATATCTCCACGTTTATTCAGGACGTGGGTGCGATGACCCCGGTGTTCTTCGCCTTTACCGACCGTCAGAAAATCTATGACCTGGTCGAAGCGATTACCGGTTTCCGTATGCACCCTGCCTGGTTCCGTATCGGCGGTGTCGCTCACGACTTGCCAAACGGCTGGGAACGTCTGCTGAAAGAGTTCCTCGACTGGATGCCAAAACGTCTGGATTCCTACGAGAAAGCAGCGCTGCGCAACACCATCCTGAAAGGTCGTTCTCAGGGCGTTGCGGCTTACGGCAAGAAAGAAGCGCTGGAGTGGGGTACCACCGGTGCTGGCCTGCGTGCAACGGGCGTTGACTTCGATATCCGTAAAGCTCGCCCCTATTCTGGTTATGAAAACTTTGACTTCGAAATCCCGGTCGGCGGTGGCGTCAGTGACTGCTACACCCGCGTGATGTTGAAAGTTGAAGAACTTCGCCAGAGCTTGCGCATTCTTGAGCAGTGCCTGAAAAACATGCCTGCTGGCCCGTTCAAAGCCGATCATCCGCTGACAACGCCGCCACCGAAAGAGCGTACGCTGCAACATATCGAAACCCTGATCACTCACTTCCTGCAAGTTTCGTGGGGCCCGGTCATGCCGGCTAACGAATCCTTCCAGATGATTGAAGCGACGAAAGGGATTAACAGTTACTACCTGACCAGCGACGGCAGCACAATGAGCTACCGTACCCGTATTCGTACCCCGAGCTTTGCGCACTTGCAGCAAATCCCGGCGGCGATTCGTGGCAGCCTGGTTTCTGACCTGATTGTCTATCTGGGTAGTATCGATTTTGTAATGTCTGATGTGGATCGCTAACTATGCACGATAAACAACAACCCCAGGCTGAAGCTTTTGAGCTGAGTCATGCCGAGCGTGATGCGATTGAGCACGAAAAACATCATTACGAAGATGCTCGCGCGGCATCTATCGAAGCGCTGAAGATTGTCCAAAAACAGCGTGGCTGGGTGCCTGACGGCGCTATTTACGCCATTGCCGAGGTTTTGGACATCCCTGCCAGCGACGTAGAAGGTGTTGCCACATTCTACAGCCAGATTTTCCGCCAACCGGTCGGTCGCCACGTTATTCGCTATTGCGATAGCGTGGTTTGCCATATTACCGGCTACCAGGGCATTCAGTCGGCTATCGAAGCAAAACTGAACATCAAACCGGGTCAAACCACGTTTGATGGTCGTTTTACACTGCTGCCGACTTGCTGCCTGGGCAACTGCGACAAAGGGCCGACCATGATGATTGATGAGGATACTCACAGCCATCTGACGCCGGAAGCGATCCCTGATTTGCTGGAGCAGTACAAATGAAAACCATTATTCGTACTGCCGAAACCCATCCGCTGACCTGGCGGTTGCGCGATGACAAACAGCCTGTGTGGCTGGATGAATATCGCAGCAAAAACGGCTACGAAGGTGCACGTCTTGCGTTGACGGGGCTCGCGCCAGATGAAGTCGTTAATCGGGTTAAAGACGCCGGCCTGAAAGGGCGCGGCGGTGCGGGCTTCTCCACGGGTTTGAAGTGGAGCCTGATGCCGAAAGACGAATCCATGAACATTCGTTACCTGCTGTGTAACGCTGATGAAATGGAGCCGGGCACTTATAAAGACCGTTTACTGATGGAGCAACTGCCGCACCTGCTGGTGGAAGGCATGCTGATTTCTGCGTTCGCGCTGAAAGCGTACCGCGGTTACATCTTCCTGCGTGGTGAGTATATCGAAGCGGCTGTGCATCTGCGCCGTGCGATTGCCGAAGCCACCGAAGCAGGTCTGCTAGGCAAAAACATCCTCGGTTCGGGTTTTGATTTCGAGCTGATCGTGCACACCGGCGCTGGGCGTTATATCTGCGGTGAAGAAACTGCATTGATTAACTCCCTGGAAGGTCGTCGTGCGAACCCACGTTCTAAACCACCATTCCCTGCATCAAGCGGCGTATGGGGTAAACCGACGTGCGTAAACAACGTCGAAACGCTGTGTAACGTACCGGCGATTCTGGCTGATGGCGTGGAGTGGTACCAGGGCATTTCTACCAGTAAAGATGCTGGTACCAAGCTGATGGGCTTCTCGGGCCGCGTTAAGAACCCTGGCGTTTGGGAATTACCGTTCGGCACTACCGCACGCGAAATTCTTGAAGATTACGCGGGTGGCATGCGCGATGGCCTGAAATTCAAAGCCTGGCAGCCGGGCGGGGCAGGGACTGACTTCCTGACCGAATCGCATCTTGATCTGCCGATGGAATTTGAAAGCATTGGCAAAGCGGGTAGCCGTTTGGGTACGGCGCTGGCGATGGCTGTTGACCATGAAATTGGTATGGTGCCGCTGGTTCGCAATCTGGAAGAGTTTTTTGCCCGTGAATCTTGTGGCTGGTGTACACCTTGCCGTGACGGTTTACCGTGGAGCGTAAAAATTCTGCGTGCACTGGAGCGTGGCGAAGGCCAACCTGGGGATATCGAGACACTTGAGCAACTGTGTCGTTTCCTTGGGCCAGGTAAAACCTTCTGTGCGCATGCGCCAGGTGCGGTTGAACCGTTGCAGAGTGCGATTAAATATTTCCGCGAAGAATTCGAAGCAGGCATTGCCAAACAAGATTTCGGTAACACTCGTGCCATTCAAGGCATTCAACCGAACTTGCTAAAAGCGCGCTGGTGATATCTGCACCCTATTAAGGTGCGGGTAAGAAAAATTTTATAATTAACTGGAAGCATGCTGACTATGGCTACGATTCATGTAGACGGCAAAGAATATGAGGTAAACGGGTCTGACAACTTGCTGCAAGCTTGTCTGTCTCTCGGCCTCGATATTCCTTATTTTTGCTGGCACCCGGCGCTCGGAAGCGTCGGTGCTTGCCGCCAGTGTGCGGTGAAGCAATATCAAAACGCAGAAGATAATCGTGGTCGTCTGGTGATGTCTTGTATGACACCCGCCTCTGACGGGACGTTTATCTCCATTGACGATAGCGAAGCGAAAGAATTCCGTGAAAGCGTTGTGGAATGGTTGATGACCAACCACCCGCACGACTGTCCGGTCTGTGAAGAGGGCGGTAACTGCCACCTGCAAGATATGACGGTTATGACCGGTCATAGCTTCCGCCGCTACCGCTTCACTAAACGTACTCACCGTAACCAGGATCTCGGCCCGTTCATCTCTCACGAAATGAACCGCTGTATCGCCTGTTACCGTTGTGTGCGTTACTACAAAGATTATGCCGACGGCACGGATCTGGGCGTCTATGGCGCACATGACAACGTCTATTTCGGTCGTCCTGAAGACGGTACGCTTGAAAGCGAATTCTCCGGTAACCTGGTAGAAATCTGCCCAACCGGCGTGTTCACGGACAAAACGCACTCCGAACGTTACAACCGTAAATGGGACATGCAGTTTGCCCCAAGCATCTGCCAGCAGTGCAGCATCGGCTGTAACACCAGCCCTGGTGAGCGCTACGGTGAATTACGTCGTATCGAAAACCGCTACAACGGTACTGTGAACCACTACTTCTTGTGCGACCGTGGCCGCTTTGGTTATGGCTACGTGAACCTGAAAGACCGTCCACGCCAGCCGATCCAACGCCGTGGTGACGATCTCATCACCCTGAACGCTGAACAGGCGATGCAAGGTGCAGCAGATATTCTGCGTCAGTCGAAGAAGGTTATCGGTATTGGTTCCCCGCGTGCCAGCGTTGAAAGCAACTTCGCACTGCGTGAACTGGTGGGGGCAGCCAACTTCTACACTGGTATCGCAACCGGCGAACAAGCGCGTCTGCAATTGATGCTCAAAGTGCTGCAAGAAAGTGGCGTTCATACTCCGGCACTGCGCGAAATCGAATCTTATGATGCGGTGCTGGTGCTCGGCGAAGACATTACCCAAACCGGTGCGCGTGTTGCGCTGGCTGTGCGTCAGGCCGTGAAAGGTAAAGCGCGCGAAATGGCAGCAGCACAGAAAGTGGCTGACTGGCAGATTGCGGCCATCCTGAACATTGGCCAGCACGCGAAACATCCGCTGTTCGTTACGAATATCGACAGTACTCGTCTGGATGACATCGCCGCGTGGACTTACCGTGCGCCGGTTGAAGATCAGGCGCGTTTAGGCTTTGCGATTGCCCATGCGCTGGATAGCAACTCCCCGGCCGTTGAACTCGACCGCGACTTGAAAAACAAAGTCGACGTGATTGTTCAGGCACTGGCGGGTGCTAAAAAACCTCTGATCGTTTCCGGGACTAACGCCGGTAGCGAAGCGGTGATGCAGGCAGCAGCAAACGTTGCTAAAGCGCTGAAAGGCCGTGGAGCTGATGTCGGTATCACCATGGTCGCTCGCGCAGTGAACAGCGTAGGCCTCGGTCTGATTGGCGGCGGTTCGCTTGAAGAAGCGCTGAGTGAGCTGGAAAGCGGTGCTGCTGATGCGGTCGTGGTGCTGGAAAACGATCTGCATCGCCATGCTTCTGCCGCTCGTGTTGATGCCGCACTGAGCAAAGCTCCGCTGGTCATGGTTATTGACCATCAGCGTACAGCGATTATGGACAAAGCCCATCTGGTGCTTTCCACCGCAAGCTTTGCTGAAAGCGATGGTACGGTAATTAACAACGAAGGCCGCGCACAGCGTTTCTTCCAGGTTTATGACCCGTCTTACTACGACCACTCCATTGTCATGCTCGAAAGCTGGCGTTGGCTGCACTCCCTGCACAGCACGGTTGAAAGCCGTGAAGTGGACTGGACGCAGCTTGACGATGTTATCGATGCCTGCGTGAAAGCGTTGCCACAACTGGCTGGAATTAAAGATGCGGCACCAGATGCCAGCTTCCGTATCCGTGGTCAGAAACTGTCACGTTCGCCAATCCGCTCCAGTGGTCGTACTGCAATGCGCGCCAATATCAGTGTGCATGAGCCGCGTCAGCCACAGGATAAAGACACCATGTTCTCCTTCTCGATGGAAGGGAACAACAGCCCGTCGGCCAATCGTCAGCAGATCCCATTTGCATGGGCACCAGGCTGGAACTCACCGCAGGCATGGAACAAGTTCCAGGCCGAAGTGGGTGGCAAACTGCGTCACGGTGATCCGGGTGTGCGTCTGATTGAAGCATCCGAAACGGGCATTGATTTCTTTGACTCCGTGCCGGAAATCTTCCAGGCAGAAGAAGGTAAATGGCGTATTGCGCCTTACTACCATCTGTTTGGCAGTGACGAAATGTCCCAACGTTCCCCGATTTTCCAGAGTCGAATGGCTGAGCCTTATATCAAGCTCAATCCGGTAGATGCGGCAAAACTGGGCGTTAACGCCGGAAGCCTGATTTCGTTCAGTTACGAAGGCCAGACGCTCAGTCTGCCATTGCAACTTTCCGAAGGTCTGGCGGCAGGGCAGGTCGGTTTACCGATGGGGATGCCTGGCATTGCTCCGGTACTGGCAGGTGCGCGTCTTGAAAATCTCCAGGAGGCTGGCCAATGAGTTGGTTAACACCGGATGTTATCGACATTCTGCTAAGCATTCTCAAAGCGATTGTTATCCTGCTGGTTGTGGTGACCTGTGGCGCGTTCATGAGCTTCTTTGAGCGTCGCTTGCTGGGCCTGTTCCAGAACCGTTATGGACCAAACCGTGTTGGCTGGGGCGGCTCGCTCCAGTTAGTCGCGGACATGATCAAGATGTTCTTTAAAGAAGACTGGACGCCGCGCTTTGCGGACCGCGTCATCTTTACCCTGGCACCCATGATTGCCTTCACCTCTATGCTACTGGCCTTTGCGATTGTGCCTGTCAGCCCGAGCTGGGTGGTTGCCGACCTGAACATTGGTATTTTGTTCTTCCTGATGCTGGCGGGTCTTGCGGTTTACGCCGTGCTGTTTGCAGGCTGGTCAAGTAACAACAAATACTCTCTGTTAGGCGCGATGCGTGCTTCGGCACAAACGCTGAGCTACGAAGTGTTCTTGGGTCTGTCGCTGATGGGCGTTGTGGCTCAGGCTGGTTCGTTCAACATGAGCGATATCGTTGATAATCAAGCGCATCTGTGGAACGTGATTCCTCAGTTCTTTGGCTTCATTACCTTTGCCATTGCAGGTGTTGCGGTTTGTCACCGTCACCCGTTTGACCAACCTGAGGCAGAACAAGAGCTGGCTGATGGCTATCACATCGAATATTCAGGCATGAAATTTGGCCTGTTCTTCGTCGGTGAATACATCGCTATCGTGACGGTTTCCGCCCTGATTGTGACCCTGTTCTTTGGTGGCTGGCATGGCCCGTGGTTACCTCCTGTCATCTGGTTTATGCTGAAAACCGCATTCTTCATGATGATGTTCATTTTGATTCGCGCCTCATTACCTCGTCCGCGTTATGACCAGGTGATGTCCTTTGGCTGGAAAATTTGCCTGCCACTGACGCTGGTCAATTTGCTGGTGACCGCCGCGGTCATTCTCTATCAGGCACCATAAGGGGTGAAAAAACCATGACATTGAAAGAGTTAGTGGTTGGTTTCGGCACCCAGGTACGCAGTATCTGGATGATCGGTCTGCACGCGTTTGCCAAACGCGAAACGCAGATGTATCCGGAAGAGCCAGTGTATTTACCACCACGCTATCGTGGTCGCATCGTGCTGACGCGCGATCCGGACGGCGAAGAGCGTTGTGTTGCCTGTAACCTGTGTGCGGTAGCTTGTCCGGTCGCCTGTATCTCTTTGCAGAAAGCAGAAACCAAAGATGGCCGCTGGTATCCAGAGTTTTTCCGCATCAACTTCTCGCGCTGCATTTTCTGTGGCTTGTGCGAAGAAGCGTGCCCAACAACGGCCATTCAGCTTACTCCAGACTTCGAGCTGGGCGAGTTTAAGCGTCAGGATTTGGTGTACGAAAAAGAGGACCTGCTGATTTCCGGTCCGGGTAAATACCCGGAATATAACTTCTACCGGATGGCAGGTATGGCAATCGACGGCAAAGATAAAGGCGAAGCGGAAAACGAAGCTAAGCCTATCGACGTCAAAGGCCTATTACCTTAAAGGAGCAAGGCAATGGAATTCGCTTTTTATATTTGCGCAATCATCGCGGTTGGAACCACTTTGCGTGTTATCACGCATACCAACCCGGTGCATGCCTTGCTGTATCTGATCATCTCATTGCTGGCTATCTCCGGGGTGTTCTTCTCCTTGGGGGCCTACTTTGCCGCAGCGCTTGAGATTATCGTCTACGCCGGCGCCATCATGGTGTTGTTCGTCTTTGTAGTCATGATGCTAAACCTCGGTAATGCCGTCGTTGAACAAGAGCGTAACTGGCTCAAACCGCAGTTGTGGATTGGTCCTGGCGTTTTGTCAGCCATCCTGCTGTCGGTGTTGGTGTACGCGATCCTCAGTCTGAATGACCAGGGAATCGACGGTACATCTGTCAGTGCTAAAGAGGTCGGTATCGCGTTATTTGGACCGTACGTTCTGGCAGTGGAATTAGCCTCAATGCTGCTGCTGGCGGGTCTGGTTGTTGCATTCCACCTCGGTCGTGAAGACCGTCCGGGTGAAGTGCTGAGTAATCGCCAGGCTGACGCGGCGGCGAAAAGAAAAACGGAGGAGCACGTATGATTCCGCTGCAACATGGACTAATCCTCGCGGCTATCTTGTTCGTACTTGGGCTGACTGGGCTTGTGATTCGTCGCAACTTGCTTTTCATGCTGATTAGCCTGGAAGTGATGATTAACGCGGCAGCACTCGCGTTTGTGGTCGCCGGGAGTTATTGGGGCCAGGCTGACGGCCAGGTGATGTATATACTCGCGATTAGCTTAGCTGCCGCCGAAGCCAGTATTGGCCTCGCACTGTTACTGCAGCTCCATCGTCGTCGCCAGAACCTGAATATCGATTCAGTAAGTGAGATGCGTGGATGAACCTTCTCTGGTTAACCATTCTTTTGCCATTTATTGGTTTTTTATTGTTGGCGTTCTCTCGTGGCCGTTGGTCAGAAAATCTTTCTGCCACGGTTGGGGTCGGCTCGATTGGTCTTGCGGCGTTAGTCACTGCGATTGTCGGGGTTGATTTCTTTAACAACGGGCAACAAGCCTTTACCCAGCCGTTGTGGACCTGGATGTCAGTTGGCGATTTCAACATCGGCTTCAATCTGATCCTCGACGGTTTGTCACTGACTATGCTGTCAGTGGTGACCGGCGTCGGCTTCCTGATCCACATGTACGCATCATGGTATATGCGTGGGGAAGAGGGGTATTCGCGCTTCTTCGCCTACACCAACCTGTTTATCGCCAGCATGGTGGTTCTGGTTCTTGGTGACAACCTGCTGCTGATGTACCTCGGTTGGGAAGGCGTAGGTCTGTGCTCGTATCTGCTGATTGGTTTCTACTATACAGATCCGAAGAACGGCGCTGCGGCCATGAAAGCATTCGTTGTGACCCGCGTCGGTGACGTATTCCTCGCGTTCGCGTTGTTCATTCTTTACAACGAACTGGGTACGTTGAACTTCCGCGAAATGGTGGAGCTTGCTCCGGCTCACTTCGAAGCGGGCAACAACATGCTGACGTGGGCGACGCTGATGCTGTTAGGCGGTGCGGTCGGTAAATCTGCACAGCTTCCACTGCAAACGTGGCTTGCGGATGCGATGGCTGGTCCAACGCCAGTTTCAGCGCTGATCCACGCGGCCACCATGGTTACTGCAGGTGTCTACCTGATTGCGCGTACTCATGGCCTGTTCCTGTTAACACCTGAAGTACTGCATTTGGTTGGCATCGTGGGTGCGGTCACACTGGTGATGGCGGGCTTTGCCGCGCTGGTGCAAACCGATATCAAACGTGTGCTGGCGTACTCGACCATGAGTCAGATTGGCTACATGTTCCTGGCGCTGGGTGTACAAGCGTGGGATGCGGCGATTTTCCATCTGATGACTCACGCTTTCTTTAAAGCGTTGTTGTTCCTGTCATCCGGTTCGGTGATCCTTGCCTGCCACCACGAACAAAACATCTTCAAAATGGGTGGCCTGCGTAAGTCCATTCCGCTGGTGTATGTCTGTTTCCTGGTGGGTGGTGCTGCATTGTCTGCATTGCCACTCATTACCGCAGGCTTCTTCAGTAAAGATGAGATTCTGGCCGGTGCGATGGCGAATGGTCATATCAACCTGATGGTTGCAGGTCTGGTCGGTGCGTTTATGACCTCGCTGTATACCTTCCGTATGATCTTCATCGTCTTCCACGGTAAAGAGCAGATTCACGCTCACGCGGTTAAAGGCATTACTCACCACTTGCCGCTGATTGTGTTGCTGGTGCTGTCCACTTTTGTTGGCGCAATGATTGTTCCGCCATTACACGGTGTTCTGCCAGCCACCACTGAGCTGCCACACGGTAGCGTTCTGACCCTTGAGATTACCTCAGGCGTCGTGGCGATTGCCGGTATCTTAATTGCGGCATGGCTGTGGTTAGGTAAACGCACTTTGGTCACCGCCATTGCAAACAGCGCACCGGGCCGCTTCTTCGGTACCTGGTGGTTCCATGCCTGGGGCTTCGATTGGCTGTACGACAAAATCTTTGTTAAGCCATTCCTGGGCATTGCCTGGTTGCTTAAGAGCGATCCGCTGAATTCAATGATGAACATTCCGGCAGTGATTTCACGCCTGGCAGGTCGCGGCCTGTTAGTGAGTGAGAACGGTTATTTACGCTGGTATGTGGCCTCAATGAGTATCGGTGCGGTCGTGATTCTGGGCTTGCTGCTGGTCTTGCGCTAATCCCATACAATTCCCCCTCTCCTTAAGGGAGAGGGCTGGGGTGAGGGTGAAAAACTCTCCTCCGGTGTTCATGTAAGGACAGGAAGTGAGTGATGTTTTGGTTTATTTTGACTTAGGGACACAAATGCCATGCTATTACCCTGGCTGATACTCATCCCCTTTATTGGCGGCTTCTTCTGCTGGCAGACTGAACGCTTCGGCGTAAAAGTGCCGCGTTGGATTGCGCTGGTAACGATGGGACTGACTCTGGCTCTCTCACTGCAACTGTGGCTATCCGGCGGATACTCGCTGACGCAATCTGCAGGTTTGCCGCAGTGGCAGTCTGAATTTATCCTGCCGTGGATCCCACGTTTCGGGATTGAGATCCATTTAGCAATTGATGGCTTGTCATTGCTGATGGTGGTGCTTACCGGCTTGCTCGGTGTGCTGGCGGTACTTTGTTCCTGGAATGAAATCGAAAAATATCAGGGCTTCTTCCACCTCAACCTGATGTGGATCCTCGGTGGCGTTATCGGCGTGTTCCTTGCCATCGATATGTTCCTGTTCTTCTTCTTCTGGGAAATGATGCTGGTACCGATGTACTTCCTGATTGCTCTGTGGGGCCACAAAGCCTCTGACGGGAAGACTCGTATCACCGCTGCAACCAAGTTCTTCATCTACACCCAGGCAAGCGGCCTGGTGATGTTGATTGCGATTCTTGGGCTGGTGTTTGTGCACTACAACGCGACCGGCGTTTGGACCTTTAACTACGAACAACTGCTGCATACCGAAATGTCCCACAGCGTACAGTGGCTGTTGATGCTGGGCTTCTTCATTGCATTTGCGGTGAAAATGCCTGTCGTTCCATTGCACGGTTGGTTGCCAGACGCGCACTCCCAGGCACCAACAGCGGGTTCTGTTGACCTCGCAGGTATCTTGCTGAAAACCGCGGCCTACGGCCTGCTGCGTTTCGCTCTTCCCCTGTTCCCTGAAGCGTCTGCTGAGTTTGCACCAATCGCCATGTGGTTGGGTGTTATCGGCATCTTCTACGGCGCGTGGATGGCCTTCGCACAAACCGATATTAAACGTCTTATCGCTTATACCTCCGTTTCCCACATGGGCTTCGTGTTGATTGCCATTTATACCGGTAGCCAGTTGGCCTACCAGGGGGCGATTATCATGATGATTGCGCATGGTTTGTCTGCGGCGGGTATGTTCATCATCTGTGGTCAGCTTTACGAGCGTTTGCACACTCGCGATATGCGTCTGATGGGCGGCCTGTGGAACAAAATCAAATGGCTGCCAGGTTTGTCGATGTTCTTCGCAGTGGCGACTCTCGGGATGCCAGGTACGGGTAACTTCGTTGGCGAATTCATGATTCTGTTCGGCAGCTTCCATGTTGTGCCAGTGATTACGGTTGTCTCGACCTTCGGTCTGGTGTTTGCCTCGGTTTATTCTCTGGCGATGCTGCATCGTGCTTACTTCGGTAAAGCAAAAAGCGAAATCAGTGATAAACAACTGCCAGGCATGTCGCTGCGCGAGTTCTTTATCATTCTGTTGCTAGTGGTGTTGTTAGTCCTGTTGGGCTTCTACCCGCAGCCAATTCTGGATACTTCGCATGCTGCGATGAGCAATATTCAGCAGTGGTTTACCAGTTCAATTCCAACTACAAGGCCGTAATTCGCCATGACTATAACTCCTCAACAATTGATCGCGCTGCTACCGCTGCTCGTCGTCGGATTGACGGTGGTGGTTGTGATGCTCTCCATAGCGTGGCGACGCGACCATTTTGTCAATGCAACACTTGCTGTTATCGGCCTTAACGCTGCGTTAGTTTCGCTGTGGTTTGTGGGGCAGGCTGGAGCAATGGATGTCACACCGCTGATGCGTGTTGATGGCTATGCAATGCTCTACACCGGGTTGGTTCTGCTGGCGAGTCTGGCAACCTGTACGTTTGCCTATCCGTGGCTTGAGGGTTACACCGACAACCGCGAAGAGTTTTACCTGCTGGTGCTGATTGCGGCACTCGGCGGTATTCTTCTGGCAAACGCCAACCACCTGGCGGCGTTGTTCCTCGGCATTGAATTGATCTCACTGCCGCTGTTCGGTCTGATTGGTTACGCCTTCCGTCAGAAGCGCTCGCTGGAAGCCAGCATCAAGTACATGATTCTGTCTGCCGCCGCCTCTTCATTCCTGCTGTTTGGTATGGCGCTGGTGTACGCAGAATCGGGTGACCTGTCGTTTGTGGCTCTCGGCAAAAGTCTGGCTGACAGCATGCTGCACGAACCGTTGCTGCTTGCCGGTCTGGGCCTGATGATTGTGGGACTTGGCTTTAAACTGTCACTGGTTCCGTTCCACCTCTGGACGCCTGATGTTTACCAAGGGGCTCCGGCACCTGTTTCCACTTTCCTGGCGACTGCCAGCAAGATCGCCATCTTTGGTGTGGTGATGCGTCTGTTCCTCTATGCGCCAGTTGGCGACAGTGAAGCGGTGCGCGTGGTGCTGGGTATTATCGCCTTCGCCTCTATCATCTTCGGTAACGTGATGGCGCTGAGCCAGACCAATATCAAGCGTCTGCTGGGTTATTCGTCTATCTCGCACCTCGGTTATTTGATGGTGGCACTGATTGCCCTGCAAAGTGGCGATATGTCGATGGAATCAGTGGGTGTCTATCTAGCCGGTTACCTGTTCAGCAGCCTCGGCGCGTTCGGCGTGGTCAGCCTGATGTCCAGTCCATACCGTGGCCCGGATGCAGATTCTCTGTACTCCTACCGTGGTCTGTTCTGGCATAAACCGATTCTGTCTGCGGTGATGACCGTGATGATGCTGTCACTGGCAGGTATCCCAATGACATTAGGCTTCATCGGTAAGTTCTACATTATTGCTGTCGGCGTCCAGTCTCACCTGTGGTGGTTGACCGGTGCTGTGGTGCTGGGTAGTGCGATCGGTTTGTACTACTACCTGCGTGTGACGGTGAGTTTGTACCTGAATGCGCCGCAACAGCTTACTCGTGATACCCCAGGAAACTGGGCATTCACCGCAGGCGGTGTTGTGGTTCTGATCTCCGCTGTGCTGGTACTGCTGCTGGGTGTTTACCCGCAACCGCTTATCAGCCTGGTGCGTTTGGCAACACCGATGATGTAAATGATTTCTGCTGCAAACGAAGGCTACCCAATCGGGTAGCCTTTTTTGTTTTACATGCTTGCTACACTTAGATGTGAATACGCTTAAAGGAGTAAGTCATGAGCGACAAAATTAATATTGGCATCAGCGCTTGCTTACTCGGGGAAAATGTCCGGTTTGACGGCGGGCATAAACGGCTGGCCTTTGCCGTCAATGAACTGGCTCCGTGGGTGCATTTTGAGCCTGTTTGCCCTGAAATGGCGATTGGTTTACCCACGCCCCGGCCTGCTTTACGCCTGGTAAAACAGGATGATGGTGAAATCGCATTGCGCTTTAGCAACCACAGTGAAGGGGATTTAACGCAGGCGATGCAGCAATTTTCTTCGCGCCGGGTTGCCGGTTTGGACCATCTTTGCGGTTATATCGTTTGTGCGAAATCCCCAAGCTGTGGCCTGGAGCGGGTGAGGGTTTATGAAACTGAAGGGAATAATAATCGTAAAAGCGGCACTGGGATTTTTACTGCCGAGTTGAAACGACAGTTACCGTGGTTGCCGGTCGAAGAGGACGGACGTTTATATGACCCGGCTATTCGCGAGAACTTTGTCGAGCGCATTTATACGCTTTATGAGCTTAATAAATTACGCAAATCTGGCCTGACGCGCGGTGGACTTATCGGTTTTCACAGCCGTTATAAATTACTGCTGCTGGCACATTCTCAGCCGCAGTATCGGGAACTGGGGCGGTTTGTGGCGGGTATCGAAAGCTGGGATTCGCTGGATGACTTTTTCGTTGAGTACCGTACGCGTCTTATGGCTTTGCTCGAACACCAGGCGACGCGCCGCAACCACACTAACGTGCTAATGCATGTACAAGGATACTTCCGCCGCCAGTTAAATTCTCGCCAGCGACAGGAGCTATCAGGGCTTATCGACCGCTATCGCCAGGGCACCCAACCTTTACTGGCTCCCATCACCTTGTTAAAACACTATATGGCAGAATATCCTGACGCTTATCTGGCGCAGCAACGCTATTTTGAGCCTTATCCCGAAGCGTTACGTTTGCGCTACGGAAATTAAATATGGAGATGTATGACCACCCATCTGGTCTGGTTTCGCAATGATTTACGAGTGAATGACAACCTGGCGCTGGCTGCGGCGTGCCGCGATCCTCATGCTCGCGTGGTGGGGATTTTTCTCGCCACGCCAGAACAATGGCGGCAACACGATATGTCGCCACGCCAGGCGGAATTTATCTGGCAGCATCTGCAATGCCTGCATGATGCCCTTGCTGCGCGCGGTATTGAATTGCACATCCATCAGCTTAATGACTTTGCTGATTGTGTTGAATACCTGAAAAGCTTTTGCGAAACGCAGAAAGTGGATGCGCTATTTTATAACTACCAATACGAACTGAATGAACGAAAGCGGGATGCTGACGTTGAAAAAACGCTGGATGTTGATGTGGTGTGCCAGGGTTTTGATGACAGCGTTTTATTACCGCCCGGTAGCGTGACCACCGGTAATCACGAAATGTATAAAGTGTTTACGCCGTTTAGTCGGGCATTTATCAAACGACTGCATGAAGGTTTACCTGAATGCATCGCGCCACCAAAGGCACGTAGCGCCGCTTTGCCTGATACCGAAAAACTTACCCCGTTTGATTACCCCCGCCAGCCCGTAGACGCAAATCTATTTCCCATTGGTGAGCAGCAAGCGATAAACCAGTTGCGTCAATTCTGCCGCCAGCCGGTGGCGAATTATGGCGAGCAGCGCGATTTCCCGTCTGTTGACGGAACCAGCCGCTTATCGGCCTATCTTGCCATTGGCGTGCTGTCACCGCGCCAGTGCTTACACCGTTTACTGAAAGAGCACCCACAGGCGCTGGACGGTGACGCAGGGGCAATCTGGCTAAATGAGCTCATCTGGCGTGAGTTCTATCGCCACTTGCTGGTGGCATACCCCAAACTTTGCCGCCATCAGCCGTTTATCCCATGGACAGATAACGTCAGCTGGCAGCAAGATGAACAGCAGTTCATTGCCTGGCAACAAGGGAGGACGGGTTATCCGATAGTGGATGCGGCAATGCGTCAGCTAAACACCACCGGCTGGATGCATAACCGTTTGCGAATGGTGGTGGCGAGTTTTCTGGTCAAGGATTTATTGGCAGACTGGCGGCAGGGTGAACGCTACTTTATGTCACAACTGATTGATGGTGACCTGGCTGCAAACAACGGTGGCTGGCAGTGGGCAGCCTCGACAGGGACTGATGCCGCACCTTATTTTCGTATCTTTAACCCGACCACCCAAGGCGAGCGGTTTGATAAGAAAGGTGAATTTATACGCCAGTGGTTGCCAGAACTGGGTATTGTGCCTGATAAATATATTCATACCCCATGGGTTTGGGCCGAAAAACAGCAACTGACGCTGGACTATCCGCATCCCATTGTTGAACATAAACAGGCACGTATAGCGACACTCGCCGCTTATGAAGTGGCCCGTAAACCTGAAGAGAAAGAACATGAAAAATAGCGAACTGGAACGCCTGATTAACGAGAAACTCAACAGCGCCGCCATCAGCGATTACGCGCCAAATGGTTTGCAGGTCGAGGGACGCGAAGAAGTCCGCAAAATCGTCACGGGTGTGACGGCAAGCCAGGCGCTCATTGACGAAGCCATTCGCCAGCAAGCCGATGCCGTCATCGTTCACCA
Source organism: Buttiauxella sp. WJP83 (assembly GCF_027594725.1). Classification (NCBI taxonomy): domain Bacteria; kingdom Pseudomonadati; phylum Pseudomonadota; class Gammaproteobacteria; order Enterobacterales; family Enterobacteriaceae; genus Buttiauxella; species Buttiauxella sp. WJP83. Next base: position 1,387,866 of record NZ_CP110080.1, read on the forward strand.
TGGTTACTTCTGGAAAGGTGAATCACCGGTCATTCGTGGTATGAAACGCAATCGCCTGAAAGCCTTGCTCAGTAACGACATCAATCTCTACGGCTGGCATTTACCGCTTGATGCGCATCCTCAGTTGGGCAATAACGCGCAACTCGGGGCGCTACTGGGGATTGAAAACAAAGGTGAAATCGAGCCGCTGGTGCCTTGGGGCGAGTTTTCAACATCGCTTTCTGGCGTGGAGTTAGCGTCATGGATTGAGATGCGTCTTGGCCGCACGCCGCTGTGGTGTGGCGATACTGGCCCTGAGCAAATTCGCCGCGTCGCCTGGTGTACTGGCGGTGGGCAAAGCTTCATAGATAGCGCGGCACGTTTTGGTGTCGATGCGTTCATTACTGGTGAGGTTTCAGAGCAAACCATTCATTCTGCGCGTGAACAGGGGCTGCATTTTTATGCGGCTGGGCATCATGCCACTGAACGCGGCGGCATCCAGGCACTGAGTGACTGGCTGAACAGCGAAACTGATTTGGACGTGGCGTTTATAGATATTCCAAACCCGGCATAGCGCAAAACCAAGGAGCAAAAGTGCAAAGAGCACGGTGTTATCTGTTAGGCGAAAGTGCAGTGGTTCTTGAACTGGAACCGCCTGTATCGCTAGAAAGCCAACAACGCATCTGGGGATTAACGCAACGACTGCTGGAAGCACCCAGCGTTTTGGATGTGATTCCTGGGATGAATAATATCACTGTGGTACTACGCGAGCCGCAAAGCCTGGCGCTGGATGGCATTGAACGTATTCAACGCTGGTGGGAAGAGAGTGAGGCGATAGTGCCTGAATCCCGACGCATCGAAATCCCGGTGATATATGGTGGAAATTGCGGCCCTGATCTCCAGGACGTCGCCAAACATTGCGGGCTATCACCAGCGCAGGTGGTGGAGCAGCACTCATCAGTTGAGTACATCGTCTATTTCCTCGGTTTCCAGCCGGGTTTCGCCTACCTTGGCGGACTGGCTCCGTCACTTGAAACACCACGTCGGGCTGAGCCGCGTTTAATCGTGCCTGCCGGTTCGGTGGGGATTGGCGGCAGCCAAACGGGGATTTATCCACTTTCCACTCCTGGAGGCTGGCAAATTATCGGCCAGACTTCCGTACGGTTATTCAATCCGGCAGATGAAATGCCAACATTATTGGCTCCGGGTGATACCGTCCGCTTCGTGCCTCAAAAGGAGGGCGTGTGCTGAAAATAATTCGTGCTGGAATGCACATGTCGGTGCAGGACACCGGACGTTATGGTTATCGGCAGTTAGGCGTGAGCCGTTGCGGTGCGCTTGATGCACCGGCACTGCAAATGGCAAATTTGCTGGTAGGTAATGCGCCAGAGAGTGCTGCGCTAGAAATCACATTGGGAAATTGTGTCGTCGAGTTTACGCAGGATGGGTGGTTTGCGTTAACGGGGGCGGGCTGCCACGCGGAGCTGGATGGCCATGCCGTATGGACGGGCTGGCGATTGCCGGTTAAAGCGGGTCAGCAATTACGCCTGAAAGTGCCTGAGCGTGGGATGCGCAGCTATCTTGCTGTTGCAGGCGGGTTGGATGTTCCTGAAGTCCTGGGTTCTTACAGCACCGATGTGAAAGCGCAAGTCGGTGGCATCGAAGGGCGGTTGCTCAAAGATGGCGATGAAATTGCTCAACTGCCTGCTACGCGACATTTCCGCGAAGCGCGTGGTGTGAAGCAACTGTTATGGGGAAATCGCATTCGTGCGTTGGAGGGGCCGGAGTATCACGAGTTTACTCAACACGCTCAGGATGCGTTCTGGCGTTTGCCGTGGCAGTTAAGCCCGCAAAGTAACCGAATGGGTTATCGCCTGCAGGGGCAACGCCTGGAGCGCACGACTGACCGTGAGTTACTCTCGCATGGATTGCTGCCGGGTGTTGTGCAGGTGCCACACAACGGTCAGCCTATCGTGCTGATGAATGATGCGCAGACCACGGGCGGGTATCCTCGGATTGCCTGCGTTATCGAAGCAGATATGTTTCATCTGGCGCAATTACGGTTAGGTGAACCGATCCATTTCGTACACTGCACTCTGGAAGAGGCGCTTAAAGCGCGACGCGATCAGCAAATCTATCTTGAGCAGTTGGCCTGGCAATTGAACAACGAAGACTGATTTTTTAGGGATGACGTGATGCCTGAAGGCCCTGAAATTAGGCGAGCGGCGGATAAGCTTGAAGCCGCCGTTTTAGATAAACCGTTAACCGATGTCTGGTTTGCTTTTACTGAGCTGAAACCGTTTGAACCCACGTTGGTCGGCCAAAAAGTTATACGTATAGAAACACGTGGCAAAGCTCTGTTGACGCATTTCTCCAACGGGAAAATCCTGTATAGCCACAACCAACTTTACGGTGTGTGGCGGGTGGTCAATAGCGGCGAACTCCCGCAAACAACACGGATACTGCGTGTAAAACTGCAAACGGCTGACAAAGCAATTTTGCTTTATAGTGCGTCAGATATTGAGATGCTCGATTCGGAGAAACTGGCGGAGCATCCATTTTTAAAGCGAGTAGGGCCGGATGTGCTGGATATGACGTTGACGGTGCAACAAGTTAAAGAACGTTTATTGTCAGCCCGATTTCGCAAGCGTCAGTTCAGCGGCTTGCTGCTCGATCAGGCATTTCTCGCGGGGTTGGGTAACTATCTGCGCGTTGAGATCCTCTGGGCGGTTGAATTACTTGGTCATCATAAAGCGCAGGATTTAACGGCGACACAACTCGATAAACTGTCACACGCGCTGCTGGATATTCCACGATTTTCGTATAACACGCGTGGCAATGTGGATGAAAATAAACATCATGGCGCGATTTTTAGCTTTAAGGTGTTTCATCGGGCTGGTGAAAAGTGCGAGCGTTGCGGTGGTGTGATTGAGAAAACTATGCTCTCATCAAGGCCATTTTACTGGTGTCCGGGTTGCCAGCATTAAATCGTGCTGAAGATAGCATTTGTCTCATAGGGCGGAGGGAATCAGGGATTTTGTTGAAAAATGGATAATCGGGGGGAACGGACTCCTCTGAGTCTCCCGACTGTGCATTCATCTCTCACCGGAGATCGAGTATATTGCGCCACAGATCACAAAAATCCCTTAAAGGAAGACCTCGCATTATGAGTTATCGTTTCACCCTGGCTGCCGTAGCAGCTGTTCTAGCCCTGACGGGCTGCGCAAAATCGAAAACCGCCGACCAGGCACCGGCTTTTGATTTCGGCTCCTCGCGGGTGACCGTAACGCATATCCCGACCAAAACCGACGATGGCACCCAAATCTATGTGACCGTTGATGACAAAGATGCCGGAGCGCTGGGGACGGGTGAGAGCCTTGAGGTGCAGCTGCCAGAAGGTAAACATAAAGTCGGCGGGTATGCCCGTTCGCTCATTGGCCGCGTGAACATATCGCCTGTCGAAGTGTTAACATCGAGAGATGTTATCAGTCATGTGACCTATTCTGTTGCGAAGGGTAAACCGACATTTATCGTCCGCGCGCCAACCCCAGTTCCAAAACCGAAGGCAGAATCGATTCCGGCAGAACCTGTTCCGGTTATGCCAAAACAAATTGAAACCCCTGCTACGGCCGAACAGACGCAGGCTGCAACACCTGCTGTACCAGCAGCAACTCAGCAAACGCAGACTGCAACACCTGGCGAGCCAGCCGCGACACAGGAAACGCAGACGCCAAAAGTGACCGAGCTGACGCCAACGACTGAAGCACCGACCGAAACGCAAACCACGACACCGCAGGGCGTGAACATCACTAATCTGACGGACAGCCCTCAGGCATAAGTTGGCTCTGGTCTGAAAAAACAAAACCCCGCGAAAAACGCGGGGTTCGTCAGCGGCTTTTAGTCCTCTTTAAAAGGAGAGGGCTGAAAGATTATTTCTTCAAATCAGATTTGAAATCACGCTGTGCATAGCCGGTATACAATTGGCGTGGACGGGCAATTTTAATGCCGTCGTCGTGCATTTCGTTCCAGTGAGCAATCCAACCAACCGTACGCGCCATCGCGAAGATAACGGTAAACATGGAAGATGGAATCCCCATCGCTTTCAGGATGATACCGGAATAGAAGTCCACGTTCGGGTAGAGTTTCTTCTCGATGAAGTACGGGTCGTTAAGCGCGATATGCTCAAGTTCCATCGCCACTTCCAGCAGGCTGTTATCTTTCAGATTCAGCTCTTTCAGTACTTCATGGCAAGTTTCACGCATCACAGTGGCACGCGGGTCGTAGTTTTTGTACACGCGGTGGCCAAAGCCCATCAGGCGGAAAGAGTCATTCTTGTCTTTCGCACGACGGATGAATTCCGGAATGTGTTCCACGCTGCTGATTTCTTCGAGCATTTTCAGTGCGGCTTCGTTAGCGCCACCGTGTGCGGGTCCCCACAGGGATGCGATACCGGCAGCGATACAGGCGAACGGGTTAGCGCCGGAGGAGCCTGCGGTACGAACGGTAGAGGTAGAGGCGTTTTGCTCGTGGTCAGCGTGTAGGATCAGAATTCGGTCCATTGCGCGTTCAAGAATCGGGTTAACTTCGTATTTCTCACACGGTGTGGAGAACATCATGTTCAGGAAGTTACCGGCATAGGACAGGTCGTTGCGTGGGTAAACGAACGGCTGGCCAATGGAATATTTGTAGCTCATTGCTGCTACGGTCGGCATTTTTGATAGCAGGCGGAATGCTGCAATCTCGCGGTGGCGCGGGTTATTCACGTCCATTGCGTCATGGTAAAACGCCGCCAGTGCGCCGGTCACACCACACATGACTGCCATTGGGTGTGAGTCACGACGGAAACCGTGGAACAAACGGGTGATTTGTTCGTGGATCATGGTGTGACGGGTGACGATGGTTTTAAATTCTTCGTATTGTTCCTGAGTCGGTTTTTCGCCGTTCAGCAGGATATAGCAGACTTCAAGATAGCTGGAGTGGGTTGCCAGTTGATCGATTGGGAAACCACGGTGCAACAAGATGCCTTCATCACCATCGATAAAGGTAATTTTTGATTCACATGATGCAGTCGATGTAAAACCTGGATCAAAAGTAAATACACCTTTAGAACCAAGACTACGGATATCAATTACATCCTGACCGAGCGTGCCTTTTAGCACATCCAGTTCCAGAGCATCACCACCGTTATAGGTGAGAGTTGCTTTTTTATCAGCCATTTACGGTCTCCTTAGCGCCTCATTTCATAAGACTGCGGGATACCTGATTTGCATTCAAACACAACCGTGTTCGTTACCCGTTTTTTATTTGCTCGTGGCTCTGTTTTGATTGTGTACAGCCAGGGTACAGAGCGATGGGCGCTTGCAGGTAACATATTCCACGCAGGCGAAAAAATCAGCAAATCAAGGTGTTAGCAGTCCATATCATTCAAACCTGTTTACCACTAATAACTGTCCTAATCGACCGGGTCAATACCGACACACTGTTACATAACTTATTCTCAGGTGAAAGGCTGACCCTATAACTTTTGCGAATTATACGGCTTTTCTGGCTCTGGTTGTAACAAGAATGTTTAACTTTTGTCAAATCAGATGATTAAAAATTAAAATAATGTTGTTATCGTGATCCTGCTCACTGTTCCGACTAAAACCCTTCAAACTATATGTAGGTTAATTGTAATGAATTTGTGAAGCGCCTATACTGCGGCCAGGTCTCCGGAATACCCTGCCACCGGGCGCCACCCAGCGTTGTAGCCAGTTTTTTGGCATCTGGATGTAGCTGTTTTTGCATGACGCACAGTTATAGAAAGTTCACGCTGTCTGACCCCGCCTACAGATCCGGAGGAAGGAAACTATAAGAACAGCATGTGGGCGCTATTCATGATAAAAAATGCGAAAAAACAAAGACCTGTAAACCTCGATCTCACAACGATGAGGTTCCCCGTCACTGCAATCGCTTCCATCCTCCATCGTGTATCCGGCGTGATCACCTTTGTGGCTGTCGGCATCCTACTTTGGTTATTGGGTCAGTCACTCTCATCTCCAGAAGGCTTCCTTGTTGCATCAGCAATAATGGGTAGCTTCTTTGTTAAATTCATTATGTGGGGCATCCTCACCGCGCTGGCTTATCACGTTGTTGTGGGTATTCGCCACATCATGATGGACACCGGTTTGCTGGATGAAACCCTAATAGCGGGCAAACGATCCGCGATGATTTCCTTTGTTATCACTGTCGTGCTTTCACTTCTCGCAGGAGTCCTCGTATGGTAAGCAATGCCTCCGCATTAGGTCGCAATGGTGTGCATGACTATATTTTAGTCCGTGCCTCCGCCATCGTAATCACCCTGTACATCATCTATATGATTGGGTTCTTCGCTGTTACCGGCGATTTAACCTACGAGGTCTGGAGTGGGTTCTTTGCCTCCGCCTTCACCAAAGTGTTCACCCTGCTGACATTGTTCTCAATTTTGATCCATGCCTGGATTGGCATGTGGCAGGTGTTGACCGACTACGTTAAACCAGTGGCGATTCGTCTTGGTCTGCAACTCGTGATTGTTGTTGCCCTGCTGGTTTACGTCATTTATGGATTCGTTGTGGTGTGGGGTGTGTAATGAGCTTACCAGTCAGAGAGTTTGATGCAGTCGTCATCGGTGCGGGTGGTGCAGGTATGCGCGCCGCGCTACAGATTTCCCAGTCAGGCCAGACTTGTGCCTTGCTGTCTAAAGTTTTCCCAACCCGTTCCCACACCGTGTCTGCGCAGGGGGGGATTACCGTTGCACTAGGTAACACCCACGAAGACAACTGGGAATGGCATATGTATGACACGGTAAAAGGTTCCGACTATATCGGTGACCAGGACGCCATTGAATATATGTGTAAAACCGGCCCGGAAGCGATTCTGGAACTGGAACACATGGGTTTGCCGTTCTCCCGTCTTGAAGACGGTTCCATTTATCAACGTCCGTTTGGTGGCCAGTCGAAGAACTTTGGCGGCGAACAAGCGGCACGTACTGCGGCTGCGGCTGACCGTACGGGTCACGCGTTGCTGCACACCCTTTATCAACAAAACCTGAAAAACAAAACCACCATTTTCTCTGAATGGTATGCGCTGGATCTGGTGAAAAATGCTGATGGCGCAGTGGTCGGTACGACCGCGCTGTGTATCGAAACCGGTGAAGTGGTGTACTTCAAAGCGAAAGCGACTGTACTGGCAACAGGCGGTGCAGGCCGTATTTACCAGTCAACGACCAATGCGCACATTAATACCGGCGACGGTGTTGGCATGGCGCTGCGTGCCGGTGTTCCGGTACAAGATATGGAGATGTGGCAGTTCCACCCAACGGGTATTGCGGGCGCAGGTGTACTTGTGACCGAAGGCTGTCGTGGTGAAGGTGGTTATCTGCTGAACAAACACGGTGAACGTTTCATGGAACGTTACGCACCGAACGCCAAAGATCTGGCGGGCCGTGACGTTGTTGCGCGTTCCATCATGATCGAAATCCGCGAAGGTCGCGGCTGCGATGGTCCATGGGGCCCACACGCTAAGCTGAAGCTTGACCATCTGGGCAAAGACGTTCTGGAATCGCGTCTGCCGGGCATTCTCGAGCTGTCTCGCACCTTTGCGCACGTTGACCCGGTTAAAGAGCCAATTCCTGTCATCCCAACTTGCCACTACATGATGGGCGGTATTCCGACCAAAGTGACCGGCCAGGCTTTAACGGTGAATGAGCAGGGTGAAGATGTTCTGATTCCAGGCCTGTTTGCGGTAGGTGAAATCGCCTGTGTATCGGTTCACGGTGCTAACCGTCTGGGTGGTAACTCACTGCTTGACCTGGTGGTCTTTGGCCGCGCGGCGGGTCTGCATCTGCTGGAATCCATCGCTGAGCAAGGCGAACTACGCGATGCAACTGAAGATGAAATCAATGCTGCACTTGAGCGTTTGAATCGCTGGAATGGCAACCGTAATGGTGAAGATCCGGTACAAATCCGCAAAGCCCTTCAGGAATGTATGCAGCATAACTTCTCGGTATTCCGTGAAGGTGACGCCATGGCGAAAGGCCTTGAGCAGCTGAAACAAATTCGTGAACGCCTGAAAAATGCCCGTCTGGACGACACGTCAAGCGAGTTCAACACTCAGCGCGTTGAGTGCCTGGAGCTGGATAACCTGATGGAAACCGCCTACGCAACTGCGGTATCCGCTAACTTCCGCACCGAAAGCCGTGGCGCGCATAGCCGCTTCGACTATCCGGAACGTGACGATGCAAACTGGCTGTGCCACAGCCTATATTTGCCTGAGTCGGAAAGCATGACTCGCCGTGAGGTGAACATGCAGCCGAAACTGCGTCCGGCATTCCCGCCGAAAGTGCGTACTTATTAATAGCGGAGCAAAGTGATGAAACTCGAATTCTCTATTTATCGCTACAACCCGGATGTTGACGATGCTCCGCGTATGCAGGAGTACACCCTGGAAGGAGAAGAAGGGCGCGACATGATGTTGCTTGACGCGCTAATGCAACTGAAAGAAAAAGATCCGACGCTGTCGTTTCGTCGTTCGTGCCGTGAAGGGGTTTGTGGCTCCGATGGCGTGAACATGAACGGTAAAAATGGTCTGGCTTGTATCACGCCAATCTCTGCGTTGGGCAATGGAAAACAGAAGATTGTGATCCGTCCCTTACCTGGATTGCCAGTTGTGCGGGATCTGGTGGTAGACATGGGGCAATTCTATGCTCAATATGAGAAGATTAAGCCTTACCTGTTGAATAATGGACAGAATCCGCCAGCTCGTGAGCATTTACAGTCACCTGAGCAGCGTGAAAAACTGGATGGCCTGTACGAGTGTATTCTGTGTGCTTGCTGCTCGACATCTTGTCCATCCTTCTGGTGGAACCCAGATAAGTTCATCGGGCCTGCGGGTTTACTGGCTGCGTACCGTTTCTTAATCGACAGCCGTGATACTGAAACCGCCAGTCGTCTTGACGGTATCAGTGATGCTTTCAGTGTATTCCGCTGCCATGGCATCATGAATTGCGTCAGTGTTTGTCCTAAGGGGCTAAACCCGACGAAAGCCATCGGTCACATTAAGTCGATGTTGCTGCAAAAGAGTGCCTAAGTAACAAGCCCTCACCCTAACCCTCTCCCCCAGGAGAGGGAACAAATCTTTTCCCCCTCTCCTGGGGGAGAGGGCCGGGGTGAGGGGAAGTGATTAATTGCAGGAAATCTTTAAAAACTGCCCTACGTAATTTGATACAGCGACAGTTTTTAAAGGTTCCTTCGCGGGCCACCTGTAAAGGTACCCGTAGTTGTGAACCCCGGTAATGTGTACCACATGTGTACGCAATAGTTATTCACGGCGAAATAAGCATATAAATGCTTAAGGGATCACGATGCAGAACGGCGAAATGAAAGCCTGGCTGGATTCCTCTTACCTGGCAGGTGCAAACCAGTCCTGGATAGAGCAGCTCTATGAAGACTTCTTAACCGATCCTGACTCTGTTGATGCGCACTGGCGCTCAATGTTCCAGCAATTACCTGGAACCGGGGCCAAACCGGATCAATTCCATTCCAAAACACGTGATTATTTCCGTCGTCTGGCGAAGGATGCCTCACGTTATTCCACCGCAATTACCGACCCTGACACTGACGTTAAGCAAGTCAAAGTCCTGCAGTTGATCAACGCCTGGCGTTTCCGTGGTCATCAAGCAGCAAATCTTGACCCGCTTGGCCTGTGGAAACAGGACGCGGTCCCCGATCTGGACCCTGCTTTCCACAATCTGACTGATGCCGATCTTCAGGAAACTTTCAACGTGGGTTCCTTTGCCAGCGGCAAAGAAACCATGAAGCTTGCTGACCTGATTGAAGCGCTCAAACAGACTTACGGCGGTTCGATTGGTGCGGAATATATGCACATCACCAGCACCGAAGAAAAACGCTGGATTCAGCAGCGCATTGAATCGGTGGTGGGTCACTCAACATTTACAGTTGAAGAGAAAAAACGCTTCCTGAGCGAACTGACCGCAGCTGAAGGGCTTGAGCGTTATCTGGGGGCAAAATTCCCGGGCGCTAAACGCTTCTCGCTGGAAGGCGGTGACGCACTGGTGCCAATGCTCAAAGAGATGATCCGCCATGCGGGCAAGAGCGGCACACGTGAAGTGGTTCTGGGCATGGCACACCGTGGCCGCCTGAACGTACTCATCAACGTACTGGGTAAAAAACCGCAGGAACTGTTCGACGAGTTTGCCGGTAAGCATAAAGAACACCTCGGCACGGGTGATGTGAAGTACCACATGGGCTTCTCATCCGACGTTGAAACCGAAGGTGGCCTGGTGCACCTTGCGCTGGCGTTTAACCCGTCGCACCTCGAAATCGTAAGCCCGGTGGTTATCGGTTCTGTGCGTGCTCGTTTAGACCGTCTGGATAAACCAGGCAGCAACCAAGTTCTGCCAATCACCATTCACGGTGACGCAGCGGTTGCCGGTCAGGGCGTGGTTCAGGAAACCCTGAACATGTCCAAAGCACGTGGCTACGAAGTGGGCGGTACCGTTCGCATCGTTATCAACAACCAGATTGGTTTCACCACTTCTAACCCGCTGGATGCGCGTTCTACACCGTACTGTACCGATATCGGTAAGATGGTGATGGCACCGATTTTCCACGTTAATGCGGATGACCCAGAAGCGGTGGCGTTTGTGACCCGCCTGGCGCTGGACTTCCGTAACACCTTTAAGCGTGACGTGTTTATCGACCTGGTTTGCTACCGTCGCCATGGTCATAACGAAGCTGATGAGCCAAGTGCAACTCAGCCAGTGATGTACCAGAAAATTAAGAAACACCCGACGCCGCGTAAGATCTATGCCGACCGTCTGGAGCAGCAAAAGCTTGCCACGCTGGAAGATGCCACTGAAATGGTCAACCTCTACCGTGATGCGCTGGATGCCGGTGAATGTGTGGTGAAAGAATACCGCCCAATGAACATGCATTCCTTTACCTGGTCGCCGTACCTCAACCACGAGTGGGATGAGAGTTACCCGAACAAGGTAGAAATGAAGCGTTTGCAGGAACTGGCTAAACGTATCAGCAGCGCTCCTGAAACCGTTGAAATGCAGTCACGCGTAGCAAAAATTTACAGCGACCGCATGGAAATGGCGAACGGCGCGAAGAAATTCGACTGGGGTGCAGCAGAAAACCTGGCGTATGCAACCCTGGTTGATGAAGGTGTCTCTGTTCGTCTGTCTGGTGAAGACGTGGGCCGTGGTACGTTCTTCCACCGTCACGCTGTGATTCACAACCAAACCAACGGTTCGACTTACACCCCGCTGCAACACGTTCACAACAGCCAGGGTGAGTTCAGAGTTTGGGACTCAGTACTGTCTGAAGAAGCGGTTCTGGCGTTTGAATACGGTTATGCCACTGCGGAACCTCGTACGCTGACTATCTGGGAAGCTCAGTTCGGCGACTTCGCCAACGGTGCTCAGGTTGTTATCGACCAGTTCATCAGCTCCGGCGAGCAGAAATGGGGCCGTATGTGTGGCCTGGTGATGTTGCTGCCGCACGGCTACGAAGGCCAGGGTCCAGAGCACTCATCCGCACGTCTGGAACGTTATCTCCAGCTGTGTGCTGAGCAAAACATGCAGGTTTGCGTGCCTTCTACTCCAGCTCAGGTTTACCACATGCTGCGTCGTCAGGCGCTGCGCGGTATGCGTCGCCCATTAGTCGTCATGTCACCGAAATCCCTGCTGCGTCATCCGCTGGCGGTTTCCACGCTTGATGAACTGGCTAATGGTAGCTTCCTGCCAGCGATTGGCGAAGTTGACGAGTTAGATCCGGCAGGCGTGAAACGCGTGGTAATGTGTTCAGGTAAGGTTTATTACGACTTGCTGGAACAGCGTCGTAAGAATGATCAAAAAGATGTGGCGATTGTGCGCATCGAGCAGTTGTATCCATTCCCGCACCAGGCGGTGCAGGAAGCATTGAAACCATTTGCTCACGTACACGATTTTGTTTGGTGCCAGGAAGAGCCGCTTAACCAGGGCGCCTGGTATTGCAGCCAGCACCACTTCCGCGAAGTGGTTCCATTTGGATCTGGCCTGAGTTATGCAGGTCGTCCAGCCTCCGCATCACCTGCGGTAGGGTACTTGTCCGTTCACCAGAAACAGCAGCAAGATCTGGTTAATGACGCGCTGAACGTCGATTAATAAAAGGATAAAAAATGAGTAGCGTAGATATTCTAGTTCCTGACCTGCCTGAGTCCGTTGCCGATGCGACTGTTGCCACCTGGCATAAAAAACCGGGTGATACCGTAACCCGCGACGAAGTGCTGGTGGAAATCGAAACTGACAAAGTGGTACTGGAAGTACCGGCGTCTGCAGATGGTGTTCTGGATGCTGTACTGGAAAATGAAGGTACAACGGTTACGTCTCGCCAAATCCTTGGCCGCCTGCGTGAAGGTAACAGCTCTGGCAAAGAGACTTCTGCGAAAGCAGAAAGCAAAGAGTCTACTCCGGCACAGCGCCAGCAGGCTTCTTTGGAAGAGCAGAGCAATGACGCACTCAGCCCGGCGATTCGCCGTCTGATTGCTGAACATTCCCTGGACGCTAATGCCATTAAAGGCAGCGGTGTGGGTGGTCGTATCACCCGTGAAGATGTTGATAAACATCTGACTCAGGCGAAAGCGGCTCAGCCTGCGACAGCGAAAGCTGCGGCAGAGACTAAAGCACCGGTTGCTCCACTGGCAGGCCGCAGTGAAAAACGCGTTCCGATGACACGTCTGCGTAAGCGTGTTGCCGAGCGTCTGCTGGAAGCGAAAAACTCCACCGCCATGCTCACCACATTTAACGAAGTGAACATGAAGCCGATCATGGAACTGCGTAAGCAGTACGGTGAATCCTTCGAGAAACGTCACGGTGTGCGTCTGGGCTTCATGTCCTTCTACATCAAAGCGGTTGTTGAAGCGCTGAAACGTTATCCAGAAGTGAACGCTTCTATCGATGGCGAAGATGTGGTTTATCACAACTACTTCGACGTTAGCATCGCGGTTTCTACTCCGCGTGGTCTGGTAACGCCAGTACTGCGTGATGTTGATACCCTCGGTATGGCTGACATCGAAAAACGTATTAAAGAACTGGCTGTGAAAGGCCGTGACGGCAAGCTGACCGTGGAAGACTTGACCGGCGGTAACTTCACCATCACCAACGGTGGTGTGTTTGGTTCACTGATGTCTACGCCGATCATTAACCCGCCGCAGAGCGCGATCCTCGGCATGCATGCTATTAAAGACCGACCAATGGCGGTCGACGGTAAAGTTGAGATCTTGCCAATGATGTATCTGGCGCTGTCTTACGATCACCGTTTGATCGATGGCCGCGAGTCTGTGGGCTACCTGGTGGCAATTAAAGAGCTGCTGGAAGACCCAACTCGTCTGCTGCTGGACGTGTAGTACCCTACGCCCGGTAGCAAAAGCTATCGGGCCTACAATTATCACCTGCGTTGTAGGTTGGTCTTGCGGCGAGAGTTGTGACAACTGACCTACATGTTTTTATGAAGGATGGATAGAACTCATGAACTTACACGAGTATCAGGCGAAACAGTTGTTTGCTCGATATGGCCTGCCGGCTCCCGTCGGTTATGCCTGTAACACGCCGCGTGAAGCGGAAGAAGCCGCGTCCAAAATTGGCGCAGGTCCGTGGGTGGTAAAATGTCAGGTTCATGCTGGTGGCCGCGGTAAAGCGGGCGGCGTGAAAGTGGTAAACAGCAAAGAAGACATCCGTGCTTTTGCTGAACACTGGCTGGGTAAACGCCTGGTGACCTACCAAACTGACGCTAATGGCCAGCCGGTTCACCAGATTCTGGTTGAAGCTGCGACTGACATTGATAAAGAACTGTATCTTGGCGCGGTGGTTGATCGTAGCTCCCGTCGTGTCGTGTTCATGGCGTCCACCGAAGGTGGCGTAGAAATTGAAAAAGTTGCGGAAGAAACCCCGCACCTGATCCACAAAGTTGCACTGGATCCGCTGGCAGGCCCAATGCCTTACCAGGGCCGTGAACTGGCGTTCAAACTGGGTCTGGAAGGTAAACAAGTTCAGCAGTTCACTAAGATCTTTATGGGTCTGGCAAACATCTTCCTTGAGCGTGATCTTGCGCTTATCGAAATCAACCCGCTGGTCATCACTAAGCAGGGCGACCTGGTATGCCTTGATGGCAAACTGGGTGCTGATGGCAACGCACTGTTCCGCCAGCCAGAGCTACGCGAAATGCGTGACCCAAGCCAGGAAGATGCGCGTGAATCTCAGGCTGCACAATGGGAACTGAACTACGTTGCGCTTGATGGCAACATCGGTTGCATGGTTAACGGTGCGGGCCTGGCAATGGGCACCATGGACATCGTTAAACTGCACGGCGGCGAGCCTGCTAACTTCCTGGATGTTGGCGGCGGCGCAACAAAAGAGCGCGTAACCGAAGCATTCAAAATCATTCTGTCTGACGACAAAGTGAAAGCCGTTCTGGTTAACATCTTCGGCGGTATCGTGCGCTGCGACCTGATTGCGGACGGTATTATCGGTGCTGTTGCAGAAGTGGGTGTTAACGTTCCAGTGGTTGTCCGTCTGGAAGGTAACAACGCAGAACTGGGTGCGAAGAAACTGGCAGATAGTGGCCTGAATATTATTGCAGCGAAAAGTCTGACGGATGCAGCACAGCAGGTTGTTGCTGCCGTGGAGGGGAAATAATGTCCATTTTGATCGATAAAAACACCAAGGTGATTTGCCAGGGTTTCACCGGCAGCCAAGGGACTTTCCACTCCGAGCAGGCGATTGCATACGGTACGCAAATGGTTGGCGGTGTTACGCCAGGCAAAGGCGGCACCGAACATTTGGGTCTGCCAGTATTTAACACCGTGCGTGAAGCCGTAGAAGCAACGGGCGCAACAGCGACTGTTATCTACGTTCCAGCACCGTTCTGCAAAGATTCCATTCTGGAGGCTATCGATGCAGGTATTAAGCTGATTATCACGATTACCGAAGGCATCCCGACGCTGGATATGCTGACAGTGAAAGTGAAACTGGACGAAGCGGGCGTGCGCATGATTGGGCCAAACTGCCCGGGCGTTATCACCCCAGGCGAGTGCAAAATCGGCATCATGCCAGGTCATATTCACCTGCCAGGTAAAGTCGGTATCGTTTCCCGCTCTGGTACGCTGACGTATGAAGCGGTTAAACAAACTACCGATATCGGTCTGGGCCAGTCCACCTGTGTGGGCATCGGTGGTGATCCGATCCCTGGCTCTAACTTCATCGACATTCTGAAGATGTTCCAGGAAGATCCGAAAACCGAAGCTATCGTGATGATCGGTGAGATCGGCGGCAGTGCAGAAGAAGAAGCCGCAGCCTACATCAAAGAGCATGTGACCAAGCCAGTTGTGGGTTACATCGCAGGTGTGACCGCGCCGAAAGGCAAGCGTATGGGTCACGCGGGCGCAATCATTGCAGGTGGTAAAGGTACAGCGGATGAGAAATTCGCCGCACTGGAAGCCGCAGGCGTGAAAACCGTTCGCAGCCTGGCTGATATCGGTGATGCGCTGAAAGCGATTTTGCCTCAATAAATAGTACTAATAATATTGTTCGACATGGTTGGCCGCTCTTGAGCGGCCTTTTTTTTGTTCCTGCAATTTCATTTGGTGCCAAGAATCTAAACCAGATGCTTGTGATACGCCGTGGCAACCAGGCCGCTTCCGATGCTTTCAGCAAGATGCGTACGCAGTGCCCTTAAAAAGCTGAGGATTGTGATGTGTTGCAAATCCGCATCTGCACCCCAGATGCGACTTGCGGCAGGGCTCTCAAGATAGTTTTAATTTTTTCTTAAAGCGGTTCATTCACGTAGCCTTTCTGTTTTTTCACACCAGGCCCAACATTGTTAACCTTATCAAAAATAATGAATTGTTGAATAGTGTGGGATAAAAAGTAAATTAATTGTTAATTACGAACAAGAAAAGAAATAAACCCGATAAATACCGCAAAGTGATTAATACCAGCAGCGACAAAGTCGAAGGAATTTAATTTTTTAATCTCGCTTCAAATAAATAACTTTTGTTTATAGTTATCATTCTTGTATTAACGATTGCGCTTTTTGTAAAACATATCTTTAACAACAAATTCACTACTCATTGTGATGGGAAACTAAATTAACAAACTAAGAATAAATTGCGCTAGATCAATATCTAAAACTGGCAAATGGTATGCGAAACCGCGTAAATTGTTGCAGATCAAGATGGCGGGATGACGACATTTTCGCTATAAATTGATCACTGTCGAGAAACGTAAATAACTCTAAGCAATTACCTGTTTATTGTAGGGAAATTGCAGGGTAATATATTTGCGGATTATTTTGGGTTTTTATTAACGTGTTTGTAACCTTTCATCCTTCTTTGTTACATGTAAATAAAGTTAACGAAGGGATGAAGTCTGGAAGCTAATGTTTTTGTATTAGGGCATGCGTTGTGGTGAACCTCAGGGTGAACCATGGTCGAAGTCTTCATGCGAAGAGCAAGGAGTCAAGATGTTGGATATTGTCGAACTGTCGCGCTTACAGTTTGCCTTGACCGCGATGTACCACTTCCTGTTTGTGCCACTGACGCTTGGTATGGCGTTCTTGCTGGCCATAATGGAAACGGTTTACGTCTTGTCAGGTAAACAAATTTATAAAGATATGACCAAGTTCTGGGGCAAGTTGTTTGGTATCAACTTTGCTCTGGGTGTGGCCACTGGTTTAACCATGGAGTTCCAGTTTGGTACAAACTGGTCATATTATTCACACTACGTGGGTGACATTTTTGGTGCACCTTTGGCCATCGAAGGCCTGATGGCGTTCTTCCTTGAATCCACTTTTGTTGGTTTATTCTTCTTTGGTTGGGATCGCCTCGGTAAAGTTCAACACATGGCGGTGACCTGGCTGGTAGCGCTTGGCTCCAACCTCTCTGCTCTGTGGATTCTGGTCGCGAACGGTTGGATGCAAAACCCAATTGCTTCTGACTTCAACTTTGAAACCATGCGTATGGAGATGGTGAGCTTCTCCGAACTGGTATTGAACCCAGTTGCTCAGGTTAAATTCGTTCACACCGTGGCTTCTGGCTACGTGTGCGGTGCGATGTTCATCCTCGGCGTCAGCTCCTACTACTTGCTTAAAGGCCGCGATGTTGCATTTGCTAAGCGTTCTTTTGCAATCGCAGCAAGCTTCGGTATGGCGGCAATCCTGTCTGTCATCGTGCTGGGTGATGAATCCGGTTACGAAATGGGTGACGTACAGAAAACCAAACTGGCCGCAATTGAAGCCGAGTGGGAAACTCAACCCGCTCCTGCAGCCTTTACGCTGTTTGGTATTCCTGACCAGGACAAGCAAGAAAACCACTTCGCGATTCAAATTCCTTACGCGTTGGGCATCATTGCCACCCGTTCTGTGGATACGCCAGTTATCGGTCTGAAAGATCTGATGGTGCAACACGAAGAACGTATTCGTAACGGGATGAAGGCTTATAGCCTGCTGGAACAGTTACGCGCAGGTTCTAATGACCAGGCAGTTCGCGATGACTTTAATGCTATCAAGAAAGACCTGGGTTACGGTCTGCTACTGAAACGCTATACCCCGAACGTCTCCGACGCGACGGAAGAGCAGATTCAGAAAGCAACGAAAGACTCTATTCCTCGCGTTGCTCCACTGTACTTTGCATTCCGCATCATGGTGGGTTGTGGCTTCCTGATGCTGTTCATCATTGCTGCTTCGTTCTGGACTGTGACTCGTAACGCTATTGGTACGAAAACATGGCTGCTGCGTGCGGCGCTCTATGGCATCCCGTTACCGTGGATTGCGATTGAGTCCGGCTGGTTTGTTGCCGAATACGGTCGTCAACCATGGGCAGTGGGTGAGGTATTGCCGACTGCGGTTGCTAACTCCTCTCTGACCGTGGGCGATCTGATCTTCTCCATGGTATTGATTTGCGGCCTTTACACGCTGTTTATGGTGGCGGAACTGTTCCTGATGTTCAAATTTGCTCGCCTTGGGCCGAGCAGTCTGAAAACAGGTCGCTATCACTTTGAGCAGTCCAATGTGGCTTCTCAGCCGGCACGCTAAGACAGGAGTCGTCAAATGATCGATTATGAAGTATTACGTTTTATATGGTGGCTGCTGATTGGCGTTCTGCTGATTGGTTTTGCAGTCACTGATGGCTTTGATATGGGCGTAGGTATGCTGTCCCGTATCATTGGCCGTACAGACGTTGAACGCCGCATTATGGTTAACTCCATCGCCCCTCACTGGGATGGTAACCAGGTCTGGCTTATCACCGCAGGTGGCGCATTATTCGCCGCCTGGCCAATGGTTTACGCGGCTGCGTTCTCCGGCTTCTATGTGGCGATGATTCTGGTACTGGCTTCATTGTTCTTCCGTCCGGTAGGCTTTGACTACCGTTCGAAGATTGAAGACATGCGCTGGCGTAACATGTGGGACTGGGGCATTTTCATCGGTAGCTTCGTTCCACCGTTAGTCATTGGTGTTGCTTTCGGTAACCTGTTACAGGGTGTCCCGTTCAACGTTGATGAATATCTGCGTCTGTACTACACCGGTAACTTCTTCCAGTTGCTGAATCCGTTTGGCCTGTTGGCAGGTATCGTGAGTGTCTCGATGATCCTGGCTCAGGGGGCAACTTACCTGCAAATGCGTACTGTGGGTGAATTGCACCTTCGTGCCAAAGCTGCGGCGCAATTATCAGCGCTGGTGATGATGGTGTGCTTCGCACTGGCCGGTGTTTGGGTGATGTACGGCATTGATGGTTACGTTGTGACTTCAGAGTTGAACCACCACGCTGCATCGAATCCGCTGACTAAAGAAGTTGCACGTCAGGCAGGTGCCTGGATGGTGAACTTCAACAATATGCCGATTCTGTGGCTCATCCCGGCTCTGGGTGTGGTTCTGCCACTGTTCACTGTGCTGATGTCCCGCATGGAAAAAGGTGCGATGGCATTTGTGTTCTCTTCATTGACTCTGGCGTGTGTCATCCTGACTGCTGGTGTGGCGATGTTCCCGTTCGTGATGCCTTCAAGCACCATGTTGAACGCTAGCCTGACAATGTGGGATGCGACATCCAGTCAGCTGACGCTGAACGTGATGACCTTTGTTGCTGCGGTCTTCGTACCGATCGTTCTTGGTTACACCATCTGGTGTTACTGGAAAATGTTCGGTCGAATCACCAAAGAACATATCGAAAGCAACACCCACTCTCTGTACTAAGTAAGGAGCTGATTATGTGGTACTTTGCATGGATTCTGGGGACGCTTCTTGCCTGTGCTTTCGGCATCATCACCGCCCTGGCACTTGAGCACGTAGAAGCTGCTAAAGCCGGTAAAGAAGAAATTTGATGGAAGGAATTATCGCAAAGCTATATGCGGTAATGGATAAGAGCCCTTTAAGGGCTCTTTCCTTGATCATGGCATTAATTCTGGCCGGTTGTATGTTTTGGGACCCATCCCGCTTCGCGGCGAAAACCAGTGAGCTGGCAATCTGGCATGGTTTTTTGCTGATGTGGGCGGTGTGCGCCGGTGTGATACATGGGGTGGGTTTTCGCCCTCGTAAGGTGCTGTGGCAAGGCGTTTTTAGTCCGTTGCCCGCGCAATTAGTCCTCTTAGCTGGACTGGTAATTTTCTTCTTCTGATGATTCTTTAACCTCAAAGTTTTTACACATATTTTATGGGCTTTAACAAGCCCATAAAATATTTACCTAACGTTTAGTGCTACCCATTCCCAACCCCCATCCTCTTGCGTATAGTAGCAACGTTTAATTGCATTACCGGGATGTAAAGTGAGTACAACGCTGTTTCGATGGCCGGTTCGTGTCTACTACGAAGATACCGACGCCGGTGGTGTGGTTTACCACGCCAGTTATGTTGCTTTTTATGAAAGAGCACGCACTGAGATGCTGCGCCATCACAACTTTAATCAACAAGATTTGTTGGCGGATCGCGTCGCTTTTGTCGTTCGCAGGATGACAGTCGACTACCTTGCGCCTGCCCGACTTGACGATTTACTCGAAATCCAAAGTGAAATTACATCGATGCGTGGTACCTCTATGGTATTTACACAGCGAATCGTCAATGCCGATAATCAGGCACTCAACGAAGCTGAGGTTCTGATCGTCTGTGTTGATCCACATCTAATGAAGCCTCGTGCGCTTCCCAAGTCTATTGTCGCGGAGTTCAAGCAGTGACTGACATGAATATCCTTGATTTGTTCCTGAAGGCTAGCCTTCTGGTCAAATTTATCATGTTGATTTTGATTGGTTTTTCCATTGCATCATGGGCAATCATTATTCAGCGAACGCGAATCCTCAATGCTGCTACTCGTGAAGCAGAAGCGTTTGAAGATAAGTTCTGGTCGGGCATTGAATTGTCCCGTCTCTATCAAGAAAGCCAGGGCCGCCGTGACAATCTTGCTGGTTCTGAACAAATCTTCTATTCAGGCTTTAAAGAGTTTGCCCGACTGCACCGTGCTAATACACATGCACCTGAAGCAGTCGTTGAAGGGGCATCTCGTGCCATGCGTATTTCCATGAGCCGTGAGCTGGAAACGCTGGAAACACATATTCCATTCCTCGGAACGGTCGGTTCCATCAGCCCGTATATCGGTCTGTTTGGTACGGTTTGGGGGATCATGCATGCCTTTATCGCACTGGGTGCGGTAAAACAAGCAACCCTACAAATGGTTGCTCCAGGTATCGCAGAAGCACTGATTGCAACCGCAATTGGTTTGTTCGCTGCAATCCCTGCGGTTATGGCGTATAACCGCCTGAACCAACGTGTGAACAAACTGGAATTGAATTACGACAACTTCATGGAAGAGTTCACGGCTATCCTGCACCGTCAGGCTTTTACCAGCAGCGATAAGCAGTAAGGGGTAATTCATGGCCAGACGTGGACGTGGGCGTGGTCGTCGGGAATTAAAGTCCGAAATTAACATCGTTCCTCTGCTAGACGTACTGTTGGTGCTGTTGCTCATTTTCATGGCGACAGCTCCTATTATTACGCAAAGCGTTGAGGTTGATTTACCGGATGCGACAGATTCGCAAACGGTGAGTAGTAACGATGAACCGCCGGTCATTATTGAAGTGTCCGGGGTAGGGCAGTACAGCGTGGTGGTTGAGAAAGATCGTATGGACCAGTTGCCGTCTGAGCAGGTTGTTGCGGAAGCACAACGTCGTTTGCAGGCAAATCCCAAAACGGTCTTTTTGATCGGTGGTGCTAAAGATGTTCCTTATGAGGAAATTATTAAGGCACTTAACCTACTGCATAGTGCAGGGGTGAAATCCGTCGGTCTGATGACGCAGCCAATCTGATCCATCTCGCTATATTTGGGAACCGATAGTGTCAAAGGCAACCATAGAAAACGATAAGCTCAAGCGCGCGATAATCGTCTCAGTGATCCTGCATATCCTCTTGATTGCAGTCCTGATTTGGAGTTCGTTTGACGAGCACATCGACGCCAGTGCTGGCGGCGGTGGAGGTTCGGCTATTGACGCGGTCATGGTCGACCCAGGTGCTGTTGTTCAGCAGTACAATCGCGAGCAACAACAGCAGGCGAGTAGCAAACGTGCGGCAGAGCAGCGCGAGAAACAAGCGCAACAACAGGCTGAAGAGCTTCAGGAAAAACAGGCTGCTGAACAACAGCGTCTGAAGCAACTGGAGAAAGAACGCCTCGAAGCGCAGGAACAAGCGAAGCAACAAGCGGAGCAGCAGAAACAAGCGCAAGAAGCAGCTAAAGAAGCGCAAGAGCAACAGAAGCAAGCAGAAGCCGCAGCGGCGAAAGCCAAAGCAGACGCAAAAGCTCAAGCTGATGCCCAGGCGAAGGCTGCGGAAGAAGCCGCGAAGAAAGCTGCTGCGGATGCGCAGAAGAAAGCAACTGAAGAGGCGGCTAAACAGGCCGCTGATGCAGAGAAGAAAGCCGCAGCCGTCGCTCTTGCTGCGGCTAAAAAAGCGCAGCAAGAAGCTGAGAAGAAAGCTGCGGAAGAAGCCGCTAAGAAAGCTCAACAAGACGCAGAGAAGAAAGCGACTGCTGAAGCTGCTAAAAAAGCAGCTGCCGCAGAAAAGGCTGCTGCTGCGAAAGAGGCTGCGGCAGAAAAAGCAGCTTCTGATAAAGCCGCAGCTGATAAGGCTGCCGCTGCAAAAGCTGCCGCTGATAAAAAAGCGGCTGCAGATGCTAAGAAAAAAGCTGCTGCTGATAAAGCCGCGGCCGATAAGGCAGCAGCTGCAGGTGTTGACGATCTATTCGGCGATTTAAGCTCAGGTAAGAATGCGCCGAAATCTGGGGCAGGGGCGAAAGGTAATAGCGCAGCTGCCGCAGGGAAAGGGAATAATAAAAATAGTGGCGCTTCTGGTGCTGAAATCAATGGTTACGCAGGGCAGATAAAAGCCGCAATTGAGAGCAAGTTTTACCAGGACCCTGCCTTTAGCGGCAAGACCTGCTCATTGCGCATAAAACTGGCTCCTGATGGCCTGTTACTTGATATCAAATCAGAAGGCGGTGACCCGGCTCTTTGTCAGGCTGCCATCGCGGCAGCGCGTCTGGCGAAGATTCCGAAGCCGCCTAGCCAGGACGTTTATGAAGTTTTCAAAAACGCGCCTATCGACTTTAAGCCACAGTAAAATTTTCCTCGCGAAAGTGAGGAAAACTAACCAGGCTGTGTCACAGGGTTTTGGTAGTTTTGTGTATTTGAGTTTGTTAACATTCTGCTAAATTATCGTGGGCTTTGGGTCCAGATAAGGGAGATATGATGAAGCAGGCATTTCGAGTAGCTTTAAGTTTCTTAATGCTGTGGGCAGCAGTACTGCACGCAGAAGTTCGTATTGAAATCACCCAAGGGGTGGATTCAGCACGTCCAATTGGTGTGGCGCCATTCAAATGGGCAGGTCCAGGTGCAGCACCAGAAGATATCGGCGGCATCGTTGCTGCTGACTTACGTAACAGTGGTAAATTCAATCCATTGGACCGTTCACGTTTACCGCAGCAACCTGGCTCCGCTCAGGAAGTGCAACCGGCCGCGTGGACAGCTCTGGGTATTGATGCCGTTGTCGTCGGTCAGGTCACACCAAACGGTGATGGCAGCTATACCGTTGCGTACCAGTTGGTTGATACCTCTGGAGCGCCAGGTACTGTGCTGGCACAGAACTCCTACAAAGTGAACAAACAATGGCTTCGTTATGCCGGTCATACCGCGAGCGATGAAGTGTTTGAGAAGCTGTCGGGTATCAAGGGTGCATTCCGTACGCGTATTGCTTACGTCGTGCAGACTAACGGCGGCCAGTTCCCGTATGAACTGCGTGTCTCTGATTACGATGGCTACAACCAGTTTGTTGTACACCGTTCTCCGCAGCCGTTGATGTCACCAGCTTGGTCCCCAGATGGTAGCAAACTGGCTTACGTTACATTTGAAAGTGGTCGCTCAGCGCTGGTTATCCAGACTCTGGCGAATGGCGCTGTGCGTCAGGTAGCTTCTTTCCCACGTCATAACGGTGCGCCAGCCTTCTCTCCAGACGGCAGCAAACTGGCGTTCGCATTGTCTAAAACCGGCAGTTTGAACCTGTATGTAATGGATATAGGTTCAGGCCAAATTCGTCAGGTGACTGACGGCCGTAGCAACAACACCGAACCAACCTGGTTCCCGGATAGCCAGAACCTGGCTTACACCTCCGATCAGGCAGGTCGTCCACAGATTTATAAAGTGAATGTTAATGGCGGTGCTCCACAACGTATTTCCTGGGAAGGTTCTCAGAACCAGGATTCCGATGTGAGTTCCGACGGCAAGTTTATGGTGATGGTGAGCTCCAATGGTGGGCAACAACATATCGCCAAACAGGATCTGGTAGCGGGTGGCGTACAAACATTGTCGTCAACGTTCCTGGATGAAACGCCAAGTCTGGCACCTAACGGCACGATGGTAATCTACAGCTCTTCTCAGGGGATGGGATCTGTGCTGAATCTGGTCTCAACAGATGGGCGTTTCAAAGCGCGTCTTCCGGCAACCGATGGTCAGGTCAAATTCCCTGCCTGGTCGCCGTATCTGTGATAATAAAATATTAAAGGATCAAAGAAATGCAACTGAACAAAGTGCTGAAAGGGCTGATGCTGGCACTGCCTGTAATGGCAATCGCTGCGTGTAGTTCTAACAAGAGCGCCAACAACGAGAGCGGCGAAGGTATGCTGGGCGCCGGCACTGGTATGGACGCTAACGGTAGCAATGGCAACATGTCATCTGAAGAACAGGCTCGCCTGCAGATGCAACAACTGCAACAGAACAACATCGTATACTTCGGTCTGGACAAATATGATGTGAGCTCTGAATTTGCTGCAATGCTGGATGCACACGCAAACTTCCTGCGTAGCAACCCATCTTACAAAGTGACCGTAGAAGGTCATGCGGACGAACGTGGTACCCCGGAATACAACATCTCCTTGGGTGAGCGTCGTGCTAGCGCTGTTAAGATGTACCTGCAAGGTAAAGGCGTTTCTGCAGACCAGATCTCCATCGTTTCTTACGGTAAAGAAAAACCAGCTGTACTGGGTCATGACGAAGCGGCTTACGCTAAAAACCGTCGTGCCGTACTGGTTTACTAAGAGAACAGCATGAACAGTAACCTCAGACATCACTTGTTGAGTCTGTCGTTACTGGTTGGCATAGCGGCCCCTTGGGCCGCTACTGCTCAGGCGCCAATCAGTAGTGTCGGCTCAGGCTCGGTCGAAGACCGTGTCACTCAACTCGAGCGTATTTCTAACGCTCACAGTCAACTTTTAACCCAACTCCAGCAGCAACTCTCTGATAACCAAAATGATATTGATTCCCTGCGTGGTCAAATTCAGGAAAGCCAATACCAATTGAATCAAGTTGTTGAGCGTCAGAAGCAAATTTTATTGCAGATTGACAGTCTCGGCAGTGGTGCTGCGGCAGGGCAAGCAGCGGGTGCCGCTGATCAAGGTGCAGCAACTACCGCTGCACCGGATGCTGGTGCTGCGGCTAGCGCACCGGCAACAGCAGCCCCTGCGCAGGGTGGTGACGCTAACAGTGACTACAATGCGGCTATTGCCATGGTGCAGGATAAGTCCCGCCAGGACGAAGCCATTGCAGCATTTCAAAGTTTCATTAAGCAGTACCCGGATTCAACCTATCAGCCAAATGCCAATTACTGGCTCGGTCAGTTGAATTACAACAAAGGTAAAAAGGATGATGCGGCGTTTTATTTTGCCTCCGTGGTGAAAAATTACCCGAAATCGCCTAAAGCTCCAGATGCAATGTTTAAAGTCGGTGTGATCATGCAAGACAAAGGCGATACCGCCAAAGCGAAAGCTGTCTATCAACAAGTGATCAAACAGTTCCCAAATACCGATGGCGCAAAGCAGGCACAAAAACGTCTGAATGCGATGTAGTGTGTACGGTCTGACCAGATATCGCTGCTTTTCTGGTCAAGCCGGACGAAACACGAGCCATTAGGTGATCTTGATCGAAATTCTTGTTGCGTCAAAATCTTAAATCAGTAATATATGCCGCCGTTGCCAAGGGATATCACACAAACCCGAAGTGACTCGAAATTGGGTCGTTAGCTCAGTTGGTAGAGCAGTTGACTTTTAATCAATTGGTCGCAGGTTCGAATCCTGCACGACCCACCAATTTCGAAGTAGTAACCGCATTGCGGGGCGTTAGCTCAGTTGGTAGAGCAGTTGACTTTTAATCAATTGGTCGCAGGTTCGAATCCTGCACGCCCCACCAATTCAGATGCAGTAAGCGTTTGAAGAAGCAGTAAACCGCACAGCGGGTCGTTAGCTCAGTTGGTAGAGCAGTTGACTTTTAATCAATTGGTCGCAGGTTCGAATCCTGCACGACCCACCAATTTTTAAAGTAGTACCGAAGTTTGGGTGATTAGCTCAGTTGGTAGAGCACCTCCTTTACACGGAGGGGGTCGGCGGTTCGAGCCCGTCATCACCCACCATTCGGGTCGTTAGCTCAGTTGGTAGAGCAGTTGACTTTTAATCAATTGGTCGCAGGTTCGAATCCTGCACGACCCACCACTTTAAAAGTGGAATGCAGTAAGTTAATCGTGAAGGGTTTGAACCTGCAGCAGGTTCGAGTGGAGCGTAAGCGACACAGCGTTGCAAAGCAACGACCCGAAGGGTGAGGCCAAAGGCCGAGTCATCCTGCACGACCCACCAATGTAGAAAGGCGCCCTAAAGGCGCCTTTTTGCTATCTGTCATTCAGCCTTGAAGTTAAATTCCTCACGACAATCCAGTCATAATTCGCTATCTTGTTTAGCATACAAAACAACCTTAGCCGTTTCTGGTCGGTCTTCATCAGAAAAGTGCTAATTTGGTTAAGTCAGTCAAACGAGAAAGCACTATGAGCGTAATGTTCGATCCAGAAACAGCGATTTATCCATTCCCACCTAAACCACAGCCTTTGAGCTCGGACGAAAAGCAATTTTATCGCGAGAAAATCAAGCGTCTGCTGAAAGAGCGGAACGCTGTGATGGTGGCTCACTACTATACCGACCCAGAAATCCAGGCTCTGGCAGAAGAGACGGGCGGCTGTATCTCTGATTCCCTCGAGATGGCACGCTTTGGGGCAAATCATCCTGCCACCACGCTGTTGGTGGCAGGGGTTCGCTTCATGGGGGAAACGGCGAAAATCCTGAGCCCGGAAAAAACCATTCTGATGCCCACCCTGCACGCAGAATGTTCTTTGGATCTCGGTTGCCCAATTGAAGAATTTAACGCCTTCTGCGATCAACACCCCGACCGCACGGTGGTCGTCTATGCTAATACTTCTGCAGCGGTCAAAGCGCGCGCTGATTGGGTTGTGACTTCCAGTATTGCGGTTGAATTAATTGAACATCTCGACAGTCTTGGCGAGAAAATCATTTGGGCGCCTGATAAGCACCTTGGCAGTTATGTACAAAAGCAAACAGGCGCAGATGTATTGTGCTGGCAGGGCGCATGTATTGTGCATGACGAATTTAAAACTCAGGCGTTAACGCGCATGAAAGCGCTCTATCCGGATGCCGCAGTTCTGGTACACCCGGAATCGCCGCAAGCCGTAGTAGATTTGGCAGATGCTGTCGGTTCAACCAGTCAGCTGATTGCAGCGGCGCAAACGCTGCCGAATAAACAACTGATTGTGGCGACCGATCGCGGCATTTTCTACAAGATGCAGCAGGCGTGTCCGGATAAAGAATTGTTTGAAGCACCGACGGCGGGCGAAGGTGCCACTTGCCGCACCTGTGCTCATTGTCCGTGGATGGCGATGAACGGCCTTAAAGCTATCGCTGAGGGACTGGAGCAGGGCGGGGGGGAGCATGAGATTCATGTTGATGCTGCGCTGCGTGAAGGCGCTCTGGTGCCTTTAAATCGAATGCTCGATTTTGCAGCCGAGTTGCGACGCAATATTAAGGGTAACGTGTAAGTATTTTATTCCCGTTATGTTGGGTATACGTTCAGGAGCGAATATGGATTATTTAAGCACACAGAACATTTTGGTACACATACCCATCGGGACGGGTGGATATGATTTATCGTGGATTGAAGCGATTGGTACCCTGGCGGGTTTACTGTGTATCTGGTTGGCGAGTTTAGAAAAAATCAGTAATTACGCATTTGGTTTAATCAACGTTACGTTTTTTGCGATTATTTTCTTCCAAATCCAGCTTTACGCGAGCCTATTGCTCCAGCTGTTTTTCTTTGTGGCCAATATTTACGGTTGGTATGCATGGTCAAGGCAGACGAGCGACAATCAGGCCGCACTCCATATTCGTTGGTTACCTTTGCCCAAAGCATTTGCCTGGATTGCAATCTGTGTGGGTGCGATTGGGTTGATGACCGTATTTATCGATCCCGTCTTTGCATTTCTGACCCGGGCAGCTGTTTCCGTGATGCAGACACTGGGCCTAAATGTGACGATGCCGGAGCTTCAGCCCGATGCGTTCCCGTTCTGGGACTCCTGTATGATGGTGTTGTCGATTGTGGCGATGATATTGATGACTCGCAAATACGTCGAAAACTGGTTGCTGTGGGTTATCGTTAACGTTATCAGCGTGGTGATTTTTGCCTTACAGGGTGTCTACGCAATGTCACTCGAATATTTGATTCTCACGTTTATTGCGCTCAACGGTAGTCGCATGTGGATCAACAGTGCGCGTGAGCGTGGCTCACGCGCCTTGTCTTAATCAGTGATGATGATGAGCATGATCGTGGTGGTCATGCTCATTTAAATCACAATCCTGGCCGTGGCAAAGCTGATATTCCATTTGCACTGTGGCGTGTTCAATCTGATATTCATCTTTTAGAAAATGGTGGATGCGTTCTAGCAGAGCGTCGTGATCGTGCGGTGGCACGACCTGAACATGCAGTGTCATTAGCGGTTTCTCGCCCACCAGCCAGATATGCACGTGGTGAACGTTGCGGACTTCAGGAATCGTTCTAATCAGCCTGCGTTGCAAAACGGCAATATCAATGGCATTAGGCGCGCCTTCGAGAAGTTCATTCACGCTCTCTTTGAGTAAATTCCACGCGCTGCGTAACACCAGGCATGAAACCAGAATTGAAAGTATAGGGTCAATAGGTGTCCAGCCTGTCCACAAAATAATGAGCGCCGCGGCGATGGCGCCAACTGAACCTAACAAATCACCCAGCACATGCAGAGCTGCAGCACGCACGTTGATATTTTTTTCTTCATTTCCGCGATGCAATATCCAGAACGAAAACAGATTTGCCAGTAACCCTGCAAACGCAATGATCAGCATCGTCCAACCAGCGATAGGCTGCGGGTGATAAAAACGTACGATCGCTTCCCAGACAATCAAAACCGTAATCACTACCAGAGCAATGGCATTCACGAAGGCTGCAAGTGTGGTCAACCGGAGCCAGCCGAAAGTATGGCGGGCATTAGGTGGTCGACGAGCAAACTGTACTGCCATCAGCGCGACCAGCAACGCTGCTGCGTCAGTCAACATATGTCCGGCATCAGCAAGTAAGGCAAGCGACCCTGAAATTACCCCTCCGACGACTTCAGCCACCATAAATAGCGCCGTGACAATAAACGCCCAGAACAGGCGTTTGGAGTTGGAATTCTCTGAGGAATGTTGATGTGAATGCGCCATGGTTTCTCTGTTTTTGATAAGCAACAATGTGCTAATTATAACCACTAAAGCTGTTTAACTTATTGAATAAAACTCATAAAAAAGGAGAGCCTAAGCTCCCCCTGGTTTTTTACCGGGATGATTTTACTGTGACGTTCCATCCACTTTGGTATTCACGTCATCTCCGCTACCGGTTTCAACTTTTTGGTTGGTGTCCGGACACTTACCGTCTTTACACATCGAATTTTTGTGAATTTCATCTTTGGTCATGCCATCGTGGGTCATACCGCTATTGCTGGTTGAGCCATTTGGATGGAGCATAGTACCGCCGTCGTTGATATTGCTGTTATCAACACCTTTGGGCGCGATGTTCTGATTCGCATCAGGAGCGACCTGGCCTGCTTCAGCGCTTGCATTCGCCTGGCCGTTATTCATGCCGCTTGTCTCGGCAGCCAAAGCTGCACCGCTGGCAAGGGTGAGTGTTGCTGTCAGGAATAAAGTCGTTAATTTGTTCATTATGATGCTCCTGTTATGGTCGTTATTGCTGGATAACTTCTTCCAACAGTGCATGGGTTTTATTCTGATTAAATTATTTCTATCGGCGATACTTGCCGGCATTGAGTACCTAATCAGAATACAATTTTGCTAAATTGCGACTTTCTAGTGTTTACAATTAAAAATTGTAGTGGGAAACCGAGTTTTTACCATTTATTGACCGCTTTTAGGTCATTTCCAGGAATATTCCGCCTGAAGTGTAAAAGCCCGTTTACACTTCAGGCTTGAAGCGATAGATTGAAGGGATTGCAACTAAGCTAAATCTAAAGGCCATTCCCGGAAATATCATGAATTATCAGAACGACGACTTACGCATCAAAGAAATCAACGAACTTCTGCCTCCAGTAGCGCTGCTCGAAAAATTCCCTGCCACTGAAAATGCAGCCGCAACGGTAGCTGGCGCGCGCAAAGCGATTCATAAAATTCTGAAAGGAAATGATGATCGTCTGCTGGTTGTCATCGGCCCTTGCTCAATTCACGACGTTAAAGCGGCGAAAGAGTATGGTGCACGCTTGCTGACACTGCGTGAAGAATTGCAAGACGAGCTGGAAATTGTTATGCGTGTTTACTTCGAAAAACCACGCACGACAGTGGGCTGGAAAGGCCTTATTAACGATCCTCAAATGGATAACAGCTTCCAAATCAACGATGGCCTGCGCATTGCACGTAAGTTGTTGTTAGATATCAACGACTCTGGCCTTCCGGCTGCGGGCGAGTTCTTAGATATGATTACCCCGCAGTATCTGGCGGACTTGATGAGCTGGGGTGCCATTGGTGCACGTACTACAGAATCTCAGGTTCACCGTGAACTGGCATCAGGTTTGTCATGTCCGGTTGGTTTCAAAAATGGCACAGATGGCACAATGAAAGTGGCGATTGACGCAATCAATGCTGCGGGTGCGCCACACTGCTTCCTGTCTGTGACGAAATGGGGCCACTCTGCCATCGTTAACACCAGTGGTAATGGCGACTGCCATATCATTCTGCGTGGCGGTAAAGAGCCAAACTACAGTGCAGCACACGTTGCTCAGGTTAAAACCGATCTGCAAAAAGCGGGGCTGCCAGCCCAGGTCATGATTGATTTCAGTCATGCCAACAGCAGCAAGCAGTTTAAGAAACAGCTGGAAGTCAGCACCGATGTTTGTCAGCAAATCGCTGGTGGTGATAAAGCCATTACCGGCGTGATGATTGAAAGTCACCTGGTTGAAGGCAATCAGAGCCTGGAAAGCGGCGAGCCGTTGGTTTACGGCAAGAGTGTTACCGATGCATGTATCGGTTGGGAAGACACTGAAACTGTGTTGCGCCAGCTAGCGGATGCCGTTAAAGCCCGTCGCGGGTAACTTCTTGCACAGCACCAATAAAAAAGGCGTGGTTTTTACCACGCCTTTTTCACATCTAACGAATTACTTCGCTTTACCCTGGTTTGCTACCGCAGCGGCTTTTGCTGCAATTTCATCAGCATTACCCAGATAGTAGCGCTTCAGCGGTTTGAAGTTCTCGTCGAACTCATACACCAATGGCACGCCAGTTGGGATATTCAGCTCAAGAATTTCTTCTTCGCTCAGGTTATCAAGGAATTTCACCAGCGCACGCAGGGAGTTACCGTGAGCCGCAACAATGACGCGCTCGCCGCTTTTCATGCGTGGCAGAATGGATTCGTTCCAGTAAGGGATAACGCGATCGATAGTCAGTGCCAGGCTTTCAGTTACTGGCAACTCTTTATCAGTCAGGCTTGCATAACGTGGGTCATGGCCTGGGAAACGTTCGTCATCACGAGTCAGCTCTGGAGGCGTGATCGCAAAGCCACGACGCCATTGTTTAACTTGCTCATCACCGTATTTTTCTGCGGTTTCTGCTTTGTTCAGACCCTGCAATGCACCGTAGTGACGCTCATTGAGCTTCCAGGATTTTTCAACCGGCAGCCAGGCCTGGTCCAGTTCATCGAGGATGTTCCACAGTGTATGGATGGCACGTTTCAGCACAGAAGTGTAAGCAAAGTCGAAGGAGTAGCCTTCGTCTTTCAGTAATTTACCTGCCGCTTTCGCTTCAGATTCACCTTTCTCAGATAGATCAACGTCATACCAACCGGTGAAACGGTTTTCGTTGTTCCACTGGCTTTCACCGTGACGAACCAGAACCAGCTTAGTAACAGCCATAGTTTACTCCTTAATAAGCCTGCGATTAATGATAACGATTATCATTATATTGCCGCAAAGGGGCGAGCGGCAATGCTAATCGTTTAACATAGCGAAAAAGAGTGTGGAGTGTAAGGTGGATGTGAATGGTTGTTATATTTTTGTCGCTAAATGGCGGGAAATCCAGCGATTCGAAGAAGAATCACCCTCCCAGGGGGAGGGTGGGGAACTTATAGCGGAATGAATTCGTATTCCGTAATACTCAGATATTCTTCATTAGGCTGTAACCAACAATCGGGTTGTGGCCATTCCGGATGATTTGGGCTGTCAGGCAGGAATTCGCTTTCCAGCGCCAGGCCTTGATATGCGCGGTAAGTCCCTTGCTCCCGAGCAGGCGTCCCATCCAGATAATTACCGCTGTAAAACTGTAATGCAGGTGCAGTCGTGTAGACCGTCATTTGCAGTTTATTATCGCTCGACCAGAGGTGTGCTGCCGGTTGGCTGGCATCGCCCTGTGCCTGCAACAAGAACGCATGATCGTAACCTTTCACCAGCACCTGATCGTTATCACTCAGGAAGTCATCAGCGATGGTTTTCACCGTGCGGAAATCAAAACTGGTGCCTTCCACATCTTTAAGCCCAGCCTGTGGAATGCCGTTGCCGTCCACGGGTAAATAGCTATCAGCCAGAAGTTGCAGGCGATGCTGACGAATATCGTTTTGCTGACCATCAAGGTTGAAGTAGGCGTGGTTGGTCAGATTAACCGGGCATGCTTTGCTTGTTTTAGCGCGAAACTCAACAGTGATGCAGTTATCTTCGGTGAGCGCATAGCGTGCCGTTGCACGCAACTCGCCGGGATAACCCTGGTCGCCATCCTGGGAATCCAGGGTGTACAGCACTTCGTGTTCGTTCTGGCGCACAATACGCCAGCGACGTTTGTCGAAGCCGTCAGGCCCGCCATGTAGCTGATGTGCGCCTTGGTTAGCCGTCACGCTAACGGTTACGCCATCAAGGCTAAACGTGCTGTTTGCAATCCTGTTGGCATAGCGCCCAACCGTTGCTCCCAGATAAGCCGACTGATTCAAATAATCTTCCGGTGTTTCACAGCCGAGCAACGTTTCGCGCACGGAACCGTCTTTCATCGGCACACGACACGACAGCAAAGTCGCGCCCCAGTCCATGACCGAGACCACTAATCCTGCACTATTGCGCAGGGTGGAAATGCGGAATGGCTGCCCGTCAGGAGCGAGCTGTGGCGTTTCTTTTAGCATTGACCCGCGCCCTCCGAAGCTTTGCAGACATAGAAGGTTTCTTTGATGCCCGTTTTCGCTTCGTACTGTTTTGCGACGGCTTGCTGCACCGCTGGAACCAAATCTTCCGGGATAAGCGCAACAATACAACCACCGAAACCGCCACCGGTCATACGCACACCGCCTTTATCGCCGATAGTGGCTTTGACGATTTCAACTAATGTGTCGATCTGCGGTACGGTAATTTCGAAATCGTCGCGCATAGAAGCGTGAGATTCAGCCATTAGCTCGCCCATACGGTGAAGGTCACCTTTTGCCAGTGCATCAGCGGCTTCAACGGTGCGGATATTTTCGGTCAGTACGTGGCGCACACGTTTAGCGACAATCGGATCCAGTTCGTGAGCCACAGCGTTGAATTTGGACAGTTCCACATCACGCAACGCTTTCTGAGTAAAGAAGCGCGCGCCGGTTTCGCATTGCTGGCGGCGGGTGTTGTATTCGCTGCCCACCAGCGTGCGTTTGAAGTTACTGTTGATGATGACAACGGCCACGCCTTTTGGCATTGAAACCGCTTTGGTGCCAAGCGTGCGGCAATCGATCAGCAGCGCGTGATCTTTTTTACCTAACGCGGAGATCAGCTGATCCATGATCCCACAGTTACAACCAACAAACTGGTTTTCTGCTTCCTGGCCATTCAGGGCAATTTGTGAACCATCAAGTGACAGGTGATAAAGCTTCTGGAACACCGTACCCACAGCCACTTCAAGTGAAGCCGATGAGCTAAGTCCTGCGCCTTGTGGCACGTTACCGCTGATCACCAAATCAGCGCCGCCAAAGTTTTTATCACGCTTTTGTAGATGTTTAACCACACCGCGAACATAGTTGGACCACTGTTGCGTGTCATGGCTCAGAATCGGTTTATCGAGAGAAAACTCATCGGTTTGGTTGTCGTAATCGGCGGCGATCACGCTCACCATGCGGTCATCACGTTTCGCACAACTGATCACAGTTTGGTAGTCGATCGCACAAGGCAGCACAAAACCGTCGTTATAATCGGTGTGTTCGCCAATCAGGTTAACGCGGCCCGGAGCCTGAATCGTATGGGTCGCCGGATAACCAAATTTTTCGGCGAAGATGTGTTGGGTATTATCTTTCAGACTCATTTTTTATTCTCCGGATTGGCGAAAGTGGATATCGGAAACGGCACGCAAGCGTTCTGCGGCTTGCTCTGCGGTTAAATCACGTTGGGTTTCAGCCAGCATTTCGTAGCCGACCATAAATTTACGCACTGTTGCGCTACGCAGCAGCGGTGGATAGAAGTGAGCATGCAACTGCCAGTGGCCATTTTCCTCGCCGTTAAACGGAGCGCCGTGCCAGCCCATGGAATACGGGAATGAGCACTGGAAAAGGTTGTCGTAACGGCTGGTCAGTTTTTTCAGCGCGAGCGCTAAATCACTGCTTTGTTCGGCACTTAAGTCGGTGATGCGCAGGATATGCGTTTTTGGCAGCAACAAGGTTTCGAACGGCCAGGCGGCCCAATAAGGCACCACGGCAATCCAGTGTTCCGTTTCGACCACCGTACGGCTACCGTCTTTCAACTCGCGCTGCGCGTAATCGACCAGCATTGGCGAGCCATTTTTGGCAAAGTATTCGCGTTGTAACACATCTTCACGCGCCACTTCATTTGGCAGGAAGCTGTTTGCCCAAACCTGACCGTGCGGGTGCGGGTTGGAGCAGCCCATCGCTGCACCCTTATTCTCAAAAACCTGTACCCACGGATAGGTTTTCCCTAAATCCGCGGTCTGTTCTTGCCAGGTTTTTACCACTTCTTCCAGCGCAGACACTGAAAGCTGTGGCAATGTTTTACTGTGATCTGGTGAGAAGCAGATAACCCGGCTGGTGCCGCGTGCGCTTTCACAACGCATCAATGGATCGCTGCTTTCTGGCGCATCAGGGGTGTCCGTCATCAACGCAGCAAAATCATTAGTAAAAACAAATGTGCCGGTATATTGCGGATTTTTATCGCCAGTGACACGCGTATTGCCAGGACACAAGAAACAATCCGGATCGTGGGCCGGCAGTGTTTCATTTGACGGCGTTTCCTGCGCCCCTTGCCATGGGCGCTTAGCGCGATGCGGGGACACCAGAATCCATTGTCCGGTCAGTGGGTTATAGCGGCGATGTGGATGATCCACCGGGTTAAACTGCTCCATCACATTTCCTTAGTCTGGATAACCTTGAGGATGGCGAGACTGCCAGCGCCAGGTATCATCTGCCATTTCTTGCAGAGTCCGGCTGACACGCCAGTTAAGTTCTTGGTCGGCTTTGGTGGCATCAGCCCAATAAGCGGGGAGATCACCATCACGACGCGGTGCGAAGTGATAATTCACCGGTTTACCGCAAGCGGTGCTGAAGGCGTTGATCACGTCCAGCACGCTGCTGCCGATACCGGCGCCGAGGTTGTAAATATGCACGCCCGGTTTGCCTTGCAGCGTTTGCATTGCTGCAACGTGGCCATCGGCGAGATCCATTACGTGAATATAATCGCGCACACCGGTACCGTCTTCGGTTGGGTAATCGTTTCCAAAGACGGCCAGTGAATCACGACGCCCAACGGCAACCTGTGCGATGTAAGGCATCAGGTTGTTTGGAATGCCTTGAGGATCTTCCCCCATATCTCCTGATGGATGCGCACCCACCGGGTTGAAGTAACGCAGCAGGGCCACGCTCCAGTTCGGCTGGGCTTTTTGCAGGTCAGCCAGAATCTGTTCAACCATTAACTTACTGCGGCCATAAGGGCTTGCAGGTGTGCCCGTTGGGAAGCTTTCAACGTAAGGGATTTGTGGTTGATCGCCATAAACCGTGGCGGAAGAGCTGAAGATGAAGTTAGTGACATTGGCTGCGCGCATGGCAGAAATCAGACGCAATGTGCCGGTTACGTTGTTGTCGTAGTATTCCAGCGGTTTGCTAACCGATTCGCCAACGGCTTTCAACCCGGCAAAATGAATAACGGCATCAATCTGGTGATCGTGGAAAACGTCAGCCAGCAGCGCTTCATCGCGAATATCGCCATCGATGAACAGAGGATGTTTACCACCCAGACGTTCAATCACTGGCAGAACGCTACGCTTGCTGTTGCACAAATTATCCAGAATGACGACATCGTGGCCATTTTGTAGCAGTTGCACGCAGGTATGACTGCCAATGTAACCGCTACCACCTGTTACCAATACTCTCATTTTTCGCTCCATTACGCGTATGGTATGTAATAAACATAGCATAACAGAGATGTCAAAAGTGTGACATGCGCTAAATTAGTGGAATCGCTTACACTGATTGTTTCTCGGGCTTTTCTTAGGTGAGCTGGATTATAAAACACCCCGCTATGTAGCGGGGGTGCGGCTTATCTTAAAGTGCCAAATCCTCAAATTCGTAACGATAGATATCGCCATCAGCCACAAAACTTAATCGCTTCGTAATGCATTCCGGTGCATCTTCAGCATGATGAGAGACAAACAGTAACTGGGTTTCTCCTTCACCAATCAAAATATCAATGAAGCGGCGTACTAGCTGGCGATTCAGCGGATCCAGACCTTGCAGCGGTTCATCCAGAATCAGCAGGGTTGGGTGTTTAACCAATGCACGTGCAATAAGCGCGAGACGTTGTTGGCCCCATGAAAGGCTGTGGAACGGCGCATCGGCGATGGTGTTGTCCATACCGAGCATGTTTAGCCATTGGCGAGCCAGTTTTTGCTGGCGGTCAGATACGGCCTGATAAATCCCAATCGAGTCAAAATAGCCGGAAAGAACCACGTTTCGTACCGTGGTGCTAACGCGGTAATCCAGATGCAAATTGCTGCTTACGTAACCGATATGCTTTTTGATATCCCAAATGGTTTCGCCGCTGCCACGACGACGGCCAAATAGAGTCAGATCGTTGCTATAACCTTGCGGATGATCGCCAGTAACCAGACTGAGTAATGTCGATTTACCCGCGCCGTTTGGACCCACTATTTGCCAGTGTTCGCCGGAATTTACCGTCCAGGAGAGCTTATGCAGAATAGGGCGGTCGTTATATTCCACGACACCATCGCGCAGAATGATACGCGGCTGGTTTTCTGGAAGTGTATAGCGCGCACTTGGGTCGTCGGCTTCAGGTAGCGCCACGCCCGCCAGTTTTTCGCTGTGGGCCAGTTGTGCAATCAGCGCCTGCTCGAGCAATGTTTGTTTCTCGCCAACTTCAATCAGCGCGCAATCGGCCAGCACGCCAGCATGTTGTACAAAGTCCGGAATTTCATCGAAACGGTTAAGCACCACTATCACGGTGTAACCCTGCGTGCTCAGTTCACCCAATAACCTGGCGAGTTGCTCACGAGATTTCACATCCAACCCATCAAACGGTTCATCAAGAATGAGCAAATCAGGCTGTGGCATCAAAGCCTGGCAGAGCAGGGCTTTACGAGTTTCACCCGTTGAAAGGTATTTAAAACGACGAGTTAATAAGGGGGTGATACCAAAAAGCTCAGCTAATTGCTGACAGCGGGCTGCATCTTTGACTTCTTCTTGAATGATTTCCGCTGTCGTGCGGCCAGTATCGTCTTCGTCAGGGCTCAATAAATCGGTGTTATTACGCTGCCATTCATCGCTGACTAACTTTTGCAGTTGCTCAAAGGAAAGGTGGGCAACGCGTGTAAACGTGCATTGGCGTTCGCCTTTTTGCTGAGGTAGAGATCCTGCGAGAGCGCGGGCAAGCGCGGATTTTCCGCTGCCGTTCGCACCCACAAACGCCCAGCTTTCACCGGCGTTAATGGTTAAATCATTGAGGTTTAGAGTTCGGATGTCGCTTAGGTGAAATATACCTTGCGAGATGTGCAACACAGACATGTTTTATCCCATGTTTTGCAGTGATAAGTTCCAGATTTACGGATTGCACATATCGTTGTCAATTCACCGGGCGGATTTAGCACAGAGTGGCGATAATCACGCGATCGGCATTAAAAAATGCTATGGCTTCAGCACCTTCTACCAGTTTCTCGATTTCTACCACGTGATTAGGAACCGTTGCACACAGCGTTTGTCCGTCGGGCAGTTGCACCAGAACTTCACTTTGTTCGGCATCTTGTTGAATATGGGTGATAGTGCCGGTGAGCTGGTTGTCTGCGCCGCTGGCGCGTTGGGCGTCAGTGGTGATTTCTACCCATGGCGCTTTAATTAACACCAGCACTTCTTTGCCTTCGCTTAGCCCCAGACGTTCGGCACTTTGGCGTGTAACCGCTGCACGCAGACGTGTGGTGCCATCAGCCAGTAGAATATCAACGTGCTGTTGTACTTGTTCGCTATCGCGATGCAGAACGGTGCCGAAAAGCTGGTTACGGGCGCTGGTTTGCAGTGAAAAACGGGAAATAGCGGCAAGCAGGCTATCAAGTGGCAGTGCATCATCACGCAGCACATCGAAAGCTTTTTGTTGGATTTGCGCGAGCAATTCATACAGCTGAATCAGGCGTTCGCCATAGCGCGTAATCACCGCACCGCCGCCGCCTTTGCCGCCCGTCGCCCGCTCAACCAGGGTCTCGTCGCTTAACTGATTCATCTCATTGATGGCATCCCAGGCACTTTTGTAGCTAATACCTGCGAGTTTTGCGCCCTGGCTAATTGAGCCGGTATGTTGTATTTGTTTAAGTAGCGCGATACGACGTGGATCGGCGAACAGCCGCTGCTGGAGTTTCAGCGTCAGTAAAATTTCAGCTTGCATAACCTCTCCGCAATAGTAAAAACGTCATTTTCCCCTATTGCGAGGGGTTGGGCAAATCGCACAAAAGGAGAGTGCGTTTTTCTGTCAGGTCGTTAGAATACTCGTTCTCACTTTTGTTGGAGGCATCCATGTTAGAGTTATTGAAAAGCTTGGTGTTTGCCGTGGTCATGGTGCCAATCGTAATGGCGGTGATCCTCGGTCTTATCTATGGATTGGGTGAAGTCTTTAACGTCTTCTCAAAAGTCGGTCATAACGACCAACCGAATCAACACCATTGATTTCCTGACGCCCGCTTATGCGGGCGTTGCTTTTTTTATTTTCCCCGATTCAAAAATTCAGCAGCGGCAAAACCGCAGGTATCTGTGATAGCAGGTACAACACCAGCCCGATGGAACCCCCAACCAGCGTGCCGTTAATGCGGATAAACTGTAAATCTTTACCAATATTCAGTTCAATTTGCCGCGACATATCCTGTGCATCCCAACTTTTGACCGTATCGCTAATGTGGTGAGTGAGGAATGTGGCGAACTCGGGTGCCATTTTTTGCACGGCTTGCTCCAGATGCTCATTCAGTGAAGCGCGCAGCGCGCTGTCAGCAACCAACGTTTCCCCCAACCAAAGTCCTGCTTCTGCAATACGCTGTTTCAAGCGTGAGTCATCAGAGTTAACGTCTGCTTTCAGCCATTGCCGTAAATCCCCCCACAGTTCACCCAGATAGCGATTGAATGCCTCATCTTCTTTTAAATAATTTTTAATGCTGTCA
This sequence comes from Buttiauxella sp. WJP83, assembly GCF_027594725.1. Taxonomy (NCBI): domain Bacteria; kingdom Pseudomonadati; phylum Pseudomonadota; class Gammaproteobacteria; order Enterobacterales; family Enterobacteriaceae; genus Buttiauxella; species Buttiauxella sp. WJP83. The sequence goes on from NZ_CP110080.1 coordinate 1,427,444, forward strand.
GCTTTTTCAGCCATTTGCGGTGAGTGTTTAAGATTCTCGATGAGCTTTAACGTCGCCCGATCAAACGCCTGCCGGATCTGATGCCCCTGGTCGTGGCTGACGTCATCTAAAAATGAATTTACCGCACTGGAAACCCATTCCGCACTGTGTTCCCCCAGCCACTCTGTTGGCAGCATTTTGGCTTTGCGCGGATGCTCTGTTTCCAGCCAACGCACAATCTGGCGGGCAATAAAAGCACGCGTGTTTTCACGTTTAATTAGCGTGATCATTTGGGCGATAACTGAATCGAGCAGTTCCTGATGGCGGTTATTTTTCGTCAAACTTTCCAGCAGTAGGGCGCTTGAATGCGTCAAATCGACTTTATCAATGGCCTTATGCACGGCCTGGCGGATCAAGCGCTGGATCCGAGCATCGTCGGTCATATCCAAAAAAGCGCTCATCACCTGCAGTAGATGCTGACCAACCCGCTGAGCATTGTCGGGTTTGCTGAACCATTGGCCAATCATGTGTGCCGGCTCGTGGCGACGAATCAGGGCAATCAGGGATTGAGTATCGAGAAACTTCTCTTGCACAAAGATGCCAAGATTTTCGCCGATTCTGTCTTTATTACGCGGAATAATCGCCGTATGGCGAGAAATAAAGGGGATAGGGACTCGATGGAAGAGTGCCGCAACCGCGAACCAGTCAGCAAGAGCCCCCACCATTGCGGCTTCAGCAATCGCTTTTAAGCCGCTAACCCAGAAGTTGGGTGGCAAAAAGAGGGTGGTCACAAACGTTACAGCAGCAATCAACAGTAAGGAAAGCGCAAGGCGCTTGGTTCGTTTTAGTTCAGCTATTTTCTCCATCAGATAAGCATAGAACGGTGAAGGCTGAATCGGTAGGACAAATTTGACTGGTGATTAACCCCGCTCATCAACATGTCTGGTTCTGCTAACTAAATTTTCCGCCACTTCAGATTGTTATAAGAATCTTCCTGCAAGCGGCTTGATTGGGGCGTCTATTTAACGATACTGTATGTATATACAGTTAATTGTCATTTGGAGCATCACTATGGGGGCATTTCCGTCACCGGCTCAGGATTATGCGGAGCAGAGCATCGATCTGCATCAGTTGCTGGTTAAGCATCCTGGCGCCACATATTTCGTACGCGCATCTGACGACTCGATGATTGAAGGCTGCATCGGCAATGGTGATTTACTGGTTGTCGACAGCGCCAGAACGGCGGCGCATGGCGAGATTGTGATTGTGCCGGTTAATGGTGAATTTATCGTCAGGCAATTACAACTCAGACCCATCATTCAATTAATGCCGCTTAATCGTGCTTACAAAGCTATCACTTTGATACCCGATGAGGCGCTTGAGGTATTTGGTGTGGTCACTTACATCGTGAAATCGACGAGCCCGTTATGTTCGCCCTGGTAGATGTGAATTCATTTTACGCCAGTTGCGAAACCATTTTCAGGCCAGACCTGAAAGGCAAGCCGGTGGTCGTTTTAAGTAACAATGATGGTTGCGTGGTGGCCCTTAATGCCGAGGCGAAGAAATGTGGTGTCAAAATGGGCGGCCCTTACTTCAAGCAGAAAGATCTCTTTCGCCATTATGGTGTTGTTGCGTTCAGTAGCAATTATGAGCTGTATGCCGATATGTCGCATCGGGTGATGACAACGCTGGAAGAAATATGCCCACGGGTTGAGAGGTACTCAATTGACGAAGCATTCTGTGATTTTTCTGGTGTGAGTCACTGTCGCAATCTGAAGGATTTAAGCCGGGAAATTCGCGCGACCCTTTTGCTGAGAACGCATTTAACGGTGGGTATCGGGGTAGCACAAACCAAAACGTTAGCGAAGCTCGCTAATCACGCCGCTAAAAAATGGCCGCAACAAACAGGCGGTGTGGTTGACCTTTCGAACATCGAAAAACAACGCAAGCTGATGGCTTATTTCCCGGTGAGTGAAGTGTGGGGTATTGGTCGGCGTATCAGTAAAACGCTTGATGCGATGGGGATCAAAACCACGCTGCAACTTGCAGATACTGATACGCGTTTTATACGTAAGCACTTCAGCGTTGTGCTCGAAAGGACAGTTCGTGAACTGCGTGGTGAATCCTGTCTGGGATTTGAAGAGTTTGTGCCGACGAAACAGGAAATTATCTGTTCTCGCTCATTTGGGGAACGTCTTACAGAGTATGAGCACATGCGGCAGGCTGTATGCAGCTACGCGGTGCGTGCCGCAGAAAAGCTTAGAGCTGAGCATCAGTATTGCCGCCATATTTCCGTATTCGTCAAAACATCACCTTTCTGTGTGAATGAGCCTTACTATGGCAACCAGGCAATGGTGAAACTCCTGGCACCTACGCAGGACTCCCGAGACATTATCAGTGCTGCAATGCGTTGCCTGTGTGCTATCTGGAGAGATGGGCACCACTATCAAAAAGCCGGAGTGATGCTCGGCGACTTTTTTAGCCAGGGTGTGGCTCAACTCAATCTCTTTGATGAGAACCCGCCACGACTGAATAGCGAGGCGCTAATGCAGGCAATGGACGGCATTAATAAGAAAAGGGGAAAAGGGACGCTTTACTTTGCAGGACAGGGCATCCAACAACCGTGGCAGATGAAAAGGGAAATGCTGTCACCACGATACACCACCCGTTTTTCAGATTTGTTGATGCTGGGGTCGCTGGCGAATATGCCTGGAGAATTTCATCATTCGAAAAATTAGCGATATAAAAAAAGCAGCCATAACAGGCTGCTTTCTAAAGTATTTTGGTCGGCACGGAGAGATTTGAACTCTCGACCCTCGCCACCCCATGACGATGCGCTACCAGGCTGCGCTACGTGCCGAAACGATTGATAAGTAACGATTTTTATCAATATTGCGCGAGTCGTAAACATCATAGCAACTGTGAACGGGGTAAGGCAACATAACAGGGTTCAAATGGCTACTTTTCGTACTCTACCTTCTGGTAAGGTTCAGTGTCAGATCCGCAAGGCAGGACAAAAACCAATTTCCTCTACACATCCCACATTAGAAGATGCTGAACAGTGGGCGCGGGAACAAGAGCAGGAACAATCACCAGCTAACACTATTCAACTATTAGCACCCTTATATTTATCTGAGGTAATGATTAAGGCAGGAAAGAAAAGAGGCGGTTATGATTCTGTAGAGAACCGCTTAACAGTGGTAGCCCGTAACCTACGTACAACGGCTTTAGAAGCGATTACTAAAGAAGATGTAGTAGCTTATAGGTCGCACCGTTTAAACGCTGTAACGGGTTCTACAGTGAGGCTAGAGATACAATTACTTTCACGTTTCCTACGTTGGGCGAAAGAAGAACATAACGTAGCCTGTGAAGATGTAACGCAAGGTGTGAAGTTACCAGAAGCAGGGAAAGCAAGGGATGTAATTGTAGAACCGGATGAACTACGTAGGATCTTAAAATGGGCTAGTGAAAAGAGTAAGCCGATTATTGAACTTGCCTATGAAACGGCAATGAGAAGAAACGAGATCTTAGCTATAACGCCATATATGATAGATCTTGATAAACGTATTATTCGTTTAATGGGTGACTTAACGAAAAATGGTGAAGCACGAAAAGTACCTCTTACCCTTCGGGCAATGGAGATCCTTAAAGAACAATGCAAAGGTAAGCAAGTGCATCAACGGATCTTTGACATTTCCCCTTATGGGATCACACAAGCCTTTAGACGTGCTGCACGGATAGCAGAGGTAGAAAATGTATGTTTCCACTCACTACGACATACAGCCATTACTAACGCTGCTGAGAAAGGTTTATCTACTGTTCAGTTAATGGCGGTATCAGGTCACAAAACTTTATCTATGCTTTCCAGATATGCACACGTAAAAGCAGAATCTATAGCCCATTTATTAGACTAACCAGAAATACCCCTCAAACATCAAATTTAAGCCCCCTAGAAGCGATTCTACGGGGTTTTCTATATTGGTTAACCCACTTGTAGCTATAATCGCTTAGAAGGGCGTGTAGGGGCTTACAGGTGGCTTAAAATCGATATGTAAAATAATTCAAATATTTTTCAAGTTTGAATTAATCCACATTATAGTATTAGGGGTTTTAAAAAGAATACGCGGAAACAAGAAAACCCTCAATTAAGAGGGTATTCTAAGAAACTATTATTAACTGTTCTGGAAAGAACCAGTTTTAACAGCGTTGATCTCACTCTTAGTATGAGTGATCACCGCATCTAGCACTTCCCGCGCTTCTGTGATTTCCTCACCAGTAAGACCAGAAGAAGCAAGGCTAGAAACCTGAGAACGATAACCAGCAAGTTTAGAATACAAGGCTACTAACTGTTCAGCCTTGCTTAAAGTCATAGTAGGCATTTAAGCACCTCTTAAATAAAAAACAGTAAAGGGAACCAGCACCACCGGACAAACCACCCCTGATTAGTCGGATTGGTGGCACTGGTAAATTATATGGTGAAGCGACTTTAGGCCGCTACTCTTGATTGTTCACCGTTCAACCCTCCGCACTCCTAAGAAACCGCGTATTAACTACCGCGTTTTCTACTACTTATAATGCGCTCTGTGTTGGCGGTACTCCCTAGCGCCTGAACATAGTCACATAGTATCATGATCTTTGCAACTAGTTATTTTATGGTACTTAGAAATAATCTGATCACCTTCTCCGCGCTGCGTCATTAACCAGCCTATGCCGCGTTCTCTCGCTATCTGCTTCATTTCCTTGTAACCACTAGCCAAAGCGCCTTTAACGTTGCTGTAGGCCATTAGAGGAAGGATTACGGGGCATCCTTTGTGTAAGTCGTATTCGTCGATTAAAAATACTAAAACAGCCTGGACAACCCCGCGATCATCTACCGCTAAATATTCCCACCTATCGAAAGATTCAAACACTTTGTTAAAGTGGTTTACCATATCATCAACATTCTTGTAACAATCAAACATTGGTGATCTGTTCTGTTTTACTGACTCTACAAAATGGTAAGGGGTGCAAGCTGTTTGATCACCCGCTTTTAATTGCTGTATGAAATTCAATTTACACCCCTTATATTAGTTAGCTGTTACGGTACGCATTACGGACTTTAGCAAAATAAGCATGATCGTTATTATTACCTCGCCACTGCATAACAGTTTTATCTAAACTACCATTATTATCTTTAATCATTTTCTGTAGCATCTTGCGTACTACTGCTGCATACAGTTTACGATCTTCTTTACCACCTAATACACCTGAACCACCATAACCAAATACAGGATCATTATGTGCTGCATGTTTCATCATTTGCCCTTGCTCTGAGAAGCGTTTAATATAATCACGCTCCTTAGCATTGAACAAACCGGAATTACGCTTGTAAAAATCATCAAGTGTAGAAACTGTTAATTGTGCTGCACCATATGCTGTACTAACTCCAGATTCAGCAGCCTTAGTACGAATAAAGCGATTATCTAACCCGCCTGTTTCCGCGTGTGCTAAAGCCTTATAGAGTTTTGTAACTTTAGGATCAAAATTATCAGTTGTGTTAGCTTCACGTTTAGCTACTTGCGCATGTTGTACAGGTTCTGGTGTAGAATCATCTGTAACAGGTGCAATAGTATTAACGGAAGGTGAAACAGAAGGGCTATTAACACTGCTATAATTAGTTGCTGTTGATTGTGTGATTGAATCAATAGCCCTTGTAATAGCATCTGTAGTAGCATTTAAACCACCCTGATTAGCTAATACATCTGAAACTAATTTAGCATTAGCTGGATCAGATAGGAATTGAATGTATTTATTACCCCTACCTAAAGTACCAGTAAGACGATCTAACAATCCTTCACCAACTACTTTAGCTGCACTGTTACCAGCTAATGCACCTAAGCCAGCACCTACACCGCCTAATGTAGAACCCAATGCACCACCTACACCAGCACCTACAGTACGACCCACACCAGACGCTAACACGTTAGTAATACGGCCTGTAGAACGTGCTTTAGCCCTTGTGAGCTGTACAGCGTCTAACAGTGCATCATTTACGGCCTGTTCATCAGCAGCAAAACGAGTAGCTACGCTAACTTGTGGATCAAGTCGGTTAAGGGTGTTTGCAAACTTAGTAGGAGAGAAGTTAGCACCAGTTGTAGCAGCACCTAACGCTGTTTCACGGGTAGCACTGCCTAAACTAGATCCAAACTCTGTAGCAAGTGTTGCAGCATTATCAAGAGAACCAGAAGCAATAGCAGAATCCATAGCATCACCAATCTGATTAGCGTGAAACTCTGCATTCTGACCCCTTACTAAAACATTAGTAGCGGTCTGTGGGTTTTCCTTATCTGCCATTTTACCTAATACAGATTTCTTACCTGAACCAAAATCACCTACTGATTCTTTAAAATAAGTATCTGCATCACGATAAATAGAACCAGCAGCAGGATCAATACTCTGAATAGTTGCATCTGCTTCACCACGTAGATTATCTAATACACCTTTCAATGTGCTAGAACTTGTATAATCTCCGTTACGGTAGGCTTTATTTGCTTTCTCACTTAATGCACGTTTCCACGCATCAAGAGTATCAATAGAATCAAACTTAGTTTTTTGTAACTGCGTTAAGGTTCTACGTGTTTCAGCATTAAGATTAATCTTTCCTGCCTGTGCATCTGCTTCTAAATGTTGTGCTGCTAGATCCTTAGTATTTCTAAAGTGCATTTCTGTTACGTTGCGACTATCTAGAATATCCTGAGCATTAGATTTAGATTCATTGTAGAGTTTATTACTCTGCTGTTTAAACTGGCCTGTAATATTCTGTGCTGAGTCCTGCAATGGTACAGCACCTGCATTAGCATCTGTTACAGCCTGTGTAATTCCTTCCCCTGATTGCTGTTGTGCTAAACGCTGATTATATTCAGATTTATCACCGCGTAACATATCACGAGATTCAGCAGCAATATATTTATCACCTGCCTGATTATTCATAACCTGAGAAGGTAACAGAATACTATTTCCCTGTGCATCTGTGGTAGCTGTTCTGTAAGCCTGTTGTGCTTCCTGATTACCACCCTGTAATACACGTTCTACAGCTTCTGGTTTAACTACATTAGCTGTTTTCTCTGCTACTGAATAACCGCCGAAATTCTCCGGTAACATATTACGTACACCGCGAACAGCAGCACCGCCTACTTTCTCAATTACAGCAGGGGCTACAGTATTAAGTGCAATATTACCAGCAGAAAGATCACCCTGATTATGTTCAGCAAATTCACCAGAAATAGCACTAGGCAAATTATTAATAACACTGGTAGTAAATTTAGCTACACGACCTGCATTAGCAGCGGCTTTAACTGGTGCAACTACTTCACCGCCTACTACATAGGAAGGTAAAGAGGCTACAACACGTTCACCTGTAGTTTGTGGTGTTAGGTATTCTTTAGAAAATTCTGAATCACCATAACCAGCACTAGGCAACCTGTAATCAATATTACCTCCTGCCTGTTCAGCAGCCCAATCAGCAGCAGATAAACCAGCATTAACCACACCTACACCAACGTTAGCTACATCAGATACAGCACCAGCGGCAATACGCCCAGACGCTTTAAGAGTATCTGTAACACCCTGCATAAAACCACCTGTAGAAGCGCCTGTATCGCTCTGTACGGCGTTCTGCGGCTGTTCTGGTGTAGTTGGGTTAGTAGCCCCTTGCGGGGCTTGTGGGGCTTCTGGTGAAGTCTGAGAGGGTAGGGCTTTAATCATCCCTGCAATACGTGTAGCACCTGCTGTATCACCTGCGTTATGTGCATTGCGTAAAGCAGTTAATAGAGTTTGACGATCAGCCATTGCTAACCCTCCTTATTTTGTATATGTAGCTAACAATTCTTCATCACTCATTTGATCAGTAGATTTATTAGCTGTAGTTTTTACACCCTTACCTTTAAGCAATGAGGCTTTAAAGTTATCAGTGTATTCCTGAATTTCTTTTAGTGATTGTTTATAATCTTCTACAGAAGAATAACGCACTTGAGGTACACCAGCGGTAAAGCGTTTTAATTCAGCCTCTGTATTAATACCAGAAGCACCAGCGGCTTTAGCTGCTGCAATAGCACTATTACCCAATTGAGTAGAAAGGCGTTTAGAGGCTGCTAAATTAGCTTGTGCATCCTTACCGTGAAATTCTGCGTAACTATCCTGTGCTACTGAACTCTTACTAATAGTGTGACCTGTGAAGTTTTCAATCTCACTATCTGGCAATTCAGATAAACGTTTTAGATCAGAATCTACTAACTGTGTATTAGCATCACCTTTAGATTCACCTGCACTTTCACGATCACGCCAATAAGCCTGTTCTTTTTCACCTAGAGGTTTAAAGTTATGCTTATTATCATAAGTACCATAAACACCATTTACTTTAGCTGGTGTGTCGCTGTGTGATTCATCTTCATCTAAACCAATGCCACCACCTGATCCAGTTACACCCATTTCAGCTTTTTGTTCTGGAGTCATATTTTTTGGTAATACTTTAATAGTTTCACCAGCATCATTAACAAAGTGAATTTCATCACCTGTATCTACTTGTGTTAGTTTCTTCTGATCCTGATAACCTTCAATACGCTTAGATTCACCTGTAAGGGTATTGTGCATAAAGCCGTTACCGTCACTTGTCCATGTACCCTGATTAGCAATTAGATCTTTTGTATCACCAGTTTCAGCCCACTTAGCCATATCTAAAGAGTTATAGCGGCCTGTGCTTTCCAGTTGGCTTAACATACCTTCACGTTTTAAACGTGCGTCATGTTGTGCTACAGCATTAGAAGCACCCATAGCACCAGCGGCAATAGCTTGATTCTGATCACCCATATTAGCAAGGTAGTTAGTCATGTATGCCATTGCAGCATTTCTACCCATACTTACACGATCATCAGGCGTTTTATCCATCATATAACCATCTTTAAACACATATTTACCATCAGTGTTTTGAGCACCCATAGTATCAATTTGTGCTTGCCTTGCCTGTTGTTTATAGTCCTGTGCTGTACGCTGATCATTAGAATAATCATTAGCTACAGGAACATTATTAGCAGGAGGGGTAGGGGCTAGTGATTCCCCCTGTGTGTTAAACTGCTGCTGATTGTAATCAGGCTGTACGCCTAACTGAGCACCAGCACCATAATTAAAATAGTCGTAAACTGACATATTATTTATCCTCCTTGATCCATGATGTATCATGCAAGCTAATTTTATGACTTGCTGAATGTTTACCGTGATGTTTTTCAAACACTGGATCAAATCGTTCTGCACCCCATTGAGCGGCAATTTGTTTAGCCTGATTAATATCAATCTGACCATTAGCAATACCTAAACGCAAAGGCTCTAGCATTTCGTGCATTTCATCCCCAATCTCGTTAAAGGCTGGATCATGTTCAATATTCTTAGAGAATAGTTTAGCCTTTTCCTCTGTATGCTCTGAATTAACATCATATTGATTCATAGGTACAGGGGCTAAATACTGCTGCATATTAGCGGCGTGTGCTTGCTGTGCATCTTGCTGTGTTTGTTCTACAGGCTGATAAGGGTTATAACCTTCACCAGTTGTAGCCGTCTGTGCTTCACCTTTTAACATTGAATGGTGAGCTTGTAGCGCATTAATAATTTCATCTGCACTAGGCGCTGTACTAGGTGCAATAGGGTTATTGTGTGATACTTGAATCATTTTAATATGCCTTACCGAATGATTGCGCGTTAATTCCACCTGCATTGTTATTAATAATTTCAGAAGTAGAATTAGGCGCTAATGGGTTATTAGTTGCAGATTGACCAGCATTTGTATTTCGTAGTGTCAATTCTGGCTGTGTTAATCGCATTGGTTCAGGTGCATTCTGTTGTGATTGTTGGCTATTAGAATTAAGAAGATTATTAGCTCTGTTGCCATTCCTTACCCAATCCTGCCAGCCCATAGAAGCAGTAGAACCACCTGTATTAGCTACAGTAGCTTCACCCCCTAAGTGTGTTGCCATATAGCCACCACTAGAGAGAGAAGCACCAGATCCAGAAGCACCAGCTACAATAGAGTAAGAAGGAGTAGCCGTAACTGCTGCACCTGTACCACTCATCATAGAAGCAGCAGAAGGTATAGCGGGCACTGTTTGCCCGATCACTGTACCAGCAGCGATAGAGGAACCACCTGTAGCACCTGCTGTACCAGCAGCAGCACCAGTAGCGCTACCTGCTGCACCAGCAGCCCCACCAGCAGCAGAAGCACCATAAGCACCCCATGCAGCCCAACCACCAAAGATAGTAGCTACAGCAGCGCCTACGGATTGCATAGGGTGAGAACCAACCCACCCCCTAATACCTACACTGTGCGCTACATCCTGACCAGCTTTAGAGGCTGAATGAAACAGATCATTAAACCCGCCTTTAAAATCTCCGTGTGCTGCTTTCTTGATTGATCGGAAAGGTTGAGTTACAGACTGTTCCCCTAAATGGAGAACAGATTTAAAGAAGTTAGACATATTTAATTAACTCCTTTATTAGTAGCTACTGCCAAAAGCATTACCAGCCATACCGCCAAACATGCTCATCATACCAGTACCTGTATCACTCATTCCGTAATGTTGACCCAACATCGCACCACCCATACCCATTAAACCACCTAACAAGTTACCACCCTGACCCGGTGTTTTATTTTCACCTGTACCAGTGAACGTACCAGATCCAGAAGTAGACAAATTAGCCATAGGTAAGAATGATTGATTGTAATAACTCAAACGCTGCAATGCTGGAGATTGTCTAATAAGTTCATTTTGACGATTAACATCATATTGCTGTTGCTGCATCTGGCGCTGATATTGTCCGGCTTGGAATTGGTTTTGTAGGTTCTGTGTTTGTGCTTGGTTATATTGTGAATAATAACCCATACCTGCACCGTACATCTGTAGACCCTGACTAGACATATTAGAACCAATCTGAGCAATATTATTAGCTGCGCTGGATTGCTGATTCATGTAGCTGTTAAGGCGGTTATATGCTTGCTGTTCTTCTGCAACACGATATTGCACCGAACCACTAGCAATAGCTTTCTGTGCTTGTCCTGCCATTACACCTTGTGCTACACCTGCACGACTGTTACCCATGCCACCAGCCATATTAGCTTGCTGGTTAAGGTGCTGTACTTGATCTTGATATTGATCGTTAACATCACCTTTAAGCTGTTCAATCTCCTGATTAACTAAATCAGAATTATATTCTGACTTCATCATATTTTGATAATCTGCCTGTGACATATTACCAATCTGATTTAGTTTACCTAGAGCACTACTTAAAGCATTTGAACCCTGATTATATTGACCCTGACCCTGTGATAACATCTGTAGGTAAGCATCTTTATAACCCTGTGTATCTACACCCTGACCTAATCCCGCTAATGCCTGATCAATATTGTTATTAGCACCTGCTAACTGATATTGAGGCATATTGAAGTTATTAGCTTCATTCAGTGCGTTATTCTGTAAAGTTTGATACTGTTTATTTTGTTCTAGCCATGATTGCTGTGATTCGGTTTTTGTACTATTTTCTTTAGTTTTAGTAGTACCGCCGCCACCATGACCAGTTAAACTCTTTACAACCTTTCCCATAAAATTAAAATCCTTTTTAATTAGTCGATAAGATAATCAAAGGCTTTTACGTTGTGATCGCGGCTACTACCCATTTTAGATAGTGCTGCTTTAGCTTTCGCTGCATCTTGTTCACTTACCTTTTGATTACGTGTTGACTGATTAGCACTGCTAGTAGAACGGGCATTACGTGCCTGAGAAGTTTTATTATTAATCTCTGCTGCTACACGTTTTTTATTTGCATCATACAAATACGCTTTAAGCATCATTTGCATAATTGGCTTATCATAAACTTTTTCTAGAATGTTACCGTTTACTCCCTCTGATTGTGCATAGCTCAATACATCGGTTTTATACTTGTTCCATTCTGGATAGAGGTTAGATAGCTCTTGATCCGCTGCACGAATACGATAGCCATTTACTAGCTGTTCCTGCTGGCTACGGGTATTCATGATCTGATTCACTTCATTAGTTAGCTGTTGGTGTGCTACCTGCTGTTGCTGTAACTGGCGTGAATAGTTTGCATAATCAGAATCAGTAATATTAGGATTGTTCAAACGCTGAGTAAGTACATTAATATTATTTTCTAATACTGTTGCTTGCATCAGATAACGCTGATTGATCATCTTATTATCTTCATCAAAGCGTTTAGCCTGTTCAGAGAAATAAGCGGAATCATGTTCTACTTTAGTTTTAGATTTATACAGTTCTTTAATTTGTGCTTTAGTTAATTGCAAGCCTTCAAAATCAATAAAAGCATTATCATCAGCAGCGCGGAAGTAATCAGTAAGATTAGCACCGTTACGCGGTTCATTAATTGCTAAATCTGAAACATCATCATTAGGATCGATCTCCTGTTCTTCCTCATCGCGTACCGCGTCTGGGAAAAGATCGCTCATATCATCAATTTCATCACGATATGCTTTAGCATTATTACTTACTGATTTTTTATCGTGTGCTGGATTGCCGTTATTATCATTCAAACCTACAATATCTGTAAGGCTATCAAAATCAAAAGAACTAGTATCAAAATACATTTCATTAGACATAATTTAAAATTCCTTATATTGAAAATATAATAGTTGCTTCATGCAACTTAAATGTTAAGCTGTGGTGCGGATTCATGGCGGGCATTTTCAATCGTTTTAATTAGCTCGCCTACATTGTTATATTTATGAAAGATCTTTTCCCTGTCACTAGATTTAGGAGTAAGGAAAATAGATTCGTGCAATTCCTTTTGAAGATACTTTAAAAGGGTAATTGCCTTATCACCGTTAGCTATACATTCAGCTTTAAATTCTGCCTCTGTGCTAATAGTCATTGTGTTTAGAGTTTGCATTGATTATTATCCTATGGGATAAGAGGTAACTAGAATGCTTATTTATCTAGCCCCTCTATAGTGTCTGTAACGCTCTGTAAGCGTTTTTAAGGCTTGTTTTTAGCTAAGGTAGGCAAAGGTATTACCTACCTAATTTTGAGGTCTTAAAATGGCTTAGAATGCGTTACAATGGCTTATTTGAAGGGTTTTTAGAGAATTTCAAAAAGTCCGAGACTTTCTAAATGCTTTTCAGCCTTATCATTAAGAAAGGCGTTTAAATACTCTCCGTTATTACATTCAAACTTATAGTAAGAATCTTTATCAGTTCCCCACAATTCATTATCTTCAATCAGATCCTGAATGAGATTAAACATTTTAATTGTCTTAATTTTATGTGTAATCACTTTCATTACCTAACCCCATTAATGCGAGGTGTAGTAATATCTGCTTGGTGTTTCTGTGCTGCTAAAATAGTCTCATAGTTAACGGCTTTATTTTTTACTGCTACCTCTTGCGCCTTAACCTGAATTTCATTAGCTTTATTCTGTGATTCAGTCATAATCTTTTGCATCTTAGCAGCACTATCAGCCTGATCTTTAGATACTGTATTATGTGCCTCTAGTGTTGCTTTCTCTGCTTCACTTAGAAGTTTCTGAACCTCTGCGCCAATCTTCCAGTTATTCAGAATTTCAGCTTGTAATGCTACGCTATGGCGTTCTGATTCAATAGCCTGCGCTCTTGCCTGTTCTTCTGCTGCATGAGGATCTTGATTCTGTGAAGGATCAGTAAGGTACTGTGTAGAATCAATATCAAATTTCTCTAGCATATCACGGGCAATAGAATAGATATTCTGAGGTGTGATAACAGGGCTATTTAACTGTGCTGCTTGAAGTACAAAAGAAGCCACATTATTTATTTGCATGTTTTGTGCAAAATCATCATGCGTTGTGTTTGTATCGACAATGAAATCATAAACATTAGGTAGTTCAGCACCACTAATAATAGATCCATCTGGAGCAAAAAGATTAAATCCTTCATCTTTAATAATCTCATAAATTTTAATCATCAGAGGATGTACTAAAGTACGCTTGATGTTATTAGTTAAACTCTTACCCTTTAGAGATTCCTGATATAGTGAAAGATAAGCAGTAGCGGTAGCTACTTGTGGAACTCCACCATCACTATTAGCAAAATCTACAGCCTGTGCTACGGTCTGTTGCATTGATTCTTTAATAGCTTCTGTAGCCACTACGAAAGATTGATCAAGGCTCATAGGCTGGAACCGTTCCAACATTTCAGGGGCGTTAACTTCAATCACTGCACCCGGTCTATTATTTAAAAGGCTCTGGCGATCATACTGACCCTTAACAGCTTTATATTGTGGCCATGTAGTTTTCATAGCTACTTGCTGTTGCATACGCTGTGCAAGGCTTAGAGCGTCCTGATAAGGCTTACATACATCAAAGAAAGACCTACCAAAGAAATTACCCTGAACAGGTTCACCCTGACCATGTACAAACGGGAAGTGTTTAATCTCTACTGGATCTGCTACTAACTCATTATGTGTAGTGATTACCTGATATTTACGGGATTCACCTTTCTTATTAGGGAAAGAAGAATAAATATAATGCTCATACAGGCAAATAGGGCGCTCATTAGGATCAGTAGAAGCACCACGATCTAAACGGTTGTTCTGTGCATAGTTAGGGTTTTGATACATGGTGGCGCTGAAATACATTTCAGGTAATTGTGTATCTTCTGTTTGCACATCAGCAGCATTTTTAATAGCTTCTTCATCAAAGCCACGTAACAGGGCTTCACCTACTGTAGTACGGATACGATGGCAAATATAACGACACTTACCAAAATCTGTAGCGTAGTTAATATCAAACCAAAGATCATTTGGTTCACACTGTTCTACTACTAATTTCTTTTCAATATTCTGTAGTGGAATTTTACCGCGTACTAGATAAATAGATTGCTCTGCTACTTGTCCTGTTTGTGGATCTTGCTGCTTAATCTTTTCTTCTTTCCACTCAAAAGCACCCTTAGACCCTGAACCATTCAAGAAGCCTTTAGGCGCTGCAATGTTCCAACCTTCAGCAAGTTCACCCATAAAGGCGGATAACTCGATCCAATCTTCTACGCTTGCTACTTCCTTGTGTGTTACTTCATCTACAAAGACTTTAAGGAAAGCATCACCAGTTACTAGAATCTCTTTAAAAGCATTCTCTAAGATCCCGTAACCATCCTGATCACGTAGGAAGATTTTATTAATGTTATATTCTACCAGTGCTTCTACTACTGGATTCTTTCTAAAGCCACGGTTACGGAAAGCTACGGCTAATGAATCATCAGTAGTGAAAGAATCTAGTAGCTGTGGTAGTGCTGCTTTAACAGCATTGAACAATACAGGCTCTACGTACTCTTGATGACCTACTTTAAACGTATCACCGCCTGTAACATCACTAGAATTTTTAGTAGTGGCTGCTGGTAGCTGTGCTGTGTAGTACAGATAAGCGTTATTAAACTTCATCATATTAAGAGAGCGATAACTATCACCCTCATTTTTAGAATGGAAACACTGATCTAAAAGTCGTTCTTTCCATTCTTCTTTATTCTTACTAACTTGTTTTGCTAGAATATCTACTAGCGGTTTACTGTTTGCCATTCCTTAGCAATCTCCCTTTCTAATCCCTTATAAGGCAATTAGAAGTTATTAAATTGTACGGTATCAAAAGATCTAAACTGACAAGAAGCCATATTAGATCTATCACTCCAGTTACAGCCCTTATTATTAATAAGGCTCATAACTGCATATCGTGAAGCATCAATAGTATGATCTGCGCCACTTGGTTTAACTTCATTTGTTACGGGGTTATGTTTCCAGTAATAACTACGCTTCTCTTTAAACCAGTGATAACAGGATTCTTTAATTTTTAATTGCCCCTGATTAAACATCAAACGCATTTCCTCTAAACCTGTATCAATCTGCCTTACTGATTTGTTGTTATTATTGAATTTAGTAATCTGTAATTGTGAGTCAGTAGGATTACGGAAGATCAAAGCAGGTGAAGTATTAACACCCATACGCTGTAAGATCTTACCTTTCGTATCATTTGCGCTACTGCTCATTCCTGAATCATGAGGGTTAATTACAGGCACTGCACAATATTCAGATTTTAAAATAAACTGTGCAAGGTTTTCAGGGCTTCTAGCTTCTTCACTTTGATCAAAATAATATTCATCTATCACATAATATTTATCATTATCTGGATCATAAACAGCGATAACTAGAACCGTAGGATCTTTAACGTTACCCCAATCAATAGCCGCTACTACTTGCCAGTGTGCAAGAGGGTAGACGTTTTCACACCTAATCAATTCATCAGCTATAGTAAATACTGCACCAGTACCAAAAATTGGAATACCTTTAATACGCATTTCCCTTTGATATTCTGGAATAGCTGCAATATGTTTTTCTAACTGTTCTGGTGTGAATGTTGGATTGTCATAAACACTTGCTGTTTGCAAATACAATACGCCTGATTCGTCGTTATCAAACATTTCATTTAGTGGCGTGTTCGTTATGTTCAGTGTAGTACGCTACTACTACACCCGTTATTATTTCTGTATAGTCTCCAACCTTTGCAAGTTTGATATTTACCCTTAACCATTTTAGAGAAGTTGCCCCAATCAAGATTATTCTCACTACAGAATGTGCGTAACCCTCTAACGTGGATTACTTCACCTGCTGGAGAAATAAGATCTAATTCTTTCTTAACAGTGTTATAAAAACCTGTATCACTTGACTGTTTCATGTTCATCTTTTGATCACCCCATTTGAGATTATCCAAACTAAAGTTAGTTCGGTTATCATCTAAATGAAGTACCTGATCAAATTGCTTAGGGTTATCAATAAATGCTTTTGCTAATTCAACATGAATCATAGCTTTCTTTGTTTTAGCACCTCTGCCTTTATCTAGGCGCAAGGTAACGCAAGGATAGCCACCGTTATTTAATTGGTGTTTGATTGTGTTTAATGTTTCTTTGTTTCTAACTTCACCATTCTGATTAATTTCAAACAAAGGTGCATTAGCAATAGTTTTAAATACTTCCATGTGTATTAACTCCTTATAGAGTAGAAATAATAACTGCTATACATTTCTGTATAGTCCAGACTATATCTTAACTAATTAAATTAGTTTCTCCCGTTTCCATGCGCTTGCATGTACGCCTTGCGGCTAGTCGTTGAACGTTCCTATAAATAGGCTTCGCTGCTGATTGTCTTTAACTTAATAGTAAGAGTTTCCAGCAATTAGAGAGATTTATACAGAGCTAATATCAACCCTGTTCTGGTGTGGCTGTGAAGATTAGAAAACCATCTACACCGTTACCACCTGCATTAAGCAAACGTGTTTTAATCTGGCTGTATATCTCTAAGGATCTGTGTTCTGGTTCTTCATCGAACATACAGCCCCTTACTTTCTGACCCATCATTACAGCTTCATTTTGTGAACCATAGAAGTTAAGCGTATTGATTGATCCATCTTTATGACGTACACAAATAGATTTAACTGCGTTACCATCACGGCTAATAGAATCTAAATCTAAACAATCGCGGGGTAATGCGCCTGATCCTATTTCCTCTAATATCTTAGCGTTTTCTGTTCCTAGTAATTCCTTTTGAAGAACACGCCGTACAGAGTCTAAAGTAACACCTACACACCAGTAAGTATGACCACCATCAGGAACTACTAAGCCTTGCCACCAATCAGGGTAACGGCCTGTAAGGTGCATAGCAAATTCATTAGCAGCACCAAAAGTTTTACCACACCTGTTACCGGCTCTTAGATAGCGTATGTTATGTTCTTTACCAGCAGCCATAAATTTACGCTGATAAGGGAAGGGATCAAAGTATTCAATACGATTGTATTTTTGAAATGCTTTTACCCTTTGCTGTGTTTGTTTTAATTCAGTGAGAAGATCTAATAGTTCCTCATCGGAAAGGGTAGAAAGATCAATCATATTACTTAACCGCTTTAAGCTGGCTTACTAGCTCTAGCATGTTACGTACTTCACCCTCTGCCTGATCACGGCTTGTAATTGTCTCTACCACATCTTCATAATGTTCTTCTGACACTGTTTGATAGAGGTAAGAACCAATCTTAGCAATAATATTAATTAGCTCTGACATCTTCACTGATTCAGGATTATTATCTAAGCGGTTATTAATCTCTGTTACTGCTTTAAAAATAACATTTGTATTCATTAGGTGTTTGCGTAACTGTTCATTACGTTCACGAGTGCTTTTATTAATAGCACCCATTTTACGCCCACCTTCACCTTTTTTAAGTGGGATTAGATTAGCTGTATTCATTGTGGTTTATCTTCCTTGATATGGGTTAATAAAAAGAAAAAGCCACTAATAATAAATACACACCCTTACACCGAAAGAAGGGAGCATAGTTATTAGAAGTGGCTTTAAATAGTGCCTACATTTAGTTTTTATTCACCCTTTGTAGTAGGGCTTTCTTTTTTGGTTTAATAAGGCGGGAAGCATAACCCGCAGATACTGACAATAGGAGATCGCTTTTTAAATACTGCTTTCAATAAACTTAGAAAGTGAAGGAGGGAAAATAAATGTATTAGGGTATAACAGATCCTTTACTTTCCATGTTGCAAAGATTGCTTCATCCTCTGTATCAAACAACCCAATGTAACGAGTTTTACCACCTAAACTAACTTGAGCTTTATAACGATTACATTTTCTAGTTTTATTATAGATAGTTGTTACTTTGATCTTATTGAATCGTTTAGGGTGAGTGATAGTTTGTACAGAAGATTTATCAATATCTTTAAGATTCTTAAAGCGATAATCTGTTTTATCTTCTGAATCAATGAACACGTTTTCACACCATTCCCCAGTAACAAACCAGTACATAACATGGTGTGCTTTATATGCTTTAGCTTTATAGGTAATATCTGTAAATCCTGTAGTGCGGTTAGCACCAACTTTACTACAACCTAGTTTAGCAATTCGTTTCTTATTCTCTGGAATACTTTTCCAGTAAAAATAACCATCTTCACCAATAGTAAGAAGTTCTTTTAATCCTTCATCTGGCTTATTCACTTTAATTCCCTCGGTTGTACATCCATCACGACAATAGAACGTGTTTTATTATGTAGACCATTGTCACCATAATGGATATAAATTAAATCATTCTCTACAAACTTTGCTAACATGTAATTGATGTTAGGCAACTCATGTTTTTGTAGGTTGTACTTATTCAGTAGATGATCAATGATTCTACTGTTAGTAGGATTGTAATTCTTTCCATTATCTACAGCCCAATAGTAACCACGGTGTAGGTACTTAAATACATCCTTTTCTATTTCCGTATATTGCATTATCCGTAGATCCTTTTAATTGAGATGTTTAATTCTGGTTCTTCATATTTCATAGTAGATCCAAAGATATAATTAAAATCTTTCTCTTTAATCTGAGAACCCATAGAGCGTACATAGCTATATGCTTCATCTCCTGATCTAAATTCAGGAACCACGGTTAAGCTAGACACTGAATCAGCCTTAACAGGCTGTGACACTGTAGAAAGGAAAGACACTGTAGAAGGGCTATCCATTTCAATTTCTTTTTCTTTAACATAAGCTGTAGCTTTAGATTCAAATGGTTTCATTTCTTCTACTCCTTCTTCCTCTATTACTTCTTTAATCTTATCTTTAATATTATGAATAGTATTATCCATATTCTTATAGAGTGCTGTTGGCTGCACCTCTAGAGGTGAACTCATTGCACTAGGGGGTGAAGTGGCTTCACTAGGGGGTGAACTCATTGCACCTCTAGTATCTTCAACTCCCCATTCATTAACTGTATAAATGTTGCTGTTATTGTATTGACGTTGCTTTTTAATAAGCCCCATCCTTTCTAGTTCTGCTGTATTGTCGATTACTGCGCGTTTGCTTATTCCTATTTCATCAGCGATATACTGATTAGATGGAAATGCTTTTCCCGCGTTCTCTTGAAAACCTAACAATACACAATAAACTAACTTTAAATTCTGTGTTATCTTACCCTTGCAAGGTGTTCTCATTACCTTGTGATAAGATTTAATAAACGTATTACTTACTTGTTCCTTCATCTTTAGCAATCCTCTTTGATTCCTCAATACCTAAAGTGTACGCAACATGACAAGCTACCAACTCACGAATATATTGATAAGCGTTCATATCGTTTTCATTAGCAATCTTAATAACCTGATCAAACAAGCGATCATTAAATTCAATGTTTGCTTTCATTATTCCTCTCTATTCTTCATTACAAATTCAAAGAATTTATAGAACCTTTCAAACTCTATTTCTTTCTTTTGAAACATAATAGCCATTTCTATTAGATTCTTAGTGTAGTAATACATAGAGCAATCATTAGCTAGAGCTATATCATTCAGATCGTGTAACTGTTCACGGGTTAGCCTAATGCTAATTTCCTTTTCATCAGCGTATGGATCTGAACTCTGTTTAAATCGTTTCTCTCTAGTAGGAGAGCTATTAGCAGTTATCACAATGGCTACCTCTAGATAAAGGTAAGGGAGAGAATCTTATGGGTTTTTACCACTCTCCCTAATTCCTTAATTACATTCTATTTATATAGTAAATTGTGTATACACTGGCAATAAATTATAGGGTTTATATTAAGTGTATGTGAACGTCATATACATTGAAAATGTATAATTATCTAACGAACATAATAGATATATAGGATATACTTAGATCGCTTGAAAACATCTATAAACTTTCTTTTAATTATCTTCTAAATGATCTAAAAATCTCTGTTATGTGACGACATAATACAGAGGGGTTATTCCTCACAAGCAATTGACTAACACGGAAGGAAAGAAGAAAAGATAAACCACGTAGTGATAAGATTATTCCTCACTCACTATTACGTGTTCAATATTCCTTATGGTAAGGTGTGGTGAATAAGCTGGACGATGTGAGCAATAACATTATCAATTGAAGTTAACGTTAATCCCTCTGGTGTGCGATGTAAGAAAAAATAATAACTAGCCACCTAATAATGATCCTGCTAACTATTATTATCTATCGTGCAGGGTCGGTTCTCTCCATAACTTAATTGGCCTTCAACTCACACACATAATAACACGATCATGATCCAATGTGCAAGCACTTTATTTACTGATACGCGGTTTAGCTGTGTGACGTGGCACAAGAGGGAACCTATTCACACCGTTCACTGTGAACAGATACGGCTAAGTGATTGAATGAATAGAGATTAACCCATACTTAAACAGACTGTGCCTAGTCATCCCATTCGTTTAGCCGTCTAAACGTCCAGACATCTAGAAGGCCGGAAGGCTAGAGGGCTAGAAGTCCAGGCGGATCAGACACACCCCCCGCCCCCCACTTTCCCTTTTAGCCTGTGCTTTTATTTTTATCGGTTCTGATATAGAAAATTTTTAAATCAGAAATAATCGCCCAGTAACAATGAGTTAGCCCCTCACTAAAAATTTTTAATGCTATGTATTGCAATCATGAGATCATGATCATACACTGTTTGCAGTTAGGTTAATTGAGAGGGTTGTAAAATGTTTATTCCTGTATGGGTTCTGGTAGTTTGTGTAGTCGGTTGCATCAGTGCAATGATTCAGTATCACAAGGCAGTAGATCAGGTTGCTAAACTGAAAGAACAAAACAAAGAAATTACTAATTTCCTTAGTGTGCAAAGTAGGAAATTAAAGAACCTTCACAATGTTGCACAAAGTAATAGAACCAGTATACACCTTAAAGAAATGATTGAATCAGGGCATAAGCTAGATATTGCTAATTTCAAATTAAACTCTATTGATCCAGATGCAGACTTTTTAAAACATTGTGAAGCAGAGAGAGTTAGAAACGAGCATTCAGAAAACTTTAAAATGTATAAGCAGCGTTTAGAAAATGGTATTGATGATTTAACTAGAGGGATCATAGGTGTTTATGATTACAATACTGATTACTCACCTCTTAGGGCTAAGTAATGTTTAAATACAGTGCTAAAGAGATTCACAATAAACCATTGCACCACCTCTTACAGAATGGCTATAGGTTTTCTTTAGTCAGTGCTACAGGTGCAATCTTAAAGAGTGTGCGCTATTCGTATCAACTGGAGACAATGAAAAAGAGTTTCCCACGGTCTAAAATAGTAGAGATTAAGGATCTGTTAATTCATGACTAATGCACATATTAGCGCTATTTTATTTCTTACAGGTTTTATTATTGCTCTGAGTCTGCACATATGAAAGGATGTTTGTTTATCCTGTTAGTGTGCCTGTTCTTCTGGTTCAGTGTAATTAGTTCTATCTATTTTTATTAATGTACAAACATGATCTCATGATCATAAATGGAGGGTTTAAGATGATTACCGTGCTAATTATCCTTGCTGTACTACCTTTGATCTAAATCAATCTTTACTTAAATTGACACATTCACCGCGTTTATTTATTTGTGTCTAAAAATAAGTCTATCGTATATTTGTTTAAACCTTGAATAGTTTACTTGGGTAATTAAAAAATGAAAAAGATGTTAATGATTGTAGTAGCTTCTTCTGTTGTCCTGCTTGCTGGCTGTTCTACTCCTGAACAACGTAGGGCAGAGTGTGAGGCGCAAGGTATCTCTAAAGATACTTGCTATCTTGCTGAGGTTCAGCACAAGGAAGCGATCAACACTGCCGCATATAACGCACAATGGGCTAATGCCCGTGATGCAGCAGCAGGTACAGGTATTTGGGCTAAGAAGAAAAAGAAATGAAAGGGTTAATATTTTCAGCCTGTTTAGCTCTTTGCGGCTGTGCTGATTCTGTACCCGTGCAATCCTTTGTTACTCCGTTTGTGCCTCATGTATCGCGTTCTAATGCGGAAATAATCGCACGATACAAGAAAGCTAGAGAAAATGGATTTAGTCACGGTTCAGCGTATCAGTACGCAAGAGGGGATCGGACATACACCGATGAACAGCTAGACGTGATCGGACTAACTGAAATGTTAGGTAGTGTGCAATTAGTTTAAAGCGATAGTAAGCCTGTTAGTAGTTGATTTCTACAGCCTTTAGTTACCTGTTCGCGTAGGTTCTAGAGGCTTTTTTACGTCTGCATGAAAAACTAGTTGCAAGGTATCATGATCACATTGTACTATCTTCTCATTGAGGGCGCATAGGGCGCTTGAATCTTTGAGAGGTAGTAAAAATGTTTGATTTAAACTCTGTAGTAACTGGTCTGGTACATGCTCTTGAATCTATCCGTAATGAAGATCCAGAAGTACGGGAAGAAGGCTATAAACTGTTCAATGCTGAAAACAATGAACTGAAAGGGAACACCACTGTAGATAGTGAAGATTTCCGCGCTGTTCTGGTTCAGATGGGTATTGATATTCCGCGTTTTCAGGATGATTTTGCTACTGCTGAAAAGTTCATCCATGATCGCTATAACGCAGAGTGTGAACAGAAAGCAGAGTTAGCGAAAGCTACCGCCTTTGCTTCTACCGTGATTGATGAAATGAAACAGCAGGTAGAAACAGCAGCAGGTACGGATCGTAAAGCTATTATTGCTGGTGTGTCGGTTGATGTGTTCATAGCTATCACCAACTACGAAAACAACCGCGATGTAGAAAAACGTGCAGAGAAACAGGCTAAAGCAGGTGCTGAAATGGCACACCAGACGGGCGACACTGTAGCGATCGTAATGCTCGATCCTGTACGTAATGCTGCATTGTGGGAGCGTACAGAGCGTGTAGCTAAAGAGGCTGGTTTACCTCACACCCTGCCGTTTATCAAAGTAGATGGGCACACCCGCGCCTATGGCTGGAAAACTCCACACCCTAAAGAAGCAGGTAAACACCTGTTTAAACGTCCTGAATGCCTGTTCTTAACCGTGTACAAGAATCAGGAAGATCAGGAGATCTATCAACTGGTGCAAGACTATTGCAGCGGCGTTAACAAGGCTACTAATGGTGAGTTACAGCAAATGGGGATGAAGCGTGTAGAGTTTTCCCCTCAATCTGACTTCATCAAAAAAGATAGCTGGAAAACAGCTTTCCGTACTATCAAGCCTGAGTACGGTAAAGATGTAGATTTAGCTATTGAGACTTTCCGTGATGAACTGGAGGCTATCGACGCTGCAAACATCCAGACCAAAACCACACACCGTAAATTATCTGGTGTACGTGCTGCTATGATCACCACCTATAACGCTAAAGCGGTTGGTAAGTGGCGCGGGTTCTGGTCTATGTTCTTCAACCCTAAAACCCGTTCTGATCTGTTCCTTGATTTGCTGGAATGGTTAGAAATGAACTCTACAGAATCTTCCCGCAAGGTTAAGGAGAAAGTAGAGGAAGCATTTGCAGCGCACACCGGAAAGCCTGTAGCGGCTGCTAACTGTGATTCAGCAGAGGAAACGCAAGTAGCCTAAGATTGAACAGTGAAAGGGAAGGGCTACGGATAGCCACACCCTTTACAGTGTCCGATTGTTTAATGAGGTTTAAAATGGGTAAGTTTGAATTTCTGTTTTCTTGTGCTGAACGTGCAGTAGATGAAGTTAAGGAAGTAAACAAGGCTATAGACGTTTTGACGGCAGAAGCTAACATAGTTGCTTTACGTTTCCTGATTGGTGCAAAAGAAACTCACAAACAGTTTTTCAATGGAATGATTGATGAAATGAGTGAACTACCTGATCCGCTTACAGATGAACAAGCAACACAAGTAGCAGATCTGATAGAACAAATGGAAGAACTATAATTAGGTGGGGCGGGTTAATTCCCGCCTTTTCTATTGGAAAAGATCATGATACAATACGGCTTTGTTAGGTAGAGGATTAGAGACAATGGCAGGTAACAGAAGGCCGGAAGGTAAATCCGCTTTGCAGGTGTGGATCGATGATGAAACACACATGAAGTTCAAAATGCTTTGCACTATGCGAAAGCTGAAAATGACGCAAATCACGGAAGAATTAATTAACGAATACGTAGCCAGAGAAACAGATAAAATCTCATGGATGCAAAAAGCTATCAGAGATAGCAAAGAGAGTTAATGAAACTTAGTAATGATGCACCACGGCTACGCCGTCTGTATCTTCTCCTTTGTGACAAGGCACGGGAAAGGAACGGCAAGCCGTCCAGACTATCAGACACAAAACAGGGATATGAGAATCACCATATTCAGCCTGTGAAGTGGGGAGGGGTAGATCATCGGCATAACCTGATCAGATTTACCTACCGTGAACATTACGTAGCTCACCTGATTCTATCCGCGTTAATGGGTTCTAAGTTCAATATGAACGGGGGATCTAGTCGTGGTTATGCAGCGATGAAGGAGAGCATACGCGAGAAACTAAAGGCACTGGCAATAACACCAGAAGCCATAGCGCGAGCAGCAGAGAGGGCAAAGGTTCAGGACAATAGCCAACGGGCAAAACCTACTAAGCATAGTAACGGCTTGCGTAGTGAGTCACTGAAAGGGAGAGTTTACACTTGCCCCCATTGCGGGAAGGAGGGCGGGGGCGGTATGCTTAGGTGGCACTTTGACAGGTGCAAATTTAGAAAATAGGCGGTGTGAATTCACACTTAGGAGGGGTGAAAATACTTTATAAAACAGGTATTTACACCCTATGACTGTTACCCCATGACGATGCGCTACCAGGCTGCGCTACGTGCCGACTGAAAAATAATACTACCTATTTTGCCATTGTTTGCAAGATTACACGTTGCTAACTGGTTCATAAATAAACAATCAATTGGCGATGAAGCGTTTCTCGTCGGTCAGGACTTGCAGCAATAAACCCAGCTGTGGCTTGGTTTCTTTGATGGTTTCGCCTTTCAAATCGTACATCCGATAGTTGCCGTTGTTATCGAGCACTAACGTCATGGTCGGCAAAGTAATCGCAAGGCTATTATTGTCCGCACCCACTACCCAGTTATTACGTCGAGTTGCAGCAAACAGGTCTTCACCTTGTGAATACTCATTCGCTGGGTTTTTGACGTGCAGCAGACGTTGCATCAACGTGGTCATCACATCCTGATGATCGGTGAGTTTTGCGATGTTTTGCGCTGGAGTACCCGGCCAATGAATAACCAGAGGTACCTGAATACGCGAGCGCGACCAGGCGAAAGAATCCTGCTCTTTACCCAGTGGTACACCGTGACCTGCGGTAATGATCACCACCGTATTCTGGAGTTTTCCGGAAGCTTCCAACGCATCCAGCACGCGTTTAATTTGCTCATCAACGTTACCTGCCGCACGGGTATAGCGACGCGTGAAGGCTTGCTGATTGCTGTCTGCCGTGATGTTGGTGCCATTAAAGGCAACCCAGGAGAACCAGCGGTTATCGTCAGAGGCGTATTGAGTCAGCCAGTTAATCCATTGCGAAGCAGTTTGTGCGTCAGACTGGCTTTGCGCAGAAGGCAAAGAGAAGTCAGATAACAAAGCCTGGCGATACATTGAAGAATCGAAGCCATCGGAAGCAAAAAGCCCCAATTGATAGCCTTGCTGGTTCAATGCCGTAATCAATGCCGCAGGGGTGCGGGAGGATAAAACACCGTCCATGTAGGCCGGCGAGATACCATAGAACAGGCCAAAGATGCCGTTATCGGTACCATTACCCGCGCTCATATGCTGCGTGAAGTTAATGTTGTTGCTTGCGAATTGGCTCAGATTCGGCAGATCTTTCTGTGCATGTTCGGCATTCAGACCATCGACAGTAATCAGCAATACATTACTGCCCGTTCCCATATCGCGGAATTGCAGGTCACTCAGCGGATACTGTACCGAAACGGCTTCAGGATTACCCTGTTCCACGAGGCGGCGCTGGTACTCTTTCGCATCCAGCAGGCCATGTTTTTCGAGGAAGCGGCGGGCCGTCATCGGGTAAGAAAGTGGGAGGTTCGCGCGCTGCATGGTAATCGGGCGATAGAAATTCGCATCTGCCCAGATATACATAATGTGGCTGCTGAAGAAGGCGACAAAGAACAGCACGACGACCGGTTTTGCATAGTGCCTGCGACGCCCGAGGCTGCGCAGTTTCTGCCAACTCCAGGTCGCAAACAGCATTTCAATCAGTAAAATCACCGGCACGCTGATAAACATCAGCTGCCAGTCTCGTGCCATCTCACTCTGGTCTGGGTTAATCACCAGTTCCCAGACAATCGGATTAAGATGGAGATGGAAACGAGTAAAGACTTCACTGTCGATAAGCAGCAGCGTCATACCTGCGGTGGCAAGCGCTGCAGAGACAAAACGCATCAAACGTTGTGACATCACAACAAACGTCAACGGGAAGAGGATCAGCAAATAGGTGGCGAAGACCACAAAGCTGAAATGGCCGATAACCGTCAACCAGGAATAAATACGACCCGTGAGCGTTGTCGGCCAGTCGGCGACAAACAGATAGCGGCTACCCAGCAGCGTTGCCAGCAGGATATTGAACAGGGCGAACCAATGTCCCCAACTGACCATCTGGGAAACTTTTTCGCGGTAGCGCTGACGGTTAGTCACCATAACGTGTAACTACGATCCCTTAATGAGCTTTGTCTTCGCTCACGGAGGCTTGCAACGCCTCAGCGAAAGAGCGAGCCAGCGAGCGACGCTGAGCAGAAGCTACGCTGGTATTAATCAGGTTGGTGACCATATTTCCCAGTACCATCAGGGAAAGATCGGTTGGCGTTTGGTGCTTTTCCAGCACGCTTGCCAGTTCACTCAACAGTTCTTCGACGCGTTCGTCACTATAACGGGATATTTGTGGCATAAATTAACAATCAATTAGAATCGGGAAAGGGCGTTATCTTACCGTAGCAGGCGCGATTTTTCTGCTTTTTTATCTCCCCGTCATACTTTGAGTCACAGGTGCGTTGGCTGCTCTCCCTCACCCGAATCACTTACTAAGGTAAGCTCATCGGGATTTACTCAATTGCCGCCTTCCTGAGCCTCAAATTATTTAGGGGATGGAGATGTTGCAGAAGGCTTCTGGCAATGGTTGAATACCGCCGAGTCTAAAAGGAGAGTTTATCATGAGTCTGGATATCAACCAGATTGCCTTACACCAGTTGATCAAACGCGGCGAACAGACACTTGAAGTTGTGCTGCGCGATTCTCTGTTGGCAACGAACGGCGCCGTAGAAGAAATGATGGCCGAATTGCACCGCGTCTACAGTGCAAAAAATAAAGCATATGGTCTGTTCAGCGAAGAGAGTGAATTAGCGGAAGCGTTGCGCTCGCAGCGTAAAGGCGAAGAGGATTTCCTGGCGTTCAGTCGTGCTGCGACGGGGCGCTTACGTGATGAGCTGGCGAAGTATCCTTTTGCTGACGGCGGCATCGTGCTGTTTTGCCAATACCGTTATTTGGCCGTGGAATATTTGCTGGTGGCGGTGCTGAATAATTTAAGCAGCATGCGTGTCAACGAAGAGCTGGATATCAGTTCCACCCATTATCTGGACATCAACCACGCAGATATCGTGGCGCGTATTGATTTGACCGAATGGGAAACCAATCCTGAATCCACTCGTTACCTGACTTTCCTGAAAGGGCGAGTAGGGCGCAAAGTGGCCGATTTCTTTATGGATTTCCTGGGTGCCAGCGAAGGTTTGAACGCCAAAGCGCAAAACAAGGGCCTGTTGCAGGCGTTAGATGATTTCACTAACGAAGCGCAACTGGATAAAAACGAGCGTCAGGCTGCGCGTCAGCAGGTTTATGCGTATTGCAATGAGCAGCTCCAGGCGGGAGAAGAGATCGAGCTTTCTTCACTTGCGGATGAGTTGCCGTGGGCAGTTGATGATAAAAACTTCCAGCAGTTCACTGCTGATAAAGGCTATGAGCTGGAAGAGAGTTTCCCGGCTGACCGTAGTACGTTGCGTCAGTTAACCAAATTCGCCGGTAGCGGTGGTGGGTTGACGATTAGCTTTGATTCGATGTTATTAGGCGAACGCATTTTCTGGGATCCCGCGACCGATACGCTGACCATTAAAGGCACACCGCCGAATCTGCGCGATCAGTTGCAGCGCCGGAGCTCTGGTAAGTAACCATAAAAAAACCCGCCGAGGCGGGTTTTTTTTCGAGCTAAATTCGCGATCAAGCGCGAACGAAGTCGATGTGGCTCAGTTTTGGCTTGAACGGGTGACGCTGAACAGCCTGAACTTTAACCTTAACTTCTTTACCGTCTACAACCAGAGTCAGAACTTCTTCGTAGAAACCTGGTTTAGTTTGCAGGTTCATTACGTTGTCGTGATCCAGTTCGATAGAGATCGCAGCTTCGGAACCACCATAGATGATTGCCGGGAATTTGTTAGCTGCACGCAGGCGGCGGCTCGCACCCTTGCCCTGCTCTTTGCGTTCTACTGCATTGATAGTAAACATTAACTGTTTCTCTCTTAAATAATCCTGTTACAGGCGACCCAGCAACAGGTAAGTGATCTGCCTTGCGGATGCAAAAGCGGGCGGGATTATAGCCATATCTGACCCTGGCTTCAATGAAAAGTACCTTTAGCCGCGCAATTCATTCGCACGGCGGAAGCGGCCTTCGTAATCAAATACCTTTTCGCGCACGTTCCAGAAGTTGCCGTTCTTACGCGCAACGACAAAATCTGGATGACGAAGAGCGGACTGCTGTGCCACGACATCCGCGGCGTTTATCCAGCGTAACGGCACGCCGGGGGTACGGCTGTGTGGCCGAATAAAGATCTGTTCAAACGCCATTCGCTGGGCGGGTGTTTGCAGGCGGAATCGCTCGCTGACATCCGCGCCATCTTCATCAAAGTAGGTAATCTTTAGCCACTCGCCTTTGTCATCACCGCCATGTTGCAGCGTCATGCCACCACAGCGCAGCACCAGCGCATCTTTTAATTTCAATGCAGCTTTCAACATATCATCAGGATCGACCAAAACCTGGTCGCACTGGTGGCAGCGGCGCGCGGCAATATCATTTTCAGCATTACATTGTGGGCAATTTTTGAAGCGGAAGCGGAAATCGCATTGTTCACGCGTCCCTTCGTCATCTTCAAACCACCCCTGGCAGCGGCGGCCAAAATGTTCAATCAATGTGCCATCGCTGGTGGTTTTGCCCCAGAACGTGTTGGCAAAACCACAGGATGGACAGAATACCTGCACGGGTACATTGTCGCTTTTGCCTTTCGCGGCCCCGACTTCAGGGGTGAATAAATCATGAGGATTACCCGCGTAATCCAGAATCAAACAATCTTTTTTTCCCGGAGCCAGACGCAACCCACGACCCACAATTTGCTGATACAGACTCACGGACTCGGTCGGCCGTAAAATAGCAATCAAATCGACATGAGGAGCGTCAAAACCGGTGGTGAGCACCGAAACGTTGACCAGAAAACGAAATTGCTGGTTCTTAAATGCTTCTATTAACGTATCGCGCGCAGGGCCAGGGGTATCGGCGGTAATCAGTGCCGCATCGGTTGCGGGCAGCAGCGCGGTGACTTCTTTCGCATGTTCAACCGTCGAGGCAAAAATCATTACGCCGCGTCTGTCGGTCGCAAACTCAACAATCTGGCTGATGATGTGCGGCGTTATGCGCTTTTGCTGTTTTAACTCGCGATTAAGATCCGCTTCGCTGAACAAACCGTTAGATTGCGCCTGCAAACGGCTGAAATCGTACTGCACGACGGGCATATCAAGCCGTTCAGGTGGCGTTAAATAGCCGTGCTTAATCATATAGCGCAGTGGGAGTTCATATATGCAGTCACGGAACAGGGCATTTTCGTTACCCCGGACCATGCCGTGATAGTGAAAATGGTAAATCCAGCCTTTCCCAAGACGATAAGGTGTAGCGGTCAATCCGAGCAGACGCAGCTTAGGATTTGCCGTGCGTAAATGGGCAAGGATTTGCTGATACTGGCTGTCGTCGGAGTCGCCGATGCGATGGCATTCGTCAACAATCAGCAAGGAAAACTCACCGTGGAACTGCTCCAGATTGCGCGCCACCGATTGTACGCTGCCAAAAACCACTTTGCCGTGGCTCTCTTTGCGTTGCAGACCCGCTGCAAAAATGTCGGCTTCCAGTCCAAGCGCACAATATTTAGCGTGGTTTTGTGCGACTAACTCTTTGACATGCGCCAGCACCAATACGCGCCCACGTGCCACTCGGGCGAGTTCGGCGATGACCAGACTTTTCCCTGCCCCCGTAGGCAACACAATTACCGCGGGCGTAATGTGTTTGCGGAAATAGTGCAGGGTGGCGTCTACAGCTTCTTGTTGGTAGGGGCGTAAGGTAAAGGGCATCATCACTCAGTCTGAAGAAAAATAACGCGTTCAATTATGCCATGGTAAGCGTTTTACCTTGAGAGAGTTTTTGTTACCGCTATACTGGCAAACTAATTAACAGGCGAACGATTTTTACCACTTGTAAACGGGCTTATGCCCTGTCGGCCATTTCGTGCTGGCACCTCTTTGAAACAGGCAATATTTTAATGCGACTCGATAAATTTATCTCTCAGCAGCTTGGCGTGAGCCGTGCTATTTCTGGCCGTGAAATCCGTGCGAGCCGTGTCACCATTGATGGTGAAGTTGTGCGTGACGCCTCTTTCAAACTGAACCCTGAACATCAGGTTGAGTTTGATGGTCGTTCGTTGACTCAGCAAAATGGCCCTCGCTACTTTATGCTTAATAAGCCGCAGGGGTATGTTTGCTCCACCGAAGACCCGGATCATCCAACCGTGCTGTATTTTCTGGATGAGCCGATGGCGCATAAACTGCACGCTGCCGGGCGTCTGGATATCGACACCACTGGCCTTGTGCTGATGACCGATGATGGCCAATGGTCACACCGTATTACTTCTCCGCGCCATCATTGCGAAAAAACCTATTTAGTCAGCCTTGAGAATCCGATCTCCGATGACACGGCAGAACAATTCGCTGCCGGAGTTCAACTGCATAATGAAAAAGATCTGACGCTGCCTGCGGTACTTGAAGTCATTACCCCGCAGGAAGTCCGTCTGACCATCAGCGAAGGGCGTTATCACCAGGTAAAACGCATGTTCGCGGCCGTGGGCAACCATGTTGTTGGCTTGCACCGTGAACGTATTGGTGCCATTGCCATGGATGCGGATCTCGCGCCGGGTGAATATCGTCCATTGACTGAAGAAGAAATTGCAAGCGTCGGCATGCCGCCACGTTGATTTCAGGAGGATGTGTTGAGCAGTAAGCAAAACTCGTCAATCGGTATTGTGGTGATACTTGGCCTGCTGGCCATGTTGATGCCCTTATCAATAGATATGTATCTGCCAGCGTTACCGGTCATCGCCTCGGAATTTGGCGTGCCAGCAGGCAGCGCGCAAATGACACTAAGTACATATATTCTTGGCTTCGCTATTGGTCAGCTATTTTATGGCCCGATGGCTGATAGTATTGGCCGCAAGCCAGTTGTGCTCGGTGGTACGTTAATCTTTGCGGCAGCGGCGATTGCTTGTGCGCTTTCACAAACCATTGATCACCTGATTGCGATGCGCTTCTTGCATGGTCTTGCTGCGGCTGCCGCAAGTGTCGTTATCAATGCTTTGATGCGTGATATTTATCCAAAAGAAGAGTTTTCACGCATGATGTCGTTTGTCATGCTGATCACGACGATTGCGCCGCTGGTCGCGCCAATGGTCGGTGGGGCGGTGCTGGTGTGGTTTAGCTGGCACGCCATCTTTTGGATTCTGGCGCTGGCCGCACTGCTTGCATCAGCGATGATTTTCTTCCTGATCCATGAAACGCTACCGGTAGAACGGCGGCAGAAGTTTCATTTGCGCACCACGATAGGCAACTTCGCAACACTGTTCCGCCACAAACGTGTGCTGAGCTATATGTTGGCGAGTGGCTTTAGCTTTGCGGCGATGTTCTCATTTTTGAGCGCCGGGCCATTTGTTTACATCGAGCTCAATCATGTCGCGCCGCAGCACTTTGGTTACTACTTTGCGCTTAACATCGTGTTTTTGATCGTGATGACACTGATTAACAGCCGCTTCGTGCGCCGTTTTGGTCCATTGGCGATGTTCCGCTTCGGGTTGTTTGTGCAATTTGCCATGGCAATCTGGCTGGTCGTGAGCACAGGGCTGGGGTTAGGTTTTTGGTCAATGGTGCTGGGCATAGCCGTATTTGTTGGCTGTGTGTCGATGGTGTCGTCAAATGCGATGGCGGTCATTCTTGATGAATTTCCCCATATGGCAGGGACGGCGTCTTCGCTGGCGGGCACGTTCCGCTTTGGTATCGGTGCATTAACCGGTGCGCTGTTATCTATCGCAACTTTTAACTCCGCGTGGCCAATGATTTGGTCGATTGCGGTGTGCGCAACATGCTCCATCGTTTTCTATCTCTACGCCAGCCGCCCCCGACTCGCCACTAATTAATCCTAAAGTGTAAAAACGGGTATCGCCAGATACCCGTTCTTTAATCTAAATCAACGAAAATTCCCTTCGAATGCCTACAATTTGTTTCTCAAATGTAAACGCATCAACAACAAAAAGTCATATTCTTGTAGTTAAAAAGGTTGAGTTAGATCGAAGAAAGCGTTACATATAGCGCCGAAACGTGTGCAGCACCACAAAAGTAAAACGTTAAAAATGAAATGGTAGACAAATAATTACAACGGATGTAGGCGGTTTTCAGTTGTGTTTACACACAAATCATCAACATTGTGTTAACCTTCATGTAAATCGTTTGTGAAAATATTTTGAGTTTTTCCAGGGGAATACCATAGTGAATACGTTACAACTTTCCATCGTTCATCGTTTACCGCACAGGTATCGTTGGCTGGCGGGTTTTGCAGGCTCCAGAGTTGAACCGATTCCGCAAAATGGGCCGAATGCTGAAAATTGCTTGATTGGTCTAAAATTGCTGAGCGACACCAGCGATGCCGCATGGCCGACGATGCACAAGCTAAGCCTGGCCTTGCGAGATATTGAAGTGGATTGTTCTGTTGTGGAATGTGAAGGCGAGCCGTGCTTGTTCGTCAATCGCCAGGATGAACTTGCCGCAACGTGCCGACTGAAAAATTTTGGCGTTGCCATTGCGGAGTCTTTCTCCAGCGCGAATCCTTTTTGACGGTAAAACCTGCGTGTCAGGCAAGCGCAAGTAACTGGCGTGTGTATTCCGCCTGAGGTGCAGCGAAAATCTGCTGACATGCCCCTTGCTCGACCACTTCTCCCTGCCGCAGTACCACAATCTGATGGCACAACGACTTCACCACGCGAAGATCATGGCTGATAAAAATGTAGGCCAACTGATGCTTTTCTTGTAACGATTTCAGCAATGCCAGAATTTGCGCTTGCACTGAACGGTCAAGAGATGACGTCGGCTCATCCAGAATAATCAATTCCGGTTGTAGAATGAGTGCACGGGCTATAGCGATGCGCTGTCTTTGCCCGCCTGAAAATTCAGCCGGATAGCGGTGCATTGTTTGCGGATCTAACCCCACTTCTTGCATAGCGACGATCACTTTCTGCTCACGTTCAGCCGAACTTAACGCAGGCTGATGGACGCGCAAACCCTCTTCAATGATCTGCAAAACATCGAGCCGCGGATTGAGCGACGAATTGGGGTCCTGGAAGACCACTTGTATACGGTTTCGCAGCGGCAGCAGTTTTTTGCGATTAAGGTCATGCAACGGTTTACCGTCAAACCAAATCTCTCCGCTGGAGTGAATAAGACGTAACAGCGCAAGCCCCGTCGTACTTTTCCCCGAACCTGACTCCCCAACCAGCCCGATGCTTTCACCCGCACGCAGCGAAAAACTCAGATTTTTTATCCCATAGTGGTAACCCACCGTTTTCCTCAGTAGCCCGCGGCGAATCGGGAAAGCGACCTGTAAATCATGAACCGTTAATAGCGGCGCGTTGGTTTCATCGACCGGGCGCGGAGTCCCCGCTGGTTCTGCTGCCAACAATTGTTGGGTATAAGGGTGCTGCGGTGCAGCTAACAATAGGGTTGTCGAATTCTGTTCAACGCATTTTCCGTTACGCATCACGGCAACGTTATCAGCCAGCTTTTTGACGATATTCAGGTTATGAGTGATAAAGAGCAGGCCCATATTCAGCTCTTGTTTGAGTTCTTTCAGCAATTGCAGGATCTGCGCCTGAACCGTGACATCCAATGCTGTTGTGGGCTCGTCGGCAATCAGTAATTCCGGGCGCGTCAGCAACGCCATGGCAATCATCACGCGTTGGCGCTCTCCCCCAGAAAGCTGATGCGGGAAGTCAGTCAAACGGCTCGCCGCGTTGCGAATACCTACCCTGTCAAGACAGGTCAGCATTTCAGCGCGAGCGGCTTCCCGACGCATCCCCCGATGGAGCGATAACACTTCGTAAAGCTGCTTTTCGATATTGTGCAGTGGATTAAGCGAAACCATCGGTTCCTGAAAAATCATGGCAATTTTATTACCACGCACGCTGCGCAGCGTGCGTTCAGGCGCATGCAACAATTCCTGGCCTTTAAAAAAAATCTCCCCTGACGGATAAATCACCGGCGGAGCAGGCAACAAACGCAGCACTGATAGCGCAGTAACACTTTTCCCGGAACCCGATTCCCCGACTAACGCCAGCGTTTCACCGGCATTCACTTCAAGGGATAAATCGTCCACCACTTGCCGGACGATATTACCGCTACGGAAGGCGACAGACAGATGATTGATGGACAGCAATGGAGTTGTCATCTCAGTACACCTTGCTTGGGTCGAAGGCGTCACGCACGGCTTCGCCAATAAAAATGAGGAGTGTCAGTAAGATGGCCAGCGAGAGGAACGCGGTGATGCCAAGCCACGGAGCCTGAAGATTATTTTTGCCTTGCAACAGCAATTCACCCAGTGACGGTGAGCCGAGTGGTAAGCCGAAACCGAGGAAATCCAGCGAGGTAAGGGTGGTAATCGAACCGCAAAGAATAAAGGGCAAAAATGTCAGCGTAGCGACCATGGCGTTGGGGAGCATATGGCGGATAATTATCGACCCGTCACTCACGCCCATTGCCTGGGCTGCCCGAATGTAATCGAAGTTGCGAGTACGCAAAAACTCAGCGCGCACCACGCCGACCAGACCCATCCAGCCAAACAGAACCGTAATACCGAGTAGCCACCAGAAATTCGGCTGGATGACGCTTGAAAGAAGAATGATGAGAAAGAGTGTCGGCATCCCCGACCACACTTCAATAAAACGCTGGCCCCACAAATCCACTCGTCCGCCGTAATAACCTTGTACTGCGCCGGCCAGTATTCCAATGACGCTGGATAAAATCGTCAACATCAGGCCGAACAGAATGGAAATACGCGTGCCATACAAAATCCGCGCCAGCACATCACCGCCGTTGGCATCAGTCCCAAGCCAGTTTTGACTGCTCGGGGGGGAAGGGAAGGGGACAGTGGTGGCAAAGTTAATTGCATTGTAGCCAAAGCGGATCGGTGCCCACACCACCCATCCTTTTTGGTTCAGGCGTTCTGCAAGCCATGGATCCTGATAATCCGCAGGTGTCGCCAGAGGGCCACCAAAATCACTTTCGCTGTAATTGGCAATAAACGGGAAATAGAGACGTTCCTGATAATGCACGACCAACGGGCGATCGTTTGCAATCAGTTCTGAACCCAGAGTGAGTAAAAAAAGAATGGCGAAAATCCACAACGACCAATAGCCGCGTTTATTATGCCGAAACCGTGCCCAGCGGGCTTGATTAACAGGACTTAAATGGCTCATCCACGGCCCTCGAAATCAATACGTGGGTCAACCAGCGTATAAGTAATGTCGCTCAGAATATTCAGCAGCAAGCCAATCAGGGTGAAAATGTACAAGGTCCCAAACATCACCGGATAGTCGCGGGAAAGGGTCGAGTCATATCCCAGCAAGCCCAGTCCGTTTAGCGAGAACATCACTTCGATAAGCAACGAGCCGGTAAAAAACATACTGATGAACGTGGCAGGAAAACCGGCGATCACTAACAGCATTGCGTTGCGGAACACATGGCGATAGAGAATTTTACGTTCATCCAACCCTTTGGCTCGCGCAGTGACCACGTATTGCTTGCGAATTTCATCCAGAAACGAGTTTTTGGTCAACATCGTCAAGGTCGCAAAGCCCCCGACCACGGTTGCCAACACCGGCAATGTAATGTGCCAGAGATAATCCATGATCTTGCCGTACCACGGCAGGGTATCGAAATTCGTCGATACCAGGCCACGCAGCGGGAACCAGTCCAGATAACTGCCGCCAGCAAACAACACAATCAGCAAGATAGCGAACAAGAATGCAGGGATCGCGTAGCCAATGATAATAAACGTGCTGCTCCAGACATCAAAAGCACTGCCATTGCTGACGGCTTTTCGGATACCGAGCGGGATCGACACCATGTAGATAATTAAGGTGCTCCACAAACCAATTGAGATAGACACCGGCAAGCTATCTTTAATCAGATGCAGAACGGAAGCGCTGCGGAATAGGCTGTCGCCAAAATCAAAACGCAGATAATCCCCGAGCATTTTGAAGTAGCGTTCATGAATCGGTTTATCGAAACCGTAGCGGTGAGTGATTTCTGCAATGACTTCCGGGTCAAGGCCACGAGCGCCGCGGTACTGGCTGTCGCCAACATTTCCGACACCGACTCGGGCATGACCGCTTCCCATAGAGTCCGTCGCCAAACCGGGGACTCCAGAACCATGGCCAAATTGAATCGCCGCGATCGCCTGATCTACAGGGCCACCAGGTGCAATCTGTACGATGAAAAAATTGATGGTGATAATTGCCCATAGTGTCGGGATTATCAGCAGCAAACGACGTAACAGATAGCTTCCCATAGATACCCTTAACGCCGGTTTGCCGGTAATTGAGCGGCTTTGTTGACGTCATACCACCAGGTGTCAAAGCCTGAGGTGTATAACGGATGAATGGCCGGTTTGGAGAATTTACTCCACCAGGCGAAGCGGTCTGCTGCCATGTACCACATCGGAATCATGTAATTATTCCATGTCAGTACCCGGTCTAGCGCGCGCCCCAATGGTAGCAGTTTTTGTTTGTCACCCTGATGAGCCACAATTTGAGAAATCAGTTTATCGACCACCGGGCTTTTCACTCCCGGCGCATTGTAAGTCGAGTCGACGTATTCCGAAGCCCACGAAATTTGCACATCCGCACTGGGATAAGGCATGGCGCTGTACAGTGTTGGCATCATGTCGTAATCGCGAGAACGCAGGCGGTTGGTAAGCTGCGAGTTATCCACCTGGCGAACCTCCATCGTGATACCCAGCCGTTGCAAATTATGCTGGAACGGTAAAACCCACTGTGTGTTGCCATTGGAGCCAATCAATAACTCGAAACTTAACGGTTTACCTGTTTTAACATTGACGAGTTTTTGGTCTTTTAGTTCCCACCCCGCCTCTTTCAACAAGTTCAGGGCTTTGAGCAGATTGTTACGGTCAAAACCATCCCCGCGCGATTTTGGTGGGTTGTAGATAGTGGTAAATACCTCTGGTGGTAAATCTTTCTTCATGGGGGCCAGAATAGTCAGCTCATCAGCATTTGGATAATCTCGCGCGGCATATTCCGTGTTCTGGAAATAACTGTTTGCCCGATTGTATGCGCCATAAAACAGCGCTTTGTTCATCCATTCAAAATCAAACGCCAGGCCAATCGCTTCACGAACTTTTCGGTCCTCAAAGATAGGGCGTTGGATGTTAAACGCCAGCCAGCGCGTGTCCTGAGCGGCATCGTTGGGTTGCTCTTCTTTTACAATGAAACGATTCGCAAAGTTCTTTCCGGTATAACGCGTCGCCCAGTTCTTTGCGCTGACTTCGAGACGATAATCGTAGGCTCCGGCCTTAAAGGCTTCAAAAGCGACATTGTCATCGAGATAGTAATCGTAACGGATAGAATCAAAATTCCAGCGGCCACGGTTTACCGGCAAATTGGCAGCCCAATAGTCACTGACCCGAGAGTAAGTAATGTACTGGCCCATGCGCCATGCCGTTATTTTATACGGACCGCTGGCTGGAGGAGGTGCAGACAGTGGGTCGCTGAGCTTATGATCTTTCCAGAATTTTTCAGGAAATACCGGAAGCGAGAATAACCCTAACATCCGTTCTTTACTGGGTTCTGCCAGTTCGATACGCACCGTTAAAGGCGAGATGCTTCGCACCTTTGCACCTTTATAAACCAGGCGAAACTGCGGCACGCCTTCAGTCATGAATTTATTAAAAGTGAAAGCGACATCACTGGCTTTGATGGGCGTCCCATCATGAAAACGGGCACGCGGATTAATTTCGATTTCAGCCCAGGCAAAATTGCCAGGGTAGCGCGCCATTTCGCCGATCAGTGGGTAATAGCTGCCTGGCTCATCATCTGAGGTGGTAAAAAGCGTGTCATACAATGCTTCGGTGCGTACACCAGGATTGCCACGTAGTGCATAACGGTTGAAGTTATCAAAGGTGCCAATCGCCGACAGTGTGATGTTCCCACCCTTTGGTGCCGCCGGGTTGACGTAATCAAACTGCGTGAAGTTGACGGCGTATTTAGGTTCACCTAAAACGGCAAAGGAATAGCTTTCCTTGATGTTTTCAGCCTGACTTGACGCAGCAATCAGGCAAAGGCTCAGTAGGGCGAGGGTGCGGGAAAACATCGTATAGGTCATTCCTTGTCAGGGAGGAGATTACCTTATTGTTTCATCCCGAAACAATATCAATATCCAGGTAACGTACCACCGCATTATAACGTCATGATGGTAAATCATAAGTTAAGCACGTGATACTTCAAGCTGCATCTTTGCAGGCAGTGGATATTGGTTGTCAGACAGAGAAATTAACGGCGGATAACCAACTCATCGTAATCTTTTTGCTGGTTTTCCCATTCCTGCAATTGCACAAGAGTCAGAGGGCGGGCGAAATAGTAACCCTGTAAATAATTCACGCCCTGGTCAATCAACCATTTGGCTTGCTCGCGGGTTTCAACGCCTTCCGCAACGGTGGTCATGCTGAGTTTGCGTGCCAGCGTAAGCACGGCATCGAGCACCGGAGAGGTGACGGTCTCTAAGCCAATCGAGTTAACAAAGCCACGATCAATCTTGAGATAGTCCAGCTTAAAGCGTTCGAGATAGATAAGCGCACTGTGCCCGGTACCAAAGTCATCGACAGCAATTTCATACCCTTGCTCATGCATCCAGGAGAACAGGCAACTGGCTTCGTTTTCCTTAATCATATCGCGTTCGGTAATTTCAAAAATGAGCTGGAAATGATGGGGTGACAACGAGGCGGCAAAAGCTTGAATATCTTCTTTGAAAGTTGGGGAGTGCAAATGGCTGGGCGCCAGGTTAACACCAAGTCGTGCACCAGGCGGTAAAACATGCTGGAGCTTTTTGGCATCACGCGCAATCAGTTCAAACAAGTGGCGGGTGAGGGGAACAATCAACTGCTGGGCTTCTGCAAAGGCGATAAACGCATCCGGAGGAATAGGGCCAGCAATAGGATGATTCCAACGCATCAACACTTCGACACCAGACATTTTTAGCTCTTTGGCATTCACTACCGGTTGATACACCACATAGAACTGCCCGCGTTTAATACCGGTCAGGATCTCTTTGCCTGAGCGTAAGCGCACTGTCAAAAAATAGGCGCACAATGCGCCGCAGAGAATGCCGAAAACTAAACCCGTAAGAATGGAAATTTGAATGTCTTCCACAGGCCAGGTTTCACCGTACAGTTCTATCTTAATGGGATAACCCGGAATAGAGATGACGCGAGTAGGGTGAGTGGGGAGCTCTGACACGTTCATCACGTTGTTGGATATCGTTGTTAGCGCTTTATCGCCCGCGATAATGGCCATCGACACCCGATCATTCTGGCGTGTGGTGAATAATAAATAGGGGGTGAGATTGACATTCAGGGTGGTGAATATTCCCCGGCCTTCCATTACGGGATTTTTGAACCACGCGGCAATAGTCGGCTTACCTGGCACCATCGGCGTGCCTTGCATAATAGTCAGGTCGATATTTTCATTGATGTTGATATCAGGCACCAACTGGTCCATGCCCATCAACATGCTTCCGGTTGCTGATGAGCAGTAGGCTTCATCGTTACGGACTAATACAAAGGCGCGGATATTGGCATTAAAGGCGGCACGCGAAGTCAGTTCACTTGAGACTTGATGGCAATCAGAGAGAGTTAACGGTTGAATGCTGGTGACTGTGGACTCAAGCTCATCGAAAAAGGCATTGAGATAAGTTCGTACGTCTTCAGTGAGTGTGTCATAACCCGTCTCACGCTTACTGTGCAATGCCAGGCTGGTCATACCACCAATCAGTAGCGCGGCAAGACATCCCGCCAAAATACTGAAGGTGACTATTTGCCGTACTGAGGTAAAGTAGC
Organism: Buttiauxella sp. WJP83; assembly: GCF_027594725.1. NCBI lineage: Bacteria > Pseudomonadati > Pseudomonadota > Gammaproteobacteria > Enterobacterales > Enterobacteriaceae > Buttiauxella > Buttiauxella sp. WJP83. The sequence continues at coordinate 1,468,725 of NZ_CP110080.1, forward strand.
GTGAAAATATATTTTTAGAAAACATGGATAACGGGTTCCTGCAAGCGCAAGAGACTGGTTGTTTATTTGTATTTTTTTGGACTATAACTCAAAAACTGTCATTGAGTCATAAAGTTTCGAACGAAAGTTATAATCATTTGGGAATCGTTTATTTATTGCACTTAATGAAATTCAGGCAATAAAAAACGCTGTATAAAACAGCGTTTCTTGTCTCGTCGAAGTGTTGTCTTGCAAACAGCCAAGGGAGTAACTGTTTGCAAGAACCGCATTAACTGCGGCTCAGTACGCGTCGTGCTTCGTTATAGCGCTTCTTCCAGTACGGCTCGTCCATGCTTGAAATCGTCACACCACTGCTGGTGGAAGCATGCACAAACTGATTATTGCCGATATAAATACCAACATGTCGACCGGTTGAACCTGCGCGGAACAGAACTAAATCGCCAGTACGTAATTTATTACGTGAAATCGATTTACCTGAATCCTGTTGTTCAGAAGTTGAACGAGGCAACTCTAAACCAAATTGTTCGCGGAATGTACGCTGCACGAATGCAGAACAATCAATACCGCTTTTATTGCTGCCACCAAGGCGATAACGAACGCCTTTCCAGCTTGCATATTGATCCATGAGACGTGATTTCACATCTACATTACGGACCATCTCTTCGAATTCATCCTGAGAAGCTTGCAGTAAAAAACCATCTTTATTGCCGACTGCATGCGTCTCAGAATGCATATTTGCGGTGTTTGTCGAACTACATGCTGACAGCATCACTGCCACAGCAACGGCGGGAATTACCCGCAAGATATATCTCAAAATAGGCTGAGATGTGACCATTATGTTTGTTATCCCTTGATGTCCTTAACGATAAATATCGTTATACAAAATGCCAACGTGACGAGACTAATTACCTGAGCGCCATGAAACAATTGCTTATGCACAAAACTGTGGTATGACGCACAAATTTATTCACACTGCGAATGATTTGGCTTTAAGCACAAAACGTATTCGAGGGTACCCTATCAGCACTGGCGTGGCGAGAGGTTTTATCTGATTTTTTATAAGAAATTGTGATGTTAAGGAATGATAAGAAATATTGCGTATTTGTTAAACGAAATTGCTGCTTAAATGTGCAAATGCTTCTTTTGTCTGGAGAAGCGGAAAGGTTAAATATTAGACGGTTTTGGTGAGGGAATGAAAAATCACCAGAGATCATTCCGTTCTCTGATGATTAAAATTTAATCGTGTTTATCAGATGTTAATCATTTGCTTTGTGCAGTTGAGGTAAATAGCGGTCCAGGAGGTTAATTAACCCGTCACTTATTGTGGTTAAAAGCACCCATGGTAAGCAAACAAGCGCAATAGAGAGTGAACCGACAAAAATATCAGTAAACCAATGTGCGCCTATCATCATGCGCGGCATCATGAAAATCAGAAAAATAATAACGGCAATGGCGAACGCTTTTTTGCCGAAATATCGCAGCATGAAGCCGGTGTAAATCAGCAGCATTAATCCATGGTCGCCAGGAAAACTGTCTTTAGACGCATCCTTTGTCGGGAAATGCAGCAGTTCGCTGACCCGATAAATATCGGTGAAATACAGCGTAGGGCTGACGTGAGATTCCGGAATCAGATGGCCGAGTTGATTAATAATAATTGCGCAAAATAACATCACGATGCCCATGATAACCATACGGCGGCGACCGGCTGCTGACTCTTTGCGCCAGTAGAAGAAAAACAGCGAACCCATAGCTAATAACGAAATGCCATCGAACACCCGATTATTGGTCACAGCGACAAGTACCAGGAAGGCATGGCTCTTAACCAGTTCACGGTTAAAGAAATGGAAGATGTTGGAATCAATAACGAACCAATAGCCGTGTCCTGAAGGCAGATACCAGCTAAAAAAGAGAGCAAATCCCAGTGCGTTCAGCACCAGGATAAGAGGAAATCGAATAGTATTCATACAATATCACGAGATTTTTTAACAAAGGGCGAAAGGGTAGGCTTACAAACTTAAACGTAACTTCAACAACGATGATTGCAACGTATTCCAGTCAACTTCACCGCTATGGATCAACTCAATACGGCTATCTGGCGGCGCAACATTTTGTGTTTCGATATGGAAATCAAGACCCTGACGATTAATTCGTACTAAGCCTTCCGGAATACGCAGGACACCTTTAACGCGGTCGACTGGGGCAAGCCTGGCCCATTCCAGAATCCCAACGGTGTCAAAGACTGTGTCTGCATCAAATATCCAGCCGCAACCGACATAGCCCTGGCCACTATTAATGCTGCGTCTCCAGCGTTGATGCTCGGGCAGACTTAATGCAGCAAGCCCCTTAGATACGGCGTGACTATGATTATGATCGGGGCTGGAAGGCAGTTCTCGGTGATTTTGACGCGGTTTATCGAGGAGGCTGCTGTCGATGTTGCCGTTATGAGCGGGAATAATTTCACGACCCGCCGCTTCGCGCTGTTGCCATTCGGCCAATGCACGGCGGCTTTCATCGCTGGCACGGTCTTCTTTGTTCGCAATGATAATATCGGCCGCGGCGAGCTGATCGCGGAAATTATCATTATTCACAACCCGTTCATCAAGTAACTGGCGCGGGTCGAGCAAACAAATCGTGGCGTTGAGTTCTATCCACGGTTGGTAAACCTCGGCAGTCAGCATGTCGAGAATTTGTTTAGGATGACCCAGACCGGTAGGTTCGATGAGCAAGCGGTCGGGTTTACCCTGGCGCAGAAGCGTGTTTAGGCCAACTTGCATCGGCAGCCCATTCACACAACACATACAGCCGCCGGGGATTTCTTTCAATAATGCACCACTGTCAGCGAATAACGCGCCGTCGATACCGACTTCACCAAATTCATTGACCAGCACCGCCCATTTTTCATGCTCGGGTTTATTGGCCAGCAAATGTAAAATGGTGGTGGTTTTTCCGCTACCGAGAAAACCGGTAATCAGGTTGGTTTTAGTCACAGGCGCTCCGGACAGGTTAAGTGAACCTTACGTGAATGATTATCACAATCCTGAACAACATTTGCGAGAAAAGGAAGCCTGAGTGGGCATCACATCCTTGTGAAGCACGCTTAAAGGCATTGATTGTTAAATTAACCGACCCGTTTAGCGACGGCTGCGCGTGCGCCATTGCTACATAATTCGTTCCATGCGGCACAGATGTTTTCGACAAATTGTTCATCAGCAGGCAGGTCGCTACCGAAGATTTCTTGCAGGCTGAGCAAAGCGTGAACACGTTCTTCAGGAGTGCTGCCTTCAACCAGCGTTTTTATCTTCCCGGCCAACGGATCGCGAATATCAATCTCGTTGCCAGCGTCATCGGTGCCGCTGACATAGCGCATCCATCCGGCAATACCCAATGCCAGGCATGGCCATTCGTCACCTTGTTGCAGGTGCCAGCGTACACTTTCCAACATGCGCTGTGGTAGCTTCTGGCTACCATCCATCGCGATTTGCCAGGTTCGGTGTTTTAGCGCTGGATTTTCGAAACGCTCAAGTAAGTTATGCGCATACCGCTGCAAATCAACGCCCGTAACGCGTAGTGTTGGCGCTTGTTCGTGCATCATTAAACGATGCGCGGCCAGGCGGAAATTGTCATCAGCCATGCAATCATTGACATGCTGATAGCCCGCGAGGTAGCCGAGATACGCGAGGAAGGAGTGGCTACCGTTGAGCATGCGCAGCTTCATCTGTTCCCACGGCATCACGTCGTCGACCATTTCAACGCCCACTTCTTCCCATGCCGGACGGCCAGCAACAAAGTTATCTTCAATAACCCATTGGATAAATGGTTCACCTGAAATCGCACACGGATCTTCGACGCCTAATGTTTCAGTGATTTCGCGCAAAGATTCTGGCGTTGCAGCAGGGACAATTCTGTCAACCATAGTGCTAGGGAAGGTCACGTGCTCTCGGATCCAGTCGGCCAATTCCTGGCTGCGGGTTTCTGCCATGCCAATCACCGCATTGCGTACCACATGGCCGTTGTCAGGAATGTTGTCGCATGAAAGCACGGTAAAGGGACGTAATCCTCGTTCGCGGCGGCGATTGAGGGCTTCAACCAAAATACCGGGCGCTGAATGTGGCGCGGTGGGATGCTGTAGATCGTGAATAATCCGTTCATTATTGCTGTCGAGTTTTCCGGTCGCGGGGTCGATGCAATAACCCTTTTCGGTCACGGTCAGGGAAACAATCGCCACCTGCGGCTCGCAGAATTTCTCGATAATGGCTTCCAGGCCATCGAGTTTTGCATTCAGACATTCGTTAACTGCACCAACAACAATCGCCTGATTACCCTCGCGGCCTTTTTCCAGCACGGTATAGAGGTGGTCCTGGTCTCGCAACGCACTCATCAACTTGTCGCCGCTAAACAGACTTATTTCACAAATGCCCCAATCACCCCCCAATTTATTGAGCACCCGATCGGTCAACAATGCCTGGTGCGCGCGGTGAAACGCCCCAAAGCCAAAATGGACGATGCGGGTTTTTAACGCCAGGCGATCATAGCGTGGTTGCTGAACATCGGCAGGGAGCGTGACCGAAGCAATTGTATTCATAAATGTAAATCCTGATTAACGAATTGGTAACATTGCGCAGTCTAAAGTTATATGACAGCAAATTAAATTGGTGTGCCGTCTTTATCCATTTAATGTGAGCTGGATCAACCAATGTAACCGCAAAATTTGACCGAAAAGAAGAATTCAGTATGGTAGTAGTCAATGTGGTAAAAAGAATTGGTATGACAACTTAACTGAGGAACTGTCGATGGAACAAACATGGCGTTGGTACGGCCCAAAAGACCCGGTATCTCTGGATGATGTGCGTCAGGCGGGCGCGACCGGTGTCGTTACTGCTCTGCATCACATCCCAAATGGTGAAGTGTGGCCAGTTGCTGACATTAAAGAGCGTCAAGCCGTGTTGGCAGCGAAAGGACTGACCTGGTCAGTAGTAGAAAGTATTCCGGTTCATGAAGAAATTAAAACTCACACCGGTGAATACGATAAGCATATCGCTAACTACCAGCAAAGCATTCGTAACCTGGCAGAATGTGGCATCGACACCGTGTGCTACAACTTCATGCCAATTCTGGACTGGACGCGTACCGATCTTGAGTACGAATTGCCAGATGGTTCAAAAGCGTTGCGCTTTGACCAGATTGCTTTTGCAGCATTTGAATTGCACATCCTCAAGCGCAAAGGCGCTGAGGCAGATTACAGCGAAGAAGAACAGCGTCAGGCGCTGGACTACTTCAGCAACATGTCAGATGCCGAAAAAGAAAAACTGACGCGCAATATCATTGCCGGTTTGCCGGGCGCGGAAGAGGGGTACACCCTGGACCAGTTCCGTGCACGCCTTGCTGAATACGACGGTATCAATAAAGAACAACTGCGTGAGAACATGGCGTATTTCTTGCGTGCGATTGTTGCGGTAGCGGAAGAAGTCGGTGTACGTCTGGCGGTTCACCCGGACGATCCACCGCGTACTATCCTCGGTCTGCCACGCATCGTATCGACAATTGAAGATATGCAATGGCTGAAAGAAACCGTTGATAGCATTCATAACGGCTTCACCATGTGTACCGGTTCTTATGGCGTTCGCGCGGACAACGACCTGGTGCGTATGATTGAAACTTTCGGGGATCGTATTCACTTCACCCATCTGCGTGCAACGTGCCGCGAAGATAACCCGAAAACCTTCCATGAAGGCGCGCACCTGCAAGGTGACGTAAACATGGTTGCGGTGGTAAAAGCGATTCTGACGGAAGAACAGCGCCGTAAAAACAGCGGTGATGTACGTCCAATTCCGATGCGTCCGGATCACGGCCACCAGATGCTTGACGATCTGCACAAGAAAACCAACCCTGGTTATTCAGCGATTGGTCGCCTGAAAGGTCTGGCTGAAGTGCGCGGTGTAGAGCTGGCTCTGAAACAGACGTTATTCCCGGATTTGCTGAAGTAGTTTGAAACCAGGCGGGTGTGCACAACATCACCCGCCTGGTGCAATACTTTGTAGTAAATGTCTATTTACCTTCAATGCTAGTGCCAGCAGCATCTTTCACTTTGGTGACTTGTTCAACGTGTCCATTTGCATATTTAAACCGTAAATAATCATCAATAACAATGATCGAATTGGCTTTACCCCATGAGACCCAGGTGATACGTGAGGGGCCATAATCGGCATAAAATTCATTGGAAATAACAGGTTTGCCGCTAGTTAAGTCAAGAATAACCTTCATAGAGCAATGTGCTACAACTTTATTGGAATAACACGCATCATCTGATGTGTACGAAATGGTAGCTTTTGTCATTAGATATTTTTTTTCTTTAAAAATACCATCGCTATCACTTTCACCTACAACCATATAATCAGCTTTTGCTTTATATATCTCTTTGCCGTTAAGCGTCAGATATGAATAATCATCACCTGAGTGAGATTTTGTTATCTGTTCAAGTGGTCCCGTTATTGTGTTAATGCAATTTGAAGCATCAGGATTGCAATCGGCAAATCCTGTAATAGTGTACAAAAATAAAGATATTGTTAATAAGTGCTTCTTCATGATAACTCCAGTGTTAAATTATTTCCAATAACATCAACTCAGTCTACATCTCCCTGCTTTTGGGAGGGGCATAAATAGCCAAAAGTTTGATAGCATAGTTAATATATTTCATTAGTCATCCTCTGTGGGCGTGGTTATAACGCCCACAGATTTCATACCACTCAGTAATTAAAGCCTATTTCCCTTCACTGCTAGTGCCAGCAGCATCTTTCACTTTAGTGACCTGTTCAACGTGTCCATTTGCATATTTAAACCGTAAATAATCATCAATAACAATGATCGAATTGGCTTTACCCCATGAGACCCAGGTGATATGTGAGGGACCATAATCGGCATAAAATTCATTGGAAATAACAGGTTTGCCGCTAGTTAAGTCAAGAACAACATTCATTGAGCAATGTCCTACGATCTTATTTGAATAACACGCATCATCTGACACATAAGAAATGGTAGCTTTAGTTATGAGGTATTTTTTATTTTTAAAAACACCATCACTACCACCTGTATCTATAACCATATAATCAGCTTTAGCCTTATATATCTCTCTTCCGTTCAGGAGTATGTGGGAATAATCATCACCTGAATCCTCTCGATCTTTTAGCTCAATAAGACCCAATGTTGTTTTTTCACATGTTTGATATTTAGAATTACACGCTGCAATGCTAACGGTGGAATAAGTTAGTGATGCGATTATTATTAATAAAAACCTGTTCATAATTGTATCCAATTTAAATTTCATCTAAAATTTTTTCTAGTTTCACATCTTTTAGTTGAGGCGATTTGGTTAGTTCAGGACAGAAATAACCAAAAAGATTAATGTTGTAGTCTATATATTCTATTAACCATTTTCTGTGGGCTTTGACATAACACCCTTCTTCTGTACACCTTGCAGCAGCAGATCTCCTCCCCACCTGAGCTTTCAATAATTTGGTAGCTTTCTCTTCTGAGATCTTGTTTTTGATAAATAACATGGCATCACCTAATCCCAGATGATGAGTCAAATAAATGAGTTTGGATTTTTCTGCATCGTTGAGGCCATCAATGTTATAACCCGCATTTTTCAGGGAGGCTAAGTTTGCCACGCCATAATCCACGGCGGCCATAATCGCATATTCGGGTTTGAACCGGAGATTCAGCCATTGTTGTACAGCCGACGTGGCTCCACGAGGATAGGGCGTTTTACCTGTAATGAAGCGTTGCCTGATGAGTTCGTTTAAGTTTTTCCAGACATCAGGAGCGACCTCAAACTTCTTTTCATATTTAATTTCGCCGTGGCGATTTCTTCGTTCAACTCCGTTTCTGTCTAATGCTGGCTTATCCGCAATCAACCCTTGCGCATTCGCTTGTTCATAGAGATAAGTGCCTTCCCTGAAGGTTTCAGACATCCATGAACCATTTAAAAACTGTGTCATGCCCGCTGCAGAGCTTTTATAAACAGTTTCCAGGGCTGTTGTGTTCCCAGAGTCAATACAGACTGAAGTCGGTTTCCATACGCCACCGGTATATTTTGCTGCTTCAGCACTGATTACCGCAGCAATACACTGTGGAATAATACCGCTGCGCTCGGATGCCGCAATAATCTGATTCCAGTAAATGACATTCTTGAGTAGCATCAGGTCATATTTATTAGGACAAGTATGGCTTATATGAATTCTGGGGCCACCCTGTGCATCTCGACCTGTATTCACTTTGTTAATTTCTGTGCTGTCATTTCCGACATGACCTGCTGGCCCTGTTAACGCCATGCTTTTTCCTTTTACCCTGACTTTGGGACTGGAAAGAATAATATCCAGCGTCCCGAATAGCGGTGTAAAACTGGCGACTTCTTTTATCTTTCCAGTTGCGCTGGAAACAAAGACTTTCAACTCGGTTTCAGCTCTGATGGTGAAATCTTCTATTTTCCCCATTCCATCAGTGATGGATTCATACACATCGCCCAGTGCTGATACCACTTTAACTTTCAAACCCGCAATGGGCTTCTCAATTAAGTCCTCAAAAGAAAATGACAATGTGCATTGATCGCTGCCTTGTTCATCTCCGGCTTCAGGGTACGCATAGTGCTTAGGTGGGATCTTTATTGTCTGCCCTGGGTAAATCAATGCTGGATTTGTTATTCCATTAAAAGAAGCCAGCTCATCAACTGAACAGTGATGTTCTTTCGCTATTTTCCCAAGCGTGTCTCCCTGATGAACAATGACGCTCTCTTCTTCAGGCGATAATGACCATATGTCGTCGAGAGGCACGGGCTTATTTACCTGATCAATATAACATTTCCAGTCTGCTGACCATCCCAGCAAGCCGTCGTAGTCTTTCGGCTTATCATGTGGTTTATCAAAAATTGGCGTTTTTTGAGAAGTCATTCCATTTCTCCTTCAATAAGCAGTTTGTACACAAGCTCAGTACTCTGAATACCATCAACGCCTTTCAGCGAAGCAAGCATGTTATTCAACTCTGGCGGTAAGTCAGGTGGTTCAGATTCCTCAGGGGGTTGTGGTGGAGGCTGATTTTCATCGTGTGGAGACGTTGACGTATTTTCGTCTTCATCCGCCAGCTCTTTCAGCACCGATGGCTTCAGTGTCTGTACGGGCGTTCCCGGGCTGCCACCGCCATTCAGGTTGATTTTCAGCCCCATGATGTCCACGCCACCCGCATGTATCGCGACAAACGACGCTCCCATCTTCAGGGTGATTTTACTGTTGCTCTCCAGCACGACAGCCCCCTGTACCTTTATTCCCAGCGCACCGGCAATCTTCTGCGCCAGATCCCCCTTCACTTCAAGACTGTGTTTCCCTTCCACCAGGCTGATGTGATCGCCGCTGGTTTTGTGGTGCTGATTGCCGTCCACCGTGACTTTCCGGTCATTTGCCACATACAGCCCGTCGTCGTGACTGATGTTGGCGCTGCGGTCGTTTGTCACTTTCAGCGTCTGGTCGTTGCCGACGTTCACCTTCCGGTCATTTGCTACTGTGATTTTCTGGTCATACCCACCCGCATTCTCTTTTCCCACTGTGACTGTCTGCCCCAGCCCCACGGTGATTGTCTGGTTATTGCCGATGGTTTCGGTGTGATCGACTTTCACATCGGTAGTGCGATTGTTCAGCACTTCCGTATCCATGTTCTTTTGTGCATGGATATAGACCTGCTCCTTGCCGGTTGCGTCATCGAATTTCAGCTCGTTAAACCCGCTGCCTTTGTAGGTTTTCGACCGTATCGTCATCTGGGTTTTGGTGCCCGGCAGGTCGCCTGGTGAACGGTTGTCTTCGTGATAGGCCCGCCCCATCACGATGGGCTGGTCGGGGTCACCATGGAGAAAATCAACAATCACTTCCTGGCCGACGCGCGGAATGGCGAGGTTGCCGAATCCCGTGCCTGCCCACGCCTGGGAAACGCGTACCCAGCAGGAGCTGTCTTCGGTGGTGCCGTGATAACGGTCCCAGATGAATTTGGCCCGAATGCGTCCGTACTCATCGCAGAAGATTTCTTCGCCTGGCGGGCCGGTGACGACCGCGCTCTGCAGGCCATCCACTTTTGGCTTCGGCAGGGGCGTAGAGCGCCAGGTGCGGTCGGCGGGTATCACTTCAAACTGGTTGCTGAGTGTGGTTCCACGACGCTGGCTGCCATGCAACGCCTGTGGTTGCTCTCCCACAAGCAGGCTGCGAACCACCTGCCATTTGCGGTTCATATTTTCCTGCGGATGTCTGGTCAGCGTAAAGCACACACCGGGCCACAGTTTTGGCGTATTGGCCGAGCCGCTGGCTTTTTCTGCATCATTGCGCAGGCCTTCCATCCGGTAGCGGGTAAAATCGTTGCCGTGCTGTTCGTCTTTATAACGCCCCGGATAATTAAAGATTTTATATTGCGAACGCTGGCCGTTGAGATGTCTGGCATCGTGGTCATAGAGACCCGGCCAGTCGGGTATTTTAAAGGTGTAGTCCCGGCTTAATACCGATGAGGGGCTAATGCAGGCTTCATAGCGAAACACGCTGATACACTCACCGGTGACTTCGCGGGTGTTCGGGTTAAATGGTAGAGGGTTTTCAGCCCGGGCCAGGCCAGCCTTATCATCGCACAGCGTTAATGTCTGGCTCGCGCCGTCCGGGGAGTGCTTGTCGAAGAAGAAAATCCCCTCTTCAGCCCATAGACGTGACAAAAATGCCAGGTCGCTTTCCCCGTACTGGACACAGAACTCGCGATCGGCATGGTCTTCATAAAACCAGGGCTGCCAGTCAGTGATGCCGTTTTCCTGCAGCAGGAGCGCTGAAATAGTCTGAATATCCTGCTGCTGGAAAATACGGAAGTTCTGGCGCAGGCCTGCACGCCATAGGGGAGGATGGATAGTGAAACGGTATAACATCTGCCAGCCGGTGTTTTCTTTCATGCCGAAGGTGGTGATTACACCCGTGACATAACGCTGCGGCGTATCGCCCTGCCAGATGGTCAGCGTGGCGTTCTTCTCCAGCACTCTCTCCGCAGTCAGCCGGAAAACGTCGCTGGCGACATCCACCTCCAGCACAAACGGAACGGAATAACACTGCTGAAGCTGGAAATGCACGACGGCGAAGGTATTTTTCTCCGCACCATCCACGTCCAGTGTGAAACGTAATCCCTGTAAAGACATGTCGATCTCCTTCTCGTTGAGTGACGACAAGGAATAATCCGTTTCTGTGTTTGTTTTTTTGATGCAGATTACTTTTTTTAAGTAAACTCACAGTAAAAGCATTAAATATCAAATGGTTAATTTGTTTTGTGAATGTGTGTTCTAAACAGATTTAACAGATGGATGGGTATTTAAGCCGCCATGACGGCGGAGGCATAAGAGGGTGCGATTAAACCGAGCAGGTCACTGAGAAGTGACAAAAAAGAAAACGGCTCCCTGTAGTGGAAGCCGTTGGAATATAGGGAATGTTTGCGTCTTATTAGTCTGCGCGACCCATAGAACGTTTTTCAGCGATATGAATACGGATCTTCTCACCCGTAACCATATATTCTGGAACCTGAATCACAAGCCCTGTAGACATGGTTGCAGGTTTGGTGCGAGAGCTTGCTGACGCGCCTTTGATGCCAGGTGCGGTTTCAATGATTTCTAAATCCACAGTCTGTGGCAATTCCAGCGCCAGCAATTGTCCATCCCAGGTCAGAACCTGCATGTCAGGCATGCCACCTTCAGGAATGAATTGCAGCTCTTCTTCAATCTGATCTTTGGTGAAGATATACGGGGTGTAATCTTCTTTATCCATGAACACGTATTCGTTGCCATCGATGTAAGAGAAATCAACGTAACGGCGGGTCAGAGTAATGGTGTCGACGATATCGTCGCCTTTGAAGCGCTCTTCAACTTTCTGGCCAGTACGGACATCAGAAAAACGCATTTTGTAAAGCGTTGCTGCGCCACGTGCGCTGGGTGCCTGAATATCAATATCTTTAACAATCAGCAGCTTGCCGTTGTAATTCAGTACCATACCTTTTTTGACTTCGTTAGCTCTTGCCATCGATGTTTCCTGTAAAAAATTGAGGGGCGAAAATATTGCGTCAAATTACTCGCGGGGCGCAGTTCAGGCAAGCAGATTATGTAGTAAAGCCGCGTTGCTACTGCTACAGTCCAGATCCTTGTCAGCCCACCGGAGCATTGCAGATGGACTGTCGTCCCGATTGCGGCGCATGTTGCACCGCGCCTTCCGTATCCAGCCCAATCCCCGGCATGCCCAATGGCAAACCGGCCAATACGTCATGCGTTCAGCTTGGTACCGACATGCGTTGTAAAATCTTCCTTTCACCGCTAAGACCCAAGGTCTGTGCAAGCCTGCAAGCCTCGCGTGAAATGTGTGGCACGACGCGCCAACAAGCCATGGATTACCTGATTTATCTCGAAGCGGCGACCGCCCCTTAGATGTCTTTGATTTTCACCATGCAATAAGCGGTGATGGCTATCATTCCTAACGCGATATAAAACACGGTGTGGTAATTCCAGATTTCAGCCACGACACCGGCCATCGACCCCGCGATAATCCAACCGACACGCGTGGTATTGGTATACAGCGTGGTTGCTGCTCCAGCCTGGCCTGGCATTAAATCCTGAAAATAGAGCATGCCGATACCCGCCAAAATACCGATGAAAATCGCGTTCAGCAGTTGCAACCCCAGCAGCATGATCTCGTTGTGCAGCGTCAGCATCCCAATGTAGAACATCAGACCCGCAACTGCCGCAATACGCATCAGGAAACGCTTACCGAAGCGTTTGGCGTAGTAACCGGCGATCAGCATGGTGGGTATCTCAAGGCCAGCAGCCGTCCCCATCATCACGCCCGCCAGTTTCTCCGGCAGATGTAATTCATGAATGATGTAGAGCGGCATATTAATGATATAGAGACTGTTACAGCCCCACATCATGGTGCAGGCGACAAACAACATCAGAGCGTCACGGCGATTGCGGCGGGGAGCCTCAAGGGTGGTTGTTTTCGTCACCACCTCTTTTCGCATCGAGGGTAACAACATCCGCACCATTACACTGCAAACCACAAACGCCAGCGCGGCACTAAGGTACATCGTGGTAAAACCAAAACCTAACGCAAGGGCGTAAGCGATAGGTGGGCCAATCACCCAGGCAAGTGATACCTGCGCACGCAGAATCGAGCTGAACATGACGGCCTCGCGACCGGTACGGTCGGCGTGTTCACGCGCCAGGGCAAACATTTGCGGGTTAGCGGTTGATCCAAAACTGCTGAGAAAAACTCCGACGAACAGCAACACAAAATAGTTGCGATTCCAGGCAAATAGCACGCAAGCGAGCGCGCCTAACAAGCAGCAGACAAAAATGAGTGCTTTCCGATCGCCTTTCCGGTCAGAGCGACCCGCAAGAAACTGGCTGACAGCAATGCCAATGATTGCGCTGCCGGTGAAAAAGAAACCCACCATTGCTGGACGAACATGAACTTCTTCGGTCAGAAACAGGCTCAGCGTTGGAGTTTGTAATGCACCTGCAATCCCGGTTAGAAAAGCGACAATCAAAAAGGCGGAAGACGTTAAATCAAGGGGCTTACGGGTTGCTGCTATGGGGGAGTTTTGCATGCTCTCGGCGTCGCTAATCAATGAACGCGCGGAGTTTACGCGCCTTGTTAGTAAATAAACAGTTGATCAAATCAAAGGCGGCACGAAAAGCCTCTTCGGATCTCCATCGCGGTGGGGGACTGCCGTTTAGCTTTTTATGAAACTGCCGCCATACTTAGTAAAAGAGAAAACGGTTCAATAGACGAATCCGCTTTAACTCGTTCAGCTTTTACATCCTGGTTTGAGTGAAATGTGCGGAAGCTCTAAATTTCAGTAACGAAACATCAACATGTCTTGCCTGAATCATGATGAATATGCACACTAATTGAAACGTTTCAGCGTCGTCTTATTTAGTTTCAGGAGTGGGATGGCGCATTTTTTCTCATTACAGCTGAATCGTTTCAATTCAGCAGGAGAGGAGACCCATGTTCCAGTTATCTGTGCAGGACATTCATCCGGGGGCGAGCGCCGGAAATAAAGAAGAAGCCATACGTCAGGTTGCCGCAGCACTCGCGCAAGCGGGCAACGTCAGCATTGGCTATGTGGAAGGTATGCTGGCTCGCGAACTGCAAACTTCCACTTACCTGGGTAATGGTATTGCCATTCCACACGGCACCACCGATACCCGCGATCTGGTGCTGAAAACGGGTGTTCAAGTATTTCAGTTTCCGCAAGGGATCGAGTGGGGCGAAGGCCAAACCGCCTATGTTGCTATTGGCATTGCCGCAAGCTCTGACGAGCACCTGGGTTTACTGCGTCAGCTGACGCATGTGCTTAGTGATGACGACGTTGCTGAACAACTCAAAAACGCAACTTCAGCAGAAGAGCTCCGTGCATTGCTGATGGGCGAAAAACAGTCTGCATCGTTGCTTTTTGACAACTCATTACTGGCACTCGATGTGACTGCCACCGACCTGATGACGCTGCAGGCGTTAAATGCCGGGCGCATCAAGCAGGCAGGTGCGGCAAACACGGCGTTTGTAAGCAATGTCATTTCCAACAAGCCACTTTACTTAGGCCAGGGCATTTGGCTGAACGACAGCACTGAAGGCAACCTTGCCAGTGCTGTGGCAATCAGCCGTCCTGTTACTGCATTTGAAAATGAAGGCCAACCGGTATCGCTTTTGATGACGGTTGCTGTGGCCGACGATCAACCGTTACAGGTGCTTAACCGTCTGAGCGACATGCTGATTAATAATACAGCTGACCGCTTGCTGAATGCGGATGCACCCGCGTTGCTGACGATGCTGACCAGCGATGTCGCTACCGAACAAAACAGCCTGAGCGCAGATTTCCAGATTCGTAATGAACACGGTTTACATGCTCGTCCGGGCACCGTGCTGGTGAACACCATCAAACAATTTAATAGTGAGATTACCGTGACCAACCTTGATGGCACAGGCAAACCTGCCAATGGACGCAGTTTGATGAAAGTGGTGGCACTTGGCGTGAAGAAAGGCCACCACCTGCGCTTTACTGCACAAGGTGACGATGCTGAACTTGCGCTGAAAGCGATTGGTGAAGCTGTTGCAGCCGGTCTGGGCGAGGGGGCAGCATGAGTCGTCGTGTCGCAACTATTACGCTAAACCCGGCTTACGACCTGGTCGGTTACACACCGGAAATTGAGCGTGGTGAAGTTAACCTGGTGCGTACCACTGGCTTACATGCTGCTGGTAAAGGCATTAACGTTGCTAAGGTTCTGAAAGATCTCGGTATCGATGTCACTGTTGGTGGTTTCCTTGGGAAAGACAACCAGGATGGCTTCCAGCAACTGTTCAGCGAGTTGGGAATTGCTAACCGCTTCCAGGTTGTACAGGGCCGTACTCGTATCAACGTAAAACTGACAGAAAAAGACGGTGAAGTCACCGACCTGAATTTCTCCGGTTTTGAAGTGACTCAGTCGGACTGGGATCGCTTTGTTGCAGATTCACTTAGCTGGCTTGGTCAGTTTGACATGGTTTGTGTCAGTGGCAGCTTACCGGCAGGTGTCTCCCCGGAAGCGTTTACCGACTGGATGACCCGCCTGCGTAGCCTGTGTCCGTGCATTATTTTCGACAGCAGCCGTGAAGCGTTAGTTGCGGGTCTGAAAGCGGCGCCGTGGTTGGTGAAACCGAATCGCCGCGAGCTGGAAATCTGGGCAGGCCGTAAGCTTCCGGATATGAAAGATGTGATTGATGCCGCCCACGCGCTGCGTGAACAGGGTATTGCTCATGTGGTTATTTCTTTGGGTGCCGAAGGCGCACTTTGGGTTAACGCCTCCGGTGAATGGATAGCGAAGCCACCAACATGTGAAGTCGTCAGCACCGTAGGTGCCGGGGATTCCATGGTGGGTGGGCTTATCTACGGCCTGTTAATGCGTGAATCCAGTGAACATACTTTACGTCTGGCGACGGCAGTTGCGGCGCTGGCGGTGAGTCAGAGTAACGTCGGTATTACCGATCGCACTCAACTGGCAGCCATGATGGCTCGTGTTGATCTGAAACCTTTTAACTGACAGCAGGAGAGGAACAATGAAAACGCTGCTGATTATCGAACCTGGTCTGGGGCAAGCTCGTGCTTACCTGGCGAAAACGTTACTGGGTTCCGCCGCTCAAAAAGCGCACTTGCAGATTATCGACAATCCGAACGAAGCCGATATGGCGATTGTGGTGGGTACTGCGATCCCTGCTGATAACTCGCTGAATGGCAAAAATGTATTCCTCGGTGATATCGACCGTGCAGTACAACACCCAGAACTGTTTTTAAGTGAAGCAAAAACCAAAGCCAAACCTTACACGGCGCCCGTCAATGTAGCGCCAGTGGCTGCGGCTAAAGGCCCAAAACGCGTGGTTGCGGTAACAGCTTGCCCGACAGGTGTCGCGCATACCTTTATGGCGGCTGAAGCGATTGAAACCGAAGCCAAAAAACGCGGCTGGTGGGTAAAAGTTGAAACGCGCGGTTCTGTTGGCGCGGGTAATGCGATTACGCCTGAAGAAGTGGCTGAAGCGGATTTAGTGATTGTCGCGGCGGATATCGAAGTGGATCTGGCTAAATTTGCTGGCAAGCCGATGTACCGCACTTCAACGGGTTTGGCACTGAAGAAAACCGCGCAAGAGCTGGATAAAGCGGTGGTTGAAGCGACGCCTTTCGTTGCGAATGCCCAGAGTGCTGCGAATGCTAAAGAAGGCAAGAAAGAGGCGGCGGGTGCTTATCGTCACCTGTTGACCGGTGTTTCATACATGCTGCCGATGGTTGTTGCGGGCGGCCTGTGTATTGCACTGTCATTTGCTTTCGGTATTGAAGCGTTTAAAGAACCCGGCACGCTGGCAGCAGCACTGATGCAAATCGGTGGCGGTTCGGCCTTTGCGTTGATGGTGCCAGTTCTTGCGGGTTACATTGCGTTTTCCATAGCAGACCGTCCAGGCTTAACTCCTGGTCTTATCGGCGGCATGTTAGCTGTTAGCACTGGATCTGGTTTTATCGGCGGTATTATTGCGGGCTTCCTCGCCGGTTACATCGCGAAGATGATTAGCACTAAGCTGAAACTGCCAGCCAGTATGGAAGCGTTGAAGCCAATTCTGATCATCCCGCTGTTCTCAAGCCTGGTTGTTGGCCTGGCGATGATTTACCTGATTGGTACGCCGGTTGCGAAAATCCTCGAAGGTTTGACTCACTGGCTGCAAACCATGGGCACCGCGAATGCGGTACTGCTGGGCGCAATTCTTGGCGGCATGATGTGTACCGACATGGGGGGCCCGGTGAACAAAGCGGCTTACGCATTTGGTGTCGGTCTGCTGAGTACCCAAACCTACGCACCTATGGCCGCGATTATGGCTGCAGGGATGGTTCCACCGTTAGCCATGGGCCTGGCAACATTTGTCGCGCGTCGTAAATTCGACAAGGCGCAGCAAGAGGGCGGTAAAGCGGCGATGGTTCTGGGTCTGTGCTTTATCACCGAAGGGGCAATCCCGTTCGCTGCCCGTGACCCGATGCGTGTTCTGCCATGTTGTATCGTGGGCGGAGCGGTAACTGGCGCAATCTCGATGGCGGTAGGCGCAAAACTGATGGCTCCGCATGGCGGTCTGTTTGTTCTGCTGATCCCTGGTGCGATTACCCCGGTTGTGGGTTACCTGATTGCGATTGTGGCGGGTACGTTGCTGGCGGGTCTGTCTTATGCTTTCCTGAAGCGTCCGGAGACAGAGTTAGCGGTTAAAACTGCATAATTTATCGGTCATACGCTAAGCTCCCTGCATTGCAGGGAGCTTTTTTTGTTTAAGCCGTGGCTTCTTCATGTTGCTGTGCTTTTAGCCAGGCAATCTCTTCAGCCCAAATATCCGGGTTAGTCGTTTCCAGAATCATTGGGATCCCGTCAAAGCGGCTGTCACGCATGATCCAGGCAAAAGGCGTATGGCCGATATTGCCTTCACCCAGGCTGTTATGGCGGTCAACTCGGCTCCCAAAGGCACTTTTCGCGTCATTCAGGTGCATACCGCGCAAATATTTAAACCCAACAATACGGTCGAATTCAGCAAAGGTCTTTTCGCAATCGGCTTCAGTACGCAGATCGTATCCCGCAGCAAAAGCGTGGCAGGTATCGATACAAACGCCGACACGGGATTTGTCTTCTACGCCATCTATAATCGCGGCCAGATGCTCAAAGCGGAAACCGAGATTACTGCCCTGGCCCGCAGTGTTTTCAATCACCGCCGTCACGCCTTCAGTCTTATCCAGTGCAATGTTTATCGACTGCGCGATACGCGCCAGGCACTCTTCTTCAGGGATTTGCATCAGGTGACTGCCTGGATGGAAGTTCAGCAGGGATAATCCCAGCTTCATGCAGCGTTCCAGCTCATCAATAAAGGCTTCGCGGGATTTTTCCAGCGCTTCTTCGACGGGATGTCCGAGGTTAATCAGGTAGCTATCATGTGGGAGGATTTGGCCTGGACCGTAATTGTACTTTTCACAGGCACGTTTGAATTGACTGATAACTTCTTCACTCAGCGGCGCGGCGCGCCACTGGCGTTGGTTTTTGGTGAACAGGGCAAAAGCAGTGGCTTCAAGCTCATGCGCGCGAATCGCAGCATTTTCCAGACCACCAGCGGCACTGACGTGTGCGCCAATAAACTTCATCATTCTTCTCCTGTCGTAACCCGCTACCGGGAAACCGTCAATGATAGCGGGTTAGACAGTAAATATCAGGCCATTAAATGGTGAATACCGAGGTTAATCGCGCCACCACCGACGATAAGCCAGATAAACAGCACCAGTGCCATCAACAGTGGGCGCACACCGGCTTTTTTCAGCGCGCTGATGTGAGTCGTTAAACCCAGCGCCGCCATCGCCATGGCTAACAAGAAAGTATCCAGGGTTACCAGACCGTTAACCGCCCAGCTTGGCAGCAGGTGCAACGAGTTAAACATCGCCACAACAATAAACAGCACCGCAAACCATGGGATCGTAATTTTACTTTTCTGTGCCTGACCTGCCGGAGCCATCTGTTTAACGCGCGCTGCCAGGAAAATCAGGAACGGTGCCAGCATCATGACGCGCAGCATTTTCGCAATCACCGCAGCATTTTCAGTCTCAGGGCTAATGGCATGCCCAGCAGCCACGACTTGCGCCACTTCATGCATGGTCGAACCGGTATAAATCCCAAACGTTTCCGGCGTGAACCACTGCGCGACATACGGATACATCATTGGATAAATGAAGATAGCCAGCGTACCGAAAATCACCACCGTTGCGACGGCCACGGTCACTTTGCTGGCTTCAGCTTTTACAACCGGTTCCGTCGCCAGAATTGCGGCGGCACCACAAATGCTGCTACCCGCACCAATTAACCAGCTGGTCTGTTTATCCAGACCAAATACTTTCTGACCCAGCCAGCAGGCGAGGGCAAAGGTGCTGCTTAATGTCAGAACGTCGATAATGACGCCGCTGACACCGACATCTGCAATTTGCGAAAACGTCAGTCGAAAACCATAAAGAATAATGCCAAGACGCAATAAGTGTTGCTTGGCAAACAGCACGCCACCATCACAGTGCTGCCAGATTTTCGGGTACAGCGTATTGCCGATGACCATCCCGCACAGAATGGCGAGCGTCAATGCTCCCAACCCAAGGCCGGCAACGGAAGGAATGTTACCCAACCACAGAGCCAGTGCAGTAATGCTCCCTGCCAGCGCAAGGCCAGGCAGAAAATGCCACAATGAATGTCGATGAGTGGGAATTGATAACGTAGCCATAACCTTCTCCTTTGTGTAGCCGTCATACTTCAAGCCGCAGGTGCGTTGGCTGCGCGCGTTCACCCGAATCACTTACCGGCGTAAGCTCATCGGGTTTCTCGCGCTTGCCGCCTTCCTGCAACTCGAATTATTTTGGCTTTATTGGCAAAAGAATAAGGCCTGCTGGCTTAAAAATAAAATTGATTATATATTTATAACCAATCTGAATAAGTGTTAAGGCGTAACCATCATGCATATCACACTACGGCAGCTTGAAGTTTTTGCCGAAGTCCTCAAAAGCGGCTCGACGACTCAGGCATCACAGATGCTGTCGCTGTCGCAATCAGCGGTGAGTGCCGCACTGTCCGATCTCGAAGGGCAATTGGGGGTGCAGTTGTTCGACCGCGTCGGTAAGCGACTGGTGGTCAACGAACATGGTCGCCTGTTGTATCCGCGTGTGGTCGGGTTGCTTGAACAGGCTGCGGAAGTCGAACAGCTTTTTAAAGAAGATAACGGCGCCATTCGTGTTTTCGCCAGCAGCACCATCGGTAACTATATTCTGCCGGAAATGATTGCCCATTATCGCCGCGATTTCCCTGCACTCCCTCTGGAGATGAGCGTCGGAAATAGTCAGGACGTGATAAACGCCGTGGCGGATTTCCGTGTCGATATCGGTCTGATTGAAGGCCCAAGCCATATGACCGAATTAGTCTCAGAACCCTGGCTTGAAGACGAGTTGGTCGTCTTTGCGCCGCCGAGTGCACCTTTCTTGCAGCAACCCATTACCCTGGAAACCCTGGCACAACAGCCGTGGATCCTGCGTGAAAAAGGTTCTGGTACCCGAGAAATTGTTGATCACTTGCTACTTTCGCATTTACCGAAGTTCCAGCTCTGCATGGAGTTAGGTAATTCGGAAGCGATTAAACACGCCGTACGTCATGGGCTGGGCATTAGCTGCTTGTCACGTCGAGTCATTGAAGAACAGTTAGAGGCGGGAACGCTGGTGGAAGTGCCTGTACCATTGCCACGGCTGGTGAGGACTCTGTACCGCATTCATCATCAGCAGAAGCATATTTCAAACGCATTACAGCGCTTTTTAAAGTATTGCGACGAGTGATTTTCTTTATATAAACTCGGAAATAAATAAAGAGCGGATTTTGGTTAATTTAATGTTGGCTGTTTGTTTTGAGCTGGCATTAAATTTTTCCAAAATCAATATACCTTTATTAAACATCTTTAATTTAAAAATGGTTTGTTATGTTTTATTGAGAGAAGGATTTATTGATGTGCCGTTTAAAAATCGCCCCTTAATATGGCGTTTTTAAATTCAGAGTATTTCTAATGAGCAAACTACTGATTACCGGTGCGACAGGCTTTCTGGGCGGCGCTGTGTTAGCGCGTGCGCTTTCTGATACATCTATTGAATCAATTCTGCTGCTAGTCAGAGCAGACAGCGCTAATGAAGGTGTCGCTCGGGTCAAAAATAACCTGGCTAATTTTGGTTGTAGTGAAACATTACTCTCTCAAATTAATGAAAATAATATATTACTGGGTGATCTGGCTTATTCAGAAAACTTTTTGAATGACGAAAGACTTTCCTCTGTGACTCATGTGATTAACTCCGCCGCCGTCGCGTCATTTGGTGATAATGCGTTAATCTGGAAAGTGAATGTTGAAGGGACACTGAAGTTCGTAAAACGTATGGCCGATGTTTCTGGTTTAGTGCGGTTTGTGCATGTGGGAACTGCCATGTCGTGCGTACCCGAAGCCGGAACCTTGGTCACTGAGAGCATGGCGCGCAAACCGGAAGAAGAGCATTTAGTTCAATACACCTGGTCTAAATCCACCATTGAGCAATTAATGATGGAACACTGCCCGCAGTTGCCATTGGTGATTGCACGTCCATCGATTGTGGTCGGACACAGCGAAGAAGGGTGTCGCCCGTCGAGCAGTATTTTTTGGGTCTTCCGAATGGCGTTAATGCTCGGGAAATTCATGTGCTCGATGGAAGATAAGATTGATGTTATTCCGGTCGATTATTGCGCTGAAGCTCTTCTGCTACTCGCCAGGCGTTCTGAACTGACCGAAAAGGTCTACCACATTTCCGCTGGAGATGCCGGGAGTACCCAGTTTGTTGAAATAGACCGAGCGATGGCATCAGCATTGAATCAAAACCCTATTTATGCCACTTATCAACAGGTTGATTATAGCGAGCTTGTGAAAAATCGTAGGGATTTCAAAGATATTTATGGCCCATGCAACGAGCGTCTGATGCTCAGAGCGATGCGTTTGTACGGGGAATTCTCCATGCTAAATGTGCGTTTTTCGAATAAAAAACTGCTGGATTTGGGCATGTCGCCGCCGCCGCGTTTTGTTGACTACATTAGTCGCTGTGTAGAGACGACCCGCGATTTCAGTATCCCTGAATTAATGAAGGTGGATTTTAAGTAGCAGATCCTACCAGACCGCGTGGGGAAAGGATTCCCGCATATCACGACTGATTTACCCACTCCCTTCAGCACCCCCTATCATAAGTGCCTTGCTTATAATTCCTCCCCGATCATGAAGCTCTCTTATATTTTCGTATTTCTACTATATGTATAAGACTGTTTTGCTACAATCTCGCCTCATTTTTTGGAAGGACCGCAATTTTCTATGGTTTCTCAAGATAAAACAACACAAGCGCCTGGCTTACGACGTGAGCTAAAAGCGCGCCACCTAACGATGATCGCCATTGGCGGATCCATCGGAACCGGGCTATTTGTTGCCTCTGGTGCAACCATTTCTCAGGCGGGCCCTGGCGGTGCGCTACTCTCCTATATGCTGATTGGTCTGATGGTGTACTTCCTGATGACGAGCCTGGGTGAGCTTGCGGCATACATGCCGGTTTCTGGTTCTTTTGCCACCTACGGTCAGCAATACGTTGAAGAAGGCTTTGGCTTCGCGCTGGGCTGGAACTACTGGTACAACTGGGCGGTCACTATCGCGGTTGACCTGGTCGCCGCACAGTTGGTGATGAACTACTGGTTCCCCGATACCCCAGGCTGGATCTGGAGTGCGTTGTTCCTCGGCATCATGTTCCTGCTGAACTACATCTCCGTTAAAGGTTTTGGTGAAGCGGAATACTGGTTCTCACTGATTAAAGTGACGACGGTTATCATCTTTATCATTGTCGGCGTGATGATGATTATGGGTATCTTCAAAGGTGCGCAACCTGCGGGCTGGAGCAACTGGACGATTGGTGATGCACCCTTCGCTGGTGGATTTTCCGCCATGATAGGCGTGGCGATGATAGTTGGCTTCTCCTTCCAGGGGACTGAGCTTATCGGTGTCGCTGCGGGTGAATCGGAAGATCCAGGTAAGAACATTCCACGTGCTGTGCGTCAGGTGTTCTGGCGTATCCTGCTGTTCTATGTGTTCGCGATTCTGATTATCAGCCTGATCATTCCGTATACCGATCCGAGCTTGCTGCGTAATGATGTGAAAGACATCGGCGTAAGCCCGTTCACCCTGGTATTTGAGCACGCAGGTCTGCTGTCTGCAGCGGCTGTCATGAACGCTGTCATCCTGACTGCGGTATTGTCTGCGGGTAACTCCGGGATGTACGCATCAACCCGTATGCTTTACACCCTGGCCTGTGATGGCAAAGCACCACGCATTTTCTCTAAGCTTTCTGTAGGCGGTGTGCCGCGTTATGCGCTGATTGCGACGACAGTCGTTGCGGGTTTGTGCTTCCTGACATCAATGTATGGCAACCAAACGGTTTACCTGTGGCTGCTGAACACCTCAGGTATGACGGGCTTCATCGCCTGGTTAGGTATTGCGATTAGCCACTACCGTTTCCGTCGTGGTTATGTGAAACAAGGCCTTGATCTTAACGATTTGCCGTACGTTTCAGGCTTCTTCCCTATTGGCCCAATCTTTGCCTTCGTTCTGTGCCTGATTATCACTTTGGGTCAGAACTACGAAGCCTTCCTGGCCGACAGAATTGACTGGGCTGGCGTAACCGCAACTTACATTGGTATCCCATTGTTCCTGGCGATTTGGTTCGGCTACAAGATAACTAAAGGTTCTCGTTTCGTGAAATATAGCGAAATGACGTTCCCAAAAACGTTTAAAAAGTAAGAATGTACGATTGAAAAGGGCGCGATTATCGCGCCCTTTTTTATTGTTTGACCCGTCCTGATGACACTACATTAGTGGCTTTTTCCCCGGTTACAACTCCACTTGATACATTACAAATTTTAACAATTTGATTGATAACCATTCTCGTTTAATTTATGGTGTCGCCACGCTTTTCCTCGGCTGGATGTCGATGAGTTAAGCCTGACGTCTGTGGCCAAAGTAGCCAGAGACGCACCAAGGAATGTGAGCGTAGTCCCTTGTTAAAGTTTGCTATTCACCTCATGGAGAAAGGAATGTTAAGGTTGAATCCCATCGTCCGGGGAGGACTTTGCGCGTCAATAATCACTGCTGCGTTTCCGGTTATTGCCGAAGAACGTGAAGACACTATGGTGGTTACTGCGTCTGCTACCGAGCAAAACCTCAAAGATGCCCCCGCCAGTATTAGCGTGATCACTCAAGAAGATCTGAAGAAAAAGCCTATCCAGAACCTGAAAGATGTCTTGCAGGAAGTCCCGGGTGTGCAATTGACCAACGAAGGGGATAACCGCCAGGGCGTCAGTATTCGTGGTCTGGACAGTAGCTACACGCTGATTCTGGTGGATGGCAAGCGTGTGAACTCGCGTAACGCTGTATTCCGTCACAATGATTTTGACCTTAACTGGATCCCGGTTGATGCGATTGAACGTATCGAAGTGGTGCGTGGGCCAATGTCATCGTTATACGGTTCAGATGCATTAGGCGGCGTGGTTAACATCATTACGCGCAAAGTGGGTAAGGCCTGGCACGGCACCGTGACGGCGGATACCACCATCCAGGAAGACCGCGACCGTGGTGATTCTTATAACAGCAACTTCTTTGCCAGCGGCCCGATCATTGATGATCTCCTTGGGGTCAAAGTATATGGCAACCTTGGCAAACGTGAAAAAGACAAACAAGAGCCGTCCAGTACCAGCGCAACGGGTGAAACGCCACGTATCGAAGGCTTCACCACGCGTAGCGGTAGCGCTGAATTTGCCCTGACGCCAACTGAAAACCAGGACATGAACTTTGGTTATGGTTTTGATCGTCAGGACAGGGATTCAGACTCCCTGAACAAAAACCGAATGGAGCGCCAGGATTACTCGATTTCCCACAATGGGCGTTGGGGTTACGGCAATACCGAACTGCGTTTCTATGGCGACAAGATTGATAACCTCAATCCAGGCAACAGCGCGCCAATCACGTCACGCAACAACAGCCTCGACGGTAAACTGGTTCTGCCTTTGGGCGACATTAACCAGTTGCTGACTTTTGGCGGTGAATGGCGTCACGATAAGCTGACTGACCCAGTTAACCTCACCGGCAGCAACAGCACCGAAGCTTCTGCCAGCCAGTACGCCCTGTTCCTCGAAGATGAGTGGCGGATCTTCGAACCGCTGGCGTTGACCACCGGCGTGCGTATGGATGACCACGAAACCTACGGCGACCACTGGAGCCCGCGTGCCTATCTGGTGTACAGCGCGACCGATACCATCACCATGAAAGGCGGTTGGGCAACGGCATTTAAAGCGCCATCGTTGCTGCAACTTAGCCCGGACTGGACCAGCAACTCCTGCCGTGGATCTTGTAAGATTGTCGGTAGCCCAGATCTAAAACCGGAAACCAGTGAAAGCTTCGAACTGGGTCTGTACTTTGCCGGTGATGAAGGGGTGTTGGATGGGGTCTCAGGCAGTATCACCACCTTCCAGAACAATCTCGACGACATGATCGATATTAACCGCACGGCAAACAAAGCTCAGGCACCGTCATATCCTAACTTTGTTGGCTTTGACAGCGCGGGTCGCCCAATTTTCAAATACTACAACGTCAACAAAGCACGGGTTCGCGGTGTTGAAACCGAAGTGAAAGTGCCGTTCAACGATCAATGGAAATTGACGCTGAACTACACCTATAACGACGGTCGTGATTTGAGTGGCGGTGGCAATAAGCCTCTGGCTTCACTGCCATTCCATACCGCAAACGGTACGGTGGATTGGGCACCACTGGATGACTGGTCATTCTATGTTTCTGCAAACTATACCGGCGAGCAACGTGCAACAACCGATGGAGAAGCAACGCCTGGTGGTTATGTGGTGTGGAATACCGGTGCTGCATGGAAGGCGACGAAAAGTGTCAAATTACGTGCTGGTGTGCTGAATCTGGGCGACAAAGATTTGAGTCGTGATGATTACAGTTACAACGAAGATGGCCGTCGTTACTTTATGGCGGTGGATTACTCGTTCTAGTTTTTCCCTTGCTTCCCCTCTCCCTCAGGGAGAGGGGATTGCTTGGCGTTCTCCCTCTCCTGTGGGAGAGGGTCGGGGTGAGGGCAAAATCAGCTAAGCCAAATGCTCCGCATGGAAGCGCAAATGATCTTCAACAAATGAAGAAATGAAGTAATAACTGTGATCGTAACCAGGCTGCACGCGCAACGTTAAAGGCCAGTTTTTCTGGCGCGCAACTTCAGCAAATTGTGCAGGTTGCAGTTGATCCGCGAGGAATTGATCGGCATCGCCTTGATCAATCAGCACGGGGATCGCCTGTGCGCTATCGGCCTGCATCAGTAAACAGCAGCTATCCCACTCGCGCCATTTCTCTTCGTTCTCACCTAAATAAGCGGTAAAGGCTTTTTGCCCCCACGGCACGCGGGTTGGATTCACAATAGGGGCAAAGGCAGACACGGAACAATAACGTCCTGGGTTTTTTAACGCGATGCTTAATGCGCCGTGACCGCCCATGGAGTGGCCAAAAATAGAGGCTTTATCGCTGATACTAAAATTATTGGCAATCACCGCAGGCAGCTCGTCATTAATGTAGTCGTACATGCGGAAATGCTCGGTCCACGGTTGCTCGGTCGCGTTCAGGTAAAAACCTGCGCCCTGGCCGAGATCGTAACTTTCATTATTTGGTACGTTCTCACCGCGTGGGCTGGTATCCGGCATGACCAGCACAATACCCAGTTCTGAAGCCACGCGCTGTGCACCCGCTTTGGTGGTGAAGTTTTCATCGTTACAGGTCAAACCGGAAAGCCAGTACAGAACCGGTGGAGGAGTCGTGCGTGGCGTTGGCAGAAAAATACTGAACGTCATTGGGCATTTCAGTACCGCAGAATCATGGCGCCAGCGCTGCTGCCAGCCTTCGAAACAGCGGTGTTCTTCGAGGAGTTCCACTAAGCAATTCCTTATTTATATTCAAGATCGATGAATAACTTTCACTTCTCCTCAGTCTAGCCATGCGGCATCATGCTGGCAACGAAATCGTAACAATTGGGGGTTGCGTGGCGGCACGTATCGCGTTGACGGGATTTCTGGTGTTGGTCGTCGCAATGGGCATTGGCCGTTTTGCGTTTACTCCGCAAGTCCCGCTGATGATAGCGGAAGGGCAACTGACCTTAACCAGTGCGGGTTTGGTTGCGGCGATTAACTATCTCGGTTACCTGGTGGGCGCGTGGGATGCCATGCGTGCACATCGGCGTGTCGAGCTACGGTTAATGCTCGGTGTCTGGGGGGCGGTGATATTAACGCTGCTGTCAGCCGCCGTAGATGCGGCATTGTGGCACGCACTGATCCGTTTTCTGATTGGCGCAGCAAGCGGCTGGGCGATGGTGCTCATTGCCGCCTGGAGCAATGAGAAACTGGCTCATTTAGGTAAACCCGGTTTAAGTGCTGCGGTTTTCGCAGGCCCGGGAGCCGGGATATTTATCAGCGGGTTGTTGGCCGTTGCGATTCACAGTTACGGTTTATCCGCAAGTCTTGCCTGGTTGGTCTATGGTTTTCTGGCGCTGTTTTTCATCGTGTTGATTGCCCGCAACTTGCCGCGAAAAGGGGAGTTGCATCGACCGGAAACGGCACCTGAACCGTTAGTCTTAACGGCGCAACTTAAACGTCTGGTCTGGAGCTACAGCCTGGCCGGATTTGGTTACATTCTGCCCGCCACGTTTTTATCGCAGATGGCCAGCGTGCGTTTTCCCGGTAGCGCATTTGCGCAATTCGTCTGGCCAATATTTGGCGGGGCGGCGGTGTGTGGCATTTTACTTGGCATTGCCGCACGAGGTTGGCTGCAAACCCATCAGCGGCTGGCGTTGGTGCTCTGGTTACAGGCCCTCGGCGTGTTTGCCTCAGAAATGATCCCGGGTATGACTGGGTTGGTTCTGGGGTCGTTGCTGGTCGGGGGCGGGTTCTTATGTGCGGTGCAACTGTCGTTACAATATGGCCGTGAGCTGGCTCCACAGCATATGCGTTACATGGCGGGACTGCTGACCACTGGTTATGCGCTGGGGCAGCTGGTCGGGCCGATGCTATCGGCAATATCCACATCACTCACCGGCCAACTTGAGCCCGCGTTATACATCGCCGGATTGGCATTATTGATTGGCGGCGGGTTGGTGTGGCGAAGGTATTGACGATTTCAATAATTATCGTTCGCACTACTGGATTATGCGACCGCGCTCACGCACAATGAGTGCACACTTTGCCCCACGTAGGGCCGAGGTCAGCCACACCTGCAGGAGAAAATAGCATGTCATCATTAAGTCCAGAAGCCGCATTGGTTCACGAAGCATTAGTTGCACGCGGCCTGGAAACCCCGCTGCGTCCGCAACTGCGTGAACTGGATAACGAAACCCGCAAACGTCAGATTGCCGAGCATATGACGGAAATCATGCAGTTGCTGAATCTTGATTTAAGCGACGACAGCTTGATGGAAACGCCGCATCGTATTGCCAAAATGTATGTCGATGAGATTTTCTCTGGCCTCGATTATGCCAATTTCCCGAAAATCACCGTCATTGAAAATAAGATGAAGGTCGATGAGATGGTCACTGTGCGCAATATTACGCTTACCAGTACCTGCGAACACCATTTTGTGACTATCGACGGTAAGGCGACCGTTTCTTATCTCCCGAAAGACACTGTGATTGGCCTGTCGAAAATTAACCGTATTGTGCAATTCTTCGCGCAGCGTCCGCAGGTTCAGGAGCGCTTAACCCAGCAAATCCTGATTGCTCTGCAAACATTGCTTGGCACCAACAATGTGGCGGTATCTATCGACGCGGTCCATTATTGTGTGAAAGCCCGTGGTGTGCAGGATGCAACCAGTGCGACCACCACCACGTCGTTAGGCGGGTTGTTCAAATCCAGCCAGAATACACGTCAGGAATTTCTGCGCGCTGTGCGTCATAACTAACAATAATCAGGCAGGGTGTATGGAGAGAAACGTAACGCTGGATTTTGTCCGTGGCGTCGCTATTCTCGGCATTCTGCTGCTTAATATCGTGGCCTTCGGTTTACCTAAGGCTGCGTATCTCAATCCCGCATGGTCCGGTGCAATTACCGACCGCGACGCCTGGACATGGGCAATTCTTGATCTTTTTGCTCAGGTTAAATTCCTCACCTTATTCGCTCTGTTATTTGGCGCAGGCCTGCAGATGTTGTTACATCGCGGCAAACGCTGGATCCAGTCGCGTCTGACGCTATTAGTCCTGCTCGGTTTCATACACGCTATCTTCTTGTGGGATGGCGATATATTGCTGGCCTACGGACTGGTCGGGCTGGTGTGCTGGCGCTTGATTCGTGACGCACCGGGTATTCGTTCGCTGTTTAATACAGGCGTATTGTTGTATCTCACCGGCATTGGTGTGCTGTTGTTGCTGGGCTTGATCTCGGGGGATGCGGCAAACCGTTCGTGGGTTCCGGATGCAGCTAATGTGCAGTATGAGCAATGGTGGAAACTCAATGGCGGCAGCGAGGCTATCAGTAATCGCATTGACTTACTCTCCTCGAATTTGGTGGCGCTAGGCGCACAATACGGCTGGCAACTGGCCGGGATGATGCTGCTGGGGGCGTCATTAATGCGTAGCGGCTGGTTGCGAGGGACGTTCAGTTTGCATCATTACCGCCGCACCGGTTTGTGGCTCATCATCGTCGGGTTGTTAATCAATATTCCAGCTATTTACGCCCAGTGGCACCTCGGCTGGACGTATCGCTGGTGCGCTTTCTTGTTGCAGGCACCGCGGGAATTGAGTGCGCCGTTTCAAACTATCGGTTATGCCGCGCTGGCATTTGGTTATTGGCCGCAGCTTTCGCGTTTGCGCGTCGTCAACGCGGTGGCACATGTTGGGCGCATGGCACTGTCGAATTACCTGCTGCAAACACTGATATGCACCACTTTCTTCTTCCATATGAATGGGTACATGAAGTTTGACCGCCTCTCCCTGTTGGCGTTTGTGCCGTTCGTCTGGGCAATCAACATTCTGTTCTCTCTTCTGTGGTTGCGTTACTTCCGCCAGGGACCGGTTGAGTGGTTGTGGCGGCAGCTAACCGCCCGCGCTGCCGGGGTCTCCCTGAAGCATCCAGCAAGATAATGATATACATCACAAACGTTAACGAATTGTATGTAACCGTTTTCATTGATGTGATCATCCTCACGTAGTCATTCCTGAGTCGCTGCCAGAATACTCACCTAGCCAAATACAGGGTGTATTCATGAGACTAACTCCTCTTTCGACTGGTGAAAAAAATGATCACCATTCGTGACGTTGCCCGCATCGCCGGTGTCTCAGTGGCGACCGTTTCCCGTGTACTTAATAACAGCGCGCTCGTCAGTGCGGACACCCGTGAAAATGTCATGCAGGCGGTGTCGCAGCTGGGATATCGGCCAAACGCCAACGCCCAGGCGTTAGCAACGCAGGTCAGCGACACCATCGGCGTCGTGGTGATGGATGTGTCTGACCCGTTCTTTGGCGCACTGGTTAAAGCAGTGGATGTTGTGGCGCAGCAACACAACAAATATGTGCTTATCGGCAACAGTTATCACCAGGAAGAAAAAGAGCGTCATGCCATTGAGGTGTTGATTCGCCAACGCTGTAACGCATTGATTGTTCATGCTAAAGCACTTAGCGATCAAGAGTTAGGTGAGTTCCTCGATCACATTCCAGGCATGGTATTGGTTAACCGCATTGTTCCGGGCTACGAGCACAGATGCGTGGGTCTCGATAACGTCAGCGGTGCGTTGATGGCAACGCGAATGCTGTTTAATCAAGGTCATCAACGCATTGGCTATCTGGCATCCAGCCACGCGATTGAAGATAACGCACAGCGCCGGGAAGGGTGGATGCGCGGTATGACGGAGCAGGGCATTACACCGCCAGAAAGCTGGGTCGGCGTGGGCTCGCCCGATATGCAGGGTGGTGAAGCGGCAATGGTGGAATTACTGGGCCGCAACCTGCAACTCAGTGCGGTGTTTGCTTACAACGACAGCATGGCGGCTGGTGCGTTAACTGCCCTGAAAGACAACGGGATTGTCGTGCCACACCATGTTTCAGTGATTGGTTTTGATGACATTCCTATCGCGCGTTACACCGATCCACAGCTGACAACAGTGCGTTACCCCATTGTTTCAATGGCGCGACTGGCCACTGAGCTGGCGTTACAGGGCGCAGCAGGAACGCTCGATAATGGTGCAACACACTGTTTTATGCCGACTTTGGTACGTCGTCATTCAGTGGCTCCACGGCAAATTGCGGCATCGATCACTCTCTGAACAAAGTCTTTTATGTAACCGGTTTCAATTTGTGAGTAAATTCACAGTTAATTAACATTGCGATGACTATGATGTCAGCGTTTTATCAGTTGAAACTATATGTAACGGTGATTAATCAGTTTATGTATAGGTGATCAGCCAAAAACTATCAATAAAAGCAGTTACGGATCGTTATTGAACACGGAAGAGTTTTTTAATATAGAAAATTTTCGGCTTTCAGTAACGTTTTCATAACAATGCTGCCTGCCTGAATACCACTAAGAACTACCCTGCAAAAAACCGGAGATACCATGAATAAGAAGGTTTTGACACTGTCCGCCGTTATGTCTTGCATGTTGTTTGGTGCAGCCGCTCATGCTGCTGATACCCGTATTGGTGTGACCATTTACAAATACGACGATAACTTCATGTCTGTGGTTCGCAAAGCGATTGAGAAAGACGCAAAAGCTTCACCAGGCGTAGAACTGCTGATGAACGACTCCCAGAACGACCAGTCCAAGCAGAACGATCAGATTGACGTGCTGTTGGCTAAAGGCGTTAAAGCGCTGGCAATCAACCTGGTTGACCCAGCAGCAGCGGGTACCGTTATCGAAAAAGCTCGTGGTCAGAACATTCCAATTGTGTTCTACAACAAAGAACCTTCGCGTAAAGCACTGGATAGCTACGACAAAGCTTACTACGTAGGGACTGATTCTAAAGAATCAGGCATCATTCAGGGCGACCTGATTGCTAAACATTGGGCGGCTAACCCAGCATGGGATCTGAACAAAGATGGTCAGATTCAATTCGTTCTGCTGAAAGGCGAACCAGGCCACCCGGATGCTGAAGCACGTACCACCTATGTCATTAAAGAGCTGAATACCAAAGGCCTGAAAACTCAACAGCTGCAGTTAGATACTGCAATGTGGGACACCGCTCAGGCGAAAGATAAGATGGACGCATGGTTGTCCGGCCCGAACGCTAACAAAATCGAAGTGGTCATTGCCAACAATGATGCGATGGCAATGGGTGCAGTTGAAGCGCTGAAAGCGCACAACAAATCTTCTATTCCAGTATTTGGTGTAGATGCCCTGCCAGAAGCGTTGGCCTTGGTTAAATCTGGCGCAATGGCCGGTACCGTTCTGAACGATGCTAACAACCAGGCTAAAGCCACCTTCGATCTGGCTAAAAACCTGGCCGATGGTAAGCCTGCTGCTGAAGGCACTAAGTGGAAAATTGAGAACAAAATCGTTCGTATCCCTTATGTCGGTGTTGATCAAAGCAACCTGGCTGAATTTACAAATAAATAAGTAATGTAGTTGGTTTACACCGGGCGCGTTATGCGCCCGGATTTGGGCCTGATACTCAGTGACATAGGTATAACTATGGTCGACAATACTATAAATTCGTCGTCGGAATATTTGTTGGAAATGACCAACATTAATAAATCATTCCCCGGCGTTAAGGCACTGGATAATGTTAATTTAAAAGTTCGTCCTCACTCCATTCACGCATTAATGGGAGAGAACGGTGCAGGTAAATCAACATTATTAAAATGCCTATTTGGGATCTACAGCAAAGATTCCGGCAGCATCCTTTTTCAGGGAAATGAAGTTAACTTCGCCAGCACCAAAGAAGCGTTGGAAAACGGTATTTCTATGGTGCACCAGGAATTAAACCTGGTTTTACAACGTACCGTAATGGATAACATGTGGCTGGGTCGTTACCCAACCAAAGGTGTATTTGTCGACCAGGACAAAATGTACCGTGATACCAAACACATTTTCGATGAGCTGGATATTGATATTGATCCGCGCGCCCGCGTTGGCACGCTGTCAGTGTCGCAAATGCAGATGATCGAGATTGCTAAAGCGTTTTCTTACAATGCCAAAATTGTCATCATGGATGAACCAACATCCTCGCTGACAGAAAAGGAAGTTAACCACCTTTTCAAAATCATTCGTAAATTAAAAGAACGTGGCTGCGGTATCGTTTATATCTCTCACAAAATGGAAGAAATCTTCCAACTGTGTGATGAAATTACTATTTTACGTGACGGACAGTGGATTGCCACCCAGCCTTTAGAAGGGCTGGATATGGATAAGATCATCTCTATGATGGTTGGCCGCTCGTTAAACCAGCGCTTCCCGACAAAAGAAAACGTGCCGGGTGAAGTGATTATGGAAGTCCGTAATCTCACCTCTTTGCGTCAGCCATCGATTCGCGATGTTTCCTTTGATTTGCATAAAGGGGAGATTCTCGGGATTGCCGGTCTGGTCGGTGCAAAACGTACTGATATTGTTGAAACACTTTTTGGTATCCGCGAAAAGTCAGACGGTACTATTACGTTGCACGGCAAAAAAATTAATAACCATACCGCGAATGAAGCTATTAACCACGGTTTTGCGTTGGTTACTGAAGAACGCCGTTCCACCGGTATTTACGCGTACCTCGATATTGGCTTTAACTCGCTGATTTCTAATATTCGCAATTATAAAAACAAAGTGGGTTTGCTGGATAATTCGCGCATGAAAAGCGATACCCAATGGGTAATCGACTCAATGCGTGTCAAAACACCCGGTCACCGCACTGCAATTGGTTCACTGTCAGGTGGTAACCAACAGAAAGTGATTATCGGCCGTTGGTTATTAACCCAGCCAGAAATTTTAATGTTAGATGAGCCAACGCGTGGGATTGATGTTGGGGCTAAGTTTGAAATTTATCAGCTCATTGCTGAACTGGCCAAAAAAGGGAAAGGAATCATTATTATTTCGTCCGAAATGCCAGAGTTGTTAGGGATTACAGATCGTATCCTGGTAATGAGTAATGGTCTCGTTGCCGGAATTGTAGACACTAAAACAACCACGCAGAACGAAATATTACGTCTTGCGTCTGTGCACCTTTGATAATTTAGGGGCTATTAAAATGAGTGCGTTAAATAAGAAAAGTTTTCTAACTTATCTGAAAGAAGGCGGCATTTATGTCGTATTGCTGGTGCTACTGGCGATTATTATTTTCCAGGATCCAACGTTTTTAAGCTTAATGAACTTAAGTAACATCCTGACTCAATCTTCGGTGCGTATCATTATTGCACTGGGTGTGGCAGGGCTGATTGTGACTCAGGGTACTGACCTTTCAGCGGGTCGTCAGGTGGGGCTGGCTGCGGTTGTTTCTGCGACCTTCTTGCAGTCGATGGAAAACGTGAACAAAGTTTTCCCTGATATGCAAACCATGCCAATTCCATTGGTTATCCTGATCGTGTGTGCTATCGGCGCAATCATTGGTCTGGTGAACGGTATAATCATCGCATACCTGAACGTGACGCCGTTTATCACCACATTGGGCACGATGATCATCGTTTACGGTATCAACTCCCTGTACTACGACTTTGTTGGCGCATCACCAATTGCGGGGTTCGATAGCGGCTTCTCGACCTTTACCCAGGGCTTTATCAAGATGGGTAACTTTAAGCTCTCGTACATTACGTTCTACGCGTTGATTGCGATTGGCTTTGTCTGGATTCTGTGGAATAAAACGCGCTTTGGTAAGAACATCTTTGCCATCGGTGGTAACCCTGAAGCGGCTAAAGTTTCTGGTGTTAACGTTGCCCTGAACTTGATCATGATTTATGCGCTGTCTGGTGTGTTCTACGCCTTCGGCGGGATGCTGGAAGCCGGGCGTATCGGTTCTGCAACCAACAACCTTGGCTTCATGTACGAACTGGATGCGATTGCAGCGTGCGTCGTTGGCGGCGTGTCGTTCAGCGGCGGTGTGGGTACGGTAGTGGGTGTGGTGACCGGTGTTATCATCTTCACCGTCATCAACTACGGCCTGACGTATATCGGCGTGAACCCTTACTGGCAGTACATTATTAAGGGTGCGATTATTATCTTCGCGGTGGCACTGGATTCACTGAAATACGCGCGTAAGAAGTAATACCCTTCATACTTCAAGTTGCATGTGCGTTGGCTGCACTCACTCACCCCAGTCACTTACTCAAGTAAGCTCCTGGGGATTCCTGAGTTTGCCGCCTTCCTGCAACTCGAATTATTTTGGGTAGATTGAAGCCTTCCGATCTGGAAGGCTTTTTTATTTCTTCTCTTCTTTCTGCAATTCGAGCAATTGCTCAGGCGTTACAGCTGGATAAGCTTGCGCATCTTCCGGTACTTCATGCATTGCAGGGATCGGCACCAGAGGCCCAAGAAAACGCGGTTCACGCTTGAATATGTACAAATCCGCCAGCGCCCCTAAACGAGCGCCAAACTCGCGAACACGCACAGTCATCATATTTTTAGGTGAAGGAACGGCATAACACTGCGCCTGGATCCCCATATGCAGGGCGATAAACAACGCACGTTCGCAATGGAAACGCTGAGTGATAATGATGAAATCGTTGGTATCAAAGACCTTGCGGGTACGAACGATGGAGTCCAGAGTTCGAAATCCGGCGTAATCCAGCACGATATCGGCCGGGTCAACACCACCGGCAATCAAATCTTTACGCATCGTCATGGGTTCGTTGTAACTTTGCAGCGCATTATCGCCACTTAACAGCAAGTAGTTCACTTTACCGCTGTTATAAGCGTTTAACGCACCCTGGATACGATATTGATAGTACTGGTTAATCACACCAGTCCGGTAATACTTGGCGGTTCCGAGCACCACACCGACCTGGCGATACGGTAAATCTTGCAGATCGTCGTAGACGTAAGGTGCGGTTTTCCAGCTTATCCAGCGGTCAAGACAAAGCGCAGCTACCACAGCCAATCCGATTATGACCAACAGGCTATAAAACACGCGCTTCAACATGGACTTGCGGCTCAATAAAGGGAGGGAATTTTATTCAAGGCTACTTTACCTGGTGGTGAAGAGCAAGTGTATCCCCTTCGTCTTTCAAGCTGCATGTGCGTTGGCTGCGTTCAATCGCCCAAATCACTTACTCAAGTAAGCTCATTGGGACTCTTTCACTTGCCGCCTTCCTGCAACTCGAAATCCATTGGGTATATCAGCGATGCGGGCGGTTTCACGCCCGCAACGCACTTATTAATTTAACAAGGTGCGATCGATGTTCATGCAGCCCAGCGCTTTGAGTGTCGCAGCGGTGGCGTCCCACTGTGTCAATGGTGCATCAGCTTTTTCAGCAAGGATGGCACGCTGAATATCGTTATAGTCGTAACCCGACAGGCTTAACAGATTCAGCGCCGCTTGCAGTGGCGGCAGGGAAGGGTTGAATGCCGCATTTTCTGCATAGCTGCCTTTGAAAATCGTCCCGTCACGCATTTCCAGCGCAACACCTGAAGGTGCATTGCTGTACGGCGCATGGCTGCGGTTTGCCGCTGTAATGGCGGCCTTGCTTAACTCATCGCCCTGCAAGGCAAAACCATGATCCATTTCATCCAGCAGCAGGGTTTTGATTTCTAAATCACGTGGGCCAAATGCATCAGGCAGATAATCGCCGAGGGTGGCAGGATTACGGCCCGGCAAATTAATGCGCAGTGCCACACCGCTATTCAGTTCATTCATAAACTGGCGGCAGTGGCCACAAGGCGTGTAGTTAACGGTAATGGCGGAAAGGGCTTTTTCACCGCGCATCCACGCGTGGGTAATGGCGCTCTGCTCGGCATGAACGGTCTGCTGCATGGTGGTGCCAGGAAACTCCATATTGCCACCAAAATAAAGATTACCGCTTACGCCGCGGGCTACGGCGCCCACGTAGAACTTTGATAAATCAGCACGGGCACATGAAGCGGCGAGTGGCAATAATGCAAAAGCCAATGCATCGTCATCCAGCCCGGTCTGAGCTTTCAATGATTCGACTTCTGACGCACTAAACATTGCCGGGAAATGAGCATCAGTAAGCAAAGGTTGCAGAGCGGCTTGCAGTGAAGCCGGGAGTTGTGCGAGAGCTGCCTGAAAACGTGAGCGCATTGGAAGAGCCTCATAACAAGTAATTGAGCTGTCTTTATTGATCGACAGTTTACGGGTCTGCATAGGCTTTATATGTGATCTTTATCCAATTACAAATGCAACATATGAAATAAAGAATGAAAATGCGCGATCTCTCGCAAGTTTTAACCCACAACCGCCAAAATAACAGGGAACAGGAACGGGGCAATCAGTGACGTGATGATGCCGCAAATCACCAGTGCCAATGAACTAAACGCACCCTCCTGGAAATCCACTTCCGCGCAACGAGCGGTGCCCAGGGCGTGTGAAGCCGCGCCCATCGCCAGCCCTCGCGACGATTTAGTCGTAATACGCATCAGATTTAACAACGTATGACCAAACACGGCCCCCAGAATACCGACGAAGATCACGCAAACTGCGCTAATTGCCGGAATACCACCAATGCTTCCGCCAACGGCCATGGCAATCGGTGTGGTGACTGATTTAGGCAGGATTGATGCGGCAATTTGTGGTGTTGCGCCCATCAGCAGTGCCACAGACGTACCGGTAATCATCGCTACCATGCTGCCAATAAAGCAGATAGTGATAATTGA
Organism: Buttiauxella sp. WJP83; assembly: GCF_027594725.1. Classification (NCBI taxonomy): domain Bacteria; kingdom Pseudomonadati; phylum Pseudomonadota; class Gammaproteobacteria; order Enterobacterales; family Enterobacteriaceae; genus Buttiauxella; species Buttiauxella sp. WJP83. The sequence continues at coordinate 1,506,715 of NZ_CP110080.1, forward strand.
TTTCCAACGAGCGCGGATCTGGTGAAGCTGTTCGTAAAGAGGGAAGGCGAGAGCAACAACTGCGGGTTGCAACAAGTCATTCAATATTTTACTGCCTTCGAAATAATGTTCGTAAGGCGTACGGGTGAATACCAGGATTGGAATGATCACAATCATGGATATCAGAAGCGGATTCAGGATCGGCGATTTATAACGTACAGCGACCTGCCGGGCGAGGAAGAAAGTCACCAGTGTTAAGGGTAAAGACCACCAAATATGATGCATCATTTTTCGTCACCCTCGCGTTCACCAACCACATTACGTTCGCCATGGATTAAATGGGAACTCCAACTCACCACCACTAACACCACCAACGTACTGATAAAACATGACACCACCACCGGGCCAAATTGCTGTTTTATCACATCGACATATTGCATAACGCCAACGCCAATCGGCACAAACAACAACGCCATATTACGAATTAATATCTGGCAACCAGGCTTAACCCATTTAGCGGGAACGATTTGCAGTGAGAGCAAAACAAACAGAATTAGCATGCCAATAATACTGCCGGGAATAGTAATAGGAAGCAGTGATGAAATAGCAATGCCTGCATATAAACATATGTAAATTAAGATAAATGCCCGCAGGTACTGCCATATTGCGGTAAATGAGTTACGCATAGTGATTACCTTTTAGAAAACGCATTCATCATACAATTAAACTCAAAAATGTGCTACCGGTCACATCATGAATTATTAGCATACCAAACATTCCTGATGGGAACGTTTATACCCTTCATTCTTCAAGCCGTAGGTGCGTTGACTGCGCCCGCGCGCCCCAGTCACATAGTTAGCTATGCTCCTGGGGACTTACGGCCTGGTAGCCTTCCTGCAACTTGAATTATTTCGGGTATAACAAGATGCTGTTTTTCAGGTATAAAAAAAGCGGCCCGAGGGCCGCTTTCAAAAGGGTAATCTTCGCTTAGTTCAAACGCACCGGCATACCGGAACGGCTCTGAATCGCTTGATCCAATACGGTGCTATCAACGTCTGGCTGAGCGGTGATGGCTGTAACGTTGTTTTTCAGCGTGATTGGAACAATTTCACGAGAGTTGAACTGCGCTTCAGTTGTAGACAGTGGGTTGTGCACTTCAATGTAGCGCGAACCATCTGGCTCAACGGTGGCTTTAACCGGTTCGTTGATGAACTGAACACGCGTACCGACCGGCACTTTTTCGAACAGGAATTTGATGTCTTCGTTACGCAGACGCACACAACCGTGGCTCACGCGCAGGCCGATACCAAAGTTCGCGTTGGTGCCGTGAATCGCGTACAGACGACCAATATACAGCGCATACAGACCCATAGGGTTGTCCGGGCCTGCGGGAACAACGGCTGGCAGTGGTGTACCTGCAGCAACATATTCCGCATGCATTTTCGCCGTCGGCGTCCAGGTTGGGCCTGCTTTTTTACGTTCTACTTTTGTCGTCCAGTTCATTGGGGTGTCTTTACCCAACTGACCGATACCGATCGGCAGCACGATAACCGTGTTGGTGCCAGCAGGGTAGTAGTAGAGACGCATCTCAGCGCTGTTGATGACGATACCTTCATGAACGGTGTCCGGCAGAATCAACTGCTGAGGAATGTTCAGGATAGTGCCAGCTTTTGGCAAGTACGGGTCAACACCAGGGTTGGCTTCCAACATGTTGGAAAGGCCCATCTGGTAACGTGCCGCGAATTCTTCCAGCGGTGCGGTGCTACCTTCAGGAATCGTGACAACCTGGTTTTGACCAATCAAACGGCTGCCATCAGTCGGCAGAGGATAGGTCACGGCAGAAGCTGTTTTGCTAAAAGACACGACAGCCACAAATGCCAGTAAAATAGTGCGTAATTTCATATTCATGGTATGCAAAGTATTTATGGCCATGCAGGCTAGTTAGTGAAGAAACGGAGCGGTTTAGCCGCGCATTATATGTGCATTCGCTCGACCAGGGAAATCAGATGTGGATTAAATCACATTTTTTTCCGCATTGATTATTTTATGACCAATGCATAAGCAGAGCGATCTGCACGTTGAGTTATGGCATAATGTGCCCGATCTCACATCTTAAATAATTCTTTTACCAGGACATCTCTGTGCTAGTTTCCAGTAACGTCACAATGCAGTTCGGCAGTAAGCCGCTGTTTGAAAATATTTCTGTCAAATTTGGCGGCGGCAACCGTTACGGCTTGATCGGCGCCAACGGTAGCGGCAAGTCTACCTTTATGAAGATCCTCGGTGGCGATTTAGAGCCAACGCTGGGCAACGTATCACTCGATCCGAACGAGCGTATCGGTAAATTGCGTCAGGATCAGTTCGCCTTTGAAAAATTCACCGTACTCGACACGGTGATCATGGGCCACGCAGAACTCTGGGAAGTGAAAGAAGAGCGCGACCGTATTTATGCGCTGCCAGAGATGAGCGAAGAAGATGGCTACAAAGTGGCTGATCTGGAAGTTCTGTACGGCGAAATGGATGGTTATACCGCTGAAGCACGCGCGGGCGAACTGCTGCTAGGTGTAGGCATTCCTGTAGAACAGCATTACGGCCCGATGAGCGAAGTGGCTCCAGGCTGGAAACTCCGCGTATTGCTGGCGCAGGCGCTGTTCTCAAACCCTGATATTCTGCTGCTCGATGAACCGACGAACAACCTGGACATCGACACCATTCGTTGGCTGGAAACGGTGCTCAACGAGCGCAACAGCACCATGATCATCATCTCGCACGACCGTCACTTCCTGAACATGGTGTGTACGCACATGGCGGATCTGGACTACGGCGAACTGCGCGTGTATCCGGGTAACTACGATGAATACATGACAGCTGCGACTCAGGCTCGTGAGCGTCTGTTGTCTGACAACGCGAAGAAAAAAGCGCAAATTGCTGACCTGCAATCCTTCGTTAGCCGCTTTAGCGCCAACGCATCGAAATCTCGCCAGGCGACTTCTCGTGCGCGTCAGATTGATAAAATCAAGCTTGATGAAGTGAAAGCATCAAGCCGTCAGAACCCGTTCATTCGCTTCGAGCAAGACAAGAAACTGTTCCGTAATGCTCTGGAAGTTGAAGGGCTGGCGAAAGGTTTCGATGACGGCCCGCTGTTCAAAGGCGTCAACATGCTGCTGGAAGTGGGTGAAAAGCTCGCTATCCTCGGGACGAACGGCGTGGGTAAATCTACCCTGCTTAAAACGCTGGTGGGCGAACATACTCCAGATGCTGGCACGGTGAAATGGTCTGAGAACGTACAGATTGGTTACTACGCGCAGGATCACGAGTACGAGTTTGAAAACAATCTGACCGTGTTCGACTGGATGAGCCAGTGGATGCAAGAAGGTGACGACGAGCAAGCGGTGCGCAGCATCCTGGGTCGTTTGTTGTTCAGTCAGGACGATATTAAAAAGCCTGCGAAGGTGCTGTCCGGTGGTGAAAAGGGCCGCATGTTGTTTGGTAAGTTAATGATGGAACGTCCAAACGTTCTGGTCATGGATGAACCAACAAACCACCTGGATATGGAATCTATCGAGTCGCTGAACATGGCGCTGGAAATGTACCCTGGTACGTTGATCTTCGTTTCTCACGACCGTGAATTTGTCAGCTCGTTGGCTACGCGTGTGATTGAGATTACGCCTGAGCGTGTGATTGACTTTACCGGTGGGTATGAAGATTACCTGCGTAGTAAAGGGATTGACGGTTAAGTTTTAATAAGCCCCTCACCCCGGCCCTCTCCCTCAAGGGATAGGGAGAAAACCGTCGATTCCCTCTCCTGGGGGAGAGGGTTAGGGTGAGGGCAAAACATTGACTACAGCACGAAGCAATCCTGCTCTTTCCCATCAACGACCAAACGGCGTTTTTCCCCCGCAGGCAGCGTCAACTTCATCTCTTTCCAGGCCGGTAGATAATCACCTTTACGGCTAAACACCACCTGAATTTCATCCGCCGTGCAGCGAATTTCCCAGTTCAGCCACAGCGCATTGCCTTGCTGGTAACCCCAGGATTCGCCGTCATCTTCAAACAGGCTACCGTGTGAAACGCCAGTTCCTTGCAGCGGATACACTTTCAGCTCGCGCACACTATCCGCTTTGGCATCCACATGCGTAATGCGAGCGCTGTGCGGCAGGGCAGCACCTGCGCGGACCAACAGCGGCAAGCGTTCCAGTGGCGCATCAACCACAATCGTCTGGCCGCCGCTATACCATTGGCCGGTGTAGTAGTCGTACCAACCCGCGCCGTTTTCAGGCAGCCATACTTCGCGCTGACGTTGACCCTCTACGACCACGCTTGCGACCAGCAAATCGCGGCCCAGCATAAAGTCGTCGCACTCTTCGAAGGTCTTGGCGTCGTGCTCATGGTCGAGGAAAGTGGAACGCAGCATCGGTTCGTCATCCGCATGCGCTTGCCACAACAGGGTGTAAAAATACGGCAACAGGCGATAACGCGTTTCGATGGCGCTACGAATCGCTGGAGTAATGGCCGGATACATCCACGGTTCATTCACCGTCTGGTCGTCGTTCCAGGAGTGAATCGTGAAGCGCGGGTGCATCACGCCGTTTTGTACCCAGCGCACAAACAGTTCGGCATCAGGTTTATCACCAGAGAAACCGCCGACATCGTGCCCCACGTTATACAAACCGGACAAACTCATACCCACGCCCATGCGGGTGTTATAGCGCAACGTCGTCCAGTTGGTGCGGTTATCACCGCTCCAGGTCTGCACATAACGCTGCATCCCGGCGCAACCGGAGCGTGAAATCAGATACGGGCGCTTTTCTGGCGCAAAGGTTTGCTGGGCTTCGAGCGAGGCACGCATCATCAGCAGCGGCATCACCGGGCGGATATTTTTGATGGCAATCTCTTCGCCAAAACCGTGGCAGCGCGCTTCACCATCCCACACTTCAAACTCGTTATTGTCATTCCACGTTGAACCGATGCCCATCTCAAGCAGCTGTGTGGTGACGCCATTTTTCCACCATTTCACCGTTTCAGGGTTGGTGAAATCAAGATGCGAGCCTTCATCATCCCAGAAGCTGGAACGCTCCGGTCCGTCCTGCTCGGAATCCTTAATAAACAGCCCACTCTCTGCCACTTCCGAATAGCGCGGATGATCCTGCAACAGGCACGGCTTGATGTTTGCAGCAAGCTTGATTCCAGCATCCAAAAACGCCTGGCTCATCACCTTCGGCTGCGGCACTTTGTCGTAGTTCCAGTTAAACACGTAGCGCTTATTGTTAATCGACGTGTAACCCGAGGACAGCTGGAACGAATCGCAAGGGATCGCGTGTTCGTTGCACAGGCGGATAAAGCTCATCAGCTGATTTTGTGCGTCCGGCGCGTCGGTGTAATGCATGGTGGAGCCGCTGTAACCGAGACTCCATTTTGGGCCAAACAGCGTTTTCCCGGTCAGGCGTACAAAGGCTTTAGTGACGTCTAAAACTTGAGGGCCGAGGAACAGGTAGTAATCGACGTCGCCAGACTCGGCCTGCCAGCGGCGATAGGGCAGGTGGTAGTTGTCAATTTCGTTGCCCAAGTCCAGCCAGCAACTGCTCAGGTTGTCGTAAAACATCCCGAAACTCACATCCGGACGCTTAGTGATGGTAAACGGAATATGCTTGTACAGTGGGTCGGTGGACTCGGCGTTATAGCCCATCGCATCCAGGTTACGCATTTCATAGCGTTTACCGGTACGCTGAAGTGGACCCGCTTTCTCACCCAGCCCGTAATAACGCTCATCTTTATAGCGACGCTGGTAATGCGCGACGCCGTCTCCGTGAGCATTCAACAGATAAGCGCTGGTTGGGCGGTCACTTGCCAGCGGCTGCCACTCAGAAGCCTCGTTGAGATATTCCCACTCTAGCCACAGCGGCTGGTGGACGGTTACGCGCAGCTTATCGGTGCCGATGCGCAGGGTTTCATCGCGTTCTTCGACAGTGAATCCCGGCAGAGCGAAACCTTCGAGACTTTCGCGATCGCGGCCTTCCCACGGCACGTCATTTTTCGGCGCGATGCTCCAGGTGCGGTTTAACGCCAGTTTGTTTTCGCGCTTAATCAGCACGCGGAACATGCCTTGCTCCAGCACGAACACATTCAGGCGATGTTTCCCATCCACGCTTAACTCAACGTGGTTGGCATCAGATTTTAACAGTGTCCAATTTTTCAGGGTTTTCATCGTTCACAATCCATCTATCAGGCGCGCTTAGCGCGGCGTTCAGCAATAAAAGAAACCAGGAATACAGCGCCAATCAGGTCAAAGAAGCCCATGGCGATAAACAGGGGGTTGTAGCCAATTTTGTCGGCGGTGACGCCAATCAACAGTGAGAACAAGAAGCTGGCTATCCAGGCGGCGGAGCCACGCATACCGTTAACCGTCGCCATCTGGCCTTTGTCGAAGGAGTCCACCACCAGAGCGCTCAACATGCAGGAGATAATCTGGTGCCCGAAGCCGCCAACAGAAATCAGCGCAATGGTGACGTACGGGTCTTTGGTGATGGCAACCAGTGCCAGGGAGATCATCAGGAATGCGCCCGTCACTGAACTGGCCACAATGGAGTTAGTGCGTGAGCAACCAAACCAGCGGGTATAAACCTTCGTCAGATAACCACTTGCTACGCTGCCGAGGTCGGCGGCGAGGAACGGTAACCAGGCGAACATGGCAATTTGTTTAAGGTCCATACCGCGTTCATTGGCCAGGTACAGCGGAACCCAGAAGCTCAACACCGCCCAGGCCGGTTCGGCCATGAAAGCCGGGATAGCGATACCGTAGAAACGTTTGTTTTTACCGACGGTTTTCAGAGCAGTCAGGAAAGGCAGTTTCACCGCAGCAGGTTCGTTATCCTGTTTGATAAACGCCAGTTCGTCTTTGCTGAGGTTCGGGTGTTGTTCCGGGTTGTGATAGAACACCCACCACAAAATGACCCATAACATGGCCAGCACACCGGTAAACATGAACGCGCCCTGCCAGCCGAAGGAGGCATGAGCAAAATAGACAATGGGCGGTGCGAGCATGGCACCAATCGAGAAGCCAACGCCCGCCCAGCCTGCGGCAATAGGACGTTCTTTTTTCGGGAACCATTCGCCGATGGTTTTGGCGTTTGCAGGGGTTGCTGCTGCTTCCGCGCCACCCATAAAGAAGCGCAAAATTGCCAGATGCAACCAGCTACCGGCACCCGCATGCATAATGCACACCACCGCCCAGATCCCCGCGCAAATCAGGAAGCCCAGCTTTAGACCAATCACATCAATCAGCCAGCCACAAATCGGTTGGAAGAGGGTATAAGCAAGCTGGAATGAGGCGACAATCCATGAATATTGTTCAGTAGTAATACCCAGACTGGATTTAAGCTCCGGGGCCAAAATACCTAACGAGTTACGGGTGATGTAGTTAACAGTAACGCCTAACAAGAACAGCACCAGAACCCACCAACGCAGGTTACGGACGGTGCGTTTGGCCTTAACGGCGGTCACACCAGGATTTATGCCATGACTCATTTCGTTCTCCACGTATTACCCTTCATTTTTATGCAGGGTAAATCGAATAATTTAAAAGTTTAAAAATACTTATGCTTTTGATTAATAATTATTTTATTGGTTAATCACCGCGAAATGGCAGGTTAAGATACGGCGATGGAAAGAGCGTAAAACAGTCAGAAAATGCCAGGTAGCGACTTTGATGAAAAATTTTTCATATGAAAGCGAAAATCGTGCGTTCGATAACGAAAACACCAGTGATTAAGCCATACACTTTGGTGTGAAAATTTTTTCATGGTCGAAATGGGCGCAGATCACAAAATGAGTAAAAAGCTAAAAATCGCCGAAATTGCTGCGGAAACCGGGCTTTCAATCAGCACGGTTTCCCGCGTGCTGGCGGGAAAATCAAACACCAGCGAACACGCCCGACAACAGGTTCTGAACTGCGCAGGGCAAAAAGGCGTGCTTGAGGGCATGGCAGCAGGGCGCATGTTGCTTAATAGTTTGGTGGTTTTTGCTCCACAGCGCGCTTTTGATGAGCGCTCTGATGTCTTTTATTATCGTGTGATTCAGGGGCTGACAAAGGCGCTCTTACCCCATGAAGTTCGGCTGCGTTACTGTGCGCTTGAAGAGAACGACAGTGACGCAAATATGTTCCTGAACAAAATGAATGAGGTGGAAACGGAAGCCGCGATCCTGCTGGGCATAGACGATCCTCATATTCACGATCTGGCGGTGGATCTCGGTAAACCTTGCGTGTTGATTAACTGCCGGGATCGCAAAATGCGCCTGCCGGGCGTCGCGCCGGATCACCAGTTAATTGGTGACTTTGCCGCGAGTTATCTGTTTGAGCAGGGCCACAAAGAGGTGGTGACCTTGCTGTGCTTGCGCCGTTACACCATGGAGTTACGTCTTGCAGGGATACGCGATGCCTGGGACGCCAGTAATCTGCAATTTGATGACTCACGCCATCTGATTACCGCGCAAAGTTTTAGCGCCAAAGAGAGTGAAAAATTAATCAGCGATTTTCTGGCGGCAACTCCCCGTCATTTGTTGCCAACAGCGCTGCTGGTTGGGGGGGATTTTATGGCGGCGGGAGCGGTAAGTGCGCTGCAAAATGCAGGATTGCGCGTACCGCATGATATTTCAGTGATGAGTATCGACGGCTTTAACTTGGCGGCGATCCACGATGTACCGCTGACTTCAGTGCATGTTCCACGCGACCAACTGGGTGAAGAAGCGGTGCATATTCTCCAGCAACGCTTAATCCGCCCGGATGCGCCAGTCGGGAACTTACTGCTAAACGGTACGCTGATGGTGCGCGATTCAGTGCGCCGTATTCGCTCAAACAAAAGCCATACGGCGGTCAGTAGCGTGGGGCTTTATGACGAGTGAGATCCGCATACTTCACATTGCGGATTGCGCGGCAGTTTCATCTCGCGGAACTGGCAGGTCATCGCATCGTACATCACAATTTTGCCTGCGGCAGGCGTGCCGTAATGTGCCAGCAGTTTGATGGCTTCCATCGCCTGCAATGAGCCGATGACGCCGACGAGCGGTGCCATGACGCCCGCTTCCACGCAGGTCAGTGCGTTTTCACCGAATAGACGGCTCAGGCAGCGATAACAGGGTTCGTCATCCTGATAGGTGAAGACGCTGATTTGCCCTTCCATACGAATCGCCGCGCCCGAAACCAACGGTTTTTTTAGTGTGAAACAGCACTGATTGAGTTGGTTGCGGATGGCCACGTTATCGGTGCAATCCATCACCAGATCGTGGCGGGAGATGAGTTCCAGCAGTTGCGGCTCATCAAGTAGCGCATTGATCGTTTCAATCTGAATATGCGGATTGATCGCCGCCAACGCAGCTTTAGCTGAATCCACTTTCGGCTGCCCAATCGCGGCATCATGGTGAAGCGTCTGGCGCTGCAAATTGGACAGCGCCACGGTATCAAAATCTAACAATGTTAGATGCCCGACACCCGCCGCAGCCAGATACGGTGCGGCTGCGCACCCCAGGCCGCCGAGCCCAACAATCAACACGCGTGCGGCTTTCAACGCTTCCTGGCCGTCAAAATCAAAACCGCGCAAAATAATCTGCCGGTTGTAGCGCAGCATTTCCTGATCGCTAAGTTCAGCGTGCATGGTTAGCCCCCAAACAGGTGATTGAATGGCTCAACGTCGACCCAGTCGCCCGCGTCAACGTTACCGCGTTCGCGCTCCAGCACGATAAAACAGTTGGCCTGGCTAAATGAGCTGAAAATATGCGACCCCTGATGACCGGTGCTCAACACTTCTAATTGCCCATCAGCGCCGGTACGCATAATTCCACGCTGGAAGTCGAGGCGGCCTGGGGATTTTTTCAGTTTGCCAACCGTACGCGCACGCTGGCGTGGCGGCAGGGCATTATCTTGCTGGCCGCTTAATTTCGCTAATAACGGCTGAACCAGTTGATAGAACGTCAGCGCCGCAGAAACCGGGTTACCCGGCAGGCCGCAGAACCAGCTATTTTTCAGACGACCAAAGGCAAACGGTTTGCCCGGCTTGATGGCCAGTTTCCAGAAACCGACTTCTCCGAGTTCTTCCAGCAATTGTTTGGTGTAATCAGCCTCGCCAACGGAAACGCCGCCGCTGCTGACAACCACATCTGCCTGACTGTCGGCCTCAACAAACGCAGCACGCAAGGCTTCGGGGTCATCGCGAATAATACCTAAGTCGATGACCTCACAACCCAACTGCTCGAGCATGATATGCACCGCCAGACGGTTGGTATCGTAAATTTGTCCTTCGCCAAGCGGAGTGCCCGGCAGTTGCAGTTCATCACCGGTTGAAAATACCGCAGCGCGGACTTTGCGTAACACGGCAACTTCCGCGATGCCCAGTGAGGCAATCAGCGGCAACTCAGCGGCGGTGAGTTTTTTCCCGGCAGGTAACACGAGGCCACCCTGACGAATATCTTCCCCACGCAGACGAACGTTTTGCCCGTTTTTGACTGCTTCGTTAAAACGCACGCCGCTTTCGGTAACGGTGGTTTCTTCCTGCATCACTACGGCATCAGTACCTTCTGGTACAGGTGCGCCGGTCATGATGCGAATACAGGTGCCTTGCGGCCACTCGCCGTTAAAAGGTTGCCCGGCAAAGGCTTTACCCGCGACCGGCAGGGCTGAACCCAGGGTTAAATCTTGCAGGCGAACCGCGTAACCATCCATAGCTGAATTATCAAAACCAGGGACATCTATCGGCGACGTGACAGGGTGCGATGTAATACGCCCAGCGGCCTCCAGCAAAGGGATGGATACAGATTCGGTGACAGGAACAATACGCGACAACATCTGTTCCATTGCGGTTTCAAGCGGGATAAGCCCGGCGGTAAATTCCATGAAAAGCTCCAGCGGCGCGGGAAAAAATATGTCGGACATTATGGCAGAGAAAGCCGTATCACAGAATGCCCTCTTCGTACTAGACGCTATAGCCGCGTTGGCTACACTCACTTACCCCAGTCACTTACTTATGTAAGCTCCTGGGGATGCATTCGTTTGCCGCCTTGCTCTACCGCCCATTACTTTGAGGGGGGAGTTAAAGTCATTTTCCTTTACATCACATTTACATCTTTCTATATTCGAAAATCGTATCAATCTGTTTCAACTATTCTGATATCTATAGAGAAAGTGAATCTGGATCTATCTGACAGGGTTACGTCGACATGAGCATACAAGTAATCGCAATCCACGGTGGCGCGGGAGCAATCACTCGTGCGCAACTCAGCCCCGAAAAAGAACGGCTTTATATTAACGCCCTATCGGAAATCGTCGAGGCAGGTCAGGCGTTGCTTGAAGCCGGCGGCAGCGCACTGGATGCGGTGACCGAAGCGGTGCGCTTGCTCGAAGAATGCCCGCTGTTTAACGCCGGAATTGGCGCGGTATTTACTCATGATGGCACGCACGAACTCGATGCCTGCATTATGGACGGCAACACCCTCGAAGCGGGAGCGGTGGCGGGTGTGAGCCATATTCGTAACCCGATTCTGGCCGCGCGACAGGTTCTGGAATATAGCCCGCATGTTTTGCTGATAGGTCGTGGCGCTGAAACATTTGCGCAACAGCAAGGGCTGGAGCCGGTATCGCCGGACATCTTCTTTACTCAGGAACGCTGGGAGCAACTACAGCGAGCGCAGGCGAATCATCAAACCGTGCTCGACCACGACGCCCCGATCAACTCCGATACCAAATTTGGCACCGTCGGTGCCGTCGCGCTCGATCAATATGGCAATCTGGCGGCGGCAACGTCCACGGGCGGCATGACCAATAAAATGGCAGGACGCGTCGGTGATTCCCCCATTATTGGCGCTGGTTGCTACGCCAATAACGCCAACGTAGCGGTGTCCTGCACCGGAACCGGCGAAGTGTTTATGAGAACGCTCGCGGCCTATGACATTGCGGCGTTGATGGAGTATGGCGGGCTGAGTCTGCAACAGGCCACCGATCGCGTGGTGATGGAAAAACTTCCGGTGCTGCAAGGGAGTGGCGGGGTCATTGCTATCGATTGTGAAGGCAATGTCGCATTGCCCTTTAACAGCGAAGGGATGTACCGCGGCTACGGTTATGTCGGGGATGCCCCAAACGTCGGAATTTATAAAAACCAGGAGCATTGATGCCCCACAGTCATGAACTGCCCGACGACGAGGTGCTGTCTGTTAGCGCCCTCAATGTTTTCTTTCGCCAGGAAAAAGTTGACACCCAGGCGGTGTCCGACTTGTCGTTTTCGCTAAAACGTGGCGAGACACTGGCGATTGTCGGGGAGTCGGGCTCCGGGAAATCGGTCACCGCACTGGCCTTAATGCGCTTGTTGGATAAGAACGCGAGCGTTGTTGATTGTGAAAAAATTCTGCTGCGCCGCCGTAACGGCCAGGTCATTGAACCCGCCACGCTAAGTTCATCGCAAATGCGCCATGTGCGTGGCGCGGATATCGCCATGATTTTCCAGGAGCCGATGACGTCGCTCAATCCGGTGTTTCCGGTGGGCGAACAAATTGCCGAATCTATTCGCTTACATCAGCGGCTGGATAAGCAGGCGGCGATGGAGGAAGCACGTCGCATGCTGGATCGCGTGCGTATTCCGGAAGCGAAAACCATTCTGGGACGTTATCCGCATCAGCTTTCGGGTGGCATGCGTCAGCGTGTGATGATTGCGATGGCGCTTTCGTGCCGCCCGGCAGTGCTGATTGCCGATGAACCGACCACCGCGCTGGACGTGACAATTCAGGCGCAAATCCTCCAGCTTATCCGCGTGTTGCAAGATGAAATGCAAATGGGCGTGATTTTTATCACCCATGACATGGGCGTGGTGGCCGATATCGCTGACCGGGTGCTGGTGATGTATCGCGGCGAAGCGGTCGAAACGGGGTGCGTTGAACAGATATTTAACGCACCTGTTCATGCTTACACCAAAACGTTACTGGCTGCGGTTCCGCGTCTTGGGTCGATGAATGGCCGCGACTTACCGCGTAAATTTCCGCTGATTAATCCTGCAAACCCGAACAATCCCGAACCCGAAACCGAGCAAAATACGATTGCGTCGGGTTCAACGCCCATTTTGCAGGTTCGTGATTTAGTGACGCGCTTTGATCTTCGCAGCGGTATTTTCAACCGCGTCACCCGTCGGGTACACGCGGTTGAAAACGTGAGTTTTGATTTATGGCCGGGTGAAACGCTGGGGCTGGTGGGGGAGTCGGGAAGTGGTAAATCCACCACCGGACGTGCGCTGCTGCGGTTGGTTGAAACGCAGGGTGGCAGCATTCACTTCAACGGCCAGCGTATCGACACGCTGTCAAATGCCGATATGCAGCACGTCCGCAAGGACATCCAGTTTATTTTCCAGGACCCGTATGCCTCGCTCGACCCGCGTTTGACCGTTGGTTTTTCAATTATGGAACCGCTGCTGGTGCACAACGTGATGCCCAAAGAACAGGCGCAACAGCGGGTGGGCTGGTTACTGGAGCGGGTCGGCCTGCTGCCTGAACATGCGTGGCGTTATCCACATGAGTTTTCCGGTGGGCAGCGACAGCGAATTTGTATTGCTCGTGCGCTGGCGCTCAATCCGAAAGTGGTGATTGCCGATGAGTCTGTTTCCGCATTGGATGTCTCGATCCGTGCGCAAATCATCAACTTACTGCTCGATCTCCAGCGTGAGTTCGGCATCGCCTTTTTGTTTATTTCCCATGATATGGCGGTCGTTGAGCGTATTTGTCACCGCGTGGCGGTGATGTACCTCGGGCAAATTGTCGAAATCGGCCCTCGTCGAGCAGTGTTTGAAAACCCGCAACACCCGTATACCCGGAAATTAATGGCGGCTGTGCCGGTTGCTGATCCTGAGCATCGTCGGCCAAAACCCGTTTTGCTTTCTGATGACATTCCCAGTACCACGCACAAACTGGGATATGAACCGCACGTTTCAACGCTTGTGAATGTCGGGCCTGGGCATTTTGTCGCTCGCGCTAAATAATAATCTGGAGAACACAATGACCGTATTTGAAAATAAAAAGTGGCTGTTGGCGGCGGGTCTTGCCACCAGCGTCATTGCCTCACCGGCATTTGCCGCCAAAGATGTCGTCGTCGCTGTCGCATCCAATTTCACGACACTTGACCCGTATGATGCCAACGACACGCTTTCACAAGCGGTGGCAAAGTCGTTTTATCAGGGGCTGTTCGGCCTCGATAAAGAGATGAAACTGCAAAACGTGCTGGCAGAAAGCTACTCTGTTTCTGACGACGGCCTGGTCTATACCATCAAACTGCATCCGGGTGTGAAATTCCAGGATGGCACTGATTTCAACGCCGAGGCAGTCAAAGTCAACTTAGACCGCGCCAGCAATCCAGAAAACCATCTCAAGCGCTACAACCTGTACAAAGCGATTGCGAAGACCGAGGCCGTTGACGCCAACACGGTGAAAATTACGCTCAAGCAGCCATTCTCTGCGTTTATCAATATTCTTGCCCATCCCGCGACAGCGATGATTTCGCCAACGGCGCTGAAAAAATACGGTAAAGAGATTGGCTTCCACCCGGTCGGCACCGGCCCGTATCAGCTCGACACCTGGAACCAAACCGACTTTGTGAAGGTGAAGAAATTCGACGGTTACTGGAAACAGGGGCTGCCGAAACTCGACACCATCACCTGGCGTCCGGTTGTCGATAACAACACCCGTGCGGCAATGCTACAAACCGGTGAAGCGCAGTTTGCGTTCCCCATCCCTTACGAGCAGGCCAGCGTGCTGGAGAAAAACGACAAGCTGGAACTGGTGGCTTCGCCTTCCATCATGCAGCGCTACCTCAGCATGAACGTCACGCAAAAGCCGTTTGATAATCCCAAAGTCCGCGAGGCTATCAATTACGCTATCAACCGCCAGGCGTTGGTGAAAGTCGCATTCGCCGGTTACGCGACGCCAGCAGAAGGCGTTGTGCCGCCGTCAATCGACTTCGCGCAACAGTACAAACCATGGCCCTATGACCCGGCAAAAGCGCGTGAACTGTTAAAAGAAGCGGGCTATCCGAATGGTTTCGAAACCACTTTATGGTCGTCGCATAACCACAGTACCGCGCAGAAAGTGTTGCAGTTCACCCAGCAGCAACTGGCGCAGGTGGGCATCAAAGTGAAAGTGACGGCGATGGATGCCGGGCAGCGTGCCGCTGAAGTTGAAGGAAAAGGACAAAAAGAGAGTGGCGTGAGAATGTTCTACACCGGCTGGTCGGCGTCGACGGGTGAAGCGGACTGGGCATTATCGCCGCTGTTTGCTTCAGCTAACTGGCCGCCAACGCTGTTTAACACGGCTTTCTACAGCAATCCTCAGGTTGATAAAGATCTGGTTGAAGCGCTGAAAACCACAAACCGTGATGAAAAAGCGAAGCTGTATAAAGAAGCGCAGGACACTATCTGGAAAGAATCCCCTTGGGTGCCGTTGGTGGTCGAAAAACTGGTTTCCGCGCACAGCAAAAACCTCAGCGGTTTTTATGTGATGCCTGATACCGGATTTAGTTTTGATGATGCGGATTTGAAATAAGGTGGCGGTTTTTGCCCTCACCCTCATCCCGGCCTTCTCCCCCAGGAGAAGGAGAAAAACGAACAGTCCCCTCTCCTGGGGGAGAGGGTTAGGGTGAGGGCCTGCCATGTTTAACTATTTCCTCAAACGCCTGTTAGGCCTGATCCCCACACTGCTGATCGTCGCCGTGCTGGTATTCCTGTTCGTCCATATGCTGCCGGGCGACCCGGCGCGTTTGATTGCCGGGCCGGACGCTGACGTCACGGTCGTAGATATGGTGCGAAAACAGCTGGGACTGGACTTGCCGCTGTGGCAGCAATTTTTGCACTACATCTGCAACATTGTGCAGGGCGATTTTGGTACCTCGATGGTGTCGCGCCGTCCGGTATCTGAAGAGATTGCCAGCCGCTTCATGCCGACATTTTGGCTGACGCTGACCAGCATGAGCTGGGCGATGGTGTTTGGCCTGTTCACCGGCATTATTTCCGCCGTCTGGCGCAACCGCTGGCCGGACAGAATGAGCATGACCATTGCGGTTTCCGGTATCTCTTTCCCGGCGTTCGCGCTCGGCATGTTGCTGATGCAGGTATTTTCCGTTGAATTAGGCTGGCTGCCGACGGTGGGGGCGGATGGCTGGCAGCATTACATTCTGCCCTCCGTGACGTTAGGTGCGGCGGTCGCGGCAGTGATGGCGCGTTTTACTCGAGCCTCGTTTGTCGATGTATTGCAAGAAGATTACATGCGTACCGCGCGGGCAAAAGGGGTGAGCGAAACACTGATCGTTCTCAAACACGGGCTGCGTAACGCGATGATCCCGGTGATTACCATGATGGGCTTGCAGTTCGGATTTTTGCTCGGTGGTTCCATCATTGTTGAAAAGGTCTTTAACTGGCCAGGGCTTGGACGCTTGCTGGTGGATTCGGTCGAGATGCGTGACTACCCGGTGATTCAGGCGGAAGTGTTGCTGTTCTCGCTGGAATTTATTGTTATCAACTTAGTGGTGGATTTGCTCTACGCCGCCATTAACCCGGCTATCAGGTACAAGTAAGGATGCGACTTTTTAACTGGCGACGCCAGGCAGTACTGAATGCGGTGCCGATGGTTCGGCCAAATCAGGTGCGTACCCCGTGGCATGAATTTTTGCGTCGTTTACGCAAGCAGCCGGTGGCGATGTTCGCCGGGTCATTTGTGCTTTTCCTGATTGCCATCGCACTGATTGCACCGTGGATTTCGCCATTCGATGCGGAAAACTATTTTGATTACGACCGGCTCAATGATGGTCCGTCGATGCTGCACTGGTTCGGTGTGGATTCGTTAGGGCGTGATATTTTCAGCCGCGTGTTAGTGGGGGCGAAAATCTCGCTGGCGGCAGGCGTGTTCTCGGTATTGATCGGCGCGTTAATCGGCACTTTTTTCGGTTTGCTGGCGGGTTATTACGAAGGCTGGTGGGATCGCGTGATTATGCGCATTTGCGATGTGTTGTTCGCCTTTCCGGGCATTCTGCTGGCGATTGCCGTGGTCGCGGTGATGGGCACCGGAATGTCGAACGTCATTATTGCGGTCGCCATTTTTAGTATTCCCGCGTTTGCCCGACTGGTGCGTGGCAACACGCTGGTGCTAAAACACCAAACCTTTATCGAGTCGGCCCGCAGTATTGGCGCATCAGATACGACAATTATCTTCCGTCATATTCTGCCGGGGACCGTGTCATCGATTGTGGTCTATTTCACGATGCGCATCGGCACATCGATAATTTCGGCCGCCAGCCTGTCATTTTTAGGGCTAGGCGCTCAACCACCGACGCCGGAGTGGGGCGCGATGCTCAACGAAGCGCGAGCGGATATGGTGATTGCGCCACATGTGGCTATCTTCCCAAGTCTGGCGATCTTCCTGACGGTACTGGCGTTTAATTTGTTAGGGGATGGGCTGCGGGATGCGTTGGATCCTAAGATAAAGGGGTGATTGGAGTTCATCTTCTTCTGGATAGATATGCCACTTTGCTGTTTTTCCGTTCACCCGTACGGTTGGTTATCTCTTCAACCGTTGTTAACGGTGAACGTGCCAGGTGGCTCACGCCAGCCCCCTGGCAACCCCGGCGCCCGGTCTTTAAATTGCCGCTTCGCGGTAAACCCCTGCTTATCTCCAACGTTCAGGGTCGTTCGCGACTCGCTCCCGGCGATCGCTCACTGGCGTGGTTCCCGACCACGCCACCCTGACTTATGGGGAACGCTGGGGCAATTTATACCGGGAACAAGGTCAACACCGCTTCGGCTTTTGACCCTGGGTTTTGACGTTGATTTTGATTCCGGCTTAAATCGCGCCGTTTTTTGCCCTTCAGTCGGGGTTGAGCCGCCGGGAGCGGCGAAAGAGAGCGATCGTCGGGAACGAATCGCGAACGACCGCGAATGTTGGGTGAAAAACGGTGTTTACCGCGCAGCGGCGATTTATTTGCCGGGAGTCCGGGTTCTTAGGGTGGCGACGGTGGCCACCCTAAGTCGTTCACCGGTTCGGTGACTGCATATGAAGGAATTCTTTTAGTGAACGGAAGTTTCACTATTTCCAACATAAACAGCTAAACCTCGTCATCAATGAGCTGATGAAGAAACAGCTCACTGGGAGAGTGTGGATGAAAAGCGGAATCTTAAACCACCGTTCCCCACAAATCATATTCGTCCGCGTTCTCAACTTTCACGCGCACCACATCACCTGGCTTCAGCTTGGTTTCGCCATTCAGGTAAACCACGCCGTCGATTTCTGGAGCATCAGCCATGCTGCGGCCAATCGCGCCTTCTTCGTCAACTTCATCAACGATCACCAGAATTTCGCGGCCCACTTTCTCTTGCAGGCGTTCAGCAGAAATTTGCTGTTGCAGCTGCATGAAACGGTTCCAGCGTTCTTCTTTCACCTCTTCCGGTACAGGATCTGCCAGTTCGTTGGCGGTCGCACCTTCAACCGGGCTGAACTTAAAGCAGCCAACGCGATCCAGACGCGCTTCTTTGAGGAAGTCGAGCAGCATCTGGAAATCTTCTTCAGTTTCGCCAGGGAAGCCGACAATGAAGGTGGAACGCAAAGTCAGGTCCGGGCAAATTTCACGCCATTGCTTAATGCGCTGTAACTGACGGTCAACGCTGCCTGGGCGCTTCATCAATTTCAGAATGCGCGGGCTGGCGTGCTGCAATGGGATATCCAGATACGGCAGGATTTTACCTTCTGCCATTAATGGAATCACATCATCAACGTGTGGGTACGGGTAAACGTAGTGCAGACGGGTCCACACGCCGAGTTTTGCCAGTTGCTCACACAGGCTCACCATGCTGGTTTTAACCGGCTCACCGTTGTAGAAACCGGTACGATGCTTCACATCCACGCCGTAGGCAGAGGTATCCTGAGAGATAACCAGCAGCTCTTTAACACCGGCATCAACCAGGCGTTTAGCTTCAGACAGCACATCGCCAATTGGGCGGCTATCGAGATCGCCACGCATGGAAGGAATGATGCAGAACGTGCAACGGTGGTTGCAGCCTTCAGAAATTTTCAGATACGCATAGTGACGCGGAGTCAGCTTCACGCCTTGCTCTGGCACGAGGCTCAGGAACGGGTTGTGTTTTGGTTTTGGCACATAGTGGTGAACGTGCTGCAAAACTTGCTCGTAGCTATGGGGGCCCGTGATTTCCAGAACTTTAGGGTGCACTTCGCGGATTTGATCTTCTTTGGCCCCTAAACAGCCGGTCACAATCACTTTGCCATTTTCGTTCAGCGCTTCACCGATCGCTTCGAGCGACTCTTGTACGGCACTGTCGATAAAGCCACAGGTGTTAACGATAACCATGTCGGCATCATCATAGCTAGGCACTACATCGTAACCTTCGGTGCGCAGCTCAGTCAGGATCCGTTCAGAATCAACGAGGTTTTTTGGGCAGCCGAGGGAGACAAAGCCAATACGGGGTTGTTGCATACAGGTCACGCTCACAAAGTAAACAGAAAATAAAAACCGGGCGATTCTACACGTGTTTGGCGTGAGGCTCTACTGGTTGTTTTTCCCGGCGCACAAGATGATTTTTCAGAATCATCGTGGGGCTTAGGTTTTGCTTACCAGGTGAGCAGGCTCTATTATCTTTGCGCTTTACATTATCGTAACGTCCCGCTTAAAGAGAGAACCGCATTATGCGCAAGATTTTAGCCCTTTCCGGGATGCTGGCGGGTGCCTTGTTGGTATCAGCCTGTAATGTCATCCCAACACCGCTCAACACGCCACCGGCCTCTGCACTAAAGTTTGTTTGCGGCAGCAGCGATAAACTGGCGTTAGAGGGCGATTATGCCTGGCTCAACGGCAACCGCTACTCCTACCAAAATATGACCGGGGGTCAGGCATTTTACCGCTATCACAGCAGTCATTTCGGTCTGAAGAAAGTCGGTGAAAATCGCACGCTGATGATGGGTCTGGATGCCAAACCTTGTGTTGCGGTGAACTAATTGAAGAATTTACCCCGTCGCGTCACGCGCCTGAGTACCATGCTGCTCGGTTTTATGCTGGCGGGGTGCGGCACGTTGTCTAACGTGGCACCTGTTGCTGAGGTGCCGCAAAAAGCCCAGCGTGTGTGTGGTTTGTCTGCAAGTCACGATATTAACCAATGGTTGCCCATGCTGGTTGTACAGCAATCGCCCGCGATGGTCGTTGGCGTGATTGACGCTAAAAACCAACGCCATTACTGGCAATTTGGTGTCACCGATACGACGCACAAACATCCCGTCAATGAACAGACGTTATTTGCTGTCGGTTCACTGAGTAAAGGGATGACCGCCGAAGCGACTGCGGTATTAGTGGCGCAGGGGCGGCTGCATTGGTCTGATACGCTTGAAACCTTAATGCCGCCGTCGGTGCCGTTAAGTGCCGATGCAAAGAAAATCACGCTTCTGCAACTGGTCACCCATACCTCCGGTTTGCCCCGGCAGAATATGGATTTGCCAATGCTGACCGCTTTTATTCGTTATCTGGGGAATGGCGAGAATTTTTACTCGCATCTCGACAGTGACGAAGTGGTCACCGATCTGGCTGATTTTTCAAAACCAGACAGCACAGAACCCCATTATTCGAATCTGGGTTATGCGGTACTGGATTATGTTTTGCGTTATCAAACCGGGCAGCGTGCCGACCAACTGGTGCAAACGCTTATCTTCGATCCGTTAAACATGCAAAACAGCAGTTTTACGCCACAAAAACTCAGAAGTTACCCGTTGCGTGCCATTGGACATGCAGGCAGCCAACCGAAGTTTATTCCGCGTGGGCAAGTGGTACCTGACTGGCAGTTCTCCGGCAACATGCTCGGGGCGGGTGGCTTGTATACCGACACCGCAGATTTGCTCACGTTTGCCGCCGCGCATCTTAATAAGACCGGCAATGCCACGCCCGATCAAGCGCTCAGCGAAACGATGCAGGTCTATTACCCGCGTGACAAAGAAGCCGCCAACATTGCCTGGGTGACGGATACCTATGGTGAGCAAACCATCACTTTCCAGGTCGGCTATATTGGCGGCTATTCGAGTTACATTGGTATTGATCGCAAGAATCATTTCGCCGTCGTCGTTTTGCAAAACAGCTTTACCTGGCAAAACAACCTTGGACACAGTGTGTTACGTCAAATGTTTGAAGAGCAGCATCAAACCGCCTCTTGCCGTGCGTCAGTTTCAGTCTAGCGCTTTGTTATTTATGTAAATTTTACTGATTGTAAAACTTGTTGCGGAAGATCAAAAAACACGGTGAAAAAGCCCGGTTAGCCTAATATTTATCCATACTATAAGTGTGTGTTATGAATTCTTATCACACGGAGGATAAATGTATGACTGGGGAGTCACTCAAACGCGATCTCTTGAAAAAGATGATTATCGCCAAAATAGACATCGCCGCTTATCTCTCACTGAGAAAAGCAAAAGGTTATATGTCTGTGAATGAAACCGAGCATCTGCGCGATAACTTGTTCGACTTGTCTACTGAGTACCGTGAAAAGTCTTTACGCCTCAAATCCCATCTTAGCGAACAAGAAATGGCGAGCATCCATCAGGGAATAAATGCGGTATCGTCAGCCGCCGTTTGCCTGATGACCGGGTGTCACGACTGCCCGCAATATATCGCCATTGATGCCGATAAACTGGAAAACTGCCTGCGACAACTTTCCGACAGCCTGAAAGATATTATGGGTCACCAACTGGCGGTTGAAAGTTGAAATCTCGAGGGGAGGCGACTCCCCTCTGG
The DNA here is from genome assembly GCF_027594725.1 of Buttiauxella sp. WJP83. Taxonomy (NCBI): domain Bacteria; kingdom Pseudomonadati; phylum Pseudomonadota; class Gammaproteobacteria; order Enterobacterales; family Enterobacteriaceae; genus Buttiauxella; species Buttiauxella sp. WJP83. The sequence continues at coordinate 1,528,481 of NZ_CP110080.1, forward strand.
TAAAGTTTTTGTAAAACTCCCATTTCTGAATGTCTTGAAAGCTAACCTTATCGGGTAGATCCGAAAAGGAGAAAGCTATGCTACGGCTGCCGTTCCGCTCATTCATTACCGCGTCTTTACTAATCTGCGCAAGCGTTACGCTGGCCGCAGAGGTTAAGGTAGAGGTGCTGCAAAGTAAGCTCGATCATCCCTGGTCGTTAGCTTTTCTGCCCAATAATCAGGGGATGTTGATCACGCTGCGCGATGGGCAATTACGTCGCTGGCAGCCCGGTGAAGGGTTAAGTGACCCGATTGTCGGTGTGCCAAAAGTTTGGGCGCATGGGCAGGGGGGCTTGTTGGATGTGGTTCTGGCACCGGATTTTGAAAAAAGCCGCCGCGTCTGGCTAAGTTTTGCGGAAGCCAATAGTGATGATAAAGCAGGAACGGCCGTGGGCTACGGCACGCTGAGCAGCAATATGCAGCGTCTGGAAAACTTCAAAGTCGTCTTCCGCCAGATGCCAAAACTCTCTACCGGTAACCATTTTGGCGGACGGATGGCGTTTGATGGCAAAGGTTATTTGTTCATTGCACTGGGTGAGAATAATCAACGCTCGACGGCGCAGGATTTGGATAAGCTACAGGGCAAACTGGTGCGTCTGACGCAAAACGGCGATGTGCCGCCCGATAATCCCTTTGCCGGTAAACAGGGGGCCAGAAGTGAGATCTGGTCGTATGGGCACCGCAATCCACAGGGCCTGGCGTTTAATCCCGCCAATGGGGAATTGTGGCTCAATGAACATGGCCCGCGCGGCGGAGATGAAATCAACGTGGCGATGCCGGGCAAGAACTACGGTTGGCCAATTGCTACGTGGGGCATTAATTACAGCGGATTGCCAATCCCTGAAGCAAAAGGTGAAATTGTGGCGGGCACCGAACAACCGCTTTATTACTGGAAAGTCTCGCCCGCTGTGAGCGGTATGGCGTTTTATCACGCCGACAGATTCCCACAGTGGAAAGGAAAGCTGTTTGTGGGAGCGCTCAAAGAGAAAAACCTGATTGAGCTGACGCTCTCTGGCGACAAGGTTCAGGCCCAAAAACGGTTACTTGATGACAGAGGGGAGCGAATTCGTGATGTGCGCGTCGGCCCGGACGGTTATCTGTATGTCCTGACCGACGAATCTGACGGGCAATTACTGAAAATCAGCCCAGCGAGTTAGTGTTTAACTCAGTGGAATCATGACGACTTTCTTGAACGCCGGACGCTGGGTCAGTTGCTGATACCAGCGTCGCAGGTTAGGGAAATCATTCCATTGGATATCGAGGTTGAGCAGGTTGTAGACACTCGGCGCCAGCGCAATGTCGGCAGCACTGAATTCATCGCCACCCAGCCACGGCTGCTTCGCGAGCTCAGCATCTACGATGGCAAACAGTGAATTACACTGAACGATGCTATCGGCAATCAGCTTTTCATCGCGTTGCTCAGGTGCGACGCGTACCAGGCTGATAAAGACGCCACGATGCGGGCCCGCAAGCGATGTTCCCGCCCAATCCATCCATTTTTCCCCGCGCGCACGTGCCGCAGGTTCTGCAATCCATAGCGACTCTTTGCCATACTGCGCCGCCAGATAACGCACGATGGTATTGGACTCCCACAATGTCAGGTCAGTGGCGTCGTCGTGAATACACGGCACCAGCGCATTGGGGTTCATCGCCAGATATTCCGCATCATGGGTTTTGCCAAACTTACCGCCAGCCGGAATCGAGCGATATTCCACGCCCAGCTCTTCCAGGCACCACAATACTTTCTTCACATTCGTTGAATTGTCTCTGCCCCAAACTGTGATCATTTTGTTTCCTCATTGTTAGTTTGCACTTCAGTATGCCGTGCACTGGCGAAGAAAACAGCACGTAAGCTCAACAGCGGGTAAAAATCTTATCAACGTGGCGGCAAGTCGCGCAGTTATCGAATAAACTTAAAAAACTTTACCAACGTTATGTTTCTTTAAGCGATTCCACAGGCTAGTTTACTGGCAACTTGAATTTTCGGGTAACGACGCGCGTCGTGACTTTTTTAGAATGGATACTGGGTGGTGTTATGAAAACTTTGCAAATCCCTGCTTCGCTACGAGCATTACTCGCAGGTACAACCCTGCTGTTGATAGCCGCGCCTGCGGTGAGTGCCGAACAGACAGCTGACGCACCGCAAGTTGATGCTAAAGCCTGGATCTTAATGGATTACGCCAGTGGCAAAGTGTTGGCAGAAGGAAATGCCGACCTCCAATTAGATCCGGCGAGTCTGACTAAGCTGATGACCAGCTATGTGGTTGGCCAGGCCATCAAAGCGGATAAAATCAAACTGACTGACATGGTCACCGTCGGAAGAGATGCCTGGGCCACCGGTAACCCGGCGCTGCGCGGGTCTTCGCTGATGTTCCTCAAGCCGGGCGATAAAGTCTCGGTTGAAGATTTGAATAAAGGCGTGATCATCCAGTCCGGCAACGATGCCAGCATTGCGATTGCGGATTATGTGGCGGGCAGCCAGGATTCGTTCGTCAGCCTGATGAACAACTATGCGCAAAAGCTGAACCTCAAGAACACCACCTTTAAAACCGTACACGGTCTGGATGCGCCAGGGCAATTCAGTACCGCGCGTGATATGGCGTTGCTGGGCCAGGCATTGATTCACGACGTGCCAGAAGAGTACGCCATCCACAAAGAGAAAGAGTTCACCTTTAACAACATCAAGCAGCCGAACCGTAACCGCTTGCTGTGGAGCTCGAACCTTAACGTTGACGGAATGAAAACCGGCACCACTGCGGGCGCAGGCTACAACCTGGTGGCATCCGCAACCTCCGGCGACATGCGTTTAATTTCCGTGGTGCTGGGCACCAAAACCGACCGTATTCGTTTCAATGAAAGCGAAAAATTGCTGACGTGGGGCTTCCGCTTCTTTGAAACCGTCACGCCGATTAAACCGGATGCTACTTTTGTCACGCAGCGCGTATGGTTCGGTGATAAAAGCGAAGTGAATTTGGGCGCGGGTGAAGGTGGCTCGGTCACGATTCCACGCGGCCAACTGAAGAACCTGAAGGCCAGTTTCACCCTCAATGAGCCACAACTGACCGCTCCGCTGAAAAAAGGCCAGGTGGTGGGCACTATCGACTTCCAGCTTAACGGTAAATCAATCGAACAGCGCCCGCTGATGGTGATGCAGCCTGTGGAAGAGGGTGGTTTCTTTAGCCGTATGTGGGACTTTGTGATGATGAAATTCCATCAATGGTTCGGCAGCTGGTTCGCTTAACTTCTACCAGTTGAGTTCAATATTCTCTGACGCGGCGTAGTCAACAAACGCCGCGTCAGGTTTTTCATTACTGATAATCAAGTCAAAAGCAGAAACCGGCCCCATGCACGCGGCGCGGACTTTGCCAAATTTGCTGCTGTCCACCACCAACACTCGCTGTTGCGCCATCGCTAACGCCCAGTGTTTTACCGGCAATTCATCCAGATTAAAACAGGTCGCCCCATGGCGGATGTGGATCCCTGCCGCGGAGAAAAAAGCGATATCCGGGCAAAAGTTATTCAGGCATTCCTGGAAATTAATCGGTTTGAAAATCGCATTGCTGGCGTGAAATTCACCGCCGCTCAAAATAACCCGACAGCCCGGTTTGTCCTGCAACGCCAGAAAAGTGTTTAACGAATAGCAAACCCCGGTGAATTGCAGATCGTCATCGATGGCTTCGATGATGTACGGCGTCGTGGTGCCACAATCAAAAAACACCGTTTGATGCGGGCGCACCAACGCCGCCGCCAGACGCGCAGCATGGCGCTTTTCTTCGATGCGGCGGGTTTTCTGATCGCTTAACAGGTAGTGATTGGCGGTGACGCTACGGGGTTCCAGAACCACATAACCGCCTAACAGGACAACCGGCCCAGCGTCATTGCTCAGGTCACGGCGAATCGTCATTTCTGAGACACCCAGCAAAGCAGATGCTTCTTTCAGGTGAATTTTGTCGCTGCGTTTAAGCGCCTGAATCAGGCGGTTGATGCGTTCGTCGCGCCGGGTTTCCATAATGTGCAACTAAACCTTTTTGTTCCCTCTCCTGGGGGAGAGGGCTAGGGTGAGGGCGTTATTAAACGCATATTACCTTTGCAAAAACACTTAGTCACGTACCCAACCCTTGCGGATGAACGGGGCAAAACAGAAACGATAGGCCTGATGCAGGCGTGCGTATATCTGCTTACCGAACAGGTTCCATGTCATTTGAGCCAGCAGGCAAGAGCACAGGCCCACCAGTAAACCCCCGAGCATATCCAGCGGCCAGTGCACGCCGAGATAAACACGTGACCAGGCAATGGCGCAGCCAATGGCAAACAACACTAGCCCTGACCACACACGGTGCCAGAGCAAAAATGCCAGCGCGAAGGTGAAAATCACCGTGCCATGGTCGCTTGGGAAAGAGTCGTCCGGGGCATGATGCAGGAAGTTGTAGCCAAACCCGCTGACAAACGGCCTGTCATGCGGAAAAATATGGCCAATAATCCAGGATAACGACACGCAAATAAGGAGAGCCATCGCGGTCTTGATGACCATCATTCGTTGGGCGGTCATTTGTTTACGCTGGCCCCACAACCAAAGAATGGCAATCAGCAGCGGTACGATACTTATCAAATCTTTGGCGATAAAAATCGCAAGCTTTATGAGCCACTCAGGGGATTGCGGGGTGGCGTTAATCAGCAAAAAAAGAGACTGATTCAATTGTTCAATCATAACGTTATGAGTTCCTTAACCCGTCAAATGAAGATGATGCCGTACACCCTGCATCGTGACCATAGGACGACAGCCTACTTTGGGCTCCTTAATAAAACCTTAAACAACTGAACGATTACCCTGGGTAAATAACAATTCGCTATCTACCCCGAAGACAATTTATTACACTTCGAGCGTTTTCTTTTCTCTTGAGTTTCTAATGCAAAATAATAAGCGACTGGGTCGCCAGGCACTGCTGTTCCCGCTGTGCCTGGTACTCTATGAATTTTCTACGTATATCGGTAATGACATGATCCAGCCAGGCATGCTGGCGGTGGTCGAGCAGTACAACGCGGGAATCGAATGGGTGCCGACATCCATGACGGCCTATCTGGCGGGCGGCATGTTCTTACAGTGGCTACTTGGGCCGCTATCTGACCGTATTGGCCGTCGCCCGGTGATGTTGACCGGCGTGGTGTGGTTTATCGTCACGTGCCTTGCCACATTGCTGGCGCAGAACATTGAGCAATTCACCTTCCTGCGGTTTTTGCAGGGAGTCAGCCTGTGCTTTATTGGCGCGGTGGGGTATGCCGCCATCCAGGAATCCTTTGAAGAAGCGGTGTGTATAAAAATCACGGCGCTGATGGCGAACGTTGCGCTGATTGCGCCTCTGCTTGGCCCGCTGGTGGGGGCTGCATGGATCCACTACGCACCGTGGGAAACCATGTTTGTGCTGTTTGCGGCACTGGCGGCGTTTTCGTTTTACGGTTTGCACCGTGCGATGCCGGAAACCGCAACGCGTCTGGGCGAAAAGCTGTCGCTGCGTGATTTAGGCCATGATTACAAACTGGTGCTGAGCAACGGGCGTTTTGTTGCGGGGGCGCTGGCGATTGGTTTTGTCAGCCTGCCGCTGCTGGCGTGGATTGCGCAATCGCCGATTATTATCATCAGCGGTGAGAAGTTATCGACCTATGAATACGGTTTACTGCAGGTGCCGATCTTTGGCGCGTTGATCCTCGGGAATCTGGTGTTGGCGCGTTTAACCTCACGTCGTAGCGTGCGTTCGCTGATTATTATGGGCGGCTGGTGGATTGTGCCAGGCCTGGTGGTGGCGGCCGTCGCAACCGTTGCGTCATCTCATGCATATCTGTGGATGACCGCCGGGCTGAGTATTTACGCCTTTGGTATCGGTCTTGCCAACGCCGGTCTGGTGCGCCTGACGCTGTTCGCCAGCGACATGAGCAAAGGCACGGTATCGGCCGCGATGGGCATGTTGCAGATGCTTATTTTTACCGTCGGCATTGAGCTGAGTAAGCATGCTTATCTGTTCGGCGGCAACGGTTTGTTCAGCCTGCTGAATTTGCTGGGCGGGGTTATCTGGCTGGGCTTAATGTTTGCTTTCTTAAAAGATAAGAGTGTCGGTAACCGAACCGATATTTAAGATAATTTCGATAAAAAAATCCCCCAGCCTTGCGGTTGGGGGATTCCGGTAAAAGGCGCTAAGCGCCCTGAGTTTTAGATGTGATTAACTAGAACGTAAACTCTGCACCCAAATACGCATGTACCTCGTTATTCACGTCTTTGGCCACCACCGTATTCACCTTCGCGGTCGCACTCCAGTTTTTGCTCAACGTGGCGTTCAGGCCTGCGCCAATGCTGCCGCCGTTAAGGTTCTGGCCACCGAAGCTGTAGTCTGATGTGTTGAACTCAGTATCATCATCGAAGCGCCCGATATAAGCCGTTTCGATGAACGGGCTGAGCGTCTGGCCACCTTTCAGAGTGATATTTTTACCCGCTTTCACACCTGCACCGGCAAAGCCTGTGCTGTATTTGCCGTCAGAAACATGGCTGTACCCGTCGCTGTAGGCATCGGTTTTCGTCTGGCTGTAACCGAGAACACCATACGGCTGAACCCACCAGTTGTCGGCCAGATTCACCTGTGCACCGAGACGCGCCTGCCACAACCAGGAATCACCGTCGTAATCGCCGCCCGCTTTCAGCTTGCCGTCTTTGCCCGATGCGGAATATTCCATGTCGCCGTAAGTCGCAACGGCATCGGCAAACAGGTGCCAGTTCTGGCCTTCGGCCTGGTGCTGCGTCCAACTGGCATACAGGCTGTAGTAATTCCCGTCGATGTCATTGCTGCCGTCGCTGCTGGTGACATCCAGGTTGTTATGCAGATAACCCAGACCCGCGCCCAGCGTTAACAAATCACCGTTAGACAGCGCCCATGAGTTATCAGCACCCAACTGGAAACCGCTAATCTCGTTGCTGTATTGCGTGGTGCCGCTTCACGGTCGCCGCCGGAATAAATGCCGTCCATCCAGACATTGCTATTGGACGTTTGTGGGCCGTTTTCACCCATATGACGGGCGTCCAGATGCTGGGTCATGCTGTTGGCGATGCGGTGGATCATATCGTCACTGGCTAATAATCCAGCCTGTGCTGCCTGCAAATCAGCAGCAATTTTTGTAAAAGGTGCCGGAGTCGGTGCTGGTGTTGGGTCAGGTGTTGGGTCAGGCACTGGATCCGGAACAGGGTCAGGTACTGGATCTGGCGTCGGTGCCGGTGGTGTTGGTTCTGGTGGCGCTGGTGGTGGAACCGGGTCAGTGTTGAATGCAATGCTGTAATAGCCTTTGTCGGCTAAGCCTTGCGCGGAGCTTTCATCGGTGACTTGATAATTAATGTGGTCCAAAATGTAAGAACCGCTGCGCACGGAGTCCAGAACAGAGCTTTCACCAACCTTGTTGGTAATGGTGACGTTTTCACCATCGTTGAAGAAGAAGTAGGAGGATTTGCCAGTATCGATCAGTGATGGGTCGACATAATTAATATTCGTGTCGACCTGGTTAAAACCGGTAATGCGCTGAGATTTATCAATTTCTTCACCACCAATAATACCGCCGTTATTTACATTTAGCGTTAAAGAATCATCAGCAATATTATTAGTTGAGGTTATATTTCCTCGATACGTTGCGTTTGTTACATTAATGGTTGTGTCAGTGGCATTTGTGGATCTATCATTATAGTTCCCAGTGTTAATGTTATTTAGAACAGAATCATCAATATTTACCAGTATATTCGAGCCGTAGAGGGTGGTATCTCCATTAATCACGCTGCCGTTGGTGATATTTAAGACGGCATCCCCTGCATTTGCCTGATTGTTTACTGCAACATTATCGGCTACTTTGGTGTTCTGCATATCTAGTTCAGCAATTCCTAATTCCTTATTCGAACTTATAGATATTAAATTTCCAACATAGTCATTTTCCCCCATATTACCGACTTGGCTATCAGCTATTTTTAATTTTGAACTGGTGCCACCCATTATCGTGACAGAGTATGAAAACTGGGAGTTTGTAATATTCACTGCACTATCTCGCCCGGAAATTAATTGTAAGCTCGGCGAAGAGGGCAGATTTCCTGAATAAGTTGAGGAGTTGCTAATCATATGATCGACGGTGGCTGTAATATTTCCGCTCTGAGCCATAAAACTTAATGCCTTATTAAAGGTTGAATTATTTATTGTAACACTAATATCTCCAGAGGTAGTTTGATTATCTATTGCGGTGTTAATGGTTTGATTGTCGTAGCTATAACTCTGTGCATTGGCTTGATGAGTTAATGTCATTGATATTAAAGAGGCGAGCATCAGTTTCTTGGTATGACAGGTGTTGGGTATTCTTTTTTTTATGATTTAAATCCTTCTATATTTGCTATTCGACAGCTAATTAATCCCATGCGCGCTAATGTTTTATTTACAGGAGATAAATACAGAATCAGACAGGGTTTATTGTCATTCCTTACAGAAGATAAACAATAAAGCTGCCTGAAATTAGCTGCCGCTTCCTAAGATTCTATGCGCCTAGAATACCCTTTTTTTTATTTAAATAAGTGTCCAGTTTTGGATGGAATTAGAAGATTTTCAAACAACAGGCTTGCAGTTTGGTTGTGTTGCATAAAAATATTTAAATAACATATTACAAACAATTATTGTTATAAAACTCAACCTACAATCAGGCTTTGTTCGCAATAATTCCATGCTCACTGGTATTGACTTGCATAGGGAGGTTTTTAATTAGTTGAATTAATTTGCCATTTTCAACTTTGATATACCCTTCTTCGCGTAGGGTGGCGAGTGTCTTCATGACTCCACTGCGCGCCAGATTACTGCGGTCCAGCACGTATTTTGAAATGCTAATTTTAGCCCTTTCTTCAGGCTTTAATCTGGCCAGTTCTTCAATTAAACCACAAACAATATGAAGAGATGTTCTGTGAATCAACAGGTTATTACGGCTTGCCTGATATTCGTTGAGGTAAGTTTGGTACGCCAGTGTTTGCGGGAAGGCATGGTGTTTAATGATGATTTTCAGTGCTTTTTCCAGAGGGAGTACGCTGATTTTAGCGTTTTTCAAGGGCTGAAGTTTAAAGAGGGTGTACTGGAAAAGTGAGCCTTGTAACCCAAAAATAAAAGGGGCTTTAGCATTGGTCAGCAGCATCATATTCGAGCGGTGATAGATGTTAACTTCTCCTTCAGTCACCAGCGCGACTAACAGCTGGTCATTGTTATATAAATGTAAGCTGTCGGCATTTTTCTCCTGAATAGGTTCTGCATAAGGAAGAAGGAGGGTAATAAGTTCTTCCAGTATTAATAGCGGTTTTTCCATAGGTAGTAGGGCGGGCTTTATCATTCCGGTAGCATCCATTCTTTATAAAATCATGAATCGAGTATGTGTTGTATTAATAACGGGAACCATTATTAAAACAAAAACATTATCAAGCAAGAACATAGACTATCCATATTTAGATAGCGATATAGATTTGCTCAAGAACGGTATGGGAAAACAGAAGGATATAAAGATTTTGAAGGAAGAATTTAGCGGAGAATATCTTGCGATACTCTCCGCTATTTTTAACGTGGGATATTAGAAGAGGGCTTTTATTACTTAACCGCCATACCCGCTTGCGCACCGCTGTCCGGGCTTAACAGGAAGATATCTTTCCCGCCAGGACCTGCCGCCATCACCATCCCTTCAGAGATGCCGAAGCGCATTTTACGCGGTGCCAGGTTTGCCACCATAATGGTCAAACGGCCAACCAGCGCTGCAGGGTCCGGATAGGCTGAACGGATACCAGAAAACACGTTACGTTTCTCGCCGCCCAGATCCAGCGTCAGGCGCAGCAGCTTGTCAGAACCTTCAACAAATTCTGCGTTTTCAATCAGCGCAACTCGCAGATCGACTTTGGCGAAATCATCAAAGGCGATGGTTTCAGCAATCGGGTCGTCAGCCAGTGGGCCAGTCACGGGGGCGCTTGTGGCTTTCACTTCTTCTTTCGACGCTTCAACCAGCGCTTCAACCTGTTTCATGTCAATGCGGTTATACAGCGCTTTGAAGGTGTTCACTTTATGGTTCAGCAGCGGGGTGTTGATGCTGTCCCAGGTCAGTTCACAGTTCAGGAAGGCTTCAGCGCGTTCCGTCAGCGTCGGCAGAACCGGCTTCAGCCAGGTCATCAGCACGCGGAACAGGTTAATGCCCATGGTGCAGATGGCTTGCAGGTCGGCATCACGGCCTTCTTGTTTCGCCACAACCCACGGTGCTTGCTCATCCACATAACGGTTTGCCACATCGGCAAGCGCCATGATTTCACGGATGGCTTTGCCAAATTCACGGCTTTCCCACGCTTCGCCAATGGTTTGCGCGGCGTCGGTAAAGGTTTTGTACAATGCAGGATCGGCAATTTCTGCAGAAAGCTGGCCGTCAAAACGCTTGGCAATGAAGCCCGCGTTGCGCGATGCCAGGTTAACCACTTTGTTGACGATGTCGCTGTTCACGCGCTGCACGAAATCTTCCAGATTCAGGTCGATATCGTCGATGCGTGAAGACAGTTTTGCGGTGTAGTAGTAACGCAGGCTGTCAGCGTCAAAATGGTTCAACCAGGTGCTGGCTTTAATGAACGTACCGCGCGATTTGGACATTTTCGCACCGTTCACCATCACATAACCGTGGACAAACAGATTGGTTGGCTTGCGGAAACCGCTGCCTTCCAGCATGGCTGGCCAGAACAGGCTGTGGAAGTAAACGATGTCTTTACCGATGAAGTGATACAGCTCAGTCGTGGAATCTTTCTTCCAGTATTCGTCGAAGCTTTCGGTATCGCCGCGTTTGTCGCACAGGTTTTTGAATGAACCCATGTAACCGATTGGCGCATCCAGCCAGACGTAGAAATATTTACCCGGCGCATCAGGGATTTCAAAGCCGAAGTACGGCGCATCGCGGGAGATATCCCACTGTTGCAGGCCAGACTCAAACCACTCCTGCATTTTGTTCGCCACTTGCTCTTGCAGTGCGCCAGAACGCGTCCAGGCTTGCAGCATTTCGCTAAACGATGGCAAATCAAAGAAGAAGTGCTCGGAATCACGCATTTCAGGTGTTGCGCCAGAGACGACTGACTTCGGTTCGATAAGCTCGGTTGGGCTGTAAGTTGCGCCACACACTTCGCAGTTATCGCCGTATTGGTCTGGTGCTTTACATTTCGGGCAGGTGCCTTTTACGAAACGGTCTGGCAGGAACATGCCTTTTTCCGGATCGTAAAGCTGAGAAATCGTCCGGTTTTTAATAAAACCGTTTTCTTTCAGACGACCATAGATCAGCGACGCCAGATCGCGGTTTTCATCGCTATGCGTGGAGTGATAGTTATCATAGCTAATGTTAAAACCAGCAAAATCAGTCTGATGCTCCTGACTCATTTCGGCAATCATCTGTTCTGGAGTAATACCTAACTGCTGTGCTTTCAGCATGATAGGCGTACCGTGTGCATCGTCTGCGCAGATGAAGTTAACCGTGTTTCCGCGCATTCGTTGGTAACGGACCCAGACATCAGCCTGAATGTGCTCCAGCATATGACCGAGGTGGATTGAGCCGTTAGCGTACGGCAGAGCGCACGTTACCAATAATTTTTTCGCGGTATGAGCCATAGTAGAAATTGCATCTTCTAAAGAGAAAAGGGCTTTGATGTTAACCGAAAGGCCGCCTCGTGGTAAACCACACAAGGCTATCAAGGAAATTTTATCCGCATGTAATGGTTCTGGTATGCTTAACACACTGCAATGTCCGACAAAAAAATAAGGAGTCGGGATGAACTCTCAATCCCAGGCAAGCAAATCCCCCGAGCAGCTACGTGCGATGGTCGCAGGGACACTGGCTAATTTTCAGCACCCAACCCTCAAACATAATCTGACCGCCTTAAAGGCCCTGCATCACGTTGCGATGCTCGATGACACTCTGCACGTCGAGTTGTTGATGCCGTTTGCCTGGCGCAGCGGTTTTGAGGCTTTGCAAGAGCAATGCAGCTCAGATTTGTTGCGTATTACCGGTGCGAAAGCGGTGGACTGGAAACTTAGCCACAATATCGCCACCTTAAAGCGTGTGAAAAACCATCCTGGCATTAACGGCGTGAAGAATATTATCGCCGTCAGTTCTGGCAAGGGCGGAGTCGGGAAGTCGAGTACTGCGGTGAATCTGGCGCTGGCGCTGATCGCCGAAGGGGCAAAAGTCGGGATCCTGGATGCGGATATTTATGGTCCATCCATTCCTACTATGCTGGGCGCTGAACATGAACGTCCAACCTCACCAGACGGCACGCACATGACGCCTATCATGGCGCACGGCCTGGCGACTAACTCTATTGGTTACCTGGTCACGGATGAAAATGCCATGGTGTGGCGCGGGCCGATGGCCAGCAAAGCGCTGATGCAAATGTTGCAGGAAACCATGTGGCCGGATCTCGATTATCTGGTACTGGATATGCCACCGGGTACAGGCGACATTCAGTTGACGCTTGCGCAAAACATTCCGGTAACCGGCGCTGTGGTCGTCACCACGCCGCAGGATATTGCGCTAATTGATGCACGCAAAGGCATTGTGATGTTTGAAAAAGTCGATGTGCCGGTACTGGGCATCGTTGAGAACATGAGCATGCACGTTTGCAGCAATTGCGGTCATCATGAGGCGATTTTTGGCACCGGTGGTGCGCAGAAACTGGCGGACCAGTACCACACCAAACTGCTTGGGCAGATGCCGCTGCACATTACGCTGCGTGAAGATCTTGATGCCGGTAAGCCGACCGTAGTCAGCCGCCCGGAAAGCGAATTCACTGCGGTTTATCGCCAACTGGCAGGAAGCGTAGCGTCCACGCTTTACTGGCAAGGTGAAGTGATTCCGGCGGATATTGCGTTTAGGGCTGTTTGATTGGGAACCCCCTCATCCCGGCCTTCTCCCTGAGGGAGAAGGAGATAACAGAGCTGTTCCCTCTCCTGCGGGAGAGGGCTAGGGTGAGGGCGAATTCCCCCCAAACCCCATCAAATAATACTCACCATCCTCGCTGTCCCCACGCGATTCCACCAACCAGCCGTGGCGTTGGTAAAACTCAAACGCAGACTGATTCTTCACCAGACATTTCAATGTTCCGCGGGCGACAAACTCAGCTTGAACCTTCTCCAGCAACGCTTTGCCGACTCGTTTTCCCAGGTGAGCGGGGGCCACATACAAGCTATGCAGGAAATCATCAACAACCCATACCGAGGCAAACCCCAATAGTTCACCATTCTCTTCTGCCACCCAGATTTGCTCATCTTTCGTGACGCTATCGAAATCCTCTGGCCGCCATGCGCTGCTATCCAGCCATGTCCAGGCGTGTAGACGAGTGTGTAAATAGAGGTCGCGCAACGGCAGACGATCGTGTTCTTCAAAAGATCGAATCAACAAATTGCCTGTCTCCATGGTCAAAAATGCGATGAATTATCTGATTGTGAAATCCAAATCAAAAATTATTGAAACCCTTCAAAGAAAGTTATCACGCATCGTTGTATGTTACGCGCCCATTATTGTTCAACGGCAGACGCAATGTACGAATTTAATCTGGTATTACTGCTGCTTCAGCAGATGTGCGTCTATCTGGTTATCGCCTGGTTGATGAGTAAAACACGGCTGTTTATCCCGCTGATGCAGGTCACAGTACGGTTACCTCACAAGCTTTTGTGCTACGTCACATTTTCCATCTTCTGCATTATGGGCACCTATTTTGGCCTGCACATTGACGACTCCATCGCCAACACGCGTGCGATTGGTGCAGTGATGGGCGGGTTGCTCGGCGGGCCGCTGGTTGGCGGGCTGGTCGGGCTTACGGGCGGGCTGCACCGTTATTCAATGGGCGGCATGACCGCGTTGAGCTGCATGTTTTCAACCATTGTTGAAGGGCTGCTCGGCGGGTTGTTACACCGCTTACTCATTCGCCGTGGACGCAGCGATTTGTTGTTTAATCCGCTGACAGCAGGCGGCATTACGCTGGTGGCAGAGATCTTCCAGATGGGTATTATTCTTTTGATTGCGCGCCCATTTGCTGACGCCCTGCATTTAGTGAAAAGTATTGCCGCGCCAATGGTCGTCACCAACACGGTGGGGGCCGCGCTGTTCATGCGTATTTTGCTCGACAAACGTGCGATGCTTGAAAAGTACACGTCGGCATTTTCGGCTACGGCGTTGAAAGTCGCCGCGTCCACAGAAGGGATTTTGCGCCAGGGGTTTAATCAGGAAAACAGCATGAAGGTGGCGCAGGTGCTGCATCATGAACTGGATATCGGCGCGGTCGCCATTACCGATAATGAAAAGCTGCTGGCGTTTACCGGTATCGGTGCGGATCACCATTTGCCCGGTCGTCCCATTTCTTCTGATTACACCTGGCAGGCCATTGAGCGCGGCGAAGTGGTCTATGCAGATGGTAATGAAGTGCCATATCGCTGCTCGTTGCATCCCCACTGCAAACTTGGTTCGACGCTGGTGATCCCGCTGTACGGCGAAAACAGCCGTGTGATTGGCACCATCAAACTGTATGAGGCGAAAAACCGCCTGTTCAGTTCGATAAATCGCACCCTCGGCGAAGGCATCGCGCAACTGTTATCCGCACAGATTTTAGCGGGGCAGTATGAGCGGCAAAAACAGATGCTGACGCAGTCAGAAATCAAACTGCTGCACGCTCAGGTCAATCCGCATTTCTTATTTAACGCCCTGAATACGCTGGTGGCCGTTATCCGGCGAGATAACGAACAGGCGTGCCAGTTGGTGCAATATCTCTCGACCTTCTTCCGTAAAAACTTAAAACGCCCGAGCGAGATAGTGACGCTTGCCGATGAAATCGAGCATGTGAACGCCTATTTGCAAATCGAACAGGCGCGTTTTCAGACCCGCTTAAAAGTGCAACTTAATGTGCCGACGTCGCTGGCACAGATACGATTACCGGCTTTCACTTTGCAGCCCATTGTCGAAAACGCGATTAAACACGGCACGTCACAATTGCTGGGCGTCGGCGAAATTACGATTAACGCCTGCCAGGCGGGCGAATATTTGCATCTTTCTATTGAAGACAATGCCGGTTTATACCAACCAAACACCCTGGCTAGCGGGTTGGGCATGAGCCTGGTGGATAAGCGCCTGCGTGCCCGCTACGGCGATGACTGCGGGATTAAAGTGGATTTTGAAACCGACCGATTTACCCGCATTACCCTACGTTTACCTCTGGAGGAAACCCCATGTTAAAAGTGCTGATTGTCGACGACGAGCCGCTGGCGCGTGAAAACCTGCGCATCATGCTGCAAAACGAGCCTGACATTGAAATTGTGGGGGAGTGTGGTAACGCGGTCGAGGCGATTGGCGCGGTGCATCGTTTGCACCCTGACGTGGTGTTTGCGGATATTCAGATGCCACGCATCAGCGGGCTTGAAATGGCGAGCATGCTTGATCCTGAGCAGCGGCCTTACATTGTGTTTCTCACCGCTTTTGACGAGTACGCGGTGCGTGCATTTGAAGAGCACGCGTTTGACTATTTGCTCAAACCCATTGATAGCAAACGTCTGGAGAAAACGTTGCATCGCTTACGCCATGAACGCGTCGATCAGGACATGACGTTACTTGCGCCGAACCAGGAAGATCTCAAATTTATCCCTTGTACCGGGCAGAGCCGAATTTACCTGCTGCAAATGGACGATGTGATGTTTGCCAGTAGCCGGATGAGCGGCGTGTATGTTACCAACGCGCAAGGGGCAGAAGGCTTTACTGAGTTGACGCTGCGCACGCTGGAAAGCCGCACGCCGCTGGTACGCTGTCATCGGCAATATCTGGTGAATATGGCGCATCTTAAAGAGATCCGCTTTGAAGAGGGTGGTCAGGCCGAATTGATGCTACGCGACGGGCAGTTTGTTCCGGTCAGTCGTCGTTATTTAAAGAGTTTGAAAGAGGCATTAGGCTTGAAGGCGGTGTAGTTTTATTTAGTGTATATGCGCCTGTGCCGATATACTCCCCGCTTTCAAGATTTAGAACGAGAGAATCACCACTATGATGAATAACGACGTATTACGCAGCGTGCGCTACATGCTGAATTTGGGCAATGACGATATGGTGAAAATCTTCGCCCTGACCGACACCGCCGTGACGGCTGAGCAGATTGTCACCTGGACAAAAAAAGAAGACGAAGAGAACTTCAAACTTTGCCCGGACATTCTGATGGCAAACTTCCTTAACGGTTTGATTTACTTCAAACGCGGTAAGGATGAAAGCAAGCCAGCACCAAAAATTGAACGCAAGATGACCAATAACATCATCCTGAAAAAGCTGCGTATTGCGTTTGATTTGAAAACTGATGACGTACTTGAAATTCTGACGACTCAAGAATTCCGCATCTCAATGCCAGAAATCACCGCGATGATGCGTGCACCTGAGAACAAAAACTTCCGCGAGTGTGGCGACCAGTTCTTGCGCTACTTCCTGCGTGGGTTGACGGCACGTGTTCACGTTGAGAAAAAACCAAAGTGATCGTTGGGCGGGTAAGCGTAACGTGCAGCCCGCCATAAATTAACCCCGCGCTTCGTTTTTCCTCTTCACGATATCCGCCATCACCGCCAGGGCAATTTCTGCAGGTGTCTTGCTGCCTAACGGCAAACCAATCGGCGCGTGAATACGTTGAAGCTGAGTCGGGTTTAATTCCGCAATGTTCTGCAAACGTTCCAGCCTGCGCGCACTGTTCTTCTGCGACCCCATCGCACCAATGTAAAACGCGGGCGTATTCACCGCTTCCATCATCGTCAGGTCATCCATACGTGGATCGTGCGTGAGCGCGACAATCGCCGTGTTGGCGTGGCAAGCGTGCTGTTCGAGATAGTTCGCCGGAAATTGTTTGAGCAGCGTAATGTCAGATTTTAGAGAGGCGGCGAAATTCTCAAGTGCCTCCGGGCGATTCTCGCAAACCAACACTTCGAAACCCAACGAATTGGCAAACTCAGCGCAGTACAACGCCACGCTCGACAGCCCGGCAATCAGCAGGCGCGGGGCGGCGGCAACGTGCACTGTAATCTGTTGCCCGCGGCGTTCTACCTGAGTGATATCGGCAAATTCGGTGACTTCAAGATGGCGGCAAGGCTCGGGAAGGGTGAGGCATTTTTGCAATGCAAAATGGCCCGCCAGTGCATCAGCCATTTTTTCGAGATACTGCACATTACCGACTGTGGCTGGCAGATATTCAACCAGAATATCCAGAACGCCACCGCACGGCAGTGCGATACCCGGTTCCAGCCCGCCTTCGCCATAACGCACAATCTGGCTGGCCTGCTGATACTCACCCTGTGCAATACGTTGCAAAAAATCCTCTTCCACGCAGCCACCGGAAAGCGAGCCGCAAAAACGCCCATCGGCGCTGGCAACCATCAATGCGCCAGGTGAACGGGGCGATGAACCATAGGTATTTAAGACCGTACATAGCCAGACCGGTTGTTCGGCAAGCCAGATGCAAGCCTTACGAATCACACTGATATCAAGATGCTGCATGATTATTCTCGTTCTGTTGAGTCAGCTGTGAAGGAAGGTCGATGTCACGCTGTGATTCGACATCGTTAACATTGATGAAATGAATGTTTTCACCACGTAGCAACTCACGCGCGCCATTATCGCCGGTTAACTGACAAAGCTTGTTAAACCAGTCGTGGGAAAAACCCACCGGATGGCCCGGCTGTGCGTTTGCGCAAGGGCGCACCAACGGGTGAAACGCCAGAGCCTGCGCCACCTCGACAAAGACCACAGGTGTGACAAACGGCATATCCGCCAGATGAACCAACCAGCCATCCCAGTGAGGTGTTGCGCCAACACCTGCGGCAATCGACTCACCTAATCCGCTGCTCTCGATAAGCGTAACGGGAATCTGTTGTGCGCCGCACAACGCTTGAATTTGAATGTTTTCCGGCCGAGTCACCACATGAACCGCAAGATTTGAGGCCCGCGCATGGCGCAATGTTTGCGCAAACACGCTGCCATCGTTGAGCAACGCATCGAGTTTGTTGCCTGTTCCGCCGGCTTTTCGATAGCGTTCTGCACGCCCCGCGGCGGCGATGATAATGCCCGGCTTCATGCTCAATACTGATTCCTCGATACTTTTTTGTTGCGCTGAGGGAGTTATTATTTGCGCAACAATGTTTTTTTTATGAAAATGAGATGTTAATTCTCACATGATTTACCTTAAATGCATATACTTATAATCACTACGGAGATGCATTTTTAATGTACTCAATGTGTTCAAAAAAAAGACAATAATAATTTTTAACGGGATGTTTTATGAGCAATTTCAATCCATCACGGCGCCTCTTTATTAAGCGCGCTGTGGTCGCAGGGGTCGCAGTCTATCTTGCTCCTCTTTATAGCCGAGCTTATGCCGCGCTATTCGAACAAAAAATACTCCAGTCTCCAGAGTGGGATGCTAAAAACAAACGCGTCCGCTTCCGCATTGATGGCCGCTCGAAAGTCATGGGGCAGAAGGTCTTTGCGCGTGATATCCGTGCTGTCGATATGCCGCACTGGCCGCAAAAACAAGCGCACGCCTTTATTTTGCGCACCACCAAAGCGGACAGGTTGTTCAGCGGTATTGATCTCTCCTTACTCGGGGATGACCTGAAGCCTGACCGTCTGGTGACCGCTGAAGATTTGGCGCGTGATGGCCTGGCATTCCCGGCGTTTTACGGTGAAGACATGCTGCTGCCAACTGGCAAAACCCCGGCGTATCTCGGCCAGGCTGTCGCTATTCTGATTTACCATGATTTTGCCCGCTTCCGTTTTGCCAAAGACAAACTGAAATTCAAAGACGAAGTTATCCAGTACGGTGCTGAAACCGGGCCGCTTGAGCGCGATCCGTGGGGAACCTTCCGCTTCGTGCGTGTCGGCGGTGCAACTTCCCAGGACGACGACAAATTCTCCAGCCTGAAAGATATGCCGATTTTCCCTACATCAATGAGAAAGCATTTGCCGGTCTGGCCAGAAGGGCGTGAAGGCGGCAAGCTGGATGAAGAAGGCATGTATTACGCGGGCATGATCGCCGACGAGCTGAAGAGCCCGCCGGAAGACTGGCTGGTGATGTCACGTCGTTATACCACTCAATCTATTGATACCGCGGCCCTTGAGCCAGATAACGCCAACGGCTGGTTTGATGAATCCACACAAACCTTGCATCTGGTGGCGCCAACGCAGTCCCCGCAGGAAGTGGTTGAAAACATGCCGCCGATGTTGGCAAAACGCACTCAGCCGGTAAAACAGCTGATACTGCATCCGTGTTACACCGTCGGTTATGGTTCCAAAGACCATTACAACTTCCCGTATTACGGCGCGGTGGCGGCGATGTATGGCGACGGGCATCCGGTGCGCCTGGCTAACGACCGTTACGAGCAGTTCCAGAGCTCGCTCAAGCGTCACGCCTTTGACATGAACTACACCATCGCGGTGAACAAAAAGACCGGCATCATGCAGTCGTTCCTGGGTGACATGACGGCCAACGGGGGCGGGCGCAGCAACTTTACGCCGTCTGTAGCGATGGTTGGCGCAACGGCTGCGCAATCCATTTATTACTTCCCGAAAAGTGATTTGTCGGCGGTGGGTGTGGCTTCTCGTGCCATTGATGCCGGTTCCGCTCGCGGCTACGGCACGTTGCAAAGTATGGCGGCCACCGAAATGATGGTCGATGAACTTGCTGCTGAACTGAATATCGACCCGATTGAATTCCGCATGCGCAACGCGCTGAAATCTGGCATGAAAAACACCCAGGGTGCGATCCCTGCAGGGGCGATTCGTGTAGATGAAGTGCTGGCAAAAGCCGCAAAACATGACATGTGGCTGAAGCGTGCTGAACGTAAAGCCGAGTTTGAAATGAAAAACCCAGGCAAACGCTTTGGTGTGGGCTTCGGTTGCGTGCAAAAAGACTTTGGTACAGGGGCCGAAACCTCGTTTGCGCGGGTGGAAATCAGCGCTGAAGGCCGTATTAGTTTACACCACAGCGGCGCAGAAATGGGCACCGGTATGTCCACATCGCAAGCGGTATTGTGCGCGCAGTGGTTGGGTAAACCGGCTGACGAATCGCATTTCTCAGTGACCGACTGGACATCACTCCCTGTAGTCACCAGCGGTGATCCGTACATTATGTCGCAGGAAGAACAAGACAAACTGGCGGCTAATCCTTCCTGGTCACCGTCTTATTGCTCGCCTTCCAGCGCCAGTAACTCCGCCTATTACTTCTCTCATAGCACGCGCGAAGCAGCACGTCTGGTGTTTGAACACGGCTTGTGGCCTGCGGCGATGTCTATCTGGACCACCGGTATTGGCGGCGGTCAGGCGGCACCTTTGGTTGTGCGCATCGAAGACGCCCGTTGGGTTGAGGGCGGGTTAACCGCAGCCGGAATGGAAATTTTAAGCCTCGAGCTGTTGGCGAAAAAAGCGCATGAAATGGGCCTGATGACAGGTGCTGTCGTGCACGTATTTAACCGCTGGCAGTGGGCTGAAGCAGATTTCACGTTGGGTCAACAAAGCAAACGCCTGCCGATTGATGGCCTGGCGGTGCGCAACGGTAATGGCGAGTTTGTCACGCTTGCTCGTTCGCAGGTTTATTACCCGCCAACGCAGCGTAACAATGCGTCTGTGACGTATTACAGCGCCGTCGGCACGCTGGCCGAAGTGGCTGTGAGCCTGGCAACCGGCGATGTCGAACTTTTGAATCATCACTCGATTATGGAGTGCGGCAACTTAATCGTACCGGAACTGGTGTCCGGGCAGTTGCAGGGCGGGCTGGCGATGGGTATCGGCCACGCGCTACACGAATATTTACCTCTGTATGAAGACGGACCAGGTAACGGCACATGGAACTTCAACCGTTACCACATGCCGCGTGCCAGTGACGTTGCAGTCTGGAAACAGACTGGCGATGTGCTGCCTGCGCTTTCGGAAACCGACCCGCCAAAAGGTATGGCTGAAGTCGTGATGATCCCGGTTGTTGCCGCGATTGTTAACGCCATTGCCGATGCTACCGGCCACCGTTTCCGTGATTTGCCCGTCCGTGCTGAAAATATTCGTGAGGTATTACCATGAGCATCAAAACTAAACCAATGACCCTGACCATCAACAACAAACCGTACGGCCCGATTGATGTGCCAGAAGGGTTGATGATGATTGATTTCCTGCACGAATAT
Source organism: Buttiauxella sp. WJP83 (assembly GCF_027594725.1). NCBI lineage: Bacteria > Pseudomonadati > Pseudomonadota > Gammaproteobacteria > Enterobacterales > Enterobacteriaceae > Buttiauxella > Buttiauxella sp. WJP83. Next base: position 1,549,750 of record NZ_CP110080.1, read on the forward strand.
GTCTATTTGACCGGTTCACGTCTGGGTTGCGGGCAGGGCATTTGCCACGCGTGTGTGGCGATTGTTGATAACCCAAGCGGCACCAGCGAAGAAGTGCGTACCTGCATCACGGGTGCCCATTTCTTTAACGGCAAAAAAGTCCGCACCGTTGAAGGCCACGCCAAAGTCGATGAGCAGGGCGAAGTCGTTGAGCTCTCGCCGATTCAACAATCGTTCCTCGACCATTACAGCTTCCAGTGTGGCTACTGCACACCAGGCTTTGTGAATGCCGCGACGATTTTCGTCGAAAAACTCAAGCGCGAGCCTATCGAACGTGACGAACTGGAAGGGGCGATTTCAACCGCGCTGGAAAACCACATCTGCCGCTGTACCGGATACGTGCGTTACTACGAAGCTGTGCGCGACGTGGTGCTGAAAACGCCGGGACTGGTGAAGGAGGCGGTGAAATGAAAAAGCGTCTCACGCTCATTGTTCTGGCGATTATCGTCATTATCGTAGCGATTCTTTATTGGCGGGAATACCGCACGTACGATGGTCCGGTACAGAAAGTGACGGCAAGTCCTGCGCAAATCGAACGTGGTAGTTACCTGGCGAAAGCCGCTGACTGCGCGGCTTGTCACACGGCTTCTGGCGGCGCACCAATGGCGGGTGGTTTTCCTCTGGAATCCCCTTACGGCACCATTTACGGCAGTAACCTGACGCCTTCTGCGGATTACGGTATTGGCCGCTGGACGAAAGAGGATTTCTATAAAGCGCTGACCGAAGGCGTGACCCCAACCGGGCGTCACCTGTTCCCGGCGATGCCTTACACCTCATATAAAAACATCTCGCGTCAGGATTCCGACGACATTTATGCTTATCTGATGACGCGCCCAGCCGTTGACGTGGCGACGCCAGATAACGAAATGAGCTTCCCGTTCAACCAGCGTATCGCGCTGATCGGCTGGAATATCATGTTCCATAGCAATGACCCACTACCGGCGATTTCAGCCGGTAATTCAGCTGACTGGCATCGTGGCCGTTATCTGGCTGATGTGTTGGGCCACTGTGGCGAATGCCATACTGAGCGCGGATTGCTCGGCCAAATGAAGCTGGATAAAGCGATGCAGGGCGGGGAATTAGGGCGCTTTATGGCTCCTGACATTACGCCAAAAGCGTTGGCGAACCGTGGCTGGACACCACAGGATATACAGCAATTCCTCAGCACCGGTTTTGCACCACAAGGCAGCGCATTTAGCGAAATGCACATGGTGGTTGATCTCAGCACGCAGCACCTGACGCCAGCCGATCAAAAAGCGATGGCGACGTATCTGATGGGTGAAGCGCCTCCGGCTGCGGTTCCGGCGCCTCTTGGCAAAGGGAATGAAGCTGGGCGAATGACTTATCTCGACCAGTGCGCCGGTTGCCACGCGCGTGAAGGCGAGGGCAAGCCGCACGTCGCGGTTTCGATGCTTAACAATGCGACGTTGCGCCAGCCTGATGCCAAAAACCTGATCGTTTCGGTGCTTGACGGTCTGCCTGCGCAGAATTTCCCGAACGGGGAAAGCATGCAAAGTATGCCAGGCTTCGGCTCCCGCCTGAACGATGAACAAGTTGCCGAACTGGTGAACTACCTGCGTGTGACCTGGGGTGGATTGCCAGGTGATGTGACGGCTGAACAGGTTAAGGCATTACGTTCGGAGAAATAAAACCCCCATTATTCCCTCTCCCTGTGGGAGAGGGTTAGGGTGAGGGCAAACAGGGGATGACAGCATCATCCCCTCATCCCGGCCTTCTCCCAAAGGAGAAGGAGAAAATCCAAAACCACTCATTCCCCAAATCCAACCGTTTAACTCGTGATTTGACCGCTCACTCAAACACCCTCCTGTTGCGTCTCAAACCTATGCCAGCATATCCATGATCTTTTTATCTATGGCACTGGAGTGGGTTATGCAACACGCACTAACTTTTGTTATCGCGACCCTGTGTATTCTGGCTATCTGCTATCGCCTTTACGGGGTGTTTTTCGTCCGTAAAGTCTTGAATGCTGATGACTCAGAAATCACACCGTCACATATTCTTGAGGACGGCAAAGATTACGTCCCGACCAAAAAATGGGTTAACTTCGGCAGTCACTTTGCCGCCATTGCAGCAGCAGGCCCGCTGGTTGGCCCGGTGCTGGCAGCACAATACGGTTATCTGCCAAGCTTCCTGTGGTTATTAATTGGCTGCGTGGTGGGCGGTGCGGTACACGATACCGTGGTGCTTTTCGCCTCCATGAAACACCGTGGTAAGTCACTCTCAGAAGTGGCAAAAGCGGAGCTTGGACCAGTGGCTGGCTGGTGTACTGGCCTTGCGATGCTGTTCATCATCACCATTACCATGGCGGGTTTGTCGATGGTGGTGGTTCACGCGCTGGAACGTAACCCATGGGGTACATTCGCGGTGTTTATGACCATCCCTGTGGCGATTTGCGTCGGTCTGTGGGAGCGTTTCACCGGCAGCATGCGGGGCGCAACCTGGGTGGGCATTATCGTCATTTTCGGCTGCGTGATTGCAGGGCCCTATATTCAGGAGTCTGCATTCGGCGAATGGCTGAGCTTCCGTGCTTCTACAGTAAGCCTGGTGCTGCCGTTCTATGCGTTCTTTGCCACCGCGCTGCCGGTGTGGATGCTGCTTACGCCGCGTGGATACCTCTCCAGCTTTATGAAAATTGGCGTATTCGGTGCGCTGGTGATTGGCGTGGTGTTCATTAACCCAGAAATCCAATTCCCGGCAGTGACCCAGTTTATCCATGGTAACGGCCCCGTGCTCGCTGGTCCGGTTTGGCCATTTATCTCTATCACCATTGCTTGTGGAGCAATCTCTGGTTTCCATGCGTTTATCGGTTCCGGCACCACGCCGAAGCAAATCGACAAATGGAACGATATTCTGCCGGTGGCTTTCGGTGCGATGCTTGCTGAATGCGTCGTGGGTGTGATGGCATTAATCGCGGCGACTGCACTGCATCCAGCGGATTACTTCGCCATTAACGCGACGCCTGAAGTCTTTGCGGGCCTTGGCATGGACGTGGTCAATCTGCCACAGCTTAGCGAGTCTATCGGCCTGGATTTATACGGACGTACCGGTGGGGCAGTCACCCTGGCGGTGGGTATGGCAGATATCTTCACGCGTATCCCATGGTTTAGCCATTTAGCCTCTTACTTCTTCCAGTTCGTCATCATGTTCGAAGCGGTGTTTATCCTGACCGCAGTGGATTCCGGTACCCGCGTTGCGCGCTATTTGCTGCAAGATTTCCTCGGCGATATCTGGGCTCCGCTCAAACGCACCAACTGGATGCCTGGCGCAATTGGTTGCAGCATCGTGGCCTGTGTGCTGTGGGGTTACCTGTTGAACTCCGGCGATATCAACTCCGTGTGGGCGCTGTTTGGGGTATCTAACCAACTGATGGCTTCCATCGGCCTGATGATCGGGACAACCATTATTCTGCGTATGTCAGAAAAACGCTGGTATGCACTGACCTGCCTGGTCCCGCTGGCGTATCTGTACGTGACGGTAAACTATGCAGCGTACTGGATGGTGAAAAACGTCTACTTCAATAGCGCAGCTAAAGGTTTCAACATCTTCAACGGTACGATTTCGATTGTAATGGTCGCGCTGGGTCTGGTGATTATGGTTGCGTCGATTCAACGCTGGTTTGTGTTGTGGCGTGCTCGCGGTAACGACGAGCCGATTGAATTGTTGTCGTAATTTGAGACGTGCTAAAAGCCGGTCCTCCGTGACCGGTTTTTTTTATTGGCAGGCTTTCATTTCTGCGTTGGTCAAGTCTGGGCGGCTGCAATCCAGATCACGGCCTGATGGACCTTTGGTGGCTGCGGCCTGGTTGGCTGGAGTGATCTCGCCGTGAGCACGGTTTTTGCCGGTCCAGCTTACTGATGGGGTACCGTCTGGCATGATAGCGATAGACAACACCACACCCTGACCCGTGGCTTCATAGAAGTTGTCATTGATTTTCTTCAGCTTCATCTCTTTACCGTTCAGGTACACCGGGCCGTTCTGATCGATATGCACATCGCCCGGATGACCTTTGCCGTTAAAAAGCGGGAGTGCTGCACTGGCGGAAAAGGCGACAAAACCCAGAACCAGCGCCATTGTTTTCAGTTTGTTCATCATTAACTCTCTTATCAAAATTTTTTTTAAAATTATCGGCGCGAAATGATGCTGCCGCACGACCCCGGTTATGTTGATTTGTATCAATTCGATGAATTGGTTAAACGGTAAATATTCTGAATAATGATAGTTTGTTTGCGGGTAGAAGGCGGTTTGTTGCGAGGTGTGGTGCAAAGTCAAAGAAAAGCCACAGCCTGTTTTAGCAGACTGTGGCCTTCAACTTACTCTTCTGTTGGCAATTTATGTACCGGTTGCTCAAGAACCATCGTTTGAGTCTGGCTGAGGCTTATCTCCGCAGCGCGCAGCATTTTAAGGATCTCGTACAGCAGATCGCTACGCGTCGAGCTGACCATACGCGGACTATTCACATAGCCGGTGACACTCAGCACGATCCCGCTTGGCCCCAGCTCTTTAAAGCTGACGGACGGTGGTGGGTTTTCCAGAATTGATTCATGCAACTTATAGGCTTCGAGCAGCAAATTGCGCACTTGCTCAGGGTCGATATCGAGCGGGAAAGTCAGGGCGATGGTCGCCACGCCTTGCGCATTACCCATTGTGGCGTTACGCACGTTCTGCGAAATAAGCTGTGAGTTGGGCACAATTACCGTGGATTTATCCCCTAACTGGATTTCCGTTGCGCGCACGTTGATGCGGCGGATATCGCCTTCAACGCCACTGATACTCACCAAATCACCCACTTTCACAGGGCGCTCGGTTAACAGAATCAGCCCGGAGATAAAGTTCTTCACTATCTCCTGTAAACCGAAACCGATACCCACCGATAAGGCGCTGACTATCCAGGCCAGTTTGTTCCATTCGATGCCGAGCATTGACAGCGTCAGCATGATAATCAGCACATAGCCGACGTTGGTAAACAACGTAACCAGCGAGGCGCGCAGGCCGCGATCCATATTGGTTTTTGGCAGGAAATCGTTATCCAGCCAGCGGCGTGTGGAACGCAATACATACCAGCCGATCACCAGGCACAACACCGAATTGACTGCGTGAGCAGGGATAATATTCATCCCCTCGAGGCCTTTTCCGCCCCACATCTCCGCAATTTTGATGAGCAATTCCATCGGCGTTGTGGTGCCGAAGGTGCCATTAAGCAGCGCAACAGCAGCCATTAACAACAGGCTGGTTTTCCCCAACGCGGAGAACAACGTCGCTGCAAGGGAAAGATGGCGGTCATTCAGGCTCAGCGTGCTTTTGAGGATTTTCCCGGTCTGTGTGGCAGGTGAAAAGACCGTTTCACAGAGATCCACCACGAAATGAATCAGTAGATACAGGCTGCAAACCACCAGGCCAATCCACAGCAATTCGAACGTGACGAAGCGCGCCAGCGGAATGTAGCCAATCAGCAATGCCAGCAAGATAACGAATGCGGTCAGGCTGATGACCAGATGGATCAGACCGGCAACCGTGGAACGAGCTTCGGTTTGCTCGCCCTCGGCACTCATTTTTCGGCGGATCCTGTTGACCCGAATCGGGGCAATCAGGCAATTGAGCGCCACCAGTAAAGCCGCCAGACCGTTGCCAAAAAGCGTAGCGGCAATACTCGCACCGACCAACGCATTAAGCTGTTCGATGATGCCAAAGATAAAGATGAAGGTCGCCAGCAAAATCGGGAACGAGGACAGCGTTTTCGCAAGCGGGTCTGCAATGCCAGGCAGACGCCAGGACGGGTGGCTATTCGACAGTAACGCGATACCCAAACCGGCAATCACCGCAGAAAAATAGGTTAGCTCGACCAGTTGATCGGCAAACTCCATCACCCATTGCGAGGTGTCGGGCAGGCGGGTAAAGGTATAACACAACAACTGCATACAGATACCCAGCGTCAACGTGGTGCTTAACGTGGTAAAGCAGGCGAGGAAGCTGCGACGAAAACGCCCTTGCGGCAGCCAGCGAGGCAACACCCAATTCAATGGCCTGTCCATTGCGCGGCGGCCAAATAATCCAATACCTAACGCCAGCAGCAGATAAATCGTGCTTCCCACGCGCCAGTCTTCGCTCCATGCCTGATGCCAGGCATCGCTGACTTGTGTTCCGAATTCGTCGAATCGCGCCGCATCTTTATCGCTTGGGTCAAATACCGGCGACCAGAAGCTCTCACCCAGAATGCTGCCGGTGTTCAGTGCGATTTGCGTCTTCAGCGCGTCACGACGCAGTCCGGCAATTTGTGATGAGAGGTTTTGTGCACCCACGACAACGGCTTTCGCTTGCTCGATTTGCATCGTGAGCAACGCTTTGCTGCTGTTCAATTGTTTGCGCTGACTGATGACCTGCGGTGTTTCCGTCAAAGTACCCGGTGCCGGAGCAGGCCCAAGGACATCCAGTTGCGCCTGAACCTGCGCTAACTGAGGTGTTAACGAGACGGCGAGTTTATCCGCTTCAGCGACCAGCTTTTGCGCGTCGTCATTAAGGATAGTGAACTGTTTGTCAGCTTTCGCAGCGGATACACGTTGCTTGAGTGAATCCAGGCGCTTTTGCAGTGCAGGCAGTGCTGTGCTGGCGTTAACCTTAACCGGTTCTTCAGTGGCAGATTGCCCAGTAGCCTCCTCCGCCTGAGAAAGGAGGGGGGTCATCAACAAACAAGACAACAATGCCAGCAACAACAGCGGCACTCTTAATGGTTTACGCATCGTACGCATAGAAAAATAATTCCGGGATTTCGAAAAAAATGAAATAAAGGACAATCAGCTAGGATACCTGTAATTCTCCGGATTCCAACCAGGGTTAGTCTGTATATGTTGTTTTGGCGTTCAAATCCGATAACCGGGGCTTATGGTTGGAATGGATGCGTCGCGCAAGGGGGGCGGAGACACTAGCGGTTTACAGCGCGCCACGCAGGCTTTATTCTGATGGCCGATTAATCACAAGTTTCGATTAATCAATGACTCGGGGTGCCCTTCTTTGTGAAGGCTGAGAAATACCCGTACCACCTGATCTGGATAATGCCAGCGTAGGGAAGTCAGATGCCTGTCCGGCATCCCTTCTTCGCGCCGGACAGGAGCTTTATGATGCAACCTGACCTGCTACCCGGCCATATCGCCGCGTCGATTTTACTGCAACTTCGCACCACTTCCCCTCTTGTTCACTGCATGACTAACGATGTGGTGCAGAGTTTTACGGCTAATGTTTTGCTTGCCATCGGTGCCGCTCCGGCCATGGTGATTGAAGCGCAAGAAGCCGCTCAATTTAGCCCTGTTGCCCATGCGCTGCTGATCAATATTGGCACTCTGACCGCTGAACGTCGTCACGCCATGCTTGCAGCTATTCATGCGGCAAATGAATCTTCCACACCCTGGGTGCTTGATCCGGTTGCTGTTGGCGGCCTGGCGTTTCGCACGCAGTTTGCCCATGAGGCGCTCGCCCTAAAACCGGCAGTTGTTCGCGGGAATGCGTCGGAAATCCTGGCGCTGGCGAGTGGCCATTCCGGTGGGCGAGGTGTGGATAGCATCGATGACGCACTTTCTGCACTTCCTGCAGCACAGGCTCTGGCACAACGGGTGGGGACGATTGTTGTGGTAACCGGTGAGCGAGACTACATCACAGATGGTGAAAATAGCTGGAGTGTTTCGGGGGGCGGCGTTTTGATGACACGGGTGGTCGGCACCGGTTGTGCGTTATCTGCTGTGGTGGCCGCTTGTTGTTCATTGCCTGGCTCGCGGCTTGATAACGTCGCCGCCGCCTGCCAGTTTATGAAAATTGCAGGTCAACAGGCCATTTCAGAGAGCCGTGGCCCAGGCAGTTTTATTCCTGCCTTTCTCGACGCGCTTTACGGGCTTCAGGCGGAGGCACTGGTATGAAAGGATTAAAACGTATCAATGCGCTGACCATTGCCGGAACCGATCCAAGCGGTGGTGCGGGCATTCAGGCCGACCTGAAAACTTTCTCGGCGTTGGGCGCGTATGGCACCAGTGTGGTGACCGCGCTCGTGGCGCAGAACACGCGTGGGGTGCAGTCGGTCTATCGCATTGAGCCCGCGTTTGTTGCCGCCCAACTGGATTCAGTGTTGAGTGACGTGCGCATCGATACCATAAAAATCGGCATGTTAGCTGAAACCGATATTGTTGTGGCGGTGGCGGAGCGGCTGGCGTTTTACCATGCGCAAAATGTGGTGCTCGATACAGTGATGCTGGCGAAAAGTGGCGATCCTTTGCTTGCTCCTTCGGCGGTTGACAGCTTACGTCGCAGACTTTTACCGCAAGTGGCACTGATTACGCCGAACCTGCCGGAAGCCGCGGCTTTGCTGGATACCGCTCATGCAAAAAACGAACGTGAAATGAAAGAGCAGGGCGATGCCTTGTTAGGGTTAGGCTGCCAGGCCGTGCTGATGAAAGGCGGGCATCTCGATGATGCGGAAAGTCCGGACTGGTTATTTACGCGAGATGGTGCGCAGCGCTTTACCGCGCCGCGAGTAAAAACGCGGCATACACACGGTACAGGTTGTACGCTTTCTGCGGCACTCGCCGCACTTTATCCGCGCTATAACGACTGGCCGCAAACGATAAGTGCCGCGAAAAAATGGTTATCTCAGGCCTTAGAACAGGCGGATTCGCTGGAAGTTGGCGGCGGAATCGGGCCGGTGCATCACTTTCACCAATGGTGGTGACCCCCTTCATACTTCAAATTGCAGATGCGTTGGCTTTCCTCGCGCACCCCAGTCACTTACTTGTGTAAGCTCCTGGGGGTTTGCTGCGTTGCCGCCTTCCTGCAATTCGAATTATTTTGGGTGTATTTAAGTATATACTTGGGCTCTTTCTCTCCATCTTCCGGATACTTGTGCGACATGGAACAGGTTCACACTCAGCTCATTGAACAGCTTATCCAGCGGTTCTCGCAGGCCGATAACACGCCGTTGTATTTGAAATTTGCCGAAACGGTGAAGGCGGCAGTGCGCAGCGGTATTTTGCCGCAGGGCAATATTCTGCCGGGTGAGCGCGATCTCAGTCAGTTGACGGGGGTTTCGCGCATCACAGTGCGCAAAGCGATGCAGACGCTGGAAGATGATGGGGTGGTGACTCGTTCAAGAGGGTACGGCACGCAAATTAACACCACGTTTGAGTATTCGCTCAAAGAGGCGCGTGGATTTTCTCAACAGGTGGTTTTGCGCGGTAAAAAACCGAACACACTGTGGGTCAATAAACGGGTGGTGAAATGCTCGCCGGAAGTTGCAGAACAACTGGATGTGGCGACGGACAGCGACGTGTTCTTACTCAAACGTATTCGTTACGTGGATGAAGATGCGGTATCAGTCGAGGAATCGTACGTGCCTGCGCAATTGATTGCCGATGCCGATGATATCGGTGTCTCGTTGTATGACTACTTCCGCAGCCAGAACATTATTCCGCAACGCACCCGTAGCCGCGTGAGTGCCAGAATGCCGGACAGCGAATTCCAGTCGCACATCAAACTGGAAACACCGGTGCCGGTTCTGGTAATCAAACAAGTTGCCTTTGATCCCCAAAACCGGCCTATCGAATACAGCATCAGCTACTGCCGCAGCGATTTATACGTTTTCGTCTGCGAGGAGTAGCGCTTCATTGAGTTGTTCAAGGTGCGGCGCGCAGTCGCCGCCACGATGGCCAACGACGTAAGACGCGACTGCATTCCCAAGACTTACCGCATCTGCCAGACTCCACCCCGCGGCAAGACCTGCCAGGGTGCCGCCCGCATGGCTATCACCCGCGCCTATGGTATCGACGACAATTGCCGGGAACGGGGCCACGTGCCCAATTGCCGTATGTGAGCAGTACCACGCGCCTTGTTTATCTAGCCGCACAATGAGTGGCGCATCATAACGTTCAAGCCAGGCGCGGCAAATGCCATCAATGTCGTCGCCAGCCACCTTCAACCCTTCGGCGGCAATGGCGGCTTCCTGGCGATTAAGCGAGACGATCGGTTTACAGGCCATAATCCGCGCCAGCAGGGTTGCTGGAATATCGGCAATGCGTGGCCCAAAGTCGATAAAAGCGGTGACCGCATCGAGCGATTCGAGCCAGTTCACTAACAACTCTGCGCACGGGCCGGCCAGTTGATACCCCGAAAGTGAAAGCAGAGTGCCTGGCGCGAGCTGTAGCTTATCCAGCCATTGCTGATTCCACTGATGCTCAACGCCACGAAATGACATAAACGTTCGTTCGCCGTCTGGCTCAACCAGCGCCAGGCACCAACCGTTATCGCCGCTGCTCGTGTGGATTTCACTCTCGATACCTTGTTTATCAAGGCTTGCACGAATGATATCCGCCCAGGTACCCTGGCCAATCGGTAGCGCATTTTTCGAGGCGATACCGAGGCGTGAAAGTGTCAGCGCGATATTCAACGCGCAGCCACCGATATTCACGCTTTGCTGCTGCAGTTCTATATCGCAACCGCGCCACGGCAGGGAATAAGCGTCGGCGATCACATCAATGACCGCCGAGCCCAACACACAAACCGGGCGCTGCGCCACCAATGTTGGCAAGCGGGAATGTAATTCACCGGCCTTCATAATGCGCCTCCCGCAGCTTTCGATACGCCATAAACAGGCGGCTGTAACGCGTAAAATCGAGCTGGTTAACATCATCAAGCTGTTGTTTTAGCTCGCTATCAATGCTTTCTACGCCGTGGAGTGCGCCACAAATCGCCGTCGCCATCGCACCGATGGTATCGGTATCGCCACCGAGGTTTGCGCATAAAATCGCGCAGCGATTGGGATGGGTTTGCGCCAGTTCCACCATCGCAATCGCCGCAGCAACAGACTCAATGGTGCTGGTGCCTGTACCAACCAGTTGATAAACCTGCTCCATAGCGGACTCCGTTCCGCGCGCGTTTCTGACAACGTTCAGCGCCAGCTCAATACGTGCACCGAGTGACGCATTAAATGTTGTGATCCGTTTTTCCTGAGCATGGCGAGCGATCGAAGGCAATTCGTCGCAAATAGTCTCCCAACTTGCCCCTTCAATCGCTTTTGAAACAGACCAGGCGATAACCACGGCACCGGCCAGGGCGAGATCGGATTTGTGCGTCGGGCTTGAAGCAAGTGCCACTTCATCAATAAAAGCATCGAGATTGTGCGTTGGAAGCAGGCAACCCAGTGGCGATGCGCGCATTGCCGCACCGTTAGTCACGCCGTTGTTTTCTAGCTCGCTAACCGGTGTGCCTTGTTTAATCGCCTTCAGGGCAATTTTGGATGTCGGGCCGAGCACGTTTTTATTAAACGCATCAAACCCTTCAGCCCAGGTCAAAATATGGCGGCCAATGGCGTCCGCGTTAATCGCGCCGTCATGTTCGATAATCGCATCCGCCAGCGCCAGCGCCATTGAGGTGTCGTCGGTAAACTCAGCGCGATTGAAATAACAGGCGGCGTTGTTTTCCGCGGGCCCAGGAAGGAAGCGGTCAATCCAGCCGAAATGTGCCTTCACCCGCGCACGAGGCCACAACTCCGACGGCATTCCCATCGCATCACCTAACGCCTGGCCGTAAAAGGCTCCAAGAATTCGATTTTCCATCATTATGCTTCCTTTAAATCTTTTTCAGATTGATTGCCTGCAACATCAATTGGGGTGATTTCTTTATCCGATTCACGGAAAAATACCAGGAACAGTACGGTAATCACCGCGATCATAATGGCACCGAAGCCCCACATTCCGGCCCAGTTGAACGTCTGGCCGTTTACCGGAGCAGGGAGGGCGAACATTTTTTCCATTAGCTGAGCGCCAATGCGATAACCGAGCAAACTCCCGAAGCCCTGGCAACATAGCGTGATAAGCCCTTGTGCCGCGGTGCGCATATGGACGGGCGTTTTTTTATCCACGTAGATATAGGCGGTGACGTAGTAAAAGTCGTAACTCACGCCGTGCAGCAGAATGCCAAGGAACAGCAGGCCGTAAGTAAAGATATGATCGGCACCACCGTAGACGAAGAAACCGTAACGAATTGCCGCGGTGATAAGACCAAGCAGTAATACCTTTTTAATGCCAAAGCGCTTAATAAAGAAAGGAAGCGCCAGCATAAAGAAGATTTCGGAGAACTGTCCGAGTGTCATCCATCCAGTGGCGTTATGCATACCCACTTCGGTCAGATAACCGTTGGCAAAGATGTAATAGAACGCCAGCGGCATAGCAAACAGGAATGAGCAGAAGAAAAAGACCAGGAAGTTTTTATCTCTTAGCAACACGATAGCGTCGAGGCCGAGCATCACTTTCAGGCTCATTTTACCGGTACTTTTCGGTGGCGTATTTGGCAGCGTCAGGGCAAAGACACCCAGCAGCGCTGAGCTACCGGCGGTGATGAGCAAGGGAACGTTGGTCGGTGAAATATCGCTAAAACCCAACATTTGCGGCAGGAAACCGCACACCAGACCGGAAGCAATCCAACCGATAGTCCCCATGACCCGAATGCGCGGGAAGTCGCGCTCAACGTCTTCAACATTGGAGAATGCGATGCTGTTGGTTAGCGCAATTGTCGGCATATAAGTCAGGGAATAGGCCAGCAATAGCGGGAAGAAGTAAACGAACTCAGTTTGCTGAGCGGCCAGGTACATCAGCACGGTACCGACAAACATCAGCAGGGCCAGCACCTTTTGCGCAGCAAAGAAGCGGTCGGTCAGCGAGCCGACGAGAATTGGCGACAAAATAGCCGCGATTGCTGTACAGGCGTAGGACCAGCCTATTTCGGTTGGACTAAAACCACTTTTACTCAGGAATAGCCACAGAGGAACGAACCAGGCGCCCCAGATAAACCATTCAATAAACATCATGAATGAAAGACTCATTGTTGTACGTTTCATACGTATACCCCAAATAATTGAAGTTGCATCAAGGCGGTAAGTGAGCGAATCCCGATGAGCTTACTCAAGTAAGTGATTCGGGTGAGTAAACGCAACCAACACAGATGCGACTTCAAGTATGACGGGTATAGAATCTTCATGATTGTGTTGGGTACACCATAACCATACCAATCAATAATACCTTTTAAATACCTTTGCATTGATTCTTTGAGCGCTGTAGCAAAAATACCCTCGATAGCAGCAAAGTGTTACACCTTAAATGCAACCAAAAGTGCTCTCCGGGTGGCGAAGCCGACCCGTCACGACCAGGATTAGGACTGCCTGTTTGTCTCTACTCTCATGCAGGTCAGGACTATTCATTCTCAGTGGGCAGGGGGCTCGCTGAAATAACGGGAGCGTATTATGACTGATATTGCGCAGTTGCTTGGCAAAGATGCCGACAGCTTGTTACAGCATCGTTGTATGACTATTCCGGCAGACCAGTTGTATCTGCCTGGCTCGGATTATGTAGATCGCGTAATGGTGGATAACAACCGTCCGCCTGCGGTGTTACGTAATATGCAGACGCTATATAACACCGGTCGTCTGGCTGGCACCGGTTACCTCTCTATTTTGCCCGTAGACCAGGGCGTTGAGCACTCCGCCGGAGCATCATTTGCGGCAAACCCGCTCTATTTTGACCCTAAGAACATTGTTGAACTGGCGATTGAAGCGGGTTGTAACTGTGTGGCTTCAACCTATGGCGTGCTGGCTTCGGTTTCGCGTCGCTACGCGCATCGCATTCCTTTCCTCGTCAAACTGAACCACAACGAAACCTTGAGTTACCCCAATACCTTCGACCAGACGTTGTACGCAAGCGTTGAGCAGGCGTTCAATATGGGAGCCGTGGCAGTAGGCGCGACCATTTACTTTGGCTCACCGGAATCACGTCGTCAGATTGAAGAGATTTCTGTGGCGTTTGAACGCGCCCATGAACTGGGGCTGGTGACGGTGCTGTGGGCGTATCTGCGTAATCCAGATTTCAAAAAAGAGGGAGTGGATTACCACGTCAGTGCTGACCTCACAGGGCAGGCGAACCATCTGGCGGCCACAATCGGCGCGGATATCGTGAAACAGAAGATGGCGGAAAATAACGGGGGCTACAAGGCGGTAAACTTTGGTTATACCGATGACCGCGTTTACACCAAACTGACCAGCGATAACCCGATCGATTTGGTGCGTTATCAACTGGCAAACTGCTACATGGGACGCGCCGGGTTGATTAACTCAGGCGGCGCTGCCGGGGGTGAAACTGACCTCACTGACGCCGTTCGTACCGCAGTCATTAACAAACGTGCAGGCGGTATGGGTTTAATACTGGGGCGCAAAGCCTTTAAGAAATCCATGTCTGAGGGCGTGAAGTTAATCAACGCAGTCCAGGATGTTTATCTGGATGGAAAAGTCAGTATCGCCTGATCAATCGCCCTCACCCTAACCCTCTCCCACAGGAGAGGGGATAGTTTTGTTTCTCCCGTGGGTGAGGGAACCATGATTTTTCTCCCTCTCCCTGTGGGAGAGGGGCGGGGTGAGGGCATTCATATAACCAGCCAGGCACCTTCTTTATTTGCAGTAAATAACCGCTAGCCCAACAGCGGGCAATTTGGTGGCAGGCGGCAACTGAGCGCATTGGGGTGGATATCAATACGGAATTTCTGTCCGGTCAGCGGCTCGCCATCCAGGTTAAACGTAATATCGTGCGGGGCGGTTATTTCAAACCAGGATGAACGCCCATCAATAATATTCGGGCTGTCATCCGGACGCGTAAGCGTGTTAAAAATGGCTGGCAGTAGTTCTTCGCCAGTAAAAATACGCAGCTCCAACAGCCCGTCATTAATCAACGCTTGTGGGCAAAGTTGTTGCCCACCACCTGCCTGGCGACCATTGCCAATACCAATAACCAGCGCGTCACCTTGCCACTCGAAATCTTCCCCGCGAATTTCGCAACGGTCCGGTTTGAGTGTATCCATACGAATCAGGCCGTGAATAAAATAGGCGATACCACCGAGGGCGGCTTTCAATTTTTCTGGGGTTTCGGTGGTAATGCGTGTGCCAAATCCACCGGTAGCCATATTAATAAAGAAGGAGGATTCGTTAACCTGAACCAGGTCTATTGCCACGCCTTTGCCGACAATCGCCAGTTGTAGTGCTTTATCCAGTTCCTGAGGAATGCCGACGCTGGTGGCAAAATCGTTTGCGGTACCCAGCGGTAAGATCCCCAACACCGGACGGTGTTCCGGGGCAAGCTGTGCAAGTGCGGTCGCCACTTCGTTGATGGTGCCATCGCCGCCGCCTGCGACGACAGTCTCCACACCCATACGCCAGGCCTCTTCGACATAACGTATCGCATCCCCTTTTTCCCAGGTTACACGGATATGCACTGTGTATCCCTCTTCACGCATGACTTTCACCGCGCTGCGTAAAGTGTCATTTTCTGCACCTTTACCGTTCAGGATAACAAGCGTTTCTGGTAACTGCTCCATGGCATACCTCAGGAATTATCGTTGAATGGAGAGTGTATCTTATGCGGGGCGTTTACGGTTAAGAACGAGATGAGTCTGAGGGCTTGAGCAAAAAAGAAGGCCTGTGAAAGGGAGATTTCACAGGCCAATGAGGTGGTTCCTGGTATAGCTAGCATTTATGGGTTATGTTTTTCAGCGCTGAGATAATAACCGCATCTAACGAAGCGGTGTGTGATCGATTTCTAAGAATTTTCTCAGCGCGAAAAAATAACGCAAATTAACTATTTAGCGTGCGGATCACGTGAGGTCTGACCTGCCAGGTTGCGCATTAGCAGCGCATAATCCAGTGATACATCTTCCGGTACAGGCATCCATACGGTATGACCATCCCCAGGCGCGACATCAATCGGCTGCGCTTTGGTGTTTTCCAGCACTTCGAGAGTGAAAGTGACGTTACCTTGCGGCGTCATTAACTCCAGGCTGTCGCCCAGCAGGAATTTATTCTTCACTTTTACCGCTGCCAGCTCGCCACGACGTTCCCCGGTGAACTCACCCACAAACTGCTGAGTTTCAGAAACCGAGTGGCCGTAGTCATAGTTCTGATAGGAATCATGATTATGGCGACGCAAGAAACCTTCGGTATAGCCACGGTGCGCCAAACCTTCGAGTGTCGTCAGAAGCGTTGGGTCAAACGGTTTGCCTGCTGCTGCATCATCAATCGCGCGGCGATAAACCTGAGCGGTGCGTGCGCAGTAATAATAGGATTTGGTACGGCCTTCAATTTTCAGCGAATGCACGCCCATTTTAGTCAGGCGTTCAACGTGTTCAATCGCCCGCAGATCTTTCGAGTTCATGATGTAGGTGCCGTGTTCGTCTTCGAACGCCGTCATGTACTCACCTGGGCGTTTGGCTTCTTCCATCATGAATACTTTGTCAGTCGGAGCACCTGCGCCAAGCGTAGGCTCGATGTTTTGCACTGGAATCGGTTCGTGAAGATGCACGATATTGCCGACATCATCTTCTTTGCCTTCTTCAACTTTGTATTCCCAACGACAGGCGTTGGTGCAGGTTCCCTGGTTTGGATCGCGCTTGTTGATGTAACCAGAAAGCAGGCAACGGCCAGAGTAGGCCATGCACAATGCGCCATGAACGAAGATTTCCAGCTCCATGTCTGGCACTTGTTCACGGACTTCAGCAATTTCTTCAAGGGAGAGTTCGCGAGAAAGAATGACGCGGGTCAGCCCCATTTGTTTCCAGAACTTCACGGTCGCCCAGTTTACGGCGTTGGCCTGCACGGACAGGTGAACATCCATTTCCGGGAACGCTTCGCGCACCATCATGATAAGGCCTGGGTCGGACATTATCAGAGCGTCTGGGCCCATATCGATAACCGGTTTCAGGTCACGGATAAAGGTTTTCAGTTTGGCGTTGTGCGGGGCAATGTTGACAACCACGTAGAATTTTTTACCCAGTTCGTGGGCTTCGTTAATACCCAACTGGAGGTTTTCGTGATTGAACTCGTTATTGCGCACGCGTAAGGAGTAACGCGGCTGGCCCGCGTAAACCGCATCGGCGCCATAGGCAAAAGCGTAACGCATATTTTTCAGCGTTCCGGCTGGCGAAAGAAGTTCTGGTTTAAACATGATGTTCTCGTTCTGATATCAGGTCAGAACCGCCTCACCTGATGAAGCGGCTTGGAAAAGTGGGATTGCCACAATTTTAGGATGGGAATTGTAACGTTATGGGAAAGGGGAGTAAACCATCGTTGCCGGTGCATACTCTTATACCTTGAATTATTTAGGGTATACTTAGGGAAAATTACAATGAATTTGGCTATTTTATGAATGGTTTGAATAATCGAAGTGTTATAGAAAAGCCTCTGGAAAGCCTGAATCGCCTGATTGCTGCTTTTATCAATACTGCTAAACCTTTTCCTCTTGATGGCAAGCACACGGAAGCACGCTTAAAAGATAAAAAAGTGGGCTTTGAGGTTTTCATTGTGACGAAAGGGCGAGTGGATATATGGCGTGAGGTGGATAATCGCCTGGTCGAAACCGCTTTTGCACCGACAATACTCGGGTTGCAAGGCTCTGTGTACCGCTCTCAATATTATCACTTACAGTTCCCTGCAGGCAGTGAAGTCAGAACGCTACCATTGCAAACGGCAATAGAAATAATCGAGCAGCAGTCGTTGTGGCGTGATGTGTTTTACTACCAGGGCTATCTCAATGACAGGCAACTGCATCATGAATCAATGCTGATAAACAGTTCTACTTATGAAACTGTTTGTTTATTTCTTAAAGAGTTAGCGCATTACACTGATAGTGAACGAGCGAAGTTAAGTGTGGCTGATTATATTTTACAGCGTTCAAATCTTGCGCGGAGCGGTGTAATGAAAGTGCTGGCAGATCTGCGTTTTGGTGGCTATATCGAAATTCATCACGGGAAACTGATAAAAATCCTCAATAACTTCCCCAAAAATTACTGAAAGATATCCTGTTTTTCATTGACCCTAATCCTTTCGGACTGATTGTATTAATACAATCAGCCCACCTTCTTACACTTCGGTTCGTGATCGGTTCATCGTCCAGGAACTAACTTGTTTCATATATCTTACCTATGTAAAAAGCTGAATCATGTAAATGATCAATTATTTAGCTTGTTGTATTCTCAGGGTTTTATATTTTTTGCGGGTTGTATCATCGCTGGTGAATTTTTATAAAGTGAAAGTTCTATCCAGTTTTGTATATTTCAATAGTCAATAAACACGTTCATAATTTGCCTTATTCGTAACATGAAAAGAGAATTTAATTGTTAATACTATAAATTAACTCTCTTCAAATAATGCTTTTCGGTGCATATGAAAAAGATAGTCTTATATTTCCTGATAATGCCATCGCTAAGCATGTTATTTACAGATGTTAGCCACTCCGCTAATAATATCGCTTTGCCTGACCTGGGAGGTAGTGATTCTTCTGTCAGTGAACATAATTCGTCCACCGCTTCGCCTTCAAGCGATAAAAGTAATCCCGTTGAGAAAAAGACTTCTGAAATTTTGGTCAATGAAGCACAAAGCAATTTCCATAATCTGACACCAGAAGGGATGAAATCTGAAGCGCTACAATATGGTAAAAATTTGGCAACAGAAGCGGCCCAATCAAAAATTGAGGAACTGCTTTCGCCCTATGGTCATATTGCAACAAGTATAAATATTAATGATAAAGGCAATCTTGACGGTTCTTCCCTGGATTATTTACTCCCTTGGTACGAAGGGGAAAGCAATCTCTGGTTCAGTCAGTTTTCAGCTCATAATAAAGATGGGCGTACTATTGCAAATATGGGCGTGGGTGTCCGCCATAATATTTCAAAAGACTGGATGCTGGGTTCCAACCTTTTTTATGATCATGATATTACCCGGGGTCATCATCGCGCTGGGTTAGGTGGTGAGGCCTGGACTAATTATTTGAAACTGAGTGGGAACTATTATCTCCCGCTTTCTTCATGGAAAGACTCACCGGATCTAGATGATTACGAGGAGCGTCCTGCCCGTGGTTGGGATTTGCGTATGCAGGCTTATTTGCCTGCTTATCCGCAGTTAGGTTCATCATTGGTGTATGAAAAATACTACGGCGATCAGGTCGCGTTATTTGGTACCGATAATTTGCAGGAAGACCCGTCTGCGGTGACTGTGGGCGTTGATTACACGCCGGTTCCGTTGATTACCCTGCAAGCTGGCTACAAAAAAGGGGATGCGGATACAAACGAAGCGACGGCAAATCTGAGTCTGGATTATCGCATCGGTGTCCCTTTATCAAAACAGCTTGATGGTGATGAAGTCGCACAGATGCGCACGCTCGCCGGTAGTCGTATGGATTTTGTCGATCGTAACAACGACATCGTGCTGGAATATCGTGAGAAAAATGATCTTGATGTAGGGCTTTATCTCAAACCTACCGGGACAGCGGCAGCCTGTATTCTGGCTGATGACCCCGATAGCGCTGAGGCTTATGAAGGCTGCCACTGGACAGTCAATGCTACCGTGACCTCGCATCTTAAACTTAAGAGCGCACAGTGGGTACCGATGGGCAGCTTCAACCCGGAAAACACACTTGGGTTACCCGCTTTAACATCAGGAAATATTAGTAACGGGGAGGACAACCATTGGACGTTGACCTTCCCGGCATGGGTGGATTCAACCGATCCTAATGCGAACAAATACAGACTCGCGCTAACACTGGTGGATGATAAAGGGCATACGAAACAATCTAATGCAGTGAATATCATCGTGACAGAAGCGCCGATTAATTATCAGTTAGTCATTGATGATAATGGTGAAGCGAAAAAGGCCATCAAGTTACTTGCCAATGGTAATAGTTTTGCAAATCTTGTCGCCAGTGGTGCCAAAATTTCAGGTCTTGCTGGTGAAACGACGCCAGTAGATGCCCAGAACCTGGGGTTAACTTTCCATGCATATAAAATGGAAGATAAATCGCATTCTCAGGAAGTCACGATTCACGCTTCGAAAAGCGAATGTACTTCCGGTAGCGAATGCCTTTTTTATAAAGAACCACCATCCGGTTCTGAAGCAGTATTAGGCAGTACGATGAGCGGTGTATTTTCGGTAATAGCGGAGAAGGATGATGATAATACCAAGAAAACGAACACGGTATTAGTCGATTTTAGTCCCGCGAGCACCATGATTTACACTGCAATCGTTGATAGCGAGAACCCTACCGTTAATTTAACGGCGACGAAAGGCAATGTGCTTAAATTAGGTCGTAAATATGAATTCAAAATTGCCTATGACAGCAATAATAACGGGCAGTGGGATGCGACAGATCGTGAAACAGTTTCTGATACTAACGCGACACCATTAATTTCATTAGTGGATTATAAATGGTTTTTTGATGGAACTTCGCCCAATGGAACCCAAGGTGGGTATGCAGTGAATTCAACAATTAACAACGACATTTCAATTCCCGACACTAACGCACAAGCGAGTCAGGTTTTTGTTAATGCCGGTGCTGATGGTATTCAGGGATTTAAATTGAAAATTGATTACCAGTTAACACCCGCAGGTCAAAAAATCATGAATAATCTTCGCGCTCAAAAATAAGCACGGAGTATTCAAGTAATATTAACTTTATGAGCTATTACCAATATGAAAAATTTTAATAGAACACTGCTTGCGACCATTATTTTCGCAAGCTGTAGCCCGCTGGCGATGGCGGTTATGACAGACTCAGCTGGGACACTTAACGGTACCGTTCCGGTGCTTAAAGCCAATACGGGCGCTGCTGCGCACACTGTGGCGTTTGCAAACGATCATCATAGTGGTTCCACCGACGCTATGACACCGGGTGACAAAATCACGCTCAGTCATATATTGCAGGATGCTGAAGGGGATACTGATAGCAGTAATGCGTCCATTAAATGGTTCACCACTACTGATGGCGTGGGGGCGAATAAAAAGATGCTGACCGGCAGTGATGGTCAAGCCGATTATACCATTCAGGCAGCAGACGCCGGGCTTTACCTGGGGGCAGAGATTGTTGAACAAACTTCAACGGGTGTGCCAACGACCGGGCAAACCATAGTGATTAATGACGTCAGTAAAAACGACAGCGGAGATAACATCCCTGATGGTCCAATTGTCGGCGGCACCATCGGTACTGCCATCGTTGATGCCGCAGAACCAACGGTTAACTTGATCGGTAAAGCCGATAGCAAGCTGCTGGTTGGCCACACCTATCAGTTCAAAGTCTGGTATGACGTAAACAACAACGGGAAGCAAGATGCAGGCGAACTTGATGCGTCAGCTAACTATACCTACAAATGGGTCTTCGATGGCACCAGCGCAACAACCAGCACTGCGGGTGGTAATGCTGTAAGCAGTACAGATAACAAAGACTTGACCATTCCGGCTACCAATGCGGGAGCGAAAGATGTGTTTGCAACTGCGGGTGCAGATGGTGTCCAGGGTTACGGTCTAAAAGTTGATTACACCGCGAAGGTTAAAGCGGTACTGAAATCGACCAAGCGTAAATAATCTGTGGGAAGAGTGGGAGTTGAGCACTTTGGCGCTCAATTCCCATGACAAGGATGTCACTTATTCATTGAGCCATTGCATGGTGAATGTATGAAAATAAAGTCTCTCAACTGCCAGGCAGTGGCATTTATTTTGTTTATATCTTGTGGGGCATTGAACAAAGCCCATGCGACTGATTTAACCGGCAGTGCCGGAGTGATTAATGGTACACCTCCGGTTATTTATAATGATAAGAATGAAGCCGGGAAGGTCAGCTTCACTCGTGTCAATGAAACGATGTCCGAAGACGATGAATTAGATATCACCGATATCATTAAATTGTCGTGGACAGTTGCTGATGCTGAAGGTGATGAAGAAACCACTCTCCCGACGGTAGAGTGGATTTGCACTGATACAAGCAACAATAAACATGTGCTGGCTACCGGTGTTAATCAATATATCCTCCATCCTGATGATAAAGGTTGCACCGTAGGGGTTCACATAATACCTACAACAGTCACTGGCGTTCCACGGGAAAATATCGCACTAAACATCAATGATATATCGACTTACGATGCAAACGATAATATCCCCACTGGTCCTGTTAACCCACACTCTTTAAATATAATTGGTTATCTCATTGCGCCAGAAAATAGTGCTGCGACATTGAGTGTCTCTGCCAGTAAAACAATCAATACCGCGTTCCCTGGTGCTCAAATACAGTTAGGAACCGATAACGTAGTTGACCAGATTGATGAATGGACGACAACTAATCCCGGCATTGCGACAGTGAGTGATACAGGACTTGTGACCATCAAGGCAAAAGGGGCATTCCGAATCACTGCACGACATAATGAGTCGAAAGGGTCGATTATTTTCAATCCACAGAAATTCTTTATTTTTAGAAGCGAATCAGCAGGAAAACTCAACTGGTATGACGCAAAAGCCTGGTGCGAAAACCAGGGCTACCGTATGCCGACTCGTGATGATTTGTCATCAGAGGAAGGAAAGCGAGAAGTACCGAGTAATTCATTATGGCAGGAGTGGGGAAGCAGCCTTGATGATGTTTCACACGCGGGTTCGGTGTTCTGGACTTCCGATGAAATGGTTGCGGAAAATGATGCCTATGCCTACATGTACACTGCAACGGGCCATATAAGTTCTAACACAGCTGATAAACCTGAAGGCGTGGCTTGTATTGAGTAATAAATGTGCGGGGTATATTACCCCGCAGTTTTATGCAATACGGCAGGCGTCCGCTTCCCAACGGTATCCCACACCGTACACCGCACGGATAAATGACTGCTCTTCATCCAACGCTTCGAGCTTACGGCGCAGGTTTTTAATATGGCTGTCGATCGTGCGGTCGGTGACCACGCGATAATCGTCATACAGCTGATTCAGCAATTGTTCGCGCGAGAACACTTTGCCCGGTTCGTGAGAAAGGGTTTTGAGCAGGCGGAATTCCGCTGGCGTTAAATCTAACAGTTTGTCGCGCCAGCTTGCCTGAAAACGGCCCTCGTCGATAATCAACGGGCTGATTTCGTCGGCAAGAATCGGATCTCGCTGGCGTTTGCAGCGACGCAAAATCGTTTTGACGCGAGCCACCACTTCCCGCGGGCTGTAAGGCTTGCAGATGTAATCATCGGCACCAATTTCCAGCCCTAGCAGACGGTCAATTTCCTCGATTTTCGCTGTGACCATCACAATCGGCACTTCAGAGAAGCGACGGATTTCGCGGCACAGTGTCAGTCCGTCGGTGCCGGGCAGCATCAAATCGAGCAGGATCAGGTCTGGCGGCGTCTGGCGCACAAACGCCAGCACTTTATCGCCGTGGGTAATGAGTTCCGGTGCGTAGCCGGCAGCGCGCAAGTAATCAATCAGCAACTGCCCAAGCTTCGGTTCGTCTTCAACAATTAAGATGCGCGGTGTGTTTTCGTCTATAGGTAACTCGATCATACAGGTCTCAAAGATTCTGACTGTAGAGGTAGCTCTACTGTAATGCTAACCCCACCGAAAGGCGAATGCGTAGCGTAAAGCTTGCCGTTATGGGCCGCGACAATGTTCTGGCAGATGGACAACCCAAGCCCTGAACCGCCACTGGCTCGGTTGCGCGAGCCTTCGGTGCGGTAGAATCGCTCAAACAGCATGGTTAGCTGTTCGTCGCTCACGCCCGGTGCGCTGTCGGCGAAATGCATCACGAAACGCTGCTGGATAATTTCGCCGGAGATAACCAACTGGCCGCCCGTATCGGTATAGCGCAGGCTGTTTTCCAGTAGGTTATTGAATAGCTGCATTAAACGGTCGCTATCACCAAAAATGCTCACGCTGTCCGGTAGGGCAAGGCTAATGGTTAACCCGCGAGAATTGAAGCGTTCACGAAACGCACCCGCCGCAATTTCCAACAGGTTAATGATATCCAACGACTGTTTCTGATAGGCCAGCGCCCCTTCGTCAGACATCGACAACTGGTGTAGATCGTCGACAAGTTTGGTTAGCGTGGCGACTTCCATTTGCAACGAAGCCACCGATTCGGGCGTGAATTTACGCACGCCATCCTGAATCGCTTCCAGTTCGCCGCGTAAAATCGCCAGCGGAGTGCGTAACTCATGCGAAATATCAGCCATATATGCACGTCGCATATTGTGATTTTTCTCAAGCGTGCTGGCGAGTTGGTTAAAGTCTTGCGCCAGTTTGCCCAGCTCATCCTGGCTGGTGGAGTCGACACGGGTTGAGAAATCCCCCGCCGCCAGTTTATGCGTGCCTTCTACCAGGCGTTTCACCGGGGCAAGTAAACCACGAGCCAGCAAGAAGGTCGCCGCTGCTGCCAGCAGCGAGGAAAGGGCGACGATAATCCAACTGGTGCGGCGTTGCTGCCTGTCGAAATTGATATCGGTATTGCGCGTTAAGCGCTCAACGGGTGAGGCGACCACCCATCCGGCATCACGGCCATTGACGTTAATGGAACGGCGCATGCCGTCTGTCGGCACCGGGCCGCGCGGGCCTACCAATACTTTGTAATCCTGATCGACCACCCAAAACTGCGTGCGCCAGCCATGCGGTGGCAAATTACGGTTTTCTTCATCGCCATGCTCAAAAGAGCGCAACAGTTTGAACATAAAACGGTCGTTATTGCGCAGAAACTGCCAGTTACCGTGCTGGGCATACTGTTCGCCAAGTGCGTCACTTAACATTTCCAGGCGCTGCTCATTGCCGCGTTTGATGTAATCAATAAACCCATGTTCGAAGCTGAGCCGCACGCCCCAATGCATAATGGCCAATACCAGTAAGCAGGTGGAGAAAATGGCCAAAAATAGTTTGCCGGTAATGCCTGGACGCCAGAGCTTCATGAGCTCCTCCTTTTACGCCGTGCAATCACGACATTTTTTGTGGTGTCTTTCGGGACGCGAGCAAAAATCAACGCGGGGAGGGCGATAACCAGTGCCATGCTCAGATAGGTGTACATAAAGACGCTATGGACCA
The DNA here is from genome assembly GCF_027594725.1 of Buttiauxella sp. WJP83. Taxonomy (NCBI): domain Bacteria; kingdom Pseudomonadati; phylum Pseudomonadota; class Gammaproteobacteria; order Enterobacterales; family Enterobacteriaceae; genus Buttiauxella; species Buttiauxella sp. WJP83. The sequence goes on from NZ_CP110080.1 coordinate 1,574,684, forward strand.
CCGTGCTATCCGCTGTCAGTTGATGATGACCGTACATCCCAAGCAGCATCCCGGCGATGGTAACGCCGATGCTCATAGACAGTTGCATCACCATCGACAGCATACTGTTGCCGCCGCTTGCGAGGTCATCAGGTAAATCTTTTAGCGTCAGGGTGTTCATTGACGAAAATCGTGTGGAGTTCACCATGCCGAGCAAGAACAACACTACCGGCAGCAGGTAATACCAGCCCATCAGTGCGGTACCCATGAACATCAGAATCACCAGCGCCAGACCTAACGTGGTGGCGACTAACACATTGCGATAGCCAAAGCGGTTAACCACCTGCACCACAATACGTTTCATGCCCATACTGCCGAGCACCATCGGCACCATCATCAAGCCCGCATGGAACGGGGAAAATCCAAGGCCGATTTGCAGGAATACCGGCGTCATAAAGGGGATCATGCCGCTGCCGATGCGCCCGCAAAAACTCCCCAGCAGACCGAGTGAGAAGGTTTGAGTCTTAAATAAATTGAGGTTGAACAAGGCGCTGTCATTGGCTTTGGCATGCCATAAGTAGAGTGCTATCGCTGCGGCGCCACCGCCCACTAACAGCCAGAGCGTAGATTGTGGGATGCCTAAACCTTTTGCGCCATCCAGTGCGATGGTCAGTGCCGCCATGCCAAACGCAAGAAAGACAAAACCCATCATGTCGAATTTACGTGTCTGCATGGTGTAGTTCGGCATCAGCCACAACGTCGCTATCGCACCGATAATGCCAACCGGTAGATTGATCAGGAAAATCCAGTGCCAGGACGCGTACTCCACCAGCACGCCGCCTAACGCCGGGCCGAGCAATGGGCCGATTTGTCCGGGCAACGTAACGAATGTCATGGCCGCCATATACTGTTCGCGTGGGACAATTTTCATCACCGTCAAACGCCCAACGGGGACCATCATCGCCCCGCCAATCCCTTGTACGACTCGCGCCATGACCAGTTCGTTAAGTGTCGATGCATGCGCACAAAACAGCGAGCCAATGGTGAACAGGACGATGGCGGTGAAGAAAATATTGCGTACGCCAACCCGGTCAGCCAACCAACCGCTGGCAGGCAGCATCACCGCCACCGTCAGCACATAGGCAACAATCACCGAGTGCATGTGTAACGGGCTCTCCCCAAGGCTTGCCGCCATAGAGGGGAGGGCGGTGTTGACGATGGTGGTGTCGAGCGACTGCATGAAGAAGCCGAAAGCGACGATCCACAGTTGCCAGCGGACGGCTGCGGGCAGTTCGGTCATTTAAATATCCTTCATTCTTGAAGTTGCAGCGGCGTTGCTGCATTCTCTCACCCGAATCACTTACTTAAGTAAGCTCATCGGGATTCGCTCTCTTGCGGCCTTGCTGCAACTCCAATTATTTTGGATATTCAGGAGTTTCAAGGCGATTAACTTTACGCGTAAAACGCAGCCGCAAACGGTCAAAGAACAGATACACCACCGGCGTGGTGTAGAGCGTCAGTAACTGACTGACGACCAGCCCACCCACAATGGTAATGCCGAGCGGCTGGCGAAGTTCCGCACCGTCACCGCTGGTTAGCACTAATGGCAATGCCCCAAACAGCGCTGCTAAAGTCGTCATCATTATGGGCCTAAAGCGTAACAAACAGGCCTGGAAAATAGCCTCTTCTGGCGACAAGTTGCCGTTGCGCTGTGCATCAATGGCAAAGTCCACCATCATGATGGCATTTTTCTTCACGATGCCGATTAACAGCATGATGCCGATGAGCGCAATCAGGCTAAACGGTGCTCCAAATAATTCCAGCGCCAGCAGTGCTCCGACCCCTGCCGAAGGCAGCGTAGACAGAATCGTCAGTGGGTGAACGTAGCTCTCATACAAAATCCCTAACACGATGTAAACCGTGGCAATGGCGGCGATAATCAGCATCACCTGGGATTTCATGGTGTCCTGGAAAACTTGCGCGGTTCCGGCGTACATGCCGCGCACCGTTGAAGGCACGCCGAGTGCGGTCATGGTGCGATCTATCGCTTCGCTTGCTTCCGATAACGACATGCCGGTTGGCAGGTTAAATGAGACGGTGGAGGCGGCTGATAGCCCCTGGTGATTGACCGACAGCGGAGCATTTGCAGGCTGCCATTTCGCAAACCACGACAACGGAATCGCCTTGCCGTCTTTGTTAATGACGAACATTTGATCTAACGCGCTGATGTCCTGGGTGTAGCGTGAGTCAACTTCCATCACCACTTTGTACTGGTTAAGCGGTTGATAGATCGTTGAAATCTGGCGCTGCCCAAAGGCGTTGTTCAGCAAGGCATTGGCGTCTTCGACGCTAATTCCCAGACGCGCCATGGATTCACGATCATAAATCAGATCCATTTCCGCTCCGTTGTTCTGGCTGTCTGAGTTGACGTCGGCAAGCTGCGGCAGTTTTGCCAGCGCCTGGCGAATTTTAGGCTCCCAGGTTCGCAGGTCGGCTAAATTATCAGACAGCAGAGTGTACTGATAACTGGCGTTGGCCTGCCTGCCACCGACACGAATATCCTGTACCGCCATCAAAAACAGACTGGCACCTGGCTCTTTCGCCAACGATTTACGCAGGCGATCGATGACCTGCTGCGCCGTCTCTTTACGCTCAGAAAGTGGTTTTAGCGAGATAAACATCATGCCGCTGTTGACCCGCGATCCGCCGGTGAAACCGGTCACATTCTCGACGGCAGGATCATCGCGAACAATCTTCATGAAATCCTGTAATTTACCGCGCATCGCCTGGAAGGAGATGCTCTGGTCTGCCTGAATATTGCCCATCAATCGTCCGGTATCTTGCTCCGGGAAGAAAGTTTTGGGGATGGCGATATACAGCCAAACGTTAAGCGCGATGGTCGCTAACAACACCACGCCGACCAGTTTAGTATGATTGAGCACCCATTTAAGTGAGCGCCCGTAGCCCTGCTGCATCGCCACTAACAGGCGTCCAAAACCCCGGTTTCGGGCAGGAGTATGCTTCGGTTTGCTCTTTAACAGCCAGCCGCACATCATCGGCGTGAGGGTAATCGACACCACCAGTGAAATCCCAATGGCGACCGACAACGTGACGGCAAACTCTTTAAATAATCGTCCAGGCAATCCGCCCATCAACAGCAGCGGCAAGAATACCGCCACCAGCGACAGGCTCATCGACAGCACGGTAAATCCGACTTCACGTACCCCTTGCAGTGCAGCCTGTAACGGTTTCACACCCGCTTCGAGATGGCGCGAAATATTTTCCAGTACCACGATGGCGTCATCCACCACAAAACCGGTAGCGATGGTTAACGCCATCAACGACAGGTTATTCAGGCTGAAACCGCACAGATACATGGCGATAAAGGTCCCGATAAGTGATACCGGAACAGCCACCGCAGGGATAAGTGTTGCCCGGCCTGAGCGTAGAAACAGGAAGACCACCAGAATCACCAGCGCGACTGAGATAACCAGCGATTGCTCGACTTCAGCCAGCGACGCACGAATGGTCGGCGAACGATCCTGCGCAATTTGCAAATCTATTGAAGCTGGAATGGTTTCACGCAGTTCAGGGAGTTTTGCCCGGATCCTGTCCACCGTTTCGATGATATTCGCTTCCTGCGATTTACGAATCATCAGCAAAATAGCTGGTTTTGCATTGGCCATCCCGGCGTTGCGCACATCCTGAACGGAGTCGGTAACGGTGGCGACATCGCTCAAATGCACCGCACCGCCGTTGTTGTAATGGATGATTAACGGCTGATATTCCGCCGCCGTTTTCAACTCATCGTTGGTCTGTAACTGCCAGCGCTGTGAGCTATCTTCCAGCGCACCCTGTGGGCGACGTACGTTGGCATCGCTAATGGTTTTGCGCACCGCATCCAGTGAAACGCCCTGGTTAAACAGCGCTTGCGGATTGAGTGCCACGCGTACCGCCGGGAGCGAACTGCCGCCGATGTCCACATCGCCCACTCCATCAATCTGTGCGACGGTTTGCGCCAGTTGCGTGGAGGCGAAATCATATAATTGTCCCTGAGAAAACGTGTCCGAGGTCAGCGTCAGGATCATAATGGGCGCATCTGACGGGTTGGCTTTGCGATAGGTCGGACGGCTTGGCATACCGCTGGGCAACAGACTCTGTGCAGCGTTGATGGCGGCCTGCACATCACGCGCAGCACCGTTGATGTCACGATCAAACGTAAATTCGAGAATAATGCGGGTGCTGCCGAGCGAACTTGATGATGTCATCTCGTTCACGCCTGCAATGCGCCCGAGCGCACGTTCAAGCGGTGTGGCGACCGACGAGGCCATGGTTTCCGGTGAAGCGCCCGGCAGTGAAGCACTGACCATGATCACCGGGAAATCTACCTGTGGCAGTGGAGCAACCGGCAGCAAACGGAAGCCCAATATGCCGCACAAGGTGATGGCGACCGTCAGCAAAATGGTGGCGACCGGTCGATAGATGAACAGTGCGAAGAATTTCACTTACACTTCCTCTTCACGACTAACTTCATGGCGACCAAAACGGCGGCGTACAAAGTGCGACAGATTATCAAACAGTAAATAGATAACCGGTGTGGTGAACAGCGTCAGCACCTGGCTGACCAGCAACCCACCGACCATGCCAATCCCCAGCGGGCGGCGCAGTTCCGCACCGGCACCCGTTGACAACATCAGCGGGAGTGCGCCTAACAGAGCGGCCAGCGTGGTCATCAGAATCGGGCGAAAACGCAGCAAACAAGCCTGATAAATCGCATCGTAGGGTTTCATCCCTTGTTCACGCTCGGCCGCCAACGCAAAGTCGATCATCATGATGGCGTTTTTCTTGACGATACCGATGAGCAAAATAATACCGATGATGGCAATCACATCCAGTTCGGCACCCGCCAGCATCAGTGCCAGCAAGGCGCCGACTCCGGCGGTCGGCAGCGTAGACAAGATGGTTATCGGGTGAATAAAGCTCTCGTATAACACGCCGAGTACGATATACATCGCCACAACGGAGGCAATGATAAGCCAAATTGTGTTGCCCAATGCGGCCTGGAAGGCGAGAGTGCTGCCCTGGAATTGAGTGGACATATCTGTCGGCATTGCGAGATCTTTTTCCGCAGCCGTAATCGCCTCCACCGCTTCTCCCAGCGAATGGTCACTGGTTACGTTGAAGGAGAACGTGGTAGACGGGAATTGGTCGAGATGGTTGATGGTCAACGGTGCAAAACGCTGCTCGATTTTGGCAATGCTACTTAACGGGACGCTGCCGCCATCAGTGCTGGCAAGGCGGATGTTATCCAGCCCACTGAGGCCTGGTGTGGCGCGGGTATCGTGTTCAAGAACGACGCGATACTGATTGGCTTGCGTATAAATAGTGGAAATCAGGCGCTGACCAAAAGCGTTGTACAGTGCGTTGTCCACATCGGACATCGAAATACCCAGACGGCTGGCGCTGGCGCGGTCAACATTCACATACGCCACCAGACCTTGATCCTGCCAGTCACTGCTGACATCCGCCAATTCTGGCAAAGCCCGCAGTTTTTCGGTTAGCTTCGGCACCCAGGTGCTGAGTTCGTCAAGGGATGTGGCCTGCAAGGTGAACTGATATTGCGTGCGGCTGACGGTGGTATCAATGGTCAGGTCTTGCACTGGCTGCAAATAAAGCTCAACGCCTGGCACTCGGTCTACGGCATTTTGCAGCCTTTCAATAACGACCGGAATACGATCGTCACGGTCGCTGAGCGGCTTGAGGTTAATTTGCAAACGCGCGCTGTTTAGCGATGGATTCGTGCCGTCTACGCCAATAAACGACGTCAGGCTTTCTACCGCCGGATCTTTCATCACCACATCGGCAACTTGCTGCTGACGCTGCGCCATACTGGCAAATGAAACCGACTGTGGCGCTTGTAACGTTCCCTGAATAATGCCGTTATCCTGAATCGGGAAGAAGCCTTTCGGAATGAAAATCCACAGCACGATGGTCAACGCCAGGGTGCCAAAAGCCACGCCCAACGTCAGCCACGGATGGTGTAAAACGCGGGCTAAAAAGCGGCCATATCCGGCAATGACACGGTCAAAGAAGCGCTCGCTGGCGCGAGAAAAACGGTTCTGTTTGCGCAGCGACTCGTGGCTTAACATGCGGGCGCACATCATTGGCGTTAGCGTCAGCGACACCACCGCCGAGATCAAAATGGCGATAGCCAGCGTGACGGCAAATTCACGGAATAAGCGCCCTACAATATCGCCCATAAACAGCAAAGGAATCAGTACCGCGATCAGCGAAAAGGTCAGGGAGATAATCGTAAAGCCAATCTCGCCAGCCCCTTTTAGCGAGGCGGTCAGCGGCTTTTCACCTTTTTCGATGTATCGCGAAATGTTCTCGATAACCACAATCGCATCATCGACCACAAAGCCGGTGGCTATCGTTAACGCCATCAGCGTGAGGTTGTTGATTGAGAAGTCGAGAAACACCATGACGGCGAACGTCCCAATCAGAGACAGTGGAACCGCCACTGCGGGAATAATGGTTGCCGGGACATTGCGCAGGAACAGATAAATAATCATCACCACCAGTGCGATGGCGAGCATCAACTCGTGCTGTGTGTCGGTGACGGAGGCACGAATATTGGTGGTGCGGTCGCTGAGTAATTTGACCTCAACCGATTTCGGCAGACTTTTGGTTAATGCGGGCAACATCGCACGAATACTGTCGGCGGTATCGATGATGTTCGCGCCAGGTTGACGTTGCACGTTCATCACAATGGCGGGCTGTTTGTTGGCCCAGGCTCCGAGCCAGGTGTTTTCGGCACCTTGTTCAACGGTTGCCACATCGCCAAGGCGAATTGGCGCGCCGTTCTGGTAGGCAATAATCAGATTGCGATATTCATCTGCCGACTGCATTTGGTCGTTTGCCGAAAGCGTCACGGCACGCTCCGGACCATCCAGGCTACCTTTTGCCGAGTTCACGTTGGCGCTGGTAATGGCGGTGCGCACGGTTTCACTGGTTAAGCCAAGGGCGGCAATCGCGGGCGCGTTCAGTTTCACGCGTACGGCAGGGCGCTGGCCGCCGGAAAGCGTCACCAGACCGACGCCGGAAACCTGTGAAATTTTCTGCGCGACACGCGTTTCCACCATATCTTCGACTTGCGTCATCGGCATCGCGGTTGAGGTCACGGCGAGCGTCATAATCGGCGGATCGGCAGGGTTAACTTTGCTGTATACCGGCGGATTTGGCAGATCGGTTGGCAACAGGTTAGTGGCGGCGTTAATGGCTGCCTGAACTTCTTGTTCGGCCACGTCGAGCGGCAGCGTGAGCTGGAATTGCAACGTCACAACTGAGGCACCACCGGCACTTTGCGAAGACATCTGTTTGAGTCCGGACATCTGCCCAAACTGACGTTCAAGGGGGGCGGTAATTGCCGATGTCACGACATCCGGGCTGGCACCTGGATAGAGCGTAACGACCTGAATCGTCGGGTAATCGACTTCGGGCAGTGCTGAAACCGGCAGAAAACGGTAACCGATAATCCCGGCAATTAAGATAGCCACCATCAAAAGCGTGGTGGCAACAGGCCGCAGAATAAACAGGCGTGATGGGCCACCTGTGGCGCTGGGTGGTAGCACCTGCATCAGGAGTTCGCTCCGTTACGTTTGTGTTTTGTCTGTGTTTCCTGAGCGGCGGATGTTGTTGAGTGCGCCTCGACCACTTCCACCTTCGCGCCTTCTGTCAGGCGGTCAATGCCGTCTGTGACCACACGGTCACCGGTCGAAATCCCGGCGGTAATCACGACTTTCTGGCTATCCTGAATGCCGACCGTCACCCGATGTTTACTGACCTTATCTTCGCTGTCGAGTACCCAAACGAAGTGACCTTCATTGCCCATTTGCACGGCTGCAGTCGGGATAACAACCGCGTTTTGCTGGGTATCAACCAACATGCGCGCATTCACGAACTGGTTGGGGAACAAGGCGTCATCTTCGTTATTGAAACGCGCTTTGAGTTTGATGGTGCCGGTTGTGGCATCGATTTGGTTATCGAGACTTAGCAAAGCTCCGCTGCTGAGTTTCTGCGTGTTGGTACGATCCCAGGCTTCAACGCTCAGTGTCAATCCTGCTTTCTGCGCTTTTACCACGGTGGCAATATCGTTTTCTGGCAGGGTAAAAATTAGATCGATGGGATGGGTTTGGGTCAACACCACAATACCCGTGGTGTCGCTACTGGAAATCTGGTTACCAATATCAACTTGTTTCAGGCCGACTCGGCCATCAATCGGCGCGGTGATTCGGCTCCAGTCGAGTTGTAATTGCGCGTTGGCAACAGTGGCTTCATCGGCTTTGATCGTCCCGACAGATTCATTGACTAACGCTTGTTGTGCGTCCAGTTCCTGGCGTGACACCAGGTTGGTTTTGACCAGTTGCTGAAAACGCGCGAGGTCGCGGCGAGCATTTGCCAAAGTAGCCTGATCTTTTGCGAGTTGCCCTTGCGCCTGAGCCAGCGCAATTTTGAATTGGCTAGGGTCAATTTCTGCCAGCAAATCACCAGCTTTAACTTGTTGCCCTTCCTGAAAATGAATCGCCAGAAGCTGCCCGTCGACACGGCTGCGAACCGTCACGGTATTCGCGGCAGTAATCGTTCCAAGCCCGGTCAGATAGCGCGGCACCGATTCACTGGTCGCTGTGGCCGCCTGAACCGGGGCCAACGCACCGCCGCGCATCCCGCGGCTACCGCCAGCAGTGCGTTGTTGTGCAGATTGCGTACCCGAGGTGTCGTTACTGGAACTCGTGTTGCGCCAGTAAAAAATGGCGGCAATAACGACAATGACTGCGGCTGCAATCCCTATCCAACGTGCGGTGAACGTGCCTTTCATATGTGTCCGTCTTCTCTTCCTGAAACGATTTGGCCTAATGATATACCCGTCATACTTCAAGCTGCATCTTTGTTGGCTTCGTTCTCTCACCCGAATCACTTACTTATGTAAGCTCATCGGGATTCGTTCCCTTGCCGCCGCAATGCAGCTCGAATTATTTTGGGTACTACTAGTGTAGTGAGTGAGGGCGGCGGAAAAATGGAGGAAATATGAAGTACTGTATGGATAAGTCTTAATGGGGGTTTTTCTGCGTGGATCCTCGTAGGAATGTGATGACATAGTAGCCAGCCAGATTCTTCGAAAATAAACTGTGGTTTATATTTTATATATAAACTATAGTTTATAAGGAGTGAGTATGGCGTGGACCGTAATCTATACCGATGATTTTTATTGTTGGTATAACGAGCAGCCGTTGGACCTGCGTAAACGCATTGTGGCGATGACGCTCAACATATCAGTGTGGGGGCCTCAACTGGGGCGTCCGTTAGCCGATACGGTGAAAGGTTCGCGCTTTACTAACATGAAAGAATTGAGAGTTCAGTGGTGTGGAAAACCTTATCGCTTGTTTTTTGCTTTTGATCCGCTTCAGCGTGCCGTCGTGTTATGCGGTGGCGATAAAACGGGACGTAAACGCTTTTACGGCGATCTGATAAGGCTCGCAGACACACAGTTTTCTCGGTATCTGGATGAAATGGAGAGGGATGAATGAAAAAGCTACAAGACGTTATGGCTGAGTTTTCGCCTGAAGATCAAAATGATATCTGGCGCATGGCGCAAGAACTGGTGCTGGAAACGGGTTTGCAACTGATGCGTGAAGAATTGCAATTCTCACAGAAGCAGGTAGCAGAGGTGATGGGCGTTACTCAGCCCGCAATAGCGGCTATTGAGCAGCGTGGTAATGATTTAAAAGTGCTGACGCTTAAGCGCTATATCGAAGCAATGGGCGGGAAACTCTCTTTGTTAGTTCAGCTACCGGAAGGTAATAAAGTGTTCCGAATTTAAGCAACGCCGTGAGTATCCCCACGGCGTGTTATTTAGTCTTTAAATACGACATCAGCCCAGCGCGCAAGGCCTGCGGTCACCGAACCGAAATCATCGCCACCGGCCAGCGGAATCCCCGGCAATTGTTGAGCCAGAGCCTGTTTTAGCAACGGTGAGCGAGCGCTGCCGCCGGTAAGATAGATCACGTCAGGTTTCACGGCGCTGTTTTCCAGTGCCAGCGTGACTTGCTCCATAATCCGCTGCAACGGCTGGCTAATCGCACTTTCCAGCTCGGGTTGGCTGATATCGCAGCCCAACTCTTTGCTAATAAACGGTAACAGCGTAGCGACCTGCTGACTGTCTGAAAGGGCAATTTTGCTCTCTTCTGCGGCACGCACCAGGCGATAGCTCAGGCGCTGACGCCAGACTTTTTGTAAGTGCGCGACTTTTTCCGGGTCACGAGAATCGCGTACCAGTTCATTGAGCATGCGGCCATTGGCGCTACTGTAAAAATCGTTTTGCGCGGGAACATCGTTTATCGCCACAGCATTCCACCATGGCAATACCGGCAGTGCGATGCCTTTTTCGGTTTGACCACCCATCCCCAATAACGGGGAAAGCTGTTTAAATGCCAGCATAATATCGAGGTCATTACCCCCCACACGGCAACCACTGTGGCCGAGCAGGCTATGTTCGCGGTCACGACGGGCGCGCCATTGTGGCCCCATCAGTAAAACTGAGCAGTCCGTTGTACCGCCACCGATATCGACTACCAGTACCTGTTTTTCTTCGGTTAACGTGGCTTCAAAATCCAGGCCTGCGGCAACCGGCTCAAACTGAAAGACGACGTCTTTAAAGCCAGCACGATGTGCTGCGCGATCGAGGATCCCTTGAGCCTGCTGGTTAGCCTCGTCTCCACCTAAACCCTGGAAGTTTATCGGACGGCCAATGACGGCCTGAGTGATGGGTTCGTCAACCTGGCTTTGTGCCTGATTACGAATGTGCAGCATCATGGCGCAGACCAAATCTTCAAACACGGCGACTTGCTGTGGCTTTAAGCCTGTCGCGCCGAGAAAAGATTTCGGTGATTTAACAAAGTAAACCTCTTCCGGATCTTCCATATACTGGCGCAACGAACTCAGTCCGAACTGCACGCTGCCGGGCAAAACGTCGATATCTTCTTCGCGGTTAAATGAGACCGCGCGGCGCAGCAAGGCCTGAGTTTCAGTCCCTGTTGCCGGAACGTCGTGATGGCGATATAACCACTCACTGACCGATTCACGCGTTGGCGCACACAACATCGACGGAAGCAGTGTTGAACCGTTTTCCATCTCCAGCGCCTGTGGAACACCATCGCGCATCACTGCTACAGAGCAGTTTGCAGTACCATAATCAAAGCCTATAAATTGCATAACGTCCCCATGCCGGTGAAGAAGGGGGGCGACTTTAGCGGAATGTTTCGCTTCGGGCAATAGAATTACCCTGCATAATTCAAGCGGTATTCATGGCGAGACTCAACGACAGGACGAAAAAATGTATCAGTTGGACTACAAGCCACCGTATGACTGGAAGTGGATGTTTGGTTTTCTCGCAGGCCGCGCAGTCAGTGGAATTGAGACGGTCAGCGAAACCCGTTACTGCCGGAGTTTTGCACTTGATAACCATCAGGGATTACTGAAGCTTGTGCCTGACGAAGCCGCTTGTCAGTTGAACGTGACCATGAGTGCGGGTTTGCAACCTGTCGCCAGTGAGGTTTTGCAGCGAATCAAACAACTGTTGGATCTCGACTGCCAGCCCCAGACCATTCTTGAAAGCCTGGGAGATTTATCGGCCGCACGTCCAGGTCTGCGTTTGCCGGGCTGCATGGATACGTTTGAGCAGTCGATACGTGCCATTTTGGGCCAACTGGTGAGTGTGGCAATGGCGGCAAAACTAACCAGCAAACTGGCACAAGATTTTGGTGAGCCGTTGGCGCAAGATCCTGACTGGCGGCTTTTTCCTACGCCCGAACGCCTGGCATCATTACGTCCTGAACAGCTAAAAGCGTTGGGAATGCCGCTTAAGCGCGGTGAAGCGATCATTCATATGGCGCGTTTAATGGTGGAGGGGAAGTTTGCGCACAACCGTCCAGCGGATGTTGAACACGGGGTAAAGGTGTTGACCACTTATCCAGGCATTGGTCGGTGGACGGCAAACTACATCGCCTTACGTGGATGGCAGGCAAGTGATGTGTTCTTGCCTGATGATTACCTGATTAAGCAACGATTTCCAGGCATGACGCCCGCGCAAATCCGGCGTTATGCGGAGCGCTGGAAACCCTGGCGCTCCTATGCGTTATTGCATATCTGGTATAGCGACGGCTGGGTGCCGCCGATGTCAGAACCTTCAGGGTTAGTTAATGGCGAAATAACTGGTATTCAATAACGTCTCCAGTGGAACCGGTTGGGAGACGGCTTCACCATAAATCAGGTCGAAGCCGATACCGGAAAGCGTATCCATCACCATCGGCATATCGGCAGGCCCTGCAATGGCTTGCAAAGATTGACGATGCGCGTGTCCATGGATGATGGTTACCATCATTTCGTCCATCAGGTTGTTATGCACATTTTGAATCAGTTCATCATCAACAATGATGTAGCTGAACTTTTGGCGCGAAATTCGTTTAAAGATGTCGAGATCACGGCCTACGTGGCTGAGAATTAAATGACAGCCGCTGTCGCGCAGGCGTTGCAGATTGTTGTCGATCTTCTCATCTTCGATGAGCAGCGCTTCGCTATGGATATTCAAATGTAATAAACGTGCAGGCAGCGAATTGCGTGCTAAACGTGCCAGTATTTCATCGATAACCTTGTCATTAGCGAGGCCGTGGGAGGAGAGAGGAAGCGCCACGCCAAAACCTTTGTTGGCCACCTGAAGTGCAAATTTACTGAAGAATTCATTGAAAATTCGCAGGTCGAGCGCGCATTGCAGCTCTTTGTCTTTCACTGTGGCGCGGAACATCGACTCATCCAGTACCACGTCGTCATTTTCTTTGAAACGTAATGACAGCAGATAGAAACTGGTTGATTCGGGAATGCGCGGCGGGGCAACAGCTTTTGCGATCATCAGGATAGGGTTCTCGTTGATGATGCGTTTTTGCTCGTCTAACGGCAGATTTTGGTTCTCTTTGCGAATGGCATGCTGAGAAGATTCAAACACCGTCACCCGACCACGCCCACCGTTTTTCGAGGCGTAGCAGGCAATGTCAGCCTGAGACAGGACTTCAGGTGCGATGCGGTTATCAGCATCAATTTGTGTGATACCCGCGCTTGCGCCAATACGATGTAAACGCCCGTTCCACGTAAAGTGGTAGTCGTTAATACTTTGGATAATACGCTCCGCAATATGTCGCGCATTATCCGATGAGCAATCCGGAAGCAGCAGACCAAATTCATCGCCGCCTAATCGAGCGAGGAAATCGCCGGTGCGTAACATGCTGAGCATCAAAGAGGAGAGTTCACGCAGTAACGCATCACCCGCAGCGTGGCCGGCGGTGTCATTCACCGCTTTAAAACGGTCAAGGTCGATGAACACCAGGGCGTGGCGCTGATGGTTTTCACCGGCACTTTGCAGCAAACGTTTGAGATGATTTTCGAAACTGACGCGGTTTGCCAGGTGGGTCAGCCCATCGTGTGAAGCGCTATAGCTCAACTGTTTGAGCATTTTACGCGATTCGGTCACATCCTGAATAACCAGCACTGAGCCAATACTTTGCCCATCAAGCGTGGTCAGTGGCGTTATGCTGTAATGGATATCGTGGCTACCGCCGTTGCGACAATGTAGGACGACGTCATGTTCGATGGTGGTGCGGGAATAATCACCGCTATGAATATTCTCCATTATCGGACCAGTGTCGCCGAATGTGATGTGGAGAATCGTCAGAATATGTTGGCCGATTGCCTGCTGTTGCGGCCAGCCGCTGAGCTTCTCGGCAATGGGGTTCATAAAGGTGATGTTCATATCAACATCGGTACAAATTACCGCTTCACCGATGGAATCCAGCGTAATGTGCAGGCGTTCTTTTTCCTGATACAGCGCTTCATTCAGCTGTTTGACTTCCGTCATATCCATGTTGATACCGAGCAGGCGTTCAACATCCCCATTTTTATTCAATACGCGGTTGGCGAGGGATCGAATATGACGAATGCCATCTTTAACGTGAATGCGGTATTCCATCTTAAAGGGAATACGGGCGCGTAGGGCATCGTGAACGGTCTTCTCCGCGCCTGGTGCGTCATCGGCAACAAGACAATCAAGCCACAAAGCGTAGGTCGGTTTCACATGCGCCGGGATTTCGTAGAGATCAAACATACGTTTATCCCAACTGATGACATCGCTCCCCAGGTCCCATTCCCAAATGCCAATGCCACCCGCTTCATTGGCAAGCGTGATGCGCTCCATCAGGCGCTTATTCACCCACTCGGTATGCTTGAGATCGTTAATATCTTCTATTTGTGCGATCAAATAGAGTGGTGAAGCGTCGATATCACGCACGATAGATACGGCGAGTAACGCCCACACCACATCACCTTTACTGGTGTAATAGCGTTTTTCCATCGAGTAACTATTAATACTGCCGCTTATCAGCATATTAAGTTGCTGCAAATCACCGTGTAAATCTTCCGGATGGGTGATTTGTTGGAAGGTCAAAGAACGAAGTTGTTCTGCCGTATAGCCCAGGAATTTACTCAGCGATTTATTGACTTGCAGCCACTGGCCATCAATCGAGACCAGTGCCATCCCAATGGCGGAATATTCCATCGCGTTACGAAAACGCGCCTCGCTTTCTGTAATGTGTTTACGCTCTTCGCGGAACGAATACATCACCATCGTCATCACGTTAGCAGGCAGTAAAATCAGCAGGAATGGCAGCCACGGAGCATTGTTCATCACGGTGGTATGCGGCTGTAAAAGGTCTGCGCTGTTGGTCGCCACCATCAACGAGACAACCATCAGCGTGGAGAGGAAAATAATGAAGGCTTCCAGACGCGGCAGGCGAATCGCGCTCCACATCAGAAAAACGATAATAAAGGTAAATGGCCACGGCATATAACGCAGCGATAAATAGCTAAGTACCAGAGTAATAACAAAAGTGAGTATTGTTTCTATGAATAGTTTTGGATTTTTATGCCGCAATAAATAGGCGGGTTTGAATAATAATGCGATGGGAACCAGCGCCAGAGTGCCAATAGTTTCAGACAGAACCCAGACGAAAAATGTTTTTGCAATGCTCTCGTTTGCAGAATCGGTAAAAACTATAGCCAGTAGCCCCCCAATCAGCGGAGGAATTAGCGCGCTACAAGCGACTAACTTAGCCCAATTATTTAGGTTTTGTAATGGGTTATGCTGCGTGATAAAACGCCGCATTAACGATGCGCCTAGTAAAGCTTCAGTAATATTGATAGCCGTATAAATGAGATCTATCTCACCGACGGGAAGTAATACTGCCGAAGCACACAAACTCCCCGCAGAACAAACAACGATGATCATCGGCCATTGGCGCAAAGGGTTCCGGAACAGTGCGACCATCATCAGAGCAGTCGGGAACCATAGCGGTGCTAAAACAGTCCCCACCAGAGATAATTCCAGGGAGTAAAAAGTAAATATAAAGCTTAAAACCCCCAATCCCACCGGCAGTACGAAGGAAGGCATTGCGATTAACTCTTTTGTGCTTTGTTTGATCATTACCGCAAATCCGTTAAGGCGTGCCGCCAGGTGCCATGCCCGGATGCAAATAAAAAGATAATTTCGGTTTATGCTAGTACAAACAATTTACATTTCCTATGCAGTACGCTCATAAATTAACATCAAGAAGTCACAAAAAGTGATATTTGGCAGACTTATTTTCCTTGCCTGTTACTCGGCACGTGTTCAGGGCGGACATTCGCGCCACTCATTCAGCCCATCCGCCCGTCAGCTAAAATCACCCGCCAGAGCGCATTACTCTGGTATCAGAGGGCGGATCTCCCTATAATTGCCGCGTTTGACGTCTTTCGCGTCGCCCTTCCTCAACATTTAAGTCAACAAGGCTCGTTACAACATGACTGACAAGTCCCATCAATGCGTCATCATCGGGATAGCCGGTGCGTCGGCTTCAGGAAAAAGTCTTATAGCCAGCACACTGTATCGCGAACTGCGTGATCAGGTTGGTGATGAACACATTGGTGTCATTCCAGAAGATAGTTACTACAAAGACCAAAGCCATCTTTCGATGGAAGAACGAGTTAAGACGAATTACGACCATCCCAACGCGATGGACCACAACTTACTGTTCCAACATCTTCAATCTCTGAAAGCCGGCAATCCGATTGAACTGCCCGTTTATAGTTATGTGGAACATACCCGTACCGGTAACACCGTTCACTTAATGCCGAAGAAAGTCATCATTCTGGAAGGGATTTTGTTGCTGACGGATGCCCGTCTGCGCGAAGAGATGAATTTCTCCATTTTTGTTGATACGCCGCTGGATATTTGTCTGATGCGCCGTATGAAACGTGATGTTAACGAACGTGGCCGTTCAATGGATTCCGTTATGGCCCAGTATCAGAAAACCGTTCGCCCTATGTTTTTACAATTCATCGAACCTTCCAAGCAGTATGCCGATATTATCGTGCCGCGTGGGGGCAAAAACCGTATCGCCATCGATATTCTGAAGGCGAAAATTAGTCAGTTCTTTGAATAACCATCAGGCATAACCGCCTCTGGACGAGCGCGTTCTTCTGGCCCGCTCGCAAAAAATAATGTAATCCCAGAGTTTACCTGTCTTAGCGTGGCTATATTAGCCCCGCTGTGGCAGGGTAAATAAAACTGAGCATGAGATAAGGAGCATCACTGATGCGTTTGTGTGACCGCGATATAGAAGCCTGGCTTGATGACGGGCGCTTAACGATTACCCCTCGTCCGCCAGTTGAACGCATTAGCGGTGCTACCGTTGATGTCCGTTTGGGTAACAAATTCCGTACTTTCAGTGGCCATACCGCGCCGTTTATTGATTTAAGCGGCCCTAAAGATGAAGTCAGTGCTGCGCTGGATCGCGTGATGAGCGACGAAATCGTTCTCAATGAAGGCGATGCCTTCTACCTGCATCCGGGCGAACTGGCTCTGGCGGTAACACTTGAGTCCGTTAAGATCCCTGCTGATTTAGTCGGTTGGTTAGACGGTCGTTCATCATTGGCTCGTTTGGGCCTGATGGTGCACGTCACCGCACACCGTATCGATCCGGGCTGGCATGGCTGCATCGTCCTTGAATTCTATAATTCCGGTAAGCTGCCATTAGCGTTACGCCCTGGCATGATGATTGGCGCACTCAGCTTTGAGCCGCTCTCAGGCCCGGCTGCGCGTCCTTATAACAGCCGCCAGGATGCGAAATATCGCGATCAGCAAGGTGCGGTTGCTAGCCGTATCGATAAGGACTGAGTTCCCATCTGTATGAGGGCTGTATGAAACGATTTTTAACCACGCTGATGATCTTGCTGGTGGTAGTTATAGCCGGCCTTTCTGCGTTGGTGCTATTGGTTAACCCCAATGATTTTCGTGAATATATGGTGCGCCAGGTTGAATCCCGCAGCGGCTACCAGCTGAAGATAGAGGGTTCGCTGCGTTGGCACGTCTGGCCGCAACTCAGTATTTTGTCCGATCGTATGTCTCTCACTGCACCTGGGGCTAGCCAGCCTTTGCTCAGCGCTGAAAACATGCGTCTTGATGTGGCGTTAATCCCGCTGATATCCCACCAGTTAAACGTTCATCAGGTGATGCTCAAAGGGGCGGTGATTCAACTCACGCCGCAAACGGAAGAGCGTCGCCCGAAAGATGCCCCTGTGGGGCCATCAAGCAGTATCCCTGAACCCGGCGAAGAACGCGGTTGGTCTTTTGATATTGCGAAATTAAAAGTGGTCGATAGTGTTCTGGTGTTCCAGCATGACGGCGACGAGCAAATTACCGTACGCGATATCAATCTGCGTATGGAGCAGGATGATAAAAAACAGGCGCATCTTGAGCTCAGCAGCCGTATCAATCGCGACCAGCGTGATTTGAATCTCTCACTGGTGGCTGATTTGAATGCTGCTGATTATCCGCAGCAGCTTGTCGCCAATATCTCTCAGCTCAATTATCAGATTCAGGGGGCCGATCTTCCCGCAAATGGGATTTCCGGCACCAGCACGCTGACGGCTCGCTGGTTTGAACCCGAACGTCGAGTCGAACTCAGCCAGTTGCAAATGACTGCAAACGACAGCGATTTACAAGGTAATGCGAGTGTAGTGCTGAAAGAGAAACCCCAGTGGGTACTCGATCTGCGTTCCAGTAAGCTGAATCTTGATGCTCTGGTCGCTGCGAATGCCGTGACCAGCACTCAGGCGGTACAGAAGGCGCAGCAACAACCGACGTTGCCACGTCCGATAATTGCGTCAGGTGGCGAAGATACCGCTTATCAGAATTTGCGCGGCTACAGCGCGCAGGTGAACATTGCCGCTTCCAGTGTGCGCTGGCGCGGGCTGGACTTCACCGATGTGCAATCGGCGATGACCAACCAGTTCGGCCTGCTGACGGTGTCTGAACTGACGGGGAATTTGGGCCACGGCAGTATGTCGTTCCCCGGTCAACTTGATGCACGCAAGAATCAGCCGCAATTAACCTTCAATCCTAAAGTGGATAACATTGAAATTGGGCCGATTCTCACCGCCTTCGACTATCCCATTGCGTTGTCGGGTTTGCTGTCGATGGAAGGGGAGTTTAGCGGTGACAAACTCAATGCCGAAGCTTTCCGCCGCAGCTGGCAAGGTGATGCGAGCATAACGATGTCGCATTCCACGATGACGGGGATGAATTTCCAGCAGCTGATTCAACAAGCGGTAACTCGCAGCAATGATGACGTGAAGGCGAAAGAAAATTACGACAATGTCACAACCCTGGATAGCTTCTCGGCGCAGGCAACTCTCGACAACGGTGACCTGGCGCTGAAGAAAATGGAAGGTAAGTCTTCCGTGTTGGCGCTGACCGGGCAAGGTTCGTTAGATTTGGTCAAACAGCTTTGTGATACCCAATTTAATGTCACCGTGCTGGGCGGTTGGGAAGGGGACAGTAAGCTGATTGACGTGCTGAAAACCACACCTATTCCATTACGTGTTTACGGCCCGTGGCAGAAGCTTAACTACTCATTACAAGTTGACCAGGTCTTGCGTAAGCAGTTGCAGAGCGAAGCGAAACGTCGCCTGAATGAGTGGTTAGAAAAGCATAAAGACAGCAGCAAATCGAAAGATGTGAAGGAACTGCTCAATAACCTGTAATGCTAAGACGCGCTGAGTGATTGGGTGGATGCCGCGGTTGCGAATCCACCCAACAACTCCATTGCCCAGGTCGGATTAGCGTTAGCGACATCCGACCTTATCTTCTGTACTCATACCTCGTAATCCGCCTTATCATCGGCCTCCAAAGGCACAATCTGCACTTTCTGCACTCGGTGGCTTTCCACCTGCAGCGTGCGTAACAGGAAATTCCCCACCTCAACCGTTTCGCCTGTCACCGGAATATGCTGTAGCGACTCCATCAATAACCCGGCAATGGTGTGATAGTTGCGTTTGTCTTCCAGCGGCAACGGCACGTACTGGACTAAATCATCAAGCGGCATGTGGCCGTTTGCCGTCCAGCTTCCATCCGGATTTTTCTGGATGTCATGGCGCGCGTCTATCTCTTCCACTTCATTTGGCAAATTACCGGCGATGGTTTCCATCACGTCACTTAACGTCACCACCCCTTCGACTGAACCAAACTCATCCACAACAAAGGCAAAGTGTGTTCTGGCATTACGGAATTGCTCCAGTGCGGCCAGCAAAGGCAGAGTCTCCGGGAAGATCAACGGCTGGCGTATCAGCACTTCAAGATCGAACGGCTCACCTTTTAACGTTTGCTGAAGCAGATCAATGACGTGCACCACACCCAAAATTTCATCGCCGCTGCCGGTGACCACGACGCGGGTATGTTGGTTTTTATCCAGCAGCGCACGGATTTCAGTTTCTGGGGAGCTTAGGTTGATGTACTCGACGTCATGACGCGAGGTCATGATGCTGCTCACCGTACGCTGGTTCAGGTTCAGCACGCGTTCAATCATCAGCCGCTCTTGCGGGTCAAAGATTTCATCTTGTGGCGTATGATCGGCAATCAACGATGCGGTTTGCGCATCCAGCTCCGCCTCTTCCTTTTTACCGTTCAACAAACGCAGCACCGCTTCGGCCGTGCGCTGGCGTAGCGATTGATCGGCTGATAAGAAGCGGCGGCGATTGAAAATGGCAAGCTGATTGAGGCTTTCAATCATCACTGAGAAGCCGATGGCCGCGTACAAATAACCTTTAGGGATATGGTAACCAAACCCATCCGCCACCAGGCTAAAACCAATCATCAGCAGGAAGCTCAGACACAAAATCACAATAGTCGGATGGTTATTCACAAAGCGTGTCAGCGCTTTGCTCGCCAACAACATCAGGCAAATGGCAATAATCACCGCGGCCATCATGACAGCCAGATGGTCAACCATCCCCACTGCGGTAATCACTGAATCCAGAGAAAACACCGCATCCAGAATCACTATTTGTGCCACAACGGGCCAAAATCTTGCGCCGCGCCGTTGTGAGTGTGTTTCGCTGTCTTTGCCCTCAAGTCGCTCATTGAGCTCAACGGTGGCTTTGAATAGCAGGAACAAACCGCCGAAAAGCATGATCAGATCCCTGGCGCTAAAGGTGAGTTCACCGGCATGAAAGAGTGGGCGAGTCAGTGTGACAAGCCAGGAGATTGAGGCCAGAAGCAATAAGCGCATCAACATGGCGAGGAGCAGCCCAGTGACGCGGGCGCGGTCGCGTTGCGCCGGAGGCAATTTTTCGGCAAGGATGGCGATAAACACCAGGTTATCAATACCAAGGACTAGCTCAATAACCACCAGGGTTATGAGGCCTGCCCAGATCGATGGGTCGGCAATCCATTCCATAAATCGTTCATAACCTTTTATAAGATGACAAATGTCACAATGAAATGATGGATAATCGAGTGGGAAATTGCAATATTCGTGCGGGATAAATCCTGTATGGATTAATGTGGGTGTTTAAATTTGCTCAATCCCGCTTAATAACCAAGGTAAATAGTTAATCATTTTCCGAATTGTCTTGCCATTTAATTTCCCAGTAATGAAATTCACATGAGATAGTTCTGTATATTATCCCTGGACGTATCAGTAATTAATTTTCTGTCAATATAAAGAAATTCCTAAAGCCGTCTAATTGTGTTGTTAATACTATTCTTAAAAGTCTCGGTATTGTTATAGGGTGCCTTGCCTGATATAGGGTTAACTGCAACAATCCGTATCGGTGTCTGATATTAGATGTATTTTTTATATTCGCTGAAGCCATGATATTTAACCTGGCGGTGGGTTTTTTGTTCCTCAGATAATTCTTTGGATTTAACTTATGCCACTTTTACTCCTTATAAATTGTCTCTTTTCAGTAGGTTGGTGACTGTAAGCCAGGGGCGGTAGCATGCTCAAAGGCCAGAGAATAAGCCTCAATTATTCTGTCAATAGGATGTCGGGAAATAAGCGTTTTTTTAGGATTGATGCCAGTTATTTCAAACGGCAAGTAGGTTTCAATTCATGCCTCATTCAAAAACCTAACGAGTCACTTATTTTATTCGTTCAGGATAATTACTCTGCCATAGTGATAAATACTCAATGATAAAATACAAACTTAAATTGATGCCTTTATTGGTGTCGGTAGCCCTTATGAGTGGCTGCACAGTCCTCCCCGGTAGCAATATGTCGACGATGGGGAAAGATGTCATCAAACAGCAGGATTCAGATTTCAATCTGGATCGTATGGTTAACGTGTATCCATTAACACCGCGCCTGGTTGAACAATTACGTGTTCGCCCCGCGGTCGCGCAGCCAAATATGTCTCTCGACCAGGAGATCGCTGCTTACCAATATCGTGTTGGTCCGGGCGATGTTTTGAACGTCACAGTCTGGGATCACCCAGAACTGACGACGCCCGCAGGCCAGTACCGTAGCTCAAGCGATGCTGGTAACTGGGTACAGTCGGACGGCACCATGTTCTATCCCTACGTTGGTAAAGTGAAAGTCACCGGCAAAACACTCTCTGAAATCCGCAGTGATATTACCAGCCGCCTTGCGACGTACATTGCTGACCCGCAGGTGGACGTTAATATCGCTGGGTTCCGTTCCCAAAAAGCCTATGTCTCAGGCCAGGTCAACAAATCCGGCCAACAGCCCATCACCAACGTGCCACTTACAGTACTGGACGCCATTAACGCCGCGGGCGGCCTGACTGATGCAGCCGACTGGCGCAACGTCGTTCTGACACACAACGGCAAGGAAAAACGGATTTCCCTGCAAGCGCTGATGCAAAACGGTGACCTGAGCCAGAACCATCTGCTTTATCCCGGCGACATTTTATTTGTTCCGCGTAATGACGACCTGAAAGTGTTTGTGATGGGCGAAGTGAAGAAACAGACCACCCTGAAAATGGACTTCAGCGGTATGACGCTGACCGAAGCGTTGGGTCAGGCCGAAGGTCTGGATATGACCGCATCGAACGCCAGCGGGATATTTGTGATTCGCCCACTCAAAGATAAGCAGAGCGGAAAGATTGCCAACATTTACCAGCTTGATATGTCGGATGCGACATCGCTGGTCATGGGCACCGAATTCCAGTTGCAGCCATACGATGTGGTGTACGTGACGACCGCACCGGTAACACGTTGGAATCGTCTGATTAACCAACTGCTGCCAACCATCAGTGGCGTTCGTTATATGACGGATGCAGCCAAAGATATCCATACCTGGTAGGGCGCTATGTTCAACAAAATTTTGGTTGTCTGTGTGGGGAACATCTGCCGTTCTCCAACCGCTGAGCGGTTACTGAAAAGCTATCACCCGGAACTTACCGTGACGTCTGCGGGGCTCGGGGCGCTCGTAGGAAAAGGGGCTGATGTCGGTGCCATTCGTGTGGCGCAGCAGCATAACCTCTCTCTTGAGGGGCATTGTGCAAAACAGGTCTCCGGCAAAATGTGCCGCGAATACGACCTGATCCTCGCCATGGAAAAACGCCACATCTCCGCAATTTGCGAAATGGCTCCAGAAATGCGCGGCAAAGTGATGCTGTTTGGTCACTGGGATGCGGAACGGGAAATTCCCGATCCGTATCGCAAAAGTCATGACGCTTTTGAAGCGGTTTACGGTCTTCTGGATCTCAGTGCCCAAAAGTGGGCTCACGCACTCAACGCTCATCAGGGATAACAATGACAGAAAAATCAAGCCGTTCGAGCGCCCTCACTGAGGGCAATGATGAAATTGATATTGGCCGATTGTTTGGTACGGTGCTCGAAGCCCGTTGGTGGGTTTTGGGGATCACGGCCATTTTTGCGGTACTGGCGACGGTTTATGCGCTGTTTGCCACGCCAGTCTATAAAGCCGATGCGTTGGTGCAAATTGAGCAAAATTCGGGTAACTCGCTGGTTAAAGATATTAATTCTGCGCTCTCTAACAAGCCGCCGGCCTCTGCTGCAGAAATACAGTTGATCCAGTCCCGTCTGGTGTTGGGTAAAACGGTTGAAGATCTCAATCTCGATATAGCGGTTGAGAAAAATAGCCTCTGGCTGTTGGGCGCAGGCTGGGACCGTTTGCAAGGCCGTCAGAATGACAACGTCGTCATCAAAACCTTTAACCTTCCTGCAGGTCAGGCTAAAAATACCTTTACGGTAGAGGTGCTTAGCCCGACGCAGTATTTACTGACCAGCGATAACGGATTTAGTGCGAAAGGGCAGGTCGGTCAAATGCTGAATCAGGGGGGCATCACCCTGAACGTGACGGCGATCAACGCGCAAGTTGGGGATACCTTCACGGTAACTCGATACTCGACGCTCGGCATGATAAACCAGCTTCAGGGCAACCTTGTGGTGGCCGAAAATGGCAAAGACACCGGGGTGCTGAGCCTGTCTTATACCGGTGAAGATCGCGACAAAATCCGCAATATTCTCGATAGCATCACCCGTAATTATCTTGAGCAGAACATCCAACGTAAGTCAGAAGAGGCGGCGAAAAGCCTGAAATTCCTCGCCGAACAACTGCCGGATGTGCGCACGCGCCTTGATGCGGCTGAAAATAAACTCAATGCCTATCGCCAACAGCAAGATTCGGTCGACCTCTCTTTGGAAGCGAAATCCGTGCTCGACACCATGGTGAACATCGATGCACAACTCAATGAATTGACCTTCAAAGAAGCTGAAATCTCCAAGCTGTACACCAAAGTTCACCCGGCGTATCGCACGCTTTTGGAAAAACGCCAAACCCTGGAAGAAGAGAAAGCCCGCCTGAATGGGCGCGTGACGGCGATGCCGAAAACCCAGCAGGAAATCGTGCGTCTAACGCGAGATGTGGAATCTGGCCAGCAGGTTTATATGCAGCTGTTGAATAAACAGCAGGAGCTGAAAATCACAGAGGCCAGCACCGTCGGTGATGTGCGTATTGTCGATGCGGCGATTGCTCAGCCGGGTATGGTCAAACCACAGCGTGCGCTGATTATTCTTGGCAGCATAATCCTTGGTCTGATGTTGTCGATTATGGGTGTGCTGTTACGTTCACTGTTTAATCGTGGCATCGAAAGCCCGGCGGTACTGGAAGAGGCGGGAATCGGCGTCTATGCCAGCATCCCACTGTCCGAATGGCAGAAATCCCGCGACAACGCCACGGTGCGTAATGTCAAAGGGGCCAGGCGTAACAAGCAAAGCCAACTGCTGGCCGTCGGCAACCCGACGGATCTGGCCATCGAAGCGATTCGTAGTCTGCGTACCAGTCTGCACTTCGCCATGATGCAGGCGCCAAACAATGTCCTGATGTTAACGGGCGTGAGCCCATCCATCGGTAAGACGTTTGTTTGCGCCAACCTCGCCGCGGTGATTAGCCAGACCAACAAACGGGTGCTGCTTATCGACTGTGATATGCGTAAAGGCTATACCCACGAACTTTTGGGCACCACCAACACCAATGGCCTGGCGGATGTGTTATCCGGCCACGCTGAAATCAGCCGCTGCGCACAAAAAACCTCCGTGCCTAACTTTGACCTCGTACCGCGCGGAGTCGTGCCATCTAATCCTTCGGAACTGTTGATGAGCGAGCGTTTTGCTGAACTGGTGGCGTGGGCAAGCAAGAGTTACGACCTGGTATTGATTGATACCCCGCCAATTCTTGCTGTCACCGACGCCGCTGTCGTGGGTCGTCATGCAGGCACCACGCTGATGGTGGCGCGTTACGCGGTCAATACGCTGAAGGAAGTCGAAACCAGCCTCAGTCGCTTTGAGCAAAATGGCATCAAGGTACGTGGCGTAATTCTCAACTCTATCATCCGCCGTGCCGTGGGATATGAGGATTACGGTTACTACGAGTACGAATATAAATCTGATGCTAAATAGCCTTCGCCCTCACCCTAACCCTCTCCCCCAGGGAGAGGGGATTAAACCGTCTTCTCCATCAGGAAAAGGGATCGATTTTCTCCTTCTCCCTCAGGGAGAAGGCCGGGATGAGGGTGGGTTAACTTGCCATCAACGAGACTTCTTTGGGGAACGCCATGAATAACCCACTTATCTCTATTTATATGCCGACATGGAACCGTCAGCAGCTGGCGATCCGCGCCATAAAATCGGTGCTTCGCCAGGATTATGAGCACTGGGAAATGTTAATCGTTGATGACTGTTCTTCCTCGTATGAGCAGTTGCAGCGTTTTGTTGAAGAACTGGGCGATGCGCGAGTTCGATACGTCCGCAACGATTTCAACTCCGGTGCATGTTCGGTGCGTAATCAGGCTATCAGCCAGGCAACAGGTGAGTTGATTACAGGTATTGATGATGATGATGAATGGACGCCCAATCGCCTGTCGGTATTTCTGGCGCATCAACACCAGTTGGTCACCCACGCCTTTTTGTATGCCAATGATTACGTTTGCGAAGGGCAGGTTTACTCGCAGCCCGCCAGTTTGCCGTTGTACCCAAAATCGCCATTTTCTTTAAAGCTGTTTTATAAGCGCAATATTATTGGTAATCAGGTGTTTACCTACGCCAGCCGTTTCAAAGCCTGCCTGTTTGATACTACGCTGGCAGCCGCTCAGGATTACGATATTTTCTTGCGCATGGTGGTGGAATACGGCCAACCGTGGAAAGTGGAGGAGGCGACGCAAATTCTGCATATCAATCACGGCGAAATGCAGATAACTAAATCGCCAAAGAAATTCGCGGGGTACTTCCATTTTTATCAAAAGCACAAAGACAAATTCGACCGAGCCAGCAAGAAATACCAGCTGTTTACGCTTTATCAAATCCGCAATAAGCGCATGTCTTTGCGCACCTTATTAGCGCTGTTAAGTGTGCGAAACACCAAACGCCTGGCCGATGGATTACGGGGGAAATAACGGTGCTTGACGATCTTCGCGCAAACTCCTGGAGCTTACGACCTTGCTGCATGGTGCTGGCTTATCGCATCGCACATTTTTGCTCGGTGTGGCGAAAAAAAAGCGTCATCAACAATCTGTGGGCGGCTCCGATCATTCTGCTGTATCGCTTTTTCACCGAGTGCCTGTTTGGTTATGAAATCCAGGCGGGAGCAACGATTGGACGGCGTTTCACTATTCACCACGGTTATGCCGTGGTGATTAATAAATTCGTGGTCGCCGGGGATGATTTCACCATCCGTCATGGTGTCACCATCGGCAATCGCGGCAAAAGCCTCGCCTGTCCGGTTATCGGTAATGGCGTCGAACTGGGTGCCAACGTGGTGATTATTGGCGACATCACGCTCGGCAATAACGTCATCGTTGGAGCTGGCAGCGTGGTGCTGGATAGCGTTCCCGATGATGCTCTGGTGGTGGGGCAGAAAGCGCAGATAAAGGTTCTAAAATGAATATTATGCAATTTAACGTTCGCCTTGCCGAAGGCGGTGCTGCGGGTGTGGCGCTCGATCTTCACCAACGCGCACAAGCGGCAGGTTTTAATTCACGTTTTATCTACGGGTACGGTAAAGGGGGGAAGAAAAGCGCCAGTCACGATAAATTCTCTGGTGTTGAAAAACACACGCCGCGTTTGACGTCGATTGCCAACATTGTGTTATTTCGCTTTTTTAACCGCGACCCGTTCGGCAACCTGAATAATCTGTATCGCAAAGTGACGCGCGCCACAGGTCCGGTGGTGCTGCATTTTCATGTCGTCCACAGCTATTGGTTGAATCTTGAAGAAATGGTGACGTTTTGCCAGCGCGTGAAAGCGCATAAAGCGGATGTCACTTTTGTCTGGACGCTGCACGATCACTGGAGCATCACCGGACGCTGTGCGTTTCTCGACGGGTGTGATGGCTGGAAAACAGGTTGCCAGAAATGCCCTTCTTTGAATAACTACCCACCGGTGAAACGAGATCGTGCTCATCTGCTGGTGGATTCAAAGCGCCAGCTGTTCCGTGAAATGCTGGCGTTGGGTTGCCAATTTATCTCCCCAAGCCAGCACGTGGCCGATGCCTTTAACCGAATTTATGGGGCAGGGAGCTGCAAAATTATTAACAACGGAATTGATGTGGCAACCGAGACTATCCTAGCGGAACTGCCTCTCACGCAAGCGGCGGGCGAAAAGCCAAAAGTGGCGATCGTTGCCCACGACCTGCGCTATGACGGCAAAACGAATCAACAACTTGTGCAGGCAATAATGGCACTGGGCGATGAAATCGAATTGCATACTTTCGGTAAATTCTCGCCATTTAACGGCCCGAACGTCGTGAACCACGGTTACATGACGAATAAAAAAGCGTTGATGAGCCAACTCAACCAAATGGACTCGCTGGTATTTAGCTCGCAGGTCGATAACTACCCGCTGATTTTGTGCGAAGCGTTGTCGATTGGCGTGCCGGTAATTGCCACTCAAAGTGACGCCGCAGATGAAGTGCTGCAAAAAGTAGGCGGTAAAACCTTTAACGATGCGCGGGTGCTTGAATTGGTAAAAATGCCAAAAGAGCAGCTAGCGCAGCAGGTGTTTGGCAAAACGTTGCAGGCGTTCAAAAGCGCCAGTCGCCAGGCTTTCAGTGGACAACAGATGCTGGAGGAGTATGTCTCGTTCTATCAAAATCTGTAGTTATCTGCTGTTACCGTTCATCTATTTGGTGGTCAACGTCAAGTTGGCCTCACTCGGAGAAAGCTTCCCCGTTACGATAGTCACCTTCTTGCCCGCCATCCTCTTTTTGTACATCGAACGTATTAGTGTCAAAAAATTGATGATTGCGTTAGGCATTGGTGGGGGACTGACGGCATT
Organism: Buttiauxella sp. WJP83; assembly: GCF_027594725.1. NCBI lineage: Bacteria > Pseudomonadati > Pseudomonadota > Gammaproteobacteria > Enterobacterales > Enterobacteriaceae > Buttiauxella > Buttiauxella sp. WJP83. The sequence continues at coordinate 1,602,897 of NZ_CP110080.1, forward strand.
TAACTACATCTTTGGCCAATCTCTGAATGCCAGCAAATACGTCACCTCAACATTATTGTTTGTTTATATTGTGCTGATTCTGGCGATGACCTGGAGCTGCCGCTTCAAAACTATTTCACAGCATAATCACCGTAAAATTTTAAGGGTATTTTATTGCGTGGTGGGCATTATCGTGATGCTGGCCGCCGCGGAAATGGCACAAATTATTCTCACGGGCGGCAGTAGCCTGATTGAGAAAATTTCGAAGTTTCTTATATACAGTAATAGCTATGTTCTGAACTTTATTAGCTTTGGTGGTAAGCGAACGACTGCGCTCTATTTTGAACCCGCATTTTTTGCTCTGGCATTAATCTCAATTTGGCTCAGCATCAAACAGTTCGGTATCAAAACACCAAAAATTGATGTTATGATTCTGTCAGGGATAGTTCTTTCAGGATCGTTTTCAGGGGTAATGACATTTATCCTGTTTTATCTTCTTGAATGGGCATTTCAGTACCTTAATAAAAATGCCATCAAGAAGAAGTTGCCTCTGGCAATTATTTCTCTGTCCGTATTTTTAGTGGGGTTAGTATTCGCGTTTCCTTATATTGCTACACGATTGGGTGATTTAGGAACCGAAGGTTCGTCATCGTATTATCGTATTATTGGCCCGTTAGCGATGGTCGGATATTCATTGAGCAATATCGATGGGGTAGTGCGTTTCGGATCTTTATATGAATATGTTGCATCATTCGGAATCTTTAACGGTGCGGATGTCGGTAAAACAGTAGACAATGGTTTGTATCTTCTGATTATTTATTTTTCCTGGTTCGCAGTATTACTGACAGTATGGTACATGTGGAAAGTCATTAAAATGATGCGCACGGCGTTTGGTAATAATGAGAATTACCGCGTGCAGCTTTGGCTTTTTATGCCGATGTCGCTATTTTTTACCGGCTCAATTTTTAGCCCTGAATATGCGTTCTTAATTGTGTGTCCATTTATTTTGCGCAAGGCACTTAATATTACGAACACCTGAGGTCAATAATAATGCTATTAAGTGTTATCACTGTTGCTTACAAAAATCTCGCCGGAATTGAAAAAACCTGGCAGTCGCTGGCTCATTTAGCGAAGGCACCAGGCATCACATTTGAGTGGATTGTGGTTGATGGGGGTTCGCAAGACGGTACGGAAGAATTCCTGAAAAATATCAATGAACAGTACAACTTACGCTATGTCAGCGAACAAGATAACGGTATCTATGATGCCATGAACAAAGGGATTGAAATGGCTCAGGGCCGCTATGCCTTGTTCCTCAACTCGGGTGATATTTTCCACCCGGAGATAGCAAACGTTGCACATCAGCTCGCCGCCATGCCCGAGACTGATAATGCGATGGTCATTGGCGATGCATTATTAGACTTCGGTGATGGGACAAAAATAGAACGCCGCGCAAAACAGGGTTGGTATATTTACCACAGCTTACCCGCCAGCCATCAGGCCATATTTTTCCCAGTATCTGGGTTACGTAAACACCCTTACGATTTGCAATATAAAGTTTCATCTGATTATGCGCTGGCTGCGAAAATGTACAAAAGCGGTTATGCCTTTAAACGTATTAAAGGCCTGATCTCTGAGTTTTCCATGGGTGGCGTGTCAACATCGAATAATGTTGAGTTGTGTCATGATGCAAAAAATGTGCAACGTAAGATATTAGGCGTACCTGGTTTTGTCGCGGAATTATCATTCAAGTTTCGTTTGCGTACCACTGGAAAAGCAAAAGCACTTTATAACAAGACTTAAATTTTCGGATGAGTCCGCAGATCGAATTCACACAAGCGATATCCGATAAAATCCTCAAGAGGATAATATGCAGGAATTAAATGGCTTCTCGGTGCCGAAAGGTTTCCGGGGTGGGAATCCTATTAAAGTACAGCTGTGGTGGGCAGTGCAGGCAACATTATTTGCCTGGTCGCCGCAAATATTTTATCGCTGGCGTGCATTCTTATTACGTTTATTTGGCGCACGAATTGGTAAAGGGGTGGTGATTCGTCCCTCAGTCAAAATTACCTATCCATGGAAATTAACGCTCGGTGATTATGCGTGGGTAGGGGATGACGCGGTGTTATATACGCTGGGTGATATTACCATTGGTGCTAATTCTGTGGTGTCACAAAAGTGTTATTTATGTACCGGCAGTCACGATTATATGAGCAAGCATTTTGATATTACCGCTTCACCGATTGTTATCGGTGAAAAGTGCTGGTTGGCAACAGATGTATTTGTTTCACCTGGTGTGACGATAGGTAATGGCACCGTCGTCGGTGCTCGCAGCAGTGTTTATAAATCATTACCGGCGAATGCCGTTTGTCGGGGAAATCCGGCGGTAGTGATTCGGGAGCGCGCATAGAACTTTCGCCCTCGCCCTCACCCTAACCCTCTCCCCCAGGAGAGGGGATCGTACGGTGTTCTCCCTCAGGAGAGGGGATCGTATGGTTTTCCCCCTCACCCTCAGGGAGAGGGCCGGGGTGAGGGTGGTACAAAAATGTTAACAGAGGAAAAACATTATGACTAAAGTAGCTCTCATCACGGGTGTTACCGGACAAGACGGTTCCTATCTGGCGGAACTGCTGCTGGAAAAAGGTTACGAAGTTCATGGCATCAAACGTCGTGCTTCTTCATTCAATACTGAACGTGTTGATCATATTTATCAGGATCCTCATGCCAGCAATCCAAAATTCCATCTGCACTACGGTGATCTGACGGACAGCTCAAACCTGACCCGTATTCTTTCCGAAGTGCAGCCGGATGAAGTGTATAACCTGGGCGCCATGAGCCACGTCGCGGTTTCTTTTGAATCCCCGGAATACACCGCAGATGTTGATGCAATGGGAACGTTGCGTCTGCTGGAAGCGATTCGGTTCTTAGGTTTAGAGAAGAAAACCCGTTTCTATCAGGCATCCACGTCCGAGCTTTACGGTCTGGTGCAGGAAACTCCGCAGAAAGAAACCACGCCTTTCTATCCGCGCTCCCCATATGCCGTCGCCAAACTTTACGCTTACTGGATAACCGTCAACTACCGCGAATCCTACGGTATGTACGCCTGTAACGGCATTCTGTTTAACCACGAATCCCCACGCCGTGGTGAAACCTTCGTGACCCGTAAAATCACTCGCGCTATCGCCAACATCTCTCAGGGCCTGGAAAAATGTCTGTACCTCGGCAACATGGACTCCCTGCGTGACTGGGGCCATGCCAAAGATTACGTGAAAATGCAGTGGATGATGCTGCAACAAGACACGCCAGAAGACTTCGTGATTGCCACCGGTGTGCAGTACTCCGTGCGCCAGTTTGTGGAGATGTCCGCCGCGCAACTCGGTATCAAACTGCGCTTTGAAGGCACTGGTGTTGATGAGAAAGGCATTGTTGTTTCCGTGACCGGCCATGATGCACCAGGCGTGAAACCCGGCGATGTGATTGTTTCCGTCGACCCGCGCTACTTCCGTCCTGCTGAAGTGGAAACCTTGCTCGGCGACCCAACCAAAGCACATGAAAAACTGGGCTGGAAGCCAGAAATCACGCTCAGGGAAATGGTCGGCGAAATGGTCGCTAAAGACCTGGAAGCGGCGAAAAAACACTCGTTGCTCAAATCACACGGTTACGAGGTTGCCATCGCGCTGGAGTCCTGAGCATGAATAAACACCGTATCTTTGTTGCTGGCCATCGTGGGATGGTCGGCTCTGCCATTGTCCGTCAGCTTGAGCAACGTGCTGACGTTGAGCTGGTGCTGCGTGGCCGTGATGAACTGAATCTGTTGGATGGTGCCGCAGTTAATGCTTTCTTTGCCGAACAGCGAATCGATCAGGTTTATCTGGCGGCGGCGAAAGTGGGCGGTATTGTGGCGAACAATACGTATCCTGCTGACTTCATCTACGAAAATATGATGATTGAGGCCAACATTATTCATTCTGCCCATACGCATAACGTGAATAAGCTGTTATTCCTCGGTTCATCGTGCATTTATCCAAAGATGGCCAACCAGCCGATGGCGGAAAGCGAGCTGCTGCAAGGCACGCTTGAAGCAACCAATGAGCCGTACGCGATTGCCAAAATTGCGGGCATCAAACTGTGCGAGTCATACAACCGCCAATTTGGTCGCGATTATCGTTCGGTGATGCCAACCAATTTGTATGGCCCGCACGATAACTTCCACCCGAGCAATTCACACGTCATCCCGGCGTTGCTGCGTCGTTTCCATGAAGCGACAGAGCAGAACTCTCCTGACGTCGTGGTGTGGGGGAGCGGTACGCCAATGCGTGAGTTCCTGCATGTTGATGATATGGCGGCAGCCAGCATCCACATTATGGAGCTGGCGAGTGAAGTGTGGGCCGAAAATACCCAGCCCATGCTTTCACATATTAACGTCGGTACCGGGGTCGATTGCACCATCCGCGAGCTAGCGCAAACCATCGCGAAAGTGACGGGCTACCGTGGGCGCGTGGTGTTCGATGCCACCAAACCGGACGGCACGCCACGTAAATTGCTGGACGTGACACGTCTGCGCCGTCTGGGTTGGTATCCGGAGATCACGCTGGAGCCAGGTCTTGCCAGCACCTACCAGTGGTTCCTCGAAAACCAACAACGGTTCCGGGGGTAAGTATGTTCCTGAGTGCTGAAGACTTCGCAACGGTCGTGAGTTCCACCCCGCTTATCTCCATCGACCTGATTGTTGAAAATCAGGACGGCGAGTTCTTGTTGGGGCAACGCACTCAGCGCCCGGCGCAGAACTTTTGGTTCGTGCCGGGTGGCCGGGTGCAGAAAGATGAAACGCTGGAGCAGGCTTTTGCACGCTTAACCGAAGCCGAACTGGGTAAGCGTTTCGTGATGGCCGACGGCGAGTTTTACGGCGTTTGGCAGCACTTCTATGACGACAACTTCTCCGGGACGGATTTCTCAACGCACTACGTGGTGCTGGGATTCCGCCTGCGTGTCGATGCGACCGCGTTGCAACTGCCAACCGCGCAGCACAGTGCATATCGCTGGTTAACGTCAGAGTCGTTGTTAGCACGTGACGATGTCCACGACAATAGCCGCGCTTATTTCCTCGCGGATAAAGCTAATAAGGTCATCGGGTTATGAAAATACTGGTGTATGGCATCAACTATTCTCCGGAACTGACGGGCATCGGCAAATACACCGGCGAAATGGTTGAGTGGATGACGCGCCAGGGCCATGAGGTGCGGGTGATCACCGCACCACCTTACTATCCGGTCTGGGAAGTGCATCCCGAATATTGCGCCTGGAAGTATAAAAAAGAAGTCGGTGCGGCCACCGTCTGGCGCTGCCCATTATATGTGCCAAAACAGCCGTCAACGTTAAAGCGCCTGATCCATCTCGGCAGCTTTGCGCTGAGTTCATTCTTCCCGCTGCTGGCACAGCGTCGCTGGAAGCCGGATCGCATTATTGGCGTCGTGCCTACGCTGTTTTGCGTACCAGGTATGCGCCTGCTCGCGAAACTCAGCGGCGCACGTACGCTGCTGCATATCCAGGATTACGAAGTGGACGCGATGCTTGGCCTGGGAATGGCAGGTAAAAAGCAGGGGAAAGTAGCCCGACTGGCTCAACGTTTTGAGCAAAGTGGTCTGCATAACGTTGATAACGTTTCGACCATTTCGCGTTCGATGATGAACAAAGCGGTGGAAAAGGGCGTGGATCAGAAAAAAGTGATCTTTTTTCCTAACTGGTCGGAAGTTGAACGTTTTCGCGGTATTTCCCACGAGGATGTTCTTGCGGTGCGCACCCGCTTACAGCTGCCTGTTGATAAAAAAATCATTCTCTATTCCGGCAATATCGGGGAGAAGCAGGGGCTGGAAACCGTCATTGAGGTGGCTGCGCATTTCGCTCATCAGCCATGGTTATTTGTGATTGTCGGCCAGGGCGGTGGCAAAGCGCGCCTGCAAAAACAGGCGCAGGAGAAGGGTTTGCAAAACGTGGTGTTCCATCCATTGCAGCCTTACGACGCACTGCCAGCGTTACTGCATCTCGCGGATTGCCACTTGGTTATTCAGCGTCGGGGTGCGGCAGATGCAGTGTTGCCTTCCAAACTGACCAATATTCTTGCCGTGGGCGGCAATGCGGTGATTACCGCAGAACCGGAAACCGAGCTCGGCCAACTTTGCGAGGCTTATTCCGGCATTGCCGTATGTGTTGAGCCTGAATCGGTTGATGCGCTAGCCGATGGCATCGAGCGCTGTTTGCAATTGCCGGTACTCAATACCGTGGCATGTGAATATGCCGAGCGCACGCTGGAGAAAGACAGCGTACTGAATCAATTTATTACTGACATTCGGGGTTAAAAATGAGCCAACTTTATCCGGTGATCATGGCTGGCGGGAACGGTAGCCGTTTATGGCCGTTGTCCCGCGTGCTTTACCCGAAACAGTTCCTGTGCCTGAAAGGGGAGCTGACCATGTTGCAAACCACCATTAGCCGTTTGAACGGTGTGGCGTGCGAAAGCCCGGTGGTGATTTGCAACGAAGAACATCGTTTTATCGTGGCTGAACAGCTACGTGAGCTAAACAAGCTGACGGAAAATATCGTTCTGGAACCCGCAGGCCGTAACACGGCCCCGGCTATTGCGCTGGCAGCCCTCGCGGCATTACGCAATCAACCTGAAAGCGATCCGCTAATGCTGATCCTCGCAGCCGATCATGTGATTGAGAACGAAGAAGCCTTTCGTGAAGCGGTTCGCAGCGCGCTGCCGTTTGCCGAAGCAGGGAAACTGGTGACGTTTGGTATCGTTCCTGACCTGCCGGAAATCGGATATGGCTATATTCGCCGTGGACAACCTCAGGCGGCTGAAACGGATGCCGTTGCGTTTGGTGTCGCACAGTTTGTGGAAAAACCCGATTTATCGACCGCACAGGCGTACGTCGCCAGCGGTGAGTATTACTGGAACAGCGGCATGTTCTTGTTCCGTGCCGGGCGCTACCTTGAAGAGCTGAAAAAATTTCGCCCGGATATTCTTAGCGCCTGCGAAAAAGCCATGGCAAACGTTGACCCGGACCTGGATTTTGTCCGCGTGGACGAAGCGGCCTTCCTGAGCTGCCCGGATGAGTCTATCGACTATGCCGTGATGGAAAAAACCGCTGATGCCGTCGTTGTGCCGATGGATGCAGGCTGGAGCGACGTGGGCTCGTGGTCATCGCTGTGGGAAATCAGCACCAAAAACCCACAGGGCAATGTGCATCACGGCGATGTGATCAGCCATGATACTGAAAACAGCTATATCTATGCAGAGTCGGGACTTGTCACCACCGTTGGCGTGAAAGATCTCGTCGTCGTGCAGACCAAAGATGCGGTACTGATTGCCGACCGCGACCACGTGCAAAGTGTGAAAAAAGTCGTTGAGCAAATCAAATTTGATGGTCGCCACGAACACCACAATCACCGCGAAGTGTATCGCCCGTGGGGAAAATACGACTCCATTGATGAAGGCGAGCGTTACCAGGTGAAACGCATTACCGTCAAGCCTGGCGAAGGGTTGTCTTTGCAGATGCATCACCACCGTGCTGAGCACTGGATTGTGGTGGCGGGCACCGCAAAAGTCACGCTGGGTGAAGAGACAAAACTGCTGGGCGAGAACGAGTCCATCTACATTCCTCTGGGCGTGACGCATTGCCTGGAAAACCCCGGAAAAATCCCGCTCGATCTGATTGAAGTGCGTTCCGGCACTTACCTCGCAGAAGACGATATCGTTCGTTTCGAAGACCGTTACGGGCGTATCTAACCCCATCACAATTTAATCATTCCCGCAGCCCGCGAGCCTGCGGGTTGGGTAACTGTTGCCCGAAGGAGTGGATATGACACAGAAATTAACCTGTTTTAAAGCCTACGACATCCGTGGTCGCCTGGGCGAAGAGCTGAACGAAGAGATAGCCGAACGTATTGGCCGCGCCTATGGCGAGTACCTGAAACCGAAAACGATTGTGCTGGGCGGCGATGTACGCCTGACCAGTGAAACGTTGAAATTAGCGCTGGCAAAAGGGTTGCAGGATGCGGGCGTGGACGTGCTGGATATCGGCCTGTCCGGCACCGAAGAGATCTATTTCGCCACCTGGCATCTGGGCGTGGACGGTGGCATTGAAGTGACCGCCAGCCATAACCCGATGGACTATAACGGCATGAAGCTGGTACGCGAAGGCGCGCGCCCCATCAGTGGTGACACCGGCCTGCGCGATGTGCAGCGTCTGGCGGAAGCCAATGACTTCCAGCCTGTTGATGCAATCCAACGCGGTAGCTACCAGAAAATTTCCGTGGTTGAGGCTTACATTGATCACCTGTTCTCGTACATCAACATCAACAACATCAAGCCCCTGAAGCTGGTGATTAACTCCGGTAACGGCGCGGCGGGCCCGATTATCGATGCCATCGAAGCCCGGCTTAAGGCACTCAACGTGCCGCTGACGCTTATCAAAGTCCACAACCAGCCTGACGGACATTTCCCGAACGGTATCCCGAATCCGCTGCTGCCGGAATGCCGTGCCGACACCCGCAACGCGGTGATTGAACACGGCGCGGACATGGGGATTGCTTTTGACGGCGATTTTGACCGCTGCTTCCTGTTTGATGAGCACGGGCAATTTATCGAGGGTTACTACATCGTCGGCCTGCTGGCAGCGGCGTTCCTCGAAAAACAGCCGGGGGCGAAGATTATTCATGATCCGCGTCTGTCATGGAACACGGTGGATATCGTGGAGCGCGCAGGCGGCACGCCGGTGATGTCAAAAACCGGGCATGCGTTTATCAAAGAGCGTATGCGCGAGGAAGATGCGATTTACGGCGGCGAAATGAGTGCCCATCACTATTTCCGTGATTTTGCTTACTGCGACAGCGGGATGATCCCGTGGCTGCTGGTGACGGAGTTGCTGTGCCTGAAAGGGAAAAGTCTGGGTGAGCTGGTGCACGACCGTATGGCGGCGTGGCCGGCAAGCGGGGAAATCAACAGCAAGCTGGCGGACCCGAAAGTGGCCATCGCCCGAGTGCAGCAGCATTTTGCGCCACGTGCTACCGAGGTGGACCACACCGATGGCGTGAGCATGGCGTTCGCGGACTGGCGCTTTAATTTGCGCAGCTCCAACACCGAGCCGGTGGTGCGTTTGAATGTGGAATCTAAGCGTAACGAACAGCTCATGCAGGCGCGAACACAAGAAATCATGGAACTGTTGAATCAGTGATTTGGGTATCACAGGTCGCCCTCACCCTAACCCTCTCCCCCAGGAGAGGGGATTGACGGTTTTCTCCCTCTCCCTCGAGGGAGAGGGCCGGGGTGAGGGGAAAATAGTGAATAAAGGTAAAACGATGACAAACCTAAAAAAGCGCGAGCTACCAAAAACGAACGCATCGTTAATCTCTATGGTGCAACGTTTTTCTGACATCACCATTATGTTTGTTGGGTTATGGATTGTGTGTCAGGTCAACGCGTTACCGTTTTTGTACATGCATTTACTGATGGCCTTACTGGCCCTAGTTGTTTTCCAGATGATTGGCGGTATGACCGATTTTTACCGGTCCTGGCGCGGGGTGAAGATTTCCAGCGAACTGATGTTGTTGCTGCAAAACTGGACATTGAGCCTGATTTTTAGTGCCGGTTTACTGGCCTTTAATCCTGATTTTGACGGGTCTTTCTGGGTCTATCTCGCCTGGTACGTGCTCACCAGTTTCGGCATGATGTTCTGCCGCTCGTTTATCCGCCTGGGCGCCGGTTGGTTGCGCAATATGGGGTACAACACGCGCCGCATTGCAATCGCAGGTTCGATGCCCGTGGGCTATGCGCTTGCCGAGAGTTTCCGCAACGAGCCATGGCTGGGATTTGATGTCACTGGTGTGTATGACGACCAACAGCCGGAATCACCCCATGGCGATTATGCGGGCTGTTTCGCAGATTTGGTGGAACAAGCGCGGGCAGGGCGCATCGATAATATCTATATCGCGATGGCCATGAGCGAAGAAGCGCGGATTAAATCACTGGTGCGTGAACTGACCGATACCACCTGCTCAGTGCTGCTGATCCCGGATGTTTTCACCTTCAATATTCTTAATGCCCGCACCGAAGAAGTGAACGGTGTGCCGGTTGTGCCTCTTTTTGAAACCCCGTTAAACGGCATTAACCGTGTTCTGAAACGTCTCGAAGATATCGTGCTGGCTTCGCTGATCCTGCTGTTTATTTCGCCGGTGCTGTTGTGTATCAGCGCGGCGGTGAAATTGACCTCGCCTGGCCCAATTATTTTCCGCCAGACGCGCTACGGCATGGACGGGAAACCGATCAAAGTCTGGAAGTTCCGCTCCATGAAAGTGATGGAAAACGATGCTGTCGTTACCCAGGCCACGAAAGGTGACAAGCGCATTACGCCAGTGGGCAACTTCTTGCGCCGTACTTCGCTTGATGAATTACCGCAATTTATCAATGTGCTGATGGGGGGGATGTCGATTGTCGGGCCGCGCCCGCATGCCGTGGCGCATAACGAGCAATATCGATCGCTGATTGAAGGCTACATGCTGCGCCATAAAGTGAAACCGGGCATCACGGGCTGGGCGCAAATCAACGGCTGGCGCGGTGAAACTGACACGCTGGAGAAAATGGAAAAGCGTGTTGAGTTTGATCTGGAATACATCCGCGAATGGAGCCTGTGGTTTGACATCAAAATTGTCTTTCTGACCATTTTCAAAGGCTTTGTTAACAAAGCCGCCTATTGAGTGATTCCGCAATGAGTCTGAGAGAAAAAACCATCAGCGGTGCCAAATGGTCTGCCATCGCCACGGTGATTATTATTAGTCTTGGCCTGGTGCAGATGACCGTGCTGGCGCGTATTGTCGACAATCACGAGTTTGGCCTGCTGACGGTTTCGCTGGTGATCATCGCGCTGGCCGATACGTTGTCAGATTTTGGCATTGCCAACTCGATTATCCAGCGCAAAGAGATAAGCCACCTCGAGCTGACCACGTTGTATTGGCTGAATGTTGGCCTTGGGCTTGCGGTATTCGCGGTGGTGTTTTTACTCAGCGATGTTATCGCTACGGTACTGAATACCGCAGCCCTTGCACCGCTGATTAAAACACTGTCGTTCGCTTTTATCGTTATCCCACACGGGCAGCAGTTCCGCGCGCTAATGCAAAAGGAACTGGAGTTTTCAACGATTGGCTCGATTGAAACGGTATCCGTGTTGTCGGGTTTTACCGTGACGGTTGGGGCGGCAATGTATTACCCGTTCGCCATGACGGCGATCATCGGTTATCTGGTTAACACCGTGGTTCGCACGGCGTTATTTGGTTTCTTTGGCCGCAAGATTTATCGCCCTGGCCTGCATTTTTCCCTGAAATCTGTCAGCTCGAATCTGAAGTTCGGTGCATGGCTAACAGCTGACAGCATTATCAATTATGTGAATACCAATCTCTCAACGTTAGTGCTGGCGCGAATTCTTGGGGCCAGCATCGCCGGGGGCTACAACCTCGCCTATAACGTGGCAGTGGTACCACCGATGAAACTGAATCCGATTATCACCCGCGTGCTGTTTCCTGCTTTTGCCAAAATTCAGGACGATACCGACAAGTTACGTATCAACTTCTACAAATTGCTGTCGATTGTTGGGATCATTAACTTCCCGGCATTGCTCGGCCTGCTGGTGGTGTCGAATAATTTTGTGCCGCTGGTGTTTGGTGAGAAATGGCAGTTTATTACGCCGATTCTGCAATTGCTGTGCGTGGTTGGCCTGTTGCGCTCCATTGGTAACCCGATTGGATCGCTGTTGATGGCAAAAGCACGTGTCGATATCAGCTTTAAATTCAATGTCTTCAAAACCTGCTTGTTTATCCCGGCGATTATTATCGGCGGCCATATGGCGGGTGCGCTGGGCGTCACGCTGGGTTTCTTACTGGTGCAGATAGTGAATACCGTACTGAGCTATTTCGTGATGATTAGGCCGGTACTCGGCGCAAGCTTCCGCCAGTACATTCAAAGCATCTGGCTGCCGTTTTACCTTTCTATTCCAACCATTGTGATCAGTGGCTCGCTGGGATTTGCCCTGAAAGGGCAGCTCTCGCTCGGCTTGTTGTTGGGCGTACAAATTGCGGCTGGTGCATTGGCCTTTATCGTCATGCTGGCGCTTTCGCGCAACGCACTAGTGGTAGAGATGAAACGCCAGTTTATTCGAACGCCCCCTCACCCTAACCCTCTCCCTCAAGGGAGAGGGGACTGACCGTTTTCTCCCTCACCTGATAGAGGGGAATGATCGGTTTTCTCCCTCTCCTGGGGGAGAGGGCAGGGGTGAGGGCATACATTAAAGAACGAGGTCTGTATGAAATTATTGATTCTTGGCAACCACACGTGCGGCAACCGTGGTGATAGCGCCATTTTGCGCGGACTGATTGATGCCATTACCACCATTGACGAAACCGTGCATGTTGATGTGATGAGCCGCTATCCGGTGAGCTCCGCGTGGCTGTTGGGTCGCCCGGTGCTGGGTGACACCCTGTATAAGCAGATGAAGCAACATAACAATGCGGTTGGGTTGATGGGGCGGGTTAAAAAAGTCCTGCGCCGCAAGTATCAGCATCAGGTCTTGCTGGCGAAAGCCACTGATAACGGACGCCTGCGTAATATTTCCATCCCACAAGGATTTATCGATTTCGTTAAGTCGCTGCAAAACTATGACGCGATTATTCAGGTCGGCGGTTCGTTTTTTGTCGATTTGTACGGTGTTTCGCAATTTGAACATGCGCTGTGCAGCTTTATGGCGAAAAAGCCGGTTTACATGATTGGCCACAGCGTAGGGCCGTTCCAGGATCCGCAGTTTAATCACCTCGCAAGCTATGTCTTCGGCAATACGGAGTCGCTGATTTTGCGTGAATCCGTCAGCCTCGATTTGATGAAAAGAAGCAATATTGATTGCAGCAAAGTGGAGCAGGGTGTGGATACGGCCTGGCTTGTAGAGCATCACAACGACAGCTTCGTGCCGAGCTACGCCGTGCAGCATTGGTTCAATACCATCAAACGCAAGAAAACGGTGGCGATTACGTTGCGTGAGCTGGCGCCTTTTGATAAGCGCCTGGGCACCACTCAGCAAGCCTATGAGCAGGCATTTGCCTCGGTGGTGAATCGCATTATTGACCAGGGTTATCAGGTACTGGCACTTTCGACCTGTACGGGCATCGACAGCTACAACAAAGATGACAGGATGGTGGCGCTGAATCTTCGCCAGTACATCAATAATCCGGATGAATACCACGTGGTCATGGATGAACTTAACGATCTGGAAATGGGCAAAATTCTTGGTGAGTGCGAACTGACCGTCGGCACGCGCCTGCATTCCGCCATTATCTCCATGAACTTTGGTACGCCTGCCATTGCTATCAATTATGAACACAAATCCGCGGGCATCATGCAACAGCTCGGGATGCCGGAAATGGCCATTGAAATCCGCCAGCTTCTGAATGGTTCCCTTCAGAGCGTGGTGGCCGACGTCTTAGGGCAACTACCGGCAATCAATGAACGCCTCGCTTGCGCGGTACGTGCTGAACGTGCCGATGGCCGGCGCATGGTGGAGTCAGTTCTGGCGCGAGTGAAGGGGGATAAATGAAAGTCGGCTTCTTCTTGCTTAAATTCCCAGTGGCATCCGAAACCTTCGTGCTTAACCAGATCGTTGCATTTATTGATATGGGTTATGAGGTGGAAATCGTCGCTATCCAGAAGGGGGATTTGACCCATACCCACTCGGCATTCAAAGAGTACAAGCTTGCAGAAAAAACCACCTGGCTGATGGATGAACCAGTAGGCAAGGCGGCAAAACTGCAATCCCGAGCGCTCAATACGCTGCGTGGTGCGCTGCGTCCACGAACCTGGAAGGCGTTGAATGCGAAACGCTATGGCGAGGAAGCTCGCAATTTAATTCTCTCCTCCATTTGTGGTCGCAACCCTCAGTCTGTGCAGGCTGATGTCTTTATTGCTCATTTCGGCCCTGCCGGTGTGACGGCGGCAAAATTACGCGAGCTTGGTTTGCTGAAGGGCAAAATTGCCACGGTATTCCACGGTATCGATATTTCAGGACGTGAGGCGCTGGCGCACTACACCCCAGAATATCAAAAGCTCTTTGCTCGTGGTGATTTGATGTTGCCGATAAGTGAATTGTGGGCAGGACGCTTGCAAAAAATGGGCTGCCCGGCCAACAAAATTACCGTTTCGCGCATGGGCGTGGATATGGAACGGTTTTCGCAACGCGCCGTTAAAAAACCGGCGAAAATGCTAGAGATTATCTCGGTGGCGCGCTTGACCGAGAAGAAAGGATTGCATGTGGCGATTGATGCCTGCGCGTTGTTAAAAGAGCGAGGCGTGAAGTTTCGTTACAACATCCTGGGTATTGGTCCATGGGAAACGCGGCTGCGTACGCTGATCGAACAAAATCAACTCGATGATGTGGTGTTTATGCCGGGCTTCAAGCCGAATCACGAAGTGAAAGCGATGCTGGATGAGGCTGATTTGTTCCTACTGCCATCGGTCACGGGGGCTGACGGCGATATGGAAGGGATCCCTGTGGCTCTGATGGAAGCGATGGCGGTCGGTATTCCGGTTCTCTCTACCGTGCATAGCGGTATTCCTGAGTTAATCGATTCGGGACGTTCCGGCTGGCTGGTGCCAGAAAACGATGCGGGAGCGCTCGCCGATAGCTTACAGGCCTTCGGCAATATCGATGAAAGCGAACTCAAACCCATGTTGCAACTGGCGCGTGAAAAAGTTGAAACCGAGTTCAATCAGCACGTTATCTATCAGCAGTTAGCACGTCAGCTACAGACGCTGTAAACCCATTTAGTGAAGACTCACGGGGATGTATGCGCAAAAAATTTGAATTGACCAACCCTTCATTTTCCTCCACCCGTCGCAAGTTACTCAAAGCCAGCTCTGTTCTGGCTGCGGTCCCCTTCATTTTGCCCCGCAGTGTGTTAGCCGGGGCAGGCAAAAGCGAGGTCAGTGTCCAGAAATTTTATAGCGGCGACTGGATAGCCGCCTTCAAACAAGCTTTCTCAGTTGCTGATGTCGTGTCTGTTCCTGCCGATTTAGTCTGTGACAACATCAATACAGCCATTTTTATGCCACAAGGTAAAACCTTACAGGTTGCTGGTGGCTTAAAAGGAAATGGTAAAGGGCGTTTTGTGATGCAAGACGGTTGCCAGATTTTGGGGGGAAAGGGAGGGCGGTTTCACAATATCATCCTTGATGTGCGGGGCTCAGACTGCACTATAAAAGGCATTGATATGAGCGGTTTTGTGCCGGTGACTCAAATCTACATCGGCGGAAAAGATAAGCGCACTATGCGCAACCTGGTGATTGATAACATTCGGGTACACGATGCGAACTACGCCATTTTGCGGCAAGGGTTCCACAATTGCATGGAGAACGTAAGGATAACCAACGGCCACTTCAGCCGTTTGCAGGGTGATGCCATCGAATGGAATGTGGCGATAAACGATCACGACTTGCTTATCTCCGACCATGTGATTGAAAACATTGATTGCACCAATGGAAAGGTCAACTGGGGGATCGGTATCGGGCTTGCGGGAAGTACCTATGACAATGACTATCCCGAAGATCAGGCTGTGAAAAATTTTGTTGTTGCCAATATAACCGGCAGTAACTGCCGCCAGTTGGTCCATGTCGAAAACGGCAAACACTTCATCATTCGCAATATAAAGGCGCGGAATATCAATCACACGTTTAGTAAGAACGCGGGGATCGATAACGCGACAGTTGCCATTTACGGCTGTGATAATTTCGTTATTGATAACGTAGATATGGTCGACAGTGCGGGATTTCTGATCGGTTATGGTGTTATCAAAGGTAAGTATCTGTCTATTCCACAAAATTTTAAGCTTAACGACATTGCGCTGGATAACACCCAAATGCCTTTTAAGAGCCGGGGTATCCAGATTTCGTCGGGTAATGTGACCTCTTTTGTGGCAATCACCAATGTGGCGATGAAAAGAGCAACGCTTGAACTGCATAACAAACCGCAACACTTGTTTCTGAGAAACGTCGACGTGATGCAGTATTCTGCTGTAGGTCCCGCGTTGAAGCTAAACTTTGACCTGCGTAAAGATGTGCGCGGCCGTTTTATGGCCAAAGATGACACGTTGCTTTCGCTTGCCAATGTGCGGGCTGTGAACGAAAAAGGGCACAGCTCGGTAGACATCGACAGGGTGGATCAGCA
This sequence comes from Buttiauxella sp. WJP83, assembly GCF_027594725.1. Lineage (NCBI taxonomy): Bacteria > Pseudomonadati > Pseudomonadota > Gammaproteobacteria > Enterobacterales > Enterobacteriaceae > Buttiauxella > Buttiauxella sp. WJP83. The sequence goes on from NZ_CP110080.1 coordinate 1,619,132, forward strand.
GCATGTGAATACCCATGGGTTGAATTTTGCTCTGCCAATGGTTAATAAATAAATCGTCAAGTCACTTTGCGATTTATCTGAGGGTTCAGGTGTATTAAAAAAAGGTTTTTAGTTTTGTAGGCTTTGTTGAGGAAGTTAAAATGACGTACTACTTTGGCTCAATTCATGCTGGCATCAAAGCACGAAAAGACTATAATCCTCCAACCATTTCGAGGTGGGTTTGAATATGATTAATTTGAAAGCAGTTATTCCGGTAGCAGGTTTGGGTATGCATATGTTGCCCGCAACAAAGGCTATTCCAAAGGAAATGCTACCGATCGTTGATAAGCCGATGATTCAATACATCGTCGACGAGATCGTAGCTGCGGGAATCAAAGAAATCGTATTGGTGACGCACTCTTCAAAGAATGCGGTTGAGAACCATTTCGACACTTCCTATGAACTGGAAGCTCTGCTTGAGCAACGCGTGAAGCGTCAGTTGCTTGCCGAAGTCCAGTCCATTTGCCCACCGGGCGTGACCATCATGAATGTACGTCAGGCTCAGCCCTTAGGCTTGGGTCATTCCATTTTGTGCGCCCATCCTATTATCGGCGACAATCCATTTGTTGTTGTATTACCTGACGTTATACTTGATGGCGCCAGCGCTGACCCATTGCGCTATAATTTGGCGGCAATTGTTGAGCGTTTCAAAGAAACCGGGCGCAGCCAGGTGTTGGCAAAACGTATGCCGAACGAAGACTTGTCCGAGTATTCGGTTATCACCACTGAAGAACCGTTAAACAATGATGGGCAGATTGGTCGCATTGTTGATTTCGTGGAGAAACCCGATCAGCCGCAGACTTTAGATTCTGACCTGGCGGCTGTGGGCCGCTATGTTCTGTCTGCTGATATCTGGCCTGAACTTGAGAAGACAGAGCCAGGTGCATGGGGACGAATCCAACTGACAGACGCCATTGCTGCATTGAATCAAAAGCAAGCGGTAGAAGCGGCTTTGATGACCGGCGAAAGCTATGACTGCGGTAAGAAAATGGGTTACATGAAGGCATTTGTTAATTATGGTTTGCGTAACCATAAAGAAGGCCAGAAGTTCAGGGACAGCATTCAGAAGTTACTGGCTCGTTGATTTTTTTCAATCAATGATAACCAGAGTCTGATGAAAAGAACGGCAGTCAATCGTGGCGGTATTGTTGCATTTATGTAACATTACCGGTGCCGACTGCCGTTTTTTTTGCGAAAATCTTGTAAGCTACTGAACTACATCATTCTTTATGCTAGATGGTTATGAGCGAACAGGTAGATACTGGTTAAATTACCAGTTTATCTAACTGTTTGATTGCTCGAAAATGTGTAGTGAGATTTAACCTGGCCTCCCTAAGAGGGGAAAAATATGAAGAAAATTCAGTCCACTGGTAGCTGTTGAGCCAGGGGCGGTAGCGTGGGCTAAATCAAATATATGATTACATAATATCGCTTAATACCTTAAGTAGGTTTTAAATAGCCGATAATAAAATATCGAAAAAAAACATTACAAGATAATAGAGAGACTCTTCACGTGAAAATTCTTGTTACTGGTGGCGCTGGTTTTATCGGTTCAGCGGTCGTTCGTCATATCATAAATAATACTCAAGACAGCGTCGTTAACGTCGACAAATTAACCTATGCAGGCAATCTTGAATCGTTGGCCGACGTATCTGAAAATGGGCGTTATGCATTTGTGCAGGCAGATATCTGCGACAGAAATGCTCTTGATAAGATTTTTAACGAACATCAACCAGATGCTGTGATGCATCTGGCGGCAGAAAGCCATGTCGATCGTTCAATTACGGGTCCTGCAGCTTTTATTGAAACCAATATTGTCGGTACCTATACATTGTTGGAAGCGACCCGTGCTTACTGGTCGCAATTAAGTGAAGCTCGTAAAGCAGAGTTCCGTTTCCATCATATTTCCACTGATGAAGTTTACGGTGATTTGCCGCATCCAGATGAATGCCCGGCAGGGGAGGTTCTTCCTCTATTTACCGAAACAACTTCATATGCGCCCAGCAGCCCGTACTCAGCATCAAAAGCCTCAAGCGATCACTTGGTTCGCGCCTGGCAACGTACCTATGGTCTGCCATGTATAGTGACTAACTGTTCCAATAACTACGGTCCGTACCACTTCCCGGAAAAATTGATCCCTTTGATTATCCTCAACGCACTGGCGGGTAAACCATTGCCTGTTTATGGGAATGGTGAGCAGATCCGCGACTGGCTGTATGTCGAGGACCATGCCCGAGCACTGTATAAAGTCGTCACGGAAGGCACAATTGGTGAGACCTATAACATTGGTGGTCATAACGAACGTAAAAATATCGAGGTTGTGACGACTATTTGTAACATTCTGGATGACGTTATCGGCACTAAGCCTGCGGGAATTGAACACTTCGCTCAGTTGATCACTTATGTGACTGACCGTCCGGGGCACGATTTGCGTTATGCGATTGATGCAACAAAAATCAAAAATGATCTTGGATGGATTCCTCAAGAGACATTTGAAAGCGGTATTCGCAAAACCGTGAATTGGTATCTGAACAACAAAGAGTGGTGGCAGCGAGTAATGGATGGTTCCTACGCTGGCGAAAGACTCGGTCTTACAAATAATTAAGGATAGAAAATGAAAGGTATTGTGTTAGCAGGTGGCTCAGGAACACGTCTATATCCTATTACGCAAGGTGTATCAAAACAACTGCTTCCTGTTTATGATAAACCGATGATTTTCTATCCTATTTCCGTTCTAATGTTGGCGGGGATTCGCGATATATTGATCATTACTACGCCAGAAGATATGGCGTCATTCAAACGCCTACTCGGAGATGGTTCCCAGTTTGGTATTAATTTGTCATACCAAGTTCAACCTTCTCCTGATGGTTTAGCTCAGGCATTTATTATTGGCGAAGAGTTTATTAATAATGAACCTTGCGCACTAGTTCTGGGTGACAATATTTATTTTGGTCAAAGTTTTGGTAAAAAGCTGGAAACAGCTTCGCAATTGACCAATGGCGCGATGGTATTTGGTTATCAGGTACTCGACCCGGAACGTTTTGGTGTTGTGGAATTTGATGAAAATTACAAAGCCCTGTCGATAGAAGAAAAACCACTCAAACCAAAATCAAACTGGGCAGTTACTGGCCTCTATTTTTATGATAGCAATGTTGTAGAGATGGCAAAGCAAGTGAAACCTTCTGCTCGTGGTGAACTAGAGATTACCACTCTGAACCAGATGTACCTTGAGCAAGGTAATTTACAAGTGGAATTACTGGGGCGCGGGTTTGCCTGGTTAGATACGGGTACGCATGACAGCTTAGTGGAAGCATCTCAATTTATCCACACCATCGAAAAACGCCAGGGTCTGAAAGTGGCTTGCCTGGAAGAGATTGCTTACCGCAAAGGTTGGATGAGTAAAGATCAGGTTGCAGAGCAAGCGCAAAAACTCTCAAAAACAGAGTACGGTCGCTACTTGAATATGCTCATTAATGAGTAATCTACTTTCGAATTAAAATTAACGCAGCCATTGAGAAGAACATGAAGATTTTACTAATTGGTAAGAATGGTCAGGTAGGATGGGAATTACAACGTTCTCTTTGTTTGTTAGGGGAGTTAATTGCCATTGATTTTTATGACACCACACTTTGCGGTGACCTAAGAAATCCTGATGGGATAGCAGAGACTATTCGTATTGTAAAACCTGATGTTGTCGTCAATGCTGCTGCACATACAGCGGTCGATAGAGCCGAGAGTGAGCAGGAGCTTTCATATCTTCTCAATGCTGAAAGCGTTAAAGTTATAGCGAAAGAAACTGCGAAGTTAGGTTCTCTGTTGATCCATTATTCTACCGACTATGTGTTTAATGGGGCTGGGGGGCATTACCGCACTGAAGCGGAAGAAACAAACCCACTTAATGTTTATGGCCAAACTAAGCTTGCAGGTGAAGTTGCCATCGTGTCGAATAATCCTCGACATTTAATTTTTAGAACGAGTTGGGTATATGCTACTCGTGGTGCAAATTTTGCAAAAACGATGTTGAATCTTGCAAAACAAAAAGAAACTCTTTCTATCATTAGCGATCAATTTGGTGCACCAACAGGAGCTGAATTACTCGCTGACTGTACAGCAATAGCTATTCGCGCAACGTTAAAGGATGAATCTCTTACAGGAAAATATCATCTTGTAGCAAGTGGAGAGACAAGTTGGTATGAGTATGCGAAGTTTGTCTTCGAAATTGCTCGCTCTCAGGGTGAAGAATTGTTGCTTAAAGAAGTCAAAGCCCTGCCGACCTCTGAGTATCAAACTGCTGCGCAACGGCCATTAAATTCAAGACTAAACAATAATAAATTTAAGAAAGCTTTTGGAGTTGAATTACCTGACTGGAAAGTTGGGGTAGAGCGTTCAGTTATTGAAATACTAGGAAAGTGAAAAAGAGGATTTTAAATAATATTGGCAGTGTAAATATATCTGAGCTTTGTCAAAACCAGAGATAATGTACTGGTTAATGAATTTTTACGGCTAACTCTAAAAATAATTAATATTTTACATGGTTTTTTTTTAAATTATCCATGTTTATTAATAAGTAATAGATGTGATGCACGTGAGTATTGATGTTCAGCAATAATGGCAAAATGAATTAGCGTTAAAATTTGTTTTTTTATTAACAATAATTCTCTCGCTATTTATAAATGTATAATATTAAGCACTTCAATTTGAACGATCTATTATTTAGAATGATCTTCATGTTGATATTCACAGGCCTTGTCTTCTAATACCAATATCATCAATAAATGACAAATAGGGTCTTTTCTCCAATTTGCAGAGCTTTATAAGTAAATTATGAAATCTGAATCAAAAGTTGCGGTGCTACTTTGTACTTACAACGGTAGTAAATTTATTCGAAAACAGTTGGATTCTATAGTAAACCAAATACACCTGAATTGGGTTATCTATGCATCTGATGATGGTTCAACTGATGAAACTTTAGATATTTTAAAAGAATATCAAACAAGATTAGGTGAAGATAGGGTCTTTATCCTTGAAGGGCCTCGACGTGGTTTTGCTTGGAATTTTATCTCTTTATTAAATGTTGTTCATGATGATACCGTATATTATGCATTTAGCGATCAGGATGATGTGTGGTTAGATGACAAATTACAACGCGCAGTTTTAATGTTAGATGCGTTAGATCATGAAATACCAGCGCTGTATTGTGGTCGAACGATGTTGGTAGATGAACATGACCAATGTATAGGTTATTCACCATTATTCAGTAAAAAACCATCATTCAGAAATGCATTAATTCAAAGTATTGCTGGTGGGAATACTATGATGATGAACAATGTAGCAAAAGATTTAATTATCAAAACGCCACGTTGGGAAGAAATAGTTTCACATGATTGGTGGATTTATATTGTCATCACTGGCTGTGGAGGGAATGTAATATATGACCCAAACCCAACAATTAAATACCGTCAGCATTCTGATAATCTTATTGGTTCCAATATTAGTATGCTGGCAAGAATGAAAAGAATACGAGGCGTACTGGACGGTAAGTTCCAGTTATGGATACAAAAAAATATATCGTTACTTGCATTAACCGACATTAAATTAACCTCTGATAATGAAATGTTGATAAAACAATTTAATGATGCAAGATGTGCAGGTTTGATTAAAAGAGTATGCCTATTCAGAAAAATAAAAATGTATCGGCAAACATATTTTGGCAGTGTCGCATTTGCACTAGCAATTCTATTTAAGAAAGTTTGATTTTTATGAGTGAAACAAGTTTATGTATAGCTTGTTTTTACTCCGAACATCTTTAAAAGAGAAAATAATCGTATGATGCAGGGTATTCAGATAAATTCAGCGCAGTCGAGAGCAAAACTCTCACTGCCCAGCATGATAAAGTCGATAAAATCAAATAGAAATTTGATTTATCAAATGTCAAAGCGAGAAATTCTTGGGAAATATAAAGGGTCGGCATTAGGGATTCTTTGGTCAATCATTACACCGATGATTATGTTAATAATCTATACGTTTATTTTTTCCGTTGTGTTTAAAGCTAAATGGAATCACGGTGGTGATGAATCAAAATATGAATTCGCTGTAGTGTTATTTGCTGGTCTTCTGACGCATACATTTCTGGCAGAAGTATTAAATAAATCGCCGGGACTTATAACGGGTAACGTCAACTACGTTAAAAAAGTAGTGTTCCCATTAGAGATTCTTCCTGTAATTAATATTGTAACGTGCTGTTTCAATGCATTGATCAGCATCGGTGTATTACTGGTTGCTATTTTATTAGTAAAGAATGATATCCCCTGGACAGCAATTCAGTTGCCACTTGTCTTTTTCCCTTTAGTTATCTTGGCATCGGGTTTATCGTGGTTCCTTGCTTCGTTTGGTGTATTTATCAGAGATATTGGGCAAAGTATTACCATATTTACAATGGTTCTTTCATTTCTTTCCCCTGTTTTTTACCCAATAAGTGCCGTTCCAGCCATATTACGCCCATGGTTAATGCTAAATCCTCTAACTTTTATAATTGAGCAAGTCAGGAATGTGTTGATCTGGGGGGTAAATCCTAATTATCTTGGGTTACTCCTTTATACATTGTGTGCATTGGCCGTATGTTGGTTAGGTTATGCTTGGTTCCAAAAAACAAGAAAGGGATTTGCAGATGTTCTGTGATGATCTAGCTATTGAAGTTGAGCAGCTAAGTAAGTGTTTTCATATTTATGAAAACCCGCGCGCAAGGTTAAAACAGTTTATTTTACCAACATTAAAGAAAGTATTACATGTTGGGACTGCCGGTAGTTACTATCGAGAGTTTTGGCCTGTTAGAGACCTATCTTTCCAAATACGCAAAGGTGAAACTGTTGGGATCATTGGTAATAACGGTGCCGGGAAATCTACTCTTTTACAGATGATTTGCGGGACTTTGAACCCTACTGAAGGAAGAGTTGTTGTTAATGGTAGAATAGCCGCATTGCTTGAACTTGGTTCGGGTTTCAACCCTGAATTTACAGGGCGAGAGAATGTTTACCTTAATGCGGCAGTTTTAGGATTAAGTAAGAAAGAGATTAATGAAAAGTACGATGAAATCGTCGCATTCTCTGAAATTGAAGAGTTCCTTGATCAACCTGTAAAAACATACTCAAGTGGTATGATTGCTCGTTTGGCATTCTCTGTCGCTGTTCAGGTAAATCCGGATATTCTGATTGTTGATGAAGCGCTAAGCGTTGGAGATATGGCGTTTCAGCAGAAATCATTTACAAAAATGAAAGAAATACGAGATGCCGGGACATCTATTTTGTTTGTATCCCATTCCTTATCTGCAGTGCGAAATTTTTGTGATACTGCTATATGGATGGAAAAAGGCAAAATGAGAATGATTGGAGAGAGACTTGAGGTTTGTGAAGCTTATCAACAAGAAACTGAAGCGAAAAATAAACTTATCTCTGTTCAGAAAGCAAAAACAGACCAATTAGAAGACCCTGATAAACAAATTGCAATACTCTCCATAGAATGTGACCAGCATATATATGAAATGGGTGATGACATCATTATTTCTATGGGGCTGGGATTCAAAGGTGAAAACATTCAGTACGGAATTGGTATTGTAATATATGATAACAAAGGGCATATAGTAAGCATATTAAATACATTAAGAGATGATATAACATTTAGCAGTGTTAAAAATAATATCACTCTTACTATACTTAATAATTATTTCGCCCCTGGCGAGTATTATTTGACAGTAGTGGTTTCTGATGAACTAGGCATGTTCCCGTATGATAGACTTGAATATGCTGCCAGCTTCAATATAAAAATGGAGCGTAATGCAGCGGGGCTGGCCAGAGTTGAGGGTGTCGTGAGATGTGACCATTTATGGGGTGGAAAATGACCTGGACACTTGATAGATACGAACGTCTTTGGATAAAACGAGGTGATATTAATATATTAAGAAATCATGCCCTCGTTGTTATCATGAGAATCAGAAACGAAGAATTGGTAATTCAGGATACACTTGATCACATCTCCAAGTTTGCCGATTATATTTGCGTTTATGATGATTGTAGTACTGATTCAACAATAGATATTTTGAAAAAACATGAAAAAGTATTTTTGATTGTTGAAAATAAAAAGTGGAGAAAAGGTCAAGATAACAGATTGCTATCTGAAACCAGACATCGTGGTCTATTATTAAATCTTGCAAATAAATATCTCAATTTTGATTGGTGCATGTGTTGTGATGCCGATGAAAGATATTTTGGAGATATCAGACAATTTGTTACATCTGATTTAAACAATAAACCGGCTGGAGTAAGAATTCAGCTATTCGATGCTTACATGACTTCAGGTGATGACAAGGCATATCGCCGCGGTGATAAGTTAGAAGATTTCCGAAATAAATTTGGCCCGGAGTGTCGAAATATTTTAATGCTTTGGAAAAATAAGGAATCAGTCTGCTATCAAGGATTGGATGCACGCGAACCATCAAACATTGATGAGGTTGCAATTCAGTTCTATTGCCAACATTATGGGAAAAGTTTGTCGTATGAGCATTGGGAAGATACTTGTAACTATTATGTAAAAAATTTCCCTTGGGACCCGTATGGAAAAAAATGGAATGATAGGAAAGGGAAAGCACTCCATTCCTTATCAGATTTTGGCAATCCACTCTATACTTGGGGGAGTGAACTTTTTACCAACAAGGTAACTAATTTTTAATTTTTATGAGAATTTTAATAGCAACATCAAGATTCAAAGATTATGCAGGTTCAGAAATCACTGTTCTGGAATATGCCGAGCAACTGAGACTTCAGGGGAACGAAGTAACAATTGCAACATTTGAATTATTCGATACCTATTCAAATTACTGTAAATCCCTGGAGATCCCTTTAAAAGAAATCAGCGACACGACTCTGTCGGAAGCTGAGTGGGACATAGTGTGGGTATTTCATACCCCGACTTATTATGCCCTATTTGCAAAATATTGTTATAAAGCGAAAGCTATAATCTTTTCTTCATTGTCTCATTTTGAACCTTTGGAATCACCTCCGATTGAATTAAACCAAATTGGAGTTTTTACGACTAATTCCAAAGAAAACTATGATTATTTCACAATAAACTATCCAGACTATGCAGAAAGAGCCGTAATTCTTCCAAATTCGATACCTGATGTATATTTCTCAACGGTACCTACAAAAAAAAATACATCATATACAAAGGTTTTAATTGTATCGAATCATCTTCAACCTGAATTGCTTAAACTTGCTGAGTTACTTAGAGAAAATGATTCATTAGTTAATATTTATGGTGTAGGTTTTAATGAATCATTAATAACGCCTGAAATATTAAGCCAATATGATTCTTGTATAACTATTGGTAAAACAGTTCAATATTGTCTTGCTCTTGGTATATCTGTATTTTGTTATGATCACTTTGGTGGACCTGGGTGGATTACGTCTAAAAATGTTGAGCTAGCATCCGAGTTTAATTTTTCAGGAAGATGCTCAAATACTAAGATGACTGCAGATGAAATATTACAAATGTTTCAGGCTAGTAATGTTCCTAATGAAGAAGAGTTAGTTTTTCTCAAAAAATATTCGAAAACGCATTTTTCACTGAGCCGTAATTTGTTTTCAGTAATAGAGAAAGTCATACCATGCCAGAATATTATTGAATGTAATCAAAAAAACACTATAAATAACATCCTTAATAAAAGTGTTGATGTTTTTACGCGGCAACAAAAATTTCTAGAAGAATATAAACTCTCATGGTCAATTGAGACCAGTAAACGAGAAGAACTTGAAGAAAGACTGATGGAAATTTATAACTGCTGGCAAGCAGAAATTAAAACCACTTCAAAATTAGTTTTAGAGTTAAATGAAGTATCAGGTGAGATTTCGAGTAAAGAACACTCTGATTTTATTCTTAAAGAACGAGAAAATGGAAAAACTCTTTTTCTCGATATTTTTAGATCAGTAAAGGCATTTATTGCTTACTATATAAAAACACCTAATACTAAATAATATGAATATGTAGAGGCAAGAAATGACTGCTTTAAGTACGCCAAAGGTTTCAGTGTGTATTCTCACGAAGAACCCTGGCTATATTTTTAGAGAAGTAATTCAATCAGTTTTAATGCAAAATACTAACTTCGAGTATGAAGTAGTTGTAGTAGATTCAGGTTCAACTGATGGTACGATCGATTATATCGAGAAAATTGTCGATCCTCGACTGAAGTTGCTAATTATTAAACCTACTGACTTTGGTCATGGTAAAACCAGAAACTGGGCAATTGAAAATTCCTCAGGTGAGTTTGCCGTAATGATCACGCACGATGCCAAACCTTTAAATAATTTCTGGCTTGAGAATCTTATATCGCCATTTGAAACTGATCCTGATATAGCTGGCGTTTTTGGTCGTCATGTAGCATATGAAGATGCTTCTGTATTTACAAAGCGTGATCTGCAATTACACTTTGATGGTTTTAAATCTAACAAAGTAGTTGCCCTCGATGACTCTGAGCGTTACGCCACTGATGAAGGGTATAAACAATTTCTGCATTACTTCTCCGATAATAATGCAGCACTAAGACGTTCAGTATGGCTTTTGTATCCTTACCCAGAAGTGGATTTTGCCGAAGATCAACTCTGGGCAAAATTGATTATTGAAAAAGGATACAAGAAGGCTTATGCGGACGATGCGGTAGTTTATCACTCTCATAATTATAGTTTAGTTCAAACCTTTAAACGCTCATACGATGAATCCAGAGCCTTAAGACGTTTGTTTAATTATAATATTTGTCCAAGGCTTCTAAATATAGGATATCAAACGTTACGCTGTTCGCACAGGGATATAAAATACTACAGAGAATTGAACAATGGGTGTAATTTATTAAAGAAAATTGAAATTATTACTTTCCATTTCCTGAAGCAAACTGGGTTTTATATTGGTAGTAACTATCCAGATAATAAATTTTTATTCCGTTTAATTTCTCTTGATAATTCTTTAAAAAGGAAATAGCCATGCGTTTTCAAAATATTTATCACGTTATTTCCAGAGTATATAAGCAGGAAGGTCTTGGTGGCGTAACAGTCAGAGTGCTAAAAAGATTGAAAACGTCATTTTCAGGCACGACACCAATAACAAACCTGGCTGTTTTTTCCAAGAAAGACGTAATTGGATATTATAACTTTGTTACTTTAGAGAACGCAGGCACAATCTCTGGTAATTTACAGAATAATGAAAAAAATGTAATTAATTGGCTAATACCAGATTTTGGTATTGGTTCTGGTGGACATCTTAATATATTCCGCTTTGTTCAATATTTAGAAAAAAATGGATTCAAAAATAATATTTGTTTAGTTGGTGATCATCGACATAAATCTACAGACAAAGCAAAAGAGTTGATCAACAAACACTTCTTTGAACTTAAAGCTGAAGTATTTTTTGGCATTGATGATTTACCCCCGGCAGAATTTAGCTTTGCAACAGGCTGGACTACTGCTTATTATCTTAATGCATTTTCTAAAACAAAGCATAAGTTTTATTTTGTTCAGGATTTTGAACCCTACTTCTATGCAAATGGTAGTGAATACTCATTTGCTGAAGAGACGTATAAGTTAGGTTTTGTTGGCGTCTGCGCTGGAAACTGGTTAGCAAATAAATTATCCGCTGATTATGGGATGAAGACTTTCTCTTTAAGTTTTTCTTATGATCGCGATCTCTATTCCCCTAGGCCTAAAACTGAAGTTACTAATTCTAAAAAACGTATTTTTTGTTACTTCCGCCCACCAACTATCCGTCGTGGTTTAGAAACTGCATTACTTGCTTTGGATATTGTAGGGCGAAGGAACCCCAATGTAGAATTTATTTTCGCCGGGTGGGATATGGACGATTATAAATTTGAACACGACTTTGTTAATGCCGGGTTATTAGCGGTTGAAGAATTACCTGAAATCTATAGTAATTGTGATATTGCACTCGTTTTATCGTTTACTAACCTTTCCTTACTACCATTAGAAATAATGGCATGTGGATGCGTAGTTGTATCTAATGAAGGGGATAATGTTGAATGGCTCCTTAATAAGGATAATGCTGTAATATCTTCCCCTGCACCAATGCAACTAGCTGAAAATATCTGTAAATTGTTAAATGAACCTAATGAATTATTATCTCTCCGTCAAAGAGGGATGGATTTTGCAAGCAGCACAAGTTGGGAGAAAGAAGGGAATAAATTAGTTGAAATTTTAAAGGGAGTTTCAAATTGAAGAATATTCTGGTTGTAGGTTCGAATGGGTTTATTGGACGAAATATCTGTAACTTGTTAATAAGTAACGGATATCACGTTCACGGTTTAGATATACAATCTACTTCGGCGCATGATTTATATTCTGAATACTCACAATTTGATGTCTTAAAAGATTCTTTTTCGTCTTTGCTTTCTGGAATTGACTGTGTCATTTATCTAGTGTCGACGTTATTACCACAACCATCAAATGTAAACGTTGTACGAGACGTAAATGAAAATCTACTCCCTGTAATATCTTTATTAGAATGCATCAAAGAGAGCAGTACCTGCAATAAAATAATTTTTGCTTCATCGGGTGGTACAATTTATGGAGCACATAGTGAACCAGTAAATGAAGTGTCTTATCTTGATCCTAAATGCTCATATGGAATAATGAAATTAACAGTTGAGAAATATTTAAAGCTTTATAGCTCATTATATGATATTCAAACTGTTTCTCTTCGTCTCAGTAACCCATATGGCATCGGGCAGGATCTCAATAAACCGCAAGGTGCCGTGGGAATATTTTTAAATAATATACTCAATGATAAAAATATTACAATCTGGGGTGATGGAAGTGTCATTAGAGACTACATTCATGTTGATGATGTAGCATCTGCCTTTATGTCAGCTATTAAATATGAAGGTGAAAGTGACATTTTTAATATTGGCAGCGGTATAGGTACTTCATTAAATGAACTTCTGACAATCCTCGAAGATGTGACAGGTAAAGCAGCGGTGATTGAATATACAGAATCGCGTTCTGTAGACGTTCCAATTAATGTTTTAGATATTGAAAAAGCAAACATTCAACTTGATTGGCGTCCAACGGTTGATCTCAAACTGGGATTAAAATCTTTGTATGATATTAACATAAAACGAAGCTAGGCTATTTCATTTCTTGCAATGAATCATGATGTATTATGTTTATGGCATTATTAATGCATTTGTTATTGTTAATAAATGCATTGTATAGCATGGGTAATGCACCTAATTAAAATATTATCATGTTAATAATTTTTCCTATTGTAATGCCTCATCAATTTTATAATAAATTTGGGAATGTTTATATGCTGAAGGCTCGGAGTTTATTTTCTTTATTATGTATTTTAATTCTCAGTTATGCCGCATATTTTTATATTAATAAAGTTAAACCGCCAATGAGTTCCCCTGATGAAATTTTGCATTTTGCCCGAGCCGATGCACTTTCAAATGGAGATTTGCTATTACAATCGCCAGAAGGTATACGATCTGGTCAATATTTAGATGCCGCCTATCAGTTTTTTTTGACCCCTGCGTTAATTAATGAAAATAATGTTGATGAAAATATAATTTTTGAGAGGCCTAAAACATTTTACGAACTGGAATGGGCAGGGAAAACTAAGTTTTTTAGTATTTCATCAACTGCTTTTTATTTCCCTCTGATTTACACGCCGCATGCGTTAGCCATAAAATTTGGTAAATTGATTAATCTTAATTTCAGTGAAACCTATAACCTTGTTAGACTTTTTACATTTTTGTCTTGCGTAATGATTATTATTGCAGCGTGGGTTGTTTATCCAATACCTTTAGTCGCGCTAGCTATTCTATTTATGCCGATGACAATATTTCAGCTTATGTCTCCAACGCTAGATGGAATGGCAACCGCTCTAACAATATTGTGCATGTCTTTATTTGTTAGTTTAATAAAAGATAACAACAGTAATACGGAAAACTCTAAGCTTTTGTTACTATCCATTTGCATTTTCTTGTTGGCTTCAAGTAGAGCTAATTTGATTTTTATTTGCTTTATACCTGCACTTGTTTATTTTAAAAATAAATCCTGGAAATACTTAGCTTCATCGTGTGTTTTGTTCTTGTTTGTTATTGCATGGACCTTGTATGCAATACATAGTGTTCAGGATGGTGGAGTTAATCATCCTGGGTTTACTCAAAGCCAAGTAATGCTTCATTATGTAACCCATCCATTTGAGCTTTTGAAAATAATATTTGCCACGATAACAAGCTCAGAATTTCTCGTTTCATATGTTAAACAGTATATTGGGATTTTAGGGTTGCTCAACGTTCCTCTGCCTTCCTGGTACTACAAATTTGTGATAGTGACGACTGCAATTATTTTCTGTGCAAGTTCCCGCGCTCTTTATATTGATTACAATCGTAATTTAATTATCTATTTGTCAGTGATTTCTTTGGCATCCACTGTTCTTATCTTTTGTGCTTTATTAGTTCAATATAGCCCATTTCCGGCAGAGACAGTGTATGGTGTTCAAGGGAGGTATTTCATTATTCCATCAATAATGCTTTCTTATATTTTTGCAAATAGGAATCAACCAGAAAAAGTTTCAATCGGATTAGTATTAGCTATTGCAATTTCATCTGTATTTATTATTCATGAGTTACTATATGCACATTACAAATTGCTGTTCTAAGCATTTTTGATATATAAGAAGTTTATGTTATGCTTTTATTAAAGTAATTTAAAGAAACACATGAAAAAATTATTGCTGTTCTTTATTTGTGGTGTCATTCAATTTGCTATTGATTCATCACTATATACGGTTTTATCTTATGTCGGTGTCGGCGTCACATTATCCAATGTTTCGTCAAGGGCGTTAGCAGCGAGTGTAGGTTATTATATAAATGGTCGATTAACCTTCAAACGCAGTATGAATGGACGGGTGTTGTTCAAATTTGTCATTTATTGGGCAGGGATGACGGTTATTAGTACTGTTTTGTTATATTTGTGTAAGGTGATTTTTAACTCGCAAAACTCTGTGTTTTTGACTGCAGTCAGCAAAGTCTGTGTAGAAATTGTATTGTTCTTTATTAGCTTTATTATTGCAAAATTATGGGTTTACAAACATGATTAAGAAAAATGAGAAGTTGAAAATTGCTGTTGTCATTCCCTGTTATAAAGTTAAAGATCATATTCTGGATGTCATTAGCAATATTGGTGATGAAGTAGATACAATTTATGCTGTTGATGATAAATGCCCGGAAAGTTCGGGTCAATTTATCCTCGATAATTGTACTGATAGTAGGGTTCAAGTCCTGTTCAATAATGTCAATAAAGGTGTCGGTGGTGCGGTAATACACGGATACCAACAAGGCCTAGTGGATGGTATAGATATTTTTGTCAAAGTTGATGGTGATGGTCAAATGGACCCCGCTTTGATCAAATATTTTGTGAAACCCATTTTACGTGGGGCAGCGGATTACACTAAAGGTAACCGTTTCCACGAAATTGAAGGTTTAAAATTAATGCCAAAAATACGGTTGTTTGGCAATGCCGTGTTGTCATTCATGACGAAATTTTCATCTGGCTACTACCGTACTTTTGACCCTACTAATGGCTACACAGCGATTTCTTCGGTGGCCTTAAAGAAATTACCATTGGAAAAAATCAGCAATAGATACTTCTTCGAGTCGGACATGCTTTTTAGACTCAATATTGTTGATGCTAAAGTTTTGGATATTCCCATGGATGCTATTTATGGTGATGAGGTGTCTAATTTAAATATTAAACAAATACTATTTCCATTTTTGAAGGGAAATATAAAGAACCTCTCCAAGCGTATTTTCTATAATTATTTTTTACGTGGTTTTTCTATTGCCTCTGTAGAATTGGTATTAGGGATAATTCTCTTCATTTTTGGCCTCATTTATGGCTCAGTAGCATGGTACGACTCGATCGTTTCTGACTCACCAGCAACCAGTGGCACAGTTATGCTTGCTGCTTTGCCTGTGATTCTAGGTGTACAATTTTTGTTGTCTTTCATTCAAGCGGACATCGAAAACCAACCGACAATATCTCTTACACGCCTATTACGTGATGACATTGAAAGCGATTAATCATTATCGCATTTGTTGCAACTATCTCTTAGTTAACGCCTGAGTTAACATAACGTTTACTTAAATCAACCGTATTTGGTTGGCTATGACACCTGACAGGAGTATGTAATGTCCAAACAGCAGATTGGCGTTGTTGGTATGGCTGTAATGGGGCGCAACCTGGCGCTTAACATCGAAAGCCGTGGCTACAGCGTTTCCGTGTTCAACCGCTCTGGTGACAAAACTGAAGAAGTTATTGCAGAGAACCCGGACAAAAAGCTGGTTCCTTATTATACAGTTAAAGACTTTGTAGAGTCGCTTGAAACTCCTCGTCGCATTCTGTTAATGGTGAAGGCTGGTGAAGCGACGGACAAAACTATCGACTCCCTGAAGCCATACCTTGAGAAGGGCGATATCCTGATCGATGGTGGTAATACCTTCTTCCTGGATACTATTCGCCGCAATCGCGAGTTGTCTGCTGAGGGCTTTAACTTTATTGGTACCGGTGTTTCTGGTGGCGAAGAAGGTGCATTGAAAGGCCCTTCCATCATGCCTGGTGGACAGAAAGCAGCCTACGAACTGGTTGCCCCGATTCTTAAGCAGATCGCAGCTGTTGCGGAAGATGGTGAACCTTGTGTTACTTACATCGGTGCTGATGGCGCTGGCCATTACGTGAAGATGGTTCACAATGGCATTGAATATGGCGACATGCAGTTAATTGCTGAAGCCTATTCCTTACTTAAACATGGCCTGAATCTCTCCAATGAAGAGTTGGCAACGACTTTCACTGAGTGGAATGAAGGCGAGCTCAGCAGCTATCTGATTGACATTACCAAAGACATCTTCACTAAGAAAGATGAAGAAGGTAAATACCTGGTTGATGTAATTTTGGACGAAGCCGCTAACAAAGGTACTGGCAAATGGACTAGCCAGAGCTCACTGGATCTCGGTGAACCACTTTCATTGATTACAGAATCCGTATTTGCGCGTTATATTTCTTCTTTAAAAGAACAGCGTGTAGCCGCATCTAAAGTTTTGACTGGTCCTCATGCTAAACCATTCGCAGGTGATAAAGCTGAGTTCAGTGAAAAAGTTCGCCGTGCACTGTATCTTGGTAAAATTGTTTCTTATGCTCAGGGCTTCTCTCAGCTTCGTGCTGCCTCAGAAGAAAACAGCTGGGATCTGAATTACGGTGAGATCGCGAAGATTTTCCGCGCAGGCTGTATCATTCGCGCTCAGTTCCTGCAGAAAATTACTGATGCATATGCAGAAAATGCTTCAATTGCGAATCTGTTATTGGCTCCGTACTTTAAGCAAATTGCTGATGACTACCAGCAGGCACTGCGTGATGTCGTCTCCTATGCAGTGCAAAATGGTATTCCAACACCAACTTTCTCAGCCGCTATCTCTTACTACGATAGCTACCGTTCAGCGGTGTTGCCGGCTAACCTGATTCAGGCACAACGTGATTACTTTGGTGCGCATACTTATAAACGCACTGATAAAGAAGGTGTTTTCCATACGGAATGGTTAGATTAATCTGACTTTTCCTTTTCCCTGCGAATAAAAAGTCCGGTCTTTTGACCGGACTTTTTTTGCATGAAATTTAACAATGAGTATCACAAACACATCGTATCCATGATGAAGTATCGCTGTTTTTACTTATGCCTTTCCCTTAAATTCTCAATCACCGCGCTTAAATCCAACTCCTGATCCTGCAACAACACCAGCAAGTGATAAACCAAATCCGACGCTTCGTTTTTCAGTTCATGGCGGTCATTAACCGTCGCAGCCAGTGCGGTTTCCACGCCTTCTTCGCCCACTTTCTGAGCAATGCGCTTGGTTCCACTTGCATACAACTTCGCAGTGTATGAACTCGCTGGATCGGCACTTTTCCGCGAGGCTAGCAATTGCTCAAGTTGATACAAGAAGTGCCAGTCGTGATGGGTTTCACCGAAGCAGCTTGTTGTGCCGAGATGGCAGGTCGGGCCAATCGGGTTTGCCAAAACCAGCAGCGTGTCGTTATCGCAATCAGGGGCGATTTTTACCACGTTGAGGAAATTACCGGAGCTTTCGCCCTTGGTCCACAAACGTTGTTTGGTGCGCGAGAAAAATGTCACTTTCCCGCGTTGTTCAGTCTGTGCCAGTGCTTCAGGATTCATGTACCCCAGCATCAACACTTCACCTGAAACAGCATGCTGGACTATGACCGGCATCAGGCCATCGGTTTTTTCCCAATCCAGTTGGTCTCGTTGCTCTTGTGTTAGCACACTCTTATCTCCTCGCCAAGGTGTGCCAAATACTGTTTCAGCTCACCAATATTAATAATTTGCTTATGAAATACCGATGCTGCCAGCGCGCCGTCCACATCCGCATCACGAAATGCTTCGAGGAAGTGTTCCATGGTTCCCGCGCCACCTGAGGCAATCAACGGGACATGGCAAACTTCACGCACTTTCTTTAACTGCTCCAGATCATAGCCGTTGCGAACGCCGTCCTGGTTCATCATATTAAGTACGATTTCCCCAGCCCCTCGCTTTTGCACTTCCTGCACCCACTCTACCGTTTCCCACGTTGTTACACGCGTACGGCTTTCATCGCCAGTATATTGATTGACGTGATATTTCCCGGTTTCACTATCAAACCAGGTATCAATACCCACCACAATACACTGCACACCAAAACGATCGGCCAGGCGAGTAATGAGTTCAGGATCGGCCAGAGCAGGGGAGTTGATAGAGATTTTATCCGCACCAAAAGAGAGGATTTGCGCTGCATCTTCAATCGACTTAATACCGCCCGCCACGCAGAATGGAATATCAATAACTTCAGCTACGCGCGACACCCAGCTTTTATCCACCACGCGGCCATCGCTTGAAGCCGTGATATCGTAGAACACCAGTTCGTCTGCACCTTCTGCCGCATAACGTTGTGCAAGGGGGACGATATCGCCAATGATTTCATGGTTGCGGAACTGCACACCTTTCACGACTTGCCCATCGCGTACATCCAGGCAAGGAATTATCCGTTTTGCCAGCATGAGATCGCCTCCGTTACGTTGAATTTCCCTTCCAGTAATGCACGCCCGACAATCACGCCTTGTACGCCAGTGCCACGCAAGGCCGCGATATCGTTGATGTCGCCAATACCGCCGGATGACTGGAACGCCACTTGCGGGAAACGCGCGCATACTTCTTCATACAGTGAGACGTTGGAACCCGCCAGCGTGCCATCGCGCGAAATATCGGTACACAGTACGTGTTTAAGCCCTACCGGAAGATAGGTTTCTACCAGCTCTTCTAGCGTCACGCCGGAGTTCTCTTGCCAGCCGCTGACGGCGACCTGTTTATTGCCTTGCTCGTCAATGCGTACATCCAGCGCTAATACCAGAGCATCTGCGCCAAAGCGTGCAAACCAACCTTTTACGAGTTCCGGCGATTTTACGGCTGTTGAACCCACGACGACACGCGCCACACCAGCTTCAAGCAATGCGGCAACATCTTCTTCAGTACGCACTCCACCGCCGACTTGCACCGGTACGCTGATGCCTGCAACCAATGATTTGATCAGCGGGATTTGGCGTTTTGCCGGGTCTTTTGCCCCGGTTAAATCCACAAGATGTAATACCTGCGCACCTTGCGCTTCATAATCTTGCAAACGCGGTAGTGGGTCATTGCCGTAATCGCGTTGTTGGCCGTAATCTCCCTGATGGAGGCGCACCACTGTGCCGTCTATTAAATCGAGAGCGGGAATAATCATGGTGCTTACATCTCCAGGAAGTTTTTCAGTAATTTTGCGCCTGCTGCACCCGAACGCTCCGGGTGGAACTGCACGCCAAAGAAGTTATCTCTTTGAATGGCTGCGGTGAACGGTTCGCCGTAGCTGGCCTGGGCGATGGTATTCGCACACACTGGCATGGCGTAGCTGTGCACAAAGTAAAAATAGTCGCCATCGTCGATACCTCGGAATAAGCGGTCACCGGCTTTTGGATAAACGCGGTTCCAGCCCATGTGTGGCAAAGGCAAACCGTGGTCGACCATTTTCAGCACCGGTTCTTCAATGATGCCGAGCATTTCCACGCCGTTGCTTTCGTCGCTGCGCGAGCCTAAAAGCTGCATACCGAGGCAAATCCCCAGCACCGGTTGGGTACATGCCTTAATCAGCTCGACCAGATCGCGCTCGCGGATTTGGTTCATTGCAGCCTGAGCTGTGCCCACACCGGGCAAAAAGAGTTTATCGGCACGCAGTACCACTTCCGGGTCACGGCTCACCACGGGTTCATAGCCGTGACGTTGAATAGCCGACTTTACCGAGTGCAGGTTGGCACAGCCGGTATCGAGGATCACGACGTCCATTACAACACTCCTTTCGAGGAGGGCAACGTGTCGCCTTCAACCCGAATCGCCTGGCGTAATGTGCGACCAAAGACTTTAAACAGGCTTTCGACGCGGTGATGGTCGTTTTTGCCTTTGGTTTTCAGGTGCAGAGTCACCCCCATGGTGTAAGAGAGCGAACGGAAGAAGTGCTCGACCATCTCGGTGCTCAAATCGCCCACGCGCTGGAAGTTGTACTCTGCTTTATATTCAAGATGCGGACGGCCAGAAATATCCAGTGCACAGCGGGCCAGACATTCGTCCATCGGCAAGGTAAACCCAAAGCGTGTAATACCGCGTTTATCACCCAGCGCGATTTTCAGTGCTTCGCCGAGTGCCAGGCCGGTGTCTTCTACAGTGTGGTGATCATCAATGTAAAGGTCGCCTTTTACGCTAATGTTCATGCGGAAGCCGCCGTGGGTGGCAATCTGGTCCAGCATGTGGTCGAAGAAACCCACGCCGGTGTTAATTTTGCTGCCACCTTCGCGGTCGAGCCACACTTGCACGTCAATTTGCGTCTCTTTGGTGGCGCGTTCAACGTGCGCGTAGCGGTCGCGTTTGGTTAGCTGGTCGCTGATCATCGGCCAGTTCAGTGTTTCACCGTGGTAGCGTAAACCCTGAATCCCCATGTTTGCGGCCAGTTCGATGTCGGTCGCACGATCGCCAATCACATAGCTGTTTGGCTTATCCAGAACGCCTTCTTCCAGGTAGCCTTTCACCATCGCCAGTTTTGGCTTACGGCATTCGCAGTTATCTGTGGGTAAATGCGGGCAAATCAGTACGTCATCAAAACTCACGCCCTGAGAAGTCAACACCTGCATCATCAGGTTGTGCGGGCCGTCGAAATCCGCTTGCGGGAAACTGTCGGTCCCCAAACCATCTTGATTGGTGATCATCACCAGCTTGTAGCCCGCTTTTTGTAATTGAAGCAGAGCGGGGATCACCGCAGGCTCAAAGGCCAGTTTATCCATACGATCCACCTGAAAATCTGAAGGTGGCTCGGAAATTAAAGTGCCGTCACGGTCGATAAAAAGAATTTTCTGGCTCACACGCCCTCCGTGGCCGTCAGGCCGGGTTGTTCACGCAACGCAGCAATGGTGCGCTCGCATTCAGTACGGGTGCCGACGCTAATACGCAGGCAGCCGCTTAACGATGGTTGTTTGTTCTGATCTCGTAAGATAATGCCCTGATCCCACAGAGATTTAAATACAGCACTTGATGCGGTGAAACGCGCCAGAACGTAGTTGGTTTCGGAATCGAAAACCTGCTCAACGCAGTCAACATTCTGCAATGCCTTGATTAAATATTGGCGATTCACCAGGATCTCCGCCACACGTTCGCGCATGGCAATAATACCCTGTGGGCTTAATGCCTGAGCGGCGATATCGGCAACTGGCGTGGAAAGTGGATAAGGCGCGATGACTTTCATCAGCAAATTAATCACTTCTTCATTTGCCAGGGTGAAGCCACAGCGTAGACCCGCCAGCGCAAAGGCTTTGGAAAGCGTGCGCAGGATAACCAGGTGCGGATACTCATTTAACCAACCAGCCAGCGTCGCCTGCGGGCAAAACTCGATATAGGCTTCGTCGGCAACCACCAGTGCTTTTCCACGTGCGATTTCCAGCAATGCGCGCAGATCTTGCGGGTTAATCAACTGTCCGGTTGGGTTGTTTGGGCTGCAAACGTAAATCACTTTCACGCCATCAAGATTTTCTGCAATCGCAGGCAAATCGAGCTGCCAGTCTTCAAGCGTTGCCACGGTGCGGCATTCCACGCCGATGGTTTCAGCACTCACGGTGTACATTCCATACGTCGGCGGGCAATAAAGAATCGCGTCTTTGCCGGGCTCGCAGAAAGCGCGGATTAACAGTTCGATACCTTCATCAGCGCCACGGCTGACTAACACTTGTTCTGGTTTTACGCTGGCATATTCGGCGTAGCGCTCAATCACCAATTTTGGCTGGCATTCCGGATAGCGGTTCAGCGTTTGTTGAGTCAGTTCATACTCAATGGCAATTGGATATTCGTTGGCATTCAACCACACATCGCCATTACCACCCAGACGGCGAGCCGACTGATAAGGGGTCAGGGCGCGGACATTTTCGCGGGCTAACTCTATAATGCTCATTGCATCTCCTTAAGCGCTGCAAGGCGCAGGGTAACGGCGTTTTTGTGGGCATCCAGCAGCTCGGCAGCGGCCAGCGTTTCAATGGTTTTAGCAAGGCTTGCGAAACCTTGTGGCGAGAGTTCCTGAACGGTCATGCGTTTCTGGAAATCTGCCAACCCAAGGCTTGAACAGGTCGAGGTGTAGCCATAAGTCGGCAGCACATGGTTAGTACCCGAAGCGTAGTCGCCCGCGGATTCCGGTGACCAGTCACCGAGGAATACCGAACCGGCGCTGGTAATGCTATCAACTAAATCACGGGCATTGCGGGTCTGAATAATCAGATGCTCCGGGCCGTACTGGTTAGAGATTTCAATACACTGCTCGAGATCGCGAGCAACAATCAAACGGCTACTTTCTAGTGCTTTACGCGCCGTTTCGGCACGGGGTAATGCGGCCAACTGGCGTTCAACAGCTCTCGCGACGGACTGCGCCATTGCACTGTCCGGCGTCAGTAGAATCACTTGTGAATCTGGGCCGTGCTCAGCCTGGGAAAGCAGGTCGGAGGCCACAAAATCTGGCGTTGCGCCGCTATCGGCAATCACTAACACTTCTGAAGGACCGGCAGGCATGTCGATTGCTGCACCATCCAGGCGCTGGCTAACCTGGCGTTTTGCTTCAGTCACAAAAGCGTTACCCGGTCCAAAGATTTTATCCACTTTTGGAATGCTTTCAGTGCCCAGAGCCAGTGCGGCAATCGCCTGCGCACCACCCACCTGAAACACTTCCTGAACGCCGCAGAGACGTGCGGCATACAGAATTTCGTCGGCAATCGGTGGCGGTGAGCACAGCACCACTTTTTTGCAGCCTGCAATACGTGCTGGTGTGGCAAGCATCAATACGGTTGAAAATAGCGGTGCTGAACCGCCAGGAATATAAAGACCGACAGACGCAACCGGACGAGTCACCTGCTGGCAACGCACGCCAGGCATGGTTTCGATATCCACCGTTGCCAACTGCTGAGCAACGTGGAATTTCTCGATATTCGCCACCGCCACGGTCATCGCGTCTTTGATCTCAGAACCCAGGCGTGCCACTGCGGCGTCAATTTCGCTCTCGCTGACTTTGAGTTGCTCAACAGTCGTTTTATCAAATTTCGCGCTGTATTCGCGCAATGCCGCATCGCCGTGAGTTTTCACATTATTAAGAATATCTGCGACTGTGCGGGTAATGCTTTCCGACGCCGAAATCGCCGGGCGAGTCAGCAACGCTTGTTGCGCCGCCTCATCACATTCATTCCAGTTAATCAACGTATTGAAGTTTGCCATGGTGTTACTCCATCATCTTCTCAATTGGTAACACCAGAATAGAACTGGCACCCAGCGCTTTCAGTTTTTCCATGGTTTCCCAGAACAGGGTTTCGCTGCTCACCATATGCATCGCGACACGCTGTTGATCGCCTGCGAGCGGCAGAATCGTTGGGCGTTCAGCGCCAGGCAGCAGGGCAACGATTTCGTCCAGGCGCTCGCTTGGCGCATGCAACATGATGTATTTCGATTCACGCGCCTGAATCACGCCCTGAATACGGGTCATCAGTTTGTCGATAAGCTGTTGTTTCGCCGAATCCATTTCACCATCACGCTGAATCAGGCACGCTTTGGAGCGGTAAATCACTTCCACTTCACGCAGGCCGTTGGCTTCAAGCGTTGCACCCGTAGAAACCAGGTCGCAAATCGCGTCAGCAAGACCGGCGCGTGGAGCCACTTCAACAGAACCATTCAGCAAGCAGGATTTAAATTGCACGCCTTTACTATCGAGGTAGCGCTTCAGGATGTGCGGATAGGAGGTCGCGATGCGTTTGTTGTTAAGGCTTGCTGGGCCATCCCAAGGGTCATCAACGGAAATCGCCAGTGAAAAACGACAGCCACCGAAATCAAGACGACGCAGGGTGAAGTAACGCGGGTCATCGCCCTGAGCGCGGCGGTTCAGTAGCTCTTCTTCCAGTACGTTTTCGCCAATAATACCGAGGTCCACGACACCGTCCATCACAAGCCCTGGGATGTCGTCATCACGAACACGCAGAATATCAATGGGCATGTTTTCTGCCATGGCAATCAGGCGCTGGGTGTGCAAATTAATTTTTATGCCGCAGCGAGCCAGTAATTCGCGTGAGTCATCGCTCAAACGACCAGATTTCTGAATAGCTATGCGTAAACGGTTGTTATCTAACATCGGTGGATCCCTCTAATCAATTCTTGTTTGACGCCCAAAAAAAAGCCCCCGGAAGAAATCTTCCGGGGGCTTATTGACTCGTTCATGCACCACTGGAAGATCTTTTCGTCTCCCAGCACACATCGCCTGAAAGACTAGTCAGGATGATGGTGATGATGGTGGTTAGTAAATTGAACGCGTGTCATAAAATTCTCGTATGAATGATTATTCATGTGTGTGCAATTAACGTAAACCAGATTCGCCTTTCAGTGCAAGGGCTTTTTATCCTCTCAATTAATATTCTGTTTAGCACCACTGATTGTTAGTTGTCGTAACGTGGCGTAGCCTTACTACAGGGTTCAAAAGTACAGCAGAGAGATATGCTGCAATCCAGGAGAGAAGGCATGAAAAAGGTTGCGATTGTCGGGTTAGGGTGGCTTGGGATGCCGCTTGCGATGTCTTTATCAGCGCGCGGCTGGCAAGTGACAGGCAGTAAAACCACACTCGACGGAGTAGAGGCTGCACGGATGAGTGGAATCGACAGCTATCAATTGCAGCTGACGCCTGAACTGATCTGCGACACTGACGATCTCGATGCGCTGCTCGACGTTGATGCGTTGGTGATTACTCTGCCCGCTCGCCGTACAGGTGAAGGCGACGATTTCTATCTGCAGGCGGTGCAGGAAATTGTCGATAGCGCGTTAGCGCACGATATCCCGCGTATTATTTTTACCAGTTCCACTTCGGTGTATGGCGAAAAAGAAGGGGTGGTGAAAGAAACGTCTCCGCTTGAGCCGGTTACCGCCAGTGGCCGCGTACTTAAAGAGCTCGAAACTTGGCTGCATGATTTACCGGGAACATCGGTCGATATTCTGCGTCTGGCGGGTTTGGTCGGGCCGGAACGCCATCCAGGACGCTTTTTAGCAGGAAAAACGGATGTGGCGAATGGGGCGCATGGCGTCAATCTGGTGCATCTGGAAGATGTCATTTCAGCAATTACACTGTTGTTACAGGCTCCAAAGGGCGGTCACATCTATAATTTATGTGCGCCCGATCACCCATCGCGTGCCGAATTCTATTCTTTGATGGCGCGCCAGATGAATCTCGATGCACCAAACTTCCGAACTGAAGCGCAAAATGGCCGCGGTAAGCTGGTGGATGGCAACCGTATCTGCAACGAACTTGGGTTTGAATATCAGTATCCAAACCCGCTGGTAATGCCCATGCAGTAACCGCTGTGGGGCATTACTCGTGACTGTCAGGAACGAGTATGAAACCACTGCTGGATGTGCTGATAATTCTCGATACCCTCGATAAAGAAGGGAGCTTTGCTGCGGCGGCAACAAAGCTCTTTAAAACCCCTTCCGCGCTCAGTTACACCGTGCAAAAACTCGAAAACGATCTCAATATCCAGATCCTCGATAGATCAGGTCATCGTGCGCGATTTACGCGAACGGGTCAGCTTCTTCTGGAAAAAGGTCGCGAAGTGCTGCATACCGTACGCGAGCTTGAACAGCAAGCCATCAAGCTTCATCAGGGATGGGAAAACGAATTGGTGATTGGTGTAGATGATTCATTTCCCTTTTCACTGCTGACACCTCTCATTGAAGCGTTTTATAAAAGTTACAGCGTGACGCGCCTGAAATTCATCAATGGCGTGTTGGGCGGTTCATGGGAAGCGCTCACTGAAGGGCGAGCCGATATTATTGTTGGTGCAATGAGCGACCCGCCATCCATCAGTGGCTTTGGATTTACTTTGCTCGGCCAACTTGAAAGCGTGTTTGTCGTCGCCCCGCACCATCCGCTGGCTGACGCCGAAGAGCCGTTGAATCGTCGCGTGATAAAACGCAGTCGCGCAGTCATCGTGGGGGATACTTCCCGCCTTGAACCGTCACGTTCGATGCATTTACTCGAAGATCAAGATGCTATCACGGTCTTTGACTTCAAAACCAAGCTCGAATTGCAGATAAGCGGCATCGGATGCGGCTACGTTCCCCGTTACATGGCGCAGCGTTTTATTGAAAGCGGTGTGCTGGTCGAAAAACAAGTCATTTCCCATGTGCCGTTTGTCCCTGTGTGGATTGGCTGGAACGAACAAACGGCAGGCCTTGCCAGCGAGTGGTGGCGGGAGCAAATCGTCAATAATCCTGAAGTCGCCGTGGTATACGGAACCTCGCAAAATAATACGAATGGGTGAGTGGCGCGGTTTTCCCGTCACATCTATGGTTAATACTGGGTCTGTATCTCTTCTTAAAATGTCTTCGCGTTTAAATTCACTCCTCTGCATTGTTTTGCAGAGGTTTTTTGTGCGCAAGGAGTCTGTATGAAGCAAACCAATCAGCAATGGCAGTCACGGCGTGAGCAAGCAGTTCCGCATGGAGTCGGCAATGCGTTGCCGGTCTATATTGAAAAAGCGAAAAATGCGGAAATTTGGGACGTTGAAGGCAAACGCTATATTGATTTCGCTTCTGGTATTGCGGTGCTGAATACCGGGCATAACCATCCCGCAGTGATTGACGCAGTGCGTCAACAGCTTGAACAATTTACCCATCCTTGTTTCCAGGTCACGCCATATGGCAATTATATCGAGCTTGCCGAACGGCTTAATCAACTGGTGCCGATTAGCGAGCCTTGCCAGACTTTGTTCCTGACCACGGGGGCGGAGGCGGTCGAAAATGCCATCAAAGTGGCACGTATTGCGACCGGGCGCTCGGCTATAATTGCGTTTCGTGGTGCGTTCCATGGCCGCACTTTGCTGGGCATGGCATTAACCGGTAAAGTTCAGCCCTATAAAAAAGGCTATGGCCCATTCCCGGCTGGAATTTATCACGCGCCTTATCCTGCGGCTTATCTCGGTGTGAGCGACACTCAGGCACTGGCGTCACTGGCGGGTATTTTTGCTGCTGATGTCTCTCCCGACGAAGTTGCTGCCATCATTATTGAACCGGTGCAGGGGGAAGGGGGCTTTTATGCAGCCTCAACGTCCTTTATGAAACAACTGCGCACCCTATGCGACAAGCATGGGATCGTATTGATTGCCGACGAAATTCAAAGTGGTTTCTGCCGGACCGGTAAAACCTTTGCCATTGAACACAGCGGCGTGGAACCGGATCTCGTCACCATGGCGAAAAGCCTGGCCGGTGGCTTCCCGCTGTCTGCGCTAGTCGGCAAGAAATCACTGTTTGATAAAGCGATGCCGGGTGGTCTGGGCGGCACTTATGCCGGGTCGCCTGTGGCGATTGCGGCGGCGCTGGCTGTCACTGACATAATAGAGAAAGAAAATCTCAATCAACGCGCGCAGGTTATTGGTGAGCAAATCACCCATCGTCTACAGGAAATGGCAGAGCAATTTGACTGCATCGGCGATGTGCGTGGATATGG
This sequence comes from Buttiauxella sp. WJP83, assembly GCF_027594725.1. NCBI lineage: Bacteria > Pseudomonadati > Pseudomonadota > Gammaproteobacteria > Enterobacterales > Enterobacteriaceae > Buttiauxella > Buttiauxella sp. WJP83. The sequence goes on from NZ_CP110080.1 coordinate 1,647,360, forward strand.
CGCGATGATTGCGATGGAGCTAGTCGAAGAGCGTGACAGCCATCGTCCGAATAAAGAATTAACTCAGGCACTTGTCAAAGAAGCAGGCAAGCAGGGGCTGGTTTTATTGTCCTGTGGCGTGCGTGCGAATGTGATTCGTTTTCTTGTCCCATTAACAGCTGAAAAAGAAATTGTTAATGAGGGCCTCAACATCTTGTCTTCTTGCCTCGAATTAGTGCAAAATACGCGCCTCACTAAATGAGAACAAAAAACCGACGTTAAACGCGTCGGTTATTTTTTTGCATTAAGTTCAAGCAGTCAAACAGGCATCCGCCAAAAAAACCAAGAGGCCGGGCTTCGTACCGGATAGATACTAGCTTTTAAAAAACGACAGTCGTGTCGCCGAGGAAATTTAGATGGGGCAGCTTTTTGCTTTTGCGCATGTATTCGCCGTTTGGGGGAATGACCATGTCGCTTAACGTCACCGCAGGTGCAAAATCTCGTGTTGAACTCCGTAAGAGCCTTACGCTCATTCCGGTAGTTATGATGGGTCTGGCTTATATGCAGCCGATGACCTTGTTCGATACATTTGGGATAGTATCTGGCCTTACCGACGGACATGTCGCTACGGCTTACGCGTTTGCCCTTGTGGCAATTTTGTTCACCGCGTTAAGTTATGGAAAGCTAGTACGCCGCTTCCCGTCTGCGGGTTCCGCTTATACCTACGCTCAAAAAGCAATCCACCCGGTGGTTGGCTTTATGGTGGGCTGGTCGGCGCTGCTTGATTATCTGTTTATGCCGATGATCAACATTCTGCTGGCTAAAATCTATTTTGAAGCCTTAGTACCGTCTATCCCGTCGTGGATTTTCGTGGTGCTTCTGGTTGGCTTCATGACTATCTCCAACCTGCGCGGCATTAAAACCGTGGCAAACTTCAACAGTCTTATTGTTGTGTTGCAGATGGTTGTGATGGTTGTGATTACCGGTCTGGTGATTTACGGCGTTGCCAATGGCGAAGGTGCCGGCACGTTAGCCAGTACGCGTCCATTCTGGTCTGAGAACGCAAACGTGGTGCCGATGATCACCGGCGCGACCATATTATGTTTCTCGTTCCTCGGATTTGACGGTATTAGCTCGCTGTCCGAAGAAACCAAAGATGCAGGCCGTGTCATCCCGAAAGCGATTTTCCTGACTGCCCTGATTGGCGGCGTGATCTTCGTTGTGGTGTCTTACTTCCTGCAACTGTACTTCCCGGATATTTCTCGCTTCCATGATCCGGACGCGTCACAGCCAGAAATTATGCTGTTCGTGGCAGGCAAAGCCTTCCAGTTCGGTATCTTGATTTTCTCCTGTGTTACCGTTCTGGCTTCAGGTATGGCGGCACATGCGGGTGTTTCTCGCTTGATGTATGTTATGGGCCGTGATGGCGTGTTCCCGGAGCGTTTCTTCGGTTACATTCATCCGAAATGGCGTACTCCTGCGTTAAACGTGGTTCTGGTGGGTATCATTGCGCTGTTCGCCGTGAAGTTTGACCTGGTAACCGCAACGGCGCTGATTAACTTTGGTGCGCTGGTGGCGTTCACCTTCGTTAACCTGTCGGTGATTTCCCAGTTCTGGATCCGCGAAGGCCGTAACAAAACGATTAAAGATCACTTCAACTATCTGGTGCTGCCAACGTGTGGCGCACTGACAGTAGGTGCGCTGTGGATTAACCTGGAAGAAAGCTCGATGGTTCTGGGCCTGATTTGGGCGGCTATTGGCTTGACCTATCTGGCATTCGTGACTCGTCGCTTCCGTAACCCGGTTCCACAATTTAACGAAGACTTAGCGTAAGCATTAATATTCAAAAGGCCCTCAATGAGGGCCTTTTGTCGTTTTTATCCCACTAAAAACTGCGCGTACTCAAACAATGCCTTAAGTAACGCGGTCTTTTCTTTATCATCCTCATGCAGGTTATAGAGCGCTTCCAGTTCTTGCGCGTAGGCTTGCAACGCTTCCTGAGACAACACATCACGACGGTGCTGCAACCAGCGCTGCTGCTCGGCCTCATCCAAAGTGCCTGGGAAGTTACGCGCACGATAATTAAACAGCAATTTTTCAATACGCTTATCGGCAAACGTAATATCCAGCGCAGGCAAATTCTGCGGATCGGTCTGCAGCACAATGCGCATGGCTGCGCGGTCGGCATCGCTGAAAAAGCCATTGTACAGTTGCGCATCGACATTATCGGAAGGCACAAAAGGCTCTGCTTCAGCAAAAATAGCCACGGCTTTTTCACGCACGGAAGGGTGTTCACGCAACAATTTCAGGTTTTCCAGGCAACGTTTGCGATCGATACCTAAACGCTCTGCATCTTCTGGGCGGAGGGTGTTGGCCACTGCCAGCACCGGACATTTATTAAGATGCACCAGTTTGATCGGTACGGCCGCCGCATCTCCCAGTGCGGATTTCGGCGTATACAACCGCTCGCGCAATGCATCAGCATCCAGTTCCAGCAGCGGTGAAATATCGCCTGCCAAATCGACCATTATCACGGCATTACGATTATCTGGATGCCAGGCAAGTGGGGCAATCCAGCTGGTGTTACCACGCCACGCGCCAAACATGCCCGAAACATGTACCAACGGTTTCATCTGCGGGATATCAATCAACGTGGTGAGTTTGTGCTTTGAACGGTGACTATAGAGGTAATCAAACAGACGCGGTTGGCGAGTTTTGACCAGTTGCGCCATCGCGATGGTGGCGTACACGTCCGACATTGCATCATGCGCGTTAGCATGTTCAATACCGTTGGCTTTGGTCAAATGTTCGAGGCGGAAACTCGGCAACCCTTCATCGTTCTCCGGCCAGACAATGCCTTCCGGTCGAAGCGCATAGCAGGCGCGCATGACATCAAGCAAATCCCAGCGCGAGTTATCGTTCTGCCAGCTCCAGCCATACGGATCATAAAAGTTACGATAGAAAATATTGCGCGTCACTTCGTCATCGAAACGCACATTGTTGTAGCCGACAACACACGTTTTCGGCAGGGTAAAAATTGAATGGATGCGCTTTGCGAAATCCGCTTCATTAACGCCACGCGCCAGGGCTATTTGCGGCGTAATACCGGTAATCATTACCGCTTCAGGCTGAGGCAGATAGTCATCCGCCGGTTTGCAGTAAAAGACTTCCGGTTCGCCAATGACGTTAAATTCTGAATCAGTGCGAATGGCGGCGAATTGCGCAGGGCGGTCGAGTGACGGGCTTTTACCGAAAGTTTCATAGTCATGAAAAAGGAAGGTCGGTTGTTGCGTTGTATTGTCCACGGTTTACTTCCGCCCTTGAGTGTTGTTTAACATGCTGTTATTAAACTGAAATCCCACTAAAACCCTCTCCATGTATCAATCATTGCTGTCGGGTGTTGCATAAGCCAATGGTAAACCATTAACAGCCTTGCAAGAAGTCTCCGTAACGACGGAATAACGTATTCGTCAACGGTATGCGAGTGATCGCATTCATATCTTTTTGCAATTTAATTGCGAAAAAAGTCACAAACTGCAGTAAAAGAGGCGGCTGAATTAATTGTTACCGAGGATATATCGTTGAAGATCCGTCTGTTTGCTGTTTGTACCTTGCTGTCATTTTCTGTTCACTCCGCTTTTGCCGACGACACCTTTGTTAATGCGCCACCTCCACCACAAATTCAGGCGGGCTCATGGGTATTGATGGATTACACAACCGGGCAAATTCTGGCTGCTGAAAATGAGCATGTACGACGCAATCCAGCGAGTCTGACCAAACTGATGACCGGCTACGTGGTCGATCGTGCGATTGATAGCGGCCGGATCTCGGCAAACGATATGGTGACCGTCGGTAAGGATGCCTGGGCAAAAGGCAATCCGGTATTTGATGGCTCGTCGCTGATGTTCCTGAAAGCGGGCGACCGACTGACCGTGCATGACTTGAGCCGCGGGCTGATTATTGACTCCGGAAATGATGCCTGTGTTGCGCTTGCCGATTATGTGGCCGGTGGGCAGCCGCAATTTGTGGCAATGATGAATAAATACGTGCAACAACTCCACCTGCGCGACACCCATTTCGAAACGGTTCATGGCCTGGATGCCCCAGGCCAGCACAGCACCGCTTATGATCTTGCTGTACTTTCCCGAGCGATAATCCACGGTGAACCTGATTTTTATCATATGTACAGCGAGCGCAGCCTCACCTGGAACGGCATCACGCAACAAAACCGTAATGGCTTGTTGTGGGACAAAGGGCTGAATGTGGATGGGCTGAAAACCGGCCACACCGCGAGTGCTGGCTTTAACCTTATCGCCTCGAGCGTCGTCGGCGAGCGCCGTTTGATTGCCGTGGTGATGGGCGCGGAAAGTCCAAAAGGACGCGAAGATCAGGCGCGCAAACTGCTGCACTGGGGCCAGGATAACTTCGATACCGTGCAGGTTCTGCATAAAGGCAAAAAAATTGGTACTGAAGCTATCTGGTATGGCGATAAAAAGCAGATCGAAGTCGGGACCAATCAGGATGTTTATTTGGCCCTTCCAAAGTCTGAAGTCCCGAACATTAAAGCCAAATATATTCTTGATAATCAGGAGATTGAAGCGCCAATTACTGCCAACCAACATGTGGGTGAAATCGAGCTCTTTGATCGCGACAAGCTCATTGCGCACTGGCCATTGGTGACGCTAACTGACGTCAAAAAGGGCAGTACCTGGTCGCGCCTGGGTGACTATATCAGCCACAAATTGTAATTCATCACACGCGTACACAACGGGCCGGCAGGAATGTCGGCCCGTTTTTATTGGCTGTACTATGCTCTACAACGATGCTTTACGACGGCGCTCAACCAACGATGACTAAACGGTCGGAAGTTTTGCGAAAAGCGATCATGCTCGCAAAGTAACCACATCACCCTGACAAAGGATTGTTTCCCTGCACTAGAGTGGTGTATAAACATACAGTATTTTTTAATCAGGTCAGGAGGTCATATGGAATTTAACGTACAACATGTCCACGAGCGTAAAGTTGCCGGTTTTCATATGGTTGGGCCGTGGGAGCAAACGGTTCATCAAGGTTTTGAACAACTTGCCCTGTGGGTAAAAACCCACAAAATCGTTGGTGAAGAGTGGCTGGCGGTTTATTACGACAATCCCGATTTAGTGCCTGCAGAGAAATTGCGTTGCGACACCGTTGTCTCGGTGAGTGAAAACTTTACCGTGCCGGATAACAGCGAAGGCGTCATCGTCACCGGCATCCAGGGGGGGCAGTATGCGGTGGCTCGTGCCCGCGTTGACGACGGCGATTTTGCGAAACCGTGGAATCTCTTTTTTGACAGCGTTCTTGCCAATAATAGCTACCAGATAACCGGTAAACCCTGCTTTGAACACTATCTGAACGACGGCTCAGAAAGTGGCGTGTGGGAAATAGACATGTATATTCCGGTGGCAGATCAAGTCTGATGCTAAAGGGGGCATACGCCCCCTAACTTTGTGATGTCCGCTCAAAAAAAACAGGTACAATCCCGTTTTTATTTCCAGGGGAGCTGAGTGTGCGTCCAGATAAATCACTAAGCCCATTTGAGATCCGCATTTACCGCAACTACCGTACAGTGCATGGTATCCGTATCGCGCTGGCATTTGTTCTCACATTTTTGATTGTTCATCTTCTAAAAGTGCCCGAAGGGACGTGGCCGCTAATCACACTCGTGGTTGTGATGGGGCCGATCTCTTTCTGGGGTAACGTCGTGCCTCGCGCCTTTGAGCGTATTGGGGGAACAATTTGCGGTGCTGCCATGGGGCTTGTGGCGCTGAAACTTGAACTGTTTTCGCTCCCGCTGATGTTGGTCTGGTGTGCCATCGCCATGTTTATCTGTGGTTATCTGGCTTTGGGGAAACGCCCGTACCAGGCGCTGCTGATTGGAATCACTCTTGCCGTCGTGGTCGGGGCTCCAGCGGGGGATATGGAGATTGCCCTTTGGCGTAGCGGCGACGTTATCTTTGGCTCACTGCTGGCCATGCTCTTTACCAGCATTTATCCTCAGCGCGCCTTTATCCACTGGCGTATACAAATGGCGAACTTCGTTACCGCCTTTGGTCGGGTTTACAACGCCGGATTTTCACCTAACTTATTAGAGCGCCCGCGCCTGGAAAAACACTTACAGAAGGTGCTTGGCGATGTGGTGAGAATGCGGGCGCTGATTGGCCCGAGCAGTAAAGAGACGCACATTCAAAAGTCGATTTTAGAGGCGATTCAAACGGTTAGTCGCAATATGGTGTGCACGCTCGAGCTGCAGGTCAACGCTTATTGGGCATCGAGGGAAAGCCATTTTCTGATGATTAATGCGCACACTTTGCGCGAAACGCAACAAATGACGCAGGGCACGCTTGCCGCTATCGCTCGGGCGTTACACGATGGCAACCCGTCGCCAATATCGGCAAACAATGAAAAACTGAGTGAAATCGTCAGTGAACTGCACGAGCTGATGCAAAATGGCCAAAATGGGAAACTTCAGGAAACGCCGATTCATGGCTACGTCTGGTTGAGTCTGGAGCTTGCTCGTCAACTAGAATTGCTTTCGCAGTTGATCTGCCGCGCGTTACGTAAATAATTGCTTAACCTGAGGTGAATTGCTGGTTTCGATTCAGCAGCTTTTGAGGTTAAGATAGCGAAATAGACTAATCGCCTGTACTGTTCGGGTTGTCGCCTTGTATCACGCAGCTTGAAGTCGTACGGAGCATCCCCAAGTATGATGGGGTAAAAGAATTGTCAGCGGCCGCCGCTACCATTAAAGTAATCTGATGGCGGCTGTCTTAACGAATCCGAGTATGAAATTAGCAGGGGTATAAAAATGGAACCAACCAAACCATCTTTCCAGGACGTGCTTGAGTTCGTGCGTCTGTTCCGTCGCAAAAACAAACTGCAGCGTGAAATCCAGGACGTTCAGAAAAAGATCCGTGATAACTCAAAACGTGTTCTGCTGCTTGATAACCTGAGCGACTACATCAAGCCGGGAATGAGCATCGAAGCAATTCAGGGCATCATCGCCAGCATGAAAACTGACTATGAAGACCGTGTTGATGACTACATCATCAAAAACGCAGAGCTCTCTAAAGAACGTCGTGAAATTTCCAAAAAACTTAAAGTCATGGGCGAAATCAAAGCCGACTGATATCCGTTATCGTTCCGCTGCCATGATGCCGTTCGAATGATTTAGGGTATAAATGATTTATTGTAAAAACCGCCGCTTTGGCGGTTTTTTTTATCGCGAGAAAGCGTACTCAGCCGTCAATCCCGTTTTACCCTCTTCAGACAGGGCTAAAAAATCAGTAAAAATTGTTATAGCGCAACATTGGATTTCTTATAGCTTTTACACTGTGTCCACGTTTAAGTATTCATGCACATGATTTTAAAGTGAACCTGTGCTAGTCCGGTAAATATATCCGGCGCAAAGTAGTATCAACAACTGACTCGTTTATGCCACGGGATGTACGCAAAATCATCCGTGGCTGGGAAGGGGGTGAAAATCCCCCGCAGCCCCCGCTGCTGTAATGCCGACGAACCCGCGTAACCACTGATCTTATGATTGGGAAGGGCGGGTAAGAATGACGCTAAGCCAGAAGACCGACCTGTCAGCCTTACCCGTCATAATTCAAGTTGCAGGTGCGTTAGCCGCACTTCGACATATCTGAATATGACACTAAACAACTCCTTCGGTGGGAAGTCAGTTGTCATCAGATGCGTGCAGCCGTAAGGCTTGCGCGTACGAGCTGACATCCGCGCTTTGCCGAAACAGTATTAAGGCAACTATGGCAGCGGTAGCGAAACATGCATTCGTCATTGCAGGCACCAGCAGCGGCTGTGGCAAAACCACCGTTACGCTCGGGTTGCTTCGCGCCCTCATGCAACGCAGCCTTCGCGTTCAACCTTTCAAAATCGGCCCCGATTATCTCGACAGCGGGTGGCATAGCGCCGTGACCGGCATTGCCTCGCGTAATCTCGATGCTTTCATGTTGCCTACGCTCACCTTAAACGGCTTGTTTTCAAAACAGATGCAACAGGCGGATGTTGCCGTCATCGAAGGTGTGATGGGGTTGTACGACGGTTACGGAACCGATCCGAACTATTGCAGCAGCGCGGCAATGGCAAAACAGCTGGGTTGTCCGGTGATTTTGCTGGTGGATGGTAAGGCGGTCTCCACTTCTATTGCCGCGACGGTAATGGGGTTCCAGCGCTTTGACCCGCGGCTTAACATCGCGGGCGTGATCCTCAATCGCGTCAACAGCGAGAGCCATTATCAACTGCTTGCCGAAGCCATTACGCGTTATTGCGGGCTGCCAGTGCTGGGCCGAGTGCCAACAATGGCGGATGTGGCTTTGCCGTCACGCCATCTCGGGTTAGTTCCTGCGCAAGAAAATGCCCAGCATGATGAGCGCTGGCAGAATCTGGCACAACAGCTTGAACAAACCGTGGATATTGACCGCTTACTTGCGCTATCTCATCTGAATTCTCTGCCACAGGGTGAAGCGCCCGCGATCCCTGATCCCGCGCTGGCTGAAGGTCTGACACTTGCGCTCGCCCAAGACGAAGCCTTCAACTTTTACTATCCCGATAACCTCGAAATGCTTGAGCAGGCTGGGGTGAAAATCCAGCGCTTCAGCCCGTTGCACGACACAAAAGTGCCTGACTGCCAGATGATTTGGCTCGGTGGCGGTTATCCCGAAGTCCATGCCACAACACTCGCCGCAAATACCCGCATGCGTGAATCCCTGCAAGACGCCCATCAGCGCCGTATCCCGCTTTACGCCGAATGCGGCGGCTTAATGTATCTCGGGGAATCTCTTACCGATGGCGAGGGGGAAGCTCATGCTATGTGCGGTGTGCTGCCAGGTCACAGCCAAATGGGCAAACGGCTGACCCGTTTTGGCTACTGCGAAGCCACCGCGATTCAAAACACGTTGCTGGCCAAAAAAGGTGAAACCTTGCGCGGCCACGAGTTTCATTACTCCGATTTCAATGGCCCATTACCCGCCGCATTCGATTGCTGCAAATGGCGTGACGGCGTTGCCGTTTCCCGCTGGCAGGGTGGCGTCCAGCATCAGGCAACCTTTGCCAGTTATCTCCATGTGCATTTTGCCCAACGTCCTGGTTTGCTCAACCAGTGGTTATCTTTTGCGAGGAACTCGCTATGACATTGCTTGCCTGGGGGGCGGCCTGGTTACTGGATTACTGGCTCGGCGATCCACCGCATTGGCCGCATCCGGTTCGCTGGATTGGCAACTTGATTAATTTCATGCAGCGCAAGATTCGACAGTTTTGTAAAAGCGATCGTGCGCTGAAAATCGGTGGTGGTGTGCTTTGGTTGGTCGTCGTGGGCATGACCTGGGGCGTGAGTTGGGGGGTATTACACCTCGCCAATCTGGTGCATCCGTGGCTTGGCTGGTTGGTGGAAGTGTGGATGATTTACACCGTGCTTGCCGCCCGTTGCCTGAGCGATGCCGCACTAGAGGTGTACCGCGCCTTGAAAGAGGGAACGCTTGCCGAAAGCCGGGAAAAACTGTCGTGGATAGTGGGACGCGATACTTCGCAACTGGAACGCCCACAAATTACCCGTGCGGTTGTGGAAACCGTGGCGGAAAACAGTGTCGATGGCGTGATTGCACCGCTGTTTTTCCTGATGCTGGGCGGCGCACCGCTGGCGATGGCCTATAAAGCGGTCAATACCCTGGACTCGATGGTGGGGTACAAAACTGAAAAGTACCGCGCGATAGGTTATGTCAGCGCCCGTCTTGATGATCTCGCCAACTATCTTCCTGCTCGCCTGAGTTGGCTGCTGCTGGCCCTCGCCGCTTTGTGCTTACGTGCCAATCCCCGCCAGGCCCTGCGCATCGGCTGGCGTGATCGCTATCAACACAGCAGCCCAAACTGCGCCTGGCCTGAAGCGACGGTCGCAGGTGCGCTTGGGATCAGGCTCGGCGGGCCGAACACCTATTTTGGCGAGCGGGTAGAAAAACCGTGGATGGGGGATGAGCAGCGTGGCGTTGCTATTGACGATATAACCCGCGCCATTCAACTCATGATGTTGGCTTCGCTATTTGCTTTGCTGCTGTTTGCCGCAATGCGCTGGCTGGCGCTTGGCATAGGCTCTTAAGGATTCCCGATGAATTACCTGCAACAACCCCAGCTTATTGAACAACATAGCTTTGAAATCATCAGTGAAATCATCGCGCAACAGCATCCCGAATACCGTTTTCACGATGCGATTCAGGAAGCGATGATTAAGCGCGTTATCCATACCACCGCCGATTTTGAGTGGCTGGATATTCTGTGGTTTTCCCCGGATGTCATCGAACAACTTAGTCACAGTTTGCAGCGTGGCTGCACCTTGTACACCGACACCACCATGGCGTTGTCCGGCATCAATAAAACGCTACTGGCGCAATTTGGTTGTAGCTGCCGTTGTTATATCAGCGACCCGCGCGTGGTGGCGCATGCCAAAGAGCAGAGCATTACCCGTTCAATGGCGGCGGTCGATCTCGCATTGCAGGAAGAGGGCGAGAAGATCTTCGTCTTTGGCAACGCGCCAACTGCGCTGTTTCGGCTGCTGGAAAAAGGTGCGCAGCCCGCTGCTGTTATCGGTGTGCCGGTCGGATTTGTCGGTGCAGAAGAGTCCAAAGAAGCGCTTATAGAAAGCGGTTTACCGGCGATTGCCGCCCGTGGGCGCAAAGGCGGCAGCAACGTCGCGGCGGCCATTGTCAACGCGCTGCTTTATCGCTTGCGGGAGGCTCAGTGAGCGAGCAGCAAGCCGACTGCATCTGGCATAAAGGCAAGGCTTACCGCAAAGGTTACACCACCGGATCCTGCGCCACCGCTGCCGCGAAAGTGGCGGCGCTGATGGTGTTGCGCCAGCATGTTATCGACCAGGTTTCTATTGTCACGCCTTCTGGCGTCACGCTGCATCTCAATGTCGAAATGCCCATGATTGAAGGCCAGCAAGCGTCGGCGGCCATCCGCAAAGACGGCGGTGACGACGTTGACGCAACCCACGGCATGCTGATTTTCGCCCGCGTGCAGCTCAACGACAGCGGGATTATCACATTGCGCGGCGGCGCGGGGATTGGCGTGGTCACGCGCAAAGGCATCGGCTTACCGATCGGTGAGTCTGCCATTAACCGTACGCCACGCCAGACCATTGTTGCCGGGGTGCGTGAAGTCATAGGCGCGGAACGCGGCGCAGAGATTGAAATTTTCGCCCCGGAAGGTGTTGAGCGGGCTAAAAAAACCTATAACCACCGTCTCGGCATTCTGGGGGGCATTTCCATCATCGGCACTACCGGCATTGTGATGCCGATGTCAGAAGAGAGCTGGAAACGCTCGCTGGCGCTGGAACTTGAAATGAAACGCGCCGCAGGCCTCGATAAAGTGATTCTGGTGCCAGGCAATCACGGCGAGCGCTTTGTGCGCGAACAACTTCAGTTGGACAGTGAATGTGTGGTGACGATGAGCAATTTCGTTGGCTACATGATTCAGGAAGCTGTCCGCCTCGAATATCGCCATATTGTGCTGATTGGCCACCCCGGCAAACTGGTGAAAGTGGCCGCCGGAATATTCCACACCCACAGCCACATTGCCGACGGACGCATGGAAACGCTGGTCGCCCATCTGGCCTTAATGGGCGCACCGTTTGCGCTGCTCGAAGCCATAAGCCAGTGCGACACCACTGAAGCGGCACTCGAAATCATCACAGAACAGGGCTGGCAAGGGGTGTTTGAACGCCTGGCGACACGTATCTGTGAACGTGTCGAAGAGATGCTGCGCTTTACCCAGTCACCGCCAAAATGCGACGCCATTTTGTTCTCGTTTGATAACCAGATTTTAGGCAGCAGCCGCCCCGTGGCTGATATTGCGCAGGCGTTGCGATGCTAACCGTGGTGGGCATTGGCCCAGGTGCGACGGAATTCCTGACCTTTCAGGCGCGGGCTGAGATTGATGAAGCGCAGATCCTGGTGGGCGGTGCTCGCCAGCTTGCGCTGTTTAATGATTTTCGTGGTGAAACGCGTTTGCTGACGGGCGATCTTGACGAGCTTATGGCCTGGATTCGGGAACGCCTCAACCAACAAATCGTTGTGCTGGCTTCCGGCGATCCGCTGATCTACGGCATCGGCAAGCGTCTGGCGGCGGACTTCCCTATGGAACATCTGCGCATTATTCCCGGTATCAGCTCGATTCAATATCTGTGCGCCAAAGCGGCGGTCGACATGAACGACATATGGATAACCAGCAGCCATGGCCGCGAGCCAGATTTCCAGGCGATTGCCGCGCACCAAAAGGTGGCGATGGTCACTGACCGAATCATCGGGCCGTATGCCATTGCCCAGGCACTGCTGGCGCGTGGCCTGAACCCTACGCTGATCATTGGCGAAAACCTATCGTCAACGGAAGAACGCATCCATCGTCTGGCAGCCTGTGATGTCGCGCAAAACTATGGGATGAACGTGGTGATTATTCTCAATGAAAGATGATCTGTTTTTACGCGGCGCACGCGTGCCGATGACCAAAGAAGTGGTGCGTACCCAGGCCTTAGACCGTTTGCAGTTGCAGAACGCTCAGCATTTTATCGACATTGGCGCGGGTACCGGCAGCGTGTCGCTCGAAGCAGCCATGCGTTACCCGCAATTACGTGTTACGGCGATTGAACGCAATCCCGACGCGCTGGCGTTAATGGCAGAAAACCGCGAGCGTTTTGCTTGTCCAAATATTGAGATTATCAACGGCTATGCCCCCATTGAGCTCGATGCGATAGCCGATGCGGTCTTTATCGGTGGCAGCGGTGGGCAGTTAACCGAGCTTATCGACTGGTCGCTGGCACATTTGCATCCCGGCGGGCGACTGGTGATGACCTTTATCCTGCTGGAAAATTTAACTTGCGCGCTAACCCACCTCGAGCAGTGCGCCATTCACGATCTTGATTGTCTGCAACTTCAGGTTGCAAGCCTCGCCACGCTTGGCAGCGGCCACTATTTCAAACCGAACAACCCCACATTTTTGATTTCTTGCCTCAAGGAGGGAAGCCATGACTCAAATTTATGATACCCGTAAGGTCTGGTTCGTCGGTGCCGGCCCTGGCGACAAAGAACTGATCACCCTCAAAGGCTATCGCATCTTGCAGCAGGCGGAAGTGGTGATTTATGCCGGTTCGCTCATCAACCCTGAACTGCTGGATTACTGCCCGGAAGGGGCGGAGTGCCACGACAGTGCCGCGCTAAACCTTGAGCAAATAATCGAACTGATGGAAAACGGCGTGAAGGCAGGCAAGCTGGTGGTGCGCTTACAAACCGGCGACCTTTCACTGTACGGCTCGATTCGCGAGCAGGGGGAAGTGCTCACCGAGCGCGGTATTGGCTATGAATCGGTGCCGGGCGTCAGCGCATTTTTGGGGGCCGCCGCGCAGCTTGGCGTGGAATACACCGTACCGGAAGTCTCACAAAGCCTGATCATCACACGCATCGAAGGCCGCACGCCGATGCCGCCACTCGAACAGCTTGAGTCGTTCGCTAAACATCAGACGTCGATGGCGATTTTCCTCTCGGTGCAGCGTATTCACCGCGTGGCTGAGCGCCTGATTGAAGGCGGTTATCCCGCGGATACGCCTGTCGCCGTGGTTTACAAAGCCACCTGGCCGGATTGCCAGACAGTGCGCGGTACGCTTGCCGACATCGCAGAACAGGTGCGTAAAGCGGGTATTCGCAAAACGGCGCTCATCATGGTGGGCGCATTTCTTGGCGAGGAATATCACTATTCCAAACTCTACGATGCAGGATTCAGCCATGAATATCGCAAAGCCTGATTCGATAGCCCTGTTTTGCCTGACGCCCGGAGGCGTGGCATTAGCGCAACGTCTGCGCGACCTGGTACCGCTCACCTGTTTTACCAGCGAAAAGCTGTTGCAACCGGGCTTTATTCCGTTCGGTGGCAGCTTTGCGCAAACCGTACAGCAGGCATTTAGCCAGTATTCTGCGCTGGTATTTATCGCTGCAACGGGAATTGTGGTGCGGGTGATTGCGCCGCTGTTAAACGACAAATTGCACGATCCTGCGGTTGTGGTGATGGATGAACGAGCAGATCACGTTATCAGCCTGCTTTCCGGGCACCTGGGCGGTGCCAATGAATTAACCCGCCACATTGCCCAACTGCTCAACGCCGACCCGGTGATCACCACCGCGACCGACGTTAACCAGCTGGCGGCGCTGGATACGTTAGCGGCGAAACTTGACGCCACCCTGGTTGATTTTCGCCAGACGGTGAAAACCATCAACCAGATGCTGGTAAGCCAGCAGCGCGTGGGGTTGTGGTGGGATCGCGATTTTGCGGTAAATGCCGAACGTTACGACACCCGAGGTTTTATCCCCGTAGACAATCTCGACGCACTACCAGAACTGGACGCACTGGTGTGCGTCACGCTGCGAGATGTCCTGCCGACACAAGCTATTCCGCTTTATAAGCTGGTGCCAAAGCGCGTCGTGGCGGGAATAGGCTGTCGCCGGGACACTCCGCCGCATACCGTGGCGAAGCTATTAAAACAGCAACTGGCCGCGAATCATTTTGACCCGCTGGCCTTGCGCGCCATTGGCAGTGTGTCCCTCAAACAGGACGAACCGGCGTTACTTGAATTGGCACAACATTGCCAAATCCCATTCAATATTTTTAGCGTTGGCCAACTTGCGGAACATGAAAAGCGCTTTCCGGCATCGGAGTTTGTGCGCCAGACCGTGGGCGTGGGCAGCGTGTCGCAACCGGCGGCCTGGCTAATGAGCGACGGCAATCTGGTTGGCAGTACCCTGCGTGAACAGGGCGTCACTATCACTTTAGGAGTTTCAGACAGATGTTAACGGTAATCGGGATTGGCCCCGGCAGTGAAGCCATGATGACTCAGGAAGCGATAGCTGCATTGCAGGAAGCTGAAATTGTGGTGGGTTATAAAACCTACACCCACCTGGTGAAGCCCCTGACGGGTGACAAGCAGGTTATTAAAACAGGCATGTGCAAAGAGATTGAACGCTGCCAGACCGCCATCGAACTGGCGCAGGCTGGGCACAACGTGGCGTTAATCAGCAGTGGCGATGCCGGAATTTACGGCATGGCAGGCCTGGTGCTGGAACTGGTGACATCGCAGCAACTGGATATCGAAGTGCGCCTGGTTGCCGGGATAACCGCCAGCATTGCTGCCGCGTCATTGCTCGGTGCGCCGCTGATGCACGACTTTTGCCATATCAGCCTGAGTGATTTACTGACGCCGTGGCCGGTTATCGAAAAACGCATTATCGCCGCCGCTTCTGCGGACTTTGTTATCTGTTTCTACAACCCGCGCAGCCGTGGCCGCGAAGGGCATCTGGCGCGCGCATTCGAGCTAATGAGCGAATTTACCCAACCACAAACGCCCGTTGGCGTGGTGAAAGCCGCCGGACGCAAAAAAGAGCAAAAATGGCTAACGACTTTTGGCGAGATGGACTTCGAACCTGTTGATATGACCAGCCTGGTCATTGTTGGCAACAAAACGACCTATGTCCGTGATGGCCTGATGATCACCCCGCGAGGTTATGAACTGTGAGTGAGCCGCAGGTGCTGGTGTTTGGTGGAACCAGTGATGCCCGGTTTATTTGCCAGATCCTCGATGAACAGCGCATTAGCTACACGCTTTCGGTGGCGTCGGCGGTCGGCAAAGAGCTGGCGGGTAATATCAGCGGCAAGATCCGCGTCGGGCGTATCGACGCCGTCGAAATTGCCAACCTGTTGATGAGCAGCGCCGTGTGCTGGGTGATTGATGCCTCGCATCCGTATGCAGAGTTGCTTGGGCGCAATATTCATCAGGCCTGCGAAACCGTGGGGGTGCCCCTAAGCCGTTATCAACGCCGCAGCGAACTCAACGACCTGGAACACCCGCAGTTGCACAAAGTGGCGAACCTACAAGCGGCGTGTTCCGTGGCTTTGCAATATGGCCCGCGCGTACTGCTGACCACCGGCAGCAAAGAGCTGGCGGCGTATCAGCAAGGTTTGCCTGGAAAAATGCTACTGGCGCGGGTACTGCCAACTAGCGAAGTCATCGCTGAATGCGAAGCGCTGGGTCTTGGCGTGGATAACATTATTGCGCTGCGCGGCCCGTTTAGCGCCGAGTTTAACGACGCTATCTATGCCTTTTGCTCGCCGGATGTGGTGATCACCAAAGAGTCCGGCGCAGAAGGAGGGTATCTCGATAAAGTCACTCCGGCGTTGGCGCGGAACATCCCCTGTATCGTTGTGACGCGCCCGCAGCCTCGGGTCAGTGGCGCTGAATTATTAGCAAGCCGTGAAGATGTGAGCCGCCGTGTTGCACGCTGGCTGCAAGAGAGGAAAGCATGAAAAAAGCATTATTGGTTATCAGTTTCGGCACCAGCTACCACGACACCTGCGGGAGAAATATTGTCGCTTGTGAAGAACAACTCGCCAGCACTTTCCCCGATCGCGATCTGTTCCGCGCGTTCACCTCCGGCATGATTATTCGCAAGTTAAAAAGCCGCGATAATCTGGACATCGATTCCCCCGCGCAGGCGTTATGTCGGCTGGCAGAACTCGGTTATCAGGACGTTGCCGTGCAATCCCTGCATGTGATTAACGGCGACGAGTACGAAAAAATCGCACGTGAAGTGCAGGCGTACAGCCATCGGTTCCAGCGCCTGGCATTAGGTAACGCATTATTGAGTGATTTCAACGACTACGAATGGTTACTTAGCGCGTTGCAAAGCCAGATGCCGCCGCTTGAAGCCGATGAACGCGTGGTGTTTATGGGCCACGGTGCCAGCCATCACGCGTTTTCAGCCTATGCCTGTCTCGATCATTTAATGGTGGCGCGCGGTATTCCTGCTCGGGTTGGGGCAGTAGAAAGCTATCCAGAAATCGACCTTATCGTGCGCGGTTTGCAGCAAGACAATGTCCGTAAAGTCCACCTGATGCCATTAATGCTGGTGGCTGGCGACCATGCGATTAACGACATGGCGTCCGATGAAGAAGACTCCTGGAAAACCCAGTTGCAGGACGCGGGCATCGAAGCCCAGCCCTGGTTACAGGGATTGGGAGAAAACCCGCAAATTCGCGCGATGTTCGTGAACCATTTGCAGCGTGCGCTGGAAAAATCAGCAAACGAGGTGGCAGCATGAATGGCCGTTTATATGCCCTCGGCACCGGCCCGGGTGCCAGTGACCTGATCACCGTACGCGCGGCGCGCATCATTGGCAAACTGGATGTTTTGTACGCCCCGGCTGGCCGCAAAGGCGGTGACAGCCTGGCCCTTTCGATTGTGCGCGAATACCTCAGCGACACCACCGAAGTGCGCACCTGCCATTTCCCGATGAGCGCCGATAACGACGAAAAAGCGCTGGTGTGGGATGAAACCGCTGCTGCCTTACAGCATGAAGTTGAACAGGGAAAACAGGTCGGGTTTATCACGCTGGGGGACTCGATGTTATTCAGCACCTGGGTATTTTTGCTGGCGCGTATCGGTAACCCGGAATGGCTGGAAATTGTCCCTGGCGTCACCTCTTTTGCCGCCATTGCCTCGCGTGCGCAATTGCCACTGGCGATGGAGCAACAATCGCTGGCGGTGATGTCTTGCACCGCTTCGCATCAGGCGCTCACCGAAGCGTTACGTTCTCACGATTGCGTGGTGCTAATGAAAGTCTACGGGCGGTTTGCGCAAATCAAAGCGTTGCTGCAACACCTCGGGCTTATCGACCATGCGTTGTTAATGGCCGAGGCGACGCTCCCCGGAGAGCAATGTTTCCGAAATCTGGAAGAGGTGCCGGATGACCAAACGCTGCCGTATTTCTCGACCATTCTGGTGAATAAACAGTGGAGTCCTCGCCGTTAAGCAAGGGAAAACCATGGAAAAATTACTGAAAAAACTCTCGCTAAGCGGCCTTGGCATGGGGATGTTGCTGCTCATCGTGCCGCAAGAAGCGTTCGCCATGCACATCATGGAAGGATTCTTACCACCAATGTGGGCGCTGGCGTGGTGGATTTTGTTCCTGCCGTGCCTGTACGTCGGTTTAGTGCGTCTGCGCCAAATCGTTGCGCACGATAGCAACCAGAAAGTGCTGCTGGCGTTATGCGGCGCCTTTATTTTTGTCCTCTCGGCGCTAAAAATCCCCTCGGTCACCGGTAGCTGTTCGCACCCGACGGGTGTAGGTCTGGCAGTTATTTTGTTTGGCCCAGGTGTAGTGGCAGTTTTGGGGGCCATCGTGCTGCTGTTCCAGGCATTATTACTGGCACACGGCGGCCTGACAACGCTAGGTGCCAATGGCATGTCGATGGCGGTGATTGGGCCGGTGGTAGGGTATCTGGTCTGGAAACTGGCCTGTAAAGCGGGCTTTCGCCGCGACGTCAGCGTCTTCTTGTGCGCAATGGTCGCTGACCTGATGACCTATTTCGTCACTTCAATTCAGCTCGGCGTAGCGTTTCCCGACCCGCACTTTGGTATCACCGGTTCGTCGTTGAAATTCATGAGCATCTTCTGCCTGACGCAAATCCCGATTGCGATTGCTGAAGGCCTGCTGACGGTAATGATTTACGACCAACTCACGAAGCGACAACTGCTTCCAGCTCGGAGCCAATAACATGAAAAAAACACTGATTTTGCTCGCCCTGGTGGTGGGATTAATGATTGTGCCGTTTTTTATTCCTCACGGCGGCGAATACGGCGGCTCAGATGACCAGGCGGAAAGCCAAATTTTGGTCGTCGCCCCACACTACAAACCGTGGTTCCAGCCGCTTTATGAACCGGCTAGCAGCGAAATTGAAAGTCTATTGTTCACCTTGCAAGGTTCAATCGGTACGGCGGTGATTTTCTACATTTTGGGCTTCTATCGGGGCAGACGCGAAGACCATGCTGGGGATTGATAAACTCAGCTATCAAAGCTGCTGGCGCGATGTTTGCCCGGTGCGCAAATTCGCACTGTATCTGGCGATGTTGGTGCTGGCGTTTGCGCTGCCGCCCGTCGGGCAGGCCGCTTTATTGCTGGTGATTGCGGTTTTTACCTGCTGGCTGCTGCGCGTCGGCCCACGGCGGTATTTACGCTGGCTGGCGGTGCCGCTGGGTTTTTTAGTGATGGGCGTGGGGACGATTATCCTGAGCGTTGCACATCACCCACAATCTTTGTTGTGGAGCGTATCGATCGGCTCATTTTATCTGGGCATTGATGCGCAAGGGCTGGTGATGGCGAATCAGACTTTCTGGCGCAGCCTTGCCGCACTGGCCGCAACTTACTGGCTGGTGCTGAACCTGCCGTTTGGGCAATTAATCATCCTCTTACAGCGCTTAAGAGTGCCACGATTGTTAATCGAGCAAATCCTGCTCACCTGGCGTTTTATTTTTATCCTGTTGGACGAAGCGCAGGCCATTCACCGTGCTCAGACATTACGTTTCGGTTATCGTACCTTGCCCGGCGGCTACCGCTCGTTTGCTATGTTGGTGAGCATGCTGTTTTCCCGCGTGCTGCTGCGTTACCAACAAATGGTCACCACGCTGGATATCAAACTTTACCAGGGGGATTTCCACCTGTGAGAACCGCACCGATGCTGACTACACAGAATGTCTCTTTTTGCTACCAGGACGATGTTGTTCTGCATGGCTTAACCTTCGATTTTGGCGCATATCCGGTGACGGGTATCGTTGGCAAAAATGGCTGTGGAAAATCCACGTTGTTCATGAATCTCAACGGTGTTTTACGCCCGCAAAAAGGCGCTGTGTTATGGCAGGGTAAACCCATAAACACCAGCAAAAGTGGGTTGATTGAGCACCGCCAGCGCGTCACTACCGTATTTCAGGACCCCGAGCAGCAAATCTTTTATACCGATATTGATAGCGATATTGCGTTTAGCTTGCGTAACCTTGGCGTCAACGAAGCCGAGATTGCCCGCCGTGTGGAGCAGGCGATTCAACTGGTGGATGCGCAGGCTTTTCGCCATCAGCCGATTCAGTATTTAAGCCACGGGCAAAAGAAGCGCGTGGCGATTGCCGGTGCGCTGGTGATGGAAGCCGACTACTTGTTGCTGGATGAACCGACGGCAGGGCTTGACCCATCCGGTCGACAGCAAATGATTGAAATTATTGCGCGCATTGCTTCACAGGGTAAGCATGTGGTTATCTCAAGCCATGATATTGATTTGATTTACGAAGTTTGCGACGGTGTGTACGTCCTGAAAGACGGGAAAATTATGGCCGCGGGTGCGCCTGGTGATGTTTTCAGTCAGGCCGACATGCTGCGCGATGCCGGGTTGGTGCAGCCTTGGTTAGTGAAGTTGCACAGTGAGCTCGGGTTCCCGCTGTGTAAAACCGAAACTCAATTGTTCAACGCCTTACGCGTTTCAAAGGAAGCTTTATGAGCCTTGCGATAATGATTCAGGGCACCGCCTCAGATGTCGGGAAAAGCATGCTGGTGGCCGGATTGTGTCGGATTTTTGCCCAGGATGGCCTGCGCACCGCACCGTTTAAATCCCAGAATATGGCGCTTAATTCTGGCATTACGCCCGATGGCAAAGAGATGGGCAGGGCGCAGATTTTCCAGGCTGAAGCGGCGGGTATTGCCCCTGATGTGCGCATGAATCCGGTGTTGCTCAAACCGACCAGTGACTGCAAAGCGCAGGTGGTGTTGATGGGCAAAGTCGCGACAAATATGGATGCGGTCACTTATCACAACTACAAACCGCAGCTGAAAACGCAAATCCGTGAGGTTTACCAAAGCCTTGCGTCAGAGCACGACGTGATGGTACTGGAAGGGGCTGGAAGCCCGGCGGAGATCAATCTGCGCGACCGCGATATCGTCAATATGGGCATGGCGGAGCTGGCGGAATGCCCGGTGGTTCTGGTGGCAGACATCGATCGCGGCGGTGTTTTCGCAGCGATCTACGGCACCATTGCGTTGCTGCTTGAGCATGAAAAATGGCGCATAAAAGGGGTCATCATCAATAAGTTTCGCGGTGATGTGGCGCTGCTTTATTCCGGCATCGAGCAAATTGAAGCGTTAACCAGTGTGCCGGTTTTAGGCGTCATGCCGTGGCTGAATGTCGATCTCGAAGATGAAGACAGCGTGGTACTGGATCGTGGGAAATATGATTCGGTTAGCGCAAAAGATCTGGATATTGCGGTGCTGCAACTGCCGTACATGTCGAACTTCACCGATTTTAATGCGCTGGCGGCGCAACCGGACGTGCGCCTGCGTTATGTCGTCAAACCTGATGAGCTGGCAAACAGTGACCTGGTGATTGTGCCGGGGAGTAAAAATACGCTCGGCGATTTGCGCTGGGTGCGAGAAAACGGTCTTGAGCAGGCGTTACTTGCGCACCATCGGCGCGGCGGCGCAGTGCTCGGGATTTGCGGCGGCTATCAGATGCTCGGGCAGCATATTTACGATGAAGTAGAGTCGGGGCTTGGCGAAATGCCGGGCATGGGGCTGCTTGATGTCATCACCCGTTTTGCCAATGAAAAAACCACCACCCGCGTGTCCGGACACGTTCAAACGTCGCTGCCGGGTGTATTTGCCGCAAGCGCAGGCCGTGCGCTTGCGGGTTATGAAATCCACATGGGGGAGACTCAGCGCGGAGCAAAAACTTCTCCATTTGCGACGTTTACTGAGTGTAATACTCAGCCTTATCATAACCTTGATGGCGCGGTCAGCGAGGATGGACGCGTGCTGGGGACGTATCTTCATGGCGTGTTTGATAGCGGTGAATTTACCCGCAGCCTGCTGGACAGTTTACGCCTGCGCAAAGGGTTGAACCCGTGGGAAGGCGAGCGCTTCGACTATCAACAACATAAAGAGCAGCAGTTTAATATTCTGGCTGACGCGTTGCGCGAACACATCGATATTGCACGGATTTACCAGATTATGCGGGAGCATCAGGAGCAATCGGTATGAAGTTAGTCACGGGTGGTGCCCGTAGCGGGAAAAGCCGCCATGCAGAACAACTGGCGGCAAATTTCGAGCGCGTACTGTATATCGCCACCTCGAAAATTTTCGACAGTGAAATGGCGCAGCGTATTCAGCATCACCGCGACAGCCGTCCTGCACACTGGCGTACCGTCGAACAGTATCGCAATTTAAATACCGTGATTACGCCAGATAACGAGGCGCATGAAGCCGTGCTGCTGGAGTGTATTACCACATTGATTACCAACGTGATGTACGATGCTGCCGGGGAAAAGCCAGAAGACGACTGGGATTTTGCCGTGATGGAACAGGTGGTGAATCAACAGATCGATATTTTGCTGGACGCCTGTGCGGCAAGTCCGGCGGAAGTGATTTTAGTGACGAACGAAGTGGGAATGGGCATTGTGCCGGAAAACCGCCTGGCGCGGCATTTCCGTGATATTGCCGGGCGCATCAATCAGCGTCTGGCGCAAAATGCAGATGAAGTCTGGCTGGTGGTCTCAGGGATAGGAGTAAAAATTAAATGATTTTCCGTTTGTTCTTCGCCACGTTGCAGTTTATGAGCCGTATTCCGGTGCCGGTTCGTTGGGCTGAAGGGATCGAAACCCATCAATATGTGCGCGGTATTGTCACCTTCCCGTTTGTCGGCCTGGTGCTGGGCGCATTAGCGGGCGTGGTGTTTACGCTGTTGCAGCCGTGGGCAGGATTACCGCTGGCTGCACTCGGTTACGTGCTCGCCCTCGCGCTGCTGACCGGTGGTTTCCATCTTGATGGTCTGGCGGATACCTGCGACGGTATTTTCTCGGCTCGCACTCGCGACCGGATGCTGGAAATCATGCGCGACAGCCGTCTCGGGACGCACGGCGGCCTGGCGCTTATCTTTGTGATTGTGATGAAAGTGCTGGTGGTCAGCGAGCTGGCACTGCGCGGGGGTAGCATGCTGGCGGTATTAGCCGCTGCATCCGTAGCCGGGCGCACCGCCAGTGTACTGCTGATGTATCACCATCAATACGCCCGTGAGAAAGGGCTGGGAA
Organism: Buttiauxella sp. WJP83; assembly: GCF_027594725.1. Taxonomy (NCBI): domain Bacteria; kingdom Pseudomonadati; phylum Pseudomonadota; class Gammaproteobacteria; order Enterobacterales; family Enterobacteriaceae; genus Buttiauxella; species Buttiauxella sp. WJP83. The sequence continues at coordinate 1,670,323 of NZ_CP110080.1, forward strand.
ATCTGTTTATCGGCAAAGTGACGGGTACACAAACCTTCCTGACGCTGCTCGGCGGGGCGGTGTTATGTACTATTTTGCTGCCAACCACTGGCCTTATCGCGTTGGTGTTAACCCTGCTGGCTGTTTTTGGCCTGGGCTGGATGTTGCGCCGCACCCTCGGCGGGCAAACGGGTGACACGCTCGGTGCCGCTATCGAACTGGGTGAAGTGGTTTTCCTGCTGGCATTACTGCGCTGATTTTTTAACGTTTTATAGAGAAAAAAATGCAAACACTGAATTCTTTACTGGCAATGATTTCCCCGCTTGATAGCGAGGCAATGGCACGTGCGCAACAGCATATCGATGGCTTGTTGAAACCGTTCGGTAGTCTTGGCCGTCTTGAAGCGTTAGCGGTGCAACTGGCGGGTATGCCGGGGATGAAAAACGGCCTGACGACTCAACGCAAAGCGATCCTCGTGATGTGCGCTGACCACGGCGTTTATGCCGAAGGGGTGGCGATTTCTCCGCAAATTGTGACGGCCATTCAGGCGATGAACATGACGCGCCACAATACCGGTGTCTGCGTGCTGGGTGCGACGGTCGGTGCAGAGATTCATGTGGTTGATGTCGGCATCGACAGCGATGCATTGCCGGGCGTGCTGGATATGAAAGTGGCACGAGGCAGTGGCAACATCGCCCAGGGCCCGGCGATGAGCCGTGAACAGGCCGAAAATTTACTGCTGGCAACTATGAAACTTACCATGGAAAAAGCCGCTGAAGGCGTGACGCTGTTTGGCGTTGGTGAATTAGGCATGGCGAATACCACGCCGGCGGCGGCGATGGTCAGCGTGTTGACCGACAGTTCACCGGATGATGTGGTTGGGATGGGCGCGAATTTCCCCGCTGAGCAGATGAACCACAAAATCGCCGTTGTGCGCCGGGCCATTGAAACTAACCATCCGGATGTCACAGACGGTATCGATGTGTTAGCAAAAGTCGGTGGTTTTGACCTGGTCGGCATGACCGGCGTGATGTTGGGTGCAGCGGCGGCAGGCCTTCCGGTGGTGCTTGATGGCTTCCTGTCTTACGCCTCGGCACTCGCGGCTTGCCAGATTGCGCCAGGGGTTCGTGATTATTTAATCCCGTCGCATTTGTCTGCTGAAAAAGGCGCAGTGATTGCGATGAATAAGCTGGGGCTTGAGCCGTATTTACAGATGGGTATGCGTTTGGGCGAAGGGAGCGGGGCGGCGCTGGCGATGCACCTGGTCGATGCAGCATGTGCAATGCACAATGAGATGGGGTCGTTAGCGGAGAGTAATATTGTGTTGCCGGGGTGACTCTGTGGGCTGGTTTTTTTCCCGTTCACCTTTGCGTTCAGCTATTCGCTAAACACTTGCTAACGGTGAACGTGTCAGGGGGATAACGACATCCCCCTGACAACCCCGTCGCCCGGTTTTAAATTGCCGCTTCGCGGTAAACCCCTGCTTATCCCCAACGTTCAGGGTCGTTCGCGACTCGCTCCCGGCGATCGCTCTCTGGCGCCGTTCCCGACGGCGCCACCCCGACTTATGGGGAACGCTGGGGCAATTTATACCGGGTACAAAGTCAAAACCGGTCTGGCTTTTGACCTTTAGTCCGGCATAAATCGCCTTCATTTTTACTTTAACGGACGGGTCACGTCGTCGGGAACGACGTGAGGTTGTGATCGCCGGGAGCGAATCACAACCGACCCTGAACGGTGAAGGAAAAATGGAGGTCTCCGCGCAGCGGCGATTTAGAGCCGGGAGCCGGGATTATCAAGGGTGCTGCGGTAGCACCCTTGATACGTTCACCGTTTCGGTAGCTTCAGGGAACACTGGACGCTTAGTGAACGGAACTCTCCCATCTTGCAAAAGCTCCCCACTTCATCAACCCGCATAATCAAATCAACGAACCTTCACCAACGTACGTCCCTGAATCTCATTACTCATAAAGCTCTTAGCCACAGCAGGCGCCTGCTCCAGGCTAATTTCTGTTGTTGCTGTTTCATAGAAACTCTCTGGCAGCAATTCGGCCAGGCGTTTCCACGCGCTAATACGACGTTCTTGCGGGGCGCTGACGGAGTCCACGCCTTGCAGACGCACGTTACGCAGAATAAATGGCATCACCGTCGTTGGCAGAGCGTATCCGCCCGCCAGGCCGCATGCGGCGACACAACCGGAATAATTCATCTGCGCCAGCAGTTTGGCTAACACATTGCCGCCCACGGTATCCACCGCACCGGCCCATACCTGTTTTTCCAGTGGGCGTGTTTCGGCAAACTCGCTGCGTGGCAAAATACGGCTGGCACCTAACTGGCGTAAATAGTCGTGAGTGGACTCTCGGCCAGAAACGGCAACAACCTGGTAGCCCAGAGCGTGGAGCAGGGCGATTGCCGTGCTGCCTACGCCACCGCTGGCACCGGTTACTACCACTTCACCACTGGCAGGCGTAACACCCGCTTCTTCCAACGCCATCACACATAACATGGCAGTAAAGCCTGCGGTGCCGACGATCATCGCTTTGCGTGCCGTTAAACCTGCGGGCAATGGAACCAGCCATTCGGATTTCACTCGTGCCTGTTCGGCAAGGCCACCCCAATGGTTTTCACCCACACCCCAACCGGTTAACACCACTTCCTGACCCGCACTGAACGTGGCGTCGTCGCTACTCGCTACTCGACCTGCGAAATCAATACCGGGCACCATCGGGAAATTACGGATAATTTTCCCTGTGCCGGTAATTGCCAGCGCGTCTTTATAGTTCAGGCTTGACCATTCAACATCGACCAGCACATTTCCCAGGTCTTCAGCTGGAGCCGCAATTTGCTTAATCTCTGCCTGCGTCTGGCCTTCAACTTGTTCAAGTACGACTGCTTTCATAGTAAATCCTCATTCTGTGAACCGAGTGTTTCGGTTGAGATGTTTCTAATGCTCAACACGGTATACCCGAAGCACGTGAGAATAAAGAAGGCCTGCATTTTTCAGGTTTAATCGCTTAACTTTTATCTTGCAGTGGCAGCGTGGTCAAACAGGTCTGGCTGCTTTGATAGGTCGCAATCGGCGCGCTGGCTGTTTTGCCCTGATAGCTTACTTCAATGTTGCCTTCTATATCGCGCGGTAACCATACGCCTACAAAACCATTTGCGTGGCTGGTCATGCTTTTCTGCACGATGACTTTGCCATTTTTGTCGGTGATTTTTACATCAAAAGGCGTATTGGCTAATTCGCCGCGGCAACCAGACAGGCTGTGATTAAAACATGGATGGGTTTGCGTCAGATAAGGGGCGAACGACAAATAGAATTTATCTCCCAACGGATAGCTAAACTGCTGCTTGCCGTCAGATAATTTCAACTCTGTGCTGGTTATCCCTGCGTTATACGGCAAAGGGCGCGCCTGTGGCGAACCGTCGATGGCTTCCACCATTTGCTCAGTGGTTTTGCCCGCTAAACCGTGTGCTGCGAGAAAATCCGCTTCAGACTGCGCCGCGAATGCACTGCCACTGATACCCAGTGCCAGCAAAGCGAAAAGCATATTTCGTTTCATCAATGATCCCTTTCTGAAAGGTAAAGTTGGCTGCCGAAAACTTTAAACCCTCCCGTAAGGGGAGGGTCAAAAGGATATGCAATTCTTTACAGACTGGCGGCCAATACCTTTAACTACGCTCATCATATTTGCTGCGTTTATGCTGATAGAGTAAATCGTCTGCTCTCAACATTGCCGCATCCAGCGTATCGTCCTGATTTAGCTGATACGAACCCCAGGAGAATGCCACCAGTTTGTCTTTATCAATGGCGAGTAAATGCTTTTGCACACGAGCAATAACATCACGGGATTTTTTCAAAGAATAATCAATAAGGACCAAACAGAATTCATCACCCCCAAGCCGTATGCCGTAATCGCTTTTGCGAATGGCATTGCGCAGTGCTAAACCCAGTGATTGTATTGCTTTGTCACCCATATGGTGGCCCAGGGTATCATTTATTTTTTTCAGCCCATCACTGTCAATCGCAATAACCGTAACGGGAACATTCCTGTCAACAAGAGTACGAATTTTTTGCTCAAATTCAGGCGTGATGACTTTTCTGTTGTACAGTCCGGTCAACGCGTCAGTCATGTTGTCCCTTGATAACGCAGCTTGCCTCATGAGTTGATTACGGGCATAGCGACATAAAATCCAGGTCGTCATAACGTAAAGCAAAACCAACCAGAGATTAGCAATAATGACATAAATAGCATCCAGCTTAATATGCAGGGTGTAATACTGGCTGATAGTGCCTTCATAATTAATTAAATCAAAAGATTTTATAATCGGTTCATGGAAAATGATATTTGACCCGGTGGCATTGTCAGTCACATATAAAGACAGAAATTTCCACAGTAGCGGTCTGTCTACCGTTTTAAACGAAACAGCAAGATCATTAATGTTAACGTCAGTAATCAGAATGCCTTTCACCTTATCGTTCAGGAACACCGGAGTCAGCATGCTGATGATATTATTTTTTGTGTAACCATCCTGGTAAATATGAGAAACAATGGTGGCACCCTGGAAAAGATCATTGAGCGCATTGTCATCAATGGTAATGGTGTGCCCGCTACGAATGATATTGATTCCGCGACCATTGTTCTCTAACCAGTTACTGAAGGTATAGTCACGCGTATTAACCAATCGGTTGATGTAAATGTAGTTATGTGAAAGGTCGATGTAGTATCTGATATTCCTGAAGGCGTAACCGGTATAATTTGAAAAACTGTATTTCGGTAATGCACCGTTTTCAGCTTCATGAATAACGGATAAGGCTCCCAGGTCTTTGCCCCATTCTTCACAGGAAGGGTTTCGAGTCTGAAGGGTTCCCTCCAGGTTTTTCATGGTTTTTGCCACAAGGTTGAATCCGGAAATATCCCCTACGGTTTCAACATGCTGGCAGATATCAGGGCGTTCACTTTCGCCAGGATTCCCTGAGGGTCTCGAGGAAAAAAATGCTCGCGAAAGCCGGTTGGCGATATTCTGGTTAATGGACTCTTCATGGAAAAGGGCTGACTTGCCATTCTCGGCGACATATTCCATATAGTTCTGCAAATTGCGAGCTTCATGGAACACCAGAGCGGCGAAAAGTGAAGTGGTGCAAGCCAAGATTAATACAACCGCACTAATATATTTTTGCCTGGACAAGATGGTTCACTCCCTGTTTGACCACCACAAAATAAGGGCAAGTATAGCACGCTATTTTTCTCGCTTAGTCGGCCGTCAAAACCAACAAAAACAAAAAAGCCCGCTTAGTTTCCTAAGCGAGCTCTCGAATTTGGCTCCTCTGACTGGACTCGAACCAGTGACATACGGATTAACAGTCCGCCGTTCTACCGACTGAACTACAGAGGAATCGGTTAACGGGGCGCATATTAGCGATTCACGGGGGGGATGTCAAAGGGTTCACGAAAAAGATTTTTGTTTGCTTTCTTTATAGTCAACTTGTTGAGTTTTAAGCCGAATTGCGCAGATCAGAATCACCAGACCCTTATTCCGCTCGAACCCATTGCTTTAATGAATATTAACCCTTCTTTATTTGTGTTCTTTATTGGTGCAAAGCGTCCAATATCTCAACTTATTTGCTTTATTGTTAAGCAGATGTGATCGCCGCTGTAATTTCATTGCGTTGTCCCTGGCCGCTTACAACGGCGCTCTATACTGACATATGTCGAAACATTGGCATGCAGTCAGTCACGTTGGCAACCATTTTGCTTAATGTTTTTGGCTGTGAAAACGTAGGGAAACCCCGCCACAGGAATTTGTCAGGATGTCATCCATTTAGTGCATTTTGTTCGCGTTTTTGCTTTTGAAATGGCTCTTAAACCGTTGTGCATAAACCTCTTTGCTTTTTTGCTAAGGAACATTCAAATGTCGCTGAAATTAATCAGAAGTCCTCTTTCTCTTGTGTTGGCAGGTTGCCTGGTGACGGCGTTCTCCGCCCAGGCCGATATTGTTATTGGTGTCGCGGGGCCGTTCACTGGGCCAAATGCGACCTATGGCGATCAATACTGGCATGGCGCGACGCAAGCCGCTGAAGACATTAACGCCGCGGGTGGGATCAACGGCGAAAAAATCAAACTGGTTCAGGGGGATGATGCTTGCGAACCTAAACAGGCTGTCTCAGTGGCTAACCGCCTGGTTGACCAGGATAAAGTCAAAGCGGTGGTAGGCCATTTCTGCTCATCATCCACCATGCCGGCCTCTGAGGTGTATAACGATGCAGGGATCATCGCCATCACCCCAGGGTCAACTAACCCGCTCATTACCGAACGCAAAATGAATGACATGTTCCGCATGTGTGGGCGCGATGACCAGCAAGGCCAGGTCGCCAGCGATTTCATCATTGATAAGCTCAAAGCCAAACGCGTCGTCATTATTCATGACAAAGATACCTACGGGCAGGGGCTGGCGGATGCGACCAAAGCGGCACTGGCAAAACGCGGTGTGAATGACGTGATGTATGAAGGTTTGTCTCGCGGTGAAAAAGACTTTAACGCGCTTGTGACCAAAATCAGTGCGCAAAAACCTGATGTGGTGTTCTTCGGGGGCTGTCATCCGGAAGCAGGGCCGCTGGTTCGTCAGATGCGTGAGCAGGGTGTCCAGGCCAAATTCTTCTCCGGCGACTGTATTGTCAACGAAGAGATGGTCACGGCTGCTGGTGGCCCGCAATACACTAACGGCATTTATATGACGTTCGGTAAAGACCCGCGTTTGCTGCCGGAAGGCAAAGCCGTTATCGACAAATTCCGCGCCAGTAAATTCGAGCCAGAAGGCTACACCCTTTATTCCTACGCGTCAGTCCAGGCCATTGCTGCGGCATTCAAAGCCACCGGCGGTACCGATTCAGCGAAAGCCAGTGCCTGGTTGAAAGCCAATCCGGTTGATACCGTCATGGGCAAAAAAGCCTGGGACAGTAAAGGTGACCTGAAGGTGTCGGATTACGTGGTTTATCAGTGGGACGATAAGGGCAAGTACACCGAAGTCCAATAAGGCTTGTTTTATTTGCCATTTTGAACCCGGGCAGTGCTCAGAATCCTCACGTACTTTATGTACGCTGCGGTTCTTGCGCGCTGGCCGGGTCCAAACTGGCTGCAACAACTACGCCTTATGCCCATAATAAATCTGGCCGCGTCTTCAGGAGCAGCCATAAAAAGAGACGCCTGACTATGGACGCATTCTTCCTGCAACAGTTGGTAAATGGCGTAACGCTGGGTTCTGTCTACGGGCTGATTGCCATCGGTTACACCATGGTTTACGGCATCATTGGCATGATCAACTTCGCGCACGGCGAAGTGTATATGATCTCCGCATACCTGTGCGCCATTGGGCTAGCGCTGCTGTCATTCTTCGGATTGCACTCGTTTCCGTTACTGATCCTCGGCACCCTGGTGTTCACCATTGTCGTGACGGGGGTGTACGGCTGGACGATTGAACGCATCGCCTATAAACCGCTTCGCAACTCCACTCGTTTGGCGCCGCTGATCTCCGCAATCGGCATGTCGCTCATCTTGCAAAACTACGCACAAATCAGCCAGGGCCCGCGCCAGCAAGGGATCCCAACGATGCTCGATGGCGTTTTCCGTTTTCATATTGGTGAGGGGTTCGTGCAAATCACCTACACCAAAGTCTTTATTTTGATTGCCTCGTTTACGGGGATGTTGCTGCTCACCTGGGTTATTGGCAATACGCGCCTCGGGCGCATGTGCCGCGCGGTGCAGCAGGACCGGAAAATGGCCTCGATTCTGGGGATTAATGCTGACCGTATTATCTCAACCGTGTTTGTTATCGGCGCGTCGATGGCGGGGCTGGCAGGGGTGCTTATCACCATGAACTACGGCACTTTTGATTTTTACGCCGGTTTTATTATCGGTATCAAAGCGTTCACAGCGGCCGTGTTAGGAGGCATCGGTTCGTTGCCTGGCGCGATGCTGGGGGGCTTAATCCTCGGCATTGCTGAGGCGCAATTCTCCGGGATGGTGAATTCAGATTATAAAGATGTGTTCTCGTTCGGGTTACTGGTGGTGATCCTCATTTTCCGTCCTCAAGGGCTGCTTGGCCGGCCTATGGTAGCCAAAGTATGAGAGAGCAAAGCATGGTATCTGAAACGGAATTACGCGAAAGTTTTCCGCTCAAACGCTGCCTGTTGGATGCGGTTTTTGCGGGCTTAGTCGCGCTAATTGTTTTTGGTCCGATTGTCGGCGTGGTGCTTGATGGCTACAGCTTTAACTTTAATGGGCGACGTTTGCTCGCCATCATTGCGGTGGTGATGGTCGGACGTTTTTTGTTGAGTGCGTTTTTGACAACGGCGACGGGGGAGCGTTTTCTCAGCCGTTTTGAAACGGATAACTCGGGTGTCTATGTGCGGCCGCCGGAATACAAAAGCCGCATGCGCTGGATCATTCCGTTAGTGATTGGATTGGCAATTTGCTTTCCGTTTGTCGCGACTAAATACGTGTTGACGGTGGCGATCCTCGGGCTGATTTATGTCTTACTCGGCCTGGGTTTGAATATCGTGGTCGGCCTCGCCGGTTTGCTGGATTTAGGTTACGTCGCCTTTTATGCCATTGGCGCGTACGGCCTGGCGTTGGGGTATCAGTATCTTGGGCTGGGCTTCTGGACAATGTTGCCACTGTCGGCGTTGATGGCGGCAGCGGCCGGGGCGTTGCTCGGCTTCCCGGTTTTACGCATGCATGGCGATTATCTGGCGATTGTGACGCTAGGATTTGGAGAAATCATCCGCCTGGTGCTGAACAACTGGCTGACGTTTACCGGCGGCCCGAACGGGATTTCGGCACCTTCGCCCACGCTGTTTGGCCTGGAATTTGGGCGGCGCGCGAAAGAGGAGGGCGGTATTCCTTTCCATGAATTTTTTAACCTCACCTATAACCCCAACCTGAAGTTTGTTTTTATCTACACCATTTTAGTGCTGGTGGTGTTGGTGGTTCTGTATATCAAACACCGTTTGACGCGTATGCCAATTGGTCGTGCCTGGGAGGCATTGCGTGAAGACGAAATTGCCTGTCGCTCGATGGGTCTTAATCACGTTCTGGTTAAGCTTTCAGCCTTCACGCTGGGGGCGTCCACTGCGGGGATCGCCGGGGTGTTTTTTGCGACTTATCAGGGGTTTGTTAACCCCACATCGTTCACCTTCTTTGAGTCTGCATTGATTCTCGCCATTGTCGTACTGGGCGGGATGGGCTCAACGATCGGCGTGGTATTGGCCGCGTTTGTGTTGACGGTGACACCGGAACTGCTGCGCAGCTTCGCCGAGTATCGCGTGTTGCTGTTCGGCATGTTGATGGTGGTGATGATGATTTGGCGGCCACGCGGCCTTATTCGCATTAACCGTAGCGGCTTTACGGTGCGTAAAGGAGTGTCGCCATGATCAACGCCTCGGTCAGCGAAATGATTTTAAGCGTCGAGCATTTGATGATGCACTTTGGTGGCATTAAAGCGCTGAACGACGTGAACCTTGAAGTGCGTCGCGGCTCGATTACCGCGCTTATTGGCCCCAATGGTGCAGGAAAAACCACCGTCTTTAACTGCCTGACCGGTTTTTACAAAGCCTCTGGCGGCAATATCTTGTTTAACACGCATGACAAAACCACCAATGTGATACAGGTGCTGGGGCAGAAATTCCAGCCCGGCGACTGGATTAATCCGGCACAGTTCGGGCAGCGTCTGTTTTATAAAATGTTTGGTGGCACGCATCTTGTGAACCGCGCAGGGCTTGCACGAACCTTTCAGAATATCCGTTTGTTCCGGGAAATGTCGGTGGTCGAAAACCTGCTGGTGGCGCAACACATGCAGGTGAACCGCAATTTACTGGCTGGTGTGCTGAACACGCCTGCGTACCGGCGGGCAGAAAGCCGTGCGCTGGACCGGGCGTTTTACTGGCTGGAAGTGGTGGAACTGGTGGATTGTGCCAACCGATTAGCAGGAGAAATGTCTTATGGGCAGCAGCGTCGGCTTGAGATTGCTCGGGCGATGTGTACGGCACCGGAAATGATCTGCCTTGATGAACCGGCGGCGGGTCTGAATCCGGTTGAAACGCGTACGCTCAGTAAAATCATCCGTTTTCTGCGCGACCATCACGACATCACGGTGTTACTCATTGAACATGATATGGGCATGGTGATGGAGATTTCCGACCACATTATTGTGCTCGACCATGGGGATGTGATTGCACAGGGTAAACCTGAAGAAATACAACATGATGAGAAAGTCATTGCCGCCTATCTGGGCACCGACGAAGACGAGGTCACGGTATGAGTGAGGCGATGCTGGAGTTTCGTGGTGTAGATGTTTTTTATGGCGCAATTCAGGCGCTAAAACAGGTCTCATTGCAGGTTAATGAAGGCGAAACCGTGGCGTTGATAGGGGCTAATGGGGCAGGGAAATCGACGCTGTTGATGTCAATTTTTGGCCAGCCGCGTATTCGTCACGGGCAGATACTGTTTCGCGGTGATGACATCAGCCACAAGTCTACGCATTTTGTCGCCTCGGGCGGTATTGCTCAGGCTCCTGAAGGGCGGCGAATTTTCCCCGATATGACGGTCGAGGAAAATCTGCTGATGGGCACCATTCCTATTGGTAACCAATTTGCCGCCCAGGATCTGCAAACGATGTTCGATCTTTTCCCACGTCTAAAAGAGCGCCGCAAACAGCGTGCGATGACGATGTCCGGTGGTGAACAGCAAATGCTGGCGATTGCTAGGGCGCTGATGAGTCGCCCGAAACTGTTGCTGCTCGATGAGCCGAGTCTTGGGCTAGCGCCCATTGTGGTGAAGCAAATTTTCCAGACACTGCGCGAGCTTGCGCAAAATGGCATGACGATTTTCCTGGTTGAACAAAACGCGCACCATGCGTTGAAACTGTCCGACCGGGGTTATGTGATGGCGAATGGGCAGATCCGCCTGAGTGGCAGCGGCGAAGAGTTGCTGGGGAATCAGGAGGTGCGTAAAGCTTACCTTGGAGGTGTATAGAAGAATGAAGGATATACAAAAAATACTTTGCAGGATCATGAAGACTAAATCATTATTTGAAATGTGGTTTCACTTTCCTCCCCAAGGTCAATCTTGAACTTACAAGCAGCACTACGCCAGCGCGTGGCTAACACGCGTTGGTATACCAAACGAAAAAGCTATCGAGTCCTGTTCTGGCGCGAAATTACCCCGCTCGCCGTACCTATTTTCATGGAAAACACCTGCGTTTTATTGATGGGGGTGTTGAGTACTTTCCTCGTGAGTTGGCTGGGTAAAGAGGCGATGGCGGGCGTAGGTCTGGCTGACAGCTTCAACATGGTCATCATGGCATTCTTTGCCGCAGTCGATCTCGGTACCACCGTGGTGGTAGCGTTCAGTCTCGGTAAGCGTGACCCTAAACGTGCGCGTGACGCAGCACGTCAGTCGTTGATCCTGATGACGATTATTGCTATCGGGCTGGCGGTAGGGATTCACCTTGCGGGTGAACATGTGGTCAATATTATTGCCGGTGCGGCCACCCCAGAAGTGAAGGCGTTGGCACTCTCTTATCTCCAGACGACGGTGTGGAGTTATCCGGCGGCGGCCATTGCGCTTATCAGCAGTGGTGCATTGCGCGGGGCAGGAAATACCAAAATCCCGTTACTGATTAACGGCGGGATGAATATTCTCAACATTATTATCAGTAGCGTATTGATTTATGGCGCGCTGGGCTGGAACGGACTGGGCTTTTTTGGCGCAGGGTTGGGATTGACCATTTCGCGCTATATCGGTGCGCTGGGCTTTATTTACGTGCTGGTGGTGGGAATTGCCCCATCGTTGCGTATCTCGCTGAAAAGTTATTTCCGGCCGCTCAAAATCGGCATTTTGTGGGAAGTGCTGGGGATTGGTATTCCCGCCAGTATCGAATCGGTGTTGTTTAACGCCGGTAAATTGCTGACGCAAATGTTTGTGGCCGGAATGGGGACCAACGTCATTGCCGGTAACTTTATTGCTTTCTCGATTGCCGCGTTGATTAACTTGCCGGGGAACGCCCTTGGCTCGGCCTCCACGATTATTGTCGGCAAACGTCTGGGCAAAGGGCAAATTGGCCAGGCAGAACGGCAACTGCGTCATGTATTTTGGCTTTCTACGCTTGGCCTGACGATTATTGCCTGGGGAACGGCACCTTTTGCGGGACTGATGGCGTCGTTCTACACCCACGAAGATGATGTCAAAGAAGTCGTCAAAATTCTGATTTGGTTGAATGCCGCATTTATGCCTATTTGGGCGGCGTCCTGGGTCTTACCTGCCGGGCTGAAAGGGGCACGTGATGCCCGATTTGCCATGTGGGTTTCCATGGCGAGTATGTGGGGTTGCCGGGTCGTGGCAGGTTACACATTAGGTATTGTGCTGGGAATGGGCGTGGTGGGTGTCTGGATGGGGATGTTCTTCGACTGGACAGTACGCGGCGTGTTGTTCTATTGGCGCATGGTCAGCGGGCGTTGGCTTAAAAAATATCCGCGCCTTAAAAAAGAACCCCTCTCTAAAACGTAAAAGGGACGTTGCTACGCAAACTCTCTTTAACGGCTTTTTTTGATCGGATTAGCACAAGCGACATCCGATTTTTATTCTGTGTTTTTCGTTGTTATCCAACTCAATATCTGGTCATTCTTTGAAAAGTTGACATCTATCACCTGTCGATGTCTCGTTTTGACTATTAACGTAAAGTTAGTCGCTGTAAATTATTCTAAAATGTTATTAATTGCGATAAGCAATGACTTTTATGAATGTAACAGCGAGAAGAGGTAGGAATGAGTACAACGACAAGGAACACGGAAGGTCGTCTAATGACAGGATTTCTCAACGCTGTTGAGAAAGCAGGGAATAAATTACCCGAGCCCGCGTTGATCTTCTTCTATTTTTTACTGGTGGTCATGGCGTTATCTGCGGTGCTTTCTACCGTTGATTTTGATGTCATCAACCCGGTCACCCACGAAGCCGTTAAAATTAATAATCTGCTTTCACCGCAGGCATTAACGGTCACCATTTCTTCGATGGTCACCACGTTTACCAGTTTTGCACCGCTGGGTATCGTACTGGTTGCGATGCTGGGTGTGGGCGTGGCGGAAAGCTCAGGTTTTATTAATACCGGCCTGAAAAAAATGCTGCGTGTGACGCCGAAGAAACTGCTAACCCCAATGATTATCTTCGTCGCCATGTTTAGCCATGTGGCTGCGGATGCGGGCTACGTGCTGGTTATTCCATTGGGCGCGATTATTTTTATGTCTGTCGGTCGCCACCCGTTAGCGGGGATTGCGGCGGCATTTGCCGGGGTATCGGGTGGTTTTGCCGCGAACATGGTGCCAACCGGTAACGATGCGTTGCTGCAAGGTTTCACCCAGACTGCGGCGCAATTGCTGGATAACACCTATACCGTCAACACGCTGTGTAACCTGTTCTTCGGCATCGGTTCTACAGTGATGATTACCCTGGTTGGCTGGTGGGTGACCGAACGTATTGTTGAGCCGCGTGTGTCGAAACTGGAAATCGACGGGGATTATCAGCATAACGAAGATATGAGTTCTTATAGCGTACAGGAAAGCCGCGGCTTTAAAGTGGCAGGCCTGGTGATGATTCTGGGTCTGGCGGGGCTTGCAGCTCTTGCATGGCCTGAAACGTCACTGCTGCGAGCAAGCGATGGTTCGTTGACCAGCTACGGTGCGCCGATCATGAAATCCATCGTGCCATTGATTTTCTTGATCTTTATTATCCCTGGCATTGTTTACGGTTTTGTCGCCGGGACATTCAGCAGTGGCAAAGATGTTATCAATGCGATGAATGAGTCCATGAGCAAAATGGGTTCGTACATGGTCATGGCTTTCTTCTGCGCCATGTTCATCAAAGCGTTTGGTGATTCCAATATCGGTACGTTGGTGGCGTTGGCGGGCGCGGATGTGCTGAAGACCATGGCATTGCCGGGTGAAGCCACCATTATTGGCATGATCCTCCTGACGGCGATGGTGAACATCCTGATTGGTTCGGCATCGGCGAAATGGGCGCTGTTGTCACCAATTATGGTGCCAATGCTGATGGCGGTTGGGATCTCCCCGGAACTGACGCAGGCCGCGTTCCGTGTGGGTGACTCGACCACCAACATTATTACTCCGTTGATGGTGTTCTTCCCGCTGGTGGTGGTGTATTGCCAGCGCTATGTGAAATCCACCGGTGTGGGTACGCTGGTATCGATGATGATGCCGTACTCAGTAATCTTCTTTACCTGCTGGAGCATCTTCTTACTGGTGTGGTGGGCACTGGGCTTGCCGTTGGGCGTAAACGCGCCGTATACCTATCCGATTCAGTAATTGCGTTAATCTTACCGGCCACGATTGTGGCCGGTTTTCTTTTAAGCGGGTCGCACGTTTTGCAGAACATCGCAGCGCTGTTTTACCGCTTCATGCAGCAGGCGCACGGTGGTTGAAAGCTGTTTGCGGTGTGGACAAATCATATTAAGCGGAACGCTATCGCCCTGATACTGCGGCAAAATAATCTTCAGACGACCTTCGTTAACGTCTTCACTGACATCCAGCCAGGATTTATAGGCAATCCCTTCACCCGCGACGGCTAACCGGCGAATCACTTCCGCATCATCACTCATCATCGCGCTTTTTACCGCGACATAGTGTGCGTCGCCATTCAGGCTGAGCGTCCATTTATCATAAACCCGCCCGCGAATCGCATAGGTCAGCGCGTCATGCGATACCAGATCGCTGAGGGCTTTAGGCTCGCCGCAACGTTCGAGATACGATGGCGCTGCCACGATAACCCGGTGGTTATGCGGGGCAAGCGGTAATGCCACATAAGAGGCGTCGTCGTTATTGCCATAACGGAAAGCCACATCCACCGGATCTCTAAACACGTCGGTCACTTGGTCGGAGAACAATATTTTCAACTGCAGTGCCGGATGTTCACGGCGAAAGGCCTGAAATACCGCCAGCAACAGATTGCGCCCGAGGTCGGAAGGAACTGCAATTTGCAGCACGCCACGCACTTCGTCACGTGCAGGTTGGATTTGCTCAAATCCTGCTTCCAGAGTTTGTAGGGTGCTGATGGCGTACGGCAGCCAGATTTCACCTTCTGGCGTCAGCCTCAGGCTGCGCGTCGAACGGGCGAAGAGACGGATATTCAGCGATTGCTCAAGGCGTTTGATGGCGGTGCTGACCTGCGCAGGCTGCAATCCTGCTTCGCGCGCGGTGTCGCTAAAACTGTTTAAGGCAGCGGCCCTGACAAACAAAGTGAGGTCTTCCAACCTGAGCATTTTAACTCTCCGAGTATAAGTGTTGTTTTGTAGGGACTATTTTTCGCCCGCAACACACCTTGTACCATGAGTTTATTCATTTAGTCTCTGGAGCACCCAATGAAAGCTATCGCTATTACTCAGGCCGCGCAGGCGGGCAGCAATGTAGATTTTCTCAGCGAGGTCACTTTACCGACACCTGTCGCATCAGGCCATGATTTACTGGTCGAAGTGAAAGCCATTTCGGTGAATCCGGTGGATACCAAAGTCCGCGCGGGTTTTAAAGCTGACCAGCCACGAGTGTTGGGTTGGGATGCGGTCGGTGTGGTGGTCTCAACGGGTGAAGCCGTCACTCTGTTTAACCCGGGTGATGAAGTGTGGTACGCCGGTTCGTTGACTCGTCCTGGAAGCAATAGTGAATTCCAACTGGTGGATGAGCGCATCGTGGCACTGAAACCTAAATCCATTGATAACGCGTCTGCCGCCGCACTGCCTTTAACAGCGATCACGGCATGGGAAATGTTGTTTGACCGTCTGGGGGTAAAAGAAGGCGGGAATGAAAACGAAGTGCTGCTGATTGTAGGCGCGGCGGGTGGCGTGGGTTCAATTTTGACGCAGCTGGCGCGTCAGCTCACCAACATCACCGTAATTGGCACGGCTTCGCGTCCACAAAGCCAAAAATGGGTCACTGATTTAGGCGCGCATCACGTTATCGACCACAGCAAACCGCTGGCGGAAGAACTGGCGCGTATTGGAGTGAAGCATGTTACCCACGTTGCAAGCCTGAATCAGACTGAGCAGCATTACACGCAGTTGATTGAGGTGCTGGCACCACAAGGGAAACTGGCGCTGATTGACGACCCTGAGACGCTGGATGCGCGTCCGCTGAAGGTGAAAAGCATTTCACTGCATTGGGAATTTATGTTTACCCGTTCAATGTTCGAAACTCACGACATGATCGAGCAGCACCATCTGTTGTCTCGCGTGGCTGAATTGATTGACCAGCGCGTGCTGCAAACGACCCTTGGCGAACATTTCGGCACCATTAATGCCGCAAATTTGCGTCGGGCCCATGAATTAATTGAAACCCATCGCGCGGTCGGTAAAATCGTGCTCGAAGGTTTCTAACTTCATAATAATCATAACGAAAAATATACAGGTAATATGATGGATATCATTCAATCAGCAGCATCACGCTATTCAACTAAAGCATTTGACCCAAGCAAAAAAATCAGTGACGGAAACATTGAAAAAGTGAAGGAGTTACTGCGCCTGAGCCCGTCCAGTACTAACTCACAGCCGTGGCATTTTATTTTGGCCAGCACGCCAGAAGCCAAAGCGCGCATTGCTAAGGCGACAGCGGGTTTTTACGTCTTCAACGAACGCAAAGTACTTGATGCTTCGCATGTTGTGGTGTTCTGTGCCAAAACCAGCATCGATGAGCAGCATCTCTCCACGCTGCTGGATAAAGAAAATGCGGATGGCCGTTTTGCCAGCCAGCAGGCAATGGAAGGGCAACACAAAGGCCGTTCTTATTTCGTCAATATGCACCGTTTTGATTTGAAAGATGCGCAGCATTGGATGGAAAAACAAGTTTATCTCAATGTCGGGAATTTCCTGTTGGGTGTCTCCACGCTGAACATCGACGCCGTGCCGATTGAAGGTTTTGACGCCCGCATTCTGGATGAAGAGTTTGGTCTGCGTGAAAAAGGCTTCACCAGCCTGGTCATCGTGCCTGTCGGTTATCGCAGCGTGGAAGACTTTAACGCCGCACTGCCAAAATCACGCCTTGAGTTCAGTGAAATCTTAACGGAGTGCTAATCCGACATTTTCAATGCTGCTACAGCGCGAATTAGCGTAGTGACATTCACTGGTGGTGTGTTTTACAGGACGGATCGCCGTTCAGTGCTCACCCCTTCATTGTTTTTTCACCCGCACGAAACTGACCCTGTCGCACATAACCGATATGGTCAGCCATCAGATGGGCTTCATGTTCACTGTGAGTGACCAGCAGCGCTGTTTGCCCCGCATCGCGCAAAATATCCCGCACCTCGCGCCCAAGGCGTTCGCGCGTTTGTTTATCCAGACTGGAAAACGGTTCATCGAGCAGCAGGATCTCGGGATGCGGTGCCAGTGCTCGCGCTAATGCAATACGCTGTTGTTGCCCGCCGGATAATTCGTGTGGGTAGTGGCTGGCATGGCTGTGTAAATCCACCATTCTGAGCAGTTCAGTGACACGTTCATGTTGCTCATCGCGTGGCAGGCGACGCAGTCCAAATGCCACGTTTTGTTGCGCAGTCAGATGCGGGAATAACGCGTACTCCTGAAACACCATGCCGACATGGCGCTTCTCCGGCGGAAGATGAATTCCAGGCGCCGCGACGCGTCGTTGCGAAACATAAATTTCACCGTGTTGCAGTCGTTCAAAACCGGCAACCGCCCGCAGAACGGTCGTCTTGCCACAGCCGGATGCACCCAGCAGGCAGGCCAGTTCACCCTTGCGCACCGACATCGAAAACCCTTTCAGAACCGATTGTTGGCTGTTGCCATAGGCAACGTGCACATCCTGAAGACGTAACGCAATTTCTGACATAAGTCGTTCCTCTAGCCCTGACGCGTCATCTGGTGACGCACCAGTAAAATAACCGGTAACGTGCCCGTGAGAACGATCATCAAGGCGGCGATAGCCCCTTCTTCGTAGGTTCCCCGCGCCGCTTCTGCGTATAACAGTGTCGCTAACGTCTCAAAGTTTACCGGGCGCAAAAGTAAGGTAGTCGGCAGTTCTTTCATGGCATCGGCGAACACCAATAATGCACTGCTGACAAGCGCTGGGCGCAGCAACGGGAAATGAATCCTGGCAAAGGTTCCTGCGCCATTTTCCCCGAGCAATCTTGATGCATGTTCCAGAGAGGGAGGAATGCGGCTAAGCCCGGAGTCCAGCGCGCCAATGGCAATGGCCTGAAAACGCATCGCACAACAGATGACCAATAAGATACCGGCAGACATGAGCGGTAAACCGCGAATCTCGAGCAAGTCCGCCAGCCATCTGTCCACAGCCATCGCTGGAGTGAGAAAACCAATTGCCAGTATGGTGCCTGGAACCGCGTAACCCAATGACGCAAGACGCATGACACCACGGCGAAAGCCTGACATCGTGTTGTCTGCCGCACTGTGGCGCGCGCT
Organism: Buttiauxella sp. WJP83; assembly: GCF_027594725.1. Taxonomy (NCBI): domain Bacteria; kingdom Pseudomonadati; phylum Pseudomonadota; class Gammaproteobacteria; order Enterobacterales; family Enterobacteriaceae; genus Buttiauxella; species Buttiauxella sp. WJP83. The sequence continues at coordinate 1,688,788 of NZ_CP110080.1, forward strand.
CCATGCCACCAGTAAACTGACGCAAACCACTACCAACGTGGTTCCCGCCGCTAGTGACAAGGTATTTTGTAACGCAGAAAGCAACGAAGGTGAGAGCGGGTTTTGTTCACCCAAACGTTTAATACTCTCCCACGCCAGAAAAATCACCGGCGCAACAAAGCCCAGAATGACGGGCAGGGCGATAACAGTACCAAGCAACCAGCCACGCCAACCGCGCACCGGTGTTGGTTGAATCTCACGTAGGTTTCGGCTGCTAAACCCTTGCTTTTTACGGCCATAAAACTCAAGCGTCAGGATGCAGAAAATAAACATCAACATCATGCAGGCGATTTGCGCCGCCGAAGCCAAATCTGAACGCGAAATCCAGGTGGTATAAACCGTGACGGTTAAGGTTTGAACACCAAGAAATTCAGATGCACCAATATCATTGAGCGTTTCCAGAAGCGCCAGACTGATTCCGACTGCCAGCGCCGGGCGGGCCATCGGCAGTGCCACGCGAAAGAAGGTGCCCGCCGCGCTGCATCCTAATGTGCGAGCCGCCTCCAACAGATGCGCAGGTTGGCTGATAAACATGGCGCGCGTGGTCAGGTAGACGTACGGATACAGCACCAGGCCCAACAGAATAATCGCACCCGGAAGTGAACGTAAGTCAGGAAGGCGGAACTGTCGCGGGCTGTCATATCCAAGCAAAAAGCGGATGAATGTTTGCATCGGGCCGATGGGATGGAGCAAATCGAGCCAGGCGAAGGCCACGATATAGGTCGGCATGGCCAGCGGCAATAACAGCGCCCAGGTAAGGATCTTACGCCCTGGGAAATCCCATGCCGTTACGGCCCAGGCGCTACCCACGCCAATCACGCCCACGATGACCGCAACGCCTGCCAGCAACAGCACGGTATTTTTTAGCACCGAGGGAAGGACAAAATTGACCAGGTTTTCCCAGTGCGAAAAATCAGCCTGTGTTGCCTGCCAGATAAGCGCAACGATAGGCATCAGCACACCTAATGCGACACATAATGCGGCAAGGTGCAGAGGCGTTAAGAGTGACTGCGGCCCGGAAACCAGGCCGCGTAACGTCGGAAGACGAAGGGTTTTATTGATCGAATCCAACTTTATCTACCAACAGGCTCGCTTGTTTACGATGTTTCACGATCTCGGTTAAAGGGATTTTATCAACATCAATTTCACCGATAGTTGCGCTAATGACCGGGTCAAGATTCACCCCTTTCAGAACCGGATACTCAAAGTTCGCTTTGGCATAAATCTGTTGGGCTGGAGCAGAAACCAGGTATTCCATCAGTTTCACTGCTTCAGCTTTGTTTGGCGCATAACGAGCCACAGCAGCCCCACTGATATTGACGTGTGTGCCACCTTGTTCGAAGGTTGGTTTCACCACTTTAATGGCATCGCCCCACTTGCGTGCATCGCTGCCTTCTTTGGCGTTTTTCATGTGGCCAATATAGTAGGAGTTAGCCAGACCGATATCGCAAATACCCCCGAGAATGTCGCGCGCCACATCACGATCGCCACCGGTAGCTTTACGCGCCAGGTTAGCCTTCACACCACGCAGCCACTCTTCTGTTTTTGCTTCACCATGGTGAGCAATCATGGCGGCGATTAGGGCGGTGTTATACGGATGCTGTCCGGAACGAATACAAACTTTGCCTTTGTATTCAGGGCTTGAAAGTTGCTCGTAATGCCAGTTATCAATGGGCAGGGATTTGTCTGCATAGAGCACACGGGCACGCATTGAAAGCGCGAACCACTGATTATCTTCGCCACGAAGGTTAGCCGGAATGGCGGTTTTGAGCATGGCCGAGTCCACTGGCTGCGTGACGCCTGCTTCAACTAAATCAATGAGATTACCCGCATCGACGGTCATCAGCAGGTCGGCAGGGGAGTTTTTCCCTTCCGCTTTGACGCGCTCAAGCATGCCGTCTTTGATGTAAACCGTATTGACTTTCACGCCGCTGGATTGTGTCCAGCTATCCAGCAATGGCTGAATAAGACCGGGTTCACGGGTGGTATAAAGTGTGAGATCGCCTTGAGCAAAAACCGGCAGGCTGACGGAGAAAACCAGAGCGGATGCAAGCGTGATACGTCGCAGTCCGGTGCGAGGCTGAGCAAACTCATTCATCGTTATATATCCCTGAGTGATTTGAACTTATCGGATTCAGAGCAGAGAGGCATCCCTGCAGGCTGGCGCAAGATAAATGATAATCACTATTGTTTACAATCGCGCAAGAGCACAGAACGTCAACATTTACATAACTTTAACTGGAAGGGTTTGCTGGGTCACACTGATTGATACAACGGAGATTTCACGAACAGGAGTGTTGTTTCCAAAAAGCAAAAAGCCCGCTTAGTTTCCTAAGCAGGCTTCTTAAATTTGGCTCCTCTGACTGGACTCGAACCAGTGACATACGGATTAACAGTCCGCCGTTCTACCGACTGAACTACAGAGGAATCGTTTGAACGAGGCAAATAGTAACGTCACGTTCAAAAAGAGTCAATAACAAAAATAACATGTTGATTCAGATGATTAAATTAAGCTCAACTTGTTGAATTAATGCACCGTATTTCCGTGAGATGTTGAGTTGTTTTCACTCTCGCGTAACCGTAACAATGGGTTTTGGCCATAAAACTGGCAAAATCGCTGATAAAGCGAAGGGAAACGTGGGGCGAAAAGCTCAGGTGCGCTGAAAAAATACTCTGAGAGCACTGCAAAACATTCTGCCGGTTCCGACGCTGCATAGGCATCAATGCTCGCGGCGTTTTCGCCAACCATGTCAATTTCGTCCTGAATGTTGCTCATTGCTGCATGGAGGTCATGTTCCCAGCCGGCAACCTCACGCAGGGCAATTAACGGGATCCCACTGGCACGATCGCCATTGCGCATATCCAGCTTATGAGCCACTTCATGGAAGACCAGATTAAACCCGGAGGCGTCAAAGGAGTCCTGCACGTCAAGCCAGTTAAGCACAATCGGGCCTTGCTGCCAGCTTTGGCCGGACTGAACAACGCGCTGATTATGAACAAGGCCAATGTCATCTTGCCATTCGTCATCGACCACAAACGGAGCGGGGTAGATGAGGATCTCATGAAAACCATCCAGCCACTCAATACCTAGCTCCAACACCGGCAAGCAGAACAGTAGCGCGATACGCGCACTTTTTAGATCATCAAGCTCAAAGCCTTGCAAAGGCACCAGGCGTTTTTGCTGTAAAAAACGGTCCGCCAGACGGATCAACTTATCTTGTTCGGCAGGCGTAAGCGTTGCCAGAACAGGAATGGACAAAGCCTGCTCCCACGGCAGTGCTGTGACAGCAGATGAATCACTTGCTTTCCAGGGCCACTTAATCATGTTGCTCGCTCGCAAAGTCATCTCTTGAACGGAAAACTACTATACCGTGACTGTGAAAATGCCGCACTAGTGGGGCACATGGCAGCGACCTGAACAGGACCGCCCGAGAAAACGATTAGAACGTATTCTCTGTGTCATTATTCAAACACTTACCAAAAAACCTTTCAACGACACGAGTCACAGTTGAGTGGATGGGCTTAATTTATTTCTTTTTTGAATGGTTTTAAGAACGATTAGGGATGAGATCTGTGAATGAAGGATTATCGAAGCGGTAAAGTAAAAAGCCCGCAGTGCGGGCTTTGGATTAACAAACAACCAGTTTGTTTGAGATTAGAACTGGTAAATCATACCAATGCCAACAACGTCATCAGTGGAAATACCCGCTGCTTTGTAGAAGTCATCATCGTTGTCTAGCAGGTTGATTTTGTAATCAACATAGGTAGAGAAGTTTTTGTTCAGGTAATAGTTCGCGCCCACAGAGACGTATTTAACCAGGTCTTTGTCATTCCAGTCGCTCTTATTGTCACTCACTAAATCCTTACCTTTAGATTGCAGGTAAGAGATTTCTGGACGCAGACCGAAATCGAACTGGTACTGAGCAGTGACTTCAAAGTTCTGGGTTTTATTGGCAATGTTGGTATCACCATCACCAAACGGTGTCATGTTACGTGTTTCGGCGTACATCGCTGCCAGGTAGATATTGTTAGCGTCGTATTTCAGACCAACAGTCCAGACATCGGCTTTTTCGCCACCCGCAAGACTGCCACTTTGCTGTTCGTTGGTACGATCCGAGGAAGCGTATGCAGCACCGGCATTGAAGCCCATACCGAAATCATAGGTAGTAGAAATACCCCAGCCATCGCCGTTATCTTTACGCATGGAGCTGCTATCCCCACTGCGATTACCGGTGCCTTCCTGGTCAAACAAACCATTTTTGCCTTCGTTAGCCCCCTGGTACTGGATAGCGAAGTTCAGACCGTCAACCTGACCAAAGAAGTTGTTGTTACGATAAGTCGCCACGCCATTCGTACGGCCGGTCATAAAGTTGTCGGTATTGGTATAGGAGTCACCGCCAAACACAGGCAACATATCGGTCCAGGCTTCAACGTCGTAGACCACGCCGTAGTTACGACCGTAATCGAATGAGCCGTAGTCACCAAATTTCAGACCAGCGAAGCCCAGACGAGTTGCACTCTGATTGCTGCTGCTTTCAGTATCATTAGCTTGAATGTTGTATTCCCACTGACCATAACCGGTCAGTTCGGAATTGATCTGAGTTTCACCTTTAAAACCAAGACGGACATAAGTCTGATCGCCATCATCGCCAGCGTTGTCAGAGAATTGATGACGCGCATCAACCTTGCCGTATAAATCAAGCTTATTACCATCTTTATTGTAAATTTCCGCCGCGTGTGCAGTACCCATTGCCAATAATGCAGGGATCACCAATGCCAGTGCTGTTCTTTTCATTTATATATTCCTTTAAATCATAATCATTATGAATAATTAATCGTATGGCTTCCTCAAAAAACGCATTAATCTTATTACAGGTAGTTCAATATATTTATCTGCAATCATGTAACTGTATTGGTTCAAATAATACAAAGTGTGTCTGAAGGGTGTGAGTGTAACTCATTGATTTTTAAAAATATTAACATTAATTAAGACTATTCTAATTTATAATTAATATATATTTATAAGGTATTATATGAAATTGTAATTCATTTCGTGCTGTATTATATCGGAATGATTAAATGTTATTTAATATAAGGTTTATCGAATCTTAAACATAGGTTTTAAAGGTGATAACTTTTATTTTATAAACGTTTTATATAATATGAAGCGCACTTTATTTTTCGTGAATATACGTGGGTTAATAAATGCTCAAATGTAACTTTATTGTTAATGTCATGAAAAACAACATTATATCTTACAATTTTAAGACTCATCCTAATTAAAACGGGCACTTTAGCCTGTCAAAAAACAGCAAAAATGTGATAAAAATCACATAAGGGAGATGGGACACCCATCGCATAAACAAGCTAAGCAATTGAGAGACTTATGTCAGACGTTATGGACGCGAAACCGACCCGCACACCGGGTGGGAAATTGGCACTGTGGTTGTTTTATGGATTTTGCCTGTACACGGTTTGGGCTGTACTGCGTTACTTCTGGGTAGTGAGCGACGTCACCGGTGGGGATATGGGTTCGCTGGGGGGGAAACTTCTTGGCGCATTAATGGGTTTACTGGTTTTGGGATCGGTTGCGGCATTATTAGGTTGCCTTGCCTGGTACACGCGAGCCAGATGAAAATCCCCGTTGTCTTTCGAAGTACTCGAAATCCAAAAGGTATAAATCGTGCCAGGGTGAGCTATTGTCAGGGTAGAACTTGCTAATTCTGTGATCTTGTACTCATATTAAGTACCGGGTCCAGCTACGAAGTAAGGAGTACGTATGCCGATAGCCCTCTGGCAAGCGCGTTTTGAAGAGTATTTGCACCACAACTGGTTGCAGGACGATAAAGCCCACGATGTGGCCCATTTCCGGCGAGTATGGAAAACCGCGCAACAAATCATGGAAACGACAGAAGCCGACCGGCTGGTGGTACTCACCGCGTGTTACTTCCATGACATCGTCAATTTGCCGAAAAATCATCCCGAGCGACACCTCGCTTCCACACAGGCAGCACAAGAAACACTGCGTATTCTTGATGTGCATTTTCCTGATTTTCCTCATCCGCTATACGATGCGGTTGCTCATGCGGTGCGTGCGCACAGTTTCAGCGCTGCCATTACGCCGCAGACCCTTGAAGCGAAAGTGGTGCAAGATGCTGACCGTCTGGAGTCATTAGGCGCAATAGGGCTTGCCCGCGTGTTTTACACTTCAGGCGCTTTAGGTCGCCCCTTGTTTGATAGCGAAGACCCACTCGCACATGGCCGTGAACTGGACGACGCCACCTACGCACTCGACCATTTCCAGAAAAAACTATTGAAACTGCCTGAAACCATGCAAACCGAAGCGGGACGAAAACTGGCCCATTACAATGCTGATTTTTTAGTGCATTACATGGCTAAGCTGTGTGCTGAACTCAAAGGCGATTACTACGGTATTGAAAGCAAGGTCGTCGAACAATTTACGTCCAACAAACGCTCTTCATAAAAATTTCGTTCTAAAATTTTCGTTCTAAAAATAAAAGGATGCCCGCATTGTTTGCGGGCCGTTCTGTTTTTCTCTGGGTCAAATCAGTGATAGAGTTGCACTCTATTTTCCCTGAATTGGTTCATGATGAACGACTTCGACGCTATTGCCGAGCAACTCTCACAACAATCGCACCACCAGCAACAACAGCAACTGGAAGAAGACTACGCCTTAGTGGGCCGTATTCTGGAAATCTATGACCAGAAAACCGTGGCTCATCATTTGCGCCAGGTCAGCGGAGACTGGACTCGCGAATCGCTAAACCGTTGGGTTAACCGCAAGACATCGCCTCGCACACTGACTCCAGCCGAAAGCACAATGCTGCAAAGTATGTTGCCTCCACAACCTGCGCACCATGGAAAGTACGCGTTTAAATTCGTCGATTTATTTGCGGGCATTGGCGGTATTCGTAGCGGATTCGAAGCGATTGGCGGGCAATGCGTGTTTACCAGCGAGTGGAATAAATTTGCGGTGCGCACTTATAAAGCCAACTGGTATTGCTGTCCTGAAAGTCATCAGTTCAATCAGGATATCCGTGACGTCACCCTCAGCCACCGGGATGATGTCAGCGATGAGCAAGCCACTGCGCATATTCAGGCGACGATGCCCGATCATGATGTGCTGCTGGCCGGTTTCCCCTGCCAGCCGTTTTCTCTAGCCGGTGTGTCGAAGAAAAATGCGCTGGGCCGTGCTCACGGGTTTGCATGCGAAACGCAGGGTACGCTGTTCTTCGATGTTGCTCGCATCATTGACGCGAAACGACCTGCCATTTTTGTACTGGAAAACGTCAAAAATTTAAAAAGCCACGATAAAGGCAACACCTTCCGTATCATCATGGAAACTCTGGATAACCTGGGTTACGAAGTCTCTGATGCGGCAATCATGGGGGCAGGTGACCCTAAAATCATCGACGGTAAAAATTTCCTGCCGCAACATCGCGAACGAATTGTGCTGGTCGGTTTCCGCCGGGATCTTAATCTGCATCACGATTTCACGCTGCGTAAACTTAGCGAGTGTTACCCAAAACGTCGCCCAACATTTGGTGAATTACTTGAACCCGCGGTGGACGCGAAATATATCCTGACGCCGACGCTCTGGAAGTACCTCTACAATTACGCGAAAAAGCACCAGGCTAAGGGGAATGGTTTTGGTTACGGTCTGGTTGACCCAACGAACCCAACGAGTGTGGCCCGGACTTTATCCGCGCGTTACTACAAAGACGGCGCAGAAATCCTCGTGGATCGTGGTTGGGACAAGTCGCAGGGAGAGGCCGATTTTGATAATGCAGAGAATCAGCGCCGCCGCCCACGCCGCTTAACGCCGCGTGAATGTGCGCGACTGATGGGGTTTGAAACGGTTCAGGGGAACGCGTTCCGTATTCCGGTCTCTGATACTCAGGCTTACCGGCAGTTTGGTAACTCGGTGGTGGTCCCTGCTTTTGCTGCGGTGGCAAAGCTACTTGAGCCGAAAATTAAGCAGGCGGTCAAAAAGCGCCTGACCAAGTAACTCAACAATAGCGCGCATGATTTGCGTGTACATAAAAGGAAAACCGATGGTTGATGTACACAGCAAAGCGGTTCGTAGCAAGAATATGCGTGCTATTGCGACACGCGATACGGCAATTGAAAAACGTCTCGTCACGTTATTAAGCGAATGTGGATTTTCCTATCGCGTACAGGATGCAACGCTTGCCGGGAAACCCGACATGGTTATTGATGAGCAGCGTTGCGTTATTTTTGCGCACGGTTGTTTCTGGCATCACCATCATTGCTACTTGTTTAAAGTTCCTGCCACGCGTACCGAGTTTTGGTTGGATAAAATAGGCAAGAATGTCGAACGCGATAAGCGCGATGTACGGCGTTTATTAAGTGAAGGGTGGCGAGTGCTTCTGGTGTGGGAATGTGCGCTGCGTGGCCGTGAGAAACTGAATGATGTCGCACTTTGCGAACGTCTTGAGGAATGGATTTGTAGCGGCGGGCATCATGCACAAATCGACACCCTTGGAATACACGAGCTTGACGACGACGGGTGGCAGCAGCCACCCGAAAGCTGATTACTTTTCTACCTCACAGATGGTCACTACCGGCTTTGGGGGCAGCAGATATTTCCCCAGTGTCACCAACACCACCGCAAAGATAATCACGCCAAGGGCCAGCCATTCCACAGGGGATAAACTTTCCCCGGCAAAACCCGTTCCCAATAACACCGCAACGACCGGATTGACGTAGGCGTAACTGGTGGCAACCGCGGGCGCGACATTACGAATCAGATACATGTATGCGCTGATGGCAATAATCGAACCAAACAGAGAAAGATAAGCGACTGCCGCGAAACCCGCAGGCGTTGGCATAGAGGTCAGACGCTCGCCGGTTAACGCCGAGGCCGTCAGCAAAACAATCCCTGCGGCCAGCATTTCAACGGCTCCTGCCATTAAGCCAGTCGGCAATTCAATGCGTGACCCGTAGACCGAACCGAAGGCCCAGCTTAATGAGCCAATCAAAATCAAAATTGCGCCCCATGGATTCCCGCTCAGGTTTCCTCCGCTGTTAAGCAACACGATACCGCCCAGACCAATGGCGATCCCAAGCCATTCCAGCTTACGGGTCTGAATACCAAACAAGCGGCTAAAACACAGCGTAAAGAGGGGAACGGTGGCCACCATCACGGCGGCAATGCCAGAAGGAACATGTTGATGCTCAGCAACCGTAACAAAACCGTTGCCAACCGCCAGCAATAATACGCCAATTAACGCAGCGTTAAGCATGGGACGCAGGGCAGGTAATTTATGGCCCCGCAGCAACAAAACCGCCATGAGAAGGACACCTGCGACCATGAATCGCACACCGGCCATCATAAATGGAGGCAAGCTTTTCACCCCGATGGCGATCGCAAAGTAAGTGGAACCCCAGATGATATACAACGCAAACAATGCAGCAACAAGCGGCAGCAACTGACCCGAACGAACGCGCATACTTCCTCACGGCTTTTTAGTAATAAGGCTAATAGTTAACGTCAAAACCGTCGTTCTGGCGAGGATTTTACTTGTTGTAAGATTGTTAATTTTTATTGACAGCGGACTTTGATTTTCGTGAGCGACCTTTTGTTCCATACTGAGTACAAACTAACAAAGAAGGATACTTATTTTGGCTGGAAGTAGCTTACTAACACTGCTGGATGATATCGCCACCTTGCTGGACGATATTTCGATGATGGGCAAACTGGCTGCGAAGAAAACGGCGGGGGTGCTGGGCGATGATCTGTCGCTCAATGCGCAACAAGTTTCTGGCGTGCGGGCTAACCGCGAACTACCGGTGGTCTGGCAGGTGGCGAAGGGTTCCGCCATTAATAAGGTGATCCTCGTTCCGCTGGCGTTAATCATCAGTGCTTTTGCTCCTTGGGCCATTACACCTTTATTGATGATTGGTGGGGCATTTCTTTGTTATGAAGGCGTGGAGAAAGTTGTTCACTCCCTGCATGCGCGTAAACACAAAGAAACACCGGAAGCCCGACAACAGCGACTGGACGATATTGCCGCCCAGGACCCGCTAATTTATGAAAAAGATAAAGTCAAAGGGGCCATTCGCACCGACTTTATTCTCTCGGCAGAAATTGTCGCGATTACATTAGGGATTGTTGCAAGCGCTCCTTTGCTTAACCAGGTGTTGGTGCTGTCAGGGATTGCAATAGTGGTAACCGTCGGGGTTTATGGCCTGGTAGGCATCATCGTGAAACTTGATGACCTCGGTTTCTGGCTGGTTGAAAAAGGTTCGATGGTCGCACGCGGCATCGGTAAAGGGCTGTTAATACTGGCGCCGTGGCTGATGAAATTCTTATCGGTCGTTGGGACATTGGCGATGTTTTTGGTCGGCGGCGGTATTCTGGTTCATGGTATTCCGATGCTTCATCACGCCATTGAAAATTGGGCACAGAAAATGGGTGGCATCGTGCATTTGCTGGGGCCAACGGTGGCAAATCTGATTATCGGATTTATCATCGGGGCCATTGTATTGGCAGTGGTAAACGCGTTAAGTCGCCTGCGTAACAGCACAGTTCACTAATTTTTTATCGTTATTTTCATTTAAATCCAGGCAAAAAAGCAGGTCATTGTCTATAACTGTAGAAGTTTTCACCCCTGATACAGGAGGCAGTTATGGTCTTTTTGGTCAGCGATGAAGTCCAACCTAAGAATGGTGGCCCAAGGATGATTGTTACCGGGTTTTCCAGCGGTATGGTGGAGTGTCGTTGGTATGATGGTTATGGCGTAAAACGTGAGGCCTTCCGAGAGGATGATTTGGCCCCACTGACAACAGGGAGCGTGTCACAAGGATAAAGATGAATCGCCCGGTCAATGACCGGGCGATTTTTTTTCCTGACCCCCGTCCGCCTGTGGAGTGATATACTTTTCGCGAATATATTTACCCTTGAAAATCACTCTGGGTGATAATCTACGACACTATTACTAAGAACCGTCCCATGCCTTGCGAGAAAAAGACTACGGCAGCTGTGACTGGCGATAAGATGATTGCGGTATCAGGGAGAGTGTGAGTGTTTGGCGAGGTAATTCAGCGCGATATCAGCCGTTTCAAAAATCCACGAAATATAGTTAACCTTTGTTTTATAGTGGTTTTTATCTTTTCCACGGTACTGACGTGGCGTGAAGCTGTGGTGCTTGAAGGGGCATACGTCGCTAACCAACGCAACAGCCTCGATAACGTCGCAACTCTGCTGGACAGACAACTTCAGCACAACATCGATAATTTGCTGTTTTATCGCAATACCATGTTCTACGCGCTGCAATCCCCGATCTCAACGGACCGAACCCGTAAATCCCTCGCCGAGTTTGATCTTTTACGCACCGAAGCGTTCTGGCAACTGCGCCTCGATTTAAATCGCAGTTTGCCGGTAAATGGCGTTTCGGACGAGTTTGTTAACAGCAATCCGTTGCTCGACCGCAATGATGAGACGGTTCACACGGAACTCAGTTCAGCGCTCGAATTGAGCTATATCATGCGCTTATCCGACCGGTCACGACTGTTACCGCAGCGGATATTCTATGCTTCGCGAAGCGGCTTTTTCCTGACTAACACCCCCTCAACCAATGATCCGAAGATCATTTCTTTGTATCAACGTTTAATCTCGCAACCCTATTTTTCCTCGCAATCGCCGCAAAATAATCCCTCTCGGGCATTGCGATGGACACACACATTTGATGCGAACAGCACCACCGGGCAGATCATTACGGCGGCAATTCCCCTGGACTTCAATGGCCGCTGGTACGGCATTCTGGCATTCGATTACCCGATTGACTCACTGCATGATTTTTTACAACAAGCCAAATATGACGATCATGAAGGCACGGTGTTGCTCTATGACAACGAACTCAACCCTATCGCCACCTCGGCTCAACAGCTGCCGAAACATGAATTATTTACTGCGCCTCAGTTGGCACAAATTGCCAGTGTCGTGACGGCAGCAAAACCTGGGGAGCAGGGCGAATTACGCATGGACAGCCGTTTTATCACGTGGGCGAAGCTCAACAACTTTGACGGCTTGCTGGTAAAAGTGCATACCCTGGAAGAGGGAGTTCAAGGTGAGTTTGGTCGCATCAGTATTGTGCTCAGCGTTCTGTGGATGCTGTTTACGCTTATGTTGGTTGTTTCCTGGATTGTGATCCGTCGCCTGGTGAATAACATGTTCAGCCTGCAAAAAACGCTGACCTGGCGTGCGAATTACGACACATTAACGCGCTTATACAATCGCGGGGCTTTCTTCGAAATTGCGCAAAAATTGTCACAGGAATGCAAGCTGCAAGCCCAGCCATTCTCTGTTATTCAGATGGACCTCGATCTCTTTAAAAGCATCAACGACCGTTTTGGGCACAACAGTGGCGATAAAGTCCTGGCCCATGCAGCAGCGATGCTCAGTGATGCGTTTCGTCAGGGAGATGTCGCCGGGCGCGTTGGCGGAGAAGAGTTTTGTATCGTTCTGCCTGACACGACGCTTGAAGAAGCGGTAAAAGTGGCTGAACGCATCAGAGTGCGTATCAATACTAAAGATCTGCTGTTAAAGCAGGGCAATACGACGAGGATCAGCGCATCCTTCGGCGTCAGCAGCGCTCAGGAATTCAACGATTACGATTTTGAACGGCTGCAATCCCACGCAGACCATCGCTTGTACAAAGCGAAACAGGACGGGCGCAATCGGGTCTGTAGCCACGATTAAGTCAGCGCGATTTTATCGTGATGAAGTGGTCAAGACCCTCTCTCCATCCTTCAGGGCCATAATTCTGGCTGCGATACACGCGCTGCGGATTGTCATTCTTCAGCGTGATGGGTTGGCGGCTGTAGCCTTTCACGACGACCGCATAATCGACGCTATCCAGTAATAAAGCATCACTTGGGCTGTCGCCGAGCCCAATCGTTATGTGCCTTTTCCCTTCACGTTGCTGATATTGCAGTTGCAGCCAATGTACCGCGTGATCTTTACCCGCCTGCATATCGAGCACATGCCAGAATCGTCCGCCTTGTAACATCATTAAACCAAGTGATGCGAGCTGCTCGCTAAACGCCGTCATCATGTCGTCGCTATCGCGCCAGATTAATGTTTCCGATGCTTCGCTGAGCTTAGCAAGGCTTGCCTGTTTTCGTGTCAGCCCCGTCAGTTCGCAAAGGGTATTCTCGTCAACATCGGCAAAACAGGTGAACTTAAAGCCAAATTTCTGCCGTAGCTTATCAAGCAGAGAAAACAGTTCTTCATGGCGGATTCCGGTAAACAGGCGAGGGTAGTCGTCACTGTCACTCCATCGCGTATCAAGCTGAATCACCGCGCCGTTTTCCGCGATAAATGCCTGCCCCGTTAATGACAATTCATGTTGCCATTCCATCATTTCAGCGGCACATTTTGCGCTGCATAAAATCAAGGGGATGTCGTGTTGGCGCAACATGCTGATCCACTGACTGGCGGCTTCCCACCGATAGGAGTGATGCTCCAGCAGCGTGCCATCCAGATCTGAAATGATTAATAACGGATCGTGCAAATATGGCATGGAGCGTCTCCTGAAATTCAAAAATGAAGATCCTGATGGTTAAGATTTTTCTCAATTAGATCAATAACACTAATCATATAGAGGTACGCAAAATTTTACCGGAAGCCGCGTCAGGCAAGAAATGCCTGCGCTTTTTCACCTGGCCATAGTCGAAATCTATATATACATATGGTGAATATTTCATTGTTTTGAAATAAAACTGAGGTATGGTGAACGCACATCAGATTTCCTGGTGTAACGAATTTTCAAGTGCTTCTTGCTAACGCAAGTTTAGTCCCGGCTTTCTCGCCGGGATTCTTTTATACCTGTTAGGTCTCTAGCGGTTCACTTCATTAACGCTAAAATCGTGTATATCCAGCTCAAAGGCTTCCGCGAGTTCGGAGTAGGTATGCCATGTGCGGCCATCGATACTCACCCGATGGGGATCATCGCTATCGCTCGCACGTGTAACTTCACTTTCGCTTATCTCATTGATGGCTGCCAGCAACGCATCGACATCGATACGTGCCGTGTCATTGAGGTCTTTCGCGCTCTTCATGCCGTCGTCCTCCTGGGGTGTACCCGAGATTAAGTATAGACGCTTAAATAAACCCTTAAGGTTGGGCATCACCCGATGCGAATGAGTCGTTTTTGATCTAAACTGGCACAAAGCAACTGGAGGGATTTTGTTATGAATATCAACGATCGCGTCACAGTAAAAACCGATGGTGGCCCTCGTCGGCCAGGCGTGGTGTTAGCGGTAGAACAGTTTAGCGAAGGTACGATGTATCTGGTGTCGCTTGAGGAGTATCCGCTGGGGATCTGGTTCTTTAACGAGTTAGGACACCCGGACGGTATTTTTGTCGAGCATTCGGAGTAGACGCCTGGGCGGATTAGCATGCGCTATCCGCCTCCATCAAACCGCTGGCGGACCAGAAATCACAGGCTAGCGCAAATTAACAAAAATACCATTGGTCACATTATCCGTCAGTCGGACCACGTGATAGATCACTTGCTTATTATGCGTTTTTATCTTCCTCTTTATATTTCCCTTATGCGATGACACCGTTTTAGCTTTTATATTCATCTGGTCTGATATTTGAATTGTGCCTTGCCCAGACATCCACATTTTGAGCATATTTGACTCAGTTCGGCTTAATGATAACGTGGGTAAATTAATATGGCCGATGCAATGCGCATTTTTTGCTAAATATTCAGAAAGAATTTCATCTAAAGACTCTGGCTTTATTGATTTGGAACTGATTAACAGATTATTCCGAACCAAAAGATATTCATCAAAATGAACGTTCGCTATCGCCATAAAGACCAGGAATAAAGTATTGGGATGCTGATTAATGATCTGCTTAATTTTCTCGCTGCTTTGAGCATCATGGATGAAACAGTCTTCATTAATAAACACCACATTGGGCGTCTGAGACTCGCAGGCTTGCGTCAGTTCCTCGATAGTCTCCACGTTGGTCATCTGTCGTTTTCGTATGCCACGGCTGGTTAAATATCCTGTTAATCCTAGCCGGGTATAACTGCATAAATCCATAATGATTGTTGACATAACCCCCACCCGTAATTAAGTATTTTATATCCGTCAGACTTCGAGCTACAGAGATGTCCTGCCCCTCGAATTATTTAGGAAATAGGCGCAATAACTATCCAGTAAAGCCATGTATAATTTGCTAAGAAAGTTCTCAAAGTAAAGTGAATATTACATTTTGTGAGATAGCTAAAAGCATATAAGCCGCGCCGGATATATCCTGGTGGATGTTATTTAAGAAATCTTTTAGGAATATCCTCAGTAAGACGCTACAAAGAATGTGGAATTAATTTGCGGGTATTTCGCTCACAATATCTGCGAGCAAATTAAATACTTCACTAAATAAATGTTCAGTGAATGGAGCCATTAAAGGAATTAAGGCCGTCATGACTAACATACCCACCGCAAGCGTGAGCGGAAAACCTATGACGAACACGGAAAGTTGCGGGGACATACGGTTAAGTAAACCGAGGGCGATGTTCAATGTCAGCAGTAATGTAATCAGCGGGAGCGCCAACATTAAGCCGTTAATGAAGATTAAACCGCCTGCGCGCGTCAGCGCCATAAAGGCGTTACTGTTGATCGGATTTCCGCCGATGGGCAGGGTGTGAAAAGTGTCGACCAGCATCGAAATCAGCCATAAATGGCCGTTAAACACCAGAAATAGCAACATTGCCAGCATGTCCATAAAACGTGCCAGTACCGGCATGTTCAGGCGGCTACCAGGGTCAAAGAAGGTGGCAAAAGACAAGCCCATCTGTAGACCGATGATTTCTCCGGCAGTACGAATGGCGGCAAAGGCAAACTGCATGGTGAAGCCCAGCGCAATGCCAATCAAAATTTGCTGTGCACCAAGCCAGAAACCAGCAGCCGAGAAAATGGTCACATTCGCTGCGGGTATCGTTGGGGCAATTATCCAGGTGATCATTATCCCAAGGCCAATTTTCACCTTCTTAGAAATTGATCGTTCGCTCAGAATCGGGGCGGTGGAGATCAGGGCCATAATGCGCAGAAATGGCCAGAATCCCATGCTCAGTAATGTGAGCCATTGCCCGCTATCAACATGAATCATCCAATGTTCATCGGGATATTTGTGAGCAGCGTGCGCATGTAATCCAGCAGCAGATTGAGCATCCATGGCCCAGCCACGATAATCGTGACAAACACGGCCAGAATTTTAGGGATGAACGAAAGAGTCATTTCGTTAATCTGCGTGGCGGCTTGTAGCATGCTGATGATAAGACCTGTGACCAATGCCACCATCAACAACGGTGCAGCGAGCGCCAAAGCCACTTTCATCGCTTCGGTGCCCATCATCATGACCGACTCAGGAGTCATCTTTTTTCCCTCTAACTGTAGAAACTCTGTGCCAGCGAGCCGACCAGCAGTTGCCAGCCATCCACCAATACAAACAGCATTAATTTAAAGGGCAGGGCAATGGTTGCCGGTGGCACCATCATCATCCCCAGCGCCATCAGCACGCTGGCGATCACCAGGTCGATAATCAAAAACGGAATGAATACCGTAAAGCCAATCTGGAAGGCCGTTTTCAGCTCGCTGGTGACATAAGCCGGGAGCAATATGCGCATTGGCACCACTTCCGGGCCTTCGAGCGGTGGCGTATTGGCCAGGCGGGCAAATAACGCCAGATCGGCTTCACGAGTTTGGCGCAGCATGAACTCGCGAAGGGGCTGCGAACCTTTTTCCAGCGCTTCATCCATCTGGATTTTGTTCTCGCTAAACGGCTGATAGGCGTCGGTATAAATTTTATCGAATACCGGAGCCATAATGAAAAAGGTCAAAAACAGCGCCAGCCCAAGCAGTACCTGGTTTGGCGGTGCTGACGGGGTGCCTAACGCACTGCGTAGCAGACCAAAAACAATAATGATGCGCGTGAAGCTGGTCATCATCAGCAGGATGGCCGGTAAAAAAGTCAGCGAGGTTATAAAAACCAGCGTCTGAACCGGTAGCGTCCAGCTTTGACCGCCGTTGGACATCGGCTGGCTAATAAGCCCTGGCAGTTGAGCAACAGCGGCTGGCATCACTAACAGCAGGCCGAGCAACGAGAAGGGCAGCCAACGTTTCATCAATCTTCCCCGTTACGTTTAAGCATGCTTTTTATCTGGCTAGTTTTCATCAGACTGTGTTTCATCAATTCACGGAAATCAGCAGGGGCCGCAGGAGACACAGCTTCAACCACGGGTGCGGCTGGCAGGGTATGCAAATGGGTGATTTGCCCGCCGGTGACGCCGAGCACCAGACGCGCATCTGCGACATCCACAATCACCACCCGTTCGCGCGGGCCAACGCTGCAACTGGCGCTGACTTTCATCTCTTTGCTGGAGCCCGTTTTGGGAGTGAAACCAAAACGTTTTGCTACCCAGGCAGCCAGCAAGATAAAAATGATAATCGCCGTTAACGCACCACTGACTTGTACCAAAGGTGAACCGGTACTGGTGGCGGGTTGCTGCTGAATGGTTGCCTGATTCTTCATCAATTAACAGCTCATTGAGTTAACGACTCAGACGACGCATACGCTCAGATGGCGTGATGATGTCGGTGATGCGTACGCCGTATTTGTCAGCCACCACTACCACTTCACCTTGCGCAATCAAATACCCGTTGATCAGGATATCCAGCGGCTCGCCTGCGAGGCCATCGAGTGCCACGACCGAACCTTGCGATAAACGCAGCAGTTCTTTAATGGTCATACGCGTTCGGCCCAGCTCCACGGTCAGCTTGACCGGAATGTCCATAATCAGGTCGATGTCCTGCATCGCTCCGGCTATGTCATTGCCTTCCAGCGCACGGAACACGCTATCGGCGGTACTTTTGCTGGTGGAGACTTTTTGTTCGTTTAACGCATCAGCCCACAGATCGTCCACGGAGCCGGCATTGTCGTCGGACGGTTGATTCATATCACTCATTTGGGCTGTTCCTCGTTCAGCGAATTCAGTATCGGGTTGATCAAATGTTCGACGCGCAAAGCGTACTGACCGTTTAGCGTGCCGTACTGACTGGTCAGCACCGGAACACCGTCAACGTGTGCCAGAATTCTGTCCGGTTTATCAATCGGCAGCACGTCGCCAGGTTTCAATTTTAAGATTTGCGACAAACGCAGCGGAATGTCAGCGAAGTTGGCAATCAGTTCCAGCTCGGAATGCTGTACCTGACGCACCAACGTATCGCGCCAGCTTTGGTCTTCCTGGCGGGAGTTTTCCAGCGGCGGATTCACCAATAGCTCGCGCAACGGCTCAATCATGCTAAACGGCAGACAGATATTAAATTCGCCGGTCAGGTTGCCTATCTCGACATGGAACGGGGTATTCACCACGATGTCGTTTGGCGACGTCGTGATATTGGTAAATTTCACCTGCATTTCGGAACGCACATATTCCACATCAAGCGGATAAATGGCTTTCCACGCGTCGCTGTACGATTCCAGCGCCAGCTTCAGCATGCGGTTAATCACACGTTGTTCGGTATGGGTAAATTCCCGGCCTTCCACTTTGGTAGGAAAACGCCCATCGCCACCAAATAGGTTATCAACGGCGATGAAAACCAGGCTGGGTGAAAACACGAACAAACCTGTACCGCGCAGCGGTTTCAGGTGCATCAGGTTGAGGTTGGTGGGGACCGGCAGGTTACGGGCAAATTCGTGATAAGGCTGAATGCGAATCGCCCCGACGGTAATGTCCGGGCTACGACGTAACAGGTTAAACAGCCCCATGCGGAACTGACGGGCAAAACGCTCGTTAATGATCTCCAGCGCCTGTAGGCGTTCACGCACCACGCGACGCTGAGTATTGGGATCATACGGACGAATGTCCGTTTCCGTCGATGCACCCGCAGTCGGTTCATCGCTACTGTCACTGTCGCCATTTAACAGTGCATCAATTTCGGCCTGTGAAAGAATGCTATCGCCCATGGGATTACCGCAAAATAAAGGCGGTATACAGCACGTCGCTGACTACCTGCTGAGGTTGTCCGGCGACCAGCGGCGGAGCCAGCGTATTCTTTATGGCTTCAACCAGCTTTTGTTTGCCTTCATCGGTCGCCAGAGCCGCGCCGTCCTGACGAGAAAACAGCAGCAGTAAGCGACTGCGCACTTCCGGCAAAAATTCGCTCAGACGTTGGCGCGTGCCTTCATCCTTCAGACGTAATGTGACACCGATGTACAAAACGCGGTCAGCATCACCGAGGTTAACGGTGAAAGTATCCAGTGCATAAAACACGGGGGCTGGCGGTGGCTCAGGCGCCTTAGTCTGAGCGGAAGCGGGTTGCTGCTTCATACGCCAGTAGCTGTAACCTGCGGTAGCACACGCAGCAAGAGTAATCAGGACCAGTAACATCATCCAGATGGAGCTCTTGCGGCTTTTTGGCAAAGCGGTGTCAGTCATAAAACGCATCTTTCCTGTATCGGTACTGCATATTGGTTGATTATCACGTGTCTGCAGGCGTTCAAAGGCCCGAAAACAGGTGATTTTTGTTGTTACCTTTCTCGTTTAGCTTAGGGAAAACGGCTCAGGCAAAGATATCCACCGCGTTATTGCCCGAGGCTAAACGTTGAATACTGGCGGGAACGGCCAGTGATTCAGACTCTCCCAACGACGGGAAGCTGCCTGATGAACGCTGCGTTTGTTGTTGCTGTTGGCCAGATTGTTGTTGCTGCTGGGCAAAACTCTCGCTGCTGATACTGCTTTGCCCCAGCTCAATACCGCTTTCAGCAAGTGCAATCCGCAGGTTAGGCAATGTGGCTTCAAGCGCTGCACGCACATGGCTATGGGCTGAAACCATCTGCAATTGCGCCTGGTTATCATCGAGTTTCATGCTGATTTGAATTTGGCCGAGATCTTCAGGATGCAGACGTAATTCAGCAGTTTGCTGGCCCTGGCGTGTGAACATGGTGATGTGCTGGCTCACCGCCTGCTGCCACTCCTGGCTTCCCAACTGTGCGCTAATCTGGGGGGCGACAGGCACAGCAATTTGTGTCGAGGCCGGTGTCGCTACGGTCGCCGTACTGAAGACAGGCGTTGTCACCGTTGATGCGGGAGTCGTATTGTTTGCCGCACCATCACGGCTGCCATTGTCCGCATTGTTTAAAGAGGCGAAAGTTTTAGTCTCCGCAAGGGGTTCGTTGCTGGTGGACGATACGTTTTTCGCCGCAAGCGACTTATCCAGCCCTGCGGTTTTGTCCAACACGCTGGACGTGTCACGTGCATCAGGAGAAAGGGTGTTTTTGATACCGCTGCCCGTAAGCAAAGCATTTAGCGTATTTGCGCTATCGCCATCTGTTTTTGGCTGGAGATTCAGAGTGCTGGCGGTTGGCGTTTGCTGTGGCAACATGGCAAAAAGCGCGCTCAATGCCTGCATATCCGCAAGACTCTGCGGATGGGTTTGATCGTTTTGCGCTTCAATTTGTGAGGCTTTATCGTCGCTGCTCGCTTTCTTCATATCGGAGAGCAGGGCAGATAGCGCTTCCGGTGTGTCAAGATTGTCTAACAGCGAGGCGAGGGACGCTTTTTCATCACCTGTGCTGGTGCCTTTACCGGCAGCTTTATTCAGTGCGGCTTCAAGCGACACCGTTTTGCCATCTGCCAACGTCACCTGGCCGGGTAATGCTTTACCGAGCAGGCTCAGAAAATCTTCACTGAAACCTTTATCCGCAGCGGTTTTGCTACCTGAAGTCGAGCTGCTTACACCATCTGTAGACGTTATCATCAGGGGCTGTGTCATCATTCTGCTTTCCTCAGTGTTGCCCGCTGGGCATATTCATCCATCATTTTTTGATCGAGTTTGTTTTCAGCCAATAACACCTGTGCCGCTTTGCGGTCTTGTAACGTTTGCCAGGCTTGTAATCTTTTTTGCTTCTCTTGCCAGAAATTGAGTGCCTGGCTGACCTTACTGTTCCACTGCATTAATTGTTGACGATGTTGGTCAATGGCTTTCTCAAGAGTCTGAATAAACTGCTGATAGTTCTGCCAACGGTTACTGGCAATGCCTTGACTCATGCTGTCATTCAGGCTGGTGCTGTATTCAAACTGATAGTTAATCAGCATGTTGAGTTGTTCTTCGGCCTGCAGACAGCCACGGCGCATTTCCCCTAAGCGTACTGCAGCGTCATCGACCTCTTTCTCTGCGAGATCGCGCAGGGTATCCAGTGCGGTGCTTTGGTTCATGAAATCCCCTTATCAAACCGTCGGGAAAATAATCTCCAGCGACTGACAAGCTTCTTCCCAGCCGCTGCGTTCAAAAATCCCTTGTTGTAAAAAGGCTTCCAGTTGGGGCCACAACACAATCGCTTTGTCGAGCTGCGGATCGCTGCCTTTGGCATAGGCCCCGACACTGACTAAATCGCGGTTACGCTGGAAGCTGGATAACAGTTGCTTGAAATGACGAACTTGCGCGTAGTGCTTATCGGTAATTAATGACGTCATGGCGCGGCTAATGGATGCTTCAATGTCGATAGCCGGGTAGTGGCCCGCTTCCGCAAGACGGCGTGAAAGCACGATATGGCCATCAAGAATGGCGCGCGCGGAGTCGGCAATCGGGTCTTGTTGGTCATCACCTTCGGTCAACACGGTATAAAATGCGGTGATTGACCCGCCGCCATGAATGCCGTTACCTGCACGCTCAACCAGTGCCGGGAGTTTGGCAAAGACCGACGGTGGGTAACCTTTGGTTGCCGGAGGTTCGCCGATGGCGAGTGCGATTTCACGCTGCGCCATCGCGTAGCGGGTGAGGGAGTCCATAATCAGCAATACATGCTGACCACGGTCACGGAAATCCTCGGCGATCCGCGTCGCATAGGCAGCACCCTGCATACGCAATAACGGTGAGACATCCGCAGGGGCGGCAATCACTACCGAGCGGGCGCGGCCTTCAGGGCCAAGGATATTCTCGATAAAGTCTTTGACTTCACGTCCACGTTCACCGATTAAACCCACGACTATCACATCAGCCTGGGTATAACGCGCCATCATGCCTAACAGCACGCTCTTGCCGACGCCGGAACCGGCGAACAGCCCCATACGTTGCCCACGTCCGACCGTCAACAGCGCGTTAATCGGGCGCACGCCGACATCGAGTACGTGTTCGATGGGGGTACGTTGCAATGGGTTGAATGGAGCAGCACCCAGCGCACCCATGGTGGTGGTTTCGGGGGCGGGAAGGCTGTCGAGCGGGCGACCACTGCCGTCAAGCACACGTCCTAACAGTGCCGGGCCGAGGGGTAATTGCTTCCCGCTGTGCAGGCCACCATCGCTGGTGGCACGGGCATAAACGCGCGCGCCAGGCAAAATACCTTCGACCTCTTCAAGCGGCATCAGGAAAAGTTTTTTGCCGTTAAAACCAACGACTTCACACTCGATGTCTCTGGAGTGCTGTTCGATAATGCACGTCGCACCCAAGGGTAATTGCAGGCCGGTGGCTTCCAGCACCAGACCGGTGGCGCGCGTCAGACGACCATAACGGCGAACGGTGGGGAGCTGTGTCATCCGCGCTTCGAAACTGTCGAGCGTGTTCAGCCAGCGCGTTAAACGGGCAGTCATCACAACACTCCTGGTGCGGCAAGGCGGCAGAGTTCCTGCCAGCGTGTTGCTACGCTTGCGTCCAGGTCACCTTCGTCAGCGGAAACTTTACAGCCGCCCTGGTGCAGACTCGGGTCACCGCGTAAGCGCCAGCCATGCAGACTGAGCGTTGCGCCAAGCATCTCTTCAACGCGTTGTAAATCATCAGGATGCACGCGCAGTTGCGGTTTGCCACTGAACAGCGGTTCCAGCTGGAGAAGCGTCTGAATTTGTTTAATCAACGCGCTGTTATCAATGCCTTTTGACTCGCCGATAACCTGGCGTGCCGCTTCCAGAGCCATTTGCATCAGACGCGAAGCGATGACGCTATCAAGAGCATCGAGCGTGTACTGAAATTCGCTGACCAACTGCTGCATCCGCGCGTGAACCGGGGCTTGCTGTTGTTTAGCTTCCGCCAGACCCTGTTCAAGACCCTGCTGAAATCCGGCTTTGCGACCTTCCTCCGCGCCAGCGGTGTGTCCAGCGGCGTAACCCAACTGGTGGCCTTGTTCGTGCGCCTGCATCTGCATTTGGGCCAGTTGCTGTTGCAAATCTGGCTCACTCTCCTGCGGCGGAATCTCGTCCTCGGCTGCGTCAGCATCGGACGAGAACAACGGTTCAAATGACTGCGAGGGAGGCGCCAGATCGTCTGGCGTCCAGATTTTCCACGAAAGCCCGTTAGACATAAGTATCCTCGCTGGTGCCAATCACCATCTCGCCAGTTTCCGCCAGGCGACGAACAATCAGCAGAATCGCTTTCTGTTCGTTTTCCACCTGCGACAAGCGCACCGGGCCGCGGTTGGAGAGGTCGTCGCGCAGAATATCGGCGGCACGTTGCGACATGTTGCGCAGGAATTTCTCGCGCAGCGGCTGCTCGGCCCCTTTGAGCGCGATAAGCAGCGATTCGGATTCCACTTCTTGCAACAGGCGCTGGATGCTTCGGTCGTCGACTTCCACCAGGTTTTCGAACAGGAACATCTCGTCGATAATTTTTTGTGCCAACTCGCCATCGAAGTCGCGCACGGCGGAGATAACTGCTTCTTCCTGCTGCGTTTTCATCAGGTTGATAATTTCTGCTGCCGTCCTCACGCCGCCCATTTTGCTGCGCTTGAGGTTTTGGCCATCGAGCAGGTTGTTGAGCACTTCGGTCAGCTCGGCCAGTGCGGCTGGCTGGACACCGCCGAACGTTGCAATACGCAACATCACGTCATGGCGTAAACGTTCGTCGAACAACGCCAGAATATCTGCCGCCTGGCCACGTTTAAGGTGTACCAGGATGGTGGCGATAATTTGCGGATGCTCGTCTCGAATAAGGTCCGCAGCACTCTGCGGTTCCATGAAGTTGAGTGTTTCCATGCCCGAGGTGGTTTCGCGGGTTTCCAGAATATCTTCCAGCAGGCTGGAGGCGCGTTCTTCGCCCAGCGCTTTCACCAATACGGAACGCAGATAGTCGTTGGCGTTGACCGACAGCGCCGCGTACTGCTCGGCTTCTTGTTCGAACTCGGCCAACACGTCGGTCAGTTGTTTATTTGATATCTGACGAACACTGGCCATCGCGGCGCTGAGATGCTGCACTTCCCGTGGGCTGAGGTGTTTGAACACCTCAGCCGCACGATCTTCACCAATGGTCATCAACAGAATGGCGCTCTTCTCTGTTCCGCTCATACTCATAGTTCGTTACTCATCCATTGGCGTATCACCAGCGCGACCACGCGCGGATCGTTATCAGACATCTCGCGAATACGTTGACTCATCACTTCAGCACTGAGACGTTGGTTCACTTTGCGTTGTTGCTGTTGCTCGTCTTTTGTCAGGCGTACTGAAACCGCTTCTTCCTCTTCCACTCGCAGGCGTTGCGCTTCAACCTGAGCTTGTTGTGCCACTTCTTTGCGTTGCAGTTGTGGACGAACCACTTTGCGCCACAGCAGCCAGGCCACAATCAACACCAGCAACCAACGTCCCGCAGACATCAACATTTCGAAGAAAGCTTGCTGTTTCCAGAATGGCAGCTCTGCACTGGATTCTTCGGTGGCGCTAAACGGTGAGTTAACAACATTGAGCGTATCGCCGCGTTTATCGGAGTAACCCATCGCTTCACGCGTCAGATTCTCAATTTGCTTCATCTGCTCGGCGGTCAATGGCAATGGCTTGCCATCGGTCAGTTGGCGATAGTTAACGACCACCGCGACCGACAGACGCTGAACATCACCGACGTTCAACTTGGTATGAAGAATGGTGCGGTCAACCTCGTAGTTAGTGGTCTCGTCGCGCTGGGTGTTACTCGAGCCAGTCTGGGCTGATGTTGACGTTGCCTGTGATTGTTGTGGCTGGCCATTAGCAGGAGTGGCTTGCGGAGGCGTTGAAATTGGCGCGTTATTTGGTGGCGCGGGTTGGTTTGAAAGCGCACCCGGCACACCGCCTGGGTTACGGCCATTCACTTGCTCGCTTTGGTTGAGCTGGCGAGAACGCACGGCGGCCTGCGAGGGATCGCTGTTCGGGCGATATTGCTCTTGAGTTTGTTCTTTATTAGAGAAGTCGATTTGCGCGGTGACCTGCGCGTGAACATTATTACTGCCTACAATAGGGCCAAGAATGGCTTCGATGCGGCGCTGGTAGCGGTTTTCGACATCCATCGCATATTTAAGCTGCGCATCGTTCAGGTCGCGGCCTGCGGTATTGGACTGAGTCAGCAGGTGGCCGCCCTGATCGACCAACGTCACATTACCGGGTGGCAGTCCGGCAACTGCACTCGACACCATATGCACGACGGCACTGACTTGTCCTTCATCTAACGCACGCCCCGGTTCAAGGCTGAGTGTGACAGAAGCAGAAGGGGATTTTTGTTCGCGGACAAACAACGAAGGTTTTGGCATCGCCAGATGCACACGTGCTGTTTTTACCGGGCCAAGCGTTTCGATGGTTCGGGCGAGTTCACCTTCCAGTGCTCGCTGGTAGTTCACCTGCTCACTAAACTGGCTGATACCAAACTTTTCTTGATCCAGTAATTCAAAACCGACTGCGCCGCCTTTCGGCAACCCTTGCTGCGCCATGCGCAAACGCAGGTCGTAGACTTTTTCTGCCGGGACCAAAATGGCGCTGCCATTATCTGAGAAACGATACGGCACATTCATTTGGGTGAGCTGAGTCACGATGGCACCGCCGTCCTGCTCTGCCAGATTGCTATAAAGCACTTTGTAATCAGGCGTTTTAGCCCACAGCACCAGGGCGAAAATAATCGCGATAGCCGCAGCACCAGCGACCATCAGCGGGATTTTAGGATTTGCGCGAATACGGGACAGCCACTCCTGGGTTTTGTTTTGAGGCGTTTGTGCCTGGCTCGCTGCGGTCATTGAGCACCTCGCAGCTGAACGTAGACAACATATTTAATAGACAGAGTGAACAAAACGAGCTCCCACAACAAAAGTTCCACAAAGATGGCACCGTCATTATTTTCTTTCTCAAAATTTTCGATGGCTGAATTAGCTCTATTTATTGATGCTATTTAGCGCCTTTATCCTATTGACAAGGTGCTAATCTTGCCGCGTTAAAAATCACCAGGGCAGAGGAAATGGCAATTCAGGGTATTGAAGGCGTACTTCAGCAGTTGCATGCAACCGCGCTGTCAGCGGGGAATCCGGTTCAGAATTACGAACCAAAAGTGAGTTTTGCGGGTGAATTACAGGCTGCACTTGGCCGTATCAGCGAAACACAATCCTCTGCCCGTACGCAGGCTGAAAAATTTGCCCTCGGTACACCTGGGGTTGCGCTTAATGATGTGATGGTCGATCTGCAAAAATCGTCGGTTTCGTTACAGATGGGTATCCAGGTACGGAATAAGATGGTGGCGGCTTATCAGGATGTGATGAACATGCAGGTGTAAATACCCGTCATATTTGAAATTGTCTCTGTGTTGGCTACGTGAGTTCGCCCGAATCACTTACTTGAGTAAGCTCATCGGGACTTACTCACTTGCCGCCTTGATACAATTCCAACTATTTAGGGTATTACTTGGGAAAGTGTTTGATGTCTAATTTAAATAGTTACGGTTTCATGTTTTTCAAGAATAACCATTTTATTACTTGAAATTACGGTGCTATTTGACGGGACGCTTTTTAAAACCAGCGTTCCAACACCAATTGTCACGTTGTCACCTATCTCTATATCGTCGCCAATGATGCATGAATGGGCGCCCATATTGACGTTATTTCCCACTTTAAATTTGATATCGACGCCATTCTTATTGCTGCCCAGGGTACAAAACTGCCGGACGGTAAAATTCTCACCAATCACACAATTTCTGTTGATAATCATCGAGTTGCCATGCCAAATCTTAAAGCCTTTTCCAATTTTTAAATGATAGTTAAGCTCAACACCAAATAGCCCTTCATTAATAAGCCGGTTGAGTATCACAAACGTCAGAGAGATCGGATAAAGCGTCTTTGTTTTGGCGTGAATGGTTGCCATTCTGAAAATTAAAATAATGAGCTTGGATTTGGCGGTATTGATTTTTAAGTCATATTTTAATGTGGACAAGAAATCACGCATGGCGGCGTTCCCTTTTGGATTTATGAGAATAATCTTAATTCATAATTTGTAACTCGCCATTGAGTTGAGGAAACTTTTCTCAGGTTGATATGCCGGGCACATTTGTTTGGACTGCAGGATGAGGTAGGGCGATAAGCGAACAAATACTTGAGCGCGAGTGTTTGATCACTCGCGCTGATGGTTTAGCGCTGAATTAAATAGCGAATGGTGGGGCCGTCTTGCTGAATATCCAGCACGGTGTAGCCGTGATTTTGAGCATCCAGTGGAATGTTGTTTATTGACTGAGGACAGTCACTCACCACTTCGAGAATTTGGCCCTTCGCCAATTGAGGCATGGCTTCCAGCGTGGCTACAGCTGGATAAGGGCAGGGTTCTCCGACCATATCTAATCGGAAGTCCGGTATATAATTGTGGCTCATACGTTTTCCTTAACAGGCTGGCTGATGTGCAAATTTTTACGGCGGAAGAAGTGCTTTTCCCATCCGACAATGAGCAAAAATGCGGCCAACAACAGCAAATAGGTGACCAGCAATCCGCCCAATGGACCAAAGGTGTTGAGCAAATTGACTTTGTCCCAGTGGGTGGCAAGTGCAGGGGAAATATCGTCCCAGTAGTACGCCAGAAGAGTGGACCCGATAACGTTGCCTAACCCAACCCACCAGTAATGAACCTGCCCTTCGACGGCGCGATACATCCAGCCGGTTTCACAGCCACCTGCCAGCACAATCCCAAAGCCAAACAGCAGACCGCCGATGACCGCGTTAGGGCCAGCCCACATAATTTTTGGGGCAACGCCCAACTGCACATAGCTGAAGATACCAATAGCACTGACCGCCATACCCAGAATGATCGCTTTCGCCATATGGGTGCGCCCGGTTATCCACATATCCCGGAACGCCGAGGTGAAACAGATTTGTGCACGCTCAATCAACAAGCCAAACCCGATGCCAAACAGCATGGCGATGCCGAGTTTCGGTTGATTCATCGCAGTCAACGCTCCCCAGCCCACCATGCCCACGAAAATCAGCATACCGATGCGGAAGCGGCGTTTTGCCTGCTCGGGTTTCTGGGTGAGTGGTGAGGCGGCAGAAACTTTTTGCAGTTTTATGGGAATGCGGAACATTGGAAGAAGGGTAAATTTTGCACCGAACCACGACCCCATGGCAGTCGCTAATGCGAAGAACCAGGCATGCAAAGAAAACTGAGGGATCCCCGTAAAGAACGCGGCCAGATTACAGCCCATAGCCAGACGTGCGCCAAAGCCTGCAATGATTCCGCCCAGAACCGCCTGGATAATACGTATGCGATGTTGCGGCAAACGCAGTTTGACGTTATTCGCCCACAAGGCGGCCGCAAAACACCCACCGAACATGCCGATGATCATCATGCCGTCAATGCGGGTTAGGGGATTGCCATCCAGATGAATGAGTTTGAAATATCCCCATTCTTCTGTGTGAATGCCCATTAATTGTAGGAGTTGCCCACCCCAGCGAGTAAATTCGCCGGTGACCGCCCAGAACGTTCCTGTCAGGCCGAAATAGTAAGTTGAAAGGATGCCGGCTGCGATAACCGCAGGCATGGGGGCCCAGAATTTAACAAGGTAATTTAATTTGAATTGTTGCCAGTACATTTTCTCGCCTCTGAACTCAGAAGGTTTACAGCATTTTTAGAGGGCTGTATTTAAACATCTTTGCTTTAGCGTTTCGCACACATCCCCTGGTTTTGATGATTACCATCAAACAATTCATCTTGTGAATCTCTCATGTGCTGCGCAAATGCGCCGCTATCTCCCCCTGCGCAGAGAAACACTGGCGAGCTAAGTGCTTTAATGCGAAAATTATTTTTTCTCCGCAGTCAGGATAAATGATGAAGAAGATTGCATTATTGACAGTGTTGCTGGCATTGAGCGGCTGTGTGCAGGTTGAAGATTATCGCGAAGTGGTGAAAACTCCGGCACCTGCGGGACTCGCTGGGTACTGGCAATCGCAAGGGCCACAAAGTGAAATGGTGAGTCCTGAAGCCATAGCGACGCTGGTGGTCACACCTGCAGGGGATACGCTGGATTGCCGCCAGTGGCAGCGTGTGATTGCTCTGCCAGGTAAACTGACTTTGCGCTCAGACGACTGGTATAACGTCACCAACAAGCGCGATGTTTATAGCGTTGAGCGCATCGGGGATACGCTGGAATATGCGGGGATGACGCTGAAACGTGTAGAAAAACCTACGCAAGAATGTGCTGATTTCTTGAAGAAGAACCCTTTGGAAACTAAGTTACCGTAATAGGGGGGCTTTCCTCTCTGTCCCTTAGTCGCAACGTTGAGATTAGGTTTAGTTGTTTATGTTGGAAATAGTGAAAGTTCCGTTCACTAAAAGTATTCCTTCATATACAACCACCGAACCGGTGAACGACTTAGGGTGGCCACCGTCGCCACCCTAAGAACCCGGACTCCCGGCAAATAAATCGCCGCTGCGCGGTAAACACCGTTTTTTACCCAACATTCGCGGTCGTTCGCGATTCGTTCCCGACGATCGCTCTCTTTCGCCGCTCCCGGCGGCTCAACCACGACTGAAGGGTAAAAAACGGCGCGATTTAAGCCGGGACCAACGTCAACGTCAAAACCTGAGGTCAAATACCGAACCGGTTTTGATCTTGTCCCCGGTATAAATTGCCCCAGCGTTCCCTATAAGTCAGGGTGGCGTAACCCTCCAGGCACGTTCACCGTTCACAACGGATACAGAGATAACCCAACGTACGGGTGAACGGAAAACCTGCGAAGCTTACAGATCTCACCCTGACAGGCTGTCAGAGGTTTGTAGAAGAGACAGCCTAGGGTTTAGGGCTAAACCTATAACACGTCCTCAATCACCCACACACTGACACTCCCACCATTACAGGCAAAGGTTGCATTACCATTGGCATCCGTCGTGACGATTTCATCACGATTTCCAAGATAATCCCGCCAGTTCTTACCGCCGTAATTGTCGCCAAGGGTAATGGTTTTTTCGCCGTCATCACCGTTGGATAGCACCACCACACAGCCGGGATTCTCATCCGTACCGCTGCGGCTAAATGCGATGCAATTTGGATGATCGAAATACAGGGTTTGCACGCCGTGGGCAAAGCGCTCGCGGGCATGAATCAAGTCATCCAACTGTTCAATGACGGGCATGTCGATGTGATAAATCTCGCCATCACCGCCTTCATCGTCGTAACTGGCACCGAATAAATCCGGGTAAAACACGCTTGGCACACCGTTTTCACGCAGCAAAATCAGCGCATACGCCAGAGGTTTGAACCACGGTTCAACAGGGGCTTCAAGAGATTGCAACGGTTGCGTGTCGTGATTGGCAACGAGCGTCACGGCATGGAACGGGTCAGCTTCGACCAGCGTGCCGGTAAAAATCTGACTCATATCGTATTCACGACCTTGCTTTGAGGCTTGGTGGAATTTCATTTGCAACGGTGCGTCGAACAGCATGGTTTTGCCATCAACCTGGGCAATATATTCCTGAAGTGTATCCACTTCGTGCGACCAATATTCAGCGACGATAAACAGCGGTTGTTCAGCCACTTCCTGAACGTGCTCGATCCACTCTTTGTAGAACCACGCCGGAATGTGTTTGACTGCGTCGAGCCGGAAACCACTACAACCGGTTTCGTCCATCACCCAGCGCGCCCAGTATTTCAGCTCTTCGGTCACCGCATGATTGCGAAAGTCGATATTTTCGCCCATTAAATAGTCGAAATTACCGAGTTCATCATCGACCTGGTCGTTCCAGCCGTCGCCAGTGTAGTCGTTGATGATTTTAAAAATGCCGTCTTCTGTCGGATTTTCGATGTGGTCAACGCCGCTAAAGCATTTGTAATCCCAGATAAACTGCGAATATTTACCCGCGCGGACGGGGAAGGTGTAGCGTGTCCAGGCTTCACATTCGAGCACTTCGTCGTCTATCTCATTACGATTTTCTTCGTTGACGCGATTCACGCGAATGCGCTCTTTTTCGTCAGCTCCCATTTTGTGGTTAACCACCACATCGAGCAGCACGGCGATCTCATTTTCTTGTAGGGCTTTGATTGCGGCCAGTAACTGGGTTTTATCGCCGTATTTGGTCGCCACCGATCCTTTTTGGTCGAATTCTCCAAGGTCAAAAAGATCATAGCTGTCATAACCTACCGAGTAGCCACCGGAGCTGCCTTTATACGCAGGCGGCAACCACACCATATTGACGCCAATATCATTGAGCGTTGCTGCACGTTCAGCAACTTCTGCCCATAACTTGCCCCCACCGGGGTAGTACCAATGGAAAAATTGCAACAAGGTTGGGTTTTTCATCGAGTCCACGCTCCAGGAGTCATTTAGCTGACCTCTGGAGTATGGAAGATTTTTGAATTTGCGAGGGAATTACTGACAGATTGAAACACCGCACGAGGCAAAATTATTGTGGTGCATCGGGCACAAGTAATTGACCAGACAAACGTCCATACGTGTGGTTAAGCGTTTGCTGGCGTGATGACTGGCCGATAAGAGCACTGAGTTCGTCCAGGCGCTGCTGTAAAAGATTTTTTAGCGCCTGCTCGTTAGCCAGAATTTGTTCAAGATTTTGCTGCAACATATCCTGCACACTTTTCGCGGTCCCTGGTGGAATAGGGTTCGCGTTGAGTATTTCAATACTTTGCAGATACGCCACTTCTTGTTCCAGCAACAAATCCCACTCCCCGCGCTCCGCCAACTCCAGCAACGACAGGCTTAGCTGTACAACGTTCTGCCAGCGGCTGATCAGTTCTACATACGGCGACATTAGGCAGGCTCCCGTGCAGCGTGGTGAGGCGAAATCTGTTTCCATGCATCGGCAATGTTGGTCAATAGCCCTTCAACTTCTTCTATTATTTCAACATCATTACGCAAATTGGCCAGCATCAGACGGCGAATCATATAGTCATACAGAGACGATAAATTCTCTGCAATTTCGCCACCTTTCTCATTATCTAAACCGGCCTTCAGGCCGTTATCGATAATGTTGATGGCTTTGCCCAGTGCCTCACCTTTCGCGGCCAACTCCCCTTGCTGCATAAACAAGCGAGATCTGACCAAAGCACTTAGTGCTCCATCAAAAAGCAAGACAATCAGTTGATGAGGACTTGCGCTCATGACGGCGCTTTCCACACCAACCTGAGCATATGCTTGTGTACCCCGCGAGCTGTACATAATTACCTCTTGTTATCAGGAACTGCTGGATGTGAATTGTTGGGTCAGATAATTACTGGTGTTGTTCAGCTTGCTCATCATGGTATCGAGTTGCGTAAACTGAGCTTTGTATCGGGCGATAGTGTCATCAATGCTGGAGCTAACCGCCAGATACTGTTTGGTCAGGCTTTTTAGCGTGGTGTTGATGCTGTCGGTGGCGCTGTCAATAATGCCATCGGTTGCCAGATAGCCTTTCACCAGTTTGGCTGTAGTGGTGGTCACCCCGGTAGTTTTGCCGTCGCCGACCAACAATTGCTGAGTTGCCACAGAATTTTTGGTTAATGCGTTGCCCAGCTTGTCATTGTCGATAGTCAGCTTGCCCGTTTTAGAGTCCTGGGTAATGCCGATTTGCGACAACGTACTGAAAGTTGAACCGGTGGTGTTGGTGGTAAATTGTGAGCGAATACCTGACTGAATGGTACGAATGTTACTGTCGCCCAGCAGCACGCCATTGCTGTCATTCTGGTCAGCACCGGCATCAACCTCTTTGTATTGGGTCAAAGAGCTGAAGGTATCGAGCATGGAGTTATAAGCATCAACCCATGATTTTATCGCCGAGGTCGCTTTGTCATTGCTTTTTGTGACAGTAACAGTCGCGTTAGTGACTTCTTTACTCAGCGTTAAAGTGACACCTTCAGGGGTATCTTTTACGGTATTACTGCCGCTTTCCACTTCGATATTATTGATTGTTAGCAGGGCGTTTTTGGCAGGAATGGTTTCCTTCAACCCCCCAGTGGCGCTCGCAGAATCGTAACCAATCTGCGCATTCAGGTCGCTATCACCCGTGACGCTAATCGTCATCTCTTTATCAGAACCGGTTTCTGCAGAAGAGATGACTAACTGGAACTCACCGCTTTTATTCTTAATGACGCTGGCGGATACGCCGCTATCGGCAGTATTAATCGCATCGCGAATGCCGTTCAGTGAGGTTTGATCGTCGCTGAGTTTAATTTCCAGTGGCTTTTCACGACCTGGCTGATTGATAACCAGCACGCGGTCAGTGGATGAAACATTGCTTTGCTTATCGGTCGCACTAGTCTTTCCAGCGGTTGCCAGAGACTGAGCTTGTGCTAATTGCGACACGTTGATGGTGTATTTGCCTGCAGCAGCCCCCGCGCTGGTGGTGACGCCTAAATCTGTAGTGCTGCTGGCGGCAGTGCTGCTTTTAAACAGAGTGGCGTCATTAAGAGCCGTGTTCGCTGTCTGGAATTTTTCAATCGCGCTTTTAAGCGTGCCGTAAGCGGTAAGTTTTGCACTATAGCTCGATTGCTGGGCGCTAATCGGTGTCAGCCGGCCTTTTTCTGCGGTGGTGAGGTTGGTTAACAATGTATCCAGTGGCAGGTTCGAGCCGATCCCTAATGAAGAAACGCTAGCCATTCTTACTCCCTTTTCATTACTAACAATTATTCACGTTGGTATCGGCACCATAGCGGCAAAGTTTAATGATATTTGTGAGCAATTAATGGCGGGAATAATGAAGGCGTAGCGGGTTATTTCAGCGGCTAGTTAAAATGTGAAATATTTCTAAAGTTAGAAAATAGTGTGCCGATACATGGGTAGACGGTGAGAAACCGCGGGCAACAGCCCAACCACAAAATGTGAATTGATAAGGATAAAATCATGGCACAAGTTATCAACACTAACAGCCTGTCGCTGTTGACCCAAAACAACCTGAACAAATCTCAGTCTTCTCTGGGCACTGCTATTGAGCGCCTGTCTTCCGGTCTGCGTATCAACAGCGCAAAAGACGATGCAGCGGGTCAGGCAATTGCTAACCGCTTCACCTCTAACATCAAAGGTCTGAACCAGGCTTCTCGTAACGCCAACGACGGTATCTCCGTTGCACAGACCACTGAAGGCTCACTGAGCGAAATAAACAACAACTTACAACGTATTCGTGAGCTGTCTGTACAGGCTTCTACCGGTTCTAACTCTGGCACCGACCTGAGCTCCATCCAGGACGAAATCACTTCCCGTCTGTCTGAAATCGACCGTGTATCCGGTCAAACTCAGTTCAACGGCGTGAAAGTACTGGCTAACGACACTTCTATGAAAATTCAGGTTGGCGCTAACGATGGTGAAACCATCAGCATCGACCTGCAAAAAATCGACTCTTCTACTCTGGGTCTGAACGGTTTCTCTGTTTCTGGCAACGCCCTGAAAACCAGCGGCCCAATCACTCAGGTAGGCTCTGCGGGTAACCTGAAAGACGTTAACCTGAGCACTGTTGCAACCAAACTGGGCGTTGATGCCAGCACTCTGCAACTGAAAAACGTTCAAAATTCTTCTGGTGCAAGCACCGGTACTTATGTTGTTAGCTCTGGTAGCGACAACTATGCCGTATCCGTTGATGATGCAACCGGCAAAGTGACCCTGAACACTAGCGATGTGACTTACACCGACACCAAAAATGGTGTGACCGGTGGTTCAATGTCTGCTCAGTTGGTTAAAGTGGGTACTGACTCAACTGGCGCTGTGCAGGGTTATGTCACCGTTCAGGGTAAAAACTACAATGCAGCCGCAAGTGCAATTGCCAACTCCGGCGCAGTTGCTGCAACGGGCGCAAGCGCTGTGGGCGATATCGCTTTGGCGGCCAACCCTAACGTCTTTAAAGGCGCGGTTTCTGTTGACCCATTAGCTACCATCGACGCCGCTATCGCGAAAGTGGATAAATTCCGTAGCTCCCTGGGTGCGGTGCAGAACCGTCTGGATTCTGCAATCACCAACCTGGGTAACACCAGTGGTAACCTGTCTTCTGCACAGTCCCGTATTCAGGATGCTGATTACGCAACTGAAGTTTCCAACATGTCTCGTGCGCAAATTCTGCAACAGGCAGGTACTTCTGTTCTTGCTCAGGCAAACCAGGTTCCACAAGGCGTGCTGTCTCTGCTGCGTTAATCTGTTCTCTGTCAGTCAAAACCAATCCTTCGGGGTTGGTTTTTTTTTGCCTGAAGAGTGCAGGGGAATAGCCTGAATTACCCCCCCGGATAGGCTGTTTTCTGTTAATTGCTTGAAAAAAATATTGTTAACGTAAGGCAGATTTGCCGTTTTCTCTAAACAGGATATTCCCGTGGCTCATTCCGCTGATACTGAAACTGTCGCAATGCCAATAACGACTCAACATGGTTCACTTCAACTTGATAGCTATGCCGCGCCTCAGCATCTGCGTGCCGTTGCCCATTTGTACGGAGTCAGTGCGCCCGATCTGAAAAATGCGCGTGTCCTGGTATTAGGGTGTGAAAGTGGGATGAATTTGATTCCGTTTTCCTGCGCCTGGTCTGATGCTTCAGTTATTGGCATCGATATTGACGCGGATGCCATCAGCCTGGGCAAGAGTTGTATTTCAACGGCGGGAATAAGTAACCTGGAATTGTATTGTTTGCAACTTACTGAAATATTAGCAAGCGACCCAGGCGAGCAGGATTATATTATTGTGCAGGGTGTTTTTGCGCTGTTGGATAATCAGACGCGAGAATCTGTGCTGGCATATTGCCGGCAACATCTCAGCGCGAAGGGAATTATTGCCATTAAATGGCCAACGTATCCAGGGGCTAAAGCCTGCGAAACATTGCGCGATGCGATGTTATTGCACAGCAGCCAGGCGACCACCGAGGAACAACAAACTGCCAGTGCCCGCGCCATGGCAACTTATCTTGAACTGGGAATGAGCAAGCAAAATCCACTACGTTCAAGTTTTGCACCCTTGATCGCTGAAATAAGTAAAAACAACGACAGCGACCTGGTTCTGAAATACCTTTCTGGCCTGAATGAAGCGAACTACCTGGTAGACTTCAACGCAATGGCACAGCGAAATGGCCTTGCCTATTTGGGGGATGCGAAGCCGTGGACAGAAATAGCCGATTTTTACGGCCCTGACGTTGAGCAATTGCATAAAGCGATATGCCCTGTCGCAAATAAAGTGGTACAGCAGCAGTATCTTGATTTCTCGACAAACCGCACCGGGCGCTTTAGTTTACTGGTGGATGAGAGTTTGGCTTCACATATTCTTCCTCTACCGGATAAACAAAAATTAAAAGAACTCAATTGGGCGGGAAATTTTCAGCGCCTTTTTAGCGATCTGAATGGCGTAGAAAAAGCTCATTTTACCCCGCAAGGCGACCTGATTCGCACTC
Organism: Buttiauxella sp. WJP83; assembly: GCF_027594725.1. Taxonomy (NCBI): domain Bacteria; kingdom Pseudomonadati; phylum Pseudomonadota; class Gammaproteobacteria; order Enterobacterales; family Enterobacteriaceae; genus Buttiauxella; species Buttiauxella sp. WJP83. The sequence continues at coordinate 1,725,415 of NZ_CP110080.1, forward strand.
AGGACGATCTGACCCTGCAAGTGCTTGATCTGTTGGGTGATGCCTGGCCGCTGAGTCTGAGTTTTGAACAATTGGTTTTCCACACCAGTAAACCCGAAAGCGTAGATGCCAGGCATTCTGACCAGGTACTGAACGTCCTTTACTCTCTTTTTTGTAAAGGGGCCGAAAGCCTGCTTTACTGCCTTGGGGCTTGCCCATATAGCCTTTGTGAAAATAATACGTTAAAACAGTTACCTGGTCTTATTGGCATGAATCATCCGCAAATAGTTGCGCCACTCGGGTTTAACTTCTGGTATCAAGCCATTGCGTTGGAAAATCACGAATATCAGCATTTGGCCGCAGGCCAGTTGAGTATAAATAGTGAAACGTTGCCGATAATGGATGCATTGCGTCGAAAAGGAATGGTGACGGGCTCACCTCGCGCATGGCAAAAATATCTTCAGGCGGTGATAGGCCAACAGGACCCGAATAATATCCTGGCCTATGTGAACAGCCTGATGTTGTTCACCCATTATGGAATGGAAGCGCGTTTTCAAATAACAAATACGTCGTTATTAAAAACCGTTGCTCGCCAGAAACATCCGAGTTACTCAGCATTTTTGTCGCTTGATAGCAGAATTGAAAAACGCGTTACTCAGTTACTCAATCTGGGGCAATTTCAAAATGCCTGCGATTATCTTGTCACTCTTTCTCAGGAGCAGGGAGATAATCCACATCTATGGCATCGCCTGGCGCAAGTCTATTTTAAACTCTCTCTTTACGACGACGCATTGCGCGCATTTGCCATAGCATTTTCTCTTGAGTCGAATCACTGGGCGCTCTACTACGATTACGCCCTGTTGCTTGGCAAAATGAAATATTACTGGTACGCGGAAAAATTGACCCATTATTGCCTGCGATTTAATCAGCGGCAAACTCTGTTATGGATCCAACTTTGCGAGTTGTATCAGGAAGACAGAAACTTTGAGATGGCAGAGATTTGCGCCAGAAAGGCGCTGGATATTGAACCATTGAACAGTAATGCTCTTTCCAGTATTGCGACGCTGCTGACTGCGCAATCGAAGGTGGTTGAGGCGGTAAGCTGGATGCGCAAAGCTTGTGAAAGTGCCCCAGGGGAGTTCACTTACTTCACAAACTATTTGTTTGGCCTGTCTCATTATCCGGACATTACGCCGGAGTATCTGTTTAGTGAGCATGAGAAGTTTGGCCGACTGGCCAGCCGTTGGGCGAAGCAGAAGAATGTTAATTTCCCACACAACAATAGCCGGGATCCTGCCCGACAGTTACGCGTGGGATTTGTCTCGGGGGATTTTGGCAACCATCCGGTGACCCATTTTTTACGTCCGATGTGGGAAGCACTCGATCAGACTAAATTTGCCCTCTATGCCTGGAATACTTCCCCGTTAAATGATTTGATGACGCAACAACTGAAGGTTAAAACGACGGCCTGGTTTGATGCTAAAAGCATCAGTCATGTGGAACTGGCAAAACAAATCCATGCGGCAGAAATTGATATTTTAATTGACCTGTCCGGGCATACCGACCACAACCGTTTACCTGCGTTTGCGCTGAAACCCGCGCCGGTTTCAATGTCATTTATTGGCTATCCGGGCACGACTGGATTGAGCGAAATGGATTATGTGATTGTGCATAACAAACTCGCCCCCCAAGGTTTATTAGAGAAGCAGTTCACAGAAAAACTGGCCTATATGCCATTTAGCAAACAATTTGAACCGGTGAATAATGCGCCTGAAGTGAAAGATCTGCCTGCTTTAAGCAACGGATATATCACCTACGGTAGTTTCAACCGCCCTGGCAAAATAAATGATGTGGTGCTGGAAACGTGGGCAAAAATCCTCACCGCACAACCTGATGCAAAATTTCTAATCGGCTTTATGCCTGGTCAGAATTTAATTAATGAAATTAAAACGAAAATGATGGTTTGGGGCGTGCGACCTGAACAGCTTATTTTTCGCGAAAGAACGCATATAGCCGAATATCTGGAAATGCATAACGAGGTGGATTTATTACTCGACTGTTTCCCGTATACCGGAGGCACCACAACCAACCATGCTTTGTGGATGGGTGTACCAACCTTAACTTTTGCCAGTGAAACGATGGTCTCGCGGCAGGGTGTGGCTAACATGTGCCAGTATGGTTTGGATGAGTTTGTCGCGGAATCAATCGAAGAATATATCTCGAAAGCGTTGGCATTAAGCCATGACGTGCAAGTGCTTAGTGATTTACGGCGGAATATGCGTGAACGAATTGTGTCTAAGGGCGAATCTGCGGTTTCACCGGCCTGGTATTTAGAACAAATGCTGCGTAAGGCCTGGGAAATCTATTGTGAAACCGGTTCATCTGAAGGCTTTGTGATACCCGAAGTTTGAGCATGGTTGTTCTAATTGGCGTAGAAAAGGGGCCGTGTTTGCCCCATTAATGAAAAACAGTGCCGTCATACTGATAGCTGAAGATGTATCAGGGAAACATTCAAGGGGATTAGCGTGAAAGAGAATATTTATGTAACCAGTCCATTACTTCCTCCTCTTGAAGAGTTTATTCCTTATCTGGAGCAGATTTGGGAAAACAAACAGCTCACTAATGCTGGCCCTTTTCATCAACAACTTGAGCAGGCGCTGGCAGATTATCTCGGTGTTGAGCACCTTTGTTTATTTGCCAATGGTACTCTGGCGCTGCTAACTGCATTTCAGACGTTACGCATTACGGGTGAGGTGATTACCACACCGTACTCTTTTGTCGCAACGTCCCATAGTTTGTTATGGAACGGGCTGACGCCTGTTTTTGCCGATATCGATCCGCAGACCTTCAATTTAGATCCGGACAAAATCGAAGCACTCATTACGCCGCAAACCTCGGCTATTTTGCCGGTGCATTGTTATGGGATTCCTTGCGATACAGATAAAATACAGCGCATAGCGGACACCTGGGGCTTAAAGGTCATTTATGATGCCGCTCATGCTTTTGGCGTAAAACAGAATGACCAAAGTATTCTCAATTGCGGCGATCTTTCTGTATTAAGTTTCCATGCCACCAAAGTCTTTAACACCTTTGAAGGCGGGGCGATTATTTGCCCGGACGCGAAAACTAAACAGCGGATTGATTATTTAAAGAACTTTGGCTTTGCCGATGAAACCGTTGTAATGGCGCCTGGTATCAATGCCAAAATGAATGAGGTACAGGCTTCATTCGGGATGCTGCAATTACAATATATTGATAAAGCTCTGAACGATCGCGCTGAGATCTATCGTTATTATGCAGAGCTGATTAAAACGGAATTACCCGAAGTAGAATTCTTGCAACCACCCGAAAACGTGGAATGGAATTATGCCTATTTCCCGGTCATGATTCGCCTTGGGCTTGCTGCAACCAGAGATGAAGTTTATCAAGCGCTGCGTAAGCAGAACATTTATACGCGTCGTTATTTCTTCCCGCTTATCAGTTCATTTTCGATGTATCGGCATTTGCCATCAGCTAAAGATGACAGTTTACAAGCGGCTGATGCTGTCTCGCAGGCGGTGCTGTGTTTGCCTATTTACCCAGGATTAAGCCGGGCAGATCAAGAACGGATTATCACGATTATGGCGGTCGCGTTACGCGAAAATGAGCTGGCTGAGTTACCCTGCGAACATCATCTGCTAAGTGCATAAAGGGATTCAGAGAAGAAGTTTGTCATTACGCCTTGGTTTTGTCATATCTCTTCGATAAAAGCGGCAGGCCTATTGAATCATCACCTGCCGCTTTTCAACTTACCGAACTTACCCACTCATTGTTTTTTACTCATGATATTTTTTTCTGGCAATCAAGCTGTAATGAATGGGCATTAAGAATCTGTCCGCATCTTCCAGAGCATTCAACTCCTGGATATCAAATTGAGCAAATAAGGCTCTCAATCCATCTTCTGTAAACCGCCAGCAATCAGGGCGGGGGCCATGAATTCTGAAGTTAAACGGTGTTGTGACAAAGGCTACGCCGCCAGGTTTAAGGATTCTTTTAATTTCCTGGACTGCTGCAAATGGGTTGAGCGTGTGTTCCAAAACTTCAGTACATATCACGACGTCAAATTCATTAGCAGGGATAATTTTAGAATTATCACCACAGATATCAGCAATGTAACTGGCACCTGATTTTGGATTTATATCCAGAGTTTTTATCGTGGCTCCAGGAAAGTGTGGGGCTGCACCTTCATGATCTTGTGGAGCAATATCCAATAAAATCAGACCTTCTTTATTTGTCTCTTTTCCGGCTCTTTTGATGAAGTTAAAAATGTTTTCGCGGACCATCTTGAAATGTATTTTGTCAATTTCTGCTATTTCACGCTCAATATTTTGCATATGACTCAATCTTCTCTTTATTAACGTTTGATAATATAAGCATGACCATTCAGGTTACAGATGAAAATTTTATCTGCATCGTTTTTTATTTCATTGACAAATTTATAAACACCAGAGCATGCTGTGACAAATCCGTAATCATCAAATGCTATTATACCGCCGGGAACCACGTTCTCCCATATAAAATCAAATGTTTCTTTAGCGGATCTGTATACATCAACATCTATATGGACAAAAGAAAATCTCTTGCCCTTAACTATATGCCCAGTATTCTCAGGAAATACTCCTTGAAGAATTTTATAGTTTGACACACCCAAATCTTGTTCAAGGAACTTAACAACAAGCTCTTTACTCGTGTCCGAGTGAGCCTTGTCTTTATAATGCTCCCACTCCGAGGATTTAACGACGCCTGCAAATGTATCAGCCAGATATACTGTTTTGTTTGGTGCAAGTTGTGTGAAAATCCCCGCTGTTCCGCCTCGCCATGTGCCGATTTCCAGAATGTCTCCGGGGAGTTTTGCTATTTGTTCCATCAATAAATAATGGGAATAACAACGTATTCTATCAACGAGAGTGTGTTCACGGATGCTGTCATAAATTTTGTTAAAAACTTCGTCTGTAAGCCAGGGGGCATCGTACGGATAGCTATGCAGCGGGTGTTGATCATATTGAATCACTGCGAAACCTTGATCTTTTAGTTCGGCTCTTAACCTGTAAATTTCTTTTGTCATTAGTATGTTACCTAAAATTTTTCCATTAAAGACTCAATCATATGTGAGTCAAAGACGGGGATCTGACAGTTATCATGGACCGCCTTGCGTTCAGCGAATGAGTCATCTATAAAAATAGCATCGTTCTGCTTGATATAGTTGTGCTTAGCATCGTCCTTGTTTAAGCAGATAATATTGTCGAATACGCTTTCAAGACGATATTTCTTCAGTGAGGCGTCTAAATTTCCCTGGTGCTTTGTGAGTAAGTGAATCTGTATGTTTTTATTAATACATTGATAAACAAACGCCATAATGACCGGATTGACTTTATTCTCGAAAATCACAAGATCATCGAAATCTAAATATACATGACGGTAATTAATATTGTGTTTGTACTTATTCTCCAGTGCCCGGTCAATTATTACCGTTTGGTTATTTTCAAAGATATCGATATCGTAGTCCATCGCATCAAAGAGACTAAGAAGCACCAGATTCACACCTTTACAACGTGCCAGCCCCATGGTTCCGGCAATTCTCGTTGCGATTTCCATGAGAACCAATTCGTTTTCGGCATTTTCTTTTACCTGAAAGAACCATGCTCCCCGTAGGCTGATCATACGGTTTATTGTTTTTGCCAGCTGAGCAAACCTGATGTCGTGTACTACTACGGAGCTAACACTGATGCCATTTGAAATTCTGACTCGCTCACGGGCTTCAGAGAAAAGCAGTGTACCATTTCTGTCAGTGAAGCAATCGATGGTGAACTCTTTCCCCGGCAGATATTCAATCACCATAAGAGTCGGGTCTTTATGGAGATAGAAATCAATATCCGCAAGACTGTTAGCGAGATGAGTCCCCTTTGACCCTTGGCCAATATCCGGTTTCAGAAAAACAGGTAACGCATAATGATCTGGCAGTTGGCCGACCTTATATACATGTGGTGTCGGTATCGAATCTTTGAAAAAATCGTACGTTTTCCGTTTAGAACGTGTAATTTCACAAGCACTTAGACTTGATGTAACGACTTTACATTGTAGTCTGCCAGCTGCACTTTCTTGGGAAAGTCTGAGCACCACGCTATCATGGGCAGGAATAATGAAATCTATCTTTTTCTCTTCAATAATTCTGTTCAGCTTTTCGATAAACCCCGGGTCGTCAACAAATGGTATGGTATCAATGTAATTTTTGTAAACGAATGCTCCGTGATCCGATACCGATGAGCCGCCAAACAGCATAAAGTGCGTGGAGAAATTTAAAGATTTGTGGATTTCCAATCCAACTTCCGAACCACAAGGAAAGACCAAAATGTTTTTTCTCATACTAGACTCTTGTAAAGCTCGATTTGAATAAATTCTGTGTGTTTGAAGAACGCAAAGTGATGATGATATTGAGGAATAATGTCGATTTATTTCTGTTTTTACTGACATTTGTTTAGATATTTTGTCGAGAATATTATGATAATCCGTTATTTTTCGGGTGGTTTTTCGCGTACAAAATCTCTTACTGCTTGTCACTTGTGGCTCATGTGAAATCTGTTCGACATAGACTTTGCTACGCAGAGTTTCCGCATAATAATCTCGTTGGGTAATACATTAAAAAAGATTAAAGCATAACTGTCGCCCATAATTTAATAATTATAACCCCCAAATAACCCCTCATTTCACCCACTATTCTTGCGATTAAAAACCCTCCAGAAACGGATAATCATGCCGATAACTCAACTAACGCAGGGCTGTTTATCGTGAATTCACTGTATACCGCTGAAGGTGTAATGGATAAACACTCGCTGTGGCAGCGTTATGTACCATTGGTGCGTCACGAAGCATTGCGCCTGCAGGTACGCCTGCCCGCGAGTGTGGAGCTTGACGACCTGCTACAGGCGGGCGGCATCGGGTTGTTGAACGCAGTGGACCGTTATGATGCCCTGCAAGGAACGGCATTTACTACCTACGCGGTGCAGCGCATCCGTGGGGCGATGCTTGATGAGTTGCGCAGCCGTGACTGGGTGCCGCGCAGCGTCAGGCGTAACGCCCGTGGTGTTGCGCAGGCAATTGGTCAACTGGAGCAAGAGCTGGGCCGTAATGCTACCGAAACAGAAGTGGCAGACCGGTTGGATATCCCGCTCAACGAATACCGCCAGATGTTGCTCGACACGAACAATAGCCAACTCTTCTCTTATGATGAGTGGCGTGAAGAGCATGGTGACAGTATCGAACTGATTACTGAAGAGCATCAGCAGGCGAACCCATTACAACAATTGTTGGAGGGGAATCTTCGCCAACGCGTGATGGATGCGATAGATGCGCTACCGGATCGTGAAAAGATGGTGCTGACTCTCTATTACCAGGAAGAGCTGAATCTCAAAGAGATTGGCGCGGTACTGGAAGTGGGGGAGTCGCGCGTCAGTCAGTTGCACAGCCAGGCGATTAAACGCTTACGCACAAAGCTCGGTAAGTTGTAGGGAGTGCCGCATATTATAAGACGACCGGGATAACATCATGACGGTACAGCAATCCAAAAAGCGTCCATTGAGCCGCTATTTAAAAGACTTTAAACACACGCAAACTCATTGTGCCCATTGCGCAAAAGTACTCGACAGGATCACGCTGACGCGTTGTGGTGAGATTGTCAGCAAAACCGCCATTGCACAGCTTGATTCGCTCATTGATGAAAACAGTTGGCAGACCGAGCGCCAGTCCTGGGCGGCGTTGTGCCGTTTCTGCGGCGATTTGTATTCCAAAGAGCAGCAGCACTATTTCGATATCATCGGCTTTAAAGAGTACCTGTTCGAACAAACTGAGATGAGCCATGGCACCATCCGTGAGTATGTGGTGCGCTTGCGTCGACTCGGTAACCATTTGTCTTCACAGAATATTCCTCTTCCTTCTTCCCCTGTCGCGTACCTCGACGATTCATTTGACGCGTGGTTGCCGCCAACCAGTACCAATAATTACCGTATTGCTCTGCGCAAGTACGGGCAATTTCAAACCCTGAATCAAAATATGGATGCCCATTTCCAGGAAAATAAATCAACTTCTGATATATATTAAAATGGCATAAGTTGTAACGCAGTGATTTTGATTGATTATATTAAGTCGTTACAATACAACCAAAATATAAACATTCGGGGTAACTATGAAATTAGCAATGGTGGGGCGTCAGGCGCTGATGGGCGTACTGGCTGTGGCATTGGTAGCGGGCGCGAGTGTTAAGACGTTTGCTGCGGAAGGTTTATTGGCGAAAGTAAAAGAGCGCGGTACGCTGCTGGTTGGGCTGGAAGGGACTTATCCTCCGTTTAGCTTCCAGGGTGATGACGGCAAACTGACCGGTTTTGAAGTGGAATTTGCAGAGCAGCTGGCGCAGCATTTAGGCGTAAAAGCGGAGCTCAAACCCACCAAATGGGATGGTATGCTGGCGTCGCTGGACTCTAAACGTATCGATGTGGTGATTAACCAGGTGACCATTTCTGATGAGCGTAAGAAGAAATACGATTTCTCCACTCCTTATACCGTTTCTGGTATCCAGGCGTTGGTGAAGAAAGGCAACGAAGGCAGCATTACCGGGCCGGACTCCCTGAAAGGCAAAAAAGTCGGTGTGGGTCTTGGGACTAACTACGAAGAGTGGTTACGTGCCAATGTGCAGGGCGTTGATATCCGCACTTATGACGATGACCCAACGAAGTATCAGGATCTGCGCGTAGGTCGTATTGATGCGATTCTGGTTGACCGTCTGGCGGCATTGGATCTGGTGAAGAAAACCAAAGATACCCTGGCGGTAGCCGGTAACGCATTCTCACGTCAGGAAGCGGGTGTAGCCGTTCGTAAAGGTAACGAAGACCTGGTTGAAGCGATTAACAAAGGCATCGCTGATATGCAGAAAGATGGCTCTCTGGCGAAGCTTTCTGAGAAGTGGTTTGGTGCTGACGTAACAAAATAGTTGCTCAAAACCTGAATAAAGGTGCTGATTCCAGCACCTTTTTTATTTGTATCTGCGGGCAAACCGCCAGGCTGGTGCATAATAAATAAATCTGGAATTTTTATTAGTGTAACGGAGTCGCTCATGTCACTACATAATCTGACGCGTTTTCCGCGTCTGGAATTCATCGGCGCACCGACGCCTCTCGAATATCTGCCGCGTTTTTCCGATTATCTCGGCCGCGAAATCTACATTAAACGTGATGACACCACGCCAATGGCGATGGGCGGTAATAAGCTGCGTAAGCTTGAGTTTCTGGCCGCTGATGCGTTGCGTGAAGGGGCTGATACGTTGGTGACGGCGGGGGCGATTCAGTCAAACCACGTGCGCCAGACCGCGGCGGTTGCCGCCAAACTCGGCCTGAAGTGCGTAGCTCTACTGGAAAATCCCATTGGTACGCAGGCTGAAAACTATCTCACCAACGGCAATCGTTTGATGCTCGACCTGTTCGATGCTGAAATCGAAATGTGTGACGCGCTGCATTCGCCTGACCAGCAACTGGAAGAGATTGCCGTTCGCCTCGAAGCGCAAGGTTTTCGCCCGTACGTGATCCCCGTTGGCGGTTCGAATGCACTGGGCGCGTTGGGTTATGTTGAGAGTGCATTGGAAATCGCCCAACAGTGTGAAGGTGCGGTCAGCGTTTCATCGGTAGTCGTTGCTTCGGGAAGCGCAGGAACGCATGCTGGGCTTGCGGTTGGTCTTGAGCAAGTGATGCCAGATGTCGATTTAATTGGCGTTACGGTTTCGCGCTCCATTGCGTTGCAATTGCCAAAAGTGCAGGCATTGCAGCAGGCGGTCGCACAATCATTAAGTGTCAGCGCATCAAACCCAATCCATTTATGGGATGATTATTTCGCACCGGGGTATGGTCAGCCTAACGAAGAGGGGCTTGAGGCCATTAAATTGTTAGCGCGTCTGGAAGGGATCTTGCTCGATCCGGTTTATACCGGCAAAGCGATGGCGGGATTAATTGATGGTGTGGCGCAGAAGCGTTTTAAAGACGACGGCCCAATTATCTTTATTCATACCGGTGGGGCGCCCGCACTTTTTGCGTATCATCCGCACATTTAAAACATAAGAAAAAACAGGGTAACTATGCAAGAAAGTATTCAACTGGTACTGGATTCGGCACCGTTTCTGCTTAAAGGTGCCGTCTTTACGCTGCAACTCAGCATCGGCGGTATGTTCTTTGGGCTGATACTCGGCTTTTTATTGGCGCTGATGCGTTTGTCCTCGTTTTTGCCGTTTCGCTGGATATCGCGTTTTTACGTGTCGATTTTTCGCGGGACACCGTTAATCGCTCAGCTCTTCATGATCTATTACGGCTTACCGCAGTTTGGCATTGAACTGGATCCTATTCCGGCGGCAATGATTGGTTTGTCGCTTAATACCGCCGCCTATGCATCCGAAACGTTACGTGCGGCGATTTCGTCTATCGAGAAAGGGCAGTGGGAAGCCGCAGCCAGTATCGGGATGACGCCGTGGCAAACGTTGCGTCGGGCGATTTTGCCGCAGGCCGCGCGTGTCGCGTTACCGCCGCTGAGCAACAGTTTTATCAGTCTGGTGAAAGACACGTCACTTGCGGCAACCATTCAGGTTCCGGAACTGTTTCGCCAGGCACAGCTTATTACCTCCCGTACTCTTGAGGTATTTACCATGTATCTCGCGGCGTCCTTGATTTACTGGGTAATGGCAACGGTGCTCTCGTCGTTGCAAAACTACTTTGAAAATCAGCTAAACCGCCAGGACAGGGATCCAAAATGAGCGCAATCGACGTAAAACAACTGGTCAAAAAATTCCACGGGCAGACCGTGCTGCATGGTATCGATCTGGAAGTGAAAGCGGGCGAAGTCGTGGCGATCATCGGGCCAAGTGGTTCCGGTAAAACCACCTTGCTGCGTTGCATTAATTTACTGGAAGAGCCTGAATCAGGGACCATCAAGGTCGGTGAAATTTCCATTGATGCGGCGGAGTCACTCAGTAAACAGAAAAATCGCGTGCGGGAATTGCGCCAGCACGTGGGATTCGTGTTTCAAAGCTTCAACCTTTTCCCCCATCGAACGGTGATTGAGAACATCATCGAAGGGCCGGTTATCGTGAAAGGTGAACCGAAGGACGAAGCTATTGCGCGGGCACGTGAATTGTTGGCAAAAGTCGGCCTGAGCGGTAAAGAAACCAGCTATCCGCGTCGTCTTTCCGGTGGCCAGCAACAACGTGTGGCAATTGCGCGTGCGTTGGCGATGCGACCAGAAGTGATTTTGTTTGATGAGCCAACGTCAGCACTCGATCCTGAGCTGGTGGGCGAAGTGTTGAGCACTATCCGCCAACTCGCGGAAGAAAAACGCACGATGGTCATCGTGACGCATGAAATGAGCTTTGCGCGTGATGTTGCTGACCGTGCCATTTTTATGGATCAAGGCCGCATTGTTGAGCAGGGGCCTGCACGTGAATTGTTTGCCAATCCTAAACAACCGCGCACGCAACAGTTCCTGGAAAAATTCCTCACCCAATGATCGGTATGGCCCCATTTGGGGCCATTAACCGTTGCGTGTGATGGATAAATCATAAGCTAAATTAATGAGGTAATGACCATTTAGCACGATTTTCCAATATTCTGCGCCAATGGCCGTTTTATCATATAAATAATACTGATAAATGTGATAGCGTTAGGCATTACATTTGTAAATGATTTCCGTGTCAGGAGAATCGCCAGACATAATGGACGATCGCAACTTTTTTATCTGGCGGCAGGATGCGCTGAATATCTTCCAGTCTGTGACTCAGGCTGACGAAATAACGAAAATACTTCATCAGCAAACGGCATTGCTGGAATTTGACTATTACTCCTTGTGCATTCGTCACCCGGTGCCCTTTACGCGCCCGAAGACGTCGTTAAAGTCGACATATCCCCAGCGTTGGCTCGACCATTATCATGCAGAAAATTATTTCGCTATTGATCCGGTTTTACGCCCTGAAAATTTCATGCGCGGGAATCTGCAATGGAATGACGAGCTTTTTAGTGACACGCAGGATTTCTGGGATGCGGCAAGAGATCACGGCCTACGGCGCGGCATAACCCAGTGCGTGATGGCACCTAATCGTGCGTTGGGCTTTTATTCGGTCTCGCGCACGGTGGGGAAAGGCAAAGTTTTGCCTGAGGATGAATTGCAAATGCGCCTGCAATATTTGGCCGAACTGAGCTTAATGACGTTAATGCGTCTTAATGACCCATCAATGGCAGCGATGGCATTAAAACTGAGCAAACGTGAGCGAGAAATATTGCAATGGACTGGCGAGGGGAAAACATCAGCTGAGATCGCAATTATTTTGTCGATTTCAGAAAATACAGTGAATTTTCACCAGAAAAATATGCAAAAGAAATTTAATGCACCTAATAAAACACAAATTGCCTGTTATGCAGCAGCGATAGGGATTATTTAATATTCCCGCCTACCTGCATCTTGAAATTCTGGGGCATATAAAGAAGTTCTTGTAGGGCTTGTGCAACGAAACGGCTGGAGAACCTGAGCTCATCCAGCCGTCGCGATTCGATTACTGACGGTAAGCCTGTTTAATTTGCTTAACAGTATTACCAAAAACGTCTGCGTGGGCCGAGTCTTCCATTTGAGCGATTTGCTTTTCCATTTTGATAATAACCTTGCCTGCATCGGCTTGGCCCATGGCTTTCAGCATCTGAGTTAGCATTGCCTTCAGACAGGTGACTTCAATAGCCAATTCACTACTGTTGTCTGCGGTGGAAAAATCAGGAGTGCTCATTCGTGTTCCTCGGTCTCGGTTGGTACACCGTTGTTTCGTGTAACGGTTTCGTAAGGCGGCGGAGTATAGCACAGTCGTAAACCATTTTATTAGTGGTTACGTGAAGGTGCCAGCGTGGTCACTGTACAATGCGAGTGATTGTTTTGAATTTGTTTATTTATAGTTAAAAAAACGTAACGGCGCGATCATTATTTAATATTTCTATTATAAGTGGATTTTGGTTTTTTTTAATATGAAAAGCATTTTTACTATTTATATCGATGAATCAATCTGTTTTCTGTCTCAGCCTCCCGTGTACATTTAAATTTCCAAACAGGTGTAAGTTCTGAAAATCTGTTTTTATATTTTAAAGTTGCCTGAAAACCCGTTAATATGGTTTAGTAATTTTCAGCAGCGTTATCCCTATTCTGGAGAGGTCCCCTTGATCAACGTACTTCTTGTTGATGACCACGAACTGGTGCGCGCAGGGATACGACGCATTCTTGAAGATATCAAAGGGATCAAGATATCAGGTGAAGCAAATTGCGGTGAGGATGCCGTAAAGTGGTGCCGTAGTCATCCGGTTGATGTTGTCCTGATGGACATGAACATGCCGGGAATTGGTGGCCTTGAAGCAACGCGCAAAATCGTGCGGTATTCAACCGATATCAAAGTGATTATGCTGACGATTCACACCGAGAATCCGTTGCCTGCGAAAGTTATGCAAGCGGGTGCCTCTGGTTATTTAAGTAAAGGTGCCGCGCCACAAGATGTGGTCAATGCGATTCGTTCGGTCAATGCGGGGCAGCGCTACATAGCGTCCGATATTGCCCAACAAATGGCATTAAGTCAGATTGAACCGGAAAAAACAGACACGCCGTTTGCGAGTTTGTCTGAGCGCGAATTACAGATTATGCTGATGATCACCAAAGGCCAGAAGGTCAATGAGATCTCAGAGCAGCTTAATCTCAGCCCGAAAACGGTCAACAGTTACCGTTACCGCATGTTTAGTAAACTGAATATCAGTGGCGATGTTGAGCTGACACACCTGGCCATTCGTCATGGTTTATTTAGTGCGGAGACGTTAATCAGTAGTGAGTGAAATCTTTGACCCGCAGGCTTTTCTTAAAACCGTAACCAGTAAACCTGGCGTCTATCGTATGTATGACGCCAGTGAAACGGTCATTTACGTTGGTAAAGCAAAAGACTTGAAGAAGCGTTTGTCGAGCTACTTCAGGAGTCATCTTGCGAGCCGTAAAACAGAAGCTCTGGTTGCCTTAATCCAGCATATTGACGTGACGGTCACTCACACCGAAACCGAAGCGTTGTTGCTGGAACACAACTACATCAAACTGTATCAGCCGCGTTACAACGTGCTGCTGCGTGATGACAAATCCTATCCCTTTATTTTCCTCAGTAGCGACACTCACCCGCGACTTGCAATGCATCGTGGGGCGAAACACGCGAAAGGGGAATATTTCGGGCCATTCCCGAATGGCTACGCAGTGCGCGAAACTCTGGCGTTATTGCAGAAAATTTTCCCGATTCGCCAGTGCGAAAATAATGTCTATCGCAATCGCTCACGCCCTTGTTTGCAATATCAAATTGGGCGGTGCCTGGGGCCATGCGTGGCGGGTTTAGTCAGTGAAGATGACTATGCTCAGCAAGTGGAATATGTCCGTTTGTTCCTGTCCGGTAAAGACGATCAGGTGCTGAATCAACTGATTGCCAGGATGGAAGAGGCGAGCAAAAATCTGGCGTTTGAAGAAGCCGCGAGAATTCGCGATCAAATTCAGGCGGTGCGTCGCGTAACTGAGAAACAGTTTGTTTCCAATACTGGCGATGATTTGGACGTGATCGGCGTGTCGTTTGATGCGGGTATGGCATGCGTGCATGTGCTTTTTATTCGTCAGGGCAAAGTACTAGGCAGCCGAAGTTATTTCCCCAAAGTGCCAAACGGCACCGAACTCTCAGAAGTGGTCGAAACATTTGTCGGTCAGTTCTATTTGCAAGGCAGTCAGATGCGCACCTTGCCTTCTGAAATCCTGCTTGATTTCAATCTGCCTGATAAAACCTTGCTGTCAGACTCTTTGACTGAGCTGGCTGGTCGGCGAATCAACGTGCAGACCAAGCCTCGCGGCGACCGTGCGCGTTACCTCAAACTGGCCCGAACCAATGCGGCAACGGCGCTAGTGACGCGTCTTGCGCAGCAATCAACCATCCATCAGCGATTGACCGCACTCGCCAACGTGCTTGAATTGCCTGAAATCAAACGAATGGAGTGCTTTGACATCAGCCACACCATGGGCGAGCAAACCGTGGCCTCCTGTGTCGTTTTTGATGCCAATGGCCCGCTTCGCGCTGAATATCGCCGCTACAACATCGAAGGCATTACGCCGGGTGATGATTATGCCGCGATGAATCAGGTGCTACGTCGTCGCTATGGTAAGGCGATAGATGAGAGCAAAGTGCCCGATGTGATTCTCATTGACGGCGGGAAAGGGCAACTCGGTCAGGCGAAAGCGGTATTTGCGGAGCTTGATGTTCCCTGGGACAAACATCATCCTCTGTTGCTGGGTGTGGCAAAAGGGGCTGACCGTAAAGCAGGGCTGGAGACATTGTTCTTCGAACCAGAAGGTGAGGGGTTCTCACTGCCGCCAGATTCCCCTGCGCTGCATGTTATTCAGCATATCCGTGATGAATCCCACGACCATGCGATATCTGGCCATCGCAAAAAACGTGCAAAAGTAAAAAATACCAGTGCGCTGGAGACAATCGAAGGCGTTGGGCCAAAACGTCGTCAGATGTTGTTGAAATATATGGGTGGATTGCAACCATTAAAGAATGCATCCGTAGAAGAAATCGCAAAAGTGCCGGGTATCTCGCAAGCGTTGGCAGAAAAGATCTTCTACTCGTTGAAACATTAAGGGCTCTGTAGCAACATAGAGACAATTTCCACTTACGACAGACAGTTAACCAGCACTATGCAATTTAATATCCCAACATTGCTTACTCTGTTTCGTATCATCCTTATCCCATTCTTTGTGCTGGCTTTTTATCTGCCGTTTAGTTGGGCGCCATTCCTATGCGCGTTTATCTTCTGGTTTGCCGCTATCACTGACTGGTTTGATGGTTATCTGGCGCGTCGCTGGAACCAAAGCACGCGTTTTGGCGCCTTCCTTGATCCTGTAGCGGATAAAGTTATGGTCGTCGTCGCACTGGTGCTGGTGGTTGAACACTATCACGCATGGTGGGTGACGTTACCTGCGGCCACCATGATTGCTCGTGAAATTATTATTTCTGCATTGCGCGAGTGGATGGCTGAGATCGGCAAACGCAGCAGTGTTGCTGTCTCCTGGATTGGTAAATCCAAGACCATGGCCCAGATGCTGGCGTTGATTGGTATGCTGTGGCGTCCCAATATGTGGGTTGAATATGCGGGGATTGGTCTGTTCTTTATCGCAGCGGTGTTAACGTTCTGGTCAATGTTCCAGTACCTGAAAGCGGCCAGCAAAGACCTGCTCGACAACTCCGGCGTTTAATCTTTCCCAGAAATCTGCCTCATTTCTTTACTACACGAGAGTTATCTATCCTGACGGTAACTCTCGTACTTCTCTTTAGCGCTTCCCAAAAAGCAAAAAGCCCGCTTAGTTTCCTAAGCAGGCTTCTTAAATTTGGCTCCTCTGACTGGACTCGAACCAGTGACATACGGATTAACAGTCCGCCGTTCTACCGACTGAACTACAGAGGAATCGGTTAACGGGGCGCATAGTAACGAGCACCCACTGGGTTGTCAAAGGCTGTTTATATGAAACGTGTTTGATTGCTGATTTAATCAACAAAAAGAAGAAAAGAGCCGCAAATGCGCGGCTCATAAAGGGTTTTATGCCCGTAGTGCCCTGACCGGTGCAGTCGCTTCAATCAACCACGGACGAGCATCACTTGAGACAAGTGGCGATAATGTTTCGCGCACTTGCTGGTGATAATCATCAAGCCAGGCAATGTCTTGTTCGCTAAGCAGGGATAAATCGACCGCGCTTAAATCGATCGGGATCAGCGTCAGCGAGGCAAATTTACAGAAACCAGGCCGTGAGGCGATAACTTCAACCTGGTTTTCAATGCGAATACCGTGACTTCCGGCGAGGTAATATCCTGGTTCGATGGTCAGAACATTGCCGGGTAACATCGGCCATGGATTCACTTTCTTCGCCATGCGATGCGGGTTTTCATGAATGAGCAAGCAGTGGCCGACACCGTGACCTGTGCCATGGTCATAATCCAGACCCAGTTCCCATAATGGACGACGAGCAAACGCATCGAGTTGATGCCCTTGTGTGCCCTGAGGGAATTGCAGTGAAATTAGTGACAAGAACCCTTTTAACACGGCGGTGTAATGCAGGCGACGTTGACCGTCAAGTTGCCCGAAGTTCAATGTTCGCGTGGCATCGGTGGTGCCGTTGTAATACTGGCCACCTGAATCATTCAGGTAAAACTCTTTACTGGTGATCGCAAAATTGGTTTCTGGTGCGCTGTGGTAGTGGCACATTGCCGCATTACTCGCAGCCGCGGAAATCGTACCAAAACTTTGTTCCCAGAAGTTTTCACACTGCTGGCGGAAAGTCAGCTGCTTTTCCTGGGCCTCGAGTTCTGTAATCGGGTTGCCTGCGGCTTCACGCAAGGGGACTTCATGGCTGAGCCAGGCGAGGAAATTCACCCATGCCGCGCCATCTTCCACGTGGCTTGAACGATACCCTTCCAGCTCAACGCTGTTTTTATTCGCTTTCATCAGCGTAACTGGGTCAGCCAACCATTCGATTTCACCCCCTCCTTGTTCAACGGCAAAGCGCACCGCAACCGGAGTATTATCACCATCAAGTAAGAAGCGTTTTCCCGCCGCAAGCTGCTTACAACGCGGCAGAAACGCATCTGCGCTGTGGATCGTCAGTGAGTCCAGCATTGCATGATCAAGCTGCTGCAGCTTGGCTTCATCGACAAACCACTCTACGGCTCCATCGTTTTTAATCAGGGCGAAAGAGAGTGGCACTGGGCTCATGGCGATATCTGAACCGCGAACATTCAACAGCCAGGCAATGTTGTCAGGCAAGGTGAGGGCAAGGTAGTCCACACCTTCACGCGTCAGGGCTTCCGCGACACGTGCGCATTTAGACTCGGTTGATTCACCGCTAATCTCAACGGGCATAGGATGAATCACACCGCGCGGTGCTGCCGGGCGCTCGGTCCAGATTTTATTAATAGGATCATCGTTGACGGCCACCAGGTCACAGCCGCTGGTGCGTAGTTGTTCATACTGGTTGTTAACGATAAGCATCGGTTCAAACGTGATACGTTTACCCGCAGGCAAGTTTTCGCGCATCCAGAGGTGGATTGGTTCATCGTGCAGGTGATGAATTTCAAACTCGCTGAGGTTAACTTGCTGGTGCGCCTGAACCTGGTAGCGACCGTCAACAAACAGCAGTGCGCGGTCGGCCAAAATCAGAGCCAGCCCCGCTGAGCCATCAAAACCACTGATAAATTCAAGCTTTGCGTCAAAGGGGGCACAGTACTCACTTTGATGCGCATCGGCACGAGGGATAAGCATGCCATCAAGTTCGCCCTCTTTAAGCAGGCTGCGTAACGCAGCCAGAGGTGATGTGTGTTGCATTTTTATTCTCTTATCGGAAAGGTGGCTCGTTAAAGGTACGTAGTTTGCGCGAGTGCAGGCGTTCACCTTCAGCTCGCAGGAGGTCAATGGCGCAAATACCGATTTGCAAATGCTCCGAAATCGCCCCTTCATAGAATCGATTTGCCTGACCTGGCAGTTTTATTTCCCCGTGCAGCGGCTTATCTGAAACGCACAGCAATGTGCCATAAGGGACGCGGAAGCGATAACCTTGCGCGGCGATGGTGGCACTCTCCATATCAATAGCAACCGCACGGCTCAAGTTGAAGCGCAGGGCTGAAGCGGAATAGCGTAGCTCCCAGTTACGATCGTCGGTGGTGACGACTGTGCCTGTACGTAAGCGCTGTTTAACTTCTTCGCCCGGCATTCCACTCACCAGTTTGGTGGCGTCATACAGTGCGCGTTGTACTTCAGCGATGCTTGGAATCGGAATGTCGGGTGGCAACACGGCATCGAGAACATGATCGTCGCGCAAATAGGCGTGAGCTAGCACATAATCGCCAATTGACTGGCTTTCACGCAGGCCGCCGCAGTGGCCAATCATCAGCCAGGCCGCTGGGCGCAATACCGCCAGATGGTCGCAAATATTTTTGGCATTCGATGGCCCAACGCCAATGTTAATCAGCGTGATACCTGTACCGTTGGCATCAATCAAATGCCATGCTGGCATTTGGTGTTTTTTCCAGGCGAGATCAGAAATTGCCTCTTCAGGTGCCTGGCTGTCGGCCGTTAACCACACGCCACCGGCGCATGAAAGCGCAACATATGGGCTTTCCGGATCAAGAATTTGCTGGCAACCCCATCGTACAAATTCATCAACATAGCGGGTGTAGTTGGTGAACAATACGAATGACTGGAAGTGCTCAACCGGTGTGCCGGTGTAGTGACGCAAACGAGCCAGCGAGAAATCGACTCGGCGTGCATCAAAATGCGAAAGCGGATAGTACTCAGTCGGATGGAACAGACCATCTGCCGTTTCATCACCAATTTGCGACAGTTCGGTCGTCGGAAAATGACGAGGCAAACCGGCGCTCATCGAACGGTCTAACGACAAACTTGAACCATCAATTACATACGGATACGGAATTTCGTGCAGCGATAAACCCACTTCAATCTGCGCACCATAATCTTCATACAGTAGGGTTAATTGTTCGGCGAGATAATGGCGAAACAGTGCAGGGCGGGTGACGGTGGTTGTGTAGCTGCCGGAATGGGTGAAGCGGGCATAAGCGCGTGTTTTGTTGGGATGGTGAATAGTGCCATCCCAGCTAACGCGTAATTCCGGGTAGACAAATAATCCTGCGGCACGTTTTTGTATTTCGGGTAAGGTGCCGTTTTCAACGTACTGGGCAATGGCCTCGCGCAATGCGTTGACCGAAGCATCGTACAGCTCCTCTAATTTATCGAGGGCCTGATTCGGGGTAAGGGCAGTGTCGGCTGTCTGATGCGTCATCTTATCTCCTTATCCTGCTGATTATACGCAGGGCTGTTTCGATAGTATGTCATCGACGGGAGGAAACGGAAGGGGGATAAGCCAGTAGTTATCGCGGAAATGTTAGTATTTTGTTATGCACTAACGAAAGGTCTGCGATGTAGGTTGAGATTATCAATAGCAGACAACAGTGAGGCTATGATGATCAACCGACGTAATTTCCTTCTCGGAGGAGGCAGTCTTTCCGAAAAATCGAGATGTGAATAAGTATTGAATACCGACAGTTAAATTTCTGTTGGATAACCATTCGCCGATAAGCAAAGTGGGTCGATAATCGATCTCAACCCACTTTGGGAACTTATCTGGATTGGCTTAGGCGTTGTTTACTTCACTATCAAAGCATTCTGAACAGCCTGCACACCTTTAACTGATTTTGTTACTGTAACGGCTTTATTTGCTTCTGCAGATGAAGAAACAAAACCACTCAATTGCACGCGGCCTTTAAAGGTTTCAACACTGATATCTGTAGATTTGATTGATTTTTCACTCAGCAAAGCAGATTTGACTTTGGTAGTGACAACCGTGTCATCAATATAACCGCCCGTGCTTTCTTTTTTTGCTGATCCCGCACATCCCATTAATGCAACAGTGGTTAAAGCGACAGTACAAAAAATAGAAACACGTTTTTTAATGTTCATCATTAATATCCTTCAAATGAGCCAATGTCACATGCAGCATATTATCTGAATGAAAAGAGAAAACCAGCCAGGCGAATCGATTATATCCGTTCAACTTTTGCCGGAAGCCCCTGCCTTACCGACGCCCCAGAGACCCAATCCAGCCAGGTGTTGGCTACCTTACGCGTAGGGTCGGCAAACCCCAGGTCGTTAAGGTTAATCCCTGCTTTTATCTGTGCATCAAACGGCATGGGTTCTCCGTCCAGATAGTGTTGAGCAGCACCCATCTCCCGGTGTCCATATCCATGCTCAATGGCAATGACACCAGGCATCACGCCGTTAAGCAAACTGATCTGCGCTTCAACCTGCCCACCCGGTGTGGTGATGCGAACGGTGTCGCCATGGGCCAGGCCGTAGCGCTTGCCGTCGTCGGGATTGAGCGCCACCAGGTTAGTGGGTTTGAGATGATGTAACCGTGGGATCACGGTAGAAGCGCTGGCCATGGTATTGGATTTAAAAGAAATTAGCTTCAGCGGCCACTGCTGCACCGGGAAAATCTCCTCCATAGCACGCCCGTCAGAAAGCCGTGAAGGATACCAGGCAGGACATCCACTATAACGTTCACCGGTTATCGCGTGACGATGTGCGGCGACGTCCGAATTCCAGATTTGCAGCGGTTTTTGCCAAATATTGCCGACACTGTTATCCACGCGCCCGCTGCTGTCCGGCGCAAAACGCCCACCTCGGGAATAGATAAAGGCGACGCGACTCACTTCATCCGGTTTTAGCGTCTGCTCAATCACCGGCAGAATACGCTGCACACCTGTCAGCGTTACATCCTCTTGCCCGGCTTGTGCGACGGGCGTTTTGCCCATATACGCGATGTTTGCCGCAATGCGCAGATAGTAATCTTCCGCACGATTGAGCGGGTAACCGTTGCCCTGCGCATCGGTAATCGCATTGTCACCGAAACCTGGCAGTTTCAGGCACTTTGCCACGGCGATGCAGAAGGCTTCCATTGATACTGGCTGTCCATCGGCGGTTTGGCTGGTTGCACTAGCAACGATAGGCCAACGGGCGGTAGTGGCTTTACTGGCGACACCCGCCCAGGGCGCGCTAAATCCCCAGCTTTCAAAATTATGCGTGTCTGGAACGATATAGTCCGCCAGAGCTGTGGTTTCATTCATGAATGCGTCAATGGCGATAAACAGCGGCAGACGTTTGGGATCTTTAAGCTTTTCTTCCGCCACGGCCCGTAACCCAGGAATGCCGTAGAACGGGTTGGTCATATTGGAGATCCACGCTTTTAGCGGGTAAGGATAGCCCTCCAGCGCGGAGGTGAGGAGTTCGGTCAACTGCCCTGCCACGAACGGATACCACGGTGCTTTGGCCGGGAACGGAGAAACCCCAGCAGCCAGTTTATCCTGATACTCTTCGGAGGATTCATAGGCCGTTTTGCTGCGCGCGATACTCAGCCCCTTCGGTTTTACCTTGCCGGGGAAGCTGTCCATGTTGTAGCGCGGGCCATCGGTCGCACCGTTGAATTTACCGCCCCCGACAAAGACACCGCCTTCCAGACTGAGATTACCAATCAGCGCGTTGAGCATCATAACGGCCCAGGCGTTGTAAAACCCGTTGCCAGCCATCATGCCACCATGGGTAATAACGGCCGCTTTACGTCCGTGACGCGTGAAGGCATCTGCCAGCGCCGCTATTTTCCCCTCTGACACGCCGCATTGTTGGCTGTATTGCGCCAGGGTGAGTTTATTGGCCGCCTCTTTGAGCAACTGAAATCCACTTTTTACGGTGACGATTTTGCCGTCAGTCAGCGTGACCTGTTGAGCAATAAACAACTGCGCGCGCGGGCAACGGCTGGCGGAAACTATCTCGTTGTCTTCGTTCAGCACCACAGGTTCGTTTGCGCCATCAGCCGACAGGTGAGCCAGAGTCAAATGCTGCCCGGCAAGTTGTGGGAGTTCATCGGTAATCACCAGATGCGTGGCGTTGGTCCAACTTTTTTCACCGGCCTGCTGCATGCCCGTTGCATCAGGAATGGTGAGGTAATCTGCGTTATAGCGTTGTTTTTCGATGATCCAGCGAATCATCCCCATTGCCAGCGCTGAATCCGTGCCGGGAATAACGGGCAGCCAGTGACCGCGGTCGTCAGCCAATACCGTGGTTAACGGTAAAGCCGGGGCGACGACAACATACTGAAAATTATCGCGTACACGGGCACTGGACAGTTGTCGCGCCTGGCGTTTAAAAGGGTTCCCAGACTGTGCCGGTGAGGTGCCCATAAACAGCGCAAATTCAACGTTGTCCCAGTCCGGTTTCACGTGCGGGTTTTTATCCAGATCCCCCATAAGTGCGCCAGAACCGGCCCGATAAGCCAGGCCGCAATAGGCACCGTGCGCACCGAAGTTTTTGCTGCCGAAACTATTGAGGGCAAAACGGCGAAGGAACGTATCGCGTCCGTCATCACTGGTATTGGTGACTAACAATTGGTTGGTTTTCGGGCCAAATCCAGGGTGTTTTGGGTCTATAGGCGTTGTTGGCGCATACAGAGCCCGTAAGCCTTCTACCGGCCCCTCACCAAACAGATCGCCGCCTTCCACCACCTCCTCAATCAACTGCTCAAAACTGATGCGCTGCCATTTACCTTCCCCACGTTTCCCGACGCGTTTCATCGGTTCCAGTATGCGCAGCGGGCTGTACAGGCCTTCCATCAATGTCGCACCGCGAGCGCAGGCAGTGGAGCGGGCGTCGAGGCCACTTTCTCCCGCAAGCTGTTCCATCGCTTCGGCAAACGGGACGGAGGAGTTAATGTGATGCTCATGGGATAACGGGTGATAAGGATTACCTGCAATGCGCAGTACTTTTCCTTTTTCGCAATCGACCCTGACCCTCACGCCGCACTGCGTCCAGCAGCCAAAGCATTGCGTCATGGAGATAACCTGTTGCGGATTTTGCTGCCACTGGGATTGTGCATGAGCCTCGGGGATCAGCGCATTAGCAAAGATGCGATCGCGAGTTATCTTGCCGGAGGTGCCGTTTCGCAAACCGTCAATGGCACGCTTTGCAACATCTCGATAGCTCAGCCCAAAGGTCACCATTCCGCCCAGAGCAAGGCCGACTTTAAGCCACTGACGACGGGTTAAATTAGCCATGTTGCATTCTCCTTGCGAGTCCGTTCACGGTTTCACGAATAATAATGAGTAGCGCAATCCACAAACCAAAAGTGCCGAGGATGGCGAGCCAGCCGTCGGTGCCCGCGGGCAGTGAATACGGATTAAATTGCGCGTTAAATTTCGGTACGGTCTGTACCTGAATCAGTAAGGTCCAACGCATCAGCCAGCACAACGCCATTGCACTCAATGCCTGCAAAATACGTAATGGCATCGATAACGGCTGGTACAAAGCCACGCAGCCAATCCCCAGTGATATCAACCAAAGTACGGCCCACGCGGCAGCGTAGTATCTGGCTGAGGACGACACGGCAAGCCAGTCGCGGATAGCATCCCCGGACAACGTATCGCCGGTAACCCAAATAGTGACGACAATGGCAAGGAGCCCCAACGTCCAGACCTGCGCCAGAGCCAGTTTTCGCTGTAACGCCCGTTCATCCCGGAGCGAAACGACGAGCAGGGCAAAAAAGGTCTGGAACGCACTGAGGAACATAACAAACGGAAACGCGTAGCTAAACCAGATGGGACGGGCATGCACAACCGAGACTTCACGCCCGGTATACGTTAGCAATCCTACTGCGAGTAAAGCGCTTGCCAGCGCCAGCCATTTCGTCACACGGTAGCTTTTTTGGGTAAAGCGCTTGAGTTGCTGTGCCATAAACCACAGGCCCAGAACCCCGGTGAAGAGTGGCAGAAACAGTGCGCCCCATGGCATCCACGACCAGGGCGTTGGATACGCGTAAAAATGCCAGAAACGGGCGGTTTGATGCAGATCCGCCGTGAGCGCCAGTGGCGCGGTGATGGAACACGTTAAGGCAATCAGCAGTGTCAGGTTTTCAAGCGTTGCCGACTCTTTTTTACGCCAGTGAAGCACGCAGGCAAACAGCGCGGCACAGGTGGCAATGCCGATAAAAAAGAAGTACTGCACCGCCCAGGGAAGCCAGCTTATCTCCTGCGGACGCGTCAGCACTTCCTCGATAATCAGAGAATGAGTCATTTAAACCTCCTGCCAGAGTGCGGATTGCGCGCGTCCCATCAATGGGGTGACGAAGGCCTCATCCAGCCCTAAATAGAAAACATGGGGTGAGGTGCCACTCTCCGGTTTCAACACCTTGATGGCGTCATGGTTTGCGTGAAGCATTTGCGAGATACGACTGTTGGGATCCTTCAGGTCACCGATAATTCGAGCGCCGCCGACGCAGGACTCCACACAGGCGGGGAGTAATCCGGCTTCCAGACGGTGAACGCAGAAAGTGCATTTATCGGCGGTTTGAGTTTCGTGATTGATAAAGCGTGCGTCATAGGGACAGGCCTGCACGCAATATGCGCAGCCGACACAACGCGTGTTGTCGACAACCACAATGCCGTCTTCCCGTTGAAACGTCGCCTGAACCGGGCAAACGGGCACGCAAGGCGGGTTATCACAATGATTGCACAGGCGGGGTAACAGCACGTTGGTGACACTTTGTTCACCTTCAAGCTGCACCTGATATTGATTCACATGGGTGCGAAACTCACCCTGCGGTGTCTGGTTTTCAATGGCGCAACTCACCGTACAGGCCTGACAACCAATACAGCGGCGCAAATCGATGAGCATGGCATAACGATGTTGTGCGGACCCTTCATGTCGCTCAGGAGAGAAGGGGAATTTCGCATGAGCCAGCGGCACCAAAGAGGCACCCGCACTCAGAATGCCCAATTGCTGGAGAAACTGCCGTTTACTGATGTCCATATTTTCCCCCGTCGTGATGCAACAACAAAACATTGGTCACGTCATTGACTGGTCAGTGATGTATAAAAAATGTCTATGATTTACAGTGTAAAAATCAGGGAGGGGCGGCTCTATTGTGGTTAACCACATTTACGGCTTGTTGTTGATCTAACTCAATACATCCCCGTCATACTTCAAGCTGCTTATGCGTTGCCTGCACCCGCGCACCCCAGTCACTGACTTGAGTCAGCTCCTGGGGATTTGCGGGCTTGCCGCCTTTAAGCAACTCGAATTATTTAGGGGCTGGTTAATAAGGGTATTTCGGTGAACGGCATACAGATGAGATGCCTGGCATTATTAATGTCAGCGATCATGATGAGCAGCGTGGCATGGGCGCAGACATGGAGTATTGGCATTCTGGCGATGCGTGGAGAGGTATTAACGCGCAGCCACTGGCAACCGTTAGAAATGCAGCTCAATCAACAGATACCCGGTGAGCAGTTTCAACTTCAGGCGCTGGATCTGCATCAAATGCAGGAAGCCGTTAACCGCAAAACGGTACAGTTCGTGGTGACCAATCCAGCACAGTTTGTGCAACTGAACAGCCATTCACCGCTGCGCTGGCTGGCTTCTTTGCGTTCTGGTCGCGGTGGCCAGGCTGCGAGCAATGTTATCGGCAGTGTTATCCTGACCCGACGCGACGGTGGGATCGAAAGCGTACACGATCTGATTGGCAAAACCGTCGGCGCGATTGATGCGCAGGCTTTTGGTGGCTATTTGCTGGGCTATAAGGCGCTCAGTGATAACGGCATCCGCCCGGAACGGGACTTGAATTTGCGTTTCACGGGTTTCCCGGCCGATGCGCTGCTCTATTTGTTACGCGAAAAAGCTGTTCAGGCGGTGATTGTACCGGTGTGCCTGCTAGAGAATATGGATGAAGAGGGGCTGGTGCATAAAGAGGATTTTGTCGCGGTGTTAAAACAGCCATCCTCCATTCCCTGCTTAACCAGTACGCCGCTATATCCCAACTGGTCATTTGCGGCACTGCCGAGTGTCAGTGATGAACTGGCAGATCGCGTTACGAAAGTATTATTTAATACACCGCAGGGTTCGCCTTTTCGTTGGGGGGCCCCGGCTTCTACAAGCCAGGTCGAAACGCTGTTACACGACGTGCGTCAGCATCCACAGCAGCGGCGTCTGTGGCTGGATATCAAAAGCTGGCTAATACAACATCAATGGGTGATGGGTGGAGTTGCGCTGGTTCTGCTCATGCTCACGCTAAATTATATCTGGGTCATGCTACTGGTACGGCGGCGCGGTCAGCAGATAGAGCGTAATAATGTTCAGCTTCGTCAACAGGAGCAGGCGTTGGAAACGGCAAGACAAATGAGCGTGTTGGGGGAGATGACCTCCGGTTTCGCTCACGAACTGAATCAACCGCTTTCTGCTATTCGCCATTATGCCGAGGGATGCCTGATCCGCCTTGAATCTCAGAATGAACACCACCCGCTACAGACGGCGCTGAAAGAAATTGCCAGTCAGGCCCAGCGAGGTGGGGACACGCTGCGAAATCTGCGCCACTGGGTCAGCCAGGCGCAAGGTAATCCGGTCATGACGGAAGAGTGGGGCACCGTCAACATTCGTGACGCTATTTTGCACGTCTGGCAATTATTGCGCATGGCGCAGCACTTTCCGGCGATCACGCTGGAGCTGGACGTGAATTCAAAGCAGACCCTGTATTTGCCGCCAGTTCTGCTTGAACAGGTGCTGGCGAACCTTATCCTGAATGCAGCGCAGGCAGGTGCAAAAAAGGTGTGGATAGCGGCGGAGAGTCAAGGCGAGGGGACGCGAATCACCTTACAGGATAATGCCGGAGGGATGGATGACGAGTTACTGCATCACGTTTTCCAACCCTTTATGACGACCCGCGATGACGGAATGGGACTAGGGTTGGTGATTTGTCAGCGTCTGGTCCGGTATGGCCATGGAGAGATGACTATCAAGAATCAAAGGGCCGCTGATGGCCAAATGGGCGTGGCGGCAGTGTTAGATTTTACGCGCAGGGAGGAGCAAAAACGCGATGGCGAGAATTCATTTACTGGATGATGATGTGGCGGTCACTCAGGCCTGTGCATTTCTGCTTGAAAGCCTGGAATACGACGTTTGTTGCTGGAATGAAGGGGCGAAGTTTCTCGCTCAGGCTGACCTGTACCAGACGGGGGTATTGTTGTTGGACATGCGTATGCCGGGTATGGATGGTCAGGCTGTGCATGAGGAAATGTTGCAACGCGGCAGCACCCTGGCGGTGGTGTTCCTTACCGGTCATGGTGATGTCCCAATGGCTGTGGATCAGATGAAACGCGGCGCGATAGATTTTCTGCAAAAGCCCGTTTCTGCAAAACCGCTTCAGGTTGCGCTGGAACGCGCGTTGCTCGTTTCTGCGCAGACGTTCGATAGGCAAAAGATTGTCGCTTGTTATCAGCAACTCACACCAAAAGAGCGAGAATTAGCGGGGCTGGTGGCAAATGGGTTGATCAACCGTGAGATTGCCAACGCAATGAACATTGCGGTACGAACGGTGGAGGTGCACCGCGCCAGAGTGATGGAAAAAATGCAGGCGGGAAGCCTCGCTGAACTGGTGAACCGACTTCAACAGGTACGGGAGTCACTTCTTTTGCTGAGTTGAATGACGATAAAACAGTTAAATCCGCGCAAACAAAAAAGCCCGCTTACGTTTCTTTAAGCGGGCTTTCGAATTTGGCTCCTCTGACTGGAATCGCCTTTGCCAGTGGCCTTTGCGTGATAGGTATCGGTTGTTGGGGCACTCACTAAAGCCTGTGACCCCTGCTTATTTTATACCCCAAGACGGTCGCGCAGGCTGTAGTAAGCCGCCCCCATAGCGGTAAACGGAATGCGGAAAGTGCGGCCCCCCGGGAACGGGTAATGCGGCAGATTCGCAAAGGCATTGAAGCGTTCTGCATCACCGCGCAGCAACTCGGCTATCAGTCGACCCGCCAGATGGGTATAGGTGACGCCATGCCCGCTGCAACCCTGACTGTAATAAATATTGTTATCCAGACGCCCAACCTGCGGCAGGCGCGATAGCGTCAGCAGGAAGTTGCCGGTCCAGCTGTAGTCGATTTTCACCCCTTTCAGCTGCGGGAAGGTCTTCAGCAGATTTGGCATCACCAGACGCTCAATGTCTGCCGGATCGCGTGCGCCGTACACCACACCGCCACCGTACAGCAGACGGTTATCTGCGGTCAGACGGTAGTAATCCAGCAGATAGTTACAGTCTTCCACGCAGTAGTTATTCGGGATAAGCGAACGCGCGACCTCTGCGTCCAGCGGCTCAGTGGTCAATACTTGCGTACCACATGGCATGCTGCGTTTCGCCAGTTCCGGCTCCACTTTATCGCCCAGATAGGCGTTCCCCGCCACAATCACATATTTTGCCGTCACTTTGCCTTTAGCGGTATTCACCACCGCCGGGCTGGTGTGCTGAATGTGGGTAACCGGTGATTGCTCAAACACCCGGCCACCGTTCAGACGGATGGCGTTCGCTTCGCCAATCGCCAGATTCAGCGGATGAATATGGCCGCCGCTGTGATCGAGCAGTGCGCCGACGTATCTGTCGCTGTTCACTTCACGCTTCAACTCGTTAGCATCCAGCAGCTCAAGTTGGGTGTTGCCGTAGCGCTCCCAGTTGGCTTTTTGCTCTTCCAGCTTTTCCAGTTGCTTATGGTTCATCGCCACAAACAGGCCGCCCGGGCGATAATCGCACTCTATCTGATAGCGTTTAATGCGTTCGCGGATGATCTGCCCGCCTTCGAACATCATGCTACCGAGCATTTTTGCCGCTTCAGGGCCGTAGGAGCGCTCAATGACATCGATATCGCGGCTATAAGAGTTAACTAACTGGCCGCCGTTGCGCCCGCTGGCACCGAAGCCGATGCGCGAGGCTTCGAGCAGCACCACGTCGTAACCCATTTCTGACAGATGCAGTGCCGAGGAAAGCCCAGTGTAACCGCCGCCGACCACACACACGTCACAGGTGAGGGACTCGTTCAGCTCAGGAAACGGTTCATACTGATTGGCGCTTGCGGCGTAATAGCTGGTGGTATGTTCAGTCATGATTAAGACTCCAGTGAAATCCAGATGGTTTTCAGTTCGCTAAATTTTTCCAGGGCGTGAAGAGATTTATCGCGCCCGTTGCCGCTTTGTTTGTAACCGCCAAACGGCACGGTCATATCGCCATCGTTATAGTTATTGACGAAAACGGAGCCTGCTTTCAGGCGGCGACTCATGCAGTGCGCACGCGAAAGGTCACGGGTCCATACGGCAGCACCGAGGCCATAATCGCTGTTGTTGGCGATTTCCAGCGCTTGTGCTTCCGAAGTGAAACGGGTGATGACCAGAACTGGCCCGAAGATTTCATCGCGGCTCACGCTGGAAGTTGGGTTGGTGTCGAGGAAAATCGTCGGCCCAATAGCGGCAGGATGCTGGCCGTCACGGCCATCCAGCGCCAGTTTCCCTTCCGTTTCGCCGTGACGAATAAAACCGTGTACGGTATCTGCGTGGGCGTTATCAATCAGCGTGCCCATCGTGGTATTCGGGTCGAGCGGGTTGCCTGGCTGCCAGTTTTTTGCCTGCTCTTTCAGGAGTTCGATAAATTCGTCGGCAATGCTGTCTTCCAGCAACAGGCGCGTTCCGGCGATACACACCTGGCCCTGGTTGTAGAAAATCCCCGCAGCTGCCGTGGCGGCGGCTTTTGCTAAATCCGGGCAGTCGGCAAACACGATATTGGCACTTTTACCCCCGGCTTCCAGCCAGACACGCTTCATGTTGCTATCGCCTGCGTCTTTCAGCAGTTGCTTGCCTGTGCGGGTAGAACCTGTAAAGGTGATAACGTCCACATCCGGATGCTGAGACAACGCCTGGCCTGCTTCGTGACCAAAGCCTGGAATGACGTTAAACACGCCGTCGGGTAAACCGGCTTCTTTCGCCAGTTGCGCCAGGCGAATGGCGGTTAAAGGGGATTTTTCGGAAGGTTTGAGGATAACGCTGTTACCCGTAGCCAGCGCTGGGCCGAGCTTCCAGCAGGCCAGCAGTAATGGGAAGTTCCAAGGCACAACGGCCGCAATTACACCCACTGGTTCACGCACGATCAGCGCCAAATCATTCACACCCGTGGTGGCAACTTCACCGTAAACTTTATCAATCGCTTCGGCGTACCAGCGGATGGCGCGGGCACTACCGGGAATATCATCACGCAGGCTATGGCGAATAGGCTTGCCGGTATCCAGTGTCTCCAGCAGCGCCAGTTCCTCGTGATGCTGTTCCATTAAATCTGCCAGCTTATTTAATACGGCTTTACGTTTGGCGGGTGAGGCCTGCGACCAGTCGCCGCGCTCGAAAACATCACGTGCCGCGCGAACGGCAATATCAACGTCGGCTTTTTTACCCCGCGCAACCTGTGCCAGAGTGCGTTGTGCTGCCGGATCGAGAATATCGAAGGTGCTATTATCCTGAGTCGCGCAATATTCACCGTTAATAAACAAACGGGTTTCTATCGCGATATTTTTCGCTTTTTCCTGCCAGTAGTTCAGATTCTGAAAGTCCATGCCAACTCCTTATAACTCAATAAGATAATCGGTTTTCCCAGGTTGCAGTCGTCATAATCTGGCTGCAAGATGCCCCAGGAAATAAATCCTGTAAAAAAGCATCGTATTAGGGTGGCCTGAGTAACTCAGGCCGATTTATTCAGCGTATGGAAATCAGAACGTGGTGGGGGTATGAGCACTGATAATGCGGCAGATGCCTGCCGAGGTGTTGCTGAAGCTGTGAGGTATGCCGGTATTGATGGCATAACTTTGCCCTGCAACGAGGTGATATGTCTGCCCGTTAACGGTCAGTATCACTTCACCTTCCAGTATCGTGCCGATTTCCTCACCCTGGTGTTTGATCCTCTCTCCGGTTGTTGTTCCCGGTGGGTAAGTCTCGAAGATCATGGCCAGTGTACGGTTCGGGTTTCCGTTATGTACTAACTTCATTGACACACCCTGACTGCCGATCTCAATCAGGTCATCCTGATTAATAATCACCTGCGGCTCATCAGGTTTTTCCGGTTCTGCGAAGAACTCGGAGAGCGACAGCCCATAAACTTTCAGCAGCTTTTGCAGCGAACTGATAGCAGGACTGACTTTGTCCTGTTCTATGGTGCTGATGGCGCTATGCGTTAATCCAGACAGTTCGGCGGCACGACGTTGTGAAAGCCCCAATTGTTGGCGGATCTCTGACAAACGTTTACCCGGCGCCAGGCCGTCATCGCTCATAGTTGCTTTTCCTTAACGGTAATGGTCAGAGCCGCTGCTTTTCAGCGAGGTGGTTCTGACAAGCGGTGATAAAACCTTCAAGCAACATACGCGACAGCGCGTATTCGCTACTGTTCCATTCAGGATGCCATTGCACACCCAGAGCGAACGGGTGATCGTGAATACTGGCCGCTTCAACCAGACCATCCTGTGAGCGTGCTTCCACGCGCAGCAATGGGCCCAGTGTTTTCGCGCCTTGTCCATGTAGCGAGTTCACCCAAAACGTGTTGCAACCCGGTATTAGCTTTGAAAGCAATCCTCCTTGCTGAACCTGGACTTCATGAGATGGAGCGTACTGTTGCTCCACCGAAAGCTCTGGATCTTCACGGTGTTCCAAAAACTCTGGTTGATCGCACAGGCGACGATACAGAGTCCCTCCCGTTGCAACAACAAGTTCCTGCAATCCACGACAGATGGCGAAAATGGGGATGCGCCTTTCCAGACCCGCGTTGATTAACGCCAGGCTCAGTTCGTCACGCCCGGGATCGGCGTCAGGCTCATCGCCGTTTTCACCATACAGGTGCGGCTGCACGTTACTGGGGCTGCCTGGCAGGAAGATGCCATCGAGTTTGGGCAGCAAAGCATTCAGGAGTTCCGGCTCCGCCAGCGCATGCGGCAGAGCAATCGGCAAACCGCCCGCATTTAATACGGCATTCAGGTACTTTTCTTGCAATGTTTGGGTCTGGTGACCCTTAAGCCTGTTCCTGCACATCACTACACCGATAACCGGCTTGTCAAATATATTGCCCATGATCGACCTCACATTCTGGACTAAATTATTGCCAAACTAACCCGTATTACTCTTTTTTGCTCAATATCGTTCAATATATTTTCAATCTAGCAGCGTGATAACCTATTTGCAAACTCACGTTAACATTTGACAAACATTTAAAATGGAGCCATTGTCGAAAAGTGGACATTATATTTAACGGTCGAAATCAGCGACTGGCATCCAAAGCAACGGCGGTGAATCATGGAAACCAATATCGTAGAAGTTGAGAGTTTTGTTCAGCATTCCGAAGAGAGACGAAGTAGCGCGTTCGCCCGTGAAGTAAAGACTTACCTCGAACGCTATCCCAATACCCAATATGTCGATGTTTTACTGACTGACCTGAACGGCTGCTTCCGTGGAAAACGCATTCCTGTATCCAGCCTGCGTAAAATAGAGAAGGGCTGCTACTTCCCGGCCTCTGTTTTTGCGATGGATATTCTTGGTAACGTGGTTGAAGAAGCAGGTCTGGGCCAGGAATTAGGTGAACCGGATCACAACTGTGTACCGGTGCTGGGCACCCTAACCCCGTCAGCGGCGGACCCGGAATTTATCGGTCAGGTGCAACTGACGATGCTGGATGAAGATGGCGCTCCCTTTGACGTTGAGCCGCGGAACGTGCTTAACCGACTCTGGCAGCAATTGCGCCAGCGCGGTCTGTTCCCCGTGGTAGCGGTAGAGCTGGAGTTCTATTTACTTGACCGTCAACGTGACACCGAAGGGTATTTGCAGCCGCCGTGTGCGCCGGGCACCAATGACCGTAACACTCAGAGCCAGGTTTACTCTGTTGATAACCTTAACCATTTCGCCGATGTATTGACCGATATCGACGATCTGGCGTGCCTGCAATTGATTCCGGCCGATGGTGCAGTAGCTGAAGCCTCTCCGGGTCAGTTCGAAATAAACCTGCATCACACCGATAACGTGCTTGATGCCTGCGACGATGCGCTGGCGTTAAAACGCCTGGTGCGCACGGTGGCGGAAAAACACAAAATGCACGCCACTTTTATGGCGAAACCGTATGAAGAGCACGCCGGCAGCGGGATGCACATTCATATCAGTATCCTGAATGCGAAAGGTGAGAACGTGCTGGCCGACGCCGATGGCGAAGATTCAGCTCTTCTCAAGAAAATTCTTGCAGGGATGATAGACCTGATGCCTGCATCTATGGCGTTGTTAGCACCAAACGTAAACTCCTACCGTCGTTTCCAGCCTGGTATGTACGTGCCCACTCAGGCTTCATGGGGGCATAACAATCGTACTGTTGCGCTGCGCATCCCTTGTGGCGATCGTGACAATCACCGTGTCGAGTACCGCGTTGCAGGTGCAGATGCCAACCCTTATCTGGTGATGGCATCCATCCTCGCGGGCATTCTGCATGGTCTTAATAACGATTTGCCGCTGCATGAAGAAGTGGAAGGCAATGGGCTTGAGCAGGAAGGGCTGCCGTTCCCGATTCGTCAGAGTGATGCACTGTGGGAGTTCATGCAGAACGATAGCCTGCGCGAACTGATGGGCGAGCGCTTTAGCCATGTTTTCCACGCCTGTAAGAACGACGAGTTGATTCAGTTTGAGCGTTTGATCACAGAAACTGAAATTGAGTGGATGCTGAAAAACGCTTGATACCCCGTTTCTCCGGAAGCTTAAGCTTCCGGGCATTCAGGAAAGAATAAGCGGCTTGAAGTATGAAGGGTATACAGTCTGAGCGGAGTCAGACTGGACATTTGCAGGGCAACCTGCCATTCCCCGTAGCCGCGAAATGGATAACAGGCGGTAACGGGTCTTCAGTTAAACGACAATTTGTATGACGAGGAAATGAGATGATGCAGATGTTCAAATACCCGCACGGCGAAGGCGAATGCCGCTGCCGCATTGATTATGACGGACCCGTTACTGGTCATTGCCCGACGTTATTACCCCGAGATTTATTTTCTACCCCCAGGCTAAGCAGGTTTGCAATCACAACGCTACTATCGCAAAACTGTACACGCATGGGGGGACGTCATCATGGCGACTAACTCACCTGTTGAAGTCTCATCACAAGCGGGTAAACCGCAACTGCGTAAATCTTTAAAACTCTGGCAAGTGGTGGTGATGGGCCTGGCCTATCTCACGCCGATGTCGGTGTTTGACACCTTCGGCATTGTCTCGGGTATCAGCAATGGGCATGTGCCGGCGTCTTATATTCTTGCCCTGGCAGGCGTGTTGTTTACCGCTGTGAGCTACGGCAAACTGGTGCGCCAGTTCCCGCAAGCAGGCTCCGCCTACACCTACGCGCAAAAATCCATTAGCCCACATGTGGGTTTTATGGTGGGTTGGTCGTCGCTACTGGATTATCTTTTCCTGCCGATGATCAATGTGCTACTGGCAAAAATTTACCTGTCCGCACTTTTCCCTGAGGTTCCACCGTGGATTTGGGTCATCGGCTTTGTGGTTATTCTCACGGTTGCAAACTTGAAAAGCGTGAACTTGGTGGCAAACTTCAACACCCTGTTTGTACTGGTTCAGGTCTGTATCATGGTGGTGTTTATCATCCTTGTGGTGCAAGGGCTTCATAAAGGGGAGGGCGTTGGAACCGTCTGGACGTTACAACCTTTTATCAGCCAGAACGCGCACTTGATTCCGATAATCACCGGGGCCACGATTGTCTGCTTCTCGTTCCTGGGTTTTGATGCGGTCACAACACTTTCGGAAGAGACTCCGGATGCGGCTCGCACCATTCCAAAAGCTATCTTCCTGACAGCCGTCTATGGCGGGATCATCTTTATTGCGGCTTCGTTCTTTATGCAGTTGTTCTTCCCGGATATCAGTCGCTTTAAGAATCCTGATGCGGCGCTACCGGAAATTGCATTGTACGTGGGTGGCAAGTTATTCCAGTCAATTTTCCTGTGTACCACCTTCGTCAATACGTTGGCTTCGGGGCTGGCGTCACACGCCAGTGTTTCGCGCCTGTTGTATGTGATGGGGCGTGACAACGTCTTCCCGGAAAAATACTTCGGTTACGTGCACCCGAAATGGCGCACGCCAGCGCTCAATGTGGTGATGGTGGGCATCGTGTCTCTTTCGGCGCTGTTCTTCGACCTGGTGACCGCTACAGCATTAATTAACTTTGGTGCGCTGGTGGCGTTCACGTTTGTAAATCTTTCAGTATTCAACCACTTCTGGCGTCGGGAAGGGCGTAACAAAACCTGGAAAGATAAGCTGAACTATCTGATTATGCCGCTGATTGGCGCGGCGACGGTTGCCGTACTGTGGATCAATCTTGAAGAGACGTCTTTGACGCTGGGTCTGGTCTGGGCGGCGGTCGGTCTTGTGTATCTGGCCTGGCTCACGGGGCGTTTTCGCAAGCCGCCACCGCAGTTTGACGGCGCGAAAGCGGAACGGGCATGGGAGTAATTTTTATCCGGCCAGAAGCTAAAATTTAAAGAGTATTCGCCACCTTTAACGAAGAGGGGTGTACTTAAAAAACAAAAAGCCTGCTCAGGAAACTCAGCAGGCTTTAATTTGATATCTGCTCGATTATTTTCTTCCCTTCACTTTCGTTACTCTCAAGCAGAGCCATAATGGCAACCTTTCTAAGACAGATTGAAAGAAATTTCTGATTCGTGTTCGTCATATAAAATGTATGAGCCGTGTCACATTTAGTTGTGAAGAATTAAATATTCCTATTAATAACTTTATTAATAATTAATTATTCCATCCAAAGGCGCAGCACCGAAACTTTAACGTTGCCATTTGGCACGAAAAAATAGCGAGACAATGATGAAAATCGATTTAACAACCCTGACTACCGAAGGTCGCAATACTCACAGTGAAAACATCGACATGCTGTCTACCGAAGAGATGCTGCGGGTAATCAACCAGGAAGACCAAAAAGTGGCGCTGGCCGTTGAAAAGGTGATCCCGGCTATCACTCAGGCAGTCGATGTTATCGTTGCAGCTTTCCAGGAAGGGGGTCGCTTAATTTACTGCGGTGCGGGCACTTCGGGTCGCCTTGGAATTCTGGATGCCAGCGAATGCCCTCCAACCTACGGCACGCCGCGCGAGCAGGTGGTGGCGCTGATTGCTGGTGGTCACCAGGCCATTCTTCAGGCCGTTGAAAATGCTGAAGATAGCCTGACGATGGGCGTGGACGATCTAAAAAACCTGCAATTCAGTCAAAAAGATGTACTGGTAGGAATTGCCGCAAGCGGTCGTACACCTTACGTCGTCGCAGCACTCAACTATGCCAACAGCCTGGGTGCAACCACCGTTGCGCTGACCTGCAATGCGGGCAGTGAAATCACTCAAATAGCAAAGATTGCCATCATGCCTGTGGTGGGCGCGGAAGTGGTTACCGGGTCTTCACGTATGAAAGCCGGTACGGCACAAAAGCTGGTACTGAACATGCTGACCACCGGAGCGATGATCCGCAGCGGCAAGGTCTACGGCAATCTGATGGTGGATGTAGAAGCGACCAACCAGAAGCTCGTTCAGCGTCAAATCAACATCGTTATGCAGGCTACGGATTGCGACCATCAGACGGCTTCGGATGCGCTGGCTGCCTGTGATGGCCACTGCAAAACCGCCATCGTTATGGTGCTGGGTAAGTTGACCGCCGCGCAAGCTAAACAACTGTTAAATGATAACAATGGCTTTATTCGCAAGGCGTTAGCCAACACGGAGATCTAGCAATGGCGAAGATTACGGAACAATTAATTGCCACGATCCTGCAGTTGGTCGGCAATAAAAATAATATTCAGACCTGTGGGCACTGCATGACTCGCCTGCGTTTGACACTCAATAACGACCAGTTGATTGAGCATGACAAACTCAAGGCGCTGGCTGGGGTGTTGGGAGTGGTTAACGGTGACGATCAGTTGCAAATCATCCTTGGGCCAGGTAAAGCGCAAACCGCTGCTGAAATGATGAACACGATGCTGGCTAACGGAGCGGAGGCAGCCTTTGAGCCGCCGAGTGTGGGTTCCGTTGCCAGTGACACCAAACAGAAGATGAAGGCAAAACAAAACAGCGTAGTGCATCAGTTCCTCGCTAAGTTTGCCACCATCTTTACGCCACTGATCCCGGGCTTTATCGCCGCGGGTATGCTGCTGGGTTTTGCGACGCTTCTCGAACAAAGCCTTCTGGCGGACGCCGCCGTGAAGAATGCAACCATCGTGCATATCGTGGGTTACATGAAGATCTTCGGCAAAGGTTTGTTTACCTTCCTGCCTATTCTGATTGGTTATAACGCACAGAAAGCCTTTGGTGGCTCGGGCGTAAATGGGGCGATTATCGCTTCTTTATTCCTGCTGGGTTACAACCCAGAAGCGACGGTGGGATATTTCTCCGGCATTGATAATTTTTTCGGCATGGGAATTGATCCGCGCGGCAACATTATTGGTGTACTGATCGCGTCTATTCTGGGCGCGTGGATCGAGCGTCAAATCCGTAAAGTTGTCCCTGATAACCTGGATATGATTGTCACTTCACTGCTGGCGCTGTTGATCACCGGAGCGTTGACCTTTACGCTGATTATGCCTTTTGGTGGCGAGCTGTTTAAAGGGATGTCCTGGCTGTTCCTGCACTTGAATGGTAACCCGTTTGGCTGTGCAATTCTTGCTGGGCTGTTCTTGATTGCGGTGGTGTTTGGCGTTCATCAGGGCTTTATTCCGGTCTACTTTGCGCTGATGGACGTGCAGGGCTTTAACTCGCTGTTCCCGATTCTGGCGATGGCTGGCGGTGGGCAGGTTGGTGCAGCACTTGCGCTTTACTATCGCTCAGCTAAGCATTCCATGACACGTACTCAGGTGAAAGGGGCGATCATTCCTGGCCTGCTGGGCGTGGGCGAACCGCTCATCTACGCCGTAACTTTGCCACGCGTTAAGCCATTCGTCACGGCCTGTCTCGGCGGCGCGTGCGGTGGTTTCTTCATCGGCCTGGTGGCATGGCTTGGTCTGCCGATTGGCCTGAACACCGTATTTGGCCCGTCGGGTCTGGTTTCTCTGCCGTTGATGACATCCGCCCAGGGCATCTATGCCGGTATGGGGGTTTACGCAGCGGGAGTGCTTATCTCCTACGCTAGCGGCTTCATCATTACGTGGTTCTTTGGCTACAAAGACGTTGATCTGACATAAGATCGAGGGCAGGTGGCATCCCCCAAAACTCACTTTGCCGCCTGCATCATTACTGGGTTACCCCTGGATGCACGCAAACAAAAAAGCCCGCTTAAGTTTCCTTAAGCGGGCTTTCGAATTTGGCTCCTCTGACTGGACTCGAACCAGTGACATACGGATTAACAGTCCGCCGTTCTACCGACTGAACTACAGAGGAATCGGTTAACGGGGCGCATATTAGCGAGGCGTTTCAGGCTTGTCAAAGCCTCTCATCACGCTGTTGGTTCGTTTGCTGATAAAACAAGCAAACAGCGTCATTTGACGCTACAGACATATCTTTACAGCGCATTAGTTGCCAAACGGAGGTGACGGGCTAAGATATGCGGTTCAAAAGGAGTGAAGAATTCATGTTAAAACAGCAGCAAATCGCAAAGTGGTTTTTGTTCCTGGCTTGTCTGGTGGTGCTCGTGTGCACCGCGCAGCGCATGGCCGGAATGCACGCTTTGCAAATGAAAGCTGCCCAAAGCGTGATGCTGACTCAAAACAGTGTTTCCGATGCTGATGAAGCATCAGCGGTGACACCTTGTGAATTGAGCGCTAAATCGCTCCTTGCCTCGCCGCCGGTGCTGTTTGAAGCTGCGCTGTTTATCTTCAGCCTGATCCTGACGCTGCTTGCGCCATTGTTGTCGAGATCTTCCTCCCTTGTCCCCGTACGAGAATTTTCCTCCCCCACGCTCAGAGTCCATCTAAGATTTTGCGTATTCCGTGAATGAAACCGGCTGTTTAACACAGTTCGATAATTCATTTATGGAGAAAAAATATGTTGAGTCTTTTCAGGCAGACATTGATCTGTCTATTGCTGCTATGGGTGCCAGTCAGTTGGGCTGCACAATCCGGTTGGCTTCATTCTGCCGATAATAATCATGCGAGCGTGCGCCTGCGCGCTGACACTTCACCACAAGGCGAAACGCAGGTTTTGCTGGATGTAAAACTTGAGGATGGCTGGAAAACATACTGGCGTTCACCTGGCGATGGTGGCGTTGCACCCACCATTACCTGGAATGAACCAGTAAAAGCAGCCCAATGGTTTTGGCCAGTACCGCAACGGTTCGATGTGGCGGGGATAACCACTCAGGGTTACCAACACCAGGTCAGTATCCCGATAAAACTGGCAGATAAGCTACCGACAAAAATAGCCGGTGTACTGACGCTTTCGACTTGCAAAGATGTCTGCCTGTTGACCGATTTCCCCTTTGAAATCACACCGACGCAAGGTGATGCGACCTTTGCCCATGACTATGCGCAAGCAATGGGCAAGGTGCCGCTCCCGAATGGGCTGACGGATGTTCTGAAAGCCGGGTATCACAATGCAGAGTTAGTCGTGCAAGCCACTCGCAGCGCAGGCTGGCAAAAGCCTGAGCTGTATCTGGATACGCCGGAAGATGCCAGTTTCGGCAAACCCAAAATCCGTGTAGACGGTGAAACCCTGTGGGCAACGATCCCGGTAAGCGATGGCTGGGACGGTGTTGGCCCCGACCTGCGCGGGCGTCATTTATCACTGGTTATCGCCGATAACGGTGTTGCTCAGCAAAGCAGCGTTACGATAGATGCTACGTCAACAATGCCTGATGCGGGCGATGATTTAGCACTTTGGCAGGTGTTGCTGCTTGCCCTGTTGGGCGGATTTATCCTCAACCTGATGCCGTGTGTTTTGCCGGTGCTGGGCATGAAATTAGGCTCGGTGCTGCTGGTGGAAAAACAAGATCAGCGGCAGATACGCCAGCAGTTCCTCGCCTCGTTTGCCGGGATCCTCACTTCGTTTATGGCGCTGGCATTGTTGATGACCGTACTGCGCTTAACCCATCAGGCGGTGGGGTGGGGTATCCAGTTCCAGAACGTCTGGTTTATCGGCTTTATGGTGTTGGTGATGATGATATTCAGCGCCAATCTGTTCGGATTATTTGAGATCCGTCTGTCATCGAAAGTGACGACGAAACTCGCCACGCAGGGTGGAAGTGGCTTGAGCGGGCATTTTTGGCAGGGTGCGCTGGCGACGCTTTTGGCGACTCCCTGTAGCGCACCGTTTCTTGGAACCGCGGTCGCCATTGCATTGGGTGCCTCATTGCCCACGTTGTGGGGAATTTTCTTCGCCTTAGGCGTGGGAATGAGCTTGCCGTGGCTGTTAATCGCCATGCGCCCGTCACTGGCACTACGCCTTCCGAAACCGGGGCGTTGGATGCTTTGGCTGCGCCGAATACTGGCGGTGATGATGCTGGGATCGGCTTTGTGGTTAGCCAGTCTGCTACCGGTGCATTTTAGCTCAGCATCCAACGGCCCTGCGGATGAGAAAATCGCCTGGCAACCGCTCAGTGAGCAAGCCATTCAGGATGCCCTTTCGCAAAATAAACGCGTGTTTATTGATGTCACTGCCGACTGGTGCATTACCTGCAAAATTAACAAGCTAAATGTCATTGCTCGTGATGATGTGCAGGCCGCATTGCAGGAGCCTGATGTGGTTGCATTGCGTGGCGACTGGACGCTTCCTTCGAAAGAAATCACTGAGTTTCTCAAGCAACGTGGCCAGGCTGGTGTGCCGTTCAATCAAGTCTATGGACCAAACTCTCCCGTTGGGAAGCCGCTCCCGACACTTTTAACGCGTGATGTTGTCCTGAATTCGCTCACTGAAGCAAAAGGAAATAATAATGAAAATGCTTATGACGCTTTTGCTGTTACTGGCGACGACTTTTGGCGCAACCGCTGCGACCCAATCCGAGGAAGATCAGTTACAGGAGATGATTTACCAGGCGTTGTACCACGATCCGGCCAGTCCACGGATTGGCGCGACAAATGCAAAACTCACCATTATTTCCTTTACGGATTACAACTGCCCGTACTGCAAACAGTTTGACCCGATGCTTGAAAAAGTGGTGCACAAATATCCTGATGTGGCGGTGGTATTCAAGCTGCTGCCTTTTCGTGGTGAATCTTCATCGCTTGCCTCTCGCGTGGCGCTCACCACCTGGCGGGAACATCCGCAGGAGTTTCTGGCGCTGCATCAAAGCCTGATGTCGAAAAAGGGCAATCATACCGCGGCCACCATTGATGCTGCGGTTACAAAAAGTGGCTCAACGCGCGTTGAGCCGGATGAACTGAGCAGGGAAACGCTGAGCCTCAATCTGCAACTGGCACGGATTGTCGGCGTGCAAGGAACACCGGCAACCCTGGTTGGCGATACGTTTTTGGCGGGTGCAGTGCCGTGGGAATCTCTCGACGAACTGGTACAAGAGAAACGGGAGCAGGCTAATGACAAGTAAGCTGCGACGTTGGGGGCGAGAAGTGCTGGTCATCGCGCTGATCGTTGTCACAATTGTGGTCCTGATGGATTGGTGGCGTGCGCCAAAAATGCCAGGTTCCTTCGACAGCACCCCGCTGCATACGCTCGATGGTCAAACCATTACTCTGAATGCACTGAGTGAAGAACGCCCGTTGCTACTCTATTTCTGGGCGAGTTGGTGTGGCGTGTGCCGCTATACCACGCCATCCATTGCGCGGCTGGTAGAAGAACAGTTCAACGTGATGTCTATCGCTTTGAGGTCGGGCGAACCGCAGGAAGTAGCGGGTTGGCTTGCGCAGAAGAAGATAACGATTCCGGTGGTCAATGACGCCACGGGCGAGTTATCCCGCAACTGGCAGATTGGCGTTACGCCTACGCTGGTGGTGCTTTATAAAGGAGAGGTTGTCTCCTCTACTACCGGCTGGACCAGCTATTGGGGGATGAAGTTGCGCCTGTGGTGGGCTGGCGTATAAATTAAGTCTGAATGTGCGCACTGTCATGGTGCGCGCATACCTCTTATGGGGCATAAGAGAACCCTCGTTTCAATCTTCATTCCCGCCGTTTAAATCACTTTCGCTTATTATCCAGCTTGTTAGCGCATCTGGTCGGATGTTTCTCAAAAGTGGCAAGTATATTGCAATTCTTAGCGTGACATCACTGCCGAAACTGGCGTTGGCATTCCGTGTAGGAGGCAAAATGAATTTAAGACGACTGAAGTACTTCGTAAAAATCGTCGATATTGGTAGCCTGACTCAGGCCGCAGAAGTGCTGCATATTGCGCAGCCAGCGCTGAGCCAGCAAGTTGCTACCCTTGAAGGTGAAATGGACCAGCAACTGTTAATTCGCACCAAACGCGGCGTAACGCCAACAGAAGCAGGAAAAATCCTTTATACCCATGCGCGAACGATTCTTCGCCAGTGCGAACAGGCACAGTTGGCGGTTTGCAATGTGGGCCAAACCATCGGCGGGCAGGTTTCTATAGGTCTTGCGCCCGGTACAGCGGCTTCATCTATTACCATGCCTTTATTGCAGGCAGTACGTGCGGAGTTACCCGACGTACTGGTCTATCTGCATGAGAACAGTAGTTCTGTCCTGAATGACAAGCTGTTAAGCGGCCAGCTTGACATGGCGGTCTTGTATGACCGTTCTCCAACGGCAGGCATCATTAGCCAACCGTTACTAAAAGAGGAGTTGTTTCTGGTCGGCACCCGCGACTGTCCAGGTCAGACAGTCGATCTCTGTGCGGTGGCCGAAATGAACCTATTCCTGCCGCGTGATTATAGTGCGGTTCGTAAACGTGTGGATGAAGCGTTCTCGTTGCGTCGCCTGACGGCAAAAATCACCGGTGAGATTGATTCTATCTCTACTCTGACGGCCGCAATTGCCAGCGGCATGGGCGTAACCGTGTTGCCAGAATCAGCGGCGCGATCGCTGATGAGTTCAGCAAATGGTTGGATGGCTCGCATTACGAGTCCATCACTGAATCTACCGCTCTCGGTAAATTTGTCGGCGCGTACGGCGTTGACACCACAAGCGCAGGCTGTAAAAGACATTTTAATGTCTTTAGTGGTTCGTCCTGTGCAAGAAAATCGCGAACTGCTGCTGGTGGGCTAAGCCTGTGGGTAAATAGCGCTTATTGCTAAATAGAATAAGTTGCTGGTTTTTATTATTTGGTATCTCGGGGCCGCCACTTTAACAATAGTGTAAAGAACGGTCATGCCCCGGGGGCAATGTGAACTTCCAGCAACTAAAAATTATTCGTGAGGCGGCTCGGCGGGACTACAATCTGACCGAAGTCGCCAACATGCTTTTTACCTCTCAATCTGGCGTCAGCCGTCATATCCGTGAACTGGAAGAAGAGCTCGGTATCGAGATCTTCATTCGCCGTGGAAAGCGATTATTAGGCATGACAGAACCGGGCAAAGCCTTGCTGGTCATTGCCGAACGTATCCTAAATGAAGCCAGTAACGTACGGCGCCTGGCCGATGTATTTACCAATGACGCCAGCGGCGTGCTGACGATTGCGACGACACATACTCAGGCGCGCTACAGTTTGCCATCCGTCATTAAATCCTTCCGTGCGTTGTTTCCTGAAGTCCGTCTTGAATTAATTCAGGGCACGCCTCAAGAAATAGAAACGTTATTGCACAACGGTACGGCGGATATTGGTATCGCCAGTGAACGATTGAGCACCGATCCGTTAGTGGTTGCCTATCCCTGGTTTCGTTGGTTCCACACCTTGCTGGTGCCGCACGGTCACCCATTGATCCATGCCAATCCCCTTACGCTCGACGATATCAGCCGCTGGCCGATTATTACTTATCGGCAGGGCATAACAGGGCGTGCGCGTATTGATGAAGCATTTTTACGTCGTGGGCTAACGCCTGATATTGTCCTGAGCGCGCAAGATTCTGATGTGGTGAAAACCTACGTTGAATTAGGGCTGGGTATTGGCCTGGTTGCGTTTCAGGCCAGCGGCGATGAAGAAGGGGAGTTGGTTCGGCTGGATACGCGTCATTTATTTGACGCCAACACGGTTTGGCTTGGACTCAAACGCGGGCAGCTCCAACGTAATTACGTCTGGCGCTTTATCGAATTATGTAACCCGGAACTCTCTGTCGCGGATATTAAGCGATTAGCACTTGAGCCTGAAGAAACCGTACTGGATTATCAAATTTGATCCTTTTATCCATCTGGTGTGCTAATTTTTAGCCGTTTTGAGGCGCTAATTGCGTGAAGCGTGATCGGTGCGGTGCAAAATTCAGCAAACGAAGCGCGGTGACCGAAAATTTCATTGACTCACCGCGTCAGGTAAGTAGAATGCAACGCATCGAACGGCAGCACAGCTTGCCAGAAGATAGTAAAATCAAATGA
The DNA here is from genome assembly GCF_027594725.1 of Buttiauxella sp. WJP83. Lineage (NCBI taxonomy): Bacteria > Pseudomonadati > Pseudomonadota > Gammaproteobacteria > Enterobacterales > Enterobacteriaceae > Buttiauxella > Buttiauxella sp. WJP83. The sequence continues at coordinate 1,770,339 of NZ_CP110080.1, forward strand.
TTAGCTTTAAGCTTCATTAAAATGATTTTGCGGGAATAGCTCAGTTGGTAGAGCACGACCTTGCCAAGGTCGGGGTCGCGAGTTCGAGTCTCGTTTCCCGCTCCAAATTTATGTAGCAGAATTTCTGTTACAGCCTGCAAAGGTGAAAGGTTTTGGCGCGTTAGCAAAGCGGTTATGTAGCGGATTGCAAATCCGTCTAGTCCGGTTCGACTCCGGAACGCGCCTCCACTTTCTTCCCGAGCCCGGGTGGTGAAATCGGTAGACACAAGGGATTTAAAATCCCTCGGCGTACGCGCTGTGCGGGTTCAAGTCCCGCCCCGGGCACCATGGGAAACATCAGAATAATCAAAGCAATAAGCAGTGTCGTGAAACCACCTACGGGTGGTTTTTTTATGCCTGAAATTCACGTTCTGTGCATATCCTGTGCTCACAGGGTGCAATGAAGTGCAACGTTCTGCCTGCTGATGCAAAAAACCGTTGCGTATTTCCTCTATACCCAGGGGAAAGATTTCCAGTTTTTCCGGTCCTAATCCGGTAAGAGCAGGGTACACCGCTGCTGACCACCGGCTTCCTCGGCTGTAGAGGTTGCCGGAACTCCTGTCCTCATGGGTGCCTTCAAATCAATCCACACCTGGATTGAACTGCATGAAAGGTTGGACATAAAGGTATGCGGATTTTCTGACCAATACCGGATCATCAACATACCAGTAGGGGCATGTTGAATCTGGATGGTCATAGCCGTCACATTCCCTGCCGAAGATAAGCTCAAACTCTTTTTGCCGTGCTTCCAGCGTTATGCCGCTGAGAGCTATTTTGTATTGACCATGTTTTGTTGCTGGTTCAATGTATAGCCGCTGTTTATTCCTGCCCGATTGTGGGTCCACAAAAAGACTCATATTGCCTTTATTGACAGCCTGTTGATGAAACATCACCCGGAATCCCGTTGATTTGAGATGTTCGTTTAATTCAGCAGCAAGTGACTGAGCCACTTTTCTGACTGTTTCTATGTTTGCCATTAGCCACTTCCTTAATTTGTGTTGCGAAAGTAACGATACCGAGAGCCCTAAATTCAACCTTGTAACTCGATAAACCCTTTTTCGATGTCGTATTTCAGATGTTTGGTTAAAGAGAATTGTGGATCATCTTCATGGAATCGCTGTTTGATCATTTGCTGATACTCACGAACCGTCATGCCATCAAAGATATACTTATTGATGTTGAAGCCGGAGCAGTTTTCTTTGCCACCAAAGAGCTGGTTACTTCCACATCGATTAGATGGTCCGGTCAGTCGGAGAACAAAATTTAGGCAATGAAGCAGGTCAGATACATTTACATTGGCTGAGTCAATTTTCATCGTTATATCCAGTATTCAAGGGGGCAGAGATAAGCCAGCTCAGATGTAAGAAGCCACGCGAGGTAGTCAGAAAATCATTGATCAAAGCGTGTTGTCCAGAAAGAATCTTTCCCACAGGTAGTGTCATGGTTATTTATGTCGGTAATGCAGAGCTATCAGTCCGTGAAACAGAACCATCATTGCCGGGAGTCGAACCGAATGAATCGGTAAGGTAGGTTGTGGTCTTTCCATCATGGTCAATAACGCGTGTGGCGCCAAAACTGTCCGTTCGGTAAGTCGTGGCCAGAGCACTCAGGCTGGTCAGAAGGAAAACAGCTAAAAGAGGCATGCTTTCATCATCATGATTTACCGGGTAACAGAACAAAGGCCTTACTACAGTACCCATACGAGCCTTCTGAATCAAAACTCCCTCCTCATTCTCCAGCATTCCCATTGTGATGACATGTGACAACACTCATTTTTGGCATATTAATTAATCACTGTAGTTGTTTGTGGGTAAGATCAATACCATTCTCTCAAACCCGCCAGATAATATGGCAAGATGCTGAATGTAAATTAATTAAAGAATCTTTCAAAAGGGTTACAGTGAAAAATTACAAAGTCATAACCCCGTTGTTTCCGACTTACGCTCAGGCAAGAGCGATGATAAAAGCAGTGAAAGGTTATCCTGTAAAATCAGTACGTAATATGATTACCGCCATCCATGAGCAGACCGGAACACCTCAAAACCCGGTAGACTGGTCTGAACCGCATATCTGGATTGCTGAGAGGCTGACAGGGCTGGATGCTGAAATTGCTCAACAGATTTGGGAAAGTGATGACCATGTACTGAACCCGAGACATAGCTATGGCAGCTATATGTTTATCAATAACTTTGGATTGATGGGCTGTAACGATGAAGGTGACTGGGAGCCTACTGCCAAAGGACAGGGTTTTCTCAATGATGATGATCTCATTATACGAGAGCTGGACGACCAGGAAGGGTTAATACAGCTACTTGAACTCCTCGCCAGGCGTGAACAAGCCAAACGCGGTGAACTTCTTCCTGAATGGCAGGCTTTTTTGCACCAGTATTCGAAGTTTGCGTCCATGAGCTCTGTGAAAACCACGCTCCATGCCAGACTCTATAACCTCGTGGAGCGTGGGCTAGTATCACGAGAAGGTGTCAGTTATCAAATTACTGATGCCGGACGCAAATGGCTGGGAATGGCGCTTCCCGAATGCAAAACCGATCCACGTAAGGAGTTATTGGAGGCGGTGAAACGCTATAATCAGCAACAAAAAGAGCTCTTGCGTGAACAAATTGTCAGTATGAACCCTTATAAGTTTGAGCATTTGATTGCACAGCTACTGGAAGCTATGGGTTATGAACAGGTGGAAGTCACCAAAGCCTCGGGTGATAAAGGCGTGGATGTGGTGGGTAAGGTACAGGTTGGCATCACGACCATTACCGAGGTTGTTCAGGTTAAACGGATGCAAAATAACATTACACGTCCATACATTGATCAGTTACGTGGTGCGCTCCCTTACCATAAAGCTATTCGCGGTACATTAATCACCACCAGTAAATTTGCAGCGAAATGCGCTGAAGCTGCAATGTTTCCCGGCGCTGCACCTATTACATTGATTGATGGCGAGCGTTTGCTGGAGTTACTTATTGAGAACAACGTTGGTATTCGCCGTAGTAATGCGGTGGAGTTACTGGATGTGGATCTGCAACTTTTTGATGAGCTGGAGATGGAGTAAATACATTTCGGTTGGACACAAGGGAATGAATATTAATGACAACCGAAAAACCATAGTGTAATAAAAGATCAATTCATTTACATGTTATTTTCATGATATCAGTAAGATACATGAGGATAACGATGCAAAAACTCTTCCGTTTCACCAACGCCACTATTAAAACCCTTCCCGTCAATACCGATACCCGTTCAACCGAGCTTGAAGTGTCCGATACCGAGGTCATCGAGCTTAAATGCCTCTCAGGAGGCACCGGCAACAAACGCCTCCTGCTGCGCCACACCTTCCATGGCACCAAAAAAAGTATTGGCATCGGTCGCTTCCCCGAGGTCGATGTGGGAACGGCCCGCCAGATAGTGCGTCGGCATAAAGAAGTCATTGCGCTGAGGCAAGATCTGAAAACTGAGCGTGATAACTACCGGTCTGAATCCACTATCAGTGAGTTTTGCCATCCCATCACACTGATATAGAAATGGTTTGTATTATAGGAAGTCATCGTCTATCCAATAGTGGCGTGGTGGTACCGGAAGATCTCCAAAAGGGAATGGTTCGGATTACCGGGATACTGACATCATTATGTTAAAACAGTTGATGTATCAAGACACAAGGAGAATGTGAGTGGGTCGTGTGCTGTAAACTGCCTCCCTAATTTGTTTGTAAAGAGATGTCTGTTTGATAACATGCCAGCGAAAGAAAAAACACGGTCGGCATTTTCGTTAAGGATACTTATGAATAATGAAAACAATGAAAAATGTACCCTCTATGATGAACGAGGTGTACCAGTTGTTTTTGCAACTACCTGCGACACTTTCCCTGAGGACACTCTGTACTCGATTACTAATTCCAATGATCTGAAAAAAGTAAGTTCGTTGGTTGCTCAGACATGCCAAGGGGCTATTAGTACACATGGTCGTACAGTTGAGTTGGTGTTTAAGCCTGAGATTCAGCAGGGTCTCAAAGATGGCTCACTCACCATGATGAAAACAAAGGCAGGTGAAACTCTTGCTGATGCAGTGCATGAAAGTGGCAAGATAGCGGGTAAAGGCCGGATTGTTGAAGCGGGTAAGCTGAAACAGTTAGCTACTGGCTCGTTCCAGTTAATAAGCCTAATGGTTGCTCAAGCTCACCTGGCGGACATAAATAAAAATCTGGCTGACATTAAATCTTCTGTAGATCTACTTCATAAAAAGCTGGAAGCTAATCAATTAGCTAAAATTGAAGGTCGAATCCTATACCTTGAAGGAATTGTAGAAAAGCTTCGAGCTGGTGATTTCGATTATGAGATTTCATTGCAAATCAAAAACAAAATTGAGGACACTGTTGCTGATGCGTATGAATGGCAATCTATTTTGTTTTCTGAACTAAAAATACTCATTATAAATGCAGATGAGTTACAAGACTCTGACCGATTTGGAACTGGTGACACCTATAGTAAACTTAAATCTATTGTAGAGAATACAACTCCATTGATTCAGAGACGAAACTTATTACTGAAAGTTGCATCTCTACTTGCATATATACAAGCGTGTATTGATCCAACAAAAAAAGAATTTAGCATTTTCGATCTTCAGGCGTCGAAGTGGGAAAATCAGCTCACTGAACTAGTTAAAATTGTAAATGTAAAAACAAGTTCATTTCTAACAAACGCCAGATTCAATAGCCAAGAAATTCTCGATCATAGAAAATACTATATAACCAATACTCTTGGAACGATAAAAGGCATATCTGATCTAAATCAGCAATGCTTCGAAAGCAGCCACCTTAAGTTAAGAGATAATCAGCGTAAAATACTATCCTCTAATGGAAAATTACGACTCGCAGTTACTCTGGATGGGCAAGGTAATGCACAGCAGGCCGCTGTTATCGATTGATTTACCAAACTGTAGGTAGTTTCGAGCATTGTCTACAGATTTAACTGGCTTAAAGATGAGGCATATAGAGGCTCAGACGGTGATTTTGTCCGTCTGTGCTCAACGCTATCCCCGACCATATGCTTTCTGCAAACTACTGCAAAGAGGGATAGTCTGCATTAGCAAAGCACTGCTATGAGTTGCTATGTAACACACAGTATCCGCGTAGAATTTAAAATCCCTCGGCGTACGCGCTGTGCGGGTTCAATTCCCGCCCCGGGCACCATGGGAAACATCAGAATAATCAAAGCAATAAGCAGTGTCGTGAAACCACCTACGGGTGGTTTTTTTATGCCTGAAATTCACGCCCTGTGCATATCCTGTGCTCACAGGGTGCAATGAAGTGCTAACTTGAGCCATTCAATGCAAAACTCCCTTCTTTATCTCCAGTATCCCCTGGTAACGTTTTGACGGTTCTCCCGTCTGTGTACGGTATCTTCCGTAACATTTTTCAAAGGTACATTTGAAAATCTGTGCTGATTATTTATCACGCTGTCTTTCAGCACCGACAATAATCATGCGGATGCTATGTTCAAAAACTTCATCCGGGTTCATCTCCTGAAGTAGACGACATCCTTTAACCATCAACGGATAGTGATTTTCATCCGCTTCCGGTTGCGTATCTGGTTCTTCAGTTTGTTGTTCTTCCAGTACCCACCCCACAACAAATCTTCCCAGCATCATCAGCAAAGCGACGGCATCCTGAGGGGAAAAACCTGCATTGCACAGCAGTGTGACCTGGGCCTCAATCGCGCCAAAATGCCCCTGACGTGGACGGGTTCCTGCATGCAGGCGTGCGCCATCACGATAGGCCAGAAGAGCGCGGCGAAAGCTGACCGAGTTTGCGAGTAACCAGTCCTGCCACGGCATTCCATCCACGGGAAGTGAATTCGGATGGCACTCAAACATGATGGTTTCTGCCATCGCCGCCATCAGCTCAGCCTTACTTTTGAAATGCCAGTACAGGGTCGGAGACTGAACACCCAGTTTTTCAGCAAGACGACGAGTGCTAAGGCCGTCAATACCTGCTTCATTCAACATGTCCAACGCACCACGCAACACCGTTTCACGGGTCAGACGGGGGGGCGTCACGGCTTTCTTAGTCATAAATCTATCACCGATAGAGAAGGTGTGAGAGAATCCCATTCTATCACTGATAGAGAGAAGTTATTTTGAATAAATCGTTGAGTGTGATTTTAACGACAGTATTTCTGGATGCGGTCGGAATTGGTCTGGTTATGCCCGTGCTGCCTGAATTATTACGGTCACTGGCCGGAGAGAACGTGGGGAGTATTCACTATGGTGCTCTGCTGGCCACTTACGCCCTGATGCAGTTCCTGTTCGCCCCAATGCTGGGGGCTCTGAGCGACCGCTTCGGGCGTCGGCCTGTATTAATCGTTTCACTTGCCTGCGCGGTGGCAGACTACCTTTTAATGGCTGCCGCTCCATCACTATTGTGGCTGTATATCGGGCGCATTATTGCTGGGGTAACGGGGGCGAACATGGCCGTTGCAACCGCTTATGTCACTGGCATTACCCCAGCTTCGGACCGTGCTAAAAGGTTTGGCCTGCTTGGTGCGGTTTTCGGTGTGGGGTTTATCGCGGGGCCTGTGCTGGGTGGTTTGCTGGGTGAGTGGCACCTGTACGCTCCTTTCCTGGGGGCGGCTGCGATGAACGGGATCAACCTGATAATGGCTGTCATCCTGTTGCAAGAGTCAAAACATCCCGGCAAAACGGCTGAGTCATCTACAGGTCAGCCGATGTTTACTCGATTATCTAATCTAAGCACTCAGCCTGGCATGGCTCCGTTACTTGGGGTGTTTCTGATTGTCACTCTGGTTTCACAGGTTCCGGCCACGCTGTGGGTTCTATACGGACAGGGGCGTTATGGCTGGAGTTTGTTTATTGCAGGTCTGTCTCTGGCTGGCTACGGAGTATGCCATGCGCTCGCACAGGCCTTTGCCATCGCCCCCATGGTGAAATGGCTAGGAGAGCGAAATACCTTGCTGTGCGGGCTGGCTTGCGATGCCCTTGGTTTACTTCTTTTGTCCATCGCAGCGGAGGGATGGATGCCATTTGCTCTGTTGCCACTGTTTGCTCTGGGAGGGGTGGCAGTTCCTGCCCTGCAAGCAATGATGGCCCGGTGTGTAAGCGATGAAAGGCAGGGTGAACTGCAAGGGGTACTTAGTAGCATTAATAGTCTGGGAGCTATAGCGGGGCCGTTATTGGTTACCCGGCTGTACGATATGACTCAGTTAACGGCCCCCGGTAAGGTGTGGGCATTAGCCGCAATGCTTTATGTGTTAGTTCTGCCAATGTTGTTCATACGACGCAAAAGCGGACTATAAATGGCTAGAGGTAATCAAGGCCTTGTTGTAAGCACCAGAACCGGGTAGCTCTCACTACCCGGTTAATGATTACATCGCTGAGGCTTTTTCCTGTAACAGCTCATAGCAGGTTGCATAATGTTTGAGAAACAACGTTTTGCAACTTTCATCCATATTTCCTGTGATTGCATCCGGACAAAGGTATCGACCCTGAGAGCGCATCCGGGCAAAACTTAATGCAATAAAATCTAGATCTTTGGAAGACACAATAGACTTGTTATTTACTAGCTGCATGCATTTCTCCTGTATTGGCCTATGTTGGGCAAACCAGAAAATGAATATGAAGCTGTAGTAAGTATGGTTCAAAAAACACTGAACGATATTATTTCACTCTCAGACAGAGAACCGAAATATCAAAGTGTTGTATCAATAGCCAGGAAGTGGCATCCAAGTCTGGCAGCCAGTGAGGCGGTAGCGACACCTCGTTGTCAATCATTCCGTGCTGAGTTCTACATTATGGATGAATACTATTTGTAGAGGACTGCAGTTCCGTATGTCTGGTCACCAAAGTTACTCTCAGAGATTATTTTATAACCTGTCGCACCTTTATGAGTGGCTTCTCTACCAATGGAAGCCTCTACATCATCAGAGGAATCTCCCCAGGCAGAGATCGTACCGATCTGTTGCTGATGAGTGGTTCCAGGTGCTAACTCTTTGGCTGGCGTAGATGTGGCTGCAGCCATGGTCACTATCGGTAGTGCCATAAGAGCCACTACTACAGAGAAACACAGTAGTCTTTTCATCATTACTTCCTCGTAAGCCTCAAGCTGCTGAGAGCTCAGAATCAATTAGCACTTTAAAGTGTAGATGCTTAGAGGGGATAGTGAAAAAACTATGGAATTGTGCTCACTTTTATACCCATCAGTACCCAGTCGGTGATTTCAAATGTCTTTGCCGTTTCTGTGCTCAATGCAGTAAGCAGTGTCGTGAAACCACCTATGGGTGGTTTTTTTATGCCTGAAATTCACGGTTTCATCAGACGTTGAATCGCTGTCGCGCGGTTACACTCTGCATTTTCCTTTCGCCTTAATCAAAGACTCTAACTCGTAAATTAATCACTAGATGTTCATATTCCCCCGCAGCATCAGGGGCATTACGTGTTTAAGAATCATTAAATCATTTATGGAAACTTATCATTAATAATCGGGCCGTTGTTTCACGCGAGAATAATGTCAAACACTAAATACGTTTTTTGGGAGTTGAGAATAAATTTGTCAGTCATAAATAAACAAATGACGCCTTCGTATTGTTTTTCCGACGACTTATCATAAATCCCTGCACATATCACAACCATAAATATTATGGCATCCACCGTCTGTCTATTTGGCTTGCCATTAAGCCGTTTAATCCTTTTTGTTAAATGAATAACAACCCGTTCATGCAAAAAAATAACGAACTCCAGAAAAGGTTCAATTATGAATAAGTTTCTTTATCGACTGATTTTTAATAAAGCTCGCGGGATGCTGATGGCCGTACCTGAGTATGCGTCCTCCTGCTCATGTCGATCAGACCAAATGACCACTGAAGCCGTTGCGTCGAAAAATGTTCCCGGTACAACATCCTCGCGTTCCCTGAAAAAAACGCTCATTGCCCAGGCTATTGCTGTTGGGTTGCTGGTTCCTTTGCCTACTTACGCGAGCACCTCAGTGTCATTGCTTCCGCTGGCGATTGACCTGGCAGAGGATAACAATCTGGTGGTGGCGCAGGGTGTCACGAAGGACATGAATGATGGCAGCACGCAAACCTACGGTGAAGTGACGGTCGATGGAACTCTCAACATCACCGAGGGTAGCGATTTGGTCAGTGGGGTTGTGGATGGTGCCAAAACATACAACGCCATTATCGGCGATGCGGCAGGAACTTCGGGCACAGTAAACGTCAGCGGCGATGGCTCATCCTGGATACACAATGAAGATTTCATCACCGTCGGGAGCTACGGTTCTGGGCAGTTGAATGTATCAAATGGTGGTTATGTTGAAAGCGGGTATCTCTCTATCGGTAACTACGATGGCTCATCCGGCACGGTAAACGTGAGTGGCAGCGGCTCGGAACTTAAGGTCCTCGACAATATTTATCTGGGAAGGCGCGGTGGTGCCAGCAATAACGGTGAAGGAGGGGAAGGGGTTCTCAATATCACTGAGGGCGCAATCGTTACCGCTGGAGGGACTTATGTTGGGTACGAAGGTACCGGTACGGTCAATATCTCGGGTGGTAGTACCCTCACCAATGGGGATGGGGCTATTGGGCATCAATCCGGTTCATCCGGTACCGTCAACGTTACTGATGGCTCGACCTGGAATAACACGGGTTATCTTCTTATTGGCCACGAAGGCCAGGACGAAACTGCAGGTCTTGACGCTGCGGAAGGTGTGCTCAATGTATCAGGCGGCAGTACGGTTTCCTCTACAAGCCTCTATGTTGGGGATGGGGGAACAGGCGTCGTCAATCTCTCGGATGGCAGCCAACTAATCACGACTAATACTGATCCTAATGGCTTTAGTTCACTGGGTTGGAATGACAGTAATTACACCCAATCAGACGGCTCAGGGACAGTCAATGTTGACGATTCGACCTGGACGAATCAGGGCAACCTTATTGTTGGGCAATCAGGCTACGGGGAGCTCAATATTACCAATAGCGGCCAGGTTTCCGCTGTAAAACTGTCTGTCGGGCACGGGTCCACCAGTACTGGGGTGATTAATATCTCGGGTGGCAGCCAGTTAACGACGGACAGCGCGCAATTGGGGCTTGATCAGGGGGCATCCGGCACCGTAACAGTGAGCGGTGCGGATTCAAGCTGGAATAATGCGAATGAACTCATGATCGGCCGTAATGGGCAGGGAATGCTCAACATCCTTGATGGAGGGGCAGTCACGACAGGCAGTGCCACGGTCGGTAGCAATGGCACGCTGACTATCGACTCTGATTCCTCTCTGGTTGTCGATAACGCCTTCACCATGAATGAGGGGGCGACACTCAACGTCATGCTGGACGCCAACGCCAGCGGGCCGCTTATCACGGCAGATTCAGCAACGCTTGATGGCAACCTGGTGTTTGAAGGTTTTGCCGCAGGTGACACCATCATGACGTCCTCTTCGGCGACAACGCATGAATTTGTGCTGATCGACACCGATAACACCATCAACGGTGATTTCGATAATCAATCGACACCGACGGATGACGGCATTGATTACCTGGTCTCCAAAGGCTATCTCTCTGAAGACGGAACCGACTACAACCTTGGCTTTAAACTGGCCTGGACTGACGGCGGTGCGCAACAGGGCACAGGCACCTTTACCCTGGCAGAAGGTACGGCTTTCGATGTGGATGTGGTACTGGCAGATCAGGATAAGTCTGTCACTTACGCAAGCGGCTGGGATGGCAAGAGCCTGACCAAAGAAGGTGATGGATTACTGGTTCTGTCAGCGGCGAATACTTATACCGGCGGCACGACGGTTAATGGTGGCACGCTGCAATTGAGCGGCGAAGGGACGTTGGGTGATATCAATAACACCACGACTGTCACCAACGGGACGTTGGACCTGGGGGGCACGACTCAAACTCAGGCTACGCTGAACCAGTCCGGCGGCACGGTGCAGAGTGGCACGATGAATGTCGGCACTTATCAGCTTACCGGCGGTACGCTGGCGACAGACGCCACGGTATATGCCAGCACTTACGATTTCCAGTCTGGGACCGTGAACGGGCAGATACAGGGCGGTGATGTAACCAAAACGACCGACGGCACTGTGACGCTCGCCGGATCCGGTTCATCTGTGGATAGCGTGGACGTGCAACAGGGAACGCTGGTGTTCGTGCAAAATGAAAGCGCGGATGCCTCGCAGATCGCCACATTCAGCACGACCGGCAATTACACCACCCAAAGTGGAGCCACTACGGATGTCGGGCAAGGCGGTTCGACTCTGAATGTGGGGGGCGATCTTGTGCAGGAGGAGGGGTCGACCCTGGCCGTTACGTTGAATGACGACGCCCCTGTCGTGAATGTCACGGGTACGGCAACGCTTGATGGTGAAATCGCTATCTCAGGTTTTGCTGTGGAACAGGATGGCGAACTGGTCAGTTCCAGCGAGCTGACCGGTAAGTCATACGGGATAATTCATGCAGATGGGGGCATCACCCCTGGCGCTGAAATTTCGGGTGTTCCGGATTATTTGATAGGGTCCACCGCTTTATCATCGGATAACAAAGATTACAGTGTCAGCTTTGACCTGGCCTGGGACTCCGGCAGCAGTGGCTCGTTCACCGTTGAGGAAGGTACCGGATTTGAAGTCGATACGGTTCTTGCCGATCAGTCCGGCGAGACTTCCGAGAGTTGGGATGGCAAAAGCTTGACCAAGTCGGGGGAGGGAATTTTGGTCCTCTCAGCCGAAAACACTTACACGGGGGCGACCACTGTCACCGGTGGGGTATTGCGTACTGATGTGGAAAACGCGTTTTCCAGCAGCAGCGAAGTCTCTGTGACGGGCGGCGTGCTTGACCTGAATGGTTATGACCAGCAGGTGAATGATATGTCTGTCGCGCAGGATGGCCAGGTGCAGTTGAACGGTGCTGACTTAACGGCAGACACTTTGACGCTGGCGGGTGATATCTCCTTCGGGGCACCTGTCGGGCCTGCTGTGATGACGGATAGTACATTGACGGAAGGGCGCACAATAACCGTCAACAACTGGGTCGGCGAAGGTGGTTCGGTTGAGCTCTACACCGTTTTTGGTGGCGATGATTCAGTGTCCGACAAAATAGTGATTGATGGCGGTACGGCTACCGGGGATACCGGGCTGGTTATTCGTCATGGCGGGGGAGAAGGCGCGCAGACGGACCAGGGGATCCTGGTTGTCGATGCCATTAATGGGGCGACGACGGACGATGCGTTCTATCTGTCCTCGGAATCTGACGGTTATCGTTCAGGTTACGATTCGATTGCTGCCGGAGCCTATGATTATCAACTGGTTCAAGGGGGTAATGGTGGCGAAGCAGATGACTGGTATCTTACCTCATCAGGTTCTGATTCAGGCGATATGACCCATTATCGCCCGGAAGTGGGCGCGTACCTGAATAACAAACATATTGTCTCGAAACTGCAGACCCACACGATGCATGACCGTCAAACCCCAGGCATTGCAGTGGACGCCCCTGAATCAGAAGGCGTATGGGTGCGTATTGCCGGAGGTGGCACTGAGCGTACCGGTGCAGGCGGCCAGGAGCTGTCTGAGTCGTATTCTCTTATTCACGGCGGTGGCGATTTCCTGAGTATCAGCGACGGAGGGGATGGCGTCTTCCGTGCGGGGGCGATGGGGCAGTATGCTTCGTCCCGTAACGACTCGAAAAACCAGGAAGGCATCACGGCAGACGGTGAAGTCAGTGGCTACAGCGTGGGTCTGTATGGTACCTGGTACGGGCAGGCCGATGGCCGGACCGGGCCGTATGTCGACACCTGGCTGATGTATGGTCAGTTCGATAACGAAGTGAAAGGGCAAGGCCTGGACAGTGAGAATTACGACTCGGAAGACCTGTCGGTTTCACTGGAAGCCGGTTACGCATTCCAGGTTGGCGAGCAGACGTTCCTTGAGCCGCAAGCGCAGATTATTCACTCAAATTATCAGTCGGATACTTACACCGAGCATACCGGTACCGTGGTATCGGATATGTCGGATAAAACGACGACGACCCGACTGGGGGTACGTCTAAGTCATGATTTGACGGAAGGTAATATGCAGTTGAAATTGTACAGCGAAGCAAACTGGTGGCATGGCCCTGGTTCGCAAAGCATGACATTCGATGGCGTCACGGTACAAGACGATCTTCCGGATGATCGTTTCGAAGCGAAGTTCGGTGTACAAGGGCAGATTAACAAATCGGTCAGCGTATGGGGGACTGTGGGCTTAGAAGCCGGTTCTGAGGATTACCGTGCGGGCACGGCGTTGGTCGGCGTTCGTTACACCTGGTAAGAGTCGGTACAAAGGGGCGGCAATGCCCCTTAACAGAAAAGAGGATGCGTATTCAGGAATAAAATTGCAGGGCAAAATCTTCCATCGGTACAGGCTTACCGTATAAATATCCTTGCAGAAAGGTGACGTTACGCGCTTTCAGATAGGATGCCTGTTGTTCATTTTCCACCCCTTCCGCTACCGTCTGTAGATGCAAGCGGGCAGCCAAATCGAGAATGTTATCGATAATATGAACGGAGTGTGTATCAACGCCAATTTTACTGACAAAGCTCTTGTCGATCTTGAGGGCATCAACGTTGATATGTTGCAAATACTTCAGGCTGGAATTGCCGGTCCCAAAATCATCGATGGCAATCATAACCCCCAGTTTATGTAGTTCTTTAACTAATCGTTCAGTCACTTCATCAATCACCAGCAGCTCTCGTTCCGTTAATTCCAACACCAGCTTGATAGGGTTTTCACTGAAGGCGTTGATAAAGACCCGACAATCTTCCACCAGATTGAAGTCCCTGAAATGACTGGCGGTAATGTTGAAAGCGAAATGATAGCCCTGCGGTAACAGCGGTGCCATGGGGGAAAATTGCTTGCGGACCTGTGTCATCAACGCCTGAGTCATGGGGATGATGAGATTACAGTTTTCAGCCATCGGGATGAAACTATCCGGGGGGATAATACCCATCGTGGGGTGCTCCCAGCGCATCAACACTTCGCATCCCGTTTCGTTCATCAGTTGTCCCGATACCACCGGTTGGATATAGGGAATGAACTCCTGATTTTCCAGCGCCTGACGTAACTCATACTCGGGCGAGATGGCGCGTCCTGACCAACGAAAAACCGCAAAACCCAGGATGACACTCAGTAATACCCAGGCGAATAAACTGAATCTGGAGAAATACCAGATATAGCTCAGATAATTGGCTGGGGAAATGGCCGCGACAATCTTGAAAGGGTAGTGGGGCGATGGCAGTTCCATATAGCCTGGCATGTCGGGGGAGATGAGCTGGGTAGAGGGCGTCTGTTGGTGCTGCCATTGCTGTTGGCCTACGATCAGGCCCAGGGGTAAATCAATACTCAACACACTGAGTTCAGAGAGAATATGGTCACCGTATAACCTCACCACAATACTGTCTTTACCGACAACCTTCCGGTAGATAATGAGCTTCTGGTCCTTCTTCACCCTGTTGTCGTTCACGAGAAAAAGCGTGCCATCGGTATAGCTATCGAAGTTAATTTCCTCTGCATAATGTCCATAGAGGGATGAACAATAGATTTGATTACCCCGAACCAGATTGACGCTGCGGACAGTCTGGTAATAAGCCACTTGCATTCTGAGTTGCAACAACACAGAGGAGATGCACTCTTTACCCAGGTCTTCTATGACCGCAGTGGCTGCTTGATTGGCGCTGTCCAAAGCGCCTTCTGCCAGACGTTGGGCATGGGCCATGCGCATCATGGTAGTCCGCTTCAGGTTCGATGTCGTCTGCCCGATAGTACTGATAGCCCCTAGCAGAATGCAAAGCGAGCCAACAAGAATGGCGCGAACCAGCCGGTGTTTAAATTGACGCTTTTTTAACATACCAAACGGCATGAAATTCCCTCTACATCACAGTTTGAACGTTCAACACGGGTTGTAACACCACAGATCCCCCAATAGATCTTATGAATTGATTTCGTTATGAAACTATTCACATTTGCCACAGTAACCCATACAAAAAGACATGTCATATTGAAATGGTAAACGGGTAAAAATTGTATAAAAAAGGCGCGTAATGCTTACCCGTCCCGCTTATTTTTAGAATGTGAGTTACTTCTCATTATTCACATTTTGCACGCCAGGGTGATTCTCAACATTATAATGTTACCCGTATCATGTGTATGGGCACTTAATCACAATTATAACTACCGACTAAACTGAAAAGTTTCGAAGGTGACCAGTATTGGTGCTGTTAATACGAAAAATTCCCAATTGGGAAAAATTAAACTGTCATTCAAAAATGACGTTACCCATAACAAATACAGGTCAGGTTATTCATGCCATTAGTCATTGTTGCTATCGGTGTTATCTTGTTGCTGCTCTTGATGATCCGCTTCAAATTGAACGGATTTATCGCATTGGTGCTGGTGGCGCTTGCGGTCGGTTTAATGCAAGGCATGCCGTTAATTAAAGTTATCGCTTCCATCAAAGCGGGTGTGGGTGGAACCCTGGGCAGCCTGGCGCTGATCATGGGCTTCGGTGCCATGCTCGGCAAAATGTTGGCAGACTGCGGCGGCGCGCAACGTATCGCGACCACGCTGATTGCCAAATTTGGTAAACAACACATTCAGTGGGCGGTGGTTTTAACCGGTTTTACCGTCGGTTTCGCGCTGTTCTATGAAGTCGGCTTCGTGCTGATGCTGCCGCTGGTCTTCACCATCGCTGCAGCGGCAAACATCCCGCTGCTGTTCGTCGGTGTGCCGATGGCCGCTGCGCTGTCCGTGACCCATGGCTTCCTGCCGCCACACCCGGGTCCAACAGCTATCGCGACCATCTTCCACGCGGATATGGGTAAAACCCTGCTGTTCGGTACGATTCTGGCGATTCCAACGGTTATCCTGGCGGGTCCCGTCTTCGCTCGCTGCCTGAAAGGTATCGACAAGCCAATCCCGGAAGGTCTGTACAGCGCGAAAACCTTCACCGAAGAAGAGATGCCAAGCTTTGGTGTCAGCGTCTGGACCTCACTGGTGCCAGTAGTGCTGATGGCGATGCGTGCCGTGGCAGAAATGGTGCTGCCAAAAGGCCACGTGATCCTGTCCGTAGCAGAGTTCCTCGGCGACCCGGTAATGGCAACCCTGATTGCGGTTCTGATCGCACTGTTCACCTTCGGTCTGAACCGTGGCCGTAACATGGATCAGATTAACGAAACGCTGGGTTCTTCCATCAAAATCATCGCCATGATGCTGTTAATCATCGGCGGCGGCGGTGCATTTAAACAGGTTCTGGTAGACAGCGGCGTGGATAAATACATTGCGTCGATGATGCATGGCAGCAACGTATCGCCAATTTTAATGGCCTGGTCTATTGCTGCCGTACTCCGTATCGCGCTGGGTTCTGCAACTGTGGCAGCAATCACCGCAGGCGGTATCGTTGCTCCACTTATCGCTACCACGGGTGTTAGCCCTGAACTGATGGTTATCGCGGTTGGTTCCGGTAGCGTGATTTTCTCTCACGTTAACGACCCGGGTTTCTGGTTGTTCAAAGAGTACTTTAACCTGACTATCGGCGAGACCATCAAGTCCTGGTCGATGCTGGAAACGATTATCTCTGTCTGCGGCCTCGTAGGGTGTCTGCTGCTGGGTATGGTCGTGTAATGTGAAGCAAGCCGGGTAGACTCCCGTTTACCCGGAATACGGTTTTATAAGTCCGGCAAGCTTTGCGCTGCCGGACTTACCTCATCATCAGCAAGGTGCGCCGGGTAATGGTCGCCTTATTCATTGTTAGATCTAATGAATGAGCTCTATTATTTGCCGCGACCTGTTAAACAGGTCATTCAGTTCATGTTCCGTTTGCTTGCCGCTTTTCACCAGCCAGAGAAAATCATAATACGTCGGGTAATATTCCAGACCATTTAGCAACTGGCAAAAGCGGTGCGCTGCAATTTCTGATGTTGCCGCGACGGTAGAGTAGCCACGGAATGGGCCAAGCGCGACATTACAAACCTTCTCCAGCGTTTCGCTGACCGGTTTCTTGCGACTGTATTCCAGAAAATGGAAAAACTCGTGCGCCAGATGAATGTCGATGATTTTTTCCAGTGAAAGCCTGCAACAGGATTGCAGGCTTTCCAGTGAAGGTTGATACAGTGTTACGCGTCGGATGTTTTTCTTTTCACTAAATTCAAACTGAGCGCGAAACTGAACGGTAAAAAACAGGCCATCACTCTTATCGAGCTTAATATCAATATGGTTCTGTTGATACAGCTCGCGAATTGACTGTCCGGCAAATTTTTCAGCAGCATCCTCACCGGCTTTCAGCGCATTATCCAGGTAATAGCTGTACTTCTCCGGTGGGATTTTATTAAACACCGCATCATTTTGCAGATCCAACCAGGCCAGTACTCGATTCAGTTCGTCGCGCTCCATTTTTAGTCCTCACTGCCAGGCAATAGCGATAATATTCTGACCCTGTTCCACCACATCCATCTCCATTTCGATAATCGACATCAACTGCTCTTTCGTTTGGGTGCCAGTGAGGTCGAGCATTTTTTCTTTCCAGAATATAAATGTCTTGGGGATCGCCGCGTTAGCTTCTGAGTATCGGGTATTGTCATCAAGGAACTCCGCAAAAAGTGACGGGATCTCCTGACGTGTACACAACAGCCAATTGGCATTCTCTTTTTTAAGCCGCACCACACCTTCACGGTCGAGTATGCTCAGACGACGCTGCTGCTTCTTCATTAGCCCAAAGAAACGTTTTTGCTCGCTAATACCTTCAAACAAGTGCCAGCGACCGGTCTGGCAAGCGTATTGAGTCGTTTGTTGAGGCAGATTGACGGATTCAGCAGCGATCCGCTGAAGCTGATCCAGCGGTAGCGTGTCGTTGATGGTCTCTTTTTGACGCAACTCTGTTGCGCCCGTAGCGATTGCGCGCAGCACATTTTTTTGCTTATCAATCTCAATATTGATATCGACTGTCGCTTCGTTGGCTCCGGATTTCACAATGCGTTCCAGAATTTCGGCACGAATCATTTTGATCTCGGCTTCGCCAGGATTGACGACGCTTTTTTCGATCATTTCTCGCACCATCGCCATACCGACGCCAATGGTAGAAATGTACGGGGCATTGTTGGCGTTTTTATGCTTCATCGCCACTTTTTCCGCCATTGCGGGGACCAGAATACAGCCGCTGCCACCACCACCTACGAGCGTGATAAAATGCCGTTCCAGCTTGTACTCGGCAATCATGTCTTCGACCACCAGCATCACTTTATCAATCGCGATGTCCAGTGCTTGTCGCGCAGCCTGTTCCGCGCTACAACCGAGATGATCCCCAAATAGCTGCCAGGCGATACGCGCACTGTTCACATTACCCGCCGCGTAGTCGTCTGCCGGGACAAATCCCAACAGGTTCGCAGCACCAGCAACCGTCAGCGCATAGCGTTTCCCTTCTGCTCCCTGTATTACCGCATAGGTCTGTGGATCGCCGGGACGCGGGCTAATAAAAGTCAGTTCAGGATGTTCACCAAAGGCCAATTCAGGAATAAAGCATTCATATTCACAACCCGCTATATGCGCACTGCGCGGCCCAGTCATGGTGATTTTGCCGTTTTCAACCACCATCATACTGCCGCCCGCTACAGCCAGAGTGCGAACGTCCAGAGAGCGTAAATAGGTGCGATGTCCACCAACCTGCGCGTTCTGGATCATGACTTTGCCATTTTTGATCACCGAGATGTCGACGCTGGTGCCGCCAACTTCAAAGAAAATACCGTCGGAGACTTTTTCATACATAAGCGCTCCCGCAACCCCCGCCGCCAGACCAGACAGCATGGTGAGGATTGGGCGTTTACGGACTTCATCAATGCTCATTACGCCGCCGTCACAGCGCATAATCATCAGTTGAGAAGCAATTCCCGCCTCTTTGATCGCCTGTTCTGTCATATTGGCGGTTTCCAACATACGCGGGATCAGGCTGGCGTTTACCACCGCCGTACGGGTACGGGTTTTCAACCCGTACAATTGTGTAATTTCATGACCACCGGTGGCACAAAGTCCCATTTCTGCCGCGATAGCTATCACGCGTAGTTCATTGGTGGGATCGTCCACACTGTAAGCTTCCGAAGCCACAATAACCTCGGCACCCCGCTGACGTAACTCAGCAATGGCGCGACGAATGTCTTCATCGCTAAGCTGGCGGGTATCAAGGAACGTGTTAAACGTATGAAGAAATTTACCATCCGAAAGCGGGATATCATCAATGTGGGCTTCTTTGCGTGCGCTTTTTCCTTCAAAGCCACTGCCCATGGCCACTATACCCACTTTGGCGACATCCCCTTCCAGCAGGGCATTGGTTGCCTGAGTAGTCCCGTGGGCAATAAAGCTCACTTGCTGCGGCGAAATGCCGTTTTCCGCAAGCACCTGATGAATAATGGTGATGATACCGTGTGCGACACCGTTCGGATGATGGTGTGTGGTCGGGATTTTTTTCTTAGCAACCAGCGCAAAGCTGTCGTTATCGATAATGGCGGCATCGGTGAAGGTGCCACCGACATCAATGCCGATGCGATATGTTTTGCTCGTCATAACGATTCTCTCCCTTAAAAGGCGATGTATCCTGCCATCAGCATGGAAACCAGGACCGCCGCCATTGCCCATGGCAGGGTTTTGCGCATGATTTCATTCACGTCGACTTTGGCGAAATCAGATGACCAGACGTTGTGAGTGTTAGTTGGATCTGACAGCCCTTGCAGCAATGATGCAGAGCGCAGCGCCAGCATGGTGGCCAGTGGGGACAGGCCGCCACCCAGCATCAATACGCCCAGGCCGCTACCCAGACCAAAGCTATTCAGTGGGCCACGATACAGCGCCAGTGGGCTGAGCAGAGAGAAGAAGAGGATATAGGTGAGCGGTGACGTAGGAATAATCACCTCAATCAAAGGCTTCAATACCTCGCTAACCTGCGGTGCTGTGACGGCATTCAATAGAATACCGATGCCGACCATCAGGCCAATCGCACCTGCGACGTTCTGTATACCTTCGACCAGGCTACTGACCAGTACATGCGTCGGGCGTTTTGGCATTGCCAGCAACAACGTGATCACCAGGCTTAAAACGATGGCGGGAACGACCTCAATTTGAAACGCGAAGATGATAATTACCGGTACCATCGGGGAGAGCAACGCCAGAGGATTGATCTGTTTGCGGTTGCTCAGCTTATCGGCTACAGGCATTGACCAGGCTTTACGCACGACCACATCGCGTTTCACCATCCATGCAACCATAGCGAGATAGATAATAGCAGCAGGGATGGCGAACATGACGGCGTAGCGCGCCATATCTGCAATCGGAATGCCATACAAATCATGCATCAGCGCCCAGCCACTGACCGCAAACATGCTTCCCAGCGCGTGACAAGCCAATAACACGATGCAACTGGTTAATGGCGAAAGCCCGGCTGTCAGCAGAATAGGAATGATAATACTACCAACCAGAATCACCATGCCCAGTCCATCGCTGGAGGAGAAAATCACCGTACCGATAACGAAAAAGACAATGGCCATTGTCATTGGCTTATCACCAGAGAGCTCTGCCGCTTTGCGAACTAGAGCTTCAGTGACGCCGATTTTTTTCAATACTTCACCAAACCAGGCACCAAAAATCAGCGCGACGATCGTGGCACCCAAACGTAGTGAACCTTGAGTCAGTACATTGTTGGCAATAGAGAATGTTGCTTTATCTTCACTGAAAATTGGTGCACCTGCGACCAGAGGCATCAGAATCGCCATCACTGGCAATGCGAGGATCGCGGGCATTTTCCGCGTCATCATTAAGCCAGAGAAGAGCAGGAAAATGATCAGGATGGCGCTGATCTGAATAATATGAAGCATGTCCATGTGAATTCCTCAGAAGTCGAGATAACCATGTTGCTGACGAATGGCATCCTGTAGCTGACTGACGGATACCTGATGAACGCTGGTGTTGTTTTTTGCTGCCAGCGCAGCTGCAATTCCTCCGGCCTGACCAATTGCACCTACCGTTGGGGTGGTACGGATGGCTGCCTGAGCTTCAAAAGTGGCAGAAATACAGCGCCCGACGACGATCAAATTATCTACTTCTTCGGTAATGAGCGTTCGCCATGGAATACCGTACATACCGCCATAGGGGAGCGTGCCGTGTTGAGTGCCTTCACCATCTGGGCTATGGATATCAATGGGATAACCAGAAATGGCAATGGTGTCTTCGAAACGGGTTTGATTCAGCAAATCTTCGGCAGTAAGGCGGTAGCATCCTTTAATCTGCAAGGAACTACGGATACCCACTGAAGGGCCAGTTGACAACACAAGTGCGTTTTCAAAACCGGGAACAACGCGTTTGACAAAGCCTTCCAGCTCGCGGCATTGCTGACGACCTACAAACTCGGCGTGGCTCAGACTCCATGGATCGGTCGCATCGTGATCGAGGATACGGCTGGTATTGAAAATAAACTCACCAGGGTTGTTAGTTTCAAAGAACAAAACATCTTCGCGAGGAATAGAGATTTCGCCTGCCGCTTTTGCTGCTGTCAGTTCTTTAACAAAACCGTGGCATGACAGTCGCTCGGCTGTTTTGACGTCCTCGGCCCGGTAGTGGTTATTCAGTTCAGCAATGTGGTCAAGCATGTAGGTACGCAGTTTTTCGCGATCGACATTGCCCATTTTCATGGTCAGTGTCATCGGCTGCGATTTGCCGTCTGACTCACGACCTTTGAGCAGCGGTACACCTGATTTCTCTGCCACAACAGCGTCACCACTGGCATCAATAAACACTTTGGCACGAAGGGGCATAAGGCCGGAGCGGGTACAGACGGTGATAGTGTCAATGACGTTACCAACACGAGTCACTTCTGCCAGCGACGCATGATAAAGAACTTTTCCGCCTGCTTCTAAAAGCATCAGTTCCAGCTCGTGTTTCATCGCCTCGGCATCGAATGGCGTGTAGGTCGTCGTAAAATGACCAGGGTCACGGACATGTCCCGGTGATTTTCCCTGTGCTTTTAAGCGGCTAACTAATTCATCAGTGATCCCACGGATCACCTGCTTTTCACCAGCGTGAAAGGTCATCATCGGATTTACACCGTTGGTGGTCAGGGTTCCGCCCAGACAGGCACTGGCCTCAACGACGACGGTTTTGGCCTGATTTCTCGCCGCCGCAATCGCGGCAATGCTGCCGGAAATGCCTCCACCAATAACCACGACATCAAACTGTTCCATTCTATTGCCTTTTAGTAAACAAGAGGTGTTGGGCGCATCATGCGGACATAATATCCAGGTGTATAGTGATAATCTGGTCGAATGTGAACAAGGTCATTATTTTTATTAAACAATAAATTTTTTTGTGATCCCGCATTTATTATCGGTTTTAATGCCTCTTTTTACGGTGAACTTACCATTATGTGATAGCTGTCTTTGTGTTTAGTAAACACCTGTGTCAGGCTGTTTAGAATATAATGGGTATGACCCAATGAGGGAAAATCATGAGACTCGGACTGGATATTGGCGGTACTAAAATTGAAGCGGTCATTCTTGGTGAACAGGGAGATGTGATTTATCGCGAGAGATACGCCACGCCAAAACAAAGCTATGGCGCTTTTTTTGAGGCAGTCGTGGAGGTCATTGGCAAAGCAATGGGGGCGGTCAGTGGGCCATTATCTGTTGGTCTTGGAATCCCCGGCACCGTGGGTAGTAGCGGATTAATAAAAAACTCCAATATTCTGGTGCTCAACCAGCAACCTTTTTCCCGTGATCTGGAACAACACCTTGGAATGCCCGTTGCGGTGACCAACGATGCTAACTGTTTTACCTTATCTGAGGCGATGGATGGCGGTGGAAAAGGCTACGGCGTTGTGTTTGGTGTAATCCTGGGTACGGGTTGCGGTGGTGGGTTATGTGTTGATAACCGACTGATTTCTGGTCCTAACTCCTGTGCAGGTGAGTGGGGGCATAATGCGTTACCCCACTTCCAGAGTACTCAGGATGGTCAACCCGTATCGTGCTATTGCGGGCAGCTCAACTGTATCGAAAATTTTGTTTCGGGTAGCGGTCTGGAGCGCCAGTATTTCGATGCCACGGCTCAACAGGCAAGCGTTCCGGAAATCATGCAACGGATCGCTTCTGGAGATGACGATTCCTGCCGGGTGTGGGATCGTTATCGTGATCAATTGGCGAGGGCGCTAGCGAGTGTGGTGAATACGCTTGATCCTGACGTCATTGTCTTGGGCGGAGGGATATCAAATATTGCATTGTTATATCCGGGATTACAGGAGAAAGTGGCACAATATGTTTTTGGCCAGCAGTGCTGTACGCCGATTATCCAGGCAAAGCATGGTGACAGCAGCGGTGTGCGGGGTGCTGCCTGGCTCGGGGCGCAATTACCCCTTAATATCGCTACCGCATAATGAGACTCAATGAATGAGAGCAAGATGACGAAACCAGTACGAATTAGAGATATTGCCGAAGTCTGCGGTGTGTCAGTGGGCGCGGTTTCTCGCGCTCTTAAGGGACAGCCCGGTTTGCGTGAAGATACACGCCAGCGGATAATTTCTGTTGCAGAACAACAGGGCTACGATTTTTCCCGCCTGCGCAGCGATAAGATTAAACGCGTGCTCTTTTTACTGCACCGTCAGCACAACATCAGTTATGCCTTGCCGTTCTATTCGCAACTTCTGCTTGGCATTGAAGATCAGTGTCGTGACCACGGCATCGCCCTGAGCTTCCTCTCGATTGGCCCAGGGGATGCGGCAAATGAGCAGGTGATGTTACATCAGCCTGACGCCTTAATCTGCGCCGGTTTTTTTGAGCCGGAATTGTTGGGGCTACTCCAGCAAATGAAATTGCCGTTGGTGCTGGTAGATTTGTGGGCACCGGGATTGCCTTGTGTGAACCCGGATAATACTCAGGGAGGTTACCTTGCTACCCGGCATTTAATTGAGCAGGGGCGTTGTCGCATTGCATTTCTCGCTAGTACGCTGTCTCACTACAGTATCCGACAACGCGAAAAGGGTTACCGCCAAGCGTTATATGAAGCACGTCTGCTGATGCCACCAGAGTATGAGGCCATTGCACCGCCCTTGCTGGATACCGAGCAGTCATTGATAGAAGCTATTAATGAATTGCTTAATTTACCTGAACCTCCGGATGCCATTTTTGCTTATAACGATGCCGCGGCACTGGTAGTGCTTCGTGTGTGCGCGCAGCGGGGATTGCGAGTACCTGAGGATATTGCGCTGGTGGGGTTTGATGATATCGACGCGGCCGGGTGGTCACTTCCACCGTTAAGCACTATTGCGATTAATAAGCAGCAGTTGGGACGCGAAGCGCTGAATTTGTTACTCGAAGAGAAGCAAGAGGGAAACCTGTTGCTGCCCGTACAATTGATCGTTCGGGCCAGTTCAGCGGTAAAAGCGTCAACGTCGGACACTGGAAATGACATCACGGACTCGCTCGTGGTCAGGAATTGATTGATGTGTGAACAGAAATGGATGTTTATCAGGAGCTAACGGCGAGCAAAATAAGGTAAGTAACTATCTCTTGAGGCTAAATTGAAACGTTCATCAGTGGGTAGAGGAAATCACAGAGGCACCATTTTTCCTGACATCCTTTATCAAAAACACTCATTTTTAGGGTAAAGTTACTGCATATCGTAGGCCGAACAGATCATAAAAAGTCATCCTGTAAAATTCGGCGTAAAAATTGAACACCTTTTGGAGAACACAGCATGAATCATGGGCCGCTAAACGAAGAAGAACTGGAATGGCTGGATGACACGCTCACTCAGTACGGTAATGATGATTCTGTGTTGGACGTTTCTGAATTAGACGGGATGCTGACGGCGATTCTCTCTGCGCCGACGAAGATTACATTTGCTGAGTTACAATCTGCAGTGTGGGGCGGTGAGAATCAGCTTCCACACTGGGAAAGCGCACAAGAACAACAACGCTTTCACGAACTCTGCTCTCAGCATATGAATGATATTGCCGAACGCCTGTCCAGTGCTCCTGACCAGTTCGAACCCCTGTTTGGTTTTCGCGAAGTTGATGGTAATGACTACACGATCGTTGAAGAGTGGTGCTTTGGTTACATGCGCGGTGTTGGGTTAAGTGACTGGAGTGCCTTGCCAGAATCGTTGCGTTCCGTGCTGGAGGCAATTGCTTTACATGGTGACGAAGCTAATATCGCGAAGCTTGAACAGATGACCGAAGAGGAATATGAAACGAGCCAGGCAGCAATTGGTCCTGCTGCGTTGGAATTACATCGTTACTGGAAAGAACAACCTCAGTCTGAGATAAATACTGTTCATTAATTATACAGTGGAAAAGTGTTTTCTCATTAACCAGGCATTCTTCATTGAATGCCTCATTGACGCCATCTCTCGCTAAACCCTCCCACCGGATATGCCTAAGTTAAATCCCAGACAAAAACTTCACTCCTACTTCTTTAAGAAAAACAAATAGCTACCTGTTCGAAAGCACAACATCAGGCAAAAGCAGAACCCTTCAGACATACTTAAACGACATTTTACAATTCATAACAATCTTACATCGTATTCTTTACACTTATGATATAATGATGATGGGAAGGGACTGCATCATCATTATAATTCGATTAATAACGAGTCTAACAATGCTGAGAAATTCACTGAAGTTTACCCATGGAGGGTACCCAGTATTTATTAAGTTAGCGGATTTCATTCTTATTAACTCGATTTTAATATTGAGTGCATTGCTATTATCAATGGAATCGACTAGCACTGTATTAATGTTCAGTTTTCTGTTCTCCACCGCATTCTTGCTGTTTGGCGAATATACTGAACTTTATCTCCATCGACCCAAAAACTGGAGTGTACGAGGTCAGTTGCGATTGATCTTATGCTCATTTCTTACGGTGGTTTTTGTAGAGATTGTCAGACTTTTAGCGGGTGGGTGGCAGTCAGTTGGGTATCTAAACACCCTGGAAAATGAGTTTATCCCTGTTACCTTATTCTGGTACGCAATACCTCTTTTTTTGCTCTATTTAGTCCATTTAATTTTCCTCAAATATTCAACGAAAAAGAACATTCGCGTCGCTATTGTTGGGGTGACATCTAACGGCCTGGCGGCAGAAACGGCCCTGCTCAAAGAATATTCCAATGTAAAACTCGATTTGGCGTTCTACGATGAACGCGATGCTTCGAGATTTAGCGATCTGATTGACCGAATCAACAGCCCCTTCAAAGGCTCAGTCAGCGGCTTGGTTGAAGAGGCGCAAGCAGGCAGAGTCGATGAAATCTATATCGCTTTACCGTTAGTTGCGCTGGAAAGGATTCGCCATTTCCTTGCTGTGATGTCCGACACCACGGTTGATACTTACATCGTGCCAGATTTTAACTCCTACAGCTCTCATATGTCTGAGTTGCGTTCGGTCCATAACTTACAAACCATCAGTATTCTGAGCTCACCTTTCGCCGGTTTTGGCTCCTTTATCAAGCGCGCCGAAGATTTGGTGCTGGGCAGTATTATCATGGTGTTGATTTCATCACTTTTGCTGGTGATTGGCATCGGGATAAAACTGACCTCTCGTGGGCCAGTATTTTTCAAGCAAGACCGTTATGGTTTGAGTGGGCAACGAATTAAGGTCTGGAAATTCCGAACGATGCGCGTGATGGAGAACTCAGACACCGTGGTGCAAGCGACGAAAGACGATCCGCGAGTCACGCGCTTTGGCGCATTTTTACGCCGTACGTCCCTGGATGAACTCCCGCAATTTATTAATGTGCTGCAAGGCAGCATGTCGATTGTTGGCCCAAGGCCACATGCCGTCACCCACAATGAGCAATATCGTAAACAAGTGGAAAACTACATGATTCGCCACAAAGTTAAGCCTGGGATCACAGGTTTAGCGCAAATTAACGGCTATCGTGGAGAAATTGATGCACTTTATAAAATGGAAAAGCGCGTACAGTACGATATTGAATACATCCAAAGCTGGTCGTTGTGGCTAGATATAAAAATTATTATAAAAACTATTTTCAAAGGATTTGTTGGGAAAAATGCATATTAAATATATTTTTGTAGCCGGAATCGTTATATCACAACCGGCCCTGGCAGACTTAACACCGAAATCTCATATCGGCTTTGCAGGTATTGATTTTCAAGGCAAAGTGGGTGCGAGTTACGGTTACGAAGATAATGTGACTTATCAGCCACATGATAGCGATGCTATTGGTTCAAACTTTTTGAGCGCCGCGCCAGTATTGACCATGGAAGGACAACGTGGCGCAGATAAATACCTGATAATGTATTCAGGTGATTATCGCAATTACACTAATGACTCGGCTGATAACTACAATGATCATTTCTTCCGTTTTAATGGTGAGTGGCGTTTTGGGTTAAAGCATGGGCTTGCCTTTAATATTGAAGATTCTATTGGGCATGAAGATCGTGGTCGTGGTGTGACAGAAGGCTTCGTACCTGAGCAATTTCAAGAGTTTGGGATTAACTCCCCCCTTAGTACCAACCTTTTGAACAGTGAGTTGCGTTACACTTACGGGGCCTATGAAGGACGCGGAAAAGCTGCACTCGCTGTGCATTATAAAAGACTTCGTTTTGGGAATACCCAGGAAGTGCAGAAAACGGACGATGACTTTTACACGTACATTCAGGAGCAGGAATGGTATGAAAATGGCCTGGTTGCCGAAATATTCGACCAATACTCCCCGAAAACACGTTTCCGTTATAGCTTTATTACTAACCAGCAGCATTATGATCATGCTACTGCAAAAGACAGTAACGAATATTATTTGATGTATGGAATCAAGTCCCAGGTTACGGGTAAGACCAATATCGATATGAACGTGGCCTGGTTGTATAAAACGTTTCAGAACAACCCAAACTCGCAGGATTTTAATGGACTAAACTGGGATATTCAGGGGGAGTGGAAACCACTCAACCAGGCTATTTTTACAGCACACACCTCGCAGCGTATTAAAGACCCTTCAGAAGTGGGGGGATATATTCTGGTTTCGCAATACGGTATTTCGTATCAACATTTTTGGTTCAATGACCGTTTCTCTACCTTGTTAGATTATTCCTACACTACGGAAGGCTATAAGAAACAAGATAAGGACAGAACGGATAAAGACAGTGTATTCACTTTCGCCATGAGTTACGACTTCAGACCTTCTGTTAATTTTGAATTGAAATATCAAATAGATACATTGCGCTCTACCAAAGAAACCGATTCGTTCTTTATCGGTGCTGACGACGACCGGGAAGTTCTGAGAACGCTGGGCTATGACAATTCGCTGATTATGTTTACAGCTAAGGTGCAGATTTAAAATGAAAATAATGAAACTCTGGGCATTTTTATTATTCACTGTGCTTTTGGCTGGATGTTCAGCCTCTCAGCCTCCACTCATGGATAATCCTGATGCTGAATCAACGGAATATCTTCTCGACTCAGGTGACACCGTCAGTATTGCTGTGTACGGAGAACCTGAGATGACGATGAAGTTTATTATCGATAAAAGTGGAACGATAAATTTCCCTTACATTGGGAAGGTCACCCTGAAAGGAAAAACACCCGATCAGGTGAGTGCCGATCTCACGGGGCGTCTGAGCCCGGATTATCTGCAAAATCCGATGGTCACCGTCAATATCGCTGAATTCCGTAAATTCTATGTTTCAGGTGAAGTGAAGGTTCCTAATGGTTTCGCCTGGGAACCTGAACTCACGGTAGAAAAATCTATTGCAATGGCGGGAGGTTTCACCGACAGGGCGGATCGCGAAGATATTAGTATCCGCCTCGCGGGGACCAACCAATTGCTTGAGAACGTGGACGTAAGACACTCCGTTCACCCCGGTGATATCGTTATAATTGGCATGGGCTTCTTCTAACTATGAAACTATCAATAGTAGAAAATGGCATGAAGCGAGAAAGCGCTATCGATTTCTCCCGGTTTGCCAAAGAAATTAAAAAGAACACCTGGAAAATCCTCCTCGCGGGTGTGATTGCGGGAGCGGTTGCCTGGCCATTAATCACCATGATGACATCTAAGTATGTCTCGACGGCGACCGTGCTTATTAAGGCACAGCCGGATAACGTTTCTCCATTCCCGCAAGTAGATGGTTATGACTCGACACGTAATGGGTATTACGAGACTCAGTATGCGTTGATGCAGTCGCGTATCGTGCTGGAACAAGCGGTGCGTAATTTGAAACTGGATGAAAATCCTGATTTCAATGGCGTCAAATCGGACAGCAAAATTGCGATTACCCCAGAGACTCAGCAGCTGCGTGTTGATAACGCACTGAAACATGTGTTGAAAAACCTCACTATCACCCCTGTTCGTACCACACATCTGGCCTCGATTTCCTACGAGTCATCATCTGCGGAACTTGCGTCTCAGATAGCCAATGGTGTCGCGCAGGCATTTATTGATTACAGCGCAGCACAAAAGCGTGGCAATACGCTTAAAGCACGTGAAATCAACCAGAAGCGGATGGACGAGCTTCAAAAGCAAATAGCCGATCAGAAAGTGGCGATAAATGACTATCTGAAAAATCAGGGGCTGCTGACTTTCCGCGGAGTGGATGGCTTTGAAACAGAACAGCTAGGCATCGTCACAAATCGCCTGGCCGATGCGACTCAGCGCAGAGTCGCGGCGCAATCGCTGTATAACGAAGTCCGTCTACGCCCGGGGCGATCACTCGAAAATCTCATCTCGCTGCCGGTGATTTCGGATCATGCTCAGATCCAGCATTTACGTCTTGCACTCATACAGGCGAGAGGTACGCTGTATGAGCTGCGCAAATCCTACGGCCCAAAACACATCAAGGTTCAGGAAGCTCAGGCGCACGTTCAGGCCATTCAGGATCAGACCAACAGTGTGCTGGGTGAACTGGAAACCGGTCTGCGTCAACAGTATGAGGCTGCTGCGGCTGACGAACAGAACTACTTGCATCAATTGGATGAGCAAAAAGCGCTCTTCCAGAACCAGGCCTCGAAACGTGACGGTTATAACGACTTAAAACTGGCGCTGGATAAAACGGAAGATTCGTACAAAACGTTGTATCAGCGCACCCAGGAACAGTCTCTCTCCGGAAGTGAGAGCGATTCAGATGCCGTACTGTATGACCCGGCTGTGCCTGCTGAGCGTCCCGTTAAGCCGAACAAATCTTTGTTGCTGATTATGGTGGTGCTGTTAGTTTTGGCCTTCAGTATTATGTACTTCATCGTTAAATCTGCGATGGACAGTTCCATTAATAACCTGAGCCAAATGAAGAAGCGCCTGAACCTCGAAGCGTTAGGTGAGATTCGTCGCTTTAATGGGCTGGGGAGTCGTGCGCAAATCCGCGATGTTATCGCCAATAATCCGATGAACGCCGATATTATTCACAGCATTCGAACCCGTATCATGCTTGATAATCGCCATCTACAGGCTGTGTCAGTGACCTCGGCGGATCATGGGGAAGGCCGGACGTTGCTGGCGAATCTGTTGGCAAATTCATTCAGTTTTGACCAGAAAACACTGCTTATCGATCTCGACTTCTCCAATAAAGACGGCTTATCCAGCGAATTGGCCAATCCGTCTGCGCATGGGGTTGCTGAGTTGCTGCGTGGCGAAGCGACGCTTGAGAATCTGTGCGTCAAAGTGAATGAAAATCTGGATTTCCTCGCCCGAGGCAATACCTCGATCTCATCACTATTGATGCTGTCGTCTGAAAATCTGGAACATCTGATGCGTGAATTGCGTAGCCAATATCAACGCATCATCATTGACGTTGCTGCGGTGAATCAGAGCCAGGATAGCCAGTTGATTAGCCGTGTCATTGACGGTCAGATTTTCATGCTCAAAGCCGGTGCGCCTGCGGAACATATCACCCAGGCGTTGGATAAACTCGAATCTAATCATTCGGTTGTTATTGGTGTCGTGATTAACCAAGTCGTTGATAAAAATCTTGAAACGAAAGAGGGATTACGCTCACTCAACCTTCAAACCAATGAATTGATGAACGGTACAGGCCGTCTATGAGTTTACTGAGAAGCGCGTCCACAATTGCTGGGTCATCAGTCATTTCACAGCTGATTGGTGCGCTGTCTATTTGGTTAATTTCGCACAAATATGACCTGGCAGAAGTGGGGCTGTACGCGCTTAACTACAGTATTGCGTTGATTGGCGCACAAGTTTGTACCTTTGCTTCACAGTTGTTAATTCCAAAGCAGAACGATGATGAACTGGCGCAAAACGTGGTGTTTTGCTTATTACAAAGTCTGATTATCGCGCTGCCTTATGCACTACTTACCGCGTGGCTGTTTAACCAAAATATCTTCTTCCTTTATCTACTCACACTGTCCAACACGTGGATTTTGATATCGGAGAACTTGTCATTACGCACGGCTAATTTTGGATTTTTGGTCTTCCAGCGTATTTCTGTGTCGGTGGTGGTGGTGGTTTCGGTGCTGCTGACCTCGCATATTCAGGCATTTTACTGGGCCTGGGCAGGCTTGATGATGGTACTCACCATTGGCTGTATTCTCCGGGCCTTTGATATTCGTACTGTGCAACTGGAACATTTGAGTCCCAAAAATAACCTGGCATTCTTTAATAAGCACGTTCATCACATTACAAAAGTGGGCAGTGCGGAAGTGCTGGCGATGGCGAACAGTAACTTGCCTATCATGTTGATTAATTTTTGGTTCTCAGCGCTAACGGCGGGTTACTTTTCGATTGTGAGTCGCTTCTGCCTGGCACCGGTGGTGATTGTCGGGAACGCGGTACGTAACACGATTTTCTCAAAATGGTCGATAGATTTCAGGCATAACACGTTTAACTTTGAAGAGTATAAAAAGGTCCGTTTGTTGCTTCTGGTGTTAGGCGTTGTGTGTACGCTAGGGGTGTTTCTTTTCTACCCTATCGTTATGCATCTTGGTTTCAGTGAGGATTGGATAAACTCGATCCCAACGTCACGCTATATGCTGCCTTATTTGTTCCCGGCCCTGGCGGTTTGCCCGTTGACCGTGATTGAGCTGATATTTGGCTCTCATCGTTATTTCCTGCGCATCCAGTTTGAACAATTAGCGATTGTACTGATCGCCTTTGTCATTGTGCCTTATTTTTATAACGACTATGCCACATCGATTATTCTGTTCTCTGTATTAACGTTCGTTCGTTATGCCTTTATTTATCTCAAGGTAAATAAACGCGCCAATCTTTTGAAAGACAGGCCGGTCGTATTATGAATCTCAATACTGGGAATTATTTACAGACATACTCTTTCCTGACCCTGATGATTTGCGGGTTAGTACAATATTTCACCGGCGTGCTGGCGGTGTTGTGGATCCCTTTCTTCCTGACGTTGCTGATGTTCGTGCTGCTGGTGATGCAAACCCGCTACGAAAAATTACAGCTGGATAAACAAGAAATTGTGGTGCTGACACTGTATCTCATTTTCCTGGTATTAGCGGGAGCGTCCACCCTTTTGCAAGAAGGGATAACCGATGCCATTGTCGGCTTTAAAAATGAG
The DNA here is from genome assembly GCF_027594725.1 of Buttiauxella sp. WJP83. NCBI lineage: Bacteria > Pseudomonadati > Pseudomonadota > Gammaproteobacteria > Enterobacterales > Enterobacteriaceae > Buttiauxella > Buttiauxella sp. WJP83. The sequence continues at coordinate 1,802,930 of NZ_CP110080.1, forward strand.
ATAGCACTCTCGCTGGTGATGATCTGTCTGTTATTAGGATTCTGCCGTGAGTCGCAAATTTATCGCGTAACACGTTCTTTGTACTGGATGTTTTACGCACAATTCCCGGTGGTTCTTTATCAATTACTGTTTGTCCTACCCCAGCGTGTTGAGGTACGTGGCGAAGAAGATAAATGGGACTCCGTGGTAGGAACCTTTGGTGGAGACCCATTGGGAGGCGGGAATACCGCCGCGATGGGGCTGTTTTGTCTGCTGATTATGCTGTTAAAAGTCTCCGAATTTAAACACGGCTTAACCAGTTTCAAATCGATGGCCCTGCATGTCATTTTGGGTTTTGGTTTGTGTATTGTTGGTGAAGTGAAATTTGTCATTCTATTGTCACCCATACTGTTGGCGCTGCTTTGGGTCATGCCCAGCTTCGTCAAAGGGGTGAACAAAGTGAATATCAAAGCGCTGCTTTTTATCTTCGCGGGGATGGCATTATTAATTGCGCTGGCTATCGTCATCTTAGCGTCGGGTTATTCCACCGCCTTTGGTACTGACCCTGAGCAAAGTTCGCTGGCCGTCTTTATAGATTCGCTCAGTTATATTTTTGACCCAAACTATATTCTGCCTTCAGGGGAAGTCGGACGCTTTACTACGCTTGTCTTCTGGCTGAAGAATAACGATCTGTGGGGGCTTTCAGGAACGTTATTTGGTTACGGACTGAACGCGACAAACAGCGGAAGTATCGTTTCGCCAGGCTTCCTGAATATCACTTATAATTTGATTCTCGATTCAACGTCTTTGAGTATGTTGCTCTGGGAAGTGGGCGTGGTGGGAACGCTGTTATTTATCGGGTTAATTCTCTACATCCTGAAAATTGTGCAACCTAAAGCTCTGTTAACGCGCGAGCAATTAGACACGCAAGATCTGCAATTGCTCAGTTTTGCGCCTGCGTTCAGTGTTTTTGCTATCAGTTGCTTATTGAGTTTGCCCTACAGTCAGATACTCACGATCACGCCAATGATACAATTCTTGTTCTATCTGTCCCTGGGCTCAAGTCTGATTATTCGTCGGTCCGTTTATCGTTTTGCGGAGCAGTAATATGAGTCATAAACCCTTTATCTCCGTGAGTATTAAAACACTTAACGAAGCCGAATGTATTGAAAAAACCATTGATAGTATCCAGCAGCAGATTGCTGAATACCCGCATAAAATTATTGTTGCCGATAGTTTATCCACCGACAGCACTCAGCAATTGGCCAGCAATAAAGGTGTCACCGTGGTGTCCTTAACACAACCTGCGGACCGCTGTTGTGGTGTTGGGCACCAGCTTGGCTATTTGTACAGCGAAGGGGAATATCTGCTGTTGATGGATGGCGATATGGAGCTGGAAAAGGGATTTATCGATAGCGCCATTGCTTTTCTGGAGAGTCATCCTGAATATGCGGGCGTGGCGGGTACAGTGGAAATGGATGAAGCCACTAACTATGAATTTAAATCGCGGAAACAACGGCTGCATGAAATTTATCCCGTTGGGGATTGCGATCATTTAGGGGGCGGGGGTTTATATCGTCGCTCGGCAATAGAAAAAATTGGTTATCTGACCAATCTCAATCTTCACGCGTATGAAGAGGCTGAACTTGGGATGCGCCTGGTGGACGCCGGTTATAAATTACACCGCCTGAACGTACCTTATTTCAGCCACACTTCGCACGATATGCCCACACTCAAATTGCTTATGTACCGCTGGCGCAGTGGATATAACCAGGCACCCGGCGAGTTATTACGCAGTGCGTGGGGTAAGCCTTATCTGCGAAATGCGATAAAAATGGTCAAAAATGAGGTGATTTTTGCGACTTATTTATTGCTATTACTGGTTGCGATTTTGACTTTCAATATCGATATTATTGCGCTGGCTTTGCTGCCACTGGTGGCATTTATTATCCTGAAAACGATTAAAAATCGGTCATTACTCAATGGCTTGCAAAGTGTACTTAATTTGGCCGTACTTTCTGTCGGATTACTCAAGGGACTGACTCATTCGATGCGAGATCCAATGACTCCACCCGACAGCAAAGTCATTAAAGAATAGGTTGCTATGATGAAAATTTTACTGGTGAATAAGTTTTTCTACATCAAAGGTGGTGCAGAAACAGTTTACTTCCAGGAACGCGAAATGCTGAAACAGGCTGGCGTCGACGTTATTGATTTCTCAATGCAACACGAAAAAAACTTCCCTTCAGACTATGCGGACTATTTTGTCAGTAATGTCGATTATCATAAAGGCAGTAATCTGCTCGGCGGAATTAAGACGGCGGTAAACTTTATACACAACGCTGAAGCCTGCAAAAAAATGAAGGCACTGCTTGAGAAAGAACGCCCGGATATTGTTCACTTTCATAATATTTACCATCAGCTAACCCCATCGATAATAAAAATTGCCCGGGATTTTGGCTGTAAAACAGTGTTAACCGCCCACGATTATAAGATTGCCTGTCCTTCCTACGCGATGTTGCGTGATGGCAAGGTTTGCGATGCCTGTATCACGGGGTCAGTCTACAACGCGTTTAAATATCGCTGTTACGAAGGATCAGCGTCTAAAAGTTTGTTGCTCTCTTTGGAAGCCACCTGGCAATATATCGCGAAGAATTATCAGGCTCTGGACGTCATTATTTCACCGAGTGAATTTTTGCGCGGAATCATAAGACATACGCTGCCCAATTCACGTATTGACGTGATTGTGAATGGTATTGATGACAGCCAGCCGTTCCAGGACATTGAAGACCAGGGTTATATACTCTATGTCGGACGAATTAGCCCTGAAAAAGGGATACAAACGTTAGCGCAAGCACATCAGCTTATGCGCAATAAAATTCCGCTGAAAATTGTGGGTAATGGTCCAATTTATAATGACCTGGTGACGCAATTTCCGCAGGCAGAATTCCTCGGTTATGTACAACAAGGCGAGGGATTAGATGCATTAATTAAGCACGCACGCGTGATTGTCGTGCCTTCAGAATGTAATGAAAATTGCTCGATGTCAGTGTTAGAAGCCATGTCATTTGCGCGGCCAATAGTGGGTTCGCGTATTGGTGGGATCCCTGAACAAATACGTGATGGCGTTGATGGCGCTTTATTTGAACCCGGAAATGCCCAGGCGCTGGCCACGATACTCGATGACCTGGCCGAAAATCCGGAGAAAGCGCACCACATGGGATTGAATGCTCACCAGCGGCTCTGCGATAAATACGCGATGCGAAATCATATGAAAGCATTGCTCGATTTGTATCAAGAATTGTTGAGCAAACCCTGATATGACTAAAAAAATTACTGTTATCGGCACGCGTGGCATACCCGATGTATTAGGCGGAGTGGAAACACATTGCCAAAATCTTTATCCAGCCATCAAACAACAGTTTGATGTGGATATTTGTGTCATCGCGCGTGCACCTTATGTTGGTTACAGTAAGTCACAGTATAAAAATGTTGAAACCGTGGCGCTGTGGGCGCCCAAAAAACGTTCGCTGGAAGCCATTGCTCACTCTGTTTTAGCGGCGTTTAAGACCTGTTTTGACCAATCAAGTATTGTTCATGTCCATGCGATCGGGCCGGGTCTGGTTGTGCCGCTGCTCCGAATGCTTGGCAAGAAAGTGGTGTTTACGCACCACGGCCCGGATTACGAACGCCAGAAATGGGGTGGGATTGCAAAGAAGGCGCTTTTGCTGGGCGAAAAATTTGCTGTCAATTATGCCAATGAAGTCATCGTTATTTCTGACGTCATTAATCAGTTGATTCAGAAGAAACATGGCCGCATGGATGCCCATCTAATCCATAACGGTGTGAATATTCCGCCAACGTTTACCCCTGAAATGATTCATAAAACACTCGATCGTTATGCTCTGAAGCCTAAGAATTATCTTGTTGCGGTGGGGCGTTTTGTGGAAGAAAAGGGGTTTCATGATTTAATTGCCGCCTACCAGCAATCCGGAATATCCGAACCGTTGGTTTTGATTGGTGATGCGGACCATCCTTCCGACTACAGCATAAGTCTGAAGGAATTAGCCATAAAAACGCCGAATGTCATTTTGACTGGCTTTTTAAAAGGTGACGCACTGAAGGTGGTATTTTCTCAGGCAAAGCTATTTATCATGCCGTCTTATCACGAAGGATTGCCGATAGCGCTGCTGGAGGCGATGTCGTATTCGCTACCGGCGGTAGTGAGTGATATCCCGGCAAATCTTGAAGTCGGGCTGCCCGCTGACGCTTATTTCAAAGTCGGAAATGTGGTTGATTTAGCTGAGAAAATTCAGGAAAGAGGTGTGCTAAATACCGCCGATTACAGTCAATTTCTGCAAACCTATGACTGGAGTGAGATTGCCAGGAAAACTGTAGGTGTCTACCATTTAATAGATAAATCAATAGGTTAAAATTGACGAATTCAACCCGACGCCCCATCGTCATTGACAGATTCTACGAAGTGCTTGATGAAGAAACTCAGGCACAGCTGACTCCCGAACAAAAGCAGGAGATAGAGGGCGCGCTCGTTTCGATCACTCTTTCAACACACCACCGGATCGATATTCGTAAGAGCTTTCCCTTCTTTGGGACGCGTTACTATATGGTCTTTTTACTGGGACGAGACTTACGTAAAAGGCTGCGTAAAGAATCGACTCTGGTGCGAATTGTTGTGACATTGCTGATTCTTGGCGGCTCTATTTTTGCCGTTTTGTGCCTGTTACTGACGCTATATATGATCAAATCCGCAGTGGGAATCGATCTGATTCGGAATTTCCATGTGGGGATTTGGGACTGGTGGCTCAGCTTGCGTAACAACTAGTTCTGGGCGAGCTAACGCCCCTAACACCAATCGGAAATACTATGAATATAAAAACGTTAATTTCATTGATGTGCATGGTTTTTCCGGGGGCGGTCATGGCCGTACCGATGACAGTCGTCACGCCAAAAGCACTTTCCGGCCCCATAACGAATCCGGGAATGGGAATCGCCAGCTTTCATCAGGGATATGGTGATCAACTAACGCGGGCGCAATATCCCGATACCGGAATTGAATACGAGCGTTTTTACTGGTCAGAAGTTGAGCCAGTTGAGGGGCAGTACAACTTTGCTCTTGTTGATGATGCTTTTAAGTTTGCAGCGAAGCATCAACCGGCGATGAATGTTGGACTGCGATTTATGGTGATGGATGGCCCGGAAAGCGGGAGCAAAATCCCTGACTGGCTGATTAAAAAAGGGGTGAAAGGCGTCTGGACATCGGACAAAAAAACCTTCGCACCGGACTTAGATGACCCCATTTTTCTTGAATATAGCCAGCGTCTGCTGAACGCCTTTGGGAAGCGGTACGATGGTAATGAAAACCTGGCCTACGTCGATATTGGCATGGTGGGTTCCTGGGGTGAATGGCATAACAGCAATTTCCCTTCAATGACTCCGCTGGAAAAGCGCTACACACCTGCTCAACTAGAAAAGTACGTCACCATGCACTTTACTGCGTTCCCTAAAACGCCAAAAATCATGCTGATTGCCGGTGGCGATAACCTCGTGAGCGCTACGAAGCGTGGTGCTGGCTGGCGTGCGGACTGTCTGGGCGACTGGCGTAACTTTTCGACAACCTGGAACCTGATGGAAGATGATTATCCGCAGCGCATAGAGGCGGCACAGGCGGCCTGGTCCGGTTTTAATGATGCGTGGAAACGCGCGCCGATTAGTTTTGAGATCTGCGGCCATATGGCCGAGTGGAAAACCATCCAGCATTATTCCCTCGACGAAGTGCAACGGACCTTTGACTGGGCATTAGAACAGCACGCCAGTACGATTAATTTGAAGTCCACTGAGGTGCCGGTTATGTATCGCGGCATCGTCGATAAGGCGCTGACAAAACTGGGATATCGTTTTCGTCTAGCCTCGTTAAGCCATGATGCGGTCGTAGCAAAAGGCGGATCTCTGACGCTAAATAGCCTGTGGAAAAATGAGGGGGTCGCGCCGATTTACCTGAAATATGATGTGTCGTATCGCCTGGTGAATGATGCGAACAAGGTTATCGCCCAGGGGAGAACCTCTGATGATATTCGCAGCTGGTTACCTGGCGAGCGCACCACGAGTTATCGTCTGACACTGCCTGCGAATTTAGCGAATGGGCAATATTTTGTTGAAGTGGCGATGCTGGATAAACAAGGAAAAGCGCGAATTAATCTGGCGAATGAAGGCAAACAAAGTGACGGTTGGTATCGGGTGTCGAAGGTTCGCACTAATAATTAACGGAGAATGAGCCTGAAGCTGAAATTCAGGCTCATTATCGTGACAGGAATTTAAGAAACAGAATTAAGAGTTAAAACCGTTCGGGTTATTTTTCTGCCAGTTCCAGGTATCACGCATCATTTCGTCAAGAGAGCGGGTCGCTTGCCATCCCAGTTTCTGTTTGGCTAAGGATGAATCCGACCAGCATTCCGCGACATCACCCGGTCTTCTGTCGACTATTTTGTAGTTAATTTGGGTTTGTGCGGCTTTTTCAAAAGCCTTTATCAGGTCAATCACGGAATAACCGACACCGGTCCCCAGGTTGATGGCTTTGAAGGCCGATCCCTCAGCTTTATGATCCAATGCCGCCAGATGCCCGCTTGCCAGATCCAGCACATGAATATAGTCACGGACGCCGGTTCCATCGGGTGTTGGATAATCGTTGCCGTAAACCGAGAGGCATTCGAGCTTTCCAATAGCGACCTGAGAAATATAAGGCACCAGGTTATTAGGAATACCGTTGGGATCTTCACCGATCCGGCCTGACGGATGCGCGCCAACCGGGTTGAAATAGCGTAAACAGGTAATGCGGAATTCAGGTTGTGCGTGCGAAAAATCACGCAAAATTTGTTCAACCATTAATTTCGACGTCCCGTATGGGTTAGTGGTCCCCCCGGTTTGACACTCTTCGCTTAGCGGGACTTTTTCTGGATTGCCATATACCGTCGCAGATGAGCTGAAGATCAAGCTATCGACGCCTGCAAGCAACATTTCATTGAGCAAAACCAGCGTCCCAACGACGTTGTTTTCATAATATTCCAGAGGCTTTCTAACCGACTCACCGACAGATTTTAAGCCAGCGAAGTGAATAACATCGGATATCTCGTGATTTGAGAAGATCTCTTTTAGCGCATGTTTGTCTAAAATATCGGCAACATATAATGTCGGTACTTTTCCGGTTAATTCTGCAACCCTGTCCAAAGAGGCTTTAGACGAGTTAGAAAGGTTGTCGATGACGACGACATCATCACCTCTCTCCAGTAATGCCAGAACGGTATGTGAGCCAATATAGCCAGCACCACCAGTTACAAGAATTGCCATAGTATCTCCAGAATAATATTGCAAAATGAGCGAATCGAGCTTATGTCTTACTCATGCTCAGTCAAGTTAACCAAGAGTATCAGCAAACACCCGGGCATTCATCTGCTGTTTCAGGCAAAATACTGTTTCCGGTATTTGACAAGGCACTTAAAGATTATCTTTTTTAATGGAGAGAAAAAGCTGAATATCCAATTTTTAGTATCATAGACAATATATGTGTCAGAAAAATTAAAAGTATGAATGCCTGAGCTTTTGTTAATGGTAGGGGAAATATTCGCCACCAGTCGTTCTTCGAAAGTCGTTGGGGTTAAGTTGATTAACTCTTTGATATAAATTGATTTCCCATATGACCCGGGTAAGCATTCCTGAGTAAGAATATAATTTTTATTATTGTTTGAATAAGGCGTTCCGGCACCGCGATGGTGGTAGTTACATAATGTTAACGACGGTTCGATTTTTTTCCAGTCACCTAACAAATCATTTGCCGTGTGAATTACCATTTCATTATCCAGCGTGGTGGATATGAGATAGCTTACGCCATCCAAAGTAAAGAAGACATTATCTGTATATTCGACATCGGAAAGTAACACTTTGACTTTTTCCCAACGCGCCGGGAAATCAGTAGATTGAAAGAGAATAACTTCTTTTCTTTCTGATGATTCCGGGATCATAAATAGTTTGTCATCATGAGAAAAAATAAAAGGAAATGACAGGTGACATTTCAAATCATCAAAACCCTGTAGTTTGATATCTTCTATTTCTTTCATCTCGCTATTCAGAACCCGGCACTTTAGTACGCCTCTCGAGTTAAGGAAACTAAATGCTTCATAGAAGATAAACAGTTTATCTTCTTTTTCGATAATAAAAGGATCGGCCTGAAACGTGTATTTTTTATTAAGAAGTTGTGCTTTGGAATGACTGAGAATATCCAGCGTATTATCAGGGAATGAATGCATGCAGTTTTTAATGACCATGATGTCCCAGGACTCATGGAAGAATAGCTTTTTAATTAATCTATTGTTTTTGTTTAACATTTTTTCATCTTGTCCATGTCAGTTATCACCAGATACAGGAAGAAAATGTTGCTTATTATTGTATGAGTAGAAGCTATGTTCGGCGTTCGGAATACTGCTGTTGTGGAGTATAGACGTTCGGGCAACATTCGCCTTTCTGAAGAGAAAAATCTGGGGGATTTTGCAGGGTAGAGCGATGAACACATTTTGAAAATGAGAACCGGTAAGCATAAAGCATGCTTACCGATTAGAAATGATTAAGCTTGTGTATCCAGGGTAGAAAGTTCTTTATCTACGAAATACAAACCTTCACCGCTTTTACCGACCAGACTTAATTTATCCAGTACAGATTTAAACAGTTTTTCTTCTTCGTGCTGCTCAGAAACATACCACTGCAGGAAGTTAAAGGTCGGATAATCCTGAGAGCTCATCGCTGCATGAGCCAGTTCATTGATCTTACGAGTAATTAACTGTTCGTGCTCGTAGGTTGCGCTAAACAGGCTATCCAGAGAAGTATAATCATGGTCGGGTGCTGGAATAGCATTGATACGAGGCAAGCTTCCGGTATCCGTTAAATAAGCAAACAGGCGCTGCATGTGCTCCATCTCTTCCTGAGCATGGCGACGCAGGAAAGCGGCAGCCCCTTCAAAGCTATGGTAGCTGCACCATGCACTCATTTGTTGATAAAGCAGGGAAGAGTAAAGCTCAAGATTCATTTGTTCGTTAAGTTTTTCGATCATTTCAGCTTTAAGCATGAGGCGCTCCATGAGAATTAGGACTTTAACAATGGCGCTACTTTAATTTTATTATTTCTATAATGCAAAGGAATTGTTAATAATATTATTGTAATGAGAATGGTTGCTAATATTATTCTTTTTTAAAAGCTATTACAGGCCAACAAGAATGATTATTATTTAATTAACGGGATGAGAAATAATTTATTGCTCATCCCATTAGTAAACCCACTCCGGTTATTGAACGGCTATTTCATCTCTCAGATATTTCTCCATTCCGTTGCCCCGACACTGGTACTCAAGGGTCACAGTTTGGTTCAGGCACAACGCGCCGCTGGTCAGAGAGCAGGTTCTGATTGGCTCTCCATAGGGGAATGCGGAGACATAACCCCATTGTTGGCATTGATGGCTGGCTGCTGACTGTGCAACGTAGGTATCAATTTTCGCTCTTTGTAATGGGGCAATATCAAAACCCAGACGAACAACCCCTGCAACTTCGCTTCCTTTGACGGGCTGTGGGGTTTTATTCATGGTGCAGCCGCTTAATAACGCAGCCACTAAAAGCAAATAAACAGATTTCATATGCTGAGACTCAAATGATATTTCTTACAATTTTAGCATGCAGCCAAACGGAATATGACCAACAGCACAAAGCTGCATAATTTCCCTTACGTTAACGAATAGAGCGGCTCTTAAGTGGAATTTAAGGTAATAATCGGCTGGAAATTTACGGCTGTAACCGTATCGGTATAAACCGGAGGGTTTTCATCGGGAAAACGCAGAAGTGTGACCCCATCTTAATTTTTTAAAACTAAATTTCATTAAATTTGAAAGTATGTTTGCTAGATAGTATCGTTACTGCATACCTAAGCTTTTCAACGCGGGAAACCCCGTGACCCAATCAGGAGACGGAAATGAAAATAGCACTGATGATGGAAAACAGTCAGGCTGGCAAAAACGCAATCATTCTTAATGAGTTGCAAGCGGTTGCTGCTGAGAAAGAGTACCCGGTTTACAACGTCGGTATGAGCGATGAGCAGGATCACCACCTGACCTACATCCACCTCGGTATTATGGCGAGCATTCTGTTGAATTCTAAAGCCGTTGATTTCGTTGTGACCGGTTGTGGCACAGGCCAGGGCGCAATGATGTCCCTGAACATCCACCCGGGTGTGGTTTGCGGATACTGCCTGGATCCTGCTGATGCTTTCCTGTTCTCCCAAATCAACAACGGAAACGCACTGTCACTGGCATTCGCTAAAGGCTTCGGCTGGGGTGCAGAGCTGAACGTACGTTATATGTTTGAAAAAGCATTCACTGGCCGTAAAGGCGAAGGCTACCCAATCGAGCGTAAAGAGCCACAGGTTCGTAACGCGGGTATCCTGAATCAGGTTAAAGCTGCGGTAGTGAAAGAAAACTATCTGGACACCCTGCGTTCTATCGATCCTGAACTGGTGAAAACAGCAGTGACGGGCGAACGTTTCCAGAAGTGTTTCTTCGAAAACTGCCAGAACAAAGAGATTGAAGCGTTCGTTCGCGAAATTCTTGCCTGATAGTATTTAATCGCTAATAAAGATGGTCAGCTTTTGCTGGCCATTTTTTTTGCGTCAACACCACTTAATCCACGGTGTGCTGCGTCTGACGTGCGGCTTCAAGATGCTGCGCATCCCAGTGTTGATGGTTGATATTCGCTTGCGGCGCTTCCGGCCATCGTTGTTGTATACCGCCGTGCAGGCTCGGTTTATGTAGCGTAGGGAAGTTTAATGAGGGTGAATGTTCGGCGGGTTCTGCGGTCTTTGCCTGATAACTGATTAGCGCCAGAACCAGCATTACTCTAACCGTTCTCTGTTTCATAACGACCTCAACGACACGCGATCTGTTGCGTTAAGTATAATTGAGGTCTGAAATGCACTATGGCTTTTTGGACACGCTGCTCCCGGCGTTTTGTGGCAGTCGCAGTAAATCAACCAGCCCCAGCAGGCAAATCAGTGTAATCATCACAAACGATATTTTGATCGACATCCCAGGAATTGACGCGACATCGAGCCACTGGCTTATTTTCTCGCCAAGGCGGATCCCTATCGCGCCAAGCGTAATACCTAACCCAACAGACAGCTGCGTCGCAGTGCTAAAAAGCGTATTGGCGTAGCTCATTTGTGACGATGGCACATCGGAAAAGGAGAGGGTGCTGATGCCGGTAAATTGCATCGAGCGGAACATCCCGCCAAAAAACAGAATGGCAACCGTCAACCAGACCACGGTATGCGGAGTGAGAAAGGCGCAGGCTAACAGAGACGCGACATTGAGCAGCCCATTAATGATTAATAGTTTTTTGAAGCCTAACGCTCGAATTAACGACGTGGTGGCAGGTTTCATGGCAAGGTTTCCGGCAAACACCGCCAACACCAGCATGCCAGAATGAAACGCATCCATACCGAAACCCACCTGGAACAGCAGCGGCAATAAAAAGGGTACCGCACTGATGGAGGTGCGGAAAAGCGACCCTCCGTACATCGTCACGCCGAAGGTTTGCACCTTTAAAGCCTCAAGACGAATCATCGGATGTTGGGCATGCTTAAAATGCCAGAGTGAAAACCATAACGATGCGGCGCCCAATAGCAGCAGCCCCAATGTTGGCAGGAGATTGACCTGAGCTTGCCCCAGCATTTCCAGACCGTAAACCAGGCTAATCATCGCCACGGCGGTACCGGTAAATCCGATACCATCAAACGGGCGGCGATCGTCATCATGAATATCAGGAATCAAGCGCCACGCCAGCGCCATGGCAATCAATCCAAGCGGCAGATTGATATAAAAAATCCAACGCCACGACGCATAACTGGTGATGAATCCGCCCAGCGGAGGGCCAATTATCGGCGCAACCAGCGCAGGCCAGGTCAGCGTGGCGATAGCGGTAATCAGTAAATGTTTGGGCGTAGTTCGTAACACCGCCAGTCGCCCGACGGGCACCATCAGCGCACCACCAACTCCTTGCAAGATGCGCATCGCGACAAACTGCTCAAGCGTGTTGGCAATCCCGCACAGCACGGAGGCACAGGTAAAGATCCCGAGTGCGAGGGTAAAGACTTTGCGTGCGCCAAAACGGTCGGCAATCCAACCGCTTGCCGGGATCAACACGGCCAGAGTCAGCAAATAAGCACTCATGCCAATATTCAGATCAACGGCATCGACGCCAAATGTTTTTGCCATTTCCGGCAGAGCGGTGGCGATCACCGTCCCATCGAGAAATTCCATAAAAAATGCGCCAGCCACCAACAACGCCATGCCAGAAATGCCACGTTTTGGTGACTGAGAAGGGGAGTTTTCCATGAATGAAACTCAAAATTAAAATAATGTTTTAAAAATTAATTGAGCCAATTAACCAGTTAAGTATTGGATTTGCAAGCCATTTCATGTGACGAACTTGTAAAATCCACACGAAAAATGTGTGATGTGCATCACAAAACTATTGATTTGCGTGACGGATGTCATATTATGAGCACCATAAAGAGCAAAACCTGTAAAAAGAAAAAACTGGAGCACACAATGAAAATGCGCAAAATCCTGAAAAGCATGTTTGAGCAGTACTGCAAAACCTTTAAAGATGTACCGCCAGCTGGCATGTTTTAATCTGCCTGACTGAAGAAAAACCTGCTGCGGCAGGTTTTTTTATGCCTGAAATTTGAATGTTTCTCCTCTCTGTACCGCTATATATCGACATTTTATCCCTTAGCACTTTTTCGCATATCGTTATGCGTTTTACACTTATTTACAATGTGGGTAAGGGTGGTGCACTATGCGGACTCTATTTGAGATGGAGTCCGTGATTAAATGCGTAAACCCCTGTTGTTATCTGCGTTGTTTGCTTCTTTGGCCCTGGCTCTTTCAGGCTGTGATGATGCGAAAACTGACACTGCGGCAAGTCCTGCCCCGGCAAAACAAGCTTCCCAGGATGGCGGCAATTTGATTGTTGGTATTACCAGTGGTGACCCGTTAGCGATGAACCCGCTGTATGCCAGTGACCGTACTACGCTGACGATTATGCAGGCGCTGTATGCTCCGCTGTATAGCTTCAACGGCGACAAAATCGAATGGGGCCTGGCAGAAAGCCTGACGCCGTCCGATGACAACCTCTCATATCTTCTTAAACTTAAACCGAATCTGAAATGGCAGGATGGCAAAGCCATCACCGCTGATGACGTGGTGTTTACCTTCAACAAATTGCTCGATGAGAAGCAGCACAGCTTCTTCCGCAGTATGTTCGTGTATGGCGACAAACCGATTCAAGTCAGCAAAGTCGATGACCAAACGGTGAAATTCACGCTGCCACAGGTGAGCGCTGCGTTTGTCGGGACGCTGGTACAGATTTACCCGATCCCACAGCATGTGTTTGCTGATGAAAAGGGTGACATGGAAAAGAGCACCAAAAACGATGCGCCAGTCGGTTCGGGCCCGTTCAAATTTAAAGAGTATCGTGCCGGGCAGTATTACGCCCTGACGCGTTTTGACGACTACTGGAACGGTAAACCGAAACTGGATGCCGTCACCTACCGTTTTGCAAAAGACAGCAATTCCGCAAACCTGGCGCTACAAAACGGTGAAATCAACATGAAGATGGTTGATCCGCAAGATGTCACGCGCCTGAAATCGAGCGGTAAATTCGACTTCGTTATTTATCCGGAAGGCCGTCTGGCGTATATGACGTTCAACCAGAACGTCGATAGCATGAAGAATAAAACCCTGCGTCAGGCTATCGCTTATGCCATCAATAAAGATGAACTGGTTCAGGCGGCATTCTCTTCGCTGGATTACGCGCAACCTGCCGCGTCTATTTTGACGCCAGATACGCTGTATCAAACCAACGAGGTTGAAACCTATAAATTCGATGTGGAAAAAGCGAAAGCGCTGCTTAAAGAGTCAGGCGCACCAGCGAATCTGAAGCTACGTCTTGCCTATATCAACAGCAATAAAACCCAGGAAAGCATGGGGCTGTATATTCAGCAACAGCTGAAAAACGTGGGCATTGCGGTTGAATTGATGCCTCTGGATGCGAACGCGATGTCACAGCGTAGCCTGGACATGAAAAATACTGCTTATGAACTGAGTCTTGGCGGTTACATCATGGGTATGGAACCTGACGGTTATAAGTCGCTGTATATGAGTAACGAAGCTTACAACTACGCGCACTACAAAAACCCAGCGTTTGATGCGTTGTGGAACCAGGGTGCGACCGAAACAGACAAAACCAAACGTGCTGAGATTTACAAACAAATCCAGCAAACGGTGGCAAACGATATGGCCTGGTATCCTATTGCTTATACCAACGCCGTGGTTGCCGTCGATAAACGTTTTGCCGGGACGCAAGAAGCCGAACCTAAGCCGGTTTATATGTTCCAGGATCTGTCAAAAATCTATCAACAACAGTAATAAGCACTTACCCCCGGCACTCAGCCGGGGGTTTTATTTTGGGTAAAACCTGGAAAGCAGTATGAACAATCTGTTAGTACGACGCCTGGCGCAACTTGTGCCGATGCTGTTCTTCATTTCACTGGTGTCGTTTTTGCTGGTCAAACTGGCACCCGGCGATCCGGTGCAGGCCTACATCACACCCCGCATGAGCCCTGAGGATATCGAGCGTATCCGTCACAGCCTTGGGCTTGATAAACCGATGTTTATGCAATACCTGTTGTGGCTGAAAAACGTGCTGCAAGGGGATTTGGGTTATTCACTCATTTATCATCGCCCGGTATTAACCATGATTGCTGAACGTATTCCGGCAACGCTTGGGTTGATGGGGGCATCACTGATTCTGGCCATCGTGTTAGCCCTGCCATTGGGTTTGCTGGCCGGAGCTTTCAAACACCGCTGGCTGGATAACTTCCTCAACATGTTTGCCTATATCGGTATTTCAGTGCCGATTTTCTGGTTTGGTATCCTGCTGATAACGGTGTTTTCTGTGCAGCTCAACTGGCTGCCGAGCATGGGGATGCGCTCCATTGGCATGGAGGACTCATGGCTGGATGTGGTTCGTCACGGGATTTTGCCGTGTATCGCGCTGACTTTTTACAACCTCTCGAGTTATGTGCGTTACATCCGCTCTAACACCATTACGCAATTGTCAGCTGATTATGTGCAAACGCAGCTGGCATACGGCGCCACACGCCGCTCCATCTTATTCCGCCATGTTCTCAAAAATGTGCTATTGCCGGTTATTACGTTGTTTGGCCTGTCGTTTGGTGAGCTGGTGGTCGGTGCGTATGTCACTGAAAGTGTCTTTTCCTGGCCCGGTATGGGGCTGCTTGGGATCCAGTCAATAACCTCGCTGGATTACCCGTTGATCATGGCGATGATCATGCTCTCTTCAGCAATGATTATTTTCGGCAATTTATTGGCAGACTTGTTATATCGCGTGGCTGACCCGCGCATTAAGGCGTTGAGGTAAGACGATGAGTAGACGTTGGCAACAAGTTAAACATGGCCTGAAACGTAATCGTCCAGCTCAATTCTCATTACTGGTTCTGATCGTTTTCAGTATCGCCGCATTGCTGGCAGCGCTGAGTCCTTTTGATCCTAACCAGATGTCGTTGACGGCAAGATTACTGCCACCGGATGTGAAGCACTGGTTTGGCACCGATGACTATGGGCGTGACTACTTCACCCGTGCCTTATACGGCGGCCAGATCTCTTTGATGGTCGGTTTCCTGTCGATGTTATTTTCAACGCTGATTGGCACTTTGGTGGGGACGGTGAGCGGCTATTTTGGCGGGCGAATCGACAACCTGATGATGCGCGTGGTCGATATCCTGATGTCGATTCCGGCGTTCTTCTTGTTGTTGGTGCTCAACGCCTATCTGAAGCCGGGTATTGCCAACATCATTGTGATTATCAGTGCGCTGACCTGGATGAATATGTCGCGCCTGGTGCGGGCGGAAACCTTGTCGGTCAAGGAACGTGAATATGTGGTGTACGCGCGTGCCTGTGGTGAACATCCGTTTAACATCATTGCACGCCATATTATCCCGAATATCTTGCCGACCATTATGGTGGCCGCGACGCTGAATATTGCCTCGGCCATCCTGATGGAATCGACACTCAGTTTCCTCGGACTTGGCGTACAACAGCCGAATGCGTCATGGGGAAGTATGCTCAACAACGCACAATCGTTTATTGGGGAAGCCACATGGCTTGCCATGTTCCCTGGGATTTTGATTTTGCTGACGGTACTGAGTTTTAACGTTCTGGGCGATGTGCTGCGTACCGCCTTTGAGCCGGGGGCTAACCGAGATGAATAACTTACTGGAACTCGACAACCTGCAAACGTCGTTCTTCACCCGTGAAGGGGAAGTACAGGCAGTGCGTGGTGTGAGCTTTGCGGTGAAACGCGGTGAAGTGGTGGGGATCGTCGGCGAATCGGGCTGTGGCAAAAGTGTTACCTGTAAGTCGGTGCTCAAACTGCTGGGCAGCAACGGCAAAGTGGTCGGCGGCCATGTTCATTTCATGGGCGAAGATCTGGCGCGCAAAACGCCGGAACAGATGCGTCAACTTCGCGGCAACGATATTGCCATGATCTTCCAGGACCCGATGACTGCGCTTAATCCGGTGCTGACCATTGGCAAGCAGATGAGTGAGATTCTGATGCGTAATCAGAATCTCAACAAAAAAGCGGCGAAAGAAAAGGCGATTGCCATGCTGCAACAGGTGGGTATTGGTAACGCGGAAATCCGTTATAACCAGTATCCGCATGAATTCAGCGGTGGCATGCGCCAGCGCGTGATGATTGCGATAGCGCTTTCTTGCCACCCAAAATTGCTGATTGCCGATGAGCCAACCACCGCGCTGGATGTGACCATCCAGGCGCAAATTTTACGTCTGTTAAAACAACTGCAACAGCAAACCGATACCGCCATTATGCTGATAACCCATGACCTGGGTGTCGTGGCACAGGTCTGTTCACGCGTGGTCGTGATGTACGGCGGGCTGGTGATGGAGCAGGGCAGCGTCGAAGACATTTTTTATCGACCCGCTCACCCTTACACCCGTGGCTTGCTGGCGTCTCTGCCTCGTCCGGGCGAAACCGGGGCGCGTTTATCGCCTATCGAAGGTTCCCCTCCGGGCTTACTGAATCCGCCTCCCGGCTGCCCATTCGCCGAGCGTTGCCCGCAGCGCATGGCGCGTTGCAGTACGCTGCCGCCAATGTATGAAACGGGAGAGGAACATCAGGCCATGTGCTGGTTATGGGACCCTGAGGTGAACGCGGAGGTGAACCATGCAGGACGTTAAGCCATTAGTTCGGGTCAACGGACTACGCAAGTATTACCAGAGCCAGCAAAGTTGGTTTACTAAAACGCCACCGGTAAAAGCGGTCGATGGTGTGAGTTTTGATATCTATCCCGGTGAGACTTATGGGCTGGTGGGCGAGTCAGGGTGCGGTAAATCGACATTAGGGCGCAGCGTGCTTCGCCTGTTTGATATTACTGACGGTGAAATCGAGTTTGCCGGCCAGAACATTGCCAACATGAGCGACAAGCAGCTCAAGCCGTTGCGCCGTCGCATGCAGGCGATTTTCCAGGACCCATACTCGTCACTCAATCCTGGCATGACGGTCGCGCAACTCATTGCCGAGCCGATGAAAATCCATGGATATGGCAAAGAGCAACGCACGGCGCGCACGCTGGAATTGCTGGAGAAAGTGGGGCTGAAAGCTGAGCATTTGAACCGTTTTCCCCATGAATTCAGCGGTGGTCAACGTCAGCGAATCAGCATTGCTCGCGCCTTGTCGGTCAATCCGGAGTTTGTTTTGTGCGATGAACCGCTGTCGGCGCTGGACGTTTCCGTGCAGGCGCAGGTAGTGAATATTTTGCAGGATTTACAGCAGGCGTTTGGGCTGACATATCTGTTTATCGCCCATGACCTCTCGATGGTTCGCCATATTTCTGACCGGATTGGCGTGATGTATCTGGGCGCACTTGTAGAAGAAGCGCCGGCGGAAACGTTGTATACCGAACCGGCTCATCCCTACACCCGTGCGCTGCTGGCATCCATACCGGTAGCTGACCCGCATGTGCAATTGCTCGATCAGGGGGGCATCAGAGGGGAATTACCTGGGGCTATCAGCGACTGGCAAGGATGTAAATTCTGCAATCGCTGCCCACGAGCAATGGACAGGTGCCAGACTCAATCGCCGATGATGCGGGAGATTGCGCCTGGGCATCGAGTGGCTTGCTGGCTTTTTAACGAAGCGTAAGAAACAGCGGGGGCTTACTCAAGCTCCCGCACCACTTTGCAAGGTTGCCCCATCGCTAACACGCCCGCCGGAATATCTTTGCTGACAATACTGCCCGCCGCGATAGTCGTGTTATCACCAATCGTCACACCCGGTAAAATAACCACGTTGCCACCAATCCAGACATTGCTCCCGACCACAATCGGTTTGGCACAGGTCAAGAACGGATAATCAGGATTTCCCGTCAACCGCTCTTTTGCTGATAACGGATGAACCGGCGTGTAGAACTGCACATTGGGCCCTACAAGGGTGTTATCGCCAATGGTGATGGTGTTGCAGTCCAGAAATACGACATTGGTGTTGATAAAACAGTTGCGGCCAATCGTGACGTGTTTGCCGTAATCACACCAAAACGGCAGTTCAATCCAACTCTCATCGCCAAAGCCGCCCAGCATTTCACGAAGCAACGTTAGCTTCTTATCCGCGTCGTGGGAGTCGAGTTGCGCCAGTTTTTTCGTGATTGCGCGTGCATTGTGATACATCCCGAGTAGCTCAGGGTCGCGAGTGTTGTAGTTCAGACCCGCCAGTAATTTCTCATGTTCGGTCATTGTTGTGCCCTTATTTTTCCTGACAGCATTCTATTACTGATATCGTTTCAGCGTACAGATATGTACTATGACGCCCATTGCGAAACAGGAGAGTAAAAATGTCTGAACAATTATCTGCCGACCAGGAATTAGTATCCGACGTGGTGGCGTGCCAGTTGGTGATAAAGCAAATTTTGGATGTCATTGATGTGATTGCACCCGTTGAAGTACGCGAAAAAATGGCGAATCAGTTAAAGACCATTGATTTCGCCACCCATCCGGCAGCGGCAGATCCTGTGACCCGCCGCGCGATTCAAAAAGCGATTTCGTTGATTGAGTTGAAGTTTACGCCACAGGGCGAAGCGCATTAACTCAGCAAGTGAATCGCCCTTTGTTTAAAGGGCGATTCACCGTTAAAAGAATGTCATTACTAGTATGTAACTTGCCGCACACGCACAGCTCA
The DNA here is from genome assembly GCF_027594725.1 of Buttiauxella sp. WJP83. Taxonomy (NCBI): domain Bacteria; kingdom Pseudomonadati; phylum Pseudomonadota; class Gammaproteobacteria; order Enterobacterales; family Enterobacteriaceae; genus Buttiauxella; species Buttiauxella sp. WJP83. Next base: position 1,822,291 of record NZ_CP110080.1, read on the forward strand.
CACCGATCAACCCTGGCAAAATGAAACTGTGGTTGATGATAAATTTACCTATCTTCGTGGTGCCGGAACGGTCAAAACCGATGCAAGCCAAATCACTTGGATAAGTCGGTAAAACGAAGTAACCGTAAGATGCCGGGAAGAAAGCAATCAGCATTTTCGGCTCAACCCCCAACATCAAGCCCATCGGAGCGACGGCAGTTAACGCCGCAGCCTGGCTGTTCACCAATTTTGAAACCAAAAACAGCACAATGGCATAGGTCCATGGATGGCTTTTCACTACGCCTTCCAGCGCCATTTTTAGCTCTTCAAGATGGGCCTGGAAAAAGGTATCGCTCATCCACGCGACACCAAATACCGAGAAAATCGCCACCATTCCGGCTTTAAACACCGCACCGTTGGAAATAGCCGAAGCGTTGACTTTACACACGACCAGCATCACGGCACCGGCAATTAACATCATCATCTGGATAACCAGATTCATTGATAACGGTTTTAATGAACCTTTGATCTCAAAAGCCGGGCGCAGCGCCGGAATCGCCCCTAATAACACCACGACCAGAATCCCGGCAAAGAAGATCCACGTTGACCAGTAGGCTTGCTTAGGGAAAACCTGGTTCATCAAGGTTTCGCTGCCACCATAGATAAATTCACGCTGTTTTGGATCTTTGAGTTTTTCCTGAAACTCCACGTCATCCTGCAAATCTTTACCACGACGCAAACTCCACAGCGCCGCAATCAACACGCCAAATAAGGAGGCGGGCACGGAGACGCAGAGAATATCGAGGATGCCCCACGCGTGGCCAATGCCGTGATTTGCCGCCAGAATCGAAATCAGTGAAACCACCGCCACCGAAACGGGAGACGCGGTAATCGCCATCTGTGAAGCAATCGAGGCCACCGCCATTGGGCGCTCAGGACGAATGCCTTTTTTCAGTGCGATATCGGCGATGATCGGGAACATGGTGTACACCACATGGCCAGTCCCGCACAGGAAGGTCAGCATCCAGGTGGTGAAGGGGGCAAGTAGCGTGATGTGTTGCGGGTGTTTGCGCAGCAGACGCTCGGCAAACTGCATCATGACATTCAGGCCGCCAGCCGTTTGCAATGTGGCGGCGCAACCAATCACGGCAAGAATGGTTAGCATCACATCGACGGGCGGTTTTCCGGGTTCAAGGCCAAAGATGAAGGTGAGAATAAACAGCCCAATGCCACTGATCAGGCCTAATCCCATTCCGCCAAAGCGTGTGCCGACTAACAGGCACAGAATAATAACAATGAATTCAATAGTTATCATGGTCGTCCCCTAAAATTACACATGCCTTAGCATTACAGAATGTGGGGACAACCATTGAGACGCAGATCTTATTTGCTAAAATTCAATAAAAACAACATTTTAGAAATAATTTATTAACACTCCGCTTTTGGCCAGCGGAGTGTTTTCTCATAACGGCAGATGTGAATGATGAAGGCGAGGAAGGGCCGTGTGGTCGTTTTCTATATCAACAACTAACAACTCTTCACCCCGTTTTAGCGCCAGGCGCATGCCCGCGTTATCCGGCGTAACCTGCATATCCGTGATCGGTTGTTGATTATCAAAATCCCAAACGCTAACGAACACTGGTTGACGTTCATGGCTGCGTAACACCAGATAACTTAGCTCCCGAATGGCAGGATTATCCGGCGAGTTTCCCTGCCACAACTCGGCCTGGCCATAGAGCCATAATGCTTGTCCGTTAGGGCGGGTGGCAAAGTGGCGCGGCTGACTGTTGGTTAACAATGCACAATGGGCGTCACGCATTATAGTCAGCGGGCCGTGAGTACTAAACTGGCCCGGTTCCCCCTCCACATCCAGCGCTTTCCCCTGAAGATGGAGCGTCCAGTCAACTTGTTGGCAATGCGGATTTTGCACACTGCTGATATCAATTAATGCATTGTCCAGCCATAGCAAACGGCGGCGAAAACGCACGTCACGCCACGCTTCACTGTCCCATTGAACGCGGGTGTGGCTGTCGAGCTCAGGCGGCGTTTGTCGCCAATCAACTTCGGTATCCAACCAGCAGAACGCCTCACTTTCATGATACTGATGCACCACAGGTAACGCGGGAGGTTGATTCGTTTGATTGACCGTAATGGTGTTATGAGTGGCGCTGTTTTTGTAATACGCATAATGCATTGGCGCCCCGTAACCGGTGGTGCCAAGATCAGGCAGGATCTCTTGCGCATCATTAAACAGCAGAATATTCAGGCGGTCATAATGGTCATGCTCACCGCCGAAGGGGGTATGTTTAACCAATAAAGCGCGTTGTTTTTCAGCGTTTCGCCATAAGGTCAGACCGCAATCTGGCGCATGAAGATGACCGACGGGAATAAGCTCGGGAAGCGTCTCTGGCAGCGGCGTGTTGTAAAGAAAAGCATCGAGATTCGGCCTTGGATGCTGCGCATTGATAGCGTTAAGCGCGGCGGCATACTGCTCATCACGGTAGTAATGCCATGCAAATTGATAAAGATGACGGTGGTCTAATTTTTCCTGGCCGTAGATACAATCGTTGATACGCGGGAAGGTGCCGTCAGGCATCAAAAGAGTCAGTGGGAAACTGAGCATTTTTTTGTAGTAAGGCTTGTCCAGCAAACTCCAGCGCGTCCCGATAGCCAGCTTTTCAAAGGCAAGAAAACCCTGTAGCGCGTAGAAGTGATAATGAATGGAACCCTCAAACCACAGCCCTTCATCGAATAAGCCATGCTGGAGCTGATAGCGCAGCCCATAAGGTTGATTGACCGCGAAATCGATTAACGCCTCGTCCTCCATCACCAGACCTAAAATCCCCACCGCGCTGCCGATTTTGACTTCATGGTTATGCAACTGGGCAGTGCGATGAGCCATCAAAAACTGCGCACCTTCGCGCAATAAACGTGTCTTAATCGTGTTGCGCTGCTCGGCGGTGAGCGCCTCCGCGATGCAATCATAGCCGAGGGCGAAATCCAGCATGCAGTTAGCTTCGCACAGCGTCTGGGCGTTCATTTTCCCCGGTCCGTTATACGGAATACCGCCATGAATGGTGTAATCCGGATAGAATTCGGCATAGCGCAACAGCAGCTCACGAACTTTATCCAGATAGGCCTGTTCACCGGTCAGTTGCCACAGTAAACCCAACTGATGGCACGCTTTGGCATTCAGGCCGTTGAGCTCACGCCACCACGCGCCATCATAGGGCTCGCCGCTAAAACGCTGTCCATCGACTGGGCAACAATGGACGGTAGGGGAGTGGCGATCCCACACCAGCCTGACGCCGTGCTCAGGGCAAAAATAGTAGAGGTTCCAGGTGGCTCGCGCAGTTTCTGGCACGAGTACAGGGTTGTTGAGAACCACACTGTTGTCGTCAATCAACTGCTCAATAATTTCGGGTTGGGCGCTAACTCGTTGCTGAAGAAGAATAAGTTGTTGCGTGGTGAACTGCTTCATCGCTCGATCCTTCATCCCTGGCTATGTGGTTTTAACGGGGTAATCAGATGTGAAATATCATCGGGATATTTCGCCATTAGCCACGCGGCTTTTTCAGAAAACTGTTTGTCGTCAGGCCAGGCCCGTGCGGCACTGACCATGTTGATCAGCGCTTTTTTATCGTCCATTTTATCAATATCCTTCCAGGGCCATGATTCATTGCCATTTATGTAGTGTGCGATGTAGTGATAACCCTTGCGCAAACTATGGTCATCCAGGGAGAAATTCCACACATCAACCCCCGCCACTTCCCCCAAACGGCCCAGTTTGTTGTAAGCCTCGAGATGGAAATTGCTGTAATGCCACGGGCGCGTGCGCTCAATTTCCGCCATCTGGCGGCCTTCCTTATCAAAATGGGAAGGAATACGTCGCAGTTGGGTTATTTGCAGTCGTTTCTTTGCCGCTGCCGTATCGCCGCTAAACAGGGCAAATGACGCCGCCTGTAAATCAAAATACGTGCCGTGATTGTTGTGCCAGTTATCTTCTTCAAATCCGTTTTGGCTGGTGGTCATCCAGTGGTAAAAATCGCCATACCACTGTTTTATCTTCTGATAATCTTCCTCGCTTATGACATTCGCCGGGCGTAATAACTCAACCGCATCAATCACTTCTACCAGGGCTCGGCTGTCAATCAGACCGATTCCTCGCCCATCGTTGATGCCAGGTATTGCCTGCGCATATTGCAGATTGGGGTTCATGCGCGTTTCTGGCTTCACAAACCAGTTCAATAACTGATCGCGTGCTTTTTCAGCGTAGGCGGGTTTTTGCGTAAATTGCCACGCGAGCGCCAGTGTCCACACATCATTGCTCATGCTGACTAAGCGTTTTTTGTCTGTGGCATTACTGTTGGCATCGGGGTTGGTTTCCCCATCTTTGCGCAGATATGGCAGCCCATCTTTTTTTGTCGGGTCAGGCCACCAGTAAGGGGGGAAGCTGTAGTAATCATGTTTATCGCCACTGGCGGCGGTTAGCGTTTTATCCATCACCGAATACAGTGGTTTATTCAGTGCTTTATCCGCGCCAGCAATGAGTTTGTGATACGCACCAACAAACTGTGGGTTTTGTGCGTTCACTTGCTGTTGGCTATAGTGCAAATCTTCGAGCTTAATTTGCAATGGATGTGCATCGGCGGCGTATAGCGGCGAGGCGGTTAGAGCACCCACCACCGCCAGCGAAAGCAATGACAGGCAAGACAATAAATGAGTCTTTTTCTGGCGCATATTCTCTACGTCCATCAGTAGGTTGAAAAAATTATCCCGGAGCGAAAAGCATCCATCGCATGGGTCGTTGCGATATATTTAAACGCTCACTGATATTATTAATTTTTCGTTAAATATGAGATTTGAAATAATGTTTCGAATGTCGAGTGCGCAGTGTAAGAGACGGATTTAAAATTTATGTGATTCATGTCAAATTAATGCCGCCAATGTGAAAATCCCTCTAAAAACGTATTCCACGTCACAGGAAATAGCGTTTTTAAACTTTTATTGATTTTGTGTGATTATTGTTTAATTTCCTAATTAATTGATTTTATTGTAAATTTAATAATGAATTTTTTCTTCATTACTTACTGACGTGATTTACAGCATACTTTTTGATTATGAAATGGCATTTCTATTTTTTGCGGTTGTTTTTAAATGAGGTGTTCTATTTAATTGCTGGACGGTTTTTTTCATTTCAGAAATAACGTGCTTCACTCCATTAAGCTATTAATTGAACCTCTTAGATAAATAAGGAAGTGAAAACAAATGTCCCCTACAAAATTAAAATCTCTATTACTGATTTCAACCCTTGGTTTAAGTGCGACGCAAACATTTGCGGCTGAAACACTGAATGTCTGGATTCGTGCCAGTAACGACTCAAAGAATATTTATAAACAAGAGGCTGAAACCTTTGAGAAAAAGACCGGTATTAAAATCGAGTACTTTAATGCCACAACCGACTTTGAACAGCGCCTCGCAAGAGCTGCGGCAGGTAACGCACTACCCGATCTTATCTTTAACGATGCCGTTGCGATTGGGCAATTTATCCAGCTAGGTATAGCGGAAGAAATTGACCCGAAAACCATTGCCGGAGGTGAAAACCTTTATCCAACCGCGTGGGAAAGTACCCGTTACACCGACGGTAAATTCTATGGTGTTCCGACGTCAGCTCAAACCTTTGCACTGTTCGTGCGTAAAGACTGGCGCGAAAAATTAGGCTTGCCTGCACCAAAAACCTGGAGCGACGTCGAAACATTAGCCAAAGCCTTTACGACTCAAGATCCTGATGGCAATGGCAAAAACGACACTTACGGCTTTTTATTGCCGGGTGCCACCACACGCGGTTACGCCAGCTGGTTTATGAGTGCATTCCTGTGGCAGGCCGGCGGTGATTTTATCCGCGAAGGGGCGAAAGGGACGTTTAAAGCATCACTCGACGAACCGGCGGCTAGCGAAACATTGAAATTTATGCGCGGCATGCTGTGCGAAAAAGTCGTCCAGCCTGGTGCCATTAACGCCACCACCGCCGACATCATTCCGTCTTTCCGCTCCGGGCAAACCGGAATGTTCTTCACCGGCCCTTATCACATCGCGCTATTTGATAAAGACCCAGGTAAAGACAAGTTCGAAGTGGTGACGCTAACGGGACCAAAAGGCAGCGCGACGCTTGCTGAAGGGACTACGGCATTCATGATGAAAAGCAGCAAAAACAAAGAGGCGGCTCGGAAATTCATTGAATTTATGATTTCCCAGGAAGGGCAAGAAATTGGTATGGGCAAAGGCAGCAAACATATGCCTGTTGTGCGCTTACCGGTAAACAAAATGGTTGATACGCAAGCGGTCTATAACGATGAACGCTGGGCAACTTTCAGCAAACTTTACGCCGAACAGGGCCGCTACGTGCCGCAAGTTCCAAACTGGACGCCAATTCGCCAGATAACCGCCGATGGTTTCAATAGCATTCTGGCTGACTGCAACAGCGATATTGCCGCTGAACTTAAAACTACCAACGAGAAGGTCAACGCTGAGCTGGCTAAACAGCAGGTGCTGGCGAAGTAATCCTGGTTGTGATTCCCCCTCACCCCAACCCTTCCCCAGGGAGAGGGAGAAAACCGGTATATCCCTTTCCTCAGGGCGAGGGAGAAAACCGGTCAATTCCCTCTCCTGGGGGAGAGGGCCAGGGTGAGGGTGCAACGGATCAACTCAACTTATACAAGAGCGAAAACAACGATGTTAACCTCCCGCCAGAAACGAAACCTGGTGCCGTGGATATTTCTTGCTCCGGCGCTAGTCATTTTCACCTGGTTTAAATTCATCCCGATGCTGCAAGGCCTGGTGATGAGTTTCTACAAAGTGAACTTCAATCAACCAGACGAATGGGTTGGGTTTGCCAACTTTGCCCGCGCGTTTGCAGATGTTGAACTGCATTCGGCCGTTTTCAACACCTTTCTCTATGTGGTGGTGACCATGGTGGTTGGGGCCATTCTGGCATTCTTCCTGGCAATGTTGCTTGAAGGACCCGCCCGCCACTTGCGTTTCATTCGTACCGCGATTTTCTTACCGGCTGTGACCAGTGCGGCCATCGTCGCCGAAATGTGGCGCATCCTGTTTAACCCAACGCCTAATGGCGTAGTGAACCATATTCTGAGCTGGTTCGGTGTGGCAGACCAGGGGTTTCTCGCCAGTGCCGATCAGTCACTTTGGGTGATCATGTTGCTGCATATCTGGAAAGCGGTGCCGTACAACATGGTTATCTTTATTGCCGGTCTGGCGGGGATTAGCCGTGATTTGTACGACGCCTCAAATGTGGATGGCGCGAACTGGTGGAACCGCCTGCGTTACGTCACGTTGCCTGGCATGATCCCGGCTATCTCTGTGGTGTTGATGCTTTCGTTCATTCGTGGTTTCCGCGTCTTTGCCGAAGTGTATGCCACGACAGGCGGCGGGCCATCCGGTGCGACCGAAATGATCATGACCCATATCTATAAACTCGGTTTTGAACAATTTGACTACGGCTATGCTTCGGCGGTGTCGTTCCTGTTATTCACTTTCACCGTGGTGCTGACAATGTGTCACCTCACGTTGAAAAAGCGCATTGCCCGCTATTAAGGAGCCGCCCATGTTAGGTAAACGTTGGGATACGGTAGGCCGCTGGATGATTTATGGCTTGCTGTTAATTGTATTTGTTGGACCGTTCTGGGGCATTGTCGCCACGGCATTCAGCGGTGCCCCGGTTAAACCAGGCGAACTGCTGGCGTGGCCGAATGAGTTTTCAATGGAGAACTTCATTTTTGCCTGGCAGGACATCGGCGTTTGGCAATATTTGCTGAACTCGATGGTGGTGGTGTTCTTTGGCACCATTTTGCAGGTTGCCGTCAGTGCCCTTGCAGCCTACGCGCTGGCCCGCAAAAAATTCATCGGTGTGTCGTTGGTCAGCCTGGTTATTCTTTCGACCATGATGCTGCCGGAGGAAGTGATCGCCATTCCGTTGTACATGATCATTAACTGGCAACTGCCGCTGATTGACTCGTCACTCTACAACACCTATCTGGGCATGATTATGCCGGTGGTAGGCTGGGCGTTCTCCATTTTCGTATTAAGCGAATTTATGGCCGCCATTCCAAAGGAGCTGGAAGAAGCTGCGCGTATTGATGGTGCGAATGAATGGCAGATTTTCTTCCACGTCATTTTACCGCTGGTCAAACCGGCCCTGGGGACCGTCGTGACATTTGGCTTCATCATGATTTGGGACCAGTACCTGCTGCCACTGATTGTGGTGAACCATGACAGTCTGAATACCATCCCGGTCATTCTTGGCCGCCTGCGTACCGACGAAAGTATTACGCCAAACATCTTTATTGCCATCACCTTACTGGCGATGTTGCCGAGCATCATTGTTTATCTCGGTCTGCAAAAACATTTCAATCGCGGGATTATGTCCGGCGCGGTCAAAGGATAAGGAGCGACAAATGGGTTCCGTAGTATTGAAAAATGTCTGTAAATCATATGGCGATGTACATGTTATTAAAGATGTTTCATTGACGATTCCAGACGGTGAATTCTGTGTGTTGGTTGGCCCAAGTGGCTGCGGTAAATCAACATTGCTGCGCATGATTGCCGGGCTGGAAGAGATAACCGGCGGCCAGGTGGGTATTAACGAAAAGGATGTGACTGACGTTGAACCAAAGCTTCGTGACATCGCGATGGTATTCCAGAGTTATGCGCTTTATCCGCAGATGACCGTGCGCGAAAACATGGGCTTTGCACTCAAAATGGCGAAGCTTCCGAAGGCGGAAATCAGCCAAAAAGTGGAGGCCGCCGCAGACTTGCTCGGGTTAGGCGTACTTTTAGATCGCTTACCGAAAGATCTTTCCGGTGGTCAGCGTCAGCGTGTGGCGATGGGCCGTGCCATCGTGCGTAATCCACAGGTATTTTTGTTCGATGAACCGCTGTCTAACCTTGATGCAAAATTGCGTACTCAGGTGCGTGGGGAAATCCGTGAACTGCATCGCCGCCTGAAAACCACGTCTGTCTACGTGACGCACGACCAAATCGAAGCGATGACCATGGGGCAGATGATTGTTGTGCTGCGCGAAGGGCGCATTGAACAGGTGGGCAGCCCGCTGGAGTTATATGACCGTCCAGCCAATTTGTTCGTTGCCGGGTTTATCGGCTCGCCGGAAATCAATCAGCTAAAAGGTGAAGTGGCGCTACATAACGGCGAGATGATGTTACGCCTTGCCGACGGCTCGTTATTAAGCTTGCCACCGGGCATACAGGTGAAGCCGCAGCAAAATGTGGTTTACGCGATTCGTCCGGAGCAGGTCAATGTCGTGAGTGAAGAGGAGCAGAGTGGGGCGCTAAAAGCGACCATCACCGCCATCGAAAATACCGGTTCTGATATGCAGTTGTTCTGTAACACAGGAGGTGGTTCATTCACCTCGGTGTTTAAACAGCGCTTAAATGTTAAGGAAGGCGAAACGGTATGGCTGCAACCCAGGGTGACCGGTATCCACATTTTTGATGCTGAAAGCGGGCAACGTATCGCGTGCCAGTAAGGAGCAATAAATGAAGTTGTATACTCTCGATGTGGCGTGTCTTGAAAATGCCCGCCGTGGCTTACAGCAGCCTTTTTCTCCTTTACAGCTGGCGCTGGGGCAACTGGTCAGTGAGGCGGATAAACTCCGTGGCCAGCCCACAGAAAGCGTGGTGCATAAAAAATTGCGCCCGGTGAGTGGCGATCCCCATGATTACTACAGCCTGGGAACATACTGGTGGCCTAATCCGCGCAGGCCAAACGGGCTGCCCTATATTCGCCGCGACGGGCATACCAACCCGCAATGTCAAAATAATGATACCGACACCACGCGTATTATTCGCATGTGTGAACGGTGCCTGACATTAGGCCTTGCCTGGTATTTTACCGGTGAACGCAAATATGCTCAGGCTGCGGCGGAACAGATCAAGTGCTGGTTCCTCGCTGAACAGACTCGCATGAATCCGCATCTGAATTACGGCCAGGCCATTCCTGGGATTGTTTCTGGCCGTGGCACAGGGCTTATTGATACGCGTCTGTTGTGGATGGTGATTGATACCGTGGGTTTGATCAGCGACGCCGGCGTACTGGATACCGACGATATTATTGGTTTGCACCAATGGTTCAGGGACTTTAACCACTGGATGTATTACAGCGATGTTGGTCACTCTGAATATGTCTGGCATAACAACCACGGCACCTGGTATGACGCGCAGCGTGCGGCTAATGCCCTGTTTTATGGTGATAAAGGGCTAGTAGCGCGCATTATCCAGCAGGGAATAACGCAACGTATGGCGGCGCAAATCGATCAGGAAGGTAAACAGACCATGGAACTGGAACGTCCTGTGCCGTTCCACTATTCCTTGTTTAACCTCGAAGCGCATTTGTTGTTAAATCGCTACGCAGAACATGTCGAGTTCGATCGCTGGAATATGGTGCAGGATGGCCGAAGCGTGAAACTCGGTATCGATTATTTGATGCCGTTTATCGCTGACCCAGATTTATGGCCGTATAGCGATTTACAAGGCATCGTCTGGGATAGCGCGTTGCGTATTTTGTTGCAATCGATAAGAGGGCTTCCAAAAGAGGCAACACGCTATAAAACTGTACTGGCCAGCTTCCCGGAAAATACCTTGAGTATGCGTGAACAACTGATGTGGTGCGCGTAACACAACGCTTAAATAGAGGTCGGGTACACCCGACCCTAAGGGGATTAATGTTGCTGGTGATTGACGAGATTCGTTAAATGCTCATCGGTCTGGGCCATACACAGGCCGGCTTTATGGGCGCTACGCACTTCGTCGAGAATAGTCGTCAGCAACACACCTTCTTCTTGTTGTTCCCGATCGACGGTTTTAAGGAAGGTGAGTGTAGGGTAATCTTTCAGGTCGGTCGCTTCAGCGGTGAGTTTCGATAAGGTCACGCAACGCTGGTGATGATCCTCCAGTGTTTGTTCAAACAGCATTTCTAAAGAGTTGCATTCACAGTGTTGAGTATCTAATGCGCCAACAATGGGGGTGCCACCTGCTTGTTTCATGAAATTAAATACGCGCATCATTTGCGTCACGTTACTTTGTGCCTGGCCTCGCAAGAAATTCGCAGTACCGGTTAAACTCTTTTCTGAGCACCAGGCGCTGAGGCGTAAATAAAGGTTTGAGGAACAAAAGTCACGGTTTATCTGTAAGTTAAGTCTTTGGACCATTCCGGATGTGGTCATCATCTTTTCCTTTTTGACGTGAACATCAGTTAAGCCTGGAATAAAAGTCGTACCAGAATTTCAATAACGATGAAGGAAGGGGGAATCTCTATAATTACCAGATAAAACAACAGCATTGCATTCATGGTGTTTTCGTGTCTCATGAACGCACTAATATCAACAATACCTCTTTTGAGTTATCGATGGAATTGTTAATTTTCTGTTTTTACTTTAATTTTCAAATTGATTTTCTGTGAAATAATAAAAAGTAAAAAGAAAATAATTTTCATGTCGAAATTATATTGGTGGCAACTTAAATATAATGATGAAAATTGTGACTCGTCCCGTAATAGCAAAATATCAAATAGATGCTTTATTGTGTTAGATCATATTTTCAACTCATCGGATAATTTCGCTCGCGACTGTTTTCTGTACTGCAACGGGGTTTGATTCATCATCTTCTTGAAGCAGGTGATGAAATAAGTGACCTCAATAAACCCCACTTCCTGTGCAATGGCGTCAACGCTTAAAGGTGATGTGCGCAGCAGATCGCAGCTTTTCTTAAGACGCCGGGTTAACAAATACTCATGAATGCTGCCCCCGGTCTGTTGGCGAAAAATACGCGAAGTGTAGCTACGCGATAAGCCGACAGACTTTGCCAGCTCATCCAGTGAAAATTTCTCGCTGTAATTGTTCTCCACCCACTGCATGATTTGCGATGCAGCCGTTTGTTGCTGTGGAAAAAATGCCTGTGGCTGCTCGGGGAGAAACGTCATTATCTGCATCACCATTAATGCAACATCACTGGCCGTTGAGTGGGCGGTCGGGTCCAGCTTGTCGAACTTGCTGAGGATCACCTCCATAAATGCAGCCTGTTCACTCAAATCGTAAACCTGAGCGGGGACGTTAGTGGCGGCAAGGGCAGAAAATTGCGCTTGCTGCCGCGGAAAGGCCTGCAGAGTGGAGATCACCGAGGAATGCTCGATATGCATCGTCGTACGGTGGTACTGGTTTTTGTCGCTCGCGTCGACATGCACTTTATGTAAGCGGAACGGCGGGAAGATAAACAATCGGCCTGGTCGCGCAGTGTAATGCTGATTATCCACGACAACTATGCCGTATCCACTTGAGATATAAAGAAATTCAACGCATTGATGCCAGTGGTAATACTGTGCGCTGGATGCCCGTAGGCGGTGAAATGAGATAACCTGGCTATCAAGCGTAATTCGCTCCATTAATTGTGCTTCACTCATTTCCCACTCCAGGACAATAGATTTAAGTTTTTACGCCATCATTTGTAATTTATTCACCTGATAAATAGAAAAAGCCAGCAAAATTGAAATGGCGGTTTATTTTTGTGATGTGGCTCACTCGGTGTCGTGATTAAAAGCGACTACTCTGTGTGTCAACGCGAAGTGTTAGCGCTCAGTAAATATGAATATCAATAACTTACAATATTCTCGTTTTAACGGGAGGGCATCTTGCAACCTATTAACATCACACTAAACAATCGCCTGGAAAGCAGGGGCGATCTCCAAAAACTGGTCAATGAATTATTGAATGCCGTTTCGCCATTCTTTAAAAAAGACGCCAGTCGTGTTGATCTTGCTAATTTCACTGCACATTACGGCCAGCAAATTGCCAATATGGAAACCTTCTCGCGTTTGCTGTGGGGTGTCACTCCATTACTGGCGGGTGGGCATGAGCCTGAGCATTTCTCTTTCTATATTCAGGCGATTAAAAACGGAACTAACCCGGAACACGCGGATTACTGGGGCGAAGTTGACCCTTGCGACCAGCGCATTGTAGAAATGGCCGCTTACGGATTGTTGCTGGCGGTCGCTCATAAACCGCTGCTGGCGCACTTCAATGAACAAGAAAAGCAGCATCTTTGGCAGTGGTTAAAGCAAAGTGAAAACCAGGCGATTCCAGATAACAACTGGCATTTCTTCCCGATTTTGGTGCAGGTCGGTTTTCATCATTGCGAAATGCCAACCAATGCTGATGCGCTGGAAACGCATTTTGCCGCGATGGAGCGTTACTACCTTGGTGATGGCTGGTATTCAGACGGACCGGGGCGTCCACGCGATTACTACATCTCGATGGGCTTCCATTTCTATGGGTTGATCTACGCCAAATTAATGGCGGACGTGGACCCTGAGCGCTGCAAAAAACTTCGTGAACGTGCGGCTCTGTTTGCCACCGACTTTATCCATTTCTTTGCTGACGACGGTTCCGCCATTCCCTTTGGCCGCAGCATGACCTATCGCTTCGCGCAGGCAGCATTCTGGAGTGCAGCCGCGTTTGCTGGGCTTGAAGTCTTCGAGCCGGGCGTGGTGAAGGGCATTGTGATGCGCCACTTGCGCTGGTGGCTGCAACAACCGATGTTCGACAGAGATGGGGTGCTGAGTGTCGGTTACAGCTATCCAAACCTGATCATGGCAGAAGATTACAACGCGCCAGGCTCTCCGTACTGGGGGCTTAAAATCATGCTGGTTATGGCGTTAGGCGAAGAAGATGCATTCTGGCAGGCGCAAGAATTGCCGCTGCCACCGCGTGATGCGCACCATAGCATTCCTCATGCTGCGCAAATTCTGGTTCATCAGCCTAACCATTTATGGATGCTGACTTCCGGGCAGCTTGAGCTGAACAACTTCGTTAATACCGAAGCCAAATACTGCAAATTTGCCTACTCCACACGCTACGGTTTCACCATTGAGCGTGGCCGTTACGGGCTTAATCATGCCGCGCCGGATTCGATGCTGCTGCTATCGGAGAAAGACGATTACTGGCGTGGACGTCGCGATTGCGAGAGCGTCACCACCGCCGATGGCATGATTTACAGCCGTTGGCAGCCGTGGAGTGATGTGACTATCGACACCTGGTTGTTGCCATTGGGCGACTGGCAAGTGCGCGTCCACCACCTCAAAACTGCGCGTGAACTGGATGCCGTTGAAGGCGGGTTTAGTGTGCCTAACCGTCCACTGCCACAGGTTCAGGCAGCGCAGGCGGTGTGCCAGGTGACAACGCAGGATGATATTAGCGCCGTTTATTGTTTAAGCCCGCAACCGCGTCGCGGCGAGCAGGTGGTGACACCACCAAACAGCAACCTGTTGTTTGCTGAACGGGCCGCTATTCCGTTGCTACGCGGTGAGTTGACTGTCGGGACACACATGCTGATCAGCGCCGTTTGGGCGGGTGATGCAAGCGCGTTTGACCCACATTCATGCCCACAAGCCGAGATCCGCGAGGGTGTGGTCAGCGTGGTGATGGGCAGTCATGAAAAGCACATCACGTTACATAAATTGCCGTGATGCTCCAGGAGAAATATCGATGAACAAGTCGTCAATCACGCGTACCGCTCAAATAAAAATGAGCAGCTTTATTTTTCTCTACTTCTTTACCTGGTCTTCAAGCTTCGGGCTGTATGCCCTGTGGCTGAGCCAAAAAGTCGGTTTGGACAGCATTACAATCGGTAGCGTTTTTGCCATCAACGGCGTTTTTGCCGTCCTGATGAAGCCAGTCTACGGCTACATCATGGACAAAATTGGTATGAGCAAGTGGCTGTTGTACGGTGTTTGCGCCGTATCGGCACTGATGGCACCGTTCTTTGCCTTCGTCTATCAGCCGTTATTACTCTCTCACACCATGGTGGGGATCTTCATTGGTGCCATCTACCTGAGTCTGGGGTGGTATGCCGGTGTGGCCGCGTCCGAATCCTATGCTGACCGCTTTAGCCGTCTGTATGGTCTTGAGTTTGGTCGTATTCGTATGTGGGGCTCGCTTGGCTGGGCTATGGCGGCTTCGGTTTCTGGCTTGCTGTTCAACTACACGCCGCTGGCAAACTTTCTCGTCAGTAGTACGACTTCCGTCCTGATGTTGTTGGTGTTGGTTAGCCTCAAGATTGGTGATGAGCAACTGCGTAATAACAGCATCATTTCATCAAACAAAATTGTGTTTACCGATGTGCTGATGTTGATGAAAAACAGAAAGTTCTGGATGTTCAGCCTGTATGTCGCGGGTGTGGCATGGATGATGTTTATCGCTGAACAGCAATTCCCACGCTATTTCGTTTCATTCTTTGAAACCAAAGAGCAGGGCAATGCCTGGTACGGTTACCTGAGCACCGTACAGTCCGGCACTGAATTTGTGATGATGATGTTCATCCCCTTGCTGGTTAACTATTTTGGTGCCAAAAAAGGCCTGTTGTTCTGCGGTATTGTGGTCGGTGCACGCCTGATTGCTTCTGGACTGGCAACGGACCCACTGGTTATTTCGATTATCAAACCGTTATACGGTATTGAGATCTCACTGCTGCTTATCTCGGTATTCAAATACATTGCGGAGCATTTCGATAAGAAAATCAACGCCACCATGTATTTGCTGGGTTACCAGGCAATGCTCTACGTCGGCTCTGTGGTTGTGGCGCCGCCAGCAGGCTACCTGTACGACAAAATTGGCTTCGGGAACACCTACTTAATCATGGGAAGCTGTGCCCTGGTATTCACTTTCATCTCTGCTTTCACACTGTCACGTTGTCAGTCAAAACGCGATGAATCCAGCTTTCTTACACCCGCTTTAAATTCTGCTCCGGTAGAACCCGCTAAATAAAATGTTAGGAGACGTTATGACCCGTACACCTGTCACTGAAAAAGTCGTGACCGAGGCACTGCGCCCGATTGAACTGCACCAGGTTGACCGTCTGGCACTGAATCGCAAACTGGATGCTGCTTTACAGAGCGTCACCAAAAAACTGGATAAAAACATCGCCGCGTTCGGTGACAAATTCCCGAATGAAAACTGTGAAGGCGGCAAATGGCAGCCTTCCGGTAACGTTGAGTGGACCACCAGTTTTTGGACCGGCCAGCTGTGGCTTGCCTGGGAGATGACCGGGGATGATAAATACCGTCAGGCTGCCGAACGTTATCTGCCTTCGTATGCTGAACGTATCGAAAACCGTATCGATACCGCGACCCATGACTTGGGCTTCCTGTATACATTGTCTTGCGTCAATGCCTGGCGTTTAACCGGCAATGAAGAAGCTCGTCAAACGGCGCTGCATGCGGCTGACGTATTAATGGAACGTTACAATTCGGTGGCCAAAATCATTCAGGCGTGGGGGGATTTGAATGATCCAGAACAACAGGGCCGGATGATTATTGACTGTAATATGAACCTCCCGCTGCTTTATTGGGCAAGCCAGCAAACCGGTGATGCGCGTTATGCAGAAGCGGCAACGGCGCACGCACAGCAGGCTGCGAAGTATATCGTCCGTCCGGATGCGTCCACCTTCCACACCTTCTATATGGATGTGAATACCGGCGAACCACGCTTTGGCAATACACACCAGGGTTTCAGTGACAGCTCATGCTGGTCACGTGGGCAGGCATGGGGCATCTATGGCTTTATGCTGAGCTACCTGTATACCGGCGACAAGAGCATGGTGGAGTTGAGCCGTAAGCTTGCACACTACTTCATCAACCGTTTGCCAGAAGATGATGTTTGCCACTGGGATCTGGCGTTGCTGGGGACCGACGCGGTTCGCGATAGCTCTGCTGCTGCAATTACGGCGTGTGGTTTGCTTGAGCTGATTAAAGCGTTGCCAGTGCAAGACGAGCATCGCGCTCATTACGAAGAGATGGCGCTGCGTATCATCGAATCACTGACCGATAACTATCTGGCGCGTGACGACGAAGCATGTGAAGGTTTGCTGAAACACTCGGTTTATCACATGGCAAGCGGCAAAGGCGTTGATGAGTGCTGTAGCTGGGGAGACTATTTCTACCTTGAAGCACTGACACGCGTGCGCCAGGTATGGAATCTTTACTGGTAAATATTTCGCCCCCGCGGTAATGCGGGGGCAACATGGAGAGTCGAGATGAAAACCGTTGCAGTCCTGTTGGCCCCTGGTTTTGAAGAAGGGGAAGCCATTGTCACTATTGATATTTTACGTCGCCTGAAAATTGAAGTGCGCACACTGTCATGCGTGGATACCCGTGCAGTGGTCAGTTACCACGATATTCCGATGGTGGCCGATGCCACTTTAAGTGAATGTTTTGATGAAACCTTTGATGCGGTGGTATTGCCAGGCGGCCCGGCAGGCAGCGTCTTTTTGGCTGGCAGTGAGAGTGTGATTGCTTTTGTGCGCCGTCATGACGAACTGGGCAAATTCATCTGCCCAATTTGTTCCGCAGCGGCGCGCGTACTGGGCGGTAATGGTTTGCTGAAAGGACGCCGTTATGTCTGTTCCGGTGATTTATGGCAGCAGGTAACCGACGGGGAATATGTCGACGCCGACGTGGTTGAAGACGGTAACCTGATTAGCGGCAGAGGACTGGGTAAAGTATTTGATTTTGCCCTGACCGTGGCAGCTCGACTGGAAGGGGATGAAGCCCCGGCACGTGACCACGCGGATCATATTTATTATCCGTGGTGACAGGCCCAGAACGTTGGCGGGAAAGCGCAAGGCTTTACCCGCCTTTTAGTTATAGATCGCATTATCCACTTCCTCGCTAATTTTATGGACAAACTTGCTAATCGCGGTTTTATTTGTCCGACATTTCACCCTGTTTTTATGTCTTTAATGGCTGAATACATGCACGGTTTTACTGTATTTCTGCTGTGTGATTCGGCTCTCCTATGGATTATTAATTTCCCGCTACAAC
Source organism: Buttiauxella sp. WJP83 (assembly GCF_027594725.1). Lineage (NCBI taxonomy): Bacteria > Pseudomonadati > Pseudomonadota > Gammaproteobacteria > Enterobacterales > Enterobacteriaceae > Buttiauxella > Buttiauxella sp. WJP83. Next base: position 1,840,169 of record NZ_CP110080.1, read on the forward strand.
TACTTCAGCCCAGAAAGTAAAAGCCCACACGGCTAATGGCTTGTTTTAACTAAACCTTACCCTACAGATAATAAAATTGAGCTGGAGTACACATGCACAAATTTACTAAAGCGCTGGCGGCCATTGGCATCGCTGCGGTTATGTCACAATCCGCTATTGCAGAAACCATGAAGCTCGGTTTTCTGGTGAAACAGCCAGAAGAACCGTGGTTCCAGACCGAGTGGAAGTTTGCCGATAAAGCGGGGAAAGATCTCGGTTTTGAAGTGATTAAGATTGCGGTTCCCGATGGCGAGAAAACGCTGAACGCCATCGACAGCTTGGCCGCCAGTGGCGCGAAAGGCTTTGTGATTTGTACGCCTGATCCCAAACTCGGCTCCGCGATCGTTGCTAAAGCAAAAAGCTACAACATGAAAGTGATTGCCGTGGATGACCAGTTCGTGACCGCCAAAGGTGCGCCGATGGAAACCGTGCCGTTAGTGATGATGGCAGCAACCAAAATCGGCGAACGTCAGGGACAAGAACTGTACAAAGAGATGCAAAAACGTGGCTGGGACGTGAAAGAGTCAGCGGTCATGGCGATCACAGCGGATGAACTCGACACGGCTCGTCGCCGGACTTCTGGCTCGATGGACGCCCTGAAAGCCGCCGGTTTCCCGGAAAAACAAATCTACAAAGTGCCGACCAAATCTAACGACATCCCTGGGGCATTCGATGCGGCAAACTCAATGCTGGTGCAACATCCAGAAGTGAAACACTGGCTGATTGTCGGCATGAATGACAACACCGTACTGGGCGGCGTGCGCGCTACAGAAGGCCAGGGCTTTAAAGCGCCGGATGTGATTGGCGTAGGTATCAACGGTGTTGATGCGGTAAGCGAACTGTCGAAAGCTCAGGCGACCGGTTTCTACGGCTCGCTGCTGCCAAGCCCGGACGTTCACGGTTATAAGAGCAGCGAAATGCTCTACAACTGGGTGACGAAAGGCGCTGAACCACCGAAATTCACCGAAGTGACCGACGTGGTGCTGATCACGCGTGATAACTTTAAAGAAGAGCTGGCGAAAAAAGGCCTCGGCGGTAAGTAATCTCCGAAACGCGGTGGATGACACTGTGTTTATCCACTCTACAAGCCCGAACCGTAAAGTGGATCAATCTGAGTGCCATCCACCCACCGGTGGTCAGTCGTTCAACCCTGGGTAAAGCAAAGGGTCAATCATGCAACAGCACACTCCGTATCTCTCTTTTCGTGGTATAGGCAAAACCTTCCCCGGCGTGAAAGCTTTACAGGACATCAGTTTCGACTGCTATGCCGGGCAAGTTCACGCTTTGATGGGGGAGAATGGCGCAGGAAAATCAACGCTTCTGAAGATCCTCAGCGGGAACTACGCGCCGAGTGAAGGCAGCATCGTCCTGCGTGGCGAAGAGGTCACTTTTGCCGATACGCCCGCCGCACTCAATGCTGGCGTGGCGATTATTTATCAGGAACTCCACCTGATACCGGAAATGTCGGTAGCCGAAAATATTTACCTCGGGCAACTGCCGCATAAAGCAGGTTTTGTGAACCGTTCGCTATTGAATTACGAAGCGAAATTGCAGCTTGAACATCTTGGGCTGGATATTGATCCGTCCACACCGCTCAAATATTTGTCCATCGGCCAGTGGCAGATGGTGGAAATCGCCAAAGCACTGGCGCGCAATGCAAAAGTAATCGCCTTCGATGAGCCGACCAGTTCGCTGTCGCGCCGTGAAATCGACAACTTGTTCCGCGTGATCCGTGAATTGCGCGCCGAAGGTCGTGTCATCCTCTACGTTTCGCATCGTATGGAAGAAATTTTCGCCCTCAGTGACGCGATTACCGTGTTTAAAGATGGGCGTTACGTGCGCACGTTTGATGATATGGAGCAGGTCAATCATGACTCGCTGGTGCAGGCGATGGTCGGGCGCGATCTGGGTGATATTTACGGCTGGAAACCGCGTGAGCATGGCGCTGAGCGCTTGCGACTTGTGGACGTAAAAGCCCCGGGTGTACGCACTCCGATTTCGCTTACGGTCCGCCGTGGTGAAATCGTTGGGCTGTTTGGTTTGGTGGGGGCTGGACGTAGTGAATTAATGAAAGGGATGTTTGGCGGTACGCGCATCACCGACGGCAGCGTGCAGATTGATGGCGAAGTGATAAACATCAACAAACCCGCCGACGCAATTCGTGCTGGCATGATGCTGTGCCCGGAAGACCGTAAAGCAGACGGCATCATTCCGGTGCACTCGGTGCGCGACAATATCAATATCAGTGCGCGGCGCAAACATATCAGCGCAGGTTGCCTGATTAATAACCGCTGGGAAGCGGACAACGCGGCGTCACACATTCGCTCCCTGAATATCAAAACCCCTTCAGCGGAACAACTGATCATGAATCTTTCCGGCGGTAACCAGCAAAAAGCGATTTTAGGACGCTGGCTGTCAGAGGAGATGAAAGTGATTTTGCTCGATGAGCCTACACGCGGCATCGACGTTGGTGCTAAACACGAAATCTATAACGTCATTTATGCCCTGGCCGAACAGGGTGTAGCGGTGTTGTTTGCGTCAAGCGATTTGCCTGAAGTGTTAGGGCTTGCCGATCGCATCATTGTGATGCGCGAAGGGGAAATAGCCGGTGAATTGCACCATGGCGAAGCCAATGAACAGCAAGCACTGAGTCTCGCGATGCCAAAAACCAGCGCATCTGCTGCATGAGTAAGGAGAGAAAAATGTCTGCATTAACGCCATCTTCAACAAATACATCATCGGGCGACAACAAGAAAAAGTCGTCTCTGAGTCTCGGTCGCATTTGGGACAACTACGGCATGCTGGTGGTGTTTGCGGTGCTGTTTATCGCCTGCGCCATTTTCGTGCCCAATTTCTCTTCTTTCGTGAATATGAAGGGCTTGGGGCTGGCCATTTCGATGTCGGGAATGGTGGCCTGTGGCATGTTGTTCTGCCTGGCATCAGGTGATTTCGACTTGTCCGTCGCCTCAGTGATTGCCTGTGCTGGGGTCACCACGGCGGTAGTTATCAATATGACCGAAAGCCTGTGGATTGGCGTGGCGGCAGGATTATTGCTGGGTGTGTTAAGTGGCCTGGTCAACGGTTTTGTTATCGCCAGGCTTAAAATCAACGCGCTGATTACCACACTTGCCACCATGCAGATTGTACGCGGACTGGCATACATTATTTCGGACGGTAAAGCGGTCGGTATCGAAGATGAGCGCTTCTTTACCCTGGGTTATGCCAACTGGTTTGGACTGCCTGCACCAATCTGGTTGACGGTGGTCTGCCTGATTATCTTTGGTTTCTTGCTCAATAAAACCACCTTTGGCCGTAACACACTGGCAATTGGCGGCAATGAGGAGGCGGCGCGTCTGGCGGGTGTGCCGGTGGTGCGTACCAAAATCATCATCTTTATTCTCTCCGGGTTAGTGTCGGCCGCAGCGGGGATAATCCTTGCTTCGCGTATGACCAGCGGCCAGCCGATGACCTCGATTGGCTACGAGTTGATTGTGATTTCAGCCTGTGTGTTGGGGGGCGTATCGCTGAAAGGGGGGATTGGTAAAATTTCCTACGTGATTGCCGGTATTTTGATTCTCGGCACCGTAGAAAATGCCATGAACTTGCTGAACATTTCGCCTTTCTCGCAATATGTGGTGCGTGGGTTGATTCTGCTGGCGGCGGTTATTTTTGACCGTTACAAGCAGAAAGCGAAACGGAGTGTATAAGCGTGCTCGCTCATTGCTTGTCAGGGTGAGATCTGTAAGTTTGCTGTTTTTCCGTTCACCCGGACGGCTGACTATCTCTTTAACCGTTGCTAACGGTGAACGTGCCAGGTGGCTCACGCCAGCCCCCTGGCAACCCCGGCGCCCGGTCTTTAAATTGCCGCTTCGCGGTAAACACCGTTTTTTACCCAACATTCGCGGTCGTTCGCGATTCGTTCCCGACGATCGCTCTCTTTCGCCGCTCCCGGCGGCTCAACCCCGACTGAAGGGTAAAAATCGGCGCGATTTAAGCCGGGTCCAAAGTCAACGTCAAAACCTAAGGTCAAATGCCAAATCGGTTTTGACCTTATTCCAGGTATAAATTGCCCCTGCGTTCCCCATTAGTCAGGGGGGCGTGGTCGGGAACCACGCCAGTGAGCGATCGCCGGGAGCGAGTCGCGAACGACCCTGAACGTTGGGGATAAGCTGGGGTTTACCGCGAAGCGGCAATTTAAAACCGGGCGCCGAGGTCGCCAGGAGGGTGGCGTAACCCTCCTGGCACGTTCACCGTTCACAACGGTTGCAGGGATAATCCAACGCGCGGGTGAACGGAAGGCCTGCAAAGCTTGCAGATTTCACCCTGACAGGTCATACCTTCGCCACTGGCGACATCCCCCCGATTATTCCTGGAAAATTGCGACCCCCGTCACCCTGTCTATACTTACATGGCTAATCATCATCACTCGTTACCGTTACGGTGGCGAGATTAACTGTGTAAGGAGGAGCCGCTGGTGGCTGATGTATCTTCTGTACCACCTCTACTTTCAGGAAACCTTGCCTTTTTCTTTGACCTCGATGGCACGCTTGCAGAAATCAAACCGCACCCGGATCAAGTCACCATTCCGGCCGCAGTGCGTACGTTGCTGCAAAAAATCTCGATGATGAACGATGGGGCACTGGCATTGATTTCAGGGCGCTCAATGGCTGAGCTCGATAAACTCGCGACGCCATTTCACTTCCCGCTTGCGGGAGTGCATGGCGCTGAGCGCCGTGACATCAATGATAAAACCCACGTTGTGACCCTGCCTGAGCCTGTTGTGTCTGCACTCCAGCAACAATTAACTGAAGCGCTATTGCAGTTTCCGGGTACGGATTTAGAAGCCAAGGGCATGGCCTTTGCGCTCCATTATCGCCATGCACCCGAGGCGGCAGATGCAATCTTACAATTGGCACAGTCGATGACGTTGCGCTATCCCGAACTGGCGCTGCAGCCGGGGAAATGTGTTGTGGAATTGAAACCGTTGGGAATCGATAAAGGTGCCGCGATCCGTGCCTTTATGCAGGAAGCGCCCTTTGCGGGTAAAACCCCAGTCTTTATAGGGGACGACCTCACGGATGAGGCGGGGTTTAAACAGGTCAATGCGCTGGGCGGGTTGACCATTAAAGTCGGTAGTGGTGAAACCATTGCCCACTATCGACTGGCAAATGTTCGCATGGTTTATCACTGGCTTGGAAAATTAACGCATCACATAGAACAACAAAAGTCAGCCATTTCACGGGGAGAAGATTATGAGTCGCTTAGTGGTAGTCTCTAATCGCATTGCACCACCGGATGATAAAAAAACCAGTGCCGGTGGCCTGGCGGTGGGCATTTTAGGCGCCTTAAAAACGGCGGGTGGATTATGGTTTGGCTGGAGCGGCGAGGTGGGTGACCCCGACGCTGCTTTAAAAAAGACCAAACGCGGCAACATAACCTGGGCATCCTTTAATCTCAGTCAGGAAGATTACGAAAGCTATTATCTGCAATTCTCTAATGCCGTACTTTGGCCTGCGTTTCACTACCGTTTGGACCTGGTCGATTTCCAGCGTGAAGCCTGGGAAGGCTATCGCCGGGTCAACACCTTGTTAGCCAGCAAGTTACAACCACTCCTGGAACAGGATGACATCCTGTGGGTGCATGACTACCACTTGCTGCCTTTTGCTGCGGAATGCCGTAAACAGGGGCTCGATCATCGTATCGGTTTCTTCTTACATATCCCGTTCCCCACGCCTGAAATTTTCAACGCGCTGCCGCCCCATGAAGAGCTTATCGAGGCGCTGTGTGAATACGATTTGCTGGGCTTCCAGACGGAAAACGACAGGCAGGCTTTCCTCGATTGTGTCGCCTCTCAAACGCGCCTCGACCATCAGGGTAAAAACCAATATCAGGCGTTCGGCAACACGTTTTGTGCCGAGGTTTACCCAATAGGTATTGAGCCGCAAGAGATCAAAAAGAATGCTCAAGGGCCGTTACCCCCGAAGCTTGCGCAACTCAAAGCCGAACTGGGCAGCATCAAAAATATCTTCTCGGTGGAGCGACTGGATTATTCCAAAGGGTTGCCAGAACGCTTCCTCGCCTTTGAAGCACTGCTGGAAAACTTCCCGCAGCATCACGGTAAAATTCGTTATACGCAAATCGCACCGACCTCGCGTGGCGATGTGCAAGCCTATCAGGATATTCGTCACCAGCTGGAAACCGAAGCGGGGCGCATCAATGGTAAATACGGCCAGTTGGGTTGGACGCCGCTGTACTATTTAAATCAGCACTTTGACCGCAAACTGGTGATGAAAGTGTTCCGTCACGCTGATGTCGGTTTAGTCACACCGCTGCGCGATGGGATGAATCTGGTGGCGAAAGAGTATGTGGCCGCGCAAGATCCGGCAAATCCAGGTGTACTGGTGTTGTCAAAATTTGCCGGTGCGGCGCATGAATTGTCGTCGGCACTTATCGTTAACCCCTACGACCGTGATGAAGTCGCGGCTGCACTGGATAGGGCGTTAACGATGCCGCTTGCCGAGCGTATTTCACGTCATAGCGAAATGATGGCGGTGATTGAGAAGAACGATATTCATCACTGGCAAAAGAGGTTTATTGGGGATTTAAAGCAGGCGGCGCCACGCAGTGATAAGTCTCATTTGGACAAAAAGGTGGCGACGTTTCCTAAGCTGGCCTGAGCCGTTTTTACTCACGTAAGCCGAGCCCAGGAGAATGTATCAGGGAAGCTACTTTAAGCTCCCTTGATACATTCGTTTATCGCGTGCAGAGGTCTTTGCTCCAGAAATCGAAATATCCGCACAATGTGAAATAGTAATGTGTGTCTAATTTTTTCTTATACATTGCGCTAAAAGAGCATGACTTATCTTAAATCGCCCTTATCACAGCGGGACCAACAGTACATCCACCTTGCTTGACTCCACCACAGCCTTCGCGGAGCAAATTATCTTGCTGAAAAAGGTTTGATTGTGGTTGCCACAAATCACTAAATCCACTGAACCCTTATTACAAATTGCCATTATGTGCTCACTTAATTCGCCCGTAGCAATAACGGTTTGTGCAATAGGGTATTGAGCTTTCTCGATTAATTCATCAATAAAAATTTGTGTCTCTTCAAGCATTAATTCCCGAAGGTCTTCCAGCATTGGCGCGGCGAATTGATTATAGAGCTCGGGCTCTGAAGCGAGCGTAATCAGTGTGATTTGCCCATCAACAGGTTGAGCTATTGATACTGCCCGGGCGACCAATAAATGACTTTCCGGGCTGATGGCGACAGCAACCAGTATATGTTTGTAACTCATTACAATCTCCTGTTGCCTGATAACCAGACGGTTAACATTTTCCTACATCAAACGACGTTGCTTCGCAAGGATAGTAACCATAGAAAATGTGAGCTTGCTCATGAAAAAAGATTAACAACGTTAATGTAAAAGAGTTGTAATCAAAATGTGATGCATCAATTGGTCATTTATCCATCAAACTTTCGTACTGTTTTTTGTGCATTTATGTCTGACTCGCTTTCTATGCGGATTTATTCGTTTTCATCGACAAAACATCGCATTACAAGGTGTTGTGTACTGTAGATGATGATAATGTCAGGATTTTTGTTGGTGAATGGGAAAATGCGATATAAATCACATGGCTAAGACAAGGTCAGGACGCGTTATGAAGAGTAAGTCATTAGATTGTTAGCCAGAAGATAACCAAATACCAGATTATCGTAACGGATATTCCCAATCTGCTCGTAAAACGCTCAATTGAAAAGTCTTTCTGATGTTTTAGGATGATGCATAAAGTAAATATATGTGATCTGCGTCACATAAACTTGAAAATTCGTCGGCACCCGCATTGTATGTCTAAAAGGCTACGAGTAGAGTTTGCGCGGAATTAGGAAAAATCTTAATTTCTTACAAAAAATTTACGCTCAGATAAAACGCACTTACAAGGACGTCTCCACCGCATTTTGTATCGGTGGTTTCAGTGCGTGTTATCGGTTAAATAATGAGCTTTTTTGGTAGGTTTAATTTTAACCGGGATTTCCCGGCGACTCACGGGGTGCGGTAAAGCCGCATGTATAAAAGTAAGTTTTTCAGGATGACAAAATGCATACATCCGAGTTGTTAAAACATATCTACGATATTAATTTGTCGTATTTACTTCTTGCGCAGCGCCTTATTAACGGCGACAAACCCTCCGCAATGTTTCGTTTGGGCGTAACAGAAGAAATGGCAAATACCCTTAGCGAATTAACCTTGCCACAAATGGTGAAATTAGCGGAAACCAATCAACTGATTTGTCAGTTCCGTTTTAGTGATAACCAAACCATCACTCGTTTAACACAAGACTCACGTGTGGATGATTTACAGCAAATTCACACCGGCATTTTGTTATCCACCCGCTTATTAAATGAGGTGTCCCCGATAGACGAGGCATCTCGCAAAAAAAGGGCGTAACAAAATGAGCGAGAAAAGTATTGTTCAGGAAGCCCGCGACATACAACTGGCGATGGAATTAATCACGCTAGGCGCTCGATTGCAGATGCTTGAGAGCGAAACACAATTAAGCCGTGGCAGACTAATCAAACTTTATAAAGAGCTCCGTGGCAGTCCTCCGCCGAAAGGTATGCTGCCTTTTTCTACCGACTGGTTTATGACCTGGGAGCAAAATATCCATGCTTCCATGTTTTGTAACACCTGGCAGTTTTTGTTACGCACCGGATTATGCTCCGGCGTTGACGCGGTCATTAAAGCTTACCGCCTGTATCTCGAACAGTGCCCGGCACAAGAAGGTGGCCCGCTATTAGCACTGACTCGCGCCTGGACACTGGTGCGTTTTGTTGAAAGCCATATGCTTGAATTGAGCAGCTGCAACTGCTGCGGGGGTAACTTTATTACCCATGCACATCAACCCGCAGGTAGCTTTGCTTGCAGTTTGTGCCAGCCTCCATCGAGAGCCGTAAAAAGACGTAAACTTTCTACGAATACTGCCGATATTATTCCACAACTGCTGGATGAACAGGTCAAACAGGCCGTTTAACAGTTCGGTGTGGATAAACACTCCAGCAGCGATAAGCCATTATCGCTGCTTTTTTTTGCCCAGCACCCGGCTGTTATCACCTCTGATTTGTGATTCCTCGTCACATTTAACAGCAGAAGGATGTACTCGTGCTGATTGTAATAGGTTATCTGGTCGTTATTGCGACAGTATTCGGCGGCTATATGATGACCGGGGGTCATCTTGGCGCTCTCTATCAACCAGCTGAATTTATCATCATTGGTGGAGCAGGGGTGGGGGCCTTTATCGTGGGGAATAACGGTAAAGCGATCAAAGCGACGTTAAAAGCGTTGCCATTACTTTTCCGCCGCTCGAAATACACCAAAAGCATGTATATGGATCTCATGGCGCTGCTTTATCGCCTGATGGCAAAATCACGCCAGCAGGGAATGTTCTCGCTGGAACGCGATATTGAAAACCCGAAAGAGAGTGAAATATTTGCCAGCTACCCGCGCATTTTAGCTGACGCACTGATGCTGGATTTTATTATTGATTACCTGCGTCTGATCATCAGCGGGAATATGAATTCATTTGAAATTGAAGCGCTGATGGATGAAGAAATTGAAACCCACGAAAGTGAGGCGGAAATACCCGCGAATAGCCTGGCAATAATGGGTGACTCACTCCCGGCATTCGGTATTGTGGCGGCAGTTATGGGGGTGGTTCACGCCCTGGCTTCTGCGGACCGTCCTGCGGGCGAGCTGGGTTCGTTGATTGCACACGCGATGGTGGGAACCTTTTTGGGTATTTTGCTGGCATACGGTTTTATTTCGCCGCTGGCGACCGTGTTACGTCAAAAAAGCGCCGAAACCACCAAAATGATGCAGTGCGTGAAAGTCACATTACTCTCAAGTCTTAACGGTTACGCGCCGCCTATTGCCGTCGAATTTGGTCGTAAAACACTCTATTCCAGTGAGCGTCCTTCGTTCATTGAACTTGAAGAACATGTGCGTGCTGTTCGTTCGCCGAATGCGCAAGCCCGTGCCACGGAAGAAGAAGTATGAAACACAACGCGCGCCCCATTGTTGTCGTAAAACGACGCAAGCACAAAGGCCACGGCGGCGGCGCGCACGGTTCATGGAAGATTGCCTACGCAGACTTCATGACGGCGATGATGGCCTTTTTTCTGGTGATGTGGCTGATTTCAATCTCCAGCCCTAAAGAACTGGCACAAATTGCCGACTATTTCCGTACGCCACTTTCGGCGGCTATTACCGGTGGACAGCGTATTTCTGATAGCCAAAGCCCGATTCCTGGCGGAGGGGATGACGTAACCCAACAACAGGGCGAAGTGAAAAGACAGCCCAATATTGAAGAACTTAGAAAACGGATGGAAACCAGCCGCCTCAAGCGACTGGGAGACAAACTGGATCAACTGATTGACGCCGACCCTAAGTTGCGCGCACTGCGCCCGCACCTGCAGATAGATCTGGTTCAAGAGGGATTGCGGATACAAATTATCGACAGCCAAAACCGTCCGATGTTTAAGAACGGCAGCGCTGAAGTTGAGCCTTACATGCGCGATATTTTGCGCAGTATCGCGCCATTACTGAATGAGTTTCCTAACAGAATAAGTTTGTCGGGTCACACGGATGATTTGCCCTATGCAATGGGCGAGCGTGGTTATAGCAACTGGGAATTATCAGCTGACCGGGCAAACGCTTCGCGGCGCGAACTGATGTCAGGCGGACTTATTGACGGCAAAGTCTTACGCGTCGTGGGCATGGCATCCACTATGCGCCTGACCAACCGCGGGCCTGACGATGCGATCAACCGACGCATTAGTTTGCTGGTACTGAATAAACAAGCTGAAGAGGCCATCGTGCACGAAAACGCAGAAAGCGATAATCAGCCACTAAGCATTCTCCAACAACCTGCAGCCGTGGAACCGGCGCAGAACACATTACCGCCACAATCCGGTACGAGGTGATAGCGTGAGTATGGATATCAGCGATTTTTACCAGACATTTTTTGACGAGGCCGACGAGTTACTGGCTGATATGGAGCAACATCTGCTGAACCTGGTCCCTGAAGCGCCAGATTCAGAACAGCTGAATGCCATATTTCGTGCTGCTCACTCGATCAAAGGAGGGGCGGGGACGTTCGGCTTCTCCATTTTGCAGGAAACCACGCACCTCATGGAAAACCTGCTTGACGAGGCGCGGCGCGGTGAGATGCAACTCAACACCGATATCATCAACCTGTTTTTGGAAACCAAAGATATTATGCAGGAACAGCTGGACGCTTATAAAAATTCCCAGGAACCGGATGCTGAGAGTTTCGATTATATCTGCAAAGCGTTACGCCAACTGGCTCTGGAAGCCAAAGGTGAAGCACCTGCGCCGGCCACAAAATTAACGGTTGTTGAGAAAGAAACCGTTGATGTGTTGCCTGCCAGTGACGGCCATTTACGCATTGCCATTACCGGTCTGAAAGCCAGCGAACGCAATTTGTTGCTGGAGGAGCTATCCAACCTCGGCACGGTAAGCGATGTCGAACAGGGTGAGGGTTCCGTCACCGCCACGTTAGAAACCACCGTCAGTGCCGATGACATCAGCGCGGTGCTCTGTTTTGTTATCGAACCTGAACAAATCGAGTTTCTGCCATTACCAATAACTCGCCCAGCCGCAGACGTTGAAATCGTAACCGTTCCCGTTGCCGTCAACACGCCGCCGGTAGTGGCTGCACCTGCGAGAGCCGAAAAAGAAAACAAACCGGCACGTGTTAGCGAATCGAGCAGCATCCGTGTCGCTGTTGAAAAGGTCGATCAGCTCATTAACCTGGTGGGCGAACTGGTAATCACGCAGTCGATGTTAGCCCAACGTTCCAACGAACTTGACCCGGTTGAACACGGCGAACTGATTACCAGCATGGGTCAGTTACAACGTAACGCCCGTGATTTACAAGAATCGGTCATGTCTATCCGTATGATGCCAATGGAATATGTCTTCAGCCGCTTCCCGCGTCTGGTGCGTGATCTGGCTGGAAAACTGGGTAAACAGGTCGAACTGACGTTGCAGGGTAGCTCTACTGAGCTGGATAAAAGTTTAATCGAACGCATTATCGATCCGCTGACTCACCTGGTGCGTAACAGCCTCGATCACGGTATCGAATCTCCGGAAAAACGCCTCGCTGCGGGTAAATCGGCAGTGGGTAATTTGATTCTTTCGGCAGAGCACCAGGGCGGGAACATCTGCATTGAAGTGTCCGACGATGGCGCAGGCCTGAACCGTGAACGTATTCTTGCTAAAGCACTGTCGCAAGGCATGGCCGTTCACGAAAACATGTCAGACGACGAAGTGGGCATGTTGATTTTTGCCCCTGGATTCTCGACCGCCGAGCAGGTCACTGACGTGTCCGGACGCGGCGTGGGCATGGACGTGGTGAAGCGTAACATCCAGGAAATGGGTGGCCATGTCGAAATCAAATCTCAGGCCAATGTCGGTACCACTATCCGCATTATGCTGCCGCTAACACTCGCCATTCTTGATGGGATGTCGGTTAAAGTCAGCGACGAAGTCTTTATTCTGCCGCTCAACGCGGTGATGGAGTCGTTGCAGCCGAAGGAAGATGACTTACATCCTCTTGCGGGGGGCGAGCGCGTGCTGGAAGTGCGTGGCGAATACTTGCCGCTGGTTGAGCTGTGGAAAGTCTTTGATGTTGCCGGGGCTAAAACGGAAGCGACGCAAGGCATTGTGGTGATTTTGCAGAGTGCCGGGCGACGTTACGCGCTGCTGGTTGATCAACTGATTGGTCAGCATCAAGTGGTGGTGAAAAACCTCGAAAGCAACTATCGCAAAGTGCCGGGTATTTCGGCCGCTACCATCCTCGGTGATGGCAGCGTGGCGCTGATTGTCGATGTTTCAGCGCTGCAAGGTTTGAATCGTGAACAACGTATGGCCGGCCACGCCGCCTAGTCCTCCGGATTTGAGAAAGGATAAGTAAATGACTGGATTAACCAATGTGACAAAAATGACCGGGGAAACGGTAGGGCAAGAGTTCCTTGTTTTCACCCTCGGTGACGAAGAATACGGTATCGACATTTTAAAAGTGCAGGAAATCCGCGGGTACGATCAAGTCACCCGTATTGCCAACACGCCTGCGTTTATCAAAGGGGTGACTAACCTGCGCGGTGTGATTGTACCCATCCTCGACCTGCGGATTAAGTTTGCGCAAGATGGTGTCGAATATAACGATAACACGGTGGTTATCGTGTTGAACTTCGGCCAACGTGTGGTGGGTATTGTGGTGGATGGCGTGTCTGATGTGTTGTCTTTGACCGCTGAACAAATCCGCCCGGCACCCGAATTTGCCGTGACGCTGTCGACTGAATACCTGACCGGCCTCGGCGCACTGGGCGACCGCATGCTGATTTTGGTAAATATCGAGAAGTTGCTCAATAGCGAAGAGATGGCGCTGATTGATGATGTAAGCCGCGTAGCCTAAAAAGCCTGATCCAGTTTAAGCCCCGGTCATTATTCTTTATGGCCGGGGTTTTTATTTCGTCATTCCTCAAATCCATTTCTCTTTTACCGCACTAGTTAAGATCTCATTTATGTAGTGAATTTGAATGCCTTTCTTATAAATTTCCTTTATTAATCAATTGATTAATAGGTGGTGATTTATAGCTTTTTCTGATTATTTCCTCGCAACGTTGACCCCTGTCACAGAACCCAACCCTGAAACGGCTTATTTCTCTTCCCCGCATTTGTGTTGCTTTTCATTTCATCCGTTTTCACTGCAACAAGGATCGTTTTATGTCACTCAATGGATTACGTTTCACCCTTGAGGTCGACGGCCTGTCGCCCGAGAGCTTAGCGGTTGTGAACTTTAGTCTGGCCCAGCATTATTCTCTGCCGTTTGTCCTGGAGGTTGATGTTGCCAGCGACGTTTTCCGGCTGACTGCCCAGAGAGTGCTGGAGAAGAACGCCACTCTGACCATCTGGCAGGGCGATACGCCTCAACGTTATGTCACGGGTGTAATCACCACCTTCGGGATGAAAGAAAACACCGGCTGGCAGATGTTGTATCGCTTCACGATTCACCCGCCACTGTGGCGTTGCGATCTGCGCCAGAACTTTCGTATTTTCCAGCAGCAGGATATCCAGACCATATCGGCCACACTACTGAATGAGAATGGTGTGACAGCATGGACGCCCCTCTTCTGGGAAGACCATCCGGCGCGGGAATTCTGCGTGCAGTATGGCGAAAGCGACCTGGCATTTTTGTCACGCCTGTGGGCCGAAGAAGGCATTTTCTTTTACGATAAATGCTCTGTGGATGGTCCAGGTCAGACCCTCATTGTATGTGACGACGCCTTCGGGCTTTGTGCCGCCGGTGACCTGCCATTTAACCCGAACACCCGCGAAGTCACCGATGAATGCGTCAGCGTATTTCGTTATGAAGCCTGCATCCGCCCCTCATCGGTATTGAGCCGGGACTACACCTTTAAAATCCCCGACTGGCCGGGTCTCTATGACCACGATGCCAGACATCTCAACGGCCAGCGCTCGCAATATAAAATCTTTAATTATCCGGGGCGTTATAAAGACGAGCAGCACGGCAAAGATTTTACCCGCTACCGGATGGAAGGCCTGCGTAACGATGCTGAAAAAGCCAGCGGTGCGGCCAATTCGCCAAAACTGTGGCCCGGCGTGTGCTTTACGCTGACCAGACATCCGCAGGAAAACATGAACCGCAAATGGCAGGTGGTGCGCAGTCTGCTCAGGGGAGAACAACCGCAGGCGCTGCATGGTAGCCAGCGTCGTGGAACCACACTCAGCAACCAGTTTGAAGTGATACCCGCCGACCGTACCTGGCGCTCTACGCCCCTGCCGAAGCCAAAAGTGGACGGCCCACAGAGCGCGGTGGTCACTGGCCCGCCAGGAGAAGAAATCTTCTGCGACGAATACGGACGTATCCGCGTCAAATTCATCTGGGATCGTTATCACGGCACCACCGAAGACAGCTCCTGCTGGATACGCGTCTCCCAGGCGTGGGCGGGCACCGGATTTGGCAACCTCGCCATTCCCCGCGTCGGCCAGGAAGTGATTGTTGATTTTCTCCATGGTGACCCGGACCAGCCGATTGTGATGGGGCGGGCCTATCACGAAGACAACCGCTCGCCGGGAGATTTGCCGGGCACCAAATTCCAGATGACGATACGGTCGAAAACCTACAAGGGCAGCGGGTTTAACGAACTGAAATTCGATGATGCGACCGGCAAAGAGCAGGTCTATATCCATGTGCAGAAAAACATGGATACGGAAGTACTGAACAATCGTACTACCGATGTGAAGGTTGACCACAGTGAAACCATCGGCAACAACCAGAAGATCACCGTGGGGCTGGGGCAGACAGTGATAGTCGGTAAAGAAAATGCGGGCGGCCATGACCAGAAAATAACAGTGGCCCACGACCGCAACATCACGGTACGCAACGACCAGACCGTGAAAGTGACCCACGACCGCATGGTCAGCATTAGTCACGACGACGGGCTGTACGTGGCGAATGAGCGGAAAGTGACCGTGGAGGGCAATCAGCACCATAAAACGACCGGTAATCACGCCAGTCTGGTGGAAGGGAAACACAGCCTTGAGGTAAAAGGCGACCAGGCTCAGAAAGTCAGCGGTGCGCTGGGCATTAAAGTTAACGGCGCTATCGTGCTGGAAAGCCGCAGTCAGATCAGCCTGAAAGTGGGCGCGTCGTTTCTGGTGATCCATGCAGGTGGTGTGGACATCATGGGGCCGGTGATCAATCTCAATGGGGGCGGCAGTCCGGGGACGCCGGTGCAAACACTGAAGCCTTCGGTGCTGACAGCCCTGACGGATGATGATGACTCAGTTAGGGATAATGGAAACTCAGATAACGGAGATTCTGGGGGTAATGGTGGCGGAGGTGATGGCTCAAATGAGGATGAAGCTGATACAGATGAACCAACAGTGACACCTGTTTTTGCCAAATCCTGCCTTAAGGAAAAAGGCTGCACGGATGCAGGAACGACAATTGAACCTGCTGAAAACTTCGGTGAAATGGCGTTGTTTTCGCAAAATGAAGAGTGCTGCGGTTACGTACATAGTCATAACGAAGAAGAGCCTGAACAACACGCACAGTCTGCGCGGCGCGGATCAGGTTCATCTTCTTATGCCCAGGCGGGAGTGGCGGCGACAGCGGGTGCATCTCGTGCAATGGCAAGTGAAGCTGCAGTTGGTGTGATGACCCGAGTCGGTGGCAGCACTGCGGTGGAGGGTGTACTGGCGGCGAATCCACTCATTCTCTGGGCGGGTGTGCTGTATTCCGCGCTTTATGTTGGGGCTGCGGGCGAGGGCAGCGATAAAGTACCAGGGCGCGATGAATACTGGTATGAAGAAGAACTTCGGAGTAAAGCCGCTAGTGGTGCAAAAGCCACTACGCGGGTGCGCTTCTTCTGGCAGCCGGACATTCACGGGAAAATGCAGGTTTACGGTGTGCATACCGGAGAAGGTACGCAGTACGAAGGTGTACGCGTGGCTAATATGGTATGGAGCACCGAAACCCAACGCTACGAATTCACTCCCGCCAACGGAGTTGATGGTCCGACTATTACCTGGACACCGGGCAAACCGGAAGGCACTGACCTCCCGACGCACACAGGAACAGATGCCCCGACCCTGGATCAGCCGACTATTCTGGTAAACCCGATACCGGAAAATCAGGGTGATATGACCATACCGCCATTCCCGGTGCCAGATGAGAAGGATTTCAACGATTACATTTTGGTCTTCCCGGCAGATTCTGGGATTAAACCAATTTATGTCTATCTTAAATCGGCAAGGGATGAGCCTGGCACCGCAACCGGAAAAGGCGAGATATTATCTGGAGCGGGTAAATGGCTGGAAGAAGAAGCTGGTAAAGGTCTGGGGGCACTAATCCCGATAGAAATTGCGGATAGGTTGCGTGGACAGAATTTTTCCAACTTTGGTGAGTTCAGAAAGGCTTTATGGACAGAGGTTTCTAACTCAACGGAGTTATTAAATCAGTTCAAACTAAGTAATATTGCACAATTGAAGAGTGGTCGTGCACCATTCCCTAGAAAGAAGGATCAGGTTGGTGGGCGTGTTAAATATGAAATTCACCATGTGTCAGAAATCTCTAAAGGTGGGGATGTGTATAATGTTGATAATCTGCGCATAGTAACGCCTAAGCGGCATATTAATATACATAGAGGTGTTAAATGAAAATCAAGTATTCTGCATTGAGTGAATATACAGAGGGTGAGTTTTTAGACTTACTTAAAGACATCTGTTTTATTAATGGGTTAAGTGAGGATGAACATACTCGCTGCGTGATTCATTTTGATAAAATAACGCAGCACCCAGATGGTTCTGATTTGATTTATTACCCAGAGGATGGAGCGGATGACTCCCCAGAAGGTATTTTAGATACGGTTAAAAAATGGCGGCAGTCCCAGGGGCTACCTCTATTCAAAGACTCTAAATAGCATAGATAAGCGCCAATAATTGTTGGCGCTTATCTTATAAAGAACGGTTGATAATTTGATAGTTAATATAAAGAAGTGTGAGTATGACAGTCTTATATGAAAAATCTAATGATTATACTGAATCAGATTTTCTTGAATTTATAAATACTATCTATTTTGCAAAGGCAAGAAATGAAAATGAGCATGATTTCAACATTGAAGAATTTGAGCGAATTACTGAGCACCCGGCTGGCTCAGATCTTTTTTATTTTCCAGAGGAAGGTAAATCTGGCCCTATTGAGATATTTAATGAAATAAAACGTTGGCGTAAATCCCATGGGCTTCCTTTATTCAAAGACTCCAAGTGACATCAATGAGTGCCAGCAATTGCTGGAACTCATTGTATTTCTCTACTTATGCAATTTGTTGTTTAAGGTCTGTCGTGTCGCCTAAGAGCCATCCGACACGACCTCCAGCAAATTACGCTTCTACGCGCTCGCCAGCTTCCACTTCTTCTTCCATCTCACCTTCATTTTTCGACAGCATTGCCGTCGCCACGCCGTTACCCAGCACGTTAATCGCTGAACGGCCCATGTCGAGGAAATGGTCGATACCCATCAGCAGCAAGATACCCGCGACCGGAATATTAAAGCTCGGGATGGTTGCAGCCAGTACCACCAACGCAGAACGCGGCACGCCCGCAATCCCTTTAGACGCCAGCATCAATGTCAGCATCAGCACCACTATCTCGGAAAACGTCAGATGGATGTTGTAGGCCTGCGCGATAAACATGGAGGCAAAAGAGCAGTACACCATCGAACCGACCAGGTTGAACGAATAACCAATCGGCAGCACGAAAGAGGCGATGTTACGAGAACAGCCAAAACGGGTCAATTGATCGAGCGTTTTAGGGTAAGCCGCTTCGGAACTGCTGGTGGTAAATGCCACCAGAACCGGATCTTTCAGCATGGCAATCAGGCGGAATACATCACGCTTGAGCACCATATAACCGACGCCAATCAGTACCATGCAGGTCAGGATAATCGCCAGATAGTATCCGCCGATGAACGATGCGTAGTTGAGTAAAATACCCAATCCTTCGGTAGCGACCACCGAAGAAATTGCGGCGAAAATGGCCAGTGGTGCCACATACATCACGTAGCCCGTCACTTTGAGCATAATATGGGAAACCACATCCAGAGCTGCGACTAATGGCGTGTTGAATTTCTCGCCCAGAGACGCGCCGGCAATACCGAAGAACAGCGAGAACACTACAATTTGCAGGATTTCGTTATTCGACATTGCGCCCGCAATGCTGGTTGGAATGGTATGCGAGATAAAGGCTTTCAGGTTCATCCCGCTGACCGCCAGACCGGTTTGCACATCACCCGCTGGAACCTGGAGATTCATGCCTGCACCCGGCTGCTGAAGGGTGACGATGAACAAGCCCACCAGAATCGAGAGCACAGAAGAGGAGACGAACCACACCATCGCTTTGCCACCTACGCGGCCAATGGTTGAAGTTTCACCCATCTTCATGATACCCACCGTCAGGGTGCTAAACACCAACGGTGCGATGACCATTTTGATCAGTCGTAAAAAAATGTCGGTAAACAGCGTGATGTTTTCAGCATAACTTTTGATGTTGTCTGCTGCAGCGTATTCGTGAATAGCTGCGCCAGAGAGGATCCCGGCGAACATGAAGAGAAGAATAAATAACGTGAGTTTGTTTGAGCTAGACAATTACGTAGTATCCCCATCGATACCCTTCATACTTCAAGCTGCATGTGCGTTGGCTGCACTCACTCACCCCAGTCACTTACTCAAGTAAGCTCCAGGGGATTCCTGAGTTTGCCGCCTTCCTGCAACTCGAATTACTTTGGGTATGTTAATTAACAATTATTTAACTTATTGAACTATATATAATTATTATGTTTGTCCAATTTCTATTCGGCTCATAAATTGAAGCAAACTGCGTTCGGATACAACTTTTTTTTACTTTTTGTCGCATTTGTTAATGCAGCAAAGCTTATGTAACAACGTGACTACAATCACGAAAATAATATTAATATTTCCGCAAAAACAGGAGGGTAATCCTACGGCTTGGTTGTTAATGTATTGATTGTAAAGTTAAATATTTTGCAATAAGACATTAGGCTGATTCGTTGTGGGGTTTCTGGTCATTTCTGAATACCTAATCTAACTTTCAATAAGTTAGTGGATTCAGCACCCTGGCCGTTGAAGGGGATCGGATGCGCAACAACATGAGGCTTAACAATGAAAGCACATGCACTCTTATTGCTTTGTGGAAGTGGTTTGCTTTGCGGCATCAGCGGGGCGCAAGCGGTGACCAGTAACGGCACCATTAATGCGACTCTTACGCTGACCAATGGCTGCCTGATCAACGGCTCACCCGCTCAGAATGGCATCAACTTCGGTACCCTGGATTTTGGTGAGCATCCGGCAACCTTTTCAACGCTGACTACAGAGTTAGCGGGTGCCGCAGGCGGTAACAGCTTCGGCATTCAATGTACCACCGGTTCTACTTACACCGTGCAGGTGACGGGCAGCACCAACGGTGCGCCGGGAACGACGGTCGGCACTCCCGGAACACCCGCCCGCTATCTGGTCAATACCTCTGACGCGACACAAGGTGTGGCGTACAGCATCTATAGCGACAGCGCATTCAATAATGTCATCACCAACAACACCGCGATCCCGAAAGCCTCCACCACTGATGGCGTAGACAATTACATTGTTTACGGGCGGATTCAGGGCGGGGGAGACAGCGTGACGGTGAAACCAGGGACCTACACGGACATTATTAATGTCAGCGTAACCTACTAGCAAACTGACTCTTGTCTGACTTTACGGCAGGTAGCACACCTGCTGAGGGCCGCGCTTTGCATAAAATTCAGCTCTGCTTGTGGGGATTGATGGTTGCACTCCCGGTGAGCGCGGTCACTCAGCAGTCCTTTCAGGTCGGTGCGACCATCACGCCGGGATGTTCTGTCGCCAGCGGCAGCGGTGGCAACTTTGGTAGCCTGAATTTTGGTACGCACAGCGGTGTGGAAAGCGGCATCACCAGTAATGCATTCATACCCAACACCTCGCTGGCACTGGCTTGTACGCCAGGTGTGGCGTTGAGCATGTCCATCGATGGCGGCAAAAATTACACCTCAGTACGCAATATGGTGCGCACCGGTAGCAGTGAAAAAGTGCCGTACCGCCTTTATAGCAGCGGCGCACTTACAGCCAATACCGAAATTCTGGTTAATCAGGCGGTGGCGATTACCTATAGCAACAGCAACAGTATCTCGTTGCCTATTTTTGGCGCGGCGCAATTAACCGGATTCAGTCCGGCAGGGGCTTATACCGACCAACTCACTGTGACGTTGTCATGGTAAAAAAGGGAGAAAACAATGATGCAATGGTGCTCGCGTACCCTGTTATTTGCAGCAGGTCTGTCGGTCAGCGCACAGGTGCTGGCGGCAGGAAACATCCTGATTTGGCCGATAGATCCCTATCTTGATGCCGATGCCAAAGCCGCAGAATTGTGGATCCAAAACCAAAGCGACAACGCGACTACAATGCAGGTGCGGGTGGTTGGCTGGCAACAACAGCAAGGACATGAAAAGTATCAACCGCAACAGGATGTGGTCGCCAGTCCGCCGATTGTGCGCATTGAAGGTGGCGGCAAACAGCTCATCCGCCTGATCAAACAAAATGGGGTGCCTGCGGGACAGGAGCTGGCCTACCGAATTGTGGTAGATGAAATTCCACAACCTGCAGACAGCAGCAAGCCGCAAATGGGGCTCAAGTTGCAGATGCGCTACTCCATCCCGTTGTTTTCTTATGGCGCGGGGATGGAAATCCATAAAACCGCCAGCAACCACGCGAATACCGAATCGGAGAAACTGTCGTGGCGGGTGGTGAATGAAAATGGCCAGCCGGCTTTACAAGTCACTAATCGCGGCAATGTTCATGCGCGATTAAGTCAGGTCACATTACGCCAGGGGAGCCAACAACGTGCATTAACCGACGGACTGATGGGCTATGTATTACCGGGTAGCCAGCGTGAATGGCCGCTGCCCGCATCATTCACTCGCCCTGACCAACTGTCAGCAACGATTAACTCTCGTTCTGGGCAATGGCAATCTTCCCCGGTCAATTGAGTCGATTACCCGTGGCGATACTGTTTTTTTCTTTGCCGCTCGGCAGCCATGCCGCACAGGAAGATGACGTATTGCCCCCGCCGCCGGATGCACAAACGCTTAATCCATCGGCACCGTTCCATTTATCTCTGGTGTTCAACCAGTGGGATAGCGGGGTGGTGGTGCCGGTCACTCAACGCAGCGGGCAATTTTTTGTCAGCCGCGCAGATTTGCAGCGCGCCGGATTGCCGGGGGATAAATTTAGCCATGACGAGGTGAATGTCTCGGCACTCAACGGCGTGAAAACGCAGTACGACAGCGCCGGGCAGCGCCTGTTAATGGAGGTTCCCAACGACTGGCTGCCCAGCCAGGCCATCACTCTTGGCAAACAGGACGCCAGCTTCAAGCCGTTAAGCGGCAGCGGGGCGCTGCTCAATTACGATCTCTATGCCAACCATACGCAAAACAGCGGCGCTCAGGCTTCGGTTTGGCACGAGTTGCGGGTGTTTAGCGGCAATCTCAGCCTTTCTTCAACCGGAACCTTACGTCAGGATTTTTCCGGCTACGATGCCGGAGGCACCGAAGGGTATCTGCGTTACGACACCACCTTAACCGGGACGGATGAAGACGCGATCATTAGCTGGTCAGCAGGGGATGTGGTGAGCGACGCATTAAGCTGGAGCAACAGCGTGCGCATGGGCGGGATTTCAATTGGACGTGATTTCTCGTTGCGCCCGGACCTCATCACCTATCCGCTACCCGCATTTTCCGGTGAAGCGGCGGTGCCTTCCACCGTCGATGTGTTTATCAATGGCTATCGCAGCGGCAGTACGCAGCTGCAACCTGGCCCGTTTACCCTGACCAATCTGCCTTACATCAATGGTTCCGGCGATGCCGTGCTGGTCACCACCGATGCGTTGGGTCGTCAGGTTTCCACCACGCTGCCATTTTATGTTGCAAGCCAACTGCTAAAACCAGGTTTAAGCGACGGAGCGTTCACGCTCGGCAGCTTGCGGCGTGACTATGGCATCGAAAACTTCTCCTATGGCCCCGCGGCAGCCAGCGGATCTTATCGCTACGGGGTGAACGATTTCTGGACACTGGAAAGTCATGCGGAAGGCGCGCAATCGCTGGTGCTGGGTGGCGTCGGAACGCTGGTGAAACTGGGGCGTTTTGGAGTGGTGAACGGGGCTTATTCGCGCAGCGAAATGCGGGGGCAAGGCGGGCAGCAGATAAACTGGGGTTATCAATACAATACCGACTGGTTCAACATCGGCACGCAGCATAGCCACCGCGATCGGGGGTTTGGCAACCTCGCGCTCTACGACTCTCCAGATATGTATGACGAAAACAACCAACCGATCGCCAGTCTTAGCCGCAGCACCGACCAATACTCACTCTCTGTTAATCTCGGAAGCTATGGCAACCTCGGTGCGGCGTGGATTGACATCCGCAGTTTCGATGATGAAAAAACGCAGTTACTGAATCTGTCATGGAGCAAAAATCTGTGGGGAAACAGCAGCTTTTATCTCGCAGCCAGCCACGATCCCGCACAAAACGGCTGGAGTCTGGCGCTCTCATTACAAGTGCCGTTTGGCTCGCAAGACAGTGCCGCATTCAGTGTCGAAAGCACCCCAGATGCGGGCAGTACGCAACGCGTGAATTACAACCACGCGATGCCAAGCAACGGCGGTTTTAGCTGGAACCTGGCATACGCACATCAGAGCGACGCTGACGATTACCAGCAGGCTACGCTCGGCTGGCGCAACAATAAAGTCGAGTTGCAGGGCGGCGTTTACGGGCAGCGCGATAACGTGACCCAATGGGGCGAAATGTCCGGCTCGTTGGTGATGATGGATAACACGTTGCTGGCGGCGAACCGGATTAACGATGCCTTTATGGTAGTCAGCACCGACGGTTATCGCGATGTGACGGTGAATTTTGAAAACCAGCCAGCCGGTACGACTGACGATGACGGCTATCTGCTGATAAGCGGTGTTTCGTCTTATTATCCGGCTAACTACAGCATTAATACGCTGAATCTGCCCGCGGATACACGGATTAAAGAGACTGAACGCCGTGTCGCTTTACGCCGTCACAGCGGGTATTTCCTCACTTTCCCGATGGAGCAGCAGCGCGCCGCCAGCGTGATTTTGCAAGACAGCAACGGCAACGATTTACCCGTATCAAGCCAGGTGTATCGCGCTTTGCAACCCCCAGCGCCGGTGGGGTATGACGGAATTGTTTATCTTGAAAACCTGAGTGACGTAAACCCGCTTACGGTGACACTGCCGGATGGTCAGCGTTGCAGCACCCTGTTAACGCTGGATAAAAACCCCGATCGTAAGTTGAAAACCTACGGCCCGCTGATATGCCGGAGCGGCGCATGATGCTCGGGCGCGGGTTAGGGGTTTTGCTGGCCATGGTGCTGCTGCACATCACGATGTCTGCGTATGCTG
The DNA here is from genome assembly GCF_027594725.1 of Buttiauxella sp. WJP83. NCBI lineage: Bacteria > Pseudomonadati > Pseudomonadota > Gammaproteobacteria > Enterobacterales > Enterobacteriaceae > Buttiauxella > Buttiauxella sp. WJP83. The sequence goes on from NZ_CP110080.1 coordinate 1,864,330, forward strand.
ACTGCCGCTTGAGTGGTGTAAATGGTTCGTTTGGCAGCCAAAGCTCGTTTGTCGTGGGCTCCACGGTGCAAAACACCAGCGCATCCATTTCCGTCGATTGCGACAAGGTGCTGAGCTTACTCACCGCCGATTCGATAAAACTCACTTATCTTGGGGCAACGCCTGCGGTCACGGGGGCGCGTGGTTTGCTCAGGCGAACCGACGATACCAGTAATCCCGATAACGTCCCGGTGGTGGTCTGCGTCCAGTCGGGATGTGCGGGGAGCAGTGAAGTTCAGGTTGGGGGAAGTTACACCTGGAGTGGCACTATCTTGCTGGGTTTACTGACCAGCCAGCGCTATACCTTGCCGATTTATTTGCGCACAGTGGCCGGGCAAAACGTCAGCGCGGGGCCATACAGCGTCGTGCTAAATTTCCGCATTGACTGGAATGTGTGCAATGTCGGCGTCGCGGTTTGTCTGGCGTACCAGACCGGCAGCGGCTCGCCCGGCACCACCGTATCACTGACGGTCTCCAACGATTGCAGCACGATAACCGCCCCGGCAGTCAACTTCGATAGCGCACCGCTGGTGCAAAACTTTAAAAGCGTCTCGCAAAGCATTGCCGTGACCTGCACCAAAGGCAGCACTTACACCGTGGGCGTGAGCAATGGCGCAAATGTCTCTGGCAATGTACGACGGATGAAAAGTGGCAATAACTATATGAGTTATGAAATCTATAAATCCAATGGGACCGACCGCTGGGGCAGTCTCGGCGCAGAACGCTGGGCCAGTTCTTTATCATCTGGCTTGAGCAGCGATGGTTTACTGCGTAACTACAACTACGTGGCAAAGGTGTTGACGACGCAAACGACACCCCCTGCCGGGAGTTATACCGATACGCTGGTGGTGGATGTCGCCTTTTAGGTTTTACCACCCTCACCCCAGCCCTCTCCCTGAGGGAGAGGGAGAAACCGGATAGTCCCCTCTCCTGGGGGAGAGGGTTAGGGTGAGGGGAGTAAGCGAAGCGCCATCCACCCCTTGCGCCTGCAATTTCCGTTAAAGTTCCTTATCCGCACGCCGATAACACCGATAAGAAATCATTAAAAGGGTGTTATATGTTGAACCGTATTCGCGTTGTCACCATGCTAATGATGGTGCTGGTGGTGTTCGCGCTCCTCCAACTCATCTCTGGCGGAATGTTTTTTAACTCACTCAAACAAAATAACGACAGTTTTAAAGTCTCCAGAGAGTTACGCGTTCAGCAATCCGAACTGGCGAATGCCTGGGAATTGATGCTGCAAACACGCATTAACCTTAGCCGCTCCGCTGCCCGTATGATGATGGATGCCAGCAATGGCCAAAGTACGGCAAAAACCGAGCTATTAAATAACGCCAAAAAAACGCTGGCAGAAGCGAATACCCATTACGAAGCCTTCAAAAAAATCCCTGCGATTAATCCAGATCTCGAATCCCTGGTAAAAGGCATTGATGACGACTACCAGAACTACAACCAGGCGTTGAGCGAACTGGTGGGTTATCTGGAAAGCGGCAACATGGATGCCTATTTTGCGCAGTCCACACAAAGCCTGCAAAACGCCCTCCAGACCGAATATGGCAACTACATTGCCATGAACGACCGCATGTACGAGCAGTCGTTTATCGCCAGCACCCATGATTACAACTTTGCCAAATGGCAAATTGCCGCACTGGCGTTAGCGCTGTTCTCGGTAATTGTGCTGGTCTGGCTTGGCATGCGCCGCATCCTGCTCCAGCCGCTATCGGTGGTTATCGGCCATATTCGTGAAATCGCCAATGGCAACCTGACCGAAAACATCATTTCCACCGGCCGTAATGAAATGAGCGAACTGACCGCAAGCGTTCGCCATATGCAGCAAGAGCTGATTATTACCGTCGGCAGCGTGCGTGATGGATCTGACGCGATTTATAGTGGAGCCACTGAAATCGCTGCCGGAAATAACGACCTCTCATCCCGTACCGAGCAGCAGGCCGCCTCTCTTGAAGAAACCGCTGCCAGCATGGAACAACTCACCGCGACGGTGAAACAAAATGCTGAAAACGCCCGTCAGGCTTCACAACTTGCATTAAGCGCCTCCGAAACCGCGCAGCGCGGCGGAAAAGTGGTGGATGGTGTGGTGAAAACCATGCACGACATTGCGGGCTCCTCGAAAAAAATTGCTGACATTACCGGCGTGATTGACGGTATCGCCTTCCAGACCAACATCCTGGCGCTGAACGCCGCCGTTGAAGCAGCAAGGGCGGGTGAGCAGGGGCGCGGATTCGCGGTAGTTGCAGGCGAAGTGCGTAATCTTGCACAACGCAGCGCGCAGGCGGCCAAAGAGATCAAATTACTGATTGAAGACTCTGTCTCCCGCGTCGATACCGGCTCGGTATTGGTGGAAAGCGCCGGGGAAACCATGAGCGACATCGTCAATGCGGTCACGCGTGTGACCGACATCATGGGGGAAATCGCTTCGGCTTCCGATGAACAAAGCCGCGGTATCGATCAAGTTGCGTTGGCGGTTTCTGAAATGGACCGCGTGACACAACAAAACGCCTCTTTAGTGGAGGAGTCCGCGTCTGCGGCCGCCGCCCTTGAAGAACAAGCCAGCATGCTCAACCAACTGGTTGCAGCCTTCCATTTACAGGCTGAACCTGCGGCTACACCTCCTGTTATTGCCTCCACGTCAACGGCTCCGGTACGCAAGACCAGCAAGCCGGCAGTCAGTGGGCATGACGATAATTGGGAAACTTTCTAAGCATCATTAATGGCTGTCAGACGTGCAAACTGAGGGGAATTGATGTTCAACCGTATCCGAATTTCGACCACGCTGTTGTTAATCTTGATCGTCTGCGGCGTATTGCAGATTGGGAGTAATGGACTCTCCTTTTGGGCATTCAGGGATGACTTTCAGAATTTAAAAATGGTTGAAGTCGGAAACCAGCAGCGCGACACCTTAACGCAAAGCCGTGCAGCATTATTGCAAGCCAGTACCGCTTTAAGCCGTGCCGGTACGCTGACAGCATTGAGTTACCCGCAAGAAGATATTAAACGCCTGATGGCGAATACCCGTAGCAGCCTGAAACAGGCCGACATGCTGTTTAACCAGTTTTTGGAGATCCCACCTTTAAATAAAGAGGGTGAAGATATGGTGGCGTCGACGAAACAAAGTTACGCCGCCTGGCGGGATGACTTGCAGCATCAGGCCACCTGGCTTGAAAGCAATCAGTTGTCTGATTTCCTCAGCGCGCCAACCCAGAAGTCACAGGATATTTTTGACGCCTACTTTAACGCCTGGCAGCAAAGCATCAATGACACCGTGGCGGCATCGAGTGCGGACAGCAAGCTGAACTATCAGACCTCGGCAATTATTTTTGCCGTCGTGACGGTGATTGCGATTCTGATGCTGATTGGCTCCATCGTCTGGTCACGCAAAATGCTGGTGCAGCCGTTGAACATTGTGCGCAACCATTTTGAGCATATTGCAGCAGGGGATTTGGCGCGCCCTATACATGTATTTGGGCGAAACGAAATCTCCGAGATTTTCCTCAGCCTGAAAAACATGCAGCTCGCGTTGAAAGAGACCGTCTTGCAAGTGCGTCAGGGCAGCAGCGCGATGCATACCGGCATCGCAGAAATTGCCGCAGGCAACAATGACCTGTCTTCACGTACCGAACAGCAGGCTGCGTCGCTGGCAGAAACCGCCGCCAGCATGGAGCAACTGACCGCGACAGTCAGCCAGAACGCCGATAACGCACGCCAGGCAGCTCAACTTTCCCGCACGGCGGCGGACACCGCCCAGCAAGGCGGCCAACAGGCAGCAAATGTCGCTCGCACTATGCACGACATCGCAGGCAGCTCGAAGAAAATTGGCGATATCACAAGCGTAATTGATGGCATTGCCTTCCAGACCAACATCCTCGCGCTGAACGCCGCCGTTGAAGCGGCTCGAGCAGGTGAGCAGGGGCGCGGATTTGCCGTTGTCGCAGGCGAAGTACGCAACCTGGCAAGCCGCAGTGCGCAGGCGGCAAAAGAGATCAAGGTATTGATCGAAGAGTCGGTTAACCGCGTACAGCAGGGCTCGCAGCTGGTGGATACCGCTGCCTCAACAATGGCGGAGATCGTCCGTTCCGTCACGCAGGTTAACGACATTATGGGCGAAATTGCCTCTGCCTCTGACGAACAACGTCGCGGCATCGAACAGGTGGCGCAGGCCGTGAGCCAGATGGATCAGGTCACACAACAAAACGCCGCACTGGTTGAAGAAGCGGCAGCAGCTACCGATGCGCTGGCAAACCAGGCCGAACACCTGAGCGGTGTCGTTTCGGTGTTTAATCTGGATGGTGTTGCTACAGAGAGCATCAACAGAGATTTACAGGCCACTGGGGTGCTTGCCACCTCCTGATTGTGAGTAAGAAGGCGCTATGACATCACCACTGTCCACCGGACAATCGTCATTACTGTTACAGATGACACAGCGTCTACCGCTGTCCGACACGCACTTTCGTCGGATATGCCAGTTGATTTACCAGCGTGCAGGTATCGTGCTGGCCGATCATAAACGCGACATGGTTTACAACCGCCTGGTGCGCCGTTTGCGCACGTTGGGATTGGAGGATTTCGGGCACTATTTGAGCATGCTGGAAGCCAATGGCAGTAACGCCGAATGGCAGGCGTTCATTAATTCCCTGACCACCAACCTGACCGCGTTTTTTCGCGAGGGTCACCACTTCCCGATCCTCGCAGAACATGCGCGTAAACGAAGCGGCGAATACCGAGTATGGAGTGCGGCGGCGTCCACGGGCGAAGAGCCGTATTCCATCGCGATTACCCTCGCCGATGTCGTCGGCATGGCTCCGGGTCGCTGGAAAGTTTTTGCCAGTGATATTGACACTCAGGTACTGGAGAAAGCCCAAAGTGGGGTTTATCGCCAGGATGAGCTGAAAACGCTGGCACCGCTCCAGATGCAGCGCTATTTCATGCGCGGCACCGGGCCACATGAAGGACTGGTGCGCGTACGCAGCGACCTGGTCAGTCACATGGAGTTTGCGCCGATAAATCTACTGGATAAGCAAGCGCCAATTCCAGGGCCGTTTGACGCCATTTTTTGTCGTAATGTGATGATTTATTTTGACAAAACGACACAGCAGCAAATTTTGCAGCGCTTTGTGCCGCTGCTTAAACCGGGCGGATTGCTGTTTGCCGGGCATTCGGAGAATTTCAGTAATCTCAGCCGTGAATTTTTGCTGCGAGGGCAAACGGTATACGGGCTGAGTAAGGAAAGATCATGACAAAAATAACCGTGCTTTGTGTCGATGATTCCGCCCTGATGCGCCAAATCATGACAGAAATAGTGAACAGCCACGATGACATGGAAATGGTGGCAACCGCGCCAGATCCGCTGGTGGCGCGGGATTTGATTAAGAAATTTAATCCCGACGTGCTGACGTTAGATGTCGAAATGCCGCGCATGGACGGGTTGGACTTCCTCGAAAAACTGATGCGCTTACGCCCCATGCCAGTGGTGATGGTGTCATCGCTGACCGGCAAAGGCTCGGAAGTTACGTTACGGGCGCTGGAGCTGGGGGCGATTGATTTTGTCACCAAGCCGCAGTTGGGCATCCGTGAAGGGATGTTGGCGTACAGCGAAACCATTGCTGAAAAAATACGGACTGCGGCAAAAGCTAAACTCGCGGCTCGCGCACCGGTTACCGCACCCGCTGCACTGAAAGCCGGGCCGTTGTTGAGCTCAGAAAAGCTGATCGCTATTGGTGCGTCAACCGGTGGAACCGAGGCGATTCGCCATGTGCTCCAGCCTCTGCCGCTGACAAGCCCAGCGGTGTTAATTACCCAGCACATGCCGCCTGGTTTTACGCGCTCGTTTGCCGACAGGCTCAATAAGCTGTGCCAAATCGCCGTGAAAGAAGCTGAAGACGGCGAACGTGTATTGCCTGGGCACGCCTACATTGCCCCAGGTGATAAACACATGGAGCTTGCTCGCAGTGGGGCGAACTACCAAATCAAGATTCATGATGGCCTGCCCGTGAACCGGCATCGCCCGGCCGTGGATGTGCTGTTCCATTCTGTAGCGAAATTCGCCGGGCGAAATGCCGTGGGCGTGATCCTTACCGGAATGGGGAATGACGGTGCCGCCGGGATGCTGGCAATGCATAAAGCCGGGGCATGGACCATCGCCCAAAACGAAGCAAGTTGTGTGGTGTTCGGCATGCCGCGTGAAGCCATTAACAGTGGTGGCGTCAGCGAAGTGGTCGATTTAAGCCAGATTAGCCAGCAGATGCTAGTCAAAATTAGTGCCGGACAGGCAATACGTATCTGAGATAAGGCTATTTTATTTGCCATTTTGAACCCGGGCAGTACTCAGAATCCTCACGTACTTCAAGTACGCTCCGGTTCTTGCGTGCTGGCCGTGTCCAAACTGGCTGCAACAATTACGCCTCCTTGAATAGGCAATAACCGAAGGAACCCAATAAATGGCAGATAAAGAACTTAAATTTCTGGTGGTGGACGATTTTTCTACCATGCGTCGTATCGTACGTAACCTGCTAAAAGAGCTGGGTTTCAATAACGTAGAAGAAGCAGAAGACGGTGTCGATGCATTGAATAAACTGAATAGCGGCGGTTATGGTTTCGTGATTTCTGACTGGAACATGCCGAACATGGATGGCCTGGAATTGCTGAAAACCATTCGTGCCGATGGCGCAATGGCGGCAATGCCGGTGCTGATGGTGACGGCTGAGGCAAAGAAAGAGAACATTATTGCTGCAGCGCAAGCCGGGGCGAGTGGCTACGTGGTGAAACCCTTCACCGCAGCCACTCTGGAAGAGAAGTTGAACAAAATCTTCGAAAAGCTCGGCATGTAAGGAGAGGCACATGCACTCATCTACAAATCCCGCGTCAGAGTTAAACTCAACCGGCGATATTATCGTTCGGATTGGTAGCCTGACGCGTATGCTGCGTGACAGCTTGCGCGAGTTGGGCCTTGATCAGGCGATTGCTGAAGCGGCAGAAGCCATTCCTGATGCCCGCGACCGTCTGGACTACGTGGTGCAAATGACCGCGCAAGCTGCCGAACGCGCACTGAACTGTGTGGAGTTGGCTCAGCCTCACCAGAACAAACTGGAAAGTGATGCCAAAGCGTTAAATGGCCGCTGGGACGCATGGTTTGAAAACCCTATTGAGTTGGGTGATGCACGTGAACTGGTGACCGATACGCGCAATTATCTTTCAGGTGTCCCGTCGCATACCAGTTTCACCAACGCCCAGCTTCTGGAAATTATGATGGCGCAAGATTTCCAGGATTTAACCGGGCAGGTTATCAAGCGAATGATGGATGTTATCCAGGAAATTGAACGCCAGTTATTGATGGTGTTGATGGAGAACATGCCTGAACTGGATGCTCGGGCAAAACGTCCTGCTGACAGCCTGCTCAATGGCCCACAAATGAACGCCAGCGCTGCAGGTGTGGTGGCAAGCCAGGATCAGGTTGATGATTTGTTGGACAGTTTAGGGTTTTAATAGTGGGCGCTGTGTTCTCGTTGGGGCACAGCGCTTCTTCGTTTTGATTTCTGCCTATAGGGCAAAATTAGTCCCCCTCCTGACATAACCTAATGATTCTTTCAATCAGTTGGTCCCCAACATTTTGCTTATGGATATGCGCCAGGTACTTCACATTTCCTTGATTCAGAAAATCACATTTCACTTCTCGAATAGCGATGGTTTTTTTTAAAATTTGCACATAGCAGGAAGGGAATATGAGTAATAAATCCCCAAGAAGAGTCGCCAAAACGATATTGAAATGTGAATCGCTCACGATTACAGGGGCGGTTTCTCTTAATGCAATGGCGTCCGCCGTATCCGTTCGCAAATGAGTACTATAGAAAGGAGAACCAAACGCAATATATTTCTCCTTTGCAAATTGCTCCCTGGTGATGCTGTCACCGACTGTTTTGTGGTCGTTTCGGCATATTAGCGTGAAGTCCAGATCAAACAGAGGACGTGCCACGATGCGCATGTCACCCTGAATCGGCAGGCCAATATCAATATCAATTTCTTTAGTGCGCAGTTTAGCGGCGCGCTGTTCACCCTCCATCGAGACATAACGGAATTCGACCCTGCACACGTCGGGAATTATATGCTCTTTAAGAAGCTTCTCGGTTAGCCATAGTTCTGTAATGGGATCGCAGCGGATATAGATACATCGCTTACTGTTCTGAGAAACTGATGTCAGGTTAAGGGTGCTGGTGATATCTGCATCAATAGCCTTGAATTTGTTGTAAAGATTCATCGCCAACGCAGTGGGAATCACACCATTATGAGTGCGTGTAAACAGCGGGTCTTGATAGTGATCACGCATTTTTTTTACCGCATAGCTTATTGCTGATGGTGCGATATCCAGCCGTTCTGCCGCATTGGTCATACTACGAGTTTCCACAATAGTGACCAGATAACGTATTAAATTATAATCAAATTTTTTCGTGTCCATTGCGTGTTAAGGGGGCTTTTATTGTGGAGACTTAATCCTGAGTATAGTTCAGCGAATTTTTACATGAGTGCAATTCTGTTCATTCATTTTTGCGATGAATCAAATTGTGGTTCAATGACCTTGTTCCGAAATGTTGAAAACGTCCCGCTGTTTTCATTAACATGATTTTAACTTTTAGGGCGCCAGGTCGCTAATTTAAATAAGTCGTCAATAACATTTCAGAATGTACGTATAAATTATCCTTTTTTGGACTTTCTTTTTTTATAGATAAATCATGATGGTTTCGTACTAATCAGCATTTGTCACTGCCAGTAAACAAAAAAACAAGATTATCCGTTGAGTCGGTGGCGCAAGTATCTCTGATGAAAAATTCTGATATTGTGTTGTTTATCAGAGTTAAAATCTTCATACACGTGCTTTATGGATACCAACATCTATATTTAACATTATTTAAACATCATCCATCTCGCAGGTTCATTGGATTACTGATTCATGGCGTTTATATAAAATACGAGTAATTGCACGATTGCTTTAAAACGAAGCTCAATCAAATCAGGGCAAAATTATGTTCAGGACGACTTTTGGATTCTTGATCAACGACAATATTCAAATCGATATACATAACCGGAGAATTATAAAGCTCGACATAGAAGAAGATCGCAAACCCTATGTTCTTAATGTCAGCGTCATCTCCATTAAGGATCTGCAAATGATGCTGCTGGCGTATTTACTGGCTAATGGAATAAGCCACCCGGTTAAACGGGACGATATCTTAAAAAATGTATGGGATAACAGAGATCTGAAATCATCCAGCCAGATTCTGTGGGCAACCTTAAAAGATCTTAAATCTAATCTCTCACGTGTCGGGTTGGGGGAGGATTTTATTGTTAGCGATAAAGGGTCAAAGTACAGCATTAACGCTATGAAGGTGCAGGCGCTATATATGGGAATCTGAAGAAGTAGATACGTAGCACATTAAAATAATTCGTGTTGCTGCTTGTTACGTTATAAACAAAATCAGTCATATGTATTCATTGTTTATCCACTCAAATGTGGAGGCCTGACTATACATTAAATTCACTGATTTTGTCTAACGGGTTAAATAAATAACTTATTTAACCTCGCAAAGTTAATTATATTTAAGCATGATCGGGTGTCATATGAACAAGTTTTACAAAGTGATTTGGAATGCCACACTTGGCAGATATGTTGTCGCCTCCGAACTTTCTCAGGGCCGGAAGAAAAGTAAATCATCTTGCGCTGGCGCGATATTAGCCGATGTGATTTTCTCAAGGAAAATGCTGCTGACCTGCATTTTATCAGCATTGGCGACTGAAAAGACCTTCGCGACGGACAGTGAAGTGGGCTTCTTTACGCCACAGGATAGCGCCTATTCAATTATTAGCGGGCAGGTTAATCTGATTACTGGCGGCAGTAATGGTTTTGCTAATATTAGCAAAGGTGACCCCGGTTATAAAAACTTCACGCTGCAACAAGCACTTGATGCAGGTATAGTGACTTCAGGATCTGAATATATTTCCGGTGATATATTTAAAATTGGTAAAAAAAGCCAGACTATTTCATATACGGATAAGCAAACTCAGAATCAGGTAACCGTTTCCGTTTACGATAATGCAAACATGGCCGTCAGCTCTGCGGCTTCATTTATGTTCCCTAACTCTTATGCTGTGGGCGAGCATGGTCAGTATGTTGACACAAACCTTTTCTCTGTCAAATCAGGGGGAGATCTGACGGTTAATGTCGGTTCTACCGCGGCAAACTGGGTGAACAATGCCGCAAATAACCTTTCAGTAATAATGAAGGGAAGCCAAAAGGATATTCCTACTGCCAGCGTATTTGATGTCAGTGGAACGGGCGCGCTTGATTACAATTCTAAAACTGTCGCCACGTTGGGTAACACCAATAATAATAACTCGGGTGCTAAGTCGGTCGCCTCTTTTGTCGGTGGTTTCAACAATGCGGTAACTAGCAAAATTGGCAACTTTGTAGTTAACGATCTGGCAGGTTTCCAGGCTTACAATATTGCACTGCAAAATGCGATTAAAACCGGTGCGCTAGCCGCTACGGATTACGATGCCGAAATCGCTAAAGCTTATGATACAACGCTGAAACAGGTTTATGTCAGTGCGAATATTCCAGCCAATGACGCAACCAATATGAATGTTGACCGCGACCGTGTGTCCTTTATTAAGGCTGATGGTGCCGATACAAGGGTTAATATTAGCAAGGATGCCAATATACAATTATATAACTCGGATGCTTCGCTGGTCAGGCTGTTAAATGGTGCGGTGCTAAATAACCTGGGTGTTCTGGGTACAGCGTATAACTCTTTGCGTGGAGCCTATGTTGTCTATGCAAATAATAGTGTGGTCAATAACCAGGGGGTTATTGATGCGGGTACCAATCCTGAAATGCAGGCGTACACCCCGGCCAAAAGCAAAGGGAGCAATACCGGCATCGGTATGCAGGTGGGTATTAATGCCAATGGCAACAGTAGGGTATTAAACGACGGCATTATTAACGTGGCACCTGTCCAGGATTATGCTTTGAGCACGGGTGTTTCACTCAATGATACCGCGACGTTTGTCAACAACGGCGCTATAAATGTTGCTGCACTTCCGCCTCCGGCCTCGGTTAATGGTGGGTATGTTGCAACCGGTGTGATTGTGCAAAACCAGGCTAAATTCGACAATAATGGTCAACTCTATATTGGGCGTCAGGCACAGCGATCGTTAACCGATATGACCAGCGATGTATTGGTTAATCAGTTCGGGACTGTAGGAGTCAACGTAATTAAAGGCGGTGTATTTAATAACAATGCCACTGCCAATATTACTTTGGGTTCACAAACTCAGGGTGCAACGGCTATTTCCGCCTCAGACGCGGCTTCAGTGGTTAATCAAAAAGGCACGATTGATATTAATGGACGTGTTGCCCAGAACGGGGATTCCAGCGGCCTTAATACCGGGATAAGTTCTTCTGGCGGCGCTAAACAGGTGACAAACAGCGGAACCATTAATCTTAACGGTATTAACGCCAAAGGGCTGATGGTCAATGCCGGGAGTACGGCAACGAACAGCGGTACGATTAATGTTAATCAGGGCGTTGACCCGGTCAGTAAAACTGCCAACTACGGTATTCAGGCTGAAGGTGCAGGTGCGGTTGCGACACAATCAGGCACGGTTGCGCTAAAAGGCGATCGCGCAATTGGGATTTATGCAAAAAATAAAGGCGTAGTGAAACTCGAGGGGGCGGGCCAGGTTGCCTTCGACTCCGGTGAAAACCAGCTTGGCTACTTTGTCTACGGTGCGGGTTCCGCCATCGTAGATAACAGCGCGGGTGAGCAGAATGTCTCAACCAAAGGTTCAACACTTTATCGCATTGATGGCGGTTCGACGTTTGCGGGTAGTGATAGCAGCACCTCTGTGATGAAAGCCAGCGGTGAGAACAGCACGATTCTGTTGGTTACCGGGAAAAGTGATGACGGTAAAACCATCAGTAAATTGAACACCGGGAAGATGGTGCTCAACGTTAATGCTAAAGGTGCCACCGCAGTTAAAGTTGAAGGTGGCGCGCAGGGCGTTTTGGATCAGGGTGTCATACTGGCTCTGACGGCTGAAAATGCGACTGCCGGGATTGTGGATGGTAATTCAACATCCATCATGGGAGCCGCGGGCGCAACGGGTGCTTCACAGCTTACGTCTTACGCGAAAATTGATAACACCAACGCAGCCACGGGGGCGATGGGGTATATCGCGCGTAACAATGGCACATTGATTCACAAGGGATCGTTGTCATTTACGGCAGCTGACAGCACTGGCGTTTTGGTTGATGGCGGCAAGCTGGAAAACAGCAGTGATATCTCGGTAAATGGGATTGCCGTTGATATCGTGGGTGGCTCGTCGAAAGTGTTAAACACCGGAACCGTGACGGCTACAGGCGGAACGGCGGCTTATCGTCTGAAAGACGGGGCTTCGCTTGCGTTAAGTGGGCAGGGAACGACTATTGCCAAAAACGGCGCACACGGTGTTTTGTTGGATGTTCCAACAAACCCTACGCTTTTACGTGCATCGCCAGATCCTGAATTGACGGTCACCGATGCGACCATTTCTGTGACCGAAACGGGCAACGCTATTGAGAACGCCGCTGAAGTTGCTGGTATTCGTATCGTTAATGCGAAGCTGAACGTGGAACAGGGCGCAGCTATTCGGACTGGAGCTGAATTGGGTCTGTCCAACAGCGGTGTGATCACGGTTAACGGGTCGGGTAAAGGTATTGCATTAATGCATGCTGATGGTTCTGCGACCACGGCGGATTTAAATCTGCTGGATTCCGATGGTTTGACGATCAACGTCACTGGGGAGAATGGTTCAGGCATTGTCACTAACACCAGCGGTTCAGTGAAAAACGGGACGACGGTTAACGTCCAGGCTGATAACGGTGGTGCTGCGCTTGCGGTGGGGGGGACAACCACCAATGTATTGCAGGCAGGCCAGTTAAATTCGACTTCACTGACCACAGAAGTCGTCAATCTGGATAACGGTAAAGTCAATAGCTTTACTAACAGCGGTGCTATCAAAGCTAAAGATGCCAGCCAGATTGCCGTATTAAGCAATTCAGGCAACGGAATGGCTTTCAACAACAATAGCGGCGCTGAAATTATCGGCAAAGTGAATCTGCTGAAGGGTGATAATACCGTTAATCTGCAAAGCGGCAGTAAAGGCACTGACTTCTTTACGGGCAACGGTGTTGATATTTTCAATCTGGTGAATATTGGCGAACAGGAAACTTCACTCTTCACTTCACTGAACGGTGGAGAGGGGAAAGACACCCTGAATCTGGACAACTCGCAATATATTCTCAAGGATGCGAATGCGATTACCGGAATGGAAACCGTTAATCTTAAAAATGGTTCCCGCTTAACAGAAGCGAATGTGTTGTTAGCATTAGGGGATGATAAAGCCGACCGTACCGACACGACATTTAACATTGATGAGAGCAGTAGTCTGGTGCTCAACAATACCAGTGATGTGGAATTTAAAAACCACCTGGCAGGCAGCGGGACAGTAAAAGCCGATTTAACAAATAAAGCCTTTACCTTTACCAATAATAATAAAGCCGATGGATTTAACGGCACGCTGGATCTGGCAAACAGCACTTTTGCACTGGCAGATGTGAATACTCAGGCTCTGAGCGCGGCACGTTTAAAATTAAGTTCTGGCAGTATTGCGACCGTAGGTCAAGGGCAGCAAAACATCGGAGGGCTGACCTTTAATGGTGGTACGGCTGACTTTGGTGCGCTAAACCCAGGGATGACAATCGCTGACAACTTGATTCATACGGCGAACAACCTCGATATCAGTGGGCAGGGCGTCATTAAAGTCGCGCTGACGAATGTGATTAACGACAACCCGTTACCGGATAATCATCTACCGCTGATGGCGCAGGACGACGCGCAAACACTGGTAAAAATGGCAGATAGCAGCGGCACAGTGACCGGCAGCGGCGGCAACCTCAAGCTTGTCGATCAGGACGGCAACGAAATCACCGATGCTGCCACCGTCGATATCACCCAGGCGGGGGAAACCGTCGCCAAAGGAACGTGGGATTACCGCATGACCAGCGGCGAAAACGCCGACGGCTTGTATATCAACTATGGCCTGAAGCAAGTTGAATTACTGGGCGTAGGAGTCAACTCGCTGGTGCTCGACAGTAACGGTGCAAGCGGTGTGGCCAGTGACCTGAGTGCGAAAGTGACAGGTAACGGCGACTTACATATTGACACCGGAACCGGCAACGTTTCCCTGTCTAACCTTGATAACGATTATCTGGGTGAAACGCTCATTAGCAGTGGCACGTTGGATTTTGCTAATGACAACGTGCTGGGGAAAACCCGTCGCCTGACGATTGAAGAACTGGCTTTTGTTGACACTCACGGTTTCAGCCAAAGTATCGGCGCACTGAACACCGCAGCAGGCAGCCTTTTGGATTTGTCCGAAGGCAGTGAGTTGACCATCACCGATGCCCAACGCAGCGCGGGTGATGTCAACGGCGGTTTTATCAATGCGGATACACTGGCGGGTGCCGGTAAGTTAGTCATCGACCCGAGCGTGGTGACGGTGAATGGCGCAAATACCGGTTTTACCGGCGATGTGGTGCTACAAGGCGGCTCACAGGTATTGCTGAACAATGTTTCTGGCCTCGGGGATTCGGGACGGGTCACGCTGACCGGCGAAAATGACCGCTTAACGTTTGCGAAGCAACTGGCGACGGATGCCGCAACGGTGGGTAATCTGGCTAAACAACTGGCTGGTGTTGGCAGTGTTGAGCTGAAAGACAACGCAGATATCAACCTTGTTGCGGATAACCGCGCGTTTGCAGGTGATTTCTCCCTGGATTCAGGCACGCATCTACGTGCGACTGATGCAAAAAACCTGGGGGATGCGAGCATCAGTAACAACGGTAGCCTGCATCTTACTGCCGATAACGACTGGGAGCTGGCTAATGCAGTGACGGGTTCTGGTGAACTTGAGAAGCTGGGTAGTGCGGCGCTAATCGTGAACCGTGATTTGGCCTACACCGGCGAAACCAATCTGCGTGCGGGCAGCCTGATCCTGGGTGATGACACGGCGGCCAACGGTAAACTTTCTGGTAACGGGCAGGTGAATATCACCGAGGGTGCCACGCTGGGTGGTAATGGCGAAGTGACCGGAAGCGTGACTAACCAAGGCACGATTGCGGCTCTGAACGCCATGAGTGGTTATGAAGACCGTGCCGTGGGTGATTTTAAAGTTGGTAGCCTGAACAACAGTGGAACGGTGAATCTTGCAGGGTCTTCTGTGGGTAACACGCTGACGGTGAACGGAAACTATGCCGGCAACAACGGGCTGTTGAAACTGAACACTGCGCTGGGTGATGACAACTCGGTAACGGATAAACTGGTGGTGAAGGGGGATACCTCAGGCAATACACGTGTCCAGGTGAACAACCTTGGCGGACAGGGCGCGCAGACCATCAAAGGGATTGAAGTTGTTCATGTGGATGGCGCATCAGAGGGGAATTTTGCCCTACAAGGCCGCGCTGTTGCAGGTGCATACGACTACTTCCTGAACAAGGGTAATGCGGGTGACGGTAACTGGTATTTGCAGTCGCAGACACCAGCCCCGGCACCAGATCCGGCCAATATTGTTGGCCCAGTCGATCCGGTAGACCCAGCTAACCCGACAGATCCGATTGTGCGTCCGGAAGCTGGTGCCTACACCGCAAACATTGCGGCAGCGAATACTATGTTTGTCACCACGTTGCACGACAGGCTGGGTGAGACAAATTATGTGGATATGCTGACTGGCGAAACAAAAGTCACCAGTATGTGGATGCGTAATATCGGCGGGCACACAGCCTTCCGCGATAACAGCGGCCAGCTTAAAACCCAAAGCAACCGTTATGTCTTGCAGATGGGCGGTGATATTGCGCAGTGGGGCAGTGAAGCTGAAAATCGCACGCATCTCGGTGTGATGGCGGGTTACGGCAATAACCAAAGCAATACGCGTTCTTCAGTCACGCATTACAGCGCAGACGGCGCGGTGAATGGCTATAGCGTCGGGGTTTACGGCACCTGGTTTGCAAACGAAGCGGAACATACTGGCGCATATGTGGATACTTGGGCGCAGTACAACTGGTTTAACAACAGTGTGAAAGGGGATGAATTAGACAGCGAGTCTTACAAATCCAAAGGTATCACTGCATCCGCGGAAACGGGTTATACCTTCAAAGCGGGCGAATATAGCGGTAGTAAGGGGTCGACCAACGCCTGGTATGTTCAACCACAAGCACAGGCTATATGGATGGGAGTTAAGGCTGACGATCATACCGAGAGCAATGGCACTCACGTTTCCTCTCAAGGCGACGGTAACCTGATGACCCGCCTGGGTGTCAGAACTTACCTGAAAGGTCATAACAAAATGGACGATGGCAAAGATCGCGAGTTCCAGCCATTTGTTGAGGCTAACTGGATCCATAACACCAATAACTTTGGTGCAACGATGAACGGGGTTTCATCTTCTATGGATGGGGCGAAAAATATTGCTGAACTAAAAGTTGGCGTTGAAGGGCAACTCAACAAAAACCTGAACGTTTGGGGCAATGTTGCTTCCCAGGTTGGCGATAAAGGTTATAACGATAACGCGGCGATGATCGGCGTTAAATATAATTTCTAATAATTCTATACTCACACCAGGGGAGGGTAACCTCCCCATAACTCATGTAGATAATATGGATAATATCTTTGTTTACAGTGATGATATCTTTGCACGAAAAGCCATTGTAGCGCTGCTTGCTGATATCGGTTCTGCCCCGGGTTCCCTGAAGGATGTCGCTATTTTTAGTTTTGGCAATAACAATATTAGCCAGCAGGCGATGATGTTGTTATTGGAGTGTAAGGCAGAACGGATATTGATTTTAGCGAAGCCCTCAATACTTCAGTTTTTCGCCACATTATTACCTGGGGTGAATATTGTTTTTGAACGTTATGACACAGCCATTAATATCATCAGAAAAGTGATTTTGTCATTTATACAACCAGTCAGAAAAAGTACGTACGGTGAGAAAGATAAAATGTTTGCCCTTAAAAAGTTGAGTGCTAGCGAACATCGAATTACCAACCTTTATATACAAGGATTACCGCTTTCTAATATCGCACTACTCTTAAATAAAAGTATCAAGACAATCAGTGCCCATCGCAGGAGTGCCATGAAAAAAATGGGCGTATCCAGTAATATTGAATTAATTCAGAAAGGACATCTTATGCGTCTGTTGGAGAAAAACACCCTATCAAGCTTTGCCTGACCGCATAAAATCTATTTTCACCGGGTTCAGTTTGCAAGCTGAACCCGCAAACAAACGCAAAAACTCCCCCGTTTTCCCCCCATTAGCTTTATCCCCCTCTGGCATGCTGTGCTGGTAATTGCGGCCATGAGATTGTTGCGGTGTCAGAAGAAAGCGACGACGATAAAACAGAAGCCCCCACACCCCACCGACTTGAAAAGGCGCGTGAAGACGGGCAAATCCCACGTTCCCGTGAATTAACCTCGCTGCTGATGTTGCTGGCGGGGTTAAGCATTATCTGGATGGGCGGCGAACCGCTGGCGCGGCAACTGGCGGCGATGTTGTCGGCGGGTTTGCACTTTGACCACAGTATTATTAACGACCCACGTCTTATCATCAGCCAAATCAGCCAACTGGGTAAACAAGCCGTTTGGGCGCTGCTGCCGCTGATTTTTGGCCTTGTGATTGTGGCGATTGCCGCACCGATGATGCTCGGCGGGCTGTTATTTAGTGGTAAATCTATCGCGTTTAAGTTCAGCAAAATGAACCCCATTGCGGGATTAGGGCGCATGTTTTCGGCGCAGGCTGGGTCCGAATTACTTAAAGCGTTTTTGAAAGCTATTTTGGTGGGCAGCGTCACGACCTGGTATCTGTTGCACAAATGGCCAGAGATGATGCGCCTGATGAGTGAACCGCCGTTGGCGGCATTAGGTCATGCACTCAATATGGTGGCGGTGTGTGGCTTGTTGATTGTGCTGGGGCTGACGCCGATGGTCGGCTTTGATGTGTTTTTCCAGATTTTCAGCAACCTGAAAAAGCTACGCATGAGTCGCCAGGATATTCGTGACGAATTTAAGCAGCAAGAAGGTGACCCGCACGTTAAAGGTCGTATTCGTCAGCAACAACGAGCCATGGCGCGCCGACGCATGATGGCGGATGTCCCACAGGCCGATGTGATTGTCACCAACCCGACGCACTATTCGGTGGCGTTGCAGTATGACGAAAACAAAATGAGCGCCCCCAAAGTTTTGGCGAAAGGCGCGGGTTTGGTCGCGCTGCGTATCCGTGAAATCGGTAACGAGCATCGCATTCCGATGCTGGAAGCGCCTCCGCTGGCTCGTGCGTTATATCGCCATGCAGAAATTGGCCAACAAATTCCTGGGCAGTTGTATTCCGCGGTGGCAGAAGTGCTGGCGTGGGTATGGCAACTGCGTCGCTGGCGTGTCGCTGGCGGTTTAATCCCGAAAAAACCTGAAAATCTTCCGGTGCCTGAGGCGCTGGACTTTGCAAACGAGAAGGACTCTGATGGCTAATCTGCTCGCTACGTTGCGTCTGCCTGCCAGTATGAAATCTGGGCAATGGCAAATCCTTGCCGGGCCGATACTTATCCTGTTGATCTTGTCGATGATGGTACTGCCGCTGCCGGCGTTTGTACTGGATCTGCTGTTCACGTTTAACATCGCGCTGTCGATTATGGTGCTGCTGGTGGCGATGTTCACCCAGAAAACCCTGGAATTTGCCGCGTTCCCCACCATTTTGCTGTTTACCACATTGCTGCGCCTGGCGCTAAACGTGGCCTCAACACGTATCATTTTGATGGACGGCCATACCGGTGGTGCAGCTGCCGGTAAAGTGGTTGAAGCTTTCGGCCACTTCCTGGTCGGTGGCAACTTTGCCATCGGTATCGTGGTGTTCATCATCCTCGTTATCATCAACTTTATGGTTATCACCAAAGGTGCCGGGCGTATTGCCGAAGTTGGGGCGCGTTTTGTCCTGGATGGGATGCCGGGTAAACAGATGGCCATTGATGCCGATCTGAATGCCGGGTTGATCGGCGAAGAAGAGGCAAAAAAACGCCGTTCTGAAGTCACCCAGGAGGCGGATTTCTACGGCTCGATGGACGGTGCCAGTAAATTTGTGCGTGGCGATGCCGTAGCCGGTCTGATGATCATGGTGATTAACGTGGTCGGCGGCCTGTTAGTCGGTGTTCTGCAACATGATATGGCCGTGGGGGCTGCGGCTGAAAGCTATACGCTGTTGACCATCGGTGATGGCCTGGTCGCACAGATTCCGGCACTGGTGATTTCAACGGCGGCAGGCGTGATTGTCACCCGCGTGGCAACCGATCAAGACGTCGGCGAACAGATGGTGACTCAGCTGTTCAACAACCCGCGAGTGATGATGCTCAGTGCGGCCGTGTTAGGTTTGCTCGGCCTGGTGCCGGGGATGCCAAACTTTGTCTTCTTACTGTTCACCGCCGCATTGCTGGGTCTTGCCTGGTGGATGCGGGGCCGTCAACTGGAGGCTCCGGCCAAACCGGCGGCACCGGTGAAACCCCAGGAAAATCCGCAGGCGGTCGAAGCGACGTGGAACGATGTTCAACTGGAAGATTCCCTCGGTATGGAAGTGGGTTATCGCTTGATCCCCATGGTTGATTTCCAGCAAGACGGCGAGCTGTTAGGGCGAATCCGCAGTATTCGTAAGAAATTCGCGCAAGAGATGGGGTTCCTGCCACCGGTGGTGCATATCCGTGACAACATGGATTTGCCGCCCGCGCGTTATCGCATTCTGATGAAAGGGGTCGAGATTGGTAGCGGTGAAGCCTATCCTGGCCGTTGGCTGGCCATTAACCCAGGCACTGCCGCAGGCACGCTGCCCGGTGAAACGACCACTGATCCAGCCTTTGGGCTCGCCGCCACCTGGATTGAAAGCGCGTTAAAAGAGCAGGCGCAAATTCAGGGCTTTACGGTAGTGGAAGCCAGTACCGTCGTTGCAACGCACCTTAACCATCTGATTGGTCAGTTTGCGCCAGAATTATTTGGCCGTCAGGAGGCGCAGCAATTGCTCGACCGTGTCTCGCAGGAGATGCCAAAACTGACCGAAGATCTGGTCCCTGGTGTGGTCACACTCACCACGCTGCATAAAGTGTTGCAAAACCTGCTGGCTGAAAAAGTGCCGATTCGCGATATGCGGACTATTCTGGAAACCCTGGCCGAACACGCGCCGGTGCAGAATGATCCACATGAATTAACGGCGGTGGTGCGCGTAGCATTGGGCCGTGCGATCACCCAGCAGTGGTTCCCAGGTAATGGTGAAGTGCAGGTTATTGGCCTTGATGCCGCACTGGAACGTCTGTTGTTGCAGGCCTTGCAGGGTGGGGGCGGGCTTGAACCGGGGCTGGCAGATCGTTTGCTTGAGCAGGCTCAGGATGCCCTGAAACGCCAGGAGATGCTCGGTGCGCCTCCGGTGTTGCTGGTGAACCACGCGCTGCGCCCACTTTTGGCTCGTTTCTTACGCCGCAGTTTGCCGCAATTAATGGTGCTTTCAAGCCTTGAGCTTTCGGAGAATCGCAATATCCGAATGACCGCGACTATCGGAGCGAAATAATGATCCGCTTGTTAGTGCTGATTTTTTTCCCTTTTGTTGTTCATGCCGCTGGAGAAGGGGCATGGCAGGCAACGGGCGTGGGTACCACGCTCAGCCACCGTGGTGTTGCCGCATCTTCACGCGCTTTGTCCCCCTCACAACCGGTTGAAGGGGGAATGACGCTGGTCGCCTGGCGCTATGAGTTGATTGGGCCGACACCCGCAGGATTGTTGGTAAGATTATGCTCGGTGACACGTTGCGTTGAGATCGAAGGGCAGAGTGGTACGACGCGCGGGCTAACCCATGTTGCAGCCAACGAGCCGTTGCGTTTTGTCTGGGAAGTCCCTGGTGGCGGTTCCCTTTTCCCCCCCTTAAAAGTACGTAGTAATCAGGTTATCGTTAACTACCAATAATCAAAAAGCCGCATTTAGTGCGCAATGCCGTTCACTTTAGTGGAGCGGCATTGCACTTCATCTGTGAGTAAACGGCTATACCATCGGGTTGACCTGACCTGGCAATTCCGAGGCCGGGATACGCACGGTGTGCCAGGTATAACGCATGCGTTTCCAGCGCGTATCGAAATGCACCCGGTAAAGACAATCTCTGACTAGCTCATTATCGGGGTACAGCGTATCGGCAAAGTGAGTCCATTTGGCGCTTTGTTTTATATTAAACAATAGCTTGTCATTTTTGTTGCCGTGTAATCGCGCGAGCGTCACCATCGCCTGAAGTGTGCCTTTTTGAGCCTCTTCCTGGACCCGCGCTAAATGAGAATGCGCGAGCGTCAGATCGGTAACTTCATAAATATTGAGTAAGAATAGACCCTTGGCCTGTTCGTGACCCAGTTGATGCGCCTGCCAGAGACAATCGAGGATGTTTTTTTCATAGCCTGCCCAGTTTGCGGGATCGCCTTCTTCCCCGCACAGTCGCTGGTTGCAGATAGCAAGACTGAAATAAATATCGCGTAAATCCGCTTCGTAATCGCTATAGCCGCCATTGGCGATCAGACGCCAGGGTGTGTTGTCGCGTTGGGCGATGTGGTCACGCAGAATCTGTGCGGCGTGCTTATAATAGTTCAGCGCGGTGGAGGTTTGATAAGGCACAAGGGTGCCATTGTCCCGATTGTTATATTCATCCGCCAGCCAGTGTAGTGCGCCGGGAATATTAAGCTCTGCGCCAACCTCCGCCAGCGGCACGCAATACTCAGGACGGTTGAGCCAGCCGAAGGAGCGAATGGTCCATTTCCAGGTCGCGCTGTGTTGTATGGATGAAACGCGGTCCAGCCATGCAGCGCCCAACTCTGTATTTTTCTCAAAACCAAACAGTCCCGCATACTGGAAATAACCACGATAAATCACCGCAGCCCAGCCTTCAGCGTTCTGTGAATTCTGACAAATAAAATTATAAATCCAGTGGCTGTTGGGGAAATCGCGTAACGCAAACTGCAGTGCCTTAAAGGTGAAGTAATTGTCTAAATTCTTTTTCTCCATGACCGCCCGTTGAATGCAGTCCCAGAGTGCGTCTTCATCGTCTAAATCGTCATAACAGGCCAGCAGCCACCCTAGTGCATTGTGGCGATCTTCCTGATTCCGGGCATGGCTGGCAACGGCTTGCGCTTTCGCGATGATCTTGGTTCTGCTCTCAGGCTCGTCAATCTCTTTGATACTCAGGTCACGATACTCATCCCACCAGATCAGTAGCTCCAGGTGTTCGCGTTCGCTATCAGAGAGATGAGCACAGGTCTCGGACGCCAGAAACGCATTAATCTCTTGATGGGTGCCGTTCCAGCGCGGCATGCGAAAAGGAAGATACTCGCCCAATGCAGCGTATGCCGTTGGGAAAATCTTCAGACATACAGTGAGCCAGTAATTGAGGCTGAAGTCATCATCGTTGGTCTGCAGCACAGACGGTCGCGGCAGGGAAGGGCAAATGGCGTTGTCCAGCGACAAACCGGAATGGGCTATCAGTGCATCGATTTCCTGCGGCGATCGCTGATGGTAAGCGGCGAGTTTCGGAACGCCCGGGGTGCCGACGGTCTCGTTGCCTTTAAGAAAATCCTCCATCCAGTCGGGAAACCCAAATACCTGCACGTTGGTGTTAGCAAGTGAAGCGGCCATCCACTGGCGTGGATCGCAGTCGATGGCGTTGATGGCGGCGATCATCATCTGTTCATTGCAGGCGCTGGCGCAAATCCACATGGCGTTCGAGGTGTCGCGCGCCCAGCCGTAGCTACGGTACAACCATGCTCGATGGTTCCAGTATTGCGTTTCCGCAAGCCAGGCGTGTGTTGAACGCGGACGCGCGTTTTGCCAGGCTTTAATAAGCGCCAGGCCTTCTGGTCCGGCTTCAACGAGCGGGTCCAGATCATAGAGAGGGTTACACATCTGCGTCCAGGCGAGGAAATAGCGTTTTTCCGCTTCGCGGCAGGTGAAACTTTCCGTCAGCGCATGGTTAAACAAGTCATCCAGCTCGTCATAGCGCGCCTGGCGCAGGAAACTGGCGATATCGGCGATGAACCACTCCCGTTGACCGCTGTTTTCCGCCATTTTGCTGTTGCACATTGTCGCGGTAGCATTGAGTACGCGATCGTTCAATTCCATATGTTCGTCTCTCAATTGAGTTCAAAAATTTTAAAGTCATTCCACGGCAATTCTCGCCAGTGGCTGAGCGGATCTTCCAGATATTGCATGACTTCCTGGTGATCGCGCCCCGCCACTGTCGCCGGGGTTTGGTGCAGCTCCAGCCATACCTGCCGAGCGCGAATGTAAGCGGTAGCGTAATCTTCCCAACTGTGAAAGCAGTCCTGGGCACGCTGGGCGTTGAGGAGTAAAACCAGCCATGCCTGCTCGTCGCGACACCAGCCTAATCCGGCGATGCAACGCGTTAAAAAGGCGGTGCGCGCGCAGTCGAACGCTAGTGCGTCACGGACCTGTCCCTGGGCGGCTAACTGCTCATAAAACCCCTGTGGCGTCTTACCGACGCCAGCAGGCCAGCGCTGCAAAATATCAGCGACCTGCTGATGGAGTGTGCCGTCGCGAGGATCGTCTGAGAGCCCCAGCTCTTTTTTCACCTGTTGCGCCAGATGTTGACGTTTACTCTCATCAATCGGTAACGCCAGCGTGACGTCTTTCGTTTTCAGACCATTGCGTAAAATGAGAATATCCGCCAGCGCCAGCGCCCATTTGCGGCGACGGGTGTCGCGGCGTCGCTCTGCCAGTCGCTCTTGTTCTTGCTCCTGCGCCGTTGGCATTTTGCTTCGCGCCGCTTTTCTTTTGCATTTCCAGACAATAAAGATGATGGCGACCAGTAGTGAAAGGAGTAGATGCAACGTCATTTCCTCTCGTCAGCGGTTAAATAGCGCGTGGTTTGCAGCGTGACATTTTCAATTTCGAACGGTTCGCAGTCGGTGTTTTTTCCGGCAATGGTGGGATGCCATAGTTGTTGTGGGTACAACATTTCGGCCGCCGTTGCGACCGTGGGGTCGATCGTTTGTAGCTGGTGCAGTTCGCCCGGCGAGCTGTGTAGCAGCAACCATTGTAACGCGACGGGCGGGTCTGTAACGTGCCGCAGCAGATGGAAATTGTTGTGCAGCACGCTCAGCAGAAAACTTTCATCGTGGATATCGCTAATGAATTTCCAGCCCTCGTAGTCCGGCGTCTTTTCATAAACAATACCCATACCTTCGCAGTCAGCATGACGTACCGATTGTGCTGCGATATGGCGCAGTAAATGCAAAACATCGGCGGCGTATTTTTTCACCGGATGGCGGTTTTGTTTGCCTTTGATCTGCTCGATTTCCAGCCCTTCAGGCTTTATCCTCATGCTAATGGTGACGTGAGGAATATTATTTTCGTCGCGCAGGCTGAACAGGCGCATTGCCCCATGTTCAATTTGTTTGGCGTAGTAGTCACCGTAGCCGCCTGCAAGCGAGTTGTTATCCTGAAATTGCCCCACGCAGTGCTGCATGTGCCAGGACTCATAGGCCATTTCGCAGCGTAACGCAGGATGCGTGGCGTCAAATTCAACCAGCGTTCCGCAGGTAACGCTGAGCACTCTTTTTAGTACCTCCTGGGTGGCGGGATGCCAGCCTTGTTGACGGCGGCGTTGCATTTTTTTATGTTCCGCTTCGCGCATTTCCAGTGCGATAAAGCAGTTAATACGCTGCAGTTTCCCCGCCAGTCGGGTGTCATTTTGACGGCTGAGAAACTCCACCAAATTACGCTCTGTGGCGTGTAACTCCGGGTGCTGTGGGTCGAGATAGTAGAATGTTGCGCCGCCGGTGAGCTTTGGCGGCAACCATTCGGGCATGTCAGTCTGTGCGCCGAGCCAGGTGGCATAATCAAGCGCGTTTCGAATTGGGGAAACAAAGGGAAAACTGCCGATAGCCCAGCGATAAAAGTGGTTGGCTAACCAGCGGCGAATGTCTTCGCTGTCGCCGCGCTGTTCACTGCGCGAGGTGATGGTTGCCATGACCTCAGTGGAATTGATGATATTGCGGGGCTGGTATGTCTTAACGATATCTTCACTCATTGCTTTCCCTGCCTGGTAAACGCCAGTCATTGCTTAGATAACGCCTTTCGGCGCAAATGGTTGCACCAAAGCCTGAAGTGGTCAACAAAAACTGGCCACCTGAATAGAGGAGATATCACCGCTTCATACGAGGACGTCATAGTGTCGCAGTTTAAGGATCGTTCAACTTATCCTTAGCTGATCGGCATTAGCATTCCGTGCGGCTTTTTCCTTTCTGCATCTCATTTTTAATTCCTGATTTTGATAAAAATAAACCATTGTTTTATAAATCAGTGACGCTGATGGTGGGACTCTTTGTGATTTTGCCAGCATCGGCCGAGCCGTGGCAAAAATGGAAAGGTATCAGTTGCCCTGTCATTTTACCTTAGCCTTGTAAGATTCTCGCAGGCGCCGAAAGACGCCAGGACGTGCAATCTCCTATAACAATAGAATCGGGGTTTGACGGCAATGAAAACACGTAAGATTGGATTGGCAAATTATCTTGCCTACGGGTCTGGGGACTTTCTGGGTGCCGGGACAACGGCGCTGACCGCCGCATGGTTGCTCTATTTTTATACCACCTTTTGTGGTTTAACGCCGATTGAGGCGACATTCATTTTCGCCATGGCCAGGGTACTTGATGCGGTCGTGAGTCCGCTAATGGGCTTCCTGACTGATAACTTCGGCTCGACCTGGCTTGGTAAGCGTTTCGGTCGTCGTAAGTTCTTTATTTTGCTGGGTATCCCACTCGTATTTAGCTACAGCTTCATGTGGGTTGGCGAGATGAGTTACTGGTACTACCTGGTGACCTATCTGATTTTTGACGTGGTTTACACCATGATTCTGGTGCCTTACGAAACATTAGTGCCGGAAATGACGGATGACTTCAAACAGAAGACGAAATTCTCTGGTGCGCGTATTTCCATGGCGCAGCTCTCGGCCATTCTTGCGGCATTCCTGCCGGGTATTCTGTTAAACCACTTCGGTAAAGACAACGCGATCTCCTTCTTCTATTCAAGCCTGGTCTTCGCCACGCTTTGCGCGATTGTACTGACGCTGGTCTGGTTCTTTACCTGGGAACGTCCTCGTAGCGAATGGACGGAAGCTGCACTACGTGCAGAAGAAGAGAAGAAAAACCTGACATTTGCTCAGAGCATGAAACGTCTGAACGTTGAGCTCACTTCAACGCTGCGCGTGAAGATTTTCCGTCAGCACCTGGGTATGTATCTGGGCGGCTACATCGCACAGGACGTGTTCAACGCGGTGTTTACCTACTACGTCGTGTTTGTGCTGATGCAAAGTGCCTCCGTGGCATCGAGCCTGATGGGCACCATGGCGATTCTGCAATTTATCGCGGTTATCGGCATGATCCCGCTGTGTATTAAATACGGCCCAGCACCGTCTTACCGCTTAGTGGTCGTGCTGTTTGGTTTGAGTTCGATGTCCTACGCCGTGCTGTATTACGCCGGGTTGAGCGACGTCTTCTCCTTACTGTTGCTGGTTTCAGCGCTGGCAGGTTTGGGTCGTGGCGGCATCAACTATGTACCGTGGAATATTTACACCTACATCGCTGACGTGGATGAAGTGATTACCGGCCAACGCCGTGAAGGTATCTTCGCCGGAATTATGACCCTGACGCGTAAAGCTTCTCAGGCGGGTGCGATTATGCTGGTGGGTATCGTGATGCAGCTTTCCGGCTTTGTTTCCGGGCAGGCTACGCAGCCACCTGCGGTGAGCCATACTATTTTGATGATTCTCAGTTTCGGTACCGTCGCGGTACTGGCCTGCGGTTTCCTGATTTCCCTGCGCTTTAAATTGAACCTGCACACTCACAGCGTGTTACGTGAAGAAACGGCGAAGATGCGTGAGGCTGGCCGCGCGGTGCCAGAAGCTATAACGCCTGAAGCGCGTGCCACTGTCGAACTGCTGGCGGGTATGCCTTACGACTCGCTGTGGGGCAACAACAACATTGGTTATCTCAATCGTAATAAGCCTGCGGCTCCATCGTTAAAACAGGCTGCAACAATGAATTCGAATACATCACAGAGGTTAAGTTAATGATCATTTATCCCGTCAAACACAGCCCATTATTGCGCCAGCCGGAGCACTTTATTGCCCGGGATGAGCTTAATACCCTGATCCACAAGGTGACGGACAATCTGGTTAATATTAAGGATGAAACGGGGCAATTCTTGCTGCGTCTGGATGACGGACGAGTCATTGATACTAAAGGTTGGGCGGGCTGGGAGTGGACTCACGGCGTCGGTTTGTACGGCATTTATCAATATTATCGTCAGACTGGCGATAAGAAGATGTGTGAAATTATTGATAGCTGGTTCGCAGACCGTTTTGCCGAAGGGGCGACCACTAAAAACGTCAATACGATGGCGCCATTTTTGACACTGGCCTACCGTTACGAAGAAACGCGTGACCCTGCTTATCTGCCGTGGCTAGAAAGCTGGGCTGAGTGGGCGATGTATGAAATGCCGCGTACCGAACACGGTGGCATGCAGCATATTACGCTTGCGGAAGAGAACCATCAGCAAATGTGGGACGACACGCTCATGATGACCGTGTTGCCGCTGGCGAAAATTGGCAAACTGCTCAATCGTCCGGAATACGTCGAAGAAGCGATTTATCAGTTCCTGCTGCATGTGCAGAATTTGATGGATAGGGAAACGGGGCTGTGGTTCCACGGCTGGAATTACGAAGGCAATCATAACTTTGCCCAGGCGCGTTGGGCGCGTGGTAACAGCTGGTTGACTATTGTGATCCCTGACTTCCTTGAGCTGGTGGATTTACCGGAAAATAACGCAGTACGCCGTTATCTGGTACAGGTTCTGGAAAGCCAGGTTGCTGCGTTGGCGAAATGCCAGGACGACAGCGGTTTGTGGCACACGCTGCTTGATGACCCTGATTCCTACCTCGAAGCTTCGGCAACGGCAGGCTTTGCCTACGGCATTCTGAAAGGTATCCGTAAACGCTATATTGGCAAACAGTATGCTTGCGTGGCGGAAAAAGCGATGAAGGGCATCGTGAAGAACATCTCGCCAGAAGGGGAGTTGTTGCAAGTTTCATTCGGTACCGGCATGGGCAGCAATCTGGAGTTTTATCGCCAGATCCCACTGACTTCGATGCCATACGGCCAGGCCATGGCGATTCTGTGCCTGGGCGAATATCTGCGCATTTATCTGTAAGCGTTGCATGCAGACCTGGGGAACCAGGTCTGCAAACTGTCATTAAATCAAACGGGCTCTTAAATAATGCAAAGTTCCGCCAATTAAATAATAAATAAATGGCGTAATGTGCCGTGCATTTCATTATCATTCCCGCAGTCGATAAGCCTTCCACTCGCTTTACCCTCCTTAACGATATTCGAATGGCGAAGCCGTGCTTCCCTTTCATCCCCTCTTGCTTGTTGATCCACGCTCTGGATTAATCATTACCGATGTCGGCGTTGTTTTTGTTGTGCCTCCATCAGGAAACATTTGATGTCAATTTCCCCGTTAGCTCGGGTTGCCAGTAACAGTGTGGTTGAACCTGGCGTTGTGCTGGGCGCTCATGTGAACATTGGCCCATTTTGTGTTATTTCCACAGGCGTTGTTATTGGTGAGGGAACGATTGTCGGTTCGCATTCGGTCATTAATGGCCTCACAACGATTGGGCGCGATAATACGATTGGTCAGTTTGCCTCAATAGGTGAAGTTAATCAGGATCTTAAATATGCGAATGAACCCACGACGCTGGTGATTGGCGATCGTAACCAGATTGGCAATAAATCCACTATTCATCGCGGGACAATCCAGGGGCATTCCACCACCCGGATTGGTGATGACAATCGATTCCTGAATGGTGTGCACATCGGTCACGATTGCGTGGTGGGTAACGCGACGTTCATGGGCGATAACAGTGGGTTGGCTGGGCATGTGGTGCTTGATGATGGGGCACAGGTTGGATTCATGTGTGCCATTCACCAGTTTTGTGTGCTGGGTGCGCATTCAAGGGTTGCCGACCAGGGCGGCGTGGTGCAAGACATTCCCCCCTTCGTGATGGCTGACGGAAACCATGCAAGACCCACCGGTATCGATGTCAATGCGCGAACTTTTATGGCCTTAGATACCCGGCAGCAGGATTTTGTGCATTCGCTTTACAGCATGCTGTATCAGCAATCTTTACCGATTGATGAGGTGAAGATAGCGGTAAAAGCCTCGCTAAGCGATTTTGCTCTGGCTGCGGTGTTTGAACGATTTTTTGCGCAATCAACGCGTGGAATTATTCGTTAACGTGCCTAAAAAAAAGACTCGCCGCATAAAGCGGCGAGTCTTGAATTAAACGATGGTCTAATAACGATCGACTGTTACATACGTTCTACGGTTTCAATACCCAGCGTATCCAGACCCAGTTTCAGGGTTTTCGCAGTCAGCAACGCCAGTTTCAGACGGCTGTTACGCGCTTCATCGGTATCAGCTGCCAGAATTGGGCAGTGCTCGTAGAAGCCAGAGAACAGACCAGCAAGGTCGTACAGGTAAGAACACATCACGTGCGGTGTGCCATCGCGAGCCACGACGTTCAGCGTTTCTTCAAATTGCAGCAGACGAGCCGCCAGCTGTGCTTCGCGATCTTCACGAATCACGACAGGTGCTTTCAGCAGTTCAGCTTCGTCGATGTCTGCCTTACGGAACACAGAAAGCACACGCGTGTAGGCATACTGCATATATGGCGCGGTATTGCCTTCAAAGGCCAGCATGTTGTCCCAGTCGAAGATGTAGTCAGTGGTACGGCTTTTGGACAAATCAGCGTATTTCACCGCGCCGATACCGACCACTTTTGCCAGCGCTTCCAGCTCGTCAGCAGACATATCGGGATTTTTCTCGCTCACCAGAGCACGTGCGCGCTCCATGGCTTCATCCAGCAGATCGGTCAGTTTTACCGTGCCGCCAGAACGGGTTTTGAACGGCTTGCCATCTTTACCCAGCATCATGCCGAACATCTGGTGCTCAAGCGTGACGGACTCAGGGACGTAACCGGCTTTACGCACGATAGTCCACGCCTGCATCAGGTGCTGGTGCTGGCGGGAGTCGATGAAGTACAACACGCGGTCAGCATGCAGAGTTTCGTAACGGTATTTTGCACAGGCGATGTCGGTGGTGGTGTACAGGTAACCGCCATCCTTTTTCTGGATGATAACGCCCATCGGTTCGCCATCTTTGTTCTTGTATTCATCAAGGAACACGACGGTTGCGCCTTCGCTTTCGACCGCCAGGCCTTTAGCTTTAAGATCGCTCACAATGCCCGGCAGCATTGAGTTATAGAGGCTTTCGCCCATCACGTCGTCGCGGGTCAATGTGACGTTAAGACGATCATAAGTTTTCTGGTTCTGCGTCATGGTCACATCGACCAGTTTGCGCCACATCTCACGGCAATATTCGTCGCCGCCTTGCAGTTTCACCACATATGCGCGCGCGCGCTCAGCAAAAGCTTCGTCTTCGTCGTAATGCTTTTTCGCTGCGCGATAAAATTCTTCGAGGTCAGCCAGTGCCATTTCACCGGCATTTTCTTGCTGCTGCTTTTCGAGAAAAGCAATCAGCATCCCGAATTGGGTGCCCCAGTCGCCAACGTGGTTGGCGCGAATCACTTTATGGCCGAGGAATTCCAGGGTACGTACTGCCGCATCGCCAATAATGGTTGAGCGGATGTGCCCTACGTGCATCTCTTTCGCCACGTTAGGCGCGGAGTAATCGACCACAATGGTTTGTGGCGCAACAGTATTCACACCAACGCGCTCGGAGGCTACCGCCGCATCGACATGTTTCGCCAGGAACTCAGGGTCGAGGAAAATGTTGATAAAACCAGGGCCGGCGATTTCAACTTTGCTGGCAATGCCGGTCAAATCCAGATTCGCAATCACGCTCTCTGCGACTTGTCGTGGTGGCTTGCCCAGTGATTTCGCAACTGACATCACGCCATTGGCCTGATAGTCGCCGAACTGAACTTTTGCTGACTGACGAACTTGTGGTTCGCAATCCGCAGGAGCACCTGCGGCAATCAGTGCCTGACTGACTTTATCTGAGAGAAGTGCCTGAATATTCACCGGGATACCTTACATTTTGCTAAGGGCTGCCGTGACTTTACAGCAGCCGTATCGTTGGGGATAAAATAAGGGCGTAAGTATAACTGTATTTAACCTCTGTAGTCAGCAAAAGCCTTGCCCCGCGCGCCTTCTACTACTATTAACGGTACAGGGATTAACCATTCGCAGCACGGGCCTCTTGATGGGGGTTGGTGATGGTGGATGAAAAAGGTAGATTAGCCCCCATTCGTGACATGAGAGGATAGGGCGATGGCCAACTGGCAAACAATTGCAGAACTTAATGATATTTCAGCGGATCTCCCGCGTTTTACCGAAGCGTTAGCCCACCTTGCCGCTCGGCTTGATCTGGAAATAACCCCACTCAACGCTGATCATATTTCATTGCGTTGCCATCAGAATACGACCGCCCAACGCTGGCGCGAAGGTTTGGAAAAGTGTGGCACGCTGCTGTCAGAAAATATCATCAACGATCGTCCGATTTGCCTGTTTAAACTCGATGAACCGGTTTGCGTCGCGCACTGGAAATTTACCGTGGTGGAACTGCCGTGGCCGGGAGAAAAGCGCTATCCGCACGAAGGCTGGGAACATGTTGAAATTGTGCTGCCGGGTGAGCCTGAAACATTGAATGCGCGGGCGCTGGATTTAATGTCCGACGCAGGTCTGCGTCAGACGGGGATTTCGGTAAAAACCAGCTCGCCAAAAGGGGAGCGGGAACGTCTGCCAAACCCAACGCTTGCGGTCACTGACGGCAAAGTCACCATCAAATTCCATCCCTGGAGTATTGAAGAGATTGTCGCCAGCGAACTCGAATCCCCGGTTTAAACACGGATTTCGAAAGAGTCAGGCTGCGTTAACGGATTGAACCGCAGCCGCCATTCGTTTGATGGCTTCTTCAAGATTTGCCGATGTGCAACCGAAGTTAATACGCACGAATTTTGCCTCGCCAAAATCGGCACCTGGCGAGAAGCCTAATCCGGCTTGCTGGAAGAACAGCGTGGGGTTGTCGACCGGTAAAGCCGTGGCATCGACCCATCCCAGATAAGTCGCTTGCGGAGCCGTCATGGTTAAACCTGGCATGTTGTTGATAGCACCGACAAGACGATCGCGATTGCGACGTAAATAGGGCAGTAGCGCTTGCAACCAGGCGTCACCCTCTTGCCAGGCGGCGGTGGCGGCGGTAAGTGCCAGCACATCAACACCTGGCACGATTCCCTCACGCGTCGCATTGAATCGCTGGCGTAAAAGCGGATCAGGAATAATCGCAAAGGATGCGCCAAGACCGGCAATGTTAAAGGTTTTGGATGGCGATAGCAGGGTAATCGAACGCTGTTCGGCGTCTGCACTTAGCGTGGCAAAAGGAATATGCTGCGCATCCCGGTCGAGCAACAAATCACAATGAATCTCATCAGAACAAACAACTAAATCGTGACGTTGCGCGAATGCGAGCTGTTGCTGCAACTCTTCGCGGCTATAAACGGTGCCGCCAGGGTTTTGCGGGTTGCACAGCATCAGCAATTTTTCTTTGCCGGTGAGCTGTGCTTCGAGTGATGGCAAATCCATGATCCAGCGGCCATTTTCAAGACGTAATGGTGCATTAAGTTGTGAGCGCGTGGCAAACGCTGACGATTTTCTGAAGGGAGGATAAATGGGGGTTGGTGCAATCGTTGATTCGTCCGGGGAGGTGAAGGCTCGAACACTGATGTTCAGACCGGCGACCACTCCTGGTAAAATGACAATCCATTCAGGTTTAACCTGCCACTGATAGAGGTTTGCCATGCGTTGAATAATCACCTCGATCAACGCTTTTGGCCGGACACCATAGCCAAATACACCGTGCTCGACGCGCTGGCGCAGCGCATCAATAATGCAGGGCGGCGAGCGAAAATCCATATCCGCAACCCACATCGGCAAAACCTCATCACTGTATTTATTCCACTTCGAGCTGTCGCTGTGACGGCGGTCGATGCCTTCATCAAAATTGAATGCCATGATTACATACCTTTTTGTGATCCTGATTTCAGATTATCATTCTGAACCCGTGGCACAACCGCCAGGCTGAAGATTTTAAGGAGTAATCAATGCCTTTGCTTGAGATATGTTGTTATGGAATTGACTGTGCAGTCACAGCGCAACAAGCCGGAGCGGACAGAATTGAATTGTGTGCAGCTCCAAAAGAGGGCGGCTTGACCCCGTCAGCGGGAGTGCTGCGTCAGGTTAAGCGGCGAGTGTCGATCCCCGTGCATCCGATTATTCGCCCGCGTGGCGGCGATTTTTGCTACACCGATGCCGAGTTTGAAACCATGCTCGAAGATATCGCGTTCGTGCGTGAATTGGGATACCCGGGCTTGGTCATCGGTATGCTCGACGGCGAAGGCCATATTGATGTGGCTCGCATGAAGCAGGTCATGGAACACGCGCAGGGGATGGCCGTGACGTTCCATCGCGCATTCGATATGTGCCATAACCCTCATCAAGCGCTGGAGCAATTAACCGATTTGGGTGTGGCGCGGATCCTGACTTCAGGCCAACAACAAAATGCTGAACTCGGACTTTCATTGCTTAGGGAACTAAAACAACATTCCCGTGCTCCAATCATTATGGCGGGTGCAGGCGTCAGGCTCAGCAATTTGGAAAAATTTGTCGAGCACGGAATTGATGAAATGCACAGTTCCGCCGGTCAGACTGTGGCGTCACCGATGCGTTATCGCAAAGCCGGTGTCTCAATGAGTGCTGATGCTGAGGCCGATGAGTTTAACCGCTACTGCGTTGATGGCGACGTGGTAGCCGCAATGAAAGCCATGTTGGTTGCAAGCCAATCTGCAACGTGAAGTATGAAGGCTAAGAGTTTTTGACCGTGCATCATGTCGCCCATGTGATGCTCGCTCGTACCAGGCCCCGGTGTTTTGCCGGGGCTTTTTTTATCCCGCAGTCTCGTTGCCGCAAATGGTTACGCGCTGACGTATCAAATATCTCTCTTTCGCCATAATTTCTTCAACATTGCGTGGCAGAGTATTCCTTCTCTCTGGCAATTCCTCTGTGGTTAAATTGTTATATCATTGTTATGTAATTATTATTCTGTACATAGCGTTACATACCGATACCAATCACTCAATGACCCCTGCGGTCCATTTCCTTATGATCAAAATCCTTTAAAAATAGGTTGATAGAGCAATATTTTCTATTTTTATTTAATGCCGACAAAGTTGTGTTAATGATGAAAATAAATAAAGCTATTTTGTTGCATATTTCTATGGCGATCCTTGCCACTTTATTGTTAACCCTGCCACCTTTTATCAATAGTTTGCATACGCCGTTAAATTTTCAGCCGTTAATTAAAACAATGGAAGGAACACGTAAAGTTCAGGCTGAGAAAATAGCTACTATTTCGCATGCATTGAAGGGCAATGCGATCTTTTTCCTCGGGGCGTCTGAAGTGGCAACGTCTGAAAATGAGCATTTTGCGGTTTATAATTTTTTTAATACAAAGCTGCATCACCCGACGGTTGCCTATGGTGATAGCTATGTTGACAACATGACGCAGCTCGCTTTGTTGACGCGCTTTAAACAAGACCTTTCACTAAAAACGAAACTTGTGCTGCTGATTGCACCGGATAGCTTCTATTTTGAGGGGGTCCCACCGACTATTTTTGCTGACCATTTTCCAGACGCCATATTCAAACCTCTGATGTCTGATAAAACCATGCGGCCGATACTGTCGAATTATTTAACGCATATCGATCCACAGGATGTTGACCATTTAACCTTTAGTCAGATGCATATATTTGGCTGGCATTACCATATTGTCTGGCGTGAAATCAAATACCAGTTTTCTTCATTCTGTGAATTAGTCAGAGATTATTATTTGTCATTGGCTCATATTCGTCACGCTGAGTCACAACCATGGCCGGTATTAAATAATAGCTGGCAATACATTGACTGGAATGCACAGCTTCAGCAGGCACAGCAACTTAACCGTGCGCGGCATGAAAGTGCGGCAACGCTGTGGATGGATAAAGAAGTCTTTGATGATGTGAAAACGGCGGATGAGTGGTATCCCACACCGCCATCACAGCAAGAAATGCAGGCATTTACAGCCATGATAAAACTGCTGAATGAGCGCCAGGTTAACGTGGTGGTTATCATCGATCCGCTTAATCCGTGGGCATTAAAACACACCGAAAAATTTAAAACGACTGACCGTTATATTCAGGCGACATTGAAAAAATATAACACTCCCTATTTTGATATGTACAACCACAGCTATCAAGAGGGATGGAACTGGGATCGCCTCCACCCTACGGAGTTAGCCTGGGTTGCAATGGACCATTTTATCGCAGAGGCGTTTAATAAATGAAAAAAGCCATCCGTCTCTTTTTCCTTTATCTCTTTTTGCTGACAACGGTAGTCGCCTGGTCATCAATTGATAACAGCATGAATTTAAAGCTGCACTTTGAATATCAACAGTTTTAAGGAATAAGAAAATGTATACAAGCGCGCCTTTTTACGCTGTGTTATTTGCCAGTTCGCTGCTGTTTTCTGGGGCAAACCGTGTGCTGGGTAACCGGTTAAGTTATGCCTCACTGTTTTCTGCTTTTGCGATGTTTGCAGTCTGGGGATACATTTTTAAAAGCCAGATAACCATTCCGCTGCTGATGTTTATCTATTTATATGGTATCGCCACGTTAAAAGACAAATTGTGGCTTAAAACCTGGCAGTCGGTCATCCTCAGTTTGTTGCCACTGATTTTGGTTAAATTGCATCTGAATAACCATTGGGGGATGTTAGGTCTTTCCTTTATGACTTTCAGGGCGGTGGATGTTTTACTCTATCGCAATAAGAAAGATTCCCGGGATTTCTTCCAGTATTTCAGCTATCTCTTTTTGCCCTTTATTATCCTGGCGGGACCGATGTATCGCTGGAGAAGTTGGGTTCAGGATATTACCCAAGCCAACTTTCGCTTAACAACGAACGTGTTCCTGCAATCCATGGAACAGATTTTTTATGGGATTGTGCAGAAGTTTCTGTTTGCCATGCTGATTGATAACTTCGTTATTAGCCATTGGAGCCATCGCCCTTTTACGTTGACGGTTGGCATCGTGATGTCACTGGCCTACAGCTTTTATCTTTATTTTGATTTTGCCGGTTACAGTAACATGGCAATAGGCGCAGGGCGTTTATTTGGTCTGAATCTACCCGCCAATTTTAACTTGCCTATATTGGCAAAAAATCCCCAGGATTTCTGGCGCAGATTTCATATTAGCCTCTCAGAGTGGCTGCGTGATGTAGTGTTCATGCCAATTTATATGAATTTGATGAAGGTAGAGTTCTTCAGAAATCATAAAGCGACGGCGCAAAATATCGGTATTTTTTGCACACTATTTTGCATGGGGGCATGGAATGGGCTGGAGCTTAATTACGTCGTCAGTGGCGCGCTGTTTGGCGGGATTTCGGTTATCCATAATATGATTCTTTGGTTTGCGAAGCGCAGCCAAAAAATGGACGCATGGTTAAAAAAACCTTTTATTGTATTCCTGGGGCGGATTTTGACACTGGCAAGTGCAGCTGCCTCTTTATATATCTTTAGCGGAATGTCTCCTGTATGAAGAACAGCGATGAATTACAGCAGTTAAGTGATTATCTGCGCACGGTGTTACTTAACCCGGAAAATCCTCAACAACTGGCGATAAGTGGCAGTGATAATAGCCTGACCTGGCGTGAGCTGAGTTTCGCTGTGGTTGACTGGGCGGAACGTTTTGCCGCGCTAAATTTATCACAGAACATTCCTGTGGTGCTTTATGGCCATCAACAGGCCGAATTCGCTTGCGCCATTTACAGCTGCCTGTTGCACAATATCCCATATATCCCCGTGGATAATATTTATCCGGCAGAGCGCCTGA
Source organism: Buttiauxella sp. WJP83 (assembly GCF_027594725.1). NCBI lineage: Bacteria > Pseudomonadati > Pseudomonadota > Gammaproteobacteria > Enterobacterales > Enterobacteriaceae > Buttiauxella > Buttiauxella sp. WJP83. The sequence goes on from NZ_CP110080.1 coordinate 1,901,540, forward strand.
AGGAAATCTGCGAATTAGCCAGTGCTCCTTACTATTATGATGTTCAACAGCATCGTTTTATCTCCACAGGCGTAGTGGGGCAGCCACTGCAAGAGCCAGGTTTGGCCTACATTATGTTTACTTCGGGAAGTACCGGTACACCTAAAGGTGTCCAGATTGGCCGTGAAAGCGTCTGGAATTTTATGCAGTGGATTCGCAGTGATTTTTGTTTGCCCGCAACACCGGTACTCATGAATCATGCGGTATTCAGTTTTGATTTATCGCTGATCCCGCTACTGGGAAATCTGGCCACTGGCGGACATATCGTTCTTAATGCCAAAGAGGATATTACTGCGGATAGCTGGCTTGCCCATCTGAAGCAGCAAAAAATTTCCGTGTGGGTTTCTACCCCTTCATTCGCCTATCAGAAACTGCTCCTCGCTGAATTCCGTGCAGAATGTCTGCCTGATTTAAAGGTATTTATTTTTATCGGTGAAGTTCTGAGTAAAACGCTGGTAAAACATCTGCGCCGTTTGTTCCCTGATGCAAAAATACTCAACTCATATGGCCCAACGGAGGCAACGATTGCCACCACGGTGATTGAGATAAGCGACGAGATTTTGCAGGAAGAGGGCGATCTTTTGCCTATTGGCCAAATGATGCCACATTCAGAAATGGAAATTACCCCCAATAATGAATTAATCATCTGGGGAAAAAACGTTATGCGTGGCTATCTTGGCCTGGCTAAAGAAAATGCTGAAAAACTGTTGTGGGATGAAGATAAACAATGGCGTGGCTATAAAACCGGCGATTTAGGCCGTGCCACAAATGATGTTTTATACTGCCAGGGCCGAAACGACAGCCAGATTAAACTCAATGGCTACCGCATCGAAATTCATGAAATTGAAAACCGGTTGCTGGCGCTTTCTGGGGTCAGTGAAGCGGTTGTTTTACCGCTAACGAAGAAAGACGGTGCAGTTTTACGTCTGGCAGCTTTTTGCACATCAAAACTCTCTGAAAAAGAGATTAAAGCCAATCTCACACAAACTTTACCCTCTTACATGGTGCCTTCGCAGATTGTCATCATGGATACCTTACCGCTTAACACCAACGGCAAAATTGACCGTAAATTACTCGATGTCCAGGCTCGGACCTGCTGATAATCAAAGGGCATAAATATGGAACAGAAAGTCTTAGCGATATTTGAAAATGTGTTGTCACGCAAAGTAGCGATGAACGATGAGCTAATTGAATCAGATATTCTCGATTCAATTACTGCAGTCGATATCGTTCTGGAGGTGCAGGCAGAATTTGGCTGTGCTATTCCACCGACTGACATTGCAAATATTCTGAAAACACCAGCAATGTTAACGGCATGGCTTGAAGAAAACGTCTAAAAATTAGATTTTTTAAGTTTTGGCCCCGGTAATAACCGGGGTTTTTTATTTAATAAATTAAACGTGTTAGGCTCCCTCTAAATAACGGAGGGCAAAATGAATATCACTGACAAAGAGCTTTACGATGAGATGTGCCGTGTTGTCGGGAAGGTTGTGCTTGAAATGCGCGACCTGGGTCAGGAGCCGAAACATGTGGTGATAGCGGGCGTGATCAGAACGATGTCAGCTAACAGTAAAATTCAGCGTTCAGAACTGACAAGTGCGGCAATGGAAGAAGTGATTCGTGCTTTGGGCTTTGCAGCGAAGTAAAGAAGGCCACCCACGGTGGCCTTGCTAACTATTTACGGCTTACGCGCGACTAAAACGGCGCGGAGCGGGGCGGGGTAGCCTTCGATGGTTTTGGTCGGGTCGTTCGGGTCGAGGAAATCGGCCAGCGACTCGGTCGTCAGCCAACTGGTTTTGCGCTGTTCTTCGCTGGTGGTATAGCAATGGTCAACGATGCGAACATCGACAAAACCACATTTCTCAAGCCAGTTTTTCAACGCCAATGCTGACGGGATGTAATAGACGTTGCGCATTTGCGCGTAACGCTCACCCGGCACCAGCACGGTATTTTCGTCACCTTCTACGACCAACGTTTCCAGAACCAGCTCACCCTCTTTCACTAGTTGGTTTTTCAACTGATAAAGGTGATCGAGCGGAGAACGGCGGTGGTACAACACGCCCATCGAAAACACGGTATCGAAGATATTCAGCTCCGGGAGTTGCTCAATACCTAACGGCAGCACATGCGCACGTTGATCGTTACCCAGCAGTTTACGCACCGCTTCAAACTGGCAAACGAACAGTTGCATGGGGTCGATGCCTACCGCAAGGTGCGCGCCCGCGCCAATCATGCGCCATAAGTGATAACCGCTACCACAGCCGACATCCAGAATAGTGCGCCCGGCGAGCGGGGAGATGTGCGGCAATACGCGGTCCCACTTCAGATCAGAACGCCACTCAGTATCGATGTCTACGCCATAAAGGGAGTATGGCCCTTTGCGCCATGGCATCAGGTTGCGCAACAGTTTTTCGATACCCAGCTTTTGGCCTTCACTCAATGACTCTTGCGATTGCGCCGTCACGCTGTGCAATAAATCCAGGTGATGTGGCGTGAGTTCCGGCAAATACTCAACCGTGTTGTACCAGTGTTTGAACTGGCCGTGGAGGTTTTCTCGCTGCCAGGTCGCAATTTGTGCAGGCAGTGTTTCCAGCCATGGGGCCAAAGGGCTTTTCGCAATAAGCTGATAAAAATTACCAAAGTCGATCATGCAGATGTTCCTGATTTCAGTGCGACTAAAGAGCCAAAGTTAAAGCACTGGAACCATAATTCTGCGTGGTCAAATCCGGCTTGTTTGAGGCGTTTTTTATGTGTTTCGACAGAGTCGGTGAGCATGACATTTTCCAGCATGCTGCGCTTTTGGCTGATTTCCAGCTCGCTATAACCGTTTGCACGTTTAAAATCGTGGTGCATGTTGAACAGCAATTCACCCACTTCACCATCTTCGAAGCTGAATTTTTCCGACAGCACTAACGCACCACCAGGATTCAGGCCGCGATAGATTTTCTCAAGCAGCAACTGGCGGTCTTCGGGCTCCAGGAATTGTAGAGTGAAGTTCAGCACCACCATTGAGGCATTTTCGATAACGATATTGCGAATATCGCCTTCAATAACGTCGACCGGCGTTTGCGCTTTAAATGCATCTAAATGGCGGCGGCAGCGTTCGACCATCGCGGGGGAGTTATCTACCGCGATAATTTTGCAGTTCTCGTGATGAATATTACGACGTACAGATAATGTTGCCGCACCCAGTGAGCAGCCGAGATCGTAAACCTGGCTACCGGGTGCCACAAAGCGCTCTGCCAGCATGCCAATCATCGAAATAATATTGGAGTAGCCTGGCACCGATCGTTGAATCATATCGGGGAACACTTCAGCCACGCGTTCATCAAAGGTCCAGTCACCTAATTTGGCGATCGGGGCGGAAAACAATGTATCGCGGTCAGACATTACGTTAAATCCGGAATTTCGAAAGGGTGATATTTTGCGTTAATGCAAAGAGAAAACCAACTCCCATGGCATATACCATAGGTTAGCCAGCACCATCAGGATTAAAGAAGCCCAGGTGGCACTCATGCCAGAACGACGCCAACTGACTAAACGATGATGGAAACCATAAGAGTGCATCAGGCGTCCGGCAATCAGCAACAGCCCACAAACATGCACCATCCATGTTTCGGCACCGTTCATTTCCATCAGTAATAAAAGCAGTAACGCGATGGGAATATATTCTACTGCATTACCGTGAATTCGAATTGCGCTCTGAAGTTCGCTAAAACCGCCATCGCCATAAGAGACGCGGTATTGCAAACGCATACGAACAACATCAAACGAAAACTTAATCAGCAACAAAGCACCCAAAACGGCGTAGAGCGCGCTTACCATACCCACATCCTTTAGAGATAGTTCCAGCGCCGCCTATGATAGCAGCGCAACCTATCCGCTGTCGCTACCCCTAAAATAGGGAGTTTTGTTTGGGAATGGCCGGCTCGTTGCCTATTTCCGGGAATGCCTGTTGCAAACCAGGCCACAGGGTATGCACTAAATCCTGCACTTCTCCAATATCCGGCGTGTGCAAGAACAGATAAGGGACGGATTTAAGTTCCCATTTGGGCAGGGTTTTAAGCCAAACCTCGAAGAGCGCGAGGTTTTGTTGCATGTCGTCGCTGCCGATAAACCGCACCAGTGGATTGCTGGCTGTCATCAACGCATGAACCGGTACTTTAGGCTTTTTGCGTTGCGCATCGCGGATGGCTTCATTGTGAGGTTTCGCGCTATGCACCGGGCGGCTATCGAGAATGACGCGGTTGACACCGCGTTGATGCAGGCCGCGATTGAGTGTTTGTTCATCGACACTTTTATCGAAGAAAGAAGGGTGGCGAACTTCAACGCCGTAGGTGAAATCCTTTGGCAACGTATCGAGAAAATTCCACAGCGCGGGTAAATCTGCAGGCCCAAATGTGGCCGGAAGCTGCAGCCAATATTGCCCGATGCGGTTTGCCAGCGGAGACATTCTGTCGAGAAATTCGGCAGTCAGGTCTTTACACTGTCGCAGTGCGGCATTGTGCGAAATCGTTGCCGGGAATTTGAAACAGAAGCGGAAGTCATCGTCAGTTTGCTCGCGCCAGCGTTGCACAATTTCCGCTTTTGGCAGGGCGTAAAGCGTCGTGTTGCCTTCCACACAATTGAAGTGTCGAGCGTAATCTTCAAGGGAAGTAATACCCAGTCGCACCCATTTAGGGTGTGACCATTGGGGAAGGCCAATATAAGTCATCCTACCCGTCATCCTTCAAGTTGTAGGGGTGTTGGCTACGCTCGATTACCCGAGTCACTTACTTTAGTAAGCTCATCGGGATAATCTCCCTTGCCGCCTACCTACAACCTGAATGATATAGGGTAGGCAGTGGTTTACTTAGAGCGAGGAGAGAATCTCTTCGGTGCGACGAACGCGTCCAATACGCGGGAAGATATTCGTCATGCTTCCCTGATGTTGTTCACTGCTGGCAGCGCTGCAGGCATCTTCCGCGATGATCAGGTTAAAGCCCAACTCCCAGGCATTACGCGCGGTGGATTCCACGCCGATATTGGTGGAAATACCGCACAGCACAATGGTGTCGATCCCACGACGGCGCAACTGGAGTTCTAAATCGGTGCCGTAAAATGCGCCCCACTGGCGTTTAGTGACTTCAATGTCGCTCTCTTTTTTACCCAAGGCTTCCGGGTAAACCCACCAATTTTCCGGTAAAGCATGTGCGCCAGCTTGCGCATCGACCGGTTGTTTTAGGGCTTCAGCAAAATCTTTTGACCAGCCAACACGCACCATAATGACCGGCGCATTGTGAGCGCGGAATTTTTCAGCCAGTTTGGCCGAACGAGCCACCACATCCTGTGCACTATACGGACCGCCCGCAAACGGCAAAATGCCTTCTTGTAAATCAATGATGACGAGTGCGGTTCGGGAAGTATTCAGATCTAACATTGGGTGACTCCGGGTCAAAATGAGGTTATCGCGTAGTACCTTACGACGGAACGAGAGCACCACTGTTTACAAATTTTGTTAATTTTTGTGAGTTTTGCGCAAACAAGGGACTTTGAAACGCTTCATGCAGGTGTATCGGGCTTATCGCCGGGCATTATTTCCAGTATAATAGCCCCCTTTTTTCAACTATATCTGACATAGAAAATAGTGGCCACCGTTGCAGTGTGCGGCTAATTTAAGGGATATCTCATGCGTACAGTATATTGCGGGCAGCTCAATCAATCCCATGTGGGACAACAAGTAACACTATGTGGTTGGGTCAATCGTCGTCGTGACCTCGGTAGCCTTATCTTTATTGATATGCGCGATCGCGAAGGCATCGTGCAGGTGTTTTTCGACCCGGACCGTCAGGACGCGTTCCAGCTTGCTTCCGAACTGCGTAATGAGTTCTGCATTCAAATCACCGGCACCGTTCGCCCGCGTGATGAGAAAAATATCAACAAAGATATGGCAACGGGTGCTGTGGAAGTTTTCGCAACCGATCTGACCATCATCAACCGCTCTGAAGCGCTGCCGCTGGATTCTAACCACGTCAACACTGAAGAAGCGCGTCTGAAATTCCGTTATCTGGACCTGCGTCGCCCGGAAATGGCGAATCGCCTGAAGACTCGCGCTAAAATCACCAGCTTCGTGCGTCGCTTTATGGATGACCAGGGTTTCCTGGATATCGAAACGCCAATGCTGACCAAAGCCACGCCAGAAGGCGCGCGTGACTATCTGGTACCGAGCCGTGTTCACAAAGGCAAATTCTACGCACTGCCGCAGTCTCCACAGCTGTTCAAGCAGTTGCTGATGATGTCAGGCTTTGATCGCTACTATCAGATTGTTAAATGCTTCCGCGACGAAGATTTGCGTGCAGACCGTCAGCCTGAATTTACTCAGATCGACGTCGAAACCTCTTTCATGACTGCACCGCAAGTGCGTGAAGTGATGGAAAAACTGGTTCGCGAACTGTGGCTCGATGTGAAAAACGTTGATTTGGGCGATTTCCCAATCATGACTTTCGCAGAAGCAGAGCGCCGTTACGGCTCTGACAAACCAGACCTGCGTAACCCAATGGAGCTGGTGGATGTTGCTGACCTGCTCAAAGACATCGAATTCAAAGTCTTCTCCGGCCCAGCAAACGATGCTAAAGGCCGTGTTGCGGCACTGCGTGTGCCGGGTGGCGCACAGATTAGCCGCAAACAGATTGACGACTACGGCAAGTTCATTGAGATTTACGGCGCGAAAGGGCTGGCATACATCAAAGTGAACGAACGTGCGAAAGGCATTGAAGGCATTACCAGCCCAGTGGCGAAGTTCCTGAATGCAGACATCGTAGAAGCCATTCTGGCCCGTACCGGCGCACAAGACGGCGACATGATTTTCTTCGGCGCAGACAACAAGAAAGTGGTTGCCGATGCACTTGGCGCACTGCGTCTCAAAATCGGTAAAGACCTGAGCATCACCAATGAAAATGCGTGGGCACCATTGTGGGTTATCGACTTCCCAATGTTTGAAGACAATGGCGAAGGCGGCCTGACCGCAATGCACCACCCGTTCACCGCGCCTAAAGATATGTCTCCAGAACAACTGGCGGCAGACCCGGAATCTGCGGTTGCTAACGCATACGACATGGTCATCAATGGCTACGAAGTGGGTGGCGGTTCTGTTCGTATTCACAACGGCCAGATGCAGCAGACTGTGTTTGGTATCCTGGGGATTACCGAAGAAGATCAACGTGAGAAGTTCGGCTTCCTGCTTGATGCCCTGAAGTACGGCACACCACCGCATGCAGGCCTGGCGTTTGGTCTGGACCGTCTGACCATGCTGCTGACCGGTACCGACAACATCCGTGATGTTATCGCATTCCCGAAAACAACCGCAGCGGCGTGTCTGATGACTGAAGCACCAAGCTTTGCTAACCCGCAGGCTCTGGCTGAGCTGGGTGTGGCAGTGATTAAAAAGGCTGAGAAAGAATAAATGGCCTTTAAGCGTCCCGTCTCAGTGTTAGTGGTTATTTTTGCACAAGATACCGGACGGGTGCTCATGTTACAGCGGCGCGACGATCCTGAATTCTGGCAGTCGGTTACCGGCAGTATAGAAGAGGGTGAAACCGCGCTGTATGCCGCGCAGCGTGAAGTAAAGGAAGAGGTCGATATAGATGTTGTCTCAGAGCAACTGACCTTGATGGACTGCCAACGTTGTGTGGAGTTTGAGATTTTTACACATTTGCGTCATCGCTATGCACCGGGGATTACGCGCAACACGGAATATTGGTTCTGTCTTGCGCTGCCTCACGAACGCCAGATAACCATTTCGGAACATCTGGCCTGGGAATGGGCGGACGCACAAGCTGCGGCGGCTATGACCAAATCGTGGAGCAACCGGCAAGCGATAGAAGAGTTTGTAATTTAACTTAATGAGTTTTCCCAAGAATTTTAGTTCTCAGGAAGGCGGCAAGACCGAGAGTCACCCTGAGCTGACTTGAGTCAGTGATGGGTCTGAGCGGGTGCCGCCAACGCACCTGAGAGCTAAAAGACGAAGGGAATTGGAGATAATTTTATGGCAGGTCATAGTAAGTGGGCCAACACGAAACACCGCAAAGCAGCACAAGATTCTAAACGCGGCAAAATCTTTACCAAAATCATTCGCGAGCTGGTCACAGCAGCCCGTCTGGGTGGCGGAGATCCAGGTTCTAACCCGCGTCTGCGTGCTGCGATTGATAAAGCATTATCCAACAACATGACGCGTGACACCTTAAACCGTGCCATTGCGCGTGGTGTGGGTGGTGATGAAGACACCAACATGGAAACCATCATTTATGAAGGTTACGGTCCTGGTGGTTCAGCGGTCATGGTTGAGTGCCTGAGCGACAACCGCAACCGTACCGTGGCTGAAGTGCGCCATGCGTTCAACAAATGTGGTGGGAACCTGGGGACAGACGGCTCTGTAGCCTATCTGTTCACCAAAAAAGGCGTTATCTCCTATGCACCGGGCAAAGATGAAGACACCGTGATGGAAGCCGCTCTTGAAGCCGGTGCCGAAGACGTTGTTTCTTACGACGATGGTGCAATTGACGTGTTTACTGCCTGGGAAGAAATGGGTGCTGTTCGTGACGCACTGGAAGCCGCAGGTCTGAAAGCCGACGAAGCAGAAATCTCCATGATCCCATCCACCAAAGCGGATATGGACGCGGAAACGGCACCGAAGCTGATGCGCCTTATCGACATGTTGGAAGACTGCGATGACGTGCAAGAGGTTTATCACAACGGTGAGATCTCTGACGAGGTTGCGGCAACTTTATAATGAAGTTGTCTGAAACCGTAAACCTGTTTATGGGCGACGCGTGATGGCAATTATTCTCGGCATCGATCCGGGGTCACGCGTTACCGGTTATGGCGTGATTCGTCAGACCGGTCGGCAGCTAACTTATTTGGGTAGTGGCTGTATTCGTACTCAGGTTACCGACTTACCCTCGCGTTTGAAGCTTATCTACGCGGGGGTGAGCGAAATCATCACCCAGTTCCAGCCTGAATATTTCGCTATCGAATCCGTATTTATGGCTAAGAATGCCGATTCTGCACTTAAACTCGGACAGGCTCGAGGTGCTGCAATTGTTGCAGCGGTAAACCATGATCTTCCCGTTTTTGAATACGCAGCCCGTCAGGTAAAACAGACGGTGGTCGGTATCGGAAGCGCGGAGAAAAGCCAGGTGCAACACATGGTGCGCACCTTGCTGAAACTCTCAGCCAACCCGCAGGCGGATGCGGCGGATGCGTTAGCGATTGCCATCACGCATTGCCATGTCACGCAAAACTCGATGCAAATGAGTGATTCGCGATTAAATTTATCGCGAGGGCGATTAAAATAAATAGGGCTGGATATTCATCCAGCCTTTTTTATATGATAGACAAAATTTTTAGCGCAACCGTAGGAGCAGTATTGTGATTGGACGACTCAGAGGCATCATTCTGGAAAAACAGCCGCCGCTGGTACTCATGGAAGTCGGTGGCGTAGGGTATGAAGTCCATATGCCAATGACCTGTTTCTATGAACTCCCAGAAATCGGTAAAGAGGCGATTGTCTTTACTCAATTTGTGGTGCGTGAAGACGCGCAATTGCTCTACGGTTTCAACAATAAACAAGAACGCACGCTGTTCCGCGAGCTGATTAAAGTGAATGGTGTGGGCCCGAAACTGGCGCTGGCGATCCTCTCTGGTATGTCTGCACAACAGTTTGTAAATGCTGTTGAACGTGAAGAAATCGGTTCGCTGGTCAAGCTGCCGGGCGTGGGTAAAAAGACCGCAGAACGCTTGATTGTCGAAATGAAAGACCGCTTTAAAGGAATGCATGGCGATCTGTTCACGCCTGCAACTGATCTCGTTCTGACAGCACCTGACAGCGGTGTAACAGATGATGCAGAAGCGGAAGCGGTTGCTGCACTGGTCTCGCTGGGCTATAAACCACAGGAAGCGAGTCGGATGATCAGCAAAGTAGGGCGTGCCGGTGCTGATTGTGAAACGCTGATTCGCGAAGCACTCCGCGCAGCACTTTGAAGTCCTTAGAGGTAGAGTAACGGATGATTGAAGCAGACCGTCTGGTATCGCCAGACACCATCACCCCGGACGAATTAATTGACCGAGCGATCCGCCCGCGTTTTCTGGCGGATTACGTCGGCCAACCGCAGGTGCGTTCGCAAATGGAGATTTTTATCCAGGCGGCAAAACTGCGTGGGGATGCGCTCGATCATCTGTTAATTTTCGGCCCGCCAGGGTTGGGTAAAACCACGCTTGCCAATATCGTGGCCAATGAAATGGGCGTAAACCTGCGCACCACATCCGGCCCGGTACTGGAAAAAGCCGGGGATTTGGCCGCGATGCTGACCAACCTCGAACCTCACGACGTGTTGTTTATTGATGAAATCCATCGCCTTTCACCTGTGGTAGAAGAAGTTCTCTATCCGGCGATGGAAGATTACCAACTCGATATCATGATTGGTGAAGGTCCGGCTGCACGCTCAATTAAAATTGACTTGCCTCCTTTCACTCTGATCGGCGCGACAACGCGCGCGGGCTCTCTGACTTCCCCTCTGCGTGACCGTTTCGGTATTGTTCAGCGTCTCGAGTTTTATCAGGTCGCTGATTTGCAGCACATTGTTGGTCGTAGTGCCAGCGTGCTGGGGCTTGAGATGAGCGAAGAGGGCGCGTTGGAAGTGGCCCGACGTGCGCGTGGTACACCGCGTATCGCCAACCGTTTATTGCGCCGTGTGCGTGATTTTGCGGAAGTGCGTCATGACGGTACCATCAGTGCGGACATCGCCTCGCAAGCGCTGGATATGCTGAATGTGGATACCGAAGGGTTCGATTATATGGACCGCAAATTGCTTCTGGCGGTGATTGATAAATTCCTTGGTGGCCCGGTTGGGCTGGATAACCTTGCCGCAGCTATCGGTGAGGAACGTGAAACTATTGAAGACGTTCTGGAACCTTTCTTGATCCAGCAGGGATTCTTACAGCGAACCCCGCGTGGACGTATTGCGACCCCAAGAGCCTGGACTCACTTCGGGATTGTGCCACCTGACGCCTAATCGGAGATGGCGCTGCTGCGCCATCCAGGGACATTAAGCGGCTTGCTTCTTAGCCATACTTAAAACAAACAAAACCGCCGAACTCAGCACCACTGAAGGCCCCGCAGGCGTGTCATAAAACGCCGAAAACGTCAGCCCGCCAGTCACAGAAAGCATCCCGATAAGCACCGCAAAACCCGCCATCTGCTCAGGCGTGCGCGCAAAACGACGCGCGGTCGCGGCCGGGATAATCAACAGCGAAGTTATAATCAAAGCTCCAACGAATTTCATCGCCACGCCGATAGTCAATGCTGTCACCAGCATCAGCAACATCTTCACCCGTTGAAGGTTAACGCCATCAACATGGGCAAGATCCGGGCTAATGGTCATCGATAACAGGTTGCGCCATTGCCAAAGCAGTACGCCAACGACCACAGCAACGCCAAGGCCGATAGAGATAATATCCGGCATGGTCACTGAGAGAAGATCGCCAAACAGATACGCCATCAAATCGACGCGCACATTAGACATCAAACTCACGACCACGAGGCCGAGCGATAACGCACTGTGCGCCATAATGCCTAACAAGGTATCCAGCGCCAGATGTGGACGCTTCTCAAGCCATACCAGGCCTAACGCAAGCAACAGCGTTACCGCAATGACGGCATAAAACGGATTAATATTAAGCAATAACCCGAACGCAACGCCTAACAAAGAGGCGTGGGCGAGGGTATCGCCAAAGTAGGACATCCGACGCCAGACGACAAACGAGCCAAGCGGGCCCGCAGCGCATGCAAGCAAAATCCCGGCAAGCCAGCCGGGTAACAACAATTCAATCATGACTGGCCGTTCCCTCTGCGCAGAACAATACGTCCGGTAAGATCGTGACGATGATTATGATGATGACGATAAATTCCTAGTTGCTCAGCCCCACGCTGGCCGAACATTGAAATGAATTCCGGATGCATCGATACCACTTCTGGCGTACCCGAGCAGCAAATATGATGGTTGAGACACAACACATCATCGGTTTTTGCCATCACTAAGTGCAGGTCGTGGGAAACCATCATTACCGCGCAGTCGAGTTCATGACGCAATTGATCAATCAGGTTATACAGCGCCAGTTGCCCATTAACATCAACGCCTTGCGTCGGTTCATCAAGTACCAATAATTGCGGTTGATTAAGTAACGCCCGCGCCAGCAGAACGCGTTGATTTTCGCCGCCGGACAGTTTTTGCATCGGGGCTTCAATCAAGTGAGCGGCCTGAACGCGTTTGAGTGCGGGTAAGATATCCGCTTTTTTTACGCCAGGGCGCAGACGCATAAAGCGGCTTACCGTAAGGGGCAGGGTGGCATCCAGATGCAACTTTTGTGGCACATAACCGATACGCAAATCGCGGTCTCGCTTGATAACACCTTCATCAGGTGCTACCAGACCGAGCACCACGCGAACCAGCGTTGATTTTCCTGCGCCGTTTGGACCCAGCAGCGTCAGAATTCGGCCAGGCTTGAGGTCGAGTGAAATATCAGACAGCACACGTCGTTGTCCGAAAGAAACAGAGATATTTTCCAGTGATACCAGATTTGTCATGACGATTTCAGGGGTTGCAGAAGTTAGCGGATGTTATAATATCACACATCCAATATTCATAACGATGATAAGTCGCATTATGTTACATAAAAACGCATTTCTTTGCGCAGCTTTAACAACTGCTTTGACGGCCGCTGCAGCCGTGCCCGCGCAGGCGGCGGTTGTTGCCTCTATCAAGCCATTAGGTTTTATTGCCGCCGCGATCGCAGACGGCGTCACGCCAACGGAAATTTTACTCCCAGATGGTGCCTCAGAGCATGATTATGCACTTCGTCCATCTGATGTAAAACGCTTACAAAGCGCGGACTTAGTCGTATGGGTGGGCCCAGAAATGGAAGCCTTCATGCAGAAGTCGGTAAATCAATTAGCTGAACAAAAACAAGTGCAACTAGCGGCTTTGCCGGGTGTGCAACCGTTGCTCATGAAAGGCGATGATGATGATGATCATGGGCATGAAGGACATGACCATTCAGACGAAAATAGTGACGCAAATCACCATCATGGTGAATACAACATGCATATTTGGCTCTCACCAGAGGTAGCGCGGCTGTCAGCGGTTGCAATCCACGATAAATTAGTGGAACTTATGCCCCAAAATAAGGCCAAACTTGACGCCAACTTGCAATCTTTCGAGTTAGGATTAGCCAACATCGATAAGCAAGTTGGTAGCGTGCTCGCGCCGCTCAAAGGTAAAGGGTATTTCGTTTTTCACGACGCTTATGGCTACTTTGAAAAACATTACGGTCTGACGCCGCTTGGCCATTTTACCGTGAACCCTGAAATCCAACCCGGTGCGCAGCGTTTACATGACATCAGAACACAGTTGGTTGAGCAAAAAGCCGTGTGCGTTTTTGCTGAACCACAATTCAGGCCAGCAGTGATCAATGCCGTTGCCCGTGGTACTAACGTCCGTTCCGGAACGCTGGACCCACTGGGGATTGAGGTTAAGCTCGGCAAAGACAGCTACATGCAGTTTTTGAACGGGCTTGCGAACCAATATGCGAGCTGCCTGAAAGGAGATTAATGAGGAAGTGAATACGTGCAACAGATAGCCCGCTCTGTCGCCCTGGCATTCGACAATTTGTCCCGGCCCCACCGCGTTATGCTGGGGTCTCTTACAGTTCTTACACTTGCGGTCGCTGTTTGGCGACCGTACGTCTATCATCCTGAAGCCAGCCCTGTTATCAAAACCATTGAGCTTGAGAAAAACGATATTCGTTCGTTACTTCCAGAAGCCAGTGAACCGTTAGACCAGTCTCCGGACGCAGAAGACGATACCATTCCCCAAGATGAGCTGGACGATAAAACCGCCGGTGAAAAGGGTGTCCATGAGTATGACGTCTCTACCGGAGATACGCTGAGCAGCATCCTAAACCAGTACGGCATTGATATGGGTGATATCAGCCAGCTTGCTGCCGTGGATAAAGACCTGCGTAACCTGAAAATCGGTCAGCAACTTTCCTGGACGTTAAATGACGATGGTGAGCTACAGCGTCTGACGTGGGAAATGTCACGCCGTGAAACACGCACCTACGATCGTTCAGGTAGTACCTTTAAGCTCAGCAGCGAAATGCAGCAAGGCGAATGGGTTAACAATGTCCTGAAAGGCACTGTCGGTAATAGTTTCGTGAGTAGTGCGAAAGACGCAGGATTAACCAGCGCGGAAATCAGCGGGGTTATCAAGGCCATGCAGTGGCAAATGGACTTCCGTAAACTGAAGAAAGGCGATCAGTTCGCCGTGCTGATGTCACGTGAAATGCTTGATGGTAAACGCGAGCAAAGCCATTTGGTCGGCGTGCGTCTGCGCAGTAGCGGTAAAGATTACTATGCTATTCGCGCAGAAGACGGCAAGTTCTACGACAGAAGCGGTTCAGGGCTGGCGAAAGGTTTTATGCGTTTCCCTACGGCCAAACAGTTCCGTATTTCGTCAAACTTTAACCCTCGTCGCCTTAACCCGGTAACGGGCCGCGTGGCACCGCATAAAGGTGTCGATTTTGCGATGCCGCAAGGTACTCCTGTGTTGGCCGTCGGTGATGGTGAAGTGGTGATGGCAAAACGTAGTGGTGCGGCAGGTTATTTTGTTGCTATCCGCCACGGACGTTCGTATACCACTCGTTACATGCATCTGAAGAAACTGTTAGTGACTCCGGGGCAGAAAGTGAAGCGCGGTGACCGTATCGCACTGTCAGGGAATACTGGCCGTTCTACCGGTCCACATTTGCATTATGAAGTGTGGGTCAACCAGCAAGCGGTGAATCCGTTGACGGCGAAACTGCCACGTACCGAAGGGCTGACAGGCTCGGATCGTAACGAATATCTGGCTCAGGTTCGTGAAGTCACACCACAGCTTAGCCTGAATTAATCCGACGCTGTGAACGAAGCCGGTACTCAGTGACCGGCTTTTTCTTTGTCTGAAAGGCATTACCCCGCTAAGATACTTACAAATTCATGTCATCAATGATTTGGTGCTGTACTGAGAATATGCATGGAAAAAGCAAAAAAAAGTCACAGTGAGTTCATTCCTGAATTTCAAAAGGCCTTCTTGCACCCGAAATTTTGGGGCGCCTGGCTAGGCGTTGGCGCTTTCGCAGGACTGGCCATGTTACCGCCGTCTCTTCGCGATCCTCTTTTGGGTAAAGTAGGACGTATTGCGGGACGCTTTGGTAAAAGTGCCCGCCGCCGCGCGCAAATTAACTTGCTGTATTGTTTCCCTGAGATGTCGGAAGCCGCTCGTGAAGCAGTTATCGACGAAATGTTTGCCACCGCCCCTCAGGCGATGGTGATGATGGCGGAGTTGGCGCTTAAAGATCCGAAAAAGGTCATGCAGCGCGTTGACTGGCACGGCAAAGAGATTATCGACGGGCTTAAGCAACGTGAAGAAAATGTGATTTTCCTGGTGCCGCACGGATGGGGAGTGGATATTCCCGCGATGTTACTTGCGTCGCAGGGGCAAAAAATGGCCGCCATGTTCCATAACCAGGGCAATCCATTATTTGACTACATGTGGAACACAGTACGTCGCCGTTTCGGTGGCCGGTTGCATGCGCGTAACGATGGAATTAAGCCGTTTATCAGCTCTGTGCGTCAGGGGTACTGGGGATATTATCTGCCAGATCAGGATCACGGTGCTGAACACAGCGAGTTCGTCGATTTCTTCGGAACGTATAAAGCGACGCTGCCCGCAATCGGTCGTTTGATGAAGGTAGCACGCGCACGAGTTGTGCCTTTGTTCCCGGTGTATAACAGCAAAACTCACCGTCTGGATATTCATATTCGTCCACCGATGGACGATTTAGTCGATGCGGACGACAACACCATTGCGCGCCGTATGAATGAAGAGGTCGAGATTTTGGTGGGGCCGAATCTGGAACAATACACCTGGATTTTAAAATTGCTCAAAACTCGCAAGGAAGGGGAGACTGAACCCTATCGCCGCAAAGAACTTTATCCGAAGAAATAAAAAAGGGGCCATTTGGCCCCTTTTTTCATACTGAGGTTGAATTACTCAACACACAGGATGCGCGTTGTGTTGGTTGTACCAATGGTACTCATCACATCGCCTTGGGTAACGATAACCAGATCACCAGAAATCAGGTAGCCTTTATCGCGCAGCAGATTGACCGCATCGTTTGCTGCAGCAACGCCATCGCTTGGGCTATCGAAATGCACTGGGGTCACACCACGGTACAACGAGGTGAGGTTCAGCGTACGCTCATGACGAGACATGGCGAAAATAGGCAAACCGGAGCTGATACGGGACGTCATCAACGCCGTGCGGCCTGATTCTGTCATGGTGATAATTGCAGTCACACCTTTCAGGTGGTTTGCCGCATACATGGCAGACATCGCAATCGCTTCTTCAACGTTGTCGAACTGCACGTCCAGACGGTGTTTAGAGACGTTGATGCTTGGGATTTTTTCAGCACCCAGGCAAACACGCGCCATCGCCGCAACGGTTTCAGCCGGGTATTGGCCCGCTGCTGTTTCCGCAGACAACATAACCGCATCAGTACCATCGAGAACGGCGTTTGCAACGTCCATCACTTCGGCGCGCGTTGGCATTGGGTTGGTGATCATCGACTCCATCATCTGAGTTGCTGTGATCACCGCGCGGTTCAGTTTACGGGCACGGCGAATCAGGGTCTTTTGAATACCGACCAACTCAGGATCGCCGATTTCAACACCCAGGTCACCACGAGCAACCATGACCACATCAGATGCCAGGATAACGTCGTCCATCGCCGCTTCGTCGCATACGGCTTCAGCACGTTCAACTTTTGCGACAATCTTCGCGTCACAACCCGCATCACGCGCCAGGCGGCGTGCGTAGTTCAGGTCTTCGCCACAACGCGGGAAGGATACGGCCAGGTAATCAACACCGATTTTAGCTGCGGTAATAATGTCGGCTTTGTCTTTATCGGTCAGTGCTTCGGCTGACAGGCCGCCACCCAGTTTGTTGATACCTTTGTTATTCGACAGCGGGCCACCCACGGTGACTTCGGTGAAGACTTTCATACCCTGAACGTCGAGGACTTTTAACTGCACACGACCATCATCAAGAAGCAGAATGTCACCTGTGACGACGTCAGCAGGCAGGCCTTTATAGTCGATACCCACTTTTTCTTTGTCGCCTTCACCTTTACCCAGGTTGGCATCAAGCAGGAATTTGTCACCGATATTCAGGAAAACTTTACCTTCTTTAAAGGTAGAGACGCGAATCTTTGGCCCTTGCAAATCGCCCAGAATAGCGACATGGCGACCCAGTTTCGCAGCAATCTCACGAACTTTATCAGCACGGATCTGATGATCTTCTGCGGTGCCGTGGGAAAAGTTCATACGCACCACGTTTGCGCCAGCTGCAATAATCTTTTCCAGATTATTGTCGCGATCGGTAGCCGGGCCTAAGGTGGTAACGATTTTGGTTCTACGTAGCCGTCTGGACATGTATTACTCCGTTGACTGAAACAACTTTGGTGTTGCGTTAACAAAAGATTCGGTAAATCGGAATGCGTGGAAAAACGCAATGCAACAACTTAACCGAATGACCTAAAAAGTTACAGCTTTGTTATAAAATCTTACGTGCTTTCGCCAGAGACGAACATTCCCTTATCAAAACGCGATTCCTTGAGCGCTTCTTTGACTCGCTTCAAGTTATCTCTGAATTTCGCGCCGCGGCGTAAAGTAAAACCGGTCGCCAGTACGTCAATCACCGTCAATTGAGCCAGGCGGGACACCATCGGCATATAAATGTCGGTATCTTCCGGTACGTCCAGCAGCAAGGAGAGGGTTGCCTCGCGAGCCAGTGGAGAACCCTCTGAGGTGATTGCCAGCACAATGGCATCGTTTTCACGCGCCAGTTGCGCCAGCTCAACCAGATTTTTTGTGCGTCCGGTATGTGAAATCAGCACGACTACGTCTTCTTCACTGCAATTCATGCAGCTCATACGTTGTAAAACGACATCGTCGGAATAGATAACCGGCACATTAAAACGAAAGAATTTATTCATCGCATCATGTGCGACGGCGGCTGAAGAACCCAAACCAAAGAACGCTATTTTCTTGGCTTGCGTGAGCAAATCCACGGCGCGATTGACTGCAGCCATATCCAGTGATTGCCGCACCTGGTCAAGGCTTGCCATGGCAGATTCGAAGATTTTCCCGGTATACGCCTCAACGCTATCGTCTTCGTCAACATTCCGGTTTACATAAGGAGTGCCATTCGCCAGACTTTGCGCTAAATGTAATTTAAAATCCGGGAAGCCTTTCGTTTCAAGGCGGCGGCAAAAGCGGTTGACTGTCGGTTCGCTCACTTCAGCAATGCGGGCGAGAGTGGCGATGCTTGAATGAATGGCATCTTGCGGTGCGGTTATAATCACTTCTGCGACTTTACGTTCTGATTTGCTAAGGTGTTCCAGTTGGGACTGGATTTTGTCCAGCATATTCATAGGTGTCCGACACTCATGGATTTTGTCGATTTCTATAAAAGGAGAAATCGTGGCACGATTTAGCAAGAATATACGCCTGCCCTTCAGTGAAGGGGCAAGTTAATCGGTGTAATGATGTTGTTTTTTTTCATTACATGATCAGTGTCTAACTTTAGATATGTTCACCATCAACCATTAAACGTCATAAAATTCGGTTTAATCGTGGGAATAAGGCACTGATGAGCAAATTTCGCCCACTAATGCGATCAAATAATGGGCAAAGGTTTACCTGCATTCATTAAAAGCAGTACATTGCTCTGTAATAAAATTACAAGAGAATCTGGTACAAAATACCTGAATCGAGGAGATAAGACATGGCGGTAACACAGACAGCTCAGGCATGTGACCTGGTGATTTTCGGTGCAAAAGGCGACCTTGCGCGTCGGAAACTGCTGCCATCCCTATATCAGTTGGAAAAGGCGGGGCAGATCCACCCAGATACACGTATCCTGGGCGTGGGCCGCGCAGAGTGGGATAAAGAGGCGTATACCAAAGTGGTGCGTGAGGCGATCGAAACCTTTATGAAGGAAAAGATCGACGAAAGCCTCTGGGATAAATTGAGCGGACGTCTTGATTTTTGCAACCTGGATGTCAATGACACAGCAGCATTTACCCGTCTCGGTAAGATGCTCGATCAGCAAAACCGCGTCACTATCAACTACTTTGCAATGCCGCCAAGTACTTTTGGCGCAATCTGTAAAGGTTTGGGTAAGGCGAAACTCAATGCCAAACCTGCTCGCGTAGTGATGGAAAAACCCCTTGGCACCTCGCTTGTCACCTCTCAGCAAATCAACGACCAGGTCGGTGAATACTTTGAAGAGTGCCAGGTCTACCGTATCGACCACTATTTAGGCAAAGAAACGGTACTGAACTTGCTGGCGCTGCGTTTTGCTAACTCCCTGTTTGCGAATAATTGGGATAACAAAACAATCGACCACGTAGAAATCACGGTTGCTGAAGAAGTCGGTATTGAAGGGCGTTGGGGTTACTTTGATCAAGCCGGGCAGATGCGCGACATGATTCAAAACCACTTGCTGCAAATCCTGTGCATGATTGCCATGTCACCGCCGTCAGACCTTACGGCCGACCATATCCGCGACGAAAAAGTGAAAGTTCTGCAATCACTACGTCGCATCGATCGCAGCAATGTGCGTGAGAAAACAGTTCGTGGCCAGTACACATCAGGTTTTGTGCAGGGTAAAAAAGTCCCTGGCTATCTGGAAGAAGAGGGCGCGAACAAATCCAGCGGTACCGAAACGTTTGTGGCTATCCGCGTGGATATCGACAACTGGCGTTGGGCTGGCGTGCCGTTCTACCTGCGTACGGGGAAACGTCTGCCAACCAAATGCTCTGAAGTCGTGGTCTACTTCAAGAGCCCGGCGTTGAACCTGTTTAAAGATTCCTGGCAAGATTTGCCGCAGAACAAACTCACCATTCGTCTGCAGCCAGATGAAGGCGTGGATATTCAGGTGCTCAACAAAGTGCCAGGACTTGATCACAAGCACAACCTGCAAACCACCAAACTGGATCTGAGCTACTCCGAAACCTTCAACGAGTCTCATCTGGCAGATGCGTACGAGCGCCTGCTGCTGGAAACCATGCGGGGTATTCAGGCACTGTTCGTGCGTCGCGATGAAGTCGAAGAAGCGTGGAAGTGGGTCGACTCAATCACGGAAGCGTGGGCTGCTGATAACGATGCGCCTAAACCTTACCAGGCAGGTACCTGGGGGCCGGTAGCATCGGTGGCGATGATTACGCGTGATGGGCGTTCATGGAACGAGTTCGAGTAATACCCGTCGCCCTTCAAGTTGCAGGTGTGTTGGCTGCTCTCACTCACCCGAATCACTTACTAATGTAAGCTCATCGGGATTTGTTCGTTTGCCGCCTTCCTGCAACTCGAAGATGCTCGGGTATTAAAATGGTCAGGTTTCGTAAATAACGTGTAACAAAGAATTTGTATTTTACCGGTAACATGATCTAACACCAAAGAGGTGTAATTTTTTTAATATAAAAGCCCTGACTGGATTCACCAGCGGGGCTTTTTTATTTACACTAGCTGAAGCGATTTTGCCCTGATGGTGCGGATAGCCGCCTCACACAACGAAAATGAGCCGGTAATGTCGACCACCTGCCCAAAGCGACGGCAGCCACTTTAAAGAGGATCTGTTATGAATCCAATTTTGTTACGCGTAACAAAACGTATCGTTGAACGCTCTCTCCAGACCCGCGAAAACTATCTGGCCCGCATCGAAAAAGCGAAGTCCAACACCGTCCATCGTTCTGAGTTGGCGTGCGGGAATTTGGCTCATGGTTTTGCGGCTTGCCAGCCGGATGATAAAGCTGCGCTGAAGAGCATGTTGCGTAACAACATTGCGATCATTACCTCCTATAACGACATGCTTTCAGCTCATCAACCGTATGAGTATTACCCTGACCAGATCCGTAAAGCGCTGCATTCTGTTGGTGCTGTTGGTCAGGTTGCGGGCGGCGTGCCAGCCATGTGCGATGGCGTGACTCAAGGCCAGGATGGTATGGAATTGTCACTGCTCAGCCGCGAAGTTATCGCGATGTCTACGGCGATTGGTCTGTCACACAATATGTTCGACGGCGCGCTGTACCTTGGCGTATGCGACAAAATCGTCCCGGGTTTGACCATGGCTGCACTCTCATTTGGCCATTTACCTGCAGTATTTGTACCGTCAGGCCCAATGGCCAGCGGTTTAGCGAATAAAGAGAAAGTACGTATTCGCCAGCTTTATGCTGAAGGCAAAGTAGACCGTCTGGCATTACTCGAGTCTGAGGCTGCGTCTTATCATGCGCCAGGTACCTGTACATTTTACGGTACCGCCAACACCAACCAAATGGTGGTTGAGTTCATGGGGATGCAGTTGCCGGGCTCTTCATTCGTTCATCCAGATGCCCCATTGCGTCATGAGTTAACGGCGGCCGCGGCGCGCCAGGTGACACGTCTTACCGGTAATGGCAACGAGTGGATGCCTATCGGCAAAATGATTGACGAAAAAGTGGTCGTCAACGGGATTGTTGCTCTGCTGGCGACCGGTGGTTCCACTAACCACACCATGCATCTGGTCGCGATGGCGCGTGCGGCGGGTATCATCATTAACTGGGATGATTTCTCTGATCTTTCTGATGTTGTGCCGTTACTGGCGCGTTTGTACCCGAATGGTCCGGCTGACATCAACCACTTCCAGGCGGCGGGCGGTGTGCCTGTGCTGATGCGCGAATTGCTCAAGGGCGGTTTACTGCATGAAGATGTCAATACCGTCGCGGGTTATGGTCTGCATCATTACACCATGGAACCGTGGCTGGATAACGGGCAGCTTGCGTGGCGTGAAGGTGCGACAACGGCACTGGATACCGATGTTATCGCGGCCTTTGAAAAACCTTTCTCTAAACACGGCGGCACCAAAGTGCTGAGCGGTAATCTCGGTCGCGCCGTCATGAAAACGTCTGCGATCCCGGTGGAAAACCAAATTGTTGAAGCGCCAGCGGTCATCTTTGAAAGCCAGCATGATGTTTTACCTGCGTTTGAAGCGGGACTTCTTGACCGTGATTGCGTGGTGGTTGTACGTCATCAAGGGCCAAAAGCGAATGGCATGCCAGAATTACATAAACTTATGCCGCCACTTGGGGTATTATTGGACCGCTGTTTCAAAATTGCGTTGGTCACTGATGGACGGCTATCGGGCGCGTCAGGCAAGGTGCCCTCTGCCATCCATGTTACCCCAGAAGCTTATGATGGTGGGCTGCTGGCAAAAGTCCGCGATGGCGATATGATTCGCGTCAACGGTCAAACGGGTGAACTGACATTGCTGGTCGATGATGCCGAGTTGGAAAAACGCACTGCATACCATCCCGATCTCAGCGCGGATCGCGTTGGAACCGGGCGTGAATTATTTAGCGCGTTACGCGAACAGTTATCTGGCGCGGAACAGGGCGCGACCTGCATTAAATTTTAAGGACCAGATGCAGCAACTGCTGCACTGGAAATGAATGATAAAGTTGGTTGAAGAGGCTTTTAGATGAAAAATTGGAAAACTACTGCGGAACAGATCCTGAAAACAGGGCCAGTCGTTCCGGTTATCGTAGTAAACAAACTGGAACACGCAGTACCAATGGCTAAAGCATTAGTGGCTGGCGGCGTACGCGTTCTGGAAGTGACTCTGCGTACTCCATGTGCAATGGATGCTATCCGTGCTATCGCGAAAGAAGTACCAGAAGCGATTATCGGTGCGGGTACTGTTCTGAACCCACAACAACTGGCAGAAGTGACCGAAGCTGGCGCGCAGTTTGCTATCAGCCCAGGCCTGACTGAGCCGTTGCTGAAAGCAGCAACTGAAGGCACCATCCCATTAATCCCGGGTATCAGTACTGTTTCTGAACTGATGCTGGGTCTGGACTACGGCTTGAAAGAATTCAAATTCTTCCCGGCTGAAGCGAACGGCGGCACCAAAGCGCTACAAGCTATCGCAGGTCCATTCTCTCAGGTTCGTTTCTGCCCAACTGGCGGTATCTCTCCGGCCAACTACCGTGACTATCTGGCGCTGAAAAGCGTTCTGTGTATCGGTGGTTCATGGTTGGTTCCGGCTGATGCGCTGGAAGCGGGTGATTACGACAGAATCACCCAGCTTGCTCGCGAAGCCGTTGAAGGTGCAAAACTGTAATATGAAACGGCTCCCTGTAAAGGGAGCGTTTTTTTTACCCTTTAACGCTCACGGCTTTGGTTGCCGCAATGGCTCGCGCAATGGCATCTTCCACGCTCGTTCCTGTTGCCAGAGTGACACCCATACGACGTTTGCCGTTTATCTCCGGTTTGCCAAACAGACGCACCTGCAAGCCTGCACCGAGTGCTGCCCCCACGTTGCCGTACTGCACATTATCGCTGGTTAATTCTGGAAGGATCACCGCAGACGCAGCAGGACCATACTGGCGGATATCGCCAACCGGCAAGCCGAGGAAGGCACGCACATGCAAGGCGAACTCTGACAGATCCTGAGAAATCAGTGTCACCATGCCGGTATCGTGTGGGCGAGGGGAGACTTCGCTGAAAATAACCTCATCACCGCAAACGAATAGTTCAACGCCAAATAGCCCATAACCCCCTAGCGCGTTCACCACTTTCTCGGCGATTTCTTGCGCACGAGCGAGGGCGATATCGCTCATTTTCTGCGGCTGCCAGGATTCACGATAGTCACCGTCTTCCTGGCGATGACCAATCGGGGCACAAAAATGTACGCCATCGATTGCGCTGATGGTCAAGAGCGTGATTTCAAAATCAAAATTTACCACGCCTTCAACTATCACACGCCCTTTACCGGCACGGCCGCCAAGTTGCGCGTACTCCCAGGCTTGGGTTAACTGATCGGCGGTGCGGATAAAGCTTTGCCCTTTACCGGAAGAACTCATTACGGGTTTCACGATACAAGGCAGGCCAATCTCTTCGACGGCTTGTAAGAACCCGGTTTCGGTATCGGCAAAACGATAACTGGAGGTAGGAATCGCCAGTTCTTCTGCCGCCAGACGGCGAATGCCTTCGCGGTTCATGGTGAGTTGGGTGGCCCTTGCACACGGCACGACGTTCTGGCCTTGCTTCTCAAGCTCAACCAGCATGTCTGTGGCAATGGCTTCAATTTCGGGAACAATAAAATCGGGCATTTCTGCGGCAACTAGCTTTTTAAGCTCGGCACCATCCAGCATATTGATGACATGGCTACGGTGCGCGACATGCATCGCTGGGGCATCGGCGTAACGATCAACTGCTATGACTTCCAAACCCAGGCGCTGGCACTCAATGGCCACTTCTTTTCCTAATTCGCCTGAACCCAACAACATGACACGAGTAGCTGAAGGACGAAGCGCTGTTCCCAACATTGACATAATCTGTATACCCAAACGGAGAAAATAGACCGCAGAATTATAAACGAAAACGTTTGCGTACGCAGCGACTTTCCCACTTGCGATGAAAGGGTAATATTATTATACTGTTTAAATAAACAGTTAAACCGGAGCTGCAAAATGGCGGTTGAAATCAAATACGTTGTTGTACGAGAGGGGCAAGAAAAAATGTCATTTGCCAGTAAAAAGGACGCAGACGCCTATGACAAAATGCTCGATCTGGCGGAAGTGCTGAGTGACTGGCTTACGCACAGCCCCATTGCTCTGGAAGAAGGCCAAAATGACGTGCTGGCGATGTGGATGGCTGAAAACAAAGACGTGCTTTCTACCGTTCTGAAAAGCGGCAAATTGCCAGAGCTGGAAACCGTGACACCAGTGGAAGAGGTGTCTGAAGAGAAAATCGGGGAAGACGTCACAGATGATAAGGTGACCGAGCATCCGCGTAAGCGCACTAAAGCTGCCTGAGTTTTATCGCGTCGGGATACCGGCGCGTTTCTTTTCTCATCTTTAGTCTGATCAGACACTTCTTGACAGCCTTTCGCTTAACCTCAGTTGTTAAGTTCCGTTAAAAGGGTGTCTCTCATGAGCAATTGGTTACAGCAGCTTCAGTCGATGCTGGGACAAGCGACCCAACCCAGCCAGAATCAATCCGCACAGAATTCATTATCATCATCACAATCACCTCAAGGGCTGAGTAAATTACTGGTGCCTGGCGCACTGGGTGGTTTAGCTGGACTACTGCTGGCAAGTAAATCATCACGTAAACTACTGACAAAATACGGAACCAGCGCATTACTGGTCGGCGGTGGCGCTGTCGCCGGAAGCGTGTTGTGGAGCAAGTATAAAGATCGCGTCCGTGAAGCCCACCAGGGGGAACCTCATTTTGGGCAGCAACAATCGCCAATTGATGTGCGCACGCAACGCCTGGTGATGGCACTGGTATTCGCCGCCAAAAGTGATGGTCACATTGATGACAAAGAGCGTCAGATAATCGAACAGCAGTTACGTGATGCCGGTGTTGAAGAGGCAGGACGAACTCTGATCCAACAGGCCATCGATCAACCGCTTGATCCTCAGCGCTTGATACAAGGCGTTAATAACGAAGAAGAAGCGCTGGAACTGTATTTCCTTAGCTGTGCTGCAATCGACATCGACCACTTTATGGAACGCAGTTATCTCAATGCGTTGGGCGATGCCCTAAAAATTCCACAAGATGTGCGTGATGGCATCGAACAGGATATTCAGCAGCAGAAACTCAATCTGCCGGGTTAATCCCGGCATTTTCCTCAAAATCCCACGTTACGCTTGCAAGCCTGCCTGAATTTGCCACCCTTACAGGGTGTTAACTCAAAAATGAATACCGACATGCCACCTAAAGCTAAAAAAATACCGCATACCCTAACCACGCACGGTGATACTCGCATCGACAACTATTATTGGTTACGCGACGACGATCGCACCGATGAACAGGTACTTGATTATCTGCATCAGGAGAATGATTACGGTCGACAGGTAATGAGCTCGCAACAGGCGTTACAGGATAGCCTGCTCAAAGAGATGATTGACCGTATTCCGCAGCGCGATGCTTCCGCGCCCTATACGCAAAATGGTTATCGTTATCGTCAGGTTTTTGAAACCGGCAATGAGTATGCCATTTATCAACGCCAGTCAGTGATGCTAAGCGAATGGGACGAGTGGAGCGTGCTGGTCGATGGTAATCGCCGCGCCGCCCATAGCGAGTTTTACACCATGGGTGGTATGAGCATCACGCCAGATAATACCGTAATGGCGTTGGCCGAAGATTTTCTCTCACGTCGCCAGTACGGTTTACGTTTCCGCAACCTCGAAACCGGGAACTGGTATCCCGAAGTGCTGGATAATGTCTCGAGTAGTTTTGTCTGGGCGAATGATTCCGCCACGCTCTACTACGTCCGCAAGCACCCTAAAACGCTGCTGCCTTATCAGGTGTGGCGGCATACGGTGGGGCATCCTTCCACCGATGATGAATTGGTTTACGAAGAAAAAGACGAAATGTTTTATGTCAGCGTGCATAAAACCACCTCCAAGCACTTCGTCTTGATTTATCTGAGCAGCGCGACGACCAGTGAAGTCCTGTTGCTGGATGCGGAACTGGTGGATGCGCAGCCGCAGAGTTTTGCCCCGCGCCGAAAAGATCATGAATACACGCTCGATCATTTCCAACACAACTTCTACCTGCGCTCAAATCGCGAAGGTAAAAATTTCGGTTTGTATCGCACGAAAGTGCGTGATGAAAACCAATGGGAAGTGCTTATTCCGGCGCGCGAGCAGGTAATGCTGGAAGGGTTCACCCTGTTTACCGATTGGTTAGTTGTCGAAGAACGCCAGCAAGGGCTGACCAGCCTGCGCCAAATCAACCGTAAAACACGAGAAGTGACCGGTATTGCCTTTGATGACCCAGCCTATGTGACGTGGGTGGGCCATAATCCCGAACCGGAGTCCTCGCGTCTGCGTTACGGCTACTCATCCATGACCACGCCAGATACGTTGTTTGAGCTGGATATGGATACCGGTGAGAGGCGTGTGATTAAGCAAACTGAAGTTGCAGGATTTGATGCCAGCCACTATCGCAGTGAACATCTGTGGATAACGGTTCGTGATGGTGTACAGGTGCCCGTTTCTCTGGTTTATCACTGCGAACATTTCAAACGTGGGAAAAATCCGCTACTGGTTTATGGTTACGGTTCGTACGGCAGCAGCATGGACGCCGATTTTAGTAGCAGCCGTTTGAGTCTGTTAGACCGTGGCTTTGTATATGCGATAGCGCATGTGCGGGGAGGGGGGGAGTTGGGCCAGCAATGGTACGAAGATGGCAAGTACCTGAAGAAAATGAACACATTCAATGATTATCTTGATGTGTGTGATGCCTTACTCAAACTGGGCTATGGGGACGAAAACTTGCTGTATGCGATGGGCGGGAGTGCGGGTGGCTTACTCGTTGGTGCGGCAATCAATATGCGGCCCGAGTTGTTTCATGGCGTTGTCGCACAGGTGCCTTTTGTGGACGTATTGACCACGATGCTTGATGAGTCGATTCCACTAACAACTGGTGAATTTGAGGAGTGGGGGAATCCGCAGGATCCTGAGTATTACCACTACATCAAACAGTACAGCCCGTACGACCAGATAGCCCAGCAGGCGTATCCTCATTTACTGGTGACCACCGGTTTGCATGATTCACAGGTGCAATATTGGGAACCTGCGAAATGGGTAGCAAAACTTCGCGATACCCGTACCGACGATAATTTGTTACTGCTATGTACCGATATGGACGCAGGTCATGGCGGGAAGTCAGGACGCTTTAAATCTTACGAAGGTGTGGCACTTGAATTTGCTTTCTTGATTGCCCTGGCGCAAGGCACCTTACCAGGGCGTTCACACTAACTTTCGAGGTAATGCTTCAACGTCATGCGCAGGTCCGGAGCTAATTCTTTGATATTGCTTAACATCCAACGTAAATAGCCCGGATCTTGCTCTGCGATTTCAGCAATCGGTTTACCGCGATATTTTCCAAACGCCATGGTGGATACCAGTGCCGGACGGCCTGTTATGGTCACCATTTGGTCCGGTGTCCAGCCTGATTCATTCATGATCCGTAACAGTAAGGCGGCGGTAATGTAGCAATCAAACAGGGCGCGGTGATGATAAAGACCGGCAGGCGTTTCAACTTCCAGTTTGAGCGATTTATACAAACCCATGTTGCTATATTTGATGCCAGGCCATAAACGACGGGCCAGTTTTACGGTACAAATCCATTCGCTGTCAGGCATTTCAGGTAACATGCGTTGGTCAAAACTGGCATTATGGGCGACATAATACGGGCTACCGTAATAGCGCGGAATGACATCTTCAATCCACGGCTTGTCCGCCACCATCTCTTCGGTAATCTTGTGAATGGCCATCGCCTGGTGGCTGATTGGGCGATCCGGGCGCACCAGATCGCTCATGGGGTTAACAATCTCACCATTGACGATATCGACGGATGCCACTTCCACCACGCCACCCTGCAAACCACAGGTTTCCGTATCAATAATGCGCAGCATACTCACTCCATCAGAACTTCGCAGGTTTCGTTAACGCGCTAGCGTAATGGAATGATTTCGCCATGCCAACCTTTCTCGTCACGTCGACCAACAGCAAGTAATTCGCCATGATCGGCACGAACCACTAATTCCCCGCGATCGTCCCAACAGGCACTGCGCCCAGCGGAACGGTATTTTCCGGTTGAAAAAGCGTGATTCGCCAGCAATACGGGCAAATTGTATTTTCGCGCCCAGCGTTGCAGATACATCTCGTCATGTTGATAACTGATTTCGTTGATGAACTTACCGGTGGCGTATAGGCTCGCGCCCATTTCAGCAGCACTTCGCGGCCAGGTTTCTTCATCGCTGCCGGTACTAAATCCCATCGCAACGCTACGATTATGCAAACCAACCAGTGGTGTGTGCTGGTCTGGCAGATCAATATCGTTAGAAACGGGTTTGCAGCATGCAACACGTGAACCATCAGGCAAAAAGCCCACAGAACCGGGAGAAACACCTTTTTCACAACGCAGCGGTAAACCCACGACAATGGTCATTTTGTGTTCAATGGCAGCATTTTGTAGAGGATTGAGACATTCATCGGTGAAGGGTAGGGCACAGTCGGAAAGATTTTCTAGTTTGAAACCGGTGAGGGATAGTTCGGGAAAAATAAGGAGATCAATCTGTTCACGAACGGCACAACGAATAAAGTCTAAGTGATGTGAGATATTCGATTCGAGGTCATCGGGTGTGGCGCCGTACTGCGCCGCAGCAACATTCCAGACAGGCATATGGTCTTCCTTAATCAATCTACCCAACGGCCATCATCCTATGGCCGCAACAGGTAATTCCTGTGTATGTAGGTCGTATAAACAAGAAAAATCTTAACACCATTTGTGTAAGGAAATTTATGGGTGTGTATATTTATTTCACTTTGGGTTCATAGGGAAGTCGTGACAGATTAACTGACGCCAGGCGATGCGCAATTAAGCGTTCTCTGAACCAATCGCGCAGATGGGCAGGTTGTTCACGTTCGACCACTTCGGCAATCACCGGCATATTGTAGCGTTCCTTAAATGCCACGCCAGCCGCTGCAAGATCCACATTGATCTTATCCATTTCGTCCTGGGGTAACTCAGCAAGATTGTGATTCATATTGGTCTCCTGTTTTGTGTCGCAAAGGTACTTGCAGACGAAGTTGATGACAAGTCTTTACATTTATTGATAGCCGTTCTCATCTCGACTTAACCAGGGCTCGAGGTTATCCTTTCGCCGTCTGGAATAAGAAAAAGGAATAGTTGATATGGCTTTCACTCGATCTCGTCTCTTTACCCTCGCTACACTTCTCACGGCGCTTACCGTTTCCGGTTCAGTTTTTGCCCATGCGCATTTACAACATCAATACCCTGCGGCTGATGCTGCGGTAACCGCTTCACCACAGGCGATTACCCTCAATTTCTCGGAAGGTGTTGAGGCCAATTTTAGCGGAATCGCGCTGACCGGGCCACAGCAAGCCACGGTTAAAACCGGTAAAGCGAAGCGTAACGAAAAAGACGATAAGCAACTTATTATCCCGATTGAGGAAGCACTGAAACCGGGCGACTATCTGGTTGACTGGCATGTCGTGTCGGTCGATGGACATAAGACTAAAGGGAAATATCAGTTCTCGGTGAAATAACCCGGATGCTGCCTTCTCTCTATATCGCGCTGCGATTTATTCATTTTTCCGCCCTAATGGTGCTGCTTGGCAGCACCATTTCATGTTCAGTTCTGGCGCCACAGCCATTTCAGCCCGTCCTCATACGCCGCCTGAAATGGCTGTGGCAATCTGCTGTCTGGTTGGCAATGCTCAGTGCTGTATTGCTGCTTTGCGCTCAGGCAGGAATGATGGGCAGTGGATGGCCGGACACCATTAATCCGGAGATTTGGCTGGCCGTGCTTGGCACGCGTTTTGGTTCAGTCTGGATATGGCAAATTTTACTTGGCGTGGTGACGGTTGTCGTTCTGCTCTTAAAACCGCGCAACTTACAATCAATGATGCTGCTTTTTGCTGCCGCTCAACTTATTTTACTGGCAGGTGTTGGGCATGCAGCGATGCGCGAAGGATTCTACGGTGGTGTGCAGCGACTGAACCATGCCGTGCATTTATTGGGCGCGGGCTGGTGGGTGGGGGGGTTACTTCCGCTGATTATGTGCATGCGCATGGCAAGAAAACCCCGCTGGCGGGGAGCTGCTATTATCGCGATGATGCGTTTTTCCCGTTATGGGCATCTGGCGGTTGCTGCGGTGTTACTGAGCGGATTAATCAACAGCCTGATGATTTTGGGATGGTCATTACCGCTGGAAAGCGCCTATGTACGCTTCTTGTTGGTGAAGGTTGTCTTTGTAGCCGTGATGGTTATCATCGCATTGTATAACCGCTATTTTTTGGTGCCGCGATTTAATCGCTCACCAACGGCAACAAAACAGTTTATCCAGTTAACCTGGCTGGAAATCATTTTGTCTGTGGCGGTCATCCTTGCTGTTAGCATTTTCGCTACCTGGGAACCGTACTGAAGACATTATTAGCTCAAGAGATATTCATGAAAAAAAGCATTTTGACGTTGTTGTTGCTGGCTTGTGCGAGCAGTGCGTTTGCCGCACCGCAAATTATCACCGTGAGCCGTTTTGAAATAGGCAAAGATAACTGGGCATTTAATCGAGAAGAGGTGATGTTGAGTTGTCGCGTGGGCCATGCGCTATTTGCGATCAACCCAAGCACACTGATGCAATACCCACTCAATGATATTGCCCAGCAGCAAGTGGCGAGTGGCAAAACGACCGGGCAGCCAATCTCTGTGATTCAGATAGATGATCCGAAAACTCCGGGGCAAAAAATGAGTCTTTCTCCATTTATTGAGCGCGCCGCGAAGTTATGTGACTAAACTTTCTAACATATTCATATGTAATAAAAAACCGCAATCCCCGAGGCCCGGGCATTGCGGTTTTTGTCTTAAACGTCACCTGTAACACAGTTTTTTTTCGAACACTTTAGCGCCCGACTGGAAAAGCTGCGCCGGTAATCTATTCTTAGAAGGCAAGGCGAAGTCTGCCTGCATTAATGCCAACTTTTAGCGCACGGCTCTCTCCCAAGAGCCATTTCCCTGGACCGAATATAGGAATCGTATTCGGTCTTTTTTTATCTGTCATACAAACAACCACTTAGACAGCCATGTCCGAAAAAGACTGAAAATTGTTCGAAAACTAAATTTTGGTCTTTGGGGTTTCGCGTAACAGACTCATAACAACATAAACTCCTTTTTCCTCGAATCCAAATACTTTTCAGTCATTTTTTGGGACTGAAGGCCTAAAAGTTTCTGAGTAAATTCCTTCACTCGTCCAGCTTCATAAAATTTATTCCTCAATACATCCTCGCGCCACGGTCCGGTAACGAGGATCGGAACCATTGCGAGAGTAAACCATGCTGGTTGGTGCATAGGGTGTTAACGGTTCCCATTAAAGGGAGCCGTTAACTTGTCGGATGAAACATTTACATGGTGATTAAAAGTTATTTGTAGAGAGTTGCCGTTCCGTACACACCCTCGTGATTATCTATAGCAGAAGTGACGGTATAGGCCGTTGCGCCTTTTTGAGTGGCTGCGGCGGCTAGGTTGGCGTCCAGCTCATCAATGGTGCTACCCCTGGCTGAAACTGAGCCCATTTCTTGCTTTAGCGTGGTCCCGTTTGGCAACTCCTGGGCTGGAGCTGCTTGGGTGATTAAAGGGAGTGCTGCAAGGGTGACTACCGCAGAAAAAAACAATAATTTTTTCATCATCACGTCCTCAAAAACTTAAAAACAGATTAACCATTAAAAGTGTAGGTGCTATGGGGTGAGAGGAGGTTAGTTGGAAAGATAAGATTGAAAATAAATGCTCTTCAGATAGGACGAAGCACTCAGAAAACCCCTGTCCACGCGGTATCACGGTGTAGTAATGAGCCCTGAGCGAAGCTAATAGCAACGAGTATCAATTGTAAGTATCCGTTTAAACGAACCATACACTTTTAGATATTATCCGACATACTGATTATATTCCCGGGATAACCTGTTTACCGACCCTTTCAATGCAGGAGACGACCATTAGCGACTTAGTCTCTTTTGCAGTAATGCTTGCAACATTACTTATCTTTAGCTTGAACGATACTGCGTACGGAGCGGGCAAGAGCGCTGTGCCATCTGCTTTTTCGCAGAATTCAACCACTACGGATCCAGTTATTCTCTCCTTGCAACATTTCGAACAAATTCAATCTTACCAGGTGACGGTGCGTTCCGTGTCATCTCAGGATGGAACTAAAATCATCCGCTATAGCTACCGGAAACCTGGTTATGTACGGATGGATTTTACCACTCCACATTCCGGTGCGGTCTTAATCTATAACCCGGTCAATGGCAAAGTTAAATTGTGGCCATTCGGAGTGGGAACAATTCCTGTTTTGAACCTGTCGCCAACAGATTCATTGATACAAGATGGGAATGGTCATCGGGTGGATCGTTCAGATTTTAGCGTTTTGTTGAATAATATCCGTAGCCTGCAACATGGCGGGACAACAACCCGCATCGGTGAAGAGGTTATTGTGGGGAAATCGACATTACATTTATCCGTGGTTGGCCCCGCGGGAAAGGCAGTCGATGGTGTTCATCAATATGAAATTTGGTTAGATAAGCAATACGGATTTCCTGCCAAAGTAATCAGTTACGCACTGCATGGAAATATGTTGGAAACCGTTTTAATGGATGGAATGGTTATCAACATCCATTTTCCTCCTGATTTTTTCGCACCTTAATGGGAGCCTTGCTCTATGGCCGAGTATAAGTTTTCCACTATCTGGCGGGTTGAAGCTTCTATCCAGGAGGTGTGGGATATTTTATGCCATCCAGATCTTTGGCCCGAATGGTGGGGAAGTCTTGAGCAGATTATTGAGTTAAAGAAAGGTGATATTCAGGGGATTGGTGCCTTGCATCGTTATACGTGGAAAGGCGTACTCCCTTATCGAATAACCTTTGATATTCATGTATTAAATATTACGCCTTTTTGCCTTTTGGAAGGGGAAGCCAGTGGTGAGGTGGAAGGTCGGGGAGTGTGGTCTTTTTCAAACAATGGGGTGGATACTATCGTTAGGTATGATTGGAATATCCGGACTAACACCCGATGGATGAACTACCTCGCTCCGCTGGCAGCACCTGTTTTCCGTTGGAACCACCATATGGTGATGCGTGATGGAGCGAAAGGTTTAGCCCGAAAATTAGGTACACATGTCGAAGTGTATTGATTCGGTAAACCTGCGCCAACCTTTAACGTACTTAAAGCATATCAATGAGATGAGCCAACTCACTATTTAATGCTCAGTTTTGATAGCGAAGCTTATCATTGAGAAGATGCTGGGACATCGGCAATTGCACGTTGTCCTCAGGAGAGGTGAGTGGTGACATAAACCACTTGTTATAGAGTTCATCAAATCGCTTTGAAGCAAACAGGGATTTTATTTTACTATTGATGATCTCTTCCATTTCATCTGCATTTTTGGCTACAACTAAACCATATTCTAATGTAGTACCAAAACCCTCTTGGCTAACCCTGTAATCTTCTTTGTTTGGCATTTCAGCCAACTTGCCACGGATAATAACGTCATCAGTAATAAAAGCTGAAATATGTCCATCTGCAAGTAAACCAAAGCCTTCATTAAAATCGCGTACTAGCCTCACAGAAATTGAATAATTATAAATTTCATTCATTTTTGCCAATTCTAATGCAGATGTGCCACCACTGATTACACCGACATTATGTCCGCTCAGCAGCTCTTCATTCATAATCTGCGCTGGTTTTTTGGCCAGAAAATTCATTTTTGTATAAAACCATGGAATAGAAAAATTAACTATTTTATTACGTTGCACTGAGTTTGCTGCGACAGCACATAATATATCCGCATGATTATCGGATATGACTTCAAACCGTGCGGCTGCAGGGATTTTCATCCATTTGACCTTTAATTTCGTGTTGTAGCGTTTTTCTATGCTTTGCACGACATCAAGACAGATATCTATCGCCATGCCGGACGGTTTGTTATTAAACTGCCAGGAAATAGGTCTGGTGTTGTCGACCCATGCCAGAGTTATGCTGTGGGTGCTGAGTATTTTATTCAGTATCGGGTCAGCAAAAGTTTTTCCAGGAAATAGCATCATGGTCGTCAACAGGAAAGCACCAGTCGATTTACAATGCGTTAAGCAACTAAACAAACGATATTCCTCAAAAATTATACAGGCCAAAGCAAAATTATTATGGAGGTTAAAAAGGCCGCCAGTATTGTAAGGGCTTTTATGTTGGGATCCTACTAATAGTGTTTTTGAATAATAGGTATTAATCGACAATTTAGATGGAAGCCTTGTTTGCCACAGGCCTGTAAAAGGTGAAGTCCAGATCGTAGGTTGGGATTTGCATAGCAGCGATTCCCTGGAGTACCAGCTCTGCAAGACTGATCAATGCACAAGGTTAAACGAGGTGTTTTGACCAGAAAATGACAAAACTGTGAATCTGCCGTTACTTTTTGAAATTTAGGGCTGCTACATTAGTGCTAGTTCCAGAGTGAAACGGAGGTGCCAGAAAGTTTGAAACTGATCCTCGATAGTAAGCTGGTGGAGTGGGTGGCGTAACGTTTTGCCACGATACTCTTAGGTGTAAGCCGTATTTAACCGCTTGAAGAAGCGACAAAAATTTACCAGATAACTCGTATCACCTCTCTAAAGGCTGCAGATTTGCAGCCTTTTCTATTTTTATCTTCGGCTCAATTTTTCTTACCCGTTACAGAAAACTTTCCTTTCATTGCGCTTATTGTTTCGTGAGCGGTATAACGGCAGAATCAATAAAAAATGATTCGCCAAAATGACTTAGAAGGAAGTGAGCATGGTTAATGAAGCCCCTCGTCTGGAGACAGAGCGTTTAATTCTGCGACATTTTACGCTGGATGATTTTCCGGCTTTAGCCGCCTGTTGGGCAGATCCGGAAATGGTGAAGTTCATCGGTGGTGGCCAACCACAAGGGCCGGAAATGACATGGGCAAGATTGCTGCGTTACATCGGTCACTGGCAGGCCCTCGGTTATGGCTACTGGGCGGTTTTTGAAAAAGAGACCGATCGCTATGTGGGATCCTTTGGTTTTCAGGATGCTAAGCGTGAACTTATTCCAGCACTTGAACTTCCTGAAGCAGGGTGGTCGCTTATCCCGGCCGTACACGGTAAGGGCTATGCGCAGGAAGCATTAGCCGCGATTTTACATTGGGCTGACTGTGAATTGAGTACGCCGACTTGCTGCATTATTGATGATGATAACCATCGTTCCATTCATCTCGCCGAACGATTTGGCTTCCAGTTCGAACATAACGTTGAGTACCACGGCAAGCAGATAAAAATGTTCATTCGCCAGACTCGCTAACCATTGCCGCACACTGGTTTATAATTGAGCAATAAATAATCAGTGTGGGGTCAGCATGTATCAGCGAATTGACGGTGAGAACTGGCGGCATGTGTTTATTGTCGGGGATCTACACGGCTGCCTTGCTGAGTTAATCAGCCAACTCAAACTCCAGCATTTTGATTATCACCAGGATCTTGTTATCTCGGTGGGCGATCTTATTGACCGGGGAGCAAATAGCCCCGGATGCCTGGCTTTGCTTGGCAGCAAATGGTTTAAAGCTGTGAAGGGCAATCATGAAGCGATGGCTCTGGAAGCGCTGGATGAAGGTGAGGGGATGCTCTGGCAGATGAACGGTGGCGATTGGTATCGCGAGTTAGACGCACCACACCAGCAAAATGTGCAACTGGCTTTGCAACACTGTCGTGAATTGCCGTTAGTCATTGAGCTTCATACTCACGGTAAGACGTTGGTTATCGCGCATGCAGATTATCCTTCCTCACATTACAGTTGGAATCAGCCAGTAGATGAGCATTTGCTGGTCTGGAGCCGCGATCGACTCAATAAAAATTTACAGGGTCGAGGTGAGGATATTGACGGGGCAGATGAGTTCTATTTCGGCCATACGCCACTCAAGGAGGCCGGTCATTTTCACAACCAGTACTACATTGATACGGGCGCGGTGTTTGGTAACAAACTAACCATGGTGCAGGTGCAGTAATTTACAACGAACGGTATTCTTGAGCCGGGCGCCAGAAGCCATCGATAAAGTCTTCTATCGGGAAGCATCCACCAGAGCGTATCCGCTGGTCATCCATAGCCACCACACATTGCTGTTCGGTGTTAAACACCTCCACCACAATATCTTCGCAGTCACCGTCCAGGTAACAAACAAATAAAACTAACGCGAACATTAACGCCTCGGAGTTGCCCCGTTTGGCTTAATTGTAGGGGATGTCATGGGAAGAGGTGATAATCGGGACCGATTAATTAACCCGCCTGAGCGACGGGTTCATTTGAATCATGCAAGGCGCATGACCCAGGCATCAGATTTTTGGTCGTAACGTTGACGGTAGAGGACTGAATGTTCGCCATCAAGGACGGCGGGAATGCTGGTTTCATCATCCCAGGCATCAAGTTGCATGCACAGGTCAGGGTCAGATTTGCAAGGGATACTCAACGTTCGGTCCCCTTGTTGCTCGCCATGTAATTCTGCATCATCAATTTCGAAGATGCCTATTCGTACGCTGGTTTTCGTCATCTCGCTCTCCTTGGGTCTGGGTATGTGTGGTATGACCAGTGAGGCCTCCCACAATAGAGCGTAGACAAACGTACAAAAACTGCAAATCACATGGCGACGATATTTTAGTGTTTCAGTTCTTTGAGGCGAAAAGTTTTCCATCCCGGACCAATTCTCGCGGGTAACTGTTTTTCAGTCGTGATCCTACTTTCCTGGCCAGACCAAGGGGTTGACCTTGCCAGGTGACCACTACTTCGTTAAGTGACGGTGTCACGTCAGGGTAAATGTCGCGCCCGTGATACCATTCATCAGCTTCAAATTCTGTAAGAGCAAATGCCAGTGGGGAATCTCCGGGCACCAGCGCGATAATGGCTTCGTGCTGCCAGCGGTATCCTTTGTTGTACTGCTCTGCCAGACGCAGGCCAATTCGCGAAAAGCGAACCTTGCCGATTAAAGAAATAATCTCTTTTGGGAATAACCAAATTTCTTTGTCGCGCTGCCAGAGTTGTTGGTCATCTTGCCAGCTGATCCCTGATTTTTTAGCCGCAGCGGTGACTTCAGCCGCTTGTTTGCCATGCAGAGGGCTAAACGGGAAGTTACCCACTTTGTACCCCGGAGCTGGCAGGGCATCGACCGATGATGTTTTACGCAGTCGTGCAACGAAAAAACCTTCGCAATCATAAATCTGCGGGAAAACATGCAGATAGCCTTCAGCCGTAATGGCTTTTCCTGCCTCCGGGAACAAATCGTTAAGCGGCACGATTTCGACGGCTTCAGGCCACTCATCAAGCAACCATTGGCAAATCTGCTGATTTTCTTCGCGGTTTAGAGTGCATGTGGAGTAAATCAGTGTGCCACCCGGACGAAGTGCATGAAATGCACTGGCGATCAGTTCACGTTGTGTATCAGCGATACTGGCGGTGCTTTCGGGTGTCCAGTTACGTAGCGCGTCCGGATCTTTGCGCACCACACCTTCGCCTGAGCAAGGTGCATCGAGCAATATCGCATCAAAGCACTCCGGAAGGGCTGCGCCAAAGACTCTGCCATCAAAATGAGTCAGCGCGACGTTGCTGATTCCGCAACGGCTAATATTGGCGTGCAGTACTTTCACCCGGCTGGCG
Source organism: Buttiauxella sp. WJP83 (assembly GCF_027594725.1). Taxonomy (NCBI): domain Bacteria; kingdom Pseudomonadati; phylum Pseudomonadota; class Gammaproteobacteria; order Enterobacterales; family Enterobacteriaceae; genus Buttiauxella; species Buttiauxella sp. WJP83. The sequence goes on from NZ_CP110080.1 coordinate 1,939,962, forward strand.
GAATACTCGTTGGCGAGGATCGCGCCGTGATTGCCCATGCGCGCAGCAATTTGCGTGGTTTTTGAACCGGGTGCAGCGGCGACATCCATAATGCGTTCCGGATGATTATCGTCAGCAAACAGGGCGGCAACCGGCAACATTGAACTGGCTTCCTGAATGTAAAACAGGCCGCTTAAATGCTCTGCCGTGGAGCCAAGAGGCAGACTTTCTTCGTCATCCCGCTCAATCCAGAACCCTTCTGCACACCAGGGAACGGGCGTCAGATGCCAGTCATAAGGGGCGACAAGGTCAAGAAAATCACTGACCGAAATCTTGAGTGTATTAACGCGCAGACTGCGGCGCAGGGGGCGCTGGCAATAATCGATAAAACTTTCGAGCGTTTGATCTGCCGGGAGTGCATCGCGAATAACATCAAGAAAGGCTTGCGGGAGAAAGGCGTTTTGAGAATGGGCCACGAAGGAAGTCCAGAAAAAAGAGAAGGGCGCAGTGTAGCACAAACGCCCCGGCGAGAAACCGGGGCGCTGGTGTTAACGTGGCAGCGCAGTGCCCCATTGGCGCCATTCTTTCGGTTCACTTTCCTCGAGCAAGAAGTGTTTACCGGTTTCGGCTTTCGGTGCCAGTGGTGTGCCTGGCGGCGTTGCGAATGCGATACCGCCACGAATGAACTGGCTGAAGGTGCCGGTTTTTACGACACCGCCTGTCAGGCCAAAATCAAGGCTGTAACCCGACGCAAGCCAGAACACTGAGCTATCGCGCACCAAATGCTGGAAGCGCTTACTGATTCGCAAACCGACCATGACGCGGTCAGAAAGATTGCCGAGAGTTAAACCGGTCACTGTACCGACTTCAACACCACGGAACAGAACAGGCGTACCAATGCTTAACGCACCCGCTTCAGGGACTTCCAGCACAATGCTCAGGCCGTCCGAGTAACGCGAGTCGGTGATAGAAGTTTCCTGCAACTCGAAGTCACGCCGTGGCGCGCCACGTCCTGGTTCGACGTTGATATAGGGCTGAAGAATGGTGTCGAGATTGTCCACACCTGAGGCTGAAATTTTCGGTGTCACAACGGAGAAGCGCGTACCGTTACGAGCAAACGTCTCCACAAATTCAGGATAAAGTACGGCTTTCGCTTCGACCTCGCTACGCGATTTCGTGAGATTGAGCGACTCAAGTTGCCCAATGTCAATTCCCAGATAGCGAATCGGCATGCCTGCAGACAGTTTCCCGGCATCAAAGGTGTGCAACAAAATTTGACTACCAACGGCACGTGCAGCCGTTTCGGACGCGTACAACATGCGTTTGTCACCCTTTTTCTGGCCGACACTTGCGCCACTGAGGTTGTCAAAGCTGATCGCCCCTTTAAGAGCACGAGAAAGTGGAGAGGCTTGTACTGTCAAACCACTGCCGTTGAGTTGTACACGTGCGCCGCCTTCAGCCCAAAACACGCTGTTGGCCGTCAGCAGATTGCGGTATTCCGGCTTGATATTCACGTCGATATCAAAACTATTAGCGCGCGGACGCACACTAATAATCTCGCCGACCTGGAATTTACGGTACAGCACCACGGAGCCAGCTTGAATGTCTGGCAAGCTGGCGGCGGTAAGCGTTAATGTCGTTGTCGGCAGGTCGCTCAGGCTATTTTCTACGGCTTTTTCCAGATTGGCGTATAGCGGATAGCTCTTTTTCATCTCGCCTTTGTTGCCCGGAATAATCCTGATACCGCCATTCACCCATTCACCGGCGCTGGCCCCCAAAAATTCGACACCGTCGATACCGACTTTGACATCAAAACGGCTGTTGACGACGAATTTACTGTCGCCCTGAATCAGCTTGCGATATTCGGGCTCAATGGCGGCTGAGAAGGTGACGCCTTTGGCAGACAGGGTACGTTCAAGAATTTGTCCCACTTGCACGCCATGGAGAATAATCGGCTGACCCGCATCAATACCGTAACTTTCAGGTGCTGTCAGGTTTAGCGTCAGAACGTTCGGTTGTTGTAGCGGCGTTTTATCGCTGGCGAATACCACAAAATGATTTTGTGGCTCACCTTCTCCCGGCACCAATTCAAAGGTACTGCCGGTTAACAAGCTGCTGAGATTGGGATTGCTGAGCGAAATTTTAGGGTTGCGTAACTCAATGCGCGTACCCGTGCGCATCAGGTTGACGACACTTGGGTCAACGGTCATTTGGCCGGTCACCGTGCTACCTGGATTGAGGGTGAGCTTAGTTAGCGTACCCACTTCCAAACCTTGATACATCAGCGCCGTCGAGCCCGCTTTTAAGCCGGTGCCATTAGGCAAATCCAGATCGATAATGACGCCGCGTTGGCTGTGCGCCAGATCTTCATACAGACCGAATTCATCTTCTGCTTTGGCCTCGGCGGAGTGTTCCGGGGAGTCAAAGGCAATAGCACCGTTCACTAAGGCCGCGAGGCTTTCTAACTGAACCTGAGCACCGGAGAGACTGAAATCGGCCTTCACGCCCGATACGTTCCAGAATCGGCTGCCTTTTTTCACCAGTTTAGTGAATCGACGGTCAATCAGTACATCAATGGTCACACCCTGGTTATTGTTGTTAATCGTGTAGTCATACACTCGACCCACCGGAATTTTGCGGTAATAAACCAGCGAGCCGCTATTGAGCGAGCCTAAGTCAGGCGCATGAAGATGAATCATCAGCTCGCCATTATTAAGGCGGTATCTTGGCTGGGTATCTAACGCGGTAAAGTGCTCTTGCGGTTTACCTTTGCCCGGCATCATGCCGATATAGTTACCACCAACCAGTGCATCAAGACCGGAAACACCTGCCAGAGATGCTTTGGGTGTCACCAACCAAAACTGGGTGTCTTCGCGTAACGCATCTTTCATGTCACTTTTGACACTGACCGTCACTTCTATTTTGCGCAAGTCTTTGCTGAGACTGATGCTTTGGACCGTACCCACTTCTACGCCTTGGTAACGTACAGGCGTGCGTCCGGCCACAATGCCGTCGGCTGAAAGGAAATCAATGGTCGCTGTGGTGCCGCGTTCTTCCCAGGTCGACCAGATGAGCCAACTGGCAATCATCAAAGCAATAATTGGCAACAACCAGAAGGGCGAAATTCGGCGTTTAGTTTTAATTCGCGCTTCAGTCGGTGAAGCGGGCATTTCCTGACTCATGTGCGTCCCAAAGTAGTCGGCTATCCAGCCATTCAACTGCAAGAATAGTTAAAATAACCGCTGCGCCAAAATAAAACGCAGCCGGTCCCATAGTGAATGCCAATAGCTGATCGCGATTAACCAGCGACATCGTAAGCGAAATAACAAAGAGATCGAGGATAGACCAGCGGCCAATCCAGGTAATAAACCGTAGCAATACGATGCGAGTTCTAAGGCCTCGCTCGCATTTGAAATGAATGCTGATTAACAATGAAATCAACACGATAACTTTGGTGAAGGGCACCAGAATACTGGCAATGAAAACCACTGCTGCCACGGCAACATTACTGTTTCCAAGGGAAATAATACCAGAAAGGATGGTGTCTTCCTGGCGCGAGCCATTGACGTAGAGAATGGAAATCGGCAACAAGTTGGCGGGCAGTAAAAGAATTAACGAGCCGATTAATGCCGCCCACGACTTTTGCAAACTATGGCGACGGCGTACTCGTAATGGCACATGGCAACGGGGACAACGCCCGCGTTTATCCGGTACGCCAGTGAAATTGCAAGCGAGGCACACGCGCAGTTGCGCATTCCAGGCGCGAGGAGGGCGTTGTGGATAGAATCGCGACCACAGTTGCTCCACGTTCAAGTGAATCAGGGTTAATAAGCTCAACACGACCAGCGCGATAAACGCCACTAAACCCAGGCCTGGCTGGATGAATGCGAATTCTCTGACTTTGATACAGGCCACGCCGATGGCAACCAGATAAATATCGAGCATGACCCATTCTTTGAGCTTCTCCAGCATCAGTAACACCGGGCGTAAGTTCATCCCCAGAATATTACCGAAATAGAGATAGATAATACCGGCGACAAGCGTGGCGGGAGCCCCTACGGCACAAAACATGACCATTGCGGCTGTCAGGGGATCGCCCTGACTGGTCATCTGCCAAATACCCTGAAACAGGTTGGCATCGATGCGTGTACCTAATAAATAGATACGGACCAGTGGCTCCGAAAAAGCAACGGGCATCAGTAACAACATCGCAATCGCCATCGCCGCCAGACGCGTGAGTGACCAGTCGCGGCCATGGAACACTTTTGCGTCACAACGGGGGCAATACGCGCTCTGTGACGATTTAACCAACGGTAATGAGAAAAGTGTATCGCATTGGGGGCAACGCTGATAACGTGCCTGCGGTACAGCATGGCTAATAGCGTGTATTTTCATGTGTCATCGTATGCAGGGAATACCGTTGGCGCATTGGTGCATCTCATCGGAAAACTAAATATTCGTTAAGCGTATATTAATTCATGGAATGATACACCTTGTGGCATAACGCATTTAATGCTTATTTTACTATGCTATGCAGTTAAGTAAGACAACAGACTATGGTTAATCAATGAACAAAGAACAATTTTACGCGGACCTGAACCGCGATTTCAGTGCGTTAATGGCAGGTGAAACAAGTTTTCTGGCAACGTTGGCAAATACCAGCGCATTGTTGTTTGAACGTCTTGAAGGCGTTAACTGGGCAGGGTTTTATTTACTGGAAGATGACACTCTGGTTTTGGGGCCTTTCCAGGGGAAAATTGCTTGTGTGCGCATTCCAGTCGGTAAAGGCGTATGCGGTACAGCGGTATCCACCCATAGCATTCAGCGCGTCGAGGATGTGCATGCTTTTGATGGTCACATCGCCTGTGACGCTGCCAGCAATTCTGAAATTGTTCTGCCATTAACAGTAAATGGCGAGCTGATTGGGGTTCTGGACATTGATAGCACTGAGTTTGGTCGCTTTACACCAGAAGACCAACTCGGCTTATCTCAACTGGTATCGCAGCTTTCGCTGACGCTTGCCGACACGGATTTTAAAAAATTCTTCACTCGATAGCATGATAAACAACGGATAACGTGGCATTTGCTGAGAGCGTCATTATAATGTCGCCTGTTCATGCCTGCGGATTGTTGGCAATTCCGTTGTAATCAGGAAATTTCATGGAAAATCAACCTAAGTTGAATAGTAGCAAAGAAGTCATCGCCTTTTTGGCAGAGCGTTTCCCACAGTGCTTTAGCGCTGAAGGTGAAGCCCGCCCCCTGAAGATTGGTATCTTCCAGGACTTAGTCGCACGCGTTGAAGGGGAGATGAGCCTCAGTAAAACTCAACTTCGTTCCGCGTTACGTCTTTATACTTCAAGCTGGCGCTACCTGTACGGTATCAAAGTCGGCGCGACCCGTGTTGATCTCGACGGTAACCCATGTGGTGAACTCGATGAGCAGCACGTTGAGCATGCTCGTAAGCAGCTTGAAGAAGCAAAAGCTCGTGTTCAGGCACAGCGTGCAGAACAGCAAGCGAAAAAACGCGAAGCGGCAGCGGCTAACGGTGAAACCGTTACCGAAAAACCTCGTCGTGATCGCAAGCCTCGTCCTGCTCCGCGTCGTCCAGAGACAACAGAGCGTAAACCACGTGCTGAAAAACCGGCTCCTCAGGCTCCGCGTGAAGAAAAACGCACTCCGGTTACGGACATTTCTGCTTTGCAGGTGGGTCAGGCAATCAAAGTCAAAGCGGGTAATAACGCGATGGATGCCACCGTACTGGAAATTACCAAAGATGGCGTCCGTGTACAGCTAACTTCTGGTATGGCAATGATCGTACGCGCAGAACACTTGCAGTTCTGAAACGGAGGCCAGACCCGGGCATGAACAAACTCTTTAAGCGTACGGCTGTCGCTAGTCTGTTGTTTCTTGCAGGTAGCGCACTGGCCGTCGAAAACATAACGCAAGCTTCTCAAATCCCGCAGTTAAAGGAAGAGACGCAGCATGCTACGGTGAGTGAGCGTGTCACTTCACGCTTCACTCGTTCGCATTATCGTCAGTTTGATCTGGATGAAAATTTTTCCGCAAAAATTTTCGATCGCTATCTCAATCTTCTCGACTTTAGCCACAACGTACTGCTCGCCAGCGACGTTGAGCAGTTTGTGTCGCGGAAAAAACAGATTGGCGATGAATTGCGCACCGGCAAACTGGACGTATTTTACGATCTTTACAATCTGGCCCAGACGCGTCGTTTTGAACGCTATCAATACGCGCTGAAGGTGCTGGAAAAGCCGATGGATTTCACCGGCAATGACACCTTCAATGTGGATCGCAGCAAATCGCCGTGGCCTGCAAGCGTTGCAGAGTTAAACACCCTGTGGGACAGCAAAGTTAAGTTTGACGAGTTGAGCCTGAAGCTAACCGGTAAAACCGATCAGGAAATTCGTGAAACGCTAACCAAACGTTACCAGTTTGCGATTCGTCGACTGGCGCAGTCCAACAGCGAAGATGTTTTCTCACTGGCAATGACCGCTTTTGCCCACGAAATCGATCCGCATACCAACTATTTGTCACCACGCAATACCGAGCAATTCAATACAGAGATGAGTTTGTCGCTGGAAGGTATTGGTGCGGTGCTGCAAATGGATGACGACTATACCGTTATCAACTCAATGGTTGCGGGTGGCCCTGCGGCGAAAAGCAAAGCGATTACTGTCGGTGATCGTATTGTTGGCGTAGGCCAAACCGGCAAACCTATGGTTGATGTGATAGGCTGGCGTCTTGATGATGTGGTTGCGCTGATCAAAGGACCAAAAGGCAGCAAGGTTCGTCTGGAAGTCTTACCTGCTGGCAAAGGGACTAAAACACGCATCGTCACGTTAACGCGTGAACGTATTCGTCTTGAAGATCGTGCGGTCAAACTCACCATTAAAACGGTCGGTAAAGATAAAGTCGGCGTGCTGGATATTCCAGGCTTCTATGTTGGTTTGACGGATGACGTCAAAGTGCAGCTGCAGAAGATGGAAAAACAGAACGTGAAGAGCGTGATCATCGATTTGCGTTCTAACGGTGGCGGTGCGTTGACCGAAGCCGTTTCACTTTCTGGCCTGTTTATTCCTGGCGGCCCAGTCGTTCAGGTTCGTGATAACAACGGCAAAGTGCGTGAAGACAGCGATACTGATGGCGTTGTGTATTACAAAGGTCCACTGGTTGTCATGGTTGACCGTTTTAGTGCTTCAGCATCTGAGATTTTCGCCGCTGCGATGCAGGATTATGGCCGTGCGCTGATTGTCGGTGAGCCGACCTTTGGTAAAGGCACTGTTCAGCAATATCGTTCACTGAACCGTATTTATGACCAGATGCTGCGCCCTGAGTGGCCTGCTTTAGGCTCTGTTCAATACACCATTCAGAAGTTCTACCGCATTAATGGCGGCAGTACTCAACGTAAGGGTGTTACGCCAGATGTCCTGATGCCAACCGGCACTGAAGAGACCGAAACTGGCGAGAAGTTCGAAGATAATGCGCTCCCATGGGATAGCATTAATGCCGCAACTTACGTCAAGTCAGGCGATCTGACTCCGTTTGAACCGCAACTGCTTAAAATGCACCAGGACAGAATTGCAGCCGATCCTGAATTCCAGTACATCATGAAGGACATTGCTCGTTTCAATGCCCTGAAAGAGAAGCGCAATATTGTCTCTCTGAATCTTGCTCAACGTGAGAAAGAAAACCAGGAAGATGATGCGACGCGCCTGGCTCGTATCAACGATCGCTACAAGAGAGAAGGTAAAGCGCCGTTGAAGAAACTGGATGACTTACCAAAGGATTATCAAGAACCTGATCCTTATCTCGATGAAACGGTTCATATCGCGCTGGATCTTGCAAAAATGCAGCAAGATAAATCCGCTGAGCAACCGACTCCTGCTAAGTAACTCCCCAACAGGCACAAATTTTTGTGCCTGTTTTTTTTACCTCTATCAAGCCGCGTAAACCAATCTCTTCTTGAATGTAAAGTTATGTATTATTAACGACTTGGTCACGATGAATGCTTGAAAATAGCAAGCTTGCCCCTACGATGTGGGGTAACGCAGAATGCGTATTTTTAACCGAGGTAAAAAGAAAATTATGATGCGTATCGGGCTTTTCCTGTTGACCAACCTTGCAGTCATGGTCGTTTTCGGGCTAGTGCTAAGCCTGACGGGGATCCAGTCGAGCAGCGTGCAGGGTCTGATGATCATGGCGGTGTTGTTTGGCTTTGGTGGTTCAATCATCTCGTTACTGATGTCCAAATGGATGGCGTTACGTTCAGTAGGTGGGGAAGTGATTGAGCAGCCACGTAACGAAACTGAGCGCTGGCTGATGGAAACGGTTCGTCAGCAGTCACAGCAGGCGGGTATCGCCATGCCACAGGTGGCGGTTTACCATGCGCCGGATATTAACGCCTTTGCAACCGGTGCACGCCGTAATGCCTCACTGGTCGCGGTGAGTACGGGTCTGTTGCAAAACATGAGTCGTGACGAAGCTGAAGCGGTTATTGCTCACGAAATTAGCCATATCGCGAACGGCGACATGGTCACGATGACGCTGATTCAAGGTGTGGTGAACACCTTCGTTATCTTCATTTCCCGTATCATTGCGCAGGTTGCTTCTGGCTTCCTGTCAGGTAACCGGGATGAAGGTGAAAGCAGCAACGGTAACCCGTTTGTCTATTTTGCGATTGCGACGGTACTGGAGTTGGTGTTCGGTATTCTGGCGAGCATCATCACCATGTGGTTCTCACGTCACCGTGAATTCCACGCTGATGCCGGATCTGCCAAATTGGTCGGTCGTGAAAAAATGATTGCCGCGTTGCAGCGTCTGAAAACCAGCTATGAACCGCAAGAAGCTAGCAGCATGATGGCGTTTTGTATTAATGGTAAGGCGAAGTCAATGAGCGAATTGTTCATGACTCACCCGCCGTTGGACAAACGTATTGAAGCGCTGCGTAACGGCGAATACCTTAAGTAGTCGTGAGCGGTAATAAAAAAGCGTGCCATCGCTGGCACGCTTTTTTTATGCCTGCGATGTAGCGGGTTGTGAAATCCGTAAACTGCTAATGATGGCCGCGACGGCGGCAAAACTACCGGCCAGTAATAAAGATGCGTGTGTTCCGTGAGTGGTGAAAAGGTTGAACATCAATGCCACCAGGGCTGCACCACAGCTCTGACCTAATAACCGTGCCGTACCCAACATGCCGCTGGCGCCACCGCTGCGATGGCGTGGCGCAGAAGAAATAATGGTGTGGTTATTAGGCGACTGGAACAAGCCAAAGCCGGCCCCACACAAAAGCATCCGCCATATAATGTCGATATCTGAAGGGTTATATGGCAAGAGTGCCAGTGCAAAGAGACCACATGCCATAATGGTCAGCCCGATCCCACCCAATAGACCTGCATGTACCCGCTCAATAAGATGACCTGCAATAGGGGCCATTATCATCGTCGCAATGGGCCACGGAGTGAGAAGCAGCCCCGTTTCAACTTCACTGCGGCCCAAGGCTGATTGCAAAAAGAAGGGGAGCGAAACCATCGCTAACATCTGTGCGGTAAAGGAACAGACTGAAGTTCCCATGGATAATGAGAATACGGGGATACGCAATAAATCCACAGGTAGCAATGGGAAAGGCAGCTGCAACTGGCGACGGATAAAGAAGAAGCCAATGACAACTAAGGCCAACAATTCAGAGAGGATAAGCCAGCCTGACTGTCCCTGAGCAAAGCCACTGATTGCAGAGATGAGCAAGCCAAACGTTAAGGCATTCATAATGGCGCTTGGAATATCAAAGCGTTGGCCCTGTGATTTTTGTTGATTTGGTGGCAGGAAACGCAAAGACAGTAAGAGTGCTACGATGCCAATCGGCACGTTAATCAAAAACAGCCATTTCCAGGAGGCCACGGAAAGAATGGCAGCGGCAATTGTTGGCCCGGCAGCTGATGAAACAGCAACAATAAACGAGTTAATTCCCATGCCGCGACCAAGGTATTTTTGCGGATAAATAAGCCGAATGAGCGCGGTATTAACGCTCATTAATGCCGCGCCGCCAAACCCCTGCAACACGCGAGCAAATGTCAGCATTGGTAACGAATTCGATAAGGCGCAAAAAAGGGAAGTCACACAAAATAGAATCAACCCGCACTGATATACCCGTCGATAGCCAAAAATATCACCCAGGAACGACATTGATAGTAACGAAATAATTATCGCAATTTGGTAACTGTTCACAATCCAGATGGACTCTGCCGGGCTGGCATTGAGTTCTCGGGCAATGGTGGGAAGGGCGACGTTTGCGATGACACCATCAAGCACTGCCATGGTAATACCTAGCGCAATAGCTAAAATAGCCCCATAGCGCAGCGGTAATGGCAGCCCATCAGCAAGAGTTTTATCCATAGGAAAGTAAGGCTTCACGGAGGCTATATTCGGGGAGAAATAATAATAGCACTAAATTTACGGGATATGTCGCAGATTCGTAACGAAATAGAATAGATCCGTTGCGATGACATGGTAGTCAATTTATACTAAAAACCAGTTCTGATTTTTATAAAACAAATGCGATCGAGGTGATTTAATGGCAATCGCAGATCTGGATAAACAACCTGATTCTGTCTCTTCTGTCCTGAAAGTTTTTGGCATTTTACAGGCTCTTGGCGAAGAACGCGAAATTGGTATTACTGAATTATCGCAACGCGTAATGATGTCAAAAAGCACCGTCTATCGCTTTTTACAGACAATGAAATCCCTGGGTTATGTTGCTCAGGAAGGTGAGTCTGAGAAATACTCGCTTACGCTCAAGCTGTTCGAGCTTGGCGCACGTGCGTTGCAAAACGTTGATTTGATTCGTAGTGCAGACATCCAGATGCGCGAACTGTCGCGTCTGACAAAAGAGACAATCCACCTGGGTGCGTTGGATGAAGACAGTATTGTCTATATCCACAAGATTGACTCAATGTACAACTTGCGTATGTACTCGCGCATTGGTCGTCGTAACCCGCTGTACAGTACCGCGATTGGTAAAGTGCTTCTGGCATGGCGTGATCGTGAAGAAGTCCGTGAAATTCTTGCTGAAGTGGAATACACCCGCAGCACTGAACGTACCATTACCAGCACTGACGAATTGTTAGACGTTCTGGATACTGTTCGCAAGCAAGGTTATGGCGAAGATAACGAAGAACAAGAAGAAGGACTGCGCTGTATCGGCGTTCCTGTATTTGACCGCTTTGGTGTCGTGATTGCGGGTTTAAGTATTTCTTTCCCGACGCTGCGTTTTTCTGAAGATCGTCTTCATGAATATGTCGCGATGTTGCATGACGCTGCACGGACAATCTCTGTGCAAATGGGTTACCACGAATATCCATTCTGATAAAAAACGCCGCTTAAACGCGGCGTTTTTCCTTCGTTTTCTACTGCCCGTCATCAATCACTTTGTCACTTTTACGCAATACAGGGCAATCGCTGAGTCCGATAATCCCGCTTTCACTATGAATGAATTGCGCAGTAGTAATATTTCGTGCTGTGAGATACTTGCATTGCAGCCCTAAACCCGCTGCATTTTGATGGCTCCCAATCAGCACGCCGTAGCCTGAAAGCAGTAAACCAATCCACAGCAGCATAATGACAAGAAAAGTGCGGATCACAATACGCATAAATCCCTCTTATTATTACTTTATTAGAGTGCTAAGCGTAGCGGGTAACGTTCAGGTATCAATATGATGATTCTGAAAGAATATATGCGTTGAGTGATGCCTGGTTTAGGTTGCTTATGCCAGACTTATCTACAAGAACTTATAATGTGGAGAATGCAGTGAAAAAGTACAGGTGGTTCATCTTAGTTGCGGTTTTTTTCGTCTGCTTGCTACTCTGGACTCAGATGGTCAACGTGATGTGCGATCAAGATGTACAATTTTTCAGCGGCATCTGCACCATTAACAAATTTATTCCCTGGTAGACTCTTTTTATCCGCATGATGCTTACCTTAAGGCGCGGCAGGTGTAGAATAGCGCGTTTTACTGAGGTGGTAAGATGAACGAATTAAGTGTTGGCGCGTTGAATATCGTGTCCCTGACAGTTTCCCTGGTGGTGCTGGTTATCGGCCTCGTAATGTGGTTCTTTGTTAACCGTGCGAGTAGTCGTAGTAATGAGCAGATCGAACTGCTTGAAGAGTTATTGGATCAACAGAAACGACAAAATGCGCTGTTACGCCGTTTGTGTGAAGCCAATGAGCCGGAAGTTGTGAAGGAAGAACCGCAAGAGATTAAGGAAGAAGACGCGCAGGACGATGATTTTATTCGTCTGGTGGCTGAACGTTAATCTTGACACACACGTTTGTGTCGCTATGGAGTGACTCATGCGTTGGAAGAATCCCTGGTTTGATCCCCTAAAATCTCATCATCAGATTGACGGTTTTCGTAATCTGGAACCTCACTTACGGAAATCGGGTGATGTTGAGCGTTGGCGAAGAGAGCGGAAAGAACAGGGATTGCCCCATCCACCTGATGGGGGCTATGCAGCCTTCATTAAAAAGTGGTGGCAAAAGGCTGAACTCAAAGGGCACGACAATCGTGTATGGTGGTTAGGCCATGCAACCGTCATGCTGCGCATTAATGGCCGATATTTACTGACTGATCCTGTCTTTTCCCGGCGAGCCTCGCCGCTCTCTTTTGCCGGCCCACAACGTAAGACTCCCCCTCCATTACGCATCAATGAATTGCACCAACTCGATGCGGTTCTGATTTCGCATAATCATTATGATCATCTGGACAGTGCTACCGTTCGTCAGATTGCCTGTCGTTTTCCACAGACGCATTTTTTTGTCCCCTTGGGCCTGAAGCAATGGTTTCTCCGCCGGGGTCTTCGCCATGTGACTGAGTTGGATTGGGGGCAGAGCTTCAGCTGGCAGTTGATGACATTCACCGCAGTGCCTGCGCAACACTGGAGCATGCGTTCGTTCTGGGACCGTAACCGCAGTTTATGGTGTGGCTGGATAATCGAATGCGAAAGTTTACGTGTTTGGTTTAGTGGCGACACCGGCTATACCGCAAGTCTGGCTGACATTGCACTGAGCAGAGGCCCTTTAGATGTTGCAATGATTCCGATTGGCGCTTATTCACCACGCTGGTTTATGAGTAGCCATCATATGGATCCGCAGCAGGCAGTTGCGCTATGGCAGCAGTTGAACAGACCTTTTGCGGTCCCTATCCACTGGGGGGTGTTTGAACTGGCCGATGAATCACTGGATATGCCGCCACAAGAGTTGTTGGAGGCTCTGGATAACAATGATGACCAAAGCCGGTTCTTTACACCTCTCCGTATTGGTCAAAGTTTACCCTTACTTAAAATAATAGTTTAAATATTATCCAGAAAGTTAAAGTATTATTTGTGACAAGCTAAGATAATTATTTTATATGACTAATATAGCGAAACGTTTTTATTGCCTCTTCGTGAAGCAGGGTGTCATTAAACGTTCATTATTTTGGTGCAATATAAATAGCTTACTGCTCAAGCTTTATTCATTCTTGCAATCGAGATATTTCATTCTCCTATTTCGATTTTTCTTGAGACGTACGCTATTGCTCGTTTTTTGAATAGCTATGCTAAAAAAATCATAAAGATAATGTCTACTATGTCGTCTTTTTCGCACTTCGTCTGGACGAATAGATAGGTTTGGGCTATGGTAAAAATGTTGTCTACGGTCATCGGCAGTAGGCTCTGAGTCACATTTGTTCGCTGTTAATTTTATGCACATTTTGTGCATTTCATATTCGTGAACAATATGTGTTTCAGAATCTGTGCGACAGATCGATACACACCGAAAAATGGCTTGCCATTGATTGCGTTGTATGTGATAACACTTTGGGTTAAACGAGGTACAGTTCTGTTTATGTGTGGCATTTTCAGTAAAGAAGTTCTGAGTAAACACGTTGACGTTGAATACCGCTTCTCTGCCGAGCCTTATATTAGTGCCTCATGCAGTAATGTCTCTGTTTTAGCTAAGTTATGCCTTCGGGCAAAGAAAACAATCTAAGGAATTTTGCAAAATGGCAAAGATTAAAGGTCAAGTTAAGTGGTTCAACGAGTCTAAAGGTTTTGGTTTCATTACTCCTGCTGACGGCAGCAAAGACGTGTTCGTACACTTCTCTGCAATCCAGGGTAACGGCTTCAAAACTCTGGCTGAAGGCCAGAACGTTGAGTTCGAAATCCAGGACGGCCAGAAAGGCCCAGCAGCAGTTAACGTAACTGCTATCTAATTCCGTTGAATTAGACCTGGCGCGAATAACGCCAAATTTTGATGAAAGCCCCGCTCTTGTAGCGGGGCTTTTTCATGTTTGAAATCTGATCACTCCTTTTCTATATGTTTCTACAACTCGCGCTCAGTTATGTTTTGTAGCAAAGCAGCGCATCTTGTAGCACTGTTCCTGTCCGGTTAATTTCACCATTATGTTTAAATTTTCAATCGCTTAGTTGTTGTTAAGGATTGAACGTGAGAAAAATTGCCCCTGGAATCATGGGTAACTTTATTCAGTGGCGTTTTACTCTACTTTGCATCGCAATTTTTATGTGTCTGATGTTTTTATTAGGGCGCGTAGCCTGGTTGCAAATCATCTCGCCAGATAATCTTGTGAAGCAGGAAGATATGCGTTCTCTACGTGAAGAACCGATCGTGGTTCCTCGTGGCATGATTGAAGACCGCACTGGCCGGCCATTGGCAGTCAGCGTACCGGTGAAAGCTATTTGGGCCGATCCCAAAACGGTGATGGAAAAGGGTGGCGTGCAAGTTAATAGCCGGTGGCAGGCGCTGGCAACGACGCTTAATATGCCGCTCAATGACATTGCTGCGCGTATTCGGCGAAATCCTTCCGACCGATTTATCTACCTTGCCCGTCAACTCGACCCACAACAAGCCCAGTATATTGAGAGCTTAAAACTGCCGGGGATCTCATTGCGTGATGAGTCACGTCGATTTTATCCCGCGGGACATGTCGCGGCGAATTTGCTTGGTTTTACAAATATTGATGACCAGGGCATTGAAGGCATTGAGAAGAGTTTCAACCGCCAGCTTACGAGCAGGGCAGGTGAGCGATTAGTCCGTAAAGACCGGCATGGTCATGTCATCGAAAATATTACCGAAAATCCGGCAAGCCCCGCGCATAACCTGATGCTAAGCATTGATGAGCGCCTGCAAACGGTGACTGAGGATGCGCTAAGCAACGCGGTATCATGGAATAAAGCCGAATCTGCCGCAGCGGTTATCCTTGATGTTAATACCGGTGAAGTGCTGGCGATGGCAAGTTGCCCGACGTTTAACCCGAATAACCGCGAAGGTGCTACGTTGAACGATTTTCGTAATCGGGCAATAAGTGACACTTTTGAGCCCGGTTCAACCGTCAAACCCATGGTCGTTATGACCGCGTTGCAACAAGGAATTGTGCAACCGGACAGCGTTGTCGATACCCACCCGTATACCATTGATGGGCATCGCATTCGGGATGTGGGTTTTTATCCGCAGCTGACTCTGACGGGGATCTTGCAAAAATCGAGCGACACCGGGGTATCACGTCTTTCTCTGGCAATGCCTATCCAAAAACTTCTGGATACTTATCAAAATTTTGGTTTTGGTTCAGCGACAGGGCTCGGTCTGACTGGCGAAAGCAGCGGGTTCTTGCCGCATCGTAAATTCTGGGGCGAGCTGGATCGAGCAACCTTTTCCTTCGGCTACGGTTTGATGGTCACACCGCTACAACTCGCCCATGTTTATGCAACTATTGGCAGCTACGGAATTTCCAGACCGCTGTCGATTACCCGCGTTGACCCTCCTGTCGTTGGGCAACGGGTTATGCCGGAAGTCATTGCTCATGAGGTTGAACATATGATGGAAAGCGTGGCGTTACCGGGTGGGGGCGGAGTGAAAGCGGCTGTTCGCGGGTATCGAGTGGCGATAAAAACGGGCACGGCCAAAAAGATTGGTGATGACGGTAAGTACATCAATAAATATATTGCTTACACCGCAGGTGTTGCGCCAGCCAGCAACCCGCGCTTTGCATTGGTTGTAGTGATCAATGATCCAGAAAATGGGGCTTACTATGGCGGGGCTGTGTCGGCTCCGGTATTTAGCCAGATTATGAGCGAGGTCTTGCGTCTGGAAAATATTAAACCCGATGGTTTACCCGAGGGTGACCCCAATTTAATGGTGTTAAATAAACCCATCGCAGATAACTCCGCCGGTTAGTGGCTTTTCGAAACAGGGCGTTTAGCGTTACACTTGCGCCCTTTATTATTGCCTGGAGTTCCCATGTCCTATCTTTGCCCGCTTTGTCATGCGCCGCTTGCAGCCGTTGGGAAGAGTTTTCTTTGCCCAGATGGCCATCAATTCGATAAAGCGAAAGAAGGGTACGTGAATTTGCTGCCCGTTCAGCATAAGCGCTCTAAGGATCCAGGTGACAGCAGCGAAATGATGCAGGCGCGTAGAGCATTTCTCGATGCCGGACATTACCAGCCTTTGCGCGAGGCAATTTGCCTGCAACTTGAGCAAGCCGTTTCGGTTACCTTGCTGGATATTGGTTGTGGAGAAGGGTATTACACAGCCGGTTTTGCGCAGGTTGTCGCAAAAAAAAGTGGCACCACATGGGGATTAGATGTCGCCAAAATAGCGATTCGTTATGCAGCGAAACGTTATCCGCAGGTACAGTTCTGCGTCGCATCGAGTCATCGTTTGCCGTTTGCAGATAATAGTCTGGATGCGGTAGTACGAATTTTTGCACCATGCAAAGCCGAAGAGCTCGCTCGCGTTGTAAAACCCGGTGGCATTGTCATCACCGCGACTCCTGGCCCACGCCATTTGATGCAGCTTAAAGGCCAAATCTATGACAACGTGATGCTACATAGCAGCGAAGCTGAAGCTTTGCCGGGCTTTGTCGTGGAACATGTGCAAAATATTGGCTGGACGATGACGTTGCAAGGTAGCGAAGTGGTTGCCTTGCTGCAAATGACGCCGTTTGCCTGGCGAGCACGCCCGGAAGTGTGGCAAGCCTTAGCGGCTGAAACGGCATTCAATTGCGAAACGGATTTTGTCGTTCGCGTCTGGCGACGCGAAACCTTAGCTTAAGGTACTGAAATGGCTGTACAGGATCTGGCAGCCAATCCCGATAAGCACCAGGCCGCCGAGGATTTCGGCGCGCTTTCCAAGCAGTGGGCCAATAAAGCGGCCCAGCATCATACCCAGCGTGGACATGATCATGGTCGCGCAGCCAATCGCCAGCGCAGTTTCGATAATATTGACTTGCAGGAAGGCAAGACCTACACCCACGGCCATTGCATCAAGGCTGGTGGCAATCGCGGTCGTGACTAGCAGCCAGAAACCGTGGCGCTGCAGTTTTGGCACATCTTCATCATCGTTACCACGCACACCTTCGTAGATCATTCGGATGCCGAGAAATACCAGCAATATGAAGGCGACCCAATGGTTCCATTCCAGCACGACTTTGCTTGCCAAAAGGCCCAGGCACCAGCCGATAAGTGGGGTGAGTGTTTCGATGACACCAAAGATAAGACCGGTACGTAAGGCTTCAGAGAATTTAGGTTTATGGAGCGAGGCACCTTTCCCGATTGATGCAGCAAAAGCATCCATCGACATGCCAAAAGCGAGAATAATTGTAGCGGAGAGATTCATGCAAACGCCTCAGTTGGGAATATCCATATACACGCCAGCCATCCCCAACTTAAATGATGGTAACGTGCCTATGGTCTCGCCTACTCAAATTCTGAGTCGTACATGCCACGTTCTTAGAACGAGTATGTTGACATGTACATTTTCACGGGCGTGAAAATCGGCTACTCCCCAACGACGGGCGCAACCTTAACATATTTTTCAAAGATAAAACAATAATTGAAAGCTATTATTCTTGACATTTAAATGATAACGATTTTCATTTGCTTTAATAGGTAAATAAAAGGTTAAAATAACAACATGCAAACTGTGCGAAATAGCATCGGCTATATTTTATTAGCCTCAAAAATTATATAAAACATAGTCTTTGCTATGTTTGTAATCTATTGATTATCAATCATTAATTTATAAATTTTTTCGAGGTCATCAATATTTTTTACCCTGATAAGTAAGCGTCGCTGTTCTAATTGCATAACCAGTACGCCGTCTTCGGATAAATTCATTTCTTTAATTCTGGAATATAAAATCCAGACATTTGCGAAGAAGAAGCCTTCTGTTTTGAACAGCAATTTAGGTTGGCGAATCCAGGAAATATAAATAGCAATCAAAGCCAGTGCAGATAATAACCAGGTGGTGAGGGGCGTACCGTGAGTGGTCACGTTGTTATAGATAAGAATTGCAACCAACCCCACAAAGATGGTGCTGTCGATGCGGTTGCGGCGAAGCAGGGTGATTTTAAGAAGCGTTTTGCCCTTGAGCTTATCCATGATGAATTCATCGTAAACTGCCCAGGCAAGTAGCAGCACAATAAACACCAGTAACACCACATCTGTTAACGTCATAACTCAGCCCTTTAAAAAATAAAAAACCGGGGGCAGGCCCCCGGTTGAATTCACAAACTCATTACAGACCCAGCAGGCCGATTGCGTAACCGACAATACCGATAACAAAGAAGCCCATGATAATCCACAGCGCGTTGACTTTCTTACGCAGCAGCCACATACAAGCGAAGGTTAACAGCAGTGGTACGAGGCCAGGCATCAGCTGATCAAGAATCGTTTGAACGGTGGTCACTTTAACTGCGCCAGTCTGGTCGGTTATCTTCGACACGACGAGCGGTATGTTAACGTGCGTCCACTTGTTGACCAGCGCCCCCATGACAAACAGGCCGAGAATTGACGCCCCCTCTGTCAGTTTTTGCAGGAAGCCGCCGCCCATATCTTTAACGATATCGATCCCTTTGCGATATCCGTAAGCCACACCGTAATAACGAGTCAGCAAACGTACTGCGTTGAACAGGATGAAGAACAACAAAGGACCTAACAGGCTACCGCTCATCGCAATACCGGCACCCAGTGCTGCGAATACTGGACGTACAGTACCCCAGAAGATTGGGTCGCCCACGCCTGCCAGCGGCCCCATCAAACCAACTTTGATACCGTTAATGGCACCATCATCAATTTCTGCACCGTTCGCACGTTGTTCTTCCATCGCCAGGGTAACGCCCAGAACCGGAGCGGCCACATATGGATGGGTGTTAAAGAATTCCAGGTGACGCTTAATCGCTTGTTTACGAGCATCGTTATTCTCAGGATACAGGCGTTTGATTGCCGGAATCATGGAGAAGCAGAAGCCCAGCGCTTGCATACGTTCGAAGTTCCATGAACCCTGGAACAGGTTAGAACGCAGGAATACGCCACGAATATCACCTGGAGTGAGTTTCTTCTCGGTAGTCGTTGTTTTGGTGGTATCAACCATTTCGCTCACCTATTAATCTAATTCGTTATCGAGATCGTTAGAACCAGCAACCTGCGCTGGGGCTGCGGAACGGTTGTATTTCGGGCTGAGTTGGATATACAGAATTGCCATCACAGCACCAATTACACCCAGTGCTACCAGGTTGAAGTTGGTAAATGCTGCGGTTACGAAGCCCAGATAGAAGAATGGCATCAGGTAGCCTGCGCGCATCATGTTGATGACCATCGCATAACCAACCACCACAATCATGCCACCGGCGATGTTCAGACCGCTGGTGACCACTTCTGGAATGGCATTCAGCATGTTCTGCACTTCACTGGTACCGACGGAAATCGCGACGATAACGGCAGGAATTGCGATACGCATTGCTTGCAAGAACAGAGAGGAAACGTGAATCCAGGAGAGCGCGGATAGGTTGCCATTTTCGGCGGCCTTATCTGCGGCGTGCTGGAAGCCCACGGTAATAGTACGAACGATAATGGTCAGTACCTGGCCTGCTGCTGCCAGCGGGATGGCCAGCGCGATACCGGAACCAATGCCCTGGTGTCCGGCTATAACCAGAATGGTGGAGATAATCGACGCAAGAGCCGCATCGGGCGCAACTGCCGCACCGATGTTCATCCAACCCAGCGCGATCATTTCAAGGGTACCACCGATAATAATACCGGTTTTCATATCACCCAGTACCAGACCAATTAAGGTACAGGCGACCAGCGGACGGTGGAACTGAAATTCATCGAGCACCGACTCCATACCGGCAATACAGGCTACGATAAACACCAGCACAATCTGAAGAGTGGTAATCTCCATTGTACTTCTCCTTAAACGTGTGACTTATGTGTGAAAACTGAGCAAAACGTAGAGTGAAGCCAATCACCTGAGTAATTAACTTTTCACCTTCGCGATCAGGTCCATCATTTTCAATTTTTGATCGGTTGAAACTTTACGCGCTTCCAGCTCAATGCCGCGCTCGTTCAGCTTCTTAAAGGCTTCAATATCTTTTTCATCGACAGAAATCGCGTTATTCACCTGGGTTTTACCCTGGCGGAACGCCATACCACCGATGTTGACTGACTTAATATTCACCCCACCTTCCACGACGCGTTCAACATCGGTTGGGTTGGTGAAAAGCAGCATCACACGGTCGCCTGCATATTTCGGGTTGTTGTAAACACGGATCATCTTGGCGACATCAACGACGTGAGCCGTCACACCAGGAGGAGCAACTTGCGTAAGCAGTGTTTTACGCACGGTATCGGCAGCTACTTCATCACTGACAACAATAATACGCGTTACGTTGGTTTCTTTGGTCCAGCGGGTCGCGACTTGACCATGAATCAAACGGTCATCAATACGGGCCAAACCAATATTCATGTAATCATTTGGACCCATTGGTTTCGCCGGGGTTGCTGCTTTAGGGGCAGCGACTGGCGCAACAGGTGCGGCTTTTTCAACAGGTTTTGCTTTCAGGGCTTTCACCCCTTCACGGCCTGTTTCTACCGCCAGAGCCACTAACTCATCAAAAGAAGGGTTATCATCACGGGCCATCAAGGTTTCAACCAGCATCGGAATATTGACCCCGGCGACGACCTCGTAATGCTCTTTATCGACGACAATACGGCTTGCCGCATTGAATGGGCTACCGCCCCAGGTATCGACGAGAAACAGCACACCTTTGTCGGTGTTCAGGTTTGCCAGTTGTGCGTTATATTTTTCGATCAAAGTTTCGGCGTTTTCACCGGGAACGAAATCTATCCAGCCAACATTTTCTTGTTCGCCTAATAGCATTTCTGCAGTCTTCAGCAATTGTTCTGCTGCCCAGCCATGCGTGCCTATGACAATAGCAATAGTCACTTGCTACCTCCTGTGTTGGTCATAACCACACCCTTAAAATGGGTGTTTTGTAGATTATCCGTTTCATTGAGCGAATCGATTCAGATAACGGTATGAGTAAAGATGTGTAACTTGAGACGGATTTATTTTAGTCAGTGAAAAAAATATTTTATGTGATGAAGATCCGTAATTTAGCTTTGTTTAAAACATAATGAACCGCTCACTAAATTATGAGTCTGGTCAATGACAGTAAAATTGCAAAATCAGGTAAATCTTTGCAAAAGGGGTTTTTGCTCTGATATTGTTTACATCTCGTTTAATTACTAAGGAGTAAAGGGCAGTAGCCCACCGTATGGACCGTCACCGACGTCTTTTCATTTTCAGGTCTGAATCTTCAGCCTTTCACACTGGCGTAGCACGCCACGTAAATACCTTAGCTCAACTTTCTGCATCCGCTTTATGCGGGTTGCTATTGAGTCATTCCCAAAGCAGGAGCTTGTCATGGAACTCTTAATGGATCCCCAAATATGGGTGGGTTTACTGACGCTTATTGTTCTGGAAATCGTGCTGGGTATTGATAACCTGGTCTTTATTGCGATTCTTGCGGACAAACTTCCACCAAAACAGAGAGATAAAGCAAGACTTATCGGTTTATCACTGGCTTTAGTGATGAGACTGGGCTTGTTGTCGTTAATCTCATGGATGGTGACGCTCACCCAACCGCTGTTTAGCGTCGCTAATCTGACGTTCTCCGGTCGCGATCTCATCATGTTATTCGGTGGCTTATTCTTGCTGTTTAAAGCCACAACCGAGCTGCATGAACGCCTGGAAAATCGCCAGCATGACGATGGACATGGGAAAGGTTATGCCAGTTTCTGGGTCGTGGTGCTGCAGATTGTGGTGCTCGATGCGGTGTTCTCCCTCGATGCGGTGATTACCGCGGTAGGTATGGTAAATCACCTGCCAGTGATGATGGCAGCGGTCGTGATTGCGATGGGTGTGATGCTGATGGCATCAAAACCGTTAACGAATTTTGTTAACCAACATCCAACGGTCGTGGTGCTGTGTCTGAGCTTCTTGTTAATGATCGGTCTGAGTTTGGTTGCTGAAGGTTTTGGTTTCCATATTCCTAAGGGCTATTTGTACGCGGCAATTGGTTTCTCAATCATCATTGAGTTCTTTAATCAAATTGCGCGTCGCAACTTTATTCGTCATCAGTCAAATGTACCGCTACGTGCCCGAACAGCTGACGCGATTTTGCGCCTGATGAATGGCAAGCGCCAACAGCGCGCGGCAAATGAAGACAATAAAACGATAACGCCAATTGAAGCGGAATCTTTCGCTGAAGAAGAGCGTTACATGATTAACGGTGTTTTGACGCTGGCTTCCCGTTCGTTGCGCAGCATTATGACGCCTCGCGGTGAAATCTCCTGGGTTGATGCGGATAAATCGACCGCTGAAATTCGCGAGCAACTGCTGGAATCGCCGCACAGTCTGTTCCCGATTTGTCGCGGGGAGTTGGATGAAATCATCGGTATCGTGCGTGCGAAAGAGTTGCTGGTGGCACTTGAAAACGGTGGTGATGTGGCAGCAATCGCTGCGCAGTATCCTGCGATTGTGGTGCCAGAAACCCTTGATCCGATAAACTTACTGGGTGTATTACGTCGTGCTCGCGGTAGCTTCGTTATCGTGAACAACGAGTTTGGTGTGGTTCAAGGGCTGGTCACACCGCTGGATGTGTTAGAAGCCATTGCGGGTGAATTCCCGGATGCGGACGAAACCCCAGAAATTGTGCGTGATGGTGATGGTTGGTTGGTGAAAGGTTCCACGGACCTGCATGCGATTCAGCAACATCTGGATATCAACACGCTGGTCAATGACGGTGAAGATATTGCCTCGATTGCCGGTTTGGTTATCTCGGTGAATGGCCAGATCCCGAAGGCAGGCGATGTGATTGAACTGGCTCCGCTTCGCATCCAGATTGTCGAAGCGAACGATTACCGCGTGGACTTAGTCCGAGTGGTGAAAGAACGCTCCGAACATGAAGACGAAGAAGAGTAATCAGCGCAGCGGAACGACTGAAACTGGGTGACCTCTACGGCGCGGGGGGCGTGTGTTCCCCCTTAGCC
The DNA here is from genome assembly GCF_027594725.1 of Buttiauxella sp. WJP83. Taxonomy (NCBI): domain Bacteria; kingdom Pseudomonadati; phylum Pseudomonadota; class Gammaproteobacteria; order Enterobacterales; family Enterobacteriaceae; genus Buttiauxella; species Buttiauxella sp. WJP83. Next base: position 1,963,338 of record NZ_CP110080.1, read on the forward strand.
AGCGAGGAAACTCGCTTAGTGGCATCGGTCGCGCGTATAGATAACCCTGCAATACATTCACGCCGTGGCTGCGCAGATACTCTGCCTGCTGCGGCGTTTCAACGCCCTCAGCCACCAGGTCGATTTCCAGTCGCTGTGCCAGTGCGATAATAATATCAGTCACCGTCGAGTTCACCGCATCTGTCCCGATAGCCGCAGTAAACGACTTATCAATTTTTAGTACATTTGGATTAAGTGTTTCCAGATAGGCTAATGAACTCTGCCCAGTGCCAAAATCATCTATCGCCAAATCCACTCCCATACGATGCAAGTCGCGCACCACGCGGTGGTCGACATCCGGCAGCGCATCTCGCTCTGTTAACTCCAGCGTCAATTTCTGAAGCGGATGAGCAGGGAACCATGAGCTGCGTAAATCGGTAATGATCTCACCTTCATGGAAATGGCTGGCAGCCACATTGAGTCCGATATGGAAATGACAAGATTTTGGAAATATATCAAGGTGGCGAACCGTTTCATCCAGCACATAGCGAGTCAATGGGGCAATCAGGTTTTGCTGTTCAGCCAGGGGAATAAACACGTCGGGAGAAATCCAGCCCTGACGCGGATTATTCCATCGCAATAGCAACTCCACCCCCACACATTGAAGATTTCGGGCACTCACCAGCGGCTGGCAGAATACCTCGAATTCACGCGAGGCTATTCCAACATTAATTTCCCACGAAAAACTCATGCGATTGGCAGTCGCAAGCCAGGCGATATAACCGATCAACATACTGAGAATCAACGCCAGTGGCAGTTGAGTGGGCAAATTACTTAATGCCAGTGCTCCGGGAGACGGTCCGATAGTCGTGACGGAAAAGGCAAATCTATTGGAAGCCATTTCATGGCTGACTTGCCCATCCTCAATCGTAATTCTCTGCAACAGGCCTTCACCATATTCCAGATGCGAATCTGCAACGTTGAGTACAGCGCGTGACACCCATGGGCGTTCAGGCTCAAGAATTAATCCGGTCAGCAATTCAATATTAATGATTTGCATGACCCCATCATTGCTGCTGTTCGCCAAAGGTACCCAGGACAACAAAATCGGAGTTCCTTTCAATAACGAACGGTCTATCGAGAGAAACAGCAAGGGAAGCGCTGACGGTAATCGTGGTTGCAGCAAATTAATAGGAACATTGCGGCTGCCAAAAACACTTGAGCAATAAAGAATACCGTCCTTAATTAGCCCGATTGTGCGCACGGTTTGCAAGCGTGCCGCATGTTCACGCATTTTGAGTTGAGCGTTCTCACAAGGCAGTCCAACAAGAGGAATAAGCGCATTATTGACCTCCTCAAGCGGGGTCAGAATATTTTCAAGCGTGCTGATTATGCGTTGATTGAAGGTCAGAAAATGCTGTTCATTCACTTTTCGCTCTGCGACAAAGCGTGCGCTAAGGGTCAACACGAGCGCCAGAACAGCTAACCCGATACACACAATTAAGCGCCTGCGGCGATAGCCTCGTAATATACGTTGAGCTGTCTGCATCCGTGATCACCTTGTGTAGAACCACGACCGAAATCGGCACGCAGAACACTCAAAGTGTAGTGGGGGTTTGGAAACACGATCGTAAAATCATACTTTTAGATGACCGCTAAGTGGTTCGTTCGCACAAGCGTCGCAAGCACGGTATCTGTCATTTTTCTGGTCGCAGAAATAAGAATGACCCGTGGTAGGTTGGCCCCCGAATTCGAGGGCCAGGGGGGAGTTAGTCACACTGCACTTTAATTGCCAGGCCGCCACGGGACGTCTCGCGGTACTTCGCATTCATGTCTTTGCCCGTTTCGTACATCGTTTCAATCACTTTATCGAGAGAAACGCGCGGCTCACTGGTGCGACGCATTGCCATACGCGTGGCGTTGATTGCTTTCACGGAAGCAATGGCGTTACGTTCGATACACGGCACTTGAACTTGACCCGCAACGGGGTCGCAAGTCAGACCGAGGTTGTGTTCCATACCAATTTCAGCCGCAACACAGACTTGCTCAGGGCTGGCGCCCAGGATCTCAGCCAGGCCAGCCGCTGCCATTGAGCAGGCCACACCCACTTCACCCTGACAACCCACTTCAGCACCAGAGATAGAGGCGTTCATCTTATACAGCGCACCAATGGCACCTGAAGCGAGGAAGTAGCGGATGTAAGTATCAGGGCTGACTGATTCGATAAAGTGGTCATAGTACGCCAACACCGCCGGTACGATACCGCAGGCTCCGTTAGTCGGTGCGGTAACAACACGTCCACCCGCAGCGTTTTCTTCGTTAACCGCCAGCGCAAACATGTTCACCCAATCGACAACGTTCATTGGGTCATTGGAGAGCTTATCGCTGGATACCAGCATGCGGCGCAACGCGGAAGCACGACGAGGAACGCGCAACGGGCCAGGTAAAACACCTTCAGTGTTTACACCACGGTCGATACAGGCACGCATCGTTTGCCAGACATTGGCGAAATACTCTTCAATCTCTTTACGGCTGTGCAGCGCCAGTTCGTTTTGCATAATGACGCCAGACAACGACATGCCGGTATCTTTGCAGTGCTGCAGCATTTCTTGCGCAGAATTGAACGAGTAAGGCACTACCACTTCGTTAGCCGCGTCTTTGCCGAAATTCTCTTCATCGACGATAAAACCACCACCGATGGAATAGTAGGTTTTGCTGTAGATTGCTTTTTCGCCGCTGAACGCGTGGATAGACATACCGTTTTCATGCAGCGACAGGTTGTCGTTGCGGAAACACATGCCGGACTCTTTTGGGAAATCGACTTCGTGACGGCCCTGCGCCAGCCACAAACGTTCACGCGCTTCTACATCGCGGATGAATGCGGGAATGGAGTCAATATCAACAGTGGCAGGTTCGTTACCTGCAAGACCCATAATGATAGCGATATCAGTATGGTGGCCTTTACCTGTCAGAGAAAGAGAACCGTAGACATCGACAGCGATGCGTGTCGTGTCTTCAAGTAATCCTTTTTCGACCAGATCATCGACAAACAACTTACCGGCCTTCATCGGACCGACGGTATGGGAACTGGATGGCCCAATGCCGACTTTGAACATGTCGAATATGCTAATCACACTAAAACTCCTTTCAGGACACCGGCTAAATAAAATTTGCTGCTGTGAAATCGCAGCTGACTAGTTTAAAAATTTATTGCTCACCGTAGTAAACTATTCACATGAATTAAACTAATGCTTAACCTTAGCTTGCCTAATCTTAACCAAAAGCGACAAAGTCACGACCAGATACTTCTCTAAATATAGCGTTATTTGCAGAATTAAAGAGTGATCAATCTTCCACGCCTATCTGTAAAGCCAACTCGCGGATAATTCCGGCAGTCATGCCCCAGACAAAGTAGTGCTGATACCATGAAAGCCAGACGCGATGAGCGTTACCGCGACGATGAATATCCAAAGGATGATAGCGGCCCAGGGTGAGTGCTTCCATCAAGGGCATTTCAAAAACGGCTGCCACTTCATCTTCGCAGGCCCGGTAAGGTAAATCGGGAGGAATAATGCCAACAACCGGCGTAACCTGAAAACCCGTGACGCTGTCCACGGGGGGCAGAGTGCCGATAACATCAACGCAGTCTGGCGATATAGCCACTTCTTCCCAGGCTTCGCGCAGTGCTGCGGCAATGAGCGACTCATCAGTGTCGTCTACCGCACCGCCAGGAAAGGCAACTTGACCGGCATGCTTGCGCAGCAGGGCTGAACGTTGGGTCAACAGCAGCCCTGGTTGCGGGCGGCGCACAATAGGGATCAACACCGCAGCCTGGCGCTTATTCCCGCTCATGCGTGTCGCTGGGGGCTGCATTAGTTGAAAACGCGATAAAAAATCACTCATGCTCAATGACGAACCGGACATACCATCACTTCTCTAGTTGCGGAAGAATACGGTTAACTTTATCAAAAGTTTCCTGATACTCCGCAGATTCAACACTATCAGCCACAATTCCGCCACCTGCCGAGCAGTAAAGTTTGCCTCCTTCGGCGGTCAGCGTCCTGATGGTAATACTGGTGTCCATCTTCCCGCAGAAGCTCAAATAGCCAATGCTCCCGCACCAGACATTACGTCGCTGCGGCTCAAGCTCTTCAATGATTTCCATGGCGCGCACTTTGGGTGCTCCCGTTATCGACCCTCCAGGGAAACAGGCGCGCAGTAAATCTGTTGCTTTGAGATGCGACGGCAATTGCGCGGTTATCGTGCTCACCAGATGATGGACGGCGGGAAAAGGTTCGACCACGAACAGCTCCGGGACTTTTACGCTGCCTGGCACAGCCACTCGGCCAATGTCATTACGCAGCAAATCCACAATCATCAAATTTTCAGCGCGATCTTTCGGTGAATTTGCCAGTTTTTCAGCCTGTTGAGCATCGGTCTGTGGATCTTCAAGGCGTGGCAACGTCCCTTTTATCGGGCGGGTCTGAATATGGTCACCTTCAAGTAAAATAAACCGCTCAGGAGAAAGGCTTAAAATGACGCTGTCAGGCAAACGAATAAAGGCACTAAACGGCGCGCGGTTAGCCGCATTCAACTGTTCAAAGGCTTGCCATTCATCGCCTTCGTAGCTGGCATGAAAGCGCTGCGCAAGGTTCACCTGGTAGCAATCGCCACTTTTGAGATATTCCTGTACCTGACGGAATTTAAGTCCATACTGCTCGCGGGTCATACTGGACTGCCACGCGCTTGTCAGGCGGAAGGGTTGATAAGGGCTTTCTGGTGTCAGCGTGTCGAGATACTGTTGGCGAGCCTCTATATCCCCCCAACACAGCAATGTCAGAGACTGTTTCAGGTGATCGGCAATCAGTGCCCAATCATAAATCCCAATCGCCATATCGGGTGTTGTAAGATCGCATTGCGCCTGCTCAGGTAATTTTTCGAAATGGCGACCCAGGTCATAACCAAATAAGCCCAGAGCTCCGCCTAAGAAAGGGAGGTCAGGGTGTGTTGCCGGTTGATAACCAAAGCTGTCCAGGGTTTGCTGTAACCACTGCAACGGATCGCCGTGATGCTTCGAGCTGTTGCCTTCGACGCAGATTGTCGTTTCAGGGCCGCGCGTCACTACTGTTGCCCGAGGCTCGGCCACCAGAATATCAAAGCGATTATGGGGATGATCGGCGAAGCCGGAATGCAAGAGCATGGCCCACGGTTGTTGTGCTAACGCTTTGAAAGTGTGTTGGACAGCATCGGGATTCCACGGCAAAGTTCGAAAAGTTAGAGTCTGCAACGTCATAAACCACAACTAAGAAAGAGACAAATCATCCTGCCAAACCAGGGAACCCTCTGGAAACCCTGAAAGCAGCGTGAAATAATTAACCCAGGCAATGTAACAGGAGTCGAAAATGTTTGCAGGATTACCCTCATTATCCCATGAGCAGCAACAGAAAGCTGTAGAGCGTATTCAGGAACTGATGGCCCAGGGCATGAGCAGTGGCGAAGCGATTACGCTCGTCGCCGCAGAAATTCGAGCCAACCATACCGGCGAGATGGTTGCAGTCCGCTTTGAGGATGACGATGTCGGCAATGCGGAAAGTGACGATGAAGACGCGAATGGCGACACTGAAGAACGCTATGTCGATCGTTACGAAGAAGACGAAGAGTAAAAATGCGGGCCGGAGCCCGCATTCTGTCACACTGCCGCGATAATCTTAATTTCTACTTTATAACGCGGGTTCATCAATTTTGCCTGCACGGTACAACGTACCGGCGCATGACCCGCAACAACCCATTCATCCCAGGCTTTATTCATCGCTGCAAAGTCGGCACTTTCAGGCAAAAAAATGGTTGCGTCGAGGATCTTACTCTTACCGCTGCCTTGTTCCTGAAGCACAGTGTCGATTTGCGCAAGTGTGTTAGCGGTTTGCTCGTAAGCATCTGCATCAAGGTTTTCTGGCACACCGGTGTAATACAACGTGTTGTTATGAATAACCGCATCAGACCAACGTGCTTCCGGTTTTATACGCACAATACTCATCACTGTTTCCTTATCAGCTGGTTCATATTGCGCGACAGCCTGCCACAAACCGCAGACGGCTTCCACTGGCTTAACCTCTCTCAGGCTGACATAATCACTGTCAATAAACCCAGGGGGTAATGTGATAGACGATTTTGCAGCAGACGGCCAACTCGCCACGGCGATAGCGGGTTTTAAACCGCGTGAACCACAACGCCAGATGGCTCAAGCCGTCACCCATGCGATCGCTTCCGGGCGTGAACTGGTGGTGGAGGCGGGAACAGGAACCGGTAAAACCTATGCGTATCTGGCTCCAGCTCTGCGTTCAGGCAAAAAAGTCATTATCTCTACGGGATCAAAAGCGTTACAGGATCAGCTCTTCTCTCGCGATTTACCAACGGTTGCTCGCGCGCTGGATTTTAAAGGGCGACTGGCACTCCTGAAAGGGCGTTCGAACTATTTATGCATCGAGCGTTTAGAACAACAGGCGCTGGCGGGCGGCGATCTGCAAGTCCAGACGCTAAGCGATATCGTTAAGTTACGCGGTTGGGCGATTGAAACCGTGGATGGTGATATCAGCACATGCGCGAGTGTGGCCGAAGATTCAACCGTCTGGCCGATGGTCACCAGCACTAACGATAACTGTCTGGGGCAGGATTGCCCGCTTTACAAAGACTGTTTCGTGGTGAAAGCGCGTAAAAAAGCGATGGACTCTGACGTGGTCGTCGTCAACCATCACCTTTTTTTGGCGGATATGGTGGTTAAAGAGGGCGGTTTCGGCGAATTGATTCCTGAAGCTGAAGTCATGATATTCGATGAAGCCCACCAAATTCCCGACATTGCCAGCCAATACTTTGGGCAGTCTGTCTCCAGCCGCCAGCTTCTGGATATTGCGAAAGACATCTCCATTGCCTACCGCACGGAAGTACGCGATGCGCAGCAATTACAAAAGAGTGCCGACCGACTGGCGCAAAGTACCCAGGATTTTCGCCTGCAAATGGGTGACCCTGGATACCGTGGAAACTTGCGTGAATTACTGGCGGAACCGTCGGTGCAACGTGCGCTACTGCTGCTCGATGACGCGCTCGAATTATGTTACGACGTGGCAAAGCTCTCACTTGGGCGCTCTGCATTACTCGATGCCGCTTTTGAACGCACAGTGATTTTGCGCGGACGCATTAAGCGCCTGAAAGAGGTCGATACTCCGGGTTACAGCTACTGGTATGAATGTAATGCGCGTAACTTCACGCTGGCGCTGACACCGCTTTCCGTCGCAGATAAATTCCAGGAAGTGATAAGCCAGAAAGCGGGAACCTGGATTTTTACCTCAGCTACGCTTTCGGTAAACGACCAGCTCAGCCACTTTACCGAGCGCCTCGGCATTGCCGGCGCAGAAACCTTGTTACTCGCCAGCCCGTTTGATTACGCCACTCAGGCACTGTTGTGCGTGCCGCGCGGCTTGCCAACACCGAATCAACCGGCTGCGGGCAAGCATCTGGCAAAAATGCTCAAGCCGCTTATCGAAGCCAACAATGGCCGGTGCTTTATGCTTTGTACTTCTCACTCGATGATGCGCGATTTAGCTGAACAATTTCGCGCCACAATGACGTTACCGGTGTTGTTGCAGGGGGAAACCAGTAAAGGTCAACTGTTGCAGCAGTTTGTGGATGCGGGTAACGCCCTGTTGGTCGCCACAAGCAGTTTTTGGGAAGGTGTGGATGTGCGTGGTGACGCGCTCTCGCTGGTCATTATCGACAAGCTGCCGTTCACCTCCCCAGACGATCCTCTGCTAAAAGCACGTATGGAAGATTGCCGCCTGCGTGGTGGGGATCCTTTCGAGGACGTGCAACTCCCGGATGCGGTTATTACCTTAAAACAAGGCGTTGGGCGTTTAATCCGTGATGTTGATGATCGGGGGGTGTTGGTGATTTGCGATAATCGTCTGGTGATGCGTCCGTACGGTGCCGTATTCCTTAATAGTCTGCCTCCTACACCGCGTACGCGGGATATTAATCGGGCAGTTGACTTCCTTAACCACCGCTCGGCGCAGTAATTTGTGCCATGCTATGGTATGATGCGCGCCGATTTTTGACCTTTATTTCCTGCCAGAGGTTGGCAATACCATGCGAATTTTAGCCATCGATACCGCGACAGAAGCATGTTCGGTTGCCCTGTATAATGAAGGGGCGATCCGTGCCCATTTCGAACTCTGCCCACGCGAACATACCCAACGCATTTTACCGCTGGTACGCGACATATTGAATGAGGGAGACGTTGGTCTGACCGCATTGAATGCGCTTGCTTACGGCCGTGGCCCAGGTAGTTTTACCGGTGTGCGTATCGGTATTGGCATCGCGCAAGGGTTGGCTCTGGGTGCTGAATTGCCGATGATTGGCATTTCGACGCTGGCCACTATGGCGCAAGGTGCCTGGCGTTTGACAAAAGCGACCCGCGTGCTGGCTGCTATCGATGCGCGAATGGGCGAAGTCTATTGGGCTGAATATCAGCGTGACGAACACGGCGTATGGCACGGCGAAGAAACTGAAGCCGTGCTGAAACCTGAAGCTGTTACCGAACGTTTGAAGCAACTTCAGGGGGAATGGGCGACAGTAGGTACTGGCTGGCAGGCCTGGCCGGATATGGCGCAGGGCAGTGAAGTGATCATCCGTGATGGTGAAGTCACTCTTCCTGCCGCAGAAGATATGTTACCTCTGGCGATTCAGGCATTAAATGATGGTTGTACGGTGGCGGTAGAACATGCCGAACCGGTTTATCTGCGTAACGAAGTGACATGGAAGAAGCTTCCAGGCAGAGAATAGTTTCCAACGTTTTCGTGCAGCGAAACTGCGTTAAGGAGAAAGGATATGGCTGGTTTGAATGTCAGAATTGTCACCCGATTATTTGCAGTTGCTGCCGTAGTGATGCTTAGCGGTTGTGTCACCATCCCCGATGCGATTAAAGGCACCAGTGCCACGCCTCAACAAGATTTAGCACGCGTGATGAACGCGCCGCAGCTCTACGTTGGGCAAGAAGCGCGCTTTGGTGGGCGAGTGGTGAACATCGATAACAAACAAGGCAAAACACGGCTGGAAATTGCCACGGTTAGCCTCGATGACGGCGCACGCCCGCAATTGGGTGAGCCTTCAAGAGGGCGTATTTACGCTGACGTAAATGGCTTCCTCGATCCCGTAGACTTCCGTGGACAATTAGTCACCGTAGTTGGCCCAATCACCGGCGTGGTTGAAGGCAAAGTAGGCGAAACTGCCTATCGATATATGGTGATGCAGGTCAATGGCTATAAACGCTGGCGTGTCACGCAGCAAGTGGTCATGCCACCACAACCTATCGACCCGTGGTTCTGGGGCGGGCCGTATCCTTATCGTGGGCGTTATGGCTACGGCGGGATGTGGGGCGGCGGTGGATGGTATAATCCAGGCCCTGCACAGGTGCAGACTATCGTAACTGAGTAATTGTTTGTTTTATCGGACTAACCAGACAGCGGCATGTCCGCTGTCTCTTTATTTAAACAATCGAATAAAAATAATTAGTGATGTGCTTCGCAACCTTAAATCAGTCTAATTAATAAACTGGTACGCTGAGTTAATATTATGTTAACGACGTGTTTCTATATTGGGGTTGTGATGACGACGAATAATAAATTCAGAGGTGGATCCTTGAAGAAGGTTTGGCTTAACCGCTACCCAGCCGATGTTGCGGCTGAGATAAATCCTGACCGTTATCAGTCCCTGGTTGATATGTTTGAGCAAGCAACGGCACGTTATGCCGATCAGCCTGCATTCGTGAATATGGGCGAAGTGATGACGTTCCGTAAGCTGGAAGAGCGAAGCCGTGCTTTTGCTGCATATTTACAGCAGGGTCTTGGCTTGCAGAAGGGCGATCGTGTTGCGCTAATGATGCCGAATCTGTTGCAGTACCCCGTTGCGTTGTTTGGTATTTTGCGTGCGGGTATGGTGGTGGTAAACGTCAACCCATTGTACACCCCGCGTGAGCTTGAACATCAACTCAACGACAGCGGTGCAAGCGCCATAGTGATTGTCTCTAACTTTGCGCACACCCTGGAAAAGGTTGTCGAAAAGACCCAGGTAAAACACGTTATTTTGACCCGTATGGGCGATCAGCTTTCCGCGGCAAAAGGCACGCTGGTCAACTTCGTTGTTAAGTACGTCAAACGTTTAGTGCCTAAGTACCATCTGCCTGATGCTATTTCGTTCCGCAGTGCGCTGCAACAGGGTTATCGCCTCCAGTACATTAAACCTGAAATTGTGAGTGCTGACCTCGCGTTCCTGCAATATACCGGTGGCACGACGGGAGTTGCCAAAGGGGCGATGCTGACACACCGCAACATGTTAGCGAACCTTGAGCAAGTCAGAGCAGCATATAGCCCATTATTGTTTGAACGCAAAGAGCTGGTGGTGACGGCGTTACCGCTTTATCACATTTTTGCTCTGACGATGAACTGCCTGCTGTTTATTGAAATTGGTGGGCAAAACCTGCTGATAACCAACCCACGTGATATTCCGGGGCTGGTGAAAGAACTGGCGAAGTATCCGTTTACCGCCATGACTGGCGTTAACACGCTGTTCAATGCGCTACTTAACAACAAAGATTTCCAGCAACTTGATTTCTCAAGCCTGCATCTTTCTGCTGGTGGCGGAATGCCGGTACAACAAGTGGTTGCTGAACGTTGGGAAAAATTGACCGGGCGTTTCTTACTCGAAGGCTACGGCCTGACCGAGTGTGCGCCATTAGTCAGCGCCAATCCTCACGATATGGATTACCACAGTGGGAGTATCGGCTTGCCGGTGCCATCAACCGAAGTGAAGCTGATTGATGACGAAGGTGAAGAAGTGCCTCCTGGTGAGCCGGGCGAACTGTGCGTGAAAGGGCCGCAGGTGATGCTGGGTTACTGGCAGCGTCCGGATGCGACGGATGAAATTTTACAAGACGGTTGGCTGCGAACCGGAGATGTTGCGGTCATGGACGAAGAGGGCTTTATGCGCATCGTCGACCGTAAGAAAGATATGATTCTGGTTTCGGGTTTTAACGTCTATCCGAACGAAATCGAAGACGTCGTCATGCAGCATAGCGGTGTGCTTGAAGTCGCGGCAGTCGGTGTCCCAAGTGGCGCATCCGGTGAAGCAGTAAAAATCTTCGTTGTGAAAAAAGATCCCTCTTTAACCGAAGAGGCATTGGTTGTTTTTTGTCGCCGCCACCTCACAGGTTACAAAGTACCGAAGCTAGTTGAGTTCCGCGAAGAGCTGCCAAAATCAAACGTTGGCAAAATTTTACGACGAGAACTACGTGACGAATCGGTCAGTAAAGGCAACAATAAAGCCTGAGCTCCGAGTCAGTCGCCCTAACGCCGGTTCTGCCGGCGTTTTTTATGGGCGCAAACCTAAGAGAACTGAATTTGACTTACCAAATGATTATTACCGATGAAGCCCTTGGCTCTGTGTGCGAAGCGGCTCGTCACTTTCCCGCTATTGCGCTGGATACCGAATTTGTTCGTACCCGCACTTACTATCCGCAACTGGGTTTGATCCAGTTGTACGACGGTGAGACGGCTTCGCTTATCGACCCGTTAACCATCACTGACTGGTCACCGTTTAAAGCGTTGCTACAAGACAAGGCGGTGATTAAATTTCTACACGCAGGTAGCGAAGATCTGGAAGTATTCCTCAATGCGTTTGGCATGCTGCCGGACCCGTTTATTGATACGCAGATTCTGGCGGCGTTTAGTGGACGCCCGCTCTCTTGTGGTTTTGCCACTATCGTTGAGTCCTTCACGGGTATTGCGCTGGATAAAAGTGAATCTCGTACCGACTGGCTTGCGCGCCCGTTGACTGAGCGTCAGTGTGATTATGCTGCCGCAGATGTGCTGTATTTGCTGCCTATTGCGCATAAGTTGATGGAAGAGACACAAGCCGCAGGTTGGATGGAGGCGGCGCTGGATGAATGTAACCTGATGGCGGCACGTCGTCAGGATGTGCTGGATCCCGAAGAAGCCTGGCGTGAAATCGGCAACGCGTGGCAGTTAAGAACTCGCCAGCTGGCTTGTCTGAAGAAACTGGCTTCATGGCGTCTGCGCAAAGCGCGCGAACGCGATATGGCCGTCAATTTCGTGGTTCGCGAAGAACATCTCTGGCAAGTTGCGCGTTACATGCCGGGGTCGTTGGGTGAGCTGGAACATCTGGGTCTGAGCGGTAGCGAAATCCGATTCCACGGTAAAGCGCTGTTGGCGATGGTTGAAGAAGCTCAGGCGCTATCTGAAGATGAATTACCAGAACCATTAAGCAATCTGGTCGATATGCCGGGATATCGCCGTGTATTTAAAGCGATTAAGGCGTTAGTACAGCAAGTGAGTGAGACTTGTGGTTTAAGCGCTGAATTGCTTGCATCACGTCGACAAATTAACCAGTTGTTGAACTGGCACTGGCAATTAAAATCGCAAACGATGCACCCGGAATTAATCAGTGGATGGCGTGGACAAGTAATGGGCGAAGCGTTAAAAACATTGCTGGCAGATTATTAATATACGAAGCGTTATTAAGAATAATCTGAATTAATATCGAGTTGTCATAACAAAAAAATAAACCCCAGGATTATTCCAGGGGTTTATTTCGAGAAAATCAATTACGCAGATTTGGTTGTTGCTTCCTGTGTCTCTGGCAACGTCACGTTAAGTTCCAGAACAGAAATATCGTCATCTTTTTGATCGAGAACGACGGTTAACATCTCTGGATCGATTTTTACGTATTTGCAGATCACTTCCAGAATATCGCGTTTTAGCTGCGGTAAATAATGCGGTTCACTATCACCACGGCGGCGTTCTGCAACGATAATTTGCAGGCGTTCTTTTGCAATGTTGGCGGTGTTCTTTTTCCGTGAGAGAAAAAAGTCTAATAATGCCATAACTTATCCTCCGAACAGGCGTTTGAGGAAGCCTTTCTTCTCTTCTTCAATGAAGCGGAAAGGGCGATCTTCGCCAAGCAGGCGTTCAACAGTATCTGCGTAAGCTTTACCAGCGTCAGCTTCCTGGTCAAGAATGACCGGCTCACCCTGGTTTGACGCGCGCAGAACAGATTGATCTTCCGGGATAACCCCAACTAATGGAATGCGTAGGATTTCCAGCACATCTTCCATGCTGAGCATATCCCCGCGTGTCACACGGCCTGGATTGTAGCGAGTTAACAGCAGATGTTCTTTAATCGGCGCCTCACCGTTTTCTGCACGGCGAGATTTAGACGAAAGAATACCCAGAATGCGGTCAGAGTCACGTACGGACGAAACTTCCGGGTTGGTGGTGATAATCGCTTCATCGGCGAAATAGAGCGCCATTAATGCGCCAGTTTCGATACCCGCTGGGGAATCACAAACGATAAATTCGAAGTCCATATTTTTCAGGTCTTCAAGCACTTTCGCCACGCCTTCACGTGTGAGGGCGTCTTTATCGCGAGTCTGTGATGCCGGGAGAATATAGAGCTGCTCGGTGCGCTTATCTCTGATTAACGCCTGATTAAGTGTGGCATCGCCTTGAATAACGTTGACGAAATCGTAAACCACACGACGCTCGCAGCCCATAATCAAATCCAGGTTACGCAGGCCAATATCAAAATCGATTACGACGGTTTTTCTTCCCTTCTGGGCCAAACCCGTAGCGATGGCCGCGCTGGACGTGGTCTTACCGACGCCCCCTTTACCCGATGTAACAACAATAATGCGTGCCATAAAGGAATTCCTTGTTAAAAGGGCTTAATTCAAAGGTTGAACGGAGAGAGCACCACTGGCCAAACTCAAGCGTGCCGCTTTCCCATAATAATCAGCTGGTATTTGTTCACTCAGCCAGTATTCACCCGCTATTGAGACCAGCTCAGCAGCAAGATTTGTACAGAATATTTGTGCTTCACGATCGCCGCTGGCACCCGCCAGGGCACGGCCACGCATCATGCCGTAAACATGAATATTACCATCAGCTATAAGTTCTGCACCGGCACTGACGTGATTGGTGATAATCAAATCACAGTTTGGTGCATAAATACGCTGTCCGGAGCGAACCGGGGTATCAATCAAACGCGTTTTTGTGACCGAGTTAACAATTGGCTCGACAGGGGCTGGAACCTCAGCGGGCACGGCTTTAGCACGTGAATTTTTTTCTTTCCCTTCGGTCAGCAATGGCAAGCCGGCACGCTCAATTTCTTTTTTCAGCGCTTCGTCTTTACAGCCACTAATACCGACAACCCGCAATCCGGAAGAAACGACAGCTTGCTGGACATTTTTCCAGTTAACTGAACCATCCAGACTGGCAACATTCACCACCACAGGTGCATTTTTCAGAAAGGCGGGAGCCTGGGATACTTTTTCCTGAAGGGCCTGGAGAATCACCTCGGGTTGCGCATCATGTAAATGAAGCACTGATAAGGTAAAACTGCTGCCTTTTAACTCGATTGGCGTGTTTGACATCCTGGCCTTACTCAATTGGGTATAATCCCCACTGATGTGGGACGATATTCCGAAGTACATATGGCATGTTATAGTCACAGGTATATTCAGGCAAGCCACCATCTGGCGAAAATAGAGTAAAAAAAATGTTTTGTGTGATCTACAGAAGTAGCAAACGTGACCAGACATATCTCTATGTCGAAAAAAAAGACGATTTCTCTCGAGTTCCCGAAGAATTGATGAAAGGTTTTGGCGTACCCCAATTGGCGATGTTATTACCGCTTGATGGGAGTAAAAAACTGGCCAGTGCCGATATCGAAAAAGTAAAACAGGCACTCAAAGACGAGGGCTATTATTTGCAATTGCCACCGCCGCCAGAAAGTTTGTTAAAAATGCATCTCGAAAATAGTCCGAAAAAATAAGTTTCAGACGAGTGCCAAATCTTTCCTATACATAAAGGTAGATGATACTTAGAACAAATCACCGCGGGGAAAATGATGAAAACTCCAGCAATTTGTTTAACGGTCATCGCCTTTATGCTTAGCAGTTTGAGCGCAACATCCGCCGAGGAGCTGGCGCAATCCCTTGTTAACACACCGATTGCACCTAAGTCTGAAGCTGCACCCGCGCCAATCACACTTGCACAGCAGGGGCGTGATCCCGCCGAATTCCCCGCTTATGTTGAAACCCTTAAAGCGCAGGCCAGGGCGCAGGGCATTAGCGGTAACACCATCAACAGCGCATTCGCAAACGTCCATTTTGTTGATCGGGTCATAAAATCTGACCAGAACCAGCTTGAAAAGAAAATCATGCTTGATGAATATCTGACGCGGGTTATTACACCGGAAAAGATTGAAAAGGCGCGCGCGCAGTATCAGCAGCATCGAAGCGAATTAGAGCAAATCAGTAAACGGACTGGGGTGCAAAGCCAGTACATTGTGGCGCTGTGGGCGATGGAAAGTCATTTTGGTGAAATACAGGGAAAAGAAGACATCATTTCTGCCCTTGCAACGCTTGCCTTTGAAGGACGACGGGAAGCCTTTTTCACAAAAGAGTTGATGGCGGCTTTGAAAATTCTCGATCAGGGGCACATCAACGTAGCGGAGCTGAAAGGCTCGTGGGCGGGGGCGATGGGGCAAAACCAGTTTATGCCAACTTCATATCTGCACTACGGTGCCGATGGCGATGGTGACGGTAAAATTGATATCTGGCAGAGCACCAGCGATGTTTTTGCCTCCACAGCCAATTACCTGAAAACGGAAGGTTGGAAAGCGGGTGGCTCATGGGGCAAAGAAGTTGTCTTACCTAAGGGTTTCGATAGCGCCATTGCGGGCACTAAAACCAACCAGGGCAAAACCGTCAGTCAGTGGCAGAAATTAGGTATCACTCTTAAAGATGGAACGCCGTTGCACGCCTCTAAACAAAAAGCCTGGGTCGTGACCCCGGAGGACAATCAGGGGCGTTCATTTCTGGTCTACAACAACTTCCGCACAATTATGCACTGGAATCGTTCTTACTACTTTGCGATAAGCATCGGTATGATGGCGGATGCAATCGCACGATAACGTAGATTCATCAGTATTCAGTGGCGCTTTTTTTCTCTAGTATCAAATGTAGTTAACACAACGACGCAGAGGAAAGGCATGTATCAGCATCATAATTGGCAGGGTGCGCTGCTGGATTTTCCGGTCAGCAAAGTAGTGTGTGTAGGGAGCAACTACGCAAAACATATCAAAGAGATGGGCAGTGCGACACCAGACGAACCGGTGTTGTTCATTAAACCTGAAAGTGCGCTGTGCGATATTCGTCAGCCTCTGGTTCTGCCTCAGGATTTTGGTTCCGTGCACCATGAAGTGGAACTGGCGATTCTGATTGGTTCAACCTTGAGAAAAGCCACGGATGAACATGTGAGTAAGGCTATTGCGGGATACGGCGTAGCGCTTGATCTTACATTGCGTGATTTACAAGGCAAACTGAAAAAAGCGGGCCAACCGTGGGAAAAAGCCAAAGGGTTCGATAATTCGTGCCCGATTTCTGGTTTTGTTCCAGCCAGTGAATTTAACGGAGATCCGCAAAATACGGAGCTCGGATTAAAGATCAATGGTGAAATCCGTCAGCAGGGCAGTACTTCCGATATGATCCACAAGATTGTCCCGTTAATTGCGTATATGAGCCGTTACTTCACCTTGCGTGCCGGGGACGTCATTCTTACAGGCACCCCGGAGGGCGTTGGGCCGCTGAACAGCGGTGATGAATTAGAGGTTAGCTTTGCTCACCACAGTCTGACCACGCGCGTACTATAATCAATTTGCCGCCTGCGGGCGGCAAAACTTGCATCTCAGGCTCAGAGTGTTTATAAGGTGCGCTTGTTTTAATTACGGGACACCATCATGACTACAGCGCCGTTCTGGCAGTGCAAAACACTTGACGAAATGAGTGACGCGGAGTGGGAATCTCTCTGCGACGGCTGCGGCCAGTGCTGTTTGCATAAATTGATGGACGAAGATACTGATGAAATCTATTTCACCAACGTCGCCTGTAAGCAACTGAACATCAAAACGTGCCAGTGTAAAAACTATGCCCGTCGTTTCGACTATGAACCAGACTGCATCAAACTCACGCGCGACAATCTGCCTACCTTCGAATGGTTGCCACACACCTGTGCATATCGTCTGTTAGCAGAAGGCAACGATTTACCCGCATGGCATCCTTTATTGACGGGTTCTAAAGCTGCCATGCACGGCGAGCGCATTTCGGTAAGACACATCGCGGTTAAAGAGTCCGAAGTTCGCGACTGGCAAGACCATATCCTGAACAAACCGGAGTGGGCAGACTAAATCACCAGAGTCATCGAAGAACACCAAAATAAATCGTACAAAGTGAATTCTTTGTGATACGGTGTTCTTTCAATAACAAGTAAAAGTAGGTTTTTATCCAATATTTAACATTTAAGTGTCCGTCATGTGGCGGTTCACAGTATCGCACTTCCCCCTACGATGTCCGAGAAACAAATCCCCATGGCGCTGTTTGTATCTTCTGTAAATCAGGGATGCACCTCCTTCATCGTCCGATGAGTGCGATTCATCAACATAACGTGTCTGCTCGATAAGAGCGTGTGCCGCTGATTTTGCTTTCCCCAGTTCTGCACTGTTAACATTCAGCCTCCATAACGGAGGAATAATGAAAAAAATAACACTACTGCTCGGGGCACTCTTACTCAGTGGCTGTTCATCGCCCGAACCTGTTTCCCCCAAACCGCCTCAGGTTATCGGCATGCCGAACCCCGCGTCAGTTTACTGCAAAGATAAAGGCGGTGAATTGAGAACGGTGAAAACCGATTTGGGTGAACGCGGTGATTGCTTATTGCCGAGTGGTGAACGCATAGATCAGTGGACGCTTTATCGTCGCGACCACTAATAATAAAAAACCCGCCGAGGCGGGTTTTTGTTTTCCTGGATCCTGAACTTAACGACCGAACAGGTCTCGACGTTTTGGCTTGAAGGGCTGTGCGATCAACACCAGCACGGCAATCACCAGGAAGACGGCAAAAATGCCTACCAACCATTGAACCATATCCAGCGACAGGAAAACCCACTGGCGTTCGGCACAGTCGCCTGTCGCGACAAAGACTTGTGGCAACCATTTATCCAGTGGCAGCCAACTTGGGAAACGAGCCGCAAAATCACAGGTCACAAATGGTGAAGGATGAAGTTGCAGCATTGTGTGCTCCCATGCCAACTGCAGACCTTTCCCGGCACTGTAGATCCACAGTGCAATTCCGGCATAACGCAACGGTGATTTCGGTGCAATGGCTCCAACAATGCCGGCGCCCATGATGCCAAACAATGCGCAACGCTCATAAATACACATTACACAAGGCTTCAGCATCATGACGTGCTGGAACCACAATGCCACCATTTCCAGAGCGAAAGCAGTGAATGCCAGAAGAAGCCAGGCACCTCGCCCGCGGGAGCATTGGTTTAAATATCGCAACATAATTAGTATCCCTGCAATACCCGTCGCCCTACAAGATGCAATGGTGTGGGTATATATATGTAATGAGTCGGCAGTGTAAACGAATTCGATTTCCGCGCCAGTAGGCACATCAAAATAACACGCTAATTGAATGTTTATCAGACAAAAAAGTAAACGGGCAGCAGGCTGCCCGTAAATTTAGATTAATGTGGTAAACCGTTCAGGATGGGGGACGAAATCCATCCGGCTTGCATCATCCAGTCTGTTGCTGGCACAAGCGTAAACTGTACGCACAACAATCCGACCACTGTCAGTACCAGCGTATATGGCAACGCCATGAGCACCATGCGGCCATAAGAGAGACGAATCAGGGGTGCCAGTGCCGAGGTGAGCAGGAATAAAAACGCAGCCTGACCGTTCGGAGTGGCAACGGATGGCAAGTTTGTCCCGGTGTTAATCGCCACCGCAAGTAACTCAAACTGTTTGAGGTCGATAATGCCATTAGTCAGCGCAGTTTTCGCTTCATTGATGTAAACCGTTCCAACAAACACGTTATCGGAAATGGATGACAAAATACCGTTGAACAGGTAGAACAGCGCCAGTTGCGAATGCGGTTCGGCTTGCAATACATATTGAATGACAGGCTTGAAAAGCTGCTGATCAATGATTACCGCGACGACGGCAAAAAACACCGTTAGCAGGGCGGTGAACGGCAGTGCTTCGGTGAAGGCTTTGCCTATCTGGTGTTCATCGGTCACACCGCACAGTGAGGTGGCGAAGATAATCACCGATAAACCGATTAGCCCCACTTCGGCCAAATGCAGCGCCAGCGCAATCACCAGCCATATGCCAATCAATGCCTGAACGATAAGTTTCATGCTGTCCTGGCGAGTTCGTTTTTGCGCACTCTTCGTATCGTAGTCCTGCAAAATGCCACGGACTTTTTCAGGCAGCTTTTCACCGTAACCCAGGATTTTAGTGGACTCCAGCAGCACACAGGTGAACAACCCGCAGATGAGAACCGGTATGGTGACTGGCGCCATGCGCAGTAAGAAATCGCCAAAATGCCAACCGGCATTTTTCGCAATGATCAGGTTTTGAGGCTCACCCACCATCGTCATCACGCCACCCAGAGCGGTGCCCACACCTGCATGCATCATCAGGCTGCGTAAAAACGCCCGGAATTGCTCAAGCGTGCTGCGATGATCAGCATCAAGAAGGGTGTCATCCTGGATATCATTCTCTAAGGCGCCCTTAGAGGCGACCCGGTGATAAATATCGTAGAAACCTACTGCCACACTGATAACGACGGCAACCACTGTTAGTGCGTCAAGGAAGGCCGATAAAAAGGCTGCTGCGATACAAAAGGCGAGAGAAAGTAAAATCTTCGATCGAATGCCAAGCAGTAATTTAGTAAATACCAACAGCAGAAGCTGTTTCATGAAGTAGATGCCCGCCACCATAAACACCAGCAGCAACAACACTTCAAGGTTGGACGCGATTTCTTCGCGCACATGATCGGCGCTTGTCATGCCGATGAACACCGCTTCAAACGCCAACAAACCACCAGGCAGTAATGGATAGCATTTCAGCGCCATTGCAAGGGTAAAGATAAACTCTGCAACTAATAGCCAGCCCGCAATAAACGGACTAATAAACCAAAAAATCAAAGGGTTAACGACTAGAAAAGTCAGTAAAGCCAGCTTGTACCAATTCGGAGATTGACCTAGAAAGTTGCGATAAAGCGCACGACCAGTAGACATTTCCATCGTGAATTTTTCATGCTCCTGTTACCCGTCATATTTCAAAGAACAGAAGAGGTATTCACATACCGCTAACGAATTGAATATATCGGATAAATATAAAGTTGCGATCAAATAAGTGGTTTCAGGTTACTCGTGCGCAAGATATCAATCAAGCCATAGGAAAAAGTCTGGGGAGTGTGATTGCGTGCAAAATTAAACCATGATTCCGCTTTTGGCGGTTGTCGCTGCTACCTGCGCCGCAAGGCATCTGGTATGATGAGTCTTTTAGCAAAACCTGTGTAATGGAAAGCATACTATGGTCATTAAGGCGCAGAGCCCAGCGGGTTTCGCGGAAGAATATATCATCGAAAGTATCTGGAATAACCGCTTCGCTCCGGGAACCATTCTTCCGGCTGAACGAGAGTTATCCGAGCTCATTGGCGTCACCCGTACCACATTGCGCGAGGTGCTTCAGCGCCTGGCGCGAGATGGCTGGTTAACGATTCAGCATGGCAAGCCGACCAAAGTGAATAACTTCTGGGAAACCTCAGGTCTAAACATTCTGGAAACGCTGGCCCGTCTCGATCACGACAGCGTGCCGCAGTTGATTGATAACCTGTTATCCGTTCGAACCAACATCGCGACTATCTTTATCCGCACGGCTGTTCGTCAGCATCCAGATAAAGCGCAAGAAGTATTGGCGACGGCAAACAGTGTTGAAGACCACGCTGATGCATTTGCAAAGCTGGACTACAGCATTTTCCGCGGACTTGCTTTCGCTTCCGGGAACCCGATTTACGGATTGATCCTCAATGGAATGAAAGGATTGTATACCCGTATCGGGCGTCACTATTTCTCAAGCCCTGAAGCGCGTAGCCTGGCGTTAGGTTTCTATCACCGTTTGGCAGAAATTTGCCAACAAGGATTGCACGATCAGGTCTTTGATACCGTTCGTACCTACGGGCGTGAAAGTGGTGAAATCTGGCATCGAATGCAGAAAAATTTACCGGGCGATCTGGCGATGAACAGCCGTTAATCGGGTATCTTTTTAACCTCAGTAATACGAAAAACGCTTCCCTAAGGAAGCGTTTTTTTATGGCTGTGAAATGCCGGTTACAGGCTGTTAAGCCGAGGAGGGCAACGTTCAAGCAACTCAACGCTACCATCTTCATTTTGTTGCTCTAACGTCACATCAAAGCCCCACAAACGATGCACGTGTTTGAGAACCTCCCGACGCCCTTTATCCAGCGGCGCACGGTTATGCGGGATATAACGCAGCGTCAGCGAACGGTCACCGCGTAAATCGACGTTCCATACCTGAATATTTGGCTCAAGGTTGCTCAGATTGTATTGCGCCGACAACTCAGCACGGATCTTCCGGTAACCTTCTTCGTTGTGAATAGCGGCAATTTCCAGGTAATTATTACGATCGTCATCCAGCACGGTAAACAAACGGAAATCCCGCATCAGTTTAGGCGACAGGAACTGGCTGATAAAACTTTCATCTTTAAAATCACGCATTGCGAAATGCAGAGTATCCAACCAATCTTTACCTGCAATATCCGGGAACCAGTAGCGATCTTCTTCCGTCGGCGACTGGCAAATCCTTTTGATATCCTGGAACATGGCAAAGCCGAGAGCATACGGGTTGATCCCGTTGTACCACGGGCTGTTGTACGGCGGCTGGAACACCACATTGGTGTGGCTGTGCAAGAACTCAAGCATAAAGCGGTCTGTCACTTTTCCTTCATCATACAGATGGTTAAGAATGGTGTAGTGCCAGAACGTTGCCCAACCTTCGTTCATCACCTGGGTCTGTTTCTGCGGATAAAAATACTGGCTCACCTTACGCACGATGCGCAAAATTTCGCGCTGCCAGGACTCCAGTAACGGAGCATTCTTCTCCATAAAGTAGAGCAGATTTTCTTGTGGCTCAGAGGGGTAACGACGCGCTTCTGCAATCGTTTTTTCCTCTTCACGGCGCGGCAACGTGCGCCAGAGTGTATTTACCTGGCTTTGCAGATACTCTTCGCGACTTTTCTGCCGGGCTTTCTCTTCCTGCAACGAAATTTTCTGCGGCCGTTTATAGCGATCAACGCCGTAGTTCATCAACGCGTGGCAAGAGTCGAGCAGGCGTTCAACTTCGTCCACGCCGTAGCGTTCTTCGCACTCGGTAATGTATTTACGCGCGAAAATCAGGTAATCGATAATCGAGCTGGCATCCGTCCAGCTACGGAACAAATAGTTATTTTTGAAGAAAGAGTTATGCCCGTAACAGGCGTGGGCGATAACCAGCGCTTGCATTGTGATGGTGTTTTCTTCCATCAAGTAAGCAATGCACGGGTTCGAGTTAATCACGATTTCATAGGCAAGCCCTTGCTGCCCATGTTTATAAAGCCGTTCCGTTTCGATGAATTTCTTACCAAACGACCAGTGTGGGTAGTTAATCGGCATCCCGACGCTCGAATAAGCGTCCATCATTTGCTCGGAGGTAATCACTTCGATTTGATGAGGATAGGTGTCCAGCCGATAGAGTTTGGCTACCCGGTCAATCTCGTCGAGATAGACATCAAGCAGCTCGAACGTCCAGTCAGGTCCATCACTTAGACGTTTAGAATCCTTTGTGGCGGAATCAGTAACAATAGCCATCAGCGCGCCCTCATTGTTGGCGGCTCTCTCTGGATGGAAAGCCTCACCTTCAAGAATAGACAACTCCTGAAACTTATCCGCTGCAAGCAAAATTTTTTCCTCACGATTTACTCATCTGAACACCCCGTTAATCGCGACTCATACAGAATAATGTTCTGTTGAAAATATATTCGTTCGCAGGAGATCCTAATAATCACTATCCCGCTATATCAGGTTGAGATGTGAGGAAAGTCACTATAATAAAGCCATATGTTGAATAACATTTTCATCTGGGTTATCAATTTGTAATCAGAAGATTATTCTTTTAGCTAAATGGTGGAATGGTTATGCATGTTGTGGTGCTGGGAAGTGGTGTTGTGGGTGTCAGCAGTGCCTGGTATTTGCGCCAGGCTGGGCATGATGTCACGGTTATCGACAGGGAAGCGGGGCCAGCTATGGAAACCAGCGCGGCAAATGCCGGGCAAATCTCACCGGGTTACGCTGCGCCCTGGGCTGCACCGGGCGTGCCGCTTAAAGCCATTAAATGGATGTTCCAACGCCACGCACCGCTGGCCATCAGCCTCGATGGCACGCAATTTCAGCTGAAGTGGATGCTGCAAATGCTGCGTAATTGCGACATGCGCCATTACATGGAAAACAAAGGCCGTATGGTGCGCTTGGCGGAGTACAGCCGCGATTGCCTGAAAGAACTGCGCCATAACACCAATATTCAATATGAAGGCCGGCAGGGTGGGACGTTGCAATTGTTCCGCACGGCGCAGCAGTTTGAAAATGCGGCGAAAGACATTGCGGTACTCGAAGATGCCGGTGTGCCGTATCAATTACTGGAAGCCAATCGTTTATCTGAGGTTGAACCCGCATTAGCTGATGTTGCCCATAAACTGACTGGCGGCTTGCGCTTACCTAATGACGAAACAGGCGACTGCCAACTGTTCACGCAGAATTTGGCACGCATGGCTGCTGAGGCGGGCGTCGTGTTCCGTTTCAATACGCCAGTCGATCGTCTGCTGTACGAAGGCCAAAATATTTATGGCGTGCAGTGCGGTAAAGAGGTGGTGAAAGCCGACGCTTATGTGGTCGCTTTCGGTTCATACTCCACCGGGTTATTGAAAAATATCGTTGATATTCCTGTCTATCCACTCAAAGGATACTCTCTGACCATCCCCATTGCCGATGAGCAAGGCGCTCCGGTTTCGACTATTCTCGATGAGACATACAAAATTGCGATCACGCGATTTGACCAACGCATTCGTGTCGGTGGAATGGCGGAAATTGTCGGGTTTAACACTGAATTGCTGAAACCTCGCCGTGAAACCCTGGAAATGGTGGTGCGTGACCTGTATCCACGCGGCGGGCATGTTGAGCAGGCGACGTTCTGGACGGGTTTACGTCCTATGACGCCAGACGGCACACCGATTGTTGGGCGTACACCGTTCAAGAATTTATGGCTCAACACCGGGCATGGAACACTGGGCTGGACGATGGCCTGCGGCTCGGGTCAGATGTTAAGTGATTTAATTTCTGGAAGAACACCAGCGATCCCGTTCGACGATCTCGCGGTTGCACGTTATTCCCCTGGATTCACTCCGACAGATTCACGGCGTCTGCATAACGCGCATAACTCATATCAATAAAGGAGTGGACAATGTCCCGTCCTATTGTTGCGACGCTGAAACTTAGCGCGCTGCGTAACAATTTACAGGTTGTTCGCCAGGCCGCGCCTCATTCGCGTGTCTGGTCGGTCGTTAAAGCAAATGCTTATGGTCATGGGCTGGAACGCATCTGGTCTTCATTGGGTGAAACCGATGGTTTCGCGATGCTCAATCTCGAAGAGGCTATTTTGCTCCGCGAACGCGGCTGGAAAGGGCCAATTCTGATGCTCGAAGGCTTTTTCCATGCTGATGAACTGCCGCTATTTGACCAGTATCGCCTCACCACCAGTCTTCACAGTAATTGGCAGGTGAAGGCACTGGCGAATGCCAAACTTAAGGCGCCGTTGGATGTTTATCTGAAAATGAACAGTGGCATGAACCGCCTCGGGTTCAGTCCTGAGCGGGTGCACTCTATCTGGCAACAACTGCGGGCGATTGCCAATGTCGGCCAGTTAACGTTGATGGCACATTTTGCCGATGCCGAGCAAATGGACGGCATCACAGAACCCATGAAACGCATTGAGCAGGCCGCTGAGGGCATAGATTGCCCTCGTTCACTTTCTAACTCTGCAGCAACGCTATGGCATCCTGAAGCGCATTTCGACTGGGTTCGCCCTGGGATTGTGTTGTATGGCGCATCGCCAACCGGCCAGTGGTGCGATGTCGCAACCAGCGGTTTGCAACCGGTGATGAGCCTGCAAAGCGAAATCATTGGTGTCCAGAACTTAAAGCCAGGAGACGCGGTGGGTTACGGCAGTCGCTATCGAGCTCAAGTCGAGCAGCGTATCGGGATCGTCGCCTGCGGATATGCCGACGGTTATCCTCGCCATGCCCCTGACGGAACACCCGTGCGCGTCAACGGTGTGTTAACGCACACGGTGGGAGCCATTTCGATGGATATGATGACGGTCGACCTGACACCATGTCCACAAGCCGGGATTGGTAGCCCGGTAGAACTGTGGGGTAACGAGGTTAAAATTGATGACGTCGCCCATGCTGCGGGGACGATAGGGTACGAACTGATGTGTGCGCTGGCACCTCGTGTGCCGGTTGTGACGCAGTCTTAGTGGTGAGCTAAAGGGCGGTCTCCCGCCCTTTATTGTGACTACTCGGTTTCGTTGCTTTCTACGCGAACACCGATTTTAAGCACCTGATTATCTTCTTTTTCCGCAACAGTCCAAATCATGCCTGCAAACTCCACCTGGTCACCGACCACGGGTGCTGCGCCAAGCATGCCCACCACAAACTCGCCCAGCGTTTGCTGCGTATTAACACTGTCATCCAAATCAAGGCCATAAATGGTCGCGACATCAGCAAACTGGGCATTGGCTTCGAGAATGAAGTCACCAAAGAAGCGCTGATCGAGCGACACAGGCGGTGACTGGCTAAACATTTTACCCAGCGCGGGTAGGTCACGCTCACGGCCAATCACGCAGAGCACATCGCCGACTTGTAATCGCGTACGGTCGCCCGGATTCATCAGTACATTGTCACGGAACAGGGCGGCAATGCGCGTATCTTTCGGCATATTCAGGTCACGCAGGGAGGCACCAATGCACCATTTATCTTCGCTGAGTTGGTAAACAAATTGTTCCCACGGGTTTTCCGGATGAATATCCAGACCCACGCGAGAAACTGGCCAACCCACGAGCGGCACCACAACTTTGGCTTTTTTAGCGGCCCATCCCAGTGACGTACCCTGTAATAACAGCGAAACCAACACCACGAAGAAAGCCACATTGAAGAACAGACGGGCGTTTTCAAGGCCTGCCATCATCGGGAATACGGCGAGAATAATCGGCACCGCGCCGCGTAATCCCACCCAACTGATAAACACACGCTCTCGCAGATTAAAGCCACGGAACGGCAACAGTCCCAGGAACACCGACAGCGGACGGGCAAAGAAAATCATCCACAGAGACAAGAGCAGGGCAGGAATGGCAATCGGCAGTAAATCCGACGGATTGACCAACAGCCCCAGTACCAGGAACATGCCGATTTGCGCAAACCACGCCAGCCCATCAAAGTTTTGCAAAATACCAAAGCGGCTGCGAATCGGGCGGTTGCCCAGCAGGAAACCACAAAGATAGACTGCCAGAATCCCGCTGCCGTCGAGTGCCGTGGTAATGCCAAACACCATAATCCCACCGCTCAACGCCAGCAGCGGATACAGACCTTGCGGCAACGTAATTCGGTTAATCATTTGCAGCAGCAGATAACCGCCACCGAGGCCCAGTACAATCCCGAGGCCAAACTGCTGAATGATATCCATGAGGAACATCCAGCTCAGGCCGGTTTGCCCATGCTGGATCATCTCAATGAGTGTGATGGTCAGAAACACCGCCATCGGATCGTTGCTACCCGATTCAATCTCAAGCGTGGCACCGACACGTTCGTTAAGACCTTTGCCGCCCAGCAATGAGAAAACGGCTGCCGCATCGGTTGAACCGACGATTGCGCCAATCAACAAACCTTCAATTAAGTTGAGATTAAACAACCACGCGGCGGCCATGCCGGTTAAGCCCGAGGTCACCAACACGCCTACTGTGGCAAGTGAAAGTGCTGGGCCAAGTGCGACGCGAAACGAACTGGCCTGGGTACGCATGCCGCCATCCAGCAGGATCACCGCCAGTGCCAGGTTACTGATTAGATAAGCGAAAGGATAATTATCAAAGGGAATGCCGCCAATACCGTCGATCCCCGCCAACATACCGATGGCGAGGAAGATAACCAGGATGGGGATACCAAGACGAGAGGAAAAAGAACTCAATAAGATGCTACAAGTTACCAGTACGGAACCTAAAATAAACAGACTGACTATCGCCCCTGCGTCCAAAATTATCTTTCTCCTTTTACCTGTGCCATTCGTTGCGAAATGTTACCACGGAAAGCATTGATTAATTGTGCTATCTGGTGCCCGGATGCGCCTTTTTTTGGCTGATAACGGGGTGACCGCTTATCGTCAGGCTGGCAGTTTGCCCATCGTGATGCAGTTCTCCATACGCGCCCAGCGGCAGAGTGACAGTTTCGGGTTCATGCCCGAACGGTAATCCGCGTAAAACAGGGATCGACAAGCGCTGCTGCAACATCTGGCACATTGCGTCGAAGTCATATCCGTCGTCGTAATCGCTTAACGTTGCCCCATTAAAACTGCCGAGGATCAGCGCTTTTTGACGCGCTAAAATTCCCGCGTGATGAAGTTGCAGTAATAAGCGCTCAACGCGGAAGGGATGCTCGTTAATGTCTTCAACCACTAAAATGCCGCCATCAATCACGGTGAGCCACGGCGAGCCAATCATGGAGACCAGCATCGCGAGATTTCCCCCCCACAGCGTACCGCTCGCCGAACAGGCAGGCGTGGCGCTCTGCCAGCTCACGGTAAATCTCGGTTCGGTTATCGCTTGCCAGAAATGCTGCCAGGTGAAGCGGTTTAACTCTTCTGCGCCAAAATTACCGGCAAGCATTGGCCCGCTGAACGTTATCGTCCCTGTTTGGGAAAGAAGCGCTAACTGTATTGCCGTGAAGTCGCTATGCCCGCAAATTATCGGTGTCCGTTCAGCAAAAGCACGGCCAAGGCTTGAATAGTCGATATGCTCAAGCAGGCGAGTTGCCCCATAACCACCACGAACTGCAAGTACAATGTCACATTCTGGCGGCAGGGCAGATAAATCCTGAATATCTGCCAGACGTTGATCGTCCGTCCCGGCAAATCGTTGGAAGCGCCGGGTCACCACCGATTGGTTCTCAACCCGGTGACCCGAGGTTTTCAAGCGCTCGATGCCGCGAGCGGCAGCAGCCTGATTAACACAGAATCCTGAAGGGGCAATCAATCGAAACGTGGACATGGCATTTCCTTGCGTAAAGTGAATTGGTTATCATGCCGCTTGAAACGGTGGTTGTCACCCGCCGGTAACGACGAATCGCGGTAATAACGGCTCAGTAATATAAGGATAGATGCGTGAATAAAAGATGGCTGATTGTATTGATTTTGTTATTAGCGGGCTGTTCAAGTCATACCAAGAAACAACCTGAGTGGGACCCAACAAAACCGGTACAACGCGCATTAACCTGGATGCCGATAACCGAGCAAGCGGGGAAAGAGTGGGGCGTTAGCCCGCGCGTGGTGACGGCAATTATTGCGGTGGAGTCCGGTGGCAATCCGACATTGGTCAGTAAGTCTAATGCCGTGGGTCTGATGCAGATTAAAGCGTCAACGGCGGGCAAAGATGTATACCGCCATCTGGGTTGGGGCGGACAACCGTCAACCAGCGAACTGAAAGATCCCGCGCGTAATATCTCGATTGGTACCGCGTATTTGAGCATTCTCGAACACGGCATTCTTGCGGGTATAGAAGATCCAGAAACGATGCAGTATGCCTTACTGGCTTCATATGCTAACGGTGCGGGCGCATTGCTCAGAACGTTCTCATCCGATCGTAAAAAGGCCATTGATGAGATCAATGACCTGAGCCCAGACGAGTTTTACGAATACATCGCTAAGAATCACCCAGCACCGCAAGCACCGCGATATTTGTATAAAGTGTCTAAAGCGTTAAACGCGATGTAATTACTTAATCCGGCCCGCCTTTTCGCGGGCTGAACGTTCCAGCGAAAAAATAATACGCTGTAACTGGCGCTCCACGGCGGGGTTAACGTTAAGAAAACGGAAACTCAGCCGAGGGGTGCTGATAGTCTGGTTTTTACTGTCGATCACTTTACGTTCAGATAAGGTGATTAACTGCATATCAAAATGAAATTTTCCCCACTGCACTAAATCGAGTTCAACCTGAGAAAATCGCATTCCGTCCTTCACCCCGTCCGGGAGAGGCCCGTCGACCAATGCACCCATCCCGCCCAGTGACAAATCACAAAGTCTGAACTGGAAAGGGGAGCCATTCGGCAACGTGGCATTGCAGAGATAGTAGGGTTGAAGGGGGGCAGTAATGCGGAAATATTCCCGACGCTGCACGAACCACAACGTCGGTGGGATAGGGGCATGGAATGCCGGCAAATTCAGGTAATTCACCGGCTGTATTTTCGGCAAAGTAAATTCTACCTTCGCGCCTTCTGTTTCAGCGGTGAATTGAATATTCGCTGCTTTTTGCGCGGCCTGGTTTTCCTGCGACTGGCTGCCAAAATCCACAATCAAACCTGATGCGGTAACCTCCAGGATTTTGGTAATAAATTGCCCTGATTGCCAACTAATTCTAATCGGCACTTGGTTTTTATGGAGATCACGTAACACGCCTAATACTGCCAGAGGACTTTGTTTCAGAAAATGCTCGTTATAGTTACTCAAGGCCAGGTCCATGTTGTGTTTTGAAAGCTGTAAGAAAATTTATCGGCAGGAAAATAAAAAACTTAAGATAAATCTCAAGGTTTTATGGTGATAAATTCAATAACTTAGTGATGTCGGTCACGTTTTTCTATGGCAGGTATATACTTAGCGTACCGACAGACAGAACCCGGTGGAAGATTACGTGGGTTTTGGCTTGTTACCACAAACAATAAAGAAGAGGACGTTCAACATGGGTATTCTGGCCTGGATCATTTTCGGTTTGATAGCTGGTGTCATCGCAAAACTTCTTATGCCTGGTAAAGACGGCGGCGGTTTTATCCTGACGTGTATTTTGGGGATTATCGGTGCTGTAGTGGGTGGCTGGATTGCAACATTTCTTCATATCGGAGGCAGTGTAACGGGCTTTAACCTTCCAAGTTTCCTGGTTGCCGTTGCGGGCGCAATTATTGTATTGATTATTTACCGAATGGTTCGACGCTAACACTTCGCGTCATACCTGAAGTTATTCTGTCAGAGCGGCCCCATTTCTGGGGCCGTTTTATTTTTACTGCTTTTGAGTGAAGAAGTCGTTGTACAACATATACAGATGCGCGGCACTCCATGAGAAGTTTGGCGCGCCTTGCTGTTCACCGGTTAACGGATTGTAGTTCTCGCGGATAGGGCCGTCGGTAATCAACCCGTTAGCATGGGCAAAGAAGCTATTCGCCATTTCGACGGCATCGGCACGATAACCATAACGCTCCATCCCTTTTAGACCGAAGTAGAACTGATCCACCCACACACGTCCACGCCAGTATATATCAGGCCCAAATGCCGGGTTGGTGAGGGCCGCGGTACCCAATGGCACATAAGTGTTGAACTCTTTTGGATCTTTCATCACCTTCACGACGGCATCAGCATGTTGTTGGGTCGCGGCACCATTAAATAACGGTGACCAGCCTTCTGGCCCTTTGCCACGCGCAACAATAGGTTTGCCCGCGCAGCCATTCGGCAGAGGTTTATCCTCGATGCGGATGTCGTAGTAGAAACCGGTCGCGTCGTCGAACATACAGGTGTTGATGTAATCGGCCAGTTTTTGGGCATGATTGCGGAATTTCTGTGCATCATCCTGTTTACCCAGAATATCTGCCATTTGTGCCAGATAAGTGCTGTCGCTATACATGTAGCTGGCCTGATCGACCGATTCCTGGAGCAAGGAATAGCCAAGCAAGGTGCCATCTGCGGCACGGTTTTCAGCGAACAGCACCTGCCAGTCTTCGCGTTTACCGCCTTTCTCAAGATAACGTTGCAACTGGTCTGGTTCGATAAAACCAAATACTGCCGCACCGTCACGCCCTGACTCCCAGGCGGCCGCTACCTGCGCCGGAATATCGATGCTGTCATATTTTCCGCTGCGTAAAACGCGGTTGTAGTTCTCCAGTCCGACCATCTTTTGTTCTTTGTTGCCGCGCTTAACGGTAAAGATCATCTCGCCTTTGGCGGTGTTATGCGCTTTATCGCGCGTTGCACCGTATTCCGGTACGCCATTGCTGTTGTGGTCACGGTTGCGCAACCACCAGTCGTGATAAGCCACCAGATGCGGATACATCTCTTCGAGCCAGGCTTTCTCACCCGTGGTTTTATACACTTCCATGACCGACCAGGCGGCGAGACTCGGTTTGGTGTTGCGCTCATTCCAGTTGCTGCCATCACCGCCGCGTTCCGGGTTAGTGTTATAGGCGAGCAGGTCTGGCACAAACCCCGCATCCCACGGACGAACCGGATCATCGACCGGGATTTGCCACGCGAACACGGCGCGGATGTTGTCTTTTGCGACGTCAGGGTTGAAATGCGCCATCGCGTAAGCCTGTTTCCAGGTGTCCCACGGCCAGGTCTGGTTGCCAGAGAACCAGCGCCCGGTAACAGACGGCGTGACGGAATCAAACTTCATTGCCCCTGCGACACCTCTCCAGTTGCCGTTAAGCGTTTCAATCGATTTTACCGCGACGCGAGTCTGGGCCTCTGTGGCATCAGGATTGTTTAATCCTTTGTTCAGATAGCCCTCCCAGCGTTGTTCAGACGCAGTGAGGTACGGCTGGGGATGCTTGAGAATATCGGTGATTTTGGCTTGTTCTTTTTGCACCTCAGCCGCATTCAGCAGATGTGAATAAGTGGTGTAGATCGTGGTAGAACTCGCAATGTTTGCCTTCGCAACAAAACGATGCCCGCTTATTTGGGTGCTCATCGGCAGCGTTTTGTGGATTTGGTACTGCGACTCACCGGACGTCATCAGGTTCGAGTCGGAGCGCACTTTGCCAAAGGTCACGTTCAGACCATCTTTGGTGGCGTGTAGGGTGCGGGAGTAATCAGGGAATGCCTGATCAATCGTCTCGTTTGACTGCGGTTTTTGTTCCTGCAGATGGTATTTTTCCAGCAGTTCGCCGTCCCACACCAGCTCAAGCGGGGTGTCGGTGGTGATTTCTGTTGCCAGCAGCGAGGTGCGAGAGGTGACAAAACGCAGCGTCATTTTTACCGTGACACCAGGAGCCGTCAGCGTTTGAATCAGCGCCCCCGGAATGCTGTAAGCCTGCAGGGTGAACGCCACTTTCTGACCGTCTTTATACACGCTCAGGCGATCGAAATTGTTCGCCATAAAGTTGATGTACTCTTCGGTCAGCAGCGCGGGACCAGGGAATCCGCCCATACCTTCACTGTTTGCTGGCAGCAAATGACCATGCCACGCACCATCGTCAAATAGCGGGTTAAAACGCTGATGTTCATCAAAATCATAATCGAGCATTGCCTGTGGCGCGCCCGTGCGGTCAATAACATTGTGGAACTGATTGGCCTTTAAACATGTGGTGTCAGCCTGTTTAGTGCTACAGCCAGCAACAATCAACAGTACGGCGAGTGGAGCAAGACGATGTAATCGTTTCATGACGTTTCCTTACCAGTAAAAATATTGCATCAGGAATACCGAGTTGCTGGCATCCGTCGTGTCGTTATGCAGATAAAAGCGGCTGTCGAGCGCGGTGGCGAATTTGCCATCGCAATACTCATACCAGACCCCAAATTGTGCGAAAGAGGTGGTCTGGTCCTCGGCGTTATCCAGTAGATGTTTTGCGTAACTCCAGGCGGTGGATAAATAGAGCCCTTTGGTGGGTTCCACCATGCCGCTAACCATCATCCCTGTTTCGCTACCTGGGTTGTTCCCATCACCTTTGCCAGTGTGATGCCAGACACGCCCGGCCAAATTTTTGCCCTGTAATCCCAGCAAAAAGAGTTGCCCTGTGCCGTCAGTCACTTCCAGACCGTTCAGCAGCGTCAACCCTTCCTGAATGTCGTACTGGAGATAACCATTGATCATGGCTCGATACGTGTATTTGTCCGAATAGCGATCATATTTACCGAAGTGCAGCAGCGCGGTGCTTTCATCAACGCGGCTTTCAGGTGCTGCGGTAATGCTGTAACGGAAATCCCCCGTCAGGTTTTGCACTTTGGCGGCGTAAGTCAGATCGCGCGTATTGGGAATGACATAACCGTATTCGGGGGTGAAATCTCCCCACCACTGCAAATCATCCAGCGAGGAGTCATTACGTGCACTGAGAATAAACTCCGTCCCTTTATCGGTACGATACCCGCCGTAAAAACGGTTTATCCCGCCTTCGAAGCCACCCCAACCGTGATCCGGCACCCAGGCGTTGCCCTGGCTATCGGCTTGCACCGTCCAGCCTTCGCCGTATAGCAACCCAAACCAGTTGCCATGTTTGATTTCAAGGCCGCCTTCAATATAAGTGCCATCGCTATATTTATGTTTATCCTCACCGTTCAGGTACACGCTCCCGCCAAGTCCCATCTCGCCATAGAAGCGAAATGCTGTTTCTGAAGGTTTCGCCACCAGAGTAGGGGGCTCTGGAGTCTGATGCTCGGCAGGCACGACCGCTTCCGCCGCCAGTAATGTCCCTGCGGGGGTCAGCAGAAAGACTAAAGATGCCATAGATAATGTTTTGTTCACTCAATGCAATCCTTGTTATTTTTTTGATTTTCCTGGCCACACTCGTTCCGTCACGCCAGTATGACGGCAAGGATTTTAGTTAAATATTTACTAAATAATACACTTAAAATAAACTTAAGTTACGAAATCGATAACTGGATCACATCGTTGATCGGGCGTCAGACAGGGGTATACAGGTGTCAGATATGACATTAAGCTGTTACCCGGCTGGCATTGCGCCGCAAGGACGCAGGCTTAGGGTTAATGGTGTTTATCAGATGATTATTGGGATGTTATGGCTACATTGAAGGAAATTGCCCAGGCCGCCCAGGTCTCTGTGGCGACAGTTTCACGGGTGCTTAATGACGATCCGACGTTAAGCGTCAAAACGCAGACTCGTCAAAAAATCCTCGAAGCGGCAGAAAGGCTGGAATATAAAGTCCCCAGCGCTAAACGACAGGCCGGCCAGCGGCTGACGTTTGCGGCACTGTATACCCACGGGCAAGAACTGGAAATCAACGACCCCTATTATCTGGCGATGCGCTATGGCATTGAAACACAATGTGAAAAGCTTGGTGTTACGCTCATTTCCTGTTACGACTTTAAAAGTGAACGCCCGGCGGTTGCCGCCGCCGACGGTTTACTGATTATTGGTAAACCTCAGCCTTCAGCACAGGCCTGGCTTGAGCAACAAGAGCTACCGTTGGTATTCCTCGATGGTGTGACGGACGATCCTCGTTTTGACTGTGTGAACGTGGATTTGTACAAAATCAGCCGTAAAGTTATCGATTACTTCATCTCTCGCGGCTATATGCGGATTGGTTTTATTGGTGGGCGAGATGACCCAGCATATGCTGATCAACGTGAAGAGGCGTTCGTTGAATACGGGCGCAGCAAGAATGTTGTCAATGCGCAGGATGTTTATTACGGTGATTTTAGCAGCCAGTCTGGTTATCAATGTGCGCTGAAAATGCTCGGCACATCAGGGGATTACCCGCCAGCTTTGTTCGTTGCGACCGACTCCATTGCCATTGGCGTGCTGCGTGCATTGCATGAACACGGCATCAAAGTGCCTGATCAGATGGCATTGATTAGCGTGAATGATATTCCTACCGCACGCTTTGTCTTCCCCGCGTTGTCTACGGTGCGTATCCATTCTGAAACCATGGGTGCCCAGGCGGTCAATCTCTTAATGGAGCGGCTGCGTGATGATCGCACCATCCCACTCTCGGTTTATGTCCCCAGTTCACTGCAACTGCGCGACACAACGACCGCTGAATAATCAGTCACTCACGCAGTTTTAAGGGCGGAACTCCGCCCTGCAACGCCTCAAGATTTCTCGTCATCCCGCATTTCGCAATGTTGATTTATTGTGATCCCTTTGGCATTTAGTAAAACCAAAGTTTTAATTTTAGTAAATGTTTACTATTGTTATCCCCTACACACGTAATGAGGATGTTGGCGTGAATAACTGGGAAAACATAGACAAGCAATCTGAGAATCGGCTGCCACCACGCGCCTGGTTTCATGGCTACGCTAGCGAAGCGCAGGCAAGAACCCTTAATCGGGATGAAAGTCTGGGCTTTATGCTGCTCAGCGGCAAATGGGCGTTTAACTATTTTGACCATCCTGAAAAGGTGCCTGCTGAGTTTTACCGCGAAGCGATGCCTGAGTGGGGTGAGATAACTGTCCCTGGCATGTGGCAAATGGAAGGCCACGGCAATTTGCAGTACACCGATGAAGGATTTCCTTTCCCGATTGATGTCCCCTATGTTCCCACCAACAACCCAACCGGTGCCTATCAGCGCCAGTTTTCACTCACCGCGCAATGGCTACAACGCCAGATTGTTATCAAATTCGACGGCGTAGAAACCTACTTTGAAGTGTACGTGAATGGCCACTACGTTGGGTTTAGCAAAGGTAGCCGCCTGAGCGCTGAGTTTGACATCAGCCCTTACGTGCAAGCCGGTGAGAACTTACTCTCCGTGCGCGTGATGCAGTGGGCGGACTCAACCTATATCGAAGACCAGGATATGTGGTGGATGGCGGGGATCTTCCGCGACGTTTACCTGCTGGGTCAGCCAGATGTGCATCTTCATGATTTCACGGTCGTCACCGAATTCGATGAAAACTACGGTGATGCCGAACTTCAGCTTTCCTGCGACTTACGCAACATTGCGGCGACACCTGCCGAAGGTTATCAACTGCTGGCACAACTTTTTGACGGTGAGAAATGCGTCGCGCAACAGCAACACGATGCGCTGTCTGTCCACAGCGATTCGCGCTGCCAGTTCGTCATACCGGTTAAAACCCCAAAACAGTGGAACGCAGAACATCCCAATCTCTATCTGTTGCTGCTGACGCTACGCGATAACCGTGGCGAAATCGTCGAAGTGGTGCCGCAGCAGGTTGGATTCCGCGATATTAAAGTGCGCGACGGCTTGTTTTACGTGAATGGTCGCTACCTGAAACTGCATGGCGTAAACCGCCACGATCATGATCATCAAAAAGGTCGTGCCATCGATATGGCGCGTGCTGAGCGCGACATCATTCTGATGAAGCAGCACAACATTAACTCAGTACGCACTGCCCATTATCCTAACGATCCGCGTTTTTACGCGCTTTGCGACCAGTACGGTTTGTTTGTGATGGCTGAAACCGACCTGGAAAGTCATGGTTTTGCCAACGTCGGTGATATCAGCCGCATTACGGATGATCCCGCATGGGAACAAGCTTATGTCGAACGCATCGAACGTCATGTTCTGGCGCAGAAAAACCATCCTTCCATCATTATTTGGTCGCTGGGCAATGAGTCTGGCTACGGGTGCAACATTCGCGCAATGACGGCGCGTTGCAAACAGCTCGACCCAACTCGTCTTGTACATTACGAAGAAGATCGCGATGCGGAAGTGGTGGATGTCATCAGTACGATGTATTCCCGCGTCTCAATGATGAATGCTTTTGGTGAATATCCGCACCCGAAACCCCGCATCCTGTGCGAATACGCTCATGCGATGGGCAACGGACCTGGCGGGCTTGCGCAATATCAAACGGTCATCAATCAACATAAAAGCCTGCAAGGACATTATGTCTGGGAGTGGTGCGACCATGGCTTGTTAGTGCATGACGAGCAGGGCCGTGAGCGTTACCAGTACGGTGGCGATTATGGCGATTATCCAAACAACTATAACTTCTGTATGGATGGGCTGATTTACCCTGACCAGCGTCCTGGTCCTGGGCTTCGCGAATATAAGCAAGTTCTGTGTCCGGTTGCTGTTTATCCCACAGAGAAGAACGATGTCTTGCTGGTGGAGAACCGTTACTGGTTCAGCGCACTGAACGATATCGAACTACACGTCACTTATCAGGTTGAAGGCGAAATCATCGCGCAACACACGCTGGCCGCACCGTGTTTACAACCGGGTGAAAAAGAAGAACTCCACCTGAATGCACCATCGCTGCCCGTAGGTGAAGTGTTTATTAATGTCGAAGTCTACAAACGTCACGCCACGGCTTACAGCGAAGCGATGCATCCACTTGGCCAGTATCAAATTCTGCGTCAGACGGCGGCTGCGCGCGAAGCACTGCCAGCGAAGCAAACCAGCGCACTGGTGAACGAAACGCGTGGGCATCAGCAAGTCGTCAGTGGTGCCGATTTTTCCCTGACTTTCTGCCGTTTGAGTGGCGAGCTTCTCTCCTGGCACGTGCAGGGAGAGGAGATAGTAGGGCGCGCACCTCATCTCACGTTCTTCAAGCCGACGATTGATAACCACAAGCAGGAATTTGAAGGACTGTGGCAGCCGTATCACGTGCATCTGATGCAACATCATTTCCGTGCGATGCGACAATCCGCGCAAGGTGACGATGTCATCATTGAAGTGGATACCGTGATTGCGCCTCCGGTTTTCGATTTTGGCATGCGTTGCACCTACCAGTGGCGAATTACCCCTGCGGGCCATATATCGCTTGAACTGTCGGGCGTTCCTTACGGAAATTATCAGGCGATTATTCCAAAAATCGGCCTCGATTTCGGCATCAGCAAGCGTTTCAGTCAGGTTGAATATTATGGCCGTGGGCCGGGTGAAAACTACGCCGATAGCTGCGAGAGCAACCTGATTGGGCGTTATCGCCAGTCTGTTGACAGCCTCTTTGAGAATTACCCGTTCCCACAAGATAACGGGAACCGGCAGCAGGTGCGCTGGCTCACCGTTGAAGATGGAATGGGCAACGGTCTTTTCATTCAACCGCGCAAACCGATTAACTTCAGTCTGTGGCCGTATAGCGCTGAAATGCTGCAACAGGCGCAACACATCAATGAGCTTGAGGAAAGTGGCTACCTGACACTCAATCTTGATGACCAAATCCTGGGTTTAGGTTCCAACTCCTGGGGTTCAGAAGTGTTGGATTCGTTCCGGGTTTATCTCAAACCGTTTAGCTACGGCTTCACGATGGTGCCGTTACGTCCGGGGCAAAGCGCTGCATCTCTCGCTGCCTATGATTTCCAGCCGCATTCAGAATGCGCACATTCTTGTTGAGGTACAGGTAATGATTATTCTAAACACCTTAGAAGATTTTAAGCGCATTTATCATGCGGGAAAGAAATGGCAACGCTGCATGGAAGCGATTAATAACCTGAAGAATATCGAGCCGAATGTTTTTTATTCCATCGGTGATTCACTGGTTTATCGCCTGGCGGAAGGGGCTACCGAAAACACGGAATTATTCGAAGGGCATCGCCGTTATTTTGATGTGCATTATTACCTGGCCGGTGAACAACAGGTTGAAATTGCCGCCAAAAATACCTTAACCCCAGAAATGGCTTATCGCGATGAAAGCGACAGGGAATTTTTTAGCGGGCAGGGAGCAACGCAGAAGCTGGTGGCAGGAAATGTCGTCATTTTTGAAAATCACGAAGCGTACCGATTTTCCACCGGAGAGGGCGTACGGAAAGTCATTTTGAAAGTCACCGTTGAGGAAACCTATTTCCTGAATAAGTAACTTTCGCGACCCGTCCAGAACGTCTGGGCGGGTCAATACAATAAAAATACCCTACACAATGTGGAGTTTCTATGGCTTCGACTAGTAGAAATACAATTGGCAAGTTTGGCTTACTGGCGATGACATTTGCGGCGGTGTTTAGCTTCAATAACGTCATTAATAATAACGTCCAGCTTGGCATCGCATCGGCACCGGTTTTCCTGGTGGCCACGCTTATTTACTTTATTCCGTTCTGTTTAATCATCGCAGAATTCGTTTCGCTCAACCGTAATTCAGAAGCCGGGGTTTACGCCTGGGTGAAAAGCGCACTAGGGGGCCGTTGGGCATTTATTACCGCGTACACCTATTGGTTTGTGAATCTGTTTTTCTTCACCTCGTTATTGCCAAGGGTTATTGCATACGCTTCGTATGCGTTCCTCGGATATGACTATATTTTCACACCATTAACCACGGCAATTATCAGTATTATCCTGTTCGCGTTCTCCACCTGGATTTCAAACCACGGTGCGAAATTGCTCGGACCAATGACGTCAGTCACCTCCACGTTGATGTTATTACTCACTTTCTCCTACATCATTCTGGCAGGAGCAGCGGTGGTGGGGGGAGTTGAACCTGCAGACCCAATCAACGTGCAGGCGATTACTCCGCAGTTCAGCTGGGCATTTCTCGGCATTATTGCCTGGATTTTCCAGGCGGCGGGTGGTGCTGAGTCCGTGGCGGTGTACGTTAACGACGTCAAAGGCGGCAGCAAAGCGTTTGTTAAAGTCATCATACTTTCTGGTCTGTTCATCGGTGTTCTTTATACCGTGTCATCGCTGCTGATTAACGTCTTTGTTCACCAGTCTGATTTGCACTACACCGGCGGTACGGTTCAAGTCTTTGGTGGGCTGGCGCAACACTTTGGCCTGCCAACCGTGCTGATGAACCGCTTTGTTGGTATTGTTTCGTTCACCGCCATGTTTGGTTCATTGCTGATGTGGACGGCGGCACCGGTGAAAATCTTCTTTACCGAGATCCCTAAAGGTATCTTTGGCGAGAAGACCGTGAGCCTGAACCAGCATGGTGTACCGACTCGCGCGGCCTGGATTCAATTCCTGATTGTGATTCCATTGATGCTTATCCCAACCGTGGGTTCGGGTAGCGTGCAGGAATTAATGAACACGTTGATTAACATGACGGCTGCGGCGTCGATGTTGCCACCGCTGTTTATCATGCTTGCCTACCTGAATCTGCGCTTGAAATACGATGCAGTGAACCGCGACTTCCGCATGGGTTCACGGATGCAGGGTATCGCGATTGTGAGCGTATTGATCGTTATCTTCACCATCGGGTTTATTGCGTCAACTTTCCCGACCGGGGCCAGCATCATGACCATCGTATTTTATAACGTCGGCGGTCTGGTTATTTTCCTTGGCTATGCCTGGTGGAAATACAACAAATACGAGAAAACCCTGGATGCGAAAGAGCGTTATGAAGCGGATACGCCGCTGGCGCAAATCGTTCTTGAACAGCAGCAGGGAAAGCAGGCTGTACCGCAGGCAGGTAATGTCGCGGTAACACGGCAATAATAAAAATGCGGCCATGAAATGGGCCGCATTTTTGCTTTGTAGGAATTACAGCAGCAATTATGTGGTCATCACGCGTAAAAACTAAAGCTGTGGTGCGAGGCAATTCATAAGAAAATCTGTCTGCGCATCACCGCTGATTTTTTTATGAAAATTATTTGACTGATCGTTCCATAATCAATACTATGCCGCTTCAACTCATTTCAAGTCCCCCATCCCTATGAGTGCTGAAAAACCAACCTTTCCAGGTCGTCCACGTAAGTTCGAAGATCAGGATGTCATTGATGCTGCCGTTGCTGTTTTCAGCGCCAATGGCTATGCGGGTACCTCTGCGCAAGATTTATGCGATGGCACAGGATTAGGGCGGGGAAGCTTATATAATGCTTTTGGTAGCAAGCAAGCTCTGTACGAGCAAGCGTTGTTACGCAGCCATGAACAAACTATGTCAGCACAGTTATCAATACTCACACAATCTGGCCGGGTAAAAGAGCGGTTACATACCCTTCTGCTTTGGGGTATTGCCGAAGATCTTTCTCAACCAGAACAGCATGATGCCATGGTCTTATTTTCAGCTCTGGAGATGGGCAGTAAAGATGAAGCCGTTGCCAGTCTGAATAATGAATATCGTCAGCGCTTAGAGCAAACGCTGGTCGCCGTTTTTATCGAAGGCCAACAAAGCGGTGAGCTTGGCAATAGAGCATCCGCCGTTGAAATGGCAAGAGGCTTTATGGCGGGCTATTACGGTTTACGTGTACTCAATAAAAACATTACAGATAGAAAAATCCTCGAAGATGTTGTCGCTGGTCTGTTAATCAACTTATAAATTCAAGCGTAAAAGTTCATTAATTATCATCATCCATTTTTGTAACGTTCATTCCAATACAGGGAAAAAATAAAAAGCCATGCCATTAGTCGTCTATATTTTAGGGTTAGCCATTTTTTCATTAGGTACAGCAGAGTTAATGGTGGCGGGTATGATGACCACGCTATCTGAAGCATTTGGCGTTACTGTCGGTGAAGTTGGGCATTTGATTTCGTATTATGCATTCGGTGTGATGCTAGGTGGCCCAGTATTAACTTACGCTTTTCTTAAATTTAAAGCCCCATACCGGGCAACGTTATTAGGGATGCTAGGACTCTATGTTATCGTGCAGGGGTTAAGTGTCTTTGTCTCTGATTACAATGTGTTAGTTGCCATTCGAATCGTTACAGGTATTTTGTGCGCGGGTTGTTTAAGCCTTTCACTAGCGACAAGTATGGCCCTTGTGTCTGTAGAAAATCGCCCAAGGGCAGCATCAATAGTGATCGCAGGCTTTATGGTGTCCAATGTCTTCGGTGTCCCTATCGCGACAATCATTGACCAATACTGGGGCTGGAAAATGAGCTTTGGGTTGGTCGCAGTCCTGGTATTGATATGTTTGTTGGTCTTAGTACGCTTATTACCGCAAATGACAGGCGGCGGTGCTATTAAAATGGCCGAAGAGATAAAGGCATTTAAAAATAAAGCCTATTGGAAAGCCTGTACGACCAGCTGTTTAATTTTAGGCGCAAGCTTTGCGGCATTCAGTTATTTCGTGCCGGTTCTGACGGATGTCAGTGGATTTACAATGCAAACGGTTCCCTTCATTCTGATGCTTTATGGGCTAGCCAATATCATCGGAAATATGGTAACGGGACGTCTTGCATATCGCCATAGTTTAGCTGTTATGGTTATTGGCTTAACAATATTGAGTATTTCTTTGCTCGGCATGGCACTATTTGTTCAATATCAGGTTATTGCTATTCTGGCTGTCATACTCATTGGTTTATCAGGCGTGCCAATGAATCCGGCAATGATGGCAAGAATTGTCAGCGTGGCACATCCAGGCCCAATGGTTAATGCCGTTCATACTTCTGTTATCAATATTGGATTAGGTGGCGGTTCTTATTTAGGTGGGATGGCAATTTCATCAGGACTCGGTTTACGTTCAGCTTTATGGATTGGAATGGTATTAGCGGTTCTGGCTTTATTATCCGTATTACCTTATATCCGTCGCAGTAAACAAGGTTGGAGTTAATAGGTTCTGAAGATAAAAATGCCACGATTATAAAAAATCATGGGGCGTCGATTTAGCCATTAAATTTTATTCAAAACTATCAGGCCTTTATCATCGAGTGGGATCTGCGTGCCGGGGTCTTTATCCATCCGGATTTTGCCCTGCTGATCGCCATGTTTGATGCTTACAATGCCGGGAGTAAAGCAGTGGCTGCAATATAATCGACTATTGCAGCCACGTAGCTGTTATCCGTGCTTAATCATCACATGACGCACCACGGTGTAATCTTCCAGCCCATACATTGACATATCCTTGCCGTATCCGGAGAGTTTCTGCCCGCCGTGGGGCATTTCGCTGACCAGCATAAAGTGGGTATTTACCCAGGTGCAACCATACTGTAGGCGGGCGCTGAGGCGATGGGCGCGGCCCACGTCCTGGGTCCAGACCGATGAGGCCAGGCCATACTGGGAGTCGTTTGCCCACGCCAGCACCTGCTCTTCGTCGTCGAATTCTGTGACGCTGACCACCGGGCCGAAGACCTCGCGCTGAATGATTTCATCCCCTTGCTTCGCTCCGGCCAGTAGGGTTGGCTGGAAGTAATAGCCTTTGCCGTCGGCTTTGTTACCGCCGGTCACTACCCGAATGTGCGGCAGGGCTTTGGCGCGTTCCACCGCCTCGCTGACGCGTGTCAGATGGACGGCGGAACTGACCGGGCCCAGCTCGGTGGTTTCATCGTCCGGGGCACCCATTTTCAGGCTGGCCACGGCGACACCCAGTTTTTCTACCAGCGTGTTATAGACCTCTTTTTGCGCATAGATCCGGCAGGCCGCCGTGCAGTCCTGCCCGGCATTGTAGAAGCCAAAGGTGCGCACGCCCTCAACCACGGCATCGATATCCGCATCGTTAAAGACGATTACAGGCGCTTTCCCCCCCAGTTCCATATGAGTGCGCTTAATCGACGACGCGGTGTGCGCAATTATATGCTCGCCAGTAGCGATAGAGCCGGTCAGCGACACCATGCGCACTTTTTCATGGCCCGTCAGCGGGTCACCCACGGTTTTACCGCGCCCAAACAGCACGTTCACCACCCCGGCAGGGAAGATATCCTTCACCAGTTCGGCCAGTTTCAGTGCCGTGAGTGGCGTGATTTCCGAGGGTTTGAGCACCACGCAGTTACCCGCAGCCAGCGCCGGGCCCAGCTTCCAGGCAGCCATCATCAACGGGTAGTTCCACGGGGCGATCGACGCCACCACGCCCACCGGATCGCGGCGGATCATTGAGGTGTGACCTTCCATGTACTCTCC
Source organism: Buttiauxella sp. WJP83 (assembly GCF_027594725.1). NCBI lineage: Bacteria > Pseudomonadati > Pseudomonadota > Gammaproteobacteria > Enterobacterales > Enterobacteriaceae > Buttiauxella > Buttiauxella sp. WJP83. Next base: position 2,006,986 of record NZ_CP110080.1, read on the forward strand.
TGCGGCAAGCCCGTTCAGACAGCGGGTAGCACCGGCGAAAAAGCGGAACACATCGGCGATGGCCGGAATTTCATCGTTAAGCACGCAGTGCAGCGGTTTGCCGCAGTTTTGTGATTCCAGTCGGGCAAAGGTTTCGGCATTCTGTTCAATCACCTCTGCCAGCTTCAGCAGGTACTCAGAGCGCGCTTTTGGCGTAGTTTGCCCCCACTGATGGAACGCGCGATCGGCAGCCTGTACAGCCGCATCGACCTGGGCAGGTGTAGCTTCGGCAATCTGCACTAGCACCTCGCCGGTTGCCGGGTTATAGACGGGCTGCAGCTCACCTTCGCCCGCCACCAGTTCGCCATTAATCAATAAGTTGTGTTGCATAGCCGACTCCATTGGTGATCGTTGTTATGTATGAGTAAGTTACAGAGATTGTTCCGCCTTCAGGCGTTTGGCATGTTCGATGGCATCGTTTTCCGGGGCGTTTGACCGCCCGAACGGCCGTGCCAGCGTCATGTACACCAGCCCGGACATCACCACAACCGCCAGCCCAACCAGCACCGTCCAGCGGTCGATAAAACTACTGCTCTCGGCAGGTTGTGCCAGCAGCCAGATCCCACACAGGCCATAGGCCAGCGCCAGCACGTTAACCAGCATTCCCCAGCCACCCACGGTCCACTCCCCGGCAGGTTTCCAGCCTCTCAGGCGCTGGCGCAGGGCAGCCAGTACCACCATCTGGAAGGAAATGTAGATCCCGATAACCGCAAAGGCGGTGATGCGCGCCAGGTTATCCGGCTGGAAATAAACCCACACGCAGATGGTTACCGGCAGCAAGCAGCTGACGATCATCGCGTTGTCCGGCACGCTGTTTTTCGACAGCTTCGACATCCAGGTGCTACCCGGTAGCATCTGGTCGCGGGAGAAAGAGAAAATCAGGCGACTTAACGCGGCCTGCAGCGACAGAATGCATGACAACATGGCAATCACCGCGATGATGATAAACACCATGGCACCGGTTTCACCGAGGGCTTCGTTGAGGATAGCCGGGATCGGATCGGTGATTTTGCCGTTGACGATATTCATCAGATTGGGTGATGCCAGCAGGTAACCGAGGATAGATACCATCGCCGAAAGCGCGCCAAACACGATGCTGAGGATCATCGCAATTGGGATTTTTTTGCTCGGGTTTTTCACCTCTTCCGCCACGTTGCCGCAGGCTTCAAAACCGAAGAACATGAACAGGCCGATCAGCGCCGCCGCCATAAACGCTGGCTGGTAGCTGCCGTCTTTCGCCAGCACGCCCATGGAGTCAAACACCACCGAGAACGGCTGCGCGCGGTGGAACAACAGTAGATAAATCCCCAGTGCAATGACGCTGACGATTTCACACCAGAAGCCAATACGGGCGACCCGGGCGAGGTTTTTGGTGCCGGACATGTTCACCGCCATCATCAGCAGTAACAGCACCACCGAAGTGATCAGCATGTTACCTGCCGATATCGCATAACCGAACAGCGAGCCGACGAAGGTGGCGGTGTATTCCGCCACCGAGGTGATGGTGACCACCAGCGCCCACAGGTAAATCCAGGCGGCGATCCACGCATATTTTTTACCCCACAGGCGGCGCGCCCACGGGTATAACCCGCCGGTAATCGGGTACTGGGAAGCCACTTCGCCAAACACCAGCGCCACCAGCAGTTGCCCGCAGGCCACAATCGGGATCCACCAGATTGCCGGTGGCCCCGCCAGCGTCACGGCCAGCGCAAACAGGGAATAGACAGCCGTCAGCGGCGAGAGGTAGGTGAATCCGAGTGAAAAGTTAGAGATGAGTCCGATGGAGCGGTTAAATTGCGGTTTATTATCGCTATGAATTGCTTCACTTTTCTTGCCAGAAGTCTGTTCCATACGTTTTTCTCTGTGTTGTTGATGTGTCGCAGGTAACACGGATCAAGGTATAGAGGAGCGCCAGGAGGCCGTACAGTCTCGTCGTCGCAATTTGTTAAGATTTGTGTGGATATGTCACGTTTTTGTTACTGATTTCCTGCTTTTTCCGTGAGGCTTATCACGCTATCGCCTTTGCATCGACAGAAAACCGCGTTTTTTGCTCCCTTTTCCTGCTCGTTTTTTACACCTGCGTCACAAAATTTAAACAATTTGAGCGATGTATGCACATTTCTCAAAAATGTAGATATTTTTAATTTATGGCTACGAAATTCACTGCCCTGTCTCCTGAAGACTTTCTGAGAGGATTGATTCTGATGAATGCACTTACTGCCGTAAAACAGCCTGACGATGCGTTATCCAGTACTATCACTGGTTTCAGTATCGCGCCATCCGTGCAGTCTCCGCGTCTGCTGGAACTCACGTTCTCCGCAGAGGTCACGCAGCAATTCCTGCGGGAGGTAGAGCAGTGGCCCGTGCAGGCGCTGGAATACAAATCCTTTCTGCGCTTCAAAATCGCGAAGATCCTCGACGACATGTGCTGCAACCAGCTTCAGCCGCTGCTGCTCAACACGCTGCTCAGCCGTAACGAAGGCGCTCTGCTGATCGACGCGGTGGGAATCGATAACGTCGCCCAGGCCGATGAGATGGTGAAGATTGCCACCGCCGTGGCGCACCTCATCGGGCGCTCCAATTACGACGCCATGAGCGGCCAGTATTACGCCCGCTTTGTGGTGAAAAATGTCGATAACTCAGATAGCTACCTGCGCCAGCCCCATCGCGTGTTGGAGCTGCACAATGACGGTACCTTCGTGGAGGAGGTGACCGATTACGTGCTGATGATGAAAATCGACGAGCAGAACATGCAAGGCGGCAACTCTTTGCTGCTGCACCTCGACGACTGGGAGGGTCTGGATCAGTTCTTCAGCCACCCGCTGGCCCGCCGCCCGCTGCGCTGGACCGCACCGCCGAGTAAAAACGTCACCGCAGATGTGTTCCACCCGGTGTTTGACGTCGACCAGCAGGGTAGGCCGGTGATGCGCTATATCGACCAGTTCGCCCAGCCGAAAGATTTTGCCGAGGGCGTCTGGCTCAGTGAATTGTCTGACGCGCTGGAAGGCAGCAAAAACATCCTCTCCATTCCGGTGCCAGTGGGGAAATTCCTGCTGATTAACAATCTGTTCTGGCTGCACGGCCGCGATCGCTTCACCCCACACCCAGATCTGCGCCGCGAACTGATGCGTCAGCGCGGCTATATCAGCTACGCCACCCAGCACTACCAAACGCATCAGTAAGGGTTCAACGGCAAAGGAATTGAGCGGATGTATGATTTTGTGATTATTGGCGGCGGCATTATCGGCATGTCGACCGCCATGCAGTTGATTGAGGTCTACCCGGATGCCCGCATCGCCCTGCTGGAAAAGGAGGCAGGCCCGGCCTGCCACCAGACCGGGCACAACAGCGGCGTGATCCATGCGGGGGTCTATTACACCCCCGGCAGCCTGAAGGCGCAGTTCTGCCTCGCCGGTAATCGGGCTACCAAAGCCTTTTGCGATCAACACGGCATTGCCTGGGACAACTGCGGCAAACTGCTGGTGGCCACCTCCGAACAGGAGATGGCGCGGATGCAGGCGCTGTGGGAACGCACCGCCGCAAACGGGCTGGAACGCACCTGGTTAAGCGCCGCGGAACTGCGCGAGCGTGAGCCCAATATCACCGGGCTGGGGGGGATTTTTGTCCCCTCCAGCGGAATTGTCAGCTATCGCGAGGTGGCAGCGGCGATGGCCCAACGCTTCCTGGCGAAAGGTGGCGAGGTGATTTACGGCGCGGAGGTCAGCGCCCTGAAGGAGCACGCCAGCGGCGTGGTCATCCACACCCGCCAGGGCCAGGAGTACGAAGCGGCGACACTGATCGGCTGCTCCGGGCTGATGGCCGACCGGCTGGTGAGCATGCTGGGCATCGACCCCGGCTTTATTATCTGCCCGTTCCGCGGAGAGTACTTCCGCCTGGCCCCCGAACATAATCAGATTGTGAACCACCTTATCTACCCGATCCCCGATCCGGCAATGCCATTTTTGGGCGTGCATCTGACGCGGATGATCGATGGCAGCGTCACCGTCGGCCCCAACGCCGTGCTGGCCTTTAAGCGCGAAGGCTATCGCAAGGGTGATTTTTCGTTATCCGATACGCTGGAGATGCTGGGCTCGCCCGGCATCCGCCGCGTGTTGCAGCGCAACCTGCGCTCGGGGCTGGGGGAGATGAAAAACTCATTGTGCAAAAGCGGCTATCTGCGGCTGGTGCAAAAATACTGCCCGAGCCTGACCCTGAAGGATCTGCACCCCTGGCCTGCGGGTGTGCGGGCGCAGGCAGTCTCGCCCGACGGCAAATTAATCGACGACTTTTTGTTTGTCACCACGTCGCGCACTTTGCACACCTGCAATGCCCCTTCACCGGCAGCCACCTCGGCGATCCCGATTGGCGCCCATATTGTGAGCAAGGTTCAAACCTTGCTGGCCAGTCAGCATAACCCCGGGCGTTCTTTGCAGGCAGCCTGTAGTGTGGAAACCGTCCATGCCGCGTTTACCCGGTAATCATTCAGAGACAGGAAACCATCATGCAACTCAACGATCTCAGCTTATTCCGCCAACAAGCCTATATAGAAGGAGAGTGGCGTGACGCACACGGTGGTGAAACAATCACCGTCACCAACCCAGCGAATGGCCAGTCTCTGGGCAGCGTGCCGAAAATGGGCGCCGAGGAAACTCGCGTGGCCATTGAGGCCGCCAACCGCGCTCTGCCCGCATGGCGTGCGCTCACCGCCAAAGAGCGCGCCACTCATCTGCGCCGCTGGTTCGATTTGATGATGGCCCACCAGGACGACTTGGCCCGGCTAATGACCCTTGAGCAGGGCAAACCGCTGGCAGAAGCCAAAGGTGAGATCGCCTATGCCGCTTCCTTTATAGAGTGGTTTGCTGAAGAGGGTAAACGGATTTACGGCGACACCATTCCAGGCCATCAGGCCGATAAACGCCTGCTGGTGATCAAACAGCCAATTGGCGTGACGGCGGCGATCACCCCGTGGAACTTCCCGTCGGCGATGATCACCCGCAAGGCCGGCCCGGCGCTGGCGGCAGGCTGCACCATGGTGCTCAAACCCGCCAGCCAGACACCGTTCTCGGCGCTAGCGCTGGCGGAACTGGCGAGCCGCGCCGGGATTCCGGCCGGGGTATTTAACGTGGTGACCGGTTCCGCTGCTGCTGTGGGCAACGAGCTAACCAGCAATCCGCTGGTACGCAAGCTATCCTTTACGGGGTCTACCGACGTTGGCCGCCAGTTAATGGCCCAGTGCGCGAAGGACATCAAAAAAGTGTCGCTGGAACTGGGCGGCAACGCACCTTTTATTGTCTTTGACGATGCGGATCTGGATAAGGCCGTAGAAGGGGCGTTGGCCTCGAAGTTCCGTAACGCTGGGCAGACCTGCGTGTGCGCCAATCGCCTGTATGTTCAGGAAGGCGTCTACGCGAGCTTTGCCGAAAAACTCCAGCAGGCGGTCGACAAACTGCAGCTCGGCGACGGTCTGACTCCAGGCGTGACCACCGGGCCGCTGATCGACAGCAAAGCGGTCGCAAAGGTACAGGAGCACATTGCCGATGCGGTTGAAAAAGGCGCGAGTATTATTACCGGCGGCAATATTCATCCGCTGGGTGGCAACTTCTTCCAGCCCACTATTCTGGTGGATGTACCTGCCTGCGCCAAAGTGGCAAAAGAGGAGACCTTCGGCCCGCTAGCACCGCTGTTTCGCTTTAAAGATGAAGCCGACGTTATCGCCATGGCCAACGATACTGAATTTGGGCTGGCGGCCTATTTTTATGCCCGCGATATGAGCCGCGTGTTCCGCGTGGGCGAAGCGCTGGAGTACGGCATCGTCGGCATCAATACCGGCATTATCTCTAACGAAGTCGCCCCGTTCGGCGGCGTTAAAGCCTCTGGCCTTGGCCGTGAGGGCTCAAAATACGGCATCGAAGACTACCTGGAAATCAAATATATGTGCATCGGCATTTAATTATCTGATTCTGGTGCCGCTGACCGTAGAAGACTCGCTAAGCTGTCAGCCCCGACATGCAGGTCGGGGCTGTATTTTGAATTTTCAGGGGTATGACCATGACCACTATTTCTCAGGCGACGGCCATCGATGGCTACCGCTGGCTGAAGAACGACATTATCCGCGGCGTTTATCAGCCGGATGAAAAGCTGCGCATGAGCTTGCTGACATCCCGTTATGAACTGGGCGTCGGCCCGCTGCGCGAAGCTCTGTCGCAGTTGGTTGCCGAAGGGCTGGTCACGGTCATTAACCAGAAAGGCTACCGGGTCGCGCCGATGTCCGAACAGGAGCTGCTCGATATTTTTGACGCCCGCGCCAATATGGAGGCCATGCTGGTGCGCCTCGCCATCGAACGCGGCGGCGAAGAGTGGGAAGCGGATCTGCTTGCCCGTATGCATCTGCTGAACAAACTGGAATCACGCCATGCCAGCGAAACCATGCTGGATGAGTGGGATCAACGGCATCAGGCATTTCATACCGCGATTGTCGCGGGGTGTGGATCGCAGTATCTGTTACAGATGCGCGAGCGACTATTCGACCTGGCGGCAAGGTATCGTTATATGTGGCTGCGCAAAACGGTGCTGTCAGTGGAGATGCTGGATGATAAGCACGAGCAGCATCAGATGCTGATGGACGCGATTCTGGCGCGCGATGCGGTGAAGGCAGGTGAGCTGATGTATCAGCATTTGCTGACGCCGATTCCGATTATCAGAGGGGCGATGGGGGTGAGGTTGGGTGGATAATAGAGAAGTGAATGTCCTTCCATGAAAGCTCAGCATCCATGAGTTAAAATGCTCACAGGCATGCCTCGTTTCGGCCTTTGACATAAGGGTTTTAAAGAAAGGATTATGGATACATTCAAATTAAAACCTTGGTTAACTCACTGGAACCTCATCCCTGATGGTGCCCCATTTATAACCCATACCTCACAATTACTCCCGGTTAAAACAGCAATTCATGGTGTTAAATCCATGTTGAAAGTAACGGATGATGCTGATGAACAAACCGGTAATGCACTTATGGCATGGTGGGAAGGGAATGGCGCCGCACAGGTTATTGCACATGAAAATGAAGCAATTCTTCTTTCAAGGGCCACAGGTTCAGCGTCACTGTCAGCTATGTCCCGAGAAGATCAAGATGATGTAGCTTGTCGTATTTTGTGTATTACTGCGAACCGGCTTCATGCGTCCTCAAAAAGACCCTTACCACAGCTTACGCCTCTACATGAGTGGTTTTATCCTCTAAAACCAGCGGCCCTGAAGTATGGCGGTATCCTGACACGTTGCGCGGAAATTTCGGAAGAGTTGTTATCTTCTCCACGTGATGTGGTTGCATTACATGGTGACTTACATCACGGCAACGTGCTTGATTTTGAGTCGTCAGGCTGGCTTGCCATTGATCCAAAAGGACTAATAGGTGAACGAGGATTCGACTTTGCCAATATTTTCACTAATCCAGATCTTGCTAACCCAGTGCCTCGTGTAGCTACTGAACCGGAGATATTTAAAAAGCGGCTAAGTATAGTTACCGAAACGGCAGGCCTTGACAGAGAGCGCCTTCTCAAATGGATAATTGCGTGGTGTGGGCTCTCAACAACATGGTCCCTCGAAAGTAACGATGCAACATCAGTTGCATCAGAAGTTGCTGAATTGGCAATTACCGAATTGGAAAAGTGATTTGACAGTTACGTCCGTTTCTCGCTTACAGCTGACCCCCTGCCCAGTTAGCCTGTCCGCCCCGAGCCAGGAGCGGACAGGCTAACATTGTGATTTGTTACTTTATGAGGTGAAGATCACTGCTTTTCGCTCCATTCTGGATTCTACGGCACATGATTTTTTGCCTTAGTACATAAAGAAGATGCAGCTACTCGCATGTCGTGTTTTCCCACAGGGAGCATGTCAATATCGCTAACATCCCTATACTCAACGAGATATATGCATCCTGAATACGGAGTACTTGATGGTCACCACACATGTTTTTATCGCGGTCAGTCTTGATGGTTATATCGCCCGACAGGATGGCGATATCGACTGGCTGTTGAAGCGCGATGATCCGACAGAAGATCATGGCTATGCAGCATTCATCGCGGACAAAGATTGGATCGTTATGGGTCGAGGCAGCTATGAGAAGGTGCTGACCTTTGACGAATGGCCTTATGACCGACCCGTGCTGGTGCTCTCGCGACAGCTAACCAATACCTCCGTGCCCGAGGAGCTGAAGGGCAAAGTGCAGTTCTCATGTCGCACACCAAAGGAGGTGCTTGCGGACCTGACGGTGCAGAACGCGCACCGCGTCTATATCGATGGCGGCCAGGTAATACAGTCGTTCCTGCGCGAAGGTCTGGTCGCCGATATCGTCATCACTACCGTTCCTGTCCTGCTCGGTTCGGGAAAACCGTTGTTCGGTTCCGTGACTGAGGATATAGATTTGACTCTGTTATCAAGCCGCAGCTTCCCTTCGGGTCTGGTGCAGTCGCACTATCGATTGACGTCATAAACTACAGTTCTACAACCGGGCAAGAGCCACAGCCATCCTGGCGGCGTCAACCCAGAGGCCTTTAAACATTCCTCGGCGTGAGGACAGGATTTGTCTACTGTCGCGGGGTCAGTCCATTGACAGCCTGGAAGTGTCTAGATTATCCGTAGCGATTCAGTCCGCTGCTCGCTCATAACCGACGTCATACCCAGAACCTGTCTGCTACGTACCAGGAGCGGAAGTCGTTACAGCGGTTTGATCTAGCGAATGGAGAACGGGACAGTCTACCTATTGCCTCATAGTCAAAATATACCTTCCCGAAAATAGGATGATTGTTCAGGTTTAAATCTCCCCTAATGATGGTTAACGCTGATATCTTCTGACATGTTGTGATGCTCTGAACCCCATTATTCTTCTGAAGTCATAAGTGATAAATTCAGATACAACAACGCACCTGGAGAGGAAAAATGGATAAATATGCGGAACGACTTACAGGATTTATGTGGGCCGTAGGCTGTATGAATGATGTGGCAGACCGCGTGTCTGACTATTTTGTGCTAAAACTTGAAGAAAGCGACAGCATGCTGACTTCTCTTGCGATTTATCACTCGACCATCACAGATAAGTTTCCTGCCGCATACTGGCATCCGCAACTTAAAGCCTGCGATGAAAAAACGTTTCTGGAGAAGGTGGCGTTATGGTTTTTTGAGCATAAGGACACTCAGCGACTGCCTTCCTCACTCAAGCAGAACCTACTCGCCCATTTTCAAGATGGGCTCACTGAAATGACCGGTAATGCGCTGTTCTTTATCCTCACTACCAGCCCACCAGTGTGGTATGGCTCCCTATACGATGAGTTCGTCATTGAGTCACCCTATGGCAGATTCCTCGTCCATTTTAGTTGCCATGACTGACTCTTTTTTCACTATCCAGAGGCAGCAAAGTTTCGCTTAATAATGTGTTTCGCGGGCTAATCAACCGCTGGTAGCGGCATCAGCAGATGCTGTGACAGTGATTGCGAGGCCGGGATTTTATGTTTAAGAAAATGTAATTACTAAGTCGTTAGAAGAGAAACTTCCGTTCCTCGCTCATAGCTGCCAGCGAGCAGTGCTTCGGGCCGAACAGTGCCAGGAGCGGAAGTTGGATGCTGAGTGGTGGGAACAGTGATATTCGAATCAAACTGATGATAACGACGTTTCTGAAAAATGCTTTGACCTTTTTAAACCTGTCCGCTAAGGATTTCTGTAAATTCTCTGCGCTTCTTTGTTGCCCATTCAGGTTTGATGGAGAGCATTAAACTATATTGTTTTCGAAAATAAACATACCTGAATTCCGTTTCAGGTGAGCTATTCATGGCTGCATACTCTGTAGCCAGACCAACCACACCACACTCAACAAACCAATAAAGAATCTCATCATCACTGAGGGTCACTCTACGCGCTATTTCGGCACCTCTTTCATTGACAATGAAATGATATTCTTTGCCATGAATTTCCAGATATGGAGTCGCCATACCGTCAGGTCTATTAGGGATGGTGAAGTAATAATTGGGTCTTATTCCACCACCAATTCTCTCACCGATTTTGAGAAGTTCTGCGCGTAACTCTTCGATATTTTTCATGATTTATTGTTTTTTATCGTTAACCATTCGTTCCAGACATGCTCCGCATCAATATCTTGATAGCCCCGGCTTATTGTCATGTCTCTGGCAATTTCTGTCGGTAATTCAATAGCGGTAGCATTATCTCTTATCGTCTCAACCTCATGCCTGAGCAGTACACGGCCGGCCTCTTTCTCTTTTGCTTCAAGCAACGCAACAAGTGACGGGATGAATACAACAGCCATTTCACTAAGTCTCCGCTAATCATTAAATTTGGATCATTTTGGCATAAGTAGCAGGCTGTTATACACCCTTAATAACCAATGAATAATGACGTACATTCCCCAGGGCATCAGGTTCTGAAATCCGCATTTCGCTCAAAGCAGATCTGACTGTAAGTGGTCTGTCTGCTCCGTGCCAGGAGCGGACATTCCCAGCGCTATTGATAGCTATGTTCAGTACGCCATTATATGATTATGCAATCCAACCGAGGACTCACAAGAAGAGTCTATAAATACTAAGATGCTGAGGGTTGATATGGGCGATGTATCAATTATTACTAATGCTCTTGGGCGTTTTGCCAACAATATGCGACTCTATGGGGAAGCATTTTTAAGATACCGAGAGTTGGTAGCAATCGACCGTGAAGAGGCTATCCACAACCTAGATCGAGCATTTGAGCAAAATCTTGAGGGTTTTCATACGTTATATGATGTATCACAAGCGATATTTGACTTCCATGAGCATCCTGAGACTAGCCTCTTAATTTCAATTCGAAATGCTCTTCATCACCGTGATCATCCTCTATTCCATAGCCTTCTCCAGACTATTTGGTTGGATGGGAAACCTGAGCGTCTACTTGGGGCTGAATATTTAATTGCTAGGCATCGAACGACAGGTGGCAATCCTCCGTTGATGATGCATTTGATAAAGTTAGAAGATGTTTATAGTCGCTTAGATCCACGCAGCGAATCGGACCACTTAAACCCAATGGGTAAAGCAAATGCTTTATCCAGATTCGTCTCTCTGGAAAATGGCTTGGCCTTTGAAAAAGTGTGGGAAAAAACGAAAGTAGATCGATACCCCACAAAGCAAGTGTATTTGGACTTGTTGCCGATATTCAATTCTGCTGTTTCTAGAGTTTTTACTGCATTGGATAATGCTGGAGTGTTATTCCAAGGGTTTGATGCAAATGCTTATAAATCCGTATTTATTGAAGAATTAAAAACTGATCTTCATCATTTTGATTTTTTTGGTCTTAGAATAAATGCGCTACAGGTTGAGTTGGGTCCAAAATTTACAATCCAAGAAGCTTCTATCCGACGAGGTTGTACCTATCAAGGGATGATGGTAGACGAATAGGTATAATGGCACACTAAATATGAGTCAAGAGCATTTATTCGACTATTAAAGTTGGAATGGAGAGGTGGGATGGAACATTGTCATTGCGAGACGCTCGAAGAACTCAAAATAGTTATTAAACAATATGGGCCAGGAGTTCTCTACAGAGGACAAACTCAACATTACCTATCTTCAGATGGCTCGCCCTCAATGCCCACGTCATTTCAGCGTCAAGGGTGCGTACCCGATTTGATGATTATGTGGACCTATTATGCAAAGAGAGCCTTGCAACACTTAGTACGCGGTTGGAATGATACCGGCGATAATGCAATCAACCAAGCAATCCTTCAGCATTATGGGTTTCGTTCCTTTTTCCTTGATGTTAGTGGCGATCCGCGTGTTGCTGCTTGGTTTGCATGTAATAAATTTGATTCTAAGTATGTGGTCAATTTGGTAGAGGATTGCTTTGAAGATCCAGTTTGGTTGCGTACTCTAAATGCTTGTTTCGCTCCATCCGAAGATATTGGCCACATTTATTTAATAAGCCAGAAGTTACTACGACAATACAATCTTCAGGCTGTTCATCTATCCGAAATTGCGACAGATCATGGCGCACCAAGATATGTGCGACAGGATGCGTACATGGTGGGGCCTTTAATTCGTGAAGGGTTAGATGGAGACTGTATTATTTGTCATATCAGCGCTCCAGCAGAGGTTCTGCGTAAATATGCGGAGGGATATAGTGTTGGCTGGCTATTTCCAGAACCATGTGAGGATCCTGTTTATCGCGAACTTTTGGCAATGCCATGGGTGAAGATGCGACACCTTTCGGATGAAGGTCTTGAGGCGTTCAAGAGGTCATTGGAGTTACCTGAGTATTCCTGTCACCTTCAAAAGCGCATGCCTTCTAGAAGTGCAATGTATAGACCCTTTTGGACTAGGGACCTTCCGCCTCCGGACGGTTTGGCCATTATCTCTTCACAAATAGTTCAGATTCTATGTGGAAGCGCCCTGTATCATGGTGTAAGTGACCCTTGTTTTGTTCTTCCTGAAATCAACAAGCTATTAGAGAAGTATAATGAGATATCAATTGAACTTGATGGACTTGTTTACCATGGTATGGACACAAGATATGGGAAGGGCGTTGGAATAGTAAAAATGCATGAAAATATTGTATGTGTATTTGAATATGGTATCGATCATCCAGGGTTGCGTATCATGAGTATTGGTCGCTTCTATGGGATGCACTATCGAATCGATAGTAACGGCTGTTGGGAACGTGTTATTCATGAGGAAGACTGCAAGTGTGGTTCAGAACATATTGACAATATTTCCTTACTTGGCCGGGTTGATGTATCCTTGAGGAACAAGTTACTAGAAGATATCGGTTCAGATTTATATGTTCAGAATGGTATTGACCCGTCCTCTGACAAATTGGCTACATGGGGGGAACCTTACTAGCGTGATTGAGCTGGCAAGGAAATGTCTAAATTATCCGTGGCGGTTCACTTATCGTTAAGTATTACAGCATTCTATGGCTGTATGAATATAACGTTGAGACAACTGACCACCAAACGAATCGGAAAACCGTCACATGAAAAAATCTAACTTGGCGACCAGTTTTATTTGACAAGTATCTACATTGGTAATAATAAAGCTTATTCGAAAGCTTTTGCTAAAATTTAATTTAGAAGAAAAATCTTTTATGTATTGGCGTTAGTATTAGTCAACTATTGGAAAATAAGAAACTCATGGCGAATTATGATAACTATTGGAATTACTACAGTAATGACTTCGATTGGCCAAATAATTTTTATCCCCCAAATTTAGAGAAGACTCGACAGATTTATTCTGACCTTGGCATCCAAACTGCAGAAGCCGAAGCGCTAATCTCGTCAGGATATGTGAATATGGGTGGTGACATAATTATAGATCGTTACTATGGCGGACCTTTAGCCAGTTCGGATCTTGCCACACGAATTCACAAAAATCATTTTACCGAGTGGTATCAGATAGCAAAGTCCGGTAAGATCTTCTGTAAAGATATTTTTTTAAACACAGCAAAATCATACGACGAATTAACTAGGCAGGTTAACAAAATCCAAGATTCTCTAGGGCAAAAACTATTGTTCCGTGGGCAGATTATGCATTACGAGATTACTCGCCCAATAAGAAATCCATACTTTCTTATCGAAGGGCTTGGCGAGACTTCTTTTATTCCTTCTATTTGGCGAAATCTCCTCCAGAATCATCCGCGATCATTTCACCATTTCAATGGTATTAACTTGTATGAGTGGTCGAAGATTATCTATTCACAATTCGACATCGAGGAAGTGGATCGGCGAATAAACGAACTCATAAAACGAGGTGAGTGGATATATTCAGCACAAGATATGGAGGATTCAGATGATCCTTTAGTGAGTCTCTTTGGCCGCGTTCGATTGGATTTGAGTATGGGCCACAATTACAATCTGGCTGACCTACTTAATACTCTACTGCAGCACTATGGACTGTTTTCGCCGTATTTGGATTTAAGCAGTGATTTGCGAGTGGCAATGTTTTTTGCGAGTCATCGTTTTGTTCCCAATGCTGGCAATGATCATTACCAGTTCGTCGGAAGTAACGGTTCGAAGTCCATCCTGTACTTGTTTAAGCATAAACAAAATGAAATGGCGGTGTATGCAAACGATCGAGTTCTTCATGGTTTACAGCCACTTAGACCGGAGAGGCAATCATGTGTAATCTGCCGATCAGGTCCGTACGCACTTAATCTTGCGGGCTTATATCTTGTTGGAGCGATTCGAATCGATTTCGAACTGCCGGAGTCTGAACGTTTATCGTCGCATGTGCTCTTTCCTGATGAACATGAGGATAATTTTCTCGCGGCCCTAATCGAAAATTGCAGGCATCCAGAAAGAGTGACCACTTTTCGACATCGATAGCCACTCTTAAATAGCACAATAAACTGTGGTAGCTCAAACTCATTTGACAGCTACTGTCAGGTCAAATCACAATGAGTCTTTAAATTATCCACATGCGACTTTGGGTCGAAATCGGTCATAAACAACCGATAGGTCTGGTCAAAAGCATAAGTTGTTACTGCGGTTAGTCTTAGCGGATGGGGAGCTGGTCCATTTGACCTACTCCCCAATGATTAAAATTCCTCAATGTTAGTCATGTAGCTGTTGGCATTGCCAACTTCCGCTTCTCGCTCTTAGCTGACAGTCATATCTATCTGTGACTAACACAAATATTCTCTTGAAACGGCCCCATTGACTGGAGCCGTTTTGCACAATAACCCTTAGAAATCATACCCCACAGTGGCAATCACAGAACGCTCTGCGCCCCAATAGCAGTAACCCGTGCCATAACAGCCCGCAACGTAATCACGGCCGGTCAGGTTCGTGGCGTTAACTTGTACAAAAGCCCCTTTCAGCGAAGGTGTCCACGTGCCCATATCTGCACGCACCATGGCATCGAGCAGTGTTACCGACGGTACGCGCAGGGTGTTTTCATTATCCGCCCATTGCTTGCCTATATAACGGATACCCGAACCCAGGCTGATGCCGAAGTCGGCCTGGAACATGCCCCACAGGCTTGCCATCTGATCAGGCGTGACGTATGGCGTGTTGCCATCGTTACCGTCAATGGCATCTTTAAAGCGTACTTTGTTGTAAGTGTACCCGGCGATGGTTGAGAAACGTGGGTGCCATTGAGAACGCGCTTCAAGCTCCACACCCTGCGAATGTACTTTACCGGCGGGTTCGTAGTAACTGCCTTGAACCACACGGTTACCCACGTCTTTCTGCGTCAGGTCATACAGCGCGGCGGTGTACATATCCGCCGTACCGATCGGCTGATATTTTACGCCCGCTTCATATTGCTCAGCGGTAGTGGGTTTCAGCAGTTTGCCTTCGGCATCAGGCAACACTTGCGGCGTAATGGCCTGGCTGTAACTGATGTAAGGAGAAACACCGTTGGTGAAGGCGTACAGCAAAGATGCGCGCCCGCTGAAGTGGTCATCGGTACGGTTATCGGTGACTTCGCTATCAATCGCGTTAGCGACGATATGGCTCTTGGTTACGATGTGGTCATAACGGCCAGACAGCGTCATATGCCATTGATCCCACTGCATATCATCTTGCAAATAGACACCGGCCTGTTCGTATTGACGTTTACCAGCTTTGGTCAGCAGACCCTGGTTGATGGTGGAGTAAGTGGGGTCACGCGGATCGTAATAATAGAAACCGCCAGGACCACCAGACTCGCCGGTCCACGGATTGAGGTTAGTGGTGTAGGCGGAATCATCGGATAAATTGTTGGTGAATTTGTGGAATTCACCCCCGAGCACCACTTTGTGAGCCAGTTCGCCGGTCGCAAAATCAGCTTCAAGTTGGTTATCGATGGCGTACGCGTCCAGCGATGAAGTTTCGCCGCTGTAGTAACGCATCAGTTCGTCATGGGCCACGTCCGCCCAGCCAATCTGATAAGCCTGTTTCAGGCCCACGTTCGAATGCGTGTAACTGGCATTTGAGCGGAACGCCCAGATGTCATTAAAGCTGTGCGCAAACTCGTAGCTATAAATCTGCTCGTGGCGTTTGAATGCGTCATTGCCCGGTTCAACGTCAGAGAAACCGGTGCTGATTTTGCGCCCCGTGGAAGAATAGAGACTACCATCCGACGGAACAGAGCCATGGAATCCGCCTGAAGGATCTTTTTCCAGATAAGCGCGTAGCACCAGCGAGGTATTCTCACCCGGCTGCCATAGCAGGGACGGGGATATCGCGTAACGTTCGTCGCGCGTTTTCTCATACTGAGTGTCGCTATTTTTGGTTAAACCAATAATGCGATACGCCCATTCGTCGTTAATCGCATTGGTGTAATCAAATGCAGTACCGTTGGTTTTGTTATTACCGACCATCGCACGCACGTGGCCTTCTTCGATAAATTGCGGGCGCTTTGATGTTTCCATAACAAGGCCGCCAGGAATGGTCTGGCCATAAAGTGCCGAAGAGGGTCCTTTAATTACATCAATTCGATCCAGGAACCATGGGTCAACCTGAATCACGTTGTAGCTGCCGCCGTCGCTCATCAGGCGTAGTCCATCAAGGAAGGTGTTATTGACGTCGCCGCCATGGAAGCCGCGCAGTGCCACGGTGTCATAACGCGTTGCGCCGCCCGCAAAGCCAGTAAACACGCCCGGCGTATAATTCAGCGCACTGTTTACGGTTAACGCACCCTGGTCTTCGATTTGCTGGCGGGTAATGACCGAAATAGATTGGCCGGTGGTGATCAACGGCTCATCGGTTTTGGTCGCGCCACGGCTGACTGTCGCGCTATAACCTTCGGTTTGGCTGGTGGAAGTTTGCGCTGGTGTAGCGGTGACGATGACGGTGTCTTCAGCGAGTGCGTAAGCGGGCGCCGCGAGTGCAAGCGCGCAGAGTAAAGCAGAACGCTTTACCGTAAATGCCAGTTTCATTTGATGTTTTCCCAAGAAGGTATTGTTTTATGCCGATCTGCGTCAGCAATAGTGGTGTGAATTCAGGTGAAACCACTGCGTTTATAAGAATGCGAATTATTATCGTTATTATTTGATGATTCAAGTGCAAATATTGGCAGGGTGTCGATGAAAATCCATGAAAATATTATTGTTTTTAGCAGCGGTGGAGCGGGTTCTTTAGAGAGGGGGATACTTTAACGGCTGAAATACGGAGTACCCAGCCTCTCCCGTTTCAGGAGAGGAGGGTAAAAGGAATTACTGAGTGACGGTTTTTGCGGAAGTGTCTTTAACCGGACCCGGTGTTGCAGAAGGCAATTTATCCGGAGCTGAATCGCACGGTTTCTCTTTAGCGCACAACATATCGAGCATTTTCAATGTGACGCCGTTAGTCCAGCCGAATCCATCCTGCAGCGGATATTCACCGCCGCCACCGCCTGTGCCGGTGGTCGAAACGTCATATTTCTCCACCAGTTTTTGCTCGCGGTTATAGGTCTGCTGCACGTTAGTCAGGAATCGCCAGGAGACTTCCATCGCCAGATCGTTATGCCCGTAATTTTGCAGACCTTCGGTGGCCACCCACTGAAGCGGTGCCCAGCCATTTGGGGCATCCCACTGCTGGCCTGTTTTCAGATTGGTCGTGGCAAGACCCCCGGCTTTCAGCAGTTGAGAGCGGGTGAGGGCAGCCATTTTATCCGCGCGATCTTTCGACGCGACATGCACGTAAAGCGGGAACAGCGCCGCAGCCGTCAGTTGCGAACGGGCAGCATGGGTTTTGAGATCGTAATCCGCATAGAAGCCTTGTTTATCGTTCCAGAGATACTTTTCCATGGCTTTTTGGCGGGCATCTGCTGCTTGCTGATATTGCGTGGCATCCGTGCTGTCTTTCGCCACACTGCTGGCGTGGGCCAGGGTTTTTTCCATCTGGAAGAGCAGGGCGTTTAAATCCACCGGCACGATAGAGGTGGTACGGATTGTGCCCAGTTGCTCGGGTTTATCCATCCAGCGGGAGCTAAAATCCCAGCCCGAAGCGGCGGCTGCACGCAGGTCGCGGTAAATTTCTGTCGCCGGGCGATTGGGATTGTTCTTCGCTGTTGTCACGTCATCCAGGTACGATTCGGTACGCGGCGTGTCGCGATCGTCCCAGTAACGGTTTAACACAGAGCCATCTTTGAGTTTCACCACCCGAAGATTTTCAGTACCGGGTTCCAGCGTTTCACTGCCTTGCATCCAGTAGCCGTACTCTTTTTTCAGCTGAGGTAAATAGTTGGTGTAGGTTTCGTCGCCATTATGGCTAGCGAGCAGTTTAACCATGAAGGCAAAGAAGGGGGGCTGTGAGCGGCTCAGATAGTAACTGCGGTTGCCGTTAGGAATATGCCCCCAGGTGTCGATTTCATGGGCAAAGTTATCGACCATGTCCTGCACTTTGTCCCAGTGCCCGCTTTCTGCAAGCCCAAGCATGGTGAAGTAGCTGTCCCAGTAATAGACCTCGCGGAAACGCCCACCCGGCACCACATACGGTTTCGGCAACGGTAACAGCGAATCCCATTCATCTACGCTGTCTGTGGTGCGCGTCAGCACTGGCCACAAACTGTTGATATGTTCGCGTAACGTTTGCCCTTCAGGCGGGACATACTTTTTACCTTCTTTGGGCAAAATAAAGTTAACGTTAACGAAATGGCGTAAGTCGAAACTTGATTGATTGCGCTGCATGCGGTAATCCGCAAGGATCATCAACGGATCATTCCTGGGGACGGCATCAGCAAATGTTTTCTGATCGGGGAATAATTTTGCTGTTTGTACATCGGTAAACAGTGGACCAAGAAGGACATCAGGCGGTTGGGGCAGCGGTTGTAGATCGTCTGCGGCGGACGAGGGCAAAGTGAAACTAACGAACGTACAACCGATAGCGATTTGAATCGCAAATAATAACGTGCGAGGACGGCGCAAAACAGGATTTATCATTAATTGTTCTCCTTTACAGGCTACTACGGCGAAAGTTTTCCGCGATCAACCCTATGAAAACCTTAGACGAATTTCCGGCCAGTGAAAGGGGAGATGTCTCATAATCTGATAAAGCAGATAAATTACCGCCTTGCTAACCGTCAACTTATCCTTGCGGATTAACCAACCACGTCCCCTCTTTTTCTACTGATAACGTCATGCTTCGTGACTGATTTTTATCCCGCAACGTTAGCTCATATTTGCCCGCAGGCAATTGCAGGAAACCATAACCATTGGCTCCTGGCGTGACATTTTCGGTCTTGCCGTTGACATTCAGTTGTTCGCCGTCGTTCATCCGAACATAAATGCGTGCTATCGCCCCATCAACCACGGGCAGAGCCGCTTTAGGCTCGATGGCTTGTTCTTTTTCCGCCACCGGTTTTTCGGCTTTGGCAGTCTGGGTCGAAGGAACAGAAGGAGAAGAATGACTAAATATCAAACCGCCAATCGCCACGCCGACCAGCAAACTGGCAGCAATCTGCGCAGCGAGTTTGTAGCGTTTTTTGAAGGGCAAAAGTGGCGATATTTCGGCATCTTCCACTGCTACCAGCATGGTGCCGGGCTGCTTTGACGGTGCCAGACCATTGACGCCACTCAACGGGATTTCAGCTAACGCCGCAAATTCTGCGATAGATTGCGGGCGGTCTTCAGGTTTTAGGGCCAACGCGCTATCGACGGCCTGCAACAGACTATGGGAATAACCTTCCGGGCGGTTTTTCGCGAGTTTTACGCAAGGGTCATGAATGGTTCGCGTGACGCTGGCGGGCGGGCAAGTGCCGGTAATCAGCGTGTAGAGGACCGCACCAAGCGCGTAAATATCCGTCCACGGCCCAAGCTGACCTTCGAGGTCTTCAGCGTATTGTTCAAGTGGCGCAAAACCTGGGTTCAGCGGCGTTTTGATCTCATCGCCATTTTCTGCTTTCCCTGGGCGTGGAGCGCCAGCATTAAGCAGCAATGGTGCGCCATTGTCCTGAATATGAATACTTCTTAGAGACAGGTCACGATGGATAAATCCTTCATCATGTAAGGTTGCCAGCGCGCCGCATAACATGGGCAGCATACGGCGGATCCAGGCTTCATTAATGATTTCGGGTTGATGCTGATGCAGTTCAGCCAGTGTGACATCGTTGGAATAGCGCGTCGCCACATAAGCGGTTTCGTTTTGTGTCCAGAAGCTGAAAACTTGCAGTAAATTCGGATGATTAAATTGCGCAAGTTGGCGGGTCGACTGCACAAAACGGCTCATGCCGATATTAAACGCCTGGCTGTCTTGCTTACTGCGTAACACCAGCTGCATGTTATCGCTACGCACCGTCAGTGCGCGCGGCATAAATTCGCGGATAGTGACCGGGCGTTCCAGCTGGTGGTCCCAGGCTTTATAGACCACGTTGGTATTAGTCGATTCAGTCACTTGCTGAATTTCAAACTCGTCGAAACGGAAACCAGGCGGCAGAGCGTCAGGAGTTTCTGTGTTGTAATCTTTTTCAGTCATGATGGCCTTTCTCTGCTCGACGAAACTTAAAGGTTACTTCTGTGCGCGCCATGCGCCAACCGCAGGGTCACGCAATTGCGGACGCAGGGAATCAATCAACAACAGCGTGATAGGCGTCTCTGGCGCAAGCCACGCCGCCCAAACTTTTCGCACCACGTTTAAACGTTTCTGAATAGCGGCTTCATCCACTGCCATTTCTCGTGGTACTTCAACGGCAACAATCCCGGTCGCTCGCCAGCCATTCAGCTCCGGGTGATAGGGCAAAATCATCCAACTCTGCGGGGCGTGTTCATTACTGACCACCATTCGCTCGTTGTTGAGACTGGTAATCAGCAGGCTGTCAGAGCTTGCCTCAGAGCTTAATCCGCTGACCGGGAAACCATGCACAAAGGTCATCACATTGCGCGTTTCACCGCTAACACCACTTTGAATGATTTCGCTGCGACCGTTTAACCAGCCGCCTTTTTCACATTTGCCGTTGGGAATAAACATGGCGGCTGCATTGGCATCACCTTGCCAGAAGGTACGCAGATGGCAGCCGTCCTGAAGCGTAAATTCCTGCCAGGGCGTGCGGTCAGCTAACGGTGAGTTTTCTTCGCGCGCAGGTTGGGCATTGAGTTCGCTGGAAACCACAGGCGCAATAATCACCGCCCAGTCACTACTTTTGTTCGCAGTACCGACAGCGAGTGTGTGACCTTGCGGATCTTCCATTCGCCAACTGACTAATTGCACGGTGCTACATTGGTTTTCCAGCAGCGACCCAAGACGTGGCATAAATACATTGAGCAACGCCGGGTTTTTATCGCCATTGGCGACAATACGCAGCGGAAGTTCTGGCGCACACCAACTTTGCGGCGTGTTGTTTTGCACATCGTCAATCCAGACATCCAGCTTTTGCGAAGGAGACTGGACGATACGATAGTTCCCAGCAGCCCACGCCGTGGTCGATGCCAGCAGTAGCGCCAGACCCGAAAGCCAGAGTTTCATAGAAATCCTTGTTAGCAGAACAAACTTAAACAAAAAAAGCGTGACGTAAACGTCGACAATTAATCGATTATCCAGGTACCACTGTTCGCGTTCTGACAGGCCTTGCTGCCGCCATCAACTGCAACACAGGTGGTTTTTTTAGCCGCTGGGCGTGGACGTGGACGGTCTTTTTTCAGCGTCTGCGCATACAGTTCACTTTTCACCAGGGCGCGTGTCGGGACATAACCCAACATTTCCTGTTTATCCTGCTCCGCAATGGCGAGCCAATTATTCTCAACTTGCCCCAACACGGTATAACTTTGCCCGTTCTCAAGGGTGCTGACCACTTTCCCGCCAAAGTCCGGTTTGGTCATAATTGACCCCGGGTACAGCGCCCGATAACTGGCGTTAACAGGGGTGAACTCGTGAGGTGCGGCTACCGCGTAGCGGTGTGTCAGCGTGACACCGTTGATCTCACTGGTCACGAGAGTATCGTCCGTCATTTTTGGCGGTGGTGCTTTACAACCTACAACAGTGGCAACAACGGCAAGGATCAGCAGATTGCGCAATTTCATCGTAACGTTCCCTGAAAAAATGATTCAAACCTGGTCGCCGAGAAGGGGGTGAAGTGGCGAAGAAGATGTCCAGGAATCTGAAGAATGATTCACAATAACAATACATATTAACGTTAATTTTACATCGCTTGATTAACAATTCAATGCGGATGTAACTGATTGACATTATTAAGTGTTAATTAGGTCATGAGCGACGCTCAGAGCGATGATTCACAGGGTGAATGATTTGAGTTTACAGGTTTTGCTTAATGATCCCCGCCAGCCGCTCAAAGGAAGGCTCCATATCGCAGTCTTTGATACTGGCGAAACCGACTAACAATCCTTTTGATTTCTGGCTATTAAAGTAATAACGCGATAGCGGCCTGACCAAAATACCTTCAGCATTAGCACGCTTAGAAATGTCGATATCGTTTGCATCAGCCGGAAGTTGGATTATGAGATGTAAACCGGCGTTGCTATTGAAATAACCGAGAGATTCTTCGCCTAAATGCTGCTTAATTAATTCGACCAGCACAGTACGGCGTTTGTTATACAACTGGCGCATTTTACGAATATGCGCGGCGTAATAGCCTTCGCGGATAAATTCGGCCAACGCGGCCTGAATAATCTGATGACCGCTGCGATAAAGCTCGTTATGCACCTTTTTCAGCGGGGCGGCTAACGGCTTGGGTAAAACGACATACCCCAGACGGAGCGCGGGATAGAGCGTTTTACTAAACGTACCGATGTAAATCACCGGGCTGTCATCCTCCAGTCCTTGCAACGAAGGAATGGGCTGGCCGGAGAAACGAAATTCGCTATCGTAATCATCTTCGACAATCCAGCTTTGATATTCCCGAGCCATCGAAAGTAATAACTGGCGACGGGGAAGACTCATGACCGAACCGAGGGGATATTGATGGGATGGGGTGACGAAAATCAGCTTGGGTTTGTCAGTGGGCGACGTGTGCGGAACCAGGCCCTGATCGTCAACATCGCACGCCGTTATATTGACCGCATTCATGCGTAAAATATTCTTAATTCCCCAGTAGCCGGGTTCTTCAATCCACGCGTGGTCCCCCGGATTGCACAAGGTGCGGGTGACTAAATCCAGCGCCTGATGAATCCCTTCGGTGATTAAAATCTGGTCGGTCGAACACTTAACCCCGCGCGCAGTGCGCAAATAATCGGACAGCGCAGACTTCAAAATTTCGAGCCCACCGTCAGCGTCATAGGTCAAAAACTCAGGGTTAGGGCGCCTGGCAATTCGGTCATAAATCTTCTTAAAAGTACGGTGCGGAAAACTGTCGACGTCGGGCACGCCCGGAATAAAGTCACCCCATTGCGCGGGGCTGGCACTGGCATTTTCCAGCAAGTCGAGGCAGCGCTTCGACAGGCTTGCAGGCGGGAATGGCTGGGCGGTTGGTGCGGTTCTGGGGACCTGCGTATTGAGATTATCCAGCACACTTTCGGTGACAAACGTCCCGCTGCTGGTGCGTGTCGAAATATAGCCTTCTGCCTGCAATTGCTCATACACCCGCAGCACAGTATTGCGTGATACCGCCAGCTCATTTGCCAAATCCCGGGTCGGTGGCATGCGCGCTGCAGGCCGTAAACTTCCCTCAAGAATACAGCTGCAAACCGCGAGATAAAGTTTCTTATGAAGTTTCTCACCCGGTGTCTGGTTAAATGCTTGCTTGATCACATCTACGGCAAGTGAACGCATTTGGATCCTATTATTAAAACGATTTGGCTCTCGATTAAGGTACCAGATTCTGTCTAAATGAATACGGTAATACAACCTATCTATTTGATAAATGTGTGAGGGATAAAAAAATGAGTAATAACGAACTCCATCAACGTCGTCTGGCTGCTACTCCACG
This sequence comes from Buttiauxella sp. WJP83, assembly GCF_027594725.1. Lineage (NCBI taxonomy): Bacteria > Pseudomonadati > Pseudomonadota > Gammaproteobacteria > Enterobacterales > Enterobacteriaceae > Buttiauxella > Buttiauxella sp. WJP83. The sequence continues at coordinate 2,030,826 of NZ_CP110080.1, forward strand.
TGGTGTAGGTGTGATGTGTAATTTCTTTGTGCAAACCGCGCAGAACAGCACCATCACCGATGTTGAAGGCAAGCAATATATTGATTTTGCCGCCGGGATTGCCGTGCTGAATACCGGCCATCGCCATCCTCGCCTGGTCGAGGCGGTAGAACAGCAACTTCATGCGTTTACTCACACTGCTTATCAGATTGTCCCTTACGAAAGCTACGTTACGCTGGCGGAAAAAATTAACGCCGTCGCACCTATTGTTGGGCCGAAGAAAACTTCATTCTTCACGACTGGCGCTGAAGCTGTAGAAAACGCGGTGAAAATTGCCCGCGCTCATACTGGCCGCCCAGGGGTGATTGCCTTTAGCGGTGGGTTCCATGGCCGCACCTATATGACCATGGCGTTAACCGGCAAAGTTACGCCCTACAAAATTGGATTTGGCCCATTCCCGGGGTCCGTGTTCCACGCGCCATATCCGTCAGAGCTTAATGGCATTACCACCGAAGACGCGGTGAAATCCATTGAACGTCTGTTTAAATCCGATATTGAAGCCACCCAAGTGGCGGCGATTATTTTCGAACCTGTGCAGGGCGAAGGCGGCTTTAATGTCGCACCTCCGGCGTTTGTCGCCGCGATTCGCCAGATTTGTGATACCCATGGCATCGTGATGATTGCCGACGAAGTGCAAAGTGGTTTTGCGCGTACCGGCAAAATGTTCGCCATGAACCATTACGCGCATCAACCTGATTTGATGACCATGGCAAAAAGTCTGGCGGGTGGGATGCCGTTGTCCGGCGTGGTGGGTAAAGCTGATATTATGGATGCGCCAGCACCGGGCGGCCTGGGCGGCACTTACGCCGGTAACCCGCTTTCTGTCGCCGCAGCGCTTGCGGTACTGGACATTATTGAAGACGAAAAACTGTGCCAGCGTGCCGAAGCGTTAGGTGAGAAATTGAGATCAGCACTGCGCGATGTTAAACAACATTGTCCGGCATTAGCTGAAGTACGTGGATTGGGTTCGATGGTCGCCGCTGAGTTTTACGACACCACAACGGGTGAGCCTTCTGCGGCAATCGCCCAACAGGTTCAAAAGCGCGCCCTGGAGCAAGGTTTGCTGCTGCTCACCTGTGGTCAAAACGGTAACGTTATCCGTTTCCTCTATCCGCTGACCATTCCGGATGCGCAGTTCGACAAAGCCCTGGATATCCTTAAATCTGCAACACAAATGTGAGACTCGAGATGATCAATTTACACAATGCTGGCTTGCTGCTCGATAGTTGTCCGGTTGATGGCGAATGGAGCCACGCGCTGTCGGGTAAGACAATGACCGTTGTGAATGCCGCGACGGGGCAGAAAATCTCTGACGTGCCTTTCATGGGGCAGGCCGAAACGCAGCGGGCAATCGCTGCGGCTGAAATTGCGCAGAAAGAGTGGAAGACGCAAACCGCAGCCTATAGGGCGAAAATCCTTCATAGCTGGGTGAGTCTTATCAATGAAAATAGCGAAGACCTCGCGCGGCTGATTACTCTCGAAGGTGGGAAACCGCTGGCTGAGGCGCGTGGGGAAGTGAATTATGCTGCCTCATTTATTACCTGGTTTGCTGAAGAAGCGAAAAGAGTCGATGGCGTGTTGTTGCAACCGACTAGCCCTGACCAGCGCTTTATCGTGTCAAAGCAGCCGGTTGGCGTTTGCGCGGCTATCACACCGTGGAATTTCCCGGCGGCCATGATCACCCGCAAAGTGGCACCTGCGTTGGCCGCAGGCTGCGCGATTATCGTTAAACCGGCGGAGCAAACGCCATTAACCGCACTGGCGTTAGCCAAACTGGCAGAACTGGCGGGCCTGCCAAAATCGCTTTTGCAGGTGATTACCGGGGATGCGAAAGAGATCGGCGACGAGCTGTGTCGCAATGCCACGGTGCGTAAACTCAGCTTCACCGGTTCCACCCAGGTCGGGCGTTTATTAATGGCTCAATGTGCACCGACGATTAAAAAGCTGTCACTGGAATTGGGAGGCAATGCTCCGGTGATCGTCTTTGATGATGCCGATCTTGAGCAGGCGGTAAAAGGGATTATGGTGTCGAAATTCCGCAATAGCGGGCAGACCTGCGTGTGCGCGAACCGCATCTACGTGCAGAGCGGTATTTATCAAAAGCTGTGCGATGAGCTGGTGAAAGCGGTCGAAACCTTGAAAGTCGGTAATGGCCAGGATGACGGAGTCACACAGGGGCCGTTGATTAATGCCAAAGCGATTGAGAAAGTGGAACTCCACATTAACGATGCGCTTTCAAAAGGGGCTGCGGTGTTAACCGGCGGACACAAACATACGCTGGGTGGGAACTTCTTTGCACCGACTGTAGTGGCAAATGTCACGCAAGAAATGCGCTTTGCCCGAGAAGAAACCTTTGGGCCAGTGGCCGCGCTGTTTAAATTTGAGTCCGATGAAGAAGTCGTCAATTACGCCAACGATACCGAGTTTGGTCTCGCCGCGTATATTTTCACCCAGGATGCGAAACGCCAATGGCAAATCCCCGAAGCGCTGGAATATGGCATGGTTGGGGTGAATACCGGACTTATTTCCAACGAAATTGCGCCATTTGGCGGAATCAAACAATCAGGGCTTGGCCGTGAAGGTTCGCGTTTTGGAATTGATGAGTATCTGGAGATGAAGTACGTCTGCGTGAAGCTCTGATAAACCCGTCATACTTCGAGTTACAGGGGCAGTATTCGGCTCATTTGCTGCCAGCCTGTAACTCGATTTACTTAGTTTTTTTACCCTCACTCATTATGCCTGCGCCATCTATTTTCCTTTTGGTTTTCCTTCCCCCAATGCCTGCCTGATGTGAATTTCAAAATGTTGCGATTGCGATCTTATTCTTAACAATTATGTGACATTGAGTCTATACATATAACATATTATGTTTTATAAAATGTGGACACTGCCTGCCCTTATGCCACATAAAGAGAAAAGATATGGAACAGACGACAGACAAAAAAAGTCATCAACATCAGCCTGTTGAAGGCGAGCAATTCAATCGCTCGATAGGGCTGATGTCTAACTTCGCATTGGGATTTACCTATCTATCGCCCCTGACAGCGGTCTACTCGCTGTTTGCCCTGGCCATCACTCTCGCCGGGCCCCCGGCTATTTGGTGGATACTGATTGTGGCGTGTGGGCAATTACTCGTAGCGTTAGTTTTCGGTGAGGTGGCTTCGCAATATCCGATTACCGGCGGCCTATATCCATGGGCGAGAAGGTTGTGGGGTAAAAAATATGCGTGGATTGCTGCCTGGATTTATCTTTGGGCGTTAGTGGTGACCATTACGTCAATTGCGGAATATACCGCTACTTTCGTGGCCTCTTTATTCCACTACGCTACCAGTGCAGGCAACATGATGGTGACATCGGTTGTCTTGTTGCTGATTATGATGGTGGTGAACATGTCGGGTACCAAAAACCTGGCACGGGTGGCGCGAATTGGTTTCTGGTGTGAAATCATCAGCGTCATTGCGCTGGGCATTTATCTGCTGATATTCCATCGCTCACAACCTTTCTCCGTGGTATTCGATTCGATGGGTGTGCTGGCAAAAGACGGTAATTACACCACCGCATTTATATCCGCATCACTCATGGGGCTGTTTATGTTCTTCGGTTTTGAAGCCTGCGGTAATGTGGCTGAAGAAGTAAAAAATCCTGGTAAGAAAATTCCCGTGGCGATGATTTTAAGTATCGTATTTGGTGCCATCTCCGCCGTTATTTCGATTATGGGCTATCTGTTATCGTCTCCAGATCTCATTAATATTGTAAACGGCAAAATTTCAGACCCTATCCCTGCAATCCTTAACGAAGCATTGGGGCCAACCGGTGCCACCGTGTTTATCGTTGTCGCCGTCATCGCGATGCTGTCTTGTATTCTTTCGCTGCAGGCTGCATTAAGCCGCCTGATATTCTCCTTCTCCCGCGATAACATGCTGCCTGGCAGCCAATGGATGTCGAAGATCTCCAGACACAGCGTGCCGGATAACGCCATGATGGTGAGCTGTTTGTTACCGGTGATTATCTGCGTGTGGGTCTACTTCCAGCCTGATAGCCTGGCGCGTATTACAGCGTTTGCGGTCATCGGTATCTATATTTCCTTCCAGATGGTGGTATTAGCAGCATTGCGCCAACGTTTAAAAGGGTGGAAACCGGCAGGCGAATGGACGGTGGGATCGTGGGGGATTATCGTCAATATTCTGGCGTTGGCTTACGGATTATGCGGTATTTGGTTATTGGCCCAACCGGCTGAAAGTGAGAACTTTATGGATCGCTGGACGGTGCTGGTAGGACTGGCAATTGTCATCGGCTCCGGGCTGATTTATATGCTGATCAGCAAACCGTTTGGCCGCTCGAATGCACCAGAAAATGATGCGATTGAGTATGCCCGCAAATTGAATGTTGAGCAGAGCTAATGTAAAGACGTTAAAGGGTGGATAACACTTATCCACCCTTTATGATGATTTAGAATAAACTATTCAGACTGATATAAATTAAAGTAATCATTCTCGTAGATAACGGCGGAGAATTGTGGATTAAGTAAATCACCGACGCGACATCTTGGATGGGTAGAGAAAATAATTCTTCGATCTTTATTAGTGAGAATAACTTTGTCATTCACTGCGTAGGGTAATAATTCATCTTCAACCCGACTGACCAATAAATCTATTGCTGCTACCCCTAAAAAGCGATCCTGAAAATGCACTGGCACCGCAGCGGTGAGTGTGTATGAGGTATTGCAAATATAGTCGACGTAGGGGCCATGTAAAAAAGCGTTATCAACCGACGGAGCTTGTTTAAACCATTCAAAGGTTCTGAAATCCAGACGCTGTTGGGTGGCCTGGTCTAAATCAAGATTGACCTGTTTTACACCATCAGCTTTCTTATACCACCACTCCAGAAGCCAGAACTCCTTATGACTCTCGCTGCTTTCAATGTGGCTGGCAAAACCGGCACCGGAGCAGTACACATTGCTGCTCAGGGTCTTTTTAATAAGATCCTGAATGGTATTTCTCACAGATGGTTCAAGAAGATGTGCCAGATTAACGTCTTTAATTTCAGCCAGGGCAGCTTCAATTTCACTGGCAAGTAAACTGGTTGACGTAATGGTAGCGTTAATGATGCTATCAATTTTATCGCTAAGGTTACGGAGTGATGTTGTTTGTAGCATATATATGCCTATTTTTATTTATATGCACACCTAATCTCTACGGAGTGCTGTTTGCATTGTGCTTTAATTTATTTTCTATCAGATAGAAAGTAAACGTGTCGATTAAATTTTTAGCAATGTTAACTGACTCAACTTCATTATGTGATGCAAGCACGTCAATTAACGAGGTATACAGATCAACAATCTCACGATGTATATTTTCTGAACGGAACAGAATAGCCACCAGTGACGACCATTCAGACTGTAAAATCAGCTCCTGATTGGCCAACCGTGCTGACTGGGAACACGCGGCAATGGCTAATAAACAGCGCATGTCCGCCTGAGTGCGTGCTTCAGGCGTGGTGGAAGCGCTAAGCACCTCAACAAAATCGCGTAAGCGAGTAATATCTGCGTTCGTCATTCGGCGGGAAGCAAGCCTTGCACTGTGGCTGATAATGGCACAATGCATTTCACCCAAATCAGACAAATAATCAGTACTTAACGTCTTAAATGGATTAAGAATATTGCTGAATTCCCAGGTTTGCTCGCAGACAAAACTCCCACCATTACGCCCACGTACCGTGTGGATTAAATTATTGGCGCGCAGCGTATTTAATGCTTCCCGAATCGTGATGTGCGAAACACCCATCATTTTTGCAAGGTCGGCTTCGTTAGGTAACTGCTCATTTGCCTCAAGCAGCCCGGTAATAATGGCATTAGAAAGTCGCTGAACTATCTGATCGGAACGGCTGGCCTGACCGATTGGCGCGAATATCACCGCATGCGTAATCATAATATTCCCTGGTAAGAAAATCCTTTATACCCGCAACTCGAATAATTCGGGGTATAGATGTGCCACTGAACATAGCATACAACCCTTTGTTAATGAAGGAAGGCTAACGTATCCGGGCCCGTTTGCTTCCTTGTTTCTCAGTTGCCTGTGACGGTTCACAACGCGTGATTCTCGCAAGCCAATTGCAGCGTAAAAATTCACTTCAAAATGGGATGCATATCATATTGTTAGCATAATGTTATTGAATTTAACCTTCGATAAACATATTACATAATATAATATATGTTTAAACGATCGGAGAGCGTGATGAAAATTCTTAAGCATTTTATTAATGGGCAATATGTATCGGGTTCGGAGGAGAACCTCTTTGAGCTGATAAGTCCTGTGAATGGAGAAACTTACGCCCTGTCGCCATGTGCGGGTCGTGATGAGGTCGAGCAGGCCTATAGCGCGGCGAAAAGCGCATTTACCGTGTGGAAGCGCTCCACGCCGTCGCAAAGGCAGCGTGCTCTGTTAAAACTGGCGGATGAAATTGAACGTAATGTTGAGCGCCTGACGCAAGCGCAAAGCGAAGAGACGGGTCAATTGCGGCATTTCATTGAAAAAGAAGAGATTGCGGCATCCTGTGATGCTCTCCGATTTTTTGCCGGTGCGGCGCGTTGCCTGGAAGGTAAAGCATCATACGAATATGCTGAAGGATTAACCTCTACCATTCGTCGCGAACCGTTAGGGATTGTCGGCCAGGTTACCCCCTGGAACTATCCTTTCATGATGGCCGTGTGGAAAATTGCCCCGGCGCTGGCTGCCGGGAACACGGTGGTGTTAAAACCCAGCGATACCACGCCTATCAGCACCTTAATTTTGGCCGAACTGGCGGCACCGATTTTCCCACAGGGAGCCTTTAATGTGGTGCTCGGTAAAGCGGAAACGGGCTCGCTGGTGGTTTCCAGCACCGAAGCTTCGCTGGTATCCATCACCGGTTCGGTGCGTGCAGGGTTGCAAGTTGCTGCATCTGCTGCGGCGAACCTGACCAAAGCACACCTCGAACTGGGTGGCAAAGCGCCGGTTATCGTTTTTGCCGATGCAGACATTGAAAAAGCAGTTGATGTCATCACCACGGCGGGCTTCTTCAATGCCGGACAAGACTGCACCTCGGCGACACGAATTTTGATTGAAGCCTCCATTTATGAGCCATTCCTCGAGAAACTGGTCAGCAAAACCCGCCAAATCAAATTTGGTGCCCCTGAAGATAAAAACGCGTTGTACGGTGCGTTAAACAGCCGTAATCAACTTGAACAAGTTAAAGGTTTTATCAGTCGTTTACCGTCACATGCCGTCATTGAAACTGGCGGGAAAGCGGGAGACGGTCCAGGCTTCTATTTTGAACCCACAATAATCTCAGGGCTTGAACAGCGTGACGAGGCAATCCAGCACGAAGTGTTTGGCCCGGTCATGACCGTACAGTCATTTTCCTCGGAGGAGGAGGCGCTGAACAAGGCCAATGATGTGGAATACGGCCTGGCGTCGAGTATCTGGACGAGTAACCATAGCCGCGCCCAGCGCTTGAGCATTCACCTGGATTTCGGCACCGTCTGGATTAATAACCACATCCCGCTGTGTGCAGAGATGCCGCACGGTGGCTTCAAGAAGTCGGGCTACGGTAAGGATTTGTCATCCTATTCTCTGGATGAATATACGCGAGTGAAGCACATTATGTGTGACATCTCTGAATAGTAAGATCGGTATGAACGCCTCTCTGATTATATTTTAAGGTGATGAAATGAAAGCAATGAAAGTCGCTGTTTTATCCTTTGCGCTATTCTCAAATTTGGCATTGGCAGAGGTTTCCCCGCTAACGGTCGTCAAAGATTATATGTCGGCGTGGAACGCGCATGATTCCGCGAAAGCTGCGCAATACCTGGCTAACGATGTGGTGTATTACGACGCAGCCAGTGGTGCGCCTGTTAAAGGGAAAAACAATGCCGAGAAAGAAGTAATTGGCGCGTTTATTAAAGCCGTACCCGATTTGACGTGGAAAATGACCAGTAAGCCAGTGTACGACCACGACACCATCGCATTTCGCTGGGAATTTAGCGGAAAAAATAGCGGCGAATGGGCGGGAAGCCCGGCTACCAATAACCAGATAAAATTTGAAGGTGTCAGTTATATCACCGTCAATAACGGGAAAATCACCTGGCAGGGTGATTATTATGACTCTAAGAAACTGGATGAAGAATTAAAACCACAGGCTAAATAAGGACTTTTATGTCGATTACCAGACGAGATTTTCTCAACGGAGTTGCCATTACTATTGCCGCAGGGGTGACACCATTAGACCTTGCAAAAGCGGCCGGTAAAGCCAGTGCGATGATGGGTGAGGACTATTATCCACCGCAGCTCACAGGGCTGCGTGGGAATCATCCCGGTTCATTTGAAATGGCGCACGCGATTGGTCGTGACCATGAAAAATTCAGTACCGATCATCTGCCGATCGAAGAAGAATATGATCTGGTGATTGTCGGTGGTGGGCTAAGTGGATTATCTGCCGCCAGCTTCTGGCACGACCTGGCGGGGAATAATAGCAAAGTTCTGGTACTCGATAATCACGATGACTTTGGTGGTCACGCGAAGCGAAATGAATTTAACGCGGGCGGTAAAAAGATAATCGGCTATGGTGGCAGTGAAGCATTTCAATCGCCGAGCCGGAATTTCAGCCCGGAGGTGAATGGACTGATGTCTACTGTCGGCGTCAGCGTGGTCAGAATGAAGCAGAGTTTTGATGTGAATTTCTACCCTGATTTAAAACTCAGCCGTGGCGTTTTCTTTGATAAAAAGAACTTCGGTGAAACCAAAATTGTGAGTGGCGATCCGGGCCATGCCGTGGCTGATGATATTCCCCGAGATAAAATTAATGGCCGCAGCCTTGAGGCCTTTATTAATGATTTCCCGTTGAGCGAAAGTGACCGTAAAGCGATTTTAGATTTGCATGTGAATCCGGTGGATTACCTTAAAGGCATGTCGGTCGAAGAAAAAACCGCGTGGATGGATACCCACAGTTATCGAGATTTCCTGGTGGAAAAAGTCGGTCTGAGCAAAATGGCCGTGATGTATTTCCAGCAACGTACTAACGACTTTTTTGCCATTGGTATTGAAGGTGTCAGTTGCACCGATGCCCGAACGTGTGCGCTTCCGGGCATGGATGCCATGGAATTACCGCCGCTTGATGAAGAGGCGCAGGCTGACCTTGATGAACCTTACGTTTATCACTTCCCTGATGGAAATGCCGGGCTTGCGCGCCTGATTGTCCGGCACCTGATCCCAGACGCTTTGCCGGGTAATACCATGGAGGACTCCATCACCTCCAGGCTTAACTATGAAAAGCTCGATCTCCCGGAAAACACCACGCGCCTTCGCCTGAACAGCATTGTCATTCATGCGGCCAATACTGAAGACGGGGTCGTCGTGACCTATGTTAATGACGGCAAAGCGCATCGCGTGAAAGGGCGCAAAGCCATCATGGCGGGATACAACATGATGATCCCGTATCTGGTGCCTGAGACACCGGAACAGCAAAAAGCTGACCTGCGGATGAACGTCAAAGCGCCGTTGGTTTACACCAATGTGGTGGTCAAAAACTGGCAGGCGTTCACGAAACTAGGCATCCACGAATTCTATTCTCCCGCTGCACCTTATAGCCGCGTGAAGCTGGATTATCCGGTCAGTATGGGGAGTTATCATCATTCACAGAACGCCGACGAACCGATGTGTCTGCATATGGTTTATGTGCCGACTTATCCTGGAAGCAAGCTGAGCGCACGCGAACAGTTCCGCCAGGGAAGGGCATATTTGTTGGGTACCCCGTTCGATACCCATGAAAAAATGATCCGTTCGCAATTGCAGGAAATGCTCGGTCAAACCGGCTTTGACCATGAGCGCGATATCACGGCAATTACCGTTAACCGCTGGGCGCACGGTTATGCCTATTACGCCAGTGCGCTGTTCGATGATATGGACGAGGTGCCGAAGATAATCGAGCGGGCGCGTCAGCCGATTGGACGCATCGCGATAGCCAACTCTGATTCAGACTGGGATGCCTACGCGCATACTGCGATTGACCAGGCGTGGCGCGCGGTCAACGAACTAAAAGCGATGGGATGAGCGACATGAAACAGACTTTACTGGCTATCGGCTGCTTGTTAGTGACGGGGAATGCCTCGGCGATTTCTGCAGGCGAATATATGGCGCGAGTGTCGGACTGTGTGGCTTGCCATACCGTTGAAGGTGGCCAACCCATGGCGGGCGGGAAAAAGTTTTCCACGCCGCTCGGGGATATTTACTCGACCAATATAACGCCCGATAAAATATCTGGCATCGGTCAATATAGCTACGATGATTTCGAAAAAGCCGTCAGACAGGGCATTGCAAAGGAGGGTCATCCGCTATATCCCGCGATGCCGTATCCCTCTTATGCCAAAATGACCGATAACGACATTCACGCGCTTTATGATTATTTCATGAATGAAGTGCCTGCATCCCCGGAGAAAAACAAAGAGAATGAGATACCCTGGCTGCTTTCGGCCAGATGGCCGTTACACGTCTGGAATACGTTCTTTATCGACGAGGTGAAGGCGGATAACCCAGCAACGAAGGCCGATAAAAACCGCGAATTACTGAGCCGGGGTGCTTATCTAGTCGAAGGGGCGGGGCATTGCGGAGCCTGCCATACCCCAAGGGGCGTGGCTATGCAGGAAAAAGCGTATGACGCATCCAGCGATGTTTATCTTAGCGGCGCGATGATTGATGGCTGGTATGCGCCATCGCTGCGAAATATCACTATGTCGCAGGATGAATTAAAGGATTTATTGCGTATGGGCAGGAGCCAGCATAACGCGATATCCGGGCCAATGAGCGAGGTCGTCACGCAGAGTACGCAATATCTGAACGAAAACGATCTCGATGCCATTTCATTTTATCTGCTGAGTTTTAATCACAAGGCCACAGCGCCGGTTTCGCCAGACGGTACCATTGTCTATAAACCGACCGATGGCAAAACGCTCTATTCAATGTATTGCTCAACCTGCCACGGTGATGACGGTCAAGGCAAAGATTTCACGGTTCCTTCGCTGGTGAATAACTCTTTAATTACCGCTGACGATCCTTCGTCATTAATTTCGGTTATTTATCATGGTGCAGAAACACCACAAACCCAGGGCAATATCTCGTTTAAAATGCCTGCTTACAAAGAGGTGATGTCTGACGATGAAATGACGAATGTCGTTAATTATGTCAGAGGAACATGGGGGAATGGGGCACCGCAGGCGAATCCAGATGATGTGGCTAAGGTTAATGGCCACTGAGGTTGAAGACTGCCGGGGAGGACGTTAGATTACGTTAAACCCTTTTGCTATCTGGATATGTGATGACTGAAATTAAACTGAACCTGAATGACAAGGAAGATATTCGGCAGAAGCTGGTGGATTATTGTGAGGCGAATTTCGATTTAACGCTCGAGCAGTTTGATGCCGATTTTTTCACCGATTTCGTCATTAAAGAGTTGGGGCCTGCGTTGTATAACGCCGGAGTTGATGAGGCTATCAAAACCCATGCGGCTTATTGTGACCGTATCCAGGAAGAGATGGATCTGAAGAAAATTCTTTAGCTTCTGAACATCTGATAAACGTTTTGCGGCAGCCAATAATCGGGCTGCCGCAACAGTTTAAACCATGCTCAACAGTGGACTAACTCCGACATTCGCGGAACAAATCAAGGTCAGGGTTATACACGCTGGAGGTAATGTCCCAAAGCCCTAACACTGATGAGAACAGGTTGTCGTGTGAGTAGTCGTTTTTAACCGCATTATTTTTCAAACACGCCATATTCATATGTTTGTCGCTGATAAAACCGGGCGACATCCACACCTGCATCGGAATATGCGTTTGCTGGTCCGGTGCCAGTTTGTACGGTGTGCCGTGCAGATACAGGCCACTTTCTCCCAATGACTCACCATGATCGGAAACATACAGCAGTACGGTGTTGTACTGGTCGCTGTATTTTTTCAGTTTTTCCACCATTTGAGCCAGTACACGGTCGGTATGGCGAATAGTGTTGTCGTAGGTGTTGACCAGTTGTTCTTGCGTACAGTTTTCGATATCGCTACGCGCGCACTCAGGCATAAAGTGACGATCTTCAGCCGGGTAACGCTTGTAATAGGTCGGTCCATGGCTGCCAATCATATGGAAAGCGATGAGTTTATCCCCGGCCATTTTAGCCACTTCTTCGTCGAGATGTTCCAGCATCACCTCGTCGTAACAGGTTTCGCCATCGCACAATTTCGCGTTATCGGTGGGTTTAATTTCGATAGTCGGGATCCGGCTACACACACCTTTACAGCCACCGTCGTTTTCTTTCCATAGCAACGAAACCCCGGTCTTTTGCACCACATCGAGGAAGTTTTCGCTGTTGGAGGCTTTCCTGGCATCGTAGTCGGTGCGGTTCATATTTGAGAACATGCACGGCACGGAAATGGCGGTGGCAGTACCACACGAATGCACATTCTTAAACGAGATAACTTCGCCCGTCTGGCTGGTGAAGGCGTTAGTGTCGCGTGAATAACCGTTCATCGAGAAGTTCTGGCTACGCGCGGTTTCACCAATCACCAGGAACATCAGGGTAGGTTTTTCTTTATGGGCGACACGTTTGGCGTCATCACCTAATGTCTGGAACGGTTCTTTGGTCGTGAAGTAGGTGTCTTTTAGATAGCGTACGGTGCCATAGGCGTAATTCGCCGGGATAATTTCTTTGTTTAGCGTCGAGTTGTTGCGCCCAACGGAGGCGTAATCCTGATAGTAAAGTGCCGCCACGCCGCCAATCAACAGCAGGGATGCAACCATGGACAACAAGCGATATGCGATGCCTTTATACCACTTGGCTGGATATTCAATCTCAATTAAAAACAGCAAGATAGCGGGCAGTACACCGGTTAACAACACCCATAAAATGATTGAGCCATTCAGGTAGGAATGGGCTTCCTGTGGATTCGTTTCCAGGATGTTTTGGATCATTGACTGATCAAACATCACTTTGTATTTCAACGTCGAGTAGCTGACCATTGAACCGGTGACGAGCAGAAAAGCAAAAAATGGTTTCAACAGATACCGAATAGAAAAGGGTATGAAGACAAAGTTGAGTGCTGCGACCAACACGAACGGGATAGAGATAGCAAAGCCCACTTTGACATGCTCAAGATGGGTCAAAATATCGTAAAAATGCAGTAATACTGGCCAGTTAAGCAAAAAGGCAAAAACCACAGCCAACAGTAAAACCAGTGGGATAAGCTTAATCCTGAAAAGTACGGGCATTAACATCTCCGAGAAGTCATTGATTCCAAAAGCTACAGCTATCCGAAACTATTTAGTTATAAAAATCTGACCCATTAATTTCATGGGTGTCTATTTAAGCATTGCGAACCTTAACTTAACCTTAATCGAATTTAATCATTAAAAGATAAGCAGCTTTTTGTGGGTTTTGATTGTGTAACTTTATGTTATTACATGCTTTTTGTGAAGGGTGTCATCATGGCGAACATTTTAAAAAAAGTGGCCTTATTTTATTTTCACTGGTTCAATCTTAATATTAAGCTAAGAAATTTCTGTTATGTGTTTTCAATTTAACTGCGGTTTAGATAACACTTTTTTGATTCGGTCATATTTTGAGTATATTTAATCGCTCGGCAACTTGATAAAACCATGTGCGGGCCGTTGGGTTTCTGGCGGGTAAATGCAGGGTCACCCGCCAGGCGGCTGTTATCTACGGCCCAGCAAGAAGCCAAATACGACACCTACCGCCGCGGCAATGGCTAAACCCGCAACCGAGTTGGTCGAGACCTGATCCCGCACATTATCTGCTGCGTCTCGTACGGCGTAGCTGGCTTGTGACGCATATTTGCGTGCCGCTCCCTTTAATTCTTCATCAGGGCGCTGGGTATGTTTGCCATAAAATTCACGCGCCGTACCTGCTGCTTCGTTAACTTTGTCTGCTGTTTTATCAAACATTCTGAACTCCTGATCGGTAAATACAGAACTCAGTATAGTTGAGTGAGCGCGGGGACACGTTTTCGCCTGAGAATTCGGATAATGAGAAAAAATGGGCTATTTTTGCAAGACAAAGAGATCGAGGAGGTCGATGTGTTGAATTCTGATGATTTTCCGCAGCTTTATCGCCGTACCAGCGAGAAAACCCTTGAGCAATGGAATGCGCATTCCGGGATTGGGCTGGTGAGGGACGAAGCTTTTTATGATCCGCACAAGCTGGCGATTACCAGCGGTATCCAGCCTGCGCTGACTCCGCCGTTAACGCAGCTGTTGCAAGAACTGCATCAGCTTGCTGAAAACGATCCACGCGCTGACGTCATGCCTTTGAGTGGGCTGCACTTTACCTTTTTTGCTATTACCATGCCGCAATACCAGCGCAGTGACATCGCCGATGTCGATCCCGAACTCCTGTCCATTTTTGCCGAACATGCAAAAAACCTGACGGTGAGCGTGCGCAAATTGCAGCTGGTGGCATTGCCGAATCAACTGTTAATAGCGGGGACACCGGATATTGGCAGTCTGCGGGCAAAAGAGGCGTTTGCCCGTCGGCTGATTGATTCCCCCTGGCGGGGTAAACTCCACGAACGTCATGGCGATATACCGTTGCCGCCTCCATTCTGGCACAGCACGCTGGTGCGCTATCAGGCGCAGTTCCTGCCACAGCGTTTCAGAAACTATTTTCAGGCGCAGCAAACACACCATTACGGCGACGTCTCAGCTGAAGTGAAATTAGCGTTCACAAACTACAACTGGACCGAAGTATTCAGCTGCCCGTAACCCGTTGATAAAGGTTCCAGGTTTAAAAACTCGAGCTGCGTAAATGGCTGAGCTTGCGGTAGTTCTGCGGTGACATCCCAACATATTTATTAAACGTACTGTAGAAACTGCTGCTGGAGTGGAACCCAGCGGTGAGCGCAATATCGAGAATCGACTTGTCAGTATCACTTAACAGGGCGCGCACATGGTTAACGCGCATCGCGGTAATATATTGCTTCATGGTCAACTGCATCACCCGCTGAAATATCCCCATCGCATAGTTAGGATTGAGTTTGACATGCTCGGCGACGCGTTCAATCGTCAGCGCCTGATCGTAATTCGCACCGATAAATTCCAGCATCTGGCTGACATAAAATTGCGCATGGCGTGAAACGTTATTGCCGTTGCTCTGCGTGCGCGGTGTCTTATTGACCAGAATGGGTTGCCAGCCGGACAGGCTAAAACGCTTGAGCATGAGCCCAATTTCGTCGATTGCCAACTGCCGAATTTGTTCGTTGGGGCTGTTTATCTCCTGCTGCCAGCGTTCGACCTCAAAAGGACTGAGCTGCTGAGCGTTCAGTGATTTGATGACCATGCCGTGGGTGACATGGTTAATGAGCTGCCTGTCCAATGGCCAGGAGAGAAACAGATGCATCGGCAGATTAAAAATCGCCATTTTTGAACAGCGACCGGGGCGGGTGAGTTGATGGGGCGTACAGGCCCAGAACAGAGTGATATGCCCCTGTTTAATCTGCACCACTTCATTGTTTATCAGATATTCAACATCGCCATCGAAGGGGACATTCACCTCTACCTGGCCGTGCCAGTGGCAGGATTCCATTGAGTGCGGTGGCCGTAGCTCGATGTCCATACGCTGGTATTCCGAATAGAGCGAAAGCGGGCTACGCGTTTTTTGATCGGTACTGTTGCACATATGCGGGTCGGGCGGCAGGCGCACTGGGATGAAATCCATTTTTCTCTCCGGTTCCTGAATAATCAGATATTGTGGCATAAACCTGGAAAAGCACCTGTGAAACGTCCGAGGTTTGTCGAGCTAGGGCACAAGATTATTGCTGATTTCCCTGAAACCTCTTCTTTCCAGGTTAAAAACTCCGGAAAACTCAGATTTAACGGCGCAGTGAAAATAATCTGAGTATTCCGGAATGCTCGGTCGGGAAGAGGGAGGAGAAGCGCAAATCTGCGTGCCACTCTGAGAGTGTTCAATCATGTCTCGGAGAAGCAGAATGTCAGCACCTAAAATTACCTTTATTGGCGCGGGTTCCACGATTTTTGTTAAAAACATTCTCGGTGATGTTTTCCATCGCCAGGCCCTGAAATCCGCCCATATCGCCCTGATGGATATCGATGAAACCCGCCTTGAAGAGTCGCATATCGTGGTGCGAAAGCTGATGGATTCAGCGGGCGCCTGCGGCAAAATTACCTGCCATACCGACCAGAAAGCCGCTCTCCAGAATGCAGATTTCGTGGTGGTCGCTTTCCAGATTGGTGGCTATGAGCCTTGTACCGTTACCGATTTTGAGGTCTGTAAACGTCACGGCCTTGAGCAAACCATTGCGGATACCTTAGGGCCTGGCGGCATCATGCGTGCGCTGCGGACTATCCCGCATCTATGGCAAATTTGTGAGGATATGACGCAGGTTTGCCCGGACGCCACGATGCTCAATTACGTTAACCCGATGGCGATGAATACCTGGGCGATGTACGCGCGCTATCCGCATATTAAACAGGTGGGGTTGTGCCACTCGGTGCAGGGAACCGCAGAAGAGTTGGCGCGGGATCTCTCTATCGACCCGGATTCGCTGCGTTATCGAAGTGCCGGGATCAACCATATGGCGTTTTATCTGTCGCTGGAGAGAAAAACGGCCGATGGCGAGTACGTCAGCATCTATCCTGAACTGCTGCAAGCCTATGAGTCGGGGCAGGCACCGAAACTCAATCAACATGGCAATACGCGATGTGAAAATATCGTGCGTTACGAGATGTTCAAAAAGCTGGGTTATTTCGTGACGGAATCTTCTGAACACTTTGCGGAATATACGCCGTGGTTTATTAAGCCAGGGCGTGAAGATCTGATTGCGCGTTATAAAGTGCCATTAGACGAATATCCGAAGCGCTGCGTTGAACAATTGGCAAACTGGCGTAAAGAGCTGGAGGAGTATAAAACCGCCGAAAGAATCGACATTAAACCGTCGCGTGAATATGCAAGCACTATCATGAACGCGTTGTGGACCGGTGAACCGAGTGTTATTTACGGCAACGTGCGCAACGATAACCTGATCGAAAACTTGCCGCAGGGCTGTTGTGTTGAGGTTCCGTGCCTGGTGGATGCCAACGGTATTCAACCCACGCATATCGGGTTGTTGCCGTCCCACCTTGCCGCGTTGATGCAAACGAATATTAATGTCCAGACACTGTTGACCGAAGCGATTTTGACCGAGAATCGTGAGCGCGTTTATCACGCCGCCATGCTTGACCCGCATACCGCTGCGGTATTGGGGATCGAGGAGATTTATGCTCTGGTTGACGATCTGATTGCGTCCCATGGCAACTGGTTACCGGCGTGGTTGCACCGCGTATAAGAGCGAATGCCGGGTTTTATTCCCGGCACCTGACGAGTCTAATAACAGAAGGAGGGCACTGGTAACAGTGACCCTGTACCCTATATGAGCATATCGATTACAACAAAACTCAGTTATGGATTTGGGGCATTTGGTAAAGATTTCGCTATCGGTATCGTTTACATGTACTTGATGTATTACTACACCGATGTTGTGGGTTTGTCGGTGGGCCTGGTGGGCACACTGTTTTTGGTGGCAAGGATCTGGGATGCCATCAACGACCCGATCATGGGCTGGATAGTGAACAGTACGCGCACGCGATGGGGGAAATTTAAACCGTGGATTTTGGTCGGGACGATTGCCAACTCCGTCGTGCTGTTTTTGCTGTTCAGCGCGCATCTTTTTGAAGGTACGACCCAAGTGGTGTTTGTCTGCGTCACGTATATATTGTGGGGGATGACCTACACCATCATGGATATTCCGTTCTGGTCGATGGTGCCAACCATTACCCTGGATAAACGCGAACGCGAGGAACTGGTGCCTTTCCCGCGCTTTTTTGCCAGTCTCTCAGGGTTTATCACCGCAGGGATAACGCTGCCGTTCGTGAATTATGTCGGGGGCGGGGATCGCGGGTTCGGCTTCCAGATGTTTACTCTGATACTGATTGCCTTTTTCATCGCCTCGACCCTCATCACGTTGCGTAATGTCAAAGAGGTTTACTCATCTGACAGTGACGCAACATCTGACAGCAGTCGTCTGTCATTAAAAGCCATTATCGCGTTGATCTATAAAAACGATCAGCTCTCCTGCGTGTTGGGGATGGCGCTGGCCTATAACATCGCATCAAATATCATCGCTGGGTTTGCGGTTTATTACTTCACCTATGTTATTGGCGATGCCGATCTCTTCCCGTACTACATGTCATATGCGGGGGCGGCAAACTTGTTAACCCTGATTCTGTTCCCTCGACTGGTAAAAGCGCTGTCGCGCCGCCTGTTGTGGGCAGGGGCCTCCGTGTTACCGATTCTGGGTAGTGGGGTGCTGCTCTGGATAGCGTTGGCGGGGTATCACAACGTCTGGCTGATTTCGCTAGCTGGCGTTTTGCTCAATGCCGGTACTGCGCTCTTCTGGGTGTTGCAGGTGATTATGGTGGCAGACACGGTGGATTACGGGGAGTACAAACTCAACGTGCGCTGCGAGAGTATTGCCTATTCGGTGCAAACTATGGTGGTTAAAGGGGGCTCGGCATTTGCCGCCTTTTTCATCGCCCTGGTGCTTGGCATTATCGGATACGTGCCAAATACTCCACAAACGGAAAGTACCGTGGTTGGAATGCAATTTATTATGATTGCGCTGCCAGCAGTGTTCTTCCTGATAACCCTGATTTTCTATTTCCGCCTCTACAAACTCAACGGCGACCTGTTGCGAAAAATCCAGATTCATTTGTTGGATAAATACCGCAAGCCTGTGACCACTGAAGTAGCAAAACCCGTCAGCATCATCACCACAAAAACATCAGACGCGAAGGCATAACAACAACGCAGGGCATGGATGCTCTGCAAAGTAGCATTGTTTCAGTCGTTACGGATCTGGGTGATTTTTATCGATGGAATAAAGAGAATAGTGATTTTGTAGAATTTGAAAACGGGAGAAGAATCAGGGGAGTTTACAACTAAGAATGGTGCGTCCGAGTGGACTCGAACCACCGACCCCCACCATGTCAAGGTGGTGCTCTAACCAACTGAGCTACGGACGCACTGTTTTGTTACGATGATAAATACTGCGGTAAAACTTTAAATGGTGCGTCCGAGTGGACTCGAACCACCGACCCCTACCATGTCAAGGTAGTGCTCTAACCAACTGAGCTACGGACGCATCATGTTGTCTGTGACAACGGGGACGAATATTAGCGGCAGCCCCCGAGCCTTGCAAGTGGAAAACAGCAATTTTCTTCCAGAATTCACTCGTTTGCTGCGCATCTGTGCAACTCGCTGGAAAAATAGCCGCCAAAACGGCGGCTATTGTGTTTTAACGCGCCGCGCGCTGCAAAATTTGCACTGACGGCTGGCGTTGCAACATACGCATTCGCAGCATCATCATGATTGCAGCTGAGGTCAGACCGATAATAAAACCAGTCCAGAACCCGGCTGGCCCCATCGGTGCGACGACCCAATCGGTCAACGCCAGAATGTAGCCGCTCGGCAAACCCAGCACCCAGTAGGCGATAAAAGTGATAAAGAAAATCGAACGCGTATCTTTATACCCACGCAGCACGCCGCTACCGACCACCTGAACGGAGTCAGAAAGCTGGTAAACTGCCGCCAGAAGCATCAGGTGCGCTGCCAGCGCGACCACTTCCGGATTGTTGTTGTAGAGCAGGGCGATGTGTTCGCGCATCACGATGGTGAAAACGGCGGTGAGCGTCGCCATACACATCGCCACGCCAATCCCTGTCCACGCAGCGGTTTGGGCATCAAGCGTGGAACCCTGGCCCAAACGGAAGCCGACGCGAATCGTGACCGCCGCGGAAAGTGACAACGGCAACACGAACATTAGCGAGCTGAAGTTCAGGGCAATCTGGTGACCGGCGACGTTAATAATGCCTAATGGTGCAACCAGCAATGCCACGACCGCAAACAGCGTAACTTCAAAAAACAGTGCCAATGCAATCGGCAACCCAAGCTGAGTTAAGCGTTTCATCACTTTCCAGTCAGGCTGGACGAAGCCTGAAGGATTGCGTATGTCGCGCATTGAGCGTGCCTTCTTCACATAAGAGATCATGCAAAAGAACATGACCCAGTACACCGCAGCGGTAGCGACACCACAGCCTACGCCACCAAGCTCAGGCATGCCGAAGTGCCCATAAATAAAGATGTAGTTGACCGGAATGTTAACCAACAGGCCGATAAACCCCATCACCATGCCAGGTTTGGTTTTCGCCAGTCCTTCACACTGGTTACGGGCCACCTGGAAGAATAAATAGCCGGGAACGCCCCACAACAGCGCGCGCAAATAGCCCACGGCTTTATCGGCAAGTTGTGGATCGATATTTTTAGTCGCATGGATAATATGGCCCGCGTTCCAGAGCACAATCATGATGAGTGCCGACACAAATCCTGCCAGCCAAAAGCCCTGGCGAATCTGGTGAGCAATGCGATCACGACGGCCTGAGCCATTAAGTTGTGCAACAGTCGGCGTCAGAGCCATCAGTAAGCCATGGCCAAACAGGATGGCGGGTAGCCAAATAGAGGTTCCGATTGCCACAGCGGCCATATCGGTTGCGCTGTAGCCACCGGCCATCACCGTATCGACAAACCCCATTGAAGTTTGTGCAATCTGCGCGAGGATCACGGGTATCGCCAGTGCAAGTAGCTGGCGGGCTTCAACTATGTACTTCTGCATTTTTACACCTGATTATTTTAATTTTTAGAGAGACAACAAGACCGCCTTAAATGGCAGTAAAAGAAATTGCAGGGAAATTAACCAGAGTATTGTAGCGGGAGAATCTGATTTCGCTAGTCTAAAAATAGTGGGAACTGGCAAGCCTTTTTACCAACTGTTAAAGTGCAGCGTGATAAAATTATTAGCTGCCATTTAATTTCAGGAGCTTTACGATGTTTACAGGTATTGTGCAGGGCACCGCAACCCTGGTCTCCATTGATGAGAAACCGAACTTCCGCACGCATGTTGTCGCAATGCCCGAAACGATGTTACCCGGCCTTGAAACAGGGGCTTCGGTTGCGCACAACGGTTGTTGTCTGACGGTTACGGAAATTAATGGCAACCACGTCAGCTTTGATCTAATGAAAGAGACGCTGCGCATCACCAATCTCGGCGAGTTAGTCGTGGGAGACAGTGTTAACGTCGAACGTGCTGCCAAATTTAATGATGAAATCGGCGGGCATCTTATGTCCGGGCATATTATGACCACGGCTGAGGTGTCCAAAATTCTTACCTCAGAAAATAACCGTCAGATCTGGTTTAAAATTCAGGACAAAACCTTGATGAAATATATCCTGCATAAAGGATATATCGGCATTGACGGTATTAGTTTGACCGTGGGTGAAGTGACCGCGACACGTTTCTGTGTGCATTTGATTCCAGAAACGCTTCAGCGCACCACTCTGGGCAGTAAGAAGCTGGGTAACCGCATCAATATTGAGATTGACCCGCAAACTCAGGCGATTGTCGATACCGTTGAACGTGTGCTTGCACAACGTGAAGCGACATTAGCTGCAGTGTTGCCTAAGGTTTAATCCGACGCAAAAGCGGGGGAGTATCTTCACCCGCTTTATTTTTAATCACCTCAGGCAATTAATAAACTTCCTCGCACCACATTGCTGGCCTGGCGCTCTCCTAATAGTACTTCGACGGCCCGACGGGCAATGCTTTCTAGCGGATATTTGATGGCGGGAATAGCGTGTGATCCTGGCATTCTGGTTGAACCGTCCAGGCTAAAGACCATCACCTGTTCCGGCACGTGTAATTGATACTGATTGAGCATCATGACCGCCTCTTGCGCCTGGGTGTCGTCGGTGACTAACAGGGCAGAAAACTTCACGCCACGGTTAATCAGACGTTGTAGCGCAATGCGTACTGACGACTCATCTTCAATGACTAACTGGCGGTTAAAAGGCACGACATGGTTGTGCAGGGCCTGATGATAACCTTCTAGCGTCAACGCTGCCGCTTCGCCGCTGGCAAAGTTAATTAACGCGATATGCCGCCGTTTCTGATTACATAAATAGTGCACGGCGGTTTCAGCAGCAAAAACATGATCGCATTGAATGCTGAAATTGTTTGAGCCACTCAGGCAATCAATCAGCATGATATCGTCGGCGAGGTCCGGGAGCGGGAAACGCGCGCCCACGACCACCAGCGCATCACACAAACCGTTAGATAACTCCTGCGCGGCTTGCGCTACGCTGTCGGGTTCATTCGCAAAGCGCAGTAACAAGTGCTTATGATGATGATTGAGCTGTTTTTCCAGCGCTTGCAGGTAGCCTGTGGACTGCTGAATATGCTCAGTGGCACAAATAACCCCAATGCAGTTTGTCGACTGGCTGCTTAGGGATTGAGCAATGGCGTTCGGGGTGTATTTCAGAACTTCGGCTGCGCGTAATACCGCCTGACGACTCTCTTCTTTGACACCTCGGCTGCCGCTTAATACGCGCGAAACGGTGGCTTTAGAAACCTGCGCCAGGCGCGCTACATCATTAATATTCGACATGGTCTTTTCCCAGTCCTCAGCCAGAAACGGGCCTTGCGGCCCGAATACTGAGATTACGTCCGATCGTTAAAGCCATTTTCAGCCGCGGTCGCGCGATACCATTCGCCGCTTTTCTTGATGGTGCGTGCTTGAGTCTCCAGGTTTAACGAGACAAAACCGTAACGGTTTTTATAGGCGTTACACCATGACCAGTTATCAATAAACGTCCACATATGATAACCGAGGCAGTTGCTGCCTTCGCTGATACCTTTGTGCAGCCACTTCAAGTGCTCGCGCACAAAATCAATGCGGTAATCATCCTGAATTTGGCCGTTCTCATCGAAACGCTGTTCGTTCTCAACGCCCATGCCATTCTCGGAAATATAGCAATTCGGGTTGCCGTAGTTTTCACGCAGGTTAGTAAGAATATCGTAGATCCCTTGCTCGTAAATTTCCCAGCCACGGTATGGGTTCATTTTGCGGCCCGGCATTTCGTAAGACTCGAAGAACCATTCCGGCATAAACGGACTATCCGGGTTGACCAGCGAGTCGCGGCATTTGATTCGACGCGGCTGATAGTAGTTTATGCCCAGCAAATCGACGACACCTGCGGCCAGCAAGGCTTTATCTTCTGGCTGGCATGCAGGTAACTGGCCGTGTTCTTTCAGCAACGCGACCAGTTCCTGCGGGTATTCACCACGCAGAGCTGGGTCGAGGAAACTGCGGTTAAACATCAGGTCTGCAATATTGGCTGCTTTGACATCGGCCGGATTTTGCGAGCGTGGATAGGATGGTGTGAGGTTAAGGATAATACCAATTTCTCCACCGTCGTTACGCTCATGGTAAGCCTTTACGGCCAGAGAGTGCGCAATCATGGTGTGGTAAGCCACGGTCGCTGCACGTTTGAAATCCACCACATTCGGGTAATGGAAATCATACAAATAGCCGCCTTCAACAGGGACAACCGGCTCGTTGAAGGTAAACCAATGCTTCACACGATCGCCAAAGAGTTCGAAGCAAACCGTGGCGAATTCAGCGTAAGCGGTGACAACGTCACGATTCTCCCAGCCGCCTTGCTGTTGCATCACCATTGGCATATCGAAGTGGAACAGGTTGATAAACGGTTTGATACCTTGCGCCAGCAACTCGTCGATCACCTGATTGTAGAAGGTCACCGCTTCCTGATTTACCGTTCCGCGCCCTTCAGGGATTAGACGCGCCCAGGAAATCGAGGTGCGGAAGGTGTTGTGGTTGAGCTGTTTTAACAGCGCGATATCTTCTTTCCAGTTTTTATAGAACGTCGAGGTATCCGCTGGGCCAACGTTGTTATGGAAGCGGGTCGGTTGCTCTTTATACCACTGATCCCAAATGGTGGCTGTTTTACCAAAAGAGAGGGTTTCGCCTTCAGTTTGCGGTGCTGAACTCGCGCTGCCCCACCAAAAGTTATCAGGGAATACATATTTCATTTTCGTTCCTCGTTTGACGTGCCTGCCATCAGGGCAGGCAAAAAATGGTTAATCTGCGGCGACTGGATTATTGCTTTCCTGCACGTTGCGCTCTTCGTCCTGTTTCAGCAGGGTGCGCTCGTAAGCCTTCAGGAAGGGGTAATACATCACAGCCGACATGACCATACAAATCAGACACATGATTACGGGACTTACCGCCCAATTTGCAGCCCACGATGCGCCAATGGGAGCAGGCGTCGTCCACGGTGTTAACGATACAACTTGCGCAACCCAACCTAATTTTGTCGCAACGTAAGCGAGGGTTGCGTTAATCATCGGCACTAAAGTAAAGGGTAAGAAGAACAGTGGGTTCATGATGATGGGTGTACCGAATAAAATCGGTTCGTTGATATTAAAAAAGCTTGGAACCACACCCATTTTACCGATAGTGCGCAGGTGAATGGCGCGGCTACGTAGCAACAGGAAAGCGAGGGGCAACGTGGAACCCACGCCACCAATCAGCAAATAGTGATCCCAGAAACCTTGCAGATAAATATGCGGCAGCACATTGCCTGCGGCCAGCGCCGTTTGGTTAGCTGAAAGGTTTGCCATCCAGAACGGGTTCATGATGCCGGTGACAATCAGCGCACCGTGAATACCGGCAAACCACAGGATCTGGCAAATAAATACCGAAATGAGAATCGCCGGGAGTGAATCCGATGCCGAAACCAGCGGCGCGAGCAGATGCATAATGGCTTCTGGAATAATCATTCCCGTCGTGGATTCGATAAATAAATTCAGCGGGTGGAGTGTGGCCACAATCACGACAACGGGGATCAGAATCTCAAACGAACGCGCCACACCGGTTGGCACTTCCTTCGGCAAACGGATAGTGATGTTGTGGCGTTTGAGGAAAGCGTACATTTCGCTGGCATAAATGGCGGTCAGAAGGGCGGTAAAAATACCCTGGCCCGAGAAGTATTGCGTTGAAATATGCCCGTCTTTATAGGGAGCCGCGACCAATAAAAAAGCCATAAAGGCCAGTAATCCGGTCATTATCGGGTCGAGCTTATAGTGCTTCCCGAGGCTTGCTCCAATACCGACTGAAATAAAGAAGGTCATCACACCCATGCTGAGGTTAAACGGCAACATCAGCTGTTCCCGGTAGTTTAGGGAGAATTTTAACCACGAGCGCGCGAAGCCCCAGGAACTGTCGGGTGAGAAGGGTGGGAAAATAAACACTAACAAGAAAGAACCGATAATCATAAACGGTAGCGCAGAGATAAAGCCGTCGCGGATGGCGATGACATGACGCTGAGAGCCCATTGCTCCGGCCATGGGGGTGACTTTTTGCTCAATCACATTGACCATTTTTTGGTACATGCTCATGGCGGTATCCTTGTTAGCATTTTGTAAGTGGACTGATTGTGAAACAAAACGGAAACCGGTTTCCATCAAGGAAAGAGATAAGTGTTAGCGAGATCAAAATCGTGAGTAAAGGAGCGTTGGAAACGTGAGGAGCCCCACATTTTGTTATGAAAATGCTACGGAGGGTTAAAAGAGAGACTACCCCGACAGCGCCGGGGTAGTCGATGAATCAATGTGGAACGCGTAAACCATGTTCGACTCCACGAGTGAAGACGATTTGCCAGAGCTGAATGTCGCGGGCGCGGAAGGCTCCCGCACACGCATTGAGGTAATAACTGAACATGCGTTTGAATCTTTCTGAATAGTTATTAGCAATTTCCGGCCAGTAATTCTGGAATCTTTCATGCCAGGCCATTAACGTTTTGTCATAGTCGGCACCAAAGTTATGCCAGTCCTCCATCACAAAATGTCCTTCGCTGGCTTCTGCAATTTGGCGTACCGAAGGTAAACAGCCGTTCGGGAAGATGTATTTGTTTATCCATGGGTCGACGATATTATCGGTTTTATTGGAGCCAATGGTGTGCAGCAGGAAAATACCGTCGGGTTTTAGATTACGGTCAGCGACGTTGAAATAAGTGGCGTAGTTTTTGGGACCCACGTGCTCGAACATACCGACGGAAACAATGCGGTCAAACTGCATATCCAGATCGCGGTAGTCTTGCAGCAAAATAGTGACGTCCAGCCCAACACAACGCTCCTGCGCCATTTTTTGCTGCTCGGCAGAAATCGTTACCCCGTGAACCGCCACACCGTAATGTCGTGCGGCAAATTCGGCAAGCCCACCCCAACCACATCCAATATCCAGCAGCGTCATACCCGGTTCGAGATGCAGCTTATCGCAGATCATTTTTAGCTTGGCATTTTGCGCGTCGCTAAGGGTATTGGCGTCTTTCCAGTAACCACAGGAATATTGCATATGCTCATCAAGCATGCGGGTAAATAGATCATTACCGAGGTCGTAATGCTCTTTACCGACAATCCAGGCGCGCTTTTTAGATTGCAGGTTGATAATGCGAGCGGCGGCAACCCGAAGCGTGTCTTTTAAATGATGGGGGAGTTGGTTTTCAAGTCCGGCGCGAATGGCGTTGTGAAAAAAAATATCCAGTCGGTCACAGTCCCACCAACCATCCATATAGCTTTCACCCAACCCCAGCGTGCCCTCTTGCAGGACGCGTTTAAAAAAGTCGGGATGCTTAACCTGGAGATCGAAAGGGCGCGGGCCATTTATTTCCACACCAGCCTGCGTGAGCATTTCGCTTACGATTCGATACCACGGGTTATTTTTTATGCTGATTTCTTCTATACACGATGAACTCATAGCTTCTCCATCACCTTTGTGTGAGGAACCTTAAAACAGCGTAGACGCTATTTTGGGCATGTGAGAAATGTCACGGGAAAATCCGCGAGCCTGATATCCGACGTAGAACAGAGAAAGGGCGAGTGCCCATGAAAAATAGCTGCATAAAACAACAAACGGGAGCACAAAGGCTCCCGTCAAAACTTCATTATTATTGTGCTGACGGTTGAGCCGTTAATAAGTATAGGCTCGCCGAAGCGGTGGTTCAATAAAACATTGTTAGCATGCTATCGATATGGGTGTCACGCTAACTTGCCGCTTAATGTGCATCAGATTCAGCAGGTTGCCACGCTTCAGCTTTTTTACTGCGTTGCAGTAAATAGCCCAGAATTGACAAGACGATCGTCACCAACATCACGCTGGTGGTGGTCAACAGTGGGGTCACAACCAGCCAGGAGACCATTAAACTTGCAAAGAAACACAGACCTAATTGCAGCGTGTTTTGCAGCGCAGCGGCTTTACCGGTTGCTTGCGGGAAGGGCAGCAGAGCTGATGCCACCACAATCGGGTAAATTGCGCCGTTGGCCATGGCCATCACACAGAATGGGATCAGCAACAACGTGAGGTTAGCGTGACCGCTCATAGCAACCGCCCATGTCGCAAAGGTGCTCAGTGCGTAAAGGGCCAGTAACCACGGCAGCATCTGCTTACCTTGCCATTTTTGCAGCGCGCTGCGGCAGCCGTAACCACCAATTAAGAAGGCGATGGTTTGCGGTACATAACTCAGGCCGATGGCCGCCGGGCTGTAGCCCATATCGTTAAGAATGAAGGGGGAGCCGGTAAGCCATGCAAAGAAGCTGGCGGAGCAGGCGGCATAGAGCAACACGTTGCCGCTATAAACTCGGGAGCTCAACAATGACATGAAGCTCACTTTATTGTCTTCAGTTTGCGGATGATGCTGAGTACGAGGTTTCAGACGTAAAGTCGGGATCATCAGCACCAGGGTGATGACAAACAGCGTGGCGAAAATCGCCTGCCAGTCAAAGTGGTTCAAAATCCAGCTGCCCAGCAACGGTGCCAACGCCGGGGATAAGCCAACCAGCGGCATAATCGTTGCGAAAATACGATTAGCGCGATTCGCCGGGTAGTAATCGGTCACCAGAGCCTGCCAGCTTACTGCCGCCGAACAGACGCCAACTGCCTGAACAAAACGCAGTACCAATAGCGCAGTGGCGCTTTCGACCCACAACATGCCGATACAGCCAATGGCGAACAGGCTTAACCCCGCCAGTAATACCGGTTTACGGCCGAAGTGATCTGACAGGGGTCCCCACATTAACTGGGCAAACGCAAATCCAGCCAGGAACAGACTCAGGCTTGCACTGACTGCCGATGCATCGGTCTGTAAATCTTGCTGAATGGCAGCGAAAGCAGGCAGGTACATGTCTGTGGCAAGGAAGCCCAGCACACTTAAGCCGGCCAGCCAGATAAGAAATCCTTTTGAAGGTTGCATAATTTTCTCTTGATTAATCTTGCAGGTTCATTGCCGCGAGAGTGTACGGAGTGCAATTACGCTTGTGAAACGCTAATATTTGTAGGTTGCGTTCAAAAATTTTGTGAGCAGAGAAATGTGGTCAGAATACTCGCTGGAAGTGATAGATGCGGTGGCGCGCAATGGTAGCTTCAGCGGTGCGGCACAGGAGTTGCACCGCGTTCCGTCTGCCATTAGCTATACGGTGCGGCAACTCGAAGATTGGTTAGCCGTTCCGCTATTCGAACGGCGTCATCGTGATGTCGAATTAACCCCAGCGGGCCTCTTTTTCCTTAAAGAGGGCCGTTCTGTTATCAAAAAAATGATGACGACACGGCAGCAGTGCCAACAGATCGCAAACGGATGGCGCGGGCATCTGGCTATAGCCGTTGATAACATCGTTAAACCTGAGCGAACGCGGCAACTGGTCGTGGATTTCTATCGCCATTTTCCGGATATCGAACTGCGCATCTTCCAGGAAGTGTTCAACGGCGTATGGGATGCGCTGGCGGATGGTCGTGTCGAGGTGGCTATTGGTGCAACCCAGGCTATTCCGGTCGGAGGGCGTTATGCCTTCCGCGATATGGGAACGTTGAGCTGGCGTTGTGTGGTGGCTTCCACTCATCCTCTGGCACAGCGCGGTGGGACGTTAAGCGACGATGACCTGCGTGACTGGCCGTCTTTGGTACTCGAAGATACCTCGCGTTCGTTACCCAAACGAATTACCTGGCTTTTAGATAACCAGCGCCGTGTGGTGGTGCCTGACTGGCAGTCCGGTTCGGATTGTTTGAGCGCGGGTTTGTGTATCGGCATGGTGCCGTTGCATATCGCCAGGCCGTGGCTGGATTCCGGGCGGTGGAGCGAATTAACCCTGGATAACCCGTTTCCTGACGCAGCATGTTGCCTGACCTGGCGGCAAAACGACGCATCACCTGCGTTGAGCTGGTTACTGGATTATCTGGGGGACAGTGAAACGATGAATCAGGAATGGTTACAGGAACCTGAGCCCGAGTAAACCCGGGCTCAACAACACTTAACGACGATAATCGCGGAATGGGCCATCAGCTACCGAGCGGCGTTCAATCAGACGCGGATGGACTTCAATCGATTGGGACTCTTCGCGTTTATTAACGATTCTATCCAATAGCATGTTAAACGCCGTTTCCCCCAGCGAATCTTTTGGCTGGTGGATGGTGGTCAACGCCGGTGAGAAGAAGCGCGCGTTACGCACATTGTCGTAACCAATAATGGAAATATCCTGCGGTACGCGCAGTCCCATCTCATCAGCGGCACAAATTGCCCCCATCGCCATGATGTCACCGCCACAGAATACTGCGGTAGGGCGATGAGACTGGCCGAGGATTTGCTGCATAGCGCGATAACCGGATTCAGGTTCAAAGTCACCCTGAACAATCCAGTTTTCTGGAATAGAAATACCCGCTTCTTCGAGTGCTTTCATAAAGCCAGCATGGCGACCGCCGCCAGTATTGCGTTCCATTTGGCCGGGGATAGCACCAATTTCGCGGTGACCGCGTTCAATTAAATAACGACCCGCCAGGTAGCCACCGTGGAATGCGTTATCGACCACGGAGTCGGTGAAATCAGCACGGGACTCGCCCCAGTCCATCACAACCATTGGGATGTGGCGGTACTCTTCGAGAACGGAAAGCAAGGAGTCTGGATATTCAGAGCACATCACCAGCAAACCATCGACACGCTTTTGCGCCATCATCGATAAGTAAGCGCGCTGTTTTTCAAAGTTATTGTGTGCGTTACCCAAAATCAGGGTATAGCCTTTTTCAAAGCAGCTATTTTCCACCGCTTCGATGATCTCGGCGAAATAAGGTGCTTCACTGGAAGTGGCAAGCAGACCGATCGTTTTGGTGTGATTAACTTTCAGGCTTCGTGCTACAGCACTCGGTGAGTAGTGCAATTCTTTAATTGCAGCCCATACCGCGTTGCGCGTTTCTTCCGCCACAAAACGGGTTTTGTTAATCACATGTGATACGGTTGTAGTGGAAACGTTTGCGCGCTTCGCCACGTCCTTGATTGTCGCCATTAAATTTCACTCCGGGCCATCTCTTAACCCCCTGATTACTAATGTGTTAAACGTTTGCGTACGCTGACTCCAAAGGCAACATAATGGTTGCAGGTATGCCGGGATTGCGACATAAAACGGGAGGAGGGCATTGAATTGACGATACGCAATAAATTAGCGAGGGATTTTGGCCTATCCTGGCGAAAAGTGGAAGAGGGAAAATGGATATCGGGTTAAAACCGTGAGGATTTTTATCTCCGATTGTGGGAAACTCATCATGACACATCAATTGTAAGGCTGTTTTGTAAGGTAACAAAAAGGAGTTGCTGATGAGTACCGACCTGAAATTTTCAATCACGACCACAGTTATTGTTCTGGCTTTGATTGTTTGCGGCGCATTAACTGCCGTACTGCACTGATTAAGATGGGCCGCTTATCGCGGCCCATTAACATTCCCCTAAATAGCTCCGCAACACGAACTATTTAGGGAGCAAACTTCTACGCTGCAAGATTCTTCTCAACAAACGCCCAATTCACCAGCGCCCAGAAATGCTCGAGGTAGTTAGGACGAGCATTGCGGTAGTCGATGTAGTACGCATGTTCCCAGACGTCCACCGTCAGCAGTGGTTTAGCGGCAGTCGTCAGTGGCGTACCCGCGTTGGAAGTAGAAACAATCGCTAAAGCGCCATCTTCCTGTTTAACTAACCACGTCCAACCTGCGCCAAAGTTCTTGATAGCGGCATCAGTAAACTGTTGTTTGAATTCAGCGAAGCTACCGAAAGATTTGTTGATAGCGTCCAGAAGTTCGCCAGTAGGTTCCCCGCCTGCATTTGGTGCCAGGCAGTTCCAGTAGAAGGTGTGGTTCCACACCTGAGCGGCGTTGTTAAAAACACCACCCTCGGAAGTACGAACGATCTCTTCAAGCGTTTTACCTTCAAAAGCTGTGCCCTTAACCAGGTTATTCAGGTTAGTGACATAGGTTTGATGGTGTTTGCCGTAATGGTATTCCAGGGTTTCAGCGGAGATATGCGGTGCTAAAGCATCTTTCGCATACGGTAATGCAGGTAGTTCGAACGACATTGCTAACTCCTTATTATTTTGTTTACTTCTAAATAACCACTTTTAATGCGGGTTTAGGTTAACAAATTGAAAGGATAAGCAAAAGAAGAACTCACCTGCCCATTTCAGGGCAGGTGAAGGTTTTAACGAATGGTTTTAGATGTCATGACGCGTTTAGCGCCAACATAGTGGCGTTGCCAATAGTCTTCGCTCAACGAGGTGATTTGAATATCACGGCCAGTACGCGGTGACTGGATGAATTTCCCATTACCGACGTAGACACCAACGTGATCCGCAGTGCCACGGCCTTGGGTGCGGAAGAACACAAGGTCACCCGTTTCCAGTTCCCCGCGATCAACCGGAGAAGCATCACGCAGGTGATACATTTCGTTTGCAGTACGCGGAATACGGAATTTCACCAAATCTTTGTAAGCGTAATAAACCAAACCGCTGCAATCGAAGCCAGTACGCGGCGACGTGCCACCCCAGCGATACGGTTTGCCAATCTGGCCCATCAGTTTGTTCATCGCCGTCTTCTGTGCTTTCTGCACCCGGACTTTGTGCGCTGCTGCAATCGTCGTTGGTTGCTCTGCTTTGACTTTCACACAGCGCGTTTTGTAGCCCTTACGCGGTTTACTGCATTTTTCGGTAAAAGTAACAGGCTGGACTTTCGCGAGCTGGGAGGAGTTTTTACGATCATTTTTTGCAAGATGTTTTGTTTTTGCACTGCTGGTGTTCTTAGCGATTTTACTCTTTGAGGCAGTGGATTCTTTTTTCTTGCTGGTGGTTTTAGAAGAGGTGTTAGTTTTCTTGCTGGCGGTAGTGGTTTTATCTTTACTCTTACTGCTCTTTTCTGTGCTCTTCGTTGTGCTTTTCACAACGTGCGCTTTTTGCGCAGCCACGGGACGAGCGTGCTCAGACGCCTGCGTCAATGGTGTATACGGCAAGGTAAATAGCAGAGCACAGAGCGTGATAGAAATTTTTGTTATCCGCGCCACTCGACAATCCCCTGGTTAAAATGAATGCACGATGAATACCATCATGCCCGTGTATGATTTTGCGAAACCCGCCGATTCTAATCTATAAGAGGTTATAAAGTTAATAACCTTTTTCTCTTCGTCTTGTTGTTTCGTTACCACACGCAAAAAAAATGACCAAACTAATGGTTGTCAGGCTATTTATTGATCGGGCTTATAGTTATTTCCTGATTTGCAGCTGCGGGAAAAGTGTTATTCTTGATGCATGTTGTCCCTCCATCGCACATGAAACAGAGACCCTGTAAAAAATGGTGTTTTCTGGAGAGGGTGTCAATCGCTACAATGGCAGGCTACTGCCAGTAAAAGGTTTGAGGAAGCAAGCAATGAGCACTATTGAAAAAATCCAACAACAGATCACAGAGAACCCAATTCTTCTTTATATGAAAGGTTCTCCTAAACTGCCTAGCTGCGGCTTCTCAGCCCAGGCTGTGCAGGCGCTGTCTGCCTGTGGTGAGCGTTTCGCGTATGTTGATATTTTACAGAACCCAGACATCCGTGCTGAGTTGCCAAAATACGCAAACTGGCCGACTTTCCCACAGCTGTGGGTTGATGGCGAACTGGTTGGCGGCTGCGACATCATTATTGAGATGTATCAGCGTGGTGAATTACAGTCATTGATTAAAGAAACCGCTGCTAAATACAAATCCGAAGAGCCAGACGCAGAGTAATTTGTTGCTGGAGTATTGTATTAACGGTAATAAAAAAGCGACCTGTTACGGTCGCTTTTTTTATGCTTTTGATTCGGGTTCTTCAGGCAGCGGGAGAGGCCATCCACCTAACCGTTTCCAGCGATTCACAATCTCGCAGAACAGTTGTGCAGTTTGTTCAGTGTCATAAAGTGCTGAGTGCGCCTGGCTGCTGTCAAATGGCATGCCAGCGGCAATACACGCTTTCGCCAGTACCGTCTGGCCTAATGCCAGCCCGCTCAATGCGGCTGTATCGAAGGTGACGAAGGGATGGAACGGGTTACGTTTTAATGAAGCACGTTCTGCCGCCGCCATCATAAAGCTGTGATCGAATGTCGCGTTATGGGCAACCATGATTGCGCGGTTGCATCCGCTGTCTTTAATGCCTTTGCGCACCATTTTAAAAATCGCATGCAGCGCATCATATTCACTAACGGCCCCACGCAACGGGTTATGCGGGTCGATGCCATTAAAGGCCAGCGCTTCAGGCTGCAGAATTGCACCTTCAAAAGGTTCGACATGGAAATGCAGGGTTTCATCAGGCGATAACCAGCCATCTTGATCCATCTTTAAAGTGATGGCGGCGACTTCCAGTAAAGCATCGGTTTTCGCGTTAAACCCAGCGGTTTCAACGTCAATGACTACCGGATAAAAGCCACGGAAACGGTCACACAGGCCATGCAGTTGCGTGTTGTCAGACATCAGGATCTCTTAATACGGGGAAAAAGCAGCGCGCATTATGGCAAATTTTGCGAAGGGATGCAGCAGTGGGCGAGACGAACGCCCACTAACAGAGTATTAGTTGCCCAGGCCTTTGCCTGCGTCTTTGCTTTCGATCAGCTCAATTTTATAGCCGTCTGGATCTTCAACGAAAGCGATGACGGTGGAACCGCCTTTTACTGGACCTGCTTCGCGGGTGACATTGCCACCGTTTTTGCGAATACGCTCGCAGGCTTCGGCTGCGTTATCTACGCTCAGAGCGATGTGACCGTACGCGTTACCTAAATCGTAGCTATCGGTGCCCCAGTTATAAGTCAGTTCGATAACCGCTTCTTCGGTTTCCGGGCCGTAACCAACAAACGCGAGAGAGTATTTGTATTCAGGGTTTTCACTGGTGCGCAGCAGGGTCATGCCCAGTACGTTAGTGTAAAAATTGATGGAGCGTTGCAGGTCGCCGACGCGTAGCATGGTGTGAAGTAAGCGCATAAAATCCTCTTATTCTACCCGTCGCCCTTCAAGATGCAGGGGTGTTGGCTACTCTCGTTCACCCGAATCACTTACTCAAGTAAGCTCATCGGGATTCACTCAATTGCCGCCTGCCTGCATCTCGAATCGCTTGGGTATAAATGGTTGATTTTTCGAACCGAGTTAAAAAAGTGAAGTAAGTATATACCCAAAATAATTGGAGTTGCATCAAGGCGGCAAATTCAAGAGTCCCCAGGAGCTTACTTGAGTAAGTGACTGGGGTGAGTGAGTGCAGCCAACGCAGAGGCAACTTCAAATATGAAGGGTATAGCGGCGATGACTCGCCGCTATCAATGGACTGTTCTTATAATGTCGGATAATCGGTGTAACCTTCAGCACCGCCGCCATAGAAGGTTTCTGGGCGTTGGGTGTTGAGTTCTGCATTGTGGTGCAGGCGTTCAACCAGGTCGGGGTTCGCGATGTAGTCACGACCGAATGCCACAGCGTCGATTAAACCTTTCTCGATTAACGACTCTGCCTTTTCCGGGGTATAAGCGCCCGCGCCAATGATAACGCCGTTGAAACGCTCACGCACTTTCTGACGGAATTCTTCGGTGTACGGCTTGCCACCGGCCCAGTCAGGCTCGGACATGTGCAGATAGGCAATCCCACGTTTGTTTAATTCTTCAATCAGATACAGCGCATCCGCTTCTTCGTCCGGGCCGTTATCGACATTCTGGAACGAACCGATTGGCGAAACACGGATACCTATGCGATCGGCGCTCCACTCTTTACTCACCGCATCAACCACTTCCAGCACCAGACGAGCACGGTTTTCACGGCTACCGCCGTATTCATCGGTACGGTGGTTAGAGGTAGGCGACAGGAACTGATGCAGCAAATAGCCATGCGCAGAGTGCAGTTCGGCCATATCAAAACCGGCATCACGCGCATTGCCTACCGCCTGACGGAAATCATTTACGATGCCCGGAATTTCACTGAGCTCAAGTGCTCGCGGCATCGAGGTGTCGACGCGGATTGCATGCCCATTTTCATCACGCAGTGAGGTGCGCGTACCGGCAGAAATTGCTGATGGCGCAACAGGAGCCTGCTGGCCTGGCTGAATGCTGGTGTGGGAGATGCGTCCGGTATGCCACAGTTGCACGGCAATGCGACCGTTAGCCGCGTGAACGCCAGCCGTAATTTTCTTCCACGCAGCAATTTGTTCATCGCTGTGCAGGCCTGGCGCGCCTTCATAACCTTTAGCTTGCGCTGAGATCTGCGTCGCTTCGCTGATGATAAGGCCGGAGCTTGCGCGTTGACGATAATACTCACCCATCAACGGGGTAGGGATATCCCCTGGCACAATGCTACGCAGACGCGTTAACGGCGCCATAAAAATACGGTTTGGAGTGGTAATGGCACCGACTTTCAGTGGGGTAAACAATTTATCTGCTGACATATAAAACGCCTCGAGTAGACCGGTCGTCTAGTTTGAAATTAAATAAAAAAGCCTGTCAGGAGACAGGCTCCGCTAATAATTGGGTAACGTGGGCGAGGGCGCATTCAAGCGGCACCGCGCTACGAGAAATCTTCGCCTGGAGACTGGCTCCGAGCCACAATGCATAAATCACTTGCGCCTGGCTTATGGCCGAGTCAGTGAGCTCCAGACTTTTTTCAGCATCGCCTTTTGCCAGTGCATCAGCTAATTGGGCGACGATTTGCGAGGCACCATGATTGAGGGCGGCTCGCATATCTTCTGAAAGATCACAGACTTCAGCCGAAAGTTTTACGGTCAAACAGCTGATAAGGCTACCGTGCTGAGAAAACCAGTTAACGGTTTCCTGATACCAGGCCACTATTTTTTCACGGTATGTTCCGCTTTCTTGGGAAAAATGTTGCTGTAAACGCTGGTTGTACGCAGTGTAATACCGTTCCAGCATCGCCACACCAAACGCCTCTTTAGAGCGAAAGTAGTGGTAAAAGGAACCTTTAGGCACTTCGGCCGTGCTTAACAATTCGCTCAATCCCATGCCAGTGAATCCGCGTTGCAGGCAAAGCTGCTCGCCGGTAGCAAGAAGATGTTCACGAGTGTCATGGTCTGGATGTCTGTTCATGGGAAAAAATATAATAGACCAGTCGGTCTAATGCAAGAGACAGGCGACAGAATTTTTCTGCCGCCTGATTATCAGGTTTTACGACAATTGGCGAAAATATCCATATCCGACTGATATTCAGATGTTTTAATGTCCATCATGCCCAGCAGCGTTGAGAAAATATTATCCTGAGAAACTTTTTCCGCAGCGGCTTTTTTCGTCAGACAGTCCGCATTCACTGCAAAGTTCTGTTGGTAATCTTTCGATAACCAGAACAAGAATGGAATGTGTGTTTGCTGCGAAGGTGCCAGCATGTAAGGCGTGCCATGCAGGTAAATGCCGTTTTCACCTAATGATTCACCGTGGTCGGAAAGATACACCAGCGCGGTATTGAACCGATCGCTATGCGCTTTGAGTTCGTCAATTGTGCGGCTGACAATATCATCGGTATACAGAATCGTGTTGTCATAGGTATTGATGAGTGCCTGGCGATCGCAATCCTGTATCTGGTTGCTGTCGCAAGTTGGCGTGAATTTACGAAATTTGTCAGGGTAGCGGTGATAGTAAGCCGGGCCATGGCTACCCATCAGATGCAGGACAACCACGGAATCTTGTTGCACGCCATCCAGCACATTGCCAAAGCGGTGCAGCAACGCGTCATCCCAACATGATTGATCTTTGCACAAGGCGCTTATATTCCACTGCGTCATATCAGTATGCGGGATTCGATTACAGACTCCTTTACAACCCCCGTCATTTTCACGCCATAACACGTTGATACCTGCATGCGCGAACACATCCATCAGCCCTTCCTGGTGGTGGGCAAGATCAGCATCGTAATGTTTACGCGGCATATTAGAGAACATACAAGGGACAGATACGGCCGTTTCTGTGCCACACGATGAGGCATTAGGGAAATATATAACGTTCTGTTTTTTCAACTCAGGATTGGTTTCACGGGCGTATCCGTTCAAAGAGTAGTTTTCAGCACGCGAAGCTTCGCCGACCACAAATACGACTACGGTCTTCTTTTTCTGTTGGGTAATCAGTGCGCCTTTCCTGGCATCTTCACCAATCTTTAGCAATGTCTGGTCACCGGTAAACCAACGCGCTTTGGTGTAGCTGCTAATCGCACTGATGTAATTGGCGGGAGTCACCATTTTCACGATGTTTTTGTTGTTACGGAACAGTGAGGCGTAGTCCTTATAAAATACGGAAGCCACCAGAATAATGATAAGCAGACCGGCAAGAACACTGACGGTACGTGTCAGGAGGGTGTACCACCAACGTGAGGGTTTGATTTTAATTATGGACATGAACACGGCAGGCACGATACCGGCAAACCCTAGCCACAACAGCAATTGTGGGGTAACCAATGCCACCGCTTCCTGGGAGTCGGTTTCAAAGACATTGGTCATCATATTTTTGTCGATAACCGCGCCATAGGTGAACATAAAATAGTTACAGGCTGCGCAGCCAATAACCAATATCACCAGCAGGGGTTTACGTAACCACGGCAGGTTAATCAGACTAAAGATAGTCAACCAGGCGCTAAACAAAACGACAGGTACGGAGATGGCGAAAACCCAGCTGTGGAAAGAGTTGGGTGCAATGATTTCCCAGGTGCGCTTGATAAATAGAAAATTAATTAATGTGAAGAAGAATGCGCAGTAAAGATTAAACTTTGAGTCGTTACACTGTAACTTTTCTAAGGTTTCCATAACAACCATAAGAGCCCATAAATAATGAGCACAGACTAATGAAGGAAGATTAGGTGAACCTTAATTTAATTAAAACGGTCCTATTTCGGGTTTCGCGACAAGTGTTAAGAATATTCACCGCACCGCTTGCAACAATTTGGATGTCAGGCTTCAATTGAAATAACGTTGCAAAAAGGGGTTTAGGGTGTCTGAACAGTTAGAGTTTTTCCCGATACAAAGCCCGTGTCGCGGCATCTGCCAGTCAGATGAGCGTGGATTTTGCCGTGGATGTATGCGAAGCCGTGATGAGCGTTTTCAGTGGCAGCAGATGAGTGATGTGCAAAAGCAGGACGTATTGCGCTTATGCCGCCAGCGTTTAATGCGCAAATTACGAGCAAACAAATCCGCTTCACCTGAAGAGCCGCAACAACCCTCACTATTTTAATTCGTTGATGTCGTTATACTCAGAGGCAGAATTCGTTTAATACTGAGGATCGGCCTTATGGTACAGCGCATTACGATTTCCCCGCAGGGACCTGAGTTTTCTCGCCTGGTTATGGGTTATTGGCGTTTGATGGAGTGGAATATGTCCGCTCGTCAACTGGCCAGTTTTATTGAAGAACATGTCGATTTGGGTATCACCACTGCCGATCACGCCGATATTTATGGTGGTTATCAGTGCGAAGCCGCATTTGGCGAAGCGATGCGTCTGGTGCCACATCTGCGCCAGAAAATGGAAATTGTCACCAAGTGCGGGATTGCCACCACGGCCAATCCAAACCATGCATTGGGGCACTACATTACCGACAAATCACACATCATCAGCAGTGCTGAAGCCTCGCTACAAAAACTGGCTACTGATTACCTCGATTTGCTTCTGATTCACCGTCCTGATCCTCTAATGGATGCTGATGAAGTGGCTGATGCGTTCACTTCGCTACATCAGAGCGGTAAAGTGCGTCACTTTGGGGTGTCAAACTTCACACCGGCACAATTTACGCTGCTGCAATCGCGGCTGCCGTTTACGCTTGCCACCAATCAGGTAGAAATCTCACCGGTGCATCAGCCAACCATTCTTGATGGCACGTTGGATCAATGCCAGCAGTTGCGCACGCATCCTATGGCGTGGTCATGCCTTGGTGGCGGCAGCTTGTTTAATGATGAAGCATTCCAGCCGTTACGTGATGAGTTACGAACGGTAGCTGATGAGATCGGGGCGGAAACCATCGAGCAAGTGGTTTATGCCTGGGTGATGCGTTTGCCTGCAAAACCGCTGCCTATCATTGGTTCTGGCAAAATTGAACGCGTGCGTTCGGCTATCCACTCTCTCAGCCTTGATATGAGCCGCCAACAGTGGTTCCGCATTCGTAAAGCCGCTCTGGGTTACGACGTGCCATAACGCGCAAAAACAGTTATCTCCCGGAGCAATCGACTGGTATGGCCTATGCTTAACAGGCTGAAAGTCAATCCGGGAGGTAAATATGAAGCGAATAAGTCTGGCTTTTCTAACACTATTTAGCTGTGCGGCAGTTCAGGCTGCAAGCACCGAGGTTCAAATGAATCTCGTCACGCCGCAGGGAATTGGTCATTCTCTTGGTACGGTAAAAATCACCGAAACCGATAAAGGGCTGGTCTTCGCGCCCGATCTCCGAACACTTCCTCCTGGTGAGCATGGCTTCCATGTTCATGCTAACGGCAGTTGTGATCCCGCAATGAAAGAGGGAAAACCCTCGGCCGCTGAAGCCGCAGGAGGACACCTTGATCCCGATAAAACCGGTAAACATATGGGGCCAATGGGCGTTGGTCATCTGGGCGATTTGCCCGTGCTGGTGGTTGATAATGACGGGAGCGCAACTGACCCCGTGACTGCACCACGCCTGAAAACCCTTGATGAAGTCAAAGGCAAGGCGCTGATGGTGCATGTCGACGGCGATAATATGTCCGATCAACCTAAACCGCTTGGCGGTGGCGGCGCGCGATACGCGTGTGGTGTTATCCAGTAAACTCAGTGGCTGCCTGCTGTTTGCTCAGCAGGTGGCGCTTGTGTCAGTTGTGACAGCGAGCAATAAAGTCGCCAGATGATCCCGGCAAGTTCACGCGCAGCCGGGGTGTGATGGTGAGAAAGTGAATCTGACATGCGCTGTAACTCCAGCAACGCCTTTGTTAATGAGTTTTGCTGGACCCCGCGCTCGCTCATGATATCTCTCAGGGTATGAATACACACATCACGTACCTGAGAAAGCGGGTCTGAGCGAGTCTCCCATCCGCGAAGTTGCCACACCACGTGCGAGCAGTTCAGCAGCACCACGCCCCAACGCAATAACCAACGACGCGCTATCTCATCTTTACTGTTACTTAGTTGGCTGATGTGATGATAAATCAGTGATTCGAACTGGTGCTCAGAATGCAGCGGCTTGCGGCTGAGTTGGTCAACAAAACCGCGACGTAATGCACGAATATGACGACGACTTTTCCGCGAATCTGACCCCGGGCGCAGTATAGAAAATGCGACCCAGGAAAGGCCCACGCCGATAACTTTTGCCAGATTGTCGTTCAGGAAGTCGCCGAGGTCATAAACCGGAGGATTTGTCACAGCAACAAATGACCCCATGAACACAATCAATTGCCCCCATAAACCGGCAAGCTTAGGTTGTTGTAGTTTCAGTAATTGCATCGTCGCCAACAGCGGCAACAAGAAAATCAGGAATTGCCAGAGATCGGTAATCTGGACCATCAGGCCAAATTTTACCAGGAAGCTGAACATTGAGAGCCACAACAACGTGCGCATCAGGAGTGTGAGTGAATTCAGCGGCGAAGGGACGGACGAATAGAGCACGCAGCTGATTGCCGCAAGTGTCAGTGCGCCACTGCCCGAATCCCATTGGGTGCTGATACACAAGGCACCGGTGAGCGTTATGACGCAAAATGTGCGCAGTGCACTCCATATCGCTTCGGTATTATCGGTATGGCGTGCCAGTGGTGCAGTGGCGGGTGGAGTGAGGACTGAAACCGGTGTGGCATTTCCCAGCTCTCGCATCCAACGGCTGCTATTGAGATACAGCCAGCAGAAATAGCGCAGCCGATGCCAGAATGCCTGATGGCGGTAATCATCTTGTGAATTTGGGGCAATTTGCGAAAGCAGGCGTGCAACGGTGTATTTATGAACGTTTTCCCGCGACAACTCTTTGATTAACGCTTCTAAAACAGGCCATAAATTCTCTGGCGGGTTAGGCCAGTTCATCAGCATACGGCGCAGGCCGGAGATAACACTGGTCATGCGGAGTTGTTGATGAATGAGATAGTTAAGCAAATTGTTCTGGCGGCGGAAACGGTAGTGGCTCCAGAATGCCTGAATACGTAATAGGTTCATGGTCAGAATTTGCCCAATAACACCTTCATGCGCGGTACGAATTGCATCCGTGGTTTCCGGCTTCCACAGCATTGAGGCGTGTTCAAGCAATCGCGTGTGCATATTGCGCAGTGCGGTGAGCAGCGTGGTGCCATCTGACGTGCTGGGCAGCACCATCATCATGAATGCACCACACAAAATACCGACGATGACTTCGCAAACACGCGCCTGTGTGATATCCCAAAGTTGCGTGGTATCGACGGTATTTACCATCGGGAAAGCGATGATTGCGGCGGTATAGCCCGCCAGCATAAAGGCGTATGCCACGTTGTTCTGATAATGACTGGAGCTCCAGGTGCAGAGCGCAAGCCATGACGCCATCGCAAAGGTAAACAACCACGGGTCGTTGAGCGTATTCCCCGCAATGATGAGTGAGGCCATCGCACCTATCAGGCTGCCCGCCACTCGCCCAAGGCTTTTGCTGACCACGCCGCCGACCGTTGGAAAACTGACTACAGCCGCTGAGGTCATTGCCCAGTAAGGTTCATCTAAATTGAGGTAGTAGGCGATGGTGAGTGCGAGACACATCGCGATAGCATTACGCAATGCGTAACGCCATTGGCCTGCATTCGCTTTCGCCCAAGGGGTATTTCGCCATGTCAACGCGGAGAATTTCATCGGCGAGGTCAGTGTTTAATGGTCACAGTGCAGGTGGTGCCGGAGACCAGCGTAATTCCTTGCGGGATTTCATCTAGCTGAATGCGCACAGGAACACGTTGTGCCAGGCGCACCCACGGTACATTAGGTTTAATGTCCGGGACTAAATTGCTGTCACTTTCTACGCTTTGATCGTATATCGCGCGCCCAATACTTTGTACTTTGCCGCTTAATGGGATATGGCCGCTGTATAAAACAATCTGTGTGGCATCACCGGGTTGGATATGGCGCAGTTTGGTTTCTTCAAAGTAACCCACAACGTAAAAAGAGTGGCTGTCGATGAGGGCAAAGACGGGTTGGCCTACTGTGGCGTAATTACCTGTTCGAGTGGAGAGATTGGTTACCCATCCATCCACGGGCGCACTCACAGTCGTTTGGGTAATTTGCCATTTCGCCTGTTCAAGTGTGGCTTCGGCAGCTTTGACTGCGGCTTGCTCGGCTTTAACATTAATATTCGCGGTATCCATATCTTCAGCCGATATGTAATTGCGGGGTAAATTTCTGCGGCGCAGAGCTTCATTGCTGGCTTTTGCCAGTTCAGATTGCGCCTGAGCTAATTGCGCTTCCGCGTTCAGTTGCGCTATGTGATAGGGCGTGGGATCGATTGTGAACAGCACCGTACCCGCTTTAACGAATTGGTTATCTTCAATATTGAGTTGCGTAATCGTTCCTGACACCTGGGGCGTGATGCTGACTTGTTCAGCCCGAACTTTCCCGTCTCGCGTCCAGGGAGATTGCATGTAATAATTCCATAACATCCAACCAACAATGATGGCTACCGCGAAAATCAGCAAGGTGGAAAAGTACTTTATTGTTTTCATGTTTTACCAGACCACCAGAATCGCAAGCCCTGCACTGACGGAGAGTGAAAATAACGACAGATCCATTAATGTCGGATGCCAGATATCACCGGAATACATCCAGTCACGCAGTAAATGATGAAGAATGAGCCAGATAAAAAAACCCAGGATTATCGCTTTAAAAATAGGGGGGAAGTAGATTGAAGCTCCTACAACCAAGTCCTGGAGCGGCAGGCCGGATGTTAAAAAATTGAGTTTC
This sequence comes from Buttiauxella sp. WJP83, assembly GCF_027594725.1. Lineage (NCBI taxonomy): Bacteria > Pseudomonadati > Pseudomonadota > Gammaproteobacteria > Enterobacterales > Enterobacteriaceae > Buttiauxella > Buttiauxella sp. WJP83. The sequence goes on from NZ_CP110080.1 coordinate 2,074,053, forward strand.
ACGTCAGATAATCCTTTAAATTTCCGGGGATGACTGCCGTTTCCCCTGACTTAGTTGTAAACTAAAAGTATAGCTGGTTGCTTAACGTCAGCAAAAGTAAGGAATTTAATTTTTCAATTAATGCCTGCACAATAGTTTAAAATCAGTATAATAAGTTAGCAAGCTAATTATAAGGAGATGAAATTGGAATCGCCACTAGGATCGGATCTGGCACGGTTGGTGCGCATTTGGCGTGCTCTGATTGACCATCGCCTGAAACCTCTGGAGTTGACACAGACGCATTGGGTAACGCTGCACAATATTCACCAGTTACCGCCCGAGCAGTCACAGATTCAGTTGGCCAAAGCGATTGGTATTGAGCAACCATCACTGGTTAGAACGCTCGACCAACTGGAAGAGAAAGGGCTTATTTCACGTCAAACTTGTGCGAATGACCGAAGGGCGAAACGCATAAAGCTTACTGAACGTGCTGAGCCAATTATTAATGAGATGGAAACGGTTATTAAAAAAACGCGTAATGAGATTTTGTTGGGGATCAGTTCTGAAGAACAAGAACTATTACTTGACCTGATTAATCGCCTGGAGCAAAACATCGTTCATCTACAGACAAAAGAGTAATGCCTTTCAGTAAGCCTCATCATTCGGTGAGGCTTTCTATTTTGCAACAATCGATACTGCAGAAATAACGAGGGGCAACCTGCAAGCAAGCCACCCCTGGCATTATTAATTTGGTGATACAGTCGTTTGGCTGCCGTTGCTGGCGATGCGTACACGTTGGCCCGCTACGAATTGGGTCTTGCCTTGTTTCTGCACGACCAGAATAGTGTTGCCATCATCTTTGCGAATTTCTAGCTCAACACCGTCGGTTTTGTTCAGTGCACCCTGAACGCTCTGGCCCGCAACCCCACCTGCTACTGCACCAGCAGCAGTTGCCAGTGAACGACCGGTACCCCCGCCAACAGTGTTACCCAGGAAACCACCCAGAACAGCACCACCAATCGCGCCCATCACATTTGAATCATCGCCTGCCTGGATTTGAACCGGACGGGTGGATACCAACGTGCCGTAGGTTACGCTTTGAACTTGTTTGGCTTCTGAGGCGCTATAAACATCACCTGAAAGCGTGCTGGTGTTAGTACAACCAGCCAAAGTTAAACCCACTAACGAGACTGCCAGTATACGTGAAATCATTTATGACTCTCCTGATCATCTAGAAACGCCCAACCGAGCATCCATCGTGTCTAAATTATATGGTATTTAGGTGCTGAATTTAATATTAGTTCAGCCGCATTATGGCATTGATACTAAAAAAGCCTGCATTAACCAGGCTTAAACCAGTTGCAATTAGGGCATTACACCACTTTCACTATCATTTTGTGACGCAATGTTATTAAAAATATTAATTAATCACCGCATTGAATGTTAGTTTATGAAGGAATTAATCCCACTATTTGGCGAGTCTCCAGGAGTAACAGATGAAATCAGGGCGTTATATCGGTGTGATGTCAGGTACCAGCCTGGACGGTATTGATGTCGTTCTGGCAGCGATCGATGAACATCTTGTTGCCCAGCAGGCCAGTTACAGCCATCCGATTCCGTTGGATATCAAAAAAGCCATTTTGGCTATCTGCCAGGGCCAACAATTAACCCTTTCTCAACTTGGACAGCTTGATAATCGGCTGGGTAAATTATTCGCTGAGGCGGTACAAACCCTGATGACAGAGCAAGGGCTGACGTATACGGATATCACCGCTATTGGCTGCCATGGGCAAACGGTGTGGCATGAGCCACAAGGTGAAGCGCCTCATACCATGCAAATTGGTGACAATAATCAGATTGTTGCCCGTACGGGCGTCACTGTTGTGGGGGACTTCCGTCGCCGTGATATGGCGCTTGGGGGACAGGGGGCACCACTCGTGCCTGCTTTCCATCAGGCTTTACTTGGGCATCCCACCGAGCATCGTATGGTGCTCAACATCGGCGGTATCGCCAATCTCTCGCTGCTCATTCCCGAACAACCGGTGCGCGGCTTCGACACTGGGCCGGGAAATATGCTGATTGATGCCTGGATATGGCGTCAGCGTGGAAAAGCCTACGATAAAGACGCGGAATGGGCGATCAGCGGTAAGGTGATTCTCCCGCTGTTGCAGCAAATGCTAAGCGATCCTTACTTTGCGATGCCCGCGCCAAAAAGTACCGGGCGCGAGTATTTCAATTATGGCTGGCTCGAGCGTCAACTTGCGGCATTCCCTGGGATTGCTGCAGAAGATGTTCAGGCAACACTCACCGAACTGACTGCGGTAACGATTTCAGAGCAAGTCTTGTTGAGCGGCGGTTGTGAGCGCCTGATGGTGTGTGGCGGGGGCAGTCGTAACCCTTTATTGATGGCCCGTTTGGCTGGGCTCCTGACTGGAATCGAAGTCACCACCACTGACGACGCGGGAATCAGTGGTGATGATATGGAAGCGTTAGCTTTCGCCTGGCTTGCCTTCCGCACGTTATCTGGGTTACCGGGTAATCTGCCTTCGGTAACGGGGGCGTCGGCCGCCAGTGTGATAGGTGCAATTTTTCCTGCAAATCCGCTGCATAATCAGAGTTAACTGAAATAATCTTCAGCACTAAATCTCTAAACTGAAGTTAATGGGGGAGGTTATGCTCCCCCTTTATAAGAAATAATAAGAACTTCAGGACATGCAGATGAAAAAACTACTTATTGCCACCATCCCCTTCATGCTTGCCGGATGTAGCTACTACAACACTTTTGTAGAACGTATGCAGACGGATACGCTGCAATACCAATGTGATGAAAAACCCCTGACGGTTAAACAAAACAACCAAAAAAGTATGGTGAGCTTTGTTTACGACAACGAATACTTATCACTGACACAGGGCTTATCCGCATCGGGCGCCCGTTATACTGATGGGGTTTACGTGTTCTGGTCGAAGGGGGATACCGCTACGGTGTATCGTAAAGACAGTGTTGTACTGAATAATTGCCAGCTACAAAATCCAAAACGTTGAGATTTCTTAGGGTGGAGCGCACAATAGCTCCACCTTACGATAGCCTGACGTAACGCCATGTCTGATAACGATTCTCTGCAACAAATTGCACATCTGCGCCGCGAATACACTAAAGGTGGCTTGCGCCGTAATGATCTGACTGAAGAACCCTTAGCACTGTTTGAGCGCTGGTTAGCTCAAGCCTGCGATGCAAAACTTGCTGATCCTACCGCCATGGTAGTGGCCACAGTTGATGAAAACGGCCAGCCGTATCAGCGTATTGTTTTGCTCAAACACTTTGATGAGCGCGGGCTGGTGTTTTATACCAACCTCGGTTCACGCAAGGCCCATCATCTGGAAAATAACCCGCGTATCAGCTTGCATTTCCCCTGGCATATGCTCGACCGTCAGGTGATGGTGCAGGGCACTGCGGAGCGCTTATCCACACTCGAAGTGATGAAGTATTTCCACAGCCGGCCGCGTGACAGCCAGATCGGTGCCTGGGTTTCCAAACAATCCAGCCGAATTTCCGCTCGCGGTATTCTTGAAAGCAAATTCCTCGAACTGAAACAGAAATTCAAGCAGGGCGAAATTCCATTACCCAGTTTCTGGGGTGGGTATCGTGTAACAATTGAACAAATGGAATTCTGGCAGGGTGGAGAACATCGTCTACACGATCGTTTTTTATACCAGCGTGAAGGCAGTGCCTGGAAAATAGACCGTCTGGCTCCATAACATAGGCAAATTGTTGTTTTAAGCGCTGGCACTCCGGTTGTTGGCGCTTTATTCTATGTCCCCTAAGAAATTACTTCCTTTCGTCAACTGGCGAAAAGCCGTGTACCGGCCAAGGTGCAGTCGTATATAGATGGAGAATTTGATGGCAAGCATCAATTTGATAAAACAATTGCAAGAGCGGGGATTAGTCGCCCAGGTAACGGATGAAGAAGCGTTAGCACAGCGACTGGCGCAAGGGCCAATTGCTCTGTATTGCGGCTTTGATCCTACCGCTGACAGCTTGCATTTGGGCCATCTGGTTCCACTGCTGTGCCTGAAACGCTTCCAGGAAGCAGGTCACAAACCGGTTGCGCTGGTAGGCGGAGCAACAGGTCTGATTGGCGACCCGAGTTTTAAAGCATCAGAGCGCAAACTCAATACCGAAGATACCGTGCAGGAGTGGGTTGAAAAAATCCGCCGCCAGGTTGCGCCTTTCCTTGATTTCGACTGTGGCGAAAACTCAGCCATTGCGGCCAACAACTACGACTGGTTTGGCGGTATGAACGTGCTGACCTTCCTGCGTGATATTGGCAAACACTTCTCTGTTAATCAGATGATTAACAAGGAAGCGGTGAAACAGCGTCTGAACCGTGATGATGTCGGTATCTCCTTTACTGAGTTCTCCTACAACCTGCTGCAGGGTTATGACTTCGCGTGTCTGAACAAGCTGCATGGCGTGGTTCTGCAAATTGGGGGTTCTGACCAGTGGGGTAACATCACCTCCGGTATCGATTTGACTCGTCGTCTGCATCAGCAACAAGCTTTTGGTCTGACGGTTCCGTTGATCACCAAATCCGATGGCACCAAGTTTGGTAAAACTGAAGGTGGTGCGGTGTGGCTGGATCCTAAGAAAACCAGTCCATATAAATTCTACCAATTCTGGATTAACACGGCTGATTCCGATGTCTATCGTTTCCTGAAGTTCTTCACCTTCATGAGCCTCGACGAAATCAACGCGCTGGAAGAAGAAGACAAGAACAGCGGTACGGCTCCACGTGCGCAATATGTGCTGGCAGAGCAAGTGACTCGTCTGGTTCACGGTGAAGAAGGTCTGGAAGCGGCGAAGCGTATCACCAGCAGCCTGTTCAATGGCAACCTGAGCGATTTGACCGAAGCTGACCTTGAGCAACTGGCACAAGACGGCGTACCGATGGTGGAAATGGATCGCGGCGCTGACCTGCAGCAGGCTTTGGTTGATTCCGAACTGCAACCGTCACGCGGCCAGGCACGTAAAACCATCGCGCAAAACGCCATCACCATTAACGGCGAGAAGCAGTCTGACCCGGAATATACCTTTGTTGATAGCGATATTCTTTTCAATCGCTACACCTTGCTGCGCCGGGGCAAGAAAAATTACTGCCTCGTTTGCTGGAAGTAATTAAGAATGAACAGAAGGGCGTGGGAAACCACGCCCTTTATTTTTACCAACCGTTGTCTTCACAACCACTATAAGAATCGGTGTCTCCGAGTAGAGAAATGAAAAACATTCTTGCCATCCAATCCCATGTAGTTTTCGGTCATGCAGGTAACAGCGCCGCAGAATTCCCGATGCGACGTCTTGGTGCGAACGTATGGCCTTTAAACACAGTACAGTTCTCCAACCATACCCAATACGGAAAATGGACAGGCAGCGTAATGCCAGCCAGTCACCTCAGCGAGATTGTGCAGGGGATTGCAGATATTGGGCAATTAGAGCGTTGTGACGCAGTTCTGAGTGGTTATCTTGGCTCAGCGGAACAGGGCGAACACATTCTTTCTATTGTGCGTAAAGTTAAAGAAGCGAATCCCGGCGCGAAGTATTTCTGTGACCCGGTCATGGGGCATCCTGAAAAGGGCTGTATCGTCGCCCCCGGTGTTGCTGAATTCCATACGCGTTACGCACTGCCAGCCAGTGACATTATCGCGCCAAACTTGATTGAACTTGAAATCCTGTGCGGTCATGCGGTTAACACGGTAGAAGAAGCCGTGCATGCCGCGAGAGAGTTGATTAACCTGGGCCCGGAAATTGTGCTGGTGAAACACCTGGCGCGCGCCGCTTATCAGCATGATCGCTTTGAAATGCTGTTGGTGACGGCCGATGAAGCCTGGCATATCCATCGTCCATTGGTCGATTTTGGTGAGCGCCAGCCAGTCGGCGTGGGTGATGTGACGAGTGGGCTGCTGCTGGTCAATCTTTTGCATGGTGCCACGCTACGCGAAGCCTTAGAGCATGTTACCGCAGCGGTTTACGACATCATGGTCGTGACCAAGAAAATGGAAGAATACGAGCTACAACTGGTCGCAGCGCAGGAAGGTATTGCGCACCCAGAGCATTACTTCACTGCGGTGAAACTGTAAAACAAAATGCCCTCAGATGAGGGCATTCTTAACGGCTTACCTGCTTAGATCCCTTCAGCTGTTAATGCAGCCGCCACGGCCGGACGCGCTTTCATTCGTTCCATAAACGCATCGATATTACTTAGTCCTTCCATGTTCAGTTTCACCGCATCCGCCCAGCGCAACACGGTAAACAGATAGGCATCTGCCACACTAAAACGCAGCCCCATCAGCCACTGTTTATCATTGAGCTCTTCGTTGACGTATCTGAATTTCTTCTCCAGTGCCGCACGAGTGATGAGTTTGAACTCTTCCGGCGTGGCCGGATTGAACAGCGGTGAGAAACCTTTATGTAACTCGGTGGCAATATAGTTAAGCCATTCCAGCGTGTGGTAGCGCGTCATGCTCCCGGCAGGTGCAAGCAATTGGCGGTCAGGGACTTTATCTGCCAGATACTGCACAATCGCCACGCCTTCAGTCAGCAATGAACCATCATCAAGCAGCAGCGCGGGAACTTGCCCTTTAGCGTTAACTTCAAGGTAGTCATCACCCGTTTCGGTCTTTTTCGACGCTAAATCAACTTTAACCAGAGAGAAATCAACACCGGATTCACGCAGGACAATATGAGGGGAGAGGGAACAGGCACCAGCTTTATAATACAGTTTCATTACTGAACTCCTATGGGGCGCTAAGATACCCTATGGTAGTTCGCATCCGGTTAAAAAAAAAGGGCATCCTGGCTCACTGTGAACTCTAATATCTTGCGGGCAATGAATTTAGTTTTGTCAAAAAACCGTCTTTCGTCTCGATATAGCCGCCTTGTTTGAGCTGTGCGAGGATCTTCATCACCGAACTACGCGATAGCCGTGTTCTTTGCAAAACGTACTGAATAATCGACGTAGTTTCCCGAATGTTTTCTTCTTCTTGCATAAGAGAAATGAGCTGGAAACGAACGACCTGGTAGGCGGTGGGGGCGGTCATGATGACATTATGTTTAAAAAGGTTGGCTGACACTTTTGCAATGTGTCCTGCCAGTGCCTCCCATGCGTTGGTGTCGTTGATCAATTTCCGTGCGTCATCGGTGGTCAAGATTGCAATTTCACACTCGCTGAGTGTTTCGAGGAATAACCCCACTGATGAAGGCAACAAATTCGACACCCCAGTAATGTTGGGAACGAGCAAGTATGTAATGACAATTTCATCCGTATCCCGTCGAACCATCACGCTGCCGGAGCGAATGATGTAACACATATGCACACCATCAACAGAGTAGTAAAGCCGTTGCAAGGCAGGTACTTTTTCAAACGTGACAAGCGGGCTGAGCATGTCAACAAGATCCAATGTCGCTTGCGATTGGATTACCAATTTTTCGTCTTGTTCCGGCTCAGAGGGTTTCATCATGAATTCAACTTTTGGTCTCAGATACTCAGATAACGTTAGTATAATTTATAACATGAGTTCCATGTCTTGCCGCAAGGTGTGGTTAATATCTCAGCGGGATGTTATTGATGGCGAGCAATAAGCCTCGCTCGGTAATGATATATCCCCCTGTTTTAAGCTGGGCCAGAATTTTCATCACGCTACTTCGCGACAGAAACGTGCGGCTTTGTATGTAGTTTGAAATGGTGATTTTGCTTCTGATTTCCTCGGTTTCTCCCATTAATTCATACAGTTGATAGCGAATGATGTCGTAGGATGACAGGGCTGAAATTTTCGTGCAATGATCGTAAACCCGGGTCACGGTATAAACGAGGAGCTGGGATAAACTGCGCCATAAGTTCTGCTCAGCAATAATCTTATTCGCCTGTTCCAGCGACAGACTGCTTATCCTTGATTCGTCATGTGTGCGGAAATAAAGATACTCAGAGTGGGTATGTTGCGTGCTCATACCAAATAAAAATGGGGCTGATTCCGTATTCAGTACCATGCCATCTACACTGCGATATAGCGAAACGCTGCCCGAATGAAGAATAAAACACATACGTTCTGTGCTGTCTGCGTAGTTAATTATTTGTTTTGGTTTTGTTTCAATTGTGTTGGCGATGGGCGTGAGCCAGGCAATGAGTTGCTCAATTTCGTGAACCGGTTTTTGGTTTCGGATATTTAAATCGTCAGTAAAAAATGGCCTTTGGTGTTCAAATACAGTCATTTGTAACTCACTCTCATTGGATAGGATAATTCTTAGAGGTGTAATAAGTGGCGGTATTATGAGTAAGGCATTTTATTAAGTGAATAAATGTTGCGGTGTAAAATTACACCGAGAAAAACCTTGTGGTCATTGTGCTATTTAATGAAAATATAAACAGACAGGAGTGTATGATTGGTTAAGTCATTGCTGAAAGAATAAATCAAGGCCACTTGATGGAAGATAAGTAAGTAAATATAAGTCTACAACAATCCATTTATTTCACGAAATAAATGCACTCCTGTGCTCCGTATGATGATACAAGGATATTTTTGGTAAGTTCCATCTGATTATAGTTTATTGGATGGGGCGTATTTTAATTTATCAAATCCAATTAAAATATTAAGGAATAGAATTATGAAAAAGAATTTAATCGCTGCGATTATTGCTGGTGCGACTGTCCTCTCTATGGGTTCTGCATTAGCTGTCGGTGGCCAGGTTAATTTCCAGGGTGAAATCATTGATGCGGGTTGTGACATTGTTAATACCCCATCTAACCCACTGACAGTGACTCTCGGTCAGGTAGCAAAATCTGAATTCAGTGGTACAGGTTCTACTGCTGCTGCGACCAAATTCGTTCTGAAGTTAGTTAACTGCCCGGCAACGGTCAGCAATGCAATGGTTAAATTTGACGGCACCAACGTTACTGGTGACACCCGTGTTCTGGCTTTGACTCCACAGTCTGGCGTTGCAACCGGCGTGGGTATTCAGCTTTCTGATAATGACAATACTGTGCTGCCATTGTTCACCGCGTCTAAAGCATACCCATTATCCAGCACTGCTGATAACAACCTGGAATTTGTTGCTCGTTATATTGCGACTGCGGCAACTGTAACTGCTGGCCCTGCAAACTCTACAGCTAATTTCTCTGTAACTTACAACTAATTTCATCTGATGGCTGGTGACAACTTAGTGTTGCCGGCCATTTTTATTTTTCAGGAGTCGATTGATGAAAATATTCTCTGGCACTTTGCTGGTGGTATTACTGATGGGCGCAAACATGGCGCAAGCGGGTGTCATTATTGGTGGCACGCGCATGATTTATGACGGTGGCAAGAAGGAGTCTTCACTGAGCGTCAACAACCCGGATAAACAGCCTTTTCTCATCCAGAGTTGGGTAGAGGCTGCCAGTGGTGGCGCTGAGAAAGCCCCTTTCATGGTGACGCCACCGCTGTTTCGTTTAGATGGCGAGCAAAATAACGTGCTGCGCGTTGTACAAGTCGGCGGTGCAATGCCAATGGATAAAGAATCACTTTACTGGATGAATATTAAAGCGATTCCAGCCGCAGATAAAAACTCTGGACAAAATACATTACAAATTGCGGTGAAAACACGCATCAAGTTGATTTACCGCCCTCAGGGATTGAAAGGTGTACCTGAAGAACAGACGGATAAATTGACCTGGCATCGATTGGGTAAAACCGTCCAGGTGACCAATCCAACCCCGTTTTATATGAACTTTATGGAAGTGAAAGTGGGAGGGAAAGCCTTGAGCGATGTGACCTATGTAGCACCTGGAAGTACCGCCAGTTTTGATATCCCTGCCGGAGTTTCCGCAAATCGTGTGACCTGGAAAATCATCAGCGATTATGGAGCCATCGGCGTGGAACATAATAGCCCACTGTAATAATTGTCACTCCAATTCATAGCACTGCCAATATAAATATTTTTTACAGACGGAGAGTACCTCCTGACTGTAAGCCAGGAGTTGATAGATGAATAGCAAAAATAATATAAACAGGGATATTAATAAGTACCTCGTCACCCGTTTGGCCTATTTTATCGGTAGCCAGCTTATTATTATGAGCAGTCTATTTTCAGAAGCAAATGCACGGGATTATTTTAACCCGGCGTTACTGGAGCTTGGCAATGAAAGTCAGGGCGTAACCGATGTCTCGGTCTTTGAAGATGGCGCAGGCCAACTTCCGGGAGTATATCGGGTCGATATCTATCTGAATAATGAACTGCAAGATACGCGTGACGTTAAATTTATTATCGTTAAAGATAATGAAGGGCAGGAAACGCTCCAACCTTGTTTGAGTGTGGCACAGCTCAATGAGATGGGTGTTAAAACAGCACTGTATCCGGAAACAGGTGACCTGAGTACCGCCTGTGCAAATATTAATGCTATTGCGCAGGCAAAGGCTGAATTTCGTTTTAATTCTCAGCAGTTGCTATTGAGCGTTCCGCAGATAGCGATTTCAAAGAAAGCGCGTGACTATATTCCCGAAACGCAATGGGACAGCGGTATTCCGGCAGTGTTGCTCAATTACAACCTGAGCGGCGCCAATAATTACGCACGTAGCGGGAATGCGGGAAACAGCAGCAGCCAGTACGCCAATCTTCGACCTGGTATCAACTATGGCGCGTGGCGACTTCGTAATTACACTACCTGGAATCGTAGCAGCGAAGGTGAAGGAAAATGGGACACCGTTTATACCTACGCCCAGCGCAACATTGTGGCACTGAAAAGTCAGCTAACACTGGGTGATAGCACTTCCCCAAGTGACGTTTTTGATAGCGTTCCTTTCCGAGGGGCGCAACTGGCTTCCGATGACGATATGTTGCCAGACAGCATCAAAGGTTATGCGCCCGTTGTGCGGGGCATCGCCCGTACCAACGCACAGGTAATTATCCGCCAGAATGGCTACATCATTTACCAAAGCAGTGTGGCTCCAGGCGCTTTTGAAATCACGGATATGTATCCAACAGGTGGCTCCGGCGATCTCTATGTCACCATAAAAGAGGCGGATGGCAGTGAGCAAATCCTCGTTGTGCCTTTTGCTTCATTGCCTGTTTTGCAACGCGAAGGCCGCCTCAAGTACAGCCTGACGAGTGGCCAATATCGCTCTTACGACGGCAGCGTAGACCGCACGCCGTTTACACAGGGAACGGCCATTTATGGACTGCCGAAAGGTTTTACTGGGTACGGTGGTGGGCAATTTTCCAGCCACTATCAATCGCTTGCGTTTGGGCTTGGGAAAAACCTGGGAGAGCTTGGTGCGGTATCAACGGATATCACGCAAGCCTGGTCAACATCGCAGAACCAAACTAAAGATGATGGGCAATCGTGGCGTGTTCGTTACAGCAAAAATATTGTCGAGACGGGAACCAACTTTGCCATCGCGGGTTATCGCTACTCGACCAATGGTTTTTATACCCTTCAGGAAGTGATGGATACATATCGTGATAACAGCGACAGGCAACGGCTTGAACGCCGTCGCAATCGCAGTGAACTGACGGTAAGCCAGAACCTTTGGCAGGATGCTGGTTCGTTATCATTGAGTTGGGTCAGCGAAGATTACTGGAACTCTAACCGCACGATGCGCTCGATGGGGGTGGGGTATAACAATAGTTGGCGCAGCATCAGCTATGGCCTGAACTACAGCTACAACGAAAATGCTCAGGCCAATAACAGCAATGGTCAAGGGCGCGTTTACGAGCGGGATCAGATCTTCAGCCTGAATATCAGTGTGCCACTAGACAGCTTCCTGGCTAACAGCTACGCGAACTATAACCTCAGTACCAGTAAACACGGCAGCACCACTAACAGTGTGGGGCTCAGTGGTACGGCACTTGCGGATAATAATCTGAGCTGGAGCGTGCAACAAGGCTATACCAGCCAGGGCACGGGCAACACGGGGTACATGAACACGGATTATCGTGGCACTTATGGTGAGGTCAGCGCGGGTTATGGCTACGATCAGAACAGCCAGCGTCTGAACTATGGGTTACAAGGCGGCATTGTCGGCCATGAGGACGGAGTGACCTTTGGCCAACCGATGGGTGAAACCATCGTGTTGGTGAAAGCGCAAGGTGCCAGCGGGGTGGGGGTCAATAACCAGACGGGAGTCAAAACGGACTGGCGTGGCTACGCCATCATGCCTTATGCAAGTCCTTACCGTAAGGTTAACGTGCGCCTCAATAGTGACACTCTGCCCGATGATGTTGACCTGACGCTGACGGATCAGAATGTCGTTCCAACACGTGGTGCTGTAGTGCGGGCGAACTTTAATGCCAATGTCGGTTTGCGTGCATTAATGACGTTGCTGACAGCTAATGGAACTCCGGTTCCCTTTGGGGCAATGGTTACCGACCCTACCCGGAAAACCTCTCAGGGCTTTATCGTGGGTGATGCAGGTCAGGTTTATCTGACCGGTATGGCAGACCGCGGCGTTCTGGATGTGAAGTGGGGCAGTGAAACAAGCCAGCAATGCCGGGTGGTTTATACCCTGACAAAACAGACAACAAACTTAACGGGTGTACAGACCGTTCATGGCCAATGTAAGTGAGAGATATCATGGGTAGAGTTAATATTCTCGCCAGAATAGCGGTGATATGCGGTTTGTTGCTGAGCTTTTGTTTTATTTCTTTGCCAGCAAGTGCTGCCAATTTTGGCTGCATATCTTCACCTGATATTCCTGGCGTGGCGAACTTAAGTTCTGTTGCCGTCGATTCAACATTACCGGTAGGGTCAACCATTCCCGGTTCTGAAAGAACATTTTCATTCTCAGGTAATTGCGCCGCTATCTCTGCAGTGCCGCAAGGTAGTGCCATTATTACCTGTTATTATGGCTTAGGCACGGAGATCTCTGGAATGCCGGGTGTCTATAATACCGGAGTGACGGGTGTCGGTATCACCATTATTAATTCATCCGGACAACGTGTTATTGGTGCTGGAGCCGGTTGTGATACCAGAAATACTCCTCTGGGCTATATTTCAAATACGAGTGCGAAAACGTTTTCGGTCAGTATGACTCTGGCATTAGTCAAAACCAGCATGACAATAGGCTCAGGGTCATTAAGCCGTGCGCAGTCTATATTCGGCATTGGTATGTACAATACAGGTTATGGCCTTGGCTCAAATGCTGACAGCTCAGTTTCATACAGTGGTAATGTTTTTTATCGTGCGGTTTCATGTTCTGTTGATGCAATAATTCCTGTGCCGTTAAATGATGTTCTGGTTTCTAATTTCAGTGGAACAGGGACTACGGCGGGAGACAAAAACTTCAACGTGCCTGTTCTTTGTAATGCACCAGTAAATGTCAGTATGAACATGACATCAGCGGGATACATTTCCAAACCCAACGCCGTACTTGCATTAACACCTGGTGGGAATAATGCAACAGGTATTGGTATTCAACTGCTCTTTAATGGCAATCCTGTTACCTTCGATAATTACTTCCCTGTAGGTAATATTATCAATGCGGGTGATACGCTTAATGTTCCTTTTGTTGCAAGATACTACCAGTCAGGAAGTTCAATTACGCCTGGGACAGCAAATGCTACCGCAACAGTGACAATGGCCTATCAATAGCGCTGTATATAAATCATGGCTGAGGAAGTTGAAGTGATTAAATATAATTTATTATTAAGAGCAGCTGTGATATTTGCTTTTATGGGTGGCGAGGTTATGGCTGCCGATATTGTAAATATTAATATTACCGGGCGAGTGCTTGCAGCTCCCTGTGTCGTGGACGCAGGTTCGGTGAGCCAGAACGTCGACTTTGGGCAATTAATTGCGACAGACCTTAGAGCAGCGGGTTCATCATCTGAATGGAAGCCGTTTAAGGTCACGCTGGTGAATTGTCCGGTGTCTACAGTTGCTGCGATTGCTACGTTTACCGGCACGCCATTTGCCACTGATGCCACACTCTATAGCAATGCAACCTCTCCAACAGATGCATCTAATGTGGCCATTCAGGTTGTCGACGATAGCAACCGCAGCATTGTGAAAGGAAACGGAACGAGTATGACGACCAGCATCAACCCGGCTTCACACCAGGCAGTTTTTGCGCTTGCTGGGCGTGTTATAAGCCCAAATGGAAATGCGGGCTCAGGAAGAATTAATAGTGTTGTCATGATGACGTTCACCTATCAATAAATGAATATGTTCAGGTTCGTTATTGCTTCAAGTCGATAGTTTAAATAAATGGAGTCATGTTTCCTTTACGCCATGGAGTTATGTTATGCATAATTTTTATTATTACCTTCAGTGTATTATTAAATTAATTATCGTATTGACTTTAGTGGGCTGTATTGTTTGGGGGATTCTTCCCGAAGCTGAAGGTTTCCTGTTGTGATCGTAAAGCGTATTTATTGAGTTAAGGAGTATCATTATCAATATTATTATTGAAAGTGCGGATAAATTATATGCACAAGGTATGGAGTTGATGCTTCGTGAACTGTTGCAAAGAAGTTATCGCCAGCGATTATCGTTTAGTAGGAAAATTGAAACAGGAAAGGTAGCAAAAGCAGATATCATCATTAAGCATTTTTCCGTAGGTGAAGGTTACATTTGTAATCAGTTGCTAAAAGAGCGCAGTGAAAGTAGTTTAATGATAGGTGTTTACGATGGCGATAAAATCCCTTGCCATGCTGAATTGCCGTTATGTTTTAAAAACATCACTTTTATTAATCGCAAAGCATCATTACATAGCATCAAAGGGGTTATTGAAAAATATCTTGATGAAAAATGCACGGGGAAATCAACGTCACAACAACATGACTGCCATTATTGCCGGCACCGCACGCTGTCACCCCAACAAGCAATAATCGCTGCGCATTATTATAGTGGGAAAAGTGCAGAACAAATTGGACAGGTTCTTCATATCAATATCAAAACGGTGAGTACGCATAAAAGGATGATTATGATGAAATTTAATCTGAGTACCGATTACGAGCTATTATCATTTCTGCATTTATTAAGAAACCAACCTATGGTCTCAAATATATTTTGCGAAAATGTTGACCACATTGCGAAGGTATCGCTTCAGGAATAGCGTATTTGACAAGGAACGCATGATGATATATTGGACGTATCTCCTTGGACGAAATTTGTTATATGCAACACTCATCGTTACAGCACAGGTTGGTGCAGCAGGACTTGTGCAACCCGACGCTCAACTGCGAAGCGATCTCGCCTGGTTAACCGATCGTGGCGTGATTAACCTCAGCCTGAGCACCTGGCCTTTGAGCCAGAATGAAATTGAGCGCTCAATCGCGGCGCAAAAAGCTAAAAATGATGACGCCAGCCGCCGGGTTATTTCACGAGTTGAGCAGCGACTGGCCGAACTTAAATCTGCTGTCCGGCTTAACGGTTGGTCACAATCATCCCGATCTTCGTTACCCTCCATTTTTTCTTCTCTCCAGCAAAGCGCTCACGGAGTGGGGGCAACTCTTTCCAGCAGTGGCGAAGTTTGGGATATCAGCTTTCATAGCCAGCTTGAAAGCCATCAGTACATTGAGGATACCTCCCGCGCAAATCTCAATAATGCTTATGCAGGCGTTCAGTTTTTTAATCAGTGGCTAGCTTTTGGTGAACTGGCTCAGTGGTGGGGGCCGGGCAATGAAGGAAGCACCATTCGCTCAGATGCTGCACGTCCGGTGGTGGGCTTTATGTTGCAACGTGCCGAACAATCGCCGTTTGAAACACCCTGGCTTTCGTGGATGGGGAGCTGGCAATATCAGCTTTCAGCAGGGCAGTTACGCCAGTACCAGCGGCCGGAAGAACCCAAATTAATCGGCGGTCGCTTCACGCTAAATCCAGCTAACTCGGTTGAGCTGGGGGCATCGCGTATTATGTTATGGGGTGGAAAAGGGAGGCCGCAAACGGTTCACTCTTTTGGCGATGCCCTCATCGGTCGCGATAACACAGGCAGTCAGGACCGTGACCCTGGGGACCAACTGGGCGGCGTCGATTTCCGAATAAAGCTATCTTCCCTGGTCAATCTTCCGTTGAGTCTTTACGGGCAGATGGCGGGGGAGGATCAGGCTGGAATTTTACCCTCGCATAATCTCTTTCTCGTCGGCCTGGAAGGACACACTGCCTGGAAGAATACGCAAATAAACGGGTATCTGGAAGGCGCGGATACCCGTTCGGGAATGAATAAAACCGGGATCATTTATTACCACTATTGTTATCAACAGGGCTATTACCAGCAGGGATACCCGTTAGGAGATGCAATGGGTGGGGACGGCAGGCGGTATTCCGGAAAAATAGAGTGGGTACTGGAAAACCAGCAGCGTCTGAGCACTCGCCTGGTATGGATGAAGGTCAACCCAACTTCGCAAACGATAAACCATGCCTATCCCAATGCGGACACTATTAAAGGCACTGAACTGGCCTGGAGTGTGCCACTGGGCAAAGCGACAATTAGCGCGGGGCTTTGGTACGCACAGCGTGATACAGGGCATACCAAAGGTGTCTCCACTTCATTCGAATTACCTCTGTTCTGACTTTTCTCTGAGCCCCCGAAATTTACCCAAAAAAAAGCCGTTAGCTTTCGCTAACGGCTTAAAATTTTATGTTTCCCGCTACATTACGCGGTCGCTGTTTCCTTCGCGGCTTCAGCTTTTTCGTCACTCTGTGCCATACGGCTCAGTTTCGGTGCAGTGATCATCATCAGAACCGCGATGACTGCGGTGGCAATACCAATCTGCATGAACACACGACCGTAAACTTCCAGAGAAACCAGCGGATCTGTAACGTTTTCAGGTACAGCCATCAGGTTAGCCACTTTACCTGCAATGATTGCAGCACCCGCGGTAGTCAGGAACCAGCTACCCATGATGAAGCCCATCAGACGCTGTGGAACCAATTGTGCCACCATCGCCAGACCCAGACCGGAAATCATCAGCTCACCGATACTCTGCAGCGCATAGCTCAGGATCAGCCAGCTTACAGATACGATACCGGCATCAGAGGCGAATTTAGCGCCCAGTGGCAGCACCAGGAAGGCCAGAGAACACAGAACCATACCGAAGGCGAACTTGTGCGGCATCGGCATACGGTCGCCCATCTTGTTATAGATTGCAGCCAGAATCGGGCTACCAATCATAATCCAGAATGGGTTCAGTGCCTGGAACTGCTCAGGTTCGAACATGACACCCAGGATAGAGTGCTCAACGTTACGAATCGCAAAGAAGTTCAGAGAGGTTGGCATTTGGCTATACAGCACGAAGAACACAATTGCCTGCACCATCAGGATGAACGCAACAATCATCTTACGACGAGCAGCGCCCTGCATGGCGAAAGCTTCTTTAGCAAAGATAATCACGATGCCCAGAGCGACTACGCCCAGAACCATACGTGCAATACCCTGGTTGTGCAGCAGCCAGGTGGCCGCAGTAACCAGCACCAGAACACCCACAATAGTGGTTGCCAGTTTACCTAAGTGCACAGGCTGGAAGTCAGGTTTGGAACCGTGGTTCTTGACCCACTTCTTGCAGAACATGAAGTTTACGAGGGTGATAAGCATACCCACGAAGCTCAGAGAGAACGCAACGCTCCAGCCATACTTCGCAGCAAGCCATGGTGTGGCAAGCATTGAGAAGAATGAACCGATGTTGATGGACATGTAGTACATGGTAAATGCACCGTCCAAACGTGGATCATCCTTTTCATAGCAAGTAGAAAGCAGGGAGGACGGGTTAGCCTTAAACAGACCGTTACCCACAGCGATAGTCGCCATACCCATATAGACGATAGCAACATCGTGACCGGAGTAAGCGACCAGCGCGTAACCGATAGCCAGTACGATGGTACCGAGCACAATGACACGCTTGGTGCCGAGAACTTTATCACCTAACCAACCACCAATCGCAACCATCCCGTAGACCAGTGCGCTGAAGGAGGAGAACAGAGTAATGGAGTCAGCTTCGGACATCCCAAGCATTTTGACCAGATAAACGGCCATGATGCCCTGGAGGCCGTAGTAGCCAAAACGCTCCCATAATTCGATAGAAAAAATCAGGTAGAACGATTTAGGTTGCTTGAAAGCATTCAGACTAACGCTTTCTGCTGGTTTTTTGTTTGCAGTCGACACATATACCTCTTTTTTTACATCCCAATTTAACAGGAGTTTTTAAACGCTATGCCTGAAATGCACGCGCTTTTTTAGTTATAAGAAAGGGGAAACGGCGGGTAATGTTCACTATCCTGAGGCATCAGGCAAGAGGTTTGTAATAATATGTTACATTTATCTGTGGCGAAATAAAGCTCCGCAAAGCAAATTGTTATTCAGCGTTAAATTTTATCAAAATGCACTTTACCGATTTATTCTCTTAGAGAATGACAAAATAAACACAAATAAGTGATATATTCTGCTCTACAGCCAAATGAGTAGTGATATGGGCCAGATGTAAAGATTTGTGCAGGCTATTGTACTGCCTGGGTCGGGTTATCACTGTGTATTACGAGGTTATTTATTTCATTTTGATGACTAAAATTTAACATCAAGTTATCAAAGTGATCTATGTCACATAGTTATGGAAAATTCTTATCGTAAAAAAACGATTAACCGCTTCGAGTGATTACATCCAGCTGAAGTAAGCGAACCGGTAATAATATGCAGAACAAATCAATGGTTTTTCTGCTGTTAGCAGTGAGGAGAATGTCTGGGAGGGAAATCGCCCGCTTCCTAAGAAGCAGGCAACCGACTAGATATCAACTTTCTCTTTGAATTCGCAGAGATCTTCAATGATACATGAGCCACAGCGGGGCTTACGGGCGATGCAGGTGTAACGGCCATGGAGAATTAACCAATGGTGGCAATCCACTTTAAATTCTGCCGGAACGACCTTCAGTAGTTTTTCCTCAACTTGCTCAACATTTTTACCTGGAGCGAAGTTGGTGCGGTTACAGACGCGGAAAATGTGGGTATCGACGGCGATAGTGGGCCAACCAAACGCAGTATTGAGCACAACGTTTGCCGTTTTACGGCCCACACCCGGTAAGGCTTCCAGAGCGGCCCTGTCTTCCGGTACTTCACCGTTATGTTGCTCGAGCAATATCCGGCAGGTCTTGATGACGTTTTCGGCTTTACTGTTAAACAGGCCAATGGTTTTGATATACGACTTCACGCCATCCACACCCAAATTGAGCATGGCCTGAGGAGTGTTCGCCACAGGATAGAGCTTCGCCGTGGCTTTATTGACGCTGACATCCGTAGCTTGTGCTGACAGCAATACGGATATCAACAATTCAAACGGGGAGCTGAAATGTAACTCTGTGGTCGGGTGAGGGTTGTTATCACGCAGACGAGTGAGGATCTCTAACCGTTTGGCTTTATTCATTACGCTTTCTCTGGATTCCCTTCAGGTGCAGCAACTTTCGCTGCGCGGCGCGTTTTCATTTTTTCATCAATCAGATACTTCACTGCCAACATTAAACCCAGGCCGATGAATGCACCCGGTGGTAACATCGCGAGCAGGAAAGGCGTGTCAGTGTGGAAGACTTCAATACGCAGCACCTTAGCCCAGCTACCCAGTAGCGCATCGGCCCCATCAAACAACGTTCCGTTACCAATGATTTCACGCAGCGAACCTAAAACAAACATTGCGCTGGTTGCGCCCAGACCAATGGCTAAGCCATCGAGAGCAGCAAGCGGTACGCTGTTTTTAGCCGCAAACGCTTCGGCACGGCCAATAACGATACAGTTGGTCACAATCAATGGAATGAAAATCCCCAATGACTGGTACAAACCGTAGGCGTAAGCGTTGATCAACATCTGTACGATACTCACCACCGAAGCAATGATCATCACATAAATTGGAATACGAATTTCCGCTGGAGCCCATTGGCGTAGCGCGGAAATAGCGCTGTTGGTCAATACCAATACCAGCGTAGTCGCAAGGCCAAGGCCGAGTGCGTTGGTGGCCGTAGATGTCACCGCCAGCAGCGGGCACATACCCAATAGCTGAACCAGAGCTGAGTTATTTTTCCACAGCCCCTGAACGATAATATCTTTTACGTCGCTCATGGTTGTGCTCCACATGCAGGAAGGTTATCAATTTGCGAGGGCAATGTTTTAGCAAACAGCCCCGCGCGTTTTACCGCATTAACCACGGCACGAGGGGTAATCGTCGCGCCCGTGAACTGGTCAAACTGGCCACCATCTTTTTTAACCGCCCAGCTTGGGTCATCACTGCCCTGGATGGTTTTACCGGAAAAATAGGTAATCCAGTTACTCAGGCGTGTTTCGATTTTATCGCCAAGCCCTGGCGTTTCATGATGTTCCGTGACGCGCGAACCTAATACTTTGCCATTAAAATCAGCCGCGACCAGCAATTGAATCGCGCCAGAATAGCCATCTGGTGCAGTTGCTTCCATCACCACGGCAACGGGCTGTTCGCCAAGACGCGCCACATAAATATGGTGTGAGCCTGTTCCTAATGGCGAATGATTAACGACCAGGCAACTGGCTTGAATATCATTGTTGTAGCTATCAGCCGGAATAACCTGGTTAAACAACAGCTTTTGCTGCGCAACGGCCTGTTGTTCGATGGTGTCTTTGGTCAAGGCATTGACCACTGCCGTCAGACCCGTAGCCAGTACGGCAAACAGCGCCAACGTTACGCCATGTTTTTGCATTGTTTTCAGCATGACATTTCCTTAGCGGTGTCCATAAGCGCGAGGACGGGTGTAGTAATCAATCAACGGGACGGTAATATTTGCCAGCAATACGGCAAACGCAACGCCATCTGGATAACCGCCGTAGGTACGAATTAGCCACACTAAAACCCCCGCCAGGGCGCCAAAAATCAAACGTCCACGATTTGTTGTCGATGCGGTAACAGGGTCGGTAAGAATGAAAAATGCACCCAACATCGTTGCACCCGAGAACAGGTGAATAACCGGCGAGGCACATTTTTCAGGGGAAAACATCCAACCCAGCGTGGCGCATACCGCTAGCGTGACCAGGAAACTGACCGGAATATGCCAGCGAATCGCGCCTTTCATCAATAAGAAGACGCCACCCGCCAGAAATGCCAGGTTGACCCACTGCCAGCCGATCCCAGCCAGAGCGCCCGTATAAATAGGAGCCTGCATCAGGGATGTCGCGGAATGCCCGGCACGTAACCCGGTTTTAAAGGTATCAAGTGGTGTGGCCTGACTTATGCCATCAATGCCCATGCGCAGTTGCGACATGCTGTCACCCGCAGCAGTGGCACCCGAAAAAATCACATGTAACGAATCGGCAAAACCAGGCACCGTGGCGGCAAGCGACTGTGGTGGGAGCCACGATGTCATTTGTACCGGAAAGGCAATCAGCAACACCACGTAGCCGACCATTGCCGGGTTAAATGGGTTGTGGCCAAGCCCGCCATACAACTGTTTAGCGATAATCACCGCGAATACGGTACCGAGGATCACCATCCACCATGGGGCCAGCGGTGGAATACTCATGCCTAACAGCAGGCCGGTTAATGCAGCTGAATTGTCACTCAGAATTCTCAGCGGTTGCTTACGAAGTTTGATCACCAGCAGTTCTGCGGCGACGGCCGTCAGGACGCCTAATGCGATTTGCACCAGACTGCCCCAACCGAACCAGTACCAGAGCATTGCCATTCCCGGCACGCAGGCACAGGTTACCAGCAGCATAATACGTGAAGTGCTGCGTTGGTTATGGGTATAAGGGGAGCTTGCTATCTTGAAAACCATCTATTCCTCTGATGCCATTTGTTGCGCTGCTTTTCGTGCCTGGACTCGGGCGATAGCTGCGGCAACCGCGGCTTTACGCGGATCTTGTTCTTCTGCGGTTTCTTCTACAGATTCCTCAGTAGCCTTAGCCGCTTTACGTGCTTTAGCGCGGGCAATAGCTGCTTCAACTGCCGCTTTGCGTGGGTCAACGGGTTCAACGTTTGCCACTTCAGCGTTTTTCGCAATAAGTGCAGATTCACCGGCTTGCGCGGCTTTACGTGCTTTAGCGCGGGCAATAGCTGCTTCGACTGCGGCTTTGCGTGGGTCGTTTGTCTGTGTATCTGCCACGTTAATTTGCGATTCTTTCTCTGCCTGACGAGCGCGAGCCTGCGCCTTGCGTGCTTCACGAGCAGCGATGACTTGTTGGTTATCAGGCAAACTTCCTGCCTGAATCACAATAGGCTCATGGCTTTGCGCTTGTTTGTTTTTCACGCGCGCAAGGGCTGCCTGAATGGCATCGTTATCTTGCGCGGTAGGCTGAACAGCGGCCTTTTTATGGCGCTCCAGTCGGGCGGCTTTTTCACGCTCAAGACGCGCCTGGCGAGCTTCAAAACGAACTTTCGCTTCCGCCGTACGTTTTGCTTCGAGCTCTAATTCGCGGATCTCCGCCTTTTCCTGACGGAAATATTGCACCAGGGGAATGTTGCTTGGGCAGACATACGCGCAAGCCCCGCACTCGATACAATCTTTGAGGTTATGCGCTTGTGCTTTATCGTGCTGCTGCCCGCGGCTAAACCAGTAAAGCTGCTGTGGCAGTAAATCGGCAGGGCAGGAATCGGCGCACGCGCTGCAACGAATACAGTTTTGTTCTTCTTGCTGTGCACCCATTTCGTTAGCCGACGGGGCCAGCAAACAGTTGGTGATTTTCACCACCGGTACATCCAGCCACGGCAGGCTAAAGCCCATTAGTGGGCCGCCCATAATCACTTGTTGATCATATCCTGGTCGGAAACCGGCGAAATCAAGCAGATGACGAACGGGGGTCCCCAGCCGCGCCCAGACATTCCCGGGCTGCTGAACAGCCTCGCCGGTTAACGTCACCACGCGTTCGGTTAAAGGTTCACCGTCGATAATGGCGCGTTTCACCGCGAAGGCAGTTCCGACGTTTTGCATTAACACGCCGATATCGGAAGAACGCCCACCCTGGGGAACCTGCTTACCCGTCAGAATTTGGGTCAGTTGTTTTGCGCCGCCGGACGGATATTTGGTCGGGATCACGCGCAGTTGAATGCCGTGGGTGTCGCATAGCACCGCACGCAGCATCGAAATTGCTTGCGGTTTGTTGTCTTCAATCCCGATTAATACGCGTTGGGGTTTCAGGATATGCGCGAGGATGCGCACACCTTCGACGATTTGCGCGGCACAATCCTGCATCAGACGATCGTCGGCAGTGATGTACGGTTCGCATTCAGCCGCATTGATAATCAGCGTATCAATTTTATCTCCGCCACCCTGCAATTTATTGCCAGTAGGGAAGCCTGCACCGCCCAAACCGGCGACGCCAAACTGGTGAATACGCTCAATCAGCTCTTCACGGCTGCGGGAGAGATAGTCTTGCCAGCCATCGCGTTCAATCCACTTATCTTCGCCATCGGCTTCGATAATGACACTCAATTCAGCCAGCGCAGAAGGGTGAGCAGTGGAGTGGGGCGCAATGGCGGAAATGGTTCCTGATGTTGGGGCGTGAACCGGCAGCATGCGACCACGCCCGCGCGTCAAAGGTTGACCGCGCAGAACATAATCACCGGGTTTTACGCACAGCTCACCTTCAGCACCAATATGCTGCTTTAACGGAATAACCAGTTTTTGAGGTAAAGGAACCTGGCGTAACGGTGTGCCGTTTGACTGAGTTTTCATTTCTGGCGGATGAATGCCGCCATCAAAATCCCAGATTTTATCTTTGTTGAAACGGGTAAATAACTTAAACATGTTGCTCCACCGGAATCAGTCGAACAGGGATGGTTTGCAGATCCCACTTCCAGCTTTCTGTGGTGGTTTCGACCTGGCGCAACTCAATACAGCGCGTTGGGCACGGGTCGACACATAAATTGCATCCGGTGCAAAGGTCACTAATAACGGTATGCATGGCACGGGTCGCGCCGACAATAGCGTCAACCGGGCAAGCCTGAATGCACTTTGTACAGCCGATACAGTTGGGCTCATCGATAACCGCCAGCATTCGTACCGGTTCCTGAGCCTGGCCATCGCCATCAATAGGCTGTGGGTCGACGTTCAGTAACGTGGCTATTTTTTGCATGACAGCTTCGCCACCAGGGGCGCACAGGTTGATATTTGCGCCCTGGTTTCCTACGGCTTCTGCGTAGGGGCGGCAACCTGGATAACCACACTGGCCGCACTGACTTTGCGGCAGCAACTCATCAATTTTGTCGACGATCGGGTCTTCTTCAACGAGAAAACGGCGTGAGGCGTAACCGAGTATCAGCCCAAATACCAGGCCTAAAAGACCCAATGCAAGCACAGCAATCCAGATAGTACTCATCAGAACTTAACCAATCCGCTAAAGCCCATAAAGGCCAAAGACATCAAGCCAGCAGTGATCAGCGCAATAGCGTTGCCGCGAAAAGGTGCGGGCACATCGGCGACGGCCATGCGTTCGCGAATGGCCGCAAATAGCACCATCACCAGCGAAAAACCTACCGCGGCTGAAAAGCCATAAAGTGCTGATTGCAGGAAGTTGTGGCCCAGATTGATGTTGAGCAGCGCAACACCCAGCACCGCACAGTTAGTGGTAATGAGTGGCAAAAAGATACCCAGCAGGCGATAGAGTGCCGGGCTGGTTTTGCGAACCACCATTTCGGTAAATTGCACGACGACGGCAATGACCAGAATAAAGGCCAGCGTGCGCAAATAGACTAAGTCGAGAGGAACAAGGATCAACTCATTGACCAGCCAGGCGCAAATAGAAGCCAGCGTCAGTACAAAAGTGGTCGCCAGCCCCATGCCGATGGCGGTCTCCAGTTTTTTGGAAACCCCCATAAACGGACACAGACCAAGAAACTTCACCAATACGAAGTTATTGACCAGCACCGTGCCAACAAAGAGCAGCAAATAATCTGTCATGAATAAGACCTGAAACTAAAAAAAAGCCGCCTATTATCGGCCAACTGGCCAATAACGACAACGGGGTGTTTATAAGGTTATTACGGCTTAATAAATGTTTGCTTCACACGGCTTGAGCGCTTGAGGTAAGGAACCAACAAGGCCGCAGCCAATAAAGGAAACATCAACTGACGTAATGCCAGCGTGTCACTTACTGGGGAAAATGCGAAGGTTTTAATCGCTAACAGCACTGACAACAATAACCATAAAATATAATGACGTACCACATTCTTACGACGTTTAAAGAAGGCAATCGTCAACCACATGGTATAACCCCACATGGCAATGGCACAGGCAATCGAGGTGTACCAAAAGATCACCATTTTGGGGCCTTGTGCGCTCATAAGTCGATGGCTTTCTGGGGAGATGAGCATCATAAGATAAATGGCCAGCGCAATTGTGCTGCTCAGAAGCGTCATCAAAAGCCAGGCGAGAGGGGCCAGAAGCCAGCCTGCAATACGTGGTGCTTGCGTGGATTCTTGCAGGGTATTCATATTACCTCCCGAAAAAGTGCGTAACCTTCCTTATGCAAATCATAAGGCGGGAGGATTATAAGGTTTTTTTAGCGCTTTGCTACCTGTGGGAGGTTAGATCACATAGCGCCAGACTGATTTGGGCACGCAACCTAAATCAAACAGACGCCCGCCCGAGACTAATTCAGCACGGCGATGATCAGCCGCGCGATACATATTCATCAGCTCATTATTATCCGTCAGGCTGTAATTGAGGTGATCAAACAACTTTTCCAGGCTTTCAGATGAGCTGATTTTACGAAACTTCATTAAATAATCGAGAGCAGTCATGGGCGGCTGTTATCCATACAATAGAAGAGGAATAGGAAGGCGGTATTTTCATTTTGCATGAATAATAAACGGTAACCGGGCTTTAAAAATGAATAAATATCCCGTGCGTGGTGTTTTAGGATTTTTCAATGGGTAGCGGCAAACGAAAATGACCAAAAGGCCGCTTGATTGACCGTCGCCTGGCGAACGCGCAACTAACACGTAACAATATAATTACCTGTTGTTACAATCATTGGGATGGTGTCAAATGAGCCGTCAAATAATCATGAGGAAAGCAAATGAGTGATAACATTCGTGTCGGACTAATCGGTTACGGCTACGCCAGCAAAACCTTCCATGCACCATTAATAGTAGGTACACCAGGCATGGTTTTGGCCGGCGTTTCCAGCAGTGATGCCACGAAAGTTCATGCTGACTGGCCAAACATGCCGGTTGTCTCTGACCCTCATCATCTGTTCAATGACCCTAATATCGACCTGATTGTCATCCCAACGCCAAATGATACCCACTTCCCGCTGGCCAAAGCCGCACTGGAAGCCGGCAAACACGTGGTGGTCGATAAACCGTTTACCGTGACGTTGTCACAAGCGCGTGAATTAGATGCACTGGCAAAAAGCTGCGGTTTGTTGCTTTCAGTGTTTCATAACCGCCGTTGGGACAGTGATTTCCTGACGTTGAAAGGGTTACTGGCCGACGGTACGCTAGGTGAAGTGGCCTACTTTGAATCGCACTTCGACCGTTATCGCCCACAAGTTCGCAATCGCTGGCGTGAGCAGGCTGGCGTAGGCAGCGGCATCTGGTACGACTTAGGACCGCATCTTATTGACCAGGCGCTGAATCTTTTCGGGTTGCCGGTGAGCTTGTCCGTGGATTTAGGCCAGCTTCGTCCAGGTGCGCAAGCGACCGACTACTTCCATGCTGTCCTGGCGTATCCGCAACGCCGCGTTGTGCTGCACGGTACCTTACTGGCGGCGGCAGAAACGGCTCGTTATATCGTGCATGGCGCGCATGGCAGTTATATCAAATATGGCCTGGACCCGCAGGAAGACCGCCTGAAATCGGGCGAACGTTTGCCTCAGGAAGACTGGGGTTACGATATGCGTGACGGCGTTTTGACGCTGGCACAGGGCGATGTGATGAGCGAACAGACGTTACTCACCGTGCCGGGTAATTATCCCGCCTACTATGCCGCCATTCGCGATGCGCTTACCGGTCACGGCGAGAATCCCGTCCCGGCGAGTCAGGCGATTCAGGTCATGGAGATGATTGAACTGGGTATGGAATCTGCAAAGCATCGCGCCACGCTGAATCTTGCCTAACAGGTTTCACCGTGAACGACAGATGAATGCGGCTTTCAGGGTGGATGAGTGTCTGTGTCATCCACCCCATTTACTGGATGCTGGCTGATTATTGGGCGGTAGGTTTTAACATATTGCCGCTCTTTTTGTGCTCCGCCAGATACTGATGCTGGAAAATGCACATACGGATAGTGTTGCGGTACTCACCATTAATAAAGAATTCGTGGATTAATTCGCCTTCCACCATAAAGCCCAATTTCTTATAAATATGCACGGCTTTTGCATTTTCTTTATCAACAATTAAATACAGTTTGTACAGGTTCAACACCATAAACCCATAATCCATCGCGAGCTTCGCTGCACGCGACGCCAGCCCTTTACCTTGATAGTCGGGCGAAATGATTATCTGGAATTCAGCACGGCGGTGAACATGATTAATTTCGACTAATTCCACCAGACCGGCTTTTTCACCATTACATTCAATGACAAAACGCCGCTCGCTCTGGTCGTGAATATGTTTGTCGTACAGATCGGACAGCTCGACAAATGCTTCGTAGGGTTCTTCAAACCAGTAGCGCATCACGCTTGCGTTGTTGTCCAACTGGTGGACGAAACGAAGATCTTCGCGTTCCAGAGGGCGAAGTTTGATTTGCAGCTCTTGGGACATGTGAGTTCCTTTCAAAGTTTTAAGGCTTCTGGGCAGAAGCCTTATTGACTACAGTACGGTGTTACGGTGCGACATCACGTCCGGTTTTGCGATCCAGACAACGCAGGGTGTTTGGTTCCCAATAGGCGTTGATATTGGCGCTTTTCTGGCAATTATCACGCGCGTCAAAAGCAGTATCGGCTTTATCCCACTCTTTCTCGGTCCGTTTGTTCACTTTCTGGCGTAAGTTGCGGGTGTCATTCCATTGCTCTTTGTCCATCGCCGCATCCTGGCGAGTCTGCGCATTGTCACCAGATTCAACAATCAGTTTGTTCGTCTGGGCATTGGCGGGTTGAACAAACGCAAATGCACTTAGCAACAGCGCCAGCGGCAGTGTTGCCACGGACAGACGTTTGCGAAGATTTGTGTTCATTGCATTTTCCTTTTAGGGTGACGCTCTTTGTTGAAGTAAATGTACCATTGAGACTGGCGCGGACCAACGCGACCATGTATTAGCCCATTATTCCAGACAAGGTTAAAGATGATCAAAACAACCTTACTTTTTTTTACAACAGCGCTGGCTGAAATCATCGGCTGTTTTTTACCCTGGCTGTGGTTAAAACGAGAGGGATCGCCGTTGTTGCTGATTCCTGCAGCGTTCTCCCTGGCAATGTTTGTCTGGTTACTCACGTTGCATCCGGCCGCGAGTGGGCGTGTTTATGCCGCGTACGGTGGGGTCTACGTCGTAACCGCGTTGCTCTGGTTACGCTGGGTGGATGGCGTAAAATTGAGTGTCTTCGATTGGGTTGGCGCAACCGTCGCCTTCTGCGGCATGTTGATCATCGTTGCTGGATGGTCTCGCACCTAATTTCACCTTTCCCCATCGTTCGTTTTTCCCATCTCCTCTCAAATCGGCCATTTCCCTTTGTCAGTGTCACAAGTTAATTGTGACACAGTGCAATAATTCAATACAAGAATACATGTATGGTAGTATTTGTCAGTGTAATTTAACATTCATTGAACACCGTACACCTCATGTGCAGTAAGGGAATCCGAATGAAGATTGTAAAAGCTGAAGTATTTGTCACGTGTCCTGGGCGTAACTTTGTCACGCTAAAAATCACGACCGATGAAGGGATTACCGGACTCGGTGATGCCACCTTAAATGGCCGCGAGCTTTCTGTTGCTTCGTATCTGAAAGATCATGTGTGCCCGCAGTTAATGGGTCGCGATGCACATCGCATCGAAGACATCTGGCAGTTCTTTTACAAAGGGGCTTACTGGCGTCGCGGACCCGTTACCATGTCGGCAATTTCTGCGGTCGATGTCGCATTGTGGGATATCAAAGCGAAAGCCGCCAACATGCCGTTGTATCAATTACTGGGTGGCGCATCCCGTGAAGGAGTCATGGTCTATTGCCACACCACCGGCCATTCCATTGATGAAGTACTGGACGACTACGCGCGTCATAAAGAGTTGGGCTACAAAGCGATTCGCGTGCAGTGCGGCGTGCCAGGCATGAAAACCACCTACGGTATGGCGAAAGGCAAAGGGTTGGCTTACGAACCCGCAACCAAAGGTGACTGGCCAGAAGAGCAGTTGTGGTCCAGTGAAAAATACCTAGATTTCACGCCAAAGCTATTCGAAGCCGTGCGTAATAAATTTGGTTTCAATGAGCATTTATTGCATGACATGCACCACCGTCTGACGCCAATCGAAGCCGCTCGCTTTGGGAAAAGCATAGAAGATCACCGCCTGTTCTGGATGGAAGACCCCACTCCGGCGGAAAACCAGGAATGTTTCCGTTTGATTCGCCAACACACCGTGACCCCCATTGCAGTAGGGGAAGTGTTTAACAGTATCTGGGACTGTAAACAGCTTATCGAAGAACAACTTATCGATTACATCCGCACGACCATCACCCATGCCGGCGGGATCAGCGGAATGCGCCGGATTGCCGATTTTGCTTCGTTATATCAAGTGCGTACCGGTTCACATGGGCCATCCGATCTTTCGCCCGTTTGTATGGCTGCCGCGTTGCACTTCGATCTGTGGGTACCGAACTTTGGCGTACAGGAATACATGGGGTATTCCGAGCAAATGCTGGAAGTGTTCCCTCATACCTGGACGTTTGATAACGGCTACATGCATCCGGGTGAAAAACCGGGGATCGGAATTGAGTTCGATGAAAAACTGGCGGCGAAATACCCCTATGAACCTGCATATTTGCCGGTTGCTCGCCTTGAAGATGGCACCTTGTGGAATTGGTAATAAGGAAAACAAACGATGAAAAGCATCACCATACAGCAACCAGGAAAATTGGTTATTGAAGAGCGTCCTGTTCCACAACCCCAGCCAGGAGATGTGCGTATTCGTGTCAGCAGTGCCGGTATCTGTGGCTCTGACGTACACATTTATCGCGGCCACAACCCGTTTGCAAAATACCCTCGTGTTATCGGTCATGAGTTCTTTGGTCATATTGATGCAGTGGGTGACGGTGTTGAACCATCGCGCATTGGGGAACGCGTAGTAGGTGACCCGGTCGTGAGTTGTGGGCAGTGTTATCCATGTTTAGTCGGGCGTCCCAATGTTTGTACGGAACTTCAGGTTATTGGTGTGCACCGCGACGGTGGTTTTAGTGAATTTATCACCTTGCCCACGAGGAATGCCCACGTTGTACCGCATAACATTTCTGATAATGAAGCCACGATGGTGGAGCCGTTCACCATTGCCGCCAATATCTGTAGCCAAATGAATCCAGGCCTACTGGACATCGCAATGATTTACGGGGCTGGGCCGATGGGGTTGACGTCAATCCAGGCCTTGCGGGGCGTGTATGGCGTAAAAGAGATAATTGCTGTTGACCGTATCGACGAGCGTCTTGCGATGGCGAAAGTAAACGGCGCCGATCGCGTTATCAATAATACCTGCCTGGATTTGCGCGCAGAACTTGAGCGCCTGGGAATACGCCCAACACTGATCATTGATGCAGCCTGTCATCCGGCCATTTTACCGGAAGCCATCGCACTTGCTTCTCCCGCTGCACGCATCGGCATTATGGGCTTCTCATCTGACCCTTGCGTGCTGAATCAACAGGCTATCACCAGCAAAGAGCTTTCCATATATAGCTCACGACTCAACAGCAATCGCTTCCCCATGGTGATTGACTGGATGACACAGAAAAAAATAAACCCGGAAAAATTAATCACCCATCAGTTCAATTACATACAAGTGATTGATGCAATGGAAATATTTGAAAAAGACCAAAAGCAGTGCTGCAAGGTATTACTGACGTTCTGATTCACCCATCTGTACCTGAAGATTTGCTGTCCCTACAACGACAAATTGCTGAGAACAGAAATATGAATACTTCTATTGATATTAAAAATAACCAACCGGAAAGAAGTACTGGTGATTTAGTTAAGGCCGCCGTTTCCGGTTGGCTCGGTACTGCACTTGAATTTATGGACTTTCAATTATATTCATTAGGCGCTGCATTAGTTTTTCATGAAATATTTTTCCCCGAGCAATCTGCTGCGATGGCATTAATACTGGCGATGGGAACCTATGGTGCCGGTTATATAGCACGCATCGCCGGTGCATTTTTCTTTGGCCGAATGGGCGATACGATTGGGCGTAAGAAAGTTCTGTTTATTACGATTACCATGATGGGGATCTGTACCACCTTAATTGGTGTGCTCCCCACTTACGCTCAAATCGGTATTTTTGCACCGATACTGTTGGTCGTGCTGCGTATTATCCAGGGATTAGGTGCCGGGGCGGAAATATCCGGGGCAGGGACCATGCTTGCGGAGTATGCGCCGAAAGGTAAACGCGGCATTATCTCCTCTTTGGTGGCCATGGGGACCAACTGTGGCACATTATCGGCAACAGCGATTTGGGCTGTGATGTTCTTCGTGCTGCCGAAGGATGAACTACTGGCATGGGGTTGGCGTGTGCCGTTTCTTGCAAGCGTGGTGGTCATGATTTTTGCCATCTGGTTGCGTATGAACCTCAAAGAAAGCCCGGTATTTGAGAAAGTTAATGAAGACACAGAAAACGTTGCGCTTTCAAAACCCGTAGCCGATAAGAGCCATTCATTAGGCGCAATGTTTACCAGTAAATCATTCTGGCTGGCAACGGGATTGCGTTTCGGTCAGGCCGGAAACTCAGGTTTAATTCAAACCTTCCTGGCCGGGTATTTGGTTCAGACGTTATTATTTGAGAAAAAGATCCCGACTGATGCGTTAATGATTAGCTCCATTGTTGGTTTTATGACGATTCCGTTCTTAGGCTGGTTATCAGATAAAATAGGTCGTCGCATTCCTTATATTATCGTTAATATTTCAGCCATTATTCTTGCCTGGCCAATGCTGTCGATGATTGTTGATAAGAGCAATGATGTTAACGTTATTATGGCTTCAATTATCATTATTCATAACGTTGCGGTACTGGGATTGTTTGCCCTGGAAAATATCACCATGGCAGAAATGTTCGGTTCACGTAATCGATTTACACGAATGGCGATTTCGAAAGAGGCGGGGGGCCTGGTCGCGGTCGGATTTGGTCCGGTTCTTGCGGGTATTTTCGTCAACATGACGGGTTCCTGGTGGCCAATTGTCGCCATGATGATTGCTTACTCAACCATTGGCTTACTGGCAGCGATATTGATGCCGGAAGTGAAAGACCGGGATCTCAGTCTGGCTGAAGATGCAGCAGAAATATCGAAGAAGGCGACTGCCATAGAAGGTGTCAGGAGCTATTAATGGATTCGCCACACTTTCAGGGAGTGTGAGGCGGCGAAAAATGAGATCCTGTTATACAGCTTTTAAATTCGTGTCATACCAAATAACCAAAGTTTAATTCAAATCAAAATGCAGACTACCATAGCAGGTAGTCTGTAGCTGTCCCCACGTTACTACACAGCGAGTTTTAAAAATGGAAAACAAGCTCTTATCTGCAAAAGCTATTCTCCCAAAATATGACCGTAACAAACTGGTTTCACGCATCGTTCATCTTGGTTTTGGCGCTTTCCATCGCGCGCATCAGGCCGTGTACGCCGACATTTTGGCTAATGAACAGGGTAGCGACTGGGGTTACTGTGAAGTTAATTTGATTGGTGGCGAGCAGCAAATTGCTGATTTGAAGAAACAAGACAACCTCTATAGCGTAGCAGAGATGTCTGCCGAGGCCTGGCATTGCCGCGTTGTAGGTGTGGTGAAAGAAGCCATACATGCGCAGGTTGATGGCCTCGAAGCCGTATTTAGCGCACTGACTCAGCCTGACGTTGCCATTGTTTCACTGACCGTGACGGAAAAAGGTTATTGCCATACTCCAGCAACCGGCACCATCCTGCTGGACCATCCTTTAATTGCGCACGATCTCGCTAATCCACAGCAGCCAAAATCCGCTCCTGGTGTGATTGTCGAGGCACTGGCTCGTCGTAAAGCTTTGGGTTTGCCTGCATTTAGCGTGATGTCCTGCGACAACATGCCGGAAAACGGTCACGTAACGCGTAACGTTATCACTGCATACGCACAGGCGCTAAACCCTGAGCTGGCGCAATGGATTGGGACTCATGTGACATTCCCATCCACCATGGTTGACCGTATCGTGCCAGCCGTTACCGCTGAGACCCTGGAACAAGTTGCCCAGGCGACAGGGGTTGCAGACCCAGCGGCGGTGGCGTGTGAACCGTTCCGTCAGTGGGTTATCGAAGATAACTTCGTTGCAGGCCGTCCTGAATGGGAAAAAGCCGGTGCAGAACTGGTGAATGATGTTCTGCCATACGAAGAGATGAAACTGCGCATGCTCAACGGCAGCCACTCATTCCTGGCTTACCTGGGTTATCTGGCGGGTTATCAGCACATTTCTGAATGTATGCAGGATGAGAACTATCGTCGTACTGCGCATGCATTAATGCTGCAACAGCAGGCGCCAACGTTAAAAGTGCAGGGTGTTGATCTGGCAAAATATGCCGATTCATTGATTGCGCGTTATACCAACCCGGCGCTGCGCCACCGTACATGGCAAATCGCCATGGACGGCAGCCAGAAGCTGCCGCAGCGTTGGTTAGATTCTATTCGCTGGCATCTGGCAAACGGCAGTCAGTTTGATTTGCTGGCGCTGGGCGTTGCGGGTTGGATGCGTTATGTCGGCGGTATCGACGAACAGGGTAATCCAATCGAAGTAAGCGATCCGTTGCTGCCTGCCATTCAGCAGGCGGTGGCCGCCAGTAAAGAAGGGGAGACTCGTGTTAAAGCGCTGCTGGAGTTGAAAACTATCTTTGGCGAAGATCTGCCTGCCAACGAGAAATTTGTTCAGCGTGTCACGGAGTGTTATCTGGCGCTACGTGAAAACGGTGCAAAAGCAACAGTAGCTAAGTTCTAAAAATCGCGTATTTATCTCGCCCGATATCGGGCGAGTTTTCTCACATCACTCTTCACTAAACCAGTCGCGCTTTTCTTGATGAATCAATAATATCGACTGGCTAATCTCATGCAGATGGCGATGCATGGCCTGATCCACACCATTTTCATCATGGCGTTTTAACGCGTCAAAAATATCGTGGTGCTGGGCGAGCAACATCTCTGGTGGCGAAACGTGATCAAGGCTCATGTAGCGCACTCGATCCATCGTCGCTTTGATGTTTTCCACTGTGTCCCAGGCTAGGGGGCAATCGGCAACCAGTGCCAGCTGCTGATGAAATTCATCATCTAGCAGGAAGAAATCATCCAGCTGGTTTCGCTCGATGGCGATACGTTGCTGGTTCAGCAATTGCTCAAGCGTATACAGATGCTCGTCCGTCGCCATTTTTGCCGCACGCTTCGCTACTGCACATTCAATCGCTTCACGAACAAAGCAACCGTTCTTCACCTGGCTGACGGAAATCTTATTGACGTATGTGCCACGCTGCGGGCGAATTTGCACCAATCCTGTTTCCGCCAGTTTAATAAAGGCTTCTCGAACGGGTTGGCGTGAAACATCAAAGCGAATGGAGACTTCTTTTTCGGACAGCGGTGTTCCTGGCGGAATTAAGCAACGAACAATATCCCGACGCAAAATACGGTAAATTTGCTGGTTAACAGGCTGGGTAGGATTTAGCAAAGTTGACGGTAGCATTAATATTTTCTTATCGTGGAATAACCGTGCAAATGTAACATTTATTTGCACGGTCGCCCATACCCGAAATCCCCTCAAATATGGGCGGAGTGGTTAACCTTCGCGGTGAACGCTTAAACCGGCAAATGTCTGGCTAACCGGCATCATTTCAAGCGTATTGATGTTGACATGTTTAGGCAGCGTTGCGACCCACCAAACCGCTTCAGTCACGTCTTCTGGCGTTAATGCATTGGCGTTTTCATACGTTTTTCCGACTTTGTCGTCATCGCCTTTGAAACGCACATTGGAAAACTCAGTGCCGCTGACTAAACCAGGCTCAATATCGGTTACGCGGATCGCCGTTTTATGCAGATCGACACGTAAGTTCAGGCTGAACTGACGCACAAAAGCTTTCGTCGCACCGTAGACATTCCCACCCGCGTATGGCCAGTTACCCGCAGTAGAACCAATATTGATAATGTGCCCGCGATTACGTTCCACCATGCCAGGAAGCACGGCGCGAGTCATATAGACGAGGCCTTTATTGTTGGTGTCAATCATGGTTTCCCAGTCATCCGGGTCAGCTTTATGTGCCGGTTCCATGCCGAGAGCAAGACCTGCGTTGTTCACCAGCACATCAATATTGCGCCATTGCGCAGGTAACTGCTCCATCGCGAGTTCGATAGCCGCGCGATTACGTACATCAAGTTGCAGCGTCATGATGCTGTCACCCAGCTCTTCCTGGAGCTCTTGCAGACGTTCATGACGGCGACCTGTGGCAATCACTTTATGGCCTTGCTGCACGAAACGACGGGTGATGCTCTCACCAAATCCGGCGGTGGCGCCGGTTACCAGAATAATCATCTCACTGTTCCTCAACGCTTTTATGTCGTAATACCTTAGCACGCTAAGGCTGTTAGTGATAATTCAACTTTTGCTAAAAACGACGTCGAAACCGCCTGCGCGTTGCTGGTGCAGCGACGTCGAAAAAGTGCAATTTTCTGGTGCACGATAATCCACGACGTGTCGTGTACGAACCCATGATACCAAAATGCAACCGGTTGCGCCTTAAGGCAACCGTTTGCATGATCAATAGTTGCGCAAATGTTGCGCAATCAGTGTGAATGTAATCTAAGCTGCTGTTATAAAACCGATTAAACCCAAACTCCAATATGGCATCAACATTGCAATATTTAACTCACTCTTCACAAAGCCATTACAGGTATGACGATGACAGTGAATTATACGCAAGTGCTACGCGGTCAGTTTTTCGATATGACCCAAACCGGAACACGTCCTGACGAGTTGCTGGCGAATGCGCGTCATCATGAAGATGCATTGCTGTTCATTGATGGCGGTACGGTGTTGGCGTTGTTGCCATGGGAAGAAGGGCGCAAGCATTTGCGTGGCGAGAGTGATTATGTCGATTATCGCGGTAAATTGATTCTTCCCGGATTTGTCGATACCCACCTGCATTATCCGCAAACGGAAATGATCGGGGCCTATGGCGAGCAACTGCTGGAATGGCTACAGACGTATACTTTTCCGGTTGAGAGCCAATATCAGGACAGCTCGCACGCGGCGAAAATGTCGGCATTTTTCCTCAGCCAACTCTTGAGCAATGGCACCACCACGGCTTTAGTTTTTGGCACAGTACATCCGCAGTCGGTGGAGGCACTTTTCAGTGCGGCAGAACATCTCGCCATGCGGATTATCGCCGGTAAAGTCATGATGGATCGCAACGCACCGGAATACTTAACTGAAACGCCGGAGCAAAGTTATCAGCAAACGCGTGAACTGATTCAACGCTGGCATAAAAAAGGGCGTCTGAACTATGCACTGACGCCGCGATTTGCCCCGACCTCTTCGCCAGAATTGCTCAAAATAGTGCAGACCCTGCGCGAAGAGTTTCCTGATACCTGGCTGCATACCCATTTGAGTGAAAACAGTGCAGAAGTGGAATGGGTGAAGAACCTGTGGCCGGAATCCGAAAGCTATCTTGACGTTTATCACCAGTATCAACTGACCGGGAAACGCAGCGTATTTGCCCATGCCATTCATTTGCAGGAGTGCGAGTGGGATTGTCTGCACCGTACTGAATCGGCCATCGCATTTTGTCCGACCTCCAATCTGTTTCTGGGAAGTGGACTGTTTAATCTGAAACAGTGCCATGAGCGGGGGATCCGCATGGGAATTGGCACGGACGTGGGTGCCGGCACCACATTTAATATGCTGCAAACCCTTGCCGAAGCCTACAAAGTCGCCCAGTTGCAAGGCTACAGACTGTGTGCCAGTGAGGCGTTTTATCACGCCACCCTGGGAGGGGCGCACGCACTGGATTTGGATGACAAAATCGGCAATTTCTTGCCGGGGAAAGAGGCGGATTTCGTGGTGCTGGACTTAGCAGTAACGCCTCTTCAGAAACTGCGCTACGCCAACAGTCGGGATATCTACGAAAAATTGTTCGTACTGATGACGCTTGGCGATGACCGCAACATTTGGCACACCTGGGTTAACGGCAAATGCGTGTGGCAACGCGGCACGCTGGAGGTTGCGGCATGATCCAATTTTTGCTCAATCAAACAGTCAAGACGCTTGATGATATTGACCCGAACACCACCGTGTTGAACTGGCTGCGTGGCAGCGAACACCGCTGTGGCAGCAAAGAAGGGTGCGCGTCGGGGGATTGTGGAGCCTGCACGGTAGTTCTTGGGCAAGTTGATGGCGAGAAAATGCGTTATGACACCGCCAATAGCTGCATCATGCTTGTCAGCCAGCTTGAGGGTAAACAGTTGCTGACAGTGGAAGATTTATCAGCCGGGGGAAAATTGCACCCCGTTCAGCAGGCGATGGCCGACTGCCATGCTTCACAATGTGGTTTTTGCACTCCCGGTTTTGTGATGTCAGGTTTTGCATTGCAAAAGAAAAACCGCGCCCCGCAGCATCATGATATTGAAAAGCAACTCGCGGGAAACCTTTGCCGCTGTACCGGCTATCGCCCGATTATTCAGGCGATGCAGCAAAGCTGTGGAGCATTTACAGACTCGTTTACGCGAGAAGCGCCGCAAACCGTACTGCGCTTAAAGTCTCTGCAGAATCCTGAGGTCGCTAAGTTAGTCAAATCCAACCGATGTTTACTGCCAAAAACCGTTCAGCAACTGGCGCAGCTCTATCAGGAAAATCCGCAGGCACGTTTGCTCGCGGGGGGAACCGATTTGGTACTGAGTATTACGCAGCAGTACCAGACGCTACCGCTGATTATCGCGCTTGATCAGGTGGATGAACTCAAAACGATTTCTGTTACGGATAGCCACATTCGTATCGGCGCAATGGCGACGTTGCAAACGTGCCAGGAGATTTTGCAGCCACTTATCCCGGCGTTTTCACAGGCGCTGGATCGTTTTGCATCCCCGCAAATTCGCCATCACGCGACGCTTGCAGGCAACCTCGCTAATGCCTCGCCCATTGGTGATGGTGCTCCGATGCTGTTGGCACTCGGTGCCAGTCTCGAACTGCGCTGCGGGCAGAGCGTTCGCCTTCTGCCGCTTGACGAGTTCTTCCTTAGTTATCGCAAAACCGCGATGCAGGTAGGTGAGTTTATCAGCGCGGTGATCATTGAGCGGGACGCGATTTCCCCGACGTTCAGGGCATGGAAAGTCTCCAAACGGTTGGATGACGATATTTCAACGGTGTTTGGGGCGTTCAATCTCCATTTGGAGTCTGGCGTGGTGACACGAGCTCGGCTGGCATTTGGCGGTATGGCGGCGGTGCCGGCGCGTGCAAAAGGGGCTGAAAATGCGCTAACAGGATTGCTGCTCAATTCGCAAACACTGGCTCAGGCTTGCACCGCGCTGATAGAGGATTTTCAACCGCTCAGTGATTTCCGGGGTTCCGCAGCGTATCGCCTGAAGCTCGCGCAAAATCTGCTCAGGCGTCTGATGCTAGAACACACCGAGCCCTCTCACGCTCTGGAGGTACAGCGTTATGTCAACTAATCCAGTGCGCCTGTCAGAACAGGCTTTAATAGAACAGTTCTCTCGCAAGATGCACGGCGGTGCGGGCGAAAGCCGCAAACATGAAAGTGCGGATAAGCATGTTAGCGGTAAAGCGGAATATATCGACGACAAACTAACGTTACCCGGAATGCTCTACCTGTGTCCGGTTCTCAGCCAGCACGCTCATGCACGGATCCTCAATATTGATACCTCCGCGTGTTACGCCATTGCTGGCGTGGTACGCACTTTTGGCTGGCAGGATGTGCCGGGCGAGCTGGATATTGGCCCACTCGCTCCAGGCGACCCGCTGTTTGCCCGCGATAAGGTTGATTATCACGGCCAGGTTGTCCTGACAGTGGCGGCCGATACACCAGACGCGGCGCGAGCAGGGGCGCAGAAGGTGGTTATCGAATATGAAATTCTCGAACCGGTGCTGGATGTTGAAGAGGCTTTACGGCGTGAACTCTACGTTCAGGAACCGCATGTCCATCAACGTGGTGATGCTGATACCGCGCTGGCCACTGCGCCGCACCGTATTCAGGGGCAATTTCACATTGGGGGCCAGGAACACTTTTATCTTGAAGGGCAGATTGCAGTGGTCATGCCAGGGGAAGATGGTTGTGTGACGGTCTGGTCATCCACCCAACATCCGACCGAAGTGCAAAAGCTGGTGGCGTCGGTGCTGGGCGTAACAATGAACAAAATAACGGTGGATATGCGCCGTATGGGCGGTGGGTTTGGTGGAAAAGAAACCCAGGCCGCCGGGATTGCCTGCCACGCAGCACTGGCGGCGGCATTAACAGGACGCCCAGCAAAAATGCGTCTTTCACGGCGTGATGACATGCGCATGACAGGTAAACGGCATCCCTTTTTTGTGCGTTATGACGTGGGGTTTACCGACGACGGTCGACTCAACGGTGTGAAAATCGATCTGGCCGCCAACTGCGGGTATTCACTGGATCTATCAGGATCGATCTGCGATCGCGCGATGTTTCACGCCGATAATGCTTACTACCTCGGTGATGCACGAATTACCGGATATCGTTGCCGCACCAATCTGGCGTCCAATACTGCCTTCCGAGGATTTGGCGGACCGCAGGGTATGGTCGCCATTGAGCAGATTATGGACCACATTGCGCGCGAACTCGGACTTGATCCGTTGGACGTTCGCAAGCTCAATTATTATGGCGACACCGAGCGCAATGTGACGCACTACCATCAAACCGTTGAACACAACATCATGCCGGAAGTTACCCGCCAGCTTGAGATCAGTGCCGATTACTCTCAGCGCCGTGCGGAAATAAACGCGTTTAACCGTACAAGCGCGGTGCTAAAACGTGGCCTGGCGCTCACGCCGGTAAAATTTGGCATCTCCTTTACCTCCAGTTTTCTTAACCAGGCAGGGGCGTTAATACTGATTTATACCGATGGCACCGTGCAGCTCAACCATGGCGGGACGGAAATGGGCCAGGGGTTAAACACGAAAGTGGCGCAAGTGGTTGCCGGGGTGTTGCAAATACCTGTCGAACAGATTCAGGTCACCGCCACTCATACGGGGAAAGTGCCTAATACCTCGCCAACGGCCGCATCATCGGGTGCGGATCTTAACGGTAAAGCCGCTGAAATCGCGGCACTGACCATTAAGCAGCGTCTGGTAGAAATGCTTTGCCGTTTGCATGATTGCGAAGCCGAAGATGTGGAGTTTCGTAACGGCGTGGTGAAAGTCCAGGGGCGGCATTTTACTTTTAGTGAAGTGGCTAATCTGGCCTGGCTGAATCAGGTCCCGCTGTCTGCCACTGGGTTTTACACAGTGCCGGGCATTCATTACGACCGTGCTGCTGGGCGTGGACAACCGTTCTATTACTTCTCATACGGCGCAGCCTGCTCGGAAGTCATCATCGACACGCTAACCGGAGAATATCGCCTGTTGCGTACGGACATTCTCCATGATGTTGGCAATTCGCTGAATCCCGCACTCGACATCGGGCAAATTGAAGGCGGTTTTGTACAAGGCGCAGGCTGGCTGACCTGCGAAGAGTTGGTGTGGGATGACAAAGGACGGTTACTGACCGACAGCCCGATGAGTTACAAAATCCCGGCAATTAGCGATGTGCCAGCCGACTTGCGGGTGAAGCTGCTTGAAAATCATGCCAATCCGCAGCACACCGTTTACCGTTCTAAAGCCGTTGGTGAACCGCCATTTATGCTGGGGATTTCCGTCTGGTGCGCCTTACAGGACGCCGTAGCCAGCATCTCTGATTACCGTAAACACCCAATGCTGGATGCGCCCGCCACGCCGGAACGCGTATTCTGGGGTTGTCAGGAGGCACCATGAACGATGACGAATGGATAAGCATTCTGATGCAATTGCGCGAGCGTCGCGAACCCTGTGTGTTGCTGACGGTACTGGCTGATAAAGGATCGGTGCCGAGAAACTGTGGCACCAAAATGGTTGTTGGGCGTGAACACGCTTACCTGACTATCGGCGGTGGTCATCTTGAATATCAATGTATCGCCTTGGCACGCGCGATGCTGGAAAAGCACATTACAGAGCCACATACCGAGCATTTTAATTTGGGCGCAAGGCTTGGGCAGTGTTGCGGAGGAATGACGTCAGTACTCTTTGAACCCCTGATTCAGGTACAACCGCAAATGACCGTTTTTGGCGCAGGCCATGTCGGGCAGGCGCTGGTAGCGTTGTTATCAACGTTACCCTGTCACATTACTTGGGTTGATGAACGACCGGATCTGTTTGCCTGTGCACCAAAGGGGGTGAAAACGTTTCAGGCAGAAGAGCCGCTGGATGCCGTACACGCCGCACCTG
This sequence comes from Buttiauxella sp. WJP83, assembly GCF_027594725.1. NCBI lineage: Bacteria > Pseudomonadati > Pseudomonadota > Gammaproteobacteria > Enterobacterales > Enterobacteriaceae > Buttiauxella > Buttiauxella sp. WJP83. The sequence goes on from NZ_CP110080.1 coordinate 2,115,598, forward strand.
CACAGAGCTATTTTGTCGTGATGACCCACAGCCATCCACGGGATCTGGAGTTGACCGAAGCGATACTGAAGCGTGGAGACTACCGCTATCTGGGGCTGATTGGGTCGCAGACCAAACGTCAGCGCTTTGAGTATCGGCTAGCAGGAAAAGGAATAACGCCTGATCAACTGAGCACTTTGCGCTGCCCGGTGGGGTTGCCGGATGTAAAAGGTAAACTTCCGGCAGAAATTGCTGTGGCTATTGCCGCTGAAATTATTGCGGTGTATCAGGCGGCGAAGGTGAACGGTGGATGACGCTCACGCGTATCCGCCCTACAATCAATACATCTTTTTCGTAAGGTGGGAACGCAAAGCGGCTTCCACCTTCCTGTTGGCCTCGCTTTGGGAGTTCAGGATGTTGTCAGACAATCCGTTTTACCACCTCAGTTTATTGCCTTATCAAGCCCCTCATTTTGATGACATCAAAGATAGCCACTACCGTCCGGCTTTTGACGAAGCCAAACGCATTAAACGTGAGGAAATTGCGGCGATAGCCCACGACCCCGCAGAGCCTGACTTTGAAAACACGTACCTGGCGCTGGAAAATACGGGTCATATGTTGGGGCGCGTTACCCAGGTTTTCTTCGCGATGACCGCGGCACATACCAATGATTACCTGCAACAACTGGATGAAGAGTTTGGCGCTGAGCTGGCTGAGTTAGCGGATGAAATGCGTCTGAATGCCGTGCTGTTTTCGCGTTTAAATGACGTGTACCAGCGTCGCCTGACGTTAGATCTTGATGATGAATCCCTGCGTCTGATTGAGGTTGTCTGGCAGAACTTTACCCTCGCGGGTGCCACGCTAAGCGAGGATAAAAAAGCGCGTTTGAAAGTGCTGAATAAAGAAGCCGCGCAGTTGAACAGCCAGTTTAATAATCGCCTGCACGCCGCCAATAAAGCCGCTGCGCTGGTGGTTGATGACGTTCAACTTCTTGATGGGTTAACTTCTGCGGAAATTGCCGCGGCAGCACAGCATGCCAGTGCTAAAGGACTGGAGGGGAAATACGTCATCCCGCTGCTTAATTTTACCCAACAACCCGCGCTGCAATCCATGCGTAACCGCCAGACGCGTGAAAAACTGTTTAAAGCAGGTTGGGAGCGGACTCAGCACGACGACAGCCACGATACACGCGCCATTGTCGCTCGTCTGGCGACGTTGCGTGCAGAACAAGCGCAACTGTTGGGGTTCGAGAGCTATGCCGCGTGGAAAATTGCCGACCAAATGGCGCAAACCCCGCAGGCTGCATTACAGTTTATGCGAGACATCGTTCCCGCAGCGACCGCGCGTGCACAACGCGAATTAGCCGCTATTCAACAGGTTATTGACCAGCAGCAAGGCGGTTTCAAGGCAGAAGCCTGGGATTGGGCATTTTATTCCGAACAAGTCCGACTCGCGCAATACGACCTCGATGAAGCGCAAATCAAACCCTATTTTGAACTGAACAATGTGCTAACCAATGGCGTTTTTTGGGCGGCGAGCCAGCTGTTCGGTCTGAGTTTTGTTGAACGTTTTGATATTCCCGTCTATCACGATGATGTGCGGGTATGGGAAATATTTGATAAAGACGGGCGCGGTATGGCGCTGTTTTATGGCGACTTTTTTGCCCGTGACAGCAAAGGCGGCGGCGCGTGGATGGGCAACTTTGTAGAGCAATCTACGCTGCTGGAAAGCGCACCGGTGATTTACAACGTCTGCAACTACAGCAAACCGGCAAACGGGGAGGTGGCGCTTATTTCCTGGGATGACGTCGTGACGCTGTTCCATGAATTTGGCCATACGTTACACGGGCTGTTTGCTACCCAACGTTATGCGACACTGTCGGGCACCAACACCCCACGCGATTTTGTTGAGTTTCCATCGCAAATTAACGAACACTGGGCGCGCCAGCCGCAAGTTTTCGCAAACTACGCGCGGCATTACCAGACCGGCGAGCCGATGCCTGAAGCCCTGAAAGAAAAGTTATTCCGTGCTGCGCAATTCAATAAAGGCTACGACATGACGGAACTCCTCAGCGCCGCATTGCTGGATATGACCTGGCACAGTTTGCCTGAGGGCAGCGTAGTGGATGATGTAACAGCGTTTGAAGCGCTGGCACTCAATCGCGAGCATATTGACTTGCCGGCAGTACCTCCGCGTTATCGCAGCAGCTATTTTGCCCATATTTTTGGCGGGGGTTATGCCGCAGGATATTACGCTTATATCTGGACGCAAATGTTGGCGGATGATGGCTACCAATGGTTTGTGGAGCAAGGTGGGCTAACGGCGCACAACGGTCAGCGTTTCCGCGAGGCGATTTTATCTCGTGGCAATAGTCAGGATCTTAAAGCGTTGTATAACGAGTGGCGGGGACATGCACCGTACAGTGAACCGATGCTGGCAAATCGGGGTTTAGCAGACTAACCCGTGTCGATAAAAGAAATGCGCCCTCAGGCGCATTTCTTCTTCGCAAATGGGTTTAGCTCGGAATCGGGCGGGGTTTACCTGTAGGATCCACCGCCACATAAATGAAAATGGCTTCTGTTGCTTTGTAACGCTGACCAATAGGCTCGGAAGAGACTTTTTTCACCCAAACTTCCACGTTAATCGTGATGGAACTGGTCCCGCGTTTTACGCATTTCGCATAGCAACACACCACATCGCCCACAGCGACCGGCTTGAGAAATGTCATCCCATCGACACGAACAGTGACTACGCGGCCTTTTGCGATTTCTTTTGCCTGAATGGCACCACCCATGTCCATTTGTGACATCAACCAGCCACCAAAAATATCGCCGTTGGCGTTAGTATCAGCAGGCATTGCCATGGTGCGTAATACCAATTCCCCTGAAGGAGTGTCTTGCTGGATCATTTGTCTTCCCGATATGTATAGATGTCATTCATCATAGCTTTGATGTCTCTGCCTCTAGTTTAATACGTGTAAGCCTTTGTAAGTAGCATTTAAGTAGCATTAATATCTAAAGGGGATTGTTTCATGACTGGCAGAATCATGGTCACCTAAAAATGACACAGCCCTCAACATGAAGAAAACTCTCCTTATCGCAATCAGCCTGCTCGCGTTATCCAGTCAAGTGAGTGTCGCGGGGACCAAAACCCTGGTGGATTATGGCGTTGTTCAACAGAGCACAATTATCAGCAGCCAGAGCCGCTCTCATCCGCTGCGAACCATGGCAGCTGGTGCCGCCGGTGCTGCAATAGGTAATCAGTTTGGTGGGGGATCCGGGAAGACTATCATGACGGCCACAGGCGCCGTCGCTGGGGTGGAAGCTTCACGTAATCGTCAGGCCAGGCAGCAAAGTGCTCAGACTGTGAACCTGACTATTAAGACGAATAACGGACAAATCATCCAGGTGGTGCAGGACTACAACGGAACACTCACCTTCAACAAAGGTGACAAGGTGCGTATTCTCACCTCCGGTTCGAATACCACCGTTGATAAGTCTGTGTGATCTAAAACTGGACAAGCGGTTAATCGAACTCGGTTGAAATAAAAAAGCACACGCTCGGTAAGGATACCAATGTGTGCTTTTTTTTGGGCCATGTAGCGGGAGAATTACTTCTCTTCTTGCGGCATACGCTTATAGATGTACACGCCGCTGAGCAGGGTAAATACGAGTGTCGCAGCTGTCAGGCCGAACACTTTAAAGTTGACCCAAACGCTTTGAGGAAGCCAAAAAGCGACGTAAATATTCACCGCTCCACAAACGATAAAGAACAGCGCCCAGGCAATATTCAGACGCGACCAGACGGTTTCTGGCAGAGAAATTTCCTTTCCTAACATCCGTTGAATTAACGGCTTGCCCATCACAAATTGGCTAATCAGCAACGCGAGAGCGAACAGCCCGTAAATCACCGTCACTTTCCATTTAATAAATTCATCATTATGGAAGAACAACGTCAGGCCGCCGAACACAGCAACCATCAGGAAAGTAATCAACGCCATCTTTTCCAGCTTGCGGAATTTATACCAGCTGTAGATCAGCGCAAAGCCGGTTGCGACGATCAATGCGCCGGAAGCGACGTAGATGTCATACATTTTGTAGAATGCGAAGAAGACAATCAGGGGGAGGAAGTCGAGAAACTGCTTCATAATCTGTTCCGTAAAATGACTCCTGAGCGCTGAAAAAACAGGCTCAGGAGCAGGTGTAAGTTATTGGCGAATCAGCATGTACAGGCGGAATAAATAGATGAGCAAGACTGCTGAAATCAGATTGCTTATCGTATTCGCTATCACCGCGCCAATAGAGGGGGATAGTGCCGCAAACGAAGATGCGAGCATCAGCAGTGCGGTCTTCGCCAGCAACCAGCTAATCACTGCTGGTGCAACAAGGCGCATATTTGACCAGGCAAGACGCATACTGCTGCGCAGTGACTGGAAGACGCCCGCTTTATCCTGAACAACCATAATCGGTGCGAATGAAAGCAAAATCGCTAACAGCACGCCCGGCACGACTATCAACATGATGCCAATCTGCACCAGGAAAGTCGTCAGGAACATCAGAATAAAGATTTTAGGCAACACAGGAGCCGAAGTGCCAATGGCACGAAGCGCACTCACACGTTGTCCGGCACTCACCATCTGGATTAGCACCAGCACGCTACCTGCAAGGATAGCATTGCCGATCAGGCCAGAAAATGTCGAAGCCGCAGAGGCTCTGAGTAACATTTGTTGCTGCTCAGGTGTCATGTTCTGCACAAGGTCAAACAGCCCAACGCTATTCGATAAATTGTCTCCTTCACTAAGGATAGACAGTTGCTCGTCGCTGGGTGAAAAGGCGTGACCGATCACAACCGAAATAAAAGCACAAAGTAACGCGATCAGTAAGACAGTAACAAACTGATTGCGTAGAAAATTCCCCGTGTCACGGTACACAGAACCTGCCGTGATAGACATGCACTCTCCTTGATGTTGCGCGGTTAAAAATCAGCGGCCAATTGTACCCTGGATGGAGGGCGGTGGCACCGACAAGATGTAAGCCTTGAGTAAGTTACTGTCAGCAAGAATATTGATCTGGATAGGGTATGGCGTTTTATCCATAAGTTGGCATAGCCTGAATCTTCCCTGCGTCTTCTGATTTATTCAACAGAGCCCGGGAACGTTACAAAATGGCGGTCGTGCGATTTTTCGTGCCATGGTCAATTGTTCCTAAGGTTTTACTAATGTTTTTAACCTCCGTCATTCGGGAGCAGGATATTTTCTTAGTAAAGCCTCGATCCGCCACATTTTTTACCTTTCTTTAAAAATGATAACCATTTTCATTATCATTCCGAATGCGCTGTGGTGTAATCCGCGTCGCTATGCATTCTGGTGTTATGTACTCATTTTTATGAAGGATTAACTTATGAAATTTGGCGTATCGTCCCTTTGCTCCATCGCAGTAGTGACTTCATCTATTCTACTGTCGTCATTTGCCAGTGCGGCGGATAACAACGAAGGAATCGTGGTTTATAACGCCCAGCATGAAAATCTGGTTCAGTCTTGGGTCGATGGCTTCACCAAAGAGACGGGCATCAAAGTCACCCTGCGTAACGGCGGCGACAGTGAGTTAGGAAATCAGCTGGTGCAGGAAGGCAGTGCGTCGCCTGCGGACGTTTTCCTGACCGAAAACTCACCTGCGATGGTACTGGTTGATAACGCGAAATTATTTGCACCTCTGGATGCCGATACTCTTGCGCAGGTCGCTCCAGCATATCGTCCGGATCATGGGCGCTGGATTGGCATTGCCGCCCGTAGCACCGTGTTCGTGTATAACCCTGCAAAACTGAGCGAAGCGCAATTGCCAAAATCCTTAATGGATTTGGCGAAACCTGAGTGGAAAGGGCGCTGGGCTGCTTCCCCGTCAGGTGCTGATTTCCAGGCGATCGTAAGCGCCGTTCTGGCACTGAAAGGCGAGAAAGCAACGCTGGATTGGCTGAAAGCAATGAAAACAAACTTTGTTGCTTATAAAGGCAATAGCACCGTCATGAAAGCCGTGAACGCAGATCAGATTGATGGTGGGGTGATTTATCACTATTACCGTTTTGTTGACCAGGCCAAAACTGGCGAAAACAGCAAAAACACGCAACTCCACTACTTTAAACATCAGGACCCAGGCGCATTTGTCAGTATCTCTGGCGGTGGTGTTCTGGCTTCCAGCAAGCATCAACAGCAGGCTCAGGCCTTCGTGAAGTGGGTGACTGGTAAATCTGGTCAGGATATTCTGCGTACTAATAATGCGTTTGAATATGCGGTCGGTAATAACGCGGCATCTAACCCTAAACTGGTTCCACTGAAAGATCTGGATGCGCCGAAAGTTGAACCGTCATCGCTCAATAGCAAAAAAGTCATTGATTTGATGACTGAAGCTGGCCTTCTTTAATAAATGCAGTGGTGAGTGCCTGATGTCCGTGGTTAACGTTACAGAGAGTCCCAACATACAGATCCGTGATTTACAGCGGCGTCCTGCATTTTTGATGGTGCTGCTCGCGATCTTTTTCTCGATGCTATCGCTGATCCCCCCAGTTTTTGTCATTGTTATTGGATTTGACACTGGCTGGGAAACGGTCAAGGCACTCATATTCCGTCCTCGTGTTGCTGAGCTTCTCAGCAACACACTGCTCTTAGTGATTATCGCCGTCCCGCTTTGTATCTTTACGGGTACATTGCTCGCCTGGCTGACTGAAAGAACGACGCTTGCCGGAAGGCGTATCTGGTCGATGCTGGCCGTGGCTCCCCTGGCAATCCCGGCTTTTGTGCAAAGTTACGCATGGGTCAGTGCGGTGCCATCGATGCACGGTTTATCCGCTGGGGTCTTTCTGTCTGTTCTGGCCTATTATCCCTTTATTTATCTGCCTGTGGCGGCCGTACTTCGTCGTCTCGACCCCACATTAGAAGATGTCGCCGCTTCACTGGGTACACCGCCCTGGGCGGTATTTTTCCGTATTGTCCTGCCGCAGCTTAAGCTTGCGATTTGGGGTGGGGCGCTGCTAGTGACGTTGCATTTGCTGGCGGAATACGGGCTGTACGCAATGATACGTTTTGATACCTTCACCACTGCTATTTACGACCAATTTCAATCGACGTTTAGCGGCCCTGCGGCGAATATGCTGGCGGGTGTTTTGGCCTTGTGTTGTCTGGTGTTCCTTACCCTCGAAGGTGCTACTCGTGGCAAAGCCCGTTACGCGCGAGTGGGAGCGGGTTCGCCGCGTCAGCAAAACCATCTGCGTCTGAACGGGCTGATGAGCATTTTAGGTCAGTTATTCTCATCTACAATCATACTGCTGGCTTTCGTGGTGCCAATCGCGGTGCTGTTGCGCTGGTTATGGTTGGGGGGAATAGAAAACTGGAACCAGCCCGAACTCTGGTCCACTCTGCGCCAGACTCTGCTGCTGGCATCTGCCGGCGCATTGGTCATTATTCTTGCAGGTATTCCCATTGCCTGGCTTTCGGTGCGCCATCCGCGTCCGCTGTACCGCGTGCTTGAAGGGTGTAATTACTTTACCAGTTCATTGCCCGGCATTGTGGTTGCACTGTCGCTGGTCACAGTAACCATTCACTACATGCGCCCCATCTATCAGACAGAAGTCACTCTGTTTCTGGCTTACTTGCTGATGTTCACGCCGAGAGCGTTGATAAACTTGCGCGCCGGGATTGCTCAGGCGCCTGTAGAACTTGAGAATGTCGCTCGCAGTTTAGGTAAAACCCAGGCCGCTGCCATCTGGAGCATTACCCTGCGCCTTGCGGCTCCGGGTGCCGCCGCTGGTGCTGCTTTGGTATTCCTCGGGGTGACCAATGAGTTGACTGCAACGCTTTTGCTATCACCGCCAGGCACGCGCACGCTTTCGACCGCCTTCTGGGCGCTGACCAGCGAAATTGATTACGTTGCTGCCGCCCCTTATGCGCTGCTGATGGTCCTTATTGCACTGCCGTTAACCGGTATTTTATATGTGCAGTCTCAAAAACTGGCGGGTCTGTAAGATGATTGAACTAGCGAATATTTCCAAAAAATTTGGCCAGACATCCGTGCTGGAAAATATCAATTTATCTGTCGTGCCTGCCAGCCGGACGGTGATCGTTGGGCCATCTGGTTCGGGAAAAACCACATTGCTGCGCATTCTTGCGGGGTTTGAAACGCCAGATAGCGGGCGAATTACTCTGTCGGGTAAAACGCTTTTTGACGAAAACACCTTTATCCCGGCGCATCAGCGTGGCATTGGTTTCGTTCCGCAGGAAGGGGCGCTTTTCCCACATATGAAAGTGGGAGAAAACATCGCGTACGGCCTGACGGGGTCCCGTCATGAAAACCGCCGCCGCATCGCAGAACTGATGGAACTCGTCTCTCTTGACCGTCATCTGCAAGACCACTGGCCGCATGAAATCTCAGGCGGACAACAGCAACGCGTGGCGCTGGCTCGCGCGCTTGCACAAGAACCGGTGCTGATGTTGCTCGATGAACCGTTCTCGGCACTCGATACCGGGCTGCGTGCAGCGACCCGAAAAGCGACGGCTGAATTATTGGCATACGCCGGAGTGGCGTCGATTCTGGTGACTCACGATCAGCATGAAGCGCTCTCCTTTGCCAGCCAGATTGCGGTCATCCGCGATGGACGTTTTTCCCAGGTTGGTTCGCCGACCGAGGTTTATTCACAACCCGTGGATGAAGCCACCGCACTGTTTCTCGGCGATGCGTTGATTTTCTCCGCGCAAATCAACAACGGTTTTGCATACTGTGAACTGGGTACCATTCCTGCGGACAACCCGCAATTTACCGGTGACAAACGTATAATGCTGCGCCCGGAGCAAATCATTATTTCTCCATACCAGGCCGATGCTCAAACTCATCACGCTGTCACCATCAGCGAAGTGGATTTTACCGGTTACCTTTCAACACTGACGCTCATCTCTCCCGAGTGGGCCACGCCGTTACAGATTAAAACGGTCAGTCAGCAAAAGTGGCAGGTGGGGATGCAAGTTAAACTGGCGGTTAGCGGCCACGCCTGTGTCCTGGCGGATTAAGATGACAAAATTGTCATCTTAGCGCCCCTCTATTTGTCGGAAAGCCCAAGGTAAAATGTAGTCGCGGCGCATTTATTGGAGGCTCAATGAGACTATTGCTGGTTGAAGATCAATCCATGGCGGCGGATTACATCGCTAAAGGAATGAAAGAAAACGATTTTGTGGTTGATGTTGCCAACAACGGTGTCGATGGCCTGCACTTTTTGCTTACCAACGACTATGACCTTGCGATTCTGGACGTGATGCTGCCGGGCATGAATGGCTGGAAAATTCTTGAGCTGGCACGCCAGGCGGGGAAGGCCACTCCAGTCATGTTCCTCACTGCGCGGGATGAGGTCGAAGATCGGGTTCGTGGTCTGGAATTAGGTGCAGAAGATTACTTGATCAAACCTTTTTCCTTCAGCGAATTGCTCGCAAGAGTACGCGTGATCATGCGCCGTCAGGCCGCTCATGCGCCAGTAGTGGAAGAATCAGTATTGCAAATCAGCACCTTGCAACTCGATTTTCTCAAACATCGGGTATCGCGTGCAGGTAAACGCATTGAGCTTACGCAAAAAGAATTTCTACTCTTAAGTCTGTTGATGCGTCGTAGCGGCGAGGTGCTCTCGCGAACAGTCCTTGCTGAACAGGTATGGGACATGAATTTTGACCCGGAAACCAACGTGATTGATGTCGCGATTCGCCGTTTGCGCAACAAAATTGATGATGGCTATGACATGAAGCTTCTACATACCATCAGAGGCGCAGGTTACGTGCTGGAAGAAAGAGATAATGCCGATACCGCGTAATTTCTCGATAACGTTAAGGCTGACGCTCTATTTTACCATCGCCATGACGCTGGTGCTGTATAGCGTATCCGGGCTTTTGTACTCCAGCATGCGCAATCAGATCAGCCAAAAAAATGAAAACGAACTGCGCAGCACCTTGCAGTTTCAACAAGAGATTGCCACCACCATCAGTGAGCGCCAGGGGCCAACCGATCTCTGGCAGCGAGAGTTGTTCGATTTTATCGCCCACCAGGACAGGCTATCGTTGCGCATCATCAGCCCCGACGGCAAGGTATGGGCGCAATCGAAGAATTTGCGGGTGCCTGAAGGGGATTTCCCGGCTCCATCACCTGAGTTCAAATACAGCCCATGGCACTATCGCTTCGGCGGCATCACAGAAGAATACCTGATTACCTCGACTCATTTTCTGCTGAAAGGCAACCAACCGTGGCGGGTTCAGGCAGCGCTAAATATTTCGCGCAACAATGAAATCATTGAAGATTACTGGGAACGAATGCAGATTGCGGTGGCGCTGGCGATTGTTCTCTTTTCGGCAATCGGCTACTGGCTGGCGCGGCGCGGGCTATATCCGCTGCGTAAAATGAGCCGCGAAATTGAGTATATTCACGCGGAGGATTTGCATACCCGTCTTGCCACTCAGCGCTGGCCATCTGAGCTAAATACACTTGCGTCTTCGTTCGACGGCATGATGACACGCCTTGAAGCGTCGTTTAAACAACTGAGCCGCTTCTCATCTGATATTGCCCATGAACTGCGCGGCCCGATCAACAACCTCATCTCAGCGGCCAGCGTGACGCAGAGCAAAGCACGCAGCCCGGAAGAGTATCGGGATGCTCTGGCGGCGATTGTGGAAGAAGGTGAAAGGTTGTCACGCATGATCTCATCCATGCTGTTTCTGGCAAGGGCCGATAACAGTCGTGAACCGCTACACATAAAACAACTGGATAGCACCCTGGAATTTGCTCGTTTAATTAATTATTACGACATCCTGGCTGAAGAAAAAAAGATCACTCTAACGAGCGAGGGGAGCGTGACATTCCGCGCCGACCCACTGCATTTACAACGGGCGCTTTCAAACTTGCTCTCCAACGCAATACGCCACACCCCATCGGGTGGTGAAGTGTGTCTGAAAGCCGTGCAGGAAAATGGCAATGTACTGTTATCGGTAATTGATAATGGTGAGGGGATCAGTACCGAACATTTGCCACATATTTTTGACCGTTTTTACAGGGTAGACGATGCACGCAGCAATGCCGGAAGCACCGGGCTGGGACTTGCATTAGCCAAGACCATTACCGAGCTGCATGGAGGAAAAATCCAGGTGGAAAGCACAGAAGGCAAGGGAAGTTGCTTCACTCTGGTATTACCGCAATAACATTCACCCACTGTCAATTCTGACAAAATTGTCATTCAGAGGTTGAGCTACCGTCATGGTTAAAAGCTGATAATACCGGGAAGACCAACAACAGGATTTCCCGGAGAAGCCAATGGCCCTGCATGGTGTTTATTATTTGTCACCACCGGTTATCTCCTGGGTTTTATTCCCCTGGGTTAAAACGCATATGGAATTAATAGTGCTGGCTTTTATCGTGCTCTCTTTTATTCCTGTGAGCAACCCGATAAAAATAAAGTCATCTCGGTGGAGTCAATAACATGTCACTTAATACGTCATTATTTCTTCTGATTAATGCATCACATATTCCTGGTGTCATCCCGCTTTACGTTGCACGAGCTATTGCAGAAATACCAATATGGTTTATTCCGTTAATTTTAGGTTTGCTTTGGGGAAAGAAAGAGAATCGGCAACTTGTGCTGAGCTGCCTATTATGCGCAGGACTCGCATTGCTGATTAACATCACTATTGGCCATATTTGGCCAATGCCACGCCCGTTTGTGGAGGGTATCGGTCTTACACTGGTTCCTCATGCTGCCAGTGCCTCATTCCCAAGCGATCATGCGGTGCTGACGTGGTCAGTTGGTTTCACGATGTTGATGACACCTCGTTATCGGAAAGTGGGCATCTTACTTTCTGTGGCTGGTGTCGCGGTAGCCTGGGCCCGAGTTTATATTGGCGTGCATTTCCCGGTTGATATGCTCGGTGCTTTGGTGGTGGCAGCAGTAAGCGCCTGGATCATTACTCGTCTGCAAATAATACAACGCCTGACTAATGTGAGAAATTAATAATGAATAGCCAACAAAATTATTCTGGGTGGTTAAATAAAGTCCCGGAAATCACCCTTGTATTCTGGTTCATTAAAATGATGTCGACCACCGTCGGTGAAACGGCGGCAGACTTCCTGAATATGGACCTTAACTTTGGCCTGACAAATACTTCGATTATTACCGGTATATTACTGGCGATTGCACTGTTCTTTCAAATGCGCGCACCACGTTATAAACCGGTTCTTTATTGGCTAACGGTCGTTTTTATTAGCGTCTTTGGCACGTTGATAACCGATAATCTAACCGACGCCTGGCAGGTTCCGCTTGCCGCATCATCACTCTTTTTTAGTGTGGTTTTAGTCGTGACGTTTGTGGTCTGGTATCGCCAGGAAGGCACGCTATCAATTCGCAGCATTGATAGTTTGAGCCGTGAATCTTTTTACTGGCTAGCTATCCTTGCGACATTTGCTCTGGGTACGGCGGTTGGAGACTGGTTGGCAGAAGGGCTTGGGCTTGGTTACAGCAGTGCCGCCATCTTCTTTGGCGCATGGATTGTGATAATCACTATTGCCTGCTTTACCTTCAGTGCCAATAAGGTGTTCTGCTTCTGGGCGGCCTACATTCTCACGCGGCCCTTCGGTGCAGCCTGCGGTGATTTGCTATCACAACCCGTCGACAATGGTGGATTAGGGCTTGGCGCGAATCTGACCAGCCTGATTTTTGGCGTAGCGATTGTGGTGATGGTCGGCGGTCTGGTGGTGAACGACTGGCGTAAAAGTGAAAGGATTGCAGGGCAAAGAGATTGATAACACGAGAGTTAAATAAAATTGATCGCGGCTATCTTATGTTCAGACTACCAGTTTAAGCAAAATGTGGAAAAATTAATCTAGATCATTAAATGTTAAATTAGCCAGTGAAGTGTGATCGAATCAAGATCACTTTGTACTCAATAATGAGTATATTCAGCCCGCTTATAAAACCATAACAAGGAGAGGGCTATGAAAAAACTGTCTGTGGCGTTACTCGCATTAACCTGTTTGTCAGGTGAAGCGCTGGCACATCAACAAGGTGAGTTCTTCATGCGTGCGGGTTCTGCTACCGTGCGCCCAACGGAAGGTTCTGACAATGTGCTTGGAATGGGTGGTTTTAGCGTCAGCAACAATACCCAACTGGGGCTGACATTTGATTACATGGTGACGGAAAACATAGGAATCGAACTGCTGGCTGCTACACCATTCCGCCATCGCGTCGGGTTAGGCCCAACAGGTGACATAGCCACTGTACATCAACTGCCGCCAACGCTGATGGCACAGTGGTACTTTGGCGATTCGAAAAGCAAAGTACGTCCATACATTGGTGCAGGCATCAACTACACCACCTTCTTTGATGCCGATTTTAACCAGACGGGCAAAGATGCCGGTTTAAGCGACCTTAGCGTCAAAGATTCGTGGGGTGCAGCGGGTCAGGTGGGGTTGGATTATATGGTCAATCAGAACTGGCTGCTGAATATGTCAGTCTGGTACATGGATATCGACACCGAAGTGAAATTTAAAGCGGGTGGCGAACAGCAGAATATCAAGACACGCATTGACCCGTGGGTGTTTATGTTCTCTGCGGGTTACCGCTTCTAAAGTACTTCAGCAAAACCCCTGCAAAACTGGTCATTATATGGCCAGTATTTTTGAATACATTTTGTTACCTATCTTTTCAATGACACATCGTTGGTGGTATTTTGATACTCTTCACGACGCTCGAGGAATATCAAAAATGACCAAAGAAGAAAAAGTCATGTTTTTAATGCGTTTAGCTGTCGAGACACATAACGCTTATAGATCTGCTCAAATAACCACAAGTCAAGCATTCACCGCTGCAACCAACCCAATGAAGCTAATTGGCGAATTCTATTCTCGCTATGAAGAATTTTTCGACGAAAAAATAAAGGAGTAGAAACCTATCTTCTGGCAATGCATTTCTTAATTAAATGCAATAACTTGATATGAGTTGTTTGGGCTGAACGTCACGAGCGGGCAGCTCACTTCATAAAACTTCTAAAATCTCAGAACTGATAATCCCAAAAAAGCTCTCGATGCAGGTCATAACGATCTACACGCTCGCCTGTATTTAGATGACGGAAAGTACGCGTCTATGTGCAGGTGGGCTTAAAATCTATCTTCGAACCAATGCGTAACCTGGGATAAAGGGTGAGAAATCATTTCTATATCGAAGATTAACGCACCCCATAGTAGTGAAATCAGTGCAAATGCAGCAGTGGTAATAACCTTAAACAACTTCAAACTCTCCAGCAGAAAAAACCAATAGTAGGGATAATGTCCAATAGACTATCGGAAAAACAGGAGTAATGCGTGCAAGTTTGATGGTCCGCACAAACATTTCATGCACACAAACATTTTTGTAAAACATGTACATTGAACTGTCGGTTTTTATGTTTTCTGAAGGTTATCGATTATGACTTTCTGGAAACAATAAAGGCCGGAATGGCTCCGGCCAATCAGTTTTCTTATTCCGTGTGAGTTGCTGCTTTCAGCGCCTGCACAAAGGCTTTCAGCTCGCTTAACATCACATCCGGTTTATCAAGGTTCTTCTCGATAATCTTCACGATGGCGGAACCTGAAATCGCCCCGGCAGCGCCCGCAGCAATTGCATCTTTAACTTGCGATGGTTCGGAAATCCCAAAGCCTTGCAGCGAAGGCGCCGCACCAAATTCAGTCAGCTTTTCTACCAGATGATGCAGCGGCAACTGGGCGCGAGTTTCCGCTCCCGTCACACCCGCACGAGACAGCAGATAAGTGTAACCACGGCCATGAGTTGCGATTTCACGCAGCAGCGCGTCATCCGCATTCGGTGGACAAATGAAGATTGGCGCGACGTTGTGGCGCATGGCGGCCTGACGGAATGGCGCAGACTCTTCAATAGGGACATCCGCAATCAGCACGGAATCAACGCCCACTTTTGCACACAACGCATAAAACTCATCAATGCCACGGTTAAACACCAGGTTTGCGTACATCAGCAAGCCAATCGGAATGGTCGGGTGTTTATGGCGAATTGCCGCCAGCATTTCAAAGCATTGTGTTGGCGTTACACCTGCGGCAAATGCGCGCAGTGCAGCGTTCTGAATGGTTGGGCCATCTGCCAATGGGTCGGAGAAAGGAATACCCAGCTCCAGTGCGTCAGCACCCGCTTCAATCAGTGTGTCGATTATCTTCAATGACTGTTCAGGTGTTGGGTCGCCAAGGGTGACGAAAGGAACAAAAGCACCTTCCTTGCGAGCTTTTAACTGTTCGAATGCGTGTTGATAACGTTCCATTAAATTTCCCCTCGTGCTTTAAGGATGTCGTGAACAGTGAAGATATCTTTGTCACCACGGCCAGAGAGATTCACCACCAACAGTTGTTCTTTTTCTGGGTTTTCTTTCATCATTTTTAGCGCATGAGCCAGTGCGTGAGAAGATTCCAGCGCAGGAATAATCCCTTCTTTGAGGCACAGCGTTTTGAAAGCTTCCAAAGCTTCGTCATCTGTAATCGAGACATAGTCCGCACGGCCAATGCTGTTCAGGTGCGCATGCTGTGGGCCAACAGAAGGGAAGTCCAGACCAGCCGAGATGGAATAGGACTCTTCAATTTGGCCTTCGTCCGTTTGCATCATTGGCGATTTCATACCGAAGTAAATCCCCACGCGACCATGTTTTAATGGTGCGCCATGCTCACCGCTTTCGATACCGTGACCAGCAGGTTCAACACCAATCAGACCCACGTTCGTTTCATTGATGAAATCAGCAAACATGCCAATAGCATTCGAACCTCCGCCCACGCAGGCGATTACTGCATCTGGCAGACGGCCTTCTTTTTCAAGGATCTGTGCTTTGGTTTCCTCGCCAATCATGCGCTGGAACTCACGCACGATAGTTGGGAATGGGTGCGGGCCTGCTGCAGTACCCAGCATATAGTGTGCGGTGTCGTAGCTACCAGACCAATCGCGGAGCGCTTCGTTGCATGCGTCTTTTAACGTGGCGGAACCGCTGTGTACTGGGATCACTTCCGCACCCATAAGACGCATACGGAACACGTTTGGTGACTGACGCTCAACGTCTTTTGCACCCATATAGATACGGCATTTTAAGCCGAGCAGGGCGCTGGCTAATGCCGACGCCACACCGTGCTGGCCCGCGCCAGTTTCAGCGATAATTTCAGTTTTACCCATTTTCTTCGCCAACAACGCCTGGCCAAGTACCTGGTTAGTTTTGTGCGCGCCGCCGTGTAGCAAATCTTCGCGTTTTAAATAGAGAGTCGTTTTCGTGCCAGCGGTCAGATTTCTGCACTTGGTCAGTGCCGTTGGGCGGCCCGCGTAGTTTTTCAGCAGGTCGTTAAATTCTGCCTGAAACTCTGCATCGCTTTGGGCTGCCACAAACGCTTCTTCCAACTGGCGCAGTGCAGGCATCAAAATTTGCGGTACATACATACCGCCAAACTCACCGAAATAGGGATTAAGTAATGTCATGATATTTTCCTTAGTAAGCCCGCAGCGTCTGGAAGACGGCAGCCAGCTTGTTAGCATCTTTTATACCCGGCGCGCTTTCGACACCTGAGTTGAAATCTAATCCTGCGCAGCCGGTTTTGGCAGCATCTACGCAGTTATCAGCACCTAAACCACCCGCCAGAATCACATTTTCCAGATTCTGTCCTGTGAGCAGTGACCAGTCAAAACGCTGGCCGCTACCGCCCTGGCCGTTATCGAACAGGTACTTGTCGACGTGGTTTAAATCACGAGCAGGCAAACTCTCTTTCACGCTCAATGCTTTCCAGATTTGTACATTTGCCGGAAGGGCCGCACGAAGATCGTCTATATACGCCTGGTTTTCTTCACCATGCAGTTGCACAGAGCTAAGAGAGAACAGCGCGGCTTTTTGTACGACCTCGTCAATCGCGGTGTCACGGAATACGCCAACATATTTCAGTGCGGCGGCTTCGATGACCGATGCGGCAGTTTCATCGCTGATAAAACGCGGTGAGGCAGGAACAAAAATCAGTCCGCCATAAATAGCACCCGCTTCAAATGCGGCGCGTGCATCTTGTGGGCGAGTCAGGCCGCAGACTTTGTTTTCACCGAGCGTCACACGCCGAACGGCAGCATTTAAATCATCTTCGCCCATTAAGGCAGAGCCTATCAGGAAGCCGTTGGCGAAATGGCTGAGTTCGCGGATTTGACCATAGTTGCTGATACCCGATTCGCTGATCACCGTGACGCCGTGCCCCAGACGAGGGGCTAGCTGGCGTGTACGATTCAGATCGATGGATAAATCGCGCAGGTCACGGTTGTTGATACCGACGACTTTTGCGTCAAGCGCAATGGCACGTTCCAGCTCTTCTTCATTACTGACTTCTGTCAACACGCCCATGTTCAGGCTATGTGCAACGGCTGCGAGCTGGCGGTACTGCTCGTCGTTAAGCACCGAGAGCATCAGCAGACAGGCATCGGCCTGATAAAAACGAGCCAGAAGAATTTGATACGCATCGATAATAAAGTCTTTGCATAACACCGGTTGCGTGACGATATCGCTAACAATCGGCAGAAAATCAAAACTTCCCTGGAAATACTTCTCGTCGGTTAACACGGAAATCGCGGAAGCATAGTGTTTGTACACCCCAGCAATGCGAGCCGGGTCAAAATCATCCCGAATCACGCCTTTTGACGGAGAAGCCTTTTTGCACTCCAGAATGAATGCCGTTCTTGCACCTTGCAGGGCGTGATAAAAGTTGCGTGTTGCCGGTACAATGTTGTTCTGGAAACTTGCCAGAGGTTGCTGTTGTTTACGTGCTTCAACCCATATCGCCTTATCGTCGACGATCTTCTTTAATACGGTTTCCTGCATGACTTACCCTCTTCCTGCCAGTGCTGTTACCCGGTCGTATGCCGCGCCGCTGCGCAGCACTTCCAGCACTCGTTGTGCATTCTCTTTAAGATCTTCTTGTCCATGCAGACGCATCAACATGGCGACGTTTGCCGCGACTGCAGACTCATGAGCGGTCTCACCTTTACCTTGTAACAGGCGGGTGAGAATGTCACGGTTTTCTTCCGGTGTGCCGCCTGCAAGCTGATCCTGATGATAGGCAGGTAGGCCAAAGTCTGCGGCTTCCAGTTGATAACTTTTGATTTCGCCGTCATGCAGTTCTGCAACTTGCGTCGTGGCATGCAGAGAAACCTCATCCATGCCTCCGCTGTGTACGACGGCTGCACGTTTGTAACCCAGCACGCGGAGAGTTTCTGCAATGGGCAGAACCAGTTCCGCGCTGTAAACGCCGATCAATGCCATTTGCGGATGCGCGGGGTTAATCAATGGTCCCAATACGTTAAACAGGGTACGCGTCTTTAACTGTTGGCGCACGGGCATCGCATGTCGGAAACCAGTGTGGTATTTCGGTGCAAACAGGAAGCAAACGCCCAATTCATCTAACGCTTTGCGCGACGTTTCAGCGCTCATTTCGAGGTTGATCCCAAATGCAGCTAATAAGTCGGATGAACCTGATTTACTGGAAACGCTGCGGTTACCGTGTTTGGCCACTTTCAATCCGACCGCGGCAGCAACAAATGCGCTGGCGGTAGAGATATTAATGCTGTTGCTACCGTCACCACCGGTACCGACGATGTCGGCAAACGGATACTCAGGGCTTGGGAATGGCGCTGCGGCTTCAAGCAACGCGGTAGCAGCACCTGCGATTTCGTTCGGATGCTCACCGCGCACTTTCATACTGACCAGGGCCGCCGCCAGCTGTTCTGGCTTCAGCTCGCCACGCACGATAGCGGCAAAAAGTTGGTGGCTTTCTTCACGGCTCAGGGTTTGTGCCTGGTAAAGTTTGTCGAGAATCGGTTGCAGCGTATTGGCCTGCTTTAACTTCAGCAGCGCCCAGTCGAGGGTTTGCTCAAGCAGACGAGCACCATGCGTGGTGAGGATGGATTCCGGGTGGAACTGGAATCCACATACACGGTCAGCATCGTGGCGTACGGCCATGACCATACCATCAAAGTGGGCGTTGATGGTCAAACCTGCCGGAATATTGCTGCCGACTAATGAATGGTAGCGCGCAACCGGGAGTGGGTTAGGTAAACCCGTAAACATCGCTTCGCCGTCATGAGAAATGATCGACGCTTTACCATGCAGGATTTCGCCTGCCTGGCCGACGTAGCCACCGTAGGCTTCAACAATCGCCTGGTGACCCAGGCAGATACCAATAATCGGTAATTTTCCTCGCAGTCGCGTTAACAGTTCGGGCATACAACCTGCTTCACTTGGCGCACCAGGGCCTGGGGAAAGCATCAGTACGGGATTGTCCATAGTAGCCAGACGTTCAATTAAGGTCTGCGCAGGAACGTGATTGCGATAAATAACGACATTATGACCGTTGGCGCGTAATTGATCGGCCAGGTTGTAGGTAAACGAGTCGATGTTATCGAGCAGCAGAATGTCAGCCATCAGAAAATCTCCTGTGCGTGATGCGCGGCGGCAATGGCGCGCAGTACAGCGCGGGCTTTGTTGCGGGTTTCATCAGCTTCAGACTGCGGTACAGAGTCCAGTACCACGCCAGCACCCGCCTGAACGGTGGCAATACCATTTTCAACGTAGGCGGAGCGGATGACGATGCAGGTATCCAAATCGCCATGAGCAGTGAAATAACCCACAGCACCACCGTAACTGCCGCGACGAACGGCTTCTGCTTTGGCAATCAATTGCATCGCACGGACTTTTGGCGCGCCGCTCAGGGTGCCCATATTCATGCAGGCGCGGTAGGCGTGCAGTACGTCGAGATCGTTACGCAATTCACCTACTACGCGAGAAACCAAGTGCATCACAAAGGAGTAGCGGTCGACTTTAGTCAGGTCAGCAACATAACGGCTGCCTGGGGTACAAATGCGCGCCAGGTCGTTACGTGCCAGGTCAACCAACATCAGGTGTTCGGACATCTCTTTATGGTCAGTACGCATTTCCAGTTCAATGCGGCTATCCAGATCGCGGTCCAGCGTTCCGTCAGCACGACGACCCCGTGGGCGAGTACCGGCAATGGGATAGATTTCAATCTGACGCGATGTCGCATCATACTTAAGTGAACTTTCAGGCGATGCGCCAAACAGTGTGAAGTCGTTATCCTGCATGAAGAACATGTACGGGCTTGGATTGCTCTTCTTCAGCGTCTGGTAAGCCGCAAGTGGAGAAGGGCACGGCAGTGAAAAACGGCGAGAAGGAACAACCTGGAAAATCTCACCGATGCGAATCGCTTTTTGCATTTTGCGCACCACGTCGCCAAATTCTTCATCGCTCTGGTTGCACTCGCAGGTCATGTGCTCAACTTTCTGCACGGGCAATGCAGCGGGCTCTTGCTGCATTTGCTTGCTCAGTTGTGCAGCACGCTGAATCAAGCGCTGTTTTTCTGATGCTGATGGAGTAAATAAGCTGGCCTGAATGCGGGTGCTCTTTTTCTGATGATCGATAACCAGCAGTGTTTCTGCCAGATAGAAACAGTAGTCAGGGCAATTGTTATCTTGCTTTAGGGCTGGCAGGTCTTCAAACCCTGCGACCAGGTCATAGGCAAATAAACCGCCGAAGAACATGGCTTCGCGCTCGTCTTCCGGCACAGTAACCAGTTCCTGCATCAGGCGGAATGCGTCAAATACTGACAGTGAACACAGACGCGCATCTTCATCGAGTAGCGAGCTAACCGTCGGGAAGCGCAGTACGCGGCCTTGAGGAGAGTGTTCGTTTTCAACACCGGCAGGCAATGCGGCATCTAACAGAGGGAGCAGTGAAGCGCCGTTCTCTGAAAGTGCGTGAATAGTGACGGTGTCACCTAATGCGGTAATACGTAGCGCGCTGTCGACTAACAGCAGGCTTTTCAAATCGTTTTTACTGTCGATATCGGCGGATTCGAGCAGCAAGGTTGCCGGGCGAGCGCCGCAAAGCTGGTGGAATACTGCCGTTGGGTTATCCCGATATGGCGCGTCATTAATCAGTAATTCGAGCGCTGGTTTTTGTGTTCGCATTTTTTGCTCTCATATTTTGTTCAAAAAAAAGCCCGCGGAGTTGGCGGGCCTAGTATCTGGGCTGAATTACAGCCATAGCGATTACACTGCCCGTTATCAGGAAGTACGCCACCAGTTGTGCATGCGGATTATCGCTTTCATTTTCAGATACCTTTATCGTGTGAACTTGCGTACTAGTTAACTAGTTCGATGAATCAAAGTCAATAGCGATTTTTAGTTATCAGTGAATATCGTTATCATGAGCGGCGTTTTTCTTTTATTAGCACATCCGGAGCCATTTTGAGCGAACCAACACTTGCGGTGATTTACGACTTACATAGCCATACCACTGCGTCAGATGGCCTGCTAACACCTGAGGCGCTGGTGCAACGTGCTGTGGATATGCGTGTTGGTATTCTGGCTATTACTGACCATGACACAGTAGCCGGAATTGCCGCGGCAAGGGAAGCGATATCACGCCTCCAGTTACCTTTGCGCTTAATCAGCGGCGTGGAGATCTCCACCCTTTGGGAAAACCATGAAATCCATATCGTTGGCTTAGGTGTTGATGAACATCATCCAGCGCTTACAGAGTTTCTGGCCCAGCAAAGTGAGCGACGTGTACAACGTGCGGCGTTAATTGCTGAACGGCTTGAAAAAGCGCATATCCCTGGGGCACTTGAGGGGGCGATGCGCCATGCCAACGGAGGGGAAGTGACTCGCGGGCATTTCGCGCGTTTCCTGGTGGAGTGCGGTAAAGCCAATAATATGGCTGACGTGTTTAAGAAGTATCTCGCAAAAGGGAAAACCGGTTACGTTCCGCCTCAGTGGTGTACAATAGAACAAGCTATTGATGTGATTCATCATTCTGGCGGGCAGGCGGTTCTGGCACATCCAGGCCGTTATGACCTGACGGCTAAATGGCTGAAAAGATTGCTGGCGCAGTTTGCCGAAAGTGGTGGCGATGCTATGGAAGTCGCACAGTGTCAGCAAGCCCCAAATGAGCGTACCCAACTTGCCAGCTATGCCCAGCAGTTTAATTTGCTGGCATCGCAGGGCTCTGATTTCCATATGCCGTGTGCGTGGATAGAGCTTGGGCGCAAGCTTTGGCTACCGGCAGGTGTAGAACCTGTCTGGCAGAATTGGGGTAGCAGCCACATCGCAAAAGAGAGGGCAGTATGAGTCAATTTTTCTATATTCATCCCGATAATCCCCAGCAGCGCCTGATTAACCAGGCGGTGGAGATTGTTCGTAAGGGCGGCGTGATTGTTTACCCAACCGATTCGGGTTATGCGCTGGGCTGTAAAATCGAAGATAAATCGGCAATGGAACGTATTTGTCGTATTCGTCAGTTACCCGATGGACACAATTTCACCTTAATGTGCCGGGATTTATCGGAGCTTTCGACCTACGCATTTGTGGATAACGTGGCGTTTCGCTTAATCAAAAATAACACGCCGGGTAATTACACATTTATTCTGAAAGGTACCAAAGAAGTCCCGCGGCGTTTGTTGCAGGAAAAACGTAAGACCATTGGTTTGCGCGTACCTTCCAATCCTATAGCGTTAGCGCTTCTGGAAGTGTTGAACGAGCCTATGTTATCGACTTCGCTGATGTTACCTGGCAGCGAGTTTACGGAGTCAGATCCGGAAGAAATTAAAGATCGTCTTGAGAAGGTTGTCGATTTGGTTATCCACGGTGGATATCTTGGCCAGCAACCCACGACTGTAGTTGATTTAACCGATGATGCACCAGTGGTTATCCGCGAAGGAGTGGGTGACGCTAAACCTTTCTTATAAGTGCGTCTACGGCTATACTGTCCGGCCTAAAATGGGGCTGATGTGCCCCATTATCCCAATTCGACGCCTGTGAAGGCGACACCCGAGGAAGCTCAATGAGCGATAAGAGCGAAAAGTTACAAAAAGTCCTGGCTCGCGCCGGCCACGGTTCACGCCGTGAAATTGAAACCATTATCTCCGCAGGCCGCGTTAGTGTGGATGGCAAAGTTGCTACACTGGGCGACCGTGTTGAAGTGACTCAGGCCCTGAAAATTCGTATTGATGGTCACCTGATCTCTATTAAAGAATCCGCAGAACAGATTTGCCGTGTACTGGCTTACTACAAGCCGGAAGGCGAATTGTGTACACGTAATGACCCGGAAGGGCGTCCAACGGTATTTGACCGTTTACCCAAACTGCGCGGTGCGCGCTGGATTGCCGTCGGTCGTCTGGATGTCAATACCTGCGGACTGCTGTTATTCACAACTGACGGTGAGCTGGCAAACCGCCTGATGCACCCAAGCCGTGAAGTTGAACGTGAATATGCTGTACGTGTATTCGGTCAGGTTGACGAGGATAAAGTGAAACAACTGGCGCGTGGCGTTCAGCTTGAAGATGGCCCAGCAGCGTTCAAAACCATTAAGTTTACCGGTGGTGAAGGCATTAACCAATGGTACAACGTGACTCTGACTGAAGGCCGCAACCGTGAAGTTCGCCGTCTTTGGGAAGCAGTCGGTGTACAGGTTAGCCGTTTGATCCGTGTGCGTTACGGTGACATTCAGTTGCCAAAAGGCCTGCCGCGTGGTGGTTACACTGAACTTGACCTGGCTCCAACTAACTACCTGCGTAAATTGGTAGAGTTGCCAGAAGAGACAGAAAGTAAAGTTGCGGTTGAAAAAGACCGTCGTCGCATGAAAGCGAATCAAATTCGTCGTGCGGTAAAACGCCACACTCAAGTCACGGGTGGTGGCCGCCGCGGTGGACGCAGCAGCTAAAAAATCAAACCCCTCAGCTGAGGGGTTTTTTTTAATAATCGATTCCGATTTGCGCTTTGACACCTGCATCAAATGCGTGCTTAACCGGTCGTAATTCACTGACCGTATCAGCGACTTCAAGAATATCCCGATGACATCCGCGGCCAGTCAGAATCACTGTTTGGTTCACAGGGCGTTGTGTCAGTGCGGCTAGCACCTCTTCAAGCGGTAAGTAATCGTAAGCCACCATGTAAGTGATTTCGTCGAGGATAACCATATCAAGGGAGCTATCCACAAGCATACGTTTTGCATGCTGCCACACTTCCATGCAGGCGGCGGTATCGGTGTCGCGGTTTTGCGTGTCCCAGGTAAAACCTGTCGCCATTACCTGAAACTCGACACCCATGGGTTCGAGTAAATTACGTTCCCCATTTGGCCATTGGCCTTTGATGAACTGAATGACGCCGACTTTTTTACCGTGTCCTACCGCGCGAGAAGCCGTGCCAAACGCAGCGGTGGTTTTACCTTTCCCGTTTCCGGTAAAGACAATCAAAATGCCGCGTTCTTCTTGTGCTGCCGCCACACGTGCGTCTACTTTTTCTTTTTGTCGCTGTTGGCGTTGTTGATAACGATCTTCACTCATTCGGAAATTCCTGGTTTACGGTTGGGTTGTGCATCAAAGCTCATGCCTGTTTTACGGCGACTATCATCACCCATCAGCCATAAATAAAGCGGCATCAAATCTCGTGGCGTTTTCAGTTTTTCGGGATCTTCGGTGGGAAAGGCACTGGCGCGCATTGCGGTACGTGTCCCGCCTGGATTAATGCAATTTACGCGCAGATTCTGTTGTTTATATTCCTCGGCCAGCACCTGCATCATTCCTTCAGTGGCGAATTTCGACGCAGCGTATGCTCCCCAACCCGCTCGTCCCTGACGGCCGACACTGGAACTGGTAAACACCAGCGACCCTGAATCTGATTTCAGTAATAAAGGAAGCAGGGCCTGAGTCAGGAAAAAGGTGACATTAACATTAACTTGCATGACGTTTTGCCACGTTTGCGGATCTTGCTCATCCATTGGCCGAACATCGCCGAGGATCCCGGCATTGTGTAGAACGCCATCCAGACGAGGGATTAGCCCTGACAGTTTTTGTGCCAGATGCTGACAATTTTCAGGTGTAGCGGTAGCAAAATCCAGCATGAACCAATGCGGCTGGCCCCCGTAGCGGGTGGTGATCTCCTGGGCTGTGATACGTAATTTTTCCTCATTACGACCTAACAGCACGAGGCTTGCCCCGTAACGTGCATAGGTTAAGGCGGCTTCTCGCCCGATGCCATCACTGGCACCTGTCACTAAAATGATGCGATTTTGCAGTAAGTCGGTTTTCGGTTGATAGTGCACTTTCAACTCCTCGCGCGATGCAAAGCTCGCGTCTTAATTCTCAGAAATGCCTGGGTTTACTTAGCCTTTAGGCTTTATGCCTGAAAGGGCTGGTTATTTCAATCAGGCAACAGGAGACAATACCTTTGATTAACATTTTGCAAAAGTTTCATTTTGCTAAAGCCGTTCAGGAATGCGCCTCGCAGCATTTATAGTTGGTTGCAGACGTGGAATCAGCGCTCGGTTACACTGGGCGCCAGGTATTTAATGCTCTGAATGGAAGGCGGAAAGCGTGGATCTAATTGCAAACTATGGGCTGTTTTTGGCAAAAATTGTCACTGTCGTTGCGGCTATTGGCATTCTTGTCACGATTATCGTGAATGTGGCTGGGCGTAAAAAACATCAGCGTGGGGAATTACGGCTCACCAATTTAAGTGAACAGTACCAGGAAATGCAGGAAGAAATGCAGGTGGCAAGGCTCGACAGCCATCAGCAAAAAATATGGCATAAAGCTGAGAAGAAAAAACATAAACTCGAAGCAAAACAGGCTAAAGCACGTGCTAAACGGGGTGAAAAGGTTATTTCCGATAAACCAACGCTTTATGTGTTGGATTTTAAAGGGAGTATGGATGCCCACGAAGTCACTTCTTTGCGTGAAGAGATAACAGCTGTGTTAGCGGTCATCAAGCCTGAGGATGAGGTTCTGTTGAGGCTGGAAAGCCCAGGTGGCGTCGTGCATGGATATGGACTTGCGGCTTCGCAATTACAGCGTCTGCGTGACAACAAAGTGCGTCTGACGGTCGCTGTGGACAAAGTCGCGGCCAGCGGGGGTTACATGATGGCGTGTGTGGCAGACAAAATTGTCGCCGCACCGTTTTCTATTATTGGCTCAATTGGCGTCGTCGCACAGGTGCCAAACTTTCACCGCCTGCTAAAACGTAATGATATCGATGTTGAGCTGCATACCGCAGGGCAGTACAAACGCACCTTGACACTGTTTGGTGAAAACACCGAGCAGGGGCGTGAGAAATTCCGTGAAGACCTGAATGAAACTCACCTGTTATTTAAGCAGTTCGTGCATGATATGCGCCCTTCGCTGGACATTGATTCCGTGGCGACAGGGGAGCACTGGTACGGTACGCAAGCGCTGGATAAAGGCCTGATTGATGAGGTAAGCACCAGCGATGATTTACTGATCAATCTGATGAAGAATCATGAAGTCATCAATGTGCACTACACGCGCCGTAAAAAAATGATGGATCGTTTTACGGGTAGTGCGGCAAATAGCATTGATAGTCTGTTACTGCGCTGGTGGCAACGCGGTGAAAAACCGTTGCTCTAAGCAAATTAATACCGAAAATGAAAACGAGGCCAAATGGCCTCGTTTTTGACTTTAATCTTGCAGGTGATATTTATCAGCAAACACATGCGCAAGATGCTTAAACATATTAAAAATCGCGGTGCTTTTCCCGGTAGGTAAGCCTTGCTCATCAAGGAAGTATTCACCTTTGAACACCAGCACCCCGTTTTTTTGCTCTACATCCGTTGCTTCCATTCCGTGCATGAAATCTTCATGTTCGCGGATGACTTTGTTGGCTTCAACGAGTAGCGATTGTTTATCGATAGGTTGAGTGGTCGGTTTCATGATTTCCTCCTTTAAAAACTGGCAGTAGTGTACTTCCGCTATACTGCAAAGGGCAATATTTCCCTGTAAACCTCGGGTGATTTAATCAGTTTACTGTTCTGGCAGGAATCGAAGTTGCATGCTAATAAAGTTGCTTAACTCATTTTATCAGGTAGAGTGTGACGCTTTCGCAAATCTGGCAACGGAATTGCTTGACATTCAACCAAACATACGTCGTGCTATGTCACCGTTGTGAAAGGCTCGCTATCTCAATCACCTGCGCATGTTGGTGCAATCTGGCTGGTGATAAAAAAGAGTTGATATCCAATGACGCTGTCGCAATATAGAAAAGCGAGTCGCCAGTGGAAGGTGTAACTAACGTGCGACGTTTTCTGGAAGAATTACATTAGGTAAAGGTGAATATGGGTAAAGCTCTCGTCATCGTTGAGTCCCCGGCAAAAGCCAAAACGATCAACAAATATCTCGGCAATGACTACGTGGTTAAATCCAGCGTCGGTCATATCCGCGATTTGCCGACCAGTGGATCAACCACCAAGAAGAGCGCTGACTCCGCCTCGACCAAAGGGACCAAAAAGGTCAAAAAGGATGAACGCGGCGCGCTCGTAAATCGTATGGGTGTCGATCCATGGCACAACTGGGAAGCACAATACGAAGTGCTGCCTGGTAAAGAAAAAGTGGTTTCAGAACTGAAATCGCTGGCTGAAAAAGCAGACCATATCTATCTCGCAACCGACCTTGACCGCGAAGGGGAAGCCATTGCATGGCACCTGCGGGAAGTTATCGGTGGTGATGACACACGCTATAGCCGCGTTGTGTTTAACGAAATTACGAAAAATGCCATTCAACAGGCATTTGAAAAGCCGGGCGAATTGAACATCGACCGTGTGAACGCACAGCAAGCTCGTCGTTTTATGGACCGCGTTGTGGGTTACATGGTGTCGCCACTGCTGTGGAAGAAAATTGCCCGTGGTTTATCTGCCGGTCGCGTTCAGTCTGTTGCTGTGCGTCTGGTTGTTGACCGCGAACGCGAAATTAAAGCGTTCGTACCCGAAGAATATTGGGAAGTTGATGCGAATCTGACGACGCCGAAAGGTGACAGTCTGCCGGTTCAGGTCAGCCACCATAAAGATAAACCGTTCCGTCCGGTTAACCGCGAGCAGACTATGTCTGCGGTTAGCGAACTGGAGAAAGCACGTTATTCCGTGCTTGAGCGTGAAGATAAACCAACCAGTAGTAAACCTGGTGCGCCGTTTATTACCTCCACGTTGCAGCAGGCTGCAAGTACCCGTCTTGGTTTTGGCGTGAAGAAAACCATGATGATGGCCCAGCGTCTGTATGAAGCGGGTCATATTACTTACATGCGTACCGACTCAACCAACTTGAGCCAGGATGCAGTGAGCATGGTGCGCGGTTATATCGAAGATAATTTCGGCAAGAAATATCTTCCAGCAGAGGCTCTCCAGTACTCCAGCAAAGAAAACTCTCAAGAAGCGCACGAAGCGATTCGTCCTTCAGATGTGAGCGTTGTTGCTGAGTCGCTGAAAGATATGGAAGCCGACGCGCAGAAACTTTACCAGTTGATCTGGCGTCAGTTTGTCGCGTGTCAAATGACACCGGCACAATACGACTCCACTACCTTAACGGTACAGGCGGGTGATTTCCGTCTTAAAACGCGTGGTCGTACGTTGCGTTTTGATGGCTGGACGAAGGTCATGCCTGCGCTGCGCAAGGGTGACGAAGACCGTACATTGCCAGCTGTTGAGCAGGGTGATGAACTGGCGCTTGTTGAGGTCATACCGGGACAACACTTTACTAAACCACCGGCACGTTTTAGCGAAGCCTCGTTGGTCAAAGAGTTAGAAAAACGTGGAATTGGACGTCCGTCTACTTACGCATCAATCATTTCCACTATCCAGGATCGTGGTTATGTGCGTGTAGAAAACCGCCGTTTCTACGCTGAAAAAATGGGTGAAATTGTTACCGATCGTCTGGAAGAAAACTTCCGCGAATTGATGAATTACGATTTTACCGCGCAAATGGAAAGCAGCCTCGACCAGGTGGCCAATAATCAGGCAGAGTGGAAAGGGGTTCTGGATAACTTCTTCAGTGATTTCAGTGAGCAGCTTGGAAAAGCTGAGCTGGATCCAGAAGAAGGCGGTATGCGTCCAAACCAAATGGTTCTGACCAGCATCGATTGTCCAACGTGTAGCCGTCAAATGGGTATCCGTACCGCCAGTACCGGCGTGTTTCTGGGTTGCTCCGGTTATGCATTGCCAGTTAAAGAGCGCTGCAAAACCACCATTAACCTGGTGCCGGAAAACGAAGTCCTCAACGTACTTGAAGGGGATGATGCGGAAACCAACGCTCTTCGCGCGAAACGTCGCTGTACTAAATGCGGTACCGCGATGGATAGCTACCTGATTGATCCAAAACGTAAACTTCACGTCTGTGGTAATAACCCAACGTGTGATGGTTACGAGATCGAAGAGGGTGAGTTCCGCATCAAAGGTTATGACGGCCCAATCGTTGAGTGTGAGAAATGTGGTTCTGAAATGCACCTGAAAATGGGGCGTTTTGGTAAGTACATGGCGTGTACGAACGACGATTGTAAAAATACCCGTAAGATCCTGCGTAATGGCGATGTGGCTCCACCGAAGGAAGATCCTGTTCCATTACCAGAACTGCCTTGCGAGAAGTCAGACGCTTACTTTGTGTTGCGCGATGGTGCGGCGGGTGTTTTCCTTGCGGCAAACACATTCCCTAAATCTCGTGAAACACGTGCGCCACTGGTTGAAGAACTGTACCGCTTCCGCGATCGTTTGCCAGAAAAACTGCGTTATCTGGCTGATGCCCCACAGCAAGATGCTGAAGGTAACAAAGCGGTCGTGCGCTTTAGCCGTAAAACTAAGCAGCAGTATGTCTCTTCCGAAAAAGAGGGCAAAGCGACGGGTTGGTCAGCGTTCTTTGTGGATGGTAAGTGGGTTGAAGGGAAGAAATAAATCTCTTTAACATTGAAAGCCGGAACCTGTGTTCCGGCTTTTTTATATCTGCGTATATAACCTGATTATTATTTTTTCTTTCAAACTATACAAATAGGGTATAACTGATATAGTGGCTATACCCGTCATACTTCAAGCTGCATGTGCGTTGGCTACGTTCACTCACCCCAGTCACTTACTTGAGTAAGCTCCCGGGGATTCAATCTCTTGCCGCCTTCCTGCAACTCGAATTATTTTGGGTATGAAGTGAATTTTACCTTGTCTGAATCCCCGCCGTTGTGCGTGTCGGGGCTGTTTTTACTGCGGATGGAACGCCATGAAACTACAGCAACTTCGTTATATCGTAGAGGTGGTCAATCACAACCTCAACGTCTCGTCGACGGCAGAAGGGCTTTATACTTCGCAACCGGGGATCAGTAAACAAGTTCGGATGTTGGAAGATGAACTGGGCATTCAGATCTTTGCGCGCAGTGGCAAACACTTGACGCAAGTGACGCCTGCCGGGCAAGAGATTATCCGGATTGCCCGCGAAGTGTTGTCTAAAGTCGATGCGATTAAGTCGGTCGCCGGTGAACACACCTGGCCTGACAAAGGTTCATTGTACGTCGCCACGACACATACCCAGGCGCGCTACGCGTTGCCTAATGTGATTAAAGGGTTTATCGAACGCTATCCTCGTGTATCGCTGCATATGCATCAGGGCTCGCCGACGCAAATTGCGGAAGCAGTATCTAAGGGCAATGCTGATTTTGCGATAGCGACCGAAGCGTTACATCTTTACGATGATTTGGTGATGTTACCTTGCTATCACTGGAACCGTTCGATTGTCGTGACGCCAGACCATCCGTTAGCGTCGAAAGAGTCCGTCTCAATTGAAGAGTTGGCGCAATATCCGCTAGTCACATATACCTTCGGCTTTACCGGGCGTTCCGAATTAGACACCGCGTTTAATCGCGCTGGATTAACGCCGCGTATCGTCTTTACCGCAACTGACGCCGATGTGATCAAAACCTATGTGCGTCTGGGATTGGGCGTGGGCGTGATTGCCAGTATGGCCGTCGATCCTGTTTCTGACCCGGATTTGGTCCGTATCGAAGCGCAGGGCGTATTTAGCCACAGCACCACCAAAATTGGTTTCCGCCGTAGCACATTCTTGCGCAGTTATATGTATGATTTTATCCAGCGCTTCGCACCGCATCTGACTCGTGATGTTGTGGATACCGCAGTCGCATTGCGATCTAACGAAGATATTGAGGCCATGTTTAAAGATATTAAGTTGCCTGCAAAATAATATCGTCAGGTATCTTTCCCCTGGGGAAAGATACCTCTTCTCATTTGCAATTAAGAATATGTTTCAATCCGCCTGATAATTAATATCCCGCCAGATTTTCATTAACCACGAATTATAAGTGGTTAATCTGTCTCAATTAAGAGACAAACGTAGATAATAATTAACCACCCTGCAAATTTCATCATTCAATTATTTATTTGAGGTCAAAAGATTAAATCTTTTCCTGCAACCGGTAAGCATTTTCTCTGGCTTTTGTACTAGAGTTTCTTTAGGATTTATCCCAGCTGGCGATTAATTTTACCGATTGTTTGGGTTTATATGATAAGTGGTGCCGATTGTATGAGGTTAGCAATGCCTTCAGGAAGTGAAGAACCGCAGAGTGAGTCAGGGCTTAAACGTAAAGCCTGGGTAGCGGTGTTTCTCGTATCAGGCCTGTTTTGGCTAGTCGTTGCGTTGGCAGCGTGGATTTATTGGGGGTAACTATGACAACCCTAACACAGATGCATGCACAGAAAACTGTGCGTCAGCAAGATGATAAACAACAGCAAGAGGCGAAACCTGACAACGTTCAGATTCCAGAATCGTGGCAGCTGACTCAACAACAAAAAGAGTTCATCGAACTGTTTTCAAAAGATGACCATATAAAACAATAATCATTCTTTTCGTTCACCTTTATTTAACTTGCGGTTAATCACACTTTTTTATTCATTGTGACCAGTCGCTCACTCTTTGCCTCATCACTACACACAGCAATATTCAACGTGATTGATTTTTTATTCAGTCCCGGTGTTTTCATAAAGTGGTTATCCGAAATATGAGAGTGGCTTATGAATATTCACTGTAGCGTCAAGTACTGGTCATGGTTGAGCGTATTTACCGTTTCGTTTGTTTTTTGGGCGCAAATGGCCTGGATGCTGACAAACTAATTATCTTCGACACCCTGGCCTGCTGCCGGGGTGTAAATCCATTCATCCTCCCGCTTTACATCCTCTGATTTATCAATTCGGGTTGTTATCAAATCGTTACGACATCTTTGTGTTATCTTTAATACTGTCCCTGATCTTCATCCGGGATACCGCGATCCTAAGAAATTTAAGGAGGAGCTATGTCGTTAACCCTACGCGAGGCCAGTAAGGACACTCTACAGGCGCTGAATAAAACCTATCACTATTACAGCTTGCCACTGGCTGCAAAGGAACTTGGGGATATCACCCGTTTACCCAAGTCGTTAAAAGTTCTGCTTGAAAACCTGCTGCGCTGGCAGGATGAAAACTCCGTTACTCAAGACGATATTCATGCTTTGGCCGGTTGGCTGAAAAATGCCCATGCCGATCGCGAAATAGCTTATCGTCCCGCACGTGTATTGATGCAAGATTTTACCGGTGTTCCCGCCGTTGTGGACTTAGCCGCGATGCGCGAGGCGGTAAAACGTCTTGGCGGCGATGTCGCCAAAGTCAATCCGCTTTCCCCCGTTGATCTTGTCATAGACCACTCCGTGACCGTCGATCATTTCGGTGATAACGAGGCTTTCGAGGAAAACGTGCGCCTCGAAATGGAACGCAACCACGAACGATATGTTTTCCTGCGTTGGGGCCAACAGGCCTTCAGCCGCTTTAGCGTGGTACCACCAGGAACCGGGATCTGTCACCAGGTGAATCTGGAATATCTTGGTAAAGCGGTGTGGAGTGAAATGCAGGGCGATGACCTGATTGCCTATCCGGACACGCTGGTCGGTACGGATTCCCACACCACCATGATTAACGGTCTTGGCGTACTGGGGTGGGGCGTTGGGGGTATTGAAGCTGAAGCCGCCATGCTAGGTCAGCCGGTTTCAATGCTCATCCCGGATGTTGTCGGATTTAAACTTGATGGCAAGTTGCGCGAAGGTATTACTGCGACAGACCTGGTACTAACGGTCACGCAAATGCTGCGTAAACATGGCGTGGTCGGGAAGTTTGTCGAGTTTTATGGCGATGGGCTTGATTCTCTGCCGCTGGCCGACCGCGCGACTATTGCCAATATGGCGCCTGAATATGGTGCGACCTGTGGTTTCTTCCCGATTGATGCGGTGACACTGGACTACATGCGTCTGAGTGGACGCAGCGAAGAACAAATCGCACTGGTTGAAGCCTATGCGAAAGTGCAGGGGATGTGGCGCAATACCGGCGATGAGCCGATATTTACCAGCACGCTTGCACTGGATATGAATAAAGTTGAAGCAAGCCTTGCCGGGCCGAAGCGTCCACAAGATCGTGTCTCGTTGAGCGACGTGCCGAAAGCGTTTAACGCCAGCAATGAACTCGAACTCAATACATCGCAAAAAGACCGGGCTCCGGTTAACTACACGATGGCCGGGCGTGAGTATCAGCTACCCGATGGTGCGGTCGTCATTTCCGCCATTACATCTTGTACCAATACTTCAAACCCCAGTGTTCTGATGGCCGCAGGGCTGTTGGCGAAAAAAGCCGTGACATTAGGATTGAAACGTCAGCCGTGGGTAAAAGCATCATTGGCTCCGGGTTCCAAAGTCGTTTCAGACTATCTGGCAAAAGCAGGATTAACGCCTTATCTCGACGCGCTTGGTTTTAATCTGGTGGGATACGGCTGTACGACGTGTATTGGTAACTCGGGTCCGCTGCCTGATCCCATTGAACAAGCCATCAAGAAAGGCGACCTGACTGTGGGTGCGGTGCTATCCGGTAACCGTAACTTTGAAGGGCGCATTCACCCGCTCGTGAAAACAAACTGGCTGGCTTCACCGCCGCTGGTGGTGGCCTACGCACTGGCTGGGAACATGAATGTTAATCTGACCACCGATCCACTGGGTCATGATAAAAAGGGCGATCCGGTTTATCTCAAAGATATTTGGCCGAGCAGTCAGGAGATTGCCCGTGCCGTTGCGCAAGTGACGACTGAAATGTTCAGCAAAGAGTATGCGGAAGTGTTCGAAGGCACACCGGAATGGCGCAATATAGAAGTGGATCGTTCAGACACTTACGGCTGGCAGAGCGATTCTACTTACATTCGGTTGTCGCCATTCTTTGATGATATGGGCGCGACGCCTGAGCCTTTGCAGGATATTCATGGTGCGCGTGTGCTGGCCATGTTGGGGGATTCCGTCACCACTGACCATATCTCTCCGGCAGGGAGCATCAAACCGGATAGCCCCGCCGGGCGTTACTTGCAAAATCACGGGGTTGAACGAAAAGAGTTTAACTCCTACGGTTCGCGACGTGGCAACCATGAAGTGATGATGCGCGGGACTTTTGCCAACATCCGTATTCGAAACGAAATGGTGCCGGGAGTGGAAGGTGGCATGACACGCATGCTACCGGGAGACGAAGTTATTTCGATTTATGATGCCGCGATGCGTTATCGGGATAAAGGTATTCCGTTGGCGGTGTTTGCCGGCAAGGAGTATGGCTCGGGTTCCAGTCGCGACTGGGCAGCAAAAGGGCCACGTTTGTTAGGCGTACGCGTGGTCATTGCGGAATCCTTTGAACGAATTCACCGTTCTAACCTGATTGGTATGGGCATACTTCCGTTGGAATTCCCTGAAGGTGTGACGCGCAAAACGTTAGGTCTGACGGGTGAGGAGTTTATTGATATCAGTGGCCTCAATGACCTTAAACCGGGCATTTCGGTTCCGGTATCTTTGACTTTTGAGGACGGTAGAAAAGAGGTGATTCAGTGCCGTTGCCGTATTGATACCGGCAATGAACTGACGTATTTCAAAAACGACGGTATATTGCATTACGTGATTCGTAACATGCTGAACTAGCTAAAATTCTCCCCCAGCTATGGGGGAGAAAATCACTTAATCTTTCGACAGCAAGTGGCCCATTTTAGCGGCTTTGGTATCAAGATAATGTGCGTTTTTCGGGTTACGACCCACGATGAGCGGCACGCGTTCAACAATATTAATTCCCGCTTCGCTGAGAATTTCTACCTTACTTGGGTTGTTGGTCAGCAAGCGAACGGCATCGATACCCAATAATTTAAACATATCAGCACAGAGAGTGAAGTCACGCTCATCGGCGGCAAAACCGAGTTGGTGGTTGGCTTCAACCGTATCGTAGCCCTTATCTTGCAAGGCATAGGCGCGGATTTTATTAAGTAAACCAATATTGCGACCTTCCTGGCGGTGATACAACAGCACGCCACGACCTTCTTCAGCAATTTGGCTTAATGCAGCTTCAAGCTGAAAACCACAATCGCAGCGCAGGCTGAACAGGGCATCGCCCGTCAGACACTCTGAATGTACACGCGCCAAAACAGAATCATTTCCGTTTACATCACCAAAAACCAAAGCAACGTGATCATGCCCGGTTGCCAGTTCTTCAAAGCCCACCATCAGGAAATCGCCCCATGGGGTTGGCAGTTTGGCCTCTGCCACACGTTTAAGCTGCATGTGATTCTCCAGGTACTTATCGTGGCACTCAGGGTGCCTGCCAGCAGACTGGCTTGTTTAATTACTACTGCTTAGTTTGCCACAACGCCGACCACTTCGCCTAATAGACTGGGCAGACTCCTATTTTTACGCTTTGTACGACTCCCCGTTTTCCCTTCGGTGCGGTTTATCGGGTATCCTTGAGATTCAAATAGCATAAGGATAAGCAATGCGAGCAATAGCAAAACGAACAACAATGGGTGCTGGATTATTGTTAGTCATGCCTTTAGCCGTGTGGATCTCAGGTTGGCAGTGGGTTCCAAGCGCGCAGGGAGGTTGGCTTAAAATGATGTATTGGGTGACGGAAACCGTTACCCAACCCTGGGGCATCATTACCCACGTTTTGCTGTGCGGTTGGTTCTTATGGTGCCTAAGGTTTCGCCTAAAAGCTGCTCTGATGCTGTTTGCGATACTCGGTGCGGCTATTCTTATTGGGCAGGGGGTAAAATCTGTCATTAAAGATGAAGTGCAAGAACCGCGTCCTTTTGTGGTATGGCTTGAAAAAACTCAACATATTCCTACAGATGAGTTCTACAATTTAAAGCGTAAGCAGCGTAGCGAGTTGGTGAAAAACCAGCTTGAATCGCAGCAGGAAATACCGGGATGGTTGCGTCAGCACTGGCAAAAAGAGACCGGTTTTGCATTCCCGTCAGGGCATACAATGTTTGCGGCAAGTTGGGCCTTATTAGGTGTCGGGTTGCTGTGGCCACGTCGACGTACCTGGACCATTGCATTGCTGTTAGTTTGGGCTACGGGGGTGATGGGCAGCCGATTAGTGCTCGGAATGCATTGGCCACGAGACTTGGTGGTTGCCACGCTCATCTCTTGGGTGTTGATAACATTGGCAACCTGGCTTGCTCAGAAACTGTGCGGTCCGTTATCTCCACCGCCTCAAGAAGCTGACGAAATAGCCGAAAGAGATGCTGAGCCTTGAGATTATTGATTTAACCCCCATTTCTTATGAATTGAACGTCGCTAATGGATTCCACGAGCAACCGGGAAATGGTAGTTTATATAGTTGGAAAAACATTAGCGCTTAATTTATCCCCATCATTCATTAAGCGATGGGTATAGTCGCGTAAGACCACATGACGGGAAGTAATGTGAAATATTTATTCATTTTCTTACTGGTGCTAGCGATTTTTGTGATTTCTGTCACTTTGGGCGCGCAGAACGATCAGGTTGTTAATTTCAACTACCTGTTGGCACAAGGCGAATATCGTGTATCCACATTGCTGGCGACGCTTTTTGCTGCCGGTTTTTTGCTTGGCTGGCTTATTTGTGGCCTGTTTTGGTTGCGTTTGCGTGTTTCGCTGGCACGCGCCGATCGCAAGATCAAACGCCTTGAGCAGCAAATTACGACGGATTCTGACGCCATAGCAGCGGCTGTACCGGCTGTTAAGGAATAACCTGCCATGCTGGAATTGTTGTTTCTGCTGTTGCCTATCGCCGCCGCTTACGGCTGGTATATGGGACGCAGGAGCGCGCATCAAGATAAGCAACAAGAAGCTAATCGCCTGTCGCGTGACTATGTGGCGGGGGTTAACTTCTTGCTGTCGAACCAGCAAGATAAAGCTGTAGATCTCTTTCTCGACATGCTCAAAGAGGATACCAGCACCGTTGAGGCTCACCTCACGCTTGGGAACCTGTTCCGCTCTCGTGGTGAAGTTGACCGCGCCATTCGTATCCACCAATCATTAATGGAAAGTGCCTCGTTAACTTACGAACAACGCTTGTTGGCAGTGCAACAGTTGGGGCGTGACTATATGGCTGCTGGTCTGTATGACCGCGCTGAAGATATGTTCGCGCAACTGATAGACGAAACCGATTTCCGCATTGGCGCGTTACAACAGTTGCTGCTTATCCATCAGGCTACCAGTGACTGGCAAAAAGCCATTGATGTGGCCGAGCGGCTGGTTAAACTTGGCAAAGATAAACAGCGTACCGAAATTGCCCATTTCTATTGCGAACAAGCACTGCAATTGATGGCAAGTGACGACCTTGACCGCGCCATGTCTCTGCTTAAAAAGGGCGCGGCTGCTGACAAAAATTGCGCCCGCGTTTCTATCATGATGGGCCGCATCTTTATGGCGCGTAATGAATACGCGAAAGCCGTTGAGCTGCTCCAACGCGTTATCGATCAAGATAGCGAGCTCGTCAGTGAAACTCTTGAAATGCTGCAAACCTGCTACCTGCAGTTAGACAAATCACAAGAGTGGGAAACATTCTTGAAACGTTGTGTTGAAGAGAACACCGGTGCGGGTGCTGAGCTGATGCTTGCCGAGATCCTCGAGCGTAAAGAAGGCTCAGAGGTGGCTCAGGTTTATATTAACCGCCAACTTCAGCGTCACCCAACCATGCGTGTGTTCCATCGGCTAATGGATTACCACCTACAAGAGGCGGAAGAAGGGCGCGCGAAAGAGAGTCTGATGGTACTGCGTGATATGGTCGGCGAACAGGTGCGTACCAAACCTCGTTATCGCTGCCAGAAATGTGGCTTCACCGCATTTACCTTGTACTGGCATTGCCCATCTTGCCGGGCCTGGTCAACGATTAAACCTATTCGCGGGTTAGACGGGCAGTAACGGTTAAATCCTGCGCATTTATAAAAAAACGCCACACTTTAGTTACAACATACTTATGATGCAATAGTTAACCACACTTAGGCACCGTGCTGTTTATGCTTAGCAAGGTACAATGGCAACTGTAATTTTGTGTCTACCGCGGGTAGAATGCTTGCCGTTTATCTCTTGCGCCGCAATGCTGCCCAACATCAGAAGGTTTAGCCATGAATTCAACTGCATCCTCCTCCTCCCGTGTTGCTACCGATTCTCCAATTGTCGTCGCACTTGATTACGATAATCGCGATAAAGCCTTAGCTTTCATTGACCGTATCGACCCGCGTGATTGCCGCCTGAAAGTGGGCAAAGAGATGTTTACTCTGTTTGGGCCGCAGTTGGTGCGTGATATCCAGCAACGTGGCTTTGATGTATTCCTCGATTTGAAATTTCACGATATCCCAAACACCACTGCACGTGCAGTCGCTGCTGCTGCTGAACTGGGCGTATGGATGGTGAACGTGCATGCCAGCGGTGGGGCGCGCATGATGAGCGCTGCGCGTGAAGTGTTGCTGCCATTTGGCAAAGATGCACCGTTGCTGATTGCTGTGACCGTTCTGACCAGTATGGAAGCCAGCGATCTGGCGGATCTTGGTATTACGTCAACTCCTGCTGAATATGCTGAACGGTTAGCTCGTTTAACGCAAAGTTGTGGTCTGGATGGTGTGGTTTGTTCTGCGCAAGAAGCGGTACGCTTCAAAAGCGAGCTGGGGCAGGGTTTCAAATTAGTCACTCCGGGTATCCGTCCGGTTGGAAGTGATGCCGGTGATCAACGCCGTATCATGACACCACAACAAGCACAGACTGCGGGTGTGGACTTCATGGTGATTGGACGCCCGATCACCCAATCTGCTGATCCCGCCCAAACTCTGCGTGACATCCGCGTTTCACTACAGCAGGGGGCGTGATGAAGGACGATAACAGTCGTTTAGTTTACTCAACTGAGAGTGGACGCATTGATGAGCCTAAAACAGCACCTGTTCGGCCAAAAGGGGACGGTGTGGTGCGCATCCAACGCCAAACCAGCGGGCGCAAGGGTAAGGGCGTGTGCCTGATAACCGGTATCGATGCTGATGATGCGGAATTAGCGACACTCGCAGCAGAGCTCAAAAAGAAATGCGGCTGCGGGGGTTCGCTAAAAGAGGGTGTGATTGAAATTCAGGGCGATAAACGCGATCTGATAAAATCTCTGCTGGAAGCTAAGGGAATGAAAGTTAAATTGGCAGGCGGTTGATTCGTATATTGAAATAAATAGGCCACGGTATATTTACCGTGGCTTTTTTATTGTGACTGCTGAAAGTCAGACCTGAAAAATTAAATATTTTATAATTCTTTAAAGCGCTTCACGCTTCTGCTGGCATCAAGCTTTATTTACTTACCTGATGGCCGATAATACCACCTACTGCGGCGCCACCCAGGGTGCCCAGCGCGCTACCGTCTGTTAAGACAGCACCACCAACAGCACCAGCACCCGCACCAATCGCGGTGTTACGGTCACGTTTGGACCAGTTTGAACAGGCGCTCAGAGACATGGCTACGGTTAAGGCCAGCACAACGGCGGCAATTTTTTTGTTATTTAAGGTCATAATACTTTCTCCTGAATAATTGATTCACGGAAATAAGCTTCTCTAAAAGTATAGTGGTTTTGAATCAACTTCGAGAAAGCTTCCGTGAAACTGCATAACGATATAAGACTTAAAAGATAATTTTGGTCATTATCACTTCTTGTTACACCGCTAACAAACATTCTAATTTGAATGAAGAATTGCAACAGGTAAATAGTCTTAAAGGAACGGCAGGATAATTCTGAGAAAAGAACTGCCTGCAGGAGAAGCAGGCAGATAACGATCGTGATTACTCGATGGGAAATTGTTTAACAATATTGATTTGCACGCCAGTATCCCGCAATTGCTGCCCTGTGGTTTCGTTGAGACCATCATCAGTAATCACGCGATTGATGCATGAAATTGGCCCTAGCGTGTAAGGGTGCATCGAGCCGAACTTGGTACTGTCTGTCAGAACAATGGCTTCGCAGCCTTTTTCCAACACGGTATTCACGACATCGGCGCGCATCATGTCACGGCTCGTAAATCCGGTTTCAGGCAAGAAGCCATCAATACCGATGAACGCCTTGCTGAAATGCACTTGCTGGATAAATTGACGCGTCAGGGGCCCAACCATACTTTCGCTTTTTTTCTGATAGATACCGCCAAGTAATACGACTTCACAGTCAGTATCCTTCAGAAGATGGGCGATATAGCTGCTGACGGTGACCAGCGTAATTTTTTTCTGCTCAGCCAATGCGCGAGCGAGGAGTGCATTACAACTGCCATTTTCGATAAAGATTGTTTCGCCATCGTTGACTAAAGTCGCCGCAAAATCAGCGAGATGCCTTTTAAGCGAATAATTGTTCATCATTCGCGTTTCAACGTCTTCGCTATCCAGCGGAACGGCATAGCCATGTGTACGTCTCAGGTAGTTCTTTTTCTCCAGAAGATTGAGATCCTGCCGAATAGTCACTTCTGAGACGCCGGTTTTTTTAGCGAGATCGGTCACACTCATGCGACCATGATCTATCACCATCTGTAAAATAATTTGTTGTCTGGAGTTCATGTCAGCCAAATTTTGGGCGGCGCATACCGCGCCGCCTGGATTATCAAAGAGTATGTTCTGTACGGGCTATAATATCATCCTGAGCGTCTGGAGATAAGGCGGTAAAGAAAGCAGAATAACCTGCTACTCGTACTACCAGATCGCGATACTTATCAGGATGTTGTTTGGCATCCAGCAGGGTTTCACGGGAAACAATGTTGTACTGAACATGCCACCCTTTATGTGCCTCGAAGAAAGTTCGCAACATAATCATTAACTTTTCGCGGTCGCGCGGGTTATCCAGCGTTGCCGGATTCAGCTTCTGATTCAGTAACACACCACCCAGAATTTTGCTGGTAGGTAATTTACCGACTGAGCTTATCACTGCTGTTGGCCCCAGACGGTCAGTCCCTGACGCCGGGCTTGCACCTTCCGCCAGTGGAGTCTTCGCTTTACGGCCATCCGGTGTTGCCATTGTTGCGGCGCCGAAGGGGACGTTTGCTGAAATCGATGAAGTCCCTGCGTAATAGGTCCCGCCAATAGGGCCGCGACCAAAGCGGGTATTGTGGTACTGTTTCAGCTCGTCGATATAAGTCTGGTAAGCCCGTGCCAACAGCAAATCGACTTCATCGTCATCATTGCCATATTTTGGTGCGCTATTAATCAAGCGCTGGCGCAACTGCTCACCGGTCAAACCATCAAAATCGTTGGCCAGTGCTTCAGCTAATTGCTGTTGGCCAATAGCGCCTTGTTCGAACACCAGTTTCTTCACGGCGGCAAGACTATTACCCAGGTTGGCAATACCGACCTGCAGACCCGAAACCCAGTCATATTTTGCACCACCTTGTTTAATACTCTTACCGCGCTCGATGCAGTCATCGACCAGAGCCGAGCAAAGAATATCGTGGGCATTTTCTTCAAGAACGGTATCAACAACGCATTCTATTTCGATAGATTTCTGGGTGTAGTAACGAATCTGGGTATCCCAGGCGTCGATAACCTGGTCAAACTGTGTAAAGTTGCCGGAGGATAGAGCATGTTCCTGCGGCAGGAAGATTTTACCGCTGGTTGCATCACGTCCATGCTCCAGCGCGGCCAGCATCACTCGGGCAAAGTTAATGAAGCTCATGCCAGTGCAACGATAGCCCCATTTGCCTCCCACTGCGGTTTCAATACAACCGATGGCGGCATAATCGTAAGCATCTTCGCGGCTGACACCCAGCTTGATAAATTCATCGATAACGATTTCATCGTTATTAAACGCAGGCATACCGAAACCACAACGAATCACTTGAACACAAGCATCCAGGAAGTCGTTACTCATTCCCGCGTGATAACGAACGCTCAAGTTAGGTTGTGTTGAGCGTAACTGGCCACATGATTCAAGGATGGCGTAAGAGAGCG
This sequence comes from Buttiauxella sp. WJP83, assembly GCF_027594725.1. Taxonomy (NCBI): domain Bacteria; kingdom Pseudomonadati; phylum Pseudomonadota; class Gammaproteobacteria; order Enterobacterales; family Enterobacteriaceae; genus Buttiauxella; species Buttiauxella sp. WJP83. The sequence goes on from NZ_CP110080.1 coordinate 2,157,741, forward strand.
GGTTGACCGCATCAACAGGTTCACCATTGACGAGCGTTTGGCCGCCAATTGTCACGTTTTGGTATAACGGGCTACCGGCGGAAGCTTTGGAATGAGAACCAGAACGAATCTTGTTAACTTCCAGTAACTTCAACCAGCAGCTTTGCAGCAATTCGATAGCCTGGTCACGTCCCAACGTTTGTTCAAGTTCAACATCACGGCGATACCATGGATAGAGGAACTGGTCGAGACGACCAAACGAAACAGAGTGTCCGTTAGATTCAATCTGCAATACCAACTGAACAAAGTAGCTTAACTGCAATGCCTGCCAGAATGAGGTTGGTTTTTGATGGGCAATAACTTCACAGTTTTCAGCCATTGCCAGCAGTTCGTCACGACGAGATTCGCGTGTTTCTGTGCCAGCCATTTCTTTAGCAAGTGCCGCATAACGCAGGATATGATCACTTAATGCAACAAAGGTAATATCGATGGCTTTAAGGAATTGTTCTTTATGCAAATCTTCCCAATCGGTGAGATGCAGGCGTGAACGGCGCTCGGCAACTTTGGCACGTAAACCATCAATCCCTAATTCCAGTAACAGAGGGAAGTTGACCGCCAGATGAGCGTCGCCCGAGGTCATATTGCCTTCGGCTTTAATAATCCCACTTGCCAGCAACTCTTTCTGCTCGTCGGTAAACATTCCGTAGCAACGGTCTTGCACGGTTTGACCGCGCCACCACGGGCAAATTTCATGCATTACCGCTTTGTCTGCATCAGAAATTGAGAAGCCAGCACCAGGACGGTCACCCAGCTCATCAATTTCAGTCTCAATCCAGCCAACTGTATATTCAGGGAAGAACGGCGCACCACGGACATGGCTTGCCTGGTTACCGACGATCAACTCATCATGCTTAATCCAGATAGTACGTTCAGCAAGGTGATGGGCAAGGGCGAGGGCGCGGCGCATAGGCAAAGGCTTGTCCTGATGCTGCTGATAAATCGCCGTGTAATGCTGTGCACGTTCAGTACAAACAGGCGGCTTAACGATATGAATTAGCGCCTCTTTATGATCTTTTATGCGTTGGCTTAAGGTGTTCAGGTTCAGTTGTGTCATCGGTTTATCCTCTTATCCAGGCAGTCATCCCTTTTTGGCTTGCGTACTGCTCAGCAAATTGCAGCAGTTCTGGCGCATCAAGCGGTTGGTGCGCGGCCGTATAAGGGATATTCAGGAGTTTATATTTGTTAATACCTAAGGTGTGGTAAGGCAAAAAATGAATCGCTTTCACGCCGATTTCGTCGGCAGCAAAATCACTGATTGCACGAATAGATTGCTCATCAGCATTAAAATCAGGGATAAGCGGTACGCGAACTGTCATTTCGACATTGCGCGCAGCGAGCTTGCGGAAATTATCCAGTACGCGTTCGGCGCTGCCGTCCGTCCATTGTTTGAACCGCTGTGCATCGACATGCTTCAGGTCAGCGAGCAGTAAATCGAGGTGTTCGATTGACGGCTCGATATATTTCCATGGCACATGAAGGCAGGATTCGACGGCGGTATGAATGCTCGCTTCTTTGCTTTTTCTCAGCAGTTGCTCAGCTACTTCAGGCTGCATAAAGGGTTCGCCGCCAGAAAGCGTGATACCACCGCCGCTGCGGTCATAAAATGGCTTATCACGCAGTACGGTTTTCATGATTGCATCAATACTTTGCGTTTCGCCGCAAACACTCAATGCCTGAGTAGGGCAGCAGTCTGTTAACGCAGTGAGATCATCAGTACCCAGTTTTTCACGGGCGATAATCAGCGAATCATCAATGCGAGAAATAGCATGTGGAGCAACCTGTGGGCACAACTCACAAGCAGCAAGGCATAAACGCTCATCAAACAGAACATCCCGATCGCGTGCGCGGCTCTCTGGATTCTGGCACCAGCGGCAACTTAAGGAGCAGCCTTTCAGGAACACCACGGTGCGGATGCCTGGACCATCATGTGTTGAGTAACGTTGGATATTAAATAGCATAAGCCCGCCCTTATCTTCTGTTCGTAAATTAGATTACTTTCGAATGAAAGTTTTATTGATCCTGATCAGATAAAGAACAGACAGTGACGTTATGATGTCAGCAATGAGATAGATGACCGATTCGGAGAGCTTATGGAACTGTATTTAGATACTGCTGATGTTGCTGCAGTGAAGCGTTTAGCACGTGTTTTGCCTTTGCAGGGCGTCACAACCAACCCATCCATTGTGGCTAAAGCAGGTATTTCCTTGTGGGAAGTGCTGCCCGCGTTGCAGGATGCACTAGGTGGCGAAGGCAAGTTATTTGCTCAGGTCATTGCCGCACAAGCTGATGAAATGGTGAAAGAAGCGGAATTGTTGGTTAAGCGCGTGCCTGGCATCGTGGTGAAAGTTCCGACCACCGTAGAAGGTCTGGCTGCCATGAAGCAATTGAAAGCGCTGGAAATTCCGACCCTCGGGACGGCGGTTTATGGCGCTGCACAAGGGTTACTTGCGGCACTTGCAGGAGCTGAATATGTCGCGCCATATGTGAATCGTCTGGACGCGCAGGGTGGTGATGGCATTCAAATGGTTCAGGACTTACAGCAATTGCTGACGCTGCACGCTCCGCAATCTAAAGTTCTGGCTGCCAGTTTCCGTACGCCACATCAGGCGATGTCTTGCCTGTTGGCTGGCTGCGAAGCCATTACCTTACCGGTGGATGTCACTGAACAACTACTGACAACACCTGCGGTCAATGCGGCTATTGCGACATTCGAAAAGGACTGGCAAGGGGCGTTTGGTTCACTGAGCTTGTAAAACTGTGCCGGTTTTTAGCCGGCGGCAGATCAAATCTCCCAGGGCGACTTTTTCAAGTCGCTCTCTTTTTGTTCTTTACCGCTCGCAACATTCAGCAATTCAGCTTTCAAAATCTCCAGATTATTAATGGCTGACGCATGATCGCCTCCCACCAAAATATCCAGTACGGTGTCAATACGCTTTGCGAGTTGCAGAGGGTCCACTGAAGGCATAGTGCATCCTGTTTATTCTGAAAAAAAGTTACCGTCATAATGCAAAAAAAGACTCAAAAAGAGAAGGCGTCATGACTCTTTTTTAGCCTTATTCATCAATCGATTATCGAACAATATATAAGTAATAATTATTAAATGTCTCGGTACATTCATCCTAAAGCAGTAGTGCATTAGTCTGATCCTGCGCGTAACGCGCTTTCATAACATGAGGATAAGATAATGACAGTAATTAACCAGCCAACCTGCAAATTGTTCACGGATACTACTCGATTCACTCAATTGTCGGGATATTACGAAGCAGAACGCCGCACGGTGTGGATGATGTTACGAGCTCAACCTCGCCCTTGCTTCAATCACAAATTGATCGAAGAAATTATGAACCTGCGGTATTTGGTTCAACAGGAAGGGTTTGTGGTTGATTTTTGGGTGACCGGTTCATTGGTGCAAGGAATGTATAACACAGGTGGTGATTTGGGCTTTTTTGTTGAATCAATTCAGCAAGGACGGCGTGAAGCACTGCGTGCTTATGCACGTGCTTGTGTGGATTGTGTCCACGCGGCTTCCCGAGGCTTTGATAGTGGTGCGATTAGCCTTGCAATGGTGGAGGGTAGTGCATTAGGGGGAGGGTTTGAAGCCGCGCTCGCACACCATTTTATATTGGCACAACGGGATGCGCGCATGGGGTTCCCGGAAATCGCTTTTAACCTGTTCCCTGGAATGGGGGCGTATTCGCTGGTTGCACGCCGCTCAGGGATGAAACTGGCAGAGGAGCTTATTTATAAAGGAGAATCGCATACCGCTGAGTGGCATCAGCAATTTGGTCTGGTGGATGAGTTGTTTGAGCCGGGTCAGGGCTATCTTGCTACTCGTACCTTCATTGATACCTTGCAACCGAAACTCAATGGCGTGCGCGCTATGTTGCGTGCCCGTCAACGTGTACTTCAGTTACCTCGTTCGGAATTAATGGATATCACAGAGGACTGGGTGGATGCTGCATTCTGCCTGGAAGCTAAGGATATTGCGTATATGGAAAGGTTAGTGCTGTTGCAAAACCGCCACACCGCGACGGTTTTACGTAAAGCCAGTTAACGCGCGGTTCTCGCCTGATATCGTTTTAACCAACGTTCGAATACGGCTGCGGGCATTGGTTTAGCAAATAAGTAACCCTGCCGTTCGTTGACGCCATTCTTTGTTAGAAAGGCGTCTTCTTTTTGGTTTTCGACTCCTTCAGCAATCACCTGCAAATTCAAAGCTTGCGCAACCGCAACGATGGCACGAACAAGCGATTGGGAAACCGATTGTTTATGAATATCGCGCACAAAACTTTGGTCGAGCTTAATGGCGTCTATCGGGAAACGAGCGAGCTGAGAAAGCGAAGAATAGCCCGTGCCGAAGTCATCTAAATGCACTTGCGCACCAAGGCGACTGAACTGTTGAATCACTGAAAGGGCCAACTCTTCGTTCTCAATCAAACAGCTTTCCGTCAGTTCGACATCAATCGGGCAGTATTCAAAGTCGAGATCTTTGAGAGCTTGCTTCAGATCGCTAAAGATAGTTTGGTCGGCTAACTGACGCGCGGATACGTTCACCGCAACACGTAAATTGATACCTTTATCGCGCCATTTCGCGACCTGTTGAACCACACTTAACATCACCCAGCGGCCCAGCGGAACAATCAGTCCGGACTCTTCGGCATAGGAGATAAAGTCCAATGGAGGGATCAAACCACGCTCAGGTGATTGCCAGCGCACTAATGCTTCCAGGCTTCTGACTTCACCGCGCCAGGTCATTTTCGGCTGGTAGTGAATGACAAGCTGGTCGTTTTCCAGAGCCTTACGCAAGTTGGTATCGAGCCACAAGTATTCAAAGACCCGCTGATTCATTTCCGGCGAGAAGACGCAGAACTTACCGCGACCACTCTCTTTGGCGGTATACATCGCGGTATCCGCGTTGCGAATAACGCTTTCACGGTCTTCACCGTGCTGGGGAGCTAGCGAAATACCTAATGAACAACCGGTGTAGACTTCAATTAAACCGATGCGGAAAGGTTGCTTCAGGCGTGTCAAAATACGCGACGACATCGCTTCCAGAGTGGCTTGAGAAGTGTCGGTCGCCAACACAATAAACTCATCACCGCCAAGGCGCGCCAGAATTTGCCCGTCATCAAGACAACTTAAAATGGCTAACGAAACCGCCTGTAAAAGCTGATCGCCGAACATATGCCCATATGCGTCGTTCACTTTTTTAAAGTTATCGAGATCCAGATAAACGATGCCTACTTGAGTTTCACCACGATTTTCAATCGAGGCGGTAATCAAGTCATTAATGGCATTGCGATTGGGCAGGCCGGTAATGGTATCGGTATTCGCCAGAACTCGCAGACGCTCTTGTGCGCGGCGTTCTTCGGTAATGTCAGTACCAGAACAAATCAGATAGATTTCGTTCTTACCGCTGCCACTGTGGACGAATTTATTGCGGAATAAAAACAACCGCTGGCCCTTACGGGTTTTTATCCAGCGTTCAACTTCATAAGAGTTACCGTTGCGAAAGAAACCACTGATATTACGTTTAGAGGCGGCGGCTTCACTGCGACTCATGAATAACTTAAATACGTTTTGGCCAATGACCTCTTGTTCTTTAAGACCGGTATATTCTTCACACAAGCGGTTAAAGCGTTGAATATTCCCTAATCTGTCGAGAATGACGATAACTGAATTCGCCTCGGAGACCACCTGTTCTGCAAATGAGAGCCCTTGCACCAAATCACGTGCAACAGAAGGGGTGTCGTTCCATGCCGACGCGGAGCCTGCCCACTCCTTTTTTGAGACTTTACGCCCTACCAGATGCACCGAAACTTCACTGCCAAACAACGAAATTGACATGGTTACACTTGAGGTAATCACCGTCATTTGGCGAATTTGTTCAGCCTGTTCAGGAGCCAACGCAATGACTTGGCTAACATCTGAATCTTCACTGGCTGCTAATTGCAGCGCATTGCTATCGCCTGGCAAACGCCAATATGGGCTGGTTGTCCCTAAATAACGGTAGAGCAGATTCTGCTCCAAATCGTCTTTCATGCTCTCTCCTGAACCGGGGCCGACATATCGCGTCAGTCTGATATTCATATTAGCAATATAAAACCGATCTCAAAGTAACAACTATATGTAAAAATGATTGTTTTTACAGAATATGTGGGAAATCTGAATCTTCGGCGCTAGATTGTCAGTTTTTTAGGCGTTATAGCAAGTAAAAAAAGTGTTACGACTCTAATCATTTCCCGGGTGTGACTATTACTCAAAATCCGATCGTGAGAGAACAACGCAAAAAAAAAGCTGAACGCGTGTTCAGCTTTTAAAGAAGATTTCTAAACTTGCGGTTAAATGGCAGGGCGAGCAATCACGCTACGCGTTTCCATTCGCACTTCAGCGATTGTCACATCAATCACATCTGTGACTTTGAAGGCGACTTCACCTTTGATTTGAACCGTGCCACTTTCCTGGCTGCAAACCAGTTCGTCACGAACGGCGTGCAGGAACGGGGCAGGGATAAAAGCAACGGCGCCGTTATCAACCAAACGAACACGCATCCCGCCACGGCTGACATCAATGATTTCGGCAGCAAACCGAGTATCCGTTCCAGCTTTATCTTTCAAGAAGCGAGCATATAACCAATCACCGACATCACGTTCTGCCATGCGGTTCAGGCGACGACGTTCTGCCATCTGTACGGTAATTTCATCCTGTGGACGCGCTGCGGTTTCACCTTTGATGATCGCTTTTAACAGGCGGTGGTTGATCATGTCGCCGTATTTACGAATAGGTGAAGTCCAGGTTGCATAAGCTTCCAGGCCAAGACCGTAATGCGGGCCAGGCTCGGTGCTGATTTCAGCAAACGACTGGTAACGACGAATGCGGCTGTCCAGGAAACTGGTGGGTTGCGCATCGAGCTCACGGCGCAGTTTGCAGAAGCCGTTCAGGGTCAGCACTTCTTGCGCATCAACTTCCAGTCCATGGCCTTGCAGCATGGTTGCGAGTTGTTCAGTATTCGCTGGGTCAAAACCGGTATGGACGTTATAAACGCCGAAACCGAGTTTTTCACGCAGCACAATAGCTGCGCAGACGTTGGCGGCAATCATTGATTCTTCAACGATGCGGTTAGCGATACGACGTGGCTCCGCAACGATATCCAGCACTTCGCCTTTTTCACCCAATACAAAGCGGTAGTCAGGGCGATCTTTGAACACCAGCGCATGGGTACGACGCCAGTCAGCACGGCTCTGGCAAACACGCTCTAACAGGCGGATTTGCTTAGCAATAGCCTCGCCTGGTGGCTGCCAGTCGCCTTTTTCTTCCAGCCAGTCGGAAACATCGTCATAAGCCAGTTTGGCTTTTGATTCGATAGTGGCCACGAAGAAGTTAATTTGCTCGTCAATCGTGCCGTCTTGCGCGATAACCATGCGGCAAGCAACGACAGGGCGCGTGACATTTGGACGCAATGAACACAAGTCGTCAGACAACTCGCGTGGCAGCATCGGGATATTAAAGCCCGGCAAGTAATTGGTGAACGCGCGAACTTTAGCAATATTGTCAAGCTTGCTGCCTTCAGCAATCCAGGCAGTAGGGTCAGCAATAGCAACAGTCAGTTGCAACTTGCCATCGGCCAGCTCTTCTACGAACAGCGCATCATCCATATCTTCGGTGCTGGCACTATCAATAGTCACGAAATCCAGGGCGGTTAAATCTTCACGCACCAGGCCTTCATCCAACATTTCAGTCGCGACACCGTTAGGGGCTTCGCGCTCCAGATTGTGGCGTGACAGTGTCACCCACCATGGCGCAAGGTGATCGTCGCCGAAGGTGATGAACTGCGTCAATTCAGCGTAGAAACCACGGTCGCCTTTAAGCGGGTGGCGCTTCATTTCTGCAACGGCCCAGTCACCATTCTGGAAATCATGCGTCACGTTACGATCGGCGCGACACTGAATCGCATCGCGTAATAACGGATGATCCGGCACGATAGACAGGCGGTCGTCTTTACGTTGTACACGGCCAACAAACCGGCTGAGGAACGGTTCGATAAGCTCTTCTGGCTCAGCGGTTTCGCGGTCCTTGTCGGTGTGAATCACCGCGCTCACGCGGTCACCATGCATCACTTTTTTCATCTGCGGCGGCGGAATAAAGTAACTTTTTTGGGAATCCACTTCGAGGAAGCCAAAGCCTTTTTCCGTGCCTTTAACCACGCCTTCGACGCGTGGAGTTTGGGAATGCAGTTGCTGTTTAAGCTGCGCGAGCAGCGGGTTATCCTGGAACATGTTTTTTAGTTTTCGTGGCCAAAAGAGCGGCTGACAGTTTTACGCGAAACCACCCTTTGCAGCAAGTGATGATTACCCTAAAAGCATGGGATATCCTATGCCTGGCTGGCATTTCCCAGCCCGATTTTTAGCCGATTCAACCAGCCAGATAACGCTGAACACACCAGTAGCCGCAATGCATCATTCTGACTAAAACCCTGTTCGAACAAGGGTTGAAGCTGGGCGGCGCTGAAACTGCCCGGTGCGCGAGTTAATACGCGTACGGCCTGAATAATCGCACGCTCCCGAGGATGATTGTGGCTCCAGGCCTGTAATGCACGTTCCCCATTGCGTATCGCCTCGGGCAGACCACTTTCCCCATGCCAGTGAGTTGTCGCATCACTAAAGCAACTGACACTGCCGTTTATGCGCGCTGTCAGCAGGTTAACCAGTAAGAGATCGTTACTAGTTGCTGCATTGGGTGGGAATAACAGGTTGATTAGCTCACTCAGGGCATAAAGCGTCTGCGCATCATGGGCCAGCACCCAGCTCAGTGGGTTTAAAGCACGTTGTGCCAGGCTAACGTTCACCACCTCCAGTTGATATGTGTTTGCGTAACGTTGCTCGACAGGCGGTAATCCAGCCTGCCATATTTTATCACCCGCAAGGAACAACTCCGCGCTGGCATCCTGTTGAGTATCAAGCCCTGGAAGCCAGCGTACAGGCAAGCCCTGCAGTGCCTGGAAAACAGCAATCACGCGCGCCTGAAAGCCGACAAATCCGATCAACTGGTTAAACGTCACGATGTCATTCACTGAGAGGGCGACTTCATCGAGCTGTTGACGCGAATTATCATCAATCAATGTTGGCTGGCTGGCCAATTGGCGTGCGTACTGGGTAATTTGCGTCAGGCGACGATTGCTTTCGCGCGAAGAGTCTGGCCCCGGTTGTGGAGCCAGTCGCGCGGCGTAATGGTTACAAAGCCGTTGCACGCCATACACCTGTGCAACCGTCAGTGCGGTACTCAATCGGTCATAACAGCTTAAGGTGTGTAAACGGGTGACAGGGTTGTTGTCAGGCAGCAGAGCGTTTGCCGCATCACGAGCCACGGAAAGCCAGGCTGCTTCTGCTGCGCGTTGTTCAGCACTCAATTCTACGTCGAGTAAAAAACGGTCTTCGAGGTAAGCGGCCTCGGGAACTAGCGGTAATACGGCGTCGCTGCGGCTGGACTGAGTCTCATGATACCAGTGGCCTTTGCCAGAGATTCGGCGTTGTTCCATGGTCGTTCCTTGGTCAAAGAGTTTACAAGCCGGGGGAACCCTGACGGCTTGATTCGCTGCTTTATCCTGGCGTAAGCGCGGGAGGCGACAAAAGAATGATCGGTGATAATAAATATCGGAAAGGTATAACTAAGAAAATTTGCTGTGTGGAAATGAAGGACAAAAGGGGCGTTGGGAAGTGATAACGGGGCGGACAGATGTCCACCCGCGTTGCGAACCGAATTAGTCTTTCAGTTCCAGTTCGTTCATTGCAGCGATGCTGAAACCGCCGTCAACGTGCAGAACTTCACCGGAAACACCGGCAGACAGATCTGAACACAAGAATGCTGCGGAGTTACCCACATCTTCAATGGTCACAGTACGACGAATCGGGGTAACCGCTTCGCAATGTGACAGCATTTTACGGAAATCTTTAATGCCAGACGCGGCCAACGTACGGATTGGACCCGCAGAAATGGCGTTTACGCGCACGCCTTCAGGACCCATCGCGTTCGCCATGTAGCGCACGTTAGCTTCCAGAGACGCTTTAGCCAGACCCATTACGTTGTAGTTAGGGATTGCACGTTCAGCACCCAGGTAAGACAGAGTCAGCAGAGCAGAACCTGGGTTAAGCATTTCGCGACATACTTTAGCCATCGCGACAAAGCTGTAAGAGCTGATGTCATGAGCGATTTTAAAGCCTTCACGGGTAACTGCATTCACGTAGTCGCCATCTAACTGGTCGCCTGGAGCGAAACCGATAGAGTGAACGAAACCGTCAAACTTCGGCCAGGTTTTAGCCAACTCAGCAAACATTGCATCGATGCTCGCATCTTCAGCCACGTCGCACGGCAGCACCAGGCTTGAACCCAGATCGGCTGCGAAGCCTTCAACACGGCCTTTCAGTTTTTCATTCTGGTAAGTGAAAGCCAGTTCAGCCCCTTCACGGTGCATCGCCTGTGCGATACCGTAGGCGATGGAGAGTTTACTGGCGACGCCAGTGATCAGAATGCGCTTACCGGTAAGAAAACCCATAGCTTTGAATCCTTATAGTTTCTGCTTATTTTATGACTGTAAAATCATTAAGTTACGATTGATTAGTCACAATTTTTCAACACGAAAGTGAAATTATATCCCACTCGGCGTCTGTTGTGTCACCTTATTTTTACCACCCTTACTGACTGGTTATCACGTCACCAGAGGTCGGAACAGCCAGAGTATGATTAACGTACTACGCTTTAGGGGATAATTTTTGTGTCCTGGTCACCCAGCATGTGGAGCGTAATGATGAAGATCAATGTCGAAACACGGGTTGACGCACCCGTTGAGAAGGTTTGGCAGGCTTATATCGATCCGGAAGCCATAAAGCAGTGGAATACCGCATCTCCCGACTGGCACACGCCGACGGCTGCAGTAGATTTTCGTGAAGGTGGGCCATTCTCATTTCGCATGGAAGCCAAAGACGGCAGCATGGGTTTTGATTTTGCAGGTGTTTATACCCGAATTGTGCCGTATGAATTAATTGAATATAAATTTGGTGATAGAGAAGCGAAGGTCGAATTTACGCCAGCAGAAAAGGGCGTGGATGTGCGTCTGGAATTCGATCCTGACGGCCAATATCCCGTTGAGCATCAAAAGAACGGTTGGCAGGCGATTCTGGATAACTTTGCGCGTTATGTTGAGGCGCAGTCTTAATGTTTGCAGGGAGGATAGTTTTATCCACCCTGCAACTCATCTGACAGCAGAACCTACCGGTCTTTGCGCCACGCATCTGCCGTCAGTGCCTCGCCAAAGTGGCTGGCAATCAGGCGTTTGGTCAAATCGTGGAGCGGGGAGGCGAGAACATCGGCGGTGCTGCCACGTTCTACCACTTCGCCCTGATGCAACACCATCACCTGGTCGCTGATGTGTTTCATCATGCCGATGTGCTGCGTCACGTAGATATAGGCTATGCCCTGTTTTTCCTGAAGTTCTAACATCAGATTAATCAACTGCGAACGCATCGACATATCGAGCGAGGCGAGCGCTTCATCGGCAATAATGACTTTCGGACGCAGAATTAATGCCCGGGCCAACCCCAAACGCTGCTTTTGCCCAGGAGCTAGCATGTGCGGATAATAACTGGCATGGTCTGGAAGCAACCCTACCATTCTTAGCGTCTCGATAATCTGCTTCTGGCGCGCTTCCGGCTCCAGATTGGTGTTCAGGCGCAGCGGGAAATCGAGGATCTGTGAAATGCGCTGGCGGGGATTCAGCGAAGTGCTGGGATCCTGGAAAATCATACGAATATGCTGGCTACGGTAGGTGTAGTCACCGTAATGCAGCAAATGGTCGTTAATGACCACTTCCCCCGTCGTCGGCTCCACCATTCCAGCGAGCATTTTTGCCAGCGTGGATTTGCCTGAGCCGTTTTCGCCAATAATCGCCAGCGTTTGCTTTTCACGTAAGGTGAAACTCAACGGTTTTACTGCATCGACGTGCTGACGACGGAACAGGCCCGTTCGGTAACGAAACGTTTTACTTAAGTTACGGACTTCGAGTAGCGTTTCGACCATTACTGACTCTCCATATTCAGCGGGAAGTGGCAGGCATAAAGATGTGTTTTAGCCCCGGTCAGGCGCGGTGTTTCGATACATTCACGTTGCGCATAAGGGCAACGAGGCCCGAGTCGACAACCCATCGGCAGATGTTCCAGTAACGGGATGGCACCTGGCATCGTATTCAAGCGGCTTTTATGCGGCATTGAACGGCCAAAGTCGGGAATAGCACGGATCAGCGCCTGAGTATACGGGTGATGCGGCGTGGTGATCAGTTCTTCACTAGGCGCACTTTCCACCGTTTGCCCACAGTACATCACGTTAATTCTATCCGCCCATTGGCTCAGCATCTGCAAGTCGTGGCTTATCAGCAAAATTGTCGTGCTGTTGTACTGATTCAGGCGCGTCAGCAATTTAAAAATCTGCAGTTGCGTCGTCGGTTCCATGGCGTTTGTTGGTTCATCGGCAATCAACAAACGCGGTTGGTTTGCCAGCGCGATAGCGATCATCACCTTCTGGCACTCACCGTCTGTCAGTTCGTACGGATAACTGCGCATCGCATCTTTATGGTCTTTAATGCCGACGCGGTGTAACAGTTCGATGGCACGACGTTTACGCCAGCCAAAACGTTTCCACCAGCGGCCTTTAAACGTCCAGCCGGGGATGTTTTGCATTAACTGGCGACCCACGCGCTCAGAGGGATCAAGACAGGATTGTGGTTCCTGGAAGATCATTGAAACGTTATGTCCAACCAGACGGCGGCGCTCTCGTCCGCTCAGGCGTAACAAGTCGATGTCATCAAAACGCATACGGTCTGCGGTAACGCGCCAGTTGTCTTTCGTGACGCCGCAAATCGCTTTCGCAATCAGGCTTTTACCGGAGCCTGACTCACCGACCAAACCGCGGATTTCCCCTTCATTCAGGGTCATACTTACACGGTCAACGGCCTTGACCCACCCCTCGGAAGTCATAAATTCGATGGTGAGATTTCGGATATCAAGTAATGGCATTATTGCACCCCCGCATTGATTGCGCGGCGTAATCCATCGCCCAGCAGGTTGACCAGTAACACACTGATCATTATAGCCACGCCGGGCAACATCACGGTCCAGGGCGCCACATAAATCAACTCCAGCGCATCACCCAACATCGCGCCCCATTCAGGCGACGGAAGCTGGGCTCCTAAATCGAGAAACCCTAACGCCGCAATATCCAGAATGGCCATGGAGAGTGCGCGGGTGATTTCGGTAATCAGGATTGAGGCGGTATTCGGCATGACCGCAAACCACAGAATATTGAGCGTTGAAGCGCCGTCCAGACGAGCGGCAACGACGTAGTCTTTTTCCAGTTCGTCATGCACAGCGCTATAGACCGAACGCACCATTCGCGGCAGCAGCGCCAGCCACACGGCGAACATGGCGTGAACCAAATGCGGGCCAACAAACGCCACGACGATGATGGCCAGCAGTAGGGTAGGAATCGATAACAACGTATCCAGAATATGGTTAAGAACCGCAGAACGCAGGCCATGTGTGGAGCCCGCAATGACACCCAGAATGATCCCGAATACGGCTGCGGCAAGCGTCACCACAAACGCACCGCCAACGGTCGGAGCTGCACCACTTAACAAGCGGCTTAATACATCGCGCCCAAGGTCATCCGTACCGAGGAAGAACGATACATCGCCATAGCGTGACCAGGACGGTGGCAACAACTGATAACCCAGGAATTGCTGGTCGATACCATAAGGGGCAAAAACGCTGCCAAACACGCACAACAGTACCAGCGCACCGCAACCATACAGGCCAATCATCGCCGTGGTGTCGCCGTAAAATTTTCGCCAGGTCAGTCGCAGCGTACTCGGCGGGCGCTTCTCGCGATAGACGCTATCGTAAGGCATACCATTCCTTATGTGTCAGTGGGTTAGCCATAGCCCCCAAAATATCAGAGATAACGTTCACAATGATGACCAATGAACCAATGACCATCACGCCAGCAGAAATGGCCGTGTAATCTTGTTGACGGATGGCGTTGATAAGCCAACGTCCAAGCCCCGGCCAACTGAACACCACTTCGGTGATCATCGCCAGCGTTAACATCGTTGAAAACTGTAACCCCAGGCGCGGGATCACCGGAGGCAGCGCATTGTGAAGCACGTGGCGATGCAAAATGGTCAGCCGCGATAAACCGCGCGTCGCCGCTGCTTTAATGTAGTTTTGGTCAAACACGTCAATGGTGCTGAGGCGCATTAAACGAATCACTTCCGTGGTCGGGGCGACGGCAAGGGTGGCGACCGGTAAAATCATATGGCGTATGGCGCTGATGATCATTTCGTCACGATAAGGTGAGTCAGATAGCCAGGCGTCAACCAGCGCAAAGCCGGTGACCGACTTCACTTCGTAAAGTAAATCGAAACGGCCTGAGACGGGTAGCCAGCCTAACGTCAGTGAGAAAAACATGGTCAGTAGCAGCGCAAACCAAAATACCGGAATCGAAAAACCGACCAGCGCCAGAGCACTGATAAGCTTATCCTGCCATTTGTTATGCATGATCCCGGCCAGCATTCCCACAGGAATACCGATGAGGAGTGCCAGGCCAAACGCCAGCAAACAGAGTTCCATTGTGGCGGGGAATACGAGACTCAACTGTTCGTTAATCGACTGACCATTAATACTTGATACGCCGAAATCCCAGTGCAGGATACTTTCAAACCAGAATACCCATGCGTTCCACAGCGACGCTCCTTGCAATGGCGCGTGCGGCGTGAAGTAGTTGAGGCTAAAGCCAATAAAGGTTAGAAAAAACAACGTCACCAGCAGCAACAGCAGGCGGCGCAAGGTATAGATGATCATGGTTTTTTCACCTCAACATTTTCACGGAAAACACCCGCAAACGATGCGTTACCAAATGGACTCAGCACCAGCCCTTTAATGTCGTAGCGATAGGCTTGCAGGCGCAGTGATGATGCCAATGGCAGCACCGGTAACTGCTCTGCCAGAATATCCTGCGCTTCCCGGTAAGCCTCAATACGCGACGCCAGTTGTTGAGAAGACAACGCTTTTTGCAGCACTTCATCAAATTCAGGGTTACACCAGCGAGCATAGTTGGTCTGCGAACGAATCGCCGCGCAACTTAGCATCGGGCGAAAGAAGCTATCCGGATCGTTACTGTCTGTGGCCCAGCCCGCGAGGGTAAGATCGTGGTTCATATCCATCAAACGTGCTTCCTGGAAGCGACCTTCGACCGGCACAATAATCACTTTCACGCCAATTTGCGCCATATCCGCCTGAATAAGCTCTGCCGTTTTCAACGGACTTGGGTTCCACGCTTGCGAACTGGTTGGCACCCACAAGCGCAATTCCAGATTATTGAGTCCCAGCGCTTTTAATTGCTGACGGGCTTTGGCGGGATTGTATTCGGTGATTTTGGAGTCGCTGTCATAGGCCCATGATGCGCGAGGCAAAATAGACGCGGCAGTTTCAGCGGTACCGTAGTAAATCGACTGCATCAGGCGCTGGTTATTAATCGCCAGTGCCAGCGCATGGCGAACTTCAGGATTATTTAATGGCGCTTTGTTGGTATTGAACGCCAGATACGCAATATTCATCCCCGAACGCAACGTAAGACGCAAACGCGGATCATCACGCAAAATCGTCAGCTGGCTGGCGGCAGGATAGGCGAGTACATCGCATTCGCCGGTGATAAGTTTCGACAAGCGCCCCGTACCGCCCGAGCCCAAATCCAACACCACTTGCGGCATTAACGGCACACCACGCCAGAATTTAGGGTGGCGCGCGAGGCGAATATACTGCCCGGAACGATATTCACTAATCTGGAAAGGGCCGGTGCCAACCGGTTCGCGGTCCATCATCTCTTTTCGATCGGACTTAGCCAATTGCGCGGCGTATTCTGCAGACATAACGGATGCGTAATGCGTTGCCATATGCCACAGGAACGACGCATCGGGTTTCTCAAGACGGAACTCAACGGTATTGCTGTCCAGTTTACGGATGCTTTTTACGGAGTCAGGGAACTGAAGACTGTCAAAATAAGGGTAATTGCCGCCGTTTACGCTGTGCCAAGGATGGTTGCGGTTAAATACACGCTGGAAACTGAACACCACATCATCGGCATTAAGTGCACGAGTCGGTTTAAACCATGGTGTCGTCTGGAATTGAACATTGGGCCGTAGATGGAAACGGTAGGTTGCGCCGTTATCCAGCACTTCCCAGCTTTCGGCCAACTCAGGTACAAGGCGGTAAGTATAAGGATCAACATCTAATAACCGGTCATACAACTGTGCGGCAAGGGTGTCCACAGTCAACCCGCCACTCGCCATCTGCGGATTAAAGGTGTTGACCTGACCGCTGACACAATAAACAAATCCGCTGTTACGGATATCTGCTGGCTTTTGGACAGGTGTTACCGCTGGGGGAGCAGCAAAAGCTACGCCACTCAGGCAGCTAACTGCCAGTAACAGGGAAGATACAATTGCGCGCATAAGTTTTTGAGTTTTCACGGGTGATAGCCAAAGTGTATCGTACTCTTGAGGGCTTCCCAAAATATGTCAGGCTATTTTGCTTTTTTTATAAACAATGCCTGCAAAAAAGGCAGGGGAATGCTGTTTTTTACAGCGTTTACGGCCTTCAGAGAGCTACCGCGAGCCGTATGCTGGCTCATTTTTATCAGGATTCAGATTGCACAATTTGGTGTTTTTTAAGCAATGCACGCAGCTGATGGTAGGTCAGACCGAGCAAATCAGCGGCTTTACGTTGATTAAATCTCGCCTCTTTGAGGCTTTGTTCCACCAGCATTTTCTCTTGTTCATTTTGCCAGGCACGCAAATCCATCGGTAAAATCTGTTGGTTTTTATCATCCTTCGTGGACGGGGCGGGTTGCCGTGCAAACGGGTCAAGAATGACGTCATCAACGGGCTCATCGCTGGTACCATGGCGATAAACTGATCGTTCCACCACGTTTTTCAGCTCACGAATATTGCCAGGCCAGCGGTAATTAAGCAGCGTTAATTGCGCTTGTTCTGTAAATCCGGGGAACAGGGGAAGCTGTAGCTCGCGGCACATCTGAATCGCAAAATGCTCGGCCATTAACATGATATCGGGTTGGCGCTCGCGTAACGGGGGTAATTTGACGACATCAAATGCCAGCCTGTCGAGTAAATCGGCGCGGAATTTACCTTCTTCTGCAAGTTTTGGCAGGTCCGCGTTGGTTGCGCAAACCAGACGCACATTCACCTGTAACGGCTGACTCCCGCCGACACGCTCCAGTTCGCCATATTCCACCACACGCAGCAGCTTTTCCTGCACCATCATCGGCGCGGTTGCCAGTTCATCCAGAAACAGCGTACCTCCATCGGCACGTTCAAAACGTCCCGGATGACGTTTTTGTGCACCGGTAAAGGCACCGGCTTCATGCCCAAACAGCTCGGAATCCAGCAAATTATCATTCAGAGCCGCGCAGTTAAGTGAAATAAACGGCCCTTGCCAACGGCGTGACAGGAAGTGTAGGCGGTTAGCAATCAACTCCTTACCGGTACCGCGTTCACCAATCACTAACACGGGCTTTTCGAGGGGGGCCAGCCGCGAGACTTGTTCCAGAACCTCAAGAAAACTGTTTGCCTCGCCAATCAGGTTATCTTTGCTATCTGCCATGATTAAATTAACCAATAGTTAGTGAATTTAACCACTATAACCGTTATGGATAATGAGTCAAATTTAATCATTTTCTTTAAAATCAATGAAGTAAAAAGTTGGCATGCCCATTGCAATATGTACTTCGTGAAAGTGTTTCGTGCAAGGTGCCAGGCACCTGAAATAATGACTAAAGAGGATTGAATTATGGGTATTTTTTCTCGTTTTGCCGACATCGTGAATGCCAACATCAACTCACTGCTTGAGAAAGCAGAAGACCCGCAGAAGCTGGTGCGACTGATGATTCAGGAAATGGAAGACACGTTGGTTGAAGTACGTTCAACCTCAGCACGTGCGTTGGCTGAAAAGAAACAGCTTTCCCGTCGTGTAGAACAAGCGATCGCACAGCAAGCTGAATGGCAGGAAAAAGCGGAACTGGCGCTGCGTAAAGACAAAGAAGATTTGGCGCGTGCAGCGTTAATTGAAAAACAAAAAATGACCGACATGATCGCCACCCTGGAAGATGAAATGGTGCATGTCGATGAAACCCTGGCGCGTATGAAAAAAGAGATTGGCGAGCTTGAGAATAAACTCAGCGAAACCCGCGCGCGCCAGCAGGCTCTGACGCTGCGTCATCAGGCGGCATCTTCTTCACGCGATGTTCGTCGCCAGTTAGACAGCGGAAAAATCGACGAAGCGATGGCGCGTTTTGAATCCTTCGAGCGTCGTATCGATCAGATGGAGTCTGAAGCGGAGAGCCACAGTTTTGGCAAACAAAAGAGCCTCGATTCGCAGTTTGCTGAACTTAAAGCAGACGATGAAATCAGCGAACAACTGGCTGCGCTGAAAGCTAAAATGAACAATCAGGATCGTGGTTAATTTTTAGCAACTGCGGCTTATGCCGCAGTTCGCCTGACTTGTAAAAGGAGTACACATGAGCGCGCTTTTTATTGCCATCCCGTTGACGATTTTTGTGTTGTTTGTCGCCCCCATCTGGCTGTGGTTGCATTACAACAACCGTGCTGAAAATGGCGGTCAACTTTCTCAGGGCGAACAACAGCGATTGGCACAACTGACTGACGATGCACGTCGTATGCGTGAACGTATTCAGGCGCTGGAGCAGATCCTGGATGCAGAACATCCGAACTGGAGAGACAAATAATGGTGAATTCATTTTCCGGTCGTAAATTATGGCGTATCCCAGAAAAAGGGATGGTGAAAGGGGTGTGTGCAGGTATTGCACAATACCTTGATGTTCCGGTGAAACTGGTACGCCTGATTACTTTTTTAGCGATGATTTTTGGCCTGTTCTTTTTTGTCATCGTGGCCTACATCGCCCTGACTTTCATCCTTGACCCGATGCCAGCGGGTGCAGACCAGGTAAAGCCGCAACCGACTAGCCGTGATTTACTCGACGAAGTCGATGCCCAATTAGCGGCAGGTGAACAACGTTTGCGTTCCATGGAGCGCTACATAACGTCTGATACTTTCACTCTACGCAGCCGTTTTCGTCAGTTGTAAACCATCCTCACCCTAACCCTCTCCTTGAAGGAGAGGGAATAGACCGGATTTCTCCCTTGAAGGCGAGGGGATGTACATCTTCTCCCTCTCCTGGGGAAGAGGGCCGGGGTGAGGGCGACCTGGCAATATCACAGCAGCATTTCAACACTCGGAGACTCAATCCCATGGCAACATTTCGCACCACGGCGCAGAAAGCCAAACCCGGCTTGAAAATTGTCGGCAAATTAGTGTTGCTGACGGCCCTGCGTTACGGTCCGGCAGGTGTCGCGGGATGGGCGATTAAATCCGTTGCGCGTCGCCCGCTGAAAATGCTGCTGGCGCTGACACTCGAACCACTACTTGCCCGTGTTTTACGTAAAATGTCGGCACGCGTTACAAAGTAAGCTTTTCTCCACGTTTTTGATTTCCCATTCATTTGCCATTGATTCGGCATTAACAACCCATATTTATTACAATCAATGAAGATTCATCCTCAGATGAGGACGGCTATCGCAACCAGGATGCATATGAAAAGAATAAAAAATGAATTTAATGCCCTGATGAACCGGGGTGTGGACAGACATTTACGCCTTGCCGTTACCGGTTTAAGCCGTAGCGGCAAGACGGCATTTATCACCTCGATGGTGAACCAATTATTAAGTGTGCATAACGGTGCGCGTTTGCCATTGCTAAACGCGGTGCGAGAAGAACGCTTACTCGGTGTAAAACGCGTGCCACAGCGGGATTTAGGCATTCAGCGTTTTACTTATGATGAAGGCCTGGCGCAGCTTTATGGCGATCCTCCGAGCTGGCCGACGCCAACCCGTGGCGTCAGCGAAATGCGACTGGCACTGCGCTATCGCTCAAACGACTCGCTGCTACGCCATTTTAAAGACACCTCAACGCTGTATCTGGAGATTGTTGACTATCCAGGCGAGTGGCTGCTCGACTTACCGATGTTGGCGCAAAACTATTTGTCATGGTCACGCCAGATGACCAGCTTGCTGACAGGCAACCGTGCTGAATGGTCAACGGTTTGGCGCAAGTTATGCGAAGGGCTGGACCCACTTGCGCCAGCAGATGAAAACCGCCTTGCCGCGATTTCAGAAGCGTGGACGGAATATTTATTGCAGTGCAAACGTGAAGGGCTGCACTTTATCCAACCGGGCCGGTTTGTCTTACCCGGCGATATGGCGGGCGCACCGGCACTGCAATTCTTCCCGTGGCCGGATGTGGATAGCATTGGTGAATCAAAACTCGCTCAGGCGGATAAAACCACCAACATTGGCATGCTGCGCGCACGATTTGATTATTACTGTGAAAAAGTGGTGAAAGGGTTTTATAAAAATCACTTCCTGCGTTTTGACCGACAAATTGTGTTGGTGGACTGCCTGCAACCGCTCAACAGCGGCCCACAGGCGTTTAACGATATGCGACTTGCGCTGACGCAGCTGATGCAAAGTTTCCATTACGGCCAGCGCACGCTGTTCCGTCGTCTGTTTTCGCCGGTCATCGACAAATTATTATTTGCCGCCACGAAAGCCGACCACGTCACCGTGGATCAACACGCCAATATGGTGGCGCTGCTTCAGCAACTGGTACAGGACGCCTGGCAAAATGCCGCCTTTGAAGGTATCGACATGGACTGTATGGGGCTTGCGTCAGTGCAGGCAACACAAAGTGGTTTGGTCGATGTGAAAGGGGAACAAATTCCGGCGCTACGCGGTAATCGGTTGAGCGATGGCGAGCCGTTGACTGTTTATCCAGGCGACGTTCCGGCGCGCTTACCAGGCAGTGCATTCTGGGAAAAACAGGGTTTTCAGTTTGAACAGTTCCGCCCACAAGCCATGGATGTTGACCGGCCGATGCCACACATTCGGATGGACGCGGCACTGGAGTTTTTAATTGGGGATAAATTGCGATGAACGAACCCTTAAAACCGCGTGTCGATTTCGCGCAACCACTGGATGTGGAAAAAGAACCGAGCTTTAAAGCCGCACATGCTTTTAGCGAACCTGAAGCGGAAAAATTTATTCCTGCCTTAAACTCGCTGGACGAAGTGGAAGACGAAGGACAGGCCGAAGCGGTAATTGAAGCCGCGTTGCACCCCAAACGCAGCCTGTGGAGGCGTATGGTTCAGGTGGGACTTGGACTGTTCGGCGTCAGCGTGGTAGCGCAAGGGATTCAGTGGACGCACAACGCTTTTGTCACGCAGGACTGGATAGCGCTCGGCGGGGGGATTGCTGGAGGGTTGATCATCGCCGCGGGGGTCGGTTCGGTAGCAACTGAATGGCGTCGTTTATGGCGCTTGCGCCAGCGAGCAGAAGAACGTGATGAAGCACGTGATTTGATGCATAGCCACGGCATTGGAAAAGGGCGAGCATTTTGTGAAAAACTGGCGCGTCAGGCTGGACTGGATCACGGACATCCCGCGTTACAACGCTGGTACGCGGCGATTCATGAAACGCAAAATGATCGCGAAGTGGTTGAGCTATACGCCCGTTTGGTGCAACCCGTTCTCGATAACCAGGCGCGGCGGGAAATTAGCCGTTCGGCGGCTGAATCGACCTTAATGATCGCCGTCAGCCCGCTGGCGCTGGTGGATATGGCCTTTATCGCCTGGCGTAACTTGCGGTTAATTAACCGCATTGCCACGCTGTACGGCATCGAATTGGGCTATTACAGCCGTATCCGCCTGTTCCGCCTGGTGCTACTGAACATTGCTTTTGCCGGAGCCAGTGAACTGGTGCGCGAAGTTGGGATGGACTGGATTGGCCAGGATCTCGCGGCGCGACTTTCCACACGAGCCGCGCAGGGGATTGGTGCCGGACTACTGACGGCGCGTTTGGGGATCAAAGCGATGGAGCTCTGCCGTCCGTTACCCTGGATTGACGGTGATAAACCCCGGCTGGGGGACTTCCGTAAACAGTTGCTGGTACAACTCAAAGAAACGATGAGTAAATCATCCACGCAATCTAAATAAACTGGTGGATGTCGCTACATTAATCCCGAAATGGTAGTTTTTCATAGGGTAAATTAGGACTGCGACATCCTGTAACACAAATCTCGCAAACCCCGCATTTATCTGTCAACTTTTCCTGACACATCATATACGTCTGGAGTATTATTGGCGCACTCAATGACTCCGCTTAATGCAATTGAAGGACATCTCCATGCGTCTGGAAGTCTTTTGCCAGGACCGCCTTGGTCTGACTCGAGAATTACTTGATTTACTGGTGCTGCGTAGTATCGATTTGCGAGGTATCGAAATTGATCCCGTTGGGATTATCTACCTCAATTTTTCCACTCTGGATTTCGATTCATTTAGCAGCCTGATGGCTGAAATCCGTCGAATTCCTGGCGTGAGAGATGTACGCACGGTGCCATGGATGCCGTCAGAGCGCGAACATCGCGCCCTGAGCGCCTTGCTGGAAGCGCTACCAGAGCCGGTTTTGTCGCTGGATCTGAAAAGTAAAGTTGAGATGGCGAACCCGGCAAGTTGCGCACTGTTTGGGCAAAACGAAGATAAATTGCGTAACCATAACGCAGCCAGCCTGGTAAACGGTTTTAACTTTATGCGTTGGCTGGAAAGCGCGCCGGTGGAGTCGCATACCGAACATGTCGTTATCAACGGGCAAAATTTCCTGATGGAAATCACGCCGGTTCATTTAGATAACGAAAACGAAGGGACTTCGCTTGTCGGTGCGGTGGTGATGCTGCGTTCCACGGTGCGTATGGGCCGCCAACTGCAAAATCTTTCTAATACCGATGTGGGGGCATTCAGCCAGATTGTCGCCGTCAGCCCTAAAATGCGCCATGTCGTTGATCAAGCGCATAAGCTGGCGATGCTCAATGCACCGTTACTGATTGTGGGCGATACCGGTACGGGTAAAGATCTGCTGGCACATGCCTGCCATCTTGGCAGCCCACGTGCGCAAAAACCTTATCTGGCACTGAACTGCGGTTCGATGCCAGATGATGTGGTTGAAAGCGAGCTGTTTGGCCACGCGCCTGGCGCTTATGCTAATGCCGTCGAAGGTAAAAAAGGCTTCTTTGAACAGGCGAACGGTGGCTCTGTTCTGCTGGATGAAATTGGTGAAATGTCACCCCGCATGCAGACTAAATTGCTACGTTTCCTCAACGATGGAACATTCCGTCGAGTGGGGGAAGAGCATGAAGTGCATGTTGATGTGCGCGTGATTTGCGCCACGCAAAAGAACTTGATTGAGATGGTGCAAAAAGGGGAATTCCGCGAAGATCTCTATTATCGTCTGAACGTTCTGACTCTGAATCTACCGCCGTTGCGAGACAGGCCGCAAGATATCATGCCGCTGACTGAACTGTTTGTTGCGCGATTTGCCGATGAGCAAGGGGTGCCGCGTCCAAAACTGGCTAATGATTTGAGCAACGTGCTCACGCGTTACGGTTGGCCGGGTAATGTGCGTCAGTTAAAAAATGCGATTTATCGCGCATTAACGCAATTAGAAGGTTACGAGCTTCGCCCACAAGACATTCTGCTCCCTGATTTTGATACAGCGAGTTTGGTGGTTGGGGAAGAGGCGATGGAAGGATCGCTGGATGATATTACCAGCCGCTTTGAACGTTCAGTGCTGACGCAGCTTTATCGCACCTATCCAAGTACGCGTAAGCTGGCTAAACGCCTTGGCGTTTCGCATACCGCGATTGCGAATAAATTGCGTGAATATGGATTGAGCCAAAGAAAAACAGAAGAGTAACAACAATGCCCCCGGTTCTCGGGGGCATTCACACTTAAGCCTGAAGAGCTTCCAGTGCTGCGGCATAATCCGGCTCGTTAGTGATTTCATTCACTAACTGGCTGAATACCACTTCATTTTTCTCATTCAGAACGACGACTGCACGGGCAGTCAGGCCTTTCAGAGCGCCTTCAGCAATACCCACGCCATAAGCCTGCTGGAATTCCGGGTTACGCAGTGTAGACAGCGTAATCACGTTGCTCAGGCCTTCAGCGCCGCAGAAGCGAGACTGTGCAAATGGCAGATCGGCAGAAACACACAGAACAACGGTGTTATCCATCTCAGTCGCCAGTTGGTTGAATTTGCGCACGGAAGCGGCACACACGCCGGTATCGATGCTTGGGAAAATGTTCAGTACTTTACGTTTTCCATCAAACTGGCTCAGTGCAACATCAGAGAGATCTTTTGCTACCAGAGAAAAAGCTTCAGCTTTGTTGCCAACTTGTGGGATCTGACCTGCAACCGCTACAGGGTTGCCCTGGAAATGAACGATTTGTGACATGTTTGATTTTCCTGTTTACATATAATTAACGCCGCGAACAGTGTATGTCAGTATTCATCGTCTGAATATAAAAAACTGATACTGCAAGTGAAAGTGTTCTCTGGCTATACTCAGCGAAAGTCCTGGCGCACTGGAAAACTAATGAGAACAGTTAAGGTTTATCAAGAAGCATGGCCTCTTCACACACCATTTGTGATTTCTCGCGGTACCCGCAGCGAAGCCGTGGTCGTGGTCGTGGAGCTTGAAGAAGATGGGATTAAAGCCGTCGGCGAGTGCACGCCGTATCCACGCTACGGAGAAAGCGCGGTTTCGGTACTGGCGCAAATTACGGCCATTATTCCACTGCTCGAAAAGTCGCTAACACGTGAACAATTACAAGAGCTGCTTCCAGCCGGTGCGGCGCGAAATGCCGTCGACAGCGCGTTATGGGATCTCGAGGCGCGGCGCAGTCAACGTACCCTTGCGTATGCTGCAGGCGTTGAACTTCCAGAATTAATCACGACTGCGCAGACTGTGAGTATTGCTGACCCAGAGCAAATGGCGGCGGCGGCTAAAATATTGTGGGATAAAGGCGCGCGTTTGCTGAAGGTCAAAATTGATGACCGATTAATCACCGAACGTATGGTCGCGATCCGAGCCGCAGTACCCGAAGCGGTGCTGATTGTGGATGCCAACGAAGCCTGGCACAGCGACGGGTTGGCTGCGCGTTGCCAGTTGTTGGCCGATCTGAATGTGGCGATGCTTGAACAACCCTTACCTGCGGGGCAAGACAGCGCGCTGGCGAACTTTATCCATCCATTGCCTATTTGCGCTGATGAAAGCTGCCACACTCGCGAAAGCCTGGCGGAGCTGAAAGGGCGCTACGAGATGGTCAATGTGAAACTGGATAAAACCGGTGGTTTAACGGAAGCGCTGGCACTCACTCAGGCTGCTCGTGAGCAGGGGTTTGATGTGATGTTGGGCTGCATGTTATGTACCTCGCGAGCAATAGCTGCCGCGTTGCCGCTGGCAGCTAAAGTGCGTTTTGCCGATCTCGATGGGCCAACGTGGCTGGCAGTGGATGTGACCCCAGGGTTGCTCTTTGAAACCGGCAAGCTTTATCCGTGACGGTTTTACTTCTGCCAGTGTAAAAGACCCATCATGGCATGCAGATACCGCTCACTCGCTTCGTCAGCTGAGATGGGCGGGAATTCTGCGGTAATGCACGGCAGATCTAAATCTGCACACCAACTGCCAAACGAAC
The DNA here is from genome assembly GCF_027594725.1 of Buttiauxella sp. WJP83. Lineage (NCBI taxonomy): Bacteria > Pseudomonadati > Pseudomonadota > Gammaproteobacteria > Enterobacterales > Enterobacteriaceae > Buttiauxella > Buttiauxella sp. WJP83. Next base: position 2,183,499 of record NZ_CP110080.1, read on the forward strand.
CTGGTGTCTCGTATCCCACACTTGTCACCAGCGGCAACTCAAACTCTTTGGCAAGCCATGCACCCAGCGGGGAGTTGTCTGGATCTTCTATGCATCCTAAAGGATCGTGGAAGGAGACAACCCAGGCCGGTTGCAAGGTATGAATCAACTGGCAAAGGGCGGCGGTTTCCGGTTCCGACCCCGGTTTGTTTCCTGTGGACAACACCACATCACGTTCATCCGCGCTGCTGTTCCAACGATAAACCGTTTCTCCCGATTTCCAGTTCGCGGCAGGAAAGTTACGATTTAAGTCAACGCCGTTGGCGTTGGCGCGTAAACCCAACTGGCAACCGTCTGGATTCACAGCAAGAACCACATGGTGGTGGCGGTGCTCCGGCTCAAGGGTGCGTAACGCGCATGACAGAGTGACCATCGCAGCATTTTCATCGCCATGCGTTCCCGCAATAATTAATCCGCTGCGTTGTTCACCCGGTGTTGCCGGGAACCAAATCAATGGCGCGCCAAACACAGATTTCCCATAACGTTCGGAGCCGTGTGGCAAATGGCCGCGTTGTGAGCGAGGACGGTGGCCTGACATAGTGTTCCTTAAAGTGCTTTGATTTTTATTGTTGATAGTAATAGCAGTGATTTAAAAAAAACTCATCTGAAACAAACTTATGTCTGCCCTGTTGTGAAACTTCTCAAACAGATAACCATGCTGTGGCTAAGCGATGGACAAAAACCGTGCTCAGAAGGGATTTTCATCACGTAATTTATTTTTGTTATTGGCAAAACAGTTGATTGCGCTACATTGTTTGTCTATCCCTGGTGCGAACGTAGTGCTATCCCAAACAAAATTATTCATAAGGGTAAACAATGAAAAAGCGTTTTTTGACGACTTGCTGCGCGATAGCCACCGCCAGCCTTTTTTCCACTTCCTGGGCGGCAGATGTTCCTGCAGGTACAAAGCTTGCGTCTGACCAGAGTCTGGTGCGCCATATCAAAGATGAACCCGCTTCCCTTGACCCGGTAAAGGCCGTGGGCTTACCTGAAATTCAGGTTATTCGCGATCTGTTTGAAGGGCTGGTTAACCAAAATGAAAAGGGGCAACTGGAACCCGGTGTTGCGACCAAATGGCAAAGTAATGATAACCGCTCATGGACATTTACCTTGCGTGATGACGCTCGCTGGTCAGATGGCACGCCGGTCACGGCACAAGATTTCGTCTATAGCTGGCAACGTTTGGTGGATCCGAAAAACACCTCTCCATTCGCCTGGTTTGCCGCACTCGCTGGCATCAATAATGCGCAAGCTATCATTGATGGAAAAATGCCTGCGGATAAATTGGGCGTGACGGCAGTCGATGCCAAAACATTGCGCATTCAATTAGATAAACCGGTGCCGTATTTCCCTAATCTGACCGCCAACTTCTCGTTCTATCCAGTACCTAAAGCGGTGGTGGAAAAATTCGGTAACGACTGGACTAAACCGGGCAATCTGGTGGGGAATGGTGCGTACACGCTAAAAGATCGTGTGGTGAATGAAAAACTGGTCGCGGTGCAAAATAAAAATTACTGGGATAACAGCAAGACGGTGATAACCCAGGTCACATTTGTCCCTATTAATCAGGAGTCGTCAGCGACAAAACGCTACCTGGCGGGGGATATCGATATCACCGAGTCTTTCCCAAAAACTCTCTACCAAAAACTGCTCAAAGATATTCCTGGCCAGGTTTATACGCCGCCGCAATTAGGAACGTATTATTACGCGTTTAACACCCAGAAAGGGCCAACCGCTGATGCGCGCGTGCGTCTGGCACTCAGTATGACCATAGACCGTCATATTATGGCGGATAAAGTATTGGGCACCGGCGAAAAACCAGCGTGGCGCTTTACCCCAGATGTGACCGCAGGCTTTAAACCAGAACCTTCTCCATTTGAGCAAATGAGCCAGGAAGAGGCCAACGCTCAGGCGAAAACATTGCTGCGGGCGGCGGGCTATGGCCCCAACAAACCGCTTAATCTGACGCTGCTGTATAACACTTCGGAAAACCATCAAAAGATTGCTATTGCAGTGGCTTCGATGTGGAAGAAGAATCTGGGTGTTGATGTGAAACTGCAAAACCAGGAATGGAAAACCTATATCGACAGCCGTAACACCGGTAATTTCGATGTGATTCGCGCATCCTGGGTCGGTGATTACAACGAGCCGTCCACCTTCCTGTCACTGCTAACGTCTACTCACAGCGGTAATATTGCGCGCTTCAACTCGCCGGAATACGACAAACTTATGCAGCAGGCAAGCCAGGAAACAACGGATGCCGCGCGTAACAAGGATTACAACCAGGCCGAGAGAATCATCCAGGAACAAGCGCCGATTGCGCCGATTTATCAATACACAAATGGTCGTTTAATCAAGCCATGGCTGAAAGGGTATCCCATTAATAACCCTGAGGATGTTGCTTACAGCCGCACAATGTACATTGTGGCGCACTGATAGCACAGACGGTGTGTGACGCGAAACTTATCCGCCTGGTTGAAAGGGCGGATAAGTTTTTGCGAAACGTGAATCAGGAGGCGGAAGTGGCGTAGCCGCCGACAATAAACCAGGTGATGAAGACGATCGCAGCAACAATTATCGCGATAGGAAACAGAACACCAATTTTCATTTTTATCTCATTTGTCAGTTTGAAAAATTTGCCACTGGTTGCGGCCCGCTTCTTTGGCTCTATACAACGCAGCATCGGCCTCAGCAATAAGGCGTGTCGCGGTGGTTTCAGGCGTTAAACTCGTGATGCCCTGGCTTATGGTCACAAACGGTGCGACCGGTGACTCCGCATGGAGTATCCCCAGAGTCTGTATGTTTTGCTGAATTCGTTTTGCGACTTCTATCGCTTGCTGCACGGTGGCATCAGGCAGCAACATAATAAACTCTTCCCCGCCAAAACGCGCCGCAACGTCTTGAGTTGAACGGGTGGCCCCCTCCAGACATTTTGCAATATTCATCAGACATTCATCACCCGCCTGATGGCCGTAATGGTCGTTGTATTTTTTGAAGAAGTCGACGTCCAGCATGATCAACGACACCGAGGTATTGCACTGTTTATGACGCTGTATCGCCTTATCCAGCAATAAATGGAAGGAGCGGCGGTTGGCGAGACCGGTCAGAGGGTCGTGGTTCGCCAGGCTTTGTAACTGTTTAATCAGCTCTCTGTTTTCCTGTTCGCGACGAATCGCCAGGACAAACCAACCGCGTAAAATCCTGCGTCCTGATTCAAAAAGACAGGCCAGCAGCACGTAGAGTACGGCATTTAGCACCGTCAGGTCGGATGGGTAGACAAAATTGCATATCAGAAGTACCACCCAAATCGGCAGGGTGAAACTCAGTAAGACTCGAGCGTCAAAATAGAGCGAAATCAGAGCGGTGAAAATCAGTAACCCTGCGAAGGGGAAAACAATGCGTGAATCACCGCTGGCTAAAAGTATGTAAAAACAGCCGACCCATAATGCGCTGATGCAAAGTAAGATTCCGTGCAGGAATTTGCTTAACCATTCCGCTTGTTGGTCATATGCCATGCGCAAAATGAAAATCCCTGACGACGCCAGGGCAAGGAGCAGACCCATGACCGTTTCGAGTTCCGGGAATGACCGCGTAATGATGGCGATTGTCGGTACGGGTGTAAAATAGTGGCGGCCTAAAATAAACAAGCAGAACAATAAGTTAATCCAGAGAAACCACGGACCACTCACCGTTATCGCTCGCTGTTGCATGCTCTTAAGGCGAAAGTCTAAGTCCGGGCTAGCCTTACGTCTTTCTTGCAAATCATTCTCCATATGCCGGTTTGGCAGGACTGTATTTAATAATCCAACATAAATGTAACATTCTTTATCCAGCAAATTCAGCATGTTTGCCGGTTTTTCCGAGTTACATAACAAAAGAAGACGGCTAGACTGACAACAGTATTACGGTCACACGTGGAGAATGGCAGTGGAAACCATCAAGGGACATCAGTTGATTGTGCCGGATGCCGTATTTGCCTGGCAATTAGATGGCAAAGGCGGTGTCGATACCATCGAAAGTAACGACACCATTGATGCTGAGCATCCTGGCTGGTTGCATCTGAATTATACCCATAAAGACAGTGCTCAATGGCTTGCGACAACCTCAGTGCTGCCAAATTATGCTCGTGATGCACTGGCCGGTGAAAGCTTGCGTCCGCGTGTGTCACGCATCGGAGAGGGCACGCTCATTACTTTGCGTTGTATAAATGGCAGTACGGATGAGCGGCCAGACCAGCTTGTCGCCATGCGTTTGTATATTGATGAGCGGCTGATTGTCTCAACGCGCCAGCGCCAGGTGCTGGCTCTGGATGATGTGGTCAACGATCTTAAAGAAGGCGCAGGTCCCGTAGACAGTGGTTCGTGGCTGGTGGATGTTTGCGATGCGCTGACCGATCATGCCAGCGAATTTATCGAACAGCTGCACGATAAAATTATCGACCTTGAAGATAACCTGTTGGATCAGCAAATTCCGCCTCGTGGTTATCTGGCGTTACTGCGTAAACAATTGATTGTGATGCGCCGTTATATGGCCCCTCAACGTGATGTTTACGCCAGGCTTTCCAGCGAACGTTTACCGTGGATGACCGACGATCATCGACGTCGTATGCAGGATATATCTGACAGGTTGGGCCGCGGGCTGGATGAAATCGATGCGTGTATCGCACGGACCGCCGTTATGACCGATGAAATTGCGCAGGTTATGCAAGAAGCGATGGGGCGACGCACCTACACCATGTCATTGATGGCGATGGTCTTTTTACCCAGTACATTTTTGACCGGGTTATTTGGGGTGAATTTAGGTGGCATTCCAGGTGGTGGCTGGCACTTTGGTTTCAGTATGTTCTGCATCATGTTGGTGGTTCTTATCGGCGGTGTTGCCTGGTGGTTACATCGTAGTAAATGGCTGTAAAATTTAACGTTTTATACAGGAGGCTGACGATAAAAGGCCGCGATAATTGAGCGAGGTCAATAAATGGAACGTCGGTTCAGGGCAATATCTCTTCCGCAGGTGAATGCAACGTCAAGCGATGGGCGTTGCGCTCCATATTGTCTTACTTCCTTTTTTTAGAATTACTGCATAGCACAATTGATTCGTACGGGCCGACTATAAGTCGGCTTTTTTTTGTCTGCGATTTGTTGTCTATGCTTAAAGGACAGGTTTCAAGTGAGCAGTACAGGAGGTAATAATGACGGTATATCGACACTTAATGATGAGCGATCCCTTTCCGAGCGAACCGGCACCCGTTCCAGACCCGATTCCAAGACCGCAACCTCTCCCTGAACCGTTAGATCCCGACCCAAAACCGATTATTGATCCACCGCCGTTCAGGTAGAAGATTCCCTCTCTCAGGCGAGAGAGGGATGAGAGGATTACTTGATTTCGAGAATATCGAGACGCTGCATTGGTGCTTCGTTGTCATCTTCTTCTGGCTGCCAGCCCACAGGTTGCATTGGCAGCTCTTCGCGGTCAAAGGCCAAATCGCCGCCATCAACCACTTCTGCACCGTGCGTGATACCCGCAAAATCAAACAATTCGGTGTCACACATGTGCGAAGGCACCACATTTTGCATCGCGCTGAACATGGTTTCGATACGGCCTGGATAGCGTTTATCCCAGTCTCGCAGCATATCGCCTATCACCTGACGTTGCAGATTCGGCTGAGAGCCACATAAGTTGCATGGAATAATGGGATATTCACGCGCGGTGGCAAAGCGCTCAATGTCCTTTTCGCGACAGTAAGCCAGTGGACGAATCACAATATGCTTGCCGTCATCACTCATCAGTTTTGGTGGCATGCCTTTCATCTTGCCGCCATAGAACATGTTCAGGAACAACGTCTGGAGGATGTCGTCGCGGTGATGTCCCAGCGCAATTTTCGTCGCGCCCAACTCAGTTGCAGTGCGATAAAGAATGCCGCGGCGTAAACGAGAGCACAGAGAACAGGTGGTTTTGCCCTCCGGGATCTTATCTTTCACAATGCTGTAAGTGTTTTCTTCGACGATTTTGTATTCGACACCGATACTTTCCAGATACTGCGGCAGAATATGCTCAGGGAACCCCGGTTGTTTCTGATCAAGGTTAACCGCAACCAGGCTGAAGTTGATTGGCGCGCTCTGCTGCAAATTGCGCAGAATTTCCAGCATGGTGTAGCTATCTTTGCCGCCAGACAGGCAGACCATAATGCGGTCGCCTTCTTCAATCATATTGTAATCAGCGATCGCTTCACCCACGTTACGACGCAGGCGTTTTTGTAATTTGTTGAGGTTGTATTGCTCTTTCTTGGTAACGTCTTGTTTGTCTTGCATTTAATTGGCACTCTAACGCTAAAAGGGGCGCCACAGGGGCATGGCTAGCTACATGGCGTGTATGGTACGGATTGCGGCGACGAATGTCAGCACGAATTGCAGTAAAAACGCCCCGTGAAGCACGGTTTCGTTATGCTTGTTTTGGAGAGACTCTGCCAGTCGCGGTAATTTTATCAAGAAATGTAGGCATATGTGCCGGAGCATCGAACGCATTAACGAGCAGGGTTAGCCAGAGCAGTAACAGTATAACCAGCAGGGCACTGGCTATTTTGAATGCCCAAATCAGTGGGAATCGTCTTTTCAAGAAAGTCTGACAATTATCTGGTGGTAACATGCGGAAGGGTAACGGTTAATATGTTGAGAGTAAGAATTAAATGCCGGTGAGTGACACCGGCATAATGGCTTATTTAGAGCAGTACACGCGAGCGTCGCGTGGGGTATAAATACCAAAGGTAATAAAGCTCAGGAAACCATCGCCAAAGGTCTGTTGAACTTCAGTACGTACCACTTTATCAGCACCACCACACACCGCTGCAGCATCAACGGTTTTAGTTTGGCCAATTCCACTAACAAAGAAGTGGTGCGTTGTCGTTTGCTGCGGTTTCTCCGCAATATCTTTGTTAATGGTAAAAGTCTGTTGTGCACAACCAGATAAGACCACTGCCGCTACCATCGCTATCATTAACTTTTTCATTACAACCCTATTTTTATATGTGAACTGCTCGTAGCTTCGCATTGTAATTAAGGGATGTGAAGATCCGTTAGTGATTCCATGAGATTTTTCTTATAGTCGTTTCATTGCCGTTTACACAATGAAAATATCGGGTGCCGGTTTCCATTGACTATCAAAAAATGACACCAGTGACGCAGGCCGATAAATTTGCGTGACCCACTGACCTTTACTGTCCTGCACAGGTAAAGGATTGGGGTAGTTAATCCGGGAAATAGCTGAGTGATGAATGGCCAGATCAGCAGATGCCGGCCTTTTAAATTTGCGTACGCTCAGCGAATATTTAATCTTGTACCACTCACAATGGATTTGCCCGCAGTAGTCAGCAATCCAGTTACCGGCTTGCAGTTTTACACCAAGATTAACCAGTTCATCTCGCATCCATAAATACGCGCCGTTAGATAAACCATTGCCATTATTCACGCTGCTATAACCACCACCGATATCAGCATGAATACCAGGGAAAAGCACCTGGACAATATTTTTCCGTTGATCCCAATAGGTCGGGGTAAAATCCCGCCGCATCTCATCAATCGCTAATGCCTGTCTGCCATTTTTAACGTGTTCACCGAGGCCGGTATCGGTAAAACGATAGACATCCACGCGCTCGTCATTCCAGTATTTGGGGATCCCTAATGCTCCCACCGTTTCCCAGACCGCCACGGCTTCAATAGGGACAAAATAGAGCATCTTATTAGGGTCGACTTTGTCATGAAGAAAGTAGGGTGCATCGCGGATGATTTTATCCAGTAAATTTCCATCGACATTAGAATGTTCTCGATAGCTTCTCCATACGGCGGCGCCCAGTCGATACGCTTCCTCTTTATCATTACTCAGGTCGTATTGTGTCGCATCCAGCAGGCCACATTTACCAATCATTCCAGCCAGCGCTCGCACCGTATACGCACCACGGCTAAATCCAACCAGATAGATCTTGTCTCCTTTCACATAATTTCTGCTGATGAAGGTATAACCGCGCACAATACGCTCCACCATTCCCGCACCAAATACACCGCCCATTATTTTTTCCAGCCAGTTATTTGAGTCGCCAACACCATGCAGATATTTACTCACCTGATAAACCACCCCAGATTTTGTGGTGGCGACTTTTTCTTGCTCATTACGCAGAAACATATCAGGGGCATCTGCTGTGCCGTCAAGTTCCGAAAATAGCCGTAAGACATTTGTCCTGTCTGGAATGCGGTCGCCGTCATCGTCATTATTCGGTCCATTCCAGGTGCCGTCAGCGCAAAAGATAATGTTTTTACTCATAGCTGGCCTCATTCAAGTCAGAACAGGATGGTGCTATTTAAATATAGAACTAAAGGCACTGATGTCTTTATTTTCATTCCATTTCACTTGCACTTCTTCTTTCATACAATCATTAAACCAAGAGACAAAGTTATCAATATGTCTGCCGGTTCCTTTTGGATAACAGTGCATTTTCCAGCGGTTGGCTGGCGCATTATCAACGCGCAATGATCCTGCGTTATAGGCTGCGGCAACTTTAGGCGGGTCAAAATGAGTCACGTAGCGCTGATGGGCAATATAAGCCGTTCCGGCTTCAATAGAGGTGGCGGGGTCAAGCAGGTCGTCTCCGGTAAGTGAAGGCCGGCCCAATGCGCCTCGTGCCGTTTTGACCAGCGTCTGCATTAACCCAACGCTTTCGTCATGGATTTGCGGTTCCGCGCGTCTGGCGTTCCTGTCACCACCACTTTCTGTAGCGATAGTTGCGATGATCAGTTCAATGGGAACACCGTACATTTTCGAGGCTTGCACGCAATACGGGCCATACAGATCCCATATTTTCTCAACGGTGGTCGGTTTACCTTGTGTGCCTGACGGGGTGGTCCCCTGAATTGAAATACCGTCTTTCTGCAAATTCCAGCTCACACCGCTGCTAATAAATTCATGCGGGGCGGCCAGCTCACTCCACGTGTCATTGAGCAGGGTGGGCTTCGCGGGAACGGGAGGAGAGGCGATATCGTCAGAACCACGGGCGCTGGAGCGGGGGATCTCCTGCAGCGGTTTTTCCTGAGGCGCATTAGATGCGGTGTTGCTCGCGGTCGCCGCATTCGTCTCCAGTGTTTTTGCAACACTTTCGCCGAGATTCTTAAAGCTGCTGGCCATCTCGATGCCTTTCTCTTTCGACCCCTGGCTACTGCCCCAATAATAGCCAACGATGTTGGATGCTAATCCGTTGATAAAACCAATGACAGTACCGATGATGCCGAATACCGCCGTCACGATACTCTGCTTTTCACTAGGGATTTGTATGCCAGGAATAAGCAATAATAACGAGGTAATAATAACGACCAACAATCCGCCCATGGCTATCCAGACAATTTTAATGCCTGAATTAAAGATATTACCGGCGATGCCTGAATTAACCTGAAAGTCCTGAATACTTTGTTTTTCCTGTAAAGCCAGCTCAGCAAAACGTATGCCTGACGTTATCTCATAATGCTTCAGACTTTCTTCAGCGCTTCTAAGGTCAGTAACGATGGTCGGGGACGTTTGATTATCTTTGATGATCTCAACGATTTGTTCAGGTGTCATGGCCGCTGGGTTTATCGCGTTTCCGGCATTATTGAGTTGCTGCGCCGCATTGGTGGGCAGATTCTTGCTCAGAATACCGGACACCACCGTCGCGGCGATGAGATTCAATGGAGGGGGCAAACTCAGCGCGGTCAATAAAGTAGGGGCAACGCTTCTGATTAATAGCTTAATGTTGTCAGGAATATTCATGCTACAGCTCATGACGTGGGTGACCATGAATAAAGTTAAATTCTGAACTTGGCCATTAACCCTCATCTGTTTTCATGATTTTAAATGACGCACTAAACATCGCCCTGAAAATGCAAACAAAACGTCAGCAGCGTTACCCCCTCAAATCTGCTAACATGCGCGCCAGACGCTGTCTGCCAGCCCATTAATTGAGAGTATAATTGTGACATCTTTTTCTACCCTAAACGTTCTGCCTGCAGAACAACTCGCCAACCTCACCGAACTTGGTTATCACACCATGACGCCTGTTCAGGCGGCTGCATTACCCGCAATACTGGCTGGGAAAGATGTCCGTGCACAGGCAAAAACCGGCAGCGGCAAAACGGCCGCATTTGGACTTGGTTTGCTGCAACACATTGATGCGAGCCAGTTTAAGACTCAGTCACTGGTGTTGTGTCCAACGCGCGAACTGGCCGACCAGGTGGCCAAAGAGTTACGCCGCCTGGCGCGTTACATGCCAAATATCAAAATATTGACGCTGTGCGGTGGGCAACCGTTTGGTGCGCAGCGCGACTCGCTGCAACACGCGCCGCATGTGATTGTGGCCACGCCTGGCCGTTTGCTCGATCATCTGAAAAAAGAGACTGTCAATTTAGAAGCACTGCAAACGCTGGTGCTGGATGAAGCTGACCGCATGCTGGACATGGGTTTTGCCGATGCCATTGACGATGTTATTGGCCATGCGCCACAAGACCGGCAGACATTGTTGTTCTCCGCGACGTGGCCAACGGCAATTGCAGCCATCAGCTCCCGCGTACAGCGAACGCCAGAAACGATCGAAATTGATTCAGTAGATGAATTGCCGTCAGTCGAACAGCAGTTCTATGAAATCTCCCGCAGTGGGAAAATCAGCCTGTTGCAAAAATTGCTCAGCAAGCATCAGCCTGCATCTTGTGTGGTGTTCTGTAATACCAAAAAAGATTGCCAGGCCGTTTGTGATGCGTTGACGGAAAGCAACCAAAGTGTGTTGGCACTGCACGGCGATATGGAACAGCGTGACCGTGACCAGACGCTGGTGCGTTTCGCCAATGGCAGCAGCCGTGTGCTGGTGGCAACAGATGTTGCAGCGCGCGGGCTGGATATTAAAGCGCTGGAAATGGTCATTAACTATGAATTGTCATGGGATCCCGAAGTTCACGTTCACCGCATAGGCCGTACTGCGCGTGCGGGTGAAAGCGGCCTGGCTATCAGCCTGTGTGCTCCTGAAGAAGCCCAACGCGCCAGCGTGTTAGCGGAAATGCTCAATTTGTCTCTGAACTGGCAACCCGCACCAACGGGCGGCAGCATCAAGCCACTTGAAGCTACAATGGCGACGCTGTGCATCGACGGGGGCAAAAAAGCGAAAATGCGTCCGGGCGATATTCTCGGTGCACTGACCGGTGATATGGGGCTGGATGGGGCGGATATCGGTAAAATTGATGTTCATCCAATGCACGTGTATGTCGCGGTTCGCCAGTCAGTGGCACGTCATGCCTGGAAACAGCTACAGCAAGGCAAGATTAAAGGCAAAGCTGTTCGTGTGCGCTTACTGAAGTAATCCTGAAAATCCTCTCCCGGACACGACAGCGTGTCGGGAGAGGGAATGCATTACTCTTTGGCGACGGCGTCCAAAACCCGCACCAACTGAGTCACAAAACCATATTCGTTATCATACCAGGCGACCGTCTTCACTAATTGCAAATCCCCGACTTCCGTGACCTCTGTTTGGGTCGCATCGAACACAGAGCCAAAATGCGTACCGACGATGTCAGACGAAACAATTTCTTCATCGGTATAGCCAAATGATTCATTGTTTTCCGTTGCCTTTTTCAGGGCGGCATTAATCTCATCGACCGTCACTTTTTTCTCAAGAATCGAGACTAACTCCGTCACTGAACCTGTCAGAGTCGGCACACGTTGCGCATGTCCTTTAAGCTTGCCCTGCAATTCAGGGATAACCAGGCCAATAGCTTTTGCCGCACCGGTAGTATGAGGAATGATATTTTGCGCAGCGGCTCGAGACGCTCGCAAATCTTTCCCTCGGGGGCCGTCCACCAGCGATTGTGTGCCGGTATAAGCGTGGATGGTGGTCATGGTGCCGAGTTTAATGCCGAAGTTGTCATGCAGGGCTTTTGCCATGGGTGCAAGACAGTTAGTGGTACAAGATGCGACGGATAGGATTTTATCCTCAGACGTAATGGTGTTGCAGTTCACATTGAAAACAATGGTTTTCATGTCACCCGCAGGGGCAGAAATGAGTACTTTCTTCGCTCCTGCGTCCAGATGCGCGCTGGCTTTTTCTTCCGATGTATAGAAACCGGTGCATTCAATGACTATCTCTACGCCATCTTTTCCCCACGGAATATTTTTGGCGTCTTTCTCGGCATACACCGCAATTTTCTTGCCGTTGACCACCAACGAATCGTCGGTGTAATCAACCGTGCCATCGAAGTTACGATAACTGGAGTCATGCTTGAGCAGATAGGCCAGAACTTGCGGCGACGTAAGATCATTGATGGCGACAATCTCCACCTCACTTTGGGTTTCCAGCACACGACGCAATACCAGCCGACCAATACGACCAAAACCATTAATACCGATTTTTTTCATAACCATAACCTCGTATCTCAACATTGAGAATTGCTTAAATCTTAATCAATTGTAGTGATGGTTCAGAATTGAGGGGGCGCAAACCGATGTTGTTAAGAAAATTGAGAGGGAATTTCATCAGATGTTAATGATTTTTAGAGGGATTGCCGCTATCCTGGAAAAATCATTGTGACAAAGCAGGGCACTCAAATGCGTAGCAAATACACCGCGTTACAGATAACGCTTCATTGGCTGGTTTTTTTACTGGTAGTGGGGGCTTATTGCGCGATGGAACTGAAAGGTTTTGCACCTCGTTCTTATCGGCCAATCTTTAATGCCACTCATGTTACCTGCGGGATCAGCGTCTTCTTTTTGATGATTGTGCGTCTGCTGGTTCGTATTAAATACCGTGCGCCAGCGATAACGCCGAAGCCGCACCCGGCAATCACCGGAGTGTCGCATTTAGTACACACCATCATCTATTTGATGTTCATTATTCTGCCGATCCTGGGTTTCTTAACCGTGTACTTTAAAGGCAGCGACTGGTCGGTATTTGGCATTTCGATGCCACATGCGATTGAGCCTGATGAGGATATGGAGTTCACCATCAAAAGCTACCACGAACTCATCGCCAATATTGGCTACTTCGTTATCGGCATTCATGCTTTTGCGGCACTTTTTCATCATTATGTGTGGAAAGACAATACCTTGCTGCGCATGATGCCAGGTAAAAAGGACTGAGCTTTTTTCCAGACCAGATACCCCACTTGAATAGTGGGGTTGTAGAGAAATGCATTGTGCACTTTAAGCCAATGTGGGCGTAAAACCCACGTAGTATAATGGGCGCTATTTCTTTCTTAACCTGACAACAGTGCTGAGATAAAAAGGCAGAATGAGAATTTGAATCTTTCTGGAAATTCTGAATTCACTTATAAAAGGCATTAAAGCTTTTTGTAATTTCCGCTGTTCTTGAAGTGAAAAAATCGCATGCTTATTCTTAATGAGCATGTATTTTATAAAGTTAAACACTCTTTGAACCGTTGGAAAAAGTATTGCTTTTGTTTCAGGTCTTTCTTTTGAAAGAACAGATAATGTTGTTGCCACGTAAACTAAATCAGAAAGATCGTTTTGTCTAAAGGTCTGCGTGATACTTTTCTTATGAAAACGATACCAGATCAGTGATTTGTTGATTCCAAAAATACATTTGCTTTTCAAATACAAAGCAGGGACTGTGCTCATGTCCTCGTACAACCGGCCTTCCGGAAACTCAATACCGTTCTCAATAAACAACGATTTCTTATAGACCCTGGCCCACGGATACCATTTGCACCGTTGAAATGCAGGTTTCAGTTGTTCAATAGACACAATCCGTTCTTTGCCGGCAAAAACTACACAATCAATGTGCTCGACTATATTTGAAATCTCACTTTCAAACTGATCAGCATTAAACTCGATAATATCAATCGTTGAATCATTAAGTAGCGGTGGAATTTCGGACCAAAAGTCCTGATGATAAAAATCATCTGAATCCAGCAGCGAAATATATTCACCAGACGCAATACTTAACCCTTTGTTTCTGGCAGCAGATAACCCAGCATTTTCTTGATCGATAACGATCAGATTTTTTTCAGGATAGCGCTGCGAAGTCTCTATTATAATTTCGTTGCTGTTGTCCGTTGAGCCATCATTGACAATAATTATCTCTACATCACTTTTAGCATAAGGGAGGACAGATTCCAGACATTCTTCAATAAAGTCAGCAGCGTTATAGCATGGGATGATAATGCTTAATTTCATCAAAGTATCGGTGCTCATTTTTTGTTCTATTTTTTGAAATGTTGCGACATTTTAGCACTGACTCATATGCACTGCGAAATTTACAGTATCGACGAGGGCTTATGTGAACAGGCGGGGGTGTACAACTGACTGAATGTGGAGATGACACTGGATCATTTTGAAAATGCTGAAAAGATAAAATCCCGCGTTCTAGCAATGTTTCGAACCGGTCAGTTTTCGGGTTCAAAAGCTTTGAGAGGGATCCGGTTCCCTTTACGCTGCAGTTGTTATGGACTGAGGGTTAGGCATGAGGCTCAGCCCCATTTGACAGTCCGCATTTCGCTAATGGCTTCCACAAAGTCATGTGGGCGGCTCAGGGTGTGAAGCTGGCATGACAAGTAATGAAGACTGGCACAGTGATTCGATACCGTTTACGGTTACAGATTGAAGAATTTGACCAGCAGACAGGAATCAATAATGGCACGAAGAACCGAACTTAGAGGAATAGCTAATTCACTTAATGGAAGCTTTGTCAGCCGAAATAACGAGTTCGGTGGATATTGGTCTATTGGGCAGTTAAAGCTTTTCGTTGCCGAAAGAGGGCTCACCTCCGTGGGGTTCTCATTCCCCATGCATAAACACAATACCAGCGTTGACTTGATGAATCACATAGCACGGCGCTACACATCCTTACTGGCTGAACTTTTAATGATACAGCGACTTCCTGACTCTTGGGTTAAAGATGTTATCATTACGGTCGACTTCGACACTCCTGTTGAAGCTACACAGTTACATGACATCCCAACAGTGGGCGAACCTTTCAAATGCCTTTGTCAGATCGTTGATGATAATGGTCGTCTCTATTCCTCTGCCATCTATGGCCGGTGTCAGCCTCATTCCACTGCGAAGGAATTGCGATCGCTCCGCGAACAGTTGCCTTAGGTCCTAAGTTATAGGATGGCAAAGCCGTTATCTCGACATGTTGTATCCCATTTGACTGTTAATCTAATATTCTTTTGGCAATGAATTCATTTTTACCAGTTTTCCTCGCTCTATTTCAATATAGCCTCCTTGTTTCAGGGATGATAAAATTTTCATAATCCCACTGCGAGAAAGATTTATTTTACTGCTAATGTAATTTTCAATTGTCGTTGAGTTGCGAATATTTTGAGTTTCACTCATCAGTTCTAAAATTTGAGCACGAACTAACGCGTAAGTAGTGGGGCCAGAAACGTGCTGATAGACCGTGAATAACTTTGCATTGATAACAAAAAGATGCTCCGCAAGCGTTTTCCACAAATTTAGTTTATCAATAACTTCAAGAGCCTCACGGGTAGGTAGTATACCTATTTCACATGTAGAGAGCGTTTTGATGTAGCAGCCAAGGAACATCTCGGTATAATTGCTCATTCCCATTATCGCAGGGGCCTTGCTAAAACCGACGATAAGATCATCATTTTGACGATGATATTCAAAGCTCCCATGCGAGATGAGATAAGAGAAATGCACATTTTCGCTAGAAACCATCAGTTTTCGCCTTGCAGGATATGTTTTTAATATTGCGTAGGGCAGCAATTTATCGATGATTTCACGTGCAAAAGGTGAGGGGACAGATAAGTACGTCGGAAACATATCAGTTTCATTCATTAGAGCATCCTATATCGTAATAGTAGATTGATCCTACTATTAAGTATAGATGCATTTGCGTTCCAGGTGGGGAAATTTTAATTATCCGTCAAGATTGTTATTTTCGAATATTAATATTTAGAGGGTAAATGATTTATGCTAAGTAAAACACCTCGATTTAATGTGATACACTCCGCATTGCGTAAATTGGAAATTATTTTCATGATCCCGCTTCGGGATAAATAGGTTCTATTTTGTATGTAGTTTGCAGCGGTAACACTAAGGCGCACGCGTTCAGGTTCTTGCATTAATTCAAGTAAATGAATTTTAATTATCTCATAAGATGACAATTGCGAAATGAGTATGCAATGTTCATAAACTCTTGAAGCGGTATAAACGATCATTCTACACACGCTTTCCCAAAGCTCTTCCTTTTGGACGATTAAGTTAAATCTCTCCAAAGGAACCTGGACTATTTTTGCATCTAGCATCGCGCGTACATATATGTGGTCTTGTGAAGAATTCTGGTAGCCCACTCCTAAAATAAAGGGAGCCTGCTCGGAATTAAGCACCATCCCATCGCCGCGACGGTGTAGCGATGCCCCGCCTTCCAATAAGAGATAACACACTCTTATATTATTGCTCATGTAACGTAAAGCCTCGCCTCTGGTGCGGGGGAACTCCTCTGCATATGGCCTAATATGATCAATAAGTCTCTGTATGTGCTCAATTGGCTTAGTGGCAGCAAAGGGCGCGGACGTTGATGAATGTTCTGTAGAGAACTTTGTCTTCATGAAGATGATTCCATAGATAACATTGGGCTAAAAAATTACGCCTGCAAGTATCCTACTGACTATTTATGAGTTAAATAGAAAAATGGTCTATGTTTAGACCTTTCCTTTAACTAAACATTAACATTTATCATGAGTGATTTTTTGTTGCCAGCCAAATTATTCAAAATAAGTAATGACATAGAAACTATTAATTTATATCAATCCCTCCATGAACAAACCAGTTTATCGCTCATATGTTTCACGAATGTTAATGCATGAGTCTACAGTTGGCCTAAAAACAAATTGTTTTAGCTACTCGCCTTATTTATATTTGTCGTCAGCAAGATAATGTCGTTAACGTAAATAACTAATTAAATAGTTGGGTTTATTTAAGGCTCTCACAATCCTTTTATTTTAGTGAGAGTGATGGCATTTATCTTCGCTCAAATGTAAGAGGCAAGGAAACCTGTTTAAATACCACATTCCTAAAAGCTTGAATTCATTTAAGCCAGGATGGTATTCACAGGAATAATAAATTTATTCTCAAGGAATTAATAAATGAAAAAGAATATCATCGCTGTTGCTTTCGCTGCTGTAGCTGCTTTGTCTGCATCTAATGCTTTCGCTACTGCTGGTACTGTAAATTTCACCGGTGAAATTTTAGATGCGGCTTGTACTGTTGATGTTGCTTCCCAGAACCAGACTGTGGCCCTGGGTTCATATAACAAGTCTGAATTCGCTGCTACTGGTGCGGTGACTGCGGCTAAGAAATTCACCATCGTGTTGAAAGATTGCCCGGCAGCAGTAACTGCTGCACACGTTCGCTTTGACGGCACACCAGAAGCAACTGATTCTACTCTGCTGGCTATCGACAGCACCGTTGCAGGTGCAGCAACCAATGTGGCGATCAACCTGATGTCTGCAGATATGGTTCAACTGCCACTGCACGGCGATAATGGCTACAACTACGTCCTGAGCAGCACCGCAAATAACAATCTTGATTTCTACGCTCAATATAAATCAACTGCAGCTGCAGTGACTGCTGGTCCGGCAAATTCTGTAGCTAACTTCTCTGTTATCTACAACTAATTTCCTGCCGGAAATTATAAGGGGTCGGCTAACCCGACCTCTTTTTTATAGAGGTACAAAATGAATTTTCTTCGTAAAACTTTAATTGCTCTGGTAATCATTAACTCAGGTGTTTGCGCTGCCAATGCAGGAGTTATTATCGGTGGAACCCGTGTTATTTATGATGGCAATAAAAAGGAAGCATCTATTAGCGTTAACAACCCGGACAGCACCGCGTATCTTATTCAGTCCTGGATTGAGACGCAAAATGGTGGCGCGGAGAAAGCTCCTTTTGTTATTACACCTCCGCTTTATCGCCTTGACCCTACGCAGCAAAACGTTGAGCGTATTATTTTAACCGGTACGCTGCCGCAAGATAAAGAAAGTCTTTACTGGTTAAATATAAAAGCCATTCCATCCGCACCGAAAAAAGATAACACTTTACAAATTGCGGTGAAAACAAGTTTGAAACTAATTTATCGTCCTGCGTCATTAAAAGGCACGACGCCAGAAGAACAGGCTGAAATGTTAACCTGGTCGGTTGTCGGCAATCAAATACAGGTAACTAATCCAACGCACTTCGTAATGAATTTTAATGAGATCACCGTAGCTGGGAGAAAAGTTGAAAACGTAACCTATGTACTTCCGGGGTCAACGGCGCGTTTCGATTTGCCAAAAGGTATTCATGGTGGAAATGCCACATTCACCGTAATTAATGATTACGGCGGTCCTGGCAAAATACATAACACCACCATTTAAAAATTAGACCGCAATAACAGGAAATGACATAGGTGATGGTAATGACCTCAAAAAAACAAATATTTAAGCCTGCCAGGATGGCCATTTATATTGCGGTCGCTCTAAGCAGTTGGACTCAGGTTGCTAATGCTCGCGATACATTCAATCCCGAATTGCTTGAGGTCGGTAATCCTGGCGCAGGTAAGACGGATCTTTCGGCTTATGAAGCAGGCTCTCAAGCACCAGGTGTATATCATGTCGATATTATTCTTGACGAACAACTGGTGGATACCCGCGACGTCGAGTTTAAAGCGATCACTGATAAAAATGGCGATCAAAATTTAGCGCCATGTATCAGTCTTGAGACGCTTAAAAGCTGGGGCGTGAAAACAGAACTCTTCCCTGAGCTGAAAACTGATGAGCAGTGTGTCAATTTCGGCGCCATTCCTCAGGCTTCCACGGATTTTCAGTTCGGCACCCAACGATTGTTAATCAGTATTCCACAGGCGGCGCTTGCACCTCAGGCCCGTGGCTATGTTCCACCGGAAAAATGGGATGAAGGTATCACTGCCGGGATGTTGAACTATAGCCTTAGCGGTGCCAATAACTGGGCTCGTGGGAATAATAGCAGCGCCACTAATACGCAGTATGCCAACCTGCGCCCAGGAATAAATATTGGGCCATGGCGTCTACGTAACTACACGACCTGGAACCGGGACAGCAAGGGTCAGGACAAATGGGACACCGTTTATACCTATGCTCAGCGCGATATTATTCCACTGAAGGCGCAGTTTACTGCAGGCGACAGCTCTGCTCCCTCCGATATTTTCGACAGCATGCCGTTTCGTGGTGCTCAGCTCGCGTCGGATGACGACATGCTGCCAGATTCAATGAGAGGTTATGCCCCGGTTGTACGTGGGATTGCACGCACCAACGCTCAGGTGGTTATTCGTCAAAACAGTTACATCATTTATCAAAGTTACGTAGCACCAGGAGCTTTTGAAATCACCGACATGTACCCAACCGGCGGAGCGGGCGATCTGGATGTCACTATTAAAGAAGCGGACGGCAGCGAGCAACATTTCAGCGTACCCTTTGCGTCACTGCCACTTCTTCAACGTGAAGGGCATCTGAAATACGCTATTACCGGCGGTCTGTATCGCTCTTATGATAACAGCGTAGATAAAACGCCATTCTCACAGCTCACCGCTATTTATGGCTTATCAAAGGGATACACCATTTACGGTGGCGTTCAGGAATCCAGTAAATATCAGTCTTTAGCTTCTGGTATTGGCAAGAACATGGGCGATTTTGGTGCGGTTTCAGTTGACGTGACCCAGGCATGGTCCAAACCGCAGGATGACGTTAAGTCTACCGGGCAGTCATGGCGTGCGCGTTACAGCAAAAACTTTGTTGATACGGGGACTAACTTTGCTATTGCAGGCTATCGCTATTCCACCAGTGGCTATTACGGCATGCAGGAAGTACTGGATTCCTATAGCCGCAATAGCGACATCATCGACCGCCGTCGTAACCGCATGGAACTGACGATGAGCCAGTCTCTGGGGGGGAATTTCGGTTCGCTGATGATTGGTGCTATTCGCGAAGACTACTGGAATAACGGCAAAGCCATGGAGTCGTACAGCACTGGTTATAACAATTCCTGGGGGGGCGTTAACTTTGGTATTACTTACACCTACAGCAAAAACGGTGCGTCGGACGGTTACAGCGAATCGTCCCGTTATGATAAAGATCAGCAGATTGCTCTGAACGCCAGTGTTCCGCTGGAGCGCTTCCTGCCAGGAACGTGGGCGAATTACGCCATGAACTCGAGTAAAAACAGTGGCACAACGCATTCTGTTGGTTTAAACGGTGTTGCGCTTGAAAACAATGCGCTGAACTGGAACGTACAGCAGGGGTATGGCACGAATAATGTTGGCGCGACCGGAACCATGAATGCCGATTATAAAGGCGCCTATGGTGAAATGACCGCGGGATATGGTTATGACAAAAATAGCAATCGTC
The DNA here is from genome assembly GCF_027594725.1 of Buttiauxella sp. WJP83. Classification (NCBI taxonomy): domain Bacteria; kingdom Pseudomonadati; phylum Pseudomonadota; class Gammaproteobacteria; order Enterobacterales; family Enterobacteriaceae; genus Buttiauxella; species Buttiauxella sp. WJP83. Next base: position 2,203,937 of record NZ_CP110080.1, read on the forward strand.
TGAACTACGGCCTGCAAGGCGGTATTATGGCACATGCTGATGGAGTCACTCTTTCTCAACCGCTGGGTGAAACTAACGTATTAATTAAAGCACCTGGTGCATCCGGTGTAGGAATACAGAACCAGAGTGGTGCCAAAACAGATTATCGCGGTTATACCGTTGTCAGTAATTTAACGCCGTTCCGTAAAAATGATGTCACCTTATCCCCGGATATGATGCCGGATAACGTAGAGCTTGATTTAACCACAGCAACGGTTATTCCAACCCGAGGTGCAGTTGTGCGGGCGGAATATATTGCGAACGTCGGGATGCGTGCGTTAGTCACTTTGACTCAGGCTAACAGGCAGTTTGTACCTTTTGGCGCGATTGTTAGCAACGAGAATAATAAAGGGCAGGGTTCAATCGTTGGTGACCAGGGGCAGGTCTATTTAACAGGCCTGGATAAGATTGCTAATCTATTAGTCAAATGGGGTGATAAACAAAATGAACAATGTCGTGTTGATGTGCATATTCCGTCAACAGATACGAAAGGTGTGCAGGTAATAAATGCCATCTGCCGTTAATACCACATTACATATTCCAGTGAAAAATGGTGCGAAACATGTCACTACTTAAACGTGCAATTCTCTTTTTGATATTTATTTTACCAGCGTATGGCTATTGCTGTACTTACAGCTTTATCGGTTCACCTTATACAATTAACTACGGAAATATCGTTGCTCAGCGCGATGCGCAAGTAGGTCAAGCCATTAGCAATGCTATTTCCGGCACATATGCGACAGGGTACGTCTGTAGAACGTCGGGAAATGAAGGTTCATCGGCAGGTTTGAGCAGTTTTATTTTATCCTATGCTTTTACTTCAACGAGTGGAGCCCGTGTTTATAATACTAATGTTCCAGGTGTTGGCATATCAATTGGATATTACACAAATGAAACTGCAGCAGCAGCTTCAGCGTCGGGCACCTATTATATCAATGACAGCACAAATACCTCAGTTAGTCTGTGGACGTCCAACCCGGGTGATACCGATACCTATCGGTTCCAGCCTATGATACAATTTTGGAAAACAGGGAATATCACATCGGGTTCTTTATCTGGGCAAATAGCTGCATTTTTTGGGCGAACGGCTCGGACGGGTGGTAGCTCTGTCGCAGATATTCCTATTTATGCTGGCTCTGGTTCAATAACACAAGTGGCCTGTTCAATTACCACACCAAATTTAACCTTCCCAATTGGGGATATATTGGCTTCAAATTTTGGATCAAGTGTGGGGACAACGCCATCAGTTGCCCAGAATACTCAAAACCTTGGGTTAAATTGCGATGCCCAGGCAAATATAAATGTGAGTTTATCGGGAACGCAAAATCCGGATGTCTCAAATACCAGTGTCCTTGCATTAACTAATCAGGGAGGCGCCAACGTGGCAAAAGGAGTAGGGGTGCAAATTATTTATAATGGTACGCCGCTGGTATTGAATAGCAATATTGTTTTAAAACGTTCTTCTGGTGGTCAGGAAACATTCCCACTAACGGCGCGTTATTACCAAACTAAAACAGCTGTCGGCACGGGTACGGCAAACGCATCGGCTACGCTTAATTTAACCTATCAATAAATATGGAATTCAAAATGAAAATGAATAAAATCGCAACAGCTTGTTTATTGATGGCGAGCGCTTATGGCTATGCAGTCGACCCCGTCACACTTAATATTACAGGTAATATTGTTGCTTCACCTTGTCAGATAAGCAGTGATAGCGTGAGCAAATCCGTTGATCTCGGGCAAAACATTCAGGCGTCGGATCTTCAAACGGCTGGTCAGGCGACTACGTGGACGAATTTTACGATTAATTTGACCTCCTGTCCTGCAGGTACCACAACCGCAATTATGACGATGCATGGCACGGCGGATACCGCAAATCCAGTTGATATGTATAAGAACACCGGCTCGGCACAAAACATCGCTGTTCAACTGCAAAGCCAGGTTGCTGCACCGCTAGGTGATGGGAAAACTATTTCGGGTACCATTGCCAGCAATGCTTATTCCTATCTATTACGTGCTCGCGCCTACACCCAAAATGGGGCCGTCACCCCGGGCACTATTGCTGCAGTGGTAACAGCCAGTATTGTCTATAACTAGAAAATCTATCGCTGAATGAAATATTGGCCGAGGAGGGTGTTACTCAGCGGCTATTTTTCAATCGCGAGGCTGGCTAATTAATTCACAAAATATTTTGTGATAATATCAGAGCGAATAATTAAAAGACTATGTGTAACTTACTCATTAAAACAGAAGACAGTGCATTTCGTTTTGGTATTACGAATTTAATGCATCAAATTTTTTATGATCTTAAAAAAGAGGGCGTGTTAACTATTGTAGAACTTGCGCAAGGTGCTATTGCATGTGCCGATATCATCGTCATGGAATTTATTGCCGGTGAAAGTGTCGTTTGCCATCAAACACTACAAACGAGAAAGAACAATAGTATTATATTTGGGTTTTATGAAGGAAACAAAACCCCATACTCTTTAGAGTTACCACTCTGTTTGAGTAATACGGTATTTATCAGTAAATCTGCTTCCATTAATACTGTGCGTGAGGCAATAATTAAAACATGGATGGTTTCTCCTGATAGCTATAAAACATATCCTTCAAGGAACTGCTTTGATTGTAAGCACAGGGCTTTATCACCTCAACAAATTAATTTTGCCAATTTATTTGATCGCAGTGAAAAAATGGATGAGATAGCTAGATTTTTGAACATAAACACTAAAACTGCGCATGCTCATAAGTTGATCATTAAAAAGAAATATAATATTGATACTGATCTTGAACTTTTAAACTTACTGAGAATCATTAAAGTAAAAGACTGCGCGTCAGAACTTTGTTTTTGTCGATAATTTAAACCAGCGGCGAATCCCCTACGTTAAAATAGCATCTATTTGGTCCATTTCTCGCTCGCTCTGTAAAGCGCAGTCTCAACCTTTTCGAGTGCCTAAAAAAACCTCATGATTACTGACGGCCATTGGCTATCAGGTCATGAGGGTGTAGAAATTATCTACTAACAGGCTTATTACTGCATCAAACTAATTGAGTCCCGTTTAACATTTCATTCAACCCGATCACATCGAGTTGTTCAGGTGTGTAAGTCCGATCCCCTCTGGCATATTGATATGCTGAACCATGGCTAAATCCATTTTCACGGGCCTGTTTATACCTTGCTATTATTTCAGCATTCGAGCGCGATATATGAGGTGTAAACGGTGTAACATTTGACGCCATAGGCAAAGTATCAACGCAACCAACCAAAATACCTATAACAAGTAGCAGCACTTTCTTCATACACTTAACCAGATATTTTTAAGTATCGTTATAGCGCTGACGATGACCCAGATAGAGCCCGCACCAACGATAACATTCACGAAAATTTCATAAATATGTGAGTTACCCGATCTCACAACACCATTAATAAAAAGCTTACTTTGTGAAATAGCGAAAAGTAATGCCAGCGGTATCCAACCAGTAATAACCCAGTGGTCTAAAGCAAAACCAGTAATATCGGGCATTTGATTTTTCTCAGTAATGAAAACCACCGCTATTGCGACCACCACCGATAGATTCACTACCTCCTAAACCATGTGCACTCTGACTATTCGCCGCATTATTAGCACCATTCCCAGTTCCATGTTCACCACTACTGCGGCTAACAGAATGATGACTTCCGCCTTTCACTGGGGAACTGAACACGCTGTTAAAAGCGACAGATACTTGGGTGTTTTTAGGAAGTGAGCCCGCAGTCACGATCCCTTTATCTGTTTTCACTTTGGTGGAAGGGGCAAGGGTGGAAGAAGAAACATTCATCGTGCTGTTCCCTGTTTGACCGACCACCGAAACAACAGGGCTACCGGTAGGATTCATTTTAGTTCCTGTAACCATAGAAACAGGATTGCCAGCCGAATTCATTTTCGTGCCATAACTCTCTAATTTTGCTTGTGCTTGCGCATTAGTTAAGTTCTGGTTAGCCGCCTTTAAATCTGATTCAGTTTGTGCACGTAATGCCCCAGCATGATTAGAAGCATCAGCCCAGGCAGCGGGAGAGCCTTTACCATATGTTGATTGTGTTGAATCGACATCACCCTGTGCGGCGTCATTCATACGTTGGGCATGTGCTACGGCTTCCTGAGCGGCTGCCAAATCAGCAGCATGTACAGAGAAGGAACAAGCAGCAACAACAAGAGCTAATATTTTGATTTTCATTATTTTGCGTAGCCCTTAAATGTATTGCTGGTATCAGTTACGCCAATCTTGCCGTTGCTGTATACGATGTAATTAAACAGCCCCTGCTGATACACGGTAGTTTTAGCTGTTTTCTCTACTTCTGCTGCAGGTTTACCATCCACCGTCAAGCCGCTGGCAGTGACGATTAACTTCATCCCTTCCCATAGTTTTGACTTGTTAGCCGATGCCGCAGAATGAGAACCCTCGCTGGTACGATGGGCGCTCTGAGCTTTTTGCACTGGATAAAGAGCCTGAGCATTTTCCATAGCCTGCTTTTGCGCAGCTCCATTCACAGCCGTTTTACGATTTTGTTCTGTCAGATAGCAGGTATCCTGGGAAATGCCCTGAGCCTCACACTCAGCCTGGCGCTGCGCACTGGATGAACAACCGGCAAGGATTAAGGTGGATGTGAAGACAGTGAACAGCGCAAGGTTTCTCATTTCAGTTCTCTCAGTAAGATTTTTCAACAGTTGTTGATTTCAGTTATCCCCTTGCACACCACTGTCAACGGGAAATCCTGTTCGGTGCATCGACAATTCGTTGCGACCTTCAACAAAAGTAATCTAACTTGAGCTTCCAATCAACATCTGTTGAAAATTGAAATTGTGTTTATTTCTACATTGGCTTGATGCTATCCTGATGACACTTTTTACTCGCCGGACAAGATGATGCTGATAACACGTTACCCAACAACGAAACCATTCCCTTTCTCTGACATGGTTGCATCGCAGGGATTTCTGTTTTTGTCGGGGCAGGTGTCAATGACAGCCGAAGGAGAGCCCGTCTACGGTACCGTTACGGAGCAGACTTTAAATATCATGCACGGTGTAACGAAGACGCTGAATCGCGCAAGGGCGAGCCTGAATGATGTTGTTCGGGTGCAGGTCTGGTTAAGTGACATGAAGCATTTTGCAGAATTTAATCGGGCATACGGCAGTTTCTTTCACGAAGTCTACCCATCAAGGACAGTGACCAGCAGTACTCTGGCTTTTGGTATGGATGTCGAAATTGAGATTCAGGCAGTAAACCCAGGGAATAAATGATGACATACGAGCGAGAAGCCCTGATTAACGTCCTGTCGGCTGCACTGGAAGCACTGAGAACCACACTTCCTTTAAATACTGAAGCTGTACTGCATGACCTTACTCAACCAGAAGCGTCAGTGGTAAACATTATTAATGGGCATGTCAGTGGGCGAAAAATTGGAGATGCTCTTCTTAAAGGGCCCGAGGATGATAAAGGATTCCTGGGATTGTTTGACGTGCCAAAGCAGACATCAAGCAAGGTTTTCAACGGATATACCACGACGACTGCTGGTGGGAAGGTCTTAAATAGCGCCTCCACACTGTATTACAACTCAGATGGGACGCCTTTGGTTGCCTTTTGTATTAACGTCGATACTGATGTTGTCACTCGTCTGATGCGTGATCTTGAGTATTTGGTTCCTTCGCCGCTGGACTCTGCCGAACAGGAAAACACGCTTACAGGCGTTCCTGAAGAGTCTCTTGATGAGTTCCTTTCGCGTTTTCGGATGACTGGTTCTGAAAGTCAGAAAGAATACAGGATGAGAGTGGTCTCCGAAGTTCATGCGATGGGATTTTTCAAAATCAAAGGAAGTGTTAACCACCTTGCGAAGATGCTCGGGGTGACGCGGTTTACTATTTATAATTATCTGGAAAAACTGAATGCAAAATCATAATGCAAATAGCATCCCTTTTTATCAGGTTGATGCCTTCACATCCCAGCCGTTTGGTGGCAATCCTGCCGGTGTTTGTCCTCTCACTGAATGGCTCAGTGATGAGACGCTGCAAGCGATCGCCATTGAAAATAATATCTCTGAAACCGCTTTTTTCGTCCCGGAAGAGGATGGCTATCACTTGCGTTGGTTTACGCCTGGCTGTGAAGTTGATCTGTGTGGTCATGCCACACTGGCGACAGCATGGGTTCTGTATAACAAACTGGGTTACACAGGTGAATTGGCGCGCTTCCACACCCGTAGCGGCGTGCTGACGGTTAGCAGGCACGGTGAGGAATATTGTATGGACTTCCCGGTGACCTGGCCTGAACCAATCGCTATAACACCGAACCTAACTGAATCACTTGGCATCAGTGAAAAGGACATTATCGGGGTCTGGAAAGCTCCAGATATTATTGTCCTGCTCCGGGATAAGGCCATCATTGATACGATGGAGCCGGATATGAATAAGCTGGTGCAAATCAAGGCACGTGGTGTGGTCTGTACTGCAGAGGGAACCAATGATGGGCCCTTTGATTTCATCTCTCGCTGGTTTGGGCCACAGGTGGGTGTCAATGAGGATCCCGTTACCGGATCAGCGCATACCTGGCTTGTGCCCTTGTGGTCAACGCTGCTCAATAAAACCGAATTTTGCGCTCAGCAAGGGGGAGCACGTAAAGGGGAGCTGCGCTGTGTGTTGCGTGATGATGATCGCGTAGAGCTTTACGGTTCTGCCAGGATGACCATCGAAGGGCGGTTTTACCTTTGATTGTCATTTCTCCTTCTAAATGAACCACTCCCTTTCAGTGACTTCTACACTTCTGCATCCTATCTTACTGATAGTAATGAAAAATATAAAATTTCCAATGAGTTAAAAATTAAAATACAATACCCCCCTATAGTATATAGGGGGCGCTATGCCACATTCACCTGAAGACAAAAAACGGATTCTGACTCGCGTGCGGCGAATACGCGGGCAAACGGAAGCGATAGAGCGCGCGCTGGAAAATGGGGATCCTTGTATCGCTATTTTGCAGCAAATCGCAGCCGTGCGCGGCGCGGCCAATGGCCTGATGGGTGAAATGTTGGAAATCCATCTGAAAGACGAACTGGTCGCGGGGGAGACATCCGAGGATCAGCGTACTGTGCGCATGGCAGAAGTCAGCCAATTACTCCGCTCTTATCTAAAATAATCTACATCTAAAATAAAATTCACACTCACCTGACGACGGAAGAAGAATATGAAATCACGTGCTGCTGTTGCATTCGGTCCGGGAAAGCCTCTGGAAATCGTTGAAATTGATGTCGCACCGCCACAAAAAGGGGAAGTGCTGGTCAAGATTACTCATACCGGTGTATGCCACACCGATGCATTCACTTTATCGGGTGATGATCCGGAAGGTGTTTTCCCTGCGGTTCTGGGGCATGAAGGCGGCGGAATTGTCGTGGAAGTGGGTGAGGGTGTGACCAGCCTGAAACCGGGCGATCACGTTATTCCTTTGTACACCGCTGAATGTCGCGAGTGTAAATTCTGTAAATCGGGTAAGACCAACCTCTGTCAGGCGGTACGCGCGACCCAGGGCAAAGGCTTGATGCCAGATGGCACCACGCGTTTCTCTTACAATGGCGAACCGATTTACCACTACATGGGTACCAGTACTTTCAGCGAATACACAGTGGTTGCAGAGATTTCACTGGCGAAAGTGAATGAACAAGCCCCATTAGACAAAGTTTGTCTGCTGGGATGCGGTGTCACCACCGGGATTGGTGCGGTTCACAACACGGCGAAAGTGAAAGAGGGTGATACCGTTGCCGTATTTGGCCTGGGTGGAATTGGGCTGGCGGTGATTCAGGGGGCGGTACAGGCAAAAGCTGGGCGTATTCTGGCCATCGACACCAACCCAGAAAAATTCAAACTGGCTACTGAAATGGGGGCTACAGACTGTATCAACCCTAAAGATCACGAAAAGCCGATTCAGGACGTAATCGTTGAGATGACTGATGGCGGTGTGGACTTCAGCTTTGAATGTATCGGTAACGTCAATGTGATGCGTTCAGCACTGGAATGCTGTCATAAAGGCTGGGGTGAGAGCGTCATCATCGGTGTTGCGGGCGCAGGCCAGGAAATCAAAACGCGTCCGTTCCAACTCGTCACCGGTCGAGTATGGCGTGGTTCAGCATTTGGTGGTGTAAAAGGGCGCACCCAATTACCGGGTATGGTCGAGGACGCGATGGCGGGCAAAATCAATCTTGATCCTTTTATCACGCACCGGATGCCGCTTGAACAAATTAACGAAGCGTTCGATTTAATGCATGAAGGGAAATCGATTCGCACCGTTATCCATTTTGGCGATAAATAACCGCTAAACTGACCCTCGCTGATTGCTCTACAGAGTGAATCGGCGAGGTTTTTATGTCCCCAAAATCATGCTTCCAGATGCTCGCCATTTTCTCTCATCCATTGCGCGAGTGAGTCCAGTGTCGGGCGCAGTGACTTTCCTAACTCGGTTATCTGATATTCAACTCTCGGCGGGACCTCCGCAAACACTTCTCGTGTCACCAGCATTCTTGATTCAAATTGCCTTAATTGCCGTGTTAGCTCTTTTTGTGTGATGGGATGCACTGCGCGCTGCAAGTCACTAAAGCGCACCGGCTGGTCGATAAAGAATGGGGATGGCCCATTTCCCGGAAATGAGATTCACAAAACTGACCATCGGGCAGCTTTCGCTGGCGACGGGTATCCACCAACAGCGAGCACTTAGCGAGCAACTGGCGCAGTTGTGGCCACGGCTGGATGTGTTGTATGTGAACGCCGGTGATGTCACGCATCGCTTGCTGGAGGAATGGGATGAAAGCAGTTACGACAGGCTGATGAATACTAATCTCAAAGGCCCTTTCTTCTTGATCCAGTCTCTACTTCCGATGCTGTCTAACCCGTCTTCGTTGATTGTCTGTGGCTCGGTCAGTGCGCATATCGGCTTGCCGCAAAGCAGCGCGTATGCCGCCAGTAAAGCAGCAATCTTGTCTCTGGCTCGCACACTTTCAGGTGAGTTAAAGGCAAAAGGTATTCGGGTTAATGGATTAAACCCTGGCCCCACAGAAACTCCAGCACTCAGCAAATTGGGCAATGGGGCGTCTGACCAACCGCTGCGTGACGAAATCCGTGCCCTGGTGCCTGTAGGTCGCCTGGGCAGTACGCTTGAGCTGGCCAAAGCTGCCGTGTTTCTCGCGTCTGATGAGTCTGCTTTTATGGTGGGTAGTGAGCTGCTAATGGATGGGGGTGTAAAAAATATTTAACCGAACTCAGTTCGATTTAAGGGATGACATCATCGCGTAAATCGGACTGAGTTAAGAATCGCTACAGTTGATAAGTGCCCGGACGGCGTTCTTTTACGTGGTAATGTTGTTCACGAAAATCGGCGGCAGAATCTTCGGCTGCCTGACGTATTTCATCACTATCGGCCTGGTGGCGTAGCAACATGTCAGCACTTTTGACGACCAAATACAGGTGACCGTGTGTTTGAGCAGTCGTTTGGCCAGAGAACAGCGCCGCACCGACCAGTAACAAAATCATCGCCAGTTTTGACCGCAATTGTTTAACCATAATCATCAACCTCGTTTACGTGACGGGCACACTGTATAGATAATTTCGTTCAGTTACTATTCAACTTTTAGAAAAAAAGTAAAATTTTTGTCAACAATGTAAAAGGGTTGTTTGTTAACTTTTGGTTTAAGATTTGTTGATGAAAGGCATGCCATGCTGCCACCCTTTTGTGTACAAAAAAGCGGCAGCATGGAGATTCAATGTAAGGATTAGTGGGCGACTGATTTTGAAAACAGGTTAATGACTAACACGCCCAAAATGATCAGTGCCATACCTGCAATCGCAGGCCAGTCGAGTTTTTGCCCCAGGAATATCCAGCCCACCGCTCCAATCAACACGATCCCGGCACCTGACCAAATCGCATAAATAATCCCGGTAGAGATAGTGCGCATGGTGATGGATAAACAATAAAACGCCACCCCATAAAACAGAATGGTGATAACACTCGGCCATAAACGGCTAAAACCTTCCGAGAGTTTAAGTGAGGTGGTTGCGATCACCTCGGCAATAATGGCCACAATAAGCCACATATAAGTCATGTCCGTTTCTCCCACAGATATTCAGCTCGACAATGTAAAGTTCAAAGCCATTTCAGGCAAGAAATTGGCATCCTCAATATTAAAAATTCTCATTTTCATTAACTTGCTTAATCTGCTGTAACAATTAGAAAAGTCAGTGAAAAATTCTAGTCAACTCCCTCGTGATATAATTTTAATGATTTAAAGAGTTGCCTTTAATAGATTAATACACTTTCCGTGTTTACCTGTTTGTTTTATGATACCGGTAACATGCGGAACCTTATTGCTTACCCGTCAGGCCTCGTATGGAAGAGTTCAGTGGGTTTTACATGGCCTTTGGGGATTTAGAATGGACTGGTTTGTTGATTACTTTTCAACGTATCTTTACGGATTGAAAGTCATCGCTATTACTCTGGCGATATTGATGCTAATTAGCGGAATTGATGACTTATTTATTGATATTGTCTACTGGATTCGCCGTGCATGGCGTTCAGTGACCGTCTACCGTAATAACGATTATCTGGACTATAAAGCCCTGTATGAGCCGCAAGAAAAGGCCCTGGCGATTATGGTTCCCGCATGGAATGAAACTGGCGTTATCGGTAACATGGCGAGACTTGCCGCCAGTTCACTGGACTACGAGAATTATCATATTTTCGTCGGCACCTATCCCAATGATCCAGATACACAACGCGATGTCGACGACGTTTGTGCACGCTTTCCGAATGTCCATAAAGTGGTGTGCGCACGTCCTGGCCCCACCAGCAAAGCGGATTGCCTGAATAACATTCTCGACGCTATTTTGCAGTTTGAACGCAGCGCCCGTTTTAATTTCTCCGGCTTTATTCTGCACGATGCGGAAGATGTGATTTCTCCACTCGAATTACGCCTGTTTAATTATCTGGTCGACCGAAAGGATCTCATTCAGATCCCGGTATATCCGTTTGAACGTAAATGGACTCACTTCACCAGCCTCAGCTACCTGGATGAATTTTCCGAACTGCACGGTAAGGATGTTCCGGTACGCGAAGCGTTAGCGGGGCAGGTTCCTAGCGCAGGTGTGGGCACCTGTTTTAGCCGTCGCGCGGTGTTAGCGCTGTTGGCCGATGGTGATGGCATTGCGTTTGATGTACAGAGTTTGACGGAAGACTACGACATCGGTTTCCGTTTACGCCAAAAGGGCATGGAAGAAATTTTCTGCCGTTTCCCGGTGATGGACCCAAACGACACCACCCGAAAACCGTTTGGCCAGCGAGCGCGTACCGCCAACGTTATCTGCGTACGTGAATATTTCCCCGACACCTTTGCAACAGCGGTACGACAAAAGTCGCGCTGGATAATCGGCATTGTCTTCCAGGGATTTAAAACACACCGCTGGAGTTCAAATCCAGTACTGAATTATTTCCTATGGCGAGACCGCAAAGGGGCAATCGCCAACTTTTTAAGTTTTGCCGCGATGCTGGTGATGATGCAACTGGTTGCCATCATGATTTATCAGCGCTGCGTTGATGGGGCATGGCAATTCTTGTCTATCTTCGTGGGGGGAACCTGGCTCACCACGCTGCTGTGGATTAACTTCGGACTGATGACCAATCGCATTATTCAACGCATGATTTTCGTCACCGGCTATTACGGAATCAGGCAAGGTTTGCTGGTCATCCCACGCCTGTTCTGGGGAAACCTGATTAACTTTATGGCTAACTGGCGTGCCATTAAGCAGGTTATTCAGCACGGCGATCCGCGTCGCGTTGCATGGGATAAAACTACGCACGATTTCCCAACCGTCAGCGAGCAGCGTTCCACTCAGCCGTTGGGTTATATCCTGGTGGATTCTGGTGTGATTACCCAGCAACAGCTTGAAGATGCTCTGCAAAACCGTATTCCTGGCCTGAAATTGGGCGGCAACCTGGTACAACTGGGTTACATCACGGCAGTTCAGCTTGCGGTCGCGCTGGCAAAACAGGCTGAAGTCCCGATGGAATCTATTGACTCCCTCACACTCGATCCGCAACTGATCAACAGCATCCCGGCAAAAGTGGCACAACATCATGCGGTACTGCCATTGCGTATCGAAGGCGAGAACCTAATTCTGGCCTGTGAAAACACCCTCGATCCGGTTTCTCTCTCGGCGCTGAGTCGCAAAGTGGGTCGTCCGGTCAAATACGTTGTGGTGCCACGCGGTCAGGTTGTGATTGGACTGCGCTATTGGTACGGACAGGAAGCGTTGTTGAAAGAAAAACAACTACTGGAAAGTGCGGTAAGTGAAGATCTTCTCACCGAGTCACAAGCGGCAGAAATTTGGGATAAATATGTCTCCGGGCAACTGCTGTTTGCGGACGTGTTGACCACAGAATCCCATCTCAATGAAGCCGTTTTGCGCGCGGTGCTATTACGCTACGAGCGCAGCGATTTGATGTTTGGCGAATACCTGGTGCAAGAAGGTGTGGTCAGCCAGAACGTGGTGGATCATGCGCTGGAACAGCAGAGGAAACTGCAACCCTCCCTGAGCAAGTTGCTGCTGAAAGCCGGAATCAATCAATTACAACAGGCTCGCCTGGCTGGGGAGGCAATATGAATATCCGCCTCAATCCCCTGGCTGTGTTGATTTGTGGTGCACTGATCATGGCCCCCGCATTCGCCGCGCAAGAAGGATCAAAACAAGATCTGGGCTTAAACGATTACCGCTACTTCAAGGTGTATCCGCATATCGAGCGTGCGCATCAGGCCATGAAAGCCAATGATGAAAAACGGGCCTTGAGCAGCTTTGAACATGCGCATGAAATGGCACCTGAAAGTGTGCGCCTGACATTGTGGCTGGCAGAAGCTTATCGCTATTTTGGTCACGATAAGAAAGCGCAGACGTTTCTGAAAGATGAACTCAAGAAGAAACCGCAAAACCCCGAGTTACAGCGAGCGCTGGCGGCGATCCCCGTTCCCGAGCCACAGGTTAATAGTCTCGAAGAACTGCTGGCGCTGCAAAAACAGTGCGACGCAGAGCCCACCGTTGATTGCCGGAGTAAAGTCGGTAACTACGCTATCAAGTTCAATCAGTTAAGCATCGCTCGCGCACAGCTTTCTGACCCGACATTTCGTCATACCGCTGCTGCTCAACAACTGACCAATAACTACATACAACGTGCGATTTTCAGGCAGCAGTGGACAGCAGCAGACCAGGGTTACGCACTGTTAGACAGTGATGCCACATTGAGCGAGGCGCAATACCAGCAATGGTTTGCCATCTTGTTACATATGCAGCGTGACCAGCGAATATTGGATTTACAAAGTCAGGGCGTGATGAATAGCCCGGGTATGCAACTTGCCTATGCTCAGTCCTTGGCTGAACGTAACGCGCTCATGCCACTGCGTCATTATCTCACCAGCCGTAAACCGGCATTTAACCATCCTACTGAGGAGCGGAACTGGTTGCGTTTACTGGCAACTTACTGCAAAGAACCCGGCAAAATGGTGGCTAACTGGACGGTCAAATATCCAGAAAACCAACAGTATGTGTTATCAACATTAGTCCCTATCCGTATCCAAAAAGGCGACTGGCAGGGGGCAAATGCACTGTTAAGTAAAATCCCAGGCGATCAGGGGCTTGATCAGCGCCTGGCGTTGAGTCTGGCACGCAACGACACGCAAACCAGCTTGCAGGTGATCCGTCTTATCAGCCAGACGCGCGATTTATCTTCGCAGGAGCTGGAAAATATCAGCTACCAGTTGGTCGTCATGGATCAGGGGAAAATGGCCGCTGAATTGCTACTTCGCTACTGGCCATTTGCGCGGGCGGGCAGGTTGCAGAATTCGCTATCGACGCGTTTGTACACCCAGCTTGCGCTTCATCCTGACGGGTTGTCTGCCGAGAGCCGAATGCGACTGGAAAAACCGTTACCCACGGCCACACAGCGCATGGCTCAGGCGCGGCTGTTCCAGGGGCAAGAAAACTGCGCCATCGTCCGAAATTTGTTGGGCGATATGTCGGCCGAGTATGACGCGCAAAGCTGGTCTCATCTGGCGCAATGCTACCCATCCCAGCCAGGTCTTGCCTTATATGCTGCGCAACAAGCGCTGGCGCGTGACCCATCACCATTTTATCAACGACAAGTGGCTTACCTGGCGTATGCCGCGGAAGATTATCAGTTAGCACAAGCCAATTGGTCACGTATACCGACTGCGACCTTAGTGGATAATGATGTGCTGGCGGCAGCACGCGCCGCCAAACTCTCAGGGAACGATAAGGCATTTGATTACTGGCAGGATGTGGCCTGGCATCGTGGGATGGCGGAGCTTAAATTCGACTCAGCGCCGACACAAGATGACGCTGCACGTGGCTTTGCGTTGTTAGCGCAAGGTAAACATTCTGAAGCCCGTGACGCGCTGGAAAAAGCTCGCGTGACTTATCCGGACTCGCCGGAAATCCTGCGCCAACTGGTCTATCTCAACGAGAGGCTGGATGATAAACCGAAAACCCGCGAGTACAGCGAGCGGGTGGTGGATGACATTGATAATACCCTCACGCCGCAGCAACAGCTGAGCGATAAACAGAAAGAAGACCGCTTTGAGTTCCGCCGCATTCATGAGGACAGCGATCGTCGTTGGACCTTTACTTACGATGGTTCTTTCGGTTTGACGCCGAATTCCATGAATAGCGGTGGCAGCAGTAGCAGCGCCCAGCAGGGAAAAAGTTATCGTAGTTATGAACAATTTGAAGCGGAGTACCGTATCGGTAAAAACCAACTTATCGACGGCGATCAGCTTTCCGTTTACAGCCGAATTTTTGCCGGTAGCGAAAGTGACGGCGAGCATAATTTTATGCCGGTCTATGAGCCGATGCTTGGCCTGGGTGTGCGCTGGAAACCGCTGCGCGACCAGGTTATTTATCTGGCGGCTGAACAGCAAATTCCCCTCGGAAATCACGATGGCAAAACGGATGTCATGCTGCGTGCTAGCGCGTCGTTCTTCAACGGCGGCAAATACAGCGATGACTGGCATCCCACTGGAAAGGGCTGGATGGCGCAAAATCTCTATCTTGACGCAGCGCATTTCGTGAAAGCGGATTATCAGCTGTATACCGCAGATTACCGCATGAGCTGGCACCAGAAAGTGAATGGCCACCAGACGGTCGAGCCATACTGGCATGCGCAATACAACGCCAGCACCGACACGCCTTATCGCGACAACACGCTGGGTGGCGTCGGCGTGCGCTTCAATACCTGGTTTGGTGAAACGCACTACACGGCTTTCCCACACAAGGTCAGCGTAGGTCTGGAATATCAACGCGCACTTTCCGGCCATAACCGCGACACCGACTCCAAAAATAACCTCTTCCTGACTTTAGGAGCACGCTGGTAATGATGAAAATCCTTTTAACCACCTTGCTTCTGGCAGCCCCGGCAGCTAACGCCATGAATGCCGTGATGTATCAACCGCAACTGCGCGATACCACGGTCACTGACGCGCAGTGGCAAACTGTGTTGAGCCAACTCAAAGGGCAGGGAATTGATACTCTGGTATTGCAGTGGAGCCGTTACAACGAGGCTTTCACTGGCGGGGAATCTCGTGCCTGGCTTGAGCATAAAGCGCAACTCACCGTCTCAAGCGGCCTGAAACTGGTTATCGGCCTGGCGGCAGATGGGCAGTTTTTTGAGCGGCAAAAACAGCCTGAACCGGCACTGGAAAACTATCTCAACCATTTGCGCGCCAATGACGTAGCGGTGGCAAAGCGCTGGGTAGAGGTGCTGGGTAAGCCGTCGATTTCTGGCTGGTACATCAGCAGTGAACTCGATGACCGTCGCTGGCGCGATCCGCAGATGCAACAGCTGGCGGAAAACTGGATGAAGAAAACGCGATTGTCGCTGGCCGCGATTGCGGATAAGCCGGTGGCGGTCAGTAGCTTCTTTGCCGGAAATATGACGCCGGATTCTTACCGCAAATGGGTCACGACATTGAGCCATAGCGGCGTAAAAGTCTGGGTGCAAGATGGTGCGGGAACGCAGATGTTGACGGACGCTGAGCGGGCGTTGTATCTGCAAGCGCCCAGTGCCGGGAAGGTTATCGAACTGTTCCGTCAGGACAAACAGTCCAGAACGTTTAAAGCGACTTCGGCACCTGCGGAATATCAGCAAAAATGGCTGGCAACACCTGTCCCGCAAGGGCAGGACCGGGTCTATTTCTCGCTGCGTTATATGAGTGCGGCCAACGGGGTGTTGGCCCACTAGATATTAGGACTTAAATCCGGCGGCATTCATCAGCAGCCGGAATCCCATCCCCACGGCGGTCAGTGTTAAAACACTGCCGCCCCATAACACCACCATCCACATCAAACGCATACCCGTCTGTTTCATCAGTGATACCCCTCACCATGCTGTACTTTTCCGCGGAAAACGTAATAACTCCAGAAGGTGTAAACCAAAATAATCGGGATGATAAACAGCGCGCCGACCAACATAAAACCCTGGCTTTGCGGCGGTGCGGCAGCCTGCCAAATCGTAATCGACGGCGGAATCAAATACGGCCAAATGCTGATGCCCAACCCGCTAAAGCCGAGGAAAATCAGCCCCAGAGTCAGCAAAAATGGCGTGCTGTGCCAGCTGTTTTCGTGACCGACAGAAAGCCATATCAAGACGCTGCACACCAGCACCAACAACGGCACCGGTAACAGGAACCAGAGATTCGGCAGGCTAAACCAGCGTGTAGCAATTTGCGGATGTGCCAGTGGCGTCCAGATACTGATAACCGCGATGATCACAAGCATCACAATCAGCAGTGGCTTCATCAGTTTACGCATGGATTTGAGCAGAGGATCTTCGCTTTTCATCACCAGCCAACTGGCGCCCAGTAGCGCATAGGCGACTACCAGACCGATGCCGCAGAACAGATTAAACGGCGTTATCCAGTCGAGCTGCGAGCCGCTAAAAGTGCGCCCAGTGACTGGAAAACCTGAGATAACCGCGCCAACCACAATGCCCTGGCAAAATGTCGCGACGATTGAGCCGCCAATAAAGGCCTTATCCCAGAAGGGGCGATGTGCAGGCGTGGCTTTAAAGCGAAACTCAAAGGCCACACCACGGAAGATAAGCCCAAGCAGCATTAGCGTCAGTGGAATCGTTAACGCATCGACAATCACCGCGTAAGCCAGCGGGAAGGCGCCGAACAAGGCCGCACCGCCTAACACCAACCAGGTTTCGTTGCCGTCCCACACGGGCGCAACGCTATTGACCATCACATCACGATCTTCTGCTCCACGCACAAACGGAAACAGAATCCCGATACCGAGATCAAAACCGTCCATCACGATGTACATCAGGGTGGCAAAGACAATAATCACAAACCAAATGACTGACAGATCAACGCCCATTAGCGTAACTCCTCGGTGGTTTCTGATACCGCTGAAAGCGGGCGAGAAGGCGTACCGTATGCTGGCGGCGTGTCGTCATTAAACGGCTGCGGTCCTTTTTTGATTTGGCGAATCATATAGCTGTAGCCCACGCCAAACACCGACATGTACACCACAAAGAAGGTCAACAGACTGATGCTCATCTGCAAATTTCCATGCGCTGAAACCGCATCTTTGGTGCGCAGCAAGCCATACACCACCCAAGGTTGGCGGCCGACTTCCGTGGTCACCCAACCGGCAAGAATGGCGATTAGTCCGGACGGACCCATCCACAACATAAATTTCAGGAACGGGCGGCTGTCATACAAACGGTCGCGATAACGCAACCACAGGCTGAACACGCCCGCCAGGATCATCAGCATGCCAAGCCCCGCCATAATGCGGAATGACCAGAACACCATAGTGGAATTTGGCCGGTCTTCTTTCGGGAACTCTTTAAGCGCCGGGACTTGTTTATCCAGACTATGGGTGAGGATCAGGCTGCCGAGCGCCGGGATTTCCAGACCAAAGCGCGTGCGTTCTTGCTCCATATCTGGCCAGCCAAACAGCAACAGCGGCGTGGGCTCGCCTGGTACATTTTCCCAGTGCCCTTCAATGGCGGCAATTTTCGCGGGTTGATGCTTCAGGGTATTCAGGCCATGCATGTCACCAATCATCGCCTGTAACGGGGCGACGATTAACGCCATCCAGAGCGCCATCGAAAACATCGTTTTGACCGCAGGAGACTTGTTACCGTGCAGCAAATGCCAGGCCGCAGACGCGCCCACAAAAAATGCGCTACTCAGGAACGCTGCGACAGTCATATGCAGCAGGCGGTAAGGGAAGGACGGGTTAAACACCACCGCAAACCAGTCGACCGGCACAACAACGCCATTGTGGATTTCAAACCCTTGCGGCGTCTGCATCCAGCTATTGGAAGCGAGTATCCAGAAGGTGGACATCAATGTGCCCAGCGCGACCATACAAGTAGCAAAGAAATGCAACCCTGGTCCCACACGCTTCCACCCAAACAGCATCACGCCCAGGAATCCCGCCTCAAGGAAAAAGGCGGTCAGGACTTCATACGTCAACAAGGGGCCAGTAATACTGCCCGCGAACTGCGAAAACCCGCTCCAGTTGGTGCCAAACTGATAGGCCATCACCAGGCCGGACACCACGCCCATGCCAAAGTTAACGGCGAATATCTTCGACCAAAAATCATAAAGCGAACGGTATACCGGATTTTTTGATTTCAGCCACAACCCTTCGAGCACCGCCAGATAACTGGCCAGCCCAATGGTGATGGCGGGGAAAATAATATGGAAGGAGACAGTAAACGCAAACTGAATCCTTGCCAGATGAAAAGCGTCTAAATCGAACATGCAGTACTCCGCATAAATATTTATTCGATTCGATTGTAAACCGCGCCACATCTGTGTTGTAGAAACAGACTGCCATCATAAAGCTATAACAGTTTTAGAACTTCAACAGAAATTGCCCAAAACGGTATGACAGTATTTGGATTTCACATTAACTTTAAAGTTTGTACTCCAGCGTTTCTGGAAGGTGTTCCACTAAATAGTCCAGGAAGGCACGAACGGCCCGGTTCATATGCTTTCTACTTGGGAATACGGCATGAATAATGTGATTATGCGTGGACCACTCAGGCAAAACATGTACCAGTTTTCCTTCAGAAACGGCCTGGTTGGAGATGGATTTTGGAATGAGTCCAATCCCAATCCCCTGAATGACCGCTTCAAGTTGTACTCGAGGGTTGAGGCAAAACAGTACCGGCCGATGTTTAATCGTAACGACTTGCCGCTGTGCGTTTTCTAGTTCCCATTTTAGCTCGCCTTCTTCTCTGTCCATCACTGAGCTGATAGTGCTCATACTTGTCAGTTGTTCAAGTGTTTCAGGGAGGCCTTCTCTGGCGATAAATGCCGGGCTGGCAACCAATTTTAAATGACTTGTTGCCAGTGTTCGTACAATCAAACCTGGTTCGTTATCAATTAAACGGTGTGCACGAAGCGCAAGGTCGATGCGTTCTTCTATCACTTGTACAGGGCGGTCGGTCGCATCAAGATAAACCTGAACCAGAGGGAATGCAGACATAAAACCTGGGAGAATGGGGGCGAGATGATACTGCGCCAGCACTGATGGGCTGCTAATACGGATGACGCCAGAGGGCTGAGTCACGTGATTGGATAGCGAGTCATATGCCGCATTGCCTTCTTTGACCATTTCCGCAGCATGTCCATACAATAATCTACCCGCCTCAGTCAGTGCGAAACTACGAGTACTGCGCTGGATAAGCCTGACTTTAAGGCGATCTTCCAGATGGGCCACACGGCGACTCAATAATGATTTGGTTATTCCGGACACTTTTTCCGCGCGGGTAAAACCGCTGTGTTCTGCAATAAGATAAAAATAGTAAAGATCGTTAAAGTCCATTCGCAGCCACCTGATAAAAAAGCCCGGTTAGTCTAATTAGCGCATCATTTTCTGGATGCCCATTATCAGGGCTATAACCAGCCCGCAGCAAAAAATTGTGTGATAAAAATCGAGACTGGCAAGGATGATGGCCTGCTGTTTGACCTGTTGGGCAATCCAGGCCAACGCCATATCGTTCGCCTGCGAAGTGCCAACACTGTTGGCATAAACCTGGCTAACTTTTGCCAGTGTTTCTCTGTAAGCTGGATTGTAAGGCGTGATAAACGTATTGAGTATGCTGAAGTGCAGCGTCTCCCGCCATTGCATGCCGACCGTCGCAATACTGATCCCTAATGCTGTGGAAAACTGGGCTGCCATATTTTTAATCTGGTTGGCGTGAGAAAACACGGTTTCGTTGTGCTGAACTTCTCTGAAAGTTTGCATGGCGGTCGTCGCCATCACCATCATGATAAAGACACCGTTAAACAGCAATGCAGGGAGAATATTACCGATTAAACTGGCGTCAGGTGCCAGTTCGCTCATTAATCCTGCATAAATTGCCAGCGACAAGAATCCCGCCACAAAAAATTTCTTCGCACCGGGCCGCTTAGGCAAAACCAGGCTCATGCCCAACCATACCACCAGTGCAGATGACAGCCCAACAGAATACCAGGTACCAATTGAATTCCAGCTATAACCCATTCCACCCTGTAAAAGTTGCGGAATAAGATAGTTATTAAGGCCAATCATCAGATAGCAAAAGGAGAAAAGGATAATCCCCACCATATAACGGCGGTTTGAAAACAGCTCCTTCACCATCAACAACGGAACACCGTTAAAACGCACCATACTGGAGAAAAAGTAATACAACGCACTCAATCCGGTGATGGCAATAATGCACAGAATCAGTAGGTTGCTGTAAAAATTATAGTTAGATTGCTGTAAAACCCACAGCACGGTAAATGCCCCCGCCGAGAGCGATATTAAAAGAAATGGATGAGACTGGCTTTTTAGCTCGCTGTCGGGGACTTCGTCCGGTAAGCATAGGCTGGCGCTGATAAATGTCACCGCTGCAACGCCAATCAAAATGATAAAAATTCCCGACCAGGTATCGTCACTGACCGCAAGTGAGGCGAGGAAGGGAGCGAGTGCGGTGCCAGCTCCCAGCCCGGTGGCAAAGGCTCTGACTCCTGAAAAACGTAAGGGGCTCGGAGGTAAAAGGTTGACCATAACCCTTGCCCCAGTCAGAAACGAAGCACCGCCGATAGCCATCAGAATGCGTCCAGCCAGAAAGCTGGAGTAGGTCAGACTTTGTGAACAAACCCCCGAACCGATGCAAAATATAAAGAGCGAAACAGCAATGTAAAACCGCCATCCGGTTCGTTCAACAATCCAGCGCTGCTTCGAGATCATGATAATAGCAACGCAAGCATAACTGGCGATGGTGAAGCTGTATTCCTGAGGTGATGTGCCAGTCTCGCCCAGAATGGGGCCAGATGCGAAGGCCACCATACCCGCCTGAAGCAGCTCAATGAACGTCAGAAGAAAGATCGTCAGCAGGAGAAGTTTTTGTTTACCGGGAGAAGTCATGTACCAGGATTGGGTCGTCATATTGTGTGAATGGCCAAGCGATAACTACAGTGTCGAAGCATAATCACATTGTAAATTCACAACAATGGCTAAAAATAAGACAGTTAATCCTGTTTATAGGATAATAAATTTAACGAGTAGGGTAATCCTGTGTGTCACCTTGAGCAGAAACAGAAAGGCGTTATTTAACTATAACAGTTGGTGAATATCGCGTATTTTTAGGTATCTGATATAGACTAATGACACCGGCTAACCATGAAAAAATACCAACAACTTGCGCAGCAAATCATTGACCAAATTGCCCTTGGCGCGTGGCTGCCGGGGGATAAATTACCCTCATTGCGCGAGCAGGTAACCATGAGCGGCATGAGTTTCATGACCGTCAGCCATGCTTACCAAACGCTGGAAAGTCAGGGCGTGATTGTTGCGAGGCCGCAATCTGGCTATTACGTCGCTCCCCGGCCCGCCGTGCGTAGCGCTCCAGTCCCTGCAAAAGTGACGCGTGACGAATCAGTCGATATCAATACCTACATTTTTGATGTGTTGCAGGCCAGCTGTGACGCAACGGTCGTGCCATTCGGCTCGGCATTCCCTGACCCCCGTTTATTTCCGCTCTCGCAACTGAACCGTTCGCTGGCGACGGTGAGCAAAACTGCGACCGCCATGAGCGTGATTGAAAACTTACCGCCGGGTAACGAAGCCTTGCGACATGCTATCTCCCGGCGTTATGCGCAGCAGGGAATGCAGGTGTCACCCGACGAGATAGTGATAACAGCCGGCGCACTGGAGGCGCTTAATCTCAGCCTGCAAGCGGTCACTGAACCCGGAGATTGGGTTATTGTTGAAAACCCCTGTTTCTACGGCGCATTACAGGCACTGGAACGCTTACGCTTAAAGGCGCTGTCGGTGGCAACCGATCCACAAAATGGCATTGACCTGGTCGCTCTGGAGCAGGCGCTTAACGACTATCCGGTGAAAGCGTGCTGGTTGATGACCAACAGCCAAAATCCTCTCGGCGTGACACTGTCACCTGAAAAGAAACAACAACTGGTTGCGCTATTACAGCAGCACAATGTCACGCTGATTGAAGATGATGTTTACAGTGAATTGTACTTCGGGCGCGAACGCCCATTACCGGCACGCGCGTATGACGAGCAAGGCATGACATTGCACTGTTCATCTTTTTCAAAGTGTCTGGTGGCGGGATTTCGCATCGGTTGGGTGGCAGCAGGTAAACATGCGCGACGCATCCAGCAGTTGCAATTAATGAGCACTCTGTCCACCAGTTCACCTATGCAACTGGCTCTGGTTGATTATCTGGCGACCAAGCGTTACGACACCCATTTACGTAAACTTCGGCGTGTTCTGGCTGAGCGCAAACAGCAAACCTGGCAGGCGTTGCATCAGCATTTTCCCAGCGAGGTAAAGATTCACCACAGTGAAAGCGGCTATTTTCTCTGGGTCGAATTACCGGAATATATGGATGCCAGTAGGCTCAGTGAGCAAGCTATTGCCCACAAAATCAGCATTGCACCAGGCAAAATGTTTACCACCGGCGGCGCATGGCATAACTATTTTCGTCTGAATGCCTCCTGGGCTTTAGAAGAACGGGAACAACATGCGGTTATTACGTTGGCCCGGTTAATTCGACAACAAATAAAGGAGTGAACATGGAATACCAGACTGAACGCCTGATTTTACGTCCGTGGAAGGAGAGCGACCGAGAGCCGTTTGCCGCAATGAACGCCGATCCAGACGTCATGCGCTACTTTCCCGCGACGCGCACACGCGAGGAAAGCGACACTATGGTGACGGCGGCTGACCACATACTCGCTGAGCGTGGCTGGGGCTTATGGGCAGTCGAAGAAAAAAGCAGTGGGGCGTTTATGGGATTTGTTGGCCTGAATATTCCGGGTTATGAATTGCCGTTTTCTCCGGTGATTGAAATTGGCTGGCGTCTGGATAAACCGTTTTGGGGCAAAGGTTACGCCCCTGAAGCAGCACGAAAAGCGCTGGAGATCGGTTTCAACCAACACGCAATGGACGAAATTGTCGCCTTTACCGCGCTGGAAAACCTGCAGTCACAACGCGTGATGGAAAAAATTGGCATGCGTCGTTGCGAAGAGTTTGACCATCCCGCCATCAAGAAAGGCCAGCCGTTGTGCCGGCATGTGCTGTATCGCGTGACAAAAAATCAGATGCGTTAAAGTGACATCGACAAATCTGCCGCCGCGCGCCGAAGCGGTGGCAGAATGCTGGCGCGAATTTCCGCAACGCTGACTTCAGCCGCTGGTACGCCGACATTCATTGCGGCAACCACTTTTCCACCCCGGGCTAACATGGGCACCGCAACAGACCGCAAACCAATCTCCAGTTGTTGATCGTTAATCGCATAACCCTGACGGCGCGCCAGCGCAATTTCTTCGCGTAACTGCGCAACGCTTGAAACCGTATGTTGGGTGTAGCGCATCAGTTTTGCCCGTCCCAGATAAATTTCCAGCTCCTCTTCCGGTAAGGCGCTCAACAAAACCCGGCCCATTGACGTGGCCCATGCAGGCAGACGGCTGCCTCGGCCAATATCAATACTCATTAAATTATCGACGGCGGTGCGGGCGATATACAGCACGTTGTCGCCATCCAGGGTGGCGACAGAACACGAGTGATTAAGCGTTTTGCTGAGATTATCCAGTGTGCTCTGCGCTGCTTTCGCCAGCGGCGTTCCGGCAAGATAAGCAAACCCTACAGTCAACACGCGCGGCAGTAATTCATAGCTGCGGCCATCCGGGCTGTGAACCATCCCCAGTGTCGCAAGCGTATAAAGGCAGCGGCGCACAGCTGCACGGGAAATCTGTGTTTTTTGGCTGAGCTGTGAGATGGTCAGCCTCTGGCGCTGGGGCGTGAAGGCATTAAGCACCTCCAGCCCGCGAGCCAGTGACAGCATAAAATTGGGGTCTTTTTTAGCAACAGCTTGAATCTCTTCATTATCACCAGAAATATCATCTTGAATATTATGGTTATTTTGCTTCATATGTTTCCCCTCCAGCCGCTCTGAATGGTCATCAGAATGAGCTAAGCCCGGTTGTCCGGCAATGTTGCCCCGGACAATGTGTGGAATATTCCACCACGATCACAAAACTCTGCCATATAAGTGAAACACGTCGATAATCGCACAACAATTCGATTAACGCCGTTGACGCTACGGTGGGGTAACTCCTATTGTCAGAAAACACCGTTTTGTTTGCAGGGGATTACACCGGCAAACATCTTTAAAAATAAAGGCGTAACTGCTGCGCCGACGGGAAGAATATGAGCGCCACAATCGAACATCTCGAAAGCCTGATTGTTGACCTGCCAACGATTCGGCCACACAAACTCTCGATGACCACCATGGGCTGCCAGACGCTGGTTATCTTGCGCCTGACGCGCTCCGACGGGATTATCGGCTTGGGAGAAGCGACCACCATTGGCGGGCTGAGCTATGGCGTTGAAAGCCCGGAAGGGATCAAATCGGCCATTGATACTTATCTTGCCCCGTTACTCAAAGGCCAGCCTGCGGATAACGTCAATAGCCTGGTCGCGCTGATGAATAAATGCGTGCGCGGCAATACGTTCGCCAAATCTGCCATCGAAACTGCGCTGTTGGATGCCCAGGGAAAAGCCCTTGGGTTACCGGTGAGCGCATTGCTGGGCGGAGCGCTCACTTCGCAACTGCCGGTGCTGTGGACGCTGGCAAGCGGCGATACCGCAAAAGACATTGCTGAAGGTGAAAAGTTGCTGGCAGAAGGGCGACACAACGCCTTTAAGCTGAAAATAGGCGCACGAGACTTACGCACCGATCTGCAACATACCCGCGCGATCGTTGAAGCCCTCGGATCGCAGGCCAGTATCCGCGTTGATGTTAACCAGGTGTGGGATGCCAGCCAGGCGGTGCGCGGTTGTGCAGAACTTGACGCGATGGGCATTGACTTAATTGAACAGCCCGTTGCCGCGAACGATCGCGAAAGTCTGGTGCGTTTGAGTCACCGTGGAAACGCAGCCATTCTGGCGGATGAAGCGGTGGCGAGCAGCGAGGATGGGTTTGATATTGCGCGTCGTGGATTTACGGGCGCATATGCGTTGAAAATTGCTAAATCCGGTGGCCCGGCAAGCGTGTTGCGACTGGCAAACGTGGCGCAGGCCGCAGGTATTGGATTGTACGGCGGCACGATGCTGGAAGGCACGATTGGCACGGTGGCTTCGTTGCATGCCTGGTCTACGTTGCCACTGGCGTGGGGAACCGAGATGTTCGGCCCGCTGTTGCTCAAAGACGATATTGTGGAAAAGCCGCTGCATTTCGCCAACTGTGGGGTGACCTTGCCACAAACCCCAGGGCTTGGTGTGACGCTTGATGAAGATAAGTTAGCGTATTATCGCCGTAAGGCATAAGGAGATTTGAATGTTATTTAAAGTTGAAATGACGGTAAATATTCCACTTGATATGCCAGTGGAAACTGCCGCTGAAATTAAAGCCAAAGAAAAAGCGTATTCACAGCAGTTACAGCAAGAAGGCAAGTGGCGTCATATCTGGCGTGTGGCTGGGTTATATTCCAATGTCAGTATCTTTGATGTTAAGGACGCCGAAGAATTACATAATCTATTAATGGGTTTGCCGCTTTATCCGTATATGGATATTAAAGTCGATGCGTTGTGTCGCCATCCATCATCAATTCGCAATGACGACAAATAATAAAAAATAACCTGCGCCATGCCTCTTCGGGCATGGCTCCCTACAAGTAAGCAATGAGACAATAATTATGACAACTCACTTTGTTCGCCTGCCCGAAGTACAAGCTTTATTAAGAGAAAGCGCTGGTCTGAATGGACCAGAAGGTGATGAGCGTTTTAAAAATATCGTTCACCGCCTGCTGGAAAATATCTGTACACTCATTGAAGATTTTAATATAACCGAAGAAGAGTTCTGGCATGCAGCGAATTATCTGCATGAATTGGGTGGTCGCCAGGAGGCTGCGTTATTAGCGGCGGGTCTGGGTCTGGAGCACTATCTGGATTTACGCCAGGACGCGCTGGACGCAAAGGCGCAGCTTGAGTCAGGCACACCTCGCACCATCGAAGGGCCGTTGTACGTTGCTAATGCTCCGCTAGCTGAAGGCCACACCCGCATGGATGACGGGAAAGATAACGGCAAAACGATGTGGCTGTATGGCACCGTGCGTGACACCAAAGGCAATCCGGTCGCCAATGCGATTGTGGATATCTGGCATGCCAACACTCTGGGGAATTACTCCTTCTTCGACCCAAGCCAGGGCGAATACAACCTGCGCCGCCGTATCAAAACCGGCAGTGACGGGCATTACAGCGTGCAAAGTATCGTTCCATCAGGCTATGGTTGCCCACCAGATGGCCCAACGCAGAAGCTGCTCACCCGTCTCGGCCGCCACGGAAATCGCCCGGCACATATTCACTTCTTCGTATCCGCACCAGGCCACAAGCATCTCACCAGCCAAATTAACCTTAACGGGGATAAATATCTGTGGGATGATTTTGCTTTCGCTACCCGTGATGGATTAATTGCCGAACCGGTGACCATTAACGATCCGCAAACGATTAAAGCGCGTAATTTAAGCGGCGAACATACTGAAGTTAAATTTGACTTTACTATTTGCCCGGCCCATTCCGCTGAAGAAGAATCTCGTATTACCAGACTCCGCGCCAAAGAATAACCAATATGCCAGCGCAAGCTGGCATTATTTAAATGCTAATAGTTGCCTGCAAATAAAGTTATCCTCAACGGGAGGTCGCGTTATGCAAAAAACACTGGATACGATTAAAAACAAAATCAGCAATGCCTTGGTTGTTGATCGTGAGAATGACATTTATCGCTGTAATCGCAATGTATTTATTGATGAGCAGTTATTTGAACTGGAAATGAAACATATCTTCGAGGGCAATTGGGTTTATCTGGCACATGAAAGCCAAATTCCTGAAGCTGGAGATTATTTTACCCTGACGCTGGGTAGACAACCGGTGGTTATTACGCGCGATAAAAAGAATGAACTGCACGGTTTAATTAATAGCTGCGCCCATCGAGGGGCAATGTTATGCCGCCGAAAAGCGGGTAATAAAAACTCGTTTACCTGCCCATTCCACGGCTGGACGTTCAGCAACAACGGTAAGCTGTTAAAAGCCAAGGATGAAAGTGTCGGTGGCTATCCCGAGTCCTTTAAGCAAGATGGCTCCCACGACCTAAAAAAACTGCCTCGTTTTGAGTCATATCGCGGCTTCCTGTTTGGCAGCTTGTCTGACGATGTGCTGCCGCTTGAGGATTACCTCGGCGAAACGCGCAAAATTATTGATTTGATTGTTGATCAGGCACCGAACGGGCTGGAAGTGTTGCAGGGCTCATCCAGCTACATCTATGAAGGCAACTGGAAACTCGGCGCTGAAAACGGCGCGGACGGTTATCACGTTAGCGTCGTGCACTGGAACTATGCGTCGACGATGTCGCGACGAAATTATGAAGCCGAAGGGACACATTCCGTGGATGCTAACGGTTGGTCGAAAAGCGTCGGCGGAGGTTACGGTTTTGAACATGGCCACATGCTGCTGTGGACGCGGGCACTGAACCCAGAAGTGCGCCCGGTATTTGCCGAAACCGAGCGGCTGAAAGCCCAGTTTGGCGAAAAGCGTGCTGATTTGATGGTCAACGAAACCCGCAATTTGTGTCTGTATCCAAACGTCTACCTGATGGACCAATTCTCTACGCAAATCCGTGTGATCCGCCCACTTGCCGTTGATAAAACTGAGGTGACGATTTACTGCTTTGCGCCGAAGGGGGAAAGTGCTGCGACACGCGCCACGCGCATTCGCCAGTACGAAGATTTCTTTAACGTGAGTGGTATGGGTACGCCTGACGATCTGGAAGAGTTCCGTTCCTGCCAACAGGGCTACATGGCGCAAAATCTGGAGTGGAGTGATTTAAGCCGTGGCGCAACCCACTGGGTTTATGGCCCGGATGAACACGCGCAGCAGTCGGGATTCACGCCACAAATCAGCGGGATCCGCTCAGAAGACGAAGCGCTTTACATCGCCCATCACCACCACTGGCAACAAACCATGCTGGCGGCTATCGAAAAAGAGCAAAGCCAATTTGATGCCTCAATCACTCAGCGCGTGGAGGTAGCATCATGAGTCTGGATATTCATGCCATCAGCCAATTTCTCTACTACGAAGCTCGCCTGCTTGACGACCGCCAGTGGGACGAATGGTTAAGCTGTTACAGCCCAAAAGTGGTGTACTGGATGCCAGCCTGGGGTGATGACGACAAGCTCACCACCGATCCGCAGAGCCAGATTTCTTTGATTTACTACCCGAGCCGAGACGGTCTTGAAGATCGCGTCTATCGCATCAAGACCGAGCGTTCCGGAGCCAGCACACCAGAACCACGCACCACGCATATGCTGAGCAATATCGAGATTATCGGCAGCCACGGTGACTGCGTTGACGTGCGCTACAACTGGGTGACGCATAGCCATCGTTACCAACAAAGCGGTTATTTCTTTGGCACCACTTTTTGTACGCTGCAACAGACCGACGGCCTGCCGCAGATCACCCGCAAAACCATTCAGCTAAATAATGACTATATCCGCCAGGTTATCGACATCTATCACGTCTGAGAAGAGGTATCGCTATGAGTTTTAATATCGCCCTCAACTTTGAAGATGGGGTCACGCGTTTTATTAGCTGCAACACAGGCGAGAAGATCCTCGATGCCGCGTATCGTCAGAAAGTGAATCTGCCGATGGACTGCTCCGATGGGGTATGCGGAACCTGTAAGTGCCACTGTGCCAGCGGAGAATACGCGTTAGGCGAGGATTTCCTCGAAGAAGCGCTGTCCGAAGAAGAGAACCAACAGCGCCAGGTGTTGACCTGCCAAATGGTTCCACAATCTGACTGCGTGATAGACGTGCCGGTACCCGCATCGGCGTGCAAAACTGGGATCGGCAGCTTTCAGGCTACCGTCATCCGCAGTAGCACACTGTCATCCAGCGCCATTGAACTGGTGGTTGAGCCAGAAAAGGGTATCGACTTCTTACCCGGGCAATATGTGAATATCCAGGTGCCAGGCACCGCGCAAGTACGTGCATACTCGTTCAGTTCGTTACCCGGCGATACCCACGCCAGTTTCCTGATTCGCAATGTGCCGGACGGCCTGATGAGCACCTGGTTATTACAGCACGCTAAAGCGGGAGAACCGCTGACGCTGACTGGCCCGATGGGCAGTTTCTATTTACGCCCCGTGCAGCGACCGATAGTCATGCTGGCAGGCGGCACGGGCCTTGCGCCATTCCTCGCGATGCTGAAAAAACTGGCGAAAAGTCCAGTTAATCAACCGATTACGCTGTTATACGGCGTCACAAAAGAGAACGATCTTGTGATGACCGATGCGCTGGATGAACTGGCGCAACGGTTGCCGAATTTCAGCTGGCTCCCCGTGGTCACCGATGCGGGATCGGCCTGCGCCCAAAAAGGGTTCGTTACCGATCACTTTAACGATGCGTTGCTCAATGATGGCGACGTGGATGTTTATCTTTGTGGCCCGCCGCCGATGGTTGATGCGGTATTACGGACGTTACAGGAACGCCAGATAACACCTGCCAGCTTCCATTATGAAAAATTTGCCCCAGGTAAGACAGCCGAGCAGTCTGCGGCTGCATAAGGAGAAAAGATGCGATTCCAGAACAAAGTGGCCGTCATCACCGGTGCGGCGCAAGGTATCGGCCGCCAGGTCGCAGAGCAAATGGCTCGCGAGGGGGCGCGTCTGGTGTTAATCGACCGGGCGCAATACGTTTTTGAATTGGCTGAAAACCTGCGCCAACAGGGCAGCAACGTGCTGGCGCTGGAAGCCGACCTGGAACAATGGGAGAGTACGGAACACGCCATTGCCCAGGCACATCAACATTTTGGCCAACTGGATATTCTGGTAAACAACGTGGGTGGCACCATCTGGGCGCGACCGTATGCAGAATATCAGCCGGAACAAATTGAAGCGGAGATTCGCCGCTCGCTTTTCCCGACACTTTGGGGATGCCGAGCGGTGCTACCGTATATGCTCAAACAGCAGCGCGGTGCCATTGTGAATGTTTCCTCAGTGGCGACGCGCGGGGTTAACCGCGTGCCGTATTCCGCGGCAAAAGGTGGAGTGAACGCCATTACACAATCCCTGGCAATGGAGTACACCGGCAGTGGGATCCGTATTAACGCCACTGCACCAGGAGGCACAGAAGCGCCAGCCCGCCTGACGCCGCGTAACCATGAGCAAGCCAGCGAACAAGAACAGCTGTGGTATCAACAAGTTGTCGACCAAACCAAAGACAGCAGCCTGATGCACCGCTATGGGACACTGGTTGAGCAGGCGAACGCAATCTTATTTCTGGCAAGCGACGACGCCAGCTATATCACGGGGACTATTCTGCCGGTTGGTGGAGGTGATTTAGGGTAACTATACCCGTCATTCTTTATCAGATTTGCGATTAATAGAAACTCAGGGCCGCTAGCGGGCCCTGATGGTTTTACTTTTTCACGGCCAGCAATACGGAAGACGCTTTGATCAAGGCAATTAAACGGCTGCCATTTTTCAGGGCCATTTCATCGGCGGCTTCATTGGTGATAACCGACGTTAATTCGCTGCCACCATCAATCGTAATATTCACAGTGGTATTTACCGCGCCGCGCAGCAAAGAAAGCACGCTACCTGCGAATTGGTTACGAGCAGAAAACTGGTAACCACAATCTTCTGTTGCCAGCATGACCCACGGCGCTTTGATCAGCGCAATCGCTTCTTTACCGGGTTTCAGCCCTAATGCTTCCCGGCTTGAGCGGGTCACAACTGCCACCAGCTTACCGCCACCATTGAGCGTCAATTCAACTTCGTCATTGACCGCGCCATCAGCGATATGGCTTACCGTGCCGGTAAGTTGGTTTCGTGCGGAAATAGTCATTTGTTCTCCAGCGTATTATTTAAAGTGCGAGTTAATCGTAGAACATCACGAAGTGATTTCAATCAGATTACCGTCTGGGTCTGAAATCACGGCTTCGTAGAATCCGTCACCCGTCCAACGCGCTTCGTGAACCAGCGCACCCAGCGGCTTAAGGCTGGCAACCAATTTATCGACTGCTTCGACAGAACCGAGGCTAATCGCAATATGCGCCCAGCCGGTGCGGTTATCTTCACGAGCGGGTTTGTCGACAAGGCCTGGCAACGTCATCAACTCCAGTGCTGGGCCACTCGCGAGCGTCACAAAATGGGAGATAAAACCTTCACGACGCTTCGAGTGGTAAGCCTCCCCAACATGCGCGTTGAAATGCTCGCGCCAAAAAGCACAAGCATCCTCGAGGTTATTGGTCCACAGGGCAATATGAGCAACCTGCATTTTTTACCTCCATCCATATGAAATTTCGATAATTGAGTAAATTTGACTGGTGGCACCACCAGCGCATTTACACGCTGTCTACACTAAAAAAATGTCCGGTTATGGTATCGCAGGTGCTCGCCCTCAGGTGCCACGAAGTCGTTCTTTACTGCGCGGTATATCACAACCTGGTGAAATTTCTTGCCGCCGCCCTGTCTGGTATATAGCCGCAGACTATTGTTTTTATACGGGGATTTTTTCCACTTTCGGCACTGATATCCCATGGTGTGCCGCCTTTATCTTCAGACAGGAGTAGCAGCAATGCGTACAAAACAGGCTATATGGTCTCTCTCCACACTCTGTTTGACCGTGCTTTCAGCACAGGCGGCAGGGCTTCCGGACAAACTCGGCGCGGGTGAAGGGCAACTCGATATTATTGCCTGGCCGGGTTACATCGAGCGCGGCGATACCGACAAAGCGTATAACTGGGTAACCGATTTCGAAAAAGAAACCGGCTGTAAGGTCAACGTAAAAACTGCCGCTACGTCTGACGAAATGGTCAGCTTGATGGCGAAGGGCGGTTATGACCTGGTTACCGCTTCGGGTGACGCTTCGTTACGCCTGATTATGGGCAAACGCGTGCAGCCAATTAACACAGCACTGATCCCAAACTGGAAAAACGTCGATCCGCGGCTGGTGAAAGGCTCGTGGTTTAACGTCGATGGCAAAGTGTACGGCACGCCGTATCAGTGGGGACCAAACCTGCTGATGTACAACACCAAAACCTTCCCAACGCCTCCAGACAGCTGGAGTGTGGTGTTCGTCAAACAAAACTTACCTGACGGTAAAACCAACCAGGGCCGCGTACAGGCCTATGACGGGCCAATCTACATCGCCGATGCCGCGCTGTTCGTGAAAGCCACACAACCGCAGTTGGGCATTGACGACCCGTATCAATTAACGGAAGAACAATATCAGGCGGTGCTGAAAGTGTTGCGCGATCAACACGGCCTGATTCACCGCTACTGGCATGACACCACCGTTCAGATGAGCGACTTCAAAAACGAAGGTGTGGTGGCGTCCAGCGCCTGGCCGTATCAGGCCAACGCCCTGAAAGGTGAAGGCCAGCCGATTGGCACGGTATTCCCTAAAGAGGGGGTCACAGGTTGGGCGGATACCACCATGCTCCACGCTGATGCGAAACACATGAACTGCGCCTACAAATGGATGAACCACTCGCTGACACCGAAAGTTCAGGGTGATGTGGCGGCGTGGTTTGGCTCTCTACCAGCGGTAGTTGAAGGGTGTAAAGCCAGTACGTTACTGGGAGACAAAGGCTGCGAAACCAACGGCTTTAATTACTTCGATAAGATCGTGTTCTGGAAAACGCCAATCGCCGAAGGCGGTAAATTCGTGCCGTACAGTCGCTGGACACAGGATTACATCGCAATTATGGGTGGCCGTTAAGCCTGGAGGAGTTATGTCGTACGCTGTGCAGTTTCATAACGTCTCGCGCCTGTATGGTGATGTGCGAGCCGTCGATAATGTCTCGATTGATATTGAAGACGGGGAGTTTTTCTCCATGCTCGGGCCATCTGGCTCGGGCAAAACCACCTGCTTACGTTTGATCGCCGGTTTTGAACAGGTCACTTCCGGCGAAATCGCGATTTTTGGTAAACCGGCACAAGACGTGCCGCCTTATCAACGCGACGTCAACACCGTTTTCCAGGATTACGCACTGTTCCCGCATATGACGGTACTGGAAAACGTTGCTTATGGGTTGATGGTGAAAGGTGTGGATAAAAAAACGCGGCTCGCCAAAGCGCAGGAAGCGCTTGAGCGCGTGGCTCTGGGTTTTGTTCACGCCCGCAAACCGTCACAGCTTTCAGGGGGGCAGCGCCAGCGAGTGGCGTTAGCCCGTGCACTGGTGAATCGCCCACGCGTGTTGTTGCTCGATGAACCCCTTGGTGCGTTGGATCTTAAACTTCGCGAGCAGATGCAGGGCGAGCTGAAGAACCTCCAGCGTGAACTTGGGATCACCTTTATTTTCGTCACCCATGACCAAAGTGAAGCGTTGTCGATGTCCGACCGTGTGGCGGTGTTCAATAACGGACGTATCGAACAGGTTGATACACCACGCCAGCTGTATATGAAGCCGCGCACGGCGTTTGTCGCAAGCTTCGTGGGCACCTCAAACGTGCTGCAACCCGCGCTTTCCGGCAAAGTGTGCGGGGAGGAAACGTTATTTTCCCTGCGCCCTGAACATATCGTTCTGAGTGATCAACCGAGTCAGGGTCATGAAATTCGCGTCAACGGCATGATCCAGGAAATCCACTATCAAGGTGCGGCGACGCGATTTGAACTGCGCCTTGCCGGTGGTGAAAAGCTGTTGGTCAGTGAGGCGAACCCGCAACGTGTTATCAGCGAAGAACGCTATCAAATCGGCCAGCAGGTCACCGCAGTTTGGCCCCGTGCGGCGATGGTTGCACTGCAGGGGGAAGGATGAAATGGATATGAGTCTTCCTGCCTCCCATGCTGACAACCGCCTGATGCGGCGCGTTGCCACGTTCTTGTGGCAACGCCCGGGATTCTGGCTGGCCTTATTACTGTTGCCGCCACTGCTGTGGTTTGGCGTCATTTACCTTGGTTCATTACTGACGCTGCTGTGGCAAGGGTTTTACACCTTCGATGATTTCACGATGTCGGTCACGCCGGACCTGACGTTCGCCAACATTGCAGCTCTGTTTAATCCGGCGAATTACGACATCATCCTGCGCACCCTGACAATGGCGATTGCAGTGACGCTCGCCAGTGCGGTGTTGGCATTTCCGATGGCGTACTTTATGGCGCGTTACACCAGCGGCAAGCTTAAAGCGTTTTTCTATATCGCCGTGATGCTGCCGATGTGGGCCAGCTACATTGTTAAGGCGTATGCCTGGACATTGCTGCTCTCACGCGACGGTGTGGCGCAATGGTTCCTGCAAAATATGGGGCTGGAGCCGCTGCTAAATCTGATGCTGACCATTCCGGCCGTCGGTGGCAATACGCTTTCTACTTCCGGATTTGGGCGCTTTCTGGTGTTTCTCTACATCTGGCTGCCGTTCATGATCCTGCCGATTCAGGCCGCGCTCGAACGTTTACCTCCGTCATTGTTACAGGCGTCGGCGGATTTAGGCGCGCGCCCGGCTCAGACCTTCCGTCATGTGATTTTGCCTCTGGCGATTCCGGGTGTGGCTGCCGGTTCAGTGTTCACCTTTTCCCTGACACTCGGTGATTTTATTGTGCCGCAACTGGTGGGCCCGCCGGGATACTTCATTGGCAATATGGTGTATTCCCAACAGGGGGCGATTGGCAATATGCCGATGGCTGCCGCGTTTACGCTGGTGCCGATTGTTCTGATCGCCATTTATCTTTCACTGGTGAAACGACTGGGGGCTTTCGATGCACTCTGAACGCGCACCGTTATTACTCAAAATTGCGGCCTGGGGCGGGGTCATCTTCCTGCATTTCCCGCTGCTGATCATTGCGCTTTACGCGTTTAACACCGAAGAGGCGGCTTTCAGTTTTCCTCCCAAAGGGCTGACGCTGCACTGGTTCAGCGTGGCAGCGTCGCGAGGGGATATTCTCGACGCTGTGACGTTGTCACTTAAAATCGCCGCGCTGGCAACACTACTTGCGTTGATACTTGGCACTCTTGCCGCCACCGCATTATGGCGACGAGAATTCTTTGGCAAAAACGCCATCTCATTGCTACTGCTGTTACCCATCGCATTACCGGGAATTATTACGGGTATCGCGTTATTAACGGCGTTCAAGATGATGAACTTTGAGCCAGGTTTTCTGACCATTGTGGTCGGCCATGCCACATTTTGCGTCGTGATTGTGTTTAACAACGTTATAGCCCGTTTCCGTCGTACCTCATACAGCCTGATTGAAGCGTCGATGGATTTGGGGGCCGACGGCTGGCAGACCTTCCGCTACGTCATTTTACCCAATCTGGGGTCGGCGTTATTAGCCGGGGGCATGCTGGCGTTCGCGCTGTCATTTGATGAAATTATTGTCACCACCTTTACGGCCGGACATGAGCGCACGCTGCCCTTGTGGTTACTCAACCAACTTGGGCGGCCGCGTGAAGTGCCGGTGACTAATGTGGTGGCGTTAATGGTGATGCTGATGACCACCATTCCGATTTTAGGGGCGTACTGGCTGAGCCGTGGCGGCGATGAAGTTGCGGGCAGCGGTAAATAACGTTGAGAAGGTATCACTATGCAAAACAAATTATTAATTAACGGCCAATTAGTGGACGGCCAGGGCGAGAAATTGCCGGTCTGGAATCCGGCAACGGGAGAAGTGCTGCTCGAGATTGCCGAAGCCACGCCGAGCCAGGTTAATGACGCAGTACTGGCTGCGGATAACGCCTTCGCTACCTGGGGGCAAACTACCCCGAAAGAGCGTGCGGAACATCTGCTAAAACTGGCTGACGTTATCGAACAGCATAGTGATGAGTTTGCCCGCCTTGAATCCCTTAACTGTGGGAAGCCATTCCATTGCGTGCTGAATGATGAAATTCCGGCTGTGGTGGATGTGTTCCGCTTCTTTGCGGGTGCCAGTCGTTGCCTGAATGGGCTGGCTGCGGGGGAATATCTCAGTGGCCATACGTCGATGATCCGCCGCGATCCCGTTGGCGTGGTGGCGTCGATCGCCCCGTGGAACTACCCGTTGATGATGGCGGCCTGGAAACTCGGCCCGGCACTTGCCGCCGGGAACTGCGTTGTGATTAAACCGTCCGAAATCACGCCGCTTACGGCCTTTAAACTCGCAGAACTGGCGAAAGATATTTTCCCGGCAGGTGTAATTAACGTGCTGTTTGGGCGTGGGCAGACGGTCGGTGATGTGCTGACCGGTCATACAAAGGTGCGCATGGTATCGTTAACCGGCTCGATTGCGACTGGCGAACATATTATCAGCCATACCGCACCGTCGATTAAACGCACCCATATGGAGTTGGGCGGTAAAGCACCGGTGATTGTCTTTGATGATGCAGACCTTGATGCGGTGGTCGAAGGTGTGCGTACTTTTGGTTATTACAACGCCGGGCAAGACTGCACCGCGGCATGTCGGATCTACGCGCAAAAAGGAATTTACGACAAACTCGTTGAGAAACTGGGTGAAGCGGTCAGTAGCCTGAAATACGGTGCACCTGAAGAGGAGTCCACCGAACTCGGGCCGTTGAGTTCTGCCGCACACCTTGAGCGTGTCAGCAACGCGGTGAACGCCGCCAAAGCGCTACCACATGTCAAAGTGGTGACGGGTGGTGCCAAAGTAGAAGGGGCAGGATATTACTTCCAGCCAACGCTGCTTGCGGGTGCGAAGCAGGAAGATGACATCGTGCAGAAAGAGGTGTTTGGCCCGGTTGTCAGCGTCACGGTGTTTGATGACGAAGAGCAGGTGTTGGGCTGGGCTAACGATTCCAGCTACGGCCTGGCGTCTTCCGTCTGGACAAAAGATGTAGGCCGCGCCCATCGCCTCAGCGCTCGTTTACAGTATGGCTGTACGTGGGTGAATACCCATTTCATGTTGGTGAGCGAAATGCCACACGGCGGGCAAAAACTCTCAGGCTATGGCAAAGACATGTCGCTGTTCGGCCTGGAAGATTACACCGTGATTCGGCATGTGATGATTAAGCATTAGCGTATTGAAAGTAGCAACTCACCCCGTCAACTTTAGTTGACGGGGTGGGGAATTAACTCAACGGGGGATAAATACAGTTTTTCCCGGCGGCCTTTGCCTGATAAAGGAATTGGTCAGCAGCCGATACTATTTCATCTATCGAAGCATATTCCGTTGAATGGGCAATTCCGCAACTAAAAGTAACGAAGAGGTTTGGCTCTCGCCATTTCCGCTGATTTACGGTATATCGCCAGCTATCAATAAGTTCATAACATTCGGCAAAAGGTAAATCGCACATTAAGGCGACTAATTCTTCACCACCAAACCGGTAGATAGAATGTAGACCCGAAAATCGTTCTGCACCTATTTTGCTCACGTTTTTTAAAACACTATCACCAGTTTGATGTCCAAAAGTATCATTAATTTTTTTGAAGTTATCTAAATCGATCATGGCCAAATGGAATGGCTTCTCGGCATTAAACAGATTAAGAATATCCTGCTCAAACTTCCTACGCGAACCAATTTGAGTCAGCGGATCGGTAGTCGCAGCTTGAACCGCTTCCTTTAGCGTTTCATTTTTTTTGGCTATTCCTTTACACAACCCTTCAAGGTTGCGTGGCATTTCACTCACGTCATTATCGTTAATATTTAAATAAAGCATGTCTATCCACTGCTTAAAATACACTCTGGCAATAATGGCGATGATGAGATAGCAAAGCATACAGCCAAGCATGATGTACATCAAAACACTGTAAGAGTTATTTAGCAGTTTATTATATTGCTCATTATCAACGGTGGCGAACGCTACCCAATCTGGGTTTTGAAATGCCTGATAAAAGACAATTTGTTTACTCTCTTTATCCCGAAAGTAACCGCTCGACTCTGTTACTTCGCTTAGCCAAGAAGCAGGCACTTTTCGGCTGAAGATCTCCTTTGGATTGGTAATCATGATTATTGAGCCATCCATTGCCGCAACCATATAGCGGCCTTCGTAAGGAATGACCATCCCCTTCAACGTGGCGCTAAGCGCGCTAAGGTTGAGGTCTAATGCCACGTTACCAATAAAATCCAGCTGTCGGTCAAAGAGATTCATACTGACTGTGATGGTGTTGACATCATTATTGGGTGCAACATTTTTATTAGCACTAATGTACGGGTCAGAGAAGTAGATAACATCTTTCATACCATCTACAGGAAACCACGGGCGTTGGCTTGGTTTATAGTTTTTATATTCTCGGTTAGGGTAAATTCTATAGTTATCATGGTCGTCAGACAAAATGATATTCAAAAAAATATCATTGGCATTAATTAATGAAGGCAACAGGGCGTTTGATTCTGGACGCCCAGAGGAGATGCTTTCCGTAATATCTTCTTTATTCATTAATGCTGAAAGCGAGGTGAATAAAGTGTTAATTTTTCTAACAGGAACTTCGATGCTGGCATGAGACGCGTTCTTGGTAAATCGAAACATTGTCTCTTTGAAGTTACTTTCAGCATTGGATTTAATGTATAAAAAAGAATAAATTGAAATCAATACAAATGGTGCAATCACAACAATAGCAGTTATTACCAATGCTTTTTTAGATGTTAATTTGAACATAGATTAAGTATTTTAACTATTTTGAGGTTTGTACGTGAAAATCCATGCACTTTGTAAAACTATTATCTTAGCCAATGTTTAGAATGGCAAGGTAATTCAATTATCCGAATGTTACAGGAAACCAGAAGGTTTAATCAGGCTTAACCATAAAGGGTTATTTGAAGATAAAGCATAAAAAAATGCACATTTGTGCTTTTTATTTAATCTAAAATCATGAGCAATGCTTATCTAACTATTTTAGAACTGGAAGACTAAATTCCAATTAATGCTTTTTTATTGTAATGGATTTGTATGATAAATTAGAAGTAATTGCTATATGTTTAGCGTGTTATTTTTAAGGCGGTAATTATTAGGTCGCTAGTTAATGGGGTATTAGCAAAAAAAGACATCGGTAGGGCGAACTGGTCACCCTACCGAAATCCGTTAATGATCAAGATACAGATAGTGCATCCAGCTCGTCATTCGCAGTAGCACCTTACGCATCACAGAAACATGGGTAAAGTGGTCGGAATAGACGGCAACCTGGGCAAAAATACCATCTGGTAACGCATCGACTTGTGCATTTGGCGCAAGCTCAATGACCGCCAACACGCCGTCACTCCCCGGAGTGAGCGTCAGTGATTGCAGCGTCCCCTGGGCCTGATAAGAACCACCTGGAACGACAGGTAAAATGGAGGTGAGTTTACCTGGGAATACCTGCCCTGGTAGCGCATTAAAGACCACTTCGGCTTCATCACCTGCTTCTAAACGCAACAGCGAGTTCTGTCTGAATTGCGCAACAATCTGGCGTTTTTGTTTTGGAATAAACACCATCACCGGCCGTAATGGCAGGGCTGCCGCGTAGGTCCCTGGGCGGATCAGCACTTGTGTCACGTAGCCATCACTCGGCGCTCGAACAATGGTCTGGTTGAGGTTGTATTCAGCTTCATTCAGTTGGGCGCGTAAGCTGACAATTTGCGATTGCTCTCCATTGACCATGCTGTCTAACTGACTTTTGATTTGCGACTGCTCGGCAACCGAACCTTTTACCAGTGCATCCTGAGCAAGGTAGTTCTGCCGGGCGTTATCAATATCGCTCTCAGAAAAAGGGTTGACCCGCGCTTTACTGCCCTGAAGGTAGCGTTGGTAATCTTTAAACAATCTGTCGCGTTCGGCACTAACACGGGTTGTATTGGCAATGGCAGCATCAAGTTCCGAGCGGAGTGACTCAGTGCCATGAATGGCAGTGGTTAAATCAGCCTTAAGTCTGTCGACACGAGCCTGATAGCGAGTGGGTTCTAATTTAAATAGCACGTCTCCTTTTTTAATCATCGTATTTTGTTTATCGGTCACTTCACTCACAATCCCTGTCACTTGCGGTGTGATTGGAATTGAAATAACTGCTTTTTGCGCCAAAAAAGTATAAGGGTGGTTGTAGTTCATTAATAAAATCAGTGCGCCAATTAAAAACACTCCTCCCAATGCAGCGGTTGGTACTGTCCATTTATTTACAGGTATTTTAAATATTTTGAATATTGACCATGCAATAGCTACATATGTCAGGATAATGAGTAAATCCATGATATTACTCCGATGGAGTTATTTTATTGTCGCCTAACTTTTGCTCCAGCTCAGAAACCCTTTGCTGTAACGAAGCCAATGATACTTCTGAGTTTTGCTGCATTCCCCAGCCACGTTCTGGTCGATAGAGCGTGGCCCAAATCCATAAGAACGGCCATATAACATGTAGGGTAAACAAGCTCACCCAACCGGCGACGTGGATAGCATCGGCGTGGGGGTGATTACGAGATTTAGCAATAAGATAAGGAATGTCGTGAAGAATAATGATCCCGTAGAAAATAACGAGAAAGACAAAAATAAGCACACCAAGGGCGAAGTAATTAAGAAACATAAAGACCTCATACTAATAACTACAGTTCTTTACTAAAGATAGTCGCTATCTATACTACGGGTACTGAATTATGTAAATTTACTCTTTTGCTTTAAATTCCACATCTTATGAGGTGGATGGCGCCTGTGTATATCTTTATACTAATCATTTATGCGTATAAGCGCGGCGCCACCCAGGGTTTTCTCTTGCCAATTACTCCGTTTCGTCTCGAATGTCGGTCGTGGCACCATTCTTCTGCACCGACTCAATTCCTTTTTGCGCGGCAGCTTTCGATGAATACATCTCACTTTGGGCAATAATCTGTCCGTTTGATGCCTTTAACACGAAATAAAATGGCTCAGCCGTCGCTTTCGTTGATTTCTTTAAAACGTAGTGTCCCATAAAAAATCTCCGCTTTACCCCAGACCCTTTGTCTGTGGAATAGGGTAAATATAGTGCATTCACCAGGCGAGGCGGAAGGTGGGAGAAAGTGGTGGCAAAAGCTTGATCTGCGTCATAAATAAGAGCATATTTTGCGGCAGGTTTTTCAGATGTAAAAATTTATAAAAATGACCCTTTATCAGAGTATGTTAGTTTTTTATGCCGCAATGTCGTTTGTAACCGGTTTTATCACCTGGTTTTTGGCTAAAGATACGAAACGAATTAAACTGTTAAGTTCTGTGCTGGTGGGAGCCACCTGGCCGATGAGTTTTCCGGTCGCGTTGATGTTCTCGTTGTTCTAATTTGTTTTACGTTTTTTGCCGGAATGCACAATGAATGACATTACTTTTTTTCAGCGTTTTGAGAGTGATATCGTAGCCGGTCGCAAAACCATTACGCTACGTGACGCTTCCGAATCACACTTTACGCCGGGCCAGCAGCTGCGCGTCGGGCGTTACGAAGATGACGTCTATTTTTGCACCATTGAAGTGATAAGCGTAACGCCGGTAATGCTCGACGAACTGACGGAGGAGCATGCTCGCCAGGAAAATATGACGCTGCCTCAGCTTAAAGAGGTGATTGCTGATATTTATCCGGGTTTGACGGCGCTTTATGCGATTGTTTTTAGGTTGGTTACAGCAGCTTAAAAAAACAAAGGAAGGGGAGTTTCCCCTTCCTGAATACGCCCCTGGCTATTGACTAGCTTTCTTCAACATCTGATACAACTCATCTTTTAGCCGCAACTTCTCTTTTTTCATCTGTACGACTCTTTCGTTGTATCCCGTCCCTTGCGGCCCTCCCTTGCGTAAAATTTCATCGTCGAGCTGATTGTGCTTGTCAAACAAGCTGAGGAAACGCGGGTTAGCGGATTTTAATTCGTTAATCAATTCACGGTACTCAGGAAACATTGCAAACCTCCTGGACTGTTATTTGGGGTAGGTGATGAATGGTATATGACCTGGCAGTTGCTGCCACTTGCAGTGTAGGCACCGCTGGCTGCGAATTGGAAGCATAGCTTGGTAAGGGTTTGTCAATTTGCGATCCACGAGGCGCGTTAACAATTTCGAATAGAATTTCGCCACTTCACACCTTGCGTAACGGCAAAAATTGATAACGACAATCTCAATTGCATGTGCTAAAACATAGTTATGATATATCTTAGTAACGCAAAAGTGAGAACCGAATGACCCTACAAACTAAACCTAACCTTCCTCAACGCGTAAAAAATGACCTCAAATTCCGTCAGTTAACCGTCAAAAGCAAAGAGACCGTTGCGGGCTGTTTTTATCGCATTGTTTTTAGCAGTCCAGAATTAGCGGGGTTCACCTCACGGGGATTTGATGACCATGTGAAAGTGTTTTTCCCGCCAGAAGACGGTGATTTTATTCGTCCGTCAGTGACTGACGAGGGAATTGTATGGGGGGAAGGCCAGCGTCCACTCTCCCGCGATTACACACCGCTGGCATTTGATGCCACGCGTAACGAATTGACGCTGGATTTCTACATTCACGACGGTGGCGTCGCAAGCCTGTGGGCTGGAAACGCAACGGTTGGCGACACGCTCTTAATTGGCGGA
This sequence comes from Buttiauxella sp. WJP83, assembly GCF_027594725.1. Classification (NCBI taxonomy): domain Bacteria; kingdom Pseudomonadati; phylum Pseudomonadota; class Gammaproteobacteria; order Enterobacterales; family Enterobacteriaceae; genus Buttiauxella; species Buttiauxella sp. WJP83. The sequence goes on from NZ_CP110080.1 coordinate 2,247,030, forward strand.
CCGCGTGGTTCACTGGTGGTTCCGACCGATTACGCATTTCAGCTCTACATCTGTGATGAAAGCGGGTTACCTGCCGTTCGTCGTCGTCTGCTGTCGTTACCAGAACACATTGTTCCCACCGTGCTGGTTAACAGCCAGCAAACACAAAGCCTCGAGTATCTGTGTGAATTTCATCACGCACAGATTCACCGGCTTGATACCGAATCTATCGCTAAACACATCAGCACGATTGACTTCCCGGAGAGCGACTATTTTGTCTGGGTCACCGGAGAAGGCCACGATGTGAAACAACTGAGCGATGCACTGCTGGAAACTCACGGTCTGGACGCGGATTACGTGCGTGCTGTGGCTTACTGGCATCACAAATAAGGAAACTGATATGAGAATCCATCAACTACATCAACAATTTTGTGCGAAACATGAACGCCACGAAAGACACGGTTTGCACGGTGGTCATCACGGCCATGACCATAACGAAAAGGGCTGCATGGGCGGCGGTAAAGGGCGTATGCGCCGTGAGCGCTTGTTTGACGCCAATGACATCCGTCTGCTGATCCTCCATTTCCTCTCAAGCAACATCGCGCACGGTTACGAGTTGATCAAATCTATTGAGGCGATTGCAAAAGGCGAATATGTACCAAGTCCCGGGATTATCTATCCGAACCTCTCTTTGCTTGAGGAGATGGGGTTGATTACGGCCGTGCAAAGTGACAGCAGTAAGAAAGCGTGGATGCTGACTGAAGAAGGGCACGCGTCACTGGCCGAACAGCAAGATGAACTCAGCCATGTGATTGCACGTCTTGAATCGTTAGGCGTACTGGGGGACAACCGCCGTATCCCGGAAATACAGCGGGCGATTCATAATTTCAAAGTTGCGCTTAACACTAAACTCGGCCAAACCGATCTGCCTAAAGAGACGTTGTACAGCATCATCGATACGTTAGATCAGGCGGCTAAAGACATCGAACGGAGTTAATTTCTCTTTTTCTCTGCAATGAAGCATAAAGTTTTGAGTGTATTTGCCGAAACTCTATGCTTCTGTTGTCATGAGAACGAAAGAGCATGTTAAATCGCATAAAAGTTGTAACCAGTCTTCTCTTTGTGCTGGGTTTATTTGGTGTCTTACAGATGACGTCCGGTGGGTTGTTCTTCAACGCGCTAAAAAACGACAAAGAAAACTTCACGGTGCTGCAAACCATTCGCCAGCAGCAGTCCACGCTCAACGGTAGCTGGGTGGCGTTATTGCAAACCCGTAACACGCTGAACCGTGCGGGCATCCGTCATATGATGGATACCAACAATATTGGTAGCGGCGCGACAGTCAATGAGCTGATGCTCATCGCCAGCCAATCGTTAAAGCAGGCGGAAAAGGAGTGGGCTGAGTATGAAGCATTGCCACATGACCCGCGCCAAAGCGAACAATCCATCAATGAAATCAAGCGTAATTACGATATTTATCACGGCGCACTCGCTGAGCTGATTCAATTGTTGGGTGCGGGGAAAATTAACGAATTCTTCGACCAACCGACGCAGAAATACCAGGATGGCTTTGAGAAAGAGTACGTCAGTTATCTGCAACAAAATGACCAGCTGTATCAACAAGCGGTAGACGACAATAATCAGTCTTACTCGCAGGCTATTTGGATCCTTGTTGTGATTCTGGCGCTGGTCGCCGCGGCGATTGTCACCGTCTGGCTGGGCATCAAGAAAACCTTGATTGAACCGTTGCATCGCCTGATTGAAAGCATTCGTCATATTGCCAGCGGTGACCTGGTGCGTACGATTGATGTGGAAGGCACCAATGAGATGGGGCAACTGGCCGCCACCTTACGCCATATGCAGTCTGAACTGATGAGCACGGTAAGTGATGTGCGTCATGGCGCGAACGCGATTTATAGCGGTGCCAGCGAAATTTCTATCGGTAACAACGATCTCTCTTCCCGTACTGAGCAACAAGCCGCTTCGCTTGAAGAAACCGCTGCCAGTATGGAAGAGTTGACCGCAACGGTGAAACAGAATGCGGAAAATGCACGTCAGGCCAGCCAACTGGCATTGAGTGCTTCCGAAACCGCGCAGAAGGGCGGCAAAGTGGTAGATAACGTGGTGCGCACCATGAACGACATCGCCAGTAGCTCGAAGAAAATTGCCGACATTACTAGCGTGATTGATGGTATTGCCTTCCAGACCAACATCCTGGCACTGAATGCCGCTGTTGAAGCCGCACGTGCGGGTGAGCAAGGGCGTGGTTTTGCGGTGGTTGCCGGTGAAGTGCGTAACCTGGCGCAGCGCAGTGCGCAGGCCGCCAAAGAGATCAAAGGCCTGATCGAAGATTCCGTCAGCAAAGTGGATACCGGTTCAACGCTGGTTGAAAGTGCAGGCGAAACCATGGGTGAAATTGTTAATGCAGTGACCCGTGTGACCGATATCATGGGCGAGATCGCGTCGGCATCAGATGAGCAAAGCCGTGGGATCGACCAGGTTGGGTTGGCGGTTTCTGAAATGGACCGTGTAACACAGCAGAACGCCGCGTTGGTTGAAGAGTCTGCCGCAGCCGCTTCAGCACTTGAAGAACAGGCCAGCCGTTTGACTCAGGCGGTTGCTGTATTTCGTATTAATCAGGAAGTAAGAACTGAACCCCGCAGCGTCGAGCCAAAACTCACACTTGCACCGACGATGGTTCGTAAGACCGCCGTCAGCGAGTCAAACGAGAATTGGGAAACGTTTTAAGTCTTCAGGCGGGTAAGCATCGTATTACCCGCCATTTTTTGGCATTAAATCTGTGCTTCATCCAGACGCATCAACCGATCCAGCCGCTGGTGGTAACAACGCAGCGTCGCTTCCACATCTTTTACTGGCATAAACGACTCACGGTAGACCGCATCCACAATGCGACTCTCTTTTTGCAAATCGTGAAGCAATTTAACGATGAGTTTATCCGTCATGCCCATGCTCAAACCGAGCGCATGGAAATCCATTCCCAGATATTCGCCATAAGCCGTTTTAAAACCCGGTGCCAGTTCGCGGTCGCCTTCTTCACATGATAATAGCGGCAGTGCCATAAACCCCGAGCTAAAAATAGCGGGATAGGGTGCAACAGAGACAAAATCATAAACCGGTGAGAGCGACGGCTCCCCGATTCGCGGGTGAATCAAGCCAAAATTGCGCAGGTGCATATCGTTGTTCCCCAACAAATACGCATAAGCAATGCGTCGGAACAGATCGACTTTAAACGCGATGTTGCTATTCACATGTTGAGTCAGAAACTCAGCCAGCTGCTGATAACTCACATACTGCTTTCCGTCACTGCCCGTTTTCCCGTACTTTTCGCCCACATTCATTGCCGCATCAAGCTGTTCCTGATGAATGGCCGCACCGGTTTGTCTGTCCCGGTCGAAACGGCGGATAACAAAGGCTAATTCGCGGGGTTCATCCTGCTCGGGCGCAAAACTTACCAGGCCGTGCGGCGGTACATCAAACCCCAGTCGTGCCATCAGCGTCATGGTGGCATGTTCATTCTCGGCCAGATGGGGGAATTCCGCGGGAGAGGGTTTGAGAATGTACTCACCCTGGTGCTCTACCACGGCAAACTCCCCATCCTGCACAACCATCTGAAGCTTAGGTTGATAGCCGGAGATACTCATGCCGCGCTGGGCTTTCGGCAATTCATGAATAAATTCACTGCGCGTAAAACTCAGTTTAGGATTCACTTTGCCGGAGCCAGTCAGATGTCTCAGACCTTTGGTCGAATAACCGGACTCTTGCTCTTTGGCCTGCACCAGCGGAGTTAAAAGAATGTGGCAACGCGGGGGTAATCCCATCATTAATCCTCCTGAATGTTGACCAGTTGCACCGCACCTATCAGGTTTTTACCGTTATCGATAAGCATCCCGAGAAGGTCATGTTCGTCGCGCTGTTGCAGTTGGCTGTAACGCTTTTTCAACCACCCCTCTGGTGCCAGAGAGGAGAAAAAAGGGGGTAAGGTTTGGCTGCGAAAACGGCCGACACGCACCGGCAAGCTCAGTGACAGCGGCGGGCCGATATAGTCAGCGCGATAACTAAATTCATAACCGTCGTTATCCTGGCGCAATTCACCCACCGGCTCGCCGTATAACCACACCTCTACACGGCGGCGCATAATTTCACACCTAATGCTTCAGCGACACGTAACACGGTGCCAAATTTGACCTGCTCGGGATCTTTAAACAGGCGTTTGAGCGTTGAAGCTGACACTCCAGTTTGTAGCTCAAGCGTCGCAAGATCGATATCCAGCGCTTTGCGGCGCAGATTCAGTTTTTGCCCCAGTTGTGCTGAGGTCGCGATAACCTGCTCGTCGATCAGGCTATCTGATTCTTGCGCCCGTAACGTCACGGCTTTTTTTACGTCATTCAATAATTCGCTCATGGTTTGCAATTTGTCTGCGAGCGTGTCGGTGTTGTAGTTCATAAATGACCTTAAATTCATATAAAAGAACAGCAATGGGTTTTATGTGAGCTTAATATGATTTTGTGTATCACATATGACCCATTATTTAATTTTTTAATAAAAATGGTTCATTTACGGTCTTTTGTCAATCTTATGGGTCAAAAAGAGTCTATTTTGTTTCTGGATTAATAATTTTAGACCCTTTATGAGCTATTTGATGACGTCGAAATCTGGCTTATCCAGTTTTTGGCTAACCAAATGTAAATTAATTGTTTCACTCATATGAATGGAAACCTTATTAATGAAGGCATGTTAATCAACACGAGTTTGTGGCATGTCATATCGAATCAGCCTGCTGGATAAAAGCCCGGTCGCGAAGGACGATACTCCTGGCGACGCCCTGAAACACACGCTGCATCTGGCTCAGCTTGCAGAGGCCTGGGGTTATCACCGCTTCTGGATTGCCGAGCACCATAACACCTCAAGGCTGGCAAGCCCGTCACCGGAACTGCTTATTGCATGGATAGTCGGGCAAACCCAGCGTATTCGTGTCGGTTCAGGTGGGGTGATGTTGCAACACTACAGCCCTTACAAAGTGGCGGAAAACTTCAATCTGTTGGCAAGTCTTGCGCCGGGTCGAGTTGATCTCGGCGTGGGTAAAGCGCCAGGCGGATTACCTCTGTCGACCCAGGCGTTGCAGCGCGGTGGGCAGGATAAAGCGTCATTTGCCGACAAACTTACCGAGCTTGATAACTGGCTTGCGTTGCCAGCCGCACCAGACGAAGAAGAAACCTTACGCGCCACACCGGTTCCTGCACGCGGTGCCGATCGTTTTTTGCTGGGCGCAAGTCTTGAAAGTGCAGCCCTTGCCGCAAGCCTTGACTGGAACTTCGTTTATGCCGCGCACCTGAATGGCGATAAAAACTTAATGCGTCAGGTGCTGACGGCCTGGAGCAGTAAAAGCCAGCGTGACACGGTGGTGGCCGTGCAGGTGATTGTCGCACCAGACGAGGAAAAAGCGGCTGAACTGGCGAGCCTGGTGGAAATCTGGAGCGTCGAACTGGAAAACAGCCAGCGTGTGAGCGTGGCAAGCGAAGCTCAGGCTCATGCATTTTCTCGTCAGGCGGGTAGCGCCATCAAAAAAATCGAACGCCGTGAACCCTCGCTGCTTAAAGGTATCGCGCAGACGGTTCATGCGGGTCTTGCCGCATTAAGCCAGGAATTTGGTATCGACGAATTCATTATTGATACTCCCATTGCCGATCCTGTGGCACGTATTGAGTCGTTGCGCTTGTTGGCAGGCGTTGATCTGGAATCTCCCGTATCTCATTTTGCGGCCGAACATGAAGCCTGGTAAGGGGAAACCGATGACAATCGCGGCGCAGACATTCAAAGAACAGCTCATCAACTGGCGACGCGAGTTGCACCAGAACCCGGAGCTGTCTGGCAAGGAAGTGGAGACGACAGCAAGGATCCGTCACTGGCTGGAGTCAGCAGGGTTACGTTTGTTGCCGTATTCACTCGCCACAGGTGTCGTGGCTGAAGTCGGACAAGGGGAAAAGGTGATTGCGCTGCGTGCCGATATTGACGCGCTGCCCATTCAGGAAACCAGTGGCGTGCCGTTTAGTTCAATACATGATGGTGTGATGCATGCCTGCGGGCATGATGTTCATAGCAGCGTCATGCTGGGTGCCGCACTGCTGTTAAAAGAACGGGAGGCGGAATTATCCGGGCGCGTCCGTCTGTTGTTTCAACCGGCAGAAGAAAACTTCACGGGGGCGAAGGCGCTGATTAAGGCCGGTGCGCTGGAAAACGTGTCCGCTATTTTTGGCATGCATAACGAGCCTGGCTTACCGGTAGGCACTTTTGCCACCAGAGGCGGCGCATTCTATGCCAACGTCGATCGTTTTGTATTACGGGTGCGGGGCAAAGGCGCACACGCTGCGCGTCCACAAGAGGGTAATGACGCCATCGTGATTGCCAGCCAACTGGTGATTGCCCTGCAAACTATAGCCAGTCGCAATATCGATACGCTGGATTCTGTCGTGGTCAGTGTGACGAGAATACAGGGGGGAAATACCTGGAATGTGTTGCCGGAAAGCGTCGAACTGGAAGGAACCGTGCGCACGCATCGCGACGATATTCAGCAGCAGGTTGAGAAACGAATCAGTGAGATTGCCGCCGGTTTAGCCAGTGCGTTTGGCGCACAAATTGAAGTGGAATGGTTCAACGGGCCAATAACATTGAATAACGATGACAAATGGGCGGCGTTTGCGATGCAGGCCGCAAAAGATGCAGGTTACCAGACACAAACCTCTGAACTGCATATGGGCGGCGAAGATTTTGCCGTCTATTTGCAAACTATCCCCGGTGCGTTTGTCAGCATTGGCAGCAACAGTGCATACGGGTTACATCATTCGGCCTTTAATCCGGATGAAGCATTAATTGAAGGTGCAGCAAGATATTTCGCCACACTTGCTGAACAGGCGCTACTCGCAAACTAAATATTCGGAGCATCAATATGTCAAACAACAGACAATTGCGCCTGGGAACCATCCTGCATGGCGCTTCAGGAAATATGTCGGCATGGCGCCATCCGGCGGCTATTCCCGATGCCAGTATTAATTTTGATTTTGTAAAAGAGACAGCGTTAAAAGCCGAGCAGGGCAAACTCGATTTTTTATTTGTCGCAGACGGTTTATATATTAACGAAAAATCTATTCCTCATTTTTTGAATAGATTCGAGCCATTAACGGTGCTGTCGGCATTAGCCAGCGTCACCACGCATTTAGGTTTGGTCGGCACGTTATCGACCTCCTATAGCGAACCGTTCACCGTGGCACGCCAGTTTGCAAGCCTTGACCATTTAAGCAAAGGGCGCGCGGGCTGGAACGTGGTGACTTCACCGCTGGAAGGCTCGGCAAAGAACTTCTCCCGTGACAAACATCCCGAACACGCGCTGCGGTATCGCATTGCCGATGAATACCTGGATGTCGTGAAAGGGCTATGGGATTCCTGGGAAGAAGACGCGTTTATTCGTAATAAAGAAAGCGGACAATTCTTTGATTCGAATAAATTACACACGCTGAATCATCATGGCGATTTCTTTAAAGTAGCAGGGCCGCTGAATATTTCCCGTACACCACAAGGCCGACCGATTGTATTCCAGGCTGGCGCATCAGATGACGGTAAGAAATTAGCCGCGCATCATGCTGACGCTATTTTTACTCATCACGATACGCTTGAAGAAGCACAGCATTTTTATCGTGATGTAAAAGGGCAGCTGGAAAATTATGGCCGTCATGCGGACGATTTGAAAATATTCCAGGGCGTGAGCGTCATTGTCGGCAAAGATGCAGATGACGTCGAACAGCAATATCAAACCACGGCGGCATTGGTATCGATAGAAGACGCCTTGAACTATCTTGGCCGCTATTTTGAACATCACGATTTCAGCCAATACCCGCTTGATGAGCCGTTCCCTGATATCGGCGACCTGGGGCAGAACAGCTTCCGCAGTACCACTGATGAAATTAAACGTAACGCCCGTGAACGTAATCTGACCTTGCGCCAGGTCGCACTGGAAGCGGCATCACCGCGTCCGCGTTTTGCGGGCACCGCCCAGCAAGTCGCTGATGGGTTGCAGCATTGGTTTGAAAGCCATGCCGCCGACGGTTTTATCATTCAGGGCGGCACACCCGACACCTTCCCACGCTTTGTGGATGAAGTGGTTCCGGTGCTGCAAGTGCGTGGTTTATTCCGCAAAGAATATCCAGGCACCACTCTGCGTGAAACGCTGGGGTTAGCGGCACCGACCAACCAATTTAAAAAAACCACCCTTTAAAACACACAACAATAAAAGAGAACCTGCTATGCAAAAATCATCGCTCATTCTGGCTATCGCTCTGGCACTTTCGTCGGCACACGCTCTGGCGCAGGACGTCACGATTAACGGCACCGGCGTCAGTATTGAAGCCAATAAAACGCCCATCAATACCGTGGTGAACCCGCAGGCTGTTGCACAACTGCCAAAAGATTATCGCTTTGCCGTACCGGGTAAATTCACTGTGGCGGTCGCCGGGCTTAATCAACCGCCGCTGACGGTATTTTCTGACGACAACAAAACGCTGCTCGGGAGCGAAGTGGATATTGCACGTCTGGTGGCAGACAGCTTAGGGCTTGAGCTCAACGTGGTGCCGACGTCATGGGAAGACTGGCCACTGGGTGTGGCGTCTGGCAAATACGACGCGGCCATCAGCAATATTACTGTGACCAAAGATCGCAAACAGAAATTCGACTTTGCCACCTATCGTAAAGACTCGCTGGGTTTCTACGTGAAAGCAGACAGCCCATTTAAAACGATTGAGAAAGCAGAAGATATCGCCGGGCTGCGCATTATCGTTGGCTCCGGAACCAATCAGGAATCTATTTTGCTGGCGTGGAACGAAGCCAACCTGAAGAAAGGGCTTAAACCTTTCACGCCGGTTTACACCAAAGACGATGCCGCACAAACCCTGGCTTTACAGTCTGGCCGAGCTGACGCGTACTTTGGCCCGAACGTCATCGGCGCATGGAAAGCGGCACTTAATCAGAAAACAAAGTTAGTTGGAGTAGTTGATGGCGGTTGGCCGAAAGCGGCACACATTGCTGTCACGCTGAAAAAAGAGAGCGGCCTGGTTGAACCGGTACAAACCGCGCTCAATGGCGTTATCAAGAACGGCGATTACAACAAAGTGCTGAGCCGTTGGGGGGAAAGCGTTGAGAAAATCCCTGCCTCCGAAATTAACCCTGATGGCCTTGGCGATTAAGGAGGGGTCTATGCGCGAACAATTTCGTGATGTTTCCCCGGAAGCACCGGAGCTCCAGCCGATTATTACCGGTTTATTTGGTGAGTATGAGGCGCGTTATGGGGACTATTTTTCCCGTGACGCCGAAGTGGAACTCACCGAGTGGTATCTGGCACCGCAAGGGTTATTCATTGTTCTGGAACGAGATGGCGAGATTATTGCTACCGGTGCGTATAAGCCATTCGATGAACATACCGCTGAAATCAAACGCATCTGGACTCATTCCTCATTGCGCAAACAAGGGATTGCGCAGCGCATGATGCGTGAACTGGAAAGCAGGGCGCAGATTGCCGGTTACAGCCACGTTTATCTGACTACCGGCTTTCGTCAGCCGGAAGCGGTGAAGCTGTATCTGAGCCTCGGTTATCAACCGCAGTTCGATATTCAGCGCAACCCAGAAGAATACAGCGTGGCACCGTTCGACGGGCGTCTGCGTTTTACCAAAACGCTGGCTCGTCTGAGCAAAACGGCCTGAGGAATGATCATGACTAGACTATCAACCCCACCATCAACCATTAAAGTCGTTCCGGCGCGTTATCCGCTACGAACACTGGGTGCTGTTGTCGCACTGTTTGTGCTGGCGATTGTCATTCAGTCGGTGGCGTTTAACCCGCGCTGGGAATGGAGCGTGTTTGCGCGCTGGCTCTTCGATCCGGTCATTCTTGAGGGGCTGGCGCAAACCTTATTGTTGACGCTGATTGGCACCGTGCTCAGCGTGATATTGGGTGGTTTGCTTGCGCTCGCCAGGCTTTCATCGTCATGGCTGCTCAATAGCCTGGCGTGGGGTTATATCTGGCTGTTCCGGTCGCTGCCGCTGATCGTGGTGCTGATCATTCTCTATAACTTCTCGTATCTCTACGACACGCTTTCAATTGGTATCCCGTTTACTCAAATCAGCTGGGGAAGCTACCAGACGATTAACGTGCTCGGGCAGTTTTCTACTGCTGTAGTCGGGCTGACGCTGGTGCAAAGTGCGTATACCGCTGAGATTATTCGCGGCGGCTTTTTGGGGGTTGATCACGGGCAGTATGAAGCGGCAGCGGCATTAGGGTTACCCGCATGGCGACGCACACTGCGTATTATTTTGCCACAGGCGTTACGCACCATTTTACCTTCCGGTTTTAACGAAATTATCAGTCTCGCAAAAGGCACGGCGATGGTTTACGTGCTGGCAATGCCAGAGCTGTTCTACACCATTCAGATGATCTACAACCGCACCCAGGAAGTGATCCCGCTGCTGATGGTCGGTGCGGTCTGGTATCTGGTGATCACCAGCGTGCTTTCGCTGATTCAACACCTGGTCGAACGTTGGTTGGCACGCAGTGAACGCCGCTCCGCCATTAATCAACAAAGCCCGGTGCGCCACGCGTCACGTCAGCCGGTACTGCAAACTCAGGAGGCCGCTCATGTCCCACTTCCATAGCCAAACTGGCCACATTTCGATTACTGGTGTCAGTAAATACTTTGGCCGCCACAAAGCGCTGGATAACATTTCGCTGGAGCTGGAACCTGGCTCGGTGACGGTGATTCTGGGGCCGTCTGGCTCGGGTAAATCCACGCTGCTGCGCGCCATTAACCACCTTGAGCGCGTTGACGAAGGCTTTATTCAGATTGATGGCGATTACATTGGCTATCGCCAGGCGGGCGATAAGCTGTATGAACTGAAGGAAAAGGAGATCCTGCGCCAGCGAGTGAACGTCGGTTATGTGTTCCAGAACTTCAATTTGTTCCCGCATCTCACGGTGCTGGAAAACCTGATTGAAGCGCCGATTGCCCATAAACAACTCAATCGTAAGCAAGCCATTGAGCAGGCCTATGAGCTGCTGGATGTCGTGGGATTACGCAATAAAGCGGATGCCTGGTCGCGTCATCTTTCCGGTGGGCAACAGCAACGTATTGCTATTGCTCGTGCGCTGGCATTGCGTCCTCGCGTGATGCTGTTTGATGAACCGACTTCTGCACTCGACCCGGAGCTGGTGGGGGAAGTGCTGGACGTGATTAAAAAACTGGCACGTTCGGGTACGACGCTGGTGGTGGTGACGCATGAAATCGGTTTTGCCCGGGAAGTGGCGGATAACGTGGTGTTTATGGTGGACGGAAAAATTGTGGAACAAGGTAGCAGCGACGAGGTGCTTAACCATCCGCAACACTCACGAACGCGTCAGTTTTTATCTAAGGTTCTATAAGGAGCAGGCATGAAATTTGTCCCACTGGCGCTATTGATGATGAGCACCACGCTTTACGCACAAGGAAGTCTTGATCTCAAGGCGAATGAACAACCGATTCATGCCGCTAAAGACCCTATTGCTATAAGCAAAATTCCGCAAGGCTATCAGTTTGTTGAGCCAGGCACGCTGACGGTGGCGATTTCCGCGCTTAACTCGCCGCCGCTGGCAATGCTGGCCAGTGATAACCGCACCAGGATCGGCAGCGATCCGGATATTGCCCGTCTGCTGGCTGATAGTTTAGGGCTGAAACTCAAACTGGTCCCGACGGCATGGGAAGACTGGCCGCTTGGTATTACCTCCGGGCGTTACGATGTGGCGCTGGTGAATATTGCGGTGACCGAGCAGCGTAAAACGAAATTCGATTTCGCGACCTATCGCGTCGATTCGCTGGCGTTCTCGGTAAAATCAGACAGTCCGATTCAGAAAATCAGTGGGCCGGCAGATGTTTCGGGTTTACGCATCATTTTAGGTTCTGGCACCAATCAGGAAAAAATCCTGTTGGGTTGGAATGAAATTAATGAACGTGAAGGGCGCAAACCGGCACAACCGATTTATCTGACGGATGACGCTTCCGGCAATTTGTATATTCAGGCGGGTCGTGCGGATGCCACCTTTGGTCCACAAAGTGTGGCAGCTTATAAAGCGGCACTGACCGGAACCACGCGGGTTGTCGGGCTGGGTCCGAAAAAAGCGTATGTCGCCACGACCACCAAAAAAGGGAATGGGCTGGTATACGCGCTGCAAGCTGCACTGGATGGCACGGTGAAACGCGGTGAATACCAACAAGTGCTGGATCGTTGGGGAGAAAAGGGCGAAGAAGTAGCTACGTCTGAGGTGAATCCGCCAGGGATTACCTATCCGTGAATAAGCAAAATTCACAATTTTTGTTACCTTTGCTCCAAATAGTTTAATTAATCATTATCTTCGCGAATCGACGATTTTGATTAAGCCACACTTCCGGTATGATGCCGTCATTATTTAACTATGCATTAATTAATGGATTAATTATGACGGTTTATCACCTCCGCACCCGCATTAACTCTAATGTTCCCGCAAACTCATTGCTTTATGACCTGTGTATTTACCGAATGGACTCAAATAGAAATAAATATTCTCTTGTGGATGTAAAGCAACAACCGTTACAGGAGAATTATGAGACGCAGGTCCATTCGACGGAAAATATCAGTGACCCACTTTCCACCATCTACATCATGAGAGTGATGCTTTACAAGAAAACGTTGTTGCATACGAGCAGTGTCTTAGCTGAACCCTTTACTCGAATGTATACACTCAAAGAATTCGCTTCTGGGAACGCTTGGTCTTTTGTTAAACGTGAAAACCCTTGTTATTTTGTATCGACAGGTACGACGAAACGGGTTAGTGAGGGTGAGAATATTGTTCGCGTTGAAATATCCATTCCAGAACGACCTTTTATTGCCAAAGAATATCCAATTGGTAGCCCTCATGATCCTTTCGCAAAGGATAAAATAGTTCGTCAAATCAATGAAAGATTTAACCGTGTTAGTTGGCCAAAACAGAGCGGTGCCAGTGTCTGTGGGCCTGCTGCATTCTTTTATTGTCTATTGAAAGATCGCCCTGATGTGTATGCCCAGGCTGCACAGGATCTGTGGCTATTCGGAAAGACCAGGATCGGTGAGCTTGAGATAATACCAAGTGAAGGATGTTGTCATCCTACAGGCCATTTTTTCGGAGACATATCGGGTCTTGATTGGATGACCCAGGCAGGGTTGAGAGATTCAGAAAATACCGTTCTGAGCTTTGATTCTCTCGATTCTCCAGTTGCGGGTATCACCATGTGGCATACAGTGATGGAATGGTTTGAGAAAGTCGGTTATGAAAAAGTGTTTAGCAATGTGGGACCTTTTCAGGCGGGTATTCAAGGAATTCAAGATTTAAATAAATATGCAGAAAAAGGTTATAAAATTGTCACGCTAATTAATGATGGACTATTAGGACGAGGTGGTTCCCACTTAACCATTCCGAATCATTGGATTGTCTGGAATGGCCCAGTAACTCAAGAAACTGATGGTAGTATGCATTTGGATTTATTTTCATGGGGTGACGTATTTGATCAGATTAAAATTGAAACGGATATGTCTATATTTAACCATCGTTTTTTTGGAGGGATGGTGTTTAAACCATTAAAATAATATGCGGAAAGTCTTCCTTGTTTCTTCAGTTTTTTTCTTATCCGCATGCACTTTGCAAGCTAATTTCACACCAGAAAGCGATAAACTTAATGATGGTATTATTGGTGCACCTTATTATGAACAGATAAATATATCTGGTGGTTATGTTTTTGCTCTGGATTATGATGGAAATGAACGACTGGTCGGGGACATATCTCCTAAAGATGTAGGTCTATATGTTCAGCAGTGCAATGAAAAAATGCGCAACAATTGCATACAGATAAAAGGTGTGCCAACAAAGCCAGGGATAGCCAGCATCCGCGTATATGGTGGCATTGGAGGGGGAATGTATTCAAAAGCAGGAAGGTTCGATAAAACGTATACCATTTCAATCAAGGGGCATGACTGAACTCCTGCTTTCCGATAATCAAGCCAATAGCGCCAGGCTTACAAAGCCATGAATATCTTCCAATGCTTGTTCGCGTGCGAGCGGTGCACTGTCGATAATCAGTTGATCCGAATACCCGTTCAGCAACGATCCTAGCTGACGGGTAACGCGTCCGACATCGGTCTGGCGAAACACCCCGCTTTGAATACCCGCCTCGATAATGCTCGCCAGCAAAGCGTCCCATCTTTCCGTAAGCGTCAGAGCAAAATCGGCATACACCGTGTTATGTACCGCAAGACGCCACAATGAACCGTACAACTCCCACGCCGCGTCTGCGCGGTCAGGCAAATAATCATCGATGAAAATGTTCAGCCCGCGTTCTGGGGTAACGGCGCGGGTCTTTTGCGTAAAAGAGTCCAGTTCCGCATACATAAAGCGTGAAAAGGCTTCAATACACAGCGTCTGCCAGTCGGGAAAGTAGTGGTAAATATGGCTACGGGCAATGCCGACACTTTCTGTTAACTCGCGCGTGGTGACCTTTTCCACCCCTTTTTCGGTGAACAATACGATCGCCGCATCAAGAATATTCTCTTTTAGAACAGATGCTTTTTCTTTCATCACAGTACCTTCGTTGACTTTGAGCAAGTGCTCAAATAGAATATTTTCATTCTTGAGCAACCGCTCAAGGATAACAATCTAAGAAGTTAAAGTCATGTCTACTTGTCATCAAACCGCGCAGATTAAACCCTCGCTCGGTGCATTGAACACCATAAAAAAACTCGCAAAACTCCACAGTAAAAAGCTGATTATTACGCTGATGCTGGTGGTCGCTGAGAACGTCGTTTACCTGCTGTATCCCTTAATGGCGGGTTTTGCCATCAACGCTATCATCAAGGGGCAATCGCTGCATGCGTTGCTGTATGCGCTGGTGGTTTTTATTATGTGGGCGATAGGTGCTGCACGCCGCAGCATGGATACGCGCACTTTCGCCAGAATCTACGCCGGACTAGCGGTGCCGGTTATCCTGGCGCAGCGTAAAGACGATCATAGCCATTCTACCATTGCCGCGCGCGTGACGTTGTCACGTGAATTTGTGAATTTCTTTGAAACACATCTGCCCTTGTTGATTACGTCGCTGGCTTCCATCATCGGTGCGGTGATTATGCTACTGACGATTGAGTTCTGGGCAGGTGTTGCGTGCCTTGGGGTGCTGATCTTCTTCTCACTCTTTTTACCGAGTTACACGCGTAAAAACGAAATGCTGTACGAGAAACTCAATGACCGACTAGAAAAGGAAGTGGGTTTCGTGGGGACAGCCAGTGAAAACACGCTCAACAAGCACTACAACTTTTTGGCGCGGGTGCGTATTCGTCTGTCAGACCGGGAAGCGTATGGCTATCTGTCGATTGGTATTGCCGCAGCGTTCCTGTTCGCCACGACCATCTGGCTAATGACCGTGAAGGGTGTCGGGAACGCCGGGCATATTTACTCGGTCATGACATACATGTGGATGTTTGCCATGAGCCTTGATGACGGCCCATCTCTGCTGGAAAAATACTCGCAGCTTAAAGAGATAGGCAAGCGGGTGAACACCGGGCTGGTGTGATTGCTTAGGGAATTAACCCACGTCAGGCAATGCGCCAGTTGCAATCAAGGCCTGGATAACAATTACCGCAACCCCACAGGCAAAGACTAAAATGAGCAGCGGTTTGCCACCGGCGACACGGTAAACCGCTTCTGTTTGAGCCTGACGACTTTTCCATACCAACAGCGACGGGATGATCAGCGCCAGAATCGCCAGCGCCACACCCGCATAACCCAGCGCCATCACAAAACCTTGTGGATAGAACAGGGCGAAGACCAGCGGCGGTACAAAGGTCATTAGCCCTGTTTGCATGCGGCCGGACGCTTTACGGTTACGGTTGAACAAATCGCTCAGGTAATCAAACAACCCCAACGACACCCCCAGGAATGAAGTGGCCAGCGCCAGGTCGGCAAATAAGTGAACTGCCAGCTCAACATGCGGTGAGGCCACCACTTCACGAACAGCCTGCAACAAACCATTCAACCCGGAATGATTGGCTAACAGCCCACTGAATACGCCGGAATCAATCGCACCCAACGTCGCAACTTGCCAGAAAATATAAGCCACTAACGGGATTGCGCTGCCGATGATAAACACCCAACGCAACTTACGCAGATTCCCGTCAAGATAGCTGACAATGCTAGGCACGCTGCCATGGAAACCAAACGAGGTGAAAATCACCGGAATGGCAGAAAGTGCGAGGCCTTTTTCCAGCGGCAACGTCAGCAGATTGGTGTGATGGATATGCGGCATCATCAACGCCAGCATCACCACCAACATAACAATCTTGGCACTGAACAATATGCGGTTAAACATATCCACCATATGTGTGCCAATACAAACAACCCCACCGGCAACAACCGTGAACAGTAACACCCCAGTGGAGACAGAAATCGTCGTTGAGAACCATTGACTGAGGCTTGCTGACAACAACTCACCCGCACCGCTGATATACGCCGCGGTTAACGCATACATCAGGAATAACATGCTAAAACCGGTGAGCCATTGCCCCGGTTTACCGAGATAACGCCGGGCGAGTGTGCCAAGACCGGTATCGGCGGAAACGTGTTGATACACCTCCACTAATAGCAGCGCGGTGTAACACATGAGGCCCCAAAGGCCGACCAACAAAAGCAAGGTTACGCCAAAACCCACGCCCGCTGACGCCAGCGGCATCGCCAGCATTCCTGCGCCAATTGTGGTTCCTGCGACGATAAAGATACTGCCAAGAGTGCGATTCTTCACGCTTCCCTCTGAATTTACGCTTGTTATAACGACATTGTGCCGCGCAGGGTAAGGGATTGCGGAGAGTCCGTCAAATCAGGATTACAAAGCATGTAATGATATCTTTACGATTAAATGCATTATTTAACTTAGCAACCCTGGCCTGACCGGGCTTTCACTTCGGTTCAATCATTTTTATTTCTACACCCTGAAAAATGCTTGTCTTCGCGAATCAGCCCCTTTAACATTTTCTATCCCCCCGGGGGGGATGGAAAGATCAATAGCTACATCGCCCGGAAAGAGGAGCCAAAAATGTCAGTTCACACTTCACACCCCGATATCATTAAAAGGCTTAAACGTGCCGCAGGGCATTTGAAAAGCACCATCCAGATGATCGAAGACGAAAAATCTTGTCTGGATATCGCCCAACAACTGTACGCGGTAGAAAAGGCCATAACGAATGCCAAGCGTACGCTTATCCATGATCACCTTGACCATTGTCTGGAACACGTCCTGGAAGACAATCAGCACGCTTCTGATGCGGTGCTCAACGAATTTAAAGAAATAACCAAGTACCTCTGAGGTAAGAGAAATGACTGATTTTTCCGCGTTGTTACAACAAGGTATGGCAAACGCATGGCTTTTTGTTCCCAGCGCCATTTTGCTGGGAGCGCTTCACGGTCTGGAGCCGGGACATTCCAAAACCATGATGGCGGCTTTTATTGTTGCTATCCGGGGAACTGTCAAACAGGCTGTCATGCTGGGCCTTGCCGCCACGATTTCCCATACAGCCATCGTCTGGATGATTGCGCTGGGCGGAATGTTCATCAGCCGGAAATTTACCGCTGAATCAGCAGAACCTTGGTTTCAGCTCATTTCTGCCTTCATCATTCTGGGTACAGCGGCATGGATGTTCTGGCGTACCTGGCGTGGTGAGCGGCTGTGGAAGCTGGAGCAGGAAGAAGTGCATGGGCATCATCATGACGAAACGCGGATTATTGATACCGGCCACGGAAAAGTTGAGCTCTCCATTTTTGAGGAAGGGCAATTGCCGCACTGGCGTTTGCGTAACCTGAGCGGTCAGAACTGGCACGCACGGGATGTCTCACTGGTGACAAACAGAGGCAAAGGAACTTTCTCTCAGGTCTTCGATTTTGTAGAGAAAGACGGCTTCATGGAGTCCACACAGGCTATACCTGAACCGCATAACTTTGAGGCTCGTCTGACGTTAGGCCATCGCGGTCATTCTCATGACTATGAGGTGACATTTCATGAGCATGAACACGATCATGACCATTCGGCACTCGAAGGACTGGACGCATCCTCGAAGGAGTACCAGGATGCGCATGAAAAAGCGCATGCTACCGATATAAAAAAACGCTTCGCCAACCGGAATGTGACCACCGGTCAGATAATCCTGTTTGGCTTGACCGGTGGACTGATCCCGTGCCCGGCGGCCATCACGGTGCTCCTGCTTTGCATTCAGGTGAAAGAATTTTCGCTCGGAGCAGCACTGGTTTTATGTTTCAGTATTGGCCTGGCCATCACCCTGGTGACTGTTGGTGCTGCTGCGGCATACAGTGTGCGACAGGCAACAAAGCGCTGGAGTGGATTTGATACGCTAGCGCGCCGGGCACCTTATTTCTCCAGCGTTCTGATTGCCCTGGTAGGGATCTACATGGGTTATCACGGATGGACCGGGGTTATGCAATAGCCTTTACGCATTTGCCCCGGTAATTGCCGGGGCGTTGCACTACGTTCTCAGGAACAGATGCAAAACCAGCCCGATGACAGCACATCCTGCAATAACGTTAGTGACTTTAACTTTAAACCGGAACAGAGCAATCGCCGCCGCCAACGCAATAGCCGCCGCTAACCAGTCTGGTTTTTCTTCAAACCCTGCAGGCCACAGCACGTGGTAGCCAAAAAACAGCGCCAGATTGAGGATCACACCCACCACCGCCGCCGTAATGGCCGTGAGAGGCGCGGTGAACTTCAGATCGTTGTGAGTCGTCTCGATAAAAGGGCCACCGGCCAGAATAAACAGAAACGAAGGCAGAAACGTAAACCAGGTGACCAGCACCGCCGCGACCGCGCCTGCAAGGAAAAGATGATCAGGGCCGTATGCCATGTTCACATATCCCCCAACAAACCCCACGAACGCAACCACCATGATTAGCGGTCCCGGTGTGGTTTCGCCCAGCGCAAGACCATCAATCATCTGTGTGGGTGTCAGCCACTGATAATGGACCACCGCGCCCTGGTAAATATAGGGCAACACCGCATAAGCTCCGCCGAATGTAAGCAACGCTGCTTTGGTAAAAAACCAGCTCATCTGGGTGAATGGATGCGCCCATCCCAGACTCAGATACAGTATTGCCATTGGTGCCGCCCACAAGAATCCACCGGCAATAACGATCCAGGCCAGGCGTGACCATTTGAAAACCGTGTGCGCCGCCGTTGGGGTATCGTCATCGATGATGGCGGCACCGTACGATCTACGGCTGGCATCATGGGAATTGCCCTTTCCAAAGTGCCCGGGAAAAAGGCGACCACCGATATAACCCATAATCGCCGCAGAAAGGATGATGACAGGGAAAGGAACATTCAAAGCAAAAATGGCAACAAATGCGGCAGCAGCAATCGCCCATTGGGTGTTGTTACTCAGCGCACGGGAACCAATACGATGCGCAGCCTGCACGACGATGGCCGTAATGGCTGGCTTGATGCCATAGAATAGACCAGCGACAACAGGCAAATCACCGTATGCAACGTAGATCCATGACAGCGCGATAAGTACCAGCAGCGAAGGCAGAACAAACAATGCTCCCGCAACCACGCCGCCCCAGGTGCGGTGCATCAGCCAGCCGATATAAGTCGCCAGTTGCTGCGCTTCAGGGCCAGGCAGCACCATGCAGTAATTAAGGGCATGCAAAAATCTCTGCTCGGAAATCCAGCGCCGGTTCTCTACAAGTTCCTGATGCATAATTGATATTTGCCCTGCAGGGCCGCCAAAACTGATGAATCCCAACTTCAGCCAAAACAAAAAGGCTTCCCGGAAACTGACAGGCTGAGGGGGGATCTCTTTATCATCGGTGCCCGGAGATAAACTCTTATTCATGATTGCATGAACCCATTTTGTCGTTAACCATCAAACCCTACAGCGTCGCCGGGAATAAAGGAATCTTCACTACGCTTAGTGCTGAGATATGCTCAGAGGAGGCCGAAATGATTAAGAATCTGTTTACACATTTTCCCGATGCGGCAGTGCGCCAGCAGGCGGAAACATTCGAAGCGCTGTTAACTGCTCCCAATATAAAAATTGAACGAATCATCTCTACGGGGCAATCCACGCCACCTGACACCTGGTACTGTCAGGATGAGTGTGAGTGGGTCATTGTGTTGCAAGGTTCAGCGGGGTTGCGCTTTGAGCAAGAAACCCTGACGCGAATTCTTCATCCTGGGGATTTCGTCAATATTCCTGCGAAGTGCCGTCACCGGGTGGAATGGACAGATGCGAAGGGGCCCACGATCTGGCTTGCGGTGCATTATTGATAAAAAAAGGGTGGATATCGCTTGCGCTAATCCACCCTGGGGTCATCTACAGAGCGTTACTTCTGCTCTTTTTTCCCAGCCAGATTCAGCGTGGGCGTTTCATCAAAGAAGTTCCACGGTTTCAGCAGCGTGTGGACCCATTCCGTTGGCATGATTGGCCACTCTTCGGCGCGAGCGACGTGCGTCGTACCGGTGGTCATCCACACCACGTCATCCTGGTTATCCAGTGACTGATTATCTTTCGTGTACTGACCCAGTCCGGTGTCGTGGGCTGAACGGTTCGGGTATTTGCCTTCAGGATAACGTTCTTCCGGGTTGTAACGCGTCACCCACAGTTGTTTATCCATAAAGCTCAGGCGGTGATAAATCCACTCGTCTGGCGCGAACTTCGCACCGGTTGCCACTGGATGTGTGCCACCGGCATACGGGATTATCTGGTAAGAAACCGGATTGCCCATTTTGTTCTCTTTACTGGTGTTGCTCAGTAAACGAATTGTGCCTGGGTCAAACTTCTGTGCCGCATCCTGCTCGGTCGTAATGTCATGCTGATTGATTTGCATGGTACTGGTGCGCGGGCCGCCAGCGGTGTTCGGTTTCACTTCCGGATCCAGTGCGACCAGTTTGTTGTTCTCGCCATCAACATCCATATCCAGGCGGAAGTTGTAGATGTGTTGGTGCGTGGTGCCCACGATATTGTGGTCGATAAGCGTGCCGTATTTCGCATCGTCTTTGGCGGTTTCATCGTGCATGGTTTTGGCTTTAACGCCTTTCACCGCTTCAATGCCGGTTGCGCCCGCGTCGATACCGATGGTGCCATTCTGATGGAATACCCAGTCAAAGATATAATCGTAGTTGCCTACGGTACTGATCCAACGCACCACCAGTTCGCGACGTTCGGTACTGATATTGGGCTGGCCCATTTCCTGATGCTTATACTCAGGCCCGGCGTAGCGTTCAAAAATCGCCACAGCGCGTGGGATAGTGGTCGGCTTGCCGGTGTAATCAGCAATCGTTTCATCCAGCAATACCGCGTTGCCTGGTGCATCTTTGCCACGAGCCAGCGGGGAGGTCAGCGTACCCATGCCGTAATCACCCGCATCCAGATACGCTTTGAAGTACCAGCCAACGTCCGGGTCACCGTAAGGGACGATCATGCCACCGAGCGACCCTTCGTACATCACTTTGCGTTTGTTGCCGTTATCGTTAAAGGTCACGGTCGACAGAATTGGCCCAACGCGTGAGTTCAGGCGCAGGTGGAAATCCCAGTTCTGCCAGTGAATGGTATCGCCAGTGATGGTGTAGTTTTTACCTTCTGGCTCAATGATTTCCAGCGGTTTAATCGACGGCGCAGTGCGGTCGCGGCCATCAAACGGACGCGGATTCATCGGCACCGGGATCACCTGGCCTTCTTCAATCTTGATGATTTTCTTCTGCTCAAGATCGACCACGGCAACCAGGTTTTCAATCGGGTGCGCCCAGTAGTTGCCATCGCCCGTGTCCAGATAGCTCACGACTTTAAGCAGGCGCTGGTTCTGTTCCAGACCATCTTTGCCATCAAAGAAACCCACCGTCAGCGGGGTGGTAATCACTTTGGTTGGGTCGGTGATGCCATGTTTCTTCAACGCATCAGCGTACTCTTTACTGCCGTTGATAATGGTCTGCACGCTGATGAAATCGTCAATCAGAACCATACCGTGCGCGCCTTCAATCGGTGTCCACGACACGACTTTCCCGGCGTCTAAATCCACCACACCTTCAACGATATGGATCCCGTCGAGCATAATCACATCCGCCTGACGAGGTGCCGTCACCGCCGTGCCGCTCATGACAAACTGCCAGACCTGATCTTTTGGCGGCTCATGCAGCGATATTTCGGTGAATCGTGTCCCACTTTTAAAATCAGGTGCGGCTTGTACAATCGACACCGCTTTTGATATTTCATCGGCAGTCAATGAATTAAGCGGATGTGGTTTTTTCTCGACGGCGAAAGTTTGATCCAGACCAGACTGGAAGACCTCGTTAATAAAGGTATCCGAAATATACGCTTTCTTATTTTTAAAGATAATCGGCACTTGTAGCTGCAATGTTTTGCCATTCACCATCGCCGATTTAGTATTGGGTTTAACCTTCACAAACGCGCCGTCTTTAACGATGGTGTACATCTGTGCATAGTCATCCCACTGAATATCCGCACCAAACTCCGTCAGCGTTTTTTCCATCGGCACCATATGTGCCTCGCCGCCGTGGGCAATAGCGCCTGAAGAGGTCAGGAGTGCGATTGCTAAAGCCAGGACTTTCTTTCCGGTTGTTAAATTCATGAAATTCTCACTCTTGGCTGATGTATTTTATTGTTGTGTGTTTATAAAAGGGTATGAATTCAACATAACAACTTCTGCGACAAGATATATTGTGCTGCTTGCCAACTTCTTTGTTGGCTTTGCCAAATTAGTTAAAACTCCCTCTCCTTTGGGAGAGGGTTGGGGTGAGGGGAATATTAAGCGTCAAAAATCCCCATGCTTACGTGCAACCAGCGTCAAAATGGAATACAACGCGACAGACTGGTTTTCCTGGTTCAGCACGTCCACCGCCCATTCCACGACGCCAACCGGTTTATCTTCCGCCGTTTTCTGCGATTTGGCCGTTTTGCGCTTACAGGTCAGACGGACTTGCAGGGTATCGCCGATTTTTACCGGTTCGATAAAGCGCAGGTTCTCCATTCCGTAATTGGCAATAACAGGCCCAACGCCCGGGTCAACAAACAGGCCCGCTGCGGCAGAAACCACAAAGTAACCATGAGCCACACGCTCGCCAAAGAAGGATTCTGCGGCACCAATTTTGTCGACGTGGGCATAGAAATGGTCACCGCTGAGGTTGGCAAAATTGACAATATCGGCTTCTGTGATGGTGCGACGCGCCGTCAGCAAACTTTCGCCAACCTGCAAATCTTCAAAGTGTTTACGGAACGGATGGACGGCATCTTCTTTAACCGCCGCACCATAGCTCCATTGCTTGCTTACCGCCGCCAGCATGGAAGGGCTGCCCTGAATCGCCGTACGCTGCAGGTAATGTTTCACCGCGCGCAGGCCGCCGAGTTCTTCACCGCCACCCGCGCGTCCTGGGCCTCCGTGTACCAACATCGGCAGTGGCGAACCGTGACCGGTCGATTCCACAGAAGATTCCTGATTGAGCACCTGAATACGTCCATGCGCACGGGCGGCACCCAGAATAAACTGGCGTGCAATATCGCCATTCGCCGTGACTAACGTTCCCGCAAGACTGCCCTGGCCTGCTCGCGCCAGGGTCATCGCGTGTTCTGCATTTTGGTAAGGCATGACAGTGGCAACGGGCCCGAAAGCCTCCAACTCATGAACCGCAGGTGTTTCATCCGGCTGAAGACACAGCAACAGCGTCGGTGGGAAAAATGCCCCCGCACGTGAAGTATCTGCTTCACCGCCGACCACCACTTTGCAACCGGCGGCAACCAACTGCTGTACTTTGCTTTGCACATCATCACGTTGCTCAAGGCTGACCAACGCCCCCATCTTCACGCCTTCTTGAGCAGGATCGCCAGGCTGGATTTTGGCCAGTTTTGCCTGCAAAGCTTGCGTCACGTTTTCCAGTTGCGCCTGTGGAACGATGATGCGGCGAATCGCAGTACATTTTTGCCCGGCTTTTGCCGTCATTTCGCGTACCACTTCACGGATAAACAGCGCAAATTCCGGCTGCTCTGGCGTGATATCTTCCCCCAGCACACAACAGTTCAGCGAGTCCGCTTCCATGGTGAAGGGCACAGAACGTGCGACAACATTAGGGTGACAACGTAACTTCTGGCCGGTACTTGCAGAACCGGTAAACGTCACCACATCCTGCTCGTCGAGCAAATCAAACAGGTTAGCAACACCGCCGCAAATCAGGCTGATAGCACCCTCTGGCACCAGCCCAGAATCAACAATCGACTTCACCATTGCCTGAGTCAACTGGGCGCTGGCGGTGCCGGGCTTAATGATGGCAGGCATACCTGCAAGCCACGTTGGGGCCAGTTTTTCCAGCATTCCCCAGCAAGGGAAGTTAAACGCGTTGATGTGCAACGCAACACCGGATTTAGACGTCAGAACATGGCGCGCGGCAAATCCCCCTTGTTTAGACAGCGGGATCATTTCGTCTTCAGGCCATAACACATCATCCGGTAACTCACGGTTTCCCATGCCCGCGTAGGCGAAAAGGGTGCCGATACCGCCCTCGATATCCACCCAGCTATCCGCGCGCGTTGCACCGGTTTGATATGAAATTGCGTAAAACGACTCTTTATTTGCCAGCAGATGTTTTGCGACTGCTTTGAGCATCGCGGCGCGTTGCACAAAGGTCATTGAGCGTAATGCGGTGCCGCCGTTGTCGATGGCGTAGCGGCGTGCCTGCGACATATCCAGCCCTTCGCTGGTCACCTGATACAACACTTCGCCGCTAATTGCATGATTTATCGTGCGTTCTTTGCCGTGACCCATCACCCACTGACCAGACAGATAACTTGTTAACTGTTGCATCTCTCACTCCGCTAAGCATTACGTTTAATTGTCTCAATGTTTGATTTGTGAATCATAAAAATCAAGATGTAATTTAATAATATATTAACAATGTGATTACGCATGCTTTTCGATATTTCGTTATCTTGATGAATAAAAAGGATTATTGAAAATTTATCGTGATAATGCTCACAAAGTGTATGTGTTAATTTTGGTGTTTTGGTTAACTTATCTGTAACTTTTAATCATCAAGTGATTCGCATAAACGCAATTATCGAATCTAATTTGAATCATAAAAGGTGATGACGTGACTGAACAACACCGCTTTGATGAGCGAATCGCACAGGAAATTGCTATCGAACCGCAGGATTGGATGCCTGATGAATACCGCAAAACGCTGATCCGCCAGATAGGGCAACACGCCCATTCCGAGATAGTCGGCATGCTGCCGGAAGGTAACTGGTTGACTCGCGCTCCAAGCCTGAAGCGCAAAGCCATTCTGTTAGCGAAGGTGCAAGACGAAGCCGGACACGGGCTTTATCTGTATAGCGCGGCGGAGACGCTGGGATGCGCCCGGGAAGATATCTACCAGAAGATGCTCGACGGCAAGATGAAATACTCCTCCATTTTCAATTATCCCACGCTGAACTGGGCCGACATTGGCGTGATCGGCTGGCTGGTTGATGGCGCGGCGATCGTTAATCAGGTCGCGCTGTGCCGCACCTCCTACGGTCCGTATGCCCGTGCGATGGTGAAAATTTGCAAAGAAGAGAGCTTCCATCAGCGCCAGGGTTTTGAAGCCTGCATGGTGCTGGCGAACGGTAGCGAAGAACAGAAGCAAATGTTGCAGGACGCGATCAATCGTTTCTGGTGGCCTGCACTGATGATGTTTGGTCCGAACGATGACAACTCGCCAAACAGTGCCCAGAGCCTGGCCTGGAAAATCAAACGTTTTGGCAATGACGAACTACGTCAGCGCTTTGTGGACAACACCGTGCCGCAAGTCGAGATGCTTGGCATGACGGTGCCGGACGAAGGTCTGCACTGGAACGAAGCCACCGGGCATTACGAATTCAGTGAAATTGACTGGCACGAATTTAATGAAGTGATTGCAGGACGCGGGCTGTGCAACGAAGAGCGGCTAGCCGCCAAACGCAAAGCCTGGGAAGAGGGGACGTGGGTACGAGAAGCCGCCCTTGCTTACGCCGAAAAACAACACGCCCGCACTGTCGCCTGAAGGAGAATTTTATGAGCAATGTTCACTGGCCGTTATATGAAGTGTTTATCCGTAGCAAACAGGGTTTATCGCATCGTCACGTCGGCAGCCTGCACGCCGCTGATGAACAAATGGCACTGGAAAACGCCCGCGATGCCTACACCCGCCGATCCGAAGGCTGTTCCATCTGGGTGGTAAAAGCGAGTGAAATCGTCGCTTCACAGCCTGAAGAACGTGGTGCGTTTTTTGATCCGGCAGAAAGCAAAATTTATCGCCACCCCACGTTTTACACCATCCCTGATGGCATCGAGCACATGTGAGGCGCGAAATGACTTATTCCCCATTAACCACCTACACCTTGCGCATCGGCGATACCTGTCTGGTGCTGGCCCAACGCTTATCGGGCTGGTGCGGACACGCGCCGGAGTTAGAGATTGACCTGGCGTTAGCCAACATCGGTCTGGACTTACTCGGCCAGGCGCGCAATTTCCTGACCTATGCCGCTGAACTTCAGGGCGAAGAGCTGGATGAAGACAAACTGGCATTCGGTCGCGACGAACGTCAGTACTGCAATGTGTTGCTGGCCGAACAGCCGAACGGCGACTTTGCCGACACCTTGATGCGCCAGTATCTGCTGGATGCCTGGCATGTGGCGCTGTTTGAACGTCTGTCACACAGCCAGGATACCCAGCTCGCCGCGATTGCCGCGAAAGCGATTAAAGAAGTGCGTTACCACCTGCGTTTCAGCCGCGGCTGGTTGGTGCGCTTAGGCAACGGCACGGAATTGTCTCAGCAAAAAATGCAGCACTCACTGAACAAACTGTGGCGCTTTAGCGGCGAAATGTTTGTCGCCGACGAGCTGGAAATTAGCCTTGCGCAGCAAGGAATTGCCGTCGACCCACGCACGCTGCGCGCCAGTTGGGAAGCGGAAGTCTACGGCGCTCTGCTGGAGGCCACACTCGTCAAGCCACAGGAAGCGCAATATCGCACGGGCGGAAAGCAGGGGCTGCACACCGAGCATCTCGGCCCGTTACTGGCGGAAATGCAGTATCTGCAACGCGCTTACCCTAATCAGCAGTGGTAGTGAGGTAAAGATGCAAACTCTCGATGTGGTTGAACCGGCACAAGTTCGCGAGGTATGGCGCATTCTCGGGCAAATCAGCGACCCGGAAATCCCGGTGCTGACCATCACCGACCTTGGCATGGTGCGCAGCGTTCACCATCGTGATGACGGCTGGCACATTGGTTTTACGCCGACCTATTCCGGCTGCCCGGCTACTGAGTTTCTGCTAAAGGCGATTCGTGAAGCGATGGAACAGGCCGACCATCGTCCGGTGCATATCGAGCAGATGCTGCACCCGGCGTGGACCACAGACTGGATGACGCCTGCGGCCAAAACACGTTTGCGTGAATACGGCATCAGCCCGCCACAAGGGCACGCTTGCCACGCCACATCTGCGGCCGTGGACGTCTCTTGCCCGCGCTGCAGCAGTTTGCACACCTCGCTGATTAGCGAATTCGGTTCCACGGCCTGCAAAGCGTTGTATCGCTGCGATAGCTGCCGCGAACCCTTTGATTACTTTAAATGTATTTGAGGTTGCCATGACGACGTTCCATTCGCTAAAAGTGGCGCGCATTGAGCAGGAAACTCCTGAAGCGGTTGCCATCACGTTTGAAGTGCCTGCGGATTTGCAGACACATTACGCGTTCAAACCCGGCCAGCACTTGACCCTTAAAACGCGTCTGGGCGGTGAAGAATTGCGCCGTTGTTACTCCATTTGCCGCGCCGAACAGCCCGGTGAGATTTGCGTGGCGGTGAAAGCTATTGAAGGCGGGCGCTTTTCGCAATACGCAGTCACCGACCTGGTGGCGGGCGTAGCGATGGACGTGATGATCCCGCAGGGGACATTTGGTTATCAACCGCAACCGGAAACCACCGGCAACTATTTAGCCCTGGCAGTCGGCTCAGGTATCACGCCAATGCTCGCCATCGTTAGCGCAACACTGGCTACTGAACCTAATAGCCGCGTGACACTGGTTTATGGCAACCGCAGCAGCCGTAGCATGATGTTCCGCACTGCACTTGCCGATCTGAAAGACCGCTACCCGCAGCGCCTGCAACTTATTTACCTGTTCAGCCAGGAAGTCCAGGAAAGCGAACTGCTCAGCGGGCGGCTTGACGGTGCGAAAATTAAGGCGCTGGGTGACCATCTGTTGGATGTAAAAGGTTTTGATCGGACCTTCATTTGTGGCCCTCAAAGCATGATGCAGGAAAGCGAAGCTGCGCTGCTGGAAATGGGCGTCGCCCAACAAAACATTTTCATCGAACACTTCAACACGCCAGGCGCCGCACCGAGCCGTAAAAGCCGTGAGCAGGCCGCCGGAAAAGTCGTGACGTTACGTCAGGACGGGCGTGACCGCAAAATTACACTCGATTCTCACGACGAAAGCATCCTCGATGCGGCACTGCGTCAGGGCGCGGATCTTCCCTATGCCTGTAAAGGCGGCGTGTGCGCCACGTGTCGCTGCAAAGTCATCAGTGGTGAAGTGGAGATGGGCGTCAATTACAGCCTCGAGCCGGATCAACTGGCGGCGGGTTACATCCTGAGCTGTCAGGCGCTGCCAAAAGGCGACGACGTCGTGATCGACTTTGATGCGCAGGGGTTGTGATGAACGAACTGTTAAGTAGCCAAAAAGATCGCGTCCTAACGCTGACGTTAAACCGCCCAGAAGCCCGCAATGCCTTAAACAATGCGCTGCTGGAGCAACTGGCACAGGCGCTTGAAGAAGCACAACACGACGACAGCGTGGGAGCGGTGGTGATCACCGGTAACGCACGGTTTTTCGCCGCTGGCGCCGATCTCAAAGAGATGGCCAGCCGCGATATGCCCGCGACCTTAAACGACCCGCGCCCACAACTTTGGGCGCGTATCGAACGCTTCCCTAAGCCTTTGCTGGCAGCCGTCAACGGTTATGCATTAGGGGCTGGCTGCGAGCTGGCCATGCTTTGCGACATCGTTCTGGCCGGGGACAACGCCAGTTTCGGATTGCCGGAAATCACGTTGGGCATTATGCCGGGTGCTGGCGGTACGCAACGTTTGATTCGTAGCGTCGGGAAAGCCCTGGCTTACCGCATGGTGTTGACCGGTGAAGCGATTAGCGCAACACAGGCGCAGCAGGCGGGGCTGGTTGCAGAGGTCACTCCGGCTGCGCTCACGCTGGAATACATCCAGAAACTGGCGGCACGCATTGCGCAACATGCGCCGTTGGCATTGCAGGCAGCAAAAATGGCGCTGCGCCAGGCACATGAGCTTTCACTTACACAGGGTTTGCAGCAAGAGCGTCAGCTTTTCACTCTATTGGCTGCGACCGAAGACAGGCAGGAAGGCATTGCCGCATTCCTGGAAAAAAGACCCGCTGCGTTTAAAGGACGATAACCATGAATTTCATTCTTAGCGATGTGCAAAACGGCGTAATGACGCTGACGCTTAATCGCCCTGAACGCCTGAACAGTTTTAACGATGAAATGCACCGCCAACTGGCTGAGGTTTTGACCCAGGCCGAGCGTGATGACTCCATCCGTTGTCTGCTGATTACCGGAGCAGGGCGTGGATTTTGTGCAGGACAGGACTTAAATGACCGTAACGTTGATCCGACGGCGGCTGCGCCAGATTTAGGCGCATCGGTGGAAAACTTCTATAACCCACTGGTTAAGCGACTGGCAAAACTGCCCAAACCAGTAATCGCTGCGGTTAACGGCGTTGCTGCCGGTGCAGGCGCTACGCTTGCATTGGGATGCGACATGGTTATCGCAGCACGCTCTGCGAATTTTGTTATGTCGTTCAGTAAATTGGGCCTGGTTCCTGACTGTGGTGGCACCTGGTACCTGCCGCGTCTGGCTGGCCGCGCGCGCGCCATGGGGCTGGCATTGATGGGCGATAAACTCAGCGCACAGCAGGCCCTGGACTGGGGCATGATCTGGCAAGTCGTTGATGACGAATCATTAAACGACACCGCCCAACAGCTCGCCACCCACTTTGCCAGCCAGCCGACGTTTGGCCTGGGGCTTGTGAAGCAGGCGCTCTATGCCTCGGAAACCAATTCGCTCAATGAGCAACTCGACCTGGAGCGTGATTACCAACGCCTGGCGGGACGCAGCGAAGATTATCGCGAAGGGGTGTCGGCATTTCTGACAAAACGCCCTCCGGTGTTTAAGGGGAAATGATGATGCTGACTCCACATTCAGTTATCGCCGTGATTGGCAGCGGAACCATGGGGGCAGGTATTGCTCAGGTTGCTGCTCAGGCGGGACATCAGGTCAGGATTTATGATATCCAGCCAGGCGCTGCGGCGCGGGCTATTGATGGCATCGCCACAACATTGAGCGCTCGGGTGGCAAAGGGCAAGCTTTCAGAAGCCGATAAAAATACCACCGTTAATCGTTTAGTGGCGGCGCAAAGCATGAGTGAACTGGCTGATGCGGTACTGGTGATTGAAGCGGCCGCTGAGCAAATCGATATCAAACAGGCGATTTTCCGCGAGCTTGCTGCGGTGTGCTCGCCAGAAGCGATTTTCGCCAGTAACACTTCGTCAATTTCCATTACCGCGATTGCCAGCGGCGTTGAACACCCGCAGCGCGTTGCAGGGCTGCATTTCTTTAATCCAGCCCCGGTAATGAAACTGGTGGAAGTGGTGAGCGGGCTGGAAACTGCGCCCGCCGTGCTGGAAAGTCTGACTGAGCTTGCGCTTCGTTGGGGTAAACAGCCCGTTCGCTGCCACTCTACACCGGGATTTATCGTCAACCGCGTTGCGCGTCCGTTTTATGCGGAAGCGTGGCGAGCACTGGAAGAACAGGTGGCACCCGCCGGTGTGATTGATGCGGCACTGCGCGACTGTGGTGGCTTCCCGATGGGGCCGCTTGCGCTGACAGATTTGATTGGTCAGGACGTTAACTTTGCCGTGACGTGTTCGGTGTTCAACGGATTCTGGCAGGAGCGACGTTTTTTACCGTCACTGATTCAACAGGAACTGGTGCTGGGCAAACGTCTGGGTAAGAAAACCGGGCAGGGTGTGTTTAGCTGGCCGCTCAATGAATCCTTGCCATACCAGGCGGCACAGCCCGCCAGTGCGCAAGCCGGGCACATTCAACGCCACGGTCGCGCAGCATGGCTCAACAATATGGATTCAAGTGACAGTGTCACTGATTCATCTCTGGAACTCGATGACGTTTGGGTACAGGTCACACAAGGTGAAACGGCGACTCAACTGGCAAAACGCCTTCAACGCCCGGTCGTATTGCTGGATTTGGTAAATGACTGGCAACGCTCTCCGCTGGTTGTGCTGGCGTCGGCCGCGGGTAATACGCCGGAACAAACCGCCAAAGTCGTTCGTTTCTTCCAGCAGCAGGGCAAACAGGTACTGATGCTGAGCGATTATCCTGGCATGTTGGTGTGGCGCACCGTGGCCATGTTAGCCAATGAAGCGTCGGATGCGCTGCAAAAAGGGGTGGCTTGCGAACAAGACATTGATACCGCTATGCGTCTGGGAGTGAATTATCCACACGGCCCGCTGGCGTGGGGCGCAGAACTTGGCTGGCAGAATGTGCTGCGTCTGCTGGAAAACCTGCAACAACATTACGGCGAAGAGCGCTATCGCCCGACATCGCTGCTGCGTCAACGCGCACTGCTGGAGACTCAACATGAGCATTAATGCATGGGCCAACGCCCGGGAAATGTACGCTCGCGATAACTGTGCGCAGCAGATGGGCATTGAAATTCAGGAAATGGGTGAAGGTTTTTCACGCCTGACGATGACCATTACGGACGCCATGCTCAACGGTCACCAGACCTGCCACGGCGGGCAACTGTTTACGCTCGCTGACACCGCTTTTGCCTACGCCTGCAACAGCCAGGGGTTAGCGGCTGTGGCCTCCGGTTGCAGCATCGATTTTGTCCGGCCTGGGCTTGCGGGCGACACGCTCACTGCGATTGCTCAGGTGCGCACTCAGGGGCGGCTAACCGGCGTCTATGACATTGAAATTATTAACCAACATGAGAAGACGATAGCCCTGTTTCGTGGGCGTTCGCACCGTATCGGCACGACAGTTTCCGGAGAAAAGCTATGAATGACGCGTTTATTTGTGACGGTGTAAGAACGCCCATTGGTCGTTACGGCGGAGCACTTTCTTCCGTGCGTGCCGATGACCTGGCCGCCATCCCGCTTAAAGAGTTGATGGCGCGTTACCCGAATCTTGACTGGAACGCGGTGGACGATGTTCTCCTCGGCTGTGCAAATCAGGCGGGGGAAGATAACCGTAACGTGGCCCGTATGGCGACGTTGTTAGCGGGACTGCCGCAGACAATTTCTGGCACCACGATTAACCGCCTCTGCGGTTCGGGTCTTGACGCGTTAGGCATGGCGGCGCGGGCAATCAAAGCCGGTGATGCCGAGTTAATGATTGCCGGTGGCGTGGAGTCAATGTCACGTGCACCGTTCGTGATGGGCAAGGCAACGACCCCGTTCCAGCGGCAGGCAGAGATGTTCGATACCACTATCGGCTGGCGTTTTGTGAACCCGCTCATGGCTCAACACTTTGGTACTGACAGCATGCCCGAAACGGCAGAGAATGTAGCTGAGTTGTTAAGCATAACCCGTGAAGATCAAGATGCCTTCGCGTGGCGTAGCCAGCAACGTGCAGAGCAAGCACGGAAAAATGGCGTGCTGGCCCAGGAAATCGTGCCGGTGCTGCTAAAGGGTAAGAAAGGGGCAGTGATGGAAGTTCGCGAAGATGAACATCCTCGCCCTGAAACAACGTTGCAACAACTTAATGGATTGAAAGCACCGTTCCGCAAAAACGGGGTGATCACCGCAGGCAATGCTTCTGGCGTAAACGATGGTGCCGCAGCGCTGATTATTGCAAGCGAAGCTGCTGCCCGCCGTCACGGTTTAACGCCACGAACCCGCATTGTGGCGATGGCAACCGCGGGAGTCGAACCGCGCTTGATGGGACTTGGACCGGTACCTGCCACCCGTAAGGTGTTGGAACTGGCCGGACTTTCCATCAACGATATGGATGTCATCGAACTCAATGAGGCCTTTGCCGCGCAGGCGCTGGGAGTGTTACGACAATTGGGGCTTCCTGACGACGCCTCACATGTTAATCCCAACGGCGGCGCGATTGCGTTAGGCCATCCATTGGGCATGAGTGGAGCCCGACTGGCGCTAGCCGCCAGCCACGAACTACATCGGCGCAAGGGTCGTTTCGCCCTGTGTACGATGTGTATCGGTGTTGGCCAGGGCATTGCCCTGATCCTTGAGCGTGTGAGCTAATCAACCCTGCGAGTACCCTATAATGATAAACACAACAACTAAGCTGGAACCGATTGAAACCGCGTCGATTGATGAGCTGCAGGCCTTACAAACGCAGCGTATGAAATGGACGCTTAATCACGCTTACAACAACGTGCCGATGTACAAACGCAAATTTGACGCGGTCGGTGTGCATCCTGATGATTTCAAAGAGCTGAAAGATATTCGTCTCTTCCCTTGCACCACAAAGCAAGATTTACGCGACAACTATCCGTTTGACACCTTTGCTGTGCCAATGGAGCAGGTCGTACGTATCCACGCGTCATCTGGCACCACCGGTAAACCAACGGTTGTCGGTTATACGCAAAAGGATATTGATACCTGGGCCGACATCGTTGCCCGTTCTTTGCGTGCTGCGGGCGGTACGCCAAAAGACAAAATTCATGTGGCTTATGGTTACGGTTTATTTACCGGCGGGCTTGGGGCGCACTATGGCGCAGAGCGCCTTGGGGCGACGGTTATCCCAATGTCAGGCGGACAAACAGAGAAACAGGCTCAGCTTATTCGCGATTTCCGCCCGGATATGATTATGGTGACGCCATCCTGGTGCCTGAATCTGATTGAAGAGCTGGAGCGCCAGATGGGCGGGGATGCGCGGGATTGCTCGCTGCGTGTTGGGGTGTTTGGTGCCGAGCCGTGGACTCATGCCATGCGCCGTGAAATCGAACGTCGCCTGGGGATCACCGCACTGGATATTTACGGTTTGTCTGAAGTGATGGGACCGGGTGTGGCGATGGAGTGTCTGGAAACCACCGATGGCCCAACCATCTGGGAAGATCACTTCTATCCTGAAATCGTCGACCCGATTAGCGGTACACCGCTGGACGATGGCGAGCAGGGTGAACTGCTGTTTACTACGCTCACCAAAGAAGCGCTGCCGGTGATTCGTTACCGTACACGCGACCTGACCCGTTTACTGCCGGGCACCGCGCGTACCATGCGTCGCATGGACCGCATTACCGGACGTTCAGACGACATGCTGATCATCCGTGGCGTGAATGTGTTCCCATCACAGCTCGAAGAAGAGATTGTGAAATTTGAACACCTTGCGCCGCATTACCAACTGGAAGTACATCGTGAGGGCCATCTCGACACGCTGTCCGTTAAGGTGGAGCTCAAAGAGAGCAGTTTGCACCTGAGCCAGGAGCAACGTTGTTCTGTCTGCCACCAGTTGCGCCATCGTATTAAGTCCATGGTGGGTATTTCTACGGACATCAGCATTGTGAACTGCGGCAGCCTGCCACGTTCTGAAGGCAAAGCGATTCGCGTTTGCGATTTACGCCAGGCGGCGAATCAGTAAAGATTACGCCCCTGCGGGGGCGTAACTAAGAGGCGAGAACTCGAGCTTCCAGGGCGCTGTCGACGATAATTTCAAAATCGGTGAACAGCGCTTTTGGTGTGACTTTGCGACCCGTTTTGATGAGCTCGACAAATCCGTACCCGTTTAGTGTCTGCAAAGTGACTGACAAATTACTGAGCTTACGGTTAGACAAGGCCGCCAGTTCGGAGATTGTTTCAGGCTGATGTTTGGCCATAAGTCGCAACAGTGCGATGTTTTCAGGGTTGAGGATTTGACCTACGGCGTTGATGGATGTGAACCAAATTTTAGGTTCATCCGGTGCCCGGTGATACTTCCCGGACACAATAGCCAGCATATGTTTTTGGATAAGTTCATTCTGCATAATGCCAATTCTTGCTTTCATCTCTTTTTCCTTGATTTGATGATCTCATCACTATGTTTAAAAAAATCTTCCAGCAGTTGTGTCGCTGAGGAAAATTCATAGAAATGTCCTTTATCAGACGCCGTCAGATGAACGTGATCCCGAACGATTCGACTGCCAAACTTCCCTTTACTCGCCGCTCTGATGCCATGTGCATTGTCGTAGCCAAAAATACGTGTGTTGTACTTGTTATGTAAGGTCAGAGAATAACGAATACCGTGCGGACAAAGGACGGAAGGTGGCACGCACCAGGCCTCAGCTTTCCACCAAAAACCATCGTCCATAAAAACAATCACACCATGAAGTTCCAGTAACCACTGCAGGCCGAAATCTTCTCTATCCATCGAGCAATATCCTTACTTATGACCCAATCATAATATTGGTTTGTTTTTTATGCAATCGAAGAATGAAGGGGAAAAAATGGCCGTACAACACGCGCGATAAACATCGTGGAAGCACCTCGCAAAATGCAAATTTTTGACTGATGCGTTGCGGCGTTCTGCTGCTCGGAGGCTTGGCACAATCAATAAACAATGCATTTATTAAGTAATGTTCAAAATTGTGAATCATATTTGTAATGATATGATTTTTATTATCTTTGCTGTGCTATGTTTTAGGTATTGACGGTTTTAAACGGAACTTTCGGCTATTTATGAGCAACAAACTGGAGCAGTTTATTCAGCAGGCGGTCAGTGCGGTTCCTATTAGCGGAACCTCGCTGATTGTCTCTTTGTACGGAGATGCTCTGGCGCATCGCGGTGGGGAAATCTGGCTTGGTAGCCTTGCGACCATGCTGGAGTCACTCGGTTTTGGCGAGCGTTTCGTGCGCACTTCGTTATTCAGACTCAACAAAGAAGGCTGGCTTGACGTGGAGCGCGTCGGGCGGCGTAGCTTTTATCGCCTGACCGAAATGGGCCAGCGTATGACCCGCCGTGCAGAAGCGAAAATCTACCGTGCCGGCCAGCCTGAATGGGATGGCAAGTGGTTGCTTCTACTGTCTGAAGGGCTTGAGAAAAACACCCTGCAACAGGTCAAGAAACAGCTTATCTGGCAGGGGTTTGGCACGCTTGCACCGAGCCTGATGGCTTCGCCGTCACAAAATCTTGCCGATGTGCAGAACCTGCTGCATGAGGCCGGTGTAGCAGATAACGTCATCTGTTTTGAAGCCAGTTCGCCTCTCCAGGCTTCGGAAACCGCGCTCAAAGCGCGAGTCGAAGAGTGCTGGTTGCTCACCGATAAAAATGAGCGCTACGGCGAGTTTATTAACTCGTTTCGCCCGTTATTGCCGTTGCTACGTGAAGCGGACGAAAGTGAACTGACGCCACTGCGCTGTTTCCAGATCCAACTTTTGCTTATCCATTTCTATCGCCGCGTAGTGCTAAAAGACCCACTGTTGCCGGACGAATTGCTGCCTCCACACTGGCAGGGGCAAAGTGCCCGCCAACTGTGCATCAACATTTATCAACGTGTTGCACCCGGCGCGTTGCAGTTTGTCAGCGAGCATGGCGAAACCTCGGTTGGCGATCTACCGCAGCCAGGAAGCGGTTATTTCCAGCGTTTTGCTGGTATCAACGTGAATCCGTAAGGGAAAATTATGCCTATATATCAAATCGATGGGCTTACGCCCGTGGTACCAGAAGACAGTTATGTGCATCCCACAGCCGTATTGATTGGCGATGTGATTATTGGCCATCGGGTGTATATCGGCCCCAATGCCAGCCTACGCGGCGACTTTGGGCGCATTATCGTCAAAGATGGCGCTAACGTTCAGGATAATTGCGTGATGCACGGTTTCCCTGAGCAGGACACCATTGTTGAAGAGGACGGGCATATCGGGCATGGCGCGATCCTGCACGGCTGTTTGATTGGTAAAAATGCGTTGATTGGTATGAATGCGGTGATTCTTGATGGCGCACAAATTGGCGAAAACAGTATTGTTGGTGCTACGGCGTTTGTTAAAGCGAGAGCCGAATTTGGCGCTAATCAAATGATCCTTGGCAGCCCGGCAAAATTTGTGCGTGAGTTACGTGCGGATGAAATCGAATGGAAGAAGAAGGGCACGCGTGAGTATCAAGAACTGGTGATTCGCTGCCAGCAAACGATGCATCAGGTTGAACCGTTGCGTGAAGTTGAATCCAATCGCCATGAAAAAACGATGGGCAGCGTTTACCAACCAAAATCCTCGAAAGCGTAGTCACTGATAAGGGGCAAATGCCCCCTTCATCTTTATTTCAGTCGTTTACCTGCATCATCAACGACTTTTTCACCGTCTTCCTTGGTGAAAGCCGCTTTCTGCACATCTGGAAGGATATCCAGAACCACTTCGGAAGGACGGCACAGTTTGGTTCCCAGCGGTGTCACCACAATCGGACGGTTAATCAGGATCGGATGTTGCAACATAAAATCGATTAACTGGTCATCAGTAAATTTATCTTCTGCAAGACCCAGTTCCTCATACGGCTCGACGTTCTTACGCAGTAACGCCCGGACGGAAATGCCCATATCAGCAATGAGTTTGACCAGCTCATCGCGTGAAGGTTGAGTCTCAAGGTAAAGAATAACGGTCGGCTCATTACCGCTGTTGCGGATCATCTCCAGCGTATTACGCGATGTGCCGCAGGCTGGGTTGTGATAAATGGTGATGTTGCTCATATCAGTATCTCATTACAAAGTGAAAGAGAGACGTAGCGCCAGCGCGGCCAGCGTTACAAACAGCACAGGCAGAGTCATGATAATCCCGGTGCGGAAATAGTATCCCCACGTGATGGTCATGTTCTTCTGTGAAAGTACGTGCAGCCATAGCAGCGTTGCCAGGCTACCAATAGGGGTGATTTTCGGTCCCAGATCGCAGCCAATAACGTTGGCATAAATCATGGCTTCTTTGATAACACCTGACGCGGTACTGCCATCAATCGACAATGCGCCAATCAATACGGTAGGCATGTTATTCATGATAGAAGAGAGGAATGCGGTCAGGAATCCCGTTCCCAGCGTGGCTGCCCACAGGCCTTTATCTGCGAGTAAGTTCAGCACGTCAGACAAGTATTCTGTCAGCCCTGCGTTACGCAACCCATAGACCACCAGATACATCCCCAGCGAGAAGACAACGATCTGCCATGGTGCCCCACGCAACACTTTGCCGGTGTTAATGCCACGACCTTTTTTTGCCACAGCAAACAGGATTGCTGCCCCTACCGCAGCAATCGCACTGACTGGAATACCGAGTGGTTCGAGTACAAAAAAGCCCACTAATAAAAGAACTAATACAAGCCAACCGGTTCTGAATGTTGCCGGATCTTTGATGGCTTTTGCGGGCTCTTTCAGTCGTGCCAGATCATAAGTGGGCGGGATATCTTTGCGGAAAAACAGATGCAGCATCACCAGAGTGGCGACAATGGCGGCGATATCCACCGGCACCATCACCGACGCATACTCCGTGAATCCCAATTTGAAGAAATCCGCCGATACGATATTCACCAGGTTCGATACGATAAGCGGCAAGCTGGCGGTATCGGCAATAAACCCTGCAGCCATCACGAAGGCCAGTGTGGTGCTTTTACTGAAGCCAAGCGCCAGCAGCATGGCGATAACAATCGGCGTCAGAATAAGTGCTGCGCCATCGTTGGCAAACAGTGCCGCGACTGCCGCGCCGAGCAGAACAATATACGTAAACAGCAGGCGGCCACGGCCGTTCCCCCAGCGAGAAACGTGCAGCGCTGCCCATTCGAAAAAACCGGACTCATCAAGCAACAGACTGATGATAATAACGGCGATAAACGTTGCCGTCGCATTCCAGACGATATTCCACACCACCGGAATATCAGCAATGTGAATCACTCCCGATGCCAGAGCCAGTACGGCCCCCAGCGTGGCGCTCCAGCCAATGCCTAATCCCTTCGGCTGCCAGATAACCAATACGATGGTCAGGATAAAAATGGCTCCTGCCAGTAACATAAAACCTCCTGAATGAAGACAATAAAAGAATTACGATACATATTTGAAAAATCATATATGTATTGAGAAATTTTTTAGATACAAACAGTCTTGCCGCTACCAGAGCAGTTGGCTGATGCCAGCTTGCGGGCGATGGCCTGTACGTCGTCCTGTTGGCTTAACCAGGCTTGCTCAATAACCTGAGCCGCCCACGAAGGGATATGCGGAGATAAGCGGTAGTGAACCCATTTTCCCTGCTTGCGATCCAGCAATAACCCCGCTTCCCGGAGCATTGCCAGATGACGTGAAATCTTCGGCTGTGACTGATCTAACGCCGTGCAGAGATCGCACACGCACA
Source organism: Buttiauxella sp. WJP83 (assembly GCF_027594725.1). NCBI lineage: Bacteria > Pseudomonadati > Pseudomonadota > Gammaproteobacteria > Enterobacterales > Enterobacteriaceae > Buttiauxella > Buttiauxella sp. WJP83. The sequence continues at coordinate 2,286,545 of NZ_CP110080.1, forward strand.
GTTCTCCCATCTCACGAAGTAGTAATACGATACCCAGACGGGTTTCATCAGAGAGGTTTTTGAAGAGTTGTAGGGATGAGATTGGCTGCATTTTATTCCCCTGCTTTGAGCGAATAGTGTCGCTCTTCTAAAGCCGGAAGTCAAAAACACATATGATTTATCGGATGTGTAAGAACTCGCCACGCACTTAGCGTGGGAGATCCCGGACCTTATTGCCAGCGCTTCCGATATTCCCCAGGCGATACGCCGAAACGAAGCTTAAATGCAGTCGAAAAGTGGCTGTGATCGGTGAATCCCCAGTTATAGCCAATCCCTGCCAGTTTCTCGGTCACGCTCGCAGTGCGCAGGGCTTGCGCACATAAATCCAGGCGGCGGTTTTTAATGTATTGCGCCACCACCAGACCTTTATCGGCGAACATACGATACAGACTGCGAACAGACATGCCTGCTTCACTGGCAATCCATTCCGGGCGCAGATCTTCTGACTGAATATGGCTATCAATTAACCCCATCACGCGCTCTAGTTGTTTATCACGTTTGGAGGGTGGGGCATCACGCACCTGCAATACCGGACGGAGCAGACAGATAATGGCTTCCAGTGCGGCTTCGCTTTCACAGACATTCAGGGTGGGGTTTTTCATGCTTTCATGGAGCAGCCGCTGACTCATTTTCACTACCGGCATGTCGGCACTTAGTCGTTGAGCACAAGGCAGATCGCCCGAACGCCGGTTTTGTTCAATTAAGTGACGCGGAACCAGCAGCGAGATTTGTTTCGTGGGCTGGGTATACATAATGCTGCACGGGCGGGAAGCGTCGATAAGGGTGATATCACCGCCGTGCAAGACGGCCTGATTGTTGCCTTGTTCCAGGACGGCCTCGCCATCAAGCTGAAACACAGTATAAAACCAGGCATCGTTGCTGCGGGCCACTTCATACTGGGAGCGGAACAGACGCGAATGCGCAGTTTCTACCACGCTCAGTTTCATGGCATTGGCGTGATACTCCTGCAAAGAGCCGTGGAATCCGCCATCTAAAAGTTGCCCAGAGAAAGGGCCACAGGCGCGGTTGATATGATCGAGCCAGTTATCAAAACGCTCATTACTTGCAGATTCAGCCATTGTTCACCTCACCAAATGCACCCACGGTGCCACGTGTTAATTCATTGTTACAGCTTGCGCGATACGGGAGAAGGACTTCGCGTCTGGTATAGGAATTCACTATAGATAAATTGGGGGATAAAACGGCGAGCTTTGTCGCCAATTGTGTGGGCTGTCACAGGGAACAAAGTAATTGTCAGGCAGATGAAAACCATTTGCGCCGCCAGACCCTAGACTTCAGGCAGGGCTTCTTGCCATGACGATAATAAGGAGAAACTATGTCTGCTAATACTGTTGCTGTTCTCGAGTCGGTTCAATCTTTCCTGGCACACAATCATGGGCTGTATATTGACGGAAACTGGCAGTCTTCTGGTTCTTCATCACGCCTGAGTGTCTATAACCCAGCTGACGGGCAACAAATCGCAACCAGCGCTGATGCCAACGAAGCGGATGTCGATAAAGCTGTGACTTCGGCCTGGCGTGCCTTCACCAGTGGCGTATGGGCCAATATGCTGCCTGCCGCCCGTGAGCGAATCTTACTGAAATTTGCAGATCTCGTTGAGCAACATGCTGAGGAGTTGGCGCAGCTCGAAACCCTCGAGCAGGGCAAGTCCATTAATATTTCCCGCGCTTTCGAAGTGGGCTGTGCGCTTAACTGGATGCGTTACACCGCAGGACTGACAACCAAAATCAGTGGGCGCACTTTAGATGTGTCGATTCCGATGCCTGAAGGCGCTCGCTACCAGGCATGGACGAGAAAAGAGCCGGTCGGTGTGGTGGCAGGCATTGTGCCGTGGAACTTCCCGTTGTTGATTGGGATGTGGAAAGTGATGCCGGCACTCGCCGCAGGCTGTTCGATTGTGGTCAAACCGTCGGAAACCACACCGCTGACCCTTCTGCGTGTCGCGGAATTAGCCAGCGAAGCCGGTGTACCCGACGGTGTCTTTAACGTCGTGACGGGGAGCGGCGCAGTTTGCGGGCGCGCGCTTTCACAGCACCCGCTGATCGCAAAAGTGAGTTTCACCGGTTCTACCGCCACAGGCAAAGGCATCGCACGCGCGGCGGCGGATCGTTTAACTCACGTAACTCTGGAGTTGGGTGGCAAAAACCCGGCTATCGTGCTCAAAGATGCCGACCCGGCGATGGTAATTGAAGGGTTAATGGCCGGGAGCTTCCTGAATCAGGGGCAAGTTTGCGCGGCCAGTTCACGCATCTACATTGAATCTCCGCTGTTTGACACCCTGGTGAGTGGATTTGAGCAAGCGGTGAAATCGCTGTCCGTCGGCGCGGGCATGGATATGACCACGCACATCAATCCGTTGGTGTCGAAAACGCATCAGCAAAAAGTGGCCAGTTATCTGGATGACGCTAAGCGCAATCATGCTGAGATTATCAGCGGGAATGCTGCGCCAAAAGGCGAGGGTTACTACGTCACGCCAACACTTGTCGTCAATCCTGCGGCGGAATTACGCTTGAATCATGAGGAAGTGTTCGGCCCAGTGGTGAATCTGGTTCGGGTTAACGATGCGGAAGAAGCGCTGCGCCTGGCGAATGATACCGAATATGGTTTAACGGCCAGCCTGTGGACGAACAACTTGCAGGCGGCGATGAGTTATTCATCGCGCATTCAGGCGGGTACGGTTTGGGTGAACAGCCATACGCTTATCGATGCCAACATGCCTTTCGGTGGCATGAAACAATCGGGTTCTGGCAGAGATTTTGGCCCAGACTGGCTGGATGCCTACACGGAATTAAAATCAGTTTGTGTACGCTATTAATTAAAAACCCCGGAGCAATCCGGGGTTATTTTTTGACTCGCGTTAGCTGCCCCAACGGCTTTTAAGGTAACTGACGGCTTCCCGCGTCTGTGGTTGATTGAGATAGTCTTCCCTGAACAAAATAGTGCCGTTGATGTTCGGCATTGACTCGTTCATATCAAGCTGTTTTTTCAGCTCCGGTACGCCGCCATTGATCACCCAGTCTGGCTCGACCTTCGAACGTTCACCAACCTTGTACAGTGCAACGCCAATATAGAGGCGCGTGTGGGTCGGTTTCACCACCTCAGACCACCATTTTGCCAGCACATCATAACGGGCCGCGTCACGGGCGAACGGCCAGTACAATTGCGGGGCGATATAATCCAGCAGGCCTTGTTGTACCCACTGGCGGGTATCGGCAAAGGATTCATCATAAGCCGCAGCGCCTCGCGTATCGGAACCCGCTGGGTCGAATGAACGATTGCGCCATACACCGGCAGGGCTAACACCGAATTCAACGCCTGGTTTCAACTGCTTGATAGTCCGAGAAACCTGTACAATTAATTGCTGAGTATTGTGGCGTCGCCAGTCCGCTTTTGTGTTAAAAGCCTGACCATATTGTTTAAAGGTCTGGCTGTCGTTAAGCGCAGAACCTGGGGACTCGGTGTAGAAGTAATCATCAAACTGTACGCCGTCAATATCATAACCTTTGACCACTTCAGCCACGATACTGGTTATCCAGTCCCGCGCTTCAGGAATACCTGGGTCGACGACGAAACGATCGCCCGCCGTGCGGATCCAGTCACGATGTAGGACATAAACACTCGAGGGATTCGCAGATAACGTGCGGTTGAGCCTGGCAACGGTTGACGATGTCGTGTTGGTGGAAACTCGGTAAGGGTTAAACCAGGCGTGGACGCGAATACCCCGTTTATGCGCTTCTTCAATCATAAATTGCAGCGGATCGTAGCCTGGGTTCTCACCAATATTCCCCGTAAATACATCAGACCACGGCAAAATTTTTGATGACCAAAGAGCTGTTCCATCCGGTTTAACCTGGAAGAAAACGGTGTTAATACCAAGACTTTTCAGCTTATCAAGTTTGTCGGTGAGCGCTTTTTGTTGCACGCGAATGCGAACATCAGGGTCACTGATATCAGCAGAAGACACCGGTGGCCAGTCAAGACGCGACACGGTCGCAAGCCAGACCCCCCGCATCGGTTCACGCGTTTGGTCCGTTTTCCCCTGAACTGGAGGCGTCACGGACGGCAACGGCGTCACCAGCGATTTCGGCGGTTTGGATGAACAACTGGCGAGTAACAAAACAGCGGCAACAAAGGTGCCTAACTTTTTCGCTTTAAGGGCATAGGGAAAGCTGCGAGGGCTGCTGATGATAGACTCCAGTTTTTTCAGGGCGCGGCGAAGAGAAATATTCTCTTCTGATTTAAATTTAAGTCAATCAAACCCGCTACCCGAAACGGCCAGATTTGCTATTTGTCCTCAATTATCCTTCAAATGAAGACTTCCATTTTCCATGATCAGAACTCGATCAGCAGAAGCGAGTGTTTCTGGTCTGTGGGCGATTAGAAGAACAGGTATTCCCGTTTGACGCAGGGTTTGGCTAATGATTATCTCACTTTCCACATCCAGATGGCTTGTCGCTTCATCAAGCAACAGAAAACCAGGATTTTTATACAACGCACGGGCTAAAAGGATGCGTTGTTTCTGTCCTCCGGAAAGCCCCCCACCAGTTTCACCGAGCAAAGTTTGATATCCCATAGGCATTGCCATTATCTCTGAATCAATCAGAGCTAATCGAGCGCATTGCATCATTCGCTCATGATTGCGGTCATCATTGAAAAAAATAATGTTATCGGCAATAGATCCCCGGAACAGGTGGTCATCCTGTAATACTGTGCCGATCCGCTGGCGAACCTGGAAATAGTCAGGATGAGAATGAGGGATTCCAAACGCCTTAATCGTACCTTCCTCAGGAATATTAATGCCTAAGATCAGTTTAATCAGAGTTGACTTTCCACAACCCGACTTTCCCGTAATTGCAACAACTTCACCAGGATAGAGAGTTAAAGATACATTTTTGATAACCTGGTTATTACTCCCTTTATGACTGAAAGCTATTTGCTCAAGAGTCAAAGGTTGGGAGAGCGCTGGAGGGTTATGTTTTGATATTATCTGCGTGACATCATCAACGTTGTCATCATCAGTGGAATCGGCTTGCTTTTGCTGACCTTCGGAAGGAGACAACACAATGTCAGCCAAGCGTTCATTGTAAATATCTAACATACGCCATGAAAAAAACTTATCTGTCAGGCTACTAATACTGGAAGAAAAACGCCCTTGATAAGATAGATACGCAACAAGCATACCCACAGTGAATGTTCCATTTAGCACTTCACCTGCGCCTTTCCACAGCACAACCGCAGATACAAGGCTTCCAGTCAGAGAGTGGGCTATGTCATAGCACATGAGTAGCCTGCTCTGACGTAGCTGTGTATTTCTGCGAGTAACATTGAGGTTTAACCAGGCGGCTTCTCGATGTGCGGAAACACCATTAATTCTTATGCTAAGAATACCATTAAGGGTTTCAAGAAAATGTCCTGACTCTCTTGCGCCAGCATCCCAGGCATCTTCTGCTGATTGCCGAAGAGAGGGATACCAGATCGCCCTCAATACTCCATAAATTACCGCAGCTAATACGGCGATGAGAGTCATTCCCGGGCTGTACAGCAGCATCATCCCGAGGGATGTTATGACGAGTAGCACATCAAGAATGCCTTCGAGCACCTGTGTTGTTAATGCTTCCTGGATAGTATCAATTGCGCTGAAGCGGGCATTAATACTTCCTTTGCTCCTTGCGTCATACCACGTGAGGGGAAGTCGAATAAGGTGATGGAAAACTCTCGCTGTCCATTGCATGTTGAAATTGACAGATAAAGTAATACTTGCCCATTGGCGGGCCAGTGATAAGAGCATTTGCGTCAATGACAGTAGTAATAGCGCGATAATGATTATAGTTAACAGGCTATGGTCAGCAGCGACCAAAACCTCATCAATCACTATTTGATTTAGTAGAGGACTCCCTAATGTTATGACCTCAAGGGCCAGAGCAAAAATAATAATTTTCAACATGGAAGAGAAAAGGCCAGGCGTTCTTCCTGTCAGATGACGCAGCCTGATTTTCTTCCTTTCATCTTTTTGAATAAAGTTGCTGGAAGGTGATATCTCCAGTGCAATACCAGTAAAATGCTTGTCAACATCCTTTATCGAAAGGATGACTTTTCCTCGGTCTGGGTCATGGATGACCAATCTGTTCCCCCGAACCTTATGAAGCACGACAAAATGATTCATATTCCAGTGAAGAATACAGGGAAGGGTGAGTGATTTGAGATCGTCAGGCTCTAATCTGATGGCTCGTGAGGACAGGTACATACCAGAAGCACATTCAATCAGCCTCTGAAGTGTCATGCCCTGGGTGCTTATGTTGAAACGCTCCCGCAAGGTGGGTAAATCGGTCTGAAGGCCATGCCAGCAGCTAATCATTGCTAGACAAGCTAATCCGCACTCTGCTGATTCCGTTTGCCGAATTGCAGGTAAATGCTTTCTCCCTGTCCATTTAAGTGATTCCATCACAATTTCCCTTTAAGGCTCCAGAGAGGTTCAGTTAACCATTCCCACAAATGCCTGGTATCAAGACTGACATCCCCTTCCAGGGTCATTCCCGGTCGCAATGCTTCCTTCCTGCCATAGGCCATGATGAAAAGATGTTCTGGTTCGACAATCACACGATAGTGGCCTTCATTTTCTTTCCAGGTCACAGGGGAAACTGAAATTAAATCAGAGGGGGTGAGTGTTGTACGGCTGATTTCACGGATAGTGCCATACTGAACGCCGAATTTCTGATAAGGGAAGGCCGCAAAACGGAGAGCTACCCGTTGTCCGGGCTGAATAAAGCCAGCGTTCTGGCTGGTTGCATAGAGTTCAATCTGTAAACGGGCATTATCCGGCACCAGTGTCATGACCGGTTCTGACGCTTTAGCAGATTGCCCCTGCTTTATAAGCACAGCAGCCACCGTGCCCGATACCGGCGAAGTGAGTGTGAAATTTTCCTGTCCAGCCACTTCCAACTGTTGCTGTCTGATGCCCTGTAGTTGCCTGTCAAGCTCTGCCTGTCGGCTCTTTCCCTGCGTATTGAGATGATTCAGTTCCTCTTCTGCGGTATCCAGTAAACTGTGCAGTTGTAGAAGCTGTTGACGCTGGTTCTCGACGTTCTCCTGTGCTGCGGAGACCTCGATCTGCTTCTGCTGGTACTCGATATCTGAAACATAATGAGTGGACACGAGTTTCTGATATCGGCTCATCACGGATGCGGACAACTGTGCCTGATGTTCAGCCAGTGCCAGACGTTGTTCAGCGCTTTTTATCTGTGGTTGTAGGGATGAGATCCGCTGTAGTGTGGCTTGTTGTTGCTGGCTGTTGTCATATTGCTCCAGTGTCTGCTTTGAAGCCAGCATCGAATACTGTGTATTAAGGGACTGGCTCATGGCTGCAAGCGTGCCTCCCCCTTGACCGTTATATCGCTCACCGCTTATGTGGTAAAGAGTGTCACCTGCAGTCACATGCTGACCTTCTGAGACCATTAAACCCGTGACATATCCGGTGTACTGAGGTGTTATTTTTATCAATCCAGTTGAGGGCATCACAATACCCGACAATTGAGCTTTTCTTGTATACTGTCCAGAATAAAGAAAGGTGAAAATTAACAGCATCAAACCAATTGTGGCTGTTGCACTAAACATAAGACCTAATGAAGTTGGAATAATAATATCGCCATACCCTACATCACTTTGATGAGCTGTAGATTCATTTCTGAATAATGACATTGTTATTTTTACACAAAGAAATTTGCGGTAAGTACAAAAGCATTCATTGTTGAATGCAATGCCATAGGAAGCAAAAGTCCTTTTGTGATAACTCTGGCATAACTAAGTATCAAACCAACTGCAAATATCAGAGCATATTCAATAATGGATGTAAACTGCATATGCATGATGGAGAAGATAAGCGAAGATAAAACAGCCGGTAGAATTAAATCTTTCTTATATATAGAACAAATAAAACCAAACAAACACCCCCTGTAAAACACTTCCTCAAAAAAAGGGATGACAATAACCATTATAACCACAGGCAAAAAACCCAGATTAATACCACTCCCATCCTGCAACATCATATAACAAACTTGCAGTGCTATTATGATTGTAAGCGCAGAAAAAAATTGACGAGCAGAAAAACCAGATAAATGAAACTCTGATAACCGGCGAAAAAACACGGAGTAAGAGACGATAGCTAGTTGTAGCTCCGCAAAAAACATGACATAAAGGGAACTCTCTATACCTGAGTAACCCATTATATAAATTGGAATTGATGTTATAGCAACCGACAAGATAAAAATAGTTAAAAATATCGAAGAGGTAAAATATCCATGTGAAAAATCACTCATATCTTTAGTATACACACCCACCTACCAATGAAATAATTAAAATTGAGATTGTTACTCTGTATTGAAACCACCTCGCCAATCTTTTAGAACTGATGAGGTGGTAAAACAATAACTTGTTATCTTATCTAGTTGGATTTTAACTATGTCTTAACCAACTTAGCCATTGCTAGCAGAACATTCGAAACGACAATCGGTATTAATCTTCCACAAGTATATATAACGCTAAATATAGTAAATACTTTCACTATAATTTGAATAGCTGTAGATGCCTCTAAGAAATTTAGCATAATCACGGAATTATAAGCTATAAACATAGACAGAATCACTGCTATCGTAGTGCTTAGATATTTACTGACATTCATATTATACACCGCGAGAATAAATGAACGGAATGGAGTACCGCTACCTTTTACAGCTTCCAATCATACCTGCAACCGCAGATCCCGCACCAGCTATGCTTCTGGAGGCTACAGATGCGCCAAGCCCCATCAATCCACCAGCTATACCAATTCCACAGTTACTCGTAATATCATTATACATATTGGCTCCAGCCGCACCTGCTGCATAGTTAGGCTGAAAACCATTCGCTTGTCCGCCGTAACCGGTCCGCGCACTATTGCCACCATAGTTACTACGTTCGTTATTATCTTGTCCGTTCGCACCACCACCGCTAACTAATGCAATCTCATCAAAACTTAACTCTCTGATACTAGACATAAAAATCCCTCTTATTAGATTATCTTTGCATTTCGTACCCAATAACTATTGCATACAAAAAACATAATTAAATAGTTAGTGGTTGTAAAAATTAAAAATTAGGAATTTTCATTAGTTCATGTTAAGTCCAGAGTTCACCACAGATCCCGCAGTAGCACCTCCGTTGTGCTTCCTAGGTACGAATCTATTAAATCACTTTCTACCTCATGATACTTTCCAAGCCTTGCAACCCTAGGCCTAAAGGGTAATTAAAGTAAAAAACTGTCATAATCTATAATAATTTTCGATACCTCAACCAACCACTTTCAGTACTCTTTAAACGCCAGTTCCAGGCGGGCGATTAACGGTTTAAACAAATAGCTCAGGAATGTCCGTTCGCCGGTTTTTATCGTCACACTGGCGGGCATGCCAGCTTTAATCTTGTAGTCTCCCAGTAAATGCACGCCCTCTGTGGAAACCTGGACTTCAGCCAGATAATAGGGCTGTTTCGTGGCTTCATCTATTAATCGGTCGGCGGATATCGTTAAGACACGAGCAGGAACCGAGGGCAATAACGCATGATTGAGGGCAGGGAATAACACATCGACCGTAAGCCCCGGGGCCATTTTATCAATCGCGTGAACCGGTATTTTTGCATCGATTTGCAAAGGCTGCCCACCCGCGACGATATCCATTAAATGTTCCCCCGGCTGAATGACGCCGCCCACGGTACTAACTTTGACATCCAGTACGATCCCGTCAATGGGGGAGCGGATTTCGGTGTTATCCAGTTCATGGCGTGTCGATACCAGTTCATCTTCCAGCATGGCGACTTCTTTTTGTTTTTCCGTTAACTCGGATTCCACTTCACGCAAATATTGGTGGCGCACCTGATACGCTTTGATTTTCAATTCGTTTTGTTGTGATTTTAGCTTGGCGATATTCAGAATATCTTCTGAAACACTGCCGGATATTTCAGCAGCTTCCCGTTCAAGCACCAGTAATTGTGCTTTGGGATAGTAGTTCTTTTCACTGAGCGCTCTGATGGCACTCAGTTCTCTGGTGATCAGGTTGAACTGGTGATCCCGATAACCTTTTATTCTATTGAGATTTTCGGTTTGCCCCAACAGGCCATCGAGCGTTTCCTGAATCATGGATAGTTCATCTTCAACGTTTTTCCGACGCGTCTCAAATAACTTAGCCTGCAGGTTTCGCACTTCGGTCAGGCGTTTATTATCGGCAAATTTCTCGGTCAGGGCATTGTCGAAAGCAATAGCGTCCAGTCCATCTCTTTCCGCCAACAGACGATCTTCAACGCTTTTCGCAGAGATATATTGCGCATTTAATGCGCTGTAACGCATGTCGAGCTGCATTTTGTCCAGACGAACCAGTACCTGATTTTTTTTAACGACGTCTCCCTCTTTAATGAAAATATCGGTCACACGCCCACCGCTCAGGTGTTGAATCGTTTTGCGATTACTTGAAACCGTTACCGTGCCGTCAGCCACAACACCGGCATCCAAAGGGGCCTGTACCGCCCATAACAAGAAGCCACCGACGCCCAGAGCAATGACGATTATCCCGCGTAGGATAGGCGGCCAAATGCGTGTATCCACAGGGTCAGAGCCAGCAGCGTTATCGTTTTTATCTTTATTTTTCATCATCAGGCCTCTCGTTGCTGTTCATTACTTGATGAAGGTGCGGTTGACACGGGTTTTAAAATGTTGGCCTGGCGAAGGCTGGTGAAGACCTGGTCTCGGGTTCCAAACTCCTGAACGGCTCCTTCGTTGAGCAGTAAGACTTTATTGACCACACCGAGCAACGTCGGGCGATGCGAGATGATGACCGTGGTTTGCCCTTGTGTTCGCAGGGCATTAATCGCCTTAACCAGCGCGAGTTCACCGGCATCGTCCAGATTGGCATTGGGCTCATCCAGTACGATGAAAGCAGGGTTGTTATAGACGGCACGCGCCAGACCAATACGCTGCCGTTGTCCGCCAGACAACTGGTGTCCGCCTGCGCCGAGCAGTGTGTCGTAGCCCTGAGGCATGCGTAAAATCATCTCGTGTACACCCGCCAGAAGTGCGGCGGCCACGATAAGTTCGCTGTCATTTTTCTCAAAACGGGCGATGTTCTGCGCGATGCTGCCGTCAAACAATTCAACCTCTTGCGGCAGATAACCAATGGACGGGCCGAGTAATGCTTTATCCCACTGACAAATATCTGCGCCATCCAGGCGAACCTTGCCAGATAACGGTGTCCATACGCCGACCAGCAGCTTTGCAAGAGAGGTTTTCCCTGATGCGGAAGGGCCAATAATGCCCAGCACTTCGCCTTGTTCGAGGTGGAATGAGATATTACGCAACAGTGGCGCTTTCTGGCCGGGGGCGGCAGCAAACACGCTTTCTACGCTGATATTTCCTTTTGGTCGTGGCAGCGTCAGGATCTCTTTTGGTGCCGGGTACTCCTTCAGCAAAGTGGATAACTGGTGCCATGCGCTACGAAACTGCACAAACTGCTTCCAGCTACCAATAATTTGCTCCACCGGGTTTAACACTCTTCCCAAAATGATGGACGAGGCAATCATCAGCCCTGGGGTAATTTGTCCCCCGATCACCAGTAAGGCACCAGCTCCCAGAGCGATAGATTGCAGTAGCACGCGCACAAAGCGGCTCAGGCTGCTCAGTCCCGCGCTTTTGTCGGCGATTTGCGTCTGTAAAACCATCGTTTTGTTGTGCTGCTCCTGCCAGTGGTGTTTAAGCGTAGAGAGCATGCCCATTGCTTCAATGGTGTCGGAGTTTTGCAATTGCTTATTAAGTTTGGTGGCATTATTAACCGTCAGCGCATGAGCTTGCTGAATAGGGCGCTTGGTTGATATTTCAGAAACCAGAGTCAGGAAAAATAATACAGTAATGCCGCCTAAAGAGAGGTACCCCAATAGCGGGTGGATAATAAATGCAATAAATAAATAAAGCGGTGTCCAGGGGATATCCATGAGGGCAAATAAACTGTTGCCGGAAAGAAACTGGCGCATCTGGTCTAATTCAGCCAGTGACTGAGCGGGGTTATTTTCCCCCGTAGCCACTTTCCGCTTAAACGCTGCATTAAAGACGAGCTGGCTTAACTTCACATCCAGGCGGTTGCCGAGCCTGACCATGGTCTTGGCTCGCGCGGATTCAATCATCGCAATCACGATATATAAACCGACAATCAATAACGTTAGCATCAATAATGTTGTGGTGTTTTTACTCACCAGAACGCGGTCGTAAACCTGCAACATATAGATTGCCGGCGCCAGCATAAGCATATTAATCACACAACTAAAAAACAGCAGCATAATAAATGTGGATTTCGTTCCCTTTAATGCATTCTTCAGTTCTGTTGGCGTATGCTGGCGCGACATAGTTTTCTCCTTACGCGATCAATGAACTATTGCCATTGTTAGCGGCAAAGGTTGATGGAATTTCCAGAATAAAATCACCGATGGTGACGGTGGTTGAATTGACGCCGACTAAGGTAATCGTGTCAGCACCGATGGTGACGACAGTATTGCCACCGCTACCGGAGATCCCGACGTTTGCCGCAAAAGTAGCCGCGGTAATACCTAACAAACTCAGATCGAGGTAATCCTGTCCGCCTGCGGGTGCACTGTCGAAAGCGGTGATGCGGTCTTGCCCAAAGCTTGCGCTGAAGGCGAAGATGTCTTCCCCGGCGCCGCCATCCATGTTGTCATTACCCGTTTGACCATTGAGTATATCGTTGCCAGCTCCTCCAGCCATGACATCGGCACCTGCACCACCAATCATGACGTCGTTGCCGTTTCCACCCTGAAGGTTGTCGACGCCGTCACCACCATCCAGGAAGTCATTGCCTATCCCACCGTTTAACTGGTCGTTGCCGCCCATGCCAAACAGCGAATCATTACCATTACCGCCGGTAATAATGTTGGCGATGGCATTCCCTGTACCGATGAAATTGCCTGTTCCGGTGTACACCAGTTCTTCAACGTTATCGGTCAAATCGTAACTGTTGAGGTTGGTTCGGACGACATCCGTCCCGCCATTCGCGCCTTCTATGACAACATCACCGGCATTATCAACGATGTAAGTGTCGTTACCGGCACCACCCGTCATGCTGTCAGCACCAAGGCCGCCATCGAGTGTGTCGTTTCCGGCATCCCCTTGCAGGATATCGTTACCGGCTTCACCGAACAGGTTGTCATTGCCTGCACCACCGATAAGCAAATCGTCACCCGCCCGTCCTTGTAGGGTATCGTTGCCACCTTCGCCGCGCAGAATGTCACTCCATGCGGTCCCGTTGAGGTTGTCAGTACCGTTATTACCCACCATCAGATCGCCGACAGGCTGGGTTGTGGTAGAAGTCAGGACAACAGGGGGGTTACCCTCATCATCAACGACGGTGACGACCACCTGCAACGTCCTCCCGACTGCGGCCTGGCCTGGGGTATATGTGGCCGCAGTCGCGCCGAGAATGTTGGTAAACCCGTTCCCGTTCGCGTTGCTCATTCGCCATTGGTAGCTGAAATTGCCGCCGCTCAGGCCGTCAGCATCGGTAATACCGGAAACAACAGCCGTCAGCGTCAGACTTTCAGTAGGGGTCAGGTCATTGATGACCGGCTGCCCCAGGGTCGCCTGATTTCGTGGCACGACAGCCTGTGTTTGGCTTGAAACCAGTCTTTCCGCATCCCCCATCTGGTCATTGAAACTGGCGACCACGCGCAATGCCGCCCCCTGGGCTGTTCCCGGCACCCGGAACTCAGCCCCGGTTGCCTGATCCCGCCATTCGCCGCCGATAAAGGCCTGCCATGTCAGTGTTATTGCGGTGTTAGCGGCAATACCGTTGCCATCACTTAAATTAGCCAGGTTGACCCGCAGAAGGTCGCCCACCTGAGGTGTCGCATTGCTGATGGCGAGATCCCCTGTGGCCTGTTGTGCCGTCACCCATAGCTGCTTACCGTCGCCAAACTCCAGTTTTTCGATGTTCAGCAGGCGGTCAATACCATCATTAAGGTTCAATGCGGCGTTAGGTGTGGCATGGTCGACACGCAGACTGCCGTCTGCCATACGGGTGAAGACGTAGTTGCTGCTGATATCACGATAAACCGCAACGTCGATGTCTCCGCTATTATTCTCACGCAGGATCTCACGCACAATGGTGAGTTGGTTGGGTTTTAAGGTGCCCGCCAGCATGTAAGATTTCAGCTCATTCATGCTGTCTACACTGGTGATACCCGGCAAACCACTGACCGCAATGCGCACGTTCAGCCATGAGTCGCCATCGATGATGTCATTACCTGCTTTACCGGTTATGCGGTCGCTTCCGCCGCCACCGAGTAAAATATCGCTGCCATCATCAGGGTTAAACAGTACGGCATTCGGATCGGATGAGTGTGCAACGCCGAGAATCGCCTGTAGCCCACTAATTCGGTCAGCGCCTTCCTGGGTCAGATTATTGGAGAGTGGTACGCCCTGAACCGGTGCGGTTCCGATTGGTTGTTCGGTGCCAATCAAGATATCGTTATGCTTCCAGCCCGATAGCCCTTCGACCAGGTCGAAACGATCCCGCAGGATAAATTCCTGTTGGTTGACGAAAATCGGAATACCAAGGTCAGAGTTTGCACCGTTCGGGTCGCCTTTGTGGATTGCCCAGTCGAAACCGGCCATGCCGTTGTTGCGTTGAATACCCGCGCCCTGAACCATGATGTCGTCACCCGCTTCGCCATCGTAGTCAGTATCGTTACCCTGGCCGTTCAGTACGTCGTGACCGACAATCGTACTGTTGAAGAACAACTCCGAGTTCTCACCGGTCAGCGAGTCAAACCCGTCACCGCCTTCTAACCAGTCGTCACCTTCATTACCCAGCAGGGCATCACCACCGGAGCCCCCCAGCACAAAGTCATTATCGAGACCCGCAAAGACCTCCTGCGCATCTTCGCCCACCACAATAAAATCACTGCCGCTGCCACCGAAGACCAGATCGTTACCGTTACCGGAGAAGATGACATCGTGACCTGCGTCGCCATGCAGGAAGTCGGCATCCCCAACGGGCGTTCCGGTGTCAGTAATAATGTCATCGCCGTCACCGCCGTGAACCACGTCGGCTTCATCACCACCATCAAGGCGGTCATCGCCAGCATCGCCCCACAGGCTGTCGATACCTTTACCGCCGATTAGCGTATCGTTACCGGCAGTACCACCGAGCACCACATGGCCGTCACCGGTATATTTAAGGTAACCGCCGTCTTTTGCACCGTCGCCGTCAACATCCGTTGTGGCCTCGCGCCGGACCAACAGCGGGCTCAGCAGATCTTTCAATGGATTTCCCCATTTCGGATCGAGTTCGGTTTGCAACACACGGTTGACTTCAAAAATATGGTCCGGGGTCTGGAACAGGTTAGCGGGCAGGTGAGAGGAACCGCTATCGCCCAGGTCACTGTTGCGCATTACCAGTGCGGAGAATGAGTTCGCTTCCAGCTCATTGAGTAAGTTCAACCCCTGAACACGGCTCAGATAGTAGAATCGGTCGCCGTCTTGCAGCATTTCCATCTGCGTTTCAAAGACAAAGTTGAAGGTTGAACCGAGCATCCCACCAAACTCGTTTTTGCGTTCAGCCAGGCCACCGATCCAGAAATCGATCATATTCAGACCGGATTCTTTGGTCGCCCAGGCCCCAGTGCTGTTGAAGAAATCCATCGCATCAATAGGGGGGGCGATGCCATTTTTAATGTCGCCAAACAGCAGGAAGTTGACCGCCGCGCGCTTCCCTTCAAGGGTGGTGGCATTCAAAATCAGCTCATGCTGGCCGTAGGCAGCCATAAAGTTGATGATGGAAGCCGGATTTTTCAGGTAAGTCGTGAAATCCGCCCAACTGGTGTAAGGCCGTAACTCGCTGTTACCGGTTAACTCAAAGAACTGCTCGCGAGCCTGATTGAGCGTTGGCATTCCTGTATCACGGCCACGGGCAATGTTAAGTGCCCCTAAATCAAGCGGAAGGCCGATCAGGTTATTGCGCAGGGCATCGGTAATGAATTCATCAATTTCGTTACCGACCTGCCGGGTCATGCCGCGAACAATCGCACCGATTGCCTGGTCATCGGAAACCGTCACCCCGTTGATTTGGTTAAAGGCGACCGGATTGAGGAAGGCGGCAATCAGGCCAATATCGCCATTTTCCATATCAATATCGGTACGGGCGACCGTTTCAGTCAACATTGAGTGGCCAAAGCGGTAAACCACGTGCGCAAACTCGGCGAAGATTGCCGGATTGATGTCTGCACTGTTGGAGAAGACAAACGGATCGACCGCCGGTTGCACGGTACGAGCGAACTCTTCGAAAACGAGGTGCTGGTATTGCATCTCCGTGGTGAAACGACCTGCCTGGAATAAGTATTCACCGTTCCACACTAACGTATCGAGATTGTCTGGAATTTCCGTTATCGGGTGATTCGGCATTAACCATTGGTTAATCAGGTCAATATCACCTGTTGCCAGCAGGGTAGTTTTATACTCCTCTACCAGGCGGTTATGCTCGCTGTGAAACACTGCATGCACGGCGGTCAGGCCGATATTTTCGTTACCGCGGCCATCACCCGTAATGAAATGCCGGTCGAGCAATTCATCATCGTAGGTTCCAGGAGCCTGAACGCCACCAATCGCATCGTCGCCATCCGCCACCAGACCTTTCGGATTGGCAGTATGGGCAATGTCATCGAGGAAGGCGTGGCCGGTGCGGACGGTGTTTGGCGGCAAAACATCACCGTTGGCTTCAATCAGTCCGCCAGGGGCTGTTTCTGTCTTTGCGGTAACAATCTGTACTTTACCGTTTTCACTTAAGATCAAATTACCGTAACGGTCAGTCGCCAGCAGTGGAACATTAAATACATCCTGATCGGTCAGTTTAATTCCGAGCAAGGTTTCAGCCTGATGCTTCACATCCGCCCAGGTTGCCAGGCCACCGTTCGCCCCGCCTAATAAATTACCTGTAGGTTCGGGTTTTCCATCAATTATTACATATTCACGGATGAAGATTTGATGGGAAGGGTGAGAGGTGTAGGTTTGGTTTTGATCAATGAATGGGGTGGTAATATTTTTAGTTTCGTGATTAGCATCAACTTCTGCCCGGGTTAATATCATGAAGTTATTAGGGTGAGGATTTATATCTGAAGGTTCCTCAAATAAAGGATCGTCGGGTTGCAACTGAATGAAAACAATGCCGTTGCCCCCTTTGGGAATTAAATCCAGCCCGTGGTCAAAAAACTGACCGAAGAATGTCATCCAACCATTAAAAGCAGGAGACAGACCAATATCGGGAGAGAGGTTAGGAATGGACAAACTGCCATTTGCCGATGTTGTTCCTCCTCCGGGCGCGTCAGCCAGGCCTTCATGGGCTTCCACGGCAGCGGGGTTTTTGTTCGTCTGGTCTGAAATTAAGTTACTGATAATACGCGGGTCTGCATCTTCGACCATTCCCCCAATTTGGGTGTAACTGGTCATGTTATCCGCATCTTGCAAGTTTAATGCGGTGAGTCTTGGCATGGTCTGGTCGGCAGAACCATATAACTCCTGGCCGGGAAGGAGGTTATTCCACGAACCATCTACCGTACGTAAACCATAGGGCAATAACGGACTTGAAACGGCATCACGCAGGGCTTCGCCGTTGATACTGCCATCTGCGTTGGTTGCTCCTTCGGATATTTTGATCTGCTTAAGGATAAATGCAAGGTCGTGGAGCGTGACCGTAAAGTCATATTGTGAGGCCATAAATAATTACCCCTATTTAACTCTCAAGATCTATCTTCACTCTTTTCTGCCGCTTTGATAAAAAGGGCAGGAGAATGAACCGTTTTCTAAGAACAGGTTTTTCAATTGCTGTTGTGTGTCTAAAGTCCTTATTATTTAAATTAAATTATCGCCGTCCTGTGTTGAGTAATTCTCCATGAATATTAATTAGCAGGTTAAGTTATTTATCGTATTTGCCGTTAGAGTTACGCATGTGCACGCGGCCTCCACATTTTTAAAATGCGGATGCATTCGAGGCAAATAAGTTTTAGAAAGTGACGTTAACAATCTGGATGGTTTATTGAGGTTTTCTTCTCACATTACATTTTTGTTATGATCATAACTATGGTTTCTCCTGGTATTACTTCTCTCATACTTTTTTATTAAAATGTAAAAATGAACATATTTTGTCATATGTGTTTCACCGATCAGAGCATTTTGACTATTAGAACCTTCAATATTAAGCAGTTAAAGTATTAATATACACCCGCTTCGCGGCAAGTGATTCCATAGCCATCCAATTGATAAATAATGTTTTTTATTTGCGTGGCAAGAGGTATTGGAAGGGCGTTTATCATAAAAGTTACAAATAAGAAAAAGTCTCATTATCAATGGCCAGCGAGGCGGCTTTTCATTTCTTTACATTCGGATTTGACATAAAGACTGTTTTTATTGCGGGGTATCTTTAAATACTGATGAGGAAATAACTATTAAAGGTTATTCATCGTATTATGGAAATAGAGAGTTTTTATTGTTTCACTCATGCCCCTGATGGGGCATTTCGCGGTATACCATTTGTACACATGAATAATCGATTCAGTCAGGGATTTCTTTGGGATAATTGAAGCTTATATACTCAATTAATTTAAATCCTCTTGCGGGCGGGGTGTTAGTTCGGCCAACGTTTCAAGCCTCACCGGAGTCAACGGCACTCTTGGTTGCGGCAGGGGCCAGTCAAGCAGATAGCGCGCGGCGGTGGCACAAATTTTCCCCTGACAAGCCCCCATCCCACAGCGGCTATTCAGTTTAGCGGCGGTCCAACCCGTTTGGCGACTTATCTGTCCCAGCGTCACATCCTCACAGCGGCACAAAAAGGTGTCGGCGGCTCCCAGACTTTTCAACTTAGGGTTAAGTACAAACGTTTGGCTAACCGTAGCGGCAAAACGCTGCCATTTACTGCGTTTTTCCAGCAATGCCCGAGCGGAAGCGATATTACCGCTGGCGGCATATCCGGCAATTGCACCTTCCGCCAAAGCCAGTTCACTGCCACCCACACCCGTACATTCACCCGCCGCGTACAGATTGGTAATACTGGTTTGTTGCATATCATCGACGGCAATGGCCGCATTTTCTATTCGGCAACCCATTAACATGGCTAACTCAATATTTGCCACCAACCCGAATCCACAGGCTAATCGAGTGCAGGCTATTGTTCGAACCTTTCCACCCTGTTGGACACGGACAGCCGTGAGCCGCTGCTGGCCTTGCGCTTCCAGTACATAACTATTGGCTCGATAATGTCTGTTCATCAGACGTAATGATTGCCGCACTTTTTCGGGCCAATGCCAGAGTCCACTGGCAAAACGGGCCAGGTTTGTGACAGAAGCCTGCTCGGCCAATAAAATGACTTCACCACCTGCCTGAGTGACGCTATCGGCAACCGCCAGTAATAACGGACCACTGCCTGCAATGACAACTCGCTCACCTTGAAGCGATAAGCCATTTTTGATTTGCGCTTGCAAGCCTCCGGCCCCCGTCACGCCGGGCAGCGTCCAGCCAGGGAAGGGCAGTAACAGTTCGCGCGCGCCGCAGCATAAGATTAAACGTTGATAGTCGATAGTCCCGCAACCTCTGTCATTCTCGTACAGGAGCTGCTGTGGCCCGCTTTGTGCCACAATTTTTGTGCCACTGAGCAAGGTGACGTTATCCAACGCCGTAATAGCTTGTCGATAAAACTGCGCGAGCGTGGGTAATACGGCCGCTGGCCCATCACGCCAGATTTGTCCGCCAGGACGAGGATTGTCATCCAGCATCACTATGTGTTTCTGGGTTTCGCTTGCGGCCAACGCGGCGGCCATCCCGGCTGGGCCTGCACCGATAATCAATACTTCGCAGCGCACGTTATTCATTTATTCCCACTCCTTTCGATTTTCATCCCGCCCTGGCATAAGGTTTGGCAAGCCAGCCGTTGTATGCCATCGATGATGACCCGACATTCCTGACACACGCCCATGCCACAAAAAGCCGCTCGCGGTTGCTGGCTGACGGACATCCGGCAATAATCCTGTCCGCTTGAGCTGATGGCTGCGGCTACGGTGATACCTTCCTGTACCTGATAGGGAAGCCCGGCGATGGTTAAGGAGATCAATTTCATAAGAGGGACTCTTCTGTGGCGAACATACGCGCAGCGAGATAAGGGGTGTCATCGATAGCTGTGCGCTGTTGTTGAATTTGTGCCACGATAAGTGCTGCACTTCCCAACGCCGTGGTGACGCCCAATCCTTCATGCCCGAGTGCCAACCAAAGCCAGGGGTAAGCAGGATGGGGACCGAGCAAGGGTAGCCCATCGGCTGATGCGGCCCGAAATCCCGCCCAGCAGCGGATGATGCTCATTTTTGCGAGCCCAGGCAGGAAATCGGTGGCGCGTTTGAGCATGGTGGCAAGCAATGGCATGTCAATGGCCGGGTCGAGCGTGTCAAACTGGCGTGAGGAGCCGATCAGCAATTGCCCGGTCGGACGAGCCTGAACGTTAAAGGCCACCGAGGTGCCATTTGCGGCATGCGCGCTGGCTCCGTAACCCAACTCCACCAATTGGTGCTTCACCGTATGCGGGTAGCGATCGGTGATGGCCAGTTGGCCTTTTTTCGCTCTGAGTAGCGGAGTTGGCAAGAGTTTATCGGCTTGTAATCCACAGGCGAGCGTGATCACCGGCGCGCTAAGTCGCTGTCCGCTGGCTAAAACCACAGCCTGCTGTTCTAACGCGACCACTTCACCATAGACCCGCTGTACGGCTTCACCCGCGTCTTCAATTAACCAGCGAGCGGCATTCGGGGCATAAATAATACCGTCACCCGGTACGTGCAAACCGCCCGCTAATCCACCACGCAGCATGGGTTCAAGCTGTGCAACCTGTTGTGAACTCAGAATTTCACTGTTCACACCGAATGCCGCCATCCGTTGCTTTTTAACTTCCGCAATGGCCATTTCTTCCGGCTTTTCCGCGATCCACAGCGTGCCGCAGCCTTGCCAGGCACAGTTGTCGGGCATACGATCTACCACGCCGAGCCACAAATTCAGGGAGTAGGTGCTCAGCGCCAATTCTGCGGGATTGTCATCCATACAAACCAGATGACCCATACCCGCTGCGGTGGCGCCAGGGCGTTGGTCGTCAACGAGTAACACCCTTAACCCTTGCTGTGCTAACTGCCAGGCGCAGGCAGCACCGATAATACCCGCGCCAATGACAATCGCATCGGCGGTAGCCATTAACGGATCCCCCATGCAAAAGCATCACGCTCATCCAGCAAAAGTTGGCTATCAGCGCAGACAAAAGCCTGGCCGCGAATAAAAGGTGTCACGCGGTTACCCGTATTGGGCTGGTAATATCCGCTGAATTCACTGCCGATCACACTGGCCTGTCGCCATACTTCACCAGGCTGTAATTTACCGTCAGCGGCAAGGCACGCGAGTTTGGCGCTGGTTCCGGTGCCACATGGCGAGCGGTCGTAAGCTTTACCTGGGCACAAGACGAAATTGCGACTGTCAGCTTGTTCATCGGCACAGAAGAGCTCGATATGATCGATGATCCCGCCGTCTTCACCGTAGATCCCCGCGTTTTCTAACGCCTGTCGTACCGCCCAACTAAAGGCGGTAAGGGCTTCCAGATTGTTTGTGTTAATAGCCAGATGATGGTCGCTGATGAGAAAGAACCAGTTTCCTCCCCATGCAATATCGCCGGTTACTACGCCATAGCCATCGACCTGAACAGCGACCTGCTGACGGTAGCGCCAGGCGGGGACATTTTCGATAGTGACGCTGCCATCGTCATGCAGCGTGGCGCTTACCGTGCCGACCGGGGTTTCAATTTGGTGTACGCCAACACTGATGTGACCCAGGTACGCCAGAGAAGTGATTAACCCAATGGTGCCGTGGCCGCACATACCCAGATAACCCGAGTTATTGAAAAAGATCACCCCGGCTGCGGCCTCGGGTGAGCAAGGTTTGCAGAGCAAAGCCCCGACTAAAACATCGTTGCCACGGGGTTCCAGAATGATGGCGCTGCGCCAGTCATCATACTGTTGGGCGAAGAGCGCTTTACGCTCAGCCATGCTGCCGTTACCCAGGTCCGGGAAACCATCGATAATCAGCCGGGTAGGTTCACCGCCGGTGTGGGAATCGATCGCGCGTAATGCGATGAAGGGGGATGCAGGTGTCATCGGAGTCTCTCAATGGTTAATTAAATGTTACCAATGACGGTAGACTGACCGAAAACGCGCTATCACGGCTTGACCTGTTTCGGCAAAGGAAATGCCGAAATTAGCACAATGCAAAAATTTGCGGCAATCCGCATATTCAATACAACGCGCTTGATAAGTTAACAAAAAGTTAATATTGATCCAATTGAGTTAAAAACAACCCACTCTGGCCATTCGCGGGAAAAGGTATTTCTATGCGATTAACCCAAAGCTTTAATGCTCCTACGCTGACTTCCTGCATCGCTGAGCAGGAAGCGGAAGAGTCCTTTGCTGTCGATCAACTCAAACTGCTCTGTGATGGCCTGGCGCAACAGCGCCCCAGTTCGTTACGGAGTATGTTGAATTCACTGGCATTGATTGCACCGCTACTTAACGCCATTCCCAATGTGGTGTTCTTTATCAAAGACCGGCAGGCGCGCTATCTGCTGGCGAATCTCACATTAGCCAAACGTTGTGGTTTTAAAACGGTGACGCCGCTGTTAGGTAAAACCTCGGCAGACGTGTTCCCGACGCAGTTGGGTTCAGGCTACACCGAGCAAGATCTTCGGGTGTTACAGCAGGGAGTGCAGATTCAGGATCAGCTTGAAATGCACCTTTATAGCGGCCGCGAAACGGGCTGGTGTCTGACGCAAAAGCTGGCGCTGTATGACCGGCAGGGCAAGATTATCGGTATGGCCGGGATCTCACATGACCTGCAGGAAGCGAAAGCGAACCATCCTGCTTATCAACGGTTGGCAGCGTTGGATATTTATATCCGTCAGCATTACGACAGGCCGATTGCGATGGACGAATTACGCACGCTGACCGGGCTTTCCGTTGCGCAAATTGAGCGCTACTGCAAACGTATCTTCCACCTGACACCGCGTCAGATGATCCACAAAGTTCGCCTTGAGAAGGCCACTGAACTGCTGGCAAGTGACTTGCCTATTACCGATATCGCCATACAGTGTGGCTATACAGACCACAGCGCTTTCAGCCGCCAGTTTAAAGCCATGACCGGCGCTACCCCTCGCGATTTTCGTGCCACGTTAGTTCCCTAATCACTTGAAGTTATTAGTTTTATGATGCGGCTGCGTCAGAGGTTTTGCTGCGCGCCGCCCTCTATCATTATGCCAATTTCGTCCTCGCATTCGGTGAAAACCGTCAAGCCGCTACTGAGAATACAGGTCAATCTGTTATCGAAAATTCACCAAATGTTAACCATCAATTAACAATTCGAATAACAGGAAAAAAACGATGAGCCATAAAGCGATTAACTGGAGTGGTGTGTTCCCTGCGGTCAGTACTCAGTTCCGCAACGATTTTTCTCTGGACCTGGATGCGACCCATGCGGTGATTAAAAACCTGGTCAAAGACGGAGTCTCTGGCCTGGTGGTATGTGGCACGGTAGGTGAGAACACCTCAATGACCACGCAGGAAAAACTGGCGGTGATCGAAGTGGCGAAAGACGCCGCGCAAGGCAAAGTGCCTGTGATCGCAGGGATTGCCGAATTTACTACCGCCTTTGCGCAGAACATGGCGCGTGAAGCGGAAAAAGCCGGTGTTGATGGCGTGATGGTGATGCCCGCTCTGGTTTATTCTTCGAAACCGCATGAAACGGCAGCGCATTTCCGCAGCGTGGCCAGTGCCACCGATTTGCCTATCATGGTCTATAACAACCCGCCTATTTATAAAAATGATGTGACGCCAGACATCCTGACCTCGCTGGTCGATTGTGACAACATCGTCTGTTTCAAAGACTCTTCTGGCGATACCCGTCGCTTTATCGATTTACGCAATGCGGTTGGCGATCGCTTCGTGCTGTTCGCAGGCCTGGACGATGTGGTCCTGGAGAGCCTCGCGGTGGGTGCAGAAGGGTGGATCTCGGGCATGTCCAATGCTTTCCCACGCGAAGGGGAAACCTTGTTCCGCCTGGCGAAGCAAAAACGTTTTGAAGAAGCGCTGGCTCTGTACAGCTGGTTTATGCCGTTGCTGCATCTGGATGCGCGCCCGGATCTGGTGCAGTGCATCAAGCTGTGTGAAGAGCGTGTTGGCCGTGGCAGTGCGGTGACCCGTCCGCCACGTTTGGCATTGCAGGGTGAAACGCTGAAAGAAGTGACGGCGATCATCGATACCGCCCTGGCAAACCGTCCGACTCTGCCAGACGTTGGCCTCTAATCAACCCTAACGGCCCGGGATTTTACCGGGCTTTATCGGCAATCGAACAGGGGAAACCAATGTCGACACACAGCACTTACGCCCTGAGTGGCAAACAGTTTATCGGCGGGCAGAGGATGGCTAGCGGCGACGCCGAACTCATCAGCCTACGGGCCGATAATCAACAGCCAACGGGTTATTGTTTCTATCAGGCAAGCCTTGCAGAAGTTGACGCTGCCGCACTGGCGGCGGCCAGTGCCTTCAACGTCTATTCGCAAACCAGTGCCGAGCAGCGTGCAGATTTTCTAGCCGCAATCGCTGATGAACTGGATGCGTTAGGGGACGATTTTTTTGCTTTTGCTTCACAAGAGACCGCACTGCCTCTCCCACGTCTGACCGGTGAGCGTGGAAGAACAAGCGGGCAGATGCGTTTATTCGCCGAACTATTACGTAGCGGCCGGGTGCATGGAGCAAAGATTGATAGCGCATTACCCGATCGTACGCCGCTGCCAAGACCTGATTTACGGCAGTATCGCACTGCTATCGGCCCTGTTGCGGTGTTTGGTGCAAGTAACTTTCCGCTGGCGTTCTCCACCGCCGGTGGGGATACCGCTGCCGCGTTAGCCGCGGGTTGTCCAGTAGTGTTTAAGGCTCATAGCGGCCATATGATCGCTGCAGAGCTGACCGCGCTGGCCATTGAGCGTGCCGTGCAAAAACAGCAGATGCCTGCGGGTGTCTTCAATATGGTATTCGGCGGCAGCATCGGTGCCGACCTGGTGCGTCATCCGGCTATTCAGGCGGTGGGATTTACCGGTTCATTGCAAGGGGGCCGGGCATTATTTGATATCGCTATGCAACGCCCACAACCGATCCCCGTGTTTGCCGAAATGTCGAGCATCAACCCGGTGGTGGTAATGCCGCAGGCGCTGGCTCAGCGTGGCGAAAAAATTGCCCAGGAATTGGTTTCTTCTTTCACACTCGGCTGCGGCCAGTTCTGCACCAAGCCGGGTCTCATTATCGGTAAGCGTAGCGCGGCCTTCACCCAGTTGATCGCCGATTTGCAAAAGCGTGTTAATGCCAGCCCGCCACAGACCATGCTGAATGCCGGAACAAGGGATCATTACCTCAGCGGCTTGCAAGCATGGGATCAACATCCACAGCTGCATCATCTGGCCGGAAGCCGGGCAGAGCACGCACACCTGGCGGTCGCCCAGCTCTATCAGGCCGATTGCCAATTATTGCTCAATGCCGATCCCCTTTTGCAGCAAGAAGTCTTTGGCCCGGTGGCGATTGTCGTGGAAGTCGCAGACCAGCAGCAGTTGCTTGCTGCGTTGGAAAACTTGCAAGGGCAGTTGACCGCCACGCTGTTAGCCGATGAGGAAGACCTTGGCGAAGCGAGTGCATTGGCGCAGTTACTTACCCGTAAAGCGGGGCGAGTGCTGTTTAACGGCTACCCAACAGGTGTGGAAGTTTGCGAAGCGATGGTTCACGGCGGGCCTTATCCGGCAACCAGTGATTCGCGTGGTACTTCGGTCGGAACCCTGGCCATCGAGCGGTTTTTGCGTCCCGTCTGCCTGCAAAACTACCCAGCCGCACTGTTACCTCCAGCACTGCAGGACAGCAACCCGCTGAACCTGCTGCGCTTAGTTAACGGTGAATACACTCGCGCAGCCCTGCATTCGCCTGCCACTCATTAAAAAACTGGAAAGCTAAACATATGACAACACAGGGCAAATTTAAAAAGCAGCTGACACTTACCGATTTGACGTTTATCGGCCTTGGCGCAATTTTTGGTTCCGGATGGTTATTCGCCGCAAGCCATGTGGCGTCTATCGCGGGGCCTGCCGGGATCTATTCGTGGTTGATCGGCGGGGTCGCGGTGCTGTTGCTCGGCATAGTTTATTGCGAACTGGGAGCCGCACTTCCTCGCGCCGGGGGCATCATTCGTTATCCGGTGTTTTCCCACGGGGAATTGATGGGATACCTGTTGGGGTTTATCACACTGATTGCGTTTTCCAGCCTGATCTCGATAGAAATCGTGGCTGCACGGCAATATGCAGCGGCCTGGTTCCCGGTACTCAGTAAGCCGGGCTCCGGTGATCCCACCTTAATTGGTTGGGTGGTGCAATTTATTTTGCTGTGTGTTTTCTTTGCGCTGAATTACTACAGTGTGAAAACCTTCGCTAAATCCAATAACCTGATCAGTATTCTGAAGTTCATCGTTCCTGTTCTGGTTATCGTGGTGCTGTTCACGTTCTTCAAACCTGAAAACTTGCACAGCCAGGGATTTGCTCCCTTTGGTTCAGCCGGAGTGGAAGCGGCTATTTCTGCCGGTGGGATTATCTTCGCCTATCTGGGGTTAACGCCGATTATTTCGGTCGCCAGCGAAGTACAAAACCCGCAGCGCACCATTCCGATAGCCCTGATTTTGTCAGTGGTGCTTTCCACCATTATCTATGTGTTACTGCAACTGGCGTTCCTCGGTAGTATTCCTTCCGAATTGCTGAGCGGTGGCTGGCAGAATATCAGCCAACACTTTTCGCTGCCGTACCGTGATATTGCCGTAACGCTGGGGATGGGATGGTTGGCCTTCCTGGTGGTGAGCGATGCCATTATTTCGCCAAGCGGTACGGGCAATATCTATATGAATGCCACACCGCGCGTAGTGTACGGATGGGCGCGGGCAGGGACGTTCTTCAAAATTTTCACCCGTGTCGATGGCGAGTCGGGCATTCCGCGTCCGGCGCTGTGGTTAACATTCGGACTTTCTATCTTCTGGACATTGCCGTTCCCGTCCTGGGAAAAACTGATTGGGGTAGTCTCTGCCGCGCTGGTTCTGAGCTACGCCATTGCGCCGGTGACCGCCGCAGGATTGCGCCGCAACGCACCGGATATGCCGCGTCCGTTCTTTGTCAGGGGTTTTTGTGTATTAGGGCCGGTGTCATTCATCATCTCGGCATTGATCGTTTACTGGTCTGGTTGGAACACCGTCTCATGGTTGCTTGGCCTGCAAATTGTGATGTTCTTTGTCTATATCCTGTTTAAAAACAAAGTGCCGACTCATACTATCAGCCTGAAGCAGCAAGTCTGGTCGTCACTGTGGCTGATTGCTTTCTACGCATTGATCATCGTGGCTTCGTATTTGGGCAGCTTTGGTGGAATCAATGCGATTGGTCACCCGTGGGATACCCTGTTGGTGGCTGGCATCGCGCTGCTGATTTATTACTGGGGAGCTTACACCTGTTTGCCTAAGGCCAATTTTGTCGGGGATGAGGAAGAGTGATGTTAAAGGAAGAAATGGTTGTGAAAAACACCGTCAATCTTACGCTGCAAGAAGCTTATCAACTGGCGTATCAAGCCTTGTATCGTAATGGTTTCAGCGCCAGACAAGCCGATGCGGTGGCAAAAAATGTCACCGCCGGGCAACGCGATGGCTGCCATTCTCATGGTTTATATCGTGTATTGGGTTGCGTTCGTTCGCTGCAAGCTGGCAAAGTCGCCGCTGATGCTGAATCGACGATGACGGACACCGCTCCCGCAGTTTTACGAGTCGATGCTCATGGCGCGTTCTCATTGTTGGCTTATCAAGCGGCGCTGCCTGAATTTGTCGCCAAAGTTCGTCATTGTGGTATTGCCGCGCTGGCTATCAATCATTGCGTTCACTATTCCGCACTGTGGGCGGATATCGAACCGCTTACCGAAGAGGGGCTGGTCGCGCTGGCCTGTACACCAAGTCATGCCTGGGTCACACCCGCAGGCGGGAACCAACCCTTATTTGGCACCAATCCAATAGCGTTTGGATGGCCGCGTCAGGGGCAACCTCCGTTTGTGTTTGATATGGCGACCAGTGCAGCCGCGCGGGGTGAGATTGAATTGCATCGCCGCGCGAATAAGCCGCTGCCAGAAGGTTGGGGGATCGATAGCCATGGAAATCCGTCTACCGATGCCGCAAGCGTACTGCAAGGAGCGATGTTGACGTTTGGTGGACATAAAGGATCGGCGCTGGCAGCGATGGTGGAACTGATCGCCGGGCCATTGATTGGAGATATGACCAGCAAAGAATCGTTGGCATACGACCAACAGACAGGTTCTTCGCCTTATGGCGGAGAGCTGATTATTGCGATGGACCCTGAGCGTTTTCTGGGCGCGGATAAAGAGGAGTATTTAGCCAAAGCGGAAGTGCTATTCAATGATATGGCCTCGCAAGGAGCGCGCATCCCTGGTGAACGCCGCTTTAAGGCACGCCTGCACAGTGAGCAGTTTGGTGTGGAATTACCCCTGGCGTTATATGAAGAGATCGTGGCGTTGGGTCAGTAACACGGTAAAATCACGCACTGATAATCGTGATGCTACGTGATGATGGTCTGCCAAATGCTCAGAATTCACGTAGCGCACGCATCCTTCATGAGTTCTCTTTGAGGGAGAATGCTTCAATAAGGAAATAGCTAATGCTCAAAGAAAACTTCAATGAACTACAAATTTTTCTTGTAGTTGCACGAGAGCGTAGTTTTACCAAAGCAGCCGGTAAGCTTGGTGTTTCGCAATCAGCACTTAGCCATGCAATTAAGGCACTCGAAGAACGCTTAAACCTCCGTCTTTTGACCCGCACAACCCGAAGCGTTGCGCCAACGGAAGCTGGCGAAAGAATTATTGCCTGTCTCGAGCCTCGAATTGCCGATCTTGAGCAGGAACTGGAGTCGCTTGTTCAACTGAATGGGACAACTTCAGGCAATATACGTTTATCTGCAGGGGAACATGCCGCGCGTAGTCTGGTGTGGCCGAAGCTAAAACCTTTCCTCAGGGAATACCCGGAAATCAATGTCGAACTGGTGGTTGATAATGGTTTTGTCGATATTGTCGAAGGGCGTTTCGATGCCGGGATTCGCCTTGGTGAAAGTGTTGATAAGGACATGATCGCCGTGAGGATCGGCCCAGATATGCGGATGGCCGTGGTCGGTTCACCCGCCTATTTCTCCGCTAACCCAGTTCCTGAAACACCGCACGAGTTACAAAATCATCGGTGCATCAACATGCGCTTACCAACTGCCGGTGGTCTGTATCATTGGGAATTCGAGAGGGAAGGGAAGCCATTGCGTGTCAAAGTTGAGGGGCAACTGACGTTAAATCTCCTGGAGCAAAGGATAGATGCTGTTTTATCCGGGTTTGGCATTGCCTGCGTACCTGAAGATAGAGTTCAGGATTATGTAGAATCTGGAGAGCTTACTCAGGTTCTGCAAGACTGGTGTCCGTCTTTCCCCGGATACTACCTTTACTACCCCAGCCGCAAACAGCATCCGCCTGCTTTTGCGTTGATGATAGATGCCTTGCGGTACTCGGAATAACTGGCCTGCTTTGAACTGCAGACCAGTTTGAGTCTTAACGGCCTACACGAGCCTGATGCTCCTTTGAGTAACGGTCGCCAACGATTTTTACCGTATCAAGCGCCTGCGTGATCTTACGTAAATCATCCTGAGAAAGAATGATTTCAGTCGCTCCCAAATTTTCTTCCAGCCGGTGCAGTTTGGTGGTGCCAGGGATGGGAGTAATCCACGGTTTTTGTGCCAGCAACCATGCCAGTGCAATTTGTGCAGATGTCACCGCTTTTTCGGCTGCCAGTTCAGCCAGCAATACGATCAGTTTTTCATTGGCTTCAATCGCTTGTGCGGCAAAACGCGGCACTTTACTGCGGAAATCATCCTCACCAAACGTGGTTCCCGCCTTGATCGATCCCGTCAGGAAGCCTTTACCCAAGGGGCTGAATGGGACAAAACCAATGCCCAGTTCTTCGAGTAGCGGCAGGATCTCCTGTTCAGGTTCGCGCCACCACATTGAGTATTCGCTTTGTAGAGCAGTCACTGGTTGTACGGCATGCGCACGACGAATGGTCTGCGCACCCGCTTCGGAAAGACCAAAATGTTTGACCTTACCTTCTGCAATCAAATCTTTAACCGTCCCAGCCACATCCTCAATAGGGACGTCAGGGTCAACGCGGTGCTGATAGAGCAGGTCAATAACGTCAGTTTTGAGACGACGTAACGATCCCTCTACGGCTTCACGAATGTGCTCCGGCCGGCTGTTTAAAATTTGCTGTTTGTTGTCATCACCGAAGGTAAAACCAAATTTGGTGGCAATGACCACGCGATCGCGAAACGGTTTTAAGGCTTCGCCGACAACTTCTTCATTAACATACGGGCCATACACTTCGGCAGTGTCGAAGAAAGTGACGCCACGTTCAACCGCTGCACGAATGAGTTCGACAGCCTGACGGGTATCTGTCGCAGGACCGTAGCCGTGACTGAGTCCCATACAACCGAGTCCAAGAGCCGACACTTCAAGTCCGGACTTACCCAGATAACGTTTTTGCATTTAATAAGGTCCTCTTTAGTCGTGATTTAAACGTCGAGTTTACGGCCAGTCAGCCATTCAACCATCGCTGGGTCACGATGGGAGAAGAAGGCGCTGGTTGCAGTATCAAGGGCGGTAATTCGCAGCATATCTTCAGTACTGAGTTCAAAATCAAGGATGTTGATATTCTCAGCCATTCGCTCTTTGCGAACTGATTTTGCCAGCGAAACGATGCCGCGCTGAAAGATCCACCGCAGGACAACCTGACCCACACTTTTACCGTATTTATCACCCATCGCCGTTAATACGGGGTGCTGGAACAGACCATTTTTACCTTCAGCAAAAGGTGCCCAGGCTTCAGGCTGAATGCCACGGCTTTGCATCCACGGAACGGCGTGCAGCTGCTGGTTGAAGGGGTTTACTTCAATCTGGTTTACAGCTGGGACGACATTGTTGAAAGCGATAAGATCGGCCAGTCGGTCAGGGTGGAAGTTGCTTACGCCAATGGCGCGGATTTTTCCTGCGTGCTGAAGCTCTTCCATTGCACGCCAGGCACCATGGACATCGCCATACGGCTGGTGAATCAGATACAGGTCAATATAGTCCAGTTGAAGTCGGTTCAGGGAACGTTCGAACTGCGCTTTAGCGCCGTCGTAATTTGTATCCTGCAGCCACAATTTAGTCGTTACAAAGAGTTCGTTACGTGAGATGCCGCTGCGTTTGATTGCGTTCCCGACCTGAGTTTCATTCTGGTAGGACGCAGCGGTATCAATCAGGCGATAACCCGTATTGATAGCATCGATAACAGCTTTCTCGCATTCGGCAGCATCCGTCATCTGAAATACACCAAAACCCAGCAGGGGCATTTCAATACCGTTGTTCAATTTTACTGTTTGCATGGCGTTGTCCTTCAACTATTGTTCAGGAGAAGCATAATGCAAAGTGATTTATTCGATTAGATAGGGTAATCCGCTAGGGCTTATTAGGAATATTCATCAATTACAATTATCCGGATAGCCACTGATGCTAGATCAATGAGTGACTTGCAATGGCTTATGCAAAAGGGACTTCGATCTCTTTATTGTGTTTATAAGGTAGAATCATCAAATTGAGAATTTGTGGGCTACGTTTTAGAGGCAACCTGATGGAAGAGTACATAGCAGAATATTTCGCCCCTCAAATAGCACGAACAGAAGGTTTGAAACAGAGATGTTTAATTTATCGGGTGGTATTGGTCGCGTTTGCATCTGACGACAGCGATGATGAGGAAACGAAGTATTCGATTGATATCGTTCGCACATTTGACCGTGATTTCGATTATGGGGGAGGGAAGTCGTGTACGCCAGTTGTGTACTTTGAACATGACGGCGTGCCACTTTCCTGTTCTTTTACTCAAGATTTTTCCGCCGCAATGACAGTGTTTAATCAGTTAGTTCAGGTTATCAAAGCCAACGAGGATTTGGTCGCTCGTATTGAGGCCGACCGCAAATCTGAACAGGAAGAAGAATAAAAAACGAAAACATTTTTGTTTTATCACTGTCACAAACTACATTTGTCGGTCGATAAAATCACACACTAACCGATTGTATTTAGAGAAAATAATGACAGTAAACCGCAATGCTGTGGCTGCGATGATCGCATTTTTGTTGTTCAGTACCTCTGTCTGCGCCGACATGGATCTCGGCTCTTTGGATATTCTGGCGAGAGATAACCCGCAAAGCCCGGTGCCAAAAGGTTTTGTCGTCGGTGCTGCGGGGCTGGGCGGGCAGGCTCGCTATCAGGGGCAGGATAACAGTACTTACCTGATTCCTGGCGGCCTCTATTTTGGCGACCAACTGATGTATCTGGGCGACCGCGCTCGCTACTATTTCCATATGGACGATAACGTGGCGCTGTATGGTTATGGTCGCTATCGATTCGGAAATCTTGACCCGGATGACGCAGATTCGCTGCATGGGATGCATAAGCGGAAAGGGGAACTGGAAGCTGGGGTCGGTGGCACAATCATTACACCTTATGCATTGTTGAGTGCCCGTTTTGCCACGGATATCACCGGGCGCAGCAACGGGCAAGAGTTACTGTTGTGGGCTGATTTTCCGATTATCAAAGGCAATCTGCTAGTGATGCCGGGCATGGGGATGATGATCCGCAGCGATAAAATGGCTAATTACTATTTCGGTGGCGTCTCGTCGGCGGAAGAGACTCCACAGCGTCAGGCATGGGACACCGGGACCACGTTTTCACCGATGGCGGCGGTGGTCACCAGTTACCGTTTCAGTCCACACTGGATGGGGCTGTTGGCCGCCAACTATGAACTGTACGACAAAAGTATTGCTGACAGTCCGATCGTTCAGCATAACGGCGAGTTATATGTCATTGCCGGGGTCGGCTATACCTGGTAGCAAACGAGCTGCGGGAGGAATGCTTCCGTATGGCGCAGTTATCGTTGTTCAGCAAAACAGAAGGAGAGCCAAATGGCTTTGAGTGACCATAGAGGATGGTTACCAATTCCGTAATTTAACATAATATACATTATGCGCACCAAGGTAAGCTAAGACAGAATCCAGTGATTAATCAGCGTCATTGCCCTGGTTGCTGATAGCCTCTGAAAGATCTTTCTCCAGTGCTGATACCATCACACTGGCCATCTCATAATTCGACTTGCCACCACGACTGGTTTTCCTGGCATCACGCGCCCGGCGAACACGTTCCAGATCATACTCAATTTTTCCGACTGTACGCATCGTTCTTCTTTCCTCAATAATCACCGACCGTTCTGCCAGAAAGTTTGATTTGCGCATGCGCAAAATGACATGAATTTAATTGGCATATAGCTTCATATTTACAACTGCAGTGTTCTGCTAAAAATCAGCAACAAAATTCACTAATCTCTTCCATGGGAAGATTTTACTTTACTAAAAATAAACAAATAGCGCCTTGGATGGAAAAATATGCAGCACTTATAATGACCATCGTTAACTGTTAATTTAAATGGATGTTAAAAATGAACAAGTCAATTTTATCTGCCGCTGCATTGTTATTCCTATCTGGTAATTCCCTTGCAGCCACAGAAAATTGGGAAGGATTTTACACAGGTGCCAACATTGGGTACGGATGGGGGCAAAATCAGGATGTCGGGAATTCCGATGCTTTCAAGCAAAATATTGATGGCATGACGGGTGGCATTCAGGCAGGTCACAACTGGCAGCTTGATAATAATATTGTACTGGGTGTTGAGCTTGGTTTGTCTGCAAATGGCCTCACCGGCGACTGGAAAGACAGGGATAACAATCAGTACAGCCCGTACTACGGAGAAGATAAAATCAATCAATCCGGTTCACTTAATTTCAAAGTTGGCTATGCGATTGATAAATTCTTACCATACGTTACAGCGGGAGTAACCGTTGCTAACACTGAGCACTCGCTCGGATGCAATAAGTCACTGGTAAGCGAGACCACTGGCTGCAAAACCGCAGAATTTAACACGAGCACTTCCGATATCAGAGCTGGCGCTAATGTTGGTGTGGGTGTTATGTACAAATTCAATGAAAACCTGTCTGGTGGCATCGAATATATGTACACTAATTTAGGATCTAGTTCAGTTGCCCTGAGCGATCCTAATTACCCAGAAGCAACTGAACGTAATATGAAAACTGATTACAGCACAGTAACGGCAAGATTAAATTACCACTTCTAATCCGCTAAAATGCTCATCAGAAAATGGCACGATAAGGGTATTTACCTTTATCGTGTTTTTTTTCGTTAATATTCTCTCATGCCCTTTCAAGCCAGCTTAATCTCTTTGGCCTGCCACTTCCCTACTCCACCTATAATGGATTCTCATAAACCCGAGAAGGAAAAATTACAGCTTTCTAATTTCAGCAATATAAGTAATAGCTGCGTGCTCTACGAAATTGGGTACGTCTTCGTATGCTTCCTTACCGACAGGTGAATCAAAAGCCGTCATCGCATCTTCTATCGAATCAAACCACAGTTCAGAGAACCCATCGACCGGTGAATCAGGGTATTTTTCACGGTCAATTGGATTGAGCACATAACCTCTCAACCCGGGGAGTTTGAGCGTGATCGCCGTGTGAACTTCCTCCCAGTGTTTAACGAAATCTTCAAAGCTTTGGCCTTTTTTACGGGTAAGAAATCCCACGTGTTTGAAACCTTTAACTGAGGCCATCATGTTCTCCGTTGAGTTAAGTCAGATGTACAAAAAATAATGAAAATGGTGAAACTGTTAATGAGGAAATAACTATGATTGTTTTTTTATCCACGATAAACCGGGTTTAGTTCGCTACAATGCGGACATAGATTCAACAATAAGGGTGCTGATTTGGGTTATCTTATGGCTATCTGACCATTCGGCATGCCACGCGGGACTGAGGCGTCTGACGGAAAATTATGAGAAGAACAGATCATCTTGGCGGTATCACCGCTTTTGTTACGACAGCTCAACAGGGAAGTTTCACTGCTGCTGCCGAAAAACTTGGACTGACTAAATCCGCAGTCGGGAAAAGTGTTGGGCGTCTTGAGGAGCGTCTCGGGCTGAAACTTTTTCAGCGTTCGACACGACGGCTCAGCCTGACGCCGGATGGCGAGAGATTTCTCGCCAGTTGCCAGAGTGCGATAGACATCCTGGAAAAGGCGGAAGCGGAACTGACGTCTCATATCTATCAGCCTTCCGGGAGACTCAGGGTTGACTTACCTGCGGCCTTCGGACGACAGCGCATCTTGCCCATCCTTCTCGATATTACCCAACGCTACCCAGAGCTGGCACTGACAGTCACATTCAGTGAACGTCTTGTTGATCTTATCGAAGAAGGAATTGACCTTGTCATCCGCATTGGGGAACTGGCAGACAGCAGCGGTCTGGTCGCCAGAAGACTGACGACGCAAAAACTGGTTATCTGTGCTTCACCCAATTATCTGATTTCTCATGGAGAACCCGTCAGTCAGAATGAGTTGAGCCAGCATCAGTGTGTTGTCGGATTTCGCCGCAATCAGCCTATTTCCTGGTTGCTGAAGGAGAGTAATGGCCAAATCAGCCGCTTTACCCCACCTCCAACACATGAATTTGGTGATGGTGACGCTATGCTTGCTGCTACGCTGGCGGGGTGCGGGTTGACGCAATTACCCGTGTGGTTGGTCGGTAAATACCTTGAGAGTGGTGAGTTGAAGGAGGTTCTTCCTGGGCATTCCGGAGGTGAAATGCCAATCAGTGCGCTGTGGCCGAAAAGCCGTCAATTGCTGCCTAAAATACGCTATGTTGTGGATACGCTAGTTAAGGCTGCAGAAGACGGCTTGCTCGATTAATTACGCCGGGTTTTGATGGATAAATGCCCGCGCCAGGAACAAGCGCTATCCTCCCCTCCCGATATCGCCCCAAAACCAAAACCACCTTATTTCATCAGTTGAGCGAAAACAAATCTCACAATCATAAACCCCGTGAATATAACAAGAATAAAAATACAAATATATTATATATTGATTTTTATTCTATCCAAGAATGGACTACAAATAAAAAACAGGGTGCTATTCTGTCGCCGTCAATAAAAAATTGACACAAAAAAAACACGGATTGTAGTTTTTGGTTTTAATGGGTATGAATTCAAAAAGAAATAAAGGAAGGAAGATAAGAATGAAAATAGTAACGCCCTATTTATGGCACACACAAAAACTAGCTCTTGCATCATTAATATCTGTCGCGGTTGGGAATTATGCACACGCTGAAGATCTTGATTACAGCAATTATTATCCCTCTGCGGTAGGTGTTAATGTATCGGATGAAGTTTTAAACATCACAGCAGATAACGCTTGGTTTGAGAAAGGTCTAAATGTAACTAATAATGCTGGTGATATAAATGTAGAAATGACAAATTCAGCTGTCAGTGATAAATCTGGACTTAATAATGCCAAGGTGATTTTAGTTTCATATACAGGAAACATAACGGCGGTATTTAATAATATAGAAGCATCTGCATCAAACATAGAAAATAATGTAGATAGCGCAATATATGTAAACGCCCTTATAAAAAATGCTGATACAACGATAAATAACAGCCCGAATCTTAATCGTCCTGTGACTGTATTTGGTGGTAATCTTATTTTAAAAGTGAATAATAGTTCACTAGGGATGGGTCAAAAAGACTTACCATCCGATATTCCTATAATAGCTGCAGGCGCTGCGGTTGTCGGAGGAATTTCCGAAGTAGATATCTCCAATACTGAGTTATTAGGTAATGTCGTATCTTTGGGGTATATGGGCAAAGGAATTAACATTATCACCCTGAATAATGGCACTTTTTTAACGGGAAATATAACAGAACAAGGCATAAATAATACTTTAAATCTTGACAACGCAACGGTAACGGGTGCTGTTACAATGGGGGCGTATACAAATGCTGATACCGTAACCAGTTCAACAATAAACCTGTCAAACGGGACTTACAGAAATAATATTACTTCTGCCGTGGTCAACGGGGTTAATACTGATGATTCTTTGACGGTGAATGTTAATAACGGCGCTATGATTGGCGGTGAAACTGCCGAGACATCCCAGAAAATCACCGGTTTTGATCATGTAGACTTTAATATTAATTATGTTGATCCGTCACTGGTTAACACCGGTAAAGCCTCTTATTTCTTCTTTAATGAGGGCGAACAAGTCGCAATCGCTAATAGCATTAATGGCCGTTATATTGCGGACACGGTGCGCACCGGTTCCTACGTACTTGATCGCATCGGCTATACCGTTACGACAGATCCAGCAAAAACAGGCTATTACAGCATTGTTTTTGATGCTAATGAAATGCCACCGACGCCACTTAAACCACCTTCACCGCCGGAGCCACCAGCACCACCGGAACCAACACCACCGGCACCGGCACCAAAAACGCCAGCAATTGCCGCTGATTTGCAGGCTGCGCAGGCGGGTTTGTTAGCCTCTGATGAAATGATTCACCACATCGCCAACAGCATCACGCAGCATTTAGACGCCCGTCATATGGCCGAAAACGGCGCACAGACCAGCGCCAGCAATGTATGGTTAGACGGTATCTATTCAGGCGGGGATCGCACTGCTGGCGCTACGGAATATAGCAATGATATTTCCGGCTTCCAGTTGGGCGCGGATACTGCTTTCTTACTCTCCAACGGTGATACGCTGGCGATAGGTGCGGGTCTGGGTTATCTCCATAATGATCTGGATGTAACCAGCAGCGACAGTAGCAACGACATTAAAGGCAATTATTACAGCCTCTATGCGGGCTGGACGCAGAATCAACCAGAGGGTAAAAACTGGCACCTGTTTGCAGACACTACCGCAACCTATGGCGATATGAGCTATTCAGCCAGCGGCAAAGATGGCAAGTTGAGCGCGGGCAGTGATTATGATGGTCAGTCATGGTTATGGCAGGCTCGGCTCGGCGCACAGGTGAATCTTACTAACGACTGGTGGATCCAGCCTTATAGCGTATTGGGTTACAGCCAGACTAAAACCGATGGATACAGCGACGGTTACAGCCACGTTGCGGACGGTAAATACAAAGCAGGCTTTGCAGGTGGCGGCGCGAAAGCGGGTAAAACGTTCACCCTGAAAGGCGGCCAGACACTGCGCCCTTATGTTGAGGCTTCTTACGTGGGGCGCTTCTCTGAGGATACGCAATTCAAGACAAGCGATTACAGCTTTGACGGCCAAAACCTGAACGGCGGCAACATCGGCACCGGCCTGAATGTTAGCTTTACCAAGAATTTAAGCGCCACCGCGAAAGTGAATACCCTGATTGCAAGCGATGTGAAAAACGAAGTCAGCGGTTATTTAGGCGTAGCATATGAGTTCTAATTAACGCCGCATTCTGTAGCCCGGACGTAATCGTGAGCGATGTCCTTGATCTCTGCGACTGACAATGATTGCTGTGATGCCGTAAGGGAACATCTGTATATTCCGAACAGATGTTCCATAAATTCTACTTTAACGTACAGAATCCACCGAATTGCACAACCAGGTTGTGTGTCATTATGCGAAGAAACATGGCCACTAATAAAGTGGCCCCCTCCCCTGAATTTACATGATTTATATTGACATGGATCATAAAACAGAAAAATAGCCGCCGCAGCACATCCAATTGACACTAACATTTGAATCAATAAACAGCACATCCGCACCAACAGGCAGCTATCTCTGCATGTTGTTGATGGTGGTCACCAACAACGATGCATCTTAGAATAAGTTGATGATAAATGTATAAACCGTCATGGCTATATAAATATAACAAACGAGAAATGTTTACTATATTAAAGGATAACTTAGGATGGGTTATCCCGGCATTGATTTTATCAATACTCATACCGCTAAATACCGGGTACGAAAAACCCTTAAATATGGCGCTGACATTTATATCATTATGCATTGCAAGAAAAAATAAAATCGCATTCTACCTTACAATAATTTCATTTTTCATTATTTGCTTGTACATTCCTATAGGACATGATTTTGGGCAGATAAGCTTTGGTTATATTGCTTCCGCGTATCAAACCAATAAAGGTGAAATGACTGAATTTATCAAAGGCGTCAGCTCGACTGCTTTGCTGATGTTTTCTATCACTGTCTTTTTTTTGATTTTATATGTGATTAAAGGGAAAGGTTTTAGTAAAAAATCAAGTGTTATTTACCTTATATTGTTTTGCATTATTAATATCAAATCAATTCCAGCCAGAATGTTAGTATCTACTATTGGCTATAGCAACCAGTACACGGCAGAATTAAAGTCCCTTGAATCGCAAAAGAATATCCCTGATGATTTTACGACTTCTGCCAGTAGTAAAAAATATAAAAATATCGTTGTTGTTGTAGGTGAAAGTGCTGGTCGAGATTATATGTCATTATATGGCTATCAACATGATACTACTCCATGGCTAAAAAATGCACCTGGCTATTTCTTCGCGAATTATATTTCTGCGGCACCTGACACCTATCTTTCCCTGCCAAGAACAATGGCCATGAGCAATGGTGAAGATACTGACATTAAAAACAATGTCGTCGCTTTAGCGAATAAAGCTGATTTCAATACTTTTTGGATTTCCAATCAGGGGTATATTGGTGAGTATGATACGCTATCGACCGTTATTGCAGAGTATGCGCAACATAAAACTTTCTTAAAAAAAGGAGATTATGATTCTAACAATGCCGATGATATGCAGCTGTTGAATAGCCTGGAACAAATTGTAGACAATGAAAGCGGTCAAAAAGTGATATTTATTCACATGATAGGCTCCCATCCTGATCCGTGTGAAAGATTGAATGGTTACCCGGTCAACTTCAACGTTAAAAACAACAATGAAATAAACTGTTATCTGGCAAGTATTCAAAAACTAGATAGCTTTATCGAACGTGCAGTGTCAATCCTGAAGAATAAAGGAGAGAGTTACTCTCTGGTGTATTTCTCGGATCATGGTTTGACGGTCAGACAGAAATCACGTCATTTAATCTTTGGCCAGGACGTACAGTACATTCTGTTTGGTACGGATACCCGTTCTGTTCTGCATGGCAGAGAATTCAAACAAAATTACAACGCCCCATTCTTTATCATTGCCAGCGACATACTTACGCACAACACATATTATAATTACCTGAGCGCAAATAACTTTATGGCGATTTTTGAATGGCTGGCCGGATTTAGCTCAAATAAAATAAAGCCCTTATCACCCATAGAACATTCAGATGAGAATGTGTCCATTTATGATGGCGAGTCAATTATTCCTTATAACAGCCTGGCAGATATTGAAATCCTAAAGTAAGTGGATTAACGGGCCAATATAGAGTTGACCCTGACTTTTAACTAAAAGGGGTACATGTTTAACATGTACCCCTTTGTTCATGGTCAGTGAGTCTATCAGCGACGAGTCACATAACTGGGATCAGTTAGAAACTATACTTCGCACCAATCATGGCTGATGTATCACTGTATCCTTTATCGCCGATCTGCACGCCAACATTTCCCCATACGTTCAGATGAGTATTCAATTGACCTTCAACACCGGTTTTCAATTCACCAACATTACGTGCGCCCGCCTGGGAAATATTTATACCATCCATACGCGTTCCGAAATCATGAGTGTTGTGGATCCAGTTCGCTTCCACAAAGGGTTGGAAGCTGCGATTTTTGCCAGCATCCATTTTGTTGTGTCCTTTGAGGTAAGTGCGAACGCCCAGACGCGTCTGGATATTATCCTCTCCCAAAGCGCTCACCTTCGTCCCGTTACTTTCCTGATGGTCATCTGCGGTCACCCCCATCCAGATTGCCTGGGCCTGCGGTTGAATAAACCATTCATTCACAGAACCCTGGCTACCGCTATATTCACCCAGTTTGTGCGTATATCCCAGTTCGAGTGACGCGTTGATGCCGCTTGATTCATACGATTCGCCCTGAATATCCTGGCCTTTGACATCATTATTAAACCAGCCATATTGCGCCCAGCTATCCAGGTAAGCGCCCTGTTTCGTTTCGTCATTTTCATGCCAGGTCACGTACAACCCGGTGCTGTAGCCGCTTACCGATCCCTCAGAATGGTAGCCGGTGGCACTTGAGCGAGAATTGCTGTCATTACTGCCGTAACCTGCCATCACGCCAAGGTGCCAGCGCTGCAAACCATCAGGACTCCACTGCGCCACATCTCCGCCGAGTTGCGTGACATAGCGGTTACTCTGCGTATCAAGCTGACCGGTGCTGTCCTTCCAGCGATTGTGCCCACCTACCTGTCTCAGCCACATGCTGGTGACGTTCTGTTCACCTGTTAGCGCATCGATATACTGTGTTTCGCCCTGACGATCGTGCAGACGGGTGATAAACATCGTATTAGCGGCCGCCAGGTTGGAGGTATAGCTCGCAGATTCCGGACGTAATAAGTAATGGCTGGCCAAAGACCAGTCAGCCCCTGTTTTCACGATGTCGTAGTCATACACGCCTGCGACAATACGGCCTGATTTCGTGAATGTCCCCTCCGAGAGCCCTTTAACTTCGACCAGACGAACGCCTTCAACAGTCTGCGCGCCTTTACCGCCCAAGTTATTCACTTTGATAAACGTGTTGCCGCTGGTATTGCCATTAACCACAATCTTATCGGAGAGGGTCGTATCATCATTCAACACGGTATTCATTATCACCGTGCCATTTTGCCCTCTCCAGTTTGTTGCCGTCAGCGTTTTCCCTGCGACCATCGGTGACGAAGACGGGGCAACAAAATTGAGCGTACCGGCGAGGTTGACGTCATCAACCTGCGAATCGGCGGTCATATTCCAGCGACTGGCTTTATCAATGTTAACGTCAGTAGGATCGATCGAACCGGTCAGGCTGGCACCGTTACGCAACGAGAGCGTGGTATTGTCTTTTGCGACGATGTTGCTGACCAGATGAGCGCCACCTTTAGTGCCGTCCAATACCAGTTCACCGCCATCAAGATGCGTGTCACCTGTCCATCCGGTGTTACCCGTCAGAGTCAGTGAGCCATCGCCACTCTTGGTAAAATGACCTTTACCGGAGCCATCGACAATATCACCGGCAAACGTTGAGTTATCTGCAATAGTGGCATTGTTCGCTGTCATCGTGGCACCATTCAGACGGACTTCCCCTCCTGTGCCCGTCAGCTTATTGAGCTTTTGGTCATGACCATTCAGGTCGAGCACGCCACCATTAATGGTCACGGCACTGCTGCTGGCAATGCTGTCCGCCACGTCAGTACGCAATGTGCCGCCATTGATGGTGCTCTTGCCGGTATAGGTATTCACAGCCGACAAAACCAATAATCCGTTACCAGCCTTGGTCAGACTCTTACCGTCCCAACCGCTGTCAAAAGAGCCGTTTTGGTCAGCAAGCACGGTATCAACATTAAATCCGGTTCCCTGTGCGACAGTAAAGGACCCCGTCCCCTTGGTCTGAAGACCGTCAGTCCACGCCATGCGGAAGCCAAGGTTATAATCCTTGCCATCCGTTGAGACATGCCCGTCATGCAACAAATACTCTATTCCGGTCGATGACAGTGGGTTATTCGCGAAATCACCTGTAATACCCTTCGCTGTATGGAGCACGGTATAGGTATTTTTTGTCACGTCGCTGGCCTTGACCGGTGCCGGGCCATCGACGAAACCATTGATGACAAGCTGCCCGCCAAGGCTTGCTGTATCTGCCTGAATTTCAGGTGATGTGCCGAGGGTGATATTCAGGTTCGAACCCGCAGCCTGGGTGAATGCGCTTCCAACGACCAATGTTGAATTCGCCTGCCCAACGCTGGTCGTGGCTCCCGCCTGAGTCGTGTAGTTCCCCGATGTGGTAAACGCGCCTGCCTGTTCGAACTTCAGTGTGCCGCCAGTAACATTAACACTGCCGACCGCATTGTTAGTGCCGCTCAGAATTTGCGTCAGAGTTCCTGCTTTCGTGAGCTGGCCGATATTGTTCAATGCGCCTGCGAAACGGGCTTCATCAACAAGACTGCCGTTACCCGTCTGATTATTACTGCCCAGGGTGAGCTGACCGCCTGCGCTGCTGGAATTGACCGCGCTGGAAGTATCGCCCTCAAGTGATCCAAGAATCACTCCTGCCGCGTCCGTCTTCAGAACAGCGCCAGTATCGAGAAGAATGCGCGAACCGGCTGCATTAGCACCCGTCAAAACAATGCTGCTGCCCGCGCCCGTTGCCCATAATCCGGTGCCTCCGGTGCTGCCGCCATTGACGGTGACCAGACCACCAGCTTCAGACTTGATGCCCCAGGTATTCGCAGAAGCTGCGCCACGGATATCAAGCGTCTGGTTGTTCAGCGTAATTTGGCTACCCGCTCCATTCGCATCGAGCATGGCCGACCCTGCGCCTGTGACGGTGATGGTCGGCAGAATATTGCCCGCTGATCCATCAAAGGTCCTGGTCGCACCGCCCGTTGCGGTGAAGCCATGGGAACCCGCCCCCGAGGTCGTAATGCTGCCGCCGTTGCTGTTTATGCGGGCTGTTCCGTCCTGTCGCATGCCATGTGCGCCATCGCCCGTAGTCGTTACTGTCGTCGCAGCCGTCAGATCGATGACAGACCCTGCACCACTTGCGTAAACACCAGTGGCGCCAGCGCCTGCAGTGTTCACCGTGGTGCTGGTTCCTGCGTGGAGAGTGCCGCCGTTAGTTGCCTGCAGACCATAGGCATTATTACCTGTCGTGTGAACCGCCGTCGTTCCGGTGCTGGTAATCTTACTTCCGCTGCCAGTAGCAAGCAGGCCTGCGGAATTATCGCCAGCCATCGTCACATCCGTATTGACCAGGTTGATAACACCACCGTTCTCTGCCCATACACCGATACTGTTATTGCCGGTTAGATTCGCCCTGATAAGGCCGCTGCTGGAAATGGACGAGCTGGAGCCATCGGCATCCAGTCCGTGAGAATCATCGCCAGCGATGTCAATATCGGCGTCAGCAAGATGCACAGCGCCACCAAGAAGTGCCAGAACACCCGTGTTATCTCCGGAAGGAGCAATTTGGATAACTGTCTTACCGGTAATATTAATGGTGCCGGGGAATGCGGCAATACCCCGCATAAAACCGCCAGTGCCCGTTATGTTGACGTCGTTCAGATTGACAGACGCGGTGTCTCTTTGCGTAGCAACACCCGTGGCAGCGCTGGCATCAACAAGATGAATTGTTGTGGTTCCG
This sequence comes from Buttiauxella sp. WJP83, assembly GCF_027594725.1. Lineage (NCBI taxonomy): Bacteria > Pseudomonadati > Pseudomonadota > Gammaproteobacteria > Enterobacterales > Enterobacteriaceae > Buttiauxella > Buttiauxella sp. WJP83. The sequence goes on from NZ_CP110080.1 coordinate 2,331,058, forward strand.
CTAACGGAAATCACACTGTCGCCGCTATAGGCATTTAGCGCGGTATAGTTAATTCCCGTATTGGTGATATCAACATCAGTGAAATGAAAGTTCCCTTCATTATCAGCCCTGATGCCTCCGCCCCCATTCGTCGTGTTAATAGTGACCAGACCTGTGCTGGTGAGGTTTCCGGAACTTTTGATCCCGTAAGAGTTCCTACCGGTGGTCGTAATATTGACGTTTTTAAGGTGAGTATTCGTATCATAAAAGCCTGCGATGCCATTACTGCCAGACCCTGAGGTATTCACCACAATGTCATCATTAGACGTGATCGTTTCACCATAATCCGCATAGATACCAGGAGTGCTATCAGTAGTCGTTTTGACTGTACTGGTTTCGCCAGCCGGGAAGGTAAAATCGCCAGTGATAGTTGAGGTATAGTTAGCCGCATAGCCGGCACTACCAAATAACATCGCAAAAACACCTACGGATAACGATCCGAGTTTCGTATTATTCACACTGCTTTTTTGTTTTTTTTGCGATGTCGCCAGTTCTGAAACAACCATCCAACATTGATTTGCAATACTCCATATAACCCTAAAGACTTTATTCATTTCCATAAACTCGCGAATTTATAATTAGACGCGATTTATAACCGGAAATATATCGTTACACAACGTACGAATAAGAATGTTCCTATGTACATAATTGCACAAAGCTTGCAGCCATCTATAGTATTATATAATAACATCATTTATTATTGTTATTACAATTATGCAAGGCAATGAATGTGTAGCGAAGCGACAAATCACGAGGTTTAAATAAAAACACAATAAAAACAATCATTTAAATAATGTATTTTATTGGCATCAAATAACTTCAGTACACTACCCTTTGATTATTTACAGATATTATGTGTAAAACGAAATAATTCAATATATTGAGATAAGCAAATGAAATAGAGCGCCTGCAACTAAGGACATCACGAGCACGGTATCATTCTGGAAATACCATTATTTATATATTTCACATTTTATATTTACGAGCCTGCCCAAGATAAGCCAGTACCGCACCACTGCTCTCATTTATACGGCTGACCATCATTAAATTCGCTGACAACTCTGGCGCGTCTAAAACCCGATAGACAACCCCAGGGATTGCCACCTGAACTAACGGCGCGGGAACCAGTGCTATTCCCAGCCCTGCACCCGCCATTGCGAGAACACTCAGCGTGCTGGAAATTCGATAAGCAATATGTAATTTATCACCCAGCAAGTTATGCAGTCCGGCAACTAAGTGCGACTCGGCATCATCGACTGAGTAGAGAATCAGTGGTTCATGCGCCAGCATATCAATTGTTAGCTTACTTTCAGCCACTAGCGGATGATCGCTACACATCACCACGACTCTTTCCCATTCACCCACTGATTCATAGACAAGCGCAGAATTATGCTCTGGCGGATAATCAGGCATGTAACCCACATCCAGCGTTCCGCTCAGGATAGCCTCACTTTGCAGATGCGGAGCCATTTCCTGACAGAGCAATTCAGCATCGGGATAGGCATGATGAAATGAGCGCATATCTTTCATCAATATTCCGCTGAACACCGCATTTCCTGCAAACCCTACCCGCACCCGTCCGGTTTCTCCACGCATTGAACGCTCTACAACCAGACGCGCGTGCTCAACGTTATCCAGCGTACGTTTTGCCTCAACCTGCAAAAGTAATCCAGCCTCAGTCAGTTCGACACGGCGACTGGTGCGGATAAACAAAGGGCCGCCAAGATCCGCTTCCAGCGCTTTTATCTGCATACTCAATGCGGGTTGAACAATATTCAGCCGTTCGGCAGCCCGACCAAAGTGCCCTTCTTCAGCGACCGCTAAGAAGTATCGCAGGTGGCGTAATTCCATTAAGCGCTCCATTCATCATTAAAAATGATTAATCAGTCAATTCAATATATTTGAGTTTAACGTCTTTCGCGACCAGACTGAATCCAGTCAACTAACAGGAGTCAGAACATGCAAAACCAACTTCAGGATCGCCAGGCACTTAACGACCTTATCAATGGCTGGATGCACCGCGATCTCGGCGAGTGGGAACAACTACGCGAGTTATTCCATCCCGATGGCACAATTGAAATCACCTGGTTTGAAGGGCTGGGCAGTGATTTCGTTGAGGGTTCAATGCGTATGGGGGAATCAGATGTACGAACCAAACACCTTATTGCGACGCCGACCATCACATTTAATGCCACCGGTACTAAAGCGATTCTCGAAACCAATGCGATGATCATTGCTGAAAATGTAAAACTGAATCTGGGTTGTGAATGCCATAACCGGTTTTACGATAGGGTAGAAAAACGCGATGGCGTCTGGAAGCTGTCTCACCGCCAAAGTATTTACGATATGGGGACATTTACCTTCCCGATGGGCCTGGTAGAAATTGATAAGAGCGTCGTGGCGAAGTATCCACGCGAATACGCAACGCTTGCCTACATACTGGAAAAGAGCGGATTCCCTGTGCAACGTGTGTTTGCCACACGAGGCAGTGTGCTGGAACAAGACATGAAACGTGATGCTAAAACATGGTTATCCCGTTAACTCACTGTTCCTGATGGTATACGTAGCACGCCATCCACCAGCTTGATTGCCAGGAATACGGAGCACTGGCGCAATGTTGCCGTTAACCGCTTTACTTTGTGCTCCTCTAATTTAAAATGACTCACTTCATTTCTTCTCTATAGGTATTCCGCCAATGCGCCATTGATGCTGCCGTCTGTCTGACGGCCAATTTATTGCCCCGTTTGTTCGGGTCAGTTTCTGGCATCTCTGGAGTACACAATGACGAATACTTATATCGCGCTTGAATGCGTTGATTTCACATTACCTGACGGCACACCGCTGTTCTCGCAGCTCAATGAAACTTTTGACACCCGTCGTACTGGCCTCGTTGGGCGAAACGGCGTAGGCAAGAGCGTTCTCTCGCAGATTTTGGCCGGGCAAATTCAGCCTTCGTCCGGGCGCTGTACCCGTTCGGGCTCCACATGGTATCTGGCGCAGCAGATTGACTATCCGGCACAGGCCACTGTTGCACATCTTGCCGGTGTACAGCCCACGATTGACGCGCTCGATCGCATCGAAATGGGAAGCGTGTCTGAGAACGATTTTGATATCGTTGGCCATCACTGGGATATCCGCCAGCAACTACAGCTTGAGCTGGAAAAATCCGGGCTTGGGCATCTTGACGCATCGACCCCGGTTAGCCAGTTAAGCGGTGGCGAAGCGATGCGTGTCTCATTGGTCGGTGCCTGGTTATCTGAAGCCGATTTTTTAATTCTTGATGAGCCAAGCAATCATATCGACAGCACATGGCGGCAGACGCTGATTCACCAGTTACAACGCTGGTCCGGCGGATTGTTGGTGGTAAGCCATGATCGGGAGTTGCTGGAATCCATGCAGAGAATTGTTGAACTGTCATCATTAGGCTTGAGTCATTATGGCGGTAATTATTCGTTTTACGCGCAGCAAAAGGCGCAAGAAACGCAAAATGCCCTGCAACTACTTGAGCAACGCAAACGCGATCGCCTGCGCGAACAAAAAGCCCTGCGCGAGCAGAAGGAACGCCTTGAGAAGCGGCAATCACGGGGGAATAGGCAAGGACGCGAGGCCAATCAAGCCAACATTTTACTGGGTGGACAAAAGCAACGCAGTGAAACGTCCGCGGGGAAACTGAATCAGCAACATCTTGCCGCACAGGCGTTACTCGATAAACGGGTGCAGGAAGCGGCGAATCAAGTGGACGAAAATGCCACTATCGTGGTGCACGCTTTGGCGGTGAATTCGCCTTCAAAGCGCCGGGTGGCCGAGCTCCAGGATGTACAACTGCCCTTTGTAGCCAACTTCCCTTCCCCTTTGAATCTGACGATCACCGCTCAGCAACGTATCGGTGTTGTCGGGAATAATGGGTGTGGTAAGTCAACATTAGTCAAAGTGCTGGCAGGCCAGATTCAGCCGTTGTCCGGGGAGTCACGTGTCTTACACGGTTACGCCTGGCTTGATCAACATCTCACCAACCTCGATCCTAAGCGTACCGTTCTGGAACAGATGCTGGAGGCCAACCGCTCGGCGGGTGAAGCTGATTTACGCATGCGGCTGGCACAACTGGGCCTTGATGCTGAAAAAATCCAGACAGCCTGTGGGTTGCTAAGCGGGGGCGAACGCCTGAAAGCCGCGTTGGCCTATGTGCTGTATGCCGATTCTATCCCACAACTCTTGTTGCTGGATGAACCCAGTAACCACCTGGATTTACATTCCATTCAGGCGCTGGAAGCCATGCTTTGTCGTTACCAGGGCGCGCTAGTGGTCGTTTCGCATGATGCGGTATTTCTGCAGAACCTGAATTTAACCGATCGGTTAACCCTAACTGAAAGTGGTTGGCAACTTCAGTCTTGGCACAACTCATAAAGAGGATTAGCGCGGTATAACGAATAGCGATTTACATTTTGGGCAGAGCAGCGTTTGCCCCAGTCGGACTTTGTTCGCGGGATGTGAGGATTTGCTTCCGCAGATAGGACATGTCACCGAGCTATTTGCCGCATTACCGAAGCGCTTCATTGCGTAATCTAAGAGGGACATGATGATTAGCCATTTCAATGAATGAGGTTCATCGTATCACGCCCTGAACAAATAGCGCACAAGTTATCCTGTGCCAACTGTCTTCGGGCGGATATGGCTACAACAACGGCAAATGGGCATTCAAAAACGCTGAATTAAAACGTTTGCCATTGCCCTTCTACTGCCTGTTTTGATGGCTTAGCGCGAACGGGCCGTGAGATGACAGAAGTGGCCCCACGTTCTTCATCGCCCAAGCGTAAATTGCTGGTTCTGGTCTGCAACTCAACCACCTGGTCTTTAAGCACATCAGAAGAATGAGCCAGTTCGACAACCACTGCTGCGTTGCTGTGGGTAACTTTTTCCAGCTCTGACAGCGCGATGGTAATTTGCTGGATCCCTTTCTCCTGTTCATTCGTTGACAAGAAAATATGTTCCATCAACAGATTAAGATCGTCTGAACCCGAAACAATATCGTGCATATTTTTTTCTGCTTCAGAAACCAACTTCGCGCCTTGCATCACATTAATATTCGTTTGTTCAATTAAAGACTTAATATTCTTTGCGGACTCTGAGCTTTTTTTCGCTAACACTCTGACCTCACCTGCAACCACGGCAAACCCTTTACCGTGTTCGCCCGCTCTGGCCGCTTCGACTGCGGCATTTAAAGCCAGGATATTTGTCTGGAAGGCGATCCCGTCGATTATGCTAATAATCTCGGTCATCTTTTTAGAACAGTCAGTTATCGACACCATATTCTCGGTGAGTTTTTGCATTACATCACTGCCATGCCCTGCTGACTTATGCGCTTCACTGGTGATGGTGTTTAGCTGACGGGTGTTTTCTGCGTTGCTCTTCGTTCCTGCGGCGATCTCTTCCATGCTCGCTGCAGTTTGCATCAACATGGCTGATTGTTGTTCTGTTTTTACCGAGAGATCCGCGCTCTGATTAGCCAGTGTGCCAGACAGCTCGCTGGCTGAATTTGAAGACTTTCTGATATCTATCACCAAACTGGATATTTCTTTCGCCAGGCTGTTTATGCCAGGAATTAACTTTCCTGCGCAGTTATTCCCGAACTCAGCTATCGATATGGACAAATTTCCGGTGTTTATTTCATCGATATTTCTTTTAACTTCATTAATCGGTTTGACGAGATAGCGAGTCATGTAAGTCCACAGGATGAGAAGCAAAGCCACTCCAACCGCATTCAGCATAAGTAAAACGTTAGTATTTGCTAATAACAAGAAAGCCATTAAATTCATTAACGCAATTGATATTGCTGTAAAAATAATAATCACGGTTCTTACGCTGTAATCTTTAAACATGCTTCAACCTATAACATATTTCACGGGTACCTATATTTATCGGTGATATTGATGAGAAATCCAGTGAGCAAATAAAATCGAAGCTAAATACTGACATAAGCAAATGCTAAAGTCGTTTACGCTTGCTTTCATCATCAGGTGGGGCGTGGAGGGAAAAGACAAAGCAAAAAAAAACGGTGCACCAGGCACCGTTTAAAATGGGTTATTTCCCGTTTAGCGTATCATCTGGCCAGTATTTATAGCCATTAATCATAGCCTGCGCAGCAAGGCCTTTTTCGGTAAGTTCGTAGGAATAAAACGGCTTAGGCAGCTCCACTGAGCTAGGCGCCACAGCACCGGCCGAAGCATTGACTGCTGGCAAACCTTGATTGTCATATTTAGCTGCGGCATTCGCATCCGCGCCGACAATATAGCCATTCTTGATAAAATCGTTCAGCGCTTTACTGTCATTGAATATCAGAATTGTGCGCAGTTGCTTAACGCCCAGACCAACACCGGCTCCAGCCTGAGCCATTTTCATATAGGTGTCTTTGCCTGTTTTGTGATTCTTCACAACGCCGTAACCACTGCCAAATCCAAAGGTCAGGATTTTGCTGCTGTTAGCGGAGAATACCGCGTAGCCTTTAGATTTCAGGATTTGTTTACGCGCTTCAGGATGAGCTTTATACAACTTTGATAACGTATCAATACGCATCTGTTGGATAGAGTTACGTTGCTGACTCGCGGTATCGCCTTTAGCGCTACAACCGGCAATTGCCAGAATGGCAATAAGAAGTATTTTTTTAAACTGCATGTGCATCCTAACCCATGTTAACAATCGGTGATTAAACAAACAAAATTGATTAAATTCCGAATTAAGGGGGCGGATGTTATGACACAGCAGAGGTTCTTGTTAATTTTTTTGTGCTATGAGTCACTTTTTTTGTTTAATTTTAAATTAATAAAATGTTGATTAATTTTGTTTAAGTCTAAGCGTAATGAACAGAAGTCGTGGGTATTATTTGAGCAAATATCATTAGCCATTCTTATTGTTTAACTTTTATCCCTATACAATCTCTACCGTCCGGGCATTAATTAAAAAGATAAATCAGCGCAAACACGATAAATGCGAAGATTGAAATAAAAACGACAGAGGCGGAAAAACCCCCTAAGGCATCCATGTTGTCGCGGGTGTTCTCGTTGAGTTTGTCGATGGCTTCCTGCTTACTCTCAGCTTCAAACTCGAGCGGATATTTTTTGAAGCCGTCCTGCTTTAGCTTTTTGATCTCCTCTTTCGACAGCATGCTGCGGGCAAAGATTTTAGTGGCTTCATCTTTAACATAAAAAACATACTTTTCCATGCGTCTACTCCTCTGTGCGAAGCCACCACAGATTCTGTGGAAGACTTAGTTTATCAATATGAATCAATTGACTATCACCATAAACCCGCAGCTATTTAAAAAGGTTTAACCCGGTCAAAAAGTGGCGAGAACCCACATGATTAATTGTCATTGAGGACCTTTAATTTGTCGACGTGTGTGATATAAAGACGACCTCGCGAAAAAGCGGCCACGATTTGACTACACTCTCGATGGTCGCCACACACGTCTACGATGCGCTCCGCGCCATTCTCGACCAGCGTCCTTAAATGCCTGAACACTTTTCAGGTTTGTCACAGGTTTTGCGTCTCAGTGCACAACCTGAATACCGACGGGAACGCTTTATGAATAAACCACTTATCGTTATTTTCACGACTATTGCCCTTGATGCGGTTGGCATTGGGCTAATCTTTCCGATTCTTCCTTCGCTGCTAAAAGAGATTACGCACAGCGGGAACGTCGCTATTTATATCGGCACGCTGACTGCATTGTATGCCGTGATGCAGTTCGTGTTTGCACCTGTGCTCGGCACACTCAGCGACCGTATTGGTCGCAGGCCCGTCATGCTGCTATCCCTCGGCGGTGCGGCAGTCAATTACGTGTTTCTCGCCTTCTCACCCAATCTGTCATTACTGTTTGTGGGGCGTGCCATTGCAGGAATGACGAGCGCTAATATCTCCGTCGCTACCGCTTATCTCACCGATATCTCTGCACCAGACAAGCGAGCCCGGCATTTCGGTCTACTCAACGCGATGTTTGGTATCGGTTTTATCGTCGGCCCGGTTCTGGGAGGCATGCTTGGCGATTATTGGGTTCGTCTGCCCTTTATCGCAGCAGCAGTACTTAACGGGGCTAATTTCCTGCTTGCGCTGTGGGTTTTGCCGGAGTCCCATCAGCCTGAACGCAAAAAACTGAATCTTTCAGCACTTAACCCTCTGCTCCCGTTTCGCTGGGTGTGCTCCATGAAAGGGTTGGTGCCGGTGGTGCTGACGTTCTTTATTCTCAGTGCCACCGGTGAGGCGTACGGGATTTGCTGGGCGTTGTGGGGTTTTGATGCTTTTGGCTGGAATGGTTTTTGGATAGGTTTATCGCTTGGGGCATTTGGTTTGTGCCAGGCACTGGTTCAGGTGTTTCTGCCCGGCCCTGCGGCAAGGTTATTTGGTGAACGAGGTGCAGTATTCGTTGGGATCAGCTGTGCCTGCATTGCACTGGTTAGCATCGCCTTTGCACGTGAAAGCTGGATGGTGTTCGCAATTATGCCGCTATTTGCATTAGGTGGCATCGGAACACCAGCGCTTCAGGCTCTGGCAACCCGGCAGGTGGACTCGCAAAGTCAGGGGCAATTCCAGGGCGTTCTGGCCTCTGCCGTGAGTCTCGCGTCTATCATCGCCCCGCTGTTCTTCTCTGCATTCTATTTTGCAGTACAGAAACAGTGGCCCGGCGCAATCTGGCTTTCCGTCGTTGCCGTTTATTTGATAGCCATTCCTCTGGTGATGTTGGGCACACGCAGACCCACAGAGGCGACCGCCTGAACGCATGAGAAAATTCACTTAAATTTTGATATCCTGGGAACCATTGATTCTGTAAATGATTTGTCTAATGAATGCGTCAACGCCTGAAAACGTGCTATCAGTTCGCGATCTCACACTCTTTTTTAGCGGTAAAACGCCGCAGGTCGATGCCGTCTCTTTCGAGGTTTACGCCGGGGAATTTGTCTCGATTATCGGTCCAAATGGCAGTGGGAAATCGACACTCCTGCGACTCATCATCAATGAGTTGCAGCCTGCCTGCGGTGAGATAGTATTTCAGGGCAAAACGCTGCGCGCCATGACGCCCATGGAACGTGCGCGTCGCGTTGCTCTGCTAACCCAACATGACAATGCTGATTTACGGCTGACGGTAAATGAGTATGTGGCGTTGGGGCGCATTCCGTGGCAAGCCGAACTCCCGAAAACGGAACATGACCATATTATTGCCGATGCCATTCATGATGTCGGTATCGCTCACCTGAAACAGGTGGCGCTGGGGAAATTATCCGGCGGCGAACGACAACGCGCGGGTTTTGCCCGTGTGCTGGCGCAACAACCGACGTTACTCTTACTCGATGAGCCGACAAATCATCTCGACCCGCTCGCCCGCCATCAGTTACTGAGCCTCATTAAGCGCAAAAACATCACCACCGTGGCGATATTGCACGATCTCGAATTGATTCAACCGTTTTGCGACCAGGTGATCATGATGAATGCAGGCCGCCTGGTTTGCCGTGGTACCCCCGCTGAGGTGTTGGATTCTCCCTGGCTTGAGACAGTTTTCGGTATGCAAAGCTTGCACGTTATTCACCCCAAAAGCGGCAAAACAGTGCGCATCTTTGAAGCACTGCCCTCTGAAATTGATTGATTTACAAATAATTAACCATTAATTGATCTGATCGGATCTATTCACACTATCAATTCCTGTAAGGTGCGGCGGTCTCAAGGGGACGGATTTCCCCGCCACCGGATGATACCGTTCTGGCGAAAGTCGCTAACCGGTAAGTGAGGAGCCATACCTCGCGAATCAGGAGTTTGTATGAAAACATTAATGCTTGTTGCGGCACTCTTAGCCGCGATGACCTTCCGTGCCGGTGCCTCCGGTTTTCCGGTCACGGTCGATAACTGCGGAAAACCGCTGACCTTTACCGCCGCCCCAAAACGCATGGTCGTTCATGACATCAATATGTCTGAGATGGCGTTTGAGCTACATCTGCAACCTGAAATTGTCGGCATTACGGGCATTTCCGGTTGGTACAAAAATATCCCGGACTTTACCCGTTTGCAGGGCAACATCCCTGAACTCGCGCCCAAATATCCCTCCATGGAAACACTGCTGGCCGCCAGGCCTGATCTGGTTTTTTCCGGCTGGAACTACGGTTTACGCGGCGATGTAACGCCGCAAGCGTTGGCAAAATTCGGTATCAAAACGCTTATTCTGACCGAAAGCTGCAATCACGTTAATAACCATCGCGCACGCGCCAACATGGATTTGCTGTACGGCGATATGGAACGTCTGGGCAAAGTCTTTGGCAAAGAAGAAGAGGCGCTCAAACGGGTGGATAGCTGGAAAAAACAGGTTGCCGATATCAATAAGAAAACCGCAGAACGCAAACCGTTGCGGGTTTTTCTTTACGACTCAGGCGAAGATAAACCCTATACCAGCGGCGCTTACGCCATGCCAACCGCGATTATCGAAGCGGCAGGGGGTAAAAATGTGATGGATACCCTGGATAAAAGCTGGACCACCACCAACTGGGAAAGTGTCGCGGCAACTCAGCCGGAATTTATCATCCTGATGGATTATCAGTCTGACTTTAACGGCGGCGCGGACGGTCTACAGCGGTTCCTCGAGCAGCATCCATTAATGAAAAATACCCCTGCGGTGCTTCATCACCGTTACCTGAGACTTAAATATCAGGAGATGACGCCCGGCCCTGCCAATATCACAGCCATCACTAAGCTTGCCCATGCGCTATATCCGGATGCGTTCAACGGATGATCGCCGATAAACGTTTTTTACTGGTGTGGCTTGTGGCCCCGTTTTTACTGGCGGGGCTGACTCTGGCAAGCGTTGCGAAAGGCAGTGTACCGCTCTCTTTTTCCGACGTGCTGACCGCGCTGAACGTCGTACCAGGAGACGTTTCGCCGATGATAAAAAGCATCGTGCTGGAGCTGCGTTTGCCGCGCACGCTACTCGGAATGATGGCGGGAGCGGGCCTTGCGCTAGTCGGTTCGTTGCTACAAACCACCACGCGGAACGATCTGGCTGACCCTTTTCTGTTTGGCTTATCTTCAGGGGCTTCTGCCGGTGTGGTGCTGGTGATCACGCGCCTGGGTGACAGCCTTGGGTCCTGGACGCTGCCTGTCGCCGCCTTTGTCGGCGGGATGCTCTCTGCGGCAGCCGTGATGATAATCTTTATGTCTCAGTCACATAAAGGAACGGAAAAGCTGATTATCTGCGGCCTGGCCGTGTCATTTTTGTTTGGCGCGCTGACCAACTACCTGATTTTTTCTGGCGACCAACGCGCGGCCAGTAATGCGCTGTTTTGGGCGCTGGGCGGATTGGGATTAGCCCGTTGGGATAACCTGGGATTTGCCGCCATCGCACTGCTGATGCTGGCAACCTTGATTTCGTTACGCTGGCGTGCGTTGGATGGATTGCTGGCGGGTGAACAGACGGCAGGATCGTTAGGCATTAACGTTCTGCGTCTACGAACCGAAGTCTTTCTTTGTTGCTCAATCGCCACTGCAATCCTGGTTTCACTGACCGGTGTTATCGGTTTTGTCGGATTGATGGTGCCCCATCTGGCGCGGCCATTTTCTGGCGTGCGGCATCGCAGATTGTTACCCCTGGTTGGTGTCCTGGGGGCAATTCTGCTCTCTGCCGGGGATATCCTTAGCCGAACGCTCACCGCCCCTCAGGAGTTGCCGATTGGGATCATCACCGCAGGGGTTGGCGGGATGTTCGTACTGTTTATTCTGCTGCGACGGGCGAACTAGTTTTCATGCATCATTTCGACGACGGCCAATCCACTCTTCAATCTGTATAGGCAATGCTTCCGGTGCTTTTCTGAACATACGCCGCGCCAAATCCAGCACGGTATGCTGCGCAAGCGCCTCTTCCATGCGTTGTTGAGCCACCAGCATAACTTGCCTCACGCCGCATATCCCTTCGCAAGCCCAGGCGGGGGCGGGTTCATCGAATATCGCCATGCGTTGGCGGATTTCCTTGCAGTCAAAAATCGATTTTTCGCCATCAATGGCGGCGACGATATCCAGCACGGTTATCTGGTCGGCGGGTTTTGCCAGGCGAAATCCCCCGCCTTTTCCTTCGGTGCTTTCCACAAGGCTTGCTTTAGACAGTTTGGTAAAAATCTTGGCCAGATAGTCATACGGCACGTTTTGCAGTTCTGCTATTTCACGCACACTCATCTCGCGGCCATCGCCTTTGCTATCCACCAAACACATTAAGCTATGGATGCCGTACTCCACGCCTGAACTGTAAAATGCCATAACTTCTCCGCCCAGTTAAATCTTAGTTAGATGATAAATCCTTCCCCATCCCGAAGCAATTCTTGCAGATAACCATTCTCACTGATGTTTTAAATATAAATAAAATTCAATGTGTTAATTGTTTTTTATTTATCAGTCGTCGTAAATGTATTGATCTTGATAACTACGACCAATATGATCGCAGTTAATAAATCGAGTCACTTCCAAAACATCGGGGCAATAAAACATGAAGCAGCAAGTACTTATCTTAGGCGCAGGGTTTGCAGGAATGTGGGCGGCATTGAGCGCGGCACGTTTAACGGATCTTCACGATCGTGGTGATATTGAAATTACCGTCCTGGCTCCACAGCCTGAATTGCGCATTCGCCCGCGTTTTTATGAAGCCGGAGTGGAGAGCTTTGCCGCCCCGCTGCTGCCGTTGTTTGCTGCCACTGGGGTGAAATTTATTGCCGGTTCCGCGCGTGAAATTGATGTCGCCAGCAAACAGGTTTGGTACCACACCACACAAGATCAACTGGCCGTCATTAATTACGACAAGCTGGTATTAGCGACCGGCAGCCATATCAACCCCATTTTCCCTGGCGCTAAAGAACATGCATTCGATGTTGACCAACTGGAAAGCGCCGCTCGCCTGGAAAAACACCTCAACCAGCTAGCACAACAACCTGCCAGCGAAGCGCGTAATACCGTGGTGGTTTGCGGCGGCGGGTTCACCGGCATTGAATTAGCAACCGAATTACCCGCACGCTTACGCGCAATTTTGGGGGATGCCGCGCCAGTACGTGTGGTTATCGCTGATCGCAGCCCGGTCGTCGGTGGGCGTTACAGCGAAGAATTATGCGATGTCATCAAACAGGCCAGCGACGAACTGGGGGTGGAATGGATGCTCAATGCCGAAATTGAAGCTATTGACGAACGCGGCGTTACATTTAAAAACGGCGACTTTATTGCTTCAAACACCGTGGTTATGACCATGGGCGTGCAGGCCAGCCCGCTTACCGCGCAAATTCCAGCCTCGCGCGATGCACAGGGTCGTTTGCATGTTGATCAGAACTTAAAAGTTGTTGGCCAGCCGGACATTTACGCAACCGGAGATGTGGCTTATGCCCGCACCGATGAAAAAGGCAATACGGCTTTAATGACCTGCCAGCATGCGATTATGCTGGGACGCTTTGTCGGTAACAACGTCGCCGCAGATATGTTGGGCGTGGCTCCGCATCCCTACAGCCAAGTGAATTATGTGACTTGTCTGGATTTGGGTGGCTGGGGCGCGGTTTATACCGAAGGTTGGGACCAGGTGGTTAAATCGACGCGAGAAGAGGCAAAGAAAATCAAAATCGCTATCACCAGCGAATTGATCTATCCGCCTAAAGCCGAGAAAGAAGCGGCATTTGCTGCGGCCGATCCGTTAGCGCCGTTTGTATAACAGTGACACTGTCACGTAAATAATAACACGATACCCAGGGTGGATTAGCCTCGCTTATCCACCCTGGCTGTCTCTGCTACTCTTTTTTACCCTGCCAGTTTGCCCACGGGCTATCAGCAGGCACATCGTTGTTCGACGCCTCGTTTGCTGTCTCTACCATATCGATATACAGATCTTCGACTTCTTTACGTGCCCACGGGGTGCGGCGCAGAAACTTGAGGCTGGATTTAACGCTTGGGTCACTTTTAAAACAATTGATATTGATCCGTTTCGCCAGTTCCTCCCATCCAAAACGTGCAACTAAAGCATTCACAATGGCTTCAAGTGTCATGCCATGCAGAGGGTCTTTTGATGAGTGGGTCATATTGCGTCCAATGAATCTGAATAATTGCGCATACGATAGCAAATCGGGTGTGCGACATGTAGCCTACCCAGGCATACATTCATCAAAAGAATGATAATGATAAGGATAAGATAATGAAACATGCAGTATGGACTCTGTCGCTTGCACTGCTTACCAGTACTTCGCTACTGGCAGCAGACGCAAAAATCCCTGCACCGATTAGCGCCCTGGAGCAGCAAGGTTTTGAACTGAAAGGTGAATTTAAAGGGCCAGGCGATTTACCGGGTTACGTGATGCAATTTCAGGGACAAGGCACAACCGTGTTCCTGACGCCGGATAAACAACACGCGATCATGGGTAATCTGGTTGATGCCGCAGGCAAAAATCTCAGTGACGCTCAGGTTGAAAAGTTTGTTTATGCGCCGATGGCCAAAGAGATGTGGCAAAAACTCGAGAAGAATAAATGGATTGCAGCAGGCAAAGCTGATGCCCCGCAAATTGTTTATGCTTTTGCCGATCCTTACTGCCCGTATTGCACCCAGTTTTGGCAAAACGCTCAGCCGTGGCTGAACTCCGGTAAAGTACAATTACGCGTGTTGATGGTCGGGATGCTTCGCCCTGACAGCGGTCAGAAAGCTGCTGCGATAATGATGTCTGAAAATCCGGCTAAAACGCTGGCCGAGTATGAGAACAGCAAGGGCAAAATGACGTTAGCCATTCCTGCGACCATCAAGCCAGACATCACCAAAGCGCTGGAATCCAATCTGGCGTTGATGGATGAACTGGGTGGCAGTGCGACCCCATCTATTTATTACCTGAATAAAGATGGCCGCCTGCAACAACATCAGGGTCTGCCCGACGAAGCAACCATGAAAGTCATTATGGGTGACGATAAATAGCTAATCACTTGTGACGTTGTCACTTTTTAAAAGCTAAAAAAGTGCCTGTGTACAACAACCACAGGCACTCTGTTACGTATCGCTTAGCAGTATCGAGCAACCGCCGCGCGCATACCCTGGTTCAAAATGGTCTTAAGATCTTCGCTCACTTTAGCCACCAGACCCGCAACCTGAGTCAAATCCTGGCCCCAGTGATCGCTGTCACTCAATACGGTTTCAACTAACTGTTGTTCGGTGATTTGCTTATCGCCAAGTTGCGTCCACAGCTGCTGATAACGCACTAACCAATGCTCATCATCCTGTAAAGGATAGCTTTCGTTGTTACGCTCGCCTTTATAGAACGCAATCAGCGCTGCCAGGGCGAAAGTCAGACGCGGAGGCAACACCCCATTCACCTGCTGGCCCGCCAACAGTTGCGGCAGAATACGGGTGCGGAATTTGGTCATGCCATTGAGCGCGATAGACAGCAACTGGTGCTGAATATACGGGTTCTGGAAACGGCTGGTGACGGCCTGGGCGAATGACTGCAATTCATCACGCGGCAAATCCAGTACCGGAATGATCTCTTCAGCAATGGTTTTTTCAACAAAAGCGCAAACTTCAGCGTCGTTCATCGATTCGCCAACGGTGTTTAAACCAGCCAGATACGCAACCGGAACCAGAGCGGTATGAGCACCGTTCAGAATCGCAACTTTGCGCTCTTTATACGGTTTGATGTCGTCAACGATCAGCACGTTCAGCGGGAATTTATCCAGACGCAACTCTTGCGCAAGCGATGCCGGCCCCTGAATAACGAACAGGTAGAAGTGTTCCGCTGCCGCCAGGAAGCTATCTTTGTAACCCAAAGATTTTTCGATATCGGCGGCTTCATCACGCGGATAACCCGTAACAATACGGTCTACCAGCGTTGAACAAAATGTGTTGGCGTCGTTCAGCCATTGAGTGAAGGCGGTTGGCAGTTCCCATTCTTGCGCGTAACGCAGAACAAGTTCTTGTAGCGCATCACCGTTATAGTCGATGAGTTCGCAAGGAATGATCACCCAACCTTTGTCAGCAGCACCGTTGAAGTGGCTGAAACGTTCGAACAGTAAACGGGTCAATTTTGCCGGATAGCTTACCGCTGGCGCATCTTCAAATTTATCGCCCGCGTGGTAGCTGATACCCGCTTCGGTGGTATTGGAGAAGACAAAACGCATCTCTGGGTTATGCGCCAGTTTCAGGAAGGTTTCGTACTCTTGGTAGACGTTGATCTCTCTGTTCACTGAACGAATCAGACGCGCGTCGCTTACCGCTTCGCCCTGCTCGTTCAGGCCACGGATAATCGTGGTGTAAAGCCCATCCTGAGTGGATAACGACGGCGGGAATGCGCTGTCTATCGGGCGAACGATAACCACGCCCGCATTTAAGTCCGTATGTTCATTGAGTAAATCGACTTGCCAGTCGATGAAAGCACGCAGGAAGTTGCCTTCACCAAACTGGATAATACGTTCTGGATATTGAGCGCCAGGGAAATCATGACGATTAAGTGTTTTCACTATGTTGTTCCTTGGTGTGTACAGGATGAACGACCACAAATATCCTGACCAAACTATCAGAACTCAAAGAAGTGAAACCCCGTTTTGATCAAACAAGAGTTGTTATACCAATTCTTTTTGGTACAACAACTATCGTCTCATTCTGGCTAATTATTGATGACGCACTCGGTTAGCGACGCCATGCTGGTCTGATTGCGCCCATTACGCTTAGACAAATACAGATACTTATCGGCTTGTACGAGTTGCGAGTTAAACGTATCCAGCAGCGTCTGGTTTTCCGTCGAGGTTGCCGCAAGACCAATACTAACAGTGATAAACAGAGTTTGTTGCTGGTAACGAAACGCCGTAAGCTCAATATCCTTACGAATTTGCTCGGCGAATGCATAACCTTCTTCTTCGGAGCGGGTGCTACACGCCACCACAAACTCTTCGCCGCCAAGACGGGCCACCAGCCCTTCGTTGCCCACCGTTTGCGATAAGCGCCTGGCAAACGCGGCCAACACAATGTCACCACATTCGTGACCATAGTTATCATTTATACGTTTGAAGTAATCAATATCCAGCAACATGACGCAGAGTTTTTGATTGGGTTGATGCATCAGTGGCGCTTTGTTTTTCAGCGCTTCATAAAGACCTGAACGGGAGTAAATCCCCGTGAGATAGTCATAATCGGCTCGCAGCGAAGTCTGTTTAATAAGCCGATTAATCGCATCTACGCTGACGGAAACAATCAGCGGGCAAATCGCCATGGTGGCAATCCCCAGACGTGCGGAGAACATCTCGTTCACCACCAACGGCATATTCGGGTTAATAGCGATGATGGAGTTGGCCAGTAAAATTATCTCCACTCCACCGGTTAACAATGTTACCAACGCGGTGACGGGCAAGGGATAACGAATCGCACACCAGATAAGGGCGGGCAACGGAAACGCCAGGCTACCCGCGCCGCCGATGACCACAGACGCGATAACCGAAACAATAACACCCAGCAGAGGATAAATTTTAGACAGATGGAAGTCGGGCAATGCCTTCCACTGCGGCCATGTTGCCATCAGCAAGAACGGCATCATCAAAACGCCTGTCGAGAATTGCTCGCCAAACCAGTCAGTAAATAACGAAAGGAATTGACGGTAATCTGACGATGGCCCAGTGGAACCTATCGAACCTAATAAAGAACTGAGAATTGATCCAATCAAACAGGTATAAAAAAGATTAAACGCATTGAGCGCCCAATTGCTTTCATCTTGTGTCCTGGAATAGCGCAGTAATAATCGCGCAACGACAATAATAAATACCATATTCGATAAGTTTATTATCGCCGATTGCCATCCCCAATGTGTGGTAAAAGCGTCGTAAACCACCATGGCGCTATAGCAGACAAAATAATACACGGGCCGGTTGCGCACAAACAACGCCGCCAGCACCGCGTTGAGCGGCCAGAACAGCGACAGCTCGTCAATCAGACGAAGCGACGCGCCAAAAAAATAGAACAAAGTGGTAATGACAAAAATAATAACGGCGTTAAACAAATATTTATCTGGCGAAAATAACTTAACGTAATTTTGATTGGACATGCTGTTTTGACTCATGATTATGCATGTACTGCGTAAAGAATTTACACATATGGATTCAGGAGAAGCGCAAAAAATAAAACCAAGTCTAGCATATTAAATCAGGGACAACCTGCCGTCGACCGGGTCAATGCGCCACTTCCGTAATGATTTAAAAAATAGAACGGCCAATCCGTTGGGCCAGAATTTCAAGGGCGGCAGTTCCGGCTAATGAGTTACCCGAGGTATCCAATTCCGGGCACCAAACCGCGATCGACATCTCCTGCGGAACGATGGCGATAATACCTCCCCCAACCCCTGATTTACCCGGCATACCGACCCGATACGCAAACTCACCGGCACCATCGTACATCCCGCTGGTGACCATCAGCGCATTGATTTGTCGGGCCTGTTGAGCCGTGATAATTGGCGCATCAAGGTGCAACGCGCGCCCCTGATTGGCCAGAAACAGGAAAGTCTTCGCCAGTTCATTGCAACTCATTTTCAGTGCGCAATAGTGGAAATAATTCTGCAGGACGGTAATGACGTCGTTATCAAAATTACCGAATGATTTCATCAGCCAGGCGATGGCCGCATTACGCGCCGAATGTTCAAACTCTGATTTCGCCACGCGAGAGTCGTAGGCCAGATCGGGCTGTTCCGCGATGGCCCGCACCACTTCCAGCATTCGCTGTTTCGGCGCACTCAGACGGCTTTGCAACATGTCACACACCACCAACGCCCCGGCGTTAATAAACGGGTTACGAGGTTTGCCTTGCTCAAGTTCCAGCTGGAGTAATGAATTGAAGGGTTGCCCTGAAGGCTCTTTACCCACGCGCGCCCAGATTTCGTGCTCATCATAACGCGCCATGGCAAGCGTCAGGCTCAGCACTTTTGAAATGGATTGAATGGAGAACCGCTCTGCCGCATCCCCGGCGCTGAACACTTCGCCGCCGACCGTACAAACTGAAATTCCCAGTTTATTGCCAGGAACTTCAGCCAGTGCCGGAATGTAATCAGCGACTTTACCTTGACCAATGAGTGGCCGAACCTGCGCCAGAATATCTTCGAGCAATTGATTATCTAACAGTCCTGGCACTGCAAACTCCTGAATGGTGGGTATTTTACGCCCGCCAGTATATCAGACGCAGCTCGCGGCGGCACTGTTAGCCATCAACCGCGCAGCAACACTTTCCCTACCAGATAGGTGACAGCTTTTCCGCCAATAAGCACTCTGTCGCCCACGAGCTGGCAGCGCAAATCGCCGCCGCGTTGGGAAACCTGGCGAGCGAGCAGCTGCGTTTTCCCCAGTTTTTTCGCCCAATAAGGAATAAGCATGGTATGCGTGGAGCCCGTGACGGGATCTTCCGTTATCGACGACGCGGGTGAGAAGAAACGGCTGACGAAGTCATAGCCCTCCTCATCTGCCGGTGCCGTGATGCAGACTTTCTGATTCAGTTGGAGCATCAGCGAGATATCAGGTTTTATCGCTTCAACCTGTTGTTGAGTCTCAAGCACGACGGTATATGTGCGCCCCAGCCGCACTTCCTGATAATCACTGATACCCAGGGAATCGAGCAACACTTGTGGCGGCGATACCGGTTCACTGCTTGTGGCAGGAAAATCAAGCGTTAGCCAGTCACCATTGCGTGTGACAGTCAGTGCGCCCACAAAACGCGTAGCGAAATGAATCGTGGTTTCCGGGTAATTCAGATACTCAAAGATCACGTGCGCGGTGGCAAGTGTTGCATGGCCGCACAAGTTAACTTCCCCTTGCGTCGTAAACCAACGCAGCTCGAAACCGTCATCCGTGGTGATAAAAAAAGCCGTTTCCGACTGATTATGCTGTCGCGTCATCGCCAGCAAAGTTTCATCAGGTAACCATTCTGTCAGCGGGCAAACCGCCGCTGCATTGCCACCAAACGTGGTATCCGTAAAAGCATCGACCATATAAAAATCAATTTGCTGCATCGCATCTTCCCTCAGTCATACCTATGGCCTCTACCATGCCACGAGATCGCAGGCTGTCAGGAGAATTAAATGAGACATAAATCACAATACCGGTTGTACACCCGGATCGATGGTTTTATGATCGCCACCTCTCCACACTTTTACTGACCAGCGCGAACCCCATTTATGACCATAAGCAACGTCTCACGCAAAACGGCGTGGTTACGCGTCTTTACGCTCGCAGTCGCGGCCTTTATTTTTAACACCACGGAATTTGTCCCAGTCGGTTTACTGTCAGACATCGCTGACAGTTTCGGCATGCAAACCGCGCAAGTCGGGATCATGCTGACTATCTACGCCTGGGTCGTGGCGCTGATGTCCCTGCCCTTTATGCTCTTGACCAGCCAGGTCGAACGAAAGCGGCTACTAATCAGCATTTTTATCTTGTTTATCGCAAGCCACGTGCTCTCTTTTGTGGCCTGGAGTTTTACCGTGTTGGTGATTAGCCGCATCGGTATCGCCTTTGCCCACGCGATTTTCTGGTCGATTACCGCGTCCCTGGCGATTCGTATGGCACCCGCAGGCAAAAAAGCGCAGGCGCTGAGTTTGATTGCCACCGGCACAGCACTTGCGATGGTGCTGGGTTTGCCGCTGGGTCGCGTTGTCGGTCAATATTTCGGCTGGCGCACCACCTTCTTCGCCATTGGCGTTATCGCGGCTATCACGCTGTTCTGCGTGATGAAACTGCTGCCTAAACTGCCGAGCGAACATTCGGGTTCGCTAAAAAGTTTACCGCTGCTTTTCAAGCGCCCCGCGTTAGTCAGCTTATACGTATTAGTTGCGGTGGTCGTTACCGCGCATTACACCGCTTACAGCTACATTGAGCCGTTTGTGCAAACCGTCGCGGGGTTAAGCGCCACGATGGCCACCTTCCTGCTGTTGGTGTTGGGCTGTGCGGGGATTATTGGCAGCGTGATGTTTGGTAAATTGGGAAATCGGCACTCATCCACGCTCGTCAGTGGCTCAATCGGTTTATTAGTGCTATGTCTGGCGTTACTGCTTCCTGCTGCGCAAAGTACCACTTATCTCACGTTGTTATGCCTGTTCTGGGGAATTGCGATCATGGTTATCACCCTTGGTATGCAGGTAAAAGTCCTGGCGCTGGCACCAGACGCAACCGATGTATCAATGGCGTTATTCTCGGGGATTTTTAATATCGGGATTGGCGCGGGGGCATTGGTGGGTAATCAGGTGAGTTTGCATTTTGATATGTCCAGTATCGGTCTGGTCGGTGCGGTTCCTGCCCTGGTTGCGCTTATCGGCTCAGTGTTAATCTTCCGCCGCTGGCCGGTGTCGTTAGAAGAAAAACCGCAGCACAGTTAATGTAGCGATGTCGGGTGGCGCAACGCTCACCCGACATCCCTTTCCTTACATAGACGACTGATTAACTGGCTGGGAAATGAGTAATAATTTCCAAAATGCCGTTAATAATAAACTGCACGCCCATACAAACCAGTAAGAACCCCATCAGGCGGGAAATGGCTTCAATGCCGCTTTTCCCCACCATACGCATAATCGCGCCTGAACTGCGTAAACTCCCCCACAAGATTATCCCCACCAGAGCAAAAATTAATGGTGGGGCCACCAGCACAACCCAATTGGCAAAATCGACACCGTGTTCAATGGTCGACGATGAACTGATGATCATTGCGATGGTACCAGGCCCCGCAGTGCTAGGCATGGCGAGAGGTACAAAGGCAATGTTGGTATCCGGTTCTTCTTCCATTTCCTGAGCTTTGGTGTTTGCTTCCAATGATTCATGTGCTTTTTGTTGCGGGAACAACATGCGAAAACCAATGAAGGCAACAATCAGCCCACCCGCAATACGCAAACCAGGGATGGAAATACCGAAGGTATTCATTACAACCTGCCCTGCGTAATACGCGACCATCATGATAATGAATACGTTGACTGACGCCATTAACGCAGTTTTATCACGGGCCTTTTTGTTCATATCTCCGGCGAGACCAAGGAACAATGCTACCGTAGTCAATGGGTTAGCCAGTGGTAATAACACCACCAGCCCCAACCCTACGGCCTTAAATAACTCCACCATCTTTAGTCCTTAACGTCGGTTGCTTATGCGTTGCTGAGTATAGCAGTCAACCCTGGCGACTTTCGTTAAAGGATGCGTCTTAATGTTAAAACTGAACCGTTTTAGCAATTTGTGGCATCACCGATTCATCACGTTGACTTATGCTTGCCTGAGCAATAATATCCACCGTGATTAAATATACTTGCCTGGGCAATCATAGTGAAAAATACAAACGATCTGTTTAACGAAGTTATTCCCCTCGGAAGACTGATCCACATGGTTAACCAGCATAAAGACCGCCTGCTCAACGAGCATCTCTCCCCACTGGATATTACCGCTACGCAATTTAAGGTGTTGTGCACCATTTATTGCGAAGCCTGCGTACAACCAGTGGAACTGAAAAAAGCGTTGTCAGTCGACCTCGGTGCGCTAACGCGCATGTTAGACCGCCTGTTGTGCAAAGGATGGGTCGAACGCTTACCGAATCCCAATGATAAACGTGGCGTACTGATACGGCTGACTCCCGAAGGGAAAACGTTGTGTGAGAAATGCCACCAGCTGGTGGGACAAAACCTGCATCAAGAACTGACTAAAAACCTAAAGGCAGACGAAGTGGATATGCTTTATCAACTCCTGACAAAAGTCTTGCCGCAAACCTGATAAGTGGTGAAACCATGTCCAGACGGAACAATGATTCAGTAACAATTCAAAGTATTTTGGACTGGATAGAAGAGAACCTGGAAAACCCTCTTTCGCTTGAGAAGGTTTCGCAGCGTTCAGGCTACTCAAAGTGGCACCTGCAAAGGATGTTTAAAAAAGAAACCGGCCATTCATTAGGCCAATACATCCGCAATCGCAAATTGACCGAGATCGCTCTCAAACTGAAACAAAGTGACGAGCCGATTCTCTATTTAGCAGAACAATACGGGTTTGAGTCACAACAGACACTCACCCGCACGTTTAAGAATTATTTTTCTGTACCACCTCACCGATTCCGCGTTGCGTGTTCAGGTGGTGAAGGAAAATATATTCATCCGCTAAATCATTAATATGATTAACAAATGCTATGCAACCGTCTGTTGATTCAGACACCGAGGATTTATGAAACGTTTTATCTCGACCGCGAGCCTGATTTTACTTCTGGCCTCCGCTAATGCTCTGGCAGAGCAATCGAGCCAATTCAGTGCCACACAAGCGAATCAGGGCAACATGATTATCCCTGCCGCTGAAAACGCTGGCGACAACAGCAACATGATGGGTGAAAAGTCAGAATGGCTGGGCACACCCTACTATCAAGTTAGCAGTAACTGATTGTCGCGACATGGCGGGATCTTCTTAGGGACCCCGCCAGTATCAACTCACTACCGTCCTGCGTACCCGCAAACCAAAGACGTTAATATACAAGCCGCCCATAATCAGCAACGCCCCCGCTAACTGTGTCAGAGAAAGCGTTTCGTCCAAAAGCCATGCGGCACTCGCCATCCCAACCACCGGCACCAGTAACGAAAGTGGCGCAACACGCCAGGTTTCGTATCGTCCCAGTAAACTTCCCCAAATCCCATAGCCCACAATCGTTGCCACAAACGCCAGGTAGACCAACGACAACATGGTCGTCATATCAATGGCAACCAGGCTTTGCCACATCAAAGATGGGCCATCGAATAAGAGACTGGCGGCAAAGAATGGCAGCACAGGAATTAACGCACTCCACACCACCAAAGACATAATCGGTGGGCGCGCATCAAGCTGCATAATTTTCTTATTGAAGATATTACCGCATGCCCAACTGAGCGCCGCAGCCAGCGTCAGCATAAAGCCGAGCAACACCACATGTTGCCCCCCCAGACTGCCCTCAATCAGTACCAGCACGCCTATAACGGCAAGGGTAATTCCCGCTAATTGCTTTCCTTGCAGACGTTCTTTAAAGACACACGCCCCCAGGATAATAGTGAAGAATGCCTGCGCCTGAAGCACCAGCGAAGCAAGGCCGGCAGGCATGCCAAACTTAATGGCGCTAAACAAAAACGCAAACTGCCCAAAGCTTATCGTCAGCCCGTATGCGGCCAGTAAGCGAAAGGGAATTTTCGGACGGGCGACAAACAGTAACGCGGGGAACGCAACCAGCAGGAAACGCAAGCCAGCCAACAACAACGGCGGCATATTATGCAGCCCCATTTTAATCACGACAAAATTCAGCCCCCACACCACGACGACGAGCATCGCCAGCAGTCCATCTTTACGCGTCATTTTGCTTCCCCGTAGTTATTGCATTTTTGTTAAAACTTAAAGCTAAATCAGCAGCGTGAATAGATACAGATGACACATTTAAGCTTCAGTACAGAAAGCAACACCTGAAAAACTGCATCTATACTTTGCCAAATCTTCATGATAAATCTGAGTTCCCCCGATTAATCATTAATAAAAACAAACGATAAAATGGTTTCTTTAATATCGCGCTTTTCTGGCAAGCAACTCTCTATCAGCGTATTACTGATTTCCTCCCTGCTGCTTACGGTGGGTCGTGGTCTGACGCTACCTTTCATGACCATTTACCTTTCCCGCAACTACAACATGCCACTCACCGAAATTGGTATGGCGTTAACCCTTGCGCTCACCACTGGGGTCGTCTTCAGTCTGTGGTTTGGTATCCTGGCGGACAGGTTCGATAAGAAGAAATACATGCTGCTGGCGATCGTTATTTTCCTCGGTGGATTTGTGGCGATCCCTCTGGTCAGTAATGCCATTTTGGTGGTGGTGTTTTACTCGCTCATTAACTGCGCCTATTCGGTCTTTGCGACAGTGCTAAAGGGCTATTTCTCCGGCACGCTGGAAATTCATCAGAAACCCAAAATCTTCTCTCTCAACTACACCTTCGCCAATATCGGTTGGACGGTTGGCCCGCCGATTGGCACGCTGGCCGTGCTCTACAGCACGAACCTGCCATTCTGGTTATCCGGCCTGACGGCGATCATTCCGTTTATCGTCATTAGCCGTTATGTACACAGCGTGCCGGTGAGTGAAATACAGCAAAGCAGCAGCACCAGGCTTTCTCCAAGCCTGATGCTCAAAGATAAGGCGCTGATGTATTTCACCTTATCGGCATTTCTTGGCTCATTAGTTTTTGGCTCTTTTGCCGCCTGTTTATCGCAATATGCCATTGCTATCTCAGATTCAGATTTGGCGCAAAAAGTGGTCGGCGTAGTCCTTCCGGTCAACGCGTTTGTGGTGGTGGTTTTCCAGTATATGGTTGGCAAACGCATTCGCCCGGACAACATCCAAAAGCTGATGTTTTACGGCACGCTATTTTTTATGGCAGGACTGGCAGGCTTTATGATTTCGGGCGACAACCTGCTTTTATGGGGGGTATCGGCCGCGGTGTTTACCATTGGCGAGCTTATCTTCGCACCGGGTGAATATATGCTGGTCGATAACATCGCACCGCCAGGACTGAAAGCGAGCTACTTCTCCGCGCAGCAACTGGGGTGGTTAGGCGGCGCATGTAACCCGCTTTTCACGGGGTTAATGTTGACCTGGATGCCTCCATTTATGCTTTTTGTGGTGCTGATGGTGGCGATTTTGCTGGCGTATCTCATGGTTGTGAAAGGAATTGCCGTAAAACCGCAACGGGTTATGGCCTAGCAGGATATCGTGGTGGATGTCGCGACGCGAATCCACCCGACAATACTATTTCACGGCTTTCTGATACTGAATAAACCCAGACTTATCCGCTAACTTGTCATATAACGCCTGACCCGCCGCATTAGTTTCATGAGTATGCCAGTACACCCGTTGAGAACCTCTCGCTTGAGCATGCTGATACACCGCTTCAATCAGCGCGCGTCCAACACCTTTGCCGCGTGATTCTGGGGCGGTAAACAGATCCTCAAGATAGCAATGATCGTCCGCCGACCAGGTCCCACGGTGGTAAACCATATGGGTAAATCCGAGCATTTTACCCTGCTCGTCAAACGCCCCCAATGCAAACATCGGCTCAGCAGGATCACACATGCGTTGCCAGGTGAGCAGGCTTTGCGCATCGCTGAGCTGAGTATTATAGAACGATAAATACCCTTGCCATAAAACACCCCACGCCGCGTCATCGCTCATATCCAGTGCTCTCACCTGCACTTTTTGTCGGGCTGCAGGTGCCTGCACAGACACGAGGCTCTCACGAATCTGAGACAATCCGTGTTTCTGCACGCCATCAGGCATATTCTCAACCGATAGCCAGCGTTCGAATGCCTGCTCTGTCGTCGGCCATTCGCTATCAAGAATCGAAAACCACGCGGTATCGCGGCTTCGTTGTTTATACACCACCGCCTGACGGAACAATCCCTCATAACGGAACCCAAGACGAATGGCCGCGTGGCGCGATGGCGCATTCAGACTGTCGCATTTCCACTCGTAACGACGATATCCCAACCCAAAAGCATATTTCATCAAGAGGTAATGAGCTTCCGTCGCCTGAACGGTTCGTTGCAACCGCGGGGAGTACATCGCGAAACCGACTTCAACCACGCCATTTGCTGGGTCGATGCGCATTAATGCCAATGTGCCGACCGCCTTACCCGTTAACTCGTCGATGACCGCATAGTGCAGCGGGTCTTTGCTCTGTGCGATGGTGTGAATGAAATCGGCAAATTGCTGCTGTTCACCAAATGGCCCAACGCCCAAATACGTCCACCCGCGAGAGTCTTCCGCAGTGCTCCATGCAGCCCATAAGGAATCGGTATGGTCGTTGGTGAGCGGTTCAAGACGGCAGTATTTACCTTGCAAGACGATGCGTTCAGGGCGAGGACAAGGCTGCCAGTTCGGTAGTGCATTGCCGATAGGTTGCTGAAATTCATTAGTTATGCCAGTCAATTCAGGCCTCCATGGGCGCAATAGCAATAAGTTACCTGAATATAACTAACTCATGGCATAACAAAAAGGACCATAAAACATCTGATTTTATGGTCCATAAGATGAAAATCATGTGTCAAACGATGACAAACTGAGCGATCTTTTAACAACTCTAAAGTTTGTTGAATTTATGTTGATATAGGGTTTTGATTATTTGCATGTTAATAAAATAAAACAATCCCAAACCTACAGTAAGAAGAGCTTTTAAAGGATAACAATCATACATGGAGTAATATATGCACATAAGAATCAACGGCGCTATAAAAAAAGTAACTTTCCAATTGCATATACTGCAAACAATTAATGCAATACTGATATACAAACTTGAAAAATGTACCGTCAACCCGGTAAATAGATCCCATTTTTTAACCGAAAAATAATCGACATACATCCAATACATAATTTTAAATGAAAAATAATTTAATACTGCAAAAATAAAACCCCAGGTTAACCTCAATACAAAGAGGATTATCTTATAGTCATCCTGATGAATGCTAAAATACTCACTTAAATATTTCAAAATAAAGTTATCACATCGTTTTTCGGCAAGAGTATTATATTCAAAAAAAAGAGTAACAGCTAAAGGTATAATTGCTCGAAAAAAAACATCACCACCAACAAGGAAAATGAATGCAGGTGTAGCCAGACTCGGCAGAATCAAGCATTTCAAATCTCGAGTCAAAATAATAGTTACGATAAATAACAAGGAAAAACACAGCGAGGATAAAAAATAAAATGAAAAATGCCTGGATAAATCATCTGTAACCAAAGGGAAAGCATAGAAAGAAAATAACAACTGAACTAAAAACATCATTCCAAAAAAGCCAAGAAGTGACAATGATCTCAATATAATTTTGACCATCTTATTTAACCCATTTACCATATAAATCCAATTCCTGCTGAGTTATTGCATTACTCAGACATTCGGCGTCAATCTCGTGCATTATCTCGGTAGTATCTTGAAGAATTATCTGCCTTCCATTTTCCATATTGACCGAAGACGTATAGTTCGTACGCTGATAACTGAATCGCTTACTTGCATAGATGGCACCGCGAAGTACAAAAAAATTATCATACGAACTGGTCATATCTCTTTTCCCTGCTAGAAGATCAGCTGGTTTTGTTGTAGCAAAAGTCATTCCTGTCTCAACCACATCACTAACATTATGGAGACTTCTAAATGTATCAACAGCGTAGGGGATTTGCCCAACAGCATCAGTCCAGTAAGGGTATCCATTTACGGTCACCATTAAGTAACCATCCCCCCCTGACGAATTATGCTTCCAATCGCCTTCCTGCTCCTTATAGAATTGATATGAAGGTCTATCCACCTCAGAAAAATCCACTATATCCTGCCAGCTAAAATGCTTATAGGCAGTATGTGTTTCTGGCCCTTCATTCAAATAGATAAGCTCATGGTAATTATCCGCCAATGGTTCAAACCACTGCCAGGCATAGTGGTCATAAAGCTGTTGTGCGGTAAGAATCTCGAACTGGTCTCCAGCCTCTCTATTTATCTTCAGTGCAAAAAGAATCTCGCCCGTACTTCTCGTGATGATTTTACAGTTCGGGAAAGTACAGACTTCAACATGGTTTTCTGATGCTGGGCGCATCTTTGATTTAAATATCAGATGGGTTTTATTAGCGATTGTTGTAAAAGTATAGCTCTTACCATTTATTACATGAATAGATTCCTTCAAAACTGCTCTCCCTGTAAATATAACTGATATAAAATACCGGAACGATATTACGCCAGAGAGAACATAAAGCAATTTATTAAACTAAATCGCCACCAACCCCCTAACCCCATCGGTTTCCATATTCGCCCCAACCCCGCGCTGGATAATAACTCCCCGAGACATCACTAAATAGTTGTCGGCAAGATCAGCGGCAAAATCATAAAACTGTTCAACCAACAAAATTGCCATATCCCCCTTTGCGGCTAATTGACCAATAACCTGACCGATCTCCTTAATCACCGAGGGTTGAATTCCTTCGGTTGGCTCATCCAGAATCAATAATTGCGGCTTACAGGCCAGCGCCCGGCCTATTGCCAGTTGCTGTTGCTGCCCACCGGAGAGGTCGCCACCGCGTCGTTGTTTCATCTCTTTTAGCACCGGGAAAAGTTGATAGACCTCCTCTGGCACCGACTTAGCATCCCGCCCGGCAAACCGTGAAAGCCCCATCAACAAGTTTTCTTCCACCGTCAGACGCGGGAAGATCTCTCGCCCTTGCGGAACATACGCAATCCCCGCCTGTACACGCTGGTGCGGTTTGCGGTTGGTGATGTTGTTTTGCTGCCAGTTAACACTGCCTGATTTTGCAGGGATCAGCCCCATCAGGGATTTCAGTAAGGTGCTTTTGCCAACCCCGTTGCGCCCCAGCAGGCAAGTGACTTCGCCGATTTTGGCGTCAAAGGAGACACCGCGCAGAATATGGCTGCCGCCGTAGTATTGATTTAGATCGTTGACTGTAAGCATACATTACCCTCACCCCGGCCCTCTCCCTGAGGGAGAGGGGGAAATAGATCGATTCCCTCTCCTGTGGGAGAGGGTTAGGGTGAGGGCATCAACGCCCTCACCGATAAAATTAACGCCCCAGATAAACCTCAATCACCTGCTCATTGGCCTGCACTTCACGCAGCGATCCTTGAGCCAGCACCTGCCCCTGATGCAGCACCGTCACGTGGTCGGCAATGGTTTCCACAAAACCCATATCGTGTTCCACCACCATCAACGAATGCTTGCCTGCCAGACCGCGAAACAGCTCGGCGGTATACTCCGTTTCCGCATCCGTCATCCCTGCCGCCGGTTCATCCAGCAACAGTAAATGCGGCTCCTGGACCAGCAACATACCGATTTCCAGAAACTGTTTTTGCCCGTGAGAAAGCAAACCGGCTTTGCGATGACGTTCAGCGCCGAGGCGCAAAGTGGTGAGCATTTCATCAATACGGTCGCGCTGTTCAGAATTGAGTTTTGCCCGCAGGCTCGCCCACACGGATTTATCAGCTTTCTGCGCAATTTCCAGATTCTCGAACACCGTCAGTGCCTCAAAAACTGTGGGTTTTTGGAATTTTCGCCCAATGCCGCGTTTGGCGATCTCAGCAGGTTCCAGACGCATAAGGTCGGTCGATTGATCATAAAACGCCCTGCCACTTTGTGGCCTGGTTTTGCCGGTAATCACATCCATCAGCGTGGTTTTCCCGGCACCATTCGGGCCAATCACGCAGCGCAGCTCACCGACGCCGATATTGAGCGACAAATCCGTTAGCGCCTTGAAGCCATCAAAACTGACATTAATGTTTTCCAGCATCAGTACCGGATCGGTTTGGTCACGATAACGGTCTGCTTCATGTTGCCGGGTAAAAAGCGGTTCGCCGGGTTGCATTATTTTTCTCCCTTACGCAGCAGACCAATCACGCCACGCGGCAAAAACAGCGTAACGACGATAAATATCAGCCCCAGAAAAAGCTGCCAGTACTCCGGCACCGCCATGGTGAAGTAGCTTTTCGCGCCGTTAACTAAACCCGCGCCGAGGATCGGGCCGATCAACGTACCGCGCCCGCCCAGTGCCACCCAGATTGCCGCTTCGATGGAGTTGGTCGGTGACATTTCGCCAGGGTTGATAATGCCCACCTGCGGCACATACAACGCACCCGCCAGGCCGCATAGCACGGCGGACAACGTCCACACCAGCAGTTTGAAACCACGCGGGTCGTACCCACAAAACACCAGGCGGTTTTCAGCATCGCGCACGGCGGTGAGCACGCGGCCAAACTTGCTGCGCGCCAGAGCAAACCCAACCCCCAGGCTTGCGATCAGCAATAAAACCGTGGCGATAAACAAACCAATACGCGTGCTCGTCGCCGTAATGGGCATGCCCAGCATCGTGGTAAATCCGGTAAACCCGTTATTGCCGCCAAAGCCCGTTTCGTTACGAAAGAACAGCAACATTCCGGCGTAGGTCAACGCCTGGGTCATAATCGAGAAGTAAACCCCTTTGATTTTTGAGCGAAACGCGAAGAAGCCGAACACCAAAGCCAGCAAACCCGGCACCAGCACAATCAACGCCAGCGCCCAGGCAAAATGTTGTGTTCCCCACCAGAACCACGGCAGTTGATCCCAGGAAAGAAACGACATAAACGCGGGAAGCCCGTCACCTGCGGCCTGGCGCATCAGGTACATGCCCATCGCATAACCGCCGAGGGCGAAGAAAATACCGTGGCCAAGAGAAAGCAAACCGGCATATCCCCACACTAAATCCAGCGCAATGGCGACCACCGCGTAGCATAAGATTTTGCCGATCAGCGTCAACGTGTAAGTCGAAAGGCTCAGCTGATGGCTGGCGGGCAGTAGCGTCAGAAAGGGCAATGTCAGCATCAACACCACAATTAGCGACCCCAGCACGGCAGATATTCGCGGCGCTTTGCGGGTCAGGGTTAACGTCAGCGGTTGGCTCATCAGTCGATAACCCTCCCTTTCAGCGCGAACAGGCCTTGAGGTCGCTTCTGGATAAACAGAATGATCAGCACAAGGATGAGGATTTTGCCCAGCACCGCACCAATTTGCGGTTCCAGTATCTTGTTAAAGATACCCAATCCGAAGGCTGCGGCGACCGTGCCCGCCAGTTGCCCAACACCGCCCAGCACCACCACCAGGAAGGAATCAATGATGTAACCTTGCCCAAGTTCCGGCCCGACGTTGCCGAGTTGGGAAAGCGCCACACCGCCAAGCCCGGCAATCCCGGAACCAAGGCCAAACGCCAGCATATCCACGCGTCCGGTTGGCACACCGCAACAGGCGGCCATCGCGCGGTTTTGCGTGACAGCTCGCACATTCATTCCCAGACGGGTTTTATTCAGTAGCAACCAGGTAAACAGCAACACCAGCATCACGAAGCCAATCACCACCAGGCGGTTCCACGGCAAAATCAGGTTTGGCAATACCTGCACGCCACCAGAAAGCCACGCGGGATTCGCCACTTCCATGTTTTGCGCACCAAAGATCATGCGAACTATCTGGATAAGCATCAGGCTAATTCCCCAGGTTGCCAGCAGCGTTTCCAGCGGGCGACCATAAAGATGGCGAATCACGGTGCGTTCAAGCGCCATGCCAATCCCCGCTGTAATCGTAAATGCGACGGGCAGCGCCACAATCGGGTATATCGTTAGCCACGCCGGGGCGTACTGCTGGAATGCGGTTTGCACCAGCCATGCGGAATACGCTCCCAACATCAACATTTCGCCATGCGCCATATTGATAACGCCGAGCAAACCGTAGGTGATCGCAAGGCCCAGTGCGGCTAGCAGCAAAATTGACCCTAGCGAAAGCCCCATAAATGCCTGCCCAAGGATCTCGCCAAGCATTAAACGATGCTGGATTTTTTGCAGCCCTTCGGTGGCGGCTTTGCGAACCTGCACATCGGGTTCGGATTGCGCGTCGGTCAGCGGTTTTAACAGCGCCTGGGTATCGGGATCCGTTGAATGACTCAGTAATTCCACCGCATTCAGGCGCACGTTGGCATCAAGGCTTGCGAGCTGGAGGCGGGCAATCGCACCTTCTAAAGCCGTGCGCACATCGTCGTTTCTTTCGACATTAATCCTTTGTTCTAAAAGCGGCAGGAGATCGGGTTGTGCATCGCGCTGTAACGCCTGCGCTGCTTGCAAACGCTGAGTGACGTTGTCACTTATCAATTGATGACTGGCAAGTGCGCTGCCTGCCAGAATGCGCAGACGGTTAGTCAGACGGACCTTTTTCACCTCACCCATTGGCGTCTTGACTTCACCCAACGGCGTCAGCGTCATGCCATTTTGCAAAAAAGCATGATGCTGTGGGTCAATCACCAGGCTTTCTTGCGCAAGCGAGCTAAGCAGTGGGAGGCGCTTTGCATCCGGTGCTTTCGCCCAGCTTTGCAGTAGTTTGGCCTGCTGCGTGCGGTTTGCCGCCGCAAAATCTTCAGCCTCTCCGGCGCGGGCGAAAAACGGCAGCAGCCAGGCGATGAAAAACAGCCAGCGTGCAAGTTTCATGGGCGTCTCCTTTGGTTTCCCCTCACCCCAACCCTCTCCCAAAGGAGAGGGGAAACCAGAATTCTCCTTCTCCCTCAGGGAGAAGGCTGGGATGAGGATGGTTCAGACTTAATTACTCGCCATTTTCACCGGTTCGTCAGACTTATTGTCGTTGCCTGTGATGAACGGGCTCCATGGCTGCGCGCGGACCGGTGCATCGGTCTGCCACACCACATTGAACTGACCGTTACCTTCGATTTCGCCAATCATCACCGGTTTATGCAGATGGTGGTTGGTGGCATCCATGGTTAACGTAAAGCCAGACGGAGCTTTGAAGGTTTGCCCTGCCATCGCCGCACGGACTTTGTCGACATCCGTGGTTCCTGCTTTTTCCACCGCTTGCGCCCACATATGAATCCCGACATAAGTCGCTTCCATCGGGTCATTAGTGACCACCGTGTCAGCGTTCGGCAGCTTGTGCGCTTTGGCATACGCCTTCCACTCGGCGACAAACGCTTTGTTGGTTGGGTTTTCGACCGACTCGAAGTAGTTCCACGCAGCCAGGTTGCCGACTAACGGTTTGGTGTCGATGCCACGTAGCTCTTCTTCACCCACTGAGAACGCCACCACGGGCACATCAGTCGCTTTCAGGCCTTGGTTTGCCAGCTCCTTGTAGAAAGGCACGTTGGAATCGCCATTGATAGTTGAGATCACCGCTGTTTTACCGCCTGCGGAGAACTTCTTGATATTGGCAACGATGGTCTGGTAATCGCTGTAACCAAACGGGGTATAAACTTCTTCGATATCTTTATCCTGCACCCCTTTGGAATGCAGGAACGCTCGCAGGATTTTGTTGGTGGTGCGCGGATAAACGTAATCCGTGCCCAACAGGAAGTAGCGTTTCGCCGCCCCGCCGTCTTCGCTCATCAGGTATTCCACCGCCGGGATTGCCTGCTGATTAGGAGCCGCACCGGTATAGAACACGTTTGGCGACATCTCTTCGCCTTCGTATTGCACCGGATAGAACAGCAGTCCGTTCAGCTCTTCAAAGACCGGCAACACCGATTTGCGCGATACCGAAGTCCAACAGCCGAACACCACCGCCGCTTTATCCTGGCTTAATAACTGGCGTGCTTTTTCAGCAAACAGCGGCCAGTTAGAGGCTGGGTCAACCACCACCGGTTCAAGCTGTTTCCCCAATACACCGCCTTTGGCGTTAATGTCAGCGATGGTCATCAACGCTACATCTTTGAGCGGCGTTTCCGAGATAGCCATGGTGCCGGACAGCGAGTGCATGATGCCCACTTTAATCGTGTCGGCAGCCTGCGCATTGAAAGCCAAACCCATGCTGATTACAGACGCGGACAGCGCAAAAACTTTAATGAAAGTACGACGTTGCATAAGCCTGACTCCTGATAATGGTTTGTTTTCATAGAATTAAGGTTTTCTCCTTCTCCTGGGGGAGAAGGCTGGGATGAGGGCGTCCAATGTTCGGCCTCACACCGCGTCCAACCACAACAACGCATCACCTGGCCCAACCGGACGACCCTGTTGGCAACTGATGCGGATAACGGTGCCGTCGCAGGGTGCCGCGACCATCAGCTCCATCTTCATGGCTTCAACCACAATCAGCGGCTCGCCCTGCTTCACGACTTGTCCTGGTTCAACAAGAATCTTCCAGATATTGCCGTTCAGATCGGCACTCACCAGATGGCCTTCCTGATCTTCAATCACCTCTTGTCCCGCAAGCATCGCGCTCTCAACAGCAGCACTTTCCTGCTCTTTCCAGAGCGCCACTTCGCTGTCAAACGCCCGTTTCTGACGGACGCGGAAATCCGCGATGTCATCGGCGTTATCGTCAAGGAATTGCTGGTATTCGACGAAATCGAACTCCACTTCTTCAACGCGCACTTGTGCGCGTCCTTCGCGGAAGGCGCTGCGGAACTCGGTTAGCTCCATTTCTGTCACCGGATAGAAACGCACCTGGTCGAAGAACTTCAGCAGCCAGGGTTCATCACCAAACTGATCGTTCTTGAGGAAAGTGTTCCAGATCGGCAACGTGCGCCCGACTAACTGGTATCCGCCGGGTGAATCCATGCCGTAGATGCACATGTACATACCGCCAATGCCGACGGTGCCTTCGGCAGTCCAGGTACGGGCCGGGTTGTATTTAGAGCTGAGTAGACGGTGGCGTGGGTCAAGAGGCACAGCGCATGGCGCGCCGAGATAGACGTCCCCCAACCCGAGAATCAAATAGCTGGCGTCGAAGATGATCCGTTTTACTTCGTCGCGGTTGGCTAACCCATTGGTACGTTGAATGAAATCGACGTTATTCGGCAACCACGGCGCATCGGCGCGTACCGTTTCTTTGTAACGCTCAACGGCGGCAAGCGTAGCGCTGTCTTCAAAAGCCATAGGCAAATGGACAATACGCGATGGAATTTTGAGTTGGGTGACATCCCCCAACTGCTTTTCCAGGCTCAGCAGTAACGTCAGCAGTTGCGCCTGCGAAATATGCTGGCTGTCATAACGCACCTGAAGCGATCTAACTCCAGGGGAAAGCTCTTCAATGCCCGACACCGCGCTCTTTTGAATCGCTTTCATCAGCAGATAAATCCGCAGGCGCAGGGCCAAATCCAGCACATTGTCGCCGTACTCAATCAACACGTAGTTATCACCCGCCTGGCGATAAACCACGGCGGGCAAACCGCCAGCCGCGGCTAATTCTGCGAGGATTGCCGCACTTGAAGTGGTCCCTGGCGTAATTGACGGATGCAAATCCGGCAACGTCAGAACGTGCAGCAAATTAGTGACCGCCACGTCCTGGGCGATTTCCAGCGACTGAGCGTGTTCAAACGTAATCGCATGGAAACGGATGCGGTCGCCAGGCTTCACCTGCCCGACTTTCCAAAGCTCCGCTTTGGCGATCGTCACCGGGCAAACGAACCCGCCCAGGCTTGGGCCATCGCGCGTCAGGATCACAGGAAAATCGCCGGTAAAATTCACCGCGCCAATCGCGTATTCACAGTCGTGAACGTTCGAAGGATGCAGCCCAGCTTCGCCGCCGTCAGCACGTGTCCACGCAGGTTTCGGGCCAACCAGACGCACGCCAAGGCGGTTTGAGTTGTAGTGAACCTGCCACTCGGCATCAAAAAAAGTCTGCATGGATTCTGGGGTAAAGAAGTCCGGCGCGCCGTGCGGCCCGTACAACACGCCAATTTCCCAGACATCGCTGTATTGCGGGATAACCGCAGGCTCTGGCGTTTGCGGCAACGAAATCGGTGCCGGTGTGGTGCAGGCTGGTAAACAAGGTTGGGAAATCGCCAGAACATCCGCCACGCGTAACGTTCGCCCCGCATGACCACCAAACTGTCCAAGGGCAAACGTCGAACGGCTGCCGAGATAAACTGGCACATCCAGCCCGTTACGCACCGCCAGATAGGTACGACAACCGGAAGTCGCGCGCCCCAGCGTCAGTGTCTGCTCCGCTTTAACGATAATCGGCTGCCAGTACGCAACCACCTCATCATCAAGTGTTGCCGGGCAATCAGCCCCGGTTAAAGCGATAATCGCGTCACTGTGGAAACGAAGTGTCGGCCCTTGCAGAGTAAATTCAAGCCCGGCGGCTGACGGATGGTTGCCGACAATGCGGTTTGCCAGGCGGAAGGCAAAGTCGTCCATTGGGCCGGAGGGTGGCACGCCAATGTCCCAATAACCCAGACGACCAGGGCTATCCTGCACGCTACTCCAGGTTCCGGGGTCCAGCACCTCAATGGCATGCGCCTGATAGACAACGCTGTCCAGTAAACGTGTCCACATGACTCCGGCTTTAAATTCCGCCAGCTGTACGATTTGACGCAGGTAATCCAGATTGGTGGCGATACCATGCAAACGCGTGGCCGCCAGTGCCGTGTTCAGTTTACTTAACGCCTGCTGGCGGTCTTCGCCATAAACGATCACTTTGGCGATCAACGGATCGTAGAATGCGCTGACTTCGCTGCCGGTCGTCACCCAACCATCGACGCGAACATCGTCCGGGAAGCACACATCCGTCAACACGCCGGGACTCGGCTGGAAGTTTTTCAGCGCATCTTCAGCATAAATGCGCACTTCAATGGACGCGCCTTTCGGCGGCTGCACCATGCGCTGCCAGTCAGGAGTCACGCCCGAGGCAACATTCACCATGCACTCGATAAGATCCAGCCCGGTGACAATTTCAGTCACCGGATGCTCCACCTGCAACCGGGTATTCACTTCGAGGAAATAGAAAGCGTCACGCGCGGCATCGTAAATAAACTCAACCGTTCCCGCGCTGCGATAATTCACCGATTCGCCGAGCGCAACCGCAGCGGCATGAATCGCTTCGCGAGTGGCCTGCGGCAAGTTGGGGGCCGGAGTTTCTTCAACGACTTTTTGGTTGCGGCGTTGCAGGGAACAATCGCGTTCCCCTAACGCCACCACTTTGCCTTTACCGTCGCCAAAAATTTGGACTTCGAGATGACGGGCACGATCGACAAAACGCTCGATAAACACGCCATCATCGCTGAAAAACTGCTGCCCCATACGTTTTACGCTCGACCAGGCGTCAATCAAGCTTGCTTCATCTTCACAGCGCGTTAGCCCAATTCCCCCGCCGCCCGCGGTGGTTTTCAGCATCACTGGATAACCGATTTCCGCCGCCGCGAGCTGCGCCTCTTTGAGTGTCTGCAACAGGCCCGTGCCCGGCGTCATCGGCACGTTGGCTTTAAACGCCAGTTCGCGTGCGCGATGTTTCAGGCCAAAATCACGGATTTGCTCGGCGGTCGGGCCGATGAAAACCAGGCCATTGTCCTCACAGGCTTGCGCAAACTCGGCGCGTTCAGATAAAAACCCGTAGCCTGGAAATATCGCCTGTGCGCCGCTGGCTTTTGCTGCTGCAATAATCTTTTCGATGTCGAGATAGCTTTCCGCCGCCCTTTCGCCACCCAGCGCGATGGCGATGTCGGCATCCACCACATGCTGAGCGTTGGCGTCCGGTTCGGAATAAACCGCTACGCTGGCGATGCCCATTTTCTTCAACGTTTTAATGGCGCGAACGGCGATTTCACCGCGGTTTGCTATCAATACCGAGCTCAACATAATTCCTCCTCAGGCGCTGTGGTGACGGGCAAGCCAGGCTTTCCAGCCGCCCCACGCGGTGATATCCGTGGCATCCAGTAGTGCTTCTGGTTCGCAAATAAACCCTTTCACGCTCTCACCGTTTTCAAGCACCAACGTGCCGATCCCAAGCGGTGCGGGGATTTCCGCAACAAACTCACCAAACCGCGCCAGGGGGATATCCCACAGTTCAACCGCAATCGGCAGCCCTTCGGCGTGACGCACAAGGCCCGGTTTTGGTGGTTGGGTGTTGGCTAATGCATAAAGGCGGTAATGCGCAGCGGTGCGGGTTTCTTCGATAAACACCGCATTTCGCGAGGTGAGCTGGTGGTTAAGCGGCATTTCGCGCAGGTGCGCGCCTACGACCGCAACGCGAACGTGATTTGTTGAAGCTTTTGCGGTGTTGCTCGCAGAAAGGGTTTTGCCGGTCGCACCCAACTGTATGTTCAGCGCCTGTTGCCAGCTTTTGCCGAAGTGACTCAGCGCCTGGTCGTGCCATGCAGGGGCGATAAGCGTGATACCCGCAGGCAAACCGTCATTACGGAAATCACCCGGTAACGCAAGTGCGCAGAGATCGGCCAGATTAGTGAAGTTGGTGTAAGTGCCAAATTGCGAGTTATATCGCACGGGGTGCTGGGCCATCTCAGCCAGGGTATGAATCGTTGGTGAAGTCGGCACCAGTAGCGCATCGAACTCACGCAACTGGTCATTAATTTTTTGTGCCAGTTCAGCGCGAGTATATTCCGCCTGCCAGGCGTCACACGCCGTGTAGTTCAGGCCGTTTGCCACAATGCCGCGCACGGTCGGGTCCATGGCTTCCGGCTGGTTTTTAAAAATATCCCCTATCGCCACGGTGCGCTCAGCCACCCACGCGCCGTTATACAACTGCTCAGCGAGCTGGTTGAAGGCACTAAAATCAATCGATACCAGTTCCACACCTTGCTGTTGTATACGCCCCAGCGTTTTGACGAATGCCATCTGACTTTGTCTATCACCAAAAAACTCAAGCGTATCGGGAACGGCAAATCGCGGTTTTTCGCGAAAACGCGCCGGAGCCGTCTGCGGGTTAGTGCGTGAATAGGGATCTTGTGGATCGTAACCTCCCGCTACGGCCACAACGGTTTCCGCGTCCTCAACGGTTAATGCGAATACCGATACGCAGTCATTCAGGCGGCAAGCGGGAACCACTCCCATGGTAGAAACCCAGCCTTTGGTCGGTTTCAGGCCAACAATATTGTTAAAACCCGCCGGTACTCGCCCGGAACCTGCGGTATCCGTTCCCAGAGAGAAACAAACCAGCCCACGAGCCACCACCGAGGCAGAACCCGAGCTTGAGCCACCGCTCACATACTCAGGATTGAAGGTGTTTTCGACTGCACCAAAGGGTGAACGCGTGCCGACAAGCCCGGTGGCAAATTGATCGAGGTTCGTTTTACCCACGACAATCGCACCTGCGGCTTTCAGACGGGCAATGACGGTTGCGTCTTTGCCCGGTTGATATGTAAAAGCAGGACACCCCGCGCTGGTTGGCATTCCGGCAACATCAATATTGTCTTTCGCCGCAAAGGGAACACCTAATAAAGCAAAGTCGCTCGCTTGTTTTTCGCCTGAATTAATCGCCTGAAAAATTGTGGTTAATTGCGCATAGATTTCGTCATGCGATGCGATATAAATCCAGGCGTTATCGTCACGGGATAAATCTGCATCTAATTGCTGATATGCCGCCACAAGTTGTTGTGGTTGCTGGCGGTAATGGGTGACCCATTCAGACAAAGTTGATACTGGCATAAACTCGCATCCCATCTGGTATACATGATGAGAGGGATAAAGCATTTACCATGCCAGTTATTTAATTCATTGTTATTCCAAAAGATAAAAGTAGATATAATATTTTCTTATCTTATTTCGCACTGTTTAAGCGCGTAACCCCACTTTGTTTAATTATTATGGTGCAAGGGGTAATTCCTGAAGAATTACCCCTCTCTGAAACAGATTTATTTCCCCAAGCCGTTATTTAATCCGCTTCCCTACTTCATCAATAACGTTTTCACCGTCTTCCTTCACAAAGCTCTCTTTTTATAGTTGTGTCACGACGACGGGGGGATCAATCAGAATGGGGTGAGCAATGCCAAATTCTGGCACTTTAATGCCCTGACAATGTTTTCAGAATATCCTCCGGTTTTACGTTACCCAGAAAGACCACTGGTGGGGTCTTGAGAACCAGCATTGCAGGTGTAGCCTGTACACCAAGACGATCTGAAAGTGCCGATTGTTCCTCAATCAAATGCACACATTCCGGTGTGCTGTCATTTTCTGGCAAAAATCCTTTCATTGCGTTTTGCAGACTTTTTTTCGGATCTGAAGCGCACCATACCCGGGACATATCTTCAATGACACTATCGCGGATACTTTGGGGAGCGGCCGTCAGAAATGACATTGTCAGTCCTGCATCAGTATAGGATTTCACATTTTTAAGCACATCAGAGCAGTACCCACACTGGTTTTCGATAAACACCACAATATGATATTTCTCAGTCGCAGCCTGATACGTTATGGGTTTGAGCGCCGGGAGATGTTGTATGACATTCTGGACATCTTCTTCAGGCGTTGAGGCGAACACCGCAACGGGTAAAGCCAGCGCTGCTGCCAGAAAAAATGCTGTCGTCTTCACATATCGTTGAATCATAATTTATCCCTAAATATTAATTATTTAACAGCTGTTCATGCCTGCGAGGAGGAGAAGGAATACATCACCGTATCTGCTTCACGCACGGGAAGGGATCCACTGAAAGAGAGCCATTTATATGGGAAAGCGGCAAACTCTCAACATAAGATCCCTCTTTTATGTTTTTGCAAAAAGTGCTGTTTTACTATTACACGAACGATATCCACAGGAAAGATAAGCTTTTGTCTACATTTACACTTCTCGTTGTATTACAAGAAGATTTGAGGGTGACCTTTGCTCGCCATTTTGGTTTCGTGTGAACGAAATCAGGGCGTCGATGAATACAGTTATTGACGACCCACAATCAGTCATCTGTGGCAAAATCTAAAGCAAGAGTTCATTTAACGCTGGGCTGGATGATAAACCGCAGGAAACGAGGACAACATCCAGAGAAGGTAATGCTGGCAATTTTTCTTAGTTTAAGATTGTCTATCTGCGCACCAGGGCGCTTACGCCCCTGAAATTAATTCTTTATTCCTTTGAGTGAAATATGACAACGAACCCGTTTTATCCAATAGGTACACCAGGGCAACCCTGGAGCGAACTTGAAAAGCAACAGTGGCGACAGAGTCAGACACGTTACAGATTCTATAAGAACGATGTCTTAGACGTACTCGACCATCTGAAACACCGTTATGAGATCGTTCAATATGGCGAATTGCATTACGGCGATGATATTTACCCGTTGAAGGCAGTTAAATCACAAGACTGGGACGATAATCTGCCTGTCGCACTCATTACCGGTGGTGTTCACGGTTACGAAACCAGCGGTGTTATGGGAGCGCTGGGCTTTTTATCAGAATGTCAGAATGAGTATGCGGGTAAAGTCAATCTGCTGGTTGCCCCTTGTGTCAGCCCTTGGGCATATGAGCGTATTGCACGGTGGAACTACAATGCTGTTGACCCTAACAGGCAATTTTACCCTGAAGGGAAAGCGGAAGAATCCCTGGCATTGATGGCGTTCATCTCTTCGCTGAAAGCTCGGTTTATCGTACACGTCGATTTACATGAAACGACGGATTCGGACGAAAATGAGTTCCGCCCTGCTCTGGCCGCCAGAGACGGGATTGAGTTTGTACCAGGGACTATCCCTGATGGCTTTTATCTGGTCAGTGACGAACAAAATTCAAGACTGGACTTCCAGCGTGCAATCATTTCCGCTGTCGAAGAAGTGACACATATTGCCCCTTCAGATGATGATGGTTCTATGTTTGGGTACCCGGTGGCGAGCCACGGTATTGTTGAATATGACAATAACGCCTACCATTTATGCGCGACGATGACTGACGCACCCTTTACGACGACAACAGAAGTTTATCCCGACAGCGCTGCAACCTCTCCTGAGGAATGTATCCGGGCGCAAATTGTTACTGTCCGCCGGGCGATTGAATTCGCTTTATCAAACTGATTCATTAGACCGGGTGTCTATCGCCCGGTCTGTTCTTATCGCGCCACTGCAATTATTCGCGAGAATAAGAATTAAAAAAATACATTAAACTTCCAGAACCATAGAGGGCTATAAACTCATCCCTCTTCGCCTATTTTGACAATCCTCGCTAAGCCGCAGCACTAACGGGCACATCCTTGTGTATCTGTGTGCCAGGCTGACTGTGTTTTTTTATCAAGCAAGTAGCCTTAGCAAGCCCGTTGGCTTAAGCGGAAGAATGAGGAGAACTTAATGATCACTTTATGCAAAACCTGCGGTACATCCTATGAGATAACCGATACCCATCCAGAGCATTGCAATATCTGCGAAGATGAACGCCAGTACATCCCCATTACTGGGCAGGAATGGGTCGATTTCTCCGCTCATTGTGCTTCGCACACAAACAAGTGGAAATATCATGACAGCTCTCTCCTCAGCATCCGCACCGTTCCTGATTTTGCGATTGATCAGCGGGCATTTATTCTGCGTACCCCGGAGGGCAATATTCTGTGGGACTGTATTGCGACGCTTGACGAGGCTACGAAAATGCTAATAACTTCCCTGGGTGGGCTTAAGGCCATCGCGATATCGCATCCTCATTACTACACCGCCATGCAAGATTGGGCTGAAGAGTTCAACGCCCCGATTTACCTTCATGCCAGTGACAGTCAGTGGGTAATGCGCAACAGCCCCTGGATCACTTTTTGGGAAGGCGACACCCTTGAGCTGACCCGTGACGTTAGTGTGATACGTCTTGGTGGGCACTTTGCTGGCGGCTGTGTTCTGCACTGGGCGCGAGATGAAGGTGTGGTGCTTTCAGGCGACATCGTTCAGGTTACCCCTGGTGCGCATGCCGTCTCCTTTATGTGGAGCTACCCCAATTTGCTGCCATTGCCAGCCACAACGGTCAGTGACATTACCCGGCGCTTGAGTACGGTGAAATTTAAGAAACTCTACGGCGCGTTTGAAGGAAAAGATATTACTGAAAATGCCGATGATATCGTGCGTCGTTCAGGCGAAAAATATATTTCCTGCCTCAGATAAACGGGCAGGAAATAATCCCTGGCGTATGGCTGTGCCTGAAAAATACCTACTTAAAGAATCATCCTTATTTCTGGTTAGCAGTCAATAATGTCCACTTCTGGCATTGTGCTAATGGTAGCGAGGAGCGAAACCGGTTCCGCTGCCATCCGAAACGGCATTTATGTCCAGGCTATTTTTTTCGAAATAGAAAATTAGCGGCTGCCGTCAGAACTCCGATCAAAGGCATGGATCCTGCACCGGCAAGGAAGTTATGGTGATCTATGCGTTTTTCCCTGCGGATATCAGCAAAACGGGTAAGCGCGTGTTTTTCATCATTGGCCCTGACCTCTTCAAATTGTTTTTCATAACCCTGAGCCGTGAGTTGCGAGGCTTCGTCCACGTCCGAGC
This sequence comes from Buttiauxella sp. WJP83, assembly GCF_027594725.1. Classification (NCBI taxonomy): domain Bacteria; kingdom Pseudomonadati; phylum Pseudomonadota; class Gammaproteobacteria; order Enterobacterales; family Enterobacteriaceae; genus Buttiauxella; species Buttiauxella sp. WJP83. The sequence continues at coordinate 2,374,798 of NZ_CP110080.1, forward strand.
TTTCAAGTACAACGATTTGCTTACCTTTTTTATAAAAACAGTAATCTGGCATTTGGTGCTCCATATGGAGGAGGACATGATTAGGTAATATATCCGGCCTGATTTAATTCTTGTACACATCTGCATGTGTATTTTAGTTAATCGGCGTTCACAAATTATTGGCTCGTTTCCAGTAAACGCCTGAAATAGTCTTAAGTTAAGTTCAAAGCGAAAATCTGACATTCTAACACCATAAAAATGGTCGATTGTACAAAGCCAGCGACCATTCTTTTCCTTTCGAAATACATAGGTTGCGCGACGTGTTGTTTCAGTATTTCCACGAAGGCCCTCGGAAAGTTAAGGACTGTGTAGCTACTAAGTTTTATGACTGTTTGCTTTTGCGCTCACCTGTCTCCCGAACACCCCATGCAACTTTGAATGAGTCAATTCAAAGTATTTTTACGGTGTTATCTAACCAGTCAGGAAGATTTTCCCTGTACCAGTTGAGATAAATTGGAAAGGCAGCTTTTTGTCGCTCATCAAGCAGCGTAATCACCTCAGTAACAATCCATGCTTTGGTAATGGCAATTTCTCTCGCTAAATCATTGAGTTTGTAATGAGAAGAAATACGACAATAGCGTTCTGCAAGATCGATAAATGTTTCCTTACTTCCCATTCCCTTTGTGAGTGGGGCCAGGTCTATAGCTGGGCTCCCTGTTCCGAACCTTTCCCAATCGAAAAGCACTAAATCGCCGTTATCTCTTTTTCCCCAGTTGCCAGCATTGCTATCGCCAGAAACCAGACATTGGTTATAAAACAGGACATGACTACAGCATTGAAAGCGTCTTAACAGTTGCGCTGTTTTGTTCGGTAATGCCAAAAGAATGAGCGATTTTTCAAGCGCTGACTCTGCCCATGAATGATGGTGGTAACGCCATTCAAAATTTGCAGGATAACGATGTAAACGCCCCAGTATCGCCAATACGTCATCTCCAGCCACAGCACTCTGATCAACCGGATTGGGGATATATTCCAGTCTTAACTTGCGCAAGTTTGGATCGGCAAATATCAGCTGAGGGGTGGCGATCCCTTCCTGATTAAGCTCATCAGCAGTGTGTTGATAAAAAGCGAACTCAACGTCGCCGACAGGAAATTTGTCGATAACCCGATGACCCTCGTAATCAATATTAAGCGCCACTGTGGCTATGCCCATTTTGGATAATTCCCGAGTAGACATACAATATCCCTTTAGAATTAGCGTGTTGGTTTTTACTTCAACCTTAGAGTGTAGCGCGGATTGGAAGCCATGCTGACGACTCTGCGCCCCACCAGACCAATAGCCCGATTCGTCAGCCAGCCTAAAATTCGTTATCATCCGCTCCCATTCTGAATCCGGGTTGCCTGATGTCTTCGATTATCGATACCTTTATCGCTCCACCGTGCCAAGAGCTCATCGAGATTCTTTATCAGGACGATCACCTGGTGCTTATTAATAAACCCGCCGGGTTGCTCAGCCTCTCGGGGAAAAACCCGCAAAACCTTGACTCAGTGCATCATCGGCTGGTGCAGATATTCCCCGGCTGCACTCTGGTCCACCGGCTTGATTTCGGTACTTCCGGGCTGATGGTGATTGCCCGCAATAAAGCGATCAATGCAGCCCTTTGCCAACAGTTCAGCCAGCGCGCAGTGACCAAAGTGTACAGCGCACTGCTCTGCGGGCATCTTGACGAAAACGAAGGGGTGATAGATGCCGCAATTGCCAAAGATCCTGCGCTGTTTCCACTGATGTCAATTTGCGCAATCAACGGCAAGCCCGCTCGCTCCGGCTATCAGGTCGTTGAGCGCTTTTATCATGAGTTAGAAGACGGGACGTTACTGCCATTGACGCGGGTACAGCTCACCCCGGAAACCGGACGCACTCATCAACTCCGCATCCACTGTCAGCAGTTGGGCCACCCTATTTTGGGCTGCGATCTGTATGGCGGTCGCTTGTTGCCAGGAACCGAACAAACTCAACGGCTGATGCTACACGCCAGCGAGCTGCACTTTGTGCATCCTGTTAGCGAAGAATGGGTCAAGGCGCGTAATACCAGCCCGTTTTGACTTAAAAATATTATTACGGTGCCGGGCGGAGTCGCCCGGCATTATTGCTTAAATGATCGTGCCGCCTTTGGTTAAATCATCACGGCGTTGCTCGGCTTCCGCTTTGTGATGATGACCTTTTTGCGCGATAGCAATGCGCAAACGTTGCTGCTGGGTGAAACGATCTTCGCGACTCAATTCGGCATCGTCGCTCAAAACAATCAGCAACTGATTCATATGCTCAATGACATTTTCGGCAATCGCCGCGTCTACGCGAGCGGTAACGTCTTCAAGATGTGTCATAATTTCCTCCTTACTTTTCGTATCGCTACCCTATCGTTTTCAGGCCAGGAATCAAACTTTCTGTCCATGCTTTTTACAAAACGATTCTAAAGCATGGGCCAATGCTGAAGGATTTTCCCATGACATAGAATGTCCACAGTTTGGTAATACCATGGTTTGGATGCCCAGGTTCTGCACTTGCGTGAAATCTGTATCGGGTAATGATTGTTCACCAAATAAAAGCGCTGTCGGTTGTTTCAGTCGGGAAAATATATCTAGCCAATGATTCCCTTTAATCAGGCTTGCTGCACCGCGCCATACCGCCCAGGGAGCGGCGATGGCCAAACTCCCCGCCCATGGCCCGCTTTCTTCGTTAACCATAGCGTGGTGAGTTGTTGAGATGTAATCCGCTTCCGTGACACTGCAAATCTGTTTACTGAAAAATCCGCCCCCAGGATGGAAATTCGGCTCCGAGACCATCAAACCACATAAACCCTCACCCAGATATTGTGAAGCCTCAATGCAAATACTGCCGCCCATGCTGTGGCCATAAAGGAAATATTTTTCCAGATTCAGATGAGCGATTAACTCTGCAACCACTTGCGCCTGTTCTTTAATCGAATAGCCATAATCCATTGGTTTTTCACTGTATCCGAAACCCGGCAGATCAATCAGAATCGCCCTTCTCCCCGCAAAATGTTTATCGGTAACGACTCGTGGATACTCATAGGACGAGGCACATCCGAGTCCATGGACAAATACTAAGGGCGTTCCGGTTCCTGGTAGATCCAGCCAACGGACATGGCAGTGAGCCTTTGCAGAGAAAAAAGTTTCCATTTATCACTCCTTCGATACCAGACAAAAAAAACTGGCCGAAGCCAGCTTTGACGAACAGGGTAAATGATTAATTCAATTTCGCTTTCGAGAAATCGCTACCGTTGGTAGTTACCGTGTAACCCGTCACATTGCTGCGGGTCGCGTAGAAGGTTTTACCGTTTGCCAGTGGGATCCACGGCGCTTGCTCATAAAACACCTCTTGCGCCTGCTCGTAAAGTTTGGCGCGAACCGCTGGATCGCTGGTTAATTTCGCTTTCTGCGTCAGCGCATCGTACTGTTTGTCGCACCAACGCGCGGCGTTTGAACCACTCTCGATACTGCCGCAACCGAGCAGTGTATCCGCGAAGTTATCCGGATCACCGTTATCGCTCATCCAGCCAAACAGTGCGGAGGAGTGTTCGCCTTTGCGCATGCCGGACAGATATTCGCCCCACTCGAAGGTGACGATTTTCGCGTTCACACCGACTTTCGCCCAGTCATTCTGAATCATCTCAGCGATGCGGCGTGAGTTCGGGTTATAAGGACGTTGCACCGGCATCGACCACAAATCGGTTTCGAATCCTTTCTCAAATCCGGCTTGTTTCAACAACGCTTTGGCTTTTTCTGGATCGTAACTTCGATCGCTAAGATCTTTATTAAAACCTAGCATTGCTGGCGGAATAGGTGATTTTGCTACGGTGCCGGAGCCCATAAACACCGCATTAATAATCGCCTGTTTATCAACGGCATAATTCAGCGCCTGGCGCACCAGCACGTTATCAAACGGTTTTTTCGTGGTGTTAAACGCCAGGTAACCGACGTTCAGGCCGTCGACGGTATGCAACTGGAGGTCTTTGTTGGCTTTGATAGCTTCAAACTGGACCGGTGCTGGAGCCGGGATGATCTGGCATTCGTTCTTCTGCAGTTTCGCCATACGGGTCTGCACATTTGGCGTGATGGAGAAGATCAGGTGTTTGGTTGGCACCTCGCCATTCCAGTAATTCGGGTTCGCCACGTAACGAATCAACGAATCGACTTTGTATTCCTGCAACGCATACGGGCCGGTGCCAATAGGTGCGGTATCCACCTTTTCAGGCGTCCCCGCTTTTAGCATTGCGTCGGCATATTCCGCCGACAGAATCGAGGCGAAATCCATTCCCCAGTCGGCAAGGAATGCCGCATTAGGTTCGCTCAGAGTGAACTGGACGTGATTGTCATCGATTTTCTTCACCTCAGTGATGAGCTTATCGAACCCCACATCATTGAAGTATTCGTAATTGGCTTTCGAGACATTGTGATATGGATTTTTAGGGTCTTTCTGACGCATCACCGAGAAAACGACGTCGTCTGCGTTAAAATCGCGCGTCGGTTTAAATTCTTTATTACTGTTGAATTTCACACCTTTACGCAGAGTAAACGTATAGGTTTTGCCATCCTTACTGATGTCCCAGGACGTTGCCAACGACGGCACCGGCACGTTATCGCTCGGGCGGAATTCTACCAGGCGGTTGTACAGCGTTTGCGAGCTGGCAACAAACGTGGGGCCGGAGCTGGCGATTTGCGGATTGAAGGATTCAGGAGAGGCTTCTGAACAGTAAACTAACGTGTTATTCGCGGCAGCGAAGGCGGTTGTTGCGGGTAATAAAAAACTACTGAGCAACAGCGCGAGAAGTGTTTTCCCTGTCGACATATTTTTGCCTTTTGATGGATTTTTTCACAGGCCGACTGCGAACAGCGCCAGTCGACAAAACCTTTTTAGTGCAATCATCACAACATAGCCCATCGGAGCTGACAAATAACAAACCGCTATCATGTTATTCAAATTTGGCCGAATTTGCTCATTTCGGCAGCAAGTGCGCCACAAACCGCTGCAAAGTGAGTCGCACAAAACCTGATCCCCCCCAATGACTTAAGTGCAATCCGTCGATAATTAGAAAAAATACCCGTCTCTTCCACCGTTTACTTGCAGAAAGTTTACGTAAAGTGGCAAGCGTGAAGATGGCTCAAGTTGAGCTGAAAACAGCAGGATTGATGACGTGGCAAAAACATTATTGCGCAGCGGATGCCTTGATGACTTCCTTTCGCTTGGCGAAAACGGGCAGACGGTGTTCGACTCAGCACTACAAATTCGCGAAACGTTACGCTTACGCAAACAGCAGGCTGTGGTCGACAGTCTGGCGATACCTCAGCCAAATGATGAGGGTGACAGAGTCGACTGGTATGCGCCTTTTGAAGGCAACGTCGTTAGTTGGGCGGCTGCAAGCGACGAACAACGTAAAAAAGCTCTGCGCTATCTTGATAACGCCCAGGCCAACGTCGCGTCGTTAATTCAGCGCTGCCAGCAGGCTGAAAAAACCGCTATCCAACTGTTTGGTTCATTACTCGCCAATGCGTTGCAGTTCCCTGGCAGCCAGCATGTGTATCTTGTTGACGGCAAACCGGTGCTCACGTTTTGGGGCTTTGTGAACCTCAACAGTGGTGCCCGAACTGATGCGCTGGATTGTTTGCGCATCAATGAAGAACACGAACCGGTTATCGAGTTCCTGGCAGAACCACCACCCGCCGCACCACCGGTCATCATACTTAGCGAACCAGATGAGCCGCTCTATAGCGTTGCACCACCGGTTGTTGCAGCACCGGCTAATGAACCACCGCAGGTGCAAGACCCTGCTCCTGAAATCGTGCCTCACGTGCTGCCAGTGAAAAAATCCAGGCGTTGGTTGCTGCCCGTCGCAGCCATGATTGTTGCCTGCATCGCCGCCCCACTCACTTATTACCAGGTATCGGCATCGCACGCAGAACCTTTAGCTCAGGTTGCAGCCGAAGTTAAACCACAGCCAATCGCCCCTGCTGTGATCCAGGCGGAACCCGTAAGCCAGGCTTCGACCCTGCCCGTCAGCCAGGCAGCGGTAGTAGAAACACCTGTAGCGCAGCCAGAACCCGTCGCGGTTGTCACCACGCCGCCTGCCGACATCCCTAAAGGCGCGATGATTTTACCTGCTGATGCATTGAAACTCGGCTCCACCAAATTCCTTAACGGCACCTGGCGTGTGGTCATCAACGTTAAAGACTCCATCACCGGCAAGCCGCCAACGCTGCGTTATCAAATTGCCAATAACAAAGGCACTGTGCGTCTGGTGCATGGCGACAGCATTGTGTGCAAAGCGGAGGTGTTTTCGGGATTGATGCAGTCCGGCACGCTGATGATCAAAACCCGTGGCAATGCGCGCTGTAGCGATGGTTCGCGTTACCCGTTACCTGAAATTTCCTGCAATGCGGGTGTCAGCGATGTGGCGGAATGCACCGGGCGCTACGAGGGCGACACCGTGGTTCCTGTGACGTTTAAAAAAGTGAGTGATTAATCCATGTTTGCCACCCTGTATCCCTATAAGCCGAGCGTGACGCTCATAAAAGACAGCGGCATTCAGTTTCTGGATTTCGGCCTTGCCCCACAACCAAACGCGCCGCACACCGGTCGCTTTGTGCGTAAAACGGCGAATGGCCCGCTGCTTCGTCTTGATTACGACGTGGTGCCTGGCAAATTTACCCTGCCTGGCAGCCAGGGTGCGGCTCCCGAAGTCGTCAAACCTGAAAGCACCATTACGCTCGGCCATTCGCTGAAACTGCTGGATAAAACCTGGCTTCCGTTGCCTTTCCTGCGCTTTAACCCACCGCGTACTTTTGTGGGCGGCCCGGATAACTGGGCGCGAGTACACATTCGGTGTCTTGGAACGCCCGATCCCGCAGGCAACACCGTGCGCATTACTCTGGCGCTGGATACCAAAATTCTTGCCGACGATAACCCTGCCGCACATCTGGCGCCGACGCAAAGCGATGTGCGTAACGGCGCTCGCTTTGCGCTGGCCTGGCAAAACGAAGAAATTAACGACTTTATCGACCAGACCTGGGTTGATGGCTGGCTGCGCGAAGTGTTCACGCAGTTCGCTTCACGCCATGAATCACGCAGCGAGCGCGAGATCAGTAACGCACTGAAAACCTTTGAGTATCAGGCGCACTATCTCAATATCATCGAGATGCTCGGCGCACAGCTTGCGGTGCCTGAGGTCAAAATAGTCACGGCGACATTGCAATCCCCGGCCATTCCCGTTGATTTAGTTTTGGACGTGGGCAACACACACACCTGCGGCGTATTAATCGAAGATCACGGTGAAGCGAATGACGGCCTGCGCCAAACCGCCGAGTTGCAAATTCGCTCGCTGAGCGAACCGCAAACCATTAATGAAGCGATGTTCACCAGCCGCCTCGAGTTCTCCGAAGCTAAATTCGGCAAGCAGCACTTCTCGGTCGAAAGTGGCCGCGACGACGCGTTTGTCTGGCCGTCGATTGCGCGTGTCGGTGATGAAGCCCGTAGCATGGCTTCTGCCCGTTTAGGCACTGAAGGAGCCAGCGGTATTTCCAGCCCTCGCCGATACTTGTGGGATGAAACCCCTGCCAACCAGGACTGGCGCTTTAGCCAGATGGGGGTGAAAACACAACGCGAACCGCTGGCAACCGCGTATCCATTGATGAATCTGATGAATGATGACGGACAGCCGCTTTATTCGCTACCGTTAGAAGAAAGGCTGCCGGTTTTTTCGCCGCAATACAGTCGCAGTTCGTTGATGACCTTGATGCTGTGCGAGCTACTGGCGCAGGCACTGATGCAAATCAACAGCGTTGGCTCACGCCAAAGCATGGGCCATATCAATGCTCCACGTCAGTTGCGCACTCTTATCCTCACACTGCCTTCGGCGATGCCAAAACAAGAGCGTGAAATCTTCCGCCAGCGTATGCAGGAAGCAGTTGGTCTGGTGTGGAAAGCAATGGAATGGCACCCGACAGACGACGGTTTTAGCAACGATCGAGATTTCCAGAAAAGCGTGGTTCCGGTACCCGATGTGCAGATGGAATGGGACGAAGCGACTTGTGGGCAACTGGTGTGGCTGTATAACGAAGCGTTGGTTAACTATGCCGGACAGAGCGGTAACTTCTTCAAAAGCCTTGCCCGTCCTGACCGCAAATTAGCCGCCGATGAGCCCCCAGGGAAAACCTTGCGTGTCGCCTCGATTGATATTGGCGGGGGCACGACGGATATGGCCATCACGCAATATCATCTGGATGACGGCGTCGGCAGCAATGTGAAAATCACCCCGCGTTTGCTGTTCCGCGAAGGCTTTAAAGTCGCGGGTGACGACATTCTGCTGGATGTTATCCAGCGTTGCGTGCTCCCCGCGCTACAGGCGCAAATCCATCAGGCGGGTGTTGCGGACAGCACAGGATTAATGACCACGCTGTTTGGTGAGTCCGGGCGCATGGACACCCGCGGCACACTGCGTCAGCAAACCGCGCTGCAACTGTTTATCCCGCTGGGCCATGCGGTGTTGTCGTGTTGGGAAAACAGCGATCCTGATGACCGCCACGCCATGCTGGAAGCGACCTTTGGCGAGCTGTTAACCCAGCGCCCAACGGATAACGTGATTAACTATGTGCAACAGGCCGTACAGCATGCGCTGCCTGCCGACGCGCCCGCGTTTGATTTATTCAGCGTACCGCTACATGTTGAATTAGCTGATTTGCAAGACGCGCTGCTCGCCGGACATTTTACGCTCACCGCACCGCTGCAAGCGCTGTGTGAAGTGATCACCCACTACTGTTGCGATGTGTTATTGGTCACCGGGCGACCAGGCTGTTTGCCCGGCGTTCAGGCGCTATTACGCTACCAACAACCGGTGCCGGTAAACCGCATTGTCTGGCTGGATAACTATCAGACTCATGAATGGTATCCGTTTAGCCAACAAGGCCGCATCGGCAACCCAAAATCGACGGCGGCCGTGGGGGCGATGCTGTGCAGCCTGGCGATGGATTTACGCCTGCCTGGCTTTAACTTTAAAGCGTCTGATATTCAGGCTTACTCTACGGTGCGCTATCTGGGGATGCTGGATGGCAACAATACGCTGGTTGAGAAAAACATTTGGTATCGCGATATCGATCTCGACGACCCTAAATCTACGCTGGATACGCGCCTGCATTTCCCTCTGCGCGGCAATGCCTGTCTGGGATTCCGCCAGCTTGATGATGCGCGCTGGCCCGCCACGCCGTTGTACACCCTCGCGATAAACTCGCCGCAGTTGGCAAAAGCCATTGCCGGCGAAGGCGTGCTGAATGTGCGTTTACAGCAGACCCGTGAAGCTGATGCCTTTGTGCTGGCCGAAGCGTGGTTGCAGGATGGCAGCAAAGTGCCGCTCAACCAATTAAGTTTTAAATTGAATACGCTGGCTGGAAGCTATAGCGGTGCCAGCCATTACTGGATTGACAGCGGGAGCGTGTATCAAAAATGAATTCAACAACCTCAACGCTGCAACAGTTAGAAGATTGGGTACAGCAGACTCGTCTGTCGGTTCCGTTAGTGGATAACGAAGCCGACGGGCTATTGCAAAAATTGGCCGCCATTCAACAACGCCAGCATCAGATTGACCTACAGGCGGAGCAACCACTAACAATTGGGTTGTATGGCCACTCGGTGGCGGGTAAACATCACCTGCTCACCACACTGCTGGGCGATAACCACGAACGCATTGAGATTTTGCTCGGCGGGAAAGTGCTGGATTACCTGACACACATCAACCCCGGCCATGCGCCTGACGTTGCGGTGCGTTTTACCTGTCGCGAATTACCGGTCGCAGAACACTATCCCTTGCTGTTGACGCTGTATAACGCCTGCGAACTTGCCCAGCGCATGATTCGTCAGTATCACGCCGCGTCATCTGCTCGTTTTGCGCAACCGGAAGTTATCGCCGCAAAACTTAAAGAGTTACAGGTCAAACGGCTGGCACAACCGACACCAGGGATAACGCAACATCAGCTTTCTGACATTGCCCAGACTTATCATGAAGTCGTGCGCCGTCAGTACCATCTGGATAATGCGCTGTGGCAGCAAATGGCGGAACTGCTGCCATGGTTGAGCAGTGCTGACCAGGCTTCGTTGCTGGCACCGCTTTGGGGCGACAACGCGACACAAACCGCGCGCTGGCAGCAGCTTGTCGACATGCTCAATCACCTGGGCTGCACTCGTAAGATTTTGGCCCCGGCTAATTTGCTGGTCGATACCTTCTTGCTGCCGGTTGAAGGGTTCTTGTTCCCGACAACGCCGGACATGCAGGAAATCAGTGCCGACGTACTGGTGTGCCCGCTATTCAATCACGAAATCGGTACCCAGGTGAGCCTTGCACAGCATGATTTGCAGCAACTCTGCGCGGAAATCACCCTGACGCTTAACCATCCGCCGAAGCTTGCGCAGGTCGAGGTGGTGGATATTCCTCTCGAGCAACTCGACCATTACGGCAACGCTCTCCAGCCCGATAAACTCGTGGTGTGTAATGCCGCCTCCGTTCGACGAGAAGTGAACGCTGCCGGTAAAATGCTGGCACGTTGGGTGGATAAAACCCAGCCCAGCAACGCCACAACTCCGGGCTTAATTTGGGCGATTACACCGCGTGATGCTCGTTTTAGCGGAGCTAATCTGGATGAAGGTGTGCAACGTGTTATTGGCCTGCCGGGGAAACGTTGGGGCACGCTGCAAGCGCTGGACAGCCGCAATATGCACCGTTTGCTGGAGTGGCTTACGGACGCGCTGATTCCCGCGCAACGTACCCGTCGCATTGAGATGTTACACGCCGCGCTTAACACGCAAATCAACGATCTGTTCGCTCATCTTATCGAATGCGAAAACCTGACGCCGGAGCTCGCTCGTTCGCAGGCAGAAGATCTGGTGCGTACTCTGCAATCCCGCGCCGCCATTCATGGCGAACTGATCGCCAGCCTGTTGCCTGAGCGCCAGGTACTACAACAATGCTGGTTGAACCATCAGCAATTACGCAAACAACAACCCGCCGAGTTTAGCCTCGACATCGACCTGTTCGCGGACGAAGAGAGCCATACTGCACAAATCAGCGATGTCAGTAACTTCGCCAATACGGTGCATGTGTTGTGGGTTAATCATTTACGCCAGTTGGCAACACGCCGGGAAATTGCCCATCTTTCAGGCATCGACAATACTCAACTCCAGGCGCTGTGCCAGTTGCTGATTGTCGCCAGTTATCGACTGAAATTATCTCAGCAGCTCGACACGGTATTGCGTCAGGGAGATGGCAGCATGGCGCAGGAAATTACCTGCGTCTGCGCGGTGCTGGGTGATTTTGTCAGTTGGTTAGGATACGCACATATCGAACCCACGTTACGTCCCGCAAGCCGCGTCAATAAAGGCTCACCGGTATTTACTCAGCAAGCCCAGGCCAGCGCCAACACGCGGCTGGTTCGTTTAGGCGACCAACCTGCTCGCGGCAATACGCTGTATGTCTACGACTGGCTGGTTGCGCTGTATACCCGAGCGCTTGAGAACATCGGTTATCGTCACCCGCAGGATGTCAGTGCTGCCCAGAAATCGCAGTTAGTTGAGCTACTTGGGGAATAACCAGGCAGATGAGATTCTGGGTGAGTGCGTTATTCTCACCCAGATGACGGAGTTCAAAAAGCGGTCATCAGTATGTACGTTGCTTCCTTTCTCGTGTGTTGATCAATCAACGGGACCAACCTTCTGAAATGCTCACTTGCACAATGCGCATCCAGCGCCGCACGGTCAAACCATTCCTCTATAAAAATGAAATGGCCAGGGTCCTTCTCATCAATATACAAATCATAGGTAATACAAAGAGGCTCTTGCTTAGTGGCTTCAACTAGCTCCCGGTACAAAGGGATAACTATTTCAATGTCCTCGGGCTTTATAAAATCTTCGGCGATGACTTTTAACATTCTGTCCTCGAATCTATTAGCTGACGTATCACTATATGGGTGTCGGTGCAGTCTATCGTAATGAAATGGCATCACCAATGATGATGCATCGTATTGTGTCTAATGGTACACCGGCAAGATGAAGCCCCCATGCCAGGACTGACCTGCATTCATGGGGGAATTTCGCTGTGGGTCAACAGGCTTCATCCTGTTGACCCAGACAGCATCTGCTTCAGCATGCTCATGTAAATAAGAAGGGCAGATTTTCGAGTCGGGTATCATCAGCTTCACTCCTGTTGCAGGCTTTCAAGGGACAGCAATCGATTTATTTTTCATTATTAACCTCGGGTGCTTTTATTCCTATTTCCATGCTTTCCAGTGATTTCAATACATAAGGTGTAAAATCAATTTCATTACCATTGATATTTCTTACCAGACTTCCTGATCCGCACAGCGCCGATATATCATGAATCATGCAAAAATAAATTATTTTCTTCACTTTTTCATCACCATCCATATAACTATCATTATCACTGGGAATGATATTTTCACTTATAACAGCAAAACCCTTGGCGTTAACTGATGTGATATTATACAGCTAAATAGGTTTATATGGAATATTTTGATATACGGATGAAATATCTGATATGTTGGTCTTCCCTATGATCCATAGTGATTTATCCCTAGAGAAAATGGCCCTCTCCCTCAGGCCAGACCCAAATCCTTCTGCATAAATATCAACACTATATAAGCATAACCATTCGTTAATAGGTTTTTTTTCGGGTTCATTTCTGGGAGTTCCATCTATATCTGATTTTAGCTTCATAAAGAAAAAGTCTTTATAATGAATATTATTGCAATCACTGAGCTGCTTTATATAATGAATCCTGGATGTTTCTTCAATTATTCTTACTGAGTATTTTGATTCATCAAACTCAGCAGGTATTTTCACCGCTGGCATAATGTCAGCGTGAGTATAGGTGCACCACAACAACCCTGTTAACACCACTATATTTTTTTTCATTATCCGCGCCTCAAAAAAATAACTTTCTAAAATTTACAATGTTATCGCGACAAATTAATCTGGAAACTTCATTTCTGTTAACACCGCGAGTGCATTGCTGTAAGTACAGCACCGTTCAGTAAAACCGTTTAACCCTGAATAGATTGTTTAGGTAGTTAAGGCATGGTGTCTGATAGTGAATAACCACCATGGCATGACTGGCCTGCATTCATGGGAAAATTTCGCTGTGAGTCAACAGTCTTCATCCTGTGACCCACACAGTATCTGCTTCAGATCCGATTGTTCATGTTAAAATAGAAAGCTGATGATCATTATCCTATCGAGGCAGGTATCATCAGCTTCACTCCTGTTGCAGGCTTTCAGGAGACTGCCATCGATTTATTTTTCATTATTCACCTTGGGCACTTTTATTCCTATTTCCATGCTTTCCAGTGATTTCAGAGCGTAAGGCGTGAGATCCACTTCTTTTCCATCTTTAATTGTAGTCAGACTTCCAGTTCCACATAATGCAAATCCATCTTTATGGATCATGCAAAAATAGATTTTCATTTTTAAATTTTCATCATTAAAACGATTTCTGTCATCATTACTGATGTTTTTATCAATAACTGCAAAGCCTCTAGCATTTAATGAGTTAATGTTATAAACCTTTAGTGGCATATAAGGATTTTCTGTTGTTGACCTAACCCCTGTATTTACCACCATCCACGATTTTGTTTTTTATTAAATGATACTTTTTCAGGATACACTCCCGTGTCATATCCAAATTTATAGACATCAACGGAAAACAAACAAAACCATTCACTGAAGGGGACTTTTTCTGGTTCATGCCTGGGAGTTCTATCAATATCTAATTTAAGTGTCACGAAGAAAAAATCTTTGTAATGAGTGTCATTGCAATCACTGATTTGCTTTATATAATGAATCCTGGATGTTTCTTCAATTATTCTTAATGAATATTTTGATTTATCAAACTCTGCAGGTATTTCCACGACTGGCGTAATCTCAGCGCGGGCAACAATGCACCACAACAATGCTGTTAATACCACTATGTTTTTTTTCATTATCCGCGCCTCAAAAAATCACTTTCTGGAATTTCCAATGTTATCGCGCCAAATTCATCCGGGAACTTCATTTCGGTTAACACCGCTAGAGCATTGCTGTAAGCGCAGCACCGTTCGGTAAACCCGTTCAATCCTGAAAAATCTGTCCTGTCCACAGCCGCAGGCAGATTAACCGCCGCACTAGCCTGCCAGAAGGAAAAGCTACGGTAGTAAATTTTAGTACCGCTGTTGGTTACTACCTCCTGCCGTTCTGGTGCATGCGGCTTATCCGCATATTTCGCCATATCTGTTGCAACCCAATAAAATCCGGCACTATCGGCTGGCTCACAAATGCCAATTTCCACCGCATTACGCCAGCCAATGACTTCGGTAGTTAAATGGGGATTGCTGGCATCACTCAGATGATTATCCGTATACCTGATGGCACTGTTTCCGTATAAACGTTTATATTCAGCCTTCAGCGTTTGTCTTACCGCGTCATCAAAACGGTAACCGCGAAACGTAAAATATTTATAATAATTATCCGGGCTAGTTAACTGTAAAAAACCTCGACCATACCAGGGGTGATACCAGATATTATGGTGGCCGGTGACGGCATGGGTGTGCGGATCTCTGTCTGTATAGACATAGCTTTCATGGGTGGTGGTAAGCCACGCAGTTTCTTGTATGGCATTACCAAAGAAGCAGACCATGCGTAAGGGTGTGTTGATGCAATATTTACGCAGGGTTTTATTTATCTGCTCATAATGATTCGCCAACACGGAATTTTCACCATAATTCCCGTTCAGTCTGTCCCAGCGGGTGCCCGAGATAATATGTAGCGGAATGAGCTGCTTCATCTCAGCTTTACTCAACCACCCACACTTCCTGAAATGTGCAATAAACTGCCGTGGGTCAAAATGCCATACCCGTCCGGAAGGTAATGGGTTCTCGGTCAGGCAAAGCGCTTTCCCGTGATCGGTAAGTAGCCCCAGGTCACACTCCGTCATGGGTTTATTCAGCACGTCATTGGGCGACTTCAGCCACTCAAAGCGCGTGTCCACCGTGCCCGTATCCCATTCCAGCGGGAAATGACAAACCATCTGGCTTAAATCCGTGCGAGTTGAATTGAGGATAGTCGGTGAATTGCACTGGCTGTTGGTATCCGTATCATCATCCACCAGTGTCCATCCCATCCAGTGCGGAAAATCTCCGTCACTGTAAACGCGGATATCAGGGGCCGCCAGATTCACAAAGCCGTTACCTTCGGGCGTGCTTACTGTCCGCCACAGCGGCGCATCCGCAGGGGATAATGTTTCGTATTCTGTATTGATCACCCGCCCGAATCGTAGCATTTCGTATCCGGCACTCGGGCTGTCCGAGTAAAGTTTCAGCGCAGTGGAATAGAGGTTTATTCATAATCCTCACCATCGGCGTTATTCAGGAATTCTCCCACGACAGAATACTGCCCCGTCTGTCCGAGATTTTGCTGGCGCGTCACCATCGTACAACTGCCTTTGCTGAAGCTCATGGTCACATACAGCGGTACGCTGGTTGTCACTTGTGTACCGCTTACTGTTGGCGAATTCCCATCCGGTGCACTGGCATACACCGATGTCCCTGCTGGCAGGCAGAAATGCATATCACCATAAACGGCGTCGATGCGGCCATCTTTCGTCAGATCCAGTTCCGGAGCCGTTCTGCCAGTGATTTTCCGGATATTTTCATCATCACAGAAAATCTGAAAATGCAGCCCGTTCTGGCCATCCACCACGCCAGCCGTGCCGATGGACTCTTTACGGTAAAGTTTTTTCCCTGCAGAGATGTCACTGCTGATGCTCTTCAGGTGCATATACAGTGAGTAATAAACAATTTTGCCATCATCACCGCTGCCGATTTCCGTTTCGTGTTTCAGCAGAACATAACCGTAGTCTGTCGTCCCGTTATAATTTAATGGCGGCACAAGACTTTTAGCCGGATCGGGCTGGCGCAGTGAAATGACTTCACCATCGGCAATACACCGCAGGATGTCGGATGGAGAACCGACGAGATGAATGCCACCATGCCATGACTGGCCTGCATTCATGGGGAAAGTTCGCTGTGAGTCAACAGGCATCATTCTGTTGACCCAGTCGGAATCTGCTTCCGTGTCCGAATGTTCATGTAATAACGGAGGGCTGATGATCATTTTAAATTCCTTTTTTAAAAGCGAAGCTAAGGTAATAACGGCGAGTTATCTGTCTGAATAATCACTCTGTTACGAAAACATGAATTTCACGGTTGGGTCATCGCTCCCCTCACCGTGATCGCCATGGCTATACGAGAAGAGTGAAACGTAACCCAAGCAAAGGAAGGCCGACATACCTCTCGTTAAACGACGACAATGAATAATCCGTTTCTGTAGCAAGTATTTTGATGTCGGTTGCTTTTTTTAGATTAATCCCTAAAAAAACATTAAATATCAAACTGATAATTTGTTTCGTGAATAAGTAACCTGGATAGATTTAACGGATGGATGAGACTCAGGCGACATTCGGACACAAACGCTTTTGACATAAGTATGGTGTGGCATGAACGCAGCCATGCGCACGCGGGCATCGTTGGGTGCGAGAGTTGATTACTGAATGAATGTCGCCGGGTAAAAACGGGTAAACCTCTGGGAAAACAATCTGATTCTGACTACACTGGATGGCACCTTAACATTTCAATAACAAAAAAGGTGTCACATGCCGAACACATCCCCTGTCTCTATTTCTATGCTCATCAATGGATTACCTGTTGGGGCACAGAATCAGTCCACATTTGAACGCCGCAACCCCCTCGATGAACAGGTCGCCACTATTGCCCCCGCCGCGACGGTCAACGATGCACGCGCTGCGGTGGAAGCCGCAAATCAGGCCTTCGCTAGTTGGTCGCAAACCGGGCCGAATCAACGCCGCGCTTTGCTTCTGAAAGCGGCAGATGCACTGGAAGCAAAACAAGCCGCGTTTATCGCCGCAATGGCCTCAGAAACCGGTGCCACGGCGCAATGGGCGGAATTTAACGTGCATCTGGGTGCCGGACTGCTGCGTGAAGCCGCAGCACTCACCACGCAAATCAACGGTGATGTGATTCCATCCGATGTGCCTGGTAATCTGGCCATGGCCGTGCGCCAACCTGCAGGTGTGGTACTGGGAATGGCACCGTGGAATGCGCCCGTTATTCTCGGCGTGCGGGCGATTGCTACACCACTCGCTTGCGGTAACTGCGTAGTTCTCAAAGGCTCAGAAATTTCGCCTGCCACTCACGGTTTAATTATCGATGCACTCAATGAAGCCGGATTCCCCGCGGGGGTGGTCAACTTTGTGACAAATGCGCCAGAAGATGCCGCCAGTGTTGTCGAAGCGATGATTGCCCATCCTGCGGTGCGGCGTGTGAATTTCACCGGTTCAACGCACGTCGGGCGGATCATCGCCCAAACGTGTGCACGCTACCTGAAACCGGTAGTGTTGGAATTGGGTGGCAAAGCTCCGTTGCTGGTGCTGCACGACGCTGATATTGATCTGGCAGTGAATTGCGCAGCCTTCGGCGCTTTCGCCAACTCAGGGCAAATCTGTATGTCGACGGAACGTATTATTGTCGATGAGCGGATCGCCGATGATTTTGTCGCGAAGTTTGCGGCTAAAGCCGCAAGTTTGCCGTGTGGCGACCCGCGTCACGGCCCGACCGTTTTGGGCTCGGTAGTGGATGTGCAGACGGTTTCACGTTGCAATGATTTGATCGATGACGCACTGGAAAAAGGGGCAAAACTGGTTGCGGGTGGCAAAGCGGATTCAACATTAATGCCCGCCACGGTTCTGGATTTTGTCACCTCAGACATGCGCATTTACCACGAAGAATCCTTTGGCCCGGTTAAAGGGATTATCCGCGCAAAAAACGACGAGGAAGCGCTGGCTATCGCCAATGATAACGACCTCGGGCTTTCAGCCGCCATATTCAGCCGCGACACCGCACGGGCATGGAATATCGCCAGCCGTATTCAAAGTGGCATTTGCCACATCAATAGCCCAACCGTACACGATGAAGCACAAATGCCGTTTGGCGGCGTTAAAGATTCAGGTTATGGCCGTTTTGGCGGGCTTGCGGGCGTCAACGAATTTACTGAGTTGCGCTGGATAACCCTGCAAATGCAGCCGCGTCCGCTGCCGTTCTGACGAGATGAAAACGGTGGATATGCTCACGTGTATCCACCCGACAAACCAGAGAGTATTTATGGACAGGAGCGGTAATGCTTTCTTCAGAGATAGATAAGACTGATAGTTGCCATTCCCTCGTAAGGTTGATCATCGGTGAGTGCCAGGGTCTTTCTGCTCTGTACAATCGGGTGAATAGCCAATTCTGTCACAGCAGTCTCGATGGTCAAAGGATGGGTGAAATCTTTGGTATCTGAAAACGAGACGAGATTGCTACCGCTATTGCTGGCCCGGGTTGAACTTGAGGCAACATCCCATTGCGCTCCATTATCGTCAGAATAAATAGTTTGGGCTGGTGCCCCATTGACAATCGGCGCATCGGAGCCTGCAAGATACAGATAAAAGTGACCAATATTAATACCGGTTGCAGTTTTCCCTATGCCGAAACCATAAGACGCAATTTCCGAGCTGCCGCCATCCAGCGTATCACTTCGGTCATCCTGAAAGGTGTAAGCCAGTGCGACTGGTTCAGTACACGTAATGTGTAGGTTGATAGTGCGAGAATCCAGTCCGCTCGGGGTGTCTTCGTAGAGATGATCAACGGGAAAACTACCAAAATCCAACAGACCACCGTTATCCAGCGAAGGGGTACAAGAACCCATCATAAGAATGGCCTGAACCTTGATCATTGCCGTACTGGAGGCCATTGCGCCAGATGAAAGCAATAGAGCAAACAAAGTAAAAGAAGGTATTAATAATTTAATCATTGCCCATTTCCTTATTTATAACGGATAAATATCGCCGTATGCATTTTTGAACTTCCTCTGCTCACCAGTGCAGAACTCCATGATATAAGGCAATTTCCCCTTCTTGCAAATCAATTTATCGCAAAATCGGACTCAAAATTGAATATGTTTTTGATTTATTTTTGTGGTGATTTTAACAATCCATCTATTTAAAATGCACGACATCGAATAACGATATTCGTAATCACTATCCGTCCTTTAATAAAATTGCTTATATAATTTCATTATCTTCTGGAGATAATATGTTACACCTGAAAAAATCAGCCCGCATCGTGACACTTTTACTTATTGTTAAATCAGCCGCAGCCCTGGCAACGGGAATGGTTCCTGAATCATCACTGCTTATTATTGAAGAGCAAGATAAAGGCGGAAGCATTAATGTTAAAAATACCGACCCACACCCTTCTCTGCTTTATACCAATATTGTCGATATTCCTGATGACAACGGTGTTCATTTGAGCGTCACGCAACCGGTGACCCGTGTCGAGGCTGGTCAGACGCAGCAACTGCGTTTTATTCTTGCCACAGATGCACCGCTGAAAACAGAGCATTTAAAACGCCTTACTTTTGAAGGTATTCCACCTAAAGACAAAGGTAACCATAATCGGATTGCAATTAATATCCGTCAGGACATTCCGGTGCTTATTCATCCGGCAAACCTCCCGGTAGTTAAAGATGCGTGGACGCTGCTGAAATGGTCGACTGCTGGTAATACTGTTACCGTTAAAAACGATTCCCCTTATGTTATTCGTTTAGCTGAAAACCTGGTATCACAGCCTTCCGGAACACAAATGAAAATAAAGCAGACTTATATTCTTCCGGGTCAGACACTGAATGCACAGGCAAATAAGTCTCTGGCTGGCGATAGTCAATTAAAGTTTTTCCCAGCCAGTCGCTACGGAATTGATGTTGCAAGCTACACCGCCAATCTGAATAAATAACTTTTACCTGAGTATTCTCTGATGGTATCGATGCCGTTTCGTTTTTTGTCGTTAGCCGTACTTTGTTGCCTTTACCCTGTCATGTCCTCTGCGGCTGAAACTCCGCTGGAATTTGACAGCAGCATATTAAAAAACCGCGGGCTTGATCCGTCACTGAGCCAGTATTTCGCGTCTTCACCCAAATTTACGCCTGGCGTGAAAATGGTCAATGTCGTGGTAAATGGCGATAACAAAGGAAAGGTATCCGCAACATTTGGCCAGGATGGCCAACTGTGTGCAAATGTCCATTTCCTTCAAGGAGCCTCGCTGGTGGTTCCAAAAGAAGTTGCAACGCTCAGTGATGATGACAAAACGAACACGTGTTTCGACTATACAAAAGCTTTTCCGGGCACGGTGATTACCCCCGTCCCCGCTAAGGAAGAACTGGATCTGGTCGTTCCGCAGGAAGCCATTGATACCACGAGTGAAGGTGACCAGGCAAAAAATTACAGCACCGGTGGAACCGCAGGGATACTCAATTACAGCGCGTTCGCAACCCAGAATAGCTCTGAAGGGATTAACACCGATAACAAACAACTGTCGCTGGAAGAAGGTCTGAACATCCATGACTGGTTGTTTCGCAGCAGGCAGACAGTGACAGAAAATGACGGCGAGCGCACCAGCGATAACCTTTATGCCTATGCGCAACACACAATTGTAGATAGTAAAAAAATCTTCCAGGTCGGGCAGATTAACACCGGCGGTAGCGTATTCGCAGGCACTTCCATTTCAGGTGTACAAATTATGCCGGAAGAAGCGCTGACTCCTGAAGGCACAAGCGGCGTTACCGTGTCCGGTATCGCTCACTCAGCCCAGGCCCGCGTCGAGATCCGCCAGGCAGGCCGAATGGTGTACTCAACGCTTGTTCCTCTCGGCCCTTTCACCCTGAACGATGTCCCGGTTATCAGGAATAATGCCGAGCTGGACGTAACAGTCGTCGAAACCGACGGCAGCAAAAACCATTTCGTTATTCCGGCCGATGCAGTGAATAGTCATCAGTTGCGCAGCCCTTCTGGCCTGTCTGCAGCGGTGGGCCGCTATCGCAGCAATGGAGACGGTGAGAATGAACCCATGCTGGCGACACTTTCCGATGGCTGGCGCGTCAAACCCTGGCTGAATGTCGGTGCCGGTGTAATGACTGCACAGGGCTATGATTCAGCGGCATTAGTACTGGATGCATTGCCATTCAACAATATGCTGCTGTCGGCAACATTTAAAACATCAATGGATCATGAACACGACATGAAGGGCCGCAGCACCACGCTGTCAGCCAGCTATGCCATGTCCGGTCAACTCAGTACCGACGTCAGCATGACGAGATATAGCTCAGGTTATCGCGAGTTGGAAGACTCCCTTGACGATGATTTTGAACAGTACGCGGGGCAGTACTCCGCAGGGCTGCATTTATCTTTGGCAAACTACGGCTCTCTTAGCCTGCGTTACTCAAAAAATCAGGCCACAGACGGCAATGAAGGCAGCCAGTATGTCAATGCGGCATGGGGAAATACCTTTGGTGACGTCAATCTGAACGTCAGTTGGCAGCGTTCCGTTAACCAGAATAATGATAACCATGACAGTGAACACAAGTATGAAGACGACGGGGATACGCTGTTTGTAAATCTCAGCATGCCACTTGGCGGCCACCGCGTCAGCGCGTATTCCCACACCATGCATCATGCAACGAGTGCGGGAGTGCAAACCAGCGGCAATATCAGCCAGGATACCAGCTACTCACTGTCTGCCGAGCGCGATATGGACGACCGGGAAAATAGCTTTAGCGGTTCGATTAATAGCAATCTGCATTATACCCGACTGGGTTTAAGTGCGGGGACCGATGGACCGAACGGGCGCAATTACGGCGTGGCGGTTTCCGGTGGCGTGGTTGCACATCAGCACGGAGTGACGTTCTCGCCGTGGTCGGTTAAAGACACCTTCGCCATTATTGATGCAGGTAAAGATCTGGCCGGAACAAGAATCAACACTCCATCTGGTGACGTCTGGGCTGACCATTGGGGACAGGCCGTCGTGCCCTCCGTTAATCCTTATCACAAATTGCGTGTGGAACTGGATGCGAAAAGTCTCCCGGAAAATGTAGATGTTGAGAATGGCTTCAGCGAACTGGCAACAGGGCGCGGTGCCGTCGGGCACGTGCAGTTCAATAGTCTTCATGTGCACAGAGCCATGCTCAACGTACAAATGGCTGACCACAGCGTGTTGAAAAAAGGCAGTACTGTTGTTGACGGAGCAGGCAATTACGCCGCAACGGTAGTAGACAACGGATTGTTATTTATGGAAGACATTTCCGCTAAACCTGAGCTTTTCCTGGTAAACGAAAACAATGTACATGTTTGCCAAATCAGCTACACGGTTTCGCCTGAGGCGGAAAAACAGACCTATGAAAAAATTAACGGGGTATGTAAATGAAAAACCTATCAATCGCAGTATTAGCCCTGCTGGCGGGGTTAATCTGCTCAGGTGTGGCCCGTGCAGAGTGCAACGTCGCAGTTTCTGATAATAACGTGGATTACGGCAAGCTCAGCGACAATGAGATAAGCAGCCATCGCGGTGGTGTCTATACACTCGACGAGCGTGACGTCAGAGTCAATGCTATTTGCAGTGAACCACAGTCTATGGCGCTCTTTATTAGTGATGATTCCGGCCTGAAACGTTTTCGATTCGGTGACTCAGGGGATCTATTGGTTTCCGCCCAACAGGGTTTGTTGGACGGCAGACCCGTGGATCTGGGTAAAACACTGACACACGGTTCATTTGTGCCAACGCTTGATAGAAGCAAGAATAAAGTGCTGGTTTTGAATAACGACGGCTTGCTCCCTGTACGCAACGGTGAAGCTGCTGTCGGCCAGCAATTCTCTTTTGTTTTGCATATCCGACCCGCGCTAAAACCTGGCCTGCAATCAGCACATGATGAAGAGGATTTACTGTCAAATCTGATGATTCAACTTGAGAGCCAGTAAATAACCCAGCAATCTGGTACCGGTCTCACGCATGTGGCTGTAAATACACACTGCTCTTTGAATTTATACTACCATTAACTGTAATAGTGACGAGTGGATGATATTCTATGTTAAATCCAAAGGAACAAATTCAGCTTTTAGTTGACAACTTATCCTCGAATAAAAATATCTTTACTAAACGAAAAAATCAGATTGTCACGATGGATGGTTTCACCGAAAGAAATGTTCTCATTTTTCATCAGGGAATTATTTCGGGATGCAGACCCAGTGACGACCGTCTCTTAGTCAATTTTACCGCCCCCAGAATTTTCGGCCTAAATTCGTATATTGACACGGCGTTAATGTACTTTCGGGCGTGCACCGATATTAGCTATGAATTTGTGCTGTTAGCGGAAGCAGAAAAAATCATCAAAGAGAAAAATCTTTGGCAACAGGTTTCTACCCACCATATGCTGACCATTGCTAATATGTTGAAGTATATTAACAATATGGCAGGAGTATCCAGCTATGCACTGGTGATTCACTGCCTTTATCAGCTACAGGCAGAACCAGAAATCGTTCGTTTACGTCGCACTGCGGCAGATTATATTGTGGATAAAAGCGGACTGTCCCGCAGCACTGTGATGAAAATGTTGGCTGAGCTCAAGGCTGAAGGGAAAGTGATGCTCAGCAAGGGTCTGCTGATGGACCTAAAAGATCTCGAATAATCTCCCTTATCGTACCCTCAAAAATAGCGGAATGCCTGAACCGATTCATCAGGCAATCCCTATCCCCCATCGAATTTCAGTGCTCATCGTATCCATTTTTACGCTCACGCTAATAAAACCATATATTAATAATCCATAACTTTTCCTCACAGATTACAAACTCAGCCTCATGTATTAATTAATGGATTATTGAGTCCACTTTTACACTCAACATTGAATATTTAATTGCGATCTTATTGAATTGAACCATTCTAAAAATCAGGGATAATACATTCACCAAGACAATGGTGTCTTATTTTAATATCATCCGACAAAGAGTTATTTCCATGAAAAATATTTTTAAATTATGTGCTGCTGCTGTGCTTGTTATTTCTACTGCCAACGCAGCATTTGCAGCTGATACCGCTGAACTGAAAGTACAGGGTACTTTGATTATGGGTTCATGCACCCCTTCTCTGCCCGCTGACGGCGTGGTGGATTTCGGTTCATTGCCAGTGAACTCATTGAGTAGCACCGCAATTAACCAATTGGGCCAGAAAGATATTACGCTGACCCTGAGCTGCAGTAGTCCAACTAAAGTGGCCTGGTCAGTGGTCGACGATCGTGCGGACACCGTTGTCGATACACAACCAGAAGTTGATACTCACCCAGCAATCCCTTCTGGTGAATTTGGTCTGGGTAAAACGGCTGACAACGTCAAATTAGGTTCATACACCATTATGGCAAGGGACAATGGTGATGTTTTGATTGACGGCGTAGCAGGGAAAATATCATTTTCTGAAGATGACGGTGCAAACTGGTCACTGATTAACAACGGTGGTGCAAGCTTCCACTCTGATGGCCTCCGAATTTTCACCTTCAGCGATGCACAAGGTACTCCGGTTGCTTTTACAACAGCTTCTGACAAGCTGACTGTGGGTGCATCAGTCCAGGATACCACCACTTTGGCTATTTCTGATGATACTGCGCTGGACGGTCAGACAACTATCTCCGTGAAGTATCTGTAATACGCTCTCTGAGAATTACTCATCACGGATGAGAGAAAAATCAGACATATAAAAACCGGGAATTCCCGGTTTTTTTTCACCTACAGATTTCCCCTTTATCTTCCTGTCCGAACACAACAATAGCGGCTTGTCAGGACTTCTTTTATCTGCCAGGATTTCACCACCTATCAACTCACTGAATATATAAGGAGGATCCCATGCTGTTTTGTGAAATGTTGTTTATTTCGCAGACTTTTGGCGATCGCCATAGCTCAAGCGTTATCGATATCGCACTGCGATAATCCGGCTTGAGCGAAGCTAACGACTGCACCAACTAAATCTTCCCTCGGGCTTACCGGGTTATCGTCGAATTTGACGAGGCGTTCTATCGCCTAACTCTTGAGTAAGCACAATGAGCACATTATTAACCGCACAATCTCTTAGCCTTGATACCGCTTTTGGCCCACTGCTGGCAGACATTACCTTTACGCTGAAAAAAGGCGATCGCCTGGGTTTAATCGGCCACAACGGCTGCGGTAAAAGTACCCTTCTGAAACTGCTCGATGGCACTATTTCTGCAAATAGTGGCAGCGTGACACGTGCGCATCACTGCCTTTTGGCACGTGTCGAACAACATCTCCCTGAAGAATTGCATGCACTGACGCTACTCGATGCCGTGATGGCGCGACTAAGCGAGGCGCAACAGCATACCGATGGCTGGCGGGCGCAGGCTCTTCTGGCCAGTATGGGGTTTGATGAAGCCGCGTGGCAACTTACCGCTGGGACATTAAGCGGCGGGCAACATACGCGTTTATTGCTGGCGCGTGCGTTGATTACCGAGCCGGATCTTCTGCTGCTTGACGAACCCAGCAACCACCTCGATTTACCCACTTTGCTGTGGCTTGAGCAGTTCTTACAAAACTGGAATGGCAGCTTTGTGTTGGTTTCTCACGATCAACATCTGTTGGACAGCGTGACCAACGGTACGTGGATCTTGCGCGATCGCACACTCAGTTTCTTCCAGTTACCCTGCTCTGCTGCACGCGCGGCCTTGGTTGAACGTGACCGTACCGACGCGCACCGTCATCAGGCGGAGCAAAAGGAAATCGACCGTATCGCTGCCAGTGCGAAGCGTCTCGCAATTTGGGGCCGGGTTTACGATAACGAAGACCTGGCGCGCAAAGCCAAACAAATGGAAAAGCGCGTCGACAAATTAAAAAACAGCCAAACGGAACTGAGTGAGGCAAATCTGTGGCAACTGATTTTAAAAGGTGCGGCGTTACCGGCGGATCGTTTGTTGGAAATGCAAAGCCTGGCCGTCAGCCCTGCGCCCGATAGCTCACCGCTGTTTACCCTGGCAATGCAGCGCCTGAAAAGTGGTGATCGGGTGGCAATAATTGGCCGCAACGGATGTGGTAAATCGTCGCTGTTGCGCATGCTGTGGCAGCACTATTTACAGTCACAAAATCAGCCGCCGCAGGATGAATCCGAGATCCGTCTGCATCCTCGCGTCGAGATGGGCTATTACGACCAAACGTTGCACCAGTTAAAAGATGACGACACGTTGCTTCAAGCGCTCGAACCTTTTGCCCTATTAACCGAGCGCGATCGCAAAATGGCGTTAATCAGCGCGGGTTTTGCCTGGTTGCGGCACGGGCAAACGGTCAGCACATTAAGCGGTGGCGAGCGTTCCAGGCTGTTATTTGTTGGCCTGACGTTGGCGCGTTATTCGTTGCTTCTACTTGATGAGCCGACTAACCACCTGGATATGGAAGGCAAAGAGGCGTTGGCCGAAACGCTGCAAAGCTACGAAGGTGGCGTGTTGTTGGTGACGCACGACCGGACGTTAATCGCCAAAAGCTGTAATCGCTTCTGGTTGATTGATGATGGCGAACTGAGCGAGTGGCACTCACTCGATGGATTATACGCGCAACTGGCGAGTGAAAATGCTGGCGTGACGTTGTCACCATCGAATCACGTTTTGACTAGCATGGCGGAAACCCCTTCTGAAACAGAAGGCTGGCTGGAACGTTTAGTTGAACTGGAGGAGAAGCTGGCTCAGGATTTAGCGCGCAAACCCGGCCATCAAAAACCGGCGTTACAGCAGCAGTGGAGAACGGAGATAGCCGCACTGAACATGCGGCTGGAACTGGAGTAAGCGGCATCCTTCAATGAATCGCCGTTAAAATGTCGCCCAGTTATCGTCATCGTCCACCACCGTGCGCGGTATGGACGATGACGGTTTCGGCTTTTCCTTCTTAGCCGCCATTTTGTGATGCTGGCTGTCTAAACGGAAAATCCCCACCGCCGCGGTTAAACGTGCAGCCTGCTCCTCAAGGGAGGTCGCAGCAGCAGACGCTTCTTCAACCAGGGAGGCGTTCTGTTGCGTCACGTTATCCATCTCGTGAATGGCAATACCCACTTGCTCAATGCCACGACTTTGCTCATCTGATGCGGCGGCAATTTCCTGCATGATATCAGTGACGCGGCGCACGGCACCCACGATACCCGTCATGGTTTCTCCGGCATGAGCCACCTCTTTTGAACCATTATCAATGAGTGAAACCGATTCACTGATCAGCCCCTCAATTTCTTTGGCCGCCTGGGCACTGCGTTGTGCCAGAGTGCGCACTTCGCTTGCGACCACCGCAAAACCGCGCCCTTGTTCACCAGCACGTGCCGCTTCTACTGCCGCATTAAGCGCGAGAATATTGGTCTGGAATGCGATGCTATTGATAACTGCCGTGATCTCGGAAATTTTCTTCGAACTGGACGAGATATTATTCATGGTGCTAACGACACCCGAAACAATACGCCCGCCATCACTGGCTTTGTGCGACGCTTCTTCCGCCAATTTGGTAGCGTGATGGGCGTTATCCGCGTTCTGTTTTACGGTCGCGGTTAGCTGTTCCATGCTGGCGGCCGTTTCTTCCAGCGCTGCCACTTGCTGCTCGGTGCGTGCAGATAAATCTGTGTTACCGGCAGAAATCTCGCTGGTGCCTTGATAAATCGCTTCGGCACCTGAACGCACCTCACCGACGGTGTTCACCAGTGAAGCCTGCATTTCCTGTAGGTTCTGATTGAGCTTGCCAATTTCGCTGCGTCCATGAGCGGTCAACGCCTGAGTTAAATCCCCCTTAGCGATATGTTCGATGCGCGTAGCCGCCTGTTGCAGCGGTTGAATCACCACCCGACGCAGTACCACAAAGGTGAAAACGGTCATGAATATAGCCAGTGCGAATGCGCCAGCAATCAGCATCACACTCAGGTGCGAGCGGGCCTGGGCCTGTTCTTTAAGAGCAATTGCACGCTCGGTACGGATCTGCGCCGCTTGCACTAAGAGCTTGTTATAGTCGGCATCAAGCTTGCGCGCTTGTTCGTTTTCATGGTTGATGATGGCTTCAAACATGCCGTTTTTGGCATATTTCATCATCGGTGCCATGCCTTTCGTCAGATACTCGTTGAAGCGTTCGCGTAATTGGTTCTCCAGCGCTTCGCCTTCTTCAACTTTGTTCGCTCGCGCCATATAGATGTCGAAACCGGCTTGCGCTTGCTTTATCAGCCTGTCGGCTTCGGCGATATTTGACTTCATATCCTCCATATCCGCCACGCGCCCGGCCGCACCCGCATGAATGATGTTTAAACGTGCACTACGCAGATCGGTTGAACTGTCTGAAAGACCGATGCGTACCTGAATTTCATTAGTGACGTCTTGCAGCGCTTTTTCACTTTGCACCAAATAGTAACTCGCCAGGCCAACGCATAACGCGAACAGCACCAGAATCCCCACCAGGATGGATGTAAACAACGGCACCAACCGGATGTGATGCCAGAAACGAACATTCCCCTGCGGGGCGATTTTTGTCTTTGCCATGTCCTTGGTTTCTCTTATGTAAGATGTTGAGCTGTAGGAAAGTCATCGGTCTTGAGAAACCAAAGGTTGAATACAAAGTTGCCGTTTTGTGGTGGGGTTAACACATTAGTGTCTGACAAGTAGCTGGGCTTACAGACTGGTTAAAGAGGAGTAAACTATTTGTAATGATGAATGGCGTCACCGCGTGCGGTCGCCGTCGCCCAAAGGATAGATACCGGTAATATGAAATTTAAATCAGCTATTAAACCCTATCACGCTGCAGCCGGTGGCTGGGGCTCACTTGAAGCCACGACTCGCTTTGTTATCGACAGCAAACACGCCTTAAAAAACCTGCGCAACCTGATGCGGATGAATAAAGCCAAAGGGTTTGACTGCCCAGGATGCGCGTGGGGCGATGACAATAAAAGTACTTTTAGCTTCTGCGAGAACGGCGCGAAGGCCGTCACATGGGAAGCGACTCGCCGATTCATCGACCATGTATTTTTTGCGCAGCACAGCGTCAGTAAACTGTACCAACAAAGCGATTATTTCCTTGAGTATCAAGGGCGTTTAACCGAACCGCTCAGTTACAATCCACAAACCGACCATTACGAAGCGATAAGCTGGGATGATGCCTTTAAGTTGATCGCTCAACATATCCATGCGCTGGATAATCCCGACCAGATGGAGCTGTATACCTCGGGGCGCGCCAGCAACGAAGCCTCTTATCTGTATCAACTTTTTGGCCGTATGGTCGGGACGAACAACTTCCCTGATTGCTCGAATATGTGTCACGAAGCCAGCGGCAGCGGCCTGAAGCGCAGCATCGGCGTGGGTAAAGGCACGATTCATCTCAACGATTTTGATAAAGCCAATGCCATTTTCGTGTTTGGCCAAAACCCGGGGACCAATCACCCACGCATGTTGCACAGCTTGCGTCATGCCGCAGAAAACGGTGCGCAAATAGTCACTTTTAATACCCTTCGCGAACGTGGCCTTGAGCGCTTTGCCGATCCGCAAAAGCCGTTAGAAGTGGTCACGCCGCTGGCGGGCAACATCAGCACTTATTATTACCAGCCCAATTTGGGTGGCGATATGGCGGCCATTCGCGGCATGGCGAAAGCGTTGCTGGAAACTCACCGTCAGCAACTGGCGCAAGGTCATGCAGGTATTTTTGACGCGCAATTTATCGCTGAACACACGCAAGGCGTGGAGGCCTGGTTTGCCGAAATCGACAACACCAGTTGGGAGCACATCACCCAACAATCAGGATTAACCGAGCAGCAATTACGCGATGCTGCCGCTGTCTGGCAACAGGCCGAGCGCGTAATTTGTACCTGGGCGATGGGGATAACGCAGCATAAACATTCGCTCAACACGGTGCGTGAAATCGTTAACCTGCAATTGTTGGGCGGCCATTTGGGCAAAGAAGGTGCCGGACTTTGCCCGGTACGCGGCCACAGTAATGTGCAGGGTAATCGCACGATGGGGATTGATGAAAAACCCTCTGCGGCGTTGCTCGATAGCCTGGCGGCGCATTTTGATTTTGAGCCTCCACGCGCGCGGGGTCATAACACCGTGGAAGCGCTTGCCGCCATGCTGCGTGATGAAGTTAAAGTGTTGATTGCACTTGGCGGGAATCTTGCGGCGGCAGCACCAGACAGCCCGCGCACCGAAGAAGCCTTGCAGCGCTGCGGCCTGACGGTGCATATCAGTACCAAACTCAACCGCAGCCATTTGGTGCCAGGTAAAGCGGCACTGATTTTGCCCACCCTTGGCCGTACCGAAGAAGACATGCAGTCCAGCGGGCGGCAGTTCATCACCGTCGAAGATTCGTTCAGCATGGTGCACGCTTCCGAAGGGATTGGGAAACCGATTGCTGACACTCAACGCTCAGAAACAGCGATTGTCACCGGCATTGCTGCGGCCGTTCTGGGGTGCGAGAAAGTAGACTGGCGAGCGTTGGCAGATAACTACGATTTAATCCGCGATCACATTGCCGCCACCCTGCCCGGTTTTAAAGACTTCAACCAGCAATGCGAAAAACCAGGTGGATTTTATCTTGGTAATGCCGCCGCGCAGTTGCGCTTTAATACGCCATCGGGCAAAGCCGAGTTCAGCGCCGCTCCGCTGCCAGAGTCTTTGTTCGGTGAGTTAGCGGCACCGTTTATGCTCCAGACGCTG
This sequence comes from Buttiauxella sp. WJP83, assembly GCF_027594725.1. Lineage (NCBI taxonomy): Bacteria > Pseudomonadati > Pseudomonadota > Gammaproteobacteria > Enterobacterales > Enterobacteriaceae > Buttiauxella > Buttiauxella sp. WJP83. The sequence continues at coordinate 2,405,474 of NZ_CP110080.1, forward strand.
CGCTCCCATGACCAGTACAACACCACCATTTATGGGCTGGACGATCGTTACCGTGGCGTTTACGGACAACGCGAAGTGCTATTCATCAATCCGGAAGATCTTGCCACACTGAAGCTTCAAGACGGCGAGTTGGTGGATATTGAAACCGTCTGGAATGATGGCATTACCCGTAAAGTCAGCGGATTTAAAATCGTGTCGTACAATATTCCACGTGGCAATCTGGCCGCGTATTACCCGGAAACGAACCCATTGGTTCCACTGACCAGCGTCGGTGACGGCACGGGTACGCCAACCTCAAAATCTGTACCGGTAAAAATCAGCCGTACAGCTTCTGTGGCAGATAAACGTATCGCTTAAAAAGCAAAAACCTTTTGTTGTCTATACTTAGAAAAATGGACAACAAGAGGTGACTTATGCTTTGGCTCGAGCAAGGACTCTACGTAAAAATAGTGGAAATGGATAATGGGCCACGTCCGTTGCCTCTTCAAAGCGGGTTCAACTCCGAAACCTGCTATCGGGCGTTAGGGTGCTTTAATCCTTCTGAATCCTCTGACGCCTGGTACATTCTTTCTAACGACCGCGATGAAATCTGGTTTATCAGTAACCGACATTTACGCACCGTTTTCCTGAAACCCGAATTGCGTGAGTTTCGTCTCCCGCTGTCGACAACCCATCATTAAGCCCTTGCCGGGTAATCTTTCGATTACCCGACTCTCTCCCTCTTCTTACTCACCTATTCGCAATAAATGCGAAATCTCTCATTAACAACTTTGCAATACCATAACGGGAGATTATGATACCCAGACATTAACCATTTGGTTCATTATTGCGTATCACACCCTTTTAACTTTCGTTAAAAGCGAACGATCACACCAATTATTACACCAGACGGTACAAATCAAACGATCTCCTGCGACAAGGAGACGTTGTTGCACATGAAGTGTGCGGAACACACTTCGACAGGAGAACGTTATGGAAAGTTACACTCCCCCACGCGGCCTGGCATTAGGATTGCTGTGGGTTCTTGGCGGGCTGATGGGTTTGATCGGCCTCGCGATTGGTATTGGCGGCGCTTATCTCGTGGCACTTGGCGGGAGCTTTTATTTCCTACTGATGGGCATCGTCATGCTCATCTCCGCCGTTTTGATTTTGAGAAAGAAAACGGCGGGCCTGGTACTGTATGGTCTGGCATTCATTTGCTCGATATTTTGGGCTATTAGCGATGCAGGGCTGGATTTTTGGCCGTTATTTTCTCGCCTGTTTACCTTTGCCGTGCTGGCATTCCTGTCCGCTATTAGCTGGCCGATTTTACGAGCTGCGCACAGTAAGGCTTCGGTAAAAAAAGCGCCTGCTTATGGCATCGCCGGTCTGCTCGCTGTTTGTATGCTGGTGAGTGCAGGTTGGATGTTCGTACCACAGGTACAAGTTGCCGCCAATGAAGACGTGCCGGTAAAACCGGTTGATCCGAGTGATGTGCAAAAAGACTGGAAACACTGGGGTAATACCCCCCACGGTGACCGTTTTGCCGCGCTCGATCAAATCAACAAAGGCAACGTCAGCAATTTGAAAGTCGCCTGGATTGCCCATACGGGAGATATCCCGCAAAGCAACGGTTCAGGCGCTGAAGATCAAAACACCCCATTACAAGTGGGCAATACGCTGTTTGTCTGCACGCCATACAGCAAAGTGCTGGCGCTGGATGTGGATTCCGGCAAAGAAAAATGGCGTTTTGACAGCAAAGCGACCGCGCCAAACTGGCAGCGTTGCCGTGGTTTAGGTTATTACGAAGAAACCACGCAACACGCCGCAGCTCCTGTAGAAAATACTGCGCAACCTGCGGCCTGCCCTCGCCGCCTGTTCCTGCCGACCACCGATGCACGCCTGCTGGCGATTAACGCCGATAACGGCAAATTGTGTGAAGACTTTGGTGACCACGGTACCGTGGATTTGAAAGTCGGTATGGGCGAAGTTAAACCGGGTTATTACCAGCAAACCTCCACGCCATTGGTGGCGGGGAATGTCGTGGTTGTGGGCGGACGCGTGGCGGATAACTTCTCCACGGGCGAACCTCCTGGTGTAGTGCGCGCCTATGATGTTCACACCGGCAAACTGGCATGGGCGTGGGACCCGGGCAACCCGGCGATTACCGGCGTTCCACCGGAAGGCCAGACCTATACACGTGGCACGCCTAACGTCTGGTCTGCCATGTCGTACGACGAAAAACTCGGTTTGATTTACCTGCCGACCGGTAACGCAACACCTGATTTCTTCGGCGGTACGCGTACTGCACAAGATGACAAATACAGCTCCTCTATTGTTGCGGTCGATGCGTCAACAGGCCAGGTACGCTGGCATTATCAAACCACCCATCACGATCTGTGGGACTTCGACCTGCCATCACAGCCGCTGCTGTATGACTTGCCAGACGGCAAAGGCGCTACCACGCCCGTGATTGTCCAGACCTCCAAACAGGGCATGATTTTCATGCTTAACCGCGAAACCGGCGAACCGGTGGCGAAAGTGGAAGAGCGTCCCGTTCCGCAGGGCAATATTGAAGGCGAAAGGTATTCGAAAACCCAGCCGTACTCCGTCGGAATGCCAATGATTGGCAATGAAACCCTGACAGAATCGGACATGTGGGGCGCTACCCCTATCGACTTGTTGATTTGTCGCATCGAATTTAAAGGGATGCGTCACGAAGGTGTATACACACCGCCGGGTCTGGATCGTTCCCTGCAATTCCCTGGGTCGCTTGGGGGAATGAACTGGGGCAGTGTTTCCGTTGACCCAAACAACAGCCTGATGTTTGTTAACGATATGCGTCTGGGGCTGGCAAATTACATGGTGCCGCGTGCAAACGTGGCGAAAAATGCCAGCGGCATCGAGATGGGTATTGTTCCAATGGACGGCACACCATTTGGCGCGATGCGCGAACGTTTCCTCTCGCCACTGGGTATCCCGTGCCAAAAACCGCCGTTCGGTACCATGTCAGCCGTTGACCTGAAGTCAGGCAAAGTCGTCTGGCAGGTGCCGGTGGGAACGGTGCAGGACACCGGGCCGCTTGGCATCCGCATGCACTTACCTATTCCCATCGGTATGCCAACGCTCGGTGCGTCACTGTCCACACAGTCCGGCCTGCTGTTCTTCGCGGGTACTCAGGATTTCTATCTGCGCGCGTTTGATACCGCAAACGGTAAGGAAATCTGGAAATCACGTCTACCGGTGGGCAGCCAGTCCGGCCCGATGACCTATGTGTCACCGAAAACCGGTAAGCAATATATTGTGATTAACGCCGGTGGGGCTCGCCAGTCTCCAGACCGAGGGGATTACATCATTGCTTATGCGTTACCGGACGAAAATTAAGTAAAAAAAAAGCGGGTGCAAAATGCACCCGCTTCTTATGACTTCCTGCAAGTTACTTCACATCCACCTGATAAAAAATATGCTTACCAAACGGATCGACTTCGTATCCGGTGACTTCTTTGCGAACCGGCTCGAAAATCGTCGAGTGCGCAATCATCACCGCAGGCATTTGATCATGCATCATCTGCTGCGCTTCTTTGTATAACGCCACGCGTTTTTCATGATCGCTCGACGTCCTCGCCTCCAGAATCAACTTATCAAACGGCTGATAACACCATTTCGCTGAGTTGGAGCCACCTTCTGCGGAGCGGCAGGTAAACAGCGGGCCAAAGAAGTTATCCGGGTCGCCCGTGGCTGTCGTCCAGCCCATCAACGCAGCCTGATGCTCACCACTTTTCACCCGTTTTAAATATTCGCCCCACTCGTAGGTCACCACTTTTGCCGTGACGCCAATTTTTGCCCAATCAGCCTGAATCATCTCAGCCATACGTTTGGCATTCGGGTTATACGGACGTTGCACGGGCATCGCCCAAAGATCGATAGTCATGCCGTCGGCGAAACCGGCTTCTTTCAGCAACGCTTTGGCTTTCTCCGGGTCATATTCGTAATCTTTAATCGAGTCGTCAGCGCTCCAGATACCCGGCGGTAGCAAATTTTTAGCCGCCGTTCCGGTACCACGGAATACCGCTTCAATAATGGCGGGTTTATTAATCGCCATCGCCAAAGCCTGGCGTACTTTTACGTTATCCAGCGGGGCTTTCTGGGTGTTAAAGGCCAGGAAACCGGTGTTCAACCCTGCTTTCTGCATGAGGTTAATATCGGCATTTTCCTTCAGGCGCGGCAGATCTGCCGGATTCGGGAATGGCATGACCTGGCATTCGTTCTTCTCAAGTTTTGCCACGCGAACTGAGGCATCCGGCGTTATTGAAAACACCAGTTTGTCGATTTTAGCTTTGCCCTGCCAGTATTCCGGGAATGCGGTAAACAGAATGCGCGAATCTTTTTGATATTGCGCCAGACGGTATGGCCCCGTGCCGACAGGATCCATATCCACACGTTCTGGCGTGCCGGCCTTTAACATCGCATCGGCGTATTCAGCAGAAAGTATGGAGGCGAAATACCAGCCCAAATCGGCAATAAATGGCGCTTCGGCATGAGCTAATGTGAAGCGAACGGTATTATCGTCGACTTTATCAATCGCCGTTATTAATTTGCCAAATTCAAGACTTTCGAAATTAGAATAGTTTCCGTTGGAAACATTATGGTATGGGTGTTTCGGATCTTTCTGCCGCATAAATGAGAAGATGACATCATCTGCGGTAAAATCGCGGGTCGGTTTGAAGTATTTATTGCTCTGGAACTTCACCCCTTTACGCAGATGGAAGGTATAAACCTTACCATCGTCGCTTATGTCCCAGCTTTCCGCGAGGCTTGGCTGCAACTCAGTGGTACCCGTTTTAAAATCAACCAGACGGTTATATACCGGTACCGCACTGGCATCCACGCTGGTTCCCGATGTATATAACTGCGGGTTAAAGTTTTCCGGCGAACCCTCAGAACAATAGACTAAAGTCTTCGCTGCGACAGTGGAACTGACTGTCAGCGCCGCGATTATCAATGCGAGTTTTGTGGTTGTTGTATTGATGGTTTTCATGCCTGCCCTTTTATTTATAATTTTTACCCAGAATAACGCTTGAACAAAGCAGCTTAATAAATAACATTAAAAGTCGTATGCAAACAAATGAATCTATTCGTATATACCCTTTAGCATTTGAGTTGCAGGTAGGCGGCAAGGGAGCAAATCCCCAGGAGCTTACTAAAGTAAGTGACTGGGGTTTGAGAGTGTAGCCAACACCCCTGCAACTTGAAGGATGAGGGGTATATAACAAAAGAAAGGAATAACGATGCCCACGCAACTAACTGACCAATTAACCCAACGCTTCTTCCGCTATCTGGCGATTACCAGCCAAAGCAAGGCGGGTACTGCCACGCTGCCAAGCACGTCGGGTCAACATGAAATGGCGCAATTACTGGCACGCGAGCTGCGAGAACTGGGTCTGGATAATGTGGTCATCGACGAACATGCCACGGTGACAGCCGTCAAAAAAGGCACTGTTTCCGGTGCTCCACGCGTAGGGTTTATCACGCATATTGATACGGTTGACGTGGGGTTATCACCCGATATTTATCCGCAAGTGTTACGTTTTAACGGCAATGATTTATGCCTTAATCAAGAAAAAGACATTTGGCTTCGTACCGCTGAGCACCCGGAAATCCTCGCTTATCCAGGCGAAGATATCATTTTTAGCGATGGCACCAGTGTGCTTGGGGCAGACAATAAATCCGCTGTCACGGTGGTAATGACGCTACTTGAAAATCTGACACCAGACATGCAGCACGGCGATATTGTCGTCGCCTTTGTACCCGATGAAGAAATTGGTTTATGTGGCGCAAAAGCATTGGATCTTGCCCGCTTTGATGTTGATTTTGCCTGGACTATCGATTGTTGTGAATTAGGCGAAGTGGTTTATGAAAACTTTAATGCCGCACATGCCGAAATTCGTTTTACCGGTGTGACCGCACACCCTATGTCCGCAAAAGGCGTATTAGTGAACCCGCTGTTAATGGCTTATGATTTCATCAGTCATTTTGACCGAAACCAAACGCCTGAAAATACCGAAGGGCGCGAAGGCTATATTTGGTTTAACGGAATGAATGCGGCGCAAAATGAAGCGGTATTAAAGGCAAATATCCGCGATTTTGATAGCCACTCGTTTGAATCACGTAAACAACAGATCCGTGATGTCGCCGCTAAAATTGCCGCCCAACACCCGACGGCTAAAGTCGACGTCGAGATAAGCGACACTTACAGCAATATCAGTAATGCGATTAAAGAAGACCGTCGTGCGATTGATCTGATTTTTGATGCCATGAAAGAGCTGAATATTGAGCCTAAGATCATTCCAATGCGTGGTGGTACCGACGGCGCTGCACTTTCGGCAAAAGGGTTATTAACACCGAACTTCTTCACCGGTGCGCATAACTTTCATTCCAAATTTGAATTCTTACCCCTGCGAGCCTTTGAGGCCTCATATAACGTCGCGTTAAAGCTCTGCCTGTTAGCGGCCAAATAAAAAATCGATTGCTCTGAACAGTTGTTTTAATAAACCAGGCAAATTCAGCAGACCGTTGTTAGTATTATGTTACAAACACGTCATGAGGTGATGTAATGCAACAACAATGGTCTGCTGTAGATGAATATCTCGTGAATTCCCTGATCCCAGACGATCCCATTTTTACAAAAATCCTTGCCAACAATAGTGCCGCCGGGCTTCCCGCTATTGATGTCGCCCCCAACCAGGGCCAATTTCTCCAGCTTCTGGTACAGATAACCCAGGCCACGCGCATCCTTGAAATTGGCACGCTCGGGGCTTACAGCTCAGTATGGATGGCACGTGCGTTACCCGCTGATGGCAAGTTAGTGACGCTTGAGGCCAGCCCGCACCATGCTGAGATTGCAAAGAAGAATATTCAGCTTGCGGGCCTTGAAACGGTGATCGAATTACACCTTGGTCCAGCGGTGGAAACCTTACCGAAACTGGCTGGCAGCGCTCCTTTCGATCTGATTTTTATTGATGCCGACAAACCGTCAAACCCCATTTATCTGGAGTGGGCATTGAAGTATTCCCGTCCTGGCACACTGATTATTGGTGATAACGTGGTGAGAAATGGCGGCGTGACTAACCCTGAGAGCAACGATCCTGGCATAAAAGGGACACGCACATTTATCGAGTTGATGGGCAATAATCCCCGCCTGACTGCCACTGCGTTACAGACAGTCGGTAGCAAAGGCTGGGATGGTTTTTCAATTGCGCGCGTGAAAGAGTGACATTCAGAAAACTGACATATATATAAGAGGTCAGTACTTTCCAGTATTGACCTCCCTGTTCATTTCACTCAGAAGCTGTACTTCACGCCGACCATCGCCGCGGTATCGCTGTAGCCTTTATCCCCCACCTGTACTGCGACATTCCCCCACAGATTCAGGTTTGGATTAAGTTGCCCTTCGACACCGGTTTTGATCTCCCCGACATCCTGTGCTCCCGCCTGGTTGAAGCTCACCGCGTCCATCCGGGTGCCGTATTTCTCGGTGTTGTGGATCCAGTTCACTTCCACAAACGGCTGGAAGGTCCGGTTTTTGCTGTCATCAATTTTGTTGTGCCCTTTCAGGAAGGTCCGCACGCCCAGACGCGTCTGCACATTATTATCCCCTTCGCCGCTGACGTGGGTCCCGTTACTCTCACGATGGTCGTCTGCAGTGACACCCATCCAGATAACCTGCGCCTGCGGCTGAATAAACCATTCATTCAGTGAGCCATGGCTGCCAGTATATTCGCCCAGTTTATGGGTATAACCCGCTTCCAGTGAGGCCGTCATGCCGCTGGATTTGTAGGATTCGCTCTGAATATCCTGCCCTTTCACGTCATTATCAAACCAGCTGTACTGTGCCCAGCTGTCCAGATACATGCCCTGTTTTGTCTCGTCGTTCTGATACCAGGTCGCGTAAGCCCCGGCGCTGTAACCACTGACGGTGCCATCTGAATGGTAGCCGGTGACATGTGAACGGCTGTTGCTGCTGTTGTGGCCATACCCGCCCATCACGCCAAGATGCCAGCGCTGCAGCTCATCCGAACTCCACTGCGCGATATCCCCGCCCATCTGGATCACGTAACGGTTACTCTGGGTATTGATTTGCCCGCTGGTATCTTTCCAGCGGTTATGCCCGCCGACCTGACGCAGCCACAGACTGGTGACCTTTTTCTCACCGGTCAGCGCATCGGTATACTGCGGCTCACCCAGACGGTCATGCAGTCGGGTGTTGAACATCGTATTGGCCGCCACCAGGTTAGCCGTATAGCTGGCCGTTTCCGGACGAATAACCGGCGTACCCGGAACATCCGGTGTTTTTGGGGTAGCCGGATTGGTCGGCGTTTCCGGTGTGCCTGGTGCTACCGGCTGTCCTGGCGTCACTGGTGTTTCTGGCGGTGCGACATACAGATTGGTCAGGAACCAGTCTGCGCCTTTTTTCTCCAGACTGTAGTCGTAAACGCCGCCCACAATACGCCCGGATTTGGTGAAGGTCCCGTCAGACAGCCCCTTCACTTCCACCACCCGGATGCCGTTCAGGGTGTAAGCCCCATTTCCGCCAGCGTTATTCACCTTCAGGAAGGTGTTGCCGCTGGTATTGCCGTTGACAACAATCTTATCCGTCACGGAGGCATCATTGCCCAGCACGGTATTGAGCACCACGGTACCGCCCTGGCCGTTCCAGTTGCTGGCCGTCAGGGTGCGTCCGGCCGTCATCGGCAGCGTGGACGGTGCGACAACGTTGATAGTCCCGGCAAGACTGACGTCATCCACCAGTGAATCGGCCGTCATATTCCAGGTACTGGCGATGTCGATGGAAACGTCAGTCGGGTCAATCCAGCCGGTCAGGGTTGCGCCGTTACGCAGGGACAACGCGGTGTTGTCCTGGCCGATAATATTGCTGACCAGTTGCGCCCCGCCGTTGCTGCCGTCCAGAACCAATTCGCCGCCGTCAATACGGGTGTCGCCCGTCCAGCCGGTTTTACCCGACAGCGTCAATGAGCCGTCACCGGATTTGGTCAGACTGCCCGGTCCAGAGACAGTGCCTGCAAGTGCCAGCGCGGTAGAAGATGCGACATCAATATTTCCGCCGCCTTGCCCCAACACGAGATCGCGCGCCGTCGAAATGCTGGCTGTTGTGGCAAGCGTGGCATTATTCAGAAGCGTCAGAACACCACTCACATCCCCCAGTGCCTCATCCGCACTAATGGATAGCGTGCCTTGGCTCACTTTCCACGGCGTCACTTGTGTTGTGGTGCCCGTTAATTGCCATGTACTGGCACCGGTTTTCTGGAAAGCGCTAAATCCCTGAAACTGGCCATTACCACCCGTGGGGGCCAGTTGGGTAACGTCAAAAACCGTTGCCCCTGTCCCCTGAGGCTGTGTCGTATCACCGCCCAGAACCAGAGTGTTCGTTGATCCGGTCATACCGACCACATTACCTGCAAACGACCATCCGGCTTGCAATTCCAGTTGGTTCACACCACCGGTAAATTCAACGGCGTTCGCTCGCCGTTGTGTTCCGCCACCAAACAACGGGTTGCCGCTCATACCACCGTTGATGGCTCCAGCATTAATAATAGATAAATAGGCCCCTTTTATGCCCGCGCCACCATTACCAAGCCAGCCATTTGCCGCGTTCCCGCCTTCAGCGCCACCTTCACCGGCACCACCGGGCCCAGAATTACCAAACGCAAAACTAGGCCCACCGTTTCCGCCAGAAATAACCCCTTTGTTCACTACCGATACCGTATTCTGACCGTTACCCGACGCCAGAATTCCCGCGCCACCGCCGCCGCTCGCGGAGATGCTGGCAGACGGAAGAAGCCCGCCATCGCCTCCGGTGATGACGCCTCCAGTAAGGTTAGTGACATTGCTGTTAGTGACCACCGCAGCTCCGCCGCCACCGCCCGCTTTACCCCGGCCACCGACTCCTCCGGCGATCGTGTTACCTTCGTTAGTCAGAGTTTTCGTCGAACCACCGGTCATCACAACGCCGGTACCGCCACCGCCTCCCGCACTTCCCCCTGTACCACCGGCGCCCCCACTGATAGTTGCCCCGCTACCAGTGAGAAGAAGATTGCCACCAGTCACCACGCCAGCGCCACCGCCACCGCTACCGACATCGAAGGTATCAGGGCCACCAACTCCGCCAGCACCGCCAGTAACCTTTGCCCCCTGGAGTGTGAGTGACGTGTTGCCGGATACCATAATCCCGCTTCCGCCACCTCCGCCGCCTCCGCCTTGTCCAGACCGACCGCCATTCGTGCCATTAACACCTGCGACATCTGCGCTTAACGTCTGAGATGTCGTCAACCGCATGCCAGGGTCACCCCCTAATCCAGCAGCTGTTCCCCCTAGCCCATTAGACCCTTTGCCATCGGTCACACTTCCGTCGCCACCGCTTGAGGCACCGCCGCCTCCACCGCCGCCTCCGGTGACTTGGCTTCCCACACCGCCAGGCGTCGCAGACGGCGCACCATCGCCTCCGGCGAAAGCGTCAGTTATCGTTAAGGAGGTGACGACAAGAAAGGTAAATACGCTCCCCAGCCAGGTAAATTTTTTGGCTCGAATGATATTGCTATGCTGTGTGCAGGGTCTGTCTGTAGAAGTTTTACGTACGATATTTGGCATTCTTTTCTCGTGATGTAGTTCAATTTTTTAATAGCAGACGCACATACCCACTGAGCGCGTAAATATACGCACCCGTTAATGGCGTTCTTATTTTTACAGGAATTGAATGGCTCATAATATATACAAGGCCATTTCGCGGTAATTTATACGCACGCCACTTAAATGTAAAAATGATTTTTATGCATGTTGTTTTTGTCAAATCAAAAACAATCCATAACAAATTGAAATTACACGATATTAATAATCAAGAAGTAATAATGTTGAAATCAATGTGTAATATTGAACATTTTAAAAACGACCAAAGCCCTGCGATCTGTTTAATCAGCAAGAAACATTTTAAATTAAAAAGTTTTTTTAATTCAGTGGATGGGTGGGAATAATCTGAGGGTAGTGATATCTGTTGAAACAATAAATAGCTGGCTGAAGGGAGGTACCACCCCCGGCAGCCAGTTTATATCAGTCAGTACAAAAAAACTCTTAACGTACAATATTGTCCGTTTCTCCAACGGAACCCTAAAAGACTAAGCCCCGTTAATGGACACTCCGCCATCCACCAGTGAGGCGGTGCCCGTCACAAACGATGCTTCATCTGACGCAAGCCACAGTACCGCTCGGGCGATTTCTTCCGGTTTCGCAACGCGTTTAAGAGCATGGAGACCGGCCATATAAACTTGAGCTTCTTCGCTGGCATTTTTGTCGCGATACATATCGGTATCTACCGCTCCGGGTAACACAGAATTGACGCGGATATTCTGTGGGCCAAATTCGGATGCCAGCGCCTGAGTTAAACCAATTAGCCCGGCTTTACTGGCGGCATAAGAGGCCACCTGCGGGAAAGCAAATGTGTAGCCGACAAAGGTTGAGGTGAAAATGACCGATCCGCCTCCATGTTTGAGCATTTCAGCAATTTGATGTTTCGCCCCCAGAAATGCGCCGGTCAGATTAATGGCCAGCGCATCGGCAAAACCTTCAGCAGAGACTTCTGTGCTTGGGCCGTTTTCACCCAACGTCCCCGCGTTGTTAAAGGCAATATCCAGCCTCCCCCACGTTTCCACCGCTTTTGCCACCAGCGCTTTGGCGTAGGCTTCTTCGCGCACATCACCTGACAGCGCAACAGCTTCACCACCCGCGGCTTTGATTTCTTCCACCAGTTTATCCAGTTCGGCTTCACGTCTGGCACCCACCACTACTTTCGCCCCTTCGGCAGCGAACAGTTTTGCAGTGACATAACCGATACCAGAGCTGGCTCCGGTAACAATGGCAACTTTATCGACTAAACGTTTCATGGAGGGACTCCGTTTTAGGTGGTCATAATTTGACCGCAAAAGCAGTATGGTATGGAATGATGGATAATGCACAATAGCGCCCTGGGGATTTGGATCATTACGTCGCGAACCTTCTCTGATCAAACTAATTGTAACTAAATGTAATATTTAAAATATTAAGAAAAAATATAAATACAGTCATAACAAGGCCTGGCGATAATTATTTAATGCTCCTTGTTAGAGGTGCTCGTAATATAAATTACGTATAATAAAACAATGTTTCATTATACCGGATCGCAATCACATATCTTTATCCCCACCCTCCTTTATCATGCCCTGCAGTTCCAGTTGTCATAATTAAAAACATGGAGTGTTACGCATGAAAGCAGTATTAAAAATGAGTGCCGCAGCGTTAGTATTGACCTCGTTATCAAGTTCCGCTGTCAGTATTGATTACCGACATGAATACAAGGCGGACAGTAAAACGAATGCAGACCGTCTGAAAATAAGTCACACAACACCCTCTGGATATTTTGCCAGCGTAGAAGGAAAGCTTGCGGAGAGTACAAAAAAAACCTCTGACGGTTTTAATGAAGGGAACGGGAGGTACAGCGGAAGCGGCAGTGAATGGGAACTTGGCAAAAACTTCAATATTGCCGATAACTTCGTTCTTGCCCCGGCACTGAATCTGGATAATGGTGATACGGCGGTAGGCTACCGCGCACAAATTAAAGCTATCTATAAGTTTCTGCCTGAATGGGTAACCACGTTGCGTTGGCGTCCAGGAATGCAGGTTGATCAAAACTCTGATGTCTCGAACAAATATTACAACCAATTCAACTGGGAATTTGGTTATAACAGCAAGCTATTTTCTGTTATCGGTGATTTTGAATATCGCTTCACCAATTATGAAGATTACAACGGCAACCATAACTACTGGCTCTATAATGTTGTTGCAAGTTATTCCGTTGATAAGAATTGGGTGCCCTATACCGAACTGGGGTATGTACCACGATATAATTCAGACCATGATAAGGATGATCATGAAATGCGTTACCGTTTAGGGATTAAATATATTTTCTAGATAAAGATATTCCCAGGTCGGGTATCGCTTACGCTACCCGACCTGGGAAATCCATTACCCTGTGATAGCTTCCATCGCCTGCAATATACGCTTATCAGAAATCGGGTACGGCGTACCTAATTGCTGTGCAAAAAAGCTGACGCGCAACTCTTCAATCATCCAGCGGATTTCCAGCACATCGTCGTCCACACGGCGGGCGGGCGGCAGTTTATTCAGCCACTGCTGCCAGGTTTGCTGGACATGTTCCACTTTCAGCATTTGCACACGATCGCGATGCGGATCGACCGCCATTTTTTCGAGGCGCTTTTCGATGGCGTTCAGATAACGCAGCGTATCGCCAAGACGTTTGTAGCCATTCCCGGTGACAAAACCGCGATACACCAGCCCGCTCATCTGCGCTTTCACATCCGTCAGACCCAACGCCATGGTCATATCCACGCGCCCTTTAAGGCGTTTGTTGATATTGAAAACCGCCGTTAGGATTTGTTCGACCTGCTTCGCAATTTCCACCACCGTGTCGTTGAGCTCGGCACGCACTTTCTCATGCAAGGCCGCAAATCCCTCTTCACTCCACACAGGCCCTCCTGCCTGCGCAATCAGCTTATCGACGCCGCAAGAAATACAGTCGTCGATGAGATCCAGCACTTTGCCGTACGGGTTAAAGTACAGTCCCAGTTTGGCTTTGTTCGGCAGTTTTTCATGTAGATATTTAATCGGTGATGGAATATTTAACAGCAGCAAACGACGCAAACCGCGCCACATCGCCTGTTGCTGTTCGAGCGGATTATCAAACAGCTTGATTGCCACGCTCTCTTTTTCATCCACCAGCGCCGGGAACGCCTTCATGCGGTAGTTGCCACGTTTTTGCTCGTAGCTTTCCGGCAAGGAACCGAAGCTCCAGATATGCAAACCACTTTGTTCGATGCCGTCGTCGGCCACCGCCGAGAGTGTTTGCTGGACTTTATCTTTCAGGCCACCTTTCAACTCAGTGAGGTCTTTACCCTCTTTGAGTTTTTTGTTGTGCTCATCAACCACGCGGAAGGTCATTTTCAGATGATCGGGCACCTGATCCCAATGCCAGTCTTCGCGGTCAATAGTGATGCCAGACATGCGACGGAATTCACGCTCTAAGCTTTCCAGCAGCGGCAATTCCAGCGGCGTGGCGCGGCCTAAAAAGGCTTCGGCATAGTTTGGCGCAGGAACAAAGTTGCGGCGTACCGGTTTCGGTAGCGATTTAATCAGCGCAATCACCAGTTCACGACGCACGCCAGGGATTTGCCACTCGAAACCGGCCTCTTCAACCTGGTTTAACAACGGCAGCGGAATATGTACCGTCACGCCATCGGCGTCAGCGCCCGGTTCAAACTGATATGTCAGGCGCAGCTTGAGATTCCCCTGATGCCAGAAGTTCGGGTAGTCGAGTTTACTGACTTTTTCCGCGCCCTCTTTTATCAACATGCTCTTTTCGAAATTGAGCAGGTCCGGCGTCTCTTTACTGGCTTTCTTCCACCAGTTGTCAAAATGGCGGGCAGAAATGACGTCGTGCGCGATACGCTGGTCGTAAAACTCAAACAGCGTGTCATCGTCCACCAGAATGTCGCGGCGACGGGACTTATGCTCAAGTTCTTCAATTTCGTTGCGCAGTTTGAGGTTATCGCGGAAGAACGCGTGGCGTGTCTGCCAGTCACCTTCAACTAAAGCATGGCGAATAAACAGCTCACGGCACAGCGCCGGGTCAATCTGGCTGTAGTTCACACTGCGGGCTGCAACAATCGGCAAACCGTAAAGCGTGACTTTTTCCGTCGCCATCACCGCGCCCTGCGATTTCTCCCAGTGCGGTTCGCTGTAAGAGCGTTTTAGCAGATGCTGCGCCAGCGGCTCTACCCACTCCGGGTCGATACGCGCGGCAATACGCCCCCACAGGCGGCTGGTTTCCACCAGTTCGGCAACCATCGTCCATTTTGGCGGTTTCTTGAATAAACCGGAGCCAGGAAAGATGGAGAAGCGCGCGTTACGTGCGCCGGTGTATTCCTGTTTATCAGCATCTTTCTGTCCGATGTGCGAAAGCAATCCGGTCAGTAATGCACAGTGAACGGAGCGGAAATCAGACGGTTCGCTATTAATCGGTAAACCTAACTCTTTCACCACCTGACGCAACTGCGTGTAGATATCCTGCCATTCGCGAACACGCAGGTAGTTCAGGTAATCAAGTTTGCACTGGCGGCGGAACTGGTTAGACGACAGCTCTTTTTGCTGCTCACCGAGGTAGTTCCACAAATTCACATACGCCAGGAAGTCAGATTCTTTATCGTGGAAGCGGCGATGTTTTTCATCCGACGCCTGCTGTTTATCCATCGGACGCTCGCGCGGATCCTGAATCGACAGACCTGCGGTGATAATCATCACTTCACGCACACAACCAAATTTCTGCGCTTCCAGCACCATACGAGCCAGACGCGGGTCGACTGGCAACTGTGAAAGCTGACGGCCAAGCGGCGTGAGTTTATACACGCTGAGGTCGGCGTCGCTGGTGATCGCACCCAGCTCTTCGAGCAGACGCACACCGTCCTGGATGTTGCGTTTATCGGGCGCTTCAACGAACGGGAATGCAGCGATATCGCCCAGACCGAGCGCAGTCATTTGCAGAATGACGGACGCCAGGTTGGTACGCAAAATTTCCGGATCGGTAAACTCCGGGCGCGACAGGAAATCGTCTTCGGAATAAAGACGAATACAGATCCCGTCAGAGACGCGTCCACAGCGGCCTTTACGCTGGTTTGCCGAGGCCTGAGAAACCGGCTCAATCGGCAAACGCTGCACTTTGGTGCGATAGCTATAACGGCTGATACGCGCGGTGCCGGGGTCGATAACGTATTTAATGCCCGGCACGGTCAACGAGGTTTCGGCCACGTTGGTTGCCAGCACAATGCGCCGCCCAACGTGCGACTGGAAGACGCGGTTTTGCTCGCTATTGGATAGACGCGCATACAGCGGCAGCACTTCGGTGTGCGGCAAATTCAGCTTATTTAAGGCATCAGCGGTGTCGCGAATTTCGCGCTCACCGCTCATGAAAATCAGAATGTCTCCGGCGCTTTCGTGGCCAAGCTCATCAACGGCATCAAAAATCGCCTGCAACTGGTCGCGATCGGTATCGTCGGCATCTTCAACCATCGGGCGGTAACGCACTTCTACCGGGAAGGTACGGCCTGACACTTCGATAATCGGCGCATTATTGAAATGGCGTGAGAAGCGTTCCGGGTCAATGGTCGCAGACGTGATAATAATTTTCAGATCCGGGCGACGCGGCAACAGTTCCCGTAAATAGCCCAGCAGGAAATCAATGTTCAGGCTGCGTTCATGCGCTTCATCGATGATGATGGTGTCGTACTGCATCAACAGGCGGTCTTGTTGAATTTCCGCCAGCAGGATGCCGTCGGTCATCAGCTTGACCATGGTGTTTTCACTGACGTGGTCAGTAAAACGCACCTTATAGCCCACACATCCGCCCGGTTCGGTTTGCAGCTCTTCCGCAATACGGTTCGCAACGGTTCGCGCCGCTAAGCGACGAGGCTGGGTGTGGCCAATCAAACCTTTCACGCCACGTCCCAGCTCCATGCAGATTTTCGGCAACTGCGTGGTTTTACCCGAACCGGTTTCCCCTGCCACGATAACCACCTGGTGGTCACGAACGGCTTCGAGAATGTCCTGTTTTTTCTGACTGACAGGCAGGTTTTCTGGATAAGAAATCGTTGGCCGCGATGCTTCGCGTAGCAGAACCTTACCCGCAGCCGCTTCGATTTCCACCGCCAGTGAATCCAACACGGCTTGTTGCGATTCAGGATTTTTCACCTTCTTCGCGCCATGCAAACGGCGAGAGAAGCGTTGTCTGTCGCGTAGCATTAGCCCGTCAAGGCGTGAGAATAATGAGGAGAGTGAGGGTTTTATGTTTTCCATTGCGTAATCATCACGGCAGCGCACTGCCTGGTAAGTCTGTTTTATCAATTGGCGCTAGATTAGCACATTGCACCTTTCGACGCCTTGTTCAATAAAATCGAACATAGAGTTCGATATATTGCGCTATCACTGCAATCTGATTGTGAATAAAGTACTTCTCAGCGAACGGGCAATCTGTCCGAATGAACACAACAAAGGAATCACCCATGAGCAAAGTCTTAGTCCTGAAGTCCAGCATCCTGGCAGGTTACTCTCAGTCAAATCAGCTGTCTGACTATTTTGTTGAACAATGGCGTGAACAGCATAGCGCAGATGAGATCACCGTGCGTGATCTGGCTGCCAACCCAATCCCTGTGCTGGATGGTGAGCTGGTTGGCGCGCTGCGTCCAAGCGATGCCCCACTGTCTCCACGTCAGCAAGAAGCCCTGGCACTGTCTGACGAATTGATTGCTGAGCTGAAAGCACACGACGTGATTGTTATCACCGCACCGATGTACAACTTCAACATTCCAACACAGTTGAAGAACTATTTCGACCTGGTTGCGCGTGCGGGTGTGACTTTCCGTTACACCGAGAAAGGTCCAGAAGGCCTGATTACCGGTAAACGTGCTGTGATCCTGACCAGCCGTGGCGGCATCCATAAAGATACCCCAACCGACCTGCTGGTTCCGTATCTGAATATCTTCCTTGGCTTTATTGGTATTACCGATGTGAACTATGTGTTTGCTGAAGGTATTGCCTACGGCCCGGAAGTGGCAAGCAAAGCACAAAGCGATGCTAAAGCGGCCATTGATAGCATCGTAACCGCATAATTCCTCGTCATCATTGACCGGGTAATACGATTCAAAAAACGGCAAATATCATATTTGCCGTTTTTTTATTACTTCAGGCCAGAAAACTGAGCCCTCCGGCATCCTGGTTTATTTGGCTACCGTTGGCTGAAGAAGTTCGAGCTGAAAGTGTCGTTCGTCGCTTATTAGATATGAATATTTCAGTCTCTACCGCTGAGCCCTTCAGCACGTCTCAATACGTGCCGCACGCCATTCGTATTGCGTTGGGTTCAGTCAGTGAAGAAAACCTTTACCAGGCTCTTATTACGGTTCGCGAGACAATTGAATATGAACAATATCGTTAAAGGCTTTTAGAGAAGAATAAATATTAATAAAAAAGAAGAAGCTAAAAAGGTTAATCCAAACCACTCGGTATAAAGCAACGCAAAAGCAAATAAACTGTTCATTGCCCACCACAGGAAGACCCGCTTGCGCAGCCCATTCCAGTCATATTGTGGATAGCAAAATCTTAAAATAATAAAAGTTATCGTCGTCAGAATAATCATAACGTTTTCATCCGTGAAACGCGGGCAGGAGTTAAGCATAAGTGTGATTTTCACCCATTTTGCCTAACAGGAATTTAAAGCAATATTAACTGTGTGGAAATTGTTTTGCAATTAGTGTTATTTAATAAAAATAAGCACAATACATCAATAAGTTACAGAGAGGATAATCAAAGGGAATAATACTGATGAATATAATTTGAATTCAATATTCATAAAACAAATTATATTAAGAGGAAATGAATGAGTAGATGAGCGGTATTAACCGCCCATCTACTTTTAACTTACTTTGCCAGCAATGGCTGTGCGGTCGTCTCAACCAAATCAAGCAGGACTTTAATATCATCCAGCGTCACGATTGGGTTCAGCAACGTCATTTTCAGGCAGGTCACGCCGTTATGTTCAGTCACACCGACGTTTGCGCGGCCAGAATCCAGCAATGCATCACCAATCTTCTGGTTCAGCAGCGCGATAACCGCATCACTGCTTTGCGCTAATTGTTCAGGACGGAAACGGAACAACACGCTCGCCAGTTGTGGCTTCATCACCAGTTCCAGAGACGGCTGTTCAGTAATGTACTGCGCAACAAGCTGTGCAAGCGTCACACCGCTATCGATGATCGCCGCATATTGCTTCTGACCCAATGCCTCCAGGCCCATCCACAATTTCAGCGCGTCGAAACGGCGGGTGGTCTGCAAAGATTTGGACACCAGATTTGGCACGCCCGCTTCTTCATCGAACTCAGAGTTCAGATAAGCTGCCTGATAGCGCATCAATTCATAGTGACGGGCTTCTTTGAGCAAGAACGCGCCGCAGCTGATGGTCTGGAAGAATTGTTTATGGAAGTCCAGAGTGATGGAATCCACTAATTCAATGCCGTCCAGATAGTCACGATACTTCTCGGACATCAGCAATGCCCCGCCCCACGCTGCATCAACGTGCACCCAAATCTGGTGCTGCGCGGCAAAGGTCGCAATCTCACGCAATGGGTCGATTGCACCCGCATCGGTGGTACCGGCAGTGGCGACAATCGCCAGAATTTGCTCGCCGTTGGCTTGCGCCTGCGCCACTTTCTCACGCAGATCGTTGAAATCCATGCGTGCAAATTCGTCGGTCTTCACCAGCGTCACAGACTGGTATCCGAGGCCCATCAAAGCCATGTTCTTCTGCACTGAGAAGTGCGCATTTTCAGAACACAGAACTTTAATTTTGCGCAGATCGCCAATCAGACCGTCCTGCTGGATGGAATGACCCTGGCGAGCAAAGAACGCGTCACGCGCCAGCATCAGGCCCATCAGGTTACTTTGAGTGCCGCCACTGGTGAACACGCCTGCGTCACCTGCCTGATAACCCACTTGAGCACGCAGCCATTCAATCAGCTTCATCTCGATGATGGTCGCTGAAGGGCTTTGATCCCAGGAATCCATGCTCTGGTTGGTGGCGTTGATCAGCACTTCAGCCGCCTGGCTGATGACCAGACTTGGGCAGTGCAAATGCGCGACACACTGCGGGTGGTGCACCGACAGGCTGTCTTTCAGGAAGAACTCAATGGCACGTTCAATAGCAGCCTGGTTGCCCAGACCCTGCGGATTAAAATCCAGTTGAATGCGCTCACGCAGCTCAGCCACGCTTTTACCCTGATACATTTCAGGTTGCTGTAGCCACTGCACAACAGCCGCGCTGGCCTGTGCAATCGCCTGCTGGTAGGCTTCAGTGCTTTGCGCTGAACCTGCCAGAATCGGGTTTAAATCAGACATCGTGGTCATTCGCTCCACTCAGACAGGTTTGATGCCGGACGCCAGCAGCGCCTGCTCAAATTTGTCGAGGAAAATAGCCAGCTCATCGTTGGTGATCAGCAGGGATGGCAGCAGACGCAGTACGCAACCGTTACGGCCGCCGCGCTCCAGAATCAGGCCAGCTTTGAAGCAGTTTTTCTGCAGCAATGCGGACAACTCTGCGTCAGCCGGGTAGCAACCCATATGATCTTTCGCTTCGTTTGGTTTAACGATTTCGATACCGATCATCAAGCCCAGACCGCGAACCTGGCCAATCACCGGGTAGCGTTTCTGCATGTCAGCCAGTTTGCTTTTCAGCCACTCGCCTTGTGCTGCCACTTTGTCAGCAATCTTGTTTTCTGTCAGATGCTTAAGCGTGGTCAAACCGGTAGCCATCGCCAGTTGGTTACCACGGAAAGTCCCGGTGTGATGGCCTGGTGACCATGCATCGAACTCTTTCTTAATACCCAGCACGGCCAGTGGCAAGCCGCCGCCGACTGCTTTAGACATCACGATGATATCTGGCTCAATGCCAGCGTGTTCATAGGCAAACAGTTTGCCGGTACGGCAGAAACCAGCCTGAACTTCATCGATGATCAGCAGAATGCCGTGTTCCTGAGTGACTTTGCGAATGCGCTGTAACCACTCTTTTGGAGCCGGGTTAACGCCGCCTTCACCCTGAACCGCTTCCAGAATGACCGCCGCAGGTTTGCGCACGCCACTCTCAACGTCGTTGATCAGGTTTTCGAAGTAATAGGTTAATGCTTTAACGCCAGCTTCGCCGCCAATACCCAGCGGGCAGCGGTACTGATGCGGGTAAGGCATAAATTGAACTTCAGGCATCATGCCATCAACCGCTTCTTTCGGAGACAAATTGCCTGTCACAGAAAGTGCGCCGTGAGTCATGCCGTGATAGCCGCCGGAGAAGCTGATAATGCCTGCACGGCCGGTCACTTTCTTAGCCAGTTTCAGCGCTGCTTCAACGGCATCTGCACCAGATGGGCCGGTGAATTGCAGGCAATACTCTTTACCCTGTCCTGGCAATAAAGAGAGAAGATATTCGGAGAACTGGTCTTTCAACGGCGTGGTCAGATCCAGTGTATGTAACGGCAAGCCGCTAGTAATGACATTTTGGATGCTTTGCAGCACGTCAGGGTGGTTATGTCCAAGAGCAAGTGTACCTGCCCCCGCAAGGCAATCAAGATATTGATTATTCTCAACATCAGTGATCCAAACACCATTGGCCTTCGCAATTGCAAAAGGCAATTTACGTGGATAACTCCTAACATTCGATTCAAATTCAGCTTGTCTTGCTAAATAGGTTTCATTATTTCCGTTTAATGAATTCGCACCTAAACTGTCAATACGGACTTTATCCGTCATCATATCTCTCCTACAACTGCTAACTCGTTAATTTCGCAGCTGATTAAATGAATTAGAAAAACTAAGCACCTGTAAAAATCGCGGCCAATATAGGTTCTTTTTGCTCTCTGCTCAATAATTTATTTGTTCGATTTCTTAATGTTTCTGATTTGTAATACTTACGAAAAACAGTGTAAAGATCGTCAACTAACCGCTCATGCTGCAAATACAATGTTACACAGAGATTAAAGTGGTTAAAAAACAAATTATCAGCATTATGTATAGATTTCCACACGGTTGATGAGGGTCGTTACGGGAAAGTTTTAGGTGATAAAACAGGCAAAATTACACATTTCAGGGACAAGACCTTTCTAAAGAGGATTCAATCTATAAAGAAGATATGAGGAAAGGTTAAATAGAATAAAAATGAAGCACATCAATGATATTTAATCGGTTCTTAACATATTTATATTTAAACACTTACACCAATACAATTTAATAACACCCCAGCGTGAGAGCCACACTGGGTGTGCAAGGGGTCTTTTCTAAAGTTAAGTTCTTCCAGTCACCGTTTATTATGCCTTTCGCTTTAGTGACGTATTGAACCTGGCTGTCTGAGGTTGCCCGTGTGCCCAAACGCAGGCATAGGCGAAGAGACTGGGTTGCTGGTTTGTGAGTCGCTCCCACCTAACCCTGCCACGGTATCGCTTGTTCCGATACCGGCGACCGTATCACTCCCGAGCAAATCGATCGTGGTCTGGGCTGTCGTCGATAGCTGCCCGGAGGTCGTGGACGAGCTGTTTGAATTGGAATTGATGCTTGAGGTCGGCGTCAATTGAGCGAACGCTGCCGTGGACATTAAAGATAACGCGACGACCAGAATAATCTTTTTCATCAATGGTTCCCCATCAGATACCGGCTGTACGGAAGAAATTAGTCACTTTTCGTCAATAAACTGTAGTCCAGCACCTGAGGTAACGTGTTACTTTTTCATCCACTGCCCGTTAATACCGCGGACATATTCCCCCGGCTGCGCCCTTTCCACCAGCTTTTGTCCCGCCAGTTCAGCCACCTGATTTGCCGATATGTTGTTGCTATCCGCCAACTTCTGATAATTCTCTGAACGCGCTTCATTTATGCTTTTTACCAACGCCAGCGTCTCTTTGTCTTGTTTGATGGGGGCAATAAAACCACTGAGCGTCTCCCCTACGCGTCCTTGCTGACGGGCTTCAGACAAGGTTAACGCCAAAACCTGGCAGCTCATCATCATGCTCGCCAACACCACGCCTTTAACGATATTTTTCATGACGCTCACTCCGTGCCAAACAAATCGCTGCGCTCTTTAAGCAACGTTTCAACGTCTTTATCCACTTTAATATGAATTTCATGCTCGATTTTAACGTTCATATTAATGGTAATAGGCTCTTTAGGCGCCGCGACTTCGATACGCGGGGTACATCCCGTTAATGTGACAATCCCTGTCGCCAGGAGTGTAGCGATGACGATCTTCATTGTGTTTCCTCACAAGCTTTATCGCGTGTCTGACAACGCACATCCGGTAGTGCGGTATGTTGCTCAAGCCAGGTTTGCAAATTATCCCCAAAACGCAGGCTGCGCCAAAGCGTAAAGAGGTTTTCCTGATGGCTGTAATTCAGCCGCACTTCGCTCTTTTTCCCCTGGACCTGACTGGTGCCGCGCACATTCGCCTGCAGCGTTAATACACCCAGATTATCTAAATTGATATGTGTCCAGGAATGAGAAATTTCCATATATCGCAACCAGTTAACAGCCACCCCTGCGGCAATGTTGTTCTCAACAATGGCATCCGCCATGTCTTTATCCAGTCGTAATGTCAGCGGCCCTGGGTTGGTTAGCCAGCCGTCTTTGATTATCCATTGCGGATGATTAAGCCACAGCGGCAGCGCACCGTTTACACGTCCGGACATCGTGAACTGTTTGGGGTTGACCGCCGTGACCAATTCACTTGATGAGATGTTTTCTAAGCGTAGCAAGGCGGCATCACGTTGTGGCATGCGCAGTTGTTGCACGCGCAATTTCCCACCCAAAATATCGACGTTAACGTTACTGAGTGTCAGTGGCCGTTCGTCACTCCACGGGTACCAACCCTCAAGATCAGCGGTGATGTTGGTCGACGTAACCTGGTTTTTGACTTCCGCAACGCGCAACGTCACCGGCCCGTCCGTCCCTAATTGCCAGGTACTGTGGCTGAAACGGAATGGCAGCACAAAATCGACACCGTTAATTTGGTTATCCGGCATCCAGACACTGCCGCTTTTCACCACACCATGCCCACCGGCTTCAAATCCCTGGCCCGCCGCCGCGGAAAAAGCCACCTGTGAATACAGCGTGCCGTCTTTTAAGGTCATTTCCCAGTCGGCGGGGATCAATGGCTGGAATACCGTCAGTACTTGTTGTGGCCACCAGGCGTTACCGCGCAGACGCTCCCCATCCCAACGGCCATTAACTCGCACCGGCCCAATCTCACCCGCATGCAGATCGCCTTTGTACTGGAATGAGGATGGGTCTGTGCCCGTCACGCTGAAGGTTAATACTGAAGGTGGCAACGTACTACCGCCGCTGAAGGTCGTTTTTCCGGCATTTAACGTGAACGAGCCCTCAAACGAGGGGTCCGATTCATCACGCTGCCAGTGCAGCGGTTTGTCGAGTTTCAGGCGCGGTTCGGTGACGAGCATTGAACCGTATTCAAGTTTGTCAAAGCCGGTCGAGAGCGACGTCAGCTCAATCACACTGTCGCGCCATTCACCATAACCGCGCACATCCCATTTCGCCTGCATCGGTGTGAATTCGCCATTACCCCAGTATTTCCACCGCCACAAACCGGCATCCGGTGAAAAGTTGTCCGCTTTCCCATCCAGGTGAATCACAAAGTTGCCCATCTGATTCTCATGCGCACGCACGATCGCCTGCAATCGCCCATCAACACCTTGTTGGGTCACACTGACCCCCGCAAGCGGCCAGCGAATTTCATCCACATCCAGAGCATCGATGGCGCGCCCACGGGAACGCAGCAACGCGCCAGGCC
The DNA here is from genome assembly GCF_027594725.1 of Buttiauxella sp. WJP83. Taxonomy (NCBI): domain Bacteria; kingdom Pseudomonadati; phylum Pseudomonadota; class Gammaproteobacteria; order Enterobacterales; family Enterobacteriaceae; genus Buttiauxella; species Buttiauxella sp. WJP83. The sequence goes on from NZ_CP110080.1 coordinate 2,429,955, forward strand.
GGAACAGCAGTTTAGGGGTGGCAATTGCCCCGCTAATTTCGCCCGGCAGCATGGCGTAAAACACCATGCCATCTTGCTTGGCTTCACCGGTTAGCTGCACCGGCAACGCGCTGTCAATTAAACTGAGTTTGCCAGGGCCGATACTGAGCACCGCATTCGCTTTACCTGCGCTGCCCTCGGTGATGACATTCATCCGCCCACTGATTACGGCCTTTTCCAGCCCTTGTTTCCAGTCATCCACCCGTAACGCAATTCCCCCACGCAGTGGAATACCGGCATATGGCCAGAACCACCGCCCACCATTCACTTCAAAAATGGTGTCGCTGACAGTCCAGGGCAGCGACACCAACGGTTCAGCTGCGCCCGGTTTTTCCACCGTTAATGATCCCTCTTCTGCCTGCCAGGCCAGCGCGACATCGACCCGTTCAGGTTCTTGCGGAATGCGTAGTGTGGTCGCGAGATTGCCCTCTTCCGGCAAGCCATTAGTCAGTGGCGGCAGCGTTATCTGACCGGACAGTTCGAGCGGCTCCATCCCCGCTATCGCCTGAATTTTTAACTTTTGTAACGCTAATAACTGGCCGTTCAGTTGCGCATCTACACTTAAAGATGGGCCTGTGTAATGAAGAGTTTGCTGCTGGGGTGAAAGACTCAGGTTTAAGGCACCTGAGAACTGTTGAAACGGGGTAATATTGACCTTATCTATAGTAATAAGGCTTTCAGGTAGCAGTGATTGCCATTCGGCAAGCGTACGCGGTGCCGCCGGACCAGACTGATCGAGCGGCATTTTACTGAGGCAATCGACGTTAAGATTGAGCGTATCAAGATGGATACGCCAGCGCTTCGGATGGCTGAGGGTTGCGTCTTTAATAGCCGCAAGTTCGCAATCCCCGGCCAGATAGCGCAAGTCAGGAATAAGGATCGCGCCGCGTTTAAACCTCGGGCTTGCTTCCATGGCGATGCGTGTCCCTTTCGGCAGCCAGATTCCTGCAAGCGTAGGCAGCCAATTGGCGATAGTCATCGTGAGCGTCAACAACAGCAAGATAACTATCAGCAGCAACGCAATAATGGCTTTATATTTACCCTTCATGGGCGATTAAGATCCTGATTCAGCGACAATTTTGTACCCAGCCACGCGACATATGCAATGATTCTTGCATTATTCAAGCCGAGCGTGAAGATCAAGCCTGATTTAAGCGTAGCTAAGCTTGAGTGAGCAGCAGAATTTCATCCATAAAAATTTTGTTTAAGATTTGTATGATTATTTTAAGCGTGGTAATTTTACAACAATATCATTCTGGAGATAAGTCTCATGAAATTGGCAGTCTATAGCACAAAACAGTACGATAAAAAGTATCTGGAGCAGGTTAACACTGAATACGGCTTTGATCTTGAATTTTATGACTTCTTGTTAACCAAAAAAACAGCCAAAACGGCTCATGGCTGCGAAGGCGTCTGCATCTTCGTGAATGATGACGCGAGTCGTCCGGTGCTGGAAGAACTCAAAAGCCAGGGTGTGAAATTTATCGCGTTGCGTTGCGCCGGGTTCAATAACGTTGATCTCGATGCGGCAAAAGAGCTCGGTTTGCCAGTGGTGCGCGTTCCAGCCTACTCACCAGAAGCCGTGGCTGAACATGCCGTCGGCATGATGATGTGCCTGAACCGCCGTATTCACCGCGCTTATCAACGTACCCGTGATGCCAACTTCTCTCTGGAAGGACTGACCGGTTTCACCATGTTTGGCAAAACTGCCGGTGTGATTGGTACCGGTAAAATTGGCCTTGCGGCACTCAGAATTTTGAAAGGCTTCGGCATGCGCCTGCTGGCGTTTGACCCGTATCCAAGTGCTGCGGCAATCGAGCTTGGCGTGGAATATGTCGATTTGCCTACCCTGTTTGCGCAGTCAGACATTATTTCCCTGCACTGCCCAATGACGCCGGAAAACTACCATTTGCTTGATCGTGCGGCGTTCGATCAGATGAAAGATGGTGTGATGATTATCAACACCAGCCGTGGTGGTTTGATTGACTCTCAGGCCGCAATTGATGCCTTGAAAAATCAAAAAATTGGCGCGTTAGGTATGGACGTCTATGAGAACGAACGCGATCTGTTCTTCGAAGATAAATCTAACGATGTGATCCAGGATGACGTGTTCCGTCGCCTGTCTGCCTGCCACAACGTGCTGTTTACTGGCCACCAGGCATTTTTAACTGCGGAAGCGTTAACCAGTATTTCTGAGACTACGCTGGAAAACCTGCGTCAGTTGGAGAATGGCGAGACGTGTGTGAATCAGGTTAACTAGTTTTAGTCTGGACGCCCTCACCCTAGCCCTCTCCCCCAGGAGAGGGGATATAGGAGCGCTGAATTCTCCCTCTCCTTCAAGGAGAGGATATAGGAGCCCGGTATTCCCCCTCTCCTTCAAGGAGAGGGTCGGGGTGAGGATGGCTTTAGGATTATCCTTAAAGCATCACAAGACGCTTTTTGCCAAAGTGTGTCCAACTCATTGATGAAATGAAAGTATCCTTCATACTTCAAGCTGCATCTTTGTTGGCTTTCCTCGCTCACCCCAGTCACTTACTTTAGTAAGCTCCAGGGGACTCACTGCGTCGCCGCCTCGATACAGCTCGAATTATTTTGGATACAACTTAAGGAAAAGAGATGAAAAAATTAGCTTCTTTAGCACTGGCTGCAATGGTACTGGCCGGTTGTGCACAATCTGGCGATAAATCGACTGTTACGGCACAAGATCTGCAACATCACCGCTATGTTCTGCAAACGGTTGACGGCAAACCACTGACGGGTGTCAAACGTATGCCAGAGCTGAGCTTCGGTGAAAATATGCATATTTCGGGCGCGATGTGTAACCGCTTTATGGGCCAGGCAACGCTTGAAGACAATACGCTGAAATCGAAAGGTCTGGGAATGACCATGATGATGTGTGCTGAGCCACAGTTAAACGAACTTGATCATATGATTAACGACATGCTGACCAACGGCGCAAAAGTCGGTTTGGCTCCGCAACAACTGACGTTGAAAACCAGCCAGCATACTTTAGTTTATAAACTGGCCGATCTGGTCAACTGATTGGGTTAGTACGCCCCACACGTTCCGGCGGCAAGCGCGTTTTCACTACAGCGTTTGCCGTTAGGCATCGCACACATTCCCGTTACCGAACCATCCAGCTGACGAGCGACGCTCAGCGAACCCCCTACCATTGCACAACTTGCCTGCCCCTGGCTGGACATTGCCGCGCGCATACCCGGTGGTACGTGAGCCGCGGTGGCTTGTTGAGGTGGTTCATTACTACATGCCGACAATAAAAGTGCGGCACAACCCGCTAAAAACGCAGCGCGCATTAATTCTCTCCCCCTAAACGTTGCAAAACCTAAGAATCATAAGCGCTGGTACGCCGTTCCGTCGAGGCCATAAAACCATAAAATGTGTGTGATTTTGCAATCAAGATCACTTTACTGCGTAAAACAGAACCAATCCCCCGTTTAAAAATATCAATATAGGCTCAATGCAGGACACAAAAGCGAAAATCACCTTCTGTGGGCTTTGCTAGAATTAAAAGATTATTCTTCGGCTCGGCGCGGTTATGCGGGCCTGTTTATGTTAATTTTTTTGCGCAATGTAAGGGTGTCTTATGATCACTACCGACGGCAATGGTGCGGTCGCATCTGTGGCGTTTCGCGCCAGCGAAGTTATTGCCATCTACCCGATAACACCCAGCTCCACCATGGCAGAACTTGCTGATGCATGGTCAGGAGATGGCAGAAAAAACGTGTGGGGAGACACGCCACGCGTAGTAGAAATGCAGTCCGAAGCAGGGGCAATTGCCGCTGTTCACGGTGCGCTGCAAACGGGTGCCCTTTCCACTTCATTTACATCATCGCAGGGCTTGCTGCTGATGATCCCCACACTCTACAAACTGGCTGGACAACTCACGCCGTTTGTACTGCATGTGGCGGCACGGACGATTGCGACCCACGCACTCTCAATTTTTGGCGATCACTCGGATGTGATGGCGATTCGCCAGACCGGCTGTGCCATGCTTTGCGCCAGCAGCGTTCAGGAAGCCCAAGACTTCGCGCTGATTTCGCACATTGCCACGCTGAAAAGTCGTGTTCCTTTTATTCATTTCTTCGATGGCTTCCGCACGTCCCATGAAATCAATAAAATCGTGCCACTTGCCGACAGCACCCTTCTGGAACTGTTGCCGCAAAAAGAGATTGATGAACACCGCGCCCGCGCCCTGAACCCGGACCATCCGGTTATCCGTGGCACATCGGCGAACCCTGATACTTACTTCCAGTCCCGCGAAGCCAGTAACCTGTGGTACGACGCGGTGTATGAACACGTTGAACAGGCAATGGACAGTTTTGCCGCCGCAACGGGCCGCCAGTATCGTCCATTTGAATACTACGGCCACCCGCAAGCCGAGCGCGTCATTATTCTGATGGGTTCTGCCATCGGCACCTGTGAAGAAGTGGTCGACGAATTACTCACGCGCGGCGAAAAAGTCGGCGTGCTGAAAGTTCGCCTGTTCCGCCCTTTCTCAGCCGAGCATCTGTTAGCCGTCTTGCCAGAATCAGTCCGCCAGATTGCGGTACTCGATCGCACCAAAGAGCCGGGCGCACTGGCGGAACCGCTGTATCTCGACGTCATGACCGCCCTTGCCGAAGCCTTTAACCGCGGCGAGCGTGAAACCCTGCCACGCGTGATTGGTGGGCGTTATGGTCTTTCTTCCAAAGAGTTTGGCCCGGATTGTGTGCTGGCAGTATTTAACGAGTTAAAAGAAGCCAAACCTCGCCCGCGCTTTACGGTAGGGATTTACGACGATGTCACCAATTTGTCGCTTCCGTTGCCTGAAAACACCCTGCCGAACCGCGCCAAACTTGAAGCGCTGTTTTATGGTCTGGGCAGCGATGGCAGCGTCTCGGCAACCAAAAACAACATCAAAATCATCGGTAACTCGACGCCGTTCTTCACCCAGGGTTATTTCGTTTATGACTCGAAGAAAGCAGGCGGTCTGACCGTTTCCCACCTGCGCGTCAGCGAACAGCCGATTAACTCGACCTATCTTATTGACCGGGCTGATTTTGTCGGTTGCCACCAGTTGCAGTTTATCGACAAATACCAGATGGCAGAGCGCCTGAAACCAGGCGGCATTTTCCTACTGAACACGCCGTACAGCGCGGATGAAGTGTGGCATCGCCTGCCGCAAGAAGTTCAGGCGGTGTTAAACCAGAAAAAAGCCCGTTTCTTCGTGGTGAATGCGGCAAAAATTGCCCGTGAATGCCATTTGGGTGCGCGTATCAACACCGTCATGCAGATGGCATTCTTCCATCTCACCCAGATTTTACCGGGCGACAGCGCACTAGCAGAGCTTCAAGGAGCCATTGCCAAGAGCTACAGCAGCAAAGGACAGGAGCTTGTTGAACGTAACTGGCAGGCGCTGGCGTTAGCGCGTGAATCCCTTGCTGAAGTGACCTTGCAAGAGGTGAATGAAAGCAGCCCAATGCGCCCTCCTGTAGTTTCAGATGCAGCACCCGACTTTGTTAAAACCGTCACCGCCGCAATGCTGGCAGGCCTTGGCGATGCACTACCCGTTTCCGCACTCCCTCCTGATGGCACCTGGCCGATGGGCACCACGAAGTGGGAAAAACGCAATATCGCCGAAGAAATTCCTATCTGGAAGCCCGACATTTGCACCCAATGTAACCACTGTGTGGCGGCCTGCCCGCACTCGGCTATTCGCGCCAAAGTCGTGCAGCCAGAAGCGATGGAAAACGCGCCTGCCGGACTGCAATCACTGGATGTGAAATCCCGCGATATGCGTGGGCAGAAATACGTGTTGCAGGTCGCGCCTGAAGATTGCACCGGCTGTAATCTGTGCGTCGAAGTTTGTCCGGCGAAAGACCGTCAGAATCCGGAAATCAAGGCCATCAATATGATGTCGCGCCTTGAGCACGTTGAAGAAGAAAAAGAGAATTACGATTTCTTCCTCCAGATGCCGGAAATGGACCGCACCAGCCTGGAACGTATCGATATTCGTACTTCGCAGCTGCTTCAACCGCTATTTGAATATTCCGGCGCGTGTTCAGGCTGTGGTGAAACACCGTACATCAAACTACTGACCCAACTGTATGGCGACCGCATGCTGATTGCCAACGCGACGGGTTGTTCATCGATTTATGGCGGTAACCTGCCATCGACACCGTACACCACCGATGCCAATGGTCGCGGCCCGGCCTGGGCGAACTCACTGTTTGAAGATAACGCCGAATTTGGTTTAGGTTTCCGTTTAACGGTCGATCAACATCGCGCCCGCGTGATGCGCCTGGTTGATAAGTTTTCCGATAAACTGCCTGCGGAACTCAACGAGCAGCTTCACACCGAAGCAACGCCAGAAGTGCGCCGCGAACAGGTTGTCGCATTGCGTCAGCATCTGGCGAATATCGACGACCCGGACGCCCGCCAGCTCATAACAGATGCCGATGCGATGGTAGAGAAATCTATCTGGTTGATTGGTGGCGATGGTTGGGCGTATGACATCGGCTTTGGCGGTCTTGATCACGTCCTGAGCCTGACCGAAAACGTCAATATTCTGGTACTGGATACCCAGTGTTACTCCAACACCGGCGGCCAGGCGTCGAAAGCAACCCCGCTGGGTGCGGTCACGAAATTTGGTGAACATGGCAAGCGTAAAGCACGTAAAGATCTCGGCGTCAGCATGATGATGTACGGGCATGTTTATGTGGCGCAGATTTCACTTGGGGCGCAGCTCAACCAAACGGTGAAAGCAATTCAGGAAGCCGAAGCGTATCCTGGCCCGTCGCTCATCATCGCCTACAGCCCTTGCGAGGAACACGGTTACGACCTGGCTCTCAGCCATGATCAAATGCGTCAACTCACCGCGACCGGTTTCTGGCCGCTGTATCGCTACGACCCACGTCGTGCCGATGAGGGTAAACTGCCGCTGGCGCTGGATTCGCGTCCACCGTCTGATGCACTGGCTGATACGCTGATGAAAGAGCAGCGATTCCGTCGTCTGAACGCGCAGCAACCTGAAGTCGCAGAACAGCTATGGAAAGACGCCGCCGCAGATTTGCAAAAACGCTATGACTTCCTGGCGCAGATGGCAGGGAAAGCAGAAAAAGCGGATAGCGAGTAGATGAAGTAATTCGGTAATAATATCGGGCACGCATAGCGTGCCCGATTGACTTTATTTAAAGCTGATACGGACCACATCATCCGGGCTGGCCGGCTCTTTTTCGCGGCTACCCTCTTGTTTCACGCTAACAAACAACTGCTGCCCGTCTGGCGAAAGCGCCAGGCTATTTGGCCAGGCTGGCGTGTCGATCGTTTCCAATACTTTGTAGCTTTTCGCGTCAATCACGCTGACTTTACCGGCTTTACGATGAGTAACGTATATTTCGTTGCGCACCGGGTTAAACAGCACATCCAGCCCCAGCGGCACCTCAACTTTATTCAGCACTTTGCTGGTTTTGGTATCAACAACCAACAACTGTGGAGATTTCGAATCACTGATAAACGCGCGGTTGTTTGCACGATCCAACGCAATATTGAGATAGAAATGTTCGCCTTCAGTCTCAAGCTTCGTGCGCGAAATGACCTTGTTGGTTTTGCTATCGATGACGATAAATTCGTTATCAGCATTGGTCATGTAAATGCGTGATGCTTTCTCGTCAATCGCCAGGCCTGTCGCCATTTTGCCGAGATCTTTGATGGTGTCGCGTAACTCAAGCGTGGTGCCGTCAATGACCCATAACACGCTGGACTCACCCAAACCGCCCATATACAGGGTATTGGTGGCTTCGTTAACCACTAACTGGCGCGGCATCAGCGGGCGCACGGTTTCGGTACGTTTGGTTTCGTCTACCACCAGTGTCTTAATCACATCCCCTGTTTTACTGTTGATGGCCGTCACCGCGCTATTGGTGGTGTTGCCAAGGAACAGCGTGCCAGTGGTTTTGTTGAACGCCACACCGAACGGTTTCAGGTTGTTATGAATCGCCTGAGTCACTTCGAGCGTTGCCGGGTCAAGACGATAAACCACCCCACCTTTATCCAGTTTGCGGCTTTGTGACGTAGCAACATACAGAGCAGATTGATCCGCGCTATACGCCATTTCATATGCGCCTTTGCCGACCGGTTTTCGTTCTACGGTAAACGAGGTATCAGCAAATAGTGAACTGGAAAATAGCAGGCTGGAGAGCATTAAAGCAGGCAACGCACGTAGACGGGTTTGTGGTATAGCAGACATAAATATCCTTAATATCCTTATCAATAGCAGGTGAAATTCTTTAGCTAACAAAACGTTAGCTAAAGAAATGAATCTTCGCTATTGATAATAATTATCATTAATGAATGATAAAGTAAATCATTACCATCGAATAATGGATATTTATGAGTGTTGTTACAGGCCGCGTTCGTGCATCAATTGTGCAAGCGCTGCGTCCCTGGCCAGAAATTCCCAGGCGTTTATCACCGCGGCGGGGATATCAACATGGCTAATAAAATCACGCCCTTTTGGCCCGTAACCCTGTGCGTCATCTCTGATACGCGGGATTTCCCCCAGCGCTAGCGAAATGTAACGCTCGACCGGCCATAAGCCCTTTTCATTCAGACTAAAAGTGGTCCCGGTTTCGTGACTGACCAGTACCGGAACAATACCAGGCCAGCTTCGCCAACGAGGTTGATGCGTTTCACCTTGCCAGACGCGTTCAAATGTCGCGAGGGTGCGGCGTTGCATGGTGGGATCCTGAATAATAATCGCGCTCGCTGGAGTGATCTGCAGCGTTTGCATCAGGTCAAACGTAAAGCGAGCGTTCTCGCCACAGTTGCTGGACTTCTCCTCCACCAGCACTTTTTCAGCGGGGACCTTCCAGAACTGAGTGGCGATATCGCTGATAATGGCCGCTTCTGCACGTCCCGTGGTGGGAATGATGTTGTAGCGTGGATGTTTAGCGATAGCACCGTATAAAAAGGTGGTGGAATGCCCGATACCACCGGTAATCAGCAGCGGCAACTCGCTGTTAGCCGCCAACTGGCAGGCCGCATCAATGGTCGGGATCACGGCATTCCCGGCGAGAATAATCAGCTCTCCATCAGACACTGCGGGCGGTGCATCAAACTCATTATGAGAAAGCCACTCGCCCAACGTATTTATGGCATCAAGCGTCGTGGCCTGCAAAGCTGGAAATGTTGTCATCAACATAACCCCTCCTTGTAAAAAACCAGCCCGCATCATACCGCAGGCGGTCTGGTTACTGTATAGGGGAGCTCTGAGTCCTTATTTACACCAGCTGATAAACCCGCGTTTCCCATGGGTGCAGCCGATAGAGCTCATCCACCTTCGGGTAATTTCCCAGCACACATTTTGCCCATTCGAGCGGTAATTCTTCATCCTGCCAACGGGCTGATTTTGACGACATATTGCAAAGCACCACAAACTCTGTGCCATCAAGCTCACGGCGGTAGGCATAAATTTGCGCGTGATCTTTCAGCTCCAGGACATAGCGCCCATAAATCAGCGTGCGCTCTTTTTTGCGCAACTGGATCAGTGCGCGATAGAAATTCAGCACTGAATCCGGGTCTTGCTGTTGGCTGGCGACGTTGATCATCTCAAAGTTGGCATTGACCTTAAACCACGGCGTACCGTCGCTGAAACCGGCGTTTGGCCAGGAATTCCATTGCATCGGCGTGCGCGAGTTATCACGCCCGGTATTGGTCAGAAACGCGATGATTTCGGCTTCATCTTTGCCCTGAGCCGCCATCTCGCGCCAGATATTTTTCGCTGACACATCATCAAAATCGTCCACCCCGTCGAAGCGGGTATTGGTCATGCCGATTTCCTGGCCCTGGTAGATAAACGGCGTGCCCTGCATCAGGAAAAACAGCGCCGCGATGCAGGTGGCGCTTTCTCGCCAGTGGTGTTCGGTGTCGCCCCAGCGTGAAGTAATGCGAGTCAGATCGTGGTTTTCTACATACAACGCATTCCAGCCTTTGCCTTCCAGCGCATCCTGCCAGGCGGTGAAAATTTTCTTCAGCACCGCGGGTTCCGGGCGCAAACCGGCTTCTGGTTCCCATAAACGGACGTGCTCAAACTGGAACACCATATTGAGTCGCCCGCGATGCTCACCCACCCATTCTTCAGCATGCTCGGAATCCAGGCCGTTCACTTCCCCGACCGTCACGATGTCATAATGTTGAAACACCTTCTGGCTCATGTCGTCCACATAGTCCAGCAGCCCGTCATAGTTAAGATGGCTTTTCATCGACGGCGCATAGCGGTGTTTATCCGGATTCGGCACATCGGCAAGCGTGGGTTCTTTTTTCATATGACAGATGGCGTCGATACGGAAACCGTCTATCCCTTTGTCCAGCCACCAGCGCATCATGTCGTACACCGCACGGCGCACATCATGGTTTTCCCAGTTCAGGTCGGGCTGACGGCGGGTAAACAGATGCAAAAAATACTGTTCGGTTTGTGGGTCAAATTCCCAGGTAGATCCTTTAAAGATCCCTTCCCAGTTATTGGGTTCTACGCCATTTTTACCGTCGCGCCAGGTGTACCAGTCGCGTTTCGGGTTATCACGTGATGAACGGGATTCCAGGAACCACGGATGTTCATCGGACGTGTGGTTGACCACCAGGTCGATAATCAGTCGCATTCCGCGTGCGTGAACCTGCTCAAGAAGGCGGTCAAAATCGTCCATGGTGCCAAACTCAGCCATGATCTGCTGATAATCGCTAATGTCATAGCCGTTATCGTCGTTCGGCGATTTATACATCGGGCAGATCCAAATCAGATCGATGCCGAGATCCTTAAGGTAATCGAGTTTTTCGGTGATACCGTTCAGGTCGCCAATTCCATCGCCGTTGCTGTCATTAAAGCTGCGTGGATAGATCTGATACGCAACTGCCTCTTTCCACCAGTTCGCCATCGTTTACCTCCCGATTAATAATGCAAAAGATTCATAAGGTTGCAGTTCAATACTGACCGCCAACTGGTCGCGAGGTGCGTAATTGCTAATCAAGCATTCGCCCTGCCAGCCCTGCATAAATTCCGGTAAATCGAGCGTGAGATGTTCACAGGTGAAGTTGTTTATCACCAGTAAACGCTCGTCGTGCAGCGTACGAAGCCAGGCAAAAACCTGCGGGTGTTCAGGCATAACCGCCTGGAAATCGCCGTAAACCAGCACAGGATAATTTTTGCGCAGCGCGATCAATTTTTGGTAATGCCACAGGATAGAATCCGGCTCTTCAAGCGCTGCCGCGACATTGATTTCACGGTAGTTGGGGTTCACGGCAATCCACGGCGTACCGGTAGTAAAACCGGCGTTCTGGCCGTTGTTCCACTGCATAGGCGTGCGGGCGTTATCGCGCCCGTTGGCATGGATGCCGAGCATCATCTCCTCGTGGCTGACACCTTCCGCCAGCCGCTCTTTATAAAGATTCAGGCTTTCGATATCGCGATAGTCGCTGATGGCTTCGAAACGCACGTTCGTCATGCCGATCTCTTCACCCTGATAGATATACGGCGTGCCTTTCAGACAGTGCAACGCCGTGGCGAGCATTTTAGCGGAGGGCTCGCGAAACTCGCCTTCATCACCAAATTTCGACACCGCGCGGGGTAAATCGTGGTTGCTCCAGAACAACGAATTCCAGCCGTGATGCGCCAGTGCGGTTTGCCACTTTTCGATAACCGCTTTGAAGCTCGCCAGTTCAAACGGCTTACTGCGCCACTTCCCGGCATGTTCATCCCAGAATTGTTTGATGTGATCAAACTGGAAAACCATCGACAGCTCTTCTCGTTCCTCGCCGCTATAAAGCAAGGCGTCTTCCGGTGTCGCACTCCAGGTTTCGCCAACGGTAACGTAGTCGCCGTTGCCAAAGGTGGCGCGGTTCATCTGGCGGATCAGGGCGTGGAGATTTTTGCCATTCGCCATAATCTGCTGATCCACCTCTTTGCCGATAAGGTCGATAACGTCCATGCGGAAGCCACCGATACCTTTCGCCAGCCAGCGATTCATCATGGCGTGGACTTCATCTTGAACACGCGGGTTTTCCCAGTTGAGATCGGGCTGACGGACTGAAAACTGGTGCAAATAATATTCGCCACTGGCTTCGTCAAACGCCCAGCCGCTGCCGCCAAAATAGGAACGGAAATCGTTCGGCGGGCCGCCATCTGCCGCAGGTTTGCGCCAGATATAAAAATCGCGGTACGGGTTGTCTTTGGATTTCAGCGCTTCGATAAACCAGGGATGTTCATCAGAAGTATGATTGACGACTAAATCCATCAGGATATGAATATCGCGTTTTTTCGCCTGTTGGATGAGAAATTCCATCTCTGCCATCGTGCCAAATTCGGCGGCAATGTCTTCGTAGTCGGAGATATCGTAACCGTTGTCGTCCATCGGCGAGCGATAAACAGGCGAGAGCCAAATCAGGTTGATGCCGAGCTGTTGCAGGTAATCGAGTTTGCTGATGATGCCGTTGATATCACCGATACCATCGCCGTTGCTGTCCATAAAACTACGCGGATAGATTTGGTACACCACCGCGTTGTGCCACCATTTTTTTTCCATGGAGATCTCCTTAGGTATTGGCCCTCACCCCAGCCCTCTCCCTCAGGGAGAGGGGGAAAACCAACACTCGATCAGTCCCCTATCCTGGGAGAGAGGGCCGGGATTAGAGCAAAACGACACCACGAGCTATTTGAGTTTAATTTCAAGTCTTTCAGTATGGCGCATCACCCGCGGTTCGCTACCGTAGCCGCTGACAATGTGAGGAGCATCGTTTATTGCAACGTAGTGCAACGGTTTGATTTTCTCTGGAAAGCATCGTGCATTCACACGATTAACCGGTTCGGCTTTTGACCTCAGGTTTTGACGTTGGTTTTTAATCCGGCTTAAATCGCGCCGTTTTTCACCCTTCAGTCGTGGTTGAGCCGCCGGGAGCGGCGAAAGAGAGCGATCGTCTGGAACGAATCGCGAACGACCGCGAATGTTGGGTGAAAAACGGTGTTTACCGCGCAGCGGCGATTTATTTGCCGGGAGTCCGGGTTCTTAGGGTGGCGACGGTGGCCACCCTAAGTCGTTCACCGGTTCGATGGCTGCATTTAACAGAATGCTTTGAGTGAACGGAACCTTCACCGTTTCTGACATAGACAACCCATTCAAACCTCAAAGAGATGACTCAAAGTCATCCCCCCTACACCCGAATAAACGCCCTCCCATCACTATTAAACAAATAACAACTCTCCGGCGGAAGTCGCAGGCCGATGCGTCGGTCAGCCTGAATTTCAAGCCTGGAAGTATGGCGCATCACTAATGGTTCGCTACCGTAGCCGCCGTTAACGTAGAGCAATGTCTCATTGCCCATCTGCTCGACAAACAGCACTTCACCTTCGATATCCGCCTGCGCCAGGTCGGTAATCTGAATATGTTCAGGGCGGATCCCCAGCTGTACTGTTTGCCCCTCCGCAACACCTGCACCGTTTATCGGCAGTGTGACTTCCTGACGATTCTCAAGCCGGACGTCGCTGCGCAATGCGCTGCCGTGCGTTAACACACCAGGGATCAGATTCATTTTGGGCGAACCAATAAACTGTGCGACAAACATATTTGCCGGACGGTCATAGAGCTCAAGCGGCGTGCCCACCTGCTCAATTTGCCCCTGATTTAACACCACAATGCGGTCAGCTAGCGTCATTGCCTCTACCTGATCGTGTGTGACGTACAAAATGGTGGCGTTAATTCTTTTGTGAAGTGCAGCAATTTCCATGCGCATCTGCACTCGCAGTGAAGCGTCAAGATTGGAAAGCGGTTCATCGAATAAAAAGAGCCTTGGTTCGCGCACAATGGCTCGACCAATGGCCACGCGCTGACGCTGGCCGCCAGACAGATCTTTTGGTCGCCGATCGAGCAAAGGCTCGAGCTGCAAAATTCGCGCACTTTCGCGCACTTTTTCGTCGATCTCTTTGACGGGCAGTTTTGCCATCTCCAGCGCAAACGCCATATTCTGGTACACCGTCATATGCGGATACAGCGCGTAAGATTGGAACACCATACCGATGCCGCGCTGTGACGGGGAATCATCGTTCACGCACACGCCGTCGATGCGCATCTCGCCTGCGGTTATCTCCTCAAGACCTGCGACCATCCGCAGCAAGGTGGATTTCCCGCAGCCGGACGGCCCGACCACCACCACAAACTCCCCACTGTTCACTTCCAGGTCGAGAGGTTTAATCACTTCCGACGTGCTGCCGTAGCGTTTTTGAATTTTATCGAGCACGAGTTGCGCCATGGTTATCCCTTAATCGCTCCGCTGGTAAGCCCGCTGACAATGCGTTTCTGGAAAATGAGCACCAGTACAATAATCGGCAGTGTAACCACCACCGACGCCGCCATAATGCTGCCCCACGGCAGCTCAAAAGTGGATGCGCCGCTGAACATACTGATTGCCACGGGTACGGTGCGTTTATCGCCGGAAATAATAAACGTCAGGGCAAACATGAATTCGTTCCACGCACCGATAAATGCCAGCAGCCCGGTGGTGACCAGTGCAGGAGCCAAAATCGGTGCGAAGACGCGGCGAATAATGGTCCAGGTATTTGCCCCATCCACAATCGCCGCCTCCTCAAGTTCCACCGGAATCGACTTCATAAAAGTGGTCAGCACCCAGACGGTGAACGGTAGAGAAAAAGTGGTGTATGAAAGTATCAGTGCGCCGAGCGAGTCATAAAGCCCAAGAAAACGCACCAGCTCAAACATGCCCGTTAGCACCGCCACCTGTGGGAACATCGATACGCACAGAATGGTGAACAGCAGGAATTTGCGCCCACGAAACGGCACGCGCGCTAACGCAAAAGAAGCGGTGATCGCCACCAACAAACAGATACCCACAGTCACCGATGCCACCAGCACCGAATTAAGCAGACTTCGGGCGATGCCATTATCGACCAGCGCCACCACGTAGTTATGCCAGTGATAACCACTGGGCAGATACGACGGTAAAAACAGCTCCTGCCCGGTGCGCAACGACGTCAGAATGGCGTAATAAAATGGGAAGACGCAGAACAGCACAGCGAGCGTTGCGCCTGCATAGATAACCAGATGGTGACCGATTTTTCGCTGCCGACGCGTGGCTTTCATCACCGCTTCTCCTTTTCGTTCAATCGTGAAACGCGGATAAAGCAGGCTGCAATCCCCGCCACCATCATGAACACCAGCACCGAGGCTGCCGAGCCAACGCCCATGTCCTGATAAGAGATGATTTGCTCGCGGGCATAGCCGGAGACAGACATGGTTGCCTCGCTGTTGGAGGTCAGCACGAAAATCAAATCGAAGATGCGCATCGCGTCCATGATGCGGAAGATCAGCGCCACAATCATCGCAGGCATGATGAGCGGTAGCGTGATGCGCTTAAACCGTTGCCAGGCACTGGCACCATCTACGCGCGCGGCTTCGTAGAGATCGGTGGGGATCAGTTGAAGGGCCGCCAGCAACATTAACGCCATAAACGGCGTGGTCTTCCAGACATCGGCAATCACCACCGCCCACATCGACAGCGACGGTTCAGCAATCCACGCCAGATGCGCCTGGTAACCGAATATTTTCGCCAGTAAGTCGTTCACCACGCCGTACTGATCGTGGAACATCCAACCCCACATTTTGGCGCTGACGATAGTTGGAATGGCCCACGGCACCAGAATCGCCGTACGCACCAGCCCCTGGCCGCGAAACTTCTGGTTCATCAAGAGCGCCAGCAGCATGCCAAATAGCAGTTCTAACCCTACGGACACCACGGTAAACCACAATGTATTGCCGACCGCCTGCCACCAAAGTGGATCAACCAGCACGCCGCTGCTGTCACCACCGTTTGCGGCGTAATAGTTTGCCAGCCCCACCATTTGGTACTCGGACGGGTTGTCGAGCATCGCATTGGTGAAACTGAAAAAGAAGGTGCGCACCAGCGGCCAACCCGCCGCCAGTGCAAGGAGTAAGAGTGCGGGCGCCACCAGTATCCATGCGATACGGCGACGCCTGCGTTGGTAACCTGAGTGCGCCAATTAATGCCAGTCCTTACCTTTGACGCGTTCCAGACGTTTTTCCAGATCCGCCACGGCCGTCTTGCCATCACTGCCGCCATTGAGCACCTTAAAGGTCACGTTGAAAATGGCGTTAGAGACACGCGGGTACTGGCTTTTGGTTGCCGTTGCCGGACGCGGAACCGCATTGGCGAAAATCTCTTTAAACAGCGTCAGATGCGGCGCGGTTTCCAGCACCGCTTTGTCCTCATATAAGGCCGAGCGCGTCGGTGCGAAGCCAAGATATTTCAGCTGCATTTTCTGCGAATCGGCGTCGGTGAGGATTTTCAGCAGCGCAATGGCCGCATCTTTGTTTTTGGTGTTCGCATTGATTGACCACTGCCAACCGCCCAACGCGTTGGCCGATTTGCCATCCGGCCCTGCAGGAAGTGGTGCGACGCCCACTTTGCCTTTCAGCGGGCTATCAGCCCCTTGTGAAAGCAAATAGGCGTAAGGCCAGTTGCGCATAAACAGCGCGTCGCCGTTCTGGAACACCGAACGCGATTCTTCTTCTTTGTAGCCTAACGCCCCTTTCGGAGTGATTTTCCCAATCCAGCCCGCAACCATATCCAGCGCGGCGGCGGCCTTCGGATTATTAATGGTCACGTTGCCTTTTTCGTCGATGAACGTGCCACCGCCGTAAGAATCAATCCATTCCAGCGCATTACAGGTCAGCCCCTCATACGACTTACCCTGGAAGATCATGCCCCAGAAGTTTTTATGCCCGGCTTTGCGCTCTTCTTCCTGAATTTTTGTGGCGATACGCGTCAGGTCTTCCCAGGTTTTTGGTGGCTGTTCGTTGTATTTTTCCAACAGATCTTTGCGGTAATAGAGCACGCCCGTATCGAGATAAGCCGGAACCGCTTTGACTTTGCCGTTCACCGTGTCGTTCGCCCACGGGCCTGGGAAGAAATCCCCTTTCATATCGGCAACCGCATCGGTCAAATCGAGCGTTTGCTTATCCAGCAAGCCCACCCAAATGGTATCGGACTGGAACAAATCGACCGCTTTCTCATCTTTGGCCGCAAACAATTGCTGAAGCAAAGCCAGCTTCTCGTCAGATGCCGCAGGAAACTCGATGAACTCCAGCTTGTTGCTGGTCTGCTTTTCAAAACGGTCTTTGACGTAGTTGCAGTATTCCTTACCGCCGGGGGAGATCGGACATTCCATACGCAGAGTATCGGCCAGCGCGGCATTAGAAACGCCCGCCAGCGCTAAGGTAATAAGACTTAACGTCAGCTTTTTCATTGTTTCCTCTTTTGTTCAGACCAAATCGGAGGGAGGTGAAAAAACAGCACACCATTCAAAAGGCTAGTTAATAACCAACTCATGCGGCAACTTAGCACCCTAACCTTTGTACGAATTTGTGCGAATAGTCGACATGGTGCACGTAACGCTATTTTTTATTTCACTTTTACGTGAGACACGCTACGCGGCTATGTTTTGGTGCGGTTTGGGGCAATATCGCTATCGCCCCGTCAATACCGTGAGAAGAGAGAAGTGTGATGCAACGATTGAGGGAAATGACACGCAGCTCGGGAGGCTCACCACTCCAGCCATTCTCCGCCGCGTTGGCTACTTTCGCGAATTGCTTCAATGAATTTCATGCCGGAGATCCCTTGCTCAATACCCGGCAGCAAAGGCGCACTTCCACCACGAATTTTGACGGCGGCTTCGCGGTAGATTTGCGCGAATCCTTCCAGATACCCTTCAGGATGCCCGGCAGGAGTTCGGCACTGGTGGCGCACTGAATCGTGGTTGTTCACCCCGTTACGCGTGACAGTGTAACTATTTCCGTGATGGGGATGGATTTCCAGAATCTCAGGCTGCTGCTGACGGAAGCTGATGCTTGCCCTGCTGCCCACAATCCGCAGGCGCAAATCGTTTTCAAAACCGGGTGCCACCTGGCTTGCCCATAAACGCCCTCTGGCACCATTGGCATAGCGCATTTCAGCATACACTTCATCATCCAGCACCCGTCCGGGGATGCGTATTAACAGCTCGCCTCGCACCACTTCGGGCTCCATACCGCTGACAAACGCCGCCAGTTGCCAGGCATGAGTACCAATATCTCCAATCGCGCCAGCCCCCGCCATCGCAGGATTACCGCGCCAACTGGCCTGTTTGTTGTCAGTCAACTCAAGTCGGTCGTTCAGCCAATCCTGCAAATACTCCACTTCAATGGCGCGAATATCGCCGATTTCGCTGTTGGCAATCCGCGCGCGGGCTTCGCGCACCATCGGCAATGCGCTGTAGTTATGGGTGAGAATAAAGTGGCGGCCCGTGGTTTCGATAACCTGCGCAAGCCCCCTTGCTTCGGCAAGCGTGACGCCGAGGGGTTTATCGCAAATCACGTGAATGCCGTGTTCCAGAAATGCCTTTGCCACCGGAACGTGCAGATGATTAGGCGTCACAATCGAGACAGCTTCGATGCCATCCGGGCGCGCGGACTCGCGCAGCACCATCTCCTGCCAGCTTGTGTAACAGCGGTCACTTTCGACAAACAACCCTTCACCGCTGCGTTTTGCTACTTCAGGTGAAGACGAAAAAGCTCCGGCAACTAACTCAAACTGATCATCAAGCCGTGCGGCAATACGGTGCACACCGCCAATAAACGAGCCTTCACCGCCACCGACCATACCTAAACGGATACGTTTCATGGTTACTCCTCCAGCCCGAGCATACGACGCACCGCAGATGTTTCACTTTTGCTGTTTGCGAAGTCGTCAAAGGCATAGTCGGCCACCGGAATAATATGATCGACGATAAATTTGGCTCCTTCACGCGCGCCCGCATCGCCTGATTTCAGGCAACACTCCCATTCAAGCGTAGCCCATCCGGCATAGTCATATTGAGCAAGTTTGCTGAAGATCCCCTTGAAGTTAATCTGCCCGTCGCCTAACGAGCGGAAACGGCCTGCGCGGTCAATCCACGGCTGATAACCCGCATATACGCCACTTTTTGCAGATGTTTGAAACTCAGCGTCTTTAACGTGGAAGGCTTTGATCCTGGCGTGGTAGTGATCGATAAAACCGAGGTAATCCATGTGTTGCAGCAACATATGGCTCGGGTCGTACAGAATATTGCAACGCGGGTGGTTATCGACCAATGCCAGAAAACGCTCGAAGGTGACGCCATCGTGTAAGTCTTCGCCGGGATGTAATTCAAAACAAACGTCGACACCCGCTTCATCGAAGCTATTTAAAATAGGCAACCAGCGTGCGGCTAATTCACGAAACGCCTCGTCAATCAGCTGTTCGTTACGCGGTGGCCACGGGTAAAAATAGGGCCAGGCCAGCGCCCCAGAAAAGGTGGCATGCGCTTTCAGGCCTAAATTTTGTGACGCGCGCGCGGCCTGTTTCAGGCTATTCACCGCCCACTGCTGACGAGCGCTGGCATCGTGTGCCACTTCCGGCGGTGCAAACCCGGCAAATGCGGCGTCATACGCCGGATGCACTGCAATCAGTTGCCCTTGCAGATGAGTCGAAAGCTCGCTGATTTCCAGTCCACTTTGCGCCAACACAGCGCGAATTTCTGCGCAATATTCCAGGCTTTGTGCGGCTTTGGCGAGATCGAAAATATGCGGTAAGTGCGTGGGGATTTGTACGGCTTTATAACCCAGCCCCGCAGCCCAGACGGCAAGGGAGTCCAGCGAATTAAACGGGGGGTTATCCGTAATAAACTGCGAGAGAAAAATGGATGGCCCTTTCAGGGTTTTCATTACAACATCTCCTTAATCATCACCGTGCGTTGTTCACGAACCGCGCGATCCGCCGCCAGCACCACCGCCAGGCTTTCAATCGCCTGCTGCTGATGCAGCGCCAAATCGCTATCGTCGTATATGGCACGAGCAAAAAACTGTTGTTCGAGTTGGCACAAGGCAAAGTGGTCAGGCTCATTGCTTGCCGTCACCCACTCATCCTTGTGAGCAAAATCACCCTGCGGATTTAATTGGGCGTGATGAATGCGTAACGACTCGGTACGCGTGTGCGCCTCGACATTCGCCGATTGCCCTTCACCCGCGGCTTCCCGCGTCACAATAGACACCGCTCCCTGCGGGCCAATGACATCTTTAATAAAGAAGGCAGTTTGGCTCATCATCGGCCCCCAACCCGCTTCGTACCAGCCGACTGAACCGTCGGTAAAACGCACCTGAAGCTGGCCGTAGTTAAACTGCCCAGGGGGGATGTCGTCACTCAGGCGCGCGCCAACTGCACTCACCGAGAGCGGGCTGGATTGGGTCATCTGGCACATCACATCAAGGTAATGCACGCCGCAATCAACGATGGGCGAAAGCGACTGCATCAACATTTTGTGCGTGTGCCAGGCGCTACCGCTGCTTTGCTGATTAAGGTTCATGCGCATAACCAACGGTTTGCCAAGCCCGTGTGACAGCGTAATAAACTGCTGCCAGACGGGGTGATGACGCAGGATGTAGCCGACCACCAGTTTTTTGTCCGCAAGCTTCGCCGTCGCCACAACGCGTTTTGCCCCGCTCACCGTTGTGGCGAGCGGTTTTTCAAGAAACACATGGCAACCGGCCGCGAGCGCTGTCAATGCCAGCGCTTCATGGCTATCAGGCCAGGTGGCGATGCAGACGGCATCAGCCTGAGTCTCTTTAATTGCCTGCTGCAAATTTTCGAACAGCGGAATATCGGCCCCCAACTGCGCTTTCAGGTGAACTTTCGACTCTCCGCGGGCCACCAGCCCGCAGAGTGTAAACTCGTCCAAATGCTGATACGCAAGGCTGTGGGCGCCCCCCATATTTCCGCAGCCCACGACCAATACGCGCAGCGGCTTATTTGCCATTCTGCTCAGCCTCTTTGTAGTTGAAAGTGAAGAAGAAGATGGCTGCAATCACCACGGCGGCAATCGCTGGCATCCACCAGAACTGCTGCCATTGCAACAAGCCTTCAGCACCTTTCGCTGTCACCGAACGGTTAAACACCGCACCGCTGATTTGCGAACCTATCAGCATCCCCAGGCCGTAGGTGAACAGCACCAACAGACTTTGTGCTTGCCCTTTCACTTTGTTCCCCGCCACTTTATCGGTGTAGATAAAGCCGATCACAAAGAAGAAGTCGTAACAAACCCCGTGCAAAATGATGCCGATGTAGATCATCCAACGGGTTTCTTCAGTGATCCCTAGCGCGAACATCGCATAGCGAAGGAACCACGACAGCATACCGATCAGCAGCATCATCTTGATGCCAAGGCGGCGGAAGAAGAACGGGATCAGCAACATAAACAGCAGTTCAGACATCTGCCCGAGCGCCATGACGCCGCTGACGTTTTCAAAGCCAACCGCCGAAATAAACGGTGCGGCATAAGCGTAATAAGCGGCCAGCGGGATGGAGATCAGCGTGGCGCAGATGATAAACACCATAAAGTGGCGTAGCTTGAGTAGCGCGAACGCATCCGCACACAGCAGGTCACGCATCGACAGCGGTTTGCCGCGATCCGGCGCAGGCGTATTCGGCAGCGTAAAGCTGTAGATCCCCAACACTACGGATGCAACGGCGGCCATCGTGAAGATGCCGGTGCTGTCTGAAAGCCCGCTGGTGCCGACAATCAGGCCCGCCACAATCCAGCCAATGGTGCCGAAGGCACGCACCACCGGGAATCCTTTTTCACTGTTTGCCAGGCTATGGAATGCCACGTTATTACTCAGTGCAATTGTCGGCATGTAGCAAAGCATGTAGGCGAAGACGACCCATAGCAGACCGCTCTGCCCACTTTCGAACATACCCGGCAGCCACCACAGCAACGCCGCGCCGATCAGGTGCAGCACGCCGAGCACTTTCTGCGAGGCGAAGAAGCGGTCAACCAACATACCCAGAACAAACGGCGATAAAATGGACGCAATCGGTCCGGTGGAATACGCATCGCCAATTAACGCGCTCAGACCATATTTACCCATCACCACACCGAGGGTGACGTACCAGGCCCCCCAGACAAAAAATTCGAGAAACATCATTAACGACAGGCGTGGAATCACCCACTTATGGGTGACCACTTGTGCTCCAACAGCCGATTGAGAAGACATAAATCCTCCGGTACAGAGTTCGCATTTGTTATTGTTTTTTAGCCAAAATAATTCGTGGTGCAGGAAGGCGGCAATCGAAGGCATCCCGATGAGCTGACTCAAGTCAGTGATTCGGGTAACTGAGTGCGGCCAACGAACCTGCAACGCGAAGTATGATGGGTAAATTTTGTAATCGATTACATTCGCACTTCATTAAAAATGTAATCGATTTCAGCGGGGTTACCATCATGCTGATGAATTATTTGTTAGTATCTATTCAAATATGGAATGTGGTTCACATTTCAACCGATCGTGCAAAGGATCAACATGTCGATAGATAAAGTGGCGCGTATTGCGGGAGTTTCTACGGCGACGGTTTCTCGCGTGCTGAATGGCAACCCTGCCGTGAAACCGGATACGCGCGATAAAGTGCTGGCGGCGATCAAGGAGTGTGAGTATCAACCTAACCTGCTGGCGCGCCAGCTGCGCACCTCACGCAGCCGTATGCTGTTGGTGCTGGTGTCTAACATCACTAACCCCTTCTGCGCCCGTGTCGTGCGCGGCATTGAAGAAGAAGCGGAAAAGCACGGTTACCACATTCTGCTGTGTAATTCGGAATCACGTCTGACCCGTGAATCGGCCTATTTGCGCCTGTTGAGCGGCAAAGTGGTCGACGGCGTTATCACCATGGATGCCATCAGTTGTTTGCCAGGGCTGACGACGTTAATCGGCGACTCGCCGTGGGTACAATGCGGCGAAGGCGATCCCGGTTATCGCGCCTCGTCGGTCACGATTGATAACTTTAAAGCAGCGTCTGCGGCGGTCGATCATCTGAAAAGCGCAGGTTACAAACGCATCGCTTTGATTAACGGCGATTTGCGTTATCTTTATTCTCAACAGCGGGAAGCGGGTTACCGCGCGGCCTGCGGTAAAAACTGGCAAGCCGTGGTGTATGCCGACGGCCTGGAATATCAGGCGGGTGTGCAGGCGATGGCGGAACTGTTTACCCTGCCCGAACCGCCCGATGCGGCTTTTGCCATTTCCGATGCGCTGGCGGGCGGCGCGCTGCATTTCGCCCACGAACAAGGTTTAAGAGTGCCTGAAGATGTGGCGATAATGGGCTTTGACGGTGTGCCGTTTGGCGCAGTCACCTTCCCTCCGCTCACCACCATCGAACAGCCGATGCATCAACTCGGCGTGCGCAGCGTGCAATTATTACTTGAGCGCATTGATAACCCGGAAGTGGAAACGGTGAATGAGATTCTGGAGTGGAAGTTGGTCAGTCGGGGATCGGTATAATGTGTCGGACAGCGCTAGCGCTTATCCGACATTCAACATTACTTATAGTCAATAATCCCAACCTGCTTCGCCATAAATAATTCGTTTCGTTCAACGATTTCTTCGACCACTTTGCCTTCGGCATTAAAGCGGAAATACGTTAACGCCGTCCATGTGACGTCTTTACCGTGAACATCAAATCCATGCCAGGTATTTGAGCCACGAGCGACATGTTTCAGGTGAACGACCACCACATCTTCAGTCACCACTTCTTTGCTGAAATTAGTGGAAATAGATTCATAGCGATCAATAACATGCTCGGTTAACGCACGTTTAAAGTTTTCAACACCGTGAATAGGCGCATCGCAATCAGGGCGGTGAATAATCACGTCTTTATCAAAATATTCCGTCACGCGCTGTGCATCTTTCCCATCGACGCAATATTTAAAGTATTTTTTTACCGTTTCCAGGTTATTCATCTTCATGTTTTACACTCCGCTTGGATTATTTAAATGGAGTCTAAGTCGGTTTGTGATATGCGTAAATAGCATATATATTGCACGTGGTATTCATAAAACGGATAGCACATGAGACTCGATCGGCTGGAACGCTGGGCGACCGTGCGGCACTTTCGCCTGGCCATCGCCCTGTTTGAATATGGCAGCGTGCTTCACGCTTCACGCGCGTTAAATGTATCCCAACCCACGGCCAGCAAATTGCTGCAAGACCTTGAAGATGCCGTCGGTGCGAAGCTGTTTTTGCGAAACCGCCGAGGAGTGACGCCGACCGAGCTTGGACGCGCTTTTGTTGATCGCAGTAAAATGGTGCTGGCGCAGCTTGACCATGTTTCTCAGGCAATTAACGCCCTCGGCAAGGGGCATGCCGGGAAAGTGGCCATTGGCAGCGTGTTAACCGGCTCGAGCTATATCGTCCCTGCCGCCATTGCGCACCTTAGCGCGACCCGACCCGATATTCGGATAAAAATCGTTGACGGCGTCAGTGGTGAACTCGTCCCGCGCCTGATATCAGGAGAGCTGGATTTTTTAATTGGAAGGCTATCGGATATTAGTTCCAGTGCCGTGGTCGCCCGGGAACCCCTATTTAGTGAAAGCGCCATGATCGTAGCCAGACGCGACCACCCGCTGGAACAAAATCCCCATGCAACATTAGAAGCATTAAAAAAAGAGTCGTGGATTTTACCGCCACCTGAAACCACGTTACGCAAGCAATTCGATAACATTTTTAATCATGAAAATATCGACCCACCCCACGCTTCCATTGAGACCGTGTCATTCTTCAATATATTGTGGCTATTAAAGAAAACTGACTTGTTGGGGATCCTCCCGCAATCTATCGTCACGGATGCGGCCTACCAGAATGATCTTGTTCCGCTTTCGTCATTTCCCCCTCTTGTGCTGGAACAAATTGGAATTTCCCGGCTAATCGGTTCTGAATTGTCCCCCGCCGCCTCGGCGCTGGTGGAATCCATACGCAGCGTAATGGAGATCAACGTTGCAAGATAAACGCGATGAATAAATTAACGCTTCTATAATAAATAGGATTGCGATTACCTTTATCTTATTGAGTATTCAGCATCTTGTTGAATGAGGGTATGAGAAGAACATGACGGTACAGGTTGCGCGCAGTTTTATTTTGTTCGTTGCGTTAATACAGGCCAGTTCGGCGTGTTTCGCCGCGGCCGCCATTAACCCAAAAAAGCACGCCGATTCGGTGCTCGCGCTAATGAGTTACACCGTCTGGCCTGACATCACTGCCAGCGATCTGAATATTGGGAGCGGAGGTGGTGAGAAACAAGCCCTTTCCATTACTCAATTCGGCGGCGGTGCGACCGTAAGCAAAGAAGTCCCGATCTACCTTGAAGGAACGATGGGCTACAGCCGTTATGACCCGCAATTTGTTCTGTCTGACGGTACTGAAACTCGCAAAATACCCACTAAATGGAACAGTCTTACCGCCACCGGGGGGATTGGCTGGGATTTCAGTCTCTATACCGATAAGTGGGGGGGCAATCTGGTATTGCGTCCCATCGCCAATTTTATGCTGGGGACCATGGCCAGTGATTTACGTATTGGTAGCTATGTCTTCAAAAGGCGCACCAACGCAGATTTTGATTTTCTGAATGGCGGACGGCTCAATGCGTATGGGCTAGGCGGTTCGCTGATGCTCGATTATGAATTGTTCTCAAAGCCACAAGACATCGATGTTGAGTTGCGCTATTCCAATATGACCCTGCAAAGTTTCAGTGGCACTTCAGAAGCAGTCCAGGGCGAGGCCAACTCGCAAAATCTGGGGCTATACCTACGCCGCCGGGCGCCTATTTCCGACTGGGAGCTGCTCAATAAACCGCTACGTTATGTGATGGAAGGTGCACATACGGAATATCTGGGAGAACAGCGCGGCCAACTCGGGTTTAACAGCCTGTCGTCCGTTGGGTTAGGGTTAGAACTCGACAGCAGTGATTATGATGTGTTCATCACCCGCACGCGGCTCGTTGCCCGTTATATGTTCGGCAATAACACCAACGGTTACGGCGTAGGCCTGGCAATGAGTTTTTAAGTTCATCAAAGGTGGATGTCGCTTACGCTAATCCACCCTGAACATCCGCTACTTCAACGCTTCCGGCAGTTTAATCACCCACAACTCGTTTTGCGATTCGGGTTTTTCCAGCGGTTTTAAGGCAATTTTAGTCGCGACTTCATTACCGTCACGCGTCAAATGGCCTTTGCCATCATTTGGTGGACACCACTTTGTCGGATGTATCAAATTATGACCAGACGGTACTCGCTGGACGCTTACTAAGAGTTACACACCCCGATTAAATATCCAGTAGCCATCAGCAACCCAGGTATCACGATTAGTGGCAAACAGACGCTCTTTCAACACATCCTGCTTTAGTGCAACGCAATATACAGGCCGGTAACGCTCAAAGCGCCAACTGCCACTTAACTCACCTGCATCCACAATGTCGAAACCGATACTTTCAATGAAATTCGCTACCGTAGACTTCGCTTCGATATTATCACTGGCGATCGGAATAGCCCGGCGATCAACCGCCCCTTTTGGCCGCGCATCACGATGTAAATCCTCAACCGTAATAGAGTTAAAAGCCTTAACAATAATGCCACCTGGTACGCTTTTCGCCAATAGCTCGCTGGTTGTTATCTCACCATTTATTAACGACTGGATAACGCCATCACGATGAGGGAAGTAATTTAGTGGATCAACGACGATTTTATTTATAAGCAATTCTTTTGGTAACGTTGGTATAGCATAAAGGGGAACTGCGGCTATCACTATATCACCAAAATTGATTGCCTGTTCAGGCGTACCCGCCTTGCATCCTAATTTTCTGATTAATAACTCGAGAGATTCAGGACCACGAGTATTACTCACCATAACTTCAAATCCATTATTTACCGCTTGTAACGTAATTGCTTGTGCCATTTCACCTGCACCAATAACCCCCACTTTCAAACTCATAATATCCCTCACCACATCAATTAAATAGCAATAACGCCAATTACATTTGGCAAAAAATCTATCGTAAATAGATGCCAAATTTGAAAAGCATTCACATTCAATAATTTTTTATAAGCCAGAAGATTTTCATCATTCAGTGGAATTTTAATTTCCTTTGCATCACCAGCGAATCCACAACCGATACATTTCAGCACAGCTTCTTTTCTTGTCCATGCGCTTAAAAAACACTCTGACCAATCAGCCTTACTCAGGATTTCTTCAGCTTCTTCATCTGTAAATACATAGTTCGCAAGATGTTGATGTATCGAACGATTTTTTAGCTCAATATCAATACCAAGAGGCTTATTTCTCGAGAACGCGATTGCAATAACATCACCCGTATGGGATACGTTAAAGTGTATCTTTTTATCAAAATCCACTATGTATGGTTTACCATACTCACCTTTTGATACAACCCCTTGAAAGGGATCCGTGTTAAACATAAACCCTAACGCTCTGCGTAAAAAAGCCTTACCTGCAATATATCGATTGCGTGCAGGAACACTCGAAAATGCTCGAGAATTTATTTTCTCGTCTTCAGAAAGGAAGATGACATCATCCTGTGTAAAATCAGAATAATATCCGACAAAAATGGTAATCTCTTCATCATCGTTATCTTTTAAGTAAGCTACTTCGCGCCAAAGCATATGATTATTCAGCCCTGCTTCATACTAATAAATAATATAGAGATTTACCCGTCAGAAAACAGACCCTTCTACAGGGTCTGGCAAAACTAATTATCTATATTTTTTAACGAAAGTTGAATTTTTTCATTAATAAAGTTAAGCATTTTACCAAATGTATTAAAGGGCGAATTTTGAAATGAAAGATCTTGCTCTGTTGCGAGTTTAATTTTATATCCAAACACCTTAAATAACTGTTGTTCTACATCTGAAATGATAGTCAGCAGACTCAATGAATCTAGCTGTCCCGTTGAAGAATACAGTTCCGTATCATCTCCCTCAGAAAAATCAAAAGGTTGGTCCATAAATGGCTCTTGTCGATAAATAGCAGATTTTAAAATATCGTTAAGCTCGATTTCCATAATAACCCCTAAATGTAAACTATAATTATTTCATTGATAAAAAGCATACCGATTTTTATAGGATTTTTCTTAACTCTATAAACTCACCGCTTATAATCCCCTCGCATTCTTGCTCAATGACCCTTTGATAAATTTCTGTTGCACGTTCCTCAGGGCTAACTGCGTATCCTGGCTTATTAAACCTTTCTCTTAATTTTAAATGCTCGGGAAATTCGTATAGTCGATCCTTTGTAATTATCCCTAAAGATAAATCAGTCAGAATATTACACATCCCCAATACAGCAAAAAACACATCTGGGTTTTCTTGAGCATAAACACCACACAATGCATTTAATGCAGCCTTAGATAGACTATATGACAACATACCAGCGCGATATCGTGTACCAGCAATGGAAGCTGATGCAACAACAAGTGCCGGTTTAAAACCTGATAGAAAAAGCGCGTCAAGAATTAACTTATTAGCCAGAACATTAATCATCATGGCCTGTTGTAATTGTGAAAGATCATATTCATCAGTATGCAATGGTGCATTTGAAGAAACACCAGCATTAAGATGTATAACTGACACACCCACTGTAATAACAGGTCTAAATTCTTGTTCAAATAATGCTGCGACCTGCTCAGGATCTTGCAAATCACAGGATTTGAAAATAAACCGATCATGCCCGGCAAGCTGAGTCGGTTTATGTCGTGCTGTACCGTATACTGTCCAACCTTTATCGAGATAAACACATGCCAGTGCCAGACCTAAGCCTCTGCTCACTCCAGTAATGAATACCCTCTTAAAGGCTTCCTGCTGTTTCTGGTTCTCGAGTGAACTCAAAGTACACATGACTTCCCTTAAAATTTACCGGCACTAAATCCACCATCAACGGAAAGCAATGTCCCCGTTACATAGGATGACTGTTCACTTAAAAGCCATAATATGGCGGCAGTGATCTCTTCTGGCTCAGCAAAACGTTTCATTGCGGTTGACTGAATTTTCTCTTCTGTTGATGCAGGGTTAGCACGAAGCCGCTCCTCGGTGTTCATTCCGCCTAACGTCGGGCCTGGGCAAACTGCATTGATCCTCACTACACTCTTCCCTTCAGGTGGATTGGCACTTTCAACTGCAGCAACCTGTGTCAACATATTTAATGCTGCTTTGCTGGTAGAATATGCACTCTGCCGTGGTTGTCCTAGAACTCCGCCACAAGACGATACATTCACAATTGAGCCTTTCTCACCTAGAGCCATCAGGCGAATCTGGTGTGACATCAATAACAATGGTCCAACAAGATTAACCTGTAATACACGGTTCCACTCGTTTAAATCCAGTTCTTGAACTGAGGCTCTTTTAGTGGTTATACCTGCATTATTAACAGCAAGATCTAAACGCCCGTGCTCCTTACGAATTAAATCGAAAAGCTCAATTACGGCACGTTCATTTGTGACATCAAGTTGAACATAACGTGAATTACTACCCAGTTCTTCCTGCGCATTCAATCCGTCTTCTTTATTTCTTCCCGTGATGTAACAAAAAACACCTTTTTCAATCAAGCTTTTACTTACATTAAATCCAATCCCACGGGTTCCGCCAGAAACTAATGCGACTTTTCCAGTATAAGACATTTTTATTTATCCTGATGTTTTAATTGAATATGATTAGGGCGCAAATAGCGCGGATTTACACAACAAAATACCCTCTCTGCTGATGGTTCTTTCTTATCCCACAAGCAATACGAATCCCACCGACAACGGAAAACGCCATCATAATCACCTGTCAGCTCTTTATTAACAAACTGATGATCTGCAACAATTGCTCGTCCAAACCCAATAAAATCGGCGTCTCCACTGTCAAGAATCTCATCGGCCAATTTCAAACTATCAATATTAGCAGCAAAGCCAATAGGTAAAGCGGTTCTTTGTTTAAAGAAACGCCCAGCCGAGCGAGAAATATCAATTGTGAAATTTTTATCGCTCAAGAACTTATTATAAGTCTCAGCAATTCCTGTTGCACCTATGATTGCATCAGCCCCAACTTCTTCAATGGCAATAATGACATCACTTAAAATATCGACATGAATTCCTTCTTTACCCAAACCATCATCGATTTGTAGACGCACAAATATTGCCATGTTATCACCAACAGAAATTTTAATTCTGCGAATGATTTCGATCAAAATTAGCGATCTTCTTAGCGGTGAACCGCCCCACTTATCTTTTCGCCGATTAGTTCTCGGTGAGAGAAAAGAACTCAATAGGTAGCCATTAGCTGCATGTATTTGAATTGCAGGTGCACCTATTCTTAATGCCAGACACGCAGCATTATGAAACTGATTGATATAATCTTCAATGCGCTCTTCATTCAACCATGTCACATCACCGGGAATATCGGATAGATTATAACTTAAAGAATTTTCTTCCGGCTTTACACCATAATGTTGCAATTGAACGCCTAAAATAAATCTTTTATTATTCGCACTTTCAATAACTGGCTTTAAATCATTTGCATGGGCTTCAGAAACAATTTTCATACTGCGATCAGTATATTGTGACAAAGGGTCAACTGATGCATTTCCTAAAAAACCAAAACCACATCCCCCTTCCATGAGAGAATCATAAATTGAAAAAAACTCAGGTAGAGGCCTTCCCATAGAGTCACAAAGATCAAACCCAACAGAGGAAAAATACATCCTGTTTGCTGCTAACTGATTTTTCCCAAAGGATATAGGCTGCGTCAAATTTGAATAATCAGGCATAATTTCACTCACCGATCACGTTAGTTTCAACAGAATTTTCGACGAATCCTCGCTTGATCATCTCTTTAAGACTTTCTAACTCTTCAAAGGAGACTCGCTCAAATAACCAATGGATCTCCCCATTGCTTTCACCAATCCTATAAATAGATGTGCTGAAAGATATTGAATTATCATAAACAAAAGTCACAATCGCCTTTTCTATATCTTTATTCTTTAACCTGCTAGTAACACACCCCTTGCCTGATACACTTTTCAATATCACAATATTCTGACGAAGGTCATGTGACGTAATCAAAACGGTTAGTGGCGAGTGACTTAATGGCTTAAATACATTATCAGTATTCAGCAGCACATTTCTAGCTAGCTTAAATTTACCAATCGAAATCACGGGTGCCACAGTTTTGATTCTTGCAATCAGTTTCGCCTGTTGATAGAACGAAATTGAATACGCAATTTCCTTTGGTGTTGATGATTTTGATAAAGTAAAATCATCAACAACAATTTCCACCGGATACATAAGCTCACAATAAGAGTAAAAATCAGCTTGCATTTTACTTAAACTGACAGTTACCTTCCCTAACTGATGTTGAGAGTAGGTATACAATTGATAATAAATTGCCTGTCTGGCTGCTTCCATAAACATAATGCCGGGAACATGCTCATGCTGCTTTCTGTAGAAAAAATAATGGTCTGCATTATTGACCAACTGGAAACTGGTCGAATAACGCTCAACATGGCATTCATTCAGGAAAGAAGCAACATTCTCGGCATTAATAAAATTATGATCGAGATTGTTTTTTTTACTCAGCGAATCAAGCCTCTGAAATGGAATGCCTTGGGAGATCAATTCAGCATCACCTTCAAATTCCACTTCTGATAATGACTCGTTATGATCATCAATAAAAGTATAATCACCATTTCCATTACGATGATAATATGCATTTAAAATAACACTAACATTCTGAGATATAGGGCCTTTTGGCATAATAATGGCGGGCATGATTTTTCTCGGGCTGCACAGTAATACGTCATCAGAGCTGCCTTTGTGTAATAATTTTGGCGCAATGGTGTTATTTTCCTGAATTGTCATCATATCCCCTGTTATACCGTAACGTTGACTTGGTACTGGTTCATCCAGCGATGCATCCAGAGCACCATTTCAATACTTCCTCGATTGTAAGGTTGGCTTATTTCTGATGACTCTCTTTTTAATAGGCTGATAATTTTTTCACGGTCAATCAGTTCGTAAACCGGTGAGCGGTTATTTTCAATAATCGTACCTAACTCAACTCGAAGTCCATTTTCATATGCACCATCTTGGGTGGCCGGATACGGTGTTTTGATTCGGTTAACAATCCCATCCGGTAGCAGGTGCTGTGTTGCGGCACGCAGTAAACTTTTTTCTCTGCCGTCAAAACTTTTCATTTCCCACGGTGTATTAAATACATATTCGACTAACCGATGGTCGCAGAATGGCACGCGAACCTCCAATCCAACCGCCATACTCATACGGTCATTGCGGTCAAGCAATGTGGGTAAAAATCGAGTAATGGCGAGATAAGACGTTTTCCGCATACGCCAATCTATATCGCTTTCTCCTGGCAAAGCGGGGACTTCGTTCACCGCTTCGCTATAGCGTTCAGCTCGATAATCTTCACGTTCTAATGAAGTAACAAAGTCACGTGATAGCAATTGGAGACCACCAAAATAACGTGACGATCCCGCAGTTAACCAAGGGAATGTATCTGCATCTCTGGCCGCTGGATTCCTAAACCATTGATATACACCGAAAATTTCATCAGCCCCCTCGCCTGAAAGGGCGACGCTAGAGTGGGTTTTTAGCTCGCGAAATAACAGATACAAAGATGGCCACATATCTCCCCAATAAGCAGGTGGCGCATCTACTGCACGTAAGACCTTTTGCCTGACGGATTCATTGAGCATATCTTCACTGCGTAGCAATAACTCAGTGTGTTTGGTGCCCGCGTGCTGGGCAAGCATTCGAGCAAAGGGCGCATCGGCGGCTCCTCTCACCCCATCAGCCTGAAAAGTCTCGATGTTATGACTGAAATCAACAGAGAAGGACGGTAAGTACCCTGAAGGTAAGGATTTAGCCGCCATCGCGGTGACTGCGGATGAATCAAGCCCTCCCGACAGAAGCGAACATACCGGCACATCTGACACAATTTGTCTGTTCACTGTGTCAGTAAGCAACGTTCTGACTGTGTCAATGGTCTTTTCCAGAGAGTCAACATGTTCCCTAGCTTCCAGTGCCCAGTAGGTCTCTTTTTGTAACCCATTTTTATCAAATATCAGCATCGTACCCGGACGCACTTCAAACACGCCATCATATACAGTACATTCAGGTGTTTTTAGCATATCGAGTATTTCACAAAATCCATTTCTGGAAATACTTGGTTGAACGACACCGCTAACAAACAGAGCTTTCGGCTCTGAAGCAAAAATAACACCACTCTCAGTCAATGAATAATAAATAGGCTTTACCCCCATGCGATCGCGAAACATAAAAAGCTGGTTGCGTTGACAATCCCAGATGGCTACCGCGTACATGCCATTAAGATGATGGACAATATTTTCTTGCCAGTGTAAGTAGCCTTTGAGAAGTACCTCCGTGTCACTGGCCGTATCAAAATGGTAACCTAACCCTTGTAAATCTCTTCGCAGTTCCTGAAAGTTAAACACTTGCCCATTAAATGCAATCACCGCATGGTTACCATTATAACCTCTGGCTTCCATTGGTTGAGCACCATGCTCAATATCAATGATCGCTAATCTCTGATGCCCTAAGGATGCATAT
This sequence comes from Buttiauxella sp. WJP83, assembly GCF_027594725.1. NCBI lineage: Bacteria > Pseudomonadati > Pseudomonadota > Gammaproteobacteria > Enterobacterales > Enterobacteriaceae > Buttiauxella > Buttiauxella sp. WJP83. The sequence goes on from NZ_CP110080.1 coordinate 2,463,519, forward strand.
TTATCATTCCAGACACCTTGACCATCTGGCCCACGATGTGCCAACGATTCCGTCATGGCTTGTACACAATACGTTCTGTCAAAATATCTATTATTAAAATCTACCCAGCCAGTAATACCACACATTTCACACCCCTAATTGTTGAAAGGTTTTAAGTTACCCAGTGTGAGAATTATCTAACACTATTGTGGGTTTAATAATTTTTGTTTTTTCCAGATTTATCAACATTGCATTCCAGGAAAGGCCAACACCAAATCCACAGATGATTATGTTTTTCCGTGAATGACTCCAGTTCTTTCGACTTAACAATAAGGGAATAGAAGTCGAATTAGTATTACCAATACCGTCAACATCTGCAGGCAGTTGTTCATCATTCAGACTCATGATGTCTCTCAGGTACCCAAGAATAAATTCATTTGGTTGATGTAAGGCGTAAAGCGCTATTTCATCTTTATTAACATTCGATTCTGATAACAGCGTATCAATAGCTTCAGGAACACGTTTTAGGGCAAAGCTCATTACAGCTGCGCCATCCATTTTTAAATAGCCAACCGTTCCGGAAGTTTCATCTTCTTTTTGATAATGCATTCCCACACCAAGGGATTTTCTGCCTTGCCCATCAGTGCCATATACAAATGTAAAGGTGTCCTCACCACTGGTGATCAATGATGCCGATGCAGCATCGCCAAACAGCATTCTGGATTGATACTCTTTGTCATCAATGACACGAGAATTAACATCACCAGTACATACCAACACATTTTTACACACACCCGCCTTGACCAATGCAGTAGCCTGAATCAGCCCATTAGCGTAACCAGAACAACCCGAATTAAGATCAAGTAAAAAACAGTTTTCGCTGAGACCTAATACCTGATGAAGAGAAAATGAGGTTCCTGGGCTCCATACATCGGGTGTTTGAGTGATAACGATCAAACCATCAATCTGATTTTTATCAAAATAAATATTGTTTAGTAAATTATTAACTGCGGCAGTCATCAAATCCGTCGTTGATATATACTTAGCAACCCTGATTGATTTTATTCCTGTTCCTCTAATAACACGTGAAACATTTTTCTCTCCATATAAAAGAGTAAAGTCAGATGCTTCCATCACCGTAGACGGTATTGCTGCTGTAATTGCTTTAATATTAATGCCAGAAATTGAATGAGTACGCATTTTATAAAACCTTATTATTCCACCAATAGCAGAACCAGATCATTCACGACTTTAATATTTTTCATATCTTCTACGGTCACCTGCTTCCCTGTTTCTTTAGTGACTAATGCGACGGCCGCGAGAATTGCAAAAGAGTCCCATTTTTCATTCTCATTTAAATTTGTATATGGATAAATATCATGAGGTTCCATATCCAATACTAATGCGAGTTGTGGCCGAATAGTTTCAATATCTTTTTTCATCTTTGTACTCTTGTGTTTTATGAGAACAAGGTGTTACCTGGAACACCCTGTTCCATAATAGTGAAGAATGAAATTTTATTTATTTTTTTCATCTAAAAATGAATTTTAATAAATAGGTTATCAACTCGTTGCGACATGTTTTGATGATTTTTTTTGTGAAATAAGACGTGCCAGTAACCCAAGAATTGCTGGGGCCAATGTGCCGTACAATGTGACCCAGCTGATACCGTTTACAAAGGCATGATGTGCTATGGCAACATTCACGCCATCCAAAAGTTCTGCATTGAAGTTGCCTGCGGCAATCGTATTGGCAACACTTGCCAGTGAATCAACGTTTACGCTATGAACCAGCTCGGCAGAGACGCCAGATAGCAACACAAACCCCATCACGGCGATATTCACTGCGAGTGAAATCATGCGGGCGCTGAATTCCATTCCCGATGCCATGCCTGCACGTTCTGGAGGCAGTGAGCCGGTCGAGGTATTGGTCACTGGTGTATTCGTCAACCCTAGACCTACTCCAGCAATCAGACATCCCGGCAGTAATGTCAACCAGCTAGCATACCCGCTGGAAATGGTTACGTGCAGTACAGCAAAGCCAATCGCGATGGTGAATAATCCAACAGGGATAATAAAACCTGGGCCACGGTTCTGTAACAGGCGCTCAGCATAAGGCGGAACAACAATCGTTGGCAGGGTATATGCCAGCACAATTAGCCCAGCCACTACGCTGCTGTAACCCAACACTGACTGTAAATAGAGCGGGAAATAGATAACGAACGGCCAGAATGAAAAATTCATGCCGCTGGCTCCCAACAATGCAACTGAAAAGTTACGAATGCGGAAAGCCTTAAAATCAAAAATTGGACGTTGGCTCTTCAGCTCAATGATGATGAACAGCAGCAGGCTTGCAATACTGATCGCAATAATTTCCTGGCCCGTACCCGATACCAGACTTATTTCATGCCCCTGTGTAATCAGATAGACAAAACCAAATACGGCTATCGGTAAGGTGATAATGCCACCAAGATCAATTTTAACTACGTGCGGATCACCCGACTCCACCACACCCATCCGGGCAGCAAAAACGGTCACCACGGCAATCACAACATGAATAAGGAACACCCAGTGCCAGCTCAACAGAGCAAGTATAACCCCACCAATGATAGGGCCAAACCCGAGTCCAAGGCCGAACATAATTCCCCACCATCCAAAGGCAACTCCTCGCTCTGGCCCGTCCCTGAACTGATGTGAAAGCACAGCGACCTGACAGGAAAGCATGGCAGCCGCACTGGCACCTTGCAGGAATCTGGCACCAATCAGCACCGATGCACTGCTTGCCATTCCGCAAATGAGAGATGCAATACCAAAAACAGTAATCCCCGCAAGGAAGATACGCTTACGGCCAAATCGGTCTGCCAGAGCGCCCATAGCAACCAGACATGAGCACATTGCCAGGGTGTAAGCATTCATAATCCATTGAAGTTGACGGAACTCTGCTGGCAACATATTTTCGAGCGTTGGTAAAATTGATGGAATACTGGTAATTTCCAGACCCAACATAATAGCGGATAAGCACACAGCACTCAGTGCTATCTTATTTTTTGATGATATGGTCGCGGCCATTTCTTTTTTGCTCCGTAGATCTAATGAGATAACATTTTTCTTATGAAAACACTTATGAAAAATGAAGTTTTCTATTTAGTTAAATGACCTAACACGGCAAGAAAATTATCACTTTTAGAACTCATCAGATATGGTAAAGTTTGGTATATCTGTGACAACAAAATGGAATAGTTGAGATGACCACGCTGGATATTGATGCCGTGCGCGCATTTGTCGTGATTGCAGAATTAAAAAGTTTCACTCGTGCGGCGAGTGAACTGGGCACAACGCAAGGAGCTTTAAGCGTTAAACTGAAGCGACTCGAGGATAAGCTTGGGCAAAAATTGATAGAGCGTACACCTCGTCAGGTGCGTCTATCTGTTTTTGGAGAAAAATTTATCTCATCCGCGCGTGATTTTCTCAGCTCTCATGAACGGGCCATATCCAGCTTAGTAACGACTGATAGCAAATTCAAATTGGGCATTTCATGCTATGTGATGGGACCCGAAGTGCCGGAAATTCTTTCACAAATGAAGTCATTAGCCCCTACGTTATTGATAGAGGTGACTGTTGACAGCTCTCACGTGTTGATGAATTCATTTAACAACGGTCAGTTGGATGCAGTGATTGTGCGTAATAATGATGACCGCCGCGAAGGGCTGGAACTGTGCCAGGAACGGTTTGGCTGGTTTGCTACCGAAAAATATACCTGTATTCCAGATCACCCCGTGCATATCGCCAACCTTTCTCCTGACTGCGGAATACGCGATTTGACTTCTCAACGTTTACGCCAGTCGGGAATTCGTTGGGAAGAAGTGTTCGTCGGGGTGGGTATAACCGCCGTCATCGCTGCACTCAGCGCAGGCATTGCGGTAGGCGTATTGCCTTATCGTATCGCGCCGGTAAACCTGGTCGAAGTGAGCACTAAACTCTCTCTGCCAGCGCTTCCCTCGCTGGCGATCGTGTTACATTCTTCACTGTCAGACCAAAAAACGCGATCCATTATTCGTACTATTCAACGTGTGTACAAAAACCATCACCAGGAAATTGCTGCTCCAGATATTAATACGAATACAAATAACAATACTTAATGGTTACGAAACTGAAAAGTCGCTTTAAAAATTTACTGACCATAAATTTTGTTACCTGGAACGACATGATGGCGCGCAATGGGGTTACTTATGGTAAAAAATGACGATTGTGGTGCGTTTTTAACCCGAAGCATGTTTTTCTGACGCACTTACCCTGAAGAACCTACCTGCCGCCATCGTTTTTTCGCTATGCCACCCAACCTTTCTGACAGCATTTCCGTTGCATGCTGGCCAGCCTGAGCACCTGCAATACGCAGCCGGTCGCCGCACAAAATACATTGATACGGATTGGTGCCCATACCTTCGACCAGTATCGAACGCATTGTCACTGGTCGTAACACTGCACTGGCGCAGATTGAGCAACTAATCCAGCATCTTGATGCTATATCGCGATTAACCGTAGAAGTTGGCGGTGGTACAGCGCAGGACTGGGCGATGAGGTCCTGGCACCGCTATGAGAGCTGTTTGACCGAAAAGGCAGTTGTGACAATGCCGGTTATCACGCGAAATATTGGCCGCTCAATATGACGTGATTTGATGCTGCAGTCCGGTATGTTATCGCTGATGGATGCCAAGGCAAGCGAGCAGTGGCAAACAAACCTGGAGGAAGGCGAACTTCCAGCAATCTGCGAAGCCAATATCCTTAGTGCCTTTGAGCAGCTACACCTGAATAAAATGGACGTCTTTGAGCGCGGGATTATTAATGTCTTCAAAGGTCTGTCATGGAATTACAAAACCAATAGCCCCTGCAGCTTTGTAAGAAAATCATTATCAACAATCTGGTGAAGCATACACGCTGGGGATTTAGTCTGAACTGGGGTTGCCGACGAGATCAACTGGCAGACCTCGAGCGGACGCTCTTTCTGCTTGATCGTAAACCGATACCTGACAACCGTGGCGATATCTCTATTCGTTTTGCATACATCACGTTTAAGCGGAGAGATCTGACAAAAGAGATGAATGATATTGTGACGAAACACTATCCGGGAATGCTTCCTGCGGTTAATTAGTTGAGCTATCCAAAACGAGAGAAACCAAGCCAAAGGTGAATGGCATACTGATAAACAGCACAAAAGAAAAAACCCAAGTCGCATAACGACCTAGGTTTCGTTTTTGGCGGAAGTGTAGACGTAAGCATCGACATCAATCGGGTAGCCATACATCTCAGTTTTACCCGTTTGCGGGTTGAAGCTCACAAGGCGAGTAAACTGCGCACTGTTTTTACTTTTACCGTCGATATCCAGCGTGCTTTGTACCGCCGCAATAATGCGCCCATCCGGCATCCGCGTAATACCTTCAAAACCACGGTTGGCCTGGCGCCATTTGAGAATGTTCGGCAATCCGCCCGCAACACCCTGCTCGCCTTGTTCTGCTTGCGGGCCGTACTTTTTGAGGATTTTCCCGTTGCTGTCGATATTTATGATGAATGGGCCGTATTCATCGCACAGCCAATAACCGCCGTTGCCGTCTGGCGTAATACCTTCAGTGTCCAGCCCGCGTTTGTCGCCTGACAATTGCTGCAAGGTATCGCTCAACGCGATTTCATTCGTCGCGCCAATCACCCCTTCAGGCAGAGGCAAACCGCTGATGGGACCGTTTTCGTCATGTAGCGCGTGGGCTTCGGTGGCCAGTGCTTTGCCATCGGCCACACGCAGGGTCATCATCAATGGGACATACTGAGGATTGGCGAAAATTTTCGACTCTTTTTTGCCTGATTTTGGCGAGTCAGCATTCGGGCCACGATCGGTCACGGTGGCGAAAACCAGCGCTTCCCCTTCTTTACCCACAAACTGTAAGCCTGATCCCACGCCAACCGGTAATCCATCCGGGAAATTCGCGGCATACGCCCCCTGATATTCAACATGGTCACCCTGTGGGAATGTGACAACGTAACGGTCAACGTGTGGCTCCGCTGCCTGACTAGCCAGAGGTAACAAAGCGGTCAGTAATAACGCAAAAGGTTTTAATTTCATGATGTTCGCATCCGTCGTTTCGGTCACCCATTTTGGTCAACAAGGTATAAAGCAGCCATATGACACAATTATGACTATTTTCTGATGTGACTATTTCCGTGACTAAACATCCCGCCCGCCTTGCCGATAACCCTTTTGTACTGGCTGAAACGAGTCAGATCTTTTTTTTAACACAAGGGTATCGTATGTCAGTCAGACGTTTTTCGATTCTGGTTTTCAGCACATTGCTGATTATTTTCCTGGTCAGCACCGCATCAAACATCTGGTCATTAACCCGCAGCAATCAATCTCTGGATAACGTAAACCGTGAGATCAACGTGGTGTTATCGGTCATCGACCCGATTAACCACAGCCGAACCATGCGTGTTCGCGCAGCAGAGGCGTTAGAGGAGCGTGAGCAAGGGTTAAACGAACAAGGACAACAGGCGCTGGACGGTGCGCAGGCTGTGCTGGGTAAGGCCAACGCTGCGTTTCAGGCTTACCTTGACGCACCAAAACAACCGGGCGAACAGGTGCTGACTGATGCTTATCAAAGTGCGTTTGTGAACTATCGTGAACAAGGTTTGCAACCTTTGCTGGATGCCGTCAAATCCAACGATGTCACGCGTGCTCGTACGCTGATGACATCCACCCTGCCACAGTTGGACCGGCAGTTTGAGATAACGCTGGATAAGCTGCTGACGTTTCGTCAGCAACACGCGCAGCAACTGAACCAGGATGCTCAAGACAGCTTCAAACAAAGCCTGATGAGCATCGCGATTTTTGCGCTGATCTTCGCCGTCATTCTTGGCGCCGTTTACTGGCTGCTGAAAAAACGGGTGCTGAACGAGCTGGATAAAGCGAAATCCCATTGCACGGAAATCGCCAACGGCTTGCTGCATACGCCGATTGTCGCCACCGCCAAAGATGAAATTGGCGCGATGATGCGCGAGCTTGAGCAGATGCGTGTTTCTCTGGCAAATATTATCGGCCAGGTGCGCGAGTCGAGCCAGACCGTGGCTTACGCTTCCGAAGAGATCGCCGCCGGGAACACCGATCTTTCCGCGCGTACAGAAGAACAGGCATCATCGTTAGGCGAAACCGCCGCCAGTATGGAACAGCTGACGGTGACGGTGAAACTGACTTCTGACCATTCTCACCAGGCTAATAAACTGGCAAGTGGCATGTTAGTTGCGGCCAATGACGGTAATGAAATTGTCAGTGAAGTTATTGATTCAATGCGTAATATTGAATCGAGCTCCAGCAAGATCGATAACATTATTAGTATCATCGAAGACATCGCTTTCCAGACCAATATTCTGGCGTTGAATGCGGCGGTAGAAGCCGCGCGTGCTGGCGAACAAGGGCGTGGATTTGCCGTCGTCGCAAGCGAGGTACGCAATCTGGCGCAACGTTCGTCGGTGGCCGCGAAAGAGATCAAAGAGTTGATTGAGCTTTCTGGCGAGCAGGTCCACATCGGCAGCAATCTGGTTAACCGCGCGGGTGAAAGCATGCAGCGTATTTCCCATGCGATAAAGCAAGTGACCAGTTTGATGGAAGAGATTGCGGTATCTACCGGTGAGCAGAGCCGTGGCATCGAGCAAATCAACCAGGCCGTGGTGCAAATGGATGTGGTGACACAGCAGAACGCCGCGTTGGTAGAACAAGCCTCCGCGGCGGCCATGTCGCTCAAAGAGCAGTCGCAGGCGCTCAATGAAACCGTGGCGGTGTTTAAGCTCGCGTAAAATCTCACACCAGGGTGGATACCGTTTACGACCATCCACCCTGGTCCGTTTTACTGTTACCAGACTTTCGCCGCAAGCTCCGTCACCAGACGCACTTTGTCCCATTGCTGTTCCGGTGTCAGGCTGTTGCCCTCTTCTGTTGAAGCAAAACCACACTGTGGGCTCAGGCAGATTTGGTTGATGTCGACAAATTTCGCGGCCTCCTGAATGCGCGACTGAATCAACTGCGGATTTTCCAGCTCGCCATTTTTAGTGGTGATGAGGCCTAAAACCACCTGCTGATGGCCCGGACGCACAAAACGCAGGGGGGCAAAATCACCGGAGCGATCGTTGTCATATTCCAGGAAAAAGGCATCGACGTTGACTGTACCAAACAGCACTTCAGCCACCGGCTCATATCCCCCTTCTGAAATCCACGTCGAGCGGAAATTGCCGCGGCAAACATGCAGGCCGATGATTAAATCATCCGGCTTGCCTTCCAGCGCTTTATTCAGCACCTGCGCATAGATTTGTGCGAGTTGGTCCGGGTCATCCCCGCGCTCGCGGATCTCTTTACGCTGGGCGTCCGAACATAAATAGGCCCACACGGTGTCATCAAGTTGCAGATAACGGCAGCCCGCTGCGTAAAACGCCTGAATCGCATCGCGCCAGGTGGTGGCAAGATCGTCAAAATAGGCGTTTAAATCAGGATACACGGTACTGTTGATCGCATTACGGCCACCACGGAAGTGCAACACACTCGGGCTGGGAATCGTCATTTTCGGCACGGCGTTGCCGCTGATGCTTTTCAGGTAGCGGAAATCGTCCAGCATAGGGTGTGCACCAAAACCCAGTTTGCCAACCACTCGTACGCTATGCGCTTTGGTCTGCACACCGTTGAATTGAATACCCTGTTCTGATTCGTAGCGTTCCACACCTTGCAGACCATCAAAAAAGTCAAAATGCCACCAGGCACGGCGGAACTCGCCATCCGTCACGACGTGCAGGCCGCAAGCGCATTGTTGTTCAACCGATGCGCGGATGGCGTCATCTTCCACTTTTCGCAACTGAACGGCGTCTATTTCACCCGTGGCAAATGCCTGGCGGGCATTTTTAATGGTGGCAGGTCGTAAAAAACTACCGACGATGTCGGCACGAAATGGTGCGCGATGGGATAAAGACTGTGGCATGTGATTTCTCCGCTGACCCGGCTAACTGATTTAGCAAGGTGATAATTCATTATTTGAATATATAGCCATCTGGATGGCTATTACATGAAATGGAGAATGGCAGATGCAGAGTATGTGGGCAAACGACGTTCTTTCATGACGATTGAAAATAATTCATGTTGTTAAGGCAATGTGAAGTGTAAGTTGATCTACATCACAGTTTGCCGTTAAATATGCTGTCCTGTTTTTGAGCCTCCCAATTATGATTGTTCGTCCGCAGCAACACTGGTTAATCCGCTTATTTGTCTGGCATGGTTCGGTTCTACAAAAAATCTATTCACGCCTGCTGTTGAATGTCGCGCTCTCGATTAGCGTGATTTTCTTTCTACCGTGGTATGAAACGCTCGGCATAAAACTCACCATCGCGCCCTTCAGTATTCTGGGTGTCGCGATCGCGATATTTTTGGGTTTCAGAAATAGCGTCTGCTACGCCCGTTTTAACGAGGCCCGAACGTTGTGGGGCCAACTAGCGATCACTCAGCGTTCATTATTACGCGAGACAAAAAGCCTGCTGGGTAGTAATGAAAGCCAGATAACGGCGTTTGTGAATTTGCAGATTGCGTTTTGCCATGCGCTACGGCTGACATTACGTAAGCGCCCGGTAGACGAAACGCTGAAGAAATACCTGTCCAGCGATGACTTACAATGGGTGTTACAAAGCCATGGCCCTTGCAATCGCATATTGCTGCTGATGGGTGACTGGTTAGCCGATAAGCGCAAACAAGGCCTGATTTCCGACGTCGTATGGAGCAGCCTGAATCACCATCTTAACGATCTTTCGACGGTTGCCGGAGGCTGTGAGCGCATTGCCGGTACGCCAATACCGTTTGCCTACACGCTGATTTTGCATCGCACTGTTTATCTGTTTTGTATCATGCTGCCGTTTGCGCTGGTGACCGACCTGCACTACATGACGCCGTTCTTGTCGGTGTTTATTTCGTATACCTTTATTTCGCTCGACACACTGGCAGAAGAGCTGGAAGAGCCGTTTGGCACGGAAGACAATGACCTGCCGCTGGATGCCATTTGCAACACCATCGAGCGGGATCTACACGATATGGATGAGAGCGAACAACTACCCGAGAAATTGCGCCCTAACCGCCATTATAAACTCAGTTAACGGGCGCAGTTTCATTGTGCGTGTACCCTAAATAATTCGAGTTGCAGGAAGGCGGCAAGTTTGTGAGTCCCCGGGAGCTTACTAAAGTAAGTGACTGGGGCGAGTAAACGCAGCCAACGCACATGCAGCTTGAAGTATGACGGGTTAGAAGATCGGGCCGACAAAATCACGCTTACCTAACGGCACGCCTGCCTGACGCAGAATGTCGTAAGCCGTGGTGAAGTGGAAATAGAAGTTCGGCGTAGCAAATTTATACACATAGTTGCGGGCGGTGAAACGCAGTTCATGCTCGCGTGCCATCACCACGATTGGGCGCTCGTCGTCGCCATCGAGTTGCGCATCGGTAATACCTTTCATGAACTCAACCGTTGCGGCAATACGTGCCTGAAGCTGCGCGATCGTCGTTTCAGTATCTTCCATTACTGGCGCTTCAATGTCAGCCAGGCGTGCAACGGCACGTTTCGCCATATCCGTGGTGATTTGTACCTGACGCACCAACGGGTACATGTCTGGCGCAAGTGCTGCCTGCAACAGGCTTTCTTCAGATTTGTTGTTCTCTTTCGCCCAAACAGCCGCTTTTTCAAGAATGGCGGACAGGTTGCTCAAACCGAGGATGAACTGCGCATTGGTTTCGCTATAAATCGACATTGTTACTTCCTTTAATCATCACAAAAGTGAAGCCCAGATTACACTCAGTTAGCGTCCTGCGGGTAGCAGATTCACCACTCAGGCAAAGCTAAATCCCTCATCAGCCCAACCCGTCATTCCGCCAATCATTATTTTCACCGGACGCCCCAAACGCGCCAGTTTTAACGCCGCGCGGTCGGCACCGTTGCAATGTGGCCCGGCGCAATACACGACAAATAACGTATCCGCAGGCCATTCACTCATGCGCTCAGCAGAAATATCCCGATGGCGTAAATGCAGCGCCCCGGGAATATGGCGACGGGCAAAAGCCTCGGGTGTTCCCACGACATGCAGCAGGACAAAATCCATGTCTTCTTCTTTCATCGCGCTGTGAACATCATCGCAATCTGTTTCGAGGCACAGACGCTGGAAGAAATGAGCGGCGGCGATTTCAGGACTTGCAGCGGGAAAATCAGTAACGTAACTCATATTGACTCCTCATGATGTTGAACAATCAATATAGGCCGAATCTATCAGCGATATCTATGGTTAACGGGGAGTCATTTACTTCAGGTAACGAAAAAATGATTACCTCACGCTAAACAACGTGATAGAGATAACGGCATTATTTTGAAGTTGAGCAGATGAATTTATCTGGAGTTGAAATGCGTAAATTGAATGTGTTGTTTTTTTCCGCGGCCCTGATGGCCGGTACTTTACCAATGGCGTTCACAGCTAACGCCGAAAATGCGCCAGGCGCATCCCCTGCTGGGCAAACTTCTTCTTTTGAAATCACAGAGTTCCATGCAGATTACAAGCCATTCAAAATTGGCGACATCGTGCCGGATTTGTATCGCACCAAACCTTATCAGATTGATGCCTGGCAAATCAGACACCTGCCAGCGCCAGAGGCCGGGAGCCACTGGACATATATGGGCGGGAACTATGTGTTGATTACTGATGCAGAAGGGAAAATTTTACGCGCCATGAATGGCGATATTTTCTACGGGCACTAATTTTTTAGAAACACTAAAAGAAAAAACCCTGACGCAACGCCAGGGTTTATTTCTCACTCACTCAAGTCACATCAGAACCAGCAGGTCGTGCCGTTATCCGCCTGACTTCCCCCTGTTGAAGCACAAGATGGCAGACGTTTACCGTCATGGGTAATCATTGGCGTTTTGCTCTTATGGGCCACAGTATGTTTTTGATTCTGCGCTTTGGATTTGTTGATATTGCAGCTGCCATCAGCCTCGGAAACTTGCGTACAACCGGAGTGCTCAAGCTTGGCGCGGTAAGACGCAGAAATGGCGAATGCCGGAGAAACCGTTCCTGCGACCAGCGCGGTGCTTAACAGTGCAAGGATAATCTTTTTCATCATTAACTCTCATTTCTAAATTTTATGCGTAAAACACTGCCCTGTTTTACATTGTGTTTGCTGTATCCTTGCAGGCCCTCATCCTCAGAATTCTGTCTTGCACAAGGCAAGTCCATTGGGCAGGCCGCGATTCTGTCTACTTACATTCACAGCGTAAATGATCAAGATGGGAAGTATTGCGTTGAATCAACCCTGATTGAAACATCGTGGTCGCCAGGAGTTGTCTGATTGAATAATGACGGTGGGTTGCAAATACGCAGAAGAGAGGAACGAAAAACCCAGCACCCATGGATGCCGGGCCAGATTTATTACGCGATACGCATCGCTTTAATCTTCGAGTAACCGTACTCGAAAATCATGTCAGTGGTGCACATAAAGACAATCACATCACCCGACCCGCACTCTTCCAGCGTTTCGTTTAATTCCGCATCAAACTCTTTCGACAGTTGCGGCATCAACATCTGCATGTCGCCTGGATAATCTTCATCTTCGTCTGCTGGCATATCTTCAATTTTTGAACCGCGCACCACATAAACCAACACGTTTTTGTCGTTGAATACGATTGGTGCACGCAGATACTTGCCCGTAGGATGCTTAGCCATTTTGTTACCCTTTTGCTTGATGCTGGAAATTTGGCGCTATCCTCGCAAAAGATGATGCGAAAAGACAGCCTCAGTGTGATGACAAGCCGTCGTTACCCACTAAGCTTGTCGGATATCAAAACTGAAACTGAGGTTAGTATGAATCAGAAAATGGCTGCAAAATGTCACTGTGGTGCCGTCGCCTTTACCGTAGAACTCACCGATGGATTTAATACCATTCGTCGCTGTAACTGCTCGTTTTGCCGCATGCGCGGTGCGATCGCCGTCTCAGCTCCGCTTTCTGGTATCGACGTTATCAAAGGCAAAGATAAACTGACTGAATACCGCTTTAACACTGGCGAAGCCGTGCATTTTTTCTGTTCCGTATGCGGGATTTACACCTTCCACCAACGTCGCTCCAACCCCGAACAATATGGCGTTAACGTTGCCTGCATCGAAGGGGTTTCTCCGTTTGATTTCCCTAAGGTCACCGTTATGGAGGGTGCTCATCATCCGAAAGATGGCGGGGGTGGCGTGGCGGGGTATTTGACCTATACAGCAACACCATAAATCGGGTGAGGATACCCATCGGTATCCTCATTAATGACTAACGCCCTTCCCCAATTCGCCAAATTTTCTCCGCGTAGCGACCGACCAGCGCCAGCGAGATGGCAAGCAGCAGGAAGAAAATCACTTTGTTGGTGCTGTCCCAGAACAGTTCGAAATAACGCGTGTAGAGATTAATGCCGAGAAACGTTAATCCGAACCCACGCAGCATGCCATCGTCGGTTTTCAGGCTTATCCAGATGCATGCCCCAGCCGCCAGTGCAAACAGCAAAGACCAGTGCAGTAGTTCAATTTGGCGTACGCTCTGCCAGATATCGACATCGTAATTGCCGAATATCGACAAAATCCAAAGCGCGATAAACAGATACAGCAGCCCCATCGCTTTGCTGACGTTAAATAAATTGCGCTGCTGTAATGGCGTTTTAAGTAAGTAACAGGCCGCCAGCAGCACTGCTCCGAATAACACAAACCGAATTGGGTAATTCATGCCGAGCCAATATGCCCCCCATCCGGAAGCATAGCCCGTTGAGGTGCCGAAGAAGCTGCCTAATGCCAGCAGACAAAAAAGCCAGATAAGCCCCGAACGCGCCAGGTAGCCCATCACGCCATAAATCGCACAGCCAAGTAAAAATAGCGGAGCGACATTCCCGCTGCCGTTTTCCAGCGCCATGCCGACCTGCGATAAACTGAGCGCGGTGAATAACACGCCGAGGAACACAATCGCTTCATTGCTGTAGCGTTTTCCTGGCGTACGTTTTTGGCGATGAAAACCCCACACGTAAAAAGCCATGGAGATTATCGCCAGAATAATGGCGCGGGTGACGTAGCCAAAATCAAACAGTAACGCTAATAGATACTCATCGGCGACCAGACTTCCGATGGCGATAATCACGCAAGCCAGCGCAATCCAGAAGGCGTAGCGGCTCATCCGTTGCCAGTCAAAAAGTTGCACCGAGAGATGTTGTTGCAGCCGCTGTTGTTCAGCCGCGTCGATGACCCCTTCTTGACGCCATCCTTCCAGGGTGCGCTGGACGATCTTTTCCTGTTTGCGTGTTACTTTCATAAGGTTTTCCTGACCTGAATCCTGGCGTCACGTTACAACATTTTGTCGTAACCTAAGACAGGACACATTCTGATTAGTGAATTTTAGCCGAGGATAAACCGATGCAGGACTGGAACCCCGCACTCTATTTGCAGTTTGAAGCTGAACGCACCCGCCCGGCCGCTGAATTAGCCGCACGTATCCAGCACCCTGGAGCGCAACATGTTTCTGATTTGGGTTGTGGCCCCGGTAACAGCACCGCACTGTTGCGCAAAGCGTTCCCGCAAGCGACGGTCACGGGCGTTGATAACTCCCCGGCGATGCTGAAAAAAGCGCGAACCGCTTTGCCTGATTGCCAGTTTGAGAACGCGGATGTGGCGCTATGGCAGCCTGAGGTGAAGCAAGATGTCATTTATGCTAATGCGTCTTTGCAATGGCTGGGCGACCATGCAACGCTGTTTCCACATCTTGCCGCACAACTAGCCGACAATGGCGTTTTAGCGGTACAAATGCCGGATAACTGGCAAGAGCCGACACACACTCTGATGCGCCAGGTGGCAGCTGAGTTGGGGCACCCGGATTCAGGGCGCGAAGCATTACTGAACGCACAAGAGTATTACGATGCGCTGGCACAATCAGGCTGCACGGTGGATATCTGGCGTACCACCTACTTCCACGTGATGCCGTCTGCGCGAGCGATTATTGACTGGCTCAGTTCTACCGGTTTGCGCCCGTATCTCGCAAACCTTGATAACATTCAACAGCAGGCGTTTCTTGAGCGCTATCACGCACTTTTACAGAAAGCCTATCCGCAACAATCCGATGGCAATGTGCTGATGTTGTTCCCACGCCTGTTTATGGTGGCGCGGAAAACATCAGCCTGAAGCCTGTTAACGCAGCGTTTCGGCTTCATGCCAAAACGCTGCACTGTTATTTTGTGGAAACGGCCTGCCCCTGGTACCAGCGGCCACGCAATGTGTCGAAGGCCCAGTTGTAAATCACGCTATACGGCAGGAAGAACAGGAAGAAACCAATCTCGACCATAAACGCCTGAAGCAGCGTAATGTCGAGCATCCAGGCGGCTATCGGCAAGCCAATCAGGATAAACCCCCCTTCAAAGCCCACGGCGTGTGCCACACGCAGCGGCATTCGGCGCTTTTGGCCGACGGGGAAAAACTTATCGAAACCTGCGTTATAAATCATGTTCCATACCATCGCGACAGTCGACAACATAATTGACAGCGCCCCCATCTGGAACAGCGGCTTATCCATAATCCAGGCCGCAATCGGCGCACAAATCGCAATCGCGATAACTTCGAAACCCACCGCATGCACGATGCGCTCGGCAAATGTTCTTTTTTGAGATTGCATAATCCACTCCAGACTAAGTCATAACATTGTGACTAAGGTGCGCATTATCATCGTTATTTATGGTAGAATGAAGTCATTAACCATCGATAAAAGCGATATATAGAGAATGATGAAATACTCTCCTGAATCCCTCGAGGCGTTTCTGCAAGCGGTTGAAACCGGCTCGTTCTCTGCGGCTGCTCGCAAACTTAAAAAAAGCCAGTCAACGGTGAGCAGTGCGATTGCCAATCTGGAAGCCGATCTCGGCTTGACGCTGTTTGACCGCCAGAGCCGACAGCCAATGCTGACCGAGCAGGGTAAGCATATTTTGCCGTACATCCAGTCGATTATGGCGGCAAGCGAGCGGCTCAATGAAGCCTCGGTGCGTCTGGGCTCAGATGTGGAACCGCGCCTGAGTTTTGTGCTGTCTGATGTCTGGCAAACTGCGCATCATGAATCCATTCTCCAGCGTTTTTCACAGCGCTTCCCGGATATCGAATTTGAATGCCTGATTGCCGAAGATGAAGACGTTATCGACCTGATTCAGATTGGCCGGGCGCACGTTGGCGTGTTGCGAGTGCAGCCACGATACCCGGTTGATGTCAGCGTGGCGCGTTTGCAGGTCGGTGCAGAAATGGCCATTTTTATTCATCGACAGCATCCGTTAGCCCAATTGAAAACCGTCGAAATGGACAGTTTGCAGACGGTCCGTCAACTTCGTCTGAGCACATTTACTGATCCAACTCGTAATAAAAGCGGCGGCCCGATGTGGTCTTCACCGTCGTTGTTGATGCTGCTGGAAATGGCGGAACAAGGGTTTGGCTGGGGGATTTTACCGCGTTGGTTGGTTAAGCAGTTTGGACACAATATTTTGCAGGAGCTGCCTGTTGCAGGCTGGCCGCAGCGCATTGAAGTCGATGTTATCTGGTCAAATAAAACGCCCCCAGGACATGCAGGGCGTTGGATGATCGATCAGTTGCGGATGCAGGAAGGCTAAATAGGTTATTTCTTCTGCTTCGGTAAGGTCTTTAACAACTCGTCCGGGCTGATAGATGCCACCACATCGCTGCCCGGCAATGGCATTTTGAGGATGTGGTTCTTCATTTTGCCAATGACGTGCATTTCACACGGCCTGCAGTCAAATTTCAGCGTCAATACTTCATCCTGATGCACCAGTTGCATCGGGGATGCCTTCCAGCTTTTCACTGAACCTTTCGCCTGTTTCGGGCACAAGTTGAAGGCAAAACGCAGACAATGCTTGGTGATCATCACCGGCACATCGCCCTTCTCTTCGTGCGCTTCATATGCTGCGTCAATCAATTTCACGCCGTAACGCTGATAAAACTCACGCGCTTTGTGGTTGTATACGTTCGCCAGAAACGTGAGATGCTCTTCCGGATAGACGGGCGCAGGAACGCTCACCGCTTTACGGCTGCCACGTTGGTACTGCTGCAAACGCGCGTCACTTAGTTCGTCAATCGCTTCGCGGCGTAACTGGTTAAGCTGGCTGTTGGGGATAAACAGTGCTGCGGGTAAATTCAGATCAACTTTGCGCGCCTGGTACATGGTCTGCCCCAGTTTTGCCAGGCTGTCACGCAGGTTGGCATAGGCTTTTTCAGGGTTATTCGCCACGTCAAACTGCCCTTCCAGCGTTTTGCTGACGCTGACGCCCTCTTCACTGGTAATGGTCAGAACCAGCTGTTCTTGCCAGCCGCTAAGCTCCAGATCCACCGCAATTCGGCGCTCGCTGGACGTTTTAGTCAGCGCTTGTTGCCAGTTGTGATCAAGGTTGCGATTCAGCGGATGATTCGGACGCACATTTTTCAGGGTTTCTGGCATCTCATTTGGCCAGACGCGGTACTGATTTTTACCGGTTTTCTCTACCGTATTGGCGCGGAACCCTACAATTTCACGCTTAATCAACACATTCAGACCATCGCCATTGGTCAATGAATCAGTGACATTCACATCGAGGAAATCTTTACCCACTTTCAGCACTTCGCCCACTGGCAGACCGATATATTTAGGCGAATCAAACGCGCCGATATCAATTTTACGCTCGTTAACAAAGTAATCGGTGCTACCGCGATGGAAGGTTTTATCCGGCGATGGGATAAAGAAATGCGACGTCACGCCCGCTGACGCGCGAACTAAATCCGTGCGCTGCTCCATTAATTCATCCAGCAGCTGGCGGTAATACGAGGTGATGTTTTTCACATAGCTCATATCTTTGTAGCGCCCTTCAATCTTGAAGGAACGCACACCCGCATCAACCAGTGCCGCCAGGTTGGCGCTCTGGTCATTATCTTTCATCGACAGCAAGTGTTTTTCATAGGCGACAACGCGGCCCTGATCGTCTTTGAGCGTGTACGGTAAACGGCATGCCTGAGAACAATCACCACGGTTCGCACTACGCCCGGTCTGAGCGTGTGAAATATTGCATTGGCCGGAATACGCCACACACAACGCGCCATGGATAAAGAATTCAATGGTGGCATCGACGTTTTCGTGAATGGCGCGAATTTGGTTGAGGTTCAGTTCGCGAGCCAGCACGATTTGCGAGAAACCGACATCAGAAAGAAACTTCGCTTTTTCTACGCTACGAATGTCGCACTGGGTACTGGCGTGCAATTCAATCGGCGGCAGATCCATTTCCAACACGCCCATGTCCTGCACAATCAGCGCATCAACACCCACCTGATACAGGTCGTGGATCATTCGGCGAGCGGGTTCGAGTTCGTTGTCATGCAAAATGGTGTTGAGCGTAACGAAAATCTTCGCCCCATAACGATGGGCAAACGGCACCAGTTCTGCAAGATCTTGCAGGCTGTTACCGGCATTATGGCGTGCGCCAAAGCCAGGTCCACCGATGTAAACCGCATCCGCACCATGCAAAATAGCTTCGCGGGCGATGGCAGTGTCACGGGCAGGACTGAGTAGTTCGAGATGATTGGCGTGCAGGCGCATAGTGAATTTGTTTTCTGTGTTATGGGCGAAAGGCCGCTATTGTAGTCAGATTGGGCCTGCAATGCGATTCCTTCTTACCTTTCAATAACCCTCGCGTCTTTCTGGAAATGGATAAATCCTAAAAAACGTTATTTTCATTACCTGCGCACTTTCATTCGGATATTTAAATAAACAAAAGTAAAGGAGTTGTAATTAACCCGACGAAAGCACAATGATATTACCCAATGAGTTTATATAAAAAATAACAAATGTAATCTGAAAATGTCATTTCGATATAACAATTCAAAGGCGTTGACTTTTAAGGTATAAATATCAATAAGTTAAAACAGTTAAAAACACCAGATCAGACATCTTCTTTTGGCGTGACAACTCAAATAGGATGCAGCCCATACATCAGGGGATGCATCAGACCCACTATTTCCTGATGCAGAAACTCAGTCATTATTAATAATAAATTATAGGTACACCGTGATGAACTTGATGATAAGCAAAGGCTGTATTGCTGTAATTGTATTGTCTCTCGGCCTGACAGGATGCGGAATGGATAATATGACGCCTACCCAACAAGCGTTGTTGGCAGGTAGCGCCGCGGCGGCCGTTGGTGGCATTGCGTACGGTATTCATAAAAAACATGAAGCGGATAAAGAAAAACACAAACACGACGATAAAAATGATAATGACGATAACTATAACAATTCACACCACGCCCATCGCTATAATAATGACCAATGTTACGACCGCTACGGCGACTGGCGTTGTTAAGAGGCCACACGCCAGATTCTTTTTCTAACCCTATGTAATGTATTTTCATTGCCACATCCAAAGAGATGAGCTCTTGTGTGGCAATGTCGTCATATTTAATAAAGAATAAATGAGAGTATTTTATAACATAAGCTTTTAATTTATAGTTGCATGTAATAATAGTTTCGCTATGTAATGACCATAACGTTATGGTAGTGACACCGTAAAAACATGCAGCTTAGATGAAAGAAATGATAAAAAAAATTGATTACTCAAAGCTTTACCAGTCAGAAGGCACTAAGCTGCTATACAATAATTCGCTCCCTGGCATCCTGATTACTTTTATTGCCGCCACCGTGCTTGCTTTCACTTTTGTCGACAAAAACGATTTTCAGGCAAAACTCACCTGGTGGCTGGTGATGACGTTGATCTTAGCCATACGGACTATTGATACCAGGATGTGGGCAAAAAACCAAGCCGAACGAGACCACAAAAGCTGGTTGCTTCGGTTTTCATGCGGGTGTTTATGCAGCGCAGTGATGTGGAGCGTCTATGCCGTTGTGTTCTACCCGACATTTTCTATTGAAGAATTAAGCACCACCAATGTCATTCTCGCCGCAATGGCCGGCGGTGCCAGCAGCCTGCTTTCTGCAAGTCTGCTGCTCGCGGCGCTATACAACATTATTATCCTGATACCGATGTCAATCTTGCTCATGATGCAGCCTGAACAATATAAATTTAATCTTGGCGGCCTGGGTGTTTGCTTCACGATAATAATGATCATCTCATCTGCACGCTCTGCAAATTATATTAAAGAAGCCATTTTATTGCGTTGCAGAAATAAAAAACTCGTCTCACGCATGGAAGAAACCATTCGTATAAGAACCGAGGAAGTGTATGAGATTTCAAATAAAGACGCGTTAACCGGCCTATACAATCGCACAGCTTTTTTATCCGCCGTCGATCGCGTAGAACAAGACTTTAAGCAACATCATATCGAGGGGTTTTCAATATTCTTTATCGATCTTGATGGCTTTAAAAATATTAATGACACACTCGGCCACAATGCGGGCGACAGCGTGTTGGTGAGTATCAGTGCCCGACTTAAAAGCTGTAACGCTGCTGACACGTTGATGTGCCGCTGGGGAGGCGATGAGTTTATCCTGCTGGTGAAAGAGAGCCGACATCATGCAATCAGGGCTCTTGCGCAGCAAATTACGAGCACCCTTTCGTTGCCCATTGACGTTGGCGACCAAACTATCACTCTGAACGCGACCATTGGTATTGCGATTTGCCCTGAGCACAGCACCTCGATTACGCGTCTTATTCAACTGGCTGATATCGCTATGTATTCGCAAAAAGCCAAATATCCTGAACGCGTTGCTTTTTATAATCTCGATCTGGAACACAATCTGCTGCGTAAAATCATGCTTAACGAGGCGTTAAAAGGAACTCTTGAGCGGCAGGAATTTCGTCTTCTGTATCAGCCAATAGTCAATTCCGCAGGCCAGATTGTCAGCTTTGAAGCCTTAATGCGCTGGCGTTATCAAGGTCAGGAAATCTCGCCGGTTGAATTTATTCCGTTGATGGAAAAAAGCGGCCGCATCGTCGAAGTCGGTATTTGGGTATTGGAAGAAGCCTGTAAGACGTTGGCGAAGATGCGCCAATGCAATGCAGATATTTGCATGTGCGTGAATATTTCACTCATTCAGTTTTATGATAAAGGCTTTGTTAATCACGTTAAGCGGGTTATCGAACAATACGCAATACCAGGACATTTGCTGCATCTGGAAGTAACCGAATCGATATTCCGCTCCGACCAAATGCAGATTAACCAAAAAGTGAGCCAGTTACAGCAGTGCGGCGTGAAGTTATCTATCGATGATTTTGGCACGGGTTATTCGAGCCTTTCCGTTATCCAGAATATGAATATCGATTACATTAAAATCGACCGTTCCTTTATTCAGCATATTGAACAAAAGGGTCTGTCTATTGTGCAGGCCGTGATGAATATGTCCAAAAGCCTCAACTTTATGGTGATTGCTGAAGGCGTGGAAACGTATAAACAGCGCCAGATACTTGAACAATGCGGTATCCCCTATATGCAGGGTTACTATTTTTCCCGTCCGATGGAGCAATCGGAGGCGTGGAATTATCTCACCGCCGAGTTCAGTGAGATCCCATCTTAACTTGCAGATTTTTCAATATAAACTGATCTATTGTTAACGGTTTGTAATGTTATAGTCCGGTGACGCTATACCCAAAATAATTCGAGTTGCTTAAAGGCGGCAAGGGAAAGAGTCCCGATGAGCTTACTCTGGTAAGTGATTCGGGCGATTGAGCACAGCCAACGCATAAGCAGCTCGAAGTATGACGGGTATATAACAAAAAGGGAAAAAAATGCGCACATTATCCATTCCGTTACCCACGGTTTTAACCGGTTTTGTCGCCGTATTAGTCGGTTACGCAAGTTCAGCTGCCATCATCTGGCAGGCCGCTGAAGCCGCGGGTGCCAACCCGATGCAAATCGCGGGGTGGCTTACGATGCTGGGAATTGGCATGGGTATCAGTACCCTGGTGCTGACGATTTGGTATCGCACGCCGATTCTCACCGCCTGGTCGACGCCAGGTGCTGCGTTACTCGCCACCAGCTTACCGGGACATTCGCTGAACGAAGCCGTTGGGGTATTTATCTTCGCTTCGTTTTTAATTCTGCTCTGCGGCGCGACCGGTTTATTTGCCCGCTTAATGCGACTGATCCCTTCGACATTATCGGCCGCTATGCTCGCGGGTATCCTGCTGCGATTTGGCCTTGATGCCTTTACGTCATTGCAGGGTAATTTTTTACTCAGCGCGAGTATGCTGCTTGGCTGGTTGTTGGCAAAAGCCTGGTCACCGCGTTATGCCGTCGTCGTTGCCATGGTTGTCGGCCTGCTGGTGTGCGTGATGAGTGGTAATCTGCAAAACGGCAGCGTGCCCGTTGCGATGGTGATGCCTGAATTTACGGTTCCGCACTTTTCGCTTGGTAGCATGCTCGGTATCGGTATTCCCTTCTTTCTTGTCACGATGGCGTCACAAAATGCGCCCGGTGTGGCGACGCTGAAAGCCTCTGGTTTTGACGTCCCTGTCTCACCGCTGATTGTCGTCACCGCCGCCATTGCCCTGTTACTGGCTCCGTTTGGCGTATTTTCAGTTTGTATTGCTGCGATAACCGCCGCAATTTGCCAGGGAGCGGAAGCTCATCCTGATCCTTCAAAGCGCTGGCTTGCCGCGGCGGCTGCGGGAGTATTTTATTTGCTGGCGGGTATTTTTGGCGGCTCAATAACGACGCTGCTCACCGCACTCCCGGTTGCTTACATCCACACTCTGGCAGGCCTGGCATTACTCAGCACCATTGCCGGAAGTTTGTATCAGGCGTTGAACCATGAACGAGAGCGCGATGCCGCGATAGTGACCTTTTTAGTCACGGCATCCGGGGTCAATTTATTGGGGATCGGTTCTGCTTTTTGGGGGCTAATTGCGGGCGGAATGTGTTACGCGGTGTTCTCACTTTCCCGCCGCGCGTAGCTGCGAAGGCGTCACACCAAACGAGGCCTTAAAGCGATTGCTGAAATGGCTTGCGGAGCTAAACCCGCAAGCCATCGCAATATCGGTAAGCGTTAACGGGCTATTTTTCACCAGGTTTTCGGCACGCAGCATGCGCCGCTGCATCACATATTGATGAGGAGCGAGTTGTGTGGATTGCTTGAACATTCGTGCAAAATGAAACTCGCTCAAACCGGCTTCCAGCGCCAGTTCGGTCAGCGTTAAAGGTTCGCTAAGATGCTGTTCAATGTAGGCCTGGAGATTGCGTAACACTGCAGGTGCCAGCCCTCCACGGACATTCGGCAATCGCCACTGCACATTGCTGTAGGTCTGAATCAAATGCGTCAGTAACAATGTTGACGCCGTGCTGAGCGTTAGATGGTTCGCCCGTTGTTGCCAGTCGCTGCTTAACAGAAAATGGCGATATAACTGCGTGATGCGCGGATCCTCACTGAAAATTTTCTCATCAAGCTGAATAGACGCCGGACTTCGATCCCAAATTTGCTCCGCAATGCTGCGCAAATGCGCATCCGTGCAATACAGATGCACGAACGAAAAATGATTGCGGATATCCCAGGTCGTTTCGATATCTTGTGGCATCAGGCAAAACCGGTCTGGCCCGCCGCCGTTTTTCCAGCCGGATGAGGTTTTATGATAGGTTTCCTGGCCCTCATTCACATACATGCTCAACGTATGGTGATCGCTGCATTGCGTTACACGATCAAGGCTGTTTGACCACGCCGACAATTGGATGCCCGAACCCAGCTGCACGTTATCTTCCAGCACGGCATTGTGCTGGCGAAGATTTTCAAAAGCGTTATACGGCTGGGTCATCGCGAAATACCATCAAAGTTCAGAAGTGCCAGTTTAAGTAGTGCGCAGGTCTGTTACCAGATTTAAAGCATAACAATAGTCTGGCAGGTAAAAAAAACCGCAAGAATATGCAAGCCGCGCAAGCAAATGAAAGCATGCGATTATGCATTCGCCGATACTCTCCCTATCCGTTTGGGGAGACAACAACATGAATGCGTTACTTTATATTTCTGTGGTGGTGATTTGGGGGACGACCTGGCTTGCTATCTATATGCAACAAGGCGTGGTCTCAGTGCCCGTTTCAATTTTCTGGCGTTTTGCCGTGGCGGCGATTGTGATGCTTGTCGTGCTGCGCTCGTTGGGGCGTTTACGTCGAATCAGCTTGCGGGATCACCTCTTTTGTATGTTACAAGGCGGCTGTGTTTTCGGCTTCAACTTCGTCTGTTTTTATCATGCTGCGGCGTACATCAGCTCAGGGCTGGAGTCGGTGATTTTTTCCATGGCGGTACTGTTTAACGCGGTCAATAGCATGATTTTCTTCCGTCAGCGCCCTCATAAAAACTTGCTGCCCGCAGCGGCACTCGGCATTTCTGGGGTCATCGCGCTGTTCTGGCACGATCTGGTCGCCACACAACTGGCGCCCTCACTGCTGTTAGGCATCGGATTAAGTGCGCTCGGCACGTTTGGGTTTTCGCTCGGTAATATGATAAGCGCTCGCCATCAACGGCGCGGCCTGGAAACGCTGTCGACTAATACCTACGCCATGTTTTATGGCACCGTTATTATGGGCGTACTGGCCATCCTGCGTGGCGATTCGTTTATGCCCGAGTTCACACTGCGCTATCTGGGCTCGCTGTTCTATCTGGCCATTTTCGGCTCGGTGATTGCTTTCGGTGCCTATTTCACGCTCGTTGGGCGCATCGGTGCAAGCCAGGCGGCTTACAGTACGTTGCTGTTCCCGCTTGTCGCGCTGAGTCTCTCAACTCTTTATGAAGGTTATGTCTGGCACAGTAACGCCATTATCGGGCTGGTGATGATTCTGCTTGGCAATTTGGTGATGTTTTCAAAACCGGGGATGTTTAACTTCCTGACAGGACGCAAACGAACCGCGTAATAATGAAAAAGGGAGCTCAGCTCCCTTTTTCATTACAGATATCGTCGTTAAATCTTGTTGGTATCGAATACGGTGGCATCGGCTGCCAGGTCATCAATCACCTGCTTGAGGGTGTCAACCGTCATCGTAGCCCCTTCGTTGTTCAAATTTTTACCTTCGCCCTTGCGCACCACACGCATCACCGGTTTATTGGTGGCCGCATCGATCAATTCAGCCTCGTAATAGAGGTTGGTGTTCATGGTACGGTGACCTGTTGCCGCTTGCGTGCCGGCTACAACCAGCGCGATGGGCACAACTTCATAGAATTGCAGACCTTCTTTAGAACAATCCACAGCGGTAATTGCACTGCGGAAAATCAAACTGTGTGGGCCGGGTTTCGCCACTAGTGGCTTACGAGATTCCGCCACGGCTTTAAGTTTGGTGTTGGTATAGTCCAACAATGCCACCAGTGTTTTTTCGCCAATTTGAGTTGACGGTTTTGGCTCTGGATAATAGATGACGGAGTGGTAAACAACACTGTCGTAATGACTTCCTTTAAAGTCAGGATCGACCCAACGCATAATAGTTTTACCCGATCCCGATGTCGTTTCCTGTAGCGCCGAATAATCTTTTAAAAACCCCGAATACTTTTCAGGTGCCGGTACCGAAGAAGCACAACCCACTAATGCGAATATTCCGGCCAGATAAGCCGCTTTAAAATATATTGTTAGCTTCATTAAAATTCCCTTTAAATTACAAGTAAGTACGCGTGTTATAGCAATAAAAAGGAAAATAATGAAAGCTGAAAAATGCTAATTCCTTAAAAATAAACCTTGCTGATTAATATTTATTTATTACCCTTAGGAGAGCAATAATTATTTTACATGCATGATCTGATATATATATTAACTACAAATAATAAGGATTAAACATGACACCTCATCTGCGCATTGCACGACCTGTTACCGACCTTTCTCAAAGTAAAGAGATGTACTGTCAGGGGTTAGGTTTGCAGGATCTCGGGGGCTTTCACGAACACGATGGCTTCAGCGGCATTATGCTGGGGCGCGACGATTTAAGCTGGCATCTGGAATTTACCCTTTGCCACCGTCATCCGGTCGAACCTTCTGCCACCGCGGACGATCTGTTAGTGCTGTATTATCCAGATAACGCACAGTGGCAAAAAACCTGCCAGCAAATGCTGGAGGCAGGTTTTTTAACCATTAATAGTTTCAATCCGTACTGGGATGTCGCCGGAAGAACATTTATTGATAACGACGGTTATCGCGTTGTGCTACAAAACCGCGCGTGGCCACCGGTTTAAATTTTGCGGGCCAGCATAGTGGCAAAACGTAATTTAATGCGATTGCCTTGTTCATCGGTTTTATGCAACTCGCCGACATCTTCGTTGTATTTAATCAATTCCCAACCGGCATAATAATTACGCAGTTCACCTTCGACAAAGGCAAAAGGGAAACCGACGGTACAAGGGAAGTCCTCGGTATCCATTGCGGCGACAATCAGGTTATAGCCCCCTGCTTTGGTGCAACGCTGCATATCAGCAATCAAGCCGGGGATGGTGTTGCGTTCCAAAAACATCATCACCACGGTTGAAAGAATGAAATCGTACTCACCTTCAATCTGTAATGCGTTCAGATCGACCACATCGGTAATGATGTTTTTCAGCCCTTCCGCTTCAATAATCTTATTCAGGTTGTTGATGCTCATCTGGTTTTTATCCCAGGCCGTCACATCAAACCCTTTTTGATTCAGATACAGGCTGTTGCGCCCACTGCCACAGCCGAGATCTAACGTTTTCCCTGGCGGGACAATCGTTACCGCATTCAGTACTTCAGAGTGGGTACGCGTTAAACCATATTTCTCGGTGTAGTAATTTTCAGAAGCCATCTTAATTTGTCCTTTTTGCAGGCCGTTCACTACGCAACAGGAATTTACCCTGATAAAGCAGAACAATCGTGCGCAGTAACAACAGGCCAATAATAAAATTGGTGAAGATAAACAGCGGCAGCGCAATGGCGGTAAAAAGCCCGTCGTTACTGCTGTGGCTCAGATGCAACGCGGTGGTAGCAAGGGCCGAAATACCAAACGAGAAGCTCCAGAACGACGCGTTAAATGGCTGCGACAAATACCAGGGTATCAGGCGCAACATAAACAGCAGTTGCAGCAGTCCATAACCAAACAGCATTTTGGCGAAGAAATCTGGATTCCCACCGTTAACACTCAGGTAAGCATTACACGCCACCAGCGCCGGAGCGAGCTGAATACCTAATGATGAACGCGTGGGAGCGGGCAACTCACCGCCACTTCGCAAACGCTGCAAAATCGCAGGTTCCAGACTCAACCAGGAAAACACCCCCGCCCCGAAGAATAAAATCCCAAGGTCATGATACCCCAACGCTCCACAAGCCATGGCACTGATGAAATTATTTGCGACTGTCGGCAAATAAAGGCCGGGCGTAGTGTCACTCACCGGAAGACGGCCTCGCCACAATCCCGCACTTTGCCAGGCAGCATAAATCAATTGCACCAACGCGCCGAAGGCAAACAACCCCACGGCAAGAGGACGAATATAAGGTTCAACCGCGATCGCAACCAACATCGTGGTTGCAGGGAACAAGCTGACAAAACTCCCCTTTAAACTGTGGTTAGCTTCGTCGAGAACGCTCTGCGGATATTTCACCAGACGCATGATAAAAGCCGCTGCCAATGCCAGCCAGATGGCAATCGCCAAACTCTCTAACGCATCACCAATGACTGGCGATACCGACCAAACTTTAGCGGCATAACGCCACGCGAAACCCATGCCGATAACGCCAAGGACGATACCAAAATACCCTGCCGGGAGATTTAGCATGGTACGAATTGCTGACTTATTCATTAAGTTGAAATCTTAAAATTTATTTTAGATCGTATTTTATGCGAATGCGCGTCAGAACGCCATCTGGGGATTTACCTGCTACGTTTTAAACAGAGTCTGGAAAACACTGAGGCGTATCAGATGAACAAGTATCAGCTAACGGGTGATGCGAGACTACATGATTATCTGATTGATGGAAAAAAGCAGCAGGTCAAACTGTGGCAGGTCATGGCACTTTATGATTTCGGCGATGTTAAAGCCGGGCAACTTGGCGGCTGGATTGAAAACGAAGACAATCTCAGTCAGCACGGCCATTGCTGGATATATGGCAGCGAATGCGTGGTTTATGGCGGCTCGAATGTTGCTGATGATGCGCAAATTCACGGCAGCTCTACCCTATGCCACCAGGCACACGTCAGCGGAAAAAGTTTCGTTGAACAATCACTGATCAGCGGTGAATGCCATATTTTCGATGCTGCTCGCATTCTGAATGGCAGCCAGGTCATTGCCGTTCGTGGGCTGACCGCAGACGAAGACCAGTTACTGAAAATTTATGGTAACGCCACGGTTAACGCTTCCCGCGTGGTTCATCAGGCACAAATTTTTGGCAATGCCATTGTTAACAATGCTTTTATTGAACATCGTGCTGAAGTCTTCGGCCATGCTGTTCTTGAAGGCAACGACGAGAACAATATCTGGATTTGCGACTGTGCTCGTGTTTTTGATAATGCACGGATTATTGCCGGGCGCGGTGACGACCAAATCCCAACCATTCGATACTCCTCGCAAGTTTATGGTAACGCGCTGATTGAAGGTGATTGCGTCTTAAAGCACCAGGTAAATATTTTCGATGACGCCACGCTTATCGGCGGGCCTATTCAGCTCGACAACCAAGTACAAATCTACGGTCAGGCTCGCGTTACCGGCAATGTGCTCATCGAGAACAATGTGCAAATTTACGATAAAGCCGCCGTTGACGGTCTGGGCGGCGAGCTCATTCATATTCGCGGAATTAAAGATATTAACGGCGAACAACGTATTACGCGTTCACCGTTTTATGGGTTGTTTTAAGAAAGGCGCTCGGATGAAACAACTTATTCCACACTGCCCACAATCCGCCCATAAATATTCTGGTCTTGAAACTCGCCGTTTAAAAATTCGGCTTGTTTCAGACAACCTTCAAGGATGAAACCATTGCGTAACGCCACCTGATTACTGGCCAAATTGCTGACGATGCACTTAATCACAAAGCGGCGCACCACACCTTCGCGGGCATATTTTTCCACAATCGCCTGTATCGCGCGGGAAATAATTCCTTGCCCCTGTGCGTTTTTATCCAACCAGTAACCGATGTAAGCCACTTTATTGGTGGGCTCAATCTGGTTAAACGAAATGATCCCAACCATTTTCTGGTGCTGGAAGATCAGGAACATTTTCGCGTAGCCGCGATGATGCAGTATGTAATTGCCCTGCGCCATTTTGCGCGAGTCTTCAACCGACAGCACATATTGCGGCCAGTCCATCGCCGTTTGTAGCCAGGTTTTATTCTTCTGCACCAGCGCAAAAATCTCATCCGCGAAACGTTCGTGAATAGAATGCAGCGTCATGCTGTCGTCAAGGTTAATCAGGTCGTCTTGCCAGTTATCGGAATCCCGCACCCCATCTCTCCTTTTTTCTCTATCAGAGGGAAATCATGGTGCAGAAAAAGCCGTTGCACCACTGCTACTCCCCACAATTGCACAATGAATTTGCGGTACACGGCTTACCGTCGCTGATCTGAACGATTCGCCACGCTGGTATAGATATTGCTTTACATCTTTGTAACCTAAAGGAGACACAGATGAAAGCGATCATAATAGGCGGTGGCATTGGTGGACTTACGGCGGCAATAGCCCTGAAAAGATGTGGCATGACAACGGAAGTCTATGAAGCGGTTAAAGAAATTAAACCCGTCGGTGCGGCGATTTCTATTTGGCCTAATGGCGTGAAATGTTTGAACTGGCTGGGTATGAAAGAACAGCTCCAGCAACTTGGAGGGACCATGGAATTTATGGCCTACAAAGAGTGCGTTCACGGCCAAACTCTGACCCGTTTTAGTCTCGATCCTTTAATCAAAAGTGTGGGTGAACGCCCCTATCCTGTCGCTCGGGCCGAGCTGCAAGAGATGCTGATGGATACCTATGGCCGCGAGGATATACAGTTTGGCAAACGCGTGACTAGAGTTGAAGAGTTTGATGGCGGTGTTCGGGCCTTTTTTGAAGATGGGCATGTAGCCGTTGGCGATGTATTAATTGCCGCTGATGGCACGCATTCTGCGATTCGGCCTTATGTTCTTGGCCATCAGACTGAACGCCGTTATGCCGGCTATGTGAACTGGAACGGCCTTGTAGAAATTGACGAATCTATTGCTCCGGCCAATCAATGGACGACGTTTGTTGGCGAAGGCAAACGCGTCTCTTTAATGCCCGTTGCCGGTCATCGCTTCTATTTCTTCTTTGATGTGCCGTTAGAAAAAGGCTTACCAGAAGATCGCAGCACCATAAAAGCGGATTTAACCCGCTATTTTTCCGGCTGGGCACCCGCTGTTCAACAATTAATTTCCGCTATTAACCCTGACACCACTAACCGAATAGAAATTCATGATATCGAGCCATTTATGCAGCTGGTTCGCGGACGCGTTGCGCTACTTGGCGATTCAGGTCATAGCACCACACCTGATATTGGTCAGGGGGGGTGCGCAGCAATGGAAGACGCGGTGGTGTTGGCGGTCGCATTGCAGACCAATTCATTAGGTATCGAAGATGCGCTACTGCGTTATCAGGAAAAACGCGCTTATCGTGTCAAAGATCTGGTTCTTAAAGCACGAAAACGCTGCGATGTGACTCACGGGAAAGATATGAGTGTCACGCACGGTTGGTACGAAGAGTTGAAAAGTGAAACCGGCGAGCGCGTGCTTTCCGGGATGCGTGAAACCATTCTCGGTGGGCCGCTGGAGTGACGTTGCAGGAAATTTCATCACGATTCTGAAGCCGCTTCCAGAAATGACGTCAGAAATTGACGTCATTTTTTTATATGCTAGTATGACTTCATAAATTGATATCACGGAAGGATTCATGGGATATGACAAGGATTTTCTCAGAAACAAACATCAGGGCACGTTAAAGCAGATTTTTGCCAAACCCACGTCGACCAGCATCAGATGGCAGGATGTTGAAATGTTGATTATTGCACTAAACGGTGAAGTCAGAAGCGGTAAGGGATCGCGGGTGCGCTTCCTGTTAAAAGGCAGTATTGCGCATTTTCACCGCCCCCATCCGTCACCCGAGACTGACAAAGGTGCCATCGTCAATTTGCAAGAATGGTTTGAAAGTATTGGAGTAACACCATGACAACGACACATATGATCCCCAACACCATGGTGATTTGTGGGCAACCCGCATTGATCACCTGGGTTCCAGAAATCGGCTTGTTTCGCGGTAAATTTCTTGGTCTTTCAGGCTACTGTGATTTTGTCGCGGATAGTGCGAAGGGATTGATGGCTGAAGGCGAACTTTCGTTAAAAGAGTATCTGGATGATTGTAAAACCAGCGGCATTGATCCTTATGAGCGGGAAGAAAAAATAAAGACGTTCACCCTGCGTTATCCGGAGTCTTTCGGTGAACGTCTGGCGATTGCCGCTGCTGAACAACGTATGTCAGTTAATAGCTATATCGTTGAAATGCTGAGTAAACAGATGAAATTGAAATAAAAAAGCCCCGTATTTCTACGGGGCCATCTGGCTGACTTATTTCATTATGCGGTCATCAACGTATTTACGCTTATCCGGTGCTGGCGGGAAATAGTGATACAACCAGGTTTCACTAATGGCATCCCCCTGGCAGCGCAGGAACATACGCATATCGACCGGGTCGGTAGAGTCGTCAGTCGGATACCAGTCAAACAGAATGCGGTAGCCGTTGAATGGCTCGACATACAAAATTTCAATCTGTTTGGCTTCGCCATTAGACAAAGTGATAACCGGCTCAATCCCTTTCGGTGCTGCCGCTTTCAAATCACCGCCAATAAAATCAATCGCGAAACGACGTGACCATTTCTCAGGGAAATGCTCGCCTGGCGCCCAACCTTCCGGGAAGCTGCCCATGCCGGTACGCGTCGCGTAAACGCGTGCCAGCGGCGATTGGATCGGCGGCAATCCGCTCCAGTACAAACGGTATTTAAACTCCAGCTCGTCACCGGCTTTCACCGCTTTTTCCGGCTGCCAGAAGCAGACGATGTTATCCAGCGTTTCACCCGTGGTTGGGATTTCCATCAGGCCGATAGTGCCTTTGCCCCACTTGTTAAGCGGCTCAACCCACAAGCTTGGACGTTTGTTATACCACCCCATAATGTCCTGGTAGTTTGCAAACTCATGGTCTAATTGCAGCAAACCAAAGCCTTTCGGGTTGTTGTCGGTGTAGGCGTTGAACTGCAACTTCTGCGGATTATTCAGCGGACGCGTCACCCATTCCCCGTTACCACGCCACATCGCCAGGCGATCGGAGTCGTGAATTTGCGGGTGAATGGTGTCGCACATCCGGCGTTCGTTGGTGCCACAGGCAAACATACTGGTCATCGGTGCGATGCCGAGTTGTTTAATGTCTTCACGCGCATACAGGTGATTATCGACATCCATCACCACGCGTTCAGCTTCACAACGGATGGTAAATTTATAGGCCCCGGTGACGCTCGCGCTATCCAGCAGTGCGTAGACCACAAAGGTGGTGTCGCCCGCTTTCGCCGTTTCAAACCAGAAAGAAGTAAAGTCCGGGAACTCCTCCAACTGATCGGTATAGGTATTGACCGCCAGTCCACGCGCAGACAAGCCATATTGATAGGTGTTATCTACCGCACGGAAATAGCTCGCGCCGAGGAAGGAAACCACGTCGCGTCGCGCCAGTTCAGGTGCTTTAAAGGCTTTAAAACCGGCAAAGCCGAGGTCAATCTGGCCTTCAAGCTGTTTGGTATCTACACCCGCATCGTTGTACTTGAACAACTCTGGGCGGAAGTGAATTTCACGTGCCTGATGCGATGACGGGTCCACCGAGAACATGCGCACACGGCGACGGAACCCCATCCCCACGTGGAAAAACTGCACATCAAGCTGGCGGTTTTCAATGTTATTCCACAGTGAATGGTCCGCATCATATTGAATGGCGTTGTAAGCCTGAGGCGTTAAATTTGCCAGGGTGTCAGGCAATGGGCGTGGCTTTCCGACCCAGGGTTTCTTCGACAGGTCATGGGCCATTGACTGGAGCACCGTGAAATCGAACGAAGTGGTACGACCATCGGCAATTTCAGACTCTGACGCGTAAGCGGCGCGTGAGAAGAGCGTGGCAAGTGAAGTTGTGCCGCTGACTGCGGCGAGAGCCATGGAGGCTTTGATAAAACGTCTGCGGTTCATGCCTGAAAAATAGTCCTTCATTGTCGATGTGTTTCACCCCACCGGCTATACCCGTCATACTTCAAGCCGCAGGTGCGTTGACTGCGATCATGCGCCCCAGTCACATAGTTATCTATGCTCCTGGGGACTTATGCTCTGGCCGCCTTCCTGCGGCTCGAATTATTTTGGGTATAGAAGCTGTTAAGACCGAACACTTTAGACAAAAATCACTGAAAAACCAATCAGAGACACAGACCTTTACGCTTTGTGTGAAGTTTATTTCACACTGACATCAATACCCGGGAAATACTTCTTCGCAAGCGCGGTAATCGTGCCGTCGGTACGCACTTTTTCGATAGCCGCATCCAACTGTTTCTTGGTTTGCTCATCGCCTTTACGCAGGCCATAACCAATCCCGCTGCCCAGAATCGTGTCATCGCTGACCGGTTTGCCGATAAAACCAAAACCTTTGCCCTGCGGCTTACTCAAGAAGCCCGCCTGGCCCGCTGCGGACATCACCAGCGACGCATCGATTCGGCCATTGAGCAAATCACCCCACGCCATATTCTGGTCTTTGTAGGAAACGACCGTCACACCGTGTTTTTCCCAATGTTCCTTCGCATAGGTTTCCTGAATAGAACCTTGCAGAACACCGATGGTTTTGCCTTTCAGCCCTTCGGGTGTAGCCTCCATTCCACTGTCCAGCTTGCCCACGAGTTGAGAAGGAATACGGTAGATTGGCTGGGTAAAATCAATACTTTTACGACGCTGTTCGGTGATGTTCATTGCCGAGTTAATGGCATCGAATTTCTTCGCCACCAGCCCTGGAATTAACGCATCAAAAGAGGTTTCCACCCATGTACATTTCAGGCTCGCGGCTTTACAAATCGCGTTCCCCAGGTCGATATCAAACCCTTCCAACTCGCCTGACGAGTTACGGCTTTCAAAAGGAGGATACTCAGCTTCAACGCCATAGCGCATTTCGCTTGCCGCAAATGTAGAGAATGAAGCACACATCCCAACCAACAAACTTAACGCATAAACTTTTTTCATTATGACCTCGTATCAGCGTGGCTTAACCTGGCAAAGTGCCTGAGCACCCGCACGTAACGTAGCTTCATCTTTAGCAAATGACAAACGAATCAACTTGTTGTCTGTCCCATCGGTATAAAACGCGGAGAGCGGAATGGTCGCCACGCCATATTGAGTAATTAAACGTTTAACCATTTCACTGTCGGATTCATCGCTGAAATGACTGAATTTTGCTAACAGGAAGAACGAACCCGCACTCGGCAGCAGCTCGAATGGCGACTCCGCCAATAATGACTGCATTAAATCGCGTTTACGTTGATAAAACGCCGCCAGCGACAAATAGGTATCCGGGTTTGTCATATATTCAGCAAAGGCATACTGCATTGGCGTGTCAGCGGAGAACATCAGGAACTGATGCACTTTGCAGATTTCCGACATCAGCTCCGCAGGCGCCAGGCAATACCCCACACGCCAGCCTGTCACATGGAAGGTTTTACCAAACGAGGAGACAATCACGCTGCGCTCGGCCAGCGCCGGATGCGTTGCCATACCGTGATGGAGTTCCCCATCAAACACGATGTGTTCATAGACTTCATCGGACAAAATAATGATGTCGGTATTGCGCGTCAGTGCCGCCAGCATTTCCAGATCGTGAGCGCTAAACACTTGTCCGCTTGGGTTGTGCGGCGTGTTAACGATGATCATGCGGGTACGTGGGCTAATGGCGGCACGGACTTCGTCCCAGTTGACGGTGAAATCTGGCAACGCCAGTTTCAGTGCCACAGGTGTCGCCCCCTGCAGGCGCACAATCGGAGCGTAGCTATCAAAAGACGGTTCGAAGTAAATCACTTCATCGCCCGGATGGACTAACCCGCTAATGGCCGAATACAGCCCTTCGCTGGCACTCGCGGTAATCAGGATTTCATCATCAACGTCATAATGTGAGCCGTAAAGCGTCGCCACTTTTTCAGCGATCAGCGTTTTTAACGGCCTGTAACCGGTCATCGATGCATATTGGTTATGATTGTCCTGCATCGCTTTCGTCACGCCGGCGATCAGTTTTGGGTCAGGTGAAAAATTAGGGGCGCCCTGGGAAAGGTTGATGGCGTTATGTTGCGCCGAGAGTTGGCCAATAACGGTAAAAATAGTGGTTCCAACATCCGGTAATTTTGAACGAAGTTGCACCGGGGTTTGCATAGTCATGGCCGCTCCTGTGAATGCTTAATCTGCATAACTATTCAAACTGTAACGGGTTGCTACCACAACCGAATTGTTGTCATAATAGCCATGCGAAAAATTCATAGCTCAATGGAGAGCCATCACAGATGCGGCGTAATTTTCCTCTGAATACGGTTGATGCTTTCCTGGTGACGGCAAAACATTTGAATCTGACGCGCGCCGCCAAAGAGTTGTGTCTGACGCAAGGCGCGGTGAGCCGCAAAATCTCTACCCTCGAAGAGTGGCTGGGTTATTCGTTGTTTGACCGACATGCCCGTGGATTGCATTTAACCCCTCAGGGAAATGCCCTGCTGCCAGAAATGCAGCACGCGTTTGAACATTTGCTGAGTGTCGCCAACAACGCCTGCCTTAAATCCCGTGTGATTCGCCTGAAGGCCCCGACCTGCGCCATGCGCTGGCTGGTGCCTAAGCTTGTGCAACTTGAGAGCGCCGCCCCTGACATTCAGGTGGAGTTAACCACCACGGTTGAACATGGGGTTAATTTCAAAAACGAGTCTTACGATGCTGCAATTATTTTCGGCCAGCCTGATAACGGTGGCACGCTACTGTTTGAGGAATGCCTCACGCCGGTGATAAGCCAGCATTTGCTGCCGGATGAGCCGCTCACTGCCGAAATCCTGAGCCGCTATACCTTTCTGCATCCGACACGCGATCGTACCGATTGGTCACTGTGGCTGGTGCAAAATACAGACATCACGCCTGTTATGCATAAAAATCAACACTTCGACACTATGGATTTAGCCATCAGCGCGGCAATTCAAGGTTTTGGAATTGCGATCGCCGATGTCACGCTGGTGGCGGAAGATTTGCGGCGTGGACGATTGGTGCAGCCGTTCGCAAGCAGTGTAAAAACCGGTGCGTGTTACCGTTTGTCTTTGCGTCCTGGCAACGAGAACGACGCAGGGCTGGAGTCGTTTAAAGCGGGTTTACTGACGTTGAGTCTGTAAGTTACCCGCCTAATATCACTCTTATCAGTCAGAAGAGATCTGCAATTTCACCGTTTTTCCGTTCACCAACACAGCTGGTTATCTCTGTAACCGTTGCTAACGGTGAACGTGCCAGGGGAATTACGGCATTCCCCTGGCTACCCCGCCGCCCGGTTTTAAATTGCCGCTGCGCGGTAAACCCCAGCTTATCCCCAACGTTCAAGGTCGTTCGCGACTCGCTCCCGGCGATCGCTCACTGGCGTGGTTCCCGACCACGCCACCCTGACTTATGGGGAACACTGGGGCAATTTATACCGGGAACAAGGTCAAAAACCGGTTCGGTGACTGCATATAACGAAAGACTTCAAGTGAACGGAACCTTCACCACACTGACATAATCAACCGCCCGTCAAAAATGTAACGACCACTCGGTCGCAGCCCCCCATTTTTGCTACCCCCATAACATATTCCCAACTTAGCCGTTGCACTGAACACATTCATCCGCATGATGTCGCCAGTTCCCTCCTGATGAAGATAACGATGATTTCCGTTGCTTTAGTTGATGACCACGTTGTGGTGCGTTCCGGTTTTGCGCAGTTACTGAGCCTTGAGAGTGATATTGAGATTGTCGGGCAATACAGCACTGCCGCCGAAGCATGGCCCGCGCTGATAAAAAGTCAGCCCGATGTCGCGGTGCTCGACGTCGCCATGCCCGACGAAAACGGTTTGAGTTTGCTTAAACGTCTGCGCCAACAGCGCCCTGGTTTTCGCGCCATCATCCTCAGTATTTATGACACGACCGCATTTGTACAAAGTGCGCTGGATGCGGGTGCTGGCGGGTATCTCACCAAACGTTGTGGCCCTGAAGAACTGGTACAGGCTGTACGCACCGTCGGCATGGGTGGCCATTATTTGTGTGCCGATGCGCTACGTGCCCTGCGCCATGCCGGGCAACCGGCCAAAGTTCTGGAAGTCCTCACCCCGCGCGAACATGAAGTTTTCGACTGGCTGATTAAAGGTGAAAGCGTGAAGCACATTGCTGAGCAACTCAATCTCAGCCACAAAACAGTGCATGTTCATCGCGCCAATATCCTCGGAAAATTGCAATGCGAAAGCACCATCGAACTGGTGCATTTTGCCCTTGAACATCAACTATTAACCGGACACTAAATGTCTCGTTCGTGGCGTCATCTGCTGCTATCGCTGTTTATTGTTTTTGCCTGGGGGTTAACCTGGCTTGCCCTGTGGACGATAAGTTTTTATCTCACCAATAATGGCCAGCAAGCCACATTATTGTTACCGCAAGGTGTCCACCTGGCGTTGCTGATTTTACTGCACCGACGCTACTGGCCTGCCCTGTTTATCCCGGTGCCGGTGATGCTCACCTGGCTTTGGCAACAGCAGTTGATGACCGAACCGGTGATGTTGCTTTCCCCTTTCATCAGTGCCATTCCTGCGTTATTTGTTCAGCATTACTGGCACCGTTTTACGCTCTACTGGCAACGGTTATCGCTACTGATGGCGGCGATCGCCAGCGATGCGTTACTCCATACCTTAGCGTTAACGCCGTTTATCAACAGCTCCGCTTCCCAAACCTTGCTTGATGCGTTTACCGGCGGCGTG
Source organism: Buttiauxella sp. WJP83 (assembly GCF_027594725.1). Lineage (NCBI taxonomy): Bacteria > Pseudomonadati > Pseudomonadota > Gammaproteobacteria > Enterobacterales > Enterobacteriaceae > Buttiauxella > Buttiauxella sp. WJP83. The sequence goes on from NZ_CP110080.1 coordinate 2,501,522, forward strand.
GTGCTCACGCCATTTGTCTATTTGATTTATGAATACTTGCGCCAACAGCATCTGGAAAGTCTGCTGGCACAGGAAACACCGAATCCGCCACTGCGCACGTCGTTACTGGTCTGGTGCAGCCTGTTTTTCATCATTGGCGTGGGTGCGCAAATGGTGGTGTCGCCTGAAATCGAACGGCTTTTGCTGATCGTGGTGTTTTTGCCAAACGTGGTGATGGCGTACAAATTTGGCTGGCAAGGCGGTGTGCTGGCGGCGTTGTTGGGCAGCATGATGATTACCATCGCCCGGCAAATTGGCAGCGGATTTAACGGGCTGATGGAGATGGAGCTTTTCCTCTCAACCCAGGCGCTGCTGGGCATTGGGCTGGGGATTGCGATAAGCCGCCAGCAGCATCTGGCGAACAATCTGCACCGCTATCGCCAACGGCTGGAGGTGGAGCTGCAGGCAAGGCGCGAACTGATGGAGCAACTGGTGCACACGGAAGAGGACACCCGCAAGGACCTGGCGCGTGAACTGCACGACGAAATCGGCCAGAATATTACTGCGATTCAAATCCAGTCGATGCTGGTGAAACGCACCGCCAGCGGGGAGTCCACGGTTCTCGCTGCCGAACAAATCAACCAACTCGCCCAGCGCATTCATCACTCAACCCGTCATCTGCTGCGCCAGCTTCGCCCTCCTGTCTTAGACGAAATCTCACTCGATGAAGCGCTCCACCATTTGATACAGGAATTCGCTTTTACCGAACGCGGGATCCGCTGCCGTTTGCATTACGCCCTACCAGGCCAACCCGCAAGCGAACCCGTGGTGTTCACGCTTTATCGCCTGGTGCAGGAATTACTCAATAATATCTGCAAGCATGCTAACGCCAGCCTGATTGAGATCTCACTGACTGAGCAACCCTGCGGCGTGCGCCTTGAAGTCAAAGACGATGGGGTCGGTTTTAGCGGCAACGCCCATTCCGGACAAGGTTTACGCGGAATTGCCGAACGCATCCGCGCATTGGGTGGCGATTTGCAGCTTGAAAGCCAATCCGGCACCCGCGTAATTGTTAACTTGCCCACACTTTTCCAACAAATTCAGGGATAACCAGGAAAAATTCCTGGTTGACTAAAACCTTGTCTCATCCCCTTTTCTTCGCCGTTTTCTATAGTCGTTTCAATCCAGAGGAACCCCAGGATGTCTGAGCAAACTATTGGTCGTGATTATCGCTACTGGCGCCCACGTTTGCTGCTGTCGATGGTCGTGGGATACGCGGCTTTTTACCTGACACGCAAGAGCGTCAGCTTTGTCCTTCCGGCTATGCAGGTCGATTTAGCGTTAAGCAAAAGTGACATCGGCCTGCTGGGCACGCTGTTTTATCTGTCCTACGGCTTGTCGAAATTTGCCGCCGGACTGTGGCATGACCGCCGTGGCGCCCGCTGGTTTATGGGTGCCGGCCTGTTGGCAACGGGCATATTGAATATTTTGTTCGCCTTTGGCAGCAACTTGCCGATGTTGCTGATTATCTGGACGCTGAACGGCTTCTTCCAGGGATGGGGATGGCCGCCATGTGCAAGGTTGCTGACACACTGGTATTCGCGCAATGAGCGGGGGTTCTGGTGGGGCTGCTGGAACACGTCCATCAATCTCGGCGGTGCGGCGGTTCCGCTGATTTCAGCGCTCATGGCGCTGTGGTATGGCTGGCAGGCGTCGTTATTTGTCTCCGGTGGCATCGGTATCCTCACTGGTATTTGGCTGTGCCGCAGCCTTGCCGGTACGCCACAAGAAATGGGATTGCCATCGGTGGGCGTCTGGCGGCATGACCCGCTGGAGATGCGTCAGCAGCAGCTAAGCCCTGCAATGCCGCAGTGGCAGATGTTTCGCACGACGGTGCTGCAAAACCCGATGGTCTGGCTGCTGGGCGCGAGTTATGTGCTGGTGTATCTGATTCGTATTGCGCTGAACGACTGGGGCAACATCTGGCTTTCAGAAAGCCACGGCGTGAATTTACTCAGCGCCAATGCCACGGTGATGCTATTCGAAATGGGCGGATTGCTGGGCGCGTTGTTTGCCGGATGGGGTTCAGACCTGCTGTTTCGCGGACAGCGTGGGCCGATGATTTTGCTGTTTGCCCTCGGGCTTTTTGTTTCGGTCGCCGCCCTGTGGTTATCGCCCGTTCACCACTACGCGCTGCTGGCGGTCTGTTTTTTTGCCATTGGATTTTTTGTCTTCGGCCCGCAGATGCTGATTGGTCTTGCCGCCGTGGAATGCAGCCATAAACAGGCGGCAGGCAGTGTCACTGGATTCTTAGGTTTATTCGCCTATTTGGGCGCAGCACTGGCGGGATGGCCGCTGTCGCAAGTGATTGAGCGTTACGGCTGGTCGGGAATGTTCGCGCTGTTAACCGTCGCCGCTGCGCTGATTGGTTTTTTGCTGATGCCGCTGTTGATGGCGGGTATCAGCGCGCAGGACAGGAGTGTAGGTGCCATGGATCCGGCAGTGACCTTATCTCAGGACCCTTTATTTCAGGACAAATAGGATAATAAGATGAAACTGACCGTGCTCTCTTCTCTGGTTGCTGCTGGTGTTGCGTTGGCTACCCTGTCCGGTGCCGCGCACGCCAAAGGCCGTCTGGTGGTCTATTGCAGCGCCACCAATGAAATGTGTGAAACCGAAACCAAAGCGTTTGGCGAGAAATACGACGTGAAGACTTCGTTTATCCGCAACGGCTCCGGTAGCACACTGGCGAAGGTGGATGCCGAGAAGAAAAACCCGCAGGCCGATGTGTGGTACGGCGGTACGCTGGACCCACAATCTCAGGCCGGTGAAATGGACCTGCTGGAACCGTACAAATCGGCAAACCTCGAGCAGATAATGCCGAAGTTCCAGGATCCTGCGAAACGCAAAGGCAACTACTCCTCCGCGGTCTATATCGGTATTCTTGGTTTTGGTGTGAATACTCAGCGCTTGAAAGAGAAAAACCTGCCAGTGCCGAAGTGCTGGAAAGATCTGACGAACCCAATCTATAAGGGTGAAATTCAGATTGCTGACCCACAAAGCTCCGGCACTGCATATACCGCTCTGGCTACCTTCGCGCAGTTGTGGGGTGAGGATCAGGCGTTTGATTACCTGAAAAAACTCAACGGCAATATTTCCCAGTACACCAAATCAGGAATTGCCCCGGCACGTAACGCTGCGCGTGGCGAAACGGCCATAGGCATCGGCTTCCTGCACGATTACTCGCTGGAAAAAGAGAATGGCGCACCGCTGGAGCTGATTTCTCCGTGCGAAGGCACGGGGTATGAAATTGGTGGCGTCAGCATCCTGAAAGGGGCACGCAATATGGACAACGCCAAACTGTTTGTTGATTGGGTGTTGTCGAAAGAAGCGCAGGAACTCTCCTGGAAAAAAGGCAAGTCTTATCAAATCCTCACCAACACCACCGCCGAAAGCTCCCCGCTTTCCCTCAAGCTTGATGACCTGAAGCTCATCAACTACGACATGGACAAATACGGCGCGACCGACATGCGTAAAGCGCTCATCAGTAAATGGGTTACCGACGTGAAGATGGGTAATTAACCCACCAGCAGGTGACGGCGTCACGTCACCTGCTCCATTTTTTCTTTCGCCCGATGAGGCACTTATGTCTGAAACTTTACTTTTGCGTCCTGCGCGAAAACGGGACGCTATTCTCTGGTGGGTGGGTTTGTGCTGGCTGGCTTTTGCTCTGCTGCCAAGCTGGAGCCTGGATTACGGCCTGTTCGAATCGACTCGCGAAGAGCTTTTTGATGCTTACAGCTGGTCGGGGCTGAATATCAGCCTGCTGTGGTACGTTTTGCCTTCTCTGTTACTATTGCGCCCGTTCAATGAACTGGGGCCAGAAAAACGTCAGCGTCACTATTTTGATGCGGGTTGGGCATTGTTCTGCATGGCCTTTATTGTGGTTAGCGCCACCGTGACAGAACGCGGAATGGGCTATGCCACTATTGTGTTGTTTATCGCCCTGGGCATGGTTATCACTCTCGCGCTGACACGCCTGGAATGGCTGGGCGGCGACAGTTTTGTGATTGGTTCACTGGTCGCGATTATCGCGCTGATTGGTGTGTTCATCGTCTGGCCAAGCATCGCGATTTTTATTCCGATGTTTACCACCGATACCGGTGAATTTGCCCCGCTGGCGTTTATGGCGGTGCTGAGCCAGGCACATATTATTCAGGTCATCATCAACTCCATCGCGCTGTCGATTGCGGTGGGGATTGGCTGTACGTTCTTCGGTCTGGTTCTGGCGATTTACACCACGCGCATTGCCAAACGCAGCGCGATTATTGGCCGTATTTTCTCCATTTTACCTATCGTCACCCCACCATTCGTCGTCGGCCTTGGCGTCACGCTGATGATGGGCCGTTCAGGTTATGTGACCGAGTTGATGGTTGACTGGTTTGGGCTAACCAATACCAACTGGTTGTACGGGTTTACCGGTATCTGGCTGGCGCAGGTTCTGGCCTTTACGCCCATGGCGTTTATGATCCTCGATGGTGCGATTAAAACCATTCATCCCTCTCTTGAAGAAGCGTCCTATACCCTGCGAGCCACACGCTGGAAAACCTTCAAAGGGGTATTTTTGCCGCTGCTGAAACCGGCACTGGCAAACGCCTTCTTGATTGTGATTGTGCAATCACTGGCTGACTTCAGTAACCCGCTGGTATTGGGCGGCAACTTCGACGTGCTCGCCACGCAAATCTATTTCTACATCACCGGTTCGCAGCTTGATTACCAGGCCGCCAGTACGCTCGGCGCATTCCTGCTGGTGTTCTCGTTGATGGTGTTCTGCATTCAGTACATGTGGATTGGTAAACGCTCGTATGTCACGGTTTCCGGTAAATCCAACCGTGGCGACGTGCAGCCGTTGCCGGTCACGCTGGTGTGGGCAGTGGTCGCGTTACTCACGGTGTGGATTGCGTTTAACGCCCTGCTCTACGGCAGCATTTTCTACGGCAGTTTCACCGTCAACTGGGGCGTGGATTACACCCTGACGTTCGATAACTTCATCAAACTGTTTGGCCAGGGGATGAGCGACGGCGCGTGGCCTTCTCTGCTCGACACCTTGTTATATGCCGGTATTGCCGCACCGATTACCGCATTCTTCGGCTTGTTAATTGCGTGGATTGTGGTGCGCCAGCAGTTCCGTGGCAAAAAGACTATCGAGTTCACCACCATGTTGTGCTTTGCCGTGCCGGGTACCGTGGCGGGCGTTTCCTACATCCTCGCCTTTAACAGTGCACCGGTTTACCTCACGGGCACCGCAGCCATTGTGATTATGTCGATGGTGATGCGTAACGTGCCAGTCGGCATTCGCGCTGGCATTGCCGGGCTTGGGCAAATCGACAAATCGCTGGATGAAGCGTCGCTGAGTCTGCGTGCTGGTTCGATGCGCACCATCATCAACATTCTGCTGCCGCTGTTACGGCCGGCGATTTTGTCCGCGCTGATTTACAGTTTTGTGCGGGCGATTACTACCGTCAGCGCCATCGTGTTCCTCGTAACGCCGGATACGCGAGTCGCCACCGCTTACATTCTTAACCGCGTGGAAGATGGCGAATATGGCGTGGCCATTGCTTACGGCTCGATTCTTATCGTCGTGATGCTGAGCATTATTTTCATTTTTGACTGGCTGATTGGTGAAGCGCGTATCTCGCGTTCTAAAGCCAAAACCAACGCGTGATGATGGAGTAAAACATGACACAACCTCATTTTGTAGAACTGCGCAATGTCACGAAACGGTTTGGCAATAACACCGTCATTGCAGGCATTAATCTGGCGATCCCTAAAGGGGAAATGGTGACGCTCCTCGGGCCATCTGGCTGCGGGAAAACCACCGTGCTACGCCTGGTGGCAGGGCTTGAAAAACCGACCGAAGGGCAAATTCTTATTGATGGCGAAGATGTGACGCACCGTTCCATTCAACAGCGCGACATCTGTATGGTGTTCCAGTCGTATGCCCTATTCCCGCATATGTCGCTGGGCGATAACGTCGGTTACGGGCTGAAGATGCTTGGCACGCCGCGTGCAGAAATTAAAATCCGCGTCAAAGAAGCGCTGGCAATGGTGGATTTAGACGGTTTCGAAGACCGTTTTGTGGACCAGATCTCCGGTGGACAACAACAGCGTGTAGCGCTGGCTCGCGCCCTGATCCTGAAGCCAAAAGTGCTGCTGTTTGATGAGCCGCTCAGTAACCTTGATGCCAACCTGCGCCGCAGCATGCGTGACAAAATCCGCGAACTGCAAAAGCAGTTCAACATTACGTCGCTGTACGTCACCCACGACCAGAGCGAAGCCTTTGCGGTTTCCGATACGGTATTGGTGATGAACAAAGGCGAAATCATGCAGATTGGCAGCCCACAAACGCTTTACCGCCAGCCTGCTTCCCGCTTTATGGCGAGCTTTATGGGAGATGCAAACGTGTTCCCGGCACGTTTTGGCAGTGATTTTGTCGAGATCCACGGCTACCGTTTACCCCGCCCGCCACAGTTAACAGCAGCACAGGCAATAGGCACTGTTGGCGTACGCCCGGAGGCGATTACGCTCAGCGAGCACGGTGAAGAGAGCCAGCGTTGCGTGGTGCGCCATGTGGCGTATATGGGGCCGCAATACGAAGTAACCGTAGAATGGCACGGCCAGGCGTTGTTGCTACAGGTGAACGCCACCCGTTTGCAGCCGGACGTGGGAGATAATTACTACCTGGAGATCCACCCGTACGGCATGTTTATTTTGGCAGATGCGGCGTAGCATTGACGTGATTACCACTGCGGCGGGTGACGTTTACGTTTACCCGCCTCTTCAATAGTCACCCGAGTGAATAATTTCTCCGCAGTAATATTTATTGTTTCTTGAGCAAACTCCACACTAAATCACATCAAATTTAAATATTTATCTTATCGTGCAATTTCATTAAATAATTCATGCGCTTCCCTTTTCCAATCCTGACATTGTCATGTCAGCGTATATTACAGTAAAGACCGTTGACTTGTTAATTAAGCAGAAACGTATAATAAGGAAAATATACGAATGCCAGGAGTGTGGATGAGATGTATAAAAGTATGACTGTTCGTGATGTACTAAGCTACGTTGATGATAATTTTGACAAAGGCATTGACATTAATGACATTACTAAACGTTCTGGCTATAGCCGGAGACATATTCAAGTATTGTTAAAGCAGTATATCGGCATCCCTATTGGTTTATATATCCGCCAACGACGTATTGCCAAAGCCTCTTTTTTGCTTAGACTGACTCATACACACCTTATTGATATATCACTAAAATTAGGGTTCGACTCACAACAGTCTTTTTCCCGTGAATTCAAAAAGGCGACAGGCTTAACGCCTATGCAATACCGAAAAAATTCGACATGGGATTTATCTTCTTTATACGGCGGCTTACCTTTAAATGAGATAATGATAAATTCAGTGCAATTCATTACATTGCCTGAAGGTTATATCTCAGGATTTCATCATAATCATGCGGTGTCTATCCCACCTGAGCGCCACTCACATATTAATCGTTTAAAAACGATACTTGATAAACTCGTTAAGGAAAAACAAGACATTATAACATTAACCGAGTTTATGCCTCACGAGGACTCAATAACGAGCCTTAAAGTAAAAACGGTTATCGGTATGATAAATGATATTGCGGGTTCAAGTTATAATCAATGTCACTATTCTGCGGGTACTTACGTCTGCTTTTCATTCAAATTCACTCCTGATGATTACGCTTCATATACCAGACACATCTACCTGACACTTTTACCCAAGTATAAATTAACCCGCAGATCAAGCCCTGACATTGAGATCTTTCATTACAATGCCGAAAGCGAATCTTCAAACTTCATAGAATGCACCTACTACATTCCTGTTGAACCTCCATTAGGTGAAGAAGTTTTACTCCGCTCATCCATAATGCCGCTGAATTAAAGTATAGGTAGTCATTAATCTGCCAGCACTGGATGAGTTAAATGAAAGTATGGTTCTTCATTCAATTAACTCATCATAAATTACGTGCCCCTTTTGATGAGTGCTCAGGCTATCTGTAAGCCTGGTGACCAGTGATGTTCAACTAACCTGCCAACGTTGTCTTCAACTGAGATATGCAATTGAGCGCATTCCCCTGGCGCTAAATTGAACAATAATTGTGTCAGCGAATGCCGGGAACCTGCACGATATAAAACAGGTGTTTTATGGAAGGTTCTGTAGATTCCGTTATTTGTTTTGCTGAGCAATTCTATTGTCATCAATCCCGAAATATCCTTTTCAAACTCAGCAAAAACAGTGGCATGATGAAGCTCATACTCTTTGTAATGAGAGACCCATATTTTATTTTCAGCTGAACGATGAACTGAATGCATAATAAACCCCGTCAAATTCATTGGTAATTGATGTTAAAATAAACGAAGGTGTTGATTTTTCCTGGCCTAACATTATTCCCAAATTGATAGTACTGTGCAGAAAAGGGAATTGAGTATTTCCCCTCGCCATGATTAATCGGAACGAATTTTGTTTGCTGATTAAAATTTATCGGTCGTTGTTTATCATCCAATATCTGGACCCCGATATTTCTCGCCCCGTCGTGAGCCAAATTTAGCAAAACACCCTTACTACTATGACTGCTCGCAACCGGAGCAGCCCAGTTTAGGGAAAAAGTGGGGGTTGAAGGCATATCTCCCTGACATACCAGGTTTATATCAAATGGTTTTCTTCCTGCCACGCTACCCTGCTTTGTAAACTTATTCAGTGCCACATCAGGCAGGATGACCTTACTCCAATGCTTATTAGTCACATCGCAAGAACTTCGTAGAATATTCACATAGGAGGCAGGTAATATAATATCAATAACAGGCACCGACTGCGTTCCACTTGTGATTTGCAAACTTATATTGCCTGTGGAAATGCTTGTGTTGATATTGTCCCCTGTCTTTATTAACTCAATACTGATTTTGCTGCCTTTTAACTCATCCGCCGTGGCACTGAATTCAGAAGGCCATGGAATGATTCGTCCTGTTGACAGCTCCAGCGTGACTTTAGCCCCAATTCCTTTTACGTTTGTTTGCAATACCCCAGGTAAGACCAATGCCGATTTATCACCTGTTATTTTTGCGGAAAACAACATACTCTGGCTACAGTTTTGGGATTGAATGCTCTGCACGGAATACGTCCGTGAATGTAACACTGCACCTGGCTGGGCTGTTCGCTTCATCATTATCGTTTCAGGTGAGGCAATAATTCTTTGGCTGCTCAAATTACAGTTTGCACTCACACTGGAGCACACCGAAAACAATCCTAAAAAGAGCCACTTCAAACGGTTTATCGACATATCGCCTCCTGCGTTTTAAGCACAACAGTGCATTTATCCTGTCCTGTGGAAATATAAACTTCAGGAGAGTGTGTCTCATCGATATATAACATTCCACCCTGCCCAACATAACCAACATGGTTGTTTTTGTTGTCACGGATAGTCGCACCAAAGGGTAATATTTGTTGGCCCTGTAGCCGTGGGCGAATAATTTGTTGTCGATTCATTTTTGTTTCGAAAACCACGGAGACGACATTTCCCTGGTAAGGAGCGACCTTACTTTGCGTTTTCGCAAAGGAGATCCCCTCCTCAGCACCTTTGGGATCAATGATGATTTCATTCACGCGCCACGGGCGTAACCACGGCATGATGGCATAACCGTTACTGTCAAATCGGGTTCCCGGAACACCATCAAGATGAGCGCCTTTAGCATCTGGCGCGTAGACCAGCGCGAGGGTGTCTGAGCGCTCCGGCGAAAAGGTCACACCTCCAGCATGACCCACCACCAGGCCACTGATACCGGTACTTGCCTGATGCCACGAACTCCCCTGGCTCCAGGTTCCATTTATCATGGTGTACGGTGAGCGCCAGGTTCCATTTGCTCCCCAGTCCATTTCGCCACCACGGGCATAACTGGTATTCGCTCCCCAGACGAGATTATTCTCATAGTCTGAAGTGGTGGTGAACCCTAAACGGGTATTGTGAGCTTTTCCATTATTGCTGTACGTCTCAGAAGAAATATGTGTATAGCCAGAATTAGACCTGGGCAGATAATAACTAAAGATAAGCGATACCTGATCGTCTTTTGAGACAGAGCCGAAATCATCCTCATTCCAGAAGCGTTGCGCTGAAATGTTCCATGTCAGATTACCCCAACTATTGGTATATCCCATTGCGTACTGCCGATAGCTATTTTTCTGATCCCAATATTTCTTGATAGACCCTGATAAATAAATCGAACCCCATTGTTCAATTAATGGTTGATTCACACTTACGCTATAGGACTGTTTTTCTCGTAATACCTGATATTCGTTATTTGAATCCAACTCATCAAGCGCATCACGCTGGCCATAATAATGTTGAGAGTTCATTTTCCCCTCAAACCACAGCGAGGTCTGCGACCAGGGGATCGTTCGATTATAGCTAATACGATACTGCTGCCCCTGGTTTTCGCGCTCATCGTCATTAAAACGAGAGTGCGTTATATCCAGGGCTATCGCCCCCCATGAGGTATTGAGACCACTGCCAAGCAACGCGGATTGATAACGCTCAAATCCAGACGCCCCAGTGTAAAATGTCAGAGTGTTATTCACTCCATATTGCCAGGACACCTGCGCGGCAAGAGGATCTTGTTCATTATCGCTCTCATCAACCGCCCCTATGGACAGGTTATAGCGTGAGACGCCAGGCTTGAGCAGTTGCGGCACCGTAGAATATGGGACTGAAAAACGACGAATACGCCCGTCAGATTCCTGCACGGTAACCAGTAATTCCCCTCCGGTATTGGCAGGCAATATCGAATCTATCGCGAACGGCCCTGCCGGTACTGAAGTCTGGTGAATGGTTCGCCCATCCTGCGTCACGGTGATACGTGCGTTTGTTTCTGCAACGCCACGAATAACCGGAGCCCAGTTAAGTGTATTATCCGGCCGCATCTGGTCTTCAGTTTCAAGCGCAATCCCGAGCAGGCTTATTCCATCAAACATCTGACTATCAGTATAAAACTGGCCCGCGCTGAGCATGGATTGCCAGCCAACGATGGGACGCTTTAACGTCGTGCGATGACTTGAATAATGCGTACCGCTACGATTGTCCCAGTCGAGACCCCCTAAATGCTCCAGTAGCCATCCGCCGGCGCTGCCACGAACATCCATTCCCAGCCACGCGCTATCGGAGGAGTTGTGGTTGTCACCACGTTGCTTCGCGCTGTAATAGTCCGCGCTGTAACCCAGGCTAATGGCGGGGATCCCCTGCTGCCATAATTCAGGTTGAATATAATTGCTGTCACTTTCAGACAAATAAGCCTGAGGGATCTCAAGGTGTAAATCGAGTTGAGCACTATCAAGTCTCTCACGGGCACTACCACTGGTGTCCCATTCCGCGATGTTTCCACAAAACGATTCACGCTCCGCCAACTGTTTGTTCATCTTCTGGGAGTTGATACCGATATTATTTAAGAGTTGCCCGGAATAACAACTCACCAAAGAGTTTCCAGAATTTTTTGTAAATATGAGCTCCTGACGGCCACGCCATATATTATTAACATAAATATTAACAATATAACTTCCGGGTGCTAACTCTGTCGTGTTAAATGAACTCAGGTCATTATTTTTGGCATTCCCCATTAAGATGGCATTATCGAATTCGAAGCGAGCATTATTTTCAGCGTGAGTTTCCATAGAAAATAATGAACCCTGTAAAATCAACAGCGAAGTTATGGTGAGCTTTCTCTGAAATAAATCCCTTTTGCACAAAACCATAATCATTCCTTTTTATTTGTTAGCCACAACCTTTGTTTCTACAACTCCGCCGTAATCATTCACCGCCTGAACCAGAAGGGATTCTCCTTCTTTGACGTTATGCTTTATCAATACCTCCTTGCGGCTTTTAGGATCTATCATTAGGCCCTCTGCCAACAGGCTAGTGCCTGACAGGGTGCGAACATCTGAAACCGTAAGAAAGAAAGGCGTCGGGTTAATCAGCGTGATGTCGTTATGATTGAGTTGGAGTTTTAATTTCTGCTCCGCGCCCTCTCTATCTCCCAACCCCTCAGGGCGCCAGAAAAATTTAAACCGCGAGCGAATAACCAGATTTAATATCGCAGCATTATCAACGATTTTGGTTTTATCGACCGAAGGCACATCCAGTATATTCAGCCACCAAAGCGACTCTCTATCAGTAACAGGAATAACCTCGCTGGTGATTTTCTTAATTCTTATGGATTGACCATTGTCTGCATCAACCCTGACAATCGGCGGTGAAATAACAAATGGCGTAGTGATGGTTTCAGGTAATGCATCTGCGTCGCCCTCGTCCAGCCAAACTTGCGCTAATGACGGTGAACTCCCCGTATTTGTCATTTGCACTGTAATTTCACTGGCATACTCGGGATAGACAAATCGCGTACCATTAACGATAATATTATTGGCGTACGCACTCCATGATGAGAGTAGAACCAATAATGAAAATAAAATCTTCATTCAGACCTCGACCATAATTAATGCCATAGTGAAAAGCACTATGGCATTGTGAGATTATATATACTTAATGGTATAACTTAATTGAGTCTGAATTTTACCCGGAGTGACATAGTTTTCACCAAGCTCACTTGGCTTAATATAACCCACCTTAAATGAGTAGGTGAATTCATTATCATCATCGTCTTTACTTCGGTCTCCCCTGTCCGGCTTAATCTGCAGAAGAGGGCCGTTGAGATCTATTTTGCTGCCTTCAGCATTCATTAGCATCAGGGCTGCATTGCTCGCCCCTCCTTTGAGATTATTTAGCATATAACCGTCAGTGCTTATCCTTCCCATTTTCGCCAACTGAAGCACAGGCCTGACACCATGACTAATATAACAATCATCAATTTTAATGTTGAAACGTTGTATGTTTACAGCAGCGTCTTTTTTAACATTATTATTTACAACCGATTCTAAAGTTACTTTTTTATTTTCATCGCCGCTCTCTATTCTGCATGAATTCGCAGAAACTGTTCCATTAAAAAATATTTTGCCACTACCGACATTATCGAAATGGCTAGCCATAACAGAAGGCGCAGCTAACGCACAAGCAATTAAAGAAACAATGGATACCTTATTCATAATACTTTCCTCATTTAAAGAGTTATTCTCTACGAGATCAGTAAATTTGATTCATCATACTCTTTTCGTGTATTGAATCAGGCTTTCGCCTATACGCTATTATGAATAAGCTAATGTCTCTGTACATAATATATTAAACGTATTCATTAAAAATAAGACATATCGATTAGCTATTTACTATAAGAAGAGAAGGCCAGCGAATGAACAAGAAGCCTGTTTAACAATTCGGAAAAAACGATCATTCACTCTGCACAATAAGCCAAATAAAGTCTGTGCTATAAAAATATATTCCACCTCAAATCAGGACTCATCACTCATTTTATGGCGTTTGATGACATGGCATTAATTATTCAAAAGGAAGTGACCTGTGAGCGAAATTGACAAAAAAATATTTCTAATAACTAACCGATCGTTACAAAACCATTTACTGCTTAATTTTCTGGCACAAAAAAGCGATGTCCCTGTTGTTTTCCTTGATGTTAATCACCCGCACATTCCCGAAGCAAGTGAAGATTCAATCATCTTGTATGACGTCCAGGCATCCAGCCGCCGGGCAAGCAAGCGCTGGTCTGAATTATTAAATCGCAGTAAGGATAATTTTCGTGGCCATCTTATCAACTGTCCAAAATCTCTTTCGGTTTATGAAAAAATGGCCTGGCCCTTCTTTGAGTCAATGATTTTCTGTGATTGCTCAACGGAGGTACTATTAGACTTGATCAGTAGTACAGAATCGACGCCGATTAAGATGAGAGGAAGATATTTATCAAAAAGCTCGCTAACTTCCTCCACCACACATGAACGCATTAATAATTTAACAGAGAGGGAATGCGAAATACTCAATGAGATATGTAAGGGGGAGTCAAATTTTAGAATTGCCAACAATTTTTTTATTAGTGAACACACCGTCAGAACCCATATTTATAATATCTTTAAAAAAATATCAGTCTCTAACCGTATCCAGGCTGCAAATTGGGCAAACGACAGATTGAATAAGTCCGACAGCAATTTATAAGCACGCGCATTTAACTGAAAAGTTTGAAAAACAGCGGTATGGATTGAGGTGAAGGGCATGACCAATAATGCCCCCACCTCTATCCTTTCTGTCACGTAAATCTGCGATTTACAACAATCCGCAACGCCTTTTACTACGGTCGGACGCCTGCTGATACAGTTCAAATTCATCGGCAACCGGTGCGCCCAGAGCCTCTTCAAAGGCGGCTCGACTCGAATGACCGTGGCTGCGTTGACCGCCTTCACTGCCTAAATTCGACTGGAAAATCCCTGCCGCACTGACGGGCAGGAAATCTTCATAAATAATCGGCTGCGCCACTAACCAGCCACGCTCAATTAATGGCTGAGGATCGTCACCTGCTTTAATCGACTGGCGGTGAGTTTCACCAACGGGGGTTAAACGATAACGGAAATAGGCTAAGTCCTGGCAACGCATCAGCGTATCGCTATCTGGCAGACGGGCGAAAATTTCTTGTAAATGCCGCTGATGGCTAAAGTTATCTTGCCCGCTCCCCGCCTCATTGAGCAGTTCATCGTACAACGCGCGCCCTTTCGGGGTTAATGCCACCCCGCGCTGCTCAATTTCCCCGAAGCGTGCGGTATGCGTACCGTGATGAACACCGGCAAAAATTATCGGTTCTTCGAGCGCTTTAAAACTGGTTTGGCGCAGCAATATCGGGAACATTCGGCGTGGCGGGCCTTCAATAATCGCTTTCGGCGCGATGCCATATTCCGGCATCAATGCTTGGACCCGGTCGATATCCAGGGTGCGCGGCGTCAGGTGGTTTATATGGCACCCCCGGAAGCAGACCACATCGGCAATCAGGCGGTGTTGCTGATGGAATGCCTGATATGTCTGCGCGTCTACCGTGGCATGGCTGTGCCAGCGGAAGGTTTCCAGCGCCTGCTCCACAAATTCATTGGCCTGTGCTTCGCTAAAAGCCCCCTGCTGGTCGTAGATATCGAGTAACGCCAGGCAACGCGGTGTGAAAATATTACGTTCTGCAAGAATCGCCGCCGCGGTGTTTCGCAACGCCGGGTCGTCAATTAATTCAAGACGTAATAATGAGGTGAAAATGCGAAACGGGTTGCGCGCCAACGCCGCATCGTCTATTGGGCGAAACGCCGTGGAATGCACCGGAACGCCCGCCTGCGAGAGGTCGTAATAGCCAACCGGATACATGCCCATCACCGCAAATACGCGGCGTAAGGTCGCCAGTTCTTCTGCTTTACCTACGCGAATCGCGCCGTGGCGCTCCACATTCAGCCGCGCCAGTTCATCGGCATTTTCCAACTGCTGTTGCAAATCGGGACTATTTTCCAGTACCGCCAGATTCACATCGGCGACTAACTCTAACAAGGTTCCATACTGCGGCACCTCTTGCTGGTACATCGCCGACATAGCTTGCGAAAATTTTTCTCGAATATCATCAGCCGTGATGTTGTTCGCCATGATGTCGTATCTCCAGTGAATATTGCTGAAAGCGTAGAATGTTGTGCGGAGGTATAGGGCGAAGAATTTTCGTTTTGTGATCAACGATACAACCCAGCATCAGAAGTAATGCTAACCGCTTATTGCATAACTAAAAGCTATGTAACACCACGCTTAAATTCACTTTAATTTAACAAATTATTAACTGAGACTGTGTGAGGAGATATTCAAAAACATAAAACATCCTTCTTGCCGGAGTACCTTATGTCACAAATCTGGAAACCTTCTGAGCTTGTCCATCGCGACTACGATTCCCACCCACCGGCCTACGCACCCGGGTATAAAACCAGTGTGTTGCGTTCACCGCGAAATGCGCTGATCTCGTTACAAAACTCCCTGTCTGAAATCACTGGCCCGATATTTGGCGCGAAAGATTTAGACCCTCTGGATAACGATTTGATCATGAATTACGCCAAAGACGGTTTGCCGATTGGTGAGCGGATTATTGTGCATGGCTATGTGCGCGACGGTTTTGGCCGCCCGATGAAAAACACGCTGGTGGAGGTATGGCAGGCCAACGCAGGCGGGCGTTATCGTCACAAGAAGGATAAATATCTTGCGCCCATCGATCCTAACTTTGGTGGCTGTGGCCGCGTGCTGACCGACGAAAATGGCTACTATTTTTTCCGTACCATCAAGCCAGGCCCTTATCCATGGCGTAACCAGGCCAGCGACTGGCGTCCTTCTCATATTCACTTTTCGCTGTCCGGTGAATCTTTCGCACAGCGTTTGATTACGCAAATGTATTTTGAAGGCGACCCGCTGATCAAACAGTGCCCGATTGTGAAAACGATCAATAACGACGATGCCATCCGCACGCTGATCGCCGAACTGGATACCCATGCAGCGGTGCCGCTCGATTGCCTCGCTTATCGCTTTGATTTGGTGTTACGCGGTCATCGCGCCACATTGTTTGAAAACCGCACCCAGGGAGCCGTGTGATGAAAGATTATTTAGCGGAAACCGCCTCGCAAACCGCAGGCCCGTACGTGCACATTGGCCTGGCTCCACAAGCGGCTGGTTTCAATATTTTCGAGAAAAACTTTAGCCATGTGTTGACCAACTCCCACACCCAGGGCGAGCGGATTATCGTCGAAGGTCGAGTGTTTGACGGCTCTGGTACGCCAGTGCGTGATGTGTTGCTGGAAGTGTGGCAAGCCAATGCCGCCGGGCGTTATAACCATCCAGCAGATCAACAATCCCATAAAGAGCTGGATGAGGATTTCCGTGGCTGGGGGCGTAGCTGTTCTGATTTCGACAGCGGCGTCTGGCGTTTTGACACCATCAAACCTGGCGCAGTAACTGGCCGCGATGGGCGCACGATGGCGCCACATTTGAACCTGTGGATTGTGGCGCGCGGGATTAATATCGGCCTGAATACGCGGATGTATTTTTCGGACGAGCAAACCGCGAATGAGAGCGATCCGGTGCTGAATTTGATTGAGTGGGAAGTGCGACGTAATACGCTGATTGGCAAGCGTTCGATGCGTGGCGACGAGGTGGTGTATACGTTTGATGTGTATCTTCAGGGAGAGAGGGAGACGGTGTTTTTTGACGTATAAGCGAGTTCAGGTTCGTGAGTTGATGTGATGTCAGAGGTTTTCCGTTCATCTTTCGCTGTGATTACAGGGAAAGATGAACGGAACAATCTCGACCCCTCACCATTTGTTATCAAATAAACCTAAATGTTAATTATTTTTTGCTAGCAAGTTATCAAAATCAAACAACTTACCTTGTCAGCGCAGCGGGTCTGTTTTTAACATCAGGTTATGGAAAAAAACGGTTTGTTCAGTCAGCGCATTCGATTGCGCCATCTTCATACTTTCGTAGCTGTCGCTCAACAGGGAACACTGGGGCGTGCGGCTGAAACACTCAATCTTAGCCAACCTGCACTGTCGAAGACGCTTAATGAGCTTGAGCAGTTAACTGGCACGCGTTTATTTGAGCGTGGGCGGCTTGGTGCGCAAATGACGTTGATGGGCGAGCAGTTCCTTACCCACGCCGTTAAAGTGCTGGACGCGTTGAATCACGCCGGGCAGTCGCTCAATCAGAAGGATGGCCAAAGCACTGCGGTTATTCGCGTGGGTGCGCTGCCCACCGCTGCACTGGGCATCTTGCCAAAAGTTATCGGCCAGTTTCATAAGCAACAAATCGACGTGACGGTGCAAGTGGCCACCATGAACAACACCATGCTGCTATCAGGATTAAAATCGGGCGAGCTGGATTTAGGTATTGGCAGAATGTCCGACCCGGAATTGATGACCGGGCTGAATTATGAGCTGCTATTCCTCGAGTCACTAAAACTGGTGGTGCGTCCCGGTCACCCTCTCCTGCAAGAAAACATCACGCTGAGTAAAGTGATGGAATGGCCGGTGGTGGTTTCACCGAAAGGAACAATCCCGCGTCAAAACGCTGAAACGCTGCTCTCCAGCCAGGGCTGTAAAATGTCTGCGACCTGTGTGGAAACGCTTTCTGCCTCGCTTTCACGCCAACTTACCGTGGATTATAACTACGTGTGGTTTGTGCCATCGGGCGCGGTGAAGGAGGATTTACGTCAGGGCATTTTGACGTCGCTGCCGGTCGCGACGCAGGGTGTCGGTGAACCGATTGGGATATTAACCCGAGTGGATACGCCGTTATCTCCCGCCGCACAAATCTTGCTGGCCTCAATACGTAAATCAATTCCAGGGTGAAATAAATATCTTCCGGTATAGCCGGAGGATATTTATTTATGTTCACTACATCAGGGCATGCTGGCCATTATGCTGCCATTCCCAGCACTCCTGACTTTCCGTGTTAATAATGTTGAGGCAGTGAAATGAATGGAGGCTGGCGTACAGAGCGAAGAAGTGTGACAGCACGCTTCCCAGCATATAAATCTCACCTTCACAGACAAAAGGCGCTGGATTTACCCACAGTGTGGTGGACAACCCCCGAACTGGCACGCCTTTAAACAGGCGGTCAACCGGGCAGGATTCTATTTTTTCGATGGCGTCTAATTTTTGAGAGGAAAGCCGGGCCTGCTGTGGGTGATGAATTCCGGGTATATCAAACGTGCGCAGTATCTGGATCAGCGCCTCTCTGTCGAGCAACGACAGGTAATTCAGATTCATGCAGGAAATAAGCGACCAGTGCATATCGTCATCGGTCACCGGATGCAACGGGCGTGTTGGGCGGGTGACATTGCGAAAAGATGCCACTGCCGGATTTTTGTTAACCGCGACACAGATATCACCGATATTCAGCGAAACGGGCTGCATTCTGTTAGTGCATATCAGCGATGCGGTGAAAACCTCCCCTTCCACCAGAGAACTCTCCGGCAGCTTGCCATCGGCGTGGACAAAGGCAATGGCATGCTCCAGGCCGCTGTGAAACAGAGACGTTTTGGTGCGGTGATGCCAGTAAATCACTTCACGCTGGCGACTGTATTCTATCTGATGCTGAAAGCCTTCGAATTCGGGCCAGTCACGCAATCTGTCATCCGCGTCAGTCATGCTGTCCGAACCAGAGTTCTTACTGGAAACCGATTTCACCTGAAAAATATCGTAATGCGCCGGGTTTTGCTGGCCGGCCCGTAACGGATATTGGGGCGTGCGGCCATCGGGGCTGACAGGTTCCGCCTCGTGGGCAAACAGGTTTACTGCGGGTGTGCAGTGCAGGCGCAGTGAACGCTTATTCAGTTTGATACCCACAGGCAACGGTATGTTAAAATGAAGGCGTAGCGTGAAGGCTTTTGTGGGGAAATCGTCCGGTAAACGCGCCGCATCCCGCAGATGAAAGAAGAAGAAACTTTCCGGGTAGCAAAAATACTCCTGAAGAACCCGATAACCATTATGGATATTTTTCGGCCACGGTAGCAGCGCGTCTTCACGTTCAAAACCTGCGGCATCCAGCCAGAGATCCGGAAGCGCCAGACGATTTTCCCCGGCGACCAGTTCCGCATCCATTAAATGTTCGCTGAACCACAGGTAGAGCTGCTGGCGGCTGTAATCATCTTCATTCCCCAGCCAGAAAGTCAGTTTATTCAGGTCAATCGAACCGGGAGTAATGTTGCCCTCCGTCGAAAAATCAATCTCGATCATACCCTTTTTCAGGCTGCTGCTGTTTTGTACATCCCGAACAGACAGGGGTTGTAGCCAGGCATCTCGCGCCAGAGTGAAATAGCAAGCAGGCGTCGCAGTAGCGTTATCCTCCCCCAGCGTATTACGCCCGGCGGAGGTTGTACGCACGGCACCAGAACAAATGAGCTCATCACGGCGAACCTGAACAGGTGCTGAAAGCCGTGTCATTACCGGTTGGTACTCAATGACAGCCATTGAGGGCACAGGGCGCAGATAATTGGCCCACAGCATATTAATCAGGCCATGCGTGAACTCAGGGAATTGATCCTCCAGTTTTTCCCGCAAACCACTGGAGAGAAAGGCGAAAGCCTCCATCAAGCGCTCAACGTCCGGGTCGCCCCCCTTCCCAGCCAAAAACTGGGCCAGGTGAGGTTTCTCTTTTGCCAGAAGATTCCCAAGTTGACGCAGGTAATCCAGTTCTTCCCGGTAATAACGTTCTTCGAAAGCCATCGGATTTATTCCTCTTTCCAGTAATGGTAATTATCCTGTTAAATAAAGCGTCGCTTTACTTCCTTTCCGTTATTATGAATTCCACCTTCTGCTCTGGCGCTCAGGAAATCGCATGTTACGCGCCATAAATAATATTAAAAGCGCTTTTTTCACATCTAAAAGAGAGATATCCTCAATCGCTTTCACGATAACAGCCAATAACAAAAAATCCGTTAACCTGATGACAAGATTGAAATAATACATTAATTCAATAAATATTATTTATTCATCAATTAAATAAATTAAAAGAACCAACATATATTCATTAAATTTATGACTAACGGCGTAAACATTCATTCATGACGGTTATTTTAGATGCACGGGTATTATCCATAATTATTCCATTTCATTTTTTGAATACGGACTGAATAACGCAGTAAAAAACAAGTTGTCAGTAAGGAGTTACGTTTTTACGGGAGATGGCGGTCGCCGGAAACTTCGGCGGTAGCGTGCCTGAAAGCGAGCGTAACACTGTACTGCCACAACCGCTGGGTAGTGACAGTTTTTTATGTGGATACACCAGGGAGGTTATATGTCCTTAAAAGGGTTACGTTTTACACTGGAAGTGGATGGGCTGGCAGAAACGGACACCGCGGTCCTCCGTTTCCATCTCGCCCAGCATTACTCACAGCCCTTCCAGCTTAATGTGGATATCGCCAGTACTCTTTCTGACCTGACGGCGACCGATTTTCTCGAAAAAAATGCCACGCTGACGGTCTGGCAGGGAACGCAGACACAGCGCACCGTCAGCGGCATTGTCACCGCCGTAACGGTGGGTGAAAACAATCGCTGGCAGACGGGCTATCACCTGATGATTTCCCCGCCACTCTGGCGCGGTGGTTTGCGCCAGAACTTCCGCATCTTCCAGCAGCAGGATATCAAAAGCATTACCTCCACCCTGCTCAGTGAAAATGGCATCACGGAGTGGACGCCGGTGTTCTATGAGCCGCATCCGGCAAGGGAATTCTGCGTCCAGTACGGTGAAAACGACCTCGCTTTCCTTTCACGTCTGTGGGCCGAAGAAGGCATTTTCTTCTTTGACTGGCACGCGCCCGAAGGCGCAGAGCAAAAACTGGTGCTGACTGATGATGTGGCCGGCATTTCCGGCCAGGCCACGCTGCCGTTCAATCCCAATATCACCACCGGTGTCACCACCGAATGCATCAGCCAGTTTCGCTATCACGCGCAAATCCGCCCCTCTTCCGTCGAAACTCAGGACTACACCTTTAAAACACCGGCCTGGGCTGCGTATTACAACCGCGCGGGCGAAAACCTGAACGGCCAGCTGACGCAGTATGAAATTTTCGATTATCCGGGGCGATTCAAGGACGAACAGCACGGGCGGAATTTTGCCCGCTATCAGATTGACGGATGGCGCAATGATGCAGAAATGGCGGCGGGTTGCAGCAACTCACCAACACTGTGGCCGGGAAAACGCTTCACGCTGACCGGGCATCCGTCTGAGGCGTCAAACCGGAAATGGCAGGTGGTGCAAAGCACCCTGAGCGGCGAGCAGCCGCAGGCACTGCATGGCAGCCAGGGCCGCGGAACGACCCTGAACAATCACTTTAACGTGATACCGGCAGACAGAACATGGCGGCCAAGCCCGCAGACAAAACCCAGAGTGGACGGCCCACAGAGTGCGCTGGTCACCGGTCCCGCGGGGGAAGAAATCTTTTGTGATGAGCATGGACGGGTGCGGGTGCGCTTCCACTGGGACCGCTACTGCCCGGGGAACGAAGACAGCTCGTGCTGGGTACGTGTCTCGCAGGCCTGGGCCGGAGCCGGATTTGGCAACCTCGCCATCCCGCGCGTTGGCCATGAAGTGATAGTCGACTTCCTCAACGGTGACCCGGATCAGCCAATCATCATGGGGCGAACGTATCACCAGGACAATCGCTCACCAGGTGCCCTGCCCGGCACTAAAACCCAGATGACGATACGGTCGAAAACCTATAAAGGCGACGGCTACAACCAGCTAATGTTCGATGATGCGACCGGCAATGAACTGTTGTCGATGCATGCCCAGAAGGACATGCAGGTTAAGGTGCTCAACAGCAAGGATGAACGGGTGAACTATGACCGGACTGTCAGCATCGGGCATGACGAATCACTGGTGGTGGCGAATGACCGAAAAGTCACCGTTGACGGAAAACAGGATCATAAAACCACCAAAGATCACGTCAGTCTGGTGGAAGGCAACCATGGGCTGGAAGTCAAAGGCGACCTGGCACAGAAGATAGCCGGCACGTTGGGCGTCAACGCGGAAGGTGACATCGTCTTCCAGAGCAAAAGCAAAATCAGCTTCCGTGTGGGTGGCTCGTTTGTGGTGATCCATGCCGGTGGCGTGGACATAAAAGGCCCAATAATTAACCTGAACGGCAGTGGCAGTCCTGGCGATGTGATATTGCCAATGCGCCCAATTATCCTCAAATCAGCCGCGGGTAAAGGCACCATGTTTGTCTCCCATTGCCCACAGGAGGATCAGTGATGGCGGATACAAAGCGTTATGCGGTTATTGACGGGGCGATTGAAGAAGGCGTGATGGATTTTCTGGCTCAGGCGGATGTGCCGTACTGTTGCCTGTATGCGGAACCCATTCAGCCAGAACTGGTGAAGCTTGCGCCTTACCTGGTGGAAGTGGCGCCGGAAGTGGAAGCATGGCTGGAACTGAAAGAGACGCCGTGGGGGCTATTTTTAATCTCCGAAATGTCCCTGCAAAAATTGCAACAGCATCTTCGGCACTTTTTGTGGGTCACTATTCCTGAACAGGAAAAACCCGTCCTGTTTCGTTTTTATGACCCACGAAACATAGGGACCATGATCGAAGTGATGACCCCGCGACAACTCAGTGTTTTTACATGCCAGTTGTCAAAAATTGAGACAGGGAATAAGGGGGAATGTCGTGAGTTCGATTTCAGCACCACCGGTATTCCTTCTCCTGCTGGCCTCAACATTTTTGAAGTTACGCCTCTAAAACTTACCCGTAGGCAGTATGAGAAGCTTAATATGCAGTCGCAGGAAAATTATATTAATGAGCTTGTAGACTTTATTAGCCAGCTACCAGTAAGTATATCAGCAGTCTCAGTCAATCACCTTGCAGAGGAGTACCTTTTATTCTGCCACTCATACGATATTACTGATGACCACTCTATTCGCCAGATGGTGAAACTATTAATAGAAAGCAACATCCATAACACGCAGGATATTACTGATCGCTGGCTGGATGTTCTGGATGATAATTCAAAGCCGGGTTACAACCGGGTACAAGAATTGATGACAAATAAAGGAATATGATATGACGTCACCATCAACCACAGCAGGTAAAGCCTGTGCGGAGTGCGGCATCCCCGACCCCTGTATATTAGATGTAATCTCGGAATTTCCTGATAATAAGGAAAAGCATAGCTGGTCTAAAGAAGGAGGCGTTAAATTTGATTTACTGGATGAAGGCGAAGGCTGTAAGGGCACGATAACCATCACAAGCGAGTGCGATCACAGTAATAATCATAGAGCATTCCTTGAGGAGAGTGCGAGTCACTCTTCTAAACCTCTGAAAGCTGATGGCAGCCCTAATAATGAGACGCTGTATTATAAGGGGGAGAACGGGAGTCTGAATATTACAGATATTTTTCGGACTCCCTGGAGCTATTTAAGCTCAATAACTTTACCAACAGATATATTTGATGAGCCCGCACATTACCGTGTCATTGTAAATAATTGCCATGAATGTAGCCAGTATGTGGCGATCGATGTTTATCCAACAGTAGAGATCCGTTTCACCACCGGATTGAGTTATGAAATAGCACCTAATCGAAGAAAACGAACGATTAAAGAGCGCCGCGATGAACAGATAAAATCCAGATTAGCAATGGAAAATGTCAAACCCAAAAACAATAATCAACTTCGTTCCGGATGGCAGGAGCAAACCGCAGAGTTTGAATTCATCAATAATACGATGGTGAACATTAAGTTTGGCGTTAAGGTTTGTAATACTGATTTTAGCCATGAATATAAAGAGGAGATCGACAAACTACGCCGGGTTAATACTCTGGAACATCTGAATCGTGTTGATCGCATGGTGGATAGAATCAAATCTTACTTTGCACCTGACCCAGAAAATGAAAACAGCACACGAGAGTATTCTGTTTTCAGCTCTGAAATAAAGCCTGTTCAATTAGGTTTATCCTGTGCATATCAACACATCGATATAAAAAAAGGCCCATGTCATTACTTTGGTCTCTATGGCGACCCTTTCCTCGAGGCAACATTCAAGTTTGATATTATCCAGTTTATTTGCGCGTACTGTAAAATAGATTCACTGGTAGCGAAATGCCGCAGCTATTTAGAAAAGCACAAAGTAAGCCTGGATTGCTATATCGAAATATCAACTGGAGTCAGCGTGGATCTTGGTGCCGCCTACAATAAACATCAGGATGAATGGACGTTTGGTGTACTGGATAAGAATAAACTCTATCTAGGTATAAAAGGTGTGGTGAGTGTGGCATTTGAAGCTGAAGTTTTTGTTGTTCAACTAACAGCAAAGGCAGAAGGAACTCTCGGGGGAGAAGCGGGATTTGCACTTGATCCTCATGATAATGGACTGGATCTGGTTTTATATCATGATGGTATTAAGGGCACGTTTGAATTTATTGCGGACGTGCGTTATAGCCTTGACGATGGTGATGATAAAAGGAGCATTCCAAAAACAGAAAATAAAGTAAAAAAAGAATGGCAACTCTGTGATCCGCTAAAGGCATCTGACTCATCACTGCGTGTTAATTTATATGGAAAAGAACGTCCTGTAAATAAACCCGCAGTAACACCTCCTGATCCAATAAATTTATCGACAATGGAGATTGAATCGGACCCGGATAACGGTGATTGGAATAACACAGGATACGATGATAACTCTTATTAATTAAGTGGTGGCATTCATGAAAATAAAATATTTAATATCAGTTATTTTACTGTCAGGAGGCATAATGGGCACGGTACTTTATTCAGATAATAATACACAAACAATCCGCAGCCGCTTTAATATCCAGGACGCATACTGCGCCATCAAAACCAATGGCGTCACTGGGTTTAGCAACCAAAGATCGGCATGGATCGAAAATGGTGGTTCTACAGGAGCCATATCCAGTACCAACGCCATGATGTTAATGGAGAATGGTGAAAATGAAATCAGCTTGAAATCGGCGCATTAGGATGGTTTTCTGATAAAAATATTAGTGCCGCAGAGCGGGCTCGATTTTCGCCACAGGCGAAGTGCAGTCTGGATTTGGTTCGTAAGGTGAAGGAAGATGAAACCAGGCTGTCGTCAATAAACGTGACAATTAATACCCAAGGAGTCCCTGAAGCAAAATCAGATAACCTGCATCCCATCCTGCGTACGGAGATTCTGGCCGAACAGGCAGTGCCCGGTTTTATTGACCCGGATTATTTTGACGAAACCTATTTCCCGAATGGCATGAAACTGTACCAGTTTACGCAAAAAATCACGGTGACAGGGCTCCCTGAATGGGCATGGACCCGGGCAACTCCGTTTACCGGCAGCAATGAACAGCTACAGCAGTTAAAAGCCGCCTATAGCGAAATGGCTGAAATCATTAGCGCCGGAGATCGGGCACGGCTGAAAGTGTTTGACAGCGAAGCGCTAAAAGCCTGGTCAGCCACCACCCACGACAGCGAGGATGAAATTTTGCTTTCACTGTATTCAAAAGAAAATCTGGAAGGGAAAAAAATCAAAATGCTCCCCATCCAATGGGAGGGTTATGCCGTTCGGGTTATGAACAACGGGCGAATGGTGCAGTTATATAATAAATCAAAACCTCTTTACTCACCATTAACGTATACTTATATACGTGCAGATGGACATACATTGATGAATACTTATGCCCCTGTCTTCTCATTGATTAATGGTAAATTCATTCCCGTCATTTAAATCGATAGCATCCCCGTTATATTTCAAATTGTAGTATGACGGGGATACATCAATGGGGATGGAGCGGAATGCAATCACCTTATTCACCATTATTTATTAAGTGATGATAATAATGAAAATAAAACATCTAATACTAATTATTTTACTGTCAGGAGGAATTATGGGCACGGTACTTTATTCGAATAATGATACACTGACAATCCGCAGCCGCTTTAATATCCAGGACGCATACTGCGCCATCAAAACCAATGGTGTAACTGGGTTTAACAACCGAAGTGCAGCATGGAGTGAAAATGGTGATCCTACAGGTGCCATTTCCAGTACAAATGCCATGATGCTGATGGAGAACGGTGAAAATGAGATCAGCCTTGAAATCGGGGCGCTAGGGTGGTTTTCCAATAAACCAGTCAGCACCGAAGAGAGGGGGAAATTTTCTCCACATGCGAGATGCAGTCTGGATTTGGTTCGTAAGGTGAAGGAAAACGAAACCACTCTGTCGTCAATAAAAGTGACAATTAATGCTCAGGGAATACCTGAAGCACAACCCGACAATATACATCCTGTCTTCCGCAATGAAATTGAAGCAGAACAGGCGGAACCTGGATTTATTAACCCAAATTATTTTGACGAAACTTATTTCCCGAAGGGAATGAAACTGTACCAGTTTACACAAAAAGTCACGGTTTCAGGGCTTCCTGAATGGTCATGGACCCGGGCCACCCCGTTTACCGGTAGTAATGAACAGCTACAGAAGCTAAAAACAGCCTATAGCGAAATGGCTGAAATCATTAGCGCAGGTGATCGGTCTCGATTGAAAGATTTTGACAGCGAAGCGCTGAAAGCCTGGTCCGCCACCACCCACGACAGTGAAGATGAGATATTGCTTTCACTGTATACTGAAGAAGAACTGGAAGGAAAAAGAATAAAAATGCTCCCTATCAAATGGGAGAGTTATGCCGTTCGGGTTATGAATAACGGACGAATGGTGCAGCTATATAATAAATCCACCCCAGCTTACTCACCGTTAACTTACACTTATGGGAATAAACAGATGAGCAGCTATGTTCCAGTATTTTCATTAATTAACGGTAAATTCATTCCCGTCATTTAAATCGATAGCATCCCCGTTATATTTCAAATTGTAGTATGACGGGGATACATCAATGGGGATGAACCGGAATGTAATCACCTTATTCACCATTATTTATTAAGTGATAGTAATTATGAAAATAAAATATTTAATACTAATTATTTTGCTGTCAGTAGGCATTATGGGCACTACACTTTATTCAAATGATAATACACAAACAATCCACAGCCGGTTTAATATCCAGGACGCATACTGCGCCATCAAAACCAATGGTGTCACCGGGTTCAGTAACCGAAGATCTGCATGGATCAAAAATGGTGATCCTACAGGTGCCATATCCAGTACCAATGCCATGATGTTAATGGAGAATGGTGAAAATGAAATCAGCCTGGAAATTGGGGCATTAGGATGGTTTTCCGATAAACATATTAGTGCCGAAGAGCGGGCAAGGTTTTCTCCCGAGGCGGAATGCAGCCTGGATTTGGTTCGTACCGTGAAGGAAAACGGAACCACACTGTCGTCAATAAATGTGACAATTAATGCCCAGGGAATACCTGAAGCCAAAGCAGACAACCTGCATCCCATCGTCCGTAAAGAGATTCTGGCCGAGCAGGCAGTACCTGGTTTTATTGACCCGAAATTTTTTGACGAAACCTATTTCCCGAATGGCATGAAACTGTACCAGTTTACGCAAAAAGTCACGGTGTCCGGGCTTCCCGAATGGGCATGGACCCGGGCCACTCCGTTTACCGGCAGGGATGAACAGCTACAGCAGTTAAAAGCCGCCTATAGCGAAATGGCCGAAATCATTAGTGCAGGGGATCGGGCAAGGCTGAAAATGTTTGACAGCGAAGCACTGAAAGCCTGGTCCGCCTCCACCCACGACAGCGAAGATGAGATATTGCTTTCACTATATACAAAAGAAAATCTGGAAGGCAAAAAAATTAAAATGCTCCCCATCAGATGGGATGGCTATGCAATTCGGGTAATGAACAACGGACGCATGGTGCAATTATATAATAAATCAAAGCCGCTTTATTCACCGTTAACCTTCACTTTTATAAATAAAGATGGAAAGAAAAGGATAAGCAGCTATGCCCCGATATTTTCACTGATTAACGGTAAATTCATCCCCGTAATCTAATCCGATACCTACCCCGATATACTTCAATTCTTGTATGTCGGGGATATATCGAAGGCGATGAGCCGGGGAATAGTCGACTTAATCCCCTTACAGATAAGCATCAGCGTCATCCGACCCTTTCTTCTATTTCGCATCCAACTCATCAAACACCTGCTGGGCCAGATGCATGGTTGCGTTGGCGGCTGGCAAGCCGCAATACAGCGCCGAGTGCATAATCAACTCTTTAATTTCATCCCGCGTCACGCCGTTATTAAACGCGGCTCGCAGGTGCATTTTCAGCTCAGCTTCGCGGTTTAACGCAATCAACATGGCGATGGTTATCATGCTGCGGGTATGGCGCTCAAGGCCCGGGCGAGTCCAGATATCACCCCAGGCGTAGCGCGTAATGAAGTTCTGGAACTCTTCGTTAAGCGGCGTGAGTTGCGACAATGTGCGGTCAACATGCTTGTCGCCCAGCACCGCACGGCGCACGTCCATCCCTTGCTGATAATGTTCTTCATCCTTCATTTCAGTTGTCCTGTTGAATAAAGTTAAGCAGTGCGGTGTTAAAACCGTGCGCATCTTCAATGTTGGAAAGGTGCGAAGCGTTGAGCGTCACCAGATGTGCCCCACTCACCTGCTGCTGCATAAATTCGCTGTCTGCCACGGTAGTGACCGGATCGTGAACGCCTGCAATAAACAACGTCGGCAGGGAAATCGCGTCAATTTCGCCACGGAGATCGGCTGCGGCTAAGGCTTCGCAACAAGAGGCATACCCTTCCGCGTCACTTGCCGCAAGGCCTGAACATAAGGCCTCGATTTGCGTGCGGTGATGTCTGGCAAAATCTTCAGTGAACCAGCGCGAGGGGGCACTTTTCGCAATCGCCGACATTCCTTCGAGGCGAACATTACGCGCACGCTCCAGCCAGCCGTTTTGCTCGCCGATTTTTGCCGCGCTATTGGCGACCGTAATAGAAAGAAAACGCTCCGATGCAAAACGTGCCAGCCACAATCCAGTGAGCCCACCCATGGAAATCCCACAGAAATG
The DNA here is from genome assembly GCF_027594725.1 of Buttiauxella sp. WJP83. Classification (NCBI taxonomy): domain Bacteria; kingdom Pseudomonadati; phylum Pseudomonadota; class Gammaproteobacteria; order Enterobacterales; family Enterobacteriaceae; genus Buttiauxella; species Buttiauxella sp. WJP83. Next base: position 2,530,997 of record NZ_CP110080.1, read on the forward strand.
CGCCTGCTGTACGCCAGCATCGTCCATCACGCTGATAACGTCTTCGGCCAGTTGCGGTAAGGTGGTTTTGTCGTGTTTAGCGGTGCGTCCGTGACCATGCGTGTCATAACGCAGCACGCGGAAATTCGCCAGCAGTGCCGCCATTTGCGGCTGCCACATCTCAAATGTGGTGCCCAGTGAGTTGGATAACACCACGACGGGTGCGCCGCTCGGTCCTTCCAGTTGATAGTAGTGGCTCATTTTAACTCCCTGTTTTGTTGTGCTGCCCGCACCAGAACCTGGTTGATAAACGTGTCGTTGCAACCTAGTGCATTTTGCGGGTCAAGCAGAGAAGTGATCTGTGTTGAAGACAGATGTGATGTGACCTGTGGATGTTGTGCGAGCATTGCCGCAAGCGGCTGGTTTTCATCCAGCGCACGGTGGCATAGCTGTTCTACCATATGATGCGCCGCCTGCTTGCCGATGGATTTTGCCAGTGCCAGCGTGACTGACTCCGCCATTATCAGGCCGTGGGTGACATCCAGATTGGCGCGCATTTTCGCTGTATTAACCTGCATTCCACTCACCAGTTCGCAGGTGGTGTGCATCACGCCCCCGGCTAATGTGATGAGCTGCGGCAAAGTTTCCCACTCTGCTTGCCAACCGCCGAGCGCCCTTTCGTGCTGCTGATTTTGGCTGGCATACAGTGTCGCCATCAGGCCAGGAATTCGGGTGGTAGCGGTCAGGATCGCCGCACAGCTCACCGGATTGCGTTTGTGCGGCATGGTAGATGAACCGCCGCGACCAGGGGCAACCGGTTCACCCACTTCTGCCACTTCGGTCTGTATCAATAATGAAAAATCGTTGGCGAATTTCCCAAGCGTTGCGCTGACGCCCGCAAACCAGCTGGCGACTTCGAGTAACCTGTCGCGCTGGCTGTGCCATGGCGTGTCGGCCTGATTCAGCGCCAGCGCACTTGCCAGCGCCTGCGTAACGGCGATGCCCTGCTCATTGAGCGAGGCCAGCGTGCCCGCAGCGCCGCCAAATTGCAGCACTAACACGCGGGGTTTCATTTCATGCAAACGCTGTTGCCAACGCAGAAGCGCATCGAGCGTTCCGGAAAGCTTCAGGCCAAAAGTGATGGGCAGTGCATGCTGCATCCAGGTTCGTCCTGGCATCACGCTGTGTTGATGAAGCTGGATTTGTTCGATTAATGCAGAAATTAACTGCCCGAGAAGTGCTTCACTGGCCGAAAGCGCATCACGCAACTGCAACATCAGGCCGGTGTCAATGACGTCCTGGCTCGTCGCCCCCCAGTGAACATAGCGCGCAGCCTGTTCATCCTGGTGTTTGACGTTGGCTGTAAGCTGTTTCACCAGCGGGATAGCGAGGTTTCCGGCTCCGGCCGCCGCCTGAGCTAAAGCCGGTATATCGAGTTTATTGGCCTGACACTGTGCGGAAATAATCGTGACAGCCGACTCAGGCGTCACGCCACAACGTGCTGTCGCCCGTGCCAGCGCCGCCTCAAAATCTAGCATCCTCTGTAAGGTGTTTTCATCGCTGAATATTTCGCTCAACGGTGAATCACGTAACATCGGGGTAAACAGTGTCATTCCTGCTCCTTAAACGCGTTCAATAATCAGTGCAATCCCCTGACCGACACCAATACACATGGTACAAAGCGCGTAACGTCCACCGCTACGTTTGAGCTGATACGCGGCGGTCATCGCCAGACGTCCACCTGATGCACCCAGTGGATGGCCCAGCGCAATCGCGCCACCGTTCGGATTCACATGCTCTGCGTCATCCGGCAGGCCAAGGTCGCGCATTACAGCCAGTGCCTGCGCGGCAAAGGCTTCATTTAATTCGATAACATCCATTTGTGCGAGGGTTAACCCGGTTTGTGCCAGCACTTTACGTACCGCTGGTGCCGGGCCAAAGCCCATAATCCGAGGTGCGACGCCTGCGGTTGCCACACCTACAACGCGCGCCAACGGCTGCAAACCGTGGGTGTTGAGCGCCTGTTCACTGGCGAGCAACAACGCGCACGCCCCGTCATTCACACCTGAAGCATTTCCGGCGGTGACGGTGCCGTCAGCACGAACCACACCTTTTAGTTTCGCCAGCGTTTCAAGCGAGGTGGAGCGCGGATGCTCGTCACGATTAAATAGCAACGCCTCACCTTTGCGTTGCGCGATGGAAACGGGGATCAGCTCGTCGTCAAAAAGTCCCATTTCCTGAGCACGCGCGGTGCGAAGCTGGCTGCGTAAGGCGAAAGCATCCTGATCGTCACGGTTAATATTGAAGTCCGTCGCGACGTTTTCTGCCGTTTCCGGCATTGCATCCACACCGTATTGTGCCTTCATCAGCGGATTGATAAAGCGCCATCCGATGGTGGTGTCTTCCATTTTCATGCTGCGACTAAATGCACTTTCCGCTTTACCCATGACAAACGGCGCACGTGACATGCTTTCCACGCCACCGGCTATCATCAGATGGGTTTCACCGCTTTTGATCGCTCTTGCCGCCACGCCTAATGCATCAAGGCTTGAGCCACATAACCGGTTGATGGTCGTGCCAGGTACGGTTTCAGGCATTCCCGCCAGTAACAACGCCATACGCGCAACGTTGCGGTTATCTTCACCGGCCTGGTTCGCACAACCATAAATCACATCGTCGATGGCCGACCAGTCCAGATTGGGGTGGCGTTCGATTAACGCTTTTAGCGGTAACGCGGCTAAATCATCGCTGCGAACCGACGACAACGTACCACCAAAACGACCAAACGGAGTACGCACTCCATCACAGATAAATGCTTGATTCATCATAGTTCCTTACGCGCTTTCTGCCAGTTGTTCGAAGCCAAGTGTGACCGGAGTAATACGTTGTAATTCTTCAAATGAGAGGCCGTTAAAGATTTCGCGCACCACTGGGCCTTTGTCCGTGATATCAATCACCGCAAGGTCGGTGTAGATGCGGCTCACACAGCCAATTCCGGTGAGCGGATAAGAGCAGCTCTCTACCAGTTTGCATTCGCCGTCACGGGTCAGGTGATCCATCATCACAAACACCTGGCGTGCGCCGATGGCTAAGTCCATCGCCCCGCCGACCGCCGGTATGGAGTCCGGCGCACCAGTGCTCCAGTTGGCCAAATCGCCGCTGGCCGATACCTGATAAGCACCCAGCACGCAGATATCGAGATGGCCGCCGCGCATCATGGCAAAGGAGTCGCCATGGTGGAAAAAACAGCCGCCCGTCAGCAGCGTGACGTACTCTTTCCCGGCGTTGATCAATTCGGGATCTTCTTCGCCTTCAGCCGGTTTTGGCCCCATACCAAGCAAACCGTTTTCGCTGTGCAAGAAGATCTCTTTGTCTGCCGGAAGGTAGTTGGCAATGCGTGTCGGTAAGCCAATACCGAGGTTAACGTAAGCGCCTTCGGGGATATCACGAGCGACACGTTTTGCCATTTCATCACGGGTTAATTTTTTCACGTCTTTTCTCCTTAAGCGCTTTGTGCCAGTGCGTTTTCAACCGCCACCAGGCGCTGAACGAAAATGCCCGGCGTGATGATATGTTCCGGGTCGAGCTCACCCAACGGCACCACTCGGCTAACTTCAGCAATCGTGACAGAAGCCGCGGTCGCCATAATGGGGCCAAAATTACGTGCCGCTTTGCGATACACCAGGTTGCCCCAACGGTCGCCTTCGTGAGCTTTGATTAATGCAAAGTCTGCTTTCAGCGGGTATTCCAGTACATAGTGACGCCCGTCGATTTCACGCGTTTCTTTGCCTTCTGCGAGAGGCGTTCCGTAACCGGTTGGCGTGAATACAGCACCCAATCCTGAACCTGCGGCCTGAATTCGTGCCGCGAGGTTGCCTTGTGGCACCAGTTCCAGCTCGACTTCACCACGGCGATACAGGTCATCAAAAATCTGTGAATCCACCTGACGTGGGAATGAACAGACCATTTTGCGCACCCGTCCGGCCTTCAGCAGCGCCGCCAGGCCGACTTCGCCATTTCCCGCGTTGTTATTGATAATCGTCAGGTCTTTCGCGCCCTGAGCAATCAACGCATCGATAAGATGAGTGGGCTGGCCTGCGGTACCGAAGCCACCAATCATGATGGTTGCCCCGTCGAAAATTCCGGCAACCGCCTCTTCGAGCGAAGCCACACTTTTGTTGATCATCACGGTTCTCCTTGATGTGCGCATTTCGCACAAGATTGCGTTGTTCGAACAAAATGTGACCCCGTTAACGAAGCTGGTCAAGGGCGATAATCGAAATATGGTGCGATTATCGAACATCATGTATGTTTGTTTTAAGAGTGTGATCAACGGCGTGATCTACGGCAAACAATCAGGAGAACAGAATGGAAATTCAACGTGATGAACTGGCTGCGGGTGATGGTGATCCGTTTAAGGGCGATCCTAATTTTATGGCGTCTCTGGCTCGCGGGTTGGAAGTGATTCAGGCTTTCACCCCACAGCGTCGGCAGTTGTCTATCTCACAAATCAGCCAAAAAACGGGAATTCCTCGTGCTGCGGTTCGCCGTTGCTTGTACACGCTGGGGAAACTGGGTTTTGTCTACGCAGAAGATGGAAAATATTATCAGTTGAGGCCACGAATTTTATCGCTCGGCCATGCTTATCTGGCTTCAACGCCGCTGGCGAAGTCCACCCAACCGGTGCTGAAACATTTAAGCGAAATGCTCAATGAGTCATGCTCGATTGCCACCCTTGATGGCGACGATATTCTGTATATCGCCCGCGCTTCCAGCTCGCGCATCATGACGATTGATTTAGATATTGGCAGCCGCCTGCCCGCCTGGTCGACGTCGATGGGGCGCGTGTTGTTGAGTTATTTGCCAGAAGAACAGCTCAATGATTTTCTCGGGCGCATCACGATGATCCGCTACACCCCGCAAACGGTGGACTCGGTGAGTAAACTGCGCGAGGAGCTAAAACGCGTGCGCCAACAGGGATTCGCGCTTAACGATCAGGAACTGGAAATGGGGCTGCGTTCGATTGCTGTTCCGCTGGTCAATCCAGACGGTGCGGTGGTTGCTGCACTGAACGTTGGCGTTCACGCCGGGCAAGTTTCCGCTCAGGAACTGCTCACCCGCGTATTACCAAAACTGCAAACTGCGGCAGAAGAGTTGTCGCTGTTATTGAAATAAATTAACGGCTGCGTTTTGCGTGGCGTTCCCAGTTTTCGACTTTTGCCTGGTCGGATTTTTTGAGCGCCACATAGCACGCCCCGCTGCCGCCGTGGTGTGGCATCGCGCTGCAAAACGCCTGCACTTCGTCAAATTCTGCCAGCCAACGGGCGACATAACTGCGCACGATGTTGGCATGAGATTTATCGTCGCGCCCTTTGCCATGAACGATCAGCAAATTGCGCAGTCCGTCTTTTTTAGCCTGTTGAAGGTAAGCAAAAAGCAGCTGGCGGCACTGTTCGACGGGCTGGCGAATGAGGTTGAGGCTGGCTTCCTGTTTATATTTACCCTGCCGCAGTTTATCCAGCACACCGATTTGCAGCCCTTCGCGCTTAAATTCAAGCTGCGTGCCGAGCGGAATAATTTCCAGAAAATCGGTGGTGAGAAAGTTATCAAGCTGAGCGGTATCGAGTTTCTGCACCACCTTCTCTTTCACCGGTTTCAACCACTGGCTGTTGTGACAGTCTTTCAGCGGTTTGACGTCCTCCATGGCATCAAGAAACAGCGATTTTTCGTCAAGGCTCATGCGCAAATCCTCCAGGCTTAATTCTGAAGTCACTATAGCCGCCGATGTGGCGTGGCTCAATGCCCGATTAACGGCACTGGCGACGAAATTGATTGATTAGCGCAGTGGTCAACGGGGCTTGGGTCACATCACGCCGCTGAATCAAATAGTAAGTGGCCTGCGGGAGTGTTTCTGTGATGTGAATTTGCTTGAGTTTATGTGCAAGCAACGGATCGTAGCCGAGTTCTTCGGGCAAGATACTCAGGAAATCACTTTGCGCAATCAGGCTAATGCAGGCGGAAAAGGTTTCGCAGAACACGCTAACATTGGGAATTTCTGAACGCTTATGGAACAGTTCTTCCAGTTGTTTGTAATAACTGCCGCGTGGCGTGGGCAGCGTCCAGTTATAGTGCAGCAACTCTTTTATGGATGTGGCATTGATCGCCGGATGGCCTTCACGGGCAAATATCGCAAACGGCTTTTCAAATAACCGTTCAAAGGTAAATTCCTGATCGTACGGCCCCTGATAATAGGTGTTTATCGTGAAATCCAGTTCGCCCTGGCGCAACGAGTTAATCATGGACACCAGTTGCCCCTCCATGATGCGCACTTTGACCTGAGGATGTTTTTGATGAAACGCCGTGATAACGGGCGGCATCAGGGTGCGGGAGACGCTCGCGCCTAAACCAATGTTGATCTGCCCGGCCAGTTGGCCCTGACGTTGCAAAATATCCTCTTGCGCAGCCCGTAGCTCTTCAAGAATAAGCTGCGCATGCTGATAAAAACTTTCGCCGCATTCGGTCAATGCCACGCCCTGGCTGCGGCGGATAAACAGACGTGCCGATAGCCCCTCCTCTAATTCTTTGATCGATTTTGTCAGCGCGGGCTGTGACATATTTAACGCCCGACTGGCTCCGCGAATGCTGCCATTTTGTGTCACAGCCACGAATGCACGGATTTGATGAAGCTTAACCTGGAAGGTCACACCGCCTCCTGATAACCATTAGCTATCAACCGAAAGATTTTGGCATCTACTGTAATTCAATCTCTTGTGCCAGGGTAATTCCTCGAAGGCGAAAACTTACAAAAATCGCTGAGTGATAAGTAAAAACTATCACAGCGTGAACTCGATCACAGAAGAGGCTTTTACAGGAAGGGTTATGTCGCAAATAGAATTAGCAGTACATGAACTGGCACCGCGCATGCAGCACTGGCGGCGTGATTTTCACCATTTTGCAGAGTCCGGCTGGTTAGAATTTCGCACGGCGACCATCGTGGCAGAAACGTTGCATCAGCTTGGTTATCAGTTGGCGTTGGGCCGTGAAGTGGTTGATGACGCGGCACGTATGGGCTTACCGTCTGCAGAGGTGTTGGCTCGCGAAGAACAACGTGCGTTGGAACAAGGCGCTCTTGCCCGCTGGTTGCCGCATTTTTCGGGCGGATTCACCGGGATTGTTGCCACTCTCGAGACGGGACGCCCGGGCCCGACTCTCGCCTTTCGTGTTGATATGGATGCGCTGGATTTAGGCGAAATGCAACAGCCCGCCCATCGCCCATTTGCCGAGGGGTTTGCCTCATGTAACGCAGGAATGATGCACGCTTGTGGGCATGACGGACACACCGCGATTGGACTGGGTCTTGCCACCGTCCTGCAACAATTTTCCAGCCAGCTAAACGGCACCATCAAACTCATTTTCCAGCCAGCTGAAGAAGGTACTCGCGGGGCGCGAGCGATGGTCGCTGCGGGCGCGCTCGATAATATCGACTATTTTACAGCCATCCATATCGGCACCGGCATACCAACCGGCACCGTGGTGTGTGGTAGCGATAACTTTATGGCAACCACCAAATTTGATGTGCAATTTACCGGTGTTGCTGCACATGCGGGCGGTAAACCTGAAGAAGGTCGTAACGCCCTGCTCGCCGCCGCACAAACCGCGCAGGCATTACATAGCATCGCCCCGCATAGCGCGGGGGCATCACGCGTGAACGTCGGTGTTTTACAAGCCGGAACCGGGCGCAATGTGGTGCCCGCGTCGGCCCTGTTAAAAGTCGAAACCCGGGGTGAAACCAGCGTCATCAACGATTACATGTTTGAGCGTGCCCAAGAAATCATTCGCGGCACGGCGACCATGTATGGCATTGAAGCGCAGGTTAGCCTGATGGGTGCGGCAACCAATAGTGCGCCATCGCCTGAGTGGGTGGCATTTATCCACCAACAGGCATGTGAAGTGAACGGCGTCACGGACGTAGTCGATTCCGTAAAAGGCGCTGCGGGTTCCGAAGATGCGACATTAATGATGGCGCGGGTGCAGGAGCAAGGTGGGAAAGCATCGTATATGGTTTTCGGCACACAATTGAGCGCCGGGCATCATAACGAGAAATTTGATTTCGATGAGAGCGTGATGGAAGTTGCCGTGTGTACCCTGGCGCGCCTCGCACTTAATTTCCCCTGGCCGCGAGGTGTGTAATGAGTTCAATTTATCAGTTTGTTGATGATGTGATTGAAGCTAAGCGCGACACGTTTACAACTATTGCAGATGATATCTGGGATCATCCGGAAACCCGTTTTGAAGAGCACTGGTCCGCAGAACGCCTGGCTTGCGCCCTTGAAGCAGAAGGGTTTAGTGTTGAGCGAAACGCCGGGAATATCGAAACCGCGTTTGTGGCAAGTTTTGGCGCAGGTCTGCCGGTTATTGCGCTGCTCGGTGAATACGATGCGCTGGCAGGGTTAAGCCAGTGCTCGGGTGAAGTGTCGCCTAATCCGCTGGTTGAAGGGGCCAACGGCCACGGCTGCGGCCACAATTTGCTGGGAACCGCCGCGTTTGCTGGGGCTGTGGCCGTGAAACAGTGGCTTGAGCAGTACGGTGGCTCAGGAACGGTGCGTTTTTATGGCTGCCCTGGGGAAGAAGGCGGTTCAGGTAAAACGTTTATGGTGCGCGAAGGGCTTTTTGACGATGTTGATGCTGCCGTTACCTGGCACCCTGAAGCTTACGCGGGCATGTTCAGCACCAGTTCACTGGCTAATATTCAGGTGGCTTATCGCTTCCAGGGGATTGCTGCCCATGCGGCCAACTCTCCGCATTTAGGCCGTAGTGCGCTGGATGCGGTTACGTTGATGACTACCGGGACAAATTTCCTTAACGAACACATCATTGAAAAAGCTCGCGTGCATTACGCCATCACCAACGCAGGAGGAATTTCACCAAACGTGGTCCAGGCGCAGGCCGAAGTACTGTATTTGATTCGCGCTCCGGAAATGGCGCAGGCACAGCATATTTACGAGCGCATCAATAAAATCGCTGAAGGCGCGGCGTTGATGACGGAAACGTCGGTGAATGTGCGTTTTGATAAAGCCTGTTCGAATTACCTGCCGAATCGCCAGTTAGAAAACGTGATGTATCAAGCATTACAGGCGCTGGGTGTGCCTGAATGGGATGAGAAAGAGCTGGCGCTGGCTAAAAAAATTCGTGCCACGTTGACCGAAAACGACCTGCAAAACAGCTTAAATAATATTGCTAACACCTCCAATGATGAGGGAAAAGCGTTTGCTCGTCGCCATCGTGAAACTTTGCTTATAAACGAAATTGCGCCCTATGCGCCAAACGACAAAATCCTCCCGGGTTCAACCGACGTGGGCGATGTCAGTTGGAAAGTCCCGGTCGCACAATGTTTTAGCCCATGCTTTGCAGTAGGAACACCGTTACATACCTGGCAATTGGTGAGCCAGGGGCGTACATCGATTGCACACAAAGGGATGTTACATGCCGGGAAAGTGATGGCAGCCACCGCGCTGCAACTGTTCACTCAACCGCAGACACTGGAAGCCTGCCAAAGCGAGTTGCACGCACAACTTGCTGAACGCCCATACCAGTGTCCGATCCCAGCAGGCGTGACACCGTCACCTTTAAAATAATAAATAAACAACAACACATCGCATGAGGTCAGCCTATGAGCATCTCCTCCATCCCTTCGCGTCCCGGCCCAGGTAAGTTGTATGGTCTGGTCGAAAAGATTGGCAATAAAGTGCCCCATCCTTTTTTGCTGTTCGTCTATTTGATTGTCATTTTATCGGTGAGCACCGCCGTGCTTTCGGCATTGAATGTGGGGGTGCGAAATCCCGCTGACGGCAGTTTGGTGCAGGTCAAAAATCTGCTGAGTGCCGATGGGGTTCAGTGGTTTTTACCCAATGTAATTAAAAACTTCAGCGGGTTTGCGCCGTTAGGGGCCATTCTGGCGCTGGTACTGGGTGCGGGGTTGGCAGAACGTGTCGGTCTGTTACCGAGCCTGATGGTGAAAATGGCTTCGCATGTCAGTGCGCGTTATGCCAGCTATATGGTGTTATTTATCGCCTTCTTCAGCCATATTTCGTCCGATGCCGCGTTGGTGATCATGCCACCGATGGGCGCACTCATCTTCCTCGCCGTGGGTCGCCACCCTATTGCCGGTTTACTGGCGGCCATCGCCGGTGTCGGTTGTGGCTTTACCGCGAACTTATTGATTGTCACCACCGATGTGTTGCTTTCGGGGATCAGTACCGAAGCCGCTCATACTATCGACCCTTTGATGCACGTTAGCGTCATTGATAACTGGTATTTTATGGCGACCTCGGTGATTGTGCTGTCGATTGTAGGCGGGTTGATTACCGATAAAATCGTCGAGCCGCGTTTGGGTGTCTGGCAAGGTGAAAATAAAGAAAAGCTTCAGCAATTAGATGATGTGCAACGCTTCGGTTTGCGCGTCACGGGGATTGTGGCATTGCTGTTTGTTGCGGTTATCGCTCTGCTGCTGGTTCCGGAGAACGGTTTACTGCGTGACCCGGTAAAAGGCACCATTATTCCCTCCCCGTTTATCAGCGGAATTGTGCCGCTGATTATTCTGTTCTTTTTCATCATTTCGCTGGCTTATGGCATCGCGACAAAAAAAATTCGCAAGCAGGCAGATTTACCGCAGTTGATGATCGAACCGATGAAAGAGATGGCGGGTTTTATCGTGATGGTGTTCCCGTTGGCGCAATTTGTCGCGATGTTCAACTGGAGCAACATGGGCAAGTTTATGGCTGTCGGGCTGACTGATGTGTTGGAAGGTTCAGGTCTGAATGGTATTCCGGCGTTTCTTGGTCTTGCGTTACTGTCTTCGTTTTTGTGTATGTTCATTGCCAGCGGTTCGGCTATCTGGTCGATTCTGGCCCCCATTTTTGTGCCAATGTTCATGATGCTCGGTTTTCATCCAGCGTTCGCTCAGATCCTTTTCCGTGTGGCAGACTCATCCGTCATCCCACTCGCCCCGGTTTCGCCTTTTATTCCATTATTCCTGGGCTTTCTGCAACGCTATAAACCCGATGCCAAATTAGGCACGTATTACTCTTTAGTATTACCTTACCCCCTGATCTTTTTGGGTGTCTGGTTGCTACTACTGGTCGCGTGGTATCTTGTGGGCTTACCCATTGGGCCAGGGGTTTACCCACACCTGAGTTAACCGGAGCACAGAATGCTGACACTGTTAGAAGACAAAATCGTTACGCCATTAGGCCCGTTATGGATCATTTGCGACGAGCAATACCATTTGCGTGCAGTGGAATGGGAAGAACATAGCGACAGAATGGTGCAATTACTGGGTCTTCACTATGGTGTCAGCGGCTATCAGCGTGTGGCTTGTGCCAATCCTGACGGCTTGAGCGATAAGTTGCGCGACTATTTTAATGGTGATTTGGCGGTAATTGAAACACTGCCAACCGCCACGGCAGGTACTGCGTTTCAGCGGGAAGTGTGGCAAACACTGCGTACCATCCCTTGCGGTCAGGTGATGCATTACGGGCAATTAGCGGATCTCATTGGTAGACCAGGTGCTGCACGAGCGGTCGGTGCAGCTAATGGCTCAAATCCCGTCAGTGTGGTCGTGCCATGTCATCGCGTTATAGGGCGTAATGGCACCATGACAGGCTATGCCGGTGGCGTGGGGCGAAAAGAGTGGTTATTGCGTCATGAAGGCTATTTGCTGCTTTAGGTTATTGTGCGCTGATCGTTGTTCTTTTTTCGTGCAGACACAATCCACACTCAAAGATAACCCCATTAATTTCAATAGGATGTTTCTTTATCCCTAATATTAATGGTCGTTATATTCTGAATGCGCTTGCATCATACTTACGTGCTCAAGAAAAAGATGTTAAAATTGACTAATATCAATAACGGCCCGAGCATATCTATGATCCCTGAAAAGCGAATTATTCGACGCATTCAGTCTGGCGGTTGTGCTATCCATTGCCAGGATTGCAGCATCAGCCAATTATGCATCCCCTTCACACTCAATGAACATGAGCTTGATCAGCTTGATAATATTATCGAGCGTAAGAAGCCTATTCAGAAGGGACAAACCCTGTTTAAGGCAGGTGATGAGCTGAAGTCGCTGTACGCTATTCGTTCAGGGACCATTAAGAGCTACACCATCACTGAACAAGGTGACGAACAAATTACAGGCTTCCATTTAGCCGGTGATTTGGTGGGCTTTGACGCCATTGGGACAGCAACGCATCCAAGTTTTGCGCAAGCACTCGAAACCGCAATGGTCTGCGAAATCCCATTCGAAACCCTTGATGATTTGTCCGGTAAAATGCCAAACCTGCGCCAGCAGATGATGCGTCTAATGAGCGGCGAAATTAAGGGCGATCAGGATATGATCCTGCTGCTTTCCAAAAAGAATGCAGAAGAGCGTCTGGCCGCATTTATCTATAACCTTTCACGTCGCTTTGCCCAGCGCGGTTTCTCACCTCGTGAGTTCCGTCTGACCATGACGCGCGGTGACATCGGTAACTACCTGGGCCTGACCGTTGAAACCATCAGTCGTCTGTTAGGTCGCTTCCAGAAAAGCGGCATGCTGGCAGTGAAAGGCAAGTACATTACTATCGAAAATAGCGAAATTCTTGCACAACTCGCTGGTCAATCGCGCAACGTTGCCTGATTTCTGCTTCCCTGAGTCGGATCTCTAAATTTTCCTGATTTATTGATCCGGCAAAGGGTTATCACCTGTTTCAATCTACACATATAGGTTAATCTTACTTAACAGACTGTGGTTAAGCAGTTGTAAGGAGACCTGTATGGCAAAGTATCAAAACATGCTAGTCGCAATAGATCCCAATCAGGACGATCAACCCGCCCTGCGGCGTGCTGTTTACTTGCATCAACGGATTGGTGGCAGGATTAAAGCCTTTCTGCCTATCTATGATTTTTCCTACGAAATGACCACCCTTCTGTCGCCAGATGAGCGCACGGCTATGCGTAAAGGTGTAATTAGCCAGCGTGCAGCCTGGATTAAAGATCAAGCCCAGTACTACATTGATTCAGGTGTCCCCATTGAAATCAAAGTGGTTTGGCATAATCGTCCGTTTGAGGCAATTATTCAGGAAGTAATAAGCGGTGGACACGACCTGGTGCTCAAAATGACGCACCAGCACGATAAACTGGAAGCGGTCATTTTCACCCCAACCGACTGGCATTTGCTTCGTAAATGCCCAAGCCCGGTGTGGATGGTTAACGAAAAGCCATGGCCGGAAGGTGGACGAGCGGTCGTCGCAGTAAACCTGGCGAGTGAGGAACAGTACCACAACGCGCTCAACGAGAAGTTGGTTAAAGAGACGATTCGTCTTGCCGAAGATGTTAACCACACTGAAGTTCACCTCGTGGGGGCCTACCCGATAACCCCTATTAATATTGCCATCGAACTTCCTGATTTTGACCCGAGTGTTTATAACGATGCCATCCGCGGCCAGCATTTAGTCGCGATGAAAGCGTTGCGGCAGAAATTTGGTATCGATGAGAAAATGACTCACGTCGAGAAAGGACTACCGGAAGAAGTGATCCCCGATCTGGCAGAGCATCTGCAAGCAGGTATCGTGGTTCTTGGTACGGTGGGACGCACCGGGCTATCCGCTGCTTTCCTCGGCAATACCGCTGAGCAAGTTATTGACCATTTGCGCTGTGATTTGCTGGTCATCAAACCTGATGAGTACCAAACTCCGGTTGAAATGGATGACGATGAAGACGATTAACGCTCTGATTTGATAAAGAAAAGGCCGCTCGTGCAGAACATGAGCGGCCTTTTTATTTGGTAAGGTGCTTAATCTCATACATCACGCTGATGTGGCGAGGAAAATCCCCCGCCACTGAGCTGCTTAACTTGTGCTTACGCCTTCATACAGGCTAACGATGCCACCACCTCAATACTTCCTTTTCGATAATGAAATTCACACAGTGAATCCTTTACCAGGAAAATAATCATGAGGATTGTCAGACAGATAACGATCAAACTGAACAACCTGTTTTTCGATGACATCTTCGCCTCCTGCGTTGCAAACACAAAATTAAGAGGCTACTATCATGGTGTTGATGCATGAGAGGCCTCGGGTTGGTTTAACTGACTCGGGGCTTTTTTCTGTCTGCTTTTCACCATACGGGTCGAAGCATACAGCTTCAGCACCCGGCGATATTTTACTCACCCCCTGCCAATATATCTATTAAATTAATCCATAGATTCAAACAGTTAAATGTAATATTGCATTCATTCCCGTGATGCACAGACGAAAAAAAACCGCCTGTTAAGGCGGTTTTGGTATACAACTCGCAAATTAGAGCGCTTTAAGAATTGCTTCAACGCTGGCTTTGGCATCGCCAAACAGCATGTGCGTATTATCTTTAAAGAACAGCGGGTTTTGCACCCCAGCGTAACCGGTATTCATCGAACGTTTGAACACGATAACGTTCTGCGCTTTCCACACTTCCAGCACTGGCATACCAGCAATTGGGCTACGAGGATCTTCAAGCGCTGCTGGGTTAACGGTGTCATTCGCGCCGATAACCAGAACGGTGTCGGTGTCGGTGAAATCATCGTTAATTTCGTCCATCTCCAGAACCACGTCGTACGGAACGCGGGCTTCTGCCAACAGAACGTTCATGTGGCCAGGCAAACGCCCCGCAACAGGGTGGATACCAAAGCGAACTTTGATGCCGCGTGCGCGCAGTTTCTCAGTGATTTCAGCCACCGGATATTGCGCCTGCGCCACCGCCATGCCATACCCTGGGGTGATGATCACAGACGTCGAGTTCTTCAACATGTCAGCCGTGTCTTCAGCATTAATTTCACGGTGCTCGCCCACTTCCTCGCCTTCACCCGTAGATGAGCCATCTGTGCCGAAGCCGCCCGCGATAACGCTGATAAAGGAGCGGTTCATCGCCTTACACATGATGTAAGACAGAATCGCACCGGAAGAACCGACCAGCGCACCGGTCACGATCAGCAAGTCGTTGCTGAGCATAAAGCCCGCGGCCGCTGCCGCCCATCCTGAGTAGGAGTTCAGCATGGAAACCACAACCGGCATGTCTGCACCGCCAATCGACGCCACCAGGTGCCAACCAACAACCAGTGCGATGATCGTCATCACCAGCAATGCCAGAACCTGTAGGCCAACGCTTTCAGTGCGCACGAAGATGATGAGCATAGCAAAGGAGACTACGATTGCTGCCAGATTCAGCTTGTGGCGGTTTGGCAGCATCAGCGGTTTGGAGGAAATTTTGCCGCGCAATTTACCAAAGGCCACGATAGAACCTGTGAAGGTCACCGCACCGATGAAGATACCGAGAAACACTTCCGTTAAATGGATATTTTCCATTACCGGTTCAAGACCTGGCGCGTGATCAAGGTAGCTGTTGAAGCCAACCAGAACCGCCGCCAGACCAACGAAACTGTGCAGAATCGCAACCAGCTCCGGCATCTCGGTCATCTCAACTTTTTTCGCGAGGTGAATACCGATGGCACCACCAATTACCATAGCCACGATAATCCAGACAACATTGCCCGTTTCAGGCCCAAAGATGGTCGCAACCAGTGCGATCCCCATCCCAGCCATACCGAACAAGTTACCTTGTTTAGATGTTTCGTGTTTTGACAGCCCCGCCAGGCTGAAAATAAACAGAATAGCGGCAACAATGTATGCTGCTGTAACTAATCCACCAGACATGTGTTACCCCTTAGTTCTTCCGGAACATTTTCAGCATGCGCTGAGTGACGGTGAAACCACCAAAAATATTGATACTGGCAATCAGCACCGCGATAAAGCTCAGGAAGCTAACCCAGCCACCATGGCCAATTTGCAACAATGCGCCGACCACGATGATCCCTGAAATGGCGTTTGTCACTGACATCAACGGTGTATGCAGTGCATGAGAAACGTTCCACACCACGTAGTAACCGACCACACATGCCAGTGCGAATACGGTGAAGTGGCTAAGGAACTCTTTCGGAGCGACATCCGCAAGCCAACCAAACAGAATAATCGCCAGGGCCATAAACGCATATTTACGCCATGGTGATGCCGGTTTTTTCTCTTCAACCGGTGCAGCAGCAGGTTTTGCTGCAGCTTGTGGCTGTGCAGAAACCTGGATTGGAGGCGCAGGCCAGGTCACTTCGCCATCGCGAATAACCGTCACACCGCGGATCACCACATCTTCGAAATCAACCACGGTATTGCCATCTTTTTCTTTGCAGAGCAGTTTGAGCAAGTTAACCAGGTTAGTACCGTAAAGCTGAGACGACTGGGTTGGCAAACGGCCCGGTAAATCGGTGTAACCGATAACTTTTACCCCGTTTGGCGTGACCGTCACTTTGTCCGCTACGGTGTATTCGCAGTTCCCGCCGTTTTGTGCAGCCAAATCAACAATGACGCTGCCTGGCTGCATGGAATCAACCATTTCACGCGTAATGAGTTTTGGTGCCGGTTTGCCTGGGATCAGAGCCGTGGTGACAATAATGTCGACTTCTTTAGCTTGTGCCGCGAAGAGTGCCATTTCAGCTTTGATGAACGCCTCGGACATGACTTTGGCGTAACCATCACCACTGCCCGCTTCTTCCTTAAAGTCCAGTTCAAGGAACTCAGCGCCCATGCTTTGCACTTGTTCTTTTACTTCCGGACGGGTGTCGAATGCGCGGACGATTGCGCCAAGGCTGTTTGCCGCACCAATCGCTGCAAGACCAGCAACACCTGCACCGATGACCATCACTTTAGCCGGCGGTACTTTACCTGCTGCCGTTATTTGCCCGGTAAAGAAACGACCAAATTCATGAGCAGCTTCAACAATTGCGCGATAACCCGCAATGTTTGCCATCGAGCTCAGGGCATCAAGGGATTGCGCACGAGAAATACGCGGCACGGAATCCATCGCCATTACGGTGACGTTTTTGGCCGCCAGTTTTTCAAGCAATTCTGGATTTTGCGCAGGCCAGATAAAACTCACCAGCGTTGACCCTTCACGCAGGAGTTCGATTTCGCTGTCCTGTGGTGCATTCACTTTCAGAACAACGTCAGACTGCCAAACGTCAGCGGTATCTGAAATGGTTGCGCCAGCGTGTACAAACGCTTCGTCATCGAAGCTTGCCAGTTTACCCGCGCCACTTTCGACTGCGACGGTGAAGCCTAGCTTCAGCAATTGCTCCACTGTTTTTGGCGTGGCTGCCACGCGGGATTCTCCCGCCCATCGCTCTTTTGGTACCCCAATACGCATAGTATTCCCTTCCATCTGATATTTTTTGTTGATGGTTTGTCAGACATTGCCATGGCAATTCAGACACGTTGCCCGTTTAACACCCAAGGCAATCGTTATTTCCGTTACCCTTTCAATGAAAAATACATCTGTAACAAACTTTTTATAACCTACTGAAAATAACGCCTGTGATCTAGATCAGGATCTCAGTATTTGTATCATTATCGTAAAAGATTAGCGTTGAGCACCTCAGACAGCTCTTTTCGACTGACTTTCATCTGTGAGACCTGATAATCCGCTTTAACAGCGACTCAATTCACGATTCTGAGCCATCGCAAATTGCATATTTAACATTGCATTAACTAATTAAGTTGTAAGCTTTACCGCTTTAACTGGTCAAAGCACTCTTTTATTAACATATAAATTTTCGTTATGGAAAATATCTGCACTGAACGTTTGCAGAATGAAAAATCGCGCAGACAGTTGTTGTGTTTCGATGCATAATCGGCGGCTAACAGGTAACCCTCAGAGAATGCGGTATTTGTATTCATTTTGCGCAAGGCGAAGGATTATTTTTATGAAGCTCAAGACCACCCTTCTGGCGTCAGCACTGATTTCCCTTACTACGCTGTCCGCACAGGCAGCAACGGAATTGACACCGGACCAAGCTGCTGCTCTTAAACCTTTTGATCGCATTACCATCACTGGCCGTTTTAATTCAATTGGTGATGCTGTCAATGCTGCTTCTAAACGTGCGGATAAAATAGGTGCAGCATCCTTCTACGTGTTAGACACCAACGATACCAACGGTAACGGCAACTGGCGCGTAATTGCAGATGTGTATCATACTGATGCCCCTAAAGCTGAGAAACAGAATTACCGCGTAATCAATGGCGTGACCGAATTACCGAAAGACCAAGCATATGCTCTTGAGCCATTCGATACCGTGACAATCCAGGGTTTTTATCGCAGTCAGCCTGAAGTTAACGATGCCATTACGCGCGCCGCTAAACAAAAAGGTGCGGATTCGTACTTCATCGTGCGTCAAATCGACACCAACTCAGGTGGCAACCAGCGCATTACTGCGTTCATCTATAAAAAAGATGCCAAGAAACGTGTACTGCAAAGCGCTGATGCGATCCCTGCTAACTCCGAAGCGGGTAAAGCCGCGTTGGCAGCAGGCGGCGCGGCAGCTGCCAACGTTGAGATCCCAGGTGTTGCAACAACCAGTACCCCTACTACTGATGTCGGTCGCTTCTTCGAAACGCAAACCACTAAAGGTGGTCGTTACACTGTAACGCTGCCAGATGGCACAAAAATCGAAGAAGTGAATAAAGTGACTGCGGCGCAAATGGTTCCGTTTGATAGCGTGAAGTTCACGGGCCACTATAGCAGCAGCACTGAGGTGTCTTACCAGGTGGCTAAACGTGCCGCCAAGAAAGGCGCGAAGTACTACCACATCACCCGTCAATGGGAAGAGCGTGGCGGTAACCTGACGATTAGCGCTGATTTGTATAAGTAAGTTTTCACCTCGTTAAAACTTTCAAAAAGGGCCAGTTGTGCCCTTTTTTTATTTCCCCGCGTATTTTGTGGTTCATGCCATTGCAAGCAGCGCTTACACTCCGTAAAATCCCGCGCCTTAGTGTTACCCACCATTTTTATGCACAAAAGCATAATAATTATTCTGGCTCTATTTTGAATTTTACAGGACTGCAATGGAAAAGAAGCTTGGCCTCGCTGCGTTAACTGCATTGGTTTTGAGTTCAATGCTCGGTGCTGGTGTATTTAGCCTACCGCAAAACATGGCGAGCGTGGCAAGCCCGGCAGCGTTGCTGATCGGCTGGGCCATTACAGGTGCTGGGATTTTACTGCTGGCACTGGCCATGTTGGTGTTGACCCGTTTGCGTCCCGATCTCGATGGCGGGATTTTTACTTATGCACGCGAGGGCTTTGGTGAGCTGATCGGTTTCTTTTCGGCTTGGGGCTACTGGCTTTGTGCGGTCATCGCCAACGTTTCATATTTGGTTATCGTTTTCTCGGCGCTGAGTTTCTTCACTGACACACCAGAATTGCGTCTGTTTGGCGATGGTAATACCTGGCAGTCGATTGTTGGTGCTTCGGTATTGCTGTGGATGGTGCACTTCCTGGTGATGCGTGGTGTGCAAACGGCTGCCAGTATCAACCTGGTCGCGACCCTTGCGAAACTTCTGCCGTTAGGTCTGTTCGTTGTGCTGGCGGCGATGGCCTTTAAACTCTCAACATTTAACCTCGATTTCAGCGGAATTGCGTTGGGCATTCCGGTTTGGGAACAGGTCAAAAACACCATGCTCATTACCCTGTGGGTGTTTATTGGTGTTGAAGGTGCCGTCGTGGTTTCTGCCCGCGCGCGCAATAAAAATGACGTAGGTCGCGCCACATTGCTGGCGGTAATTGCCGCATTATGCGTTTATCTGCTGGTGACGTTACTTTCACTGGGCGTCATCGCGCGTCCAGAACTTGCCGGAATGCGTAATCCGTCAATGGCCGGTTTGATGGTTGAAATGATGGGGCCATGGGGTGAAATCATTATCGCCGCAGGGCTGATTGTTTCAGTGTGCGGAGCCTACTTAAGCTGGACGATTATGGCAGCCGAAGTGCCTTTCCTGGCCGCCACCCACAAAGCTTTCCCGAAAATGTTTGCCCGTCAGAACAAAAATAATGCGCCATCCGCGTCCCTGTGGCTCACTAATATCAGCGTACAAATTTGCCTGGTGTTGATTTGGTTGACCAGGTCGGATTACAACACCCTGTTGACCATTGCTTCAGAAATGATTCTGGTGCCCTACTTCCTGGTCGGTGCCTATTTGCTGAAAATCGCAACTCGTCCACTGCATAAGGCGATTGGTCTTGGTGCATGTATTTATGGCTTATGGTTGCTTTATGCATCTGGCCCCATGCATTTACTGCTTTCAGTGGTACTGTATGCGCCTGGTTTATTAGTCTTTATGTACACACGCAGTACACATACGCATGAAATCGGGCTGAATTTGAAAGAAAAATCAGTCATCGTCTTCATGCTGGTGGCTGCGTTTCCGGCGACGTGGATACTGGTGAAGTAACTCGCTTCATCGCACAAAACAGGTCAGAAAACAGGAGCCGCCAATGGGGATTGCATCATCCGCACGTCCAATTTTAATTACCGGAGCGGGTAAACGAATTGGCCTGGCTTTAGCTCAGCACTTTCTGGCCCAACGACAACCGGTGATTATCAGCTACCGCACGCGTTATGCGGCGGTAGATTCTCTTGAGCAAGCCGGTGCAGTGTGTTTGTACGGGGACTTCTCGAGCAATGACGGCATTGAGCAATTTGCTAATGCCGTGAAACAACATTGCAGCGGCCTGCGCGCAATTTTGCATAATGCCAGTGCCTGGCTTGCGGAATCACCGGATGTATCACCCGCTGAGACTCTGGCGGCAATGCTACAAATTCATGTCCATGCCCCCTACCTGCTCAATCTTCACCTCGAATCTTTACTTCGCGGACAAGGTCATGCCAGTGCAGACATCATTCACTTCACCGATTATGTTGTTGAGCGCGGAAGCGACAAGCATATTGCCTATGCAGCCAGTAAAGCCGCACTGGATAATCTGACCCGTTCGTTTGCCCGTAAGCTGGCACCTGAAGTTAAAGTGAATGCGATTGCACCTGCGATGATTATCTTCAACGAACATGACGATGCTCAGTATCGTCAGGAAGCGCTCAACAAATCGTTGATGAAAATTGCCCCCGGTGAGCAAGAAATTATTGCCCTGGTCGATTACCTGCTCAGCAGCCAATACGTCACAGGGCGAACACATGCTGTGGATGGTGGCCGCCCGCTTCGGTGAATCTGTTTATCCACCATATATGGTGTTAACCGTGTAACCAGGGTATGTTTTCCTTTTGATTCGATGTGCTGGCCATGAACAAAATCGTATACGTAGAAGACGATCCGGAAGTAGGAGCGTTGATTGCCGCTTACCTCGGCAAACATGACATCGACGTTATTGTCGAAAGCCGGGGTGATCGCGCCGAAGCGACTATTGCACAACAAAATCCAGACCTCGTGCTGCTGGATGTGATGTTGCCAGGTAAAGATGGCATGACGTTGTGCCGTGATTTGCGTCCGCAATGGGATGGCCCGATTGTTTTACTCACCTCGCTCGACAGCGATATGAACCATATTTTGTCGCTTGAAATGGGGGCTAACGATTATATTCTTAAAACCACTCCGCCTGCCGTTTTGCTCGCTCGTTTACGTCTTCATCTGCGCCAGCGCGTCTCTGCGCAACTGACCGTTGAAAGCAGTACAAATGCGCTTAAACCTCACAAAGCGATGCGCTTTGGCACGTTGTGTATCGACCCGGTAAACCGTCAGGTCACGTTGGGTAGCGAAACCATTACGCTCTCAACCGCAGATTTCGATTTGTTGTGGGAACTCGCTACCCATGCGGGACAAATCATGGACCGCGATGCGTTGCTAAAAAACCTGCGCGGCGTAACTTATGACGGCTTAGATCGCAGCGTCGATGTCGCGATTTCCCGCTTGAGAAAAAAACTCTACGACAGCGCTACTGAGCCATTCAGAATCAAAACCGTGCGTAATAAAGGCTACCTTTTCGCCCCACATGCCTGGGAGAGTGAGGCGTAAATTTCTCTATCGAGAAAATGCTTCAATTATGCAGTCGTCGCCCCTTCAGTAAAGTACGCGTTTTCGGTGCTATCCCATCGAATTCGCGTCCTGCATATTTATTACCCTAAGGGATCGTTTAATTAAGTCGTCTGCACTATAGAAACACTCGCTCTCGATATGATAGATTCCACTACCGATATATTTATTCGCACATCACTTATTTAATATCTCCTAAGAAGAGAAACTTTATTATTTCGATGTGTTTATTTTGTTATCAGTCTGTTTTACTTACAACTAGCCTGACGATTCCATTGTTTATACAACGCTATTATTTGTTGTAAGCATGTTGCCAATAACAATTAAATTTGAATTTTTTAATGCTTTATTATGGACATTATAAACTCAGTCAAATGTACAAAAAAACAATTCAGCACCTCAGTGAATACTAAAATGACAGAGTTTTATAATTCAGTTATTTGCTTAAAAACAACCCTTAATGAGCTTAATTGCTTTAGGTAATTTCGTGATAAAAGAGTGGCTTTACAACAATCTGCTACGTCGTTTAAATAACAGTCAGATCAAGTTGTTAAACAATCGCTATGCTAATGCCATTATCGCCAGCACGATGGCTATCGTTCCTCTTTCGATTGTTCGTGGGCTTGTGATTACCGCGTCGGTCATCTGTGACACGGCAGGATTCAACAGCGCCGCCGTTTGGTTCATGCAATTGCAGATCGGCTTCTTAGCCTTGGCGCCGCTGGTGATGAATATCTATATCGCCGTACACTGGGCCGTGAGAAACCGTCTTTCCCAAATTTACTGTATTGCACTGAGCATCAGTACCCTGATGATTTTCCGTCGCATACTCGATAATAATGCGCAGTTTTTCCTCGATATAAGTATTCCTATGGCGTTAGCCTCAGGAATTATCGGCAATGTATTGCAGGAGATTGTCAGTAAAAAACTGCTCAAAATCCGTCAATGGAATGATAACTCTAACATCACTATTCTCTCTTTTTTCATCACACTGGGAATTATCGCCCTGTTTAGTAGCGTAATAAAATTAGGGGCGGAAATTTACGTCACCAATGTGATGAGCTTCTTTAGCCGTATTTCGGTGTATTTTTATCCGACAGATTTTTTGCACGGTATTTCGTATGTGCTGTTACGCAGTGTGCCATGGTTCTTTGGTTTGCACGGTTATTATCTATTTATGGACATTGATGTCGCTTTTACTGCGGCTGCCAAAGTTAACATTAGCGAATGGCATGCAGGACACAGCACGCTCAATATTCTCAGCCCGGTTTTTTATGATATGTGGTGTAATTCTGGAGGTACCGGAAACACGCTAAGCCTGATCATCTGTATTTTAATGCAACCAAAGAGCCCGCACCGACGTTTGCTGAGTATTGCCGCCCCTATGGCGTTATTTAATATCAATGAGCCACTGATTTTTGGCTTCCCAATTGTACTCAATCCCGTGATGATTATTCCGTTTGTCCTGACACCGTTAACGGCCTATCTGGTGGCCTACGGCGCGACCTATATGGATCTCATCCCACGAATTTCAGAAATCGTCAGTTGGTCAACACCTGGACCGCTTAAAGTGTGGTTAGCCAGCGGCCATTCAGCGAGCGCGCTAATAGTGTATCTACTGCTACTCGCCCTTGGGGTCATCATTTATCACCCATTCGTCAAAAGCTCGTTAAAACAGTCAGTCGCTGAAAATACCAATCTGGATTTACTGACAGGCGAGATGAAAGTCAATCAGCCGGCTGATTTTGAAATGGTGCCCAATTACAGCCATGTCGTTGAGCAAAACAACTACATCGAGGCGCAGCGGCAAATTGAGAAGTTGCAAAGAGACGGGCAGTTCATCCTCTATTTTCAGCCCCAGGTGCGTATTGCAGACAGCAAAATAGTCGCTCTTGAGGTATTGATACGCCACCAAAGCGACGCAGGAAAAATCACTCCACCGGTGTTCCTGAAATATTATGAGCAAACCGGCATGATGCCGGAGATTGATTTCTGGGTGATGGAACATGCACTGGATTATGTCCGCGAGCATATGTCTGACTGCGAGAAGATGACGCTCTCGGTGAATATTTCACCTCAGACGCTAATCGACTACCGGCTTCCGAACCTGGTGCGTAAGGTGATGGCAACCCCTCTCCCATCCGGGTGGAATCTGGAATTTGAAATAACCGAGTCACAAAAAGTTCAGGATCCGGTACGCGTCGCTGAAGTTCTGGAAAAACTGCGCGGTCTTGGCATCAAGATTGCGTTGGATGACTTTGGCTCCGGATACTCAACGTTGCACTATCTGACACGCTACCCGCTGGATAAAATTAAACTCGATCGTTCCATGGTTCTGGGTTTAGCCAAACCCGATGGATTTAACTTCCTGCAGCAAGTCGTAAAGTTATGCACGGTGATTCAGTGTGAAATTTTGATTGAGGGAGTCGAAACTCAGCAAGAATTAGAACTGGTGCAAAAAGCAGGAATTGAGCTGTGTCAGGGATTTTTCTACTATCGGCCATTACCGGGTGACGTGGTTTACCCACTCCTGAAGGAACAACGACAGCAAGCAAGTCATGCCCATCAAAAGGTTGTCGTAACGGTTTAGCGCCCTCCTTTCTGCACGGATACTCCAGAGTTCTGCACGCCAGATATTGTCAGCAGGGGCAAACCCTGCTTACATAGCCAGCCAGATGGGGCATGAAATTTCTAAAACGACGCCACTCCTGTCCCCATAGCGCGCCTGGACTCCAGGAGGCTGCCCCAACCAACTGATAAGCCGGTGATTTTCGTTGAAAAAGTTATTTATTCAGTTCTATCTCTTGCTGTTCGTCTGCTTCCTGGTGATGACCATGCTGGTTGGCCTGGTTTACAAATTCACCGCTGAGCGTGCTGGCCGCCAGTCGCTGGATGATTTGATGAAGAGCTCGCTGTATTTGATGCGCAGCGAGTTGCGTGAAATCCCGCCTCGCGACTGGAACCGCACCATCAAAGATCTCGACCTTAACCTGTCCTTTAAACTCCATATCGAGCCGATGGACAAGTTCAAACTTGATGAAATAACCATGCGTCATCTGCGTGAAGGCGAAATTGTCGCCCTCGACGACGAATACACCTTTATTCAGCGAATTCCTCGCAGCCATTATGTTCTTGCCGTCGGCCCGATTCCCTATCTCTTTTTCTTGCATCAAATGCGCTTGCTGGATGTGGCACTGATGGCATTTATTGCGATCTCGCTCGCCTTCCCGGTTTTTATTTGGATGCGGCCCCATTGGCAGGACATGCTGAAACTGGAAACTGCGGCGCAAAGATTAGGTAAAGGGCATCTTGATGAGCGTATCCATTTCGACAGCGCTTCAAGTTTTGAGCGTTTAGGTGTCGCATTCAACCAGATGGCAGACAGCATCAACGCACAAATTGCCAGTAAGAAGATGCTGATTGACGGAATTGCGCATGAACTGCGAACACCACTGGTGCGCCTGCGTTACCGCCTTGAGATGAGCGACAACCTTACGGATGCGGAATCATTGGCATTAAACCGTGATATTGGGCAACTGGAAGCCCTGATTGAAGAGCTGCTGACTTACGCACGCCTTGACCGCCCGCAAACGGAGTTGCAACTGGCAAGTGTGGATGTTCCACGCTGGCTTGATGAGCACATTGCCGATGTCAGAATCATTCATCCTCAGCTCGATATTCAACTGGATATTCCATCAGCAGGTAATTTTGGTTTAATCGATCTGCGCCTGATGGAGCGTGTCACCGATAATCTGGTCAATAACGCGCTGCGCTACAGTAATGAGAAATTGCGAATCAGTCTGTGGCTCGACAACCGAACCGCAATTTTACAAGTTGAAGACGATGGCCCAGGCATCCCCGCCGAAGAACGCGAACGGGTATTTGAACCGTTTGTTCGCCTTGACCCCAGCCGCGACCGCGCCACGGGCGGATGCGGGCTAGGGCTTGCGATCGTTCATTCTGTCGCAACAGCGATGGAAGGTTCGGTGGGCGTAGACAGCGGTGCGCTGGGTGGCGCCCGCTTCCGCTTTAGCTGGCCAATCAAAACGGAATCCCCTTTAGCGTTAGCCTCCGTGACGCCGCGCCGCTAAAAATCATTTATCCCTGCCAGGCCATCGAAACGACGATGGCTAGGTTCATCTCCTTGTGTTATAAATTCATGAGTATGTTGTAACTAATGAGTGGCGAAATGGCAAAATATGAATTGATTGAACGCCTAAACAGCACCTTCCGCGAGCTTGAACGCGATTTACATCAACTTCGTGAGCAACTCGATAGTTACAGATTATTGGTGGGACGGGTGTTCCCTTTACCGACCGTGGATAAAGGGAAGGAACATGATGCCGTCACGAAAATAGAAGTCACTCAATTACTGGGGCACGTGGCACATCAGTCCACCCTTTCCCACTTTACGCACTTGTTCATCCAGCAGCAGTCGGAGAAAATCAGCAGCAAAGCCGCTGTACGCTTGCCTGGTGCCGTTTGTTATCAGGTCGATGAGAGAGAACGCGAACAAACGCTGGCACTGATTGAACGCATCAATCAGCGTAAACAGGCGTTTGAAAACATTGTCAGCGTGGAATCCGGTTTACCCAGCGTGCAGCGTTTTGAATGGGTACACCGCCAACTTCCGGGGCTTATCACGCTCAACGCTTATCGGACTATCACCCTGCTGGACAACCCCAGCACACTCAATTTTGGCTGGGCGAATAAGCAAATAATTAAGAATTACACTCGTCGCGAAGTGATGGAGATACTCGAAAAGAGTCTTTTGGCTAATCGCGCTGTGCCGCCGTATACCCGTGAACAATGGGCTGAACAGATCACCCGCGAACTCAATGATATCAGTCGCCTGTCGGATAATACGCGTCTTAAAATCAAGCGCCCCGTCAAGGTACAACCTGTGGCCCGAGCCTGGTATCAGGAACGCAAAAAACAGGTTCAGCATGCCTGTCCTTCGCCGCTGGTCGTCCTGTGTAATCCTGACAACGGTGAAATGCCGCCAGATATTGGCGAGTTGCTCAATTATGATGCGGATAATATTCGTCATCGCTACAAACCGGATGCGCAACCGTTGCGGTTGGTGATCCCGCGCCTGCATCTTTACTGCGAAGAATAGATACAGGCGCGATGAAGCTTACTGTTTCATACTGCCGACCATCTCTTCCGGACGTACCCAGGCATCAAATTCGTCCTCAGTCACATAACCCAGCTTTAACGCAGATGCCTTCAATGTAAGCCCTTCTTTATGGGCTTTTTTGGCAATCTCTGCAGCTTTGTCGTAGCCAATATGGGTATTGAGTGCGGTCACCAGCATCAGTGATTCATTCAGCAATTGTGTGATTCGGTCCCGGTTAGGTTCGATACCCACCGCACAATGTTCGTTGAAACTTTCCATGCCATCGGCCAACAAACGCACAGATTGCAGGAAGTTATGAATCACCATCGGGCGATAGACGTTGAGCTCAAAGTTACCCGAAGCGCCGCCCATATTGACCGCCACGTCGTTACCCATCACCTGGCAACACAGCATAGTCATCGCTTCACACTGCGTCGGGTTGACTTTGCCTGGCATAATTGAACTGCCGGGTTCGTTTTCAGGAATGGCGATTTCACCAATTCCACAGCGCGGCCCTGAGGATAACCAGCGGACATCGTTAGCAATTTTCATCAATGATGCCGCCAGCCCTTTTAATGCTCCGTGGCAATGAACCAGCGCATCACAGGTTGCCAGTGCTTCAAATTTATTCGGTGCAGTGATGAACGGTTGGCGAGTAATCTCAGCCAGTTCTTTTGCGACACGTACCGCGTATTCAGGATGGGTATTCAGTCCAGTTCCCACCGCTGTGCCGCCTAATGCCAGCTCCGCAACGTGTGGTAAGCTGTTTTCGACATGTTTGAGATTATGTTCAAGCATGGCCACCCAGCCGGAAATCTCCTGGCCAAGTGTTAGCGGTGTCGCATCCTGTAAATGCGTACGACCAATTTTGACGATGTCGCGGAAAGCGTCAGCCTTGCCTTGTAACGTCGCTTTCAACACGTTTAATTGTGGGATGAGCTGTTCATGCACCGCTATCAGCGCCGCAACGTGCATCGCTGTCGGGAAAACGTCATTTGAGCTTTGGCTCTTATTCACGTCGTCATTGGGATGAACGTGGCGCTCCATTCCGCGCACACCGCCAAGAATTTCACTTGCACGGTTTGCCAGTACTTCATTCATATTCATATTGCTCTGGGTACCAGAGCCTGTTTGCCAGATGGCGAGCGGAAACTCATCAGGATGCTTGCCGTCCAGCACTTCGTCAGCCGCCTCGATAATGGCTTGACCTCGGTTGTTGTCCAACAAGCCGAGATCCATATTCACCTTCGCGGCAGCGCGTTTGGTTAATGCCAACGCCTGGATCAGCGCCGTGGGCATTTTTTCAGTGGAAATGCGGAAGTGCTCAAGTGAGCGCTGAGTTTGTGCGCCCCACAGTTTATCTGCCGGGACGTCAATTGGGCCCATTGAGTCTGATTCACTACGAACGGCTACCATTTCATTCTCCTTAGATTTTGAGCAAAAAAAACCGCCCTTAAGGGCGGTGATTGAGATTTACTTCACGCATCGCGTACATTGTGAGGCGTGTATTTTCTGGAAGAAGTCATTGCCCTTGTCATCAACCAGAATAAAGGCCGGGAAGTCTTCGACTTCGATTTTCCAGATAGCTTCCATCCCCAGCTCCGCGTACTCGACACAGGTCAGGCTCTTGATGCTTTGTTGCGCCAGAACTGCGGCTGGGCCGCCGATACTTCCCAGATAGAAACCACCGTGTTTATGGCAGGCATCCGTCACCTGTTGGCTACGGTTACCTTTTGCCAGCATCACCATGCTGCCGCCATTGGCTTGCAGCAGATCGACATAGGAATCCATTCGCCCTGCTGTTGTCGGTCCCAACGAACCCGATGCATAACCGTCTGGCGTTTTGGCCGGGCCTGCGTAATACACAGGATGATCCTTGATGTATTGCGGTAAGCCTTCGCCGTTGTCGATACGCTCTTTGAGTTTAGCGTGGGCGATGTCACGTGCCACAATAATCGTGCCACTCAAAGACAGGCGCGTGGAAACCGGGTATTGCGATAACTGTTTTAAGATCTCACTCATTGGGCGATTCAGGTCGACTTTAATCGCCTCACCTTCGCCCGCCTGACGCAGTTCCTGCGGAATAAATTTGCCAGGATTATGTTCGAGTTTCTCAATCCAGATACCGTCACGATTGATCTTCGCTTTAATGTTGCGGTCAGCGGAACAAGAGACGCCCATACCTACCGGGCATGACGCCCCGTGGCGCGGCAAACGCACCACGCGGATATCGTGAGCGAAATATTTGCCACCAAACTGCGCACCCAGCCCCAGATTCTGTGCTTCTTTGAGCAACTCTTCCTCAAGCTGAACATCGCGGAAGGCCTGGCCATGTTCATTACCTTCCGTTGGCAGCCCGTCGTAATATTTGGTGGATGCCAGTTTGACCGTTTTCAGCGTCGCTTCAGCTGAAGTCCCACCAATGACAAATGCCACATGGTACGGCGGGCATGCA
Source organism: Buttiauxella sp. WJP83 (assembly GCF_027594725.1). Classification (NCBI taxonomy): domain Bacteria; kingdom Pseudomonadati; phylum Pseudomonadota; class Gammaproteobacteria; order Enterobacterales; family Enterobacteriaceae; genus Buttiauxella; species Buttiauxella sp. WJP83. The sequence continues at coordinate 2,560,485 of NZ_CP110080.1, forward strand.
GCCGTACCGAGGCTACGCATTTTATCGACCAGATAATCTTTCAGGCGGCCAGGACTCAGCAGCGCCTTCGTTTCCTGATACAGATAGGTTTTGTTCGCTGAGCCGCCGCCTTTGGCAACGCAGAGGAATTTATATTCGTCACCATCAACGGTGTACAGGTCGATTTGCGCAGGCAAGTTGGTGCCAGTGTTGACCTCTTTGTACATATCCAGCGCGGCGTTTTGCGAGTAGCGCAGGTTATCTTCGATAAAGGTGTTATAGACACCGCGAGACAGCGCTTCTTCATCACCGCCGCCGGTCCAGACGCGTTGCCCTTTTTTACCCATGATGATCGCCGTGCCGGTATCCTGGCAGGTCGGCAAAATACCTTTCGCAGCGATTTCGGAGTTACGCAGGAACTGGAGCGCAACGTACTTATCGTTTTCGGAGGCTTCAGGATCATTCAGGATATCGGCCACTTGCTGTTGGTGAGCGGGGCGCAACATAAACGAGGCATCATGGAATGCGTGTTGGGTCAGTAACGTGAGGGCTTTGGGATCAACTTTCAGGACTTCCTGCCCTTCGAACTCTGACACTGAAACATAATCACTGCTTAGCAAGTAGTATTCTGTTTCGTCTTTTTTTAACGGGAATGGATCTTGATAATGAAAGGCTTTGTTGGACATTGTTCTCTCACTTACGACATTTATTTTTAGCTCGCCAATATGCTACACAATTTTTTAACAAAAACTGAGACTAGTACGACTTTTTGCTCCCCTGGTTACTTCATCTCAGATAATTGGTTTAATAGCCGGAACTTTGTCTACATTACTACAGGGCTTGATAATGCAAAAACTCATCAACTCAGTGCAAAACTATGCATGGGGAAGTAAAACTGCGTTAACGGAACTTTATGGCGTGCAAAATCCTGAGAACCTGCCGATGGCAGAACTATGGATGGGCGCACATCCGAAAAGCAGCTCAAAAATTCTTGAAAATGGTCAGCCACGTTCATTGCGTGATGTTATTGATGCTAACAAGCCCACCCTGTTAGGTAAGAACGTGGCAGAGCGTTTTGGTGAGCTGCCGTTTCTCTTCAAAGTGTTGTGTGCCGATCAACCTCTTTCCATTCAGGTTCACCCTAACAAGAAAGCTTCTGAGATAGGTTTTGCCAAAGAGAACGCCGCAGGCATTCCCTTAGATGCGGCCGAACGTAACTACAAAGATCCTAACCACAAACCTGAACTCGTGTTCGCATTAACACCGTTCCTCGCCATGAATGCATTCCGCGAATTTGCCGATATTGTTTCGCTGCTGCAGCCGGTTTCAGGCGCACATCCAGCGATTGCGCACTTCTTGCAAGAGCCTGATGCTGAGCGTTTGTCACAGCTTTTCGCCAGTTTGCTGAACATGAAAGGTGATGAAAAGTCGCTTGCATTAGGCGTACTAAAAGCTGCGCTCAACAACCAACAGGGCGAGCCGTGGGAAACCATTCGAGTTATTTCTGAATTCTACCCGGATGACAGCGGCTTGTTCTCACCCCTGCTGTTAAACGTGGTAAAACTTCAGACAGGTGAAGCGATGTTCCTGTTCGCCGAAACGCCGCACGCCTACCTGAAAGGTGTCGCGCTGGAGGTAATGGCGAATTCCGATAACGTGCTGCGCGCCGGTCTGACGCCAAAATACATCGACATTCCTGAGCTGGTCGCAAACGTGAAGTTTGAACCTAAACCGGCTGATCAGTTGCTAACTCAACCGGTGAAACGGGCAAACGAGCTAGACTTCCCTATTCCGGTTGATGATTTCGCATTCTCTTTGCACGATCTCAGCGCTAAACAGACCCCGCTTGCCCAAACCAGCGCGGCTATCGTGTTTTGTACCGAAGGTGAAGCGGTATTGAGTAAAGACCAACAGCAACTGGTGCTCAAACCGGGTGAATCTGCATTTATCTCCGCAGAAGAATCGCCGGTTTCTCTCAGCGGTGTTGGCCGTGTAGCGCGCGTCTATTCCAAAATCTGAGTTGTAAGCAACTTACTGATTTTTTATGGATAGATTGCTAAGCTTCACAGGACTGTTTTCTTAGATGCCTGCTGGCATTTCAATCGTCTGCCGGAGGACTACCGGCAGACGCACTTAATATGGACGACGACAGAATGAAAAAATCACTGGTTGCTGTAGGTGTCATTGTAGCGCTGGGCGTAGTGTGGACGGGCACCGCCTGGTACACCGGTAAACAGCTTGAAGGCCGCATGGCTGAGATGGTGGGTAATGCTAACGCCGTATTGAAAAAAGCCTCGCCAGAAGCAGGTTTAACGCTTAGCTACCAGGACTATCATCGTGGTCTGTTCCATAGCTCAATGCAGCTGGTTATCAAACCCACTGCGGGAATGACCAGTGCGATTCTCAAGCCTGATCAAAGCATCGTTTTCAATGAAATCATCGATCATGGTCCGTTCCCCTTCGCACAGCTGAAAAAATTCAATCTGCTGCCGTCCATGGCATCCGTTCATACCACACTTGTGAACAATCCGACGACTAAACCTTTGTTTGATATTACTAAAGGTCTGTCGTTTATCGATGCACAAACGCGTATCGGCTATAACGGTGATACCTCTTCAGATATCGATTTGCTGCCACTCGACTATGTTAAAGGCGAAGAGAAAGTCGCCTTCAGCGGTGGCCAGTTCAAAGCGGATGTCGATGGAAAGGGTGACAAAATTTCCATTCGCGGTGAAGCACAAAGCGGCTTGGTGAATACCAGCAATGAGTATGGCCAGCACGTGCAGATGACCTTTAACGGCATCAAAACCGAAGGCGATAGCAGTCGAAGCGAATTTATCGAGCGTATTGGTAGCCAAAAAGCGTCTATCGAAAAACTCGCTATTTCCGTTGAAGGCAAAGAAATGGCCGTTGTTGAAGGCTTAAGTATCAATGCCAAATCCGAGTTGCAGGAAGATAAAAAACATCTTTCCGGCCAAATTGATTACACCCTGAACTCACTAAAAGTGCAGAACCAGGATATTGGCAGCGGCAAATTAACGTTAAAAATCGGTAACCTCGATGGCGCAGCGGTTCAGGAATTCAGCAATAAGTACAATGCTGAGTCCCAAAAACTGTTGGCAGACCCCGCAACCGCGCAGAATCCAGAAGCTTATCAGCAGCAAATTGTCGAACTGTTTGCCGCTAACCTGCCTCTTCTGTTGAAAGGGGATCCGGTGATCACCGTGGCACCATTAAGCTGGAAGAATGCAAAAGGTGAAAGTAGCTTTAATCTTTCGCTGTTCCTGAAAGACCCTGCCCTGACGACGACCGAGCCAACCACGCCGGAAGAGCAACTTAACCGTGTTGTGAAATCGCTGGATAGCAAGCTGGTTATCCCAGTGGATATGGCAACTGCGTTTATGACGCAGGTAGCCCAGCTTGAAGGCTACCAGCCAGCCGAAGCCGCTAAACTTGCTGAACAGCAAATCAAAGGCCTGGCCGCGATGGGGCAAATGTTCCGAGTGACCACAATGGAAGACAACAAAGTGGTTTCCAGCCTGCAATACGCAAATGGCCAGGTGACGCTGAACGGGCAGAAAATGCCGTTAAGTGATCTACTGGGTATGTTCGGTATGCCAGGCATGGACGATCAAACTGCGCCAGCGCCTGAACTGGAAGCGCCAGCGGCTCCAGTTGCGCCAGCAGTACCGCAGCAGTAATCCTGAATTGTCTCGGTATAAGCCTCCTTCGGGAGGCTTTTTTTTAAATTAATGTACCTTCATGCGTAAACACAAATTTCTGGAGAGGGATAGTGATGTTGACCGGCCTTAATCATTTGACTCTCGCAGTGAGCGACGTGGCCCGCAGTTTCGATTTTTATGTACATCAGCTTGGTTTCACTCCACGCGCTAAATGGGCAAAAGGCGCTTACTTATCTCTGGGCGACCTTTGGCTGTGTTTATCGCTTGATACGGTAGATGACAAACGTGATTACACTCATTACGCCTTTACCATTTCAGAGCCGTACATCGTTAGCTTCAGGGAAAAACTGCGTGCTGCAAGGATCGTAGAGTGGAAGGACAACACGAGTGAAGGTGCATCACTTTACTTTCTTGATCCTGATGGCCACCGATTAGAAGTGCATAGCGGTGGCCTTGAAACCAGACTTCAGGCCTGCAAAGAAAAACCCTATGAAGGAATGATCTTTTACTGATATTCGAGCAGATAACCAACTACCGCCCCCTCTCCTGTCGCGCCTCAAGCACGACAAACGGCATGCCCCCAAGACACTGCATCATGCGAGAAAACATCACCATGAGTCCCGCAGACACTATAAATACCACGCCGGCTCGCTTTATGGGTCGGTTTTAATGCAGCTGCAGTTCAGCATTCCTATCACGCGGCTACTGGGTTTATTTTTGTACACAAACCTCAGACGATACATGCATTTGCATGTATGGATACTGACGAGCCACACGGACAGTCTGCGAGTCACGAGGTACGCTTGCCCTACTCTGTGCAGCAATGTACAAATCAAAATCACCGCCATCGCACCCTCGACTCGCTCATCAAATTCAATGAGGGATACGTAAAGTTGACGCCCTGGCGTTAACAGTTGCGGCTATATCAGTTAAAGGTTTATCAATTCATCTGATTGAGACGGCTTGCTATACACTTCCACGGCATTGCTGCCCCCTTTCTTGGCACGGTACATCGCCTCATCACCCAAGAGCAGTAAGTCGCGCGCATTATTCGCATGGTCGGGGTACATCACCACACCGATACTCGATGAAATATCCAACGCCACACCCGTATCCATGATGAAAGGTTTCTCGAGCCAGCTTCGGATTTTCTCAGCAACCAGAACCGCTTCCTCTGTATGGCTAATTGCGGGAAGAAGAACCACAAATTCGTCGCCACCGATGCGTGAGGCAATATCAGAAATGCGTAGAACAGACTGGATTCGGCATGCAACCTGCTTCAGTAACCAGTCGCCAGCCTCGTGCCCATGTTGATCATTGACCGCTTTGAACTTATCCAAATCGATAAATAGCAGTGACAATTTACGTTTTTCCCGCTGGCACAGCGCCAGCATTTGACCAAGCTGTTCTAACATCATTCTGCGATTGGGTAATCCGGTCAGCGGATCGACAAATGCCATGTTACGTATGGTTTCTTCTGCCGCTTTTCGCTCGGTAATATCCATCATGATGCCCACGATGCCCGCCACTTCACTTTGATTATCGCGGAATACGGCCTTATGGAATACGCCGTCTCGAAGTGTTCCATCGTGATGAACAATTTTTGCTTCATAGACGGAGGATGAATTGCTCTCGAGCAGAGCGATGTCTGCCTCGACGTAGGTTTGCGATACCTCTCGCGGCCAGAGTTCTAAAGCGGTCTTACCAAGAACTTCCTCAGGTGATTTTCCATTGTGCTCTTCGAATGCTCTGTTACACATCAGATAGCGTCCCTTCAGGTCTTTGGCGAAAACCGGGCTGGGTATTGCATTGATGAGTGTTTGCGCAAACAGTAACTGGTTGGCAAGTTCTTCCCGAGCCTGAGCCAGAGCCTTTTCCGCCGCCTTACGCTGAGTGATTCTCCGGGAGCTGCCCACAATGTGAATCGGCCTGGATTCGCTGTCCAGCATTATGGTCGCCACCACCTCAATGGGGAAACTGTATCCCTCCTTGTGCAGGACCTCGGTCTCAAAATGGATGAATCGCCCCTTCATATCACCGTCGTTCACACGCTGAAAATGTTTCGCCAGTACTTCATTACACTGGTCACATGAATCCCTGGGCATTAAAGCTTCGCCAGTGAGGCTGGAAAATTCTTGCTGATTCCAGCCGCGCAATCGTTCCACCGAAGGGCTGACATAACTGTATTTTAACGAGGGGTACTGCATCACCCAGACCATATCGTTACTGTTTTCCGCAATCAGTCGATACTGAGTCAGACTTTCGTGTAACGCATCAGCGAGGCGCGAACGCTCGATGACCATCTGCGCGAGCCTCGCATAATCCGCCAGCAGAACAAGATCATGGGTTTCGGGTTTCGCAATCTCCCGTTTATACAATGTAAAGACTCCCAGGATCTTACCCTCATTGTTTTTGATAGGCTGAGCCCAGGACGCGCGCAGCCCCAGTTCAAGCGCCATTTGACGCTTTGCGACCCAACAGGAATGGGTAGCCACATCCTCCGCAATCACGGTTTCACCATGAAGAACGGCGGCTACTGCAGACCCGTATCCTTCCATGATCGGGAGTCGCTTTGTTGCGCTTAACCATGCGTCAGACAAATTGGGTGCGGCACAGCCAACCAGCTCCCGGCCATCATCAGAAACGAGCAATACCGCCCCGAGCATACCTGGGCGATAGTCATCAATAATCCGCACCATCGTATCTAATACTTCTGACAGCGGGGCATTCTGGCTCAGTTTCTCCAGTACCTGATTGTTCAGCCATAAAATATGGTTGCGCGCAGCCAGTTCACGGGTTCGTTCCTGGGCCATTTCCTCAAGCATGCGGTTTCGTTCTTGTATATCGGTATGCGGCGTACAGCTTGATGAATTCAATGAGGGGATGAGTGGGTGGCGGTCGTGCTGCATCTGCGGCCTGTCATAATGAGTATTATTTAGGCCGGCACAATAGCGCTTTCAGGAGGAGTGAGATTTGATCTTATCCAACTTCAGTTATTATTTAATCGCGTTATCATTCACATTGGTTATTATTCCTGCGGTGCCTGAACCTGAATAGTTAACTTTTCCGCACCACCAGTCTCGCGGGCATTATCTGACTACGAACTTCTTCGTTGTCGTTTTGTACGCGTTTCAGTATACGTTGCCCGGCACTGCGGCCAATTTCACGTGCAGGCGTCGACACCCAGGTTAACGGTAAATCATCCAGTTCATCGTCCATCACCTCGGCGAATGCGGCCAATGCGACGTGTTGGTCGTAATAACTGTCGATGCTTCCTTCACCGCTTTGCCGTCCGGCGCGCAGTAAACCAAACCACGCGCCCATCGCTACGGTGCTGTTGTGACAAAGTACGGCGGTGATGGTCGGGTTATGTTGTAACAGCGTAGTTATTGCATCGGCCGCCTTCTTCTGGCTGGGTTCGCATTCGATTATCCATTCACTGTGAAAAGGCAAACCGTATTTCAGCAAGGTTGCGCAGTAGCCGCCGACACGCTCGGCACGGGTTAATGAAGAACCATCACCGCCCAGCCAGGCAATACGCTGATGGCCGCGCTTGATCAGGTGTTCTGTCACTAATTGCGAGGCTTGCATATTGTCCGGCCTGATAATATCGGCATCGTCGAGGTAACTGGCTCGTGAGACAAAGACAAGTGGCAGATTTTTTTGTTCCGCAACAGTACGCATATCCGCGCCCTGTCCTGCCGCACCAGCCACAATCACGCCGTCCACGCCCTGTGAAACCAGCGTCTCAAAGCAGCGCTGCATATGCTGCCCCTGAGCGCCGCTTTGTGTCAGAAAGAGCAATTTCCCCTGTTTTTCCAGCTCATCAGTCAGGCCCGCAGTCAGTTCCGCATAGAAAGGATTGCACAGATCGCGCACGATCAAGCCAATAACGCCACTTTGGCCGCCACGCAAGGAGACGGCTTGTCGGTTACGCACGAACCCCAGCTTTTCTATCGCTTCGTTCACACGCAATCCGGTCGCTGGTGAGATGCGCCCTTTACCACTGAGTACCAGAGAAACCGTGGTAACAGATACCCCAGCAGCCTCGGCAACTTCATTAATGGTTATTTTCTTTTCCTGAATCGTCATTAGTAAGACGAAACCTCCATGAATCTTAATGCAGTGATAAAACGTTTTATCTTAATGCGTATATTAGGCCCTGTACCGAGATTTGGATCTGTGAGCTTACGCGCAATAAAGCTTGGTAAAACGTTTTATCATCCGCTTCGTTTTGTTCCCCTACCCATTTATCAACCAAGGTCAAGGAGTCGTTATGGCGGCTAATACACCACAAAAAATTACGCTTTGGGAGTTTTTTCAAAACCTTGGCAAAACCTTTATGTTACCCGTGGCGCTGTTGTCGTTCTGCGGCATTATGCTGGGTATCGGCAGTTCGCTGAGCAGCCATGATGTGGTGACGCTGTTACCGGCATTAGGGAATCCCGTTTTACAGCTCATATTCGTCTGGATGAGCAAAGTGGGATCGTTTGCATTTAGCTTCCTGCCAATCATGTTCTGTATCGCCATTCCTTTAGGGTTGGCTCGCGAGAACAAAGGTGTGGCTGCGTTTGCTGGTTTTGTGGGTTACGCCGTCATGAACCTGGCGGTAAACTTCTGGTTGACCGCAAAAGGCATTCTCCCGACGACCGACGCCGCTATTCTGAAGGCAAACAACATCCAGAACATCCTCGGTATTCAGTCCATTGATACCGGTATTTTGGGTGCAGTGATTGTTGGGGTGATTGTTTTCCTGCTTCACGAACGTTTCCACAATGTCCGCCTGCCTGATGCGCTGGCGTTCTTTGGTGGTACGCGTTTTGTGCCTATCATCACTACCCTGGTGATGGGTCTGGTGGGTCTGGTGATCCCGTTGATTTGGCCGGTATTTGCTGCAGGCATCAACGCACTGGGCAATATGATCAACAGCGCTGGCGTGTTTGGTCCGATGATTTTTGGGACTGGCGAGCGTTTATTACTGCCGTTCGGTTTGCACCACATTCTGGTGGCTCTGATTCGCTTTACTGAAGCTGGCGGTACGCTGGATGTTTGCGGGCATAGCGTGAGCGGTGCGTTAACTATCTTCCAGGCTCAGTTGAGCTGCCCGACTTCTCACGGTTTTGCGGAAAGTGCAACTCGCTTCCTGTCCCAGGGTAAAATGCCAGCGTTCCTTGGCGGCTTACCGGGTGCTGCATTAGCCATGTACCACTGCGCTCGCCCTGAAAATCGTCACAAAATTAAAGGCCTGCTGATTTCCGGCGTTATTGCTTGCGTCATCGGCGGTACCACTGAACCTCTGGAATTCCTGTTCCTGTTCGTGGCTCCGGTTCTGTATCTCATCCATGCCCTGCTGACCGGCCTTGGCTTTACTGTAATGGCAGTGTTGGGTGTGACTATCGGTAATACTGACGGTAACATCATCGATTTCGTGGTATTTGGTATTCTGCACGGCCTGGCGACCAAGTGGTATCTGGTGCCAGTTGTGGCGGCGATTTGGTTCACTGTTTACTACGTGATCTTCCGTTTCGCGATTACCCGTTTCAATATCAAAACCCCAGGTCGTGATGTCGAAAGCGCGATAGAAAAAGCGGTTGTGGGCCAGGTGGGAAAATCCGGTTACAACGTGCCAGCCATCCTTGCCGCGCTAGGTGGTAAAGACAATATTGTCTCACTGGATAACTGCATCACTCGTCTGCGTTTATCGGTGAAAGATATGTCGTTGGTGGACAGTGCCGCACTGAAAAACCTGCGTGCCATTGGCGTGGTGCAGCTTAACCAACATAATCTGCAAGTGGTGATTGGGCCTCAGGTCCAGTCGGTGAAAGATGAAATGTCGCATCTGATGCAAACGGCTCAGGCGTAAATCATTCAAATAAAAATGGGCGCTCCTGTGCCCATTTGTTGTGAGGTGATATGTTCGATTTTTCCACACCCGTTGACCGACATGGAACCTGGTGTACCCAGTGGGATTATGTCGCAGACCGTTTCGGCGCCGCCGATCTCCTGCCCTTTACCATTTCTGATATGGATTTCCCGACCGCTCCGGTCATTCTGGATGCTTTGCAAAAACGCTTATCTCACGGCGTTTTAGGTTATAGCCGCTGGAAGAATGACGAGTTTCTTGGCGCGATTGCGCATTGGTATCAGACACGTTTTAACAGCGTAATTGATAAAGAGTCGGTGGTTTACGGCCCGTCCGTTATCTATATGGTTTCACAGCTGATTCGCCAATGGTCAGTCCCAGGTGATGCGGTACTTATTCACACTCCAGCTTATGACGCGTTTTACAAAGCGATTGAAGGCAATCAGCGTCAGGTCTTTGGCGCGCCGTTGCATAAAACGGACAGCGGCTGGATATCCGATATGGCGGCACTGGAAGCGCAACTGGCTAAACCTGAATGCAAAATCATGCTGTTGTGCAGCCCGCAAAACCCGACCGGGAAAGTCTGGACGCGTGATGAGCTGGAAACCATGGCAATGCTGTGCGAACGACACGGCGTCAGAGTTATCAGTGATGAAATTCATATGGATATGATCTGGGAAGGCCACGTTCATACGCCATGGTCCGAAGTCGGTAAAGGCCAATGGGCACTGTTCACCTCAGGCTCCAAGAGTTTCAATATCCCGGCATTAACCGGTGCATACGGCCTGATTAACGACGCCAATGAACGCCAACAGTATCTGAATGTGCTCAAAGGCCAGGATGGGCTGTCATCGCCAGCAATCCTTGCTGTGGTTGCCCATATTGCCGCGTATCAGGAAGGCGCTGCATGGCTGGACGAACTGCGCACTTACCTGCAAGGCAATCTTCATTATGTGGCTGACTCGTTGAATCGTGAATTCCCACAACTCAACTGGCAGCCGCCACAATCTACGTACCTGGCATGGATTGATTTACGCCCGTTGGGCATTGATGACAACGAACTGCAAAAAGCGCTAATCGAGCAGCAAAAAGTCGCCATCATGCCGGGATATACGTACGGTGAGGAAGGAAAAGGTTTTGTGCGCCTGAATGCCGGTTGTCCACGCGTTAAACTTGAAGAAGGCATGAAGCGATTAATAGGGGCAATAAAGTCGCTACAGTAAGTATTCAGGGGAGGAAACTCCCCTTTTTAATACATTATTGTTAAGTCGCCCCCATCACATAAGCAGCTTAAAGTATGACGGATAGTTAAATAGATTTGCCAAATTGGGCTGTTATATTTATCGCTTTGTACCATGCTATTTATACCCGCCTGTTTGCGGAGGAATGTTCACATACAACAAGCAATTAATTCTTCTCTTTAGAGAACATTATGCACAAATCAGTGATTCCGCTCATCACCGCGGTGATGTTTTTCTTTACAGGACTGTTTATTTTAAACATGCAGCTGTGGTTTTCTGCAGGTTACGCAATCTCTGCCGGAGCCGTGAGGGCCGCTAAAAGCATTGACGGGATCCTTGAAGAAGCCAGAACTGCGACTCAAGAAGTCAGGGGCATTGCTGATAAAAAATGTACATCAGAGGCGCAATACCAGCTCGGGACTGAAGCGGCGTTAGAACCCCATCTCAGAACCATTCTGATTGTTAAGCATGACAAAATATGGTGTTCTTCTCTCCCCGGAAATCGCCTGTTGCTGGCGAACTTAGCCGAACTCCCTGACACGATGCTCGCGCTTGTTCAGGCAAGATACAGCCTTAATGGATTGCCTGTACTGCTTTACCAAACGCCTTTAAAGGACGCAAAAATAATTGTGACCATCAGTGACTCTCATATTCGGGATGCACTGAACACCTCACTTAAAAATACACATTTCCTGTTGGTCGTTCATGGTCGGGCGATTGGCCTTACCGGTGCTGTTAAAGATTATTCCATCAGCGACGAAAAATACGGTTTTGTGCAGTCAAACAATTATCCTTTCAGGATCGTCTATAACCATCCTGCTTTTTTCAGCCTGCAACGGTTGTTTGACCAGGGAGCCGGGGTACTGCTGTTTATTCTGCTTATCTCCTGCGCAGTGGCTTATGCCCTACGGAAATACTTCAACAAATACACCACACCCGAAGACACATTGCGTAGTGCTATCAATAATGGCGAGATTGTTCCTTTTTATCAGCCCATCGTAAATGGCAGAACCGGAACGCTTCGGGGGGTAGAAGTTCTGGCTCGATGGAAACACCCGACGGCGGGTTTTATTTCCCCGTCATCCTTCATACCGATTGCTGAAAAATCAGGTCTGATTATCCCGTTAACTCAGTCCCTGATGGCACAGGTGATCGTCAATATGAATGCTATTGCCAGCAAGTTACCGGAAGGTTTTCATCTCGGGATCAATTTTAGCGCAACGCATATTAATTCCCCCGCTTTCCTCGATGACTGCATGAAATACCGCGACAGTTTCCAGTTCAGGGATCTGACGCACGTGATTGAGGTGACTGAGCGGGAACCTTTAAATGTTGACGAGCAACTCATTACTAAACTCAATATCCTGCATGACAGTGGTTTTGCCATCGCACTGGATGATTTTGGTACGGGTTATTCGGGGCTTTCTTACCTCAATGATTTACAAATTGATTATATTAAAATCGACCAGAGTTTCGTGGGCAGAGTGAACGAAAATGCGGAGTCCACCATACTGCTAGATTGTGTTATTGACCTGGCGAGTAGGCTGTCATTAAGCATTGTGGCGGAGGGTGTTGAAACCCTGGCACAAGTGGAATATCTGAACCGGCATAACATTACCTTTCTTCAGGGATACTATTTTTACAAGCCTGTCAGTTTTACGGAGCTGGTAAAAATTCTACTGTCCAGGCCCAGAGAAAAGGTTGTCATTGAATGAACCAGCGCCTTTTATGGTGAAGGTTACAGCCTCTTACCATTCCTGGTATCTTCAATACATTCTTTGTCAGACATAACGTTAACGAACAACGTTAAACTCACTTATCCCAACCCAGTCAATCTGGATTTTTGAATGTTTGCGTTTAAACGATTTCATCTTCTGGCCATTGCCACCCTTTTCTCACTGCCAGTAACGGCATTTTCCGCCCCTGAAATACAGGTCGGCTTCTCACCTGAAGGTTCCGCGCGAGCATTGGTGTTAAGAACAATTAATCAGGCACACACCTCTATAGAGATGATTGGTTATTCTTTCCAGGCGCCTGATATCGCTCAGGCACTGGTCAACGCACACGCCCGAGGAGTGAAAGTGCGTGTTGTGGTGGATGAAAAACGTAATCAGGTTAAAGCCAGCAGGAATACTATGCAGTATGTCGCGTCCCACGGGGTTGAACTACGCATTGACGGGCATTATCACATACAGCACGACAAGACGATTATCGTTGACGATCGCACTGTCGAAACGGGCTCGTTTAACTTCGCGCCCTCCGCCGAGACTGAAAATTCAGAAAATGTCGTTGTGATAAACGGTATGCCAGACGTGACCCAACAGTATATTGCCCACTGGCAGTCACGATGGGACTTAGGCAAACCCTATGCTGTTCAGGCGTTAAATATCGGATAAAAAAAGACCAGCAATCGGAAAGCTGGTCAATCATATGCAGGCGCAGATTATCTTGCTACGAGCTGAACGCTCATTGAATTGTTATGTCGAGAGCATTATCAAATGCGCTTTGAGTATAGAGCAAGAAGAAAAACACGTGGCAAGGATGGGACTGAATTCGATGTGTATGCGGGTCTGCAGAACTGAATGAATTACCACTTTCTGCTTTTATTTTCAGGTAATTATCTTTGTTTCTAATAGCTTACAACACCGTGCTATAATGTACCGCACTTTAATCAATAAAAGAGTGCGACCATGATTGATACCTCCATCCCATTAACCGATTTGCACCGCCATCTTGATGGTAATATTCGTGCACAAACGATCCTCGATCTAGGCCGCCAGTTTAACTTGTCACTCCCGGCTGATTCTCTTGAAGCACTTCGTCCTCATGTACAGGTCGTGGAAACCGCGCCTGATTTGGTGAGTTTCCTGCAAAAACTCGACTGGGGCGTGAAAGTCCTGGCCTCTCTGGATGCCTGTCGCCGTGTAGCATGGGAAAATATTGAAGATGCCGCACGCAACGGCCTGCATTATGTGGAGTTGCGCTTCTCGCCAGGATATATGGCGATGACGCATAACTTGCCGGTCGCCGGTGTGGTAGAAGCAGTGATTGAAGGCGTTCGTCAAGGCTGCCGCGATTTTGGTGTTGAAGCACGTCTGATCGGCATTCTGAGCCGTACGTTTGGTGAGGCTGCATGCGAAGCTGAGTTGGATGCCCTTCTGACGCATCGCGACCACATTACCGCGCTTGACCTTGCAGGTGATGAACTGGGTTTCCCGGGCAGTTTATTCTTAAACCACTTTAACCGCGCACGCGATGCTGGCTGGCATATTACCGTCCACGCGGGCGAAGCCGCTGGCCCGGAAAGCATCTGGCAGGCGATTCGTGAACTGGGTGCAGTGCGTATCGGTCACGGTGTGAAAGCTGTTGAAGATCCGGCACTGATGGATTTCCTGGCTGAACACGGTATCGGTATCGAATCCTGTCTGACATCAAATATTCAAACCAGCACCGTGGCATCTTTGGATAAGCACCCGTTGATTACCTTCCTGAATAAAGGTGTGCTGGCGACCATTAATACCGATGATCCGGCAGTCCAGGGTATCGATATTATTCATGAATATACTGTTGCGGCCCCGCAAGCGGGTCTGAGCGCGGCACACATCCGTACCGCGCAAGAGAATGGTTTGAAAATTGCCTTCCTGAGTGAAGCGGAAAAGCAGGCGCTGATCGCTAAAGTTCGCGCCGCGTAAATATTCCCATTCATCGTCAAACGCTTGAGTCAGGAGACTGACTCAAGTGCTCTCTTTTCTTTCGCTGTTTTGCGTGCATAACGCTGCGCCAGCACCGCACAGACCATCAATTGCACCTGATGGAATATCATCAATGGCAAAACCATCATGCCCACGGCACTGGCCGGGAACAGCACGTTTGCCATCGGCACTCCGTTCGCGAGGCTTTTTTTCGAGCCACAGAACACAATGGTAATTTCGTCCGCCGTGTTGAAACCCATAAACCGCGCAACCCAGGTATTGATCACCAGAACTATCGCCAGCAACACAATTGAACAGCCCAAAATGGCTAACAATGCGGTGCCATTAACCTGCTGCCAAATGCCTTCCACTACCGCTTCGCTAAAGGCCACATACACCACCAGCAAAATAGATGACCTGTCGGTCATGCTAATCAGTTTTTTATGTTTATCGACCCAACGACCAATCAGTGGACGCGACAAATGCCCCACCACAAACGGCACCATCAATTGCAGGATGATTTTGCCAATGGCATGCAGTGTGTCAGTAGTGCCTTCCTGGGTATTCATTAATGCACCGACTAAAACCGGTGACAGGAAAATCCCCAAAATACTGGATGCCGAAGCGCTGCACACCGCCGCCGCAACGTTTCCGCCCGCGACCGACGTGAAGGCAATGGCCGACTGTACCGTCGCGGGCAACGCGCAAAGATACAGAAAACCCATGTACAACGGCTGATTAAGAATACCTGGCGAAAGAAAGCCCATCGCCAGCCCCAACAGTGGGAAAAGCGCGAAGGTACTGAGGAAAACCACAAGATGGAGTTTCCAGTGCCCCATGCCTGCCACAATCGCATCCCGGGAAAGTTTTGCCCCGTGCATGAAAAACAGCAGCGCAATCGCGGCCGTAGTCAGGTATTCAAATGCGGTTTTTACTGCACCTTCGCAGGGGAAAAGCGAAGCAATGACCACGACGGCGATCATAATCAGTAAAAAAGTATCGATTTTCAGGCGCTGCAACCACTTCATCCGACTTCCTTCTACAGGTGCCAATATTTTTGACGTTGAATCAAACCAGCCGAACTTGCGAACGTTCGGTCTCAATAGTAATTGATGTCATTCTTGATGATGTACGTTTCAACTTTGGACGGCTTAGCATTGAGATCGGTAATGTTCAGCACACATTCCAGTGGATTAAAATGGCCGTCGTAATCGCAGGTTTGTTTAACCTTCGCAATAGATTTGCCGTTCAGCATACTTTCAGAAGTGAAATCGAGTTTTTTCTTGAGGTCACTGCCTGTTTTCGCAGTGATAGTCAGGGTTTCATCATTCGATTGCGTCGTTTTGCCTAACGGGAAACCGTCCGCATCGTAGCGATAAACTATCGATGTCTCTTTACCGTGTGCTGCGACCACAAAGCCTTTATCGTCGGTTTCATAAGTGAGGACCGCCTGGGGTAACTCCGCCAGTTGGCATTTACCCTGCAGTTTCACGCGTCTTTCATGGGTAATGGCATCGATATAATAGTTAGCATTCAGCACAAGCGTAGCGCCGGTGTTACTTTCCAGATCATGAAATTCAAGTTCGTTAAAACACCCTTCTTCCGACACCAGACCCACGACGCGTTTTATCACCTCACCCTTCTGATTGATGAGCGTTTGGGTGAAATCTTTGACTGGCCCACGTAATGGATCAAAGTCGAATTCATTTGAAAAACTGGCCATTTCTGGCGTGTAGGAGAGCGTATTATTCTGATTATCACACCCGGCAACAGAGGCTACCAGCGCACTAAGGATAATGATTTTCTTCACGTAAATCTGGCTCCGACTTGAAATGTAACCAACATGATATACCCAAAATAATTCAAGTTGCTTAAAGACGGCAAACCCGTGACAAATCTGTCTGGAACAGATTTGAACAGCGCTTGCGCTGGCCCGTAGGGTGAGCCTCATGGATGAGGCTCATCAATCCCCAGGAGCTTACTTAAGTAAGTGACTGGGGTGAGCGGGTGTAGCCAACGCATAAGCAGCTTGAAGTATGAAGGGTATAAGCAAATACAACACTTTACACTACAGAGACTATGCTTATACAACGCCCCTAAGATAAGGAAGAGATGATGAAACGCTCAATTTGGCTGGGTGTATGTCTGTTAATCGCGACCACTCCGGTTCTCGCCGCGCAGACGTCATGCGATACAGTCAAGGCCGACATTCAGCAAAAGATTATTAAAAATGGTGTCCCGGAAACAGGGTTTACTTTGACGATAGTGCCAAATGATCAGGCCTCTCAACCTGATGCACAAGTTGTTGGCCACTGCGCTAATGATACTCAGAAAATTCTCTATACGCGTACCAGCAGTGGAAACTATCCCGCTAGCGGCGGAAATACTCAGGACGGTACACCGGCTGAACCGCAGTAATCATGCTATCGGGGCGTTTTCGCCCCGTCACACCAAACATAACCAACTGAATAATAAAAATATTAATCAATAGCAAATCACAAACAGACCCAGTGCGATTTAGATATTACTGGTGGTGATTTATTTTTAAACATAATAGTTCGTGTGGTTTAGTCCTGTTTTGCGGTATTTCCATTTTTTTTGTTAAACGCAAAACGTTAGGAAACTGCAAATGGCTTTAATTTCTTGCAAGGAATGCCAAACAGAAGTATCGAGGTCCGCAAAAGCATGTCCACATTGTGGTGTCAGCAAACCTGCTGCCACCAAAGAGAAAACGGTTAAAGGCTTTTTGGGTTTGGTGACTCTCATTTTGGGCGGGTTGATTTGTTTTGGCTCGGTAAATGCCCAGGCAAATATTCAACAAAATGAAAGCGTTAATGAACCCACAACGTCGAAAGAAATCGTAAGTTACACCGCCGTTCAATTGTCCAAAGCCTATGAAGAAAACGAAGTGGCTACCGATGAGGCATTGAAAGGCAAGCGGGTAATTGTCACAGGCCAGGTGGAGTCAATAGACAAAGATTACTCCGGCACGCTATTTATCCATCTCAGCACTTTAAATGAGGTTATGCCCGCCAGAATGGATATTGCGGAGAGGCAAAAGGCCGCGGCATCTTCGCTTCGTGACGGCGACAAAATTAGTATCACATGTGAAAAAATGTCGCGACTGGTTGGAGAACCTTATGGCAGTGATTGCGTCATTAACCCACCCGCTGATGCGCAACCTGTAACTGCAACGGCCACCACGGCCACTCAGTCTGCTGAAAATAAAACGTTTACCTGTGACGAGACAGACCCTGGTTGCCTCGTGGCAAAAGTCATCCTGAGCGCCTGGCCTGAATGCTTGAGAGGCATTGAAAAAGAAGCCGGAGAAAACTTTAAATGGGGCAACGGGGGTAACGTTTCTGGTTATGATCAAATAACCAATATAGGGACTGTTGATGGCAACAACATTAGCGTTACCGATGCAAACGGGGTCACTTCTCAGCTAAATTATACATGTAAAATAGATATATCCACCAAACGCGTACTCTCTGTAAACATCAATAAGTAGCGCAATAAACTGCCGTGGTAATAAGGGGCTTTCGCCCCGTTTTCCTCACACTAGCCTCCAGCAAGTTTCATACAACTCTCCGCCCTAACTTTGATGCGTGTTAACAACACCTACTCCTAAATAGGTAAAAATCATTTTCGGTCGATAATATTCGCTTGATAAGCAATATTTCGCTTTGCCGTCATGAATACAAAACAACCACAACAACAAAGACATCCTGAGATAACACGTCATGGAGTGAGTTATGTCGAACCAATCTTGCCCTAATGGAATAACCCGTCGAAACCTGATGAAGACCAGCGCCATTGGCGGGCTGGCCCTCGCGGTGGGGGGAATATCCCTGCCATTTGGCTTGCGAGCCGCAGCCGCGGCGGTGGGAGATGCTGTTTCCCCTAATGAAGATAAAGTCGTTTGGGGGGCCTGTTCAGTCAACTGCGGTAGCCGCTGCGCCCTGCGTTTACACGTGCGCGATAATGAAGTCACCTGGGTTGAAACGGATAACACCGGTAACGATGTCTATGGTGATCACCAGGTGCGCGCCTGCCTGCGTGGCCGTTCAATTCGCCGACGTATTAACCATCCTGAGCGCCTGAACTACCCAATGAAGCGCGTCGGTAAACGTGGTGAAGGGAAATTTGAGCGAATCTCATGGGATGAAGCGCTGGATACCATCACGAACAGCCTGAAAAACACAGTAGAAAAATACGGTAACGAAGCGGTTTACATTAACTACACTTCGGGGATTGTTGGCGGCAACATCACCCGTTCCTCACCCAGTGCATCGTTGATTACTCGCCTGATGAACAGCTACGGCGGCTTCCTCGGCCAATACGGTACCTACAGCACCGCGCAAATCGCCTGCGCCATGCCGTACACCTATGGCACCAACGATGGAAATAGCACCTCCGATATCGAGAACAGTAAGCTGGTCGTCTTGTTTGGTAATAATCCTGCCGAAACCCGCATGAGCGGAGGTGGCATCACCTATTACCTGGAACAGGCGCGTGAACGCTCCAATGCGCGAATGATTGTTATCGACCCGCGCTACACCGATACCGCAGCCGGACGCGAAGATGAGTGGCTCCCTATTCGTCCAGGCACAGATGCCGCATTAGTTGCCGGTATCGCCCACGTTTTGATTACCCAAAACCTCGTCGATCAACCCTTCCTCGATAAATACTGTGTCGGATACGATGAGAAAACGCTGCCGGAGGGCGCTCCTGCCAACGGTCACTATAAAGCCTGGATCCTCGGTCAGGGCGATGACGGCGTTGAAAAATCCCCGCATTGGGCATCAGCAATTACCGGTATTCCGGTTGATAAAATCATCAAACTTGCCTACGAAATTGGCAGCACCAAACCGGCGTATATCGCTCAGGGTTGGGGACCACAACGCCAGGCAAACGGCGAACTGACTGCCCGCGCCATCGCCATGTTGCCGATTTTGACCGGAAACGTAGGGATTAGCGGCGGAAACAGCGGTGCGCGTGAATCCACCTACACCATCACCATTGAGCGTATGCCGGTATTAACCAACCCGGTAAAAACACAAATTTCCTGCTTTAGTTGGACTGATGCGATTACACGCGGCCCGGAAATGACCGCCAAACGCGATGGAGTGAGAGGGAAAGATAAACTCGATGTGCCCATTAAGTTCATCTGGAACTACGCCGGTAACACCATTACCAATCAGCATTCTGACATCAACAAAACGCACGATACGCTGCAAGACGATAGCAAGTGCGAGATGATTGTGGTCATCGAGAACTTTATGACCTCGTCGGCAAAATACGCCGATATCCTGCTACCGGACCTAATGACCGTCGAACAAGAAGACATCATTCCTAACGACTATGCCGGCAATATGGGTTACCTGATTTTTATCCAACCCGCCACGGAACCGAAATTTGAGCGCAAGCCGATTTACTGGATCACCAGCGAAGTGGCTCGTCGTTTAGGGCCGGATATTCATCAGAAATTTACCGAAGGGCGCACTCAGGAGCAGTGGCTACAGTTTTTGTACGCGAAGATGCTGGAAAAAGATCCCCAATTACCGTCGTATGAAGAACTGCGCGCGATGGGGATTTATAAACGTAAAGACCCGAACGGTCATTTTGTCGCGTACAAAGCGTTCCGCACCGACCCGGACGCTAATCCATTAAAAACGCCTTCCGGTAAAATCGAAATCTACTCCAGCAAACTTGCAGACATCGCCGCCAGTTGGGAGTTAGAAAAAGACGAAACCATCAGCCCACTGCCGATTTACGCCTCCACCTTCGATGGCTGGGATGCACCAGAGCGCAGCTCGTACCCGCTTCAACTGTTCGGCTTCCATTACAAAGCCCGTACCCACTCAAGCTACGGCAACATAGATGTGTTGAAAGCTGCCTGCCGCCAGGAAGTGTGGATTAACCCGATTGATGCCCAGGCGCGTGGTATCGCCAACGGCGATATGGTGCGGGTGTTTAATGGTCGTGGCGAGTTGCGCATTCCGGCGAAAGTCACGCCGCGCATCATGCCTGGGGTTACAGCGATGGGCCAGGGTGCCTGGCACGAAGCCAACATGGCCGGTGACCGTATCGACCACGGCTCATGTATCAACACGTTGACTACTCAGCGCCCTTCCCCTTTGGCGAAAGGGAATCCGCAACATACTAATCTGGTCGAAATCCAAAAGGCATAGGGAATAGCTGATGACAACCCAATATGGTTTTTATATTGATTCCAGTCGTTGCACCGGCTGCAAAACTTGCGAGCTGGCCTGCAAGGACTACAAAAATTTATCCCCCGACGTCAGCTTCCGTCGCATTTATGAATATGCAGGTGGCGACTGGCAGGAAGACAACGGCGTCTGGCAACAAAATGTCTTTGCCTATTACTTATCCATTGCCTGCAACCATTGCGAAGATCCCGCCTGCACCAAAGTCTGCCCAAGTGGTGCGATGCACAAACGCGAAGACGGTTTTGTGGTGGTGAATGAGGACGTTTGTATTGGCTGCCGTTACTGCCATATGGCCTGCCCGTACGGTGCGCCGCAATACAATGCTGAAAAAGGCCACATGACCAAATGCGATGGCTGTTACTCGCGCATTGCTGAAGGCAAGAAGCCCATTTGTGTTGAATCCTGCCCGTTACGTGCGCTGGATATGGCACCGATTGACGAACTGCGTAAAAAATATGGTGTGCAAGCCGCTATTGCTCCGCTGCCGTCGGCGCACTTCACCAAGCCAAATATTGTGATTAAACCCAATGCCAACAGCCGCCCTTGTGGGGATAAAACCGGCTATCTGGCGAATCCAGAGGAGGTTTGAGATGGGAAGCGGATGGCATGAATGGCCGTTGGTGTTGTTTACTGTACTGGGCCAGTGCGTCGTTGGGGCGGTAATCGTGATGGGACTGGCATGGAATGCCGCCAGTAATAATAGCGAATTACAGCAACGGGTCGTTCGATCCATGTTCTTTATCTGGCTGATCATGGGCATTGCATTTATCGCCTCGGTGATGCATCTGGGTTCACCCCTGCGAGCGTTCAACTCGCTTAATCGCGTCGGGCAATCGGCATTGAGCAATGAAATTGCCAGTGGCTCGGTGTTCTTTGCGGTTGGCGGTTTATGGTGGTTGCTGGCAGTGCTGAAGAAAATGCCGGTCGCGATTGGCAAGGTATGGCTGGCTGCAACCATGGTGCTGGGGCTGGTGTTCGTCTGGGCAATGACCCGTGTCTACCAGATTGATACCGTGCCAACCTGGCACAACAGTTACACAACGTGGAGTTTCTTTTTGACGGTTCTTCTGGGCGGCCCGCTATTGGGAACTCTGCTGCTCCAGACGGTACGGTATTCATTCCACGGCAGTAAACTGGCGACGATTAGCGCTTTAGCTCTGTTTGCGGCAATGGCCATCATCGTATTGCAAGGTAGCGAGCTGGCGGATATTCAGAGCTCAGTACAGCACGCCAGCGCGTTAGTACCTGATTATGCCTCGTTGCAGGTGTGGCGTATTGCACTGATAGCGCTCGGATTGGGTTGCTGGATTTGCCCAATTGTACGGCGCACCTCGCCAAAAACAGCCGGGTTCTTGTTCGGATTAATATTGGTCATTGTCGGTGAATGTATTGGTCGTGGAATTTTTTACGGCCTGCATATGACCGTCGGCATGGCGGTAACAGGTTAATTGATACAAAATGCGCGGGGTAACTCGCGCAACAAGGAAGAGAATGATGTCTAACACTACACAAAGACTGGCGACTATCGCCCTGACAGGAAAAGTACTGGGCGCGCTATTTTATCAAGCCCCCACCAGTCAGGATGTCGCCGCACTTTACGCCACACTTGAAGACCCTGAATGGGCAAAACAATGGCCGGTTCAGCACGCTGAGTTGGATGCCATCGCGACACGCATGGCTGAGGGTTTTAACTATTCGCAAGAGTCATTAAGCGAAGCCTGGCAACGTCTGTTTATCGGCCCTTACGCATTACCGGCTTCGCCATGGGGTTCTGTTTATCTCGATAAAGAAAATGTGCTGTTTGGTGACTCGATGCTTGAGCTGCGCCAGTGGATGCGCGAAAACGACATCGCCAATGAGCAAGAAAGTAACGAACCTGATGATCATATCGGGATTTTGTTGATGCTGGCGGCATGGCTCGCAGAAGAAGGCATGATGCAAAAAGTAGATGAACTGCTCGCCTGGCATATCCTGCCGTGGAGCGGGCGTTTTCTGGAGCTGTTTATTGCCAATGCCGAACATCCGTTTTATCAGGCACTGGGCGAATTAACCCGCATTACGCTTGCCGACTGGAGCAAGGAGTTGTTGATTCCCGTCGCGCAAAAAGAGATTTATTTCTGATAACCGGCTTCAATCCCGCTCGTCACTGGGCGGGAATGTTAATAGCTGCGATGGTTAAAAGTGACATTGTCACATAAAATCGCCATCATCCCGTCAGCATTTCGTTGTGGTTAATGGCCTTCATGACGCACAATATCCCTCTTTTCCCGCTACGCTAATTGGCATGCATCGCTTACACCACTTCCCGGACATGAAAGGCATGTTACGGCGGCTGATTTTCGCCGTCTGGATTGGCGTCGCCTCGGCGATAGTCGTCTGGCTGTTTCGCCAGTCGATGTACTTTCTGGAAGGTCTATTTTTGGGCGATCACAGCGGCAGCCTGGTTGCCGCCGCTGCGGCACTGCCATCATGGCGACGATTGCTCACCCCTGCATTAGGTGGGTTACTTGCCGGTACGCTTCTTTGGGCATGGCAACGCGCTACGCGCCAGCGCCCTTCTGCGCCCACCGACTACATGGAAGCCATTGAAACGGGTGACGGACGCTTAGATGTTGGAGCTAGCCTGGTTAAATCGGCAGCCTCGCTGATCGTGGTCGCCAGCGGCAGCGCCATTGGCCGTGAAGGGGCAATGGTGCTACTGGCAACCGTTTTTGCTTCTGTATTCGCCCAGCGTTGCTCACATAAAGACGAATGGAAGTTGTGGGTCGCCTGTGGCGCAGCCGCCGGGATGGCAAGCGCCTATCATGCGCCGCTGGCGGGTAGTTTGTTTATCGCAGAAATTCTGTTTGGCACCCTGATGCTTGCCTCCCTTGGCCCAGTGGTGATTGCCGCCGTCTGCGCCCTGCTGATGACCCACCTATTAAACGACGAGCAAACGCTGCTTTATACTGTCCGCGCACTCAGCGCCCCACAGCCGGTTCAATATCTACTCATGGCGTCGCTCGGTCTGCTTGCGGGTATTGCCGGGCCGCTGTTTCTTTGGTTGATGGCGCAAAGCAGTCAACTGTTCCAGCGTTTGCAGTTAACCCCTCCGTTACAACTTGCGTTAGGGGGATTGCTGGTTGGGCTGCTTTCGCTTATCACACCGCTGGTTTGGGGCAATGGTTACAGCGTAGTACAGTCATTTCTCTCGCAACCGCCTGCGCTGCTGTTCGTGGCTGGGATTCTGGTCTACAAATTGGCGGCGGTGCTGGCAAGCAGTGGCTCAGGTGCCCCAGGCGGCGTGTTTACCCCGACGTTATTTGTCGGCGCGGCATTGGGAATGCTAGTGGGGCAATGGTTCGGAATATGGGCGTGGAGCGGGGATAACGTTGCAATTTTGCTGGCGCTCACAGGAATGGCAACGCTGTTGGCTGCCACCACGCATGCACCGATAATGTCTACACTGATGGTTTGTGAAATGACGGGGGAGTTTACACTGCTCCCCGGTTTACTGGTGTCGTGCGTGATGGCTTCGGCACTTTCGCGCTGGTTACGCCCGCAGACGGTCTACGCTCAGCGCGCCACTAAGACGGGATAAATCGATGTAGTTTGCCAGGTCACGCTGTTCTGCGCGTGGCAAATAAGGCAACTCCCCCACCAGTGGCCCTGGCAGTTTTTTACTCAGTACATCAATGATTTCTGCGTAATGCGCAAGTCCTGGATTGATGCGGTTCGCCACCCAGCCAATCAACGGTAAACCGTCATTAGCAATGGCCTGAGCCGTCAGCAAGGCGTGATTAATACACCCTTCCTGAATACCCACAACCATCAATACCGGTAATTGCTCTTGCACCACCCACTCGGATAACGGACGTAAATCGTTCATTAAACTGCGCCACCCACCAGTGCCCTCAACCACAACGTGATCCACAAGGCCGGTTAAATTTTTCAACCCGTCAGACAGCAACGAATAGTTGATTTGGCAATTGTGGCTCACGCTGCTTTCTTCTTCGCTCAGCGCGATTGGGTTGATGGCTTCATAAGCCAGTGAAACGGTGGAAACACTTTGTAGAACTAACGCATCTTTGTTGCGCAGGCCCTCTGGCGTCTCTTTACACCCTTTGGCCACCGGCTTATAGCCGACAACACTTTTGCCACTGGCTGCAAGCGCCTGCAACAAGGCGCGAGAAACCACAGTCTTCCCGACTGCAGTATCGGTTCCTGTTATAAAGAAACGCGTAAGCATGACTAACTCCCAAGGCAATGCTTCAAATACCCGTCTTTCTCAGTGAGGTAAGACGGATATTAGTGATTAGAAATTGAATAATTCAGGAGTGAAAGTCTAAAAGAATAGTGATTCGACCAGTTTGAGATAGCGCAATTTTTAGTGGATCAGCCTACGACATTACCCTTGCAGCAGACGAATCAATAACGAACCGTTATACATTGCGTCTTTTACCAGCGCCGCACCGGCCATGGTTCCACGGTGATTATATTGCGTGCTTTCGACAATCATGTGCTCGCTATACGCCGGTAACGACTGCTGACGAATGCAATCCGTGATTGCCGGATGCAGAATTTCCGCGGCCCGGTTGAATGGCGAACCAATCAGGATTTTTTGTGGATGGAACAAATTGACCATAATCGCAAGTATTCGGCCGACGTTGGTGCCTACCCCGAGAATAATATCTTTCGCTAATAGGTCGCCGTTGAGCGCGGCATCACACAACGATTCGACGGTGAGTGGCTGTTCATGCAGCATGGACCCCATCGACTGGCTCATGCGCAACTGAGCTAACTCCAGCACGCTGTCGATGCTGGCTATCGTTTCAAGACAACCGTTATTGCCGCAATAGCAGCGTTTGCCGTAGGGGTCGACCTGAGTATGACCAATTTCGACCAGGCTGCTGCTCCCCGCGTGGAGCAGGCGTCCATCGGTAATAACACCGGCACCGACGTTATCATCAATCACCACCTGAATCACATCACGCGCACCCTTTGATGCACCAAACAGACCTTCGGCCATCGTCCACGCGCTGATATCGTGTTGAACATACACCGGCACACCCGTGTAATTTTCAAGGATCTCGCCCAGCGGCATATCACAGACGTCATAAAACGGCATCCGATGGACGATGCCGCGCTTGGTGTCGATAATCCCAGGCATCGTAATGGCAATCGCGGTGAGACGTTCGAGCTTTTGCTGGTGGCGGATAAAGAACTGGTCGATCTGCGCGATGATCCGCTCAATGAGCGGTTGTGCATCCGCAATACTGAGTGCAACGGTATCTTCAACAATCAGTTTGCTGCTTAAATCATGTAGACCAAGAGAAATTTCCCCACGGCTGATTCGCACGGACAAATAGTGCCATGCTTCAGTTTCCAGCATCAGCCCCACAGCAGGACGCCCGCGGCTGCCAGGATCCTGAATTTCAGTTTCCTGCACCAGATGGGCTTCAATCATTTCACGAACAATTTTCGTGATGCTGGCAGGAGCGAGTTGCGCCAGACGAGAAAGATCGATTCGCGACACCGGTCCATGGGTATCAATCAGACGATAAACAACGCCCGCATTGGTTTGCTTAATCTGATCGATATGGCCCGGTTGGCTATCAGCAACCACTTGCGACTCCCTTTATTTTCGCGCTTCGAAATAAACTTTGGGCTATGGTGAAACACTTCAACCAGAGGAGTCAAATATTTACGTAGGGTTGTGATTTACCGCACATATTAGGCCGCTTTAATCGTCTTTTAGAACCATTATTGACTGAGTCAGCAAGGCTGAGATTCTAAGTGCTGCGGCTGACAATTCGCGATGTTTTGGCCACACTAACCACATTTCTGACTGCGCCTCGGATTCTTCAATGGGCAACCAAACCACTTCCGATAAATGAACACGTTTAAATGATGCCGGAAGAATCGAGACTCCCAGCCCCGCAGACACCAGACCGATTATTGTCATCGCCTCACCCACTTCCTGGGTGATATAGGGTGTGATTCCATGGCGCTGTAACAGGCCGAGAATATCGTCATACAGCCCGGTTCCGACATGAGGGTCAAAAAAGACAAACGGTTCGTTTGCCAGCTGTTGTAGAGAAATCGCCGCGCATTGGGCAAGCTTGTTATCGCGGTGCACCATCGCCAGCAGGGGTTCCCGCAACACCACCTTCCAGTCCAGCGTGTCCGGAAGCCGAGTATTACGCATTAATCCCAGTTCAAGTTCACCATCATTAAGCGGCGCGATTTGCTCGCGGGTGTTAATTTCCCGCATCTGCAAATGCACATCGGGATAACTGCGGCGAAAAGTCGACAGACTGTCAGATACCGTTTTGATAAACGGCGCAGAAGAGGTGAAACCAATGCGTAATTCACCCGCCTCACCTTGATGCAACCTGGCAGCCCGCCCTGCAGCGATCTCAACCTGGCTTAAAATCTGCCGCGCATCCTGCAAAAACTGACGCCCCGCAGCGGTCAGGCTCACGCTTCGGTTGGTTCTCGCCAGTAGACGTGCACCAATTTGTTGTTCAAGGATTTGAATCTGCTGACTCAGCGGTGGCTGTGAAATACGCAGGCGTGCAGCCGCACGACCAAAATGGAGCTCTTCCGCAACCGCCACAAAGTAACGCAGATGCCGCAATTCAATATTCATATTTTAAACATATCAATTGAGATTATTAATATATTAGACAGAACATTAGCGATTTTCTACTCTGAACAGAAGACTTCAAAAGCGTATTAAGGACCCATTTTGAGCCGTACAACCCTCGTCGACACCGCAGAGGCAGAAGATGTTGACGACAGAATTTCACTCCAGCCTGCCACTTATATTAAACGGGGTTCGCCTCAGTTCATGCGCGTCACCCTGGCGCTATTTTCTGCAGGACTCGCAACCTTTGCGCTGCTTTATTGTGTGCAACCCATCTTGCCGGTTCTGTCTCATGAGTTTGGCGTTTCCCCCGCCAACAGTAGCGTTTCCCTTTCGGTTTCTACCGCCATGCTGGCGATTGGGCTGCTGTTTACCGGGCCACTTTCTGATGCCATTGGCCGTAAACCCGTGATGGTGACCGCGTTATTGCTCGCTTCAAGCTGCACATTGCTCTCCACCATGATGACCAGTTGGCAGGGTATACTGGTGATGCGCGCCTTAATTGGATTATCGCTAAGCGGGGTTGCCGCCGTCGGCATGACCTATCTGAGTGAAGAAATTCACCCAAGCGTCGTGGCCTTTTCGATGGGGTTGTATATCAGTGGTAACGCGATTGGCGGCATGAGTGGCCGTCTGTTAAGTGGGGTCCTGACCGATTTCTTTAACTGGCGTATTGCGGTCGCCGCCATCGGCTGTTTCGCCCTGGCCTCGGCCCTCATGTTCTGGAAAATACTGCCTGAATCCCGACACTTCCGCCCTTCTTCCCTGCGCCCTAAAACCCTGTTTATTAATTTCCGTCTGCACTGGCGTGACCCGGGATTGCCGCTGTTATTCGCTCAGGGCTTTTTATTGATGGGCGCGTTTGTCACTCTGTTCAATTACATTGGTTACCGCTTGATGCAAGGGCCATGGTATTTGAGCCAGGCGGTAGTCGGCTTACTGTCAGTGGTGTATTTAATTGGAACCTGGAGTTCACCCAAAGCCGGCGCGATGGCCGCAAAATTTGGTCGTGGCCCTGTCATGATCTTTTCTACCGCCGTGATGCTGCTCGGTTTGGTATTAACCGTGCTCTCACCCCTTGCGATTATTTTCATCGGGATGCTGCTTTTTTCTGCCGGATTCTTCGCCGCGCATTCAGTCGCCAGTGGCTGGATTGGCCCGCGTGCGAAACGCGCAAAAGGGCAAGCCTCATCACTCTATTTGTTTAGCTATTACCTGGGCTCAAGCCTTGCCGGGACGTTTGGTGGAATATTCTGGCACCAGTTCGGATGGACCGGTGTGGCAAGTTTTATCGGCTCTCTTTTGGTCATCTCATTGTTAGTGGGGACGCGTTTGCATCATCGCGCACATTAACTCTGCCACAGCCTCGTTTTCGGGATGGCTTTTTGCTATTTTCGCTTGCGTACATCATCTCTTCACGAGGCTCTATGGAAAAGCAAAACTACAATCACCTCACCCGCACCTTCCAGCGTCTTTCCCGTTTTGGACACCTCTCAGCCATCGCTGGCTGGGATATGTTCACCAATATGCCGCCTAATGGCAGCACAGCTCGCGGTGAAGCCCTGGCTGAACTTAGCGTTTTGCAACACCAAATCCTGACCGATAAAAAAATCGCCACGCTGTTACAAGCTGCGGTTCAGGAAGACCTTAACGATGTTGAACGCGCCAACCTGCGTGAAATGACCCGCCAATATCAAGAAGCCATTTTGCTGCCAGCTTCACTGGTAGAAGAGAAATCGCTGGTGGGTACGCGCTGTGAGCATGGCTGGCGGACACAACGCCCCGCCAACGACTGGCAAGGGTTTGCTGCCAATCTGAAAGAGGTGGTTCGCGTTTCCCGTGAAGAGGCAACACTTCGCGCCGATGCCAAAGGAAAATCCCGCTACGACGCACTGTTAGATATTTACGAGCCGGGCATGAGCAGCGCCAAACTCGATGTGTTATTCGGTGATTTACGCAGTTGGTTGCCTGAATTACTGCAAAAAGTGGTCGATAAGCAGGCGAAAGAATCTGTCATAACACCGGCAGGCCCGTTCGCTACCCATGACCAACGCGAGCTAGGTCTGGAAACCATGAAGTTGCTGGGCTTTGACTTTAACGGCGGCAGACTGGATGTCAGCGCTCATCCCTTCTGCGGCGGCGTGCCAGAGGATGTGCGTATTACCACGCGCTACGACGAATCCGACCTGGTTAGCGCACTGTTTGGCGTTATCCACGAAACAGGCCACGCTCGCTATGAACAAAACCTGCCGCGTGAATGGCTCGGCCAGCCGGTCGCCTTAGCGCGTTCGACGGCTATCCACGAATCCCAGAGCCTGTTTTTCGAGATGCAATTGGGTCGCAGCAAAGAGTTCCTGAAGCTGCTATTACCGATGGTGACGGCGCGTTTCGGCAAACAACCTGCGTTTGAAACATCGAACTTTATTGCTGTGAACCAACGCGTAGAACGTGGATTTATTCGTGTTGACGCCGATGAAGTCAGCTATCCGGCCCACGTCGTTTTGCGCTACGAAATTGAGCGGGCGCTGATTGATGGCGATATCGAGGTTGAGGATATCCCTGCACTTTGGGATGAGAAAATGCAGCACTGGCTGGGGCTGTCTACCAAAGACAACTTCCGCAACGGCTGTATGCAAGATATTCACTGGACGGATGGTGCGTTTGGTTACTTCCCATCGTACACACTGGGTGCGATGTATGCCGCGCAACTGTTCAATGCCGCCAAACTCGCATTGCCGCAGCTCGAAGCAGATATTGCCGAGGGTAACTTCAGCGCACTTTTCGACTGGTTACGTCAGAATATCTGGCAGCACGGTAGCCGGTTCACCACCTCAGAACTGATCACCAACGCGACAGGTGAGGACCTTAACCCGCTCTATTTCCGCAAACATTTAGAAGCTCGATATTTGTAATCACCTTAACTACCCAAAATAGTTCGAGTGGTAGAAAGCCGGCAAGCACGTGGACCCCAGGAGCATAGAT
The DNA here is from genome assembly GCF_027594725.1 of Buttiauxella sp. WJP83. Taxonomy (NCBI): domain Bacteria; kingdom Pseudomonadati; phylum Pseudomonadota; class Gammaproteobacteria; order Enterobacterales; family Enterobacteriaceae; genus Buttiauxella; species Buttiauxella sp. WJP83. Next base: position 2,590,786 of record NZ_CP110080.1, read on the forward strand.
AACTATGTGACTGGGGCAGCCCGCGCATCAACAACTTGAAGTATGACGGGGGGGTTGTACAAACCGTTACACGCCGATACCAATCACTCACTGAAGCCCTTGATCCACATGTTTATAGTTCATCTCAACGGCCCCGCTGGGGTTTAAACATAAACAAATTCGAGGATGTCGAGATGAATAAAGTATTAGCTCTGGTAGTTGCCGCTGCAATGGGTCTGTCCTCTGCCGCTTTCGCTGCTGAAACAACTGCAACTCCAGCACCTGTTGCAACCTCTTCTGCTGCTAAAGCTCCTACTGCAAAAACCACTCATCACAAAAAACACAAAAAAGCAGCCACCGAGCAAAAAGCTCAAGCCGCTAAAAAACACAAAAAAGAAGTGAAGAAAACTGAAGCAGCAAAACCTGCTCAGGTTGAACAAAAAGCGCAGGCAGCTAAAAAGCACCACAAAAAACCTGTAGCTAAAGCCGATGCGGCTAAACCTGCTGCGCAAAAAGCCCAGGCAGCCAAAAAACACCACAAAAAACCTGTAGCAAAAACTGAAGCTGCAAAACCAGCCGCTCAGCCAGCTGCATAAGTTGTTACCCGTGAGCATTCGCGTAGCAGCTAACGCCGCCTGAAGAATCACGGGTCTATCGGGGCAACCCCGAAAGCATAGCCACACTAAAAACACCCGGTTCGCCGGGTGTTTACTTCCGGAGTCTGGATGATGTTGCGACGCTATAGTTTTGAAATCATCCTCACGCTGCTCATCCTTTGCGGCATTATTACGCTAAGCTTCTGGCTGTAATGACTTTTTACTCCCACTTTCTGTGCGACCCGTCTATAGTTAATCCATTCGCTGGGTTTGTATAAAAATCAAAATTAATCGCCCCATCAGAGAGTGATATGCGCAAAAAAGTTGTGATGCTGTTAGGAGTGTTGTGTTTTTTACCTGCCCTTTCCCACGCTGATGGCGAGAGCGCAGCTGACGTCAAAACGCTGTTTTTTGGTAAGGATGACCGCACGCGAGTTACCGATCCTGCAAGTTCTCCGTGGGATGCCATTGGCCAGCTTGAGACTGCCAGTGGTAATTTGTGCACCGCAACCTTAATCTCCCCCCACCTCGCATTGACCGCCGGGCATTGCTTGTTGCAACCGCCGCGCGGAACACCTGACAAAGCTATCGCTTTGCGGTTTGTCTCGCATAAGGGAACGTGGCGCTACGAAATTCATGGCATTGAAGGACGAGTGGAATCAACGCTTGGACGTCGTCTGAAACCTGATGGTGAGGGATGGATTGTCCCGCCGGGTGCGGCTCCCCATGATTTTGGTCTGATTGTGTTGCACAACCCACCATCCGGTATCACGCCGCTGCCACTGTTTGAAGGCGACCGCGATGCGCTCACCGAAGCACTCAAAAACCAGAATCGAAAAGTCACGCAATCAGGTTATCCGGAAGATCATCTTGACGACCTTTATACCCATAACGATTGCCTGATTACGGGCTGGGCGCAGAAAACCGTACTTTCACATCAGTGCGATACTTTGCCTGGGGACAGCGGCTCACCGTTAATGCTGAAAACAGAAAATGGGTGGCAATTAATTGCCGTACAAAGTTCGGCACCTGCGGCGAAAGATCGCTATCGAGCAGATAATCGCGCCATTTCGGTGACCGGTTTTCGCGATCAGTTACAGAAATTAGCCAATCAATAATCAAACCGCCCGGTCTTCGCGCCGGGCGGTTTTTCTTTTACGCCAGTTTGATGAGTACCATCCCTGTGAGCAGTAACACCAGGCCTATACAGCCTTTACTGTTGAGCCGTTGGCCAAACAAAATCCAACCGGCCGCCACGGTTGCAATAATGCCAAACCCGCCCCACAGCGCATACGCGACCGACAATTCAATACCTTTAACCGCCTGTGACAGCGCGCTGAAGGCCGCCAGTACCGCACAAAGGGATAGCACGCCATAACCAAAACGGCGGAAACCATCAGAGTGTTTCAGGAAAATGTTAGCTAAAATTTCCAGCACGATAGCCGCCAGCAGCCACAATGCGTGTACCCATTCAAACGACGACATGTTGACCATCCTTTATGGGTTTTAAGACCTTCTCTTTTTTCGTGGCCGTGCCTGATTTAATCAGCGCGATCCCGACCACCAGCGTAGTGAGCCCCATAATTTTCATCAATGAGATGGACTCATCAAACAGCAGAACGCTGAATAAGGTTATAAATAAAATACCGATACCTTCCCACATGGCATAGGCCACCCCGAGGGCGATTTTTTTAACCGAAAATGATAATAAAATATAAGACAACGTAATCATTAACAGCATGAAAATATAACCCATGTTGTCATCGCTTACGCTTGACCATTTCATAGATAAAGTGCCGGTAATTTCCGCAACAATGGCAAGTGCCAATAAAATCCAATAGATCATGATTTCTCTCCTGAGAAAGTAAATAGCCATACCACAGCTAAAATCGCGCTAAAAATATGCAGCGATAAAATAAAAAAGCTATACGACGGGATAAAACAGGAGAGAGATCTAAAGCGCGTTGCGCCAGTGTTGCTCACCGGAAAGAGAAAAAGCAGAAGAAAAAGAGGGTGTTTGACGGATTTCTAATGTTTTGAACAGCTTGTTAGTAAGCATAATGTCCATAGTTTTCACAACTTATCCGCGTTGTTGCTTCTCATCAGTTGCGGATAGTAAATTGTCCTCAGCAGTTATACATAAGTAATTTGTACCATAACCAGGAATGTTCTTGCCTTCCCCTTTTCAATTCTTTACGAATATTTCCACAAAAAATAACGGTGTATTACTGAGTTGCGCCCCCGTATTATACCGTTAATTAAGGAATGAATAATTTCGCTGGAGATAATCAATAGTGGCAAAACCCATTATTACGTTAAGTGGATTAAAACTCGTCATCATGTTGGGGATGTTAGTGATAATCCTGGTAGGGATAAAGGTGGCGGCGGATATCATCATTCCGTTTATTTTATCGCTGTTTATTGCCATCGTTCTCAACCCGATGATACGCCGCCTGGAACGGATGCATGTCCCGCGAGTGCTGGCGATTACCATGGTTATTTCAGTGATTATCTTCTTCGTTGTACTGCTGCTTGCTTATCTTGGCACCACGCTCAATGAGCTGACCCGGACACTGCCGCAATATCGCGCATCCTTTATTTCTCCACTCCAGGCCATGGACCCCTGGCTGCAACGAGCCGGGATCACGGTATCGGTGGACGAACTGTTCAAGTATATCGATCCCAATGCCGCTATGACGTTAGCCACAAGCCTGATCACTCAGCTTTCCAACGCGATGTCTTCAATCTTTTTATTGCTGCTAACCGTGGTATTTATGCTAATTGAAGTGCCGCAATTACCGATAAAACTTCATCAATTGATGTCTCGCCCAGAGGTCGGCATGGGGGCGATTCAACGAGCACTGGACAGCGTAAGTCGTTATCTGGTGCTGAAAACGGCGATAAGCCTGGTCACCGGTCTGGTGGTCTGGATGATGTTGGCCATGCTTGATGTGCGTTTTGCTTTCGTCTGGGCGCTGCTCGCCTTCTCGCTCAATTACATTCCCAACATCGGTTCAGTACTGGCAGCCATTCCCCCTGTCGCGCAAGTGTTGGTGTTTAGTGGTTTGTATGAGGCATTGCTGGTGGTTGCCGGTTATCTGGCTATCAACCTGGTGTTCGGTAATATCATTGAGCCACGCATGATGGGCCGAGGTTTAGGATTATCCACTCTGGTGGTGTTCTTATCGTTGATATTCTGGGGTTGGCTTTTGGGGCCGGTGGGTATGCTGCTATCGGTTCCGCTCACTATTGCCGTGAAAATTGCTCTTGAGCAAAATGAAGGCGGCAAAAGTATTGCTGTGCTGCTCAGTGATGTGACTAAAAGCTAAACTGCCAGAGCCGTTTACCAACGGTGAGCGGCTCTGGCGTCTGTTTACAGGGTATAACCCGGTTTTTTGGCAAGCGTATCAAGAGCCGGAGCGATCTCTTTATCGTAAACATCCTCTTTCCAACGGTCTTTCTGGATAGGGGTTAACGCAACAGATAATGATTCATCTGTTGAATTGAAATGCTTCTTGAGTACGGCACAAATATCAGCAGCCAGCGCTTCTTTTTGCTCGTCAGTCAGTTCACGCGGAAAGTGTTTTACAGTGATATGTGGCACAGCGGTTCTCCCCTTTATTGGAAATAACATACTTACGTTAAGCATCCGTTTGTTGCAACAGCTATGGCAGATTAATCGCCGCAAATTCAGCCTGGCTGAAACCGTAGCGCGGGTCATTGACGCTCAGACCGAATTTATCCTGAAGCAACTGATATAACTCCGCTGCGTCGTCTATGGTTCGCGGCTGCCCGTCGTTAAATTGTCGATCGTTTTGCGTCAACGTAGTGCCATCGGCATTTTTCAAACACATCATTAAATGATGATAGAAATGCGACTGAGGCCAGGTCGAAACATAATGGTTGGCGACTTCGAAGTCTGATGCGTACTGAGGCTGTAAATCAAATCGATACAACGGCAGCCATTCATCCTGTTGTTGAATACTCAGCAGATAGTCATCATCGATTTGCGTCAACCGATAATCACCAAAGTCGGTGTTCTGCACCACATCTGGCTCGAGGCGCAGCGCAGACGTCAGCGTTTTGCCACCAAAACCCACATCCGCCAGATAGCGTTGCGTGTTTAGGGTGATAAGTAACAAGCGATGCGTGCGAGGCGGCATCTCGGTGGGTTGTGCGATCAACACTCGGGCACCCAGGTCTTCAACCACAAAACCGATATGCTCAAGCGCCGCACGCAACAAAGCATTTTGCTCGTAGCAGTATCCTCCCCGCCCTGCGACCACGAGTTTTTCAAAAACGGCGTCGATATCTAAGCGAATTTCACGTCTTAGTAGCACATCTATATTTTCAAATGGTATCGCGCACGTATGCAGAAGATGAATGCGTTGTAAGGTTTCGAGGTTCGGTTTTGCCTCGCCCTGGAAAGCGATGCGAGTGAAATACGCCTGAAGGTCAAAAGCCATGATCTCAATCTCTTAAAAATAGATGCATTCACTATAATGCGTTTTTTTGCCCGTAAATGATCGATAATGCCAAATACACTTCGGAAATGAACGCCACAAGGAAACCTGCCATGAAAACCAAATCGATGACGCTTTACGATGTGGCGAAACATGCCCATGTTTCCTATCAAACGGTCTCGCGCGTTATCAATCAGGCGGAACACGTTTCTGACAAAACCCGGCGTAAAGTCGAAGCTTCAATGCGGTCGCTCAATTACGTTCCCAACCGTGTCGCACAGCAACTGGCAGGGAAACTGAGCCAAAACATTGGTCTGGTGACCAGTAATTTGTCGCTGCATGCACCGTCGCAAATCGCCTCAGCCATTAAGACTCAGGCCAGCAAACTTCACTTTAACGTGATGATGTCGATGATTGAGCAGCCTGATATAGAAGCCTGTAAAAATGCGGTCAACAGTTTGCTGTCTCAGCGCGTTGACGGCTTGATTATCAACATTCCGTTGGAAGATGAGCAGGCACAAACTCTCACCGAAATGTGCGGCCATGTTCCGGTATTATTCCTGGATGTCTCGCCCGCACTGAATAGTGACAGCATTACTTTTGATGCGACAGCCGGTACGCATCTGGCGATTGAGCATCTGGTTGCGCAAGGTCATCAGCGTATCGCGTTACTGAACGGGCCGCTCACTTCCGTCTCTGCCCGCCTACGCCTTGAGGGTTGGCAACAGGCGCTGGCGCAACACCAGTTGCATGCCGCGGCGCAATTACAGGGGGACTGGAGTTCGCAATCGGGTTATCTCCAGACGCTTGCGCTGCTCGGCCAGGGGGGGAAATTCACCGCACTATTGGTCGCCAATGATCAAATGGCGTTAGGGGCTTTACGCGCGCTGAATGAATCGGGCTTATCCGTGCCAGGACACGTTTCGGTCATTGGCTATGATGACACTGAAGATAGCGCCTGCTTTATTCCACCGCTCACCACCATCAAACAGGACTTTAAAGCGCTGGGCAGTGCGAGCGTTGACCGTCTGCTTGAACAAATTCACTCGCCGAATCAACCGGTGCAAGCCTACGTACTTCCGGTCACGCTGATTGAGCGTAAAACCACTGCTGCCCCAAACGCCTTCACCGCATCACCACAAGCGCTGGCCGAGGCACTGACGGTGCTCGCCCGTCAGGTCGCACAGCTCAAATGATTTCTGTGAATCCCCTCACCTGAAACTGTTTTGTTGCTTTACATTGCAGCTCACAAAAACCATAGTGATTTAAATTGTGAGCGCATAGCAAAAACGTAAAGGAACCTTCAGCATGACATGTCTATCGGGTACAGTCGCCGCATCACTGGCAGCGATTCTTGGCCGACGCGACTGGGAAAACCCAGCGGTCACGCAATTCAACCGCCTGGCTGCTCATCCGCCGTTTGCCAGCTGGCGTGATGAACAAGCCGCACGTGACGGTCTGGCCTCACAGAGCCTGCTTAGCCTTAACGGTGACTGGCGGTTCAGTTATTTTACGCAACCCGAGAAGGTTCCAGAAACCTGGCTTGCTGCAGACTTACCTGATGCACAAACTTTACCCGTCCCTTCAAACTGGCAAATGCACGGTTTTGATGCCCCTATTTATACCAATGTCACCTACCCCATCCCCGTCACACCGCCGTATGTTCCAGAAGAAAACCCCACTGGTTGTTACTCGCTCACATTTAATGTCGAACCAGCATGGCTTGAGAACGGGCAAACACGGATTATTTTTGATGGCGTGAATTCTGCTTTCCATCTGTGGTGCAACGGCCACTGGATAGGCTACGGACAGGACAGCCGCCTGCCCTCTGAATTTGACCTCAGCAAAGTGCTCAATGCCGGGCAAAACCGCATCGCGGTGATGGTGCTGCGCTGGTGCGACGGCAGTTATCTCGAAGATCAGGATATGTGGCGGATGAGCGGGATTTTCCGCGATGTAACGCTGCTGCATAAACCCATGACTCAGTTGAGCGATGTGCGGATCTCAACACATCTTAATGAAGATTTTAGCCACGCCGTTGTTGAAACGCAGGTGGTGGTAAAAGGTGAAATCGACCCTGGATTGCAGGTTTGTGTGCAACTGTGGCGTGACCAACAGTGTGTAGGGGAAAAACAGCAGGCGCTCGGCAGTGAGATTATTGATGAACGTGGTGCATACAGTGACCGTACCACGATCAAAATCCCCGTCGCTAATCCACTGCTGTGGAGTGCCGAAGCACCTCATCTTTATCGCGCAGTGGTAATTTTGCGCGATGAGAAAGGTGTAACTATAGAAGCAGAAGCCTATGACGTCGGCTTGCGTAAAGTCGAAATTCATCAGGGATTGTTAAAATTAAACGGCAAACCGTTGCTGATCCGTGGCACCAATCGCCATGAGCATCACCCGCAAAATGGCCAGGTGATGGACGCAGAAACCATGCGGCAGGATATCTTGCTCATGAAGCAGCACAACTTTAATGCGGTGCGCTGCTCGCATTATCCAAATCATCCATTGTGGTATCGCCTGTGCGACCGTTATGGTCTGTATGTGGTGGATGAAGCGAACATAGAAACCCACGGTATGGTGCCGATGAATCGCCTGAGCGACGATCCGGTCTGGCTGCCGGCGATGACAGAGCGCGTGACCCGCATGGTACTGCGCGATATCAACCATCCCTCGATTATCATCTGGTCGCTCGGTAACGAGTCCGGCCATGGTGCTAACCATGATGCCCTTTATCGCTGGATAAAATCAGTCGATCCTTCACGCCCGGTGCAATATGAAGGTGGCGGTGCCAACACTGCCGCTACCGATATTATTTGCCCGATGTACGCACGCGTAGACCAGGATCAGCCCTTCCCGGCCGTACCAAAATGGTCAATAAAAAAGTGGATCGGCATGCCGGATGAAACGCGCCCACTTATTCTTTGCGAATACGCCCACGCAATGGGCAACAGCTTTGGCGGTTTCCATAAATATTGGCAAGCGTTCCGTCAGTACCCGCGTTTGCAGGGCGGTTTTGTCTGGGACTGGGTGGATCAATCTCTGGTCAAACTTGACGAGAACGGCGAACCTTTTTCGGCGTATGGCGGTGATTTTGGCGATAAGCCAAACGATCGTCAGTTCTGTATGAATGGCCTGGTGTTTGCTGACCGCACACCACATCCGGCGCTGTATGAGGCCCAGCAAGCGCAACAGTTTTTCCAGTTCGAGCTACACCATGAAACCCCATTGCGCCTCGAAATTACCAGCGAATATTTGTTCCGCCACAGTGATAACGAACGTTTGCTTTGGCACGTTTCGCAAGCGGGAACACGGCTCGCCGAAGGTGAAGTGCGGCTCGATATTACACCGCAGGGTAAACAGGTTATCGTTCTCGACTCACTTCCTGCCATTACTGAAAATGGCGACGTATGGCTGACCGTAAAAGTGCAGCAAATTAACGCCACAGACTGGTCTGAGGCTGGGCATATTTGCGCTTGGGACCAATGGCAGCTTGCGGACGTCCTTCTCGCAACGACACCACCCGTTGACGGCGAGTCCCCAACGCTTGAGGTCAGCCATTGTCATTTTGATATCCGCCATGGCCGCCATCATTGGCAATTCAATCGTGAAACCGGATTACTGAGCCAGTGGTGGAAAGCACAACAACCCACGCTGTTACAGCCGCTCCAGGATCAGTTCACCCGTGCTCCGTTAGATAACGATATCGGTGTCAGTGAAGTGACACGCATTGATCCCAACGCCTGGGTCGAACGCTGGAAAGCGGCGGGGTTGTACTCACTCGAGTCACAGCTGGAATTCTGTGAAGCTGAAGCCCTGGCAAATGAAGTTCAGGTACGTACGGTGCATAGTTGGCAGCACAACGGAAAATCGTTGTTTATCAGCCGTAAACTCTGGCGAGTCGATTGCATGGGCACCCTCCACGTCAGTGTGGATGTTGACGTTGCTTTTGGCACTCCTCCTCCTGCGCGTATCGGGCTTACCTGCCAGTTAGCGCAGGTTGCGGCACAAGTGAGCTGGCTGGGATTAGGCCCGCACGAGAACTATCCCGATCGTCAGCAATCGGCGCTGTTTGATTACTGGCAGCGCCCGCTTGAAGCGCTCTATACCCCTTATGTTTTCCCAACGGAAAACGGGCTGCGTTGTGAAACTCAAAGCCTGGAATATGGCGATCATCACTGGCAGGGTAAATTCCACTTCAACATCAGCCGCTTTAGCCAACAGCAACTGCGTGAGACCTCACATCGGCATTTACTCGTGGCGGAGCCTGGTACGTGGCTCAATCTGGATGGTTTCCACATGGGCGTAGGAGGAGATGACTCCTGGAGTCCCAGCGTATCGCCAGAATACTTACTCGATAAATCTCATTATCACTATGCGATAAGTTGGAAACGCGACTAACGCCGGAAACCCGGCGTCAACACGCCATGCTCGCGATGCCTACCCGTCCAGGATGCCTCCCAGCTCCTGGCGGTTTTTTTTGTCAACGTCACCACAATATGATGACCGCGCAATTCAACCAATGCCGGGGTAATGACAGTGATAGTCGCAGGTTTACCGTCGATATAAGCTGCTGCAAAATTCTCATCGACGCGAACCTCATGGTATCCCTTAAAGTTTAATGGGCCATCCGTGGCAATTCGTGCAGCGGTTTCTGAAGCCGAAGAAAATAAAGCCGCAGCCAAAATAACCCCCATTCCCATTTTTTGCCTTATTTATCGTACAAATAGCACGATACCATTAAGAATAATCTGCAACATAAATATACTGTCAGAATATAAAGTCAATCTCCCACATTAAATTAAAAGGCTATTCGTTTAGATTTAATTTAATAACCTCCCTTAGTTTACCTTTGTTAGTTAAATAACATTATCACTATTAACATATTTCACAAATTTACAATCTTTTACTGATCGGTCCACTGAACTCTAATGCAGCAAAGCTTAAATAGAGCTTAGTTTCATTGAAAACAAACAACAAAGAACATAGTTCTGATGATTTTTATTAAAACATCACTATTATTTCAATATCAAGATAGTAAATTACTATAAACCAGAATATTTGCCTTTCAACTGGTTGCACCAGTGATCAGAAAACCCACTCCGGGCTATGAGATACTTCCTGGTTAAAGCAATTCTCAAGCTCAGTTGATTTGTATCAATCAAAGACATAGAGCATGTTTACTCGAAGTTTTGGCATGCTATTTATTATGCCAGTCACAACAAATGTTATAATTACAACATCACGAGAAACATAATGAGTCACACTGACCCAAAGAAGAAAAAAAGAACGCCCATTGGGAAGTTTATGCTATGGCTGTTCTATTTATTCTGTATTTATGCTGTTTTCTGTTTATTTAAAGCAGGCGTAGCCTTTAGCCATATACACCCGGCACCAGAGCAGGAATTAGCCGTCAGAGCTGGTGAGTTTGCCGGGACATTAATCATTCTCATCTATCTCGGAATTATTGGTGGGATAATAGGCCTGTTGACCTGGTTAACTCGCGCGAAATAGCCTTTGCACAGTCAATACACAATGCTTTAATTCAGGAACACTGAAATGAAAAGATTTTTAAAATTTGCGACAATTGTTTTGCTGCCGACCATTTTCCTCGCAGGATGCGTTATCGCTGAACCGGCGGAATATGCGCACCATCATCGGGTGAAGAACCAAAGCCAGGATGCACAGGGCGTCCCTGAGTCCCAACAAAGTCAACAACTCGATGAAACCATCGACTGCAGCCTCCCTTTGCCAGTTGATGCGGTCAATTCACAAATTGATGCTTATGACCGTCAGTGTCTTTAACGTAAATTAGTTCCCCCCTCAAGCGACGGTCTGCACATTGGCAGCCGTCGGTCTTTAGCTCCTTATCTGTTAACAAAAAGACATTAGCGTCCTATCGCGTTTATGAGTAGGATTTAGCGCCCTTTTTGCCATGACGCTGAAATTAAAAAAAAGCCAGGCAAAACGGTGGGTATCTTTTTAACAACACGACAGGGACCACAATGGAAACACTACAAAAAACGGAAGTGGAAAATCACGCGGCTAAACGTCGATGGCTGAATTCGCACGACTCCGGGTATCACAAAGCGATGGGCAACCGTCAGGTTCAGATGATTGCCATCGGCGGAGCCATTGGCACCGGCCTCTTTTTAGGTGCAGGCGCGCGACTGCAAATGGCTGGCCCCGCCTTAGCACTGGTGTATCTGGTGTGCGGGATCTTTTCATTCTTCATTTTACGTGCGCTAGGTGAATTGGTGCTCCATCGCCCGTCGAGCGGCAGCTTTGTCTCTTACGCCCGTGAGTTTCTGGGCGAAAAAGCCTCTTATGTTGCGGGGTGGATGTACTTCGTCAACTGGGCAATGACCGGCATTGTCGATATCACCGCCGTCGCGCTTTATATGCACTACTGGGGCGCATTCGGTGATGTTCCGCAGTGGGTCTTTGCCCTTTGCGCACTGGGGATTGTCGGCACCATGAACATGATCGGCGTGAAATGGTTCGCCGAAATGGAGTTCTGGTTCGCATTAATCAAAGTCCTCGCCATCGTGGTCTTTTTGGTTGTCGGTACGATTTTCCTCGGCAGCGGTAAAATGCTGGATGGCAATACGACGGGTTTCCACTTAATCACGGATAACGGCGGCCTCTTCCCACATGGTTTGCTCCCTGCATTGGTTCTTGTACAAGGGGTGGTTTTTGCCTTTGCGTCGATTGAACTGGTCGGGACGGCAGCAGGTGAATGTAAAGACCCGCAAACGATGGTGCCGAAAGCCATTAACAGCGTTATCTGGCGTATCGGTCTGTTTTATGTGGGCTCAGTGGTTTTACTGGTGCTGCTGTTGCCGTGGAATGCCTATCAAGCAGGGCAAAGCCCGTTTGTGACATTTTTCTCAAAACTCGGCGTGCCTTACATTGGCGACATCATGAACATGGTAGTACTGAGTGCTGCTCTTTCGAGCCTCAACTCTGGCCTCTATTCTACCGGGCGCATTCTGCGTTCGATGTCGATGGGCGGTTCGGCACCTAAATTCATGTCGAAAATGAGCAAGCAACAAGTTCCTTATGCCGGGATCCTGGTTACGCTTGGTGTATACGTATTTGGCGTGCTGCTGAATTATCTGGTGCCTTCACAAGTATTCGAAATCGTCCTCAATATTGCGTCGCTGGGTATTATCTCTTCCTGGGCATTTATCGTGATTTGCCAGTTGCGCTTACGCAAAGCGATAAAAGAAGGTAAAGCGGCAGATGTCAGCTTTAAATTACCCGGAGCGCCATTCACATCATGGCTGACGCTGTTATTCCTGTTTAGCGTGTTGGTACTGATGGGCTTTGATTACCCGAACGGAACATACACCATTGCCTCTATTCCGCTGATTGCGGTGGTACTGGTGCTGGGTTGGTTTGGCGTCCGTAAACGTGTTCGCGAAATTGCCAACGAGGTGGATTTCCATCACGAAGAAAGCACAACGTTAACCGATAAGCGTTAAGTCATTTTGTTTGAAACAGATAGCCACCTGCCCATGGGTGGCTATCTTTTAAGCCTTCATACCACAAATCGCCATAGCATTAACGTTATGTGCCGTTAACACTTTTCAAACATTCATCACAAGTATTAACATATGGACCTGAATGTTCCAGATGGTTCGTCTGGAGCGTAAATGCTCCCACCTGTGAAAATGTCTGATGAAAATTGTGCAACATGGAAAGCTTTCCCTTCCACTGATCCTGGCTCCGGCGCTGTCGTCTTTTGCCCTTCCTGCGCTTGCGGCAGAAGAGACGATGGTCGTCACCGCAACACAAGGCCCTATTTCTGAGCTGGATACGCCAGCGGCAGTGAGTGTCGTTAATGGCGACGATATGCGCCAGGCCGCACCACGTATTAATCTTTCAGAAAGCCTGAGCAGCGTACCCGGTCTGCAAGTCCAGAATCGCCAGAACTATGCACAAGATTTACAGCTTTCGATTCGTGGATTCGGTTCGCGCTCAACTTATGGCGTGCGCGGGATACGAATGTATGTGGACGGTATCCCCGCCACGATGCCTGACGGGCAAGGCCAAACCTCGAATATCGATTTAAACAGCGTTGAAAGCGTTGAGATTTTGCGCGGCCCTTTCTCCGCGTTGTACGGTAATGCCTCCGGTGGCGTGATGAATGTCACCACCACCACTGGCGCACAACCACCGACCTTTGAAGCCAGTAGTTATTACGGCAGTTTCGGAAGCTGGCGTAACAGTATAAAAGCCACGGGCGCAACGGGCGACGGTACTCAGGCTGGCGATGTTGATTACGCCGTTTCTGCCTCACGCTTTACCACGCATGGTTATCGTGACCATAGCAGCGCACAAAAAAATCTGGGTAACGCCAAACTGGGCGTGCGGCTTAACGAAGCCAGCAAATTGACGCTGATGCTCAACAGTGTCGATATTGATGCCAACGATCCGGGCGGTTTAACCGAACAGGAGTGGCATGACAACCCGACTCAGGCGCCACGCGCTGAGCAATACAATACTCGCAAGACGACCAAACAGACCCAGGCTGGCCTGCGTTATGACCGGCAGCTTTCGGCAAACGATGATCTCAGCATCATGACCTATGCGGGGGTGCGAGAAACCACGCAATACCAATCCATCCCCGTCGGCCCGCAGTTAAACCCCACACATCCGGGTGGCGTTATCGAGCTTTCACGTCATTATCAAGGGATCGATTCACGCTGGACACACCGAGGGAATCTGCTGTCCGTTCCGGTGGTCTTTACCACCGGTGTGGATTACGAAACCCTGTCAGAAAAACGCAAAGGCTATGAAAACTTTGTCGTAGAAAGCGGCACCACCGTATTGGGTGAGAAAGGCGATCTGCGCCGTGACGAACGCAATCTGATGTGGAACGTTGACCCTTACCTGCAAACGGCCTGGCAGCTTACCGATAAGTTGAGTCTGGATGCAGGTGTCCGCTTTAGCTCGGTTTACTTCGATTCCAATGATGAATACATCACCGCGCTGAATGGAGATGACAGCGGCGAGGCGAGCTATCACAAATGGCTGCCAGCCGCCGCGCTGAAATATGCAATTACTGACGCGTGGAATGTTTATACATCGGCGGGACGCGGATTTGAAACGCCGACCATTAACGAGCTCTCGTATCGTGATAACGGCCAATCAGGTTTGAACTTTGGCCTAAAATCCGCCACCAGCGATACCGTGGAAATAGGTAGCAAAACCCGTTTCGGTAATAGCCTGTTGAAGGCGGCGCTTTTCCAGACCGATACCGACGACGAAATTGTCGCCGACCAGAGTAGCGGCGGACGTACGACCTATAAAAATGCTGGTGAAACACGACGCCGGGGCATGGAGCTATCCGCCGATAGCCAGCTTGGCTATGACTGGCGTATAAAAATGGCGTGGACCTATCTGGATGCAACGTATCGCAGCAACGCGTGTGGTGATGACCATTGCGAGGGAAATCGCCTGCCGGGTATTGCGCGTAACATGGGTTACGCATCACTTGAATACGCGCCACCAGAGGGGTTCTATGCCGGTGCCGACGTCCGTTATATGAGTGATATTCAAGCCAATGATGAGAATACTGCCCAGGCACCCGCCTATACGGTTGCCTCACTGAACAGTGGTTATAAGGTGCTTATTCAGGAAAGTTGGATGTTGGATGTGTGGGGGCGTGTCGATAACTTATTCGATCGGGAATATGTGGGTTCTGTCATCGTAAATGAAAGTAACGGTCGTTACTTCGAACCCGCACCGGGGCGCAATTACGGCGTGGGGGTGAATTTGAGTTACACCTTCCTTTAAGCATTTAAAAACAAAAACGGAACCCTGAGGTTCCGTTTTTTATTCGGTCAAGGAGTCAGATTACTCCATCGTCGCGCCGCCATTAAGCTTGAACACGACGTTGACAATCAAACCCTGGCCTGGCTTACCACTTTCGTAGCGCCACTTTTTCATCGCCATTTTCACTTCGCGTTCAAACATATTGGCAGGTTGTGCGGAGAGAATACTCACGTTACTCACACTACCATCTGGGCCAACATCAAACTTCACTCGCACTTTACCTTCGATACGTAACGCATGTGCACGAGCCGGATACTGAGGTGAATTTCGGCTAAGTGCGCGCGGCCCTGTCGCCACCGGAGCGGTCGACGCCACTGGTGCAGTCTTAGCAACCGGAGCCGGACGAGCAGGTGCTGTATTGGTTACCGGCGCTGTCGGGCGCGGTTCAACCGGCTGAACTTCACGCTTCGGCTGCTCAACCTTTTTCACAGGCTTTGGTTTTGGCTTCGGTTTCGGTTTTGGCTCTGGTTTTTGAATAACAACCGGTGCCTCTTTCGGCGGCTCGGGAATCGGTTCAGGTTCCACTACTGGCTCAGGTGGTGGCTGCACAACTTCAGGTTGTGGGGGTTCCAACTCAGCAGGAGCCACCATGGTGACACTGATAGGTTGTGCAGGCGCTGGCAACTCAATAACCTGATGTACCGAGGTGTAGAGCAACCCCGCGACAACAGCACCATGTAGCACAACCGAAAGTGCGGTCGGCCATGGAAAGCGGCGAGGTAAATCAAGGGTCATTGACGTCATAATGGCTTAGGTCTCTTAAACAGGCGTCAATTTTAAATGCAAATAGCAATCATATTCAACAACGCATCGAATAAAGTGACGCATTTTGCTGTCGGCTGGGTGAAATTCCCTCATTCGTGACCACGATTTAACATCTTGTTTATCTTTCAATTGCAGTCTTAGCGCCATTCACTTACCGTATTTTACATACCTCATATCAATAAGGAGTGCTGCACGTGCTGTATGTCATTTATGCGGAAGATAATGCCGACTCTCTCGAAAAGCGGCTAGCTGTGCGCCCTGCCCATTTGGCTCGTCTACAATTACTGCGCGATGAAGGTCGTCTGTTAACCGCAGGGCCAATGCCTGCCGTTGATAGTAACGATCCTGGTGCGGCGGGTTTTACCGGCTCAACGGTGATTGCAGAGTTTACGTCGCTTGAAGAGGCTCAAGCCTGGGCCGATGCTGATCCTTATAACGCCGCCGGTGTTTATAAGCATGTGGCGATTAAGCCATACAAAAAAGTTTTTTGATTCAACTAAAAACCATTTAAATTTAATACCTTACATTCATAAACCCATCAAAAGCATCCATAAAAGGCACTTCAAAATACACTGTGTATTTTGAAGTGCCTTTTTTATAATTCTCCTATATCTTCATCCTAATCCTGGCTTTTTACTGTGTCATTTCACCTACAATTTATGGGTGATTACATTTAATCACTCGTAAGCCTGGAGGATGTAATGATGAAAAATTTACTTCATTTTTCAATAGCTGTGATCCTGATAGCTCTTCCGATAACGACCTTTGCTGTTGATTCTCTTACCAATGGAAACTCTGCCAGTCAAGTGAGCGGCACTCTCACTGCAAAGGGAAACAGTGTTGCAGAAGTTGAAAGTTCTCTTAAATCGGAAGCAATTAACAGCGGTGCATCAGCATATACGATTACTACTGAGAGTCATGATGATGGGCAAGTCTACGGTGAAGCAACCCTCTATAAATAAATTTTGATCAACAGGAAGAATGTATCATCTGAAAAGTTAACGGCCCCCTCAACAGAGCCTCTATACCCAGGTAAAACTAAGCCCCGCATTAGCGGGGCTGATCACAAAACCAACTTAGTTATAACTGGCTGATTTATTGACGTATATGACCAAAATGGCTGTGGTCGTGAAAAATATCATGCCCCGGCAAGAGTCCAAACGAACCTGGTCTACCAGGTGTGCCGAAATCATCAAAATCACTAAATCCATCCAGACCGTGGTCATGACGTAAGCGTCCTCGAATACGCAAGTCATCATCTAACAAGTGGTTACTCTGGATAATCTGAACGCCTATATCCATCTGCATATCCGGCATTAGGGTGATGTCGCCAGCACGAGCAACAAGTGGAGAAGATATCAATAATACCATTACAAGAATCACTGACCTGAACATAATCACTCCTTACGCTCGGTATCTGTGAGGTGGGCTCTTAATACAATTTTAGGAGTTTGCAAGTGAGTGGGTTTAGTTTTGTCGTTTCATGAACTGGCTACAGCACTAATTGCTCATTTATCTGATTAAATGCGGGCAATTCCCAGAGGAGATGATGATTTTTGGACACATCCCCCATTTCCCATCTTTTGATGACAGTGATAACCTCAGAATAATTTTCGTTCTGTATTTGAAATTATCAGGAGTGTTGATGGATCTTTTTGATGAGTCTTATGAGCGGCATAAGCAGTCGGTGGGTAATCAGGAAGCTCGCTGGAACAGCTGGCTGGCCAGTCATCCCCTGGTGATTGTTGCAGTGGCTTTGGTAACAGTGATCATTATTTTACTGGCAATGCACTTCTCATAAACTCCGTTTTGCCCCCTGCTCACATCTTCCCATTCAGTCGGTAAATCAGCTTATCAGCATGGCTAAAACGTTTGGCTGGTACTGGGCACCGCATGCGGTGCCCTTTTCTTTACGACGCCCATTGATCGTGAATGGCAAACAACAAGGAATTACGCGCGCGGTTTGCCTGGCACTTTCTGATGGCGTGAATTCGCATGTTGCGGCGTGACTGACCTTCCAGCCAACGCGATCTGCGCCGTTGCGTCTGACGAAGCATACGCCACCGTCCGACCTCAGTTCTACTACGCCTCATTTTTCCGACTCTGGTTGCATGTAAGACGCGCCATTATAGTGTCTTCTGTCCCACAGACCAGCCGTTTTACGATGAGTCCTGCAACTCAAATTATTTTGGGTATAGTTTTAGTGTCAACCGGTGGCTGTTGTGCGTAAACTCAAAAGCATACGGTTTCTAAAGGATTTTTGAACGATGACAACCTTCTATACAGTCTTTAGTTGGCTGATAATTTTAGGTTACTGGCTTTTAATAGCCGGCGTGACGCTGCGAATTTTGATGAAGCGTCGTGCAGTTCCTTCAGCCATGGCATGGCTTCTTATCATTTATATTCTTCCGCTCGTCGGGATTATTGCCTATCTCTCGTTTGGCGAATTACATCTGGGCAAACGTCGTGCAGAGCGTGCGCGCGCCATGTGGCCTTCGACGGCCAAGTGGTTAAACGACCTTAAAAGCTGCAAACATATTTTTGCCGAAGAAAACAGTGAAGTCGCGACGTCACTGTTCCAGCTGTGCGAACGCCGTCAGGGGATTGGCGGTGTAAAAGGCAACCAGCTCCAGTTGCTCACGACGTCTGACGAAACGATGCATGCGCTGATTCGTGACATTCAACTGGCCCGCCATAACATCGAGATGGTGTTTTATATCTGGCAACCTGGGGGTTTAGCCGATCAGGTCGCCGAATCGCTGATGGCTGCCGCACGTCGTGGTATTCATTGCCGCTTGCTGTTGGACTCGGCGGGGAGTGTCGCATTCTTCCGCAGCCCATGGGCAAACATGATGCGTAACGCGGGCGTGGAAGTGGTCGAAGCGCTGAAAGTTAATCTTATGCGTGTGTTCCTACGCCGCATGGATTTACGCCAGCATCGTAAAATGGTGATGATCGATAATTACATCGCTTATACCGGCAGCATGAACCTGGTTGATCCGCGCTTCTTTAAACAAGATGCAGGCGTCGGGCAATGGGTCGATTTAATGGCGCGTATGGAAGGCCCGGTTGCCACCGCAATGGGGATTGTCTATTCCTGCGACTGGGAGATAGAAACCGGTAAACGTATTTTACCGCCTGCCCCAGATACCAATATTATGCCTTTTGAAGAGGCCACTGGGCACACGATTCATACCATTGCTTCCGGCCCTGGATTCCCTGAAGACCTGATTCATCAGGCGCTTCTGACGTCGGTTTATGCGGCGCGTGAATATCTGATAATGACGACCCCTTACTTTGTGCCAAGTGACGACTTGCTCCATGCCATTTGCACCGCGGCGCAACGTGGCGTCGACGTGAGTATTATCGTTCCACGTAAGAATGACTCACTACTGGTGGGCTGGGCCAGCCGCGCCTTCTTTACTGAGTTGCTTGCCGCAGGGGTGAAGATTTATCAGTTCGAAGGCGGTTTGCTGCATACCAAGAGCGTGCTGGTTGATGGGCAATTAAGTTTAGTCGGTACTGTGAATCTGGACATGCGCAGCTTGTGGCTGAATTTCGAGATAACGTTGGTGATTGATGACTCCGGTTTTGCCAGCGATCTTGCGGCTGTTCAGGACGACTATATCTCCCGCTCTCGCTTACTTGACCCGCGTTTGTGGGTTAAGCGCCCAATGTGGCAACGTGTAGTAGAGCGACTGTTTTACTTCTTTAGCCCGTTGCTGTAAAACGTGGCGCAAACTGTATTTGATAAGTGGAACCAGACATGGAAATGGATCTGAACAATCGCCTGACAGAAGATGAAACTCTCGAGCAGGCTTACGATATTTTTCTCGAGCTGGCGGTCGATAACCTCGATCCGGCAGATGTGATTTTGTTTAACCTGCAATTTGAAGAGCGTGGCGGTGCTGAGCTTTTTGACCCAGCCGAAGATTGGCAGGAGCATGTGGATTTCGACCTAAATCCAGATTTCTTTGCTGAAGTGGTTATTGGACTTGCAGATACCGACGGTGGGGAAATTAACGACATCTTCGCACGTGTACTGTTGTGCCGTGAGAAAGACCATAAACTTTGCCATATTCTTTGGCGCGAATAAGTTCGCAGAAATTAAGCATCAGGGCAGCGTAAAGCTGCCCTTTTCTTTCATATACCCGTCATACTTCAAGCTGCTTATGCGTTGGCTGCACTCGCTCACCCCAGTCACTTACTTGAGTAAGCTCCTGGGGATTCTCAAGTTTGCCGCCTTTAAGCAACTCGAATTATTTTGGGTATAGTTCCTACAACTTCGGCAACACGCTCCCGCAAGATTTGCAGAAACGGGCTTCGGCGTCGTGGTCACCCTTATGGCAGCGAGTACACAAACGGGCATTCCGTTGTTTCTGAAACTCATTGGTCATATGTGCGGTAATAATCCCCGTTGGGATGGCAATGACCGAGTAACCAATCAAGATAAGAATTGAGGCAACCATTCGGCCCGCTCCGGTATGCGGAGTAATATCGCCATACCCCACTGTCGTCACGGTGACGACAGCCCAGTACACCGACGTTCCCAAATTGCTAAAGCCGTTTGGCGGTCCTTCGATGCCATACATCAATCCGCCAGCAACGACCATCACAATAAGAATAAAGGAGTAGAAAAGGATCAACTGGTGCCGGGCATTAAGAATCGCCTGCCATAACGTATGCAGTGTCGGCATGTAGCGCAGTAGTTTGAGAATTCGCAGCACGCGTATCGCACGCATTGCACGCCACGCGAAGACATAATTGACGCCTATTTCAGGCCACAGCCACAACACGTATAGCGGCAGAATTGTCGCCAGATCGATGAAACCCCAAAAACTAAAGACATATTTCCTGGGTTCAGGCCAGCAAAGCACTCGCAGAATATATTCCAGCGTGAACAACAACGTGAAACCCAATTCCAGTGCGACAAATACTTGCCATTGATCATAGTTCAGATGATATTGCGTCCCGAGTCCTGACTCGACAAAAACCGCAATCACACTGAGTAAAGCGAATAGCCCGCATAACGCTTCAAAGCGTCGGCCTGAGCGTGTTTTTTGATCAAAGAGAAGGTGGTACATCCGCTTACGGGTGGAACGAATAAGCACGGGCAAAGTAACCTCACAAACTAAAAGGGCTGGCATCATGCCAGCCCTGCGAGATTATAGCGGGTCTACCTTCAGACAGGAAACCGCATGCTTGAAGCTGCCCTCCAGCACCGGGCGAGTTTTCGCACATTCCGGCCCGGCAATTGGGCAGCGGGTGCGGAAAACACAACCTGATGGCGGATTTATTGGCGACGGCAACTCCCCTTCGAGAAGTTGTATCGTTTTGTTTCTTTCCAAATCGGGATCGGGAATGGGCACCGCAGACATCAATGCTTTGGTATAAGGGTGCAACGGATTATGGTACACCTCGTCATAGGTGCCCAACTCCACCGCATGTCCCAGATACATCACCAGCACGCGGTCTGAAATGTGTTTTACCACAGCCAGATCGTGGGCGATGAAGATAAGCGACAACCCCATTTCACGTTGCAATTTTTGCAGCAGATTGACTACCTGCGCCTGAATCGACACGTCGAGCGCTGAAACTGGTTCGTCACAGATGATCAGTTTTGGTTCAAGGATCAGTGCACGAGCAATCCCGATACGTTGGCACTGCCCTCCTGAAAACTCGTGTGGGTAACGGTTAATCAGGTTTGGTAACAAGCCCACCTTCATCATCATCGCTTTCACGCGGTCACGAACTTCCTGACGCGGCATTTTAGGATGATAAGTACGCAGCGGTTCAGCAATGATATCGCCGATATTCATACGCGGGTTTAATGAGGCCAGCGGATCCTGGAAAATCATCTGGATGTCGCTACGCACATTGCGCCACTCGTCCTGATTCATTCCCAGCAAATCTTTACCCAACCACGCAACACGGCCTTCAGTTGCTTTGACCAGACCGATAATGGCGCGGGCAAACGTCGATTTGCCGCAACCTGACTCCCCTACCACACCCAGCGTTTCGCCTTCGTATAAACGCAGCGTCACACCATCTACGGCTTTCAACGTTTTAGAGGGTTGCCAGAACCACTGTTTACCGTCTTTGATGTCAAAATGCACTTTGAGATCGGCAATTTCCAGCAGGACTTTTTTCTCTTGTGTCACGGCGTTCATACCAACTCCTCCACTGGCTTAAAGCAAGCGCGCAAACGGCCTTCACCGAAAGGTTCCAGAGGCGGCATGCTATTACAGATTTCCATCGCGTGCGGACAACGCGGCTGGAACGGGCAGCCTTTTGGCAGACGCAGCAGGTTCGGCGGGTTGCCAGGAA
Organism: Buttiauxella sp. WJP83; assembly: GCF_027594725.1. Taxonomy (NCBI): domain Bacteria; kingdom Pseudomonadati; phylum Pseudomonadota; class Gammaproteobacteria; order Enterobacterales; family Enterobacteriaceae; genus Buttiauxella; species Buttiauxella sp. WJP83. Next base: position 2,612,762 of record NZ_CP110080.1, read on the forward strand.
TGGTCAGCAAAGATTCGCCTTCAGCATCAAGTCGAGGAACCGCGTTGAGCAGACCGATGGAGTAAGGATGAACCGGGTTGTAGAACACGTCACGAGCCTGACCATATTCCATGGTACGACCCGCATACATCACCAGCACTTTGTCACAGATCCCAGCAACCACGCCGAGATCGTGGGTGATCATGATAATTGCTGTATTGAACTCACGTTTGAGCTCGTTAAGCAGTGTCATGATTTGCGCCTGAACGGTGACGTCCAGCGCCGTAGTCGGTTCATCCGCAATCAGCAGTTTTGGACGGCATAACAGCGCCATCGCGATCATGACACGCTGACGCATACCACCGGAAAACTCATGCGGGAACATCCGCATACGCTTACGGGCTTCAGGCATTTTCACGGCATCAAGCATGCGGACGGATTCTTCAAACGCTTCTGCTTTGCCCAATTTCTTGTGCAGCATCAGCACTTCCATCAACTGCTCGCCGACACGCATATACGGGTTAAGCGAGGTCATTGGGTCCTGAAAAATCATCGAAATCTGCTCCGCACGCAGGCGGTTAAGCTGGTTCTCTGGCAGATTCAGGATCTCTTTACCGTTAAATTTAGCAGACCCGCCGATACGGCCATTTGCGGCCAGCAGTCCCATCAAAGCAAAAGCTGTTTGCGATTTTCCGGAACCCGATTCCCCAACGATGCCCAATGTTTCACCGGCACGCAGGCTGAAGTTCAGATCGTTTACCGCAGTAACATCACCGTCTGGCGTACCGAAGGTGACGCGCAGATCTTTTACGTCTAACAACGTAGAAGTCTGGCTCAGTGGAGTAACCACCGCAGGATTTTCAATTGTGCTCATCGCGGCACTCCTTAACGATCTTTCGGGTCGAGGGCATCACGCAGGCCATCGCCGATAAAGTTGAAACAGAACAGGGTGATGACGAGGAAGCCTGCCGGGAACATCAGCAGCCACGGTGAAACTTCCATCGAGTTCGCACCATCACTCAGCAATGCGCCCCAGCTACTTAAAGGCTCTTGTGTACCCAAACCCAGGAAGCTCAGGAAGGATTCGAACAAGATCATGCTCGGCACCAGCAGCGAGGCGTAAACCACAACCACCCCCAGTACGTTTGGCACAATGTGACGCACGACTATATTCGCCGTTGAAACACCGCCAACCTGGGCTGCTTCGATGAACTCTTTACGCTTCAGGCTCAGGGTTTGTCCACGAACGATACGCGCCATGTCCAGCCAGGAAACCATCCCGATTGCCACAAAGATAAGCAGAATGTTTTGCCCAAAGAAGGTCACCAGTAAAATAACGAAGAACATGAACGGGAAGGAGTTGAGGATCTCCAGCAAACGCATCATGACTGAGTCAGTTTTACCGCCCAGATAACCCGCGAGCGAGCCGTATAATGTTCCTACAACCACAGCAACCAGCGCCGCAGCCACACCGACCATCAGCGAAATACGCCCGCCGATTGCCACCCTGACTAACAGGTCACGACCAGAGGAGTCGGTGCCAAAGTAGTGCCCTGACTCCATGTCAGGTGCTGCCGACATCATTCCCCAGTCGGTATCAAAATAGCTAAACTGCGACAACATCGGCGCAAAAGTCACGAATAGCGCAATGAGAGCCAGAACAATCAGACTGGCCACCGCAGCACGGTTATGCATAAAACGGCGGCGCGCATCTTGCCAAAGGCTACGGCCTTCTACTTCAAGTTTTTCACTGAAGTTTTCCAGCGCCTCGCTGTTTTTGTTACTCAACATCATGGCGAACTCCAGTATCAGTAACGGATTTTCGGATCGATAACGGCATACAGCACGTCAACAATCGCGTTAAAGAGAATAGTCAACGCGCCTACCAGAATGGTGAGGCTCAGAACCAGAGAATAGTCACGGTTCAACGCTCCGTTTACGAACAACTGGCCAATACCTGGCAATCCGTAAATGGTTTCAATAACCATCGAGCCTGTGATGATACCGACAAAGGCTGGCCCCAAATAAGACAGCACAGGTAACAGAGCGGGTTTCAAAGCGTGGCGCAAAATAATGCGACGCATTGGCAGCCCTTTGGCGCGAGCAGTACGGATGAAGTTTGAGTGCAGCACTTCAATCATTGAGCCACGAGTAATACGCGCAATACTCGCAATATAAGCTAATGAAAGTGCGACCATTGGCAGGATCATGTATTGAAGCGCCCCGCCATTCCAGCCCCCGCCAGGCAGCCATTTAAGTGTGATAGCAAATATCAGAACCAGTAACGGGGCAACCACGAAACTGGGGATAACGACCCCGGTCATGGCGATCCCCATGACGGCGTAATCCCATTTAGTGTTTTGATTCAGTGCGGCGATAACTCCAGCTAACACCCCTAAAACCACGGCAAAGATAAATGCGGCTGCACCTAATTTCGCAGAGACAGGGAAGCTCGAAGCAACCAAATCGTTAACTGAATAATCTTTATATTTAAATGACGGGCCAAAATCACCATGAGCCAGTTGCTTCAGATAACTGAAGTACTGTGTCGTGATCGGATCGTTTAAATGGTATTTAGCTTCAATGTTCGCCATAACTTCTGGCGGAAGTGCGCGTTCGCTGGTAAATGGACTACCCGGCGCAAGACGCATCATGAAGAATGAAATTGTTATAAGAATAAAGAGTGTCGGAATTGCTTCCAGACAACGACGTAGAATAAATTTCAACATTGCCCGTACCTTCTGGCGTGTGCCTTTAAGTAGTAATGAAATAAGACACGATGGGGCAAGGCGTTAAACCTCGCCCCACGATTTGCCATTAATGTTTGATGATATACATATCTTTGGTGTAGATATTGTCCATCGGGTCTTTACCGGTATAACCGCCAACCCATGGTTTCACCAGACGAGCATTCACGTAGTAATAAACCGGAACGATAGCGGAGTCTTTGCCCAGCTGTTGTTCGGCTTTATCGTACGCAGCACTGCGCTGTGCTTCATCAGTCGCCTTCAGCGATTCTGCCATGATGGCGTCAAATGCCGGGCTCTTATAATGCGCGGTGTTCATTGAACTACCAGACAGCATGGTATTCAGGAAGGACGTTGGTTCGTTGTAGTCAGCACACCAGCCAGCACGCGCCACATCGTAGTTACCCTGGTGACGAGTATCGAGGAAGGTTTTCCATTCCTGGTTGACCAACTTCACGTTCACACCGAGGTTTTTCTGCCAGATAGAGGCAGCAGCGATAGCCAGTTTTTTATGCAGGTCAGATGTGTTGTACAGCAGGTCAAAGGTCAGCGGTTTATCTTTGCTATAACCCGCTTCAGCCAGCAATTTCTTAGCTTCTTCGTTACGTTTTTCCTGAGTCCAGGAGAACCACTCAGGTTTTGTCAGCTTAGCGCCGTCAGCATAAGGAGGCGTGTAGCCATAAGCAGGCAGATCGCCCTGCGCTTTTACCTTGTTTACGATAATGTCACGATCCAGGCCCAGTTTCAGAGCGGTACGAACACGCGCATCGTTAAATGGAGCTTTCTGGTTGTTGATTTCGTAGTAATAAGTACACAGATACGGGTCAACGTGAACTTCAGCTGGGATCTCTTTTTTCAGCTTCTGGAACAGTTCGATCGGCAGGTTGTTATAAGTCATGTCGATTTCGCCGCTGCGGTAGCGGTTTACATCGGTAACTTCAGAAGAAATTGGCAGATAAGTAATCTGATCAATGACAGTTTTCGCGTTATCCCAATAATTGGTATTACGCTCCATCACGATACGTTCGTTAACAACCCAGTCTTTCAGTTTATATGCGCCGTTAGAAACGAGGTTCGCAGGCTGGGTCCACTTCTCACCAAACTTCTCAATGGCGGTTTTATTCACCGGGGACATCGCCGGGTTAACCAGAAGTTTGTAGAAGTAAGGAACTGGCTCGCTCAAAGTCACTTCCAGCGTATGGTCGTCAATCGCTTTTACGCCCAGCTCACTTGGTTTCTTTTTGCCATCGATGATTTCATCAACGTTTACGATATGGCCATATTGCGGATAGCTTGCATACGGGGAAGCGGTATTTGGATCAACCAGGCGCTGCCAGCTATATACGAAATCTTGTGCTGTTACAGGTTCGCCGTTAGACCATTTAGCATCTTTACGCAGATGGAAAGTCCACACTTTAAAATCTTTGTTATCCCAGGATTCTGCAACACCTGGAATTGGGTGGCCATCTTTTGGAGAAGTAATCAGCAGACCTTCGAACAGGTCACGGCTTACGTTTGATTCAGGAACACCTTCAATTTTATTGGGATCCAGAGACTGCGGCTCAGCACCGTTATTTCGAATCAACGTTTGCTTTTCTGACAGTTGGACACCTGCAGGAACTTCGGCCGCCGTGGCCACATTGCCTACAATTAGCGCGGTTAAAATGCTTGCTGCAACCAGACTTTTTTTTGTGATGATGGACATTGTGTTGATACTCCACTCATTATAATTACCGACCCGAAAGCCAGCCTCTTCCCCTTTGGGGTTCCTTAACAGCACAAGAGCGTTATGCGACTGCCAGGATTTATTTTGTGTTACCTGCTATCACCGACTTTATTTGGGGGATGCTCTTTATGGCACCCTGCTCCGTCGATTCTTAATCAACCTACCCTGTTCTCAGGTTGATTTTGATGAGTCATCTGTAAATGAAACATTTTTCAGATAATTGTGTTGTCTGGAAAGTATCAAAAGCACCTGATGCCCGCCAATACAATTTGCAAATTTGTTAACCATTTCTCTTTTATCTGTCCAGGATGCGGTCTGAAACGCTCCTGTTCCAGCTCATTTATTCGAGATAACTCTCTAAAAATAAAAGAAATAGCAGTATTAAGATGGTTGGTTATCTCGCGGCATGACGAAGGAACATGATTGTTCACGAAAAATTAACAATTGGTTATTTTTTAGCACATTCATCTGCGAGACAGCGTGAATAACTAATATCATCTCAATAAAGCCACAGCAAGTATCATTGTGTAGTGTTAGTTAATTAACGATTTGATTGGGAGTTTTATGTACAGAGTACAAAAGTGCACGCCGCTAATACGCGGTTTCCAAAGCTTTTTGTTATGAATGATTTTCTTATGAAGGGGATAGAAGTGCTAATGCGGCAAACAAGTTGGTGGCTATTTAACAAAAAAAAAGCAGAATTGTTATTCTGCTTTTTCCTACGCCAGTTGTAGCAGAACTAACTTAATAACCCGGGGAAAATAGTTTTCAGCCCGGTAACGATAAATTCAATACCCAGAGCCATCAGAAGCAGCCCCATAATACGGGTTATAACGTTAATGCCAGTTTGCCCCAGCAGACGCACTAAGAAAGGCGCAAGGCGGAAAACCAACCAGCAGCAAAAAGCAAAGAGTGCGATGGCTATCGTAAAACCGATTAAATAATTCCAGCTATGGTAGCGCGTGCCCCAGACGATAGTCGAACTGATTGCACCAGGACCGGCCATTAATGGAAGAGCCAACGGGACGACGCCAACGCTTTCGCGGATAGCGCTCTCTGATTTTTCTTGTTTGTTCTGTTTATCTTCCCCGAGTTTACCGCTGATCATCGACATCGCGATGGTTACGACCAGGATACCGCCAGCAATACGGAAAGAATCTATTGATATGCCGAATAGTTGCAGAATGCCGTCGCCAAGAAACAACGAAGTCCACAAAATAATCGCGACAGAAAGGTTCGCAGTGAGATTGGTTTTATTCCTCGCTATCGCAGTTTGATAGCTGGTCATGCTGATAAAAACGGGAATGATCCCTACTGGGTTTACCAGAGCAAACAATCCAATAAAGAACTTAAAATAGGTTGGCAAATCAAATAAGGATTGAGCCACTAAAAACTCCGCAAATGAACGTAGCAAAGGCCGCGGTAATGTAATGGAAAACCACTGCAGGCGCTATGCCCTTTCGCAGCATAGATAACTACTTTTATACACAATTGCGATATTAAACAATATTGTTACCCAGTTGTTGAAAATATGGTAGTTTGTTTTATCTTTGCTGTGACGAATATTTTAAAGACTTATCAACAACCTGAATCCGCCCTGCTGAATGGAGTCAGCCTTGAGATAATGTGATGCAAGTCACAAAAAACCTACTCAGAAGTGAGTACTCTTAGATACATCTGAAGAGCGTTTGATTCAGACCATGAATAGGTTTTTTCGATAAGGCTCTTTTAGTAAATCAGCAAGATGTTTTGGGAAGTTTTTGGATAGTCGTGGCCCCTCTTCTACGCAAGCTGTTGCCCGCTGACTATACTGTCGTCTCGAGCAGCTCATTTACTAAAAGAGTTTAACATTATCAGGAGAGCATTATGGCTGTAACTAATGTCGCTGAACTTAACGCACTTGTAGAGCGCGTCAAGAAAGCCCAGCGTGAATATGCCAACTTCACTCAAGAGCAAGTCGATAAAATCTTCCGCGCCGCCGCCCTGGCTGCCGCTGATGCTCGAATTCCCCTCGCGAAACTGGCCGTTGCCGAATCTGGCATGGGTATCGTTGAAGATAAAGTGATCAAAAACCACTTTGCTTCAGAGTATATCTACAACGCTTATAAAGATGAGAAAACTTGTGGTGTTCTGGACGAAGACCACACCTTCGGTACTATCACTATCGCTGAGCCAATCGGCATCATCTGCGGTATCGTACCGACGACTAACCCAACATCTACTGCGATCTTTAAGTCTCTGATCAGCCTTAAGACCCGTAACGCGATCATCTTCTCTCCACACCCACGTGCAAAAGACGCGACTAACAAAGCCGCAGACATCGTTCTGCAAGCTGCTATCGCTGCGGGTGCACCTAAAGATCTGATCGGTTGGATTGACCAGCCATCTGTAGAACTGTCTAACGCCCTGATGCATCACCCAGATATCAACATGATTCTGGCAACGGGTGGCCCAGGCATGGTTAAAGCGGCATACAGCTCCGGTAAACCAGCAATCGGCGTAGGCGCAGGTAACACTCCTGTTGTTGTTGACGAAACTGCTGACATTAAACGTGTTGTTGCTTCTATCCTGATGTCCAAAACCTTCGATAACGGCGTAATCTGTGCTTCCGAGCAGTCAGTCATCGTTGTTGACTCTGCATACAATGCAGTGCGTGAACGTTTTGCATCCCACGGCGGCTACATGCTGCAGGGTAAAGAGCTGAAAGCTGTTCAGGACATTATCCTGAAAAATGGCGCACTGAACGCAGCTATCGTTGGTCAGCCAGCAACCAAAATTGCTGAACTGGCAGGTTTCACAGTACCGGCTGACACCAAAATTCTGATTGGTGAAGTTAGCGTTGTTGACGATTCTGAGCCATTCGCTCACGAAAAACTGTCTCCAACTCTGGCTATGTACCGTGCTAAGAGCTTCGAAGATGCAGTCGTTAAAGCTGAGAAACTGGTTGAGATGGGCGGTATCGGTCATACCTCTTGCCTGTACACCGACCAGGACAACCAGCCAGAGCGCGTTAAGCACTTCGGCGACAAAATGAAAACTGCACGTATCCTGATCAACACCCCAGCTTCTCAGGGTGGTATCGGTGACCTGTACAACTTCAAGCTCGCGCCTTCCCTGACTCTGGGTTGTGGTTCATGGGGTGGTAACTCCATCTCTGAGAACGTGGGTCCTAAGCACCTGATCAACAAGAAAACCGTTGCTAAGCGAGCTGAGAACATGTTGTGGCATAAACTTCCGAAATCTATCTACTTCCGCCGTGGCTCTCTGCCAATCGCGCTGGACGAAGTGATTACTGATGGTCACAAACGTGCGATGATCGTTACCGACCGCTTCCTGTTCAACAACGGTTATGCAGACCAGATCACTTCTGTTCTGAAAGCAGCGGGCGTTGAAACTGAAGTCTTCTTCGAAGTAGAAGCGGATCCAACTCTGTCCGTAGTACGTAAAGGTGCAGAACTGGCGAACTCCTTCAAACCAGACGTGATCATCGCGCTGGGCGGCGGTTCCCCGATGGATGCTGCGAAAATCATGTGGGTTATGTACGAGCATCCAGAAACTCACTTCGAAGAACTGGCACTGCGCTTTATGGACATCCGTAAGCGTATCTACAAGTTCCCGAAAATGGGCGTAAAAGCGAAAATGATCGCGGTTACCACCACTTCCGGTACAGGTTCAGAAGTCACTCCGTTTGCAGTTGTAACTGATGATGCAACAGGCCAGAAATACCCACTGGCTGACTACGCTCTGACTCCAGACATGGCGATTGTTGATGCCAACCTGGTGATGGATATGCCTAAGTCCCTGTGTGCATTCGGTGGTCTGGATGCGGTAACTCACTCACTGGAAGCTTACGTTTCCGTACTGGCGAGCGAGTTCTCTGACGGTCAGGCTCTGCAAGCACTGAAACTGCTGAAAGAAAACCTGCCAGCGTCTTACCATGAAGGCTCTAAAAACCCAGTTGCTCGTGAGCGTGTACACAATGCTGCGACCATCGCGGGTATCGCGTTTGCGAACGCCTTCCTGGGTGTGTGTCACTCAATGGCGCACAAACTGGGTTCACAGTTCCACATTCCTCACGGTCTGGCGAACGCCCTGTTGATCTCCAACGTTATCCGCTATAACGCGAATGACAACCCAACTAAGCAGACTGCTTTCAGCCAGTATGACCGCCCACAAGCGCGTCGTCGTTATGCTGAAATCGCAGACCACTTAGGTCTGAGCGCACCGGGCGACCGTACTGCTGCTAAGATCGAGAAACTGCTGGCATGGCTGGAAAGCATCAAGGCTGAACTGGGTATTCCTAAGTCCATCCGCGAAGCAGGCGTTCAGGAAGCTGACTTCCTGGCTCACGTTGATAAACTGTCTGAAGATGCGTTCGATGACCAGTGTACCGGTGCTAACCCACGTTACCCACTGATCTCTGAATTGAAACAGATTCTGATGGATACCTTCTACGGTCGTGATTATGTAGAAGAAGGCAGCGTGCCAGCATCAACTGCGAAAGAAGCTGCTCCAGCAGCTAAAGCTGACAAGAAAGCGAAGAAAACCGCTTAATTGTAAAGCCTAATAAAAAACCCGCTTCGGCGGGTTTTTTTATGACTATTTTTCAAATACGCAGTACAACGCATCTCACGGAGATGAGAGACCAGGACGAGCCCTAGCCTCTTTTTTGTTTTTTATGCGCTCTGAATGCCCTGTAGAGAGCCGGTTTGCAACGCCTCCTTGTAATGCTTACGGCAAACCGATACGTAACGCTCGTTACCCCCTATGACCACTTGTTCACCCTGGTTATAGGGACGACCTTCCTGATCAAGTCGCAGCACCATACTGGCTTTGCGGCCACAGAAACAGATAGTTTTTAATTCCACGAGCTTATCTGACCATGCCAATAAATATTGGCTCCCGCCAAATAATTCCCCCTGAAAATCAGTGCGTAATCCATAACACAATACGGGAATATCTAATTCATCCACGACGTCTGATAACGCCAGTACCTGGTCGCGCGTTAAAAATTGGCATTCGTCCACCAGAACACAATGCACGGCATCACGCTGATGCTCATCGCGTATTTCACTGAATAACTGAGTCGCACCATTGAAAAGCTTGGCAGGCGACGACAGCCCAATACGCGAACTCACCTTTCCAGAGCCAAACCGATTGTCAATTTCTGCGGTATACACCAGTGTGCGCATTCCACGCTCTTGATAGTTGTATGAGGATTGCAGTAATGCCGTGGATTTACCCGCATTCATTGCGGAATAGTAAAAGTAGAGTTGTGCCATTGGTCAGCTAGCCTGAGTTAAAATGTAAATATTATTAACACGGATTATATCATAAGCCGTTACAGAGTTGCCGTTACACGACGTTCCCAGGAAAAATTTCTGTATTGTTCGTCTGATATATAAGTTGCAGAGCGAAATTGATGAAGGCCTCAGATGTTTGAAGTTCGTCACGTTGCACTTAACTAACGGAGCTTTAAGCATTTTCTTAGCTATTCAGTGGAACTCATTGAATCCCTAATAATAATTAACTATTAAGAATATCCCCCATGGCAAACAATAATACCAAAGGTTGATATTTCACCATTAATGCTCTCATGCCTCAATTTAGCGCCTCAACAACCCCTGTTACTATCAGGGTTGTTGTAGAAAAAGTGAGTTATCCAGGTTTTGTTAACTCACCATGTGAGACAAAATTTAAGTTAATGTTCTTTAATAAATCGACAAAATATTATGTAATTTTGAATTCCTTACATTACCGCCTATTGCAGAACTTAATTTAAGCCTCTATTATTAGCCCATCAAGCCAACCATCAATATAAGATTGAGATTACTAAAATGAGCGAAGCACTTAAAATTCTGAACAACATCCGCACCCTTCGTGCCCAAGCTAGAGAATGTACTCTGGAAACGTTGGAAGAAATGCTGGAAAAATTAGAAGTTGTAGTTAACGAACGTCGCGAAGAAGATAATGCTGCTGCAGCAGAAATTGAAGAGCGTACTCGTAAACTGCAACAATACCGTGAAATGCTGATTGCTGACGGCATTGATCCTAATGAATTACTGAATAGCATGGCTGCTGTTAAATCTGCAGGCAAAGCAAAACGCGCTGCGCGCCCTGCTAAATATCAGTACATCGACGAAAACGGCGAAAGCAAAACCTGGACCGGCCAGGGCCGTACTCCAGCTGTAATCAAGAAAGCAATGGAAGAACAAGGTAAGAAACTGGAAGACTTCCTGATTGCCTAATTTTTGCTTTTAGTGCTGCTTATTAAATCCCGCTTCGGCGGGATTTTTATTTTCTGCGTTATGCTTTTTTAAATTCTGCCGATAAACAGTAGCCATAAAAAAAGGAAGCCAGGGCTCCCTTTTATCATTTGTGGGCTAATCACGACTTAGGTATCAGCTGACTTTATAGAACGCGTTATACCAGTCTACGAAGCGCTGTACGCCATCTTGTACTGACGTCTGTGGCTTGAAGCTGATAACGTCATACAACGCCTGTGTATCCGCGCTGGTTTCCAGTACGTCACCAGGCTGCATAGGCAGCATGTTCTTCTGCGCAACTTTGCCCAGTGAGGTCTCCAGTGCCGTAATATAGTCCATCAGCGTCACAGGATTGCTATTACCGATGTTATACACACGGTAAGGCGCTGAACTGGTTGCTGGCGTCCCTTCTTCTACTGTCCATTGTGCATCAGGTTGTGGAATGACATCCTGTAAACGCACAATCGCTTCGGCAATATCATCAATATAAGTAAAATCACGACGCATTTGTCCGTGATTGTAAACATCAATACTCTTCCCTTCGACAATCGCACGGGTAAATTTAAATAATGCCATATCCGGGCGACCCCATGGGCCATAAACGGTAAAGAAACGCAAACCGGTTGTCGGCAGACCATATAAGTGTGAGTAGGTATGTGACATCAACTCGTTAGCTTTTTTAGTCGCCGCATATAAAGAAATGGGATGGTCGACGCTGTCATCCGTTGAGAACGGAAGTTTACGATTCAGGCCATATACTGAGCTCGAAGACGCATATAACAGATGCCCTACTTTATTATGGCGGCAACCTTCAAGGACATTTAAATGCCCCACCAGGTTTGAATCCGCATAAGCCAGAGGGTTATCGATTGAATAACGAACACCTGCTTGTGCCGCAAGATGAATCACACGATCGAATTTCTCTGTAGCAAATAACTCTGCCATGGCATTACGATCGGCGAGGTCAATTTTTTCGAAACGGAATGAAGTGTGAGGCGTGAGGAGATCAAGACGAGCTTGCTTAAGATTGACGTCATAATAGTCGTTCAGGTTATCGATACCGATAACCTGGTGACCGGCGTTCAGCAGACGTTCGCTAACATGAAATCCAATAAAGCCTGCCGCGCCGGTAACCAGAAATTTCATACAACCCTCATTTATTATGCAATATTGATGGACGCTCCGCGGCCAATTGCATAATAAACAAAGCCGCGTTTGCTTAGTCTCTCAGGATCATACAGGTTACGGCCATCAAAGATAACCGGTTGTTTAAGTGATTTCTTAATTGCGTCGAAATCAGGGGCACGGAAACTTTGCCATTCGGTACAAATCACCAGAGCATCCGCATCTTGCAATGCCGCTTCTTTCGTTCCCATCAGTTTTAAATCAGAACGATGTCCGTAAATGCGCTGGGTTTCATCCATAGCTTCCGGGTCATACGCCTGCACCTGAGCACCGCGTTCCCAAAGCGCTTCCATCAGGACGCGGCTTGAGGCTTCACGCATATCATCGGTATTGGGTTTGAAAGAAAGCCCCCACAGCGCGAAGGTTTTGCCTTTCAGATCTTCACCAAAGTGACGAGATATAAACTCAGGGAGTTTTAACTTCTGGTCGTGGTTGACCTCTTCTACTGCTTGCAGAATACGTGGCGTATAGCCAATCTGCTGAGCAGTACGAATCAGTGCCTGGACATCTTTAGGGAAGCAGGAGCCGCCGTAGCCGCAGCCAGGATAGATGAAGCTGTAACCGATGCGTGAGTCAGAACCGATCCCCATACGCACTTTCTCGATATCCGCACCCAGGCGTTCTGCCAGGTTTGAGATTTCGTTCATAAAGCTGATTTTGGTCGCCAACATGCAGTTTGCGGCGTACTTGGTCAACTCGGCGCTACGAATATCCATCAGGATCATACGATCGTGATTGCGGTTGAACGGTTCGTACAGTTCACGCAGCAAATCGACCACATCGTCGTTATCAGTACCGATAACAATACGCTCAGGGCGCATGCAGTCAGAAACTGCGGCCCCTTCCTTAAGGAACTCTGGGTTGGAAACCACATCGAATGTGATATCCACACCGCGGGCTTTCAGCGTTTCTTCCATTACGCTACGCACTTTGTCTGCAGTTCCAACTGGAACAGTAGATTTATCGAGCACAACTTTATGTGAAGTCATGTGCTGCGCGATGGTACGTGCTACAGCGGTGACATATTTAAGGTCAGCAGAACCATCTTCATCCGGTGGCGTTCCGACTGCAATAAATTGCATTTCACCATGATGAACACCCATTTCAGCATCGGTGCTGAACTGCAAACGGCCTTCTTCATAGTTTTTCTTAACCAGCGGCGTTAAGCCGGGTTCAAAAATCGGGATCACGCCGTTTTTCAGATTTTCGACTTTCTTCGCATCGACATCTATGCACATAACTTCGTGACCGACTTCCGCAAGCACTGCTGCTTGTACAAGTCCAACATAGCCGATACCAAATACAGTAACTTTCATCTTTCTATCCTGCGTTGAAATGAATTACTTTTTCGCGCCAACGGTCTCTTCTAACCAGGCTTTGAAATCTGGTCCAAGAGTGTTGTGACGGATGCCGTATTCCACAAACGCCTGCATGTAGCCGAGTTTATTACCGCAGTCATGGCTCACGCCTTTCATGTGGTAGGCTTCAACAGTCTGTTTCTCCATCAGCATAGCAATGGAATCAGTCAGCTGAATTTCATCGCCAGCGCCCGGAGGAGTTTTGGACAGCAGCGGCCAAATATCTGCAGTCAGAACATAACGACCCACTACCGCAAGGTTTGAGGGTGCAACGTTCGCTTTAGGTTTTTCAACGATGCCAACCATAGGCACGCTGTCGCCTTCATTCAATTCAACGCCTTTACAGTCAACAACACCGTAAGCAGTAACATCTTCTACCGGCTCAACCATGATTTGGCTGTGGCCAGTAGCATCGAAACGTTTGATCATCTCAGCCAGGTTATCCTGGGAAAGATCTGACTCGAATTCATCGAGGATGACATCAGGCAGGATTACCGCAACTGGCTCATCGCCAACAACCGGGTGAGCACACAGCACGGCGTGGCCAAGGCCTTTTGCCAGACCCTGACGAACTTGCATAATCGTCACATGCGGAGGACAGATTGCCTGAACTTCTTCCAGCAACTGGCGCTTAACGCGTTTTTCCAGCATAGCTTCCAGTTCGAAACTGGTATCGAAGTGGTTTTCGATGGAGTTTTTCGAAGAGTGAGTTACCAGCACAATTTCAGTAATACCTGCGGCGATACATTCGTTGACCACATACTGAATTAAAGGTTTATCAACCAGAGGCAGCATTTCTTTAGGAATAGCCTTGGTAGCAGGTAACATACGCGTGCCTAATCCCGCGACAGGGATTACTGCTTTTCTTACTTTAGAATTAATGGCAGCCATTGAAAAATCTCCTGGACTGTTCAAGTTTTCACTTGCAAGTCAATTAAAAAACGCCTCGAGTATATCAGCTTAAAAATGAAATCTACGGCTGATTACCCGATGCGTTGGTAATTTAAGATAAATACGAATGCGTTAAATGCGATATTAACACCCACGCTGGCAGGGGAGAAAACCTAAATGTTTTCAATCGTCCAGATGCTCATTCTGCAGACAACATCAGACGCAATCGACCACCTGCACCCCACACCTGGCACTGCCAGGATTCGCAGCGCTGGCTGATTTGATTGAGGTAAGTATTGCCCATAGTGCCTAACGGCACACCGTTGCTGACCTGAATTTGATGTTCACCCGTATTCAACGTGGCATTGAGTCCCGCCGACACCAAAATGAGATTCTTGAGCCCGCTATGATAATAGCCCACCATCAATGGGAATTGGCCGGTCAAATTCGCCTGACGTAATAGCTGGTTCACTTGTTTAAGTAAACTCCCCAATTCTGGTAAGCGCTGGTGCTGCTGGGCAAGATGCTCTTGCAACAATCCATTAAATAACGCGCGTAATAGCAACGCCGCTAACACACCGTTATCCCCGGCACGCGTCACATCAAGGCAATAAAAAGCGAGATCGTTTTCCGATAGCGGCGCAATATCCAGAACCAGCCCTGGTTGGTTGAGCGTAATGAGTTGGCGGTAGTTGACGCGACAGCGGGATATCACTTGTTGCACCGGGGGTTGTAGTTCTTGCAGCAGTTTGGAGGCTGCCTGCGGGTCGCTCACTAGTGCGTCCCAGTCCTGAAATAACCGTTCTTCTTCTTCAACGCGAGAATTGAACATATTTGGATAGAGGCAGGCGTACACCGTTTCACGCAGGCGGTTGAGATCTTTAATCGGTTTAAGCAGAACATCCTGCACGCCAAAGCGCAACGCTTTGGCGATATCTGACATATTCTCAGTGGCAGAAATGACCAAAATCGGCGTCTGAACGCCTTCATTACGCAAATGTTCCACCAGCTTCAGTCCGTTCATGCGTGGCATAGCCAGGTCACAAATCAGCAAATCGGGCGCAAAACGGGTCATTTTTTCCAGAGCGTCCACGCCGTCAGTTGCAACCGCAATGTTCGCCCCTAAAGAAGTGAGGTAGTCCTCCAGCAAAGAGCGGAAAACGGGCTCGTCCTCGACAATGAGAATCTGTTTCCCAACGAGTGGCTGTGTCATGTGCGCTCCCCTGACTGGCGATAGATCAATAGTGGCATGGTATGACAATCACCGCCTGTCAGAATTACCTGAAGATGCGAGTTTTCATCGTACTCAATCATGGGTACGAACCAGTGGCAGTAACTCGTCCATCTTTTTCTCAACAGCCAGGCTCCCGGCGCTGATCGCCTCAGCGGCACGGTGGAAATCCAGAGTTGAAATCTGCGGACAAAAAGGTTGCAACAAGATATCCGGCGGATCACCCGCCATCCTGTTGCGTTTTAAACGGTTTTCCAGCACCTGAATCGACGTGGTCATGATTTCCATCGCCGTCGGTGTGGTCGTCGCGCGGCGGGTGGTTATTTTACCGAGCTGTTCACGCAGCCGACCGCGCCAGGTATCCGGTTGCACCTGGTTTTCAGCCATCGGCGTCGTCGTATTAACGGAGAGTAAATCTTGCTGCATCAGATGCGCATCGTGTTGCAAGTCGACGGCAATAACGATATCGGCCCCTAACGCTCGGGTCAGCGAAACCGGCACGGGATTAACCACCGCGCCATCAACCAACCAATAGCCGTTGTACCCGACAGGCGAAAGCAAGCCCGGCATGCTACAAGAAGCACGAACCGCTTGATGGAGATCGCCATCCGTGAACCACAGCTCACGCCCGGTGCTTAAATTAGTGGCAACCGAACCAAAACGCAGCGCGCAGTCTTCAATATTTTCTTCAGTGATTATTTTACGAACGTTATTGAACACCCTTTCGCCACGCAACAAACCGCCACGACGCCAGGAAAGATCCATCAGCCGCAGGACATCCCAATAGCCGAACGAGCGTACCCACCGCTCCATCATCGGCAAGCGATTACTGGCATAAGCGGCACCGACCAGCGCCCCTACAGAGCAACCTGCGACGATATCAATCTGTATGCCTGCACGTTTTAACGCATTTATAACACCAATATGCGCCCATCCTTTTGCTGCTCCCGACCCTAATGCCAGGCCGATCTTTACCTGTCTCATTCCGCCTCGGTCTATCTTCCCCGGTTTATCACCTCGTGACGAAGTCGCCACTGCTCAGTTAACATAACTACCCCGCGTATTTACGCCGACTCTTTTTTTGTAACCAAGGAGATGCTGTGTCGCAACTTTGCCCTTGTGGTAGCGGTCTGGAGTATAGCTTATGTTGCCAGCCATATATAAGCGCAGACACGCTCGCGCCAACCCCATCACAGCTTATGCGCTCACGTTATTCCGCCTATGTGATGCAGGACGCAGATTATCTGGTGGCAAGCTGGCACCCACAAACGCGCAGCCTTTCGCTGAAAAGTGATATTTCCGGAAGTTTTTCGACCACTCACTGGCGGGGTCTGACAGTCTATGAAACGGCTGCCGGACGAGATGAGAACGAAGGTTTCGTCAGTTTCGTTGCGCGGTTTGAAGAGCAAGGTGTGGAAAGTGCCATAATAGAACGTTCCCGTTTCTTAAAGGAAAACGGTCAATGGTACTATGTTGACGGAACGCGCCCACAGTTTGGACGTAATGACCCCTGCCCTTGTGGCTCTGGCAAAAAATTTAAAAAGTGTTGTGGTAGGTAACTCTCCGTGGCACAAATCAAGAAAATACACACAACAGGACTCACCCAGTGACGCAAGCATTACAACGTAAAGTACTACGCACCATCTGCCCTGATGCAAAAGGGTTAATCGCCAAGATCACCAATATTTGTTACAAGCACGAACTGAACATTGTTCAGAATAATGAATTTGTTGATCATCGTACCGGGCGCTTCTTTATGCGCACCGAGCTCGAAGGTATTTTCAATGACAACACCCTGCTTGCGGATTTAGATGGCGCATTACCTGAAGGTTCGGTGCGCGAATTGACACCTGCAGGCCGTCGTCGCATCGTGATTCTGGTGACCAAAGAAGCACACTGTCTGGGCGATCTATTGATGAAGGCCAACTATGGCGGCCTGGACGTCGAAATTGCCGCAGTTATCGGCAACCATGAGACGCTGCGCACGCTGGTTGAACGTTTTGATATTCCGTTTGAGCTGGTGAGCCACGAAGGGCTGACGCGTGAAAATCACGATAAACAGATGGCTGACGCGATTGAAGCGCATAAACCAGATTTCGTGGTACTGGCGAAATATATGCGCGTGTTAACGCCAGAATTCGTTTCACGTTTCCCGAACCAGATTATCAATATTCACCATTCGTTCCTGCCTGCATTTATCGGCGCGCGCCCTTATCATCAGGCATACGAGCGTGGCGTGAAGATCATCGGTGCTACCGCGCACTATGTGAATGACAATCTGGATGAAGGCCCGATCATCATGCAGGACGTGATTAACGTCGATCACACCTACAGCGCCGAAGATATGATGCGTGCCGGACGTGATGTTGAGAAAAATGTTCTGAGCCGTGCGCTATACCAGGTACTGGCCCAGCGCGTGTTTGTTTACGGTAATCGCACTATCATTTTGTAGCTGAGAGGAGGTGAATTGTTTAGCTTTACGACGTTACGTGTAAAAAAACGGCAAACGATTCATTTTCTTACAGTGAATGCTTTACAGCGGCGCTTCATTTGATATGATGCGCCCCGCTTCCTGACGAAGGCAGCGAGTAAGAAAGCCATACCCCTGGCGGGGTTCCCGAGCGGCCAAAGGGAGCAGACTGTAAATCTGCCGTCATCGACTTCGAAGGTTCGAATCCTTCCCCCGCCACCATCTTCAAGCATTATGCACGGCCAGTAATACCAACACCCCTGGCGGGGTTCCCGAGCGGCCAAAGGGAGCAGACTGTAAATCTGCCGTCATCGACTTCGAAGGTTCGAATCCTTCCCCCGCCACCATCTCTTTAAGTACCTTCCCAACGCATCCAAATTGTACAATCTTTCATATTCCCGTTGGGAAAGGATGAGAAGCTTCGATCAAGGTTCGATTCGAGCGTAGCGAGAAAGCGTTGCCGCAGGCAACGACCCGAAGGGCGAGACGCGTTAGCGTCGAGTCATCCTTCCCCCGCCACCATCTTCTGAAATACCTTCCCAATTTATCCAAATCGCATAATCTTTCATATTCCCGTTGGGGGAGGATGAGAAGCTTCGATCAAGGTTCGATTCGAGCGTAGCGAGAAAGCGTTGCCGTAGGCAACGACCCGAAGGGCGAGACGCGTTAGCGTCGAGTCATCCTTCCCCCGCCACCATCTTCTGAAGTACCTTCCCAATTTATCCAAACCGTACAATCTTTCATATTCCCGTTGGGGAAGAGTTTATTACGCCCTCATCCCAACCTTCTCCCCCAGGAGAAGGAGAAAACCCAAAGACGAAAACCGAACGCTCCCTCTCCTGAGGGAGAGGGCTGGGGTGAGGGCAAAAAATGCCAAATTAAAAGCAAAAAAATACCCAGCCGAAGCCGGGTATTTCATATCAAGCAATCAGAACTCAGCGACGAGCGCGAACAATCTGATATTTACGTGTCAGATACTCAACCGGCGCGCTCCAGACGTGCACCAGACGGGTAAACGGGAACAGCAGGAACAGCGTCATCCCCAACACTAAATGCACGCGGAAGATAAACGCGACGCCATCCAGATGTTCAGATGCACCACCGTGGAAGGTGACAACAGCCTGCGCCCATCCCACCAACTTCATCATCTCGCTGCCATCCATATGCTGTGCCGAGAATGGGATCGTCAGCAGACCCAGCGCACATTGAATCATCAGCAGACTGAGGATCAGAATATCCGCTGTGCTTGATGTTGCACGAATACGCGGGTTGAACAGACGGCGCTTAAGCAGCAGCAAGCCACCCACCAGCGTCATCACACCACACGCACCACCGGCTATCATCGCCATTTTCTGCTTCACATCGATTGGCAGGAATGACTCATACATCCAGTGCGGTGTGAGCATGCCAAGGAAGTGACCGGCGAAAATACCCAAAATCCCGATATGAAACAGGTTAGACGCGAGATTCATCCCTTTGCGATCGAGCATCTGGCTGGAGCCCGCTTTCCAGGTGTACTGCCCGTAGTCGTAACGCAACCAACTGCCCAGCAGGAATACCGTACCGCAGAGATACGGATAAATGTCGTAGAAGAACACATTGAGAAAATGCATGATTATTGTCCCTCGATATTCAAATACTGTGGAGCGACAGCCCCGGCAAAACGACGCTGATGGCTGCTAATTTCAGACTCACCGCATCCTGCGTCCGCTACAAATTTCACCTGTTCTTCTTCCCAAACCGCATCCAGCGCCTGCGGGGTGTCATCGCGAGCCTCACATGCAATCTGTTGGCTGACGCTTTCCACCGCCACATCGCTTTGCGAGATGCCCAACAGCACATCAAACAGCACCGCATAATCGCTTTCACGTTGCTTCAGACGCGCCGCCAGCAGTGCCAGAATTGGCGCAACATCCTGCAAACCACCGCGAGCTTCGGCTTCGTCACGCTGTGACAGATATTCCAGATACAACGGCAGATGGTCAGGCAGCTCACGGCTGCCGATTTCCATTCCGGCTTGCTGATACTGGTTCATCAAATTCACCATTGCCTGCCCACGGTCACGGGATTCACCGTGAACATGTTCAAACAGCAGCAAAGAGGTGGCACGTCCACGGTCGAACAACTCGCTATAGCTGGCCTGCGCATCCAACAAATCACGGCGACATAACGAAGTGATAAAGTCGTTCAGCTGCGCCGCCTGTTGTAAGTTCAGTGCGTTACCTTCGACTAATGCATCGCGAAGCTCCTGCTGATGCTGCCATAAGGCAGCATCCGGATACTCGAGCAAACGGGAAATCACCAGAAGTTCAATCATGGTTTTGGCTCCGTTTTGCTGGTCACATCAATCGCGTCAATACGTTTGCTATTGAACAGGTTGAATTTGCTGTCTGAACCGTGGCAACCATCACCAAAGCTGAAACCGCAGCCTTTGCTTTCAGGGAAGGCATCCGCCGCCAGTTCACGATGGCTGGATGGCACCACGAAACGATCTTCATAGTTGGCAATCGCCAGGTAACGATACATTTCCTGCGCCTGCGCTTCGGTCAGGCCTACTTCTTCCAACGCACGCGTGTCGTTCACGCCTTCGACGGTTTCAGCACGTTTGTAATGGCGCATGGCCATCATGCGTTTCAGGGCGCGCAGAACCGGTGCGGTATCCCCTGCAGTCAGCAAATTCGCCAGGTATTCCACCGGAATACGCAGGCTTTCCACGTCAGGCAAAATACCGGTGTGCGGCAGTTCACCCGCGTCAGCCGCTGACTGAATTGGCGACAACGGCGGCACATACCAAACCATCGGCAAGGTACGATATTCAGGGTGCAACGGCAGCGCCAGCTTCCAGTCCACCGCCATTTTGTAAACAGGTGACTGCTGTGCCGCATCGATAACACTCTGCGGTACGCCATCTTTCAGTGCCTGTTCAATAACCGTCGGGTCATTCGGGTCGAGGAAAATACTCAGCTGACGCTCGTAGAGATCTTTTTCATGCTCGGTGCTTGCTGCCTGCTCGATAGCATCCGCGTCATACAACAACACGCCGAGGTAACGAATACGGCCAACGCAGGTTTCGGAACAGACTGTCGGCATCCCCGCTTCAATGCGTGGATAACAGAAAATGCACTTCTCGGATTTGCCGCTTTTCCAGTTGAAGTAGATTTTTTTGTATGGACAACCGGTGATACACATACGCCAGCCGCGGCATTTGTCCTGGTCAATCAGCACAATGCCGTCTTCTTCACGCTTATAGATAGCGCCGCTCGGGCAGGTCGCCGCACACGCCGGGTTCAGGCAGTGTTCGCACAAGCGTGGCAGATAAGCCATAAAGGTGTTTTCGAACTGGCCGTACATCGCCTTCTGCATATTCTGGAAGTTCTGATCTTTGGCGCGTTTATCAAATTCGCCACCAAGGATCTCCTCCCAGTTTGGGCCCGCTTCGATTTTGTTCATCCGCTGGCCGGTGATCAGCGAACGCGGACGCGCAATCGGCTGATGCTTACCTTCCGGCGCGTTATGCAGATGCTGATAGTCGTAATCAAACGGTTCGTAGTAATCGTCAATCCCCGGCAGATGCGGGTTGGCAAAGATTTTACCCAGCAGCATTGCGCGGTTGCCCATGCGCGGTTGCAACTTACCGTTAATTTTACGGATCCAACCGCCCTTCCATTTCTCCTGGTTTTCCCAGTCGTTCGGATAACCGATACCCGGTTTGGTTTCGACGTTGTTAAACCACGCGTACTCCATCCCTTCGCGGCTGGTCCAGACGTTTTTACAGGTCACAGAACAGGTGTGACAGCCGATGCATTTATCAAGATTCAACACCATGCCGACTTGTGAACGAATTTTCATTTTACGCTCTCCTGTTTCTGGTCATTGCCTTCACCGTCCAACCAGTTAATGTCTTTCATCTTACGTACCACCACGAACTCATCACGGTTTGAACCGACGGTGCCGTAGTAGTTAAAGCCGTATGCCAGCTGTGCGTAACCGCCAATCATATGCGTCGGTTTCGGGCTAATTCGGGTGACCGAGTTATGAATACCGCCACGCTGACCGGTGATTTCGGAACCCGGCAGATTCACGATACGTTCCTGCGCGTGGTACATCATCGTCATGCCTTCTGGCACACGTTGACTCACTACCGCACGCGCCGTTAGCGCACCGTTTTTGTTGAACACTTCAATCCAGTCGTTGTCCTCGATGCCTAAATCTTTGGCGTCGATTTCGCTCATCCACACAATCGGCCCACCGCGTGACAGCGTCAGCATCAGCAGGTTGTCGCTGTAAGTAGAGTGAATGCCCCATTTCTGGTGTGGCGTCAGGAAGTTCAACGCTTTCTCTGGGTTACCGTTGGATTTTTTACCCATCACACCTTTTACCGAACGGGTATCAATCGGCGGACGGTACACCAGCAGGCTTTCGCCAAAATCACGCATCCACTGGTGATCCTGATACAGCTGCTGGCGACCAGACAGCGTACGCCATGGGATCAGCTCGTGAACGTTGGTATAACCGGCGCTGTAGGAAACGTGCTCATCTTCAAGGCCAGACCAGGTCGGGCTGGAGATGATTTTGCGCGGCTGTGCCTGAATATCGCGGAAGCGAATTTTCTCGTCTTCTTTGTTGAGCGCCAGGTGCGTGTGGTCACGACCGGTAAATTCGCTCAGCGCAGCCCAGGCTTTGACGGCCACCTGGCCGTTAGTTTCAGGTGCCAGAGTCAGGATCATTTCTGCGGCATCGATCGCCGAGTTGATCATCGGCTGACCTTTGGCCGGGCCTTCGGTTTTGGTGTAGTTGAGCTTTCGCAGCAGATCCATTTCGCTCTGCGTATTCCACGCAATACCTTTACCGCCGTTACCGATGGTTTCCATCAGCGGGCCGATAGAGGTGAAACGCTCGTACGTTGCCGGATAATCGCGCTCAACGGTGATCAGGTGCGGAGCGGTTTGACCTGGGATCAAGTCGCATTCACCTTTTTTCCAGTCCATCACGCCAAACGGCTGCGCCAGTTCGGCAGCTGAGTCGTGCTGGATTGGCAATGTCACCACATCGGTCTCTTTACCTAAGTGACCGACGCAGACTTCGGAGAATTTCTTCGCGATACCTTTGTAGATTTCCCAGTCGCTTTTCGATTCCCAGGCTGGGTCAACGGCGGCAGAAAGCGGGTGAATAAACGGATGCATATCCGAAGTATTCATATCGTCTTTCTCATACCAGGTCGCAGTTGGCAGCACGATATCGGAATACAGACAGGTACTCGACAGACGGAAGTCCAGTGTCACCACCAGATCCAGTTTGCCGTCCAGACCGTTATCGACCCACTCGACTTCTTCCGGCATCACGCCGCCTTCTTTGCCCAGATCTTTACCCTGGATACCGTTCTCGGTACCGAGCAAATACTTGAGCATATACTCGTGGCCCTTACCGGATGAACCCAGTAAGTTGGAGCGCCAGACAAACAGGTTACGCGGATGGTTATTGCCCGCATCAGGCTGCTCTGCCGCAAAGCGAATATCGCCGCTTTTCAGCTG
This sequence comes from Buttiauxella sp. WJP83, assembly GCF_027594725.1. Lineage (NCBI taxonomy): Bacteria > Pseudomonadati > Pseudomonadota > Gammaproteobacteria > Enterobacterales > Enterobacteriaceae > Buttiauxella > Buttiauxella sp. WJP83. The sequence continues at coordinate 2,636,146 of NZ_CP110080.1, forward strand.
CTGCACGGTGAACTCAGCCGGAGTCATACCCGCCGCTTTCGCCTGCGCTGCAATGGTCAACGGGTTTGTGTTGAGCTGTGGAGCCGACGGCAGCCAGCCCATACGCTCTGCGCGCACGTTGAAGTCAATTAAATGGCCGCTGTAGCGAGATTTATCCGCCAGCGGGGAAAGCAGTTCTTCAGCGGTCAGCGACTCATAACGCCATTGGCTTGAGTGGTTGTAGAAGAACGAGGTGCTGTTCATATGGCGCGGTGGGCGCTGCCAGTCCAGCGCGAACGCCAGTGGAGTCCAGCCGGTTTGCGGACGCAGTTTTTCCTGGCCCACATAGTGCGCCCAACCGCCGCCGCTCTGCCCTACGCAACCGCAGAAGATCAACATGTTGATCAAGCCACGGTAGTTCATGTCCATGTGGAACCAGTGGTTCATACCCGCACCGACGATGATCATCGAGCGGCCATGGGTTTTGTCGGCGTTGTCAGCAAACTCGCGCGCAATGCGGATGATGTTCTGGCGAGAAACACCGGTGATTTGCTCGGCCCACGCTGGGGTATACGCTTTCACGTCGTCATAGCTGGACGCGCAGTTTTCATCATCCAGGCCGCGATCAAGACCGTAGTTAGCCAGCGTCAGGTCGTAAACAGTGGTTACCAACGCAGTAGAACCATCAGCCAGTTGAATACGTTTCACTGGCAGTTTGTGCATCAACACATTATCAAGTTTAACGTTGCTGAAGTGCTCGGTGCTTTCGCCGCCAAAGTATGGGAAACCGACGTCTGCCACTTCGTCATGGCTGCCCAGCAAGCTCAGGCGCAGCTCGGCTTCGTCGCCGCTGGTGCCATCACGCTGTTCCAGGTTCCACTTGCCTTTTTCACCCCAGCGATAACCGATAGAACCGTTTGGTGCCAGCAGTTCGTCACTCCGGTTGTCCAGTGCCACCGTTTTCCACTGCGGATTGTTTTCCTGGCCCAGACCATCAACCAGGTCAGAAGCACGCAGCATACGGCCCGCCGCGTAGAAACCCTCACGCTCTTCGAGCATCACCAGCATCGGCATGTCGGTGTAACGGCGCACATAATCGGTGAAGTACTGGCTTGGGTTGTCGAGGTGGAACTCGCGCAACATAACATGGCCCATGGCCAGCGCCATTGCCGCATCGGTGCCTTGTTTTGGCGCTAACCACTGGTCGCACAATTTGGCGATTTCAGCGTAGTCCGGCGTGACCGCAACAGTTTTCGTCCCTTTGTAGCGAACTTCAGTGAAGAAGTGAGCATCAGGCGTACGCGTCTGTGGAACGTTAGAACCCCAGGCGATGATGTAGCTGGAGTTATACCAGTCGGCGGATTCCGGAACGTCCGTTTGCTCGCCCCACGTCATCGGTGACGCTGGCGGTAAGTCGCAATACCAGTCGTAGAAGCTCAGACAGGTGCCGCCAATCAGGGACAGATAGCGTGCGCCAGAAGCGTAAGAGACCATCGACATTGCCGGGATCGGCGAGAAACCGGCGATGCGGTCCGGGCCGAAGGTTTTTGCGGTAAAGACGTTGGCTGCCGCAATCAGTTCATTCACTTCCTGCCAGCTTGAGCGCACAAAACCACCGCGACCACGAGCTTGTTTATAGCTTTTTGCTTTTTCGGGATCGTTGATGATGGAGGCCCAGGCATTCACCGGGTCGTTATGTTGGGTTTTGGCTTCGCGCCACAGTTTGATCAGACGCTTGCGCATCAATGGGTATTTTAAGCGGTTAGCACTGTAGAGATACCAGGAGTAGCTCGCACCACGTGGGCAGCCGCGCGGCTCGTGGTTTGGCATATCAGGACGGGTGCGTGGGTAATCGGTTTGTTGAGTTTCCCATGTCACCAGGCCGCTTTTGACGTAGATCTTCCAGCTACAGGAGCCCGTGCAGTTTACACCATGAGTGGAACGTACCACTTTGTCGTGCTGCCACCGCTGACGATAACCTTCTTCCCAATCACGATTGGTATCGAGCAGTTGGCCATGTCCATCGGCAAAAGTTTCGCCCTTCTGTTTGAAGTAACGAAACCGGTCAAGAAATTTGCTCATCGGGGTTCTCCTGATGTGGAGCCTGGAGGCTCTATCTTATGAATACGACATTGCTGACAATGACGGCACGGTAACCCGCGTAAATGAAGGGATAATTGATGCCGATCAACTGGGAGGGATGCTGCTATATAGAGGAAAAGTTGATCTACCACCTAAGTGGCAATAACAAAATCACTCTTAAGATATTGAAATAATGAAATTTATGTTCATCACCACAACAGGTAAGGAGTAGAAATTCACGAAGCTGGGTATTAAGGGGTAAGTCAGGAAAAGTGGTAGCGATGAAATGAAAATGGGGCTTTCCACGAGACTGGAAAACCCCATTCAGTGATGTGCAGTTATCAGGCAGAGGCTAACGATTCTGACTGACGTGCCGCACGAATATTTTTAATCAGCAGGCCGGAAATAATAATACCTGCGCAAGCAAACACCGCCATCAAACCAAACACGATTTGATAACCCAGCAGACCCGGTTGTGAATCTAGAATGTAACCATACAGGCTGTAGCAGAACATGGCAGGGGCATAGCCAATAAAGCTACCCAGCGCCATCGCCGCACCGGTATTTTTCTCACTGATACCCGCCTCACCGATAGGCGCAAAGAACACCGCACGTTGAGTAAAGATCACCGCACCAAACAGTAAAGTACAAGCCATACCCAAATAAACTGGCATCTGTTCATGCGGTAATAAAATAAGACCGACCAATGCGATAGCACTAATAATAAAGGTATAGAACAGATATTTACTTGGGGATTGTAAAACTTTATCCGCAATTAACCCACCAATCGGGCCGCCGACCATCTTCAGGCAATATTGGTTAATAATCCCGTACGCCCCTACCAACGCAATCGGAAGTGCGTAGACATTTCTTAGGAATGGGATAAAGAAGGTCAAGCCACAATATACGGCGTAAACACAGAACACACTGAAGGCAATGAGCCAAACGGTTTTGTTTTTTAATACGCCACCCAATCCAGGACGGCTCTCTTTATTAGCCTCTTGCTCTTTTTTAGCCACTTGCTCTTCAGGGCTTTCTTTCAATACAAAGAGAATCACGACACCCACAACGATCGCAATAAACGAGTAGAAGAGAATAGCCGCTTTAAAGCCGAAATAGTCGCTGCCAAACCAGGTGAATACTGCCAGGGCGCTGAACGCAATAATGGTATCAACGATGCCTCGTCCTGTTTCGAAGAAGCCAAACAGTCGCCCTTGTTGCGTGTTGTCTCCAAGTAAACTCACCGACTTCAACAGTACCGGCCAGTTCAGCATGTCACAGGTCACGCCGAACAGTGCCCAGACAAAGAGGATCCCCCAGTAGCCAGGCATCGTCGACAGATAAACGCCGAGCAAACCGGTGGCAATCAACGAGAAAGACATGGTAAACCGACGTGGCAAACGGTCGGAAAAGTAGATCGATAAGAAGAAACCAATGGTCGTGACAATCGAGTTAACCGACATCGCGTTGCCGATCTCCCCATTGGTCAGATGAAAATACTCCTGCATCGGGACATAAAATGCGTCTTTCAATGACGGCAATTTATATATTGTCCCACCACACAGAACCAATAAGCTAAATATGGTCCATCTTTTTTTAGTTAGCATAAAACACCTACCCCTGGAATAGCGGAATTAATTATTTATTTGAAAGTTCAGTCATCTCACAAACGGTGAGAGTTCTGAGTTTATACGTTTCGGATAATTTATTGTTTTAAAACAGCCAGGGCATCTTTATTGAGAGAATCAAGAATATTACGCACATGACGTATTTGATTCATTGCATCATCGATCTCTTTATTCAATCTTTCTTCAAGCCCGGATGTAGGTAAAGGCGTTTCACTCATCTCACGCAAGGGAATCCACGGATTACTGTCTTCATTGGTAAAACGAAATGCCGGTGCATAATAATCCACTTCTTCCTCAAGACCGAATGCCGTGACTTGTGGTTTATCTTCACCTAAACAGACTAATTGCAGGAGTAATTCTTTAAACGGTAATTCACCCTGTCCGGAAATACAGGCTGTATGTCCGCGCCCTTGGCCTTCGTGATTAATTAATGCATCTTTGATATGCACCTGGGTAATTTCTTTGCCCATCACCGCTAATGCGTCAAGCGGTTCTTCGTTGGCATTAATCATATTGGCAAAATCAAACAGCAGGGATAACTGCGGGAAGTCGGCTTGTTGAACCAACTGCACCAGCTCATGACTTTGCAAATCTTCATGTTGCTCAAGGGTAAATGTCAGGCCGCTGTGCTGGTATTGCTTTTTAATGTACTGAATATCTTTGGCAATGATCTCCATGACCTCAGAGAGCGAGCCTTCATAACGCGGGTAAAAACGCACAGAAGTTGCGCCCGATTTCAGCGCAATATTCACCGCTTCATCGATGGTTTTCGCGTCCGATGCACTGGTTTCGATATGAACATCCAGTCCTAACTGGCGTGCTTTCGCCGCAAAACGGTCCAGTCGCTCGTCGCTGGCATGTCTTAGCGACTGGCTTTCGCCATCCACGACATGAATTTTTACGCCTTTCAATTGCTGCTGGCTGGCGATATCCAGCAGATCTTCCGGCAGGATTTTTTCCATCCGCATATTTAAATGGAACGCATAAGCGTGCAGATACAGAGGCAGATCTGCGACACGCTCAACAATTTTTGTAGCCTGGATGCTATCCATGGTAACTCCTATAAATCGATAAAAAATTCTACAGATTCAAAACGCCAATATTCGATATCAACCTGAATAACGTGCCCGACTTCGTCAGAACGGTACTTTTCAACACGTATAGACGGGGTGCCTGGTGTGCCGCCCATCCCTTTACATGCGCCCACCGAAAGCCGTGTCGGTTTAAACGCTAAATGCTGCGTGCGCGAGGTTTTGCCAAAGGCTTCTTGCCACACGTCGACAAAAGAACGGTCGCCTAACTTGTCGATAAACCCTGGGGCAAACTGTGCGTTGATAAATGTTTCGTGATAGAAAACTTTATGGTTATCAAGCGCTCCCCATCCGCTGATTTTGTAAATCTCATCACCGTCTTGCACCTTCAACAGCGACAGAATTTCCGGCTCAGCACTATAAATTCGCTCTTTTTCCAGAAATCCCCAGGAGGGTAAACGCCCCTGTTCCAGCGCGGCCTGCTTGAAACTGGTGGAGGTATTCGGGCTGTATTTGAAACATGGCAAGGCAACAAACCAGCCACGACGATCCTTACGAAAGATCTTCTCTTCCCCTTCGAGGAACAACAACGCCTGACGTAACGTCATACGCTTGATGCCGAGTAACTCTTCCAGTTCACGTTCGGAAGGTAATTTACCGCCCGGCTGGACAACACCTTTGTTGAGCCATTCGTTAAGCATCTCTTTTGCGGCTTCGACCGTTGAGGTGTTTTTCATGTTTGAACCCATTTGGTTTAAACCAGATTTTCCGTCACGGTACTCTCAGCTAACGAGTGTGACAATGGTCCCTGGGGGAGTAGATATTCTAAATGTGAGGTTTCTCTCAGAATAAAGTCGGACGAGGGGGTTTTTCAGGCAAAAAAAAGCGCGGACTTAGCCGCGCAAGGGATAACCAAAAGGTCAATCGGTTAAAAATTACTTTGATGATTTACGCCCATAAACGACCCAGGTAATCACCACACAGACGATGTAAAACACGAGGAAGACTTTCATTGCGCCCGCCGGAGAACCGGTCAAAGCCAGCGATGTACCAAATGCTTTAGGGATGAAGAACCCGCCTACCGCACCGATCGCTGAGATAAACCCTAACGCGGCAGCAGTATCGGTCGCCGCTTCACGCAACGCTCGTTCTTCTGTTCCGCCCTGCGCTTTCACGCGGTCCATCGTCAATTTACGGAAGATAACCGAGATCATCTGGAAGGTGGAACCGCTCCCCAAACCTGCCGTCAGGAACAGCATCAGGAACACACCGAAGAAGGCGATGAAGTTACCGCCCACACCGTTGTGTGGCAGCGTGGTGAATAACAGCGCACTGAATACCGCCATGAACACAAAGTTAATCAGTGACACTTTCGTCCCGCCAAAGCGGTCGGAGATTGCGCCACCCGCTGAACGCGCCAGAGCACCAAATAGCGGGCCGAAGAAGGCAAAGTGCAGAATGTTAATGTCCGGGAACTGGGTTTTTGCCAGCATCGCAAAACCGGCAGAAAAACCGATAAACGAACCAAACGTCGCCAGATACAGCACGCCCATAATCCACAGATGAGCGCGCTTGAGTACCGGCAATTGCGCTTTCAGAGAGGCTTTCGAGGTCGCCAGGTCATTCATACCAAACCAGGCGGCAAGGGTTAAAATCGCCAGCAACGGCACCCACACCCAGGCGGCGTTCTCCAGGAACAGCATGGTGCCATCCGCTTGCTCAACGCCGGTTCCGCCAAATACCGCGAACATGGAAAGCGAAATCACCAGCGGAGCCACTAACTGCATGACACTCACGCCGAGATTACCCAGGCCACCGTTAATACCCAGTGCGCCACCCTGTTTTGCTTTCGGGAAGAAGAAGCTAATGTTCGCCATGCTGGAGGCAAAGTTTGCCCCTGCAAAACCACACAGCAGCGCGATGATGATGAACACGCCAAATGGCGTCGCCGGGTTTTGCACCGCAAAACCTAACCAGACACAAGGGATAATCAAAATCCCGGTGCTGAACGCCGTCCAGCGACGACCGCCGAAGACCGGTACCATGAAGGAGTAAGGCACACGCAATAAGGCGCCAGAAACAGACGGCAGCGCAGTCAGCATAAACAGTTGATCGGTGGAGAAGTTGAAACCCACTTTATTCAGGTTAACCGCGACCGCACTAAACAGCATCCACACGCAGAACGCTAACAATAAGCAGGGTACGGAAATCCATAAGTTGCGGCTGGCAATGCCATGGCCCTTACTTTGCCAAAATGCAGGTTCCTCTGGCCGCCATTCGGTAATGAGCGAACCCGATTTTGGGCTTTGTTCGGGAGACTGAGACATAAACACCTCAAAAATTGTGAGAGTAATTGCCGTCACATTAGGTGCTAATGGGGAATAAAAATTGATGTGAATCAAGGGATAAACCATCTGAATCATGCCTAAAAATTGACCATCATTCTTTATGGGTAATGATAAATCATGAAAATAGTGTGGTTTTTCACATGGCTGAACCACCCTGCTAATCTCCTTACACCTCGAGATGCTACCTATGGCTATTTGTGGGTAATCCTTAATGGGTATGGGTATACTCCAGGGGATGTTTGAGAATACGCGCATTCTTTGTCCGCCCAGGAGCTCACCTCACGATGCTAAAACGCCTGCTGTCCCCTCTCACCTTGTTTAACCAACTGGCATTGATTGTGCTGCTGTTGGCGCTGCTGGGTGTCGCGGGAATGAGTCTTGCGGGTTGGTTGGCTCAGGGTATTCAGGGCAACGCGCACGCGATCAATAAAGCCGGCTCGATGCGTATGCAAAGCTATCGCCTGCTGGCCGCCGTTCCACTCACCGACAAAGACAGTGCTCTGCTGGATGAGATGGAAAAAACCACCTGGAGCGATGACCTGAAAGAGGCAGCAGAACAGGACGGGCAACAGGATCAATTAGCCGCGCTGCAACATTACTGGCGCGAAGCGTTAGAGCCCGCCCTGCGTCGTGCCACCAATGCCGAACAGGTTAAACCCCACGTAGCGGGTTTCGTCGGGCGCATTGACCAACTGGTCACCACGTTTGATCACACCACCGAACTGCGTTTGCAACGGATTATCCAGCTACAACTGGGTATGGCCGCGTTAATGGGTTTGTTGATAATTTTCACCGTCATCTGGTTACGCAAACGCCTGCTGCGCCCGTGGCGAAAACTCCTGGCGATGGCGCAAGCCATTGGGCAGCGTGACTTCACCCATCGCGTCAATGTGCGGGGGCGAAATGAGATGGCGACGCTGGGTGTTGCGTTAAACAGTATGTCGGCAGAACTGGCAGAAAGTTACGCAAGCCTTGAGCAGCGTGTGCGCGAGAAAACCGCCGGGCTTGAGCAAAAAAACCAGATGCTGTCCTTTCTCTATCAGGCTAATCGCCGCTTACACTCGCAGGCTCCACTGTGTCAGCGCCTCTCCCCGGTCCTTAGCGATTTACAGCATTTGACGCCGCTGCGTAATCTCGAACTGCGGGTCTACGAGTATGAAGACGAAGAGAACTACGAAGAGTATACCTACCAGCCCGACAGCAGCTGTGAAGCCAGCGGTTGCCATCTTTGCCCACGCGAACCCATCCCAGAGCCTTGCGAGACCACACCGCAAAAATGGCGATTAACCGATAACCATATTCAATACGGTCTGGTGCTGGCGCAGTTACCGCTGGGCAGCAGCCTGACGCACGACCAACAGCAATTAGTGCTGACGCTGATGGAGCAACTGACAGCCACCCTCGCGCTGGAGCGTCAGTATGAACGTCAACAGCAACTGGTGGTCATGGAGGAGCGATCCGCTATTGCGCGCGAATTACACGACTCCATCGCCCAGTCGCTCTCCTGCCTGAAGATGCAGGTCAGCTGTTTGCAAATGCAGGGGGCTACGCTGCCCCCAGAGATGCAGACACTCCTCGGCCAGATGCGTAGCGAACTGAACACTTCATGGCGCCAGCTGCGCGAATTATTGACCACCTTCCGTCTGCAACTGACCGAGCCTGGATTGCGGCCGGCGCTCGAAGAGAGTTGTCGCGAATTTAGTGAAAAACTCGGTTTCCCGGTGGTCCTCGATTATCAGGTCCCGCCGCGTCTGGTGCCCTCACATCAGGCGATTCATCTGGTGCAAATCGCCCGTGAAGCCTTGAATAACTGCCTGAAACACGCCAACGCCACAGCATGTGGGGTAAGCGTGATACACCGCGAGAATCAAATGACCTTAACCATATGGGATAACGGTTGTGGTATCCCCGACAACGGTGAACGCCGCAATCACTACGGACTGATTATTATGCGAGACCGCGCACAGAGCCTGAAAGGTGACTGCCAGGTGCTTGCCCGCCCAGGCGGCGGTACTCAAGTCGTCGTGAGTTTTATCCCCGAAATAGCCACAGGAGCCCATCATGAGTAACCCGGAAGCCTCGACCATTTTGCTAATCGACGATCATCCGATGCTGCGTACTGGCGTTAAACAATTGATCAGTATGGCGCCGGAACTGGCCGTCGTGGGCGAAGCAGGCAATGGCGCGCAAGGCGTACTGCTGGCGGAGGAGCTCGACCCCGATCTGATTCTGCTGGATTTGAATATGCCGGGCATGAACGGCCTGGAAACGCTGGATTGCCTGCGTGAAAAACCGCTTTCTGGCCGCATTGTGGTCTTTAGCGTCTCAAACCATGAAGAAGATGTGGTCACCGCGCTGAAGAGAGGAGCCGATGGTTATTTGTTGAAAGACATGGAGCCGGAAGATTTACTCAAGGCCCTGCAACAAGCCGCCGCGGGCGAGATGGTACTGAGCGAAGCGCTAACGCCAGTGCTGGCCGCAAGTTTACGCGCCAACCGCGCCACTTCTGACCGCGATGTGAACCTTCTGACCCCGCGTGAGCGCGATATTCTCAAGCTGATCGCCCAGGGTTTGCCGAACAAAATGATCGCCCGTCGCCTCGACATCACGGAAAGCACAGTGAAAGTTCACGTAAAGCATCTGCTTAAAAAGATGAAGCTCAAATCCCGCGTAGAAGCGGCAGTTTGGGTGCACCAGGATCGTATTTTCTGATTGCGTGTGTCATCGATGAACGGTGGATGCCGCGGCTATTCGGGTAATAACTCGTAACGCGGATCGTTAAGCGGATCCACCCGCAGCGGTTCGGCCATTTTCAACGTAATCCAGTTAGACGTGACTTTCTGGCCTTTATCATCCTCGATAACCACAGACAGACGGTATTCGTGCGGCCCCTGCTCACTCCATGCAGGCATAATCATGCTCCAGCCGTTGGTATCACGATTATTGGCAGGTGGCGTCAAACTCAGATCCTGCGTGTCGCCCAGCCAGATGATGCTACGAATTTTGTGACTGGCGCGGATTTGTAACTTGAGTTCCACCGTTTCGCCAGGCTGTAATTCCCAGGGAGGCGTGGCCAAAAAGACCGACAAGGTTTTACGTTGGCGATACTCCAGCACCGGCAGCGAATCCCGCTCCACGCTGTCATACCGACTGCCGCGCAGCGAACTGGTGGTCGCCACTTCAGCGGCCGAAAGCTGTTTGCTCACCGGTACGCCAAAACGATAGTTGACTTTCAGCCCCAGGTTATCCTGCGACACACCACTCTCCCCCTGTTTATGCTGGGCTGTGAGCGTAACGAGCGGGATCGGGGTGTAATTCAGCCCCATCGTCACCGCCACAGGGTTGCGATAACCGGTGCCGCTATCAAACAGATCAACACTGTCACCAAAATATTTCTCGAAACTCAGACTGGTATTGATGTGTCGATAAAAAGGTAGCCAGGCTTGTGCGGTCACGTCGTAGCCCCGCGCAAGGCGCTGCTCCAGCGTTTCGCTGTCGCCTTCCTGCCAGCCATTGAGCGGCTGATAAAAGTTTGCCGAAAGACGTAAATATTCACCCCATGCTTCAGCGCCTAACCCTGCGCGTTGCAAATGAGTGGAAAGCTGATGGTCATAAAAAGCGTTGTAGCCCAACAACCACTGCCCGGCGACCCAACGCTGCCCCGCGCCGAAGTTGCCAATCATGCCGTCATCCTGTTGAGCAAAACCGACCTGACTCCAGGTCAGATAACGATTGTTATCTTCCCAGGGGCTAAACAGCGAGGCGCTGCTGCCGTCCCAGTTGCCGTGTTCATCCACCAGCAAATTGATGTTGGCTTTGCCCCAGGGGGATAACAACGATTCCGCTTCGTTGGTGACCTTGTCAGTTAACACATCGCGCAGGCGGGCAAAAGCGAACATCCGCGCCTGCTCGCCTGAATCCAGCCCATCATCCAACATACTGGCTTCACCGAACTTCTTTGCCATCGCGGCGATTTCACGCGCAGCGGCATCGCTTTCTGGGGCAAGGCCCATATCGGGCAGTTGTTCGGTGGTTTGGTCGAAAGGATTTTCAGCTTGCTCAATAAAGGTCTGCCGGGTGCTGGCAGCCCCTCCCGCGCTGAGGAGTGCATATGACAGGGTAAAAAACGGAACGGCTTTTCTAAACATCTGGAAATTATAACATCTCAACCCTGCAAATCACGCCAAAAGGGGTAAACACAGATTACTCCTGAAATGCTTTCGTCATATGTCGAAGGTCTTAGCGAGCAGCGTTTTCAGTTCAGGGACACACGAACCGCATTGGGTTCCGCAGCGCAGTTTCTCACCGAGCAGGGTCACCGAATGGCAGCCCGACGCGATAGCGAGCGTAATCGATTTCTCCCCGACGCTAAAACAGCTGCACACGGTGCGACCGGCATCAACGAGGGTTCCCGCCGCTTTTCCCCCCAGCAAAAGATGGCGCTCCTGTGCCGTTTGCGGCGCGGTTTCAAATCCCGAAACCACCGAAGTGGCGTAAATATCTGGCCATGTTGTCGCGCTGTAAAACGCCAGTTGCAGCTCACCAGCGTGCCAGGCGAGCACGTTATACAGCGCACTATTTCCCCGGGCATACTGCAACTGCCAGCCTCTGGCAGCACACAGCGTTTCAATCCACGACTCAGGCGGTGTGTCCGCGGCGCACAGAAAATGGTGTACGCCTACAGAAGCCTGACGCCACCACTGAATATCGTCCGTAAACGCTATCTGATTGCGGGCAAATATTTCTCCCCGCCATGACGGCTGCCAGCGTTGAATACGCACCGCCGTTTGTTTGCTTTCCGGCTGGCCGGAATGAGGACAACACACACTCGCCACCAGGCTATTCAACTGCCCTTTGCGGGCAAACTGTTGACTCCAGTGCATGGGGATAAACACATTGCCGGGCAGCTGGTTTTCACTCTCCTGAACACGCGCCACCATTCCCCCCAGCCTTGAGACCACTCTCACCAACCCATCATTAGTGACGCCGTAACGTTTTGCATCGAGTGGATGAATATCCAATAGCGGCATATTGATATGCTGCATTAAACGAGGAACGCGCCCCGTACGTGTCATGGTATGCCACTGATCGCGGATCCGTCCGCTGTTGAGGATCAGCGGATAGTGAGCATCAGCAACAGCCTGCGGTAATTCCGGTTCGACCGGCACCATCTGGAATTTGCCATTGGGTCGCCAGCTTTTTAAGGGCTGATGACCCTGCGCGGTAACGGGCCAACGAACCGGCTCGAGCGCGTCGTACTGCTCACGACTCAGATTTGCCAGCCCGCTGATATCAAATGCGCGAGAGCCATTATTTTCAAAACCGGAAAGCGCCGCATGCTCGCTGAAAATGTCGTGCGGATGCTGCCAGTTAAAGGCATCACGATAGCCCAGACGTTGCGCAATTTGCGCCAGTATCCACCAGTCTGCCCGGGCCTCGCCCGCTGCGGACATAAATGCACGCTGGCGTGAAATCCGGCGTTCAGAGTTGGTGACCGTACCGTTCTTCTCACCCCACGCCAGCGCCGGGAATCTGACCGACGCGTAACGCGACGTGTCCGTCTCACGCACCACGTCAGAGACGATCACCAGCGGGCAGTTCGCCAGCGCCTGCTCTACACGCGACGCATCGGGCAGCGAAACCACTGGATTCGTGCCCATTATCCATACCGCTTTGACTTCGCCGCGCCCGATAGCGGCAAACAGTTCCACCGCCATCAGCCCCGGCGTTTGGGCAATGCGTTCACTCCCCCAGAAACGCCCTAGCCTGGCAATATCTGCAGCATCAAAATTCATATGGCTGGCCAGTTGATTCGCCAGGCCACCCACCTCGCGCCCCCCCATTGCATTTGGCTGTCCGGTCAGCGAAAACGGGCCGCACCCTTCCCGCCCAATCTTGCCACTCGCCAGATGGACGTTGATTATCGCGTTGCATTTGTCGCTACCGCTCGAGGATTGATTAATTCCCATGGTGTAAAGCGTCATGGCGCGATCGCACTGACTGAACCATTGCCACAACGTCTGCACATCATCCTGATTGAGCTGACAAAAGTCGGCGGTTTTGGCCAGATCCCAGCTTTCAGCACAGCCCAACGCCGCACTTTGTCCATCAAACTGTCCGGCAATCAGGGGTTGTTGTTGGTGCAGATAATTCAACAAGCCGACAAACAGTGCGGCATCGCTGCCAGGTCGCAGCGCCAGGTGCAAATCCGCGATGTCGCAGGTCGCGGTACGGCGCGGGTCGATGACGACAATTTTCATGCCCGGACGCTGTTGTTTAGCGTGCACCAGGCGTTGATACAGTACCGGATGCGCCCAGGCCGCATTAGAGCCGGTCAATATCACCAGGTCGGTTTGTTCCAGGTCTTCATAGCGACACGGAACGTAATCTGCGCCAAATGCGCGTTTGTAGCCCACCACGGCTGAAGACATACACAACCGTGAATTGGTGTCGATATTGGCCGCGCCGATGAATCCCTTCATCAGCTTATTCGCAACGTAATAGTCTTCGGTCAGCAGCTGACCGGAGGCATAAAACGCCACCGCTTTCGGGCCGAACTCTTCAATAATGGCATTCAGCCGTCGCGCCGTTTCATCCAGTGCCGCACTCCATTCCACGCGTTCGCCGTTAACTTCGGGATACAGCAAACGCCCCTCTTGCCCCAGCGTTTCGCCGAGTGCTGCGCCCTTCACGCATAACCGTCCAAAATTTGCGGGATGCTGTTTGTCGCCGCGTATGTCGAAGGTTCCGGCTGCGGTTTGCTCAGCTTCAACGCCGCACCCAACCCCGCAATAAGGGCATGTTGAACGCACCGCGCATTTCATGATGCCACCGCACGCATAATCAGCGCCTGATTCCCCACCCACACGGTGCCCTGTTCGACTTTTACCGGCCACGCACGAACGGCCCGTTCACCGTCAGGCGTGCATCCATCGCACAAACGAATTCGGTGTTTATACAGTGGGGAAATCACAATCGGCTCGCCGCTGGCGTCACCCACAATCCCGCGTGACAGCACGTTAGCATCGCTACCCGGCTCGAGATTATCGAGGGCGTAAATCGTCTCTCCTATGCGGAACAGGGCGATTTGATGCTCGCCCAGGCGTGCGCCAATGCCGGCCTGGGCTGGGATCGCGTTAATATCACATACCGCCTGCCACGGTTTTGTCGGAAGCCGTGCTTGCGGGTGAGTCACCTCATTGACGGGCTGGCGTTGCTGGCGCAGGTTCTGGCGCTGTACCGCTTCGTCCGGTGTATCGCTGTTAACGTATGAGCGAAACAGTGCCAGTCTGTCCGGGCTGTTGAGCGTGGTTTGCCATTCGCACTGGTAGGTTTCCACCACGTGACCCATCTCTTTTTCCAGCGCGTCGGTCAGGCCTAAGCTGTCGTGCAAAATTACCTCTCGCAGATAGTCAATGCCACCTTCAAGGTTATCCATCCAGGTACTGGTGCGCTGCAAACGGTCGGCGGTGCGGATGTAAAACATCAGCAAGCAGTCGATGGTGCGAATCAGGGTTTCACGATCCAGATCGCTGGCAAACAAATCCGCATGCCGCGGCTTCATGCCTCCGTTACCGCAGACATAGAGATTCCAGCCTTTGTCGGTGGCAATCACTCCGATGTCTTTGCTTTGTGCTTCGGCGCATTCACGCGTACAGCCAGAGACCGCCATTTTGATTTTGTGCGGGGAGCGCAGCCCCTTGTAACGGTTTTCCAGCTCAATCGCGAGGCCTGTCGAGTCCTGCACGCCGTAACGGCACCACGTCGAACCCACGCACGATTTCACCGTGCGTAACGACTTTCCGTAGGCATGACCGGTTTCAAATCCCGCCGCAACCAATTCTGCCCAAATCGCTGGCAGCTCTTCCAGGCGTGCGCCAAATAAGTCTATGCGCTGGCCGCCGGTTATTTTGCTGTACAACTGATAACGCTTTGCCACCTGGCCGATAGCAATCAGCCCGTCCGGGGTAATTTCCCCCGCAGGTACGCGTGGAACAATGGAGTAAGTGCCGTCTTTCTGGATGTTGGCAAAATAGCGGTCATTGGTGTCCTGTAGTGGCAAATGCGCCGGTTTCAGCAGGTATTCATTCCAGCATGATGCCAGCACGGAAGCCGCCAGCGGTTTGCAGATTTCGCAGCCATGACCGTGGCCGTAGCGGCTAATCAACTGTTCAAAACTGCGGATGTGGTTGACGCGCACCAGGTGATAAATCTCTTGCCGCGAGTACGGGAAGTGTTCGCAGATGTCCTTTTTCACCTCCACACCCTGCTGTTGTAGCTGGTACTCCAGCACCTGTTTCACCAGCGCCGAACACCCCCCGCAGCCCGTCGCCGCTTTGGTGCAGGATTTAATCGCGCCCATGTCCCCTGCGCCCTGGTTCACTGCGGAACAAATATCCGCCTTGCTGACGTTATGGCACGAGCAAATCTGCGCCGTATCGGGCAACGCCGCCACACCTAAGCCCTTTGGTACACTCCCCGCGGTTGCAGGCAAAATCAGGCTTTCGGGTTGAGCGGGCAAAGGCATGGCGTTGAGCATCATTTGCAGCAGTTGCGCATATTCACTACTGTCGCCCACCAACACACCTCCCAGCAGAGTTTTGTGGTCGCCAGAAACCACGATCTTTTTGTAGATTTGCTGCGGGCCGTTTGTCCACTGGTAACTCTGGCTGCCTGGCGTGCGCCCGTGAGCGTCTCCAAATGAGGCCACGTCTATACCGAGCAGCTTCAGTTTGGTGCT
Source organism: Buttiauxella sp. WJP83 (assembly GCF_027594725.1). Classification (NCBI taxonomy): domain Bacteria; kingdom Pseudomonadati; phylum Pseudomonadota; class Gammaproteobacteria; order Enterobacterales; family Enterobacteriaceae; genus Buttiauxella; species Buttiauxella sp. WJP83. Next base: position 2,651,954 of record NZ_CP110080.1, read on the forward strand.
CATATCCGCGCCGTGGAACGCGGACTCAATCCCGGCAAGTGTCGCCGCCGTGACGCGTGCCATCTGGTAACCGGGTGCGACGAGGCCAAAGATTTTCCCTTCCCACAACGCACACTCACCGATGGCGTAAATCGCGCTGTCGCTGGTCTGGCAGTGATCATTGATCACAATCCCGCCGCGCTCACCAACGGCCAGGTTTCCGCTTTTCGCCAAGGCATCTTGCGGGCGAATACCGGCGGAAAAGACAATTAAGTCGGTGCTCAGCGTTTCGCCATCGGCGAAATTGAGTTGCAGGCCACTCTCAACCTCAGTAATCGCCGTGGTGGATTTGCTGGTATGCACCTGAACACCGATATCGCTAATTTTCTCTCGCAACATCGCGGCACCCGCGTTATCGAGCTGTACCGCCATTAAGTTGGGGGCAAACTCCACCACGTGCGTTTCCAGGCCAAGCTGTTTGAGGGCGTTTGCCGCTTCCAGCCCCAGCAAACCACCACCTATCACCACCCCACGCGTGGCGTGACGCGCACGTTCCGCAATGGCATCAAGATCGTCGAGCGTGCGATAGACAAAACAGCCGGGAAGCGTGTGGCCGGGGACGGGTGGGACAAAGGGATACGATCCGGTCGCCAGCACCAGTTTGTCCCAGAAAATTTCATGCCCCTGGTCGTCGCGCACCAGGCGTTGCTGACGGTCAATATCGACAATTTTGCTGTGACAACGCAGTTCAATGCCGTTTTCGTTAAAGAAATCCCCTTGTACCATCGACAGCGATTGCGCACTGCGACCCGCAAAATACTCCGAAAGATGGACACGATCGTAGGCCGGATGGCGCTCTTCACCGAACACCACAATGTGAAAGCGCAGGTGGAGTTGCTGCTCCACGCACTGCTCCAGAAAGTGATGCCCGACCATGCCGTGACCAATGACTACCAGCGTTTGTTTTGTCATGTCGTCATTTCCGGCAGCCAGCGGCTGCTCATCTGAGAGGAATTCATCAAACAGCACGGCAGGCGTAATCGGCGCTGCGCTGCATAAAATGTCGGTCAGAGCGTTGGCGGGCGCGATATCGCCCAGCAGTAAAGCGCCCACTAATTTGCCGCCGTGCAAATGGAGGCAACGATAGTGTTTTGCCAGGGGATCAAATGCGGTGAGTATCTGCGTATCCGGCCCGGCGTTGATGTCGCCTGCCGAAAACAGCGGAATGCCGCTAACTTTCAGGCGCGTGCCACGATCCTGATAGCAGAAGTCAGGGATGGGTTCAGCGCACAGACGAGCGGCGAGTACATCAGCCTGTTGCAGACACGGCGCCACCAGCCCCCACGTCTGCCCGTCTATTTCGCAGCATTCCCCTAACGCGCTGATGTGCGGAGTATCGCTACGCAGTTGCGCATCAACGGTAATACCGCGCTGGCAGGCAATTCCCGCTCGCAAGGCCAGCGAAATATTCGGTTTTACGCCGGTTGCGATAATCACCCGTCCGGCAGGCAATACGTCACCGTTGCTCAACACCACGCTATCTGTATTAATGCGTTCAATGCCGCAATTGAGCTGGCAGACAATGCCGCGCTCTGCGAGATGTTGCTCAAGCAGGACTCCGGCATCCTGATTAAGCTGAATGTCCATCAACCACGGCTGGCGGTGAACCAGCGTCACGGAGATGTCACGCGCACAAAGTGCGGCAGCCGCTTCAACACCCAGCAATCCGCCACCCAGCACCACGGCATTGCCTTCGCCTTGCAAAATAGTGTCAACGTCTGCCAGGGTGCGAAAACCGTGGACATGCGGCAGCGTGTGTCCCTCAATCGGCGGGATAAAGGGCAGCGACCCGGTAGCGAATACTAGTTCGTCATAATTAAGCGAGCGCTTTGCCGACCGCACCGTCTGTTGTTGGGTGTCCACGTCCAGCACGGCTTCGCCCGTGAAAAACTCAATGCCATGGGAAACATACCAGGCAGCATCGTGCAGTTGCATGGCACTGGCGGGCTTCTCACCCGCCAGCACCGGAGAGAGCAGAATGCGGTTATAGCTGAGCGTGGGTTCTTCGCCAAAAACCGTAATGGCAAAACGCCCCGCGGCCCGCGCCACAATCTGTTCGACCAGACGTATGGCGGCCATGCCGTTTCCGATAACAATCAGACGTTGCGGTTTCATAAGCGCCTCCTCAGGCAGCCTTCGGCTGTTTTTCGTAGAGAAAACGCAGCACCTGCTGGCGCAAATGGTGATAGCGACGATCTTCTGCCAGCTCCACGCGGTTGCGCGGGCGGGGCAAATCCACCAGCAATGTTTCACCCACCGTTGCCGCAGGGCCGTTGGTCATCATCAACACGCGATCGGAGAGCAGCACCGCTTCATCCACGTCATGGGTGATCAGCACAATAGTGGTGCGCAGCTCTTGCTGAATGTGCATCACCGCATCCTGTAAATGGGCGCGGGTCAGCGCGTCGAGCGCGCCGAAGGGTTCATCCATCAGCAGCACTTTTGGTTTCATCGCCAGTGCACGTGCAATACCTACCCGCTGCTTCATGCCGCCTGAAATTTCACCCGGGCGTTTATCAATGGCGTGACCCATTTGCACCCGCTCAAGGTTGTGAATGATCCATTCACGCCGCTCGGCACGACTCATGGTGCGGCGAAAAACCTGGTCTACCGCCAGTGCGACATTTTCAAAACAGGTCATCCATGGCAGCAGTGAATGGTTTTGAAACACCACCGCGCGTTCAGGACCAGGACCGGCAATTTCACGGTTGTCGCAAAGCAGCCCCCCTTCTGACGGCAACGTGATCCCGGCAATCAGGTTGAGCAGCGTGGATTTACCGCATCCTGAATGGCCAATCAGGCTGATGGTTTCCCCTTCTGCGATATCAAAACTGACATTGCTCAGTGCAATAAACTCACCGCTGGCGGTGGAAAAATGCTGGCTGACATTTTGAACCTGAATAATTTTCTTCATGTTTTTCCCCTTATTTTTCCCAGCTAAAGCGACGCGCTAACAGCATTAACCCTTGTTCGAGCAGCAGCCCAACCACCCCGATAATCACAATGGCGATAAGGATGTTTTCGACGTTGAGGTTGTTCCACTCGTTCCAGATCCAAAAGCCAATCCCCAACCCGCCCGTCAGCATTTCTGCGGCAACAATCACCAGCCAGGCGATGCCAATGGATAAACGCACGCCGGTTAATACCGCAGGCAGAACCGCCGGAAATAAGATGAGCCGCATGACCGTCCATTCGGAAAGTTTCAGCACTCGCGCCACGTTGAGGTAGTCGTCCGGGATGCGCTTCACCCCTTCGGCGGTATTGATAACCATCGGCCAGATTGAACAGATGAAGATGGTCCAGCTCGACGCAGGTTCGGCCTTCTGGAAGAGCAGTAAACCAATGGGCAACCAGGCCAGTGGGCTGACCGGGCGCAAGAGCGCGATAATCGGGTTAAACATGCGAGCGAGGAAGGTAAAGCGGCCAATCAGGAAACCCGCAGGAATGCCCACGATGGCGGCAAGACCGAACCCAATAGCCACACGCTGAAGTGAAGCCAGGATGTTCCAGCCAATGCCCTGGTCGTTTGGCCCGGCGTTATAGAACGGGTCGGAAAACAAGACGATTGCCGAATCCAGGGTGCTGAGCGGTGTCGGGAATCCTTTGCCGTTGAGCGCTGCGATTTGCCATGCCAACACCAATAAACCCATACCGAAAACGGCAGGGATCAGGCGTTGGAACAGGCTCAAACTTAGCTGGCGCCATTGTGGTTTACGGCGACGAACGACGACCGGTGGCAGCGTGATCACTTCACCCACAGGAGCGCTAAGTTCCGGCACTGACGGTTTTTGTGCAGGCGTGTTCATATCATTCCCCTTCGCGTTTAATGGCAAAACTTGCGGCATAAGCGGCAGGATCACTGCCGTTCCAGGTGCTTCCATCCATCAACGTGCTGGTGCGCATCGGGCTTGCAGGTAGTGAAACGTTACCCACGGCTGCCGCGGCTTGCTGATAGATGTCGATACGGTTAATGCGTTTGGCAACGGCGAGATAATCCGGGTTGTGGTCCAGTAACCCCCAACGACGATGCTGGGTCAGGAACCACATGCCGTCGGATAACCACGGGAAAGTCACTTCGCCATCGCAGAAAAACTGCATGGCGTGTTTGTCCTGCCAGGTTCTCCCCATCCCGTTGTCGTATTGCCCGAGCATGCGCCCGGTGAGGTATTCCGCTTTGGTGTTGAGATAAGCTCGTCCTGCGAGCACATTGGCTGTTTCGCGGCGATTATCGTCACTGGCATCAATCCAGCGCGATGCTTCAAGAATTGCGGCGACTAACGCCCGTGCAGTATTGGGGTTTTGCTCCACCCACTCGCGACGCGTGCCGAGGATTTTTTCCGGATGATCCGGCCAAATTGATTGAGACGTGGCAGCGGTAAATCCGATGCCGTTGCTGATGGCTCGCTGATTCCACGGCTCACCCACGCAGAAGCCCTGCATATTGCCGATACGCATGTTCATCACCATTTGCGGGGGTGGAACCACCACCGTGCGCACGTCGGTGAACGGGTTGATTCCCGCCTGCGCCAGCCAGTAATAGAGCCACATCGCATGCGTACCGGTTGGAAAGGTATGCGCGAAGGTAAAACTACCTGGTGCTAGGCTTGCCACTTTCTTTTTCAAGCTTTCCCCGTCGGTGACGCCCTGTTTTGCCAGCTCCATGGAAAGCGAGATCGCCTGACCGTTGTTGTTGAGTGTCATCAGGTTAGCCATCCCCTGCTGTTTACCGGCAATGCCCAACTCAAGGCCGTAGACCAGGCCGTATAAAACATGGGCCGCATCGAGCTCACCGGACACCATTTTGTCGCGCACCGCCGCCCAGCTCGCCTCTTTGCTTGGAACAATCGAAATACCGTATTTTTTATCGAAGCCTTTGACCGATGCCATGACCACCGAGGCGCAGTCGGTCAGCGGAATAAAACCCACTTTTACGGTGTTTTGCTCAGGGGCATCACTCCCTGCCGCCCAGGCAGAACCCATCATTCCGGGGAGCAAAACTGCGCTACCTAATGCGGCACCCGCCTGTAGAAAACGACGGCGCGAGAGGACCAGAGGTTTGTTGCTCATCGGCTTCATCCTGATAAAAAGGTAAAAAAAAGCGCCCAACAATGTGGGTGAGCACATTGAAGGACGCCTTTGTCCAACCTGGAAGGCACCTCCATTGGCGCCATTCAGGTAAAAATAGTCTTCATACAAACAATGCAACTCGCGTGCCAGGTTAGATAGCCCCATATCAGGGACTTTGTCAGTCAAAGTCGGTCGTGGGCGCACCACAAAAATGCATTAATTGCCCACGCTTTGTGCAGTTACTCCTTAGTGGGTAATTGCCAGATATCCGCGACCGATACCATTGCGCTGGCGACATCTACCATGCGTTTATTCTGGTTCATTGCCATTTTGCGCAGAACCTGCCAGGCCTGTTCTTCGCTGTGCCCCTGATGGCGAATCAATAACGCTTTGGCTTTATCGATGATTTTTCGCTCCTCGAGGGTGGCCTGTAGCGACGCCAACTGTTGTGCCATCATTTCGAGTTGTTGGGCTTGTTGGCGTACCAGCGGCAATAAATGGCGATCGAGATAGCGCTCGTTTTTCATCTCGTCGTTGCCAGCAACCCAATTAGCGATGTCGTCTTCATTCAACGGGGCTTGCTGTAAACCCTGCCCCAACGCCCGTTGTGCCTGAACCATCACCCTGGCAATCAGCGCATCTTCCACCTCTTTCAAAGCATCAATTCTGGCGCTTAGCAACGCAAACCAGCGTAAAGCGCGCGGCGAGCCGTCCTTCTCACCCGTCAGTCGCGTGCAGGCCATCCGTCGCAACTGTTCTGTTTCCCGACAAGGCTCGCTACAGGCCCTGAATTGCGCCCGCAACGGCTCGTCAACCAGGCTACAAAACGCATCAAAACAGTGTTGCTGACTGTCGATGCGGTCAACCAGTTGCTGGCGCAGCACGTCGGTGAATTCCCCTAACGTGAAGCCCAGCGCACCTATCGCCCGCTCTTGCCCTGCCAACTCTTTACCCTGCATAAAACTAAACAGTGCGGTCAGGCTTCGCACCACACCGGCATCATCCACCACGTTACTGACTTCCGGAACAATGCTTAGCAGATGGCGCAGCGTGATGTTGAATTGCTCCATCGCCTGCAAAGGTTGAATGTGTTGCTGCGCAATTGCCTCCCGAAGTGGCGGTAAACGCTCGAGGTAATGAAGCGCACAAGCGAGGCTCACCAGGATAGCGCTGCCGGGTAGGTCATTCGGGTCGGCAATCGCCTGTTTGAAAAGCGTTAATTCATGGTCAACCTCTTCAATGCAACGTGAACGTTCAGCCGAAAAAAGTTGGCCTGACGAACACAACCAGATGTTGGAAGCCCCTCGCTCACGCTGTAGCATATGCGCGAGCCTGGCTATCCGTCCGGTGAGTTGCCCGATGTGTAAAATGTCCTGCAACTGTTCACGCCCACGAGTGCGAGCCGCCATTAAAAAGTCACGGGCGGTAGGATTCACGGTGACGGTAGCCTTCATAAAACGCTCCTGGACGGCAAGTCGTGCTTCAGATACCTCCATATAAGCAAAAGTCGTGCCGTCAGGTGCCAGGGAGAAAAACATGCAGAAGATTGTGATTATTGCCAACGGGGCTGCTTACGGCAGCGAATCTCTGTTCAACAGCCTGCGGCTGGCGATCGCACTGTGCGACCAGCAACCACAGCCGGAAGTGAAATTGTTTCTCATGTCTGATGCGGTGACCGCCGGTTTGCGCGGCCAGAAACCCGCTGAAGGCTACAACATCCAGCAGATGCTTGAGATTTTAACGGCGCAAAATGTGCCAGTGAAATTATGCAAAACGTGTACTGACGGGCGCGGTATTTCGACATTGCCGCTGGTAGAAGGTGTTGAAATTGGCACGCTGGTGGAATTAGCCGAGTGGACGCTAAGCGCTGATAAAGTCTTAACCTTCTGATACCAGATTTTATGACGACCTGACGTTAATTTTCCGCATAAAAATTCATCAGCTGAAAGGTATCAGGCGCATCTACACTAAAGTTTAATCGTTACAGCATTTTTTGATCAAAGTCAGCATTCTTCGCGCCGGGGTCTGGTGTTATGCATAAAGTGTGATTTGTGAACACCGTCACTGAATGCGAGAAATGCGGCGGCAAAGACGCCTAACTTTGATGATATTGCGGAGTATAAAAATGCCAGTAGTGAAAGCCAGTCTGCACCTTTTCGGCGGCGATACCGTGGTGGTTCGCTGTTCAGATAATTGTCATATTCATTTGATGAGCGAGAAGCTTTCTGCGGGCAAACCGCAGGCCGATATTCTCAGCGTGGAAGATAAGCAGTCAGCGTATTTGACGGTGCCTTATAGCGGAACGTGGAAAGTGCTGATCGACAGCCATAGCCAGTCGCTTGAACATTCAATCAGTTATGTCGCCGCGTAAAAGCGCTATTCCGGCCCTCGACATGAAGGCCGGAATACTCTTTCAGGCAAATCCAGGTTGTAACCCTTCATCATCGTTTGGCTGTAGCCAGGCTCTGACTTTATTCACCAACTCATCAAGACAGTCGTCATGCATGCCGCGCTTTATGAGTTCTTGCTCCAGCGAAAACAGATACTGCGCGTTCGTGCCCAAAGGACCGCTGGCTGCGGCAATTAACGGGGCAATCACCTCAGCTCGCGTATCGGATTCGTAGAGCGGATGACGCGGGTCCATGATAAATACCAGCGCATTGACCACCCGACCATCATCCAACTCAAGTTTGCACCAGGTGGGTAAATAACAGCCGGTGATCATTTCTCGCTTCCAGACCAGCGTCAGTTCGTCGACTAGAATCTCTTCGGGTAGGCGATACGCAAGACCGGTGGTGCGCCCGCCCTCTTTCAGTGCCAGCATGCGTCCTGGCTGGCAAGCGGTGCCGCGACCTGCCGTCAAACGCAAACAAAATGCACGATGCCAGCCAACGAGCGTTCCTGCAGCTGAATCTTCATATTCGAATGCCGGGTTCCACATCAGGGAACCGTAGCCAAAAATCCATACGGGACTGCTATCGGGACGACAGGCGAGCGTTGCGGCAAGTGAAGCCGAGCGCTGCTCAGGGGTCCACAACAACGATTCCTCAATGGAACCAAAAGCTGTCTTACAATCCGCTTTCATTAAGAAATCACGCGTTAACACGATACACCTCCGCCACTGCAAACTTCCGTGTGATTACGTCAGATGCGCCTTCCAGGCTTTATATTGACTGCTCAATAACCTCAATAATTCGAGTTGCCATTCGAAGTAAGACGGTTATTTATAGAGCAGCATAACTGTGAACATATGCAATTAACGGGACGCTGGCAAGTTTGATGACAGTCACAAAAAAACAAAAATGTCATATTAACTTGCCATACTGAGGAGTCTTGCGCCGTTTGAATATCAATATCAATGCATTATGTAAGGTTAATTTTTTTGGTGCCAAACTTCCGTTTTTTATCCAAAATTGAAGATATGCTGGCCTCACTGGTGAGGGGAAAATCTTCTAATATTTATTTACTTAAAATGCATCCTCATGTTTCGCATTGCTTAATATCAGTAAACATGTCTTTTTAATCATCAGAAATACTATTGTTATTGAAGCGGTAAAACTGAGTAAATTTCCGCAGAAAACGTAGATTTTTTGCTATTTTAACGGGGTTTTATTGCCCGACTATAATAACTAAATGACTTAGTAGCTCTGGATATGGAGAAGTACATTGACCAAAACGCAACATGAGGCGGTGAAAACCCGTCATAAGGAGAGTTCCCTTATTTTCCCGCTGTTAGCGCTGGCGGTATTGGCGATTTGGGGAGGGAGCCAGTCAATGCCTGCGGTTGTTGGGATAAATATTCTGGCCCTGGTGGGCATTTTAAGTAGCGCTTTTAGCGTCGTGCGTCACGCTGACGTACTCGCGCATCGTTTAGGTGAACCCTACGGTTCCCTGATCCTGAGTCTTTCCGTCGTTATTCTTGAAGTCAGCCTGATTTCCGCATTGATGGCAACCGGTGATGCCGCACCGACCCTGATGCGTGATACGCTCTATTCCATCATCATGATTGTGACGGGCGGTCTGGTCGGCTTCTCATTACTGTTGGGTGGCCGAAAGTTTGCCACGCAATATATGAATCTGTTTGGCATCAAACAGTATTTAATCGCCCTGTTTCCGTTGGCTGTCATCGTGTTGGTGTTACCCACTGCGCTACCGGCGGGCAACTTTAGCACCGGCCAGGCGTTAATGGCGGCCGCGATTTCCGCAGCGATGTATGGCGTGTTCCTGTTGATTCAGACGAAAACACACCAGAGCCTGTTTGTTTATGAGCACGAAGATGAGTCCGATGACGACGATCCGCATCATGGTAAGCCATCGGCCCATAGCAACACCTGGCATGCCGTCTGGTTAATCGTGCATCTGGTTGCGGTCATCGCAGTCACTAAAATGAATGCTGGCCCACTGGAGTCACTGCTCACCACACTGAATGCACCTGAGCAATTTACCGGCTTCCTGGTGGCGTTATTGATTCTCTCGCCTGAAGGTCTTGGCGCATTGAAAGCGGTATTGAGTAATCAGGTTCAACGTGCCATGAATCTGTTCTTCGGTTCGGTATTGGCAACCATTTCATTGACGGTCCCAGCGGTTACGCTTATCGCGATGATGACAGGCAACGACCTGACCTTTGGCTTAGGGATGCCGGAGTTAGTGGTGATGTTGACCTCACTAGTGTTGTGCCAGATTTCGTTTTCAACCGGGCGTACCAATGTGCTCAACGGCACTGCGCACCTGGCGCTGTTTGCCGCTTATTTGATGACGATTTTTGCCTGACGAATCTATGAGACAAAAAAAGCCCTTATCTCACGATAAGGGCTTTTTTGTTTTTATCTGCTGATTACTTGCTGGTATCAAGCGGCTCGAAGTTCTTGACCAGGTCATCAATCGCTTTGATTTGCTTGAGGAACGGTTCAAGTTTCGCCAGCGGCAGTGCTGATGGGCCATCACAACGTGCGTTGTCTGGGTCCGGGTGCGCTTCGATAAACAGACCCGCCAGGCCAGTCGCCATACCTGCACGCGCCAGTTCTGTTACCTGCGCACGACGACCGCCAGATGCAGCACCAAACGGGTCACGGCATTGCAGAGCATGCGTCACATCGAAGATAACCGGTGAGCCGTTAGAGACTTGTTTCATTACGCTAAAGCCCAGCATGTCGACAACCAGGTTGTCATAACCGAAGTTTGCGCCACGGTCACACAGGATAATCTGGTCGTTGCCACCTTCGTGGAACTTATCAACGATGTTACCCATTTGGCCTGGGCTTACGAACTGTGGTTTTTTGACGTTGATAACCGCGCCGGTTTTCGCCATCGCTTCTACCAGGTCAGTCTGGCGTGCAAGGAATGCAGGCAGCTGGATAACGTCAACCACATCGGCAACAGGTTGTGCCTGGCTTGCTTCATGAACATCAGTGATGATTTTCACGCCGAAGGTTTGCTTCAGTTCCTGGAAAATCTTCATCCCTTCTTCGAGGCCTGGACCACGATAGGAGTTGATGGATGAGCGGTTGGCTTTATCGAAAGACGCTTTGAATACGTACGGGATGCCCAGTTTCTGAGTCACAGTGACGTAATGCTCACAAATACGCATCGCCAGGTCGCGTGATTCCAGCACGTTCATGCCACCAAACAGAACAAACGGTAGGTCGTTTGCGACGTTGATATCACCAATACTAACCACTTTTTGTTTCATATTTTCGCCTTGTCAGAGGTAATACGAATTACCTGTTATTCTTTCAATAATCAGTTTTAGTGCAGCGTGATCTGCTTTTGCGAAATCGAATTGATTTGCGCTTTGATCATTTCGCTAATCGGGTCTTCCGGGCACTGCTCAACAAAATAGCTGAGGTCAGTAAGTGCCACATGTTCACAATCGAGTTGTGCATAAATCAAACCGCGATCGCGTATTTCATACGGATCTTCAGGGTTGAACTGGAGCAATGCTTCACTGGTACGCAGTGCCAGCTCCATTTGACGTTCTTCCATCAGCGCAGATTTCAGGGTGTCGAGTAGTTTACGTACCACTTCCGCGTTATCTGCTTCATCTAAATCTTCATCGAAAAGTTCAGCTGTTGGCCCGACATTACCTTTCAACCACACTTCCAGTGTGTGCTCGTTGAGCGTATCGCCGTTAAACGGGTTGATAAGCCACATTTCGCCGTCCATCCAGTCGCCGCGTAAAATCAGCTGGGTCGGGAAAATAACCGGGTTTAATGGAATATCAAGACGTTCGGCAATCCACAAAAGAATCGCCCCCAACGACACCGCACTCCCCTGACGTTTGTTCAGCACACTATCGAGCCACAACGCATCGGATAAGCGGTAAACGCCACTGGCATCTTTGAAACCCCAGTTGCCGTAAAACAGTTCGACTAATTTTTCGAGTTGCACATCCTGGTGAAGACCTTCGCAGATCTCTTCACGCGCCAGGCTCGCCAGGCTTTCCAGTTGTGCACGGACTTCTTCTGCCGGGAAATCATCACGGATCAACTGCGAGACTAAAATCATGCCCTCGCACAACGGCGCCTGATTGAATTCGAAATCGGCTAACGACCTCATGACTTACCCCAATAATGGTATTTTTGTGGTGGCGAGTTTAATGATGATGTAAAGCACCACCAGGGCCAGCAGAAAGGCAAACAACCGAATCTGCTGACTGCGCGGGCGTTTGCCCAGCACGATAAACCCTAAAACGATATAGATAATAACGCCAAATAGCTTCTCAGTCAGCCATGCACCTTGCGGTGTGAAGGGATAGAAATGCGTAATCATCACCAGCGCAGCACCACTGACCAGCAATACCGTGTCATTCACATGCGGCACAATGCGCACCCAGCGCTTGTTCGACATGGCTGAATCGCGGTACTGCCACCAGTAGCGTAAAACGAACAAACTGATGGAAATGAAGACCGTCAGAATATGCAAATGCTTGAGCGCGAAGTAAGTTGCCATTTTGCTCGATTCCTTCTCTCTAATAAAAGCGTCCTACTGTCAGACGGTCATTGCCACCGTAATCCTGACAGCTTTGTATCTCGGTATACCCAGCATCGGTAAACAACTCGCGAACCTGAGATGCCTGCTGCCAACCGTGCTCAAGCAGCAACCAACCGCCAGATTCAAGGAAGTGCCGCGATGTTTCCACCAGTATGCGTAAATCGGCCAGGCCGTGGTTTCCGGCCACTAGCGCACTGCGGGGTTCAAAGCGAACATCACCTTGCGAAAGGTGCGGATCTTCCTCATCGATATACGGTGGATTGCTGACTATCACCGCAAAACGTTGTGTATTGAGCACACCAAACCAGTTGCTTTGCAAGACCTCAACATTGGTTATTCCGAGGCGCCTCGCATTATCGCGAGCAAGCTCAACGGCATCAGGATGCAGATCAAGTGCGGTAATGTCACAATCCGGACGTTCACTGGCGATAGCCAGGGCAATGGCCCCGGTGCCAGTACCTAAATCCAGCACAGAACACGGAGTGGCAGGCATTCTTGCGAGGGCTTGTTCGACAAGACATTCGGTATCAGGACGTGGGATAAGCGTCACCGGTGACACGCGCAGTGGTAGCGACCAAAACTCACGCTCACCGACCAGATGCGCAATCGGCTCGCCCTGCACCCTTCGCGCCAGTAAAACCGCTAACTGCTGCTGTTGCTCAGTAGTCAGGACGGTTTCCCCGAAGGCCAGAATGAAGGTTCGCGCTTTTCCAGTGACAAAACCCAGCAGGATTTCCGCGTCGCGACGCGGACTTTCACTTTCCTGTAGCTGGCTGATTGCCTGCTGTAACCAATGTTTGAAATCCATTAATCCTGCTCAGACAGCGCCGCTAATTGGTCTGCCTGGAACTCCTGCACGATAGGCTCGATCAGCGCGTCGAGTTTCCCTTCCATCACTTCATCCAGACGATACAACGTCACGTTGATGCGATGGTCGGTCACGCGCCCTTGCGGGAAGTTATAAGTACGGTTGCGATCTGAACGGTCTCCGCTACCGAGCAGGTTGCGGCGCGTTGAAGCCTCTTCCTGCTGGCGTTTTGCCATTTCAGCAGCGCGAATACGCGAGCCTAACACTGAAAGCGCTTTGGCTTTGTTTTTATGCTGGGAACGTTCGTCCTGACACTCCACCACGATACCTGTCGGCAAGTGGGTAATACGGATCGCAGAGTCGGTGGTGTTGACGTGCTGACCGCCTGCGCCTGAAGAACGGAAGGTATCAATACGCAGATCGCCTGGGTTGATATCTGGCAATTCTGCTTCAGGAATTTCTGGCATGACCGCAACCGTACAAGCGGAGGTATGAATACGGCCCTGGGATTCAGTCGCCGGAACACGCTGCACGCGATGACCACCGGATTCAAACTTCAGACGCCCGTAAACACCTTCACCACTGATTTTGGCGATCACTTCTTTAAAGCCGCCGTGTTCGCCATCGTTGGCGCTCAAGATTTCCACTTTCCAGCGGCGAGATTCCGCGTAACGGCTATACATGCGGAACAGATCACCGGCAAAAATAGCCGCTTCATCGCCGCCAGTACCGGCACGAACTTCAACAAAAGCGTTACGTTCATCGTCAGGATCTTTTGGCAGCAACAGAACTTGAAGTTGTTGTTCTAATTCTTCGCTGTCACTTTTCGCCTGATTTAATTCTTCTTGCGCCATTTCGCGCATTTCCGGGTCGTCGAGCATGCTTTGTGCGGTTTCAATATCTTCCTGCACTTGACGCCATTTCAGGAAGCAGCTGGAAACGTCACTTAACTGGGCATATTCACGTGACAACGCACGGAAACGATCCTGGTCGGCAATTGTGGCAGCATCCCCAAGCAGAGCCTGAACTTCTTCATGGCGCTCTTGCAGAGCTTCTAGTTTGGCAACGATAGAAGACTTCATGGGCGGTGTTTTACCTTGTAATAAGAGTTTATTTGCTAATCCAGCCCGAGGCTGTTACGCAGAATCTGCAGGCGTTCGTCATCCCCGTCACGGGCAGCCTGCTGAAGAGATTTGGTTGGAGCGTGGATCAGGCGATTGGTTAATTTCCATGCCAGATCCTGAAGAACAGTTTCGGCATTCGCACCTTGCTGAAGCGCGGCGATGGCCTTAGCAGTCAAATCGTCACGAACTTGCTCAGCCTGGCTGCGATATTCACGGATGGTTTCTGTGGCGCTTTGCGCGCGCAGCCATGCCATAAATTCACTGCATTCCTGCGCGACGATGGTTTCGGCTTCAACAGCGGCAGCTTTGCGCTGCGCAAGGTTGCTTTGAATAATCGCCTGAAGGTCATCAACGCTATAAAGATAGGCGTTAGCCAGTTTGCCCACTTCGGGTTCAACATCGCGTGGAACAGCAATATCCACAAGCAGTAAAGGCTGATTGCGACGGGCTTTCAACGCGCGCTCTACCATACCTTTACCAATGATAGGCAGTGGGCTGGCGGTAGAACTGATAATAATGTCGGCTTCTTGCAAACGTGAATCGATGTCGCTAAGGCTGATGACTTCGGCTCCGACTTCATCAGCCAGTACCTGAGCACGTTCACGGGTGCGGTTGGCGATAATCATTTTCTGCACGTTATGTTCACGTAAGTGCCGCGCAGCAAGCTCAATCGTTTCGCCTGCACCGACCAGTAACACGGTCACGGTCGATAAAGATTCAAAGATTTGTCGCGCCAGCGTACAGGCCGCAAACGCAACCGATACGGCACTCGCGCCAATTTCAGTTTCAGTCCGGACTCGTTTCGCGACAGAGAAGGATTTCTGGAACATGCGTTCCAGTTCGCTGGAAAGCGAATGCCCTTTTTGGGAGTCGGCAAAGGCTTTTTTGACCTGGCCTAAAATTTGCGGCTCGCCGAGTACTAGCGAATCAAGACCACTTGCGACACGCATTAAATGCGTGACTGCATCGTTGTCATGATGCCAGTACAGGCTTTTACGCACTTCCTCTTCGTTGAGGTTGTGGTAATTACACAGCCAGCGTACGAGTTTTTCGTGCAGATTTTCCTGTTCTTCAACGCTCAGATACAACTCAGTACGATTGCACGTAGACAGCACAACGCCGCCCTGCACCATCGGCTGTTCAAGCAGGCTGTTCAACGCCAGGTCGAGCGTGTCCGGCGAAAACGTAACACGTTCTCGCAGCGAGACTGGAGCTGTTTTGTGGTTGATGCCAAGTGCTAATAGGGTCATTGAGCGGTCTGAGTAATACCGATGTTGATAAGGATTAACTCGGCGCATCATACAGGATGCGCGCAGTCAATAAAAGAGAGCCACCCCTTGCGGGGTATCAGTGCAATTAATGATTTAAGACAACTTGACCGTAGACGGCCTGACCGACCACCGCTAGCATAAACAGTTAACAACTAAAATGATTGAGAAGGATCTGCTGCCGCTATGTTTATGCCGAAAGCCCGTCTACTGTGCCTTGCGCCACTGGCAAGCCTTGTTTTGACTGCTTGTGTAACCCCACAATCTAGCGGTCCAGGCAAAAGTCCTGACTCTCCACAGTGGTTGCAACACCAGCAACAAGTGCAAAAAATCACCCAATATCAGACGCGTGGTGCTTTTGCCTATCTTTCTGATAGCCAGAAAGTTTATGCACGTTATAACTGGCAACAAACTTCGCCAGACCGTTATCGTTTATTGCTGACTAACCCATTAGGCAGCACCGAACTCGAGCTCAATGCGCAGCCAGGCGTCGTTCAGTTGACTGACCGTAATGGTAAAAAATACGTTGCCGATAATGCTGAAGAGATGATTGGGCGTCTGACCGGAATGCCTATTCCGATCAATAGCCTGCGCCAATGGATTCTCGGCCTGCCAGGCGATGCCACTGACTATAAAATTGATGCCCAGTATCGTCTGAGCGAAGTCAATTACACGCAAGACGGTAAAACCTGGAAAGTGGTTTACAGTGATTATGACGACAGTGTGAAACCTGCTCTGCCGTCAAACATGGAACTGCGCGAAGGTTCGCAACGTATAAAGCTCAAAATGGATAGCTGGACGGTTAAGTAATGAAAAATCGTTGGCCGTCACCGGCAAAATTGAACTTATTTTTGTACATCACGGGCCGTCGAGAAGATGGATACCATAATTTACAAACTTTATTTCAGTTCCTCGATTATGGCGACACCATCATCATTGAGCCCAAAAACGATGGCCAAATTCGTTTATCCACCCCTGTTGAAGGGGTGCCGAACGAAGAAAATTTAATTGTCCGTGCCGCCCGATTATTGCAAGACACCGCCTTACAGATGGGGACTTTACCCCAGGGGGCGGGAGCCGAGATAAGCGTTGAAAAACGCTTGCCCATGGGGGGCGGTTTAGGCGGAGGTTCTTCAAACGCAGCCACGGTGTTAGTG
Source organism: Buttiauxella sp. WJP83 (assembly GCF_027594725.1). Classification (NCBI taxonomy): domain Bacteria; kingdom Pseudomonadati; phylum Pseudomonadota; class Gammaproteobacteria; order Enterobacterales; family Enterobacteriaceae; genus Buttiauxella; species Buttiauxella sp. WJP83. The sequence goes on from NZ_CP110080.1 coordinate 2,668,407, forward strand.
GCGCTAAACCACGTGTGGAACACCGGCCTGACTGAAGATCAGCTTGCTGCACTGGGTGTTACCTTGGGTGCCGATGTGCCGGTATTCGTACGGGGATTTGCCGCTTTTGCCGAGGGTGTTGGCGAGAAGCTTACCCCAGTCTCACCACCAGAAAAGTGGTACCTGGTTGCGCATCCTGGTGTCAGCATTCCGACGCCGGTTATTTTTAAAGATCCGGAGCTTCCACGAAATACCCCGATTAGATCAATTGACACGTTATTAAACTGTGAATTTGGTAATGATTGTGAGGTTATCGCAAGAAAACGTTTTCGTAAGGTTGATGACCTGCTTTCCTGGCTGTTAGAATATGCGCCGTCGCGCCTGACCGGCACCGGCGCTTGTGTGTTTGCTGAATTTGACACCGAGAACGCTGCCCGCCAGGTGCTTGAGCAAGCCCCGGAATGGCTGCATGGGTTTGTTGCGCGAGGCGTTAATGTCTCCCCGCTGCATCAGGCCATATCCGGGCAAGCTGAGTATTGGTGACAACGTCACCTTGTTTCAGACGTTGCATCAAGCTCTTTATACACCGCCTGGATGGCGCTACCCCGCCCGCATAAGCTGCGGTAGTACCATCCGCCACTGGACGCATGCCTGAGGTTTTTCTCGTGCCTGATATGAAGCTTTTTGCTGGTAACGCCACCCCGGAACTAGCACAACGTATTGCCAACCGCCTGTACACCTCCCTTGGTGACGCCGCCGTCGGTCGTTTTAGCGACGGAGAAGTAAGCGTACAAATCAACGAAAATGTACGCGGTGGTGATATTTTCATCATCCAGTCCACCTGTGCGCCAACCAATGACAACCTTATGGAATTGGTTGTTATGGTAGACGCCCTGCGCCGTGCTTCTGCAGGTCGTATCACCGCTGTTATCCCTTACTTTGGTTATGCTCGTCAGGATCGTCGTGTGCGTTCTGCCCGTGTACCAATCACCGCGAAAGTGGTTGCTGACTTCCTCTCAAGTGTTGGGGTTGACCGTGTTCTTACCGTGGACTTGCACGCAGAACAGATTCAGGGCTTCTTCGATGTTCCTGTAGATAACGTCTTCGGCAGCCCAATTCTGCTGGAAGATATGCTGCAAATCGGCCTGGAAAATCCAATTGTGGTTTCTCCAGATATCGGTGGCGTTGTGCGTGCTCGTGCTATCGCAAAACTGCTCAACGATACCGACATGGCTATCATCGACAAACGTCGTCCCCGCGCTAACGTTTCCCAGGTTATGCACATCATCGGTGATGTTTCCGGCCGTGATTGCGTACTGGTTGACGATATGATCGATACCGGCGGTACTCTGTGTAAAGCTGCTGAAGCGCTGAAAGAACGTGGTGCAAAACGTGTGTTTGCTTATGCAACTCACCCGATTTTCTCCGGCAATGCGGTTCACAACCTGCGTAACTCCGTTATCGACGAAGTTATCGTATGTGACACCATCCCACTGTCTGATGAAATCAAAGCACTGCCAAATGTCCGCACCCTGACTCTGTCCGGTATGCTGGCTGAAGCAATTCGCCGTATCAGCAATGAAGAATCAATCTCTGCGATGTTCGAGCACTAATCGAACTCGCATAAAAAAACCCGCCACGGCGGGTTTTTTCTTTTCTATCACCTGCCTTTATGACAGTTGATGCGCTCACGGATGGAATCAAAGTGAAAACCGTATCTTCTTCTGTATTGCCTTTCCGCGCCCTGGTAGACGCTTGCTGGCGTGAAAAATACACCGTGTCCCGCTTTAGTCGCGACGTTATTGCCGGAATTACCGTGGGGATTATTGCCATTCCACTGGCGATGGCGCTGGCTATCGGTAGCGGCGTAGCACCTCAATACGGCCTGTATACCTCGGCTATCGCCGGGATTGTCATTGCCTTAAGTGGTGGCTCACGCTTTAGCGTTTCTGGCCCTACCGCGGCTTTTGTCGTCATCCTTTATCCGGTGGCACAGCAATTTGGCTTGGCCGGTTTGCTTATCGCCACGCTAATGTCAGGCGTATTTCTGATCTTATTTGGGCTGGCACGATTTGGCCGCCTGATTGAATACATTCCCCTTTCCGTGACGCTTGGCTTTACTTCCGGGATTGGGATCACCATTGCCACCATGCAGGTAAAAGATTTCTTTGGCCTCCAGCTTCCCCATGTCCCCGAACATTATTTGAATAAAGTGGCGGCGCTGGCGATGGCAATGCCGACCCTAAATCTCGGCGATGCGGCAATAGGTGTGGTCACACTTGGCGTGTTAATTCTCTGGCCGCGACTGGGCATCCGTTTACCGGGCCATTTGCCCGCACTGTTAGCCGGTTGCGCTGTCATGGGGATTGTCCATGCGATGGGCGCAGACGTGGCAACAATTGGCTCACGCTTCCACTATGTGCTCGCCGATGGCACGCAAGGCAATGGAATTCCGCAGCTGTTACCGCAATTGATGCTGCCGTGGAATATTCCCAATTCAAACTTCACGCTAAGTTGGGATTCGTTAAGCGCCCTGCTCCCGGCGGCATTTTCGATGGCCATGTTAGGTGCGATTGAATCTCTACTGTGCGCAGTCGTATTGGATGGCATGACAGGCACCAAACACAATGCCAACAGCGAACTGATAGGCCAGGGGCTGGGCAATATTATTGCCCCATTCTTCGGCGGGATTACCGCTACCGCCGCGATTGCCCGTTCCGCCGCCAACGTACGCGCTGGTGCAACCTCGCCGATAGCCGCCGTGATTCATGCGCTGCTGGTAATTATGGCGTTGTTGGTGTTAGCGCCGTTGCTGTCATGGCTGCCGCTTTCTGCGATGGCCGCCCTGTTGCTGATGGTCGCATGGAATATGAGTGAAGCGCATAAAGTGTTAAGTCTGCTGCGTCGCGCCCCCGCAGATGACATTATTGTGATGCTTATCTGCATGTCATTAACGGTGTTGTTCGATATGGTGATCGCCATCAGCGTGGGCATTGTATTGGCCTCGCTGCTGTTTATGCGCCGCATTGCGCGCATGACTCGACTGGCGCCTGTAAACGTCCATACGTCGGAAGGTGTGCTGGCGTTGCGCGTAACCGGTCCGCTGTTCTTTGCTGCGGCAGAAGGATTATTTAATGACCTTGCCCAACGTATTGAGCAAAATCACCTGATTATTTTGCAGTGGGATGCGGTTCCCGTCCTCGATGCAGGTGGACTGGATGCGTTTCAACGTTTCGTCGAGAAGCTGCCGGAAGGTTGCGAATTACGGGTGACGAATCTTGAATTTCAGCCGTTGAAGACACTTGCACGCGCTGGCGTGAAACCTATTGCAGGCCGCCTTGCTTTCTTCCCGGATATTCAGGCTGCGCTGGCTGAGTAAAATTGAGATCAAAAAAAACGGTTCTGTATCAGAACCGTTTTCTACAATGCCCTATACCCAAGAACTTCAAAATGTAGGTAGGCGGCAATCGAATGAATCCCGATGAGCTTACTCAAGTAAGTGATTCGGGTGAATGAGAGCAGCCAACAACCCTACAGTTTAAAGGGCGATGGGTATTAACTGTGGCGATGGTTATCATCACGACGACAACGCTTATCAAAGTGGCGAACCCACCAATAACGGTCGCCGATTTGTTCGTGCCCACCCACACGCGCACCAGCTAACCAAAGAACCGCACCAACAAAGATGCTCAAAACAGCACCGTGGGCGAAGTATTGCGGGAAGTTAAACTGTGGGAGTTGGTTTAAAATGGAGTAACCGACACCACCCACCATGACGACAAGCCCCAACCCCATGAAAATATTGCCGAGTAACGAAGCGTTTTTGCGTTTCATATGTCACCTCCGGGTGTTACTGGGTCGGCGGGGAAAATCCCCATTCCTTGTGTGTAAAGTATAGACAACACCGCTTCGGATTATGTGCGTCAGTGATCACAATTACGAACGAAGGACTACAAATATTTACAAATAACTCGCTGAATAGCATGCAATTACAATGGTTAACCATGGGAACTATTCAATAGTTTGGGTAGCGGCGCATTGCCTCTTTGTCATCGTGACATCGGCGCAGTAAACTACGCGGCTCTGGTCTGTTTTCAGGAAATTAAACGTGAGCATTAAATTAATAGTTGGCCTGGCAAACCCAGGTGCGGAATATGCGGCGACTCGCCATAACGCTGGGGCCTGGTATGTGGATCTGCTGGCACAGCGCCATAACCAGTCGCTAAAAGAAGAGAGCAAATTCTATGGTTATACCGCACGCATAAACCTTGCAGGTGAAGATGTTCGCCTGTTGGTGCCAACCACGTTTATGAACCTCAGCGGCAAAGCTGTCGGCGCGATGGCTACCTTTTTCCGCATTGCACCAGATGAAATCCTGGTTGCGCATGATGAGCTGGATCTCCCTCCTGGCGTGGCAAAATTTAAACTCGGTGGCGGTCACGGTGGCCACAATGGTCTGAAAGATATCATCAGCAAATTAGGCAATAACCCAAACTTTCACCGCTTACGTGTCGGAATTGGTCATCCAGGTGATAAAAACAAAGTTGTTGGTTTCGTACTGGGTAAACCGCCGCTGAGCGAACAAAAGCTGATTGACGACGCGGTAGACGAAGCAGCACGTTGCACCGAAGTTTGGTTAAAAGAAGGGTTAACCAAAGCTACCAACCGCCTACATGCCTTTAAGGCACAATAACGCATGTGCGGCTGTTAGGCAGGATTTCTGCCCCCGTTATATAGCGTTTGGGTGTATAATGGGGAAAGTTACGATCATTTTATCAATGAGGTAACATTAACTCATTGAATATCAAGTCATTAAGGTGAATTAAACCATGGGATTCAAATGCGGTATCGTCGGCTTGCCGAACGTTGGTAAATCAACCCTGTTCAACGCGCTCACCAAAGCGGGAATTGAAGCAGCAAACTTCCCGTTCTGTACCATTGAGCCGAACACTGGTGTGGTACCGATGCCGGACCCACGTCTGGATAAACTGGCCGAAATCGTTAAACCACAACGCATTCTGCCTACAACCATGGAATTCGTTGATATCGCCGGTCTGGTGAAAGGCGCGTCCAAAGGTGAAGGCCTGGGTAACCAGTTCCTGACCAACATTCGCGAAACCGAAGCTATCGGCCACGTTGTACGTTGTTTTGAAAACGACAACATCATTCACGTGAATAACAAAGTTGATCCGGCTGACGATATTGAAGTTATCAATACCGAACTGGCGCTTTCTGACCTGGACACCTGCGAACGCGCTATTCACCGTGTACAGAAACGCGCTAAAGGCGGCGATAAAGACGCAAAAGCTGAACTGGCCGCGCTGGAAAAATGCCTGCCGCAGCTCGAGAACGCAGGCATGTTGCGCGCTCTGCCTCTGACAGATGAAGATAAGGCAGCCATCAAATATCTGAGCTTCCTGACCCTGAAGCCAACCATGTATATCGCTAACGTCAACGAAGACGGTTTCGAGAACAACCCATACCTCGACAAAGTCCGTGAAATCGCTGCGGCTGAAGGCTCTGTGGTTGTAGCGGTGTGTGCAGCCGTTGAATCTGATATTGCAGAGCTTGACGATGCAGATCGTGACGAATTCATGGCTGAGCTGGGGATTGAAGAACCGGGTCTGAATCGCGTCATCCGCGCCGGTTATGAGTTGCTGAACCTGCAAACTTACTTTACCGCTGGCGTGAAAGAAGTGCGTGCATGGACTATCCCTGTTGGTGCTACTGCCCCACAAGCGGCGGGTAAAATCCACACCGACTTCGAAAAAGGCTTTATCCGCGCTCAGACTATCGCGTACGAAGATTTCATCACTTACAAGGGTGAGCAAGGCGCGAAAGAAGCCGGAAAAATGCGTGCTGAAGGTAAAGACTACATCGTTAAAGATGGCGATGTAATGAACTTCCTGTTCAACGTCTAATTCCCTTTCATGTCCACGGTACTTGATACCGTGTGCTGACAGAGTCAATAATTCAAAATCCACGCGAAAGCGTGGATTTTTTTATATTCTCTCAAGCGCTCCCATTACGGCACCACATATATTTTATAAAATCACTTCTACTGGAACAGAATGGCCATTTATGGACAGAGTTAAAATATAAAAAAACTATTAAGTTCAACATTTAAAATCTGCGAGACACAACGAAAAATAAAAAATCACGCCATTTAAATGATTTTATTAAGGCGTCATTATCGTTGACGCAATAATTAGCCAACCCTATAATCCAGAGCTCACTGCGAAAGCGGTCTTCGTCATGTAATTACAATGCGCTAACATTAAAAAAACAATGTGCCACTGATGTATTCATGTAAGCAACAATAAATAACAGTTTATATATTTTAGTTTCCCTCTTGAGCCTTCTTTAATCACTTTAAAAGAGTACAAATAGAACAATGGTTGATAAAGAGCTCATTCATCATGACGTTGTGCCGCCTTCAAAGAAGGAGTTCAATATACAAGGGAAACATCACTGGTATCATTCGATTACCGGAAAAGTGGCAGTTTACTTGATGCTGGGGGTGTTGATTGCCTATGGCGTCGGTTCTGGTGCCGGTTTTTTTGAAGTGAATCGCATTTCTCACGAGCAATGGTTTAAGCAGGCTGCTACCAATTCACAAATCACCAGTTATATCATTCGCAATATCTACACTTCCGTTTCCGTTAAATCCAATAGCGAAGGTCAGGTCGTCGCCATTGAATCCGAAAGGCCACTATGGGATGACGAGAGCATGATCCAGACGGGTTTTAACCCAGCTGACATTCTCACATTGGTTTCAACACAAACCCATAATCCAACGTGGCTATTGTTTTATGACGATAAAAACGGTTTTATCGATACTCAGTCAGAACAAAGAATAACCACGACTGATGATAAAGCGGGCCACTTTGCGTTAAAAAAATATTACCGCGGATTTGCCACGCTCAACGGGAAAGATTATTTCGTCGGTTCGATCCCCATCGTTAATTTATCAGGCACAACCATAGGTGCAGTGGTGACCAGTATCGGTGAACGTGATGCACTTTCAGCCACCCATAATCAATTGTTAACACACACCTTGCTAATGTTGATATTGATCCTCGTCGTGACGGTGTTGGTGGTTAATTGGCTGGTGCGTAATCTCTTTCGCCCGGTTCCCCGCCTTATCCAGGCAGTGAGCTTGATAGCCGATGAAAAAACCGATCAGGTCACCCCATTCCAGTCTCAAGACGATGAGATAGGTGAACTGGCAAAAGCGATTGAAAAGTTGCGTGTTGCCATGGTTGACCGTGGCTATTTGCAGCGCATGCAGGAGATGGCGCAAAAAATGGAGTACATAGCGCACCATGATTCCCTGACGCAACTGCCCAATCGAGTTGCCTATCGAAACTCCATCGACGAAAGGTTGATCAAACTGAGATCCGAAGGGAATCTCTTTAATCTTTTGCTGATCGATTTAGACCACTTCAAGCCTGTCAATGATACTTATGGGCACGTCGTTGGCGATGAACTGCTCATCGAATCCGCTGCTCGTTTGTGTGCACAACTTGGCGAAGGTGATATGGCCATCCGACTCGGTGGCGACGAATTTGCCATTCTTCAGCAGGTCAATGGCGACGCAATTTCAGAAGCCCAAGCGCTGGCGGAAAAAGTGTTAGCCGCCCTGAATACGCCCTTTGTATGTAGCGGGCATACTTTTGCCATCAGCAGCAGTATCGGGATTTCTTGTGCACCACAGCATGGTCTAACCCGTGAAGATTTGTTCGCCCACGCCGATCTCGCGCTTTACTCCTCTAAAAGCTTCGGCCGCAACTGCTTCCACTTTTATACTCAAGGCATGGCGATGACACCATCTCACGACATTCCCGTTATTCCAAATGAGTCACACATATAAAAAAGGGAGAAAGATAATTTTCTCCCTAAATACATCCATATTTATTACATCAATTGCAGAATCATGCAGAAAGACATTCCGCACAAGACACCATATAACAAGTTGTTCTGTGCTGTTTTACGCACACGTTTCTGAGAATGGATGGTGGCATCTTCCAATCTTTTACGTACGCTGCGAGAAGCCTGAACATGGTGCGATATTACATCTTTTGAACAATGTCGGAATCTAGCGATATCATCCCGAATAAACTCATCGACAACACCCTTGTTAGCTTTGAGTTCGCGGACAATTCCTTCCAGCATTTTTTCCATGCCTTTTACCCGCAGGACAACATCTTCTTCCATTTCCATTGGCAACATAATCCAAATCCGTGATTAATAAGAACACTCAGAGGTAATTCATTTACCTCCCATCCATTGCACAATAATAATGTCGTTAAGAAATAACCTAATCAAGCTTATAAACATTAATAAGCCTTAAGTTGAAAAGAATTCAAGTGAATCGATGTTTAAATGTTCATCTGTGAATGATTAATTAATCACGCTCTCCATTTGTTATTTTGTTATTACTCTTGGGCAACAAACGAATATCTTCCGCACGTCGTTGGCATACGGTTATCCACCTGAGCAGCCATGCTAATTCAGTCAGCGTTAAGAGTTAGTGTCTGGGGGTTACACGCTGTGCCAGGGTAGAAAGATCGCTCTCCGGGAAAGGGCTTTCCATCGCAAAGTTCCATTCATGCGCGGCACAGATGCCATCACTTCCACCCTGGTCTTCACATGCCGCAATTCGTTTTGCGGGGGCGTTGGCGCAAGCAAGTAAGAAAACCACCACAATAACACTGGGAATTATTAACTTAATCATTACAAAAATTTTTCACTAATGAGGGAGAACGGGGAACAGAATCCCTATTCTACGCAAATAAATTTTAATAAATCATTTAAATTTGATATTAATAGTTGAGGCGCTGACTGCGCTTTGTTGATGACGTACACAACTCCTGCTTAACCTCATCAATTTTTTAATACTCATTTAACGCACTGATAACACATCGGTGTATTTGTGTGCATTCTAAATTTGAAACAGCGTTTTTAATTCCTTTCGTGGCAAGTTGCCCCTATAATATGCGCGATCCCCACTTGAATGGTTTCAGCGCATTGAACTGTCCTACTACACTAAAAAGTCATCAATCCCTTCGACAGGCTGAACCGCAAGCACACTTTCCTCTGCACGCTTTATTTCTGTCACCTATCCTTAGTAGCGGGTGGCACTTGAACAATACCAGCATTTGTTTGCGCTCCGGCGCCCGTATCGACCGGAACCGAATTTTCACAATCCTTCTCAACTTACAGATAAGACTGTCATGAAAAAGACTAAAATTGTTTGCACCATCGGTCCAAAAACCGAATCCGAAGAAATGCTGAGCAAAATGCTTGATGCAGGCATGAACGTAATGCGTCTGAACTTCTCCCACGGTGACTACGAAGAACACGGTCAGCGTATCAAGAACCTGCGCAACGTCATGGCAACTTCAGGTAAAAAAGCTGCAATTCTGCTGGACACCAAAGGTCCTGAAATCCGCACCATTAAACTGGAAGGCGGCAAAGACGTTTCTCTGAAAGCAGGCCAGACCTTCACTTTCACCACTGACAAGACTGTTGTCGGTAACAGCGATATCGTTGCTGTGACTTACGAAGGTTTCACCAGCGACCTGAACGTGGGCAACACTGTACTGGTCGACGATGGTCTGATCGGTATGGAAGTGACCGCTATCGAAGGTAAAAACGTTGTTTGTAAAGTACTGAACAACGGTGACCTGGGCGAAAACAAAGGCGTTAACCTGCCAGGCGTTTCTATCGCTCTGCCAGCTCTGGCTGAAAAAGACAAACAAGATCTGATCTTCGGTTGCGAACAAGGCGTTGACTTCGTTGCTGCGTCCTTTATTCGTAAACGTTCTGATGTGGTTGAAATCCGCGAGCATTTGAAAGCTCACGGCGGCGAAAACATCCAGATCATCTCTAAAATCGAAAACCAGGAAGGCCTGAACAACTTCGACGAAATCCTCGAAGCTTCTGATGGCATCATGGTTGCTCGTGGTGACCTGGGCGTTGAAATCCCGGTTGAAGAAGTTATCTTCGCGCAGAAGATGATGATTGAGAAATGTGTTCGCGCACGTAAAGTTGTTATCACTGCAACTCAGATGCTCGACTCCATGATCAAAAACCCACGCCCTACTCGCGCAGAAGCGGGTGACGTGGCTAACGCCATCATTGACGGCACCGATGCAGTCATGCTGTCTGGTGAGTCTGCTAAAGGTAAATACCCACTGGAAGCTGTGACCATCATGGCAACCATCTGTGAGCGTACTGACCGCGTGATGACCAGCCGTCTGGACAACAACCATGACAGCCGTAAACTGCGCATCACTGAAGCAGTTTGTCGCGGTGCAGTTGAAACTGCAGAAAATCTGGAAGCTCCAGTGATTGTTGTTGCAACTCAAGGCGGCAAATCAGCTAAAGCTGTGCGTAAATACTTCCCGAATGCAACCATTCTGGCGCTGACCACCAACGAAGTGACTGCTCGTCAGTTAGTTCTGAGCAAAGGTGTGATTCCTCAGCTGGTTAAAGAAATCGCTTCTACTGATGATTTCTATCGTCTGGGTAAAGAAGTTGCTTTGGAAAGCGGTCTGGCTCGCAAAGGCGACATCGTAGTGATGGTTTCTGGTGCTCTGGTACCAAGTGGTACAACCAATACTGCATCCGTTCACGTACTGTAAAATTACTGCGAACGAATAATTTGCTTTAAAAGCGCCTTCGGGCGCTTTTTTTATTCGCTTTAATAGCGATTGCGAACTAAAAATCAAATAGGCCTGATCTATTTAAGTCTGATTTTACTAAGAAGAATCCGATTAAAATCCCCTGTTTTTTCTATTTTTTTTAGGTTTTACCCTCAGTTCGGTGTTTCTTTGAGCGAACGATCAAATTTAAGTGCATTCCCATCAAAAATTTATTCTCAAGATAAAAAACTTTGTGTAATACTTGTAACGCTACATGGAGATTAACTCAATCTAGAGGGTATTAATAATGAATCGTACTAAACTGGTACTGGGCGCGGTAATCCTGGCTTCTACTATGCTGGCAGGTTGTTCTTCTAACGCTAAAATCGATCAACTGTCTTCTGACGTTCAGACTCTGAACGCTAAAGTTGATCAGCTGAGCAACGACGTGAACGCAATGCGTTCTGACGTTCAAGCTGCTAAAGACGACGCAGCACGCGCTAACCAGCGTCTGGACAACCAAGCTCACTCTTACCGTAAGTAAGAGTACTTGTATTAAAATGGCGCACATTGTGCGCCATTTTTTTTGCCTTAATCTCCCGCACTCAGAACCTCTCTAATTCATCACCACACTACTCTGCCCACTTACCATGCTCCCACTGCCTGTGGTCGTCCTGACGCCCTGTATCGGAGTAATATTCACCGGTTGTGATGGGACACCTTGTGGCGCATTGACCAGTACCGGATAACCCGCACGCCTTACGATGGCACTATCCACCTGCGCTTTGTCGCTCAACGGGTTATCGATAAATGAACCAAAGGATGCGGAAATTGCAATCGGGACGGTTTGTGGATTTTCCCAATCATTGCGCGATAGCGGCTGATGCACTTCAACATAACGCCTTCCATCCGGCTCTGTGGTGAATTTTACGGGCTCATTAATGATCTGCACGCGAGTCCCCACGGAGACCTGGCTAAACACGGCCTTGATATCGGGTGCACGCATACGCATACAACCCGAGCTCACACGCAAGCCAATGCTATTACGCGCATTGGTGCCATGAATCAGATATTCACCCCCACCCTGTTCCAGACGCAGTGCGTAGCGCCCGAGAGGGTTATTTGGCCCTGCTGGCACCATCGCAGGCAGCGTTATGCCTTGCGCTGCTGAACGTGCTCGGATATTTGCCGTTGGCGTCCAGGTCGGATTAGGGATCCTCTGGCTGACACGAGTCACCATCACTGGCGTTTCTCTTCCAAGCTGCCCAATACCCAGCGGATAAACTTCAACACGATTCTGCCCCGGCGGATAATAATACAACCTCAACTCAGCAAGATTGATAACAATACCCACGCGTGGTGCATCCGGTAGGATCATTTGCGACGGTATCGTTAATTCGCTGCCAGGTTTTGGTAACCAGGGATCAACGGTATTGTTTGCCTCAATCAGCAGTAACACACCGGTATTATATTTCGCGGCGACTGCCTCAAGGTTTTTACCGTCATTCGGAACAATGTAGGTTTGATTTTCACCTATTATTCGGCTACCCGGAGGGGGTAATAAATAGTCAACAGCCCATGCTGACTGGCTAGCAGCCAGAGCACTTATCAAAACTAATGTTATTTGAGAGAACGCGCGTTTCATACTGAATTCCTGTATTCACCGGCTAAGCGCCGGAATGCTGAAAGCCGTGCGAGGCAATAAAATTACCTCGCGTTAACAGGATGAAAGCTGTTCTTTGAGTTTAGCTAAGATTGGCGGCTTTGGTGCGGATTGCGCGGATCATTGCTTCAAGCCCTTGGGAGCGAGACGGTGTAAGATGCTGAGCAAGCTCAAGTTTCTCAAACCATGGGCGCACATCAAACACGACAATATCCTGCGCCGTCATCTGTTGGTAGAGAATAAACACGATTGCAATCAGCCCTTTGACGATGGCTGCGTCACTGTCACCCTCAAGCGTCATGACACCATCAGGCTGTTGGTGCATCACAATCCACACCTGGCTCTGGCAGCCCTGAATGGTATTTTCAGCGATGCGTTCACTGTCAGGGAACACCGGAAGCCGTCCGCCGAGTTCTATGATGTAGAGGTACTTGTCTTCCCAGTTGCTGCACCGACTGAAATTTTTCAACAACTTTTCTTTGTCTGGCAAATTAGCCATGGCTTTCTCCCTGTTAGCCCAGCAGACGATGAATGCGCTGCAAACCTACCACCAGGCGATCCACCTCTTCTTCAGTGTTATACATGGCGAACGAGGCGCGGCACATCGCTGGAACCTGGAAGAACGCCATTAATGGCATCGCGCAATGGTGTCCGGTACGAACCGCAACGCCATAGTTATCGAGAAAACTCCCTACGTCATAGGCGTGATGTTTGCCCAGATTAAACGCGATCACACCGAGGCGTTGATCCGGGCCATAAATCGTCAGGTCTGGAACCGCTTTTAACGCCTGCTGCGCATACCGCATAAGCGATTGCTCGTACTCGCTCACTTCGGTCAAATTAAGGCTCTCGATATAGCGCAAGGCGGCACCCAGCCCGATAATGCCTGCGGTATTAGGCGTACCGGCCTCAAAACGCCACGGTGCGGCTGCGTAAGTGGTGCCAGCGGTCAGACTGACACTCGCAATCATCGATCCGCCCCCTTCCCACGGTGGCATGTTTTGCAGGATTTCCTCGCGTGCATACAGCACACCGATACCCGTTGGGCCATAAATTTTGTGGCCGGAGAACAGATAGAAATCACAATCCATCGCCTGCACGTCGATGGCGTGATGCATGATGACCTGTGCGCCATCCACCAGCACTTTCACCCCAGCCTGATGGGCGATTTCAATCATCTCCTGCACGGGGTTTTCTGTACCCAACACGTTCGAAACCTGGGTAATCGCCAGCAGTTTGGTATGTTCGTCAATCAGCGTCGGGAACACGTCCAATTGCAGCGTACCGTCCTGATTAAGCGGGATCACACGTAATGTTGCACCAGTATGCTCGCAGAGAATTTGCCATGGCACGATATTGGCGTGGTGCTCCATAGTGGAAATAATAATGTTATCTCCAGCATGGATATTGGCGCGCCCCCAACTATTGGCGACCAGGTTAATGCCCTCGGTCGTACCGCGAACAAAAACAATTTCTTCCGGCGTTCGTGCATTAATAAAGCGTGAAACCTGGTTGCGCACATTCTCCATTAACTGTGTCGCTTCCGCGCTCAAAGTATGAATGCCGCGATGTACCGCCGCGTAACCATGGCTGTAAAAATCCAGCTCCGCGTCGATAACCGCCTGCGGTTTTTGCGCGCTGGCGGCGCTGTCTAAATAGACCAGCGGCTGCCCGTTCACTTCACGGCTCAAAATGGGAAAATCAGCCCGCACCCGTTCGATGGAAAAACTCATGCTTCTCCCCCTGCAAAGCGCTGGCCGATCCTCGCCAGCACTTGCTGTTTCAATGCTTCGTCGCGAATATTTTCCGTTAGCTCTGCGGCAAAGGCATAAATGATCATCTGCATTGCAGCCTGCTCTTTAATCCCGCGCGAACGCAGGTAGAACATCTGTTCGTCATCGATGCGGCCAATGGTGGCTCCGTGGCTGCATTTCACATCATCGGCGTAAATTTCCAACTGCGGCTTGGTGTCTACTTCCGCCAGGCGCCCGAGCAACAAGTTGTTGTTGGTCATCTGCCCGTCAGTTTTAATCGCATACTGAGCCACTTTTATCATGCCGTTAAACACCGCCCGGCCTTTGTCACGGACGATAGTTTTATGCAACTGACGGCTGTTGCAGTAACCCTTGTTGTGCTCAAGCCAGGTGCGGGTGTCGCACACTTCGTTATTAATTGGCAGCGCCAGGCTGTTGATGCGTAATTGAGTGTTTTCACCGTTAAGTTGCGAACTGGTGTTATGGCGCAGCACCGCCGCCCCAAGCAGAAAGCTGTTGCTCTCAACCGTAGCATCCTGGCCGATAACCACATCGTTATGAGCGAAGTGATAACTTTGCGCGTTTTCAAACGCCAGTTTGTAGTGATGCAATTGGCTGTTTGCCGCCACATCAGCGGTAAAACGAGCCCCGGTAAAATGGGCGTGCTCATCAAGGCTGACGAAATGTTCAATAACTGTCGCGCAAGCCCCTTCGCCAAGCGATAAGTGATGACGATAGTGCGCGGTATTCATCTCATCCTGCGCACTGCCACGGCTGACATGCATGAGCAGCAGAGCTTTCGCGGGGTTGTCATTACGGGAAACGCGAATGTGCGTCACCCTTTCAGCAAGACTTTCGGTAAGGTGCAAAAACACCTCGCTCTGCACCGCAGCAGGCAACGACGCTCGCTGGGTATCAATGGTGATATCGAACCCGCTGTTGGACAGATCGTCGCTCAACTCGGGGCTAAATCGCCCATCCACAAACACCAGACGCCACGCGTCCAACGGCAATGCCAACGCGTTACGTTGAATTTCGCTTAACGCTTCCGATGCAGGCAACACAAACTGGTTATTGAGCAACCCTTCAAGCGGTGTGTATTTCCAGTTCTCATGTTTGCGCGTTGGCAGCCCGAGGCGCAGCATTTGCTGCATATGTTCCTGGGCTTCTTTGCTGCGCACTGAGCCCTGTGTTTCAAACAGGTGGTGCCACTGTTGCAGAGCGTTGCCGTTACTGCTGTTCGGTAAGCCAGCCATAACCCTGCTCCTCCAGTTGTTTCACCAGACTGAAATCTCCTGATTTCACAATCCTGCCCTGATAAAGCACATGGACAAAATCAGGTTTGATGTAGTCGAGAATACGCTGATAGTGCGTAACGATGACAAAAGCTCGGTGACCATCGCGCAGTGAATTCACCCCTTCAGCAACAATTTTCAGCGCATCAATATCCAGCCCCGAATCTGATTCATCCAGAATGCAAAGTTCGGGTTCGAGAACCGCCATTTGTAGAATATCGTTACGCTTTTTCTCACCACCAGAGAAGCCTACGTTCACCGAACGGCTCAGTAAGTCTTCCGGCATTTTCAGCAATTTGATTTTTTCTTCCATCAAGTCCTGAAAATCGAAACGGTCGAGTTCGTCCAGCCCACGGTATTTGCGCACCGCATTCAGCGCAGTCTGCAAAAAGAACTGATTACTCACGCCAGGAATTTCCACTGGGTACTGGAATGCCATGAAAATGCCTTCACCCGCGCGGTCTTCCGGCGATAACTCCAACAGGTCTTTGCCTTTAAAATGCACCTGCCCGCCGGTAACTTCGTAATCTTCGCGCCCGGCAAGCGTGGCAGAAAGCGTACTTTTCCCTGAACCGTTCGGCCCCATAATCGCGTGCACTTCGCCAGGTTTTATCTCGAGACTCAAACCGCGCAGGATCTCTTTGTCCTCAACGCTTACCTGTAGGTCTTTAATGCTCAGCATAATTTTCCCTTAATTCTTATCCGACGCTGTGTTCGAGGCTAATCGCTAATAATTTTTGTGCTTCCACCGCGAATTCGAGCGGTAATTCCGAGAACACATCTTTGCAGAATCCATTGACGATCATTGAAATCGCATCATCCTGCGCGATTCCGCGTTGCAGGCAGTAGAACAACTGGTCTTCCCCGATACGCGAGGTGGTCGCTTCATGTTCAAGCTGAGCGGTGTTATTGCGGCATTCGACATACGGGAAGGTATGCGCGCCGCTGTCTGGCCCGATGAGCATGGAGTCGCACTGGGTGAAATTACGGGCGTTGGTCGCAGTTGGCATGATTTTCACCAGTCCGCGATAGCTGTTCTGGCTGTGTCCGGCTGAAATTCCTTTGGAGATAATCGTCGATTTGGTGTTTTTGCCGATGTGGATCATCTTGGTACCGGTATCGGCCTGCTGGTTTCCTGCCGTCAACGCGACGGAGAAAAACTCGCCGATGGAGTTATCACCGCGCAATATCACGCTGGGGTATTTCCAGGTAATAGCCGAGCCGGTTTCGGACTGCGTCCAGGACATTTTGCTGTTTGCCCCTTCACACAACGCACGCTTGGTCACGAAGTTCAGGATCCCACCGGTATTGCCGTCGCCCGGGAACCAGTTTTGCACCGTGGAATATTTCACTTCCGCGTCTTTGTGAATGATGACCTCCACAACTGCAGCGTGCAGCTGATAGCTGTCGCGCACCGGTGCGGAGCACCCTTCGATGTAGCTGACGTAGCTGCCTTCGTCCGCCACTAAAATCGTGCGTTCGAACTGACCGGTTTTTTCGGCATTAATCCGGAAATAGGTCGAAAGCTCCATCGGGCAGCGCACGCCTTTTGGCACATAAATAAAAGTGCCATCAGATGCTACCGCCGCATTCAGCGCCGCGAAAAAGTTGTCGTTACTCGGCACCACGGTGCCAAGATATTTTTGCACCAGATCCGGGAACTCATGAATCGCCTCACCAAAGGAGCAGAAGATAATCCCCTGTTCAGAGAGTTTTTCACGATAAGTCGTCGCGACCGAAACCGAGTCAAAAATGGCATCCACGGCCACATTTGAACCTTCCCGCACCGGCACGCCGAGTTGGTTAAACGCTTCTTCCACTTCGCCGGTCAAATAAGCGTTGCCTCCCGGCTGTTGAACCGCTCCGGGCTGGGATTCGCAATTATCGTCGCAGCTGCCGCACGAAGGGGCTGAGTAATAGCTGTAATCCTGATAGTTAAGTTTTTCGTAATGCGCTTTCAGCCAATGAGGTTCTTCCATCTCAAGCCACGCACGATAAGCGCTCAGGCGAAATTCCAGCATCCATTCAGGCTCATTACGACGCGCAGAAATAGCCCGCACCACGTCTTCATTGATGCCGTGTTCCAGTTCGTCAGTTTTGAGCTGGGTGAAAAAACCTTCTTTGTACTGATGGCCGCCCGCCCAGGTTTTCACTTCTTCAGTCGTTTCAGTGTTACGTGACATAATTCCGCCTACACCCCAAAGCTTTCACCACAGCCGCATTCGTGCTGGGCTTTCGGGTTGTTAAATTTGAATATTTCATTTAATCCTTCGCGCACATAATCGACTTCCGTTCCGTCGATAAACGGCATCGCAGAAAGCGGAACCCACAGTTTCGCGCCACCCGCTTCAAAAAGGAGGTCATCAGCTTTAGGCTCTTTGACGGTATCCAGCACGTAGCCAAACCCGGCGCACCCTGTCTGTTTGATACCCAAACGGACGCCGAGAAAGCCGGGCTGCTGGCTTGCCAGTTTGCGAATATGTGCCGCAGCATCAGGGGTTAACGTCAGCCCCTTCCAGGCAAATTCGCTGGGATCGAAGCTACCGGTTTGCACGTCCATAATTCACCTCTTGATGTTTTGCCGCCCAACGGCCAATACCCCATGTTAATGATAACTATTATCAATACAACATCCTGGTAACAGGGGTATTCACGAAATGCTCGTTTTTTAGACGCCTTAACTAAGGATAGACCCTGCTGGAACTCTTGCAGAGGGTGAGCAGTGCTAATTAAGGTGATGAAATAAATAGAATTTATTCAGGAATGGAAAGCGCAGGTGATAGAAAGACAAAGATGTATAGAAAATACTAATTTATTCAATAGGTGGTTTGATGAACTGACATTCGGGCACTGGCATACTTTTCAGAGATCTTCGGTATGGAGCATATCGCGGTGGAGAACTCGTGAGTTCACACGCCATTTTTTACACTTCATCTAACAAGGCTGAAATATCTCAGAAAATACCGGCTCAGGGGTGAAATATAATTCGAATATAAAATATGCTTTTTAAAGTTACATTTCACTTCATATATATTTCACACCAGGATGGATAATTAAACCCTATGGAAATAGGAACAATCCCGAAGATAAGTCATTTTCACAATTTAAAACATATCAATGTGTTAATTAACATATATAACCATTAGTCATTTGATACAAAAAATTAATTAAGTTAGGTTAAATTCCTGTAAAGGAGAAAAAATGAAAATTAATGCAACCCAATCTATTCTGGCAGGTTTAATGTTTGCGGCTTTGTGTAGCCAGACCGTCCTTGCGGCAGAATCTGCTGAAGGGCTATACAAGAAGTGCGAAGAAAAATTGTCAACGGCTGAGCAGCGTGAATGCTATCCGATAGTGGTAAAACAATCGGAAATTGAACTAAGTGCAGCTGAAAAAAAGGTACGGGCTGAACTTGTTGAGTTAGAAAAAGAAAGTGAAGGAAGTCGCTCTTTGCATTCTGTTAAAGCCTTCGACAAAGCTGAGCTGGCATATAGAGAGTTTCGAAATGCCGAAAGCAACCGCGTTCTAACTTCCTATGGTTCTGGAAATGGCGGCGGTCTGGCAGCCTATAAATCAACTATTGATATGAATCTTATGCGGATTAAACAATTGTCTGAATAAGGCAGGAGCTAAAAAATGAACGCAGGTCTGGTAAACCTGCGTTGGATATAAATATCAGGAAGCGTTGAGCAGTGACTTATTGGCTTCAAGTGCGTCAACCGCACATTGTTGATCCAGATGGCCCCCAGGCGCACCGCCGATACCAATGGCACCGATGGTCTGGTTATCGACTTTCACCGGCACACCCCCACCCAACAGCAAGAAGCCTGGGATATCACGCATATTCTGTGCACCGGCGTTATCCTGCGCACTCTTCATGACATCGCCAGTGGCATTTTTCGTCGTCAGCGCGGTATACGCTTTCATACGGCTGGCTTCAACGGTATGCGGGCCTGCGTTATCCATACGCTTAACGGTTTTAACTACCCCAGCACGATCCACAACCGTCACCGCAACGTTATAGTTTTTGGCACTACAGGCCTGAATAGCGCTTTGGGCGAGTTTGTCGGCAAACTCGAGTGAGAGGTTCTTTTCAGTCAGAACATTGTTGGCAAAAGCAGGCATTGCGGCTGCGCTGCTGAACAGAGCAGCGGCGAACAGGATGGAGTTTTTCATGGTTTCTTCTCTCAACTCGATGTGATGAATTTACAAGAGTTAAGGTAACCAGGCGCAACCAGAGAAACCATTCGGACGAATACCTGGTATGCCAGGTAATTTTACCTGGTTCCTTTCAGCCCACCGTAGATTTTTATCAGCTTTGCCAGCGAGTTGATTTCAAGCCGCGCAAACAGGCTGGCGCGATGGGCTTCAACGGTTCGAGGAGATAACTCAAGATCTCTCGCCATCTCTTTGTTCGATTTCCCCTGCATGATTAGCGCCATCACTTCCTGTTCGCGGGCAGAAAGCAAGGCCAGTTTTGCCTGTAAATCGGCATGACTTTCACGCTGTTGCTGACTCAGTTTCTGTTGCTCGAGTGCAGCCCCCACCGTTTCAATCAGAAGGTCGGCATCAACGGGTTTGGTCAGAAACTCGAATGCTCCGTTTTTAAACGCGCGACGGCAAAGATCAATGCTGCCATGACCCGTCATCATGATAACCGGCAGCGTACTCCCCATTTGCTGCCAGTTTTCCAGGAGTGTAATACCCGACTTACCGGGCATCCGAATATCCAACAGCAAGCAGCCGTTGAGACTCGGAAGATCAGATTCAGACTCCTGAAAACTCTGCACGCTGTCATAGCTTTGCGTTTCCCAACCCATCGTCGCGAGCAGTGCAGTTAACGAAAAGCGTATCGCTTCATCGTCATCAATCAGATAGATGCGTTGCACCATCATGCCTCCGGTTGAATAAGGGGAAATATCAGGGTAAAACACGCCCCTCCGGTCGCGCTATTATCCGCCTGAATGCTGCCGTTATACCGCTGCACCAGCGTCTCGGTCAGCGCCATACCCAGGCCAAGCCCCTCTTTTTTGGTGGTGAAGAAAGGCATAAACACCTGCTGTAATGCCTGCTCACTCAGCCCTGGCCCACCGTCGGTGACGGTCAAAATGATATGGCTCTCGGTTTGGCTGGCGCTTGCGGTAACCCAGGCTTTATCCGTTTGCTGCTGAGCCTGAACGGCGTTATTGAGCAGATTATGGAATATCTGCTCGATACCCAAGGGAGATGCCATCAGCGGAGGCAAAGAGCCAGGAATATTATTGATGATGCCGACGTTGCCACGCTCGATTTCATTACCCAGCAACATGGCGACTCTTTCCCAAATCTGACGTAAATCAACTGGCTGCAATGTCTGTTCATCACTTTGCAGTTTTTCACGAAATGCCAGCAGTAAACTGCTAATCCGCTTGGTTTGCATCACGGCCGCATCCAGCAACGGTTCTGCTTTTTCCGCTTGCTGCTGTTTAATCAGACGTTGCGCAGTTTGCGAGTAACTGAGAATCGCGGTGAGCGGTTGATTCAGTTCATGTACCATACCTGCGGCAATTTCCCCCATCGTATTTAACCGCGCCAGTTCTGAAAAATGAGCACGTAAATCAGCGATTTGCCGCTGGCGTTTTGTCGCCTGATACTGATTATAAAAGTAGATTACCGCCGCCCAGAAAATCCCCAGCAGCACCAACACAAGCCAGGGCAAGCTTCGCCAGTCCGGGTTATTTGTCACCAACAGATTCAGAGGCTGAGAAGGACTTGCGACCTCTTTCTCCCAACGCCACCAATCCCCCTTCCCTTCAGCACCCTGCGTGAGAAGAGGAGTTCCCTGCCAGCTCAGGCTAAAGTGCCGAAATTTCTGTGAACGAACGAAATCGGCCAACAATGTGGGTAAATCAATCAGCAACGAACCTTGCGGGGAATTTATCCAGTAGGTTCCGGCGCGGGCGGGGTTTATATCCGGGCGCGGCGGTTTATGGGGTTTGGTTTGCCAGCGCAGAATATAGGGGAATTTTTTCTGCACCACAGCGGGGTCGCTGCTGTTAGAAAGCAGCGCCAGAATGACATCGTTTTGCGAAAGCTTGACCGTAATATCGCGGTACAAAATACGGAACTCAGCACTTTGTTCCTCGTATTGCTGATACAACGCATAGATAACCACACCGCCGCCGGATAGCGCCGTGAGGATCAGCCAAACCATCGCCTTTACCATAAATCAGAGCCAACCTTTTTTAGTGAAAGTCGCTCTGGTGGCTTCGTTCAAATCGTAGAGATGAAGATCTTCAGGTTTAACCCAGGCGATGTCCTGAAACTCTTCGTTAAACGTTATCTGCCGGTTAGCACTGACACAGTTGAATAGCAGATAGATCATGTAGATTTCTTCTTTCGTACCATCTGCATAGGTTTTTGTCCGCACATCGTCTGAGAACGTCCAGGGCGTAATATGCATAATCTTCAACTCTGCACCCAGCTCCTCGCTGATTTCACGCAGAAGCGCTTGCTCAACATTTTCACCCGGCTCCATTCCACCACCGGATAACGCCCATTGCCCCGGAAAAACCCCTCTGTCGTTTGCCATTTTACACAGCAAAATTTCGCCGTTGTTTTCAATAATTGGGCAAACGATAACTCTCTGGCGCATATGGCCTCCTGGTGTCTTTTAGTTTATGCAAACGTTAGCAGAAACAGGCTCAGGAGTCTCATCGGGAACGTACACAAGACGCTGTTAATTGATCATTTGCGAGGCGCTTTCCACAAGCCATAAAAGTCAATGTTCATCTCGTGGTTTTAAATCTAAAGTCGCGAATCCATAGCCACTAGCTCCAACACAATCCCGTACCGAGTACGAAAACAAACTTGACACTCGTACTTCGTGCGATTAAAAATACACCAGGGATAAACAACAAATGGACTATTTTGAGTTTATTGAAACCCCGACATTCGTCAGGCAACGCGAAAGTTTGTTAGATGATGATACCTTCCAGCAACTTCAGGAATATCTGCTCAAACAGCATGTCGATGGGGATACGATAAAAAATACCGGGGGCTGCAAAAAGCTCAGATGGAATCGGCCAGGGACCGGGAGACGCGGCGGCGTTCGGGTAATTTATTACGCAGTCACCCGCAAGGGAAAACTTTATCTGCTAACGGTTTATGCCAAAAATGTGAAAGACGATATGACAGAAGCTGAGAAATCCGTGTTAAAGCGATTAACCACACTTCTGGACCAGACTCTGTCTATTTTTCATGATGAAAATTTAAGGACGATATTATGGATAAGCAACTGTTCGACTCCCTTGTACAAAGCATGGAAGAGATGGTGGCGATTGAAAAAGGCGAAATGCAACCCGCTCGCGTCCACCGCCACCCTTTGCCGAATGTGAAAGCATTGCGTGAAACCACAGGTTTGAAGCAGGAGGAATTTGCTCAGGCTGTTGGCGTAAGCGCTTCACTGGTGCAAAGCTGGGAGCAAAATCGCCGCATTCCTTCAGGCTCGTCGCTAAAAATCCTGCTGATGCTGGAACACAATCCGGCGATGATTAATGTATTGCTGGCACTTTGAAAAGTTGCGGGCGGCCAGGACACGACATCCTGGCCGCCCGCAAAAGAAGACCACTCTTTGGCTCTCCCCCTTCACCGCCATTCCCGCCCACGTGATTGCAACGTCTCAGAGGGTTTTTCCAGGAACAAGCGTTGATAGTCAGTGGCAAACTGGCCGAGGTGCCAGAAGCCCCATTGCATCGCGGCATCTTTCACGGTGCTCCAGTTTGACCACGGGCTGACCAATTCCCGGCGCACAGCATTCAGACGCAGCGTCTTAAGCCAGGCATTAGGGCCAATCCCCAGCACAGCATGGAAACCATTTTGTAATGTGCGGCGGCTAACATGCAGCTCATTGCAAAGTTCAAGCACCGTTAAGGGTTCCGACGTGCGACTTAATACGCAATCACGCGCTTGGGATACCAGCCGTTGATAGCTCGTTTTTCGCGACATCAGCTCAGAAGCCACGGGCTGTGCACTTTCCAGCAGTTCACTCATTCCCGATAGCAAATTGTGTGAGAGCACCTTGCGCACGTTTTCGTTGCTCATACATTCCGGGTCATGGCTGCCATGCGCCAGTGCCTGATGTATAAATTGCCAGATAGCTTCTTTTTTCTGCGGGCAAACATCAAGGGCTGAGTTTTTTTGTAAAAGCTCAAACAAGATTTCCGGCTGATAAAACAGCCCAGCATTGCGAAACAGCACATCGTTAGCAATGACCACGCCGAGGATGGTGTACTCATCTGGCGTACTCAATTCAAACTCTGTCCCGCCAGGGCGCGCCGCAATCTCTTCTTTGCCCAACAGTTGAGTACCAATAAACCCTTTTTCACCATAGGTGGCCGGAATGCCAAACCAGAAGGCATTCGGCCACACCATGCAAGACTGTCGCAGGGCAAGATTAGTGTACTCACGGAACATCTGGATGCCATCAAGCAGAAGCTCCGTCAGCTCCCCCTGGAAGTGCCCAGGCTGAAGCTGATCATAGAGCTGCTGCCACGCAGTGATAGTGCAGGCGTGTTCATACACATCTTTTGTCTGGCGCCGATGTACACACGTCTCCTCAATCAGAGGCGCCACTTTCTCGTCCCGCGCATAGTCCGTTTTACGCAGATGATGTAAGTCAGGGTTAATTTTCTTACTCATACGCGACTCCTTGCGCCGCTACACAGCCTTCAGACGATAACGACTGCTACGCTTGCGTAATTTTCCGTCATGGAATAATGCATCAAGTTGTTTTCTGGCTTCTTCGAGTGGCCAGTTAAAATGCGCCGCAACTTCACCGGCAGTCATACCATGGCCCTGAGTTTGCAACACGTCCAGCAGCGCTTGTGTGACTTCTGGCGTGGCGACCGGCGATTGTTTTGCGGGCTTACGGCCAAAGCTGCACACCAGCCGCTCGATGTCCTCATCAGGACGGCCGAGTTCCTTACGGCTAATCACTCGGCCTGTACGACTAGCCGCACCCGCCCCCGCATCTAACGCGGCGCGACACGCAGCAAGATCCCCTTCAACAACCAGCGTCACCATGCCAGGATTGAGCACTTCATGGCTCAACAAGCGCACGTTTGCCGCTTTTAGCATTGCGTCTGCTGCGTCAATTCCCGCCACCAAACCGTACACTTCAAGTAACCCGAGAGAGTTCATTAATCACTCCCTACGCGCGTTGAATTGGGTTGCGCGCTATCTCAAGCACGGCCTCACTAAAGGCATTACAGGCGGCTTTACACGCGGCCTGACTACCGGTCATGAACGCTGCCGAGTAGTTGGTTTCTGATGGCGGCGGCACGTAGGTGACAATGCGCACGTCGGCAGATTTCAACGCAGCGTCAATGCCAAATGTCGCTTCCAGTGGCGGCGCAACCAGATAGGCCATTGGATCACCAAGCAAAATACCGGCCGTTGTTGAAAGATACGATCCTGTACGGGAAATCAGATGAGCCAAAAATGCGGTATCTTCCGAATCGTTAGCCCACTGAAACGCAGGACCTTGTTCGATAGTGGCATACATCGAGTCCAGACCCGCACGCACCTCAGCCGGATTTGGCCCACCCAGCATAATCAGCACTTCCCCGGCCGTTGGTGATGGGCCATGCGCTGCACCTGCGTACAACGAGCGGCCATACACCACTTCAACCTGCGCCTGTTTCGTGGCTTCGTCCGCGGCGATATAGGTTACATCATCGGAATCAGCAGTAATCAAACCCAGGCTACGAATATGGGAAGGTAATTTCAGTTCGCGAGCAAACCCTTCGCTGACGTTTGCGATAACCCGCATCGCTTTCACATTCGGTTTAATCAAATCTAAAGCTGGCATAGTTATGCTCCCTTAACGAGTCAGGTTGATGCCCGACGCTTTCTGCGCCAGCATACGTTTTGCAAGTTCGACAATCACAGCAGCCGCTTCGACTGGCGGTGTACCACCCCGGTGAATATTGGAAATACAGGTGCGGTCGGCTTCCACCGTGGTTGCCGTTTTTGGTGAATACACCGCGTAGCAAGAGAGGCTTTCTGATTGGCCCAGCCCTGGACGCTCGCCCACCAGCAAGATCACCACTTTCGCGCCCAGCAACTCACCGATTTGATCTTCGATCTTCACGCGCCCATAGCGGACAAAGAACGGAGTGCCAACATGCAACCCGGATTGTTCCAGTCCCTGCAACAGCGGCGGTAAGATCTCGCCATAGTTAGCGGTGATAGCGTCAGTCGAAAGGCCGTCAGAAATCACTACCTGAACGTCAGGGTTCTGTTTGCAACTGGTACGCAGCATTTCGATAGCGTTGGCACTCAAGCGACGCCCTAAATCCGGGCGGGTGAGATAGAGATTTTTGTCGCTGATTTCGGATTGCAGTTCCAACAATCCCTGCTGTTGAACCCATTCAGCGGGCACTTCTTTGAGAACGGTATCCTTCGAGCGTGAATGGTCAGCCAGGAATCGCAATAACGCCTGCGTGCGTGGACGAGGGCCTGCGCGCCCGGTACAAACGCGAGCAGCGGTGCTGTGGCGCAGTTCTTCCAGTACTTCGGCACGATGAGGGTTCTGCACACCAATCCACATTTTGGCTTCAGTCGAGCCCAAATCGACGCTACAACTTTCTTCTGTTGCTGGGACGACAGCTTGCGTCACTGGCGTTGTGGTAACGGCAGGCTGCACGGCATTTTCCGGTTTGTGCATTTGATCCAGAACACTGCGCACAATCTCTTCAATCTGTTTTTGATCCATGATGATTTCCCTGATGATTTCAGAAGAACAGCGACGGGTCGCCCGCGCGTGACGTCAAACGGCCATTAGCCATTAACCCCATTGTTTCCAGCCAAGCTTCAAACTCCGGCGATGGACGCAAATTCAGTAACTGGCGCACGGTGGCAGTATCGTGGAATGCCGTGGTCTGGTAATTGAGCATGATGTCGTCACCCAACGGCATCCCCATGATGTAGTTACATCCGGCGGTCGCCAGCAGGATCATCAGGTTTTCATTGAGGTTCTGGTCCGCATCGGCGTGGTTGGTATAGCAGCAGTCGCAGCCCATTGAGATGCCGCTAAGTTTGCCCATGAAATGATCTTCGAGCCCGGCGCGAATAATCTGGCGGTCGTTATAGAGATATTCCGGTCCGATAAACCCGACTACCGTGTTGACGATGAAAGGATCGTAATGGCGCGCCAGGCCGTAATTTCGCGCTTCCATGGTGACCTGGTCTGCGCCAAAGTTTGCGCCTGCGGAAAGAGCCGAACCCTGCCCTGTTTCGAAGTACAGGCAGTTTTCTCCGGCGATGCGGTTAAACTCCGCCCCCACGGCACGTGCTTCGTCCAGCATGGCAAGTTCCACGCCGAACTCTTTGAGCCCTTTTTCGCTGCCACAAATACTCTGGAAGATAAGCCCACCCGGAGCGCCTCGCTTAATCGCTTCAATTTGGGTAGTGACGTGCGCCAATACGCAGCCTTGCGTCGGAATCGAATACTTGTCGATAACGTTGTAGATGGTATCAAGTACGCGGGTTAGGTTACCCACATCGTCCGTCACCGGGTTAACGCCAATGACCGCATCACCCACACCAAAACACAACCCTTCGTAAATTTGCGCTTCGATACTGCGAACATCATCACGCGTGTCGTTAGGCTGCAAACGTGCGCTGAAAGTGCCAGGTAGGCCAATGGTGGTATTGGCTTTTTTAATCACCGGCATTTTCTTGCCGCCGTAGATTAAGTCTGCGTTCGAGCATATTTTAGCGACAGCCGCGACCACTTCAGAACTGATGCCTTTGCGCAGAAAAGCAATATCGTCAACGCTGGTGTCATCGCTAAGGATGTACTCACGCAGCTCGCTTATGCTCCAGTTTTTAATCCGTGTATAAGAGGTTTCGTTGATGTCGTCCTGGATAATGCGCGTCACGCAGTCATCTTCATAAGCGATAACTGGATTCATGCGAATATCCGCCACCGTCATCTCAGACAGCACCTGTTTTGCCGCCACTCGTTCCTGAGAACTCTGTGCAGCAACACCTGCCAACACATCGCCGGAACGTAATTCGTTGGCTTTCGCCAGCACTTCTTTCACATCTTTGAACTGATAAACTTGCCCAAACAGCGTGGTTTTTAGTTTCATTATGTCGATCCCTCAGGAAGGAAAGGCGAGTGATTTGATCGTTACCGGGACAACTGCTCCACTAAACAACGGCAAACCAATGTCAATATAATCGCCAGTACGGGTGACGACTTCGTCTATCACCGCAAGCTTGCGCGGCTCCACTTGTGGAAACAGCAGCATTCCCAGCGCTTTACCGAGATCCTGCTCCGCGACAACAATCAGCGGCTGCGAACCTGGAAGGCGTTGGATAAAAAGTTTCAGAGCGTTGATGACCAACTGCACGGTGGCATAGCTGGTTGGAAGTGCAGGTGGAATGGCCAGCGCGTAACAATCCTGCGCCGCATTGAGATCCATTTGTTCCAGTCCCCGTTGCCAGGTTTGTGCGAGCTCACCCTTGCCAACAGGGTGTACAACAGGAATATTGCGCAGCGGTAACGTCATCTCGTCGAGCCAGATGGTGCTACCTGAAAGCGAAAGGGTGTGCGCACCAGCACCAATCACGGTCGCGCGCACGGTTTGCTCGGGAATGTGTACGCTGAGCGAGGAAAATCCTGCATGCCGATGAATTGCTCGCGCCAGAAGCGGGCCAATATCGCCGTAACCAAACGGTGTTTCTGGTGGCTGGCGATAGCATTCCCCTACTCCACCCGACAGCGTAATCACGTCAGCAGGTTTACCTGCAGGCAACGTATCCGTCATTAACAAGCGTTGTGCCAGTGGTGAAATCTCACCGGTGACCACTTCATAAAGCAGTTGCGCCATGCGGTCGGCAACGGTATCCAGTTGCGCGGGAGTGAGCGTCTTTTTACCTTCACCAAACAGCTCATCCGCAATCCACTGACCTGGCTTATGGATAAATGTGACATTGCCGTGAGTATCGGTTTCAAACAAACGTCCACCGACATTCAGGCAAGCAGAAGCGACAACCTTGCCCCCTTCGAACAGCACGTAGTTCGCTGTACCACCGCCAATATCAATATTCATGACTCGGTTGAGCTGGCGCTGGGATAACGCCTGTGCCCCGGAGCCGTAACCGGCAATCACTGACTCAAGATGCGGCCCAGCAGTCGCGACGACAAAATCCCCAAGCTGCTGGGAAAGTGCCATCACGGCTGGACGCGCATTGCGAGTTTTGGCGGTTTCACCGGTGATAATAATTGCGCCTGAATCAATAGACTCAGGCGCGATACCCGCGTCCTGATACTGCGAGAGAATTAGGCTGAGTAGCTCTTCTTCTCTCAGATGGCCATCATTATCAACCGGGGTAAAAAACACCGGGCTTTGCCAGGTAATTTCACGTTTCACGAACTCATAGCGCGGCACCTGCGAGATTGCAGCTCGGTTAACCAGTGCAAGACAGGAGAAAATCACCTGTGTTGTGGTGGTGCCAACATCAATACCTACGCTATGAAGTTCGCGAATTTTCACGATTGCGCCTCCGCAGAATCAACCACGACATGGGTGCTTTCTTCTTTCGGCACCAGCAGCATAGCCACGCCTATCGCGGTAACGCCACCTACCAGCTTGCCGACAATCATTGGGAAGATCATCGGTGACATATTGGCCGCAGCGAAACCCAGATGGTCGCCAAGGGCGAATGCCGCCGACACGGCAAATGCGCAGTTGATGACTTTGCCGCGCGCATCCATATTCTTCATCATGCCGTACATCGGAATGTTGTTGGCGAGCGTCGCAACCATACCGCCTGCTGCAATATTGTTGATTTTCAGCAAATTGCCTACGCGCATTAACGGCTTGTCAAACCAGCGAGTCAGCAGCAGTACCATCGGATAAGCGCCAAGTAGCACACAAGAGATTGAACCGATGACTTCAATGGCGCGCATCACTTCGCCAGGCTTGTCACCCTCACTCATAAAGATAGGATCAAGCCCGGGGATCAGCGTCCAGCCTACGAGGAATTTCACCACTGCCGCTGCAAGGCCGACGGTAATTATCGCCACAAGGATTTTGGCGAAGATCTGGAAACCGTTAATCATTTTTTCCGGAATGAACTTCAGCCCCAGCGCGACTAACACCGCGACGATTAACACGGGGATCATGTTGAGCAGAATCAGGCTCATGGTGAATTCAATTGGCTGCCCATTGACTTCAACCCCGGAGTACATCGCCACCAGACCACCTGCAATGCAGCCAATCGGAATCGTGACTATTCCTGCCAACACGCCAAGCGCCAGGTAACGGCGGTCTGAAGGCTCGATAATGCCCAGCGCAACGGGAATAGAAAACACAATGGTTGGGCCCATCATGGACCCGAGAATTAGCCCTGAATAAAGCCAGGCTGCAACGTCCCCTCCCGCCAGTTCTTTGGCAAGGAAGAAACCGCCCATATCACAAGCCAGCAGCGTGCCGGCAAACATTGACGGGTTTGCGCCCAGCATTTCATAAACAGGGATAATTACCGGCCCCAGCAAGTAAGCTAACACCGGTGCCAGCGCAGTCATCCCAACCATCGCCAACCCCAGCGCGCCCATCGCCATAAAGCCTTCTTCAAACTGGCTGCCTGAACCGGAAATGCTTTTACCCAGTTTGCCCAGCCCGACAAACCCGAGGATTTTTTCTGAGCCGCCAAACTGGGTGAAAACCCGGTCAACCGCGGCAATCAGCATAAAAATCATCATGATGTACATGATAATGTCGTTAATGCCCATATCCCTTCTCCTTCATCGCCTGCGAGCAGGCCGGTGTAATGCCCGTTCAGGCGTCCTGATACAGCGTAATAATCTGGGCTTCCGTCACAGTGCGTGGATTGGTGGTAATACAGATGTCGTTTAGCGCCGCACGGGCGAAACCGACATAGTCAGACTCGCAGCCTCCGGCCGCGCGTAACCCGCTTCCTAACTCCAGTTCATTAATGAGGTGTTCAACAAAAGCGATGGTTTCACTGGCCGCGCACGATTTCCCTGTCAGGGCGTGGCCAATTTCGCTATAGGTGGTTTTGCACACCAACTGGTTAAATTTCATGACCGCCGGCAGCATGATGGCGTTAGCTTTGCCATGCGGAATGCCGTAAGCGGCACCTATCTGGTGTGCGCTGGCATGGCATAACCCAAGGCCTGCGTTAGAAAACGCCATTCCGGCCATATACGACGCGAGCATCAT
Organism: Buttiauxella sp. WJP83; assembly: GCF_027594725.1. Lineage (NCBI taxonomy): Bacteria > Pseudomonadati > Pseudomonadota > Gammaproteobacteria > Enterobacterales > Enterobacteriaceae > Buttiauxella > Buttiauxella sp. WJP83. The sequence goes on from NZ_CP110080.1 coordinate 2,698,986, forward strand.
CGCTTCACGTGCGGCCAAATCATGCCCTTGCCCTACAGCCTGCGGTAATGCCTGCGCAATACTGTTGATGGCTCGGTACGCAAGCCCGCGAGTCAGCGGCGTGCCATTGCTTGCCACATACGCTTCAATGGCATGAGTTAAGGCATCAATTCCTGTTGCGGCGGTAATATGCGATGGAACACCCAGCGTCAGACACGCATCAATAATCGCGACATCCGGGATCAACATGGAATGGACAAGAACCTGTTTACGGTGAGTCTGCGCGGCGATAATCACTGACACATTGGTGGCTTCCGAGCCGGTGCCCGCTGTGGTTGGGATCGCGACGAACGGCAACCGGCGATTCAGACGTTTCCCTGCAACCAGGCTCTCAAGCGCGAGGCCGGGATTCGTGGCAATCACAGCGACCACTTTTGCTGCGTCCAGTACAGATCCACCGCCCAAAGCAATGACACCATCGCACTGACAACGATCGATTTGTTCAACTGCCGCACCGATATCGCGGTCGACAGGTTCGCCAGGCGAACATGGCCAGATTTCATACGTGATGCCGCTGTGCTTCAGGTTGCGCTCCAGAACATCGGTCATTCCGGCTTGATGCAGCATGTTATCGACCATGACGAATGGGCGATAAATCCCGCGTTCAAGCAATGCCTCGCCACAACGCGCGACTGCACCTGGCCCCATAAACGTGGCGGGTGGTATGGAAAATTCACGCACGTTGCGAGCATTCATCATGTCCAGCGCCTGATAAAGCGCGGATTGCATCTCTTCACTGTGCATGAGCACCCTCCACTTGAGTCATACCGCAAACGGCGATCGCCAGCGGGGTCATGAAAATGGAGTGCGGAGGTAACTGAACCGTTAATTCAGGGAAACACTGCCGGAACAGCCCTTCCACCCCCGGCTGCATACAGGAACCGCCCGCCAGCCAGAGTTGTTCGACGTCGTAACCCTCGATATGACGAGCGACAATGTCCGCCATTTTTTCGTAGACCGGGCGCACCACAGGCCAGAGGCTGGCATCGCTACCGCGCTTCATTTGTTCAGCCTCTTCCAGTGGGATGCGTTGGTTACCCGCAAGCGTCAGGGAAATATGATGTCCGCCCGTGGCTTCGTCGCCGGAGTAAATCACTTGCCCTTGTGAAACGACGGCAATGCCAGTGGTGCCACCGCCAATATCCACTACCGCCGCTTTATCAAGCTGGAGCATATCGGCAACGGCTGTCGGCTCATCGAGCACACGGCTCACTTCCAGCCCCGCAGACTCCAGCACATTGACCGAAATACGAGGATCGGTGCCCGGTGGAAATGAGGTGGCGGCGTGGCTAAAACGAAAGCCAAGCTGCTGTTCCAGCGTGTCGAGATGACGACGTACAATCTGCACCGCGCCGAAAAAATCCCAGACCACGCCATCACGAACCACATCGGCCCAATCGAGGCAAACTGCAACGGGCTGACAATTGCCGTCGACAACCAGCGATACGACATCACAGGTGCCGAGATCGATTCCGAGCCACAGCGGTTGCTGATCGACACTCGGATGCTGGTTGCACAGCAAAGACGCATTTCGTAAGCGCTCATTGAGCCAGGTTTGTTCGCTGCGTGCCATTGCCCCTCTCCTTAAACGATGCGGAATCCATCTACCAGTACACAACGACGCAGGCGTACAAAGGTTCTGGCCGATGTCACACCTTCGCCAGTTGGCGTAGTGATGGTCATGGAGGTCCAGCCTTCGCCACCCAGCCCCAGCCCGGCAATACACGAGCCATTTTTAACGAAAATACTGGTGTCGATGGCATTCGCCATGGCGTTCATGTTGTCGATATTGCGCGAGTGCATGGCGGCGGTATGGTGGCAGCCTCCTTCCAGCTTCACCGCAAGTGCAATGGCCTCGGTGACATTGGCCACCCGGATCATTGGAAGCACAGGCATCATCATTTCTGTGACGGCAAAAGGATGGCGCGCCGTGGTTTGCACCAGCAGCAAGCGTGTTTCAGGGGCCACGTTAAGACTGATAGCGGCGGCAATTTTGGACGCATCACGCCCAACCCAGTCGCGAACCACTTGGCCTTTTCCTTGTTCATCCACGTTTTTCAGCACAATCGGCAGCAGTTTTTCGGCTTGCGCATCGCTGAGCAAAACGGCGTGATTACGCTGCATTTCTTCCAACAACGCGTCCGCGACGTTTTCCACCACAATCAGCACTTTTTCGTCAGCGCAGATGATGTTGTTATCAAACGACGCACCCTGCACGATAGCTTTAGCCGCACGAGGAATATCGGCGGTTTCATCCACCACAACCGGCGGATTCCCTGCGCCTGCGGCGATCAAACGTTTGTTCGTGTGTTTACGCGCCGCGTCTACCACCGCTTCGCCACCTGTTACCACCAATAAACCGATGCCGGGGTATTTGAATAATCGTTGTGCGGTTTCGATATCAGGATTGAGAACCGTCACCAGTAAATTCGCCGGTCCACCCGCCGCAACAATCGCTTCGTTAAGCCAGGTGATTGTTTGCTGCGAAACATTTTTTGCCGCTGGATGCGGTGCAAAGACCACGCTATTCCCGGCGGAGATCATGCTGATGGCGTTATTAATGACGGTTGCCGCTGGGTTGGTAGACGGTGTTACCGAAGCCACCACGCCCCATGGCGCATTCTCGATGAGCGTCAGACCGTTATCACCGGTTAACACTTGCGGTGTCAGGCATTCAACGCCCGGAGTACCACGAGCCTGAGCAATATTTTTGGCACATTTATCTGCAACGCGGCCCATCCCGGTTTCCGCTACCGCCATTTCCGCAAGCGGTTGTGCATATTGCTCGCCCGCCAGACGGATGGCCGCCACGGCTTTCTGGCGCATCGCCACGCTGGTTAAGGATTTTTGTGCCACGCAAGCCGCTTCAACGGCATCATCCAGTGAGGCAAAAACGCCTGCGCCGCACGGTTTTGTGACGGGTTGTGGTGTTGTGTTTGCCGCCATTCCTGCCAGCACAGCTTTCACCACCTGTTCAATTTGTTGCCTGTCCATGCCGCTCAACCCTCACTATTTATGGAAGATAATTTCTCTATCCATGACCACTTCATCAACGATGCCTATCACGCACATGTCGACCGGAGAGGCTTCACTATGATGTGCTCGGCGAGCGGAACTCCCGCCCACCAGCAACACCCATTCGCCGTTTCCGGCACCAATGCTGTCAGTGGCTATTGCACACTCACCACTCGGTTCGCCCTGGCGGTTAATCATCTCCACCATCAGCAATTTGTCGTGTTCAAGCCCGCTGTGACGGACTGTGCAAACGATTTGACCAATGACCATTGCCAGCTTCATGCTCGCCTCCGGACAAAATTCAGATAAAGCAATCCTGTGCCGCCCTGAGGCTGCCAGATAATCAGGTAAAAGAAGGGTGACGTCGGGGGATGACGTCACCGGCTATCAATCGATAGTTTTGTCGCTACCCAGGCCAATCGGGAAAACTTCTTCCAAATCGCCATGTGGACGTGGGATGACATGAACGGAAACCAACTCGCCAATACGCTGAGCCGCGGCAGCTCCGGCATCGGTTGCCGCTTTACAGGCTGCTACATCGCCACGCACCATTGCCGTTACCAGCCCACCGCCGATCTGTTTTACGCCTACCAGTTTGACGCGTGCGGCTTTGACCATCGCATCCGATGCTTCAATCACTGCGACCAAACCTCTTGTTTCGATAAGTCCTAGTGCTTCCATGATTTATTTCCTCTCACTCGGTTAAAAGGCTTTCAGTTTCATTCCGACGAACGGCGCTATGCTTATCCGTCATACCTGATGCAATGAGCACCAGTTCAATAATTTCACGTGTGCTGCATCCTCGGGAAAGGTCATGCAGCGGGGCATCCAACCCCTGAATCATCGGGCCAATTGCACGGAATCCACCCAGCCGTTGCGCAATTTTGTAGCCAATATTGCCCGCCTCAAGCGATGGGAAAACCAGCACATTCGCCTGCCCTCCCAGCACACTTTCAGGCGCTTTTTGCGCAGCCACCTGGGGAACAAAGGCTGCGTCAAATTGCAACTCACCATCCACACACAGTTCAGGGGCGCGCTCGCGTACTATCTCCGTTGCCTGTTGAACGGTGGCAACGCAAGGGTGGCGGGCGCTGCCGTTGGTAGAAAATGACAGCATGGCGACACGTGCTGGCTGCCCGGTGATGGCCTGCCAGCTTTGTGCGCTGCTGATAGCGATATCAGCAAGCTGAGCGGCTGTCGGTTGCGGTACGACACTGCAATCGGCGAATCCAAGGATCCTTTCTCCCTCTGGCGGCAACATCAAAAACAGGGAAGAGAGCGTTTTAACACCCGGTTGCAAGCCGATAACTTTCAGACCGGCACGCAAAACGGCAGCCGTAGATGAAATATTCCCGGCAATACACACATCGGCTCTTCCTGCTTTAACCATTGCAGCCGCAAACCAGAGCGGGTCACGTAATCGTTCTTGGGCATCATCCGGCGTTTTATCACCGAGACGCTGCGTCAGTTGCTGATGAAATTCAGCCAACCAGTCCTGTGACGTTGCTGGGTCGATAATCTGTAATCCGTCGAGTGGTAGCCCGGCTGCCAACGCGAAATGACGCAAAGCAAACGGATTGGCCAGGATAATGGGTTGCGCCAGTCCGTGATGCTGGAGGTAATGCGCGGCTTCGATAACACGCGCATCCTTCGCATCCGGGAAGACGACACGCTTAGGCTGGTTTTGGGCCTGGCGACGGCAACGGTCAAGCAACATGTGAGCCTCCAGACAGCCGCCGCAGTAGCGTTGCTGCATCTGGCCACTCTTTTTTCAGGCACAGGATCATCAATACATAAACCGCGCTTGAGAGGCGATTAAGTGCCAGCAATAAATCCGCTTTTTGTACGTGGTAATCCGCACCAATAAAGACTGTTGCCGCGCAGATTTCGGTTTCGCGAATCTTTGTTCGAAGCAAATTGAGCAGCGCGACTTCGCGCCCATGCGCCGCATCGGGAACCAGATGATCGTGCCCAAGATATTTCAACGGCTGATGGGATAAACGGTGCAAATCGTCAGCAGATAACCCCACTAATTGCTGTTCAGGCAATGTCTGCTCTAACGCGTCTGCGCGCATAATATTGCCCAGTAAAGAGCGAATATCGGCAAGCCAAAGTGCAGCCGTGTTATCGAATTCAGTTTGCAGCCATACCGCCATAGCAATGGCGCTATCCAGACTTGCGCGAAATGCCAGACGGGGATCGTTTTTCGCCACAAATACATGCGCATTAAGGTGGGTTAGCGTGTCTGGTTTTTCTTTCACTTGCTGCTGGCATAACTCGCAATGCGCGACCTGTGCCACGGATTCACTCGTCAGGCCGTGTACCGGTTGTAATTTCTCTTCCGTTTCAACAAACAAGCGCCCGTCATCATCCTGGAATTTCACCAGCAAACGGCGTGCGTCAATGAGTTCACGGGCCGACGGTGTCATACGGCTGTCAGCGGGAAGGCGGATTTCGCTCCCTTCGCTGAGGGTGTGATTTGCCCGTAGCCAGTCTTCAGTAATGAAGGTGCTCATAAGCGCCTCGCCTTAGCATTCCTGCCAATTGGCAGGCCAGGCAACATAGAGAAAACGAACGTGGCTGGGAGTGCCAAATTCGATGCTGGAACCTTTAGGGATAAACATCACATCCCCTGCTTTACCGATAAGCGTTTCGCCTTCATGGCGTATGTGTAATTCCCCTTCCAACACCATGTCGATTTCATCGTAATTCAGCGTCCAGGGGAAAAAGCCGTTTTCCCACTGCATGAAACCTGCCGCCATGCTGCTGCCATCCGCGCCCGTGACCAAATCGGTTAGCCCAACACACGGCTCTTGCGCACCATCAAAACGGCCAAATTTTACCGAACTGCCATCAATAACTTTGATACCGCCTTTGCCCGTTACCGCACGAAAACTCGGTTGCATCCCGCTGCCCGTCCGCGTTTTCTGTTCTTGCTCAACCTTATCAATGAGCTGCGCCACCAGGCTTTCGGTGAACATTCCCTCCGGCAGTTGGGAGATGATCTCTTCGCGAATACGCTGACGTTCGGAACGAGGCGGAGTACTTTCTGTTGCGACAGGACCGACACCGTCTTCCACTAACGCGATATCCAGTTGCTCTGCAACTACGCGCGCTTCCGGCGTGACGATGGATTCTTTCAGGACAAAAGTAATGGTTTTAAGACCACGGGAATGGGCTTCACGAACATCATTAGCCGTAATGAGCTTTTTCATTGAACAGGTTCCTCCTGACCACATATCTCGGCCAGATAATCCTCAAGTTGCCTGACGCTCGCAGCATCCAGGCTGTTCAGTGCAAATATTGGTGGCGTAAATCCTGAGTCTTTGAGCATCGCCTGTGTCTGTGCAATATTTGCATCGGGCAAATCAATTTTGCTTATTACCGCAATACGTCGCAGATAAGGATAAATATCTAACAACCCAGCGGGGATACGGCATTGCGGATCGTTTGCCGCGTGGACATATATCAATATGTCCGCATCGATCAGGGTATTAATTAATGCAGAATACAACCGCGGATGGCTGATAAATTCCCCCGGCGTGTCGACATTCCCCACATCATTAAATTCAACCGCCTGCGTTTTTCTTGCCTGGGAATAATTTCCCTGTAACGCGTTAAACAATGTTGTTTTCCCCGCCCCCACGGTACCGACAAACACGATGCGTTTCATGCGGCTAGCTCCGCGTCATTGAACAGACGGTATAACTCAGAATATTGCTCAGGCCGGTTATCGTCTGTTGTAAGGCTTCTTCAACCGAACCGACTGAGCCGTAAACCACTAATGCGCCACTGAATCTATCCAGAAAACCAATGTTCACGCTGGCGGCCTTGGTGGCGAGGTCTCCCGCTATCATGGCGGTTTCACCCGGCGTCAGGGTCATAATGCCAATCGCTTCAGCGCCAGGAACGCCTATTTTCTTCGCTAATTCCTCACCGGGATGAGCAATTAAATGCGCCAGTGTGACCTGTTTTCCAGGAACAAATTCCTGAATAATGCGTTCCTTTTCCATTGCGCCTCCTGAAGAATTACAGCCATGCTGACAATAAACAGGAAAATGGAATAACAAATTTCGGCAAGTAGTGGGGAAAGTTGAAGTGGATCACTCAATATAATGAGATGAGTTTTGTTTAAAAATAAATTTCGAGGCGAACCCACAGAGGAGGAAACCGGCAATGATTAGCATGTTGTTGGTACTTTATGCATTCACTGTGATAATTCATTCGGCTCAACTAATAAGCAAAAAAGCGTTCATTTTCATTTTTTGCAAATAATGCAAATTCTTTGCGAGGCGCTTTCCAACCTCTCAAACACGCCCTTTCTCTGCTCCGGTTATCCTTTTATAGTGTTCGCGCGCCTGCAAATTCAGGTGCCAGGATTGGCGTCCTGAACGGTGTTTACGTTATACTCAACGGCTTTCCAAGAATTATGGTGGGCTGGTTGGGGGCATCATTAGATGCACCGTTTATTCATTGTCGGTACGCCAACCCCATTCAGCCCACCACCAGTGAACTTGGCGTTTCCTGTGGCGGTTTTGTAATCCATATATGGAAATCAATACAATGAATATGAACCCGCTTTTTTCAAAACCCGTTGCCCTCAATATTAGCCATCTCGACGTTATCGATCTCGCGGAACGCTGCGAATTGTTAACCGACATTTTAGTCGATAGCGAAAACCCAGCCGAATGCACACTGCTTTGTCAGTATCTTTATGCGCATCTCGACGCGCTAAAAGAAAACCTCGACAAGCCGCTGCCAAAATCACGTATCGAACAGTTATCGGTAAACCATGCGTCTGAATTTCCGGACTCACAGAGTTTTGCCGATTCGGATGATTTATGTGATTACAGCCAGGCGGTTACCCAAGTTTTGCTGTGCCATGCGTTGCCACAGAACGCGAAAGTGGTGCTGAGCGGGTTGTTGATGAAGCTGATGAATACGCTGGTCGATAATTTAAAAACACCGCGTTTTTTACGCGCTAAAGTGCAGGTTGCCTGATTAGTTGCAAAAGCGAGGGCGGATACTATCCGCCCTGATTGTGACTATTTCGAACTCTTTTTGCTTTTCTTCGTCACAGCCGCACGTTCTGCTTTAATCTTTTCCAGTAATGCCGCAGCGCTGTTTTCACCGCTGATTAAATCCGGGTGCTCTTTGCGCCACTGTTCGGTTAATTCACCGCGAAACGCTTTGGCGAGGATCGATTGAGTCAGATTGTTGACACGCTGTTGCGCAGCATTAACCTGCTTTTCGATATTGTCGGCCCAAGCAAAGAGTTTTTCGACACGGGCAACGATTTCGGTTTGTTCTGAAAGAGATGGGGTAGAAATAACAAAGTTTCTTAAACTTGTTAAAGCCACTGTTTTTTGAGCCGTCCCTGTTGCAGATCTCTGTGCTTGCAAAAACGCCTTAGGTGATTTTAAAAAATAGTATAAGTACATAACATTCACGATGTCATGGTTAGGTTTTATTATTGCTATATGCCTTTGAAAACAAAAAGCCTCTTCATTTTTAACTATAACAGGTATTCCAAAAGATCCTGTCACTGTGTATAGAAGATCATTTTTATTAGGCTTCCTTATTGATTTTAATGAATCAAAGTAACTTTTGGGGACCCAGCGAGTTGCGTTAGACAAATTAATGGAGCCAGAATTTACATCTGAAATAACCAAGAATGCCACGCCTTCACTCGCCTTTGGTGGAGCTTGGTGATCGCCATCAGAAATACTTAGGCACAACTGACTTAAATATTCATTCTTCCATGATGCGCACTCGTTTTCAATTCGCCATTTCTCCGTCAACTTCCCACTCACCGCAGCGCTTAGCACTGCCTGACGAAAACGTTTCAGGATTTGCGGGATTTGGTCGAGAGGTTTTTTGATGCTGTCGACTTTAGCCAGCAATAAGCCAAGTTTCTTAGCTAATATTTTTTGCTCTTCTTGCGGTGGAAGAGGAAATAAATAATTTGAGACAAACTCTTTCGGTACCCGTTTATGCCCCACCGAACCCGACATATTTGTTTCACCATCAATCAAAAACGGTTTTGTTTTGATAAAAGAAAAAAGTAATCTTGTATTAACAAATTCGTCGGAGACACGTAAAACAATATACTCTGTACTTCCAGCGCCAAATCCGTTAGGGAAACCAGCTATAATTCCAGCCTTTCCGTTTTCAAAGCAAGGCGTTATTTTAGCAAAAATAACATCTCCATTTTGAAATTGAGTAAATCCTTTTTTAACTTCACTCCATTTTTTATAACTAAAATTACATTCTCCAAAATAATCAGTGTATAAACCAGCCATAGGCATAAAGCCGACATCAAGATCATCAGCTAATTTATCTTTGGGATTAATAATACATAGATCACCAATTGTCGTTTCAACCCACCCTTCAGGCAAACTCCCTAAATCCCTCGCCATCACTTCCCTTCCCCCAGAATCTCATCCAGCAGCACCTTTTGCGCATCGGCTTCATCGCCTGCGCCCAGCTCGCGCATTAGCGCGTCCAGCTCGCCCAGCGCCTGCACCAGTTCGCTCATCGCTTCGCCCGCTAACACGCTTGGTTCTGGCAAGTTGGCGGCATCAACGCTGCTGTCGTCTTTCAGCCAGGAAATATCCAGCGAGTCGCCTTTGGTGTCGCGGATCCAGTCGCGGGTAAATACGCGCCAGCGGCTGGTGGTGAGTTTGTCGGCAACGTCTTTATTTTCAGCGGTTTCTGGCGTGTCGATTTCGGCGGCGTTGAAGCTCCATTCCCCTTCGGCGCGTGGGCTTTGCTCAAAGACGGTTTCAAACGGCTGTAAGTGTTTTTCGGTAAACGGCGTGCGTTTGCCAAAACTCGGCATATTGGTGCGCAGGTCGTAAACCCAGACGTTCTCAGTGCAGTTTTCGTCCTGCAATTTATCGGTAGCGCTGCCTTTGGTGAAGAACAACACGTTGGTTTTCACGCCCTGAGCGTAAAAAATCCCGGTCGGCAAACGCAGAATAGTGTGCAGGTTGCATTTGTTCATCAAGTCACGGCGCACGCTGGTGCCCACGCCCGCTTCAAACAGCACGTTATCCGGCAGCACCACGGCGGCGCGGCCACCCGGTTTCAGGTTGCGGTAAATGTGTTGCAGGAAGGCTAGCTGTTTGTTGCTGGTGGCATAGGTTAAATCGTCACGCGTGATGCTCGCTTCACCGCCCTTTGACGTGCCAAACGGGGGGTTCGCCAGAATAATATCGGCGCGTGGCAGGCTGCTTCCCGCCATCCCCAAGGCGTTACCCTGATGCACTACGCCTTCTTCGTCCCCTTCCATGCCGTGCAACAGGCAGTTCATCAGCGCCAGACGGCGGGTGGATGGCACCAGTTCCACGCCCACGTAGGCTTTATTTTTCTGGAAGGTGCGGTCTTTGGCAGGCAAATCGTACAGGTCGTCGGTTTGCTGTTTAATGTACTGATCTGCGGCAATCAGGAAGCCTGCGGTTCCGGCTGCCGGGTCCTGAATCACTTCGCCTGGCTGCGGCTTAATGCAGCGCACCATGCTGTTGATCAGCGCGCGCGGGGTAAAGTACTGCCCGGCACCGGATTTAGTTTCCCCGGCGTTCTTCTCAAGCAGCCCTTCGTATAAATCCCCCAGGCCATCTTTCTTCGCACTGAACCAGTCAATCTGGTCGAGGGTGCGGATCATTTGCTCAAGGTGGCGCGGCTCGCGCAGGCGGGTTTGCGCATCGGCATAAATAGCGCTGATGAGCGGGTCGGCGTGAACCAGATTGCCTTCGGCATCTTTACCGGTCGAGAGGCTGAACAGGATTTGTTTGTAATCGTTAAGCAGGGTCAGGCCCGATTTGCCGTTCAGGTCGCTCCAGCGGCAGCCTTCCGGCAGGGTGTGTTTATCCAACGTGTCGGCTTCGGTGTTTTCGTGCACCATTTTGATAAACAGCAGCATCACCAGTTCGCCAACGTAGTCGCTGTAATTAATGCCGTCGTCACGCAGCACGTCACACAGGTTCCACAGCTTTTGTACGATATCGTTATTGTTCATGTTTCATCCTGAATCAGCCTTCTGAACAGTGCAGAAGGCTGGGGGTAAGAAAGATTTTCGGGCGGGAGTTTAGCAGAATCAGGCGCTTTTTTGTGGCCAGATTGCTTCGTTCAGATCATCCAGTACGCTGTCGAGTTGGTTTGCCAAAATTTTGTCCAGTTGCTTTGCACCACCGTCGTCGGCAAAGGCCTGGTTGACAAACTGCTTGTCGATAATCACTTCATGCACCAGTTGTTTTGCCAGGCGATCCAGCCATTTTCGCTGTTGCGCAGTCCAGGCATGGCTGCCGTAAATGTTGTTCATGGCCTGCGAAACGCGCTGTTCAAACGGCACCAACGCTTCACCCAACGCGGCACGGCGGATATGGCCAATAATGCTGGCGGCAATGTCCTGGTTGGTTTGGTTGCGCACCGCGGTTTGCAGCTTCACTTCGGAGTACCCCGCTTCATCAAGCAACAGGCGGATTTCTTTAAGCTGTTCCCGGGTCAGGTCACGCGGCTTATTCACCACAACGGAAAGTGCTGCCGACTGGTTTATCTGTTGGTGAATAAACTCTTCAAAACTTTCCAGATAATCTTCCGGGCGGCTGTACTCGCCATAACCCTGGCCGCGCTCCATTAATTCGTCGTAATGTTCAGAAATCACCGGGCGATACAGGCTCCCGGCAATATGTTTGACTTCATCCAGTTGTGCCAGTAACCCACTGTGTTTGCGTAAAAACTCGGATGCCTGACGCGGGCCAATGCTATGTAGATGCTGGTGCAATGCTTTAGGTTCCACACCCCATAATTCGTGCAGCTCATCCAGTTTCTGTTGTAGTTCAGGTTTGGTTTCCGCTTTTTTCTGCGCTTTGCGCAGCACGCGCATCAGCTTTTGGCTAAGTTCGCTCAACACCACATGGGCCTGGCTGTCATCGCCATTTTCGCCAGGGCTCACTAGCGCCTTTTCCAGTAATTCCGGATCGGAGAGTTCCCCGACCAGTTGCTCAAGGGTGATGTTGGGATCTTTCACCAACGGTTGCATGGTGTTGACTTCACTCAACGCTTCGTAGATATCAACCGGATCGTAAATGCGGAACACGGTTTTGCCGATTTCGTCGCAGCGGCGGGTGGCACGGCCAATCATTTGTTCGTATAAAATGCGCGATTTCACCCGGCGCATAAATACCAGGTTGCAGATTGTCGGCACGTCAATGCCGGTGCTGAGCAGGTCAACGGTGATGGCGATGTTCGGATAGCGTTCGTTTTTGTACAGCTTGATTAGCGTGTCGACTTTGTCACTTTTTCCGGTGATTTTCTCAACCGCAGCCTGGTTGTAGTTGTCGTATTCCTGTTGAAATTCCTCGTCCAGAAGACGCTTAACCATGTCAGCGTGCTTGTCGGTCGCGCAGAAGATTAGCGTTTTTTCTTCGCCAAACGGATCAAGCTCTTTCACCAGTTGCTGGCAGATGACACGGTTGAAGTTTTCGCTGATCACTTTGCGGTTAAAGGCGTCCACTTCAAAATCCAGCTCATCGTCCAGTTCGTCGACTTCAACCTCACCGGTATGAATATTAATTGCGTGAACTTCGCTGCCTTTTTCAAAGTGAATGCCGTTTTGCGTCAGCAGCGTTTGGTAACGGATGGGTGGCTCATGGTCGATAAGCCAGTCATCGGCAACGGCTTCACGGTAGGAATAGACGTAAATCGGTTTACCGAAGATTTCACTGGTGTGTTTGGCAGGCGTTGCCGTCAGGCCAATTTTTACTGCGTCAAAATAATCCAGGACACGGCGATAACTGGAAATGTACTGGTTGGCGTCGCGAGTGGCTAATTCACCTTCGGTCATTTCCTGGTCAAGCGTGTACCCCCGGTGGGCTTCATCAATAATAATGCAATCGTATTGATCAATCGGCGGCGGGTTATCAGAGGCAAAAATGCGGCTGACCGTGGCCTGCACCGTCGCCACCTGGACGCGAGTTTCCGCTTCGGGGGCCATATCGCCCATTTCGGCAACGGTATAGATCTTTGCCAACGTCATGTTTTGCTCCAGCGGAGCTTCTTTAAAGGCATCGGTGGCCTGAGTGCCAAGTGATGTCCTGTCGACGAGGAATAAAATTCGATTAAAGCGTTCGGTTTTCAGGAAGCGATAAATCAGGCCAATGATGGTTCGCGTTTTCCCGGTACCGGTCGCCATCGCCAGCAATGCGGTACGAATGTTGTGTGCCAGAGTGTTTTCAACCGCAACGATGGCCTTTTCCTGGTAATCACGCAGACGCAAATAACCAAAGTCTTCCTGCTGAAGTTTTTGTTCCGCTTCTTCTTTGCTGCGTTTGAGTTTATCGAACAGCCCATTCGGAGTATGAAACTGCTGAAGCGCCCGGCGTATATTTTTGTGTTCCCGCACATCGCGGAACCAGGTGCCAGATTGTTCTGCCAGTTGTGGAACAAATGCCCGTCCATTGCAGGAATAAACAAAAGGAATGTGATAATGGCCGTCAGTTTCATCAGCCCACGCGACATTCCTGCCTTCTAATTCCCATGCTCCTGACATCGGTAATTCTAATTTGAAACCTTTGCTGTAGCGTTCCGCCTGCGGGATTTTCCCAGCGACATCCTGGTTTTCTTTTTTAGCTTCTACCACCGCCATTGGCGTCAGGCCGCGGAATAAAACGTAATCCGCTCGCCCTTTTTTACCTTTATATTCCGTCGGCCATTCGGCAATCGCTTTGTTGACATTCTTTTCAGGGCGAGAGCCTTTTGCCCAGGTTGACGCTTTGCTGTCTGCAGGCCAACCTGCTTCAGTCAGTTTCTGGTCAATGAGCAGACGGGTTAATTCTTCATTAAGGGAAATGTATTTGCTGGCGAGCTGCGTTTTCTTTGAAACCTGCTGTTTTTGGGCGTTAGCTTGCTTCTCATCTTTCGCGGCTAATTGCTCCTGTAGCGCTTTAAGTTTTGCTTCATATTCCTGATGAAGTTGCGCCAGTTGGTCTTCTTGCTGCTTTGCTTCCGAAGCCAACGCTCTGGATTCTTCATCCATTTCCCAGGCAAGCTGCTCGTATTCCGCTTTTTCTTTTGCCAGTAATATCTGAAGTTGTTGGCTGGAATCTAACTGAACGTTTGTCGTGTTAAGTTCGCTTTTCAGGTTGTCTATTTCAGCCTGAAGTTCTCTGAGCTGTGAACTTGGATCCTTGGGCGCAATAAAAGGGCCAGCCTTAAAGTCCGTTCCTGTTTTGCCAAACGACTGATGAAACCAGATGGCTAACGCGCGAGCGATTTTCAGACCTTCCAGCGCTTCTCTATGCTGCGTTCTGAATTGATGCGTTGCCTTATTACCTTCTACCCGCAGCGTATGGAATAAATCCTTCACCATTGGCTCGAATTTTAATTCCCGTTGTAAGCGGAAAATTAAATCGGCCTGAGTACCCTGTTCATCAATTTCAATGCCTGCAAGCGCGGCAATATGCTGGGCCAGGGCTTCGCCTAGCTGACGCAATTTAATTAACGTGGTGTTGGGATCGCTTGGGAAAATAGTTTCCGCTGCTGCGGCAATTTGTACAAAAAGGGGGTCATGCTCGGCCAGAAAATTAAAATTTGCCGAAACAGCATTATGTATTGGATTCAAAGCACAACTCCCTTGTTGAAAGGCCAAGAAAAAAGCGGCAACGGAAGGAAAAATGAAACAAAGGAAATCATACTGTTAAGAGAACGCATATCAAGTGATATGCGTCAACTCGCGGGCTATTGATAAGATAAATATAAATTTTGTGAAGCGGCGGAACTAAACCACCGCCGTTGTCAGCCGTGACGTACAGCAAAGCCGCCCTTGCTCGTCGCTGATTTCAATCTGCCAGACCTGGTGGCGGCGTCCAACGTGAACCGCCGTACACACGCCTCGCACCAGACCTTCACGCGCCGAGCGCAAATGGTTCGCGTTGACTTCAAGGCCGACAATTTTTTGCTCGCCTTCGGTACAGAGATACCCGGCTACGGAACCGAGGGTTTCTGCCAACACTACCGATGCGCCACCGTGCAGCAAACCAAATGGCTGCCGGGTGCGGTTATCGACAGGCATAGTGGCTTCCAGCGCATTATCGCCAATGTGGGTAAAGACAATTCCTACATGTTCCACCATATTGCCCGCGCCCATTTTATTCAGTGCTTCCAGATTCACTTCACGTCGCCAGATCATCCCAGAATCTCCAGTAGTGCTTGTAGCGGATGGCGTACACCATTGCCTTCCACACGTTTGACCTGACTACGGCAGGAATAGCCGGTTGCCAGGCAGCGTTGGCGCGGCAGGCGTTGCATCGCCTGATGCCACGAAAGTTCGTAAATCCCCAGCGAATTTGCATGGTTTTTCACTTCATGTCCGTAGGTTCCCGCCATACCGCAGCAACCGACACTGACATTTTCGAGTTGCGCCCCCAGACGAGCAAAAATGGCTGCCCATTGATTTGGCGACGTCGGCAATGCGGTGACTTCAGTACAGTGGCCAAACAGATACCACGACTCACCGCTCACCACTGTGGTTTCACGGTTTTCCAGCACGGCCGGCAACCATTCATGAACCAGTTGAACGTGGAAATCCCCACGATCCTCGCCCAGCGTTTGCTTATATTCGTCGCGATAACAAAGTACCAGCGCGGGGTCGACACCGACCATTGGCATGCCTAATTTCGCAATGCGATTCAGGAATTCAGAGGTTTTACGCGCGGTGCGGGCAAATTTTTGCAGGAACCCTTTTATGTGCTGCGCTTTACCATTGGGTGAGAACGGCAGAACGACGGGGTTGTAACCTAATTTGCTCACCAGACGCACAAAATCCGCCACCACTTGTGCATCGTAATAACTGGTGAACGGGTCCTGCACCACCAGCACGGTTTTAGCTCGCTGTTCTGCGCTAAAGCTTTCGAGTTGCTCAAGCGTGGTATTCGCGCAAGTGTGCCCGACCAGCTGCTGCTGTAACGTCGGCGTGGAGAGCAGCGGTAAATCAATCATGCCGATATGTTTTGCAGAAAGATTGCGCACCCACGGCTGGCTCATAAAGAAGTTGAAGGTTTTCGGTGCACGCGCCATGAGCGGTGCATAGCTTTCTACCGTTGCCACCAGATGGTCGCGCATCGGGCGCAAATAGCGCGTGTGATAGAGCTGCAAGAAGCGCGAGCGGAATTCAGGCACGTCAATTTTAATTGGGCACTGAGTGGAGCACGCTTTACACGCCAGGCATCCTGACATCGCCTCTTTCACTTCATGGGAAAAATCGTATTCGCCTTTGCGAGCGTGCCAGGAATTGCGCGTACGCTCGATAAGCGTGCGCAGACTGGCTCGTTTTTCCGGTATTTGCTTTTCCAGCGCGTCGGGATCAACGCCACGGTCAGCCAACAAACGCAGCCACTCACGCGTTAACGTTGCGCGGCCTTTTGGTGAATGAATACGGTTGCTGGTGATTTTCATCGACGGACACATTGGGCTTTTCACATCAAAGTTAAAGCACAAGCCATTGCCGTTACACTCCATCGCGCCACGCCAGGAAGTCCGCACCGCAATCGGGATTTGCCTGTCGAAGGTCCCGCGTTTCACCGCGTCGACCTGCATCATCGGGTCATCAACGCCCAGAGGCGGGCAGATTTTGCCTGGGTTTAAGCGGTTATCCGGGTCGAATACCGCTTTAATGCGGCGGAGTTCTTCATACAGCGTCTCACCAAAGAATGCTGGACTGTATTCGGCGCGGAAACCTTTACCATGCTCCCCCCACAACAAGCCGCCATATTTTGCCGTGAGCGCCACGACATCGTCGGAAATACGCTTCATCAGCACTTCCTGATGCGGGTCGGTCATATCCAGCGCCGGACGCACATGCAGAACCCCGGCATCAACGTGGCCGAACATGCCGTAGCTCAGATTGTGGCTATCAAGTAACGCACGGAATTCCGTAATGTAATCAGCCAAATGCTGTGGCGGCACGCACGTATCTTCGGCAAAAGGAATCGGCTTTGCCTGGCCTTTGGCATTACCCAACAGGCCGACGGCTTTTTTACGCATATTATAGATACGTTCAATGCCTGCCAGTTCAGTACAGACCTGCCAGCCGATGACACCGCCCTCGCCCTGCGCCATTAATGTGTCCAGGCGTTCACACAACGAAGCCACTTGACCTTCAATTAACGCCAGATCGTCGCCTGCAAATTCAACGATATTCAGGCCAAGCATCTCTTTGCCAGGCACATCGGTGATCAATTCACTTACCGAATGCCAGACGATATCTTCCCGTGCCAGGTTGAGAACTTTGGAATCGACGGTTTCGACGGAAAGGGCTCGAGCTTCCACCATGAACGGCGCGTTGCGCAGCGCAGAATCGAACGAATCGTATTTTATGTTCACCAGGCGGCGGACTTTCGGCAGTCGCGTGATATCCAGCTTCGCTTCGGTGATAAACGCCAGCGTACCTTCTGAACCGCAAAGAATGCGCGTCAGGTCGAATTGTGAAAGATCGTCGTTAAAAACGTGGCGCAGATCGTAGCCCGTCAGGAAGCGGTTTAGTTTAGGGAATTTGTCGAGAATCAACGGCCGCTGTTCGCGGCAACGTTCAAGCACCGTGCGATAGATCTTACCGGTCGGGCTATCGTCACGCCCCAGGTCTTGCGCAAGCAGTGTCGACATCGGATGCGTATCAAGAATATCGCCACCGAGCAACACCGCGCGTACCCCCATCACGTGATCGGAGGTTTTCCCGTAGACCAGTGAGCCTTGCCCCGAGGCATCGGTATTGATCATCCCACCCAGTGTGGCACGATTGCTGGTGGACAGCTCCGGCGCAAAGAAGTAACCGTATGGTTTGAGGAACTGGTTTAGCTGGTCTTTAATCACGCCCGCTTCGACTCGCACCCAACCCTGTTCAGGATTGATTTCAATAATGCGATTCATGTAGCGCGACATGTCAACGACAATCCCTTTATTCAGTGACTGGCCGTTCGTGCCAGTACCACCGCCTCTAGGGGTAAAAACCAGGGATTTAAAGCGGTCTTCTGAGGCGAGTCGGGTCAGTAGCGCGACGTCAGCCGTAGAACGGGGAAATAAAACCGCATCCGGCAACAGCTGATAAATACTGTTATCGGTGGACATCGTGAGCCTGTCAGCGTAGCTGGTCGCTGTATCGCCGGTAAAACCTTGCTGTTCCAGTGCCTGCAAAAAATTGAGCACCAATTGAACAAGACCTGGTGCCTGAGAAATTTGTGGGATCATTGAAGGGTCGACCCTGCTCGAAGTTGTAAGTTATCGTTTGCGTATAAACTTTTTATATACCCTTTAGCATTCGCGATCCACCAGGCTGGCAAGTGAATCAGCACCCGCGCAGCTTGCAGAATGCAAGGGTATTTGTTTTTAACACATTTTTTTCGGACATGCCCGCCTGTTTTGTTTCTGTTAAAAATCGAGGAAATACATCATCATTATTAGATCCGCTTTGCGGTTTTGACGCAGGCACTTTGCCCGTTATCAGTTATTGAGGTGATTTTATCTATGGTTAAAGTCAGTCAGCCAAAGGATCTGTTGCAGATCTTGCTGTCCGTATTATTTATTTCGGTGATGATTATCGCCTGTTTGTGGATTGTGCGACCGTTTGTACTGGGTTTCGCCTGGGCTGGAACCATCGTTATTGCGACCTGGCCGTTGATGCTCAGAGTACAAAAATTAATGTGGGGAAAGCGCTCACTCGCGGTCGCAGTGATGACGCTTCTGCTGCTGATGCTGTTTGTTATTCCGGTCGCGCTGCTGGTGAACAGCCTGGTCGATAACAGCGGCCCCGTTATCGCATGGGCCACAACAGGCAATATGGAATTGCCAAAATTTGAGTGGTTAAACAGCATTCCCCTCATTGGTAACAGTCTTTATTCTGGCTGGAATACGCTGGTAGACAGCGGCGGCAGCGCCATTATGGCAAAAATTCGTCCTTATATTGGCACCACGACGACCTGGTTCCTTGGGCAAGCGATACACGTTGGCAGCTTCCTGATGCATTGCGGTCTGATGTTGCTGTTTAGCGTGTTGCTGTATGCGAAGGGTGAAACGCTGGGCAACGGCATTCGCCATTTCTCGTTCCGCCTGGCAGGCAAACGTGGCGATGCGGCAGTGTTGCTGGCAGGGCAAGCGGTTCGCGCTGTGGCGCTTGGCGTGGTCGTTACCGCACTGGTTCAGTCCGTGTTGGGCGGCGTGGGGCTGGCCATTGCCGGGATCCCCAATGCGACGCTGCTGACTGTCGTGATGTTGATGTGCTGCCTGGTACAAATCGGTCCATTGCTGGTGCTGATTCCATCCATAATCTGGCTGTACTGGACAGGTGATAATACCTGGGGCACGGTGCTGTTGGTCTGGAGTTGCGTGGTCGGCACCATGGACAACGTCATTCGTCCGGTGTTGATTCGCATGGGCGCCGATTTGCCAATGATCCTTATTCTTTCTGGCGTCATTGGTGGTTTGATTGCCTTTGGCATGATTGGCTTGTTTATCGGGCCGGTGCTGCTGGCGGTATCGTATCGTCTGATTTCGGTGTGGATGCATGAAGCACCGCCACCGCAAGATGATCCCAATGAGGTCGTTGAAATTCTGGAAGAACGCGAGTAAACGTCGCTGAAAGTTTGTGTTGCTCTCACTTCCCGGGAGCAACACAAGCGCAATGATTAACAATCCTTATCAATCCCCCGCTTTTTATCGCCTGTTCAAGCCTTTGATTTTACAAAGATGCAGTAATGTGATCTCAATCATTACTTTCCATTAACTATTGAGACGAATCCGAGTGACGCCCCAGGGCGATGTACCTACTATTACTTCACGGCTATGAATCAACACATTGATTTATAAGCATGGAAATCCCCTGAGTGAAACAACGAATTGCTGTGTGTAGTCTTTGCCCATCTCATATGATGGGCTTTTTTTTATCCTTAACATTCACTTTACTGAACGTTACTTCACAAAGTTCTCGTCGCTCAGAACCCGTAACGGGTCGATATCGCTCTCTTTTTTTATCACCAGGCTGCTTTCTGAACGGACGCATACACCGCCGTAATGTCCACCGGTGGTAAACGTGCATAGTTGAACATAGCGCCCCGCCACTTTTGGCAGACACCAGAGTTGTTGGTAGATATTTTTCTGGCCGGAGAAGCTGCCGGATGTTTCGTCCAGAACTTGCTCCTGGTGGCTGATAAGCCCAATATTGTTGCCACATCGTCCGGCAATCGGTTTAATGGCATAGCCACTTTGCTCAAGCTCTTTATTGAGTTCAAAATCAGCGTTCAGCAGGTAACGATGGTGAGGGAACAGTGACCATAAAACAGGCAGTATTGCTTTGTTGCTGGGAATGATTGTCCATAACGGCTCAAAGACCATCACTTCAGGGCGCAACAATACATCTATCAGCCTTACGTCATGTTGAGAATGCCCCGTACGAATCGGTACTCCGGCATAAATGGCTTCACTCTCCGCTCGCAACTGCTCCAGTGCGGTTTCCCAAGCCCATGTCTTCCAGACGCAATTAACCTGACGATGTTCTGCGTCCACCAGTTGCCCGGTTGCATCCCATTGCAACTGTTCCAGACCATGCAAAATCTTACTTTCAAACCCCGCCTTAGCCAGTGAGCGTTGAACAAACTGCGCATGGTAATTTTCTTCGGCGTCGTTATCCTGGAGAATATGGACGAAAGGTCGCGCATAGCTATGTTTCCAGGTATTGGTTAGCGCATTAAACAAACCTTCGCCCGGATCGCTGCCTTCTGTCACACCCGCTTGCTGTGCCCATTTAGCCAGAATCAAACCGGCCTCGGTATGGCAAGATGCTGAGTCTGCATTGTATTCATAGGCTTTCAACCCGCGTTCATCCATGCAGAAATCAAGCCGCCCTGTGACCATATGATGACGTCGATTCTGCCAGGAGAGTCTCAGGCGAGGCCATAACACTTCGGGAATATCGAACAACGCCAGCAGTTCATTATCTTTCAGCACTTTATCCGTGGCGTGCAGATACATGAGATGCAACTCATTCGTGGCCCGAATGAGCTCCTGCTCAGCACTGTGGGAAAGTGTAAAGTAGCGATATGGGTTGGCGTTAACAATGTGCCCCTCTTTGGCCTGAACGTAAGCCAACTCGACCGGATCGCTCTCATCCAGCCATGGGCCCGCAAACTGTCCTTTGTCATCCACCTGTTTGCATTGAATTGCCAGACACTCGGCTGATATTTCCGGTTGCGGAATACTGTATTGGCTATCTGCCGTTTGGATCATCCAGCCTAAGATCTCGGTATTATCAAAGGTGTCCTGAATGAAGTATTTCCCGTCCTGATAGTTCAGCGCCAGTTCGCGGGTCCATTGCTGGCCAACAGGGAGTGGACGATGAATGACGTTTTGCTCAGCAATTCTGACTTTATCGGCCAGAACCTGGGTAATCACCGCCACATGCCCAGTATTCTCAAATTCCCCTCCTTTTTGCCAGACAAGCAACGCCCCCGCAACTGGAGCACGTTCACAACCATTGGCAAATGCCTGAAGAGGAAGAATATTGTCATTAACGACCTGACGCAGATAACGCAACGAAAAGATTTCATATGCCATTCTGACATCGGTGAAAACCATTCCGTGATTGAGATAGAGAAAGCGGCGCACAAACTCGACACATTGCCACTTATAACCCATATATTCGTGGTCAAGATAATGTCTGAACCACGTATCATCCGGCCAGGTATTGGGGTCAAGCGAATCATAATTGGAGGAGTAGATGGCCACACCGCCTGGGGCATGGCCTAATAACGCACCAAAAGGAGCATGGCTTTCAGTAGTGCTTACACTCATGACAACAGCCTTACACATTTATCGCTGCCATCCCGACAGCAAGGATAAGCATTTATCTTACGCGCTTCGTTTGGCAAAAAGGAACCTTAAGCGTAAAGATGCTCTACCTCGCAATGACTTACCATCCGCCACTTACCGGTAATGACCCGTGTATCACCACTGACTCGTATTACTCCAGCGTTTCTGATATCCCCGCTTGAGGCCCCAATACGGATCTCAAACTCTCCAGGTTCCACCACGCGATCCCCATTACGGCGGGTGAAATTGAGCATATCCGTCGGAATGCTAAACGTGAGGCGCGCGCTGCAACCCGGTTCCAGATGCACACGCTGAAAAGCTTTTAACTCCTGAATCGGGCGCACCATGGATGCCACTTTGTCATGCACATAGAGCTGCACCACTTCGCTTCCGGCAACGGTTCCACTGTTACTGACAGTGATGCTCACACTGATTTCACCCTCTTTACTGGCCACGTCTTCATGGGCAAACTGCAGCGAGCTGTAGTCGAACTCCGTCCAGGTTTTACCAAAACCAAACGGATAGCGGGAACCAAAGTGGAACGCAAAGGGTGTGCCACCGCTCTTCAGTTTGTGGTTGTAGTAATACGGCATCGCTCCCGCACTTTTGGGAATGGAAACCACCAGCCGGCCACCGGGTTCCGCACGCCCGGTAAGTACATCGGCAATGGCGTGCCCGCCTTCCTGCCCTGGCGCCCAGGCCATCAGCAGTGCCGCAACCTTATCTTCCTGGCCACCCAGGTTATAAGGCCGGCCTCCCGTCATCACCACTACCACCGGTTTGCCTGTTTGAATGAGTTCATCCAGCAATTGCTGCTGTACGCCCGGTAACACCAGGCTGTCAGTATCTGAACCTTCACCGACGGTGCCACTCTGGAATAACCCGGATAGATCACCCACACACAGCACAACTACATCACTTTGTTGAGCGATTTTCACTGCATCTGGGATCAACGAAACGTCGTTTGAAACAGGAGAAGATTGCATCGGTTTACTGCCGCTGTCACCCGGGAAAACGGGTGCACCCGCCATACGTTTTTCGATGATGTGACAACCTTTGGCGTAACTTACATTGTCGCTCCCCAGGCATTCCCGCAGTGCCTCAAGCGGTGTTACCACCTGCGAAGTTTGCTCCAGCATATCGCTGATGATCAGATGTACCGGGAAGCTATATCCACTTAGCAGCGCCAGCGGATCGTCGGCTGTAGGCCCAATAACAGCCACACGCAAAGGCCCTTTGAGCGGTAAAGTGCCGTCATTCTCAAGCATTGTGATAGAACGCGTTGCCACTTCACGGGCAATTTGTTTGGTGGATTCCGTTTGCAGCGCCACGCCATTCTCATCGCGATAAGGGTGTTCAAACAGGCCAAGACGGAATTTCTCTTTCAGAACGCGCGCGACAATTTCATCCACTTTCTCCATCGTGATTAAACCGCGCTCGACCGCCTGTCCCAGATGGCGTGCGCAATCATCTTTTGGCAGTTCCACATCCAAACCAGCATTGAAGGCCAGCGCCGCTGATTCTGCCGCATCGTGCGAAATACCGTGATGCTGATGCAGCAGGCTAACACCGCCATAATCGGCAACAATCAGCCCATCGAACCCCCATTGTTCACGCAATAGCGTCGTCAGCAAGAATTCATCTGAGTGCCCAGGCTGATTATCAATATCGTGATAGGCAGGCATGACCGATCCGGCATTGGCCATCTTCACCACCATTTCGAATGGCAGCAGGAAGGTATCGTTCAGTTCGCAAAATCCCAGATGGACTGGCGCATGGTTACGCGCTCCTTCGCTAAACGAGTGCCCGACATAATGTTTCAGGGTCGCCAGCAGGTCGCGATTCTTGCCTTGCAGACCTCTCACATAATGCGTAGCCATCATGCCGACCAGCCACGGATCTTCACCAAATGTCTCCTCTGTTCGCCCCCATCGCACATCGCGTGACACGTCCAGCACTGGGGCAAGCCCCTGATGGCACCCCGTCGAGCGGGCCTCATCGCCAATGGCTGCCGCTGCGCGCTCAATGAGATCTACATCCCAGGTGGAGCCGTAGTTAAGGGATGAAGGAAAAAGCGTGGCGTCTTTGCACAACAATCCAACTAAACACTCCTCGTGGAACAGTGCCGGAATGCCCAGTCGGGATTCTTCAACCAGGGTTTTCTGTAACCGATTGGCTGCACGCACACCCTCTTTTGCATCCACAATATGAGTGCCTAGAGGTCTTGTGATTTGCCCAACACCTAACTTCAACCGCTCAGTGAGCCCAGCCTGTTCAGTGATTCCGGCAAACTCATCGCTTAAATCGGTACGTTCACGATGATGACCGTCGCTGGATAAAATCAGCCAATACGCATGCATTTGTGCGAACTTTTCTTCCGCTGTCATGCGCGAAAGTAGATCGCTGACACGTTCGCTAATCGGGCGGTGAGCTTCCTTATAAATGGCCGGCATAGTATTCCCCTTTCAAGAGATGAGTTCCAACCATCAATATGAGTGATGAATGAAACCACAAACAATTGTCAGAATACCCAGTAAGTTTATGTTTTTTAGTTTTTAGCCATAAGTGTGATGGGATTCAAAAATATTCTGGCTAACAGGGTAATTCAGTAAGAACCTGAGGGGATTAGAGATAACTCCGTCACAATTGATAAGAAACATAAAACACAAATGAAAAATTATAATACTCCTCTTAACCTTCACCACATATAACTAGTGGCATATTCCGGCTCTTAATAAAGGTGAATGTATGTCGGTGCTAACTGAAAGAGTGACTAACAAAGAAAAATTTGGCTTTGGGTTGGGCGATGCAGCAAGTCACATCGTTTTTGATTCCTCTGTTGCCATTTTAGCTTATTTTTACACTAATATTTATGGTTTACCCCCAGCAGTGATGGGGACTTTATTTTTAGTCGTCAGGGTGTTGGATGCAATTACCGACCCCATTATGGGAGCCATTGCTGACCAGACTAAAAGCCGCTGGGGAAGATTCCGTCCTTGGTTATTGATTATTTGTGTTCCTTTTGCCGTCAGTTGCGTGCTGGTTTATTCAACACCAGATTTCAGCCAAACCGGTAAAATCGTTTATGCCGTTCTTGCTTATATATTCATGACAATAATGTACACGGCGATTAATATTCCTTATTGCTCATTAGGTGCGGCAATTACCTCCGATCCACAAGAAAACCTTTCGTTGCAGTCCTGGCGTTTTGCTATTGCGCCAATTGGTGGCGCGATGGGTACAGCGCTGATTCTGCCGTTAGCTGATTTTATTGCTCCGGGCGACCGGGCAACAGGCATGCAATGGGCGATGGGCATCTTCGGGGTCATTGGTTGTATCATGTTCCTGATTTGTTTCCTGACCACCCGCGAACGTATTACACCGGTTAAAGAAGAAAACCTGAATATTATGCGCGATGTCCGCGTGTTATTAAAAAATGACCAGTGGCGTATTCTGTCGGTTTATAATTTGGCGATGTTATGTGGCGTGGTAGTCCGTGGCAGCCTGTTGGTTTATTTCGTGCAATATATTCTTAATCAGGGCAGTGGCATTATTTCTATGTTTATGCTTGCTACCACTATAGCTGCAGTATTTGGTAGCTTGTTTGCAAAACATCTCGGTAGCTGGATGTGTAAAATCCGCGCTTCGGTTTGGGTAAACGTACTCAGTGCTGTGGTGGGATTATTGTTCTTAGTTTTGCCGACTCATTACTGGATGCCTGCTTTTATTGTCCATATTGCCCTTAATATATTGCAGGGTATTAATGCTCCGCTGCAATGGTCAATGATTACCGATGCTAATAACTATGGTGAGTGGAAAACACAACGCCGTATTACAGGGATGAATGTTGCCGCAAATATCTTCATCATTAAATTAGGTGTAGCAATTGGTGGGGCGTTAACAGGTTGGGGTCTGGCATGGTTTGGTTACCAGGCTGGTGTAGAGCAACAATCTGCCGAGGCTATACGTGGCGTATTGATTCTGTTTACCGTACTGCCTGCTATTTTCTACATAATTACTGCAATTTCGATTCGTTATTACAAACTTACCGAAGAGCGAATGAACAGTATTGTGAGCGACCTGCGTACCGGGAAATTCCAGAGCGAAAGTGAAGTGACTGGAGTCATGAGCCCAAAAGCGTCGGTATAAAGTGGTAAAAAAAAGGCTCCTCAGCAATGAGGAGCCTTTTTAACGTGAAGATAATTACTTGTTCGTTTCTGCCAGACTCAACCAGGTTTGCACCACGGTATCCGGGTTCAGGGAAAGGCTATCAATCCCCTCTTCCATCAACCAGGCAGCAAAGTCTTCATGGTCAGAAGGCCCTTGTCCACAGATGCCGACGTATTTACCTTGTTTCTTCGCCGCTTTGATTGCCATCGACAACAGCGCTTTCACTGCGTCGTTACGCTCATCAAACAGTTCAGAAACCACGCCAGAGTCGCGGTCCAGTCCCAGTGCCAGTTGGGTCATGTCGTTTGAACCAATGGAGAAACCGTCAAAATATTGCAAGAACTCGTCAGCCAACAAGGCGTTTGACGGGATCTCACACATCATGATGATTTTCAGCCCATTCTCGCCACGCTTCAGACCCTGACGTTCCAGTTCTTCAACGACAGCTTTAGCCTGCGCAACGGTACGCACGAACGGCACCATCACCTCGACATTGGTCAGGCCCATTTCATTACGCACGCGCTTCATGGCAGCGCATTCCAGCGCGAAGCAATCGCGGAAGCTGTCGGACACATAACGACCAGCCCCACGGAAGCCCAGCATTGGGTTTTCTTCTTCCGGCTCATAACGCTCGCCACCCACCAGGTTGGCGTATTCGTTAGATTTGAAGTCAGACAGACGCACAATCACGCGCTTAGGCCAGAATGCCGCGCCCAATGTCGCAATCCCTTCAGTCAGACGACCGACATAAAACTCAACGGGATCGTCGTAGCCTTTCATCATTTCACGGATTTCGTTTTGCAATGCAGGCTCTTGCTGGTCAAATTCCAACAACGCACGTGGATGCACGCCAATCATGCGGTTGATGATGAATTCCAGACGCGCCAGCCCCACACCTTCATTTGGCAGACAGGCAAAATCAAAGGCGCGGTCAGGGTTACCGACGTTCATCATGATTTTCAGCGGCAGGTCCGGCATGGTATCGACTGTCGAACTTTTAATGCTGAAATCCAGCAGTTCGGCATAAACGTAGCCGGTATCGCCTTCAGAACAGGAAACCGTTACGTTCTGGCCATCACTCATACGTTCGGTCGCATCGCCACAACCCACAACCGCAGGAATGCCGAGCTCACGAGCAATAATTGCCGCATGACAGGTACGGCCGCCACGGTTAGTGACAATCGCGGCCGCCTTTTTCATGATAGGTTCCCAATCCGGGTCAGTCATGTCAGTCACCAACACATCACCCGGCTGAATACGGTTCATCTCGCTGATGTCGTGGATAACTTTTACCGGACCGGCACCGATGCGATGACCGATAGCACGCCCTTCGGCAATAATTTTGCCGTGATCGTGCAACTGGTAACGCTCCATCACCTGGCCCTGGGAACGCACAGTTTCCGGACGCGCCTGCACAATATATAACTTGCCGGTATGTCCATCTTTAGCCCATTCGATATCCATCGGACGGCCATAATGTTTCTCGATTTGTACCGCTTGTTTCGCCAGTTCCTGCACTTCATCCGGCGTAATAGAGAACTTATCGCGATCCACTTGCGGCACGTCTTCGATACGAACCTGCTTGCCATGCTCCTGGCTTGGGGCATAAACCATGCGGATCTTTTTCGAACCCATATTACGGCGCACAATCGACGGTTTACCGGCAGCAAGCGTAGGCTTGTGCACGTAGAACTCGTCCGGGTTAACCGCGCCCTGTACAACCATTTCACCCAGCCCGTAAGCGGACGTGATAAACACTACCTGGTCGAAACCCGATTCGGTATCGATGGAGAACAACACGCCGGAGGATGCGAGATCAGAACGCACCATGCGCTGGACGCCAGCAGAGAGCGCAACGCCACGGTGGTCGTAACCCTGGTGAACGCGATAAGAGATAGCGCGGTCATTAAACAGAGAAGCAAAGACGTGTTTCACGGCAACCAACACCGCGTCATAACCTTGTACGTTGAGGAAAGTTTCTTGTTGTCCGGCAAACGAAGCATCTGGCATATCTTCTGCTGTCGCGGAAGAACGTACGGCAAAAGAGGCGTCAGCATCGTCAGAGGAAAGCTGTTCGTAGGCATCGTGGATGGCTTTTTCCAGCTCAGGCTGGAATGGCGTATCGATTATCCATTGACGGATTTGCGCACCGGCTTTTGCAAGCGCAGTCACATCATCAATATCCGTTTTATCCAGCAACTCATAGATACGCTGGTTCACACCACTTTGGTCAAGAAATAAGTTAAACGCTTCGGACGTGGTGGCAAAACCATTCGGTACGGAAACACCCATACCTGAAAGGTTTGTAATCATTTCACCCAGAGAGGCATTTTTGCCCCCGACCTTCTCTACATCATTCATGCCGAGTTGGTTGTACCAAAGCACCAGCGGTGACGAGTTGGACATCGAAACAATCCTTTTGTGATATATGAATGGGTACCAGAAACACATTACATCCCCATTAGATTGGCATAATTGCAGGCAGGAATAAAACCGGTGAATCGTTCAAGCAAAATAAAAATTTGAAATTTTCAGATTTATTTACGTTTCACATAACCTATTGATTCTTCGTTTAATCCCTAACGTAATAATGGTTTAAGCCGTTAAAAAAATTGAACTCCACATTTCATTAAAAATAAAAACTACGTTTCATTTTTAAAAATCCAATGAGATTGATCCAGGATGGAGAGTTTTAATTTATGCTTCTGCCAGACGTTGCCACTTACAGGACTGAAAAATGGATATCACAGTAGACAGGCAAGTTTTTTATATTTCCGATGGCACCGCCATCACCGCTGAAGTACTCGGACACGCGGTGATGTCGCAGTTTCCGGTCGCGATTAACAGCATTACGTTGCCGTTTGTGGAAAACGAAAGTCGCGCCAATGCCGTCAGAGAGCAGATTAATGCGATTTACCAGCAAACGGGTGTGCGACCGTTGGTGTTCTACTCCATCGTATTGCCAGAAATTCGCGACATTATTTTGCAAAGTGAAGGTTTTTGTCAGGATATCGTGCAGGCACTGGTCGCCCCTTTACAGCAAGAATTGAAACTTGACCCGACGCCCATTGCCCATCGTACCCACGGCTTAAATCCTGGCAATTTAATTAAATATGATGCGCGTATTGCGGCAATTGATTACACACTTGCCCACGATGACGGCATTTCGATGCGAAATCTCGATCAGGCGCAGGTTATCTTGTTGGGCGTCTCACGCTGTGGAAAAACACCGACCAGTTTGTATCTTGCGATGCAGTTTGGTATTCGGGCCGCAAACTATCCGTTTATCGCCGACGATATGGATAACATTCAACTCCCTGCGGTACTTAAACCGCTGCAGCACAAGTTGTTTGGCCTGACTATCAATCCAGAACGCCTCGCGGCTATCCGTGAAGAGCGTCGGGAAAACAGCCGCTACGCATCAATGCGCCAGTGCCGCCTTGAAGTGGCTGAAGTTGAAGCCCTGTTTCGTAAGAATCAGATCCGCTATCTCAACAGTACCAATTACTCGGTTGAAGAGATGGCAACCAAGATCCTCGATATCATGGGTTTGAATCGTCGCATGTACTAACAAACTAGTGCAAAGGTGCGATTTTGTATGGTAGGCTGTACAGAATTTGGTGGTCACGATTCAGTTTTACGGTTGAATTCAACATAAATTGGTTTATCGTGACTGCCATCACTTCCCGGTACTTTTGCCGAGCTGAAGACAAAATTTCTGAGACATCCAATGAATAAAACAGATGAACTGCGCACCGCGCGCATCGACAGTCTGGTTACGCCTGCGGAACTGGCACAGCGTTTGGCTGTATCTGAACAGGTCGCACAAAACGTAACAGCCTCCCGTCGTCGTATCGAAAAGATCCTCAATGGCGAAGATAACCGCCTGCTGGTGATTGTCGGCCCTTGCTCAATCCATGACCTGGATGCGGCAATGGATTATGCCCACCGTTTGCAAGCGGCGCGGGAACAACATCAGCATCGCCTTGAAATCGTGATGCGTACCTATTTTGAGAAACCGCGCACCGTTGTGGGCTGGAAAGGCTTGATTTCCGACCCTGACTTGAACGGTAGCTATCGCGTGAACCATGGCATTGAGCAGGCTCGTCGTTTACTTTTGCAGGTGAACGAGTTGGGTGTACCGACTGCCACCGAATTTTTGGATATGGTGATCGGGCAGTATATTGCCGATTTAATTAGCTGGGGCGCAATTGGTGCGCGTACCACGGAAAGCCAAATCCATCGTGAAATGGCCTCCGCACTCTCTTGCCCGGTCGGCTTCAAAAATGGTACTGACGGCAATACGCGCATTGCCGTTGATGCGATTCGTGCAGCCCGCGCCAGCCATATGTTCCTGTCGCCTGATAAACACGGTCAGATGACCATTTATCAAACCAGTGGCAACCCTTACGGCCATATCATCATGCGCGGTGGCAAACAGCCAAACTACCATGCAGCCGACATTGCTGCGGCGTGCGATAGCCTGCATGAGTTTGATTTACCAGAGCAACTGGTCATCGATTTTAGCCACGGTAACTGCCAGAAGCAGCACCGCCGCCAACTGGAAGTGTGTGAAGACGTCTGTAACCAAATTCGTAATGGTTCGCGCGCCATTGCTGGCGTAATGGCTGAGAGCTTCATCCAGGAAGGGACGCAGAAAATTGTTGCGGGTAAACCGTTGGTCTATGGCCAGTCTATCACCGACCCTTGCCTGAACTGGGATGACACGAAAACGCTGCTCGATATGCTGGCAGACGCCACAAACAGTCGTTTTTGATTGATGCTTTACACCTTCTCCGCCAGGGGAAGGTGATTCCCCGTTTCTATTCCATTAGTCCAAAATTGATCTATTCACAAATTTCTTACAAATAACACTTGATGATGAAACATAGTTTATTGATAATGATTATCATTGTTACATTGATTGTCATTTGCATACCGAGTGAAACATGGAAAAAAACTTCACCTCTACGAATCCGCAATCTGCGGCCGTTCCCCGTCAGATAGACAGCAAAATATTACTCGGCCCTGACGGACGCGTGGTTATTGTCCACGAAGGCCAGCAATATCAGTTACGTCAGACCCAGGCTGGAAAGCTAATTCTGACCAAATAACCCGTCGCCCTTCAAACTGCAGGGGTGTTGGCTGCTCTCGTTCACCCGAATCACTTACTTGAGTAAGCTCATCGGGATTCTCTCGATTGCCGCCTACCTGCATCTTGAAGTCGCTCGGGTTACATAAACCAAAACCAATATTACGCAAGCCACCCAGGTATTCCCCAGGCAGCCAGCGCTTTTAATTTTCCTATGGAGATTTGCGCATGCCTGCTTTACACACAGTCGGATTCCGTCTGTCATTACTGACTGTCGCGATTTTTACTGCCCTACCTGCCAGTGCGAAAGACGATCAGGTTACCGTGGTAGCTACCGGTAACGAACGCAGCACTTTTGAAGCCCCAATGATGGTCACCGTCATTGATGCCAATACCCCTGAAGCTCAAACCTCTTCTTCCGCCGCCGATATGTTACGTAAAGTCCCGGGGATAACGGTTTCCGGCACCGGGCGTACTAATGGGCAGGATGTCAGCATGCGTGGCTACGATCGCCGTGGTGTTTTAATGCTGGTTGATGGGGTTCGCCAGGGGACAGATACCGGACACCTCAACAGCACGTTTCTTGATCCTGCGTTGATCAAACGTATCGAAGTGGTGCGCGGCCCTGCCGCCTTGTTGTACGGCAGCGGTGCACTGGGCGGGGTGATTTCTTATGAAACGGCTGATGCCAGCGATTTACTGTATGAAGGCCAGAACAGCGGTTACCGCGTGTTTGCCACCGGCGGCACCGGCGACCACAGCGTAGGCATGGGTGCCAGCGCATTTGGCCGCACTGATGATTTCGATGGTCTGGTCTCCTGGTCAAGCCGCGATCGTGGTGACATTCGCCAGAGCGACGGTGAAACAGCGCCGAACGATGAAAGTATTAACAACTTCCTGACCAAAGGTACCTGGTTCATCGACCCGGCACAGTCTCTGGCGGGCTCTTTGCGTTATTACAATAACGCCGCTCAGGAACCTAAAAACCCTCAGGTCACCACGGCTGATCCCAGCAATCCAATGGTTGACCGTTCTACCATTCAGCGCGATGCACAGCTTAACTATCATATTGGGCCTGAGCAAAGCGACTGGCTGAATGCCGATGCCACCGCCTACTGGTCTGAAGCACGCATCAATGCTCAGGGCCAAACCGACGGTGCAGAATTCCGTAAACAAACCACCAGTGGCGCAAAATTAGAAAACCGTAGCCGCCTGTTTAACGACAGCTTTGCCGCACATTTGCTGACATACGGTGGGGAATATTATCGCCAGGATCAAAAGCCCGGCGGTAATACAACAGGCTTCCCACAGGCCAATATCGATTTTGGTTCTGGCTGGCTACAAGATGAAATCACGCTGCGTGACCTGCCGGTATCCATTTTAGCCGGTACCCGTTATGACAATTACAGCGGCAGCAGCGACGGCTATGAAGATGTTAATGCCGATCAATGGTCGTCTCGTGGTGCGCTTTCAATCACACCAACCGACTGGCTGATGCTGTTTGGCTCTTACGCTCAGGCATTCCGCGCCCCTACCATGGGCGAGATGTACAACGATGCTAAACACTTTTCTATCGGCACGCGTTACACCAACTATTGGGTGCCAAATCCTAATCTGCGTCCTGAAACCAATGCCACGCAAGAAGCCGGTTTTGGTTTGCGCTTCGACGATTTAATGCTGGCTGACGATGGCATCGAATTTAAAGCGAGCTATTTCGATACCAAAGCAAAAGACTACATCTCCACCACTGTCGACTTCGCCAAAGCAACGACCATGTCTTACAACGTACCTAACGCCAAAATCTGGGGTTGGGATATGACGGCGAAATATACCAGCGCATGGTTCAGCCTGGACCTGGCTTATAACCGTACCCGTGGTAAAGACGAAGATACCGGCGAGTGGATTTCCAGCCTGAACCCGGACACGGTAACCAGCGTTCTTGACATTCCGGTTGCACAAAGCGGCTTCTCCGTGGGCTGGGTCGGTACTTTTGCTGACAAATCCACGCATATCAGCAGTAGCTACAGCGAACAAGCCGGTTACGGCGTGAACGATTTCTATATCAGCTATCAAGGCCAACAACAGTTGCGCGGGCTGACCACCTCCCTGGTGCTGGGTAATGCCTTTGACAAGGAATACTGGTCGCCACAAGGGATCCCTCAAGATGGCCGTAACGGCAAAATCTTTGTTAGTTATCAATGGTAAGGAACCGAAATGACTCAGCTTTATGAAAACTGGTTACAGCTCAAGCAAGAGCATCCGAAAAAGTATGCTCGCGACATCGCAAAACTGATGAACATCAGTGAAGCCGAACTGACTCATGCCCGTGTAGGTCATGACGCATGGCGCTTAAAAGGCGAGATCCGCGAAATTCTGGCCTCCCTTGAAAGCGTGGGCGAGATCAAGTCCATTTGCCGTAATGAATATGCGGTCCATGAACATATCGGCCGCTTTGAAAACCAGCAACTGCACGGCCACGCAGGGCTGGTTCTGAACCCACGTGCGCTGGATTTGCGTCTGTTCCTGAACCAGTGGGCTTTCGCATTCCACGTCCGTGAAGAAACCGCACGCGGTGAACGCCAGAGCGTGCAGTTCTTTGATCATCAGGGCGATGCGCTGTTGAAGGTTTACACCACTGACAACACCGATTTCGCGGCCTGGGGCGATATGCTGGCGAAGTTTATCTATGCCGATAACCCCGCGCTTGAGTTACAAGCCGTTGAAAAAGCTGTGATGACGCCTGAGGTTGATGGCCGTCAGGTTGAAGAAGAGTGGCGCGCTATCCGTGATGTGCACCAGTTCTTTGGGCTGCTCAAACGCCACCAGCTAACACGCCAACAAGCTTTCCGTCTGGTTGCTGACGATCTCGCCTGCCAGGTGGATAACGACGCGCTCGCACAACTGCTGGCTCAAGCTAAGAAAGACAAAAACGAAATCATGGTGTTTGTGGGTAACCAGGGTAGCGTGCAGATTTTCACCGGTGTCGTTGAGAAAGTCGTGCCGATGGATAACTGGATTAACATCTTCAACCCACAATTCACCCTGCACCTAATGGCCGATACCATTGCGGAAAGCTGGGTAACGCGCAAACCAAGTGGTGATGGCTTCGTGACAAGCCTTGAGCTGTTTGCCGCTGACGGTACGCAAATCGCGCAGCTTTACGGCCAACGCACCGAAGGTGAACCGGAGCAACAACAGTGGCGTACTCAGCTTGAAGCACTGGTAAGCAAAGGGCTGGCTGCATGAAACGCGGGTTATTTGCTCTGTTTGCCTTAACGACAACTGCCCTACCTGTGATTGCTGCTGCTAGCGATCAGCGAGTGGTGGCAATTGGGGGGGATGTGACAGAAATTGCCTTTGCATTAGGAACGGGTGACCAATTGGTCGCCCGTGACAGCACCAGTCTGCATCCGGAGGCGGCGACAAAACTGCCGGATGTGGGTTACTTGCGCCAGCTTAATGCCGAAGGGATTCTGGCGATGCACCCAACGCTCGTACTGGCGAGCGCTCAGGCCAAGCCGTCTCTTGCGCTTGAGCAAGTCGCTAGTAGCCATGTCAAAGTGGTGACGATTCCGGCGAATAATTCGCTGGAAGGCATCGATGAGAAAATCGATGCGGTTGCTCAGGCTATGGGTAAAACGACACAGGGCGAGGCTTTACGCCAACAAGTGCATAACAAGCTGGCGTCGATTCCTGAAAAACCGTTACCTGTAAAAGTCCTGTTCATCATGAGCCATGGAGGCATGACCGCGATGGCCGCGGGGCAAGAAACGGCAGCAGATGCAGCTATTCATGCCGCGGGTTTGCAAAATGCGATGCAAGGATTCAGACGTTATCAGCCGATGTCTCAGGAAGGTGTGATTGCCAGCCAACCGCAACTGGTGCTGATCACCGCCGATGGCGTGAAAACGTTAGGGGGTGAAGATAATGTCTGGAAACTGCCTGGTCTGGCTCAGACACCTGCCGGGAAAGGCCACCAGTTGTTGATCGTCGACGACATGGCGCTGCTGGGTTTTGGTTTGCAAACGCCGGATGCCATCCTTGCATTACGTAAAAAAGCGGAGCAATTGCCTTGATACACCGTCCCCTGCCTCAACGCGCCCTGTTTCTGATGTTGCTGGCACTAGTGGCTCTGTCTTTGGTTGCGGCCAATTTAGGAGCCATGCGTCTTTCCATCGCAGTGTTGTGGCAAGCGCAGGATGAAGCACTGCGTCATATCTGGCTCAATATTCGCCTTCCTCGCGTGTTGCTGGCCACGCTGGTTGGTGGCGCACTGGCACTTTCAGGCTGCGTGATGCAGGGGCTGTTTCGCAATCCGCTTGCCGATCCGGGCTTGCTCGGCATCAGCAGCGGTGCGGCACTGGCGGTTGGG
The DNA here is from genome assembly GCF_027594725.1 of Buttiauxella sp. WJP83. Taxonomy (NCBI): domain Bacteria; kingdom Pseudomonadati; phylum Pseudomonadota; class Gammaproteobacteria; order Enterobacterales; family Enterobacteriaceae; genus Buttiauxella; species Buttiauxella sp. WJP83. Next base: position 2,734,529 of record NZ_CP110080.1, read on the forward strand.
TTTTCAGTGGTGCTTCCTCTGGCTCTTCCGGCAGTATTGGCGTTGTATGTTCCGATGTTGGCGGCGTTTCTCGGTAGTCTTGCCGTCACGCTGGTGATTTTCTTCCTTAGCCGTCAGGGCAACAATAGTCTTTCTCGCCTGCTGTTGGTGGGCATTGCCATTAATGCCCTGTGCGGTGCGGCGGTCGGCGTTTTGTCATGGATCAGTAACGACGCCCAATTGCGCCAGCTTTCACTTTGGGGCATGGGCAGCCTTGGGCAAGCGCAATGGTCAACCTTGCTTGCCACCGCCTCGTTTGTTATCCCTGCTTCACTGGTTATCGCGTTTCTGTCCAGGCGCCTTAACCTGTTGCAGCTTGGCGACGAAGAAGCGCATTACCTGGGCGTGGACGTTAAAACAACCCAGCGTCAGTTATTGATTTTAAGTGCGCTGTTAGTGGCAGCCGCGGTTGCCGTGAGCGGCGTGATTGGTTTTGTTGGCCTGGTGGTTCCGCACCTGGTGAGAATATGGCTCGGGGCCGATCATCGCTGGCTTATTCCAGGCTCAATTCTTGCTGGCGCGATGTTGCTTCTGGTTGCTGATACGCTCGCACGCACGTTGGTTGCGCCAGCAGAAATGCCGGTGGGTTTGCTGACCAGTTTGCTCGGCGGTCCGTGGTTCTTAGCCCTGATATTCCGCCAAAAGAGGGAAACTGATGGCTGATTGTTTGCAAACGCGCAATGTCACTTTGCGCCTTGGTGCACGAAAGTTACTGGATGACATTAATTTGACGCTTGCAACGGGTGAGGTTGTCGCGTTGATTGGCCCAAACGGTGCCGGAAAATCCACATTGCTACGCGTGCTCACCGGTTTTCAGCCGCCGGACAGTGGTGAGATTAGCCTTACTGGACGTCCGCTAAATTCGTGGTCGAGCGAGGCGTTATCCCGAAAACGCGCGGTCATGCGTCAGCGCAGCGGTATGTCATTTAGCTGGGCTGTAGAAGATGTGATTGCCATGGGACGCGCGCCGTGGGCAGAAAAAGAGACGAAATCAGTGGTTCAGGAGGTGATGGCATTGACGGGTTGTGATGCTCTTGCCGGGCGCGATTTTTGCCAGCTGTCAGGGGGAGAACAACAGCGAGTGCAACTCGCACGCGCGCTGGCACAGCTGTGGTTCGACGGGCAACCCCACGGCTGGCTTTTTTTGGATGAGCCGACGTCCGCGCTGGATCTTTATCATCAGCAACATCTTCTGCGTTTACTGCGTCGTTTATCGCTGATGGGAACACTTTCGGTATGTGTTGTGTTGCACGATTTGAACCTGGCGGCGCTTTGGGCGGACCGTATTGTGTTATTACACGAAGGGCGACTCGTGGCGCAAGGCACGCCGCAACAGGTGATGGATGAATCGACATTACAACACTGGTATCAGGCTGACCTACGGGTTTTCCACCATCCGGAGCACCCGGTGCCGCAGGTTTGGTTGAAGCAGTAAACGCATGTCGGGTGTCGCTTACGCTAACCCGACCTGCGAAACTGAACGCTTAGCTTGAACAACTCACCTCTAACCGTCTCCCCCAATCTGGCGGACGCTGCGTCACATCGCCATCATGTTCGGCAAACGGCTGTTTAAGCGTTTCATGTAATTGTGCCAAAACACTCACATCGCCCTGCTCTGCGGCATCAATAGCACGCTGAGCCAGCCAGTTGCGTAAAACCACTGACGGATTGGCTGCTTTCATCGCCTGCTGACGCTGCTCATCGCTGATCTGCTCGGTTTGCAAACGAGCCCGATAACGGGTGAACCAGCTATCAAACCCGGCACGGTCAATGAATTCATCACGCAGTGGCGAGCTTGCTGAGTTTTGTTCCGTCAGGCTTAACATTCTGAAGGTTCGGGTGTAATCACTGCCCTCTTTGGCCATCAACCCAAACAATTCGGTGAGGATTTCGTTATCCGCCGTTTGTTCCGTCAACAACCCCAGTTTGGCGCGCATTAATTCCCCGAAGGATTTCATCAGTGCAAACTGATAGTGATCGAGCAATTCATTGAGCCATTCAACTGAAATAAACGGTGACAGTGTTTGCGCCAGCCGCTGCAGGTTCCAGAGCCCAACAGCAGGCTGATTATCAAAGGCATAGCGCCCCTGATGATCGGAGTGGTTACAGATGAAATCAGGCTGATAATCGTCGAGGAAACCGTAAGGACCGTAATCCATCGTTAAACCAAGAATCGACATATTATCGGTATTCATCACGCCATGCGCGAACCCTACCGTCTGCCAGTGCGCGATCATCTGCGCGGTACGCTCGACCACATCACGGAACCAAAGCTGATATTTGTCTGCTTCATTGACCAGATGCGGCCAGTGATGAGCTATCACATAATCCGCCAGTTGCTGTACTTTCTGCGGTTCACGGCGATAGTAGAAATGCTCGAAGTGCCCAAAACGCACATGACTTTGCGCCACCCGAATCAACATCGCACCCTGCTCGGTGGTTTCTCGTTGCACTGGTGTGTCGCTGGTCACAATGCTCAGCGCTCGGGTGGTCGGAATGTTCAGACCCTGCATCGCTTCACTGGCAAGAAATTCGCGTATGGTGGAACGTAGCACTGCACGGCCATCACCCATGCGCGAATAAGGCGTTAAACCCGCTCCTTTCAGGTGCCAGTCAAATTTACGCCCATCTGCCAGTTGTTGTTCACCGAGCAAAATGCCGCGACCATCACCAAGTTGACCAGCCCACACACCAAACTGATGCCCGCTGTAAACCTGTGCTAACGGCTGCATACCCGGCAACAGCGTTTCACCGCTCCAGATACCGGTATGAGATTCGTCAAACAACGAGGCATCAAGCCCCAGTTCATCAGCAAGAGGGCGGTTATAATAAAACAGCCGGGCATTATGCAGCGGCGTGGGCTTTAGAGCCGTATAAAAGCCGGGCAATTCGTCGTGCCAGCTATTGTTAAATTCAGGTTTATTGGTCATGGTGCCTCCTGCCGATAGTGTAGTGCTTATGAGGAGATTTAAACACGGCACGTTGGCAGGGGTATTAGTTCAATAACGGTGAATCAGGGTGAAACCAATCTTCGAGTTTTTCAGGTGCAATACCCGGCCAAAGATTTCCCTGCATGGCGAAAGCGGCGAATGAAAGTACTTTCTGACGTGCCGCTTCATCATCAATTCCGGTAATTGCCAGCGTTTGGCAAAACGGAGAAAGTTGGGCGAGCATAGCTAACATAAATGGCTCAAATGAGCGTTGTTTTATTTGTTTATGAATAAATGCTTTATCCAGAAATACACGTTTAAATATTCCGTCAAAGATCGGTTTACTGGTCGCAATACCCGCACCAAAATTTGCCAGCGCTAATGGATAATGCCTGGTCATTGCCATTAAACATGCATTTTCAATACCGCGATTTAACTCAGGGAAGTTCTCACTGACGGTAAACTCAATGAACGGAAGCTGCGCCAGGCGGGAAGCCAGGTCAGTATCGTTCAAAATTGCGTCGGCAATTACCGCACTTATATTCACCCAGACAACGAGTCGTTGAGTCTTAAAGAATTCTTGATAGTTATTGAGCAATTCTAATTGTTCTGAGAATAATATTAATTGTTGTTCTGATTTAATAACCTGTGCAACTAACTCCGTTGGAATACGTACCGGCGCATCAACTCCAACAAAATTCACTATTAACTCAACCCCTAACACTCCTCCGTCAGGTAAGTAAACAGGCTGAAAATAAAAGTCTGAACGATATTGTGCATCAAGTTCAAGAATCATGTTGCCAACCGTTTAGAAAATGGAGTGGATGGCATCGTGACACGATGAACATCCAGCGTTAACTGGATTGATTTTGTTGTAATTAAAGGCAAGTTCATCCCTGAATGTTTATCAGAATCTTTTTTGAATATAAATATATTATCCTGGATACCTCGATATCGCCAGTTTTAGCGAATTTGACGAACGGAATCACGGTGGATTATCTCAGGAGAGAATGTTTGTTCCACACAATGACTATCCAATAATTTCCGAATAGCATAACGTGCCATTTCGGTTATAGGGAAATGAACACTGGTGAGCGCCGGGCGAACAAATGGCGCTCGCTCACCGCTGTCATAGCAAATAAGCGAGATATCCTGGGGTATTCGCAGGCCGTGCTCGGTGATAGCAAGCATCGCACCAATTGCCAGTTCTTCGTTACAGCAATAGAGTGCCGTTGGCGTAATGTTTTCAAGAAGTTGAGAAGCTAGTTGGTAGCCTGAGGGCATGTCGTACTCCCCGCCCAATACCGCCGCGGGTTTAAGATTTGCTTGAGACATGGCATCCATAAACCCCTGTTTGCGTAGCAGGCTGGAGGTACGTGCGCTCGGCCCATGCAAGCAGGCAATTGAGGTATGCCCTGCATCAATAAATACCTGGGTCGCAAGCGCACTTGCCGCACGGTGATCGAATATAACGCATCTATCTTCAAGACCCGGAACATCACGGTCTAAAACAATGAACGTGTGATTCTGATCGGCCAGTTGATGCAATGTGGCATCAGAGATGGCGCGCACATGTAATACCAGACCATCGCAGCGCAAACTGAACAGGCGTTTAATCGCGTTGAGTTCTTTCTCCGCGGTGTCGCGCCCCTGCGTCACCAACAACTGCTTCCCCTGTAACTCGGTTTCGCTTTGTACGGTGTCCATCAGCGCGCCAAAAAAGCCGCCGCGATAGGAGGTGGTGACAAGCCCGAGCGTATTGCTTTGGCTGGAGGCTAAGGCTCGTGCCGCCGGGTTCGGCGTATAACCCAGCTCAAGTATTGCTGCTTCAACTTTGATCCGCGTCTGTGCTTTAACTTTGTTGTCACCATTGACCACGCGTGAAACGGTTGCCCGGGACACACCTGCACTTGCGGCAACATCTTCCAGAGTAACCATAAACAATCCTTTCGAGAGAGCGTAATGCTGCCAAATATTACCTGAAATTATGAGTTGGGCTTGGGTTAACCATGGAATTACTGAAGAGTGTCACGTTTAGGGCCAGTGATTGGCCCTAAGATCGGGAATTAATCGCATTAGATACGACGGGCTTGCCAAAACTTTTTACGCCAGTAGACATTATCCAGCGACGAGCGCATCACACCACGACTGGTTGAGGCATGAATAAATTGATTATCCGTATCGTAAATTCCGACGTGTAATCCACTCTCTCCGGAGCCAGTTTTAAAGAAAACCAGATCGCCGGGCAGGAGATCGTCTTTATCAATTTCGGTACCGATTTTCGCCTGCTGGCGGGTTTCACGCGGTAACTGGAGCTCAAAACGGTCACGGAAGGTGATAGAAACAAAGCCAGAACAGTCAACACCACGACGGCTCATTCCACCATAGCGGTACGGTGTGCCGTGCCAGCCGCTAAGTTGATCATTGAGCTTAGCAATCACCGTAATTGAGTCTGACAAACGAGAGTTTGGTGGGGGCGCATGGTGGCTACACCCTGCGAGTACCAGACATGCCACAACAATAATCCATACACGCATTTTCAGGCTAATCCTCACCCGTTTATAATTTCCAGTAATTTAGCGCTTACCCATGATTTGGTGCAAGTTTTTACCATCAACTACAGTGGGGCTATTAGCATACTGTGCCCTTCAATCTGCAATCTGCGGAAGTGCATGTTATAAGCTGTCGCTAAATGTTGCGGTGTCAGCACTTCGTCGCGATTTCCTTGCGCAATCATTTTACCCGAACGCAATAACCAGACAGTATGCGCATGTCGCAAACTGTGGTTTAAATCGTGACTGCTCATGACCACTGCGATACCCGCCTCACACAGTGCCATCAGGATCCTGTCCAACGCGGTCTGCTGCGCGACATCAAGGCTGTTCATCGGTTCGTCCAATAACAGCAGACGCCCCTGTGGATTGATTTCAGGGTGAATCTGCAGCACGACAGCGGCTAAACGGACCCGTTGCCATTCACCACCTGAAAGTTGGTTCACACTGCGCGTAAGTTTATCCGCCAGCCCTAAATCTTCGGCAAGCTTTAGCATGACGGGATCTGTAGGGCTGACCGACTGATGCAGTTGCAGATAATGCCAGACGGGCATCGAAAATGGTGGCATCTGTTGCTGAGAGAGAAAGGCACGATGATGAGCCAGTTTCGTTGGCTGCCAGTCGCTTAGTTTACTCCCGGCAAACACAATTTGCCCGGCTCCTGAGCTAAGCCCGGCGGCACGCATCAGCAGGGTGCTTTTGCCCGCGCCATTTGGCCCAACAAGATGCACCAGTTCGCCCGCATGGACAGCGGCAGAAATTGGCCCAAGCCGCTCTGCCACGGCAACATCATTAAGCTGCAACAACGACATTACTTCACCAACGCCGACTTAATCGCTTCAACGATGGTTGAATCATCAGGCGTCATATCCGGTGAAAAACGTTGAATCACCTGGCCATCGCGACCCACAAGGAATTTTTCAAAGTTCCAGAGGATATCGCCCGATTGAGCGGGAGCTCGACCTTTACTGCTCATGCGTTCAAGAAAACCGCTACCTTCTGGTGCTATGGCTGTCGGGGCGGCGGCAACCAGTTTTTTGTACAGCGGGTGACGGTTTTCACCATTAACGTCCAACTTGCTAAACAGGGGGAATGTCACGCCGTACGTCGTGCTACAGAAGGTTTTGATCTCTTCTTCGCTGCCAGGTTCCTGACCGAGGAACTGATTACACGGGAAACCCAGCACCGAGAAGCCTTCATGCTCCAGCTCTTTTTGCAAGTTTTCTAATTGTTCGTATTGCACTGTCAGGCCGCACTTAGAGGCAACATTCACCATCAGCAGCACTTTTCCTTTCCAGTTTTCGAGCGTTGTGGCTTCACCGTCAATGGTGGTTACTTCAGTGTTAAGAATGTTTTGCATCACGACCCCTCAGATTGATTCGTTTACCCTAAATATTCGAAGATACAGCATCAAGTATTTAAGGAATGGTTCATTATTTCCCAGCCTTTAATAATAGCCAGATAAATACAGGTGCGCCTAAAGTTGCCGTCACGACGCCTATTGGTAGCTCAGCTGAGGCCAGCGCCAGGCGCGCAATGATGTCTGCGCCCAGTAGCACGGTGGCACCTGCCAACGCACTTGCGGGCAGCAAAATCCGGTGATCGGTTAACCCTTTGAGCCGCAACATATGTGGGATGACGAGACCGATAAAGCCGATTGCTCCCGCCAGCGCAACACTCACCCCCACAAGCCAGCCCGTCGCAATCACCAGAATATTACGCCATAGCCAGACTGGTAAGCCCAACTGGCGAGCCGACATTTCGCCGAGAGCCATTAAATTCAATGGCGTATAATTGCGGCATAACCACAGCATGACGGGCAACAGAGTTACCATCAACCACCATTGCCGCCAGTCCACGCCCCCAAAGCCGCCCATCATCCAGTACATTAACTGGCGCAAATCGAGGCTAGTACTGAAATAGATAGCCCAGGTCATTAAAGCGCTACAGATAATCCCCAACGCTACCCCTGCAAGCAGCAGACGGCTGTTAGAAAGATGACGCTTTGAAAAACGAAGCAAGATAAACGTGATGACCAGTGCACCAAAAATTGCGCAAATACCTAATACCCAGCCCGGTAGCATGCCCTGCCCAAGCAGTACTGCCGCCACGAGTGCCACCCCAGCGCCATTAGAGACACCAAGCAGTCCAGGTTCAGCCAGTGGGTTTTCAAAAAGCGCCTGCATAATTGTGCCAGATATCGCGAGTGCCGCTCCGACCAACAAAACGGCTAATGTGCGAGGCATTCTAATCTGCCAGATAAACAGCTGCGCATCTTCACGCAACCAATGTTGTGGGGAAAACCACAGATCTCCGGCGCACAAACTCAGCACAGCCATTCCCAACATTGTGGCAAACAATGCCAGCAGCCAACGGCGTTCGAGACGGTACTGTCGCGCAACAAAAGTGTGCATCTGGTTGATGAAATCCGTTTAGTAACAATTCATAAATTTGATTTTACGGGGGATTTTCCGTACAGGACAAGAAGAAAAGAAAAAGGCCGCAATTTGCGGCCTTTTTGGTTTATTCAGGTTACTCGTCTTTTGGCGACGCGTTTTCAACCCTACTTTTCAACTTCTGACCAGGTCGGAAGGTCACTACACGGCGTGCCGTAATAGGAATATCTTCACCGGTCTTCGGGTTACGCCCGGGACGTTGGTTTTTATCGCGTAAGTCAAAATTACCAAAGCCTGATAGTTTAACCTGCTCGCCGTTCTCCAGAGCGCGACGGATCTCTTCGAAAAACAGCTCTACCAACTCTTTAGCATCGCGTTTGCTAAGCCCTAGCTTATCAAACAGGTATTCTGACATTTCAGCTTTTGTAAGCGCCATACGTTCAATCCCTCAATGATGCCTGGAATCGCTCTTTTAATGCCTCTACACATTTTGCAACGGTAGCGGCAATCTCCTCTTCTTCGAGTGTACGGCCCGTATCTTGTAGGATAAGGCTTATGGCAAGGCTCTTATAACCTTCGGCTACACCTTTGCCACGGTACACATCAAATAAGTTTACGCCAACTACCTGATTTGCGCCAACTTTCTTACATTCGACCAAAATATCTGCTGCGGGGACGTTTTCGGCGACCACAACAGCGATGTCGCGACGGTTCGCCGGGAATCGAGAAATCTCTTTCGACTCAGGCACGGCGCGGTCTGCAAGCTTGTTCCACAGCACTTCGAACACCAGCGTACGGCCATTCAGAGACAGCTTACGCTCAAGCTCTGGGTGCACAACGCCAATGAAACCAATGTATTCGCCACGTAAATAAATGGCGGCACTTTGGCCTGGATGCAACGCTGGGTTGCTTGCTGCTCTGAATTCAATGTCAGAAAGCTTGCCTGTAAGATCCAGAACCGCTTCCAGATCGCCCTTCAAATCATAGAAGTCGACGGTGTTTCGCGCCAGATCCCAATGCTCTTCGTAGCGATTACCGCAGATAGCGCCAGCCAGCATAAGATCCTGACGGATACCCAGGTCTGCCTGCGTATCAGGAACAAAGCGTAAGCCTGATTCAAAGATGCGTACACGGCTCTGCTGGCGGTTTTGGTTATAAACCACCGTATTGAGCAGGCCCGTCAGCAAGGACAAACGCATGGCTGACATTTCACTGGAAATTGGGCTTGGCAGAATCAGATTTTCTTCACCAGGGTGCAGCAACTGTTGAACCTTAGGATCAACAAAGCTGTAGGTGATCACTTCCTGATAGCCTTTATCAACCAGCATGGTTTTCACACGCTTTAGGGAAAGGTCTGCTTCGCGATGGCTGCCCATGATAAGACCCGCTTGTACAGGCTCGTCAGGGATGCTGTTGTAGCCATAAACGCGCGCCACTTCTTCAACCAGGTCTTCTTCAATCTGCATATCGAAGCGCCAGCTTGGCGCGACAGCCGTCCACTGGTTGTCACCTTCAGTCACTTCACAACCCAAACGACGCAGAATGTCGCCAACCTGTGCATCTTCAATGTGATGGCCAATCAGGCGGTCCAACTTGCTGCGACGCAGAGTAATTGTGGCAGCTTTTGGTAAATGTGCTTCGCTGGTCACATCGATAACAGGGCCGGCTTCGCCGCCACAGATATCAATCAGCAGGCGAGTTGCACGTTCAATGGCTTTGAACTGCAGTGCAGAATCCACGCCACGCTCATAGCGGTGGGAAGCATCGGTATGCAAGCCATGACGGCGCGCACGTCCAGTGATAGACAGAGGGCTGAAGAATGCGCATTCCAGCAGGACATTCTGGGTTTCATCATTCACACCAGAATGCTCGCCACCAAAGATACCGCCCATTGCCAGCGCTTTAGTGTGGTCAGCAATAACCAGGGTATCTGCGTTCAACTTCGCTTCATTGCCGTCAAGCAGCGTCAGGGTTTCACCCTCTTCTGCCATACGCACCACAATGCCACCGTCAATGCGGTTCAGATCGAACGCATGCATCGGTTGACCCAGTTCCAGCAGTACGTAGTTAGTCACGTCAACAACCGCATCAATCGAACGAATACCGCAACGACGCAGTTTCTCTTTCATCCACAGTGGTGTTGGCGCTTTAACATTGATGCCTTTAACGACACGCCCCAGGTAACGTGGGCAGGCTTCCGGTGCATCGACACGAATCGGTAGCGTATCGGTAATGGTCGCAGCAACACAGGTCATTTCTGGCTCGTGCAATGGCAGCTTGTTGACTACAGCAACATCACGAGCCACACCGATGATACCTAAGCAATCAGCACGGTTTGGCGTCACGCTGATTTCGATAGTGTTGTCATCAAGCTTCAGGTATTCGCGGATGTCGGTGCCAATAGGTGCATCCTGTGGCAACTCAATAATACCGTCGTGATCGTCGGAAATACCCAGCTCAGAGAAGGAGCACAGCATGCCTTCTGAAGGTTCGCCACGCAGTTTTGCAGCCTTGATTTTGAAATCACCTGGCAGCACAGCACCGACAGTGGCAACAGCAACGCGCAGGCCCTGACGGCAATTTGGCGCACCACAAACGATGTCTAACAGGCGTTCGCCACCGACATTCACTTTTGTTACACGCAGTTTGTCAGCATTGGGATGTTGGCCGCACTCAACCACTTCACCCACAACCACACCATTAAATTCGCCTGCAACCGCATCAACACCGTCAACTTCAAGACCAGCCATAGTGATTTGGCTGGAAAGCTCTTCACTGCTGTTGGCTGGGTTTACCCATTCGCGTAACCAGAGTTCACTGAATTTCATTGGATATCCCGCCCTTATTTGAACTGTTTGAGGAAACGTAAATCATTTTCGAAGAATGCACGCAGATCGGTCACGCCATAGCGCAGCATGGTCAAACGCTCCATGCCCATACCGAATGCAAAGCCTGAGTAAACTTCTGGATCGATGCCGACGTTTCGCAGAACGTTCGGGTGCACCATGCCGCAGCCTAATACTTCCAGCCATTTGCCGTTTTTGCCCATCACATCGACTTCAGCGGAAGGCTCAGTAAACGGGAAGTAGGACGGACGGAAGCGAATCTGCAAATCTTCTTCAAAGAAGTTACGCAGGAAATCATGCAATGTGCCTTTCAGATTGGTGAAGCTGATGTTGGTATCAACAATCAAACCTTCCATTTGATGGAACATTGGGGTATGCGTCTGATCGTAATCGTTACGATATACGCGGCCTGGAGCAATAATACGAATCGGCGGCTGCTTATCTTTCATGGTGCGAATTTGTACACCAGAAGTCTGAGTACGCAGCAAGCGGGTAGCATCGAACCAGAAAGTATCGTGATCCGCGCGAGCTGGATGGTGACCTGGAATATTCAGCGCGTCGAAGTTATGGTAGTCATCTTCGATTTCAGGACCAGTCGCCACGGTGAAGCCCAGCTCACCGAAGAAGCTTTCAATACGGTCAATGGTGCGCGTAACCGGGTGCAGGCCGCCGTTTTCAATACGACGGCCAGGCAATGAAACATCGATAGTTTCTTCTGCCAGACGAGCATTCAAAGCTGCGCTTTCCAGTGCATTTTTGCGAGCATTCAATGCTTCCTGCACTTTCTCTTTCGCTTCGTTGATGACCGCGCCAGCCGCTGGGCGCTCTTCTGGTGGCAATTCACGCAGGGTGGTCATCTGCAGGGTCAGATGCCCTTTTTTCCCTAAATACTCGACGCGTACGTTGTCTAACGCGGCAACATCCTGGGCCTCGTTTATGGCGGCCGTTGCGTTGGCAACCAGCTCTGCGAGATGTGGCATGGTATTCCTCTTGTGCCGGTAAAATTACCGGGGTAGTTGATCCGTGTACAAAGACTATCCCCGTTAGCATTCGAGTTGCAGGTAGGCGGCAAGGGAACTTATCCCGATGAGCTTACTTGAGTAAGTGATTCGGGTAAGTGAGTGCAGCCAACACCCCTGCAACTTGAAGGATGGCGGGGTAAAAATGACATGCAAAAAAAAGCCTCCATAATGGAGGCTTTCGGCGCTATTTTTCGTTTCTTTTCTTACGCGCAAAGCCCCCGGGTTCAGGTGCTAAAGTAAAAAAAGAAACGGAAAATAGCAGCATTCATGCTTGCAGTTACCTTTGATTATTTATGTTAGAAATTAAAAGAGGGAGACAAGCTCCCTCTGATAACCGGCTTACGCCAGAGCTGCTTTCGCTTTCTCAACCAGTGCAGTAAATGCCACTTTGTCGAATACGGCGATATCAGCCAGGATCTTACGGTCGATTTCAACAGAAGCTTTTTTCAAGCCATTGATGAATTTGCTGTAAGAGATCCCGTTCTGACGAGCTGCAGCGTTGATACGCGCAATCCACAGCTGACGGAATTGACGTTTACGTTGACGACGGTCACGGTAAGCGTATTGGCCAGCTTTGATAACAGCCTGGAAAGCAACACGGTAAACGCGTGAACGCGCACCGTAGTAGCCTTTGGCTTGTTTAAGGATTTTTTTGTGACGAGCACGTGCGATAACACCACGTTTTACGCGAGCCATATTAGCTCTCCTGTTCTATATTCTGAATTAATTAAAAAGTGCTACTTATGCGTACGGCAGGCAAGCGATGACCAGGCCCAGATCCCCTTTGGAGACCATACCTTTCGGACGCAGGTGACGTTTACGCTTAGTAGACTTTTTAGTCAGAATATGACGCAGGTTAGCGTGCTTACGCTTAAAACCACCACCGGCGGTCTTTTTGAAGCGCTTAGCGGCGCCGCGTACAGTTTTAATCTTTGGCATTTAATAACTTTCCACTTCGCATTGTTAATAAAACGAACCAGAAGGCGAACAAATCTCACGAGGCCGAAACCTCGCGAGAGCTGTTACTTGATGGCCTTACTGTTTCTTCTTCGGAGCGAGCACCATGATCATCTGGCGGCCTTCGATCTTCGATGGGAAGGATTCGACCACTGCCAGTTCACTCAGATCGTCACGGACGCGGTTAAGCACTTCCATACCAATCTGTTGGTGAGCCATTTCACGACCGCGGAAACGCAGTGTGATTTTAGCTTTATCACCCTCTTCCAGAAAGCGAACCAGGCTGCGGAGTTTTACCTGGTAGTCGCCATCATCGGTTCCAGGTCGGAATTTGATTTCCTTAACCTGAATAACTTTTTGCTTCTTCTTCTGTTCCTTAGAAGATTTGCTTTTTTCGTAGAGGAATTTGCCGTAATCCATAATTCGACAAACAGGCGGTTCAGCGTTAGGACTGATTTCAACTAAATCTACCCCAGCTTCTTCGGCTTTTTCTAAAGCTTCATTCAGACTGACAATACCAATAGGTTCGCCGTCTAAGCCTGTCAGACGAACTTCTGTGGCACGAATTTCTCTGTTTATGCGATTAGGACGCGCCGGTTGAACTCTTTTTCCGCCTTTAATAACTCTATTCCTCTAGTTGATTAAGATTGCGACTGCGAATTTCTAACTGCAGCTTTTCAATCAATTCGTTTACGTCCATGCTGCCCAAGTCTTTGCCGCGACGAGTACGAACGGCAACTTTGCCTGCTTCGACCTCTTTATCGCCACAAACTAACATATAAGGGACACGGCGCAACGTGTGTTCACGGATTTTAAAGCCAATCTTCTCATTTCTCAAGTCTGCTTTTACACGAATGCCTGCATTTTGCAGTTTACGGGTCAATTCGTTAACGTAATCAGACTGTCCATCAGTGATATTCATAACCACTGCTTGTACCGGCGCAAGCCAGGTTGGGAAGAAACCAGCGAACTCTTCGGTCAGGATACCAATGAAACGTTCCATTGACCCGAGAATTGCACGGTGAATCATTACCGGAACCAGGCGTTCGTTACTTTCGCCGATATAAGACGCATTCAGGCGTGATGGTAAAGAGAAGTCTAGCTGTACAGTGCCGCACTGCCATGCACGATCGAGGCAGTCATACAGTGTAAATTCAATTTTAGGGCCATAGAATGCGCCCTCTCCCGGTTGATAATCAAACGGAATATTATTTTCTTGCAATGCTACGGCCAAATCCGCCTCTGCACGATCCCACATTTCGTCGGTACCGATGCGTTTTTCAGGGCGAGTAGACAGCTTCACAACGATTTTTTCAAATCCGAAGGTGCTGTACATGTCATAGACCATGCGGATGCAGCTATTCACTTCATCACGCACTTGTTCTTCAGTACAGAAGACGTGAGCATCATCTTGTGTAAAGCCACGAACACGCATCAAGCCATGCAACGCACCTGACGGCTCGTTACGGTGGCAGCTACCAAACTCAGCCATACGCAATGGCAGGTCACGGTAGGATTTGAGTCCCTGATTAAAGATCTGAACATGACCTGGGCAGTTCATTGGCTTGATGCAATATTCACGGTTCTCGGAAGAAGTAGTAAACATCGCTTCTTTGTAGTTTTCCCAGTGCCCGGTTTTTTCCCACAGCACGCGGTCCATCATGAACGGACCTTTTACTTCTTGATACTGGTACTCTTTGAGCTTGGAGCGCACAAACACTTCCAACTCACGGAAAATAGTCCAGCCGTCATTGTGCCAGAACACCATACCTGGCGCTTCTTCCTGCATATGGTACAGGTCGAGTTGCTTGCCGATTTTACGGTGGTCGCGCTTAGAGGCTTCTTCCAGACGTTGCAGATAAGCATTCAGCTGCTTTTTATCTGCCCACGCGGTGCCATAGATACGCTGCAACATTTTGTTGTTGCTGTCGCCACGCCAGTACGCACCAGACGTTTTCTGCAATTTGAAATGATGGCAGAAACGCATATTTGGTACGTGTGGACCACGGCACATATCCACGTATTCTTCATGATGATATAGACCTGGTTTATCATCATGGCTGATATTTTCATCAAGAATCGCAACTTTGTAGCTTTCACCACGGTTCACGAAAGTTTCACGGGCTTCATGCCAGCTCACTTTCTTCTTGATAACGTCGTAATCTTTCTCAGCCAGCTCGTGCATACGCTTTTCGAGCAGCTCAAGATCTTCCTGCGTCAGCGTGTGGTCAATATCGACGTCGTAGTAAAAACCGTTGTCAATAACTGGGCCAATCGCCATTTTAGTGTGCGGCCACAGTTGTTTGATGGCATGACCCAATAGGTGGGCACATGAGTGGCGGAGAATCTCTAGGCCAGCTTCATCTTTAACGGTGATAATCGCGAGTTTCGCATCATGCTCAATAACATCAGATGCATCAACCAGTTCGCCATCAACACGGCCAGCGATACACGCTTTTGCGAGGCCAGGACCAATGTCCAGGGCTACATCCAGCGGGCTAACTGCGTGATCGTAATGGCGTTGGCTGCCATCAGGAAGAGTAATAACAGGCATTATAAGTCCTTATTTGCAGTGGTGACCCATACGCAAGATCACATGCAACGTATATTTTCTTTAGTTTCAAACGGTTGCGCCATCATCTCGCCCACAATTGCAAGGCCGATAACGCAATTTATGCGTGAGCGTGGGTTCACTGCTTCACGACGGTTGAGAATAGTATCACTTTAAGGAGGGGATGTCGCGTTTTGTAGCCAGATGCTCTCGATAATAAGCTACTGTTTTATCGTCGCTTTCACATGATTACGGCTACGTTCATTAAAATACCGCTGACAACAGGAAAGTATTTAATAAGTTTTGTTAAAGTTTTAACGCAGAGATATTTATTATATGGACTGTTGTTTTAGAAATAAAAAAACCAAGCCTCATGCTCGGTTTTTATTTCATCTAACTCTTGGATTGAACCAGCCATTACTAGGTCGGTATATAGAGATGTTATTAAATCTATATTAATTAAGACCAGTCACCAGCAACCAAAGTGTGGACGTTAAATGCATCATCCATTGACTGACCAGTGGACTGCGCCCCCGGCTGGATGTTGGAACCGGCTTCAACGTCAGAAACATTCCAGACAGCTGACGGGGCGGTTTGTGTGCTTGTGGCTGCGGTAGGTTGTGCAGCGAAGGCACCAAATGAAAGCATAGAAAGTGCAACGGCTACAGCGGCATGTTTGATATTTTTCATATTCGTTATTCTCTTATTTAGTGGGCAAGCAAGCTATTAACTCGCTACAAAACAAGAGTAGAGCCAGATCACATTTTTGACAAGGTCAATTATTTATCAATTCGTGTCAAATATACAAAAAATATGAGCACAGGACAGATTAAGGAGAAATTATGAAGGATTCAAAATTTAATACATTTTATTATAAATAAAACTCTGGACCGAAATAATAATAGCACGAACAGATAAAATAAAACAAGAAAGCCGGGATAACCCGGCTTTGCCCATTACATCTTATAACCAAGAGTAATCGCAGTACGTCTGTCAGTATGTTCAGGTGCAGATTCAGGCGGGTTTTCGTTCCAGGTGACGTTATAGCCCACCCGCAAACCAAAGTGCTCATTGATTGCGACTTCAAGCGCAGTCTCTGAGTTTACCGTCGTATCTTCACTACCCAGCACTGAAACGCCCTGGATAAATTTGGCGTTATCGGTCAGTTGCCAGTTATAGATACCTGATGCATAGCCTAATGCCTGAGTCGTATGGCCACCGTCGGCATATTCGTCGTAACGAACACCAGGACCAAATTCCACACGCAGGCTGTGTATCGGGCCACTGAGGAACTGACGACCGTAACCGGCGGCTAACACATCACGCGCCTGATAACCGTTGTAACGGTCGGTTAACCAACTTGCCTGGCCAAACAGGTAATCGCTGTCGGTCATGTTGTAACGGCTACGGCCACCAGCTGAATAAGTCTCAGAAGAGCGCTCATCGTTAGAAGACGTGTTGTTCGCATTACCCCACAGTGACCATGCAGTCGAGGTATTGTACCAGGTCATGTTGGTGTTGGCGGTCAACGTGGAACTTGTGGTGTTGCCTGATTGCGCAAGGTAGCCTGCATTCAGATTACCTTCGAACGGTTTCTTTGCTGTGGCTGGGTCATCCATGACAGTGAAAACCGAATTATCTGCAATTGCAAAGTGACTCAATAGCGCACTTCCGGTCAGCAAAATTGCAGCCGGTACTGTCTTAACAAAATTCATTTAATCGTCCGTACAACATAAAAAGAAACCACCAAGGTTCCGGAATCTTTTCTGTGGATCAAATATTTATGAACCAAGAAAGGTTACAAATTATAAAAAAGCTCGAATAACATAGCAATGAATTCTTTTTTCATTTTTAGAATAAGAGAGCTCTTAAAACATCTTTATTTTCATAAACATAGAGCGTAAGGGTATTTTACAAATCATTTTATAAATCATGGTGTTAATTGGCATTCTCCCATCGAAATCAGTGCTACGCTTTATCTCAATGCTAAATTAAGGAGGATATATGACCCGCATTTATACATTGACACTTGCCCCCTCTCTGGATAGCGCTACCCTGACCGCACAAATTTATCCCGAAGGTAAACTTCGATGCACCGCACCCGTTTTTGAACCCGGCGGTGGAGGTATTAATGTTGCACGAGCGATTGCCCATCTCGGCGGGCGCGCAACCGCTATATTTCCATCCGGCGGCGCAACGGGGGAACACCTTAGCAATTTGCTTTTAGATGAACATGTCGCCATTGATACCGTCGATGTCCATGACTGGACACGGCAAAATTTGCACGTTCACGCTGAGTCTACCGGTGAGCAGTACCGTTTTGTCATGCCCGGTGCGGCCCTAACGGATGATGAATTACGCAAACTTGAAGAAAAAGTCATCGCCATCGAATCCGGCTCCATTCTGGTTATCAGCGGCAGCCTTCCTCCAGGTATTGAAGTTTCGAAGCTCTGCGATTTAGTCAAATCGGCCCAAAAATCAGGGATACGTTGCATCGTGGACAGCTCAGGAGAGGCACTGAAGGCGACACTTGAAATCGGTAACATTGAGTTGGTTAAACCGAATCAGAAAGAGCTCAGTGCTTTAGTCAATCGCGACCTGACGCAACCTGATGATGTGCGTAAAGCGGCCCAGGAAATCGTTGATAATGGCAAAGCCAAACGGGTGGTCGTTTCGCTTGGTCCGCAAGGCGCTCTGGGCGTTGATGCCAGTGGTTGCGTGCAGGTAGTACCACCGCCTGTGAAAAGCCAAAGTACAGTAGGTGCCGGTGACAGTATGGTCGGAGCGATGACGCTGAAACTTGCTGAAAACGCCTCACTGCTCGACATGGTTCGTTTCGGTGTCGCCGCCGGGAGTGCTGCAACGCTCAATCACGGCACACGATTATGCTCCATGGAAAACACCCAGAAAATCTACGACTACCTACGCAGTTAACAGCCCGCCCCGCATGGGGCAGCTAATCGCTTCGGTAAATGTCGCCATTTTACGCAGATCAACTATGCTAAAACCTTCGGGATAACAATGGGGTGAATCATGAGTAGCGGAGACATTGAACGCTATGTTGTCACATTAAAGTTCGAGGAACACAATCTCACGGACCTTAACGAAATGAATAACGCTCTGACTCGTGGAGGTTTTTTGCTCACCCTTACAGACGACGAAGGGAAAATTCACGAATTAGGGATCAACACCTTCGGTTTAATCAGTACCTTAAATCAGACTGAAGTAGCAGAACTTGCCCGCGGCCTCGGTCAGTTGGCACTGGGAAGAGAACCCGAAGTTTCAATAACAACCTGGGATATCTGGTTACAAGAGAGTCAATAACCAGGTTTTAAAACTCCTGACCGGGGATGTGCGTTAGTTCGAAGTTTGACCCGGTTAACAGCGATAAGCTAATGATCTACCAGACAACCTGGAGAGAAGCATCATGTGGCAAGCCATAAGTCGTCTGTTAAGTGAACAACTCGGTAGCGCTGAAATTGAACAACGTACGGAATTACCCGGTGGCGAAATTCATTCTGCATGGCGAATTCACTATGCCGGTCATGATATTTTTGTCAAAAGCGACACGCGGGAACTCTTACCCATCTTCACCGCAGAAGCCGATCAACTTGAGTTACTTTCGCGCAGCAACACAGTGCGGGTACCTAAAGTCTGGGGTGTAGGCAGTGACAGAGATTACAGTTTCCTGCTCCTTGAATATAAGCCAGCAAAACCGCTGGATGCACACAACGCCTTTTTGCTAGGTCAGCAACTGGCGCGTTTGCATGAATGGAGCGATCAGCCTCAATTTGGGCTCGATTTTGATAATGATCTTTCCACGACCCCGCAGCCCAATACCTGGCAACGACGCTGGTCGACGTTCTTTGCAGAGCAACGCATCGGCTGGCAGCTTGAGCTTGCCGCAGAAAAAGGCATTCAATTCGGAGACATCGACCTGATTGTCGAATTTGTGCATCAGGCGCTGTCCTCCCATCAGCCTCAGCCTTCTTTGTTGCATGGCGATTTGTGGTCGGGAAACTGCGCGATGGATGCAAATGGACCATTTATCTACGATCCCGCCTGCTACTGGGGCGACAGAGAGTGCGATCTGGCGATGTTGCCGTTACACCCGGATCAACCGCCGCAAATCTACGACGGTTACCAGTCAGTCTCCCCGCTTCCCGCCGATTTCTTGCAACGCCAGTCCATTTACCAGCTCTATACTCTGTTTAACCGGGCGAGTCTGTTTGGCGGCCAGCATTTAGTCATCGCGCAAAAAGCACTGGAACGTGTACTGGCGGCATAATGAATTCTCCACTCCCCGAGCGGGAGTGGCGTTTATCTAGATGAAGCCGAGTAAAGAAAAGAAGAAGTAGCCCAGCACGATAATGATGACGGGTAAAATATAAAGCGGGAAAATTTGCAGGAAAATGGTGTGTCGCGGTACCACAATTTTCGCGTCGATCTGTTCTTTCGTTAAACCTTCAGGGCCTTTTGCCTGTTCAAGAATCAACTGATCTTGCACCCCTTCACGCAGAAACTTCGCCTGACGGCTCATTCGTGCACCGGATGCCTGCAACGCAAGGCCAATAAAGATCAGCGCGTAGATTATCCAAAACAGAATATTGGCCTGCTGATGGAAGTCGGGTTGCGGCGAGTTGTACCAGAAGAAATTCAAGAATGGCGTATTAAAACGCATCATCTCAATCATGACATGAGCGAAATCCAGCATCACAGCATTAATCCCTGCCTGTTTTTCGCTGTGCTCATACATAAACTTCAGAATTGAAATCAGTGTTGAAATTACCGCTGGGATAAAAATTACCCAGCCAGCCACACGTTTGAGTACGGCAATGCGTCCAGCTTGTTGATACGTCATTCGTTCCCCTTGGTTAGGACGTAACTTGCACGCACAAAGTTTACCTCGTCTGGGGTGATTTCGCCTGAGCTTTACGGGCGATTTTCACAAACCAGTGGCAACAGCCAGGATTTCCAGTTAAAGATAGGTGATCTTATCTGTAATACCTCAAAGACAGGAGTCAATAAATGGCTGTTACGCGCCAAATTTTAGCTGCGATTTTTGATATGGACGGTTTGTTGATTGATTCTGAACCGTTATGGGACAAGGCTGAGCTGGATGTGCTCGCCAGTATCGGCGTGGATATTTCCCGACGTTCTGAACTGCCTGATACACTCGGTTTGCGTATCGATCTGGTCGTAGAACTGTGGTTTGCCCGCCAACCCTGGCAAGGCCCGACGCGCGAAGAAGTCACTCAGCGCGTGATTAATCGCGCCATTGCCCTGATAGAAGAGACTCAACCACTCTTGCCCGGCGTGCGTGAAGCCATCGCCTTATGTAAAGCACAAGGGCTGAAAGTCGGGTTAGCCTCCGCCTCACCTCTGCATATGCTTGAGCGCGTGCTGGAAATGTTCGACTTACGTTCTCAGTTTGATGCTATCGCCTCGGCGGAACATCTGCCTTACAGCAAGCCGCATCCGCAGGTTTACTTAGACGCCGCCACTAAACTGGGCATCGATCCTCTGGCTTGTGTCACTCTTGAAGATTCAGTGAATGGCATGATTGCGACCAAAGCCGCACGCATGCGTTCTATTGTGGTTCCCGCGGAAGAAAACCGCGACGACGTACGCTGGTGTCTGGCGAATGCGAAACTGAACTCGCTGACTGAATTGCGCGCCGAACATCTGATTGGCTAGTGATAAAGATGCGGGGCCCCCCCCGCATCTGTTTCAAAATCATATCCGCATCAAATTTTTTAAAACGTTATTTCATAAATATTTGAGTTTCCCCTCTCCGGTATCTACTCTATACAGACATGCGCAACGGCGCTTTTCCGGATACCGGGGTAACTTATGATTCTCGATGCTTTTAATCTGCAAGGCAAAGTCGCTATCGTCACGGGTTGTGACACAGGCCTGGGTCAGGGAATGGCAATAGGGCTTGCCGAGGCAGGTTGTAACATCGTCAGTGTAAGCCGCAAAATCCCACATGAAACGGCGCAAAAAGTACAGGATTTGGATCGTCGTTTTCTCGCCATACAGGCAGATTTAAGCCAACAAGACGCGATCCCTGAGATTATCGCGCAGGCAGTCGCAGGGATGGGGAAAATAGATATTCTCGTGAATAACGCGGGAACTATTCGCCGGGAAGATGCACTAGAATTTAGCGAGAAAAACTGGGACGACGTCATGAACCTGAACATTAAATCGGTGTTCTTTCTCTCTCAGGCGGTCGCAAAGCAATTCATTAAACAAGGCCATGGCGGCAAGATCATTAACATCGCATCCATGCTGTCATTCCAGGGCGGAATCAGAGTCCCTTCTTATACCGCATCCAAAAGCGCTGTGCTCGGCGTGACGCGGCTACTGGCGAATGAATGGGCACAACATAATATTAATGTGAATGCTATCGCGCCAGGATACATGGCAACCAACAATACTCAACAACTGCGTGACGACGATGTACGCAGCCAGGAAATCCTCGACCGTATTCCTGCTGGTCGATGGGGGCTTCCTGGTGACCTGCAAGGGCCAATTGTGTTTCTCGCCTCTCGCGCTTCCGATTATGTCAATGGCTACACGGTTGCCGTCGACGGAGGCTGGCTAGCCCGCTAAACATCATGCCGTCGGGGAATCCGGCGGTAGTAAAATGTTACGCCGTCACCTCTTCCGTCTACTGTATAAAATCCCTATACTGTATGAATCGACAGTTTTCATCCAGGTAGTATCATGACGGCGGAAGGTCACCTTCTTTTTTCCATTGCCTGTGCAGTATTCGCTAAAAACGCCGAACTCACGCCTGTGCTTGCTCAAGGGGACTGGTGGCATATTGTGCCATCAGCCATCCTGACGTGTTTGCTACCTGATATTGACCACCCAAAGTCATTTCTCGGCCAACGCTTGCCCTGGATTTCTAAACCGATCGCTCGCGCCTGCGGCCATCGGGGGTTTACGCACAGTTTATTCGCCGTATTCGCGAGTCTCGCGCTGTTCTATCTCAAAGTTCCCGAAACCTGGGTTATTCCCGCCGACGCCCTTCAGGGCATGGTGTTAGGTTACTTGAGTCATATTCTTGCGGATATGCTCACCCCTGCCGGTGTGCCGTTACTTTGGCCTTGCCGCTGGCGGTTCCGTTTTCCCATTATCAGGCCGCAAAAAGGCAATCAACTTGAACGCGCCTTGTGCATGGTGTTTTTTGGCCTGGCGGTGTGGATGCCACAAAGTGTGCCCGATAACAGTGCCGTGCGCTGGTCATCGCACATGATAATTTCTCTGCAAATGACCTTTAATAGTTTTTTAAGTAACCACCTGGAACAATAATTAGACGAAATAGCTCAAATGGTAATAATCAATTCCTTTTGAATATAAGACTCGTTCTGAGCTTCTGGTACGATTTGCAGCATAAAGGTGGCAATCAGTCCACCTGCTTAAAATACACTCAGGAGATACGGGATGAATTTTCCACTTATAGCGAACGTTATCGTGTTCGTTATTCTGCTGCTGTTGCTGGCGCAAACCCGCCACAAACAGTGGAGTCTGGCGAAGAAAGTACTGCTTGGTCTGGTGATTGGCGTCGTCTTTGGCCTTGCCCTGCACACCATTTATGGCGAAGACAGCCCGGTACTGAAACAATCTATTCAGTGGTTTAACGTTGTCGGTAACGGCTATGTTCAGTTGCTGCAAATGATTGTTATGCCATTGGTATTTGCCTCAATTCTGAGTGCTGTTGCGCGTCTGCATAATGCCTCGTCTTTGGGCAAAATCAGCGTACTGACCATCGGGACACTGCTGTTCACCACATTGATTTCCGCACTGGTCGGTGTGTTGGTGACTAACTTGTTTGGTCTGACCGCAGAAGGCCTTGTTCAGGGAACTGCAGAAACTGCACGTCTGAGCGCGATTGAAACGACTTATGTGGGCAAAGTTGCCGACCTCAGCGTACCGCAGCTGATTTTATCTTTCGTACCGAAAAACCCGTTTGCTGACCTGACTGGTGCTAATCCAACGTCGATCATCAGCGTCGTGATTTTCGCCGCCTTCCTCGGCGTGGCCGCACTGAAATTGCTGAAAGACGATGCGCCAAAAGGCGAACGTGTTCTGGTTGCGATTGACACACTTCAAAGCTGGGTCATGAAACTTGTGCGCCTGGTGATGCAACTGACGCCATACGGTGTTCTGGCACTGATGACCAAAGTCGTTGCCGGTTCAAACCTGCAAGACATCATTAAACTGGGCAGCTTCGTGGTGGCTTCATACCTCGGCCTGGCCATTATGTTCGGTGTGCATGCGGTATTGCTGGCCGTCAATGGTGTCAGCCCGTTGAAATACTTCCGTAAAGTATGGCCGGTTCTGACCTTCGCTTTCACCAGCCGCTCCAGCGCAGCCAGCATTCCATTGAACGTTGAAGCGCAAACTCGCCGCCTGGGTGTGCCTGAGTCCATCGCAAGCTTTGCGGCGTCCTTTGGGGCAACTATCGGTCAGAATGGCTGTGCCGGTCTGTATCCAGCGATGCTGGCCGTGATGGTCGCACCGACTGTCGGTATCAACCCGTTGGATCCCGTCTGGATTGCTACGCTGGTTGGGATTGTTACCGTAAGCTCCGCAGGCGTTGCCGGTGTGGGCGGTGGCGCAACCTTCGCGGCGCTGATTGTCCTGCCAGCCATGGGCTTGCCTGTTACGCTCGTTGCGCTGTTGATTTCGGTTGAGCCACTTATCGATATGGGTCGTACCGCACTGAACGTTAGCGGTTCGATGACAGCAGGTACCATCACGAGTCAGTTGATGAAACAAACTGATAAAGAAGTGCTTAATAGTGATGAAGAAGCTGAGCTGGCGCATCGCTAACCAGTAGCAAAATCACTACAGAATCTGCGACAATAAACGGCTCCTTTCAACAAGGGGCCGTTTTTTTATTTATAATTTAGAGCTCCCGCATAGGGGGCCAAAACTTTAGCTCTCTACGGATCCCTTATCTCTATGAAACGACTTTGTATTCTGTTGTTGTTCTGCGTCTCATCGGCGTGGGCTGAAACACCTGATAGTCCTTATCTGCAACATGCGCAGGAAGGAGACAGTCGTGCCCAGTTTTATCTTGCCGACACGCTGTTTAGTGCGGGTGAATACCAGCAGGCCGAAAGTTGGGCGGCTAAATCAGCGGCTCAAGGAGATGCAGATGCACTGGCACTTCTGGCACAGTTGAAAATTCAGGACCCTAACGCTGCGGATTATCAGCAAGCGAAATCACTCGCCGAACAAGCGGTTGAGCGTGGCAGTAAAATAGGTAATGTGACGCTTGCGCGTATTCTGGTTAACACCCAAGCGGGTACACCTGACTACCCTAAAGCAATGAAGCTGCTGGAAAGTGCCTCACAAGATATCGAAAGTGATTCTGCGGTCGATGCACAGATGTTCTACGGTTTGCTCTACGCCAACGGCGTGGGTATTGCACAGGACGATGAAAAGGCGACATTCTGGTTTAAGCGCAGCTCGGCGATTTCTCGTACGGGTTATGCCGAATACTGGGCCGGCATGCTGTTTTTAAACGGTGAGAAAGGCTTTATTACAGCCAATAAGCAAAGAGCATTGCAGTGGCTGAATGTAAGCTGCACAGAAGGATTTGATACCGGCTGCGAAATGTTTGATCAAATCAGTAACGGCGGGTAATCCCGCCATCCTGGATACCGTCTGGAAAGACGACAAAAATATCAGAGAATGTCATTTTCATTTCTTACCTGCATCGCCCAACGTTGTGCGGACTCCGGCAACGTAAAGGGCGGTGACTGGCGGAACGCATCCCCCACCAGCACAAAAGCCACATAGCGATTACGTAAAATCCACACATCCTTAAACCCTTCAGCTCGCAAGGCTTGAGCCGGCGGCGCAGGTTCAACACGCGGTTGATACGTAATAACGGGACGAGTATTTGGTTGGCGCAAAGGTTTCATAGGCAATCGAATCAGAACTGAATTGATGAACAACGTCACTATGATAGCGGAGAATCGCCCTCCGCGTCTCGTGTTGAGAAGCTCTTGACCTATAGTTAAAGATGTTTTGACTGTCCAAAGCATCGTTATCGCAGGACTAAAACAGGAGATGAGCTCAATGTCGACGCACGATAAACATCCGTTAAGTCACAGCGCACCAATACATGACGCCAACGAATCCAGGCCCGGTATGGATTCTCTGGCTCCTGAAGATGGATCTCACCGCCCTTCCACTGTACCCACGCCTCCTGGAGCACAACCCACTGCTGCAGGCAGTTATAAAAGCCCGGATACCTCCAACGAAAAACTAAAATCGCTCGATGTGCACCGCAAGGATGGTGAAAACTTCCCGCTGACGACCAATCAGGGTGTGCGGATTGCCGATGACCAAAATTCACTGCGCGCCGGTACGCGCGGGCCTACGCTTCTGGAAGATTTTATCCTGCGGGAAAAAATCACCCATTTCGACCATGAGCGTATCCCCGAGCGTATCGTACATGCGCGGGGTTCGGCGGCTCACGGTTACTTCCAGCCCTACAAAAATTTGGCGGAAGTCACCAAAGCGGATTTTCTATCGGACCCTGATAAAATCACGCCGGTATTCGTGCGATTTTCGACTGTACAAGGCGGTGCAGGCTCTGCCGACACCGTACGTGATATCCGCGGATTTGCGACCAAATTCTATACCGAAGAAGGCATTTTCGATTTAGTCGGTAACAACACCCCGGTATTCTTTATTCAGGATGCCCATAAATTCCCTGATTTCGTCCACGCCGTTAAACCCGAGCCACACTGGGCAATACCGCAAGGTGGCAGTGCGCACGACACTTTCTGGGATTATGTGTCACTGCAACCCGAAACGCTGCACAACGTCATCTGGGCGATGTCTGACCGTGGTCTTCCACGCAGCTATCGCACCATGGAAGGGTTCGGTATTCATACCTTCAGGATGATTAATGCCGAAGGCAAAGCCACCTTCGTGCGTTTCCACTGGAAACCCACCGCCGGTAAAGCATCGCTGGTGTGGGATGAATCGCAAAAGCTGACGGGGCGCGATCCGGATTTCCACCGCCGTGATCTTTGGGAATCTATTGAAGCGGGCGATTTCCCGGAATACGAATTGGGGCTGCAATTAATCCCTGAAGAAGATGAGTTTAAATACGATTTCGATCTGTTAGACCCGACCAAACTGATCCCGGAAGAGCTGGTTCCCGTCCATCTGGTGGGCAAAATGACGCTCAATCGTAACCCGGATAATTTCTTCGCCGAAAACGAACAAGCGGCATTCCATCCAGGTCATATCGTCCCGGGGTTGGATTTCAGTAATGACCCGTTATTACAGGGGCGTTTATTCTCTTATACCGATACGCAAATCAGCCGCCTGGGTGGCCCGAATTTCCATGAAATCCCGATTAACCGCCCAGTCTGCCCGTATCACAATTTCCAGCGTGATGGCATGCACCGAATGGATATCGACAGTAATCCTGCCAACTACGAACCTAACTCCATCAACGATAACTGGCCACGCGAAACGCCGCCGGGGCCAAAACGTGGCGGTTTTGAGAGTTATCAGACTCGGGTTGAGGGGCATAAAATTCGCGAGCGTAGCCCATCCTTTGGTGAGTATTACTCGCAACCCCGGCTGTTCTGGCAAAGCCAAACGCCTGTCGAGCAGCAACATATTATCAGCGCTTTTAGCTTCGAATTATCCAAAGTGGCGCGACCCTACATCCGCGAAAGAGTGCTGGACCATCTGACACACATTGATATTTCGCTGGCACAACCCGTTGCAGAAAATCTCGGTATTGAGCTTTCCGATGAGCAGATGCACGTTGCGCCACCCAAAGATGTTAATGGCCTGAAGAAAGACCCGAGCCTAAGCCTGTATGCGGTGCCAAGCGGCTCAGTGAAAGGCAGAGTCGTGGCGATTCTACTCAGTGAAAATGCAAATGCGGCGGATGTGCTGGCGACAATG
The DNA here is from genome assembly GCF_027594725.1 of Buttiauxella sp. WJP83. Lineage (NCBI taxonomy): Bacteria > Pseudomonadati > Pseudomonadota > Gammaproteobacteria > Enterobacterales > Enterobacteriaceae > Buttiauxella > Buttiauxella sp. WJP83. Next base: position 2,761,780 of record NZ_CP110080.1, read on the forward strand.
CAGGCGCTGAAAGCCCAGGGTGTCCACAGCAAACTGTTGTTCTCGCGTCTGGGCGATGCTAGCGCTGACGATGGCTCCTTGCTGCCGATAGGAGCCACGTTCACCGGTTCGCCGTCGGTCAGCGTCGATGCGGTGATCGTCCCGGGAGGCGACATCAGCTCCATTTTAAATAATGGCGATGCCACTTATTATTTAATGGAAGCCTATAAGCACTTAAAAGTCATCGGCCTTGCAGGCGATGCCCGACAGTTTAAATCTAAGCTGGGTATTGATAGCCAGGGAGAGGAAGGTGTGGTTGAAGGTGACACTGTCACAAGCACATTTACCGATGATTTCCTGCAACATCTCGCCGCGCACCGCGTCTGGTCGCGCAGTAACAAGGTCAGTCATATTCCTGCATAGACACAAAAAAGCCGCCACGGTTAGGTGGCGGCTTTTTTTACTTAAAGAGAAATTACTTTTTCGTTTGCGGGTCAGTATCGTATTCCGCACAAGACTGATAACCGGAATTCATCACATGGCCGGTTTCATCAAGAGCAACGAAGTAGGTTTCAGTTTTGCCTTCGCGCTGGCCAAGAATATAGGTCTGGCAAGTACCGCGCGCGTGAATCATGGTCACTTCTGAAGAAGGTTTACCCGCAATCTGCTGCACTTGCTCACGGCTCATGCCTTTTTTCACATCTTTAACCACAGGCGTCGCCACCTGATCTTTGGTACGGTCATACGCCGTACAACCCGCAAGCATTGTCATCACCGCTGCTGCACTTAAAAATCCTGCAAAATTCTTGTTCATATTTTATCCTCGTTTTTCAGGGTATTGCTCAAGCGTGTTCATTAAGCGTGGAATAGAAAAGAGGTTTTTTCAACTAACCAAGCCAAATGAATAATTTTTAGGATTATTAAACAAAACACCGGGTTAGCTCCAGAACGCTCTAAATCACACCAAATGATTCCATACATGCGCATGAGTCTTGTCGTTTTACCGACAAACGGGTAGTTTTAACAAATCTGACTTTTGCTACCTGCGCGCGCAGGTACACCGTAACCGGAGGGTTAAATGGCTCTGCAACAAGAGATTATCCAGGCATTAGGGGTTAAACCACAGATCGACCCGCAGCACGAAATCCGTGTCAGCGTCGATTTTCTGAAGTCGTATCTGAAAAGATATCCGTTTATTAAGTCCCTGGTATTGGGTATCAGCGGCGGCCAGGACTCCACTCTGACAGGCAAACTTTGCCAACTGGCTATCAATGAACTGCGCGACGAAACCGGTGACGACAGCTACCAGTTTATCGCGGTACGTTTGCCGTTTGGTGTGCAGGCTGACGAACAAGACTGCCAGGATGCAATCACCTTTATCCAGCCCGATCGCGTGTTAACCGTGAACATTAAAGGCTCAGTGTTGGCTAGTGAACACGCGCTACGCAGCGCGGGCATTGAGTTAAGCGATTTCATTCGTGGCAATGAGAAAGCTCGCGAACGTATGAAAGCCCAGTACAGCATTGCGGGCATGACCAAAGGCGTAGTGGTCGGCACGGACCACGGTGCTGAAGCGGTGACCGGGTTCTTCACCAAATATGGCGATGGCGGGACTGATATCAACCCAATCTTCCGTCTGAACAAACGTCAGGGTAAAGCGCTGCTCAAAACCCTGGGCTGCCCGGAGCACCTCTATCAGAAAGCTCCAACGGCGGATCTGGAAGATGATCGCCCTTCTCTGCCTGACGAAGCCGCGCTCGGTGTCACTTACGAACAGATTGACGATTATCTGGAAGGTAAAACTCTGGATGAATCCACCAGCAAAATCATCGAAGGCTGGTATCTGAAAACTGAGCACAAACGTCGCACACCGATTACGGTGTTTGACGATTTCTGGAAGAAGTAGAACCTCATCGGGTGGGTGTCGCTCCCCCTCATCCACCCGACATATTTGAGAATGACATGGATAACCCTGCAAAACGCGCCACGCTTTTTGGCTTGCTGGCGATCCTCCTCTGGAGCACCTCGGTTGGTTTATTACGCAGTATCAGCGAACATTTTGGCCCCGTAGGTGGCGCTGCTCTCATTTACACCGTAAGCGCCTTATGCCTGTGTCTGGCGCGCGGATTACCCAAAATACGTGAAATCCCGACCCGCTATTTATGGAGTGGCGGCGCTTTATTTGTCTCCTATGAAATCTGTCTCGCATTAGCTATTGGGCTGGCAAACAGCCGCAGCCAATCGCTGGAACTGGGGATGATTAACTATTTGTGGCCGAGTCTGACGATTCTTCTTGCGCTGTTTATTAATCAGCAACGCAGCAACCTATGGCTCTGGCCAGGACTGGCACTTTCCCTTGCAGGCATTGTTCAAGTCATGAAAGGAGACGGCGACTGGTCACCGTTGCAGATGTGGCACAACATTCTCGATAACCCACTGGCCTACGGACTGGCCTTTGCCGCCGCGATAATCTGGGCGCTGTATTGCAACATTACGCGTCGCTTTAGCGAGGGGAAAAACGGCGTATCACTGTTTTTCTGCGCCACCGCCATTGTGCTATGGATGAAGTTTGCCTTCGTGAGCGAAGCGCCGATTCATTTTACGCTGCCATCTACACTGCAACTGTTGTTTATGGGGATGTCTACGGCAGTGGCCTACTCTGCGTGGAATCATGGGATCCAGCGCGGGAACATGACACTGCTCGCGACAGCATCGTATTTTACGCCGGTACTTTCGGCGTTGCTCGCAAGTCTTTGGCTGGGTTTACATCCGGGATGGACGTTTTGGCAGGGTGTTGCGATGGTCGTTGGCGGGTCGTTGTTATGTTGGCTCGCAACCCGCCGTTACGGATAGCTCGTCATACTTCAAGCTGCAGGGGTGTTGGCTGCACTCACTTACCCCAGTCACTTACTCAAGTAAGCTCCTGGGGATAAGCTCCCTTGCCGCCTACCTGCAACTCGAATTATTTAGAGCATCTATTAATCATAGGAAGTTTTAAATCATGTTTCTGCGCACACTCAACAGCACTTTCATAACCCGCGTCGGCATGGCGCATGACACCTGTTGCTGGGTCATTCCACAGCACACGACCTAAACGCACCTCGGCTTCTGGCGTGCCGTCGGCAACAATCACCACGCCTGCGTGTTGTGAGAAGCCCATCCCCACGCCGCCACCATGATGCAAACTTACCCATGTGGCACCGCCTGCGGTATTGAGCAATGCGTTCAGCAACGGCCAATCAGAAACCGCATCGGAACCGTCTTTCATCGACTCCGTTTCACGGTTTGGTGAGGCTACAGAACCACAATCGAGATGATCACGGCCAATGACCACTGGCGCTTTCAACTCGCCGTTACGGACCATTTCGTTAAACGCAAGCCCAGCACGATGGCGCTCCCCTAACCCCAGCCAGCAAATACGTGCCGGCAGGCCCTGGAAAGCGATGCGTTCTTGCGCCATATCCAACCAGCGATGCAGGTTCTGGTTATCCGGGAACAGCTCTTTGAGTTTTGCGTCAGTTTTGGCGATATCTTCCGGGTCACCCGAAAGTGCAACCCAGCGGAACGGTCCTTTGCCCTCGCAGAACAACGGTCGAATATAAGCTGGAACAAAGCCTGGGAAATCAAAGGCATTTTCCACGCCTTCATCGAATGCTACCTGGCGGATATTGTTGCCGTAATCCACCGTCGGCACGCCCATTTCCCAGAAATCGAGCATCGCCTGAACGTGCACCGCCATGGATGCCCGAGCGGCTTTTTCCACTGATTTGGGCTGCGATGACCGTTCGTTCTGCCAGCGTTCTACCGTCCAGCCTTGCGGTAAATAACCGTTGATGGGATCGTGTGCCGACGTTTGGTCGGTCACAATATCCGGCTTGATCCCACCGGCTTTGGCACGTTTCACCAGCTCAGGCAGAATTTCAGCCGCGTTACCCAACAGACCCACGGAGATAGCTTTTTTCTCCGCGTTAGCCTGTTCAATAATCGCCAGTGCTTCATCAAGATTTGTCGCTTTGTAGTCGAGATAACGGGTGCGTAGACGGAAATCAATGCGCGACTCCTGGCATTCGATGGCTAATACTGAAGCGCCCGCCAGCACGCCTGCCAATGGTTGCGCCCCCCCCATTCCACCGAGCCCAGCGGTCAGGATCCATTTACCGCGCAAATCGCCACCGTAATGTTGACGCCCAGCTTCCGCAAAGGTTTCAAACGTGCCCTGTACGATGCCTTGCGCGCCAATGTAAATCCACGACCCCGCTGTCATCTGGCCGTACATCATCAGCCCGGCTTTATCGAGCTCATGGAAATGATCCCAGGTTGCCCAATGCGGCACCAGGTTGGAGTTAGCGATTAAGACACGCGGCGCGTCGGCGTGCGTGCGGAAAATCCCCACCGGTTTCCCCGACTGCACCAGCAGCGTTTCATCGGCTTTTAGGCTGCGCAGCGAAGCGAGGATCTGCTCGAAGCATTCCCAGTTACGCGCCGCTTTGCCGATCCCGCCATACACCACCAGATCTTCCGGGCGTTCGGCGACATCGGGATCGAGATTGTTTTGGATCATGCGGTAAGCCGCTTCGATCAACCAGTTTTCGCAGTGCAGTGTGCTACCGTGTGGAGCGCGTACCGTGCGGGCTACCGCCTGTTTTACAGATTCAGTCATTGTGGTGGCTCCCGGCATCAGGCCGACGTAGAAGGAAAGAGTTGAGTAATGACAGCAGGTAACTCACCGCTGGCACCCCACTGGCGCATGCTTTCGATGTCTGGTGCCAGTAAGCGATCTTTATCAAGGAAGGCTACACGCTGGCGTACGCCGCTAAAAACTTCTTCCATTAGCGGAGAACTACGAAGCGGACGAGAAAACTCAATGCCCTGAGCGGCTGCCATGGCTTCAATACCCACCACCGCGGCGGTGTTGAAGCACATATCACCCAAACGGCGAGCGGCGTAGGTCGCCATGGAAACGTGATCTTCCTGGTTTGCTGACGTCGGGAGGCTGTCGACACTGCCTGGGTGCGCCAATGATTTGTTCTCAGAGGCGAGTGCTGCAGCCGTCACTTGCGCAATCATAAACCCGGAGTTGATCCCACCTTCTTTCACCAGGAACGGCGGCAAGCCCGACAGCCCGGTATCGAGCAGCAATGCCAGACGGCGCTCGGAAATCGCACCAATTTCAGCCACCGCCAGCGCAATAATGTCGGCGGCGAACGCCACCGGCTCGGCGTGGAAATTCCCGCCAGAAATGACTTCACCCGTATCGCTAAACACCAACGGGTTATCAGATGCCGCGTTGGCTTCAATTTGCAGGACACGTGCCGCGTGACGCAGGTTATCAAGGCATGCGCCCATCACCTGCGGGACACAGCGAATGGAATACGGATCTTGCACACGTCCACAATGCTGATGGGAATCGACAATTTCACTGTCTGCCAACAACACTCTGACCGCGGCTGCGACATCAATCTGCCCGGTTTGTCCACGCGCTTCATGAATACGCGCATCAAACGGTTTTACAGAACCTTTAATCGCCTCAAGCGATAACGCACCCGCCACCAGACCCGCTCCAAAGACCTTTTCGCCTTCAAACAGGCCGCGCAGCGCGAGGGCTGTAGACACTTGCGTGCCGTTGAGCAGCGCCAGACCCTCTTTTGGCCCAAGCACTAACGGCTCGACGCCTGCCATTTTTAGCCCGACAGTGGCAGGCACTTCTTCGCCATTGATACGCACATTACCTTCACCCAGCAGCATCAGCGAGAGATGCGCCAGCGGAGCGAGGTCGCCCGATGCGCCAACCGATCCTTTTTCCGGGATAACAGGCATCACACCGGCATTAAACAGGCGCAACAAACTGTCGATAACACACATACGCACACCAGAATGGCCCCGCGCAAGGCTGATGATTTTACTGGCCATGACCACGCGGACCACATCGTCTGGCAGAGGTTTCCCAAGCCCTACGCTGTGTGAAAGCACCAGATTGCGTTGCAACTCAGCCAAATGGTCATTGGCAATTGTGGTTTGTGCTAATTTGCCAAAACCCGTATTAATGCCGTAAACCACATCGCCGTGTTTAACGATAGCTTCAACGGTTTGTTGCGCTTTTTCAACCGCATCAATGGCCTGCGGATCAAGACTTAACGTGACGGTTCCATGGTAGATTTCACGCAATGTGGCGAGCGTGACGCGCCCCGGTGTAAGACAGCAAAGCTTTTTTTGCAGTGACATAGCGACATCCTGATGGCATCAATTCAAATGAACGTATAGAGTTGTATAGACAACCTAACTAATAAACCCAAATGGCCGCCAGTGGGTCATAGGTAATTTTTATTGAACAGTGAGCGAGATCGCGCTTTCGCCGCAAAATGAAATGTTTTATCCCCGCCTCTTGAAAGGCTGCGGGTATCAAAGGAACGACCAATGTCTGAAAACCAACCTCTGACACAACTACGCGCAGCTATCAGTGATTTACCCGCCCCAATTTACTTACGGGTTAAGCAGGGGATTATTAGTCAGATTCGTAGTGGCAACTGGCTTGCCCATCAACGCGTGCCTTCGGAAACCGAGCTGGTGAATGCGCTGAATGTCAGCAGGATGACGATTAACCGCGCACTTCGGGAGCTCACTGGTGAAGGCTGGCTGGTACGGATGCAAGGCGTGGGGACATTTGTCGCAGAGCTTAAAGGCCATACCGCATTGCTGGAAGTAGGCAGTATTGCCGAAGAGATTACCGCACGCGGTCACCATTATCGCAATCAAGTCATCGCGCTCGAACAGGTGAAAGCGGATGAACAACTGGCTCACGCCTTTTCGTTCAATGTCGGAGAGCCGCTGTTTTACTCACAATTGGTGCATTACGATAATGATATGGCGGTACAACTGGAGACGCGGTATGTGAATCCGGCGCTGGCTGCGGATTACCTGCAACAAGATTTCCGCTTGTTCACACCCCACCATTATTTGAGTAAGGTCGCGCCGTTAACCTCAGGCGAACACATTGTTGAAGCGGTGCTGGCGGATGAGTCCCAACAAGGGTTGCTCGAAGTGACATCCAGCCAGCCTTGCCTGCTGATTCAGCGCCGGACCTGGCACCATTCGCAGGTCGTGACGGTGGCCCGATTGTTATATCCGGGCTCACGTTATCAACTGGTGGGGAGTTTTACTGGCAAGTGATCAGAGATAGGTAATTTCGCTAAACAGCAATTTACCTTCTGACTTCAGCAAGCGCAGGGTGTGGCGACCATCTTGCCACCATGCACCTTGCTCCGGTGTCAGCAATTTTTCACCCAGTTGCCACTCGCCACTAAGCACATAAACAATGCCACCACGCGGTGCGAAGGTGGTAAACGTACGGTCAGCAACCCGGACTTTGGCGCGGCAACGGTCACGATGGGTCATGATATTAAAATCCATCGACATCCCTTGTTTCAGCTCCGCTTTAACCGTGTAATCCCCGGCAAAAGCAAACGGCTGAAAGTGCTTAAGGGTATGACGGAACGCCTTTCCGGCATCCAGAACCACTTCTCCACCTTCGAGCAGCGTAATGACGCGGTCGACCTGAGGAAAAGCCGAAAACTCGCCGCTACTGGCAATTGAAGCGATACTGGCTCGCCAGTTGAAATCACGTGTTGCAGGCGGAAAGCAGCATATTTCTCGGGTTTCTCCGGCCCCGTTGCGCCACAAGCTGACGGGCACTTTCCGTATATCAAAGAATTCCATCACCACTCCTGAAGGGTGCGCATCACCTGCGCAAACTGTGTATTACTTTGTTCATCGAGCGGGTGCTGTCGGTCACAAATCACCTGTTTTCCTGCAACCCACACGTCTCTAATTTGTTCGCTTTTACCACCAAATAACCAGCGATTAAGCAGCGCGTAGTCTTCAATATTTGCCAACCACGAATCACGCTCGAGGACTAACCAGTCGGCACGTTGCCCCGGCGCAATCATCCCCATCGCCACACCGCATGCTTGCGCCCCACCTACAGCGGCCTGACGCCAGAGCACCTCGCCAACCTGCGGCAATTCGGGTAACACAATTCGGTTACGACGACGGTCACGCAGGCGCTGCGCATACTCAAGCCAGCGTAATTCTTCCAGGGCATTGACTGAAACATGGCTATCCGACCCAATTCCCCAATGGCCGCCTTGCGCGATGAAATTCGTCGCCGGGAAAATGCCATCACCCAGGTTCGCTTCGGTGGTTGGGCACAACCCTGCCACTGCGCGGCTTTCCACAATTTGGGTTAACTCTTCAGCCGATAAATGCGTGGCGTGAACCAGGCACCAGCGGTCATCAACCGCAAAGCGATTAAACAACCATTCCACCGGGCGTTCACCGCTCCAGGCCACACAGTCATTCACTTCCTTTTCTTGCTCTGCAATATGGATATGCACCGGAAGGCGGTAATCGCTCGCCTCGAGGACATCTTCTATTTGCTCTTGCGTTACCGCCCGCAACGAGTGGAAGCACAGGCCGTGATTAATGCGCGGGTAGCGACGTAATACGGTGCCCAATGCCTGTTGCTGGCGCAAATACCGGTCAACATCCTGAATAAATCTTTTCTGCCCTGGCTGTGGTGGCTGTGCACCAAAACCCGCGTGGCTATAGAGCACCGGCAATAGCGTTTGCCCTATTCCGGTATTATCGGCAGCAAGCAGCAATTGCTGTAGCATCAAATCACCTGATGCATAAGGTTTACCGTTAACATCATGATGTAAATAATGAAATTCAGCGACCTGAGTGTAACCGCCCTTGAGCATATCAATATATAAATGCGTGGCAATCGCGCCGACTTGCTCTGGGGATAATTTCTGCACCATGCGGTACATCATGTCACGCCACGTCCAGAAACTGTCCTGGGGATCGCCCGCCACTTCCGTCAGTCCTGCCATCACCCGCTGAAAGGCGTGTGAGTGTAAATTCGAAATAGAAGGGACAACGATGCCCGCGAGCAGAGTGGCATTCTCCCCGGACGCGCCAACATCGACATGAGTAATCATCCCTTGTTCATTGACGGTAATACGCACGTTGTGTCCCCAACCTTGTGGGAGCATCACAACTGGAGCAAAAAATGCAGGCATAGTTTTAATTCCTTCTTTTGCGATGCCAATGATTTAGCGATTAATTCGAGCTAACGCAAACCAAATTTTAATACGATTCACCGTTTGCCAAAAAATTGTGTGGCAGGCGACAAAATGATGTTTTGCCCTGGGCTTTGGATGCAGTGGAGTTGCTCAACGATCAATGCTGCGCTAGGTTGTTGTCAATTGTCTATACAACCTGATGTGGAGAATGTCATGACCTACCCTCGCAGCATAGACAGCCTGTGGAGCGGTGCATCGCTGGTAACAATGAAGGATGGGCAATACCACACCATTGAAGATGGTGTTATCGCGGTACACCAGGGGAAAATAGTCTGGCTGGGTGCCCGTGACGAACTCCCCGAAATAACCGCTCAGGAACATCATCATTTTGATGGTGGAATCGTGACCCCAGGTTTTATCGATTGCCACACCCACCTGGTGTTTGGTGGCGACCGTAGCGCTGAATTTGAAATGCGTCTTAACGGCGTGAGTTACGCGGATATTGCGGCTCAGGGCGGCGGGATCCTCTCCACGGTTCGCCACACGCGTGAAGCGCATGAAGATGAATTGCTTAACTCAGCTCGCCAACGTTTGGAGCATTTGCTGAAAGAAGGCGTGACGACTGTCGAAATCAAGTCCGGTTATGGGCTGGATATCGACAACGAAATCAAAATGTTGCGCGTTATTCGCAGGCTGGGCGAAACGTTCCCGGTAGAAGTGTATGCCACCTGTCTGGCGGCGCATGCGATCCCGCCGGAGTTCAGCGGTGACGGTAACAAATGGGTTGAAGTGGTGTGCGAGCAGTTACTACCGCGCGTCGCAAACGAAAAACTGGCGGATGCGGTCGATGCATTTTGCGAGCATCTGGCGTTTAGCCCCGCGCAAACTGAAACCGTTTTTGCTGCCGCTCGTGCGTTAGGCCTGCCGGTAAAACTCCACGCCGAACAACTTTCCGCCCTCGCAGGCAGCAGCCTGGCAGCGCGTTACCAGGCGTTATCCGCCGATCACCTGGAATATGCAACCGCTGCTGACGCACAGGCAATGGCCGCAGCAAATACCGTTGCAGTTTTGCTGCCAGGGGCGTTTTATCTGTTGCGTGAAAAGCAACAACCGCCTGTCGCCTCATTCCGTCAATTTGGCGTGCCGATGGCCGTCGCCAGCGACATGAATCCAGGTACATCTCCGGCTCTGTCATTGCGTCTCATGTTAAATATGGCCTGCACCCTGTTTGGCTTAACGCCTGAAGAAGCGTTAGCCGGTGTAACGCTGCATGCCGCGCAGGCTCTGGGGATCCGTGAAAGCCATGGCAGCCTTGAATGCGGAAAAGTTGCAAACTTTGTGCATTGGCCCGTGGCACGTCCCGCAGAACTGGTCTATTGGTTAGGGGGGCAATTGCCCTGCACCGTGATTTATCAGGGAGAGAAACGTGACAGCACCTTTTAATTTCAGCCGAGGGAAACTGCCGATCCTTATCAGCATTCCCCATGCAGGCACAGCTTTAACGCCGGAAGTTGAGTCGGCATTAAGCGAGGCAGCAAAGCCATTGCCTGATACCGACTGGCATATACCGAAACTTTATGAATTCGCCACGAGCCTGGGTGGCAGCGTGATTATTGGCAATTATTCGCGCATGGTTATCGATTTAAACCGCCCTGCCGACGATAAACCGCTCTATACCACCGCCACCACGGGTCTATATCCCGAAACATTGTTTGATGGGACTCCCGTATTTATCCCAGGTAAAGAACCGAGCCTGGAGCAACGTAAAGCTGTGCTGGACACTATCTGGCAGCCCTATCATCTGCAATTACAAACCGAACTGGAAAGAATGAAAGCCGAGCATGGCTACGCGTTGTTGTTCGATGCACATTCTATTGCCAGTCAGATCCCTCGTTTGTTTGAGGGAAAATTGCCCGATCTTAATTTCGGCACCAACGGTGGCAAGAGTTGCGACGAGCTAATTGAAGAGCATCTGGTGGCGTGTGCCGCCTCGCAAAAGCAATTTAGCTGGGTGGCAAATGGACGCTTTAAAGGCGGATATATTACCCGCGCTTACGGTCAACCCGCGCAAGGGATCCACGCCGTTCAACTGGAACTGGCGCAATGCAATTATATGGATGAGCAAGCGCCATTTGCCTGGCGTTCAGATCGTGCAGAAAAACTGCAACAGCTGCTTGAACAGTTGGTTCGTTCGATGTTGAGCAGCGCACAGCAGATTGCCTGATGTATGACGGGTAAAAGAAAACCGCCGGTCCTGGCCAAAATAGGCAATAGCACTATTGTGGACAAAACCGGCGGTCTTAAATCAGTTAATCAGTAAATGAGTTATTCCTGATCTGCTGACATTCTACCTTCATGTTGAGGACGTTCTGTCAGACGCTTCTCAAAATTAGCATTAAACTGTTTTTTCTGCTCAGGCGTCAGAATGTTGTAGATCTTATTCTGCGTTTCCATATGAGCCATCATGCGAGCTTTGTTTTGCTCGGCCATTTTATCTACCTGCGCCTGGGCTTTGGCTTTATCGAAGCTGTCACTGGCAATAATGCTGTGTGCTGCACGACGTTCTTCGACGGATGGGCGCTCCATTTTACTGCGGCTTTCTTTCATGATGTCACGCACCTGCTGTTTCTGTGCGTCGGTCAGGTTCAGGTCTTTAAACATCATGTCGTGATGGCCACCACGCATGCCTTTATGGTGCATCATCGGTGCATCAGTTTTTGTCGCTGTTGTCGTGGTGGTGTCAGCTGCATGAGCCAGATTCGCCGCGCCCATAGCCAGAGTTGAAGCAACAAAGAGAGCTGTTAATTTACGCATATTATTATCCTTCATCTTAATTTGGATTTTTCTGCGACGAGGTTGCCGCGTTGACGAAATTAAGTTTACGGGGTTATGCGTCAAGTAACAGTGCTCATCGGTAAAGCATTGAAAGGGGAAAAAACAAATTTTCAGCAATTATGGAGATAATAAGGATAAAACGGAGGGGAATTGCAACAAAATATAACAAGGCAATGATTTTAAAGAAATTATGAAGAGAGTGTATAGCAATTAATACCGAGGTGAAAGCATATCACTAAGATTTATCTGTATATAATTGGCCTCAAGGTCTGAGGCCAATAAATAATTAAATCTCAGTCAGCATTAATCCAGCTCGCAAGCCAATTGCCACATTAGGATTCGGGAATAACACGAACTCGCTATCCTCTTTCACCACATAACGCGTATCACCATCCTCTGCCAGCAAAGTGCCTTTCGGGAAAGCGGTAAAGTTTTGCGTTTGTGCCGACATATGCAAGACAAAATCATCACTGTTGCGCGTTATCTGCTGTGCCACTTTATAGCGTAGCGGTTCGCTGTCAGCGCACGGCGAAGTTCCACCACTCAGCAATGCCTGCAAAGCTTGTTTTGTCACTTCAAACTGGCTGAGATCGTTTTCACCAAACGGCTGCGCTTTACCCAGCTCCAGTGTGCAACTCAGCGCGTTGAAATGCTCGCTGCTGAAATGGGTAAAAGTGCCGCCCGGTGCCTGATGAAATACCAACGCTTGTAAGCCCGCACAGCCTAACCATGAGAGGAACGCCTCATCGTAAGGCTGCGCACGCGCGGGTAGCACGCCAAATCGAGGGTGATACGAGCTGCGAATCGCAGTGTGCATATCCAGATGCCAGCAAGTCGTCTCCTCGCACTGGGCCAGGAACAAATCCAGCGCATGTTCCAGACGACAGGCTCGCTGGGTTTCAATGCTTTCTGGAAATTGCTGCCAGCGTCCACCAAACATGCGATTCATATCACTATGCTGATAGCGCTGATTGCTCCGTAAGGCCGCAGGATTGCCAAGGATCACCAGTACACGCCACTTCAACGCAGTTTCACCCGCCAGCAGACTATCCACCAGCTGTGCGAGTATTTCGACGGGCGCAGTTTCATTACCGTGGATGCCAGCCGACAATACCAGCGTCTGCTCCACAGCCTGATGCGGAATCAAGGTCACGATGCCTTCATCCCACCATTGCCAATGAAGATGAGCATTCTTACCTGCGCTATGGGTTGGCACTTTCCCTGCCAGGGTCTGTGCCAGGAAATCCAGCATTGTGCCTCCAGTTAGAGTTGAAACGGATAAACAGAACCTAAGTCTAGTATACGCGTCAGCTCATCGAGTGCTTCGCGCCCTTCTCGCAGTAATTGCGGGTCGGCTAAATCGGCTTGCGTTAATTGATCACGATACCACTTGTCCACCCAATTATTGAGCGTAACAAACAGTGTGTCGTTCATCATTACCGCTGGATTCAACGCTTGAAGCTCCGTTTCGTTAAGCACCACGCGCAGGCGCAAACACGCAGGCCCACCGCCATTTGCCATACTTTCGCGCAGATCAAACACTTTCAGCTCGCTGATTGGGTTATCTGCCGCCAGCACCTCGTTGAGATAACGCCATACGCCAGCATGCTGGCGTGATTCTTCCGGGAGCACCAACGTCATGCTGCCATCTTCACGGCTCAGTAGCTGGCTGTTAAACAGGTAAGTGCTCACAGCATCGGCAACGGAAACTTTATTTGTCGGCACTTCAATGGCCATAAAGCCTGGTACTCGTTCGCGTAACTGCTGATACAGCGCCTGTTGATGCAAAAAAGCGTGCTCGTGGCAGAACAGCACCTGACGATTCGACACGGCAATTACATCATTGTGGAAAACCCCCTGGTCAATAACCGCAGGGTTTTGTTGGGCATAAACCAATAAATCGGGTTTAACCTGGTTAAGCCTTGCCACCGCCTGGCTTGCTTCGAGGGTCTGGCGCGCTGGATAACGTGCCGGAACTTGCCCGGCTTTGGCCTCTTCTCGTCCATACACAAACAGTTGGGTTGAAGGTTCACCATACGCCCCACCGAGACGGTTATGGTTTGCCGCCCCTTCGTCACCAAACATCGCCACTTGCGGCAATGCCGCATGAACAGAAAAATGCTGCTCGTTACGGAAGATAGCTCGCAACACATTTTCGGTGATCGGCGCTTCGCTGGCACGGTGGAATTTATTGTTTAGATTCGCCACCGTGAAATGCACTTTGCCATCGATGCTGTCAGCCGATGGGCAGACTGTCGCGGCGTTCGCCACCCACATAGAAGAAGCGGAGCTCACCGCCGACAGTAATTGCGGCGCTTGTTTTGCTACCCGCTCAACAATTTGTGCGTCGGTGCCGCTAAAACCCAGTTGGCGCAGCAGCGGAATATTGGGTCTTTCTTGCGGCGCAATAACGCCTTGCGCAAAACCCGCATCCGCCAATGCTTTCATCTTCAGCAAGCCTTGTTTAGCGGCAAGCTTAGGATTGGAGACGCGGAATTGATGTTTAGTGGAGGCTTCGTTGCCAAAAGACAGCCCCGCGTAATGGTGGGTTAACCCCACCAGCCCATCGAAATTGACTTCACGCGTTTTCATGTTTATTCCTCACGGCTGAAATCAAGTCCTGGGCTCAGTGTCGCAGGCAGCGGGAATGATGGGCTTTCCAGTGTTGCCATTGGCCACGCGCAGTAATCTGCCGCATACCAGGCACTGGCGCGATGGTTGCCCGAAGCACCCACTCCACCAAACGGTGCCGCACTCGACGCCCCCGTAAGAGGCTTATTCCAGTTAACAATCCCGGCGCGAGCTTCCAGCACGAGCTGGTCGAACTGTTCACGATGCGGCGAAATCAGTCCACTTGCCAGTCCGTAACGGGTGTCATTCGCCATCGCTATTGCCTGGTCAAAATCGGCATAACGGTACACGGTCAGTAACGGGCCAAAAATTTCTTCATCCGGCACGTTTGCCACACCGGTTAATTCAATGATGCCCGGCGTCAGTAATGAAGAACCCGATTTGATAAGCTTTGGCTCAAGCAGAGGTTTCCCACCGCGTGCGATATGCTCCTGCCAGCCCGTCAATACGCGTTCTGCGGCTTGTACCGAAATCAGCCCACCGATAAACGGCTGCGGTGACGCATCCCACGCATCCGGGCGGATCCGCGCAGCCACTTCAACCAGACGACTTAAAAACGCATCGCCCTGAGCACCTTGTTTTACCAACAAGCGACGCGCACAGGTACAACGCTGCCCAGCGGTGACAAATGCTGACTGAATCACCAGATGCACAGCGCCATCGATATCTTCAGGCTCTTCAACAATCAGCGGGTTGTTGCCACCCATTTCCAGAGCAAGAATTTTTTCCGGCTGCCCGGCAAACTGGCGATGAAGTTGATAGCCCGTGTTGGCGCTGCCGGTAAAGAGCAAACCATCAAGCCCAGGTTGCTGTGCCAGAGCCTGACCTGTTTCGCGCCCGCCCTGCACCAGGTTCAGCACACCATCAGGAATACCGGCCTGCTGCCAAAGTTTCATGACCAACTCACCAATCAGCGGTGTCAGTTCGCTGGGTTTAAACACCAGCGTATTTCCCGCTAACAGACCCGGTACGATGTGGCCATTCGGCAAGTGTCCGGGGAAGTTATACGGACCAAAGACCGCTAACACACCGTGTGGGCGATGGCGTAATGTCGCCGCACCGTCAGGCATCGTGGTGTGTGTTTCACCTGTGCGGGTGTGATAAGCCTTAATCGAGATAGCGATTTTGTTGATCATCGCCGTGATTTCAGTGGCTGACTCCCAGCGCGGTTTGCCGGTTTCCTGGGAGATAGTGACCGTTAATACTTCTTTGTTGGCTTCAAGTAACGCGGCAAATTTTTCGACGATGGCCTGGCGTTCGGCAAACGGGCGTCTGGCCCATGCCGGAAATGCGGCACGTGCCGCATGGCATGCTTGCTCAACCTGCTGCGCATCAGCAGCAAGGCCTTCCCAGAGCAAATCACCATTGACAGGATTGTGCTTTTGCAGCGCTTCGCCCTGACCGGAAATCCATTGTCCATTAATCCACTGAGTCATACTTTTTTCTCCTCGGGGCACAAACGCACCAGACGAACTTTATCGCCCGTGCTGCATTTCAGGGCATCCGCAGTTTTCGCATCAATAATCAGCCGGTCACCTTTCGGATTCGCCTTGAAAAGCATGGCACGGAATTCATTATATTTTTCATTGGCGACCAGACACATCGGCAGCTCTTCGGTTGCCGGTTGCCCAATGACGACTTCAACCAGCCGACTTTTGCGGATCGCACGGACCCGGTCGATATCACATTCAAGCGTTGGCCCGCCGTCAAAAATATCCACGTAATTGCGATAGCGGAAACCTTCGGCTTCGAGAACCGCTCGCGCAGGTGCCGTTTGCGGATGGACTTTACCAATCACCGCCCGCGCTTCTTCCGAGAGGAAATCGGTATAAATAGGATGCTTCGGCATTAACTCCGCGATAAACGCTTTCTGTCCGGTACCGCACAAATAATCTGCGCGGCTAAATTCCATCGAGAAGAAGCGGTTGCCTAGACTTTCCCAAAACGGTGAATGGCCATGCTCGTCAATCACGCCGCGCATTTCAGCGACGACTTTGTCGTTAAAGCGATCGCGGAAAGCGGCCATAAACAGAAAGCGCGATTTAGACAGCAGGTAACCATTGCCCTCTTTGCGCCAGTCGGCATCAAGGAATAGCGTACAAAGCTCGCTGCTACCGGTGTGATCGTGGCTGAGAAAAAGCGTCGGTAACGCGTTGTAGATATTCAACTCTTTGGACGCGTGAACATGCGTGCCAACGTGGTAGTTGTACCAGGGATCGTTTAACCCGACCGCAACTTCAATGGCGCAAATACCCACTACGCGCTCGGTTGATGTGTCTTCCAGGACAAAAACAAAGCCCTGTTCGCCTTTTGGCAGGCCACCCTGCCAGGTATGAATTGAGCGTTCGATACGTGCCGACAGCGTTTTTTCATCCGCAGGCAGCGAGGTCAACCCGCCACCTGTTTTACCCGCCAACGCCAGCAGCCCGGATAAATCGCCGCGCTCAACCGGACGGATAACCATCATGATTGCTCTCCCGCTAAAAAGCGTTCGCAAGCGCGCTCAAAACGATCCAACCCGGTTTGTACTTCGGCTTCACTGACAATTAAGGCTGGAGCAAAGCGAATCACATTCGCGCCAGCGATGAGCATCATCAAGCCTTCCTGAGCGGCCGCCTGTAAGATAAGTTTAGCTTTTCCGCTGTACTCTGGTTGCAGAACGCAGCCAATTAACAGCCCCAATCCACGTACTTCGCTGAACAATTTATGCTTCTGGTTAATCTTGTTTAAACGCTCGACAAACCAGTCATGACGCTGTTTAACGCCATTGAGCACGTCCGGTGTATTAATGATTTCCATCACGCGGCCTGCCACTGCACCTGCCAACGGGTTACCGCCGTAAGTGGTGCCATGGGTGCCCACGACCATGACTTTGGAGAATTTGTCCGTTGTCAGCATTGCGCCAATCGGGAAGCCGCCGCCTAACGCCTTCGCAGTCGAAAGCACATCAGGGGTGATGCCGTAGTGCATATAGGCGTAGAGTTCACCCGTGCGCCCAACGCCGGTTTGCACTTCATCGAAAATCAACACCGCATTGTGGCGGTCGCACAACTCACGTAGCCCTTGCAGGAAGGTAGGATCAGCAGGAACAACGCCACCTTCACCCTGTATTGGTTCAACAATCACCGCGCAGGTATTTTCATTAATCAGTTCACTGGCGGATTGCAGATCGTTATAAATGGCGTGGCTGATTTGCGGAGGTAACGGCGCAAAATCCTGTGAATATGCCGGTTGCCCACCCGCCGAAACGGTGAACAGCGTGCGGCCATGAAACGCGTTTTTGAAGGCGACGATACCGCTTTTCTGCGGGCCAAAATTATCATGCGCATATTTACGTGCCAGCTTCAGTGCGGCTTCGTTGGCTTCCGCACCAGAGTTGCAGAAGAAAACTTTGTCAGCAAAGGTGGCATCAATCAGCTGTTTTGCCAGGCGCAGAATCGGCTCGTTGGTGTAACCGTTGCCGGTATGCCAGAATTTTGCCGCCTGCTCTTCCAGTGCTTTGCGCAATTCAGGATTGGCGTGGCCGAGGGCGTTAACGGCAATCCCACCCGCAAAATCAATGTAATCTTTACCTTGCTGATCCCAAAGCGTCGACCCTTCCCCACGTACCGGAATAAAAGAAGCAGGAGCATAAACGGGCATCATCCATTCGTCGAAATTCTGGCGGGTAATTGACTGCGACATAGCGACCTCATCCGGTAAATAAAAGGTTATTTATATGTTAAATAATTGAGTGTTTGCGTTGTAAATGTAGATTGCACGCTTCGTGCCAGCCAGCGATAAAAATGCATACAGGAGGGTCGTGGTCGTTAAATCAATGAGTTACAAAATGACTCTATTCACATAAAATGAATAAATAGTGCATAGTTTTATGGTCGCGTATGGATCGCCGCATGAAAACGAGAAATATTATGCAGTGGTAAAATTTAATACTGGATTTGTGATCGATGCTGGGATTTGCACAGCGTTTACGCACCATATTGGCGCGAAGCGGCACATTTTGGTGCAGATATTGCTCGGTAATATTCATCGTCAATGTGGAATCAGCACATTGGCACTTTTTCTGCTACCATCCTGCAACATTGTTAAGTAACTACGGCAGCGACTTATGAAATTCGTCTCTTTTAATATCAACGGCCTGCGCGCCCGCCCTCATCAACTAGAAGCCATTGTTGAACAGCATCAACCCGATGTTATCGGTTTGCAGGAAACGAAAGTCCATGACGACATGTTCCCGCTCGAAGATGTCGCGAAGCTTGGCTACAACGTCTTTTATCATGGTCAAAAAGGCCATTATGGTGTGGCGTTGTTAACCAAAGAGACACCGATTTCTGTCCGCCGTGGTTTCCCAGGCGACGATGAAGAAGCGCAGCGCCGACTCATCATGGCTGAAATCCCTTCGCCATTAGGCAACCTGACGGTGATTAATGGTTACTTCCCACAAGGGGAAAGCCGCGACCATCCGACCAAATTCCCGGCGAAAGCGAAGTTTTACCAGGATCTGCAAAACTTCCTCGACAGCGACCTGAAGAAAGACAGTCCGGTGCTGATTATGGGCGATGTGAACATCAGCCCAACGGATCTGGACATTGGCATTGGCGAAGAGAACCGCAAGCGCTGGTTGCGTACCGGTAAGTGTTCGTTCCTTCCGGAAGAACGTGAGTGGATGGAAAGGCTGAAAAGCTGGGGTCTGGTGGATACATTCCGCCACGCTAACCCTGAAACCAACGACAAGTTCTCGTGGTTTGACTATCGCTCGAAAGGCTTTGATGACAACCGTGGCCTGCGTATCGACCTGCTGCTGGCAAGCCATCCATTGGCTGAGCGCTGTGTGGCAACGGGTATTGATTACGATATTCGCAGCATGGAAAAACCGTCTGACCACGCGCCTGTCTGGGCTGAGTTTAAGCTTTAAATTTTGGGTTAAGGGACATCTATACCCAAAATAATTCGAGTTGCTTGAAGGCGGCAAAGCCGTAAATCCCCAGGAGCTTACTCAAGTAAGTGACTGGGGTGAGCGGATGCAGCCAACGCGTAAGCAGCTTGAAGTATGACGGGTATATGCCACGCTGTAAAAATGGATTGGTATGATGAAAACCATTGATGTGGTTGCTGCAATCATTGAGCAGCACGGTAAAATTTTGCTGGCGCGCCGCCCGGAAAGCGGCGATCAGGCGGGTTTGTGGGAGTTTCCTGGCGGTAAGGTCGATGCCAATGAATCGCAACCTGCCGCCCTTGCGCGGGAACTGGAAGAAGAATTGGCGATTCAAGCCGTTGTGGGTGATTACGTTGCCAGCCACCAGCGTGAAGTCTCCGGACGAATCATTCATCTTCACGCGTGGAATGTGCGCGAATTTAGCGGGGAGTTAACGGCGCTTTGCCACAGTGAATTGATTTGGTGTTTACCTGCCGAGGCATTGAATTACCCTCTCGCCCCGGCAGATATCCCATTACTACATGCGTTTATGGCTTTACGCGACGCCAGACTAAAGGATTCGTGCTGAGGGTTTTCTCATCACGTTGGCATTGCAGTAAAACACCGCCATCGGCTTTCACCACTGCCCCTTCAGAATAGTTTTGATCCTGATAGATACAGCATTGACTACACGGTGCCGCACGTTGACCTTGCGAGCTGAAGACTTCTGGCGGCACCGAAATGTCTACCTGTGGATCAAGACGCTGCGCCATCCCCGGCAGGCTCATCATCAGCACTACGGCGGCGGCGAGCAGGTTTTTTATTCGCATCATCACTACCCTCTTTTTTAGCCCATTGCTTGCGCTTTTTTTCCTGCTCAGGAGGTGCTTTCACCCCTTTGAACGCATGATGTACCGGTTTAGTGCGCGCCTGGTGAATCAAGTCATACAGCGTTTGAACCAGCGGCTGCATGAAGTCCTGATAACGACACTGCTTTTCACTGATTTGCGTCAGCGTCGATTCCCACTGCGCCGTCATATCTGGCCGTGCAGCCAATTCAGGGAGCGAGTGAATCAATGCACGTCCGGCATCCGATGAATGAATGTAACGCCCTTTCTTCACCAGGAAAGCACGCTTGAACAGCAGCTCAATGATCCCAGCACGGGTCGCTTCAGTTCCCAGGCCATCCGTCGCACGCAGGATCTTTTTCAGATCTTTATCCTGCACAAAACGGGCAATCCCGGTCATGGCTGAAAGCAATGTCGCATCGGTGAAATGGCGCGGTGGCTGTGTTTGACGTTCATTCACTTCGCCTTTTTCACACAGCAACTCATCACCTTTAGCAACCACTGGCAACGGCGTGCCATCGTTCTCTTCATCGCGCTCTTTACTGCCCAGCAACGTGCGCCAGCCGGCTTCCGCAAGGAATCTCGCCTTAGCGTTAAATTTGCCACCGGCAATATCGAGATCGATGGTGCATTTACGGAACACCGCATCGGCACAGAACTGCATTAAGTATTGTCGGGCGATCAGGTTGTAAACTTTAGCTTCATTTTCTGAAAGCGAGATCTTCGAGCTACGTGCGGTGGGAATAATCGCGTGGTGAGCATCGACTTTTTTATCATCCCAGCAACGGTTACGCAGGTCGGTATTAACCGCAGGCTGTGGCAGCAAATCCGGCTGATGAACGCTAATCGCATTGAGCACCGCATGACGACCCGCAAAATGCTCTTCCGGCAAGTAGCGGCAATCCGAACGCGGGTACGTAATCAGCTTGTGTGTTTCGTATAGTTTCTGGCAAATATCCAGCACGTTCTGCGCACTTAAACCAAAGCGCTTTGCCGCTTCAATTTGCAGGCTGGAAAGAGAGAACGGGAGCGGAGCAACTTCTGATTCCCGTTTATCATTATAGGCCGTGACGATAGCTGGCTGGCCGCCGATGCGCTTCACCACATGCTCCGCTAGCGGGCGATGCAATAAACGCCCTTCTTCATCCTGATACGGTTCGCAGGATTCGCTCGGCTGCCAGGT
Organism: Buttiauxella sp. WJP83; assembly: GCF_027594725.1. Classification (NCBI taxonomy): domain Bacteria; kingdom Pseudomonadati; phylum Pseudomonadota; class Gammaproteobacteria; order Enterobacterales; family Enterobacteriaceae; genus Buttiauxella; species Buttiauxella sp. WJP83. The sequence goes on from NZ_CP110080.1 coordinate 2,783,251, forward strand.
GGCAACAAAGCGTTCATCCGCAGGCGTAACGATATGCGCTTTTACTTCAAAGAAGTCTTTGGCGACGAAATTCTCGATTTCTTCATCACGACGCACCACCAGACCAAGCACGGGCGTTTGAACGCGCCCGACAGACAGCACGCCCTGATAACCCGCGTTACGCCCAAGAATGGTGTAGGCGCGCGTCATGTTGATACCGTACAACCAGTCGGCACGCGCACGCGCAAGTGCCGATACGCACAATGGGATAAATTCACTGTTGGCGCGCAGACGCGTGATCGCTCGTTCAACGGCCTGCGGGTTGAGATCATTTATCAGACAACGTTGCACCTGCTGACGCTTTTCCGGCGCCAGTTGCAGGTAGTCCAACACTTCGTCCACCAGCAGTTGCCCTTCGCGATCCGGGTCACCTGCATGAACCACTTCGTCAGCTTGCACGAGCAATTTTTTGATGGCGTTGAGTTGTTTGGTGACCGATGGCCGCGGCTGCAACTGCCATTTTTCCGGCACAATCGGCAAATCGGCCAGATTCCAGCGTGCGTAGCGTCCGTCATAAGCATCCGGCTGAGCCTGTTCCAGCAAGTGACCGATGCACCAGGTCACCACTTGCCCGTTGCCACACTCAATGAATCCATCACCCCGACGATGAGGTTTGGGTAGCACATCGGCTATAGCACGAGCAAGGCTGGGTTTTTCGGCAATAAACAGACGCATCCGACTAACGAATCTCAATCATCGGGCGACCGCCACGAGCAGTTCTCAGCTCGCCAATGGCAGTCAGTTTGATGCCATTCTTTTCAGCAACCGCCGCAACCGCGGCTTCTGCGTCGGCTTCAACAGCCAACAGCAGGCCGCCTGACGTTTGCGGGTCGCAAAGCAAATCACGCTGCGCCTGGGTCATTTCGCCCATCAGGTAACCGTAGCTGGCGAAGTTACGCGAGGTGCCGCCTGGCACACAGCCCTGGGCGATATAGTCTTCAACATCAGGCAATTTAGGGACTTTATCGAACCAAATTTCCGCCTGAACACCTGCGCCCTGGCACATTTCGCTCAGGTGTCCCAGCAGACCAAAACCGGTGACATCGGTCATCGCGGTGACGCCTTCGATATCAGCAAACTCAGCACCCGGCTTGTTGAGCTTGCACATCACTTCTGCTGCGAGGCCGTAGTGTTCTGGTTTGAGAAGCGATTTTTTCTCAGCGGTGGTCAACACACCAATACCGAGTGGCTTGGTGAGGAACAGTTTGCAGCCCGCGGTGGCGGAGCTATTTTTCTTCACGCGGTCAGTGGGAACAATGCCGGTGACGGCAAGGCCAAAGATAGGTTCAGGGGCGTCGATAGAGTGACCACCTGCAAGAGAGATCCCTGCTTGCTGGCAAACAAAACGCCCGCCCTCGATGACTTTACGCGCGATTTCAGGTTTCAGGGTGTTGATTGGCCAGCCCAGAATAGCGATAGCCATAATCGGTTTGCCGCCCATCGCATAAATGTCGCTAATCGCGTTGGTGGCAGCAATGCGCCCAAAGTCGAAGGGATCGTCGACGATAGGCATAAAGAAGTCGGTGGTGCTGATGACACAAGTGCCGTTGCCCAGATCGTAAACCGCCGCATCATCACTGGTTTCGTTTCCTACCAGTAAGTTGGGATCGACAAATTTAGCCTGCTCAGAGTGCAGAATAGTTTGTAAAACTTTCGGGGAAATTTTGCAGCCGCAACCAGCTCCGTGGCTGTACTGCGTCAAACGAACGGTTTGCTCACTCATGGACATCTCCTGTCATTGGCAATCGCTCTATGGTAGCGCTCAAATGACGAGGAGGTAAGACTACGTGTCTGAATTGCGCCGTTTCTGGTCACAATCCAGACACCTTTTGCGCGTTTGCTTAGAATTTACGCACAAACGGAGTGATGTCCGGCACACTGACCGTTGTAGAGGCTTTGAGTTGCGGTGTGCCCAGATATAAGAAGCCGACCACTTCATCTTGTTCACGGCAATGAAGCGCTTCCCGCACCGCTTCGCTTTCTGTCCAGATGCCTGTACGCCAGATGCCGTTGTAGCCCTGCGCGACCGCCGCCATCTGCATAGCCATCACTGCGCAACCGGCTGAAACCACCTGTTCCCAGACCGGGACTTTATGATTGTCATCGCAATGAGCGACAACCGCGATAATTTGCGGCGCGCGGAATGGCGCAGTACGCGCTTTTTCGATGCCCTTTTCGTCTTGCCCTTCGTCAATGGCCGCTTGCTCCATGACTTTACTGAAGCGTTCGCGACCTTCGCCTTCAATCACGATAAAGCGCCACGGCTGCAAGGTACCGTGGTCAGGGGCGCGCATACCTGCACGAATAATATTCTCCAGCGCTTCACCTGCAGGAGCGGGTTCTGCCAGGCGTGACGCGCTGCGACGGTTAAGAAGTAGTTCAAGTGCATCCATTTGATAACTCCTGTAATGATTTTAATCAGCGAAATTAACACAGCAGGTGATTTTGTTACAGCGCAGGGCAGATTTCCTACTGACATTTGCCCTGGGGGTAATTAGGATAGCGATTACTTTAGTTATCACGATATTTGATTTCGAACGGAGCATAAATGCGCACAATCGGGCGAGTTATTGCCGGTTTTTTTAAGTGGACCTGGCGTCTGCTTAACTTTATTCGAGAGTTTATTCTCAATCTATTTTTAGTGCTTCTGGTCCTGGTCGTTGTTGGGATCTGGATGCAGATTAACAGCGCCCCAGCAGAACCAGCGCGCGGTGCATTATTGCTTGATATCACCGGCGTGGTGGTCGATAAGCCTTCAGTCAGTAATAAACTGGGTGTTATTGGGCGTCAGTTGCTCGGTGCCAGTTCTGACCGCTTACAGGAAAACTCACTGTTTGATGTCGTCGATACTATTCGTCAGGCGAAAGATGACCGCAATATCACCGGTATTGTGCTGGATTTAAAAGAGTTTGCGGGTGCCGATCAGCCTTCAATGCAATACATCGGTAAAGCGTTACGTGAATTCCGTGACAGCGGCAAACCGGTCTATGCCGTGGGCGACAGCTACAACCAGGGGCAATATTATCTGGCCAGTTTCGCCAATAAAATTTGGCTCTCACCGCAAGGCGTGGTGGATTTGCACGGTTTTGCGACCAACTCAATGTATTACAAAACGCTGCTCGATAAGCTGAAAGTGACGACGCATATCTTCCGCGTGGGGACTTATAAGTCTGCCGTTGAGCCGTTTATTCGTGATGATATGTCCCCTGCTGCCCGTGAGGCCGATAGCCGCTGGATTGGTGAGCTTTGGCAAAACTACCTTGGAACAATTGCGGCTAACCGACAGATTACCGCTCAGCAGGTGTTCCCGGGTGCGCAAGCGTTACTCGATAACCTGCAAAAACTAGGCGGCGACACCGCAAAATACGCACTCGATAACAAACTGGTTGATGAACTGGCAAGCAGCGCGGCGGTTGATAAAGCGATGGTTAAGCAGTTCGGCTGGAATAAAGAAAACAAAGATTTCAGCTACACCAGTATGTATGACTATGTGGTGAAAAAACCTGCTGATAAAGGTGACGCCATTGCTGTCATCCTCGCAGATGGTGCCATCATGGACGGTCAGGAAACACCGGGCCAGGTCGGTGGTGACACCACTGCTCAACAAATCCGCGAAGCGCGTCTTGATCCTAAAGTGAAGGCGATTGTTCTGCGTGTTAACAGCCCGGGTGGCAGTGTCACCGCGTCAGAAGTGATTCGTGATGAACTGGAAGCCGCACGCGAAGCAGGTAAGCCGATTGTCGTTTCAATGGGAGGTATGGCGGCATCTGGCGGTTACTGGATTTCTACGCCAGCCAATTATATTGTCGCAAGCCCAAATACCCTGACCGGTTCCATCGGTATTTTCGGCGTGATTAATACGGTGGAAAACAGCCTCGATTCGATTGGTGTGCATACCGATGGTGTTGCCACTTCTCCGTTGGCCGACGTTGCGGTGACGAAATCGTTGCCACCGGAAGTCCAGCAGATGATGCAGTTGACCATCGAAAATGGTTATAAGCGTTTTATCACTCTGGTTGCGGATTCCCGTAAGAAAACACCTGAACAAATTGATGCCATCGCGCAAGGTCATGTCTGGACAGGTCAGGATGCAAAAGCTAATGGTCTGGTGGATAGCCTCGGTGATTTCGACGATGCCGTTGCCAAAGCCGCCGAACTTGCGAAGCTGAAAACCTGGCATCTCGATTTCTGGCAGGATGAGCCAAGCTTCATCGATATGGTATTCGACAGCATGAGCGGTTCCGTTCGCGCCATGTTGCCACAAGCGCTGCAGGCTTATTTGCCTGCGCCGTTAGCGGATGCAGCGCTGGCTGTAAAAGCGCAAAACGATAAGTTTGGCATCATGAACGATCCACAAAATCGCTATGCCTTCTGCCTCACCTGCGGTGATGTGCGTTAAAACTCCTTCAGCCCGGCATCTGCCGGGCTGATTTTTTTGCCCCTTCCCTCTATACTGCGCCGCATTAAGGACAAAGCGACGAGTCACTCATGCAAAAGAAATCCATCTACGTTGCCTACACCGGCGGTACTATCGGTATGCAGCGTTCAGAACACGGTTACATTCCCGTCTCCGGTCACCTCCAACGTCAGCTGGCTTTGATGCCTGAATTCCATCGTCAGGAAATGCCTGATTTCACTATTCATGAATATCAGCCACTGATGGACTCCTCCGACATGACGCCGGAAGACTGGCAGCACATTGCCGATGACATCAAAGCGCATTACGACGAGTACGACGGTTTCGTGATTCTTCACGGCACTGACACCATGGCATTCACCGCCTCGGCGCTGTCATTTATGCTTGAAAACCTTGGCAAACCGGTGATCGTGACTGGCTCACAGATCCCTTTGGCAGAGTTACGTTCTGACGGGCAAATTAATCTGCTCAACTCGTTGTATATCGCAGCCAACTTCCCGATTAACGAAGTGACGCTGTTCTTCAATAATCGTCTTTATCGCGGCAACCGCACCACCAAAGCCCATGCCGATGGGTTTGATGCGTTCGCTTCGCCGAATCTTGCGCCATTACTTGAAGCCGGGATCCATATTCGACGCCTGAATACCCCAGCCGCGCCACACGGTGAAGGAGAGCTCATCGTTCACCCGATAACGCCACAGCCAATCGGCGTTGTCACGATTTACCCAGGGATCTCTGCCGATGTGGTTGGCAATTTCTTACGCCAGCCCGTGAAAGCGTTGATCCTGCGATCTTATGGTGTAGGCAATGCCCCACAGCATGGGGCTTTCCTCAAAGAGTTACAGGAAGCCTGTTCGCGCGGCATTGTGGTGGTAAACCTGACGCAATGTATGTCTGGTAAGGTGAATATGGGGGGGTACGCCACCGGTAATGCGCTGGCTCAGGCAGGCGTGGTTAGCGGCTACGACATGACGGTAGAAGCGACACTGACTAAACTGCACTATCTGCTCAGCCAAAATCTTGACGCACAGACTATTCGCGAGGAAATGTCGCGTAACTTACGCGGCGAACTCACCCCGGACGAATAAGGAGAGGCCATGAAACGCGCATTATTGATGGTAGATTTGCAAAATGACTTTTGCGCCGGTGGAGCGCTTGCTGTGCCGGATGGCGATAGCACGATTGATGTGGCGAACGCATTGATGAGTTATTGCAAAGCACGTGGCGACGCCATTTTAGCGACTCAAGACTGGCATCCCGCAAACCATGGCAGTTTTGCCAGCGTGCAAAAAACTGAGCCGTATACACAGGGGAAACTCGACGGGTTGAACCAAACCTGGTGGCCGGATCACTGCGTGCAAAACAGCGCAGGTGCGGAACTCCATCCCCTGCTCAATTCGCAGAGAATTGATGCTATTTTCCAAAAGGGCGAAAATCCTCTCGTTGATAGTTACAGTGGTTTTTTCGACAACGGACATCGCCAGAAAACGCAGCTCGACGATTGGCTATCCCGCCACGAGATTAAACAGCTGGTTGTGGTGGGCCTGGCAACGGATTATTGCGTTAAGTTTACTGCGCTCGACGCTCTGTCGCTGGGTTATGAGGTCACGGTTATCACCGATGGTTGCCGTGGTGTGAATCTGCATCCGCAAGATAGCCTTCGGGCGTTTCAGGATATGTCCGCAGCAGGTGCAACGTTGATGACGCTGGCTGATTTCACTTACTAAACCTTTTCAGGGCGCAAACGCGCCCTTCCCCTCGTTTCTCGATTCCGCTCTCATTCTTCACTTTTAAAGCTCGCTCATTTCTGAGAGCGCTCTCATAATCAAGTTGCTCATTAATACAGCATTTTAGCTGTATTTCTTATTAGCCTTCCGTCCCCCGGGCTTCGGCAGGCTTTATCAATATTGCTCGTCAAAGAGGAACTACCCTATGGTCTTCACGCGTAAACTGCTGCCGTTGCTGGCGGTAATACAAATCGCCTGTGCCGGTGTGGCTCAGGCAAGCTCATACCTCTCAGTAGGCTATTTCAACGGAGGGGGCGATGTCACTGCCGGGCCTGGCGGCGATATTGATAAACTCGATGTACGCCAGATAACCCATCTTAACTACTCGTTTGGTCTGATTTACAACGATGAAAAAGATGAGACAAACTCCGCGTTAAAAGACGCGTCTAAACTGCACCAAATCTGGCTTTCGCCAAAAGTGATGTCAGATCTTGAAAAAATCCCCGCGCTACGTAAACAGAATCCGCAACTGAAAGTCCTGCTTTCAGTGGGTGGTTGGGGAGCTCGTGGTTTTTCCGGTGCCGCTGCAACGCCTGAAAACCGTGCGGTGTTTATCCGTTCTGCGCAGGATGTGATTGCACGCTACGGTCTGGATGGTATCGATCTGGATTGGGAGTATCCCGTTAATGGGGCATGGGGTCTGGTGGCCAGCTCGCCTGAAGATCGCGCTAACTTCACCTCATTGCTTAATGAATTGCGTACTGCGTTGGGCAAACAAAAATTACTCACCATCGCTGTGGCTGCCAATGTGAAAGGCCCAACAGAGTGGGTCGACATGAAAGCCATCGCACCCGCGCTTGATTACATCAACCTGATGGCCTACGACATGGCGTACGGCACGCAGTATTTCAACTCGAATCTTTATGATTCGAAAACATGGCCGACGGTGGCAAAAGCGGATAAGTACAGTGCTGATTATGTAGTGAATAACTACATCGCTGCGGGTATGAAACCTGCTCAGCTCAATCTCGGTATTGGTTTCTATGGCCGAGTTCCTAAGCGCGCAGTCGAACCAGGCATTGACTGGGATAAAGCAGATGCGGCTAAAAACCCGGTTACACAACCCTATTTCGGCGCACCAGAGAAAGCCGTGTTTACGTCGTTTGGGCTAGATCTGGCGAAAGACACTTACCTCAAATACAACGATATTGTTAGCAATATGCTCAATGATCCCCAAAAACGCTTTACCGAACATTGGGACAACGATGCTCAGGTTCCGTATCTGACAATGAAATCAGCCGAGGGCAAAGACTTGTTTGCTATCTCTTACGAAAATCCACGTTCAGTGGCGCTTAAAGCCGAGTACATCAAAGCGAAAGGCTTGGGTGGAGCGATGTTCTGGGAATATGGGGCGGATGACAACAATCAGTTGGCAAAAGAGTTAGCAAAAGATTTGGGGATTAAGACGGAGCATTAACTTCCAGATAAGACTGGGTGGCACGACACCACCCAGCTTTTCAAATTTACAGCTTCACCGTCACAATCGGTGCGGGCGTAATGCCGAAGTCTGCTTTGAGCTGTTGTTTACTCTTCATCACCATCTGACCATTCGTGTCAATCGTCATGTGCTGAGCATCAGTGTTGTGACGCGCCTGCCACATCATCACCAATTGCAGACTGTTCTCTTTTTGATCGGGAGTCAGTGCTACACCGTCAGGCCATTTCCCCAGCTCAACGGCAGTCGCCAGACGCTGATAAACTTCCGGTGTCATTGTGTCTAACATTTCATCCAGGTTCATCATTGGACAAGTTCCTGTGGAATAATTTGCTGAATCGATTTTTCAGCCTTCGATCTGCTCACCGTTTTTATCATCGGTGAAGTTTAACGATGCTGAGTTTACGCAGTAGCGCTCGCCTGTAGGTTGCGGACCATCCGGGAAAACGTGTCCCAAATGCGCTTCACAGTGACTACAACGGATTTCAATGCGTTCCATGCCGTGCGAGAAGTCCTTGATGTAGCGGATAGCATTATCACTCACCGGTTCATAGAAGCTAGGCCAGCCGCAACCGGAGTCAAACTTCGACTCTGACATAAACAGCGGTGCATCGCAGACCAGGCAGTGATAAACACCTTCACGCTTGTTATGCAGCAGACGGCCGGAAAACGGAGGCTCGGTGCCATGTTTCTGAGTGACGTAAAACTGCATCTCAGAAAGGTTTTTTTTAGATAAATCAGGAGGTAATTGGTTAGCCATATACGTACATCTCGGGCAGTGGGTACTGTAACTAATAACAGCATGATTCTAACAAAAAATTAACAACGTCGTGCGGTTTTTTGTTCTAAACTTAGCCCTGAATTTCTGGCTCAGCGCCAATTGTGATCGCTGTCACATTCTTGTTGGAATTGATCTTTAAAATTCCTCGCATCGTCCCCATTTGGATAAAGAGCCAAAAGGGAAGCGCGAGGCGGTTCAGTCGTTCAAATGATGTCCACAGGATTGATTTGTCGCAATGATTGACACGATTCCGCTTGACGCTGAGTAAGGTTTTTGTAATTTTACAGGCAACCTTTTATTCACTAACAAATAGCTGGTGGAATATATGACTATCAAAGTAGGTATCAACGGTTTTGGCCGTATCGGCCGTATTGTTTTCCGTGCTGCTCAGGAACGTTCTGACATCGAGATCGTTGCAATCAACGACCTGTTAGACGCTGAATACATGGCTTACATGCTGAAGTACGACTCAACTCACGGTCGTTTTAACGGCACTGTAGAAGTCAAAGACGGCCACCTGGTTGTTAACGGCAAAACTATCCGTGTTACCGCAGAACGTGATCCAGCAAACCTGAAGTGGAACGAAGTCAACGTTGACGTAGTTGCTGAAGCAACTGGTCTATTCCTGACTGACGAAACTGCTCGTAAGCACATCACTGCTGGCGCTAAAAAGGTTGTTCTGACTGGTCCTTCTAAAGACAGCACTCCTATGTTCGTTAAAGGTGCTAACTTCGAGAAATATGCTGGCCAGGATATCGTTTCTAACGCATCTTGCACCACTAACTGCCTGGCTCCACTGGCTAAAGTTATCAACGACAACTTCGGTATCGTTGAAGGCCTGATGACCACTGTTCACGCAACTACCGCTACTCAGAAAACTGTTGATGGCCCGTCTCACAAAGACTGGCGCGGCGGCCGCGGCGCAGCTCAGAACATCATCCCTTCTTCTACCGGTGCTGCTAAAGCTGTAGGCGTTGTACTGCCAGAGCTGAACGGTAAAATCACTGGTATGGCGTTCCGCGTTCCAACTCCAAACGTGTCTGTTGTTGACCTGACCGTTCGTCTGGAAAAAGCTGCGTCTTACGAAGAAATCAAGAAAGCAATCAAAGCGGCTGCTGAAGGCCCAATGAAAGGCGTTCTGGGTTATACCGAAGACGACGTTGTATCTACTGATTTCAACGGCGAAGTTTGCACTTCTGTGTTCGATGCTAAAGCTGGTATCGCACTGAACGACAAATTTGTGAAACTGGTTTCCTGGTACGACAACGAAACTGGCTACTCAAACAAAGTACTGGACCTGATTGCTCACATCTCCAAATAAGTTGAGATGAGCGATTAAATCCTGAGAGGCGACCCATGCGGTCGCCTTTTTTTTCGCCTTTGATCGATAGGTTGAACAAATGATTAATAAAATTTTTGCCCTTCCGGTTATTGAACAAATTACCCCTTCCCTATCTCGTCGCCAGATTGACGAGCTGGAAGTTATCGTGGTTGACCATCCGCAAGTTCGTGCTTCCGTCACTTTGCAAGGCGCGCACCTGTTGTCCTGGAAACCAGCCGGTGAAGAAGAAGTGCTTTGGCTAAGTAACAATACGCCATTCCAGAACGGTAAAGCGATTCGTGGCGGCGTACCTATCTGTTGGCCATGGTTTGGCCCGGCAGCTCAGCAAGACCTGCCAGCGCATGGTTTCGCACGTAACCTGCCATGGACTCTGAGTGCGCACAATGAAGATGAAAACGGCGTCTCTTTGACCTTCGAATTACAGAGCAGCGATGCGACTCGTAAATTCTGGCCACATGACTTTACCCTGTATGCACGTTACAAGCTGGGTAAGACCTGTGATATGGAACTGGAAGCACACGGCGAATTCGACGTTAACTCTGCACTGCACACCTACTTCAACGTGGGCGATATCGCCGCAGTGAAAGTCAGCGGGCTGGGCAACAAGTATATCGATAAAGTGTTGAATGCTACTGAAGGCCAATTGACCGACGGCGTGCAGACCTTCCCGGATCGCACTGACCGCGTTTATCTGGAACCAGAAGAGTGCAGCGTTATCCATGATGCGAGCCTGAATCGCACTATCGACGTCATCCATCACCATCACATCAATGTGGTTGGCTGGAACCCAGGCCCTGCACTTTCTGCTTCTATGGCAGATATGCCAGACGATGGTTACAAGACTTTTGTTTGTGTCGAGACTGCTTGCGCCAGCGCATCACAAAAAGCAACAGCGGATAAGCCTGCACGTTTAGCCGCGACACTGCGTGTAGCCCAAAAAGCGTAAACTAATTCTAAAGGCGTTTAGCGGCCCGGTGCCGAAAACGCCTTTTCCATGCTCAACACTCAGAGGTGTTTTTCTGTCTGGTGAACTGTTGTTCAGTCATCATCATTCCCCACTGGTCGCCCTGCCACTCTTTTAGCAGCTTAAAACCAAAGGATTCATACAGACGTCTGGCCGCATTCAGACCACTGAACGTCCAGAGTTGCACGGCAGCAAATTCGTGCGCGTCACTAAACGCCATAGCTTCGTTGAGCAGCTTTCTGCCCACTCCCGTTCCACGGCAATTATCGTCAAGAATAAACCAGCGCAAATGGGCTTCATTATTTCCCAAATCCTGACCATCTATCGCGACAGAGCCAACAATCCTGCCATGGCTAACAGCCAACCAGATTTGATTGCACGGTTCATCCAGACGACCAGCAAATTCAGCCAGTCCACTTGCCACTTTCCCCTCAAAGAAATGGCCAAAGTTATGATGCTTCGCGTAATACGTACCGTGCATTTCGGCAATGCGTCCAATCATTCCTGGCATATAACCTGTGATAATTTCGATCGTTTCTGACGACGAAGGCATGTCGACATCCCGACAGTTTTCTAACGCGCGAGCATATGCAGACAACCCATGAGCTACTGTCTTCTGTTGTGCGGCATCCAGATTTTCTAACGCTTTTATGACACGCATCGAACCGTATTCATTTATCTTCTTGACCGTATCTGCTCCTTTATCCGTCAGCTTGAGCAGTTTGACGCGCGCGTCATGGCGGGCCTGGACCTCTTGTAACTCACCTGCGGCAAGTAATCGGGTCAGCATCCGGCTGACGCTGGACTTTTCCAGCCCCAAGATTTGCACTAATTGTGCCGCGGTCAACGCGCCATTGTTCTCAATCTCCAACAAACTATGCACTGCTGAAGGAGAATAGTTTGTTGCGGCAAGTGTGGTGTTCATAAATCCAAGCTCACGGACCATAAGTCGGGAAGCCGCTCGGATTTCTTCAATTAACTGGATTTGGGACATGTGTAATCTGCATGCGCTAAACAATGGTTGTACAATACAACCATTATCATCGGGAGATTGTCAACGTTTACCCTATTGACGGTCAACTTAGGCAGAGAATAAAAAAACACCATGTTGGTGCAAATGCACCGGATATGCGCACTATTTTGGAGCAACAACAGAAAGGCAATCTGACAGGATGAGAGCGGATTTAGCAGGAAGGGTATCTGATTATTTTTAAGAAAAGTGTCGATACAAGTCGACATCAAAACGGGGCGATTATGCCCCGTTGAAGTGCACTGAATGCACCATCAGAAACTGTAGGTGATACCTGTCATCAAAATACCCGTCCACTCTTTATCAATCATCGGGCTATCAGTGACTTCATTGGCCAGGTGAACATAGCGCCCCATACCGAAGACATTCCAGCTGTCTGTCAGCTTATAGTTAACAGACAACTCAACGTACGGCGACCAGCTACTTTCAGGATCATAGGAATCTAAACCACTGCGCTGTGATTCGCTCTTACTGATGCCATAGTAATATTGGTTTTGGTTCTCGCTGCTCCACGTGATTCCAATGCCAGGGGTCATTGTCAATCGATCGCTATTGTAGCGATACAACCATGCGGTATCCCAGGTTACGCCGTTGCTATTGCCCAGTGTGTCACCCGCCAGCACGGTACGCAGGAAACCATACTGCGTGTTATGCACGTAGGAAAGCCCCGCCATCAGAGTCGCATGGCGATTTTCTAACTGGCGCATACTCTTTGAGTCACTGTCTTTCGCACGGAAAAAGATCGGTGAAAAGTAGGTAATAATGGAAAGCTTGTCAGCCTGGTCATTCCACAGGTAGTAACCTGCGGTTAACCCGCGCAGATAAACACTCTCCCCTTCGTAACCTATCATCGGAACAGGGTACAAACGGTCTTGCTCGCCTTTGTACATGTTAGGTGTCACCAGAGCTGCTGCCCCTAACGACCAGGGACCCTCCGTAGCCTGTGCTACAGAAAAAGTTGAAGCAATGAGTCCCCCCAATGCAATAATTTTGAAATTGCTCACAATCCATTAAATCCTTTAATCAAATAATTAGCCAAGAGAGTGTAACCCTCTTGCTTTCTTAGCCAAAATTTTTTACCACTTTGAAACATCAGAGCAACCAAACAACATCTCGCGAACAGATTTCATCTTCTTTTCAGTTTTATGAATCACATGTGATACCAACCACTTCCCTTTACAACAAAAGGAGATTTATTTGGATGAGTTATTGATATGTCATTGAAATTGGCTTGTGGCCGTATGCAAGTTTTGCAAATGCCATCTACGCTTTATTTTAGGAAGATGAAATACGCTGAACGCGGCAATGAAAATGCCACGATACCCTAAGACATTCGAGTGGTAGTCAACGCGCTTAAGACTTGAATGATGAGGGGTAAGAGAAGTTGGCATAAGGGTTGCTCGAGATTCAGGAGACGTCTTCCGGGAGCCTCCATTACTCATACGAACGGCTCTCTAACCTGTGCTAAATACGAAAGGACGGCATGCCATGAATATATTCGATCACTATCGCCAGCGTTATGAAGCTGCCAAGGACGAAGAGTTCACACTGCAGGAGTTTCTTGCAATCTGTAAGCAAGATCGCAGTGCCTATGCCAATGCGGCAGAACGGCTATTGATGGCCATTGGTGAGCCAGTGATGGTGGATACTGCCACAGAGCCACGGCTGTCCCGTCTCTTTTCGAATCGGGTGATTTCCCGTTACCCGGCATTTGAAGAGTTCTATGGCATGGAAGAAGCCATCGAACAAATTGTTGCCTATCTTAAACATGCGGCTCAAGGCCTGGAAGAGAAGAAACAGATTCTCTATTTATTGGGGCCTGTAGGTGGCGGTAAATCATCACTCGCTGAACGTCTGAAGGCGTTAATGCAGCGTGTGCCCATTTACACTCTGAGTGCTAACGGCGAACGCAGCCCGGTGAATGACCACCCGCTGTGTCTGTTTAATCCACAAGAAGATGCTTCTATTCTTGAAAAAGAGTACGGCGTCCCTACCCGCTATCTCGGCACGATTATGTCGCCATGGGCGGCAAAACGTCTGCATGAGTTTGGCGGCGACATCACCAAATTCCGTGTAGTGAAAGTCTGGCCGTCAATTCTGGCGCAGATTGCGATTGCCAAAACTGAACCGGGTGATGAGAACAACCAGGATATCTCGGCACTGGTCGGTAAAGTGGATATTCGTAAACTGGAAAACCACGCGCAAAACGACCCGGATGCTTACGGCTATTCCGGCGCACTGTGCCGGTCAAACCAAGGCATCATGGAATTCGTTGAGATGTTCAAAGCGCCAATTAAAGTGCTCCACCCGTTGCTGACCGCAACCCAGGAGGGGAACTATAACGGCACCGAAGGCATTTCCGCCCTGCCATTTAATGGCATTATCCTTGCGCACTCAAACGAATCTGAGTGGGTGACGTTCCGTAACAACAAGAACAACGAAGCATTCCTTGACCGTGTTTACATTGTCAAAGTGCCTTATTGCCTGCGGATCTCCGAAGAGATCAAAATCTACCAAAAACTGCTCACGCACAGTGAATTGTTACATGCTCCATGCGCCCCGGGCACCCTGGAAACGCTTTCGCGCTTCTCGATCCTGTCGCGTTTGAAAGAGCCGGAAAACTCCAGCATTTACTCCAAAATGCGGGTGTACGATGGCGAAAGTCTGAAAGATACCGATCCGAAAGCGAAATCCTACCAGGAGTACCGAGATTACGCTGGCGTGGACGAAGGCATGAACGGGTTGTCGACACGTTTCGCGTTTAAAATCCTCTCTCGCGTGTTCAACTTTGATCACGCAGAAGTGGCCGCAAACCCGGTCCATTTGTTCTATGTTCTGGAACAGCAGATAGAGCGCGAGCAGTTCCCGCAGGAGCTTGCAGAGAAGTATCTTGAGCACCTGAAAGGCTATCTGATCCCGAAATACGCTGAATTTATCGGTAAAGAGATTCAGACGGCGTACCTCGAATCTTACTCAGAGTACGGGCAAAACATTTTCGACCGTTATGTTACCTACGCTGACTTCTGGATTCAGGATCAGGAATACCGTGACCCGGATACCGGCCAGCTGTTTGACCGTGAATCCCTGAATGCAGAACTGGAAAAAATTGAAAAACCGGCAGGTATCAGCAACCCGAAAGATTTCCGTAACGAAATCGTCAACTTCGTGCTGCGTGCCCGCGCCCACAACAATGGTCGTAATCCTAACTGGACGAGTTACGAGAAGCTGCGCACGGTCATCGAGAAGAAAATGTTCTCAAACACCGAGGAGCTGCTGCCTGTTATTTCGTTCAATGCCAAAACTTCTACAGACGAGCAGAAAAAACACGATGACTTTGTCGATCGTATGATGGAGAAAGGCTATACCCGCAAACAAGTTCGCCTGCTGTGCGAATGGTATCTACGGGTACGTAAATCTTCATAACGGCTGAGTCAAAGATGGGGCCACGCATTGTGGCCCCCCTGCGCAGTTGGCAAAGAAGTTTGGGGGAATTATGGCCTATTTTATTGACAGGCGACTGAACGGCAAAAATAAAAGTGCGGTGAATCGCCAGCGCTTTTTGCGTCGTTATAAAGCACAGATTAAACAGTCGATTTCCGAGGCCATCAACAAGCGTTCGGTTACCGACGTGGATAGCGGTGAATCGGTTTCGATCCCAAGTGAAGATATCAGCGAACCGATGTTTCATCAGGGCCGTGGCGGTCTGCGCCATCGTGTACACCCGGGTAACGATCACTTCGTGCAGAATGACCGTATTGAACGTCCGCAGGGGAGTGGCGGGGGCTCCGGTGCTGGCCAGGGTCAGGCAAGCCAGGACGGCGAAGGCCAGGATGAGTTCGTCTTTCAAATATCAAAAGACGAATATCTCGACTTATTGTTTGAAGATCTGGCCTTGCCGAATCTGAAGAAGAATCAGCATCGCCAAATTACTGAATTTAAATCTCACCGTGCGGGTTATACCTCGAATGGCGTGCCCGCCAACATCAGCGTTGTTCGTTCGTTACAAAATTCACTGGCCCGTCGCACCGCGATGACCGCGGGTAAACGCCGTCAGTTACATGAACTGGAAGACAGTCTTGAAATGGTGAGCAACAGCGAACCTGCGCAGTTGCTTGAAGAAGAACGCTTGCGCAAAGAGATTGCTGAACTGCGCGAGAAAATTGCCCGCGTACCGTTTATCGACACCTTCGATTTACGCTACAAAAATTACGAAAAACGTCCTGAGCCTTCAAGCCAGGCGGTGATGTTCTGCTTGATGGACGTCTCCGGCTCGATGGACCAGGCCACCAAAGACATGGCTAAACGCTTTTATATTCTGCTCTATCTGTTCCTGAGCCGGACCTATAAAAACGTGGAAGTGGTGTATATCCGCCACCACACACAGGCCAAGGAAGTCGATGAGCACGAGTTCTTTTACTCGCAGGAAACGGGGGGTACGATTGTTTCAAGCGCCCTGAAACTGATGGATGAAGTCGTTAAAGAGCGCTACGACCCGGCATTATGGAATATTTATGCCGCGCAGGCTTCTGATGGTGATAACTGGGCAGATGATTCACCGTTATGTCATGAATTGCTGTCGAAAAAATTGCTGCCGATGGTGCGTTACTATAGTTATATCGAAATTACGCGCCGCGCCCACCAGACTTTGTGGCGTGAATATGAGGATTTACAATCAACGTTTGAAAACTTCGCCATGCAGCATATTCGCGACCAGGATGATATCTATCCGGTGTTCCGCGAATTGTTCCAGAAGCAGTCCAGTAGCTCTTACAATTAATAAATAAAATCAGCCAGTTAATATACATGCTGGCTGATTTTATTCCTTCCCAATGGCTAATTCGACGCGTAATTTACTCTCGCCAACGAGCAACCGATAAACGCATATCAATATGTGTCCAGGATTCGCTTCGCCCTATTCCATATTTTTGCGGGTACGTCGCTTCAAGATAATTAGCGACGTCATCGGGGGACGTATTTTCCACCGTTATATCCGCCGCCGTTCCTAATAAATGCTGACTTGCGTATTCACCACCGCAGGCTTTGTTATGTTGCGTGCAACTACATCCCCGTCGTATCAAGACAGGTTGTTGAAAATACTCGAATACCGCTTCGAGAAGAGCCACTAATTCAATGCTGACATCAGCAAAACCGCACCCGCACGGGCAACAAAAATCATGTCGATAGAAATGAGGAGATATGGCTTTCACATTAAAATTTCGCTACTGGTAAGAAGAACGCATTGATGTGTAAATATGCGCATTCAGAATGGAAGAAGTAAAAAGTCCAATTCAGCGGCGTCAGAGTACGAGTGAATACCCTTAGTGTTCAAATAGTTTTTATAGATCAATACCCGCCTTATTGATCGTCAAAAACGATGCAACTTTCTCATCATTGCTATGCATCTGCACAAAACATTCGCTATCTGTTTAAAAAGGCTTAAGAAATAACTCGGCGGCACGTAAAATAAAAATTAACAATAAAAAAGCCTTCCCGCCATTTTTCGCAAGGAACAACGATGATCGTCGACTCGACACTTTTAATCCTGCTGGCACTCGCCGCGCTAGGATTTGTCAGCCATAACACTACCGTTGCGGTATCCATTCTGGTTCTTATCATTGTCCGGGTGACTCCATTGAGCCATTTTTTCCCCTGGATTGAAAAACAGGGGCTGTCGGTGGGGATAATCATTTTGACGATCGGTGTGATGGCTCCGATTGCCAGCGGCACCTTGCCTGCAAGTACCCTGTTGCATTCTTTTACCCATTGGAAATCACTGGTTGCGATTGCAGTCGGCGTGTTTGTCTCATGGCTCGGTGGGCGCGGCGTAACGCTAATGAGCAGCCAACCGAGCTTAGTGGCTGGCCTGTTGGTTGGAACGGTTTTAGGTGTGGCATTATTCCGTGGTGTGCCTGTTGGGCCACTTATCGCTGCGGGGCTGGTATCACTTATTATCGGAAAGCAGTGAATCAGCTACCTGAGTTCCAGCGATGCCAGATAGCGTCCAGGTGTGTTTCCCAGCGCCTTTTTAAACATCGTTATAAACGCATTGGTCGAATCATACCCGAGTTCGCCAGCAACCTTTTGTACCGATGAACCGCCAATCAGCAACTGAAGTGCCACGATCAGTTGTAACTGTTGTCGCCACCGCCGAAAACTGAGCCCTGTTTCTTTCACCACCAGGCGCGCAAGATTTCGCTCACTCATCGCCAGCTGTGAAGCCCATTGCTCCAGAGTCTGGCGTTGCTGTGGATCTGACACCAGGCGTTCAGCAATAAAACGGATTTTAGGGTGCCGCGACATGGGCAGATGTAGCTGTTCCACGGCCTGGCGTGGCAATTCATCGAATAAAACCCTTACCAATCTTTGCGTCTCCGGCTGTGCTAAACCAGACTCGTCTTGCTGGGTCAAATGCAGGATCAATTCACGCACCAACGGGGTGATCCGTAATGTGCAGCATTGTGCCGGCATCTCAACAACACCCGGTTCAATAAACAGAAAGCACAGCCGGGCGTTTGCGGTTGCGCGATTGCTGTGTGGCATTTCACCGGGGATCCAGACCGCATGTTGCGTGGGCACCATCCACATCGCCTGCTCAACTTCACAGGTAATCCCGCCATGTAACGCCAAAATCAGCTGGCCTTTGCGGTGATGATGGAAGGCAATTTCGTTCTCACTTTCTGACACCAGGATCCTGAACGCCTGAGCAGGCTGACGGTTGCTATCAGGGTCGAATCCTTCGAGGGCTAATCCGCGCTCCATAATCTTGTCCGGTTTTAGGGATAAACTGGCATTTTACGTTGATTTCTTCCATTCCTAAAACGTGTATCTTGAGCGCATCGTTTTTCGGGGTGTATGTATGTCATCGATTTCGGCTTTAAATGTGAAAAAACACGGCTTGTTATTACTTGGCATCTTAATGATTGCCACCACGCTGCGCGTGACGTTTACCGGTGCAGCTCCCTTGCTGGAGATGATTCGCGAATCATTCAGCCTGACAACGGCACAAACAGGCGTGCTCACTACTCTCCCACTTTTGGCCTTCGCGATAGTTTCTCCACTGGCGGCAGGGATTGCTCGTCGGTTCGGTATCGAACGGTGTTTGTTTGCTGCCCTACTGATTATCTGCGCGGGGATTGCACTACGCTCAATGGGAAATACGGCACTGCTTTATATTGGCACCGCGATTATTGGCTGCGGAATTGCAATAGGGAACGTGCTTTTACCCGGCCTGATTAAGCGTGATTTTCCAGGCCAGGTCGCACGATTGACCGGTGCGTATTCGTTGACGATGGGTGTCGCAGCCGCTATCGGCTCAATGATGGTGGTCCCTCTATCTCAACAGGGCTACGGTTGGCCAGGAGCGCTGATGGCTCTGATGATTTTCCCTGTTGTAGCCTTGTTGGTTTGGCTGCCGCAATTGTCTAATCACAGCATATCAACCTTAAGCAACAGTAATGCCTTACATAGCCGGGGAATATGGACATCCGCGCTGGCATGGCAAGTGACTCTGTTTTTGGGGATCAACTCGCTCATTTACTATGTGGTGATTGGCTGGCTGCCTTCGATACTGATAAGTCATGGTTACAGTGAAGCGCAAGCAGGTTCATTGCACGGCCTGATGCAATTAGCTACCGCCGCCCCCGGCTTATTTATCGGGATGATTTTAAGTCGGCTGAAAGACCATCGCGGTATCGCTATTGTCATGGCCTTGCTGTGTGGAGTGAGTGCTGTCGGGTTACTTATGGTACCGAGCCTCGCCAGTGTGTGGGTTGTGATATTTGGTTTTGGCTCTGGTGCGACGATGATTCTCGGTCTGACATTTATCGGCCTACGCGCCAACAGTGCGCATCAAGCCGCTGCGTTGTCCGGTATGGCGCAATGTATGGGCTATTTGTTGGCGGCTTTTGGCCCACCGTTAATGGGCAAAGTGCATGACCTCTCTGGCCAGTGGAGCCTGCCATTATTAGGATGTGCAGTACTGGCGTGCGTGATGGCAGTATTCGGCGGATTTGCCGGGCGTGATGCAGAGATCAGCCCAGCGCGCCCTGCCCACTCTTCCTGATTAAAGCAGCGCCGCTTTAAGAAATGCTTCAACGAGCGGCGCAGGCTTATCCTTTAATGCGTTACGTTCATGCTGGAAAAGTGTTCCGACAAAAAAGGGATGCCCGCGAAGCTCGACCACGCGGATTTCACCGTGATTATCCCATCCGGTGGGCTGTAATTGAGATGACGCCAGGTGGGCAGTAAAAAAATCGGCTATCCCGTAATTGCAGTGGTAACCCTCTTCAATTTGTGACCGCCCATAAGCCTCAGCAATCAATGACCCCGCCTTAAGTTCGATGGCATCGGATTTTTCCACCAGCGAACAACTCAATGGCCCAATCACCAGTCGCCCATCACGACTCGTTTCGGCATGACCGGCATCATGCCAATCCAGCACATTGCGCGCATATTCAATAATGGCGTGCTGGAAACCACCACATGTACCAAGAAACGGAATTTGGTTCTCGCGGGCATAACGAATTGCCAGTAAAGCACCGTCTTCATTTTGATAGGGACTGGCCGGAACGCACCAAATGGCATCATAACCCACCAGATCTTCAGGACTTGTCACTTCAGGAGTGGGCAACCAATCATAGTCAACGGTGACGTCAACATATTCAGCTGCATTATCTAAAGCCAGAGGAATCGCCTGATGCGCGATAACCGTAGAGTTGTAGTCACCGACCAGCGCAACGCGAAGAGTTTCTTTCAAAGGTAAGGGAGACATTTGTTTGATTATCCTTATGTTTAACAACATCGACTACATAAGGAATGATAGATTATGCCACTGCAATCTGCCTTGCAACGCCCAAAATTAGCAGGGTGACTGGCATTAAAACGGCTCAAAATTCAGGATGGAACCTGGTGCTAATGGCCGTTTAGTCGGCTAGTGAACAGCCTGCTCTTGTTCAATCTCTGGCAATAACGTCTTATCGAGTGGCATCAGATATTCAGCACGAACAAAGGTGTAACCTTCGCGTCCATCGAAAGCCACAACATTACCCGTAACTAACCACAGCGAATGATTCGCATCATGAGGAAGTTGCGTCACCACACCAGTGACTGGATTAACAAAACTTTCGCCCGGTTCGCACAGGCCAAAAAGCTCGACCGATTTACCGATATTCACACGCCCGGCGGCAGTACGGGAACCAATAATCACTGCAAGCATTCCCGGTTTCAACTGATACATAAAATGACTCTATAGCTCATTAAATAATTGGCAGTATCAGAACATTCTTAGGTGTAAAAGTAAACAGGGAGTCGTTGGATGCTGCCCCACGCTTCCTTACGAGCGACCTTTTCAGCCACTCGCTGCGTCAGTTGCAAATCAATAATCAGTTTTATTTTATTAATCGCGGGTTTGCACCCAGAAGGCGTGGATTAATCCAGGAATATAACCCAACAGGGTGAGGACAATATTCAGAATAAATGCCCAACCGAATCCCTTACCTAACAAAACACCAAGCGGGGGTAAAATAATAGTAAAAACAATACGCCAAAAACCCATAAAAAAACTCCAGTTATTAATTTGATATACCTTCAAAAAAGTATATTCCGCTACCAGCATAGTCTACTCTGCGTAAACCAACTGAAGGTACATCGTTAATTAATGTAAAGAATGAAGATAACCATATAAATATAATGGGATTGCAGATAAGGATAGCGGAGGGATTTGAGGGATTTTAGATAAAAAAAAACCCGCACATGGCGGGTTTATTCACTTTGACTACCGGCTCGGGTTATTCACCGTCTTCGCATGCGTCAGTCGCAGTATGCGTTAGCTGTCTTACAGAGCAACAACGTTAGTTGCTGATGGACCTTTAGCGCCGTTCTCGATAGAGAACTCAACTTTCTGGCCTTCGTCCAGAGTTTTGAAATCATTGCTCTGAATGGCAGAGAAGTGAACGAACACATCTTTGCTACCATTGTCAGGAGTAATGAAGCCGAAACCTTTTTCTGGGTTGAACCATTTTACTAAACCAGTCATTTTAGACATAGATACTTCCTCAATATTTTATAGCCATTTAATATGGCGAACGTGGTCTGTATTGCAGAACGTTTCTTATTTAGGCACTTAGGAGGAGACTCACGAAGAAGGGTATCTGATGACTTGATAGCGCTTGAACTGAGGACTGCTTTACTAAAACTGCTTTCATAAGGTCTGTCTTCCAAACCGATGACGCATTAACGCACGCCAGCCCGCTGGAAGCAAGAATTATTTTCAATTAATAATTTTCTCATTTAGAGAGGGAAACATTCCCCTCCACGCACCCCAACCACCAAATCTGCGCATTTTGTAACCAAAACAGGTTTGCGCGAGCTATAGTTAAAAGGTCCGCAGCTAAATTGTTTAGATGGTGTGAACATGGCGCGCCTGGTGCTACTACTTCTCTTGATCACTTCACTTTTGCCGATGACGAACGCAGCCACCGATGAGCAGCATTTGAAATTTGATACCAAAATCAATGTTGTTTATGGTGACTATGATGTGATGAAGGAAAGGCGGATCATTCGAGTTTTGATTCCTTACAGTAAGACATTTTACTTTATTGATAACAGTGGGACTCAGAGAGGCATCATGTTGGAGTTGATGCAACAGTTTGATAAACAGATCAATAAAGGTCTTAAGCCCTCACAAAAAACACACCTTCTCTTTGTACCCACAGCCCGTGACCAACTTATTCCGCAACTTATCGCAGGACGTGGTGATCTCATCGCCGCTAATTTGACGATTACCCCTGAACGCGAAAAATTGGTCGATTTCAGTGAACCATTGGCAAAAAATATCCATGAAGTGCTTGTCGCCAGTAACAAAGCGCCCGAACTCAAAAGTGTCGATTCCCTTTCGGGACAGTCTCTGTTTGTGAATCCTTCGACCAGCTACATTTCAAGCATTGAGATACTGAATAAAAACCTGGCGGAGAAAAAACTGCCACCCGCAGTGGTTATCAAAGCACCGGGCAATTTCGAGCAGGAAGACATCCTGGAAATGGTGAACGCCAACCTTGCCGATTACACAGTGGTTGACCGTTACCTTGCCATCTTATGGAAGCAGATTTATCCAAACCTGGTTGTTTATGAAAACATTACCCTGCGTGATGACGGCTCTATCGCCTTCGCAATGCGTAAAAACTCTCCTCTTCTAAAAGCCCAATTGGATAAATTTACTGCCACGCATAAAATTGGCACGTCATTCGGCAACCAACAGGTTTATAAGTATTTACGCAATACTAAATGGGTGAAAAATGCGCGTTCGGAAAAAGATATAGAGAAGTTTAATCAGGTTACAGAAATTTTCCGCAAGTACGGTCAGCAATACAACATCGACTGGCTCATGATGGTGGCTCAAGGTTATCAAGAGTCCCGGCTTGACCAAAAAGTACGTAGCAAAAGTGGCGCGATTGGTGTCATGCAAGTGCTGCCTACAACCGGTAAAGAGTTAAACGTCGGGGATATCAGGCTGATAGACCCTAACATTAATGCTGGCGTGAAATATATCCGTTTCATGTGCGACCGTTATTTTGCTGACGAAAAAATGACAGATTTAAACAAACTGCTTTTCACCTTCGCCTCTTATAATGCTGGCCCTGCCAAAATAGCCCGATTACGCAAAGAAGCTGTGACACAAGGCTATGATCCTAATGTCTGGTTTAATAATGTTGAACGTATTGCACAACTGAGAATAGGTAATGAAACCGTGCAATATGTGAGCAATATCTTCAAGTATTACGTGGCTTATCAACTCATCATAGAGCAGGCGAAATCACGTAAGACAGAGACCCCACTTATCGCCGAAAAATCGGAATAGACTGCGCAATTATCTTACCTTGAGCTCTATTTTCCGGAACTCTGCTTGCCTTGAATGTAGAGATTCATTACTGTATATAAACACAGCCTTAATAGGGAAGTATTCATGTTCGTAGAATTGGTTTACGACAAACGAAATGTGGCGGGTCTTCCCGGCGCAAACGAAAAGATTCTTGCAGAATTAACTCGACGAGTTCACGTCATCTTCCCTGATGCGGAAGTCAGGGTGAAACCTATGCAGGCCAATGCAGTAAACAGCGACTGCACCAAGAATGAAAAAGAGAAAATCAACCGTCTGGTTGAAGAGATGTTCGACGAAGCAGACTTCTGGTTGGTTTGTGAAGAATAAATGTCAGCCGACGTAGTGTTGAAAAACGAGATTATCCACGGCATGTCTCCTGCTATGATCTTCTCAACGAAACGTCAGGTGTCTTTTTAACAGGTTGAGAAGTCATGAGAAAAACAACGGTAATATTGATTGTCGTGGCCATTGTGGTTTGGTTTGCAAGCCATCAGGGATGGATCTAACCCACAGTCATTGAGGAAGCGCTTTAGCATTTAGCCTTCCTCTTATCCACGTCACGTTTGCTAAAGTACAGACGAAAAAAAACCACCTGAAAGGTGGTTTCTTTAAAAATGGTGCCGACTACCGGAATCGAACTGGTGACCTACTGATTACAAGTCAGTTGCTCTACCTACTGAGCTAAGTCGGCGTGGAGAACATCCTACACAAAGCAGATCCACGATGCAATTCCCCGTGAATCGTTCGCTTAAAAATTCAACTTATTGATATTAAATCAACCAGCCACGAATAAAAAATTACCGTTTTGCTCAAAATTTAACATGTGATAATTATCATCACGTCTCTTTAAACCCGAAAAGTTCTTAGGTTTTGGCCTAAACATGGCTTAACAACCTGGTGATAAAACCCGCATTCGCAAAAAAAACGTCTAAAAACCCTGAACGACCCAAGGTTATATGCAGCGATGATAAATGTTACCCTCGCATTACTATGCATAAAAATTGAGACGCTCTATGAAACTCATCCTCCTGATTAGCCTTTTAGGCTGCATTCATTCATCCGCTTTTGCTGCCACTGCGACCCAGCTTTCATGCCCAATGCGTGAACATGTCGTCATATCACGCTTTAACCATAACCTTTCGACAATGAAATGGGACGATCACTTTTTGATTGCTTCAGGCGTAAAGAAAACAAAAACGGAGAATGGCGTCCCCTTCCGCGTTATCAGCTACCAAAATGGCGATAACCTTGTTTTCTTCCCTGAAAAACAACAGTACTTCTTGTTTTATTCAGGAAACCCAAAACCAGACCGGTGCATAATACAAAGCACAAGCACTTATCAGATAACCCAATTGCCACGCTACGAAAAACCAGATGCGTAGGCCAAAAGCGACTGTCTGGTTATGTTGCGTTATTGCCTGCAATAAATGCGGTAGTCATCCCCGTTTATTTAATTTCCACCTATATGGAACATCTGTGTATGAAGTATTTTCGAATGAAAGTATTAAAATAAACAGTTAAACATATATACCTCAGTTCAGCCTGGCACGTTCGGGCTGCACAAGTGGCACCTCCCCCCATGCTTACCCTCTACCTCTGCCAGACCTCATAAT
This sequence comes from Buttiauxella sp. WJP83, assembly GCF_027594725.1. NCBI lineage: Bacteria > Pseudomonadati > Pseudomonadota > Gammaproteobacteria > Enterobacterales > Enterobacteriaceae > Buttiauxella > Buttiauxella sp. WJP83. Next base: position 2,808,534 of record NZ_CP110080.1, read on the forward strand.
TGACACATATATTTTAGACAATACAATTACAGTTTATTAACATCACCACTTCCGGTTATTAAATATTGTAAAAAAACACAATTATTATTTTATTTAATAATAAACAAAACAATTGAAACATGATTTCATTTTCTTGATCGGGTTATCTCTTTCTTGAGGCGAAATTAATTAGCATCGTTACCAGTCCGATGACTGATTTTTTAATTCACAACAGGGAAAGACAAATGAAATGTTTGTTTAAAATTAGCGCTCTTGCAACATTATTGGTTTCAGTTTCGTCTGGTGCGGTTACACTTGACTATCGTCATGAATTCAAACCTGAAAGTGGCACCAACGCTGACAGAATTAAGATTGGCCATACTACCGAAGATGGATATTTTGCAAGCGTCGAAGGTAAAATTTCTGAGAAAACAGAAGTTGATAACGAAGGCTACAAAAACGGTATCGAGAAATACAGTGGCAACGGTAGCGAATTTGAGTTTGGTAAGAACTTCATTATCAATGACAAGCTAACACTTGCGCCAGCGATTAACCTTGATGTAGGTGATTCCTATATCGGTTACCGCGCACAGATTAAAGCCATCTACAATATTAACGATAACTGGATGACCACTCTGCGCTGGCGTCCAGGTATTGAGGTGAATGAAAACTCCAATGTTAAGGATAAAAACTACAACCAATTTAACTGGGAGTTTGGCTACGCGAATGATCAATTCTCGATAGTCGGCGATTTTGAATATCGCTTCACCAACTACGAAGATTATGAAGGTGAACACAATTACTGGCTGTATAACGTTGTGGCCAGTTATAATATTGATAAGCACTGGAAACCATATACTGAAATCGGTTATGTACCACGTTACAACGAAAACCATGAGAAAGATGAAATGGAAGTTCGTTACCGTTTAGGTATTAAGTACACGTTCTAAACCATGATATTAAAAACGGGAGCTTAAGGCTCCCGTTTTAAGTCCGCATGACTCGCAGTATTTATGTAATCATCCCGCCGAGCAGTAATCAACTGACAGATATCAACTTCCTCTTCCACTGTTCAAAGGCTTTGTGGCTTAATGCTTGCGCCTTTCAACACTGAATCCAATAAATCCAAAGAGGCTTTATGTTTAAGTATCCCGCTGCTGTCGCAATAGATGAAGAGACTGGTGAATACGAAATCAGCTTTCGTGACTTAGAAAATCTGCATTCAGTCGCATTTTCCGATGACGATATCGAACTGGAAGCGCAGGAGGCATTGACGGCCATGATTGGAGAGTTGATTGATACGCGTAAGCCTGTACCGCTCCCATCTCAAGCTGTGAAGGGCGAATTAGCTATTCACCTTCCGGTGCTGACATGCCTGAAGGCTTCGCTACACAATGCAATGATTAACACCGGCACACGTAAGGCTGACCTTGCAAGGATGTTGAACCAACATGGCCCACAGATTGATCGCCTGTTAGATGTCCGCTATGCATCGAAAGTAGAGACCCTGGAACAAGCTTTATATTTATTAGGTTACGAGGTATCCGTATCCGTTTCGATGCTTGTCAATAAGCAGTCTGGTCATTGAGGGCTTGTCGCAAATAGTGGAAAAGAGAATCCGGCGCAGAGATGGCTTTCAGTAAACAGTATTTGTAAAAGCGAGTGATAGAGAAGTTGAAATAAGGTTACTGCTGATTTAGCACATTGGCCTGAGGATTTCTTCACGAAGATGGGCGGCAAATAAAGCCCCCTAAAAAATAACCCGACGATTAAGCCGGGTTTTTTCTGCACTAATCAGGAGTCACTCTTACCCCTTATCTATCAGTGCTTGATATCGCGTTTTTCCTGGCGACAATCGGCATTGCCAACAAGACCGTCACGACACTCTTGCTTAGCTTGACGTCCGTCCTGGCGCTCTTGCGCTTGCTCAGTTGCCAAAGCTGGTACCGCGGTCATTAGGGTGGAAGCAGCAAGCAACACTAATGCATATTTTTTCATGATAAATTCCTAAATGTGTTAAGCCCTGAAGTGACTAGCGCACCCGTATGGCGGGCACAAATAATACCCTTCAGTGGCTTAGCTCGTCGCGCAGGAAGAAATACAATTTTAAACTTATCTTTCCGCGCGACGTGTTGAAATCATTTTGGAATCATGAAATGCCCGGCCAGCAGATTCGCTTCAGTGCTATATCTGACTGGTGCGAGCTCTTACACCTCACAGTGCATCTCAATACTTGATATCGCGGGCTTTATCACGGCCTTCCTGCTTATTTTGACGGTGATCCTGGCGACAATCAGCATTGCCAACAAGACCATCGCGACACTCTTGCTTAATGTCACGCGACACCTGACGAGTGCCCTGTCTCACGTCACGGGCATCCTGACGTTGTCTTGACTGTTCAGTAGCCTGTGCAGGAATTGCCGCTATCAGGGTAGAAGCAGCCAGTAGTATCAATGCATATTTCTTCATAATAAGTCTCCACAATAGGCGAGTCGCGCCAGGATGGCGTGTCTAAATTATAGTCTTCACGAGTGCAACTTCTTAAATCAAAGTCGCTGTCTGGCTCAACCGATTGAAAATTCTTCGATTATCGCCTTGCTAACCGCTTAATGTCTCAAACGAATCAAAATACTCATTAAATACATGATGATTCAAATAATATTGTTTGCACACATTAATTGTGTCAGGGCATCATTTGCAGCGATGCAGCATTATTGGCCATCGTATATTGGCCATTTAACTTAACGCATTACCGAGATAAAAAACACACCCCATTAACTTTATATGGTTTATTTTTAAATAAAAAAACAGCACATGTCCTCTAGCTTATACAAGTTTTCAGACAATATAATGCAAAACTTATAAGGCTTATTTAATTAAACAATCAACACGTTAACTGGACATCAGTTAAACGTGTTTATTTTGTCTTTTATTTAACAAAACTGTGCACATATAATTTTAATTCAGGAAGAAATATAGTGAAAACAACTCTCTTACCCTTAGCTGTTTCCGTTACACTTGCACTACTCCCTACTACTGTATTCGCAACTGAAACTACAGCGGCAGCTTCTAAAACCATCGTTGCCGCTGATCCTTTAGCCGGTATTGATTTCTACGGATATTTCCGTGCTGGGGTTGCGGGTGGTGAAAACGGTTCGATGAAAGAAGCTGTCGGCGGCAGTTTTCAGAAAAATAAAGTAGGCCGTCTGGGTAATGAATTTGATACCTATGCAGAAATTGGCTTTGGAAAAGAGTTATATAACGCAGGTAATCAGTCTGTTTATATTCAGACCATGATTAACATGTATGATGGTGATTCCAACAGTAATAATGGAGATAATCCATTCGGTTGGGAAAACCTGAATATGCAATTCCGTAACTTCCTGGGATTAGAAGAAACATCATGGGTTGGTATCCGTCAATATAACAAATACAGTATTGATGCAAACGACTATGACTACTGGAACCACACTAACGTTGGTGGCGGGATAGAAAAAATGTCTCTGGGGCAAGGCAAACTTTCTGTTGCCGTGCTTCATCGCGATATTGAAGAAGATAACTCAATTGGGGCTGATGGCGAACTCGACAGCGTTGATGTTGATGATTTAGTCGATTCCAACCAATTGGAATTAATGTATGACAGCCAACCTCTGTGGAGTGGTGCAACCCTCGCCGTGGGTTATAAATACCTTGGTGCTGATGCCAGCGATGAGCAAATTCAGCATAACAACCACGATTATTCTGATGGCCAAACGGTTATGGCCGTCGTGAAGCAGCAGGTCCTCGATACCGGCACCAACAATACCGTCATTCAATATTATTCTGACGGTTCAGCCTTACAAGGGGTAACTTTCGGTGCTGCCGATACCCTGAACGGTACAGTGAAAAGCGGTAACGGTTGGGCATTACGCAACTACGGTGTCATCCCATTAGCAAAAGATTGGGATCTGAGCCACGCAATTAACTATGCAACAGCTAACGATGTTGAGCTGTGGAATGGAAACAAAGGGGAAGGCACAACAGTCTCCGCCAGCGCCAAAGTGACCTATCACTGGTCCGACTATACCCGCACCTACGTTGAACTGGGTTACTTCGATGATGAGAAAACTGTTGATGGGGCAAACTATGACCGCAGCGGTTCGAAATATACCATCGCTCAGGCTCTGACTTACGGTCGCGACAAACCTGAATTACGTCTGTATGCCAGCTATTTTGATAGCAGTTCAGATAACTGGGATAACTCAGGTAGCGCCTTCGAAAACGGCCATTCCAACGACACCTGGGCCGTTGGTCTGCAAGCTAACGTTTTCTGGTAATCACAGTATTTGAGTCGTGGGCAACAGATAAAAGCATGCTGTTGCCCACAGCGTCATCCTCTCTGACATCCCAACGCGTTTCACTTCACTGATGACTGCACGTCAATAAACTTCCAATAAATGCTTCGTACACCATCATTGCTCGGGAAAACCACCATAATTAATAGGGGTAATTAAAACCGGGAGACAATCATGAAGGAGTTACAGAAGTTAAATATTGACGAGTTCAAAACGCACTTCAATGGGGAGTTGATACTTCCTGACGATGCAGGCTACGACGAGGTGCGCCAGATCTGGAACGCCATGATCGACCGCAAACCCGCGCTGATCGCTCGCTGCACATCCCCTGAGGATGTGGTCCAGGCCATTGAATTTGGACGCACGCAAAATCTCCTCATTTCGATCCGAGGAGGGGGTCACAATATCGCGGGTAATGCTGTGTGCGACGGCGGTCTGATGATCGACCTCTCGTTGATGAAGAACGTGCAAGTGGACCTGACAACCCGTAGGGCCAGCGTTGAGCCTGGCTGCACCCTTGGCGACTTTGATGAAGTTGTGCAGGCGCATGGACTCGCCACACCGCTGGGCATCAACTCGACTACCGGTGTGGCTGGCCTGACACTCGGCGGCGGGTTCGGCTGGCTGAGTCGGAAGTACGGTATGACTATAGATAATCTGCTCTCCGCGGAGGTCGTCACAGCAGATGGGAGTCAACTGCACGCCAGTGAATCAGAAAATGCGGATCTCTTTTGGGGACTTCGGGGTGGAGGTGGCAACTTCGGTGTTGTGACTCGCTTCGAATTCCAGCTGCACCCCGTCGGGCCGAACGTACTGAGTGGGCTCATCATCTTTCCATTTGATCAGGCAAAGTCCGTGATCTCGCAGTTCGCCCGATTTACCGAGACGATGCCTGAAGAACTCAATGTTTGGATGGTCACGCGCAAGGCACCTCCGCTACCCTTCTTGCCCGAGGACGTTCACGGGAAAGAGATGGTTGCGCTCGCTCTTTGCTATGTGGGCGATCCTAAAGAGGGTGAGAAGCTGATTGAGCCACTGCGCGGGTTCGGTACGGTGCTCGGCGAGCACATCGGAGTACAACCCTATACCGCCTGGCAACAGGCATTCGATCCGTTATTAGCAAAAGGGGCGCGCAACTACTGGAAGTCACATAACTTCTCGCAACTCAGTGACGGCGTTATCGATGCCATCATCGAATACGCAGCGAAGTTGCCATCACCCCAATGTGAGATATTCATCGGGACAATTGGTGGCCAGACAGCGATCGTAGCACCTGAAGCAATGGCCTACTCAAGCCGGGATGCCAATTACGTGATGAATGTGCACGGTCGCTGGGAGTCCGCCGCCGAGGATGAGCACTGCATCGCCTGGGCGCGTGAATTCTTCGCGAAATCACAACCGTTTGCCAGTAGCGGTGCTTACATCAACTTCCTTACCCAGGAGGAGGCCGACCGCATCGCCTTCGCTTACGGAGCGACCTACAATCGACTCGTGGAACTCAAGAATAAGTACGACCCGACGAACCTGTTCCGGATGAATCAGAACATCAAGCCGGTATAAGACCTGGTCTTGCGCCTGACAACAGCATGCAGCAACCGACGCGCTACACAGGCTGATATAAAACGTTAGGCGCAGTAACCCGTGCGGGATACAAGTTCAAATTTGAATTAAAAAACGAATGCTTATTTCCTGAATTCAGGAATTATAACTTTCTACATGCGAGATATATCCAGCCATACCAGGAAGCGGGCTTTAATTCAAAAGAGGTAAAACATGAAAAGATATGTTGTCGCTCTCAGAGATGGCACGGTCGGCGACCTGTATGCCGATACGGTGAAAAAAGGCGATTTAGTTACGGTCTGGCTGCGTGATGCAGATGGAAACCCAACCTATATCACTGAGATAGTAGAAAAAATAATTAAAGAAGATGAGCTACTCGATTTCTGATGAAAATAATTTCTTTGCATTGCATTCATCTGTGCCTATTTCTTTTTACCGCACCAGGCTATCCGCGTTGTCATAATTAAATCTGTTTTGCAAAAGTCTTTCATAAAAAACGGGAGCACCAGGCTCCCGCTTCGAAATCAGCAAAATCGCTAATTACATATGTTCGATCATCGCGTCGCCAAACTCTGAACATTTCAGCAGTTTAGCGCCATCCATCAGACGTTCGAAATCGTAAGTTACGGTTTTAGCGTTAATCGCGCCTTCCATACCTTTAACAATTAAGTCAGCCGCTTCGAACCATTCCATATGACGCAGCAACAGTGGAAGCAAGCAAAGACAATGCCTTGAAATCACATATAAAAATCATCTTTTCATGGCTACAGATCGTGCGAAAACAGAGATCTTTAATTCATTGAATTTATGACAAATAAATTGTGTTTTGCAGAATGGATTTTATCCGATATTACTCTGTATAAATTTTTAACCAAGCATGCAAACAGCATAAAAAATACCTGTATAACAAGCCAGTAGAAGGAATCTGTAGAGTAAGTTGAACTCATTTATGACAAACGCAATGTAGAAAGCCTGCCTGGTACCAAAGATATTATTCTGTCCAAACTGACAAAGCGGTGTATGGTATTTTCCCTTCCGCTGATGTTCGAGTTAAACCTATGCAGGCTAACGCCGTAAACAGCGACTGCTCGAAGAGAAAAAAAAGTAAAATTGAACCGCCTGATTGAAGATATGTTTGAAGAAGCCGAGTACTGGCTCGTTAGCGAGTAGATTATGGATAACATGATCATCGTTGGGATTCGGAGCTACTTCCCAAAAGATAATGTTTTGCCAAGCCATCGAAAGAAATTCGACTTTTGCAGTAGTACATTTTAATTTGCTAGGGCATGTGCCGTTGGAGGTCCGAAACAACGAATGGTCACCTGGCAAAGCTAAATTTTTAACGATATTGGTCACGCTATTTTAGCAGCAGCGAAGGTTGGTAAAAAAACCTTGCAGTGACATAAAATTTCTAACGCTCCAGGAAGTAGCCAAGTATGGCTGCTTTTTTATGCTCCATCAAAGCCTCCCGTCATAATCCCTCACCCGGTTCATCGAATGCGTTACCACTCTGTGAGCCACGACATCATCCGGCGAATCACTTTCTATCTCCTACCCATCTTCCGTTATCAGCGATTTACCCTTCTGCTTAACAACATGATTGAGGTTATCGAACGTGACAAGCGAGGTCTTACGCTGAATCCTAGTGGTTATCCCTAATGTGTCTCTATACCAGACCGGCCTGGCGTATGAAGTCCGCGGTGCTAATTCTTTGATAGCCCTTAGGATTGAAATAAACGGCCTAAAATCGTAAACATCTATAATATTTCAGGATTAAGGTAATCCCGTAATATTTTCAAAAAAAATAACTTACGAACCAAGCGATTACAGTGCCAACTAAAACACCACCGGCTAGCTCTCCCTTTGTGTGCCCCATTCGCTCTCTGAGAGCAATATGGGCGCTATCATCCTGTGCTAATTTATTAACTGACTTTGCTATTTTTCCTATATTTCTACGCAAACTATTGGCATCAAGAATAACGATAAACGCTAGCGTTAATGCTACGCCAAACGAAGGATGTTCAACACCATTCTTCATTGCAATTAGTGCAACCATACTTGATACTATTGCAGCATGATTACTAGGCATTCCTCCATATCCTATTAATTCGTAAGCAGGTTTCCTTTCCTTAAGGCTATTTATAAAAAACTTTAACCCTCCAGCAAAAAACCAAGAAAGAAATGGGGTGATTGCATAAGAAAAATCCATGATTAGCTGTCCATCAATATATCAATGTTTAATTGACCATAAAACATAAATACATGCCATTGTCCAAGCAAGACATGTAAGCAATAGAGGCGCATCTTTAAGCAGTGCATCTGTAGGGGATTCCCCCCTATCTGACATTTCAACAATGTACCAATATCGGAACAAACCGAACAGAACTAAAGGCACAGTGATAACAAGATCTGGATGTGAAGACATCACAAATAAGCTATAAAATATAAGAGCACAAATCGCAGATATTTCTGCATATCTTTCTATCAATGGTAAGGTATAACGCTCCAATACTTGTCGTCCATTTACACCATTTTGATTAAGTTCCTGCCGGCGTTTTATTGCAGCTAGATAAAGTGCAAGACATAATGTTGTTACAAACATCCACGATGACACCGGGACTGATAGCGCCACTGCTCCGGCATAAACACGCAATACAAACCCTATTGCAATGGTAAATATATCCATAACAGGTTGGTGTTTAAGATATAAAGTATATGCAACGTTTAAAGCAAGATATCCAAGCACAACAATTAATACTTTTAAATTTAAAAAGGCACCCATGGATACAATTATAAAAAGTAATCCCATCAATAATAGTAATGCGCATTTAACGGATATCACACCTGAAGCTATTGGACGAGATATCGATTTTTTTGGATGTAACCTGTCTCGCTCCCTATCTTTTATATCGTTAAAAATATAAACAACGGAAGACCCCAAACAAAAAAGAATTACAGCCACAAACGCATTAGCAATTGAATTATAGTTATTGAATTGTCCTGAAAAAATCAGTGGTGCTAATACAAATGTATTTTTAATCCAGTGCTTGGGCCGTAGGAGTTTTATTAGATTCCAAAAAAAACTTTTAGTTTTTCCATGCGCCAATACTTTGGAGTTCATAATTGAGACATCTCACACATAAATATTGCGGTAAAGCAAAAAATTGTTTATAATGTTACATTAAAAATAATATATAGTCAACAGAATAGAGTATTGTAATGTCTATCCTAATATTTTCAGTCGTCATATGTAGTATAACACTGAATGCTATAGCTCAAATTGCCCTAAAAAAGACTATGTCGGCGACCAATCTTTTAGCTGGTCATGGAATTGGAATTCAATTTATTACATCAATAATATGTAATCCATGGTTCATGTTAGGCATATCTTTTTACCTTTTGAGTTTAATACTATGGATGGTGGTTCTAAGTAAATTAGATGTGACTGTTGCGTATCCCCTTTTATCTTTGGGTTATGTCATAACAACAGTTATAGGATATTATTTTTTAAACGAGAGCGTTAACACCTTAAAAGTTGCAGGGCTTGTTTTTATTTGCATAGGCATTATATGTGTATCCAAAAGCGCATAGCCGTGACTTCTCCTCACAAGGAAAAAAAATGAATATTGGATCCATTAAAAACTCCATTTTTACAAAGGGGTTTTTACTATTTGTGATTTTCTGGATGGCATCAAGCGCCAGCTTTTCCGGAGTAATGGGGAAGTGGGCTTTACTTGATGGTCAGGTCAGAAATGGCATCGAAAATATGCTGTCTGGTTCTGCATACAAACCATTTGTTTACAGACAACTTGCACCATTTATTGCTAATACAATAGAAAAAAACACCCCAGAAGAAATAAAAACATTTGTCACGGATAACTTTAAACCAGAAAAAACATTTTCCAAAATTACAGTAAGTAATGATGTTACATTAAAATTCAAATACATCATTATTTATCATCTTTGTTTCGCATCTATATTATTCAGTTTGTTTACACTTAGAAAACTATTGCTTTCCATGGGGTGCAGTCAAATTTCCTCAATAATGTCCCCTATTTTGCTAGCACTCTACTTTCCTTACTTCCTTGCTGGCGGAGGATATTTTTATGATGGGATTGAGTTGTTATTTATGTCACTAGCAGTATATCTATGCATAAATAAAAAATGGTTGCCACTTTTAGTTCTAACTATCCCAGCAACGCTAAATAAAGAAACATTTTTCTTTTTTGCGTTCACCTTGTACCCTCTAATTAACTCTGAAATGGAAAAGAAAAAAGCAATTGTATTTACACTGTCAATTATTCTGATATCTGGAATTATAAACATTATCACAAAGCATATCTATGCAAATAACCTAGGTGGAGCATTAGAATTCCATTTAGTGGAAAATATAAAAGCATATTTCGATTACCATACTTACATCTATGTTGAAAAAGTAAATACTTACGGAATTGTTGGTCTTGGAGGAACATCTTTAGCATTTATTCTATTAATGTTTATTATATTTAAAAACGGCATGCCTTTATGTGATAAAAAAACAAAACAACACATAGGTCTTGTCACATTAATAAGCATACCATTGTTTGTTCTTTTCTCTGGGACTGGTGAAATAAGAAATTTAAGCTTTTTCTTAGTCTCCTTGGCGGTTTTGACTGGGTTAATAATCGATAGGTATTTTTTAAACCAAAATACAAATACTCATTTAAAATAAAAGAATAATCACTCCAATTTATCATGCTGATAATAGGCATAAAACCTACTTTCAGCATGAGTAAATTTCACTCATGTAAGGGATGTTTATTACGGTGATTTTTTTTCATTTCTTTGAGCTAGTTTCCTGCACCCCCCAAGGTTAGGTGTCAGGTAATTCATACAATTAGTAGAATGTATGATTTTCAAAGAACGCACCGATGATTTTTTCATATAACTCAATCTAGAGTGAAAAAGTTGATTATTTTCTGATCAGACGCTTAATGCGGGGTTTTATTTTCAGGTTATTACGCTCAATACACTGAGTAAATACTTTCCCGGTGAGATGCTTATCCTTCGGCACTTCTCTGGCATAACTGCCCCAGTCATCGCTGATTATCAGTCCGATATTAAAAGGCCTAAGCAAGGCCAACAGTTCGTGGTAGGTTCCATCGATACGAGGACCTAAATGTTAGATAGTGAACCGAAAAAAAATCCAAGCCTATCGGGATCTCCCTCAAAAGCTACCTCCTATGGATGTTTTTACTGCTCAAAATTTAAGCACATCCCTGCGCCTCTATCAAAGATTCTATGCTGGCTGAACAGGCCATGTGATATCTGGCGCAGTAGACGTATCCACACGCATCAGCAATACCCGGTATTTTTTACATTCAGGCAACTCGGAGGTTTCTGCTTCTGTCGCTATTCCTGCATCAACAGCGTCCTGACGCCAAGCGATCTCTGAGTCGGCCTCAGCTCGCCGCTGTGCTTTTTGCTGCTCTGCCTGTGCAACAAGTTGCTCATGAGTTAGTGGATGCTGTTCTGGTGAATGGAATGCGCCATCTACATAACCCCAACCTATTCCCGCCGAATCAGATTGCACGGATATAGAGCCTTCTGGCACTGTCCAGTCAGACTCGCTATCCCAGACTGCAACGTTTTCAACAATGCCATATTTAATCAGTGCATATCTCATCAGTAAAGTTCCCATACCAGAACACATCCATCTGAACCATCTCCACCGGCAGCCGCACCACCGGCATCAATAGAAATGGCACCACTACCACCCGCTCCATATCCTGTTGCTGAGAACCCAGGCTGATTACCCTTTACTGACAGACCCACACGCATCCCTCCAGTCCCATACGGTGTTGACCCACCGCCAGATGAAATATTTCCATAGTTCGTTCCCACAGACACCCCCGCAGATTCATTAGAGCCGCAACGAATATTACCGACAGTTCCTTTTCCTGCGTTACCGCCCGCCGCTACAATAGCGTTCGTCTGGGAAATTGCGGTCGTCGTACCGCCAGTTCCGCCAGTGCCACCAGTTGCGATAGCAACAGAACCAAAACTCGTTGTACCCCCATCGGTTCCCGATGTCCCTGCTGTAGTACCGCTTTTTCCTCCAGCGCCAATAGTCACATTGTATGTAGTTACTGGATTTGCAATGAAAGACACTGCCGTGCCCCCTGCCCCGCCACCACCCGTTACAGAGTGTGCACCAGCAGTTGCTGACAGAGTTCCGCCACCGCCCGCCCCTGCACCAATAACCTCTACGATAAGCGCCTTCACACCTGATGGGGTCGTATACGTTCCTGATGTGGCAATGAGTTTTGGTACTCCTGATAATCGACCGCTATAACCACTACCGTTTATCAGACCAAGGTTTGTAAGAGCTTCCGCTACAGCAGCAGCTCCGTCTGCCTTAATGTCAGCGAACGGATGCGCGCGACTCAGTAGTAACGCCTTAAGCGCTGTCAGTAGTTGATTGCGTTTTGCCTTATCTAGTGAGATTCCAGTGGCTTCTACAACTCCCGCAAGCTCTTCCTGAATAGCGTCAAAATAGTCATCATCAAGATCTGTCGCCTGAGTGCCCGTCTGAGGGTTTCCACGCGTAAAGCCGTTCTTACCCGCGCCGAATTTATCCTTCTGCGCAGTAGGTGTATCAATACGATGCATAATGTCTCCGGTTACGGATATTTAAAGATTACGTAGGTATGGGACGGACAGAGTTTATTGATAACGCACTCAGCGACGGTGTCGCCCCAGTAACGGACAGGCGTTTCGCACTTGTCTGTGCAGGTCATCCAGGTCGCATCTGTGGCTGCTGGCATATTGACCTGCCAGTAATACCGCCATTCAGTGGAGTACGTTGCATCAATGCACGATGACGTACACTTAAACGGCCCTTTGTTGTAGCGGGTGATAGTCGCACCAGGTTTGCCCAGTGCAGTCAGCAGCTCAAGAAAAAAAGTCTCGTTAATCCCACCAGCCAGGTTTACTTTCGCATCCAGCCGCTGTTGGCGCTGTCGGATCGTCTGTGTCCCCGTGGGAAGACATTCATCAGGCAGGCCACAGCATGTTTCCCACCGGCTTATCATTTCAGTCGTGGTGCGCGGGTCGATTTCCAGCATCAGATCGTCAGCGTGCTGATGAACTCTGAGCAATGAGGGCGCCACGCCTCTAATCGCCACGTCATCCGTTGACCAGGCAGGCCCGGGGGGAAGTAGTGCGTCCAGCAGGTGGACATAATCCTCTTCATTTACTGCCACGATATTCCCCCCAGTACCGCCAGTTCATTCTTCGCCACCAGAGTATCCGCAGCGGGTGCAATCAGCTTATGGCTGTACTCCCCGGCAGCTATCGATATGGCCTCGTTGATACGAGACAATTCAAGCGTTCCTTCCGGATAACCATCGCGCAGAAGGAGAGAACGAAGCTCAGCCTCAACAGCGGACCGTGTTTCGGCATTGTCAGGATTCAGGTCAATGGTGAAATTAATGGTTTTTGCGGTCGCCTTAAACACATACAGATCCGATCCCGCCACTGGCGCCAGCGGTTCAATGTGCGCCTGTGCTTCTGCTACTGTCGCATCATCCAGGATCGGATTAATCAAATTGCTACTGGCCACCATCACACCGACCGTACCGGTCCCCATCCAGTGCCGGTACGTCCAGGCGCGCGTAATGCCCGGGACCTCTTTCGCCCAGACAACATAATCACCGTCGGCACCGCCCTGTGGTGTCCAGTAGTACCGCTCAATCACTCGGGAGCGCCACTCTTCCAGACCTTCAATATCGAAACCGCCTTTCAGCGTGTCAGCTACACCCGATGACGGAAGACCGTTAACCGGTGTAACCAGGATCAGCGGCACACCGTCATCCGCATTCCCGATAAGACCTTCCACAGAGCACACAACCGGAACCCGCAGGACGCCGCCTGCACTCACTGCATCCGCCGTCGCCGTGTACTGCACAAGATCATCGCGCTGAATGACGCTGCCGGCGGTCACTTTCAGGTTATCGCTGACGCCGTCCCAGCGCATAAAACCTGCTGCGCCTGTGGCCCGTTTTCTCGGACATCGCTTCATTGAGGCATGCCGCATCAGCCACGCTTCGTCACAGAGATCCGGTAACATATTCATGGCCAGATAATCGATATAGCCGTACACGGTATGCAGTGCTGCCGCATACACTTTTGCCCTGACGTCTTCATCCATGCGACGCAACGTGTCGTTCACATCGAGACGTGCAAACAGATCGGTTCTGAGCATGCTGATATTTTCGGCCAGCGTCGGACGCTGGAATTCACTGTCCGCCATGGGTTATCGCACTCCATAAATCATCGAAAGAAATTACTACGGGCCCGTCATACCGCCACAGCGTCAGGCTGTTACCCAGCTCATTGATACCCGTGCGCTGAATCTTTAACTCAATGCGGGATACCACGCCGTCATCGAGCATCCACTGCAGGGCTTCATTGATATAGGTTCTGACGACATTGACGGTCTGGTTAGTCAGTTTGCTGCGTTGCAGCAGCCAGAGGCGGGAGCCGTAGCGGTCATTTTGTACCGCAGGCCAGGTATCTCCCCACCACCCCATGGGTACGTCGGCATTATCATCAGGTTCGGCACGTCGCCAGGTGAAAAGGGAAATGACTACAGCACGCGTGAGCTTATCCAGTGGCGCACTGGCACTCGTATACTGGCCATTCACCGTCAGCCACAGATCCATTACGCCTCCATCGGTTTATCCGCTGTATTGGTGAGATTGCCCTGTCCGTTTTCATGGTGTTTATGCCCGTTATAGGCAATGCGCATGGCTGACATGGTGAGGCCATCTGTATCGCACCGGTCCTTGATCTGGCCCGTGGATTCAATGTCCATTTCAAACCGCGCTTTCGGGGCGTTCCGGAAAGTGATGATTTTGCCGGCGCCGTCCACAACAATCCCGTCGCGCGTCAGAGTGACGGTTTGCCCCTGGTCATCATAAAAAGCCACTTCACCCGTTTTCAGCCCTTTGATCCGGTAGCGGCGATCGGCAACAACAATGGCGACGGCATGAGAGCGGTCAGCGTCCGGGAACAAGACAATGGCTTCAGAGCCCTCGTTTGCCACCGCAGTGAATCCATAGGGCTCAAGATGTTCAATACCCCCTTTCTGGTCACCTGCCAGCAACTCCACATCCACGGTCTGACACTTTGTGGCCGCATTGATACTCTTCACAACGGCACGACCGATAAGGCTAAGCACCTGCCGCTGCAAGCTTTGCAAGGCTCTCATCAGAATGGGTCCTCTTCGGTTGCTTTGGCCTTTTTCCGTTTCTTCGTATCTTCCGGTTCGGGCAAATACGCATCTGCAGGACCTACGCGCAGTTCTGTCAGCGTGCCTTTGCTGTCTTTTGTGAAGTTCACTTCCGAGATAAGCAATTCACGGTTATCGAAACCGCAAACCGGATCCCACACAACAACACGTAAATTGGGTTGCCAGAGCGCACCATTCCCCTGCCGCCAGCCATGCACAACATAGGTGGTTTCATCAGTACGGGCCGCGCGTTGTCGTGCTTCGAACTCGGCACGGGCAATACAGCTTGCCCCTGTGGCCTGCCCTGTTTGCTGGACATACATCGGGCGATAACGGGAAATGGAAGCATCAGCGGTACGGGCGCGTAATGCGGTGGTCGTCGCCGCGCCAAAATCGTCATCGTTCCCGGCACGCTGCCCGGCTACCTGGTAGGTAGAAAACCTGTCGCGAATGCTTTTTTCGGTATCACAGGAAATGATATTTTGCCCGAGCACCAGCGCGGTATGGGCTTTTGTTACGCCAATACCGCCGATTACCAGCCGTCCGCGCGGATCGTCATAAGCCAGCGCCTGCTGCTGGCCCAGCATTTTGTTCAGCAGCTCAATAACGGTTTCACCGTGATCCGGCTGAATACCAGGAATGGTCCCGGACGGTGCGCCTTCGTTCACTACCCTGATCCCGAAAGGTTTGGCTAACGCTGCAGCAACCTGCACCAGTGACTGGCCGTTAAACTGTGTCGGCTCTGCGGTACAATCGATAAGGTCAGCGGTCAGACTGCGACCAGAAATCGCGGTACTGACTGAATTCGCATCGTAGCGAACCGGTGTGGCCTCGACCCAGCCGGTGATCACCAGGTCATCACCAATCAGCACTTCCACTTTTGACCCGTTTTTTATACGCGGTTGCAGCGATACCTGTTCATTATTACCGGGCCACTGCCGGGTGATTTCAACACTGAAGTCACGCGCCAGTCGCTCAATCCCCGCGCCAATTCTTACCGACGTCCAGCCCCCCCACTCCCGACCATTAACCCTCAGTGTGACATTGTCGTTCATCGTGCTGGCACCCTCATCGCTGCCACCGGAACAAACCCCGGATGAGCAACCGCGTTGCGCCGCGTGATATCAGTCTCACGCGCGGCGTTATCAAACCAGGTAGCCGCCAGCACAAGCGCTGGCAACACTTCATCTGGCGTGCGAACCACTGTTTTTTCTGTTTGCTCAAGGCGGCTTTTGATATCGGTATTCAGATCGGCTTTTACACGACGTAGCGCAAGAAATAACCGGTCATCATTCGTGCGGGACATTTCTTTATCAATCGACTGGTTCAGCGTATCCCGGATATCAACCAGATCATCCCATGTCGGCAGGTCGACAGACGGGTTTACGTCCGGCGCATTATTGAGAGCGGGATGAGTCACCGATGGCCAGCCGGTCTGCGTTTGCCCCTGCTGGATATTCGGTGTCTGGCTGGCTGGCGCGGGCAGGCTTGTCACAGCGTTAGCCGCTTCACTAATTGCCGTCGTTCTGATAGCGCTGGCGACGTAGTTGCTTTGCTCTTTTGTTGTTTTAGTTGTTGCGCTGTCTGTTTTCCACACCCCAACCGGCTGTAAATCACTCCCCAGGCTTATTCCCGAAAACGTTTTAATCATCGTGAATAAGTCACCGGCATTACCATATAAACGGTTGCCGCTACGCCACATCTTTTGCAACTGATCAACGAAGCCTTTTCCGGATGAAGGAGGTGGCAGCAGCACAGATATATCCCCCTGCATCAGCCTGGCGGCATCCGATACCACAGAATCAACCACTTTCATGCTGTCCGAGACGTAACCCATCATTCCTGTCGCTGATTTCACAACATCGTTCTGAATAAAATCAGCCACGCCATCGATGCTGAAATTATCAAAGTTATCACTGATACAGTCGTCCAGTGCTGAGCAGGATGAGGTCAGGTTCTGGGCCGTCGCAGCACCCGATGTCGGATAAGACAACTCGCCCGCTTCAACAAATTTCAGGTCAAGACGCACCATGCGCCCTTCACTGTTCGATGTGCTGACACGAATTTCGCCGTCAACACACATTTTCATTTCACCGTACGTCGGATGGATCAGCGTACCCGGACCGGGTTTATTCAGGGCTTCAATCAGGCGGTCGCGCTGCTCAAAACAGTCATCGCCAATCAGGTAAGCTGAAATATTCGGGCGCTGGCTGATTTTCCCGAGATCTTCGGTATAGGGTTTATCGCGGTTGGGGAATTCGTGAGTTTCCACGCGACGACCAACACCCGCGCTTTCATCTTCAACTTTGAATGCGACGCCGCGAAACGACGCATCAACCAGCTTGTCTTTCCACGATGCCATACAAACTCCAGACATAAAAAAACCGCCAGGGCGGATTTTTTAATAGTTAGTACTTAGGATATTGCGATAAATTATCTACTCCTGTTGCTTTAGAGATAATTTCACAGCAAAACTATTTAATTGAGGATGAGAATGAAAAAGTTACTGAAATGGATTTTTTATATTTTTATCGGTTTTATGGCCATTGGATATTTTGCAAGCAAGAACGATTCATCCAATTCAGCTTCAGCGAATACCGAAGCGCAAGAACCAGCATCAGCGCCACAAAAAGAAGTATTTAATACTACTGCCCGCCAACTGTTCAAAGCTTATGAAGAAAATGAGGTGGCTACTGACGAGCAAATGAAAGGTAAATTAGTCGCAGTTAAAGGGGTTGTGCAATCTATCGATAAAGATTTTACCGATTCAATAATTGTTAGTCTTAAGACTGATAATGAATTCATGCCTGCTCGCATGGAAATGAAAGACTCGGAAAAAACAACAGCAATTGCTCTCAAAAAGGGTAAACAGATCACAGTTATTTGCGAAAAAATGTCTCGCGTGATTGGTGCACCATCCGGCCGCAAATGTCTATTTTCACAATAATGTAAGTATGGGAGGGCTACCCTCCCATACCCTACCTCCCCATTCTGGTGTAACCCACATCAGTAGTGACATTAACTCCACTGGATTTAGAGTCTGTAACTTTTGTGCCCGGCGGTGCCCCCTTCAACTCAATAACAACATTTGCCTGAGATGGGGTAGATGAACTCTGCTGGATTTGGTATGGGTTATAACCCCCGCTGGCAACACCTGTTCCATATGCGCCGTAGCCACCAGCCCCCCACTGAGCAGCATTTGCTGCAGCCACAGTGTCGCTGGAGCCATCGATGATCCAGGATATATATGGCTTAATAGTTTCCCACATATCCTTAAACCACTGAACGATCGGTCCCCAGTTATTAATAATCAGCCCCAGCGGAGACCAGCCGAAAGCCGTTTTTGCCCAGTGCAGCCAGTCAGAGAATATCGGCTTAAAAAATGCCCACAGCGCTTCAAAATACGGCCCGACCGTATCCCAGTTAGTGATAATCAGTCCCGCAGCCAGCGCAATAGCCGTCGCAATCATGCCTATCGGACTCAGTGCCATAAGCCGGCTGACAATCGTTATCGCCCCGCCAACGCCCATAAACCCCAGTTTCAGGAGGGTCAACCCGGCAGCAAGTCCTACCGCGCTGCGAATGACCGCCGGATTTTTTTCCGCAAATGTCGCAAATTTTTCCGACATGTCACCAAGCCAGGTGACAATGCCCTTCGTGTCTTTAGCGAATGCTCCACCAATTGCCGCCAGGCCATTTGTCGCGGTGCCGGTCATCGCCTCCCAAAGGTTAGCTAACGTACCCAACTGCGCTTCAACACGTTTGTTCAGGCTGGCCTGCTTATTCATTTTTTGCTGGATCTGGTCGTAGCCATCCTTACCTTTATCGATAAGCGTATTAACGACCTGAAGAGTTTCAGCATCATCACCAAAAATGCTTTTTATAACTTTGGTTCGATCAACATCATTTAATCCCCGCAACTTGGTCAGTTGAGCGATTAATTTATCCAACCCACCAAACGAGCCTTTGCCATTAGTGAAGTCCAGTTTCGCCTTTAGACCAACACCTTGTATCAGTTTATTGGCGCTATTTACCTTCTTAAGATCGAGGCCGCCCTGTATGACTTTGCGCAAGGCATTACCAGCGGCTTCGCCCTGCATTCCCATCTGATCCATCATGACAGCAATCGGAGCCAGACCTTGCGCCGCCTTCAGCCCATCGGCATTAACCATTTTCAACACAGAGCTGGTTTTGGAAAAGAACGAGAGCATGTTCGTATCATCGACACCGAGATAAAACGCTTTCTGGATAGTGTCGAATAATCCCATCATGTCATCAGAAGCAGTTCCTGTTGCATCCTGCATTTTCGCGGCGAATTCTGCGGCTGCTTCAGGTGTTTTCTTGAGCTGAACCGCGAGGTAGGCCGTGGCCTTACCCACACCGCCCAGAATATTCTCCGCTGGTATCCCCTGGCGAACCAGCATCTGCATCATGTTCTGGAAATCAGCGGTCGTACCCGGCAGTTGATTTCCGAGCCCGACAGCCAGTTTATTGATCCCCTCAAAGCTTGAACCAACCTCACCGTTCGCCTGCATCATGGCAACTTTGAGGCCCGTAGCGGCATCTTCCTGCTGAGCATAAGCCCGCAGAGACAATGTCAGCCCGGCAGCAAGGCCGCCAGCCATAGCAATCCCGCCACGGGAAGCCTCTTCTGTCTGGCGTTTAAATCCCCGCAGATTTTTCTGCATCCGTGACAGTGTTGGCGATAATTTATCAACACCGGTGATGAGTGCCTTCAGTTCAAACTCAGCCATTGCCTTGCCTCTCTGACTCTATTCTGTTTGCCTGACTGACCAGCAAAGGAATTTCGCTGATTGGCATCGCCAGTAATTCGAATGGGTTTATGCGCCAATATTTGGCGCAGTCAAAATACCGATCAGTCAGGTAATCAGCCGTCAGGCCTGAAGGAAAAAACCGGCAATTAGCCAGGCTGCGGTGTTCAGGTCACCGGGTGACATCTGGTCAACCGAGCTTTGTGGTACTTTCGCCAGGCGAACAATGTATTTAGAAACCACATGAGCCAGGAGTTTTACGGACTCATCCTGGTTCATCTGGTACGGATAGCCGAGTTCGCGCACATCTTTTCCGGTTGGCTCGTCAAACTCCAGCACCGACAGGGTTTCACCGTGCGCGGTGATAGGCTTTTTCAGTTCAAGTTCCTGCATTACTGGTAATCCCCTTCTTGTCCGTGGAATTCAAGTTCTGCTGTACCTTCTTCGGCGTTATGGTTCGCTTCGCCGTGAAGCCAGGCAGACGACAGCACATAGACCTGACCATTCGCCAGTTCAGCGGTAATAGTCATCTGATCTGATGTGGTAATTTTGTTGACGGGAAAATCCTTCGGTACTTTGAAGCTGCCCTTGATGTACGGTGAACGCCACTTCTCCGTGTAATCAATATCACCAGCCATACCGATAACGTCATCCTTGACGCTCTTGTTCATCGGCACCTCAATGCCACCCGTCAGCGAAAGCTGCTGGCCGTCAATTTTGAAATAACAGGTACCACCAATACGAGCCATTAAACGGACTCCTCTGCATACTGAAGACGGAACTGGTTAACCACCGCAAACACCCGCAACTGGTTAATATAATCAGGAGGGAATAGCGTGTTCAGGCGGTTTGGGTCTCTGGCATCACGCTCAACAATCAAGTGCTGCTTGAACAAGTCGTAGTTTTCTACGATGCCGGAACGTTCTAGCTGTCGATAAGTCGCCAGCAATTCACCTTTGATAACTGACGGAGTGACAACGGCCTGACCAGGCCCGAAACGGGTACCGTCATTTGCCAGCTTATGGCGCCCATATTTACTGGTAATGACGGACTTAAGACGGCGAAGTACGTAGGCGCTGGTGTGCAGCGTTTCACTGTCGAGATAGCTGTTGTCTGCCACGCCCCAGGCGTTCTTTTTGTACGTGGTGACATCACGTTGAATGCGCAGGATCCCGCTTTCCACATAAGCGGTCGCAACACCATGAGTGAGCAAAGACTGCTGTTCGGTCATGGTAAAGCGCTGACCTTTAGGTGCCGGCAGCATGCCTACCAGTTCACCGGTCTGGGTTGGGCGGGCCGGATCGTTGCGGATAAACACGGCCGCACGCGCGGTGCGACTGGCCGCCAGTTCATCTGCTGCGGTTTGCGTAGCCGTTTCGTACCCTGCCAGCGTAATGTGTTGATGATTGAACTGATCGCCTGCTAATACCAGATCTGACAACGTGCCGATTTTCGAGGTATAAACATGCCCATATAGCTGTCGTGCATAACTCCAGCGCCCGCTGGTATCGTTCATTTCACTGGCAAAAGTATTTACTGAGGCGGTGTCACTGTACGGATGTCCGATAAAATCAAACGGTTCATCCGCCATCGCCGCAATTGCACCTGTCAGTACAGGGGAGCCTGTACCCGCAGCCCCAGCGGCAATGACTATCATGATCCCCGCCGGTAGCACTTCACCACCACCAAACCCGTAGTAGTTCAGCGTCACCGGAATATCATTCCCGGTCAGTCCTTTATGTCGGGCAGTAAGCGTCACCACACCTGCAGCAGACGTTGCCGTAAACGGCAGCGTGATATTCGCGTTGATGGCATCCTTGATACTGCTGGCAACAACAGCTACAGCGTCACCATTGACCACTGCTGCCTGTACCCGGGTGCGCCCGATATACAGCGTGACCGTACCACTTGCGGTGGCAGCACCGGTCACCGTCATAGTCACCGTAGCCGCTGCCCCAACCGCTTCCGGTACCGCGATGATATACAGCTCACCGAACGGGTCGGTCACACGGTAGGCATCGACCATACGTGCCAGTTGACTGCCCGGACCGCAAATCTGTTTTGCATAATCTGCCGACGGCATCAGCACCAGGCTGTTTGCTGCAATAGAGGCCCCGGTGTTCGCATGCCCCAGCAGCAAGGATGGCGCACTGTCCTGCGAGGTATTCGCCGCCGAATTATCCATTTCTGCATAGAATAGCGGCACCAGCGTATTGGCGGGGATCGTGTTCATACTAATTGTCATTGGTTTTCACCTTCTTGTTGACGCGCTGAATATCTCCAGCCGCTTCACGCCGCAGCCAGTAATTATTTTCTTCGACATTTCGCCCTTCTGAGGGCAGCAGGTCACCGCGGGCCGGGTCAGGTACTGACCGCCCTTTAACGGGTTTTACAAACATGGGGCCTCTCAGATGGGGAGTTTTATTTCGGTGTGAAGCTCGATAACGTCATCCGGCCCATTGCCGGGATCGATAAAATCAACGTCAATGGCCAGAGTTTTGAATTCATCCAGGGCGTCAAGCTCTGCCTGCTGACGCGTATCGTCTTCGGTTAATTCGTTATCAACCGCAAAATCGAACTGATAAATAAGCTCGTGACGGTTCAGATCGAGCAGTGTGCCGCCATCGTATGTGATGGGATTACCCCGTTCCTCGGGGTTCCAGCCAAGCAAAGCTTTGAAAAGTATCTTACGAACATCGTCAACCACGTCGAAAGCGGCGAACTGGCCACGTTCATCACGCCCGTTACTCACCATGACAATGACGGAAAAACCTTCTTTCAGATCCTGCCAGTAATCGGTCTGACTTTTATTCTCGCCAGGTGAGTCATCGCCGGGCACCACATACGCCGCTGGCAGCAACAACTTCCCAACCTCTGGCAGGTTTTTAAACTGAGCAGCACCAGCCACACGGTTTTCAAAATACGGACAATGCGCGCGAAGCGTGGCAATAATGGGGGTCAGTTTCATGTCCGGCGTTTCTCCGGTTTCAGGGATTTGCGCAGCTCACGGGCAAGGAAGTACCGCGTCCAGCTGCTGTTTTTCTCGAGCGTTTCAACCATAAAGTTGCTGCGAGGGGCCAGCCGCCAGCCGCTCCCACCGGAAGCACCGCGATGGTGGCCACGCTTGCGTTTCGCCCCACCGCGCACACCGTAGAACAGAAATGCCGGATAAAAGTCACCGTTTATCATCCGGTTTCCCTGGCCGTTACGCTGGTTAGGGGCAATACGCGTCATAAAGCCAGGACGGTTTTTACTGGCCCTCGGAACCATAAAACCAATCGAACGGGCCAGGCGTCCGGTCTGGTAACCAGGGTTTTCACCCGGTTCAGATCGACCACGACGCATGACCAACCGACGCGCATCACGCATATGCACCTGACCAATACGAATAAATGCGCGGCGGACGCGTGCACGGTTAAAACGCATTTCATTGGGTTGTTGAAAATCAACGTGAAAAAAGGGTGTCCCCATTGTCACTCCTTGCGCCAGCGGAAGGTAATTCGCCAAGTTCAGTGCATTCAAGCAACAAAAAACGTCGCTTACCGTTCAGATCACGTCTTCGCTTTACCCTGAATACCTGGTTGCCATGCACCACTTCAAAATCAGAGGTGATTTCACGGCGCCAGCGAACTGTGATGTAGTGGGTTATCACATCATCCGTCTGAGCCGTTGCCTGGTAGGTTGTCGCGCTGGTCTGAACTATCTTTGCCCACGCGGGAAAAGAAACCGGATATTCAGGTTCAACACCAAAATCATCCGACGGCTTATCAATACGGTGCCGGATTTCTACCCGCTTATTGAGTTCCCCTGGATCCGGGAGCAGATATGTCGCGCTGGTTTGCGCCTGGCGGAGTTTCATTGCCGGAAGAATCTGTGAGGACCAACCAGCCAGGTATATGTCAGTGGCATTTCACTCATTTCAACCTCACTGACAGTCGAGCGGTTTTCATAAAAGTGAGCAATCAGGAAAAGTAATCCCAGGCGTATATCTTTAGTGAGATGCATGCCATCAGGATCGCTATCCGGAATCGTCTCGTTGAGTGCATAAAGACTGCGTTTGAGATACGTTTCTGTCTTTGCCTCAGCAGCCTCGCCGATCAATGTGAGGTAATCGTCCTCTTCGGTATAATCAACCTCAAGACGCAGCTGCTTCTTGATGTCATCTAAGTCAACAAGCATTGGCATCACCTATAAAAAAACCCGCGTCGCGGGTTATTTTTTCACTTTCTTTGACGGGTTTTCTGGCTGCTCTGGCTGCTCTGGCTGCTCTGGCTGCTCTGGCTGCTCTGGCTGCTCTGGCTGCTCTGGCTGCTCTGGCTGCTCTGGCTGCTCTGGCTGCTCTGGCTGCTCTGGCTGCTCTGGCTGCTGGCCAGTATTTTGTTCAACATCAACCAGGTCAAGAATGCCGATTTGCATAGCAATCTCTACCGCACGATCAGGCAATTCCTCATGCTCACCTTTCGGGATCGTTTCAACCCGACAGCCATCAGGTGACCATTTCAACTCTGTTTTCAGCTTAAACATGGAATATCCTCGAAATAACAGGGGCTCTCCCCCCTGTTGAGTTTAATTAAGCTACAGCGCCAATTTGCAAAAGCTTGATAGCCTGAGAATCGGTAAGCATGCCACCAGTACGCTTGGTAGTATAAAAACCGACATAAGGTTTGTTGGTGTACGGATCGCGGAGAACGCGGGTACCGATGCGATCAACGATGGTATAGCCACGTTTAAAGTTACCAAAAGCGATGGCTTTAGCATCAGCGGCAATATCCGGCATCTGTTCATTTTCCGCGACACCGTAACCCACCAGGGTTGAAGGCTGGTTGAGCTCCAGCCCTGGGCGCCACAGATAATTACCTTCTGAATCCTTAAGGATTCGAATTTTGAACAAACTGTTGTTGTTCATCATAAACTTAGCGCCGTTGCGGTTCGACTTGCGCAGGGTGTACACCAGCTGAATGATTGAATCGGCGGTTACTGCGGCCGCCGAACCAGACAGGATGTGCTGAAGGGTACCGAATGCACGGGTTTTGTCGGCCTCGATGCTGGATGTATAAGCCAGGAAACCTTTTGGTTTCTTGGTGCCGTTACCGGTAGTAAAGGCGACCTCTTCCTGCTCTGAAAACTCAATGGCCAGCTCACTATTGATCCAGTTTTCTGCATTGAAAAATACATCATCAAGCATTTTCTGAGTGGCCTGAGGATTACCGTAGATTTCGCCCATGAAGGGTTCAATCAATTTCAGTTTGGATGCTTCGGTTGCAGGGCGCTGGTCGGTTTCACCCACCCAACCCGATGCAGTCCCACCCACATTAACCAACTTTTTATAATCTGAACCCCCGATGGTAATCACCGTGGCTTCCTGGCGCATCACCACTTCATCTTTCAGCAGGTTAAGAATGTTACGATCCAGCTCCTCCGGCACGGCATAGCCACCGTCTTCATCGGTACCAATCTGCAGCGCCTTGCGCTCCAGATCGCGCAGACCGTCATCGTCACCTTTACGCATAAACTGCATAAAGGCCGTCTTGTGCTCAGTCGCCGCTTTAGACTGCTGTTGTGGGCCGCCAGGACGTTTAACCGAGATCAACTCTGCTTCCAGATCCGACTTCAGGTTTTCCAGTTCGCTCAGCTTGCCGTTCAGGGTTTCAACCTGGCCCGCGAGTGCTGCTTTCTCCTGGGTAATCGCGTCCAGGCGCGAATCGTTGGTCTTTTTGAACTCGTCAAATTTGACCTGAAGAGCCTGCGCGACTTCTTCTACATCTTTCTTTTCAATAGCCATTTGTGTTCACTCCGGAATTAAAATTTCAGGGATTTAAGTGCATCAAGAAATGACGGTTCATCATCAACATCACGCAGAGATAACGCGCCATAGCCCCCGGCCATAAATGCTTTGGCCTGGGTACGGGAGAGCCCAACATCGCGCAGGACTCGCTCAATACTTTTCTGGTTGGGTGTTTCTCCTCTGGCAAAGGCACTTTTTACATCGCTCACTCGCGCTTCGTCATTGGATGGAAACGTGACCGGGCTGACTTCCCACAGGTCTATTTCTTTCAGGAGAAATGCCTCTTTGGTTCGGTCGTATTCCCAGTCTTTCAGGATGTAGCCAATAGAAAGGCCGGTTAAAGAACCGGCCTTCATATGAGCATGTGCGCGTCTCGCCAGCGGATCGTCATCAATAAGCAGGCGACCTTTCACAAAGAGACCCACATCGTCTTCGCGCATTTCGGTGTAAATGCCGATGGGCTCCTGCATCTGATGCTGCCAGAGCATTGAGGGAAGTGCGTTTTTACCCTTCCACGAAGACAATGAAGCGGAGAATGCGCCAGGAACAACGATATCGTCGTAGCTGTCTTTAACGCCAAATACCGATCCGTAGCCCTCAAACTCCCCGGAATCACTCACTGCTTTCAGTTTCAGTGGCACATCCAGTCGCTGTTTAGTCAGCATGATTGTTGCCCTCTTCCTGTTTTGTCTTGCTGCCGTCAGACGGCTTTGTGGTCATATTCATTGGGGTTAAATAAACATCACCGCCCTGGCGAGGGTTCCGATCTTCAAGCTCAAGGCAGTCATTCGGCGAGTACATGCCCCAGTTGATTGCCGTGGCGTAGGCTTCAAAGCGGGATTTCATGTCACCACGCAGCAGCGCGCCAACATTGAATTTGGCGTAGTAGGTTCCCTGCTTCGACTCCCGGACCAGGCCGATATTGATCCGCTGCTCGATGCGCGTGAGGTAAGGGATCAGTGAGTAGTTAATGAAGCCCATGCCCAGTTCTTCGATATTGCTGTACGTCGCCCGATCCGTGTTCTGAACCATGTGCATTGGCACCCGAAACAGACGGCATATTTCCTCAAGCTGAAATTTTCGGGTTTCAAGAAACTGACTATCTTCAGCACTCAATGCCATCGACTTCCAGTCGAGCCCCATTTCGAGGATCATCGGCTTATGCGCGTTCCCTAACCCCTGGTGGCGTTCTTCAAAATCTTTTTTCAGCCGGTCATATGCAAGATCGCTGAGGGTTTGTTCTGTGCGCAACACACCAGAAGTCACCGCACCATTGCTGAACAAACGGGAGCCATGCTCTTCCGTTGCCAGCCCAAGAGAGATTGCTTCTCGCGCATACGAAACAGGGTTTAAACCGACCAGGCCATCCAGCGTGAGGATCCTGACGTGCCAGATGTCATCCTGCCCCAGCACGTCAGTTGAGCCATCCGGGAACGTCACCTGGTAAACGGGCTCCCAGTTGCTATTGAGCTTTGGAATAACACACCCGGGATCAATGGGCAGAAGTTCAACCACCTCCCCCAGTGCTTTTACCTTGTAAGCATAAAAATTCCCCCGCAGGCACAAACAAACGATGAGCAGTTCCCAGAACTCCTGGGGTGTCATGTAACCGTTGGGTTTCATGGAAACCAGTTTATTCAATCGTTCAGCTGTCGCTTTCTCTTTACCTCTGCCTATCGTTTTAAAAATACTGCAGGGGAGCATTCCGATGGATTCAGCAAGGACTCGCACACAGCCGAAGACCGCGGTAAGACGCATCGCGCGCTGGCTGCTGACTCGTTTTCCTGTATATGTGTCGTAAGACAGGCCAATATCCTGCGCCAGCTCTGCCGCGGTAGTCACTGGCTTATCACTTTTGGTAAACATCCCGGCAAAAAACATCATTCACCCCCGGATGAGTTTTGTGCTTCAGGTGACAACTTTCTCGCCACCAGCCATGACCAGATAAGACATAAAACTCCACCAGCGATATAACCCGCAGCGGGGTAAATCATCCATGCCCCAAATGAGAGCAATAGCGCCCCCAACACCCCGACCAGCGGGGCGAGAATCATCAGGATCATAATTGCCTCAGTTAAAGTGAACGGATGCCGTAAGACTCAATGCGGTCAGAAAGGGATTCAGTTTTTTCATAGAGCATGACGCGGCCGATAGCCATAATCAGCGCCACTGCGCCATCAATCTTTGCGTCACTTGTTTCTTTAATCGGTCTGACAACATCATCATTTCCCGGCAGGGTTTTGCCGATCACGTTGCCAATACACCAGGTCATGATGGGATGACCGTCATGATGAAAACGGCCGGATTCAATTGCCGCCTCCAGTTCTTTCATCGGGTCGCTCATGTGGGTGTAATTCTGGACGATGGTTATCGGGTTTAATCCCTCATCTGCCAGTTCGTGTGACAAACCCGTTGCGCCATGTGGGTCAATGGCGCTTTCATCGACAGGATTGGCCTTATTCAGCGCCTTCGTATCCTCAAGAATTTCACGGTAATCAACTTCTGCGCCCTCGGTTGGGGTCAGATGGCCTGTCGTTACCCACTTCTGAAAACGCTCAGCGGTTCGCTGGTCGTTCGTATCCGCGCTATAAACCGTGTCATAGGGCACCCAGAATTTCGGCGCGATGCAGTAGTAGTGCTTTTTGCCGTCAATATCCCGGCTGAAGAGTCTCACCCGGCTGTTCAGGTCAAGTTTGCGCGCAAGGTCAAAGCCCAGTGTGCAGGGTTGCCCTTCGAACTGTTCAAGTGTCAGCAGCGGATTTTCGCAATTGCGCCAGCTGACCATGTTGAAGTAAGCGGCTTTTGCGGATACCCAGATGTTGAGGTGCTTGGTTTTAAACACACCCGCCTGGCGTGCATTGTTAATGGCGCGCTGCTGCTGGCTGAGAAGAAAGTCACTGTAAACAGAGATGCCCATATTCGGATTGGCTTTCGCCAGCACCTTTGGGTCTGTCCAGTCATCACCTTCATCGACGGTGTAGATCACACCAAACAACTCATCATTCGGAACCGAACCGTTCAGCATCTCGATGACTTCGCGGCGCTTGTCATAGCACGGGCCTTCGATGTTGTAGCCCGCGGTCGTAATGGCCCACATTAACGGCTGCTTACGTGCGCCCATACCTGTCAGCATCGTGGTGTAAAGTGCGTCGGTATCATGTTCGTGGTATTCATCGACAATGGCGCAGCTGGGTGACGAACCGTCACCAGGATTACCGATGAGGGGTTCAAAGCGTGCACCGTCTTCCGGTCGGTTCATGTTCGAGGCATTAACTTCTATACCGAATGCTTCCACCAGTGCCGGGGTACGTTTACACATCAGGCGAGCCGGCCGGAAAACCTCCCATGCCTGCTTTTCTGTTGTGGCGCCAGAGTACACTTCCGGACCAAACTCATCGTCACAGGCGAAACAGTACAGCGCCACACCTGCCGAAATAGCAGACTTGCCATTCTTGCGGGGGATCTCCGTATAAACCTCACGGAAACGACGCAATTTGGTTCCCTTCTTTGCCCAGCCAAAAGCACAACACACGATGAATAATTGCCAGGGCTCCAGCGTGATCGGCATTCGCTTATACGCCCATTCCCCTTTGGTGTGAGGCAGCAGCTGAATAAACTTTGCCGCTTTCTCTGCCATGTCTTTATCAAAGCGGTACCGGAATTTCTTCGACTTTTCTCTGGCCAGAT
Source organism: Buttiauxella sp. WJP83 (assembly GCF_027594725.1). NCBI lineage: Bacteria > Pseudomonadati > Pseudomonadota > Gammaproteobacteria > Enterobacterales > Enterobacteriaceae > Buttiauxella > Buttiauxella sp. WJP83. The sequence continues at coordinate 2,837,925 of NZ_CP110080.1, forward strand.
CATCGATATGACGCTGGCAGGCATCGATAACAAACTGACAGGCGACAATCTTCCCGCGCACCACATCCCGGGCATACTGATTCGCCGCATTTACATTCGGATAGGATTTACGGGTCATAGATTTTTGAACGGATTGTCTGAGTTACTCTTTTGTGGACCAGTCAGGCGCTGACGACTCCCCGGATCAAGACCCAGCATGCCACCGAACGTTGCCATCTGACGGCCCGCCTCATTTACTACTGTCAGAGCAGGGTTCTTTATGGGACCACCGGTGGCACCAGCAACCACTATCCCACGAACAGTCACTTCCTCCTGGGCCGCACGGAAGTTCGAGTAGGCAATGCAGAACAGCTCAAGATTGTGAAGGTCGGTTGCACACAGCACGCGCTGCGCACACAGTTCTTTTGCTGCCAGTTGCCACATGGTGCTGGCGATTTCATCCAGCCACTCAGGGGGATCAACGCCGGTGATTGGCGTGAAAGCAGGTTCATTTTTATTGAGGGTGCGCTTCCCGGCGTTGCCACCAAGTTTTTTCAGTTCCGTTGGCTTTGGTCGACGCCCGGAACGACCAGAAACTCCGGGCATAGCATCGCTCCAGTTTTAATTTTATTTTTCGCGGGTGTAAAAATACGACGAGGCGGGCAGTCCGGAAGGGCAAGGGCTGCAGGGATGTGACCTCCCCCTCCCCCTTACCTATCAGATGATAATCCCTCTCATCTGAGCCGTTCACGCGCGGTCTTCGCGGCATGGCACGACCAGCACAGGCTCTCAAGGTTGCTGTCAGCATCAGTACCGCCATGGGCCTTGGCAATGATGTGATCCACACATGAAGCCTGCTTCACCACACCCTGCCTGAGATGGTTCTGGCACAAGCACTTATCACGTTTGAGGATCCGTGGCCGTATCACATCCCACTGACGACCATAGCCGCGCTGTTGGCGTGTTTGCCCAGGCCTGTGGGACTTCCAGCCTTCACCTTTATGCTGAGAACAGTAACCATCAGAGTCGGTTGTGGTATTGCAACAACCACGGGAACGGCAAGCTTTGGGTGTACGAGGTGGCATACGCGCTCCAATAAAAAAAGCCACTAGCAAATACTAGTGGCCACGTAATAAATTTGAAGCTGTAATCCCTTAGATCTTTTCAAAGAAACGATTAGTTCGAATTTCCAGGATTTTTTTCACAGCAGCATCTCTATCGATTTCCCCTTGATGTAATGACTCATAAATTTCGGAGAGTAGCAGGTAGATAGCCTCTGCCTTTTTACGTTCTTTTTTACTTGAGATTGTCACCGCATTCTCATAAATAGTTAACAGAGTGTTAGTTAATTTCCAGAATGGATGACTTTCATCATTTGTAGGGATGTCCTCCAAAAGATATGTATGAGGGCCTAAACCTATGGTTTGTTGAAACCTGTTGACAGACAAAATAAAAACTTTCTTATCTTTGAGCGATTCTTGTTTCCTCCAGCTGGAAACAGTAACAAGCGCTACTACTGCCGCAAGAAATGTTGCAAACGTAGAGAACAAAGAAATCCACATCTGCCAATATGCCCACTCTGCGGAGCTTCTTGCCGCAAGCATTGATTCAAAACTGATAAAATCCGCGTCCATTTCCACCTCATTTTTAATGAAGTGATTGTATCTCATCGCATTATCGCAGGCACTCAGTGAATACTTGCATTAATATCCATTGCGATGGCAATAAAAAACCGCCCGAGGGCGGCTTAGTCATTAGCCAGTTATGAGAAACGAAGCTGCAATCAACGTATGATCATCTATCGGTCCGTTTCTTTCAATTCGTCTTAAAAGGCTTGCAGCAAATCTAGGTGATTTCATCAACGTCTCAATAGAGAACCTCGGTCTTTTTTCCCAGAAATGGTGCGCGCCATCAGACATGATGTATATGGTAAGCAAACCATTCTCATCAACAATCTCACTAAGGGGTAATCTAATGCTCTGAAAACGCAGCGCTATGTTTCTTGATATTGCTGCTGTTAGAGTACTTTTTCCGGGTAAGTCAAGCAACTCACGCTTAGTGTAAATACCATCATCAAGAAGTTCTTGGTGTTGGGTATGGTCTTTGGTCACCAAGTGTAGTTTATTGCCTTTTTTTATATAAACTCGAGTGTCACCAACATGTCCAACATAAAGGGCTTGTTCATCGATGTAGCAGTATGACAAGGTTGTTGCTGCATTAACCCAGTCCTGCCGAGACTCCGCCATCGCATCAACTTTATCCTTTACCATGGACAAGGTTTTTTGAATGTCTGTAATTTGTAAAGCACCTACAGTGCGCACTACCGAAGTAGCTACATCTGCAGCCTCTCTTGCACCAAGATATGAACCTACACCATCTGCAACAGCAAAAACGAAGCCATTACCAACTGCAGAAGGTAAGATGTAGGAATCTTGATTACCTTTGTCATGATTTTTTGGACACGAGAAAAAACCACAACTCAGAAGATTTATCATGCTCGCCTCCCTTTGATAACTGATTCGAGATCGACAAGCATTGAACTAACTGAATCATATCTCGCATTAGGCTTATACGCTGTAGCCTTACCAATAATGGCATCAATACCATCAATATGACTTAAATTTAACTTGTTAACTATGGCACCTGCAGCATAGATGTCTGTTTTTGGGCTATAGAGACCACTATTAACTTCTGGAGCTTTATAGCCATCAGTTCCCATACTGACAGCTATATTTGTCAGCACAGCCGATGCTGCATTCGGATCATCGTGCCGCACTAAGCCGAAATCAGACACTTTATAATTCCCATCAGCAAACTTGAGGATGTTCTCTGGCTTTAAATCACGATGTAGATAGCCTTTACTGTGTATGAATTCAACCCCCATCAATGTCATCTTTATAATGTTAAGTTTTTGATCATCATCGAGTACGTTTTTATCGATCTCCTTAAGAAGATCTGTTTCAGCCAAGGGCATTACAAACCAAGGGTATTCTACTTCAAGGTTATGTATAAGTACTGGTACGACGTTGGAATGTCGGCATCTTGACTGGTAGGTAACTTCCCGTTCGAATCTTCTTCTCCAATCATCAGGGCTAAAGATAGAACCAACAATGACTTTGTTAACAGATAGGATTTTACGAGCAAACTCACCACAAAAATGGCCGCTGGTATTGTAAAGTTCGATTTTCTCAACGCGACCAAATGTCCCACTTCCAATCTCTAAAATTGGCTTTACTAGATAACTCCCTCGAGATTCCATTTAAGCTCTCTTATTACCTATATCAATGCCATACAAGTTACTATCAACTAAGAGCACAAGCTATTGGCATAAGATTCAAAGTTGAAAAAAGAGAGCTTATTTTGATTTTGCACTATTTCATACACTGTTGCCTAATGTAGTCCTGCATGCCTGCTATTTGCTGACTACTGGTTTCGATTCGCTCTCTGAGGGCAAAATAATCCCGTTGAGCGGTGTCAGTAAGTCGGGGGCTGGCAACATCATCCAAGCTGGTGGGGCTGGTGGCTGAGGACACACCTTGACAGGTGGCGGCGAGGCGCAGCCGCTTAGTGCCAGCAGCAATATCACGCTGCAACTGTTCAATCGTCGCTTTGGCATCTGCTAGTTCTCCGATGTATTTAGCATCAAGCGCAGCAACATCACGCTGACGTATCTGCATATCACTAATCGTCTGATTAGCCAGGGTGAGACTTTGATCAGTTTTATCAGCCCGATGTTTCTCATCCTGATATTTGGTGTGGTAGTGATTAGCGCTCCACACCAGGCCACCAGCAAGACTAATGACAAATGCTGCAATCAGAAGTTGATAACTCAGCTTCATACCAGGAGCGCCGCCCGCGCTTTGTTGTAGCGAGCTTTGCGATCTTCAATACCGTTCAGGCCACCGTTGATAATGCGCGTTACACGATTAATATCGGCGTAAACCATGCAGCCTTTCGAGGTGTAGAACCACGCCGCCGAACGCGCTGCGTGTCGGTCTTGCTCAAGCAGTTGGGGTGAAGTAATCAGATCGAGCTTCAAACCGGTACCGCAATCACGATAGTTTGTCAGGCCGGTAATCTGAATCAGACCTCGCCCACGAAACCTCCAGCCATCACCCGCATCTTTATTACCCATTCGACCGCCATACACCAGGTTGGCAATTTGGGGCTGATGAGCGACCTGCTTACTGTTCACCCTGCCCAGCAATTCACACTGGTAAGGGCTGAGGCGGCTACCGAACGTTAGCTTCAATCCCTCAACTGAATAATTGAAGCTCTCCACCAGCGTACTGAAACCTGATGATTCATGACCAACCTGCGCTATATACATGGCCTGGTCAACCGGTGACATAATGCCAAACTCTTTCATTGCTGCGTCAATGTGCGGAAACCAGCGCGCAGCTAACCCGGCGCTTATATCAGCCGCCATCTGGAATTGTTGTTGATTCAAAGCTAACTCCTTTTACCGGCGATGTTCCCCCGCGAGTTCAGCATCACCAGCAGGAGTATGAAGTTCACAATGACCTCTGAGCGGTCCACTACGGAGTAATTGCCAATCCAGATGCGGATCGGAATTGAGATGAGAGCAATCATCGCCAGCCAGGCAATGAAGGAATAATGCGGTTTATGTCGGGAGTTGTTGCGCTGATATGACCCAATCACTATCACAACCAGCAGACCAATTATCGCATTGGCCTGAAGCCAGATATTTGCCCAGTCGATTTTCATTTCCCCTCCTCAGCAGCTGCTCGCTTCTCCAGCCGTGATTTGTACATGAGGACAAAAGTGATAATGACCGCAGCAGCCACCAGCGCACCGATAGACTCAGGTACTGGGATGACTTCGGTACCAGGAGCAATCTTTCCCAGTGTGGTATTCAATGTGGCGTTGAGTATGGCAGTCATGTACTTCGCACCAATAAGGCCAGCAAGGAATGAAGCCAGACCGTAAAGCAGCTTTTCCCACCAGTGCAAGCTTCGAGAAGTTAGGACATAAAGTGTGGCACCAGCGAAGGCACCAAGTATCACCCCGGCATCAGTGTTAGCCCATAATCCGGCAAACGTGACAGTAGTCACCGCAGCATGTGCTGTTGCAGTGCCGGAGATAGGTTCTGCTGACATTTAGTCACCTATTTTTCTTTGCATCTCTAAAACGGGGTAAAAAAAAGGTCCACCGAAGTGGACCTCATTATATTTCAGGCTAGGCTTGTCCTGGTGGGACATGCCAAACTCTGCGTCCGTCCTCATGGTTTTCTATAATTTTTGCAGCCGTGCTACCACCAAAAGTGTGCATATAACTATGGTGGATGGTTAACACTATATCTTGCAAAGCCTGATCATTTTCCATAGGGGTTATTTTTAAACCAATTTGGCTAGCTTTATCGCTATGAATGTGACGGGCATGAGCGAACGTGGAACTATGGTTGTTAAGATGAGAACAGATATAATCTGCTTTCTGCTTTGCATCCTTTTCACCATCAAACATTCCAGTAACTAACCATTCAGTGACGATTGTTGATGCCCACTGAATCGCTTTTTCACATTCACCAATAAATGTCGGGTTCAATTTAGACATTGTGAATTGCCAAAAATTTGCAGATGCAGGATTCTTTAGAATGTCCTGCATAGCCTTCTGCGATTCTTCTATAACACCGTGCGCAGGAACACCACCAACTTGAGGATCGAATGGGCCAATGTTTGACTGCTTGCCCATCACAATTTCTTTTGCTGTGCATGCGAGCATCGTTCCAGCAGACATTGAAATCATAGGTACGAAAACCCTGATATCACTGCCAAACTTTGCACGTAAGTAATATCCAATTGATTCTAAAGCAGCTATGTCACCACCTGGGGTGTGCAATAGCAGATCAAGACCTTTGGTTGTATCAAGCCCATGAATTGCCGTCATGAATCCATTTTTATCATCATCAGTCATGCTTATTAAGTGGCTAACTGATGGGGAGCTTTTTTGGAGAAAACCAGAATAATATGCAATTACATTTCGTCCGGTCATTTCTGACATTTCTTTAATGTATTTGCTTCTAACAGTGTCCAGAGGGCTTTTTTGGGCGAGTACTGCCATCTCGCCCATGACCTTATTCCAATTAGGCATAATTAGTATGAATAAAGCTGATATTCCTGGTTAACTACCTGATTAACATTGAGTTTATCAACAGAAGATCCTGTAGAGTATAAAACTCCTGTTTGCTCCAATTGCATTGAGTTAGAGCTCATGACCCTGCGACCAAAGTCATTGACAGTTTCATGTGGTTTGAACTCAGATTGTGCAATTCCAAAATTTTCGTACAGCTCGGTTATAGTCATAGCTTCGGCCCCACTAATCACTATATATAGCGACAGAAACCCCGTCGACCCACTACATATAGAAACATCCGTTATACAGATGCGAAAAGAGCCCCTCTCGGAGCTCGCTAAAAATTCATTTAAACTGATTTACGCCTTAAATATAGATGGTTAACCACAAATTTATCAACAATAAATTGAAGAAAATTTGCGCTTACACAAATATTTTTTTACTGCATTTAGTAGGGCAATCCAGCAAGTTTTGCGGACATGATAAGCAGAGTCTACATGCTCATTCAGATGAGAATTACCACAAATTTTCCTTGCACATTACCAACAGAAAAAATTCGCTGCATTGAGATCATCTACTTAGATATAGTTCTGTTTTGCTCTTGAATGAATGTGCATCAATAAAGTAAAAACCCGCACTCTGCGGGTTCATTAGTCATTCGTGTAGTCCGGCTTAAGTGTCTTCGTTGATGGGGTTAATTTTATCTACTGCCACCAAATGCACTGATGGCACAATATCAAATTAGGCTTAAATATCGCCCATTCAGTTCGGTTTTGCAAGACTTATACGTAAATTCGTCGCCTTTTGTTGTGATCGTGTTTTCGCTGTCGCACAAAGTGCGTTGCTATCCAGACGTATAAAAAGAGCCTTCATGGCTCTCCAGTGCTCTGAGTATGTTTCAGACCAGGTTGATTTGCTTATTCCGACCAATGCAGCAAGATCAGCATGCTGATACCCTGCTCCGCCCTTTAACTCACTCCTTGAATCCTGCGCTGCCAGCCACACAAACGCCTGCAATCGCTTCAATGTCTTCCCTGCAATCTTCCTTGTGCCGAGCCACTCTTTGAATTCTACCCATGCCCATTCTGTAATCGCCACCTGGTGAGCAAATGACAGATCACCGGCATAACACCATGACAGCCAGGCATGCTCGTGTTTGTTGAGCGTAGCCAGTGCACGGCGCCATGATGCAGTGCGGAATTCAACTGGCTGAACCAGGGCAATAGATGAACCTTTCGCCCTGGATTGCTGGCCAGGTACCGGATCGACCGTCAGTGTGATTATCTTCCCGGTCACTTCGTCCATTACTTTACGGCGCTTGCGCTTATACCGTCCCGTATCAAACTGCGCATTATCAGCAAACGCGACTAATTGACCTTTCGTTGCTCCACTAAAATCGGCCGTGGCCACCATAAGTTCTTCTCGGATGTACTGAAGTTGTTGCTGGTTCATCACTTGGCTCCCTTACGCCAGCACGCCAAGCGCGCAAGCCCGGTCAAGAATTCGAATAATCATTGCCGGTTGCGAGCCATGCTTTTGCTCAAACTTAACCGGGTCGTTATGTAGTTCTGTATGGCAGATACGGCAAAGTGGGATGGAAAGAAGGTCATGAGCTTTCGTACCCATCCCACCTTGTCCCCAGCCAATTAGGTGATGCGGATCGTCAGCTGGTGAGCCGCAGCCTTCACATGGCTGTATTTTCACCCACTTTATGAAATTTGGGTTTTCCCAGCGAATACGCTTTGGACGACGTATTAATGTTGCAGGGCTTTCCGGATCCACCTTCAGCTTGAGAACTGGTTTCACTTTCTCCTGGACAATGCTGGTGGCCGATAACTCATGAACGATTCTGCTCTCGCGGCTAACTGAAAGGATGACATCCTGTGGCATATCAAGGGCGCGTCGGGCCATACCTTCTGGTAGTGTCTCGACAAGCTCCATCGTTGTTGCCCACCAGCACAGCTCGGGTAACGTCAGGATATGGCTATCGTTAAATCTGAGGGCGATACGGGCGGTATCAATTATCCAGGCCACAACGTTAGCTTTCGCCATGTTGGATAATTGCTCTGTATGGTGATCCCGAAGTTTGTTATCGCAGTGCCAGCACAGACGAATGGAGCCAGAATGAAACCGCGTCGTCACCAGCTCGTTATGGTGATAATCGGAGTGTGGCCACTGGCAATCGATGGGTTGTCGCATTAGCCAGGCTTCCAGGCCATTAAATCCACCAGCAGCCTGAATCACCTTTTCATTAGCGAAGAATGGCGCCAGAGCCGGATCATCACCCAGTGATTGCCTGGCGGGCGGCAATGCCCCCGAAGTCCACTCAATCATATGTTCAGGGGCGTAATCGATAATAACGCGGCCGGAGAACAGAGGGAGTAATTCCTGCCCCACTCTGAAAACCGCCAGGCCTAACTCACGAACGACAACCGGTCTAAGTAGAGCCCTCATGCCAGACCACCCTGCTGCTGATATTCAGCCCACAATCCGGCAACCCACTTAACACCCTTTGGAGTGAAGCGCGCCTGGCTGAAAGCATGGTTAGAGGTGATTGAGGTACCTGTTTTAACTTCAAATCGACCGGCGCTGGTGTGCTGGTGATGTGGCGTCAGCACCCCGCCAAGGCGATACATAATGTTTTTATCCAGCAGGAACAAACGAAACTCTGGCTCTTTGGCATTGAGCAACTTTGCAACCTGCCGGAATGACATTGAGCCTCTCGCACTACAGTAGCGATCTACAAACTCAACTTTAGGCGCAGCAGCTAATAATGCTTCTGTCAGCTTTTGCTTCTGTTCTTCCAGATCCGCAGCCAGACGCAGCGCTTCCGAAAACGTTTGTGGCACCGGCGAACTTAATCCCTGCTCCAGCTCCTGCCAGCGGTCGACTAATCTTGCGGTAAACTCCGGAGACAGCTGGGCCACCACAACATAACTGTCACGCTTACCCACCAGGTATACCTGCACTGCCTGATTGAGATGATTTTTAACCTCCGCCATTGGCGGAAGTTGAATCACACCGCGTTCTGCGAGACGTTCAATCGAACGTTTCACATCATCGTGCCGAGACTCCACCAGCTCAGCAATGTCTCGACTGGACATAGCCAGTGCCTGAGTGGCGTTCATTACATGATGGTTTTGACGAGAAGCAATTTCACTGACTGTACTGTTCATGCGCTCTCCACTTTTCATTGACCGGCGGCTGCACCCGTTACGGTCTTATTGATAAATTCTCGAATCGTTATTTCTGCACTTCCTTTCGGTACTATCGGTCCCCATCTGACGTCCATATGCTTAATCTGGCTGTCATCCACCCAAACATTGGAATGTGTCAGCGCGTCAAACAACGCTTTCAGATAGTTATCCAGATCGCGACGAGCACGATTGGGGGGGAACAGCACCACGCTAACGGATAACTCAACACTGATGGGTTTAGGGATCCTGCGCAGTTGTTCAATTACCGCATCACAAGCATTGCTTCTGAATACTCGCCCATCTGCGCTGATTAAGTGACGACCTGCCAATGGTCCTTTATTGGGGGCTCGCCAGTACGAGTTCACGCTCGGTGGGAATGGCAGAGTCAGCTTCATACCTTTTCACCCTCTGGCTGATAACGACTCAGAAGAAACAGCGCCCTCTCCGCACAGCCCACATTGCAGGCAAGCAGATCACGAATAACCTCTAACGCTTCATCACGCTGTTGAGCTGGTGAATCCAATCCGATGATCTGGATCCCGCGGGCTTTATACTTAGTGATACTGATTGCCCCTTTTCGCTCCAGTGCCTTCAGATGCTCGGCAGCGGCGTTCGGTGAGCTCAGGTTCATCAGGTCAGCAATCTCCTGGCATGTTGGTGGATAACCGTTACGACTTTGATAATCCACCAGCACCCCAAGTACTTCTTGTTGACGACTAGTCAGCCCGATCATGCGGCATCCTCCCGTTGATCTCTGCATACCCTGAGGTGGGCACGTATATGGCGAATGTTGCTCAAAGACTTAAGATCAATGGAGTCCAGAGCGTGCAGAAACGCCTCCAACTCGAGCCCGTTTTCATACTCACCTTCTTCAGCAAATACGCATTCAAGACGTTCGAGAATTTCAGTCGACACACCGCTCTCAATTTGTTGATGCACCACCCACTCTTTGAGCCCCTTGCCTACTTGATGCTCTTTTATGATGCGTTGAGCGCGAGCGATCGTGGATTTGCTCACCGTGACAAATTCAGGTTTATCAATAGAATCCGATGCCCAGGTATGTGCGTATTTGGACTGATTGAAGGTGTATTCAGCCTCATTGCCAAACGCAGCACAAACACAAGCCCAGACCTCAACACCGCTTTGTTCAAGTATGTCTTTCTGGGTTAACGGGAGGGTTTCATCTCCAGGAGATAATTCACTGGCCGCTGTTTCAGTTTGTGCCTGATTATCGACAGGCCCGACTTCGTCAGGTGTAGAAATAATTTCTGGAATATTTTGTTGCTGCATTTGGGGTAGCAGGCGCATAGCCTCTCGACGGATCTGCGCGATAAACGCATCACCTTGTGCTTCGAGATCTTTACGGCTGATATAACTCATCGCCGGACCGCGCCAGTTCTTATCGAATACCGCGACAGCACCAGCAAAGAATGCACCAGATGGAACCTGTTTATCATCAGCAGGGATAAACCACTCCGGCAAATCAAAACCAATGCGACCACGAATAAACGCAATATGATCGGCATCTTCCGGCCACCAGACTTCACTCGTCGCAGCCTTAATCAGAAACACATAGCGACCGCCTTTTTCACGCATTGCGCTGACATGCTCCATGATGTAACGCATGCCGGTGATGTACTGATCATCGAACTTAGCCGCCCGGCTGTAGGGTGGGTTAGCAAATGCCGCGCCGTTTAGTTCTTTCAGACGTTCTGACCAGTCCTGAGTTAACGCATTGTCTTCTGCGGTATAAAAAGCGTTGCACTTCGCATTCTCGCCATCGCTAAACAGATCGAGGACCAGTGGACCAAACATCGCATTGATACCCCAGAAAATGTTGTCCGGTGTACGCCACTGATCGCCAATTTCGTTAAGCTTATGCGCGCTTTTACTGCGCTGTTCTGACAATGCCTGGCAATATGGGTGTTGAGTCACGGTTAAATTCATGATGCCACCTTCATCAAATCTTCTTCACTCGCCTGCGCCACTGCCTGCAACCAGATGGATTTCCATGAAACACGCGCCATCACTTCGTTCATCCGCCCCAAACCCGCTTTACCCGCTGCGGATTTCGCCAGCTCTTCAATACGACCATTAGGTTTTTTGCCCTGGGCAACCAGACGGACAAACGCGGCATCACGCTCGGTATTGTCCACTCGGGCAACTTTCGGCAAATCATTGGCGCGGAACTCTTTCACGGACAGGTAGCATTTTTCGGTAATCAGGTAATCGAAGTGCTTCTTGCGCCATGTCTTGCCAGCGGTATTGTCAGGGCGGTCCTCCAGCATCCAGCGGCAATGTTTAGCGATGTAGCGCAGGTATGCCCCCCACTTTTCAATCGTCAGGTCGTAGTCTTTCCAGAGCTTACGCAGTGACTTACGACGGCTGTCGGTCATTTTGATAACCGCAGGCATTTCAGGCAGCGTGGTGTGGAATGCTTCAAGAACGGCGTTGTAGTCAATTTTCAGAGAATCAACCTGCTGTGGGTCTGCCGCTTGCGGTTGACCAATAGGTTTTATGATCTGTGAGTTTGGATCTGTGTTTAGATCTGTATAGAGAATAGGAACGGCACCTTCGCCGTTCCCATCAAACGGCACTTCCGCCGTTTCGGAGTGGCGAATGTGCTGTTCCGGTTCGGCACTTTCGCCGTTCCCATTCGGCGGACACGCATTTTCTTTCACCGGGAAAATAAGCTCGATAAGTTTGTTACCGTCCAGGCGATAGTGCTTAACCTTGTCGCCATTGTTTAAGCGACGGTTTGCAGTATCCAGAACACCAACCAGGTACTTACTTTCAAGCTTGGTTACGATACGGCGTATCTGGTCCCTGCCCAGCGCCACTTCCTCGCCCAACTCCTCATGCGTTTTGTAGAACCAACCGTCGTCACGACCGCCACAACCAGACCAGAAAACCAGTTGATTCAACACAGCAGCGAGCTGATACGCCTGCTGATCTTCACCAAAGAATTGAAGGTATGGGCGCGGAATAATAATTACGTTCTTCTGGCCCGACATGGCCTGAACAACATCGAATATCCGGCTACTGGTAGTCATTCTTCAACCCTTGTGAATTTGTCGCGGAATTGCTCAACAGGCTGCATACACTCGTGCTCATAGCCTTCACGTCTGAATATGACTTGCTGCTTTTCCCTGTCGTAGCCGGTAACCCTGACGATGTTTCCCCGCCAGTCACGGTACTTACGGTCAAGCTTTTGCATCGCTCAGCCTCATGACGAATCTTCGTGTCTTCTACCAACCACGCAACGAACTGGTAGTTGATGGGCACCCACTCACCCTGTAAATTTGCTTCATACAGGAACGGGGTTGCATCACTACCAGCCATTGAACGGCAGCGGATTTGCGGTGTTCCCATGTTTCTGGTTAAACTGTTCATGCGTTAAAGTTCTCCACTGAATCGACACGCCACGGCGCCCGGAGCTGCACACTCGCGGGCGTCATCCTTTCTCGACGCAACAAACATATCTACGGCCCCATCAGAAACCCCGTACAACGCCATAAACCCCATAAATCCATGAATCTGATGGCGCAGACTGCTATGGAACATCTGCGATAAAGTTTTCTTTTCCCTGCTATCAATCACCCCATCTTCCAGCGCAGCAAACTTTGCCTGGTCCAGCTTTCCCTTCTCTGCGTTCGACTGCATCTCATGTTGAAACAGGTCTACGTTGTCGAGAGATTCTGGTTTTGGGATATCCACCAGCCACTTCCCTCGGCGAGCTGCAAAATATTCAGCCAGCAGAGACGTTCCGGATAAATCCTCCATCATCTCAAGCTCGCTAATGGTGAAGAACCGACTACCAACCTTCTGATACAGGTGGTTATGAAACTGATCGATGGACATATCCAGCGCTGCCGCAATCCCTAACCGTCCGGATGGGTATGCTTTACACATGGCGCTTATTGCTGATTTGATGTTGTCTACCATCTCGTTTTTCCTTTGGTAGTTATCGTTGTTGTGAAACGTCTGTATCTTTCTTGGTATCAGAACGCTTGCTTGAACTAGGGAATGGCCGAATTTCTTCTGCCTCAATTTCCCCATCCTCATGAATTAAAACGTTTACCTTTCGACCCTGTTTTATCGCCTTGCTAATCGCGCTCTGATACATGCCCAATTCAGCCGCTGTTTTTGATTGGCCATTAGCAAGGACGTAATCAGATAAAGGAATTTTCTGCATATCTTTACCCTCGTTTTCGGTAACGAAAGTATCACCTCTAGTGATAAACATGTCAACACTAACGGTGATTGGTGATTATTCCCTGCGGTGATAAATTAGCAATATGAAAAAGAAGCCTCTCACACCAGAACAATTGGCGGATGCCTCAAGGCTGAAAGCCATATTTGATTCAAAAAAGAAACAACTTGGCTTATCCCAAGAGTTGCTCGCTGAGCAAATGGGGATGGGGCAAAGCGGTGTTGCACAACTTCTTAATGGTGCGAATGCTATCAATACTACTCATGCTGCACAGTTCGCTAAAATTCTTGGGGTTAAAGTAGATGATTTCAGCCCATCTTTAGCAGCTGAGATCTCCTCAATGTATGCAGCAATATCGTTGGGTAGTTGCACTTCAAGGCGTTTTGAATACCCTCTTCTCACTGAAGTTCAAGCTGGTTCTTTCTCCACTGTCAGCACCTTCACTGAACGTGACGCTAAAATGTGGGTTGCCACCACAACGAAAGCGAGCAGCAATGCATTTTGGTTAGAAGTCGCAGGGCATTCAATGACCGCGCCACCTGGAAGCAAACCGAGCTTTCCGGAAGGTATGCTCATATTGGTAGATCCTGAGGAAGATGTTGAACCAGGGGATTTCTGCGTAGCCGGCATTTTTAATGATTCTGAAGTTACTTTTAAACGCTTCGTTCGTGAAGATGGGAAGCCCTGGCTTGAGCCATTGAACCCAAACCCTCGATATCAAAGCATTGAGTGTAATGAAAACTGCCGGATAATTGGCAAAGTAGTTAAGGCCCAATGGCCTGAAGAAATATTCAATTAAAAGAGGCCCATTAGGGCCTTTTTCTTTTCATTTCCCGCAAAAACAAATCCCTTCATAACTCAGCCACTTATCACTATTAGTTATATTTTTATCACCACAGGTGTTGACTGAGTAATCACTATTGGTGATACTGAACTCATCGAAAGCGACTCTGCTTCGGTAAAAATACTAAATGCCTTACATCCCTGTTCTGGCGGCCCGTTTGTTTCCCGTTGATGTCGCGGTAACCGCCAGCTTTTTTCACACTACAGGCGAGAGCACTGGCGCATGACGGGCCCATAACCCAATCCATGCGTTTGAGGGCGGCGGCTAACTCAGTGCTCTCACCTGTGATGTGGATAACTTACCCGCGGCGGGTGCAGCCGCTTAAATGAGGAATTACCTATGAGCAGTGAACGAGCTACTAATGTGCCGGACTTTATCGGCGAACTGGATGGCGGGGTCTTCGAAAATAAGATTTCGATGGCACTCAGTGAAGTTGCTTTCGGTGTTCTTAACAACGGTCAGAAGGGGAAAGTTACGCTGACCCTCGAATTGGATCGCATGAGTAACTCCGTTGACGAAAAGCGAGTGATGATCAAACACAAACTGGCTTACGTCCGACCTACTCCCCGCGGGAAGTCATCTGAAGAAGACACCACCGAAACGCCAATGTACGTGAACCGCGGCGGCAAGTTAACCATCTTGCAGGAAGATCAGGGCCAGCTATTAACCCTGGCCGGTGAACCTGACGGCAAGCTTCGCGCACAGTAATAACCATTAATTTACCCGACGATAAGTTTAATAAGGAATTTCACAATATGTCTCAAACCGTAGATGCTACAGCAATCAATAAAATTCGTGATCTTGTTCAGGGGCAAGAAGTTAATTCTGTGTTGTCTCGTCAACCTTGCGAAGCAGTTGCCATTCCACATGACCTTAGCATTCAGAACCTTGAAAATCTTAACCTTGGGCGTTACCGCTTCCGTGGTGCGTTGAAAACAACTAGCATCGAAGACTTCACCCGATATTCAACCGGTTTTGCAGTTGCCGGTACGCGTTGCTTTATTGATGCTGACAATATGAAGGCAGTGACCGTTTTGAACCTCGGCACACTCAGCGAGCCAGGTCACGCTGATAACACAGCAACCGTTCAATTAAAGAAAACTGCACCTTATGCCGCCCTCCTGGAAATTAATGGTGAAAGAAAAAACCAGAAAGAATTGGCTGAATGGGTTGAAGACTACGCTGATTTCTTGATGGGTTTTGATGCTAATGGTGATGTCATTCCTGCCAAAAAAGCAGCTGCTGCATTGCGCAAAATTACCATTGAATCGAACCAGTCTGCCGATTTCGAAGATAACGATTTCAGCGGCAAGCGCTCATTGATGGAATCGGTTGAAGCAAAGACCAAAGACATCATGCCGGTTGCTTTTGAATTTAACTGCGTGCCGTTTGAAGGTCTGCAAGATCGTCCGTTCAAACTACGCCTGAGCATCATCACTGCCGACCGTCCAGTTTTGGTTCTACGCGTTGCCCAGTTGGAAGCTGCGCAAGAAGCTATGGCCACTGAGTTCCGCGATCTGCTGGTAGAGAAGTTTAAAGATAGCCAGGTGGAAACCTTTATCGGCGTGTTCAACGCCTGATTATTCAGCCTTAAGTACCCTCTCGGGGGTACTTAGTGAAGCGTAATCTTTTTTATTTTTGCCTTCGGGCAAGGGATTCGTGCAACCAAAATTCAGCGCCGGTGCAGTGGCGCTCTTATTTAGTGGAGAACTTAATGTCTTATATTCAGACCCTAAACGGGAAGCATATTAACTTCCTGAATATCAACCCAGACGACATCGTAATTGAAGATATCGCCACAGCACTCTCGAACTGCTGTCGCTTCGCTGGTCACTTGCCTGAGTTCTACAGCGTTGCTCAGCATAGTGTGCTCACCAGTTTGATAGTGTCGCCAGAGTTTGCTTTGGAAGCGCTACTTCACGACGCGCAGGAAGCTTATGTCTGCGATATCCCCTCACCTCTGAAGCGACTGCTTCCGGACTACCGACAAATTGAAAGCTATGTGGAGTCAGTGATCCGTAAGAAGTTCGGCTTGCCAGAGATCATGAGTGAGCCCGTTAAGTACGCAGACCTCATCATGCTGGCTACAGAACGCCAGGAACTCGATATTCACGACGGTTCAGAGTGGCCTGTTCTTGCCGGTATTCCGACTACAGATTTGTTCACCATAAACCCTCTTCGCCCGGGTCAAGCCTATGGTCTGTTCATGAAACGCTTCACCGAATTATCGGAGGCAACATGCAACGCTTAATCGATATGTCCACCAGCGAACTTGTCACAATGGCGCACAATGAGGTGTCCAGTATTACTGAAATCGGTATCCATTCAGAACTGGTGAAAGAACTCACTACCCGTCTTGGTGCTAATACAGCAGCTGTTACCCAGGCACTGAAAGAGCGTGATGAAGCCCGGATTGAATTATCCAGCGCTGCGCTGACTATTAGCCAGATAACTGAAGTTCTGGGGACCAGCGACACGCTGAGTATTTCCGAGCAGGTCACAGCGTTAAACCAGAAAGTGGTCAACCTAGCAGCTGAGAATGCGGCACTTATCCGAGCTTCTTCATTGAACACCTGCAGCGCAGTAATGCTGAAAGGTATCATAAATGAACCATAAATAGCGTATCTCACAGAAATAAGCTCACATATGAGCAATTACAATCATAAAGGGTTATTTGTGAGCCTATTTATTAAATTAATTTAAATAAAGACCATAAATAACCCATTTGAATTAGATTTCACTATCCACCAGCAGTATTTATCTTTGAAACAGTAAGCCCGTGTGCAGCGGGATAAAGTGGAGGACTTATGGCGAGAACATTAACGTTAGATGCATGGGCTCTTGATGAGTTTACCGCGCCTATACCCAGCAAACCTACCCTGCTGAAGTATGCGAAAAGCGGCATGATATCTCCCCCACCCTTCAAAGCTGGGCGCTGCTGGCGTGTTGAAGCTACAGCGCGTTTTGTCGGAATGATTGACAAGCCAGTGATAAAGAAGGATGACAATCCACGTTTAATGAGGATTCTCGAAGATGGCGCGCCCACGTAAATACAACGTGAACATACCCGGCCTGTCTTGTTACACCGACGCCAGAACCAAAAAAGTGTACTGGCGTTATAAGCATCCCGTAACCGGCAAATTTCACGGCTTAGGCGATAACGAGGAAGAAGCTCGAGGAATTGCTGTCGAGGCGAACACTCGCCTGGCCGAACAAAAAATGAAACAACTGTTCTCTATCAGAGAAAAGATCAGCACCAAGCTCGGCATGTCGATCACCGTAACCAGCTGGCTGGATAGCTACATGAAGTATCAGAACGAAAGGCTTAGCTCTGGTGAAATTAAGCTCAATACCTTCAAGCAAAAATCAGCGCCCGTAGAAGTATTCCGCAAAGAATGTGGCGCCATGGAATTACAGTCGGTTGGAGCAAGAGATATCGCGGCCATTATTGAACAGTATAAAGAGCGCGGACAGAGACGTATGGCGCAGGTCGTTCGCATGGTTCTGGTCGATGTCTACAAAGAAGCTCAGCATGCTGGTGAAGTAGAGCCAGGTTATAACCCCGCCATGGCCACAAGAAAACCAATCAATAAAGTTCAGCGAGAACGTTTTAGCATTGATGAGTGGCGGGTTATTTTCGATGCGGCCGAGAGCAGTCAAAATTATGTTCAGAACTCCATGCTCCTCGCAGTCGTAACCGGACAGCGTCTGGGGGATATTTCGCGTATGAAATTCTCCGATGTCTGGGACGATTATTTGCATGTTGAGCAGGAGAAAACTGGAATGAAACTGGCGATCCCCCTCTCACTCCGTTGCAATGAACTGGATATAACCTTACGTGAAGTGATAGCCAGATGCCGAGATATGATTATCAGTCCTCATATTTTGCACATTCACCACACGACAGGGAAAGCTAAGCGTGGCGGGCCGGTTTCCAGTGCATCGATAACAACTTCTTTTTCTCGTGTCAGGGATCGTTGTGGCCTGGAATGGAAAGAAGGAACGCCCCCGACATTCCATGAACAACGCTCTTTATCTGAGCGACTTTATAGGGCGCAAGGAATCGATACACAAAAATTACTGGGTCATAAAAATCAGGAAATGACCGACCGATATAACGACGATCGAGGAAAAGACTGGGTCGTTTTAGCGATTTAATTTGTATGAATTTCGCTCTGTTTTGCAGAAGAGTTTTGCTGGGGTTTTGCAGAAGAATTTTTGTGAGGGCATAAAAAACGGGAGCACCAGGCTCCCGCTTTGAAATCAGCAAAATCGCTAATTACATATGTTCGATCATCGCGTCGCCAAACTCTGAACATTTCAGCAGCTTAGCGCCATCCATCAGGCGTTCGAAATCGTAAGTGACGGTTTTAGCGTTAATCGCGCCTTCCATACCTTTAACGATAAGGTCAGCCGCTTCGAACCATTCCATATGACGCAGCATCATTTCTGCGGACAGGATGATAGAACCTGGGTTCACTTTATCCTGGCCTGCATATTTCGGTGCTGTACCGTGGGTAGCTTCGAACAGTGCGCATTCGTCACCGATGTTAGCACCTGGTGCGATACCGATACCGCCAACCTGAGCTGCCAGGGCGTCAGAAATGTAGTCACCATTCAGGTTCATACAAGCAATGACATCATATTCAGCTGGGCGCAGCAGGATCTGTTGCAGGAATGCATCAGCGATCACGTCTTTCACCACGATCTCTTTGCCGGTGTTAGGGTTTTTCAGTTTCACCCAAGGGCCGCCATCGATAAGCTCACCGCCGAACTCTTCACGCGCTAACTGGTAGCCCCAGTCTTTGAAAGCACCTTCGGTGAATTTCATGATGTTGCCTTTGTGAACCAGCGTTACGGAATCACGATCGTTGGTGATGGCGTATTCGATGGCTGCACGAACCAGGCGTTTGGTGCCTTCTTCAGAGCAAGGCTTGATGCCGATACCGCAATGTTCTGGGAAACGAATTTTCGTTACGCCCATTTCATCACGCAGGAATTTGATGACTTTTTCAGCTTCTGCGCTGTCAGCCTTCCACTCGATACCCGCATAAATATCTTCTGAGTTTTCACGGAAGATGACCATGTTGGTCAATTCTGGGTGTTTAACCGGGCTAGGAGTACCCTGGTAGTAACGCACTGGGCGCAGGCAAACATACAGATCAAGTTGCTGACGCAGAGCAACGTTCAGGGAACGAATACCGCCGCCAACTGGAGTCGTCAGTGGGCCTTTGATAGCAACGCGGTAGTCACGAATCAGTTCCAGAGTTTCTTCTGGCAGCCAGACATCCTGGCCATAAAGTTGGGTAGATTTTTCGCCGGTATAGATTTCCATCCAGGAAATTTTCCGCTCGCCTTTGTAGGCTTTCTGCACGGCGGCATCAACCACTTTGATCATCGCAGGCGTCACGTCCACACCGATACCATCACCTTCAATGAAAGGAATGATTGGGTTGTGAGGAACGTTCAGTTTGCCATTTTGCAGGGTGATCTTTTTACCTTCCGCCGGAACAACTACTTTGCTTTCCATTAACCTCTCCTTCGAGCGCTTCTTTTTGTTAATGACTTGTAATGTGCGTGTCAATACTACTTGAATATCAGGCCCGCGCCAATCACTGGTGATTTCCGTTATAATGCGTTAATCCCTAACGTCTGAAAACACTATGAATAAAACTTCTTTTAGAAATCACCCAGTTGAACGATTCAGCACGCGACGTCCTGCCAAAAAAAAGCAGGATGTTGGACCGAAGCGGCTCGTTATCTTCAATAAACCCTACGATGTGCTACCGCAATTCACTGATGAAGCGGGTCGCAGCACGCTGAAAGATTACATACCGTTACAAGGAATTTACGCCGCGGGTCGACTTGATCGCGATAGTGAAGGCTTGTTGGTGCTAACCAACGATGGTGCGCTACAGGCAAAACTGACGCAACCAGGCAAACGCACCGGTAAAGTCTATTTCGTGCAGGTTGAAGGTTCGCCAACGGAAGAAGCGCTGGAATCTTTGCGTAAGGGCGTCACACTCAACGACGGCCCCACCCTGCCCGCTGGCGCTGAGTTGGTTGAAGAACCTGAGTGGTTATGGACACGCACCCCGCCCATTCGTGAGCGCAAAGCTATCCCAACGAGTTGGCTGAAAATAACATTATATGAAGGGCGAAACCGACAAGTGCGACGTATGACGGCGCATGTGGGTTATCCAACACTGCGCCTGATAAGGTTTGCTATGGGTAATCTGGAGCTTGCCGATTTGGCACCGGGTGAATGGCGGGAGATTCCGCTGGAATCGCTATAAAAGCTGCTGCGTATTGACACCGTGTTGTGTGACGTGAGAGACCCGGCTGCTGAGGAACGCATCGCCATCCGGGACCGTAATTTCCAGTGCTTGTTCGAACAAAGATGAATGAATCAGGAAGTTTGCACTACACGCATTACTGGCAATGGGGATGTTCCAAGCTGTTGCCAGCCGCATTAATGCTTTGACGTCAGAGTGATGGGGTACGGCGCTGAGCGGGTCCCAGAAGAAAATAAGCACATCAATCTGGCCCGAGGCAATCAAATAACCAAGCTGTTGATCGCCCCCAATTGAGCCGCTCATTAACGCCAGAACGGACAAGCGTGTGTGAGTCTGCAACAAGTTCCCCGTGGTACCGGTTGCATAAATAATATGGTTGCTGAGCGCCATTTGATTATCAACGGCCCAGTTGAGAAGGTCAGGTTTGCAAGGATCGTGTGCCACTAAAGCGATACGTTTGCTCTGTGGCATAATGCGCGTGGTAAGTTGCATCGAAGTACCCTCGTGAAAGTGCCAAACATCACGAGTATATGTCACCCTAAAAAATGTGATCCAGATCACTTTAATATGATCGTGCTAACGATGCTTAAGGCAGGAGATTTACGATGTTTAAACCGCACGTTACCGTTGCTTGCGTGGTCCAGGCACAAGGGAAATTTCTGGTCGTAGAAGAAACCATTAACGGAAAAGCGTTGTGGAATCAGCCCGCCGGGCATCTTGAAGCCGACGAAACGCTGATTGAAGCCGCACGCCGTGAGCTGTATGAAGAAACCGGGATCCGTGCCGAGCCGCAGACGTTTATCCGCATGCACCAGTGGATAGCGCCGGATAAAACACCATTCTTGCGTTTCTTGTTCTCTATCGATCTTGAAGAACAACTCCCCACCACACCGCATGACAGCGACATCGATCGTTGCTTATGGCTGGATCCGCAACAAATTGTTAACGCAGGAAATTTGCGCTCGCCTTTAGTTGCCGAAAGCATCCGCTGCTATCAACGCGCTGAACGTTATCCGCTCAGCATGCTGGGTGCATTCAATTGGCCGTTTAGTTAGGGGTGCCAGCCCCGGTGATGCGTGATAGAATACGCCGCCTTTAAGTTCAATGTCGTGAGTTACTCCATGTCTGATAACAGCCAGAAAAAAGTGATCGTCGGGATGTCCGGCGGTGTCGATTCCTCCGTTTCCGCCTACTTGTTGCAACAACAAGGTTACAAGGTGGAAGGCCTGTTCATGAAGAACTGGGAAGAGGACGATGGCGAGGAGTACTGCACCGCAGCCGCTGATTTAGCGGATGCACAAGCCGTTTGCGACAAACTCGGCATTGAGCTGCATACCGTAAACTTTGCCGCAGAATACTGGGATAACGTGTTTGAACACTTCCTGGAAGAGTACAAAGCCGGGCGCACGCCAAACCCGGATATTCTGTGCAATAAAGAAATCAAATTTAAAGCCTTCCTCGAATTTGCCGCCGAAGATTTAGGTGCCGATTACATCGCCACTGGTCACTACGTGCGTCGCGATGATGTGGACGGTAAAAGTCGCCTTCTCCGTGGGTTAGACAGCAACAAAGATCAAAGCTACTTCCTCTACACGCTTGGACACGAGCAAATCGCGCAAAGCCTGTTCCCGGTCGGTGAGCTGGAAAAACCTGAAGTGCGCCGTATTGCGGAAGAATTAGATCTGATTACCGCGAAGAAAAAAGACTCCACCGGAATCTGTTTTATTGGTGAGCGTAAATTCCGTGAATTCCTTGGCCGTTACCTGCCTGCGCAACCGGGTAAAATCGTCACAGTTGATGGCGAAACCATCGGCGAGCACCAAGGCTTGATGTATCACACGCTGGGTCAGCGTAAAGGTCTGGGCATCGGCGGTACCAAAGAAGGTAGCGAAGATCCATGGTATGTGGTCGATAAAGACGTTGAGAATAATATTCTGGTGGTCGCGCAAGGTCATGAGCACCCGCGTTTGATGTCGGTTGGTCTGATTGCACAGCAGTTGCATTGGGTTGACCGCGAAACATTGACCGAACCACTGAAATGCACCGTAAAAACTCGCTATCGCCAGACCGATCTACCTTGCGTGATCACGCCGCTGGATGCCGATCGCATTGAAGTCCGTTTTGAAGAACCTGTTGCCGCCGTCACCCCTGGTCAGTCTGCTGTGTTCTACCTGGGAGAAGTTTGCCTCGGTGGTGGTGTTATTGAGCAGCGTCTGCCGCTCGTCAACTAATTGTAAACAAGGACGAAACCCTTAGTGGCCAAAAATTACTATGACATCACTATCGCACTGGCAGGGATCTGCCAGTCTGCCCGTCTGGTTCAGCAACTGGCTCACCAGGGGCATTGCGATAGCGATGCGCTTCATGTTTCGTTGAACAGCGTTATCGACCAAAACCCAGGCTCCACGCTGGACGTTTTTGGTGGCAACGAAGCCAACCTGAAACTTGGCCTCGAAACCTTGCTCGGCGTGTTGAATGCCAGTAATCGACAGGGTCTGAATGCCGAACTGACGCGCTACACGTTGAGCCTGATGGTGCTGGAACGTAAACTTCACGGCAGCAAAGGGGCAATGGATAAGCTCGGTTCAAGTATTTCTGGCTTACAACGTCAACTTGAACATTTTGATCTCGAGTCCGATACGCTCCTGAGCGCGATGGCGGGGATTTATGTTGATGTCATCAGCCCGCTTGGCCCACGTATTCAGGTCACCGGTTCCCCTGCTGTGCTGCAAAGCCCGCAGGTGCAAAGCAAAGTCCGCGCCTCGTTGCTGGCCGGTATTCGCGCCGCCGTGCTGTGGCACCAGGTGGGCGGTGGACGCTTGCAGTTAATGTTTTCTCGTAATCGCCTGTGTGCTCAGGCAAAACAAATTCTTGCTCATTGTTAACCTCTCTGGAGTTGTAACTTATGGAATTATCCTCACTGACCGCCGTTTCCCCCGTTGATGGACGTTACGGTGACAAAGTCAGCGCTCTGCGCGCTATTTTCAGCGAATTTGGTCTGCTGAAATTTCGCGTACAAGTCGAAGTACGTTGGCTTCAAAAATTGGCCACGCACACAGCGATCAAGGAAGTTCCTGCTTTTGACGCAGACGCAAACGGTTACCTTGATAAAATTGTTGCCCAATTCAGTGAAGAAGATGCAGCACGCATCAAGACCATTGAACGCACCACCAATCACGACGTAAAAGCCGTTGAGTATTTTCTGAAAGAAAAAGTGGCCGCCATCCCTGCCCTGCACGCGGTATCTGAATTCATTCACTTCGCCTGTACTTCAGAAGACATCAACAACCTGTCCCACGCCTTGATGCTGGAAACCGCCCGCAAAGATGTGGTGCTGCCGTACTGGCGTAAAGTGATTGACGCTGTGAAAGATCTGTCGGTTCAGTATCGCGACATTCCTCTGCTTTCCCGTACCCACGGCCAGCCTGCGACCCCATCGACGATGGGTAAAGAGATGGCTAACGTGGCTTACCGTATGGAACGCCAGTTCCGTCAGCTAGAGAAAGTGGACATTCTGGGCAAAATCAACGGCGCAGTCGGCAACTATAACGCCCACATTGCGGCTTACCCGGAAGTTGACTGGCACCAGTTCAGCGAGGAGTTCGTGACCTCTCTGGGCATCCAGTGGAACCCGTACACCACGCAAATCGAACCACACGATTACATCGCTGAATTGTTTGATTGCATCGCACGTTTCAACACCATTCTGATCGACTTCGATCGTGACGTTTGGGGTTACATCGCGCTGAACCACTTCAAGCAGAAGACCATCGCGGGCGAAATCGGCTCTTCTACCATGCCGCATAAAGTGAACCCAATCGACTTCGAAAACTCCGAAGGCAACCTGGGTCTGTCTAACGCGATGCTGCAACACCTGGCGAGTAAACTGCCTGTTTCCCGCTGGCAGCGTGACCTGACTGACTCCACCGTGCTGCGTAACCTCGGTGTTGGCATCGGCTATGCGCTGATTGCCTACCAGTCCACCCTGAAAGGGGTGAGCAAGCTGGAAGTGAACCGTGACCGTCTGCTGGCTGAACTGGATCTCAACTGGGAAGTGCTGGCTGAGCCGATTCAGACCGTGATGCGTCGTTACGGTATTGAAAAGCCATACGAGAAGCTGAAAGAACTGACGCGCGGTAAACGTGTCGATGCTGAAGGCATGAAACAGTTTATCGACAGCCTCGAACTGCCAGAAGAAGAGAAAGTTCGCCTGAAACAGATGACCCCGGCTAACTATATTGGCCGCGCCATCACAATGGTTGATGAATTGAAATAACGCCTCCAACGCCACCCTCTGCGGTGGCGTTTTTACATTCCCCCCTGTTTACTCACGGTTTATGCCCTCTGGTCGATAATTAGCGTTAAACTATTAATGCCATTAATACTATGCACTGAGGAAATACGATGCGTGTTCTGGTTGTGGAAGATAATGCTCTGTTACGTCACCACCTCAAGGTTCAGTTGCGTGAGTCTGGTCATCAGGTTGATGCTGCTGAAGATGCCAAAGAAGCAGACTATTTTCTGAGTGAACATACCCCCGATATTGCCATTGTCGATTTAGGTTTACCCGACGAAGACGGTTTAAGTCTGATTCGCCGCTGGCGCAGTCACGATGTGACCCTCCCGATTTTGGTTCTCACCGCACGTGAAGGTTGGCAGGATAAAGTCGAAGTGTTGGGCGCGGGTGCCGATGATTACGTCACCAAGCCCTTCCATCTGGAAGAAGTCATTGCCCGCATGCAAGTCCTTATGCGCCGTAACAGCGGCCTGGCTTCCCAAGTTATTTCTCTCCCGCCATTCCAGGTGGATTTATCGCGTCGTGAATTGCTTATCAACGACAATCTGATCAAGCTGACCGCTTTCGAATACACCATTATGGAAACGCTGATCCGCAACAATGGCAAAGTGGTGAGCAAAGATTCATTAATGCTTCAGCTTTATCCGGATGCTGAATTACGCGAAAGCCACACCATCGACGTTTTAATGGGGCGCTTGCGTAAAAAGATTCTGGCTGAATATTCGCACGACGCTATCACCACTGTCCGTGGCCAGGGCTATCGTTTCGATCTGCGCTAATCATGAAATTCATTCGGCATTTTTTACCGTTGTCCTTACGGGTCCGCTTCTTACTCGCGACGGCCGTCGTCGTCATGGTGCTGTCACTGGCCTATGGCGTTGTTGCTCTGGTGGGTTACAGCATCAGTTTCGATAAAACTTCTTTCCGTTTGCTGCGCGGGGAGAGCAACCTGTTTTATACCCTTGCGACCTACGAAAATGGTCACATTAACGTTGTCCTGCCAGAAAACCTGAATCTGAAAACCCCAACCATGGCCCTCATCTATGATGAACAGGGTAAGCTGTTGTGGACACAACGTGACGTGCCGCACGTGGTGCAGCAGATTAAAAAAGAGTGGCTTACCAGCAATGGTTTTCACGAGCTGGAAGCGAATTTTGATACCAGCCACGCCTTGCTCGCCAACGACGAAAAGCTACAAACCAAGCTTAAAGATTTTTATGACGGCGATTATAGCTATGATGTCAGTCATTCCGTTGCCGTAAATAAGTATCCGGCGGCGGGGAAAATGCCTGCCTTAACTATTGTGGTTGTCGACACGATCCCTATCGAATTAAAGCGTTCGTATACGGTCTGGAGCATGTTTACCTGTGTGTTCCTCGCCAATTTATTGCTCGTCGTACCGTTACTTTGGTTCGCTGCGCGCTGGAGTTTGCGCCCAATCGAAGATCTGGCAAAAGAGGTGCGCGAGCTTGAAAAGCACAACCGTGACAGTCTCAATCCCGAAACGACACGCGAGCTAACGAGCCTTGTGCGAAATCTTAATCGCCTTCTGCGTACCGAACGTGACCGTCATGACAAATACCGCACCACATTGACCGATTTAACACACAGTCTGAAAACGCCGCTTGCGGTCATGCAAACCACACTGCGTTCGTTGCGTACAGAAAAACAAAATATCGAAGAAGCGGAGCCGGTGATGCTTGAGCAAATCAGCCGTATTTCGCAGCAAATTGGTTACTACTTGCATCGCGCCAGTATGCGTGGCGACAGCCCGTTACTCAGCCGGGAACTTCATCCCGTGGCCCCGTTACTCGACAGCCTCTGCTCGGCACTCAATAAGGTGTATCAGCGTAAAGGCGTTACCATCACGCTGGATATTTCGCCGGAAATTACCTTCATGGGTGAGAAGAATGATTTCATGGAAGTGATGGGGAACGTGCTGGATAACGCCTGCAAATATTGCCTTGAATTTGTTGAGATCTCCGGTCGCCAACTGGATGACACGCTGCATTTATTCGTTGATGACGACGGTCCGGGCATCCCTGAAAGCAAGCGCAGCCTGGTGTTTGACCGTGGACAACGCGCTGATACTCTGCGGCCAGGTCAGGGCGTGGGTTTATCCGTCGCCCGTGAAATCGTGGAACAGTACGACGGTCAGATCCAAACCTCGAGCTGCGAACTGGGCGGCGCACGTATGGAAGTGATTTTTGGCCGTCAGCGCCCAGACAGAGAAGAAGATTAAGAATACTCCCCCACATCCGTTATAATCCGGGCAGGCCCATTCACCTGCCGGATAATAATATGGACTATCAACTCGATCTAAACTGGCCCGATTTTATTGAGAACTACTGGCAAAAACGCCCAGTGGTGTTAAAACGCGGCTTCAAAAACTTCATCGATCCCATTTCTCCAGATGAACTGGCTGGTCTTGCTATGGAAAACGAGGTGGACAGCCGCCTGGTCAGCCATCACAACGGTAAATGGCAGGTCAGCCACGGCCCCTTCCAGAGCTATGACCATCTGGGCGAAAATAACTGGTCTTTACTGGTTCAGGCCGTCAACCACTGGCATGAACAAAGTGCGCGATTAATGCGCCCGTTCCGTGCTCTGCCGGACTGGCGAATCGACGATCTGATGATCTCATTCTCGGTGCCTGGTGGCGGCGTTGGCCCGCATTTCGATCAGTACGATGTGTTTATCATTCAGGGTGTTGGCCGCCGTCGCTGGCGTGTCGGGGAGAAAGTGGCCCTGAAACAACACTGCCCGCATCCTGATTTGCTGCAAGTTGAACCGTTCGACGCCATTATCGACGAAGAGCTCGAGCCTGGCGATATAGTTTATATTCCGCCTGGTTTCCCGCACGAAGGCTACTCGCTGGAAAACTCGATGAACTACTCCGTCGGTTTCCGCGCACCAAGTGGTCGTGAGTTAATCAGCGGTTTTGCTGATTACGTGCTGCAACGCGAATTGGGTAGCCAACGTTATACCGACCCTGATGTGCCTGCACGCCAGCATCCTGCGGATGTTTTGCCACAGGAAATGGACAGCCTGCGTAACATGATGCTGGAACTGATCAATCAGCCGGAGCATTTCAAAACCTGGTTTGGTGAGTTTGTTTCCCAGTCACGTCATGAACTGGACGTCGCCCCGCCTGAGCCGCCATACCAGCCTGATGAGATTTACGACGCCCTGAAGCAAGGTGACGCGATTACGCGTCTGGGTGGGCTGCGCGTGCTGCGTATTGCCGATGAGATTTACGTAAACGGCGAGAAAATTGACAGCCCGCACCGTCCAGCGCTTGAAGCACTGGCGAGCAATATCAGCCTGAAAGCAGAAATGTTTGGTGACGCGTTAGAAGACCCATCATTCCTCGCAATGCTGGCAGCACTCGTTAACAGCGGGTACTGGTATTTCGAGGATTAATTCCCCTCTCCCGTCTTCTCAGCCAGAATTTACTGGCTGGAAAGGCGGGAAACTCTCCCCAAATTCCTCGAGTTGCACCAAAGCAGTTTCAGCATCTCAAACCAGCAAAAATTAAATTTTAAATATTTTGTATTCAAAAATGGCGAAATGTAACTCCTTGGTTATATTTAAAAAACGTTTTGTCTTATGACAATTATTATCATTTGCATAAACGAATTATATCTCGAGGTAACTACTCGATAATGCTGAGTAGTTAGAGAGTTTCACATGAGGAATACAAATGAGACTTAAGTTAATCGTCAAAAGTCTTGCGCTGGCGGGGCTACTCTCCTCCACTGCACTCACACCGCTATTTGCGCAGGAAGCAGCAAAACCCGCTACCGCTTCAACTAAGCAAGCTAACGATGCGCTCTATAATCAACTTCCTTTCTCTGATAACACCGACTTTACGAACGCCCACAAAGGCTTTATCGCCGCTTTACCTCAGGAAGTCATCAAAGGTGAGCAAGGGAATGTCGTCTGGGATCCGCAACAATACGCGTTTATAAAAGAAGGGGAAAAAGCCCCTGACACCGTGAACCCAAGCCTGTGGCGTCAGTCTCAGCTCATCAATATCAGCGGTCTTTTCGAAGTCACAGACGGCGTTTACCAGATCCGTAACCTTGATTTATCCAATATGACCATCATTGAGGGTAAAGAAGGGATTACCGTCGTCGATCCGCTGGTTTCAGCTGAAACGGCAAAAGTTGGCATGGACTTATATTATAAAAACCGTGGCAACAAACCTGTCGTCGCCATCATTTATACCCACAGCCACGTTGACCATTACGGCGGCGTACGTGGTGTTGTCGATGAAGCCGATGTGAAATCCGGTAAGGTAAAAGTTTATGCACCTGCTGGCTTCATGGAAGCAGCGGTTGCTGAAAACATTATGGCCGGGAATGTCATGAGCCGCCGTGCCAGCTATATGTATGGCAACCTGCTGAAACCCGAAGCGACAGGACAGGTTGGTGCTGGTTTAGGCACCACGACGTCTGCGGGTACCGTTACGCTGATTGCGCCAACGAATATCATCGAAAAAGATGGTCAAAAGGAAGTCATTGATGGCCTGACTTATGACTTCATGCTGGCACCAGGATCTGAAGCCCCGTCTGAGATGCTGTGGTATATCGAAGAGAAAAAACTCATCGAAGCCGCAGAGGACGTGACCCATACCCTGCACAATACCTATTCGTTACGCGGTGCAAAAATTCGTGAACCGCTGCCATGGTCGAAATACATCAACGAAGCTATCGTTCGCTGGGGTGACAAAGCCGAAATTATTATGGCCCAGCACCACTGGCCAACCTGGGGTAACGATAATGTGGTTGGCCTGCTGAAGAGCCAGCGTGACCTGTATCGTTATATCAACGACCAGACCCTGCGTATGGCAAACGAAGGCCTGACCCGCGATGAAATTGCGGCGAACTTCAAGCTGCCGGACAGTCTGGCGAAAACCTGGGCAAACCGTGGTTACTACGGTTCTGTCAGCCACGACGTGAAAGCGACCTATGTGCTGTACCTCGGCTGGTACGATGGCAACCCGGCAACCCTTGACGAGCTGCCACCAGAAGAAGCGGCGAAGAAATTTGTTGAGTACATGGGCGGCGCCGACGCTATTCTTCAGAAAGCGAAAACCGACTTTGATCAGGGTAATTACCGTTGGGTGGCTCAGGTTGTCAGTAAAGTCGTCTTCGCCGATCCGAATAACCAGAATGCACGTAACCTTGAAGCGGATGCACTTGAACAGTTGGGTTATCAGGCGGAGTCTGGCCCATGGCGTAACTTCTACCTGACCGGTGCTCAGGAGTTGCGTAATGGCGTGGTGAAAGGGCCAACGCCGAATACGGCAAGCCCGGATACCGTTCGTGCTATGACGCCTGAAATGTTCTTCGACTATCTTGCTGTTCACATCAACGGTGAAAAAGCGGGTAATGCCAAAGCGGTGTTTAATATCGATTTGGGTAGCGATGGCGGCAAGTACAAGCTGGAGCTGGAAAACGGTGTTCTGAACCACACCCCTAATGCCGAAGCGAAAGACGCCGACGCCACTATTGCGCTGAACCGTGACACGCTGAATAAGATCATCCTGAAAGAAGAAACCCTGAAACAGGCTGAAGATAAAGGTGATGTAAAAGTAACCGGTAACGGTGCGAAGATGGACGAAATGTTGGGCTATATGGACAAGTTCGAGTTCTGGTTCAATATTGTGACACCATAAATAATACCCCCTGAGGCTTAAACACCTCAGGGGATTTACCTTAGATAATCATCAGCGTCTTACACTTCTATTTGCCCTTCATTTTCATTCATAATAAAAGCCCAAACTAAATACCACTTTTATTTAATAGGAAGAGTCTGGTTTATTGAAATAAAATCGATGTTAATCGATAAATCCCTTATAAATTAAATAATTAATACATGCTTTCAGCACATGATAAATAACAGCAAAATTTTTTATTATATAAATAATGGTGTGATAAAAATTCACGAAGCATTTATGATCCTGGAAAAGTTGCAGCAACAACTTCAAATACCATCTCTGCTCCCTCTCACTTTGGGAGTCTACCAGGACTAAGTATGAAACTGATTAATCTCATTGGCATTTTTACTCTGACTTGCAGTATGTCATCCTTTGCTGAAACAGCCAATTTTGAACAACGCCATGATGTTCGTGAGTCGGTTCGAGAAGGTAAACACGATGTTCGCGAAGGTAGCCGTGAATATCGCGTAGATAATAATACGGGTATTGGCGATAACTCCAGTGTTGATGAACGCCATGAAATTCGTGAAAAAGGTCGAGAAACTCATCATGATATACGTGAAGCAAGTCGTGAGAATCGTATAGATAATGCCCCGAACTGGAATGGTGGCAACGGTGAGCGTATAAAAAATATCGATGGAAACCACGATAGTCGTCAAGATAATCGCAACAAAGACCAGATTAAACGGAATCAGGACCGTAACAAAGACCAAGCTAAACGAAATCAGGACCGCAACAAAGATCAGGCTAAACGAAATCAGAACCGTAACAAAGATCAGAGTAAGCATTAATAAAGTCTGAACTGTGACTAAAGATGACTCAATTAAAGGTGGTCGCCTGAGCGATCACCTTTAATACGCTGGCTTCCGTGGTGTAAATGGCCGAACCGCTCCTGGCAATAAGCATGTAAGAAATGATTAGGGATTTACAAACTTCGGATTCGGACGATCTCTTCTTGTGAAATTTTTAATGATTCCAGAAATTTCTGATGTTCTTCCGGTTCCATCTCCTCAAATTTCTGGTGCCATCTGATCATATCTTCTTTTGTTAATCCAGCCGCCATCATAATTTCAACCCACTTAGATTTATCCACGTTTTTCTCCTTTGATATAATTGATTCTTTAAACAACTCAATAATGGCAAGTTGCTGTCTTCTCAAGTTATTTATTTCCATTTCTAATATCTCAAAATGCCTTTCTAAGATTTTAGACTGTGATTTACCTGATGAATCTAAAATAGTGCATATATCAGAAATAGGCAGTTGATAAGAACGATATGAAACAATGAGTTTTAGCCTTTCTTCCTCATCAACTCCATACCATCTGTAACCATTGTCTGCGACAAACTTTGGTTTCAATAAACCAACCTTTTCATAATAAAGGATAGAGCTTCTGGACAAATTATATTTCTTTGCAAGCTGCGATATCGTAAGCATATTTATCATCATCAACTCATCGAATTCTTACGATAAACCCGTTACTTATAGTCAGGTCAACACCCGTTAACACCGGAATTCAATCCCTCCAGAGATCCGCCTGAAAAACGTAAGCTATCACGAACGACTCCCCATTGATTAATATAACCATGGTGTTAACAATGTCAGCCTATGGTTGCCAGTATGACGACAAAGGGGCTACCCGCCCCTTTTCTTTTTTGATCGGCTTAAACAGGTACCGACCAACACCCTGGTTACTCAGCTCTGCTTTGCCGTTAACTCAGCAATACGCACAATCACCGCCACCGCTTTTTCCATTCCTTCCAGTGTCACAAACTCGTGTTTGCCGTGATAGTTATAGCCACCGGTGAACAGATTCGGGCAAGGCAAACCTTTGAATGACAGCTGCGCGCCGTCGGTGCCACCACGAATCGGCTTCAGGATAGGTTCGATGTCGCAATCACGCATCGCCTGTTGTGCCACTTCCACAATGTACGGATGTTCGGCGACTTTCTCGCGCATATTGTAGTAGCTGTCGTCGATAACCAGCTCGATGTAACAATCCGGGTGCAGGCCCTTGCCGACCTTCTTGGCGATATCCATCATTTTGCGCTTACGGGCTTCAAACTTTTCACGGTCAAAATCACGGATGATGTAGTGCATTTCTGCCTTATCAACCGAACCTTTGATGCCATGCAAATGATAGAAGCCTTCGTAACCTTCGGTACATTCAGGGCTTTCGTCAGCGGGAACTTCTGCGTGAATGCGGGCTGCAAGTGATAGCGCGTTGACCATAACCCCTTTGGCAGAACCTGGATGCACGTTGTTACCCACGATTTTGATCGTGACCGAGGCTGCGTTAAAGTTCTCGCACTCCAACTCTCCCACACCACCGCCATCAACGGTGTACGCCCAACGTGCATCGAATGCTTCGACATCAAAATACTTCGCGCCTTTACCCACTTCTTCATCAGGGGTGAAAGCCACACGAATATCCCCATGCGGGATTTTTTTCTCTTTTAGCTCCGCCAATGCGGTCATGATTTCAGCCACACCAGCCTTATCATCAGCGCCAAGCAGCGTTTTGCCATCGGTGGTGATAAGCGTATGCCCGAGCAACTGATGCAGTACCGGGAACATCACCGGTGAGAGCACTTCATCGCCAATTCCCAGCGCGATATCACCACCACGATAGTTTTCTACAATTTGCGGATTGACATTTTTACCCGTGAAATCAGGCGCTGTATCCACATGGGAGATAAAACCAATTGGCGGGACTTTTTTATCGACATTAGACGGGAGTGTTCCCATGACGGTGCCATGTTCGCCCAGCGTAACATTCACCAAACCCATCTCTTCCATTTGCTCTTTCAGCAGGCGCAACAATTTCCACTGCCCTTCCGTACTGGGAACTTGTCTCACGCCAGGTTTGGACTGAGTATCCAAAGAGACATAATGTAAGAAACGTTCAAGTAATTTATCCATGTCGCTACCCTCAATTTTTGTGACTTCATTATCAGTAAGCCACAAATGCAAATATTGCGTCAGGTCACTTTTAGCCTGCCTGAGATGAAAATAGTCACGAATCTAATGCAATGCGAGTGGATTTGGTGTTTGCTGCTTGGATCCTCATCACGTTCAACCCCGCAAAAAGGTATCAAGGATTGGCGATTTCAATGCTTTGCCGTAGAATGCGTGCCCTTACTTAAACGTGCAAAACCGCAAGGTGGTTAATCACAAACCCCGCATCAGCTCGCAATTTGATGCGTCATTTATGGGACAGAGTAAAAAATTGAATACACAGCTTCGTTCGCTCTCACCGCTGGTAGAACTGGCGGGTGTAGGTAAGCGCTTTGATGGCAAAAACGTAATTTCTGATTTATCTCTCACCATCAATAATGGTGAATTTCTGACGCTCCTTGGCCCTTCCGGCTGCGGCAAAACAACGGTGCTGCGCATCATTGCCGGTCTGGAAAGCGCGGATTCTGGCACGATTTCACTCGATGGCCAGGATATCACGCAGGTTCCGGCCGAACACCGCCACGTTAATACCGTCTTCCAGAGCTACGCTCTGTTTCCTCATATGACCGTTTTTGAAAACGTCGCCTTCGGTTTAAGAATGCAAAAAACGCCGGATGCCGAGATTGCTCCGCGTGTGACCGAAGCGTTGAAAATGGTGCAGCTAGAGGCATTCGCGCAACGCAAACCCCACCAGCTTTCTGGCGGACAGCAACAGCGTGTTGCGATTGCACGGGCGGTAGTCAATAAACCCCGCCTGTTACTGCTTGATGAGTCGCTTTCCGCGCTCGATTACAAATTGCGCAAGCAGATGCAGAACGAATTAAAAGCGCTCCAGCGTAAGCTCGGCATTACCTTTGTTTTTGTCACGCACGATCAGGAAGAAGCGTTAACCATGTCCGACAGGATTGTGGTGATGCGCGATGGTCGCATTGAGCAAGACGGCACGCCGCGCGAAATTTACGAAGAACCCAAAAACCTGTTCGTGGCGAGTTTTATCGGTGAGATCAATATTTTTGATGCGACCGTCATCGAACGTGTCGATGAACAGCGTGTGCTGGCCAATGTCGAAGGCCGCGAATGCCATATTTATGTGACGATGCCTGTCACCGCCGGGCAACGGCTGAAAGTCTTGTTGCGCCCGGAAGATTTGCGCGTCGAAGAGATAGGCGATACTCACGTTGCCGACGGCCTGATTGGCTACGTGCGGGAACGTAACTATAAAGGCATGACGCTTGAGTCAAACGTCGAACTGGAAAATGGCAAAATGGTGATGGTCAGTGAATTCTTTAACGAGGATGATCCTGATTTTGACCACTCGCTTAACCAAAAAATGGCGGTTACCTGGGTTGAAAGCTGGGAGGTAGTGTTGGCAGATGAAGAGCTCGCGTAAATTCCAGAATCTGGTGATTACCACCATCGTAGGTTGGTTGGTGTTGTTCGTGTTCCTGCCAAATCTGATGATCATCGGGACGAGCTTCCTGACGCGTGATGACGCCAATTTCGTCAGCATGGTATTCACGCTGGAAAACTACACCCGGCTCGCCGACCCTCTGTATGCGCAGGTACTTCTACACTCGCTAAATATGGCGTTGATTGCCACCCTCGCCTGCCTGGTGTTGGGCTACCCGTTTGCCTGGTTCCTGGCTCGATTACCGGAGCGTGTGCGCCCTTTGTTGCTATTTTTGCTGATTGTCCCCTTCTGGACCAACTCATTAATTCGTATCTATGGGTTGAAGATTTTCCTCAGCACCAAAGGGTATATGAATGAGTTTTTACTGTGGCTTGGGGTCATTGATACGCCGATTCGTCTGATGTACACCCCAAGTGCAGTGATCATCGGCCTGGTGTATATCCTGCTGCCA
Organism: Buttiauxella sp. WJP83; assembly: GCF_027594725.1. NCBI lineage: Bacteria > Pseudomonadati > Pseudomonadota > Gammaproteobacteria > Enterobacterales > Enterobacteriaceae > Buttiauxella > Buttiauxella sp. WJP83. The sequence continues at coordinate 2,873,387 of NZ_CP110080.1, forward strand.
TTTATGGTCATGCCACTGTATTCGAGCATCGAGAAGCTTGATAAGCCTCTGCTGGAAGCGGCGCGTGATTTGGGTGCCAGCAAATTTCAGACGTTTATCCGCATTATCATTCCGCTCACCATGCCGGGAATTATTGCGGGCTGTTTGCTGGTGATGTTGCCTGCAATGGGGTTGTTTTACGTCTCCGACTTGATGGGAGGGGCGAAAAACCTGTTGATTGGTAACGTCATTAAGAGCCAGTTCCTGAATATTCGCGACTGGCCGTTTGGTGCCGCGACCAGCATTACGCTCACGTTGGTGATGGGTCTGATGCTGCTGGTTTACTGGCGTGCTGCCCGTTTGTTGAACAAGAAGGTGGAATTAGAATGATGGGTCGCCTGTTCCGTGGCGGTTTTATGACTGCCATCTACGCGTATCTGTACATTCCGATTATCATTTTGATCGTTAATTCGTTTAACAGTTCGCGTTTCGGTATTAACTGGCAAGGCTTTACGGGCAAGTGGTATAGCCTGCTGATGAACAACGACAGCCTGCTGCAAGCAGCACAACATTCATTAACCATGGCAGTGGTTTCCGCCACTGCGGCGACGCTGATTGGCTCGTTAACGGCGGTGGCGTTGTATCGCTACCGTTTCCGTGGCAAACCGTTTGTCAGTGGCATGTTATTTGTGGTGATGATGTCGCCCGATATCGTGATGGCGATTTCACTGCTGGTGCTGTTTATGCTGCTGGGTGTGTCACTTGGCTTCTGGTCGCTGCTGTTCTCACATATCACTTTCTGCCTGCCATTTGTCGTCGTCACGGTCTATTCACGACTGAAAGGGTTTGATGTGCGAATGCTTGAGGCGGCGAAAGATTTAGGTGCCAGCGAACTGACCATTCTTCGCAAGATCCTCCTGCCACTTGCCATGCCTGCGGTTGCCGCGGGCTGGCTGTTGAGTTTTACCCTGTCGATGGATGATGTGGTGGTTTCATCGTTCGTGACAGGGCCAAGTTATGAAATTTTGCCATTGAAGATTTACTCAATGGTGAAGGTCGGTGTTTCGCCAGAGGTGAACGCACTTGCCACCATTTTGTTAGTGCTCTCGCTGGTCCTGGTCGTTGCCAGTCAGCTTATTCTTCGTGATAAAACCAAGAGCTAGGCTCTAAATTCAGGGGACGTTAAAATGACTAAATGGCCACGCCACCTGCTCGCTGCGGGCGCTCTGGCACTGGGTATGGGCGCTGCACATGCCGATGACAGTAAGACACTCTACTTCTATAACTGGACAGAGTACGTGCCGCCAGGCCTGCTTGAGCAGTTCACCAAAGAAACGGGGATCAAAGTGATTTATTCGACCTACGAGTCGAATGAAACCATGTATGCCAAGCTGAAAACCTACAAAGAAGGTGCGTACGATCTGGTTGTGCCTTCAACCTACTTTGTGGCGAAAATGCGCAAAGAAGGGATGATCCAGAAGATCGACAAGAGCAAACTGAGTAACTTCAAAAATCTCGATCCTGAGATGCTCAACAAGCCGTTCGATCCCAATAATGACTATTCCATTCCGTATATCTGGGGTGCGACAGCCATCGGCGTCAACAGCGACTCGATTGATCCGAAAACCGTCAACAGTTGGGCTGATTTGTGGAAACCAGAGTACAAGCAAAGCCTGCTGCTGACCGATGACGCGCGCGAAGTGTTCCAGGTCGCGTTACTGAAACTGGGTTATTCCGGGAATACCACCGATCCCAAACAGATTGAAGCGGCGTACCACGAACTGCAAAAGCTGATGCCAAATGTCGCCGCATTCAACTCGGATAACCCTGCCAACCCGTATATGGAAGGCGAAGTGAATCTCGGTATGGTGTGGAATGGATCAGCCTATGTTGCGCGCCAGGCGGGCACTCCGCTGGAAATTGTCTGGCCGAAAGAAGGCGGGATTTTCTGGATGGATAACCTGTCTATTCCTGCAAACGCCAAAAACGTAGACGGTGCGCTGAAGCTGATTAACTTCCTGCTGCGTCCCGATGTGGCAAAACAGGTAGCCGAGACTATTGGTTATCCGACGCCAAATCTCGAAGCGCGCAAGTTGCTACCAAAAGAAGTGTCTGGCGATAAATCGCTTTACCCGGATGAGGCAGTGCTTAAAAACGGGGAGTGGCAGAACGATGTGGGTGATGCCAGTGCGATTTATGAGTCTTATTATCAGAAGTTGAAGGCTGGGCGGTAGTTCGGTTTTTAGCTTTTTCCCCCTCACCCCGGCCCTCTCCCAAAGGAGAGGGAGAAAACCGTCAAATTCCCTCTCCTGGGGGAGAGGGCTAGGGTGAGGGCAGTTGTTTCAAAGCCCTTTCAATAACCTGTCCACGTACTCCGGCACCACCTCACTGGCTAAACCGTAAAACTTCTCTTCAAACTCGCTACCCACCTGGCTCGGTTCAAGATTCAGCTCAACGGTATGTGCGCCTTGCAATCGGGCTTCGTGGACAAAACCTGCAGCGGGATAAACATGGCCAGAGGTGCCGATGGCGATAAAGTAATCTGCCGTCGCAATCGCCTGATAAATCTCATCCATACCGAGCGGCATTTCACCAAACCACACCACGTGCGGGCGCAACGGTGCAGAAAGTTGGCAGCAGTGGCAACGATCATCAGAGGTGATATCCCCTTTCCACTCCAGCACTTGCCCACTGCGTGCACAGCGCACTTTCAGCAGTTCACCGTGCATATGGATAATATTTTTATTACCCGCGCGCTCGTGGAGATTATCAATATTTTGCGTCACCAAAAGGAAGTGATCGCCCAACTCTTCCTCAAGCCTTGCTAACGCCCGATGAGCCGCATTGGGCTGGATTTCTGCCTGCTGGAGTTGCTGACGGCGAGCATTATAAAAGGCCTGCACCAGTTCTGGGTCGCGGGCAAATCCTTCTGGCGTTGCCACATCTTCAACTCGATGCTCTTCCCACAAACCATCAGTCGCGCGGAAAGTCCGAATACCTGACTCGGCGGAAATCCCTGCCCCGGTCAGGACCACAACTCTGGGTTTTTCCATCGCTTCAGGTCCAGGACTGTCGCGGAAAAAAGCGCGCTGGCGCAGACGCTGTCTCAACAAGCGTTTGTTTTTTCTGAACCGGCTTAACCGATGTTGACGACGGGTTAACATAATTTACTCCGTGAGATGGAGGAACGCCGCGCCACGCATACCGCCAGCATCCCCATGTCGCGCAGGTTCAATGCGCGGTACACGGGCAACCGGCAGCAAATGTCGAGGCAATCGCCCGGACAGCTGTTCCGTAATTGCAGTAAAGTTGGATAATCCACCACCGATCACCAGTAAGTCGGGATCGACAATAGTCAGAATATTGCCCAGACACACCGCCAGTAGATCAAGATACCGTTCAACGTGTTCGCGGGCTTGTTCATCCCCCTGCTCCCACAAGGCGATGATTTCCGGAGCTTCACGTTTCTGATGATAGAAGTGTTCGTAAAGCCATGCAAACCCGCGACCTGAAAGATAATTCTCAATACAGCCGTGCTGTCCGCAGCCGCAGCGCGTCAGGGGGAAATCACGCCCGACCACCTCCAGCGCATCGACTGGCAGGCGAATATGACCAAATTCACCGGTGATATAACTGCGACCGGTAATCGGCTTACCGTTAATGACAATCCCGCCGCCCACGCCCGTTCCGAGTATCAATCCCATGACAAGCGGATACTGACGGAACTCATCGTCCCAGGCTTCGGAGAGGGCAAAACAGTTGGCATCGTTATCGAGACGCACGTCGCGTTCAAGGAGAGCAGAGAGGTCGGCACGCAGCGGTTTGCCACTGGCGGCAGGAACATTGGCGGCATAGAGCGTGCCATCGTCGGTTTCCGGCATCCCGGGGATGCCGATACCCACAGAACCTTTAACGCCAAAACGGGTATCCGCTTCGGTCACCAGGGCGGCGACTGCGTTTAAAAATTCGTCGTAACTTTCGCGCGGCGTGGGAACGCGGGTTTCCCACTGCAATTTAAGCTGTTCATCAAAGACACCGAGTGCAATTTTGGTGCCGCCAATATCAAATCCATAATACATAATGCATTCCTCTTTCTGATTTGGCGGCACATTGATTTAACAACACAAAGCGCCACTCAAATCATGACGTAATTACTGGCCACTTAGCACCCTCGCCGGATCAATTCGGCTTGCGCGACGCGCAGGGTACCAGCTTGCCAGCAGACTCAGTAAAAGTGCTGTCACCAGCACATAAAATACGTCCAGCCAATGAAGTTCGGATGGCAGGAAATCAATAAAGTAAATATCTCCGGACAGGAATTGGTGACCGATAAGTTTTTCAATGACGCGGATGATATTGGTCAGTTGCCAGGAGGCCAGCACCCCGATAATCACACCGCTCACGCTACCCAACAGACCGGCTAACAGCCCATACCAGATGAAAACCGCGCGAATCAGGCCATCTTTTGCACCAAGGGTTCGCAGTACAGCGATATCGCTGCTCTTATCTTTCACCGCCATCACCAGCGTGGAAACGATGTTGAAACAGGCGACACCAATCACCAGCACCATCGCCAGATACATAATGGCGCGAATCATCTGGATATCGCGGTACATATAGCCGTAGGTACCAATCCAGCTTTTGATGTAAACGTAAGCGTTAGTGACTTCACCGGCATCTCGCACCAACTGGTTGGCGTTAAACACATCATTCACTTTGATAGCAATGCCGGTGACGCTATCACCCATGTCCAGATAGCTCTGCGCATCCGCCATTGGCACCATCGCGAAGCTGTGATCGAGCTGCCCGCTGAGTGCGAGAATACCCTCAACTTGCAGGCGTACGCGCTTCGGTTGCAGCAATTTGTGATCGGCATTGCTGTTGGGAATCATGATAGAGATCCAGTCGCCCTGCTTCACTTTCAGGGCATCAGCAACCCCTTTACCAATGATGATTTGCTGCTGACCGGCCTTAAAGTTAGCCCACGCGTTATTTTGCACATACTGTGGTAACGCGCTAAGACGAACCTCCTGTGCAGGATCGACCCCTTTTACCTGAATAGCGCGCAGATTTGGTCCACTTTCCACCAGACCGGTGAAGTTGATGTACGGCGCAGCCGCCGCAATCCCCTTCACTTTTTCAACACGTTGTAAAACACCGCTCCAGTCATGGAACGGCTGATTTACCGGCTCGATTTCACCATGTGGTACTACCGCTAAAATACGGTTATTCAGCTCACGCTCGAAACCGTTCATTGCGCTCAGCCCCACGATCAGCACCGCTACACCTAATGCGATACCTAAAGTGGAGATGATTGAAATCAGTGACACCATACCGCTGCGACGACGCCCGCGGCTAAAACGCAAACCAATAAGCAGTGACAGTGGCGAAGCCATTAATGGGCTCCCATCAGAGTCAGCTCATTGGTCAGGCGACCATCACGCATTTCTAATTGGCGAGACATGCGACGCGCCAATTGCAGATCGTGAGTCACCACGAGGAATGCGGTTCCCTGGCGCACGTTCAGCTCACCAAGCAGTTCGAAAATACTGTCTGCATTACGTGCATCCAGGTTACCGGTCGGTTCATCGGCCAGCACCAGGCGCGGATTATTGACCAGAGCACGTGCTATCGCCACACGCTGGCGTTCACCACCGGAAAGCTCTGAAGGACGGTGATTACTGCGGTGATCAAGACCGACAGCTTTCAGCATTTCCAACGCACGTTCTCTGGTTTCATCCGTATTGTTTTTGCCGATTAACAGCGGCATCGCGACGTTTTCCATCGCGGTAAAATCAGGCAGCAGATGATGGAACTGATAGATAAAGCCCAGCTCACGGTTACGCAGTTCCGCTTTAGCTGACGACGACATTGAGCTCATCGCCTTGCCGTTGAAAATCACATCGCCAGAAGTTGGCGTATCAAGCCCACCTAACAGGTGCAACAGGGTACTTTTGCCGGAACCAGAGCTGCCGACAATCGCCATTAGCTCGCCGGTATCGATGCTGAAGCTGACATCATGCAATACGTCGGTTTGCACTTTGCCTTCCTGATAGCGTTTGCACAGCTTGTCACACTGCAACAGGATTGAATTACTCATAACGTAAAGCCTCAGCGGGATGTGTCGCGGCAGCACGCCACGATGGATAAAGCGTGGATAACAGCGCAACCGCCATAGCAACGACGGCAATCACGATAACTTGTAGCGGATCAATGGCAACCGGCAGAGTGGCGCCATCCAACATCGCGCCAATAATCGGCATCAAATTGTTTAACTGGCTGGCAAGTAGCGCGCCCAGTAACGCGCCCAGCAGTGCCCCAATAACCCCGGCACTTGCCCCTTGCACCATAAACACCGCCATGATTTGGCGACGGGTGAGCCCTTGAGTCTGGAGAATGGCGACTTCGCCTTGTTTTTCCATGACCAGCAGGCCAAGAGACGTAATGATGTTAAATGCGGCAACCGCTACAATCAGGCTCAATAGCAGCCCCATCATATTTTTTTCCATGCGCACGGCCTGGAAAAGCTCCCCTTTACGTTCGCGCCAGTCTTTCCACTCGGTACCCTGCGGCAGTGTCTGTTGACTCAGCACATCCACTTTTAGCGGTTCTGCCAGCCACAAACGCCAGCCGGTGATATTGCCCGCCGGATAGCGCATCAGTCGCGACGCATCCTGCTGGTTTACCAACATTTGATAACCGTCGACTTCGCTATTGGCCGCAAAAGTACCAATGACGGTAAACAGACGCTGGCTAGGCAAACGCCCCATCGGCGTAAACTGGCTGGCGGATGGCACCATCACACGGATGCTATCACCCCGTTTAATGCCCAGTTGCCCGGCCAACTGCTCACCCAGAATAATGTTGTACTTCCCGGCGACCAGGTCAGTTTGCTTAACGTTGACCAAAAACGGCGAAAGCGGATCTTTTTCGTCCGGCTGCACACCCAGCATCACACCAACCGCCACGCTGCGCGCGCTTTGCAGCACCACATCACCGGTGGTAATTGGCGCAATTCGCGTCACACCTTCGAGTTTGAGATCTTTTGCAGGAAGCGTTTCTGGATTAATGGAGCCCCCAGGCGCACTGATTATCGCTTGTGGCATCAGTCCAAGAATGTTGTTTTGTAGCTCACGTTCAAATCCGTTCATGACGGAAAGCACGGTAACCAGCGCCATTACGCCAAGCGTAATGCCGATAGTCGACAGCCAGGAAACGAAGCGACCGAAACGGTCAGCTGCTCGCCCACGCATGTAGCGCAGGCCTATAAATAACGCGACAGGTTGATACATGTATTCCGTCTTGTTGCAGTTGCGGATGCAAAGTTGGCGAGAAGTATATAAGTGATACCGTATCAAGTAAATGAAACATAACGTTTTTTTGATATTTCAGAACATGTGAAATTCAATTAAATCAAGCTCATAACATCTTGTTTTCGAAGTCAAAGCTCTCACGAATTTGTTAATTACTGACCCTGCGGAATTTCTGAAAGGCTCCAGATTCTTACAAAAACAGACAAATCGGGTAAAAAAACGGGTGCCAATCTTCCACCCTGAAGGCAATTCAGACCAACAGAAGACATTGCCACAGTATGAAAAACAAACAGCTATGGATTAATCACATTAAGGGACTGTGCATCTGCCTTGTGGTTATCTATCACTCGGTGATCACTTTTTACCCGCACCTGGTGCAATCCCAAAGCGGATTGCCTGAGTACATTGCCAAAAGCTGGATTTACCTGAATCTTTATCTGGCCCCTTTTCGTATGCCGGTCTTTTTCTTTATTTCTGGATATTTGATAACCCGCTATATCGACGTGGTGAAATGGCGGGACTGCATTGATAAACGTCTGTGGAATATCTTTTATGTATTGTTGTTATGGGGCGTGTTGCAGTGGTTTGGCATTACGTTGATCAATGCGTGGCTGGCACCTGAACTGGTGCGAAACCCAACCTCCAACGCAGCCTACTCAGAAAACCTCTTACAATTTGCCACCAGCATGGCAAAAGCCAGCACCAGCCTTTGGTATCTCTACGCACTGGTGCTCTATTTTCTGGTTTTCAAAAGCCTGCGCCAGTACAAAGTTCCGGTCATCGTGATGTTACTGGCGCTGAATGTAGCGATTAGCTTTATGCCGTTGCCATGGTGGGGTATGAACAGCGTGGTGCGTAACATGTGTTATTACGGGCTGGGCGCGTGGTTTGGGCCACAATTGATGAACGCGATGAAAGCATTTTCCCCTCGCCAACGACCATTATTCTGCGTAGCCGCTGCTTTGGTTTCTACCGCGCTGTATCTGGTGAACGTCCCGCTGGTGATTTCAGTGCTCTCTATTTTCGTCATTATGAAGCTATTTTATCTGCTTGATAACCGGCGAGAAAGCCGCTCCGACGCCTTCCTGAATATTGTCGGCAGCAACACCATTGCGATTTACACGACCCACCGCATTGTGATTGAAGCATTAAGCTTATTCACACTTGCACAAATCAATGCCGGACACCTCTCCGATAACCTGCTGCTCGCCATTTTGCTGGTTTATCCGTTTTTCAGCCTGGCGATATGTACCTTGCTGGGCCTGGGCTTCAGAAAATTATCGCGGATTCTGTGTGGTGATCTGTTCTTCTCACCGCCGAAAAAAATGGTGACCGCAACGGATGCGGGATAAGTGACGGTTGGCGAATGGGTCAAATCTCTGGCTGCTTTGCGATTGGGTTGCTAATACAAAACGATCGCGGATAATAAAAGGCAACTTCTTGCCGCGTCGGGGTTATTTACCCGCAAAATTCGATGTAACCTGAGAGATTCTGACACCTTCTATGCCTGAAAATTATCGCTATTCCTTACCTGTTAAAGCTGGCGATCAGCGTCAGCTTGGAGAACTCACCGGTTCTGCTTGTGCAACCGAAGTGGCCGAAATCATAGAGCGCCATAATGGGCCGGTGGTGTTGATTGCTCCCGATATGCAGAATGCACTGCGTTTGCATGACGAGATTACTCAGTTTACGGAAAGCCTGGTGGTGAATCTTGCCGACTGGGAAACCCTGCCCTACGACAGTTTCTCGCCGCATCAGGAAATTATCTCTTCGCGTTTATCGACATTGTATCAGTTGCCAACCATGCAGCGCGGCGTGTTGATCCTGCCGGTGAATACCCTGATGCAACGCGTCTGCCCGCACAGTTTCTTGCACGGCCATGCGTTGGTGATGAAAAAAGGCCAGCGCCTATCACGCGATAATCTACGTAGCCAGTTAGAACAGGCTGGTTATCGCAGTGTCGATCAGGTGATGGAACACGGTGAATTTGCTACCCGTGGCGCATTGCTGGATTTATACCCGATGGGGAGCGATCAGCCCTACCGCATCGATTTCTTCGATGACGAAATCGACAGCCTGCGCGTGTTTGATGTTGATACGCAACGCACGCTCGAAGAAGTTGACGCGATTAACTTGCTGCCTGCGCACGAGTTCCCGACCGACAAAACCGCCATTGAACTGTTCCGTAGCCAGTGGCGCGACAAGTTTGATGTGAAACGCGAGCCGGAACATATCTATCAGCAAGTGAGTAAAAACACGCTCCCTGCCGGGATTGAATATTGGCAACCGCTGTTCTTCAGCGAGCCTTTGCCGCCGCTGTTTAGTTATTTCCCAAAAAACACCTTGCTGGTGAATACTGGCGACATCGAAAACAGTGCCGAGCGTTTCTGGCAGGATACCGTGGCCCGATTCGAAAATCGCGGCGTCGATCCGATGCGGCCATTATTGCCACCAGAAAGCCTGTGGCTGCGTGTGGACGAACTGTTCAGCGAGTTAAAATCCTGGCCGCGTATCCAGCTCAAAACCGAATCATTAGCCGACAAAGCTGCGTTTACCAACCTGGGCTATCGCGCATTGCCTGACCTTTCCGTTCAGGCGCAGCAGAAAGCGCCGCTCGATAACCTGCGTAAATTCCTTGAGTCCTTCGCGGGACCCGTGGTGTTTTCCGTCGAAAGTGAAGGACGCCGTGAAGCACTAGGCGAATTGTTATCCCGCATCAAAGTGGCACCAAAGCGTATTTATCGCCTTGATGAGGCCAAAGATAATGGCCGCTATTTGATGCAGGGTTCCAGTGAGCATGGTTTCATCGACACCCTGCGTAACCGCGCGTTGATTTGTGAAAGCGATCTGCTGGGTGAGCGCGTCAGCCGCCGCCGTCAGGATAGTCGTCGCACCATTAACCCAGATACCTTGATTCGCAACCTCGCCGAGCTGCATATCGGCCAACCGGTTGTGCATCTTGAACATGGTGTTGGCCGTTACGCCGGATTAACCACCCTTGAAGCCGGTGGTATCACGGCTGAATACCTGATGCTGACCTATCACGGTGACGCCAAACTCTACGTACCGGTTTCTTCACTGCATTTGATCAGCCGTTACGCGGGCGGAGCCGAAGAAAATGCGCCGCTGCATAAACTGGGCAGCGATGCATGGTCACGCGCGCGCCAGAAAGCCGCCGAGAAAGTGCGTGATGTGGCTGCGGAATTACTGGATATTTATGCCCAGCGTGCCGCAAAACAAGGCTTTGCCTTTAAGCATGACCGCGAACAATATCAACTGTTCTGCGATGCCTTCCCGTTTGAAACCACGCCGGACCAGGCCCAGGCGATTAATGCGGTGTTGAGCGACATGTGCCAACCGCTGGCCATGGACCGTCTTGTCTGCGGCGATGTGGGCTTTGGTAAAACCGAAGTAGCGATGCGCGCCGCATTCCTCGCGGTGGAAAACCACAAACAAGTTGCTGTGTTAGTGCCGACCACCCTGCTCGCTCAACAGCATCTGGATAACTTCCGCGACCGTTTCGCCAACTGGCCAGTGCGCATCGAAATGCTGTCGCGTTTTCGTACCGCCAAAGAGCAAGCGCAAATCCTGCAAGATGCGAGTGAAGGGAAAGTCGATATTCTTATCGGCACCCATAAGCTTCTGCAAAATGATGTGAAGATGAAAGACCTGGGGCTCCTGATTGTCGATGAAGAGCATCGCTTTGGTGTGCGTCATAAAGAGCGAATTAAAGCGATGCGTGCAGACGTCGATATCCTGACGCTGACTGCAACACCGATCCCACGCACGCTTAATATGGCGATGAGCGGGATGCGCGATTTGTCGATTATCGCGACGCCTCCGGCACGCCGTCTGGCGGTGAAAACTTTCGTTCGCCAGTACGATGAACTGGTTGTCCGCGAAGCAATTCTGCGTGAAGTCCTGCGCGGCGGGCAGGTTTACTATCTTTATAACGATGTGGAAAATATCCAAAAAGCAGCAGACCGCCTCGCGGTATTAGTGCCCGAAGCGCGCATCACCATTGGTCATGGCCAAATGCGTGAACGTGAGCTGGAACGCGTGATGAACGACTTTCACCACCAGCGTTTCAACGTGCTGGTCTGTACCACGATTATCGAAACCGGTATCGATATTCCGACCGCGAATACCATTATCATCGAACGCGCAGACCATTTCGGCCTTGCGCAGTTGCACCAGCTACGTGGCCGCGTTGGGCGCTCGCATCACCAGGCCTATGCCTGGTTGTTGACGCCACATCCAAAAGCGATGACCACCGACGCGCAAAAACGCCTCGAGGCTATCGCTTCTCTCGAAGATTTGGGTGCCGGTTTTGCCCTGGCGACACATGACCTGGAAATTCGTGGTGCGGGTGAGTTGCTCGGCGAAGGCCAAAGCGGCTCGATGGAAACCATCGGTTTCTCGCTGTATATGGAGTTGCTGGAAAACGCGGTCGATGCGCTTAAAGAAGGCCGTGAACCGTCACTTGAAGATTTGACCAGCAGCCAGACCGAGGTTGAACTGCGCATGCCTGCCCTGTTGCCGGATGATTTCATCCCGGACGTCAATACGCGCCTGTCGTTCTACAAACGCATCGCCAGTGCAAAAACGGGACATGAACTCGACGAGTTAAAAGTAGAGTTGATTGACCGCTTTGGTTTGCTGCCTGACCCTGCTCGCAACCTGCTGGATATTGCCGCGTTGCGCCAGCAAGCACAGAAATTAGGTGTACGTAAAATCGAAGGTAACGAAAAAGGTGGCGTGATTGAATTTGCCGAGAAGAACAATGTTAATCCAGTATGGTTGATTGGCTTACTGCAAAAACAGCCTCAGCATTACCGTCTGGATGGGCCAACTCGTCTGAAATTTATTGAAGATCTCGCTGACCGCAAAACCCGCATGGAATGGGTGCGTAACTTTATGCGTCAGCTTGCACAGAACGCAGCGGCTTAATCTGCTCAAAGTGCCTTAGAAATGTCTAAGGCACTTATTTTGTAACATTTACACATTCTTTCAATCCGCCAGGATTTCCCTACACGCTCTCCCGCCATAATCATCGATTAACTTTTTTATAACATACACATTTTTCATAGGGTTTATCGTGATTACCTCTCTGAGCGTTTCATCATCCCGCAAAGCTCGCGTCATTCGCTGGCTCGCGTCGATCATGCTGGTTAGCGCAACACTGGCCTCGTTTCAGGCTGTCGCCAACTCTTATCCATTGCCACCAGAAGGAAGCCGTCTGATCGGCAAGAATATTTTCCATGTCGTGGAAAATAATGGGGGTTCGCTTGAGGCGATTGCGAAAAAATACAATGTGGGTTTCCTGGCTTTGCTTCAGGCAAATCCGGGCGTAGATCCGTATGTTCCTCGTGCAGGAAGCGTGCTGACGATCCCACGTCAAATGCTGCTGCCCGACGCCCCACGTCAGGGGCTGGTACTTAATCTCGCCGAGCTCCGCGTTTACTATTATCCGGCCGGGAAAAACAGCGTCACCGTCTACCCTATTGGGATTGGTCAACTCGGTGGCGACACCGTCACGCCAACCATGGTGACGACCATTTCAGATAAACGGGCCAACCCAACCTGGACACCCACCGCGAATATCCGCGCACGTTACCTGGCCAACGGCATCAAACTCCCGACAGTGGTGCCTGCCGGGCCGGATAACCCAATGGGTCACCATGCGATTCGCCTCGCCGCCTATGGTGGTGTCTATCTGTTACACGGCACCAACGCAGACTTTGGTATCGGTATGCGTGTCAGTTCTGGTTGCATTCGTCTGCGTGATGACGACATCAAAGCTTTGTATAAAGAGATGCCGGTCGGAACGCCAGTGCGCATTATTAACACCGCGATCAAGACCTCCGTTGAACCGGACGGTACTCGTTTAGTTGAAGTGCATCAGCCGCTGTCAAAAGATATTAATGACGACCCTCAGGTGCTGCCAATTGTGCTTAACGAGCAGATGAAACAGTTCCAGTCCGCCCCTGAAACTGACGCAACGGTAATGGAGCAAGCCATGCAGCATCGTTCAGGTATGCCAGTAGAAGTGAATGCTCATCCTGAAGCGAGCAATACGATTTAAGTCGATTCAAGAATAGAAAAAAGGCCCTGTTATTTTTTTACAGGGCCTTTTTTATTGAACGAGTTTATAAGGCAACGCTCAGAGGGTAATAACTTATTTATAAATAACCGCAGTACCATGCAACGTGTTTGGACCGGTTACTGAAGTGATGCGGTATGAACTTGCACCCATTTGTTCTGCTTTTTCAGCCAGTTGTGCTTCAAGTGAACCCAGGTTAGTCCCCGCGGTTGCCGTCACAGTACCGATTTTCTGTTGACCTGCTGGAGTGGCCTGGACTTCTACAGCGGCAAAGCTTGCAAAAGAAATTGAGCTTAATACAACGGCAGCAACGAGAGTTTTTACGTTTTTCATGTTATTTACCTTGAGCAGATGATTTGTAAGGTCGTCAAGTCATTTACTTAACGATCGATAACTAAATCATAAACGTGATCTGCATCACACGTCAAATTAATTTAATAACGTTCATTAATTATTTTATAAAAACCCTATTTATCATTTAGATAGGAACCGTTTATTTTTATCCGAAAAGCCGCTAGCTACTGGGTGTTTTTATTTTTATAATGATCGTTCATTAAACAGACAAAGGTTAAACGGCATACATGTCATCTGATACAAGTTGCATTAAAAAAAGCCGTGGCCGTCCGAAGGTGTTTGACAGGGAAGCAGCACTCGACAAGGCCATGGCTTTGTTCTGGCAACACGGCTACGAAGCCACCTCTATGGCGCATTTGGTAGAAGCAACGGGTGCGAAAGCCCCGACGCTGTACGCCGAGTTCACGAATAAAGAGGGACTCTTTCGGGCGGTGCTGGATCGTTATATCGCGCGCTTTACGCAAATGCGTGAGGCATGTTTATTCTGCGAAGATCGGACGCTTGAAGAAGCGCTGGAAGATTATTTATCGCTGATTGCAAAGTTATTTACGGAGAAAGACACGCCAACAGGTTGTTTTATCATCTGTACTTCATCAGTGCTGGCGGCATCTTCGGAAGATATTGCCGCCGTGATAAAAACACGCCAGTCGATGCAGGAAGAAACGTTGGTGCGTTTTCTGAGTAAGCGCCAGGAGAAAGGTGAAATCCCCTCCAGCAGTTGCGTGCGTAAGCTGGCTAAATATTTGTGCTGCATCATTCAGGGGATGTCAGTCAGCGCGCGTGAAAATGCCAGCTATGATGAGCTTTTACAGATAGTTAGCACCACGATGCGGCTAATGCCTGAACTGAAGAAAATCTAAATTACACTGAGGCGGATAAGTCAAACTCATCCGCCTTTTCAGAGTTCCGCTTTTACTTTTGTCGCCCTTTACTCCAGTAAGCCATAAAGTTGATAGCATCGTGGTTAACGCCACATTCACCTATCAAATAACGACGCAGCATTTTCACGACCGTCGATTCCCCTGCAATCCAACCATAAAACGCAGTGCTGCCAGTAGTGGCTTTGTCCCACAGCAATTCGCCTTCCGCTTCTTCGTTGATCGCTTCAACAACTCCTGCCGTTTTAGGTACTTGCACCTTAGCTCGGACCGCTTTTAGCAAACACTCTCCGTGGCTGGCTTTAGAAGGATTACGAGGCAACCAGTGAATACTGGCGAAGCTAAATTCGCTTAAATCAACACAATCATCCTGCTCTGGCACTTCAAAAAATGCCTGGATTTGTGGCGGATTTTGCTGCATTGCCAGCAGTTCAAGAATACCTCGCGCCGCTGGCAGTGCGGTTTCATCGGCAATAATTAACGCCTGACGCAAGCCCGCAGGCGGCGTCCACTCATAACCGCCGCTGTCCTGTGGGTAATCCGCATTTGGGGCAACAATTTGGATTTTATCCCCAGGCATTGACGCAATAGCCCATGCGGATGCCGGCCCTTCCGTGCCGTGGCTGACAAACTCAACCGTCACTTCCTGGCGCTCGCGGTCAACGTGGCGCAAGGTATAAGTGCGCACAATCGGCCGCTTCTCTTTGGGCAATTCTTGCAGTAACTGATACCACTGCGCCTGTTCTGGTAAGGCCGGGAGTGAACCATCTTCTGACGGGAATAACATTTTGATCCGCTGGTCCGGCGAATCACATTTCATTTTGGCGACGTCTGGTCCGCCGAAAACCAGGCTCAGCAGTGACGGTGATATTTGCGATTTATGCACTAGCTGCACATTAAACAATCGATAGCCTTGCACCCCAGACATTTCGACTCCTTTGCCGTTCACGGCGTACGCTCAAAAAAGTAAACCACAGAAATAATGTGATTATTCATAAGATTAATTTGAGAAATACTATCAATTGATATTGATAATGAGAACCGTTATCGGCAAAATTCTGCTCGTTCATATTTCAAAACATTTTTAAATGTTAATTATTTCCCATCCAAGGAATGATGATGATGCATAAAAACGCGCGCTGGGTGCTTAACCCGTTGCTCCTGGCGATGATGGCTCCGGCTTTCGCGCAGCAAACATCCGAAGAAGATATTTTGGTTTCTGCAAACCGTATGCACCGCACGGTGGCAGAAATGGCACAGACCACCTGGGTTATCGAAGGCGCTGATCTTGAACAGCAAATCCAGGGTGGCAAGGAGCTGAAAGATGCCCTTGCACAGCTTATTCCGGGCCTTGATGTCGGCAGCCAAAGTCGCACCAATTACGGCATGAATATGCGTGGTCGCTCGATCGTCGTCTTAGTGGATGGTGTACGCCTGAACTCATCCCGAACCGATAGCCGCCAGCTAGATTCTATTGACCCGTTTAATATCGAGCATATTGAAGTCATCTCCGGCGCGACGTCCCTGTATGGCGGTGGGAGTACGGGTGGTCTGATTAACATCGTGACCAAAAAAGGTCAGCCTGAAACCCAGATGGAATTTGAAACGGGTCTTAAATCAGGTTTTAACAGCAGCAAAGATCACGATGAGCGCATTGCTGGTGCAATTTCTGGTGGTAACGACCATGCTTCCGGGCGTCTTTCGGTGGCTTATCAACAGTTTGGCGGTTGGTATGACGGCAATGGCGACCAGACCCTGCTCGATAATACACAGACAGGTTTACAGTATTCCGACCGTCTGGATGTTATGGGAACGGGTACGTTAAATATTGATGAAACCCAGCAGCTTCAGTTGGTTACGCAGTATTACAAAAGCCAGGGCGATGAGGATTACGGCCTGAATTTGGGGCAGAATTTTTCTGCGGTAACGGGTGATGGCAAAGCGTATGTCAGTGATGAGCTTAACTCAGACCGCATTCCTGGCACCGAGCGCCATCTGATTAGCCTGCAATATTCCAACAGCGATTTCCTCGGTCAGGAGTTGGTTGGGCAGATTTATTATCGCGATGAATCCCTGACGTTCTACCCGTTCCCTACCCTGACGCGTAATAAGGTCACCAGTTTCTCCGCGTCTCAGCAGGATACCGATCAGTACGGTGCGAAACTGGCATTGACCAGCCAACCGCTCGACGGCTGGCAGATAACCTATGGTGTGGACGCCGATCACGAGAGCTTTACGTCGAACCAGATGTTCTTTGATTTGGCGAAAGCAAATGCCTCGGGTGGCCTGAATAACCAAAGTATTTATACCACCGGCCGCTACCCGGCTTACACCATCACCAACTTTGCCCCATTCTTGCAAACCAGCTATGACATCAACGACTTGTTCACTCTCAGCGGCGGCGTACGCTACCAGTGGACTGAGAATAAAGTTGATGACTTTATTGGGTTTACTCAGCAGCAAGGCATTGCGAACGGTATCGCAAATTCTGCCGATGCCATCCCTGGCGGCAGCACCGATTATGACAATGCGTTGTTCAATGCTGGCGTGTTGATGCACATCACCGAGCGCCAACAAACGTGGTTCAACTTCTCGCAAGGTGTTGAGCTACCTGACCCTGGCAAGTATTACGGCAACGGCACTTACCGTCTGGTTAATGGCCATTACCAACTTCTTAATAGCGTTAACGTTGGGCAATCTAAACTTCAGGGGATCAAGGTCGATTCTTACGAGTTAGGCTGGCGTTATACCGGTGATAGCCTGCGCAGCCAGATTGCGGCGTACTACTCGTTGTCTGATAAGTCTATCGCCATCAATCGTGCAGATATGGCCATCAATATTCAGGATGATAAGCGTCGTATTTACGGGGTTGAAGGTGCGGTGGATTACTTCATTCCAGATTCAAACTGGAGCACCGGCGTAAACTTCAACGTGCTGAAATCTGAAACCAAAGTTGATGGGAAATGGCAGAAATGGGATGTGATTTACGCAAGCCCGTCGAAAGCCACCGCATACGTTGGCTGGGCACCCGATCCGTGGAGCCTGCGAGTTCAAAGCCAGCAGACGTTTGATTTGACCGATGCGAGCGATAATAAGATTAATGGCTACAACACCATCGACTTTATGGGTAGCTATGCATTGCCGGTGGGCAAACTCAGCTTCAGCATCGAAAACTTGCTGGATAAAGATTACACCACCGTGTGGGGGCAGCGCGCGCCGTTACTGTATAGCCCAACTTACGGCAGCCCATCGCTGTATGAGTATAAAGGTCGTGGACGCACTTACGGTGTGAACTACTCACTGCTGTTCTAAGGTCATTCCAACAGGCGGACTAAAAAACCGCCTGCTTTTTACACTCAGGGATAAATCCGTGCTCGACCAAATCACAATAGTCATTTAAAACAGTGGGACTCTAATTATTCACACGGTTAATAATTTACTATGTTGGCAGGCATTATAGGTTTAGGTTCGGTCATCGAAACCGCGTATCTCCCGGCGTTACGCCGCATCTCCCCTCCTGCTCTCGAACTTTATGGTTACGACGCCGATGCCACTCGACAACCAGACGGTATCAGCCGCTGTGATTCTCTGGATGCGTTGCTGGCATTGCCACTTGATGTTGTGCTGATCACCACCTCCTCGCTCCATCATTTACCGGTACTTGAGCGGGTACTGCAAAGCGAGGTCCCGGCGATTGTGATTGAAAAGCCCGTTGCTGCCACGCTTGCACAACTCGAGAAGCTCGAATCGTTGCTTAAAGAGCCACATGTTGCCGCTCGAGTTCTGGCGTTAGATCACTGGATGGTTCGCACCCAGGCCAGCGATTACATTGACAACATCAATGAAATAAGCCGGATTGAAGGTTTTTTATGTGAACCAAGCGGATTTAACGCAGCGGGAGAGCCTATCGCGCTGAATTTTGCCACCGGTGAAGCGGATACCCGCCTGTTGCGTCATCCTGATGGCGTGATTGTCGACATTGGGACTCATGTTCTCGCGATGGTGCGCGAAACTGTTCACCAGGTTGGTGGGGATGACAAACTCAACATTGAGCTCAACTACGCCCGTGACCGCCTGGGAAATGCAATAGCAGCAGGTGATTTGACGACGGCAGAAGGTGAAGCCCTGCTCACCGGCACAATAAGCGATATCCCGTTCACCCTGCACCTCAACAAATATGCCGGACCCGCAGGCGGGCAAAAAGGGATGCGCATTTATCTTCATAATGGGCAAATCATCAATATCGATCGCGAAGGTGCGAATGAAGTGGTTGAGCTAATGACTGACGTCAGCTCTGAGCGCAAACTGATTGCCGGGCCGCTTTACGATCGCTGTTTGAATGATGTGGTATTTGGTGAGCGCCGAGTGTTTCTGCGCACGCCCGACGAGATCCCGGCATACACGCAACGGCGATTAACCGAAGTGACTGCACTACTGGAATTACAACAGCAGCTACGCGGTAAGCACTAAAATCAAAAAGCCCATCGTTATAGATGGGCTTTTGGGGGTATCCATTAGATTTTATTCAAAACTAACTGGCCGTTATTATCCAGTGGGATCTGCTTACCTGGGTCTTTATCCATGCGGATTTTACCCTGCTGATCGCCAATACGGTACGTGACATCATAACCGAGCATTTTCTCTGATTTGTCATAAACCGTTTTGCATTTCTGTTCTGTCGTGGTGTAAGTGTCACGGTCCTGCATATTGCCCTGAACCTGGTTACCTGCGTAACCGCCACCCAGTGCCCCCACTACCGTGGCAACATCTTTACCACGTCCACCGCCAAACTGATGGCCAATCACACCACCGGCAACCGCACCCAGCGCTGAACCGATAATTCGGTTCTCATCCTGTACTGGACGACGATGAGTTACCGTGACGTTCTGGCACTCCTTACGCGGTGTTTTTACTGTTTCCTTGATAGGTGTCGCTGACACCACCTGTGCATACGTCGGACCACGGTCAAAAACGTTCATGCTGGCAACCGCCGCCACACCCAGTGCTGCGGCCACACCGATACCTATACCCGCTAACATTGATTTATTCACAGGACATCCTCCTGACTTTGCTATTGCTAACAATTTTGCAACCACAAGGGGGGTTAGGCAAATCAGACAACGGATGAAAAGTGCGGATTCGTACGGAGAAAACAGGTGTTTGAGAGAATTCCTAAGCGTGAGAAACACATTTATGAAATTTTATGCTGCGCTGGCTTAACAAAAAACCCGGCCAGAGCCGGGTTTGTCTTTCATGCTGAAAACTGATTAGTGCAGTTTTAAACGTGGACGAATCACACGGTTAATACTGCCCACCAGCATCATCAGGCCGGTTTTAAAGTAACCGTGAAGTGCAACCTGGTGCATACGGTACAGCGAGATATAAACAAAACGCGCCATACGTCCTTCAACCATCATCGAGCCGCGCATCAGGTTACCCATCAGGCTACCCACGGTGGAGAATTTAGACAGCGAGACCAGTGAACCGTGATCTTTATAGATATAGGCTTTCAGCGGCTTATCTTTCATCTGCGCGAGGATGTTGTCCAGCACCAGCGAAGCCATCTGGTGTGCAGCTTGCGCACGTGGCGGCACAAAACCACCTTCAGGACGAGCACATGAAGCGCAGTCACCAATCGCGTAAATATCAGGATCGCGCGTGGTTTGCAGCGTTGGCTCGGTCACCAGTTGATTGATACGGTTAGTTTCAAGCCCACCAATATCTTTCATAAAATCTGGCGCTTTAATCCCCGCCGCCCAAACCATCAGGTCTGCAGCAATATACTCGCCGTCTTTAGTATTCAGGCCACCCGCATCAGCAGAAGTCACCATCGTTTGGGTAAGAACACGCACGCCCAATTTCGTTAACTCGCTGTGTGCCGCAGCAGAAATACGCGGTGGCAGTGCAGGTAAAATACGTTCGCCCGCTTCAACCAACGTGACGTTCAACGCTTCGTTAGTCAGACCTTTGTAGCCGTAGCTGTGCAGTTGTTTCACTGCGTTGTGCAACTCAGCAGACAGCTCAACACCCGTTGCCCCGCCACCTACGATCGCGATGTTAACTTTGCCGCTGGCACCCAGGTTTGCAGAATACTTAAGGAACAGATTCAGCATTTCGGAATGGAATCGACGCGCCTGATGCGGGTTATCCAGGAAGATACAATTGTCTTTAACGCCTGGAGTATTGAAGTCGTTGGAAGTACTGCCCAGCGCCATCACCAGCGTGTCATAAGGAATTTTACGTTCAGGGACCAGCAGTTCGCCTTTATCGTCACGCAGTTCTGCAAGTGTCAGGGTTTTGTTTTCACGGTTAATATCGACCACTGAACCGAGCTGGAACTGGAAGTGATGATTACGTGCGTGCGCAAGATAGCTCAGCGCATCCACACCCTCATCCAGCGAACCCGTTGCCACTTCGTGCAACAACGGTTTCCATAAATGGCTATGGTTACGGTCAATGAGCGTAATTTTTGCTTTTTTACCACGGCCCAGTTTTTTACCTAACTGAGTAGCCAGTTCAAGTCCGCCAGCACCACCACCGACAATGACAATTTTTCTTAATGGTGTAGTCAAAGTGACCCCCTTAAAATATTAACCAATTGTTAATTAAAGGTTATTTAAATAGCATTTAATTAACAACAAGTTAGCCAAACAAACTCAGTAATATGACCAAAGAATAACATGGATGGTGTATTGGTCATACCAAAATTGATGTGCATCAAATTCTTATGCCGAAAAGATAAACAAAAAGGGCCAGCACATGGCTGACCCTTTGGTTTTGTAACGCTTTAAGACCCTAACCTAGCGTCTTAAACGCCTTAATTCTCTGCAAATGAGGGGAGATATTTTTGAACTTGTGGGTCTGTTCCTGATCCCAAACAATCTCATAGTAGTGATGCAGCAATTCGGCAGCTCGAGCATTATCCAACGACTCATCATTTCGAGACAAAATCGCCAGGCAACGATCGCGATTTTTCTCGCGGAAATTTTGCACACACTTGGTCGTAATATCGGTGTATTCCTCAGGGCGATCGATTTTCCCTTCCATGTTCTCTTGCGGGAACAAGTTCGGGTTAAAGATAACCTGGCGAATATCACACAAGAAACCGATACGCTCAGCCCAAAAGCCCCCAAGCCCAACACCGCAAATCAGCGGTCGTTCATCGGCACTCAGTTGCAGCATCTTATCGACTTCTTTGAGGAGATGCTGCATATCGTGTTTCGGATGCAGCGTGCTGTAACTGATAAGCCGTACGTCCGGATCGATAAACTGGAGTTGCAGCACCTTTTCATGGTTACCGGGACTATTAGAGTCGAAACCGTGTAAATAGATAATCATTGCATCCTCACCACACGAATTCAGGCCGTTTGGCCCGAGGAATTAAAGACCCGCCTTGTGGGCTTGCCACTGCTCATGCAGCGCCTCAAGTTGCTGGTTTGCTGCCTTCCAGCGCGCTGATGACATCAGCTCCTGACGAGTAAATGAACCTTTATGATACAAACCTGTAACACGCTCTGCTTTGACCGGAGACAGGTTATCTAACACGCTGATTGCTCCATTACGATTATTGCAGACCAGGATCATATCGCAACCTGCATCCAGCGATGCCTGCCCGCGTTCGGCATAGCTCCCCATAATCGCCGCACCTTCCATTGATAAATCATCAGAGAAGATAACGCCATTAAAGCCGAGCTCCCCGCGCAATACTGTTTTCAGCCAGTGCGGAGAACCGCTTGCTGGAAGTGGGTCGACATCGGAATAGATAACATGCGCGGGCATAATCGCATCGAGTTTATTCTCGGTGATTAAACGGCGGAAAATCTGCATGTCGTGTTCACGAATTAACGCTTCTTCGCGCGGGTCACAAGGCGTTTCTTTATGTGAATCCGCGGTTACCGCACCGTGACCCGGGAAGTGTTTACCCGTGGTTTTCATACCCGCCACGTGCATGCCATCAATAAAACAGGTGGCCATCGCCAGCGCTTTATGCGGATCTTCGTGGTAAGAACGCTCACCAATGGCGGCACTGATATGGCCAATATCCAGCACGGGGGCAAAGCTGATGTCGATATCCATGGCAATCATTTCGCTTGCCATCAACCAGCCCGCTTCACGGGCCAGTTCGCCACCGAGTTCCAGGCCGTGTATCGCGGCAAAAGATTGTGCTGCCGGTAAATGGGTAAACCCATCACGAAAACGTTGAACGCGCCCACCTTCCTGGTCAACGGCAACCACCAGACGATGGCGAGAAGCCGCGCGGATTTGGCGCACCAGTTCACGTAACTGCTCAGGATCGTGATAGTTGCGGGTAAACAGAATCAGCCCACCGACCAGTGGGTGCTTGAGAATTTCACGATCGATGGCATCCAGCTCAAAGCCTGCCACATCCAACATTACCGGACCCACATCTACCTCTCTTAATTAATCATTCCCTTGCAGACGGCACCACGCTTCGTCAGCAAGGGTTAAAAATGTTCTGACTTGAGTTTGTTGCCAACGACATTCATACCATGATGCCATCAGCAGGATAACCCACGGCCGCCAGCGTCTGACCTGCCGGTTTAATTCATCTACCTGAATATGGCTCATTTGCGCGTAAGTGCGAATTAAAGACTCGCTATCAACATTATTGCCCGTAACGATGGCCGCAAGCTCCAGCGCCACATCCCCATCACCGGCATACTCCCAGTCGATGAGTTGGATACTTTGCGCCTGATGCACCAGATTACCGGCATGAATGTCCATGTGCAGCGCAGCAAGACGCAGCGGTTTAGGCTCGCCCTGTTTTTTCATCTTTTTAAGCAACCGCAGCCAGGCCAAACTCCTTCGCTCCCGGGCAGCCATTTGCCAATAGCGCTCAAGTAACGGCAACAGATTGATTCGCCAGCCGAAACAGGGTTGATGGTGCAAATGATACAACAAGGAAGTCAGCGTTTGCAGTGAGGGCAGCTCCGATTTTACTTCGCCGTTCAACCATTCGACGATTAACCACCCTTCAGCATGGCAAACAGGACGTGAGCCGATCCCCCGAGAAATTCGCTTTAATGCGCGATATTGCCGAGCCAGAGAGACACCGGGCATCGACGTTTCAAGCTGTTGACGCGCCACATACTCCCGCGTTTCAATTGAAAAATAGACACTCCCACCACTCAATCCCTCCAGCGGGGAAAAGCAACCGGCGGCCTGAGCCGCCGGAAGATACTTTTCAATGACTCGTTGCAGTGATGAATTAATGGGTTTGTTGTACTGCACCGCTTCCTGACCAAATAATTTCGCCCGTCTGAACCAGCATCAACTGCATTTTCAGCGTCGGTGCATTTACGTTGCCACTGGCATTGCTGTACAGCACATATTGCGCGCCTACATTACGGGCGATGCCAATCGCTTTGCTACGAGAGCCGAGACTATCTTGTGGAGATAATCCCAATTGCTGTTTTGCCAGTGACAGCTGTTGGGCTGAAACAAGGGTGAATTTGCTGTTGTTCGCCAATGCACCGCGCAACGCTTCTGTCGCTTGACTGGTTTGCAGCGAGCCATTGGTGTGATTGTTCACGCTATCTACCAGCAGAACACCACCAGCAGTCACGCCATCGGCCTGCAACATTTTGCCGACCATCGGCTGCATAGCACTACCCCAATCGTAACTACGCACTTTTGGCGTGGCAGGAATGGTCGGTTGTGGCTGTTCAATTGGGCCAGGTTGAGTCGGCACTGTCGGCACCGTTGGAACAGTCGGTGGCGGCTCAACTGGCTGTTGCGGAACAGGCTTCACTTCCTCCACAGGTGCCGGAGCTTCACCACGGTTAATACACCCAGACAAAATCATCGCCGCTGCGACAATGACCAGGTAACGATGGATTCCCTTAATCAAAATTCACCCCTTATAAAGAGAGATAAAGACGAACTTTACGTGCGTCTGGAAAACTGGATATTGATGACACCGAAACACTAGATTTTGCAGGTATCGTAATTGTGCGAGGTTGCTCGAGAGGATGAATCTCCAGCCCTTTTACGTCATACCAGTAAAAACGATAGCTGATGATGACCGGTTTAGACTGTTCATTATACAGTTGGCTGCGCGAAACAGTGGCACCTTTATCAGTTGAAATATCTGGTTTTTCAGCACTGATCCCCGCTGCAAGCACCGACGCTTCCATCACCAACGTTTGCCCATCGCTAACGGGAATGGCTGGTTTTGAACTGCATCCCACCATAAAAATGATGGCCAGTAGCATGAACAGCGAGCGAGTTTTCATCAACTTATCCTTTATGCGCCAGCATCGGCCCTAGTACACGGCCACCCAGCAGGTGCATGTGGATATGGTAAACTTCCTGCCCACCATGGCGATTGCAGTTCATAATCAGACGGTAGCCGTCTTCTGCAATTCCTTCTTGTTCAGCAATTTTTGCAGCTACAGTCACCATGCGACCCAGCGCTAGCTCATGCTCAACGGTAACGTCATTTACCGTTGGGATCAGGATATTAGGAATAATAAGGATATGGGTTGGAGCCTGTGGCGATATGTCACGGAATGCAGTGACTAACTCATCTTGATAAACGATATCAGCCGGAATCTCGCGGCGAATGATTTTACTGAAAATTGTTTCTTCGGCCATGACGTTACCTTTTTCATGAGTGGCGTGCTTTATGCGGCATAGCGTAAGAGTATGAGCGAGTTACGCCTGCTCTTTCAACCTTAACCTGCGAATTATAGACGTAAAAAAGGGAGGCCAATGGCCTCCCTTAGTTCTCCCCAACGACTTCTTAGCTGTTACGGATCCATTCATCCATTTCAGTTTTCAGGTTATCGGATTTAGTACCGAAGATTGCCTGAACACCTGAACCAGCTACTACTACACCTGCCGCACCCAGTTTCTTCAGGCCAGCCTGGTCGACTTTAGAGATGTCGGCCACGCTAACACGCAGACGGGTAATACATGCGTCCAGGTTAGTGATGTTTTCTTTACCGCCGAAAGCGGCAACCAGTGCTGGTGCCATTTCGCTTGTTGAGGTAGTAGAAGCTTCAGCAGTTGCGTCTTCACGACCAGGGGTTTTCAGGTCCAGAGCTTTAATCAGCACGCGGAACACGGTGTAGTAAATCGCCGCGTAGCACAGGCCAACAATTGGGAACAGCCACAGTTTGCTGCTGTTACCGCTCAGCACGATGAAGTCAATCAGACCGTGTGAGAAGGAAGTCCCGTCACGCATACCCAGAAGGATACAGATTGGGAATGCCAGACCTGCCAACACCGCGTGGATGATGTACAGGATTGGAGCAACGAACATGAAGGAGAACTCGATTGGCTCGGTAATACCGGTCAGGAACGAGGTCAGTGCAGCGGAGATCATGATACCGCCGACTTTTGCACGGTTCTCAGGTTTAGCTGAGTGCCAGATTGCGATAGCCGCAGCAGGCAGACCGTACATTTTGAACAGGAAGCCACCAGACAGTTTGCCCGCAGTTGGGTCACCTGCCATGTAACGTGGGATATCACCGTGGAATACCTGACCTGCTGCGTTGGTGTATTCACCAATCTGCATCTGGAATGGAACGTTCCAGATGTGGTGCAGACCAAATGGTACCAGGCAACGTTCTACGAAACCGTAGATACCGAATGCCACAACCGGGTTCTGGTAAGCAGCCCACTGAGAGAAGGTCTGAATAGCCGTACCGATTGGAGGCCAGATGAAGGACAGCACAACGCCCATGAAGATCGCAGCCAGACCAGAAATGATCGGTACGAAACGTTTACCGGCGAAGAAGCCCAGGTATTCTGGCAGCTTGATGCGGTAGAAACGGTTAAACATGTAGGCTGCAATTGCACCAGAGATGATACCGCCCAGAACACCGGTATCCGCCAGGTGTTTTGCCGCGATCTCTTCAGCAGGTAAATGCAGAACCAATGGTGCAACGACCGCCATGGTCTTAACCATGATGCCG
Source organism: Buttiauxella sp. WJP83 (assembly GCF_027594725.1). Classification (NCBI taxonomy): domain Bacteria; kingdom Pseudomonadati; phylum Pseudomonadota; class Gammaproteobacteria; order Enterobacterales; family Enterobacteriaceae; genus Buttiauxella; species Buttiauxella sp. WJP83. Next base: position 2,899,956 of record NZ_CP110080.1, read on the forward strand.
TATGCAACTACAGAGGCTAATGCAGAAACGCCATCGTTATTTGTGAAGCCTAATGCAACACCGATAGCAAAAATCAGCGGCATGTTGGCGAATACTGAACCGCCCGCTTCCGCCATAACATGAGAAACCACTGCTGGCAGCCAGCTGAAGTTAGCAGAACCGACGCCCAGCAGGATACCTGCGATAGGCAGTACGGATACTGGCAGCATCAGCGATTTACCCACCTTTTGCAGGTTTGCAAATGCATTCTTAAACATAATTGAGAGTGCTCCTGAGTATTTGTGCTTTTTTTACGCGTTATGCGCATCGGACTGGGGGGAGATCCGGTCCATATACAGGCATCTGAAGTGCCTTTTGATTTATTACGCAGAGTAAAATAAATCAGCGAAAGTTTGTTTGACGGCTATCACGTTTCTCTAATAGCCCTGTGAAAAACTTTCATAAGTTTACAAAACGCGTTTCTAAACGTTACAAAAATGGCCTGCACCGCCCTTTTTGTGGCGGTGCACTTTACCCGCTTCGTTTATTAATTACGAGCTTTAAAATAACTTCGATTTATCAGGCGGATTGCAAGCGTGAGGCGGGAATATGGAACAAAGTGGCGAAGTTTTTTGTCGTCACAACGGCCAATTCCTCAAGAGAAACACCTTTCAGCACCGCCATATATTCCGCCACATCGCGCGTCATTGCCGGTTGGTTTTCCTTACCACGGTGTGGCACTGGCGCAAGGTAAGGTGAATCTGTCTCCACCAATATGCGGTCCAGTGGCACATAACGCGCCGCTTCCCTGAGTTGTTCAGCATTGCGGAAGGTCACAATGCCGGAGAAAGAGATGTAAAAACCCATATCGAGCAATTTCCCAGCAGTTTCTCTGTCTTCTGTAAAACAGTGTAGTACCCCACCGCAGTCTGTCACTTTCTCTTCATGCAGAATCGACAGCGTGTCGGCGCGGGCATCTCGGGTATGAACAATCACCGGCTTGTTAAGTTCGCGACCGATCTGGATGTGATGACGGAACGACTCCTGCTGGCGAGGTTTGGTTTCAGGGGTATAGAAATAATCCAGACCCGTTTCACCTAACGCCACAACGCCGGGATCGGCAGCCAGGCGGCGAAGTTCCTCGACATCATATTCTTCGTCCTGATTCAGTGGATGAACACCACACGAATAAGCGACATTCTGCCGCTCGCCTACCAGTTGGCGCATATTGCGATAACCGTCGAGCGTCGTAGCAACCGCAAGGCAGAACTTCACATCGCGTGCCGCGGCTTTTTCCAGTACGTCATCAACGCTTTTATGCAGGGATTGATAATCGAGGCCATCAAGATGGCAATGTGAGTCAACCAGGAACATACAGATACTCTTAAAGATGGAAGGAAGGAAGGACCGCACCGGGTTGCATTAAACGCTCCCAGGTGAGTAATTGTTCAGTCAGGAGTAATTCTCGATTCACGCCCACAACGCTTAGCAATGCTTCACGGCAGGCAAACCAATTGTGCACAATGGTCTGGAGTATCGCCGGTGTCGCGCTATTGGCAAGATTTGCGACTAATGCTTGTTGATCGTCGTTGGTCAGCCAGGGCGTTGCGCCTTGTTGCCATTTTAGTGCATCAACTAATACAGAGCATAACCAGTGGATGCGAACGGAAGCATCATCACTGTTGAGCGCAGGCAACAACCCCAGCATATTCTTTGCCGCACAAGCTTCATTAAGTTTTTCGCACAACGTCTGGCGATGTTTCCACTGTTCAGGTTGAAGCAACGCCAAAGCGCCTGCAGGGGCACCAGAACTCAAACGCAGCGCAGCGCGTAATTGCTCGCGGTCCAGTGTGATTTCTCGTGCAAGCCAAGCCAGCGCAAAGGTTTCGTCTGGGGGCGTTAGATACCAGTACAGACAACGACTGCGTAACGTGGCGGGTAAACGCGCCGGTTCACGGCATCCGAGGAAGAACCAGGTATTTGCGGGAGGTTCTTCGAGGGTTTTCAGCAACGCATTCGCTGCGGCTTCAGTGAGAAGCCCTGCATCTTCCAGCCAAACGACTTTTGCCCCACCCTGTTGGGCGTGACTGTACAGCTTTTCAGTTATCTCACGAATAGCATCGATGCCAAGACTGGATTTACCCTTTTCAGGTGCGACCACGTAGCTGTCAGGGTGTGTTCCAGCCTGCATCAACTGACAACTGCGGCATTGACCACAGCTTTTGGTGCCTTGTGGTTGCTGGCACATCAACCAGCGTGTGAGTGCGTAGATTAATGCGTCATCACCCATGCCGGATAATGAATGAAGCAGCAAAGCATGGTGACCGCGCCCAGCCTGATACTGGCTGAGAATTTGCTCAAAGGGCGCGCGTAACCATGGATACCATTTCATTACGCTAACCCCTTAGCCCACTCAAGCACAGCGTTCCTCACATCCCGCGAAACATCATCCAGCGTCTGTGTGGCATCAATGGTATGAATGCGGCTGTCGCTTGCAGCGAGTTCCAGATAACGAGCGCGAGTGCGATTAAAGAAGTCGATAGACTCTTGTTCAATTCTGTCGAGCTCACCACGGGCACGGGCACGGGTGAGGCCAACTTCCGGCGTGACATCAAGATAAATCGTCAGGTCAGGATAAAAATCACCCAGCACGGTATTACGCAGCGCCATGAGTAATTTTTGATCAATACAACGACCGCCTCCCTGGTAAGCTTGAGTCGAAAGGTCATGCCTGTCGCCAATCACCCAGGCGCCACGCGCCAGTGCCGGCTTGATAACCGTTTCAACGAGCTGCACGCGGGCTGCATAAAACATCAGCACTTCGGCTTTATCAGTAACGATTTCATCGCCGATGCCTTTGTTGTTTAGCGTCAACTCACGCAATCTTTCCGCAAGTGGAGTACCACCGGGTTCACGAGTGAAAACCAACTCGGTAATTCCCAGCTCTTTTAAGGTCGCAACCACCACGTTATGCGCGTTAGTTTTCCCTGCTCCTTCGAGCCCTTCGATGACGATAAATTTACTGACCATTCTTGTCCTTCAGTGCTTTGATATACACCTGCACAGCCTGATTGTGGCCTGCAAGGTTGGTATTAAATGTATGGCCGCCCTTTCCATCTGCGACAAAATAGAGATACGGCGTTTTTGCTGGGTGAGCAGCGGCTTGTAATGAGGCGTCACCAGGAATAGCAATGGGACCTGGCGGCATGCCGCTAATGACATAGGTATTATAGGCCGTCGGCGTTTCCAGATCTTTTCGCGACAGCTTACCATTATAGCTCTCACCCATACCGTAAATTACCGTTGGGTCAGTTTGTAAACGCATCCCAATGCGTAAACGGTTAATAAATACAGACGCAACCTGGTCACGCTCTTGCGCCACGGCCGTTTCTTTCTCGATTATCGAGGCCATGGTGACTAAATCGTTTTGCGTTTTGTATGGCAGTCCGTCTTTTTTACTATCCCAAGCCGCCTGTACCGCTTTCACCATTCGCTGATGTGCACGTTTTAACAATGCAACGTCTGTGGTATTCGCGGTGTATAGCCAGGTGTCAGGGAAGAACCAGCCTTCAACCCAATCAGGATGCTCAAGCTTTAAAGCTTCGGCAACGGTGGCGTAGCTGTCGTCCTTGAGCGTGTGCTGAATAAACGGGGCTTCACGTAACTGTTTTAGCCAATCGCTCAGACGAGTCCCTTCAACAAAGCGAATGGGGAATTGAGCTTCTTTACCACTGGCTAACAGTTTGAGCATATCCCGAACCGTCATTTGCGGGGTAAAACGGTATGTCCCCGCTTTAAAATTAGCAAGATCAGGCTCAACCTTTAGCAGCCACTGGAATACACGTGGGCGATTGAGCAGTTTTTCTTCATACAACTGTTTACCCAGCGCCAGGCGACCCGTACCAGGCTTGAGCGTAAATATGGTTTCTTGCTGAATAGCCAAATGGCTATTGGCGAGTTGACGGACTTTATATAAGCCAACGCCTGCCGCTACACCCAGCACTACTAACAACAGCAGAAAGAAACGTAGCATCTTTTTCATTGGTAATTGATTACTCACAAAGTGGTGCTAAAAATTGATAAAGCTCTCGAGAATTAAATCGCCAGGATTCAGCCTGGTTCACAGGAATAATGGGCATCAACGCATTGCAAATCAGCACTTCGTCAGCCGCACCCAGGCTGTCCAGCCTTTCTCGTACCTCTGTTACCTGCCACGATGAATCAGCCAGACAGGCGATAATATGCTGACGCATGGTGCCATTCACACCAGATTTATCTACATAAGGCGTAAAAACCTGCGAACCTTTACGCCAGAATAAATTAGCGGCACAGCATTCCGTAAGCCACCCATCGCTGTCAAGAACCAGGGCTTCCTGCGCAGGCGTCTGTTCAAGATGCGTACGAATAAGCACTTGTTCGAGTCGATTCAGGTGTTTAATTCCAGCAAGGTGTGGATTGGTGCCAAGTTGGATCGGGCTTAATGCAAGGCTAATGCCTTGTTCGCGCCATTGAGAATAAAAACCAGGATACGCAGACAGGGTTAACAGGCGCGTCGGCTGCACGCAATTCGCTGCACTATAACCGCGTCCACCACGCCCACGTGTGATCATCACTTTCAACACGGCTTGCTGCTCAGCCGCCGCCAGTTGCTGCATTTCACTTTCCAACAATGACCAATCGACAAAAGGGATCAGGAGTTTTTCACAGGCTTGCTGCAAACGCGCAATGTGTTGCTCTAAAAAGCGAATATTACCGTTGCACACTCGTGCCGTGGTGAAGCAACCATCACCAAACTGCACAGCGCGATCGCTGGCCGGTAGTTTGTCTGTTAACTCGCCATTGATTAAATACATAGTGACTCCACAAAGCTTTGAGAGTTAAGAGTGCCAGTGCGGAAGAGATGCTGCAAGGGAGGGGAATTGAGATGTATATACCCCAAATAATTCGAGTTGTATCACGGCGGCAAGTGAAAGAGTCCCGATGAGCTTACTAAAGTAAGTGATTCGGGCGAGAGAGCGCAGCCAACAATGAGACAACTTGAAGTATGACGGGTATAAAGGGCCCGCACGCGAGCCCTTTATAGAGACGGTTTAGATCTTCTTGAAGATCAGAGAACCGTTTGTACCACCAAATCCGAAGGAGTTACACAGCGTGTATTCCATACCTTTCACCTGGCGGGCTTCATGCGGAACAAAGTCCAGATCGCAGCCTTCGTCAGGGTTATCAAGGTTAATGGTTGGTGGAATCGCCTGATCGCGCAGAGCAAGGATGGAGTAAATTGACTCTACTGCCCCTGCAGCGCCTAACAGGTGACCGGTCATAGACTTGGTTGAGCTTACCAGAACGCGGTATGCATCTTCACCGAAAATAGTCTTAACCGCTTGCGTTTCAGCTTTATCACCAGCAGGAGTGGAAGTGCCATGCGCGTTCACATAACCGACCATCGCTGGTGTAATACCTGCATCACGCAGTGCGTTTTCCATTGCCAGTGCAGCACCTGCACCGTTTTCTGGCGGTGAAGTCATGTGGTAAGCATCGCTGCTCATACCAAAACCAACAACTTCTGCGTAGATTTTCGCGCCACGTTTTTTAGCATGCTCGTACTCTTCGAGTACCATCATGCCCGCACCATCACCCAGTACAAAACCATCACGGTCTTTATCCCATGGGCGGCTTGCCGCTTGCGGGTTTTCATTACGGGTTGAAAGCGCACGCGCAGCACCAAAGCCACCCACGCCCAGCGGAGTACTGGCTTTCTCTGCACCACCAGCAAGCATTGCGTCTGCATCACCATAGGCGATCATACGCGCAGCCTGGCCGATGTTATGCACACCAGAAGTACACGCTGTTGCAATGGAAATGCTTGGGCCGCGAAGACCAAACATAATGGTCAGGTGACCTGCCACCATATTCACAATAGTAGACGGAACAAAGAATGGGCTGATCTTACGTGGACCACCGTTAACTAACGAGGAGTGGTTCTCTTCGATAAGACCCAGACCACCGATACCCGAGCCAATTGCAGCACCGATACGGATTGCATTCTCTTCTGTTACTTCCAGACCAGAATCCAGCATGGCCTGGTGGCCAGCAACAATTCCATATTGAATGAAGGCATCCATTTTGCGCTGTTCTTTGCGCGAAATGATGTCGTCACAGTTAAAATCCTTTACTAAGCCAGCAAATTTCGTTGCATAGGCGGTAGTATCGAAATGGTCGATTAGGCTGATGCCACTCTGACCGGCAAGGAGAGCTTTCCAGGTAGACTCTACGGTATTGCCGACAGGAGACAACATGCCCAGTCCGGTCACAACTACACGACGCTTAGACACGTTTGTCCTCCAGGGAGGGAAAAAAATAAAACTTGTGGGACAATTAGATAAAACTCAGGCGGTCGAATGACCGCCTGGAGATGTTCACTTACGCCTGGTGACCGTTGATGTAATCAATGGCAGCCTGAACGGTGGTGATTTTCTCAGCTTCTTCGTCCGGAATCTCAGTATCAAACTCTTCTTCCAGAGCCATTACCAGCTCAACGGTGTCAAGAGAATCAGCACCCAGGTCCTCTACGAAGGAAGCGGAGTTGATAACTTCTTCCTGCTTAACGCCCAGTTGTTCGCCGATAATTTTCTTAACGCGTTCTTCGATAGTGCTCATACTCTTAAATTTCCTATCAAAACTCGCTTTCGCGATGGTTTTCGTAGTGTATAAAATGTTGAAAAAGATGCAACTAAATCCCGGCAGGTCATACCACGATTTTACGCTATTTTGCGGGCATTCGCCCAAATAACGCAAATAGTTTTATATCGTGGTTAAACCATATACATTCCGCCATTGACGTGCAGGGTCTCACCAGAGATGTAACCCGCCTCGTCAGAGGCTAAAAATGCAACAGCACTGGCGATTTCTTTTGCGTCGCCTAAACGACCCGCTGGAACTTCCGCCAGTATACCCGCACGCTGTTCATCAGAAAGCGCACGCGTCATGTCCGTTTCAATAAAGCCCGGAGCAACAACGTTTACAGTAATACCACGTGACGCAACTTCACGCGCCAGTGATTTACTGAAGCCAATCAGACCCGCTTTCGCCGCAGCGTAGTTTGCCTGACCAGCATTTCCCATGGTACCAACCACGGAACCAATAGTGATAATACGACCATGACGCTTTTTCATCATAGCGCGCATTACCGCTTTTGACAGACGGAAAACTGATGACAGATTGGTTTCGATGATATCGTTCCATTCGTCATCTTTCATGCGCATTAACAGATTATCACGAGTGATACCGGCATTATTGACCAGAATGTCAACTTCGCCAAATTCTGCGCGAATATTTCCTAAAACAGCCTCAATTGACGCTGGATCGGTCACATTCAGCATGTAACCTTTGCCGTTATCGCCCAGATAATCACTGATCGCCTGCGCGCCGCTTTCGCTGGTTGCAGTACCGATAACTTTCGCACCACGGGCCACCAGGGTCTCCGCGATCGCGCGGCCAATACCGCGACTTGCACCGGTTACCAGCGCAATTTTTCCTTCAAAACTCATGGGTTTCCCTCGTCTTACTGCTCTAACGCCGCTGACAGCGCTACCGGTTCGTTAATGGCCGATGCAGTCAGTGTGTCAACAATACGTTTTGTCAGACCAGTCAATACCTTACCTGGCCCTACTTCCAGCAACTGGGTCACACCCTGCGCTGCCATAAACTCAACTGATTTAGTCCACTGTACCGGGCTGTAAAGCTGGCGTACCAAAGCGCTGCGGATAGCTTCTGGTGAAGTCTCACACTTCACATCGACATTATTCACAACCGGTACAGATGGCGCGTTGAAAGTAATATTTTCCAGCGCAACCGCCAGTTTGTCTGCCGCAGGTTTCATCAGCGCACAGTGAGACGGCACACTAACCGGTAACGGCAGAGCACGTTTTGCGCCGGCGGCTTTACAAGCCGCACCTGCACGCTCTACGGCATCTTTGTTGCCCGCAATCACAACCTGGCCTGGTGAGTTAAAGTTCACCGGAGATACCACTTCGCCCTGAGCCGCTTCTTCGCAGGCTTTAGCGATAGATGCATCATCAAGACCGATGATGGCATACATTGCGCCAGTACCCGCAGGAACCGCTTCCTGCATCAATTTGCCGCGTAATTCGACCAAACGCACAGCGTCTGCGAAATCTATTACGCCCGCACAAACCAGAGCAGAGTACTCACCAAGGCTATGTCCGGCCATCATTGCAGGGGTTTTGCCACCCTGCTGCTGCCAAACGCGCCACAATGCAACAGAAGCTGTCAGCAACGCAGGCTGCGTTTGCCAGGTTTTGTTCAATTCTTCGGCCGGACCTTGTTGGGTCAGAGTCCACAAATCATAGCCCAGTGCATCAGAAGCTTCGCGGAAGGTTGCTTCAACAACCGGGTTTGCGGCTGCGATTTCAGCCAGCATACCAACAGCTTGCGAACCTTGCCCAGGGAAAACAAAAGCAAATTGAGTCATGGTTAAATCCCTAATAATCAAAAACGAACCAGTGCTGAACCCCAGGTAAAGCCGCCGCCGAAGGCTTCGAGCAATACCAGTTGGCCACGTTGAATTCGACCATCCCGAACCGCTTCGTCAAACGCTGCCGGTACAGAGGCCGCAGAGGTGTTACCGTGCCTATCAAGGGTCACAACGACATTATCCAATGACATACCAAGTTTCTTGGCTGTCGCACTAATAATGCGTAAGTTAGCCTGATGCGGTACCAACCAATCAAGATCCGAACGATCCAGATTGTTCGCCTCAAGGGTTTCATCAACAATGTGTGCAAGTTCCGTCACAGCCACTTTGAACACTTCGTTACCCGCCATGGTCAGGTAAGAAGGATTCTCAGGATTAAAACGGTCTTTATTTGGCAGTGCCAGCAATGAGCCGTAGCTACCATCAGCATGAAGATGCGTAGAAATAATGCCTGGCTCTTCACTTTTACTGAGAAGCACCGCACCTGCACCATCACCAAAAATAATTATTGTGCCGCGATCCGTCGGATCGCAAGTGCGGGCCAACACATCCGCACCAATAACCAGCGCGTAATCCACAGCACCGTTTTTCACGTACTGATCGGCAATGCTTAATGCGTAGGTAAAACCTGCGCAGGCCGCTGCGACATCAAATGCCGGGCAGCCTTTAATTCCTAACATGCTCTGAATCTGGCAAGCAGCGCTTGGGAAAGCATGAGTCGAAGAAGTTGTTGCTACAATAATTAGCCCAATTTCAGATTTATCGACACCTGCCATTTCCAGGGCGCGCGTTGCCGCAGCAAAACCCATCGTTGCAACGGTTTCATCCGGCCCAGCAACTCGACGCTCACGAATACCTGTACGGGTGACAATCCACTCGTCAGAAGTATCCACCATTTTTTCCAGGTCGGCGTTGGTACGCACGTGTTCGGGCAGATAGCTGCCCGTACCAATAATCTTCGTATGCATGTACGTCAGTCACTCTTGGGTAATACAGATTCCAGGCGGGCAGCAATCCTCGTTGGGACTTGCCGCGCCACCGCCTGCACTGCCTGTTCAATAGCGACAACAAACGCTCGCTGATTGGCCGCTCCGTGACTCTTAATCACTGTGCCGCGCAATCCTAACAGACAGGCGCCATTATACTGGTCGGGGTTGAGGTGACTGAATCGCCTGGTCAGGCTTTTTTGTAACCAATGTTTCAATATAATTAGCCACCACGACCTTTTTTTCCCTTCGCCCTGTGATTTCAAAAGCGAAAGAAACATTCTTGCAACACCTTCCATCGTCTTGAGAGTGACATTACCGACAAAGCCATCACACACCAGCACGTCGGTTTTTCCCGTCAACAACTCGTTTGCTTCAAGATAACCAATATAGTTGATAGAAGGCATTGTTTTTAATAAAGCTGAGGCATCACGAATACTATCAAGACCTTTCGTCTCCTCTTCGCCAATGTTCAGCAGGGCAACTCTTGGGGAGTTGATGCCGAGAACTTCTTCAGCCATCACAGAACCCATTATCGCGAATTGCACCAACATATTGCTGTCACAATCAACGTTGGCGCCGAGATCCAGCACCACCGTTTTGCCCTTTTGCTGATGAGGTAAAACCGTCATCAACGCAGGACGCTCAATGCCTTCAATCGGCTTGAGCAATAATTTAGCCAGGCCCATCAGTGCACCGGTATTTCCTGCACTGACACACGCCTGGGCTCGCCCTTCTTTCACTAACTCAAGCGCCACTCGCATTGAGGATCCGCGACTATTTCGGATCGCTTGCGAAGGTCTTGCATCACTGGCAATAACCGATTCCGCAGGAACAATCTGCGCACGTGAACGTTTTTCAAAATCAGCTTTGGCAAGTAATGGCGTGATGGCGTCGGGGTCGCCGACTAATAGAAGGTTTAGCTGAGAGTTAGAGTCCAGTGCCTGCAAAGCTGCAGGCACTGTCACGGAAGGACCGAAGTCCCCACCCATGGCATCTAACGCAAGGGTTAGACGTGTCAAGGAATCGCCAATTACTTAACGATAACCTTGCGGCCGCGGTAGAAACCGTCGGCTGTGATGTGGTGACGCAGATGAGTTTCGCCAGAAACTTTGTCCACGGACAGGGTAGCTGTGGTCAGCGCGTCATGGGAACGACGCATGCCACGTTTGGAACGGGTTGGTTTATTCTGTTGTACGGCCATGGACCTTACTCCTCAATTACTTACGCTTTAAACTGGCTAATACGGCAAATGGGTTTGGTTTCTCCGCCTCGGAAGGCAGTTTGCCAAATACCATGTCCGCCTCGGACACTTCACAGTGTTCAGAATCATGCACCGGAACCACTGGCAAGGAGAGGATAATTTCATCTTCAACCAACGCCAGAAGATCGATTTCACCAAATTCGTTGACCTGAACTGGTTCATATCCTTCCGGGAGTGCTTCAGCCTGCTCGTCTTTGACGATCGGGCTAAAACAATACTGTGTGTAGACCTGATGGGCAAACGGCTTTCCGCAACGCTGACATGCAAGTGTTAACGAAACCTTCGCATCACCGGTAAGAACCGCGAGGCGTTGGTTGTCGATGGCAAATGACATATCGCATTCCACATCACTGTCTACACTGACTACGAATTCGGCGACGCGCTCAACCTGAATAGAGGTGTAAACACCCTGGTAATCAAGGCGTTTCTGAGCCGTACGAACCGGATCGAGAGTCAGGGGTAATTTTACTTTTTGCATAGGGCGCGCATATTAACTTTGTAACGTCATAGAGTCAAAGAAAAAGGCCTGGAAACAGCGCCTTTGCCATTTATTCGCACACATTGCGGTTGCACAGTTTAAAATGCCTTTATCCGAATCGCTATCATTAATGAAAAAAATATGACGCAAATTGTTCTCGCCTCAACCTCACCCTACCGTCGGGAGCTGCTTGAAAAGCTCGGTATGCCCTTTATCACCGCGGCTCCACAGGTTGATGAAACGCCAACGGCTGGGGAAAGCGCCCGCCACTTAGTGATGCGCCTGGCGCAAGCCAAAGCACAAGCATTGAGCACTGAATATCCTAATCATTTAATTATTGGTTCAGATCAGGTCTGCGTATTAGAGGGAAAAATCGTCGGAAAGCCGCATACCGAAGAAAAAGCGGTGGAACAATTGCTGATGGCTCGCAACACTATTGTTACCTTTTATACAGGGTTGGCTCTTTTTAATTCAGCTTCCGGGAATTTACAGGTGATTTGCGAACCTTTCGATGTCCATTTCCGCCATCTGAGTGAGCAAGAAATCCGCAATTATGTGCGTAAAGAGCAACCTTTGCAGTGTGCAGGAAGTTTTAAAAGTGAAGGATTGGGAATCGCATTATTCGACAGGCTTTCCGGGAAGGACCCGAATACCCTGGTGGGGCTGCCGTTGATGAGCTTGTGCGAGATGCTCAACAACGAGGGATGCAATCCGCTGCTCATGTAATTTATGTAGGGTGGAGACACGCAGAGGCGTCATCCACCCTTAACAATTAACGAGCGTTGCGTAACACCGCAAGACAGCGTTTCAATTGTTCATCCAGTGGGGCTTCGACACGCATAATTTCACCGGTATTTGGATGGGTGAAGCGTAAAGCCGCTGCATGCAAGAACAAACGATTCAGGCCAGTACCCGCAAGTTGCTTATCAAATTCGCGGTCACCGTAGCGATCATCAAAGGCGATAGGATGCCCTGCATGTAGCGTATGGACACGAATCTGGTGAGTTCGACCCGTTATCGGGCTGCAACGCACTAATGTGGCAAACGCGTAACGCTCTTCCACTTTAAAACGCGTTTCAGACGGTTTACCTTCGCTGTTGACTCTCACGATACGCTCACCGCTTTGCAGAATATTTTTAAGCAAAGGTGCCTGTACGGCTTTGACATGCGACTGCCACTGGCCACGCACCAGCGCCAAATAATCTTTTTGCATTCCCTTTTCACGCAACTGCTCATGCAGAGAGCGCAGAGCTGAACGCTTCTTCGCGACCAGTAAGATACCGGATGTATCACGGTCCAGACGATGTACCAGTTCAAGGAAACGCGCTTCAGGACGTAGGGCTCGTAAGCCTTCAATCACGCCAAAGCTCAAGCCACTGCCACCGTGTACCGCAGTACCTGAAGGCTTGTTCAGCACCAGGATATGGTCATCTTCATAGAGAATCGCATCGGTCAGCGCAGCCACTTTTTGCAGATGCGGGGAAACCGCTTCTTCTTCGCGTTCAGCAACACGAACCGGTGGAATACGAATTTCATCGCCATCCTGGATTTTGTATTCAGGCTTAATGCGTTTTTTATTCACGCGCACTTCGCCTTTTCGCAAAATGCGATAAATCATACTTTTTGGCACACCCTTTAAGCGGGAGAGCAAGAAGTTGTCGATACGCTGCCCAGCCTCATCAGAGGAAATGGCAACGATTTGTACAGAAGGAGTCGGAGTTTTCATGGTCGGCGATTCTAAATAGCGTGCGCGCATAGCGCCACTCATTTTTATGTGCTTAACTGAGAATCTGCCTGGTTTAGAACCGTCTAGCTCCCCTTTTTCTGCTTTCTGCTACGCATAGCGAAAAAGTGAGTTAAAAAACTGTAAGAAACGAGGCATCAAAGGCAAAAGTCATCTTGCTATAATAAGGTTAGCAATGGAATAATGTTGCGGTTTTCCGTGTTGATACTTGTTTGAACAAGGAATTTTGCGGAATTACCAGTTTTGCCTGAACGTCCATCCACGCAGCAATGGCGTAAGACGTATTGTGCTTTCAGGCAGTTAGCGGGCTGCGGGTTGCAGCCTGACCGGTAAAATGGAATCAACTCTTAAGAAATATTCTAAGGTTATTCCCACGATAATTGCGCTGTATTTCCGTATGAAATACAGGCTACCGACACTTTGCGCCTCTCAGCAAGCGACAACCGTGAGGTTGGCGACTGTGCGATCAGTCACGAGGCCATCGGTTCACTCCCGGTCAGCGTCACCATGCCCGTAGCTTTGTCACTAATGTAAGAATAATGAGTAAGTTACGATGAAAAGAATGCTAATAAACGCGACTCAGCAAGAAGAGTTGCGTGTCGCCCTTGTAGATGGGCAGCGTCTGTACGACCTGGATATTGAAAGTCCGGGACACGAACAGAAAAAAGCCAACATCTATAAAGGCAAAATCACCCGTATTGAACCAAGTCTGGAAGCGGCATTTGTAGATTACGGCGCGGAACGTCATGGTTTCCTTCCTCTTAAAGAAATTGCCCGCGAATACTTCCCGTCTAATTATTCATCACATGGTCGTCCGAACATCAAAGACGTTCTGCGTGAAGGTCAGGAAGTCATTGTCCAGATCGATAAAGAAGAACGTGGTAATAAAGGCGCAGCCTTGACCACCTTTATTAGTCTGGCGGGAAGTTATTTAGTACTGATGCCAAACAACCCACGTGCAGGTGGTATTTCCCGCCGCATCGAAGGTGATGATCGTACTGAACTGAAAGAAGCCCTTTCTTCTCTGGAACTGCCTGATGGTATGGGTCTGATTGTACGTACCGCTGGCGTGGGTAAATCCGCTGAAGCACTGCAATGGGATTTAAGCTTCCGCCTGAAGCACTGGGAAGCCATTCAAAAAGCGGCAGAAAATCGCCCGGCACCATTCCTTATCCATCAGGAAAGCAACGTTATCGTGCGCGCTTTCCGTGATTACCTGCGTCAGGACATCGGTGAGATTCTTATCGATAACCCGAAAGTGCTTGAGCTGGCTCGCCAGCATATCGGTGCTCTGGGTCGTCCTGATTTCAGCAGCAAAATTAAGCTCTACACCGGTGAAATCCCGCTGTTCAGCCACTATCAAATTGAGTCGCAGATTGAATCCGCTTTCCAGCGTGAAGTCCGTCTGCCATCCGGTGGCTCGATTGTTATCGACTCCACCGAAGCCTTGACCGCAATCGACATCAACTCCGCGCGCGCAACTCGCGGTGGCGATATCGAAGAAACGGCATTTAATACCAACCTCGAAGCCGCTGATGAAATTGCACGCCAACTGCGTTTGCGTGACCTCGGTGGTCTGATTGTTATCGACTTCATCGACATGACGCCTGTTCGCCACCAGCGTGCAGTAGAAAACCGTCTGCGTGAAGCCGTGCGCCAGGACAGAGCTCGCATCCAGATTAGCCATATCTCACGTTTTGGCCTGCTGGAAATGTCTCGTCAGCGTCTCTCCCCTTCTCTGGGCGAGTCCAGCCACCATGTCTGCCCGCGTTGTAGCGGTACAGGTACGGTGCGTGACAACGAATCCATGGCACTCTCTATTCTGCGTCTGATTGAAGAAGAAGCGCTGAAAGAGAACACGCAAGAAGTTCACGCCATTGTTCCTGTGCCAATTGCTTCTTACTTGCTGAACGAAAAACGTGATGCAGTCAGTGCGATTGAAACCCGTCAAGGCGGCGTGAAAGCCATCATCGTTCCTAACGATCAGATGGAAACGCCACACTATTCGGTACTGCGCGTACGTAAAGGCGAAGAAAGCAAAACGCTGAGTTACATGCTGCCGAAGCGGTATGAAGAAGAGATGGCTGTGCCATCTGAAGAAGAGTACGCCGAGCGTAAACGTCCAGAACAACCTGCGCTGGCCACTTTCGTGATGCCTGATGTACCACCGGCACCACCAGAGTCAGCACCTGCTGCAACGCCAGCTCCAGCGGCTAAACCTGCTGTCGCGAAAGCGGCAACCGCTGCACAACCTGGTCTGCTGAGCCGCTTCTTTGGCGCCCTGAAAAACCTGTTTGCTGGTGAAAGCACGCCAGAAAGCAAAGACGTTCAGGAAGCGAAACCTGCTGAGACTGAAAGCCAACGTCAAGGCCAGGATCGTCGCAATAACCGTCGTCAGAATAACCGCCGTGACCGTAACGACCGTTCAGATCGCAACAACCGCGATCGTGATAATCGTGGCGAGCGTGATAACCGCAGCGAAAATCGTGATAACCGTGAGCCGCGCGATAACCGCGATCGTGACGAGAACCGCCGTAATCGCCGTCAGGGCCAACAGCAAAATACTGAAGTGCGTGAAACACGTCAGAACGTTGCTGAGGAAATTGAAAAACCAAAAGCGCGTGATGAGCAGCAACCGCGCCGCGAACGCAACCGTCGTCGTAGCGATGATAAGCGCCAGGCACAGCAAGAAGTTAAAGTTCTGCAGCGCGATGAAACCGTAGCAGTAGAAGTTGATGCTGAGCAGGAAGAACGCGTCCAGGTCATGCCGCGTCGTAAGCAACGTCAATTGAACCAGAAAATTCGTTTCGAATCTGCGTTAGATTCAAACGTTGAAACTGTAGTCACGCCAGACGTCGCTGAAGTTAGCGCAGCACCTGTTGCACGTACCGACCTGGCAACTATCCCACTGCCTGCTGTTATCGAGAAACCAGCTGTTGAGCAGGATGACAACAACGATTCCCGTAACGACTCCAATGGAATGCCACGTCGTTCTCGCCGCTCCCCACGTCACTTGCGTGTGAGTGGTCAACGTCGCCGTCGTTATCGTGATGAGCGTTACCCAACGCAATCACCAATGCCGATGACTGTTGCATGTGCTTCTCCTGAGCTTGCTTCAGGCAAAGCTTGGATCAGCTATCCAGTTGCCCGCGCACAGGAAGAATCACAGTACAACCACGTTGAACAAGCACCTGCAGCGACTATTGAGCAACCGTCTGCGCACGTTAACGTTGAGCAGCCAGTGGTTCATGTTGTCGCCGCGCAAGCTGCGGTTGAGACTGTAAATGTCGAAACGGCACACGTTGAAACAACGCACCCAGAAGTGATTGCAACGCCAGTAAACGAGCAGCCACATCTGATTGCCGCGATTGACGACGTTGTTGCTGAACAAGTCATCGATGAAGTTGAACCTGCACAAGATGACGTTGCGACTCATCAACAACAGGCTGCTGAACTTGTTCAAGAAGCTCCTGTTGTTGCTGAAACTGTCGTTGAAGAATCTGCCCCTGCTGCTCCGGTTGAAGTGGTTGCACAGGAAGCTGTTGTTGAAGAAACCAAGGTTGAGGAAACCAAGGTTGAGACAACTGTTGTGGAAGAGCCTGTCATTGCAGCAGTGCCAGAAGTGAAAGCGGTTCAGCCAGAAGTTGCGGCTGTTACTCACGTCACTAAACATGCAACAGCGCCAATGACAAAAGCTCCAGCGCCGGAATATACCCCGGAAGCACCACGTCAGAGCGATTGGGTTCGCCCAACGTATGAGTTCAGTGGCCGCGGTTCTGCCGGTGGTAACAGTGCAACTCACCAGGCAACAGCACCTGCTACGCGCCCGCAAAGCGCTGAGTAATCGCTAAGCGTTACGTAAAAGCCGATCCGGAAACGGGTCGGCTTTTTTATTGCCTGCCATTCAGAACCTGAACTCAGGATAAAAAAAAGCCCACTTCGGGGTGCTGAAGTGGGCACATAAAGCGTACCCAGTTTCATGGCACGCCCAAAAAAGGTTAACGACTACTTATTCAGTTGGAACAGGGACATCCCTTGCATATCGCTGAAAGCTTTGTAAGACGCCTGAAGTGCCGCCTGCTGCATCACATAGGAAGAGATTGCAGAGTTCCAGTCTACATCCACCAAATCACTCATTTGCTGCGCCTGGCCTAATGCACGGTCACCGCCTAACTCATCAAGCTTATCCAGTTCACTCAGTTGCGTGCCTAACTCTGCGCGCACAGTTAACACGTTATTGAGTGAGTTTTTCAGACCACGGTTAGTTTTATCAATGGCGGCAGTGAGATCCGCTTTACCCGCATCGTCCAGACCTTCAGCCGGTTTTCTCAGGGTTTCAATCGCGGAATCAAGCATGTTGAACAGATTGCTTTCAGAATCAGTGCCATCAGGTTCAGGCACCGCATTGCTGGTCAGTGAATTGAAAACCTGTGTCCCCGTATGGCCAATCGTCATGATGCGTGATGAGTCAACAGACTGAGTTACAGCACTGTCCCCACCCTTATAAGTAATGCTATTTGCCCCACCGCTGAACGGAGCAGATTCGGTTTTGTATCCAGCAAAAATAAAGCGTCCGTTGCCGTCAGTACTGTTGGCAAGATTCAGAATTTGATTGCGGATACCTTCCAGATCGGTAGCCAGTGAAGCTCGGTCATCATCGCTTAACGTGCCGTTTCCGGCGTAAACGATTTTCTCCTGCGCTGACTGAATCGCCGTCGTCACCTGCCCCAACACGTTTTCTTCCAGTGACACTTTTTGCGTCGCAAAGGTCCGCGCCAGCGCGTACTGGCTGTTTTGCGCCTGAGCCTGAGACAACACCACGGCTTGCGAAGCGGCGATCGGATCATCGGATGGTTTGATGACACGCTTACCGGTCGACATCTGCTCGCCGTAGCGCAGCCACTCACTTTGTGCGTTAGTGACGCCACGCATATTCTGCTGGTACATCATCGCGGTACTGATACGCATACAGCCTGATTCCTTAATTAACGGATGGACAGTAACGCATCAAACAACGTTGATGCCGTCTGAAGCACCTGAGCATTTGCCAGGTAATACTGTTGAAAACGCTGCAAGTTACCGTACTCTTCGTCGAGGTTGACGCCAGAAATAGACTGCTGCTGGTTACTTAGCTGCGTGACGACATTATTTTGCGTGGTAGTGGTGACTTTCAGCGTGTTGGTTTTATTCCCCACGTCACTGACCAGGCTTGCATAGGCGTCGTTAAACGATTTGTTGCCGCCGACGACTTTGCTGTTTTGCAAATCCAGCAGTGCCTGAGCATTACGGTTGTCGCTTTCACCATTGTCCGCAGCACCCGCTAATGCCAGCTTGCTTTCATCGCTGATAGCTACGTTCATATTCACCACGGCGTTAGATACCGGTCTAATGGTGAAGGAGTCATTTTTCTCAGGTGCAGGTGCCCCTTTAACAGAAACACTCAAACCATCAAATTCCAGGCCGGTCACGTTGCCGTTGCCATCATCTGTCGTTTTCGCCGTGATTTTCGCGTTATCGGATAAGCGCGTCACCTGCCAGTTGGTGCCATCAAAGACAACGTTGTAGTCGCTTGCCTGGACCTTAGTACTGTCGCTCACCGTTGCGGTGAGTTCGGTTTTGGTCGGGTTTTTGGCGTTACTTAACACTGACGGGCTGCCAATGTTAAAGAACTTGTCACCTTGGTCGCCATTCGCATCAAAACCGAGGCCGTGCTGTTTGTTAATCGCATCAGAAAATGTCAGTGCCAACTGCCCCAGGCGATTTCGCGCACTGTCCAAATCCTGTGAGCGGAACGTCAACATCCCACCCAGCGAACCGCTGTTCAGTTGGCTTTCTGGGATTTCAGTGGTGCCAGAAACGGGATCGACATACGCAACAGTGATGCGAGAAGGATCAGCGCTCGACGAAACAGCCGCCAGTTTGTTGGCTTTGTCGCCTTGCACCAGCGTTAAGCCGTTGGCGATAGAAACGTTATAGGTGCCACCATCCTGAACGCTCACTTCGACGCCAACAATCTGGTTTAGTTGGCTCACCAACTGGTCGCGTTGATCAAGCAGGTCGTTTGGTGCAGCACCCGCCCCCACACCGGTCAGACGTGAAATTTGGTTATTCAGATTGGCGATCTGGCTGGCGTAATTATTGATTTGCTCCACGCTGCTTTGGATTGCGGTATTCACCTGCTTATCCTGATCGCGTAGATACTGATCGGTTACTTTAAACTGGTTTACCAGGCCGTTGGCATTACCCAGTAATGCCTGGCGTGCCGCAGGATCTTCCGCGTTACTCGTCAGCGTTTGTAGACCGGTAAAGAAACTTTGCAGCGTAGTGGCCAGGGTATTAGTGCTACCAGAGAGCATGTTGTCTATCTTAGACATCTGCTGATATTGGGTATTCAGGCCACTGCTTTGCGTTTGCGCCGCACGCAGCTGGTTAGTGATGAACGCATCATATTCACGTTGCACACCGCTGACTTGCACGCCGTTCCCAATCCAGCCCCCTGCGCCCATCGTACTTAGCGACTGAGACAACACAGTAGTCTGGCGGGTATAGCCTGTGACGTTGTAGTTAGAAATGTTGTTACTGACAGTATTCAGTGCCGCCTGGGCAGCACCCAGGCCACTCATGGCACTGTTAATCAGGCTACTGGACATGAATTTTCCTTAGCGCGTTAATCATGATTCCTGTCAGTAGGTATCGGCAGCTCCCGGCAGGACTTGAGGCTTTAATGCGGTGGTTTAGAACAAATTTGATAAGTCGTTGCTATACGCTTTTGCCACTTTCTCACCCATCGCTTTCATCTGTTGAATCATGCCGGTCAGTTTGCGGGCATAGTTTGGATCGGTGGCATAACCTGCATTCTGCAGCGCTTGAGCGCCTTGCTCTGCGGTATTGGCATTGGTGACGGCGGCGTAACGCGGGTTTCGTGTCAGCAAACCGACATAATCAGAAAGTGCTTCAAGATAAGAGCTGTAAACACGGAATTTGGCTTTCACCTTTTTCGCTTCGCCATTCTCGTATTCCGTGGTGGTGATTTCAGTGACCGGACCTTTCCAACTGCTGCTGGCTTTCACACCAAACAGGTTAAAGCTGGGCTCACCTTTTTCTGTCAGGATCTGCCGTTGTCCCCAGCCTGATTCCAGCGCGGCTTGCGCCAGAATCAGGTGATGGGGAATGCCACTTTGTTCACTGGCGAGTCGGGCTGGCAGTGAGAGTTGCGCCAGGAAGTCTTTGCTATCACCCGTGAGTGGCTCTTCGTTTGAGGGAGCTTTAGGAATAGCCTGTCGCACCATTTGCGTTAAGGTCTGGTTCTGGAAACTGGTCACGGTTTGCAGATCAAACTTCATCGGCACTTTACCCGCCTCTTCAGATGGGTCGGCATTACCGCCCATTTGCTCGACCATCATATCGGCCAGCCCAAGCCCTTTGGCACTGAGCTGTTGCGCGATTTGCTGGTCATAGATGCTGGTGTACATACGAGTCTGTTCACTGCTAAACAACCCGTCCTTTGGCAACGCTTCACGCATGCTTTTAAGCATCATTTGCACGAACATCCCTTCCACCTGGCGGGCAACCGATTTCATGTTGCCCTTAGGATCTTGCCCGGTTTTCGCTTTTAGCTCGTTAAGAGAATTAGCATCCCACGCAGCATTAGCCAGTGATTGGGTATCGTTAAGCATCAGATGATTTCCACTTTTGCGCGCAAACATCCTGCCGTTTGCATAGATTGCAAAATCGACATCAATTCAATTGGCGATGCACCCAGTGTATTCAGCGCACGAACCACATTATTTAGATTGGCGCTGGCATTAACGCGTTGCAACGCGCCACCATTTTGACGCAGATCGATTTGCGTTTGCGGTGTCACCACGGTTTGACCGCCGCCAAATGGCGTATCTGGCTGGCTCACCTGCGCCTGGCGATTGACCGTGACGGATAAGTTACCCTGCGCCACAGCACAAGTATTCAGCGTCACTTCCTGATTCATCACCACCGAACCCGTACGCGAGTTGATAATCACTTTCGCGTCTTGCGCGGGCAAATTCACTTCCAGGTTCTGAATATCTGCCAGTAAACGAACTTGCGAACTGTTGCCGGTCGGAACACGAATTTGGATGGTACGCGCATCTATCGCCGAGGCACTGCCAAAGCCGCGTGAACGGTTAATGGTGTCAGTAATTTGCTGAGCCAGCGTGAAATCATCTTCGTTCAGTTGCAGGCTGAGAATATTGCCAGAGCCAAACGTACCCGGTAGTTCACGTTCAATCACCGCACCGTTGGTGATACGACCACCATTCAGTTGGTTGACCTGAACGCTGCTTCCGCCGGCCGAAGCGCCCGCCCCACCAACCAGAATATTGCCTTGTGCCAGCGCGTAAACCTGGTTGTCGACCCCTTTCATCGGAGTCATCAGCAAGGTACCGCCGCGCAAACTTTTGGCGTTACCCATAGAAGAAACCACCACATCGATGTTTTGCCCTGAACGCGCAAATGCCGGGTATTTCGCCGTCACCATGACCGCAGCCACGTTTTTAAGCTGCATGTTGGTGCCCGCAGGAACCGTTATCCCCAACTGCGAAAGCATGTTGTTCAGGGTTTGAGTGGTAAACGGCGTTTGTGTCGTCTGATCACCCGTACCATCAAGGCCGACCACCAGACCATATCCAATCAGGGAGTTTTCACGCACGCCCTGAACCGTTGTCAGGTCGCGGATACGGTCGGCCTGCGCAAGTGTCGCCACCAGCATCAGTAATCCGAATAAATATTTGGTCATGAGGTTCCTCGCTTACATCGGCGATAAATTAAGGAAGAAGCGTTGCAACCAACCCATGTTTTGCGCTTCGTTGATATAGCCGTTACCGACATACTCGATGCGCGCATCCGCCACTTGTGTGGACGGTACGGTGTTGGAGCCACTGATCGTGCGAGGATTCACCACACCGGAGAAACGAATAAATTCGGTGCCCTGATTGATGGCTATCTGTTTTTCACCCACGACGTGCAAGTTGCCGTTTGCCAGCACCTGATCGACCGTCACGGTTAACGTTCCGCTAAAGGTGTTACTGGCATTTGCCCCACCTTTACCGTTGAAACTGTTCCCGCCTTCAACATCGACATCCGCACGGTTATTACCGAACAGCCCTTCGAGATAGCGCGGAGTCACATTAAAGCCAAAGTTTGTTTTGCCATCGCGGCTGGCATTGGCCGACGAACTCTTACTGGCACTGACATTTTCCTGGAGCACAATGGTCAAGGTGTCACCGACGTTACGTGGGCGGCGGTCTTCGAACAGCGGTTGATACCCATAGTTCACCGGTTGCGCCGTCTGGAAAATAGAACCATTAACGACCGGTGCAGGGCCTGGGACTGGCTGAGCCGTAGTCGCCCCTTCCACCAGCGGTTTTGTTGGTATCAGTGCGCAGCCACTTGTGGTCAGCACCAGAAACATCACGATAGGACGAAGAACCATTGGGTTTTGCATTGCTTTCATCTTCAGGTCATTCAGATAACGACAGCCGGTGCGAAACTCGCACCGGCAAACGCCTTACAACTGCGTCAGCTTTTGCAGCATCTGATCAGTAGTAGAAACGGCTTTACTGTTGATTTCGTAAGCGCGCTGAACCTGGATCATATTCACCAGTTCTTCAGCAACGTTCACGTTAGAGGTTTCAACGTACCCCTGATACAGCAGACCCGCGCCGTTAAGCCCTGGGGTGCTTTCATTAGGCGTACCGGACGACTGGGTTTCCGCATACAAGTTTTCACCCAAGCTTTCCAGACCCGTATCATTCATAAAAGTGGTCAAGTTAAGTTGCCCCACCTGAACGGGTTGCGCCTGGCCTTGCTGGGTCACGCTCACAATGCCATCGCGCCCAATAGTAATGGACAGCGCATTCGCAGGGATGGTGATCGCAGGTTGGACCTGGAAACCGCCCGCAGTGACTAACTGACCGTTCTGGTCCACCTGGAATGAACCATCGCGGGTATACGCGCTGGTTCCATCTGGCAGTTGTACCTGGAAGAAACCCTGGCCTTTAATGGCCACATCTTTGCTGTTGTTGGTCTGGGACAGGTTACCCTGACTGTGCAGGCGCTCGGTTGCCACCGGACGCACGCCCGTACCAATCTGCAAGCCTGACGGCAGTGTGGTCTGTTCAGAAGATTGCGCACCAGGCTGACGAATTGTCTGGTACAGCAAGTCTTCAAACACCGCCCGTTGACGCTTAAAACCATTGGTGGAGACGTTTGCCAGGTTGTTGGCAATCACATCCATGTTGGTTTGCTGGGCATCAAGACCGGTTTTAGCGATCCATAAAGAACTGATCATTTTGAATTCCTGTTAGTGTCACGGCTTAGCATCAGGTCATTGACAGCAGCTGATTGGCCCGCTGTTCGTTTTCATCAACACTTGAAATAATTTTCATCTGCATCTCAAAACGACGGGCGTTAGCAATCATGTCGGTCATTGCTTCCACAGGTTTCACGTTGCTGCCTTCCAGAACGCCCGGCATCAATGAGATGCTGGCATCAGCCTGTAACGTTGCGCCTCGCGTCGCCATAGCCATTTGGCTCGGACGGAAAAAACCATCATCGCCGCGCACCACTTCCTGGCCAGTGGCTTTCACCAGTTTTAAACGGCCAATCGGTGCCACGGTATTGGGCTGGTCGCCTGCGTTTAATGCAGAAATAGTGCCGTCTGCCGCGATAGTCAGCTGCGCGCCCTGGGGCACGGCAATTGGGCCGCCCTCGCCCATCACCGGTTGCCCGCCGATGGTCAATTGCCCGGCAGGACTGACCTGCATATTGCCGTTGCGGGTATAAGCTTCTGTACCATCAGCACTTTGTACCGCCAGCCAGCCATCTTGTTGCAGGGCAACATCCAGTGGGCGCTGGGTGTAATCCAACTGCCCTTGCGACATATCCACGCCCGGCGTTGAAGCCGTGACCAGGGTGCGAGTCGGCAAAGAAAGCCCTTCCACCGGAACGGATCGCAATGCAGTCAACTGCGCGCGAAAGCCTGGTGTTGAAGCGTTTGCCAGGTTGCTGGCCGTCACCGCTTGTTGATTCAGCGTCTGACTAGCCGCGCCCATGGCGGTATAAATTGCGTGATCCATTAAGCTATCCCGTCAGTGCTTAGCGCAGGTTAACCAGAGTGTTGAGGATCTGATCCTGGGTTTTGATGGTCTGCGCATTCGACTGGTAGTTACGCTGCGCGACAATCATGTTGACCAGTTCTTTACTCAGATCGACGTTCGAAGACTCCAGTGCGCCGTTGGTCAGGCTACCGAAGTTACCTGTGCCTGCGGTGCCCAACAGTGCAACGCCGGACGAACTGGTTGCCGACCAAACGTTATTACCCTCAGAAGACAGCCCTTCTGGGTTAGCAAAGTTAGACAGAACAATCTGGCCTAACAGCTGGGTTTGCTCGTTGGAGTAGTTGCCGACAAGCGTGCCGTCATCGTTGATCTGATAGCTGACCAGGTCGCCTGGCTTATAACCATTCTGATTAGCAGCCACGATGTTGTTTGAGCCGGTGTTTTGCTGCATAGAGTTCAGGAAGCTGAGGCTGAATGTTGCCGGAGTTGCACCATTAATCGCCCCGGTTGTCAGGGTATTCGTGGTGCCACCGGTCAAGATGCCATTGCTGTTGAACACCATAGGATCGCCTTTAACCACGGGGCTGTTCGCCACACTGCTGTCCTGGGTGTAGACATCCCAGGTATTTTCCGTCGTCGATTTAACAAAGAAGACGTTCATATCATGGGCGTTACCCTGGCTGTCATAGACAGTGATAGAACCTTTCTTGTTATAGGTATCTGAATCAGCAGCGTTAAAGGGAGTTTTGGCTGGTGTTTTATCGGTGGAGTTCAGGTTGATCTGCATCGATGCGGTGGTGGTGGTTTTTGCCGCCATCAGGGTGTTTGGCACCGCAAGACCCGTTGGGTTTGCCCCTTCCTGAATGGTTGGCGGTGTACCGGTTGCCGGATAGCCCGTTAACTGCATACCCTGCATGTTCACCAGATTACGGTTTTCATCTAACTTGAACTGGCCGTTACGGCTGTAGTACACCGAACCGTTGGTATCCACCAGACGGAAGAAACCATTCTGACTAATGGCCACATCCAGACCACGTCCCGTGTTCGTCGTGGTGCCGTCGTTAAAATCTTGAGTGATACCCGCCACTTTAACGCCCAGGCCCACTTTAGAACCGGCGAACATATCAGCGAAAGAAACGCTACCTGCTTTGAAACCGTAGGTGGCGGAGTTGGCGATGTTGTTACCAATTACGTCCAGGTTGGTGGCCGCAGCATTCAGGCCGCTGACCGCTTGTGAAAAGCCCATGTTTTACTCCTGCAAAGGGTTGGAGGCTTAGATAATCTGCCTGATGTCATCGAGAGTGGAGGTGCCGTAAGTACCGAGATCGAGCAAGGTCTTGCCATTACTGAGTGTTACGCCGTTGACCATGGCAAAATTAAGCGGCTGAGCCACCAACTGCGTACTGCCATTACTGGCACTGATAGCAACGTTGTAGGCCCCATCCGGTGCGGTGGTGCCGTCCGTCATGCTGCCATCCCAGGTAAAGGTATGAACACCGGCTGAGACCGCACCAATGTCGAGAGTACGCACCACTTTGCCGGTGTTATCCGTGATCGTGGCGGTGACTTTATCGGCCGCCTGCTGTAGCTCAACACCAAAAGGCGTCGTCGCTTCACTCCCTGCCAGAATTTTCGTACCGGGAATCATCACGCCATGACCAATCAAGGCGCTGGCCTGTACAGACTGGTTATTGGTCAACTGACCTGATACTGAGCCGAGCGTGGTATTGAGTTTTTCAATACCGCTGACGGTGCTGATTTGTGCCAGCTGTGTCGTCAGTTCGTTATTTTGCAGAGGGTTGGTTGGATCCTGGTTTTTCAGCTGCGCGACCAGCAGTGTCAAAAAACTGCTTTGCAGGTCAGCCGCATTGCTACCTGTCAGATTACTGTTACCCGATAATGCATTAACACCACTGGAGGTGGTGTCATTCATATTAACGGCGATGCCCATCAGTCACTCCTTTACTGACCCAGAGTCAGGGTTTTCAACATCATGCTTTTCACGGTGTTGAGTACTTCCACGTTGGCCTGGTAGCTGCGTGATGCCGACATGCTGTTAACCATCTCGCCCACCACATCCACATTCGGCATGCGTACATAACCTTTGGCGTCTGCCAGCGGGTTTCCCGGCTGGAACACCAGTTTGTCCGGTGCCTGGCTCTCTTCAACACCCATCACTTTTACGCCACCCGTTTCAGCGCCTGGGGCTGCATCAACCTGGAAAACAACCTGCTTAGCGCGATAAGGCTGGCCGTCCGGGCCCGTTGCACTATCGGCGTTAGCCAGGTTACTCGCCGCCACGTTCATACGCTTGGATTGCGCCGTCATCGCGGAGCCGGCAATATCAAAAATATTCAGTAATGCCATCTGTTAGCCACCCTGTTGTAGCACCGACATCATGCCCTTGATTTGGCCACCAAGAACCGTAAGGTCGGACTGGTATTTCAGGCTGTTATCGGCAAATTGTGTACGTTCACGGTCCATGTCGACGGTATTACCATCCATCGACGGCTGATCAGGAACGCGGTAGAGAAGATCAAGCGAAGGTGCTGTGTGTGTTGCCGCAGGGATATGGCGCGCGGACGTGAGCGCAAGCGCAACACCGCTGCCTTCGGCACGACCCCGTTCCATCACTTTTTTCATTTCACTGGCAAAATCAATATCGCGAGCCTGATAGCCCGGTGTATCCGCATTCGCGATATTTGCAGCCAGTATTTCCTGACGCTGGGCGCGCAAATTTATCGCTTCTTGCTGAAATCGCAGCGCGGCATCCAGTTTGTCGAGCATGTTCCCTCCGCATAATTAGGATTTGTCCGACAGCTTAAAGCGCCTTACGCGTGCGTTATCGTTGGAATAGACACAAAATGCGTCGCTATTTATCGCCTTGATCATTTCGGTGTGCGGTTAAAATCACTGCAATCTGAGCAAGGAGAAACGTCATGACTGGTCTGAAAACCTGGAGCGCAGTAGCACTTTTGCTGGCAAGCCCAGCGGCATTAGCCAGCATTTTGGATGCGCCTTTGAGCCAGTTTTTCCAGCAACGCCTGGCGGGAATGAGCGATGATGTAACAGTGATTGTGAAAACGCCCGATGCGCAATTACCGCCCTGCCCACTTCCTGATTTTTCTATGCCGGGGAACAGCCGCCTGTGGGGAAACGTGAGCGTGATGGCGCAATGCGGTAACGATAAGCGATACATTCAGGCAGAAGTCCAGGCTTCGGGAAACTACGTCGTGGCCGCACAGGCATTACCGCGTGGCAGCGTGATCACCGAAAGTCAGCTTCAGCTTAAACATGGACGGCTTGATCAGCTCCCACCGCGCGCAATACTGGATTTACGCCAGGTCAGCAGCGCGGTAACGCTGCGCGACATCGCACCGAATCAACCCATTTTGATGTCGATGGTGCGCCAGTCATGGCGAGTCAAAGCCGGGCAGCAGGTTCAAGTTGTGGCGGCCGGTGAAGGATTTAGTGTGAATAGCGAAGGTAAAGCACTGAACAACGCCGCCGTTTCGCAGAATGCCCGAGTACGAATGAGTTCGGGTCAAATTGTGAGCGGGGTCGTCGATGCTGATGGGAATATTCTGATTAGCTTATAATATTCCATTAGGGCTCAAGAGGGCGCTACCCAAAATAATTCGAGTTGCATCGCGGCGACAAGTGAGCGCATCCCGATGAGCTTACATAAGTAAGTGATTCGGGTAAGTGAACGCAGCCAACAAAGAAGCAACTTGAAGTATGACGGGTATAAAGGTTTTGCGGCGCCTGCCGATAGTGTATTAACAGATGATAGAAATTGCCCCTCGATGAGGAAAGAATAATGAGCATTGATCGCACGTCTCCTTTGAAACCGGTAAGTACCGTACAACCGCGCGAAACGCCAGACGCTCCAATTCAAAAGAGCCAACTGGTGAAAAGCGCTACCCTCAAAAGCACCAATGTGACACTCAGTGATGCACAGGCTAAGTTAATTCAGCCGGGCAGCGGTGATATCAATATGGAACGCGTTGAAGCGCTTAAAACTGCTATCCGTAACGGTGAGCTGAAAATGGATACCGGTAAAATCGCCGATGCGTTAATCCAGGAAGCTCAAAGCTATTTATCGAGTAAATAATTGCATGAGTCGTCTGTTAGAAGTGATGGATCAAATGACTGTGGTTCTCAACTCTCTTAAAGAGGTGATGGACGCCGAACAGCAACAATTATCCGCAGGCCATGTGAATGGCAGTGCATTGCAACGTATTACTGAAGATAAAAGCTCACTGCTTGCGACGCTTGATTATCTTGAGCAGCAGCGTCGTGCCGCACAGAATGTCGAAACGATCGGCAGCACGGATATCAGCCAACGTTGGCAGACGATCACACAAAAAACGCAGCACTTACGCGACATTAACCAGCATAACGGTTGGTTGTTAGAAGATCAGTTAGCGCGTAATGAACAGGCGCTGGCGATACTTAAACCGCATCAGGAACCGAATCTCTACGGTGCCGATGGACAAGCGACGACTGTCAGTCGTGGTGGCAAGAAAATAACGATTTAACTCCCTGCCAAAATTCGAGTGAGGGACTGCCATGCAGGCGAGTCCTCACTGTACTTATATGAATGCCGCCCTGTCTTCCTGAAGCTATTTCCTTCCGCCGTACAGCCTGACTGAGCTCTACAAAACAGCTTATTTCAGACCTTTGAGGATCTTCATGGTCGCTTCAACATCAATTTCATCTTCGGAGAAGATTAATGTTGAGCCCTGGAAAGTCGTCACGGCCAGTTTCTTCAGCGTACGCATTTCACCCGGCTTTGGCTCCGCTTTAGGGCGAATGCTGTTCATCAGTGCGCCGACCGACAGCACTGCATTTTCTTTATCAATCTTGGTTTCGGCTGGCACTTCTTCGCTGTAGACCAGGAAAGATTTAATCGCCGTGATTTTGATGCGCTCGCCTGCAATAAAGATGTACTTGCTGTCGGGTTCAACTTTCACCGCGAAAGCAGACAAGCCTTTATTGTTCGTGGTTGGCTCGAAAGTCACTGAGGCATCTTTTTTAATCAGCTCAGGGTTGGCGACCTTAATCACATGAAAATAACGATTGTCACCGTTTTCATCTTTGATAAAACCGAAACCTTTATCTTCAAACCAGGTTGTGATTACTCCGTGCATCGCTATACCGCCTAATTAATCGTTCAATATGTCAAATTTTGCAGCGCGCATTTTAATGCAGAATGCCCGTGCCGACTATGTCTTTGGTCCAAGTCGGCACGATAATTTGCCATCACACTAGATTGTGCGGCGGGCAAAATCCTTCACTCTGAATCCCAGCACCATTAAGGTTGCGAAATAAGCCGCAATCCCGGCGACGACTACCGCCATCAGACGCAGTAAACGATAAGCCATGGAACCTAAGTCCCAGGCGGGCATCACGTGCATCATACCGACCAGTACGGCTGCCATCACAATCACACCGGCAAACAGACGCCACAGAAACGCGCCCCACCCCGGTTGTGGCTGGAATATTTTGCGTTTACGTAGTTGCCAGTATAGCAGGCTGGCATTCAGACACGCCCCCAGACCAATCGACAATGACAGCCCGGCGTGCTTAAGCGGGCCGATAAACGCAAGGTTCATTACCTGAGTCATAATCAGCGTGACGATAGCGATTTTGACCGGTGTTTTGATGTCCTGACGCGAATAGAAGCCCGGTGCCAGCACTTTCACGACAATCAGCCCCATCAAACCGACGGAATACGCCACCAGCGCACGTTGCGTCATCAATGCATCAAAGGCCGTGAATTTACCGTACTGGAACAGCGATACGGTCAGCGGTTTGGCCAGAATCCCCAACGCCACTGCACTGGGTAAAGCCAGCAAGAAACATAAACGCAAACCCCAATCCATCAGGCGCGAGTATTCGTCATGGTTGCCACTGGCAAAGCTTTTCGCCAGCGAAGGCAGGAGAATTGTGCCCAACGCAACGCCCAATACACCGGATGGAAACTCCATTAAACGGTCAGCGTAATACATCCATGAAACCGAGCCGGAGGCGAGAAACGAGGCAAAAATGGTGTTGATGATTAAGGAAATCTGACTGACGGAAACCCCGAGGATCGCAGGCCCCATCTGCTTGATGACACGCATCGCGCCTGCATCTTTAAGGTTTACGCGCGGCAGAACCAGCATGCCAATCTTTTTAAGATGAGGTAACTGATAGGCCAGTTGCAGCACGCCACCCACCGTCACCGCCCAGGCCAGTGCCAGAATCGGCGGGTTAAAGTACGGAGCGGCAAACAGTGCGAAGCCGATCATACTGAGGTTCAGGAACGTCGGCGCAAAAGCCGGGACCGAGAAACGGTTCCAGGTATTAAGAATGGCCCCACACAGCGAGGCCAGTGAGATCAGGAAAATATAGGGGAAGGTTATCCGCAGCAAGCTGGAGGTCAGATTGAATTTGTCTGCGGTATCCGCAAAACCGGGGGCAGTCACCAGGATAACCCACGGAGCTGCAATCATCCCGATGACAGTAACCACCGCCAGTGCGAGCGTCAGCAGCCCGGAGACATAAGAGACAAATACGCGCGTAGCATCTTCGCCCTGCTTACTTTTGTACTCGGCAAGAATGGGCACAAACGCCTGCGAGAAGGCACCTTCGGCAAAAATACGACGCAATAAGTTAGGCAGTTTGAAGGCTACAAAAAAGGCATCCGTCGCCATCCCTGCCCCAAAAACCCTTGCCACAATGGCGTCACGTGCAAATCCCAGCACGCGAGAAAACATCGTCATCGAGCTGACTGCTGCCAGCGATTTTAATAAATTCATTATTATGTGGTTCCACAAACATCAACGCCTGCTGGGCAGGCGTTGTAATGGGCATTTCGTTCAGGCGCTTATAGTACCGATACACAGCCGAAATACTACTATCAGATGTTACTGGGTTATTCGCTCATCGCTTCACGCCATAGTTTTTCAACCACGCGCTGCGCCATGAGCGCTTGCTCGCCTGAGGTTTCAGGAACCGTCTGATTTGCCACGCAATCGAGGAAATGACGCGCACAGCCCACAAAACCGCGCTGTTCAAGGGTGGTTTGCCAGCCAGGAATGGGGCGATTCACCAACTCGTTTCCGCACTCCTCGCGCCACTCACGCATATCCGTCACATCGAATAATCCACCGTCGGTGACCGCTTGCACCCACTCACGCTGGCTCCCTGCACGACGATGCATGCTGGTGGTGATTTGCAGATTACCACGGGCAAAATGATGCTCAGCAAACAGCATTTGCCCCTGGTCGTTAGTTTGTAACGATCCGCTTTGCAGTTGCGCTTCCCCGCCTCCCAGCCACAGCGCGGTATCAACGACATGCAGATAATCATCAAGCAACGTGAAGCGCAGATCGTTTGGCCCGACGCTGTCAGCACGGTGTTTGTCCATGCGCAGCGATGCGCCATTGGCCAATTTGGTTTTCAAATCCTGATACAGCGGAGAAAAGCGGCGGTTAAAACCGACCATCAGCGTGCGCTTTTGCTTCTGCGCCATTTCCACTAAACGCTCGGCGTCTGCAAGGTTTTCTGCCAGTGGCTTATCAACACAAACGTTAACACCCGCCTGCAATAATTCGCTGACGACCGCGTAATGGCTGCTCGTCGCACTGTGTACGAATACCGCATCACATTGCGCTGCTAGTGCAGAAATAGAAGGAACGTAGGGGATACGGTAACTATCACAGACCTTCTGCGCTTTGGTTTGAGTTGGGGAAAAAGCTCCCTGAAGCGTCCAGTCCGTGGCCGCGGTTAATACCGGTAGCCACGCTTTTTGGGCTATGCCACCCAAACCAACAACGCCGACGCGAAGTTTAGTCATTCATTAATCCCCAAGATGGGCGAGCAGTGAATCGAGACGTTGTTTGAGCTCGGCAACTTCGTTTTCAAGCTGTTCAACACGGGCCGTTAAATCATCACCCGGTGCCGCAACACTCTCGGAACTGATGGTCTGTGATGCATCAACTTCGCCGCTAAAGAGGTGCATATAGCGGCTTTCACGCTTGCCTGGCTCACGCGGTAAACGTACGACGAATGGGCCATCTTCCCGGTTGGCTAGATTTTCGAGCGTCGCTTCAACCTGCGCCATATCGCTGAATTCGAACATTCTTCCGGCGCGAGAGCGTAATTCACCTGGCGTCTGGGCGCCACGTAATAGCAGTATTGTCACCACCGCCACTTCAGCGGCTGAAAGTTTCAGGTCGCCAAACTCGGAATTACAGAATCGCTGTTCATACTTTGTCACGCGATTGCCAAACCCGCTGACGGTGCGCAAATAGTGGCGCTTGACCAGCGTATCCAGCGTTTCTTGCACATCATGCTCTTTCAGATCCATGACCGGTTCACGGTTGGTTTTTTGATTACACGCCGTCACGACGCCGTTGACCGACATGGGATATTGTTCAGGCGTAGTCACCTGCTTTTCCATCAGGCTGCCCACAACTCGCGCTTCAACCGCAGTTAACTGATATTTCATTTCACGTCCTTAACGGCCAGGGGTCCATTCTTTGGTGGTGAGTGCGGTCAGAACATGATCCCGCCACACACCATCAATCAGTAAATACTCTTTGGCATAGCCTTCTTTTTCAAAACCGAGGCGTGCCAGTAAATCACCGCTGCGCTGGTTATGCGGCATATAGTTCGCCATGATGCGATGAATATGCTGGCTGCGCTGCATATACCGAATCGCGGTGGTCAGCGCTTCAAACATCAAACCCTGGCCCTGCCATTTTTCACCCAGGGAGTACCCCAGATAGCAGGCATGGAATGAGCCGCGCACAACATTTGAGAAATTGGCGACTCCGCGAATCTCTTTTTCTTCAGGGTCAAGCAGCGCAAAGTAATAGGCGCTGCCCTGCTTGTGCATTTCGCTGATCATGCCCAGCCGTGCTTGCCAGCCCGAAGGATAACAATGGCTGTCATCACGAATCGGCTCCCATGGTTTCAGGAACTGACGGTTTTCGGCGTAATAATCTGCCAGGCGCCAGGCATCTCGTTCATACACCAGACGCACCACCAGGCGGTCGGTTGATAAGCGTACTTTCGGCACGTTACTGCGGTAGCCAAACATGTTCACCCCTACTCCTCACATCCCATATTTTCTTCGGCAACATAATTACTATACCTGCGGCTGGCTGCGGAAGGAAAACAACAACATGCAGATTTTACATCTGCTCAATCTTTTTCGATTAAAGAGTTCAATCGAAGCCTTAGATTGATTAAAAAATATTGTCATATGTCCGGGTGTCAAAAACCCACATAGCAGTAGAGAATAGAAGTTCATCACACTTTTAATATTCCCAGGAGGGGAGATGTCACGGGTAGCGCAGGCCAGGAGCCTGGGTAAATACTTCTTATTGCTCGATAACATGTTAGTTGTATTAGGCTTCTTCGTGGTTTTCCCTCTAATTTCCATTCGCTTTGTCGACCAAATGGGTTGGGCTGCGCTAATGGTCGGTATTGCGCTCGGCCTGCGACAGCTGACACAACAGGGTTTGGGGATTTTTGGCGGTGCCATTGCTGACCGGTTCGGCGCAAAACCGATGATTGTCACCGGCATGCTGTTGCGTGCGGTCGGGTTTGCCACGATGGGTATCGCCCATGAACCCTGGTTACTGTGGGTTTCGTGTTTTATCTCCGGTGTCGGTGGTACGTTATTCGACCCGCCTCGTGCCGCTCTGGTCGTTAAACTGGTTCGCCCGCATCAACGAGGGCGCTTCTTCTCAATTTTGATGATGCAAGACAGCGCGGGTGCGGTAATTGGTGCGCTGCTCGGCAGCTGGTTGCTGCAATATGATTTCCGTCTGGTTTGTGGTGCCGGTGCGGTGATGTTTGTTATTTGCGCAATCGTCAATGCCTGGTTGCTGCCTGCGTATAAACTTTCCACCATTCGCACCCCCATGCTTGAAGGAATGGGACGCGTACTGCGTGACAGACGATTTGTCACGTATGTGCTGACGCTCGCCGGTTATTACATGCTTGCAGTGCAGGTCATGTTAATGCTGCCGATTATGGTCAACGAAATTGCCGGAACGCCTGCCGCCGTGAAGTGGATGTATGCCATTGAAGCCGCGCTGTCGTTGACGCTGCTCTACCCGATTGCCCGCTGGAGTGAAAAACGCTTCCGCCTTGAGCAGCGCCTGATGGCTGGGTTATTCCTGATGACACTGGCGATGTTGCCGATTGGCCTAACGAATAACCTCCAGCAGTTGTTCACGCTGATTTGCGTGTTTTACATCGGCTCAATCATTGCTGAACCTGCCCGTGAAACACTGGGCGCATCGCTCGCAGATTCCCGTGCTCGCGGGAGTTATATGGGATTCAGCCGTTTGGGTTTGGCCATTGGTGGCGCTTTAGGTTATGCCGGGGGCGGTTGGCTGTATGACGCCGGAAAAACGATCAACCAGCCGGAACTCCCGTGGATGATGCTCGGAATTATTGGCGTGATTACCTTGATTGCACTGTGGTGGCAATTTAGCGCTAAACCGGTCGAACCGTCTATGCTTGAGCCAGGTAACTAGTTTGCGGCCCTCATTTTTCTCTACCATACTGAAAAGTTGACGGATTTAGTCCGTAAATCAAAATGGAGGAATAACGTGAAGCTTTATATCTACGATCACTGCCCTTTTTGCCTCAAAGCACGCATGATTTTTGGCTTAAAGAATATCCCCATTGAGCTAAATGTTCTGCTAAATGACGATGAAGCCACCCCGACAAAAATGGTTGGCAAGAAAGTGGTGCCCATCTTGCAAAAAGACGACAGCCGCTATATGCCTGAAAGCATGGATATCGTGCACTACGTCGATAAACTCGATGGCGAACCACTGCTGACAGGGAGTACCCACGCGGCTATTAGTGACTGGTTGCGCCACGTCAATAGCTATGTTCAACAGTTGCTCCTTCCTCGTATTGCTAAAGCTCCCTTTGATGAGTTTGCCACACCGGAAGCGCGGGCTTATTTCGTCCACAAGAAAGAGGCGATGATCGGTTCTTTCGCGGATCACCTCTCGCATTCAACCGGTCTTATCAAGAAAATATCAGACGATCTGCGCAAGCTCGATAAACTCATTGTGCAACCTAATGCGGTCAATGGTGAGCCATCTGACGATGATATCCATCTGTTCCCACTGCTGCGTAACCTGACGCTGGTTGCCGGAATTGAGTGGCCAAGCCGTGTGGCGGCGTACCGCGATAATATGGCAAAACAGACGCAAATTAATCTGCTTTCATCCCACGCAATTTAATTGCCGTTAAGGCTTTTCCCCAGAGCGGGTAAGCATAATGCTCACCCGCCGCGTTCGGCCCTGCAAGACTTGCAATCTGATTTTCAGTTTTTTCCGGTAGCACTGCCTGCGCGATTAGATCATGATGTTGCATGTCAGGATCTGTTTCAAAGCAGCATGTTAAGGAACTCCATGAAAAAGATAGTTTTAGCCGCAGCATTAATACTCTGCGGATTAGTGGTGGGTTGTAACCAGCTAACGCAATACACCGTCAGCGAACAGGAAATCAACCACGCGCTGCAAAAACGCAATAATTTCTCTAAAGATATTGGCCTGCCAGGCGTTGCCGATGCCCATATTGTATTGAACAATTTATCCAGTGCGATTGGCCGTGAAGAAGCGAATAAAGTCACGTTAACAGGTGATGCCAAACTGGAAATGACATCGATTTTCGGCGATCAAAAAGCCAACATCAAACTGAAGCTAAAAGCGTTACCAACGTTCAATAAAGAACAAGGCGCGATTTATTTACAAGAAATGGAAGTGGTAGATGCGACTGTCGAGCCTCAAAAAATGCAAACCATTGTCCAGACACTTATTCCGTATCTGAATCAGTCACTGCAAAATTACTTCAATCAACAACCGGCTTACGTGTTGGGTGAAGACCGCAGTACCGGTGAAAATCTGGCTAAAAAATACGCCAAAGGGATTGAAGTTAAGCCCGGCGAAATTGTGATCCCTTTCACTGAGTAATTCTCACGACATTGGGGAGGTAGCAGCCGCTCCTCCCCAAGAAAATCTCAACGAAAATGGTGCAAAGCGAAACGTTTGCGCTTATTCTTTGTGTCCGGCACAAATCATCGTTAAATCCTTCCTAGCCGGAGCACTTTCATGACCGTATTACCTCAGGTATTAAAAATTCGCCGCCCAGACGACTGGCATATTCACCTTCGTGATGGTGAGATGTTAAAAACGGTGGTGCCATATACCAGCGAAATTTATGGTCGCGCGATTGTTATGCCAAACCTGGTGCCGCCAGTCACAACGGTCGAAGCCGCCATTGCCTATCGCCAGCGTATTCTGGATGCCGTACCACAGGGGCATAATTTCGAACCCCTGATGACCTGTTATCTCACCGATTCTTTAGACCCGAACGAAGTTGAGCGTGGGTTTAATGAAAACGTGTTTACCGCAGCAAAACTCTATCCTGCCAATGCGACGACGAACTCAAGCCATGGTGTCACCAGCACCGCCGCGATTTTACCGGTGCTTGAGCGCATGCAAAAAATCGGCATGCCGCTGCTTATTCACGGCGAAGTGACGCACGCTGACATTGATATTTTTGATCGTGAAGCGCGTTTTATCGAAACCGTCCTGGAGCCTTTGCGTCAGCAATTACCGGAATTGAAAGTGGTGTTCGAACACATCACCACCAAAGATGCCGCGCAGTATGTGAAGGAAGGAAACTCACTGTTGGGTGCGACCATCACTCCTCAGCATCTGATGTTTAACCGCAACCACATGCTGGTTGGCGGTGTGCGCCCTCACCTCTATTGCCTGCCAATTTTAAAACGCAGTATTCATCAGGAAGCGTTGCGTGAACTGGTTGCCAGTGGTTGTGACCGCGTATTCCTCGGTACAGATTCCGCACCACACGCGCGTCATCGTAAAGAAGCAAGTTGTGGTTGTGCGGGTTGCTTTAACGCGCCGTCAGCTCTGGGAGCTTACGCAACTGTATTTGAAGAGATGAATGCGCTTGAGCACTTTGAAGCGTTTACGTCGCTCAACGGCCCACGTTTCTATGGTCTGCCAGTTAACGAAGAAACGATTGAGTTGGTTCGTACCCCGATCACAATGCCAGAAACTATTGCCACCAGTGATGACAGCATCGTGCCATTCCTGGCCGGTGAGCAAGTTAACTGGTCAGTAAAAGCTTAATTTTAATGCCCCCTGTTGCATACAGAATAATATGGCTGTATACATATACAGTATATTATACAGGGGGCTGTTATGCGTATTGAAGTCACTATTGCCAAAACTACATCTCTGCCACAAGGCGCTATTGACGCGCTTGCGAATGAACTTTCACGCCGAATAACTCAACACTATCCTGAAAACGAAAACCACGTTCAGGTGCGTTATGCTGCCGCTAATAACCTCTCGGTGTTAGGTGCCAGCAAAGAAGATCGCGATCGCATTAGCGAAATATTGCAAGAGACCTGGGAAAGCGCTGACGACTGGTTTGCTGCGGATTAAAACTCATCATGGAAGGTGGTCGGCTTAACATTAAGTCGCCGCTCATTTCAGGTAAAAAATTCCCTCGTTGTTTTTTATGCCGGGTGTCGCCATCCGGTTTTTTTATTTTTTGAAATTTGCTTAGCAGGCTCCTTCCGCCATTCTTTCTTACTCAGAATCTTCCCAATAAAAAAGAGTAAAGCGTCGAAATAACGCACAATCGAGCTCTGTAATGTAAAAAAAGTGTTGCAGGGTATTTATTTCTTCTTCGAAATAGCTTAATCATTGATATACTTAACTGGCTTCACATTAAACAAGCATTAAACCTCGCGAACCGTTGTCTTAAACACACGTATAAAAGGGGTTATGATGGAAAAAAATAGTGATGTTATCCAGACCCATCCCCTTGTTGGATGGGACATCAGTACCGTAGATAGCTACGACGCACTGATGCTTCGCCTGCACTACCTGACCTCCAATACGCAAAAGCACGACGAAACTGAAATCGGTCAAACGTTATGGCTGACCACGGATGTTGCCCGGCAATTTATATCAATTCTTGAAGCCGGCATTGCTAAGATTGAATCTAGTGATTACCAGGTAAGCGATTATCGTAAGCATTGATTGCCGATGCTGCCCAAATAACACAAGGCACCGTAGAGGTGCCTTTTTTATTATTCTGTTTTGGCACAAAGAGAGGAGAAAAGCGCCATGCATTATGACCTTATCATCGTCGGAAGTGGGTCTGTGGGTGCCGCCGCTGGCTGCTATGCAACACATTCCGGCCTGAATGTCCTGATGATCGATAGCTGCCATCCCCCTCATCAGCAAGGTAGCCACCACGGCGATACACGCCTGATGCGCCACGCCTATGGCGAAGGCGAAAAATATGTCCCGTTAGTATTACGCGCTCAGAAACTTTGGGACGCATTACAGGAAATCAGCGGCGAGAAAGTGTTTCATCGCACCGGCGTGATTAATCTCGGCCCGGCTGATTCAACGTTTATCGCCACAGTGCAGCAAAGTGCGCAAAACTGGTCATTGCCGCTTGAAACATTGAGTGCTGAAGCAGTTATGGCCCGTTGGCCACAGATAACCGTTCCCGAAAACTATCTCGGCTTGTTTGAACCGAACTCTGGCGTACTGCGCAGCGAGTTGGCGATTAAAGCCTATATTCGACTGGCAAACCAGGGGGGCTGTGCCCAGCTGTTTAATTGCCCAGTGACTGAGATTCATCACACTGCTGAAGGTGTGGTCGTCAACACGCCGGAAGGTGAATTCACCGCGGACAAACTGCTGATCAGTGCCGGAACATGGGTCACAAAATTATTACCTGAACTGCCCATCACCCCAGTGCGTAAAATCTTCAGTTGGCATCAGGCGGATGGGCGCTACAGTGAAAAGAATCATTTCCCGGCTTTTACCGCCGAACTGCCAGATGGGGATCAGTATTACGGTTTCCCAGCGGGCGAGGATAACGAGTTGAAGCTCGGCAAACATAATGGCGGCCAGCCGATAAGCGAGCCGCAACAGCGTAAGCCCTTTGGTGCCATCGCGACGGACGGAAGTGAAGTGTTCAGTTTCTTGCGCCAGATAATGCCAGGTGTTGGCGTCTGCATGCATGGCGCCGCCTGCACGTACGATATGTCACCGGATGAGGATTTTATTATTGATACCCTTCCGGGCCATGACAACACACTAGTGATTACCGGTTTGAGTGGACACGGATTTAAGTTCGCCTCAGTGCTTGGAGAGATAGCCTGCCAGTTTGCACTCGGCAAAGAGTGGAGCTTCGACCTTACACCGTTCTCACTCTCGCGCTTTAAGTGAACCGACAATGCGCCGCATATTTGATTATTTGATGAATAATGTACGCGAGCACTTGATGCTGTATCTGCTACTCTCCGCGGTACTCATTTTGATTGATATGATTTACTTGTGGTTGTACTGAACTGAGATAAAACCGGGTGGATACGATTCGTATCCACCCCGTTAAACGTTATTCGGGATCGGGGATCCCCAACGTAGTATTCAACGCGCCACGAGATTTGTTAAAAATCTTATTGCCATTTTCCCGCCCAGCACGGCGACGACGCTGCTCTTCGGGCGACAATGCCAGTTCATCGCGGCAAATCTCACTGCAACAACCGGTAAACTTCTCAGCACAACTCGGGCACTGAATAAACAGCAGATGGCAACCGTCATTTTTGCAATTGGTATGGTTGTCGCAAGATGCACCGCACTGATGGCAATGGGCAATCACATCATCGGAAATTCGCTCGCCCATACGTTCGTCGAAAACAAAGTTTTTCCCGATAAAACGCACTGGAATGCCTTGTTCACGCGCACGTCTTGCGTACTCGATAATTCCGCCTTCAATGTGATAAACGTTCTTAAACCCATTGTGTAGCATCCAGGCGCTGGCTTTCTCGCAGCGGATCCCACCGGTACAGTACATGACAATTTTCTTGTCTTTGTCTTCCTGAAGCATATCGACCGCTTTCGGCAATTGCTCACGGAAGGTATCGGCCGGGATCTCCATCGCATCCTGGAAATGGCCCACTTCGTACTCGTAATGGTTACGCATGTCGATGAACACCGCTTCCGGGTCGTCGAGCATGGCATTCACGTCTGCCGCTTTGAGGTATGCGCCTACATTGCTGGCATCAAACGACGGGTCATCAATTCCATCCGCGACAATACGGTCGCGAACTTTCATGCGTAATACCCAAAACGATTTGCCGTCGTCTTCGAGCGCAATATTCAGGCGCACGCCATTGAGTGCGGGATGAAAACCGTAAAGTGTTTCGCGGAACGCATCCACTCGGCTTTGAGG
The DNA here is from genome assembly GCF_027594725.1 of Buttiauxella sp. WJP83. Taxonomy (NCBI): domain Bacteria; kingdom Pseudomonadati; phylum Pseudomonadota; class Gammaproteobacteria; order Enterobacterales; family Enterobacteriaceae; genus Buttiauxella; species Buttiauxella sp. WJP83. The sequence continues at coordinate 2,940,311 of NZ_CP110080.1, forward strand.
AACGCTGATTTGCGCGTTAATCCCTTCATGGGCGAGGTAAACGCGACCAAATACATTGAGCGATGTAAACGCCTGGTAAAGCGCATCACGAGTCGTTTGAGGTTCTTCAATGGTGAAATATTTATAGAATGAGATCGTGGTGCGTGGCTCAGTTTCAGCCAGCATGCGCACACGCAATTCTTCATTCGATATGCGGTTATGTAACACTGGCATGGTGTTCGCTCTGCAATCGTTGAGAAAAAAGTGGGCTGCATCATATAGCAATTAACGTTAATTTACATCCCTGCATTTTGCGTAACATTTCCCTTATCTATCCACACCAAAAACAACAACCGCTGGAATATCAAGCACTCTGCCTCGGTTAATTTTGGATGGTTCATAATTAATGTCACAATAGTCTGACTCAAGAAGATCCGGCATTTGCCGTCACAATAGGTTTTACATGACGAACTTACCGCAATTCTCGCGCGCACTACTTCATCCCCGCTATTGGGGAACCTGGTTAGGTATTGGCCTGCTCTATTTAATTACTTTGCTCCCTTATCCCGTCATTTATCGACTCGGGCGTGGCCTTGGTCAACTTGCAAGACGGTTTATGAAACGCCGCGTCAGAATTACCCGCCGCAATCTTGAGCTCGCCTTCCCTCACAAAACAGCGGAAGAACGCGAATATTATCTCGAGAAAAACTTCGAATCTGTCGGCCTCGGCCTGATGGAAACCGGCATTGCCTGGTTCTGGCCAACCTGGCGTATTCGACGCTGGTGCGATGTGTCCGGTGTTGAACAGATTCACGCGGTTCAGGAAGCAAAACGTGGCGTGTTGCTCATAGGCATTCACTTCCTGACGCTAGAATTAGGGGCGCGAATGTTCGGCATGAACACGCCAGGAATCGGGGTTTACCGCCCGAATGACAACCCCCTTCTTGACTGGCTGCAAACCTGGGGTCGTATGCGTTCGAATAAAAGCATGATCGACAGGAAAGATCTCAAAGGGATGATCCGCGCACTTAAACAGGGCGAAATCATCTGGTACGCACCGGACCACGATTACGGCCCACGCGGCAGCGTATTTGTCCCATTTTTTGGCGTTGACGAAGCCGCCACGACCACCGGAACCTACACGCTTACACGGATGTCCGGTGCTGCGATTGTGCCAATGGTGCCCAGACGCAAGCCAGACGGTAAAGGTTACGAGCTGATTATTCTGCCTGCAGAATTTTCACCACCGCTGGAAACCCCTGAAGGCACGGCAATCTGGATGAATAAGATCATCGAGCAGTGCATTTTGATGGCTCCCGAGCAGTACATGTGGTTGCACCGCCGTTTTAAAACGCGCCCTAAAGGCGTGCCATCACGGTATTAACTTCGGTACCTGGGTGGCTTTTGCCACCCTTAACTCATTCTGAAATTGTATTTCAGAAACATTGCCCCACCTCGGCTTCAGGCGCATAATTAGCAAGGTAATAATTCCTCCGCATATCCTCTTTGCACTAAACTGGAGCGTTATGACTCTCCCTGAGAACACGATCAACTGGAAACGAAATCTCACCGTTGCATGGCTTGGGTGTTTTCTTACTGGTGTCGCATTTAGCCTGGTTATGCCTTTCCTCCCGCTCTATGTCGAACAACTTGGCGTAATCGGACACAGCGCGCTCAACATGTGGTCTGGGATTGTTTTCAGTATCACCTTTTTGTTCTCAGCTATCGCGTCACCTTTCTGGGGTGGGCTTGCCGACCGCAAAGGTCGCAAGATAATGCTGCTGCGCTCCGCGCTGGGAATGTCCATCGTGATGGTGCTGATGGGCTTTGCGAGTAATATCTGGCAATTTCTGGCGCTTCGCGCGCTGCTCGGGCTGTTGGGCGGATTTGTACCCAATGCAAACGCGTTGATTGCCACACAGGTTCCTCGTCACAAAAGTGGTTGGGCGCTAGGAACGCTGTCTACCGGTGGTGTGAGTGGCGCACTTCTTGGGCCAATGATTGGCGGTTTTCTGGCGGATACTTACGGCCTGCGTCCGGTGTTTTTTATCACTGCAGCCGTGCTCTTTACCTGTTTCGTTTTTACCTTGTTCTGCATTCGTGAACAATTCACTCCGGTTCACAAAAAGGACATGCTTCACGCACGCCAGGTCTTCACATCACTCAAAAATCCACGCCTGGTGCTAAGCCTTTTTGTCACTACCATGATCATTCAGGTTGCCACCGGATCTATCGCCCCGATTCTTACGCTTTACGTGCGTGAACTGGCGGGAAATGTCAGCAATCTGGCTTTTATCAGCGGGATGATTGCCTCTGTTCCCGGCGTTGCAGCACTGATCAGTGCGCCGCGACTGGGAAAACTGGGAGATAGAATCGGGCCTGAGAGGATTTTAATCTGCGCCCTGGTTTTCTCCGTCTTGTTGCTGATCCCGATGTCGATGGTACAAAACCCGTGGCAATTAGGCGTGTTACGCTTCCTGTTAGGCGCCGCTGATGGCGCGCTGTTGCCTGCGGTTCAAACCCTACTTATCTACAATTCCAGCAATCAAATTGCCGGGCGTATCTTTAGTTATAACCAGTCATTCCGCGATATTGGTAATGTCACCGGCCCGTTGATGGGTGCCGCAGTTTCAGCCAACTATGGCTTTCGTACGGTATTCTTAGTCACTGGCTGTGTGGTTCTTTTCAACGCGCTTTACTCATGGATAAGCTTGCGTCGCCCAACAGAACGCATCACCGTTTCAGAAGAGTAATAACGAAATCCCCAGTAGCATGTACATCCTCTAAATAATTCGAGTTGCAGGAAGGCGGCCAGGCCGTAAGTCCCCAGGAGCATAGCTAACTATGTGACTGGGGCGCGCGGGCGCAGCCAACGCACCTGCAACTTGAAGTATGACGAGGATTAAATCTCATACTTGCAACTTTGCAAACAGCGTCAACAATTAACTTGAAATGACACCGGAGCGCGCTCCCTGACCTGTTTATAAAGGAGATCACCATGAGTTTATATGCCACGCTGGAAGAGGCCATTGATGCTGCACGCGAGCTCTACCTTGTAGAAAACCCCGAGCTTGATGAAGAGAGTGCCAGTGTTCAACAACTGAACATTCAAAAATACATTCTTCAGGACGGCGATATTATGTGGCAGGCCGAGTTCTTTGCTGATGACAGCGAAGATGGTGAATGTTTGCCAATGCTCAGTGGTGAAGCGGCGCAAAGCGTGTTTGATGGCGACTATGACGAAATAGAGTTACGCCAGGAATGGATCGAAGAAAATACGCTGCATGAATGGGACGAAGGTGAATTTCAACTTGAGCCGCCTCTGGACACCGAGGAAGGACAGACTGCGGCTGATGAATGGGATGAACGATAAGATTTATTCGTAAGGCCCATGGCTGGCATCGATCGGCAATAACAGTGTGTCGAAGACCAGTGAAAAGGGCAAATCGAGCACCGTGATATAGCGCCAGGCGCTGTCACGCACATCCCACTGCACACCGGGGTAATACTGATTACCGTGTCCCTGCCCCGGTACAGCACGACTAATAATGCTGCCGCACCCACTCAGTACGCACGCGACCATTACCACAACAATCATTCTTAGCAATTTTATCTCCTGTCGCTGAGCGCAAAAAAATGCCGACCCGAAGGCCGGCATTGATGACGCGGTTCGCGCTTTATTTGGACGGTAATGCCTCTGGGTTCAGATTAACCGTTTTGTAGTTATCCACCCAGGACGAATAGCGCTCCGGGTTTGACCACACACGGTAATGCAGACGAGACATGGTTACCGGGTCGCTTAACAACACTAAACGACGATCGCGATTGAGTTTCTCAGGCGTTTCATTCAGCGCCTGTTCAACGTGACGATCACGGGCAATCTCCAGCACCTGGCTTGCACGGTGACGCGCCGTTGCCATCGCCGTTGCCAGGGCATTAAACGACGGGTTAAACACCGCGTGCATAAACCCATCATCCAGCGTACGGCTGCGGTTAAGCTTCAGGTAGTTATCGGTATCGACCAGAACCTGCGGAGGAGAATACTCTTCCGGGATCAGGAACAACTTCCAACGCTTAGTACGCAATCCGATTGTCGCACGGCTTGAAATCACCGAAACGAACGGCGACAGAATCAGTGAGAACACGATTGGCGCAAGCCAGAACAGGAAACGCAAATCCAACCACGCCATCCCAACAGCCCACACCAGCCCCAGCAGAAGCTGAGAGCCGTGGCGCATGAATGCTTCTCCCCACGGAGTGGAGTCATCGTCACGCTGCGGCGAGTTCCATACCACTTCCCAACCGAGGAACGCGCTGACCACAAACACGGTGTGGAACAGCATACGTACCGGTGCCAGTAGCACGGAGAACAGCACTTCAAGCAGCAGCGAAAGCGTCACGCGGAAGAAACCGCCGAACTCTTTCGAGCCTTTGCACCAAATCAGAATGATGCTCAGAAGCTTCGGCAGGAACAACAACACCATGGTGGAAGCAAACAATGCAATCGCCAGTTCCGGACGCCACTGCGGCCACACCGGGAATAGCTGGCGCGGTTGCAGGAAGTATTGCGGTTCTGTCAATGCGTGTACCACCTGCAAGGCAGTCGATAACGCAAGGAACATAAACCACAACGGCGCGGACAAATAAGACATGACACCTGTCAGGAACACTGCACGGTGAACCGGGTGCATCCCTTTTACCAGGAACAGACGGAAGTTCATCAAGTTACCGTGGCACCAACGGCGGTCACGCTTGAGTTCGTCCAGTAAGTTCGGCGGCAGTTCTTCATAAGAACCTGGCAAGTCGTAGGCAATCCAAACGCCCCACCCTGCACGACGCATCAGTGCCGCTTCCACGAAGTCGTGAGAAAGGATAGAACCGGCGAATGAACCTTCACCAGGCAGCGGTGCTAACGCACAGTGCTCGATGAACGGCTTAACGCGAATAATGGCGTTATGCCCCCAGTAGTGAGATTCACCCAACTGCCAGAAGTGCAAACCCGCAGTAAACAACGGCCCGTAAACACGAGTCGCAAACTGCTGGCAACGCGCATACAGCGTGTCCATGCCGGACGCTTTTGGTGAAGACTGAATGATGCCCGCATTCGGGTTAGCATTCATCAAACGCACCAGGTTGGTCAGGCAGTCACCGCTCATCACGGAGTCCGCATCCAACACCACCATGTAGCTGTATTGATTACCCCAGCGACGGCAGAAGTCATCGATGTTGCCACTTTTACGCTTCACACGACGGCGACGGCGACGGTAGAAGATCTGCCCTTCGCCCTGCACTTCGTTAATCAGCTCCATCCACGCTTTTTGCTCAGCAACACAGATATCCGGGTTGTAGCTGTCGCTCAGGATGTAAACGTCGAAGTGTTGCTGCTGGCCGGTCGCTTTTACCGATTCCCACGTCGCCCGCAGACCCGCAAATACACGGTCTACGTCTTCGTTACAAATAGGCATAATCAACGCGGTGCGATTTGCCGGATCGATGGGTTCGTCACCAACTGTTGAGGCAGAGATACTGTATTTATCTTTGCCCATCAGTAGCTGCAGGAAGCCCATCAACGCGGTCCAGAAACCGGCTGATACCCAACAGAACAGAATTGCAAACAGGATCAAGATGCCAGTCTGCAACACATACGGCAGCAGTTGCATGAAGGACACCCACAAATCCTGGCCGAACATGTCGGAAGGATTGATCAGTGCCCAGCCCTGATAAGGAAGAATGGTCTTCATGTACCAGGTTGCAACCACGGTCTGAGAAATCGTCAGCAGCAGCAGAATGTAACGTCGAATCGTCCCGACGGTACGCCATTTCTGCTCAGCTTCAGCTTCTTCTTTCGACATATAGCGAGGGTTAACTTCCCGCCCGCGTAAACGATCCCAGAAACGACCGATCGGGTTGGTGCGCCACGGATCGGGGAACATAGAAGAACGCGTTGCTTTTGGCATGGCCTGCAACTGGGCGCGCCCTTCTTCATCCTCAATCAGTTGTTCGCCACCCAGCGATCCAGGCCAACTCGCTTCGAGTCGGGCCTTTACCGAGGCTAAAGGGGAATCATCAGCTCTGTCATAGTGGTGCTCTTTCGCATCCAGCGCCTCATGCACCGCTTGCAGATCCGATGCAGGCAGAGCCGCTTTCTGCTCAGCAGAAAGCGGAAGGACATCAATATAAGCAGACGCAGTATCAGTAAACTTATTCATTGGCAGGTAGCTGGTAGCTCCAGGTTTCACTCAACGTTTGATCACCATTGACCAGCGCTGCACGCATTTCAGTCGGTTTCTTCTCATCTTTGACTTTCAGACGTACAGTCAAACGCCAGCCTTTGGTGACTGGGTTATAACGTACCTGGCTGTCAACGATTTCACCATTGTCGCCAATGCTGGTTTGAGCTGTAACCGGCGTATCTTGCGGCAGTTTTTTCATATCCGCACCAACGTAATCCACGATAAATGCAATCGTGCCGTCAGGCTGGCGAATCAGATTCGACTGTTTGACATCACCGTTTGAGCGGCGAGTCTGCGCAACATACGCGTTATCTGGCGCATGCATTTTGTCTTCGTCACGGCTGAAAGTAATGGTGTACTTGAAGTTCATCTCTTTGCCTGGTTCCGGGAGTTGATCCGGAGTCCAGTAAGCAACGATGTTGTCATTGGTTTCATCGTTGGTTGGGATTTCAACCAGTTCGACGCGACCTTTACCCCAATCACCTTGCGGTGCAACCCAGGCACTTGGACGCTGATCGTAACGATCGTCAAGATCTTCAAAACGCGAGAACTGACGGCCACGTTGCAGCAAACCAAAACCAACCGGATTTTCTGTCGCGAATGAACTCACCGCCAGATGTTTCGGGTTGTTCAGCGGACGCCAAATCCACTCACCATTACCGGCATGGATAGACAGACCGTTGGAATCATGTAATTCAGGACGGAAGTTGCTGCTTGGTGACGGCTGATTTGGCCCAAACAGGAACATACTGGTCAGCGGTGCAACGCCCAGTTTGCCCACTTTGTCGCGCAGATACACTTTCGACTGCACGTTAACCACGGTGTCACGACCTGGGGTAATCACAAAGCGATACGCCCCCGTAGCACGTGGAGAATCGAGCAACGCATAGAGGGTCAGCGTTTTATCACCCGCTTTCGGGCGCTCAATCCAGTACTCACGGAAACGTGGGAACTCTTCGCCAGATGGCAAAGCCGTGTCGATTGCTAAACCACGAGCAGACAGGCCATAAACCTGACCTGAGCCAATCACACGGAAATAACTCGCCCCGAGCATGCTGACAATTTCGTCGTTTTTATCTTTGCTGTTGATCGGATAGAGCACTTTGAACCCGGCGAAGCCAAGATCTTTCACGGTGTCTTTATCGTGTTTTACATTACCGAAATTAAAGTAATCCGGGTTGTACTTGATCTTATGAACCGCAGTCGCTGTCACTTCATTGATAGCAACCGGGGTGTCGAAGTACATACCCTGATGATAAAATTCAAGCTTAAATGGGGTCTTTAACTTGCTCCAGTAGGCCTTATCGTGATTGAACTGGATCTGCTGATAATCCGCATATTTCATGTCGCGGAAGAGCGAAGGCAGATTGCTTTTCGGTGCTTCGTAGCTTTTGCCCGCTAATGTTTTCGCTTGTTTTGCGACATCATCGATGGTGAAGGCCCAAACCGAGGTGGTATAAAGTGACAACATTACTGCCGCACCGAGCCCACACATTTTCATCATTTTTAGTTTATGTTTCATATTAACCAGCACATCCCCCTTTGTGTGCTTAAATCAATCCAATCCATTTTAATGGAAACTTCTGCTTTCCGACAACCAAATACCCGCATTGTTCAGCGCACTGGCTCAGCCTTTAAGCAAAAAAAGACAACTGCTTACGCTTTCAGAGCCCATCCTGGAGACAGGATGTCATGGTTAGTGTAGGGTTGCCACGGAATTGATACCGTTCGGGACTTCAAGCCTATTGGGATATGTTCTTAAGGATAAGGCGATTCGTCCGATAATGTCTGGAGTATTATGAGTAAAGCACCACAACAACGCGAGTTTTTCCTCGATTCTATCCGAGCCTGGTTAATGCTCTTAGGCATTCCGTTTCATATCTCGCTTATCTATTCAAGCCACCACTGGCATGTTAACAGCGCTGAAGCCTCATGGGGGTTAACCCTGTTTAATGACTTCATTCACGCCTTCCGTATGCAGGTGTTCTTTGTCATTTCTGGCTATTTTTCTTACATGCTTTTTTTGCGCTACCCGCTCAAACGCTGGTGGAAAGTGCGCGTCGAGCGTGTCGGCATCCCAATGTTGACGGCGATCCCGTTACTCACGCTGCCGCAATTTTTAATGCTGCAACACGTTAACGACAAAGCAAAAAACTGGCCGGGTCTTACCCCTTACGAAAAATACAACACCCTGGTTTGGGAACTGGTTTCCCATTTATGGTTCTTGTTAGTTATGGTGGTGTTGACGACAATTTGTTTGTTTTTGTTTCGACAAATGAAGGCGCGTCTTGAGAAGACGCCAGAAAATAACGCCTCGCCTATTACTTTAGGAAAGCTCTCAATAGCCTTCCTGGGCTTCGGCTTTTTATACGGCGCTATTCGCCGCACTATTTTCGTTATTTACTCTCCGATTTTAAGTGATGGCCTGTTTAACTTTGTGGTGATGCAGACGCTATTTTATCTGCCATTCTTCATGCTGGGTGCGTTAGTGTTTGTCCGCCCACAACTGAAAGCCCTGTTTACCACCCCATCACCATGGTGTGCTGCAGGTGCGGCGCTGGCGTTTATTGCCTATCTGCTGAACCAACGTTACGGTAGCGGTGATGCCTGGATGTATGAAACCGAAAGCGTTATCACGATGGTATTAGGACTGTGGATGGTCAACGTGGTGTTCTCGCTTGGCCATAAACTGCTGAACTTCCAATCGCGGCGCGTCACCTATTTCGTGAATGCATCTCTGTTTATTTATCTGGTTCACCACCCACTGACGCTCTTCTTTGGCGCCTATATCACGCCGCATATTGATTCAAATATAGTGGGCTTTATTACGGGGCTTATCTTTGTGGTGGGTACAGCGATAGTTTTATACGAAATCCATCTGCGAGTTCCGCTACTGCGTTTCTTATTCTCGGGTAAACCGCAGAATGTGGCGATAAAAGTCGCAAGTTAAGTGTTCCGCTAACTCAAAATAATTTGAGTTGCAGCAAGGCGGCAAGGGAGCAAATCCCCAGGAGCTTACTTGAGTAAGTGACTGGGGTTTGTGAGTGCAGCCAACGCCGCTGCAGCTCAAAGTATGAAGAGTTTTAGAGAAGCCATTCGATTGGCAACCGATACACCAACCGCACCAGCACCCGTTGCCAGAAACGGGTGTGCGGTTCTTTCTTCCAGACGATCTCTTTGCCCTCACGATTTTCCACCCAATTCACTCGCCCCCAGCGGTCTAAACGCAGCGCCCATGCGGCCTCTTTTTGGCTCTGCGTGAAACGTTGATGGATATCCTCCGCCAGTGCTGCGCTTTCGATGACAAAGCCCATTTCGGTATTGAGCATGGCTGAGCGTGGGTCAAAATTGAATGAGCCAATAAATACTTTCTGCTTATCCACGCTAAAGGTTTTGGCGTGCAAACTGGAGCCCGAATGTCCGGTTAAACCCCGGTCGCGCAGCCTGCGAGGGCCGTTGTTTTCGGGTTTTAATTCATAGAGCTCAACGCCGTGTCGTAACAGCTTTTTGCGCCAGCGTGCATATCCAGCATGCACCACCGCAACATCGTTGGCAGCCAGAGAATTAGTGAGGATGGCTATTTTCACCCCTTTACGCACCAGTCCGAGAATTTGCGCGACACCGGCACGAGTCGGGACAAAATAGGCCGAAATAATGTCTATTTCCTGCTTTGGCAGGCCAATCACGTTGATCAGGCGCTGTGGGAGCAACGTGTGATTGCGCGCCCTTCCCTGCCCCTTACGCGGATCGTCACTGAGCAAACGGGTTTTAGCCCAGTACATATTTAACCTGCGAGCCACAAGATCTGTCGCAAACTGGCTGGTGGTCAGGCGATCAAGATAGCGTCGCGCCGTCGGATCGTTACGCCAGTCATCGGGCAATTGTACCCGTTGCTGTAAAACATCGGCGTCAACGTCCAGGACTTTGGCAAGCGTCGAAACGCACTGGCTATTCCAGTAGCGCTCAAAATCCTGGCTGACATTACCCACCACCGGGCCAACTGCCAACACATCTAAATCTGAAAACAGCGGTTGTTTACCGACGCCAAAATAGGCATCGCCGACATTGCGACCGCCAACAATCGTTGTTTCACCATCCACGGTGAAACTCTTGTTGTGCATCCGGCGATTCAGACGGGCAAAGTCGGTTAAGTAACCAATGGCGCGAAACAAGCGAAATGAGAAGGGATTAAACAGACGAACTTCAATGTGCGGATGGGAGTTAAGAAGCTCTAAAATATTATCCAACCCGTTGGTGTTGTTGTCATCAAGCAACAGCCTGACTCTCACCCCGCGGTCAGCTGCTGCCAACAACGCACTAAATAACAGCCGCCCGGACATGTCGTCCTGCCAGATGTAATACTGCACATCGAGGGTATTTTCCGCCATGCCGCACAACAGATAACGTGCGGTAAACGCATCAAGGCTATCCGCAAGAGGATGAATACCGCTCACGCCAGGATGCTCGGCGAGCGCGGGAGTAATCGCTCTCCCCAGGCGGGTGGCGTGATGATTCCTCACGTTAGAGCTGGGCAAGTAGCTGTTGATAAATCTGGGTATTTTCGTCATCGAAACAGACGAAAACGACTTCTTCGGGCAACGGACGCAGACCGATATATCGATAAACCGTATCGACCGCTATTTTAGCCGCCAACTCTTTTGGGAAAGCATAGGCTCCAGTGCTGATTGCCGGAAACGCAATAGTGCGATAACCATTGGCTGCGGCTAAATCCATGCTGTTGCGGTAAGTTTGCTCAAGCAATTCGGCTTCGTTTTCTTCACCACCGCGCCACACCGGGCCGACCGCGTGAATCACCGCTTTAACCGGAATATTGCCAGCTTCAGTAATCACCGCATGCCCAGGTTGGCAGTCGCCCTGTTGACGACGAATGACTTCACAGGCCGCCAATAATGCAGGCCCTGCTGCACGATGAATTGCGCCATCAACACCACCGCCGCCCATCAGGGAGGGATTCGCCGCATTGACTATCACGTCAACTTTAGCGTGGGTGATATCGCCTTGTATCACCGACAATCTTTCGCTCATTGGGAAATCTCCAGTTAGTCTTTGAGAGTAGTCTAAACTTGCCGAACCACTGACGTATACCCCAAATAATTCAACTTCCTGAGGAATTATTCCTGGTAACTGGTTGCAAAATGGGCACTTAAAGAATAATCAGCTCTGGCGTGAAATTAATGGGGAAAGGCTGCTCGCCGCAACAGGCAATCAGTGAATCGTCGAGGCTAACATGATGTAAATAGCGGTCTGGCGGGCAAAGTGTCTGGAGCGGCAAACGCAACTGCTCCATTTGCCAGACCGTTCCGCCACGCTGCTTGAGAACCGCTTCGTGCGCCGTCCAGATGCGCCAGAATTGCCCGATTTGTTGTGCTTCGGGTAAAGATTCCAGCCAGTCGCATAATGGTTCGTCGAAACTGTGGCGGGCAATCGCCATAAACCGCACACGCGGGCGGATTTGTTCAATATCGCAGCCCACTTCCCCGCCCCCCACCAGCACCGCAACACGAGTGGCATGGTTGCTGATATTAAATTCTGGCAATGCAGGATGGTACGGTTTGCCTTGCGCGGCGCGGGCTAATTTTGGTAACGGCCCATCATTGAGCAGCATTGCCAGCAGAACCCTCGCGGCTATCCAGTCCGGCCGGCGACAGCCAGTTGGCGCATCCTGCAATAATTCAGGCGACAGCCAGCGTGTGGCGCACGCGTCATTCAACACGCACGCCACCTCGCCGAACGCCAACTGATAGTCGTTTACCGCCAACGGCGCATCACCAGTGAGGTGTTAATTCCACCAAAGGCAAAGTTATTGCTCTGCACAAACTCAGTTTCGATTTTGCGCGCTTCACCCATGATGTAATCGAGATGGCCGCACGCCTCGTCAGGTTGAGTTAAATTCAGCGTTTCGGCAAACCAGCCTTCACGCATCATTTCGATACTCAGCCACGCTTCCAGTGCACCACACGCGCCAAGCGTATGACCCAGGTAGCTTTTCAGCGAGGAAATTGGCGTGTTAGCACCAAAAACCGCCGCTGTGGCGTGGGTTTCGGCAATATCGCCACGGTCAGTTGCCGTGCCATGCGCGTTAATGTAGCCAATGTCGCTAGCTGAAAGCCCCGCAGAACGCAGACTGTTTTCAATACAGACTTGCATCGTCTCTTTCTGCGGCTGGGTGATATGCGCGGCATCGCAGTTGGTATGGAACCCGGTAATCTCCGCATAAATCGTAGCACCTCGCGCCAGTGCATGATCCAGATCTTCGAGGATCAATGTGCCCGCGCCTTCACCAATCACCAGGCCATCACGCTGCATATCAAACGGCGAGGGAGTGCTCTTCGGTTGGTCATTACGCTGGCTAGTGGCAAACAGCGTGTCAAACACCGCCGCTTCCGACGGGCATAACTCTTCCGCGCCACCGGCGACCATGACAGTCTGATAGCCGTGACGAATCGCCTCCCAGGCATAACCAATCGCCTGGCTGCCAGAGGTACACGCACTTGATGTCGGGATCACGCGGCCACGCAAACCAAAGAACAGCCCGGTATTCACCGCTGCGGTATGCGGCATCATCTGCACGTAGGTCGTGCCAGTAATATTGCGGGTGTGCTTTTCAGTCAGCATGGTGGCAAATTCGCTCACCGGGCCCGTGCTTCCCGTGGATGAACCATAAGCAATACCTGCTTTACCGCTGGTGAGAATCGGGTCGTCAAGCAACCCTGCCTGAATTAACGCAAGCTCTGTAGCACGTGTTGCCAGCAACGACACGCGTCCCATCGCCCGAATACGCTTACGCGTATAGTGTTCAGGGAGGGTAAAATTATCGACCGGGGCACCGAGCAGGGTGTTGAGTCCGTCGTAGACTTGCCATTCCGGCATATGTCGTACTGCGTTTTTACCGGACTTCAAACCCACAGCCACATCCTGCCAGTTATCGCCAAATGCCGTCACGCCACCCATTCCGGTGACGACCACACGGCGAATCACAGCATACCTCCATTGATGGAGATAACCTGGCGTGTGACGTAAGCGGCAACGGGCGACATCAAGTAACGCGCGAGTCCTGCCACTTCTTCGGGCTGCCCCATACGCTGGAGTGGGATCAGGCGCATCGCTTCGTTGAGCGCGGCCTCTTCCATTTCAATCATTCCGGTATCAATCAGACCTGGTGCGATGCAGTTTACGGTGATTTTGCGTTTTGCCAACTCGATTGCCAGCGCTTTGGTCGCCCCGATAATCCCCGCTTTGGCGGCACTGTAATTCACCTGACCGCGGTTACCCATCATGCCCGAAACCGACGAAAGCGTGATGATACGCCCGCCGTTACGCAGGCCAATCATCGGCATCACACACGGTTGAATCACGTTATAAAAACTGTCGAGATTCGTACGAATCACGCCGTCCCAGTCATCATCACTCAGCGCGGGAAATGCGCCGTCACGCGTGATACCCGCGTTGTTGACCACCCCCCAATACGCACCGTGGGTTTCGATGTCAGCTTCAATCACCTGGCGACACTGGCTGCGGTCTGCACTATCAAACTGCATGACACGCCCCATTCCGCCCAGCGCATTTATTTGCTCAAGCGTTTGCTGTGCGCCCGCTTCGTCGTGATGATAGTGCACCACAATGGCAAATCCGTCGGCCGCCAGCCCACAGGCAATTGCCCTGCCGATGCCCTTGCTGGCACCGGTTACTAATACTGTCTGAGTCATCTTGCTGCTATCCCAGTAATTGTTCTAATTCATTATTATCAGGCTGATAGGTATTAACCCGCCCGCTCGCCAGTATGTTGCCATCCGCGAGAATTTGTCCTTCAAAACACCCTATTTTTTCATCACGCATCAGTAGCGTGACATGACATTCCAACTGCAAACCTTGTTCAAAAGAACCCGCCGGACATCGTACCCCTCTTCCTCCCAGCAGCATTCCTACGCGGCTTGCTTCTTCACCGTTATGCATGGCGTGCCAGCCCGACCACACGCCCACTGTCTGCGCGATAAGTTCGATGGCAAACCAGCCAGGTAAATTACCGTCCGCATTGAGAAACGGCACCAGTACGCCGTGACGGCTTACCGTAACCCGACAATGCGCACTTTCTTGTTCCACGGCCACTACCGACTCCAGCAGACACATGGGTGCTTCGTGCGGCAAATAGTGGTGTGGGGCAAGAAAATCAGTCATGAGAAACTCCAAAAATCAGGCTGGTATTGTTACCGCCAAAAGCAAATGAGTTCGACAGCATTATTGGTTTGGTAAATGGCTGTGAAGCGCCGAGTAAACCACAAGGCGCAAGAGTCAGGTCTTGATGCACATCAGTGAAATCTTGTGCAGGCAGAGGCAAACCTCGCGATAACAGCAAATAACAGAGAACCGCTTCACAGGCACCTGCGGCGCCTAATGTGTGTCCTGTCAGATGCTTAGTGGAGCTGCAAGGAACGCTTTCGCCAAAAAGTTGATTCACCACTTTGGCTTCAATTTCGTCATTCAGACGTGTGGCGGTGCCATGCAAATTAATATAGCCAATGTCCTGTGGGCGGAGTTTAGCCTCACCCAGCGCCATTTCTATCGCGCGAATCGCACCGACACCTTCAGGATGAGGAGCCGACATATGCCAGGCATCAGACGATTCACCCACGCCCAGCAATTGCACTTCTCCCGGCTCTTTCGTCAGCAAAATCAGTGCCCCAGCCTCACCGATGGTGATCCCGTTGCGTTCCGCACTAAACGGTTTACAGCGTACATTGCTTAACGATTCCAGACTGTTAAAACCGTTGATTGGCATGCGGCTTAGGGTATCTGCCCCGCCAACAATTGCCGCATCAACCATCCCTGACTCAATTAACCGCTTACCGGTAATAATAGCTCGCGCACTTGAAGAACAGGCGGTGGAAATCGTCAACGCAGGGCCAAAAAGTTGCAGATAATCACTCAGAAAACGCGAAGGATCGCCGAGTTCTTGTTGGCCATAGCGATACGCCGCGGGCGGTTTGCCAGCATGGGTGCCACTCACCATGCGATCGCCTTCATCAAGCCCGGAAGTACTGGTTCCCAGCACCACCGCCACGCGTTCATTGCCATAACGGGTAATCGCTTCATCCACCTGCGGGCGAATTTGTGCCAGTGCTGCAAGCAACAAGCGGTTGTTACGACTATTGTATTGCGCCATCTCTGGTGGAACGTCTGGCAGGTTGCCGGTGACCCGTCCTACCCAACACTCACCTTGTTGTAACCAGCCGTCGCGGTCCCGCTCAATGCCTGGCGCGATGTTGGCCTGCAAATTTCCCGCGATCTCGTCGAGGTTATTGCCTAACGCATTGACCATTCCGGCAGCAGTTAACGTAATCATGATTAGCTTTCCAGGTGCTGAATACTGATGACATAGCCGAAACGATGGTGATGTACACTGACTGGCTGGCGACTTCCGTCCCGCTTCAGGTAATGAATGGTTTCAATCAGCTCACCATGGTCATCACGCAATTCACGCCGCGAATCGATATCTTTCAGTGTCCATCCCGCCGGCAGTTGCGGTTGCCAGGCGCTTATCGGCCAGTAACTCAACATAATATCGGCAAGAACCTGACTGGCTGGAGGTAATTCTGGCAGCGTAATGGACTGCTCGGTTTTAATACCCGATTGAGAGTAGGTCAGACGAAATAAACGGATGCCCAGCGGGGATAAACCTGCCAGCATCACTTTTTCTTTGTCCGCATTCAGCAGCACCATCAGCGACTGAGTTTTGCCTTTAACCTGAGCGCTCAACAGTTGTTGTTCAGTGATTGACGGCGAAATGCCAGGAGCCGGTAGCGTCACCAGAGTACCCGGCTTTAACCAGGCTTGTGGACGGGTGTTGTCGGGTTTAGGCGTACTGCAGGCGCTGAGTAAAAACAGGCCTGACAATAAGGCCAGGATAGGTAATTTTCTCATGGTTATCTCGTTCCCTCTCCTTGGGTCGATGGAGGTAAGGCTAATGGCGCAGTTAAAAATGCGCAGAAGATCCCGCAGCTCAACACAATGCCAAAACTTGCGATGGCTTGTGTCTGGCTAAAGACCAGCATGCCTAAGGTGAAAAGTGTGGTCAGCAAGGCCACGCTGATGGCGAGCAACGACGTCAGCGGTGTACCGCGCGGATTACTAAAGAACAGGGTGTAATTAATGCCAATGCCCAACACCAGCACCAACGCCAGTAATGAAAACAGATTCAGCGCATGCCCACTAAACGCCAGTGCGGCAAGGCCACCGCCGAGTGATAACAACGACGGCACCACATTCAGCAAACCGCGTTTTAGCCCTAATCGCAGCACATAACTCAGCGCAATCGCGGCCACGGCAATCACCAGTAACACCGCCAGTAAACTACGAAAATGGCTGAACAGCTCATTGAACATGACTTTCCTGTCAACCCAACTGACACCGGGCAGTTTTGCCGCAAGTGTCGCAAGTGCTGCGCTGTCGCGAACACCGCTGACCGGCACCAGTGCGCCACTTTTACCGTCCGGTAAAGACAGCCACAACAAACGCCAGCCGCTGCTAATGACGCTCTTTTGCCACAAATCGGGTGTCACCGGCATTTGCTGAAGATTCGGCGCAGTGATGGTCACTCCGCTTTCAGCCAGCCGTTTTTGTAAAATCGGCGCGGCCTCACGCAGCAATTGCAAATCTGCCTGCTGCTGTTCAAGCGAGGCGAGCGGGATCAGTCGATAACTGTCGATAAGCTGACTCTTTTGCGCGCTTGCCAGAACCGGTGCTAGTTTTTCGAGGCGTTGTAGCGTTTGTTCAGCCGTGTCGCCGTAAACCACAAACCATTTTTGATCCATCCCCTGCCCGGTTAACGCGGTAATCGCCTGCTCTTCACGAACCAGATCCTGGGGTAATGCCTGAAAACTGGCGATGTCATCATTCACTTTTAATGATGCAATCCCCACAAGGCTGATAACCAACAATGCCAGCGGTATACCAAAGCGCACCGCTTTGTTGTTTTGCCACGCATTCAACCAACCGTTCAGCAACGCGCTACAAGGAACCGGTCTGACGGGCAAACCACGCACCGCGAACGGATACCAGCACACCACCGTGAGACAGGACGCGATCAACCCACTGGCGGCAAACACCGCAAGCTGGCGAATGCCAGGGAATGGCGCGAGGATCATGATCAGATAGGCGATGGCTGTGGTGGCTAATGCCAGCAACAAGGCAGGCAGCACTTTACGTAAACTGGCGATGGGCGAGTTTTGCGCGCCATGCACCATGCGCTCGGTGAGGTAATAGAGCGTGTAATCCGCCGAAACACCCACGATGCTCATACTCATCACCAGCGTCATCAGATGCAGTTCGCCAAAACACAACAACGTTATTGCCGTTCCTGCCAGCGCGCCGATGGCGACTGACGTGGCACATAACAGTAATGGCCGCACCGAACGAAACACCAGTAGTACCAGCAGTAACACGCCAATGACCGTTGCAAGTCCTAGCGTCGAGACATCGTGCTTTGCCTGCTGGCTGGCATAATCGCTGTAGAACAAGGTGCCGCGCGACATCACCTGCGCCTGCGGGAACTGCTGTTTCAGGTTTTGTTCTAAAGCCCGCAGTTGCTCAACTGCCGCGCGCCCCTGCTGCATATCAAATGAGGAGCCTTTTAGTTCCCCGTGCAGCAAATACCAGTAGCGCCCCTGTTTATCCCGCGCCACCAGCCAGCCGTTTTGCAATCGCATTTGACTGGCGGTTTGTTGCAGTGCCAGTTGCGATCCACGTACCAGCATCAAGGGATCGTTGGCTAACTCTTTCCCACTGACACCAGAAAATGCCGAGTAGAGTTGCGATAACACCCATTGCGCCTGGGCTTCACCGCCGTTTTGCAAACGGCTGCGGGTCTGGTTATCCACCAGACCATTACGGTTTTCGAAGTAAAACTTCCCCCACTCCTGCTGGCTCCTGGCATCCATCGGCCCCTGGACATCTTGCAGGAACGGCTGCTGTTGCAGTTGTGATTGCCACCACTGCGCTGCAGCGGTATCCGGCGTATTACCCGGGCTGACCATCCACATCATCTGCCTGTCGAGACGTTGCAGAAAACCGTTCTCTATTTGCGGAGGGACGTTCCCCAGGCTGCTGGCAGGAAGCAACGACAATACGCTGCTATCGAGCCGCGCCCTGGGGAGCAACGTTGCGAGCAACACCACAAGCAGAGTGACTATCGCAAGCCAGCCCCATGCCAGGCGACGATGCACGTCAGAAAGCGAAGCGCTGCTGCTCTTCATGAGTCAGTTTTCGTGGGTCTAGTCGGTGGTTACTAAAGGAGATCTCAGTGAAATCGCCCTGCAAATCGTTCAGTTCGATGCGATTAAGGACTTTATCGCCCTGCAACGTGATGGTGCTAAACAGTTTATCGAGCGGCGTGGTGGTCGGCGTTAATACCAGTTGCCATTTGCCCTTGCCCTGGTCGGTAAAGACATGAGAGAAGTTTTCATCGAGTACTTTCCGGTCAGCCTGGAATAACGCCCGTAACAAATGGTTGAACTGGAACATTTGTGGGTTGCTGTCCGCGGTGATGATTTGCGCAGCCTGGCTGCCCATCACTTGAACCATATGGCTGTCATCGAGTACCAGCGTCATTGGGAAGGGATGCTGTTGCTGCCACCACAAGCCTTTGCTTTTCGCGATAAGCACTTCGCCACTGGAATGCAGCGGTTGCGCCATTCCGCTAATTTGCCGTTCTTGTTGGAATTTAGCCCGCACGATGGGCTGCGACGCAAAACTGCGTTGCACGTCATCAAGTGTTATTGCGCTCGCCGTATAGCTGATAAACAGCAAGGCCATTAAAAAAATCTTATTCATTACTCAAGCCCATGCGTTCAAAAAGGATTGGAGGGGAAACAAAACACAGTTCTCCGCTGGTTGCCGAAACAGCAACCTGAATGGTGTAACCGGTGGTAGTGCGTTTACCATTTTGCGCATCGATAATTTCATAGCCGATCTTCAGGCGGTTTTCGTACTCCAGTATCGTGGCGCGTACCAGAATCTGTTGTTCAAACTTCACCACATCACGGTATTTCACGCGGGTGTCGACCACCGGCCAAACGTAACCGGACTCTTGCATCGCCCGATATCCATAATCAAATTGGCCGAGCAATGCCTCGCGCGCCACTTCAAAGTAACGGAAATAGTTACCGTGCCACACCACGCCCATCGCATCGACATCATGGAAGGGAACTTTGATGCTGACCTCAACGGAAAAACGTGGGTCATTTAACATCCGGACTCCTTTTCTGGCGGTAACTGCCAGAAATCATAAAAATTAAACCAATCGAGTGGCGAACGCAGTGCGTACACTTCCAGACGCTGCGCGTATTGATCAATGATCGCTTGTAGTGCCTGTGATCGCGTAGCTCGCGGTAGCAGCAACGGGTCGGCAAAGTTTTCGGCGTGAATACGCAGTTTGCCCTGCTCGCGCAATACCATCATTAGAATGACTGGGCATCGTAATGCAGCAGCCAGGATAAACGGGCCTTGTGGAAACGGCGCGGGGCTGCCCATAAACGTACTCCAGCAAACACGCCTCTCCCCGCCGCGCTGAGAATTAACCGCAATCCGGTCGCCGACAATGGCCACCCATTCACCGGCATCCAGCTTGTCTTGTAACAGCATGGCCGTCTGCGGCCCGATATGGCTGACGGGCATCAGATTCACCGCCGCCTGCGGAGCAATTTCTTCGATAATCTGGCGAAAACGTTGTGCGTGGTCAGTAAATACCAGCGCATTAATAATAAGCCCGGCTTCAACTTGCGCCAGCGCGCGGCTGGCTTCGATATCACCGAGGTGAGCGGCAAGAATTAGCTTCCCCTGCCCTGCTTGCCGCTGCAAAACTTCACGGCTGCCGGGCGCAAATTCAATGTCACGCCCCCAGACAATATCGCCCCGCCAGGCAGCGATTTTATTGAGCATCGCATCGCCAAAGCGTAAAAAGTGGCGATAGCTGTTTAGCCCTTTTGGCAACGTCAGGTGCTGACGTTCCGCCTGTAACCTGACACGCTCCAGCCACTGCTGAGAAGCTTTGCGCTGCGTGCCTCCTGTCACCCACATCCACGCCACCACCGGATAGAGCAAGACGTTAAATGCGCGACGCCCTAAACGCTGGTAAATGTTGAGCATCAGACGCATACCCGCCAGCCCTTTACGTTCAGGGATTTGCGCCCAATGCGTGCGTTGGCGACGACGTGCGAGGAGTGCAGGAATGCGGGGCAACATGCCAAAAAACAGTCGAGTGTGCATCCAGGAGATACGCAGGTTGTCATGCAGCGCATCAAAATGCGACACGCCATCTTGCGGATAAATCACACGGGTAGGCAAAAATCGACTGTCGGTTCCCGCCCAATACAGCCGCACCATGATTTCCGTATCGAAATCCATCCGTTTGCCGGGAGGGTGTTTAGCAATAGCCGCAAGCGTTGCCGCCAGCGGATAGACGCGGAATCCGCACATGCTGTCTTTCAATGACAGCGAAAGCGTTTCAATCCATACCCAAACGTGCGTGACGTAACGCCCATATAGCCGCGCTTTGGGGACGGATTCGTCGTACTCCGGCGTACCGGAAATCAGGCTTTCGGGATGTGCCTGTGCTTCAGCTAAAAAACGCGGCACATCTTCGATGCAGTGCTGCCCGTCAGCATCAAGCTGTAATGCGTGGCTAAAACCTGCCTGTGCCGCCGCTTTTAGCCCGGTAACCACCGCCTCCCCTTTTCCCTGGTTCTGTTCCAGTTGGATAAGCGTGACGCCAGTTAATTGTGCCAGTTGCTGTTTGGTGGCCGACTCGCTACCGTCATCAACAATAATGCACGGCAGACCAAACGGTTGCAGGCGTGCCAATACCGCAGCCATCGTCGCGCCATGGTTATAGCATGGGATCACAACACAAGGTCGAAAAGCCGTGGCCGTTACGGGCACCTCCGTTACAGACATAGTTTGATCTTCCCGCTGCTGGCCGGAACGCCACCTTGTTCAGTCAACAAGGTGTAGGAAAAACTGAGCACGCTGCGTGCAGCATCCCATTGCAGATTCAGTTCCAGTTCAGTTTGCGGAACAATCGGACGCTGGAATTTCACATTATCAATCGAACTAAAGCGCATTTCAGGCGCGAGCTCTGCACCGTAGGCCATCGCCCAATCAAGTTGTGCGACGCCCGGTAATATCGGTTGCGTGGGGAAATGCCCCGCGAACCAGCCTAATGTTGCCGGAACCGCGAGTCGCAAACACAATTTGCTCACTTCAGGTTGCGAACGCTCTAACTCAACGGGTTTCATCAAATAACTCCTGTAATTGCGCCCACGCACGCTTGCTCTGGCTATTGAGCGGAATACGCTCGACGACGCGCCAAAAACGTGGGATGGCGAGCGGCTCAAGCCAGGCACTGAGCGCTTCTCGCCATTGTTGCTTGCTGGTGGCATCCGCTTTGGGGGCGACCACCACGGCACCGAGTGCGATACGCTTGCCCCGCGTAACGGGGACCACGGCCGCATCTTCAATACCCGGTAATGCCATCAATCGACGTTCAATTTCACTCAGTGAGATCCGTTTTTCTTCGATTTTAACAATGCGATCGCGTCGCCCGATTAAACGAAAACGCCTTTGCGCGGTAAATTCGAGAATATCATCAAGCTGGACGTGGCCTTGATGAATCAACGGTGATGCAACGCGCCAGCCATCGCCCTGCTGGGTAAATTGCACCGCCGGGAAGGCTTGCCATTCCGGATCGGGCTGCGCATGTTCACGCCACGCCAGCACGCCAGTTTCGGTGGTGCCGTAAATTTCTGATACGGGCGTTTTAAGCCAGGGGAGCGCCTGCTGAGCCGTGTCGTCATCGAGTTTTCCGGCGGCGGATATCACTCGTTTGAAGACCGGGGCGGCGAGATTAATATCAAGCCGTTTTAAAAATGCCGGGCTACTGATAAACAGCAATGGATGAGCCGCACGTGCCGCTAATTGCTCTGGAAAATGAATCATCAAAGCATCGCAGGCCAGGCCGAGCGCCATCGGCAACATCACGCGGAAGGTAAAACCATAAAGATGCTGATGCGAAACCGACCCCACCAGGCGACAATCGTGCAGATCCTCGCCCCACAATGCCGCCAGCCAGACGATCTCTTCATCCAGCGCACGCAGCGTTTTGAAGATTTGTGTCGGTTCGCCCGTTGAACCCGAGGTAAAGAACACCACGCCCGCATCTTCGGGAACCGGTTCAAACGATGTCAATGCGGGGACATCCAACGTTTGTGGGTTGAGCACCGGGCAGTCGAGGTTTAGCGGTACATCGCTAATCACGCCACAAAAATGACGCCGCTGTTCACGCAGTTGGGCTTCGCGACTGTGACCTGGTAAAACCGGTGTTTTACCTGCATGCAGCGTCGCTAAAAGTGCGGCAATAAAGTCATAACTGTTGTCAAAACAGAGCGCCCAGCGCTTGCCCGGCTGGCAATGCAGCCAGCGGTAAATACGCTGTACGTCTTTCATTAAATCGGTTTGTGTGAAGCATTTCTGCCCGGCAAACGCCACCACATGCTGTGGATGACGGTCGGCACTCAACCACTTCGCCAGCGCCAACGGACTATTCATAGCGACGTTTCACCCGCAGTCGTATCAGCCATTCGCCCGCAAATAACAGCCCCATCAGCAGGTAACTTGCCATTCCATTCCACAGAGTCCACCAATGAATGTTTCCCGCAAGGCACGTCCACAATGAAACGCTGCCGTTAAAAATAAAGAAAATGCACCAGACTTGTGTGACCCTGCGAGTGTAACGGATCCCTTCAGGAGGAAGATCCCCTTCGCGCCAACGAGCCAGGCGTTCAATAAGTGACATCCGTGTAAACAGGGATGAACCAAACAATGCCAGCATTACCGCATTGACGACCACCGGATACCACAGCAGCAGTTGGGCTTCTCGCATCCAGATGCTGGCAATAGTTAGCACCGTGCCCGCCAGCGCCAACCCTTTAAACGCTCGGCTTAGGGCTCCGGTTTTTCCGCGCAACGCGCATAAGCGCAGTACAAAGCACAGCGCCAGACACGGCAATAAAATGCGTAATTTTGGATATGAGATAGCTAACCAGACGGCAAAGGGCCAACCTATTACGGCTAGCCCTCCAGCGATACTCAGTGCTCGTTTTGCCCACACGCGTTAAGACTCGCTATGCAAACGCTCAACCGCGTCCACAACATCCTGTACTGTGCGTACTGATTTAAAATCTTCCGGTTTAATTTTTTTACCGCTGCGCTTTTGTAGATGCACAACCATATCTACCGCATCAATACTATCCAGATCCAAATCTTCGTAGAGACGAGATTGCGGGGTAATGTTTTCAGGAGAGAGTTCAAATAACTTAACCAGTAACCCGGTGACTTCCTGATAAATATCTTCTTTATTCATAGCGTACTCGTGGTTTCAATCAGGCGCTGTGCGCAGGGTTTTGACTTTTAATAAATGTGGCAAGACTCGCGACGGAATAAAAATGTTCGCGCATCGCTTCGTTTTCGGCGGATAACACCACACCATATCGTTTTTTTACCGCCAGACCTAATTCCAGTGCATCAATGGAATCAAGGCCTAGGCCATCATGACCAAATAACGCGGCCTCACTTTCAATCTCATCAACGCTTATCTCTTCCAGATTCAACGTGTCGATAATGAGTTGTTTAATATCGGTTTCTAAGGATTCCATATAATCATCCGAGTCTTAACGAGAGCCAGGAACCCGTTCCTGACATAACAATTCTTGAGATAAATAGTGGCTAAGACGACGCGCCGCTAACGCAGGGGCATCGTCAAGATTTTCCATAAAGCACCGGCTGTCGATCCGCTGTTTGACACTGACGGTAATCATCGGCTTGCGCTTGGGTATCTGATACCAACGGCTGTGTTTATCCAGATACCGCTGGTCGCAGTGAATATGCACCAGACGCAACTCGCACCCGCTGCGTACCGCAATATTGGCCGCACCGCGCTGGATAACCAACGGCTCGCCCGGACGTGTGCGCGTGCCTTCCGGGAAAATCAGAATCGCCTCCCCTGCCAGCATACGTTTCTGGCTTTCAGGAAGTAGCGTTTCCCCCTGACTGTTGATCAGGTAATCCGCTGCGCGTATCACACCGCGAAAACAGGGATTTTTCACCAGGCTGGCTTTCACCAGGCAACCAATATGCGGCGCCTGAGAAGCAATAAACACATAGTCGAGTAACGTCGGGTGATTGGCAACAATCAAACAACCCCGGTCATTGCGCAGTTGTTCGCAATTTTCAAAGCGGTAATCGAACACACCAAGGCCGCGTCCGATGCGTAAAAATAATCGGAAACTGGCGGCAATGCTACGGCGAGCAATTTCACGGCGTTTGCCATTATCGCGCACAAATAATAACAGTAAATTAAACCAAACCAGCGAAAGCATCAGGCCGCCGCTGCCAAATAAGACAAATAACCCGCCGGTCATGAGTACTCGCCAGCCCCATTTCAAACGCGCCCACATTAATGGCGGCTCCAGCGCCATTGAAGGCGCTCACCTGCAAGGGCGAAAGTGGGTACATCACTCAACCATCCGTGCAAAAAAGCCAGCCCCTGCGGTAAACCGCGATCTTCAGTGACCTCGCAAGGCATGGTTTCACACTGCATTTGCTGGCCACTTTCCAGTAATAGCGCGACGGCAAAGGGCATATTCAGCGTTTTATCAACGAGATGCGGGTGATAAAACTCAGGTATCAGACCATCGAAATCCACCAGCAGCACGCGTTGATATCCCGCATGGTGCAGCGAAGCAACTTCTATTAAAGCCTGCGCAAAGGAGTCATATCCGGCTGAAACAGAAGATGACACCAGCGCTTGTTTCGCCGCGATAGTGGTATTGCCTACCGCCGAGTTATGTACCGACATGGCAAAATCGGTGGGCGACAGACTTTCTTGTTCAGCAAGCGCCGTCAAAATTCGGAAATTTCGCTCCAGTTCGCCGTGGCGACTGGCGAAAACCAGCGCATCCACTGACTGCCTGGACAATATCGCCAGCGCACAGTCAACGGCGAGGCGGCTACCTGAAGCCAGACGACGCGCGGTCATCATCGGCAAATGGCGGCTTTTACCTGGCGGGGCTGAAACATCAATAGCGGCGGCGGTTTTACCCCATGCCAGCCAGTCCTCGGTTTCAGATAAACCGGGGGCATTTGCTTGCCAGTCGACAATGTTAAACGCTAACTTCATGTTCAGTACCATTATTGATTCACGACGCCGCGTCAGATATATCTTTTCGGATTCATCCCGACTATAAAAAAAGTCTTAATTTAACGGGGTTTTTGTTAACCCGCCTATTTTTTACGCGTACAGGTCCACTGACGGCGGGGAATAGTAACAAAAAAGGACGTGAAAGAAATATTCATACAACGATTCCGTTAGCTCAAGTTCGTCCACCAACGGAATCATTGTATTGGCCTAATATCTTCAGGCAAAAAGTTCTAGCGATAAGTAACTTCCAGCACGGCCAAATTGCGTTGCGCATTAAGGTAATGAATTTTGGTGGAAAGCGGAACGTCACTTTGTGGCGTGTAGTTATTCAATTTATTGAGAGCAACAGTTCTCACTACCCTCTTTCCGTTTTCTGAACAGGTCAATTCTGTTGATTGTTGTTGTGGAGCAAAGTTACAGGGAGACTCAACGATTGCGCCACGAAAATGGATAACACCCTCGCTGGCTTGTGCATTAACCAGAGGGAAAAAGAGAACTAACATGAGCGAAATGATTGGACGTTTTAAGCTTAATGTTTTCACGATAAATATTCCTCAACAACAGAATGGGTATTAAGGTTATCGGCAAAAAACGCGCTAGAGTGTAATGAAATTTAAAATACTGTAAAATCAGCAAGATATAACATTACACACTGCCAGGCGAGCTCCACTGTTTTTCCAAATGAATATCTTTCCCGTCAGTCACGCTAACGCTTATCGTCACGTGGTCACCCGGCGTGAGCGTCAGGCTCATATGCGATAACTTGGTGGGTTCATTGCCCTTAATAAAAACGTTATTGCTCTGGCTGCTGTTAGTTTGCCCCGAAGCCCCAGAACTCAATGCGGTGAGTTTGACTCTGCATTGGCAATCCTGAGTTAATGTTGCCACCGGCACGATGGTGTAGATATTTCCTTGCTGCTGGGTATCAATGGTGAGTTGGTTACCGAGAGCTGCGAGCAAAAGTAAGGTATGCATATTTGTCCTCCCGATTAAAAAAGAAAAACAGGGCAAAAGCCCTGTTTCTTATATAGTGCAGAATCTTGATTAATGCTGCTGAAGATTCGCTTGGTTGTTATAACCAATTTGAGTTAAATCAACAGAGGACGCAGCGGCTGTTTGGTTAACAGTAGCATTGTTTTTGTAGCCGTATTGGCTAACATCAATGGTTGAACCTTTAGCTTCCCATTGGTCAAGAGTCGCGCTGTTAGCGTGGCCTTTTTGTACCAATGTGATGGTTGCATCATCAGCACCCTGGCCTACATCAGCAAAGTTACCACTACCATATTGTTTAATATCAGTAGTTGATTTTCTGGCATCTGCTTGTAGAGCCGTTGCGGAGTTATTTGCACCGTGTTGGAACACTTTCAAAGTTGATTGTGGATCACTATTACCACCGTGTCCGCCACCATTACCAGGCCAGCCAAATTGGAGATCGGATGCCATTGCACTACTTGAAACCACCACTGCTGCGATTGCTGCGATTTTGAAAAAGTTCATGGTGAAACCCCCATTGTATTGAGAATATTAGTTCAAGTGGTCATGTATTATCTTTGGATAACACGTACGGCCATTTGAGACTGTTTCTGTACTACAACTGCTGATTTTTGCGTGCCTTGTTGAATAATGCTTGCCCTATTAGCAGAACCTTGCTGGATAATAAGCGCTGCATTACCAAACGAGTCTTGCTTTATATCTGCATCATTGCCGTAGCCTGATTGCGAAACATAAGCAAAATTGTAACTCCCTGATTGTTCGACGTTAGCACGGTTACCAGAACCTGCCTGATTTACAACCGCTAACTGCCTGGTTCCATTTTGATCAACCGTGGTATTATTATTAATACCTTGTTGACCAACAATTGCTGCCTGATTTAGCGATGTTCTACTTAATTCATTCATCGCAAAGTTATATTCTGAGCGTGCAAGATCAGGATTACTCGCAATAACATAACCAGGCGCACCCAACAATGCTAACATCACAAATAACGATCTGTTCTTCATGTTGTCACCCTGGGTCGGAACACCTCTGCTAATTAGATCTGAAAATTCACACACCTAACATTTGTTAACGCTAACGGTGAAAAGTTATTTCTGCGTTACGGAACTGAGTATGTCTGGCGAAACATTTAAAATATCTCACCCGCACGTTGTATTTTTATATTTCCACTCATTACAAAGTATGAGAGGTATAAAAAAAACCAAATACAACAAAGGGTTTAGAATGGATAATATTAATTAGCCTGCAACCTTTTAAAAGCCAATCGAAAATCACCCCTGATTTTGCCGTTTGGCTGGGTATCATCGATACGTATTTGGCAATTTTTAGTACACTACTGTCACGAAGGTGAGTTTTCTTAAGAGATGCCACGATTGAGAATGTAACGGCATCATTTTACATATGTTAAGTTTCAAATCGCCAAAAACAATCAACAATTAATCCATTAAAAACAATATGATAAAATCATTTGTATGAGTTTTAAAATTATGCAAATTATTTACCCTGTACAACTTTAGTATTAAAACTAAATAGAAAAAATGCCTTAACGAAACACTTTAATATCTAATGTTACATTTTGTATCATCTTTAACACTTGCTTTAAGATTAGTAACCGCTAGATTGAAATCAGCAGTAACATTTTGTTTAACACAATAAGTCAGGGCGTAATTTAGCGTCACTTGACTGTGTGACATTAATTCAAACACAGCAGTGCAGCATCTATCAGTACCTCTGGTGAATTAACTTTCTGTTAATTCAGCTGATTGATGCGCAAACTCGGATGGGGTTTCATCATGTTTAATGAAGTCCATACTATGAATAGCCAGGCGTTAAATGCTCAAACTTTATTGTTGATCACTAAACCCTCGCTACAAGCAACTGCGTTATTACAGCATCTAAAGTCTTCACTCTCTATCAATGGGAAACTGCATAATATTCAACGCTCTCTGGAAGATGTCGTGGGTAATGTTGTCGTGCTTTTTGATATGGTTGAAGCCGATAAAAAGCTGATTAACTATTGGCAAGATAACTTGAGTCGTAAACATAACAGTATTAAGTTGTTGTTATTAAACACTCCTGAAGAGTATCAATTCCGTGATATCGAAAACTGGCCACATATTAATGGCGTGTTTTACATGTCTGAGGAAGAGCCACGTGTGGTAGAAGGAATTCGCGGCGTTATGGCTGGCGAATGCTACTTCTCGCAAAAATTAGCCAGCTATCTGATTAATCACTCTGGAAATTATCGTTTCAATAACGTCGAGTCTTCTCTTTTGACTCACCGTGAAAAGGAAATACTTAATAAATTGCGCATTGGGGCGTCGAATATCGAAATTGCTCAGTCGCTATTTATAAGTGAGAACACGGTCAAAACACATCTCTATAATTTGTTCAAAAAAATATCCGTAAAGAACCGCACTCAGGCGGTTTCATGGGCAAACGATAACCTCAGGCGATAAAGCGATGAAATTAAAAACTGCTTTACTGCTGGCGTCAGTACTCATTTGCGCCTCCGGGGGCGCTCGCGCCGTCGAAGTAGAAGTCCCCGGATTATTAACGGATCACACCGTTTCGTCCGTGGGACACGACTTCTATCGTGAGTTTAGTGATAAGTGGGAAAGCAGTTTTACAGGAAATTTAACGATAAATGAGCGGCCCAGTGCACGGTGGGGGAGCTGGATAACCATTACCGTCGATCAAGATGTGATTTATCAGGCCTTTTTATTCCCCTCAAAACGTGATTTTGACCGCAACGTCAATGTCGCACTGGTTCAAACCGAAGAAGCGATTAATCGCCGGCAAATTGACAAAACATTGTTAAGTACTGGCGATTTAACTAGCGATGAATTTTAGGAGGCTGTCATGCGTGTCACTCATGCAGTTTTGTCTTTACTGCTAATTTCGCCCCTATCGTGGGGCGGAAATATGACGTTCCAGTTTACCAACCCAAATTTCGGTGGAAACCCTAATAACGGCGCTTTTTTACTTAACTCGGCACAGGCACAAAACTCGTATAAAGACCCCAGTTTTGATGACAACTTTGGCATTGAAACCCCTTCCGCCCTGGATAACTTTACTCAGGCTATTCAGTCTCAGCTTCTTGGCGGGTTGCTTAGCAACATTAATACCGGCAAACCCGGTCGCATGGTCACGAATGATTTCATCGTCGATATTGCTAACACTGACGGGCAGTTGCAGTTAAATGTAACCGACCGCAAAACAGGAAAAGTATCGACTATTCAGGTTGCAGGCTTACAAAATAATTCCACTGACTTCTAGTGGAAATTAAATAATCAAAAAGTATTTAAGGATAAACATCATGCAGCGTTTACTTCTCATCGTAGCAGTGTGTTTATTAAGTGGTTGTTTAACAGCACCACCTAAAGAAGCTGCGAAACCTACACTTTTGCCTCGCGCGCAAAGTTATCGTGATTTAACTCATTTGCCGGAATCTAAAGGTAAGCTTTTCGTCTCGGTTTATAATATTCAAGATGAAACGGGGCAATTTAAACCTTATCCAGCAAGTAACTTCTCAACGGCTGTGCCACAGAGTGCGACCTCTATGTTGGTTACAGCATTAAAAGACTCACGCTGGTTTGTTCCATTGGAACGCCAGGGTTTGCAAAACCTGTTGAACGAACGCAAGATCATTCGTGCAGCTCAGGAGAATGGTACCGTTGCAGAAAACAACCGTAGGCCATTAGATTCGCTGATAGCAGCAAACGTAATGGTTGAAGGGTCCATTATTGGTTATGAAAGTAATGTGAAATCGGGTGGTGTGGGTGCACGGTATTTTGGTATCGGTGGTGAAACCCAATACCAGCTTGATCAGATTGCAGTGAACTTGCGTGTGGTCAATGTGAGCACCGGTGAAGTGTTGTCTTCGGTCAACACCAGTAAAACCATCTTGTCTTATGAAGTCCAGGCTGGGGTATTCCGTTTCGTTGATTACCAACGTCTGCTGGAAGGTGAAATTGGCTACACCACCAATGAACCTGTCATGATGTGTCTGATGTCTGCAATAGAAACAGGGGTTATTTATCTGGTTAATGATGGTATTAACCGCGGCTTGTGGGATCTACAGAATCCGAAAGATATTAACAACCCGATATTGGCGAAATACAGAGAGATGTCAGTCCCTCCTGAATCCTGATAACTATTCAGACATAAAAAAACCAGCCTTTGTGGCTGGTTTTTTATTTACTCGGCTATTACCCGGGGCTCAGATTTCGTTTTTCGAGCCGCCAGCCATAATCCGCTGTTTTTCATCGCAAAGCCAAACACTAAACCCAGCAGCAAAGACGGAACGACAATGCGCCATTCGCCCTGGTTTGCAAAAGTCGCGCACGCACCAATAAAGGTCCCTGGCACGAATGACAACAGCATGTGTTTAGCCTGAACGCACATCAGAAATGCCACGACGCCCGTCACCATATAGCCCAGGATCTCCAGATGCGGTGCCATTGCACTGCCGTGGATGATCACCTGCGCCCACAGTACGCCGCTACACAGCGTGCATGCAGAAATGAGAAGCCCCTTGATTCCGCCCTGCGGACACGCAAAGTACGCAGTACAACCGAGGAACCCTGCCCAACTGAGAAGGCCGAGACTCACCGCAACCCAACCCCAGAGGCCTGAGAGAATACCGGTGGTCAATGCCAGAGAAATAAGTATGTTCATAGCGGCATATCATAGCAGAGCCTTATGGCCCGACCACGATCTACCGCACATTTTTTGTAAATAAGAAAGCAGTGTTACATTTCAAATGTGATTTAAGTCACATCCGTTTATTCATCACTCTCTTCTTCGAGCTCGTCGCGCATTGCCTGAATGGCTTCACGGCTAATTAACGCCAACGTGCGGTAAAACGCAGTGGTGGAGTGCGCTTCGACTTTCCCGAGGAAAGTGCCACACCATGGCATCAGGTAATCATCAAATAAACGAATCTGGGCTTCAAACTCATCTTCTTGTGATTGATCTTCCAGCCACGAAGCAGCAAGTAACAAGGTGCCAAAATGATCAGCTGGCGTGTCTGCAAGCGGCATTCCACGTTGTTTCAGAAATTCACGAACTTCGCCTTCATGGCTGCCCGCTTCCCACGCTGAACGATACGGCGGTACGCTGCACTCTTCGCCCACAAACATCGCATTGTAATCAGCTGCGAGCTGCTGAGGATCGCAACTTTGTTGCAGGCGAGTCAGTAATTCTTCCTGCTCAAGCGGCCAATGTTCTGCCAGTTTGCCTTCGCGGATCATCGTCAACAATGGAACCAAAAGCGGGTCCTGAGGTTGACGGTAAAACAGTGATCCTAAAATGCGGCAAATAATTGAAAACTCATTCATGCTAACGGTCCATTTAGTAGAGATTTGTTAAGTAAAAACTACAGTAAGGCGAATTCTTCAATGGGCGTCATGCCGCGGGATTCAAGGAAACCCAGCATACGACGCACTGAAACATTGAGAATGCGGTCTTCCGGGAACTCAACTTCAGCCAGAATTTTGCGGCATTCATCGAAATCCCCAAGAGTAAATGCAGTATGAGAATCAGACCCTAGCGATAACCAGCCACCGGCATCACGCACAGCGGCGGCAATAGCACGGCAGTTCGGGGCACTCCCCTTACGTGAATGAGTAAATGAAGAGTTATTCAAATCCAGCGCGACATTATATTTTGCTGCCGCTTGGGCAATGGCAGGAATGTCGACCGGGTATTTCGGGTTACCCGGATGGCTAATGATGTGAACGTTGCCGCTCGCCATTGCTGCGATCATTGCCTCAGTGTGGGTAGCGCTATCTGTTGGAGGAAAAACAGGCTCATGAAAACCGGCAATAATCAGATCCAGTGAATCCAACATTGGGCCAGTACAGTCAATTTCCCCGGCGATATTTTTAATATTCGCTTCAATGCCACGCAGAATACCGACGCCATCAACCATTCGCGGCCAAATACGCATGTTCACAAAATGCCAGTAATGCGGCGCATCAGCCATGTCCGGCCCATGGTCGGTGATAGCAAACAGTTTGATACCTTTGCTTTTCGCTATTGCAATGTAGTCATGAAGGGTGCTGTAAGCATGGGTACTGGCGACGGTGTGCATGTGCAGGTCAACGGGATACATGGCTCTCTCCTTTTATCTCTTTCCCGCAAGGATAGCAGTTATCACCGTTGTTTTTTAGCCCGGCGCCAGCCGGGCATAGCATTAATAACCGTTATGCAAAGAGACCTGTCCGCTTGGGGACTCACCCTTTTCAATTTCAAGAATGGTTTTCGCAATGTATTCCATTGCTTCCTGCGGCCGAGTCACCGCAGCAAGATGCGGTGTGATGGCAATGCGAGGATGTTTCCACAAAGGGCTATTTGCAGGGAGAGGTTCTTTCGCGAACACGTCGAGCATCGCGCCTTTCACTTTGCCGCTCTCAAGTGCCGCCAGCAGATCGTTTTCGACCAAATGCACGCCACGAGCGAGGTTCATGATAAACGCCTCATCGGCCAGTTGCTCAAGCAGTTGGCTGTTGATGATGCCCACGGTTTGTGGCGTATTCGGTAACAGGTTGATTAACACGCGCGTGCCATTAAGGAAGGCACTCAACTCTTCTGTGCCGGCATAACTTGTGACACCTGGATAGTTTTTCTTACTGCGGCTCCAGCAACGCACCGGGAAACCCCAGGCAGCAAGGCTTTCAGCCACTTTCCCGCCTAAAACACCGGCACCGAGCAACCCAATGGTAAAGTCTTCACGGCGATAATCTTCCAGCGGTTGCCATTTAGCCTGCTGCTTTAAGGCCTGATAGTCATCAAATCGGCGGAACCAATGCAGCACCTGGCTGACAGCGTATTCCTGCATTTGCAGCGCCATTCCAGTGTCTTCGAGGCGAAATAACGGCACACCATCAGGCAACATATCAGGATGCGCTTGCAGCTTACTCAAAATAGAATCTACACCCGCACCTAACGCGAACACGCCTTTGAGCTCACGACGTCCACTGAGCATCTCCACGGGTGGATGCCAAACCAGCGCGTAATCAGCGGGTTGGTTATCACCGGGATGCCACTGGCGAACAGTGGCACCTGGAAGTTGCTGTTGCATACCGTCGAGCCAAAATTGAGTATCAAATGTCGGGTGATGAAAAATGATGTCCATGCTTTCTCCATTTATTCTTAGACTTAGAGCCTATCCCAGTAGGCGTGATTGATGCAGTGAGTTTTGACTCGGACTGCGCGGAAAAACCGGAGCGTACACGTAGTACGTGAGGATTTTGAGCACAGCCCAGGTCAAAACTCACAAATAAAATAGCCTAATGGGATAGGCTCTTACGTGCAGCGTTTAACAATACATCAGATGAATCTAATAAAAAATCACCACGCTTTGCTGTTTTAAGAAGCAAGTTGTTTGAAGTTTGGCTAAACGCGCCGATATTTCGAAAAGTGAATTGACGCAGCGCGCAGATTTCCCTACATTAGCGCCCGTTCCAGAAGTCAGGGAACAACAAAACGGTGAGGTGTCCGAGTGGCTGAAGGAGCACGCCTGGAAAGTGTGTATACGGCAACGTATCGAGGGTTCGAACCCCTCTCTCACCGCCATATTCCAAGAGAAAGTCTGAACTAACGTTCAGACTTTTTTTTCGCCTTAAATTCAGCATCGTTCACACCTTAACCGAACGATTCGTAAACCGAAGATTAAACTTGACCGAATAGGGTTGAGACCCTATAGTAGCGCCCCGTTGCCCCCTGATGTTGGCAACAGAAACAAAACGGTGAGGTGTCCGAGTGGCTGAAGGAGCACGCCTGGAAAGTGTGTATACGGCAACGTATCGAGGGTTCGAACCCCTCTCTCACCGCCACATTCCAAGAGAAAGTCTGAACTAACGTTCAGACTTTTTTTTCGCCCGTACCCCGTGGAGAGACGGGTGAGAACCCTCGACCCGAGGTTCGACAAATGCTTTAGCATTTGGACGTCAGGGGCGCTTTCGACCATGACGCCCGAAGGGCAAGCGCAGCGCAGTCAGCCCCTCTCTCACCGCCACATTTGAAGAAGAGCTCGTATGAAAATACGGGCTTTTTTTTCGTTTATAGCCTGCCAAAAAAGACAAAAAAACCCGAACCTAAGTTCGGGTATGACAACTCGCCGTTGGGCTAAACCACTGCTCTACCACAACTAAGATTACAGATCTTTGAACGTACCCAGGCGATACCCGCGTTCTGCAATCGCGTATTTAAGCGAAGCGGAAGTTAAGACATCCAGTTCAGCCAGACGCGGATAACAGTACTTGCTGGCAAGAATCGTGTTATCGATAAACGAAGGATGACACATCACCTCTAACGATTGCTCACCTCGGGTCATTGATCTCTCTAACGTGTCGAGGAACAGCGATTCCGTTATTTGCTCACCATAAAAGCCGCTATCAAAGCCTTGCGTGGTTTTAACTCCGTGCTGCTCAATCTCATCCGTTCTGGCCGCATCGTAGTCAAAGCGTACTGGAAGACCTTTCGCCTTCGCGAAAGCTTCAACAATCGGATAGATTTGCGGGATCATATGGACATGGTGATGACTGTCGATGTGTGTTGGTGCGCGGCCAAACAATTCGACAAATCTTGCAAACTGGCATGCCAGCTCGTGTTCAATTTCTGCCAGGGGTAAGGTATTTTCTTCGGCACGTTGCCAAATCCATTTCCCTAACTCGCCCTTTTCATCCGTCAGCCCCGGCATAGCCGATATCGGGCGCCCTAGCGTCAGCACAAAGTGCATGCCAATCGCCAGTCCAGGCTGTTTAGCACTTAACGCAACGGCATGTTCAATGCCATGGGCGTTAACCATCGCGGTGGTCGACGTCACCACACCGTTGATGTAAGCATCGATAATTCCATAATTTTGTGCTTTGCAAAGCCCAAAATCGTCCGCGTTAACAATTAATAACTTATCCATTGTCGCCTCGGTAGGCTGCCTTCCCCGATAAGGGAAGGCCTCCAGTTATTTAAGTGCAGCGATTGCTTGCGCAAAGTTTGGTAGATTTGCTTCGTGCGCGAGCAGCATGTCGCGGGCAATTTTCTCAGCATCTTTGTCGGAATGGATGAGTGGGCTCAAGTTCAGCGCCAGTAACACATCGTTAAAGTTACCGCTCAGAGCCGCTTCGCTTGCCGCAACTTCAAAACCTTTGATGGTGTAAATCAGACCCAGCACTTTTTCATCAAAATGGGTGATGCGCGAGCTCGGTGTTGCGCCATCGCGACCGATAGTACAGGTCATTTCGACCGCCCAATCAGCAGGAATATTATCAACGTGACCATGATGCGGCACGTTAACGTAATGCTCGCTTTGCTTGTCGTTATAAATGTCGCTGATCACTTCACAAGCCGCGTCAGAATAGTAAGCCCCACCACGCAGTTCCAGTTCTTTCGGTTTGACATTCAACGCCGGATCTTTGTACAGCTCGAACAGTTGTTTTTCCACTTTCTGAACGACAGTTGCGCGCGCACCGCCTTTGTAGAATTCACCCATTTCGATAGCCAGCATCTCTTTTTGCTTGAAGTAATAGAGCAAATAAGAGCACGGCAGCAGGCGCAAGGAACGAATCAAGCCTTCGCTGAATGGCAGATCAAAGATGTTTTTCACTGAACCCGCGGTTAATGTACCGGCGGCCACGCCATCCAGCAGTTCGTCAAAACGAGAGGTTCCGTTAACCAGCACATCTCTGATGAACACCATGTGGTTCAGACCGAATAAGTCGATATTCAATTCATCGGTTGGCTTGAGTTTTAACACATCTTTAATGAACATTTTCATGCCCACTGGGATGTTACACACGCCAATGAATTTCTTGAAATCAGTGTGGCGATACACCGCCTCAGTCACCATGCCGGCCGGGTTGGTGAAGTTAATCACCCACGCGTCAGGGCAGATTTCTTTCACGTCGTTAATAATGTCAAAAATCACGGGAATAGTACGCAGGCCTTTAAACAAACCACCTGCCCCGTTTGTTTCCTGACCTAAGTAGCCGTAACCCAGCGGAATGCGCTCATCAAGTTCACGGGCTTTCAGTTGGCCAACACGCAATTGCGTGGTAACAAAGTCGGCATCCACCAGCGCTTCGCGGCGATCGAGGGTTTTATATAGCGCAATCGGCACACCAGCGCGTTCAATCATGCGCAAGCAAAGATCAAAGATAATATCTTGTTTCTCTTTACCGGCCTCAACATCGACCAACCATAATTCAGTGATCGGCAATTCTTCGTAACGTTTAATAAAACCTTCGAGTAATTCAGGGGTATAGCTGCTCCCACCACCGATTGTGACGACTTTCAATTTTTTACTCATAGGGACTCCGATTGCACTTTAATTAAGGCAGAGATATAGATGTATTATTGAAGGTTATATATGGCATGAATATGCCAGGAATAATTCCCAACCCTCACTAATACATATACAGATTATTTTATGCTGTATAACTGCTTCCGATAATGCTGCGGTGTAAATGACGTTAATTTTTTAAAGTTTTTAATAAACATGCTGGCGCTACTGTAACCTGACTCGAAAGCGATATCGGTGACAGAATAGTTGGTAATCTCCAGTTGTTTCTTAGCAAAATTAATTCTTATTTCATTGATAATTTGCATCGGTGTTTTACCGTAATGGCGTTGTGTGGCGCGGGTTAAGTACTCCTGCGACTTTCCAGACAACTCCACCATGTTCACTAATGCTTTATCACCGAACATTGATTTACCATGCATCTGCTCGACGGTGTTTTTCAGCCAGGCAGGAATATCCCCCCCTGATTCTGATTCTTTGTGATGGCGCAGACGATTAACAATATAAAACGTCACCATCTCAAGAAATTCATTAAACTCACCCTGACGAAAGTTTAATGAGGCCGTTACAGATTCAATATAAGTCAGAAATTCGTTCTTAATCTGATAAACCTGTGAAGCAATAAAATAGGCTGGAAATAACGGTAAATAATGCTGTTCAAAAAAAGCTTTGCTGATACCGACATTCAGGATCCGGGTAGCACCAAAGTCATAAAAGCTTTGATGATAAGAACCCAGCGGAATGAAAACAAAACTCCCTCTCTCCAGCAGCACACGTTTACCGTTAATTTCCTGGTAATAACGCCCGGTTAGTACCACCGTGAACTCGTAATAATCATGCTGGTGCAGCCCGGAGACACTTTCGACTTTGTTGTGGATGAACATGTGGAAATGTTGACCATCAAAAAGTTGACTCTCACGTGCCGTACTGATTTCCATACTGATTACCGGTGGCTGCATAAGGTCCTCCAACTTATTTTATTTTTTCGTGAAGCTCAATAAGTTCTGTGACCAACTCACGTGCCAGCATCGAGGTCATCAGGTGATCTTGTGCATGAACCAGCACCAGACTCACTTTGGTTTTGCCTTCGCCCTGGTCACCTTCAATCAGTTTAGTTTGCACCAGGTGGGCTTCATTCAGCGCTTCACGAGACTGCCCCATCAATTCCCAGGCCTTTTCAAAATCGCCTGCTTTAGCGATTTTCAGTGCTGCATATGCAAGGCTGCGCGCCTGGCCGGAATTGATGATTAAGCCCATTACCACTTCTTCAAGGTCGTTGGTATCGACTTCGTTATCTACTGCGTTATCTAAGTTAAACATCAAACTTTCTCCCGGTACTTTTAAAGTGGTTGGGGATAAGGGGGGCTATCCCCAACCAAAACTATTCAGAATTTAAGATTAGAATTTCAGAGCGTTAGCAATATCTTCTTCACTTTCTTCTTCTTCAATAACCGCCTGCGCTTTGTTCGACAAGATAACAAATGGCATGTAGACACAGGTTGCGACACCCAGGTTAAACAGAGCGACTAACAAGGCTGCGATGCTACCGTTACTGTTAAAGAAGGCGCCTAAGCCGGTTGGCATGGTCCACGGTGCCAGGTTGGTGACCGGTGGAATGATGCCCAGTGAGTAAGCCGCAAGCGTGATGGCTGCCAGAATCGGTTGAACCAGCACAAACGGGATAAACATAACCGGGTTCATGATGATTGGCAGACCGAACAGGATAGGTTCGTTAATCTGGAAGATGCCTGATGGCAGTGCCAGTTTCGCAACCTGACGGTGATCCGCACGGCGTGAAGCGATAAAGATGGCGATAATCAGACCCAGTGTCGCACCAGAACCACCCAACAGGATGTAGGAGTCGAGCATTGGTTTAGCCCAGAAGTGGAACTGTTTGCCTGCGTCAATCGCAGCTTGTACAGAACCATACTGATTATAGAGAGCGATGTTTTCCAGCGCCCATGGGGTCATGATGCCGTTGTCCAGCGCGGTAAGCGCCAGTGAACCATGCACACCAAAGAACCACAGCAGGGAGTTGAAGATAACGTACGCCCAGCCCACGACTGCACCCATCGACGCCAGCGGCGTAGAGATGGAATCCATAATGATCTGGTGGAAGTTGCTACCGTGATTTGCCAGCAGCCAGGAAATAATCCCGAAAATAGACAGGATCAGGAAACCTGGAATTAATGCAGAGAATGAACGTGATACCGAAGTCGGTACGCTATCTGGCAAAGTAATAACCCAATTGCGACGGATAACAAAGGTAAAGAGTTCCGCGACAACCAGACCAATAACAATACCGGAAATAATATTCTGACCACCTAACCAGTTAGCACCAACAGCATAAGCTTCGCCCACGCTATAAGGTGTTACGGTCATAAATGCTGCAACGGATAATAAACCGGCAGCAAGAGGGTCAACTTTACGTTCTTCAGCAAGCGCCATACCAATGAAAAAAGGAGCCATTAGCGACATAATACCCAATGTGCCGTTATACACATTGCCGCCAATGGCTTTTAACCCATTAAGGGTTTCAATGGTCGAGGGATCTAAGCGAATACCTAAAGAATAGAAAAAGGAACCGGCGCCAAAACTCAGAAAGACGTTATTGATTAATACAAACATGGCCCCGGCAAGGGTCAATGGCATTAATTTGATGAAACCATTTTTAATTGCGTTGACGTGCGGTTGCTTCCCAATTTTCACTGCGAAAGGAAGCAATATCTTCTCAAGTGAATCAATGACTTTACTCATTTGGAATTTCCTTTATTGCCGCAAGAATCTTGCGGCCAGGTTGTGTAAGGTCGTTCTTTGACGGAAAAATAAAACAATAAAAAAAATTAACTATTTGCTGCTTTCTTAATCGATGCGACGGCGGCTTTAAGTACGCCTAACCCATCAATTTTACCGTACATTGCCGAGTCAATGACTTCGACCGTTTTACCCGGTAATACTTTTTGAATTTCTGGAAGCATATAAGCGATTTGCGGTCCCAGTAATACTAAGTCCGCATCTTTGCCTTTTTCAGCCGCCAGAGTTTCAGGCCAGGCTTCAATAACAACAGGGACTTCATATTTCTCAGCCTGCGCCTTCATTTTTGAAACGAGTAATGAAGTGGACATACCGGCAGAACAAAATAGGTAAATACGCTTTTTAGTCATAATAGTTTCCTCACGTTGCAATTGCCTGCATGTCGGATTTCAGCACAACCCACACCTGCAAAAGCGAATTATTGGTAAGTTATGATTGTTTCTGGTTGTAAACAGTATACGGCAACAATCTGATGGGGAATATTTTTAAGGAGCCCAGAATTG
Organism: Buttiauxella sp. WJP83; assembly: GCF_027594725.1. NCBI lineage: Bacteria > Pseudomonadati > Pseudomonadota > Gammaproteobacteria > Enterobacterales > Enterobacteriaceae > Buttiauxella > Buttiauxella sp. WJP83. The sequence continues at coordinate 2,980,406 of NZ_CP110080.1, forward strand.
TCTCTCATTGACCATCCGTTTTGATACCCTTCACATTTTGGGCAAATAATTCGCGCAAAGAAAAAAGCCCAAACAGAGTTTGGGCTTTGCGAATCTATCACACCAGAAATCAGTCGTAGGCATTCAACGTGCGCTGGCAAAGGGCTGAGCGCACACAATCTTGTTTGCCAAATTGGACAACACCAATCATCTCATCTTCTTCAAAACGTGCCAGAGCATCACTCAGGCCAGACTGAACACCCCGCGGCAAATCACATTGTGTGATATCGCCATTGACGATCACCGTCACGTTTTCCCCAAGGCGCGTTAAGAACATTTTCATCTGCGCTGCGGTGACGTTCTGCGCCTCATCAAGAATAACCACCGCATTTTCGAAGGTACGTCCGCGCATATAGGCGAACGGCGCAATTTCTACTTTGCCAATTTCGGGACGCAGGCAGTACTGCATGAAAGACGACCCTAAACGTCGCACCAGGATGTCATAGACCGGGCGGAAATAAGGGGCGAATTTTTCCGAAATATCCCCAGGTAAGAAGCCGAGATCTTCGTCAGCTTGCAGAACCGGGCGGGTAACAATTATCCTGTCGACATCCTTATGTATCAGGGCCTCAGCGGCTTTCGCCGCACTGATATACGTCTTGCCGCAACCTGCTTCGCCGGTGGCGAATATCAGCTGCTTTTTCTCGATGGCGTTAAGATAGTGCTGCTGAGCCTCATTTCGCGCTGCTATAGGTGAATTATCACGGCAATCCCTGGCCATGCCGATAGATTCAACGCCGCTCATCTGCACAAGCGATGTGACCGATTCCTCTTCACGTTGTTTGTGGCTACGTGAATCCCGTCTCAGCACACGTTTTGCTTCGCGACGAGCTTTGATCACTGCTTTCTGTCTTCCCATGGATGGCACCTTACAGTTGGTTTCATTTCCCGCGTCACTTTCAGATACGCGATTATGCTCACTAACGGATGAGGTTTGGCTTCCTTTTAAGCCATAAACTGCCGGTTGAGAGGATGCACCAGTTAGACGAAATACGCCGCTTAGCGCATCGTTGACACTCTGAGTTTTTAAAGGGTTTGAGGTTTTAGCGGTGAAGATAGCGAAGCCGGAGGAGAGACCTCCGCACAGGATGGTGCGGGTAAGATGTTTGTTTAATCGTCCAGTACAGGACCCTACCATGCGCTGTCTCCATTGTGATTTAAATTCACAGTCGGGAACTACCGCTCTTGCTTTAAATACATCAAATTTTATCTTAATTGCAACACTTATTTTACTTTAATTCAACATTCGCGTTTCGTCACGCGTTAATCAGATTTATGACATAAAAATATTACACTTTTATATCAAAGGTATAGTTATTTAAAAATTGGATGAATAGTAGGCAGACAAATTGTTAGCAAATGAAAAATTAGCAGGGGAAGGAATTAGGGTTTTGTGGGAATGCAGGACGCCCTCACCCCAGCCCTCTCCCCCAGGAGAGGGAGAAATCCGTGCACCCCTTCCCCTTGAGGATAGAGAGAATGATAGCCTCTGCTCTCTCTGGCGACTTCGGCCTGGTCCCTTCTCCCTCAGGGAGAAGGTTAGGATGAGGGTGGTTTCAAAAATTACCGCATCAAGCCTCTAAAAGCCCCTGCCCTAAATAATGCTGATTATCTTTAACGCCAGGCAGGACAAAGAAGTATCCGCCGCCAATCGGCTTCACATACTCTTCCAGCGCCTCACCGTTAAGCCGTTGCTGCACCTCCAGAAAACCTTTCTCAAGATCATGCTGGAAGCAGACAAACAATAATCCCATATCCAGCTGGCCAGATTTGGAAACGCCCAACGAATAGCTATAACCTCGGCGCATCATTAGGTTTGACTGGGTCTCTTTGGTGCGGGGATTGGCCAGACGAATATGCGCATCCAGCGCAATCACATTGCCATCGGGATCGGCAACATAATCAGGTTCATCATGCTCATTCTTCATTCCCAACGGTGCACCACTGTGTTTGTCGCGGCCAAAAATGGTTTGCTGTTCTTTCAGTGGCGTTCTGTCCCATGACTCAACGTGGAACTGAATAATGCGCACCGCTTTGTAACTGCCACCCACCGCCCAAGCTGGTTCCTGCTGGTTGCCCGTCACCCAAACCACTTCATCCATCAGCGGCTGGTTGCTGCTATCTGGATTGGCGGTTCCGTCTTTAAAACCGAGCAAGTTGATCGGGGTTTCTTTGCCACGCGAGCGCGCCGCATGGTTAGAGATAAACCCTTCCCGCTTCCAGCGCACACTGAGTAAATCGGGCGTGTGTTTGATAATGTCGCGTAAAGCGTGGATAACCGTGTCCGCCGTATTCGCGCATATCTGGATAAGCAAATCACCATGACACAAGCTGGCGTCTAAAGAATCGTTGGAGAAACGTTCCATTTTCTGCAGCTTTGTCGGCTTCTGCCCTTTCAGACCGAAGCGTTCATCGAACAGTGACGTCCCCGCCGACAGCGTGATAGTCAGGTTATCAGGGTAGATTTCAGCGCCGAGGATACCGGAGTCCATCGGTGGCATCCGTGGATTCGGCGTATCCGGTGCCGGGCCGCCCGTGGTCAGGAAATCGAAACGCGCCGTCAGTAACTTGAACAAGCGCTCGAGATCCGCTTTGTCACTGGCCAGCACATCGAACGCCACCAGCATCATTGCCGCTTGCTGAGGTGTGAGTACGCCGGCCTGATGCACACCGTAGAACGGTTGTTTTTCCATGCGAGCGTCAGGCGGCAACGTACCCGGAGAAGTCTCTTGTTTTGCCGCGTGCGCCACTGGGCAGCCAGCGACAACGGCAAGGGCGCCACCGAGTGCGCCCAACCCTTTCAGTAACCGACGGCGTGCCGGTTGATGCACGCCGTTTTTGCTATTTTCTTCCATCAAACTTAGTCCAGACCCAGAACGCCACGCAGTTGCGACAAATCTTCAGCCAATGCCGTTACCGGCCCTTTCAGCGCATTACGGTCAGCGTCAGTCAATTTGTCATACGTCTCAAAACCCTCTTTGGTGCGATATTTCGCGAGGATAGTGTCGACTTTCTTGAAGTTGGCATCCACTTTAGCCAGCAATGGCGCGTTGTCTTTCGCCAGAACAGGACGCAACAAGTTTACGATTTTCTGTGCGCCATCAACGTTTGCCTGGAAGTCCCACAGGTCAGTGTGGCTGTAACGGTCTTCTTCACCGCTGATCTTGCTGGCAGCGACTTCTTCAATCAGACCCGCCGCGCCACCTACCACTTTGCTTGGTGGGAAAGCCAGTTCAGAGATACGCTTTTGCAACTCCAGCACGTCGGTATTCAGCTGATCGGCATATTTCTCCATGCCTTTGGTGGTGTTATCACCAAACAGCGCTTTTTCCAGACGGTGGAAGCCGGTGAATTTCGGATCGTTCGCTTTCTGCTCGTAATCGTCTTCACGGGCATCGATGCTGCCGTCGAGGTCAGAGAACAGTTCAGCAATCGGTTCAATGCGCTCGTAATACTGACGCGTTGGCGCATACAGGGATTTTGCTTTTTCGATATCGCCCGCTTTTACCGCATCAGTAAAGGCTTTGGTGCCTCTAACCAGTTCGACCATTTGCGCGGTAACGTACGCTTTGTATTCTGTAATTGGACCGGTCAATGCCAGCAGATCGTTCTTCGGCGCAGCCTGGTCGCCTGCTGCTTTAACGATAAGCTTGCCTTTCGGGTTACTGAGCAAACCACACGTCATGTCGTATTCACCCGCTTGCAGGTTCGCCGTCATTTTCTGCGAGAAGCCCGGTGCGATGTTTTCGCGCTCTTCAACGACCATCACCCCTTTGAGGATTTCCCACTCCAGCGCTTTCTGGCTGTTGTTCTGAATGATGAACTGAGTTTTGCCCGCGTTAACCGTGATGTTCATCGGTTCGCACTGTTTATCGGTAACAGTGACTTTTACCTGAGGAACATCCGCAGCCTGCGCGGCGAAGGCTGAAGAAACCAGCGCAAACAGCGCTACATGCAGGGCTTTACGACGAAAATGTGTAGTCATGGCCAATCCCTTTAAAAATTTAGTATGTTGTAACTAAGCGGCGACATATTCGCCGCAAGATGATTAACGAGCCTGATTTGTCGCCTGGTTGCCCATGCGCGGGGGGATAAAGAACAGCACCAGCGCGGGGATCAGGTAAATAAAGTACATCGCCACTTCGCTGACGCTCGGCGCTTCCTGGTAACCAAAAATGCCTTCAAGCAGCGTGCCAGTCAGGGAATGCGTTGAAAGGACATTACTCAGATCAAAAGCGATGTCCTGGAAATGGTTCCACAACCCCGCTTCGTGGAATGCGCGCACCGCACCCGCAGCAAGGCCTGCCGCCACCAGCAAAATAAACAAGCTGGTCCATTTAAAGAAAACGGCGAGATTCAGACGGATACCGCCCCAATACAGCAGGAAGCCGAGAACAATCGCGGTACCCAGACCGAGCATTGCCCCGAGCGGTGGCATGATGCCGACGTCCTGCTGGAATGCCGCCAGCAGAAAGAAGACTGACTCAAGCCCTTCACGCGCGACGGCAAAGAACACCATCAGAATCAGCGCCCAGCCGTGGCTACCTTTGCTATGTAATGCGTTATCTACCGCTTGCTCTAACTGGACTTTGACGTTGCGCGACACTTTGCGCATCCAGAACACCATCCAGGTCAGGATGAAGACCGCGATAACCGCGACGATGCCTTCAAACAACTCCTGCTCTTTTTGCGGGAATTCACCGGTAGTTTCGTTAATGAAGATGCCCAAACCCAGGCAAAGTGCTGCCGCAGCAACAACCCCAATCCACATAACGCCAATCCATTGGCCGCGTTGTGTGCGTTTCAGATAGCTGGCTATCAAACTAACAATCAGCGCGGCTTCCAGGCCTTCGCGCAACATAATGAGAAACGGAACAAACATTCCTGATACTCCAACTGTGAACTCAGGTCAAAAGACGTAAAGAAAAGTAAAACCAGAACGATTGTGATTATCATTACCACAAAAATAAACACAAGCGGATTGTTAAGATATTTATAAGCAGATGTAAAAAGGGCCGCGTTTTTGCGGCCCGTTGGGAATGATTCAGTTAAGCGATACCCTGTTACTCAACCTGCAATTTGCTCGGTGGCGCGGTGTGATAAATCTCATCAGCTTGCGCAAAGCGCTTCTGCATTGAGGTGCTTGGTGCTTTGCCCAGCAGGCTCACCACCACAATACCGATGCTACCGAAGACAAAGCCTGGGATGATTTCATACAGGCCTAACCAGCCAAACTGTTTCCAGACGATAACCGTCAGCGCACCGATAATCATCCCCGCTAACGCGCCATTACGCGTCATACGTGACCACATAACTGAGAACAGCACTACAGGGCCAAATGCGGCACCGAAACCTGCCCAGGCGTAACTGACCAGGCCAAGGACGCGGTTTTCAGGGTTTGCCGCCAGCGCGATGGCGATGAGAGCAACCAACAGCACCATGAAGCGCCCTACCCACACCAACTCTTTCTGCCCGGCATCTTTACGGAAGAAGGCTTTATACAAGTCTTCAGTAATTGCGCTTGAACACACCAGCAACTGGCAGCTCAGGGTAGACATCACCGCCGCCAAAATGGCAGATAACAAGATGCCTGCAATCCACGGGTTGAACAGCAATTGTGCCAGCTCGATGAACACGCGCTCGCTGTTCTGGCTGACCGCTCCCGCCAGCGACGGGTTATTGTTGAAGTAAGCAATGCCGAAGAAGCCCACGGCGCACGCGCCACCCAGACACAGAATCATCCACGTCATACTGATGCGACGCGCATTAACGATTGTGTGATGGGAATCTGCCGCCATGAAACGCGCCAGAATGTGTGGCTGGCCGAAGTAGCCCAGACCCCAGCCCATCAGCGAGATGATTGCCACGAAGTTCAGGCCTTTCAGCATATCGACGTTTTCAATGCTTTTTTGCTTGATAACTGCCATGGAATCGTCAAATCCGCCAACCGCAATCACCACCATAACCGGTGTCAGGATCAGGGCGAAAATCATCAGGCTCGCCTGTACGGTATCGGTCCAGCTTACTGCCAGGAAACCACCCACGAAGGTATAAATGATGGTTGCCGCAGCTCCCGCCCACAATGCGGTTTCGTAGCTCATACCGAACGTGCTTTCGAACAGACGTGCTCCCGCCACGATGCCTGATGCGCAATAGATGGTGAAGAACAGCAGGATAACTAACGCCGAGATAATACGCAGGATGCGGCTTTTATCTTCAAAACGCCCGGTGAAATAATCAGGCAATGTCAGTGCGTTATTGTTCACTTCGGTGTGAACACGTAAACGCCCAGCGACCAATTTCCAGTTAATGTAAGCGCCAGCCGTCAAACCGATGGCAATCCAGCTTTCCGAAATACCAGAAAGGAAGATGGCACCAGGCAGGCCCATCAACAGCCAGCCGCTCATGTCGGACGCGCCTGCTGATAATGCGGTGACCACGCTTCCCAGGCTGCGACCGCCCAGAATGTAGTCATCAAAGTTCTTGGTTGAACGCCAGGCGATAAACCCAATCAATATCATGCCAAAGATATAGATGAAGAAGGTCACCAGCATTGGTGTACTCATGGTCATGCAAGTTCTCCAGATTATTACCGGTTATACCCGGTATTACCGCACCGGAACGCAGCGCGGTTTATTTATAGTCATTCCAGTTTGCGACCGTAACGTACAGGAAGCATTTTCCATTCACAAACGATTTAACACGTTATTCACAAAACATTCACCACACAAAAAATAGCTTTTTGCTGGAGGTTGCACTTGCTCACGCTTTTTATGGTTGCACCTGCGAAAAGTGTTAACTACGTCCATAAATCAACCCTGCGACCAATGACCTGCCAGACAACTTACTTACTTTTTGATTTAACAATTCACTCTTTTTCCAGCTTGCTATCTGGCTCACATTTAACAAGGTTGCACAAAGTTGCAACATGATAGATATTGCCGGATAACTTTTATCAGCACATACACACTTCTACCCTAAATCATTTGAGTTGCAGGTAGGCGGCAAAGGAATGAATCCCCAGGAGCTTACTAAAGTAAGTGACTGGGGTGAGTTCCTGCAGCCAACACCCCTGCGGCTCAAAGGATGACGGGTAAAAAGGAGCACGAATGGCCACCACCATGGGCGTAAAACTGGACGACGCAACTCGCGAGCGTATTAAAGAAGCCGCTTCACGCATTGACCGCACACCTCACTGGCTCATTAAACAGGCGATTTTTAATTATCTGGAACGCCTCGAAAACAACGATGAGTTGCCAGAACTCCCGGCCCTGTTAGCCGGTGCGGCAAACGAAAGTGACGAAGCTGCGCCGCACGTTGACGAAGCGCACCAGCCTTTCCTCGATTTCGCTGAACAAATTCTGCCGCAATCGGTCACTCGCGCCGCCATTACCGCCGCCTGGCGTCGCCCGGAAACCGATGCAGTACCGATGATTCTGGAACAGGCTCGTCTGCCGCAAACCATCGCCGAACAAACCCACAAACTGGCTTATCAGCTGGCCGATAAACTGCGCAATCAGAAGAGCGCATCAGGCCGGGCGGGCATGGTACAAGGTTTGTTGCAAGAATTCTCACTTTCATCACAAGAAGGTGTGGCGCTGATGTGTCTGGCCGAAGCGTTACTGCGCATCCCGGATAAAGCCACGCGTGATGCGCTCATTCGCGACAAAATCAGCAACGGTAACTGGCATTCGCACATTGGCCGCAGTCCGTCGCTGTTCGTCAACGCCGCGACCTGGGGTTTACTGTTTACGGGTCGCCTGGTTTCCACGCACAACGAAGCCAGCCTCTCCCATTCGCTTAACCGCATTATCAGTAAGAGTGGCGAGCCGCTGATCCGCAAAGGTGTGGATATGGCGATGCGTTTAATGGGCGAGCAATTTGTGACCGGCGAAACCATCGCCGAAGCGTTAGCCAACGCCCGCAAACTGGAAGAAAAAGGTTTCCGCTACTCCTACGATATGTTGGGCGAAGCCGCGCTGACCGCGGCCGATGCGCAGGCATACATGGTTTCTTACCAGCAAGCGATCCACGCTATTGGTAAAGCGTCTAACGGACGTGGCATTTATGAAGGCCCGGGCATTTCCATCAAACTCTCGGCCTTACACCCACGTTACAGCCGTGCGCAGTACGACCGCGTCATGGAAGAGTTGTACCCACGTTTAAAATCTCTGACGCTGCTGGCGCGCCAGTATGATGTCGGTATTAATATCGACGCCGAAGAAGCCGATCGCCTGGAGATCTCGCTCGATCTGCTGGAAAAACTCTGCTTCGAGCCAGAACTGGCAGGCTGGAACGGCATTGGCTTTGTGATTCAGGCATATCAAAAACGCTGCCCGTTTGTCATTGATTACCTGGTTGATCTGGCTTCCCGTAGCCGTCGCCGTCTGATGATTCGCCTGGTGAAAGGCGCCTACTGGGATAGCGAAATCAAACGCGCACAGATGGATGGCCTGGAAGGTTATCCGGTTTATACGCGTAAGGTTTATACCGATATTTCCTATCTGGCCTGCGCGAAGAAATTGCTGGCTGTGCCAAATCTGATTTACCCGCAGTTCGCTACGCACAACGCCCACACGCTTGCAGCAATCTACAACCTGGCGGGGCAAAACTATTACCCTGGTCAATATGAATTCCAGTGCCTGCACGGCATGGGTGAGCCACTTTACGATCAAGTGGTGGGCAAAGTTGCTGATGGCAAACTGAACCGTCCTTGCCGCATTTATGCGCCAGTCGGTACACATGAAACACTGCTGGCCTACCTGGTGCGCCGCCTGTTAGAAAACGGGGCCAATACCTCATTCGTTAACCGAATTGCTGACAACACGTTGCCGCTCGCCGAACTGGTTGCCGACCCGGTTACCGCCATTGAAGCGATTGCAGGCAAAGAAGGCCAGCTCGGTCTGCCGCATCCAAAAATCCCACTACCAAAAGAGTTGTATGGAGCCGATCGCACCAACTCAAGCGGCCTGGATTTAGCCAACGAACATCGTCTGGCGTCGCTCTCCTCTGCCCTGCTCAACAGCGCCGCGCAAAAATGGCAAGCGCTGCCGATTCTGGAAAAGGCCGTTCCGACAGGCGACCTGGTTGCGGTGAAAAACCCGGCAGAGCCGACCGACATAGTGGGCTTCACTCGCGAAGCCACGCCAGAAGAAGTTTCGCAAGCCCTGGAAAGTGCGGTTAACAACGCGCCAATCTGGTTTGCAACCCCTCCTCAAGAGCGTGCGGCTATTCTTGAACGTGCAGCCGTGATGATGGAAGGCCAGATGCAGAAATTGATTGGCATTCTGGTGCGTGAAGCGGGTAAAACCTTTAGCAACGCGATTGCTGAAGTGCGTGAAGCCGTGGACTTCCTGCACTACTACGCAGGCCAGGTGCGCAATGATTTCGATAACGAAACCCACCGTCCACTCGGCCCAGTGGTCTGTATCAGTCCGTGGAACTTCCCACTGGCTATCTTTAGCGGCCAGATTGCCGCCGCCCTTGCCGCGGGTAACAGCGTGCTGGCAAAACCGGCTGAACAAACACCACTGATTGCCGCCTTGGGTGTCTCAATTTTACTGGAAGCGGGTGTACCTGCGGGCGTGTTGCAATTGCTGCCTGGCCGTGGCGAAACCGTTGGTGCGCAGCTGACGGGCGATTCCCGTGTTCGCGGCGTGATGTTTACTGGCTCCACCGAAGTGGCGACGCTGTTGCAACGCAACATTGCTGATCGTCTTGATCCACAAGGCCGTCCAACGCCGCTGATTGCTGAAACCGGCGGTCTGAACGCGATGATAGTGGATTCCTCGGCGCTCACTGAGCAAGTCGTGGTTGACGTGCTGGCCTCAGCGTTTGATAGCGCCGGACAGCGTTGTTCTGCACTGCGTGTGCTGTGTATTCAGGAAGATGTTGCCGAACATACTCTGCAAATGCTGCGCGGTGCGATGGCAGAATGCCGTATGGGTAATCCAGGCCGCCTGACGACGGACATCGGCCCGGTTATCGACGCCGAAGCCAAAGAGAATATCGAACAACACATCCAGACCCTGCGCAGCAAAGGCCGCAAAGTATTCCAGGCCGTACGTGATAACTCCGTGGATGCGAAAGAGTGGCAAAACGGGACTTTCGTTGCGCCAACGCTGATTGAGCTGGAAAGCTTTGACGAGATGCAAAAAGAGGTCTTTGGTCCAGTGCTGCACGTGGTGCGCTACAACCGCAGCAACCTCGAAGCACTGATTAACCAAATCAATGCCGCGGGATACGGCCTGACGCTCGGCGTGCATACGCGTATTGATGAAACCATTGCTCAGGTGACCGGCTCCGCGCATGTCGGCAACATGTATGTCAACCGCAATATGGTTGGCGCGGTTGTAGGTGTGCAGCCATTTGGCGGCGAAGGTTTATCAGGCACCGGTCCGAAAGCCGGTGGTCCGCTGTATCTGTACCGCTTGCTGGCGAACCGCCCTGATAATGCGCTGCAAACCACGTTAAATCGCCAGGATGCTGAATTACCGGTGGATACGACGCTTAAAGCCAGCTTGCAAGCATCCCATCAGGCGCTGACGCAATGGGCAGCCAACAAAGGTGAATTGCCAGCCCTGTGCGAACGTTATGCACAACTCGCGCAAAGCGGCACGCTTCGTCAATTGCCGGGGCCAACGGGCGAACGCAACACTTACGCCTTAATGCCACGTGAACGCGTGCTGTGTATTGCGGATAACGAGCAAGATGCATTGGTGCAACTGGCGGCGGTAACCAGTGTTGGCAGCCGTGCGCTGTGGGCCGATGACAAACTGCATCGTGAACTGGCAAAAACACTTCCTGCGTTGGTGCAAAAGCATATCGATTTTGCCAAAGAAGAAGCGCTGCTCGGTCAAGTGTTTGATGCTGTGATTTACCACGGCGATTCCGACCAACTGCGCGCGCTCTGTGAAAAAGTCGCGGCACGGACTGGCGCGATTGTTTCGGTGCAAGGCTTTGCCCGCGGTGAAACAAACCTGTTGCTGGAGCGTTTATACGTTGAGCGATCGCTGAGCGTGAACACCGCAGCCGCAGGCGGCAACGCCAGTTTGATGACAATCGGCTAAGATTTCACTACGCTAGAAAGGCTCCTTGATGGAGCCTTTTTCTTTGAGGAATAATAATGAAACGCGTGTGTTTACTTCTTTCGGGTCTGCTATTAAGCGCAAACGTTATGGCAGACAGTTGCGACGCCGCCACTTCGCAGGCTGGACTCAACGAGTGCTACGGCAACGAATATAAAAAGCAGGATGATTTGCTCAATCAGACATACCAGGAGGCGATGAAACTCGCCACCGACACACAAAAACCCCTGTTAAAAGCAGCGCAAAATGCGTGGATTGCCTTTCGCGACGCTGATTGCGCATTGATGGCATCCGGGGCTGACGGTGCATCCGTTGCGCCGATGGTTCATGCCCAGTGCATGGCAGACAAAACCCGCGAACGCACGGAACTGTTGAAAAGCACACTGCATTGTGAAGAAGGCGATGTCAGCTGCGTGTTCCCACAGCACTAGTTAACGCACCCGAATCCCCTCAATAATCATCCGCTGCACGTTTTCTACTGTGCGGCGGAAAAATTCTTCATTTTGTAAATTACTGCCTGTCACGGCCTCGACCTGGCTTGCAAAATCGGCGTAGTGCTGCGTCGTCGCCCAAAGCATGAAAATCAGATGATGCGGATCAACCGCCGCCAGTTTGCCACTTTCGACCCAACCCGCAATGATTGCCGATTTATCATCAATCAGAGATTTCAAATCCCCGGTCAACTCCTCTTTAAGCAGAGGCGCACCTTGTAGCATTTCCAGGCAGAACAAGCGTGAGGCCTGCGGATAATCACGGGACACTTCGAGCTTCAGGCGGATGTATTCGCTGATGGCCACCAGCGGCTGTAAATCCTCGCGAAACGCGCGTAGTGGCGCAAGCCAGATATCCAGGATCTGTTTAAGCACCGCAATATAGAGCGCTTCTTTTGACGGAAAATAATAGAGAAGGTTCGTTTTAGACACTTCTGCGCGTTCCGCCACCTTTTCGATACTTGTACCGTGAATGCCGTATTGCGAGAAATACTCCAGTCCTGCTGCAAGAATAGCCTGCTTTTTTGCCGCTACGGCGCGGACACGCCGTCCGGTTTCTTTCGTTACTGCCGCACACATATCAGGACTCCTGCCCGTTGAGTTCATCATCCGATATCGGTGCCTTTTTCATACGTTTAAGTTTTAGCTCGCTCACCAGAACGCCCAACACAATCAGTGCGCCACCTAGTAACGCCAGCATCGGTAAGCGTTCACCCGCTAGTCGGCCAAAGATCCCCGCCCACACCGGCTCGCCGGTATAAATCACTGTCGCACGGGTGGGTGAAACGCTGCGCTGCGCCCAGTTCATTGTGACCTGAATAATGGCGCTAAAAATGCCGAGTCCCAGCGCGATGCCCCACAAACCAGGCGTCAACGCAGGGGTACTTTCACCCGCCGGAATCATAGTGGCAAACGCCACTATCGAGGCGGTGGCAAGCTGCACAATGGTCACGCGCTTGATATCGACTTTACCGGCCCAGGCGCTAATCAGGATAATTTCTGCGGCAATGGCCAACGCGCTGATAAGCGTGATGATTTCACCGGCCCCCAGCGTTAGCGACGTCCCATCTGGCCCCGCGAGGAATATAAGGCCGATAAATGCAAGCAGAACACCAATCCAGGACATGATCCCCGGCATTTTGCCCAGACAAATCCATTGCAGCACCGGCACCAGTGGAACATACATCGCCGTGATAAAGGCCGATTTGCTGCTCGGGATGGTCTGCAAACCCCAGGTTTGCAAGCTGTAACCGATAGCAATCGAAATACCGATAAACACACCGGCTTTGACTTCAAGCCAGGTCAGGCCGCGTAACGTTTTAAGCGAAAGGAGCGCCACCGCTAACGCCGCAGTAGCAAAGCGTAAGCCAACGAAGAAGAACGGCCCGCTCATCGTCATGGCATATTGCACCGCAAGGAAAGTCCCACCCCAAAACATGGTGATGAGGATCAAAATGGCTTCCTGGGGTTTAACGGTAAATGAGTAACGACGCAAAAAGGCAGACATGGAAGTACCAGCACAAATTCAAATGTAACAAAGAGGTCATTAGTTTGCGTTCAGGCGAACGGTGCTGCAATGGGCGAGTGAAAATAAAAACCGCCGGTCAAAACCGGCGGTGGGGATGGCAATCAGCTATCTAAAAAGGGAAAACAGATAACTTAGCGAATTGCGAAAGCTTGGCTGGCTTACTTACTGCTGCCTTTGCCGTGACTATTTTTGCCCCCTTTTTGGCCTGCTTCCGAGGCGCGTTGCGGGTCATTCTTGAAATTCCCGCCACTATGCTGGCCACCTTTTCGACCTGCTTCTGATGCTCTCTCACGGTCTTCAGCGAAATTACCTGAACCACCACGATGGTTTGCCATTTCTAACCTCCAGATTAGTGAAATACTTAAGTCATCATATTGCATTCAGTCAAAGAGAACTCTTTCACTGCGCGGCTTAGATAGGCTTCATTTCACAACACCGCGTGGAACTAAGCTTAGTGCAGACAGGGTAATTGACCAGTTAATCGTAATATTTAGCAACATGTAATCGCCGGAATGGGTGATTTTTTCACCCCCTAATCCATAAGACATTCTTATTTTTAATGAAATAGTCACTCAATGAAAATGTGACGTAATGCGACATTTGCTCAGCCTCTCCTTTCTATTGTGAAGGATCAAGGAATCGGCACTCTAAGTTGCACTCTGGGCCACAGCACATATCTTTAGTTCAGTGCAGCAAAACGCTGCGTCAAGGTAGGAGTGATGCGAAATGGCTAAAGTTCTGGTGCTTTATTACTCAATGTACGGACACATCGAAACCATGGCACACGCTGTGGCAGAGGGTGCGCAGAAAGTTGATGGTGTAGAAGTCACGGTGAAACGCGTCCCGGAAACCATGTCAGCAGAGGCTTTCTTAAAAGCGGGAGGGAAAACGCAAAATGCTCCACAAGCGACTCCGCAAGAGCTTGGCGATTACGACGCAATCATTTTTGGCACCCCCACTCGCTTTGGCAATATGTCCGGGCAAATGCGCACCTTCCTCGATCAGACAGGTGGCCTTTGGGTTGCAGGCGGCCTGCACGGCAAACTTGCCAGCGTGTTTAGTTCTACCGGCACGGGCGGCGGCCAGGAACACACAATTTCATCCACGTGGACAACGCTTGCGCATCACGGAATGGTGATTGTCCCTATCGGTTATGCGGCGCAAGAGTTGTTTGATGTTTCACAAGTTCGCGGCGGGACGCCATACGGTGCCACAACGATTGCCGGTGCTGATGGTTCGCGCCAGCCAAGCCAGGAAGAGCTGTCTATCGCTCGTTACCAGGGTGAGTACGTGGCGAGTTTAGCAGTCAAATTAAACGGTTAATGGAGGAGAACATGCAGAATCAACAATCCAAAATTCATCATGTTGGTGAATGGGCGAGTTTGAGAAACACCTCTCCTGAAATAGCAGAAGCTATTTTTGAAGTCGCAAAATTCGACGAAAAAATGGCGGAGAAAATTTGGGAAAATGGTAGCGATGAGGTGCTGTCGTTAGCATTTGAAAAAACCGATAAAGACTCGCTGTTTTGGGGCGAGCAGACGATAGAACGGAGAAACGTGTAGATATATTTATCATTTCCCCCGCTATATGCGGGGGAATTCCCGTAATATACCTATCGATGTTGTAGGCATTATCGAGAATATTAGCATCCTCTCTTAAAATCATTTTCTATTCTTCAGACTTGCACTTTCATCTCTCTTTGAATCTATAAGTTCCCTTATTTCATTCTGTGTAATTTCATTTACATTCATTCGAATTTATAGTCAACATTTTCAATTCAACAATCCACCAGCCTTTAGAACCAGATATTTTATAAAAATCCACCACCCATGCACCTTCAGCATTAAAGGAACTCGCACACAAAATTAATCATTAAAAAATCACGATGCTAATTTGATATAAGAATAAAATTTAGCATCCGGCAATAAATCACTGCCTTTATATTCGATTAGCGAGTTTTTATATTTGTATATTATATACTCACCTTCTACCTCATTTCCCAAGTTAGGAATAACTATACCTACCTCATCTTTATTTTGAAAAATATAAACAGGAATTTCTTTTTCGGAAAAATCAATTCTCTGTATGTTTGACTTATATTCCCTCAGCAAAAAACCAACCTGGTATGGCGGCCCATAATTTATTACAAATACAAACACTCCTCTTATGCATTTACTCATAACAATGCTGACAGGTTCAGGAAATCCTTGATATGATGCAACAGGAAAAGCACTTCCCTCTACTCCATTGATAATTAATCTAAAACTTACACCACCGTCAACACTATGAACAGAGTTTATTTTTACCAATGTATCATTGCTAATCTTACATTCCTGTATATTTTTAGCATATAATGAAGAACAAAATGTGCTACATGCAAGCAATATAAAAACATACATATGTTTCATTTTGTTTTCACCATATCCAATAGAGATTGCATTGAGTTAGGTTCTTTAACTAATTTATCGGCAC
The DNA here is from genome assembly GCF_027594725.1 of Buttiauxella sp. WJP83. NCBI lineage: Bacteria > Pseudomonadati > Pseudomonadota > Gammaproteobacteria > Enterobacterales > Enterobacteriaceae > Buttiauxella > Buttiauxella sp. WJP83. Next base: position 2,996,023 of record NZ_CP110080.1, read on the forward strand.
AACTTTTAATTTTTTTATAATAAACCCCCTCCCCACGACCATAAAGCCCACGATACTTTATATATGCTTGTTCTACCGAACCACTTACATCTAACCAATACTGCATATATTCAGTACCAATTTGAATATTTATTCCCTCATCAAACATTTTTTCGCTGTCATGAAAACTCTTTCCCTTTGAAAACTCATCATCCTGCTCGATCTTATTTACCTTCCTACCTATTTCTTTTTCCTTCCGATATTGAAAAACTTGTTTTACAGCATTAGTTTGCATTTGCATTAAGCCTTTGGCATTGTGCGCAACTTCGGCATGAGCATCAAAACGTGATTCCATATAAATTTGGCAAATAACAAGATTACTATCAAGTGTAGACTTATTATTCTTTTCAACTAACAATCTTATTTCTCGAAGACGTGCAGAATCGTCAACTTTTACTTTTTCTGACAATGAATCCTTCGCTGGTTGCAACGTTGCAACATGAGATTTGTTTATTTTTTTTACCCATGATAGCTATCCCACTTTGGATCGATAGGTGTAACTTTAGATTCGTATACTCTGATAGTTGCGAAAATAGGCTGCTCAGATGTAATCACTTCGGTTTTTCCTTCATTATTCGTCCGACCAGTAATTACAGTTCCATCAGCCAACTCAATTTCATATTTTCTATCTACTAATATTTCATCACTGAACTCATCAGTAACGATGAAATATAAACTATACAGTTCAGATTCATCTTTTCCATCTACTGAATCATCGCATCCATCATCTCCCCCAGAACCCCCGTTACCTGAGTTTCCGTTATCCCTACCGGAATCGCCGCTATCCGAGCCACCATCACCCTCATCCGCCAACGCCTTCAGAACCGCTGGTTTCAACGTCGCCACCGGACTTCCCGCACTGCCACCCCCGTTGAGATTGATCATCGGCCCCATGATGTCCACGCCACCGGCATGTATCGTCACAAACGAAGCGCCCACCTTCAGGCTGATCTGACTGCGGCTTTCCAGCACGATAGCGCCGTTAACTTTAATGCCCAGCGCACCGCTGACTTTCTGAGCCTGGTCGCCTTTTACCTCAAGGCTGTGTTTCCCTTCCACCAGACTGGCGTGATTACCGGTCGTTTTATGGTGCTGACTGCCCTCCACGGTCACTTTCCGATCATTCGCCACATACAGACCGTCGTCGTGACTGATGTTGGCGCTGCGGTCGTTTGTCACTTTCACGGTCTGGTCGTTGCCGACGTTCACCTTCCTGTCATGAGTGACGGTAATTTTCTGGTCATGGCCGCCCGCATTCTCTTTTCCCACCGTCACCGTTTGCCCCAGCCCTACGACTATCTTCTGGTTGTTGCCGATGGTTTCGCTGTGATCGACTTTCAGATCTGTGGTGCGGTTGTTCAGCACTTCCGTATCCATGTTTTTCTGCGCATGGATATAGACCTGCTCCTTGCCGGTTGCATCATCGAATTTCAGTTCGTTAAACCCACTACCTTTGTAGGTTTTCGAACGAATGGTCATCTGGGTTTTGGTACCCGGTAGATCGCCTGGCGAACGGTTGTCTTCGTGATAGGCCCGCCCCATGACGATCGGCTGGTCAGGGTCGCCATGGAGAAAATCAACAATCACTTCCTGGCCGACGCGTGGGATGGCGAGATTGCCAAACCCAGCACCCGCCCATGCCTGCGAGACGCGTATCCAGCAGGAGCTGTCTTCGGTGGTGCCGTGATAACGGTCCCAGATGAATTTGGCCCGAATGCGTCCGTATTCGTCGCAGAATATTTCTTCTCCCGGAGGGCCGGTGACGACAGCGCTCTGCGGGCCATCCACTTTCGGCTTCGGCAGGGGCGTGGAGCGCCAGGTCCGGTCGGCAGGTATCACCTCAAACTGGTTGCTGAGCGTGGTGCCTTTTCGCTGGCTGCCGTGCAGCGCCTGCGGTTGTTCTCCCCTGAGCAGACTGCGCACCACCTGCCATTTGCGGTTCATGTTTTCCTGCGGATGTCTGGTCAGCGTAAAGCGTACGCCGGGCCACAATTTTGGCGTATTAGCCGAGCCGCTGGCTTTTTCTGCATCATTGCGCAGGCCGTCCATGCGGTAGCGGGTAAAATCTTTGCCGTGTTGCTCGTCTTTATAGCGCCCCGGATAATTAAAGATTTTATATTGCGAACGCTGGCCGTTGAGATGTCTGGCATCGTGGTCATAGAGACCCGGCCAGTCCGGTATTTTAAAGGTGTAGTCCCGGCTTATTACCGATGAGGGGCTGATGCAGGCTTCATAACGAAATACGCTGACGCATTCATCGGTGACTTCTCGGGTGTTCGGGTTAAACGGGAAGGAGGATTCAGCCCGGGCCAGACCCGCCTTATCATCACACAGCGTTAATGTCTGGCTCGCACCGTCCGGAGAGTGCTTGTCAAAGAAGAAAATCCCCTCTTCAGCCCACAGGCGTGACAAAAATGCCAGGTCGCTTTCGCCGTACTGGACGCAGAACTCGCGATCGGCATGGTCTTCATAAAAGTAAGGCTGCCAGTCGGTGATGCCGTTTTCCTGCAGCAGGAGAGCTGAAATAGTCTGAATATCCTGCTGCTGGAAAATACGGAAATTTTGCCGCAAACCTGCGCGCCACAGCGGCGGGTGAATCGTGAAGCGATACAACATCTGCCAGCCGGTGTTTTCTTTCATTCCGAAGGTGGTGATTACACCCGTGACATAACGTTGAGGCGTATCGCCCTGCCAGATGGTCAGAGTGGCGTTTTTCTCCAGCACCCTTTCCGCTGTCAGCCGGAAAACGTCGCTGGCAACATCAACCTCGAGCACAAACGGGAAGGAATAATGCTGGGCCAGACTAAAGTTCACAACCGCGAAGCTCTCGGGCGACAGGCCGTCAACATCGAGGGTGAAACGTAATCCATTGAGTGACATAAAACTATCCTTGTTACAGAGAAAACGGGTGAAATAAAAAGCAGCACAAAATGCGAGGGAAAGAAATATGCGGTTTTAGGATTTGGTTCTGTGACAGGTGTCAGTATTGCGGAGGAATAGCTGAAATAAGTACGGAATAAACAGTTATTTATCAAATAATTAATAGCCGAATCGTATGCCGAGGATATTCAAATTCACGGCGTAAATACGATAGTCTCCATTCGGGCTGCCCCACCGCTTAAGCGGCTACGTGAACGCAGCCAGCGAAGAGGCAGCTCGAATTATTTAGGGAAATCCTTCTTCTATTATTTCCCCTGATTTACGGTCTGCGTTAACACTTCAGTAAATTTATCCCACGGACAAAAACCATTCGCATCAGTCGGGCAACCATTGAGTTGTAGCGTCACTCTCTGCGGTGGCTGTTGCAGACTGAGTACATCCGCTTTGCGCAGTTGGTCGCTACTTTGATAAACGTACTCCACTTTCATCAAATCATGGTTGGTATTGGCATCATGCCAGCGCTGGAACATGATTTTCCCACCGATGGGTGTGCGTTCATATTGGCCAGGCAATTGATAAGGCTTGAAGTCCAGTGCCGTCAGCAATGACGCAATGTTGGAGTCATGCCCCACCAGCAAGGTAATTTTTGGCCCTTTAGCGTCATTTCCGACCAGTGCTTTCTGAATATATTTAATCAGCGGTGCCGCCACATTTCGCGCAACTTGTGGCGAGGTAAACAGCGTATCCTGATAGCCATTTTTCAGCTCCGATAACACCTTCCACTGCTGGTCAGTTTTGATTTGTCCCCATGCAACATTGTCCAGCGGGAAACCTTCGTAATATTGCAAGGTAAAGGCATCAACCAGCGAGTTCCCCACTTTAAGCGGGCCGCTAACACCCGGTTCTTCCCTGGCATTAGCGCTAAATTTATCTTTCTCGGCGGTCAAATCGCACTTCTGTTTTTCTTTACAGCTCGGAGAGTCTTTGAAAGCAACGATTTGTTCAAGAAGCTGATAGCTGTCATCGAGTTTGTAGTGCTCGCGTTGCGTTTCCATCGCCTTCAACGCGGCTTCTTTGAATTCCGGCGAGTCATTAGTGATCACCGGATTAAAGGTCGGGTCCATGGTGCCCATTTTTTCCTGATGATGGACAGGAATATCACATCCAGGAAACGCGCCCGTGATAAAGAACTGCGCTGTGGCCACCGTACGCTGCAAGCTGTTGGCGTAGGCATAAACGCTTTGTGGTGTTGGGCATTCGCCACTTTTCACCATCCCCTGCTCGGCCAGCCACTCGCGCAGGTAATGCCCCATGTAAACTTCCAGCACGCCACCTTTAGTGGTGAGTTGGCCACCGGGAACATCCCACTCCGGCCAGGATTGCGCCGTGGATTGTTCCAGCACGCTGCCATTATTCGCCAGCGGTGCGCGCAAGTTATGGCGACTCATTAACAAAACTTGTTGGAGCTGATAACCCTGCGGTGTGGTTTCGGCTTGCGCCAGAGCAGGAGCGAAGTAAGCCATTGCCAGTAAAACTGCGATCGTCTTTTTATTCATCTCTTAATCCTCAAGATGTTATTGCACAAAAGTGCAGGATCCATTCTGGCAGAAAATATCAATGCCGCCTTTTGGGCCGATCGCAAAACGAAGCAGAGAAGGCAGGAAAACTACTCAATCCTGGCAATAGGTTTTATAATAAAACTATCTGGCTATATGCCCATGGAGGATCAATGAAACGCAAAAGTATGCAAGGTAGTGTCTGCCCGGTCGCCCGTTCGCTGGATATCATCGGTGACTGGTGGTCGTTGCTTATCGTGCGCGATGCGTTAAATGGCCTGACACGTTTTGGTGAGTTCCAAAAAAACCTCGGTATTGCCAAAAACATGCTCACTCAGCGACTAAAACAACTCGTGGAGCAAAATATTATGACCGTGCGTCCGGCAACTGACGGCAGCGCGTGGCATGAATATGTGCTGACTGAAAAGGGGCGCGCTCTGCAAACCGTTCTGGTCGCCCTGGCGCAATGGGGTGGCGATCATTTGTATGCCAGCCATGAAAAATGCAGTGTGCTGGTCGATGATGAAGGCCATCAGCCGCTGCGAAAACTGATGCTGCAAGCGCAGGATGGCCGTGTGCTTACACCAGACGAAGTTGTTGCCCAACGCCCTGATGTCCCTGTGGAGTAACGTGATTATCGGATGGATGAGCGCCGCGACATCCATCCATTCCCTTTCATTTTTAATCTGTTAGCCATTCAACAAGCCTTCCGTTCATTGCAGAATTAAAAAAAGACGCGCGATTTGGTTGCATTATAAAACCATGACATCTATTTTTAATTAAGTTTCATTATGAAACCATAATTCATCTTTCATCGACGAGGCTTTACCATGACCACATCCCCTTCAGTTGCAGTAATTACCGGCGCATCTTCCGGCATTGGCGCGGTTTATGCAGAGCGTTTCGCCGCGCGTGGCTACGATTTGTTGTTGGTTGCACGCCGCGAAGAGCGCCTGCGCGACCTGGCCGCGAAGCTTGAATCGGCATACGGTATTTCAGTGCAGACGTTGCCTGCGGATCTGGCTCGTGATGAAGGGATTCAAATCGTAGAAGAAGCGTTACGCAGCAATGATCGGATAAGTGTATTGGTGAATAATGCGGGCACCGCACACCTCGCCCCTTTCACTGCAGGCAGTGCTGAGTTACATCAAGCAGACATTATGTTGAATATCACGGCGCTGACTCGCCTGAGCCTTGCCGCCCTCACCCGTTTCCAGGCACATAACAGCGGCACCATTATTAATATCGCTTCAGTTGTTTCCCTTCATGCCATCGCCGGTAGCGCCGTGTATAGCGGTACAAAAGGATATGTGCTGAACTTCACCCGTGGGTTGCAACAAGAGATTACTGGCAGCAATATCCGCATTCAGGCGGTTTTGCCTGCGGTTACGGCAACGGAAATTTGGGAAGTATCGGGTGTATCAATGGATCATTTACCACCTGAATCCATCATGACTACAGAAAACATGGTAGATGCTGCACTTGCAGGGTTAGATCAGGGTGAAGAGGTCACCGTGCCACCGCTGCATGATCTGACGCTTTGGGAGGCTTATGAATCGGCGAGGCTGGCGATTTTCGATGCTTCACGTACAGGTATTCCTGCACCGCGTTATCAGAAATAACCGGCATCAAAGCCGGTAACTGTTATCGGTTCGTTTTATCCATTCAGGATGTCAACGAACCGATATACATCTTTTCTTATTTATCCCCTCACCTGTTTCCCTGTGAGAATATCGTTTTTTATTTTCATGAAAAGAATCGAACCAGCAAGAATAAAGGTAATGAGATTTGGAATAAGAACGGGCAGCGCATTAGACATAAATCCATACGCCAACCATAAGAAAACCCCAAATACAAAAACGGAATACATTGTTAAAGATATGTCTTTTGTTGACTTATTTTTTATAACCAAAACCACCTGGGGAATAAATGAAACAGTGGTACAAGCACCACCAATAAACCCCACCATGTCAATCGTATTCATAGTGTAAACTCGTGTAGACCCTCGTTAGAATAAGGTGGAAACCAATCACGTTGTCAGACCAATTCCTCATCCTGCCTGACAATTATCAGGCACACCTCTTCATTCAACCTTTCTTTCTCACAAAATATCAACAAATCATTCATAATTAATCTTATAAAAAAATCATAACTCAATGATCAAACTGACATTTTGCATTACACCAACAGATAAACCATCATAAAAACCAAGACTTACAGCAATTTTATGATTTATTAACTTTCGAAAACAATAAGAAATTCATTCCAGAAAAACAATAACAGATTCGTTTAATAATAAATTATTGGTGAACCACCATCCCTTTATTTTGCAAAGACAAAATGAAACACGGACAGATATACATCAATCGTGTGAATGAAATCACAATTATTAAAATAATCACGTTCAGTTATTAATTGTGTGACAGCGAGCAATAAACAATGATGTCATACCAATTATTCTTTCCACCACTTACATGTATGACACCAATACAAACTGGTCTACACATTCACATGTTTTATTAAATTTTTAGCACATGAGATTAAAGGGGTTAACTCTATGGGTTCCAATGTTTTGATTGATGAAAAAACAAAAGCAGCAATAATAAGGCCTTTTGGCATAAGAGATAAAATTGGTTACTTATGCGGTGATTTAGGTACCTGCTTTATTCTAGGTCTGGTTAATAGCTTCCTTATGATCTATTACACCAACGTATTAGGTGTTTCAGGAATAATTGTTGGTTCACTGTACTTTGGCACAAAACTGTTTGATGCATTTGTTGATGTCACTGTCGGTCGCATGTGTGACACGTCAAAATTGACAGCAACAGGTCGTTTTAACCCGTGGATTCGGAGAATGAAGTATCCGTTTTGTGCCATTGCTGTCATGTTATTTTTGCCATTTGCACAAGAGCTCTCCTATACAGGCAAAATAATTTATATCTGCGTTTCGTATTTTTTATACGGCGCCCTGTTATCGACCATCAACATCCCATACGGCGCAATGTCAGCGGCGATCAGTTCAAGCCCTGACGATCGCGTGTCACTCTCTACATACAGAAGCGTAGGGTCGGCAATCGGTGGTGGTGCAACAGGCTTCTTTATCCCTATCCTGATGTACAAAACCCTTGTTGATGGCAGCCAGGTTATTTCTGGGCAGCACTTCTTCTGGATCTCTATTGGTTGCGCATGTCTTGCTTTCATCTTCCTGACATTGACCTGCAAATTAACAACCGAGCGTGTCCGTGTTGAAGCGAAAGAGAGCGTACCCGTTTCACAACTGGTTAAAGGCTTGCTGAAAAATAAAGCACTGATCGTTCTGGTCGTGGTTGACCTGCTCATTGTCATCAACCAGGGCTTATCCGGTACCAACATGACTTACCTGTTCAATGATTATTTCCATGATAAACAGGCTATGTCCGTCGCACTCTTGTTTACCTTTGGTTCTCTCGTATTACTGGCACCTTCTGCCTCTTATTTAACCAAGCGATTTGGGAAGAAAGAAGCCAGCGTTTGTGCACTGATGTTCTCCGTCGGCATGTATCTGCTGATGTATTTCTGCCACATCACCGATCCGAAGATCTATTTGGTGCTTCTGTTCCTGGCCACACTGGGTGCAGGCCTGTTTAACCTGATGATCTGGGCATTTATGACAGATGTGTGTGACTACCATCAGTATGTCACTGGCACTCGTGAAGACGGCACCGTGTACGGCGTCAATTTCTTCGCCAGAAAAATTGGACAAGCGTGTGCAGGTGGAATTGGTGGTTTCATGTTGGCATTAATTAACTATCAGTCTTCTTCTACCGGTGGATCAGTACAAAGCCTCGAGGTTCAAGAAAGTATTTATACCATGGCAAACCTTCTTCCAGCATTTTGCTTGTTCGCTTCAGCAGTCATTTTGATTTACTTCTATCCATTGAACAAGAAAACCACTCTGGATATGGAAAAAACTTTGAATAAGATCAACGGCATTTAACCGTTTAATTGATTAAGGGAGAATTAGCATGACAACTCAACTCGATATTAAAGACTTTGGTGCAATCGGAGACGGGATCGAAAAAGATACCTTCGCTATTCAGCAAGCGATTAACCAGGGTGCAGAACAAGGTGTGACTGTTTATATTTCAAAAGGGATTTATTTGGTTGGTGCGCTATTCTTAAAAGAAGGAAGTAAATTAAAATTTGAGAAGGGAGCAACGCTGTTAGGTTCAACCGATATCTCTGATTATCCGGAAATTAATACCCGCGTGGCCGGTGTTGAAATGCTATGGCCTGCCGCCATTCTGAATGCTATCTCTGCAAATAATGTCGAGATTTCAGGTGAAGGGTTGATTGATGGGCAAGGCCAACACTGGTGGGATATCTATTGTGGTGCCGACAAAAACAGCGGATTGCGCGTTGACTACGATAAGAAAGGCCTGCGCTGGATCGCCGACTATCTCGTTAAACGCCCGCGCTCTTGCTTGATTTATGAAGCTGAAAATATCAAGATTTCTGATCTTACATTTGAGCGTGCTGGCTTCTGGAATTTGCAGATTACCTACGCAAACAATGTCCTGGTTCGTAAAGTAAAAATTGGTGATAACCACGGCCCAAGTACTGATGGCATTGACATTGACTCCTCCACAAATGTGCGTGTCACCGAATGCGAAGCCTCATGTGGTGATGATTGCATCGTTATCAAATCCGGTCGTGATGGCGACGGTCACCGTGTAGGCAGAATCGCTGAAAACATTGAAGTGGATAAGTGCAAAATCAAATCTGGCTACGGTATTACGCTGGGCAGTGAAGTCAGCGGCGGTATTCGTGGTGTACATATTCATGATATCGAATTTGAAAATTCGGATTGTGGATTCAGAATGAAATCATCCAAAGAACGCGGTGGTTTTATTGAAGATGTCATTGTAGAAAACCTCCATATGAAGAATGTTCAATTCCCATTCTCATGGATTATGGACTGGCATAACTCGTATAACAGAAAGCTCTTTGAAAATATTGAGCAGTTACCGACTATGTGGCAAGCCGTGGCTTTACAAATACCAGAAGACATGCAAATGACTAAGGTCAGAAATATTAGTATCTCTAATGTTAATGCCACCTTAGATTCTGATTATGCTTTACCTGCAAGGGCATTTGATCTGGTCGCATTCCCAGAAAAACCAATGGAGAATATTCGATTCAGCCAATGCAACATTGAGGCAAAAGAATTCGGACGCATCGTGGCGGTTAATGGCCTTCAATTTAATGACGTCACCGTCTCCGTTGCAGAAGAAAATGATTACTCTAACGATACATTTGATAATCGATAGTCGTCATTAAATTCAAAATACACATATTATCGAGGCTAGCGTCAGGCCATATGATGGTTTTACGTTTCTCGGTAATATGATGTATTTATTATGATGTCACCTTCTTAATGTTTATTACAGGAGGGTGACATGCTAACCATACCACCAAAATATAACCCCACTCGCACTGAGCCATTAGAAGTAACCCATCCCCTCTCTTGTAATAATTTCCAACTAAAACAGTTAGCGCCTGATTTACATAAATATTCTATGTATTTACTACCTTTTTTTTAGAACTGTGCAACGCTTAAGAAACCTGTACAACTTTCTCTGCAGCCAGGGGATAAGAAGTAATGCTAAGCACTATAATCAACCATCCGCTTTATTTATTTGTTGCAATGCTTGTTATCTTGCCACTGGCATCAGGAATTGGTGTTTACTGTTTGAATCGTAAAGGGAATCTTGATGAGGAAACGCTGAAAGATTTCAGTATTGTGCAAGCCGCCACGCTGACTCTGCTTGCCTTATTGATTGGCTTTAGCTTTTCCGTTGCGGTTAATCGCTACGACCAGCGAAAAGATTGTGAATCAGAAGAAGCCAATGCCATAGGGACAGAATATTTACGCACTGACTTGCTTTCTTCTGCAAATGCGTCTAATGCCCGAGAACAATTAAAAAAATATCTCGATTTACGTATCAGCTGGTATCAATTAGCGGACCGTGAAGAACTTGCGCAGGTAGACAAAAAAACCGCCGCTATTCAAAACGATCTATGGCAAACCATGAAAAATGAGGCCGGTCTATCAACCACACCTGTTACCGCGCTGGCGATTTCCGGAATGAACGATGTTATTAACACCCAGGGCTATACTCAAGCAGCATGGATTAAACGTTTCCCCGTTTCGGCCTGGGTGTTACTTATTACGATAGCCGTATTTTGCAACATTCTCATTGGTTATGGCTCGCATAGCCGCAAAAGTAATAAGGTTTATTTGTTTATTCTTCCGGTAATGATTGCCACCTCTCTGACGCTTGTCGCTGATATATCAAGCCCGCGAGGAGGATTAATCCTTATCGAACCGCAGAACCTCATATTACTAAAGCAATCACTGCAATAAAAAACTCAGGCAGTTCAAAGAGTAATAAATACCGAATGGCTCAGCATTAATAAAAATCATCATAACAGTATTGATTTGCGTCGGGAGCTCTGGATATGAACCGTATTTATCGTCTCGTATGGAACGAGAGCCAACAGGCGCTCGTTGTGGCTTCAGAAACCACCAAAAGCCGTAAGAAAGGCCGGGGTAAAGTGCGCCATGCTGTCGCCTTAAGCGTTTCGCTATTAATGGCCGCTCCGGTTTACGCAGATGAAGTCAATTGGTCGACGGCATACCCTTCCTATTTATTCCCACCGTTGGTGAATTACGATCAGGTCAGGGACACGGGTATCGCGTTTACCATTGATAACAATACCGCCACGGCCAACCATTATGCGGCAGGCACCACGCTGGATATTCTGGGCCCTATTCCACAAATCGCACCGGGTGTGAACGGCAGTGCGACGTCGGTACTGGTTCGTGATGCCCTTACAGATAGCGGTGGCCCGGAAGCCGGGCGCATTACGTCAATCGTCGCCACGGATTCGCAGGGCAATACCACCCCAATCACCTCGGCCAACATTGATACGTTTAGCTACTCCACTAACCCTTCTACCCCGCTACAAAACCAGGAACTCAATGTTGAGGTGCCGGGCCTTGAAGGCAGTTTTTCGGTGATTAAAGTCTATGACTCCGGGACTTTTGCCGCACCGGGGACGTCGCTGGTTGGCGATCTTTCCCTCAACGTTTACGATCCCAACTCTTTTCGCATTTATAACAACTTTGGCATTGCGGCGGTCACCGACGTAGGCGGCATAGCCAATATTAATATCGGCGATGACACCAACGGCACGAGCCCTATTGCCGCACCGACCAACACCATTGAGCTGTTGGCAAAAAACTCGATTCTTGCTCAGGCATCCGCAACTGGCACGCCAACCAGTAGCACAAACTGGATCTCTGATAACTATATTCATTTTGCCCCCGCGGCGGTTATCTCAAGCGATATTTCAGGATTGCAGGCCGTGAGTTCGGAGTACAGCGACAGCATTACGCTGCCGAATTATATCCAGGTTGGGCCTCAGGTTATTTTGGATCCCCTCCAACCCTCAATTACCTTCACGATTAATTCCGCCCAGGATATTGCCACCGTCAACGACTTTTTACTGGGCCAGGGGGCGTATGCGGGTCGACAAAGCCAGCTTCAACTGTGGTTAACCGGCGGAGTACAGCTCCCGCCTGCATATGGCAGTGTGGTGATTGATTCCAGCACCATCGCGCAAAACACTTACAACGGCATCATTGCAGAGTTGCTGGGCGATGAGCAGCAGAACCGCGTCAACCTGACTTACCACGTCTGGAATGACCAACTGGCGCATACCAATAACGCCACGCTCTCCACAGGCGAGCTGAATGTCATCTACGCCACGGGAGCCAACGCCTCCGGCACCGTGACCACACAAGGCAGCCTGGGTGTTGACGGCGCTTCAGCCGTGATGCGCGGCGACAACAACGCAGTGCTGACCAATAACGGCGCAATTAATGCCTGGAGCAGCAGCGGCTCCAGCCCGACGGCGATTGCGATGAAGGTCACTGACGCCACCGCATTGAACACCGGAACGATAAACGCAGGCCTGTTTATTGAAAAGGATGAGACCAACCAGAATGTCCATAATCAGGGCAGCATCGGTATTCAGGGTCTGGGAGCCAGTACTGTCAACAACCAGGGGTTTATCAACATCGCATTGACCGATGGCAGTTCCGCCAGCGCGGTTGGGCTTCAGGCGCGTGGAACCACAACGGCAACCAATAGCGGCACCATTACCTTAACCGGAAACAGTTTTAACGCCGATGGGCGGGCGTCGGGACATGCCGTGGATATTGGCGATGACGCAACCTTCACCAACGCGGCTTCAGGGAATATTTTTATTGGCAGCACGCCCATTACCGCAACCAAAATTTATACGCCGGTCTTAATGGTGGGTGGGCAGGAGCAATCAGCGGGTATTGTGACCAGCAGCACGGGAGACGTCACCAACGACGGCACCATTACGCTCGGCGCACAAACCCGCAATGCGGTCGGGATGCTGGTTAACGGCGCAACAGGCCAGGTCACCAACAACGGCATCATTAATGTGTTGGGGCAACTGGCGGGCGGGGCCGCTGCGCCTAACTATGGGCTTTCCGTTATTGATACCCAAAATGTCACCAATAACGGGTTCATTAACGTGTTTGGTGATAACAATGCCGCCATCAGTATTCTGGCCTCCACTCAGGCTGCCACCGCTGTTTCTACAAACACCGGGGTAATCACCGTGGGCGCCGCCGGAGACGCAGGCGGCTCCGATAACAACCCACTGACCTACCGTAATTACGCGGTCTATGCCGAAGGGCTAAAAGGCATCCAGGCCACCGCGAATATTGATTCAACGATGAATCTCCTCGCCGCGGGTGCCATTGGCGCTCATGCCCGTGGAAGTGCCACGATTAACGTTGGGCCTGATGCGGCGTTGAATTTCAATAACAATGACCAGATTGGCTATTACGCCTACGGGCAAGCCGCTCAGATAAACCTCGCCAATGCAGTCATTGATGATAACGACCAGACACACGCGTTTTTGTTCCTTATCGACCACGGTGCCACTTTCGACGGCGATAGCGGCACGTCGGCGGGAGCTTATCAACTCACCCTGACGGGCGATCGCTCCATTGGGGTGTTTGCGCATGGTCTGGACGATGGCCCGGACGGGCAAGTCGGTACGGGCGATGATGTGCTCTCAACCCTCAATACCGGCGCTGCCACCATCAATGTGAATGGTGAAAATGCGGTTGGCGTAAAAGTCGCCGGTGGTGCGCAAGGCACGATCAACGACGGCGGGATCATCCTCAGCCACGACAATACGACAGGCGTCGTGGTTGACGGGCGTATCTACACCATTGATGGAAACGTCAGCAACGCAAACGATGCCCGCAGCACGCTGGTCAGTTCAGATGTTGCCATCACCACCAGTGCCGCACAAAGCGGCATTACCGGTTATGACGTGTCTTACAAAGGCCAGGTTACGCTGGGCGGTGCGGGCATAAATCTGAATGGCGACAACAGCACCGGCCTGCGGTTGCATGACGGCGGTATCGGTATTAATAACGCGCCGATCAGCGTCTCAGGCGCTAACAATATTGGCGTCCATATTCAGAACCAGGGCACGCTGACAAACACCGGCGCTATTGCGGTGAGCGGTGCTCCCGGCAGTGGCAATGTGGGTGTGAAGGTCCAGGGTGTGGGTGCACAGGTGACACAATTGGGGATTGTCACCGCCAATGGCGGGCTTGCCGCCGTTCAGCTTATCGATAACGGTGCAACGCTGACTATCAACGGTACAGGCAATCACATCACCGCCAGCGGTGGCGCGGACGGTATCCGTATGGATGCGGGCGCGGCGTCCCTCACCGCCAGCAATACAGTGATTGATATCTCAGGTTCGGGCGCGGGCATCAACAACAACGCTTCCACCTCAAACATTAACCTGAATACCGTGACGATTAACGCCTCAGACGGGCCAGCCATTCGCACCGCCGTGACGTTTAACGCCGAAGGGACAGGAAATATTCTCAACGTTTCTGGCAGCGGCGCGGGCTTTGCGTTTGAACAGGCCGATGGCAGTAATACCACCGGCAATCTCAGCATCGGCACCGGTTACACGATTAACGTTCCAGGAACAACGGGCGCAAATGGCAACGGTATTCTGGCAAAAACCAACGGCTCCGTGACGTCCAGCGCCAATATCACTATGGGGGCAAGCAGCGGCTCGGCAATCTCAGCCATTGACGCCAGCGCAGTGACCAATGGTGGGAATATTCAAACCACCAGCGACGTGAACAGTAGCGTGCGAGCAGACAACGCCGCATCGTTTACCAACACCGGCACGATTAATTCCACCAGCACGGCAAACACCCAGGCACTGGTGCGTGTGAACGGCACCGCTTCAGCGCGCACGATTTTGAACAGCGGGACGATTACCGATAGCAGCCAGAATTCAGTGGCTATCGACGCCAGTGGAGCCGCCAATAACACCATCACGAACCAGGGAACGCTGAGTGCGGCAAGCAACACGGCAACCGCCATTTTAAGCGGCAGCGGCAACGATCTGATTACCCTTAACGGCGGGTCGACGCTCGGCCTGATTACCGCTGGCAGCGGTACAGATACCTTCACCTGGAACAGCGGCACCTTTAACGGCGCGGTAGATTTTACCGAGGCCGATGGCAACGATAAGGCACTGATTGGCAATGTCGATTTAGGCAACACGCGCCATATCCTGAGCGAGGGCGGCACCAATAATCAGCTCACGCTCACCGATACACATCTGTGGAACGGCGGCGCAGGCCCAGCGTTAATTGGCACGCTGGCGGCGGATGACGTGGCCACAGCAACCAACATCGGCACTGGCTGGAGCACACTTTCAGTTAACGGTACACAAGGTCATGTACGCGTGGTCAACGACCTTGTGCTCTCCGGAACGCCATCAATTAGTATCACGGGTGGATCCAGACTGCGCACCGGCGACAACGCGGTGACCGCCAATAATGCCACCATCAATAACTACAACGTGAACATTGACGGCCTGGAAAGCCGTATCGTTTTCGATGGAACATCAGCCGCTCAACTGTACTCAGGCATTATCAGCGGAACGGGTCAGTTGAATCGCGCAACCGGTGGCACCACGATCCTGACCGGTGAAAACAGTTATACCGGCAATACGATTATCGACACGGGCGGCACCTTACAATTGGGTGTGGGTGGCGTCGAAGGCGCACTTTCCCCGGCCACTGACATTATTGATAACGGCATTTTGATCATTAACCAATCTGATGTCGTGAACCTCGGCGGTGTGATTATCGGTACTGGCGCATTTCATCAGGTTGGCACTGGCGTCACCCGTTTGACGGGTGCTAACACCTACGCCGGCGTCACCCTGGTGAATGCGGGCACATTGCTGGTCAATGGCAATCAATCGGCTGCAACGGGTGATACGACCGTAGCAGGAACCCTGGGCGGTACAGGCATTATCGGCGGCAACGTTCTCTTTACCGGCTCGACCCTGGCGCCAGGCGACGGCGGCGCAGGCACGCTGACCATCAACGGCAATTTGACGCTGGCCCCCACCACCAACAACCAGTTTGAGCTGGGGGAGCGTTTTGTACCCGGTGGTACTTTAAACGACCTGGTAAACGTGGGCGGCAATCTGACGTTGGATGGTGACCTCAACGTCACCACGTCGGCGGGTGGGATATTCGCGCCAGGCGTCTATCGCCTGTTTAACTACAATGGCTCACTCGTCAACAACGGGCTGAGTATTGTGTCGCTGCCCCCGAACAACTCCGCTATTTATAATGTCCAGACCACGCTACCCAATCAGGTTAACTTAATTTTAGGCTTTGCGCCGGATACCACGAACCTCCAGTTCTGGGATGGGGATGACGTGGCAAACCACGGCCCGACAGGCATTGAAGGGAATAGCGTGGTTAACGGTGGGAATGGGATATGGAGCTCAAGCGCAGGCGTCAATGACAATAAATGGACGCTTTCCGATGGTGTCGGTAACGCACCGTGGCAGCAGCAAGCATTTGCTATATTCCAGGGCGATGCGGGTACGGTTGTGGTCAGCAATGCCAATGGCCCGGTGGTGACTTCCGGTATGCAATTTGATACCGATGGCTATTTGCTAACGGGCGGCACGCTGGATATTGCCCGCAGCATCAGCCAGGTCCCGACGACACTCTATGCTTCCCAGGGCGAAACGCCGGCAGATGCCTTTTTTGCAATCCGAGTCGGGGCTGGCGGTGCGGGTGCTGACGTGACCACCACCATTAATACCACCCTGCATCAGACCAGCCTGTTAGATACGCTCAAGCTGATTAAACTCGACCCAGGCCGCTTAATTCTGACCGGTAGTAACGATTACCGGGGTGGCACCGTGGTTTACGATGGCACACTTAACGTGTCCTCCGACGCCAACCTCGGCCTTGCGGGCACGTCGATTCTGATTAACAACAATTCCACGCTACAAATCGGCGCAGATTACGCCACCGCGCGCCCAATATTCCTGAGTGCGACTGGCGGCGGGCAGTTCGACCTGTTCGGACACACCTTCACGCCAACCTTGATTGGCGGGGATGGCGGGCTGACCGTGCGGGACTCATCAGCGGGAACCGATGCCAGTAATCTGGAGCTCAATAACGCCAATACGTATCAAGGCGCCACCACTATCACCGGTAAAAATGGCACCGCTGACGTGAACGTCAACGCCAATATCACCGGCGCACTTGGCCCAGCGGCCAGCGTGCTGACGGTCAACAACCAGGCGACATTGAATTTCAATAACAGTGCATCGGCGCAAACGCATACCGTCAACCTCGACAATTCAACACTGAACTTCAATGACAGTGCGAATGCAGAAGGCAGCGTGATTAACGCGGCAAACGGTGCCGATGTTAATTTCGCAAGCTCTGCTAACGGCGGCAATTCAGCCATTACGTTGGCGGCAGGCACATCGCTAAACCTGAATGACACGGCTAACGCGGGTTCTGCGACCGTCGCGAATAGCGGTCTGGTGACTTTCGCCGGTAATGCGCAGGCGCAGAATGCGAAAATCGCCAACAACACCGGCGGCGTGGTGAATATCGCCAGTTCCACCAGTGGTACCACGGTCGGCTCGCTCTCAGGTGCTGGGAACGTTGAGCTGGGCGCACAAACGCTGAGCGAGGGTTCGCTTAACCTGAGCGATATCATCAGCGGCGTGATTTCGGGTGTGAATGGCGGGCTCGCCAAAATCGGTAGCGGCACCTTAACGCTGACCGGCGATAACACCTACACCGGCAGTACCGCCGTGCAGCAAGGCGTTTTACTGGTGAACGGTAATCAACAGGCGGCAACCGGGGATGTGACCGTCGATGCCCTTTCCACTCTCGGCGGCGCGGGAACATCAGGCGGCAAAGTCACCGTGGCAGATAACGCGCATCTTGCCGCAGGTGCCGATTTGGCAAGCGTTGGCGTATTGACGCTTGGCGGCCTGACGCTGGCTAACAATGCCCAGGTCGATTTCCAGTTCGGCCAGGCGTTTACGCCCGGCGGCACGCTTAACGATCTGATTAATATTAACGGCGACCTTAACCTCGACGGTAAGCTCAATATCACCCAAACGCCAGGCGGCGTCTTCAATGTGGGGCTTTACCGCGTGTTTAATTACACGGGTAATTTGATTAACAACATTATGGATATCGGCACCGCTCCAGACGCGGCCGACGATTTGTATGTCCAGACGTCGATTGCAGGCCAGGTCAACCTGGTGAACAGAACGGGCGTGGTCCTGCGCTTCTGGGACGGCGACCTTATGGCCTCCAAAAATAACGGCGGAATCGACGGCGGTAACGGCATCTGGCAAAACAGCCGCGGCAACGACAACTGGTCAACCGATGCCACTGACCCGGATGGGCTGTTTAACGCCCCCTTCAGCGACGGTTCGTTTGCGGTATTTGGCGGCGAAAAAGGCACGGTCACGGTGGATAACAGCCTGGGTGAAGTGCTGATCAGCGGCGCGCAATTTGCCACAGACGGCTATGTGATTAACGACGGAACGATTACCACCAACACCGCCGACACGTTGATTCGCGTCGGCGATGGCACCGCACCGAGTGCCAACTACACCGCGACCATCAACTCTGTCATCGCGGGCACGGGCGGTATTGATAAAGCCGACGTAGGGACGTTACTGCTCAACGGCAATAACACCTACAGCGGCGGCACGACGGTTTCTGGCGGTACGTTGCAGGTTTCGCAAGACGCGAATCTGGGCCAGGCGGGAACAAGCATTACGCTTAACGGCGGGACGTTCCGTTATGGTGCGGCATTCAATACCGACCGCAACCTGACCGTGGCCGCAAACGGCGGCACACTCGATACCAACGGGTATAACGTGTCGCTGCTCGGCGCAGCTTCCGGCAGCGGCGCATTGACCAAAGCCGGTGCAGGCACGTTAACCCTGACTCAGGACAGCTCTTACACGGGTGGCACCACCATCAGCGAAGGGAACCTGCAACTGGGTACCGGCGGTGAACAGGGTAGCGTTATCGGCAATATCGTCGATAACGGCGTACTCCAGGTTAACCGTTCTAATGAGCTTGCACTGACAGGCAATATCTCCGGAACCGGTCAGCTGTGGCAGCAGGGTTCTGGCACCACCGTTTTGGGCGGAACGAACACTTATTCGGGTATTACGCTGGTGGAACGCGGCACGTTGCAGGCGCAAGGGGCGAACCGGTTTAGCGCCGCTTCAAGCCATATCGTCAGTAGCGGTGCAACACTGGATACCGGTGGAGAAAACCAGACCGTCAACTCGTTGGTGAACCAGGGCACAGTGAATCTGCGCGGCGGCGATGTTGGTTCTACGCTGACGGTCAACGGCGATTATGTTGGTCTTAACGGCGTACTGAAAATCGCCGCCCAGCAGCATAGCCCAGGCGTGGCTGACCATCTGGTGATTAACGGCGGCACGGCGACAGGCAAAACGTTACTCGATATCGACGTCAGCCAGTTGGGTGAACAAACCGAGGGCGACGGTATTCTGGTGGTTGACGCAGTCAACGGTGCTACCACCACCGCGCAGACCACCAAAGACGCGTTTACCATTGGCGCGGATCACCTGGAAGCGGGCGCGTGGGAATACCGCCTGTTTGCTGGCAACGGGCTGGGAGAAGGCGAAGACTGGTTCCTGCGCACCTCGTATCGCCCGGAAGTGCCGATCTTCGTAACCATTCCATCAACGATTCGTCAGGGCGATCTGGCGGTGCTTGGCACCCTGCACCAGCGCGTCGGTGACGAACAACCGTGGAATACCAGCGTCAGCCAGGATAACGACCAGCGCTTCTGGGCGCGTTATATTTCTCAATCCACCCATCAAGCGTTTAATGATGCCACCGCGTCACAAACAGACAGCAATATCAACGGCATGCAGATTGGTTTCGATTTGTACGTCGATGAAAACTGGCGCGCCGGGATGTACACCGCCATTGTGGATAACGACACCAGCATCCAGGGCGCGAACTCTGGCGGCTATGGCACTGCGGGGTACAACTCCACCCTCTCCACTTATGTTGCCGGTTATGCGACATACACCGCACAAAGCGGTTTCTACGTCGACAACGTGTTGCAGTATGGCAACCACAGTATCGACCTGAAAAACGCGCAAAATCGCAACAGCTACAGTCCGGACGGCAACAGCTTTGTGGCCTCGGTCGAGACGGGTTACCCAATTCGCTTTGGTGACACCAACTGGGCATTTGAGCCGCAGGCGCAGCTCATCTGGCAGCACAGCGATTTCGACAGCGTGATTTTGCAGGGCGACGCCAAAACGCGCGCTTCGGTGGATGCCGACGACGCCATCATCGGGCGTATCGGCGCACGCCTCACGGCGGAATATGAAACCGGCGTCGGCAAAGTCAAACCGTACGTGCGGGTTAACCTGTGGCAACAGCTTTCCAACGGACAGGACACCGCTACATTTGAAAACACCACCAATAACGCAGGTAAATCAGTGATTACCGCAGACCAGAAATACAGCACCACTGAAGCCGCCGTAGGCGCAACATGGACCATTTATAAAAACGCCGAAGCCTATACGGAGGTGGGTAAAATGTGGAGCAACGGCGGCAGCGATACCAGCATCAGCAGCGATATCAATGCATCAGTGGGGATGAAAATTCGTTTCTGAGGCCGCTAAAAACGCAAAGGCCTGCGGCGTTGTCTATACCGCAGGCTTTTTTATTTGGTGAGTCTGGTCCTGGTGGGTTTAGCATTCCTCTTACTCCCCCCATCAAAGCTTTAATAAGTTGCTGGATTAATGAACGCTCCAAAGAAAAGCGATAACGAAATTAAGCAATCTGCCGTACAAATCCCGGAAAAGCTTCCATATCAATGACATTATCCAGTGACAGTCCAACGAACCAGGCAACTAACATGAAATCAATCACCCTGAATGACATGCAAAAACAGAGCGAAGCCGCAGCAAACTCTCCACGCCTGCGCGCACACCGAAATTTTCACCCTGAATTAAGCGACCCTGTACAGCGACTGGCTGTCGCCATGGAACCGGGTACTTATGTTCGACCGCATCGCCACCCACATACTTTTGAGCTGTTGTTTGCACTCCGTGGGCGCTTCCTGGTGTTGAATTTTGATGACAATGGGACGGTGACTCATCGCGTGGTGTTGGGCGAAGAATGCAAAGCGCTGGAGATGGATGCCGGAACCTGGCATACGGTTCTGTCTTTGGATCATGGAGGCGTGATTTTTGAAGTGAAGCAAGGTGGCTATCAACCCGTTGCGGAAAAAGACTATGTCTCCTGGGCACCTGCCGAGGGTGATAAAGGAACAACTGAGATGATGAAGTGGTACGCGCTGGCACAGGTTGGTGACGGAGGTTTTACTTTGTAAGACTGGCTGTGCATTCATGCAGGTGTCGCGTGTTACGCTCATTCCACGTGACTAAATGTGTGCCCACAGCAGGTTGTATGAAACGCAGATTACCTTTTCAGGTGAAACTCTTTTTATCTTTGGTAGGGTTTTCCTGCCTGCTGTTAGCCCTGTTGGGGGCGATCTTGTTTCATGTTCTTGACCGCCAGCTTCATCGAGATCTTGGCCAGCGCGCACGGGTTCAGGCCACTCAGATTGCATTGATGCCAGGGCTTGCTGAGAAAGTCGCCGCCAGGGATGTGTCAGAGATTGCACGTTTGATTCAACCCCTGCGCAATCAAAGTGATGCCAGTTATATCGTGATTGGCGATGTGCGTGAACAGCATCTCTATCACTCCGAATCACCGGAGCGGCTACATCTGCCGATGATTGGCGGTGATAACGCAGAGGTTTTGCAGGGGAAAACCATTATCTCCATGCGTAAGGGGGGAATCGGTGTTTCATTGCGCAGCAAAGCCCCTATTCTCGATGCCAACCATCAGGTCATTGGTATTGTTTCAGTCGGCTACCTCACCTCTTACATCGCCAATATTAATGCGCGTCTGCTCTGGCAAGCCGGTTTATACGGCCTGTTGCTTTTAATACTGCTGTTTATTTTTTCGTGGATGTTTACCCGCAACGTGAAAAGACAGATGTTTTGGCTGGAACCCAAAGAGATCGCATCACTGGTGCTACAACAAAAAGCGCTGCTGGAAGCGATGTATGAAGGGATATTTGCGGTTAACGCCGAGAAACAGCTGATCTTAATTAACCGTGCCGCACGGGAATTACTGGATATTCGCCAGCCCGAAAATGAACTCATTGGCAAACCCATTGAGAAAATCGTGCAAACCCCGCTGACTTTTTTTGACCCAACCAGCGCGGTAGATAACCGTAGTCTCCACGATCAAATCACGGTATTGAATCAACGCGAAGTTATCGTCAACCGCGTGCCTATCGAAGTGGAACCCGGCGCTGAAAGGGGTTGGGTGTTTAGCTTTCGCGACAAAAATGACATCAACACCTTGAGCAGCCAGTTGAGCCAGGTGAAGCGCTATGCCGACAACCTGCGGATCATGCGCCATGAACAACTGAACTGGACCGCAACACTGGCCGGTCTGCTGCAAATGCAGCGTTATGACGATGCAATGCGCTACATTCAGGCGCAATCCGAGGGCGCACAGGCGGTGCTGGATTTTGTCTCCACGCGCATTACTTCCCCCTGTTTGTGCGGTCTGTTATTGGGAAAATTCGTCAGCGCGCGGGAAAAAGGGATTGAGCTGGCGTTCGATCCCGCCTGCCAGCTCACCCGCATTCCTTCGAGTATCAGCGAAACGGCACTGATGTCGGTGATTGGCAATTTGCTGGATAACGCGGTCGACGCCACGCTAAAAGCCCACAATAGTGCAGCGCCTGTAGAGCTTTATATTTCGGACAGAAATCAGGAATTGTTGATTGAAGTCGCCGACCAGGGGGTCGGTATTGATGATGCATTAAAACCCCATATCTTTGAGCAAGGGGTGTCGAGCAAACCTTCAGACGTTCATGAGATGGCAGGCTCGGATCATGGCATCGGCCTGTATCTGGCTGCGGGATATATCAATCAGGCCGGCGGCAGTATCGAAGTCACAGACAATTCGCCACAAGGTACGATATTTTCTGTTTTTATTCCGTTCCCCGCTCCCGTTTCAACAGGACAACACCATGAGTAACAGCAGCGCGTTTGATGTCGTCATCGTGGAAGATGAACCCTACCTCGCCAGTTTGCATCGTGACTTTATCGAGCAAAATTTCAAACTGCGCGTGGTGGGGATTGCCGCAACGCTTGAACAGGCTCGTGCCCTGGTGGAATTACATCAACCCCCGTTGCTGTTGCTCGATAACTTTTTACCTGACGGACAAGGCGTGGAGTTAATTGATAGCCCCTTACTGAAAAGCTTCGATTGCTCCGTGATTTTCATTACGGCCGCAAGCGACATGCAAACGTGCAGCCTGGCCATGCGCAGCGGCGCGTTTGACTACATCATCAAGCCCGTCTCTTTCCACCGTCTGCGCAGTTCACTTGAACGGTTTATGCAACTGGTAGAAACAAAGCGCCATGTGAAAGTGGTGGATCAAACCGCGTTGGACCGGCTTTTTAATCTTCCTGCCATTAATATCCCGTCAGCCTCGTCAACCAAAGGGATTGAACCCAATACGCTTGAGCGAGTACAGGCTGTTTTTACCTGTAAGCCTGATATCTCCTGGTCCGTAGAACAGGTCGTGCAGGAGGTGGGGATCAGCAAAACGACCGGTCGCCGCTATCTGGAGTATTGCGTCGAAATGGGGTTTATCGTGGTGGAGATGCAGTATGGAAATATCGGCCATCCGCGACGGCTTTACCGCAAAAAAATCGGGGTGTAAAAGCCCCCTTTTGGGGTCTGATTGAAACCACTTTCCGTGGTGTTAATGGTGTTAATTGCCTGGAAAAAGCCCCGAATCACAATTCAGGAAGATATAAAAATCCCCCCATTGCCTGAAAGATGGCTTGCGTTATGTTTACCTTTAGTTTTTCAAATGTAACTAGAAGGTTAAAAATAATGTCGAATAAATTACGCATCTCTCTGATTACTGCCGCTGTCCTTATGTCTTCATCTGCAATGTCTGCTCTACCGCAAGGCTACCCGGCCGACTATCAAAAAATCGTCGATGCCGCGACCAAAGAAGGGAAAGTGGTTATCTATTCCACGACCGACACAAAAGCCGCAGGCCCGCTTATTCAGGGGTTTGAAGCCGCTTATCCGGGAATAAAAGTTGAATATAACGACATGAACAGTACCGAACTGTACAACCGTTATATCAGCGAACAAGCCGCGGGTGGCAACAGCGGTGACGTGGTCTGGAGCTCTTCAATGGACACCGCGCTGAAACTGGCGGTGGACTATGCGCAAGAATATAAATCCCCTGAGCAGAGCCAGTTGCCGAAATGGGCAATGTGGAAGGATAAAGCCTACGGTACAACCTACGAACCGGTGGTGTTTATCTATAACAAACGTTTAATCCCGGCGGGTGAAGTGCCTGATTCCCATAGCGCACTGGCGAAGCTGATTGCCAGCCAGACCGACAAGTTCAGCAAAAAAGTCACCACCTACGATATCGAGAAATCGGGTCTGGGCTTTATGCTTTCCGTTCAGGACTCCAAAACCGATCCCAATTATTTCAAAACTCTGGCTGACGTCGCCAAAGGTGGGTTAGCGGTGCAGTCTTCAACCGGCACCATGATGGAACGCGTGTCATCCGGCGAAAACCTGATTGGTTTTAACATCCTCGGCTCATACGCAGAAGCCCGAGCGAAAACCGATCCTTCGCTCGGCATCTCTTATCCAAAGGATTACACGCTGGTGTTGTCACGCGTGTCTTTCATCAGTCAGCAAGCGCAAAACGGCAACGCCGCGAAACTGTGGCTGGACTATGTGCTGTCTGAAAAAGGGCAGAGTATTCTGGCAAATCAGGGTGATATCCCGTCCATCCGCAACGATATCGAAGGCAAAAACGATATTGATGGCATGACCAAAATGTTAGGCAGTGCGCTCAAACCTATCCCGGTCGATGAAAGCCTGCTTGAGTATCTGCAACCTAAAAAGCGTCTCGATTACATCAAGCAGTGGCGTGAAGCTGCTCAAAAATAATTTACCCGTCATCCTTCAAGCTGCGAGTGCGTTGACCGCACTCGCTCAACCGAATCACTGACCTGTGGATTCCTAACCGAAGGGAAGTTGTATGAGTGCATTACTCAGAAAGTGGCAGAGCCTGCCGCGCGGTATTGTGGTGTTGCTAACCGCGCTGGTTATCTACATCCCACTCTCGTTTATCGTTATCCAAAGCTTTCTTTCCGCGCCCTTCTTTGCGCCGTCAAAAGAGTGGAGCCTCGAATCCTTCGGGTTCATTTTTACCGATCCTGATTTCTACAAAGCGCTGAAAAGTGGTTTTATTCTGGCATTCGGACTGGTGATTATTGCCATTCCGCTTGGCGGGATTCTGGCGTTTCTGATGGTGCGCACCGATTTACCCGGCAGACGTTTGATTGAGCCGCTGATCCTGGTGCCCATTTTTGTCTCACCAATGGTTCTGGGGTTTGGCTATGTGGTCGCCGCCGGTCCCGTGGGTTTCTTCTCGCTGTGGGCGCAGTCGGTTCTCGGTTTCGTGCCGTGGAACATCTACGACATGTCGAGCATCGTGGTTATCGCGGGCCTGACACACGTTCCGCACGCCTATCTATACATCTCCTCTGCGCTACGCAGTGTGGGTTCCGATGTTGAAGAAGCGGCACGAATCGCTGGGGCATCACCGTTACAGGTGATGACGGCAGTCAGTTTGCCTATGGTGCGCCCGTCGATTCTCTATGCTTCGGTTTTGCTGTTCTTCCTCGGTCTGGAAGTGTTCGGGCTGATGCTGGTACTCGGTGATCCGGAAGGCAACATGGTGCTGGCGACTTATTTGTATCAGTTAACCAATAAGCTCGGCACGCCGTCATATCACTTGATGGCTGCGGTTGCTGTGGTGCTGATTTGCATCACGATTCCGCTTGTGATGCTACAACGCCGCCTGATGCGTACCGCCAACCGCTTCGTCACGGTCAAAGGTAAAGCGTCGCAGGCGCGTGCATTGCCGCTGGGGAAATGGCGCTGGGTGGCGGGTGCGGTGGTCGCATTCTGGCTGACGGTGACCATTGGCGTTCCATTGATGGGTGTCGTGCTGCGCGCTTTTATCTCCAACTGGGGCGTTGGGGTTTCCCTTTGGGATGAGCTGTCGCTCAACACATTCCGCAATATCTGGGAACAACCCAATCTGCTGCGCGCCATCATCAACTCCATGGCGATTGGTGTTATCGGCGGCGCACTCGCCGTGGCCTGTTATCTGTTTATCGGTATCGCCATGCATCGCAAACCTGACAACGTGACGCGTTTTCTGGATTACAGCGTGCTCGTGCCTCGTGCGGTTCCAGGTCTGTTGGCCGGTCTGGCATTCTTGTGGGTGTTCCTGTTCCTGCCAATGTGGCTCGATAGCGCGCTTAAATCTGGCTGGCTTTCCGGAATGCCGTGGTCGCAATGGCTGCGGGATAACCTGGTGGTCTGGTTACGTTCACTGCGCAGCACTATTTTCAGCGTCTGGCTGGCCTACACCGTGGTGTGGATGGCGTACGGCTTACGACTCATCTCCTCAACGTTATTGCAAGTTGGGCCAGAGCTTGAAGAGGCCGCACGCAGCACCGGGGCGACTCGCGGGCAAATCACTCGCCACGTCACGATCCCGTTATCACGCTACGGTCTGATTGGTTCATGGCTGCTGATGTTCCTGATTTTCGAACGTGAATATTCAACGGGTGTGTACCTGCTTTCACCGGGGACTGAAACCATCGGCTCAATGCTGGTGTCCCTATGGGCTGCGGGTGCCATTGATATTGTCGCGGCACTTTCGTTTATTAACATCCTGCTGGTGGTGGTAGGTCTGGGTATTGCCCTTCGTTTTGGAGTCAAATTACATGATTGAATTATCGGTCGACAATCTTCATTTAACCTACGGCGACAACCCGGTGCTAAAAGGCGTTTCGATGAATTTGAAACGCGGCGAAGTGGTGTCTTTGCTCGGGCCTTCCGGTAGCGGAAAAACCACGTTGCTGCGGGCCGTAGCCGGCCTTGAAAAGCCGACGCAGGGCGCTATTACCATTGGCAACAACAAAGTGTATGACGGCACACCGCGCAGTGAAATTCCTGCCGAAGAACGTAACCTCGGGCTGGTGTTTCAGTCGTACGCGTTATGGCCGCACAAAACCGTGTTTGAGAATGTCGCCTACCCGCTGAAACTGCGCAAAGTGTCGGCCGCTGAAATCTCCCAGCGAGTGCAGGCGGTGCTGGATCAACTTGGCCTCGGGCATCTTGGCAAGCGCCATCCGTATCAGCTTTCGGGTGGGCAGCAACAGCGCGTGGCGATTGGCCGGGCACTGGTATACAACCCACCGGTTATCCTGCTTGATGAGCCGCTGTCGAATCTCGATGCTAAGTTACGCGAGGAAGCCCGTGTCTTCCTGCGCGAACTGATTATCAAACTCGGTTTATCGGCGTTGATGGTGACGCACGACCAGAACGAAGCCATGGCGATTTCCGACCGCATTCTGCTGCTTAACAACGGCAAAATTGAGCAGCAAGGCACGCCGCAGGAAATGTACGGCTCACCAAAAACCCTGTTTACCGCTGAGTTCATGGGGAGCAACAACCGCTTGCACGGCAAAGTGACTGAGGTTCGTGACGGCAAAGCCCGCATTGAAGGAAAAGGTTGGAGTCTTTGGGGGCAGGCAGGAGAAGGCGTACAGGTCAGCCAGGAAGCGACCGCTGTTATCCGCGTGGAGCGAGTGGAACTGGTGGACGGCCCGGGAGAAAATCAACTTGAATTGCCGCTGTTGACCAGCATGTATCTCGGCGACCGCTGGGAATATCTGTTCCGTACTTCAGGCGACGATTTTGTCATCCGGGCTTACGGCCGCGAGGTTCGTGACCCGCAACATTGCCATCTGGCGTTACCCGAGCAACATGTCTGGATTTTCCCTAAAGTCTGACCTTTTCAGGGGCGGTCATTTGCCGCCCCTGAAATTCATAAACTCATCTCAGCGTTTTCTCTGTGGCAGGCATACCAGCAGAAGTCCGACAAAAATGACGCCCACCCCAACCAATTTCCCCATACTAAAACCTTCATGTAACCAGGGCAGCCAGATCGCGGCAGCCCACACCAGCACGTAGCTTAAACTGAGCAACGGATAGGCTTTACTCAACGCCACTCGGCGCAAAGCCAGAAACCAGCAGCCCATCGAACAGACATAAGCAAACAGGCCAACCATCAGCGCCACAGCACCGGGGCTAAGGGCTAAAAATGCCGTCAGCAGTTCATAGGGATGATTAACCAGAGGCAACGT
The DNA here is from genome assembly GCF_027594725.1 of Buttiauxella sp. WJP83. Classification (NCBI taxonomy): domain Bacteria; kingdom Pseudomonadati; phylum Pseudomonadota; class Gammaproteobacteria; order Enterobacterales; family Enterobacteriaceae; genus Buttiauxella; species Buttiauxella sp. WJP83. The sequence goes on from NZ_CP110080.1 coordinate 3,024,336, forward strand.
CATCATCGCCCATTTCATAATGAGCTGAGCGCAACTGACTAACAGCACGCTCATCAATGCCCAGAAGTAGCCCATCAGGCAGCCCCTCCGAGGATGGAGATCCCGGCAATGATCAGCACCACGCCCAACCAATGCCGCAGAGAAATTTTTTCACGCCAGATAAAACGGGCAGCCAGCGTAATCAGGATAAAATTAAGGCTGAGCATCGGATAAGCCACGCTGACCGGTACACGCTGTAAAACCAGTAGCCACAGCAGCATGGCGCAGCCGAGCAGCACAACACTGAACGCCAGCCAGCCCAATAAATGCCGACGACCGCGCCTGTAAGTGGCCTGTTTCTGGCAAAGCTGGCCGCCACAACTCAGCAGGCTGGCCAGCATAATGAACAGATAACTCATGGTGTTTTTTCGTAGAAGAAGAGCACGAAGCGCCCTTTGCGATAAAGCTGATCGGGCTCTGGTACAGAGTGGTCTTCCGGCAGTTTATCTTTCGACAGTAGCATCACCAGCGAGACATTCCCCTCTTTTCGATGAACCGACAGCCAACGGGCAAAATCCTCACGGGAAACCAGGTTGTCTTTTGCATCATCAAAATTTGTCAGGCCATAATTCAGCTCACCGGGTTTGGCATACATCGTGATATCGCTACGCTTTAATTCCCAGGCAATACCTGCGCCCACACCTACGCTATCGGCAAGAATGTAGCGGCTGCTTTCGAGCTCCGGACGTACCACGTCGATAAAGACCTGCGGGTGTTTGGAATCGATAACTTTGTCAGGGATAACGCCGCCCACTAACAACGCCAGACCCAGTGGACATAACGCCGCCCACTGCCAGAGCCTGTTGTTATTACGCAAGGTGAGATAGCCCACCAGCGCCCACACCAGAAACGCAACGCTCGCCTGAATCACCTTCAGAACTTCATGATTGGCATAGACCGGATGCTTTGCCACGCCCCATGGTGCCAGTCCCACCAGCACGACCAGCGTACAAACCCCACCAAAAACGATGTTTATCCAGCTATTGATTTTTAGCGTACGAGACGATGAAACCAACTGCGTAGCATGGCGTGCCAGCAAAATAGCCAGAGGAGCAAAACACGGCAGAATGTAGGTCGGCAGCTTTCCTTTCGCGATGCTAAAGAACAGCAACGGCATCACCACCCAACCCAACAGATAAAGCGAACCGCTTTCAATTTTGCGCTCCTGCCAGCCGCGTTTTAATGCGCCAGGCAGCAGTGCCAGCCACGGCAAACACCCGGCAATCAGGAACGGTATGTAGTACCAGAATGGTGCTTTATGCTGAGCATCTTTTTCCGCGAAACGCTGAATATGCTCAACCCAGAAGAAGTAGTGCCAGAAATCAGGTTCCGCTTTGGCGATAGCCAGCGCCCACGGCAACGTAATGAGCGTGGCGCTGATGACCGCCAGCGGCCCAAACAGCAGAACCTCTTTCCAGCGTTTCTGAGCGATTACCCACGGCAACACACCCAGCACAGGCACAGCCAGCGCAAGGAAACCTTTGGTCATTACGCCCATTCCGCAGGCAAGCCCCAGCAGAATATAGCCGCCCGCCTTTCCCGCTGTCGTTTGCGCATTCGCCCCAAGCCAAAAACTGCACATTGCGGCCACCAGCCACAGCGTGATCATCGGGTCGAGTACGGCGTAAGAGCCCACACCATAAACCAGCAGACAGGTCAGGAAAATCACACCCGACATGACGGCGACGGTTTTATCGCGCCACAAACGAAACGCCAGCCACGACACCATCAGCGCGCTTAACGTAATAGAAAAGACCGAACCAAACCGCACCGCGAAGTTGTTATGGCCAAAAATTAACTGACTGATGTTGTTTATCCAGTAGCCCGCCACCGGCTTTTCGAAATAACGCACATCCAGAAAGTGCGGCACTATCCAGTTTCCTGCCGCCAGCATCTCACGGCTAATTTCCGCATAGCGGGTTTCATCCGGCTGCCACAGGGCGCGAAACTCGAGGGGGAGCAGGTAAAGCAGTGCAAAACCGAATAACAGAAGCGCCCAGTATTTTGTTGATTTCATCCGTTTAACTCTTAATGTGCTGTTGGCAGCCTAACCACCCTTCACGGCCAGGGATCACATCGCGCACCACTTTACCTAGCGGTAAAGTGGATAAATCTTCCGGTAACAATTCGCTTAACGGGCAGAACTGAATACCTTCCTGCGCGGCCAGGGTCAGCAATTGACTAAAGTCCCGACGCATGACAATCCCCTCCACTTCTGCGTGAATGGTGTACACCGGAGTTCCCGTATCTTGCTTGATGCGATCCAGGATAAAACGGTTGTAACCTTCACGGCTGACGTCTGGGCCAATCACTTCATCCCAGGTGGGAAGCGTCACCGGAATTTGCACCGTCCCGGTACTGCCGTCGGGTAATAACGGACGAAACGGCGTGGTGCCCCGGCAATCGCTATTGTAGGTAAAACCAAACGACTCCTTCGCCCGCACCACACGCTGATCGGCACGCCATCCGGCAACGGCTGAGCACGTCACCGGTTGTTCGATAATCGCGCTTAACATATCAAGCCCGAGGCGGATTTGTTTTTCCAGATGCGAGTTGTCCCAGACACCCGCCCAGGTTTGCCAGGCAAAATGGTCCCAGGCGTGCAAGCCCACTTCGTGGTGATCCGCCGCGGCAGAGATGATCTCCGCGTTTCCCTCACCGATTTTACGGCCCGGCCATGCGGTGCCGGCCAGTAAAATATCCCAACCGTAGAGCGATGCTGCTTTTGAGCGCAGCATCTTCCACAGAAACTGTGGCTTCACCAGCCGCCACAAATGGCGGCCCATATTATCCGGGCCGACACTGAAGAAAAATGTGGCCTGAATACTGTGCAAACTTAAGATCTCAAGAAGATGCGGAACCCCTTGCTGGGTGCCCCGCCATGTATCTACATCAATGCGCAGGCCAACTTTTCTCATGCCTGAGGTTCCGTCAGTTCAACTGTTTTCAGGAAGAAATCCAGCGTTTCGTCGATGGTTTTTTCCATCTCGACCCCTGGAGTCCAGTTTAGCAAGCGCTGGGCATTACGAATGCTCGGTTTACGGTGTTCCACGTCCTGATAACCTTTGCCGTAATAGGTGCTGCTTTCTACTTCGCGGAAGCCAGCAAACGGTGGGAAGTGGCTGCGCAATGGGTGCTTCTCAAAGCTTGCCAACAGCATTTCAGCCAGTTCTTTAATGCTCGCTTCGTTATCGGGGTTGCCGATATTGATGATTTGCCCGTCGCAGTTGCTGTTTTTGTTTTCGATGATGCGGAACAGCGCTTCGATACCGTCGCTGATATCAGTGAAGCAACGTTTTTGGCGACCACCGTCAATCAGCTTAATCGGTGATCCTTCTACCAGGTTGAGGATTAACTGAGTGATAGCGCGCGAGCTACCGATACGCGCCGCATTCAGGTTATCCAGGCGTGGCCCCATCCAGTTAAACGGACGGAACAGCGTAAAGCGTAAACCTTCTTTCTCACCGTATGCCCAAATCACGCGGTCAAGAAGCTGCTTGGAAACCGAGTAGATCCAGCGTTGCTTGTTGATCGGCCCAACAATCAGGTTCGAGTTATCTTCATCGAAAACTTTGTCGGTGCACATGCCGTACACTTCAGAAGTAGACGGGAAGATAATGCGTTTTTGATACTTCACGCAGTCACGAATAATCTTCAGGTTTTCCTCGAAATCCAGCTCAAACACGCGCAGCGGATTACGGGTATATTCAATTGGCGTGGCAATCGCCACCAGCGGCAGAACCACGTCACATTTCTTGATGTGATATTCAATCCACTCGGAGTGAATACTGATGTCCCCTTCCACAAAGTGGAATCGCGCATTGCCAATGAAACGGCTGATCGCATCAGAACTAATATCCAGCCCGAAAACTTCAAAGTTATCGTCCTGCAACAGGCGCTCGGTCAGGTGGTTACCGATAAACCCGTTCACGCCGAGGATTAACACCCGGGTGCGGCGTTTGATGACAGACGCAGGCTGGCTGCTAAGCAATGCGCCCGCCACCAGACCGAGGCTTTGCGCCAGTTGTGAACCCTGCATATAAACGCCATTTTCGGTTTGCCCGGTCAGGATTTCCAGCGCACCGCCGCCGGTGGCAATCACTAACGGACTCGCAGACAGCACGGTTCCCGCTTTCGCTGCCTGTAAACCTTCCAGCACGCGCGCTTTCCAGACGATGAATTTGCTGCCGCCGACATAGCTAAAAGCACCAGGCCACGGGTCAGTGACCGCGCGTACCAGGTTATTAATTTCACTGGCGGTTGATTGCCAGCTGATGCAGCCATCCTGCGGTGTCCTGCGGCCAACCACGGTGGCTTTCGTGTGATCTTGCTCGAACTGCGGGAAATGCCCGGTTTTGATAACGGGCAGAATGTCTTCCAGTAAGTCAGACGCCGTCTTAGTCAGTTTATGGTGCAGCGTTAATGCCGTGTCTTCCGGGGTAATCTGCACCCGGTTTTGTGCCACGATCGCACCTGCATCGGCACGTTTAACCATGCGGTGCAACGTGACACCGGTTTCAGTTTCGCCATTCACCAGTACCCAGTTCAGCGGGGCACGGCCACGATATTCAGGCAACAGTGAACCGTGCAAATTAAATGCGCCAACGGATGCGCTATTTAAAATTTCATCACACAGCAAGTTGCGGTAGTAGAAAGAGAAAATCACATCAGGCTGAGCCGACTGAATGCGGTCAACCCACAGCGGATGATTCACGTCATCCGGGGCATACACCGGGATGCCGTGTTCGGCAGCCGTTCGCGCCACTGAGCCAAAGAAATGGTTTTCAGCAGGTGAATCAGGATGGGTATAAATCGCGGCAATGTCATAACCGGCGGCGACCAGTGCGTTAACGCCCGCGCACCCCATGTCGTGATAAGCAAAAACGACAGCTTTCATTAATGATTTTCCTCTGAAGAAGTTGAAACGGGATCGCGGCTAACATCATGGCTAACGACGCGTTGAATAAAGTAACGAGGGCGGGCTCGGACATCGGTGTAAATACGGCCAATGTATTCACCGAGCAGCCCCATGCCGACAAACTGCGCACCGATAAACATAAACAGGACGGCAAAGAGCATGAACACCCCTTCCGCTGCCCACTGCGGCCCGAAGGCAAGGCGTAAAACCACCAGCAGTACCGAAAGCGCAAATCCCATTACCGCGATGATGCTGCCGAATACGCTAAGCATGCGCAGCGGCGTGGTCGTCAGGCAGGTGACCAGGTCGTACATCAGATTGATAAGGCGCATAAAGCTGTATTTCGAATCACCAAACTCGCGTTCGGCGTGATGCACTGGGATCTCAGTGGCTTTACGGGCAAATGTGTTGGCAAGGATCGGGATAAACGTGCTGCGTTCGTGGCAATTGAGCATCGCGTCGATAATATGGCGGCGATAGGCGCGCAACATGCAGCCGTAGTCGCCCATCGCTTTACCGGTGGTGCTCTGGATCAGGCGGTTAATCAGGCGTGAAGCGCGTTTTCGGAACCAGGTATCCTGACGGTTCTGACGCACGGTGCCGACCACGTCGTAGCCCTCATCGGCTTTTGCCACCAGGCGTGCTATTTCTTCTGGTGGGTTTTGCAAATCCGCATCGAGCGTGACGATTAAATCTCCGGTGACGTGGCTAAAGCCCGCCATAATCGCGTTGTGTTGCCCATAATTTCGGTTGAGCAAGACGGCAACAATATGGCTGCCTGGCGCTTCGGCCGCATCGCTTAACATGTCCGCAGAATTGTCACTGCTGCCATCATCTACCAGCAGAATTTCATAATCTTTTCCCAGGGTTTCGCAGGCAGCCGTTGTCCGTCTGATAAGTTCAGGCAAACTTTCCTGCTCGTTATAAACCGGGATCACCACAGACACTTTGTGAATGGCTTCGGGTTTGGTCATATTATTTTCCTGCCACTTCGCGTAAGGCGGTAATCACGCGAGTAACATCGTCATCCGTCATCGTTGGGAATAAAGGAATGGAACAAATACGTTCACTGTTCCATTCAGTTTCAGGTAAAGAGAGTGCCGGGTAGCGTTCACGGTAATATTTCTGGGTGTGGGCGGCGCGGAAATGCAAACCGGTGCCAATCCCTTTTGCTTTCAAAGCATCCATAAGATCATTGCGGGAAATACCGCAGCGGGCTTCATCAACACGAATAATAAAAAGATGCCAGGCGTGTTTGTGCGCCCAGTTTGGGTGGATAAGGGGTAAATAAGGCGTGTTCACCAGTTCAGCCAGATAACGCTCGGCTATTTCGGTGCGGCGTGCATTATTTTGTTCCAGTTTTTTTAACTGCACCAACGCGATGGCCGCGTTAATATCGGCAAGATTGTATTTATAACCTGGGCTAATCACTTCAGCCTGTGGCGCACGTCCGAGCGTTTGTCTGTCAAATGCATCAACACCTAAACCATGAAACTTCAGGCTCCGCATCTTGTTTGCGAACGACTCATCGTCAGTGACAATCAATCCACCTTCGGCACAGGTCATGTTTTTAATGGCGTGGAACGAGAATATTGCCGTCCCACGGTCGCCCACATGTTTGCCTTTATACCCGGTTCCAGCAGCATGTGCCGCGTCTTCAATCACTGGAATACCGTGGCGTTCACCTACCGCGCGGATAGCGTCAATGTCCACTGGCGCACCGGCATAATGGACCGGAATAATCGCGCGAGTACGCGGGGTTATCGCGGCCTCAATACTTTCTGCGGTCACCATCAGCGTGTCGCGGTCAACGTCGATCATCACCGGCTCAGCGCCCAGCAGCACAATCATATTCAGGGTCGAAACCCAGGTCAGCGAAGGTGTTATCACCTCATCACCCGCCTGTATTCCCAACGCCATCAACGCGACGTGCATCCCCGCCGTGGCGGAACTGACGGCTATCGCGTGTTTATTCCCGGTCAGTTCGCAAAATGCTTGTTCAAGCAGCTGATTTTTTGGCCCTGTGGTAATCCAGCCTGATTGCAAAACTTCACTGACAGCGGACAGCTCTTCTGGCCCCATAGCGGGACGCGAGAACGGTAGAAATTCACTCATTAGATAATCCCATCATTGGCAAGCACAGCATAAACGTTGTCCACATCGTGATTCGCCCATTAGAAAACGCATGAAGGCATTCATCATGTAATAAATAATATAAATAAAAGTACAACATGACTGATTCAACAAGCTGCTATCTAAACCGCAGCTAAATTAAAAACAACCTAACAGAGTTTTCTTAGCTCAATATTAAGAATGGGGAGGCTGGAATAAATAAATTTGCGTGATTAAAATAAGTGACGGGCATCTCAAATTTGTCACAAATTCACATAACTGCAAGAATCCTTTCATCTTTCAGTCATCTGCGGGGAGTGAGGAGAAGTTAACTGTTTTAAGTGAATAAATTAAGGTTAAATTAAGGTTGGTGGGGAGTAACTAAAATTTCTGTTATTTACCTCCGGTTGCGAATTACCGATTGCACGGTTAAAAAGCGGGCAGCATTGGAAACACAGCAATAAAGTAAGTGTCGAATTTTGAGGGGCAATCTGAGCAATCGCCTTTTTTCTCTTAGTCACATATTTGAGATGAGAGTGAAGGGTTTATATTGGAATTTGTGATGGTTCCGTTCACTCGAAGTCTTCCGTTTTATGTGGCCACCGAACCGGTGAACGTATCAAGGGTGCCGCCGCGGCACCCTTGATAATCCCGGCTCCCGGCTCTAAATCGCCGCTGCGCGGGGACCTCCATTTTTCCTTCACCGTCCTGGGTCGGTTGTGATTCGCTCCCGGCGATCACAACCTCACGTCGTTCCCGACGACGTGACCCGTCCGTTAAAGTAAAAATGAAGGCGATTTATGCCGGACTCAAAGGTCAACATCAAAACACACAGTCAAAAGCCCAACCGGTGTTGACTTTGTTCCCGGTATAAATTGCCCCAGCGTTCCCCATAAGTCAGGGTGGCGTGGTCGGGAACCACGCCAGTGAGCGATCGTCGGACAAAAATGTCAGGAACATTTTTGAACAACGTTTACGTTGGCCACGAAGTGGTTCGTCACAGGGATGTGACGAATAAACGAGTCGCGAACGACCCTGAACGTTGGGGATAAGCTGGGGTTTACCGCGTAGCGGCAATTTAAAACCGGGCGCCGAGGTTGCCAGGAGGATGGCGTAATCCTCCTGGCACGTTCACCGTGAGCTGTGGTGACAGAGATAACCAGTCGTACGGGTGAACGGAAAACCTGAGAGGCTTACCGATCCCACGGTTTACTCTCGCGGATAGTCATGATTAATCCACGCGTGATCCGCTTCCCACGTAAACATCCATTTGCGTACCGGCCCGGCCATCACGTTGAGGTAGTAACTGTCGTACCCCGCCATCGTTGCCACCGGGTGATACCCTTTCGGCACCATCACCACATCACGATTGTAGACAGCCATACATTCATCGAGCGTCCGGTCATCGGTATACACGCGCTGCATGCAGAACCCCTGCTCCGGATTGAGACGATGATAATAGGTCTCCTCAAGGTAGGTTTCCTGCGGCGGATTGTCGGTGTCGTGTTTATGGCTGGGATACGAACTGGTGCATCCTTCGTTGGTCCAGACCTCCACGACAAGCAGGCTATCGGCGGCTTTATCCTCCGGCAGAATATTGTGTACATAGCGCTGGTTATGCCCCTTACCGCGGGCTTGCGCGTTAATGTCCTGCGGTGCGATAAGCCGGGTCGGCCAGGTTCCTTTGCCAGGGGCTGCGCACACAGCCAACTCCAGTCGGGTCAGCGCCTGTATATGCACGGTTTCACCAGACGTAACGTAGACCGCCCACGGTTTTTTACGCTCAAACGGGCTCATCCTTTCACCGATATCGGCAAAGTCTGCCGTCGGCGTGCTGATGGACGCACGTCCGGCGACCAACACCAGACAGCGCTCTTCACCCACCGCAGGCAAGTTCAGTTGCTGACCTTCTGTGAGCTCAAAAACCTCAAAGCCAACATAGCCCCAGCCCGCGCGCTCCGGCGTGACACATTGCGTGCGTCCTTGTGCATCCGGGGACTGCCAGCGCGATAATAAACGCGACATACAACCTCCTTAGATAAGCCCGGCGTTACGCGCAAAGCGGCTCAGATTGTTATAACCGAGCGTTGCATACGTCAGTGGATGCGCTATGGCCGGATCCTGCTCGGCTTCCACCACTAACCAGCCCTGATAGTGGTGCTCTTTGAGCAGTGCCATGATCGGCGCGTAATCCACACAGCCGTCGCCGGGCACGGTGAAGACACCGTTGAGCACCGCATCGAGGAAGCTGGTTTTACGGTTTTTGACTTCTGCCAGCACATCGGCACGCACGTCTTTGCAATGGACATGGTTAATACGCGAAGCCCAACGCTGTGCGACCTGTAGCGGGTCAGCCCCGGCAAATGTCAGGTGGCCGGTATCCAGCAACAGCCCCACTTCTTCGCCCGTGTGGGTCATCAGGTTATCGACATCCTCTGCGGACTCAATCACCGTACCCATATGGTGATGATAGGCAATCTGCACCCCCTGCTTCTGGGTGTATCGCGCGAACTCGGTCAGCTTTTCGCCATACTCCGCCCAACGTTCGTGCGGAAAACGCGGGCGCAGATGTACGGGGGTTTGCTGCTCGCCGTGGATACATTGGCTAACCTCAGCAAACACCAGCACCTTAGCCCCCAGTTCACGCAGTAGCGTCAGATGCGGCTGTACGGCGGCAATCTCCTCTTCCACGCTGCGCTCCAGCAAGCGGCCCGAGTACCAGCCAGAGACCAGTTGCAGGTTATGGCTTTGCAGAATCGGCCCCAGCAGGCGCGCTTCACGTGGGAATTTGTTACCCAATTCAAAACCCGCAAAACCGGCTTGTTTACCTTCGCTCAAACAGGTTTCAAGGGAGGTTTCCGCGCCAAGTGATGGCAGGTCGTCGTTGGTCCATGTCAGTGGATTAATGCCTAATTGCACAGTCATAGTCTTCTCCTGAATTATGCTTGCCCACGCTCGCGCCACCAGGCGATAAGCTGTAAGTAGTTGTCCCGAATACGCTCGACGAGCTGCGCATCGTTAATGTCATGTTTCAGCCATGCGAGGGAAGCCTCGCCAAACAGTGTGCGACCGACGGCAAACCCTTTCACCAGCGGGTGTTCGGCGACCGCTTTAAACCCGATGCGCAGCTGTTCCGCCGGTGCATCCAACCCGAGGATAACCACACCGCGGCAGTGCGGATCCCTGCGTTCGATGATGTCACTCAGCGCCGACCAACTCTCAGAGGCAAGCGGCGGCAGTTTCCACCAGTCGGGGTAAATGCCCAGGTTGTAGAAACGGGAGACGGCTCGCAGATAGAGATCGTCACTGGCAGGCATCCCGGCAGGCAAAATCACCTCCAACAACAGCTCATGCCCTGACTGGCAACAGGCATGATAGACCTCTGCCACCTTTTGCTCTTGCTCGAGGCGCAAACCGTGCGCATCTTCCGGATGGAAGAAAACCAGGCATTTCACCACATGTTCCTGCGGCCAGCTGATCAGCTGAGTGCCGATGTTGCCGTGTTCCATTTCCAGCGGACGTGAACCTGGCAGTTCAATAGGCCGCCCAATCCACCAGCCCTCCCCAGTTATCGAATTCAATGCTTCCTGACCGAAGGTGCCGTCGCATAGCAGCCCTGCTTTCCCTTCAAGGCTTGCGCGTTCAGCCGCTTCACGGCTGGCTTTCAGGATGAGTGTTTTCAGCGTCGGTATACGTTTCAGGCTGGCACCACACTGCAGTGCCATCTCTTCAAGTTGGCTGCGATGGTCGAAAGCCATCACGCACAGTTCCGGCCACTCGCGGCGGCGGGTAGTGACCCGGTGCAGGTGGTTAAGACGCGCGTCGAGATCCGGGCGCGGCACCTCGCTTGCGCGGGAGAGATAATCATCGAGTTCGATTTTGCTCGGCATGGCAGGCGCACAGCCATGACGTGATACCACCAGCGCACCGCAGGCATTAGCGTAGCGGCAAGCCTGCTCCCAGCCTTCGTCATTCAGATAGCCGCGCAGCAGCCCGGAGATAAAGGCATCCCCGGCCCCCAGCACATTGAGCACGTCCACCCGCACGCCAGTGACGGTCAGGCCATCATCCAGCTGTGAAGGAATGTCCCCGGTATAGACCGAGCAGCCCAGCGCCCCGCGTTTGCACACCAGTACCGCCTGGCTGACCTGCCGTACACGGCCAAGCGCCTGCAAGGTATCGGTGTGGCCACCGGCAATATGAAATTCTTCTTCGGTGCCGACAATAACGTCAAAAAGATGCAGCACTTCTTGCAGTTCGTGAGTCACCTGTTCGGCGGCGATAAAACGCGTCTCGCCATCACCGAGCGAAGTCAGCCCCCACAGTACCGGGCGATAATCAATATCCAGTACCGTGCGCACACCGTGACGGCGGGCATATTTCAACGCCGTCAGCACCGCATTGCGGGTTTGCGGGTGTGAAAGATGCGTCCCGGTGATGGCAAGGCATCGTGAAGAGGCGATGTAGGCCTCGTCCACGTCGCTTGCGACAATCGCCATATCAGCGCAATTTTCACGGTAGAAAATCAGCGGAAAGGTGTCCTGATCTTTAATTCCGAGCAACACCAGCGCCGTCAGGCGATCTTTATCAGTGATCAGATGACTGGTGTCGCAGCCCACCTGGTTTAGTTCTTCGCGCAGGAAGCGCCCCATGTGCTCGTCACCGACACGCGCCAGCATGGAGGAACGCAATCCCTGGCGTGCCGTACCGTAAGCCACGTTACCCGACGAGCCGCCAAGGTATTTGGCAAAACTCGACGCATCCTCAAGTCGCGCACCTATTTGCTGGCTGTATAGGTCAACCGCGACCCGCCCCATGCATATCACATCAAACTTTTTTTCCACGTTGGATCCTCGTCAGACAATGTCAGTCACGTTCAGCCAGCGGCCTTCACGGTGAGAAAGAGCGATAGCGTCCAGCACGCGCGACACCTTCCAGCCCTCTTCGAAGTCCGGCCACAGTGGCGCATCGGCAGCGATGCCATCCACCAGGTCGCGCACTTCCACCGTTTTCTGATCGTTAAAGCCAATGCCATGCCCTGCCCCGAGGCAAAACGCGGCGTATTCAGGATGCGCTGGCCCCACCAGCAGCGTGCGAAAACCCTGACGATTCACCGGGTCGTCGTGCAGATACAGCTTGAGTTCAGCCATTCGCTCCTGGGTAAAACTGATGGTCCCTTTGGTGCCGGTTATCACATACGACAGCCCCATTTTGCGCCCGCAGGCGACTCGGGAGGTTTCAATCACCCCTTGCGCACCGCCCGTAAAACGCACCATCGCGTGCGCCTGGTCTTCATTCTCTACCGGGACCATGCGCAAGGTACCGGCGTGCGCCGGGCGTTCAGGGACGACGATTTTTAAATCGCCGCACACCTGCTCAATCTCGCCGACCAGGTAGTGCGCCATATTGACGATATGCGCGGCTAAATCCCCCAGAGCCCCCAGCCCGGCCGTTTCCTTGAAGCAGTGCCAGTGAATGGGGGAAAGAGGGTCGGCCATGTAATCTTCGTTGTGCGTGCCGTAAAAATGGATGACCTCACCGATTTCACCTCGGGCGATAATCTCTTTGGCTAACGTGGCCGTCGGGTTTTTCATATAGTTAAACCCCACCAGCGTTTTTACACCGGCGTGTTTTGCGGCTTCCACCATTTCACGCGCGTCATGGGCATTAAGAGCCAGCGGTTTTTCCGAATAGACATGTTTGCCATGAGCGATGGCCGCCAGCGCCATCTCTTTGTGCAGATGGTTCGGCGAGCAGATATCCACGACATCAATGTTCGGATCGGCCACCAGTTCGCGCCAGTCACCGGTTGAACGGTTAAAACCAAAGGCCTGCGCCCGCTGCTCTGCAAGTTCTGGCGTCACTTCCGCCACCATTTCGCGCACCAGTTTCCCGCGCAGGTTGAATACGGTTGGTGCCTGGGCATAAGCAATGGCATGTGCTCTGCCGATGTACCCGGTACCGATGAGTCCAATGCGTACGTCTTTCATGTTCAGTTCCCTCACAATGCACCACGACGGCTCTTGGCATAGGTGTCAAAAGCAACAGCCAGCACGATAATCAGCCCCGTTATAATTTGTTGGTAGTACGCCGACACGTTCATCAGCACCAGGCCGTTAATCAGAACGCCCATGATGATGGAGCCGATAACGGTACCGGCAATGCGGCCATAGCCACCCATTAGCGATGTCCCGCCAATCACCACTGACGCGATCACACGCAGCTCAAACGAGATCCCGGCGACCGCTTCAGCACTCCCCAGACGGGCGCTGAGGATAAAGCCCGCAAGCCCAGCGAGGCAGCCAATCAGGACATAAACACTGACCAGCACACGCTTGACGTTCACTCCGGCAAGACGTGCCGCTTCCGGGTTGCCGCCAATGGCGTAGACAAAACGTCCCCAGCGCGTTTTGTGCAGCGCCAGATACCCGCCAATGGCCACCAGGGCGAAGATCCAGATAGGAATCGAGATCCCCAATAGTTCCCCGCGCCCCCACCAACGGTAACCGGCGTCGAAACCGGCTATCGGTGCGCCGTCGTTCACCACTAATGTCAGGCCGCGCCAGATGGTCATCCCACCGAGGGTGACGATAAACGGTGGCAGACGCAGGCGGGTCACACCAAGACCGTGCAGAAAACCAATCACCGTCCCCATGCCAAGGCAAATACCCAGACCAATCAGCCAGCTCATTCCGCCCCAGGCGTCAGGGTCAACGGTGGTGAAGTTATCCCCTTTAATGACATAAGCCGCCGTCATGGCGCACACCGCCAGAATGGAGCCGACGGAGAGGTCTATCCCGGCGGTCAGAATGACGAAGGTCATTCCCACCGCGATGATCCCGTAGATGGATACCTCGGTCAGAATATTGAAAATATTGCGTTCAGACAGGAAGTTGCTGTTCTGCAACTGGAAGAAAATCAGCAGCAGGAACAAGAAAATCAGTACCCCAAAGCGCTCGAAAAAAGCGATCAGGTCGAGACGTCCGGCGCGTTTCACCGGTGTCTGGGTTTTGGAATCTATCTGCGTCATGGAAACTCCGTTATGCCGCGTTCAGGGCGTTGTGGTTGATGGCCATCATCATCATGAGACGTTCTTCGGTAGCGTCATCCCCGTGAATTTCGCCAGTCACCCGGCCTTCGCTTAGGGTGATAATTCGGTCAGACACGGCCATGACTTCCGGCAGGTCGGATGAAATCACGATCACCGCCACGCCCTGTTTCGCCATATCAAAGAGCACCTGATGCACTTCTGATTTGGTGCCGACATCAATACCGCGGGTCGGCTCATCAACGATAAGCACACGCGGGTTGAGCGCCATGCAGCGCGCGAGGATCACTTTTTGCTGATTGCCACCCGAGAGCTTGCGCACTTCCTGGTCGCTATTGACCATTTTTATCTGCAACGCCTTGCGGTAAGACTCGATCAGGTCATTCTCTTTGCGGGGATTAACAAAGTAGCGCCAGTGCAATAGCGAGGAGAGACAGGAGAGCGAGAGGTTGTCGCGAATGGACAGCCCGAGAACCGCGCCTTCTTTTTTGCGATCTTCGGGGACCAGCGCGATGCCCATGTCCAGCGCGTGCATCGGATCGCGCGGTTGGTACGCCACGCCATCAAGTTCAAACGCACCGGAGGTGAAGCCGTCTGCACCAAACAGGCAACGAGCGACTTCGGTACGTCCGGCACCCACCAGCCCGGCGATACCCAGCACCTCACCCGTATGAACGTGGAAGCTGATATCGTGAAGCGCGATACCATGCGGATCCATCGGGGGTTTTACGCGGCTCAGGCCTTTCACCGCAAGGCGTACCGGTTTGTCCTGATGATGTGTTTCACTCGCCGGACGGCGGTTAAATGCCACATCACGCCCGACCATCAGGCGAATCAGTTGTTCGACGGTCGTCTCCTCCACCAACCCTGTGCCCGTGAAGCGACCGTCCTGGAATACGGTGAATTTATCGCAAAGCTGGAACACTTCATGCAGACGGTGGGTCACATAAATAATGCTGACCCCACGGCCTTTGAGTTCACGCACCACCCGGTGAAGGCTTTCCACTTCGCTATCGCTAAGGGCTGCGGACGGTTCATCCATAATGATGAGTTTTGCATTGAGCGTCAGTGCGCGGGCGATTTCTACCATCTGCTGCTGCGCCACACTCAGCCGGGCCACCGCAGTGGTCGGTGCAACGTTCAGCTGCAGGTAATCCAGAATCACCTGCGCTTCCCGGTTAACGGCATTTTCATCGACGATCAGATTGCGTTTACGTGGCTCACGCCCGAGAAACATGTTCTCGGCAATGGTCATATTGGGCAGCAGGTTAAATTCCTGATAAATATTAATAATGCCCTTGTTTTGCCGGTCTATTGGCGAGTCTTCCACCGACAGTGTTTCGCCGTTGAACCAGATTTCACCGCTTGTTTGCGGCTGCGCGCCAGCCAGGGCTTTGAGCAACGTGGATTTCCCCGCGCCGTTTTCCCCCAGCAGTGCATGAATTTCGCCCACGCCTACATCAAGCTGTGCGCTACTCAGCGCCCAGACGCCAGAAAAGCTTTTCGCCAGATTGCTTACGTTGAGTAAAGGTTGCGGCATTGACCTGCTCCTTCTTCAAGATGGGCCGCCACAACGGGCGGCCCAGGACAAATCAGTTACCGACCTCATTAATGCGCTCGGCCTGCTGTAGATTTTCTTTGGTGATAAGCGTTGGCTGGTAGTCAGCACCGGTGATCGCTTTCTTCTCACGCACGCTGGCAACCAACTGGCTCATCGCCGTCTGTACAGCAAAACCCGGGCGTTGATCCGCAGTCGCCGCCATCCAGCCGTCACGTACACGGGCCAGCGCTTCCGGCACCGCGTCAAAACCCGTCACCAGGACTTCACCCGGTTTCAGCCCCTGCCCCTGTAATGCTTCGATAGCCCCTAACGCCATATCGTCGTTAGCCGAGAGGATCACCTGCGGACGCTTTTGCAGCGACGGTAGAACGCTCTCAACGATGCGCATCCCTTCAGAACGCATCCAGTTGCCTGTCTGATCGGCGACGATCTTATATTTCTCGCCACCGGCCTTCAGGCTGTCGCGGATACCTTTAGTACGTTCAATGTTGGAAGAGGAGCCTGGTTGCCCGGTCAGCAAAATAATGTCCGCGCCATTGGGGAATTTGGTTTTCACAAAGTCACCAATCGCCTGGCCGCCTTTGTAGTTGTTAGCACCGAAGTGCGGCACTTTCTTCTGGCTGTCGACGGAACGATCGAGGGTAACGACCGGCAGCTTCGCATCCTGAATTTCATCTACCGCGCTGGAGATGGCATTGACATCATTTGGCGAGACGATAAACCCCTGAGCGCCACGGGTGATGGCATTTTCCAGGTCGGCAACTTGCTTGGGTGAACTACCCTGCCCGTCCAGCACCTGCAAATTCACTCCCATCTCTTTCGCGGCTTTCACCGCTGTGCGCTGCATGTGCACTTCAAACGGCATCGCCAGGTTCGGCGTACTGAAAACAATCTGCTCGTTCTCGGCAATGGCCGCCCCAGATGTCACGGCGATGAGGGCAGCTAAGATCAGTTTTTTCATTTTTATGTCTCTCTGTGTAGGGGAAGCTATCAAACTTATTAGAGGGAGACTTCTCGCTTGCTGTGCAGCGACTCCAGCGCTTTATCTGCCAGGTAGAGCGCCCGTTCACCATCATCACCACTGCATTGAGGAACGGCATCACCGCGCATAACGGCAACAAAGTGTTCCCATTCCGCGGCGTAGGCAGATTTGTAACGTTGCAGGAAGAAATGCTCAGGCAGAGCGCTGGTGCAGCCCTGCTGACCGTAGTGCTGAACCTGGTTTTCCAGAATATTGCCCGCACACAGCAGCCCTTCAGAACCGTGCAGCTCAAGGCGCTGGTCGTATCCGTAGGCAGAGCGGCGGCTGTTGACGATTGTCGCCATTGCGCCAGATGCATATTTGAGGACGATAAATGCAGTATCGATGTCGCCCGCTTCACCAATCGCCGGGTCCACCAGATTGCTGCCCTGGGCGTACACCGAGACCGGTTCTTCACCCATGATAAAGCGCGCCATGTCGAAGTCGTGGATGGTCATATCGCGGAACATACCGCCGGACACGCGGACGTATTCAGCCGGTGGAGGTGACGGGTCACGGGAGATAATCATCAGCGATTCAGGTTTACCGATACGCCCGGCCAGGACTTCATTTTTCATCTTGCGGAACTGCGGGTCGAAGCGGCGGTTAAAACCGATAAACAACGGTACGTCATACTCTTTAACCACTTTCAGGCAATCACGTACGCGCGCCAAATCCAGGTGGACCGGCTTTTCGCAGAAGATAGCCTTGCCATGGCGGGCAGCAAGTTCAATCAAATCAGCGTGAGTATCAGTCGCCGAGGCGATCAGCACAGCGTGCACGTTGGGATCGGTCATCGCTTCGTCGATGGTCTGCAAACGGGCCTGATATTGCGTCGCAAGACGCGCAGCGAATTCCTGGTTTGGGTCAACGACGGACCACAGCGTCGTCTCGCTGTGGGTGGCGATGTTAGCGGCATGTACCTGGCCAATTCGGCCTGCGCCCAGTAAAGCAATGTTAAACATAACGGCTCCCGGTGTTGGTGGATGCGGTGAACTTGCTACCCTTCAAATAAAACATTTATTTCGTTTTTATAAATAGCGGAATATTATTTTTGAGTTGAAGTTAACACTTTTGAGACAAATGAGGTTATTTTTGTTATCAACATCACAACATTAAAGAAGCATTTTGGCGGTAAAAGCGTTCAGGGATGGGGAAGAAACTTACCCCATCCCTTGTGGGAGTGAGGTAAGTTGAAAGGACAGGAGAGAATGAAATGAATATTTCGTTATGCAGACAGACTTAGTACTGACGAGCGTTCTTCACCTGCGCTCGTGTGTGTTCCGCCGCTTCACAGACAGCGGAAGATGCCGCTATTTGTGCATCACCGGTGCGCCACCAGGCGTCGTAATCATGCGTCATGGTCTTAGGTAACACTTTAATATCGAGTAGCGTTGGTCCTGGATGCGCGCGTGCTGCGGTGAGTGCGGCCAACAGGCTTTGTTCATCATTCACCCGCCACGCACGACAGCCATAACTCTCGGCATTTTGCGCGAAATCGACCTTCACCAGTGGGCCGTCAAGCTGCCCGGTACGCGAGTTTCGATGACGGTTTTCGGTGCCGAAACTGCCCATGCCGTGCCCCATCTGCAGGTTATTGATGCAGCCGAATCCGGCGTTATCAAACAGCAAGATGGTGATTTTTATCCCCTCCTGCACCGCGGTTTGCAACTCGGAATGAAGCATCATGTACGAGCCATCCCCCACCATGGCGTAGACCGGTTGCTCTGGCATCGCAAGCTTTGCCCCGAGAGCGGCGGCAATCTCGTAGCCCATGCAGGAATATCCATATTCCAGATGATAGCTATCGGGGGTTTTGACCTGCCAGATGCGTTGTAAATCCCCCGGCAGCGATCCCGCCGCGCCCACCACAATAGCGTTATCTTCGACATGTTGATTGATAAGCCCCAGCACCCGCGTCTGAGTCAAATGGGTGTTGAGCGTCTCGCTGTACTCGGTCAGTTTTTCATCAAAATGACCGGCTATTTCCGGCGAGCCATCGGGCTGCCACTCGCGCGCCCACAGGCGGTGACACTCGTCTCGCCAGACAGATTTGGCTTCAGCCACTTCATTACCCCACTCACTACGGTAGTGAGCAAGCGACGCGGTCAGCATCGTTAATCCGACACGGGCATCGGCCACCAGCGCGGTGGCGTCGAGTTTTAAGGCATCAAATTCGGCGACGTTCAGTAATAAAAACTCGACATCCGGGTGTGAAAACAGCGCTTTCGAACCGGTGGTAAAATCGGTCAGACGTGTGCCGATGCCGATCACCAGATCAGCCTGCGGTGCCAGCTGATTTGCCGCTAATCCCCCCGTGACGCCGATGCCTCCCATGTTCAGCGGATGATCGCTTGCCAGCGCACCTTTCCCGGCCTGAGTTTCAGCAAAAGGCAGTTGCAGCGTTTCAACAAACTCACTGAACGCCTCATGAGCACCCGAGTAGCGCACCCCGCCGCCACACACCACCAGCGGCTTGCGCTTGCGGGCAATCAATTCCCGCGCCATCTCCAGGCGTCGGGCGTCCGGTGGACGACGTTCGATGA
Source organism: Buttiauxella sp. WJP83 (assembly GCF_027594725.1). Classification (NCBI taxonomy): domain Bacteria; kingdom Pseudomonadati; phylum Pseudomonadota; class Gammaproteobacteria; order Enterobacterales; family Enterobacteriaceae; genus Buttiauxella; species Buttiauxella sp. WJP83. The sequence continues at coordinate 3,043,581 of NZ_CP110080.1, forward strand.
GGTGTACCCGGCGGGCAAAGAAGCTTTCCGGGTAATCCCAGGCTTCGCCTTGCACGTCCTGCGGCAAGCAAATCGTCACGGCACCGGTATTCGCCGGGTCGGTGAGCGTGCGCATCGCACTTAGCATCGCGCTCATCAACTGTTCCGGGCGGTTGATCCTGTCCCAGTAGCGGGAAACCGGACGGAAGCAGTCATTGGTGCTGATGCTGAGATCGTGATACTGCTCGATTTGCTGTAATACCGGGTCCGGCTGGCGGCTGGCGTAGATGTCGCCTGGCAGCAGCAACAGAGGGATGCGGTTCGCCGTGGCGGTGGCCGCAGCCGTCACCATGTTGGCCGCACCTGGTCCCACGGATGAGGTCACGGCGTAAATTCGCAGGCGGCGGTGCTGCTTGGCGAATCCCGTCGCCATGTGCGCCATTCCTTGTTCGTTACAGCCCTGCATTACCTTTAAATGGCCGGCATCTTGTTCCAGCGCCTGGCCGATGCCGAGCACGTTTCCGTGGCCAAAGATGGTCACCACGCCCTCCACGAAGGGTGTTTCCTGTCCGTCGACACAGACATATTGTTGATTAAGGAATTTGACCAGCGCCTGTGCCATGGTCATGCGTTCGGTTTTCATAACTACTCCTGTCAGCCTAGCGTTGGCATGGAGAATGCGGCACCTGTATCTTGTTGCATTTCGGGCCAGCGGGCGGTCACTGTTTTCATCCGGGTGTAGAAACGTACGCCGTCGCTGCCGTGAACGTTGAGCGGACCGAAAATGGAACGCTTCCAGCCACCAAAACTATGGAACGCCATCGGCACCGGGATCGGTACGTTGATGCCGACCATACCGGCCTGAATCTCTTCGCTAAAGCGACGCGCGCAGCCTCCATCCCGGGTGAAGATAGCGGTGCCATTACCATATTCATGACGGTTAATCAGTTCCACTGCACTGTGGTAATCTGCAACGCGCACCACAGAAAGCACCGGCCCAAAAATCTCTTCTTTATAGATGGTCATCTCAGGGGTGACGTTATCGAACAGTGTCGGACCAACGAAGTAGCCCTGTTCGTGATTTTTAACCTGATAACCCCGACCGTCGACGCGCAGTTTCGCGCCCTGAGCCTCGCCGCTATCGATGTAACTAAGCACTTTGCTGCGATGCGCGGCAGAAATAAGCGGCCCCATCTCATTTTCCGGTACCTGGTCAAGACCCGGCCCTACGCGTAAACGGGCAATTTGTTCTTCCAGCCGCGCACAAAGGTCATCGGCCGTTTCATCACCCACCGCCAGCACGACGGAGAGCGCCATGCAACGTTCGCCAGCTGCACCGTACGCCGCACCCATAATGGCGTTTGTCGCCATGTCCATATCCGCATCCGGCATCAGAATGCAGTGGTTTTTAGCTCCACCCAGTGCCTGGCAGCGTTTGCCGTGCGCCGAGGCGGTCTGATAGATGTATTCGGCGATCGGTGTCGAGCCGACAAAGCTGACCGCCTGTACCCGTGGGTCGGTCAACAGAACATCTACTGCCTCTTTGTCACCCTGCACCACGTTGAAAACACCGTCTGGCAAACCAGACTCTTTCAGCAGTTTTGCCAGCTCCAGCGCAAGCGAAGGGTCCTTTTCCGACGGTTTGAGCACGAAGGTATTACCGGTTGCCAGCGCTATCGGGAACATCCACATTGGCACCATCGCCGGGAAGTTAAACGGGGTGATCCCAACACAAACCCCCAGCGGCTGCATTAGCGAGTGGCTGTCAACACCGGTTCCCACATTGGCTGAGTGCTCCCCTTTTTGCAGATGCGGGATCCCGCAGGCAAATTCCACAACTTCAAGGCCGCGCGTCACTTCCCCCACGGCATCAGAGTACACTTTGCCGTGTTCTTCGCTGATAACCCGGGCCAGTGCATCCATGTTTTGCTCAAGCAAGGCTTTAAAACGGAACATCACTCGTGAACGTTTTAGAGGCGACTGGCGAGCCCAGCCAGGGAATGCCTGTTCAGCGGCGGTGATCGCTTGCTGCGTTTCCTGCACGGTGCTCATCACCACCTGACGAATTTGCTCGCCCGTGGCGGGGTTGAAAATGCCCTGAACGCGCTGACCTGAACCGGTGGTACATTTGCCGTGAATAAAATTCGCTACCGTCTCCATCCTGAACCTCTCGCTGTTGATGTGTGTTTGTGACCAGAACACTGTATACGAAATAAACGTTCCATTTTTATAAAAAATAAAACATAAATTAATTATTGTGATCAATAGTTGGTTTTTATGTTACAGCTATGAATCAGGGACGCAGAGGCCGCTACCTTCAATTTCAGGTGAACCGTTACTGAAGTTGTTGTTTCATTTAGACGTGTTTTGAATCGTCGACATTTAAAAAGTGCGGTCTAATGTTTAGAATGAAGGAATAACACCATGGGGGTAAAATGACGACAGCATCCAGCCTGAATGAGCTACAGCAACAAATTCGCGACCGCTACGATAACCTGAGCAAAAGGTTGCAGCAGGTTTCCCATTATGTGCTGGACAATACCAACAGCGTGGCCTTCGATACGGTTGCCGTCATCGCCGAACGCGCAGGGGTTCCTCCGTCGACGCTAATCCGCTTTGCCAACGCCTTCGACTTCACCGGTTTTAACGAGATGAAACAGTTGTTCCGTATGAATCTGGTTGAGGAGACCGCAAGTTACAGCGACCGCGCGCGAATGTTTCGTGAAATGGAAAACGAAGCCATACCGGAAACACCCCTGGATATTCTGCAGGAGTTCGCCCGCTCCAACGCCCAGGCGTTGCAGCAACTTGCTGCCCGCACCGAACCGGAGATGCTTCAACGTGCGGTCGATTTGTTGGCGCAGGCCGACACCATTTACATCGTTGGGTTACGTCGTTCGTTTAGCGTCGCCACCTACTTAACCTACTCGTTAAGCCACCTCGAGTGTCGACCGATTTTGCTTGATGGTATGGGCGGCATGCTGTCTGAGCAAATTAACCGCATCAAGGCACAGGATATTGTGGTTTCAATCAGCTTCTCACCCTATGCAGAAGAGACGTTAAAGGTGAGTGAAACTGCCGCCAACGCAGGCGCACGGCAGATTGTCATTACTGACAGCCAGATTAGCCCGCTCGCGACCTTCAGTGATTTGTGCTTTGTGGTGAAGGAAGCGCAGGTGGATGCCTTCCGTTCTCAGTCCGCTACGCTGTGCCTGGTGCAGTCACTGGTCGTCGCACTGGCGTATCAGTTGGGGAATGTGAATAATCCGCCGTCATAAATGATGAGGGCGCTTTACGCGCCCCTCTTTGTATCAGTCAAATTCTTTAGCGGCATCAGACCATAAACTCACCCGCTGATTTCGTCCCTGGTAAAATTCAATTTCTCTTTTGATTCCCGCACTCTTATCCCAGCCTTCAAGGTCCAGAATAATAAGCTCTTCCATGGCATCAAGAAAAACAGCATCAACAGGAGCCCACATTTTACCCACGTTTGCTTTTTCCGTTTTTTCCAGCGCCAGGTTTATTGGATGTGACATCGTTACCTGGCTAAAGACGGTATTACCTGACTCTACAATTTTGGCGGCTACTTTATTACATGCCAGGAATCGATGGTGGATAACATTTTCGTCGGTATGGCTGTAGGGGCAAGCAAGAAATATTTTACGCATAATGACCTCATCGTGTTTATTCAGCAATCGGTGCAAATACCACAGACCAATCCAAAATATTCTCATCCGTCCAGGGATAGATATTTTTTGGCAACCGTTCGAAAGGTAAAGACTTCAGATCAGAACTGGCCGACCCTGGCGTATTTGCTTCACAAATAACACCCGCTAGTTTTTCGTACGCAACCCGGAACGAGGTTGATGCTTTGACCACCACCAGGTCATATAACGTCGGTTCAATACCGTGGGCGCGATAAAGTTGCGGATCGCCATTACCAGCCATCCACTCACAAACTACGATATCCAGATTACCTACGCTTAGGACTGCCGTGAGCCCGATCCGCTGCGTCATGCCCCTTCCGGCAGGCCCTTCTTGTCTGAAGACGCCATCATGGAGTGATTTTACATAGGCCTGCACCGTGACGGCCTGCGAGCGCTTGTCGCGAGAGGCCCCTAAGGTAAACTCAGCGCGAGCCCCCACACCTAATTGATGTGCTTTCTGCGCCGCCTTTTCATCATTTACCACCGTTGCGGCACGAAACTCGCAGCCTGACGCAAGAATTTCTGCCGCGACCGCCATATTGTCTCCGGCAGCCCCTGCATTACAGGAATCAGCGGAGTCCACTAATATTACAGGCTTCGTTACATGTGGATCATTGGCACGTTTAATCACCTCAGCAATGGGCATGAGTTGCAAACTAAATTCGTGACGTTTGGCATACAGTAATTCTGCCAATTGTTGTGCATATTTTGCTGCGTCTTCTTGTGAGTACGCCGCAACAACGACTGACGAATTAGGTGTGGATATATCCAGCCACGGCTGCATTTGATAGACCGAGAAATCAATAATTTTTCGCTGCTGCTTAAGGTTATTTCCAAAATCAATAATCTCTTTAAACGCACCTTTAAGCGTATTATAAGCCGCGGCAGGAACAATCATCGGCACAGGCACCCAAGCCGTTACCGGTTTAACCGCGCTGGTAATACACTCAAGCCCTAACTTTGCCACGCGATAACCCGTTTCAAAGTAGTCCACATGCGGGTAAGTAAGATATGCCAGCACAACATTAGTATTACGGACTAATGTTTCTGAAATATAAGCATGCAGATCCGTCGCGACGGCAATTACAGCAGAATGGCCGACCAGTTCACGCACTCGCCGGGTTATTTCACCTTCTGGATCATCATATTCCGTGGTGACCAGCGCGCCATGATAAGAAATGAAAACTCCGTCAAGTGGGAGGTTTGCGGTTATTTGTGGTATCAGTTTCGACATATAATGATCCATCACCGATTGCTCGGCAACCCCACCACTTTGACAGGCCATCACTGTCCCGCAGATAACTTCTGGTTTATGCTCCGACTCATCAAGAGCGTGTAAGAATCCGCCTATCGCGCAGGGATATCCGTCAAATTGTGCACGGACATCGGCACCTTCATACTCGCCAGTTTGCATCCAGAATTCTAAAGTAGAGTTTGTAGGGTTAAATGAATTACTTTCCTGGCGGAATTCAGTAATAAGAATTTTCATTAATATTCACCATTAAGTTCATTATATATTTCTTTCAGAGCCGGATGGATTTTCATATAAACACGGTAGTTTCTGTCATAGATTTCACGATGCGCTGGATTCGGAGTAAACACTTTTCCGATATTGACCTCGCGGCCCATGGCATCATCGTTATTAAGCCAGCCTAATCCTCGTGCAGCACAGTAATACGCGCCAAGCGTTCCGCTATATCGCGGGGATTCAGGAACCTGAACACTGATATTCAAAATATCCGCCAGCATCTGCATCCACATATCGCTTACTGCGCCCCCACCCACAACGCGAATATGGCTCAATTGCGTGTTGCTATGCTCTTGTAAGGTGGAAATATTCCGACGATGCGTAAAGCACACACTCTCCATCATGGCCCTGACCATATGGCGGCGGTCATGATTTGTCGTGAGATTAAAGAACGATCCTTTCGCATTTTTAGATAAAGGCGCCAGTTCCCCGCTCAGCCAATGGGTGGCAATAACGCCGTCGCTTCCCGGTGAAATCTGGCTGACTTCATTGCCAATGAAGCGATAGATGTCTGGACCCAAAGCCGTGCGTTCAGTGCGATAAACCTGATCTATCACCCAGTCTAGTGCCAGGCATCCCGTCTGCAGAGCGTATACCGCACCTTCTTTATCCTGGTTAATAGAGAAATAGAGTGGCGCCTCTAATTCTGAACGGTTTTTTATAATGCTCACCAGCCAGGAAGAGGTGCCAAAATAAAGATGTGCATCGCCCCGTTGCGCTTTGCCAGCACCCCAGGTAATGGCGACTAAATCTCCAAACCCTCCAATAACCGGCGTACCCACAGCCATACCGAGTTGCTGCGCTGCCGTTTCGGTCAGATTCCCGACTATGTCGGTTGCGTCTTTGGCTGTGGGAAATTTTTCTGTATCCGTTAATAGATCTGCGGCTTTCAATATAGTCTGATAATAATCATTTAATTCTGGATTGGCTGAGCGAATAAAATCATCCGAGGGTTCGGTATAGACCTCACCCGTCGCCCTAAATTTAAAATAGGTATTAAGACCGATAATATGACGAGCCCGATGCCATAATTCAGGTTCTTGCTCTTTCATCCACATCAAACGCGGCCAATATTCTTGCCCGCTACCAACAAACTTACCGACGGATTGATTCAAACGTTCTGCTTGCTCGGCCGCGCGTGCGTCCATCCAAATAATGCTATCTCGTAATACTTTGCCTTGGTCATCAAGCGCAATAATATTTTTCCATGGCGCAACAAATACCACCGCGCTAATTTCATTCGTACTGACTGCGCTTTGGCTAATAACATCCTGACTTGTTGCACAAATATGGTTCCAGATTTCTTCAGGATCTTGTTCGGCCCAACCTGGTTTTGGATGAGAAACGGTATAACTTGTCCCACCTCCAGCCACCACCTTTCCCGATTGATCAATCAATGCGGCTTTCAGGGAAGATGTCCCTATATCAAACGTCATGATGTGCATGGGCATAAGACCTCCGGTATAAGGTGGGTTATATATTGTTTTGATAATTCTTTTTATTATTACTATTAATAATGACTAAATTGAGGGTGTACGGTACCGCAACTTATTTGCAGGCACAGCCACCACCCTCTCAGTTCAGGATTTTCCGTTAATCGCGTTGGTCGTCAAAACTTCAACACCCGCTTCTTTAAGCGCCGCCAGTAAGTCATCATCCGGCACGGCATCCGTGATGAGCCGATCAACCTGATTGAGTGAACAAACAGAAAACAGTGCTGAGCGCCCCAGTTTACTGTTATCCGCCAGAACGGTGACTTTTTTTGCCATGGAAATCATAGCCTTGGCAATTTCCGTTTCTTCCAGGTCATAGTCCATTACACCATTGGTATCAAGCGCCCCAATCGTCATAACGACATGAGCGGCCTGGAACTGCTTAATTTGAGCGACGGCTATCGGGCCAATATTCTCAGCCGCATCATCACGATATTGCCCGCCAATCAAGAACACACGATGATTGCCACCACTGGATGCAAGTATCTGGGTAATGGAGACAGAATTAGTAAAAATCGTGAGCTCTTTTGCGCTGACTGCCAGTTCTCGGGCAAAGGCTAATGTCGTGGTTCCGGTATCAATAAATAGAGAGTCACCTGTCTGAAATAACGTTGCAGCCAGCTGAGAAATAGCTTTCTTTTCATGTGATTGCTCACTCAGTCGGGTACTGAATTTACCTTCATGAAAGTTATCCAGTACCGTTGCCCCACCATGAAATTTGCGCAGCTGCCCATTGATGGCCAGATCGGTTAAATCACGGCGGATAGTCTCCCTTGATGCACTGAAATTTTCCGACAAAAAGTCAACCGTCACTTTTCGTTTCTCATTGACCAGTGTGAGGATCTCTGCACGTCGTTGCTCAGGTCGCATGACCACTTACCTCCCAAAAACATGTCGCGATATTATTAGCAAGCGTAACAAATAACCCAAGCTACCCCAGCTTCATTTGAAATGTTTTTCAGGCGAAAATCCCGCCTGAACCACTATCATCCGAAGATAATGCATTTATTCTGTGTAATAGTCAGCATCATTAATATGATATTGCTTCCTGTTTATCAGTTGTTTTTCAGTGAGATGCTTATCTTGCTGAATGAATCCGTTAACGGAATTTGCTGCAACGGGATTAAAATTCGCCGCTCTGGTAATAACTTCATTTCTTTGCTCCAGATAACGCGGCCATTCTGGATGAGCTGTAATTCTCCTTGCGCCGATTGCAGTGCCCGAAGTTGTAGATTATCCATGCCTCTGTCTTTTTCAGTCGCCACAATACGTTGTGGGACTATCCATTTAATCTGCTTATCCGCCACCACCAGCTGTACATATTCCTGAGATGATTTCCTTTCACCCGCTAAATCACTGGCTACCATTTCACCTACACGATTGCCTTCACGGAAAGACCAGCCTGCGGTTTCCAGTGCTCTGAGCATATTTCCGGTAGCGTAGTAAGAGGGGTCGCTGCAACGCCCAAACTGATCGATTTCAGGGCCACCACTGGACGGATCCAATTGTAGATGACTCCCCCGGATAAGGGCCGAATCGGGAATAAAACGCCCGGTAAACAGCACACCATCACAGACTATTTCACGCTCTTTCCCTTCCTGACGAATCAGCACTGACTCCACACGCTTCATCCCATTAATGCGTGCAATCTCGCAGTTATAATGCAACGGCACGCCCAGCAAACGGGGTAATAACATCATCGGGCGTCTGGCTGTTGGCCGTTGATTGGCTTCCACCATGGCAGCCGGTTTGATACCGGCCTTGCGACAGGTCAGCAAGGCGGACAGTGAAACCAGCTCAGTGCCGACAATTAAGGGCCGTTTGAACGGGAGCAGACCACGTAAATAAACCCAGGACTGCAAAGCACCCGTATTGAGTACGCCCGTAGGGCGATCACCAGAAACCAGCAACGCGGAGCGTGGCGATTCACGAACACCGGTTGCCATAATCACACGCAGGCCTGTAAGACGGCGCAGGCCTTCATGGTTACTCACCAGAAGTGTCGCATTAGGTTCCACATTGATAACCGTGGTATTTGTCATTATTTCAATTTGATGTTCTCTGGCTAATTGCACCAAACGGCGCGCATAGTCAGGCCCGGACAGAATGCGCCCAAATTCCCGCATACCAAAAGGAGGATGGCCACAATGACGCGGAATACCGCCAGCTTCTGGCTCGCGTTCAATAATAATCACGCGTTTTATCCCTTTGCGTCGCAATGCGACTGCAGCGGAAATGCCAGCAGGCCCTCCCCCGATGACCAACACATCAGCATCAAATTCGTTATTCATTGACGTCTCCTACAATGAGGGATTCACCCCATTTTTCCCGGCTCAACTCAGCAACCCGACTACTGCAATAGAACCCCTGGCAGCGCCCCATACAGACGCGAGTTCTTCGTTTCAGCCCCCCAAGATCCCTGGCAGGCACCGGGCCATTGAGTGCTGCGTCTATTTCGCGCCGTGTGACACGTTCGCAATGGCAAACCATTTCGTGACTGCCTGGCATCTGCCAGTCACGAGGTAAATGTTCAGCCAGGTTAGGGACTGCGTTCGCTACTGGATCGAATAAGGGAGTTAATGTCGTTGAAGGTTGAGTGCTGTAGAGGTCAAACAAATGTGCTGCCAGCCCAAGTGAAGCCGTCAGACCGGTGGAGCGAATTCCCCCCGCCGCCAGATAACCGACATCGGCGTCATGATAGATACGATACTCTTTACGCTCCGTTGCAGGGCGTAACCCCGCATAAACCGCGGTAACCGGCACACCCGACAGCGCAGGGATCAGGGAAACTGCTTTAGCGATTAGCTGCTCAAGCATCGGCTTTTCAACCGCCGCATGCAGACGATCGTCTTGCTCCTCGGCAGTTGGCCCAACCAGTAGATTGCCAAATATGGTTCTGACGAGCACCACACCTTTGGTGCGCTCATTCGGGACCGGCAATAAAATGGTGTTAAGCAAGCTTGAGGCGACTTTATCGAATACCACGAACTGGCCTTTACGCGGTTTAATCGTAAAGCGCGATGTCCCCAGCAGAATTGATTCCACCTTATCCCCCCAAACACCGGCGCAATTGATAACCGTTGAGGCGCGAATCTCTCCCTGATTCGTTGTGAGAACCCATTCGTTCCCCTCTCTTATGGCGGAGAGGAGCTCGGTGTCACACATCACCTGGCCACCGTTCTCGACGGCCTGCCGTAAATAGGCCAGCGGCGCACTCCATGGGTCAATCACATGTTCTTCAGGGACTAACAATCCACCCAATACTTCAGGAGACAGAAAAGGTTCGCGTTTTAGTAAGCTTGCGCGATCCAGCATTTGCACATCTGCAACACCATTTTGTTTGGCCTGCGCCATTATGCCTGGCAGCCTTTCCATCTCATCCTGATTCCAGGCGGCCACCACTGCGCCCGTTTTTAATATCGGCAGATTCAGCTGACCGGAAATTTCCAGATACTCGCGGTAGCCTCGTTGCATACAGGATAATTCGGTGCTGTCTGGCGGAGCATCAAACCCGGTGTGCAAGATGGCGCTGTTGGCTTTGCTGGCACCCGACAGAATATCGCTGCTTTTTTCAATCAGCAGAACGCGTGCCCCCTCGAGGACAAAGCGGCGAGTGACCGCGCAACCGACAACACCGGCACCAATCACGACGACATCAACGTTCAATTTCTTCATTGCGTCACCTGCTTACGGTGGTTGCGAGCAAAGTTAATGCTCTGATCGAGAAGAAGAATGCAAATAATGATTGCACCTTTATAGAGGTCCAGACTGGAAGGTTCGACACCTAAGATACGCAGTGCAGCAGTGAGTAAACTGATAATAAGCGCACCGCAAATCACGCCGCCAACGCTCCCACGACCACCGAATAAACTCGTACCGCCAATGACCGCCGCCGCTATCGCATCCAGCAGCAGACTGACACCGCCAACGTTCGGATTGACGACAGGGATACGTGAAATGAACACGGTTGCCGTCAGGAAAACAAACACGGAAGATAGAACAAAAACGCCAATCTTCTGTTTTTTCACAGAAATACCTGCCAACTCGGCGCGTTCAGCTGACGAACCGACCGCGTAGGTCTTCAAACCGAAAGCAGTACGGCGTGAAATCCACCAGCACAGGAGCGCCATTAAACAGACAAACACGACGGTTGGTGGAAACCATAGTGAAGAAGTAAATGCCCCAAAGCTGCGCAGCAGTGGGTTAAACACGAGAATGGTGCCGGTTTTCGCTACCATCAATGTTGCGCCCTGCAGGAACAACATTGTGACTAAAGTGGCAATAAATGACGGCAATTTGAGTACAGTCACCATCAGACCGTTTAGAAAACCAAAGGTCAGACACGCAAAGAAGCCAATCGCTAACGCGGGTACCAAACCCGTCCCGGATGAGAGCAACGTACCCATGGTGACGGCGCAAAATGAAACCAGGTGACCGGCTGATAAGTCAATTTCGCCTGTCAGTAGGATCCAAAATAATCCCAATCCCATCAGCGCAACTGACGTTGCCTGTAACATGATGATGTTTAAATTATTTAATGAAACAATTCTGTTATCCACCACTCCGAACACCAGCAGCAGAATGATTAACAGCAGTATCGGAGCCAGGTCCAACACCAGATTTACTCGCGAACGCGATGACTTCATGATGGTTTTTCCTTGTTTAAACATATTTAAAGGCCAGACTCATCACCTGTTCTTCTGTAGCCCCACGGGGTAATTCCCCGGCAATACGCCCTTTGCTAAGAACGATTATTCTGTCGGCTACCCCCAGAGCTTCCGGCAGTTCGCTGGAAACCATCAAAATGCCCATGCCCTGCTGTTTCAATTCGGCAATTAAATTGTGAATTTCAAATTTTGCGCCCACATCAACACCGTTGGTCGGTTCGTCGAGCAGCAGTAATCGGGGTTTGGTTGCCAGCCATTTACCGATGACAATTTTTTGTTGGTTGCCACCGGACAAACTGGCAACAAGGTTTTCAGGATTGGATGGACGCACACCTAATTGCGTAATGATATTTTTGGCTAATTTGGCAATGGCTTGCCTGCGCAGGATTCCGACAAAGCTGTTATGCAAAATCCAGCGTAAGGAAATGTTATCTTTCAGGGACATGCTGCCAATAAAGCCTTCTTTGTGACGGTCCTCTGGCACATAAGCAACGCCTAACTGACTGGCCCGGCGGGCATGCCCGGACGTCATCTTCTGGGCATCAAGCGTGATAGTGCCGTGATTAAAGTGACCCAGCCCGGCGATGCATCTCATCAACTCAGTACGGCCACTGCCCATCAAGCCGGTCAATGCCACCAGTTCACCATGACGAACAGAGAGGCTGATGTTTTGTAGCAATCCACCCGCTGAAAGCTCTTTCACCTCGAGCAATGTCTCTCCCGGAACGGTTTCACGCCATGGGAAAACATTGCCGATATCGCGCCCAACCATCATATTGATCAGCTCAGATTCTGAGGTTTCAGGTAAAGGGGCCTCGCCCACTTTTTGCCCATCACGTAGCACCACGGCGCGACTGGCCAGGGTATAAATTTCCTGCATTTTGTGCGAGATATAGAGGACGCTGCAGTTTCTTTTCAGCAGACGATCAATCAGTAAATAGAGTTGATCGCGTTCAGGGTTAGTTAACGCACTGGTCGGTTCATCCATCACAATCAGCCAGGCATCAGCCATCATTGCCTTGGCAACTTCCACCATCTGGCATTGCCCGATGGTCAGTTCTGCAACTTTCGCATCCGGATCGACATCAAGCTGTAATTCGTTAATTAATGTTCGTGCATGCTGGCGCATTTTTTTCCGGTTAAGCGCAATACCGAAATACCGTGGAAGTTTTGTCTGCGCCAGTGCCAGATTCTCTGCCACTGTTAATTCTGGGATCAGGCTGAAATGCTGGTGAATAATCGAAATACCCGCCCGACGGCTTTCTGCCGGTGATGTTAATTTGATTTCGTTATCATCGAGCCATATTCCACCCTCTTCCGGGTGATATATCCCTGACAATACTTTTACCAGTGTGGATTTACCCGCACCGTTTTCCCCCATTAACGCTACCACTTCTCCACGATTCAGGCGCAATGAAACGTTAGATAAGGCCTTCACCCCAGGGAAGATTTTAGAAATACCCTTTAATTCAATGCTATTAACCGACTGGGTAATATTTTCACCTGAAGACAAACTGACGTTTTTTGGCGGAAATAACGCTTTAAAGCTCATTCCTTGCAGGAGGCCACGCTGGCTGAGCAATACTGCGACCAGCACAAATCCCCCGGTGACGAAGTAATTGACCTGTTGGGAAACTTGCAAAAAGGAGAGCCCGGTATTCACCACGCCCAGTAACAGTGCGCCCAGCGCCGTACCTAAAATAGAACCCTGCCCACCTGCCAGTCTCGCACCACCGATAATGGCAGCAGTAATGGCAGAAAACTCCAGGCCAAACCCAGCCAGTGGCTGTGCTGAACCGACTCGCCCCGTGGTGAGCAATGCGCCAATCCCGGCGCTGGCACCTGCAAATACATAAATTAGCGTACAGGTGACTCGCACCGGTATTAATGATGCATGAGCAGCCTCTGTATTTCCGCCAGTGGCGTACACCCAGCGGCCAAATATGGTTCGATTAAGCAAAAACATCCATAATACAGCTAATAAAACGGCAATAAGTAAACTGACTGGAATACCTGCAATATCGGTATGACCAAACCATAAATATAATGGCGATTCGACAGCAACTGACTGTGAGCCAGAAAAACTCAGCGCGACACCGCGGGCAAAAGCATAAACAGCAAGAGTCGTAACAAAAGGACTGATACCAATGACACTAATGAGTGTGCCATTTAACAGGCCAAATCCTGCACCTATCATTATCACAACGATGATACCCAGCCAGCCCGGTATGCCTGTATTCTGCATCACCAATGCTGCAAGAATTCCGCTTGCTGCAAGAACGCTGCCGACGGAAATATCAATACCTTTACAGATGATGACCGCCGTTATCGCATAGGCAACAGTCGCAATCACTGAGGTTTGCTGGCCGATATTAAGCAGATTTTCCGGGGATAAATAATCGGGCGTAGCAATACCAAACACCGCCACGGCAATAAGGATAATGACAAATAAAACCATTTCCTGATTGAGTCTCAGGCCCTTTAACCCCGGGGAGATGGGGGTACTCTCACTGTTTTGCGACATCGTGGGATACTCCAAAGCCCGGTTATTCACCGGGCAACAGTTTTTATTACTGTTCAGCGACTGTCATGGCTGAGTCAGGTTTCGAAGGTGACATTTCTGTACGGTATTCCTTCGCAACCAATTCGGCCTTAGACGGAGTGATATAGGGGAAGCTCAGACCATTAGCTTTTAATTCAGCCGCCGTTTTATCTGATGTAACAAAATAGGTAGGCATAAACAGATCTGTTGGGTATTTCGCCCCTTTGGCGAGACGAGCAGCAACGGCAATATTCCAGTAACCCACTCGAGATGCACCGTTTAATACATCAACGACATTCGAGCCATCGCTGACATGAGGGAACATTTCAGGGTCGCCTTCATAGCTGGCAAATGAAATAGGACGGCCATTAGCATCCGCAATGGCTTTTGCCGCAACGCAGATTGAATCGGCGAAACAACCCACGCCTTTTAAATTTGGATAGGTTGATAACCATGTTTGCATGGCATCAGAAGAGCGCGTGCTATCCCAGTTGGTGGCTTCGACGCCCACCAGTTTGATACCAGGGAACTCTTTTGACATCACATCGCGAAACGCTTTTTCGCGAGTGTCAGAGACATAGTTGCCTTTTCCGCCAACCAGTAGAGCCACCTCACCTTTGCCGTCGAGCTTCTTAGCTAATGCACGGGCGACCGTACTCATATTGGAATAGTCGGGATAAAGCGTGTTGTAATTCCAGTTACCATCAACTTTATTACCCATGGCAACCACAGGAATATTTTTTGCTTTCGCTTTTTGAACCGCATTGGCAATAGCAGCACGATCAAGTGGGTCAACTAAAATGACATCGACGCCCTGGTTAACAAAGTTTTCAATATTTGAGATTTCTTTCTCAAGGCTACCTTCAGAACCCTGCCATATAACCTTAACGCCATAATCTTTTGCCGCCTCATCACCCGCCTGTCTCATCCGTACAAAAAATGAGTTTTGCAGATCAATGGCAACCACACCGATTACCGGTACTTTTTCCGCAGCAAAGGTTGAAGCCGAAGCAACTAACGCCAACATCACAGCACTGGCAACACCTGTCTTGTTTATGAACATGTTTACCCCTTGATTGAAATCCCAACGTTACTGAAATGAAGCCTCATACCTGGCTACTGGTATTAAACGGCTATAAAAAAAGCACCTCACGACTGAAAGGTACATCTTGAATTACCAAACGGTCAATTACGATGTTATGAAAAAGTGATCAATACGTAATATTTTTACTACTAATGGGTAAACAACATCTTAAAACAAGCTCTGAGTCGCATAAATGCGCATAATTTTGGCGAGAATTGTTTTTAGATAGAAATGACCGAACGGTCATTAAGGAATGGTGTTTCTAGCCAGGTGATTACCGGTATCGGGTTTGTCGGAAAGAAAGGTCAACATCCGGTGAAGTCATCTTCACAGGGTTTTTAGACGAGGAAGTTTCAGATGCCGAGGTACATAGCACCCCGACGAGTTATTGCTTTACCAGAGAGTTAGGTTATGTATGTTGGCTTAGGGGTAAACTGATTTGTAATCAGTTGGCAATCTTCCCCGCGTATTCGTGACCCACATAAAGATGAAATGCTGACAGCAATCCAGTCTGGATGTGAGGGTGCCATCTCAGCATGGTGGTGTCACGGGGTAGCTATCTCCTGAGTATCATTTTCCCCTGTGCATTGACACCGTGGAACTGAAAGACGTTTTTTTGGACGCACTCAGCGGTTCAATAGCTGGATCACCGATGATGACATAGGGTGCCCAATAGTAGGGATGTTTCTCCCGTCCATGGCCGTTTTTCAGTGCCATCAGCATGGTTTGCTGTAATAGCGATGCTATCGACGCCTGCTTTTTCCTGGAAGATTGCCCAATTACTGTAACTCCCATCGTTGTCGCCGCATGATCGTTAACTGACCACAATGAAGCAATCACCGATCGGGCACCAGAGAAGAAAAACGCATTCGTCATTCCTGTTAAGGATTCAGCACCCGGCATTCCATCACTACCGGCTGTATTGCAGGCGTTGAGCAATACCAGATTGGCATCAATACGCATCGAGGCAATATCATTAACTGTCAGAAAAGCGGGTTTACTTTCCTGAGAAGTGGTGGACATCAGCAGCGCTGGCTCGCCAATTTCTGATAAATCTGATGCAAGATAACCATGCGTTGCAAATAAAAGAATTTTATAGTTTTCAGGCTTGGCCTTATAAAAATTAATATTGGTTGCATCCGGGCCAATGAGTATTTTCCGCTTCGCTGGTGCGAAAAATTTTTCCACTTGCTCAAGTTCCCCAACAGCAACTGCTCCGGTCAAATTTTGTATGTCTGGCTGAGGGAGCAAAGAAGCAACAAAAGCCCCCCGTGTGGGAGACCTAGGAACCAGACCGACGGGGCTGCCAATACCCAAAATATCATCAGGAGCCTTAGAGAGAGAACGGGTCCTTAACCTAGCCAGAGAGGCAGGCGAAGGTAAGTAAGCAATCTCATAGCGGCGTATCAGCCAATCGACCTTGTCATAATCGTTAATCTCTATTGACTGCTCATGACGGCCTTCAACCAGCACACTAAACGGGAACCCATCCCAGACGTCATCGGCGACTAGTAGTAAGCGTTTTGCCTGCGGAAATTTACTGAGTACATTAGCAAGCGATTGCTCATACAGCGTGTTGGCAATATTCAGGGAAAATTTCATGGTATCACTTGGTAAATGAGATACCTCATACAGCAAAGTTTCTACGTCTTTTCGAAATGCCATCCGCCCTCTTTTAATAATAGCAATGTGCTGTTGCTGGCGTGTCGTAGCCAGCACATAACCATGTACGTTATTGAAGGCAAATTGTAACAAGACCTCCCCAGGTAATAACTTCTTTTGGAATTCCATGAAGTTATTGTGACTCGTTGTATCAGTGGTGCTCAGGACCCCCGCCTTATTGAGTTTATTCCTGAGACGAATCACTTCACCTTGCTGAATTTGGAGTTGTTGAAGAAGATTAATAGCTTCGATCTGCTTGGTATCAACGTTTAACGAATTTGACTCCAGACGTGCATACCAACTACGAGTAGTTGCTAGTTTACGCGTCGCCGTCTGGTAATCATCCAGTAATTTCCGATGTTCGAGGTTTGTTTGGTTCAAGTGCAAACTTGCCGAGGATATGGATGACGCAGTGAATTGTCTGTGCAGGCATTGAAATGCTTCAAACAGAACCTGCATGCGCAGGGATTCTGGTAGAAGCTGCGGCGACGAGTACAATAAATCGATTATTTCAAGTGCAATCTTATTTCTGTTTCCCATCAGCTCTATAGCATTACCACTGGGCAACAAGGCCGCATCCTCAGCATTGGCAATAACCATCGCGAGCGCCTTACGTAACAGAGCTAAAGAAACTGTTAGCTTACCCTCTTGCCGTTCAGTTAACGCCAGTTCATAAATGATATTGGCTGTCTCGTTGCTGTCCTCACCGGATGTAAATTGCGTGCCTTTTAGTGCTGTATTGAGGAAGCGCCGAGCTTGAATAACATTCCCCTCGACACGATAAACGCGCCCAAGACTCATTATGGCACTCGCAATAACACCGCTGTGACTGGCGTCACCAAATAATGCCACCGCGCCAGGATTATTAAACGTCGTGGGCAATGGGTCCGGAGCATCAAAGGAATAACCAATATCTAATTTTGCAGTCCCTTTTGCCAGGGTTAAATACTTTGTAGCCTCTTCAGGTCCCCCTTTATTCACCAGATAATAGTAACCCGCTAATGCCTCGGATGAATTCATAAATTTTCCATTATATTTAGCTGATAAAATGGCTATTGCCCGAAGTAATGAGAATGCTTTGTCAGCATCTCCTGATATATTAGCAATATGCCAACGTTTTCTGACAATACTCAAATGTAATTCCAGGGTGGACTGGTCATAGTTTCTGCTGAGAAAACGTGTTACCACTTTTTGAAATTCATCATTAATCTTTTGTAGTTGATGATTCTTTTCTTCATCATCAACACCAGCAGAAATCAACTGCTGAATTTCTTTTTCCAGTTTGTTCATATAAGGCTGCTCTTCCTGATTGAGGCGGGAGGCCTGCTGGTGATCTTGGGTGCTTTCTGGTATCAGTGGAATGACGTCGCTTTCAAGTGCGTCTTCGGCCTTTTGCAGGACTTTATCAGCAATTAAGAAATAACCTCTTTCCTGGTAAAGATTGGCAAGAACCAGGAGTTTACTCGCATATTTACTGCGTTCCTTCCCGGTCAGATGCTCAGAATCAGCCACCGACCTAATAATGATAGTTTCAGCCCGGTCAAAATGACCTGACATCAGGCTGCTTAGTGAAATGCATTGAAGTGCACCATCTTTTACACTTTCTGAGTCACTTCCCTGATACAGGGCTGTGCAAATTCTATAGGCCTCCTCGCTGCGGCCGGAAGCGAGGTATCGATAAACAAATAACAATATAGGTACTGACTGAAAAGATGAAAATTTATCACCCGGTTGGATTAGTTTGCCAAACATTTTAATTTCATCTTGTTCTATGGTTGGCAAGTTCGAAGCATGGGAAGATTCGAAAATAATACCGACTATAGCCACACAGAGTACTAGCAACCGACATAGCATCTTTATCATGGTTTATGCTCAAAAATTAGTATATCTGTTGCGGAGTCACCTTTTGAAGAAAGTATGGTCTCACCTGAGGTTGATATTTTTTGCGGGGATACATAAGCTCCTCGAGTTTTTGTAGTTATGGCGTTATCAAGAGCTACTCTGGCCGTAATACCTACAGCATGGTGTTCTTTTTCGAGCTGTTGATCTGCATTTTCCAGAACAAAAAAGTACAAACGTTCAATGCCCGTATTGTTATCCAATGTCATGAATTTTTGGGGATCGCCGGGAACACGAAGAGACGTTACGGGTTCATATTGTAAACCCGCAACATCACCGTTGGGGAAATATCTTTCTCTATAACCTGTACTGTCAATATTAAAAACATAAAACCATGCTGGTTTACGAGTATGAATTTCAATCGCATATTGATCTCCACTACGCACATTATCTCCCGCCTTTATTAATGACCCATCGGGTTTAACCAGTTTGATTACCACTCGCTGAGGTATTTTGTCATCAGTGGAAAGGCTTTCCAAAATGCGAGCACGTAAATATTTGTGTATTTCATCATCGGCAGACAAAGGCTTGACAATCGTAGAGTGATTGCGAGCAAACGCCACTGGCGTTTCATCACACCCCCGTTCAGAACCAGAGCGAGGAACAACAATCACTGGCCATAAGGCTTCTGTTTCGTAGGCGCAATAGCTTTTTGGGAAGGGGGCATCGACGGTTCGAGCACGGAGCAAACTATTCCAGTCATTATCCAAAACCTGAAGGAAGGGATTGAAGTCTGACGGTTTCATATTTTCAAATTGTGGATTGTTGCTGATCCATTTTGCCATTGCTGCTAAATCTGCGCCCTGGGCAGGGGTCGAGAAAAAAATCACACTTTTCACTTTATGAAAACTTTCGGGAGTGTTCACCTGCAACATGCGAAGCATTCTCTTGGTAATTAATCCCCCCATGCTATGCACCACAAACACAACATTGTCGTATCGCTTAAAGATCTGTTCATCTTCAATGGATCGCAACATACTTACCGCAATTTCTTCAATGTTGGACGTTCTTGCTAATGGCCCCGATTTGTAACCTACTGCATATACGTCCACTGGTTGCAACTGTTTGTCGTTAAATACAATATCTGGCCATTCAGGTTTTCCCGTACCAGTAGCCCAAGTCTCATGTGAATCACCGAGAACTCCATGAATAAAAATAATAACTGTCTTAGATCTATCACCAGGCTGTTTAAGCCAATATGAATCAGAACTAACATCAGTACCATGGCAGCCAAGCAGTGAGAGCGCTATCATCACGATTATTATAAGAGATTTCATGAAAATAACTCCAAGTATGTTTATTGGAACATAGTTTAATACTTTGGAAAACTCACTCATATAAACTGATGAATTGGAGATAATAATTCGTTGGTATTAAAAAATTTTTAATTTTATAGCAAAGCAAGTTTCAGTGATTTGTGCTTTGTGGTGAAGGAAGCGCAGGTGGATGCCTTCCGTTCTCAGTCTGCTACGCTGTGCCTGGTGCAGTCACTGGTCGTCGCACTGGCGTATCAGTTGGGGAATGTGAATAATCCGCCGTCATAAATGCTTTGAATACCTGACCCTGGCGCCAGCATATTGATAACAAAACTATAAAGAACAGCATTATAAAGGTGAATTTCGTTCCCTTTAATAAATCCTTTAGTTCTGTTGGCCTATGCTGGCGCACATGGTCTTCTCCTTATCCGATTAGAATAAAATCATGAATATCGATACTTTTCGCGTTTACGTTTTCTAAAGTAATGACATTGTCATTAACAGGATTGCCGATGCTAATAACGGTGCTGTTACCGGCTCCCCCAGCAATCGTGACGTTACTGGCAAAATTGGCCACACTGATGCCTAATAAACTCAGATCGAGGTAGTCCTGTCCGCCGCTGGGATTGCTATCGAAACCGCTGGTAATACGGTCTCGCCCAAAGCCTTCGCTAAAGACGAAGGTGTCATTTCCGGCACCACCTGACATGATATCAGCGCCCTGGCCACCATCGAGTCTATCGTCACCCGCTCCGCCTATCATGTTATCGTTGCCAGCCCCGCCCTGAAGGCTATCGGCACCGACACCCCCATCAAGGGTGTCATTTCCTGCCCCACCGTTCAGTTGGTCGTTTCCTCCCATCCCATACAAAAAGTCATTACCGCTGCCACCGCTGATGGTGTTGGCAATGGCATTCCCTCTTCCGGTGAAAGAACCTGTCCCGGTGAATACCAGTGTTTCAACGTTATTGGTCAACGTGTAATTTTGGAGGGTGGTCTGGACAACATCCATCCCGCCATCAAGACCTTCTTTGACAATATCCAATGCATTATCAACCAGATAAACATCATCTCCTGAACCACCTGTCATGCTATCGGCTCCCTGGCCACCATCGAGTCTGTCGTTACCCGCTCCGCCTATCATGTTATCGTTGCCGGTCCCGCCCTGAAGGTTATCGGCACCGTCACCCCCATCAAGGGTGTCATTTCCTGCCCCACCGTTCAGTTGGTCGTTTCCTCCCATCCCATACAAAGAGTCATTACCGCTGCCACCGCTGATGGTGTTGGCAATGGCATTCCCTCTGCCGGTGAAATTGCCTGTCCCGGTGAACACCAGTGTTTCAACGTTATCGGTCAACGTGTAATTGTTGAGAGTGGTCTGGACGACATCCGTCCCGCCATTAAGACCTTCCGTGACAACATCACCCTTATTATCAACGATATAGGTGTCATTGCCGTGGCCACCCGCCATCGCATCGGCACCAAGGCCGCCGTTGAGGGTATCGTTGCCGGCCCCACCGTTGAGTGTGTCGTTGCCGCCTCCTCCATTGAGGGTGTCGTTGCCGAGACCCCCATTGAGGACATCAATGCCGTTCCCACCATTGAGGACGACGTTGAGGTTGACAACGACCGGTGGATTATCGAGCTGACTCGTCCCGAAGATATTCTCGGGAAGATTGGTTAGGCCCGTGTTGCGTGCCACGATCCCGGCAAAGCCTTGCTCCTCAATGGCCTCGTAGAGGTCCAGATGCTCCACGCGGTCGAGATAATAGAGCCGGTCACCTTCCTGGATCCGGTCAAGTTGCTCGTGGATGATGACCCAGAAGGTCTGGCCCACCACACCGCCATTGATGTGCTTCTCGGCGAGTCCGCCAACGAACAGATCCACTCTGTCGATGCCTTTGACGGTGTTTCCGTTGACCAATTTATAGCCAGGGTTAGCCGCCAGGAAGTCTGCAATTTGAGCATCCTCCAGCACGAGGTCTGGATAGGCCTGCTTGAATTGCGCAATGACGGTGTCACTGAGATTGTTCCGTGCCTGGAAGTCCTCCCATGAACTGTATGGTGTGAGATCGCCGGCAAAGCTGACCGCCTCCTTCACATACGGATCGAGAGAGGCCATCAGGTCGGCCCGGATCTGGTTCATCGAACCCAGACCGACATCCCACTCGCGGGCAACGTCGAAGGCGAACACGTCAGCACTGATACGAATGAGGTCATTTCGGACAGCATCGACGATATTGACGTCGACTTCTTCCGCAGGCTGGACAACACCACCGGCAATGATCCCGGCGACGCCCAGTTGCTCGAAGCCTGGTTGTGGAGAGTACGGCAATTGCGCTTTGGGGAAGGTGAACGCGCTCGTATCGTTGGTCGGGTTGAGGAACGCGTCGAACAGCGGCACCTGTGTTGCATTGCCCTGAGCATCGAGCACCGTCAGCGTCTGCCCTATCAGCGAATGACCGAACCGGTAAGCTGCAGTCGCGAACTCGTGCGAGACTCGTGCATCCACTTCCGGATTGTACCCAGCGAAGCCGTGATCGCCCTCACCTCTCATGCCGCCAAGCAACTTGTTGGCAAAGTCGGTGTAAATAACCCGCTGATACTCAGCTTCGTTGATGATCTTGGCAGCCTGGAACAGCTCTTCAGCTGTTCCATTAAATCCGGCTTCGAGCAATCCGTTGACATGGAAGTTATGATTCCGCTCCCAGATGTTGTGGATCGCAGTGAGTGCGATATTCTCGTTCGCCCGTCCATCACCCGCTACGTAGTGGTCAAGCAGATTGATAAAGGGGTTGGTGTCGAGCAGCAGCGCAAAGCCACTTCCCATGAAATTAGAAGTCATGGCAGGGAGCATCGATTGATTAATAACGCCATTGCTGTCGACCAGTCCGGCGAAGTACTCCCGGAAGGTCACACTGTG
Organism: Buttiauxella sp. WJP83; assembly: GCF_027594725.1. NCBI lineage: Bacteria > Pseudomonadati > Pseudomonadota > Gammaproteobacteria > Enterobacterales > Enterobacteriaceae > Buttiauxella > Buttiauxella sp. WJP83. Next base: position 3,066,321 of record NZ_CP110080.1, read on the forward strand.
GTCGCCCGGCAGTGAGCTGTCGGTGAACAGCGTGTTGTTGTTCCAGTGATGCTGGATCAGTTCCCTCAGCGTGGGCAGCAGCTTGAAATTCGGATTTGATGGATCCAATCCGCCCTCCAACAGCTTGCCCGTAAACCCGCCCTGTCCGTCGCCTTCACGCAGGAACTGGCCGACGAGTTCGTTCGAGCCATACGTTTGGTTCTGGTCAACAAATGGCGATGTCTTATTGAGATGCTGCGGGATGCCATTGGCATCAATGCTGTCAACGGTGCCGCGAGTCAGGTCCGCGGGATTTGGAACCGTGCCAGGAGCGCCAATCTGGATCGTTCCGTTACCTCCCTTACCGAGGAAATCGAGACCGTGATCGAAGTACTGACCGAAGGCCGTGAACAAGCTGTTCACGCCAGCGGCGTTGCCGGAAAGGTTTGCTTCCTGTGCGCCAAGGACGTTGCTGATGGCACGCGGATCCAGCCCGGAGAACAGGGGATTGATGTCGCGGTTGTGAGTCGTCTCATTGTAAGCGCCGTAGTGCGCGTCGGTGAGTCGTATGAACGGTTGATCGGCCGAACCATAGTCAAGGTGAACACGGTTATTGCCGGTGCCTTCGAGATCGCGGATCCCGAGCGCATCGTTGTCTTCACCGCCTTCAAGCCCGTTGACGAGATTCTTCAGATTGGCAACATCACTGGCGTTGAGCGGGAAAGCACCGTCGCCGCCGACATCGTCATTGTCATCGTCATCCTTCGACGTTGCCTTGCTCGCTAAGAGAGTGGGCTCGGTGCCTTTGTTCACTTCAACTGTGGATAAGATGTTGGCGGGCTGGTTACTGATAATCCTTGACGGCGGATCTATAACCGACCATATCCCATCGTATCCCGCATTAAACGTGGAATCATAAAAGCGCAGAAAGGAATGGTCGGTAGCCCCAAACTTGCCTTGTCCTGTGACCAGGTGGTTAAAGCTACCCTCGAAGGTGCGCATACCGAATGGCAGCAGATGGTTGGAGAATATATTGACGTTGACATCGTCGACATCCGTTTGTGTTAAAGAGACTTGCTTGAGGATATATTTCAGGTCAGACTTTTTGGCATCGGTCATTTTCATTTCTCTCAATAATGATTATGAAAAGGCACGAAAAGCCGAAGCCGGTACGCGGCACTCGAATTACGCGCCTGGAATTGTTAAATGAGCGAATAGACAGAGCAGCTCAGCCCCCACAGGACAATCGCGACGACTGACTTTGCCAAAGTGATAGCAGGCTTCAGACAAGCGATCCCCTAACATTTAATAAAGCCAAAAAGTTAACAACCGTCAATTATTTGTAATTACCCTCAACAACTTTCAATTTTTCAAACGAATATTGAACCAATTTTAAAGATATTAATTATTAATATAGCCACGCTAAAATCAATAATATAAAAGTTTATAAAACAAATCTGAAAATAATACTTTATTAGTACCGCTTCGTTGATATACCGAAACTAACTTATATTTACCTGTCATCAACCTCAGAAACGAAAAAGCCCCAACTCATTACTGAGCTAGGGCTTGAATGTTGGTGGAAGCGTAGAGATTCGAACTCTAGAACCCTTTCGGATCGCCGGTTTTCAAGACCGGTGCCTTCAACCACTCGGCCACGCTTCCAACGAGGCGAACTATAAACATCCCTTTAACTCTTGTAAAGCCTGACTTTGTTCGTTCGCCTGAAAAAACACCAAATCGGTGTTTTTTGTTTGAAACAGCAACAATCGAAAACGAAAAAGCCCCAGCTCATTACTGAGCTAGGGCTTGAATGTTGGTGGAAGCGTAGAGATTCGAACTCTAGAACCCTTTCGGATCGCCGGTTTTCAAGACCGGTGCCTTCAACCACTCGGCCACGCTTCCAACGAGGCGAACTATAAACATACCCATACTTCATGTAAAGCAAGATTTTGTTCGTTCGCCTGATAAATCACCAATCCTGTATTGTTTGAATGAAACATCAGCAATTTGATTGGTTTAACACCAGAATCATTGTGGGCTCCGCTTCCCAGCTTTAGTGTTTTTTGATGTACATATCTTTGGTGTAATAGAACGCGAGGTTATTTGGCGCATATCCACCGACATAAGGTTTCACCAGCTGGGCTGAAACATAGTGATAAACCGGAATGGCTGGCACATCCTCCGCCAGTTTGTCCTCGGCTTGTTGGTAGAACTTACCGCGTTCTGCCACAGTTTTCGCTTTCGATGCGTTTTTCAGCGCCTGATCGAAATCTGCATTGCTGTATTTCGTGGTATTTCCGCTATCTCCGGTGCGGAAATTATTCAGGAAGGTGGATGCGTCGTCGTAATCAGCAACCCATGCATAGCGAACGGCCTCAAAATTGCCGTTGTGCATCGTGTCGAGCATGGTTTTCCATTCCTGGTTTTGCAGTTTCGCTTCAACACCCAGATTTTTCTTCCACATTGAACTGGCGGCAATCGCGATGCGCTGATGGGATTCAGAAGTGTTGTACAGTAGATTAAAGCTCAAAGGATGAGCGGCATTGTATCCCGCTTCTTCAAGCAGCTTTTTGGCTTCTGCTATACGCTTCTCCTGGCTCCAGCTTGCATAATCAGGGGATTTTAGTTCAACGCCGCCAATTTTCCTCTGACTGATAACCCACGCAGGAAGCTGGCCCTGGCCCAGCACTTTTTCAGCGATGATGTCTTTATCCAGCCCCATATTCAGCGCCCGGCGCACACGTGCATCATTGAATGGAGGTTTGCTGGTATTAAATTCGTAGTAGTAGGTCGCCAGTTTTGGGGTCACGTGGACCTGGTCTGGAATCGATTTTTTCAATGCCGCAAAGAGGGTTTGCGGCACAGTCAGAACAATGTCGATTTCCCCCGCTTTATAGCGGTTGATGTCTGCCGTTTCGGAAGCAATAGGAAGATAAGTCACTTTATTAATAACCGTATGGCTGTCGTCCCAATATTGCTTGTTACGCACACCAACGACTTTTTCGTTCACCACCCATTGCGAAAGAGTGTATGGACCACTGCTGACAAAATTGCCCGGCTGCGTCCATTTATCACCAAACTTCTCAACAACCGCTCTTGCAACTGGCACCAGTGAGGTGTGCCCCAGCATTGAAAGAAATTCGGCCGTTGGCTGAGTCAGCGTGATTTGCAGCGTCGAATCATCCAGCGCTTTGATGCCTAATGTGTCTGGTGCTTTTTTGCCATCAGCAATTTCTATGGCATTTTCTACATGCATATTGCCGAGATAAGTGCCATACGGCGACACGGTTTTCGGGTCAACCAGTCGCTGCCAGCTCCAGACGACATCCAGTGCCGTAACAGGAGCGCCGTTTGACCATTTAACACCGGGGCGAAGATGGAACGTCCAGACGGTATTGCCCTTTTCTTCCCATTTTTCCGCAAGCCTTGGTTCGATAGAACCATCGTTACGCACGGCCACCAGCCCTTCAAAAAAGTCACTGATAATGGCCGATTCAACGGTACTCTCTGCTTTATTAGGGTCAAGAGTGGCGGGTTCACTACCATTATTTCGTACAAGTTCTTGAGTATCAGCCAGTTCAGTCCCTGCTGGCACATTTGCCGCCCAGGCGCCCGAGATGGCACTCGCCAATCCAATAGCAATAAAAGATTTCATCACTGTGTTGTGGTTGTTTGCTTTCATTACACACGCCTTATTTGAGTTATTAACGACGGTACGGTTAATACTCTTAGCACCCGAATGAATTTAAGCAATAATTTTCAGTTACATATAAGTGAGTTTTATGACGTATGTCTTGTCTGTTATTTTCATTCGAGCAAGGTAAAGATGGGTAAAATGACTTCCTTGCAATAAAGGAGGCCATTATTCTCAGTCACTATAACCACCTGCTATAAGAGAGAGATTCTGAATGGATCGCATAATTACTTCCTCGCGTGACCGTTCGTCACTGCTGAGTACCCACAAGGTACTGCGTAATACTTATTTTCTACTCAGCCTGACGCTGGCGTTTTCTGCGATTACCGCAACTGCCAGCACCGTGTTGATGCTGCCGTCTCCTGGCCTGATTTTGACGCTGGTTGGCATGTATGGCCTGATGTTTTTAACCCACCGTCTGGCGGATAAACCAACGGGCATTCTTGCTGCTTTTGCTTTCACCGGTTTCCTGGGGTACATCCTCGGCCCAATGCTTAACTCCTTTATTTCGGCAGGTATGGGTGATGTGATTGGAATGGCGTTAGGCGGTACGGCGCTGGTGTTCTTTAGCTGCTCCGCATATGTGCTGACTACCCGCAAGGACATGTCCTTCCTGGGCGGTATGCTGATGGCGGGTGTTGTCGTCGTGCTGGTCGGTATGGTTGCTAACATCTTCCTGCAACTGCCTGCTCTGCACCTGGCAATTAGCGCAGTGTTCATTCTGATCTCTTCTGGCGCCATTTTGTTTGAGACCAGCAACATCATCCGTGGTGGTGAAACTAACTATATTCGCGCAACAGTGAGCCTGTACGTTTCTCTGTACAACATCTTCATCAGCCTGTTGAGCATTCTGGGCTTCGCAAGCCGCGATTAAACGCGAGCCAGCCGAAACCTTACAAAGCCTCGCGAATGCGGGGCTTTGTTTTTTCTGACTCGACAAAATTTGCTACACTGCGCCCAGTTTGTCTGGAGCAAAGAATAATGACGTTGATGTTTGAAGGCACAGAAATAGAAACCGATGCCGATGGTTATTTGAAAAATAGCCAGGAATGGAGCGAGCCGCTTGCGGAAGTTATTGCGGCAAAAGAAGGTATTACGCTTTCAGTAGAGCATTGGGAAGTGGTGCGATTTGTACGCGAATTTTACCTGGAGTTTAATACCTCTCCGGCAATTCGTATGTTGGTCAAAGCGATGGCGGCTAAATTTGGCGAAGAGAAAGGCAATAGCCGCTACTTATATCGTTTGTTCCCCAAAGGGCCGGCCAAGCAGGCAACAAAAATTGCCGGTCTGCCAAAGCCGGTGAAGTGTATTTAGTAACGGATACTAAAATCTGCCCATTGACGGTCGGGTTGATGAGGTTCAGTCAGCACTTTATCAACCCGGGCACTGCGCGGCCCGCCGGCTTTTAGCCACGCGATAAGTTTTTCCACCTGCGGTGCATCACCGCAGGCTAATACCTCAACGCTTCCATCATCCATGTTACGGGCGTAACCGGTTAAACCCAGTTTTAACGCCTCACGCTGTGTGCTGTAGCGAAAACCAACCCCCTGAACCAGGCCGTGGACCCAGGCAAGTGTGCATACTGTGGTCATAACTTCCTCCGTTTCGGGTTCTTACGTTGCATTTACCCGGTGTTAACCGGAAAATGACGCCAAATTCTTAGCAAGAAAGCATAGCAAATTATGAGTGTACGTTTAGTGTTAACCAAAGGGCGTGAAAAGTCGTTATTGCGCCGTCATCCGTGGGTGTTTTCTGGTGCTGTCGCACGCATGGAAGGCAAAGCCAATCTCGGCGAAACAATTGATGTTGTCGATAGCCAGGGCAAATGGTTGGCACGTGCCGCCTACTCCCCTTCATCGCAAATCCGTGCTCGCGTCTGGACTTTCGATGCCAATGAAAGCATCGATATCGAATTCTTCACGCGTCGTTTGCAGCAGGCACAACAGTGGCGCAACTGGCTGGCCGCTCGTGATGGATTGGACAGCTATCGCCTGATCGCTGGCGAATCTGATGGTCTGCCCGGTGTGACAATTGATCGCTTCGGTAACTTCCTGGTTCTGCAACTGCTTTCTGCTGGCGCTGAATATCAACGCCCGGCGTTGGTCGCCGCACTGCAAAATCTCTATCCAGAATGCGCGATCTATGACCGTTCGGACGTGGCAGTGCGTAAGAAAGAAGGAATGGAATTGACGCAAGGTCCGGTGAGCGGCGATTTGCCACCTGATCTGCTGCCAATCGAAGAGCACGGCATGAAGTTATTGGTTGATATCAAGGGTGGCCACAAAACAGGTTATTACCTTGACCAACGCGACAGTCGTTTTGCAACTCGCCAGTATGTGAAAGATAAGCGTGTGTTGAATTGCTTCTCCTACACCGGTGGTTTTGCGGTTTCTGCTCTGATGGGCGGCTGTCGCCAGGTGGTCAGCGTCGATACCTCTCAGGACGCTTTGGATGTCGCTCAGAAAAACGTCGAGCTGAACAAACTCGATTTGAGCAAAGCGGAATTCCTGCGTGACGACGTGTTCAAACTGCTGCGAAAATATCGCGACCAGGGTGAGAAATTCGACGTTATCGTGATGGACCCACCGAAATTTGTCGAGAATAAGAACCAGCTGATGGGCGCATGTCGTGGCTATAAAGATATCAATATGCTGGCAATCCAGTTATTGAATCCGGGTGGCATTTTGATGACGTACTCATGTTCAGGATTAATGACGACAGATTTATTCCAGAAAATCATCGCCGATGCCGCCGTAGATGCTGGGCGTGATGTACAATTTATAGAGCAGTTCCGTCAGGCCGCCGACCACCCAGTGATCGCGACCTACCCGGAAGGCCTGTATCTGAAAGGGTTTGCCTGTCGCGTCATGTAACTTGAAAAATGGAATGTTGCCCGCACATTAATGGCAGGTAATGTTTCTCAGGAGGTGACTATGATTGCCAGCAAATTCGGCATCGGCCAGCAAGTACGACATTCTTTGCTGGGCTATCTGGGAGTCGTGGTCGATATCGACCCGGAATACTCTCTGGATGAACCCGCAGAAGATGATCTGGCCGTTAACGATGCCCTCCGGAGTGCCCCCTGGTATCATGTAGTGATGGAAGATGATGATGGCCAGGCGGTGCATACTTATCTTGCTGAAGCCCAGTTAAGTGGGGAGTCACAAGACGAGCATCCCGAACAACCGTCGATGGATGAATTGGCGGCTTCGATACGGCAGCAGCTTCAGGCACCTCGCCTGCGTAATTAGCAAAAACCCCGCAACGCGGGGTTTTTTTATTATTTCGCCAGGCCCAGCCGAGGAATTTCAATCGCCGGGCATTTGTCCATCACCACGTTTAAACCGGCATCCTGTGCCAGCACCGCGGCCTGTTCATTGATGACACCTAGCTGCATCCACAACGTTTTTGCACCGATGGCGATAGCTTCTCTCGCCACTTCCCATGCCGCTTCTGAGTTTCGAAACACGTCGACCATATCCACTTTTTGCGGAATATCTGCAAGCGATCCATAGCCTTGCTGACCCAACAGGGTTTTACCAGCCACTTTTGGTGACACGGGAATCACTTCATATCCTTGATCCAGCAAATAAGCCATCACCCGATAGCTTGGGCGATCCGGTTTATCACTGGCTCCCACAAGGGCAATTGTTCGGGTGTTTTTTAAAATAGTTTGAATATCTGCCTGTTTCATCACACTCTCCGCTGGGACTTCGTAATCAAAATTGTATGCCATCCCTTACTGACTCACCATCTTTCCCATACACAGGTAGTAGAGCAATTTTATGAAATATGTCTATATGTTAATGAACTGTCCTTGTGAAAAATTTTGATACATTAAGTCAAGGATAGTCCCATTTACCCTGGCAGGAGAAATTGATGAGAACAGTGTTCTTTATCGCGATATGTTGGTTACTTCTTTTGCCGCTTGAATCGTGGGCGACAACGTTACGTCTGTCCACGGATGTCGATTTGCTGGTGCTTGATGGGAAAAAGGTTTCCAGTTCTTTATTAAGAGGGGCTGATAGCCTCGAACTGGATAACGGCCCACATCAATTGGTGTTTCGCGTTGAAAAAAATATTCGTGCCAACGCCCGCGAGCAGCGTCTTTATATTTCCCCTCCTTTAATAGTCAGTTTCGATACTAAGGAGGTCAGCCAGGTCAATTTTAATTTACCCCGCATTGAAAACGATAAAGAGAGCGAAGAGTTTGACCAGGCACCGCATCTTCAGTTGCTGGACGGTAATGCCGCAGTCATTCCTGTGAAAGTTGATGTTTTGCCGGTAAAAGTGACACCGCAAGGAATTGATTACGAACAAGACACCCAGCTTTACAACAAATCTGGCAAGGTCGCGTCGATAAAAGGCTTCGCCACGATGATGGCAGATGATAGTACGTTACTGTCACGGACGTCCGAACTTGATGCACCGCCCCAGTCAGAAACATTGACCGAACAACGGCTCAAGTATTGGTTCTTACAAGCAGACAAACCCACTCGCGAGCGTTTCTTACAATGGGTGAAGGACAACCCCGGCCAATAATTGCCTTTCAATTCCCGCATTTTTGACACCCTTCTCTTGCAGCATCAGTGGCTTCCAGTAAGCTGTAGACATTATTAATCAATCAATATTAATCAATCAGGATTAACCAATGGAATTAACAACCCGCACCCTGGCGGAAAAAAAGCATATTGCACTGGTTGCGCACGATCACTGCAAAGATGCGTTGTTGAAATGGGTGGAACGCCACAAGTCGATTTTGGCCCAACATGTGTTGTACGCCACCGGGACCACCGGGAATCTCATTCAGCGCGGCAGCGGTCTTGATGTCAATGCCATGCTAAGCGGCCCAATGGGCGGTGATCAGCAAGTTGGCGCGTTGATTTCTGAAGGGAAAATTGATGTGCTCATTTTCTTCTGGGACCCGTTGAATGCCGTTCCACACGACCCAGATGTTAAAGCATTACTGCGTCTGGCGACGGTGTGGAACATTCCTGTAGCGACCAATTTATCCACCGCCGATTTTATTATTCAATCGCCGGGCTTTAATCAATCAGTAGAAATTCTGATCCCCGATTACGCACGTTACCTTGCAGAACGACTGAAATAATTACGGTCGATTCGCAGCGGGCACGCCAAGGTGTTTCAGGATATCGACAAAACTGGACGGTTCTTTTTTGTTGAATAGCAGCCAGACACGATGACGGGCCCGCGTCATTGCCACATATAACAATCTCCGCTCCTCAGCATCCGGATAATCTTCTGGCTGCGGCAGTAATGCTTCTTCCATGACAGATTCACGCGCCACCGCAGGGAAACCATCTTTCCCTTCTTGTAAGCCCAATATCACAACATAATCAGCTTGTTGCCCTTTACTGGCGTGAATGGTCATGAACTCAATCGCCAGTTTTGGCCAACGTGTCGCAGCCTTTTCCAGAATGGCCGGGCGTAAATGATGATAACGCGCCAACACCAGAATTCGCTGCTGTGGCTGCACATAGCCGCTCATCTTATCGAGCAATGCTTCAAGCTGATCATCGGCTAATAACGTGACGGCTTTTTTATCACCTTTAGACAGGCTGTTTAACGGCTTGGCAAGTTGATGTGGGTTCTGCTGCACGAATCGGTTCGCGATTTCACCGATGCGGTCGTTGAAACGGTACGTGGTATCCAGCGCGCACTGATCTGCATCGCCAAAGTGGTGAGCGAAGGCGGTCGTCAGCGACATTTCTGCTCCGCTGAAACGATAAATCGCCTGCCAGTCATCGCCGACGGCATAGAGCGATGTGTGCGAGTTTTGCTTTCTCAATGCTGCCAGTAGTGCTGCGCGTTGAGGTGAAAGGTCCTGAAATTCATCCACCAGAATATGTTTCCATGGGCTGATAAATCGCCCCTTTTCCAGCACATTGACAGCCTGATGAATCAAGCCTGAAAAATCGACGGCTTCTTCGGACTTCAGCGCCGTTTTCCAGGTTTTTAATAACGGAGCCATAAGTTTGACGCGTTTCGCAAATACATCCCGGATTTCCTCTGGTGCGGAGGCAATCATTTCAGCCTGAGATCCCCCATGCATACGCATTAATCCCAACCAACGATCTAAGCGGCTGGCAAGGCGTTTGGCTAAACGTTCATCTTTCCAGTATTCGCCTTCTGGCACTTCCCATTGCAACTCTTCGCTTAGCCACTCACGCCACCCTTTTGCCTGCGCTTTTTTCTCACGACATTGTTGCTGCCAGCTTTCAATGAGCAGTTGATGGCGTGCATGGGTATCAGATTCCAGTTCACTAACGCGCGGTACTTTTTTGCTGCCTTGCTGAATAATATGCAATGCTAACGCATGAAATGTGCGGGCTGAGATCGCATCCGTATGCAGGCGTTCAGCGATGCGCTGATCCATTTCTTGCGCGGCTTTGCGGCCAAATGCCAGCAATAAAATTTGATCTTCACTGGCCTCGCCGCGTTGTAACAACCAGCCGGCACGCGCAACCAGGACTGAAGTTTTGCCACTCCCGGCTCCCGCCAGCACTAACAACGAATCTTCACCATTTACTACAGCGCGAGCCTGGGAAGGGTTCAGTGGCGAGCTTTCTATTTTCTGGAAGAAATCAGCATACTTTTCAAGCATGTGTTTGGTAAAAGCAGTATTGCGTTGACTGCGGCGTTGCTCGCCTTGTTCAAGCCACGCTTTGCACTGTAGCCAGACTTCACGGCAATTCTCGAACTCTTCTAATCGCGCCTGAGGCAGTGGCAATCCAGTAAATGCAGCACGAACATTTTGTTGTAATGCCTGCATATCGCTGCGTTTAAACCACTTTTCCTGCTGAATTCGTCGCGTAATTTCAGCGTACTGCTGATGGAGAACCTGAGCCGCAACGTCACTCATCTCAGCGCTCCAACTCTGCCATAGCGCATCGAGATGATGATAAAAGCGCTGCGTTTCACTCCATTCTGTCCCATGGAGACGCACGACTTTGTCATCTGGCAGGACAAACTCAAGCTCCCCCCATACCAGGCCGCGCTTGCAATTAACCGCAATTAACTGATTGAATGGAATAAGGTATTCATGACGGTCGCCCTTTACCTCGACACCAGCAGTCAACAATCTCACCCGATTGTAGGGATGTTGTGCTAAATGTTTGCCTAAAGAGGTCGCTTTCAGTTCCATTACGCTTTGCCTGATCCAATATAAGGGTTGTGGTTAAGTTTACCCGCCGAAGGAATGACGCTCCAGGGTAAAAACGCGTTACAATTGTTGTGGTTATTCATTTATCTATATTCAGACCAACGAAGAGTAAGTATGCGTACAGTCCTGAACGTTTTGAATTTTGTACTGGGTGGCTTTTTGACCACCCTGGCCTGGTTGCTGGCAACGGTTGTCAGTATCATTTTTATCTTCACGTTGCCGCTGACCCGCTCCTGCTGGGAGATAACCAAACTCTCATTTGTACCGTACGGTAACGAAGCCATTCATGTTGATGAACTCAATCCACAGAGCAAAAGTGCCCTGATGAATACCGGTGGTACATTGCTGAATATTGTCTGGCTGGTGTTTTTCGGCTGGTGGCTCTGTGTGCTACATATCTGCACCGGTATCGCACAATGCATCACTATTATTGGTATTCCTGTTGGAATCGCTAACTTCAAAATAGCGGCTATCGCGCTTTGGCCTGTTGGCCGTCGCGTGGTTTCTGTTGAAACTGCGCAAGCTGCACGTGAAGCCAATGCCCGACGTCGTTTCCAGTAAATCAGAAAAGAATAGTGAGTATTAATGCTTAGTCCAATTCTGCGCCGTTATACCTGGAACAGCACCTGGCTCTATAACTTGCGCATCTTCATCGCGCTAACGGGGACTGCCGCCCTCCCCTGGTGGCTGGGTGACGTTAAGTTGACTATCCCATTAACACTCGGTGTCGTTGCCGCAGCGCTCGCAGATCTGGATGACCGGCTGGCTGGGCGCTTGCGCAATCTTCTGATTACCTTAGTGAGCTTTTTTATTGCGTCAGCATCAGTAGAGTTATTGTTCCCGTGGCCGATATTTTTTGGCATCGGGCTAATGGTTTCCACCAGTGGCTTTATTCTGCTGGGTGGATTAGGTCAACGTTACGCCACCATTGCCTTCGGGGCATTGCTTATCGCCATTTATACCATGCTAGGTATTTCTTTATACGAGCACTGGTATCAACAACCGATTCTGCTGTTGGCAGGTGCGATCTGGTACAACGTGCTGACGCTCGCCGGGCATCTCGTCTTCCCGATTCGGCCGCTTCAGGATAACCTGGCGAGATGTTATGAAAGTCTCGCGCATTATCTTGAAGTTAAAGCGATGATGTTCGACCCCGACATTGAAGACGAAAACCAGGCGCCAATGCTGGAACTTGCGATGGCTAACAGCCAACTGGTCACCACGCTGAATCAGACGAAAGGGTCATTATTGACGCGTTTGCGTGGAGATCGTGGGCAACGAGGCACGCGTCGTACTTTGCACTACTATTTTGTCGCGCAGGATATTCACGAACGCGCCAGTTCTTCGCATATCCAGTACCAGGCATTACGCGATACGTTCCGCTACAGCGATATTATGTTCCGCTTTCAACGCCTTCTGACCATGCAGTCACAGGCCTGTTTACAACTATCGCGTTCAATTTTATTGCGCGAGAAGTATCAGCATGACCTGCGTTTTGAACGTGCGTTTACGCATCTTGATGCCGCGATCGAAAGACTGAAAGCCGACCAATATCTGGCAAGTGAATTTAAAGCGATCGGCTTCCTGGTCAGTAACTTACGCGCCATTGACGCCCAACTGGCGACAATTGAATCCGAGCAAGCGCTTGCCGCTCCACAAAGTGATATCGAAAACCGCCTGGCTGATGATCATATAACTGGGTTTGGCGATGTCTGGCAGCGATTGAAACGCAACTTAACACCGGAGTCGGCGTTATTTCGCCACGCGGTGCGGATGTCGCTGGTGTTGTGTGTCGGCTACGCATTCATTCAGTTTACCGGGCTAAAACATGGCTATTGGATCCTGCTGACCAGCCTGTTTGTTTGTCAGCCAAACTACAACGCCACTCGCCGCCGTTTGGCATTGCGTATCATCGGCACGTTAGTGGGGGTAGCGATAGGGCTCCCGGTGCTGTACTTCGTGCCCTCAATTGAAGGCCAGTTGGTTTTAATCGTGATTACTGGTGTACTCTTCTTTGCGTTTCGCAACGTGCAGTACGCGCATGCCACGATGTTTATCACCTTACTGGTATTGCTGTGCTTCAACTTACTCGGTGAAGGGTTCGAAGTCGCCATGCCGCGTATATTCGATACTCTGTTGGGCTGTGCCATTGCATGGGCAGCGGTAAGTTTCGTTTGGCCTGACTGGCGCTTTCGCAGATTACCGTTGGTCGTTGAGCGTGCTTTTAACGCGAACTGCCGCTATCTGGATGCGATTCTTGAGCAGTACCATCAAGGGCGAGATAACCGCGTTGAGTACCGAATCGCACGACGCGATGCACATAACAAAGATGCGGAGCTGGCATCAGTAGTGTCCAATATGTCATCTGAGCCGCGCGTTTCGCCAGAGATGCAGGAAACTGCGTTTCGCTTATTGTGCCTCAATCACACGTTTAACAGCTATATTTCGGCGTTAGGTGCACACCGCGAACAGTTAACCAACGAGGATATCTTGTTATTACTTGATGACGCTGTGTGTTACGTAGATGACGCACTGCATCATCTGCCTGCCGATGAAGAGCGGGTTCAAAAGGCGCTACGGGGGCTTTCAGAACGTATCAACTTGCTTGAGCCGCAACCAGATACCAAAGAGCCATTGGTGCTTCAACAAATTGGCCTGCTGGTTGCGCTGCTGCCAGAAATATCACGCCTTCAGCAACTTGTTTCGCAGCAACACGTTTAACGAGGCTGCCGTTTCGCGTAAAGATGCCCCCACTCGACTAACTCCCGGCGCGTTGCTGCCGGGAGTGCCGCTTCATGAACACCGCAGATTGCACCTGCTAACGCCAACAATACTCGTACACCCAGCCCTTTCTTCAAATGTCTCAATTTTATCCATGACCGTTTTGCGCCATAGGCGTGAAGTGTCCGCACATCAGCAATTCCCACTTCCCATAACATCATTTCCAGACTGTGGGTTAAATTGGGTAAATCTTTGAGCCGTTGCTGCGCTTTCAGGCGCGATTTTTCTCGTCGTGCGCTATACAAAGCATCGGTTGAAAGCTGCAATAGTTTTTCCCGATCGGACCACAGTGCTTCGTCAACATGATAATAATTGAGCGCGATTGCTCGTCCGCGCTTTTGATAAACCAGGGACTCTGATGCTTTTTCAACGAAGTAAACTTCCGATTGTTCACTTGCCCGGAGATAAAGTTCCCCCTCAGAAACCATGGCAAACACCACATTCTCGACGGTCAAACTATATCCACCAAATAGCGAGCGATAACTGATATCGCCTAACGGAGATAGACATTCCTTTGATTGATGAATCCTTGCATAAGACCGCTTCTTCATGAATATATCCTTAAATATCAATCTATAGCGCAACGTAACGATTTATTACCGCATCCAGTAACACGAAAATAAGTAACATGATGACCGACGGCAATCACATTCTCTCTTTCCGACGATTTACATGTTGAAATTGCGATATGCTTTCCGAAATTTAGATTGATCTTTGTCCGAACTGGTATTACTGTATATTCATACAGTAACCCATCAGGCGGGATTAACTATGCAATCACATAACGTTCTAACTCACGTTGCCAATGTTCCAGATTCTGCGTCTTCATTGACTCAGCCATCAGCGGGTAACAACATAAAAGGGTTGATCAGTGAAGTGATCTACAGTGAAGATCAGCCGTGGATTACGCAGTTGGTACTCCTGCCCCTGCTCCAACAGCTTGGTCAGCAGTCGCGCTGGCAGTTGTGGCTAACGCCGCAGCAAAAATTGAGTCGTAAGTGGGTACAATCTGCGGGTCTTCCGCTGACAAAAGTGATGCAGGTAAGCCAGTTAGATCCACTTTTCACCGTAGATGCTATGGTAAAAGCACTGCAGACAGGAAATTACAGCGTTGTGATCGGTTGGTTACCTGAAGAATTGACTGACGAGGAGCATATTCAGTTGTCATCTGCAGCTGAAATGGGTAACGCAATTGGCTTTATTATGCGTCCAACACGTACTTCGAAAACAGGTGATCGACCACGAAGTGGCTTAAAAATTCATTCTAGTTTGTATCATTAAGTAAATTTAAGAGAATTCCTGGAACTTTTTCTTTCCTGCTGACAATTCATTGTGAATTATCAAGAATCCGCGCTACAAGCCGCTCCAGGCGGCCTTCCGCCCTATTCGCATAGTCCATTTTTTACACAAATCTGTTAGAAAGTGTGAACGTAAATCGTTTTTTTTCATATGCCTGAGGGACTTCACACTTGTAAGTTTTCAACTACGTTGTAGACTTTAGCTCGCCAGGGTTGCTCTTCCATAACACCGATTGATCGGTAGAGTAACAAGTGAGCATAAACTCGGGCGAAGGATTTAACCCTGGGCTTTAGAGCGATTTTAAAGCTCATGGCCTTTTTGGATGATAATGAGGCGCAAAAAATGAAAAAGACAGCTATCGCGATTGCAGTGGCACTGGCTGGCTTCGCTACCGTAGCGCAGGCCGCACCGAAAGATAACACCTGGTATGCAGGTGGTAAGTTGGGTTGGTCCCAGTTCCACGATACCGGTTTCTACGGTAACGGTTACCAGAACAACAACGGCCCTACTCACAGCAGCCAATTGGGTGCTGGTGCGTTCGGTGGTTACCAGGTTAACCCGTACGTTGGTTTCGAAATGGGTTACGACTGGTTAGGTCGTATGCCTTATAAAGGCAGCGTTGATAACGGTGCTTTCAAAGCGCAAGGCGTTCAACTGGCTGCTAAACTGAGCTACCCAATCAATGACGACCTGGACATCTACACTCGTCTGGGTGGTATGGTATGGCGTGCAGACTCTAAAGGTAACTACGCTTCTACTGGCGTTACCCGTAGCGAACACGACACAGGCGTTTCCCCACTGGCAGCAGTTGGTCTGGAATACGCAATCACCCGTGATATCGCAACTCGCCTGGATTACCAGTGGGTTAACAACATCGGTGACGCGAATACCGTAGGTACTCGTCCAGACAACGGCATGCTGAGCCTGGGTGTTTCTTACCGTTTCGGTCAGACCGAAGCAGCTCCAGTTGTAGCTCCAGCTCCAGCTCCAGCTCCAGAAGTACAGACCAAGCACTTCACTCTGAAGTCTGATGTTCTGTTCAACTTCAACAAAGCAACTCTGAAACCAGAAGGTCAGCAGGCACTGGATCAACTGTATACTCAGTTGAGCAACCTCGACCCGAAAGATGGTTCTGTTGTAGTTCTGGGCTTCACCGACCGTATCGGTTCCGACCAGTACAACCAGAAACTGTCTGACAAACGTGCACAGTCTGTTGTTGATTACCTGATCTCTAAAGGTATCCCAGCTAACAAGATCTCCCCACGCGGTATGGGCGAATCTAACCCAGTTACTGGCAACACCTGTGATAACGTAGCTCCTAAAGCTAAACTGATTGATTGCCTGGCTCCAGATCGTCGCGTAGAGATCGAAGTTAAAGGTATCAAAGACGTTGTAACTCAGCCTGCTGCATAAGCTAGTTTAAGTTACCGTTATAAAAAAACCCGCTTCGGCGGGTTTTTTGTTTTTAAAATTTCGGAACATAACAACACAATAAAGCCCAGTAACAATTCACTGCGCGCTACTCTTTGCCAAGCATCGCCTGAAGATCTTGTTTCAGTGATGACATCTGATTAGCGTACTGTTCTTTACGCTCAGCATCTTCAATCAGCTGCACAATAGTTTCTGAGAGTGTGCATCCTCGTCGATGAGCAAGCCCTGCTAACCGCTGCCAGACCAGATACTCAAGGTCAATGGACTTTTTACGCGTATGCTGGTGTTCGGCATTAAAGTGCCGTTTACGACGCGCGCGGATAGTTTGCTTCATGCGGTTGTGAAGTTCTGGATTCATATGCTTCTCTATCCAGCTCAACACGTGCACAGGCTCATTTTCAAAGCGTAACAGCTCATCAACAGCTTCTTTCGCAGCGCTCGCCTCGATATAACGCGTGATAAGCTCGCCTTCACGGTGTTTTTTAACCAGATACTTCCACTTCCAGCCGCTCTCGAGATTTTCCAACTGTTGATATTTCATTGTTGTCTCAGTGTGACCGTGTAACTCATTTCAGGATAACAGTTTTTTTTATTTTCGCTTACCTGAAAAATGAAAGCTGTGAGCTAAGTAAACTTGCCGCTCCGCATAAACCGTGTGCTGCTCGGCCTATTCTTGTATAATCGCGCCTTTGACATCTAATTAATAAATAGCGACTTTGACGACTAATCGACTTGAATGGCGTGCACTTGTACCTGATACCGAAAGCTATCAGGAAATTTTCGCACAGCCTTATGATTCCGAAACTGCCCCTTTCTCCGCTGTGCAACCCCGTCTGACTTATGGACTGGTGCAACTCAGCCAACCGGTAGCCTCGGCCGGTCTGATGCTGGTAAAAGCCGCTGAAGAAGCCGAATACCTTAATCTTATTGCGAGCGCTGCGCGCGATTGCTGGTCCCCGGATAACACATTAACCGGCGGACATTATCTGATAGAAGGCTCGCGAGTCACGTTACGCCCAGCCGAGACGGCTGAAGACAATTTTGCTGGTCAATCCGAAGTCGTCGTGGCTGACTGGATTGAAGCCGAGCAACTGTTTGGTTGCGTTCGTCAGTTCGCCGGTGAAATTAGCCTGACGCCTGGTTTAGTTCACAAGGCTAATGGTGGCATTCTGGTACTGTCATTGCGTAGCGTGTTGGCACAACCGCTGCTCTGGCTACGTCTGAAGCAAATGGTGATTCAGGGCCGCTTTGACTGGATTTCGCCTGACGAAACGCGTCCGTTGCCAGTTAGCATCCCGTCATTACCGCTGAATCTCAAACTGATTCTGGTTGGCGAACGCGAGTCGCTGGCTGACTTCCAGGAGATGGAACCTGAACTGGCAACCTCCGCTATTTACAGCGAGTTTGAAGAAAATCTGCAAATTGCCTCCGCCGATGATATGGCTTTGTGGTGCCAGTGGATTTACGCCGTCGCGAAATCTAAAGCGCTCCCTGCGCCTGCAACTGATGCCTGGACTGCTTTCATTCGTGAAGCCGTGCGTTACACGGGTGATCAGGAAACGCTGCCGCTGTGCCCATCGTGGATTGGCCGTCAACTGCGTGAAGTGGCCGCTTTTACTGAAGAAGAAACCTTCGGCGCGGCTGAACTGATCCAAATGCTGACCCAGCGTGAATGGCGTGAAGGTTATCTGGCGGAGCGCATGCAGGACGAAATTCTGCTTGAGCAAATCCTGATTGAAACTGAAGGTGAGATGGTTGGCCAAATCAACGCGTTGTCGGTGATTGAATTCCCAGGCCATCCACGCGCATTCGGTGAACCTTCCCGAATAAGTTGCGTCGTCCATGTAGGTGATGGTGAATTTACTGACGTTGAGCGCAAAGCAGAGTTGGGCGGCAATATTCATGCGAAAGGCATGATGATCATGCAGGCATTTTTGATGTCTGAATTGCAGCTTGAGCAGCAAATCCCCTTCTCAGCATCACTGACTTTTGAACAGTCCTACAGCGAAGTTGATGGCGACAGCGCGTCAATGGCTGAACTGTGCGCATTGATAAGCGCGCTGGCGAATGTGCCGATTTTTCAGCATATCGCGGTGACAGGGTCAGTCGACCAGTTCGGGCGTGTGCAGCCTGTTGGAGGACTCAATGAGAAGATTGAAGGTTTCTTCCGCATCTGCCAGGAACGCGAATTTACCGGCAAGCAAGGCGTGATAATCCCCCTGTCCAACGTCCGCCACCTGTGCCTGCATCAGGATGTTCTGGATGCCGTTGAGCAAGGACAATTCACGATTTGGGCCATCGACGACGTCACAGATGCGCTACCATTATTAACAAATCTGCCCTGGGATGGTGAAGGGCAAAATACGCTCATGCGTGCGGTACAAGAGCGAATTGCTCAGGCATCGGCGCAAGACATTCGGCACCGTTATCCATGGCCACTGCGTTGGCTCAGCTGGTTCAGTCCAAACTGATCGGACTTGTTGAGCGTACACGTGTTAGCTAACATGCGTGCTTCATTATAAAAAGGCTTACTGTAAACATGGTAGATAAACGCGAATCCTATACAAAAGAAGATCTTCTTGCCTCTGGTCGTGGCGAACTGTTTGGCGCTGAAGGCCCACGGTTACCTGCGCCATCCATGCTGATGATGGACCGCGTGGTCAAAATGACCGAAGACGGCGGTAACTTCGATAAAGGTTACGTTGAAGCAGAATTAGATATTAATCCTGATCTGTGGTTCTTTGGCTGCCACTTTATCGGCGACCCGGTAATGCCTGGTTGTCTGGGCCTGGACGCGATGTGGCAGTTGGTTGGTTTCTACCTCGGCTGGCTCGGTGGCGAAGGTAAAGGTCGTGCTCTGGGCGTGGGTGAAGTTAAACTCGCAGGTCAGATTCTACCAACCGCGAAAAAAGTTACCTATCGTATCCATTTCAAACGCGTCATCAATCGCCGCCTGATCATGGGCCTGGCAGATGGTGAAGTGCTGGTTGATGGTCGTGTCATTTACACGGCTACCGATCTGAAAGTAGGTCTGTTCAAAGACACAACTGCTTTCTAAGCCCTGTTTTCACAGTGATGAAATGCGAAACCTCCGCAGTGCGGAGGTTTCTTTTTCTAAAGAGACAGTGATTACGCGGTAATCGCCCTGTCCTCCATGGCTTCTCGCCAGCCTCCCATCCAGTACGACCTCTGGTTCAGTGTCTGATAAGGACACATCTCTTTAGAGCGTCCGACGATTCCTGCTTGATAACCACGTTGATGAGCCCGTTCCAGGCGATCTCGTTTTTGTCTCTTCATGCCTCGTTTCCCTCATTTTTTGAGTCTGGTGGAAAAGAAAACAGTGGCCACAAAACGTGCAACCACATATAACGAATACCCTCAAAAACCGTTATCGTCAATGCGCAAAATTCACGCCAATGTCATAAATGTGAGCTACGTGGGATATGATTTTTACAAAAAACGTGAGCCAGGAGAGATAACAAATTCATGCCAAAAGAAAAGCTGCGCTTCGCTTGATTGCGAATGACGCAGCTTTTTTGTGCTATTGAACGGATTAATTAAAGCGGGTTAACTGGCTGGCAATGCTTTGGGACTCTTGCTGCCAGGCCTGAGCTAACGATTTCACCATCGCATCATAACCATCAGCTTCCTGCTTCAACTCAACATGGAACGGGCGCTTTATCAGTTGCCCCTGATGATTGAGCAGCCATTCACCGCTCACAATCACTTTCCCATCGTAGCGTCCATGGAAACCCGTCACGTTAACACTCAACGTATCCTGAACACTGCCAAGCGGCTGTGATGCCACCACCCAACCCGGAAGCGCGCTACTTAAATTGCTCACCAGGGTATTGCGCAGTTGCTGATCCAATGGGCTCGCCCACAAATTGTTGTTGGCAATGACGTATTGCACATCGCTGGTTTGATAAACCACGCCGTTTCCGGCGAGGTAATCAGGAACCGCAACCTGCTCTACCCATAACAAATGGGTACCAGGCTGGCTCACAGCCTGCATAGCAGGCGCGGAGCTTTGAGGCAGTTGGTAATACGTTTTTCCATTATCGGTGCTGCTACAAGCCGTTAAAACCAAAGCAGCAATTATCGGAAGCCATTTTTTCATTATTGTGCCCTCTTCGGCTGGGGATCTTTTTTATCCTTCGATTCAAAGATCAGCGAATTGCTCTTATCGTTCAACGTGCGCAGGACAGGCTGCAACTCGCGCAGAACTTGATCAAGCCGCTGCATATCGGCAACCATCTTGTTGTAAGCCGCAGAGCCTGGCTGGAAGCCCTGCATGCTACGATTGAGCTCACGCAATGTTGTTTGCATATCCTCTGGCAACGACTGCATAGATTTATTCGACGTAATCTTGTTCAGATTATCCAGTGTCTGCTGCAAGCGCTTCATGGTGCGTTGGCTTTCAGCAAGCGAATTGGTTGTCTCCTGAATCATTGGATTCAATGGCAAGTTGTTAATCTTATCCAGAGTCTCCAGCAAACGTTGTTGGATTTGCGCCAAACCACCACTCATCGTTGGAATGATCGGGTAACCCCCAAAGGTCGGCAAATCAGTGACCGCCGGTGCTTTAGGATTGAAATCAAGATCGATAAACAGTGCACCGGTGACCAGGCTGCCCGTTTTCATCGTAGCCCGCAAACCACGTTTAATCAGCGACTGCATGTTGTCCTGGATACGGATGTCGTCGCCAACGAGATTCTGCAAGCGTTCAGGTTCAAGACGGATCAGTACCGGAATACGGAAGTCATCATTAATTTTCTGACGCATTTCCGTCGTAAAGAATGGCACCTGAGCGACTGTGCCTAGGCGAATACCGCGGAATTCAACCGGAGCCCCAGGCTGCAAGCCACGTACAGAATCTTTGAAGAACATCAGGTAATCAATGTGATCGGTATAGAGGGAATCCTGAATGCTTTTCTGATCGTCAAACAGTCGATATTCGCTGCCAGGTAGTGCAGGTTTACCGAGATCCCACCCTTCAGGGATATCAAAACTTACGCCGCCACTAAACAGCGTCGTAAGCGATCCCATTTCGACACGCATGCCCTGGGAGGATAAATCCACTGCGATCCCACTGTCCTTCCAGAAACGCACGTTGCTGGTCACCAGGCGATCGTTTGGTGCCGCGATAAACAGTTGATAGCTGATACTACGTTTAGCCGGATCGAAGTTACTGGTTTCAACCGAGCCTACCCGATAACCACGGAACAGGACCGGGTCGCCAGGGGAGAGTTGACCGGCTTTTTTACTATCGAGAGTAATACGGATCCCTTTTGCGTCAGGCGGAGCCAGTGGAGGAGAATCCAGCAAATCATACTTCCCTTGTTTCGAGCCTTTTGTTCCCGGTTGCAATTCGATATAAGCCCCGGAGAGCAGCGTTCCCAGCCCGGAAATACCTTCACGCCCGACCTGCGGTTTCACGACCCAAAAAACCGAATCTTTATGAAGCAGCTTTTCCATGCCGGCATTCAGACGGGCTGTAATTTCGACATGCAGCAAGTCATCAGACAACACCGCACGTTCCACAACACCCACATTAACGCTGCGGCTTTTGATGGTGGTTTTCCCGCCTTCAATACCTTCGGCATTGGTGGTGATTAGCGTAACTTCAGGGCCCTGATGACTATAGTGGTAGAATAAAATCCACGCGCCAATGAGCAGCGTAACAATAGGGAAAATCCAAACTGGGGACCAGTTTTTAACCTTTGTTACTTTTGCTTCCCCGCTTTTATTTTCCATGCTCAGACGACTCCTCATGAGTTGAATCAGGTGCGCGATCCCAGGACAAGCGAGGGTCAAAGGTCATCGCCGCAAACATTGTCAAAATAACTACTAATGCAAACATAACTGCGCCAATTGCCGGGTAGATACTCATCAATCCCCCCATCCGCACCAGCGCCGATAAAACGGCAATAACGAATACATCGATCATCGACCAGCGTCCGACAAACTCGACGACCTCGTAGATCAAATGCATCCTTTCACTGTCACGACGACCGTGGCCCTTGGCATCCCAACACAACCACGCAATCGCCAACATTTTTAGCGTTGGGACCATGATACTGGCGATGAATATCACCCCAGCCACTGGATAAGATCCTTCACTCCACAACAAGATAACCCCGGCAATAATTGTCGAGGGAATTGGGCTTCCCAGGACTTCGGTTATCATGATGGGTAATATGTTCGCAGGCAGATAAAGCATAATTGAAGTCAGCAACAGAGCGAGCGTCCATTGCAGACTATGGCGACGACGGATGTATCCTTTCGTTTCGCAACGCGGGCAGATTTCCTGAGCTTCCGGCACGATCGCCGTGCAGCACGGACAAGAACGCAGCCCTTGACGAATCCCCGGCACTCCAACTTTAAGCGGTGCATCTATAACCGGTTCAGGGGCAATATCATCCCAAAGCCAACGTCTGTCTACACACTGGAAGGCCCGTAACTGCAACACACAAAATAAACACCACGGAATAAAGCTACTGCCGACGCCAAGATCGCCATACGCCATCAGTTTGACGAAACTCACCAGTATCCCAGCAAGGAAGATCTCGGCCATGCCCCAGGACTTTAACTGAAACAGAATACGAGCAAGGCGCTTTTTGAGCGATAGCGGCAATTTAACCCGGTTAACCAACAACAAAATTGTGATTAAACAGAAGGCCGGCACCACCTGCACAAAGGCGATGAAAAAGGTGCCCAGGCTTGCGTAATCTTCATTAAAGAGAACGCCGGGTATTTCAAGCAGTGAAACTTCGCTGTTAATACCCGCGACTTTCATACTGATGAAAGGAAAAAGGTTGGCGAGCACCAGCATAAACAGGGCTGCCAGAGAATAGGCTGTAGGCCGTTGTCGCGGCGACGCCCACTGGGTGAGTAGCGTGGTGGCGCAACGCGGACAGACGGCCTTATGGCCGTCTTCTAATACTGGTAGAGCGACCAGTAAGTCACATTGTGAACACAATATGTGTGAACGATGGTGATGCGTGGCACACATATCGTGTCTCCTTGCGTTATGCGCCGTTTTTCAGAGCTTCAAGATATTCCCAGCGCTCAAAAGCATCTTCCAATGCTTTCTCAGCTGCAGACAGGTCGCCCAAGGTTTTTTGCGTGACATCATGCGGTTGGTTGAAAAACTCTGCGTCGCCGACTTTCGCTTGTAGCGCTTCCAGCTCGGTCTCAAGCTGCTCAAGACGTTGCGGCAATTGCTCTAATTCGCGTTGCAAGTTATAGCTTAGCTTGCTGCTTGCACGTTTAACAACTTCAGCTTTAGCTGCAGTGGTGTTTTGAGCTTTATCTGCTACAGACTGGCGCAAAGATTGAGCAGAAGCCTGTTGGCCTTTAGCATCATGGTAGCCACCCACGTAGCGACCAATTTTGCCTTCACCTTCGAAAATCCAGCACTCGGTAACGGTGTTATCGACAAATTGACGATCGTGGCTCACCAACATTACAGTGCCCTGATAACCATCAATCAGCTCTTCCAGCAATTCAAGCGTTTCGACATCCAGGTCGTTTGTTGGTTCATCGAGAATCAACAGGTTACTTGGTTTCAGGAATAAGCGGGCCAGCAACAGACGGTTACGCTCACCCCCTGACAATGCACGAACTGGCGTCATCGCACGCTTTGGATGGAACAAGAAGTCCTGCAAATAACCCAGAACATGGCGCGGCTTACCGTTCACCATCACTTCTTGTTTACCTTCCGCGAGGTTGTCCATCACGGTACGATCCGGATCCAGCTCAGCACGGTGCTGGTCGAAGTACGCGACTTCCAGTTTAGTACCGCAATGCACACGGCCGCTATCAGCCTGCAATTGGTCGAGCATCAGTTTCAGCAGCGTCGTTTTACCGCAGCCGTTTGGCCCCACCAGCGCGATTTTATCGCTGCGTTGAACCTGGGCCGAGAAGTCTTTCACCAGCGCACGTTCGCCAATGGAGTAGCAAACGTCTTCCATTTCAAAGACGATTTTTCCTGAACGAGCCGCTTCTTCAACCTGCATTTTGGCACTGCCCAGCACTTCACGACGCGCACTACGTTCGTTACGCATGGCTTTTAATGCACGGACGCGACCTTCGTTACGGGTACGACGGGCTTTAATGCCCTGGCGAATCCAGACTTCTTCCTGCGCAAGTTTGCGATCGAACTCGGCATTTTGCAGATCTTCAACGCGCAACGCTTCTTCTTTCGCCAGCAAATACTGATCGTAATCGCCAGGGTAAGAAACCAGTTTCCCACGGTCAAGATCGACAATACGGGTTGCCATATTGCGGATGAATGAACGGTCATGGGAAATAAATACGATGCTGCCCTGGAACTCTTTCAGGAAGCCTTCCAGCCAGTCGATCGCTTCAATATCCAGGTGGTTCGTCGGTTCATCAAGCAGCAATACCCTAGGGGAGCTGACCAGTGCACGCCCAAGTGCCGCTTTACGCAACCAGCCACCAGACAATGCTGACAGTTCGGTATCCGCATCCAGGCCGAGTTGTAGCAGCACTTCATTGATACGGCTTTCCAGTTGCCAGAGATTCTGGTTATCCAGAATTTCCTGAATACGCGCCATCTCGTTGAGATTTTTCTCGCTCGGGTCGGTCATCACTTTATGAGAAATATCGTGATACGCCTTGAGATGTTCAGCCTGTTCTTCAACGCCTTCAGCAACGAAATCGTAAACGGTTCCCGCAACATTACGCGGAGGATCTTGCTGTAAACGCGCCACGATCAAGTCTTGTTCATAAATCATGCGCCCATCATCTAACGGGATTTCACGATTCAGGATCTTCATCAGCGTGGATTTACCCGCACCGTTACGACCGACCAGACAAACGCGTTCGTTTTCTTCAATGTGGAGTTCAGTGTTATCTAATAACGGTGCGTCACTAAAGGACAACCAGGCACCGTGCATACTAATTAATGACATGACAATTAATCCTTGGCTACGTGAGTAACGAGCCAGCAGTTATGAATTTGGCGATTACGGGCAAAGTCTTGCGACTGGGTTTTCTGAGTGATTTCCTGAGCGCTCAAGCCCAGTTTATCCAGCCCGTCAAAGTCCATTTTGAAGCCACGTTTATTGTTGGAGAACATAATGGTGCCGCCCTGACGCAGCAGGCGCTTCAGGTCTTTCATCAGCAACAGATGGTCACGCTGGACATCAAAAGATTCTTCCATACGTTTTGAGTTCGAGAACGTCGGTGGATCGATGAAAATCAGATCAAACTGTTCATCCGTTTCACGCAACCAACCCAGGCAGTCCGCCTGAATCAGACGGTGAGCGCGGCCACTCAAGCCATTAAGGCGCAAGTTACGCTCTGCCCACTCCAGATAAGTACGGGACATATCAACGGTAGTCGTGGTTTTCGCACCACCTAAACCCGCGTGAACCGTCGCAGTGCCGGTATAAGCAAACAGGTTAAGGAAGTCCTTCCCTTTGCTCATTTTGCCCAGCATATGGCGCGCAATTCGGTGATCGAGGAATAAACCGGTATCCAGATAATCCGTCAGGTTAACCCACAGACGAGCGTTATATTCGCTCACTTCCATGAAGTCGCCTTTCTCGTCCATTTTCTGATACTGACTTTTGCCCTTCTGACGCTCACGGGTTTTCAGAATCAGTCGGTTGGACGGTAATTCAAGAACAGACAGCGTTGCGGCAATCACGTCAAACAGACGCTGGCGCGCTTTGTTAGCATCAACCGTTTTAGGCGGCGCGTATTCCTGCACCACAACCCATTCACCATAACGGTCAACGGCAACGTTATA
Source organism: Buttiauxella sp. WJP83 (assembly GCF_027594725.1). Lineage (NCBI taxonomy): Bacteria > Pseudomonadati > Pseudomonadota > Gammaproteobacteria > Enterobacterales > Enterobacteriaceae > Buttiauxella > Buttiauxella sp. WJP83. The sequence continues at coordinate 3,092,472 of NZ_CP110080.1, forward strand.
TTCCGGCAGATCCGCGTCGTAAATTCGGTAGCATTCGATACCTTCCTGACGCGCCCATTTGTCGAGTTTTTTAATATTTTTGCGCAGACGGTTCGCGTAATCGTCAGCAATTTGGCCAGATGCCGCGCCAGTGCTGTTTTCGGCTAACTGGTAGTTTTTCTGCACGCAATCCAGCGGGCCGTTCTTCGCTTTAAACTGGCGCTCTGCGCGCAACTGCAAGCAGCTGAGCAGATCTGGCGAGGCGCTAAACAGTGACAGATTCCAGCCGCCGAAATGGTTTTTCATGTTGCGGCCTAACAGGCTGTGTAATGCAATCAGCGCAGGCTCACTGTCAAGACGCTCACCGTAAGGCGGGTTGCTAATTACCGTACCCACTGGCCCTTCCGGCAGAGGATTGCTCAGTTTAGCAACGTCTTTCACTTCGTAACTGATGATATCGGCCAGGCCCGCACGGCGGGTGTTGGCGCGAGCGCGTTCGATAACGCGTGAATCATTATCTGAGCCATAGAAACGAGAGGTATATTCGCCCAGGCCTTTACGGGCACGAACCTGCGCTTCGGTGGTGACTTCTTTCCACAATTCCACATCGTGGTTCGCCCAGCCGAGGAAACCCCAGTGCTTGCGATGCAGACCAGGTGCACGATCGGTCGCGATCATCGCGGCTTCAATCAGCAACGTACCAGAACCACACATTGGATCGAGCAGCGGTGTACCCGGCTGCCAGCCTGAACGCATCACAATAGCGGATGCCAGGGTTTCTTTAATCGGAGCCGCACCGGTGCTGTCACGGTAGCCACGCTGATGCAGGCCATCACCACTTAAATCCAGCGCAATGCTGGCGGTGTCTTTATTCAGCCAGACGTTAATGCGCAGATCCGTCTGTTCTTTATCGACGTTTGGACGTGGCAGATTTTTACGGGTGAAGGAGTCAACGATCGCATCCTTCACTTTTAATGCGCCGTACTGGCTGTTACGAATAACGTCGTTCAGGCCGCTGAAATGCACAGCGAAAGTGGCATCCGGTCCAAAGAGCGCTGGCCAGTCGATGGTTTGTACTCCAAGGTACAAATCCAGATCGCTATACACTTTGCATTCGTTTAATGGCAGCAGAATGCGGGACGCAAGGCGGCTCCACATCAGGCTTTGATAGAGCAGACGTGAGTCCCCCTGGTAATGTACGCCGCCCTGAACCACCTGGCATGCTTGCGCACCAAGGCCCTCCAGTTCAGTTTTTAATAGCTCTTCAAGCCCACGCGCCGTACTGGCAAACAGAGAATTCATATCGTCACTTAATCAGGTGTAAAAAGAAAATTGTGGCGCATTATAGCCAATCTGCCACGCATGTCATAAAGTTGGCTTCCTTTATTGCCTATTTATTTCTGCCAAGGGAATGCGATGATCACCTTATCCCAACTTTATATTCACCCGGTGAAATCGATGCGTGGGTTGGCGCTTTCTCATGCACAAGCCACCACCAGCGGTTTAGCTTTTGATCGCATTTTTATGGTAACGGAACCTGACGGCACGTTTATTACCGCGCGCCAATATCCGCAAATGGTGCTGTTCACTCCCGCTATCATTCACGATGGTTTGTTTCTGAGTGCACCGGACGGCAGTTCCGCCACCGTGCGCTTCGCTGATTTTCAATCTGAATCCGAGCCGACTGAAGTCTGGGGAAATCATTTCACCGCGCAAATAGCACCAGATGAAATCAACCAGTGGTTAAGCGGCTTCTTTTCGCGACCGGTGCAATTGCGCTGGCTGGGTGAAACATTAACCCGCCGAGTGAAACGTCATGAAGAAGTGCCATTATCGTTTGCCGATGGTTTCCCCTTCTTGCTGGCCAACGAAGCCTCTTTACGCTCTCTGCAAAACCGTTGTCCGGCAAGCGTGAAAATGACGCAGTTTCGCCCGAATATTGTCGTGACAGGCGCACAAGCCTGGGCGGAAGACACCTGGCAAGTGGTGCGGATTGGTGGCGTGACGTTTGATGTCGCCAAACCTTGCAGCCGTTGTATTTTCACGACCGTCAGTCCAGAAAAAGGCCGCAAACATCCTTCAGGTGAACCGTTGGCCACACTGCAAAGTTTCCGCACAGCGCTTGATAATGGTGATGTCGACTTCGGGCAGAATTTGATTGCCCGCAACAGCGGCGTGATTCGCGTCGGTGATGAGCTCGAAGTATTAGCCAGCAAACCGGCGAGGGTTTATGGCGCGGGCCTGGTTACGCAGAGCATTGAACCTGAAGTACAGCCTGAAAGTACGGTTGAGATTAACTGGCAGGGTCAACAATTTCGCGGAAACAACCAGCAAATACTGCTTGAACAGCTCGAACAACAAGGCATCCGTGTGCCCTACTCTTGCCGTGCCGGGATCTGCGGTAGTTGCCGAATTACCTTAGTCAGTGGGGAAGTCAAAGCGTTGAAGAAAAGCGCTATCAACAATGATGGCACCATCTTGTGTTGTAGCTGTATTCCGGCGGGTGATGTCAAGCTCGAAGAAATTTAAACGGCCTGGTCGAGACTCAAGTCGCTACTCATTGGTTGCGGCCTTAATCTGTCGTTCATCACTTTAATGGCATCACCAAGTTGCATGGTTCGGCCTGCAAGTTGTAAACCCGGTTGTGCCAGCAAACACAGTGCAGCGTTATCACCGGTTTCAACCACCAGCAAGTTAACCTGCTGCATATCATCACTCAACCAGACACAAGCAGAATCGCCAGGGCCAGGCTGCCAGCACTCTCCATGAGAGACGAAATGCCAGCTTTTTGGCATTTGCGGCTTGAGATAACGAATCGCAACCAGTGCATTTAATACCAGCTCAGCACGCTGTTCTTTACTTAATATCAGGTCGCGGCATTTCTCTTCAAAGGAGAAGAATAGAGCTGCATCATCGACACAAAAACCAGTGTTTTCAAAGGCATCGGGGGTGAGCATTTTACGAGGGAAACGTGAACGGAATAGCATGCCATTGGCCAAATCGAGCATCATACGATCATGCTCTTCATCAAAATACCAACGCCAATTATCGTCAGGTTTTATCCGCATAACTATTTGCCCTTTCGTTTATTCCCACGATATACCCGTCATACTTCAAGCTGCTTATGCGTTGACTGCACCCGCTCACCCCAGTCACTTACTTGAGTAAGCTCCTGGAGATTTACGGCCTTGCCGCCTTCAAGCAACTCGAATTATTTAGGGTATATAAAAATCCTTATCGCCGCTTCGTTAAAGACCATATTAATAAAAGACCAATATGTATAATTTAGCAACAGTGGTGAAATATAAAACAACCGGGGCTGAAAATAAAGCCCCGGTTGTCTGAAAGGTAAAATGTGAGAACTAGATTCCTGAGACGATTTCTTTTATCAAAGGTGGGCCTTTAAATATGAAACCAGAATATATTTGAACCAGTGAGGCACCTGCTGCCATCTTCTCGCGAGCAGCAATCACCGAATCAATACCGCCGACACCAATAATCGGTAAACGACCATTTAATTCTTGCGACAATCGGCGAATAATTTCTGTGCTCTTCAGTTGCACTGGGCGGCCACTTAATCCCCCCATTTCATCGCAATATTTCATCCCCTGAACCAGGCTACGATCCAACGTTGTATTGGTCGCAATGACCCCATCAATATTATGACGAACTAAACTATCGGCAACCTGGATCAATTCTTCTTCAGAAAGATCCGGCGCGATCTTCACCGCAACTGGCACATATTTATGGTGCAATTCCTGAAGCGTTTGCTGCTTATTTTTAATCGCGACTAACAGATCATCTAACGCTTCGCCGTATTGCAAGGTGCGTAATCCAGGGGTATTTGGCGAGGAAATATTGATCGCGATATAACCGGCATAAGGATAAATTTTATCCATGCAGATCAAATAGTCGTCTTTACCCTGCTCAACTGGAGTGTCTTTATTCTTACCAATATTGATACCCAGCACCCCATCAAAATGGGATTTTTTGACGTTCTCAACCAGGTTATCTACACCCAGATTATTGAAGCCCATGCGGTTAATCAAACCTTCTGCTTCTACCAGACGGAAGATTCGCGGCTTATCATTTCCTGGTTGTGGACGAGGCGTTACGGTACCAATTTCAATGGAGCCAAAGCCCATGGCACCCAGTGCATCAATACACTCACCGTTTTTATCCAGGCCGGCAGCAAGCCCTAAAGGATTCTTAAACGTCAGACCCATGCAGGTCACAGGTTTAGAGGGCACATTTTGCCGCACCAGCCATTCGAGTGGTGTACCTGTTACACGACGCAATTGCTGAAATGTCACTTCATGAGCGCGCTCTGGATCGAGCTTGAAAAGGGCTTTACGAACGAAGGGGTAGTACATGAACACTCCAGAATTCCCAGTATGCAAACTGGGGCAGTATTATTAACGATAACGTCAATGAATGGAATTGACCTGCAACAAAAAAGGCCGAATCAGCGCAAACGTTTTCTTCTCAACGTTGTTTATTCGTTTTTTGGCATTCCAAACCCAAAAAAATCATTTAGCGGAATAACACTTCTGCGCGACTATCACACTCAATTGTTATTAATGTTACCTAAAAGCAAACATTTAGTTATAAGGAAACAATATGCGTGTGATAACCCTGGCTGGAAGCCCGCGCTTCCCCTCTCGTTCCAGTGCGCTGCTGGAATATGCCCGCGAAAAATTAAGCGCTTTGGATATCGAAGTGTGTCACTGGCATCTACAGAATTTCGCTCCTGAAGATTTACTCTACGCCCGGTTTGATAGCCCCGCACTGCTGGCCTTAAACGAGCAATTACAGCAGGCCGATGGCGTGATTATCGCGACACCTGTTTATAAGGCTTCATTTTCTGGCGCACTGAAAACGCTGCTCGATCTGCTTCCTGAACGAGCACTGGATAAGAAAGTCGTTCTGCCATTGGCTACCGGTGGCACCGTGGCACATATGCTGGCGGTCGATTACGCCCTGAAGCCGGTACTTAATGCGCTGAAAGCACAAGAAATCCTGCATGGCGTATTTGCGGATGATAGCCAAATAGCCGATTACCAGCACAAACCCGTGTTCAGCAACAACCTACAACAGCGTCTCGATGGTGCACTGGAGACCTTCTGGCAGGCGCTGCATCGCCGGGACTTTATCGTCTCTTCTCCGTTTAAAACTCAAGGAGTTGCTCATGTTTAATCTGTTAAAACGTACCGCTCCCTGGCTGATGCTAACAGGCGCTTTGAGTCTGAGCGCCACGCTCCACGCCGCAGAAACCGGGCCAGACCAACTGCGTATTGGCTATCAAAAAGGGTCGGTCAGTATGGTGCTGGCAAAAAGCCACCAGCTTCTGGAAAAAGAGTACCCGCAAACTAAGTTTCAGTGGATTGAATTCCCCGCAGGCCCGCAAATGCTGGAAGCACTGAATATTGGCAGTATTGATCTCGGCAGTACCGGAGATATTCCACCCATCTTCGCTCAGGCGGCGGGAGCGGATCTGGTTTATGTCGGTTCAGAACCACCAAAACCAAAAGCCGAAGTGATTCTGGTACCGGAGAACAGCCCGCTGAAAACCGTGGCCGATCTTAAAGGGCATAAAATTGCTTTCCAGAAAGGCTCCAGTTCTCACAACCTCGTCCTGCGCGCATTACAAAAAGCCGGGCTGAAATTTACCGATGTCCAGGCCGCCTATTTAACCCCTGCTGATGCGCGCGCTGCATTCCAGCAAGGCAATGTTGATGCCTGGGCAATTTGGGACCCGTACTACTCCGCAGTCCTGTTAAACGGCGGTGTTCGCGTGTTAACCGACGGCAGTGAATTAGTTCAAACCGGTTCGTTCTATCTCGCCTCGCGCCCTTACGCTGAGAAAAATGGCCCGTTCTTGCAACACGTTCTCAAAACATTTAGCGACGCTGATGCGTTAACCCGAAGCCAGCGTGAAGCAAGCGTTGCGTTACTGGCAAAAACTATGGGGCTACCTGAAAACGTTATTGCCACCTATTTCGACCACCGTCCACCGACAGTCATTACCCCAGTCAGTGCAGAAACGGCTGCCAAACAGCAGCAAACCGCTGACCTGTTTTACGACAACCATTTAGTGCCTAAAAAAGTCGATATTCGCACCCGTATCTGGCAACCCACTTCAGGAGACAAGTCATGAGCCTTAACTTATTCTGGTTTTTGCCCACCCACGGCGATGGACACTATTTGGGTAGTAACGATGCAGCACGTCCGGTTGACCACGGTTACCTACAACAAATCGCTCAGGCGGCGGACAGACTGGGCTTTACCGGTGTACTGATCCCGACGGGCCGTTCATGCGAAGACGCGTGGCTGGTTGCTGCATCCATGATTCCGGTCACGCAGCGCTTAAAATTTCTGGTCGCCCTTCGCCCAAGCGTGACATCTCCTACGGTGGCTGCACGCCAGGCCGCCACGCTCGACAGACTTTCTAACGGGCGCGCTTTGTTCAACCTGGTGACAGGCAGCGACCCGGAAGAGTTAGCCGCAGACGGCGTGTTCCTGAATCATCAGGAACGCTACGAAGCCTCCGCTGAATTTACTAACATCTGGCGACGCCTGCTGGAAGGCGAAACGGTGGATCACGAAGGTAAACACATTCAGGTTAAAGGCGCGAAACTGCTGTTCCCACCGGTGCAGCAACCGCGTCCCCCCCTCTACTTTGGCGGCTCGTCAGATGTGGCACAAGACCTAGCCGCCGAGCAGGTTGATCTCTATCTCACCTGGGGAGAACCACCGCAACTAGTGAAAGAGAAAATCGAGCAGGTTCGAGCCAAAGCCGCCGCCCACGGGCGCACCGTGCGTTTCGGTATTCGCTTGCACGTGATTGTGCGTGAAACCAATGAAGAAGCCTGGAACGCCGCTAATCGCCTGATATCCCAATTAGATGATGAAACCATTGCCAAGGCGCAGGCCGCTTTTGCCCGCACCGACTCTGTTGGCCAACACCGCATGGCGGCGTTGCACGGTGGCAAACGCGATAATCTGGAAATCAGCCCAAACTTGTGGGCGGGCGTAGGTCTGGTGCGTGGCGGTGCGGGAACGGCGTTAGTGGGTGATGGTCCAACGGTCGCAGAACGCATTAACGAATACGCCGCATTGGGCATCGACAGCTTTATTCTTTCCGGTTATCCGCATCTGGAAGAAGCTTATCGCGTCGGCGAACTGCTGTTCCCGCATCTTGATGTTGCCATTCCACAAATACCACAGCCACGCCAGATTCATGAGAAAGGCGAAGTGGTGGCGAATGACTTTATCCCACGCAAAGTCGCGCAAAGTTAAGGAGCCGCTAATGACCCCTTCAACGCACAAATTGTTGTTGAAACTTGCCCCGTGGGCGTTGCCGGTTGCCATTATTGCAATCTGGCAACTCTCTTCGAGTGCAGGCTGGCTCTCTAATCGCATCCTCCCTTCGCCAGAAGGGGTGGTTGTCGCATTCTGGAACCTCTCAGCCAGCGGCGAATTGTGGCAGCACCTGGCGATCAGTTCGTGGCGTGCGGTGATTGGTTTCAGTATCGGCGGCTCTCTGGGGTTAACTCTCGGGCTAATCAGTGGGCTCTCACGTTGGGGAGAGCGTTTGTTGGATAGCTCAATTCAAATGTTACGTAACGTCCCACATCTGGCGCTGATCCCGCTAGTGATTCTGTGGTTCGGCATCGACGAGTCAGCAAAGATTTTCCTTGTGGCACTCGGCACCCTGTTCCCGATTTACATTAATACCTGGCACGGTATCCGCAATATCGACCCCGGTTTGCTGGAGATGGCGCGCAGCTATGGGTTATCCGGCTTTAGCCTGTTCGCCCAGGTGATTTTACCCGGCGCGCTGCCTTCTATTATGGTCGGGATTCGTTTCGCCCTCGGTCTGATGTGGCTGACTTTAATTGTGGCGGAAACCATTTCAGCCAACTCAGGGATTGGCTATCTGGCGATGAATGCTCGGGAATTCCTGCAAACCGATGTGGTCGTTGTCGCCATCATCCTTTATGCCTTGCTCGGCAAACTCGCTGATATCAGCGCGCAATTACTCGAACGTGTCTGGCTTCGCTGGCACCCGGCTTATCAGTTGCAGGAGGAGAACGCATGAATACCGCTCGTTTAAATCAGGGGACTCCCCTACTCCTTAACAACGTGACCAAACGCTACGGCAACAAAACGATTCTGGATGAACTGGAATTACGCATTCCTGCGGGGCAGTTTGTCGCAGTGGTTGGGCGCAGCGGCGGTGGCAAAAGTACGTTGTTGCGCCTGCTTGCAGGGCTGGAAAATCCCTATGGCGGATCGCTGATTGCCGGAAATGCGCCGCTACGTGAAAGCCAGGATGAAACACGCTTGATGTTTCAGGATGCGCGTTTGTTGCCATGGAAATCCGTCATTAATAACGTTGGGCTGGGGCTCAAAGGAAACTGGAAAGAAGCGGCAACCAAAGCGCTGGAGTCCGTTGGGCTAGCCAACCGCGCAACCGAATGGCCTGCTGCACTTTCGGGTGGACAAAAGCAGCGTGTGGCACTGGCTCGTGCGCTAATTCACCGCCCACGTCTGTTGTTGCTTGATGAGCCGCTGGGTGCGCTGGATGCCCTGACGCGTATCGAAATGCAGGAGTTAATCGTTTCTCTGTGGCAGGAACACGGCTTTACCGTGTTATTGGTGACACACGATGTCAGCGAAGCGGTTGCCATGGCCGACAGGGTTTTATTGATTGAAGAAGGGAAGATTGGCCTCGATTTGACCATTGATTTACCTCGCCCACGTAAGCTCGGTGTGGTCCGGCTGGCTGAACTGGAAGCGCAGGTATTAGAACGTGTGATGAAACGGCAGGTGGTTGAAGAGCCGGCGCGCGTGGTGCGCACCGGTTAGCAATAGAAGCCCTCACCCCGGCCCTCTCCCCCAGGAGAGGGGGAAAAACGGACAATCCCCTCTCCCAAAGGAGAGGGGAAAACGATGAAATCCTAAGCCAACGCTTTAGTGATTTTCTCGAACAAATCACCGGACAGGTTTTCCAGCCCTTTCAGTTGTACCAGTGCCGCACGCATCATTTCCTGACGTTTCGCATCATAACGTTTCAGTCGAATTAACGGCTCAATCAGGCGCGACGCTACCTGCGGGTTACGGTGGTTTAGCTCGCTGAGCATTTCCACCATAAATTGATAACCACTGCCATCAGGTGCATGGAAGGCAGAAGGGTTAGCAGCCGCGAATGCGCCAATCAGCGAACGCACGCGGTTCGGGTTACCCATGCTAAACGAACGGTGCTTCAGTAATTCACGCACGGTGTTCAATGTGCCTGCCGCTGGGCTTGTGGCCTGCAATACGAACCACTTGTCCATCACCAGACCATCCTGATGCCACTTCTCATCAAATGCTGCCAGCAGTTCACCACGGCAAGGTAATTGCGCCGCAACGCTTGCTGACAAGGCCGCGATAGAATCGGTCATGTTATCGGCGCTTTGATACTGATGACGCACCAATTGTTCAGCTAACTGTTGTTCACCAAACGCCAGATAACGCAGACAAGTATTACGCAACGCTCGTTTGCCAATATCCGAATGTTCCACACGATAAGTATCGAGTTTATTGGCGTTGTAAACCGCAAGGAATTCATCCGCCAGTTCGTTTGCCAGAGTACGCATCAATGCTTCATGCACTGCGGCAATCGCATGGGGATCGATTATCTGGAACAGTTCGGCAATTTCGTTTTGCGAAGGCAGCGTCAGAATTTCTGCCGCCAGTGCCGGGTCAATTTTCTCGTCCAACAAAATGGCGCGGAACGCATCGGCCACATGCAGCGGCAGTGAAAGCGGCTGCCCCTGCTGGCAACGGTTTACGTTGAGCTTAATGTAAGTCGCCAGCAGACTTTGCGCGGCATCCCAACGGGAGAAATCGTTGCGAGCATGGCGCATCAGGAACGTCAGTTGCTGGTCGCTCCATTTGTATTCCAGTTTTACTGACGCCGAGAACTCACGCAGTAAGGAAGGAACCGGCTGGAAATAAACATTATCAAAGACAAATGTCTGCTCTGCCTGCGTCACATTCAGCACGTGGTGAATCGGATGGCCATTTTTTTGCAGCGGAATGACTTTGCCTTCGTTGTCATACAGTTCGATGTCGAACGGAATATGTAACGGCTGTTTTTCTTGTTGTTCAGCAGTTGGCGGCGTTGTCTGGCTGATAGTCAGCGTATAGAGCTCTTTTTCCGGATCGTAGTCATCACGCACAGTGACGACTGGCGTGCCTGCCTGGCTATACCAACGGCGGAAATGGGACAGGTCAACGTTTGACGCATCTTCCATCGCTTGTACGAAATCATCACAGGTTGCAGCACTACCGTCATGACGTTCAAAGTAAAGCTGCATGCCTTTCTGGAAGTTTGCCTCGCCCAGCAAAGTATGCAGCATACGGATAACTTCTGAACCCTTTTCATACACGGTCAGCGTGTAGAAGTTGTTCATTTCAATCACTTTATCCGGGCGAATCGGGTGCGCCATCGGGCTTGCGTCTTCGGCAAACTGCATTGCGCGCATGGTGCGCACGTTTTGAATGCGGTTTACCGCACGTGATCCCAGATCAGAGCTAAATTCTTGATCGCGGAATACGGTCAGCCCTTCTTTCAGGCTTAACTGGAACCAGTCGCGGCAGGTCACACGGTTGCCAGTCCAGTTATGGAAGTATTCATGGCCGATCACGCGCTCAATATCGAGGTAATCTTTATCGGTCGCCGTTTCTGCCCGCGCCAGCACATATTTGGAGTTAAAGACGTTCAGGCCTTTGTTTTCCATGGCGCCCATGTTGAAGAAGTCGACGGCGACAATCATATAAATGTCGAGGTCATATTCGAGGCCGAAGCGGGTTTCATCCCATTTCATTGATGCTTTCAGCGACGTCATCGCCCAGCTTGCACGGTCCAGGTTGCCACGGTCGACAAACAGCTCCAGTGCGACATCACGGCCAGAACGCGTTTTATAGGTATCTCGTAGAACGTCGAAATCACCAGCCACCAGCGCAAACAGGTAACACGGTTTTGGGAACGGATCTTGCCATTGCACCCAATGACGACCATTTTCCAGTTCACCTTCGGCAATACGGTTGCCGTTAGATAGCAGGAATGGGTACTGTTTTTTATCGGCAATGATTTTAGTGGTGAAGCGCGCCAGAACGTCTGGTCGGTCGAGATACCAGGTAATGTGGCGGAAACCTTCGGCTTCACACTGGGTGCAAAGCGCGTCGCCTGAAAGGTAAAGCCCTTCCAGCGCGGTATTGGTCGCAGGGCTAATTTCATTAACGATGGTCAGGGTGAAGGCGTCTGGCAGTGATTCGATAATCAATGCACCTTCTTCCAGGCGGTAATCTTCCCAGGCAGCCCCGTTTACAGCAACAGACACCAGCGTCAGGTCTTCGCCATCAAGACGCAATGGCGCACCTACTGTACCCTGGCGGGTTATCTGGCTAATGGCTGTGACCAGGGTTTTTGCGGCATCAAGGTCAAAGGTCAAATCGATATCGGTAATCGTGTAATCCGGCGCACGGTAGTCGTGGCGATATTTGGCTTGTGGCTGTTGTGTCATAAAAAACCTTATACATCATCCGTAAGTTTGCGGAGTTCAGTCTATTCCTGTTGCCCGAATGTTGCCACGCAGAATCTTCAACTTTTCTGGGCTTCTCACGCGAATTGCTACATTTATGTAACAGAGGCACGAATTGCCATCGACCATTAACTGCTCGTATGTTGTGATCCAGGTTTAATAAACAGATAATCAGGGTATACTCCTGCGTCTTTTATCTGCTTAGCCCTTGATGGAAACGCTCCTGTGAGAGGATGCTGCAACGCGCCATGACACGACACGCTTCCCCTATTTTGCAAACGCTACTGGATACTGACGCCTATAAGCTTCATATGCAGCAGGCGGTATTCCACCGTTATCACGACGTGAGCGTCGCTGCCGAGTTCCGTTGCCGCGGTGATGATCTGCTGGGCGTCTATGCAGATGCCATCCGTGAGCAGGTTGATTTAATGCAGCACCTCGCACTGACCGACGAGGAGTTCGCCTTTTTGGAAACTCTGCCGTTCTTTAAGGCAGATTATCTCTCGTGGCTGCGTACTTTCCGCTACGACCCCTCCCAGGTGCATATCAGCAATAACAACGGTCATTTAGATATTCGTCTAACCGGCTCTTGGCTGGAAGTGATTATGTGGGAAGTCCCTTTGCTGGCTGTGATCAGCGAAGTGGTGCATCAACACCGCTCGCCGGGTGTGACCCCGCAAATGGCACTGGAGAGTCTGGAAAGCAAATTGATTCAGTTCAATGAATTGACGGCTGATATCAATCTTGACGCCTTCCGCCTGATGGATTTTGGCACCCGCCGCCGTTTCTCGCGTGAGGTTCAGGAGGCTATCGTTAGCCGTCTGCAACAAGAATCGTGGTTTGTTGGCACCAGTAATTACGACCTGGCGCGTCGCCTGAATTTAACCCCGATGGGCACGCAAGCTCACGAGTGGTTCCAGGCGCATCAGCAAATCAGCCCGACGCTTGCGAACAGCCAACGTGCTGCACTTCAGGCGTGGCTTGACGAATACCCCGATAAGTTAGGTATCGCGCTGACTGACTGCATCACCATGGATGCCTTCTTACGTGACTTTGACCTCGCGTTTGCCAGCCGTTATCAAGGGCTGCGACACGACTCAGGGGATCCCGTTGAATGGGGCGAGAAAGCTATCGCTCATTATCAGAAACTGGGTATCGACCCTAAAACCAAAGTACTGGTGTTCTCTGATAACCTGGATTTACCTAAAGCCATTGAGCTGTATCGCCATTTCTGCGACCGGGTCAATCTGAGTTTTGGTATTGGAACTCGCCTGACCTGCGATATTCCACACGTTAAGCCGCTGAATATTGTGATTAAGCTGGTGGAGTGCAATGGCAAACCGGTCGCCAAACTTTCTGACAGCCCAGGCAAAACCATTTGCCACGATAAAGCCTTTGTTCGCGCGCTGCGTAAGGCCTTCGATTTACCGCAGGTAAAGAAAGCAAGTTGACTCAATAAACCTGAAGGGCGCTGTCCACCTCCCTTCAGGTTTTCCTCTTTATATCCCAGACTTCCCTCTTTATTGTATTTCTTCATCTCCTTTGATTTTTCTGCTTGTCTGTAATCTCGTGGCAGGTAACATAGATAACCCCCCATTGTGGGTAATTATTTTTTATGTCACTGACCATTTAATAGAGAGAAAATTATGAGCGTTGTGCCTGTAGCCGACGTACTCCAGGGCCGCGTAGCCGTTGACCAAGAAGTCACCGTGCGCGGATGGGTGCGTACTCGTAGAGATTCAAAAGCTGGTATCTCCTTCCTCGCCGTCTATGACGGTTCCTGCTTCTCTCCTGTACAGGCCGTCATTAATAATTCTCTGCCTAATTACAATGATGACGTTCTGCGCCTGACAACCGGCTGTTCCGTTGTCGTGACGGGTAAAGTTGTGGAGTCTCTTGGTCAGGGCCAGAGCTTTGAAATCCAGGCCACCGAAGTGGAAGTGACCGGCTGGGTTGATGATCCTGACACTTACCCAATGGCGGCAAAACGCCATAGCATTGAGTACCTGCGTGAAGTCGCGCACCTACGCCCGCGCACCAATATGATTGGCGCTGTAGCTCGTGTGCGTCATACCCTTGCTCAGGCACTGCACCGTTTCTTCCATGAAAATGGTTATTTCTGGGTATCCACTCCGCTGATTACTGCGTCAGATACTGAAGGAGCAGGTGAGATGTTCCGCGTTTCTACGCTTGATCTCGAAAACCTTCCGCGTACAGATGCAGGTAAAATTGATTTCGATAAAGACTTCTTTGGTAAAGAAGCGTTCCTGACCGTATCCGGCCAGTTGAACGGCGAAACTTATGCGTGTGCGTTGTCCAAGGTTTATACCTTTGGCCCAACCTTCCGTGCTGAAAACTCGAACACCAGCCGTCACCTGGCCGAGTTCTGGATGCTGGAGCCTGAAGTCGCTTTCGCAAATCTTGACGATGTCGCAGGTTTGGCTGAAGCCATGCTGAAGTATGTCTTCAAAGCTGTGCTTGACGAGCGTATGGATGACATGGAGTTCTTCGCTGAGCGCGTTGACAAAGATGCAGTGGAACGTTTACAGCGCTTCATCGACGCTGACTTTGCGCAGGTTGATTACACCGACGCTGTTACAATTCTCGAGAATTGTGGTCAGAAATTCGAGAACCCAGTTTACTGGGGCGTAGACCTTTCTTCAGAGCATGAACGTTACCTTGCTGAGCAGCACTTCAAAGCACCGGTGGTTGTGAAAAACTATCCGAAAGACATTAAGGCCTTCTATATGCGCCTTAACGAAGACGGTAAAACCGTTGCCGCAATGGATGTGTTAGCGCCGGGAATTGGTGAAATCATCGGTGGTTCTCAGCGTGAAGAGCGTCTGGATGTGCTGGATGCGCGCATGGCCGAGATGGGTCTGAATAAAGAAGACTACTGGTGGTACCGCGATCTGCGTCGTTACGGCACTGTTCCGCACTCCGGTTTTGGTCTTGGTTTTGAACGCCTGATTGCCTATGTAACCGGCGTGCAAAACGTTCGTGACGTGATTCCATTCCCACGTACTCCACGTAACGCGAACTTCTAAAACCACATTTTTTTTCTAAGGCCAGCACTGCTGGCCTTTTTTACATCTGCGGGTCAAACGTCTTTTTTCTTCAACGAAAGTTAAACAAACGTCAATTTCAACCCCATTCCACAACTCCCCCGTTACGAAGTGTGTCTGCGAAACAGATAAACATAAAATATCCACACTTTCCGCTCGCGCTCTTACTCTTAGCGTTGACTTAGCACATTTGGCCAAAATTCACACAGATGTCTGGACATCCAAAAATCACTCAAAGAATGTACAAATGTAAGGGGAAAATTCACTCTTCATTTCATTATGCAAATTAAACATAAGTAATTCATATATATAGGATAGGAAAGGTGTTTTTTTAGGCGAAGCGGCAAAGAAGTTTGAGTTAGTTCACAAAGTTCCACAAAATACACATTTGGTTACACATAGTTTCTTTTTGTAACTCACTCTCGATGTTTGTAGCACTTTCTGGCTAGCGAAACGGTTTCATGGATGGAAAGATGCCTGACAGATACAGAAAGACACCAAACTCTCATCAATAGTTCCGTACAGAATTATTGACGGCAGTGGCAGGTGTTCACAAAAAAAACCAATGAGGGTAATAAATAATGATGAAGCGCAATATTCTGGCAGTGGTAATCCCTGCTCTGCTGGTAGCCGGTGCAGCTAACGCTGCAGAAATCTATAACAAAAACGGCAACAAACTTGATTTCTACGGTAAAGCTGTAGGCGAGCACGTATGGACAACTAACGGTGACACTGATAGCAATGACACCACTTACGCTCGTATCGGTTTCAAAGGCGAAACTCAAATCAATGACCAACTGACCGGTTACGGCCAGTGGGAATACAACATGAACGCCTCCAACGCGGAAGGTGGTCAGGGTACAGCTACTCGTCTGGCATTTGCTGGTCTGAAATTTGGTGATGCAGGCTCCCTGGATTACGGCCGTAACTACGGTGCAATCTACGACGTAGCTGCTTATACCGATATGCTGGTTGAGTGGGGCGGCGATACTTGGGCTGCAACCGACAACTTCATGAACGGTCGTTCTAATGGCCTTCTGACTTACCGTAACAGCAACTTCTTCGGTCTGGTTGATGGCCTGGCATTTGCTCTGCAATACCAGGGCAAAAACGAGCGTAGCAACGCTGTTGGTAACTTTGTAGATGACAACGGTGTTCCACAATTAGGTCGTGCTGGTAACGGCGCTAAAGCTAACGGCGACGGCGTAAGCACTGCTGTAACTTATGACATCGGCGAAGGCTTCAGCCTTGCTGCAGGTTATGAGTCTGCAAACCGTACTTTCGAACAGCGTGAAGCTGCAACTAACCCATCATGGGCAAGTGCTGGCGGCGACCGCGCTGAAGCATGGTCTACTGCGGCTAAATACGATGCGAACAACATCTACGCAGCAGTGATGTATGCAGAAACTCTGAACATGACTCGTGAAGCTGACAGCAACTTCGCTAACAAAACTCAGAACTTCGAAGCTGTAGCTCAGTACCAGTTCGACTTCGGTCTGCGTCCATCCATCGCTTACGTGCAGTCTAAAGGTAAAGACCTGATCGCACGTGGCACCTTCAACGGTGGCGATGCTGACCTGGTTAAATACGTAGAAGTGGGTACCTGGTACTACTTCAACAAAAACATGAACGTATACGCTGCGTATAAGTTCAACCTGCTGGACGACAACAACTACAGCGAATCTGCTAAACTGGCAACAGACGACCAGGCTGCAGTGGGTATCGTTTACCAGTTCTAATTATCCAGCAACATTGTTGCAAGGATGGTTCAAAAGACAGGGCTTCGGCCCTGTTTTTTTATGCCTGAAAAGTTAAAAAAAATAACTTGTGACCAGGGTGGTTTCTTTTTGTTGCAAACGGTTGGCATTTACTAAAACAGCAGTTAACCTGAGAGCGTTACTCCCTCGATATCACAATGGAAACTCGTCATGTTTGAGAACATTACCGCTGCTCCAGCTGATCCAATTCTTGGTTTGGCCGATCTGTTTCGCGCCGATGACCGTCCGACTAAAATTAACCTCGGCATTGGTGTTTATAAGGATGAAACGGGTAAAACTCCGGTTTTGACCTGCGTTAAAAAAGCAGAGCTTTATCTGCTGGAAAATGAGAACACCAAGAATTACCTCGGTATTGACGGTATTCCAGAATTCGGTAGCTGCACCCAGGAATTACTGTTTGGGAAAAATAATGCTCTGAGTGCAAATAAACGTGCTCGCACTGCACAAACCCCAGGTGGTACAGGTGCGCTGCGTGTTGCCGCTGATTTCCTCGCGAAAAACACCACCACTAAACGCGTCTGGGTGAGTAATCCAAGCTGGCCGAACCACAAGAGCGTGTTTAACTCTGCTGGGCTGGAAGTGTGCGAGTATGACTACTATGACGCACAGAACCACTCTCTTAATTTCGATGGCCTGATTAACAGCCTGCAAGCCGCACAAGCGGGTGATGTGGTGTTGTTCCACGGTTGCTGCCATAACCCAACCGGTATCGACCCAACGGCTGAGCAGTGGAAAACGTTGGCAGAAATGTCCCTGGCAAAAGGCTGGCTGCCACTGTTTGACTTCGCCTATCAGGGCTTTGCTCGTGGTCTGGAAGAAGATGCTGAAGGCCTGCGTATCTTTGCTGCAAGCCACAAAGAACTGATTGTTGCCAGCTCTTACTCTAAGAACTTTGGCCTCTACAATGAGCGCGTAGGTGCTTGTACGCTGGTTGCTGCTGATGCAGATACCGTAGATCGCGCGTTCAGCCAGATGAAATCTGTTATTCGTGCCAACTACTCTAACCCACCAGCACACGGTGCATCTGTTGTTGCAACTATTCTGAGCAACGACGCGCTGCGTACTATTTGGGAACAAGAGCTGTCTGACATGCGTCAGCGTATTCACCGTATGCGCCAGCTGTTCGTGAATACCCTACAAGAGAAAGGCGCTAACCGCGACTTTAGCTTTATCATCAACCAGAACGGCATGTTCTCGTTCAGCGGCTTAACCAAAGAGCAGGTGCTGCGTTTACGTGAAGAGTTTGGTGTGTATGCCGTTGCTTCCGGACGTGTGAACGTTGCGGGGATGACGCCAGACAATATGGCTCCGCTGTGCGAAGCCATTGTCGCTGTGCTGTAAGAGCAAAGCAGATACAAAAAGAGCCGCACAATGCGGCTCTTTTATTTTTAAGACTACCTTACCAGACTGGTAATTCGTCTTGCAGGAAGGGATTATGCAAGCGCTCGTAGCCCAGAGTCGACAACGGACCATGGCCTGGAATAAACGTCACATCATCGCCAAGTGGCAACAGTTTACGTTTAATCGAGTCAATCAGTGCGGCGTGGTCGCCACGCGGGAAATCACTTCGCCCTACTCCGCCTTTGAAAATCACATCGCCGGAAATCAGTAACTGAGATTGCGCATCAAAGAAAACGACATGACCTGGAGTATGACCCGGGCAATGCAGCACTTGTAAGGCCACATTTCCCACCGATACGCTATCACCCTCATTCAGCCAACGATCTGGCGTCAGTGGCAAACACTCTTCAAGCCCAAACATTTGGCTTTGCGCCGGTAGGCCTTGTAGCCAGAATTCGTCTTCTTTTTCCGGCCCAATAACAGGAACACCGTAATGCTTTGCCAGTTCAGCTGCGGCTCCAACATGATCAAGATGGCCATGCGTTAACAGGACCTGCGTGACCGTCACGCCTTTCGCCGTGACTTGCTGGATGATTTTTTCAGCTTCGCCGCCCGGATCAATCACTGCTGCTTGCAGCGTTTCTTCACACCAAACTAATGAACAGTTTTGGGCAAACGCAGTGACCGGAATAATGTGATAGTTCATGACACTCCAATACCGGCAACAATCGCCGGATTCCGTTGTTTTACCAGTGCCTTAGTGGCCCGGTATCAATATGCACAAAGTTGCTGCTGGGGTAGTATCCTACACCACCTGCGCGCATAGATAATGCTGCTTTGCGAACATTGCTCAACGAAATCCCTTCAATATGGAAATCCATTGCCTGCCCTTTTGTGTGATAGCTTTTTTTCGCCACCCCACGACTACGGGCTCGAAGTTCATTATTAGTGTCTAAAGAGCGATAACCTGATACCAGTTGCACGGGTTTGTTGGTCCCCAACAAGCCTTGCAGGCGATAAAGCTGGTCGAATAATTTAGGGTCGATGGATTTAATTTTATTCGCGCGATAATCACGGAAGAAATGATTAAGTCTTGCTAATTCATCCTGAATATAGCCTTTACCATCGAAAAATTCGGCTTTTAATGACTCACCGGTATGCAAATTATTGAGAGTCAGAATGCGCGGGCGCGGTGTTGATAGCATAGCAAATGCTTGTGTTGGCAACAGCGAGGCACCTAAAGCCACGCCGCCCAACGCCAGCAACTTGCGGCGGTTTGCGTCAAATTTGTCCATGATGTCCAGGTCTACATGTAAAAAACGATCGAATAATATGCACTTCAGGCGCACTGCCCGCACCTTAACTGCCAAAACAATATGAGTCAAGGCACGCTAAAACCCATATAAACCGGGCCCTGTAGAGGGCCCGGATGAGTTTCACAATTATTACGACCGCTAATTCATTAGAATTACTGCATTTACCGTATCAATAATTCAGCTTTCGACAGGATTTGTGCGCCAGATCGCGCGGCGAGATCATAATTGTAAATGTCTGTCCGATATTGCGTGCGGCCATCATCACCGACAAACGCAGTCAGATAGTAGAGATTGACCGGGATGGTCTGCCGAATGTTCACATACTTGGTGTTGCCATCTTTGAGCTGGCTGGAAATCCGCGCATCGTTCCAACCCGCATCTTGCAACAGCATGTTTGCCAGTTCAGAGGCTTTATTGACCCTTACGCATCCAGAGCTCAGCGCACGCGCATCTTTCTGGAACAGGTTGTGATTCGGCGTGTCATGCAAATAGATAGCTTCAGAACTCGGCATATTAAACTTGTAGCGCCCTAACGAGTTCTGCACCCCAGGTTTTTGCTGGAAGCGGAAAGGCAAGTTGCTGGCGGTGATGGTTCCCCAATCGACACGCCACGGGTCGATTGACTCCGCATTGTTGCTCCAGCCGCGTAGCACGCTATAACCATGCTTATCGAGGTAGCCTGGGTCCTGACGCACCTTTGGCAGAATATCGTTACGCGCCAACGTTGGCGGAACATTCCACGGCGGGTTAACCACCACATTGTTAAGCGCGCTGCTCATCATTGGCGTTTTGCGGTCAGGTCGCCCAACAATCACACGTGAAGCCAATACTTCACTGCCGTTAAGGTAATAGCTCAGCGAATAGTTAGGGATGTTTACCATAATGCCGGTATCGAGTTTATTCGGCAGTAATCGCAAACGTTGAATATTTAACGCCACCAGTGAAGCTCGCTGTTGTGGCGTCATATTCAGCCAGTCACGTGTTAATTGCCCAATTGAGCCATCTACGCCCAGCCCCTGCCATTTCTGGAAGCGTTTCACCCCTTCCACCAGCTCTTTGCTGTATACACTTCGGACCGCTGGAGTTGATTTCTTTTTCTTCCCGGCAACCGCAGCAGGTACCTGTTGAGCGATTTGCTCACTGTCTTGCTGAATGGCTGAAGGACTGACTGCAACATCGGCAATAGCCGTACTTGAGCGTGACGGAAGCGGTTTCGCAGACTCAGCTTGCAGCATGCCGGTGCGAGCCAGAATCTCTCTTAGCGCTGGAATATCATTACTCCACTGGCCAGGGCGGAGCGTTTCGCTGCCAGTCAGCTGTGGCCAGGGCCGCGAATCACTTAACAAATGCACCAATGATTGACGCAGCTTGGCGTATTGCGGATGTGATGGCGCAAGTGTTTCGACAAAATTCACCAGCGTTCCTTGATCAACTGCCACTTGCCATTGGTTAATCACAGAAATTGGCGGTGTTTGCATCTTGTAAGGCTTGGTGCCGTACAACCAGCGATTACCTTCCGTTGGGATGCCATAAACAAATTGCAGATAACCCATCATCGCATCGGACAACACAATATCGCGGGTTAAACCCGTTACGGACGGATCGGTGAGCAGCTCAACCCAAGTCGTGAATTGTGGTTGAATACCCGCAATCGCCAGTTCCGCGAGCTGTTGCTGGAAAGCCTTAACGGCATCGCGGTTCTCCCACATAGGCTTCATTTCGCGCGCAGCATAGAACGCTGAGAGGGCATTCAGGTAAACGGGTGTGTAACCCGTCGGCAAATGGGCGATCAGTTGAGAACGACTTTGCGCAGCAGACATGCCTGTCGAATTGAGTGGTAATACGCCCACCATCGTAGCGGTAGCGGTAGATTGTGGTAGCGGCTGGTTTGGTGAATTTGCGGGTTCAATGCTCACCGCAGAACTGTCAGATTGAACGACTGCTGGCTCATCTGCATGCGCCATAAACAGTGGAGCGAAACTGAGCGCCAGCCCAAACGTAAGCGCTGACAGTCGAAAACCGTGCAATTTTGTAAGCAACATCCCTTGCCCCCTGTTTAAAACTTCATTTTTCGCCCAGATTTTCGCGCTGGGTTTTAATATCAGTATATAAACAGCGAATACTAATTGCCCGTATAAATGTAAATAAAATTAAAGATTAAGAACTTTCAAAAGAGAAAACGCGGGCCGTAGCCCGCGTTTCTTTATGATGCATCTAATGTGTCAGCAACTGGCTCGGGAAGCGGTGGCGCAAAGCCTCGCAGCCCTACAACGTGAACGTGTTCATGGTTCTGAACAACCTTACGTACCAGCTTATAAGTGGTGCCTTTTTCTGGACTGATGTTCTCAGGTGCTGCAATGATCAGTTGCATTTCAAGGCGTTCGCACAATTCAAAGAGCGTAGCAATCGACTTCGCATCCAGTCGTGCCGCCTCATCGAGGAACAGCAAACGGCATGGGGAAATGTCTTTACCACGCAGTCGACGTGACTCTTCTTCCCAGCTCTGAACCACCATCACCAGAATAGACATCCCGGTACCGATAGCTTCACCGGTGGACAACGCACCACTTTCCGCACGCAGCCAACCATCCGAGCCACGGTTAACCTCAACTTCCATTTCGAGGTAGTTACGGTAATCCAGCAGTTCCTCACCGATCGTCTGCGGCGTGCGCTGGCCCATGTCAATTTGCGGATTCAGGCGTTGATACAGTTTCGCTAATGCTTCAGAGAAGCTCAGGCGATTGCTGTTAAACAGATCCTGATGCTGCTCATGTTGTTCTGAAAGCACATCCAACAACATCGCATGAGTTTCACGCACGTTGACATTCAAGCGCACACTGTTCACCTGGCCGAAGGAGACACTTTGCAGACCCTGGTTCAGCATGCGGATACGGTTTTGCTCACGCTGAATCGTCTTACGAATGATATTCGCCACACTGCGTGAACTGATCGCTAGTTTTTGCTCGCGTGAAGTCAACTCTTCCGTCAGGCGGCTCAGTTCAATCTCCATCTGCTCGATAGCTTCAACAGGATCATCGGTACGAATAATATCCTGACGAATACGTTCGCGAAGATGCTGATATACCGCAACAAAGAATTGAATCTTACGTTCAGGTCGCTTTGGATCTTCAGACATGCGCAGTACATCGCGCAGGTGTTCGTTATCCGCAACAGCTAAACGCAACGCACCCAATGCTTTATCCGAGATAGAACGTAGCTCGTCACCAGTGACATAAGCCAGTTCACGGCGATGCAGACGGCGCTCAACACCATTTTCTTTCACCATACGCATCACGGCACACCAGCCCGCTTTTGCGGTGACAACTTGTTCACGCATTTCAAAATAGCTGCGTTCCAGCTGTTTGAGTTTGCGGGTTAAGTTGTTCATTTCCGCTTCGCAATACGTCAGCGCTTTTTCGAGCTGATTACGACGGCTACGGTTGGTGCTCAATGCGGTGTGTAATTCATCACGACGTGAGCGGGCACGCTCTTCAGCACCAATATCGGCACGAACACCGATGTCCTGGAGCTCTTTGTGCAGATCGGTTAACAGCTCTTTTTTGGTATCAAAGGAGCTTTTCAGTGACGCCATCAACTGGCTGAACTGACTTAATTGCTGTGCATGGCTGCGTAATGCTTCACGTGAACGCGTACGTTCAGCTTCAGCTTGTTCCAGACGACTGCGCAATTTTTCATTTAAATCGCTGTTGCCGTCGAGCATGGCTGCGGAGTCAGAGTAGCTGAAGTGTGCACGACGCTGCACCACTTCAGTTAAGGCAAACGCCTGCTGACGAGCATCACGCTGCACTTGCTGCGCGTACTGATAATCTTCTTTTAGCTGCTCAAACTGCTCAGGGTCACTTTGCAGCACCGACGCCACCGCTTCGAGTTTTGCAAGTGGGTTACCAAACTGATGCAGGAAGCGCGCGGCTTCTTCCGCTTCGTCGAGACGTTCACGGATTTCATCGCAGCGGTCAGCCAGCGTTTCATCATTGAGTAAACTGATACGTGGCAACAGGCGGTTAAGTTGGTCAACCCCTTCTTTCGCCTGATCGTATTGCTGACGCTGCTGCTGATTGTCGTTTTCATGGCTGCTGATAGCGCGTTCAACTTCGCCACGACGGGTGTTGAGCTGGCGAATCTCCGCTTCCGGATCGTCATCAAATGCCACACCCAAATGCTGGCCAATAAAACGACTGAATGCCTGGTGTAAACGCTGTGATTTCTGCACATCGAACGACAGTGTCGCAAAACGCTCTGCCAGGGTTTCACGTTCTGCATGCAGATTTTCAAGGCGATTTTCACGTGCAGCGCGGCCAAATATTGGCAACTCAGGCAGACGAGAATAACGCCACTGGCGTTCGGCGGTTTTCACCAGGACGGCTGCGTTTAACTCTTCAACCGTAAAGACGTTGTCATCAAAGGAAGACGGGTCACCTTCGATTAAATAAAGGTCTTCCGGGCAATCTTCCAGGTTGTCTAATTGCTCGCGAACCAGCGATAAATCTGGCACCACGATGGCGTGACGCGACGGGCCATACAAAGCCGAGAAATAAGGGGCATCATCGAGGCTGATGTCGTCATAAATTTCGGACAGCAGCACACCACCAAAGCGTTCAGCCAACGCATTTAAGCGAGGGTCTTCGGCACCGCCAGGTTGGCTAAGGCGTTCGATCTCTTCGTCAATGGCACGTTTACGCGCACCGACTTCATCACGTTCAACCGTAACGTCACGCTCACGCTCCAGCAATTGCTGCATGTATTCGGTTACATGCTGGCTGCTTTCAAATTGCTCATGAGTCTGCTCGCAAAGCTGAGTGAGGCTGGTTTGTGCTGCTAACCAAATCGGCGCACGCAGTGACAGACGTTTAATACGAGCCTGGATCTGCTCTTGTTCCTGGCGCAGATTTGCACGTTGATCGCTGGCATCAGACACGCGTTGCTGCAAGGTCTCGATACGTTCGGTGAGCTCTTCATGCAACACTTCCAGATCTTCAGGATCAAAGTGTTTACCTTGACGCTTACAGAATTCAGCGAACATGCGTTCAGCTTCTTGCTGCTCGCGTAAGCGTTGCTCAAGTTCGTTGAGGCGCGCTCTGAGAGGCTGAACTTGCTCCATCAAATGGCGTTGGTTATTGCTGTCACGCAGTAATTCACGTGCAACACTCCACGCTTCACTACGACTCACAGGGCCATTAATAGCGGTAACAAGCTGATAAGCATGTTCAAACTGGCTATGTGCCGTTTGAGCCACACTCATTTTCTGCTCAAGCGTCAGCAGTTTTTCTGTCGTTTCCTGCTCTTTTGCCTGGAAAGTCTCTAACCATTCTTCCGCGCTTTCGGCGGTCAGGTCTGGCAGATGGCAGAGCGAACGCGCACGTTCCAGAGCCTGTAGCGCTTGTTGATACTGAATGGCTCGCGTTTGCTGAACATCAAGCGCTTGCTGGTAATCGGCAAGCTGGCTTTTCAGCTCATCCACTTCCAGCTCAGCAGCTTCTGCACGGGCTTCATTCTCTTCTTGCTGCTCGGAGGCTTCGGCAACAATTTCATTTTGTTCTTCGAGGCGCATTTGCAGTTCGTCGAGGTCAGCTTCATAACGCTCGATTTTTTCCTGCTGGCGAATCGCCGTTTGCACCAGGTTCAGGTGGTCGCTGGCCGCCTGATAATCCGTTTCCAGATCCCCTTCCGCACCGCTATGTTCAGCCAGTTCACGTGCCATTTCGACATGTTTATATTGTTCAGCAGCCAGTTGCTTACGGCTGGTGAATAATTCACGGCGGAACTCGAGCGCTTTATCCAGGTGGATGCGACGTTCATTGGCGTGACGCATGTAGTCCGCTGCCACATAGTTGGTGGCCTCAGTAATCAAATGCTTAAACAGATCACGATCCGACTGAGTAACGCGAATCGCTTCCAGCGTCATGCGGTTTTCGCGCAGTGCGGCTTCCATATCCTGGAAGGCCTTACGCACACCACCGTTTTCAGGCAACAGATAGTCACGCAGCGAGCGAGTGATGGCGCTGGAAATCCCGCCGTACAGCGAAGCTTCGATCAGTCGATAGTACTTGCTACGATCCGAGGCACTGCGCAGACGACGCGCAACAATGCCCAAATCGAACATCAGTGAGTGGTAATCGGTAATCGAGTTGAACTGTTTAAATTGAACGCCTTCGATGGCTTCCACTTTATCTTTCAGTTCTTGCAGGCTCAGTACGCGAGCCTGACGTTCATTAAGTGTTTCCGTCAGCAGTTGCGTCGGCTGAATGGAAGTAGGTAAACCCTGAATCGCGAACGGTTTGATATCGACTTTACGATCGCGGCCCGCCACTTGTTGCAGACGCACACCGACGACAACCCGCTGGTGGCGCGAGTTAACGACATCAAGCAGTGAGTAACAGACGCCTGCTTTTAACTTACCGTGCAGACCCTTGTCGCGCGAACCGGATGTCGCCCCCGCTTCCGTGGTATTACGGAAGTGCAGCAGCGTTAAATCGGGAATAAGCGCCGTAACAAATGCTGCCATGGTGGTGGATTTACCAGCACCGTTACCGCCAGAAAGTGTTGTTACCAGTTCATCTAAATCAAAAGTACGCGCGAAGAAACCATTCCAGTTAATCAGCGTTAGCGAGCGAAACTTTCCGCGTTCAATCATTCCTGTTCATCCTCCGCGTTATCCTGAACAGCTTGCGACTCTTCAGTTTCATCATTGAGTTGCAAACGAGTTTCTACCGGCATCGCTTCACCATCGCGGATCATGCGTAATTGCGCTTCACGCGCGTCGTCACCGGCGCGCACATCGGCGCCAAAGCGGAATACAGATTCAGAGATACGGAATTTGCTGCTGTCGTGTCCCATAAACCAGATCATGCCGAGGCGGCGTAAACGGGTTAACGAAGCACGGACTTTTTCTTGCAGTTTTTGGCGATCCAGATCCGAGCCTGTAGAACGGTTATTCA
Source organism: Buttiauxella sp. WJP83 (assembly GCF_027594725.1). NCBI lineage: Bacteria > Pseudomonadati > Pseudomonadota > Gammaproteobacteria > Enterobacterales > Enterobacteriaceae > Buttiauxella > Buttiauxella sp. WJP83. Next base: position 3,118,501 of record NZ_CP110080.1, read on the forward strand.
CAAGTTTGAGTAACTTGTTTTCATCCGCAAGTGTTAACAGCTCATCGTACAGTTCTGCCTGCGTGAAGATACCTTCGTTCGCGAGGCGTTCCGGGCTGAGGTAGAGGTAGCAAAGAATTTTACCGACCATCATATCCAGTTCGGACAGCACAGAACGTGGAATCAGCGTAGTGGAGCGCGGGCGCAAATAGAAGAAACCTTCCGGGGCGCGAATCAACTCCACGTTATAGCGGGTGTAAAACTCTTCCAGTTCATCCTGGAAGTCCATCAAATAAGCATGATTATCGAGCTCATCAAGCCCAACGTGCCTACCTGCGCGTAACTGGCTATCGAGTGCCGGAAATAACGGATTGGCCAACGCCTGTGCCAGTTTTACCGGCATCACTTTTTCAATATTTGTTGATGACATGCGCCTGTACCTTGGCTCCGTAATCGTTAATTGCCTGCCACTGTGGCGGCAAGCCAGTAAAATCTGCTTCAGCCACACCCAGACGTACCGCCTGGTCGACTACGATTCTCGCCACATCAAAATGGCGGGCGCGTGGGTATTGCGCCAGATAGTCCCGCATTACTACGCCTAAATCTAGCGGCACTTGTCTGGTTTTGTAGACCTGAAGAGCAGCTTCGATGAGCGCGGCGAGTTGTTCGCGGATCTCATTAAACTCTTCGAATTCCAGATCGCTTGGCAGTTCACCCGTCACTTCATCATCACGTAATGCCATTTCTTCATCGCGCATATCGAGTAAGCGGTCAGCATTGGCATACGTCAACGCCCAAGGCGCATCGAAATAGTTCTGTACCGAAACACGCAAACGCTGTGCAAAGACACGGTTTTTATCCATGTCGATGGCGGTACGAATGAATTTATGAACGTGGCGGTCATAACCAATCCACAAGTCGATTGCCTGTTGGCCCCAACTGACGATACGGTCGAGTTTGCTTTGCAGATCAAACACCAGCCGGTCAACAAAGTGCAGATCGTCACGTCCCAGTATCGCATCCTGAATACGCAGCAAGTTTGCCTGTAATTTATCGCCTGCCGCTTCGAGTGTGTCTTGCAATTCGCGTAATGTGCCAGAGGTTTCCGATAACAGCATTTCACAACTGGAAATGGCGGCACGCCAGTCTTTGTTAAGGAGTTGCGCGATATCATCCTTAACCTGTTGCTGGTGCTCATCCATGATGCGTTGGGTGAGATCGATGCTGTCGAAAATCTCAGCAACCGAGTATTTCAGAGGGGCAAAGACGTTACGGTGCCAGTGGAATTCATCACCACCTTCGTCGGCCGAATCGGCGGCACGTTTAAGTTCACCCGCCACAATCGATAGCTGCATGGATAAACGCAGCGTGGAAAACTCACGTTGGCGAATGTAGTAATCTGTAATGCCAATGCCGAGCGGAGTCAGGCGATAAATCGCATTGCCTTCATTGATTTCGCTGACAAAACGGTTAATCAAACGCTGGCGCACCATGTCATTGATAGCGTTGTTGGCACGAACACTAATAGTTTCGCTGGTTTGATCAAAACCTTCGCTGACATGGCGGAAAGCGTCAATCAATTCGCCTTCACTCATTTCACCGTCGAGCCGCTCACCATTTAACGTGGCGATCGCCAACAGAAACGTCAAACGCTCTGTGGGCAGCGAAATCGAATAGTCATTTTTCCTGGCCCAGGCAACCAGTTCCGGCACTGTCTGGGAAACATCACTCATAATTTGTCCTTGGCTCAAGCGGCTTGATAGCTGTCACGTGGATATAGCGGCCGAGGCTCACAAAAGGCTCCTGCCGGCAATAACGCGTTTCAAGTTCAAGCAAATCGTCAAAACCATCGCGTTGTTTGTGCTTATCGCGCAAGTAGTCGTGGAACACTCGCACACCGGTTTTACCGGTAATCTGCCAGCCAATTTGCTCCAGCCAGTGATAAACCTGTTCTGGCTGCAGCGGATTGTCAGGCGAAAGTGTTTTTCTCTTATTCTTTTTCATACCCTGAAGAACATATTCGAAGTTGCCGACAAACATGTTTCGCATCAGTAGGCCGTTAGCATTGTAGAACATCAGGGATAAAGCACCGCCAGGTACAAGGTTGTCCCACAAAGTTTTAAGCACAGCTTGCGGGTCGACGACCCATTCCAACACAGCGTGAAACAATATCAGATCAACCGGTTTTTCCAAATGTTGACCAATATCCTGGGCTGCAGAATGTATGAATTGCATGTTGCTGCTCACACCTTTTTCGTGGGCCAAAGCCTGAGCGCGGGAGATCATCTCAGCAGAAACATCACAAAGCAGCACGTCATGGCCACGTTCAGCGAGACCACACGCGGTTTGCCCTTCGCCGCCGCCCGCATCCAACACGCGTAATTTTTCAGGTAACGTGGCAAGCAAAGCATCAAGATCTTGCCACAAGATGGCCTGGCGGAGCTGTCCTTTAGTTGTACCGTAGATGTTGCGTGAGAACTTCTCAGCAATGTCGTCAAAATTGCGGTCACGCACGGGTACGGCTCCATGGGGAAAGGGTTCATCTAAGAAAGTCGCTATTTTGGCACAGCCGAGCCAAGAATGAACCCGTCTGGTGTAATATCACCCGCGTTTACCTGCTGTATGGCTAAAAAAGGACCCATAATTCATGCTTTTTATCCTGAAAAAATATATCGGCGGGCTGCTGCTCCCCTTACCCTTTTTGTTATTGCTGATGGGTCTTGCACTTTGCCTGCTTTGGTTCAGCCGCTGGCAAAAAAGCGCAAAAGCATTGTTGAGTGTGAGTTGGTTAGTTTTGCTGCTGATTAGCCTACAGCCTGTCGCTGACAAAATGCTCAAACCCATCGAAGACAGCTATCCAACCTGGCGCGGTAGCGAAAAAGTGGATTACATCGTGGTGCTTGGCGGTGGCTATACATGGAACCCGGAATGGGCACCAAGCTCTAATCTCATGAACAATAGCTTGCCGCGCGTGACCGAAGCGATTCGTCTATGGCAGGCAAATCCCAGCGCAAAAATGATCTTTACTGGTGCGCGAGCGACAACAAATCCGGTCAGCACTGCGGAAGCAGGAGCGCGGGTAGCGGAGAGTTTAGGTGTACCACGTTCGCAGATAATCACCCTGGATTCGCCAAAAGATACCGAAGAAGAAGCGGCTGCGGTGGCAAAAACTATCGGTCAGCAGCCATTCTTGTTGGTGACTTCCGCATCTCACTTGCCACGAGCGATGATTTTCTTCCGCCATGCTGGGTTGAATCCGATCCCCGCTCCTGCCAATCAATTGGCCATTGCGTCGCCACTTAACCCATGGGAGCGAATTATCCCAGCACCGGTTTGGTTAATGCACAGCGATCGCGCCATTTACGAAAGTGTGGGGCGTGTCTGGCAATGGTTAAAAGGATCGTCAGGAGAGCCAGGGCAGTAAGTTTTTCGACGCAATATCAAAAGCGGGTCGATTAAGTCGGCCCGACTGCAACAGCTGTGCGACGCAATCCCACAAGACGTACATCCACCGCCGCCACAAGAACGACTCAGCTACCGGGGCTCGTTGTAAATAATGCCAAAGCAGGCTTTCCGCTTGCCCTTGTTCATACAGGCGGAATATTTCATATTCACGCGGTGCCCAAAGCATCATACCAGGATTGACCATTGCCAGTAATTGGTCGCTGCGCCCGTCTTTCAGCATGCTGCTGAGCGTAAAGTTGCCATGTATCAGCACGCAATTATCGTTAAAATCTTCGAACAAGCGCGGCAAACATTCTCGAGTACGAAACAGGATCCGGCGATCCTGCATGGTCAGGCCATTATTGGGGTACTGATTGAGAGTTGCCCACAGCGTTTCGACACGCTGTCGATACCATGAAGGCCAGATATTCTCTTGAGTGCTGTCGACGTTACCGACACAACCCCGGCTATCGACGCGATGCCAGGCGAGTAATCCTTCTACGATTTGATCTTTAAGAGGCTCCCAGCGATCAGGCGTGCGGGTGGGCGCTTCGACCGGTACACCACGCAAACGCTCCATCAAAAGGACGTCTGGCCCCGGTGTGTCATCATGCGTCACCACACCGTAAACCACAGGCAAACGCACCGTGCCGGACCGTGCAAGCAGGGACATTTTCCAGGCAAGCTGCGCAGCAATACCTCGGATACTAAAGCTTTTTGCCAACAACGACATCGCATTCCCGTCGCTGTCATATAGCGACCAAAGCGAGGTGTTTGGCTGTTCGTTGATACATTCGATCCGGCTTAGTTTCTCACCCAGCAGATGACTCAATTCCTTGCGTAGCAACTCCATGACTCATTACCCCTTACAACACTGGTGTTTTTATAATGAGCTTGCTGGCACAGGATGTCATCACCTCAGATCAATATGCCTTGAGATAATAAAAAAACCGGCGCTGAGCGAACCGCGCCGGTTTTTCAAAGTAAGAGAGCTCACCTAAGGCTATGGCTACTTCATCGCCTGGCGTACACGCTCTAAATCCTCCGGTGTATCAACGCCAATACTCGGGATTTCTTTCGCGACGGCAACATGGATTTTTTCGCCATTCCACAGCACGCGCAATTGTTCGAGCATTTCGATCTGCTCGAGCTGACTTGGTTCCCAGGTCACATAGCGACGAATAAAACCTGCGCGGTAGCCGTAGATACCAATGTGACGCAGCAGGGAATCACCAATCGTTTCACGAGACTGTACAAAACGGTCTCTGTCCCATGGAATCGTCGCACGGGAGAAATAAAGCGCATAGCCCTGCGCATCCATCACCACTTTTACCGCGTTCGGATTGAAGGCTTCTTCCGCAGAGTCGATTGGCACTGCAAGAGTCGCCATGCCTGCCTGGCTATTGGCCAGATTGCTGGCTACCTGACGAATGATAACCGGAGGGATCATCGGCTCATCACCCTGCACATTCACAATCACGGTATCATCGCTAAAATTATATTTTTCAATAACTTCAGCAAGTCTTTCCGTGCCTGACTGGTGATCAGCCCGCGTCATGCACACTTCGCCACCCGCCGCTTCAACGGCGCGAGCTACTTCTTCATGATCGGTTGCTACGATGATACGTTCTGCGCCCGATTCGCGGGCACGTTCCATCACGTGAACGACCATCGGTTTACCGTTAATGTCTTTTAACGGCTTGCCCGGCAAGCGAGTGGAAGCGAAGCGCGCTGGAATGATTGCCACAAAACTCATGGGTTAGTCTCGTCAGAAGTCAGTACTCGGGCTTCAGTTTCCAGCAGCACTGGAATGCCATCGCGCAGAGGAAACGCCAGATGATCAGGTTTGCAGATAAGCTCCTGCTTTTCCTGATTAAAGTAGAGCTTACCGTTACAAACCGGGCAAGCGATGATTTCAAGTAATCGATGATCCATGGTTACTCCAGAATGGCCGCCATCAAAAGCGAAAGAATAACATATCTCACGCACTCTCCTGGCTAATTTCCCAACCTTCACCCCACGATGTAGCGAATGCCGCTGGAATATTGCCCAGACGAATCTGCTTAGCACCTTGCCAATGAGCAAATTCAGTAAACGCTGTGCGCAAGCTCTTTATCAAAGACAGGCTGGAATTAACTCCATCCTCAAGATACAGACTGATAATTTCAAGCTCTTCGATTTTACGATGCATCTTTGCATCGATTCGCCCCACAATTTCCCCTTGATGCAGCAACGGCAGAACAAAATATCCGTACTTACGTTTTGGTGCGGGGGTATAGCATTCAAGGCGATAAGAGAAGTTAAAAAGAGTTTCAGCACGCTTACGATCCCATACAACAGGATCAAAGGGTGATAACACTGCTGTGTGAGTGGCTCGCAACGTGTTTTGTTCTGCTTTCGCCAGCAAAGGGAACAGGTCGCCGTGCAGCCACATTTCGCCAATACCCTCAACGTTAACCTGCATAGCGTTGCCATTTTCCAGCCATTTGGCAAGCAACGGCTTGAGGGATATTTTCTTCAACCGGTAATAATCAGCCAACCATTCAGGGCGAAAAATACCGAGACTGCGCGCACTGTTTTCCAGCATCTGCTGTTCGGCATCATGCTGATGAATAAGATGCAAATCATCATTCCAGTGCGGCAATACACGCGAGGTCAGATCATAAACACGCTGAAAATTGCGCCGTTCAATCACCATGACTTTTCCGGCCGTGAATAACCCCTCAAGATGTTTCTTATGAGGCTTCCACTCCCACCACCCGCTCGCGCCTTTACGTGGATGTTCAAAGTCAGCAGAACGTACTGGGCCATTGTGCTCAATATAAGCCAGGAGTTTTTCTATCTCTTCGGCATGTTCGATCATCCATTCAGGACGATATTTCCAACCCATATTTTCGGGATTAAGCATCCGATGACGAATCAGCGAAAAATCTTTTCTCGGTAAAAAACAGGCTTCGTGTGCCCAATACTCCATTAAATCGCCGTTAAGCAAAGCATCATCCAGCCAGTTTTGCGGATATTGACCTAAGCGACTGAATAACACCAGATAGGGGCTTCGAGCGACAATGTTGATAGTATCGATCTGGAGTAACGACATGCGGTTAATGGCCGCGACAACATCGGTAGATTTTGTGCAGCGTCGAGGCTTGAGGAGCAAACCCTGCGCCGAGAGATGGAGGTTACGAGCAGCACGTAAAGTCAGTTGCGGTACGGACATAAAAGAGTCCTGTATTTAGCAAACTCGAATTCTGGCGCAGTAAATAAAGTTTATCGCACCAGCGCCAATAATGACTGCAATAACGCATCGGCTTGAGGCTCTGCAAGATGAGCATCCACCGGCAAAAACCACCAGTTATCGTGGCCGTTAACGAAGACACGGCATTTGACTGCGTCTTTTTCCGTCATTAACAGAGTTTGCCCCGGTTGCACTAACTTCACGACATCGCTTTCACTCAAGGCCTGATGGTCTGCGAGACTGACGGTTTTCATCGGGGTCAAACCACATTGCTGTAAAGTAGCGAAAAAACGCGGAGGATGGCCAATTCCAGCCATAGCGACCACATTTTCCAGCGTATGCACTGGACGGCGTTCGCCAGTCAACAAATTAACTGCGTTGTCTGGCTGCAATGTCATGCTAATTTCCCCAGGCTTTGCTTCACCACCATTGGTGATGACTGCATCAACGGAGGCCAGACGAGTCGTTCGTTCGCGCATCGGCCCGGCAGGAAGCCACCAGCCATTGCCAAAGCGTCGAATCCCATCAACAACCACGATTTCTTTGTCACGCGCTAACGCATAGTGCTGCAAACCATCATCAGTGATGATCAGTTGCGGTTGTGCTTTTTCCACTAACATTTGCACGGCTTCACTGCGGCGCGGGGCTACGGCAACAGCAGCGCCAGTACGCAGATAGATCAGTACTGGCTCATCGCCTGCCTGGGAGGTAGTGGTATTATCATCGAGCAACAAGGGATAGTGTTCAGCTTTACCGCCGTAACCACGGGAGACCACCCCAACACGGATACCACGCTGCTGAAGTTGTTCAACCAACCATATCACAACAGGTGTTTTTCCATTGCCACCGGCCGTCAAATTGCCCACCACCACTACCGGCACCGGAGCACGCCAGGACTTTTTTAATCCTAACCGGTAACAAAGACGTATTGCACCGCTCACCAGGCCATACAGCCAGGCGAGCGGCAAGAGCAAAAGGTAGAGGGGAGATTTTCCCGACCAAATGCGTTCGATCATGAGCCGAATTGCATTCTGTGCAGTTGCGCGTAAACCCCACGATGCTCAATCAACTCTGCGTGAGGACCGCGTTCCACGATACGTCCATCTTCCACCACCACAATTTCATCAGCCTGTTCAATGGTTGATAAACGGTGAGCAATGACCAGCGAAGTACGGTTTTTCTGCAGTTCATCCAACGCAGCCTGAATGGCACGTTCTGACTCTGTATCTAAAGCGGAGGTCGCTTCATCAAGAATCAGAATTGGGCTATCACGCAATAATGCACGCGCAATCGCAATACGCTGGCGTTGACCACCCGAGAGCAACACACCATTTTCACCAATAATGGTATCCAGACCATTTTCCATCTTGCTGATGAAGTCCATGGCATACGCCATACGCGCAGCATTCTCAATGTCGGCTCGGCTGTACTGTTGAGTACGCGCGTAGGCAATATTGTTAGCAATGGTGTCATTGAACAAGTGAACGTTTTGCGAAACGAGAGCAACCTGATTACGCAGAGAAGATAAGGTGTATTCACGAATATCCACCCCATCAATCGTAATGCTACCTTCCTGAATATCGTAAAAACGCGTCATCAGGCTGGCGATTGTTGACTTACCGGAACCAGAACGTCCAACCAATGCCACCGTCTTACCGGCAGGTATATTGAGGTTGATCTTACGCAGTGCCGGTACTTCGCGACCAGGATAGGTAAAGGTCACGTCACGGAATTCAACATCGCCTTTAGCACGTTCAATCACACGCGTCCCTTCGTCTTTCTCTTTTTCTGAATCAAGAATAGAGAACAGAGTCTGGCACGCAGCCATTCCGCGCTGGAATTGGGCGTTGACGTTAGTCAGTGATTTCAGTGGACGCATCAATGCAATCATTGAAGAGAACACCACGGTAATCGTACCGGCGGTCAACGTTTCCATCACACTCGGGAAACTCGCAGCATAAATCACGAAGGCCAGAGCCAGAGAAGCAATAAGCTGAATGATTGGGTCAGATATGGACGAAGCAGAAACCAGTTTCATCCCCTGGCGACGCATACGGTTACTGACGTTATTGAAACGTTCAGTTTCCACTTCCTGGCCACCGAAGATCAGGACTTCTTTATGGCCTTTCAGCATTTGCTCAGCACTGGTGGTGACTTGCCCCATCGTGTTTTGCATATTTTTACTGATATTGCGGAAACGTTTGGAAACCATACGAATCGCAAACGAAACGATGGGTGCCAGTACAATCAGGATTAACGAAAGCTGCCAGCTATACCAGAACATCAGCACAAACAGGCCGATGATGGACGCGCCTTCACGTACAACGGTGATTAACGCGCTCGAAGATGAGGAAGCAACCTGTTCAGAATCGTAGGTAATACGTGAGAGCAGCGTGCCCGTGGATTGTTGGTCAAAGAACGCAACTGGCATCCCCATCATGTGGCTGAACAAACGACGGCGCATGTTCATGACAACCTGCCCGGAAACCCAGGAGATGCAATAGCTGGAGACGTAACTCGTCGCACCGCGAAGCACCATTAGCCCGATAACAACCAGCGGCATCCATAGCAGCACTGATTTATCCGTTTTTCCAAAACCATCATCAAGTAACGGCTTAAGCAAAGACAACATATAGGTATCACTGGCAGCGTTCAGGATTAACGCAATACCTGCCACAATCAGACCCGGCTTGAAAGGAGCAATCATCGGCCAGAGGCGGCGGAAGGTCTGCCATGTGGAAAGATCTTTATCGTTATGCATTCAGTAAACCAGCATTAGATGAAATAGCCGCATATTCTACCCATTATCCTGGGATACACCAAACCACTGATGATACCAACGGGGTGAAATTTGCTCTCTGAAGCTATTGATTTGCCATTTATCACTATTTATATCGATAGTGAGCTGGCCTGATTGCGCTGTGCTGTACCATTTATACCCTTGAGATTTGTAGCGTTGAACCACTTTTCCTGAGGGCAAATGCCATGCGTTGTAGCGCGATGTTGATGCAAGCGCCGCACTTGCGGAAACGGCACGCAACAGCGGCGCGCTAGATGATGTACGGCTTCCATGATGTGGGACCTGAATAATATCAGCATGTAAGATACCCCACCGCCCCTTGAGCATAGCCAATTCAGCCTCAGCTTCCATATCACCGGTCAATAAAATCCGAAAGTGCCCGTCACTGACCATCACTACACATGAACCATTATTACCCGTCATTACCGGCTGAGTTGGGGGCCATAACGCGGTAAACTGCAATCCCCGCCATTGCCACATCTGCCCTTGAAAACAGGGATGATGCCCTGCCCATCGCAGCGGGCTGAGAATTTTTAACGTGGGCCATTCGCTCTGCAAACTGTTTAATCCACCGCGATGATCAAGATGCTCGTGGCTAATGACAACTTGCTCAGGGGTAAGATTGTGCCAGCGCAACCATGGAATGATCACTTGCTGAGCCGCATCGCCAGCAGGCCAGGCATTCCCTGTATCGTAGAGTAAAACTTTTCCCTGCCGAATAAAGGCAATAGCCAGCCCGTGCCCAACATCCAGCATCGTGATTTGCCATGCACCGTCTTTTTTCTCCGTCCGTATTGTGGAAGCAACCAGAGATATCAGTAGAGCTAACACTGATAGTGAAGAACTGCGCCATAACGATAACCGATGGATGATGACTGCAATCCAGCCACTCAGGCTCAAAAGCTGGAAACGTTTATCCACTTCCCTCCAGCCGTCAGGAAGCAGTGACAATGAAGTAAAAAGCAGCGCCAGCAGACGATCAACACCCCACCACAAATGCTCACCTAACCACGGAATAGTGGTTAGCACTAACCCCGCTAACAGTAATGGAACAACAGCGAAAGTAATCAGCGGTACTGCGAGTAAATTCGCGATTAATGCACTGAGGCTAACGCCGTGGAAAATGAAAATTTGGAGAGGCATCAGCAAAAGCATGATGCCAATTTGTAAGTGCAGTAATGAGAGCAGGTAGCGGTATAAGCCTTTTGCTTCAGCAACAAACCCAGGAAGCGGCATCCATTGATACCAGAAAATCAGTGATGCAACAGCCAGCACCGATAGCCAAAAGCTGTCAGACAACACAGTAAGAGGGTCATAAATCAGAATGCCCGAGATACAACAAAGCCAGACTTCCCACCCGGACCAGCATCGGCCCTGAAGCCGCAAAAAAAGCCAGATAACGACCCCAATCAGCGCTCTTGCAGCCGGAGGATTTCCACCAGCGAGCCAGGTATAAACGCCCGCTGCGATAACACTGGCGAGTAAAGGCATTCTGAAATGAATTCGATGTGCAGGAAAACTCAGCTGTATCACGCGGGCTATTAGCCAGCCAACCATCGCAGCCAGCGAGATATGCATCCCTGAAATGGCCATAAGGTGTGCCGTTCCGCTCTGGCGAAGTAAGTTTTTCTGCTCATCGCTCACTCCTGAGCGGTCGCCAAACGCTAATGCCATAATTACGCCTTGATATGGCAGCGATTGAGACGCAAATTGAACGGCAGCCATCCATTGCGCGCGTAAACTGCATTGCTGAGTGACAGGCTCAGCCGAGATAATTCGTGCGCTCAAAGGTTGGTGCTGTGCAAGAGCATATCTTTGACTATCAAATCCCCCGTCGTTCAATTGACCATGTACTGGTCGCAGTTGCAGTTTCATGCGCCAGCGTTGTCCAGCACAGACGCTGCCGGGTAAGTAGCTACCCCGACTCTTGACACCGACAGGGGGAAATATGAGCCTCCCCTCTACCGAAGCCATTTCCCAATCGTGGTTTTGCTTGCCATCAGTACTCGTGATTACCGCATCAACCGTAACAGGTTTGGCGATCCATTGCTCAAATGGCGCCAGGCTTTCCCTTGCGTTGAATAGCGCCCAGCAAAAACACAACAGACCAAAAGCAACATAGCGTGCAAACAGGCGTGGAATGAGCCCCAAACAGAATGCCGCAAAGAAAATTGCTGTGATAATTGGCAGTCCAGGAATACAGGGCAACCACAACAGCGGCTGGATACCAATAATTGCACTGAAACCTAATCTGATTGTATTTCTCACGCCACTCTCCTTGTTGAAGTGAGTGTGGAGTATCAAAAAGATGTCGTCAGCTACGGATAACTTGTTCTACGAGGAGGGTTCCAGGCTTTCGGCGCCGAATGTAATACGGCCGAGAAATTTGCGGGCAACATCGAAAACTGTGATTTTGAGCATAAAAAAACGGCACCCGTAGGTGCCGTTTTTGAGGATCAAATCCGAAGATTTAATTACCGTAAATATTGGCGCGGTCACGCAATTCTTTACCTGGTTTAAAATGTGGAACGTACTTACCTTCCAGATCAACTTTATCGCCAGTTTTTGGATTACGTCCGGTGCGAGGTGCGCGATAGTGTAAGGAAAAACTGCCGAAACCCCGGATTTCAATACGCTCACCTTGGGCGAGTGTAGAGGCCATATGCTCCAGCATCTCTTTCACTGCATCTTCTACAGCTTTCGCCGGGATGTGAGATTGCGAAGTTGCAAGTCTTTCTATCAATTCTGACTTGGTCATGATTCCTCCGGTTTCCTTTCAGGAAAATTAACTTACAGCTATCAATCGAACAAGGGCGGCCGTAGCCGCCCTGATTTAGTGCTCAGACGATTACTCGCCTTTAGCTGCTTTGAATGCTTCAGCCATAGCGTTAGAGAAGTTCGGTGCATCTTCCTGTTTGTTGTTAACAGAAGCGATTGCATCTTTCTCGTCAGCTTCGTCCTTAGCACGAACAGACAGGCTTACAACACGGTTTTTACGGTCAACGCCAGTGAATTTAGCTTCAACGTCGTCGCCTACGCTCAGAACCAGAGTTGCATCTTCAACGCGGTCACGGGAAGCTTCAGAAGCACGCAGGTAGCCTTCTACGCCATCTGCTAATTCAACTGTAGCACCTTTCGCGTCAACTGCTGTTACTTTACCAGTAACGATAGTACCTTTCTTGTTCAGTGCAACGTAGTTGTTGAACGGATCTTCTGCGAGTTGTTTAACACCCAGGGAGATACGCTCACGCTCTGCGTCAACTTGCAGAACCACAGCCGCGATTTCGTCGCCTTTCTTGTATTCACGAACTGCTTCTTCGCCTGTAACGTTCCAGGAGATATCAGACAGGTGAACCAGGCCGTCGATGCCACCGTCCAGGCCGATGAAGATACCGAAGTCAGTGATAGACTTGATTTTACCTTCAACGCGGTCGCCCTTGTTGTGGGTTTCAGCGAACAGCTGCCATGGGTTAGATTTGCACTGCTTCAGACCCAGGGAGATACGACGACGTTCTTCGTCGATATCCAGAACCATAACTTCCACTACATCACCAACGTTAACAACTTTGGATGGGTGGATGTTTTTGTTGGTCCAATCCATTTCGGAAACGTGAACCAGGCCTTCAACGCCTTCTTCGATTTCTACGAAGCAGCCGTAATCAGTCAGGTTAGTCACGCGACCAGTCAGTTTGGTACCTTCTGGATAACGCTTAGCGATAGCGACCCATGGATCTTCGCCCAGTTGTTTCAGACCCAGAGACACACGAGTACGCTCACGGTCGAACTTCAGTACTTTAACGGTAATTTCATCGCCAACATTCACGATTTCGCTTGGATGCTTAACGCGTTTCCATGCCATATCAGTGATGTGCAGCAGGCCGTCAACGCCGCCCAGATCAACGAATGCACCGTAGTCAGTGAGGTTCTTAACGATACCTTTAACTTCCATGCCTTCTTGCAGGTTTTCCAGCAGTTGATCACGTTCTGCGCTGTTTTCAGATTCGATAACTGCACGACGAGAAACAACAACGTTGTTACGCTTCTGGTCCAGCTTGATGACTTTGAACTCAAGCTCTTTGCCTTCCAGGTGCAGAGTGTCACGTACCGGACGAACATCAACCAGGGAACCTGGCAGGAACGCACGAATACCGTTCAGCTCTACAGTGAAGCCACCCTTAACTTTGCCGTTGATAACACCGACCACAGTCTCAGCTTCTTCGTAAGCTTTTTCCAGCGTGATCCAAGCTTCGTGACGCTTAGCTTTTTCACGGGACAGCAGAGTTTCGCCAAAGCCATCTTCAACAGCGTCCAGAGCAACATCAACTTCGTCACCAACCTGGATTTCCAGTTCGCCAGCAGCATTTTTAAACTGCTCGGCTGGAATTGCAGACTCAGATTTCAGACCGGCGTCAACCAGTACTACGTCTTTGTCGATAGCAACTACAACGCCACGAACGATGGAACCCGGACGGGTTTCGATTGTTTTCAGGGATTCTTCAAAGAGTTGAGCGAAAGATTCAGTCATGTTGTTAATCTTCAAGGTTCTTTAGTTTAACGTCCATTTAGCATCCCGCCGAATGGGGTTGTTTCACATACCCCGCCATTGGCTCCATGCCGACAGGGTTTAGGTTACAGGGGTAAAAAACTACCCGATATGTCAGGATACCACTATGGCAATATCATGACAAATATGACAAAACTTCCACCAGCGCAATAATCTCTATTGCGCTGGTGTTAAAATTTTCTGCGCATATGTCAGCGCTTGTTTGATGACATCGTCAATGGACATACTGGTAGAATCCAGCACCAGCGCATCAGCAGCTGGGACTAACGGTGCTATTGCACGGTTGCGGTCACGGTCATCACGTTCTTTAATTTCTGCCAAAAGGCGCTCAAAGTTAACACTAAAGCCCTTCTCCTGCAACTGTAGCATACGTCTGTGAGCACGCTCTTCAGAAGATGCATCAAGGAAGATTTTTACTGGTGCATCAGGGAAAACGACGGTCCCCATATCTCGACCATCAGCAATCAGGCCTGGCGCATCTCTGAATGCACGTTGACGGCGCAATAACGCTTCACGCACGCGAGGAAAAGCTGCAACTTGAGAGGCAGCATTAGCCACTTCCTGTGTACGGATTTCGGCGCTAACATCTTCCCCTTCGAGGATAACTTCCAGATTGCCATTGTTGGCAACAAAGCGCACATCAAGGTGTGCTGCCAGGGGAACCAACGCGTCCTCAGAAGTCACATCAACCTGGTGATGCAAAGCCGCTAATGCCAGAACTCGATAAATTGCTCCAGAATCAAGCAGATGCCATTGCAACGCTTCCGCCATGGCTTTACACAGCGTGCCTTTACCTGCGCCGCTTGGGCCATCAATCGTTATTACCGGGGCGGGTGCCGTCATCGTACTCTCCTCTCGCTGGAATTGCGGACCTAAAATAGAAACGCCGCATATTATACGCCGCCACAATCCTGACCGTTATCTTTCCTGCCAATTATCGTCGTTAATGAGGCTAAGTGTAGAATAATTGTGCGACTGGAGGCAGGGCTGGTAAAAACCAGCCCCAAAATCAGAGAGGGTGATTATTTTTTATCAGCTGCTATACGATCGCGAATATGCTGAGCTCGTTCAGTTGAAGGTGGGTGTGAATTAAACATCGATTTTGATTCTCCACCACTGAGCGTTGCCAGTTTGTCAAAACTGGTAGCGAGGCCTTGGGTATTAATTTTGCGTTTTTTAAGCAAATCGTAAGAGAAGTCATCAGCTTCCGACTCTTCACTACGTGAGAATGTGGCATTAATGACACCTTCCGCCAAATCACCGAGCTGCGACTGGGATAGCTGTGAAGCAACACCACTGGTTGCAGAAATGGCGTCACGGGCAGCCATTGTGGCATAAGCCGTTTGCATTTTTTCAAGCGAATGACCCAGAGCAACATGCCCCATTTCATGCCCTAATACGCCTTCAACCTCGTTGTCAGACATCATGTCCATCAGGCCGCTGTAAACGCGTACGCAGCCGTTTGCCATGGCCCAGGCATTCACATCACTGGTCAAATACACTTTGTAATTGACTGGGGTGCCATTTATTTGATTACCCAGTGATTTGGCGATTTTATTAAGACGCTTCGTGTACTTGCTTGACTTGCCTGCAATCTGGCTTTCGCTATCCATCTCTTTGCAGGAATTATTTGATATAGCTCTAACGTCTGCGTCACTCAATGTTACCGCTTTATAAGCTGACATGGTCGAACTTGCCAGTTTGTCGCCGTTCATGTTCTTACATCCTGCCAGAACACCCGCTATCAGAGTAATCAGCAATACTGCTTTAACATTCTTCATAATTATCTTCCGTTGACTAATCATAATCAAAACAACTCAGTGATTTATAAAATAAATCTTAAAGAGGTTAACAGCGGAATAGACTGATGCAATACAAGAGGGGGATTCGAATTCGGAGTTGCACAACGGTGGTATTACACATAGAACACGCTCCGACTGTTAATCTGGCCGGAGCGTGAATTAAAACATTATGCGAGGGTACTAATGCGCGCTAACTGCTCGAAATAGTCCGGGAAGGTTTTTGCGGTACATTTCGGGTCGAGGATCGTGACCGGAGTCTCTGACAACGCCACCAGGGAGAAGCACATCGCCATGCGGTGATCGTTATAAGTTCCGATTTCAGCAACTTGTAACTGGGCTGGCGGAGTCACAGTGATGTAATCCTCCCCCTCCTCCACTATGGCTCCCACTTTACGCAATTCAGTCGCCATCGCGCTCAGTCGGTCAGTCTCTTTTACACGCCAGTTATAAATATTACGCAGCGTGGTGGTGCCTTTGGCAAATAAGGCAGCAGTAGCGATAGTCATTGCCGCATCAGGGATATGGTTCATGTCCATATCGATAGCATTGAGTTCGCCACGTTCGCAGGAGATAAAATCATCGCCCCAGGTCACTTTAGCGCCCATTTTTTCCAGTACATCGGCAAAGCGAATGTCGCCCTGGACACTGTTGCGACCGATACCCGTTACTTTTACCGTACCGCCTTTAATTGCACCGGCAGCCAGGAAGTAAGAAGCCGAAGAGGCATCACCTTCAACCAAATAAGCACCTGGGGAGACATACTGCTGACTACCGCGAATGACAAAACTACGGTAGTCGCGGTTTTCCACATCAACACCGAAGGTTTTCATCAGATGTAAAGTGATGTCGATATACGGTTTTGATACCAACTCACCTTTGATAGTGATTTCAGTGTAGTTTTTCGCCAACGGAGCCGTCATTAAAAGCGCCGTCAAGAACTGGCTGGAAACACTGCCATCGACGGCCACCTGACCACCGCTAAAACCGCCGCGTAAACGCAACGGTGGATAATTTTCTTGTTCCAGATAGTCAATCTGAGCGCCACCCTGGCGCAAAGCATCAACAAGATGGCCAATCGGACGCTCTTTCATGCGTGGTTCACCGGTCAGCACAATATTATTGCTACCGAGGCATAATGCCGCCGCAAGCGGGCGCATTGCTGTTCCTGCATTACCTAAGAACAATTCCAACTCACCTGTCGCATGCAATGGGCCGCCCATGCCAGTGACTTCGCAACGCGTACGATCGGCTGAAAGTGTATAGCTGACCCCCAATGCTTTCAGCGCGTTGAGCATATGACGCACATCGTCGCTATCGAGCAAATTAGTCAATTCAGTAGTGCCATGCGCCAGTGCAGCAAGTAGCAGCGCGCGGTTGGACACACTTTTTGAACCAGGAAGGTTAATCGTGCCGTCGACCAGTGCGATGGGTTGTAACGTCAGGGATTCCAGCATGGGGAAAATACTCTCAACTCAAACAGAATAAAAACCCCGCGCACTCTGTCGCGGGGAGAATAACAACGAGCAACGATTAACCGTGGCGACGTTCGAAGTCGACCATGAAAGCGGTTAACGCTTTAACGCCTTCTAATGGCATCGCATTGTAGATAGAAGCTCGCATCCCACCCACAACGCGGTGGCCTTTCAATGCATGCAAACCAGCAGCAAACGAGTCTTCGAGGAAGACTTTATCCAGCGCGCTATCGGCCAACTGGAACGGTACGTTCATACGCGAACGGTTGGCAGGTGCAACATCGTTACGATAGAAATCGCTTTTATCGATAACGCTGTACAACAGGCTGGCTTTCTCACGGTTGATTCTGTCCATAACTTCCACACCACCTTGCTCTTTCAGCCATTTAAAGACCAAACCTGACAGATACCAGGCAAAGGTAGGCGGAGTGTTGAACATGGATTCGTTTTCATTTAGCACGGTGTAGTCAAGAATTGACGGGCACGCTTTGTGCGCCTTGCCGAGCAAATCTTCACGCACGATAACCAGCGTTAAACCTGCCGGGCCGATGTTTTTCTGTGCGCCCGCGTAAATTACGCCAAAACGGCTAATGTCCAGAGAGTGCGACAAAATGGAGGATGAGAAGTCCGCAACTACAACTTTATCGCCAAAATCTGGCGTTTCGTGAGTGGCAATGCCATCGATGGTTTCATTCGGGCAGTAATGCAGGTAAGCACTATCTTCAGAAACCTGCCATTCGCTCATCGGCTTAAGTGCGCGCAAGCCGTCAACCGTCACTTTCGCATCAATAACATTTGGGGTGCAGTATTTATGCGCTTCTTTTACTGCACTGCTCGCCCAGTAACCACCATCCACATAATCAGCGGTCGTTTTGTCACCCAGCAAATTTAAAGGTACGCCAGCGAATTGACCGCGGCCGCCACCGTGACAGAACAAAACTTTGTAGTTCGAGGGGATTTGTAGCAGATCACGAAAATCTTTTTCAGCTTCAACAGCCACCTGAATAAACTCTTTACCACGGTGGCTTATCTCCATCACGGAGGTGCCTAAACCTTGCCAGTCGCAGAGTTCACTTTGCGCACGACGAAGCACATCAGCCGGTAGCATCGCCGGGCCGGAACTAAAATTGTATACCTGAGTCATTTCCCCTCACCACGCTTAGAGCAATAAGATTTTTCACGATATCGGTTTTATCACTCAGATGAAGAGGCTGCAATGGTTAATCAGGCAAGACCGAGTAATGTGCGCAAAATCACACAACAGAATCAACCAGTCGCTGATTGAAACACCCGATATATTCCCGTCAGGTCACTCTCGAGGCGGTACTGGCCTTTACCCAAACTTTATGAGTACAGCGCGGGCAAGTGGATTCATCCCCGGCCTTCAACGTAATGACTTCACTGCAATGAATACAGGCATAATCAGCATCTTCTGGCATTTTGATGAACCGTTCACAGCAATGCTCGGGCAAAATAGGTAAACCCGGTCTGACGAGTTTATCAGGGAAGAAATAGACGCTTATTTGGCCATTGGTTTCCAGTATCGCCAGACGGACTTGCCCAAGATGCTCGACGCCCAGCAAGCGAAGTTCCATAAAAAACTCAAATTCCGTCATGTTTTGCGACTTCATTTTTTCCCAGGAAAACTCCCCTTCCTCAATAATGACTGAAGGTTTGCCCTCAAACAGGTTTTCGAGTTTTTCGCTGTGACTCATCAGCCACATCACCAAACGATATAGCAGGCCTAACGTGACGAAAACAATCAGTACCGGTAGCATCGGTACGTCATGATAAAACGCCACATCCCCCGCCGCTGAGCCAAGGGTTAAGATTATCAACACTTCAAACAAAGACATCTGCCGAACGCCGCGCCGTCCCGTTATCTTTAAAAACAGAAACACCAATATAAAGGTGTAGAGGCTGCGAAAAGCGACTTCCCAAAGGAAATCGAGTGGGACGTCGTTTAAAGCCATCCGCTGGAGATCAAAGGTCTTCATTTTTACCGCCATAACAGTAGGTTACTGACAGTAAGCATAGCCTGTTATGCTATTGCCGCCTGCTTGCTGCTGACAATGGCGTCAGTCTGCTAAAACCCGTATCATTGCGCGCTTTGCGTACGACAAAAGTGAAACCTCATGACTCAAACCTTTATTCCTGGCAAAGATGCCGCACTGGAAGATTCCATCGCTCGCTTCCAGACCAAGCTCGCCGACCTTGGCTTTAATATTGAAGAAGCCTCCTGGTTAAACCCGGTCCCTAACGTCTGGTCGGTTCATATCCGTGATAAAGACAGCGCGTTGTGCTTTACCAATGGTAAAGGTGCAACTAAAAAAGCTGCGTTAGCTTCCGCTCTGGGTGAATATTTCGAACGCTTGTCGACGAACTATTTCTTCGCTGATTTCTGGTTGGGCAAGACCATCGCCAATGGCCCGTTCGTGCATTATCCAAACGAGAAGTGGTTCCCGATCCCAGAAGATGAGCAACTGCCAGAAGGCATTCTGGACTCTCGCCTGCGCGCATTTTACGATCCAGAAAATGAAGTCACTGCGGGTATGCTTATCGATCTGCAGTCAGGTAATGAAGAACGTGGTATCTGCGCCCTGCCATTTACTCGCCAGTCCGATCAAGAAACCGTCTATATTCCGATGAACATTATCGGAAACCTGTATGTTTCAAACGGGATGTCTGCAGGGAACACCGCTAATGAAGCCCGTGTACAGGCACTTTCTGAAGTCTTCGAGCGCCATATCAAGAATCGTATTATTGCTGAAAGCATCAGCCTGCCAGAAATCCCGCAAGAAGTGCTGGCTCGCTACCCAGGCGTTGTTGAGTCAATTGCGACACTGGAAGCTGAAGGTTTCCCTATCTTTGCGTACGACGGTTCATTAGGCGGAAAATACCCGGTAATCTGCGTGGTGTTGTTCAACCCAGCCAATGGCACTTGCTTTGCCTCATTCGGCGCACATCCAGACTTTGGTGTGGCACTGGAGCGTACAGTTACAGAACTGCTTCAGGGTCGTGGCCTGAAGGATCTTGACGTGTTCACCCCACCAACGTTTGACGACGAAGAAGTGGCTGAACATGCCAACCTCGAAACTCACTTTATCGACTCCAGCGGTCTGATCTCCTGGGATATGTTCAAGCAAGATGCTGACTATCCATTTGTTGACTGGAGCTTCTCCGGGACGACTGAAGAAGAGTTCGCCACGTTAATGGCAATCTTTGACGCTGAAGATCAAGAAGTCTACATCGCCGACTACCAACATTTAGACGTTTACGCTTGCCGTATCATCGTGCCAGGCATGTCTGATATTTACCCTGCAGAAGACCTGCTGCTGGCAAACAATAATATGGGCTATCACCTGCGTGACACTATTCTGGCGCTGCCTGGAAGTGAGTGGGAAAAACAAGATTATCTGGATCTCATCTCTCAGTTGGATGATGAAGGCCACGATGATTTTACCCGCGTACGTGAGTTGCTTGGCCTGGCAACAGGTAAAGACAATGGCTGGTACACTTTACGTATCGGTGAATTGAAAGCGATGCTGGCACTGGCCGGCGGTGACACTGAACAGGCACTGATCTGGACAGAATGGACGATGGAGTTCAACGCGTCTATTTTCAGCGCCGAACGGGCTAACTACTATCGTTGCCTGCAAACGCTATTGCTGCTTGCAATGGAAGAAGATCGCCAGCCGCTGCAGTATCTGAATGCCTTCATTCGTATGTATGGAGCAGAAACAGTAGAAGCTGCGAGTGCAGCATTGAGTGGTGAAGCACCATTCTATGGCCTGCAAGCCGTTGACAGCGATTTGAAAGCCTTCCCAGCCCATCAGGCTTTGTTAGCGGCATATGAAAAACTGCAACGCGCAAAAGCGGCTTTCTGGAAATAAAGCAACAAACTAAAACTCAAGCTGCGTAAACCTTAAGATTTACGCTATATTACGGGGCAATTTTTTATTGCCCCGTGTTTTTATTGGCCGCGTTATAATTTCACTTGTGACTCAATAGTTAAATATTGGTGAAATATTATTATTTTAAGCTACAAATAATGTTGCGAAATTACTGAAATACTCCATTCTAATTAACCTGACACAGGAGCTTAAAGGCTAAATATCAAATTACATTATAAATTTTAAACTTTATTTTCACCATTAAAATCAACAATTTAAACTGAAATCCAGGTAATCACCTGCTTTTTTCAGGCCTATAAGCTTGGCGAGATATGATCCATATCAAATTTTACTCTATAATGCTTTGTTAGTATCTCGTCGCCGAATTAAATAAGAGAGAGTTAGTGTGAAAGCTGACAACCCTTTTGATCTATTGCTCCCAGCCGCTATGGCTAAAGTCGCCGAAGATGTTGGCGTCTATAAAGCAACTAAACACCCACTGACTACGTTTTATTTAGCGATTACAGCGGGCATGTTCATCTCGATTGCCTTTGTCTTTTACATCACTGCTACAACCGGCACTGCAACTATCCCGTTCGGGATTGCAAAGCTGATTGGCGGTACTTGCTTCTCCCTGGGGCTTATCCTCTGCGTTATCTGCGGCGCCGACCTGTTCACCTCTACGGTGTTAATTGTGGTCGCTAAAGCCAGTGGACGTATCACATGGGGTCAACTCGCGAAGAACTGGATTAACGTTTATGTCGGTAACCTGTTTGGCGCGTTGATGTTCGTCGCATTGATTTGGTTGTCAGGTATGTATATGACTGCCAACGGTGCGTGGGGTCTGAATGTGTTACAAACCGCAGACCACAAAATGCATCACACTTTTATTGAAGCTGTGTGCCTCGGTATTTTAGCTAACCTGATGGTCTGTCTGGCTGTCTGGATGAGCTACTCTGGCCGCACTTTGATGGACAAGATGTTTGCTATGATTCTCCCGGTCGCCATGTTTGTTGCTTGTGGTTTTGAGCACAGTATCGCAAACATGTTCATGATCCCTTTGGGTATCGTAGTACGCAACTTTGCAAGCCCGGAGTTCTGGACTGCAGTAGGGTCGTCTCCGGACAATTTCTCTCACTTGACCGTGTTGAACTTCATCACCGACAACCTGATTCCAGTCACTATTGGGAACATTATCGGTGGCGGCGTACTGGTTGGGTTGACGTACTGGGTAATTTATCTGCGCGGTGGTGATAAGCACTAAGTGCTCACCAACGTGTAGGGAATAAGAAATCCACATTAGAAGGTAGGTGTTAAATGTCCGAGCTTAATGAGAAGTTAGCCACAGCCTGGGAAGGTTTTGCCAAAGGTGAATGGCAGAATGAAGTCAACGTGCGTGACTTTATTCAGAAAAACTACACCCCTTACGAGGGTGACGAATCCTTCCTGGCAGGTGCTACTGAAGCAACTACCACGCTGTGGGACAACGTCATGGAAGGTGTTAAACAGGAAAACCGCACTCACGCGCCTGTTGATTTCGACACTGACCTCGCTTCCACCATCACCTCTCATGATGCTGGTTACATCAACAAGTCCCTCGAAACTATCGTCGGCCTGCAAACTGATGCTCCACTGAAACGTGCAATTATTCCGTTTGGTGGCATCAAAATGGTTGAAGGTTCTTGCAAAGTATACGGTCGTGAACTTGACCCAATGCTGAAGAAGATCTTCACCGAATACCGCAAAACCCACAACCAGGGTGTGTTTGACGTTTATACCAAAGACATCCTGAACTGCCGTAAATCAGGCGTAATCACCGGTCTGCCGGATGCTTATGGCCGTGGTCGTATCATCGGTGACTACCGTCGCGTTGCGCTGTACGGCATCGACTTCCTGATGAAAGACAAATTCGCTCAGTTCAATTCTCTGCAATCCAAACTGGAAAACGGCGAAGACCTGGAAGCGACAATTCGTCTGCGTGAAGAAATCTCCGAGCAACACCGTGCACTGGGTCAGATCAAAGAAATGGCTGCTAAATATGGCTGCGATATCTCTGGTCCTGCTAAAAACGCTCAAGAAGCTATTCAGTGGACTTACTTCGGCTACCTGGCTGCGGTTAAATCTCAGAACGGCGCTGCAATGTCCTTCGGTCGTGTATCCACCTTCCTGGATGCATACATCGAACGTGACCTGAAAGCAGGCAAAATCACTGAAGTTGAAGCACAGGAAATGATTGACCACCTGGTCATGAAACTGCGTATGGTTCGCTTCCTGCGTACCCCTGAGTATGATGAGCTGTTCTCTGGTGACCCAATCTGGGCAACAGAATCTATCGCTGGTATGGGCGTAGATGGCCGTACTCTGGTTACCAAATCTAGCTTCCGCTTCCTGAACACCCTGTACACCATGGGTCCTTCTCCGGAGCCGAACATCACAATTCTGTGGTCTGAAAAACTGCCACTGAACTTCAAGAAATTCGCTGCTAAAGTGTCCATCGATACCTCTTCTCTGCAATACGAGAACGATGATCTGATGCGTCCTGACTTCAACAACGATGACTACGCAATTGCTTGCTGCGTAAGCCCAATGATCGTTGGTAAACAAATGCAGTTCTTCGGTGCTCGTGCAAACCTTGCGAAAACCATGCTGTATGCAATCAACGGCGGCGTTGATGAAAAACTGAAACTGCAGATCGGTCCTAAAGAAGCACCAATCATGGCTGATGTTCTGGACTACGATAACGTCCTGGATCGCCTTGATCACTTCATGGACTGGTTGGCTAAACAGTACGTCACCGCGCTGAACATCATTCACTACATGCATGATAAATACAGCTACGAAGCGTCGCTGATGGCTCTGCATGACCGTGACGTTGTTCGCACCATGGCTTGTGGTATCGCAGGTCTGTCTGTTGCAGCTGACTCCCTGTCTGCAATCAAGTACGCGAAAGTTAAACCAATTCGTGACGAAGATGGTCTGGCTGTAGACTTCGAAATCGAAGGCGAATACCCGCAGTTCGGTAACAACGATTCTCGCGTAGATGACATCGCTGTTGACCTGGTAGAACGTTTCATGAAGAAAATTCAGAAACTGACTACTTACCGTAACGCTATCCCGACTCAGTCTGTTCTGACCATCACTTCTAACGTGGTTTATGGTAAGAAAACCGGTAACACCCCAGACGGTCGTCGCGCTGGCGCTCCATTCGGTCCAGGTGCTAACCCAATGCACGGTCGTGACCAGAAAGGTGCTGTTGCCTCTCTGACTTCCGTTGCTAAACTGCCGTTTGCTTACGCTAAAGATGGTATCTCTTACACCTTCTCTATCGTTCCTAACGCACTGGGTAAAGACGACGAAGTTCGTAAAACTAACCTCGCGGGTCTGATGGATGGTTACTTCCACCACGAAGCGTCCATCGAAGGTGGTCAACACCTGAACGTGAACGTTATGAACCGTGAAATGCTGCTGGATGCGATGGAACACCCTGAGAAATATCCTCAGCTGACCATTCGTGTTTCTGGTTACGCTGTACGTTTTAACTCCCTGACTAAAGAACAACAGCAGGACGTTATTACCCGTACCTTCACTCAAACCATGTAATTCACGGTTTGTCTGAAAAGGCGTAGAATATAAGGCTCCACTTAGGTGGGGCCTTTTTAATACCCTCTTTACGCCAGTCTCTTTTGCCCGTTATCTATATACTTAATGGATAACCGTCAAAACAGTCTCGACATAGCCGAATGAGCTATGCATATAAACAGACCCCGGACGGGTCAAATCTGGAGATATCACCGCAATGTCAACTATTGGCCGAATTCATTCCTTTGAATCCTGCGGTACCGTGGATGGTCCCGGTATTCGTTTTATCACCTTTTTCCAGGGCTGCCTGATGCGCTGCCTGTATTGTCATAACCGTGATACATGGGACACGCACGGCGGCAAAGAGATTACTGTTGAAGAGCTGATGAAAGAAGTGGTGACCTATCGCCACTTTATGAACGCTTCTGGCGGCGGAGTTACAGCTTCAGGTGGCGAAGCTATTCTGCAAGCAGAATTTGTGCGTGACTGGTTCCGCGCCTGCCGCAAAGAAGGCATTCATACCTGCCTTGATACTAACGGTTTTGTCCGCCGCTACGATCCAGTGATTGATGAGTTACTGGAAGTGACCGATTTAGTCATGCTGGATTTGAAACAGATGAACGACGAGATCCACCAGAACCTGGTCGGCGTGTCGAATCATCGTACACTTGAGTTTGCACGCTACCTTTCTGATAAAAACATCAACGTCTGGATTCGCTACGTTGTTGTTCCTGGCTGGTCAGACGATGATGATTCTGCGCATCGTCTTGGTGAGTTCACGCGTGATATGGGCAATGTAGAAAAAATTGAATTGTTGCCGTACCACGAGTTGGGCAAGCACAAATGGGTAGCCATGGGCGAAGAGTACAAACTTGATGGTGTACATCCACCGAAGAAAGAGACTATGGAACGCGTAAAAGGCATTCTGGAACAATATGGTCACAAAGTAATGTACTAAACAAAGCCCCTCTCAAGAGGGGCTTTTTGCTTATCAGGCGTGTGCGACAGGCGTAGTGTGGTGTCCGGCTTTGCGCAGCAGCATCAGTAAGTAAACAAATGCCACACCAGCAATCATGACAAACAATAAACTGTCTGAGTAGCTTTGCATCAACATCGATGTAAACGTCGGCCCCAGCAAGCTGCCAACGGTGTAACTTAGCAGCAGAGCCTGGTTCATCGCGACCAGTTGGTGATGTTCAACTTTCTCGCAGGCCCATGCCATCGCCACCGGGTAGAGTGTAAAACCTGCCGCACCCAGAACAAATAATGTCGGCCCCATGGCGGCGTGACTTAGCATCGCCATGCAACCCAGAATCACAATAAACACCTGAACACGCAGCACTAATAGACGACCAAATCGATCGGCCAGGCGACCTACCGGCCACTGCCCAACAATCCCTGCACTCACCATCACCGCCATCCAGAAACCAATTCCGGCATCACTGACGCCCTGATGGTTTAAATACAGTGGCATTAATCCATACAGCGAACCGAGAACAATCCCTGAAATGATGCAACCGTTCACCCCCAGGCGCGCGTGACGCAGACGCAGCATAGGCCATACGGGTGTCGCTTCCTGGTTTTCATTGCGATCGTTCACAATACGAGTGAACAGCAATGGAAGAATAGCCACCAGGGTTAAGGCGGTAACCCATGGTAAGACACTGGCTAAATCGGTCGGCATTTTGCTAATCATCAATTGGCCAAGTACCGTGCCAACGTAATAAACCATCATGTATGCTGCCAGCAGGCGTCCACGGTTACGCGACGTACCACTGCACATCAGTCCGCTCTCGACAACCACCCAGATCATCGCGCAACCAATACCCGCGATGAATCGCCACATCATCCAGCTCCAGAACCCGGTCATTAAGCCCAGACCTGCGCACCCTGCCGCGAAAATCAACGATGCAAGATAGTAGCTGCGGTTGAATCCCTGGCGCTTAATCAGCCACCCGGTCATCAGTGTCCCCACCAGATTTCCAGTAAAGTACGAAGATCCCACCATCCCGACTTGCCAGGTTGGAAGATTTTCGTGAGCTAACCAAAGTGGAACCAGCGTGTTTAGCACCGCAATCGCCAGGGTCAAAAGCATCAGACCGCAGAGCAAAAGCATTACTGGCTTTGTATAGGTGGACATGTAAAAAACCGAGAGGAAGAGAGTAAATTTGTGCGCATCATGCCACTGGAAAAATGATTGTCAATCCAGCGCTGACGGGGCTTTTCGCAATTTGTCAGGTGTCGATTTGTAAAACTAATCTAACGGGTAAGCGAAGCACGATGCGTCAAAGCTATCTCTCTGTTTTTGATGAGATCACGGATTGTGAACCGAAGCGGATTGGATGAAATATTTCATGGAGAATGGGATGATATTTTCTTATGCGAAGATAAAAAATGCGCCCGATGGCGCATTTCATTTTGATGGTTTGTTAGCTAGCAATCGCCATGCCGACGGTCATATGCAAGCCGTAGAACACACCACGCCCAATCAGTTCGCCAGCAATCACCAGCACAAAGGCCAAAGCCAGCACCGCAGCACTTGCCTGCCCGCCTTTAAGTTGCGGAATGATCCAGCACACCAGAGCGGCGGCCAGCGCCAGCAAACGCCACGACATTAATGCTCCATACTGCGGTACCAATGCTGAAGCCTGCGCAATAGAGCTTTGAATCGTTGCAAGCTCCATGCCTTGAAGCATGACAACCATGCTACTAACCAGCACTGCAAGCAGCGAGATTGCCGGCAGGATACGCATTCCCCAACCCGTTACCCCCGCGATACGCAGCAACAGATATCCCAAAAGCGGCCCACCGATAAACATCGTCAGGAAGAAGCTCAGCGGTGTGTAAGCGCTATACCAGGTGGGTACGGTATCAATCAGGTAAACTTTGCACATCATCCAGACAAAGACAACGCCCAGAATCATAGTCAAAACCATCCAGATCTTTCCCAACGCCTGGGGCATTTTGCCCAGCACGGTAACCAGCCACCAGAAACCGCCGGCAGCGAAGAACACCGAACCACTGGCAATTTCATTACTCAACGCTGAATCACCAATGCGATTGAGTGAATTGAAGGCGCGCAACGGGGAGCCTAAGTGCAAAACTGAGGCTATAAAACCAATGCCCATGAGAACCCAAAGTACAATCATTGCCCAATGGACTCGTTTTTGTTGCGCGCGTTCTGAAATACCCGTCATTAATGCCAGTGCCATGACGATAAAACCACCCGCAACGCACTGCCCCAAAACTGTAAAGACCATTAACGGCCATTCATGCCATCCGTTTCCCATCTCACACCTCCTTTGGGTTTGCCAAATAGCCGGTTTTATCCCCACAAGGACGGCTGTTGGCGTTGGGTTTAATGACAATATTTGGCTTCGTGAAATGTGCTGATGGTAGAGGAGCAATCGCTGCTTGCTCGCCATACTTTTCACGCAGTTCCGCTATTGGCGCCATATCCAGAGCACGCAATGGGCAAGATTCCACACAAATAGGTTTCTTTCCTTCAGCAATGCGCGAATAACAGCCATCACACTTCGTCATGTGTCCTTTTTCTGCGTTGTACTGTGGTGCACCATATGGGCAAGCCATATGGCAATAGCGGCAACCGATACACACGTCTTCGTTTACCACCACAAAACCGTCTTCACGTTTATGCATCGCACCGCTTGGGCAAACCTTGGTACAGGCAGGGTCTTCGCAATGGTTACAGGCAATCGACAAATAGTAGGCAAACACATTTTGCTGCCAGACACCGTTATCTTCTTGCCAGTCACCGCCAGCATATTCATAGATGCGGCGGAAGCTGACATCCGGCCCTAAGTTTTTGTAGTCTTTACAAGCCAGCTCACAGGTCTTACACCCTGTGCAGCGGCTGGAATCTATATAAAATCCGTATTGAGTTGTCATCAGCTATTCCTTACGCCTTCTCGACCTGGACGAGGTTACTGTGGGATGGGTTACCTTTCGCCAGAGGCGACGGACGTTGGGTGGTTAACACGTTAATGCAGCCCGCGTGATCCACTTTGTTGGCATCCGGGCTGTACCATGCCCCTTCCCCCATCGCGACAACACCAGGAATAATGCGCGGCGTGACTTTAGCGTTAATATTGACTTCGCCACGTCCGTTGAAAACGCGCACTATATCGCCGTTTTTAATCCCACGATGCTGTGCATCGATTGGGTTGATCCACATTTCCTGACGACAAGCAGCCTTAAGTACTTCCACGTTGCCGTAAGTTGAGTGCGTACGCGCTTTATAATGGAAACCGGTCATCTGCAATGGCCATTTCTCTGCGAGCGGATCGCCATAGTTTTCAAAACCGGCGCTGTATACCGGCAGAGGATCGATGACATCCCCTTCGTTGAGTTGCCACGTCGCGGCAATCTCTGCCAGTTGCTCAGAATAGATTTCAATTTTCCCGGACGGCGTCGTCAGCGGGTTAGAGGCAGGATCTTCACGGAAGGCTTTATACGCCACGTGATGCCCTTCTGGATCACGCTGCTTGAAGATGCCTTGTTTGCGGAATTCATCGAAGCTTGGTAATTCTGGAATTGCTTCCTGAGATTGTTGATACAAGTGACGCATCCAGCCTTCTTGTGTGCGGCCTTCAGTAAACTTATCCTCAACGCCCATACGTTTTGCCAGTTCACTGGTCATCTCGTAGATAGTTTTGCATTCGAAGCGCGGTTTAATCGCCTGATCTGCAAAAATCACATAGGACATATTGCCGCACGACGCATCGAGACAGAAGTCCATCTGTTCAGAGGCAGTGCAGTCTGGCAGCAGAATATCTGCGTATTTAGCGGAAGACGTCATGTGATTATCGATGACCACAATCATTTCGCATTTCTTGTCGTCTTGCAGAATGTCATGGGTACGATTGATCTCTGAATGCTGGTTAATCAGACAGTTACTGGCGTAGTTCCAGACCATCTTGATCGGTACATCAAGTTTATCTTTGCCACGCACACCATCACGAGTTGCCGTCATTTCCGGGCCACGCTCGATGGCATCAGTCCACAGGAACATAGAAATGCTGGTCTGTACTGGGTTTTCTAACGTAGGCATACGAACGAACGGTAAATCGTAAGAGCCTTCGCGTGCGCCACTGTTACCACCGTGAATACCCACGTTACCCGTGAGGATCGACAGCATCGCGATAGCGCGAGAAACCAACTCACCGTTTGAGTGACGCTGTGGTCCCCAACCCTGGCTGATAAATGCCGGTTTTGCTGTAGCGATTTCGCGGGCCAATTGTGTAATGCGTTCCGCAGGAATACTGGTGATTTTCGCTGCCCATTGCGGCGTTTTCGCCACCCCATCCGCACCATTCCCAAGAATATAGGCTTTATAGTGACCGTTAGCAGGCGCAGTTTTTGGCAGCGTTTTTTCGTCGTAACCGACGCAATATTTATCGAGGAAAGGCTGATCAACGAGGTTTTCTGTGATCATTACCCACGCTAATGCAGAGATAAGGGCGGTGTCAGTCCCAGGGCGAATCGGAATCCATTCGTCTTCACGTCCTGCACCCGTATCGGTATAACGCGGGTCAATGATAATCATGCGAGCGTTAGATTTTTCGCGCGCTTGCTCAAGGTAATAAGTCACCCCGCCGCCACTCATACGTGTTTCGCCTGGGTTATTGCCAAACAACACCACAAGTTTGCTATTTTCAATGTCTGAAGGGCTGTTGCCATCCGCCCAGCCACCGTAGGTGTAATTCAGGCCAGCGGCAATCTGAGCGGTTGAATAGTCACCATAGTGATTCAGGTAGCCACCGCAACAGTTCATGAGACGGGCAATCAGGGTTGAACCCGGCGGCCACGAACGCGTCATCGTGCCACCCAGCGTACCGGTACCGTAGTTCAAATAGATGGCTTCGTTGCCATGCTCTTTGATGATGTCTTTCATGCTATTCGCGATGGTATCGTAGGCTTCATCCCAGCTGATTCGCTCAAACTTACCTTCACCACGCGCACCAACACGCTTCATTGGATATTTCAGGCGATCGGCATTGTAGACACGGCGACGCATCGAACGGCCACGTAAACAAGCACGAACCTGATGCAGTCCTTCGTAATCATCGTTACCGGTATTATCTGTCTCAACGTATTTTATTTCACCGTCCACAACATGCATGCGCAGTGGGCAACGGCTACCACAGTTGACGGTACAGGCACTCCAGATAACTTTTTCGGATGTGTTGACGGCTTCAGTCACGTTTTGCGCTAAAGCCAGGCGGCTAAAGGGAAGTGTTAATGCACCACTCGCAGCAGCAAGCCCACCAATAGCCGTGGTTTTCACCAGCTTACGGCGGCTCACATGGGCGGTCAGAACCGCATTAGAAATTTTCTCTTTCATAGGACCCACTTGTTTCGTGCTCACATTTAAACAAGCCGGCAAGGGTTATTCAGGTAGTTACGGCCTGCGTTTCCGTTGCTCAGCCAAAAAGAGAAAGGAGTGTCATAATCTTTGCCAGTATCACGACTGACGGCCCGGTTAAGTCATTTAACCTCTGGCCACCAAATGATAAGAATACTGAATGAGTTGTTGTAGTAATCATCACTCGCTTTCTGGAGCCGATAATACTCATTTGGGGGTATTTGGTATTGTTTGGTGTCAATAAAGTCAGATTGACTCTGGGAATGAGAATATTTACGGCAAAAAAAAAGCGCCCGTAGGCGCTTTATAGAATTAAATCGAACTTACACATTACATTAGCCGATGTACTCAAGCCCTTTCATGTAAGGACGCAGTACTTCAGGCACTTCGATACGACCGTCTGCTTGCTGGTAGTTTTCCAGCACCGCAACCAGAGTACGGCCTACAGCCAAACCAGAACCGTTCAGTGTATGTACCAGACGGGTTTTCTTATCTGATTTACTGCGGCAACGAGCTTGCATACGACGAGCCTGGAAATCCCCACAGTTAGAGCAAGAGGAAATTTCACGGTAAGTGTCCTGCGCTGGCAGCCACACTTCCAGATCGTAAGTTTTTACCGCACCAAAGCCCATATCACCGGAGCACAGCAGTACTTTACGGTACGGCAGATTCAGCAATTGCAGTACTTTCTCAGCATGGCCAGTCAGTTCTTCCAGAGCATCCATAGAATTCTCAGGAGGCACTATCTGAACCATTTCGACTTTGTCAAACTGGTGCATACGAATCAGACCACGGGTATCACGGCCATAAGAACCCGCTTCAGAACGGAAGCATGGGGTATGAGCAGTCATTTTCAGTGGCAGAGATTCATCATCCAGAATTTCGTCACGCACCAGGTTGGTCAACGGAACTTCAGCCGTAGGGATCAACGCATAGTTGCTGGCACCGGCTTCTTCTTCCAGTGGGCGCGTATGGAACAGATCCCCTGCAAATTTAGGCAACTGCCCTGTACCGTACAACGTGTCGTGGTTCACCAGATACGGAACATAGTTTTCAATGTAACCATGTTGTTCGGTGTGCAGATCAAGCATGAACTGGCTAAGAGCACGATGCATACGAGCGATTTGCCCTTGCATCACAACAAAGCGAGAACCGGTCAGTTTAACTGCGGAGGCAAAATCCAGGCCTTTAGCCATTTCGCCCAGCGTCACGTGGTCACGCACTTCAAAATCGAATTTACGCGGCTCACCCCAGCGGCTGACTTCAACGTTTTCGCTGTCGTCTTTACCCATCGGCACGCAATCGTCCGGAATGTTCGGCAGGGTCAGCGAGATGTCGCGGATTTCTGCCAGCAGGGCGTCAAGCTCAGTTTTCGCTGCATCCAGGTCTTCACCCAGCTGGTTAACCTGCAAACGCAGTGGCTCGATGTCTTCCCCGCGCGCTTTCGCCTGGCCAATGGATTTCGATCGCGAGTTACGTTCAGCCTGCAGATTTTCAGTTTTGACCTGCAATACTTTACGACGCTCTTCTAAAGAGCGCAGCGTTTCTACATCCAGCTTAAAGCCTCGGCGTGCCAGTTTTTCAGCGACTGCGTCTGGCTCTGTACGCAGCAGATTGGGATCGAGCATGCTTATCCTGTGCTTATCGAATTAATGGAGGGGATACGGTCACAGCCTGCAACCGCATTGATATTCTTGCTAACCTTACCGCAACGTCTGCATTAGCGGTAGCGTTTTGTCGGGCTATTTTGATCCTGTTCAGCAAGCCAGGCGAGCTTTTCACCAATCTTGCCCTCAAGACCTCTGTTTGTGGGTTGATAATAGCGTGTTTGTGCCATTTCCTGCGGGAAGTAGACCTCACCGGATGCGTAAGCGTTGGGTTCATCATGAGCATAGCGATACTCCTGACCATACCCCATTTCTTTCATCAGTTTAGTTGGCGCATTGCGTAAATGGACGGGAACATCGTAATCGGGGCGCTCGCGGGCATCGGCCATTGCCGCTTTAAAAGCCGTATAGACCGCATTACTTTTTGGAGCACATGCAAGATAAACGATAGCCTGAGCAATCGCGCGCTCACCTTCCGCAGGGCCCACGCGTGTAAAGCAGTCCCACGCTGCGAGAGCGACCTGCATACCACGCGGATCGGCATTTCCCACATCTTCGGATGCAATAGCCAGCAAACGGCGGGCAACATACAACGGATCACCACCAGCCGTGATAATGCGTGCATACCAATACAATGCAGCATCAGGGGATGAGCCACGCACCGATTTATGCAATGCTGATATCAAATCGTAGAAACGGTCGCCTTTATTATCAAAACGCGCGCTGCGTTCACCTGCAATTTCTGTCAGCAAGGCAATATGCAACTCGCGATGACCACTGGAATTGGTTTCGGCCATATCAGCCATCATTTCCAGCGTATTCAGGGCACGACGGGCATCGCCATTAACCAGTTCCGCTATCGCACGGCGAGTCTCATTTGGCAGGACAATATTCTGCCCGCCATAACCACGAGCAGCATCGCTCATCGCCTGGTCGAGTACTTTTTCGATATCTTCCGTGGTAAGCGATTTGAGCAAGTAAACGCGTGCACGTGATAGCAGTGCAGAGTTGAGCTCGAAAGAGGGATTTTCGGTCGTAGCACCAATAAACGTAATTGTGCCGTCTTCAATATGAGGTAAAAAAGCGTCTTGTTGGCTTTTGTTGAAGCGATGGACTTCATCGACAAACAGAATAGTGCGACGCCCGGCGTTGCGATTCTGACGCGCGCGCTCTATGGCTTCGCGGATCTCTTTGACACCGGAAGTTACCGCTGAGATACGTTCAACATCCGCGTCAGCATAATGCGCAATCACTTCCGCAAGCGTGGTTTTACCCGTACCCGGTGGCCCCCATAAAATCATTGAATGGAGATGCCCCGCTTCGATAGCCTTAGGAAGCGGTTTGCCAGGGGCGAGCAGATGTTGTTGACCGATATACTGCGCGAGGTTCTCCGGCCGCATACGCGCGGCCAGAGGTTGGAAGGTATTCTCAGAAAAATCGAGCGACAGGTTGCTCACTCATACCTCTACTTACGTTGATCGTCCACCGTCACGCCTTTAGGCGGGGTAAACGTAAACTTGCTCATGTCCACAGCCCCATTTTGCTGGGTTTTCAGCGCATAGCTGCTGCGTTGATCGTCTTGCTCAATAGCACTGAACTGATGAATAGTCCCGTCGCGGCCAACATTAATGGTGAACTGTTTAAGGTTACCCGCGCTGGTTTTTGGCGTCAGTATGAAGTCATCACCGCTTTGTTTAATGTTGTACTGCTGCCAGTCGCTGCTTTGGTTACGCGCAATCAACATAAACGGTGTATTGCCAGTCGCATCTTTCAACCATGTTGCGCTAACTTGCTCAACAAACGGGTTATAGAACCACAGCGTTTTGCCATCAGAAACCAGAATGCTTTCATCGGGCTGAGTCATATGCCAGTTGAACAGGTTTGGACGCTTAACCCACAAATCACCCTGACCTTCTTGCACAGCGGCACCACTACCGTCCGTCACTTTCTGGGTAAAGCTGGCGTGGAAACTGCTGACTTTATCTAAACGGTCTTTCAAGTCGCCAGCGGCATCAGCCCAGGCAGCGGTTGCGGTCAAAGCAGTCAACAAAGCACAAGTAATAGCGATTTTTTTCATTATGATCCCTTAAAATTCATGCGCCACAAAGCGACTGCGCTGTGGCATTTCTGTTGCCCACTTTAGTCGAGTGCTATTCATGAGCAACAGAAGAAAAAGCTGATTTTCCGGTAATTTACCCTTCTTTGCACAAGAGCCGCAACATCGACTCTTGCGCACAAGGTTACTCGAATGGCGGTGGAGCCAGCACTTCGCGGTTACCATTATGCCCTTGCGGGCTCACGATCCCCTGCGCTTCCATTTGTTCAACAATTCGAGCGGCTCGGTTGTAGCCGATACGGAACTGGCGCTGAACACCGGAAATAGAGGCTTTACGTTTTTCGACAACAAAAGCAACGGCCTGATCAAATAACGGATCAAGTTCTTCATCTCCGTCAAGACCACCACCAGCCCCTCCTTCACTCTCGTTATCCGAGGTAATTCCGGTGATATATTGTGGGCGACCACGCGCTTTCCAGTCCTGAACCACAGCATGGACTTCCTGGTCACGGACAAACGCACCGTGAACACGCACAGGCAGCGTCGAGTTTGGCCCGGAATAAAGCATGTCCCCCATCCCCAGCAGTGACTCAGCGCCACCCTGATCAAGAATGGTGCGGGAGTCGATTTTACTCGATACGGTAAACGCAACGCGCGTCGGGATGTTGGCTTTAATCAGGCCGGTAATCACATCAACTGATGGACGTTGAGTGGCCAGTACAAGGTGAATACCCGCAGCACGCGCTTTTTGCGCCAGACGCGCAATCAACTCTTCAACTTTCTTGCCAACCGTCATCATCAGGTCAGCAAACTCGTCCACCAATACAACGATATACGGCAATTTCTCAAGCATTGGATGAGAGACTTCCATGCTGTCACCCGGTTTCCAGAATGGATCTGGAATCGGACGACCCATGCGCTCTGCTTCCAGCACACGTTCGTTGTAGCCCGCCAGATTTCGCACGCCTAACGCTGACATCAGTTTGTAGCGACGTTCCATTTCATTAACGCTCCAACGCAAGGCGTTTGCGGCGTCTTTCATATCTGTAACGACTTCGGTCAACAGATGCGGAATCCCTTCGTACACTGACAGCTCAAGCATTTTCGGGTCGATCATGATAAAGCGGACTTCTTCCGGTGTCGCTTTATACAACATGCTGAGGATCATGGCGTTGACACCAACGGACTTACCGGAGCCCGTTGTACCTGCAACCAGCAAGTGCGGCATTTTCGCCAGATCGGCAATCACCGGCTCACCACCGATATCTTTGCCCAGCACCACCGTTAACGGTGAAGCACTGTCACGGAACTTGGCGCAATCCAGCACTTCGCGTAGGTATACGGTCTGACGTTTTTTGTTCGGCAACTCCAGACCAACATAAGGTTTACCCGGAATAACCTCAACCACACGCACCGCTACCGTCGACAACGAACGCGCAAGGTCGCGAGACAAGTTAGAGATTCGTGCAGCTTTCACGCCTGGCGCTAAGTCAAGCTCAAAGCGAGTGATGACGGGGCCTGGAGAGTAATCTACAACGTCTGCTTTAATACGGTAATCCGCAAGGCGAGCTTCCACCAGTCGCGCCATTTGCTCCAAAGCAAAGGTATCCACTGGCTCAACTTCTACTGGCGGAGACGTCAGCAAATCTAGCGACGGTAAAGGCGTGGTAGGACGCTGCAACGGACGATCATCACCAT
This sequence comes from Buttiauxella sp. WJP83, assembly GCF_027594725.1. Taxonomy (NCBI): domain Bacteria; kingdom Pseudomonadati; phylum Pseudomonadota; class Gammaproteobacteria; order Enterobacterales; family Enterobacteriaceae; genus Buttiauxella; species Buttiauxella sp. WJP83. The sequence goes on from NZ_CP110080.1 coordinate 3,155,015, forward strand.
TTCGCATTAGGAATGGATGGATCAGACTTTCCTGCATTTGCGGTGCTGTAACCGGTGCATTGGACTGTGGCGGCGTCCTGTGCGGCTGTGCAGTTTGCCAGCTTTGCTCAGGCTTAACCGGCGCGGGTTCTTCAACCGGGCTCGGGGTAAACAATGGTTCACCAGGCCCATCGTTAACGAGCGTTTTCATTGGCGAGAAATCAAAATCATCCAGCGAGAACGGCACATTATTTGGCTGTTGCTGATGAGATTGCGCCCCTGGCGCCGAGTAACGCTGTTGCTGTTGCGCCGCAAATTGGCGTGCTAATTCAGCCTGCTCAGCCTCATCTTCATCTTGTTGCGAAACGTCGTCTTCATATTCTTCGCCATAACGTTGCTGTTGTTGAGCAGCGAACTGGCGAGCAAGCTCTTGCTGTTCCAGATCTTCAGCATCATCAGCAAAGTCATCTTCGATATCCATGCCGTTCTGACGACGAGCTTCCTCTTCAGCCATTCTCTGGGAAGGCAACTTGATTCCGTAGGAAGCAAGTTCGCGTCGAGTCGGTACCCGCACGCGATTTGGGCGTGGTAGCTGCGGGCCGATCCCCTCTTTGGTTTGAGGGCGCGGCGCATCACTGGCAATACTAAACACGGGGCTAAAGGCAGACGCTGCAGCCACAACTTTTGCTGCGTCTTTTAATTCCTGTGGAATAGCAGCACCAGGTGCTGGCACCACGGAGGTCGTATCGAATACACCTTGTGGCATTGCGGGTGTTTCAATCCGCGGCGCGGAAGTCGACGTAGTTTGAGTAAATGCAGGGCTTTGATCATAGCCATAAGGATCAGGTTTTGGTTCATTAACCGGCTGATACCAGGCCGCGAGTTGCTCCCGTTCACGAGCACGTCGCTCTTCGACCTCTTCGAAATGGTAGATCGGTGGGCGAACTGCCGGTTTTACTTCTTCAACCGGTTCAGGTTGAAGTGTTGGCTCGACGGGAGCTGGCTCATAGTAAGCGGATTCAGGCGGCGCTTGTTCAACGACCGGTTCTGACCAATGGTTTGTCACCTGCTGCGGAATGTATTGCTCAGCCTCGCGCGGGGCGTGGAAACTTTCAGGCGCAGGCGCAATCACGGGATCAGGCGTCACGGTGGTTGGCGCAGGTTCCCAGGCAATAGCAGGCGTATGTTCTACTTCTGGAGCATGAGCTGTAACGGGAGGTACCGTTGCCATTGGCATAACCGGGGCGGCATAGTCTGGATTATTTGCCATCGCCGTGGCCGCTGTAGCTGCTACAGGTGCGACAATCGACTGCCCGTGTAAAAGCGGATCGTATTCTTCGCTTTCCGGCAAAGTGGCTTTATTCCCAGAAAACAGTACGTCATCTTCTGGCGGCGTCGCTTTGTTGTTTGAGAACAAAACGTCATCTTCGTCGTCATCCATACGCTTACCAGAAAACAGCGCTGAGTCTGTTTTACGTGCGTTAGGGTTGGCAAATTTTTCGGAGATGCGCTGCTTACGGGCTAACGCGCCACGTAAAATGCGCGCACGACGAGACTCGCGTTTTTCGACTTCTGGTGCGTGCTCTTCGTCATGTTTTTCATCTTCGTCGTCGTAATCATCATCCTGCCAGGTGTTATCCCGACGAGTACGGTTGCTGGCAAAAGTGAGCACGCTCAAGGTCGCGCCACCAATTTTTTCAGCGATACTCACCCACGACCAGCCGGTAAACAGGGTCAAACCTGCTGCCCATACGCATAACAACGCGATAGTACCGCCGCTACTGTTAAGCAGAGGCATCATGGCCGTGCTCAGCAGACTCCCGATAACGCCACCCGAGGCGAAATACCAGATGTCATCTGCGTTAATTGCCGCAAGTCCGCAAGCCGTCAGCACCATTGCCAGTACGCCGATAAGACGTAAAGAAACGGCGAAATAATCGACAAACTCTTCGCTATCCCGATTGCGGAACGTGAACCAACACGCACCGATAATAATCACCGGAATGGTGTAGGCCATTACGCCAAAGATGAAAAATAGCGTGTCGGCCAACCACGCACCGGGCATCCCTCCCAAATTATGGATAGGTTCATGCCATGCGGTTTGTGACCAACTGGGATCTGAAGGATTAAAACTAAGCAACGCCGCCATCAAATAGACGGCAAAAATGGCAACAAGAAGCAGTAACGCCTCTAATAGCCGACGCCCGCTGCTGAGTTTCCTCAATGTAACTTCTTTTTCTTCGGTGTATTCCTGGCTCAAGTAAGACTCTCCAGGTCCTTAATAAATATGGAGAGCAACAGTGCCGGGCATTCCCGGCACTGTTGCTGTATGAATTACCAGGAGTGTAACCAAAATACGCAGATTTTGCACCTGGCCCGTGTTAACGGGTCTTAATAACCAGACGATTACTCTGTTTGACCTCTTCCATGACCACATAGGTACGGGTATCGTTCACACCCGGCAGTCGTAACAAGGTTTCGCCCAATAATTTGCGGTACGCTGACATATCCGGTACACGGGTTTTCAACAGATAGTCGAAATCACCGGATACCAAATGACACTCTTGAATTTCTTCAAGTTTTTGAACTGCAGCATTAAATTGCTCAAACACATCCGGGGCGCCACGATTCAGAGTAATCTCAACAAAAACCAGAAGTGATGCATCCAGATAATGCGGGTTCAGCAGAGCGGTGTAGCCCTGGATGAAACCCTGTCGTTCCAGACGACGCACGCGCTCGAGGCACGGGGTCGGTGAAAGCCCTACTCGCTTTGAAAGCTCGACGTTGGAAATACGCCCATCCTTCTGTAGTTCATTAAGGATGTTACGATCGATGCGGTCGAGATCTTTGCCAGGGCGCTTCTTGCTATCTACCATTATTATAGTCTCTCTGTGTTCCTTCCTTCACCTGCCATAACCCGGTCAACGTCAATGTTCCGGGTGTACGTGAGAAGACCGGTGCCCAATGGCTGCTAACGACATCACTTATGGCGTCTGTCCACGCCATGAGTAGATTTCAATAACCCGGTAAAATTGCATCAGGTATGCGCGATTATTTTACAATTCTCGCCCCAAATGTTTTTCTTCCTCGAATGTTTTCGCAAATGCTTAGCGGATTGTCAAAGCAAAACATCTAAATTTAGTGGAACGTGCCGGATATCTGGGCTACTTGACGATTATTCATCACTTTACCCGGGTGAGTATTTAGACTGTTTGGATGGATTTTTATGCGCTTTGCCAGCACTCGCTGCGGCTGATTGAACACAGCTATTGCACATATAGTTAACATATTCGCCAACACAGCCCCTCTACCCTTTTTTTAGCCCGCCAAATTCCCTACAATCCCTCGATTGTCTGCCAACGAACAATGAGGATCTCATGGGCACCGCTAAACACAGTAAATTGCTAATTCTTGGCTCCGGCCCTGCGGGCTACACCGCTGCAGTCTACGCGGCACGCGCCAACCTCAAGCCCGTTTTGATTACCGGGATGGAAAAAGGTGGCCAGTTGACCACTACGACCGAAGTTGAGAACTGGCCTGGTGATCCTAACGACCTGACTGGCCCTGCGTTAATGGAACGCATGCACGAACATGCGACCAAGTTCGAAACAGAAATTCTGTTCGACCACATCTCGAAGGTTGATCTACAGAATCGTCCATTCCGTCTGACGGGCGACAGTGGCGAATACACTTGTGATGCGTTGATCATCGCGACCGGGGCTTCTGCACGTTATCTGGGTTTGCCTTCTGAAGAAGCGTTTAAAGGCCGCGGCGTTTCTGCCTGTGCAACATGTGATGGTTTCTTCTATCGCAATCAAAAGGTCGCGGTCATTGGTGGCGGTAATACCGCAGTTGAAGAAGCACTTTATCTGGCAAACATTGCCTCTGAAGTGCATTTGATTCACCGCCGCGACAGCTTCCGTGCCGAGAAAATTCTGATCAATCGTTTGATGGATAAAGTGAAGAACGGCAACATCGTGCTGCACACCAACCGTACTCTGGATGAAGTCACAGGCGATCAGATGGGTGTGAGTGGACTGCGTCTGCGCGATGTACACAACACGGACACCACTGAAGAGCTGGAAGTCGCAGGCCTGTTTGTGGCTATCGGCCACAGTCCAAATACCGGAATCTTCGCCGATCAGCTTGAGCTGGAAAATGGCTACATCAAAGTACAGTCCGGTATTCACGGTAATGCCACACAAACCAGCATCCCTGGCGTATTTGCTGCAGGTGATGTGATGGACCATATCTATCGTCAGGCAATCACCTCTGCGGGCACGGGCTGCATGGCTGCACTTGATGCTGAGCGCTACCTGGATGGATTAGCCGAACAGAATAAGTAACTTCCTCAGTCCTGAGCGGCAGTTTGAAGATACGTAAAGGCGACTGAATTGGTCGCCTTTCTTTTGCCTGCGTTGTAACATTGCCCGCAATTTTTGCCTGATAATTCATACCCAAAATAATTCGAGTTGCAAGAATGTGGCAAATAAGTGAAGCCAACGCACCTGCTGCTTGAAGTATGAAGGGGATATCAACCTGCACTGGCAACCCATGAATAAAACCCGTCAACAAGAACTTAGCCGCTGGCTAAAACAACAAAGCATTATCTCCCGCCGCTGGTTAGGGCTTTCCCGTGTTTTGGGACTGGTCAGTGGGCTTTTGATTGTTGCTCAAGCCTGGCTGTTAGCCAGAATGTTGCAGCACATGATCATGGATAATATCCCCCGTGAAGCCCTGCTATTGCTTTTCATTATCCTGATTCTGATTTTTGTCTTGCGCGCGTGGGTCGTGTGGCTACGTGAAAAAGTCGGTTTTTACGCAGGATTGCACATTCGCCAGGAAATTCGCCGAAAAGTGCTCGATCGCGTGCATCAAGCGGGCCCAGCCTGGATTCAGGGAAAACCTGTCGGCAGTTGGGCAACACTTGTGCTGGAACAAATCGAGGATATGCACGATTACTACGCTCGCTATCTACCGCAAATGTCGCTTGCGGTAATCGTACCCGTGCTGGTTCTCATCGCTATTTTCCCGTCTAACTGGGTTGCAGCCCTGATTTTGCTCTGCACCGCACCGCTGATCCCGCTGTTTATGGCGATGGTGGGTATGGGCGCGGCAGATGCTAACCGTCGTAACTTCCAGGCGCTTGCGCGTCTGAGCGGGCATTTCCTTGACCGTCTTCGTGGCATGGAAACATTGCGTTTGTTTAACCGAGGCGCTGCTGAAACGGAGAATATCCGTGCCGCTTCCCAGGACTTCCGCCAGCGCACGATGGAAGTGCTACGCCTTGCGTTCCTGTCTTCCGGCGTACTGGAGTTCTTCGCCTCTTTATCCATCGCACTGGTCGCGGTTTACTTCGGTTTCTCTTATCTTGGCGAGCTAAACTTTGGCCACTACAGCACCGGCGTGACGCTTTTTGCCGGTTTCCTCGCCCTGATCCTGGCCCCTGAGTTTTTCCAACCTCTGCGCGATCTGGGCACCTTTTATCATGCAAAAGCGCAGGCGGTAGGTGCTGCCGATAGCCTGATGACATTCCTTGACTCGCCATTGCAGCAACGTACGCAAGGCACAGCAAAATTCAACAATAACGAGCCAATCTGCATTGAAGCCCGTGATTTAGTCATTCTTTCAACCGAAGATAAAATTCTTGCGGGACCACTGAACTTCACCCTTTCAGCCGGAAGACGCGTAGTGCTGGTCGGGCAAAGCGGGGCAGGTAAAAGTTCGCTACTCAATGTGTTGTCTGGTTTTTTACCGTATCAAGGTCAGGTGCTGATCAACGGTGTTGAGCTTTCAGCGCTGGATTCGAAATGGTGGCGTGAGCAGTTGAGCTGGGTTGGGCAAAACCCGCAGCTCCCTGCCCCGACAATCCGCGAAAATGTGCTATTAGCCGCACCAGATGCCAGTGCTGACCAGCTGAATGCCGCACTGGCCAAAGCCTCTGTCAATGAGTTCCTCCCGTTGTTACCACAAGGGGTTGATACACCGCTGGGCGAAGCCGCTGCACGTTTGTCCGTCGGCCAGGCACAACGGGTTGCCGTTGCGCGTGCGTTGTTGGTGCCATGCGGATTGCTGCTGCTGGATGAGCCCGCGGCAAGTCTGGACGCTCACAGTGAACAGCGTGTCATGGATGCGTTGAGCAGCGCGTCCCGTCTGCAAACGACATTAATGGTGACCCATCAATTGGATTACATCAACGACTGGGACGAGGTTTGGGTAATGCGCGAAGGTCGTATCGTGCAACAAGGGGATTTCGCCACGCTTGCCGCACAGGAAGGCCCGTTTGCTACGTTACTGGCTCACCGCCAGGAGGAGATCTGATGCGTGCTTTACTCCCGTATCTGGCACTTTATTGCCGTCATAAATGGCTTCTGATGCTTGGCGTAGTGTTAGCGATTATTACCCTGCTGGCCAGCATTGGGCTGCTGACTTTATCTGGCTGGTTCCTCTCGGCTTCGGCGGTTGTCGGCGTTGCTGGCATTTATAGTTTCAACTATATGCTTCCCGCTGCAGGTGTACGTGGCGGGGCAATTACCCGTACTGCGGGACGTTATTTTGAGCGTCTGGTCAGCCACGATGCGACATTCCGTGTCCTTCAGCATTTACGTGTTTCCACATTTAGCAAACTGCTCCCCCTCTCCCCTGCTGGTCTGGCACGTTTTCGCCAGGGCGAATTACTCAACCGTCTGGTTGCGGATGTCGATACTCTGGATCACCTTTATCTGCGCGTGATTTCACCGATGGTTGGCGCGTTTGTGGTGATTGTGGTGGTGACATTGGGTCTGAGCTGGCTGGATGTGCGATTGGCTCTCACACTCGGTGCCGTTTTACTGGCGACTTTAGTATTGCTTCCACCCATTTTTTATTACGCTGGAAAATCAACCGGTGAGGCGATTACTGTTCAACGTGGGCAATATCGTCAGCAACTCACCGCCTGGCTGCAAGGCCATGCAGAGCTCACCATTTTCGGCGCCTCCCAACGTTATCGTGAGCAACTGGATAAAACGGAAGATCACTGGCAAGAAGGACAGCGTCGCCAGGCCGAGCTCACCGCTCTGTCGCAAGCCATAATGCTACTGATCAGCGGTATGGCCGTCATACTGATGTTATGGATGGCAGCCGAAAGCGTAGGTGGAAATACCACGCCGGGCGCGCTCATTGCACTGTTCGTGTTCTGTGCGCTGGCCGCGTTCGAAGCGCTAGCACCTGTCACTGGAGCTTTTCAGCATCTTGGCCAGGTTATCGCCTCCGCACTGCGCGTAACTGAAATCACCAGCCAAAAACCAGAAGTCATTTTCACTCATCAACCTCATGCCGTACCTGAGAGCGTGGCTCTGGAAATTAACAATCTTAGCTTCGCCTATCCTGAGCAATCTCAAATGGCGCTAAGCGGTATCTCACTCAAGGTTGAGGCGGGCCAACACGTTGCTATTTTGGGGCGTACCGGCTGTGGGAAATCGACATTACTTCAGTTGTTAACCCGCGCGTGGGAATGCCAGCAAGGCGAGATCCGTCTCAATGGTGAAACGCTAAGCCAGTTTGATGAAACTGCGTTACGCTCCGCCACCAGTGTGGTATCGCAACGCGTACATTTGTTCAGTGCCACATTACGCGACAACTTGCTGCTTGCCGCGCCACAGGCCAGCGATGAAGATTTGAGTCGCGTCCTGACACGAGTTGGCCTTGAGAAGTTGCTGGACGATGCCGGACTGAATAGCTGGTTGGGTGAAGGTGGCCGCCAACTTTCAGGTGGGGAACTGCGCCGTTTAGCTATTGCGCGTGCTTTACTGCATGACGCCCCGCTGTTCTTACTGGACGAACCAACCGAAGGTTTAGATGCGGAAACTGAGCGCCAGATTCTTGATTTACTGACTGAAGTCACCAAAGAGAAAACGGTATTGATGGTGACCCATCGCCTGCGCGGATTGGCTAATTTCGACAGCATAATTGTGATGGACAATGGACAAATTATTGAGCATGGTACTCACGCCGATTTAATGGCGAGCGGTGGGCGTTATTATCATTTCCATCAGCGTTTGTAGGCTGTGTAATTGGTCTATTATCAATATTTATTGCTCCCTGGAGTTAAGAAGTCATGCGCCTTATTCAGCTTTCTCGTGACTCAATTGCCTTTCCTTCACCGGAAGGTGCGTTGCGTGAGCCTAATGGGTTACTGGCGCTAGGGGGCGATTTAAGTCCCGCCCGTTTGTTGATGGCCTATCAGCGCGGCATCTTTCCGTGGTTCTCTCCTGGCGACCCCATTTTATGGTGGTCGCCCGATCCGCGAGCGGTTCTTTATCCTGAGCGCTTTCACCTAAGCCGCAGCATGAAGAGATTCCATCGAAACTCCCCGTATCGGGTGACGCTAAACCATACTTTCGAACGTGTTATTAGCGAATGTGCTGACGATCGCGATGAAGGTACCTGGATTACCCCTGACATCATTGACGCCTATAAACGGCTTCATGAACTAGGACACGCCCATTCGGTTGAAGTTTGGGAAGATAATGAACTGGTAGGGGGAATGTACGGCGTGGCGCAAGGCGCATTGTTTTGCGGCGAATCCATGTTTAGCCGCCGAGAAAACGCCTCTAAAACTGCCCTGCTGGTATTCTGCCAACACTTTTTGAGTTATAGCGGCAAGCTCATTGATTGCCAGGTGCTTAACGCCCATACCGCATCTCTGGGGGCGATAGAAATTCCCCGCCGGGAATATCTGGAGCACCTGTCTAAATTTCGCGCACTTCAGCTCGCATCCTATTGCTGGGTACCACAAATCCTGTCGTGACGATAATGTTTACGGCACATTACGGTTAAGAGTGTTATAATTAGCCGCGCAGAGTGAGCTCTGCTCATTACCCCGCCGTTGTATGGGATTAGCTTTAACAGGGACAACCCATCGTTTATCTCTTCGCAGCCTTCTTCGTAAGCACCAATTGTGCGAATTTCGAGTGGGTCTTGGGTAATGCGCAAATTGCACTTTCGCTGGTGATTTCACCAACAATTCTTTACATGATACGTGAACTTGGGCATTATCTTGCCGGTTCAAAACTATGGTAGTGATACCCTCGAGGATTAGATGGCCAAAGAAGACAATATTGAAATGCAGGGTACCGTTCTAGATACGTTACCTAACACCATGTTCCGCGTTGAGCTGGAAAACGGGCACGTGGTAACCGCTCATATCTCCGGTAAAATGCGTAAAAACTATATCCGCATCCTGACGGGTGACAAAGTCACTGTAGAGCTGACCCCGTACGACCTGAGCAAAGGCCGCATTGTCTTCCGTAGTCGTTAATAGTTTTTAGTTCCGCAGCTCTCAGGCTGCGATGAAAAGCCTTATAAAATAAAAGGCCAGGTTATTAACCTGGCCTTTTTTTATGGCAACACGAATGAATTAATGTGCCGTTTCCGGTTTATGTTTCTGAGCGCCATGGAAGTTATAAATCAGTTTCTGATTTTCTTTATCCAGTGCGACCGTCACTTGCCCACCATCGACCAGTGAACCAAACAGCAGTTCGTTAGCGAGCGGTTTCTTCAGGTTATCCTGAATAACACGAGTCATTGGACGCGCGCCCATTGCACGGTCGTAGCCTTTTTCTGCCAGCCAATCGCGGGCTTCCTGGCTCACTTCAAGTGACACACCTTTTTGATCCAACTGCACCTGAAGCTCGACAATAAACTTGTCGACCACCTGGTGGATCACCTCTGTAGACAGATGGTTGAACCAAATGATGTTGTCCAGACGGTTGCGGAATTCTGGAGTAAAGATCTTCTTGATCTCTTCCATCGCATCAGTGCTGTTGTCCTGACGAATCAGGCCAATAGACTTACGCTCAGTTTCACGCACACCGGCGTTGGTGGTCATCACCAGAATCACGTTACGGAAATCAGCCTTGCGCCCGTTGTTATCGGTCAGCGTGCCGTTGTCCATCACCTGCAATAACAGGTTAAAGACATCCGGGTGAGCTTTCTCGATTTCATCAAGCAGCAGCACGGAGTGAGGATGTTTAATCACTGCATCCGTCAACAGGCCGCCCTGGTCGAACCCAACGTAACCCGGAGGTGCACCAATCAAACGGCTCACCGTATGGCGTTCCATGTATTCCGACATATCAAAACGTAACAACTCAATGCCTAGCGATTTAGCCAGCTGCACGGTGACTTCTGTTTTACCCACGCCCGTTGGCCCGGCAAACAGGAATGAGCCTACAGGTTTGTGATCGTGTCCCAATCCAGCACGGCTCATTTTGATGGCTTCGGTTAAGGCCTCAATGGCTTTATCCTGACCAAACACCAGCATTTTCAGACGATCATCAAGGCTTCTCAGCGTATCGCGATCGCTTGCTGAAACACTCTTTTCTGGGATGCGCGCAATACGTGCAACCACAGTTTCAATATCGGAGACATTGACCGTTTTCTTACGTTTGCTCACCGGCATCAGGCGGCTACGCGCACCCGCTTCGTCGATAACATCAATCGCTTTATCTGGCAGATGACGATCGTTGATATATTTCACCGCCAGTTCTACCGCCGCACGAATCGCTTTCGCGGTATACCGCACGTCATGGTGCGCTTCGTATTTCGGTTTCAGGCCGTTAATAATCTGAACCGTTTCTTCGACGCTTGGCTCAGTAATATCAATCTTCTGGAAGCGACGTGCCAGAGCACGGTCTTTTTCGAAGATATTGCTGAACTCCTGGTACGTCGTTGAACCGATCACACGGATCTTGCCACTCGACAGCAGCGGTTTAATCAAGTTTGCAGCATCAACCTGACCACCAGATGCAGCACCGGCACCAATAATGGTATGAATTTCATCAATAAACAGGATGCTATTTTGATCCTGCTCGAGTTGTTTGAGCAGCGCTTTGAAACGTTTTTCAAAGTCACCACGGTATTTCGTGCCCGCCAGCAACGAGCCGATATCCAGCGAGTAAATGGTGCAATCAGCAATCACTTCAGGAACATCGCCCTGCACAATACGCCAGGCCAGCCCTTCAGCAATAGCCGTTTTACCTACACCGGATTCCCCCACTAACAGCGGGTTGTTTTTACGGCGACGGCACAGAACCTGAATGGCGCGCTCAAGCTCTTTCTCGCGGCCAATCAGCGGATCTATCCCTCCCACACGTGCAAGCTGGTTGAGATTGGTGGTGAAGTTTTCCATACGTTCCTCCCCGCCTGCTTGCTCTTCATTGACCGGATTTTCTGCACCCGGTGCCTGGTTAGGTTCGTCTTTACGTGTACCGTGAGAGATGAAGTTGACCACGTCAAGGCGGCTGACTTCATGTTTACGTAGCAGATACGCTGCCTGAGATTCCTGCTCGCTGAAGATGGCGACCAGCACGTTTGCGCCAGTCACTTCACTGCGACCAGAAGACTGGACGTGGAACACCGCACGTTGCAGCACGCGCTGGAAGCTGAGCGTAGGTTGAGTATCACGCTCTTCTTCACTGGCTGGCAGAACCGGTGTGGTTTGTTCGATGAAGGCCTCGAGTTCCTGCCGTAGCGCCACCAGATCTACGCTACACGCTTCCAGCGCTTCGCGAGCTGACGGGTTGCTGAGCAAAGCCAGCAACAGGTGCTCGACAGTCATAAACTCATGTCGGTGCTCGCGCGCTCTGGCGAAAGCCATGTTTAAACTGAGTTCCAGTTCTTGATTGAGCATAGGCACCTCCCCCAAATTTTGCCTTCTTCAGGCTTTTTCTAGCGTACACAGCAACGGATGCTCATGCTCCCTTGCATACTGGTTCACTAACGCGACTTTGGTTTCCGCTACTTCTGCAGTAAAAATGCCACAGATAGCTTTACCCTGATAGTGCACAGTGAGCATCAATTGCGTTGCACGTTCTACATCATAAGAAAAGAACTTTTGCAGCACGTCAATAACAAATTCCATCGGCGTGTAGTCATCGTTCATTAACATAACTTTATACATCGAGGGTGGTTTCAGCGCTTCGCGCAGTTTGTCACCCACCAGCTGGTCAAAATCCAACCAATCGTTCGTCTTACCCATTGCAAATCGTCATCATGTTTAATCGCCCATTGTCATTAAGGCGAAGCCCATAGGTTGAGTGTAATACGCTTTCAGTTAACGTGACTCATCGTGTTCAAAAGGGACAGCTATTCGCAATCGAGAGTTCTGTCACATTAATCACAATAGCGTTAACTGCTTCAAATTTTTGATTCATTTTCGCTCGTGCCCCCCCGTGCAACGCTTGACGACATGGTTAAATTATCTACATTGTACAAGCGTGAGTTGGTGAGGTTTTGAACAGCCCACCCTCATCCCACCGGTTCATTCCATCTCACTTATAAGATTTACGAAGGATGTAGAAGCATGGAGACGGGTACTGTTAAATGGTTCAATAACGCCAAAGGGTTCGGTTTTATCTGCCCTGAAGGCGGCGGCGAAGATATATTCGCACATTACTCCACCATTCAGATGGATGGTTACAGAACGCTAAAAGCCGGACAAATTGTCAGGTTTGATGTACATCAGGGGCCAAAAGGTAATCACGCTAGTTTGATCGTGCCTCTGGAACTCGAAGCAGCAGCGGTCGCCTGACCCTTTTGTTTCATTGTGTACATCCCAAGGTCAAAATGCCAGCCCATCAGCTGGCATTTTTATAACCAAAAGTAATACCTCAGATGAAAATTATTCACGCGCAAGCGCATCAATAGGGTTCAGTCTTGCGGCATTTCTCGCGGGTAGCCAACCAAAAATAATTCCCGTCGCGGTCGAACAGGCAAAAGCCGTGAGCAACGCCATGGGTGAAAAACCAATTTCCCAGCCGGGCAATACCAATTGTAGAGTGAAGGCAATTAATAGCGAAAGCGATATCCCTAACGCGCCTCCTACCAAACATACCAATACCGCCTCTATCAAAAACTGTTGCAGGACATCACCAGCTCTTGCCCCAACCGCCATGCGGATACCGATCTCTTTGGTGCGTTCCGTGACCGACACCAGCATGATATTCATCACGCCAATACCGCCGACCAGTAACGAGATGACCGCCACCAATGTCAGGAACAGCTGAAGAGTACGTGTGGTCTTTTCTGCCGTTTTCAACAGGCCATCCATATTGTAGGTGAAGAAATCTTTCTTACCGTGACGTAGCTGCAACAAACGATTGAGCTGCAACTCGGCTTCATGGCTGTTATAGCCCTCGTTAACACGCACCGTGATGGAGTTCAGCCAGCTTTGCCCCATCACCCGGCTAGCCATGGTGTTATACGGCAACCAGACCCGCAGGATCTTACTGCTACCAAACATCGACTGCTTCTCTTGCGCCACACCAATCACGGTTGCAGGCATATTACCGACCAACACAATTTCACCGACCACATTGGCTTTATCAGGGAACAGTTGACGTTTGGTATTGCTGTCGAGCACCACCACTTGCGCACGGCCAGCCAGTTGCTCCTCGTTAAAGGTGTTACCTTCGCTAAAAGTCATACCGTAAACGTTGAAATACTGGCTGCTGACCCCGTTTACACTCGCGGCAGCATCTACGTTGCCATAGCGCACACGCAAATTGCTTGAAAGTGAAGGTGTAGCTGAACGGACCCACGGTTGCTGGCTGATTGCCACCAGATCGTCGTATTTCAGTGCCTGCTGATACTGAGGATCGTCATCGCCGAAATCTTTGCCAGGGTAGACATCAATGGTGTTGGTACCAATGGAGCGAATGTCCTGCAACACCATCTGTTTTGCCGCATCGCCAACGATCACTATCGACACTACCGACGCGATACCAATGATTATCCCCAACATGGTCAACAGCGTACGCATTTTATTCGCCGCCAAAGCCAACCACGCCATGGTAAAGGCTTCACGAAAACTGCTTATGGTTTGCTGAAATGCCGAGTAAGTCGGCTGGATTTTCACCTCTTTTTGCGCAGCGGATTGCAGCGCGATCGGCGGAGGATTACTGATTATTTCGCCGTCACGAATTTCAATCACGCGCTGTGCCTGCGCGGCAATAGAAGGATCGTGCGTCACAATGATGACCGTATGGCCCTGCTTGCACAGTTGCTTAAGCGTTGCCATCACCTCTTCACCTGAATGGCTATCCAGCGCACCGGTCGGTTCATCGGCAAGAATCACCTGCCCGCCATTCATCAGCGCACGTGCGATACTCACCCGCTGTTGCTGACCCCCGGAAAGTTGTGAAGGCAGATAATCGACGCGTTCAGCAAGCCCCAGACGCATCAACAAAGCACGTGCACGCTGTTGACGGTAAACGCGCGCCGTTCCGGCATAGACGGCTGGCACTTCCACGTTTTGCGTGGCATTGAGATGCGAGAGCAAATGATAGCGCTGGAAGATAAAACCAAAGTGTTCACGGCGCAAAGTGGCAAGAGCGTCGCTATCGAGCAACGCCACATCTTGCCCGGCGACTTTATAGCTGCCGCTGCTGGGTTTATCGAGGCAGCCGAGAATATTCATCAGCGTTGATTTGCCTGAGCCTGAGGCTCCAACAATCGCCACCATTTCACCAACTTCAATGGTGATGTTAATGCCTTTTAGCACCTCAACTTGCTCGTCTCCGGACGGATAGCTACGGCGAATATCCCGCAGCTCAAGCAGTGCCGTCATGGTGCGCTCCCGGCAGTGGTCTTACCGATAACCACTTCTTCACCCTCGGTAAGACCCGTTGCAATTTGCACCTGAGTGTCGTTACGCATGCCGATAGTAATTTCACGATCACGGGTTTCGCCGTTGCGTAACACCGACACTTTGTAACGGTTATCGCCAACCGGCTCGCCCAGCGCCGCCAGGGGAATAGTCAGCACATCTTTCACGCCCCCCAACTGGATATGAACTTGCGCGGTCATTTCCAGTCGCAACACCCCTTGTGGGTTCGGGACTTCAAAACGTGCGTTATAGAAAATCGCATCGTTCACTTTTACCGGCGTGGGCAAAATATCGATGAGCAACCCTTCATAACGTGTTAACGGATCACCCAGCACCGTGAACCAGGCTTTTTGGCCGGGTTTAAGATGAATCACATCCGCTTCAGAAACTTGCGCCTTCACCAGCATCGTCCCCAGATCGGCAAGCGTCAGAATGTTTGGCGCTTGCTGCGCGGCAATCACCGTCTGGCCTTGTTTGGTCGTGATTTCGGTGACTTCCCCCGCCATTGGCGCAACAATCTGCGTGTAATCGAGGTTGGTTTTGGCGGTATCTAAAGAGGCCTGATTGCGTTTAATTTGCGCATCAATAGTGCCGATCTGTGCCTGCCGGACTTCAAGATCGGTCACCGCAGTGTCAAGGTCTTGTTGCGATACAGCCTGGGTTTTTGCCAGTGCACGTTGGCGATTTAACGTCACTTGAGCGAGTTTAGCCTGCGCCACGGCCTGGCGACGCTGAGCACGTAGCTCCATTAACGTCGCTTCAACTTCTTTGATTTGGTTTTGTGCCTGTTCGGGGTCAATAACCCCCAACAGTTGGTCTTTTTTCACTTTATCGCCGATATTCACCGACAGCGTTTTCAACTGCCCACTGACCTGCGCGCCGACATCGACCTTACGCAGCGCATCCAACTTCCCGGTCGCCAGCACGCTTTGCTGCAGCTCACCTTTGCGCACAATCATGGTCTGATAAACCGGCGCTGGCGTGTTCATAAATTTCCATAACCAGGCGGCCAACAGCACTACCAGCAGGCCCAGAATCCAGTAACGTTTTTTTATTTTTCCCTTGAATCTCATAAGTATCCTGCAAGCAGACGGACTATTTAAATAAAGTATCAACAAAAGTCGCAAACCCTTTTCAGCCTGGTCGCGATTGAACGTTCGTTGAATGAACACATGGTGAAATTAACCCACTGTTTCTCAACCCGGTTTCAATCATGACATCAATTGCCGAAAACGAATTCAGATCAACACCTCAACTCAATGGCTGGCAGTTGTTTCTTTCTTTAGCAAAGGGACAATGGGCGCCAGGAAGCGCATGGCGGAACCCGACATACCGCCGGAAATTTGTCCTACGGTCACTGGCTAACCCGCTTTCCACCGCACGCTTATTGAGCGAATTATCGCATCAGCCGCTGTTAGAAAAGCTGCTGACGGCGCAACCAGGCTTACCTTGCCGGGTTCATCGTCCCTATTTAACGGCAAACTTTAACGGTAAGGCAGCGGTTGATGCATTGTCTTTCCACTATGACGCCCTGACACACGCACTACCGGAACGCTTGTTAATACAACATTACTCACTTGAAGGCGCACGTTTGGCAACAATAACGGGTAAAGATGAGAACTTCTACCATCTTGATTTATGCTCGATTGCCAATCTTGATAAAGAAGGTGAAGCGACGGTCGTATTTACCGACCATGAAGGAAAAGTCCTCGCAGAATTAACCTTCACGCTGTGCCAGTTGCAGAGTCAATCCACCTTGTTTATTGGGGGGTTGCAGGGAGCAAAATCATGGGTGCCTCATGAGGCTATTCAGTGTGCCACCAAGGCATGCCATGGATTATTCCCAAAACGGTTGGTGCTGGAAGCAACCTGCCTGCTGGCTCGTCATTTCGGGGTCAGCCAAATTCTGGCAGTGAGTAACAGCGCACATATCTATCGCTCATGGCGTTATGCCAAAAAGAAAAAAGGCAAAATCCATGCCGATTACGATAGTTTCTGGGAGTCGATGAGCGGCGAATTAATGCCTGAAGGTTACTATGAACTGCCACTGGGCATAGCTCGTAAACCTATCGAAGAGATCGCCAGCAAAAAACGCGCTGAGTATCGCCGCCGCTATAGTTTATTAGATGAGATGATGGAACAAATTGAGAGCCATCTTTAAGCCAACAGCCGGGCTAATCCGCCCGGCCACGCGCCAGCCATAATACCCTCGAAAACATTTTCCGCAGCAGCGAGGGTATAGCGTCTACTCCCCGTCTTCCCGCTTCCATTGCCACTTCAATGGCTAAATCGGGTTTGGATGAGCGATGGATGGCTTTCACAATAATCCGGCGCATATTCATTGGCACGTTTTCGGGGATTTGAGCCACCCGATGGAAAACATCCGAAAACCCCTGACGATACATAAAATGTTCCATATCCATCGCAGGCAATGCGGTGAGATGTTCGCGTTCCTGATCGCGGTCGTTTTCCAGAATGCCACGCACGACAGAGGCATATTTCTTTCCCGCTTCATCACCATCCACCAGCACATGCCATTCGATCCCCATTCGCCTGGCGAACTTAATCAATGGGCGCAGACCCGATTGTGCAAACTCGATAACCTTCACCCCTTCAGCGTCGAAATGGTGCCCACACTGCCGTGCCAGCTCGTTCATGACCCAGACTTCTGTTTCCCCCTCAACTAACAGCCAACAACGCGCAAACAGCGATGAAGCACGGTTAAAGCGGATATGAAACGCAATGCGACGGCTATCTTCTGCATTCATCCCACCAGGGCCAAGCCGCCAGGCGGCAACTTTTGAAGATTCACGCACCAGCCGGCAAACGTTCTCCACGGGCGTAAGCGATAGCAACTCGCCAGAATTAGTCGTGGTGATTTTTTGCAGCGGCAGCAGGTTTAGCAAATGCCAGGCCACCGATAACATGATCGGGTGCAGACGTGTTTCCGGATCTTCCACCAGCAAAAGCGGACGGGCGTCTTTGTCCAGCGCTACGCTGCCTTTTGCCTGCAATAGCGTAGAGAACATCCCCAACAAAATCATGCGATGGGCACGGCTGTTGGGTTTGTCTATCATGCGGTTAATGATATCCAGGTAGCGCCAGCTTCGTTGTTCATCGTGCGAGCGACGACGCAACAAACGTTGATGCGCAGGAGCTCCTTGCTCAGAAAAATAGTGCTCAAGCAGCTGCACCATAGCCGATAACCCTTGCCGCAACTGCGCATCAGTGAGATTTTGCGGGCGCGAGACAAGTTCACGCGCCAGGAAATCGAGCTGGCGAGCGGTCATTTCGGTTTCTGGCATGGTGGGAATCGTGTCGTTACGTAAGCGGCGCATAAAACGCGCATCGCGCAGACGTAACACGGGATTAAGGCGGATAATTTGCTGCGCTAAATTGTCGATGTCATCCAGTTCGATAACATGACCTTTTTCATCGAGGAAGCTTCGCAGCGTCAGAATAGAGCCATCTTGCGCGAGTTCGCCGACCAGGCGATACATAATGCGATGAAAACCACCCTCACCTTCAATCCAGACCGGCGCAAGCGAGCGGTAACGTCGCCCAAGATGATGGCCTGGTGCCGTTTCCCGAAAGGTCAGAACAATATGTAAATGATGCTCCCGGCCCTGAACATCACCTGGCGGGAAATAGAAATCATCTCGCTGGAAGTGATAGAGCGTTTGGTGTGGAGACAACAATAGCGTCAATGCATCTAACAGACTGGATTTACCCCATGCGTTTTCACCAATCAGCACATTGTTTTGCTCAAGCATTAGCGAAAGACGGTTAATCCCTCTGAATCCGACAATTTCCACCTGTTCTAGAAACATAATCCCTCCAGATTGTTGATGCTTTCCTTAATCTGTCTGCACCCGGCTATATCACTCGAGTATAGCGGGAGTTAGGGCTAGAGCGCACTTCCCATTCTAAGCTCACGAATAATAAAAATGACTCAAGCTGTATTTTCTCTCAATTATTTGTCTGATTAACATAAAATGCTATCAATGCGAGAAGATTCTTAATTATTTAAAAAACCCATCTACATAAAAGTGCGCACACCCTTGTAAATAAGGGCATCTCAATGCCTCAAATCAATTTATGCGAATTTAATGGACTGGTTATTTTTAACTGAAATTATTAACATTGCAGCTCTTTTATTTATAGCCTTATTTACTTGATGGCTGTAACAAAAAATAATCAGGCAAGTATTAAAAGCATCCAGAAATAACGTGAGTGGCAGTCGCGTATCTGCACCTTGACGATGGAAGGATATTGCTTGCCCGATATTTGTTTTTTTGAAAGCTGAGGTGGTTATGTTCAGGAAGTTAGCAGCAGAGTTCTTTGGTACATTTTGGTTGGTATTTGGCGGGTGTGGGAGTGCGGTGCTCGCGGCGGCTTATCCAGAATTAGGGATTGGTTTTGTCGGTGTTGCATTAGCCTTTGGTTTAACCGTATTAACCATGGCTTATGCCGTCGGTCATATTTCCGGTGGCCATTTTAACCCTGCCGTCACGTTGGGTTTATGGGCAGGCGGTCGTTTCCCGGCAAAAGAAGTGATTGGCTATATTGTTGCGCAGGTCATCGGCGGTATCGTTGCGGCAGGTATTCTCTATTTAGTTGCCAGTGGTAAAAGCGGTTTTGATGCAGCGGCAAGTGGCTTTGCTTCAAATGGCTACGGTGAACATTCGCCAGACCATTATTCCATGATGTCAGCCATTATTATTGAAATCGTATTAACCTGCGGCTTCTTGATTGTTATTCATGGTGCAACAGACAAATTTGCCCCAGCCGGTTTTGCTCCGATTGCAATCGGCCTGGCACTGACGTTGATTCACCTGATCAGTATTCCCGTCACCAACACCTCTGTGAACCCGGCGCGCAGCACTGCTGTGGCGATTTTCCAGGGCGGCTGGGCCTTAGAACAGTTGTGGTTATTCTGGGTCATGCCAATCGTTGGCGGTATCCTCGGTGGCGTTATTTACCGCACTTTGCTGGAAAAACGTAACTAATAGACTCGCGCAGGGTGGATCCCTCTACCCTGCGCAAATAACCTTATCCCGCCAAGGGTATCCTGCATAAAAATCCTCTTTTCTCGTAGCTTTACTCATTCCCTTTCTTTGGGTAGTGTGACATATGCCGTTACTTTTTTTGTAAGGATTGTCCGCGCCATGTTTTCGGGATTGTTAATTATCTTAGTACCGCTGATCGTCGGTTATCTCATTCCTTTAAAACAAACCAGCCTGCTCAAGCTTATTAATCGCCTGCTGAGCTGGATTGTTTACGTCATTTTATTTTTCATGGGCATCAGCCTCGCATTTCTCGATAACCTGGCCAGCAATCTGTTGGCGATTTTTCAATATGCAGCAGTTAGCGTTGTCGTATTACTGCTCTGTAATGCAGCGGCGCTGCTTTGGCTGGAGCGCTCCATGCCTTGGCGGCACAGTCACCAGCAAGAACAACTCCCATCGCGTATTGCCATGGCGCTGGAATCGCTAAAACTCTGCGGTGTCGTCGTGGCAGGATTTGCGCTCGGGCTAACCGGATGGCCGATCTTTCACCACGCCACCGCGGCCAGCGAATACACGCTCATCTTCCTGCTGTTGCTGGTGGGCATCCAGTTGCGTAATAGCGGCATGACATTAAAGCAGATCGTATTAAATCGGCGCGGCATGATTGTCGCGGTGGTCGTGGCACTCAGCTCCCTGGCGGGTGGCGTTATCAACGCCTTTATACTCGACCTGCCGATTAAAACCGGTTTAGCCATGGCTTCAGGTTTCGGTTGGTACTCACTTTCCGGAATTTTGATGACGGAATCTTACGGCCCGGTGATTGGCAGTGCCGCGTTCTTCAACGATCTTGCGCGGGAACTGATTGCCATCATGTTGATTCCAGGTCTGGTACGCCGTAGCCGCTCCACGGCTCTTGGGTTGTCTGGCGCAACATCAATGGATTTCACGCTACCGGTACTGCAACGCAGTGGAGGCCTGGAAATTGTCCCCGCGGCGATTGTCCACGGTTTTATCCTTAGCTTGCTGACACCTCTGCTGATGGCATTTTTCGCCTCCTGATACCTCGTTGGCGGTAGGTTTCTGCCGCCAAATTTGCGCTAAATCAATCTCCCTCTAAGTTGCATAAAAAATCCCTTTTCCCTGCCACGCACTGAGCATAACCTTAAAGATGTATATCAAATATAACTTTAAAAGGTACGATTATGTTTTGTGTGCAATGTGAACAAACAATCCGCACCCCTGCGGGTAACGGCTGCTCTTACGCTCAGGGTATGTGTGGCAAAACAGCGGAGACATCTGATCTCCAGGATCTGTTGATTGCCACGCTGCAGGGGCTGTCTGCATGGGCCATTGCCGCACGTGAAGTCGGCATTATCGACCATGAAATCGACAACTTTGCGCCTCGCGCTTTCTTCTCTACCCTCACCAACGTTAACTTCGACTCCCCACGCATTGTCGGTTATGCGCAAGACGCTATCGCACTGCGTGAAAGCCTGAAGGCACGAAGCCTGGCAATTAACCCTAATATCACTGTCGCCAACCCAATGGCAGAGCTGCAATTGGTCAGCAACGATCTGGGCGACCTGCAACGTCAGGCCGCTGATTTCGCGCCAAACCGCGATAAAGCAGAAATTGGTGAAGATATTCTGGGTCTGCGTCTGCTGTGCCTGTACGGTCTGAAAGGCGCTGCGGCGTATATGGAACACGCTCACGTACTCGGCCAGTACGACAACGATATCTATGCCCAATACCATAAAATCATGGCGTGGCTTGGCACCTGGCCTGCGGACATGGGCGCACTGCTTGAGTGTTCCATGGAAATCGGCCAGATGAACTTCAAAGTGATGAGCATCCTGGATCATGGCGAAACCGAGAAATACGGCCATCCAACGCCAACGCAAGTTAACGTCCGTCCGGTTGCAGGCAAATGTATTTTGATTTCTGGTCACGACCTGAAAGATCTTTATAACTTGCTGGAACAAACCGAAGGGACTGGCGTAAACGTCTATACCCACGGCGAAATGTTGCCAGCACACGGCTACCCGGAACTGCGTAAATTCAAGCACCTGGTCGGTAACTACGGCAGCGGCTGGCAGAACCAGCAGACCGAATTCGCTCGCTTCCCTGGCCCTGTAGTGATGACTTCAAACTGCATCATCAACCCGGAAGTGGGTTCTTACACCGACCGCATCTGGACACGCAGCATCGTCGGCTGGCCGGGTGTGAGTCACCTCGAAGGCGATGATTTTGCACCTGTGATTACTCAGGCGCAGCAAATGGCGGGCTTCCCGTACAGCGAGATCGAACACCTGATCACCGTCGGTTTTGGCCGCCAGACTCTGTTGGGCGCTGCCGACACGCTGATTGATTTAGTCAGCCGCGAAAAACTACGCCACATCTTCCTGGTAGGTGGTTGTGACGGTGAACGTGGCGAACGCAGCTACTTCACAGATTTCGCGACCAGCGTGCCGAAAGACTGCCTGATCCTGACCCTGGCCTGCGGTAAATATCGCTTCAACAAACTGGACTTCGGCGACATCGAAGGCCTGCCACGTCTGGTGGATGCGGGTCAGTGTAACGATGCTTACTCTGCCATCATCCTTGCCGTGACTCTTGCTGAGAAACTCGGTTGTGGCGTGAACGACCTGCCGCTGAGCCTGGTGCTTTCCTGGTTCGAGCAAAAAGCGATTGTTATTCTGTTGACCCTGCTGTCGCTGGGCGTGACTAACATCGTTACCGGCCCAACCGCTCCAGGTTTCCTGACGCCAAATCTGCTGGCTGTTCTGAACGAGAAGTTTGGCCTGCGCGCCATTACTACCGTTGAAGAAGACATCAAACAGCTGATGAGCGCATAAGGAGCCGCCATGACTATGCCAACGCCACTGTGCCCGCATCGCATGCAGGTACATCATATTCACCAGGAAACGCCTGACGTCTGGACGCTGTCGCTGATTAATCACGACTTTTATCCTTACAAGGCTGGGCAATACGCACTGGTGAGTATTCGTAATAGTGACGAAACACTACGCGCTTACACGATCTCTTCGACACCCGGACTCAGCCCATTCATTACGCTGACCGTCCGTGGTATCGAGAATGGCGTTGGCTCTCAATGGCTGACGCAGGAAGTGAAAGTCGGTGATTACCTGTGGCTTTCAGAAGGCCAGGGGGAATTTACTTGCCAGGATTTCACTTCCGAACGTTTCCTGTTTTTAGCAGCCGGTTGCGGTGTGACGCCGATTATGTCGATGCGCCGCTGGTTAGCGAAACATCGTCCACAGGCTGACGTGCAGATTATTTATAACGTTCGCTCGCCGGAAGATGTGATTTTCGCGGATGAATGGCGCAATGCTCCGGTAACACTGGTCGCCGAGAATAACGCAACGCATGGCTTCATCGCCGGGCGTCTGACGCGCGATATTCTGACGACGGTTCCGGATATTGCTTCACGCACCGTCATGACCTGCGGGCCTGCGCCTTATATGGAAATGGTAGAAAAAGAAGTCAAAGCGCTTGGCGTGACAGATTTTTACTGTGAAAAATTCTTTACACCCGTTGCGGCCCCCGTAAACAGTGGTTTGAAATTCACGACACTAAAACCGCTGCGTGAGTTCTACGCCCCGGTGGGCAGTACTTTGCTGGCTGCGCTGGAAAGCAACAAAGTTCCAGTGAACGCGGCCTGCCGTGCCGGTGTTTGTGGCAGCTGTAAAACCAAAATCGACTCCGGTGATTACACGGTCAGCAGCACCATGACACTGACTCCGGCAGAAATCGCTAACGGCTATGTCCTGGCCTGCTGTTGCCACCCGCAGGGTGATTTAGTTCTCGCTTAAACCCTCTCGTGCCACTCAATCAGAGTGGCACTTTCTGCCCCGCCTCTTCTGTTTCCTTGACTAAGCTTGTTTACGTTAACTGAATCGTGACAAGGAGAAGTAATGAAACAGACTGTAGCCGCATATCTGGCAAAAACTCTTGAAAATGCAGGCGTCAAACGCATCTGGGGCGTCACGGGTGATTCTCTCAATGGCCTGAGCGACAGCCTGAACCGCATGGGTACGATTCAATGGATGCCCACACGCCATGAGGAAGTGGCCGCTTTTGCCGCAGGAGCAGAAGCCCATCTTTCAGGTGAACTGGCGGTATGCGCGGGTTCATGCGGGCCAGGTAACCTGCACTTAATCAATGGTTTATTCGACTGCCATCGCAACCGCGTGCCGGTGCTGGCGATCGCCGCACATATTCCCTCCAGCGAAATTGGCAGTGGTTATTTCCAGGAAACCCATCCCGAAGAGTTATTCCGCGAATGCAGCCATTATTGTGAACTGGTGTCATCCCCGGAACAAATTCCACAAATTTTAGCGATTGCCATGCGCAAAGCGGTGCTTAATCGTGGCGTGTCAGTGGTTGTTTTACCGGGTGACGTGGCGCTGAAACCCGCCCCTGAAACGGCTAGCACGCACTGGTATCCCGCCCCACAGCCTGTCATTGTTCCCGCACATGAAGAGCTTAAAAAGCTTGCCCAGCTACTGCGCTATAACGACAACATCGCCCTGATGTGCGGTAGCGGTTGTGCAGGAGCGCATGAGGAGCTGGTGCAATTTGCCGCGACCCTTAAAGCGCCGATTGTTCACGCTCTGCGTGGGAAGGAGCATGTCGAATATGATAATCCTTATGACGTAGGCATGACCGGGCTGATTGGCTTCTCGTCCGGGTTCCACACCATGATGAATGCCGACACGTTAATTCTGCTCGGCACCCAATTCCCCTATCGCGCCTTCTACCCGACAGACGCGAAAATCATTCAAATTGATATCAATCCGGGCAGCATCGGCGCACACAGTAAAGTTGATATGGCGCTGATCGGGGATATTAAATCCACGCTTGCGGCCCTTATTCCGCTACTGGAAGAAAAAACTGACCGCAGTTTCCTTGATAAAGCGCTGGATAATTATCGCGAAGCGCGTGAAAGCCTTGATGAACTGGCACAGCCAGGCGATGGCAACGTAATCCATCCACAATATGTCGCTCAACAAATCAGTCATTACGCCGATGATGACGCCATTTTTACCTGCGACGTAGGCACCCCGACCGTGTGGGCCGCGCGATATTTGAAAATGAACGGGAAACGTCGCCTTTTAGGTTCGTTCACTCACGGTTCAATGGCCAACGCCATGCCGCAAGCGCTGGGCGCAAAAGCCACCGAGCCGAATCGGCAGGTTGTTGCCATGTGCGGCGATGGTGGTTTCAGCATGTTGATGGGCGATTTTCTTTCGGTAGTACAAATGAAATTACCGATCAAGATTGTGGTGTTTAACAACAGCGTACTGGGTTTTGTGGCGATGGAAATGAAAGCCGGTGGCTATCTGACTGACGGCACAGAACTGCACGACACCAACTTCGCTAATATCGCCACCGCCTGCGGCATCACCGGTATTCGTGTTGAAAAAGCTGATGACCTGGATAGCGCATTGCAACGAGCTTTCAGCATTGACGGTCCGGTGCTGGTGGACGTGGTGGTGGCGAAAGAAGAATTAGCCATTCCACCGCAAATCAAACTGGAACAAGCCAAAGGATTCAGCCTCTATATGTTGCGAGCCATTATCAGTGGGCGAGGTGATGAAGTGATCGAACTGGCGAAAACGAACTGGTTCCGGTAAAACGGAGGTTTATCCCCTTCATACTTCAAGTTGCAACTTGAAGTATGAAGGGGGAACAATTCTGGATAATAAGGACCCACCGTGATTGATTTGCGCAGCGATACCGTAACCCGCCCGAGTGATGAAATGCTCAAACGTATGATGGCCGCACCGACCGGTGATGACGTCTACGGTGATGATCCTACCGTCAATGAACTACAAGATTACGCCGCTAAAATCAGTGGTAAAGAAGCCGCACTATTTCTGCCAACCGGCACTCAGGCAAACCTGGTCGCGCTGCTTAGCCACTGCGAACGCGGAGAAGAATATATTGTCGGGCAGTTGGCCCATAACTATCTGTACGAAGCCGGTGGTGCCGCAGTATTAGGCAGTATTCAACCGCAGCCCATCGATGCCAATCCAGACGGTTCATTGCCGCTCGATAAAGTCGCCGCGAAAATCAAACCTGACGATATCCACTTTGCGCGCACCAAACTGCTCAGCCTTGAAAATACCCATAACGGCAAAGTTCTGCCGCGCGAGTATCTTCAACAAGCCTGGGTCTTTAGCCGCAACCACAATCTGGCGCTGCACGTTGATGGCGCGCGTATCTTCAACGCTGTGGTGGAATATGGCTGCACGCTTGAAGAAGTGGTGCGCTACTGCGATACCTTTACCATTTGCCTCTCTAAAGGCCTGGGAACGCCGGTTGGCTCGCTGTTAGTCGGCAGCCGTGAATACATTAAGCGTGCTACTCGCTGGCGTAAAATGGTCGGCGGCGGTATGCGCCAGGCAGGTATTCTGGCAGCAGCAGGTTTGTACGCACTTGAAAACAACGTGCAGCGCCTGAAAACCGACCACGACAACGCCCACTGGCTGGCGGGCGAATTGCGCGAAATCGGCGTTGATGTCACCCGTCAGGACACCAATATGGTGTTTGTGCGCGTCCCGGTAGAGCAAGCTGAAAGCCTCGGCAAATTCATGAAAGAGCGCGGCGTTTTAATGAGTGCCGGGCCAATCACACGCCTGGTGATGCACCTTGATGTGAATCGTCAGCAGTTAGCTGAAGTGGTTTCCCACTGGCAGGCTTTTTTACAGCGCTAAGCTGAGGATCAGGGACGATGACACAGCCACAAAACATTCTGGTGCTCGGCGCAAGCGGCTATATAGGCCAACATTTGGTGCCGCAACTTGCCGCGGCCGGGCATCACGTTACGGCTGCCGCAAGGCGAGTTGAGTGGCTGGAGAAACAACCCTGGCCTGACGTGGTTTGTCGCCATGTCGATTTACAGTGGCCGGAAACCCTTCCGGCACTGCTGGAAAATGTCGATACGCTTTATTATCTGGTGCATAGCATGGGCGACGGTGCAGATTTCGTTGCCCATGAACGCCAGACCGCACTCAATTTACGCGATGCGTTGCGGGCACATCCGGTAAAACAGCTGATCTTTCTCAGTTCGCTTCAAGCTGCAGAAGGTGACGGGGATTCAGAGCATCTGCGCGCACGCCAGCTTACGGCCGATATTTTGCGTGATTCAGGCGTTCCAGTGACGGAGATCCGCGCTGGTATTATCGTCGGTGCCGGTTCCGCCGCTTTCGAAGTGATGCGCGATATGGTTTATAACTTACCGGTGCTTACACCACCGCGCTGGGTTCGTTCACGCACCACGCCCATTGCACTGGAAAATTTGCTGTATTATTTAATCGAATTACTCAACCATCCCTCACAAGAAAACCGACTTTTTGAGGCCGCTGGGCCGGAAGTGCTGAGCTATCAACAGCAATTTGAGCGCTTCATGGCGGTCAGTGGCAAACATCGCCCACTCATCCCCATTCCGCTGCCAACTCGTTGGATCTCGGTATGGTTTCTCAACATGATAACGTCCGTGCCGCCAACCATTGCCAAAGCTCTGATCCAGGGGTTGAAACACGATCTTCTGGCTGACGATCGGGCATTACGCGCGTTGATCCCTCAGCCACTCCTGAACTTTGACGATGCGGTACGCGCAACGCTTGAAGACGAGAACAAACTCGCGAACTCGCAGGACTGGGGTTATGACGCACAGGCGTTTGCCCGTTGGCGTCCAGAATACGGTTATTTCCCGAAACAAGCGGGCTGTACACTCAATACTTCTGCTGAACGGGAAGATTTATGGCGCGTGGTTAATCAGATCGGCGGTAAAGAGGGGTATTTCTTTGGCAATATTCTGTGGAAAACCCGTGGCTTAATGGATTTGCTCGTCGGTCATAAACTGGCAAAAGGCCGCCCGGCACGCGATATGCTCGAGGTGGGGGATCAGGTCGATAGCTGGAAAGTGATTATTGTCGAACCGCAAAAAGAGCTGACGTTGTTATTTGGTATGAAAGCCCCGGGACTTGGCCGACTTTCATTCACGATACGTGACAACGGTAAACATCGCTCGCTTGATGTTCGCGCATGGTGGCATCCACATGGAACAGCAGGATTATTCTACTGGTTGGTCATGATACCCGCGCATCTGTTCATTTTCCGGGGTATGGCCCGACGGATTTGTCAACTTTCCGAGCAAATGTCACATAAAGTCCGTTAACTTCTCCTAATCTTTGGTCTTCCCCATTGCAAGCGCTGCCATTTCACGGAAAAATGCGCAGCGTAAATCTCAATTAGCATGAGTTGGTCTAAATGAAGGTACTGGTAACGGGCGCAACCAGCGGTTTAGGCCGAAACGCGGTCGAATTTCTTCGCGCAAAAGGCATCAGTGTTCGGGCAACCGGGCGCAACGAAGCCATGGGAAAACTGCTGGAAAAAATGGGTGCGGAGTTTATTCGCGCTGACCTTACCGAATTGGTTTCCTCGCAGGCCAAGGTGATGCTGGCCGATGTCGATACACTCTGGCATTGCTCAAGCTTTACTTCGCCGTGGGGGACTCAGGAAGCGTTCGATCTTGCAAATGTCCGTGCCACCCGTCGCTTAGGTGAATGGGCCGTGGCCTGGGGCGTACGTAACTTCGTACACATCTCCTCACCTTCGCTCTACTTTGATTATCACCACCATCGCAACATCAGCGAAGAATTTCGCCCTGTCCGCTTTGCCAATGAATTTGCCCGCAGCAAAGCCGCCAGCGAAGAAGTGATTCAACTGCTCGCGCAATCAAACCCGCACACACGCTTTACCATTTTGCGCCCGCAAAGTCTGTTTGGCCCACATGACAAAGTCTTTTTCCCGCGCCTGGTTCAGATGATGCGCCACTACGGCAGTGTATTGTTGCCACGCGGCGGCGACGCGATGGTTGATATGACTTATATCGAGAATGCGGTGCATGCGATGTGGCTCGCAACAGAGCGTTGCGAAACGTTGCCTTCAGGGCGCGCATATAACATCACTAATATGGAAGCTCGCCCGCTGCGCGTGATCGTGCAAAAGCTGATTGATGACTTAGAGATCAAATGCCGTATTCGTTCCGTTCCTTATCCGATGCTGGATATGATCGCCCGCAGCATGGAGCGTTTTGGCAATAAATCGGCCAAAGAACCTGTGCTAACGCATTATGGGGTATCAAAACTTAATTTTGATCTCACCCTGGATACGACGCGAGCCGAAACGGAATTAGGTTATCAACCGATTGTGACGCTGGATGAAGGTATACGCCGTACCGCGCTCTGGTTGCGTGACCACGGTACGTTGCTTCGTTAAGTAAACCCTCCTGGTTGCAATTCGCAAGCCAGAGGGTTTAGCTCTGACCGTACTTTTCGAGTAGCGCTTCAGCAATGGCTAGAGTTTGTGCATCCGCATCACCGGAATATTTTGTTGGGCGGAAATGCATCTGGAAGGCCTGAATCACTCTCTTTTGTTGCTCCCACGTCATTTCAGGCGTCACTTGATAACCGTATCGCGATAACACATCGAGCAAGCCTCGCCTGTCCACGGGTTGGTAAGGCCCACGGCCATTCAGATAAAAGGCGACTCTGTTTGCATCCGGCCAGGCACCGATGCCCTGTTGTGCCAGTTGCTGCCATGGAAATAATGGGCCTGGGTCAACTTTACGTTGTGGAGCAATATCCGCATGGGCGACCACGTTTTGCGGCTGGATTTGATAACGAGCGATAATCACTTTCGCCAGTTTTTCCAGTACCGAAATTTGCGCCTCGTTGAACGGGTAAAATTGATTAACCCGTTCAACGCGCGTAAAGCCTTTATTTTCCAGCTCAATGCCAATTGATGTGTCATTGATTCGCGTCGCACCGCGCCAGAAGCTCACGCCAGCATGCCACGCCAATTCACTTTCCGGCACCAGTTGCCAGATAACCGGCTTGCCGCCAGACATCGGTGGCGTATCGGGTATCAGGTAATGAGAACTGACATTTTTGTCAGTTAAAGTGGATAACGAACCGGTGAAATCATCGGCTGTGTAGTGAATAACTAACACTTTCACGCGCGGATAGGCAGCCTGCGCAGTGTGGCTCGTGTCGACCTTAAAATCGCCCTGATCGACGACCTTTTTATCGCTAACCTCGGGCTTGCTGGAACACCCAGCAAGCACAAGCGCGATTAAAAGCATTACCAGACGACCTTTCATCGACGCGTTTTAACCGCAGTACCGGTGACGCTCACCATCAACATACTTCCTTCTTTGCCTACGGTTTCGTAATCAATATCGATGCCGACTACCGCATTGGCACCCAAACCTTCAGCTTGTTCCTGCAATTCTCTAAACGCTATCTCACGCGCTTTACGTAACTCTTTTTCGTATGCACCGGAACGGCCACCGACGATATCGCGCACTCCAGCAAAAAAGTCGCGAAAAATATTGGCGCCCAGAATCGCCTCTCCAGTTACCACGCCACAATATTCTGTAATGCTCTGCCCCTCGAGCGTTGGGGTAGTTGTAAATTGCATAAGCTTCTCCTCTCTTTGTATCAACATCTTAGCGCATTACCTGCCACGCATTTTGACAACGATACGCTATGCTAAGTTAGTCCTCCTGAGAAGATAAGGAAATAAAAATGCGCAGCTCAGTTTTGGTTCTTCTTCCGTGCGCGATGTTACTCACGGCCTGTACTACTCCCGTAACGCCCGCTTTTAAAGACATTGGCACCCACAGCGGCCCTTGCATTGACGGTGGCCCGGATAGCGTGGCGCAGAAATTTTACGATTATCAAATAAGCCATAAAGCCCAGGGCAGCAGCGCGATTACCGCCTTACGCCCCTATATGAGTGACAGTCTGGCGCAGCAAATGCAAAAAGCCAGCGCGTCGCCTAATGCGCAAAATGACTTTATGCGCAGCAACATGTTTACCAGCAACGCAGATGGCGCAGACAGTGCCGCAGTCGCCTCCGCGTCTACCATTCCTAACACCGATGCACGCAATATCCCGCTGCGTGTAAATCTCACTAAAGGCAGTCAAAGCTGGCAAGATGAAGTGCTGATGATTCGCGAAGGCCAGTGTTGGGCAGTCGATGACGTGCGTTATCTTGGTGTAAACAACCATGCGCCTTCTGGCAGCCTGCGTCAGGCCATAGAAACCGAGTAATTTCCCCTGCGGGAGAGGGAAGGTAACCCTTGTAAATAGTCTGGAATTTTTCAATAACTCCGACATTTATTCTTACCTCCCTCCCGCCTCGCTATTTTGTGCTACCTTTAATGCACGCGAGTAGTTATTTTTAGGTTTTAACGCACAAAGATTGCATAACTATTCTGTTAAAGGTACCCTTTGCGGCTTCAATTGCTATTCAACTTATGCGCATGAGTATTCAACTAAACGGCATTAATTGTTTTTACGGCGCACATCAAGCGCTGTTCGATATCACTCTTAGTTGCCCACAGGGCGAAACGCTGGTGCTGCTTGGTCCAAGCGGCGCAGGCAAAAGCTCGCTTCTGCGCGTACTCAATCTGCTTGAGATGCCGCGTTCAGGGCAACTCACTATTGCAGACAACCATTTCGATTTTGCAAAAGCGCCTGGCGATAAAGCCATCCGTGAACTGCGTCGCAACGTGGGTATGGTGTTCCAGCAATACAATCTTTGGCCACATCTCACCGTGCTGCAAAACCTGATGGAAGCACCTTGCCGCGTCCTTGGGATCAGCAAAGATGAAGCACGCCTTCGCGCCGATAAACTGCTTGAGCGTTTACGCCTGAAACCTTATATGGACAGGTATCCGCTCCACCTTTCCGGTGGTCAGCAGCAGCGTGTCGCGATTGCTCGTGCATTGATGATGGAACCACAGATCCTGCTGTTCGATGAACCGACCGCAGCACTGGACCCAGAAATCACCGCGCAAATCGTCAGCATCATTCGTGAGTTGGCTGAAACCAACATCACTCAGGTCATCGTTACCCACGAAGTCGAAGTTGCGCGTAAAACCGCAAGCCGCGTGGTTTACATGGAAAATGGCCACATCGTTGAACAAGGTGATGCGAGTTGCTTCGCAAAACCACAGACCGAAGCGTTTAAATTCTATCTGTCACACTGATGTATCCGGGAAAATAACCATGAAAAAAGTTCTGCTTGCCACATTATTAGCCAGCCTGAGCCTTTCCGCGACGGCTGCACAAACTATTCGTTTCGCTATGGAAGCGTCTTACCCTCCGTTTGAATCTATGGATGCCAGCAACAAGATCGTTGGTTTTGATGTCGATTTAGCGAACGCGCTGTGTAAAGAGATCGATGCAACCTGTACTTTCAGCAACCAGGCTTTTGACAGCCTAATCCCAAGCCTGAAATTCCGCCGTATCGACGCGGTTATCTCGGGTATGGATATCACTCCAGAGCGTGAAAAACAGGTTCTGTTCAGCAGCCCGTATTATGAAAACTCTGCTTTGTTTGTCGGCCAGAAAGGCAAAATTGCTGATATTAGTGCGCTGAAAGGCAAAAAAGTGGGTATGCAGAACGGCTCCACGCATCAAAAATTCATCATGGATAAACATCCAGAAATTACCACCGTTCCTTATGACAGCTACATGAACGCCAAGCTGGATATGGAAAGCGGCCGTATTGACGCCGTATTTGGTGACACAGCTGTGGTCACCGAATGGCTGAAAGCCGATCCTAAACTGGCCGCTATTGGCGATAAAGTCACGGATAAAGACTACTTCGGTACCGGTTTGGGTATCGCTGTTCGTCAGGGCAACACTGACCTGCAAGCGAAATTCAACACCGCGCTGGAAAAAGTGAAGCAAGATGGGACGTACAAAACCATCTACGAAAAATGGTTCCAGAAGTAATCTGAATGAACGAAATGTTTACTTTAGCGAGCGCCGCCGGGATGACCGTCGGCCTTGCCGTTTGTGCGCTGATCATCGGTCTGGCTCTGGCGATGATTTTTGCCGTGTGGGAGTCTGCAAAATGGCGTCCGATTGCCTGGCTGGGTTCAGCTTGGGTAACGGTGCTGCGCGGCTTGCCTGAAATTCTGGTGGTGCTGTTTATTTATTTCGGCTCCTCACAGTTGCTGCTGATCCTCTCAGATGGTTTTGTGCTCAACCTCGGTTTGGCGCAAATCCCTATCCAATTACAGATTGAGAATTTCGATGTCAGCCCGTTCCTGTGCGGCGTGATCGCACTTTCCCTGCTCTACTCGGCTTATGCTTCGCAGACTTTGCGTGGTGCACTCAAAGCCGTGCCCATTGGGCAATGGGAGTCCGGCCAGGCGTTAGGTTTATCGAAAGCCGCCATTTTCTTCCGTCTGGTGATGCCGCAAATGTGGCGTCATGCGCTACCAGGATTAGGTAATCAGTGGCTGGTATTGCTAAAAGATACTGCACTGGTTTCGCTGATTAGCGTCAACGATTTGATGTTACAGACTAAAAGTATCGCCACCCGTACTCAGGAGCCGTTTACCTGGTATGTGGTTGCTGCCGCGATCTACCTCGTGATCACCCTCATCAGCCAGTACGTTCTTAAGCGTATTGACCAACGAGCGACACGTTTTGAACGGAGACCCGGCTGATGCTTGAGTATTTACCGGAACTGTTGAAAGGTCTGCACACCAGCCTGACACTCACTGCGGCATCCATTGTTGTCGCGCTGATTTTAGCGCTATTTTTCACCATCGTTTTGACGCTGAAAACCCCGGTGCTGGTGTGGATTGTCCGTGGCTATATCACGCTGTTCACCGGCACTCCGCTGCTGGTGCAAATCTTCCTGATTTACTACGGCCCAGGTCAATTTCCGTCGATTCAAAACTACCCTGTTTTATGGCACCTGCTTTCTGAACCGTGGCTGTGCGCATTGATTGCGCTGTCTTTAAACAGTGCAGCCTACACCACGCAACTGTTTTACGGTGCTATTCGCGCTATTCCTGATGGCCAGTGGCAGTCGTGCGACGCTTTGGGTATGAGCAAGAAAGATACCCTCGCGATTTTGCTGCCATATGCATTTAAACGTGCACTTTCTTCTTACTCGAACGAAGTGGTTTTAGTGTTTAAAAGTACTTCTCTGGCGTACACCATTACGCTGATGGAAGTCATGGGCCACGGGCAACTTCTGTACGGTCGCACTTACGATGTGATGGTATTCGGTGCCGCAGGTTTGGTTTATCTGGTCGTTAACGGATTACTCACGCTGTTAATGCGAGTGATAGAGCGCCGGGCGCTGGCGTTTGAACGCCGTAATTAAGATATCGTTAATCACTCAAAAAGGCGGGGGCTTCCCCGCCTTTTTTGTATCTCAATAAATATAATTATACATTTTATTTGCATATAAATTCATTTGCTGGCATGATTTTTTTACGCCGAGAAACGGTGAAAACAATAAAACACGACAGACGGGAGCAACACAAATGAAGAAGTTTATTTTGGCCGCCATGTTCGCTACAGCCGCATTCAACGTGGCCGCAGCCGACAAAATCAACTTTGGTTCTTCTGCCACTTATCCGCCATTTGAATCACTTGATGCTAATAATCAGATCGTCGGTTTTGATATCGACCTGGCTAAAGCTTTATGCAAACAAATGCAGGCAGAGTGCACGTTCACAAACCACGCATTTGACAGTTTGATCCCGTCACTTAAATTCCGCAAATATGACGCGGTGATTTCAGGTATGGATATTACGCCTGAACGTAGCAAGCAAGTTTCCTTTACCACACCCTACTACGCCAACTCGGCGGTAGTAATTGCCAAAAAAGGTGCGTTTAACTCTTTTGATGAACTGAAAGGTAAGCGTATCGGTATGGAAAATGGCACCACACACCAGAAATATCTCCAGGAAAAGCATCCGGAGATTAAAACAGTTTCTTACGATAGCTACCAGAATGCGATTATCGACCTGAAAAATGGCCGTATTGATGGGGTATTTGGTGACACGGCGGTGGTAAATGAGTGGCTGAAAACCAACCCGCAATTAGGAACTGTTGGCAGTCACGTTACCGATGCAGAATATTTTGGAACTGGGCTGGGTATTGCAGTACGCCCGGATAACCCGGCACTATTAACGAAATTGAATACGGCGTTGGCAGCAATTAAAGCTGACGGGACATATCAGAAGATCAGTGCCCAGTGGTTCCCTCAGTAAAAGATGCCCTCACCCCGCCCCTCTCCCACAGGAGAGGGTGAAAAGAAAAGTGAAAAAGAAGATCCCCTCTCCCATGGAAGAGGGTGAAAAGAAAAGTGAAAAAGAAGATCCCCTCTCCCATGGAAGAGGGTGAAAAGAAAAGTGGAAAAGAAGATCCCCTCTCCTTTGGGAGAGGGTTAGGGTGAGGGGAAAAACTAAGCTCGCACCAACAGCGTCAACACTTCGTAATGCGCCGTGTGCGGGAACATATCGAACAATTGCACACGTTCTACCCGATATTCCGTCAACGACGCAATATCCCGCGCCATCGTCTGCGCATTGCAGCTTGAATAGATAATGTATTTCGGGGCCATGTTATTCAAAAAATAACAGAGTGCCTGGCCAATTCCACGCCGTGGAGGATTCACTAAGACCAGATCGGGTACATCGTGCTGTTCAGTGGCAAATTTCGTTGAATCCAATGCCTGGAAGTGAATATCCGTTAATCCAAGTTTTTCCGCTGACTGACGTGCACAGGCAATCGCCTCAGGGGCAATTTCAATTCCGGTCAGTTTCATTTCTGGCGTTGCACAGTGCAGGCCAAACCCGCCAACCCCGCAGAACAAATCCCACATATGTTTGACGGGCAGACCACGTACCCAGTCACGAGCCGTGGCGTACAAAGATGCCGCAACGGTTGGGTTCGTCTGGAAGAAGCTTTGCGGACGAATATACAGCGGCACACCGTTAAACTGTTCTTCCAGCGCTTGCTGTTCGGTTAATGGGATTTCCTGCTCGCCTTCCATAATCGCCATATGCACCGGCTGAATGTTGGCAGAAATCACTTTTAGCTGCGGGAGCTGTTGCTGCAACCACGGGAGTGCAGCACGGAGCTGTTCCAGTTTTGCTTCTGAACGCAGGACAAAACGCAGCATCATGCCGCCGTCTAACTGACTTTCCGTTAACAGCAGATATTTCAATTCACCGCGTTTACGCGCCACGTTATACGGCGTAAGTCCCGCACGTGCGATAAACGGTTTTAGTACAGTAAACACAGCCTGAAATGAAGCCGGATACAGCGGGCATTCGGTTAAATCTTCAGGTCTACCATCGCGATGCAGCATTCCCAACAGAGGTTTCTCTACGCTGCCGCTGACTACCATTTTGGCTTTATTGCGGAATGCCTGCTCAGGGCCACTGGCTGGCGCGCACCACTCTTGCACCGCAATACCCTCCAGCAAATGCTGAAGTTCCTTCATCTTGGCGGTGAGTTGTTCGGAAATCGGCTGTTCAATCCACTGACAAGAGCGGCAGCGATTAGCCTGATAGAGTGCGCAATGCATAATGACATCCTGAAACCGGGGGGCGTAGATTGTAGCACTACGCATTCATTGAAGTTTAAAAAAAAGCCGACTCCGAGAAGGGATAAATAGCAAAAATAGCACCAACAAATCGGGTAGTTTCTGCGTCATGAGTGAACGGAATATTTCTCGTTTTGACTCACCAGGGATACTGAATAGTTCAGGATACCCCCAGCCGAGTGACGCGGCCCATAAATAGCTAACGGTAATTACCTGCGTGGCAAGAAACAGCCAGCGTCCCCAATTACGCCCTTTCATGATGACAAACGCACAGCGTAATTCGATACACAGCATCACCAGGCTACCGAGGAAAATCAGCGTCAGGCTCCAGGTTTGCACGCTACGATGAATAAAATCAAGCACTCCACTCACACCGAGCATGTTGAAAATCAACATCAAATCGAGGATTCGTGTAGTAAGAATAGCAATCGCCGCCACCAGCACTAATGTGGGAGCGTTCAATTTTGCTTGTGTTTGACTTCGTTTCCTGAAAATTTCCGCAAACCTCGTGTTCCATACGACACAGTGCCGCGACAAGCGCGGCACTGTGGGTTTTACCAGATTTTAAACCTTTCAGCTATGCCTTGCACGTTGGATGTCGCGCAGACGTTGCTTTTCTGCTCGCGCCATAAACCACCAGGCAATCAATCCGATAATCCCAACAACGCCTAAAATTATAGACGCCAATGCGTTTATTTCAGGATTCACCCCCATTCGCACACTTGAGAATACCAGCATCGGTAACGTTGTCGCACCCGGCCCTGAGACAAAACTTGCGATGACAAGATCATCAAGCGAGAGGGTGAACGCCAGCAGCCAACCGGAGACAATCGCTGGCGCAATCATCGGAACGGTGATGACAAAGAAGACCTTCAACGGGGTTGCGCCAAGGTCCATAGCGGCTTCTTCGATTGAGTGATCCAACTCCCGCAAGCGCGAGCTGATGACCACAGAAACGTAAGCCGTACAAAACGTCACATGCGCCAGCCAAATCGTCAGCATGCCACGGTCACTTGGCCAGCCAATCGCGTGTCCCAACGCCACAAACAGCAACAACAGTGAAAGACCGGTGATGACATCAGGCATAACCAGCGGCGCGGTAAGCATGAAGGCAAAACCCGTGGAGCCACGGAATTTACCAAAACGCACCATAACGACGGCGGCAATAGTCCCAAGGATCACCGCGGCCGTCGCCGCTGCTGCCGCGATAGTTAAACTTAGTCCCACGGCGTTCATCATCGCGGAGTCCTGGAACAATTCGACATACCAGCGTGTCGACCACCCCGCCCAGACAGTCACCAGTTTTGAGCTGTTAAATGAATAGATAACCAGCATCAGCATCGGTGCATAGAGGAAGGTGAATCCAATGACTAAAATCACAATGCGCCACGGTGAACGCACTACCGGTAAATTGTTCATGCGTGGTCCTCCGCAGCTTTGTTTTGATATTTGTGGAACCACATGATCGGCACTATCAACAGGATAAGCATGGTTATCGCTACCGCTGATGCAACAGGCCAATCCCGGTTGTTGAAGAACTCCTGCCACAGGACACGACCAATCATGATGCTATCTGGCCCGCCAAGCAGTTCCGGTATAACAAACTCCCCCACCGCCGGAATAAACACCAGCATGGAGCCCGCGACAATGCCGCCTTTGGTCAGTGGCACGATTACGCTGAAGAAGGTTTTCAGCGGACGAGCCCCCAAATCTAAGGACGCTTCCACTAACGAGTAATCGAGTCGCGTCAGCGCGGTATAAATTGGCAACACCATAAACGGCAAATAGGCATAAACAATACCGATATAGACCGCAAGATTGGTATGTAGAATCACCAATGGCTGGTCAATCACGCCCAGCCACATCAATACGTTGTTCAGTACACCGTTATTTTTCAGTATTCCCATCCATGCATAAACGCGGATCAGGAAGGAGGTCCAGGAAGGTAAAATCACCAGCAACAACAGAATGTTACGCGTTGATGATTTGCTATGTGCCACCGCCCAAGCCAGCGGATATCCCAGCAGTAGACAGCATAGAGTAGATATCCCAGCGACTTGCAGCGACTGCAAATAGGCTTCTGCATATAACGGATCGTCGGTTAACTGGAGATAGTTCGCCAGATTCAACGCCAGTGAAATCTGATCGTCAGCCCAGGTGATGAGATCGGTATAAGGCGGAATCGATCGTGCGATATCAGCAAAACTTATCTTGAATACAATCAAGAACGGCAGCATAAACAGCAAAATCAGCCACAAATACGGCAATGCAATCACAACCTTACGGCCATGGAGCATTTGCATTTTTGCCAGCCACATTTTAAAACTGTTGGCCGGTGGCTCGGCCGGGCGTTCAGTAATCGTGCTCATTTCGCCCCCTTAAACGGTCAAGACCACACAACTCTCGGCATCCCAACACAGACGAACTTCGTCGCCCCAAGTTGGCATCCCCTTGCGGTTCCGGTTCTCATTTTGCAACTGCGCGCTAATCATCTGCCCACTCACCAGACGCACGTGATAAATCGACAGGTCGCCAAGATAGGCAATATGCACCACTTCACCGACCGCGAAGTTGTAACGGTCTTCTGGGGGTTCTTCGCAAAGCATGATTTTTTCAGGACGCAGTGCGACGTACACCGGCACACCGTCAACCACCGAAACATCCGGATCAACTTTAAGCGAATGAATCAGCCCAGGGCTTTCAATGATCAGTCCATCTTCATGGCGCTCTTTCAACAGCCCTTCAAAGACGTTCACCGAACCGATAAATTCCGCGCTGTAGCGCGTAGCCGGATATTCGTAGACCTCTTCCGGCTCGCCAATTTGCTCGAACTTGCCACGATTCATAATGGCGATACGTCCCGCCATGGTCATCGCTTCTTCCTGGTCGTGCGTCACCATTACGCAGGTCGCGCCCACGCGCTCGAGTATATCCACCACTTCAAGCTGCATACGGTCACGCAATTTTTTATCCAAAGCGCCCATCGGCTCATCGAGCAGCAATAGTTTTGGCCGTTTCGCAAGGCTTCGTGCCAGCGCGACACGCTGACGCTGTCCGCCGGAAAGCTGGTGCGGTTTACGTTTGGCGTACTCTTGCATATGAACCAGCGTCAGCATTTCCTGTACACGCTGCGCGATTTCATTTTTCGGCAGCTTGTCTTGCTTGAGTCCAAACGCAATATTTTGCTCGACCGTCATATGCGGAAATAGTGCATAGGACTGGAACATCATATTGATGGGCCGCTGATAGGGGGGCACAAGCGATAAATCCACGCCATCCAGTACAATCTGGCCCGCGCTGGGTTGCTCAAAACCCGCCAGCATGCGTAATAGCGTTGATTTACCACAGCCAGATGGCCCGAGCAGCGCAAAAATTTCGCCTTTATAAATAGTCAGATTGACATCGTCAACGGCATGTTGCCCGTCAAAGGACTTAGTGAGGTTGCGAACTTCAAGCAGCGGCGTAAGCGCCTTGCGAGTTTTCGCGTGCGGACGAGGGATTACATCGGTCAATTGTGTGCTCTCCGGCAAAAGCAAAATTCTACCTTTCATCTTTCAAATCGCAGGGGTGTTGGCTGCTTTCGTTCACCCCAGTCACTTACGTATGTAAGCTCCTGGGGATTGTCTCTTGCCGCCTACCTGCAACTTGAAATCTAAAAGTTATAACCAACTAAGATATCTAACTATTTCCCTGTTTTAACTTTAGTCCAGGCACGCGTAATGACACGGTCAACTTTTGGTGATTGCACACCTTGAGTGAACAGTTTGCTGCGAACATCAGCCGGTGGATAAATCCCCGGATTATCACGAATCTCAGCATTTAACAGCGGAGTCGACTCTTTATTCGCATTAGCGTAATAAACGTGATTACTGATATTCGCGACGACATCCGGTCGCATCAGATAGTTAAGGAACTGATAGGCTTCATCTTTATTTTTCGCGTCATTGGTTATTGCGAACATATCGAAGTACACCATCGCCCCTTCTTTAGGAATGGTATAAGCAATATTCACGCCATTTTTGGCTTCTTTAGCGCGGTTTGCCGCCTGGAGAATATCGCCAGACCAACCGATCGCCACGCAGATGTCGCCGTTAGCCAAATCGTTGATGTATTGGGAAGAGTGGAAATAACGGATAGACGGACGCAATTTCAGCAGCAGATCGTTCGCCGCACCGGTGTAATCACTCGGATTGGTGCTGTTAGGATCTTTGCCCAGATAGTGCAATACGCTGGCGTAAACCTCGCTCGGCGCATCAAGGAACGAAACGCCACAGCTTTTCAGTTTCTCAAGGTTTTCTGGTTTCAGGATGAGATCCCAGCTGTCCACCGGCGCATCTTTGCCCAATACCGCTTTGACTTTATCGACGTTATAGCCAATGCCTGTCGTAACCATCATGTACGGAATGCCGTATTTATTGTCATGGTCATTATGGGCGACCAGTTTAAGCATTTCCGGATCGAGGTTTTTGTAGTTCGGTAATTTGCTCTTATCAAGAGGCTGGAAAATACCGGCCTGAGCCTGGCGCTCTAGGAATTGCGAAGAAGGCACGACAAGATCATAACCCGTACTGCCCGCCATTAACTTCCCTTCCAGAACTTCGTTGGAATCGAAGACGTCGTACACCACTTTAATGCCAGTTTCTTTGGTAAAGTTTGCCAACGTATCTGGAGCAATATAATCAGACCAGTTATAAACGTGCAGCGTCTTTTGTTCAGCGGAAAATGTCGTGGCAGAGACTGCCATCAACAAACCCGTCACCATCCCCGACAACAATTTTTTACGTTGGGCGAACATATGTCATTCCTTCTGAATAAAGGGTAAATCTCGCTTTCACGAGCAGAATTTACTCAATCAAACTTTTATGCATTTAGTTAATGCTTTGGGAACATGCAAGAACCATGCATCTCTATTCAAACTACGGTGAAAAAAGCTGGCGCCTTCCCACAGACGTTGCATATTTTAAGTGTCACGCAAGAATAACTGTAGCCAGGGTTAGTGACTATAGCGCGACTAAAAAAGCGCCTTATATCAATTTTTTAACAAAAAAATGCCTACACCGTCGCGTGATACTGGCAACAATGGCGAGAATAATGCTTAGGAATAGCGGGTAAGGCAGGATAAAAAATGTGGGGCGCAGCGGACATAACAGCCGCTGCGTTCAGAAAAGAAACGATCAGTGCAGAAGTTAGTGTAAAAAGTGGGTTTGAACAAGGGCGCCGTCTTGCTCTTCTTCCCCGTCAGAGATGTAGAGCAATTGATTCGCGCACGCTTCCAGAATCACCATCGAGATTTGCTCTTCGCTTTGTTTAACAAAATGAGCAAATTGATCGCGAGTAATTCCAACCGCCGCTTGTAGCGACTGGCAAACCACGAGTTTAGGTAAATTGTCGTCCTGGATATCTAAAAACGCTTTCACCGTCAGTGAACTGGCATTAATAGACGAGAGATCGGATGCCAGGGGCAATAGCGCTGAGGGCTTTACCTCGGCCAGGGCTGAAAACAAGACGATATTATCGACAAGATCGATTTTCGCATCGTAGACACCATCAAAATTCTGCATATGGGGCAGATGGAGCGCCTGGCAGGTATCGCACTCGAAAATGGTCACGCCGATTTCGTCAAGCCAGCGGCGTAAGATGTCCAGAGTAGGGACAACGAGTGAATCCATAAATGCCGTAGCCTCTTTTAAAGGGGTGATTAATAGCCTATCTAAGTCGCGCCATAGCTTACGCAAAAATAGCGCTTCATACTATTATTATGCGTCCAATGGTACCGATGCTCGAATTTAACCGCCCGTTTTCAGGCAATAACCAGGATGGGCCTGTTGCTCAATCCACTTGATCATTAAGGTCGCAATATCGACACCGCTCGTCTTTTCAATGCCTTCCAAACCCGGCGACGCATTAACCTCCATCACCAGCGGGCCACGCTTCGCGCGTAAAATATCGACACCTGCGACATCCAGCCCCAACGTGGCGGCAGCATGAAGGGCAATTTCGCGCTCACGTTCGGTAATTTCGACCTGATTCGCCACGCCCCCGCGGTGTAAATTGGAGCGGAAGTCCCCTGGTTTTGCCTGGCGTTCGATAGCCGCCACCACTTTATTCCCTACCACCAAACAACGAATATCCCTGCCCTGCGCTTCTTTTATATATTCTTGCACCAGTATGTGAGCATTCAGACCGCGGAATGCGTCAATCACGCTTTCCGCGGCCTGCCGCGTTTCCGCTAACACCACGCCGATCCCTTGTGTCCCTTCAACCAACTTCACCACCAGCGGCGCACCACCGACCATGTCGATTAAATCACTGGTGTCATCGGGCGAGTGAGCAAAACCGGTCACGGGTAAATCAATGCCCTGGCGCGCCATGAGCTGCAATGACCGCAGTTTGTCGCGAGCACGAGTGATGGCTACGGATTCGTTAAGGGGATAGCTCCCTAACATTTCAAACTGGCGCAGAACGGCGGTGCCGTAGAAAGTAATTGCGGACCCGATACGTGGGATCACCGCATCATAATGAGGCAACTGGCGGCCTTTATAGTGCACTGACGGAGCCGCCGGATTGATATTCATATAGCAAGATAGGGGATCGATGATTTCAACGACGTGGCCACGGCGAGATGCCGCTTCACGAAGCCGTTTACAAGAATAAAGCGTTCCATCCCGGGATAAAATGGCGATTTTCACCCTGCACCTCAGCGTTTCCAGTCCGATAATAACAGCGCGGTTATCATAGCACCGCCATGGTGTTTCAACGAACGGGCAATGTGTCTGGCGACTGTTTTAACACGTCAATTAAATGACGCGTGGTAGAAGACAGATGATGCGGGTCGTACACCACATAAAGATCGGCTGGGATCGCTTTAGTCAGCGGGCGGAAAGTCACTCCTGGCCAGTTCATTTGCGCATAGCTGTCTGCCATGATCGTCAACCCCATTCCAATACTGACCAGCGCCAGTACAGTCTGCGGCTCAACCGCCTCTCTTACCACTCGCGGCGAAAACCCAGCTTCCCGGCAAACACCTTGCAAAAAAGTCCAGTCAGAATGCACTGCGGTCATCGTGACAAAGGCTTCATGGCGTAACTGTTCAATATCAATAGCTGTTTGTTTTGTTAGCGGGTGCTTTTCCGGCAACGCGACTAAAAACGTCGCGTCATGAAGTTTTTCACTACGCAATCCCGGCGGTGGATTGGTTTCCATGCGCCAGATTCCGGCATCAATGTCGTGACTTCCAAGTAAAGCAAGCTGGTCACCCGGTGATTTCTCGCGGAACAAGATATCAATGGCAGGATTATCCGCGATAAACCTCTGCAACCCCAAACGCAGCCCACCCCAAATTGCCGTACCGACAATTCCCAGATGAATTCGCCCACCTTCCCCACGCCCAATTTGCTCAACGCGCGCCAATGCCTGGTTCGCGCTATCCAGTAGCAGCCG
The DNA here is from genome assembly GCF_027594725.1 of Buttiauxella sp. WJP83. NCBI lineage: Bacteria > Pseudomonadati > Pseudomonadota > Gammaproteobacteria > Enterobacterales > Enterobacteriaceae > Buttiauxella > Buttiauxella sp. WJP83. The sequence goes on from NZ_CP110080.1 coordinate 3,198,554, forward strand.
GGTTTCTTCCAGTAAGACTTCACCCGCATAAGTCAGGGCGACGCTTCGAGAATGACGAATAAACAGCACCGTGCCGAGCTGGGATTCTAACTCTTTGATGTGGAAGCTTAGCGGCGGTTGCGACATGTTGAGCCGCGCTGCGGCTTTACCAAAATGCAGCTCTTCCGCTACGGCTTGAAAATAGCGCAGTAGTTTTAAATCGGTACGGTAAGTTCGCTGTGAATGACTCATGAGGCTCCCTATGCTCTGGCAGCCCCATAAGTTATCACTCCTGTCGCTCGCTGTAATCCAGGCGACGATTAATGTGCGACCGGTGCCGAAGCTTTAAGCGATGGCGTGTGACGATACTGGAAACTGAAGTGGAAAATAATCGCCAGCACCAACGCATATCCAGCGAAGACTAACCAAATGGTCGTCCAGTCTTTTACGCCGTCAACACTGAAGTAATCCACAACATAGCCGCTAAGAATTGCGCCAACATACGCACCAATCCCATTAACCATGGTCATGAACAGCCCTTGAGCACTGGCCCGAATACGCGAATCGACTTCTTGTTCTACAAAGACTGAACCGGAAATATTAAAGAAATCGAAGGCGCAACCGTAGACCACCATTGAGAGCAGCAATAACACAAAGCCAAAGGCTGATGGGTCGCCCCAGGCAAACAAAGCAAAGCGCAACACCCACGCCACCATACTCATCAACATCACTTGTTTGATGCCAAAGCGGCGCAAAAAGAATGGGATGGTGAGGATGAACGCCACTTCGGACATTTGAGAAACCGACAGCAAAATTGAGGGATATTGCACCACGAAGCTGTCTGCAAACTCAGGATTACGTGCAAAATCGTGCAGGAACGGGTTGCCAAAAGTATTGGTTATCTGCAAGACCGCACCCAGCAACATAGCGAATAAGAAGAAAACCGCCATGCGAGGGTTTTTGAACAAGACAAATGCATCCAATCCCAGGCGACTCACCCAGCTACGGGACACACCACCTTTAATCACCGCAATAGTCGGTAAGGTGAGTGAATAGAGCGCCAATCCCAGAGAAGCCCCCGCCGCAATGTACAATTGAAGATTACTGAGTTCGAAGCGCATCAGGCTGACAGTCCACATCGCAGCAATAAAACCGATGGTGCCAAACACGCGGATCGGAGGGAAATGGCTGACAGTATCCAGTCCCGCCTTTTCGAGACTGGCATAAGAGATGGTATTTGACAGCGCAATTGTTGGCATAAACGCCATCGCATTACCCAGCATGACCCAAAACATCAGCCCCGGCTGGTTGATGCTCGCAGCCCAGGTAAGCATTGCCGCACACACCAGGTGACACAGTGCATAAACACGATTCGCAGGCAGCCATTTGTCGGCAATAATACCGACGATCCCCGGCATTAATAACGCAGCAATGCCTTTGGTGCTATAGACCATGCCCACGTCAGCCCCTCGGAATCCGAGGGTATTAATCATGTATGAGCCCAGCGTGACCAGCCAAGCCCCCCAAATGAAATACTGCAAAAACAACATGATTTTCAAGCGTGATTTAATCGCTATGGAGTTAATCGCCATGTGTTTTACCCGGTGTGTTGGTAGTGTCTCAGGCGAGCTTGCCCAGGAAACCGCAGATCAGATTGATAAAGTTCTGACGCGAAAGTGCCGCAGCCGCCAGGGTTTGTGCGTGGGAAAGCTGCACGCTGCCCAGGCCTTCGGCCAGGTTTGTAATCGCAGAAACAGCAACCACTTTAAGACCGCAATGGCGAGCACTGATCACTTCAGGCACCACAGACATACCCACAACATCGCCACCAATGATTTGCATCATGCGAATTTCTGCAGCGGTTTCAAAGTTTGGCCCTGGATAGGAGACAAACACCCCTTCCGTGAGCGGGAAGCCCTGCTCTTTCGCTACATTCTGCAAAATGCCGCGGTAGTCGGCATCATAAGCATTTGCCAGAGAGAAGAAACGCTCACCGAAACGCTCATCGTTAGGGCCAACGGTCGGCGTACCCGGCATAGTATTAATGTGATCGTTAAGTGCAACCAGGCTTCCTGGGCCAACTTCAGGGCGCAGTGAACCCGCCGCATTCGTCGAGAACAGGATTTCGCATCCCAGTAATTTGAAGGTGCGAATGGCATTCGTCATCACAGACATGCCGCGTCCTTCATAAAAATGGCCTCGCCCCTTCATACACGCGACGGGAATACCGGCGAGAGTCCCTACCACCAGCTCGCCTGCATGACCGTGAACCGTGCTAACCGGGAATCCAGGCAACTCGTCATAGGGGAAAACGACAGGCTGCTCGATTTTCTCAGCCAGTTCGCCAAGCCCGGAACCCAGAATGAAAGCCACGCGCGGAACCAGGCCATTAATGCGTGAACGGATAATATCTGCGGCGTAAAACGGGGAATTATCAAGTGTAGTCATCGGCATCGGTTGCTCCTTGTCTTGGTGTCGAAATAGCAGAGAAAAATTACTTGCTCTGTTATACCGACTGACAACGATACAAAACCAATACCGTTTGGGCGGGTGATTGATAGTAAAAATGTATTGATTGGCAGCGACCACAGCCGCCGCGAGGCTCATTATCGAGTGATCCAACCTTGCTTATGCAAATAATCGAGAATGAAAGGACGGTTTTCTTTAATGATGGTGCGACGAATATGGTCACTCCATGTGTCACGGCGAGCATTGCTGCCGCGAGAGAGATAATACTGCGCCATATCTTCGTCATACTGTGCCAATACATCTGCATCAACGGGCTTATAGCTATTCTCATGCACCACCATCGCCGCAGGCATGCGTGGTTTGATGTCATGGTCTTCATCAGGCCAACCCAGACACAAACCAAACAATGGCAGAACGTGTTTCGGCAAGGCCAATAATTCAGTCACTTCCTCGATACTATTGCGAATGCCCCCGATGTACACACCGCCTAATCCTAACGATTCCGCAGCCGTAAAAGCATTTTGCGCAAGCAGTGCGGTATCAACAACGCCCAACAATAATTGTTCCGCCAGGCCAAGCTGTGCCTCCGGGCAGATTTGTAGATGCCGATTAAAGTCGGCACAAAACACCCAAAACTCTGCCGCTTGCGCAACATGTCGCTGGCCACCTGTCAGTGGAACAAGCTGCTCACGCAATGATTTATCGGTGATGCGAATAATCGAGCTGCACTGCAAAAAACTGGAACTGGAGGCCGCCTGGGCACTGGCAACAATCTCTGCACGCTGTTCATCTGTAATAGGCGCGTCGGTAAATCGACGAATGGAACGGTGTGAACGCAGCAGATCAATGGTCGGCGTCATCGCGTTTATCCTTTGGCTTGTTTGTAAGAGATTTATCAACGGGTGGCTGGCCTTTGGTCAGCAGCGGCGCAACATTTTGCGCCATTGCCCATACCATGAAGGCTGCCGCGGGAAGCATCAGGGCAATACCCAAAAATACCATGACAATAGCCGCTGTGGCACTTCCAACGGGCGCTGGCAATGTCACGTAACCGTTCAGGGAAAGATATGAAAGAAGCAAAAAAGCAATACCGATAACTTCGAGGACTAACACAGGTTTCGGCAAGGCACCGAGTGAACGCATCCGCTTGTCTCCAGAGGCAATTATCGGCTCAGTATACGACCGCATATGACTTCCCCAAAATATTTCAAGTTGCATCGCGGCGGCAAGAGAACTCACCCGACAATGAGGCAGCTTGAAGTATGAAGGGGATAGGTAGGGAATATCAAACTAACAGGTAATACCTTCTTCCCATTCGTAACCGTTAGCGGCATTATAGTTGCCATTCGCCGGTTCGTTCGGCCACAAAAAATGAAGGAGATACCATGTTTGCAGTGATTTTTGGCCGCCCAGGTTGCCCATATTGCGTTCGTGCTAAAGAGTTGGCTGAGAAACTGACCGCTGAGCGTGACGACTTCAACTTCCGTTATGTTGATATCCATGCAGAAGGCATCAGCAAAGCCGATCTGGAAAAAACTGTCGGTAAGCCTGTTGAAACCGTTCCACAGATCTTCCTCGATCAGAAACACATCGGTGGTTGCACAGATTTCGAAGCTTACGCGAAAGAACACCTGAGTTTGTTCCAGAATGCGGAATAAGCAACAGACAAAAAAACCGGCTCAATGAGCCGGTTTTTTTCACCGCTGACGGCGGAGCACGCTACGTAAAAACAGATAGCACAATGCCCCAAGCGCACACCAAAACACAGCACTAAACATCCAGGCCATTTCTTGCCAGAATGTTCGCGTTGGCGACATCCAAAACTGAATGATGAGCAGACAAAGCGGTGAAGCCAGTACTGCGCCTATCAGCGGTTTGATCACTCGGCCATGGCGGGAAAACACGCTAGCGATAATACCTGGCAGGATAAAAAACAGCATCCCCCACTCAGCGTGTTTATCACCCGGGTAGCTGTTGGCGGCCATTAATTTCTGCGAAAGAAACACGCCAACAAACAACACGAAGCAGCAAACGACCCCAAACCAACGTTGTCCACGCATGAACACACATCCTCCTGACAATCGCCTATATCGAACTTAAAATTACAGTTCTGCATGAGAACCGGCCCGATTGAGATAAGTTTCAGCAATCCTTGCTAAAAAATAGATAGCGCAATTAGCACAATATTCTTACTAGCCGTTAATCTTTATAAAGATTAAACTAAAGGCCATTATCAGGTCTGCGCACTGGATATTTTAATGCAAAGAAAATACATCAAATTGCGTCGTTAATAGTAGAAACCTTAAACCAAAAAACCATCTCTTTCAACAAGTTACTAGTAAACAAGAAGTTAGCCTTCGTGAATATAAACGTCGCAGATTTGTTAAGCGGGAATTACATCCTGTTATTATTTGTTGTTCTGACCTTGGGCTTATGCCTGGGGAAATTACGCCTTGGGCCCGTCCAACTGGGTAATTCCATTGGTGTTTTGGTGGTCTCTTTAATACTCGGCCAACAACATTTTTCGATTAACACTGACGCCCTAAATTTGGGTTTCATGCTGTTCATTTTTTGTGTCGGCGTAGAAGCTGGGCCAAACTTTTTTTCAATTTTCTTCCGCGATGGCAAAAATTATCTGATGTTGGCCCTGGTCATGGTCGGCACTGCCATGTTGCTGGCATTAGGCTTGGGGAAACTCTTTGGCTGGGATATCGGCCTTACCGCCGGGATGCTCGCGGGTTCGATGACCTCCACCCCGGTACTGGTGGGTGCGGGTGATACATTGCGCCATTCGGGGGTCGCTGGAACCCAGCTTGCCGCGTCCCTGGATAACCTTAGCCTCGGTTACGCGCTGACTTATCTTATCGGCCTGGTTAGCCTGATTGTTGGCGCACGCTACTTACCTAAACTTCAGCATCAGGATTTACAAACCAGCGCGCAACAAATTGCTCGGGAGCGCGGGCTGGATACTGACGCCGCTCGCAAGGTGTATTTGCCGGTTATTCGTGCTTACCGCGTAGGTTCTGAGCTGGTCGCCTGGGCTGATGGTAAAAATCTGCGTGAACTCGGTATTTATCGTCAGACCGGTTGCTACATCGAACGTATTCGCCGCAATGGCATTCTGGCAAACCCAGATGGCGACGCAGTGCTGCAAAAAGGTGACGAAATCGCGCTTGTGGGTTATCCTGATGCCCATTCCCGGCTCGACCCAAGTTTCCGTAACGGTAAAGAAGTTTTCGACCGCGACCTGCTGGACATGCGTATTGTCACCGAAGAAATTGTGGTGAAGAATCACAATGCAGTGGGCCGCCGCCTCGGGCAATTAAAGCTGACCGATCATGGCTGCTTCCTCAACCGTGTTATCCGTAGCCAGATTGAAATGCCTATCGACGATAATATCGTGCTCAACAAAGGTGACGTTTTACAAGTCAGCGGTGATGCTCGTCGCGTGAAAACCGTTGCAGAGCGCATCGGCTTTATCTCCATTCACAGCCAAATTACCGACTTACTCGCCTTCTGCGCCTTCTTTATTATTGGCTTGATGATCGGCATGATCACCTTCCAGTTCAGCTCGTTTAGTTTTGGCGTGGGTAATGCGGCAGGTTTACTGTTCGCCGGGATTTTGTTGGGCTTCCTGCGAGCCAACCACCCTACCTTCGGCTATATCCCGCAAGGGGCGCTGAATATGGTGAAAGAGTTCGGTTTGATGGTATTTATGGCAGGCGTTGGTTTAAGCGCTGGCAGCGGCATTGGTAACGGCTTAGGTGCGGTTGGCGGGCAAATGTTGATCGCTGGGCTCATCGTCAGCCTGGTTCCGGTCGTGATCTGCTTCTTGTTTGGTGCATACGTTTTACGCATGAACCGCGCATTACTGTTTGGCGCAATGATGGGCGCACGAACCTGCGCACCAGCAATGGAAATCATCAGCGACACTGCGCGCAGCAACATTCCGGCACTGGGCTACGCCGGGACCTACGCTATCGCTAACGTGTTGCTAACCCTCGCGGGGACGCTAATCGTAATCATATGGCCGGGTTTGTGACCCCTGTAGCAAACAAAGAAAAAAGATTTTTTATGACAGAGCGAACTTTTTGATTGGGGCAAAGTCTTAATTAGTGCCACTGCTTTTCTTTGATGTCCCCAATTTGTGGAGCCCATCAACCCCGCCTCTTTGGTTCAAGGTTGATGGGTTTTTTATTGCCCGAAATTCGTGTTCTTTTTTAAATCAGAAAGTTAGCTCCCCTCCCCTGACTCTGACATGCGATAGCCTGCGCCAAATCTCAAGACTTCATCCATAATTTTGACTCATGCTTTCTGACGAAAGGAAAAACGCTATGTTGGTTAAAGGCAAAGTAGCCGTGATCTTCGGTGGCAGTGGTGCTATCGGCAGCGCAGTTGCACATACTCTGGCGCGCGAGGGGGCGCATGTGATTCTTGGGGCTCGCAACCAGGAAAAGTTGGAGCGAGTTGCCAGCAAAATCCGCGCTGCGGGTGGTAAGGCCGAGACATTTACTATCGACGTACTCAACGAGCATTCAACTCTCGAGGAGACGGATCATCTGGCCCGGCAGGTCGGCGGCTTTGACGTGGTCATAAACACAACCGGTTTTATGCATGTTCAGGGCAAAGGCATTGCGGAGTTGTCCCTCGCCGAGTTCAGGCAAGGAATTGACCCGTTTCTGACAGCACAATTCAACATAGCAAAAGCAGTCTCCCCGCACATGGGCGATGAACGCGCAGGCGTAATCATAACGGTCGTCGCCCCCGCAAGCACAATGGCGATTCCGGGCCACCTTGGTCACGTCGTCGGTTGTGCGGGTACAGAAGCTTTCGTTAAGGCCCTTGCCAGCGAATTTGCACCGAGGAATATTCGAGTTATCTGCGTGCGTTCGCATGCGATAGACGGCGCTGTGCAGGCTGGTTCTTATACCGGTGAGGTGTTCGCACCCAAGGCCCAAGCAATGGGATTGACGGTTGAACAGTGGGTCGGTGGCGCTGTGCAAAGTACCATGCTTAAACGTCTGCCCACGCTTTCTCAAGTGGCCGAGTTAATGACATTTTTGGCATCAGATCATGCCGGTGCAATGACGGCAACAGTAGTCAACATGACTGCGGGTACGACGACCCACTGACAGTCAGGACAGGTAGATGACGGCAGAGGTTGGTCATTTCCCTGTGCCGTCTTCCCACAATTCGAATGAATTTAGGTATGAGTATCCTATTAATTTACTGCCAAGAATTACCCACTCTTTTTAAAATTCAGAGTATTACCTCCATTTCGCCCCACTCTCTGATTTGCGACCAGCATACAAATCATTACTGCAAAACCACCGCCCGAGCTGAGATACAACACCCATGCGGGGTCATACGTGTCAGCGGCAAAGCCTGCTATCACGGGTAAAATCAAGGTGATAACCAGTTGGAAGCGCCAGGCCTTCGCCATCGCTCTGCCGGTTATTGAAGCAGGAAAAGTCTGCATGATGTTTAACGTTGCCAGCACGTACACGATGTTAGTAAAGATATGCGCCATGACGATCAATAACATCGCCACCCATTGCTTATCAGTGATTGAGACCAGCGCGTAGCAGCAAATGAACAGAGCAAGCGAAATGATAAGCACATTGAGTTTCCCTGTATGGCGCTGCAACTGTGCTTCAGACAACAGCAACGGGCCGATGAGCTGTCCCACACTGCGAGCCAGTAACAACATCAATCCAGATTCAGAAGATGTGCCGCCAAAGTTTGGCGCCAATGCAGGTAACAGGGCCATTGCGGGTGCACCAACGAATGCGATTGCCGGTAGAAATAGCAAGCTGCGACGCTGCATTTGTGTGAGTTCCCGCCAGTTGAGGTTGGGTAAAACCTCAACATGTCCCGGAGTACAAACTGGGCGATACGCCCTGTGTGCGGCGAACAGCAGAACTATCCCGAGAATAAAACTCATCGCATCCAGTGCGAGAATTGCCGATGTCGCAATATGTCCATAAAGCAATGTGCCGATGCCGATACCAAGAATGACGTTTGCCGCGAAGATAAACGTTTCCAGGCCAGACGCGGCGGGTAATTCTGCGGATTTAAGGCCGTTTTTTAACGTCTGGCTAAGTACCGGAACCATCATGCCACCCGCAAAAGCCGCTACAGCCTGGCTTGAAAGTAACAAGATCTGGCTATCACTAAATAATGACCATACAGGCAATCCCAGCCCCATCAACCCAATGATTTCACACACAATCATTACTGGAATAGGCGCCATTTTGGTGAGCAATTTTTCGGCCAGATAGCTTCCCGGAAACCCCGGAGCCAGCGCAAGAATATAAGCAAGAGTGAGTACCGAAGGTTTCGCCTCAAGAGCGAGGAGTTTTCCAAAAACGATGACGTAAGTCAGCCCGTTTCCAACTGAAGAGAGGAGTAATGCCGCCCCAAGCAGGGCAAACCAGCGGTGCTGGCGAAGCGTACGCAGAATGAGAAAAAACATGAGTTATCCCTTATCAACAAGCACAAAGTAGTCGCCGACGATTCGTCGGTTTTAAAACTGTGTTTATCGCGAAGGGAAAAACTACATTGGTAACAGACTCACATTAAGAAACTGCTTCAAACTCTAGCTAACAATATGCAGAAAATCACCTGCCAAATTTATCCCACAATTTTTGCCAGCATTCTGCTGAGATCTTCGCGGCTCAGCGGATGCCTGTCAGTCACATAATGCAGTGTCATGCCTTCGATAAAGGCATCCAGCGTTCGGGCGGTTATCGGGTCAAAGAAGGCTTCCAGCACTTGCTGGCTACGACACATCCAGTCTTGCATGATGATTTTTAAGGCGGGGTTGCGGTTAGCGTAGGCATAAAGTTGATACATCACTTGCAGGTTGTAGGAGGAAGCAATTTTCTCGCCGCAAATCATATCGACGATAGCTTCGCAAGCCTCGGTGCGATTGCGGGCTTGCTCCATGCGACTGCGGTACTCATCTGACATCTGAAGAGCGAATTTCGTGAATGCTTCGCTCAGCAATGATTCTATGCCGTCGAAATAATAGGTCATCGACCCTAACGAAACGTCTGCTGCCTCAGCAATTTTGCGGTGTGTAATATGGCTAATTCCATGCTCTACCAGCATATCCAGTGTCGCTTGCAGAATGCGTTCACGTCGTGAAGGATCGTTACGGCGCGGGGCTTTGCTCATTATTTTCGCTCGTTTAAACCGGACTCAAAAGAGTTTACCAGGCTATGTGTACATATGTACACAATCTTGCTAGTGTAATTCGCATTCATCGCCAACCGGTATCTCCATGTCTGCCGCTATTAGCCAACGTAAAGCGACACAACGTCGCACCTGGGCATTATTCGCCTTCTTCTTTCTGCCGGGCCTGGTTATGGCCTCCTGGGCTACACGCACCCCTGCGATTCGGGACACGCTCAGCGTGTCGACTGCGGGTATGGGCATCGTGCTGTTTGGCCTGTCGATTGGCTCGATGAGCGGTATTCTTTGCTCCGGTTGGTTGGTTAAACGTTTTGGTACGCGCAATATTATCCGTAGCGGCATGACGCTAATGGTAACCGGCATGTTGGTGATGGGGGTTGCGCTGTTCCTTTCGTCACCATGGTTGTTTGCTCTCGGGCTTGCGATTTTAGGCGCTGGGCTTGGCTCGTCTGAAGTCGCGATGAACGTTGAAGGTGCCATTGTGGAAGGCCTGCTGAAAAAAACGGTGCTTCCGATGATGCATGGTTTTTACAGTCTCGGAACACTGGCTGGCGCGGGTATTGGCATGAGTCTGACGGCCTTTAACGTCACTGCTTATGGGCATCTGTTGGTGATTGGCCTAATCGTAATTGCGCCGATTATTATCGCGATTACCGCAATTCCTCATGGCGTAGGAAAGGACAATACCGATGCGAACTCTGTTGATGCGCACGAACCGCACCCGCCGTTTTATAAAGATCTTCAACTGATACTGATTGGCACTATTGTGCTGGCGATGGCGTTTGCAGAAGGTTCCGCCAATGACTGGTTACCCCTGCTGATGGTCGACGGCCATGGTTTTAGCCCCACATCCGGCTCAATGATTTATGTCGGGTTTACGCTTGGAATGACCGTTGGGCGCTTTACCGGCGGTTGGTTTATCGACCGCTACAGCCGCGTGACGGTAGTTCGTGCCTGTGCAGTGATGGGGATTTTAGGTATTGGCCTTATCATCTTTGTTGATAATGCCTTTGTGGCAGGCATTTCCGTGATTCTATGGGGATTGGGAACCTCGCTCGGCTTCCCGCTCACCATCTCTGCCGCAGGTGATACCGGGCCTGACCCGGCAACGCGCGTCAGTGTTGTAGCAGCGTCAGGCTATATTGCATTCCTTGTAGGCCCGCCTTTGCTGGGCTTCCTCGGCGAACATTACGGCCTGCGTCTGGCCATGCTGGTCGTGCTGAGTTTGATGGTGGTTGCAGCCCTGGTTGCGAAAGCCGTCGCTAAACCTACTGACCTTGTACCTGAGTTAATTCAACGGAGAAATCGATGAGTGTGAAACTAATTGCCGTCGACATGGATGGAACGTTCCTGGACGATAATAAAGAGTACAACCGCGCACGTTTTGCTGAACTATATGCGCAGATGAAAGAGCAAGGTATTCGGTTTGTGGTCGCCAGTGGCAACCAGTATTACCAGTTAATTTCGTTTTTCCCGGAGATTGCCCACGAGATTTCTTTCGTTGCCGACAACGGGGGATGGGTCGTTAACGAGGGCAAAGATACGTTCAACGGTGAGTTGACACAACAGCAGTTCAACACCGTTATCGACCATCTGCTGACATTACCGCATGTGGAGATCATTGCCTGTGGTAAACGCAGTGGTTATATCCTGAAAAGTTATGACGAGGCATTCAAAAAACTGGCTCGCATGTACTATCACCGTCTTGAACTCGTCGACAACTTCTCACATCTCGACGATATCTTCTTCAAATTCGCGCTGAATCTGCCCGACAGTTTATTAGAAGACACCATGAATTCACTGGCTGAGCAATTCGAAGGTATCATGGTGCCGGTGACCAGCGGTCATGGCTCGATTGACCTTATTATTCCAGGCATTCACAAAGCTAACGGCTTGCGGATACTGCAAGAAAAATGGGGTATCGATGACAGCGAAGTCGTCACGTTTGGCGATGGCGGCAACGATATAGAGATGCTGCGTCAGGCCAGGTTCGGCTTTGCTATGGCCAATGCTCCTGAAAAAATTAAACACGTTGCATCTTATCAGGCTGGACATTGCAATCAGCAAGGTGTGTTGGATGTGATTGAAAAAGTCCTGAAGAAAGAATCACCGTTTGACGAGTGATTCGAAAAGAGGGGCAAATATGCCCCTCTTTTTTACTTTACAACGCTTTAAGCCACAACAATAAACCGTACCCCACCGCCGCCGCCCACAATAACATCGGCAATGAATAGTAGTGGAAACGTACCCAAATACGGCGATCGTTGGCCATACGTAAGGCAATCAGATTCGCCAGTGAACCGGGCAGCAGACCAAAACCGCCAATATTTACCGCGAAAGCGAGCAACATCGACGCGGGCACGTAATTCAGCAGCAAAATCGTCGAGGGAACATTACTAATCACCTGCGACAAACCGATTCCCAGAGCGAATATCCCCCCAGTAGAAAGCTGATTAATGCCTGCTAATGCGTGCTGTAACACCGGAAGCTGCGTTATCAGATACACATCGATAAACATCACCATAAATACCAACAGCAAACTCCAGTCGATATTCAGCAATACTCTGCGGGCCAGCACAAGAAACCCCGCGGCCACGACGACCAGTCCCCAGATCTCTTGTTTTAGCTCCAGCGCGACAATAAATACCCCATACAACGCAACACAACTCAGCACCAGTTTTGGCTGCCAGTCATGTTTTTTATCATGACTCTGGTAAATGAGTTTTTTATTGGGAAAACAGAACCAACTAAGCGCCAACAGGCTGAGCATGATAGCCAGCGCCAGCGGGGCCATTTGCCAGCTAAATTCCCCGAACGATAAGCCCGTACGCCCCCACAGCAAAATGTTCTGCGGATTACCAATTGGCGTAAGCATTGAGCCAGCATTCACCGCTAACGCTTCAAAAATAATCAGTCGGTTAATGGGGATCGCGCACATTTTTTTCAGCGTGATGGTTAACGGCACGATAATAAACAGTGCAACGTCGTTGGTCAGAAACGTTGAGAGCAATGCCGCCGCGCTGATTAAAAACAGGGCAAGCGTTCGCTCATTATCAAAACGTTTCACCATCCGACGGCCCAGCACATCGAAATAGCCACTCAACTCCACGCCTTTGGTCAACATCATTAAGCCAGCAAGCGTAATAATGGTGTGCCAATCAATGGCATTCGCCCAAAGGGTTGGATGAAAAGGCGCGATAAAACTCAGAACCACACCAATAAGTAGCAATAGATGAAGGAATCGATCGCGAGCAAAAGGGCGAATCAGGGTTAACAACATTCCTACTTGAACCCTCGCTGCTCACTAAACAAGCGAAAGGCTGCCAGGGTCTCTTCACTGACGTGATGCTCTACCCCTTCAGCGTCAATCCTTGCGGTTTCCGGGCTAATACCCAATGCGAGGAAAAAATTCTCGACGATCTGATGACGCTCACGACTGATTTGCGCCAGTTTTTCACCTTCAGCAGTCAGAAACACACCCCGCCACGGTATTTGCTCAATAAGGCCTACCGAGGCAAGTCTTTTTAACATTTTTGCAACTGTCGGCTGAGAAACACCGAGTCGCGCCGCCATGTCTACCTGGCGCACTTCCCCTACTTCGCGAATCAAATCTGAAATCAACTCAACGTAGTCATCAATTAATTCACGACGGTGCGCTTCCCGCACCTGCCGAAAGCCTTCGACATGCTCTTCAACATTTACCAACTGCGTCACTTTCTGTTTATTTTTTTGGCCAGGCGTACGGCTCATGATGCTTCCTCATGCAGTGGCGCGGCATCGTCCAATGACGACGTTTGGCCCCATTGTAAACCAGCATCACGTAAGCACAAAAATTTAACGAATTAGCAATAGCTATACAATATAGCCTGTGCTATATCTGTATGTAATGCAATCAGCCCTAAAGGGAATCAAGGGCAGCAGAAGTGAACGGGAGGAAATAATGAGCGAATTTAAAAGGTGCATGAAAGTGTTTACACATTCCCCATTTCAAGTGCGGCTGATGCTGCTGAACATGTTATGTGATTGGGTTTCCGGGAAACCAGAGCAGGGCGAAAAACCTAAGTCGTAGGCAGCCGCCCTGCCTTCTTCTGCTTTAGTCTCTCAGGAATCTAACCACAGCTTGTTTGTAACAGTTCATTTCAATAGATTCAGTGAATACCTCGCGCTAAGGCGCTTAAACCCTACCATTTGTCGGATTTGCTACCTGTTTCGCAAAACACACTTCTCTTATCAGTTGATCTTCTTATCGTACCGCTCTATCTTCTTGCAGCCCTGCACATGAAACGGCTCGCAGATGCGGTCCAGTCTCCCTTCTTTTCCGTCTGTCAGGCAGGTTCTTACCCTCGTCGCCAGGGTTTTCGCATGGCGTTTAGTAGATCTCGATAAACATGAATTTAACGGTTAAAGATACCCTGACGATTCGCGCAGTTGCGCTTAATCCGTGGACTGGTTTTTATTTCCTTCAGTCTTTATTGATTAACTTTGCTCTCGGTTACGAATTTAGCATTCTGTATGCAGTGGCATTCAGTTGTGTCTTACTGCTGCTGTGGCGCAGTGCACCCAAATTACAAAAAGGTTTACTGGCGATTTGCAGCCTGATTGCTGCTATGTATTTCCCCTTTGGCCAGGCCTACGGTTCGCCGAACTTTAATACCCTACTTGCCCTGCACTCGACTAATTTCGAAGAATCCACGGAATTGATGACCATCTTCCCGTGGTACAGCTATTTAGTGTCGCTATTTATTCTTGCGCTCGGTGTTATTGCTTTGCGCCGCAAAATTGCGCCGAAAAAACGCCTGTGGTGCCATTTTGATAGTTTATGTCTGGTCGTTAGCGTGGTGTGTTTCTTTGTCGCTCCGGTACAAAACCTGGCCTATGGCGGCGTATTTAAAATCAAAGATTCCGGCTACCCGGTATTCCGCTTCGTTAAAGATGTTGTCGTCAACAATCAGGAAGTTATTGATGAGCAAACGCGCATGCAGGCCTTCGCGCAAATGAAGGACACCTGGAATGTGCTGGCAGTTAAACCAAAATATCAAACTTACGTGGTAGTAATTGGCGAAAGCGCGCGCCGCGACGTATTAGGTGCATTTGGCGGCCATTGGGACAACACCCCGTTTGCCAGCCAGGTCAACGGCAATCTGTTTATGGATTATGTGGCCGCCAGCGGCTCAACTCAGAAATCACTGGGCATGACGCTTAACCGAGTCATTGATGGCAAACCGCAATATCAGGACAACATCATTACGCTTGCTAACCGCGCTGGTTTCCAGACCTGGTGGTTCTCAAATCAGGGACAAATTGGTGAGTACGATACCGCTATCGCCAGCATCGCTAAACGTGCTGATGAAGTGCAGTTCCTGAAAAGCGGAGATTTTGAAGCAGATAAAAATACCCGTGATGAAGCCTTGCTCAAAATGACGGCTCAGGTATTTGCGACACCACGCACCACGCCGCAATTAATCGTTCTGCATTTGATGGGGTCACATCCTCAAGCATGCGACCGGACGCAAGGTAAGTATAAAGATTTCGTCCAGTCGAAAGAGACGTCTTGTTATATCTATAGCATGACGCAAACCGACGATTTGCTAAAACAACTCTACCAACAGCTACAAAATAGCGGCGAGAGTTTCTCGATGGTTTACTTCTCCGACCATGGTCTGGCAGTCAAAGAACGCGGTACAGATGTGCAGTATCTGGCGCATGATGATGCGTTCCAACAAAACTTCCAGGTACCATTTATGGTGCTGTCCAGTGACGATAAAGTGCATCGCCAGATAAAAGCGCGCCGTTCAGCAAATGATTTCCTGAATTTCTTCTCTGCGTGGACGGGGATTAAAACCAAAGAGTTAACGCCGAAGTACAAATTCATCTCTGAGCAAAATGCCGGGCCAATCTACATCACCAACTTTAAGCTCAAGAAGGTGGACTATACTCATCTTCAGACGGATGTGTTTGAAACCAAAACACGGTAACTCAAATTGTAGATATAAAAAATCCGCCACTAAGGGCGGATTTTTTTTCACTCGATAAAAGAGTGAAATTAGAAGCGGTAACCCACGCCTGCGATCCAGGTGCCAACATCAACGTTACGGATGCGGCTCTGCTCGTAGGAAACGTCCAGAGCAACGTTTTCGATTGGGTTAAACTGCATACCTGCGCCGTAAGAGAAACCGTAGTCGCTGGTGTCAGATTTGTTAGGGAAAGCGGTGTTCTGGAATTTACCGTAGCCCACACCCACTACACCGTAGATGCTTGCCCAATCGTTGATGCGGTAAGCAGGACCAGCAGTGATACCGTAGTATTGGCCTTTGTTATAAACGCCATCTTCAGTACGGTTTTTCTCGGTGTAAGTGAAAGAACCGATGTAACCCAGTGGGGTGTCGTTTTCGTAACGGTATTTCAGGTTAAAACCGCTAGCTTTGTTAGCAACGCCCTGCATATCGCTCTGTGCGTAGCCACCGGTTACGGTGCTAGTTGCTGCAGATGCGGTACCAACGGAAACGGCCAGAACACAAGCCAGTGCTGAAAGACATGCAATTTTTTTCATAATCCACCTCAAATGTGCTTCAAGTAACTTCTAAGTTTTTAATATATCAAAATTGTGTCAGAAACTCTTCGACATTTACGTTGTCTAATGAACCCTTTCATGTAACAGATCATTTCCATTACATCCTACTACCTTAAATTCATAGACTTTTTGTCAGAAAGCGACGTAATTGTTGGCATAAAATGCAACATAGTCATCCAGATAATTCTTAAACAATTTCGAACAAATCTTATGCATTCACACAGTTATCTTACTGCATCGGGCCATTATTTTTTTCAATGAAATCTCAACCAGCCATAACTTAATCATTTACACTGGGGTCACTTTTACTTTCTTGACCAAAATAGACACTGACTGACAGGATGCTGGATGCCGTTATCGCCACGTAAAACCCCCATATGGTTACCTATTGTTGTTCTTTTGATTGCCATGACGTCGATTCAAAGTGGTGCATCACTTGCAAAATCGCTTTTCCCACTAGTCGGTGCGCCTGGAGTGACGGCGTTACGCCTGGCGCTGGGAACATTGATTCTGGTGGTTGTCTTTAAGCCGTGGAGACTCCGATTCAAAGCTGAGCAACGCATCCCTTTATTGATGTACGGGCTGGCGCTCGGGGGCATGAACTACCTGTTTTATTTATCTATCCAAACCGTGCCGCTCGGGATTGCAGTCGCGCTTGAGTTCACCGGCCCGCTCGCCGTGGCTCTGTTTTCATCACGCCGAGCAGTGGATTTTATCTGGGTGATATTGGCGGTATTAGGTCTTTGGTTCTTGTTACCACTCGGGCAATCAATTTCGCATGTCGATCTCGCGGGTGCCGCCTATGCTCTGGGTGCCGGGGCTTGTTGGGCGATTTACATCCTGTTTGGACAGAAAGCGGGGGCCGATCATGGGCCAGCAACGGTGGCATTCGGTTCGCTTATTGCGGCAATGGTCTTTGTGCCGATTGGCGCATGGCAATCAGGGGAACTCCTCTGGCATTGGTCACTTTTACCGCTAGGCCTTGGCGTTGCGGTGTTATCGACGGCTCTGCCCTACTCGCTGGAAATGATTGCGCTCACGCGATTACCGACTCGCACCTTTGGCACGCTGATGAGTATGGAACCCGGGCTCGCAGCACTGTCAGGGATGTTGTTCCTTGGTGAACATCTGACGTTGGTTCAATGGCTGGCGCTGCTCTCAATTATTGCCGCATCCATCGGCTCGACGCTGACACTCAAGCGCGAAACACAGATTACTAGCGTCGATGTAAATTAAGCCTTTCTATTATTTACCGTGGTAATTGTAATCACGGTAAATAACTTCACCCATGCGAAAACAATAATAATTACTATTCAATATTCATGTTTGTTTTATTTCTCTTACCGCCTGCAACATAATATTAAAAATCATTTATTAACAATGAGTTAATAAATTCCATTAATTAATCTCTATTTATCTGATAGGTATTAACGACTCCGGTGAAATCAAAATCCGGTGCTATACTTATTTCCGGTAATTCATTGGACATACCCGTCATACTTCGAGCTGCAGGGGTGTTGTCTGCACTCACTCACCCCAGTCACTTACTAAAGTAAGCTCCTGGGGATTCCTGAGTTTGCCGCCTACCTGCAACTCGAATTATTTAGGGTATATAACATCAAGAGGATGAAAGATTATGACTACCGCTAAACTGGTAAAAACCAAATCTACCAATCTGCTGTATACCCGTAACGATGTTGCAGACAGCGAAAAGAAAGCGACCATTGAGCTGCTCAATCGCCAGGTCATCCAGTTCATTGATTTGTCGTTGATTACCAAGCAAGCGCACTGGAATATGCGTGGTGCCAACTTTATTGCAGTACATGAAATGCTTGACGGTTTCCGCACCGCCCTCACAGACCATCTTGACACTATGGCTGAACGCGCCGTTCAACTGGGTGGAGTCGCTCTGGGTACAACTCAAGTCATTAACAGTAAAACACCGCTGAAAAGTTATCCGCTGGATATCCACTCGGTTCAGGATCATCTGAAAGAGTTAGCCGATCGTTATGCCATTGTGGCTAACGATGTGCGTAAAGCAATCAGTGAAGCCAAAGACGAGGATACTGCTGATATCCTGACCGCAGCTTCACGCGATCTGGACAAATTCTTGTGGTTTATCGAGTCGAATATCGATTAATTGCGAGCGATTTGTGACTTCATCCTCCCGTCTTCGGGGGGATGCTTGCACTGTTTTAGCGCATTGTTTTGTTATCTCCCTCTACAAAAGTTACTCATTTGTAATAATCACTTCACACAATCGTTAACAGATGATTGTTTTGCCGCCTTAATCTGCGGTAAAAATAGGCTTCAACATTTCTCCCCACTTTACGCACCAAAATTGGGCACCATAACAGTGCATCGTAACTGGCTTGCAACCATTATTGTGCAATGTTACATATTCACATCCTTGCAAAAACAGTAAGTTGAAAACCTGGCACGATTTTTCCATGTTACGGTTTGCTGATGCAGGGGATTGCCCCATGGATAAACAAGGAAATGCTATGAAGTCGATTTTGAAAGTTTCACTGGCTGCACTCACCCTGGCTTTTGCGGTTTCTTCCCACGCCGCTGATAAGAAACTGGTCGTTGCGACCGACACCGCATTCGTTCCTTTCGAATTTAAACAAGGCGACAAATACGTCGGTTTTGATATCGATTTGTGGGATGCCGTAGCAAAAGAATTAAAACTGGATTACACCCTCAAACCTATGGATTTCAGCGGCATTATTCCTGCGCTGCAAACCAAAAACATTGACCTGGCGTTGGCGGGTATCACCATTACTCCTGAGCGTCAAAAGGCTATCGAATTCTCTGACGGTTACTACAAAAGCGGCCTGTTGGTGATGGTTAAAGCCGACAACGACACCGTTAAAAGCGTCAAAGATCTCGACGGCAAAGTGGTTGCGGTGAAGAGCGGCACCGGCTCTGTTGATTACGCGAAAGCAAATATCAAAACTAAAGACCTGCGTCAGTTCCCGAACATCGATAACGCTTACATGGAACTGGGCACAAACCGTGCTGACGCAGTATTGCATGACACACCAAACATCCTGTACTTCATCAAAACTGCAGGCCAGGGCAAGTTCAAAGCTGTAGGTGATTCTCTGGAAGCACAGCAATACGGCATCGCCTTCCCTAAAGGAAGCGATGAACTGCGTACTAAAGTTAACGGCGCGCTGAAAACACTGAAAGAGAACGGAAAGTACAACGAAATCTACAAAAAATGGTTCGGTACTGAACCAAAATAATAATTCTAAAGTTTTATGAGTCACTCAGGGGCGACCATTTCCGCCCCTGTTATTTTTGAACCACGGTATACAACAGGAATTAATCATGGAGTTCGACTGGAGTGCCATTTGGCCTGCAATCCCGCTTTTGATTGAAGGCGCCAAAATGACTTTGCTGATTTCGGTCATCGGGTTGTTTGGCGGTCTGATCATTGGCCTGGTGGCCGGTTTCGCCCGTACCTACGGCGGCTGGATTGCCAACCACATCGCATTAGTTTTCATTGAAGTCATCCGCGGTACGCCAATCGTCGTACAGGTGATGTTCATCTACTTCGCGCTGCCTATGGCAGTCCCTGACTTGCGTATCGACCCGTTCACAGCGGCTGTCGTGACCATTATGATCAACTCCGGTGCCTATATTGCGGAAATTACCCGTGGTGCGGTGCTGTCGATTCATAAAGGTTTTCAGGAAGCCGGGCTTGCACTCGGTCTGTCCAAGCGTGAAACCATTCGCCACGTCATTATGCCGCTGGCTCTGCGCCGTATGCTGCCGCCGTTGGGTAACCAGTGGATTATCAGCATCAAAGATACGTCGCTGTTTATTGTTATCGGCGTCGCTGAGCTGACCCGCCAGGGGCAAGAAATTATTGCAGGAAACTTCCGTGCGCTAGAGATTTGGAGCGCCGTTGCAGTCTTCTATCTGATTATTACTTTGGTGCTGAGCTTCGTGCTGCGTCGCCTTGAAAGAAGGATGAAAATCCTGTGATTGAATTTAAAAACGTCTCTAAGCACTTTGGCAAAACCCAGGTGCTGCATAACATCGACCTCAACATTAAACAGGGCGAAGTGGTGGTGATTATCGGGCCGTCAGGCTCTGGTAAATCTACGTTGCTGCGTTGCATTAACAAACTGGAAGACATCACCAGTGGCGACCTGTTTGTTGACGGTCTGAAAGTGAATGATCCTAAAGTGGATGAGCGCCTGATTCGTCAGGAAGCCGGCATGGTGTTCCAACAGTTCTATCTGTTCCCACATCTGACAGCGCTGGAAAACGTCGCTTTTGGTCCGATTCGTGTGCGTGGTCTGAAAAAAGACGCGGCCGATAAACTGGCTAAAGAGCTATTGGCAAAAGTGGGCCTTGCTGAACGCGCACATCACTATCCGTCAGAGCTTTCCGGTGGCCAACAACAGCGTGTGGCGATTGCCCGTGCGTTGGCTGTGAAGCCGAAAATGATGCTGTTTGATGAGCCTACTTCAGCACTTGACCCGGAACTGCGTCACGAAGTGTTGAAAGTTATGCAGGATCTGGCAGAGGAAGGCATGACGATGGTTATCGTCACTCACGAAGTGGGATTTGCCGCCAAAGTCGCTTCGCGCCTGATCTTCATTGATAAAGGGCGCATTGCTGAAGATGGTAATCCGCAAGAGCTGATTGATAACCCACCAAGCCAGCGTTTGCAGGAATTCTTGCAGCACGTGTCTTGATTTCCCCCCTCACCCTAGCCCTCTCCCTCAAGGGAGAGGGGATAGTTCGGTCTTCTCCCTCTCCTGGGGGAGAGGGCCGGGGTGAGGGTGTTTATCACTATTTGTAACGCGTAGCGGCCCAACGAGCGCGTTGTGCGTCATTCATAAAGGTCCAGGCAATGAATCGGCTCTGTTTCTGCCCCTGAGCCATCTCTTTTTTCACCACTTTTTCGACACCCGCTTCCTGCAATACGCGGTAAATCAGCGGCAGATTTTCGCCACGGGACACCAACGAAGTGAACCACTGTACCTGGCGGCCAAATGCTTTGCTCTCGTTAATCATCTGGCTGACGAATGCCACTTCGCCACCTTCACACCACAGTTCTTGCTCACGACCGCCAAAATTCAATGCGGCGTCTTTATCCTGTCCGAGGTTTACGCGTTTACGCTCACTACCGCTGCGAGCCGCTTGTGCAGAGTCGTGGAACGGAGGATTGCAGAGTGTGGCATCAAACATTTCATTCTTATGAATCACGCCGGGCAAAATCGCCGTTGGCGTTTTCTGACGACGCACACGAATAAGACGCGACAGCCCTGGGTTTGCATCAATAATCGCCGTCGCATTACGCACAGCTTCAGCATCCACATCTGTCCCAGTGAAGCGCCAGCCGTACTCGTGCTGGCCGATAAGTGGATAAATACAGTTCGCACCCACGCCCACATCCAACACCGAAGCCTGTGAAGGCACCACCCCGCCGTTACCTTCAGCCAGTAAATCGGCCAGATGGTGAATATAGTCGGCACGTCCTGGCACCGGAGGGCAAAGAAAACCTTCTGGAATGTCCCACTGTTTCACCCCGTAGAAATGCGCCAATAACGCCTGATTGAGCGCTTTAACTGCCAGTGGGTCGGCAAAATCAACTGTCGTATCGCCATGTGGGCCTGGGCGTAAAAATGCGCTCAGAGCTGGGCTACTTTGCGTCAGCGCCGGGAAATCATAACGGTTACGGTGGCGGTTACGTGGGTGCAAACCTGGTTTAGTGGTGGCGGGGGTTTTCATTGCGGCTTCTCCTTGTGTGGTCGCGTAAGATACTCTGTGAAACCTGCGGGGTAAATACGCCACGCCAATTTCATCACTGAATGAGGTCTTATGTCCGCGAAACGCTATTACTACGAACCTGCCGACGGCCACGGTTTGCCCCACGACCCATTGAACGCCATTATCGGTCCCCGCCCTATTGGCTGGATTGCCTCCTACAATCAGCAAGGGCAACGAAATCTGGCACCGTACAGTTTCTTTAACTGTTTTAATTATCGACCACCGATTATTGGGTTCGCCAGCAGCGGCTGGAAAGACAGCGTACAAAATATTCTTGAGACCAAAGAGTTTGTCTGGAACCTGACCACGCGTGAACTGGCCGAACAGATGAATGAAACCTCCGCCTCCATCCCGCACGGTGAAGATGAGTTTACTCGCGCCGGATTAACCGCTGTTGCAGGACGAAAAGTCAAAGCCAGTCTGGTGGCAGAAAGTCCGGTCAATTTCGAGTGCCGCTTGTCTCAGTGCATTCAGCTAACGGGTGCTGACGGGACGGCTATCAATACCTGGCTTGTCCTGGGTGAAGTCGTCGCGGTACATATCGATGAATCCCTGCTGATCGAGGGCATTTACCAAACAGCATTGGCAAAACCGGTGCTGCGCGCGGGCGGTCCCTCTGCTTATTACACCATTGATGAATCCCATCGCTTTGACTTAATTCGCCCTGATGTGAGATAAAACCAACGAAATCATGATCCTGTATCCGCATGATTTGTAAGTATTTCGTCAAGTTATGTTGTTCAAAAAATGAGCATAAGTTAATCAATTTTTTGCGTCTTTTATTTACCGCATTGCACCTACACTTCAAGTGCTGGTTGTTTTTTTATCAGCACCCCTAAAGCGAGAGGATGTGATTATGAAAAAATTGCTGTATTTTTCTGCGGTTGTCACCCTTGCGACATTACCGTTTGCTACCATCGCCGCCGATCAGCTTTCTAAAGACAACATAGGTCAACTGCGTCCGGCAGGGACCGTCTCTGTCTCTGGCGCAGCTAATCTTGACGATCTACAAGCCAAATTGGGTGAGAAAGCGAAAGAAGAAGGTGCAAAAGGTTTTATTGTTAACTCTGCCAGTGGTGACGAACGCATGTTTGGCACCGCGACTATTTATAAATAGTCTGAATAGTTTGTCCCCGGGGTATATGTAATAACGGCTTCTTTAATCAGGAGGCCGTTTTTTATTGCCTGTAAAGTCAGGATCATTTGCATCCGTTCAGTGTTGAAATCACTCATAAAGACCTCGTGACCGATCCAGAGCGGCGGCATTGCTGGCCAATATGCGCGCAAGCGATTGCAGATCAGAGCGGGGCAACGCTGACAAAAAAAAGTAGCAAAAGATGCGGTAAACGAAGCGGATGTAAAGATATATAAAGTGAAATGATAATTCGCACGCTAATCATTTTTTATATCAATGATTTAACATAAATTCAAATTATTTGAACAAGCCAGTCAATTCTATTCGATTTATTATTCTGCTTAAAAGTGTGACCATAATCACATCGACGGACATCGTCACCCTAAACAGAATAACCTGCGAGAAATTAACTATGAAAACCATCAAATATGCTGTAGCCGCCATCGCCCTTTCAACTCTTTCTTTCGGCGCATTCGCTGCACAATCTATCAATCTTGCTGAAGCTCAGAATTTAAACAAAGTAGGCGTGGTATCTGCAGACGGCGCATCAACTCTGGATGGACTGGAAGCAAAACTGGCTGATAAAGCAGAAGCAGCAGGCGCAAAAGCGTACTCCATCACTTCAGCTAACACCAACGGCAAGATGAGTGGCACTGCGGTTATTTATAAATAACCCTGAGCAACACCTGATACACCCTCATTTTGAAGCACTTAATACTCTGTTATACCCTTGTTGCCCGCGCCAATAACGCGGGCTTTTTTTCGTCTGAACTAAAATGTCTGACTCACTCGAGTATAAGCATCCTCAAGGGTAGCAACTTCACCCGTCGCAACCAGGCAGCAGGCCATTTGCGTTTTTAAGGATTGCGGAATCGGCTCAACACCGGCAACGCAGCGTTCTATCCATCGAGCGGTCACTTCCGGATCTTTCCCGGCAGGCAGCACCACGTCCTCGTCACTGAATTCCGTTTGACGCTCGCTGACGACGCGTGCGCCCAACGAGTCGATAAGCGTAATTTGCGGGCAGCGTTGCGGATTGGCATACACCTCCCCTTCCGTACCGTGCATCAACAGGCCACGCCCACCAATGTCTGCAAAGAATTTTGCCACTTTCGGGACATATTCAGGATGTGAAACGCTTGCCAGACGCAGTGCGGCATCTTCTTCAAACGGTGTCGCCAGTTTAGCAAGGGTATGCGCACTGTTACGCACGCCCATCCGCCAGCGCATCGCCAGTTGATTTTCCATTGGCGGACATAGCGCGCTGATGGGGATATAGACCGGATGATGCGAATCCAGCCGGGCTTGCGCCTGACCGGCATGCTCCGTCGGCTCAATGCCCATCAGCTTAAAAATAGTTTCTGTTAACACGCGCGTTGGATCGTGGCTTACGCCATGCACCACTACCGGGAAACCAAGACGATTGAGTAGCATAGCCAGCAATGGCGTGAGGTTGGCTTGTTTGCGTGCACCGTTATAAGAAGGAATAACAATGGGCATCGGCTTGTTAACCGGTGGCGTCAGGGAGATCAGATGATGTTTCATCGCGTCATAAAAGCCGAGCATCTCCGCCTCGCCTTCACCTTTGATACGCAGCGCAATCAGCACGCCGCCGAGCTCCAGTTCCGGCACCTCACCTCTGAGCATATGGGCATATAAGCCGCGAGCGGTGTCAAAATCCAGATCGCGTGCGTGGTTCTTACCCCGGCCGACTTCTTTAATGATCTTACGGTAATCCACTCACAGTCTCCTTTCTATTTCTTACTCGTACGTTTGCGCCGCAGCGTGGTCTTTTTCGGTTTGGTATCAATCAGTTTAGCTGCTGGCGCTTCAGGCTGGCTAATTGGGAATACCGGCAACGCCCCCAGTAGACGCTGGCCATAATTTTTGGTCAACAGGCGTCTGTCGTAAATCACCACCTCACCATAACAGCCGTGGCTACGAATTAAACGCCCGACTTGTTGAATAAGATTAAATGAAGCGCTCGGTAAACTCTGTACTTCAAAAGGATAGCGTTTCAGTGTTTTTAACCATTCACCTTCCGTCACAACCACCGGGCTGTCGATAGGCGGGAAGGCAATTTTATGGATATGCACCTGGCTGAGTAAATCGCCCTTTAAATCCAGACCTTCTGCAAAGGATTGCAGGCCAACCAGTACACTGGTTTCACCTTGTTCAACGCGTTTACGGTGCGTTTCCACAAGTCGATAACGTGGTTGGTCGCCTTGCACTAACAGGGTCAGGCGCAGATCGGTGACATGAGTCAGAAACACCTGCATCGCTCGGTTACTGGCAAACAGCACCAGCATCCCTTTATGCTCACCTTTAGCCAATTCAGCACGGAAAAACGCTGCCATTTCAGCCAGATGCTGAGCTTCGTTTTCCATCGTCGGTTCTACGGTCAACTGTGGAATAACCAGTTTTCCCTGTTCGACATGATTAAACGGTGAATCCAGCGCAACAAAACGATCGCCCGCTTTTTCGCTTAAACCGCTCATCTCTTGCAGACGGTCGAATTTATTGAGCGAACGCAGCGTTGCCGATGTGACGATAACGTGCGGTACATTGCGCCACACCAGTTTTTCGAGCTGGTCGCAGACGCGGATCCCCACACAATGGAAGAAAAGATGCGGCTGCCCTTCACGAATTTCACGCGTCACCCATTTTGAAACGGGGGCACCCGATGCCTGCTCCATCGCTGAAAGCCGCCACAGTTTGCTTTGCGTTTCGAAATACCCCAACGCACGGTTCATATGCAATAACGAGCGGTGCAAACGTACGATATCGTGGGTACCCGTTTTTTCACTCAGATCGTTAAGCAGCGCTTCTGCGAGGCTGCGCAGCCCTTCCATGAGCTTTGCCAGACGCTTACAAATCGCCATGATTTCATCTGGCAAAATGCCCATTTCAAAACGATGTTCGGCTTCTTGCTCGCCCGGCAACCACAGTGACACAATGCTGTTAAACGAACTCAGCAGCTCGTAGATTTCATCGCAATGATTGGTCAGGCGCTCCGGGTTTGTCAGCGGCGGCGGGCTTTTCGGGCGGAACTGCGCCATGCAGGTTTCCACCAGCTTGGTGAATAAATCGAACTGCAAACGGCTATAACCTGGGGTGATTTCCGCGCTCATTTCCAGCGCGTCGCGCGCGACATCCGGTAAATGGTGGCCTTCATCTAAAATCAGCAGCAGGTTTTTCGCTTCTGGCAATACCGCATCACTTTCCATGGCGGCCATCACCAGTGCGTGATTTGCCACCACGACTTCGGCATCGTCAATTTCACGCCGCGCCACAAAGAACGGGCATTCCCGATACCAGTGGCAATTGCGGCCGAGGCAACTGGCTTTGTCGGTGCTCAGACGTCGCCACAAATCGTCATCAATGGATTGCGATGTGTGGTCGCGCAATCCGTCCCATTTGTAACCATCAAGATCGGTTTTCAGCTTTGCGCAGCGCTGCTGTTCGTCTTTGCTGGTTGGGGACAGTTCGTCTTCAAGAAAAGCCAGCAAATCGCCCTGCGCCAGGTTATCCGTCGCAAGTGCTGCCAGGTTTCGTGGGCAAACATAGCGCCCGCGCCCGAAGGCTGCGGTAAATTTCAGGTCAGGAATAATTTTGCGTAGCAGCGGTAAATCTTTGCTAAATATTTGATCCTGTAGAGCAACGTTAGCGGTGCTGACGACTAACGTTTTCTGCTCGCCACGCGCGATGGCGATGCCAGGGATCAGGTAAGAAAGGGTTTTCCCTACACCGGTAGGTGCCTCAATCGCCAGATGACGCCCTTCTTCACCCGCGAGCGTTTTCGCCACTTCGGCAATCATTTGCCGTTGCGGTGGGCGCGGAATAAAGTCCGGGATCTGTTGCTGTAGCGCCTTATACCAGGCGGCGATTTGCGCTTTTTGCGCAGAGGACAAGGCCATAAAAACCACTTCTACTGTATAAACAGCCACTATTGTCCCACTTTTTGAAGGTGGGCTGTATTGTTTTTTCTGATCCGGTGTTACAGCAAGGCTTGACGCATGACAAGGCGACCGGCGAGCGACCCTCTCTATAATTAAGCCCGTTTATCCTCCACTGGTGTCAAAAATGGATTATCAACTTAATTTAGACTGGCCTGAGTTTATGGCGAAATACTGGCAGAAAAAGCCGGTTATTTTGAAAAATGCGTTTCCTAATTTTGTCGATCCGATTACGCCGGATGAATTAGCCGGTCTTGCTATGGAAGCAGAGGTGGATAGCCGACTGGTCAGCCACACCAATGGTCAATGGCAGGCCGCCAACGGGCCTTTCGAACACTTTGATAACCTGGGCGAAACAGGCTGGTCCCTGCTGGCACAAGCCGTTAACCACTGGCATGCCCCGTCTGCTGAACTGGTGCGCCCGTTCCGCGTGTTGCCTGACTGGCGTCTGGACGATCTGATGATCTCCTTCTCCGTACCGGGTGGTGGCGTTGGCCCGCATATCGATCAATATGATGTGTTTATTATTCAGGGCATGGGCAGCCGTCGCTGGCGTGTCGGTGACAAACTGCCAATGCGTCAGTTCTGTCCACATCCGGCGTTGCTGCACGTTGACCCGTTTGAACCGATCATTGATGAAGATCTGGAGCCTGGCGATATTCTGTATATTCCACCGGGTTTCCCACACGATGGCTTCACCCATGAAACCGCACTTAACTACTCCGTAGGTTTCCGTGG
This sequence comes from Buttiauxella sp. WJP83, assembly GCF_027594725.1. Classification (NCBI taxonomy): domain Bacteria; kingdom Pseudomonadati; phylum Pseudomonadota; class Gammaproteobacteria; order Enterobacterales; family Enterobacteriaceae; genus Buttiauxella; species Buttiauxella sp. WJP83. The sequence goes on from NZ_CP110080.1 coordinate 3,226,392, forward strand.
GCCAAATGGCCGCGACTTAATCAGCAGCTTTGCGGACTACGCGCTGGAAAACGATTTGGGCGGCGAGCATTACAGCGACCCTGATTTAACCTGCCGTGAGCATCCGGGCAAAGTGGAAGGCTATGAGCTTAACCGCCTGCGCGACATGATGATGGATGTCATCAACCAGCCGGAAGATTTCAAGCAGTGGTTTGGCCGCTTTATCACCACCCCACGCCATGAACTGGACGTTGCTCCAGCAGAGCCGCCATATCAGCAAGATGAAATCCTCGATGCACTACTGGGTGGTGAAAGCCTGACCCGTCTGAGCGGATTGCGCGTGCTGAACGTCGATGGAAAGTTCTTCGTCAATAGTGAACCGATGGAAGCACCGGTTCCAGAAGCCGCTGACGCGCTGTGCCGTTACACGACACTAAGCCAGACAGAGCTGGGTGACGCACTGCAGAACCCGGAATTTGTCAATGTTTTGACTGAACTGGTTAACCAGGGTTACTGGTACTTCGACGACTAACGCTATTAATTTCAGTTATCGCTACGCTAATCCGCCCTACGTTATCTTTTCGTAGGGCGGATTAACGCAAGAAACACTCCCCATATCCCCTCAATACGCCAATAAAATACTTTTAGTTGCGCACTGAAACTAAAAATTACGCAGAGTCTTTGCCACTGACTACAGTTAAACGGGGGCTTCCCGGGAAGACTTTGGGGATAACATGGCACTTTATACTATCGGTGAAGTGGCTGTGCTTTGTGATATCAATCCCGTCACGTTGCGAGCCTGGCAACGGCGTTACGGGCTACTGAAACCGCAGCGTACCGATGGCGGCCATCGATTATTTGACGATGCCGACATCGAACGCATCCGCGAAATCAAACACTGGATCGAGAACGGCGTTCAGGTAAGTAAAGTGAAAGCCTTATTGAGCGGTGAGCTTCAGGATCTGGAAAGCGGCTGGCGAGAGCGCCAGGAGCTTTTACTCCAACATTTACAAAGTGGCAGCCCTAACCGGTTACGAAGCTGGATTGCTGATATTGGCCGCGATTATCCGGCAGAAACCCTCGTGAATCAGCTCTACATCCCTTTGCGTCGCCGCCTGCAATGCCAACAAGTCACCCTCAACACTCTGCTCAGTCTGCTCGATGGCGCGCTGATCAATTACATTGCGCTATGCCTGGCATCAGCACGTAAACGCAGTGGTAAAGATGCATTACTGGTGGGATGGGACACGCCGGATACCACGCGTTTGTGGATGGCTGCGTGGATGGCGATACAACAGGGTTGGCGTGTGGATGTCCTCGCCCATCCGCTGCATCAGCTGCGCCCTGAACTTTTCGCCCAGCAAACCTTATTGGTCTGGTGTGGCGATACGCCGACACATAATCAGCTCGATCAACTGGAGCTCTGGCGCTGTGAAGGCTTACAAATCTTCCCGTTGATGGGTAACGGGCATACGACGCAACGCGCATAAGACAAACTTAATAGTTCATTAACAACCCTGCTTCGTCTTATAATCGCCCCTGTAACATTTGGAGCGAACTGAAAATGAAATTAAGTAAAATTGCCCTGGTGGGCGGTATGCTGGTGATGGCAATCGGTGGGATTGGCGGCGTAATGCTGGTTGGTTATATCGTCATTCTTCATGGCGCGTGATGTAACGTAACAGGCGCTCAAACAGGCGGTCGATCACCACTGCCGCCAGCGCAACCAGTAAAGCCCCCTGAATCACATAGGCGGTGTTAAAACCGCTCAACCCGATGATTATCGGCGACCCCAGAGTGCTGGCACCAACGGTTGAGGCGATCGCTGCGGTACCGATATTAATGATGACCGAGGTGCGGACACCCGCCAGAATCACCGGCGCGGCAAGAGGTAATTCTACTTTTCGCAGCATTTGCCAGCGGCTCATCCCGGCACCCAACGCAATCTCTTTTGTCGATTCTGGCACTGCCCCTAATCCGGCCAACGTCCCCTGCAAAATCGGCAGCAAACCGTACAGCACCAGCGCAATAATCGCAGGCTGTTGACCAAACCCCATCACCGGAACGGCAATTGCCAATACCGCGACGGGCGGGAAAGTTTGCCCAGCCGCCGCAATGGTTTCAACCAGCGAGCGAAATTCAAGCCCTGCCGGTCGAGTGACCGCAATGCCCAGCCCCATCCCAATCACCACGGCGACCAGACTGGAGATCCCCACCAGCATGAAGTGTTTTAACGCCAGCGCCACAAAACTGTCTTGCTGATACAACGGCCTTTCAAGATCAGGGAAAAGCCAACTGAACAAGGGGCTGCTGTAAGGCATCACGACTAACAGCCCGATAAAGAGCGCAATTAACCACAGCAAGGGATCACGGAGCAGACGCATGGTCACCTCGCATTTTTTCCCCCTGAACCAGATCGCTAAAATGCAAAACACCGGAAGGTTCACCCTGCTGATTCACTACCGGTAACTGCTCGCACTGGCGGAAGACAAATAACGACAACGCCTCGCGTAGACTTAATGTTTCACTGATCGGTTCGCCTGCCATTCGCTCCTCGACTCGCACACGATCGGCGACCTGGCGAAGTGACAATAGCCGCACGCCAAGCTCGCTGCGACCAAAGAAATCACGCACGAAATCTGTCGCCGGGCGCGTTAATAACTCCAGCGGCGTGCCTTGCTGAATCACCTGCCCGCTATCCATCAGTACAATTCGGTCGGCAAGCGTCAGTGCTTCGTCGATGTCGTGCGTCACCAACACAATCGTGCGCCCAAAAAGTTGGTGAATGCGGATAATTTCTTGTTGCAGCGCGCCGCGTGTCACCGGGTCCAGCGCGCCAAAAGGCTCATCCATCAGCAACACCTCCGGATCGGCCGCCAGCGCACGCGCCACGCCGACACGTTGCTGTTGCCCACCTGAAAGTTGATGCGGGTAACGGTCGCGAAATTGTTCCGCTTCAAGCCCGAGCAACTGCAGTAATTCGTCAATGCGCGCACTGATTCGCGCTTTCGGCCATTTCAGCAATTGCGGTACGGTGGCGATATTCTGGGCCACGCTCCAGTGGGGAAACAGGCCGATAGACTGAATCGCATATCCCATGCGACGGCGCAGGGCTTTTGCATCAAAATTGCGGATCTCTTCTCCGGCAAAACGAATGCGCCCGCTATCGTGTTCGATCAGGCGGTTTATCATTTTTAGCGTGGTGGACTTTCCGGAACCGGAAGTCCCAATCAGCACCGTAAACTCCCCTTCCTTGATATTCAGCGATAAATTGCTGACTGCCGCCTTACCCTGGAAAGACTTGCTGACATTCTCAAATTCAATCATGGCTGTTTTTCCTCAAGCAATGAGATAAACAGTTTAAAAAATGCGTCCAGAATGACCGCCAGCGCGATCACCGGGATCACGCCGAGCAACACCAGGTCGAGCGCGCTACTGAGTAATCCCTGGAAAATAATCGCCCCGAAACCGCCCGCACCAATCAGGGCTGCGATCACCGTCATACCAATGGTTTGTACGCACACGACGCGCAGGCTGCGTAATAAAACCGGCAGTGCGAGCGGCACTTCGGCCTGCCAGAACACCTGCCAACGCGACATGCCCATGCCTTCAGCGCTTTCAATGATATTGCGGGGAACTTGCTGCAATCCTGACACCACGCCACGCACCAACGGCAGCAGCGCGTACAGCACGAGCGCGATTAGCGCAGGCGCGACACCAATTCCACTTACGCCGAGGGTGCCTAACCAGGGAGCCAGTTTGACCAGCCCTGCCAACGGTGCGATTAACAAACCGAACAGCGCCACCGAAGGCACCGTTTGAATCACATTGAGCACCGAAAATACCGATGATTGCCAGCCAGGGCGGTTGTAACACAGTACGCCCAACGGCACGCCAATCAACAATGCGGGCAATAACGTCCCCAATAGCAGAGCCAGATGGCGCGACAGTGAGTCATCAAACACGTCCTGACGATTGGCGTACTCTTTTAGCAACGATAGTGAATCAAAATACCCGCTCACCAGCAGCGCGACCGGTACAATCCAGATTTGCAGATTCAGTAGCAATCGCCAGAGTGCATTTGGCGTCAGGCGGCTAATCGCATCGGCGCACAGTAACAAGCAGAGTGTTAATGAAAGCCACAGCCCGCTGCCGGGAGACGTGCGCGCAAGCGTGCTGCCATGCGCGGCGAATTGCGATGCGGTACGCCCCATCACCAACAAGATGGCAATAAACAACAGTTCGCCCACCAGCAACGTCGACACCAGGGAGGTTGGCCGACACGGCAAAAGCGCAAGACATAGCAGAATGAAAACCGGAATGGAAAGAATCAACCAGGCATGGGCGGGGAGTTGGTGAAGCGCAATAGATTCCCCGGAAACCAGGCGGTTGGGTGCATAGTTGATAAACGGCAGTACCGCGCCCGCCACCACCAGTAAAATCACCAGCAACAGCAGGACGCGGTTATGAATCTTTAGCAAACGCACATCCTGTCTATTTAACGAAACCTTTCTGTTTCAGGTAATCAGCAGCCACTTTCTTCGCATCCAGGCCTTCCACCGCAATGCTGGCATTCAGCTGTTGCAGCGTTTTCTCATCAAGTGAGGCAAATACCGGTTTTAACCATTCGCCCATTTCCGGGTACGCTTTCAGCACACTTTCACGTACCACAGGCGTTGGGGCATAAATTGGCTGCACACCTTTTGGGTCGCTCAGGGTTTGCAAACCGAGTGCGGCCACAGGACCATCGGTACCATAGGCCATTGCGGCATTCACACCCGAAGTTTGCTGCGCGGCAGCTTTAATGGTTACGGCAGTATCGCCCCCAGCCAGTGACAACAATTGCGGTTGTTCGAGCTTAAAGCCATAGGCTTTTTCAAAGGCAGGAAGTGCGTCGGAACGTTCGATAAATTCAGCGGACGCCGCAAGTTTGAACTCACCACCCTTTTTCAGATACGCGCTGAGATCGTCAAGCGAGCTAAGTTTGTTTTTCTCAGCGAGGTCTTTGCGAACGGCGATGGTCCAGGTATTGTTCGCCGGAGCGGGGGTTAACCACACCAGATGATTTTTCTCAGCATCCAGTTTTTTGACTTTCTCATAGCCAAGCTGCGCATTTTTCCAGGCTGGGTCGTTTTCATCTTTAAAGAAAAACGCCCCGTTGCCGGTATATTCCGGGTAGATATCCAGTTCACCTGCGGTAATGGCCCCACGCACCACCGGAGTGGTTCCTAACTGAACTTTATTAACGGTTTTGACGCCGTGGCTATCGAGCACCTGCAAAATAATATTGCCGAGCAATGAACCTTCGGTATCGATTTTAGAACCCACTTTCACAGGTTCTGCAGCCTGCACTCCTGCGGCCAACAACACTAATCCCGCCACACCCCAACGCGCTGATAAATTCATTGTGCTTCCTCGTTGTTGTTCTCTCTTAAAAATCATGGAGTCGCAAAAGTTTAGCCGAAAATTAAATGGTTGTGGGTGCATGGGGGGCAGAATAAGAAAAGGGCCGGTAAACCGGCCCTTTATTTGGAAACGTGAATTGCGCGAATTACTTCAGCTCAAACTCGCCCTGCTTCACGCGAGCAGAATCCAGCCCAATAAACACATTGAATTTGCCTGGTTCCGCAACATGCTTCATCTGCGCGTTCCAGAACTTCAGTGCTTCAACGTCAATCGGGAAACTCACCGTCTGAGTTTCACCCGGTTTCAGCGACACTTTCTTAAAGCCTTTCAGCTCTTTGACCGGGCGGCTCATTGACGCGGTGACATCTCGCAGATACATCTGCACAACGGTTTCCCCTTCGCGGTCGCCGGTGTTTTTCACTTCAACACTTGCTTCCAGTTTGCCGTCAGCATTCATCGTCGCTGCTGACATTTTCACATCAGAAACAGTGAAAGTGGTGTAGCTCAGGCCATAACCGAATGGGAACAGCGGGCCGTTAGCTTCGTCGAAGTAACGGGACGTGTATTTGTTCGGTTTTTCCGGGTTGTACGGACGCCCGGTATTTAAATGGCTGTAGTACGTTGGGATCTGCCCGACAGAACGCGGGAAGGACATCGGCAATTTGCCTGACGGGTTGTAATCGCCAAACAAGATATCAGCAACAGCGTTACCGCCTTCGGTGCCGCTATACCAGGCTTCCAGCAGCGCATCAGCCTGTTGATTTTCTTTGACCAGTGCCAGTGGGCGACCATTCATTAATACCAGGACTAACGGTTTGCCGGTCGTTTTCAGGGCGGCAATTAAATCGCGCTGGCTCTGCGGCAGAACCAGATCGGTGCGGCTGGAGGCTTCGTGCGCCATACCTTGCGCCTCGCCTACCACGGCAACCACCACATCCGCCGATTTCGCGGTATTAACGGCTTCGTCAATCATCGCTTTGGCAGAACGAGTGTCAACACTCACTGCCGGCTCGTACTGGTTCAGAAATGCAACAATGTCTTTTTCATCGGTGACGTTAGCGCCTTTGGCGACCACGATCTTAGCGCTGTCACCCACCGCATTTTTGATGCCCTGCAACACGGTAATGGTTTGATCGGCCACACCCGCAGCAGACCAGCTTCCCATCATGTCGCGTTTGCTATCGGCCAGCGGCCCGACCACGGCAATGGTGCCTGATTTTTTCAGTGGCAAGGTTTGCAGGCGGTTTTTCAGCAGAACCATACTTTCACGCGCCACTTCGCGGGCTTCTTTACGGTGCAGGCGGCTTTCCGCGTTAGTGTCTTCCGGGTCAGACTCTTTCGGCCCTAAGTGGCTGTAAGGATCGTTAAACAGACCCATATCATATTTCACGTTCAGCACGTGACGCGTTGCGTCATCGAGTTCAGCCATCGGCACCGCACCGCTTTTCACAAGCTCTGGCAAGTATTTGCTGTAATACTCATCACTCATACTCATGTTGATGCCGGAATTCAGTGCGATACGGACTGCATCTTTCGGATCGCTCGCCACACCGTGCTTGATGAGCTCTTTGATTGCACCGTGGTCAGAAATGGTGATGCCTTTGAATTTCCACTCATCGCGCAGCAAATCTTTGAGCAACCAGGTATCCGACGATGCCGGTGTACCGTTCAGCGAGTTCAGCGCCACCATCACGCCACCGCTGCCCGCATCAAGCGCGGCTTTGTATGGCGGCATATAGTCGTTGAACAAGCGTTGGGTGCTCATGTCCACGGTGTTGTACTCTTTGCCGCCCTCAACTGCGCCATAGGCTGCGAAGTGTTTGACGCTGGTCATCACCGAGTAGCGATCTGCCGGGCTTTTGCCTTGCATCGCTTCCACCATGGTGCGGCCCATGATGGAAGTAAGATAAGTATCTTCACCAAAACCTTCTGACACACGGCCCCAACGCGGGTCGCGGGAAACGTCAACCATCGGCGCCCATGTCATGTTCAGGCCATCGTCTGCGGCTTCATAAGCAGAAACGCGCCCTACCGTTTTCACGGCATCCAGATTAAAGGATGAGGCTAAACCCAGGCTTATCGGGAACACGGTACGTTGACCATGCACCACATCGTAGGCGAAGAATAATGGAATGTGCAGACGGCTCAGGCTCATCACCTGGTCTTGCATGGCACGGATATCGTGGCGGGTAACGGTGTTGAAAATCGCCCCAACCTGCCCGTCTTTGATCATCTCGCGAATGGCTTCTTTCGGGTTATCCGGCCCGACGCTGATTAACCGCAGTTGGCCGATTTTCTCGTCAGTGGTCATTTGTTTCAGCAAATCGGTGACGAAGGCGTCACGTGCTTCTGGCGTTAACGGGTGCGGGCCAAACATTTCAGACGCCAGCGCAGGTTGCAGCGCAAGGCTAACTGCGAAACTTACAGAACAGAGCCATTTCATCGACATTACTCTCTTGCTCAAGCCGCCACGCAGGGCAGCACGAAGTGTTAAGAGGTGCAGTGTGCCACAACGTCATGTCGGTAAGAAGAGCGAGTCTGATGTTATATGCTGATTTTTCGAGCGTTTCGGAAGATTCATTACCCATTTTCAGGCTATGCTTGAAGACTTCACTATTTTCACAAGGAGTGGATAGATGTCTAACCCGTTTATTAATGAGCTAAGCCGCCTGGTGGGCAGTCAACATGTGCTAACCGATGCGGCAAAAACGGCGCGTTATCGTAAAGGTTTCCGCTCCGGCCAGGGCGATGCGCTGGCGGTCGTTTTCCCCGGAACTTTGCTTGAGTTATGGAGAGTGCTGAGCGCATGTGTCAGCACCGACAAAATCATTCTGATGCAGGCGGCTAATACCGGTTTGACCGAAGGCTCAACCCCAAATGGCAACGATTACGATCGTGAAATTGTCATCATCAGCACGCTGCGTCTGGATAAATTACAGTTGTTGGATGGCGGAAAGCAGGTTCTCGCGTTTCCAGGCAGCACACTCTATCAACTGGAAAAAGCGCTTAAACCTCTTGGACGTGAACCGCACTCGGTTATTGGTTCGTCTTGTATTGGGGCTTCGGTCATTGGCGGGATTTGTAATAATTCCGGCGGCTCCCTGGTAAAACGTGGGCCTGCTTATACCGAGATGGCGCTGTATGCGCGTATTGATGAGCAAGGCAAATTAACGCTGGTGAACCATCTGGGAATCGATCTTGGCGTCACACCGGAACAAATCCTCGGTAAGCTCGATGACGAGCGAGTGAAGCCAGAAAACGTGCTGCACGACCAGCGCCAGGCATCAGATAAAGACTATGCCGAGCGCGTACGTGACGTTGATGCGGACACACCATCACGCTTTAATGCTGACCCAAGCCGCCTTTTTGAAGCCTCTGGCTGTGCAGGGAAACTCGCCGTCTTTGCTGTACGCCTCGACACCTTTGTTGCCGAAAAGCAAAATGAAGTGTTTTACATCGGCACCAACAAACCTGAAGTACTGACCGAAATCCGCCGCCATATCCTGGCTAATTTTGAAAACCTGCCCGTCGCGGGCGAATACATGCACCGGGATATTTACGATATCGCCGAGGTGTACGGCAAAGACACGTTCATGATGATCGACAAACTCGGCACCGACAAACTGCCGATGTTCTTCACCCTGAAAGGCCGTACGGATGCGTGGCTTGAAAAAGTCCCGTTCGTTAAGTCTCACTTCACCGATCGTGTTTTACAACGCCTGAGTGGCTGGACTCCGGGCCATTTACCGCCGCGGATGAAAGAGTGGCGTGGAAAATACGAACATCATTTGTTGTTGAAGATGTCCGGTGAAGGGATTGCCGAAGCACGCAACTGGCTGGAAAGTTATTTCCAACAGGCGGAAGGTGGCTTTTTCGTCTGTACGCCAACGGAAGGGGCGAAGGCATTTTTGCACCGCTTTGCCGCTGCGGGTGCCGCGATACGCTATCACGCGGTTCATGCTAACGAAGTCGAAGATATCCTGGCGTTGGATATCGCTCTGCGTCGTAACGACCAGGAATGGTTTGAGCATTTACCGCCGGAAATTAGCAGCCAGATAAGCCATAGCCTGTATTACGGCCACTTCATGTGCCATGTCTTCCATCAGGATTACATTGTGAAAAAAGGGGTTGATGTCCATGCGCTGAAAGAGCAGATGCTCGAGCTGCTTCGCGCGCGCGGGGCGCAGTATCCGGCTGAACATAACGTCGGGCATTTGTATGAAGCGCCAGACAGCTTAAAACAGTTTTATCAGGCCAATGACCCAACTAACAGCATGAACCCAGGCATTGGTAAAACCACTAAGCATAAATGGTGGGAGGAAAAGGACTGTAACCACACGCATCACCACGGTCCTCATTAAGTTATACCGCCAAATAACAGGATTGAGTTGTTGCTCGCTTGTTTTTTGTACTAGATTAAGATGCGACCAAAGTGGTGTGACCACATGCCACTTTACTATCTTGCGTACAGGAGCCAGAGATGTCAGTGCTCGAAACCGTGCCGAGTGTACGATTACACGTTCGTGATGCCACCGCCGACGACATTCCCGCCATCGCTGCCATTTATGAATGGCACGTTCTGCATGGCCGCAGTTCTTTCGAGGAAGTCCCGCCCACACTTGCTCAAATGGCCGAACGTCTTACTGCGGTTCATCTCCAGCAGCTTCCATGGCTGGTCGCGGTGTACAGCGGAATTGTGGTGGGTTTTAGCTATGCGACGGCCTATCGCTCACGTTCAGCGTACCGTTTTACCGTTGAAGACTCGGTTTATATTGACGCCAGTATGACGGGAAAAGGCGTAGGGCGAGAGCTATTAAGCACGCTGATTACCCGCTGCGAACAGGGCCCGTGGCGGCAAATGGTGGCGGTGATTGGCGATGGTGAGAACAATTCAGGTTCGTGTCGTCTGCACAAACAGCTCGGTTTCGAAGTGGCTGGGCAACTTCGCAATGTGGGATTCAAGCTTGGCGGCTGGCGAGATACCTTAATTATGCAGCGCCCGCTCAATGATGGAGACAGGACGCTGCCGTAATACCGTTTAATCGTCTATTGCATTGCCTTGATGACTGTTATTCGCCATCTGTGCAGATTTTTGCTTTTTATACGCCAGAGCCGATGAAGGAACAGGCGTCACCTTGCCCGTCTCCATCCAGTTACGTAAACGGTTTGCATCAGCAAAGTGGGTATATTTCCCGAAGGCATCCAGCACCACCAGCGCCACCGGGCGGTTGTTAATCATGGTGCGCATGACCAGGCAGTGACCAGCGTTGTTAGTGAAACCCGTTTTGGTGAGCTGAATATCCCATTTGTTGTTATAAACCAAATGGTTGGTATTGCGGAACGGCAGCGTATAAGCCGGGTTAGCAAAGGTCGCCATATCTTCTTTCGTCGTGCTCAACTGGCCAAGCAGCGGATATTGCCGGGAAGCAATCAGCAGTTTGGATAAGTCACGCGCGGTGGAAACGTTTTGAATCGACAACCCGGTGGGTTCAACGTAACGGGTGTGTGCCATCCCCAGGGATTTAGCTTTCGCATTCATTGCGCGAATAAATGCGTTATACCCACCAGGATAATGATGTGCCAGACTCGCCGCCGCACGGTTTTCTGACGACATTAACGCCAGCAACATCATGTCTTTACGGTTAATTTTACTGTTCAAACGGACGCGCGAATAAACACCTTTCATTTCCGGTGTCTGGCTGATGTCGACACTCAGCATTTCATCCATCGGCAGGTTCGCATCCAGAACCACCATCGCTGTCATCAATTTGGTTATCGAGGCAATGGGGCGCACCAAATCGGGATGGCTGGAATACAAAATTTTATTGGTTTGCAGATCGACGATCATGGCACTGCCGGAAGCGATTTCTTGCCCGGCACTAACCTGTTGTTCAGTGGCTTTTGTCGCAGCCTGAGAAGCGAATGGAACGGCAATCATCAGCGCGAGGCTGAGCAACGAGAGACGAATTTTTGTCGGCATGGTGACACTTCTGTAATGATTCAATTATGTGATGTGTCCATCGAATCTGTTCACAGCACGTATGAATAGAGCGAGGCGCCAGCATAATACTCTGACGCCCCGGAGAACTGCCACAATTGAATCGTAATTGTTTTATACCCCTCAAAACAGCCGGTATCCATAGCCCCACAAAATGACGCTCATGGCTAAAAGCACTTCAAGAACCAGTACACCAATGGCGAGCGTTGAGCTTGAAAAACTCATCCCCTCTTCTTTATTGATACCCAGGAACTCAGGCACACCGACGTACAGCAAATAGCCGGTGTAAATCAGCGCAATAGCACCCACCAAAACACATAACCACACCAGTGGATACAGTGCCACAAGGCCGCTTAGAAACAGCGGAGTCGCAACATATCCGGCAAACACCATGCAACGAGCCAATGACGGACGATGAGGATAGTTACGGGCCATCCACCAAATGACACGTCCCATCACGGCGACACCCGCCAACATCAGTGCATAAAACAGTACGCCTAAATAGAATCCGGTAAACATCGACAATTTAACGAAAGTACCATCACCAAAATTCCAGCCAATTTGGGTTGTGCCAATAAACGCACAGATAACCGGAATGGCCGCCATGATTAACACATGGTGCGTGTAGTGATGTGTTACCGTTTCGTTCTCGCGTTTTATGTTCTGCATTTCACGATTAGGATGGGAAAAAAGCCCCCAGACATGACTCATAACGCCTCCTGAGATGCCAAAAAAATCGATTAAGCACAGATAAAGTATAATGCACAACGGCTGGATTGTTTTTTAATCAGTTATAAATTGGAGTGACCAGATTCACTATGGATATCAATAATCTCATCGCGCATTACGGTTATGCCGCTCTGATTCTGGGGAGTATGGCAGAAGGGGAAACGGTGACGCTGCTGGGCGGCATTGCTGCACACCAGGGGCTGCTGAAGTATCCGCTGGTAGTGCTGTCTGTTGCGCTGGGCGGAATGATTGGCGACCAACTGCTGTACCTGATTGGCAGACGTTTTCGCGGCTCCATTCCGGAACGTTTTAATAAGCACAAAAAGAAAATCACCAAAGCCCAGGATCTGATCAACCGCCATCCCTATTGGTTTGTCATTGGATCGCGCTTTATGTACGGCTTTCGGGTGATAAGCCCTATTTTGATTGGTGCCAGTCACCTGCCTCCCAAAATCTTTCTCCCCCTCAACATTGTAGGCGCACTACTTTGGGCAACCATTTTCACCACCCTGGGGTATTTGGGCGGCGAAGTAGTTGGCCCGTGGCTGCATGACCTGGACCAACATATTAAGCACTGGATTTGGCTGGTCGGCGTGGTTGCGGTGGTGTGGCTGGTACGCTACTGGTTTAAACGACGGGAGAGGGAAAAATAGGCTCACCCTTTCGGTTTAAAATGAGGGTTGGCAAACATAAAACCACCGTCGACGATAAACGATTGTCCGGTGGTGTAGCTGGCGCTGTCAGAACACAACCATGCGACCAGGCTCGCAATTTCTTCGGTTTCACCCGCGCGGCCTAAAGGGATTTCAGGAATTCGGCTGCTGGCTCCGTCGCCTTCACTCATGTTATTCATTGGCGTGGCGATGGCCCCGGGCGCGACGGCATTGACCAGAATTTTATACTGCACCAACTCCATCGCCATGGATTTGGTTAACCCGCCCAACGCATGTTTCGCTGCGGTGTAGGCGCACGCTTCAGGCAGCGGGGTGTGCTCGTGAACCGAGGTGATATTGACAATTCTGCCGCCACTGCCCTGGGCAATCATCGCGCGCGCCACCTTCTGCGAGCAGACAAATGCGCCATCAACATCCACGGTGAACAGATCACGCCACTCCTCCAGAGTGACATCCAGGAAAGGATTTTTGCTCATTGCCCCAGCGTTATTCACCAGCGCGTCCACGCGCCCGAAACGGCAAATCAATTCATCAATACCCGCAGCCCCGTCGGGAAGATGGGCTAAATCGAGTTGCACTGTCTCCGCACGACGACCAAAACCACCGACTAATCGTGCCGTTTCTTGCGCGCCCTGTTCGTCCGAATGCCAGGTAATGCCGATATCGAACCCCTGCTGGGCCAATATCAGCGCACATTTTTTGCCAATACCCGAATCCGACGCCGTGACGATAGCCACTTTGTTAGCCGTACTCATCACCACCTCCATATTGTTTGCGCGCAGAAACTCATTATAGGAGGTGGTGAGTGATTTGCTTTTGCTACGCTTTACCCGCCTGATAACCACCGCCTAATGCGGAGACGAGTTGCACATCTGCGTTAAGCCATTGGCCGTGAAGCTGGATGGCGCGCGCCTGTTCTGACAAGTCCGGCAATGTCGCCGCACTCATCCGCGCACCGGAAATAATCCCTGCGTGGTACTTTGCTTGCGCCAGCGCTTTGAGCTTTTGCGTACCCTGCATGATGGTGAGCTGATGCTCATTTTCCGCTGCAACCGCATTCAACTGGCTGGCCGCTTTCTCAACATCGTTAACCGCGCCAACCACCGCCTTGTTGTAGCTGGCAATCGACAAGTTGCTTTGCGCACGCACGATATCGAGATTGGCATTCAGGCGTCCGCTGTCAAAAATAGGTAACGTGAAGCCCCCGATGACACCCATTTGCTGTGCTGAACCGCGGAACAAATCGCTCAGATGTAACGCATCATTTTGCAAAAAGGCGCTCAGGTTTACATCGGGATAAAACGCCGCTTTAGCCGCGTCGACGCCACTGAGAGAGGATTCGATGTACCAGTGTGCTTCCTGAAGATCAGGGCGACGAGCCAATAGTTCATAACCCATATGGTCTGGCGCACGGCTACTCACCTTAGGCAATGGCACAGCTTTAATCGTCGAGGCTGCATGTGCATCCCCGGTTATTGCTGCCAACTGCGCTTTAGCGATGTTGATGCGCCCATCGATATCATCAATTTGCTGTTGGGTTTTCACGAAATCGATATTGGATTCCACGTCGTCAGTCGAGGCATTTATCCCTCGGGCGTAAAGGCTGGTTTCAACATCAACGATATTTTTCTGAGCCGCCAGCGTTTGTTGTTTCACCTCTTTTAGCGCCAACAGCGTTTGCATATCCCAATACAGGCGCACCACATTGGTAGAAATAACCTGCTTCGCCTGTGCAAGCTCGGCCTGCTTCGCTCGTATCACGCCGACTTTCGCTTCCACTTCTGCGCGATTCTTGCCCCACAAATCCAGATCCCAACTGGCTGTCAGCCCAAAATTACCGTTGGTGTAGTACGGCCCGGTAGTGCCTGCCGCAGGATCCGTCAGCGCAAACGGCCCCATCACCCCTTCCTGAGACATTTTCTGGCGCTCAACGTTGGCTGAGAAATCCATTTGTGGGCCGTCGCTGGCTTCCTGCATTCGAGTTTGCGCTTGTGCCAGCTTGATACGCTGCTGCACAACGGCAAGGTCCGGCGAATCTTTAAGTGAGCGTTCCACCAGACGATCAATTTGGCTGTCGTGATAACCTCGCCACCAGTCGCTGCCCGGCCATCCATGAGCCAGTTCAGGAGGAAGTTGGGTGTCGAGCTTTTGAGGAGGCGTCTTTTGTGCAAGAGGAGCATCGTCATTGTGCATTGGCGCACAGCCGGATAAAGCCAGCATCAGCGCGATGGCTGACGCAGAAAAGTGGAAACGTGAGGAAGTCATAATCAGCCACAGAGTAAAAGAAAGCGCACAGGTTACGCATTCTGGTGCTGAAAATTTTAGGTATCAGTGGGAATACACCGATTGTAAATAAGGGATACAACTTGAAACTAGTTTCACCGAAAACTATAAGCCTGCTAAACATATTACCATGAGAGATTAATCGGGTAGTGACATCGCCCGCTTACGCTCAGCACTTGGCGTCACGCCAAACACTTTCTTATAGGAAGTCGTGAAATGGTTGCTGTTGGCAAAACCACACAAAAACGCCACTTCGGTAATCGTCATATCGGTTTCTTTGAGTTTGACTCGTGCCGACACCAGCCGCAGTCGTTTCAGGTAGTTTTCCGGCGTCAGACCAGTCACTTCTTTTATATGACGAGAAGTGGTGCGCAAAGTGAGATGGAACTGGCTTGCGAGGTGCTGCCAATCAATTTCGTTAAAACAGTTTTCTTGCAAATGGCTGAGTAATTTATGCAGTTTGTAGCGAGTATTGCTGTATTCCGCCTGCGATTGCGCATAAGTAATATGAGTCACTAAGGTAAAAAATAGCGACTCTTTTAATGCCTGATTGTCGGAACTCGATAGCTCCTTGCAGAAAATTTCACCAATCAGCCGTTTGCACTGCGCTTTTGTTTCCGGCGTAAGCCAGCCGTAATTCGCCGCCCTGCTGCCAGTCATTCGGGTTAATAACCCTTCAATTCCGGTTAAAAAAAGAAACTCCAGCTGCGGGTTAATTAAAATATTGATGAGCTTTAACGTGCCCAATTCATCGTAAAAATGAACATCGTTCTCGCAAATAAAAAACACATCACCCTGCTGGATAAAGATCGGCTTGCCATTAATGACATGCAGGCCGTGTCCTTCATCAACAATCACCAGTTCTTGAAAGCTATGGCTATGCTCGCAATTATTGTCTTCCGGGTCGCTGGCATAGAGAGAAAGTTTGCAATGCTCATCGGGAAAATACTGACTGATTTCTAGTTTATTCATCATGCCGTTCACTTAAACCAACCTGGCGAAAAAATAGAACACTCCAGCCCAAATAACGATCCCGATTTTGCAATTTGTGATCGCCCGCATCAGCACCCCACTCAAAATGCCAATTGCTGACAATTACTGGCAGCCAGAGAAGAGATCGCAACGAGCGTTGCCCCCTAAACTCCGGTCATTCCTTCATCACAAAGGGCGCGGTATGTCACAAGCATTGCAGCAAAATGGTCACATTAAGATGGTTCGACATCCATACATGTTGTCCAAAGCGCAGGAACTCATTCCTGACCTCTGGCATCACGATATTCTCCCCCACGCGATGGTCAGCGCACAGCCTGACTCTGGGCAAATTCACGGTTGGCGAGCAAATGTGGTGAATACCACAGCTGAATTCTTTCAACGCGATTTCGCGCAGGGCGAACACGTGATTATTGATTTCGGCCAGCATTGCGTAGGCTATCTTGAGTTTTCCTGCGAAGCGATCGGCAGCCCACCCGATGCCCCGGCACATCTGCAATTTATCTTTGGCGAAACACTGCCGGAAGTGGTTGAGCCTTTTTCTGAATATCACGGCTGGCTGAGCAGCAGTTGGCTCCAGCAACAAGACTGTTATCTGGATGAATTACCGAACCGTACACGCCTGCCACGCCGTTACTGTTGCCGCTATCTGCGCATCAATGTGATGGCATTATCGCGTAAATTCCAGTTGCGCTTTACCTCTCTAAAGCTGGATACCGTCACCTCGGCATCCCTTGCCGATCTTCCCGCTTACCACAGTGCTGACCACCAGTTAACCCGCATTGATGATGTGGCCGTTAAAACATTGAAAAACTGTATGCAGGAAGTATTTGAAGACGGACCAAAACGCGACCGCCGCCTGTGGCTCGGGGATTTACGTCTGCAAGCGTTGGTGAATGATGTCACGGTGAAAAATTATGCCCTGGTGAAACGCTGTCTGTATCTGTTTGCCGCTATGACGCGGGAAGACGGTATGGTTTCGGCCAATATCTTTGTTAAACCACAGGTTATTGCCGACGATACTTTCCTGTTCGATTACGCGCTGTTTTTCGTCGATGTGCTGCAAGAATACGTCGCCGCCACCCACGATAACGCAACGCTTGCCGATCTCTGGCCGGTCGCCTGGCGGCAAATCGAACTGGCGATGGAGCGTGTCGCCGAAAACGGTATCGTGCGTGACAGCAACGACTGGTGGTCATTTATTGACTGGCATGAAGACCTTAACAAACAGGCTGCTTCACAAGGGGTACTGATCTATTGTCTGAACAAAGCGCTAGTGCTGGCACGGGTTTATGACAGCAGCAAAGTCACCTGGCTTGAAGCACAGATTGCGACCTTGAAAAGTGCAGCACTGCGCGAACTTTGGGATCAACAAAGCGGCTTTTTCGTCAGTGGGCCAGCGCGGCAAATTTCCTGCGCCTCGCAAGTCTGGATGGTACTGGCTGAAGTCGGTACCCCGGAAAGCCAGCGCCAATTGTTAGCCAGACTCCTCTCTCATCCCCCTGAAATCCAGATGAACACGCCGTACATGGTGCATCATTACGTCGCGGCGTTGTTGCAGGTAAATGAAAGGGATCAAGCCACTGGGGAAATCAAACGTTACTGGGGAGCCATGGTGGAACACGGAGCCGATACCTTCTGGGAGCTTTTCGACCCGCAGCGGCCCGATTTTTCCCCCTATGGCAGCAAGCTTATCAACAGCTATTGCCACGCCTGGAGCTGTACACCCTCGTGGTTCATTAGAGAATACCAATTATAAAACAGCAATATAGAGAACAATATCATGTCTACCTCAACGGTTTGGCGGCAACGCTTCGGCTACGGCATTGCGGATTTATCCTGCAATCTGGTCTGGCAAATGATCTCCTTGTACCTGATGTACTTTTATACCGATGTAATGGGATTACCCGCCTATTATGTTGGCCTGATGTTCCTGGTGGCGCGTCTGGTGGATGGCGTCGCGGATGTGTTGATGGGGTTAGTTATTGACAACACCCGCACCCGTTGGGGCCGCTGCCGGCCCTATTTGCTGATCGGCGCAGCACCTTTCGGTTTGCTGTGTGTCCTGGCGTTTTATGTACCCGATTTTGGTACCACTGGACGGCTGATTTATGCCTTCATCACCTATTTATGTTTGTCGTTCCTCTACACCATCGTCAACATCCCGTTCTGCGCGATGCTGCCCTTCTTGACCAGTGAATCAAAAGAACGCACTACGCTTTCAACAGTGCGAATTTTGTTGGGATCGCTGGGTTCGACGATTGTCGCCGTTGCCACGTTGCCGCTGGTAAAAACGTTGGGCCAGGGCAATCAAGAACACGGTTTTTTATATACCGCGATAGTGTTCGGCATGATTGCGACTTTCTTTTTGCTGGTTAGTTTTCGCAATGTCGAAGAGAAGATAAACATCACCTCAGAAAAGATGACCTTAAAACGTGCCTGGTTAAGCCTGCGCCACAACCCACCGTGGTTTGTTTTTGCCATCAATATCTTTCTGATGTGGGGCGCTTTTTTCTTCCAGACTGGCGCACTGGTTTACTTCTTTAATTACTACGTCGGGAATAGTGAATTAACAGCGCTGGTGGCGGGTATCTCTACCTTCGTGCCGTTATTAGGCACGCTGACCGTGCCGTTACTGGCAAAGCGCATGAAAAAACGCCACGTTTATCTCGTTGCCTCAGCCATCAATCTTACGGGCATGGCGGTCATGATCTTTGCTGGTGTTAACGTGATGGCCCTGGTCGTGGGGGCGGTAATTTTGTCACTCGGTGCAGGGCAACGTACCGCAATTTATTTCTCAATGCAGGCCGACCCGGTAGATTATGGCGTCTGGAAAACGGGGATTAATACCGCGGGGATTTTAACCTCAATCAACGGTTTTTTGGGCAAAGTCGCGATGGCAGGAGCGGGTGCGATTACTGGGATCATGCTTTCCGCCAGCGGCTATGTGGCGAATCACGCGCAAACTGCCGATGCCTTATTCGCCATTAAATCCTGTTATCTTTATATCCCTGCTGCGTTAATCGTCATATCCATGCTGTGGATAGGGAAGTTTTACCGCCTTGATGATGATTATGAAAAAATACGCGCTGATTTAGATGCTGCAAATGTACAGGAGTGCTAATGACACAAAATATCTATGATAACCCCGCTTTTTTTGAAGGTTACGCCACCCTTGACCGCTCAATTAAAGGATTGGATGGCGCGCCGGAATGGGCGGCCATTCAGTCACTGTTGCCTGATCTTCGCGGCAAGAAGATCGTTGATTTAGGCTGTGGCTATGGGTGGTTTTGCCGCTATGCCCGCGACCAGGGTGCAGCACAGATTGTCGGCCTGGATGTCTCGGTAAAAATGCTGGAAAAGGCACGTGAGATGACCGCGGGCAGCGGTATTGTTTATCGTCGTGAAGATCTCGAACGGTTAGATCTTGATGTACAAAGCGTCGATCTGTTTTACAGCTCACTGGCACTGCATTATCTGGAAAATATAGACACATTATTTGCAACCCTTTACCAGTCTCTGGTTCCCGGGGGCATGTTGGTTTTTTCAGCGGAACATCCGATTTACACCGCACCGCTGCAACAGGGATGGCTTGCCGATCAGTCCGGGCAAAAATCCTGGCCGGTTAATCATTATCAGCAAGAAGGCGAGCGCATCAGTAACTGGTTTGCTGACGGCGTGAAGAAGCAGCATCGCAAACTTTCGAGCTGGCTTAACGCGCTGATTGCCAGCGGCTTTGTTATCGAAAAACTCGATGAGTGGGGGCCGAGTGCGGAGCAAATTGCGCAAAACCCGGCGCTTGCTGAAGAAAAAGAACGCCCGATGATTTTCCTGCTTGCAGCACGCAAACCGCTCAACTGATGACCTACAATTTGTCTTAATTTCCGTTCACGGGGAGGCTTCTCCCCGCGCTTCCCGTCATCCTTGCCTATACTCATTAAACATTAGCCATAACCAGGGAACCTCGATGAAAATTATTCTTTGGGCAGTTTTAATTATCTTTATTATTGGCTTACTGGTCGTAACAGGCGTGTTTAAGATGATTTTCTAGTCACATAAGGTGCCACTTCTGTGGCACCATTTTGCTATTCCCTTCTACGCAATCTCTTTGAGTTTTACTCACATAACGCACTTCAACTTGCAGACACTCCCGGCAAAGCTTTATTATCACTCCAATTGATTGGAGACATAATGACTATCAAAGAAAGTGATTTCCGTAAAATCGACCTCAATTTGTTGATTGCCTTTGCGGTGTTATTTCGCGAACAAAGCGTGTCGCTGGCGGCGGATAAACTGCATCTTGGACAGCCCGCAGTAAGCGGGTCACTCGCCCGTTTGCGCGAAATGTTTGACGATCCGTTGTTTATTCGCAGCGGTCATCGCATGCAGCCTACGGCACGAGCAACAGAGCTGCACACCGAACTGATGCCACTGCTTGAGCAGTTGCAAAGCGCATTGTTCCAGCAGGCAGATTTCAATCCCGCTAACGCCAAAGCGACGGTCACTATCGGTATGACTGATTGGGTAGAAATGTGGCTGATGCCGCGTCTGGTGCCTGCATTGCGTGAACATGCTCCCGGCGTGCGTTTGAATGTGGTTTCAAGCGACCCGTTTACCGATGCACAGCGTCTGGAAGGGGGTGACCTGGATATGGCAATCAGTGTGGCAAATCAGTCAGCGCGCTGGATGGAACGTGAATTATTGGCGTCGATGCCGTTTGTTACGCTCTGGCACCCCGCGCAGTTACAGCTCGATACCCCGCTGTCTGCGGAGGTTTATGCTGCACAACAACACGTGTTAGTCAGTTACCGTGAAGCCGCCAGTAGTCATATCGATACGCTGTTAGCGAAACAAGGTCTGAAGCGTGAAATTAGCTACACCACGCCGCATTTTTCCGCGCTGCCCGGTCTGCTTAGCAAGATGCCAACGCTTGCGACGGTGCCGCAGGGTTTATGTGAGAACTGGCAGCAAATATGGGGGTTACAGAGCAGCCCCGTCCCGCTGGAGATGGCTCCTTTTGAGGTGGCACTGCTGTGGCATCAGCGTCATAACAGTGATGCGGCGCTGATGTGGGTACGCGGATTTATCAAGCGGTTAGTGGGGTAATTCCCCCCCTCATCCCAGC
This sequence comes from Buttiauxella sp. WJP83, assembly GCF_027594725.1. Lineage (NCBI taxonomy): Bacteria > Pseudomonadati > Pseudomonadota > Gammaproteobacteria > Enterobacterales > Enterobacteriaceae > Buttiauxella > Buttiauxella sp. WJP83. The sequence goes on from NZ_CP110080.1 coordinate 3,247,576, forward strand.
CTTCTCCCCAGGGAGAAGGGGAAAACAGGATAATCCCCTCTCCTGGGGGAGAGGGTTAGGGTGAGGGCGTCCGGACTAAAAACTCAGCGCTTCAAACTCCCGCCGTTGGTCGCAATCACCTCTTTATACCAGTTGAAACTTTTCTTACGCGAACGCGCAAGCGTGCCGTTGCCCTGATCGTCACGATCCACATAGATAAAACCGTAACGCTTCGACAGTTCCGCTTTAGACGCGCTCACCAGGTCAATCGGCCCCCAGCTGGTGTAACCCAACACGTCGACGCCGTCTTCAATCGCTTCGCCAACTTGCACTAAATGGTCGTTGAGATAGCTGATGCGATAGTCGTCATGCACCGTACCGTCAGCCTCGAGTTTGTCCTTCGCCCCTAAACCGTTTTCAACAATAAACAGTGGTTTTTGATAACGGTCCCAAAGCTTATTGAGCAGAATGCGCAGGCCAACAGGGTCAATTTGCCAGCCCCATTCGGAACTCGCCAGATGAGGGTTTGGCACCATGTTCAGAATGTTGCCACGAGCTTTAGCATTGAGCTCTTCATCTGCGGTGACGCAGCCGGTCATGTAATAGCTAAACGAGATAAAATCGATGGTCGATTTCAGCGCGTCGCGGTCGCTATCTGAGATCTCAAGCTTAATGTCATGGTCACGGAAATAACGCAGCATATAGCCCGGATATTCCCCACGGCATTGCATATCACCAAAGAACAACCAGTTGCGGTTTTCCTGCATCGTTTCCAGCACATCTTCCGGCTTACAGCTCAGCGGATACACAAGGCCGCCCAGCAACATGTTGCCAATACGCGCATCAGGAATGATTTCATGGCAGGCTTTTACCGCCAACGCACTCGCTACAAGTTGATGATGAATCGCCTGGTAAATCTCAGCTTCGCTGCTCGTATCTGGCAGCCCAACGCCGGTCATCGGCGCATGCAGTGACATATTAATTTCGTTGAAGGTCAGCCACAGTTTCACTTTGTTTTGGAAATGGGTGAAAACACTACGTGCATAACGCTCAAAGAAAGTGATGACTTCGCGATTACCCCAGCCGCCGTAGTTTTTCACCAGACCCCATGGCATTTCGTAGTGAGACAGCGTCACCATCGGCGTGATGTTATATTTTGCCAGCTCATCAAACAGGCGGTCGTAGTAAGCCAGCCCCGCTTCATTTGGCTGGGCTTCATCACCCTGTGGGAAAATGCGCGTCCATGCGATGGAAACACGCAAGCAGCTAAAGCCCATTTCCGCAAACAGCGCAATGTCTTCCGGGTAGCGGTGATAAAAATCGATAGCCGTGTCTTTGATGCCAAAATCACCGGGCTTACGCTCAACTACGTCACCAAATACGCCATGAGGCTGAACATCGGACGTTGAAATCCCCTTCCCATCTTCACGCCATGCACCTTCGACCTGATTTGCGGCAATCGCACCGCCCCACAGAAATTTCTCAGGAAATGTTTTCATCTGGTTCTCCTTGGTTTAGCGGCTTACCGTCAGGAACGGCGCACCTGAATCAATTGAGTGATCGTTTGTCATGCGCGTCACCGCGCGGTACTCGTCGCTGTTACTGATAATCACAGGCGTTGCCAGGTCGTAACCCGCATCAAGAATCGCCTGCCGGTCGAATTCAATCAGCAAGTCACCCGGCTTAATTTTGTCGCCCACTTTCACATGAGCGGTGAAGAATTGTCCGTCCAACTTCACGGTATCAATGCCGATATGGATCAACATTTCTATGCCGCTATCGCTGAGCAATCCAATGGCATGGCGTGTCTGGAACAGCGAGGCAACTTCACCAGAAAACGGTGCGATAACTTTTCCGGTCCGCGGGATAATCGCTGCCCCATCGCCCAACAAGCCGCTGGCGAAGGTGGAATCCGGCACCTGATCCATCGCCAGCACCGTCCCGCTCATCGGGGAGAGAATGTCGTTTTCAGTGACCTGTGCAATGACGGGCGCATCGGTTTCAGTGCGAGGTAAACCGGCAACCCAGGTCAGCGCACAGGCGATGACGAGCGCGAGAACCGTCCCGATAACAGCCCCCCAGACGCTGGCATCCACGCCGCCAGGAGGGATCATTTGTGCAAGGGTAAAGATATTGGCAAAACCAAACGAATAGACGTTGCTGTGGCTAAATCCAACAATTGCGCCACCAATTCCTCCGGCGATACAGCCGAAAATAAATGGGCGACGATGAGGTAGCGTAACGCCGTAAACCGCAGGTTCAGTAATGCCAAAGATACCGGCGCTGACGGCTGAGCCCGCCAGCATTTTCAAACGGGTATCCCGTGTGCGCAGGAAAATCCCAAGGCACGCGCCGACCTGCCCCATAATCGCCGGAAGCAGCAGCGGTAACAGCGTGTCGTGTCCAAAAACGGAAAGATTGTTGATCATCAACGGCACCATGCCCCAATGCAGGCCGAAGATAACGCACACCTGCCAAATGGCCCCCATCACCCCACCCGCAAGCCACGGTGCAAAGGCATAAATCGCTTCATAACCGTGAGCCAGTAACTGGCTTAACCAGGTTGCCGCCGGGCCAATCAGCAGAAAGGTCAACGGCACGGTGATCGCCAGGCAAAATAGCGGAGTGAAGAAATTGCGAATCGCTGACGGCAGCACTTTGTTACTGCCCTTTTCAATCCAGCAACTGACCCAGGAGGCGAATAAAATCGGGATCACCGATGAGCTGTAGTTGATAAAGGTAATCGGGATACCCAGGAAGTTTTCTGTGACCGCCCCCGCCTGGTTTGCCGCATCAAATGCCTGCATCACCACCGGATGGGTTAACGCTCCACCAATCGCCATGGTAATAAATGGGTTACCGCCAAATTTCTTACCGGCGGTGTAACCCAGCGCCAGAGGGAAGAAGTAAAACAGCGCATCACTGGCGGCGAACCACAGCTTATAGGTACCGGTATCAGTCGATAACCATCCGAAAACCACGGCCATCGCCAACAAGCCTTTGAGGATACCGGAGGCAGCCATGACACCAATAAACGGCGTGAACACCGCCGAAACAAGATCAATCAATCGGCTAAGGATATTGATCTTTTCGGTGGAGCCGTGCGAAGGCTGCTCGCTATCATCGGTGATACCGGCTTCGGCACGCACCGCGTTGTAAACATCATGAACGTGGTTACCAATCACCACCTGGAATTGCCCACCACTTTCAACCACCATAATCACGCCAGGATTTTTTTTGAGCGCCTGGGCATCTGCCTGTTTCGCGTCTTTGAGCTTAAAACGCAAGCGCGTGGCGCAATGGACCAGGCTTGCGATATTCTCCCGCCCACCGACATGGGTCAGAATATCTCTCGCAACCTCTTGATATCCCATAATTGTTTCCTTTCACTTTTCAGCGTATGTGTCTGAGTAAAATAAAAAAACCTGAGACCATCCTCCTGTTAAGGAGGCCGGTGCTCAGGTTTTGCCTGCCGCAGCAGTAACAATCCGTTTTGGGTATTTATTTCAATCAATACCCAAATAATTGACGTTGTATCAAGACGGCAAACTCGGGAATCCCCAGGAGCTTACTTGAGTAAGTGACTGGGGTGAGTGAGTGCAGCCAACGCAGAGACAACTTCAAGTATGACGGGTATTTAAACTATCTTTACGCACCCGCTCTATGTGTATCGCGAGGAACATAATTTCTTCAGTGGTCAGTTCGCGCTGATATTCAGCCACCAAATGACGGTTTAACTTTTCCGCACAACGCCATGCCAGCGGATAGTTGTCTTTCACCGCCACATGTAGCGTGACGTCATCATCAGCCACTACGTTGCGGTTGAGCATACGCTGGGCGAAAAATTTAAGATGCGTAACGAACCGCTGATAGCTCAAACTTTCTTCGTCATAATCCAGCGTTAGCTGGTACTTCACGATATGCAAAATTTCCTGCATCACGCGGGTCACGTGCATCACTTCAGGCATTTCACTGTTCAACTGCGCGGTCACCAGATGCAGTGCGATAAATCCCGCTTCATCTTCCGTCAATTGCACATTCAGCCGTTTTTCTATGATGGCTAGTGCTTCCTGGCCGAGTAAAAACTCTTTCGGGTACAGGCGCTTAATTTCCCACAGCAACACATTGCGGATAGCGACACCCTTTTTTTGCCGCTCGATAGCAAAGTGGCAATGGTCCGTCAGCGTGATGTAGAGGCTGTCCTGTAATTTACCCAGTCGCTGGCGAGAAAGCTCAATAATACGGTCGCAGGTCGTCATCACTTCCAGCGGGATTTGACTTAATAACTCGCCTAAACGCGCCACCAGTTCATCGCTTTGCAGAGCAAAAACTTTCTCAATTTTGTCCTGTTCGAGCAGCGTACCTACCTGTTTCTGAAAGGCCAGTCCGCGCCCCATCACAACTTGCTCACGCCCGTTTTCGTCCAGAATCACCACTACGTTGTTATTGAGTATCTTGGCGATCTTCATCTGTACCCCAGAAACAAAAAAACCTGATCTCCGACCGGGGCCAGAAAATCAGGTTTTGCCTGCAGAAGCAGTAACAATCCAATCCGATAAATCTACCAGCTTCGCTTTGCTCCACAACCCGCCGATGGAAAAAGCGTGATAGGGATCGCTATCTACGGTTTAACGGTGACGATCAGGCTACGGTATTGTTCATCGAACTGCGGCGCATTCCACTGGCCGTCAAACGGTGTCCAGGTAATGTAGCCTTTGTTTAACCAGCCGGTATCGGTGTCGGCGGTAGTAGGCGCTAACGCATCGTCGCTCATCAACTGCTGTGCTTTCCCGTCTTCCAGAATCTTGTATGAGAGCTGTGGTTGCGGATGCTGTTCGTTGCCCACGATTTTCACCCCGTGAATTGCACTTTTTTCAATCGGGGGATAATTGATACTCAGCCCTGAACCCGCGGGCAATAGCGGTTTTCCTGGCTGCCATTTTGCGCCAAGAGAATCCACCAACGTCACCACATAATTCACCGCGTCGGGCCAATAGCGATGTGTTGAAGGCCATTTCGCTTTCATCTCTTCTTCGCTGAAGATGTAGCCGATACTGGCCGCAATAGCCGGGTAGCCATAACGCACGGCGCGCGCTGCGGCTGAAACCGTTCCGGAATTAAGCTGAGCCGCGCCGGTATTCGGCCCATCATTGACGCCGGAAATCACTAAATCAGGCGGGTTATCTTTCAGTACACCAAACAGGCCAAAATCGACGGAATCCGCCGGTGTACCAGGGAAGCAATAACGCTTTTCTGCCACTTTTTTAACATCGAATATTTTATTGGGTTTAAAGGTGATGGCGGAACCGACACCGCTTTGGTTGGTTGCGGGCGCCACCATCCAAACGTCGTAACCATGGGCTGCCAGTTTTTCCTGCAGCGAAGTGGTTCCCACCGATTCACAACCATCATCATTGACAATAAGAATGCGCATTGGGCGCTCGGCCGCATGAGCAATACCACAAATAAATGGCACCAATACGAGGGCAAGAAGATGCTTTTTCATTCGTTAATTCCTTATTATTTTGCTAATTAAAATAAATTAAACTGATATTCCACACGCAATGCGGCACCAATCCCCTTTGCACGATTAAAGGTTCGTTTATCATCGGTCAGCGACGGTGTCTTTTTACTGGTTAGCTTCCATGAATAACTGGGCCCTACACCTGAAAAGATACTGAATCCTTTAATAGCCTCAGGGGACCATAAAAAGAATCCACCATACTCCCACTCTTTCAGCGCAACACTTTCATATTCGACGCCGTAACCGTAGTTCCCATATATCCCGACCATCAATTCGGGTGAGAATTTATATTGGCTATACATATAGACCATATTTTCACCGTCATTGATGTAGTCATTTCCTTCTCCATCTGCCGGGCTATTAAATGCGCCACGACTATTTTTACCGAAATGCCAGTAAAAATTACCCAGCCCTTTATCGAGGGGCGCACGAGTTTTAGACCAACCGATGCCGGATTCCGAGCCTCCGTATTGATAACCTAGTTGTAGATAAAGATGTTCTGCATCATCGTTAAATGAGCGCGTCCCTTCCCAATCGCTTAAGCCTTTGTTGTAGTAAAAGACGCCTTTTGTCAGCAAATTGAGTTTATCGGTCACGGGCAAACGGCCGTTGGCTTCAATACCGTGGCGTAAAAGATAGTCTTTTGCTTCACCCACCACGTAGGTGATTTTTGTCCCCTTTGACGGCGACCAGCTCGCGTCCCCGGTGGCGATATAGTCAATTTGTTGACCACTTGAAAGCGTCATAAAACGCCGTTTTTCCGGCTCATCACGTTCAGAAAAACGCGTCACAATCGCGCCACGAGCGGTGAAATTATTCCACACGGCTTCGGAGCTGATACCTTCCCAGGTGCTCGGCGTGGCGCGGCTATGGGAGGAGGTGAGCGTGCCGAACTTATACATATCTTTCCAGCCCGCCCACAGGTAGAGGTGCTGGGTTTTATCACCCCAGCGTCCTTTACCGTAAATCTGCCCGAGCTTGTTAAAGCCTTCTGCATGACCGTTATTATCGCGTACCAGATCACGGCCGTAGAACGCATCGTTGGCATACAATTTTGCGACGCCGTACCAGGAGGCATCCAGACCTACGCTGTCCCAGATCCAGCCACTTTCCCAGTTCAGATGCACCGCCTGAGCCCAGGCGTTCTGGTCACCCACGCCCTGATCGGCAAGCTGATCGGTGGTGTTCAGCATCCAGACGTTTTGCAGTATGAGATCCATATGGCTGCTTTCAAGGAAACCGCCGGTCGAGAAATCCGCAGCGCTTGCCAGTGGCATATTACTGCCACCCATCGCCAGAATAAGCAGAGGTATTGATTTTTTGAGTAATTGCATAATAAACATCCTGTCATTATTTTTATTCCAGAAAGCGTTAATCCCTTTCCTTTTTAATTAATAACAGGACGGAAATATTATCCCTTTAAATTATTGTGACAAATAAAAAGCAAAAAAAAACCTAATCATCTGGCACCACAGTGGGTACCAGATGATTAGGTTTTGCCTGTTAAACAGTCACAATCCTGTTATCAACTGCTCGCCAAACTAACATTGCCGATGAGATTGTTCCAGCGGCAATGAACACCAATATTATAAAATGTGAGTCACATCTTAAAATAGCGAATTTAGGAAGTGAGCAAAAATAAAAAATTTATAAAGACTGAATGGCCCGTGCAATATCCGTTGAATTCTTCAAAGTACGGATTTCGCTAAAAAGATCCGTCGCCTCAATATATTCTTTACGCAAATAACCCAACCACTGTTTTATACGTGCGACATGATACATCCCGGTATCACCCTTCTTTTCTAGCTGGCTGTACTTTTGCAGTAATTTGATGACGTCAGCCCACGGCATCCGCGGCTCGTTGTATTTAATCACGCGGCTTAAGTTCGGCACATTCAGTGCGCCACGGCCAATCATCACCGCATCGCAGCCGGTTGCCGCCATGCAGTCTTGCGCGCTTTGCCAGTCCCAAATTTCACCGTTAGCAATCACCGGAATCGACAAGCGTTTGCGGATTTCGCCAATTGCGGCCCAGTTTATACGTTCGGCTTTGTAACCATCTTCTTTGGTACGCCCGTGTACCGTCAGTTCCGTAGCCCCCGCTTGTTGCACGGCATCGGCAATTTCAAACTGACGCGCATCGCTATCCCAACCGAGGCGGATTTTAACCGTCACCGGTAAATGCGCTGGCACCGCTTCTCGCATCGCTTTTGCGCCACGGTAAATCAAATCGGGATCTTTCAGCAGCGTCGCTCCGCCCCCGCTCCCATTGACCAGTTTGGACGGGCAACCGCAGTTGAGATCAACGCCCCAGGAGCCCAGTTCCACTGCACGAGCTGCGTTTTCAGCCAGCCATTGCGGATGCTGTCCCAGCAACTGAATACGCACCAGCGTACCTGATGTCGTGCGGCTGTCGTGATGAAGTTCCGGGCAAAGTCTGTGAAAGGATTTTACCGGTAAAAGCTGATCGACCACGCGCAGAAACTCGGTGATACACAAGTCGTAGTCATTAACCTCAGTCAGCAGTTCACGAACCAGTGAGTCGAGAACCCCTTCCATTGGCGCGAGCAGTACACGCATAGTGTTTTCCGGTAAAAAAAAGAGGCGCTATGTTAGCACCTCTTGATTGAGTCTTAAAACACCCCTCACCCCGCCCCTCTCCCTCAGGGAGAGGGAGAAAACCAGTCAGTCCCCTCTCCTTGTGGGAGAGGGTTAGGGTGAGGGCTTAACGATTAGTTAGAAGCCGCTGGCTTGCGCGGTGGACGACGACGTCCATTAGCACCCGCTGGTTTTGGCGCGCCATCACCTTGTGGACGTGATGGACGACGCGGTGCACTGCTGCGATCGGACGATGCGCCGCCATTGCCACCACGACGTTGCCCCTGGCCTTGACCGCCGCCGTTTCCACGACCGCCGCCACGCTGCTGCTGGCGACCGTTAACAATCGGTTCAGCAGGAATGGATGGATCCACTTCATAGCCTGGAAGTGCCATACGCGGAACTTCGCGCTTGAGCAGGCGTTCGATGTCGCGCAACAGTTTGTGTTCATCAACGCAAACCAAAGACAGCGCTTCACCCGTTGCCGCTGCACGACCAGTACGGCCAATACGGTGCACGTAATCTTCTGGTACATTTGGCAACTCGTAGTTCACAACGTGCGGCAGCTCTTCGATATCAAGGCCACGTGCTGCGATATCCGTTGCCACCAGCACACGAATGCCACCGTTTTTGAAATCAGCCAATGCACGCGTACGAGCGCCCTGGCTCTTGTTACCGTGAATTGCCGCCGCGGTGATACCGTCTTTGCCCAGCTGTTCTGCCAGGTGGTTAGCACCATGTTTGGTACGGGTAAACACCAGCACCTGCTGCCAGTTACCTTCGCCAATCATCTGGGACAGCAGTTCTCTTTTACGTTTCTTATCAACGAAATGAACGTGCTGAGTCACTTGCTCAGAAGCCGTGTTGCGACGCGCAACAGACACTTCTTCCGGGTTATGCAGCAGTTTTTCAGCCAGCCCTTTAATGTCGTCCGAGAAGGTCGCAGAGAACAGCAGGTTCTGGCGACGTGCTGGCAGTTTGGCCAGTACGCGACGAATATCGTGGATAAAGCCCATGTCCAGCATGCGGTCAGCTTCATCCAGCACCAGGATTTCTACCTGATCGAGTTTAACGGCGTTCTGGTGTTCCAGATCTAACAGACGGCCAGGTGTTGCCACCAGCACATCCACACCGCTACGCAGTTTCATCATCTGCGGGTTAATGCTCACGCCGCCGAAAACCACCAGCGAACGGATATCTAAATATTTGCTGTAATCACGCACGTTTTCGCCAATCTGAGCGGCAAGCTCACGGGTTGGCGTCAGGATCAGCGCGCGCACCGGGCGGCGGCCTTTGGCGTGCGGTTCTTTATTGACCAGGCGCTGTAACAGCGGCAAGGTAAAACCTGCAGTTTTACCGGTGCCGGTTTGGGCACTGGCCATCAGGTCACGACCTGCTAAGACGACCGGGATCGCCTGGCGTTGAATAGGGGTAGGCTCACGATAGCCCTGCTCTTCCACTGCACGCAGAATATCGGCGTTCAGGCCGAGAGAATCAAAAGACATAGGTACTCCAGAATCGCCCTGACCGCGAGGTGCGGTGTAGTTTCCAGGGGTTCGTATGACGCCAGTCATTCTGGCGCGAGAGAGGGGCACAAACCACGGTGCCGTAAGCCGCGCAGTGTAACAGGTTTTGTGACTTTGCGCACAAATTCTATTTTCCGACGCATTCACAAGATAAATACCACGGACTAGACAGATATGGGCATCAAGCCTACTCTTAATCAATCGATTGATTAACTTTTTTAAGAGGTCGGTATGAATGCGACACCGGCACCTGTCACGACCCGTGGTGAACAGGCAAAAAAGACACTGATTGCTGCGGCTCTCGCGCAATTTGGTGAATACGGATTGCATGCCACCACGCGCGATATCGCCGCGCTGGCCGGGCAGAACATTGCCGCTATCACCTACTATTTTGGCTCGAAAGAAGAGCTGTATATGGCCTGCGCGCAATGGATCGCCGATTTCATCACGCATAATTTTAAGCCTCACGTTGAACGCGCCGAGGCGATTCTCAGCCAACCGCAAGTCGATAAATCACAGATTCGGCAGCTGATTCATACTGCATGCAATCACATGATTATCCTGCTGACTGCCGATGAGACGCTGAATCTCAGCAAATTTATCTCCCGCGAGCAGCTCTCGCCAACGCCTGCTTATCAGCTCATTCACCAACAGGTGATTGCGCCGATGCACACACATCTCACCCGCCTCGTCGGGTGTTATACCCATCGCCACCCGGATGACACCGAAACGATTCTCCATACTCATGCGTTGCTCGGGCAGGTGCTGGCTTTCCGTCTGGGACGAGAAACCATTCTGCTTCGTGCCGGATGGACTGCCTTTGATAGTGAAAACGTTAAAAAAATCAGTGATGTGGTAGGCAGCCATATCGACTTTATTTTACAAGGGTTAGCTTGCCAACAAGGAAACAACGGCAATGAAAAGTAAGAAACCGATCATTATCGTCGCAATTGTGGTGTTGATTGCAGCAGGGATTGCCGGCTGGATGTGGTACCAAAGTCAGCAGGATAAAGGGCTGACGCTGTATGGCAACGTTGATATTCGCACCGTGAATTTAAGCTTCCGCGTCGGCGGGCGTCTTGCGGCTTTGCAGGTGGATGAAGGGGATTCGATTAAAGCCGGTGAAACCCTGGGCGAGCTGGACCAGGGCCCGTATCAAAACGCGCTGCTTCAGGCTCAGGCCAATGTCGCGGCAGCACAGGCCAAGTTTGACCTGATTATTGCTGGCTATCGCGACGAAGAAATCGCACAAGTTGCCGCCCAGGTGAATCAGGCTCAGGCGGCGTACGATTACGCGCAGAATTTCTATCAACGCCAGCAGGGTTTGTGGGCACGACGCGTGATTTCCGCCAACGACCTGGAAAATGCCCGTTCATCCAGCGAGCAGGCCAAAGCCACGCTCAAAGCGGCGCGCGATAAGTTAAGTCAATACCGCACGGGTAACCGCCCGCAGGAAATTGCCCAGGCACAAGCGGCCTTGCAACAGGCAAAAGCCCAGCTTGCCCAGGCGCAACTGGATTTACAGGACACCACGCTCATTGCCCCATCGGATGGCACGTTGCTCACCCGCGCCGTTGAGCCAGGCAGTATGCTCAATGCCGGTAGCACCGTGTTAACGCTCTCACTCACACGCCCGGTTTGGGTACGGGCCTACGTTAACGAAGTGAGTCTGAACCAGGCGAAACCCGGCACCGAGCTGTTGGTTTATACCGATGGCCGTCCTGATAAGCCATATCACGGCAAAATTGGTTTTGTCTCCCCTACCGCTGAATTCACACCGAAAACCGTCGAAACGCCAGATTTGCGCACCGATCTGGTGTATCGCCTGCGGATTATTGTCACGGATGCCGACGACGCGCTACGCCAGGGCATGCCTGTCACCGTGAAATTCAATGATGAGAAAACGCATGAGTAGCCAGGATGGCATCATCCACCTGCAAGGGTTGATGAAACAGTTTCCAGGCCAGGACAAACCGGCGGTGGCCAGTCTGAATTGTGAGATCCTCACTGGCGCCGTGACAGGCTTGGTTGGCCCGGATGGTGCAGGAAAAACCACACTGATGCGCATGCTCGCAGGTCTGTTAAAGCCTAGCGCAGGAAGCGCTACGGTCATTGGCCTGGATCCGGTGAAAGACGACCGCGCCCTGCATGCTGTTCTGGGATATATGCCGCAAAAATTTGGCCTGTATGAAGATTTAACGGTGATGGAAAACCTGAATCTGTATGCCGATTTGCGTAGCGTCACTGGGCAAGAACGAGAAGCGACGTTTAAGCGTTTGCTGGAGTTTACCGCGCTGGGCCCGTTTACCTCGCGCCTTGCGGGGAAGTTATCCGGCGGGATGAAACAAAAACTCGGCCTCGCCTGCACCCTGGTGGGCCAACCTAAAGTCCTGTTACTTGATGAACCCGGTGTTGGCGTCGACCCGATTTCGCGCCGCGAACTGTGGCAAATGGTGCATGAGCTAGCCGGTGACGGCATGTTGATTTTGTGGAGCACCTCGTATCTCGACGAAGCCGAGCAGTGCCGCGACGTTTTACTCATGAACGAAGGCGAACTGCTGTATCACGGCGCGCCGAAGGAGTTAACCCAGCAAATGGCTGGACGCTCGCTGCTGGTCAGTCATCAACAAGAAAATAACCGTAAGCTGCTGCAACGCGCGCTTAAATTGCCGCAGGTCAGCGATGGTGTGATTCAGGGGCGTTCGGTTCGCCTGATCCTGGCAAAAGAGTCGACGGTTGACGAACTCAGCCAGGCGCTCAACCTCACTCCTGAGAGTATTTCGCAAACCGAACCGCGTTTTGAAGATGCGTTTATCGATCTGCTGGGCGGCGCGGCAACTCAAGAATCTCCGCTGGGTAAGATTTTACATACGGTGGATGGCACGCAGGGCGAGACGGTTATCAAAGCGGAAGCGTTGACCAAAAAATTTGGTGATTTCGCGGCCACCGATCACGTGGATTTTACCGTCCAACGCGGTGAAATTTTCGGCCTGCTCGGGCCAAATGGTGCAGGGAAATCCACCACGTTTAAAATGATGTGCGGGCTGCTGGTGCCCACCTCCGGCAAAGCGCTGGTGCTGGATATGGATCTCAAAACCAGTTCCGGGAAAGCCCGCCAGCACCTGGGTTATATGGCGCAGAAGTTTTCGTTGTATGGCAACCTCACCGTCGCGCAAAACCTGCGTTTTTTCTCCGGCGTCTATGGTCTGCGCGGCAAAGCGCAGGAGGAGAAAATTAACCGTATGAGCGAAGCGTTTAGCCTGCAACCGATGATGAACAGTTCTACCGATGCGCTGCCACTTGGGTTTAAGCAACGCCTGGCCCTGGCGTGTTCGTTAATGCATGAGCCCGATATTTTGTTCCTTGATGAACCGACTTCAGGCGTTGACCCCATCACCCGCCGTGAATTTTGGCTGCATATCAATAGCATGGTGGAAAAAGGCGTCACCGTCATGGTGACCACGCACTTTATGGATGAAGCGGAATATTGCGACCGGATTGGGCTGGTTTATCGCGGCAAGCTGATTGCCAGTGGCACGCCGGATGACCTTAAAGAGCAAGCCGCTGACGACGAGCAAACTGACCCGACAATGGAGCAGGCATTTATTACGCTTATCCATCAATGGGATAAGGAGCACGAAGATGAGCGAGCATAATCAGGCCGTTTCCTGGCGACGGGTTCGCGCTCTGTGTGTGAAAGAGACGCGTCAGATTGTGCGTGACCCCAGCAGTTGGTTGATTGCCGTGGTGATCCCGCTGTTACTGCTGTTTATATTTGGTTATGGCATCAACCTCGATTCCAGCCGCCTGCGCGTCGGGGTTTTGCTCGAGCAACAAAGCGAGGAAGCGCTGGATTTCACCCACACGATCACGGCATCCCCCTACATCGAGCCCACAGTCAGTGATGATCGCCAACTTTTAATTCAGCTCATGCAAGCGGGGAAGATTCGCGGCCTGGTGGTGATCCCGACTGATTTTGCACAAAACATGGCGCGTCCGGGTGCGACGGCGCCCGTTCAGGTGATTACCGATGGCAGCGAACCGAATACCGCAAACTTCGTGCAGGGTTACATGGAGGGGATCTGGCAAATCTGGCAGCAACAGCGGGCAGAGGACCGGGGTGAAAAATTTGAACCGCTGATCGACGTGCAGTTGCGCTACTGGTTTAACCCTGCGGCTATCAGCCAGCATTTTATTATCCCCGGCGCTGTGACCATCATCATGACGGTGATCGGCGCGATCCTGACCTCATTGGTGGTGGCGCGGGAATGGGAGCGCGGCACCATGGAGGCACTGCTTTCCACACAGGTGACGCGCACCGAACTGCTACTGTGCAAATTGCTGCCCTATTACGTGCTGGGCATGCTGGCGATGTTGCTGTGTATGCTGGTGTCGGTGTTTATTCTCGGCGTGCCGTACCGCGGTTCACTGCTGATTTTATTCTTCATCACCAGTCTGTTCTTACTCAGCACACTCGGTATGGGTTTATTAATTTCCACGATTACACGCAACCAGTTTAATGCCGCGCAGGTGGCGCTCAATGCCGCATTCTTGCCGTCGATTATGCTGTCCGGTTTTATCTTCCAGATAGACAGTATGCCGGCAATTATCCGCGCGGTGACCTACGTTATCCCGGCGCGTTATTTCGTCAGCACGCTACAAAGCCTGTTTCTGGCGGGGAATATTACGACCGTGCTGGTCATCAACACCCTGTTTTTAATTGCCTCGGCGGTGATGTTTATCGGCCTGACGGCTTTGAAAACCAAACGCCGTCTTGATTAAGGAAGGCTATGTTTTATCGACTCTGGACGCTGATCCGCAAAGAACTGCAATCCCTGTTGCGTGAGCCGCAAACCCGCGCAATTTTAATTTTGCCCGTGGTGTTGCAGGTGGTGTTGTTTCCGTTTGCAGCAACGCTTGAAGTAACGAACGCGACCATCGCCATTTATAACGAAGATAACGGCAGCCATTCCGTAGAACTCACCCAGCGTTTTGCCCGCGCCAAAGCCTTTAGCCATGTGTTGTTGCTGAAAAGCCCACAGGAAATCCAGCCAACAATCGACAACCAGAAAGCACTGTTATTGATTCGCTTCCCGGCGGAGTTTTCTCGCGACATTGCCAGCCAACAGCAGGCTAAGCTGCAAATCATTCTGGATGGGCGAAACTCAAACAGCGCGCAAATTGCCGCAAATTACCTGCAACAGATTGTGAAAAATTACCAACAGGAATTGATGTCTGGCCAACCCAAGCCGAACAATAGCGAGCTGGTGGTGCGTAACTGGTATAACCCGAATCTGGATTACAAATGGTTTGTGGTGCCGTCGCTGATTGCGATGATAACGACGATTGGCGTGATGATTGTCACCTCCCTTTCCGTCGCCCGTGAACGCGAGCAAGGGACGCTCGATCAGCTGCTGGTGTCTCCACTGGCGACCTGGCAAATTTTTGTTGGTAAAGCCGTCCCCGCACAAATCGTGGCCATTGGCCAGGCAACCATTGTGCTGGGGGTCGGGATCTGGGGCTATCACATTCCGTTTTCCGGCTCGCTATTGCTGTTTTACTTCACGATGCTGATTTACGGTTTGTCGTTGGTAGGCTTTGGTTTATTGATTTCGGCGCTCTGCTCAACGCAGCAGCAAGCATTTATCGGGGTGTTTGTCTTTATGATGCCAGCCATTTTGCTCTCGGGTTATGTATCGCCCGTCGAGAACATGCCGGTATGGCTGCAAAACCTGACGTGGGCGAACCCGATTCGGCATTTCACCGATATTACTAAGCAGATTTATTTGAAGAACGCGAGTTTTGATATTGTCTGGGGAAGTGTGTGGCCGCTATTGGTGATAGCAGCCACCACAGGTTCAGCGGCGTATTGGATGTTTCGGCGCAAAATCGCCTGATGCCCGTCACACTTCAAGTTGCATGTGCGTTGGTTTTCCTCGCTCACCCCAGTCACTTACTCAAGTAAGCTCCTGGGGACTCACTGCGTCACCGCCTTCCTGCAACTCGAATTGTTTTGGGCATATCTTTGGCGAGTAGAGAATAGATAATCGGGCCTGCAATCATTGCAAGCCCAGCGCCTGCAATAAGGAATTTATTTTCGACGACGCGTGACAACAGCCACAACGCAATCATCGCTGAACCGAAATACCAGGTGGTCGTCAGCTCTTCAAGAAAATCGCCAATATCACGTAAGCGCCCTGTGCGAACACCTTGCAGGGCGAACATCAGAATAACTGTCGCGATATACAACAAACATAATCCAATGCCGACCGGTATGAGGGTGGCTGTTTTCCAGCCAACGAGCAGCGCACAAAGCACAGAAAGATGCAGCATAATTTGCCAGCAGCTCAGTCCTGTTTTCACTTGTACGCGTTGTTGCCATTTCATTATTTCTCTCCTGGCCTCTATTTCCTATCCTTCAGAGTACCGCAGTATGCGGAAAATTCCGTAACCCGACACCTATTTGTGACAGAGACTACACTTTATTTTCATCGGGATGTTAACAATGCCGGGAGAAGCATGGGTAATAAGACTCAGCACTTTTCTTTTAAAGTGCTCACAATTAACACACACAAAGGCTTCACCGCACTCAACAGGCGTTTCATTTTGCCTGAGCTACGCGATGCGGTTCGCGCCGTTTCCGCCGATATTGTCTGCTTGCAGGAAGTGATGGGTGCCCACGAAGCACACTCCCTGCGGGTAGAGAACTGGCCGAAAAACAGCCATTACGAATTCCTCGCAGATAGCATGTGGAGCGAATTTGCCTATGGCCGCAATGCGGTTTACCCCGAAGGCCATCACGGTAATGCGGTGTTGTCGCGTTTCCCCATCAGCCATTTCGTCAACCGCGATATCTCAGTCGAAGGTCATGAAAAGCGCGGCATGCTGCACTGCCAGATAAACCTTCCCGGCGCGAATATTCGTGCGCATGTCATTTGTGTGCATCTCGGTTTACGTGACGCACACCGCCAGTCGCAACTCAACATGCTTTGCCAACTGGTGAATGAACTCCCGGAAGGAGAGCCCGTGGTGGTGGCCGGTGATTTCAACGACTGGCAACAACGCGCAACCCACCAGCTCAAGCAAACCGGGTTAGATGAAGTCTTTACCCGCGCACAGGGTCGCCCGGCACGTACCTTCCCGGCCCGTTTCCCCGTGCTTCGGCTGGACAGAATTTACGTTAAAAATGCCTCTGCCAGCGCCCCGACAGCCCTCCCGTTACAGCATTGGCGGCATCTTTCCGACCATGCGCCATTAGCCGTGGAGATTCATATATGAAAAATAACTGGCGCGATGGCAACCGTATTTCGTTACTCGAAAACGGCGATCAGTTTTTCCCTGAGGTGTTTGACGCCATCAGCAATGCCCGTAGCAAAGTGATTCTTGAGACATTTATCTGGTTTGAAGATGATGTGGGTCGCAAGCTTCATGACGTGATTTTGCATGCGGCAAACCGGGGTGTGAGCGTGGAAGTGTTGCTCGATGGCTATGGCTCACCCGATTTAAGTGACGAATTTGTCAACCAACTGACCACCGCGGGCGTGATGTTCCGCTACTACGACCCTCGCCCTCTTCTCTTTGGCATGCGCACCAACCTGTTCCGTCGTATGCACCGCAAAATCGTGGTGGTCGATGGCAGCGTTGCCTTTGTTGGCGGCATTAACTACTCCGCAGAACAAATGAGTGATTACGGCCCAGAAGCCAAGCAGGATTATTCGGTAAAAGTCGAAGGCCCTGTGGTAGAGGATATTTATCAGTACGTTATTTCCAACCTGCCTGGACACGACGTTAAGCGCCGCTGGTGGCGGCGTCATCGCAATCCTGCCCAGGAAAACCTCACGCCAGGTGAAGCACAAGCCTTGTTCGTCTGGCGCGACAACAACCAGCATCGCGATGATATCGAACGCTATTACCTGAAAATGCTCAGTAAAGCGAAGCGTGAAGTGATTATCGCCAACGCCTATTTTTTCCCTGGATACCGTCTGCTGCATGCTATGCGCAAGGCTTCACGCCGAGGCGTTTTAGTACAACTGATTGTGCAGGGCGAACCGGATATGCCGATTGTCAAAGTAGGCGCACGCCTGCTGTACAACTATCTGGTGCGTTCGGGCGTGAAGATTTATGAATATCAGCGGCGTCCGCTGCACGGCAAAGTAGCGCTGATGGACGACCACTGGGCGACGGTCGGTTCCAGCAATCTTGATCCATTGAGTTTGTCCCTCAATCTGGAAGCCAACCTGATTATTTATGATCGAAATTTCAATGAGGCGCTCAGTCAAAATCTCAACGGCCTGATTGCACAGGACTGCAAACCGGTTGATGAGTCGATGATCCCCAAACGTACATGGTGGAATTTGGGTAAAAGCGTGCTGGCGTTCCACTTTTTGCGCCACTTCCCGGCAATGGTTGGCTGGCTTCCTGCACATACGGCAAAACTTGCGCAAGTGATGCCGCCCGCACAGCCACAACTCGAAACCCAGGACCAGGTTGAGACGGATAATCCCGGAGTGAAATATTAATGTCGCACTCGCATTCGAAATGGCGCAAAGCGAAAAAGATCCTCACCTGGCTGTTTTTCATCGCCGTCATTGTCTTGCTGGTGGTGTATGCAGCGAAAGTCGACTGGCAGGAGGTTTGGCAGGTTATTCGCAACTACAACCGTACGGCGCTGTTTAGCGCGGTCGGTCTGGTTATTCTGAGTTACCTGATTTATGGCTGCTACGATCTGTTAGCTCGCGCGTACTGCGGGCATAAATTAGCAAAACGGCAAGTCATGCTGGTGTCATTTATCTGTTATGCCTTCAACCTGACGCTCAGTACCTGGGTGGGTGGTATTGGAATGCGCTACCGGCTTTATTCGCGCCTCGGTCTGCCCAGCGCGACCATTACTCGCATCTTTTCGTTAAGTATTTCAACTAACTGGCTGGGTTACATTCTGCTGGCGGGCGTGATTTTTACCGTTGGTGTAGTGCAATTACCGGCTCACTGGTACATCGATGAGACAACGCTGCGGATTTTAGGTGGCGTACTGCTGGCGTTTATTGCGGTTTACTTGTGGTTTTGTGCCTTTGCGAAGCATCGTCACATGACGATAAAAGGCCAGCGTCTGGTGCTGCCGTCGTTTAAATTTGCTCTGTTGCAGATGGCGATTTCCAGCGCCAACTGGATGGTGATGGGCGCGATTATCTGGCTGTTACTGGGCCAGGAAATTCATTATTTCTTTGTTTTAGGCGTGCTTTTGGTGAGCAGTATTGCCGGAGTGATTGTGCATATCCCTGCCGGGATTGGCGTGCTGGAGGCGGTATTTATCGCTTTACTGGCAGGCGAGCATATCAAGAATGGCACTATTATTGCGGCACTTCTGGCTTACCGCCTGCTCTACTATATTGCTCCGCTGCTGCTGGCGTTGGTTTGTTATTTATGGCTTGAGAGTCGGGCGAAGAAGATGCGGGTGAAAAATGAAGAAAGATTCGGATAAAACAACCCTCACCCCAGCCCTCTCCCTGAGGGAGAGGGGGTTGTTCAGTTTTCCCATTATCCTGAGAGATAGGGGCAGTTCAGCATTCCCCTTCTCTTGGGGGAGAAGGCCGGGATGAGGGCGACAAAAACTAACGGCGGTTGCCGAAAATACGCAGCAGCATCAAGAACAGGTTGATGAAGTCGAGATACAGCGTCAGCGCACCAAGAATGGAATATTTGCGCATGGTTTGCGTATCCCGGGTATCAATTTGCTCGCCAATATTTTTCAGCTTCTGCGTGTCATAGGCCGTCAGACCGACAAATACGATTACGCCGATATACGTCACCGCCCACATCAGCGCCGTGCTTTTGAGCCACATGTTCACCAGTGAAGCCAACACAATACCAATCAGCGCCATAAACAGCATGTTGCCAAAGCCGCTCAGGTCTCGCTTAGTGGTGTAGCCATACAGACTCATGGCACCAAACATCCCGCCTGCAACCACAAACGTACTGGCGATGGACGAATACGTATAGACGATAAAAATACTGGAAAGGGTCAGCCCCGTTAATGCCGAATAGAGCATAAACAAGCTGGTTGCCATACCCGCGCTGAGTTTATGCACCATGCCAGAGAGCACAAACACCAACCCCAACTGCACGATGATCAACCCGAAGAAAGTGATTTTGCTGGAAAAGACGAATTCCATCACAGCTGGCGTATTCGCAGCAAACCAGGCGACAAATGCCGTCAGTAACAGGCCGCAGGTCATCCAACCATAAACTTGTGCCATATATGCCTGCAAACCCGTGCGCGCTTGCTGGACAATAGTGTCATTGGAACGTGGGAATCGATCCATGATGCTTCCTCTTTGTATTACGTTAACCTGATTTCAGGCTTTACAGCCTACCATGTTTAAGATTAACACAACTCCAACAGGGTGCCTGTTACCAGCGTTTCGCCGCCTGTTTGTCGGTATCGCGCGCTTCGACCCAACGATCGCCGTCAGTGGTGGCTTCGCGCTTCCAGAATGGGGCTTTGGTTTTCAGATAATCCATAATGAATTGTGCGGATTCAAACGCAGAACTGCGATGCACGCCCGTCACCCCCACAAACACAATTTCATCTCCTGGCCACAATTCGCCAATACGGTGAATGACGCTGACACGTTGCAACGGCCAGCGTTTGCGGGCTTCCTCGACAATTTCTGCCAGCGCTTTTTCTGTCATTCCTGGATAGTGCTCAAGTGTTAATGCACTGACGCTATCGCCAAGATTGTGATTACGCACTTTGCCGGTAAACGTCACAACGGCACCGTCTTCATCGCATTGCGCGAGCCACTGGTACTCATCGCCGACATTAAAGTTTTCATGGCTGACGCGAATTCGGGTGTTTTCCATTTTAGCCTCCGGTGACCGGCGGGAAGAATGCGATTTCATCGCCGTCTTTTAACGGATGGTCGAAACTCACCAACGTCTGATTGACCGCCGCCAGCAGTTTGCCGGACTCCAGTGCCAACGCCCAACGATCACTTTTGGCCGCAAGAGCCTGGCGCAGTTGTTCGACATCACTGAACGTGGCGTCAAGTTGCAGGCGGTCGCAATCAACGAGTT
Organism: Buttiauxella sp. WJP83; assembly: GCF_027594725.1. Lineage (NCBI taxonomy): Bacteria > Pseudomonadati > Pseudomonadota > Gammaproteobacteria > Enterobacterales > Enterobacteriaceae > Buttiauxella > Buttiauxella sp. WJP83. The sequence continues at coordinate 3,268,276 of NZ_CP110080.1, forward strand.
CGCGCACCTGAGCAAAAAACAGGATATCAATCATCGCTTTCCACCTTAAAGTCCCCTGATTTTCCGCCGCTTTTGGCAAGCAAGCGCACCGGGCCTATCACCATATCTTTCTGCACCGCTTTGCACATGTCGTAGATGGTTAACGCCGCCACCGACGCGGCGGTTAGCGCTTCCATCTCAACGCCGGTTTTACCGGTCAGTCGGCAGACAGATTCGATGCGTACGCGATTATGTTCAGGCTCAGCGGCCAAATTCACTTCGACTTTGCTGAGCATCAGCGGGTGGCAAAGTGGAATCAAATCCCAGGTGCGCTTCGCTGCCTGAATCCCGGCGATTCGCGCCGTGGCAAACACATCACCTTTATGATGACTGCCTTCAATAATCATCGCCAACGTTTCGGCTTGCATGGTGATAAACGCTTCGGCACGCGCTTCACGCACGGTTTCAGCTTTGGCGGAGACATCGACCATGTGCGCTTCGCCAGCGGCATTAATATGAGTCAGTTGCGACATAGTTTATTTCTTGAGATGTGGATGGAAATTACAAGGGCGCACGCGGGCATCCAGTTGTGGCTGGATGATATTTTCCCATGCGGTATGACATGCCTTGGTGGAGCCCGGCATGGCGAAAATCAGGGTGCGATTGGCCACACCGGCCAGTGCCCGAGATTGCAGCGTCGATGTACCGATTTCTTCAAAAGAGAGCATGCGGAAGATTTCGCCAAAGCCTTCTATTTCGCGGTCAAACAGTGGTAACAGCGCTTCAGGAGCCTGGTCACCATCGGTAAAACCGGTCCCTCCGTTGATGAGCACCACCTGCACTTCGTCATCAGCAATCCATTGGGAAACTTGCGCGCGAATGGCGTAGCGGTTTTCTTTCACAATCGCTTTGGCGACTACTTTATGACCCGCGTCAGTAGCGGCTTCACGTAAATAGTGACCTGACGTATCGTCGTCTTCACCGCGGCGGCTTGAAACAGTCAGAATGGCGATATGCACCGGAATAAATTCACTGCTCACCTGGCTCATTGGTATTTTCCTTTTTATCTGGTTTTACCCGTTTAATTGGTTCAACCCGCCACTTTACCCACCAATATAGGACAGGTTCTGGGTGATGCCGGTTTCACCGTCATGCAGGAAATGGGTCTGTTTTTTGTGCGTCAATGCTTCGGCAATGCGCGCTTCAAGCTCGTCGATTTGCCCGTCATCTGCCAGCAAATCTCGCAATGAAATACCGTGTTCGCCAAACAAACACAGATGCAGATTACCGACTGATGAAACACGCAGGCGATTACAACTGGCACAAAAGTCTTTCTCATACGGCATGATAAGACCGATCTCGCCCTGATAATCCGGATGGCAAAATACTTGTGCAGGGCCATCGCTGCGGCTGCGAAGCTGATGAACCCAACCACGAGCCAGCAACTGGTCGCGGATGGTTTTTCCTGAAACATGGTGTTTGCGGAACAATTCGCCGCCGTCGCCGGTTTCCATCAGCTCGATGAAACGCAACTGGATAGGACGTGGTTTTATCCACGCAAGGAAGGTATCGAGTTCGTGGTGATTCACCCCACGCATCAGCACAGTATTCACTTTTACGCGCTCAAATCCGGCGGTGAATGCAGCGTCAATGCCGTCCATCACCTGGCGGAATTTATCTTGCCCGGTAATGGCGTGGAACTGGCGAGCATCGAGGCTATCAACGCTGACATTGACCGCGGTAAGACCCGCATCACGCCATTGCTGGATATCACGCGCAAGGCGATAGCCGTTGGTTGTCATGGCAATCTGGCGGATCCCAGGATTTTCACGCACGGCAGCGATGATGTCGGTGAAATCTTTACGTAAAGAGGGTTCGCCTCCCGTCAGGCGTACTTTTTCAGTACCGAGAGCGGCAAATGCTCGCGTGACGCGGCGAATTTCATCGACGTTGAGGAAACTTTTATTTGCCACACCGTGAGGCTTGTAGCCATCCGGCAGACAATAGTTGCAACGAAAATTGCAAACGTCGGTAATAGACAGACGCAGATAAAAAAACTTACGAGCGTAAGCGTCGGTAAGTTGGGTAGCCATGTACACCTTCCAAATACGGGAGATGCAGGCATTTCTTTCTGCACCCTGGTGACTCAAGGTCACGGCCAAAGCACCGTATCTTTCGACTTAGGTCCAGAGGCTTAGTGTGTGTTAGAGCGATAGTAGCGCGTGATGACATTATTCGCCATAGCCGCCTTCGCTGTATAATTATATATATAACGAACTAATTGCTCAATTTCGCAACAGACTACGCGAAAAGTGAACTTTTGCATTGATATACATCATTATCGTTTGAGCCTGAATCGTATTTTCAGATCTTTTACGCTACCTTATTTCGATAGTTCGTCATTAGGAATAGTTATGCGCAATCGTACGTTTGCTGATTTGGACCGAGTGGTTGCTCTCGGCGGTGGACACGGTCTGGGCAGGGTTATGTCATCCCTCTCCTCTTTGGGTTCACGTTTAACTGGCATTGTGACCACCACGGATAATGGCGGTTCTACAGGGCGAATTCGTCGTTCTGAAGGCGGCATTGCCTGGGGTGATATGCGCAACTGTTTAAATCAGTTAATTACTGAACAGAGCGTGGCTTCAGCGATGTTTGAGTACCGTTTTGGCGGTAATGGCGAACTTTCAGGGCATAACCTTGGAAATCTGATGTTAAAGGCGCTAGACCATCTGAGCGTGCGACCTTTGGAAGCCATAAATCTCATTCGTAACTTGCTGAAGGTGGATGCGTTTCTGATCCCGATGTCAGAACAACCGGTAGATTTAATGGCGACGGACGCAGACGGTCATTTTATTTATGGTGAGGTGAATATTGATCAGCTTTCTTCACCCCCGCAGGAATTATCGCTATACCCGAAAGCCCAGGCAACACGCGAAGCAGTACAGGCGATTGCCGAAGCAGATTTGATTCTGATTGGTCCAGGCAGTTTCTATACCAGTTTGATGCCATTACTGTTGCTGGAAGATATGGATCAGGCGTTGCGCCGTACCCCTGCCCCAGTGGTGTTTATCGGTAATCTTGGAAAAGAGTTAAGCACCGCCGCTGCAAGCCTGTCGCTTGGGCAAACGCTGGATATCATGGAGCAGCGTGTCGGTAAGCGCATCATTGATGCCGTGGTGGTTGGCCCGCAGGTGGATGTTTCCGAAATCACCGATCGTGTCGTGATTCAGGAACCTCTGGAAGCTTGCGATATTCGTTATCGCCACGACCGGCACTTGCTGCGCCAGGCGCTGGAAAAAGCCATTCAGCAGCTTGGTTAAACCATTCATACGTGGCGGGTAAACCAGAATTACCCGCTCTCGTCCGGTCGCTGATATTACGACGCCGCAATAAATAACTGTCGTAGTTGATGCAGTTGATCGCGCACCTGCGCGGCTTCTTCAAACTCCAGATTTTGCGCATGCTCCAGCATCTTCTCTTCCAACTGATGAATTTTCTGTTGTAGGGCTTTAGGAGTCAGAATAATTTCATCATCTTCAATCACGCTGCGCGCTTTGCTCTTCATCCGACCTTTGGTTTTCGCCATCCCTTCGCCAAGCTGAAGGATGTCCACCACCTTTTTATTCAGCCCTTGCGGCGTAATGCCATTTTCTTCGTTGTAACGCTGCTGTTTCTCGCGACGGCGTTCCGTTTCACCAATCGCCTTCGCCATAGATGGGGTGATTTTGTCACCATACAAAATAGCTTTACCGTTGATGTTACGTGCCGCACGGCCAATCGTCTGAATCAGTGAACGCTCAGAACGCAGGAAACCTTCTTTATCCGCATCCAGAATCGCCACCAGCGACACTTCAGGCATATCCAACCCCTCACGGAGTAAGTTAATGCCCACCAGCACGTCGAACTCGCCAAGGCGCAAATCACGGATGATTTCCATCCGCTCAACGGTATCTATATCGGAGTGCAGATAGCGCACCCGCTCACCATGCTCTTCCAGATATTCAGTTAAATCCTCGGCCATACGCTTGGTCAGAGTGGTGACCAAAACACGTTCGTTAATTTCAACGCGTTTGCGAATTTCAGAAAGCAGGTCGTCAACCTGAGTCGCAACAGGGCGCACTTCGATAATCGGATCCAGTAAGCCGGTTGGCCTGACAACCTGGTCGACAACATCGCCTCCAGACTTTTCTAGCTCATAATTGCTCGGTGTTGCTGAGACATAAATAGTTTGCGGAGCAAGCGCTTCAAACTCTTCAAATTTCAGCGGGCGGTTATCCAGTGCCGACGGCAAACGGAAGCCATATTCCACCAGCGTCTCTTTACGCGCCCGGTCGCCGCGATACATCCCGCCAATTTGCGGAATGGTGACGTGTGATTCATCGACCACCAACAGGCCATCGGCGGGTAGGTAATCGAAAAGTGTTGGCGGTGGCTCACCAGGGCCACGGCCAGATAAGAACCGCGAGTAGTTTTCCACGCCCGAGCAGTAACCCAACTCATTCATCATCTCTAGATCGAACTGAGTACGCTGTGTGAGTCGCTGTTCTTCGAGTAATTTGTTGTTTGCCAGCAAGACCTTTCTGCGATCTGCCAGTTCAACCTTTATCTCTTCCATGGCTTGCACAATACGTTCACGCGGCGTGACGTAATGCGATTTTGGATAAACGGTGAAACGTTGAATAACCTGGTCGATTTGCCCGGTCAGAGGGTCAAACAGCGAAAGGCGTTCCACCTCTTCATCAAACAGCTCCACACGTAGTGCTAAATCGTCAGACTCTGCCGGGAAGATGTCGATGACTTCACCGCGAACGCGGAAAGTCCCGCGCTGGAAAGCCTGGTCATTACGGGTGTATTGCAGTTCGGTCAAACGGCGCAAAATAGAACGCTGATCGATGATCATCCCTTTGGTGAGATGCAGCATCATCTTCAGATAGAGATCAGGATCGCCCAGGCCGTAAATCGCTGACACCGAAGCGACCACGATCACATCGCGCCTTTCCAGTAACGCTTTAGTCGCAGACAGACGCATCTGTTCAATATGTTCATTCACCGATGAGTCTTTTTCGATAAACGTATCGGAACTCGGAACGTAGGCTTCTGGCTGGTAGTAATCATAGTACGAGACAAAAAACTCGACCGCATTATCCGGGAAGAACTCTTTCATCTCGCCGTACAACTGCGCCGCGAGGGTCTTGTTAGGCGCCAGCACCATCGTAGGGCGTTGCAAATCAGCAATCACATTCGCCACGGTAAAGGTCTTACCGGAGCCCGTTACGCCCAACAACGTCTGATGGGCAAGCCCGTCTTGTAAACCCTCTTCAAGGCGACGAATGGCTTCGGGCTGATCGCCTGAAGGTTTGAATGCTGAATTTAATTTGAACGCTTTACTCATGAAGAGGCTACCTGATGAAGAAACGAGCGGGCCGGAGGATAATTTTACTCGGCACAGGAAATTTTGCCAGAAAAAGATACTGGATGAAAAACCAGTTCCTTGCACTGGTGTTTGTGATATCGCCTGTCTCTGCCGTCTGGTTTGGAGGTGAAATATCTTTCACTTAGAGATTTCAGCTGACCTAAATGGTTATCCCCATATTTTTTTACCTTTTAACAATTGTCAAGCAGTGTCATAAAAGCGTAAGGAACATCTGATGCACTTTCATTGCAGCGATTGATTTTATTCAACTCGTTAATTTTAAACAGCTATTTGCAAAAGTCTGGTTTCGCGCCAATTCATGCGTAACCCGCGCCAGCCCTCGCTTACCGCAAGTTTTCTAACTCTAATGCACATGGTTATCCACAGGAATAGTGGATAACTGCTCTCAGCCCTTTTGCAGCGCAGACCGCAAAAAACCCTAAAATCTCTGTGCCGGCCCCAAAAAATATTTTTCAGCATTATTTTCACCCCTTTTTTACCTGCTAAAGGCACGCAATTTCTTATGATCTTGCTCACGAATTGCGCATTCTCATGGAGCGGCCTGAAGACATTGCACCAAACCTATCGACGATCAGGCACTGACACAGTGCATTCGGCTTTTCGAGTTGTAGATGGCGAAACTTTCCTCAACCTTTTTCATGAGCCTTTTCCCAAAGTTGCAATGTTCGAGCGCGAAAAAAGGTTAGTGGCAAGGGAATTGCACTGTTTTACTCGTCCTGGATCGCATAGCGGATGTTAATGCGCGTTCTTAACCCTGCCCGAAGGAGAGTATCGATGTTGAGTCTGCGAGCTGTTAATCAGTTTTATGGTGAAAGTCATATTCTGTGGAATCTGGATCTTGAGCTGACACCAGGCCAATGCACCTGTGTGCTGGGTGCACCAGGGATGGGTAAAACGACGTTGGTTAACTGCATCACCGGTTACTTGCCTGTTCAGAGTGGCAGTATGACCTGGCTTGAGGCTGGCCACCCTCCACAAGATTTACTGACGCAACCGATTGAAGGCAGAGCGGCGCTCGGGATGAGTTACGTCGCCCAGGACCGGCGGATATTTTCCCAGCTGAGCGTTGAGGAAAACCTGCAAATTGCACTGCTGGCGGCCCGTGAACGGCCACGCGCTATCCCATCCATGATCGATGAACTGTTTCCTGAACTTTACAACTTGCGGCACATGCGCGCAGGCGAGTTGTCAGGCGACCTTCAGCAGCAACTGGCGTTAGCAAGGGCACTAGTGACTGAACCGAAGCTGCTGATTCTCGATGAACCCACTTTCGGTAGCGGTCAGCGTTTTATTCATGATCTCGGTAATACTATTCGGCGGCTAAGCCGTGACTTTGGGCTGACTGTCCTGTTGGTCGAACAACGGTTGCCCTTTATTCGCCGTGTAGCCGACCGTTTCTGCTTGCTCCACCGTGGACGTAACGTCGCTCAAGGTCATGTCGCGCAGTTAGATGACAAACTGGTTTCCAGTTGGATTGACCCATGATGGCGTGCCAACCGACGGCAAGAATGGAAAGTCCAGGTTTGCCGTCACAACTGCCCTAACTGCTTCTGTACAGCTTTATCGAGATCGGCAAGTTCCCGTTGTAAATTGCATTGTCGTGTCACGGCGGAGAGCTCCACCAGCGGCAAAGGGACTTTTGACACCCCAGCTTCGCGCATCCAACGTAACACCGGTTCCAGATGCCAGATAGCGGTTTTCCCGTCATGCACTGGTTGAGGAAATGCCTCCCGGCCGACCATCACTTTACGCATATACTGGCGTGAAAATCCCAGCAGTTCGGCAATATCCGTTAGCCCAACCAAATCGGGCATCACTTCGACCAAAACTGCACCTGGAATAATTCGCTTTACGTCTTTGATGGCCGACACCACGGCCAGCCTTGCCTCTTGCGCTTCACGGGTGAAATTCAGCGCGATGCGCCCGGTCACGCCCACACCAACCAGTGCGTCATCACAGCCTTGTGCGCCTAACGCCTCTACCCATTCGGCAGGATCCTGGCCTTTTTCTGGCAAGGTGAAAATCAATGTGAAACTAAATTCTGACATGTTCTGCTCCTTGAAACTCAATGTCTGATGATGGGTGGAATGCCTTGCTGACTACAGTTATCAACGACACGACGTATTTGCCTGGCGTGGTTATAGGCACTACGAGGTGAGCTCCAGATGCAGCTAATACAAAACTCACCGCAACGACAGGCTTTGTTATTCCAGGGGCAATACATCTTCCCCCAACAGTGCGCTCCGCCGGGGCGCACTTGCCAACCCTGACACTCGGCATAGCTTAATGCGGCTTCGATATCCTTATTCGGGTGCAAACGTCGTGTCATAAAACCTCCTGAGCATACTCGCAAAAAAGTTGTCACGTGACAACATAAATTTAAAAGTAATTTACTCGATTCGGTTTAATGTTCAAGCGGAAGAATGGACAATTGAACGCATCAGGAAGCGCGCCCGAAATCTTTTCCGGGCGTTGCAGAAATGATCAAAAGATCTGCAAGTTATGCAGAAAGAAGAGAAATATCCAGATAGTGACCGAGCGCCGTTTGCTCATTAAGTTGCGGGCAAAACGGAATTTCACCCAACATGGGGGCGGGTAACACATCGCGCAACGTGGCGATGTATTCTGCGTGGCGTTTCCCCGTAGGCTGAACGTCATTGGCAATCCAACCCGCCAGATGCAGGCCTGCATTTTTCACCGCATGAGCTGTAAGCATTGCATGGTTAATGCAGCCCAGTTTCACCCCAACAACCAGAATAACGGGCAACTGCTCCTGGATAACCCAATCAGCGAAGGTAGCGGTCTGTGAAAGTGGCGTAAACCAGCCTCCCGCCCCTTCAACCTGTAACCAGTCAGCGTGTGAAGAGAGCGCTTCGAGCCCTGCTGATAGCTGCGAAAACTCGATGGCTCGATTTTCTAAGGCACTCACAATATGCGGTGATGTCGGCTCCAGAAAGGCAAACGGATTAACCTGTTCATAGCCTAATGTGGCGCTGCTATTGCGCTGCAATGCAAGCGCATCGCTGTTCCGAATACCTGCTGCCGTCATTTCGCTGCCTGAGGCCACCGGTTTATAGCCCGCAGTGCGGTAACCCGCGAGCGTTGCGGCTTGCAGCAATGCACAACTGGCGACAGTTTTACCCACTTCGGTATCGGTTCCGGTCACAAACCATCTTTTAATCACGTTCTATTACTCCACAAACGAGCTGCCAGGTCAGGGGGAATTGCCCCTCTTTTTGTGGCCAGGCGAGACTTAATTTTTGTAATTGTTGGCGGGTCATCAATGACGCTTTGCGTCCGTCATGCAGATGCGTTGCTCCAATGCCTTTTAGCGAGTGCATGGCGCTCATTACGCTTACATAGGACTGGCTAATCTCGTGGACTTGCAAGGAACAACGCCAACCTTCGCAAGCATTCTGAATCTGCTCAAACGAGAGAAACTGATTAGCATGAGAGCGTTCATCCACCGCATGCCACGCGGTATGAAGTTCGCTTAATGAATCCGCAGCAAGTGTGGTAAATGCAACACTTCCGCCAGGGCGAGTGACGCGGTAAAGTTCACTCAAACCACTGCGTAAATCATTGCACCACTGCACAGCCAGATTGCTCCAGGCTAAATCCACTTGCCCATCGGGCAGTGCGATGGCCTCAATATCACCTTCGAGATAACCATCTGCCGACTCCTGCTGTGCCGCATAATTCAGCATGTCAGGTGAGAGATCCAACGCAGTCACATGGCAGCCTTTTTTGCGCCATGCGCGGCTGTACCAGCCCGTGCCACATCCCGCATCCAGCATCGTAGCGATGCGTCGTCCTTCAAGCATGCCGGCAAGCAATTCACCACTTGTGCGTTGCAATTCGGCGTGACTGTCATAGGTGGTTGCCGCGCGTCCAAATGCCGCCGCGACGGCAGCTTTGTTAACGAGTTGCGTCATGCAGCGCCTCCAGAAGCAGGTCGATATCCTCGCGGGTATGGCTTGCAGTAAGCGTCACACGCAACCGTGCCGTGCCGGGTGGCACCGTGGGCGGGCGAATGGCCGTCAGCCACAATCCGCGCGCGCGCAGCGTGGCAGCAAGGTTCACCGCCGCCTGATTCTCACCGACAATCACTGGCTGGATAGCCGTTTGCGAGGCCATTAATTTCAGCGGTAACTTTTCGGCCCCGGCACGGAAATGGGCGATATTGGCCTGCAATTGCCTCCGTCTTGCATCATCACGACGTATCACCTGCAACGCAGCCATTAACGCGCAGGCCTGGGCTGGCGGCATCGAGGTGCTGTAAATGAGATGTCGGGCAAACTGGAGCAGATAATCAGCTAGCGACTCACTGCACAGCACCGCAGCACCACTGATGCCAAAGGCTTTTCCGAAGGTCACGACCAGCAAATCTGGCTTAATCTGTTGCTGGTCACAACTTCCTCGCCCTTCTCTCCCAACTACACCAATGCCATGAGCATCATCAACCATCAACAATGCCCCAGCGTCGCGGCTGGCCCTGGCGATTTCAGCCAACGGTGCAGCATCGCCATCCATGCTGAATACCCCTTCGGTAATGACCAGTTGTTGGCCGTCGCCAGGTTGCGCCAGCAAAGTTTGCAGTGATTGCACATCGTTATGCGCAAAACGCCGCAGTTGCGCCGGGCTATGCATTGCGGCTTCCAGAAGCGAGGCATGGCTGAGCTTATCGGCAATAATTCGGTCTGATTTTTCAGTTAGCGCCGCAATCAACGCCTGATTCGCCGCAAAACCTGAAATGAACAGCAGCGCGCGAGGATAGCCGAGCCAATCCGCAAGCTGCTGTTCACAGTGTTGATGCGCCTGGTGGTAGCCCGTGACATGCCCGGAACCGCCACTGCCGACACCGTAAATCTCAGCCCCTTGCTGCCAGGCTTGAATGACCTCCGCATGGTGGCTCATTCCCAGGTAGTCATTGCTGGAAAAATTCAGGTAACGAATTTCATTTTGAACAAGGTAGCGCCCGCACCCTTGCTCATTCACCTGACGAATACGGAAACTGTCATTCGTGCGACGTTGTTCAAGGGCGCTATCAATTCGTTGCTGCCAACTCATACAGCCGCCGCGTTGTAGTAATTCTCCGTATCTGCTGAAAGCAATTGATCGGTCAGTTGCTGCTGTTGTTCGTTATCGCCCGCATGAGTCGTCGTTTGTTGCGGGTTAAGCCCCAATTTGCGGAACAATTGCAGGTCTTTGTCTTCTTCAGGATTTGGCGTGGTAAGCAGTTTGCAGCCGTAGAAAATCGAGTTGGCACCTGCCATGAAGCACATGGCCTGAGTTTGCTCACTCATCTGTTCGCGCCCGGCAGAAAGACGCACGAATGACGTTGGCATCATGATGCGCGCCACGGCGATAGTACGAATAAAATCAAACGCATCGACGTCTTCATTATCCGCCATCGGTGTGCCTTTCACTTTTACCAACATATTGATTGGCACGCTTTCTGGCGGCGTCGGCAAATTGGCAAGTTGCAGCAGCAATCCGGCACGGTCGGTCACCGTTTCGCCCAAACCAACAATGCCGCCTGAGCACACTTTAATCCCTGCACCGCGTACTTTATCCAGCGTGTCGAGACGCTCCTGATAGGTACGAGTGGTAATAATATTGCCGTAGAATTCTGGCGAGGTATCGAGGTTATGGTTGTAATAATCAAGCCCTGCTGCCGCCAGGCGATCGGCTTGCGCACCGGTTAACGTGCCGAGCGTCATACAGGTTTCCAGCCCCATTTCGCGCACGCCCTGCACCATTTGCTCAAGGTAAGGCATGTCACGATCGTTAGGGTTTTTCCAGGCTGCCCCCATGCAGAAACGGGTAGAACCGGCGTTTAGCGCTTTACGCGCCGAGTCCAGAACCTGTTCAACTTCCATCAAACGTTCGGACGCAAGACCGGTTTTGTATCGCGCGCTTTGTGGGCAATATTTGCAGTCTTCCGGGCAAGCCCCGGTTTTAATCGACAGCAACGTGCTGACCTGAACATGACGGGGATCGAAGTGCTGACGATGTACTTGTTGTGCTTCGAACATCAGTTCGAGGAAAGGTTTCTCAAATAAAGCAGTGACCTGCGACATTGACCAGCGTGCGTGGTGAGCCATTGGCGTCTCCAAAAAGGGTGTTGTTAGCCGTTGATTGACGTTATACTTGTAAACCTAAATCTTTTTTAAATGGTTTACAAGTCACCCTATGACCCCTGCTGATTTAGCGTTCGACCAACAACATATCTGGCACCCGTACACTTCCATGACCCGACCGTTACCGGTTTATCCGGTGGTGGCGGCAACGGGCTGCGAACTGCAACTTGCTGATGGTAAAGCCCTTGTTGATGGGATGTCATCCTGGTGGGCGGCGATCCATGGCTACAATCACCCGCGCCTGAATCAAGCGATGAAAGAGCAGATTGAGCAGATGTCGCATGTGATGTTTGGCGGTATCACACACCCGCCCGCCGTTGCGCTGTGCCGCAAACTGGTCGCCATGACGCCGGAAAATCTTGAATGCGTTTTCCTTGCCGACTCCGGCTCTGTTGCCGTTGAAGTGGCAATGAAAATGGCACTGCAGTACTGGCATGCCAAAGACGAGCCCCGCCAGCGTTTTCTCACCTTCCGCCATGGTTATCATGGAGATACCTTTGGCGCGATGTCGGTTTGCGATCCCGATAATTCGATGCACAGCTTGTGGCAGGGATATCTTCCTGAGCATCTGTTTGCGCCTGCGCCAAACTGCCGCTTTGACGACGAGTGGGATGAGATGGACATTGTGCCTTTCGCACGTTTAATGGCCGCACATCGTCATGAAATCGCGGCCGTTATCCTTGAGCCGATCGTTCAGGGTGCCGGCGGAATGCGTTTTTATCATCCTGAATGGCTCAAGCGCATTCGTCGTATGTGCGACCGCGAAGGGATTTTGCTGATTGCCGATGAGATAGCCACCGGCTTTGGTCGCACTGGCAAGCTGTTTGCTTGCGAACATGCAGGCATTTCACCGGATATTTTATGCCTTGGCAAAGCGCTGACCGGCGGCACCATGACACTCTCCGCCACATTGACCACGCGCCTGGTGGCAGACACCATCAGCAATGGTGAAGCCGGATGCTTTATGCATGGCCCGACGTTTATGGGCAATCCGTTAGCCTGCGCGGTGGCGAGCGAAAGCCTTGCGATACTTGAATCAGGCGAGTGGCAGCAGCAAGTGAATGCGCTGGAAGAGCAGTTACTGGCGGGGCTGAAACCGTTGCAGGATTGCGCACAAGTGGCGGATGTCCGCGTGCTGGGCGCGATTGGTGTTGTGGAAACGCATCATCCGGTGGACATGGCGGCACTTCAGGCGTTCTTTGTCGAACAGGGCGTGTGGATTCGTCCTTTCGGGCGCCTGATTTACCTGATGCCGCCTTACGTCATCACACATGAGCAGTTGGCAAAACTGATTAAAGCCGTGGCGGATGCGGTGGAAAACCCGGCATTTTTCAAAAGCTGAGTACCAGCAAGCCGCTCGCGCATGCACTACACTTCGAGGATCGTTTCACGCCCTAAAGGGAGAATCAGATGAAGATCCTCATGGTTTTAACCTCGCACAATCAACTGGGCAATACCGGCAAACCCACAGGCTTTTGGCTTGAGGAGTTTGCCGCACCCTATTATGTCTTTCACGATGCAGGTCTGAAAATCACCCTCGCCTCACCAAAAGGCGGGCAGCCGCCGCTTGATCCCAAAAGCGATGCGCCAGATGCGCAAACTGATGACACCCGTCGTTTCCGTCATGATTCCGACGCACAACAACTATTAGCCAATACCGTAAAACTCGACAGCGTCCGCGCTGAAGATTTTGATGCGGTGTTTTATCCCGGCGGCCATGGGCCGTTGTGGGATTTGGCAGAAGATAAACACTCGATAACATTGATTGAGCAATTTTGGGCCGCAGGGAAGCCCGTTGCCGCGGTATGTCATGCGCCAGGGGTTTTGCGCAATGTGAAAAAACCGGATGGCTCACCGCTGGTTAAAGGTAAACGGGTGACGGGTTTTACCAACAGTGAAGAAGATGGCGTTGGCCTGACGGCAATCGTGCCATTTTTGGTGGAAGATGAACTGAAAAAAGCCGGTGGGTTGTTTGAGCGCACTGATGATTGGGCCGAATATGCAGTCGTTGACGGGCATCTGGTGACCGGTCAAAACCCAGCGTCGTCGACCATTGCCGCCGAAGAATTGTTGAAGTTACTGAATCTCTAACCTTCAGGAGCGGTTATGAAACTGATAAGTCAGGATTTCAAAGAAGGGGATAAACTTCCCTGGCGCCAGGTATTCAATGGCATGGGATACGATGGCGATAATATTTCCCCGCATTTAGCCTGGGACGATGTCCCGGCGGGAACGAAAAGTTTTGTCGTGACCAGTTACGATCCTGACGCACCAACGGGTTCGGGCTGGTGGCATTGGGTGGTGATCAATCTTCCCGCCGACACCCGTGTTTTGCCGCAAGGTGCTGGCTCAGGGCTTGCTCAATTACCTGAACCAGCAAGAGAAACCTGGACCGATTTTGGCAAACCCGGTTACGGCGGCGCGGCACCACCAAAAGGGGAATCACACCGCTACATTTTCACCGTTTACGCCCTGGACGTTGAAACGTTGGATGTCGGCGACACCGCTTCTGGCGCAATGGTTGGTTTTAACGTCCATTTCCACGCGTTAGGCAGCGCCTCTATTACCGCTATGTTCAATTAATCCTATCTTTACGAAGCCGATTTGCATAATCGGCTTCCCGTTTCGCTCAACTTAGTATAAAAAAGCAGGCTTTAAGATCCCCTTTTAAACTTGCACTGCAAGGAGCAACCCTTGAACACATTCTCTGTTTCTCGCCGGGCAGCCGTGCTCGCATTTGCTGTGGCGCTCTCGGCCTGTAGCTCTACACCGCCAGACGAACGCCCTTCCACACAAGCGGCGCCAGGCACTCAATCTCGTCCGATTTTATCTTCCGATGAAGCTCAGAACTTTGTTCAGGCGCGCTACTTCTCATCAAAGAATAAAGATGAAGCGCCATGGGCACCGTCGTCTATTCGCATTCCTCAGCAGCCTGATTTTGTCGTGGGTGCAGCGGGTGGAGCAGGTGTGACGCACACCTCTATTCAGGCCGCCGTTGATGCCGCCATTATGAAACACAGCAATACCCGTCAGTACATCGCGATTCAGCCAGGCGAATATGTCGGCACTGTTTATATTCCGGCAGGCTCTGGCAGCGTGACGCTGTATGGCACGACCGACAATGCCAGCGATGTAAAAATCACCATGCCGCTGGACTCTGAAATCGACGTAAACACCTGGCGTCGCGCGGTTAACCCAGCAGGCAAATATATGCCGGGTAAACCTGCGTGGTACATGTTTGATAGCTGCCAGAGCAAGCGTAGCGCAACCGTAGGTATCATGTGCTCTGCCGCTGTGTGGTCACAGAACAATGGCTTGCAGCTGCAAAACCTGACTATCGCTAACACACTGGGTGACAGCGTTGATGCCGGTAATCATCAGGCCGTTGCTTTGCGTACCGATGGCGACAAAGTTCAGCTGAACAATGTTCACCTGTTAGGCCGTCAGAACACCTTCTTTGTGACCAACAGCGATGTTCAAAACCGCCTGTTGATTGACCGCCAGCCGCGCACATTCGTCACCAACAGCTACATTGAGGGTGATGTGGATGTGGTTGCAGGCCGCGGTGCGGTGGTGTTTGAGAATACCGATTTCCGTCTGGTTAACAGCCGTACCAAAGAAGGCACCGTGTTCGCTCCGGCTACGCTGCCAAATATTTATTACGGTTTCCTTGCGATTAACAGCCGCTTTACGGCCGCGGGTGACGCGCAGTTGGGTCGCGCCTGGGATGTTGAAGCGACTGAAAACGGTTATACCGCAGGCCAGACGTCAAACGGCCAGGTGGTTATCCGTGATAGCGTGATTAACGAAGGTTTCAATAGCGCGAAACCATGGGGCGATGCCGCCAGTTCTAAACGTCCGTTCACCGGCAACACCGGAACGAAGGGCGAGAAAGACGCCATCCAGCGCGATTTGAACGATGCTAACGCTAACCGCATGTGGGAATTCAACAACCGTGGCGTGGGTAGTCAGGTCGTTGCTGAGTAAACATTAGCGCTTTGCTTAAAACAAAAAACCTCGCCACGGCGAGGTTTTTTTATGCTTTTTTTCAATCAATTAATAGGCGTTAACGACAACCCACATAGGCCCCTGCCCAACGGCATAACGGCCTTTCTCTTCCAGTAAACCTTGCTCACCGGTGATTTGATACACCGCGATATGGTGAGACTTTTGGCCTGCGGCAATCAAATATTTACCTGAGTGATCAACGTTAAAGCCGCGTGGCTGGGTTTCGGTCGGCTGATAGCCCTCTACAGCCAGGACGCTGCCATCTTCAGAGACGCTGAATACCGTGATGATGCTGGCGGTACGGTCGCAGGTATACAGGTGGCGACCATCAGGTGTGATGTGAATATCTGCGGCCCAACGGGTGTCAGAGAAACCAGGAGGCATCATATCCAGCGTTTGCACGCATTCAATTTTGCCGTAGGCATTTTTCAGTTCCCACACGTCTACAGAACCGTTCAATTCGTTAACGCAGTAACCGTATTGTTGATTCGGGTGGAACACCATATGGCGTGGGCCAGCTCCTTCAACGGTAGTCACTTCCGCCGGAGTTTGTGCGACCAGATGACCGTCGTCAGACAGCGTGAACTGGCAGATGCGATCTTGTTTCAACGCCGGAACCCACAAGGTGCGATTGTCCGGGGAAATATTGGCAGAGTGGCAACCTTCTAAACCTTCCACCACTTCAACCACTTCACCTGGTAAACCATCGTTGCTCAAGCTCACCACACTGACGCTGCCCGCATTGTAAGATGCGCTAAACAGGAAGCGGCCTTTATGGTCGGTCGAAATGTGCGTTGGGCTGCCAGGGATCGCCGTTACACCCGCTTCGGTGAGCATGCCGTCGTCCGGTGCAATGCGGTAAGCAATGACGCGAAATTCAGGGCGCACACCCACGTACAGGTAACGTTTGTCGGGGCTGATAACCATCGGCTGAACCTGGCCTGCAACATCCACCACCTGCACCAGAGTTAACTCGCCGCTGGAGTTAAGTTGCCAAACGTGGATTTGCTGGCTTTCCGGGCTAGCGGTATAGACTGTTTGTTTCATGGAATCTCTCTCCTCCCAACGTCTTGAGTAATAGTCACAAGGGTAGTGCCAATTGCTGCTTCGTGTTGGGATTTTGAACAACGCTGCAAGCGGTGTAACATCGGCACAGGCCTTATGATTCTGAATTTGACTGGAACCCTAAATGACTTTTCGCGTAATCGCCCTTGATCTCGACGGCACGCTACTCACGCCGCAAAAAACTATTCTTCCTGAATCACTGACAGCATTACAGCGCGCACGTGACGCTGGTGTGAAAGTTGTCATTGTGACAGGCCGTCATCATGTTGCCATCCATCCTTTTTATCAGGCACTGAACCTGGATACACCTGCAATTTGCTGTAATGGGACCTATTTGTATGATTATCATGCAAAAAAGGTTCTTTCATCTGATCCATTGCAACCTCAGCAAGCCAATCAGTTGATTGACTTGCTTGATACCCACAACGTTCATGGGCTGATGTATGTCGATGATGCCATGCTGTACCAAGAGGCAACCGGGCACGTTTTACGTACCGAAAACTGGGCTAAATCCTTACCGGAAGCGCAGCGCCCGGTGTTCCGCCATGTGAATTCTCTGCGTGAGGCCGCACATGAAGTGGACGCAATCTGGAAATTTGCACTGACTGATGAAGATACCGTGAAATTGCAGAGCTTCGCTGAAGTTGTGGAACATGAGCTTGGCTTGTCGTGCGAATGGTCATGGCATGATCAGGTCGATGTAGCACAACGCGGCAACAGCAAAGGCAATCGATTAGCGCAATGGGTTGAGTCTCAGGGCTTATCAATGAGCCAGGTCATTGCCTTTGGCGATAACTTTAACGACTTGAGTATGCTCGAAAGCGCAGGGTTGGGTGTCGCGATGGGGAATGCCGATGAGGCAATTAAAGCGCGTGCCGATTTGGTGATTGGAACCAACCTGGAAACCGGCATTGCTGAGACGATTTATAAGCATTTGCTGTAATAAGATGATGAGGGGTGGATGGCGATTGCGCTTATCCACCCTAAAAAATCAGGCAGTTATCGACACACTTTTGATTTGCGCATACAGCCACTGACCTGGTTTTATCATTAGCTCGTCCCTTGCCCACGGACTAATCCGCGCCCACAACGTCCTTGAACCCACCTCCAACTGGACTTCCACCTGCCCTTCATCGTCGTAACATTGGGCAACTTTCGCCCGCAACACGTTACGAATACTGCTATTGACCGGTGGCTGGAGAACCAACGAAACATCCGATGCCTGAATGCGAATGCGTAACGCGGACTGTAACGGTTTATCCAGTTTATTGACCCACAGATGCTGGTCGCCAAGCGCCAGAGCGGTCATCGCGTAATGCGGATGGTGTTCCAGCACAGTCACTTTTAACACGCTACTTTGCTGCTCTTTGGGCAACCAAGGGTGCATCACGCTGCTGCCCCACACCTCTTCAAGATGACCAAAGGCTTTTACTGCGCCAGCATCAAGCACCAGGACTTTATCCGCCAAATGCAGGATCTCTTCCAGCGAGTGGCTGACATACAGCATCGGAATATTTATTTCCCGCGCCAGGCGTTGCAGATAAGGCAACAGTTCGCGTTTACGGGGGATATCCAACGAGGCCAGTGGTTCATCGAGCAGTAGCAATTCAGGCGAGGTTAACAACGCACGACCAATCGCCACACGCTGTTTTTCGCCGCCGGACAAACTCCACGGGAATCGGTCCAGAAGCGGTTCAATCCCCAGTAATGCCACCAGTTTATCGAACTGCCCGGCGGCACTTCTCGGCATGCCATATTTCAGGTTTCCACGCACACGGTAATGTGGGAACAGGCGCGCATCCTGGAATACATAACCAATGCGACGTTTTTCCGGTGTCAAAAAACGCTTATTTTCTGCATCACTCAGCACGCGGCCATTAAGGACAATGCGGCCTTGCTGTGGATGAGTCAGACCACTGATCGCGTTGATCAACGAGGTTTTACCCGCGCCTGAAACGCCAAAAATAGCGGTAATTCCCTGGCCCGGTAAGGTTTCATTTATCTCAAGACGATGCTCGCCTAGCGTCTGAACGAAATTGAGCTCCAGCATCAGACTGCCCCTATCCGCTTACGGCTCTGTCGTGCAAGCCATTCCGCAACCAGCAATGACGCCAGCGCCAGCACAATTGAAATCACGCACAAACGTGCCGCCGCATTTTCGCCACCAGGGGTTTGAATCAGTGTGTACATCGCAGAAGGAATGGTGCGTGTTTCACCGGGGATATTAGAAACGAAGGTGATGGTGGCGCCAAACTCGCCCAGCGAGCGCGCAAATGCCAGCACAGTTCCGGCAATAATACCTGGTAACGTCAAGGGTAACGTAATAGTACAAAACACCCGCCAACGTCCCGCGCCGAGCGTGCGAGCGGCCTGTTCGAGTTTCATATCTACGCTTTCGAGTGCCAGACGAATCGCTCGCACCATCAACGGGAAGGACATCACCGCCGCCGCAAGCACCGCGCCGCGCCAACTAAAGGCGAACGTGATACCGAAAACGTCGTAAATCCAGGCACCAATCACGCCCCGCCGCCCCATCGCAATCAGCAATAAGTAACCGACAACAACAGGTGGGAGCACTAACGGAAGATGGATAATACTGTCGAGTAGCGCTTTGCCCGGGAACCGGCAACGCACCAGCACCCAGGCAAAGAAGATCCCAAAAGGAAGGCTAAACAGCACCGCAAGGGTTGAGACTTTCAGGCTCAGCAGTACTGCCTGCCATTCGGGATCAGTGAGTATCATTATTTTGTTATTGTCGTAAATCCGTAACGTTGGAAGATAGCTGCCGCTTCCGGTCCTTTCAGATAGGTGTAAAAGGCGCTCACGGTTGGGGTGTCGTGGCCTTTCACAATGGCAATCGGGTATTCCACTTTCTTATGAGAATCTTCAGGGAAAGTCCCGACCACTTTCACGCCTTTGCTTGCGACCGCATCAGAGCCATACACAATACCAAGCGGTGCTTCATCACGTTCCACCAGCGCCAACGCGCCACGAACATCTTCTGCCGGAGCAAGTTTCGGCGATAGCGTATCCCACGCGCCTAATTTTTGCAGCGCTTCTTTAGCGTAAATACCTGCCGGAACGTGATCAGGGTCACCAACCGCCAGACGGCCGCCTTTCAGCAATGAAGCCCAGTCAGTTTTAGCGTTAATCACAATATCGCCCATTTTACTGGATTTCGGTGCCACAACTACCAGGCTGTTGCCGAGCAGTGTTTCACGAGAATCAGTTTTAATCGCGTCTTTGCTTACCGCGTAATCCATCCATTTCTGGTCTGCAGATATGAATAAATCGGCCGGGGCACCCGCTTCGATTTGACGCGCAAGCGTGGAGGATGAAGCAAATGAAGAGGCGATTTCAACGGTTTTGCCTTTCTGATATTGCGTCGCAATATCCTGCATCGCATTGGTTAACGATGCTGCAGCAAATACCGTGATTTTGCTGTTATCGGCGAAGGCTTGCCCCGCCAGAGTGACGCTTAATGCCGCGCCGAATGCCAGACGTACCCACTGCTTAGCCATGTGTTACTCCATTGAGTTTCGTTATGTACGACATAATATAACGGTGCTAAGACGGAATTTACAGAACTTATCGGCAAGGCGAACGGAAAGTTTACCCGCCGAGGTCGTTCAAGCGGCAGTGATTACAGCAAGAAAATGGTCGCAAGGCCGAGGAAAATAAAGAACCCCCCGGTGTCGGTGATGGCGGTGATCAGCACGCTTGAACCCACTGCTGGGTCTTTCCCCATACGCATCATAATCATTGGGATCAGCACGCCCATCAGCGATGCCACCAGCAAATTGAGCACCATCGCCAGCGTCATAACGCCGCCCAAAGCGAGGTCATCGTAGAGTAACCAGGTCACGCCTCCCATCACGCCTCCCCAGATAATACCGTTAAATAACGCTACCCCCAGTTCGCGCAGCACCAGGAAAGAGAAGTTCCCTGGCTGAATATGTTGCAGCGCCAGTGCTCGCACAATCATGGTGATGGTTTGGTTTCCGGTGTTACCGCCGATGCCCGCAACAATCGGCATTAGCGAAGCTAAAGCCACCAATTGTGAAATCGTATGTTCAAACAGGCCAATTACGCGGGAGGCGACAAATGCGGTGCACAAATTAATGGCAAGCCAGGCCCAACGCGCTTTAACCGCTTTGCTGACCGGTGCAAACACGTCTTCTTCGGCACTTAAACCACCCATCCGGCGCAAATCGTTATCGGTTTCTTCATAAACCACATCGACGATTTCATCGATGGTCAGGCGGCCAATCAGTTTGCCGCTACTGTCGATAACCGCCGCACTGATTAAGTCGTCGCGCTCAAAGGTTCGCGCCGCGGCTTCATCGTCGTCTTCAGGGGCAAAACAGGTGGGGTTATCGTCCATCACATTTAGCACCAACGTTTGCGGCGCATGCAGCAAAATGGTGGTCAATCCTAGCTCCCCAAGCAGCGTTTTATCGCGCGTGGTGACAAAAACTTTATCGGTGTTTTGCGGCACTTTACCGCGGATGCGCAGAAAACGTTGCACTACCGCCAGCGTGACATCGGCTCGCACCGTGATCACTTCGAAATCCATGATCGCGCCGACACTGTGTTTTTCGTAGCGCAGCACTTGCCGGACGCGAGCGCGTTCTTCTTGTGGCAGGGTTGCCAGCAAGCGCCCCATCAAATCACGAGGCAGATATTGTGCAAGGTAGATTTGGTCGTCGATATCCAGCGGGCGAATAATATTAAGCAGAGCTTTATCGCTCATGCCTTCAATCAAGTCGTCCCAGACGGTTTCCGAGGCTTCAATCAATACTTTGCCGCGCTCGTCATCTTTGACCAGGCTCCACAATGCATGACGTTCTTCGGAGGGGAGTGCTTCTAATACGTCGGCCAGATCGCCTGCGGGCAGTCTGGCCACCAGCGCCACGATTTCGGCGATATCTTGCTCTGGAGTATGGGTATCGGGCTGCGGGAATTTACCGAGAATACCGGTGGCAACCGCTTTATTGGTTAATAGAATCTGGAGGATCCGCGCCCGGTCTTGGGCACGCTGCTTAGTGCTGTACTTTTGAGTGACAGACATCTGGCCATTTTCCCTAATTGCGACCCGCTAAGTTATAGCGCTTCGTGGCACAGAAAACAAAAAACCAGCCGATTAAGGCTGGTTTACATGATGGAGATTAGTTTTCCGTTCGGGCGACGGCATCGCGCGACGCATGTTCACGTTCATGTCCCGTTAATTCACTCAGTTGTCCCTGGCGCATTTCCAGCAACCGATCGGCATGAACAAAATAGTGATCGTCATGGCTGATGGCAAAAATGGTTTTGCCCATTTGCTGCATCACCGGTAACAACACCTGATAAAACTCACGGCGGAAATGTGGATCCTGGTCTGCGGCCCACTCATCAAGCAAAATGATGTCGCGTTCTTCAGCCAGCGCCAGCAGCAACGCCACACGTTTGCGCTGCCCTTTTGAGAGTTTCAGATTCAGGATTGTGCCGTTTTCCAGTTCAAGTTTTTCGCTCATTTTCAGGCGTTCAAGCCAACTCGACACTAATTCTGGATTGGCTTGCGCCCCTTGCGGTCCCAGCAGGCGGTCAAACAGCCAAACGTCGGTAAACACCGCAGAAAACAGTTTGCGATAGTCATCCTGATTGCTGGCATCAATCTTTTTGCCATCCAGATAAATTGCGCCGGATACCGGCTGGTAAAGCCCGGTCAACAACATCGCCAGCGTTGATTTACCGCTGCCATTTCCGCCAATCAGGAACAGCAATTCACCGCGTTCAATTTTGAGATTTAACGGCCCAACGGAGAAGGTGTTATCGGCATACTGGAACACCACATCACGCATCTCAAGCGTTTGCCAACGAGTAGGTTCAGCACTGCGCGGGAATTCAGCCTCGTATGGTGCAAGATGGAATTTATTCAGTTTATTGAATGCCACTTGCGCGGTCAGCAACGTGGGCAGAGCGCCAATCGCGGACAACATCGGGGTACGCAGGAACAGCAGCGTCAGGGAAAAAGTGGCCGCGACGTTGGTATCAGACCAACCGAGGCTATTGGCCATCCAGAATACCAGGCCGATAGCACCGAGCATCATGATATTCGACCAGTTTACCGCGCTCAAATGATAGGTATCAGCGCGAATAATATGGCGACGGTAGTCATTGGCATGGGGAATATAAGTATCTTCGTAAACACGTTCCGCACGTTCGCGGTTTAACGCTAACTCCTTGCGGCCTTCGATGACGGTCTGATAATCGTTGTACAACTGGTCTTCGATTTCACGCAGTTGCGCAAGGTGCTTGTACACACGTGCCACCAACACATAGCCGCCATAAATGGTGACCGCGACCCAGAGTGCCGTCACGCCGAGCATTTTCGGTGAGAGCCACGCCAGATAGGCCGCTGAACCCAGGGTCAAAATAATGCCTTGTACCAGTTCAGGTAGGCGCACAAATGCAATCGTAATATTGCGGACATCGCTGGTTAGACCGGCTAATAGCGCGGCACTGCCGAGCTTTTCGATTCGCTCAACATGCGTGTCCATCAGGCGTTTAATAAACTCACTACGCAGACGGTACACAAAGTGGTGGCCGAGTGTGGTCAACGCCCACTGTGAACCGAGTGTCACCACCATGAGCAACAGTAACAGGCCAAGAAATTCGGGTAATACCGATAGAGAAATATCCGGCGTTTCAATCAGTCGCAGATTGATAAAGGCGATTAACCCGATACCCAACGCCGCGCTGAGTAGACTGAGTGTCATCACCATCAAGAAAGGCCAGCGATACTGCCGGTAAACCACACGCAAAAGTTCCATCACTCAAGACCTGTAAAACGAAAACAGCGAGCAGTTTAAACGGCTCGCCATCAACAGCAAGAATAATTCTTATTATTATCCTTCATACTTCACGCTGCCTCTTTGTTGGCTACGTTTACTCACCCGAATCACTTACTCTAGTAAGCTCATCGGGATTCGTTCTCTTGCCGCCTCGATGCAACGTGAATTATTTCGGATAATTATTTAGCGTGTACAGCGGAATGTAAGGTTGAAACGAAACTCGCCGGTGGCTGGATGATCCGCTAGTTTGAGGGGCAAAATACCGTGGTAAAACAGGCGAGACGCCCCGCCCCACACCACGACATCACCGTGTTCGAGCATGACTCTTTTCAGTGGGTCGTTGCGTTTAAGGCCGCCGAACTGAAACACCGCTGGCACCCCGAGTGATACAGAGACAATCGGCTGTTGCAGATTGAGCTCGTCTTTGTCCTGGTGTAGTGACAATTTAGCGCCCGGTGCATATCGGTTAATGAGACAGGCGTCGGGGTTAAACCCGTTATAGCCCGCAGCACGCGATGCGGTATCGGACAACGACCTGAAAAGATCCGGCATTGCAGGCCAGGGCTGCGACGTTAATGGATCAATCGGCGAGTAGAGATAACCGTGTTTATCAGTAGTCCAGCCAGCTTCACCGCAGTTAGTCATCGCCACCGACATCGTATAGCCGCCGGGGGTGACCATCTGACGAAAAGGTGAAATTGCGGCGAGCGCCGATATTTGCGCGAGAAGTGCCTGCGCGTCTGCACAGGCAAATCGGCGCAGGATCACCGCACCTTCCGCCAGTGGCTCCTGCCAGGGCGCTTCATCGGCAAATAAATCGAGCATCACTCCTCCTGCTGTTCGGCTTCAATCTCAAGCAGTTGGCGCTTACGTTCAACGCCCCAACGGTAGCCCGAAATCGCGCCATCGTTACGCACCACCCGGTGACAGGGAATAATCACCGCCAGTTTGTTTGCGGCGCAAGCCCCGGCGACAGCACGAACAGCCTGCGGTTTGCCGATACGCTGCGCAATATCGCGGTAGCTGGCGGTTTGACCGGCAGGGATTTCGCGCAACGCTTGCCACACTTGCTGCTGGAAGGCGGTTCCCTGAATATCGAGCGGCAGAGAAAATTGCTGGTTGGGGTGTTCAAGAACGCTCACGACCTTTGCGACATGCTGAGAAAAAAGCGCGTCGCCAGCCACTAATGCGGAATGCGGGAACAAACTTTCCAATTCATTAACCAGTGCCTGACCATCGCTACCTAATAGTATGGCGCAAATCCCACGCTCACTCTGGGCGACCAGGAATTCACCCAACCGACAAGACCCCACCACAAATTGAATCACGGTGCGTTCACCGCCCTGCCGATATTGCTTCGCCGTCATCCCTAATACCTTATCCGCCTGTTGGTAATAGTTACTGCCCGATTGATAACCGGCGTCGAAAACCGCGCGCGTGACGGGTTCGCCCTGCGCAAGTTGTTCACGCAGTCGTTTTGCGCGCAACGCTTTTTGCCAGGCGTGGGGCGTAAGCCCTGTGACCTGTTTAAAAAGCCGGTGAAAATGAAACGGGCTCATCGCCACAAGCGCGGCGAGTTCTGCAAGAACCATCGGCTCACTGCGGCTTTCTAAGATTCGACAGGCTTGAGTGATGCGAGCGATTTTCTGTTGTTCGGCAGTTTGTTTGTCAGGCTGGCAGCGTTTACAGGGGCGAAAACCGGCCCCCACAGCCGCTTCAACATTTTCGAAGAACAGAACATTTTTGCGTAAGGGATGGCGTACGCGACAAGATGGGCGGCAGCATATCCCGGTGGTTTTCACCGCAAACACAAACTGCCCATCAGCGCGATTATCGCGGGTTTCCACAGCCTGCCAGCGACTTTCCTCGTTGGCTTTGTCAAAAAACACGTTCATGACTGGCTCCTGTATTTTGCTGTCATGGACTCA
Organism: Buttiauxella sp. WJP83; assembly: GCF_027594725.1. Lineage (NCBI taxonomy): Bacteria > Pseudomonadati > Pseudomonadota > Gammaproteobacteria > Enterobacterales > Enterobacteriaceae > Buttiauxella > Buttiauxella sp. WJP83. The sequence continues at coordinate 3,293,672 of NZ_CP110080.1, forward strand.
TGCTGACAGCTTACACATGGCGAAAAACCCGCAATCTTGCTTTCTAATTCTACTCGGTTAGCAGAAAAGTTTTGAACTGTGGCGACATCCATGTGGTAAAGCTGTCGCCTTCTTTGGTGATCAGATAGACCGCCAGCCCCTCTTTCTGCGCGACCTGTTTGGCTTTTTCCGTGCCAAGTACCATCAAGCCCGTATCCCAACCATCGGCTTCCAAAGCGGTCGGCGCAATCACGGTCGCGGAAACTAATTTGTGTTGAATGGGTTGTCCGGTTTGCGGATCGATCACGTGCGAAAGGCGTTTGCCATCAAGCTCGTAGTAATTGCGATAGCTTCCGGAAGTGCTGATACCGTGACCGTTGAGATCCACCACCGCCTGCACCGCGTTTTCACGATCGGTCGGTTTTTGAATTGCAACGCGCCAGGCTTTACCTTCGGCATTAGTGCCACGCGTCACAACGGCTCCGCCAACGGAAACCAAATAGCGGCTGATGCCGTTTTGTTCCATTAAACGTGTCAGATGATCGGCGGCGTAACCCTCCCCGACGGTCGAAAGATCAACATACAAGCCGGGGAGATCCTTCTGTAACCATTGTTTCCCTGACTGATTAATCACCGTCAAATGATGTAGGCCAGTTAACGCTTTCGCGGCATCAATTTGCGCCTGAGTGGGTGTTTTGACTGGCTGTTTATCCGGGCCAAATCCCCAGAGGTTCACCAACGGCCCAACGGTAATGTCCATCGCTCCCTCTGTTTTTGCGCCAATGCGCAAAGCCATGGTCACGATATCGCTCATCGCTTCATCAACCGCATAAGGTTCCGTCGAGCGGGATTGGTTGAATCGCGATAATGCGGAGTCCGTTTTATAGGTCGACATCAGGCGATCGTCGCCGTCTAACTGCGCCTGAATTTTTTCACGTAGCTCTGTCTGCCGAGCATTGTCTACGCCTGCGAGGCTTGCACGCCAGTACGTGCCCATGGTTTTGCCTTCCAGCACCATGCCGGAATTGCCTTTCGCTGTTGGGTTATCACAGCCAGCCAAAGCGCCAACGACTATGGCAAACAGGCCATAGCGTAATAAACGTAAATCCATTGTGTCTCTCTCCTGTTTGAGCGCAAAAGGGTACACCAACTGGCTTAGAATGTGGTTAAAAGTGCATGTTTGTTGAGAGTACAGACGTAAAAAAGGCGCCCTGAGGCGCCTTTTAAGCTAATACTGCGAGAGCAGAAATTAGAACTGGTAAACCAGACCAACACCTACGATGTCATCAGTACCGATGCCAGCGTCACGGGTGAAGTTGTTTTCGTCCAGCAGGTTGATTTTGTAATCAACATAGGTGGACATGTTTTTGTTGAAGTAGTAAGTCGCGCCGATATCAACGTATTTAACCAGATCCTGGTCGCCGTAACCTTCCAGGTCCTTACCTTTAGACTGCAGGTAAGCGATGGATGGACGCAGACCGAAATCGAACTGGTACTGAGCTACAACTTCGAAGTTCTGTGCTTTGTTAGCAAAGCCCAGGTCACCCGCGCGAGTTGCGTTGTAAGTCTGGGTGTACTGAGTTGCCAGGTAAACGTTGTTAGCGTCATATTTCAGACCACCGGTGTAAGTTTCAGCGCGATCGCCTTCACCTACAGCCATGTTGTTCTGATCAACAGTACGCTTGGAGCTAGAGATAGCTGAACCCAGGCTGAAACCTTCGCCCAGATCATAAGTTACGGAGCCGCCGAAGCCGTCACCATTCTGTTTCAGAGGTTTACGACCGTTTTGGGTAGCGCCTTCACCCTGAGTACCGCCGTTTTCGCCTTGATATTGCAGAGCAAAGTTCAGGCCATCAACCAGACCGAAGAAGTCGGTGTTACGGTAAGTAGCAACGCCGTTAGCACGGGATTGCAGGAAGTTATCAGAACCGTAGGTGTCGCCGCCAAATTCTGGCAGAACGTCAGTCCATGAAGTTACATCGTAAACTACGCCGTAGTTACGACCGTAATCGAATGAACCGTAATCAGCAAAGCGAACACCAGCAAACGCAAGACGAGTCCACGCTTGATCGCTGCTACCTTCAACGTTGTTTGCTTGAACGTTGTATTCCCACTGGCCGTAACCGGTCAGTTGGTCATTAATCTGAGTTTCGCCTTTGATGCCTACACGGAAGTAAGACTGGTCACCGTCAGCGCCTTTGTCGTCAGAAAAGTAATGTAAGCCATCTACTTTACCGTACAGATCTAATTTATTGCCGTCTTTGTTGTAAATTTCGGCCGCATGAGCGGTGCCTGCTACCAGCAATGCTGGAACCAGGAGGGACAGTGCTTTAACTTTCATGTTATTAACCCTCTGTTATATGCCTTTTTATATGCCACTGCTTACTGATTAAATTACTAATCAGTCGGCGAACCCATTGTCCAAAACAAATACAGATTAATCCAACCCGAATATGATACTAAAACCATAGAGATGTTTCATTTATCCATATAGGTGTTTCAAAATGTAAATATGAGGGAACTTTTTTCAGCACAAAAAGACCATAACGTAAGCACTAATAATCAAAAAAAATATAATTTATATATAAATCAAACAAATAACCAATATTTATAACTGTAGCACTGAATGTTAAAACATAGCTCTGATTTATATATAAAATATATCTCGCTATCATCATTAACTTTATTTATTACCGTCATTCAGCTTTGAATGTCTGTTTTACCCCTATTTTGGACCGGATGCTTGCATCCGGTTTTTTTTACGCTTCTTTACGTAACTTTAAACATTCTGTGCTATCCACGCAAAAAAGTAATGACTATTAAGAAAACGCTCACTTTTCTGTCATGAAATCCTACCGTCAAAACGGGAATTTTCCTAAAAAGACAAACCCGACAATCAATCATTCCAGAAAAAACAGTTGTACAGCCAGCATTTCCTTGTACAAAAATAACCCGACTCTCTGCCTAAAATATCCTCCATTTAACGCCGTTATTTTGGCGAATTATCAACAGCCTGGAAATGTGGCAATTTCGAATTATACTCGTTGAGTTTTAACACACAGACGATGACGCCAACGCTGGTTGCAGGTATTCTTACCAAGGGCGCGTTGGTTCTATTGCTAACCGCTTTCAACGCCTGCCTGCTGGCCTGGCAGAGCAGTGGATATTTTAAAGTGGCGAATGCTCGCCGGGTTGCGCGCTAACAATGAGTCAGTCAGACAGTATGATCCCTAATAAATTTTCGCTAATCCCCGGCAATATCACGCGCTTCTTCCTGCTATTGATCCTCGTGCTACTGGTCGCTATGGGTGTCATGGTACAAAGCGCCGTCAACACCTGGCTGAAAGATAAAAGTTATCAGATCGTCGATATCACTCATGCGCTGCATAAAAGGGTTGATGTATACCGTTACGCGACCTGGCAAATTTACGACAATATTGCTGTCTCCACCTCTCCGGCCAGTGATGGGCTACAAGAAACCCGTCTGCGCCAGGATGTCTACTATTTAGATAAGCCACGCAGTAAAACTGAAGCCCTGATTTTTGGCTCCCACGACAGTTCTACCCTGGATACCACCCAACGTATCTCGACTTACCTCGATACGTTATGGGGTGCCGAAACCAGCCCGTGGTCGATGTACTATTTAAACGGCCAGGATAACAGCATGATTCTGGTCTCAACGTTGCCACTAAAAGATCTCTCCAGCAGTCTTAAAGACAGTGGCGTCAGTACCATAGTTGATTCCCGCCGCGCTGAAATGCTTCAACAAGCAAACGCACTGGATGAACGAGAAAGTTTTTCTCTGCTGCGCACGCTGACCTGGCAGAACGGCCACTACTTTACGCTGCGCACCACCTTTAACCAGCCAGGCCATCTGGCCACTGTCGTGGCGTTTGATTTACCCATTAATGATTTGATTCCGCCTACGATGTCGCTGGACAGTTTCCGTCTGGAAAATAACGATGCGCAAAAACAGATTAACAGCGCAGAGAAAGATGGCCCGGAAAGCGTGACCATTAATTTTAATGGTACAAAAATTGATATCACCTCCCCTCTTGCCACCACGAATCTTCGTCTGGTGTGGCAAGTGTCGCTCGGCACTTTGCTGATGGACACCTTGCAGAACATTTTATTCCCGCTGTTGCTCAATCTCGGTCTGCTGGCACTGGCGCTGTTCGGTTTCACCAATTTCCGCCAACATACGGCACGTCCTGCCGAAGTGCCGAGTGGCAATGCCGAATTACAAATCTTACGCGCACTAAATGAAGAGATAGTCGCACAGCTGCCACTGGGGTTGTTGGTACATGATCTGGATTCAAACCGTACCGTTATCAGCAATAAAATTGCCGACCACCTGCTCCCGCACCTGAACTTGCAAAACATTATTGCGATGGCCGATCAGCATCAAGGGGTCATTCAGGCGACTATCAATAACGAACTGTATGAAATACGCCAGTTCCGTAGCCAGATTGCCCCGCGCACGCAGATTTTTGTCATTCGCGATCAAGACCGCGAAATCCTGGTCAATAAAAAGCTCAAACAAGCTCAACGCCTGTATGAGAAAAATCAGCAGGGGCGGATTATGTTCATGCAGCATATTGGCGAAGCGCTTCAGCTGCCGGTGAAGAACATTGCCGAACAAGCAAGCGCACTCAGTACGCCAGAAGCGCGTGGCATAGCCAATGAAGCGCAAAAGATTGTGCGTTTGGTGGATGAGATTCAGCTACTCAATATGCTTGAGTCCGACACATGGAAAACCAATGCGACGCAATTTGCTATTCAGCCATTGATTGATGAAGTCGCGCTGGAAATGCTGCCGATAATCAAACGCAAAGGCTTACAACTGCTTATTAACAACCAGCTTGCTGCGGATGAAGAACGCCACGGCGACCGGGAAGCGCTGCGTAAAGTGCTACAATTGCTACTGCACTATTCCGTGACCACGACGCAAATTGGCAAAATCACCCTTGATATCAGCGAGGAAGAATCCAACCCTGATCGATTGTTATTCCGTATTCTGGATACTGGCGAAGGGATTAGTAGCGGTGAAGTCGATAATCTCCACTTCCCGTTCCTGAACGAAACGCATGAAGATCGTTATGGGCGAGCCAACGGATTAACCTTCTATTTGTGCGATCAGTTGTCTCGCAAAATGGGCGGGCATTTGAATATCAAAACCCGTGAGGACATTGGGACTCGCTACAATCTACATATCAAAATGACCGCAGAACCGCAGCCAGAAGAGCAAGAAGAGAAATTGCTTGATGACGTGGTGGCGATGATTGATATCACCTCAAATGAAGTGCGGAGTATCGTCACGCGTTTGCTGGAAAACTGGGGAGCCCGGTGCATCACCCCGGATGAAAGACTGGCAAGTCAAGAGTTTGATATCTTCCTGACAGATAATCCGTCTAATCTTACATCTTCGGGATTACTTTTAAGCGATGATGAGAACGGAATGCGTAAACTCGGCCCTGGTCAGTTCCGGGTTAATTTTAATATCAGCAATGCGATGCAAGACGCGGTGCTACAACTGATTGAAGAACAATTGGCGCAGGAAGGAATTTCTGAGTCACCGCTAGGCGGCGATGAAAATGCGCAGCTTCATGCCAGCGGTTATTACGCGCTGTTTGTTGACACAGTACCGGAAGATGTTAGGAGATTGTATACTGAATCTGCAGCGCACGATTTCGTGGCGTTAGCGCAGACAGCTCACCGCCTGAAAGGGGTGTTTGCAATGCTCAACCTGGTACCCGGCAAGCAGTTATGTGAAACGTTAGAGCATCACATTCGTGAAAGTGATGCTGCCAACATACAAAAATACACCAGCGATATTGACGCTTACGTCAAGAGTTTGCTGTAGCAAGGTAGCCTATTACATGAACAGTATGAACGTAATTATTGCCGACGACCATCCGATTGTCCTGTTCGGCATTCGTAAATCTCTCGAGCAGATCGAGTGGGTGAATGTTGTCGGTGAGTTTGAAGATTCCACAGCGCTTATCAATAACCTTCCAAAACTTGATGCTCATGTTTTGATAACCGATCTCTCAATGCCTGGCGACAAGTACGGCGACGGCATCACGCTTATCAAGTACATCAAGCGTCACTTCCCTGGCCTGTCGATCATCGTTCTGACGATGAACAACAACCCTGCTATTTTAAGCGCGGTATTAGAACTTGATATCGAAGGGATTGTGCTGAAGCAAGGCGCGCCAACTGACTTACCAAAAGCACTGGCCGCATTGCAGAAAGGCAAAAAATTTACACCAGAAAGCGTGTCTCGCCTGCTGGAAAAAATCAGTGCGGGTGGTTATGGCGACAAACGTTTGTCTCCAAAAGAGAGTGAAGTTTTGCGTCTGTTCGCAGAAGGTTTCCTGGTTACCGAAATTGCTCGCAAATTGAATCGCAGCATCAAAACTATCAGTAGCCAGAAAAAATCAGCAATGATGAAACTGGGTGTGGAAAATGATATCGCCCTGCTGAACTACCTTTCTTCAGTCAGCTTGTCTCCAGCCGACAAAGAGTAACTCTCCCCTTCAGACTTCAAGCTGCAGGACTAAAATGCCCCTGGCGTTTTAGTCCTGCAACTCGAATTATTTAGCTGTAGGGTTTCTAATCTCGATGCTCACGAACCCTTGCCGCATAAAGCTCAACTGTCGTTTTGAGAATATCCAGCGTCACCGGCTTCGACAGGCAGCTATCCATTCCAGACTCAAGACAACGTTGTTTCTCTTCGGCCAGCGCATTGGCTGTCACGCCCACTACTGGCAGCGTCAAACCGAGCTGACGGATACGCTGTGTCAGACGATAACCATCCATATTCGGCATGTTGACGTCGCTGAGTACAATATCAATGTGATTTTTACTCAGTACATTGAGCGCATCCACGCCATCATTCGCCGTTTTACACTGATAACCCAGTGATCCCAGCTGATCCGCCAGCAAACGTCGGTTGATAGGATGATCATCGACGACGAGGATCATCATGTCATCGTTACGTTCATTGTTACCCGAAGGCGTAGGTGCATCCGTATTAACACCAGGCAGGTTTACCGTAACGCTGAAAATCCGCCCCAATAGCAGCAGCAAATCATGAGGTGCGGCAAGGCTGTGAAGCCAGCATCCCGGGGTCGCTTCAATAGGAATACCGATATGGCGGCGGCAGAAAATAATCGCGGCTCGCCCTTCCCAGGCATTTCCCAGTTCATCATCGGTAATTAATACATCGTCGCTATCCGGCGTTTGGCCCTGATACTGCCGTACTTCAAAGTGGTTTCTTATCAGTATCGACTCGAGGAATTTACTCAGCGAAGCATTCCGTACCGCCAGCCAGCATCGCTTATTCACCAACCCTTCAACCTGCGCAGGCTCAGCGTAACTCGCACTGTATAAAGGAATGCGAATCGTAAACTGGCTCCCCATTCCCACTTCGGTATCAACAGAAATATCGCCATCCATCATGCTGATAAGCTTTTCACAGATAGCCAGGCCGAGGCCGGTTCCCTGGAAATTGTGCTGTACGCCCGTGCCCGCCTGGAAGAAGGGATCAAATAACTTCGTGACTTCTTTGGCTGGAATACCCACGCCGGTGTCGCGCACGCGCAGCGAGAGATAATCCCCTTCCACACTGACATGCAGAACAATGCAGCCAATATCGGTGAATTTAATGGCGTTACTCAGCAAGTTGGAAATCACTTGCTGCAAGCGCATCGGGTCACCTTGCAGCGTCAACGGCACATCTGGCTCGATAAAACAGTACAGTCCCAGCTGTTTGCGCACCACCAGCGGTAAATAGTTGGCAGTTATATGGCTCATCACTTCACGCGGTGAGAAGACTCGCGGCTCTATTTTTAACTGTTCTGACTCGATTTTTGAAAAGTCGAGAATGTCGCTGATGATTTTCAGCAACAGGCTTGAAGAGTTGCTCATCGCCGTCACCAGGCGATCGACACCTTTCGGCAACTCTTTGGTTTGCAATAAATCCAGGTTACCGATAATGCCATACAACGGCGTACGCAATTCATGGCTAACCGTTGCGAGGAACATCGATTTTGACTGGCTCGCCTGCTCCGAGGCTTGCGCCATTTCCTGCAGCGATTCTTCCATTTTGACGCGCGCACTGACATCCACCAGCACACAAATCGCGACGTTTTCATTACGATAACGGGAATGGACAAAGCTTATCTGCAGGTTGGTATGGCTGCTGGTTAACACATCAACAAAGTTAACCTGCTGACCACAAATAATTTGCGTTAACCGCTGCCGGTCTTCATGCGTCAACATGTTGAGATAATTGTGCGCCAGCTCGTTACTCAGGATGTTTGTCCCATCCTGAGTACGAAGAATGCAGATCCCGACAGGAGCGGAAGCGACTATTTTACGGTTGAACTGCTCGTGTTCTTCCAGGCGCAGAGCGTCATTTTCTGCAGGAATAAACACCCGTTTTTCATACATCCGCGCCAGGGTAAACAACACTGCCCCGACAAGAATATTCAGCAACACCGCGTTCAGGATCAGCATGCGGATGCGCTCAAGCACCATATCCACAGGGACTGAATACACCACGCTCATTGAAGAAGGCGGTAAGTTTTTCTTGAGAATGAAGTGCTTAAAGCCCGATGTATAGCCAAACCATGAGCGTTCCTGAAGCCATTTTTCTTCAGGCTGAATACGCATTTCCGGGCCGTTAAGTGTGATAAGCGGGCGACTATTTTCATCGAGAATAGTGACGCCAATCGGCATGGAGCCCGGCGAAAGGAAGTTTTCCATGCGGATGGTTTGCTCAACACCCAGCAGTGCCTGAAGGCGGTTCGCCAGATAAACAGGCGTCAGCGTATAGAAGTATCCAACGCCCGGGCGTGCGCCTGGGCCAATCCAGTAGATACTGTTGCTGTGTTCATCCTGCGGCGCGGTGCGATATTTCATGATGCGTTCATGCAAGTTTTTCAGCGCTTTTTCGCGCTCAAGAGGCATTTCACGCAGGCCGAAATCCGCCATACACAGGTTATCGCCACCAATCAAAAAGACGCGGTTGAGGTCATAGGCTGCCGAGAAATTATCCCGCCAGTAACGTAAAAACCACGCCAGAGATTGCAACGAGGTACGCCACGAAGCGCTGACGGCGGTGCAGTCAGAGTCCGGGAACAAGGGCATGAAGCTGGGTGGGTCAATTTTGTTGTCGTCATTATCCATTACCGGCAATACGCCATTGGTCGCGGTAAGACGATTTTCTGCAATGTATTTGAGCTCTTTCACCACATCAGACGTACGCTGAATGTAACGCTGCGCCTGGTCGAAGCTGATATTAAATTCCTGACGAATTTCTGACTCTTTCTCGTGTAACGCATTCACGATATAGAACACGGAAAAGAGTGCAATCAACAGCCAAAGCAATAAAGCCAGAGCCCGGAACAGGTAGCGGGAGACTTTGAGTGTGGTGCGAAAAGAGACAAGATATTTCAAATTGAGCCAGGTCCGGGAAATTGCAAAACGTTGGATGCCGTTAAGGTAGCCGCAAAAATCGCAGCCCGCAACGGCAAAGCAAGAAGGTTTATCGCGTTCGGTACACCCAGACCGGCGTTAAGATCAGAACTTTTCGATAACCTTAAAGTGCATTAACACCAGTGTCATATCCGGTGAGAACAGGTCGTACTCTTCAAAAAAGCGTTTATGCTCGTTGCGCCAGTAAGCCAGGGTTTTATCACCTTCCCCTTCAGCCAGTGCATGGGCTTCGCCCACCTGATCAAAAGTGGTCATTTCCGTGGTAGTCAGTTCTATCGCGCAAACCGGCTTATTCTTGCCATCCACGACCACAAAGATATCACCAGGCTGCGCGATACCCTCGCCATCCAGGTTAGCGCAGGTGGCTGTTTTCACGCCATCCAGCACCAGTTTGGCCAGTTCATCCGCCTGACGCTCAGTGTCACCGAATGCCCAGCGTTCTACATCTTCATACTTTTCAGGAATAGACATTGTTACCGTACCTTTTATTCGAACCATCAACTGATAATAAAATATAAAACGCCCGATGCAATTTCTTGCACCAGGCGTTTAAGAGACAAAACACTTCAACCAACAAAATTCAGATTATTCGTCCGCTTCGTCGTCGGTATTATCGTCGGCTGCGTCTTCACTTTCTGCTTCTGGTGCGATGTCGTCATCACCTTCAGCAACGGTGCCGTCGATTGCGTCCAGCTCTTCTTCGTCGACCGGTTCTGCAACACGTTGCAGACCCACTACGTTTTCATCATCCGCAGTACGGATAAGGATAACGCCCTGGGTGTTACGGCCAACGACACTGACTTCAGAAACGCGAGTACGAACCAGAGTACCTGCATCGGTAATCATCATAATCTGGTCGGTATCTTCAACCTGTACCGCGCCAACGACGCTGCCGTTGCGCTCGGTCACTTTGATGGAGATAACGCCCTGAGTCGCACGTGACTTGGTCGGATACTCATCAGCAGCAGTACGCTTACCGTAACCATTCTGCGTCACGGTCAGGATAGAACCTTCACCGCGTGGAATGATCAGGGAAACGACTTTGTCTTCGCCTGCAAGTTTGATACCGCGTACACCTGTTGCCGTACGGCCCATGGTACGAACGGCGTCTTCTTTGAAGCGCACCACTTTACCCGCAGCCGAGAACAACATCGCTTCATTGCTACCGTCAGTCAGATCAACACCAATCAGTTCGTCACCTTCGTTCAGGTTAACGGCGATGATGCCCGCAGAACGTGGACGGCTGAAGTCGGTCAACGCAGTTTTCTTCACGGTGCCGCTCGCGGTCGCCATAAATACGTTAACGCCTTCGGCATACTCACGTACTGGCAAGATAGCAGTGATACGTTCGTTCGGTTCCAGCGGTAACAGGTTCACAATTGGACGGCCACGCGCACCACGGCTCGCTTCCGGCAACTGATAAACCTTCATCCAATACAGACGGCCACGGCTGGAGAACAGCAGAATGGTATCGTGCGTATTGGCAACCAACAGACGGTCGATGAAATCTTCTTCTTTAATGCGTGCTGCGGACTTACCTTTACCACCACGACGTTGTGCTTCGTAGTCGGTAAGAGGCTGATACTTCACATAGCCCTGATGGGACAGCGTCACAACCACATCTTCGCGGTTGATCAAATCTTCAATGTTGATATCAGAGGTGTTCGCCGTGATCTCAGTACGACGCTTGTCGCCAAACTGATCGCGCATCGCAACCAGCTCTTCGGTGATCACTTCCATCAAACGTTCAGCGCTGCCCAGAATGTGCAGCAACTCAGCGATCTGCTCCAGCAGCTCTTTGTATTCGTCGAGCAGTTTTTCGTGCTCAAGGCCGGTCAGTTTCTGCAAACGCAGATCCAGAATGGCCTGAGCTTGTTGCTCGGTCAGGAAATATTGACCATCACGAATACCGAACTCTGGCTCCAGCCACTCAGGACGCGCAGCGTCATCACCGGCACGCTCAAGCATCGCGGCAACGTTGCCCAGATCCCAAGAACGCGCGATCAGGCCTGCTTTCGCTTCTGCCGCATTTGGAGAGTGACGAATCAACTCGATAATCGGGTCGATGTTAGCCAGCGCAATCGCCAACCCTTCAAGGATGTGTGCACGGTCACGCGCTTTTCGTAGTTCGAAAATAGTACGACGCGTGACAACTTCACGACGGTGGCGCACGAACGCAGAAAGAATGTCTTTCAGGTTCATGATCTTCGGCTGGCCCTGATGCAGCGCAACCATGTTGATACCGAAGGAAGTCTGAAGTTGAGTCTGGGAATAGAGGTTGTTCAGAACCACTTCGCCCACTGCATCGCGTTTGATTTCGATAACAATGCGCATCCCGTCTTTATCTGACTCATCGCGCAGAGCACTGATGCCCTCAACGCGTTTGTCTTTCACCAGCTCAGCGATTTTCTCAATCAGGCGAGCTTTGTTCACCTGGTATGGAATTTCATGAACGATGATAGTCTCACGGCCGGTTTTGGCGTCCGCTTCTACTTCCGCGCGTGCGCGGATATAAATCTTGCCACGACCTGTGCGGTACGCTTCTTCGATACCACGGCGGCCATTGATGATAGCAGCAGTCGGGAAATCCGGGCCTGGGATGTGTTCCATCAGCCCTTCAACGGAGATGTCTTCGTCTTCAATAAACGCGAGGCAGCCGTTGATCACTTCAGTAATGTTGTGTGGCGGAATATTCGTCGCCATACCTACTGCAATACCGGAAGAACCGTTAACCAACAGGTTAGGGATCTTGGTCGGCATCACATCAGGAATACGTTCGGTACCGTCGTAGTTATCGACAAAATCGACCGTATCTTTTTCCAGATCGGCCATAAGTTCGTGGGCGATTTTCGACATACGGATTTCCGTATAACGCATCGCTGCGGCGGAGTCGCCGTCTACTGAACCGAAGTTACCCTGGCCGTCGACCAGCATGTAACGCAAAGAGAATGGCTGCGCCATACGTACGATGGTGTCATAAACAGCCGTATCACCATGAGGGTGGTATTTACCGATTACGTCACCAACAACACGGGCAGATTTTTTATAGGCTTTATTCCAGTCATTGCCCAATACGTTCATGGCGTAAAGTACGCGACGGTGTACCGGCTTGAGTCCATCGCGGACATCTGGCAGTGCGCGGCCGACAATAACCGACATCGCGTAATCCAGATAGGAGCTCTTAAGCTCTTCCTCAATGTTGACCGGTGTAATTTCTCTGGCAAGGTCGCTCATGTATCCGCTATCCCTCTACTGTGTCCCGGATTCAAAGGTCGCAAATTATAACACAAGCGGCGCTCAGTGGGGAAACCAGAACACATTTGCAGAATGCTTTATTCACAGACGTTGACTGATATACTCCCGCCACGAAACGAGTAAGGAGTGAGTAGCCCTATGAATGCCGAAGACCAACCCGTCATCCACAACGTCGACCATGATGAAATCGCAAAATTCGAAGCCGTTGCCTCGCGCTGGTGGGATTTAGAAGGCGAATTTAAACCGCTGCACCGTATTAACCCGCTGCGTTTGGGCTATATCAACCAACGTTCTGGTGGATTGTTCGGTAAAACGGTGCTTGATGTCGGCTGCGGTGGCGGTATTTTGGCAGAAAGCATGGCTCGTGAAGGCGCAACAGTCACCGGGCTCGATATGGGTTTCGAGCCGCTTCAGGTCGCTAAACTTCATGCGTTAGAAAGCGGCATTCAGGTGGATTACGTTCAGGAAACCGTTGAACAACACGCGGATAAGTTTGCCGGTAAATATGACGTTGTCACCTGTATGGAAATGCTGGAGCATGTGCCCGATCCAAAATCGGTCGTGAGTGCCTGTGCAATATTAGTGAAGCCCGGCGGTCATGTCTTTTTCTCCACGCTTAACCGTAATGGCAAATCCTGGCTGATGGCCGTAGTCGGTGCGGAGTACATTCTGCGCATGGTGCCAAAAGGCACGCATGATGTTAAAAAATTCATCAAACCGGCTGAATTGCTGGCGTGGGTCGATGAAACTCAGCTACGTGAGCGTCACATGACCGGGTTGCACTTTAATCCCCTGACGAACACGTTCAAACTTGCACCAGGTGTTGACGTTAACTACATGTTGCACACCCAGGGTTAATTCAAGTTCAGCAATACGAGAAAACGATAGAAATTGCGTGACATCAAGTTGCGCAATCATCCTAAAGTTTAAGAAATCAGCACTCGATCAAAAATATCATTTTTTTTGCATCCCATTGACAATTGTCACAAGCCTTACGTGACGTGGACTTAGAGAAACATGGGTTGTCACAACACCAATTTTTCCACGAAATCAATACTTGTTCTCAATCGATTAGTTACTAGAATACTCACCATATAGTGATCAAGTAATCCACAACCCCCTACATATAGTATTTATCCACAAGGTTAGCCACAAGCGGCCAACTGTGGATAAACGGGGCATTTTTCATTTCACGGACAGGTACAAACTCACATGAATCAGAGTCTGCTGGTTACAAAACGTGACGGTCGCACTGAGCGCATCGATCTGGATAAAATCCACCGAGTTCTGGATTGGGCCGCTGAAGGTCTGAATAACGTATCCGTATCGCAAGTTGAACTGCGCTCGCACATCCAGTTTTATGACGGCATCAAAACCTCTGACATTCATGAAACGATCATCAAAGCTGCGGCAGATTTGATTTCTCGTGAAGCGCCGGATTATCAGTACCTGGCCGCGCGTCTGGCTGTTTTCCATCTGCGTAAAAAAGCGTACGGCGAGTTCGAGCCGCCAAAACTTTACAACCATGTCGTGAAAATGGTTGAGATGGGCAAATACGATCAACATCTGCTGGAAGACTACACGGAAGAAGAGTTCAAGCAGATGGACGATTATCTCGACCATGATCGCGATATGAGCTTCTCCTACGCCGCTGTTAAACAGCTCGAAGGCAAGTACCTGGTTCAAAACCGTGTTACGGGTGAAATCTACGAGAGCGCACAGTTCCTCTATATCCTGGTTGCCGCGTGTCTATTCTCCGGCTACCCGCGTGAAACTCGCCTGAGCTACGTGAAGCGTTTTTACGACGCCGTTTCCACCTTCAAAATTTCTCTGCCTACGCCGATCATGTCTGGCGTGCGCACCCCGACTCGTCAGTTCAGCTCTTGCGTTCTGATTGAGTGTGGCGACAGCCTGGACTCCATCAACGCCACGTCCAGCGCAATTGTGAAATACGTCTCCCAACGTGCAGGCATCGGCATCAACGCCGGCCGTATTCGTGCGCTGGGTAGCCCAATTCGCGGCGGTGAAGCGTTCCATACCGGTTGTATTCCGTTCTACAAACACTTCCAGACCGCAGTGAAATCCTGCTCTCAGGGCGGTGTGCGTGGTGGTGCTGCAACGTTGTTCTACCCAATGTGGCATCTGGAAGTTGAAAGCCTGCTGGTGCTGAAAAACAACCGTGGCGTTGAAGGCAACCGCGTTCGTCACATGGATTACGGCGTACAAATCAACAAACTGATGTACACCCGTTTGCTGAAAGGCGAAGACATCACCCTGTTCAGCCCGTCTGACGTCCCAGGCCTGTATGACGCCTTCTTTGCCGATCAGGAAAAGTTTGAGCAGCTGTACACTAAATACGAAAAAGACGACAGCATCCGTAAACAACGCGTGAAAGCCGTTGAGCTGTTCTCGCTGATGATGCAGGAACGTGCATCTACTGGCCGTATCTATATCCAGAACGTTGACCACTGCAACACCCACAGCCCGTTTGATCCGGCTATCGCGCCTGTTCGCCAGTCCAACCTGTGTCTGGAAATTGCGCTGCCGACCAAACCAATGAATGACATCAACGACGAAGACGGTGAAATCGCACTGTGTACGTTGTCTGCATTTAACCTTGGCGCTATCGAAAGTCTGGATGAACTGGAAGAGCTGGCTATTCTGGCGGTGCGTGCGTTGGATGCGTTGTTGGACTACCAGGATTACCCAATCATTGCCGCGAAACGTGGTGCAATGGGCCGCCGTACTCTGGGTGTGGGCGTCATCAACTTCGCGTACTACCTGGCGAAACATGGCGTTCGTTACTCCGACGGCAGCGCGAACAACCTGACGCACAAAACCTTCGAAGCGATTCAATATTATCTGTTGAAAGCGTCGAACGAGCTGGCGAAAGAGCAAGGCCCTTGCCTGTGGTTCAACGAAACCACTTACGCTAAAGGCATTCTGCCTATCGACACCTACAAGAAAGACCTGGATGTCATCAGCAACGAACCGCTGCATCTGGACTGGGAATCGCTTCGTGAATCAATTAAAACTCACGGCCTGCGTAACTCCACGCTTTCTGCGTTGATGCCGTCTGAAACCTCGTCGCAAATTTCCAACGCGACCAACGGTATCGAGCCACCACGCGGCCATATCAGCATTAAAGCGTCGAAAGACGGTATCCTGCGCCAGGTTGTGCCAGATTACGAAACGCTGAAAGACAACTATGAGTTGCTGTGGGAACTGCCAAACAATGACGGTTACCTGCAATTAGTCGGTTTGATGCAGAAATTTATCGACCAGTCGATCTCTGCAAATACCAACTACGACCCATCGCGCTTCCCGTCAGGCAAAGTGCCGATGCAACAGTTGCTCAAAGATTTGCTCACCGCCTATAAATTCGGTGTCAAAACGCTTTACTATCAGAACACCCGTGATGGCGCGGAAGATGCGCAAGACGACCTGGCGCCTTCTATCCAGGACGACGGCTGCGAAAGCGGCGCATGTAAGATCTAATCTTATCCCCTCACCCTCTCCAGAATGCTTTCCCCCTCTCCCTCAGGGAGAGGGTCGGGGTGAGGGGAAATTAACACCACAGGACTTCTATATTCATGGCTTACACCACTTTTTCACAGACGAAAAACGATCAGCTCGCGGAACCGATGTTCTTTGGCCAGTCGGTTAACGTTGCGCGCTACGATCAGCAAAAATATGACATCTTCGAAAAGCTGATTGAAAAGCAACTTTCCTTCTTCTGGCGCCCGGAAGAAGTGGACGTCTCCCGTGACCGCATTGACTACCAGGCTCTGCCCGATCACGAAAAGCACATTTTCATCAGCAACCTGAAATACCAGACGCTGCTGGACTCCATTCAGGGCCGCAGCCCGAATGTCGCCTTGCTGCCGCTGATCTCGATTCCTGAGCTGGAAACCTGGGTTGAAACGTGGGCGTTCTCCGAAACCATCCACTCACGATCTTACACCCACATCATCCGTAACATTGTTAACGATCCGGCGATTGTGTTTGACGATATCGTGACCAACGAAGAAATCTTAAAGCGCGCGAAAGATATCTCCGGTTACTACGACACGCTGATTGAGATGACCAGCTACTGGCATTTGCTGGGTGAAGGCACGCATAACGTCAACGGCAAAACCGTGACCGTAAATCTGCGCGCGCTGAAGAAACAGCTTTATATCTGCCTGATGAGCGTTAACGCGCTGGAAGCGATTCGCTTCTACGTGAGCTTCGCCTGTTCTTTCGCTTTCGCCGAGCGCGAACTGATGGAAGGCAACGCGAAAATCATCAAACTGATAGCCCGCGACGAAGCGCTGCACCTGACTGGCACTCAGCACATGCTGAACCTGATGCGCTCCGGTGAAGACGATCCTGAAATGGCCGAAATCGCCCAAGAATGCCGCCAGGAATGCTATGACCTGTTCGTACTGGCCGCTGAGCAAGAAAAAGAGTGGGCCAGCTATCTGTTCCGCGACGGTTCAATGATCGGCCTGAACAAAGATATTCTCTGCCAGTATGTTGATTATATTACGAATATCCGCATGCAGGCTGTCGGTCTGGATCTGCCATTCAAAACGCGTTCAAACCCAATCCCATGGATCAATGCCTGGTTGGTGTCTGACAACGTACAGGTTGCGCCGCAAGAAGTCGAAGTGAGTTCTTATCTTGTTGGTCAGATTGACTCGAATGTCGATGCTGACGACCTGAGCAATTTCCAGCTTTAAGCCATGAGCCGCATTACATTACGCAAATCCGGTACACAACTGTTATGCGGGGAAGAACACCCTTCCCTGCTGGCGACGCTTGAATCTCATCAGGTCACCGTCGAGTATCAGTGCCGTGAAGGTTATTGCGGCTCCTGCCGTACTCGTTTAATTGCCGGGGAAGTGAAGTGGCTCACCGAGCCACTGGCCTTTATCCAACCCGGTGAAATTCTCCCCTGCTGCTGCAAAGCGCAGGGGGATATTGAAATCGAGATGTAGCCAGGGATAAAAGGAAAAAATGCAATGGACCGGCAGAAACTCCCAACCCTCAAGCAGTTACAGTGCTTTCTTGCTGTAGCAGAAGAACTCAATTTTCGCCGCGCTGCGGAAAAAATGAATATGACCCAGCCGCCCCTCACCCGGCAAATTCAATGCCTGGAAGAAACGATCGGCTGTAGCGTATTTTCACGAAGCACTCATGCGGTTCAACTCACTCCTGCCGGAATATTATTAGCCAGTAAAGCTCAGACTCTTATTAGTGAGCTGTCCCAACTGGTGCACAGTTTGCGCAATGGACAACATTCCTTACGCATCGGCATGACGAATATGTTGGATTTTCAGCGCATCAACCGTTTTTCCTCTTCCATAAAACAAATGGAAGAAAACGAACAGGTCGTCATTCACGCTGACGCGTCACGTAAATTACTCATGTCACTAATGAGCGGTGAAATAGATCTGGTCTTTTCCGGTGAAAAAGCGCTAGTCGATTCCTCACTGGTTTATACCAAAATTCACACCGAACCTTTGATGACCGTAATTCCAGAAAGCCATCCGGCAGCCAGCCTGCAAACCGTTGCCATGGAAGATGTTTCCGACATCCCTCTTTTCTGGTTTCCACGCAACTATAATGTGGGCTATTTCGATAAGTGCGACGCTATATTCAAACGCCTGCGCTATGAGCTAAAGAAAATAAAAGAACCCGAAGATCTTCTGATGCTCCTGAACTCGGTGGCTAAAGGTAAAGGGATAGCACTTATGCCGCAATCGATGAGTCATTCAACAATAAACGGTTTATGCTATCGCCCTCTCACTAAAGAATATAATCAAAAATTAAATATCGATGTTTATCTGGTTCATCGTATTAATGAAGACCGAAAACAAGTTGTCGATGCTATTAATCAAATCATAAAATTATCAGATTGAATCTTGCGCTACACTTCCATCTGCCACATCCGAATTCTCTCTAGGTTGGTGCTGAGAGGGTGTCACGGCAACGACCGCAACTGTTGCACTAATCGCAAGCCCCGCCAAAACCATCACCGCATTCAGGTTATAAACGCTAATAACCCATGAACCCATTAAAGACCCACTACCAATTGCCATGTTGAAGATGGAGCAATAAACAGCTGATGCTGGAAATGCATCTTCTGCCGCCAATCGGAGCACCCAAGTTTGAAGACCAACAAACATACCGGATACAGCAATTCCCCAAAGGATGATCAAGCCAGCAATCGCTCCTTCAGACAAAAATTTCGCCGACATGCCAAATATCAGCAAGACTATTGCAGTAACAAGGATTGAAGACAAAACGGTCACTTTCAACCAGCGATCCACTACCACTCCAGTCAAGAAATTTCCGGCAAGACCCGCCAGGCCAAAGATAAACAACAGTACTGGAACCGCGTGTTTAGTCACGCTTTCAGCACCCCGCAACCAAGGTTCAATAAAGGTGAAAGCGGCAAAGTGGGCGGTAATTGCCAGAAGCGCGGCGATATAAACTTTCCACAGAGCCCCGTCTTTCAACACACGTTTGAGGGTACTACGTGCCAGCACACTGTGATTTTTCACTCCAGGTATCAGCAACATAATTCCGAAAAATGCCACCACGCTGAGGAGTGCCATCATCCAGAATGCCATGCGCCAGTCTGTAGATAAGGCAATGTAGTTAGAGACAGGTACACCGAGGATGCTTGCTACGGAAACCCCACCAAAGACAATTGAAGTTGCCAATCCGATATACCGCACTGGCACCAGCGACCCGGCTGTCGCACCAATCATTGCCCAAAATGCGCCATGCCCAAATGCTCCAATAGTTCGTGCGACCAGTAGCAACTGATATTGCTCAAACGTTGCACACATAATATTAGAGACACAAATAATCATCATCAGACCAAGTAGCATCATTTTTCTAGGAATATGCCCCAAGAAAAGAGAAGACAGAAGAGCACTGACGGCCCCAACCCAGGCATAAATCGTTACTAATAATCCGATGGCGGATTCTGAACGATGAAGCCCTTCCGCCATAGGAGTTAATAACCCAATGGGAGCTAACTCTGTCGTGACAATAGCAAATGTTGATAACGAGAGAATTAATAGTGCCAGCCAATTTCTAAGACCCATTCCAGGTTCCTTTTGCTTACTCATAAATAATGTCACCATATAAATTTAATAACCAAAGAAAGTCTCTATTTATACATTAATACCTTTCATACCTTCCTCGGTATAACGAGCACCTTTAACAGAAAATTTATGCCCTGCATTATTAAGATATGAGAGATCACTTTCTTCCAGTTGAATATCCACCGCCGCTGAATTTTCTTTTAAATAAGAGAGCTGCTTTGTTCCAGGAATAGGGACGATATGTGAATCTTGCGCCAATAACCATGCCAGAGAAAGTTGTGCCAGCGAGCAATGGTATTTGTGAGTCAACGGTATCAAAATATCCAACAGACCTGCGTTGTGTGAAATATTTTCTGCCGAAAACCGTGGATTCATTTTTCGGAAATCATGAGGCGAGAATCGGTCGTTGGATAGATACTTACCGCTTAAAAAACCACGCCCCAACGGCGAATAAGGAACAACCCCGATACCCAACGCTTGCGCGGTTGGCAAAATGTCATTTTCAATATCTCGGGTCCAGAAAGAATACTCTGTCTGTAATGCAGTAACAGGATATACGGCATGAGCTTTAATGAGCGTGACTGCGGAAACTTCACACAATCCAACATGTTGGATTTTCCCTTCCTGAACTAATTCTTTCAGGCAAGAAAGGCTTTCTTCGATAGGCGTGTCCAGATTGACGCGGTGTAAATAAAACAAATCAATACTTTCAACCCGAAGGCGCTTCAGAGAGGCTTCACAGCAGCGTCGAATATAATCCACTGAATTATTAATGCTGCGCTCATAACCTATTTCACTGGTACGTTCAATACCGCATTTTGTGGCGATTTTTAAATTATTTCGTTGATAAGAAGAAAGCCCTGAAATAAAACGCCCTAGTAATGCTTCATTATGCCCATTACCGTAAAAATCGGCTGTATCAAAAAAATCAATGCCCATGTCAACGGCATTATTTAATATATCAATGGAGTGTTCATCTTCAGCTTCACCATAAAACTCGCTGAACCCCATAGCACCAAAACCCATACTTGATACAGCTAAATTGTTGCCCAGATTTCTGGATTTCATACTCAATTCTCCACTTTGTGTGCGTTAAAACTAACGCACCGCCATGGAGGAGTTAATTCCAATCTTAGGCATACAAAAAAGGTATCACCAAAATATGACAGCAAAGCGCGGAGGCCAATAATATGGCCTCCGCACGTCACTATTTTTCATACTTTGCTGATGTTTTACTTAGTTGTTTTTCAAAATTTTTTCCTGGTGATGTTTGTTTTCACCCACCATCACCACCAGCAGTAGCACAACAGCCAGCACACTGCCGCCAATCATCACCATAAAGCCACCGTCCCAACCGAAGAAGTCCACGGTGTAGCCAACAATCGCGCTCGCTGCAACCGACCCGCCCAAATAGCCAAACAATCCGGTGAAGCCCGCTGCGGTGCCTGCGGCTTTTTTCGGTGCCAGCTCAAGGGCGTGCAGGCCAATTAACATCACCGGGCCATAAATCAGGAAGCCGATGATGATCATGCAGGCCATATCAACACCTGGATTACCTGGAGGATTGAGCCAGTACACCACCGTGGCGATAGTCACCAGAATCATAAAGAACACACCGGTTGCACCGCGGTTGCCTCTGAAGACTTTGTCCGACATCCAGCCGCAAAGTAGCGTTCCTGGAATCCCTGCATATTCATAAAGGAAGTAGGCCCAGGAGGATTTATCCAGCGCGAAGTGTTTCACTTCTTTCAGATAGGTTGGCGACCAGTCGAGAATGCCGTAACGGAGTAAATAAACGAAAACGTTCGCAATCGCGATGTACCACAGCAGGCGGTTAGGGAAAACGTACTGCATGAAAATCTGTTTGGCAGTCAGTTCTTCTTCCGCGCTTTCGCTGTAGTCGTCCGGATAATCGTTTTTATACTCTTCAATTGGCGGTAATCCGCAAGACTGCGGCGTATCTCGCATTAAAGCAAAAGCAATTAATGCCACCAGAATAGCGGCGAAAGCAGGCATATACAGCGCTGCGTGCCAGTCGTTAAACCACGCCATCCCCAACAAAAACAGCAGCGGAGGTAACCCACCACCGACGTTATGAGCGCAGTTCCAGATGGAAACAATTCCCCCACGTTCTTTCTGGGACCACCAATGCACCATAGTGCGCCCGCACGGAGGCCACCCCATTCCCTGGAACCAACCGCATAAGAACAGCAGTACAAACATCACGGCAATGCTGGATGTCGCCCATGGCACAAAGCCCATAAACAGCATGACGGCGGCGGCAAGAATCAGACCAGCAGGCAAGAAAACGCGCGGATTGGAGCGGTCAGAAACCGACCCCATGATAAATTTTGAGAAACCGTATGCGATGGAGATCCCTGACAGCGCAAAACCCAGGTCGCCACGCGAAAAGCCCTGCTCCACCAAATACGGCATAGCAAGGGTAAAGTTTTTACGCACCAGGTAGTACGCGGCATAACCGAAGAAAATCCCCATGAATATCTGCCAGCGCAGACGACGATAAGTCGGATCGATGTGCTCGCCCTTCAGTCGTGACTGGTGCGGGCTAGGTTTGAAAATGCTTAGCATGAATGCCTCCGTGGCAGATTTTATACCCTAAATAATTCGAGTTGCAGAAAGGCGGCCAGAGAAAGAGTCCCGATGAGCTTACTGAAGTAAGTGATTCGGGCGATTGAACGCAGCCAACGCATATGCAGCTTGAAGTATGAAGGGTATTTTCGTTTTCGAGCGCATGTTAAGGATTATCCCGGTGACTTAGTGTGAAACACCTCGCAACATATTACATTTTTATTACAAATTATCGAAATAGTGCATCACCTCTCATTTTGCTTTCGATTTATGCTCGAATTTGCTCGATATCAAACATTAAAAGAGTTAACTGTGGCTGAATATCACGCAAGAGGATTTTCCAGGAGAAGAGCATGGCGACGGGATGCAAAGAGTGGGATGTGATTATTATTGGTGGAGGTGCAACGGGCGCGGGCATAGCCAGAGATTGCGCTCGGCGTGGCTTACAAACCATGCTGCTGGAAAGACATGATATCGCAACCGGTGCGACAGGCCGTAATCACGGTCTTCTTCATAGCGGCGCACGTTACGCCATGACAGACAGCGAATCAGCCAGAGAATGCATTGAAGAAAACCGCATCCTTAAACGCATTGCTCGCCATTGTATTGAACGCTCAGACGGTTTGTTTATCACCCTTCCTGAAGATGACTTGTCGTTACAAACGACCTTTATTACCGCCTGTCAGAATGCGGGAATCGACGCCGAACGCCTCGAACCTAAAGACGCGTTACGCCTGGAACCTGCTGCAAACCCTGAACTTATTGGTGCCGTACGCGTACCGGATGGCACCGTTGACCCTTTCCGACTGACCGCTGCCAATATGCTGGATGCTCGCGAACACGGAGCCGAAATTTTAACTGGCCAGGAGGTCACCGGCCTCATTCGCCAGGGAGACAGGGTATGCGGGGTGCGCGTTTACAACCACCAAACCCGACAACATCACGATTTATACGCAAGCATGGTCGTGAATGCGGCCGGGATCTGGGGGCAGCACATTGCTGAATATGCTGATTTAAGCATTCGCATGCTCCCGGCAAAAGGTTCGCTGCTGATCCTCGGCCATCGTATTAATAACATGGTGATCAACCGTTGCCGGAAGCCCGCTGATGCCGATATTTTGGTGCCCGGCGATACCATTTCGCTGATTGGCACCACCTCAACGCCTATCGAATATGACCAAATCGACAATATGCGCGTCACGCCGCAAGAGGTCGATATTCTGATACGTGAAGGCTCAAAGCTCTCACCCAAGCTTGCCGCAACCCGCATCTTGCGTGCTTATGCTGGAGTCCGCCCGCTGGTGGCAAGTGATGACGATCCAACTGGGCGAAACGTCAGCCGTGGGATCGTGCTGCTCGATCACGCGAAACGAGATGGGATGGAAGGTTTCATCACCATCACTGGCGGCAAACTGATGACCTATCGCCTGATGGCAGAATGGGCGACAAACGCGGTATGCGAAAAACTCGGTAATAGCAAAATCTGCACTACCGCAACCGCACCTCTTCCGGGTTCAGAAAGTTCATCGGAAGAAACGCTCAGCAAAGTGATTTCGCTGCCGCTAACTATCCGGCGAAGCGCCGTGTGGCGTCACGGCGATCGGGCAGGGAAACTTCTGGCAGGCGACCGCCTGAGTAACAGCCTGGTGTGCGAATGTGAAGCGGTGACAGCGGGCGAAGTTCATTACGCGGTTAATCATCTGTCCGTCAACAATCTTGGCGATTTACGCCGTCGTACTCGTGTGGGCATGGGCACTTGCCAGGGAGAGTTATGCGCCTGCCGTGCGGCGGGGTTATTACAACGCTTTGGCACCTCTTCACCAGCTCAATCACTTGATCAACTCTCTCTTTTCCTCAACGAACGCTGGAAAGGTATTCGCCCCATCGCCTGGGATGATGCGCTGCGGGAAAGCGAATTTACCGCCTGGGTTTACCAGGGATTGTGCGGTCTGAAAAATGGATCGAAAAAGGGAACACCACAATGAGATTCGATAGTCTGATTATTGGCGGTGGTTTAGCCGGGTTGGTATGCGGAATTCGCCTCGCAGAAGAAGGCCTGCGTTGTGCCATCATCAGTCGTGGGCAAAGTGCTTTGCATTTTTCATCCGGCTCGCTGGATTTGCTGGCGGAACTCCCCGACGGTACCCCTGTAACATCCCCTTTAAACGCACTGGAAGCCCTGAATAAACAGGCACCAGAACATCCATACAGTTTGATGGGCGCGGAAAACGTCCGCCGTTTCGCCGCTGAAAGTGAGGCGCTGCTCGCCCGATGCCAGCTCAATCTGCAAGGGTCTTATCAGCAAAACCATCAGCGAATTACCCCGCTGGGAACCCAGCGTGCTACCTGGCTTAGCCCTGAAGAAGTTCCCACCGCAACACTTGGCTGGAAGAGAATTACCGTCGTTGGCATTGCCGGGTTTCTGGATTTCCAGCCGGAACTGGTCGCCGGTTCTCTTGCAGAAAACCATATCGAAGTTCGAACGGCTGAACTCACCCTTCCTGCGCTGGATACGTTGCGAAATAACCCTAGCGAGTTTCGTGCCGCCAATATTGCCCGTGTGCTGGATATACCCGAGCAACAACGCTTGTTGATTGACGAGCTAAAAGCGCTGGCCGTTAACACGGATGGCCTGTTTTTACCTGCGTGCCTTGGGAGCGAAGATCCTCATGCCTGGCAGACAATCAGCCGCCAGTTGCCCTGCCCGCTGCGTTTGTTGCCGACTCTACCGCCATCAGTCCTCGGGATCAGAATGTCTCAACAATTACGCCGCCGCTTCCAGCAACTTGGCGGAATAATGATGCCAGGCGATGCCGTGCTGAGAGCACAAATAGAGCAGCAGAAAGTCACTGCGGTTTTCACGCGCAATCATGCTGAAGTTCCGCTGCAATCAAACAATGTGATTCTTGCCAGCGGCAGTTTTTTCAGCAACGGCCTGGAAGCAAAATTTAGCGGAATACGGGAACCAATTTTCGGTCTGGATATTCGTGCCCCCGAGCAGCGAGACGCGTGGTGCAAAGAAGACTTTTTCTGCCCTCAACCTTATTTAAAGGCAGGCGTTATCGTTGATCAGCATTTCCAGCCACGGCTACAGGGGCGGCGCATCGAAAATCTTTACGCCATGGGTTCAATACTCGCCGGATTCGACCCGATCCAGCAGGGTTGCGGCGCAGGTGTTTCAATGACTGGCGCATTGCATGTCGCGCAACAAATTCTTGATTCTCAGGAGGCAGGCGCATGAATCTGCTCGATGAAACTGGCTTTGAAAACTGTATTAAATGTACCGTGTGCACCACCGTTTGCCCGGTAAGCCGGGTCAATCCCGACTATCCAGGTCCAAAGCAATCTGGCCCTGATGGTGAGCGCCTGCGCCTCAAAGATGCCGCACTTTACGACGACGCGCTTAAATACTGTACCAACTGCAAACGCTGCGAAGTGGCCTGCCCGTCTGACGTCAAAATTGGCGATATCATCCAGCGTGCGAAAGCCCGCCACGGCAAAACACCGTTCAAATTGCGCGATGCCATTCTCAGCCATACCGATTTAATGGGCACGCTCTCTACCCCGTTTGCCCCGCTGGTGAATACCACGACATCTCTCAAACCGGTGAGAAAACTGCTCGATAAAACCCTCGGCATCGACAGCCATCGAGCCTTGCCGAAATACTCATCCGGCACCTTTCGCCAGTGGTATCGCAAGCAGGCAAAGACTCAACAAGACTTTGCTGAACAAGTCGCTTTTTTCCACGGCTGTTATGTCAATTACAACCACTCCCAGCTTGGCAAAGATGTCGTGCGCGTGATGAACGCGATGGGCTTCGGCGTGCAATTGCTGGAGCGCGAGAAATGCTGTGGCGTGCCGTTGATTGCGAACGGTTTTATCGATAAAGCCAAAAAGCAGGCGGCGATTAATGCGGCGTCTTTAAGCAAAGCGGTGCTGGAGCGAGGGCTGCCGGTGATTGCCACCTCATCCACCTGCACATTTACATTGCGCGACGAATACCCGCATGTCCTGGACGTCGATACCCGCCCAATGCGTGATCATATCGAACTGGCAACACGGTTTATCTGGAAACAACTGGAAAAAGGACGCGAGCTAAAACTGAAAGCAATACCGCTGCGTATTGCATACCACACACCTTGTCATATGGAGAAAATGGGCTGGTCGTTATACACACTCGATTTGCTGCGCCGCTTGCCAGGTGTCGAGCTCGTTATACTCGAGTCTCAGTGCTGCGGTATTGCCGGAACCTATGGATTTAAAAAGGAAAACTACTCAACGTCGCAACAAATCGGTGCGCCGTTATTTCAGCAAATCGAAGAAAGTGGGGTCGATTTAGTGGTGACAGATTGTGAAACGTGCAAATGGCAGATTGAGATGTCCACCAGTAAAAAATGCGAGCACCCGATTACGCTGTTAGCGCAGGCGCTCGCATAGTTTTTAAATCTCTATACTCTCTACAACATTCACCCAGCCATGCTCGGCGGCGACATCCCAGCCGTTGAGCCAACGACGTAACATGTTTAATGCCATCATCGCGCAGACTTCCTGACGGGTGCGCAAAGTGTGGCGGGTGACGCTGAATTTCACTTGTAAACCATAAGTGCCGTTTGGTGTATGGAGGGCGAAGTTAAGGCATTCGTCTTCCAGGCTCCCCACCACCAGCGCCAGGGTACTTCCCGCTTGCAGCGCGAAGGTTTTGGCGCGTTCGGTCAGTTGTACCAGCGATTCCGGGCGCGAAGAAAGCACTTCGCTGTTGCCCAACGGTGCCTGGGCACTCGAAAGTTGTAAACATAATAATCCCGCTGTGAATTGCTCACTCACCGCGATATTCAGCGCCTGTGCTCTCAGGCGTTCCGCGAGTTGTGCGGGTAACCCTGCCGTCCCTTCAAAAATGGCACTTTCACCCGCCACACGCTGCACTTGTGGCCAGACGCGCTCCATCGCCTCACGCAGGCTTGCAGGACCGGTTAGCTTCAACTCAATGATGGGCATGGATGAACGGTAGCCCATCACCGCACCTTCAGGCAAAGGCAGTGGTTCGAGGCTTTGCGCTAACTCGCTTTCAGAACGCCCGAAAGTGGTGAGTCGCAGGCACACTGGCGGCTCCGGCAACACAAAACGCTCGCGCAAACGCGGCATGATTTGTTGGTCGACCATCACTTTAAATTCGGAAGGGACGCCTGGGGTGAAAAACATCAGGCAGCGGTTGAGTTGCAGAGCAAATCCGCAGGCGGTACCAACGGGGTTATCGACCATTTCGCTGGTCGCAGGAATCAACGCTTGCTTACGGTTGCTTGGGGCCATTTCACGCCCACGCTCGGCAAAGAATCGCTCCATTTTCTCAAGCCATTCCTGGTGCATCACCAGTTCTACGCCCGCGGCGGTAGCGGCGGCCAGTGCGCTAAGATCATCGCTGGTTGGCCCCAGACCACCATTCACAATCAGAATATCGGCCTGCTCGCTGCGCTCTTTGAGCACCGCGATTAAATCTTCAAGACTGTCGCCCACCGTATTACGGCGCGACATCGGTAAACCCTGGTTAAAAAGGTAATCTGCAAGCCAGGCTGCATTGGTATCAATTATTTGACCATGTAGCACTTCGTCGCCGGTAGACAGCATTTCCACTTTTATCATTTTTTGCTCGTACTCGGAGGGAGGATTACGTTGCACTATAACTTAAGCGGAAGAGATTAAAAGGCCGCAACGAATGCGGCCTGAGGAAATTAAAAACCGGCACTCACACCCACGTATGGACCATCAGCGATCGCATTGTCACGTTCGCCATTTTTATTTTCCATACCGATGTAACGGTAACCCGCTTCAATAGTAATAGGACGAATAATCGTCCAGCGAGCACCCGCGCTGGCTTCCTGGTAGTTTTCTACACCGCTGGAAAGAGAGTCTGGAGAGTAATAGTAATCACCAAACACCGAGAAGCTATCGAAAATCTTCCAGCTCAGACCGCCGCCGACTGCAAGTGCATAACCTTCATCGCCATCATTAGGATTCAGGTAAACCGCACGTCCACCTACCGTTCCCATCAGCGGGCCTAATGGCAGATTCAGGCCTAAACCCAGGCCCGCAGTATCGCCATCATCGTCGTTATGTGCATAGTTACCGTTCATTGTCAGGCCCGGTGTGTCGTTACCAAAACCGACCGCAATATTGGTGTATTTTTCACCCGCCTGGCCACTGATACTAATTGCACTTGCAGATGCAGAAATGAGTGCCAAACCGGCAACGCCAACCTTTAATAATTTGTTCATGCTTTCGATCCTAAGCAAAAAAAGGGATATCCCTGAAAAGAGGCCGATTCTACAGCCACATGTTAGGTAATCAACGGTTAGAAATGCTTTTTGTTATTCGTTTGTAAGAAAATGAAAAAAATTGGCCATGCCGTGACAGGCTAAATGTATGGCAGGGTTACATCCCCGCCTTTTTATACCGCTAACAATTTAATTCTCACCAACAATCCCCCCAAAGCCGAACGCAACAACTCAGGCCGTGTGCGGTGATATCGCGCAATATCATTCACCAGCGCCAGCCCAATCCCTGCCCCACTTTGCTCGGCGCTATTATCTAAGCGATGGAACGGCATCAGCGCGTGACGAATTTGCCCGCTCTCAATACCTGGACCGTTATCTTCAATTTCCAGCTCAATCATTTGAGATTCCCCAGCGGTCACGCGAATGGTGACCATGCCGTTCTCTGGGGTATATTTCAGTGCGTTATCCAACAAGTTGATGCACATTTCCGCCAGCAATAACGGTTCACCCGCAATCCACGCTTCGGGCAACCCTTCATAGCCTAAATCGATATTTTTACTCCGCGCCTGCGCAAGGCTTGAGAAACAGCACGTCTGGGCAATTTTCACCAAATCAACCGGCTCCATGACCTGCCCTTCCGTCTGGTCAAGGCGGCTCAACCGCGAAAGTTGTAATAAACGCTCGGTTAAATGAATGGTGTTATCCAACGTGGATTGCATCGCCACCAGGCTTTCACGCCACTGCATCGGGTCAGAGCTACTCAGCGCGACGGACGCCTGGGTTTTTAGCACTGTGAGCGGCGTGCGCAGTTGATGAGAAGCATCCGCGCTGAAGCGAGATTGCCTGGCGACTAAACCACGCAGCCTGTCGATATACCGGTTAAACGAAACAATCAATAAGCGCGTTTCCGACCAGGGCAGCAAATCGGGCAACGGTGTGAGATCGCCAGGATCGCGGCGCACCATCAACCCCGAAAGCTGGCGCATCGGTTTGAGTACTCGT
This sequence comes from Buttiauxella sp. WJP83, assembly GCF_027594725.1. Lineage (NCBI taxonomy): Bacteria > Pseudomonadati > Pseudomonadota > Gammaproteobacteria > Enterobacterales > Enterobacteriaceae > Buttiauxella > Buttiauxella sp. WJP83. The sequence continues at coordinate 3,323,373 of NZ_CP110080.1, forward strand.
CTTAACAATAACCAGGCGAGGGTTAACGTCAGCAGCACCAGACCGCCCTGGGTCAGCGTCGCCGAGGCTAACAAACGTACAGCCAGGTAGTGCCGCGATTGCACCGTTTCGGCGACGATAATTTGCGCCATGCCGTTCACCCCACCTTCATTGACGGGCTGGAGCAGGCGCGCCACTCTCAGCGTTTGCCCTCGGTAAGTCGCGTCATAAAACCATGCCAGTGCCGGATAAAGCTCTGTGCCGGGCGTGTTTTTGGGCATATCGGGCAAATCGTCATAACCGGATATCACCTTGCCGTGCGTGTCGGTGACTTTGTAATAAAGCCGGTCGTTCATGTTGCGCTCAAAACTGTCGAGCACCACCCACGGCACCTCCACGACAAGTTTTCCGTCATGCACCACCAATTGTTCGGCAACGGTGCGCGTCGAGGCTAATAAGGTACGATCGTAGGCTTGAGTAGCAGCGTTCATGGCGCTCAGGTAGCCGCTCACCGCAGATAATCCCCACAAAATAAATAACGGCAGCCCGAGAAAAAGCAGCAGTTGCCCGAATAAAGACTGAGGTTTAATGACCCGCATCTCTGCACTCCAGCACGTAGCCCAGCCCGCGTAGCGTGGTGATCTGAACGTTACTGGTGATGAGTTTTTTACGCAGCCGGTGAATATACAGTTCGATACTTTCCGGGCTTGCCTCGTCACTCAAACTAAAAACCTGCTCGAACAGTTGCTGCTTGGGAACCGGGCGCGTACGGCGATACATCAACATCGTCAGAATGGCGTGTTCACGTGGCGTTAAGGCGAGCGGTTTATTTTCCAGTAGAAAATAGCCGTCATCATGAAAAGCGAGTTGCCCTAATTGTTGCTGCTCATGGATTTGCCCTTCGCTGCGCCGCACCAGCGCACGTAATCGTGCATCCAGTTCTTCAAGATCAAAAGGCTTCGGCAAATAATCATCCGCTCCGGTATTCAACCCTTTCACCCGGTCGCTCACGGTGCTGTGCGCCGTCAACAGCAATACGGGCAAGGTCTGCCCGCGTTTACGCAAGCGCTGCAACACTTCAAGGCCATCCATTCGCGGCATGCCGATATCCATCACCGCGACCGCATAACGTTCGTTTTGTAACAGATGGTCGGCAGCCTGGCCGTCAAATACGCAATCCACCGCAAAGCCCGCTTGTATCAAGGCTTTTTCCAGCCAGTGAGCCAGCTCACGGTTATCTTCCGCCAGTAAGAGACGCATATCACATCCTGTAAAGTTTCAACCTGCGTGAAAGGTAAATGAAAGGTTAATGAATTAACAATCACGCAACCGAGCTACTGCAAGGCGGTTCACATAATTTGACGTGAGGATGAAGATAAAAATGAAACGTACTCTACTCTCTGCTTTTACCGCTTCAGCGTTGTTATTAACCGCTTTCAATACACTGGCAGCAGAAGTCCCTTCCCGCACCGAATGTATCGCCCCGGCCAAACCTGGCGGCGGTTTTGATCTGACCTGCAAACTGATTCAGGTCAGCCTGCAAGAAACTGGCGTTATCGAAAAACCGATGCGTGTCACTTACATGCCCGGCGGCGTGGGCGCGGTGGCTTATAACGCAATTGTCGCCCAGCGCCCTGCGGAAGCGGGAACCGTGGTTGCCTTCTCTGGCGGCTCTTTGCTGAACCTTTCACAAGGTAAATTTGGCCGCTATGGCGTGGATGATGTGCGTTGGCTGGCGAGCGTGGGCACTGACTACGGCATGATTGCGGTGCGTGCCGACTCTCCGTGGAAAGATTTGAAATCGCTGCTGGCCGCGATGGAAAAAGATCCGAACAGCGTGGTGATTGGCGCGGGCGCATCCATCGGCAGCCAGGACTGGATGAAGACGGCGTTGCTGGCGCAAAAAGCCCATGTCGACCCACACAAAATGCGTTATGTCGCCTTTGAAGGCGGCGGCGAATCGGTAACCGCACTGATGGGCAACCATGTGCAGGCGGTTTCGGGCGATCTGAGCGAAATGGTGCCGTACCTGAGTGGCGACAAGCTGCGCGTGCTGGCGGTGTTCTCGGACCAACGTTTACCGGGCGAACTGGCAAAAATCCCGACAGCCAAAGAGCAAGGTTTTGACCTGGTGTGGCCAATTATTCGCGGCTTCTATGTTGGCCCTAAAGTCAGCGACGCAGAATACCAATGGTGGGTGGATACCTTCAACACGCTCCAGCAAACCGAAGACTTCAAAAAACAGCGCGATCTGCGAGGCCTGTTCGAGTTCAACATGAGCGGTAAAGAACTGGACGATTACGTGAAGAAACAGGTCACGAGTTATCGTGAGCAAGCCAAAGCCTTCGGCCTGGCTAAGTAACCGGAGGCGATGATGAGCGATCGTATTTTTGCTGGGATCTGGATTGCGCTGTGTGTGGGTGGTCTGTTTATCGGCTGGCAAATTCAGAGCGAATATAGCTACGAACCCGTTGGACCACGTCCGTTCCCGGTGGTGATTATCGGCCTGATGCTGCTGTGTTCGATATTACTGCTGCTGCGCCATCCCGATGTAGTGGAGTGGCCGCATCGCCGGACGCTGCAACGTTTGGTGATTATGGTCATCGCCCTGGCGCTCTACGCCTGGTCGTTTGAATGGCTTGGCTTCCCACTGGCTACGACTCTCCTCACCGCCTGTGTCGGTTTGCTGTTTGGCGCCACCATTCCGGCGGCATTAATTTCCGGCGCGGTGATGGGCGGAGCACTGTTCTGGTCATTTGACCGACTGTTGGATGTGACCCTTCCCCTCGGCGTATGGTTGAGTTAACGGCTTAAACTTAAAGGTGTGGTTATGGATACCTGGTTCTACTTGTCTCAAGGTTTTGCCGTTGCGCTAACGCCGGAAAACCTGATGATTGCCCTGATTGGTTGCTTTGTTGGCACCATTGTTGGGCTGCTGCCTGGCCTCGGCCCAATCAACGGCGTGGCGATTTTGCTGCCGCTGGCTTTCGCCCTGAAATTACCGCCGGAGTCTGCGCTGATCCTGCTGGCAACGGTTTACATCGGCTGCGAATACGGAGGACGCATCTCATCGATACTGCTTAACGTGCCGGGAGATGCGGCGGCGATTATGACCGCACTTGATGGCTACCCCATGGCGAAGGAAGGCCGGGGCGGCGTGGCGCTGTCGATTTCTGCCGTCAGCTCGTTCGTTGGCTCTTTCCTGGCAATCATCGGCATGATCCTTTTTGCACCAGCGCTGGCACAGTGGTCACTGGCATTCGGCCCCGCAGAGTATTTTGCATTGATGGTTTTTGCCATTGCCTGCCTTGGCAGCATGATGGCGCAAAATCCGCTGAAATCGTTCCTTGCAGCATTGATTGGTCTGGGTCTTGCCACCGTCGGAGTGGATGCCAACACCGGGGTATATCGCTTCACATTTGATAGCGTTCACCTCTCCGACGGTGTGCAATTTATTGTCGTGGTTATTGGCCTGTTCTCTGTTTCAGAAATTCTGTTAATGCTGGAAAGCACCAGCAGCGGACAAGTGCTGGTGCGTAAAACCGGGCGCATGATGTTTAACATGAAGGAGGCCGCGCATTGTACCGGAGCCACGCTGCGTTCTTCGGTTATCGGTTTCTTCGTCGGCATTTTGCCGGGCGCAGGTGCCACCATCGCCAGTGCGATTGCCTATATGACGGAGAAGAAATTAAGCGGTAATAGCGACACCTTTGGTAAAGGGGATATTCGTGGCGTGGCAGCACCGGAAGCGGCAAATAATGCCTCGGCGTGTGGGTCATTTATTCCGATGTTAACGCTTGGCGTTCCGGGGTCCGGCACCACGGCGGTGATGATGGGCGCACTCACGCTCTACAACATTACGCCAGGCCCTGCGATGTTTACCGAACAACCGGATATCGTCTGGGGACTCATTGCATCACTGCTGATTGCCAACGTGATGTTGCTGGTGATGAACATTCCGCTGATCGGATTCTTTACCAAGATGTTGAGCATTCCGCTGTGGTTCTTAGTACCGGCTATTGCGGCGGTTTCTGCGGTGGGTGTGTATGCCGTTCACAGCACAACGTTCGATTTGCTGTTGATGGTTGGACTGGGCGTGCTGGGATACATTTTGCGCAAGATGCACTTCCCGATGTCGCCATTAATTCTCGGCTTCGTGTTAGGTGAGATGCTGGAGCAAAACCTACGCCGTGCGCTGTCTATCAGTAACGGAGGATTGAGTATTCTGTGGGAAAGCGGTGTGGCGAAGAGTCTGCTGATTATGGCGATTATTGTGATTGTGGTGCCACCGGTTCTGCGTTTGATTCGCCGCCAACGTAAAGCGGCTGTCGATATCGCGTAAGGTTTAAACGCGCGCCTTACGGCGCGCATTTTGCCAATGAATCGGCAACCCACTGTTTTAACTGGTTTCGTGAAATCTTAATCCCACCCTGCTTGATTTCATCGGGCAGAGGCAACCAGCGTACCGGCTGCTGAAAACGCGCCACTTTTCCCTGGAGCCATTCGTCGAGCTGCGACAAGTCAAAATCGTCATCGGCTTCCACCACGGCAACCGGGCGCTGCCCAAATTCTGCATCATCAATCGGCACCACAAATACCTGTTTCACGGCCGGATGCTGCACAATAATGCTTTCAACTTCTTCAGGCTGTATCCCTTCCCCGCCGCTGAAAAACAGATTGTCGAGGCGGCCAATAATCGTCAGGCGATTTCCGTTAAGCACACCGCGATCGCGTGTGGCAAACCAGCCTTCAGTATTTATCAGCGGCAGCACGCTACCCGCTTTCCAGTAACCCGAAGCCATGCTGTTCGCGCGGATCCACACCTCTTCATCGACGATGGAAACTTCACGTCCCGGTAACGCTGTACCGACATCGGGAAGCCCATCCGCACGTTTTGCGCACACTGTCGAAGCCAGCTCCGTCATGCCGTAACCACACCAGCAGTTGATGCCTTTGGCGATAGCGGCTTGCGTCAGTTCAACGGGAATTGCGGCACCGCCCAGTAACACTTCGCGCAATGCAAGCGACGGCGATTGTTCCAGCAGACGCCAGAGTTGTGTCGGCACCAGCGAAGCGTGAGAGCACCCCTGCAATGCCTCGCTCAATGGGTGTAAATCACACACTTTCATGCCCCCACCCGCCAATAACCAGCGCCACAAAATGCCCTGGCCTGAAACGTGGAACAACGGCAGTGAAAGCAACCAGTTATCATGCGCACCATAGTCCATCACCGCCAACACACCGGCAGCACTGGCAAGATGGGCATCAGCAGTATGAACGACCGCTTTTGGCAAACCCGTCGAACCTGAGGTCAACGTCATCGACGCATAGCGCGACGGCTGCCATTCAACCTGGTAACGTGCACCTTCGTTCATCGTAAGCGGGTTGATGTTAGCCACGCTAAGCGACGAGTCAAAAGCCAGCGCATAGTGAATAGTTAAATCAGGTAGTAATTGTGCTAACAACGACTCGGGTAACTGCGGATTGAGCGGCAACACTCGTGCACCACATTGCAGCAGTGCAAGGAACGAGAAAACCATTTCCGGGCAATTTTTTGCGCGCAGGGCAACACCTTGCCCATCACGCACACCTTGTTGCCGGAAACCGTCAGCCAGTGCATCAACACGCTGGCATAATTCACGCCAGTTCAGGGTTTTACTGCCTAGCGTTAACGCGGTTTCACAACCGCGATGTTGTGCCCAATGTTGCCAGGGAAAGTCCTGGAAAATCATGCTTGATAACTCACAGTACACGCTCAAGGGATTCCAGCGACCAGCAAGGTAACGGGCTGTTTGGCCACTCACGCACCAATTGCGCCTGCATCAATGACAAAGTATCTAAACCGGGAAGCGTTTGTGGTGTTAACCACGCGGCAATCCTCGCCAGTTGTGTCAAGCCAAGGCTTGATTCGATGGAGGAGCTAATGACTGCAGTCAATCCTGACGCATGAGCTAACTCGACTTGTTGGCGGACTTTTTCCAGACTGCCCGTCAGCGTTGGCTTGATAACCAGCGCCGTCACACCGGGCTCGGCGGCAAACTCAAAGCCTGGTTCACGCAAACTCTCATCCCACGCAATGGCAATCCCCGTTTCACGAGCAAATTCACGAGATTGTTCGCGGGTTTTGCACGGTTCTTCGATAAACGCGATACGCGGGCGGTAATCTGGATTGACATATTTAGCGAACTGCTGGGCTTTGAGCGGCGTCCATCCACGGTTTGCATCAAGACGCAAACGTAAATCTGGGATAGCCTCCAGCAACAAATTCACCACCATTCCGTCGCGCACGGCTTCGTACAACCCCACTTTCACCTTCGCGATTTTCTCGCTAGGGATGGCTTCGAGCATGGCAAACAGCTCGTCGGGGTCACCGGTACACAAAGGTGCTGCGCGGTAATCTGCCGCTTGTGGTAATTCACCGCTGATTTCAGCCAGCGCGCAACTGAGGCCAAATGCCACCGAGGGCATGTCAGGCAAATCGCCGCCATCACCCGCTTGCCAATCTTGCAGCCAGCGCAGTGCCTCAGTCTGGGCATCATCGACAGTTTCAGCACTAAAACCCGGCAATGGCGAAATTTCGCCAAAGCCTTGTTTGTCGCCGTCCGTCAGGCGCACCAGTAGCCCATCGCGTGTTTTCAGGCGCTGATTGCGCAGCACCACACCCGCATCCATCGGCACCTGAAAGCGCCAGAGTTCGACCTGACGCATTACGGATTCCGTTTGAATTTGCTGAAGTCCGGCTGGCGTTTTTCATTGAACGCGTTGCGGCCTTCCTGACCTTCTTCGGTCATGTAGAACAGCATGGTGGCGTTACCCGCCAGTTCTTGCAGACCCGCCTGACCGTCACAATCAGCATTCAGCGCGGCTTTCAGGCAACGCAGCGCCATTGGGCTGTTTTGTAGCATTTCACGACACCAGCGCACGGTCTCTTTTTCCAGATCGGCGTTCGGTACCACGGTGTTCACCAGGCCCATATCCAACGCTTCTTTCGCATCGTACTGACGGCACAGGAACCAGATTTCACGCGCTTTTTTCTGGCCGACAATACGCGCCATGTATGATGCACCCCAGCCGCCGTCGAACGAACCGACTTTAGGCCCAGTCTGGCCGAAGACGGCGTTTTCCGCAGCGATAGTCAGGTCGCACATCATATGCAAAACGTGACCTCCACCGATGGAGAACCCAGCAACCATCGCAACAACCGGTTTTGGACTGGTGCGGATCTGGCGCTGGAAATCCAGCACGTTCAGGTGATGGGTGCCGCTGGCATCCTGGTAGCCGCCGTAATCGCCACGCACTTTTTGGTCACCGCCTGCGCAGAAGGCTTTTTCGCCTTCGCCAGTCAGGATGATGGTGCCTATATTGTCGTCATAGCGGGCATCAGACAGCGCGTTAATCATCTCTTTCACGGTCAGCGGGCGGAATGCGTTGCGAACTTCAGGGCGATTGATGGTGATTTTAGCGATGCCATCGGCAGATTTGTGATAACGGATATCAGTGTAACCTTCCGAGCAATCCTGCCATTCAATCGGGGCATAGAGCATTTGTTCATCCGGGTAAATCATGGTGTTTCCTCGCCAGGTTTTTGCAATAAATTGAGCAGACAAGCGCTAAAAGCGATGGGGTTCTCCCGATGCGCGTTGTGGCCTGCGGAAGTAATCAGATGCGGTGTCAGTGCCAGGCTATTTGCCACGGCGCGGAATTTTTCATCCCGTTCACCGCAAAGATAGTAAAAAGGTTGGGGTATTTGCTGAAGCGACGCCCGTAAATCAGGTTGGTTGCCCAGCGACGTGGCCTCAAGCATTGCCGCAAGGCTTGCGGCATTATTCTGACTGCGCAAGGCAATAAGCGCCGCGCGTTGTGGTTCGTTAAGCGACTGAAATACCGGCTGTTGATACCAGTCGTGGAGCACATTTTCTAGCGCTTCGTTACGTAAACGCTGCGCCCAAAGATGGTCACTGGCCTGTCTTTCACGACGGGCGCTTTCATCCGCAAGACCAGGATGGCTTCCCTCGACAACCAGGCCGCACAAACCGGGGTTTTCCCCCTGACAAGCATGGTACATCGCGACGCGCCCGCCAAGGGAATAGCCGATTAACACGTATTTTAGAATGTTGTAACTAAGCAGCGTTTTTCGCAGAAGTTGATCGACCTGTTGAAAGTCGTTCACCGTAATATCGGCTGATTTTCCATGGCCGGGCAAATCTATACGCAGTTGTGGCCAGTCGAGAAAATGCTCGCTCACCGCATCCCACTCACGCAGGCTTCCTAAGAAACCATGCAGCCAGACAAGACACGGTAAACGGGCATCACGCCCTTCGCGATAAACCGCATGCAGGATCATGCCTGGCTAACCTGCGCCAGTAAATTCTGTAAAGTTTGCGCGCCATCGGTTTCAGCTACGGTCGCTTCGATGATGGTGGTTTGCGGACGCAGCCAGGCGTTGTTAATCGCATCCTGCAATTCATCCCAGCTTGTCGGGTTGTGGTAACGAAGGTTAAACATCGCCGCGGCGTGAGCAAAATTGACGTTTTGCGGCATGCAATAAAAACGTTCGCGTTCTTCGGCCGGGGTGGGTAGTAACGAGAAAATCTGTCCACCATTATTATTCACGATCAGCAAAACCAACGGTGCTGAAACCTGGCGTAATAGCGCTAGCGAATTGAGATCGTACAACGCCGAAAGATCCCCCACGATCGCAAGCGTCGAGCGCGCTGTCGCACGTTGCACACCCGCAGCAGTCGAGAGTAATCCGTCAATCCCGCTTGCGCCACGGTTGCTGTAAACCGGATAACCCGCAGGCAGTTGAGCAAAGGAGTCCACGAGCCGAACAATCAGGCTGTTGCCGACAAACAGCTGCCCACCTTCTGGCAATAATTCAGGTAAGCGAGCGGCTATTTGCGCTTCGCCAAACTCAACAGTGCCCTTCTTCACCGCCTGCTGCGCGATTTTTGCCAGGGTCGTTAATTTCTCATCCCATGCGACGCGTTTTTCTGCCGGATGAAGTTCCAGCCATTGAATAATGTCGCAGGCTAAACGGCGACCACGGTGATTCGCAGGGTCAAGCCGATTAGGTAAATTATCCACCAGCCAGTACTCTTCTGGCTCACACGCAGATTGCCACTGCAAAACGCGTTTTCCTGTCAGGCTGCTGCCAAACTGGATAATGATTTGTGCCTCGGCAAGTTCAGTGACGGCCTGGCTGTTGCTCAGCCATAAATCCGCACAGGGCAACGGCTGTCCGGTTTGCGATAACACATCACCAATCAGCGGCCAACCCAATGTTTTCGCCCATGATGCAACCTGTTTTCCCTCATCGGCATTTAAACGCCCGGCGACAACTACGCCGCGTTTTTGCCGCCAGAAGAACCAGTCGCGTTGTTTTATCACTTCCTGAGCACTGCCCATTCGCAACCAGGGTTTATCACTTTGCCACCAGTCGCCAAGCGCCTGTTGCCAACTCATGCCCGTTTCATCTTGCTCACCGTATAGCGGTTCGGCAAAGGGGCAGTTGATATGAACGGCGCCACCCATGAGTTGGCCAAGCGCGTTATCAATGGTCGAAACCAGCCAGCGCGCAGGAATGTCCTGCGTTGGTCGCGGCAAATTAATCGATTGAGTCGGATGGGAACTGAAAATTCCAGGCTGGCGAATTGCCTGATTGGCACCGCAATCAATAAGCTCAGGTGGACGGTCGGCGGTCAATACCACCAGCTTTTCGCCCGTTAAACCGGCCTCAATAATCGCAGGATAGAGATTGGCGACGGCCGTCCCGGATGTCACGATGATCGCAACCGGAGCCTGGCTGGCTTTTGCCAGGCCAAGTGCAAGATGACCTAAACCACGTTCGTCAAAATGCGTATGACAGATGAAAGCCCGATTTTCGGCCGCACCAAGGGTAAGCGGAGTAGAACGCGAACCAGGCGCCACGCACACATGGCGGACACCGTGACGGGTAAGCGCTTCAAGAATTACCGTAGCCCAACGGCGGTTAAACGAGCTTATCGACATGATTAAGTCCTGAGTCAATTTTGCTGACTCATTATAATTATTACTGGAATGAATATTTTGATATGGGTCGGTAATACCATTTAGAACGTTGTTTTCGTCAACAACGTCCGCAACCCCGCGGCTTTATTTTCAATTTCTTGCCATTCTTCTGCCGCGTCAGACCCCGCAACAATGCCGGCTCCGGCATACAGACGAACAATATTGTTGGAGACTTTTGCCGAGCGTAACGCGACGCAAAACTCAGACTGGCGTTGTGACAAATATCCTGCTGATCCCGCGTACCACTCCCGCTCGAAAGGTTCGTTTTTGGCGATAAATTCCCGCGCCACTTCTCGCGGTAAGCCTGCCACGGCCGCCGTGGGCTGTAACATCGCAAGGCACGCGGCGTCGTCAGGTTGTGCGAGTTCGGTCCAAATGCAACGGCGTAAATGCTGTACTTTCCGCAAGCGCACGACTTGTGGTGGCAGTACGTCTATCGCCCCGACCGTTTTATGTAAACGTTGGCAGATGTCTTCAACCACCAGCATATTTTCACGTTGGTTTTTATCATCTTTTAGCAGCCACTGCGCCAGCATCCAGGCGCGGTGATCGTCAGGGTGATTCGCCACGGTTCCGGCTAATGCCTCAGTGCGCAATGCGGTATCGATGCGCCGCCACAAGCGTTCTGGGCTTGAACCGAGGAACGCATTACTGGAATCAAACACGATTAAAAAATGATAACAATTCAGATTCACCCGACGGCTAGCCGCCATAAAACCAGCCGCAGAAACCGCAGCAGTAAATTGCAGATCGGTGGCCCTCGCGAGGACCACTTTGTCGAGTTCGTGTTGTTCAATCGCAGTTATGGCGCTGCCAATAAGCGTCAGCCATTCAGGCTGCGTGGGAATATGTTGTTCACCCACGCAATTCAGGTGCTGTTGCGGTAGTTGTTTGGCAGGCAGGAGTTGCTCAAGGAAGGCTTGTGCTGCACGCGCGTCATCCTTTAAGGATGTTTCGCTGTAAAGATGCAGATGAAGCTGTGCATCTCCCCCGGTCCGCCGCCATTCAAGCCTTGGGATAAATAAAAAACTGCGGTTGGGGTCGAATGCATTGACGCCAGTGATACGAACCGCTGGCTGGTCGGCATAATCATCAAGAAATGATCTCGCCGATTCTAAGGTATTGAACTGACGCACCAGGCCAAGTGCGGCGATTTCGTCATCACCATTGCGCTGTTGCCAGTAAAATTGAGGATAAAGACGCTGGGTGGTCAACCACGCAAGAGCATCTGAGGCATCACTCAGAGTTACGGCAAACGATATTTGCTGTAACCCCGGCGCGTCCGCAAATTCTGCGTTCAATGCAAGCTGTAACTGTTGCAGCGCGACAGAAACTGAATTCACGTTTACCTCACCTTCCCTGAAAACCCCTGATTATACGTGGTCATGGCGGCAAAAAAAAATCCCACCCAATGGGTAAGATTTTCTTTAATCGGCACACGGTGAATTTGTGTACCGATTCTGCTCTAGCGTCTGGCTAATAAAAGGCCTAACACTAAGCCTGCAGCCGCGCCTACACCAATGCCTTGCCATGGTTTGTCATGGACGTAATCATCGGCACGATAAACGACTTTTTTCGCACGATAGTAGTAATTGTCGGACGCACTACTGACCCGAGCTTTGACGTCACTTAACGCCCGTTCGGCGCGCTCTTTCAGCTCAATATACTTTTGGTCAGCAGGGTCGCCAGAGGAACGCAGTACTTCTTCGAGCGTATCACTCAGTAAAGATAAATCATCATCAAGACGAGATTCATACGGTTGCATCACTGTTCTCCGTGTTTAAAAAATACTCGTCCGCTAACTATAGACAATACTAATACTTTTCGCTCAGTGATTAACGGTTCGCCATACCAATGTGCGCAATACCGTCTTCATCGTAGATGTCGGTGACAGGTTTAAAACCAAAATGCGCATAAAACGACTGCAAATGCGCCTGCGCGCCTAAATACACCGCTTTTTCCGGCCAATATTGCTGACAGGAAGCCATTGTTTGTTCCATTAATTGATACCCGAGTTTTTCGCCACGGACACTTTTATCGATAATGACACGGCCAATCACCACCGGCTCAAATTCGTTTTCGCTTATCAGGATACGCGCATAAGCCACCAGCTTACCGTCCTGCCAGCCAAAAATATGGCGGTTTTCACCCACCAAATCGTCGCCATCGATGTCCTGATACGGGCAGTTTTGCTCGACCACAAAGACTTCATTGCGCAGTGCCAAAAGTGTGTAGAGATCGGTCACGCTCAGTTCTGAATGGTGTAGATCTTGCCAAATCAACATGTTCTGCCCCTTTGCATTGTTTGAGCGCTTATCTTCACGCATAAAAAAACCGCCAGCAAGTGGCGGTTTTTTTCAATTTCAGCAAACTCAGTAAAAATCACCGGAAGCGGCTTCGGCTTGTGCCATCCACACCGGTTTCTCACTGGTTTTGGACCACACGCGGTGCAGGTAGCTGTAAAAACGGGCGCGATCTTTCCAGAACAGCATCACCGGCAGCGTCAGAACGCCCGCTAAAATAACGAATGCGCGACGCAGGAAAACCTGATGCACAGGATAGTCTTTATATAAAGTCATAGGTTTCTCCCTCTTTATGTGACCGGTAGCAAACACCGGGAAATTAGAACTTGTTATCTGGTGAAAATATTATCGCATTGGCTGAAAGTTTACTACTCCTCCGACCACTTAAAGCCACTTTTTGCCACTTATTTACAATCCTGCCTGTAATTAAGTTACAAGCATGTTAAATAAATACTAACCATTAGTTAATTAATGGCTTTTCTCATTTTTATACTTTTTTTACACCCCACCCTCAGACTTTTACGACATCTTTGCATCCGAAGTTTCACACTCACTGCAATTCCTAATAACTGCCGAGGTGGATTGTGAGTACAGGCGTAATAGCTGGCGTGGTGCTGGTGTTTGTGCTGTTGGGATATTTAATTTATGCCCTGATTAATGCGGAGGCATTCTGATGGCCGCCTCCGGATTTTTATTAATTGCCAGCTTCTTGCTGGTGCTTTTCGCCCTGGCAAAACCGTTGGGCAGCGTACTGGCTCGCTTGATTGAAGGCGAATCTGTGCCCGTGGTCGGGAAAATGGATGCGCTGTGGTGGAAAGTCTTGGGGAGCGACTCCACCAGAGAAATGAACTGGAAGCACTATCTGGGAGCCATACTGTTGTTTAACGTGTTGGGTTTGCTGGTGCTTTTTGTCATCTTAATGACCCAAGGAAACTTGCCCCTCAACCCGCAGCAATTACCCGCCCTCTCCTGGCATCTGGCGCTCAATACAGCAGTCAGTTTTGTCTCCAACACCAATTGGCAGTCATACAGCGGTGAAACCACGCTGAGTTACTTCAGCCAAATGGTGGGTTTGACAGTACAAAACTTCCTGTCAGCGGCAACAGGGATTGCGGTGGTGTTTGCACTGATTCGCGCCTTCTCTCGCCAAAGTGCTAACACCTTAGGCAACGCGTGGGTCGATTTAACCCGCATCACGCTCTACATCTTGTTGCCGATTGCGTTGCTGATTGCGTTGTTCTTTATCAGCCAGGGAACCTTACAGAACATCGCTCCGTATCAACCGTTCACCTCACTGGAAGGTGTACAGCAGGTGTTGCCGATGGGCCCAGTCGCCTCGCAAGAAGCGATCAAAATGTTGGGCACCAATGGCGGTGGTTTCTTTAATGCTAACTCTTCCCACCCGTTTGAGAACCCAACGGCGCTGACCAACTTCGTACAGATGTTGGCGATCTTCTTGATCCCCGCAGCACTGTGTTTCGCTTTTGGTGAAGCCGTCGGGGACCGACGCCAGGGCCGCGCTATTTTATGGGCGATGGCGGTGATTTTTGTTATCTGCGTGGTGGTGGTGATGTGGGCCGAAACTCGCGGTAATACGCATTTCACTCTGCTCGGCGCTGACAGCAACATCAATATGGAAGGTAAAGAGAGCCGTTTTGGCATTCTGGCCACCAGCTTGTTCTCGGTGATTACCACTGCCGCGTCTTGTGGGGCGGTCAACGCAATGCATGACTCCTTTACCGCGCTAGGCGGCATGATCCCAATGTGGCTGATGCAGATTGGTGAAGTGGTGTTCGGCGGCGTCGGCTCTGGGCTGTACGGCATGTTGCTGTTCGTTCTGCTGACGGTATTTATCGCCGGATTGATGATTGGCCGCACGCCGGAATATCTGGGTAAAAAAATCGACGTGGCAGAGATGAAAATGACCGCGATGGCGATTCTGGTGACGCCAACGCTGGTGCTGCTCGGCACTGCGCTGGCGATGATGACCGATGCGGGTCGTGCAGGGATTTTCAATCCTGGCATTCATGGTTTTAGCGAAGTGCTCTACGCGGTTTCTTCTGCCGCAAACAACAACGGTAGTGCATTTGCCGGGTTAAGCGCCAATACCCCTTTCTGGAACATTCTTCTGGCTGTGTGCATGTGGTTTGGTCGCTTCGCCGTGATTGTGCCCGTGATGGCAATTGCCGGTTCGCTGGTCACCAAAAAATCACAGTCAGCAGGCGTCGGCACTTTACCGACTCACGGCCCGCTGTTTATCGGTTTGCTGATTGGCACCGTGTTGTTAGTGGGTGCACTGACCTTTATTCCCGCCCTCGCATTAGGCCCGGTTGCGGAACACCTTTCCTTAGTGAATTTGTGATTAAGAGGCTTCCATGAGTCGCAAGCAACAGGCGCTATTTGAACCATCGCTGATTCGTCAGGCGCTAATTGATTCCTTTAAAAAACTGGCGCCACAAGTGCAGTGGCGTAACCCGGTGATGTTTATCGTTTGGGTTGGTAGCGTGATGACCACCGTTCTGGCAATCGCCATGTTCAGTGGGAAACTTCAGGGTGACGCACCGTTTACTGCCGCGATCAGCGTCTGGCTGTGGTTTACCGTGCTGTTTGCCAACTTCGCCGAAGCACTGGCGGAAGGCCGCAGTAAAGCACAGGCCAATAGTCTGAAAGGGGTGAAGAAAACCAGTTGGGCTCGCAAATTGCGCGCGCCACAACACGATGCCCCAATGGATCACGTCCCTGCCGCTGACTTGCGTAAAGGCGACATCGTGCTGGTTGAAGCGGGCGATATTATCCCGTGCGATGGTGAAGTGCTGGAAGGCGGCGCGTCGGTAGATGAAAGTGCAATTACTGGCGAGTCAGCACCGGTTATCCGCGAGTCCGGCGGCGACTTCGCCTCGGTCACGGGCGGGACGCGCATTCTTTCCGACTGGCTGGTCATTCAGTGCAGCGTGAACCCTGGTGAAACCTTCCTCGACCGTATGATTGCCATGGTGGAAAGCGCGCAACGCCGCAAAACGCCAAACGAAATCGCGCTGACGATTTTACTGGTGGCGCTGACGATTGTCTTTTTACTGGCAACCGCAACGCTTTGGCCGTTCTCGCAGTATGGCGGCGTGGCGGTCAGTGTCACAGTGCTGATTGCACTGCTGGTCTGTTTGATTCCAACCACCATCGGCGGGTTACTTTCCGCGATTGGTGTCGCCGGGATGAGCCGTATGCTGGGCGCAAACGTCATTGCCACCAGCGGGCGTGCTGTCGAAGCCGCAGGTGATGTTGATGTGTTGCTGTTGGATAAAACCGGCACCATCACACTGGGTAATCGCCAGGCTTCTGAATTTTTACCCGCTCCGGGGATTGAAGAAAAAACCCTGGCCGACGCAGCACAGCTTTCATCACTTGCCGATGAAACGCCGGAAGGCCGCAGCATCGTGGTGCTGGCAAAACAGCGCTTTAACCTGCGCGAGCGCGATGTGCAAAACTTGCATGCCACCTTCGTGCCGTTCACCGCGCAAACGCGGATGAGCGGTATCAACATTCAGGACCGCATGATTCGCAAAGGTTCGGTTGATGCCATTCGTCGCCACGTGGAAGCCAACGGCGGCCATTTCCCTCCACAGATTGATACGCTGGTCGAAGGTGTTGCCCGCACGGGCGGAACGCCGCTGGTGGTGGCTGAAGGCGCAAATGTGCTCGGTGTTATCGCGCTGAAAGATATCGTCAAAGGCGGCATCAAGGAACGTTTCGCTCAACTGCGCCAGATGGGCATTAAAACCGTCATGATCACGGGTGATAACCGTCTGACGGCTGCGGCGATTGCTGCGGAAGCCGGTGTGGATGATTTCCTGTCAGAAGCGACTCCAGAAGCCAAACTGGCGCTGATTCGCCAATATCAGGCCGAAGGTCGTTTAGTCGCGATGACCGGCGACGGTACCAACGATGCGCCAGCCCTGGCACAAGCGGATGTGGCGGTTGCCATGAACTCCGGTACGCAGGCGGCGAAAGAAGCCGGCAACATGGTGGACCTGGATTCCAACCCCACCAAGCTGATTGAAGTGGTGCACATCGGTAAACAGATGCTGATGACCCGGGGTTCGCTGACCACTTTCAGTATTGCCAACGACGTGGCGAAGTATTTCGCGATTATCCCCGCCGCGTTCGCCGCCACTTATCCGCAGCTCAACGCGCTGAACGTGATGCATCTGCACTCACCTGCATCCGCGATTTTAAGCGCGGTGATTTTTAACGCGTTGATCATCATCTTTTTGATTCCGCTGGCCTTGCGCGGTGTGAGCTACAAACCGCTAAGCGCCGCAGCCATGTTACGTCGCAATCTCTGGATTTACGGTCTGGGCGGTTTAATCGTGCCGTTTATTGGTATCAAAGCTATCGATTTGATACTGACCATTTTGGGCCTGGTTTAAGGGGAAAAAAATGACTACCTTACGTCCCGCTATACTGTTACTGATTCTGCTCACCCTGATTACTGGTGGACTTTACCCGTTGCTGACCACACTTTTAGGCCAGTGGTGGTTCCCGGCGCAAGCCAACGGCTCATTAATCCTTGATACCAACGTGGTACGAGGTTCAAGTCTGATTGGACAAAATTTTACCCAGCCAACGTATTTGCAAGGCCGCCCTTCTGCTACGGCAGAAACTCCCTATAATCCCATGGCCTCTGGCGGTAGTAATCTTGCGGGCAGTAACCCCGAGCTCGACAAAGTGATTACCGAGCGTGTCGCGGCGTTACGCGCCGCGAATCCGCAGGCGAACCCGGCAGTTCCCGTTGATTTGATAACGGCTTCGGCCAGCGGTCTGGACGGGCAGATCTCTCCAGAAGCGGCAGCCTGGCAGATTCCACGAATTGCCAAAGCGCGCCATTTACCCGTGGAACAAGTCACGCGTCTGGTGGCGGAAAATACCACGCAGCCGCTGGTTGGTTTCATCGGTAAACCGGTGGTGAATGTGTTATTGGTTAACCGGGCGTTGGATGACTTACAAAGTCACCCAATACCCTAAATAATTCGAGTTTTGGGTAGGCGGCCAGGGAGCAAATCCCCAGGAGCTTACTAAAGTAAGTGACTGGGGTTTGTGAGTGCAGCCAACACCCCCACAACTTGAAGTATGACGGGTATAAAGGAATAGAGATGACAGAAGAACCCCTGCGCCCCGATCCAGATAAACTGCTGGAACAGGTTGGTCGCCCCCCGCGCGGTAAGCTGAAAATATTCTTCGGTGCATGTGCTGGCGTGGGGAAAACCTACGCCATGTTGCAAGAAGCGCAGCGGCTACGGGCGCAAGGTCTGGATATCCTGATTGGCGTGGTGGAAACTCATGGCCGCAAAGAGACCTCCGCACTGCTGAACGGGCTGGCTATCCAGCCCGCAAAACGTATGCACCACCGTGGGCGCTGGGTGCAGGAGTTCGATCTCGACGCGGCACTTGCGCGTAATCCTGCGCTGATCCTGATGGATGAACTGGCGCACAGCAACGCGCCTGGTTCGCGCCACCCCAAGCGCTGGCAGGATGTGGAAGAGTTGCTGGATGCCGGGATCGACGTCTTTACCACCGTCAATGTGCAGCATCTTGAAAGCCTGAATGACATCGTCGGCGGCGTCACGGGTATACAGGTACGCGAAACGGTGCCCGACCCTATTTTTGATGCCGCCGATGAAATCGTGTTGGTCGACCTCCCCCCTGACGATTTACGCCAGCGCCTGCATGAAGGCAAAGTGTATATCTCCGGCCAGGCCGAACGCGCCATCGAGCACTTTTTCCGCAAAGGAAATTTGATTGCCCTGCGCGAACTAGCGCTGCGCCGCACCGCCGACCGCGTTGACGACCAAATGCGGGCCTGGCGCGACAGCCAGGGACAGGAAAAGGTCTGGCATACGCGCGACGCCATTTTACTGTGTATCGGCCATAGTTCTGGCAATGAAAAACTGGTGCGCACAGCTGCACGGCTCGCTGCAAAATTGGGCAGCGCCTGGCATGCTGTGTATGTCGAAACGCCACAACTTCACCGCTTACCGGAACATCAACGTCGCGCTATTCTCAGCGCATTGCGACTGGCTCAAGAATTGGGCGCAGAAACAGCCACGCTTGCCGATCCCGCTGAAGATAAAGCCGTTTTACGCTACGCCCGTGAACATAACCTCGGGAAAATTATTATTGGCCGGAGGACGACACGACGTTGGTGGAGCCGAGAATCTTTTTCTGACCGGCTTGCTCGCCGTGCGCCAGACCTTGATTTAGTGATTGTCGCACTGGACGACAAACCGTCTGTTACTTCACCTTCGACGCCGGACATGCGCAGTTTCACGGAGAAGTGGCGCGTACAAATGCGCGGATGCGCTGTCGCGATTGCGCTTTGCGCCCTGACCACGTTTATCGCAAACCAGTGGTTAATGGCGTTCGACGCCGCAAACCTGGTAATGCTCTATCTGCTCGGCGTCGTCATTGTGGCGCTGTTTTATGGTCGCTGGCCTTCGGTGCTGGCGACAGTGATAAGCGTACTCAGTTTTGATCTGTTTTTTATTGCGCCACACGGCACGCTGGCCGTCTCTGATATCCAGTATTTGTTAACCTTCGCCGTGATGCTCACCGTTGGCCTGGTTATTGGTAATCTCACCGCTGGCGTGCGTTATCAGGCGCGGATTGCTCGTTATCGCGAGCAACGCACTCGTCACTTGTATGAGATGTCGAAAGCCCTCGCCGCTGAACGCACTCCGCAGGATATCGCGGCCACCAGCGAGCTGTTCATTAATAACAGTTTCCATGCCCGCGCCCAGCTATTGTTACCTAACGCGCAGGGTGTGTTAGAGCGAGTTAATTCGCAAGGTGAGCCGCAAAACTGGGATGAAGCCATTGCCCGCTGGAGCTTTGATAAAGGCCAACCCGCCGGTGCAGGCACCGATACGCTGCCAGGTGTGCCCTATCAAATCCTGCCTCTCAAAACGCCGGAAAAAACCCTTGGGTTGCTGATTGTCGAGCCGAGTAATTTGCGCCAGTTGATGATTCCCGAACAACAGCGCTTGTTGGAAACGTTCACGCTGTTGGCGGCCACGGCTCTGGAGCGGTTATTGCTGACCGCAAGTGAAGAGCAAGCCCGGTTATCCAGTGAACGCGAGCAAGTGCGTAACTCGTTGCTTGCGGCGCTGTCTCATGATTTGCGAACCCCGCTGACCGTGCTGTTTGGCCAGGCAGAAATATTAACGCTGGATTTGGCTTCTGAAGGGTCGAAACACGCTCCACAAGCCAACGACATTCGCCAGCATGTTCTCAATACCACGCGCCTGGTGAACAATTTACTGGATATGGCGCGTATTCAGTCCGGTGGTTTTAATCTGCGTAAAGAATGGCTAACCCTTGAAGAAGTGGTCGGTAGCGCATTGAAGATGCTGGAACCGAGCCTCGGCGGGCGGCATATTGCGCTGGCGCTGCCCGACCCACTGATGCTGATTCATGTTGATGGCCCGCTGTTTGAACGTGTGTTGATCAATTTGCTGGAAAATGCCGTGAAATATGCAGGGTTCCAGTCAAACATTGGCATTCGTGCGCAAGCATTGACTGATAAACTGGATCTTGAAGTCTGGGACGATGGTCCGGGAATTCCGGCTGGCAAAGAGCAACTCATTTTTGATAAGTTTTCCCGGGGCAATAAAGAATCGGCCATTCCGGGTGTTGGCCTGGGTCTGGCAATTTGCCAGGCGATCATCGAAGTTCACGACGGGAAGATTTTTGCCGTGAATCGCCCGGAAGGTGGCGCAAGTTTTCATGTTATTTTACCTCTACCACCATCACCTGAGCTGGCTGAGATGAACGAGGCGTTGTGATATCAGTACTGATTGTTGAAGATGAAAAAGAGATCCGCCGCTTCTTGCGTACTGCGCTGGAGGCTGAATCATTACGCGTTCATGAAGCCGAAACATTGCAACGTGGCTTGCTGGAAGCGGCCACGCGTAAACCTGATTTAGTGATCCTCGACCTCGGTTTACCTGACGGTGATGGCATTGATTTTATTCGCGATTTCCGCCAGTGGAGCCAAACACCGATTGTGGTGCTCTCCGCACGTAGCGATGAGCAAGTAAAGATAGATGCGCTGGATGCGGGTGCTGACGATTATCTCAGCAAACCGTTTGGGATTGGTGAGCTACAGGCGCGTCTACGCGTCGTCTTGCGTCGCCATGCTAGCCTCGCGCAACCCGATCCTGTTTATCAGTTTTCAAACATCACCGTTGACCTTGCCACCCGTCGCATCACGCGGGATGGGGCTGAAATCCATCTCACACCGATTGAGTTCCGCTTGCTCGCAACCCTTATCAATAATCACGGAAAAGTGCTGACCCAACGCCAGTTACTCAGCCAGGTTTGGGGGCCCAATGCCGTGGAGCACAGCCACTATCTGCGCATTTATATGGGGCATTTACGCCAGAAACTGGAGACAGATCCGGCGCGACCAAGCCATCTGCTTACCGAAACCGGAATCGGCTACCGTTTTATGCTTTGAATACATGTTTGCCGGTAGATTCAGAGGGAGAGTTCTATGAGCGCTTGGTTGATTTATGCATTACTTTCAGCGGCGACAGCGGCTTTAGTCGCCATTTTCGGCAAAATTGGCTTGCAGCATTTAGACGCAAATACCGCTACAGCGATTCGCGCCGTCGTTATGGCAGCATTTCTGGTTGGCGTGGTGGTCGTACAAGGGAAACTCAATCTTATCGGTACGGTACTGGCGGATAAAAAAGCACTGTTTTTTATATTGCTCAGCGGTATTGCAGGTGCATTATCCTGGCTGTTTTATTTTATGGCGATTAAGAACGGTGATGTTTCCCGCGTAGCTCCCATCGATAAACTCAGCGTAGTGTTCGCCGTAATACTTGCGGTGATTTTATTCGGTGAGAAACTTTCTCTGGTAGCAGGGATTGGCGTGGTGTTGATATCTTGCGGGGCGCTAATGGTGGCACTTGGCTAACTAACAAAAGGCGCCTTGCGGCGCCCTTTTCAAATCAATTTCTTACTTCGCGTTTTTCAGCACTTCGCTGACAATCTCTACCGCTTCTTTCTCAATTTGCAGGCGATGTTCAGCGCCTAAGAAACTTTCACAGTAAATTTTGTATGCATCTTCCGTACCGGAAGGGCGTGCAGCAAACCAGCCGTTGTCAGTCATGACTTTAAGGCCACCGATAGAAGCCCCGTTGCCAGGTGCTGCCGTTAAACGCGCGGTAATCGGGTCGCCCGCCAATGTGCTGGCGCTCACCATTTCTGGAGAGAGTTTGGACAATGCAGCTTTCTGCGCAGATGTCGCGGAAGCTTGCAGACGGTTGTAGCTTGGCGCACCGAAACGGGCAGCCAGTTCATCATAATGCTGTTGCGGGTTCTTACCCGTAACGGCGGTAATTTCCGCTGCCAGCAAGCACATGATGATGCCGTCTTTATCCGTTGACCACGGCGTGCCGTCGAAACGCAGGAAAGATGCCCCAGCACTTTCTTCGCCACCAAAACCGAAGCTGCCATCGAACAGGCCGTCAACAAACCATTTGAAGCCCACCGGTACTTCTACTAGTTTACGACCCAAATCGTTGACCACGCGGTCAATCATTGCCGATGACACCAGAGTTTTACCGACTGCAACATCTTTGCCCCACTGTGGGCGATGCTGGAACAGGTAGTTAATGGCGACGGCCAGGTAATGGTTCGGGTTCATCAGGCCTGCTGGCGTGACGATACCGTGGCGGTCGTAATCCGGGTCATTGGCGAATGCCAGATCGAATTTGTCACGCAGCGCCAGCAAACCTTCCATTGCGCACTCAGACGAGCAATCCATACGGATAGCACCGTCTTTATCCAGATGCATGAAGCGGAAAGTTTGATCTACATGATCGTTAACAATCGTCAGATCGAGATTGTAGTGTTTCGCGATACGCTGCCAGTATTCGATACCGGAACCACCGAGCGGATCAACGCCCAGTTTGAGGCCAGCCTTCTGGATAGCAGCCATATCGACGATATCCACCAGCCCTTCGATAAACGGCTGTACCAGATCTTGTTCCTGCACATGCCCACTGGCCCATGCCTGATCAAGAGAAAGGCGCTTCACGTCTTTCAAACCCGCAGCCATCAATGCGTTAGCACGATCTTCAACCACTTTGGTGACGTTGGTATCAGCCGGGCCACCGTTTGGCGGATTGTATTTGATACCGCCATCGTCTGGTGGGTTGTGCGAAGGGGTGATGACGATACCGTCTGCCTGCGCGCCACCGTTTTTGTTATGCGTCAGAATGGCATGCGAGATTGCAGGCGTAGGCGTGTAGCCGTTTGCCTGCTGCACAATGACGTTCACACCGTTCGCAGCCAACACTTCCAGAACTGAAATAAACGCAGGTTCAGACAACGCATGGGTATCTTTACCAACGTAGCACGGGCCGGTAATGCCATTTTTTGCACGATCTTCGGCAATCGCCTGGGCAATGGCCAAAATGTGAGGTTCGTTGAAGCTATGACGTGCCGCACTACCACGGTGACCGGAGGTTCCGAACTTCACCGCGTGTTCGCTATTCCCTGGTTCCGGCTTCAGCACATAATACTGGGCCGTCAATTGGGCTACGTTAATCAAGTCGCTCTGTTGTGCCGGTTGTCCTGCACGAGGGTGGTTAGCCATTGGCCTTTCCTTCTGACGCGAGGTGTTAGATTGTGCCGCAAACCTTTTCAATCAATTCCGCCGGGAACTGCATTGATTGCATGATGTGTTCGATCATGCTGCATTTACGGCCCGTATTGGTGTTGGTAATAACCCAGTATGGCGTGCCTGGAACATGTTTTGGTTTGGTCTGGTTGCCATTTTGCAATAGCGTTTGCTCGTTACCAGCAAAATAGACCCTCGTACGACCATGCAGCGACTCAGTCGCTTCACCAAAGGCATGTGCATCAAGGGTATACAGAGTAGAAAGCACCATCATGAAACGATTGACGGCTTTCTTCTGCTCTGCGTATTCATCGGAAAGCAGCAACTCACGTACCGCACGGACGCGATCGCGTGCTTTGTTTACGGGTTTGGCTTCCAGAGTTGCAGCAACGGGTGCTGTTTGGCCGGTAGTTGCTGGGGTAGCAGGAGTTTGACCGGCGGTAAATTTCAGCATGCGCCGTAAAATGTCGGACGCGCTTTCACCAATGTGCTGCGTGTGGCTGGCAATATAGCGATAGAGCTCGTCATCAACTTCAATTGTTTTCATCTTAATCCAGTGCGATATCTTTTCTGAATACAAGTTGTTGGGATTATAAGTTCAAATCCCAACCTCGGGTAGCGCCAAACTTTTGTCACACCACAAAGTCAGATTAAACTGGAAATTTGCGGCACAGCGGCAGGATGCCGTTATGATACCCTAACCTCACGAAGTAAAAAAAAAGAACTTTGCCATGAAATTGAATGCTCGCCTGCAAACTGCGCAACAATCGACTAGTAATTCCCCCATCGTCCTGATCCACGGTCTTTTTGGTAGCCTTGATAATCTGGGGGTACTGGCCCGCGATCTTGGACAAGAGCACACCTTGCTGCAAATTGATCTTCGCAATCACGGATTATCCCCACGCAGCCCTGAGATGAACTATGCCGCGATGGCGCAAGATGTGGTGGAAACGCTCGATGAATATGGTTTTGATAAAGCCATTATTATTGGCCATTCCATGGGTGGTAAAGTGGCGATGGCGTTAACCGCAATTGCCCCTGAACGCATCGAAAAATTAGTGCTGATTGATATCGCGCCTGTGGATTACCACGTCCGCCGCCATGATGAAATTTTCGCGGCAATTAATGCCGTCACTGATGCAGAAGCGAAAACTCGTCAACAGGCCGCAGCGGTAATGCGCGAACATATAGATGAAGAAGGCGTGATTCAGTTTTTGCTGAAGTCCTTTGCTGACGGTGAATGGAAATTCAATGTGCCAGTGTTGTGGGAACAATACGAAAATATTGTCGGCTGGCAAACTATCCCAACATGGAATGAACCGGCATTGTTTATCCGGGGCGGCGCGTCTCCTTATGTTGACGAATCGCACCGCGAAACACTGCTTGCACAGTTTCCGCAGGCACGCGCTCATGTGGTTGCCGGTGCCGGGCACTGGGTTCATGCCGAAAAACCTGATGCTGTTTTGCGCGCAATCCATCGTTTTATCGACGGAACAGCAGCAAACTGATTAAAAACAAACCGACTGGCCGTTAGATGCGGCTAACGCGTTGGCGCGCAAGCCATGCTGATGTATGATTGCGCGCTAAAATGCGCCAGAGCACCCCGCTCCGTGCCACCTGAATTCCCTGTCAGTAGTCTAATCATGGCAAAAGAACAAACGGACCGTACTACATTAGATCTGTTCGCGGACGAGCGTCGCCCCGGGCGACCAAAAACTAATCCGCTCACGCGTGATGAGCAACTGCGTATCAACAAACGCAACCAGCTCAAGCGCGATAAAGTACGCGGCCTTAAGCGAGTGGAGTTAAAGCTCAATAACGATGCAGTAGATGCACTTAATCATCTGGCTGAAGCGCGCAATATCAGTCGTAGTGAGTTGATTGAAGAGATTTTACTCGCACAATTGAAGCAGCAT
Organism: Buttiauxella sp. WJP83; assembly: GCF_027594725.1. Lineage (NCBI taxonomy): Bacteria > Pseudomonadati > Pseudomonadota > Gammaproteobacteria > Enterobacterales > Enterobacteriaceae > Buttiauxella > Buttiauxella sp. WJP83. Next base: position 3,348,305 of record NZ_CP110080.1, read on the forward strand.
CTCAGTTAATTTTTATGCTGTAGCCCAGAATGTGATGTTGCAGTCTGTGCACATCAGGGTGATAGCAATTTCCGCAGCGCTTTGTGTTCTGCTATGATTGCCCTATCTGTGGCCGAATAGCAGCCACCATACCATTAAGTTTCAAGAGGTTATTTTACTCATGGCAATCGTAGGCATTTTTTTCGGCAGCGACACTGGTAACACCGAAAATATCGCAAAGATGATTCAAAAACAGCTCGGTAAAGACGTTGCTGAGGTGCATGACATTGCTAAGAGCAGCAAAGAAGACCTGGAAGGCTTCGATATCCTGCTTCTCGGCATTCCAACGTGGTATTACGGTGAAGCGCAATGCGACTGGGATGATTTCTTCCCGACGTTGGAAGAAGTTGATTTCAATGGCAAATTGGTCGCCCTTTTCGGCTGTGGCGACCAGGAAGACTACGCAGAATACTTCTGTGACGCGTTAGGGACTATCCGCGATATTATTGAACCGCGCGGTGCTGCTATCGTGGGTCACTGGCCAACTGCCGGTTACCATTTTGAAGCGTCTAAAGGTCTTGCTGACGACAATCACTTCGTAGGCCTGGCTATTGATGAAGATCGCCAACCTGAACTGACTGCACAACGCGTTCAACAATGGGTCAAACAGGTTTCTGAAGAACTGAACCTGGCTGATATCCTCAACGCTTGATGCTCGGTGTGACGCAGCGACCTGGCTGCGTCACATTGATAGATTATTCCGATTAAAATAATCGCTACAAATTTTTAACTTTTCAGTTTGTCCCTGTACAATGACCTCCTGACTAAATAGCTAACAAGGCAAATAAATCGCGACTCAGCCGCCATTTTTTAGCTTGATTATGCATAATACTTGCGGTTCCCATTTAGAATTGACAGTTCTATAATGAGACGCATTCATCTTAACGCTCACCCTGAGTCCGAGCGATCCGTTAAGCAACAGGACAATTTCCGCATGACTGACAATAATACCGCATTAAAGAAGGCCGGCCTGAAAGTCACGCTTCCACGATTAAAAATCCTTGAAGTGTTGCAGGGTCCGGTGAACCACCACGTCAGTGCGGAAGACTTATATAAACGTCTGATTGATATGGGCGAAGAGATTGGTCTCGCCACAGTTTATCGTGTACTAAACCAGTTTGATGATGCAGGCATTGTCACTCGTCATAATTTCGAAGGCGGCAAATCCGTATTCGAGCTGACACAACAGCATCACCACGACCATTTGATTTGCCTGGACTGCGGTAAAGTTATTGAATTTAGTGATGATTCAATCGAAGCCCGTCAGCGTGAAATCGCATCACGCCATGGCATTCGTCTGACTAACCACAGCCTGTATCTTTATGGTCACTGCGCTGAAGGTGATTGCCGTACCGACGAAAATGCACACGAAATCAGCGAAAAATAATCCGCACATTTGACCACGCTAACCCGGTGGTCAGATATAAAAAAACCGGTGAGGAAGCTCACCGGTTTTTTTATTGGCTGAACGCGACAATTATTTATTGTTAGCGCGAATTTCTTGCCAGATTTTATCGCATTTGGCTTTAACGGCTTGGTCATTACCGGTACGAGTTGCCTGGATGCAGTTCTGGTAATCCAGGGTACGAACGCTCTCTTTTTGTGCGAACTCCTGGTGTTCCTTCTCTTGACTCAACACATTCAAAACGCTTTGGCATGCCTGAATTTTATCAGGATTCCCTTCGGCGGTATTGATACAGGCGCTATAAGCCTGTTTCAGTTTTGAATCTTCTGGTGCTGTTTTAGGCTGTGCGCAGGCGCTCAAACCTAAAGCCATAACCGTAACCAAAATGATTTTTTTCATGTTCGATATCCTTAACAAAACCGGGCGCGTTAACGCCCGGAATCAAATCAGAAAATGGTAAACGGAGCGATGACTATGAACTTAACATCGCGCTCATCCTGGAAGATGTTGCCGTAACCACCGCCCCAGCTTGGGATGTCGGAGTGGTTGTCGTATTGAGTGAAGTGCAGTTTGAACAGGGTGCCCTTCGCACGACCATCCTGAACGGTGTACAACGCATCAAGGCTATACGCAGATTCTTTCAGACGATTGTCGGCATCGTAGTAGCCGTCAGTTGTTGGTTTAGAGCTTGGTTTAGCATCCCATGCGTAAACATAAGAAGCACCCACAGCCCAACCCGCCAGGTTCCAGTTGCTCAGGTCATACATCGCACCTGCGAACACTGATTTTTCACCGTTGGCGTTGAAGTCAGAACGGTTATCCCACCAGATATCCAGACGACCGTTAGAGGAGGCATAAGTAGGAGTCATACGTTGCAGGAAGTAACCCTGCTGGCCGTCTGCCTTAACAATCGTCCCTTCCAGGCGCAGGTCAACCTGGCCAGCCCGATATCCGAAAGTCAATGCCTGCAACCATGCAGTACCGTCATACAGATCGTTGACACTGCCGTCGGAGACTTTGTCACGTGTGCCGTAGAACTGATAGCTGGTTGACAGCGGGCTGCCAGCCACATCAAATTTGTAACTTGCTTTGGTGAAGTACTGATCGACATACCCTTGGGCCTGGCCGAATGCCGCTTCAAGAATCAGATTATTTTTGAAGTCATACTTCGCACCCAACGAGTGTAGATAATCAACATTGGTGTTTTTATCGTTCTGATAGAACTTGTCCATTTCCAGGTGCCATGGAGCTTTGTACTCGTTGGTCCACATGTAGGAGAAGCTCAGCGCACCGGCATCGGCATAATCAAAGTTTGCCCCAGCTTCAGCACCCTGATAAGTACCAGGCATGAAGCTCCAGTGTGGCGCTAACAGCGTTTGACCGGTTGGCTGGATGTAACCTGCACGAGCCCAAACGGGACCGTACTTGAATTTAGCTGCGGCTTTATAAAGACTCACCCCGCTCTTATCGCCGGAGTAATCTTCATCGTAAGCTTTGTTTGAAGAGGAAAATGCGATTTCGTTCGGGTGGCCGCTGTTGCCATTTTCTGCCATTTCGATAGCAGTAAAGGCCGCGAGATCCAGGCCAAACATGTCTGCGGCATAACCAGACTGGAAGTCCAGGTTGGCGTTCCATGTAGCGTGTGCGAGGTTAGTTTCGTATTTATCTGTGGTGACGTCTTTACGGTCACGCTCACGTTGCCAGTAATAAACACCACCGGTCATCGTTGAGTCATCAATAAAACCTGCTGCACTAGCCTGAGGGATGACAACCAGTCCTGAAAGAGCCGTGACACCTGCGATTGCAAGCGCCAGCGCACTACGTTTGCCACTAAACGTACGCATATAAAATTCCTCTTTGACGTATAAATAATCGCCGGACGTTAAAAGACGTCACATCGCGAAAAAAGTAAAAATGCCTAACGGCTAAAGCGGTTATAAAAATTTTCCCGCATTACTGCTCCCCATAAGACTATTTTTCGCGACGCGAATTATCAACGATTTTGTAAGAGTTCATTCCGATATTATGACAGAGAGCACATAATTTATGAGTATTTGTAACAAATGGCGACTCAAGATGTTTATGCTGAATATTGAGATTATTTACAGACAAAGCTCGACATGAGAGCGCTCACATACCAAAACGAAGAATTTATTATGCTCTCAGATTGACCAAAAGAAAGATTATAAGCGGAGGTCTAAATAACATTAATTCGCATCGCGAATATGGAAAAATGGATGCACCGGTGAATATAACGCAAAAAAAAACGCCGCTAATTGCGACGTTTTTATAAGACGATATCTTTTATTCGCCTATTTTAGCCCAGGTATCACGCAACCCAACGGTACGGTTAAATACCAGTTTTTCAGCGGTTGCATAACGGCTATCCAGGCAGAAATATCCTTCGCGCTCGAACTGATACGCTTTGCCTTTTTCTGCGTTTTGCAGGCTCGGCTCCACGAAACCTTGCTTGATAACCAGAGACTCTGGGTTAATCGTTGCAAGGAAATCTTCCGCGCTACCAGGGTTCGCTACGCTGAACAGACGGTCATAAAGACGAATTTCAACAGGTAAAGCGTGTTCTGCGCTGACCCAATGAATAACACCTTTCACTTTACGGCCATCAGCCGGGTCTTTGCTCAATGTGTCCGGATCGTATGAGCAATGCAGCACGGTGATATTCCCTGCTTCATCTTTCTCTACGCGATCGGCTTTAATCACATATGCATTACGCAGACGGACTTCTTTACCCAGCACCAGACGCTTGTATTGCTTATTCGCTTCTTCGCGGAAATCAGCACGGTCAATGTAAATCTCACGGCTGAATGGCACCTGACGGCTACCCATTTCTGGTTTATTCGGATGGTTAGGCATGGTCACCATTTCAACTTCGCCCTGCGGGAAGTTTTCAATGATCACTTTCACCGGATCGAGCACGGCCATCGCACGCGGGGCGTTCTCGTTCAGGTCATCACGAATACAAGATTCCAAAGACGCCATTTCAACGGTGTTGTCTTGTTTGGTCACACCAATACGCTTGCAGAACTCGCGAATAGAAGCAGCCGTGTAACCACGACGACGCAGACCAGAAATGGTCGGCATACGTGGGTCATCCCACCCTTCAACAACCTTCTCAGTCACCAGCAGGTTCAGCTTACGCTTGGACATGATGGAATATTCGAGATTCAGGCGAGAGAACTCGTACTGACGTGGGTGCGCAGGAATCGTGATGTTATCCAGCACCCAGTCGTACAGACGACGGTTGTCCTGGAACTCCAGCGTACACAAGGAGTGCGTGATACCTTCCAGCGCATCGGAAATGCAGTGTGTGAAGTCGTACATCGGGTAGATGCACCACTTGCTGCCGGTCTGGTGATGGTCGGCAAACTTAATGCGATAAATCACCGGATCGCGCATCACGATAAATGGCGAGGCCATGTCGATTTTGGCGCGCAGGCACGCGGTGCCTTCCGCAAACTCACCGTTACGCATTTTCTCGAACAGCGCGAGGTTTTCTTCAACGGTACGATCGCGGAATGGGCTGTTCTTCCCAGGCGAGGTCAATGAGCCGCGATATTCACGGATTTGCTCTGGAGTCAGTTCATCAACATACGCCAGACCTTTATTGATCAGCTCAACCGCATAGTTGAACAGTTGATCGAAATAATCGGAAGAGTAGCGCACATTGCCTGACCAATGAAAACCAAGCCATTCAACATCTTGTTTAATAGATTCTACGTATTCGATGTCTTCTTTTACCGGGTTAGTGTCATCGAAACGCAGGTTGCACTGACCTTGATAATCTTGGGCGATACCAAAGTTCAGGCAGATAGATTTTGCATGACCGATATGCAGATAGCCGTTTGGCTCTGGCGGAAAACGGGTGCAAATGCTGGTGTGCTTACCATTAGCCAAATCTTCATCAATGATCTGGCGAATAAAGTTAGTTGGGCGGGCTTCAGCCTCACTCATCGCGGGTTCCTCAGTGCATAAACTTTCGTTAACGGCATATGATCTAATAAGCAGGCGTCGGAAACAACCTTTAGTTGCATAAATAAGGATGGGTGACTGGCGGGAAGTGATTGAGTAAGTCAGGAAAAGGGCAATAAAAAAGCGGCTGACGAAAAAGTCGCCAGCCGCTGAAGGCACAATCTAAGACTCAGGAGCGATTATTTGCCTTTAATTTCGTACAGAGGAGTCTGCCCCGCAACCACTGAACCTTGTGCCTGGATAACCAGACCGCTGTAGTCATCAATGTTGCTGCAAACCACTGGGCTAATCATGGAGCGAGCATTTGCGTTCAGGAAATCAAGATCCATTTCCAGAATCGGCTGGCCTGCAACCACTTCAGCACCCTCTTCTACCAGACGGGTAAAGCCCTGGCCGTTCAGTGCTACGGTATCAATGCCCATATGGACAACGATCTCAGCACCTTTTTCGGTTTCCAGACAGAACGCGTGGTTGGTATTAAAGATTTTTACGATAGTACCCGCGGCTGGCGCGACAACAGTTTTCTCTGTTGGCTTAATCGCAACACCGTCACCTACCGCTTTACTTGCAAAGGCTTCATCAGGAACCTGCTCAAGCGCAACAACATCACCCGTTACTGGTGAAACCAGTGCGGCGATAGTGACTGCGTTTGGAACAGCCTGTGGTTTTGTCGCAACGGCCGCTGGAGCAACAGCACTAACCGGTGCCGCAGCAGGGACATCACCGACTGTTTTCATTGCGTTAGCAATTTTCTCAGCCACAAAACCGACGATAATTTGCACGCTAGTTTTGTTCAGACGGATAACACCGGTTGCACCCAGACGTTTTGCCAACGCTTCATTAACCAATGAAGAGTCTTTCACGTTCAGACGCAGACGAGTGATACATGCATCAATACCGGTCAAGTTAGCTGAACCGCCTACCGCCGCAACGTACTGACGAGCCAGTTGAGAAACATCTTGATTGGTGTTGCCGCTAACATTCACGTCCTGACCATCAGTTTCATCACCCGCAACCGCCAGTTCACGTCCTGGGGTTAACAGGTTGAACTTGGTGATAGTGAAACGGAACACAACGTAGTAGATAACGAAGAACACGAGGCCTTGTGGGATCAGCATCCACCAATGAGTCGCCAGTGGGTTACGGGAAGAAAGCACCATATCCACCAGACCCGCACTGAAGCCGAAACCGGCAATCCAATGCATGCTGGCTGCGATAAATACAGAGATACCGGTCAGCACTGCGTGAATCACATACAGTACTGGAGCCACGAACATGAAGGAGAATTCCAACGGTTCGGTGATACCAGTAAAGAAGGCAGCAAATGCACCTGCCATCATGATACCCAGTACTTTTGCTTTGTTTTCAGGACGCGCACAGTGGTAAATCGCCAGTGCAGCACCTGGAAGGCCGAACATCATGATTGGGAAGAAGCCAGCCTGATAACGACCAGTAATACCGACAATACCTGTACCTTCAGCGATAGATTTCGCGCCGCCGAGGAATTTAGGAATATCGTTGATACCCGCAACATCAAACCAGAATACAGAGTTCAGAGCATGATGCAGACCGACTGGAATTAACAGACGGTTGAAGAACGCGTAAACACCCGCGCCAATCGAACCCATCTTCTGAATGTGCTCACCAAAGTTCACCAGGCCGCCGAAGACGATTGGCCAGATAAACATCATGATGAATGCAACAGCGATCATGACAAAAGAGGTGATAATCGGCACCAGGCGACGTCCGCTGAAGAATGACAACGCTTTCGGCAACTCAACGCTGCTGAAGCGGTTGTACAACTCTGCGGAAATAATCCCGACCAGAATACCCACGAATTGGTTTTGAATTTTAGAAAACGCGAATGGAACCTGATCCACCGGAATGTGCTTGATCATGGCAACAGCCGCTGGTGAACACAGCGTTGTCAAAACCAGGAAACCGACAAAGCCGGTTAGTGCAGCAGCACCATCTTTATCTTTGGACATACCGTAAGCCACACCAATGGCAAACAGCACCCCCATATTATCAATAATTGCAGCACCAGATTTGATGAACAACGCAGCTAATGCGCTATCACCACCCCAGCTAACCGGGTCAATCCAGTAACCAACACCCATTAATATGGCTGCGGCTGGTAGTGTGGCTACCGGCACCATCAGCGCACGACCAACCTTTTGCATATAACCTAGAATACTCACGTTAATTCCCCCTATGAGACCCCGTTAAGGCTCGTTCAAAGCAGTTTTATTATTGTGTAACAAACCTTGAAAGCATGACGATGATTCGTCAACTTTATGAGTGTGTGAAAAATTAATTCGTATCGCAAATTAAACACCCTTTTTTTGTGATTAAAATCACCAAATATTGTTATTACACTCCCCTCTGGCTAGCTATCGACTAAAACTTATTTTATCATTCGAAAAATCAAGACAGATTGATCCCGTTATGGCCCGTTTGAAACTGGGTTACCCTTAGAGGGGTCGGACAATCAATCTGGCTAAATTTGTTTTCTATTAACTTATGAGGTGAATGATGAGACTGATTCCCCTGGCTACCCCAGCTCAAGTTGGCAAATGGGCAGCACGCCATATCGTTAAGCGTATCAATGCGTTTAATCCAACTGCGGATCGCCCTTTCGTGCTGGGCCTGCCAACCGGCGGTACTCCTCTTGAAGCGTACAAAGCGCTGGTAGAGATGCACAAAGCGGGCCAGGTTAGCTTTAAAAACGTCGTCACCTTTAATATGGATGAATACGTTGGCCTGCCAAAAGAGCATCCAGAAAGCTATCATACTTTCATGCACCGCAATTTCTTTGATCACGTTGATATCCCAGCAGAAAACATTAACCTGCTGAATGGCAACGCCGAAGATGTTGACGCAGAGTGCCGTCGTTATGAAGAGAAAATTCGCTCTTACGGCAAAATTCACCTGTTTATGGGTGGCGTTGGCAACGATGGTCATATCGCATTCAACGAACCGGCCTCTTCTCTGGCATCTCGTACTCGTATCAAAACGCTGACTCATGACACCCGTGTTGCAAACTCTCGTTTCTTTAATGGCGATGTAACTCAAGTCCCTAAATTTGCGCTGACTGTCGGCGTGGGTACTTTGCTTGATGCTGAAGAAGTGATGATTCTGGTTATCGGTCATTTGAAAGCGCAAGCGCTGCAAGCGGCTGTGGAAGGTAACGTGAATCACATGTGGACTATTAGCTGTCTGCAACTGCACCCTAAAGCAGTCGTGGTTTGTGATGAGCCGTCCACCATGGAGCTCAAAGTGAAGACGCTGAAGTACTTCAATGAGCTCGAAGCCGAAAACATTAAAGATATCTAAACCCAAAATTATTCGAGTTGCAGGAAGGCGGCGACGCAGTGAATCCCCCGGAACTTACTTGAGTAAGTGACTGGGGTGAGCGAGGAAAGCCAACGCACGTGCAGCTCGAAGAATAAAGGGTTTAAGCATTAATTTTCACCGGGGGTAACTATGTTTGCATTAACTCACGGTCGGATTTATACCGGCCATGAAATTCTTGATGATCACGCGGTTATTATCGCGAACGGCCTGATTGAACGCGTTTGTTCGCGCTCAGATCTCCCTGCGGGTATTGAGATTCGCGATGTGGGCGGTGCAATCATCGCCCCCGGTTTTATTGATGTGCAGCTCAACGGCTGTGGCGGTGTGCAATTCAACGATTCCGCCGATGCGGTTACCGTTGAAACGCTGGAAATCATGCAGAAAGCCAATGAACGTTCTGGTTGCACCAACTACCTGCCGACGCTTATCACCAGCAGCGATGAGCTGATGAAGCAAGGCGTGAAAGTGATGCGCGACTATCTGGCTAAGTATCAGCACCAGGCACTCGGTCTGCATCTTGAAGGTCCATGGCTAAACATGGTGAAAAAAGGGACGCATAACCCAGGGTATGTGCGTAAACCTGACGCAGAACTGGTCGATTTCCTTTGTCAAAACGCAGATGTGATCACCAAAGTCACTTTGGCACCAGAAATGGTTGAACCTGAAGTGATTAGTAAACTGGTCGCTGCTGGCATTATCGTTTCTGCCGGCCATTCCAATGCGACAGCAAAAGAAGCCAAAATTGGTTTCCGCGCTGGCATTACCTTCGCAACCCACCTTTTCAACGCAATGCCATACATTACTGGCCGTGAACCGGGGCTTGCAGGTGCAATTTTTGATGAGCCAGATGTTTACTGCGGTATCATTGCCGATGGTTTACATGTGGACTATGCCAACATTCGTACGGCGAAAAAGGTTAAGGGCGATAAACTTTGCCTCGTCACCGATGCAACTGCTCCGGCGGGCGCGAATATCGATGAGTTCATTTTCGCAGGAAAAACAATATACTACCGTGATGGTTTATGTGTAGACGAGAATGGCACACTGAGCGGTTCTGCCCTGACGATGATTGAAGGGGTTCGTAACCTGGTCGAGCATGCAGGCATCGCCTTAGACGAAGTCTTGCGTATGGCCACTCTCTACCCAGCCCGTGCGATGGGTGTTGAGCAACAATTAGGTACTATCGAAGCAGGTAAAGTCGCCAACCTCACGGCCTTTACCCGCGATTTTAAAATCACCAAGACATTCGTTAATGGTAACGAGGTCGTAACTGAGTAATTAAGGCATGACGACTGGCGGACAGGCTCAAATTGGTAATGTCGATCTGGTAAAGCAACTGAATAGTGCGGCGGTGTACCGTCTGATTGACCAACATGGGCCAATCTCACGCATTCAGATTGCTGAGCAAAGCCAGCTTGCACCTGCCAGCGTCACAAAAATTACTCGCCAGCTCATTGATCGCGGCTTGATCAAAGAAGTCGATCAACAGGCTTCCACCGGAGGCCGCCGCGCTATCTCAATTATCACTGAAACCCGAAATTTCCACGCCATTGGTGTTCGTCTTGGTCGCCATGACGCCACCATCACGCTATTTGACCTCAGCGCAAAACCGCTTGCCGAAGAGCATTACGCCCTTCCTGAACGTACTCAGGAAACGCTTGAGCACGCGTTGCTCATGGCTATTTCTCAATTTATCGAGCAAAACCAGCGCAAAATGCGTGAGCTGATCGCCATCTCAGTGATACTGCCGGGCCTTGTCGATCCAGAAAGCGGCGTGATTCGTTATATGCCACATATCCAGGTTAATGACTGGTCGCTGGTCGATAGCCTTGAAAAACATTTCAAAGTGACCTGTTATGTCGGCCATGACATCCGTAGCCTCGCCCTTGCCGAGCACTACTTTGGTGCGACACACGACTGTGATGACTCCATTTTGGTGCGTGTTCACCGCGGGACGGGGGCTGGGATCTTGTCGAATGGGCGAATTTTTATTGGCCGCAACGGGAACGTGGGTGAAATTGGTCATATTCAAGTTGATCCTTTAGGCGAACGCTGCCACTGCGGAAACTTCGGTTGCCTGGAAACAATTGCCGCCAACGCAGCAATTGAACATCGTGTGCGTCATCTCCTTGAACAGGGTTACAACAGCCGCCTGACAATTGAAGATTGCGATATCGCCGCTATATGCAAAGCCGCTAACAAAGGCGATCCTCTGGCCTGCGAGGTGATTGAACACGTTGGCCGTCATTTGGGGAAAGCCATTTCTATTGCGATTAACTTGTTCAACCCGCAAAAAGTGGTGATTGCCGGGGAAATAATCGAAGCCGAGAAAGTGCTTTTACCGGCCATTGAAGGCTGCATCAACACTCAGGTACTGAAAGCGTTTCGTAAAAACCTGCCTGTTGTACGCTCTAAACTCGATGATCGGTCAGCCATTGGCGCGTTTGCTTTAGTAAAACGCTCAATGCTAAATGGCGTACTGCTGCAGCGCTTACTGGAAAGTTAGCCCAATAAGCCCCCTTTTTACGCTATAGTTACGCCTTCTTTTCAGGTGAGCCCGAGTAGTCAATGACCATTCAGAATGTAATTTGTGATATTGACGGCGTGCTAATGCACGACAACGTCGCCGTACCAGGGGCTAATGAATTTTTAGCGCGCATCATGGAAAAAGGGATGCCGCTGGTCCTGCTGACCAATTACCCGTCGCAAACCGGCCAGGACCTGGCCAACCGCTTTTCTTCCGCCGGAATCGATGTTCCTGACAGCGTGTTTTACACCTCTGCTATGGCTACCGCCGATTTCTTGCGTCGCCAGGAAGGGAAAAAAGCCTATGTTGTCGGTGAAGGTGCGTTGATTCACGAGCTATATAAAGCAGGCTTCACCATCACTGACATCAACCCTGATTTTGTTATCGTCGGTGAAACCCGTTCCTTTAACTGGGAAATGATGCACAAGGCCGCCTATTTTGTGGCAAACGGTGCGCGCTTTATTGCCACCAACCCGGACACTCACGGCCGCGGTTACTATCCTGCCTGTGGTGCACTGTGCGCCGGTATCGAAAAAATTTCTGGCCGTAAACCCTTTGTCGTGGGCAAACCAAGTCCGTGGATAATCCGCGCCGCGCTCAACAAGATGCAGGCCCATTCCGAACATACAGTGATTGTTGGCGATAACTTGCGTACGGATATTCTCGCTGGATTCCAGGCGGGTTTAGAAACTATTCTGGTGCTGTCAGGGGTTTCGACTTTAAACGACATTGATGCAATGCCATTCCGTCCTTCCTGGATTTACCCGTCAGTGGCTGAAGTCGATATCATTTAATTCGTCATTCGCCCGGGTTTCGCCGGGCGTTTTACCGATTCAACAATCTTTTCCCCTCTCACTGAATGCCAGCCTGGCGATTTTACTAATAATTACCGATCCGCTAATTATTACGCTCATTTCCTCATCATTTTTCAGTAATCGACAATCGTCATTGAACTATTTACCCCTGAAAGACTAAAGGACTTGCATTCCCGTCAATGATTGCGCATTTTCATATTCATATTCATATTCATATTCATATTCATATTCATATTCATATTCATATTCATATTCATATTCATGCAACGCAACATAACAATTTAATGGCTTAAAGAAGCATTACGGGAGAGAGTTCTATGTGTTCAATTTTTGGTGTTCTGGATATCAAGACCGATGCGGTCGAATTGCGTAAAAAAGCGCTCGAGTTATCTCGCCTGATGCGTCACCGCGGCCCTGACTGGTCAGGTGTTTATGCTAACGAAAAAGCCATCCTTGTTCACGAACGTCTCTCTATTGTTGACGTTAATGCTGGCGCTCAGCCGCTATACAACAAAGCAAAAACTCACGCATTAGCTGTGAACGGTGAAATCTACAACCACCAGGCTCTGCGTGTAGAATACGGTGATCGCTACGAATTCCAGACAGGTTCAGACTGTGAAGTCATCCTCGCGCTGTACCAGGAAAAAGGCCCAGAGTTCCTCGACGACCTGCAAGGCATGTTTGCCTTCATTCTGTATGACGAAACACAGGATGCGTACCTGATTGGCCGTGACCATATCGGCATCATTCCGTTGTATATGGGGTATGACGAGCACGGCAACATGTACATTGCTTCAGAAATGAAAGCCTTGGTTCCTGTCTGCCGCACCATTAAAGAATTTCCAGCGGGTAGCTACCTGTGGAGCAAAGACGGTGAAATCCGCAGCTATTACCAGCGTGATTGGTTCGAATACGATGCAGTAAAAGATAACGTCACCGACAAGAATGAATTGCGTCAGGCGCTGGAAGATTCCGTTAAAAGCCACCTGATGTCTGACGTGCCATACGGCGTATTACTGTCTGGCGGCCTGGATTCATCTGTTATTTCTGCCATCACCAAGAAATTTGCTGCTCGTCGTGTAGAAGATGAAGAGCGTTCTGAAGCCTGGTGGCCACAGCTGCACTCCTTTGCGGTCGGCCTGGTCGGTTCCCCTGACCTGAAAGCGGCACAAGAAGTCGCAAACCATCTGGGTACAGTTCACCACGAAATTCATTTCACGGTGCAAGAAGGCCTGGATGCGATTCGCGATGTTATCTATCACATTGAAACCTACGATGTGACTACTATTCGCGCCTCCACACCAATGTATTTGATGTCACGTAAAATCAAAGCGATGGGCATCAAAATGGTGCTGTCTGGTGAAGGTTCTGATGAAGTGTTTGGCGGCTATCTGTACTTCCATAAAGCGCCAAACGACAAAGAATTGCATGAAGAGACGGTTCGTAAGCTGCAAGCTCTGCACATGTTTGACTGTGCTCGCGCTAACAAAGCGATGTCTGCCTGGGGTGTCGAAGCTCGCGTGCCGTTCCTGGACAAAAAATTCCTGGATGTGGCGATGCGTATTAACCCGAAAGACAAAATGTGCGGCAACGGTAAGATGGAAAAACATATCCTGCGTGAATGTTTTGAATCCTATCTGCCAGCCAGTGTTGCGTGGCGTCAGAAAGAGCAATTCTCCGATGGTGTAGGTTACAGCTGGATTGACACGCTGAAAGAAGTTGCGGCCGGCCAGGTGACCGATCAACAACTGGAAACAGCAAGCTATCGTTTCCCGTACAACACGCCGGGTTCTAAAGAAGCCTATTTGTATCGCGAGATCTTCGAAGAATTGTTCCCGCTGGCAAGTGCTGCTGAATGTGTTCCGGGTGGCCCATCCGTTGCTTGTTCTTCCGCTAAGGCCATTGAATGGGATGAAGCGTTCAAAACAATGAATGATCCATCAGGTCGTGCCGTTGGTGTGCATCAATCTGCTTATAAATAAGCGAACAAATCAACCACACGGGCCTACGGGCCCGTTTTTATTTCCCTACAATTCCTCACCCCCGTTCGGAGTTTTTCACTAAATAAAACCACGAAATAACCGATAATTGACGAATATTGCACCAAGCTGTTCGGAAGCTGGTCAAACAGACAATTTCCGCGACTTTTTGGGAAAAAATTTGTTGACGCTAGAAGTCCAACTACGCATAATGCGCCCCGCAACGCCGATAAGGTGACGCGAAAAAAAAGAAGGCTACTTAGCTCAGCTGGTTAGAGCACATCACTCATAATGATGGGGTCACAGGTTCGATTCCCGTAGTAGCCACCATTATTCTTTTTTTTAGCGCGGGAGTGGCGAAATTGGTAGACGCACCAGATTTAGGTTCTGGCGCCGCAAGGTGTGCGAGTTCAAGTCTCGCCTCCCGCACCATTTCCTTATAACGTTGCACGGATGGGGTATCGCCAAGCGGTAAGGCACCGGTTTTTGATACCGGCATTCCCTGGTTCGAATCCAGGTACCCCAGCCAATTTTTTGACATAGCAGTTTTCGACATAGCACGTTAGTTTTGTGCGCCCTCAGTTGGGGTATCGCCAAGCGGTAAGGCACCGGTTTTTGATACCGGCATTCCCTGGTTCGAATCCAGGTACCCCAGCCAGTCGAAAAAATAGTTTTACAATTTGGCTACTTAGCTCAGCTGGTTAGAGCACATCACTCATAATGATGGGGTCACAGGTTCGATTCCCGTAGTAGCCACCATATTTTTGGGGTATCGCCAAGCGGTAAGGCTCTGGTTTCTGATACCAGCATTCCGAGGTTCGAATCCTCGTACCCCAGCCAAAAAAGAAAAGCTCGCTTCGGCGAGCTTTTTGCTTTTCTGCTTCTGGTAAATATCAGGCAAAAAAAGAGCGGTTACCCGCTCCTCGATATCTCACTCAATCATAAACCTAATGCATACTTCAGCGCCTGACGTTTAAGCACGCCGCCGCGCTCTGCTGCCATCAGCCCCAGGTTACGAATCACTCGCAGCGGCCCTAAATTATTGCTGAAACCCGCATAGAACAGATCCATTCCGCTTTGCATCAGGAAGTTATCCGCCTGCCTGCGTGTCTGATAACGTTTCAGCACTCTCGCATCTGCCCAATTCTCGCCGTAGCTGCGCGCGTTAATCATCACATCCAACAGAGCTTCCACATCGCGATAACCAAGATTCACGCCCTGCCCGGCTAACGGATGAATAGTATGAGCCGCATCGCCAATCAGTGCTAAACCTTGCTGCGTGTAATGCAACGCATGCCGACGAGTCAAAGGGAATGCACCGCTGGCCACGGGCATCACTTTGCCTAAACGTTCAGGGAAACTGGCTTCCAGTGCTTTTTGCAACTGTGGCATCGTCATATTCTGTAGCTGGCGAATCCGTGCAGGAGAGTCATACCAGACCAGCGACGCCCAGTTATCAAACAACGGTAAAAAGGCATGTGGGCCAGCAGGAGTAAAATGCTGCCAGGTGCTGTCGCCGGGTACTTGTTCGCACTTCACTGTGATTAACATGCAGGACTGGCGATATTGCCACGCATGAATGCCTATTCCTGCCCAACGACGAATCTGCGAATTTGCACCATCTGCACCAATCACCATCGGCACAGTTAAGCTCTGCTGTTCAGCAAATTGTAATCTCCACTGCCCTGCTTCACTGTGCAGACTTGTCAATTGCGCGGGGCACATCAGCGTAACGTTTGGATGGGCCTCTAGCGCCTGCCAAAGCGCTAGCTGCAAAACCTGGTTTTCAACCATATAGCCAAGCTCAGGCAATCCGAGTTCTTGCGCATTAAAGCTTACGTGTGCGCTTTCCCACTCCCAGGTTTCAAGCTGGCGATAAGCGTGACTTCGCATTGACCGAATCGCCTGCCACACGCCGAGAGATTTCAGCAGGCCCACTGACGAACTGCTGATGGCCGAGATACGCACATCGGGTTGGCTTGTGGCATCAAAAGCGGCAGGAGCTTGATGTTCAATCACCGCCACCTGAAAACCATTTTGCGCAAGACCCAGAGCGGCTGCCGCTCCGACCATCCCTCCGCCGACTACCGCAACATCTATTGTCTGGTTCAACATGATGATTTTGTCCTTAAATTGTCTATCCTGATTCTACCGGATTTTTACGCAGGTTTCGTAGGCTGGTCACATCAAGGCCAAAGCATTACAATACGCGGCCTGAATTCCTGGCTTTAACTGAGCAATGGCAAGTCGATGACAAAAAAACTCCATATAAAAACCTGGGGCTGTCAGATGAACGAATACGATTCATCGAAGATGGCCGATCTGCTGAATAGCACGCATGGCTATACCCTCACAGATGATCCAAAAGAAGCGGATGTACTGCTGCTTAATACCTGCTCCATCCGTGAAAAAGCCCAGGAAAAAGTTTTCCATCTGCTGGGCCGTTGGAAACTCTTAAAGCGAAAAAATCCCGATCTCATTATCGGTGTCGGCGGTTGTGTGGCTTCCCAGGAAGGAAAGTTGATTCGTAGCCGAGCGCATTATGTTGATATCGTTTTCGGGCCGCAGACACTGCACCGCTTGCCCGAGATGATCAACAAAGTTCGTGGTAATCGCAGCCCGATAGTTGACGTCAGTTTCCCGGAAATCGAAAAGTTTGACCGTCTGCCTGAGCCGAAAGCGGATGGCCCAACCGCTTTCGTTTCTATTATGGAAGGCTGTAACAAGTATTGTACTTACTGCGTGGTGCCTTATACCCGTGGTGAAGAAGTGAACCGCCCAGCCGACGACGTGCTATTCGAAATCGCCCAGCTCGCTGCACAAGGTGTGCGCGAAGTTAACTTGCTCGGCCAGAACGTTAATGCTTATCGTGGTCCTTCTTTCGATGGCGGTATTTGTACTTTTGCTGAATTGCTGCGACTGGTTGCTGCGATTGACGGTATTGACCGTATTCGCTTCACAACCAGCCATCCAATTGAATTTACTGACGATATCATTGAAGTTTACCGTGATACGCCAGAACTTGTGAGCTTCCTGCATCTGCCGATTCAGTGCGGTTCCGACCGCGTGCTGAACCTTATGGGCCGTACGCATACCGCGCTGGAATATAAATCGATTATTCGCAAGCTACGTGCGGTACGCCCTGATATTCAGATTAGTTCTGATTTTATCGTCGGCTTCCCTGGTGAAACCCAGCAGGATTTTGAGCAAACCATGAAAGTCATTGCTGACGTTAACTTTGACGTCAGTTACAGCTTTGTGTTCTCAGCACGCCCAGGCACGCCTGCCGCCGATATGGTTGACGATGTACCAGAATCAGAGAAATTACAGCGTCTGTATATTCTGCAAGACCGCATCAACCAACAGGCGATGGAGTACAGCCGCAAGATGGTCGGCACCGTTCAACGCGTTTTAGTGGAAGGCACCTCGCGCAGAAACGTAATGGAGCTCACCGGGCGTTCCGAACACAACCGTGGGGTCAACTTTGAAGGCACCCCGGATATGGTCGGTAAGTTTGTGGATGTCGAAATTACTGAGGTCGCGACGAACAACTCGCTGCGCGGTAAGGTCGTGCGCACTGAAGATGAGATGGGGCTGCGTATTGCACAGTCTCCGGAATCTGTTATTGCCCGTACCCGTAAAGAGAATGATATCGGCGTTGGGATTTATCAGCCTTAATTTCGCTCTGTTTTGCCCGTCGGTTCGCTAACGCCGTGAACCGACGGGCATTTTCATTGTTTGCACTTGCATTCTGAAGCCGCCACCCAAATATCAAAAACCAGGCTTGCACCATCTGCCCTCGCCGTAAATAATCTTTTTATGGCCTGCGTTATTGCAGCAATTCCTTCAACTGGCCCAGAGTGACCCCGAGGATAAGTTTGAACATCGAAACACGTGAAATTACGCTAGAACCCGCAGACAATGCGCGTCTGCTAAGCCTGTGTGGCCCATTTGATGACAATATCAAGCAGCTTGAACGTCGGCTGGGTATCGAGATCAACCGTCGCGATTATCACTTCAAGCTCACGGGCCGCCCGATTTTAGTGAATGCCGCAGCAGATATTCTACGCAATCTGTACGTGGATACCGCGCCGATGCGTGGCGAAATTCAGGATATTTCACCTGAGCAAATCCACCTTGCCATAAAAGAGATCCGTGTACTGGAGCAGTCTGCGGAAAGCGTTCCAGAGTACGGCAAAGCGGTAAACATCAAAACCAAACGTGGTGTTATCAAGCCGCGCACGCCAAACCAGGCGCAATATATCGCCAATATTCTTGATCACGACATCACTTTTGGCGTCGGCCCTGCGGGTACGGGTAAAACCTATCTGGCGGTTGCTGCAGCCGTTGATGCGCTGGAACGTCAGGATATTCGCCGCATTTTACTGACCCGTCCGGCGGTGGAAGCCGGTGAAAAACTGGGCTTCCTGCCTGGCGATTTAAGCCAAAAAGTCGATCCATATTTACGCCCGTTGTATGACGCGTTGTTTGAGATGCTCGGCTTTGAACGCGTAGAAAAACTGATGGAGCGCAACGTGATTGAGGTCGCTCCGCTCGCGTACATGCGTGGCCGTACTCTCAATGATGCTTTCATCATTCTGGATGAAAGCCAGAACACCACCATCGAACAGATGAAGATGTTCCTGACGCGTATTGGCTTCAACTCCAAAGCCGTGATTACCGGCGACGTCACCCAAATCGACTTACCGAAAAATCTAAAATCTGGCCTGCGCCACGCGATTGAAGTCCTGGCAGAGGTCGATGAAATCAGCTTTAACTTCCTTAATAGCGAAGACGTAGTACGCCACCCGGTTGTGGCTCGCATTGTGAATGCCTATGAAGCGTGGGAAAACGCAGAACAGGTTCGTAAAGATGAACTCGCAGCAGAGCGCAAGCGAGAAGCGATGGCGATTAATGCCGCCGCTCAGGAGAGTAAATGAGTCAGGTTATACTGGATTTACAGGTCGCATGTGAAGACGCAAGCGGCTTACCGACGGAAGTACAATTTCAGACCTGGCTTGATGCGGTCATCCCACAGTTTCAGGAAGAGTCAGAAGTGACGATTCGCCTGGTGGACGACGCTGAGAGCCACGATCTGAATCTCACTTACCGGGGGAAAGATAAATCCACCAATGTGCTTTCGTTCCCGTTTGAAGCCCCTCCAGGCATTGAACTCCCATTATTAGGGGATCTGATTATTTGTCGTCAGGTCGTGGAGAAAGAAGCAAAAGAACAGCAAAAACCGCTAGATGCTCATTGGGCACATATGGTTATCCACGGCAGTCTACATCTGCTTGGCTATGATCATATTGAGGATGAAGAAGCCGAAGAGATGGAATCCCTGGAAACAGAGATAATGCTTGCTCTTGGGTATGCTGATCCGTACATTGCCGAGAAAGAATAGTCTCTGTAGGGGTTTACCCTGCGAAGCAAATAACAGCAGGTAGCGCACCATCAAGCTGCCTGTTTATCAATAACGAACATGAGGCCATAAACCAAACGCCATGAGCGACGACAACTCACAAAACAGTGACACGCCTGCCAGTAAGAAGGGATTTTTCTCCCTGATTCTCAACCAGCTATTCCACGGTGAACCTAAAAACCGTGACGATCTGCTGACACTTATCCGTGATTCTGAGCAAAATGATCTGATCGATCAGGATACCCGCGACATGCTCGAAGGCGTTATGGATATCGCTGACCAACGTGTTCGCGACATCATGATCCCTCGTTCTCAAATGGTCACGCTCAAACACAACCAGACGCTGGACGAATGCCTCGATGTGATCATCGAATCCGCACACTCCCGCTTCCCGGTGATCAGTGAAGACAAAGATCATATCGAAGGGATTCTGATGGCTAAGGATCTGCTGCCGTTTATGCGCAGTGATACCGAGCCATTTAGCATGGAAAAAGTGTTACGTCAGGCAGTTGTTGTGCCAGAAAGTAAGCGTGTTGACCGCATGCTCAAAGAGTTTCGTCAGCAGCGCTACCACATGGCGATTGTGATTGATGAGTTTGGCGGCGTCTCCGGGCTTGTCACCATCGAAGATATTCTCGAACTGATCGTTGGGGAAATTGAAGATGAATACGATGACGAGGAAGACAGCGATTTCCGCCAGCTAAGCCGTCATACCTGGACGGTTCGTGCTTTAGCCTCAATCGAAGATTTCAACGACACCTTTGCTACCCATTTCAATGATGACGAAGTGGATACCATTGGTGGATTAGTCATGCAGGCCTTTGGCCACTTACCTGCCCGTGGCGAAACCATAGAAATTGATGGTTATCAGTTTAAAGTCGCGATGGCAGATAGCCGCCGTGTTATTCAGGTTCATGTCAGAATTCCGGACGACTCGCCACAACCGAAACTGGAAGATTAATTCAAAGATGGCTATAGCCCTACTCCTTCAACGCCAGCGCGTACGCTTGCTGCTGGCGCTGCTTTTTGGTGCCTGCGGAACGCTGGCTTTCTCCCCCTACGATTTTTGGCCTGCCGCGATTATTTCACTGGCAGGGCTTCAGGGACTGACACTGAATCGACGCCCTATTCAGAGCGCCTGGATTGGTTTCTTCTGGGGACTGGGGCTATTTGGCTCAGGCATAAACTGGGTCTATGTCAGCATCGCGCAGTTTGGCGGTATGCCAGGCCCGGTGAATGTCTTTTTGGTGGTGTTACTTGCCGCTTATTTATCTTTGTATACCGGCTTGTTTGGTGGCTTCCTCAGCAAGCTATGCCCGAAAACCACCTGGTGGCGAGTCGCCATTGCCGCTCCCATGCTGTGGCAACTCACTGAGTTTTTGCGCGGTTGGGTATTAACGGGCTTCCCGTGGTTACAGTTTGGTTATAGCCAGATTGATGGCCCACTCAAAGGTATTGCCCCGATCCTCGGCGTCGAAAGTGTCACCTTCTTGCTGATGATTATCAGCGGACTCGTCGTGTATGCCCTGCATGAGCGAAACTGGCGTCCCGCGCTTATTGCCGCCGCATTGCTGCTTTTGCCATGGCCATTACGCTCAATTCAATGGTACCAGGCGGAACCTAAACGCGTTGTTGATGTAGCGATGGTTCAGGGCGATATCCCGCAATCCCTTAAATGGGACGAAAACCAGTTGCTGAATACGTTGAAGATTTATCTTGATAAAACTCAGCCGCAGATGGGGAAATCCCAGCTCATTATCTGGCCTGAGTCCGCGATCCCTGACCTTGAGATAAACCAACAGCAATTCCTGACGATGATGGACGATCTGATGCGCTCTAAGCACAGCTCGCTGATTACCGGTATTGTTGACGCGCGTTTAAATAAGCAAAACCGTTACGATACCTACAACACCATTATCACGCTCGGTGAAGGCAATCAGTACAACTACAACAGCACCGATCGTTACAACAAGAATCACCTGGTGCCGTTTGGTGAGTTTGTGCCTTTGGAGTCCATCCTCCGCCCGCTGGCACCGTTCTTTGATTTACCCATGTCGTCATTTAGCCGTGGGCCGTATATCCAGCCACAGCTCACCTCCAACGGGATTAAGCTCACGCCGGCTATTTGCTACGAGATTATCCTCGGTGAACAAGTCCGCGATAATTTCCGCCCCGACACTGACTTCTTGCTGACTATTTCAAACGATGCGTGGTTCGGTAAGTCGATCGGCCCGTGGCAGCACTTCCAGATGGCGCGCATGCGTTCACTGGAACTGGGCCGTCCGCTGTTACGCAGCACCAACAACGGAATTACCGCCGTGATTAATGCTGATGGCGACGTCGATGCGATGATCCCGCAGTTTACTCGCGAGGTACTGGAAGCGAAGGTCACGCCAACGAGTGGCATCACGCCTTACGCCCGTTTCGGTCATTGGCCACTGTGGTTTGTCACGCTGGTCTTTGGTTTCGCGTCTGTTCTGCTGGCACTGCGTAGTCGCCACAAATCCTGATTCTGCATCACCATAAAAAAGGCCAGCGATTGCTGGCCTTTTTTATTTCTGGCACAACCTTTGCAAACATTTACTCATTAGAAACAAACAAAATGCTGAAGCTAATCCCTATGGGCAGCACGATGCATTGAGTTGCACCAAATAATGACACCGCAAGCACCAAAGTAGTGCAAACAGGTTTTTTTGCCTTTAAACGGTGCGGCATGGTTCGCAAAAATAAACATCTTCTTAGCAAAATCTTTACATTAAGCTAGGTTAAATGTTAACAAAAGACCAAGAATTGAGCTTATTCAATTACACACAACAACAAAACAACACTCACATCAGGTATCAATGCCCTGTGGCATTAAGAAAAGGAGTTGGTAATGCAATTACGTAAAGTAGCCTCGGCTTTGTTGGTTATGGGTTTAGGTGCGGGTATCGCGCACGCCGAAGATGCAAAACCTGCGACCCAGCAAAGCACTCTTGATAAGATTGCCGCTAATGGCGTTATTGTTGTCGGTCACCGTGAATCTTCTGTTCCTTTCTCTTACTACGATAACGAACAAAAAGTTGTAGGTTATTCACAGGCTTATTCCAACGCCATCGTTGATGCAGTGAAGAAGAAACTCAATAAACCTGACCTTCAAGTTAAATTGATCCCTGTCACCTCTCAGAACCGTATTCCATTACTGCAAAACGGCACTTTCGATTTTGAGTGCGGTTCTACGACCAACAACCTGGAACGCCAGAAACAAGCGTCATTCTCCGACACCATCTTCGTCGTAGGTACGCGTTTGCTGGTTAAGAAAGGTGGCGAAATTAAGGACTTTGCTGACCTGAAAGGTAAAGCGGTCGTTGTAACGTCTGGCACCACTTCTGAAGTTCTGCTTAACAAACTGAACGAAGAGAAGAAGATGGATATGCGCATTATCAGCGCCAAGGATCACGGTGACTCCTTCCGTACCCTGGAAAGCGGTCGCGCTGTCGCCTTTATGATGGATGATGCCCTGCTGGCTGGTGAGCGTGCTAAAGCGAAGAAACAGGATAACTGGGAAATCGTTGGCACTCCGCAATCACGTGAAGCGTACGGCTGTATGCTGCGTAAAGACGACCCTGAATTTAAGAAGTTAATGGATGAAACCATCGCTCAGGTGCAAACGTCTGGTTTGGCGGCTAAGTGGTTTGATAAATGGTTTATGAATCCAATTCCACCGAAAAATATCAATATGAACTTCGCTTTGTCTGACGACATGAAAGCCCTGTTCAAAGAACCGAACGATAAAGCACTTAACTAATTAGAATCAGGGGCCGGGATGACCCAGCCCTCCCGATTGACGAACTGAAGCTCGGACAGACTATGCGTTGGATGGCCGTTCCCCATCCGGCGTGAAAGTACCCCATAAATCTCAGGCAACGACCTGAAATACGGGTACAAGCTTCTCATCAATCTTCGAGGGTAGCGCTACTGCTACCCTCATTTTTTTCTCGGAGTATGTTATGTCTATTGACTGGAACTGGGGAATATTTCTACAGCCCGCCCCGTTCGGCAACACCACCTATCTGGGCTGGATTTGGAATGGCTTCCAGGTCACTGTCGCCCTGTCCATCTGCGCATGGATAATCGCCTTCTTTGTCGGCTCACTGTTCGGCATTTTGCGTACGGTTCCTAACAAATGGCTGTCGAGCATTGGCACGCTGTATGTCGAACTATTCCGCAATGTGCCACTGATCGTGCAGTTTTTTACCTGGTATTTAGTGGTGCCAGAATTACTGCCGGAAAACCTCGGCATGTGGTTTAAATCCGAGCTTGATCCGAATATCCAGTTCTTCCTGTCGTCGATGATTTGCCTCGGCTTGTTTACCGCCGCGCGTGTCTGTGAGCAGGTTCGTGCCGCAATTCAATCGCTACCACGCGGGCAGAAAAACGCCGCACTGGCAATGGGGCTCACCCTCCCGCAAGCCTACCGTTATG
The DNA here is from genome assembly GCF_027594725.1 of Buttiauxella sp. WJP83. NCBI lineage: Bacteria > Pseudomonadati > Pseudomonadota > Gammaproteobacteria > Enterobacterales > Enterobacteriaceae > Buttiauxella > Buttiauxella sp. WJP83. Next base: position 3,372,303 of record NZ_CP110080.1, read on the forward strand.
TCCTGTTGCCAAACGCCTACCGCGTGATTGTGCCGCCAATGACATCTGAGATGATGAACCTGGTGAAGAACTCGGCCATCGCTTCAACCATTGGTCTGGTCGATATGGCAGCTCAGGCAGGTAAACTGCTGGACTATTCAGCTCATGCCTACGAATCCTTCACCGCCATCACGCTCGCTTACGTGCTGATTAACGCGGTGATTATGCTGGTGATGTATGTGGTCGAACGTAAAATTCGCCTGCCTGGCAACATGGGAGGTAAATGATGTACGATTTTGACTGGACTTCGATTCTTCCCGCCATGCCTTATCTGATCCAGGGGTTGATCATCACCCTGAAAATTACAGTTACTGCTGTGATAATCGGTATTGTGTGGGGAACCTTGCTAGCCGTTATGCGCCTGTCGCCAATCAAGCCGATTGCCTGGTTTGCGAGCGCCTATGTCAACGTTTTCCGTTCAATTCCGCTGGTCATGGTACTGCTGTGGTTTTATCTGGTGGTCCCGGGTTTCTTGCAAAAAGTGTTGGGACTTTCACCTCAGACGGACATCCGCCTGATTTCAGCGATGGTCGCGTTCTCCATGTTTGAAGCCGCCTACTATTCCGAAATTATTCGCGCCGGTATTCAAAGCATTTCACGCGGTCAGTCCAATGCAGCACTGGCACTCGGGATGACGCACTGGCAGTCAATGAAACTGATTATCCTGCCGCAAGCCTTCCGCGCCATGGTGCCGTTGCTGTTAACCCAGGGCATCGTATTATTCCAGGATACTTCGCTGGTGTATGTTTTGAGCCTGGCTGACTTCTTCCGTACCGCGACAACCATTGGTGAGCGTGACGGAACCCAGGTTGAGATGATTCTGTTTGCCGGTCTCGTTTATTTCATCATCAGTCTTAGCGCCTCGCTGTTGGTCACATACTTGAAGAAAAGGACAGTGTAATGATTTCCCTGAAAAATGTTTCTAAATGGTATGGTCACTTTCAGGTGCTCGCCGACTGCTCTACAGAAGTGAAGAAAGGCGAAGTGGTCGTGGTATGCGGCCCATCCGGCTCCGGAAAATCGACGCTGATTAAAACCGTAAACGGCCTGGAGCCTGTGCAAAAAGGCGAAATTGTTGTTAATGGCACGCAAGTGAACAGCAAAAAAACCAATCTGGCTGAATTGCGCTCGCACGTCGGTATGGTGTTCCAACACTTTGAGCTTTTCCCGCATCTGTCGATTATTGAAAACCTGACGCTGGCACAAGTGAAAGTGCTCAAACGCAACAAAGAAGAGTCGCGTAAAAAAGGGCTTAAATTGCTTGAGCGGGTGGGGCTGACGGCGCATGCCGATAAATTCCCAGCCCAGCTTTCCGGCGGCCAGCAGCAACGTGTGGCGATCGCGCGCGCGTTGTGTATGGATCCGGTAGCGATGCTGTTTGACGAACCGACCTCTGCACTTGATCCCGAGATGATCAACGAAGTACTGGACGTTATGGTTGAACTGGCAAATGAAGGGATGACCATGATGGTAGTCACGCACGAGATGGGCTTTGCTCGCAAAGTGGCGAATCGCGTCATCTTTATGGATGAAGGGAAAATTGTCGAAGACTCAAACAAAGAGGACTTCTTCAATAATCCGCAATCGGAACGCGCGAAAGACTTCCTGGCAAAAATACTGCATTAAAAATAACGAGCCTTCTCTTCAGAAGGCTCGATCTTTTCTAAGGCTCAAATGGTCGACGACTAAATTGGTTATGCCCACATTTCGGGCAAACAGGCAGCACATCTGGGGTATAAATCGCCAGGTGGAAATGACAGTTCTCACAGACCAGATTCCCAAGCCCCACCACTTCCCCGCTGTGATACACGCCGTGATGATTCAGGTCCTGAAAGACTTCACGCCACTCAAGTTGAGTTTTGTCAGTGATATCCGCCAGTTCCTGCCAGAGACTTTCCTTAATGACGCGCATAAAAACGCTGTCAGTAAATTCGTTCTGGCTTTCGTTGTAGCTACGCGCAAACTCTTCCAGATCACGGCGGACTGCGCGCGTCACTTCATCAACTTCAGTACGCGTCAGCTCCCCGGTTTCGTTCATGCTTTTGCGCGCACTGGCGACCAGTTCATCAATATCACGCTCACCGTTACGTAATCGCTCGGTGAGTGAGGCCACCAGTTCACGGTAAAATTGAGCAACCTTGTTCATCGTCTGCCTGCCTCCATGAAGAGTTTCCTGCATTCTTAGCTCATGTAACCTGCTCTAATAGTAGACCTTAATCCGCCACCACTTTGTTAGTTTGCCCACATGCAGCGTAAATAACTGCAAATGAGAAATGGGCATGACCGCTGTTGAAAGGCTGTTTTGCCGCACTCTTATCGGCTATGCTATGCCGATCTGAAATTAATTCATAAAAGCTACAACCTGTAGCTGTCTTTCATCACAGGACCACTGGCTGCCATGCAAGAGCAATATCGCCCGGAAGAGATAGAATCCAACGTACAGCTTCACTGGCAAGAGAAGCGTACTTTTGAAGTTACCGAAGACGAAGGCAAAGAGAAGTATTACTGCCTCTCGATGCTACCCTATCCTTCTGGCCGACTACACATGGGCCACGTACGTAACTACACCATTGGTGACGTTATCGCGCGTTACCAGCGCATGCTGGGTAAAAACGTGCTTCAGCCAATCGGTTGGGATGCGTTCGGTCTGCCTGCTGAAGGGGCTGCGGTAAAAAACAACACCGCGCCTGCTCCGTGGACTTACGACAATATCAACTACATGAAGAACCAGCTCAAAACGCTGGGCTTTGGCTATGACTGGAGCCGCGAGCTGGCGACCTGTACCCCGGAATATTACCGTTGGGAACAACAGTTCTTCACTCAGTTGTACAACAAAGGCCTGGTTTACAAAAAAACCTCCGCCGTTAACTGGTGTCCGAATGACCAGACTGTTCTGGCAAACGAGCAGGTCATCGACGGTTGCTGCTGGCGTTGTGATTCAAAAGTTGAGCGCAAAGAGATCCCTCAGTGGTTTATCAAAATCACCGCTTACGCTGACGAACTGTTAAACGATCTGGATACGCTGGATCATTGGCCGGATCAGGTCAAAACCATGCAGCGTAACTGGATTGGCCGCTCTGAAGGCGTTGAGATTACTTTCGACGTTGAAAACAGCGCCGAGAAACTGACCGTTTACACCACTCGCCCTGACACCTTTATGGGTGTGACTTATCTGGCAGTTGCCGCAGGTCACCCAATCGCGCAACAAGCCGCAGTGAATAACCCTGAACTGGCTGCATTCGTTGATGAATGTCGCAACACCAAAGTTGCCGAAGCTGAAATGGCGACAATGGAGAAGAAAGGCGTTGCTACTGGCGTTAACGCGATTCACCCACTGACGGGCGAAAGCGTGCCAGTTTGGGTCGCTAACTTCGTCTTGATGGAATACGGCACAGGCGCGGTAATGGCAGTTCCTGGCCACGACCAGCGCGACTGGGAATTTGCCACCAAATACGGCCTGCAAATCAAACCTGTGATTCTTAATGCCGATGGCAGCGAGCCTGACCTGTCTGCATCTGCCATGACAGAAAAAGGCGTGTTGTTTAACTCCGGCGAGTTCGACGGGCTGGACTTCCAGAACGGCTTTAACGCTATTGCGGATAAACTCGCAGCAAAAGGCGTGGGTGAGCGTAAAGTTAACTACCGTCTTCGCGACTGGGGTGTTTCCCGTCAGCGTTACTGGGGCGCACCAATTCCGATGGTCACTCTGGAAGACGGCACGGTGATGCCAACCCCGGAAGACCAACTGCCGGTTATCCTGCCAGAAGATGTGGTCATGGACGGTATCACCAGCCCAATTAAAGCTGATCCTGAGTGGGCAAAAACCACCGTTGATGGCATGCCTGCACTGCGTGAAACCGATACTTTCGACACCTTCATGGAGTCTTCCTGGTACTACGCGCGCTACACCTGCCCGCAGTACGACAAAGGGATGTTGGATTCCAAAGCGGCTAACTACTGGCTGCCCGTTGATATTTACATTGGTGGTATCGAACACGCCATCATGCACCTGCTTTACTTCCGCTTCTTCCACAAACTGATGCGCGATGCGGGCATGGTGACGTCTAACGAGCCTGCCAAACAACTGTTGTGTCAGGGGATGGTTCTGGCGGATGCGTTCTATTACACCGGTGTTAACGGTGAGCGTAACTGGGTTTCCCCAGCTGAAGCGATTGTAGAACGTGACGAGAAAGGCCGTATTATCAAAGCCTCTGACGCACAGGGCAATGAACTGGTCTATGCTGGCATGAGCAAAATGTCGAAGTCGAAAAACAACGGCATCGACCCGCAAGTGATGGTTGAACGCTACGGTGCAGATACCGTTCGCTTGTTTATGATGTTCGCTTCTCCTGCAGACATGACGCTGGAATGGCAGGAATCAGGCGTTGAAGGGGCAAACCGCTTCCTGAAACGTGTCTGGCGACTGGCTTACGAGCACACCAGCCGTGGTGCTGCACCGGCGCTGGATGTTGCCGCGCTGAACGAAGATCAAAAATCATTACGTCGCGATGTTCACAAAACTATCGCGAAAGTGACCGATGATATTGGTCGTCGTCAGACCTTTAACACCGCGATCGCTGCCATCATGGAATTGATGAACAAACTGGCAAAAGCACCGCAGGATGGCGATCAAGACCGCGCTCTGCTGAACGAAGCACTGTTAGCTGTTGTTCGTATGCTTTATCCGTTCACCCCGCACGCTTGCTTCGATATGTGGCAGTCTCTGGGCGGCGAAGGCGATATCGATAACGCACCATGGCCACAGGCTGATGAATCGGCGATGGTCGAAGACTCATTGCTGGTAGTGGTACAGGTGAACGGTAAAGTTCGTGGCAAAATCACTGTTCCAGCTGATGCGACGCAAGAACAAGTGCAAGAACGCGCAGGTCAGGAACATCTGGTTGCGAAATATCTTGAGGGTGTGACCGTGCGTAAAGTGATTTACGTGCCGGGCAAACTGCTCAACCTGGTTGTGGGCTAAGCGCAGGAGGAACCGTGCGACATCCCTTTGTCAGCTTGTTAGTTACTTTGGCGGTGCTTGTCACCGCCGGGTGTGGTTTTCACCTGCGTGGCAGCACGCAGGTTCCGGATCAAATGAAAACCATGATCCTGAACTCCGGTGATCCAAACGGCCCGCTAGCGCGTGAAGTTCGCTCTCAGTTGCGTCTTAACGGCGTCACGCTTGTTGAAGATACGGGTACGGGTGTTCGTAAGGATATTCCATCCCTTCGCTTGTTAGGCAGTGCAATAGGCCAGGATACTGCATCCATCTTCCAGGATGGGCGTACTGCGGAATATCAAATGGTGATGACGGTTTCAGCACAAGTGTTGATTCCAGGTGAAGACATCTACCCGATCAGTGTCAAAGTGTATAAATCATTCTTTGATAACCCTCTGACGGCATTAGCAAAAGATGCCGAGCAAGAGTTACTGGTCAAAGAGATGTACACGGCTGCCGCCCAACAACTTATTCGTAAGTTGATGACGGTGCATGCCGCTGAAGTTAAAGATACTCAAGAAGCCGAGAAACCGGTGACTGGCACGACTTCGACTCAAGCCACATCAACAAGCCGTACGTCGACCACGCTTTCGGCTGCGTCTGGTAGCCAATGATTCGGTTGTACCCTGAACAACTCCGCGCGCAGCTCAATGAAGGGCTGCGCGCGGCGTATCTGCTACTCGGAAACGATCCGCTCTTGCTTCAGGAAAGCCAGGATTCGATTCGCCAGATGGCGAGCACTCAGGGCTTTGAAGAACATCATACCGTCCAGATTGACGCCAGTACTGACTGGCAAGATCTGTTCTCAATTTGCCAGGCGCTAAGCCTGTTCGCCAGCCGCCAGACTCTTCTTCTGTTGTTACCCGAAAACGGTCCGAACGCTGCGATTAATGCACAGTTCGAAACGCTGGTGTCTCTGTTACACGACGATATTCTGCTGTTGGTACGTGGGAACAAATTCACAAAAGCGCAGGAGAATGCCGCATGGCTGGGTAAGCTGGCCGATCGTAGCGTCCTTGTGACCTGCCAGACACCTGAACAGGCTCAACTGCCACGCTGGGTATCACAACGAGCGAAACAGATGAACCTGACGCTTGATGACGCGGCTAATCAATTGCTGTGTTATTGCTACGAAGGTAACCTGTTGGCGCTGTCGCAAGCGCTGGAGCGTTTATCTCTTATATGGCCTGACGGCAAGCTTACGCTCCCCAGGGTCGAGCAAGCAGTAAACGATGCGGCACACTTCACCCCTTTCCATTGGGTTGATGCGATTTTGGCGGGCAAAAGTAAACGCGCACTGCATATCCTTCAACAGTTAAGGCTGGAAGCCAGCGAACCGGTAATTTTATTGCGCACGCTGCAACGCGAGTTACTGCAACTGGTAAACCTCAAACGCCAGTCAGAAAATACACCGCTGCGGACTTTATTTGACCAGCAACGCGTGTGGCAAAATCGCCGCGCACTGGTGACTGAGGCGCTTAATCGTTTGTCTGCCGATCAGCTTTATCAGGCCGTTCGTTTGCTGAGCCAAATCGAACTGACGCTAAAGCAAGATTATGGGCAATCGGTGTGGGCTGATCTGGAAGGACTGTCCCTGCTGCTGTGTCATAAAGCCCTGCCGGAAATTTTCACGCATGGCTAACAGCGCGTCACGTTTAACGGCCCTGTATGGCGGGACCTTCGATCCCATTCATTACGGGCATTTAAAACCGGTCGAAGCATTGGCAAAACAGGTGGCGTTGCAACACGTCACCATCATGCCGAACAACGTCCCTCCGCATCGCCAGCAACCCTTGGCAAACAGTCAGCAACGCAAAGCCATGGTTGAACTCGCCATCGCAGGAAAACCACTGTTTCGTCTGGATGATAGAGAACTGCAACGTGAAACCCCGTCGTACACCGTTGAAACGCTGGAGCAGTTGCGTGCAGAAATCGGCGCTACGCAGCCGTTGGCATTTATTATTGGCCAGGATTCTTTGCTGAATTTGCAACGCTGGCATCGCTGGGAAACGCTGCTGACCTTATGCCATCTGCTGGTTTGCCAGCGACCAGGTTACTCATTGACGATGAACACGCCTGCGGAACAACAATGGCTTGATGCACACCTGACGTCGTCCGTTGAGCAGCTTCATGCGCAGCCTGCGGGTAAAATCTTCCTGGCACAAACGCCGCTGTATGACATTTCGGCAACCAATATTCGCCAGCGCTTAGAGCAGCATCAGCCCTGTGATGACCTGCTCCCCCCTGCTGTGGCTGAATTTATACGCCAGCACCACCTTTATTGCTAATCACTCGCCGCAACGCATCCAGTAATTTGTCGTTATCCGCCGGGCTTTTGATTGCCACCCGATAATACCGCGCATCGAGCCCCGGATAATTGGCGCAATGGCGAATCAAAATATTCTCTTCCAGCAGCAATCGTTGCAGCTCGAAACCGGGAATATCACAACGCATGAAAATATAGTTGGCCCGTGGCCGCCACACCTTAATCCCAGGCAATGCGTTTAAGCCATTAAACAGACGAGGTTGTTCGGTACTCAGCCAGCGGTAGCTTGCCTCAATATACTTATGGTCATTCAGGATAACTTCTCCGGCCAGAGCCGCGAACGCGTTAATCGTCCAGGGTTCTCTCTGCTGCCGAATTCGGTTTACTATTTTCGTATCCGCACTCATCATATAACCCAATCGCAGCCCGGCAATAGCAAAGAACTTGGTGAGCGATCGCAAAACATAGAGTTGCGGGAAGCGTAATAAATCCGGAATTAAGCCTGCCTCTTCCGGCATAAAGTCGAGAAAAGCTTCATCCACTATTAAGGAAATACCGTTTTCGCAACAGCGTTGGGCAATGGCCAGCAGCAACCCGTTGTCCAACATCAGTCCGGTCGGGTTGTTCGGAGTGCACAAAAACAGACAATCAAGATCGGTCGTTAATGCCTGAAGAAATGACTCATCAGGTTGCCAGTCATTTTCTTCAGAAAGATGAAAATCGGTGATTTCACACCCGGCTCGCGTTAATGCACGACGATATTCAGCAAAGCCTGGCGTCAATAACAACGCCCGACGTGGTGCAAGATGCTGTACCAGATTAAATATCAGCTCTGTTTCACCGTTGCCTGCAAGCACCCATTCTTGCGGGACTTGATGATGCCTGGCCAACGACTGGTGCAAAGCGCTGTATTCAACATCGGGGTAGCGTTCTGCGAGTGACAGGTTCTCAACGATCGCACGCTTTAATGAATCAGGCATGCCGAGCGGATTGATATTCGCACTAAAATCGATTAGCGAATTTGCATCGACACCCATCACCGCTGCCGCTTCAATGATATTGCCACCGTGCTGGCTGCTAAACGCCATACTTCCCCCAACAAAACAGACTTCGTAACATGAGGCGCAATGATACACTTATGCTAATGCCTGCCACAGCTAACGTTTTTGTGAGGAACGGATGAAATTATGGTTAGTTCGCCATGGGCAATCCCAGGCAAATGTAGACGGACTGTACAGCGGCATTTCCGAAACTCCGCTCACCGAACAGGGTATCGTCCAGGCACAAGCCGTTGGCAATTTCTTAAATCATGTTGAATTTGAAAAAGTGCTTTGCAGCGAGTTGGGTCGTGCACAGCACACGATGCAGTTGATCCTTCAGCAACGCCGTATCCCGGTGATTACCGAACCACGTCTTAATGAGATGAATTTTGGTGACTGGGAGATGTGCCACCACCGCGATTTACAGCGTGTGGATGCCAAAAACTATGCTGCCTGGTGCGAAGACTGGCAGAACGTAGTGCCGAACAATGGTGAGGGCTTCCAAAGATTCTCTGAGCGGGTCCGTGAATTTGCTGCCTCGATCTCTTCACTACATCAAGAAGAGAATCTTCTGATTGTTAGCCACCAGGGAGTCCTGAGTTTGCTGATTGCTACCCTACTCAACATGCCTCCGGCCTCGCTGTGGCATTTTGTGATAGAGCAAGGTGCATGGAGCTGCGTTGAAATTCACGATGGCTTCACCACGCTTAGAACCCTTAATAATCGGGCTATTTATCACCCTATAACGTAAGTTGAATGCGTTACAGTTATCGTCAACCATTGACACTACAGTCCAGGCTGTTATGCTCCGCTGCCATAATTTCCTGCCCGCAAGCATGACTTTCCAAAATAGTTTTACAAAAATGGCGATGCAAACCAGGCTACTCGGTGGGATGATACCCCGCTTTGAGCGCCGCATTGCTGACTTGTCAGTAAGACTGCCCCATCCATTGGGTTAAATGCGGGCTATTTCGAACACACTCTACTTTTCCCAGGGGGAACACTTGCAGGGTAAAGAATTTCAGAATTTCATCGTCGATAAAATTGACGACCTCAAAGGCCAGGACATCGTTGCTTTGGATGTTCAGGGAAAATCAAGCATCACTGACTGCATGATTATCTGTACCGGCACTTCTAACCGCCACGTAATGTCTATCGCAGAACACGTCGTAGAATCATCCCGCAAAGCAGGTTTTGATGCGCTGGGTGTGAAAGGCATTAACGCAACTGACTGGGTTGTTGTTGATCTCGGCGAAGTTATCGTCCATGTGATGCAAGAAGAAAGCCGTCAGTTGTACGAACTGGAAAAGCTCTGGGGTTAATACGTGAAGCTGCAATTAGTCGCAGTTGGCACCAAAATGCCTGACTGGGTACAAACCGGCTTTACCGAGTACCTGCGTCGTTTCCCAAAGGATATGCCATTTGAACTGGTAGAAATCCCTGCGGGAAAACGCAGTAAAAATGCCGATATCAAACGCATTCTCGAAAAAGAAGGCGAAATGATGTTGGCAGCGGCTGGCAAGGGCAACCGCATTGTCACGTTGGATATCCCAGGGCAACCATGGGATACGCCGCATCTTGCTGTGCAACTTGAACGCTGGAAACAGGATGGTCGAGATGTCAGCTTGCTGATTGGCGGCCCGGAAGGTCTGGCCCCTGCGTGCAAAGCCGCCGCAGAGCAAAGCTGGTCGCTCTCCAATTTGACCATGCCGCATCCTTTGGTACGGGTGTTGGTGGCTGAAAGCCTGTACCGTGCGTGGAGCATTACGACCAACCATCCTTATCACCGTGAGTAGATATCGTCGGGTAGAACTAAGCTTCGGATGAAATTACAGAATTCTTTTCGTGACTATTCAGCTGAGTCTGCGCTCTTTGTGCGCCGGGCGCTGGTCGCGTTTCTCGGTATTTTGGTGCTAAGCGGTGTGCTTGTCGCCAACCTTTATAATTTGCAAATCGTCCGTTTCACCGACTACCAAACTCGCTCCAATGAAAACCGCATAAAACTGGTTCCAATCCCGCCCAGCCGCGGCATTATCTACGATCGCAACGGCACGCCACTGGCGCTCAACCGCACTATTTATCAGGTTGAAATGATGCCGGAGAAAGTGGATGACGTGCAGGCGACGCTTGAAGCACTTCGCTCGGTAGTCGATTTAACCGATGACGATATTGCCAACTTTAAAAAAGAGCGATCCCGCTCGCATCGTTTCACCTCTATTCCGGTCAAAACCAACCTCACCGAAGTGCAGGTTGCGCGTTTTGCCGTTAACCAGTACCGCTTCCCGGGTGTCGAAGTTAAAGGCTATAAACGCCGCTTCTACCCGTATGGCTCAGCGCTGACGCACGTCATAGGCTATGTTTCCAAAATCAACGATAAAGACGTGGAACGCCTCGACAAAGACGGCAAGCTGGCAAACTATGCCTCAACGCATGACATCGGTAAGCTCGGAATCGAACGCTATTACGAGGACGTCCTGCACGGCCAAACGGGTTATGAAGAAGTTGAAGTGAACAACCGTGGTCGTGTGATTCGCCAGCTCAAAGAAGTGCCACCGCAAGCCGGACATGATATTTATCTGACGATTGACCTTAAACTACAGAATTACATTGAAACCTTGCTCGCGGGAAGCCGTGCCGCAGTGGTGGTTACTGACCCACGTACTGGCGGTATTCTGGCGCTGGTTTCAATGCCAAGTTACAACCCGAACCTGTTTGTCGATGGTATCTCGAGCAAAGACTATACCGGTTTGCTAAATGACCCCAATACACCGCTTATCAACCGCGCAACGCAAGGGGTTTACCCTCCAGCCTCTACGGTGAAACCGTATATGGCCGTTTCCGCGTTAAGCGCCGGGGTAATCACTCGTAATACTTCGCTATTTGACCCAGGCTGGTGGCAGTTGCCGGGTTCTGAAAAACGCTATCGTGACTGGAAAAAATGGGGCCACGGCCGCCTGAACGTCACCAAAGCGCTTGAAGAATCTGCTGATACCTATTTCTACCAGGTCGCCTATGACATGGGCATCGACCGCATGGGCGAGTGGATGCGCAAGTTTGGCTATGGGCATTACACGGGTATCGACCTCTCTGAAGAGCGTTCCGGCAACATGCCAACTCGCGAATGGAAGTTGAAGCGCTTTAAAAAACCGTGGTACCAGGGCGATACCATTCCTGTCGGCATCGGCCAGGGTTACTGGACTGCGACGCCTATCCAGATGAGTAAAGCGATGATGATTCTGATTAACGATGGCATCGTTCGCGTTCCGCATTTCTTGATGAGCACCGTCGAAGACGGCAAAAAAGTACCGTGGCAACAACCCGTGCAGCCGCCGGTGGGCGACATCCATTCTGGATTCTGGGAAATTGCCAAAGATGGTATGTATGGCGTTGCCAACCGTCCTAACGGTACAGCCCATAAATACTTCGCTAACGCGCCGTATAAAGTCGCTGCTAAATCAGGGACAGCACAGGTCTTTGGTCTGAAAGCCAATGAAACCTATAACGCCCATAAGATTGCTGAACGCTTACGCGATCATAAATTAATGACCGCGTTTGCTCCTTACGATAATCCACAGGTTTCCGTCACCATGATTCTGGAAAATGGCGGCGCAGGCCCCGCTGTAGGCACCATCATGCGTCAAATCCTCGACCATATTATGCTCGGCGATAACAATACGGTTCTGCCTACTGAAGTACCCGCTGTAGCGAGTGCAGAGGATCAATGACCATGACTGATAATCCAAACAAAAAGTCGTTCTGGGATAAAATCCATATCGACCCGCTCTTCCTTGTGACCATCCTGGCGCTGCTTATCTTTAGTGCGCTGGTTATCTGGAGCGCCAGTGGCCAGGACATGGACATGATGGAGCGTAAGATTGGCCAGATCCTGATGGGGCTGGTGGTGATGATCGTGATGGCACAAATCCCTCCCCGTGTTTACGAGGGTTGGGCACCGTACCTGTATATTGTCTGTATCATCTTGCTGGTTGCGGTAGATGCGTTTGGTGCGATATCTAAAGGGGCGCAGCGCTGGCTGGACCTTGGGGTCGTTCGCTTCCAGCCTTCGGAGATCGCCAAAATCGCGGTGCCGTTGATGGTTGCTCGCTTTATTAACCGTGATGTTTGCCCGCCAACGCTGAAAAACACCGGTATCGCACTGATCCTTATTTTCATGCCGACGTTACTGGTTGCTGCACAGCCCGATCTGGGAACGTCGATTCTTATCGCCGCATCAGGTTTGTTCGTACTGTTCTTATCCGGTATGAGCTGGAAACTGATTGGGGTTGCCGTCCTTCTGCTCGCCGCGTTTATTCCGATTTTGTGGTTCTTCCTGATGCATGATTACCAACGTGCTCGCGTCATGATGCTCCTTGACCCGGAAAGTGACCCACTCGGTGCGGGCTATCACATAATTCAGTCTAAGATTGCTATTGGCTCTGGTGGTTTGCGAGGTAAAGGCTGGTTGCACGGAACCCAGTCTCAGCTTGAGTTTTTACCCGAACGTCATACCGACTTTATCTTCGCGGTACTTGCTGAAGAGTTAGGACTGGTGGGTGTTTTGGTGTTACTGGCGCTCTATCTACTATTAATTATGCGCGGCCTTGTGATTGCGGCTCGCGCTCAAACCACCTTTGGCCGTGTTATGGCCGGTGGACTAATGTTGATTTTATTCGTATATGTGTTTGTTAACATTGGCATGGTTAGTGGTATCTTACCCGTGGTCGGAGTACCTTTGCCGCTGGTAAGTTACGGGGGCTCGGCACTCATTGTTCTGATGGCCGGGTTTGGTATCGTGATGTCGATACATACCCACAGAAAAATGTTATCAAAAAGCGTGTAAGTGGATGAGGTGGGTAATGGTAAAGCGTTGGCTTGGGATCTGTGTAGTAGCTGCATTACTGGCTGGCTGCTCGTCTGATGATGGCGACCAACAGCAAGTGGATCAGCAACCGCAACCGGCTGTATGTAATGGACCGGTTGTTGAAATCAGCGGCGCAGACCCGCACTTCGAACCGTTGAATCCTTCGGTAAATCAGGATTACGAAAACAACGGTAAGAACTACAAGATTGTGCAGAACCCGGCGAATTTCAGCCAGGCCGGCCTTGCTGCCATTTATGACGCAGAACCTGGTAGCAACCTGACCGCATCAGGCGAAACATTTGATCCGTCTGCATTGACCGCAGCACACCCGACACTCCCGATCCCAAGCTACGCGCGAATCACTAACCTCGCGAATGGCCGTATGGTTGTCGTGCGCATCAATGACCGTGGTCCATATGGCAACGACCGTGTAATTTCATTGTCTCGCGCCGCAGCAGACCGTCTGAACACCTCAAACAATACCAAAGTCCGTATCGACCCAATTCTGGTGGCGCAAGACGGCACCATGTCCGGCCCTGGTACGGTTTGTACGACGATCGCTAAACAAACTTACGCCCTACCCGCTCGTCCGGATTTAAACACGGGTATGGGGAGTGCGACCTCTGCTCCGCCTGATGCCCCTCAGGGTGATGTTCGCGCCATTAGTAACTCCACGCTGCAAAGTGAAGATACTACCGGTGCTCCAATCAGCAACAGTGGTTTCCTCGGCGCTGCAACACCACTGGCTGCGGGCGTAATTGAGAATGACCAGCCAGACGCTGCTGTAACACAAACTGTGACAGCCACGCCTGTGCAACAAAGCGCACCTGTTACCGCGCCGGGTTCAGTTCAGGGCAGCGTACAGTCTGCCGCTCCTGCTGCCACAGCCTCCGGGCATTACGTGGTTCAGGTGGGCGCGGTCAGTGACCAGACGCGTGCAACGCAATGGCAGCAAAAACTTAGCCAACAATTTGGCGTACCGGGAAAGGTTTCCAGTAATGGTGCCATGTACCGTGTACAACTTGGGCCGTTTAGTAGTAAAGGCGAAGCTGCTGCACTACAACAACGCTTGATGAGCGAAGCCCAACAGCAATCTTTCATCACTAACGCACCCGCTATGTAAGTGGTTGTGTCTGGCATCCGTCCTGCGTCAGTTAATGTAAATTTCATTAACAATTGATGCGCAAAGACGGATGCCAGCAAAAATCGCTTTTGCTATAGTAAGGCACTTTTTTTATTCCTATCATGGACGTCGTTGTTCTAATCATGAATACAGCCCCTTCTTTTCGTTTTTTTAAACGCCTGGCGCTTAGTACAGCCCTGACTCTTTCGGCGATGGCTGCTGCACACGCTGACGACCTGAACATTAAAACCATGATCCCAGGCGTTCCGCAGATTGATGCTGAAGCCTACATCCTGATTGATTACAACTCCGGGAAAGTTCTGGCTGAATCGAATGCCGATACTCGCCGTGACCCCGCCAGCTTGACCAAAATGATGACCAGCTACGTCATCGGTCAGGCAATGAAAGCCGGTAAATTTAACGAAAGCTCGATTGTGACTGTTGGACAGGACGCATGGGCTACGGGTAATCCCGTCTTCAAAGGTTCATCTTTGATGTTCCTTAAGCCAGGTATGCAAGTGCCTGTCTCACAACTGATTCGTGGGATTAACCTGCAATCAGGTAACGATGCTTGTGTTGCTATGGCCGATTTTGTGGCTGGAAGCCAGGATGCATTCGTCGGTCTGATGAATAGCTATGTTTCAGCTCTGGGCCTGAAAAATACCCATTTCCAGACTGTTCACGGCCTCGATGCGGAAGGTCAGTACAGCTCTGCGCGTGATATGGCGCTGATCGGCCAGGCGCTGATTCGTGATGTGCCAAACGAATACTCTATCTACAAAGAAAAAGAGTTCACCTTCAACAATATCCGCCAGACAAACCGTAACGGCTTGTTGTGGGATACCAGTCTGCAAGTTGATGGCATCAAAACCGGCCATACTGACGCTGCGGGTTACAACCTGGTGGCATCAGCAACTGAAGGCCAGATGCGCCTGATTTCCGCAGTTCTCGGTGGTCGCACCTATAAAGGTCGCGAAACTGAAAGTAAGAAACTGCTGACCTGGGGCTTCCGCTTCTTTGAAACTGTTTCTCCACTGAAAGCAGGCAAAGAATTTGCCTCTGAGCCAGCCTGGTTTGGCGACAATGACCGCGCATCATTGGGTGTTGATAAAGACGTTTACCTGACGATCCCACGTGGCCGCATGAAAGACTTGAAAGCCAGTTATGTGCTTAACACCACCGAACTGCACGCGCCACTGCAAAAAAATCAGGTTGTTGGGACCATCAATTTCCAACTGGATGGCAAAACTATCGAACAGCGTCCTTTAGTGGTGCTGCAGGAAATGCCGGAAGGTAACTTCTTCAGCCGTATCATTGATTACATCAAACTGATGTTCCACCATTGGTTTGGTTAATAATTGAACACTTGAAAGTGTAGAAGTCATCCCCATATACTATGAATCAAAGCAACTCCCGCCCTGCTGGCGGGAGTTATCATTTTTAATGCCGTAACGCTGGAGCTACCATGAAAACCAATCTGAAAGAATTGCTCGAATTCCCGACCTCCTTTACTTATAAAGTGATGGGTCTGGCGAAACCTGAGCTGGTTGATTTGGTCGTTGAGGTGGTGCAGCGCCACGCACCTGGTGACTACACCCCACAGGTTAAACCGAGCAGCAAAGGTAATTACCACTCTGTCTCGATTACCATTAATGCGACCCACATTGAGCAAGTTGAAACTCTGTACGAAGAACTGGGCAATATCGAAATCGTTCGTATGGTGTTGTAATCTGCGCCCGGCCTTCTGGCCGGGTACTGCCCTTTCTCGCTGTGATATACTCCTTCCACTTTTCAACCTGCCGGAGACGATGTTTTGTCTCAAGATACTATTCAAATCCGCCAACTTGGCCTGCAGCCTTACGAACCGATTTCGCAGGCAATGCATGACTTCACAGATACCCGAGATGAATCCACTGCCGATGAAATTTGGCTGGTAGAACACGAGCGCGTATTTACACAGGGTCAGGCAGGAAAAGCTGAACACGTACTGGTTCCCGGCGATATCCCTGTCATCCAAAGCGATCGCGGTGGCCAGGTGACCTATCATGGCCCGGGTCAGCAAGTTATGTATGTGCTGCTTAACCTGAAGCGTCGCAAATTGGGCGTTCGGGAACTTGTCACCATTCTTGAGCAGACCGTGGTTAACACGCTCGCAGAATTGGGAATAGAAGCCTATCCCCGTGCCGACGCGCCAGGTGTCTATGTTGATGGGCGTAAAATATGCTCTCTTGGCCTGCGCATCCGCAAGGGATGTTCCTTTCACGGGTTAGCATTGAATATTGATATGGATCTCAGCCCATTTTTACGCATCAACCCTTGCGGTTATGCCGGACTGGAAATGACTCAGGTGAGTTCACTGCGACCAGGCGTGTTGCCTGAAGATGTTCAACCTTTGCTTATCAATAGCTTTATTGCATTACTCAATAACCCATCAGTTAAATATATAACCGAATAATATTACCTATTTCTATAACTGCACCCCTAACGGTGCGGTTATAACTAATATATTATTCAGCAGCACTTTACTTTATGGTAAGTTTTGTATAATTTCCCTTGATTAAATTCACGTCCTCTGGCCATATTCATTCAGGAAGGCACCCCTCACGCTCAATAATAATGACTGAAACATTTACGCACTGAATAATTAAGTCTCTTCATCACCTCTGCAATATTGTTAGCAATAGCTAAATATATAGTTTAGTCATCATTAAAATATAATTATTGAATTATATAATTTGAATGTATTTCAGTATGGTTACACCAAGGAGAAAAGTTTCATGGAAAGAGATGAGAAAAATCATTATCCAACGTTCAAGGCATTACGCGGTATCGACCTTAACTTATTAACCGTTTTCGAAGCAGTCTACATACATAAAGGGATCGTCAATGCGGCGAAGGTGTTAAATCTAACGCCTTCAGCGATTAGTCAGTCCATACAGAAATTGAGGGCAACATTTCCTGACCCATTGTTTATCCGTAAAGGGCAAGGTGTCACACCGACCGCCTACGCCGCACATTTACATGAGTATATTAGCCAGGGACTTGAGTCAATTCTGTGCGCGTTAGATGTCAATAATAACTATGATAAAGAGCGTATTATTACCGTTGCGAGCGCTCTCTCCTCGGGTGCATTATTGATGCCACGAATCTATTCAGCCATTCAGAAAGTGAATCCAAAATTATCTGTTCGGAATGTGCCAATAGCTGAGAGTCAGCTATCACAATTCCAGGCTGATATTGCGCTCGATACCCGTCCTCATCATGGCCCCGGAATCAGTAGTTATAAACTGTATGATGACCACCTTGTCGCGGTATGTCGTCATGACCATCCGAATGCAGAATTAATTTTCTCCGCTAATAATCATGAGATGAATTATACCTTTTTGATTATGCAGGATGATCTGGTGGTCGATACTCGCCAATTGATTAACGAAATCTTGCCTAACCGCCAGGTCAGGTTTAGCAGCTATAACTTTTTAGCTATCGCTTCAATGCTTAGTCACAGCGACCTGATTGGCTTTATGCCATACAAAATATTTGAAATGTTTTCAGGCCCTTTCCAACTTAAAACGGTGGAGTGTGAGAAGTTTTCAACTGTCTCGCTTGCCACCACCATGCATTTCAACAAACTCAGCTCCCGCGATCCAATATTGCAAGAGGTCATCGAGGCCATCATCCACGAATTTGAAGAAGTGTAGTCATTTCGACCTCGCGGCGCTCGCTACGAGGTCGATTTGCCAATTGTTAACGTAGCAAACCGCACAAACCAACAACTCATTTACAATTCTTTCCCTGTTTTACTGCTCTGTCAGGCAGATTTATCCCCTTCAGTGATGGTATACTTCGCGCGTTATTAAAAAATAGTTGATAAATAAAACATTCTATTAGCCTGAATTCGTTATACCCAAGTGACATCAAGAACCAGGTAGGCGGCAAACGTGAGCAGCCCCCGGCATCCTGAAGAACGACGGGTATATCAGCAACTGGAACACGTACGATATGAGTAAACCCATTGTAATGGAACGCGGCGTCAAGTACCGCGACGCCGATAAGATGGCTCTGATCCCGGTTAAAAACGTGGTGACCGAGCGCCAGGAGCTGTTAAGAAAGCCAGAATGGATGAAGATCAAACTTCCATCTGATTCGACCCGAATTCAGGGTATCAAAGCGGCAATGCGTAAAAATGGTCTGCACTCTGTGTGTGAAGAAGCTTCCTGCCCTAACCTGGCAGAATGTTTCAACCACGGAACGGCAACCTTTATGATCCTTGGCGCAATTTGTACCCGACGCTGCCCGTTCTGTGATGTTGCTCATGGCCGCCCTGTCGCGCCAGACACCAATGAACCGGCTAAACTGGCACAAACCATCGCTGATATGGCGTTGCGCTATGTGGTTATCACCTCTGTTGACCGTGACGATCTCCGTGATGGTGGTGCTCAGCATTTCGCTGATTGCATCAGCGCAATTCGCGAGAAAAATCCAACGATCAAAATTGAAACATTGGTGCCAGATTTCCGCGGACGTATGGACAAGGCTTTAGAGATCCTTACCGCCACACCACCAGATGTCTTCAACCACAACCTGGAAAACGTTCCGCGCATTTATCGTAAGGTTCGCCCAGGCGCTGACTACAATTGGTCACTGAAACTGTTGGAGCGTTTTAAAGAAGCGCACCCAGACATCCCGACCAAGTCAGGTTTGATGGTAGGGTTAGGTGAAACGAACGAAGAGATTGTGGAAGTTATGCGAGATCTTCGCCGCCACGGCGTCACAATGCTGACCTTAGGCCAGTATTTGCAGCCGAGCCGTCATCACTTGCCGGTACAGCGTTATGTCAGTCCAGATGAGTTCGAAGAGATGAAAGCAGAAGCGCTGGCGATGGGCTTTACCCATGCAGCTTGCGGCCCGTTTGTTCGTTCTTCATACCATGCGGATCTGCAAGCCAAAGGCATGGAAGTCAAATAACGATGTAACAGATTGTTACTTTTGATTTGTGCTACAGGCAAAAAAAAACCGGCTTATTAAAGGCCGGTTTTTTTATATCTCGTCGAAAGCTGAGACGCGATCAGTCTTTGTGCGTAATGCGGTCGGTTGTTTCATCCGTATTATTGACAGACTTCGCGCTGGTCTCGTCGTCACTCATGGCTTTCTTGAAGCCTTTGATTGCTGAGCCGAGGTCGCCGCCGAGTGTGCGCAACTTCTTGGTGCCAAATAATAAAACAATCAGCACACCGACTACCAACAACTTTGTAATACTAATCTCACCCATAGCAACCTTCTATAATCATGCGTGCCGTGAATACGGCGAATAATACACTGAGACAATTAACGGTCATTTTCACTTGCGATACAATAGCAACCTGTAACAAGTTGAATCAAGTGATGCTCAAAAATTAATCACAGCAATTGTGGTGAAGCGAAACGCCGGTTTTTCAGCACTGGTAGCATGGCTCGTACATCAGCAAGATGCTGGCTTTCCAGTTCAGCGTAGATCAGTGCCGGGCGCTGATTTGCCGCCGCAACAACAACACCTAGCGGATCAACAACCTGGCTGTGACCAATATTTTTATTCCCGCACTCACCGGCAGCCACAACATAACAGGTGGTATCGAGTGCTCGAGCGGCCAGAAGCGTGGC
Organism: Buttiauxella sp. WJP83; assembly: GCF_027594725.1. Classification (NCBI taxonomy): domain Bacteria; kingdom Pseudomonadati; phylum Pseudomonadota; class Gammaproteobacteria; order Enterobacterales; family Enterobacteriaceae; genus Buttiauxella; species Buttiauxella sp. WJP83. The sequence goes on from NZ_CP110080.1 coordinate 3,392,268, forward strand.
CCAGTGCATTTCTTTATTGGGACCGCGCAGCCAGGCCGCTGGCAGGACTAAAACGTCTGCACCTGCTAAAGCCAGACTTAAGGCCATTTCTGGAAAACGCACATCGTAACAGGTCATCAATCCGACTTTAAAGCCCGCGACATCTATCAAAGGCGGCATACTTTCTCCCGCATCAACCAACCGGGATTCCTGTACGTTAAACGCATCATAAAGATGGAGCTTCTGATAACGGGCAATGACCTCACCATCACGAATAGCCAGCAAGGTATTGGCCGCCCGTCCAGGTGTGGTTTTGATATGCAGTGTCAGGATCGTGGTCATTTGATCATGGCGACTCTGTTCGCAAAGCGGCTCGATAAACGCTTCATTCACCGTTTGTGCCGATTTTACCGACAAATCCGGATCGTTATCGTCACGCGCCAACACCGCCTCGGGTAGAACCAGCAAATGTGCTCCTGCGTTTTTGGCTCGTTCCATAAGCCCGATACAGGTCTGTACGTTTTCCTGCCAGTCATTACTCACCGCAAACTGCCCTACTGCAACTTTCATTGTAGTTTCCCAAAAGGTCGCGAATATTTTTAGTATACCCGGTGTGAAACACCCGGTGCTGACGTTACACTCATTCTCTTTCGCATTATAAAGAACAGGAAAATATCGTGTTGCAGATGCTATTAGCCGTGTTTATTGGCGGCGGAACGGGGAGTGTTGCGCGCTGGTTGCTCAGTATGAAACTCAATCCCGTGCATGGTGCCATTCCTATGGGGACGTTGACTGCAAACCTGGTGGGCGCATTTATTATCGGTCTGGGTCTGGCGCTGTTCACCAAAATGACACATCTTGATCCCGTCTGGAAATTGCTGATAACCACCGGTTTTTGCGGCGGCCTGACAACGTTTTCGACCTTTTCGGCAGAAGTCGTGTTCCTGCTTCAGGATGGGCGTCTGGCATGGGCGGGATTAAACATGCTATTGAATCTCGCAGGCTCACTGATTATGACCGCCATAGCATTTTGGTTAGTTTCTTCGGCATACGGCCACTGATCCGCAACGCGTTAAGGTTAGCTTAATTTTTGTCTGCCACTCTGTTTGAAAAATCGCGTGAGACAAAACGATGAAAGAACGTGTTGCTGGGTGGACTGCGGTGCTGGTAAGCACGCTGATTGTGGTGTGCTTCGTAAAAATTTACTTATTTTCCTGAATTTAAAGCAAAAAAAACCCGCCTTGGCGGGTTTTTATATTCTACTGGTAATGACTTAGATAGGCATTACGTTTGCAGCAGATGGGCCTTTGGCACCGTTAGTGATTTCAAACTCAACGCGCTGACCTTCAGCCAGGGTTTTGAAACCATTGCTCTGGATTGCAGAGAAGTGTACGAACACGTCTTTGCTACCATCTTCCGGAGTAATGAAGCCAAAGCCTTTTGACTCGTTAAACCACTTAACGTTACCTTTAATCTTAGACATCTAAATTACCTTTACATGAAAAACGACACAAATGCTGTGTCGAACACCAGTACACCAATTGTGATGGATTTTGTCCAGCCTAGAATTGCTAAAAAGTGAGAAAATTTGCTACCTCTTTTAAAAAGTGTGCAGCAGCCCGTATTTTCAAACATCAGTTAGCAAACATCTCGGTTTGGATTGATTCCGGCTTGTGCAGAAAATCAGAATTGGAAGCGTAGCCAGGCGAAGTAAACGTTACCGTTGTTGTAAGTTCCGGGGATATAGGTCATCTGGAAGGTCGCAGGACCATATCCAACCGATGCCAAAGGCAAAATGACGGGTAGAGGTATGTAGCTCCAGTTGTCTCGCGCCGTGACTCCAAGCGTATAACCCAGTCCGAGGCGGAAGTTGTCGTCTGTTAACGGTCGCCAGATTTTTTCCCAGCCGTATCCTCCAATCGGTTCCCATTTATTAAAGGAATCTTTAAACACCATCAGATACAACCCATGCCAGTTCCCACTGTCATCCCAGCGGGTCTGCCCAAACCCAATGCCCCACGGCCTTTCGTTATACTGGTCGGTTTTTTCTTTATCGTAGGCGAAACGGGCATGCCAGGTGATCGCCGGAACATATAAGTCATAATGTTGCGGTTCATTCCAGGTTTGTGAAACATTGTCAGACAAGGTATTCCAGGCGTCACCCAATACCCCATTTTGATTAGCCATCGCAGCAGGCGCAACCATTAAGGGTGAGATGAAAACAATAAACGAAAAGATAATTTTATTTGCTAGTGACACATTGATTTCCATTTCTAAATACAAAGTACAACTTAACAAATTGTATATTAACCAAACCTAAATAAGCGCCGGGTAAAATCCTAAATATGCCCTCGTTTGCTTATGATTAAGGCAAAAAAAATGCCCCAGTTATTTTCTGATAATCAGAAATGACTGGGGCAAGCCTCTCTTATTTATGTCTTTTTAGTAATACATACATCGCAGGAATCACTAACATCGAAAGCAAAGGTGCCGTGATCATGCCGCCAATCATTGGTGCAGCGATACGGCGCATAACTTCTGAGCCGGTACCATCTCCCCACATAATCGGCAACAAACCCGCCATAATCGTCGCTACAGTCATGACTTTTGGCCTGACACGCAATACAGCACCTTCATGAAGCGCACGCATTAGCATTGGTTTTCCTCCCAACGGCTCGAGCGCTTTGTGCCTCGCAATGGCTTGATTTAAATAAAGTACCATTATTACGCCGAATTCAGCCGCCACTCCTGCTAAAGCAATAAACCCTACCGCTCCGGCAACGGATAAATTGTATCCAAGTAGATAGAGCAACCAGACTCCACCTATTAATGAGAACGGCAATGTCCCCATGATTAATAGTGCATCACTCACTCGCGAAAATGTCACGTAGAGTAAGACGAATATAATTACCAGCGTGAAGGGTAAGACTATTCTTAATTTAGCGCTCGCACGTTCCAGATATTCAAATTGACCAGACCACGATAATGAAACGCTTTCCGGTAATTTTACCTGTTGGTTAACCGCTCGTTGCATATCTTCCACGGCCGATTTTAAATCTCTACCGCGCAAATCAACATAAACCCAATTCGATAAACGGGCATTCTCGCTTTTCAGCATCGGTGGGCCATCTGTAATGCTGATATCGGCTAATTCAGAGAGCGTAATCTGGCTGCCATTTGCGGTGATCACCGGCAGATTTTTCAGCTTTTGAACGTTATCGCGAATCTCTCGCGGGTAACGAACATTGATTGAATAGCGCTCACGCCCCTCGATTGTTTCGCCAATGTTTTGCCCCCCTATGAGCGATGCCACCAGCGATTGCAACTCTTTGACCGACACACCATAACGCGCGGCTTTCAGTCTATCGATATTAATATCCACATAACGCCCCCCGCCAAGCCTCTCCGCGAGTGCAGACGTCACACCAGGAACCTGTTTCACCACCCGTTCAATTTGCTCAGCCACTTGTTCGATATCAGCAATATTGCTGCCATTCACTTTGATACCGACCGGGCTTTTGATACCCGTTGCCAGCATATCCAAACGGTTGCGAATCGGCGGTACCCAAACATTAGCGATGCCAGGGACTTTGACTATGCTATCAAGCTCGCTGACCAGCTTGTCCATCGTCATTCCCGGTCGCCACTGATCGCGAGGTTTAAAGCGAATGGTGGTTTCTATCATTGTTAGAGGCGCGGGGTCGGTTGCCGTGTCTGCACGACCTGCCTTACCAAACACCGTCGCCACTTCCGGAACCGTTTTGATGAGACGGTCGGTTTGTTGCAATAAACGACCGGCTTCACGAGCCGAAATTCCCGGCAAAGTGGAAGGCATGTACAGCAAATCGCCTTCATCCAGCGGTGGCATGAACTCACTACCTAGGCGACTTAACGGCCACAATGTCGCCAGTAAAACGGCTCCGGCTATCAGCAGCGTGGTTTTCGGGCGCGCCAGCACTTTATCCAACAGCGGTTCATAAGCGGCAATCAGCCAGCGGTTAATAGGATTGGCTTTTTCGTCAGGTATTTTCCCTCGAATGAAATAGCCCATCAGAACCGGCACCAGTGTAATCCCCAGCCCCGCAGCCACAGCCATCGCGTAGGTTTTGGTGAATGCCAGCGGTGAGAACATCCGCCCTTCCTGCGCTTCAAGGGAAAACACCGGAATAAATGACAACGTGATGATCAATAAACTACAGAACAACGCAGGCCCGACTTCAACGGCTGCTTGTTCCGAAATGCGCCAATAGTCGGCACTCGTTGGCTGTTTGTCTGGATTGTCATGCCGCCATTGTTCCAACACTTTGTGCATGTTTTCGATCATCACAATGGCCGCGTCGACCATCGCACCAATCGCAATCGCAATCCCGCCCAACGACATAATATTCGCGTTCACCCCCTGGTAGTGCATCACAATAAACGCACCCAAAATCCCCAGAGGCAAGGTGATCATCGCCACCATCGCCGAACGGAAATGGAACAAGAACAACGCGCAGATAATGGCCACGACGATGAACTCTTCCAGCAATTTATGGGAAAGCGTTTCTATCGCATTTTCAATGAGGTGCGACCGGTCATAGACCGGGACGATTTCTACCCCGGCCGGTAAGCTCTTCTGAATTTGCTGCAGTTTCGCCTTCACTGCATTAATGGTATCCAGCGCATTTTTCCCATAACGCATAACGATAATGCCGCCAGCGACCTCGCCTTCTCCGTTAAATTCCGCGACTCCACGGCGAATTTCTGGCCCCATTCGTATCGTCGCGACATCGCTGAGCAATACCGGAACACCTTCTCGTGTGGCAATAACCACCTGCTTAAAGTCATCGAGGTTTTTCAGGTAACCGGCAGTGCGCACCATGTATTCGGCCTCACCCATTTCGATTACCGAACCGCCTCCTTCCTGGTTAGCGCTCTGCACTGCACTGATGACTTGCTCGTGGGTTATATTCAGCGCACGCATACGTTGTGGATCGAGCACAATTTGATACTGCCGCACCATGCCGCCAACACTCGCAACTTCCGACACGTTCGGTACCGTTTTGAGCTCAAACTTTAGCGTCCAGTCTTGCAGCGCACGTAAATCCGCAAGGCTGTGTTTGCCCGTTCTGTCCACCAGCGCGTACTCATACACCCAGCCTACGCCTGTCGCATCTGGCCCCAGCGAGGCTTTGGCTTCCACTGGCAGTTGTGACTGAACCTGGCTTAAATATTCAAGAACCCGTGAACGTGCCCAATACGGATCGGTGCCATCTTCAAACAAAATGTAGACATAGGCATCGCCGAACATCGAAAAGCCGCGCACGGTTTTCGCCCCCGGCACTGAAAGCATGGTGGTGGTGAGTGGGTAAGTGACCTGATCTTCAACCACCTGTGGCGCTTTACCAGGATAGTTGATACGAATGATGACCTGTACATCCGAAAGATCCGGCAACGCATCCAGCGGCGCACGCTGAAGAGACCAAATCCCCCAGGCCGCCATCATGATTGCCGCCAGCAGAACCAGCAGCCGATTTTTAAGTGACCAACGAATCACAGCGGCAATCATTTCATCGCCCCCGCCATTGGCATCAGATGAGTAATCACCGCGCCGTGTTCATCATCCAGGGTAAAACTGAACATGACACGGTCGCCGACTTTTACCCCCTGAGCATCGGCTGCCGATTTCAGCGCGAAGTCCATGGTCATCGCCCCCCATTTCAGCGCCGGAATCGGCTTATGCGCAAGGGTGACAGCATCGGCGGTCATCTCTTTCACCACCGCTTCGCCCTGGTATTCAGGAGCCGGAGCAGTAACGGCTTTTTCCGGCGGTAATGCGCTGCGTAGGCTGGCTTCAGAATCAATCAGGAACTGGCCGGAGGTAACGACTTTATCGCCCTCTTTTAATCCTTGTTTAATCTCCACCCACCCGTTTTGAGCCCCACCGACCACGACATTGACAGGGTTAAAATGCCCGTCATCCTCAGTGACTAATACCCGGCTGGCACTCCCGGTTTCAATTAGCGCTTCTTCCGGAATAGCCAGTACGGGTGGCAAATTGAGCGGGTTCGCCAGTTTCACCTTGAGGTACATCCCCGGCTTGAGTTTCATTTGCGGGTTTTCCAGCACGACACGGGCTTTCAGGGTTCGGGTAGTGGTTTCCATATTGGGCAACAATTCACTGACGCGTCCGAGGAAAGCCTCACCTGGCCAGTTATCACTCGATGCCACAATCTCACTTCCTGGCTGCAGCACTTGCGCCTGAGATTGCGGGTAATCAATAACAATCCAGACTTTCTCAAGGCTGGCAATTTCAAACAATGGCGCGGTTGCCACGACCTGCGCACCTTCACGCGTCTCCAGTTTGTTGATGTAGCCGGCCTGTTTGGCGCGTATTGTCACGCGCGTTTGAGGTTTACCACTGCGCTCAACCTGGCGAATGATTTCAGCGGGCATGAACTGGAGTTGTAGCCGTTCACGTGCAGCGGTGGTTAATGCACTGTCTCCCAAACGACGCACGGCGAGATATTCTTGCTGCGCCGCCGTCCATTCAGGGATCCAGAGTTGTGCCAGCGGCTCCCCCGCTTTGACAAATTGCTGGGGCGCATTAACAAACAGCTTCTCCACCACGCCGCTGGCACTGGCGGGAATAATCTGCACGCTACGTTCATCCGTTGAGACGGTAGCAAAAGCGTCAAATTGATAATTAAGCGCTTTTCTCTGCACCGTAGCCGTTTTTATCCCCAGATTTTGCTGCTGCCGAGCGCTGACCGTCACCCCGCCATCTTCGGTGGTTTCATCGGCATAACGAGGGACAAGATCCATATCCATAAACGGGGATTTACCCGGCTTGTCGAAACGCTGGCCTGGTGTCATCGGGTCATACCAATAGAGAACTTTTCGTTCCGACTGAGCTGTCGGCGTTGTAGTGATGGTGCTCTGTTTACCCGCGTAATATCCCACGCCAAGGGCTGCGGCGACCGCAAGGGCTAACAAAGAAATTTGCGTGATGGTTTTCATGATGGGTTGTTTTCCTGTGGCGTCAGGTAGCGTATAGCGGCCCAGGTTTCAGCCACGGTTTTTTCAGCGTTATGCGCGTTCAACTCGGTATCCAGCAGCGTGCGGCGGGCATTGAGTAAGTCGGAGAGGGTCGACTGTCCGGAACGATATTGTGCTTCAATCAGTGAAAGACGCTGGCGCTGCAGAGGTAAAATCTCGTCCTGTTGGCGCAACCAGAGCGTTTGCGCAGCCTGATACTGCGCCACCAGCGTGCGAACCAGCGCAACGCGTTCCCGATTCGCGATGGCGAGTTGGTCGTTGGCTTCCATTGAACGGGACATATCCGCCGCCAGGTCTTTGTCCTGGCGCTGTGATTTGAACAGCGGCATGTCCACGGTAAACATCACACCCGCCATGTCATCGTAATCATCCCCGCGATGCGCGTAATACACCTCAACGCCGACATTCGGTTTCGCCGCCACTGCTGATTGCGCCGAACGTGCTTTGGCAACATCCGCCTCACGCGCTGCCTCAATCACTTCCGGATGCTGGCTAACACCTTGTTCCAGTACCGCAGGGTCAGCAGGCAAACGTTGATAGCGCGGCAAATTACCGCTGATCGCGTCAATATTTTCACCGGTCAGTCGCAGCAAACGCGTCTGCGCCAGAACAACATCGCGCTGCGCGAGTGTCACTTTGTCCTGCATGTCTAAAAGCGTCATGCGGATATCCACCACGCTTGATGCGGGAGTGCTGCCGCTAGCCACCGTTGCCTTTTGCACACCGACCTGGCGTTCGGTTTCGGCCACCAGTTTCTTCGCCGTCGCCAGTACTTTTTCTGACAACGCCAGATCCAACCAGGCCTGCGCGGTGGTTCTAAGCAACTCTGCTCGAATCACTTCCGCTTTCGCCGCACTACTGGCTGATTGCGCCAGAATAGTTTCAGCTTTACGGTCGCGTTTTTCCTCGCTGACATAATCCTGCATGATGCCAATACGTTGCATGGTCATGCCTTCACGGGTGAATCGATGGCTGTTGTTGCCCTCAATCGGGACGTTTTCAATACCAAATTTCAATTTAGGATCGGGTAGCTCGCGTGCAGAATCGGCCATGGCGCTCAGCGCATTGCTCTGATTGCGGTTGGCGGAAAGTTCGGCTGAATAGTGCTCAGCAGCGGCCAGGGTCTGTTGCAGGCTGAACTCTGCCGCATTCGCGGCAACGCCAGACACAGCAAACAGCACCCCACCGAGCCATAAGCTCAGGGAATGTTTTCTCATATTGGCCTCAGTTACTTAGTCGGGGTAACGGAGGAGAGTTGGTAGCCTTCAGCCTGTTGGCTGAAAGTGAAATCCACCGCATCACCGGCTTTAACCACGGGCGATGATCCACTTTCAGGCAGGCTGAATGTCATCGTCATAGCGGGCCAGTTGAGGGCAACGATAGGTTTGTGGGCAATTGAAATGGAGTTGGCAGTGGTTTTCTTCACCACACCCTGGCCATGATAAATTTCAGCCGCCATGTGATTTTCCATGGGCATAGCCATGTCATGAGACATATCAGTCGACGCGGCATGAGCCACTGTGATGAAAGTAAATACGGACAGCACGAAGGCTGAAAAAGAACGAGCAGAAAAAATAGACATAAAAATCTCCAGAACTTAAGTCAAAGGATGGCGAAACGCCGATATGCCCTAAATCAAAAAGGCATAAACCAGGACAGTGCTGGAGTTATTCTCTAAAACGACAAAACCGAATCGTGGCGGGAGGGCCGGTTGCAGGCGGTGTTATTAAGGCAACGGACGATACCGTTTCATTACATTCAGGGACCACTAAAGCCAGAGTATTTGCCGTCGGCAAAGCAGCCAAAGAAGTGTGGCCGTTATCCTTTTGCATCACATCAGGAATACAGTGTTTCTCACACAACATTCCTTTCGTTTTCGCCAAATCTCGTGTGCTGTTCATCAGCATATGATCGCTATGCTGAATGGAAAGTGCCTGCAAACTGATGTTTACCGGGCAGTCATGCGATGCCACTGCGACCTGGCTGTTGACAAACAGCCAGCCGAACGCCATCAGCAGCATCAAAAGATGCTTTCTGAAAAAGCGCAAACGGCTTGTCGACCAGAAAGTGGATTGCAAAATAGTGGCCTCAAATAAACGAAGCGCCAGTATAAGCATCAGGCCTTTCTATTTTAAAGGGATTTTTAATGGCTTTACACATAGGCAATTAATTAACAATTACGTAATATATTTTTAATTAAATAGCCTTCAAATGGTTATTAATAGAACGATCAACTGTGTAAATAAATAACGCATATCAATAAGTAAATGTCATAATTGCAACACTGCCTACAAAAGTATGATGGCAGTCTCACGAAGCTTGCTAAATTTGATGCTTATCAGAAATCGTCGCCTTTGAATCAGGCAGATTGACACCGCTTTCGCAGACGGCTTTATACCCATCATACTTCAAGCTGCTTATGCGTTGGCTGCATCAGCTCACCCCAGTCACTTACTTGAGTAAGCTCCAGGGGATTCACTGCTTTGCCGCCTTCAAGCAACTTGAATTATTTTGGGTATATAACCGTTATTTTTTATTTTTCTGGCATGGCGTTACGTTCAGGTGCGGCCAACAGATGCCGAGTACCAAACGCAACAGGGGGCTTTAATGCTGACAACGATTGAATTACTTATTGGGATTGTGGTGATTGTTGGTGTAGCTCGCTACATCATCAAAGGCTATTCCGCCACCGGCGTATTATTCGTCGGCGGCTTAACATTACTGATTATTAGTGCCCTGATGGGCCATAAAGTATTACCAGGCAGTGCTGAGAGCACCGGTTACACAGCAACCGATATTGTCGAATATGTCAAAATCCTGCTGATGAGTCGCGGCGGCGATCTCGGCATGATGATCATGATGCTGTGTGGTTTCGCCTCTTATATGACGCATATTGGCGCGAACGACATGGTCGTGAAGCTCGCATCAAAACCGCTGAAACTGATTAACTCACCTTACATTCTGATGATTGCCGCGTATTTCGTGGCGTGCCTGATGTCACTGGCAGTCTCTTCTGCGACCGGTCTGGGTGTATTGCTGATGGCAACGTTATTCCCGGTAATGGTGAACGTCGGTATTAGCCGTGGTGCTGCGGCGGCAATTTGTGCCTCCCCTGCTGCAATCATCCTGTCTCCAACCTCTGGCGACGTAGTGCTGGCGGCGAAAGCGGCTGAAATGCCACTGGTTGATTTTGCCTTTAAAACCACCGTGCCAATTTCCATTGCGGCCATCATTGCGATGGCGATTGCCCACTTCTTCTGGCAACGCTATCTGGATAAGAAAGAGAACATCAGCCATGAAATGCTGGATGTCAGCGAAATCCAGACTACCGCGCCTTCTTTCTATGCCATTCTGCCGTTTACGCCAATTATTGGTGTGCTGATTTTCGACGGTAAATGGGGTCCACAGCTGCATATCATTACTATTTTAGTTATCTGTATTCTGATTGCGGCAATTATTGAATTCTTCCGCAGTTTCAATACGCAGAGTGTTTTCTCCGGGCTGGAGGTTTGTTACCGCGGTATGGCTGATGCCTTCGCAAACGTGGTGATGTTGTTGGTAGCAGCGGGCGTGTTCGCTCAGGGTCTGAGCACCATCGGCTTTATCCAGAGCCTGATTTCCATTGCGACGTCGTTTGGCTCCGCAAGTATCATTCTGATGCTGGTGTTAGTCGTACTAACCATGTTGGCGGCAATGACCACCGGTTCAGGTAACGCACCGTTCTACGCTTTTGTTGAGATGATCCCGAAACTGGCTCACTCTTCTGGCATCAACCCTGCGTACCTTGTGATTCCTATGCTGCAAGCGTCCAACCTTGGCCGTACCATTTCTCCGGTTTCCGGCGTCGTTGTGGCGGTTGCGGGTATGGCAAAAATCTCACCATTCGAAGTGGTTAAACGCACTTCAGTGCCTATTGCCGTTGGTCTGATTGTGGTGATTATCGCCACCGAGATCCTCGTGCCAGCGTCTGCAATAGTTGTGGGTGGCTAAACCCACTTTTCACCTAAATGGTCGCCCGATATGTACGTTGCGGGCGACCCACTTTGCCATACACAATTTCCGCCATGATGAGCTGGCAACCCGCACAAAACTCCAGGTAGCGCCTGGCCGTCGTACGACTAAGTTTTAATACCTCAGCCACGGTTTCAGCCGTATGCCGCGCGTCGGGATCGGTAAACAGCAACTGCACTTTCTCAAGCGTCAGTTCATCAATCCCCACCGGCAAAACCGCTTTTTGCTCGCCACGCGCGTAAGCGTTGAACATCTCGTCAATCTGTCGCTGACTGGCGCTGGCGTTGCTCGCCAGCATCTGCATTCTTTGTTTGTAACGCGTCAAGGTTTGTTGGAGGCGTTCATAGGCGATAGGTTTCACCAGATAATCAAATACGCCACCACGCACAGCATCCGAAACCGTGTCCATATCGCTTGCCGCCGTGGTAAACACCACGCCGCCGGGGTAGCGGTTCTGTACAAGTTCATGCAGCAATGTGATCCCTTTTCCATCGGGTAAATAGTTATCCAGTAAAATGAGATCCGGTTTAAACCGTTCAATCATCATTCTTGTTTGTACCAAATTCCCTGCCAGCCACACCTGCCCACAGCCTGGCGTTTGACGAATAAACTCCGCGTGCATTTCTGCCAACGCCGTTTCATCTTCAACAATCAGAATTGTCATTGATTGGTTCATTGCTCTTTTTCACTTTCGGAATAAAAACAGAAAATAAAGAACCACTGGGCTCATTGTCTTCCAGGGTAATTACCCCGCCACAGCGAGTGACATAACTGGCAATCAGATACAATCCAATGCCATGTGCATCCTTGTTATCGGTTTTGGTACTGACACCTTGTTCAAAAATAACTTCACGTAGCGCTTCTGGCACGCCACAACCTTGATCGGCGACTTCAATAATGACGTCGGTGCCTTCATCACTTAAATAGAGGTCAACAATCTTATGTTTCTGGTCATTTTTCAGGCTGGCATCGAACGCATTATCTAATAAATTGCCGACAATCGCCGAAAACTCAGCACTATCCAGCCCCTCCGGAAGCGCCAGTAAACGGCTTCCTGGTACGATATTTAATTCCAGTCCTAATTCATGCGCTCGCTGCGACTTACCAAACAGCAGCCCCGCAACATGCCGGTCATTAAACGAGCCACGCAAAGTGTCGATGAGTGCCTGTTGCGCCTGAGATTCTCCCTTTACCATTTCCAGCGCACGGTCATATTCCTTCATTTGCAACAGCCCGCTGAGCGTCGACATCCAGTTCAGATGTTCATGGCGCAACGTCCGCAGGCTCTCAACATATTGTTTAATCTGCGTAAGCTGCGCATTCAATGTGCTGATTTCATCTTTACTGCGGAAGCTCACAATCGCACCCGCTGGGGATGCATGCCCGGAATGAATGACACCTCGATTGGCAATCACACTCAATCCGTTAAATGTACACATCACATCCTGACGTGCTTCGTCGATCTTCTCGGTAAAAAATCCTGCCGGATGCACAACTTCAGCAATAGGTTTCCCCAACCACTGCCTGCCAGGGGAACGCAAGCCAAGCATTTTACGCGCGTTACGATTAATTGCAGTGATGAAACCCGCGCTATCTACTGCAATCAGCCCTTCATAGACCGAGCCGAACAACGCCTCTTGTTGACGAACCACACGCGCAATTTGGCGAGGCTCCATGCCCAGCATCTGCCTGCGAATATGGGAAGCAAAAATCCAGGACAGCAGCATCAGAATAATCAGGATAACCACGAACACACCAGCCAGCGGCAGCAGGAAATCCAGGCGCCAGCTTTCAATCCGGCTCACCAAATAACCTAGCGATACCACGCCAATCACTTTTCCGCTTTCGTCAAAAACCGGGGTTTTTGCCCGCATCGCCATACCAATGGAGCCTTCTCCAGTAATAAAGTAGCTTTCCCCTCTTTCCAGAGCGCCGGGTTTTGTCCATTGCATGGGATAGCCAATTTTTGCCGGATTTGGGTGATAAAGGCGGATGGAATGGCTATCGCCGATTACCACATAATCAAAATCTGAACCGGTAGAGATTTTACCGACGATCGCGGCCAGACGCTGGCTGTCTCTATTTTTAACCGCGGTAATAAGGCTGTCATTTGACGCGATGATCCGCGCCTGATTCATGGCCATATCACGAACGTGATTAAACAGATAATCTTCAAAACTGGCGGACAAATACTTACCTAAAGCGGCAATCAATAGCGTCGACACCAACAGGAGCAGCAAGAAAATTCTTAATGGAAAGGCTATCTGATGAAAAAACCGCATTACGCTAACCCTTTCCTTATTTAAGCGTCGAAATCAATACAGCGGACTTAGCCAAATGTAATAAATTTGTATCTAAAACAGTTCAGAAAAATAAAATCGATCGTCACAGATTCAGAACATTAAATCAATTAAACAAATAAAAACCACGTCACAAATCGCAAAGAAACTAATTAAACAAATAAAAACCATTAAGTCTATTTAAGTCACGTAACCCTTTGTGAAATAGCTCAAAACCTTCTCAACAAATACCCCTTACGATCTCCCTTGTTGTACTAAAAAAGCCGAAAAGCTCAATTGAAAATAAAACGTTATAAGTTGCAACAAATAACCACAATTGTTTTCAACAAGCCTTCCCAGTATCAGGAAACCAGAATTCATGTTTGGTAATATCGTATTCGCCCAGGTTAAACGTGCCGATAATATAAAAATGGCCGCTATTACACGCTTTCTGCGTGATAACGATCTGAGCATCGATACAACAGTAGACGTGTTTATTACCGTATCCCAAAATGATCGGCTTATCGCTTGCGGAGGAATTGCAGGGAATATCATTAAATGTGTGGCCGTCGATGAAACCGTACGCGGTGAAGGTATCGCTCTCACCCTTGCCACAGAATTAATTAACCTCGCCTATGAGCGGCAATGCCCTCACCTGTTCATTTACACCAAAACGCAGAACGAAGCGCTCTTTAAGCAGTGCGGTTTTTATACCATCACCAGCGTGCCCGGCATGATGGTGTTGATGGAAAATAGCGCGACACGTCTGCAACGCTACGCCAGCTATCTCACCACATTGCGCCAGGCTGGCGATAAAATCGGCTGCATCGTAATGAACGCCAACCCATTTACTCACGGGCATCGCTATTTAATCCAAAAAGCAGCGGAGCAATGTGATTGGTTGCATGTTTTTTTGGTGAAAGAAGACACCTCACGTTTCCCTTATGAAGACCGCCTCGCACTGGTTCGTACCGGCACCGCTGATATTAAAAGACTCACCGTTCATCGCGGATCTGAGTACATCATTTCGCGTGCGACGTTTCCTTGTTATTTCATCAAAGAACAAGGCGTGCTCAACCACTGCCACACCGAAATAGACCTGAAGATTTTCCGCCAGTTTCTGGCTCCCGCTTTAGGGATAACACACCGCTTTGTCGGTACGGAACCCTGGTGCGCTGTCACCGCCGCATACAACGAAGATATGCGCCACTGGCTGCAAACTCCCTCACTGCCTGTTCCCCCCATTGAGCTAGTTGAAATTGAGCGCCTGCAATATCACGGCATGGCGATTTCCGCCTCCTGGGTACGCAAGCTGCTGGTGAAAAAAGACTTTTCGTCGATCGAAAAACTTGTTCCCGAAGTGACGCGCGACTACCTGGAAAGCATGTTCGTCGCTCGCCCTGCCCACTCCGTTAACGGGCAACTTGAATCCACATTAACAGGTGAAAAATGAAAATTACGCATGCAGCCGTCGCCGGCACCCTGGAATCAGGCGATGTGATGATCCGCATCGCCCCGCTAGAGAATCAGGAAATAGACCTGCAAATCAGCAGTAACGTTGAAAAACAGTTTGGCGAAGCCATTCGCGCCACCGTGCTGGAAATCCTCCATCGCCATCATATTCAGGGCGTTCAGTTGATTCTGGATGACAAAGGTGCATTGGACTGTATTCTCCGCGCCCGCCTGGAAACCCTGTTGGTGCGGGCAAGTGATGTAAACGCCCTGCCATGGGAGGAGAAAGCATGACGCCTGAACAAAAAAACCGGACTCGTCGCAGCATGCTATTTGTTCCGGGTGCCAACGCAGCAATGGTGAGTAACGCCTTTATTTATCAGGCCGATGCGCTGATGTTCGACCTGGAAGACTCGGTCATCCTGCGGGAAAAAGATGCGGCGCGTCGCCTGGTTTACCACGCCCTACAACATCCGCTATATCAGGACGTGGAAACCATCGTGCGCGTAAATCCGCTCGATTCTGAATATGGCGTGGCCGATTTGGAAGCGGTGGTACGCGGTGGGGCGAACATTGTACGTCTGCCAAAAACAGACACCGCACAAGACGTTATCGACATCGAAAGCGAAATCGCGCGAATTGAAGCCGAATGTGGCCGCGAACGGGGGTGTACCGGGTTACTGGCGGCAATCGAATCACCAATGGGGATTACTCAAGCGGTTGCCATTGCGCATTCATCATCGCGCTTAATCGGTATCGCGTTGGGCGCGGAAGACTACGTCCGCAACCTGCGCACTGAGCGTTCTCCTGAAGGTACTGAGCTGCTATTCGCCCGTTGTTCCATCCTGCAAGCTGCGCGTTCCGCGGGCATTCAGGCCTTCGACACCGTCTATTCCGACGCCAATAACGAAGCCGGTTTCCTGCACGAAACGGCGCACATCAAACAGCTTGGCTTTGATGGCAAATCGCTTATCAACCCCCGCCAGATTGAGCTGTTGCACAACCTCTACGCCCCGACTCAAAAAGAAGTTGACCATGCAAACGCGGTTGTCGAAGCCGCCGAGGCGTCTGCACGAGAAGGTCGCGGTGTGGTCTCTCTGAACGGAAAAATGGTCGACAGCCCGGTTATCGAACGTGCTCGTCTGGTGTTGTCCCGCGCCGCACTTTCCGGCATTCGTGAAGAATAAGGCTAAAAAATGACGCAGAAACAGCAACGCATTGCCGCCTGGGCCCAACGCTCGGAAAGCGAACTACCCGCTTATAAAAATACCTCAAAACTGAATTTACAGGCGCAAAAGCCACGTAATAAAAAATTATGTACTTCGCTTGAGGAAGCGATTCGTCGTTCCGGCTTACACGACGGCATGACCATCTCTTTCCACCATGCTTTTCGTGGAGGCGATCTGACGCTCAATACTGTCATGGCAACCATCGCCAGTATGGGTTTCAAAAATCTGACGCTGGCGTCGAGTTCACTGAGCGACTGCCACGCCCCATTAGTCGAACACATTCGTAATAACGTCGTCACGCGCATCTATACCTCCGGCTTACGCGGCCCGCTGGCCGAAGAGATCTCCCGCGGCTTGTTGCCGGAACCGGTGCAAATCCACTCACATGGCGGACGCGTTCATCTGGTTAACAGTGGTGAGCTAAAAATTGACGTTGCCTTCCTTGGTGTGCCGTCTTGTGATGAATTTGGCAATGCCAATGGCTACACGGGCAAAGCCTGCTGCGGTTCGCTGGGTTACGCCAAAGTCGATGCGGAAAACGCCCGCCAGGTGGTATTGCTGACTGAAGCATTGCTGCCCTATCCGCATAATCCGGCCAGCATCATGCAAGATCAGGTCGATTTCATTGTGCAAGTTGAACAGGTTGGCGATGCCGATAAAATCGGAGCCGATGCCACACGCATGACATCAAATCCCCGCGAGTTATTAATCGCCCGTAGTGCCGCCGATGTCGTCGTTAACTCAGGTTACTTCAAACAAGGGTTCTCCCTGCAAACCGGCACCGGCGGTGCTTCACTTGCGGTGACGCGTTTTCTGGAAGACAAAATGCGCAGCCGCAATATTCAGGCAGGTTTTGCCCTCGGCGGTATCACCGCAACGATTGTCGATTTGCATGAAAAAGGGCTCATCAAAAAACTACTCGATGTGCAGAGCTTTGACCGCAGCGCAGCGCAGTCGCTGGCTCGCAATCCCAATCACATTGAAATCAGTGCCAACCAGTACGCCAACTGGGGTTCAAAAGGTGCTTCTGTCGACCGTCTTGACGTGGTGGTACTGAGCGCGCTGGAAGTCGACACGCAATTCAACGTCAACGTACTCACCGGTTCTGATGGCGTGTTGCGCGGAGCCTCTGGCGGGCATTGCGATACCGCTGTCGCCGCAGCACTTTCAATCATCGTTGCACCACTGGTGCGCGGCCGTATTCCTACGTTGGTTGATGAGGTGACAACCTGCGTCACACCTGGTTCAAGCGTGGATATTTTGGTAACCGATCATGGTATTGCCGTCAATCCTGCACGCCCTGAATTGGCTGAACGGCTCAAAGAAGCGGGGATGAAAATTGTCTCCATCGAAGGGTTGCGTGAACGTGCGGAAGTGTTAACCGGTAAGCCAAACGCCATCGAGTTTACCGATCGCGTGGTCGCAGTGGTGCGTTACCGCGATGGGTCGGTCATTGATGTCGTTCGTCAGGTGAAGGAGTGAATCATGCCGATGTATATCTCCAACGCCACTCACGCCGTCGTAAATTTGCCGGAGTTGCTGGCCTCCCGTGATGCTAGGCAATCCCGGCAACAGGAGTGGCTGGCGCAGTACGCCATGACGCTTATCTCCCTGACGGTAGTGGCACCTGGCCCGGTAAAAGACAGCGTGCTGACCCGGCGCATTTTTAATTACGCGCTAAGGGCAATACGGCAACTCGCGGAAGATTCTGGCTGGGAAATCAAAAGACAGAGCTGCTTATCACCCACAACGGGACCGGAAGCGTTACTGGCCATCAACGCGCCGGCGAATCTGGTCAAGCAGGCAGCCATTGAACTTGAACAACAGCATGTGCTGGGCCGCCTGTGGGATATCGATATCCTCACGCCACAAGGGAAGATCCTGTCGCGCAGTGATTTTTCGCTTCCCGCACGCCGCTGCTTAGTGTGCCCGCAAACCGCGGCGGTATGCGCAAGGGAACGCGCGCACTCGCAGGCAGAGTTGCTCAATCAAATGGAGGCATTACTGCATGATGCAGATAGCTCAGCCTCACGTTGATTGCGCCGGGATTCCGGAAGAAATCGTCGCTCATTACAGCGAACTCGCGTTCCGCGCGTTACTGGTTGAAGTGAATTTAACGCCCAAGCCCGGCCTGGTCGACCGGCATAACTGCGGTGCGCATAAAGATATGGCGCTGGAGGATTTTTACCGCAGCGCCAGTGCGACTCGCCCATTTTTACCGCGCTTTATTCAAATGGGTGCGGCGATGGCATCACGCCCTGAATGCGAAACCCTGAAAAATTTGCGCCCCATCGGCATCGAGTGTGAAACCGCTATGTTTCGCGCAACGGCAGGCGTCAACACACACAAAGGCAGCATTTTTTCTCTCGGATTACTGTGTGCCGCAATAGGCCGTTTACATCAGCAGCAGCGTGCCACGTCCCCTGCGGCGATTTGCGAAACCGTTGCGGCCTTTTGCCATGGGATAACCCGCCGGGAGCTTCAGCAAAACAACCTTCAAGAGACCGCCGGACAACGGCTTTTCCGACAAGCCGGACTTGCTGGGGCTCGTGGAGAAGCCGAAGCGGGATATCCGTTGGTATTAACGCGTGCACTACCGCATTACCACTCGAAACTGGCCCAAGGAACCGCTCCTGAACTGGCCTTGCTCGACACGCTGCTGGTCTTGATGGCGCACAACGGCGATACCAACGTTGCTTCACGCGGAGGCATCGCTGGCCTGAGCTGGATGCAACAGTATGCCCACATGCTGCTACGCAACGGCGGTATCCAGCAGCCTGAAGACTTACATCATTTGTACGATTTCGACGCCGCCTGCATAACGCGCAATTTAAGTCCTGGAGGCAGCGCCGACCTGCTGATCATTACCTGGTTTTTAGCCCAAATCTCGCCCTACACACCTTAATTATTAATCATAAAATGTCTTACTGGAGAATCAGTTATGTCTGTTTCAAAAGATAAAATATGGAAATTGCTGGCCCCGTTGCTGGTGATGGCAGTGATGCTGCTCATCCCAGTCCCTGACGGCATGCCACCGCAGGCATGGCACTATTTTGCGGTATTTGTCGCGATGATCGTCGGGATGATCCTCGAGCCGATTCCTGCCACCGCCATCAGTTTTATCGCGGTGACTATCTGCGTTATCGGCAGCGATTATCTGCTGTTCGACGCAAAAGAGTTAGCCGATCCGGCTTTCGACTCAGGAAAACAAGCGCTGAAATGGGGGCTTGCGGGCTTCTCCAGTACCACCGTCTGGCTAGTGTTCGGCGCGTTTATCTTTGCGCTGGGATATGAAGTCACTGGGCTTGGCCGCCGTATCGCGTTATTCATGGTGAAATTCATGGGTAAACGCACGCTGACACTGGGCTACGCGATTGTCATCATTGATATTCTGCTCGCCCCGTTTACGCCGTCTAATACCGCGCGTACCGGCGGCACCGTGTTCCCGGTAATCAAAAACCTGCCGCCGCTGTTCCAGTCATTCCCTAACGATCCCTCATCCAAGCGTATCGGCGGTTACCTGATGTGGATGATGGTGATCAGTACCAGCCTTAGCTCGTCGATGTTTATCACCGGAGCCGCGCCCAACGTATTGGGGCTGGAGTTTGTCAGCAAGATTGCGGGTATTCAGATTAGCTGGATGCAATGGTTCCTGAGCTTCCTGCCAGTCGGAATTATTTTGCTTATCGTGGCGCCGTGGCTCTCTTACGTCCTCTACAAACCCGAGGTCACGCACAGTGAAGAAGTTTCAGGCTGGGCAAAAGACGCGCTGCAAGAGATGGGCAGCCTCACACGCAAAGAGATAACGCTGATTTGTCTGGTCCTGCTGAGTCTTGGGCTGTGGGTTTTTGGCGGTGAAATGATTGATGCGACTGCGGTTGGCCTGCTGGCGGTCTCCCTGATGCTGGCGCTGCACGTCGTGCCCTGGAAAGACATCACCAAATACAACAGCGCATGGAACACATTAGTTAACCTCGCCACGCTGGTTGTGATGGCAAGCGGTCTGACCCGCTCCGGTTTCATCGACTGGTTCGCCAATACCATGAGCACCCATCTGGAAGGTTTCTCGCCGAACACCACGGTAATCGTGCTGGTACTGGTGTTCTACTTCGCGCACTACCTGTTTGCCAGCCTGTCCGCGCACACCGCCACCATGCTTCCCGTCATCCTGGCAGTAGGGAAAGGGATTCCGGGCGTGCCGATGGAACACCTGTGCATTCTGCTGGTTCTTTCCATCGGGATCATGGGCTGCCTGACACCTTACGCAACGGGCCCTGGGGTCATTATTTATGGCTGCGGCTACGTCAAATCGAAAGACTACTGGCGGCTGGGTGCAATTTTCGGCGTGATTTTTATCACCATGCTGCTGTGTGTTGGCTGGCCGATTCTGGCGCTGTGGAGTTGATTGATAGAAATGCTGAATACAAGCGCCTCGCGAGGCGCTTTTTTTATGTTTAAATAAGGAATCATCATCTAACAGAATGAGTAAGGCATGAAATTTATCTGCCAAACCACGCTACTGACCCTCGCGTGCGCCACCAGTTTCCACGCCATGGCTGAAGATCTGCAACCTAAACAATATGGCGATTTCGACCGTTATGTCCTGGCGCTGTCATGGCAAACCGGGTTTTGTCAGAGTATGCATGAGCGCAATCGTAACGAACCTGCGGAATGCAAAACTCAGCAAGAACAAAATGATAAACGTGCATTTTTGACCGTGCATGGGCTGTGGCCGGGATTACCGAAATCCGTCGCCTCGCGCGGTGTGGATGAAAAACGCTGGATGCGTTACGGCTGCTCAACCCGCCCAGTGCCCAACATGGCGGAAGTTCGCGGCTCACAAAAGTGCCAGGCACCCGCTCCTGAATTATCCTCCGACATCGCCACTCAACTCGCCGGCGTCATGCCTGGTGCGGGTGGAAAATCGTGCCTCGAACGTTATGAATATGCCAAACATGGAGCCTGTTTCGGCTTTAACCCAAATGCTTATTTCGGCACCATGGTGCGCCTGAACAGTGAATTCAAACAAAGCGCTTTCGGAACCTTCCTCGCAGAAAACTACGGTAGTGTCGTGACGAGAAAAGCGTTCAATAAAGCGCTGGAAAAAAGCTGGGGAACCGAGGCGGTGAAGGCCGTAAAACTGACCTGTAACGGCAATCCGGCCTATCTGACTGAGATGCAAATCTCACTGGATGCAGCAAAAATTAACGGCCCACTGAACGAAAGTGCATTTGCGGCACAAAAAAATCCCGGCAACTGCGCGAAGCAATTCCGCCTGGATGCTGTTGGTTACTAATTAGAAGTTTTTCGTGAGGCGGCCAGGCAAGCCGCCTTCTGCCAGAACCACATCCTATTCATGAAGCATGACTAGCCTGCCACTCCTCAACCATCTCGTCTGTGACCTCTTTTTTATAGCAAATCGGTGCATAGCCACCTTCTTTACTCCATGCGCTGCGGCCGCCGCATTGCCGACCATTACGCATACTGTTATAGGGACATGGGCAATTACCGGGATATGACTCAATAGAAGCGTCAATAATTTGCTGTTTGATTTCGTCTTTGCTTGAGCTGGCATTGGCTGGGTTTACGGCGCTGAAAAGGGTGGCGACTGCAAAAAGCAGCGAAGGGATAGTCTTGAATTTCATGTCAGCACATCCTTGCGAGTTATATTAAGTATGTTTCCGGACAAAACTTTACTCCAGACAGCCCATTCACTTATCCATTCAAGCTCACAAATCAATAAGTTAACAATAAATTTAGCACTGCTAATATTTTAAGTATTCAACTCTCATTATTCCTTCGTCATACGTTTTCACGATAAGCAGACTTCAATCACACTTTGTCATTCATGGATTATTTATCCAGCTATTGCATTATTTGTCTGGTAATCAAGTTGAAATTTTAACCGCCATAATCGCAGCACGAAAATCATTGAGGAGAAAAATCATGGCGAAGAAAAAACTGATTGCACTGTGCGCATGCCCGATGGGACTGGCACACACCTTCATGGCAGCTCAGGCTCTGGAAGATGCCGCAACCGAGGCAGGCTATGAAGTAAAAATTGAAACCCAGGGCGCTGACGGTATCCAGAATCGCCTGACCGCACAAGACATCGCGCAGGCAGACATCATCATCCATGCCATCGCCATCACCCCTGAAGACAACGAACGTTTTGACAGCCGTGATGTATATGAAATTACGCTACAGGACGCGATTAAAAACGCAGCAGGAACGTTGCGTGATATCGAAGAGATGATTGCAGCAGAACAACAATAATAATCAAATCAATGGGGTTATGAGATGGCAATTAAAAAACGGAGTGCGACCATCGCCTCCACACCACAAGGTGATACCCTGGCACTAAATCCTGCTCCTTCCAGCCGTTCAAGTTTCTGGGGGGAGTTACCGCAACATGTCATGTCCGGCATTTCACGCATGGTGCCGACGCTGATTATGGGTGGGGTTATCCTCGCCATCTCACAACTTATCGCCTACGTTTGGCTCGAAATCCCGCCCGACACCGGCATCATGGACGCGCTCAATAGCGGCAAATTTAGCGGTTTTGATCTTTCAGTACTCAAATTTGCCTACCTCACCGAATCGTTTGGCGGGCTGTTATTTAGCTTCGCGATCCCGATGTTTGCGGCATTCGTCGCTAACTCCATCGGTGGAAAACTGGCCTTCCCGGCGGGTTTCATCGGCGGGTTAGTGTCCACCCAGCCAACACTGTTACTCAGTTTCGATAACGCCACTTTGCAGTGGGTAGCGTCTAAGCCGGTTCCCTCAACATTTATCGGCGCTCTGATTATCGCCATTGCCGCCGGGTATCTGGTGAAATGGCTGAATACCAAAATCAATCTGCCACAATATTTACTGGCATTTAAAAGCACCTTCCTGATCCCTATCCTTTCCGCGTTGTTTGTGATGTTAGCGATGTACTACGTGATCACGCCCATTGGCGGTTGGATCAACGCCGGTATGCGCCATGTGTTGCTGGCGGCGGGAAGTGCCGGTTCATTGATGTATGCCATTGGTTTATCCGCTGCTACCGCCATCGATCTCGGTGGGCCTATCAACAAAGCCGCCGGTTTTGTGGCCCTCGGTTTTACCACCGATCACGTGCTGCCGATTACCTCCCGTGCTGTGGCGATTGTGGTACCACCCATTGGCCTCGGGCTTGCCACATTGATTGATAAGCGTCTTACCGGCAAACGTCTGTTTAGCCCGCAGCTTTATCCACAAGGCAAAACCGCTATGTTCCTGGCCTTCATGGGTATCAGCGAAGGGGCGATTCCGTTTTTGCTGGAAAACCCGCTGGCGACGCTGCCCGCGTACATGGTCGGTGCCATTGCCGGTTCCACTACCGCGGTCGCGTTGGGTGCCGTGCAGTGGTTCCCTGAATCCGCCATTTGGGCATGGCCGCTGGTGACCAATCTGGGCGGTTATATCGCAGGTATCGCCGTGGGTGCGATTGTCACCGCATTGTTGGTGGTGTTGATTCGCAACAGCATGTACCGCCGTGGGAAGTTGGCAATCGATTCCTTGTAAGGCAGATGAATCATGACGTTACTTGCAACACTTAAAAGCTGGCTTCAGGAACAAAAACTGGACGCGGTGCTTATCTCATCCAGGCAGAATAAACAGCCTCATTTGGGCATTTCTACCGCATCCGGTTATGTGCTGGTGACCCGCCAGCACGCCCATATTCTGGTCGATTCCCGCTACTACGCGGACATTGCCGGACGGGTTCAGGGTTATCAACTGCACTTGCTGGACGCCACGCACAGCATGACGAGCATCATCAATCATCTGATCAAAGAAGAAGGGTTGAGGCGTATTGGTTTTGAAGGTGACCAGGTCAGTTGGCAAACTGGAAATCAGTGGCGAGAAACGCTGAACACCGAGCTGTGTAGCATCACGCTTGACGGTTTGCGCCAGATTAAAACCGCCGATGAAATTCAGACAATAAAAGTAGCCTGCCGGATAGCCGACCAGGCCTGCGAACATATTCGTCGCTTCATTGAACCCGGCATGCGTGAAAGAGAAGTTGCGGCAGAGCTCGAATGGAAGATGAAGCAACTGGGTGCAGAAAAGGCCTCGTTCGATACTATAGTCGCCAGCGGCACACGCGGCGCGCTGCCGCACGGCAAAGCATCGGAAAAAATAATAGAAAGTGGTGAGTTCGTCACACTGGACTTTGGCGCTCAATACCAGGGCTACTGTTCAGATATGACGCGCACTTTTTTCGTCGCCGGGAAAGCACTTCAGCCTGAGCAACATCCGCTGTTTGATATCTACCAGACTGTACTGGAATCCCAATTGGCCGCGATTGCCGCCGTTCGCCCGGGCGTTCCTTGCCAGGTTGTCGACAACGCCGCACGTAGTGTCATTAATGCATCCGGGCACGGCCACCATTTTGGCCACAATACCGGTCATGCCATCGGCATTGAAGTTCATGAAAACCCGCGATTCTCGCCATCCGATACCACACTGCTTAAACCCGGCATGTTGCTCACCGTAGAGCCCGGTATCTACCTGCCGGGCGAAGGCGGCGTGCGCATTGAAGATGTGATTCTGGTGACCGAAACCGGTTGTGAAGTGCTGTATAGCATGCCAAAAACGCTGCTACTGACTGGAGTCGCCTGATGGATTTGTCACTCTTAAAAGCGTTAAGCGAAGCGGATGCCATCGCCTCCTCAGAGCAAGAAGTGCGCGATATCTTGCTGCAACAGGCGCGCCACTACGATAAAGAAGTCCAGTTTGATGGCCTTGGCTCGACGTTGATTCGCCTTAATCAATCTGCTGGCCCGAAAATCATGATTTGCGCACATATGGACGAAGTCGGGTTTATGGTGCGCAGCGTCAGCCGCGAAGGTGCCATCGACGTCATCCCCATCGGCAATGTCAGAATGACCGCTCGTACATTACAACCGGTGCGCATCACCACCCGGTCAGGCAACAAAATCGCCGGTTTGCTGGACGGTGATAATAACCGGGGAGAAATCAGCAATCTGCGTGTTGATATTGGTGCGATAAGCGCCGCGGAAGTCGAGCTGGCTGGAATTAACCCCGGCGACCCCGTCACATTTAATACGCCATTTAGCCAACAACCCAACGGCCGCGTGATGGGTAAGGCGTTTGATGACCGCCTGGGCTGCTGGCATTTGCTGGAATTACTGCGCGAATTGCACAGTGCAGAACTGGCGTCAGAAATCTGGCTGGTTGCGACCTCCAGCGAAGAAGTGGGGTTACGTGGTGGGCAAACCGCCACCCGCTTGCTCAACCCCGATGTTGCACTGGTGCTGGACACCGCCTGTTGGGCGAAGAATTTTGATTATGGCCCATCCAACCACCGCCAGATGGGTAAAGGCCCGATGCTGGTGATGTATGACAAAACGCTGATCCCTTCCCCCCGGCTGACTCAACTCGTTGAACAGGTCGCGCAGGAACATGCGATCCCGCTACAACGCGATATGTTCAGTAATGGCGGCACCGACGGCGGCAGCGTTCATCTTTCCGGGCACGGTATTCCCACTGTGGTGCTTGGGCCGCCCACCCGCCACGGCCACTGTGCAGCCTCGATTGCTGATGAAAAAGACTTAATGCACACCCATCAACTTCTGGTGGCGCTGATCAATCAGTTAAGCCGCCAGACCGTAGAGCGCCTGAAGGATTTCTCGCGTTGATGTTCTGCGAACTGGAGTAGTTTATGCTCAAAATTGATTTTATTTGTCCGTTGCCAAACGGCCTGCATGCGCGCCCTGCCTGGGAATTAAAAGAGCAATGCGCGCCTTATGCCTGCGAGATAACGTTTATTAATCACCGTTTGAATCAGCAAGCTGACGCGAAAAGCTCACTGGCGCTGATCAGCACCGGCACGCTGTTTAACGACCCATGCAGTCTGGAAATTAAAGGTATTGATGAGGAGAAAGCCTGGCGCAACATCGAGCCTTATATTCAGCAGCGTTTTGCCGATAGCGACAGCGAAATTCAGGCAGAAATCCCGGATCATAGCCGCCCTCTTCCCCGTTCGTTACTGCGCCTCAACCCGACGTTGATTTACGGCAATGGCATCGCTCCGGGGGTTGGAGAAGGCCAGTTATTTATTTTCCGCTCAACCAGCCTTGAAGCCTATCGCAGCCAGCCCGCCAGCGTGCAGGACAGCACGTTACTTGAGCACAGTCTGGCTACTCTTGCCGAGCAGCTTAATCAGCAACTTACGGAACTGGACGGTCAGAGTAAACCGATTATTAACGCCCATTTGTCGCTCATTCAGGATAATGAGTTTGGCGGGAACATTCGCCGCCAAATGGCGCAGCATCGTATGAGTCTGGGCGCGGCTGTGCTCGAAAATATGCATACGGTGTGTCAAAAACTGTCGCAATCAGCCAGTGAATACTTGCGTGAGCGCGTTTCAGATATTCAGGATATTACGGTTCGTCTGCTGCAAATCGCCTATCCACACGTCAGTGTGAGCAAAGGGATTACGCTGGTTGAACCGACCATTCTGGTTGCCGATGACATCACCCCCAGCCAATTTTTAAGCCTCGATAAACAGTTTTTAAAAGGCATGGTACTGGCAAAAACGGGGCGCACCTCGCACACATTAATCCTCGCGCGTGCCGCAGGTATTCCTGTGTTGAGCGGCATAGAGACTGCGCAAGTGCAGTATCTGGCGGAACAATTCGTGATCATCGATGCAAATGGTGGCGTGTTAGTCACACAGCCCGATGACGCCGTGCGCGGGTATTATCACGTCGCGTACAATTTGGCCGAACGGCAACATCAGCTGCAGCTTGAAGCCGCGGGTTTAAAAGCACAAACCGCTGACGGAATGGCAATCGAACTGTCCGCTAATATTGGCAGCGCGCTGGAAGCCCCTGCGGCCTTTGCCAATGGTGCCGAAGGTGTCGGCCTGTTTCGAACCGAAATGCTCTTTATGGATCGCGACAGCGCCCCCGATGAGCAGGAACAGTTCGAAGCCTATCAACAGGTTTTGTTAGACGCGGGCGACAAACCGGTGATTTTCCGCACCATGGATATCGGCGGTGATAAAAAAATCAGTTACCTGAATATTGGCGAAGAAGAAAACCCATTCCTTGGCTACCGCGCCGTGCGTATTTACCCTGAATTTACCGATTTATTCACCCACCAGTTGCGCGCCATTTTACGTGCCGCCGCCTGGGGCAACGCGCGCCTGATGATCCCGATGGTTCATACGCTCGATGAAATCTTGTGGGTAAAACAGCAGCTAAAAAATGCGATTGCCGCGTTAAAAGAAGAAGGCTTACGCCACGCAGCGTCGATTGAGTTAGGGATTATGATCGAAGTG
This sequence comes from Buttiauxella sp. WJP83, assembly GCF_027594725.1. NCBI lineage: Bacteria > Pseudomonadati > Pseudomonadota > Gammaproteobacteria > Enterobacterales > Enterobacteriaceae > Buttiauxella > Buttiauxella sp. WJP83. The sequence goes on from NZ_CP110080.1 coordinate 3,419,588, forward strand.
CCTTCGGTCTGTTTTATCATCGACCATTTCTGCGATGAGGTGGATTTCTTCAGCATCGGCTCCAATGATATGACTCAATATCTGTATGCCGTTGACCGCAATAATCCGCGTGTTGCACACCTCTACAACCCGATTACTCCCTCATTTTTGCGAATGCTGCGCCAGGTAATCGAGGTGGCGCATAAGCGCAACCGCTGGGTCGGGATTTGCGGTGAGTTAGGAGGAGAAACTCGCTATCTACCGCTGTTAGTTGGGCTGGGAATCGACGAGTTCAGTATGAGCAGCACGCGTATTCCTGCCGCAAAAGCATTGCTGCGCCAGCTGGATTCGGCCTCCTGCCGCAAACTGGCCGCACAAATTTGCGAGTGCCGCTCTGGCGAACAAATTGAACAACAGCTGGATACCTTTGCTTTACCGCAACACCATAAACCCCTGCTGGCGCTGGAAAATATCATTATCCCTGCCAACTTCACGCGCAAAGAACAGGTGATCCAATATTTGTGTGGCAACCTGGCGATCCAAGGCCGTACCCACAATCCGCAGGAATTAGAAGAAGATATCTGGGCGCGTGAAGAAATTGTAACCACCGCCGTCGGTTTCGGCATCGCCATCCCGCATACCAAATCCACGCATATTCAGCACTCGAGCATCAGCATTGCACGTTTACCGCAGCCTGTTGACTGGGAGTCAGAGATGGGCGAAGTCGAGTTAGTGATTATGCTCACGCTCGGTGCAAACGAAGGGATGAATCACGTGAAAGTCTTTTCGCAACTGGCGCGAAAACTGGTGAATAAAACGTTCCGCCAGGCGTTATTTGCCGCTAACAGTGCGGAAGAGATGTTGGCATTACTGGAAAACGAGCTGCAATTTTAAAGAAATCGATCACGATACTCACCCGGCGTGACGCCAAATTCCCGTTTAAACAGGCGACTAAAATAGTCGCCATCCGGATAACCACAGCGTCGCGCCACTTCATCGATAGTCAGATGATATTTCTGCAAAATCATTTTTGCTTTTCCCATCCGTACCCAACGCAAATAGTCGACAAACCCCATATTTCCCTGCTGTTGAAATAGCCGTGAAACATGATTTGGGGTGATATTAAACAAGGTTGCGGTGTTTTCACGCGTCACGTCGCGGGCGTAATTATCCTGAATCCAGGTGCACATACTCTGGTAAAGAAACGGCCCACGAGCCAGTTTTTCAACGGTCGGTTCGGTCAGAATTTTTCGACAGCATTGTAATAAACTCAGGCACAGCGGCTGAATAATCGCCTGATCGTTCGGGTTGGTACCCAGGCTAGTTAGCGCCTGCAGCAAATGCACCAGTTCACCGCGATTGTGATGTGGGATTTCACATTTTCGCACCCGCTGAAACCCCTGCTGCCCGGCACGTTTATCATGAAACGTCAGGCTTAGATACGCTGGAGCAAACACAATCCCCAGCAGCAGAACATCTTTGTGCCATGCCGGCTGATTTACGCCATTGGCCGGAATAAACAACATATCCCCTTGTGCCAACGCCTTTTGCTCCGCTTCCAGAAAATTACCGTATTCACCGCGCAACACGATTTCCAGACGAGGAAATTTAACGCTGTAGCTGCCTGCGGGCGCACTCACTTGCGTCCGCGCAAACCAGCAGCGCTTCAGTTGACCAGGGTTAAGCACCACACCGCTAAAGAGCTCAGTAAAGAAACGCTGTTCGACGGGGTGAATCGTTGCAGACATGGCGGGAAATCCATTAGCAAATGAAGCTCAAGCCTACCCGAGCATTTTGTACAGTTAAATCATCATAAATACGGAAGTCAAAAAACAATCAGCTCACTATTAGTTCCGTGTTTGTAAACCTATGCTGTGTTTAACAAAAAGGAGGTCATCATGAACACAACAAAACGTTTCTTAACCCAGTTAAAAGATCAATTTGAATGCGAGGGTGAAAAACATAAATTGCTGGGATTTATCTGGCTCTCGCCTCAACAACGCTATGAAATTTTGAAAGAAATCATGTTGCCGGTCTCGGCGAAATGAAAAGACTAAAAGGCGGGTGATACATCGCTCACCCGCCCGGACGTTATCCTTTCAAGAACTCAAGTAAATCCGCATTTACCCGGTCTTTCTCGGTGGTACAAATGCCGTGGGATCCCCCTGCGTACACTTTGAAAATTGAGTTCGGCAATGTCGCCGCCGTGACTTTTCCGCAGGTTTCAAACGGTACAATCTGATCATCATCGCCATGAATAACCAGCGTTGGGATGGTCATTTTCTTCAGGTCTTCGCGCAAGTCAGTTTCAGAAAACGCTTTAATACAATCGTATAGCGCTTTGATCCCTCCCTGCATGCCCTGCTCGACAAAACTCTCCCTTACGCCTTCCGAGATTGTCGCCCCAGGACGGTTATAGCCATAAAACGCCAGGGTCAGCTCTTTGAAAAAGTCAGCCCGATTGGCACGCACACCTTCACGGATCCCGTCAAACACCTCAATGGGCACACCGTCAGGATTGAAATCAGTTTTCACCATGATCGGCGGTACAGCACTGATTAACACCGCTTTTGCGACGCGGCTGGTGCCATGACGGCCGATGTATCGCGCCACTTCACCACCACCAGTGGAGTGGCCGACATGGATGGCCTCTTTCAGATTCAAATGCGCGGTCAACTCCGCCAGATCGTCAGCATATTGATCCATATGATTTCCTTCCCAGGATTGCGATGAGCGACCATGCCCACGCCTGTCGTGAGCAATCACGCGGAATCCTTTCTGGCCCAGGAAAAACATCTGATCTTCAAACGCATCTGCTGTTAGCGGCCAGCCGTGGCTGAAAACCACCGGTTGCCCTTCTCCCCAATCCTTAAAATAAAGAGAACTGCCGTCCTTTAACGTGAGTTTGTCGTAATGGCTCATGGTATCTCCTCTTCAGGTGATGACTGCACAAAACACAAAAGTGATACGTGCATAGCCCCAACAGATTTCAAGAGACAGGTAAGAGGTGAATGAGAGAGCCGCTGACGCACCTGCGCCTTGAAAGATGAGGGGTATATAGAGGGTAATGCAATTTTTTCATCAGGCAGGTTGATTTGGGGCCATCAATTCGTCAGAGAGTGTTAATGAGGGTTTATGTTGATTGTTTGACCTTGCTCCCAAAACACCAATAAACAGCTTCAGCCCATTCCCGAGCAGCCAATGTTACCAGTACCATGTTACCGGTATCAGAAATGTGGTGAATAATGCAAAGGCTTCATTCACCTATAAATTCGGCGTAGAGGAAAAACAAATGACCGAAATAACAGCACATCTCGGCGCAGGGACCCTTCTTGGGATTGCAGCCTGTGCAGTTGTACTCCTACTTATCCTTATCATGCGTTTCAAAGTGCATGCTTTCCTGGCTTTAACTCTTGTGAGCGTCGTCGTCGCCATGGTGACAGGCGTGCCGTTCGATAAAATTGTCCCCACTATTTTGGGCGGTTTTGGTAGCACACTGGCAGGCGTTGCGCTGCTGGTTGGTCTTGGCGCGATGATTGGCCGCTTGCTAGAAATTTCTGGCGGGGCAAAAGTCCTTGCCGACACGCTAATCGGAACGTTTGGTTCACATCGTGCTCCGCTGGCGCTCGGTGTAGCATCGCTGCTGTTCGGCTTCCCCATCTTCTTTGATGCGGGTCTGGTCGTGATGCTGCCGATTATCTTCAGCGTGGCAAAACAATTCGGCGGTTCTACACTGAAGTATGCCTTGCCTGCTGCGGGTGCGTTTGCGGTTATGCACGCCCTGCTGCCACCGCATCCAGGCCCGGTTGCAGCCAGTGAAATACTGGGTGCCAATATCGGTCTGCTGGTGATCGTTGGCCTGATTATCGCGATCCCGACCTGGTATCTCGGCGCGTATCTGTTTGGTCTTTACGCCGGTAAAAAATTCGACGTTAAATTGCCTACTTCTTTCCTGGGCAGCGTAGAAGTCGATGCAAATCATAAGCCACCTGCGTTTGGCACCGTATTAACGATTCTGCTGCTGCCACTGGTGCTGATTTTCCTCGATACTGGCCTGAATACAGCGACCGTGCTCGGTTGGGTTAGCGGCGATAATACCGTGATTCAGTTACTGCGGATGTTGGGTAAAACCCCTATCGCACTGCTGATTACCGTCTTCTTCGCGCTTGCCGTCTTTAGTGGTCGTCACAGCCGCCAGCATCTTGAAAAAGTGTGTGATGGCGCACTTGGCCCAATCTGCGGCATCATTTTGGTGACGGGCGCGGGTGGTATGTTTGGTGGCGTTCTGCGTGCAAGTGGCATTGGTGATGCACTGGCGGGTGTGTTATCCGATACCGGTATGCCAGTCATTGTTGCTGCGTTCGTTATCTCTACCGCACTGCGTGTCGCGCAAGGTTCTGCAACGGTCGCTCTGACTACCACTGCCGCGTTGATTTCTCCAATGGTTGCCGTAACACCGGGTTTGAGCCAGTTCGACCTGTGCTTCATCGTGGTGGCCATTGCGGGTGGTGCGACCGTTCTGTCTCACGTGAACGACTCTGGCTTCTGGTTGGTTGGCCGTTTCCTCGAAATGGACGAGAAAACCACCCTGAAAACCTGGACCGTCATGGAAACATTGATCGGGTCTATCGCCTTCCTGTTCGCGCTGGTAGGTAGCATAATCCTGTAAACTGTGCTGTTATTAAAATGTGACTGAAGTCGCTTTAAACTAAGCGTTAAGCTCAGTATCATCAACACAGACCAAACCCTCGCTCATTGAGTGAGGGTTTTCTTTTGTAAGGTCCGCCATCAGACACAAGAGTGCCTGTTTTTTTTACATGGAGAGAATTATGTCCAGACCAGCCATTATCATTAATGAACTTGATGCCGAGCGTATCGACCGACTGCTGGAGCAACCACAATTTGCTAACCAGCCAGTTGCTCAGGCACTGAATATAGAACTGGACAGAGCAGAAATGCGTAAGCCTGAAGATATGCCGGCAGACGTCGTGACCATGAACAGCCGCGTGAAATTCCGCGATCTGGTCTCAAAAGAAGAGCATGTTCGCACGCTGGTTTACCCGGTAAACCTGACCGATAGCGACAACCAACTTTCTGTGATGGCACCCGTTGGTGCGGCACTGCTGGGTTTGCGTGTCGGTGCAACAATCAACTGGACGTTACCGAACGGTAACCAGACGCATCTGGAAGTGCTGGAGCTGCAATACCAGCCGGAAGCTGCGGGCGAATATCACCGTTAATGATTGCCCCCTTCATCGCGAAGGGGGACGTTATGCAGATTCCCGCAACACCAACTCTCCAGAAATAATAATCTTCTGTGACGGCAAAGCCGGCGTTTTTATCTTATTCACAATCAGCGTTGCGGCTTGTCGCCCGGCTTCTTCGCTGGATGCTGAAACATAGGTAAACCGGGGGGACGTGAGATTGATGTGCATCATATCTTCGAACCCAATCAGTGAAACTTGTTGGGTCAAAAACACATCTTTGCCGACGGTTCGTCCAACCTGCTGAATCCCATTCAGGCAGCCAATAATGGCTGATGGCGAATGGCAAAGCATGGCAGTAATTTTACTATTTTTTTCCAGCAATTGCCGGGTCAGACGCGCGGCAGCCTCAGTGTTATTTTCGCAAACGGGCGCCCACTCTTCGCGAAACGGCAGATCGTATTGCGCGAGTGCGTTGCGATAACCGAGTAAACGTTCTTCGCGTATCAGATTGGTCGCCGTGCCGCCCAAATAGGCGATATTTCGATGACCACGGTCAATCAGATAACGCGTCGCCTGGTGTCCCGCCTGGCGATTATCACGCCCAATCACATCCCGCCCACTGGTTACTGTCGATTCAGCAATGATCACGGTCGGCAGTGGACATTCGGCAATCAGGGCCGGTATGGAAGCTAATCGGTGATTGGCATCAAGATAGATAACCCCCGCTACGCCTTGCTGACTGAACGAGGTTAAACATTGTTGTAACTGCTCGATATCGTTTTGTGGGTGCCCAAGAAAAACCATATAACCTTGTTTTTCCAGATAATTAACCACACTCGCCATGACGTTGACGCAAAAGGAATCATTGAAATCCCTGATAATCAGGCCGATGAGATTTGAAGTGCTGGAACGCAGATTAGCCGCTGCCACATTATGAACATAGCCAAGCTGTTTAATCGCAGCATTGACCTTGTCGATGGTCGCCTCAGAGATCTTTCCTTTTTGACGCAGCACCAGTGAAACCGTGGAGACAGAAACGCCTGCCAGTTGTGCCACATCAATAATATTGACCTTTTTCATCCCGTTCCTGTCACCGATAATCCATAAAATTCAGCCCCCTGAAACATACAGGAGGCTGAGTCCTTTGCCTACATCTCACTCAGTAGTGGAACTACTTTCCAATCATCGTCGACATCGTCTGAGCAATAAACTGAGCGCGAGCGCCGAATATCACCTGGATACCGGAATCGCCGACAAACACCACGCCGCGTGCACCGAGGCTGTTAAGGCCATCTTTATCAACCTGATCGCTCTTCTCCACTTCCAGGCGCAAACGCGTAATACAGGAACCGACAGAGTTGATGTTCTCAGCGCCGCCCAGCAAACCAATGATATCGCCAGCCAGTTCGGTGTCTGTTTTGTCATTCGCATTCGCGGAAATGTCTGCACGGCCCGGCGTTTTTACATCAAAACGGCGAATCACATAGCGGAAAGTGAAGTAGTAAATCAGCGCCATTGGCACGCCGACGATAACTGCCGACAGGAAGTTGGTCTGATAACCGTTGAACGAAGGCAAAATCCCAAATGAAATGTAGTCAATCATCCCCGCTGAAAACGACTTGGCGATATGCGCATGCAGCAAATACATACACATATAAGACAGGCCAGCCATAATCGCGTTAAAGACATACAGGATTGGTGCGACGAAAATAAAGGTAAATTCAACCGGTTCAGTAATGCCCGTCAGGAAACAGGTCAACGCAGCAGAGAACAGAATACCGGCGGCAATCTTCTTATTTTTGGTGTTCGCTTCGTGATACATCGCCAGACACGCCGCAGGCAATGCAAACAGCATCAGCGGGAATTCACCTTGCATGAATTTACCGGCGTTGTGGTAACTGTCACTGCTGAATGATTTCACGCCCTCTTCGAGCATTTTGAACCAGATAGTTTGGTCACCGTGAATCACCTGTCCGGCATTCGTGGTGTATTCACCAAATGAATACCAGAACGAGGGATACCAGATATGGTGCAAGCCAAGCGGTATCAGCGCGCGTTCCACCAGGCCGAAGATAAAGGTTGAAAGCGCCTGGTTATCACCGTTCACAATCACCGACAGCGAATCAATACCGGACTGAATGTAAGACCAGATCCACGGCAACACCATGCCCAGCAGGAAGGATAAGAATGCCGTAGCGATAGCAACAAAACGCTTACCGGAGAAGAAACCGAGGAATTCAGGCAACTGCATGGTGTGGAATTTGTTATAGCACCAGGCCGCGAGAATACCGGAAATCAGGCCGCCAAATACGCCCATCTGCAAGGTCGGAATGCCCACCACCATGGCAAACTTCCCACCTGACGCCGCCATTTCTGGCGTGATATGCATCACCGTGCCAATCGTCATATTAATAATAAACACCGATACCGCCGCCGACAGCGCAGCAATACCTGATTCTGCCGCAAGCCCTACCGCCGAACCGATGGCAAACAGCATTGGCAGGTTGTCGAAAATCACCCCGCCCGCGTTCATCATCAATGGTAAATGGAATTTATCGCCAAAGGCCAGTAACAGACCCGCAGCAGGAAGTAGCGAGATCGGCAGCATTAAAGCACGCCCTATCATCGACAACTTAGATAACGATTTCGTAACGCTCGAAAGCAAACTCATAGACAATCCCCTGGTGTTGACGCCGCCATCGCGTTTTATTGATTTACGCGTTTTTATGCTAGGTAGAACGTTCTACTAGAACGTTCTACCTATACTGACGAAACGAATTTTTCCCGGCAACAAAAATCTGAGTTGTAGCCATACTGTTATCGAATATTTGAAGTCGCGCAGGTTTTAACCTGTTTTTTGTAGGGGATTAAAAACCTAAACTGGGGGGATTCAGACGGTCACTTGCCGGGTAGACTCGCGTCAACCGGCATTCGATGAAAGCACCGTAAACTGGCGCACCATCCCCCTCCGGTATCAGAGAGGGGGATGGTGTTCACTTAGGATTTGGCTAAAAAGACTTCCACGCCGAAAGCTGGAAGGGAATATTGGTGCCCGTTAATCCCCTCGCCATTTAACAACGGTTCCAGCAAACGGTTTCTTTCTGCCAACTCGAGAGTCAGCGCCTGGTCGCTAAAGTTTTGGACAAAAAGATACTCGTATCCGTCACCCTGCCTTGCGGTCGCCACAGCGCCCACAGGGAGTGACATCGACGTACAGGCATTCACCCCGTGTTGGCTTGCAATATGCTGGTAAAAATCATGCAGGAAATCACCGTCGGTTCTTGCGGCTACATACCAGGCTTGCCCTTTGCCATACTGGTTACGGGTGATTGCTGGCCTGCCCTGGTAAAAATCATGTTGATAAACCCCCAACACTTCCGCCGTTTCTGCATGAATCAAATCGCAAAGCTCTACACATTGGTATTCGCGAACCTGGCTACTCCACCCCGATGTGGTGATGCTGATTTGATTCGTTTCACCGTCATACAGACTGTCAATTTCTTCTGACCAGATGCCTAAAACTTCGCGCAGCGGTCCAGGGAAACCATTGGTGTAGCAAAGATCGTCTGGGTTAACGATCCCCGACCAGTAAGTCGAAATAAACACGCCGCCAGCCGCAACGAACGCATTCACTCGCTCGGCAAACTCTTCATTGACCATATAAAGCATCGGCGCAACCAGCACCCGATAGCGGCTGATATCGGACTGCTGAGAAACAATATCGACCGGAATGTTTTGCCGCCACAATGCCTGATAGTGCTGTTGTACGGTTTCTTCAAACTTGATGCCGCAGTTTCGCGGGCCTGCAGAATCGTTCACTGCCCAACGGTTATCCCAGTCGTAAACCATGGCCACATCAGCTTGATAGCCGGTTCCCGCCGCACCCGCCAGTTTCTCCAGCGCAATGCCTACCTGCTTCACATCCCGCCCGACACGCGTATTAACATGCCCAACGTGATCGACCACTGCACCGTGGAATTTTTCAATAGAGCCACGGCTTTTCCGCCACTGGAAATATTGAACAGAATCAGAACCATGAGCCACGGCTTGTAGCGCCGAAAGCTGATGCATCCCTGGCTTTTTTAACTTACTGACGGCTTGCCAGCTGGTTGTGCCAGGCGTGGACTCCATCAGTAAAAACGGCAGCCCAGGTTTAAGGCTTCTCATCAGATCAAAAGTGAAAGCCGTGTAAGAAGCCAGCTCCTGCTGATCCCGCGTCTGATGCCATTCGGGATAACTGTCCCAGGAGATAAAATCGACCTCCTCCGCCAGACGCCAATAATCGTAATCGTAAAACACGCCATGGAAATTCGTGGTCGCGGGCAACGACGGATTAAAAGGCTTAACGGCCTGAATCTCATGGCGGCAGAACAGGGCAACCTGTTCGCTCACAAAGCGCCGCCAGTCAACATTCAGCGCATGAACCGACTGCTCACCCAGCGGTCCTGGCGAATGAATCTGGTTCCAGCTTGAATATTCATGGCTCCAGAATGAGCTCCACCAGCGCTGGTTTAAGTTATCCAGCGTCTGATACTTATTCTTCAACCAGTCACGGAAACTCTGCTGGCAAATCTCGCAATGGCAATCCCCGCCATATTCATTGGAGATATGCCAGGCCAACACGGCCGGATGGTGCGAATAACGTCTTGCGAGCTGTTCGTTAATATTCTTTGTCAAACGCAAATACGCGGGTGACGAATAACAATGATTGTGCCGCTCGCCGTGCAAGTTTTTAGTCAGATCTTTATTGGTCCGCAAAACTTCTGGATATTTTTCACTGACCCACGCGGGCCTGGCACCGCTTGGGGTTGCCAGAAAAACAGAGATCCCGTTGGCATACAGTTTATCCAATATATTATCCAGCCAGGTGAACTGGTAATTCCCTTCTTCGGGCTCAAGTTTTGACCAACTAAATATCCCCACCGACATCACGTTGCATTTCGTTTCTTTCATCATCGCGATATCTTTTTCTAAAATATCAGGCTGATTCAGCCACTGGTCGGGATTGTAATCTGCACCGTGTAAAAAATTTAGTTTCGGAAATAACTTACTCATGACTGCCTCCGTTATGCTAACGACTCTCTCTCCTGAGAAAGGGTAATGACCGGGTCTTTTCTATTGCGTAGAGAGAACACTGAGAACAGCGTAAAGAGCCCTGAAATAATGCCAAGAATGATATAGGCGTTGGCAAAACCAATGGTGTCGTACAAATAGCCGACAACAGGTGAATAAACCGTGGTTGCAATGGATGCAGCAAACAGCACGAGCAAATAGATGGTGGATGATAATTTATGGTCGAAGTTCTGCGAGATAAATTTAAATACCGAAATTAAAATCAGTGGTTTTTCAATCGCATGCATCATTTTAACGGCAGCAATCCACACCGGACCAAGCGGTACCGCAGAACCCAGAATGCGCACTGACATTATCGTCCCGGCAATCACCAGTGCCCATTTTGCCCCGACGCGATTGACGAACCATGGCATCAGACCGAGGAATAATGTTTCGAAACAGACCTGAACCGAGGCCAGCGTGCCATACCATTTATTCCCTTCATCAACACTTGAGAACTGTAAGGAGAAATACTGGGCAAATTGCTGATCATAGGTGTCATAAATTTGCGTAACGAACAGCGTAAATATGATAAGCATCCAGAACTGTTTGTTTTTTGCCAGTTCAAAAACGTGCACCGCTTTTAATGACGAAGTCATTTTCTCTTCTTCAAGCGTGACTTCAATTTTGGTCATCATGAAACATACAGCGGCTAATACAATCGCAATACTCACCAACCAGAATGAGAGATTTGGGTTATCGTTAATATTGCGCCCCACAATATACGCTGCGGCAGCCCAACCTAAAGATCCCCACATTCTCACCCGCCCATATTCGAATGAATAACGACGGGAAATTTTATCGATATAAGAGTCAATCACGCCGCAGCCAGAGTTAAAAATAATCCCGAGATAGATGCCACCTAATACAGCACCTAACCAGAAAGAACTCACCAGAAGCGGTGCATAAACATAAATAAAGAACGGCCCAATTGGCAGCAGCAACGCGATGATCAGGAAGATTAACGATTTTTTAGTACCGAACTTGTCTGAGATAAAGCCAAAAAACGGCTGCATCGTCAGTGCGATAAAGGCGTTAATCGCATACAACCAGCCCGTTTTGGTGGCACTGATCCCCAGGTGCTGTGTCGTCCAGATAACAAAAAAGGCCATCGTCGACGACCAGGCAAACAAGTAAAGAAAATCGAAAATGCTTAAAAGAATGTAGTTCCTTTTGCCGGTAACCATCTTTTTCTTCCTCATGAAGGAACAGAGTCGGTGCTTCACTGAATACACAGTGAATAGCGTTCTTTTTTAGGGTTTAGTTTACGCTGCTGTGTTGGGTTAATGTGGTTAACCCAAAAATGTATGACGTTCACATCAGTGAGTTACATAAAATACCTGGCAAATCGTTCAAACAACCACCAGAGATGTAAACTGCAATCAACATCACATAACAAAATTTTAAACATGGCAAAAGGTGAAGCAGATCTCAAAATTCGGCCATGTGAACGTATGACATTTTGATATAGTGGAGATTCCGGGCAGGAAGAAACGGACCCGATTAGGCCGGATGATAACGTAAGGATTAAGGGTGAATAAAAATAGAAATGCAACGCTGGAAGATGTTGCCCGCCATGCCGGTGTCTCCTACCAGACGGTTTCTCGGGTACTCAACAAATCTGTGAATGTCGCCGAGAAAACGCGTATTCGCGTTGAGCAAGCCATCGAAGAATTGCGCTATGTGCCTAACCGCTTGGCGCAACAGTTAGTCGGTAAGCGCACGCTGACGTTAGGGCTTATCACCACGTCACTGGCCCTGCACGCACCTTCGCAAATCGCCGCCTCCGTTAAAATGCACGCCCGTGAAGCGGGTTATCAGGTGCTGATTTCGATGATTGATGAGAACGACGAGACGGCGATTCAGCAATCCATCAATGACTTCAAATCTCAATTTGTCGAAAAAATCGTTATCAACGTTCCACTTGAAACCCCATTTGCCAGAGCGATAGCCCGACAGAATAAAGATGTCACCTGCCTGTTTCTTGACGTCGCTCCAGACAGCGGCGTGTTTCACGTTATCTTCGACCCGGCGAATGGCACTCAGGAAAGTGTTAAGCGCTTAAGCGAACTCGGCCACAAAAACATCGCGCTACTGCCTGGCCCGCAATACTCGATTTCTGCACAGCTGCGTCTGGCGAGCTGGTTAAAAAGCCTCGAGGAATTCGGCTTAACGCCCTCGGCAGTCATTTTCGGCACATGGGATGCACAAAGCGGGTATGACGGCGCGCAGCAACTGATCAACGATAAGGTTGAATTCAGTGCCCTGCTGGCAGGAAACGATCAGATGGCACTGGGCGTGCTGAGCGCGCTACATAAGGCTCAGATCGAGGTACCGCAGCAGGTTTCTGTCATTGGCTACGATGATAGCTACGAAAGCGCATTCTTCACCCCTTCACTCACCACGGTGCGGCTGGATTTGGATACTCAGGGAAAAGAAGCGGTTGCCAGAGTGCTGGCCGCCACGCAGGGAAAGACGCCTGACAATTGCATTCTGCCAGCAGAATTTGTCTTACGCGATTCGATTACAGGACGATAACGCAGAAGGAAAACCCTCGCCCAAAAGCGAGGGTTTCGGCGGGAAGCTTACGCTTGAACGGTAATGCTCAGGCTTTCGAAGCTCACCGTCTGACCTGCAACAATTTTGCAGCGTTTGCGAGTTTCGACTTCGCCATCTACCTTCACCAGCCCTTCGGCAATCACCGCTTTCGCCTGTGCGCCGCTTTCACACCAGCCTTCCAGCTTCAGCAGATCGCATAATTCAACGTGTGGGTGTTTACCTAATGAGAAGGTCGCCATTTTACTCTCCATCGACATCATGATATTCCTCGCAAGCCTGCAAGGTATTCTGGATAAGAGTGGCGACGGTCATTGGGCCAACGCCACCCGGAACCGGCGTAATATACGAGGCTTTGGCTGCGGCTTCATCATAATTTACGTCGCCGACCACTTTGCCGCTCTCCAGACGGTTAATTCCCACGTCCACCACAATCGCCCCTTCCTTGATCCACTCGCCTGGAATAAAACCAGGTTTACCGACCGCGACAATCACCAGATCGGCGTTCTCGACGTGTTGGCGCAAGTTTTTGGTGAAGCGATGGGTCACGGTGGTGGTGCAACCCGCCAGCAGTAATTCCATACTCATTGGACGACCAACAATGTTAGATGCGCCAATCACCACGGCGTTCAGGCCATAGGTATCAATGCCGTAACGCTCAAGCAGCGTGACGATACCGCGCGGTGTGCAAGGGCGCAGACGCGGCGCACGCTGGCACAGGCGGCCAACGTTGTAGGGATGGAAACCATCCACATCTTTGTCCGGGTCGATACGTTCCAGAACTTTTACGTTATCGATGCCCGCAGGCAGTGGCAACTGCACCAAAATACCGTCGATTTCGTTATCTGCGTTGAGCGTATCAATCAGCTCCAGCAGTTCTGCTTCAGAGGTGGTGTCAGGCAAATCGTAGGAGCGAGAAATAAAACCAACTTCCTCACAAGCTTTACGTTTGCTACCGACATAAATCTGCGATGCGGGGTTCTCGCCAACCAGCACAACTGCCAGTCCTGGAGCACGTTTTCCAGCGGCAATTCGGGCTTTCACTTTTTCAGCAACTTCAAGCCGTACCTGCTGCGCAATCGTTTTACCGTCAATAATCTTTGCTGCCATCAGTCAGATGATTCCGTCTGTAATCAAAAAGGGAGGGGATTGTTTCTATTTTGTCAGAAGCGCGGCTCGCTGTCAGGCATTGTTAAGCGTTTATGCTCAATAGTCGCGCAGGCAGTTGAAAAGCCATTGACTAGAAAGGTACTGACCGTATAATCCGAGCGTTCCAAACGTAGTACGATACAAAACTGCACTTTCAGTGCGCCCTTAGCTCAGTTGGATAGAGCAACGGCCTTCTAAGCCGTAGGTCACAGGTTCGAGCCCTGTAGGGCGTACCACCCTCACTTATTTTAACGTATCCCTACGTCTGCTAAACCCAAAAAAATCAGCATACATAGCTGTATCCCCGTATCCCGAGGTCTACTCGTATCTATTGAAATCTAAAAGCAAGTGAATACATTTAGGGGTTCTGTCCGCCCTCAATAAAGGCGGATATATCGTGATTAAAAGAGGGCTTCTGATCCGGATTAATCATTTACCCGAACAATATTAGCACTTTTGAGCGTTGCATTTTTACTCAACCCACGGGAAAAACTCGAGTGTCAATCCAATGCCCGCATCATCAGATTGCTGGCTATCGTGGCGGACATACCAACTTTCCATTCCTATCGTCACATTATTCATTGGTGGAGAAGCCCAGCCCAGCGCCACACCTTTCATCGTGTCAGCCTCAGGATAAGAGTGATTAATCGCCTGCGAAGTTCGGTTGACCCTGGCCCACATCATTTTGGCACTCAGACGCTGTTCATTTTCCAGTACAACTTCTGTCTTCATTGAAAAACGCGTTCCATCCCCGCCCATCGCATCACCTAGTGAAGCGCCCTGCTGGTAATACCCTTCTTGATAACAGTAATGATAATAAACAATACCCGTATCTTTCATTCCGGAGCGAGTGTCAGCCCCTTCAAAATACCAGTTTACCTGCCGATTTCCCCACAGATGGTTCCCTTCAATTCCGCCAAGAAAGGTATTATGTGAGGGGAGAATGCCCGCCTGATCTTCGCCAATAACCTGCCCGTAAATCGATAGCGGAATTCCGCTAAGCGAGAACAACTTCCAGTTAAAGTCCGCTCCGGCC
The DNA here is from genome assembly GCF_027594725.1 of Buttiauxella sp. WJP83. NCBI lineage: Bacteria > Pseudomonadati > Pseudomonadota > Gammaproteobacteria > Enterobacterales > Enterobacteriaceae > Buttiauxella > Buttiauxella sp. WJP83. The sequence continues at coordinate 3,434,627 of NZ_CP110080.1, forward strand.
ATTTGGTTACCGGGGTCACGAGTCTGGCTGCCAGTGTTATCCCGTCCCATAAACGCATCCCGAAACGAGGCCATATCGTTCGGACGGCCCTTCCCACCCCACATCATCACCCTTGAAAAGCCGATGTCGAAAGAATCCACTGGCGAGAGTGTGATTCGACCGCCGATGAGTTTGGGCTCTTCCGGGCGTTGATACTGACGCAATTGTCCGGCAGAAAGCTGATACTGCCAGTTCCCCATCCACGCAAGCCACGGGGATTCAAACGGTGACTGTTCGGCGCGCTGCATCAGAAATCCCGTGACCGGACGAGCCGCATCCGAGCGTATAAGACTGCCATCATGGCCGGGTCCCCACCACTGAGGGATCTCTCCGAAAGCGACCCACTGATTGAACACTTTCACCCCAGCAAAAGCGCCATTGAGATTTCCCTGCGTCACATCCTCAATATACTGATCGTGCTCCCGCTGTCCCTGGAGATTGATATCCCAGGATTCTCCACTGACTTCCACAGCCATGCTTAATCCAGAACCACTGGTACTGGAAGCGCCAAAGCCCGGCGGTAACGCTGATCTCGCCGATTGCGACCAGGCCACAGCTCTGAGAGGAGCTTTGATTTCACTGAGGCGACGTTCAACTCGCTGAATAACATTCTGCGCTCCCGGCTCCTTCTCAATACGAGCAGCGGCAAGTGCCCTTGTTATCTCCTCCTGACTGAGTGGCCAGGTGGAAAGATTTATGGCGATAACATGATGGTTATTAAGCCAGCCAAGATCGCTACTGAGCTGATTATCACTGGCAACCAGTCCGGCCGCATTAACCTGTACAGCCGCCCCCATCAGGGCTATTCCGAGTAATGAACAGGATGAAAGCTTCATCCCCTTCCTCTGTGTTTCGCTATAATTTTTCATTCCATGTGATTCACAAGAAAGTCTGGGGCATTATTTTTCAGTTTCTTCATCACATTCAGTAAACTGAGTAACTCATAGTCGGTATGCACATTAAACTTGCTCATGATCATTCTTTTATGAGCGAATACTGTTTTGGAGTTGATACTCAAAATCTGTGCAATTTGCTGTACGCTGACACCCTCAAAATAATGGGATGCAACCTTTACCTGTTGCGGTGACAGAGTTTTATGTCCACAGTCCTGGCAACTCCAGGGGCCAAAATCTAAAAACTCTTCACGACAACACTCCCATCCATAGCTAATCTTTTTAGCTATCCGGGTAATTGACTCATGACGATTGATTAAAATAATATTTCCAAAACAGAGCGGAAGGTCGTCAAATTGTGATTTTTGAGCTCCTTTATATATGCCAATGAGCAGGCTATTTTTCTTCCGAGCATAGAGCGTCGGGTGGCAGACAAAACATTCCCCCGGCAAAAGCCCCATAATAATGACATCCGCCTGGGCCACGTTTTTCTTATTTATACCGTTTATTAAGGAGATATTTTCATTAAACTGCTCGAGAAATATTTTACTCAACAGGGTGTGTATGCCGAGACGGTAAAAGCCATCGTCGCTATCAACAATAATTTTAATCATAAAATCCCATTAGTCATGGCAACTTACATTAACCCGGCTAAGCAATGAGGAGGTGTGTGGTCTGGATTGACTTGCTGAAACTACATAAAAGGGAAGGCTTCAGCTTCAGGCATAAAACTCCAGACAACTGTGCTAATAAGAACGCAAACAATCAACAATTTGATTATTATTTTAAAGTAATACATGGTGCCACCTGGGTATTTTATTTATAAAACACAGTGAAAAATCAAACGCATTGAATATAAATGGATATGAAGTACATACATGCAATTTTTATATAAAGAACATCTTCCAGTCAACATCTTTCGGGTCTACTGTTAGACCTACAGATTGCAATTATTCTGAATTTCTTTTTTAGCAATTAAATCATGGAGTAATAGAACCTTCCATTTCGCCCAACAATTCAAAGTTAAATCACCAGTCTACATATGGACTCACGGCATTATTACACCCCAAAAAAAATATTTAACCTCATTTTCATCTGGGGAGAATGTGTTTCATCAGAGATGAATAGCCTTAACAAGAAAAAATAAATCAACTATTTATCATGAGCAATGCGGTTATTACATTTCTATGCTTAAGACTTTCTGTATAACGCATATGATATTCGACATAAAAAAACCAGAGAAAATAATCCATTCATAAATGGATGCGGGACAGTCATGTGCTACTTATCTGGAAATCACATTAATACTCAAGGAATTATGCTATGAAAAAAAATATTATCGCTGCTGTTTCCATCATGTCTGCATTTTCTGTTTTCACATCTGAAAGCCTCTGATCGCCTGCAGACTGGTAAAGGTAACTGGCTTTTTTTTTCATCGCCAATGATGCCTGTATCGCCCCTACTTTAAAGGCGTGAAGTTAATCATTGACAAACGTCGTTAATGCTGACGTTGAGCAGCACTGATGTATCTGCTTTATCGATGGAATCTAACTTTTACATATCAGTTTAACCGATAACAATAGCGACCTGATCACGCCTATTCTGGCTTGCAACGAGGTTTCAGGTTATGCAGCACAACGATATTCAACGTAGGAAACTGCCGGAACGCATCTTCCACGCCGTCTGTTTCGAGGGTATTGCCACGGCGATCCTCGCCCCGACGACCGCCTGGCTAATGCAGCGCCCGGTGCTGGAGATGGGAGGATTAACCATTATCCTCGCCACCACAGCGATGATCTGGAACATCATCTATAACGCCGTTTTCGACAGATTGTGGCCGAGAAATAAAGTGATCCGCACTGCCAAAGTCCGCGCCCTGCACGCCCTCGGCTTTGAAGTCGGGTTTATTTTTATCGGCGTTGGCATTGTGTCGATGGTGCTGGGGGTGAGTCTGCTTCAGGCATTCACCCTGGAAATAGGCTTCTTTATTTTCTTCCTGCCGTACACCATGCTTTATAACTGGGCGTACGACACTCTGCGCGATCGTGTGATGACGCGACGCCAGCAGCAGCGAGCTATCACTGACTAACCCTCCCCGGCCGGAAATGCTTTCCGGCCTTCTTTCCCTGGCATCAACTGCGACCACAACGCATCAATATGGTAAAATAATCTTTGTTTCGTTGGTTTTATAGTTGATACATTTATCTCATGTTGAAAATCTGGTCTAAAGAAGAAACCCTCTGGAGCTTTGCCCTGTACGGCACTGCCGTGGGCGCAGGAACTTTGTTTCTGCCCATCCAACTGGGCTCCGCAGGCGCTATCGTTCTGCTCATCACCGCCCTCGTGGCATACCCACTCACCTATTGGCCGCACAGAGCCTTATGCCAGTTCATTCTCTCTGCCAGGACAAAAGGCAATGAAGGGATTACCGGTGCGGTCACCCATTACTATGGCAAGACCATCGGTAATCTGATCACCACGCTCTATTTTGTTGCGTTTTTTGTGGTGGTATTAATTTATGCCGTGGCAATTACTAATTCGCTCACCGAACAGCTGGCAAAACGCATGACGGTAGATTTGACCGTGCGGGTGCTGGTCAGTCTTGGCGTAGTGCTGGCGTTAAATCTGATCTTTCTGATGGGACGTCAGGCTACCATCCGGGTGATGGGTTTTCTGGTCTTCCCGCTAATCGCTTACTTCCTGTTGGTATCGTTGTATCTCACCGGCAGCTGGCAGCCCTCGCTGCTCACCAGCCAGGTGAACCTCGATCAGCACACGTTACACCAGGTGTGGATCTCCATTCCGGTGATGGTGTTCGCCTTTAGTCATACCCCGATTATTTCGACTTTTGCCGTCGACCGCCGTGAGAAGTATGGCGAAGCCGCAATGGGCAAATGCACCCGCATCATGAAGGTGACGTACCTGATTATCTGCCTGAGCGTGCTGTTCTTTGTCTTTAGTTGTCTGCTGTCGATCCCACCGTCGTACATCATCGCTGCAAAAGAAGAAGGGGTTACCATTCTCTCTGCGCTCTCTATGATGCCCTCCTCCCCTGCCTGGCTTGGGATTTCCGGTATCGTGGTGGCAATTGTCGCGATGTCGAAGTCCTTTCTCGGCACCTATTTTGGTGTGATTGAGGGGGCAACAGAGATAGTGAAATCCTCTTTAAATCAGGTAGGCGTGAAGAAGAGCCGGGCTTTTAACCGGGCCGTGTCGATTATCGGGGTATCTGTGATCACCTTTGTGGTGTGCTGCATTAATCCAAACGCCATCTCGATGATTTATGCCATCAGCGGACCTCTGATCGCCATCATCCTGTTCATTATGCCAACCTTATCGACGTATCTGATTCCGACGCTGAAGCCTTACCGCTCAATCGGCAGTTTGCTGACGCTGATTGTCGGTGTGCTGTGCGTGTCGGTGATGTTCATCGCCTGACCATAAATATGCAGCACGCGCGTTAAAAACGGCGTGCTGCAACCTCCTCTTCTCCCTGTGTCTCTAACCCCAGCCACTCCTCGCCATACTGTTCCTGTTTCCACTCACCTTTTCGCCCCCTTTAACTTATAACACATTGATTAATAACATTTCTCATTGTTGGTACGAATACTGCAATACAGCAGCAGTCTACGACCATCAGGAGAACAACATGGAAAACATGACCTCGCCCGGAACGCTGCTCAATGGAGACAATGCGACCTGGCTTGAAGAGTATTACCAGACCTGGTTGCACTCACCCGAACAGCTCCCCGAAGACTGGCGACATTTTTTTATTTCTCAGGAATTGTCTTCCACTGAACCCTGTTCATCGGTAATGGCGTCTGGTCCGGCATTAAAAAAACAGGCTGCCGTAACGCAGCTGATTCATGCCTGGCGAAATTTCGGACACCTCAGAGCGAAGCTGGACCCGCTGTCATTGGTGGAACTCCCCGACGTGCCACAGCTGACGCCCGTATTCTGGGGCTTAACGGAGGACGATTTACTTCAGGAATTTAACGTCACCTTCGGCGAACACAGTACCCAGATGCCTCTTAAGCAGATTATCTCCATGCTGGAACAGGCCTGGGCGGGAAGTCGCGCATATGAACTGGCGCATCTGGATAACCGTGAAGAAATTGCGTGGCTGCTGGCGCGTATTGAGCGCAGTAATGCGCCGCAGGCGGATGCACAAACCTGTCTGGAGCGATTCGAAAACCTGGTGGCCGCAGAAACGCTGGAACGCTACCTGCATACCCGTTACGTCGGTCAAAAACGCTTCTCGCTGGAAGGCGGGGAAAGCGCGATCCCAGCGCTGAATACGCTGGCGAAACGCGTACGTGAGCAAGGCGTAGATGAACTGGTCATTGGTATGGCGCATCGTGGGCGTCTGAACGTACTGGTCAATTTACTGGGTAAAGATCCGGCGCAGCTGTTTGCGGAATTCGAAGGAAAACAGACGATTGGCGCGGGCTCCGGCGATGTGAAATACCATATGGGGTATTCCTGCAATATGCAGACGCCAGCAGGGTTGCTGCACATTGCGCTGGCTTATAACCCGTCGCACCTGGAAATTGTTAACCCGGTGGTGCTTGGGCAGGTACGCGCGCGGCAGAATCGGCGTGGCGAAAATGGCCAGGCTTGCGTCATGGGCGTATTGATTCATGGCGATTCCGCGCTCGGTGGGCTTGGCGTAAACCAGACCACCTTTAACCTGTCGCAAACCACGGGCTACGGTACGGGTGGCACCGTTCATCTGGTGATCAACAACCAGGTCGGTTTTACCACTGCCTGTTTACAGGACATGCGCTCCTCACGTTACTGCACGGATATCGCCAAAATGGTGGCGGCACCGGTGATCCACGTTAACAGCGATGATGTGGACGCCGTATGTCAGGCGATTGAGCTCGCCTGCGACTGGCGCAATACCTTCCACCGCGACATCGTCCTCGATCTGGTCTGTTTCCGTAAGCACGGTCATAACGAAAGTGATGAACCTCGTCTGACGCAACCGCAGATGTATCAAGCGGTAGACACTCATCCGGGCACGCGCACCCGCTACGGCGACATGCTTTCCCGCCGCGGTGTTCTGACGCAAGCGTTGCAGGATGAAAAAGTCAGTGCGTACCGCGACTGGCTGGACGCCTGTCAGAAACGCGATCCGCTGCCAGCGCCGGATGCCACACATCCGTTCAGCGCTAACTGGGAAGGTTTAAGCAACCCACAGTGGAGCGCGCAGCCAGAAACCGCGCTGTCGGGTGAAGAGTTGACCCGTTACGGTGACCTCCTCACCACACTTCCACAAGACGTCGTCGCCCATCCCACCATTAAACGCCAGCTTGCTTTGCGCAAAGAGATGGCGGAAGGCGCTCAACCGGTGGATTGGGGGATGGCAGAAATGCTGGCTTATGCCTCGCTGGTCGATCAAGGCATCGGCGTACGTTTATCCGGCGAAGATTCTGGTCGCGGAACTTTCAGCCATCGCCATGCCGTTGTGCATAACCAGACGCAGGCAGGTCGCTATCTGCCGTTACAGCATATCCGCAAGGGACAAGCGTCTTTCGAGGTCTTTGACTCCGTATTGAACGAAGAAGCGCTACTGGCCTGGGAATACGGCTATTCCACCTCTGCACCACAGCAGCTGGTGATTTGGGAAGCGCAATTTGGCGATTTCGCCAATGGCGCCCAGGTCGCCATCGACCAGTTTATCTGCTCCGGTGAAACCAAATGGGGACGCTACAGCGGGTTAACCATTCTGCTGCCGCACGGCTACGACGGACAGGGGCCGGAGCACTCTTCTGGTCGCCCTGAGCGCTGGTTACAACTCTGCGCAGAACAAAACATGCATGTGGTGATGCCTGGAGATTCAGCGCAAATGTTCCACCTGTTGCGCGGGCAAGCGCTACGCCCAATGCGCAAACCGCTGGTGGTGTTTATGAGTAAGCGCCTGCTTCGCTTTAAAGGCGCGATGAGCGAGCTTTCAGCGTTTAGCTCAGGGAGTTTCAAACCAGTCATTACCGATACCTGGCCGCGGGATCCAGCGCAGGTTAAGCAGGTCATTCTGTGCAGTGGTCAGGTCTCTTACGACGCCCTGGAAGCCCGCAAACAGCGCGGTCTTGATGAGAGCGTGGCGATTGTACGCGTGGAGCAACTCTATCCATTCCCGACGGACGAGATCAACGCCGCACTGGCGCAATGGCCGCAGTGTTCACGCGGGGTCTGGCTACAGGAAGAACCAGAGAATCAGGGGGCGTGGCGACAAATTCATCATGAACTGACGGCGCTGAATAACCCGGTCTGGCATTACGCAGGCCGCCCGGCCGCGGCTGCACCGGCAACGGGTTATGGCCGCGTGCATAAACAACAAATTGACGATTTTCTTGCGGATGCGTTCGCGCACATCCAGCCATAAAAAATAATAAGGAAACTATCTGATGATTGAAATTACTGTCCCTCAATTACCGGAGTCTGTGGCGGAAGGCACGTTGACTACGTGGTGTAAAAAAGAAGGTGATTTCGTACGCCGTGATGAAGTCGTCGCGGAGCTTGAAACAGACAAGGTCATCCTCGAAATCCCCGCGCCACAGGATGGCATATTGACGCGCATTCTGGTCGAGGAAGGCCACGAGGTGACTTCCACTCAACTATTGGCGTATCTGGAACCGCAGGCGGCCGCCGCAGAAGTTGCCATCGCGAAGGTCGAACCGACCGCCATGCCGGCTGCACGTCTTGAAGCCCAGCGTAGCGATGTAAACCTTGCAGAAGTTGCAGGGAGCGGACGCCAGGGACGCGTCCTGAAAGAAGATGTGTTGCAGCATGCGCAATCTGCCGCCCCCGCGCCGGTGCCTGCGCCGACGATGGCACCGGCTATCCCGCGTTCTGTCGCACCAGCCGGTTCTCGCGAGGAACGTCGCGAGCCCATGTCACGTCTGCGCGCACGTATCGCCGAACGTCTGCTGGCCTCGCAACGGGATAACGCCATTCTGACCACGTTCAACGAAGTGAATATGCAGAACGTCATGGATTTGCGCGCCCGCTGGAAAGACCGCTTTGCCGAAAAACACGGGGTGAAGCTGGGCTTTATGTCGTTCTTCGTTAAAGCCGTAACCCGCGCGCTTGAACGCTTCCCGATAGTGAATGCCAGCGTTGAGGGCAATGACATTATCTGGCGTGACTATTGCGACATCGGTATTGCGGTCAGCAGCAACCGTGGGCTGGTGGTGCCTGTGCTGCGCAACGCGCAAACCCTCTCTCTTGTCGATATCGAACGGCAAATTGCCGAATACGCCGCGTTGGCGCGTGCAGGGAAACTGCCGCTGGAAGCGTTACAGGGCGGCTCATTCTCCATCACCAACGGCGGCACGTTTGGCTCGATGATGTCCACGCCAATCATCAACCCGCCACAGTCAGCCATTCTCGGTATGCACGCGATTACCCCGCGTCCGGTCGCCGAAAACGGCCAGGTCGTTATTCGCCCAATGATGTACCTCGCCCTCAGCTATGACCATCGCATTATCGATGGACAAGAAGCGGTGCAAACGTTGGTGGCGATCCGCGAACTGCTGGAAGCGCCAGAACAACTGTTGCTGGATTTGTAAGGAGAAGAGTGATGAATCCATTTTTTGACGTTGCGGTCATCGGCGGCGGCCCCGGCGGATATGTGGCGGCGCTACGGGCGGCGCAGCGCGGGCTAAACGTGGTCTGTATTGATGATGGGGTCAATCCGCAAGGCGAACCGTCACCGGGCGGCACCTGCCTGAATGTCGGCTGTATACCGTCAAAATCGCTGCTGCAATCGTCTGAACTGTTTGCACAGATCCAGCATGAAGCGGCGATCCACGGCATTAAGGTCAAGGAGGTGTCATTTGACGTTCCCTCCATGATCCAACGTAAAGACGCCATCGTGCATCGTCTGACGCAGGGGATTCGCCTGCTGTTTGACAAAAATAAGGTGACGCATATTTCCGGCCTGGCAACGCTGCGGGAACAACATGAGGGACTTTGGCAGTTGCTGGTCAATGAGCAGACGGTGAGCGCCAAAAATGTGGTGATTGCGACCGGTTCACAACCGCGCCAGCTTGCGGACGTGGCGACGGACAACACGCACATTCTGGATAATCGCGGGGCACTTTCATTAAGCCAATGTCCGGCGCGTCTGGGAGTGATTGGCGCGGGGGTGATTGGTCTTGAGCTCGGTTCTGTCTGGAATCGTGTGGGGGCACAGGTCACGCTGCTGGAAATGGCGGAAACCTTCTTGCCCGCACTGGAGCCGAGAATGGCTAACGATGTGCGTAAAGCGATGGTTGCCAGCGGTCTGGAGATGCAGTTCGGCGTCAGTATTGATGCGGTCGAACGCAAGGATGACGAAGTGGTGATTCGCTGGCGGCAAGGCGAGAACGCGCAGGAAACGCGTGTCGATAAGCTGATTGTCGCCATTGGCCGTGAGCCACGTTTGTCCGGTATTGATCTGGCGGCGCTGGGGCTGGCATCGAATGGTCGCGGCGGCATTGAAGTTGATGCGCTGTGCCGCACGGGAAAACCCGGTCTGTGGGCGATTGGCGATGTCGTACGTGGGCCGATGCTGGCGCATAAAGCGATGGAAGAAGGCCTGAACGTCGCCGATCAAATTGCCGGGCTACCCGTCGAGCCCGTCAACTTCTCGTTGATCCCTTCCGTGATTTACACCCAGCCGGAAGTGGCATGGGTTGGCGAGAGCGAATCGACGTTGAAAGCCTCTGGAATCGACTTCACCAAAGGTCATTCACTGTTTGCAGGCAACGGGCGCGCGCTGGCACTGGGGCAGGATGGCGGACGCTGTACGCTTTATGCCGATAAACGCACCGACCGGGTGCTGGGCGGGGCAATTACCGGCCCGCAGGCTTCTGAATTAATTAACGAAATTGCATTGGCGATGACGTTTAGCGCCTCGGGTGAAGATATCGCCTGTGCGGTACATGCTCATCCCACGTTGAGTGAAGTCATACACGAAGCGGCAATGGCGCTGAATAAACAGGCGCTCCACGGATAACGTTCAATACCACTGAGAGACATTATGAATTTACATGAGTATCAGGCCAAATCCTTACTGGCCGGCATGGGAATGCCATGTCCGAAAGAAGTTGCGATTCAACATATTACGGAATTACCTGACGCGTGGAGCCGCATTGCCAGCGAAAGCAAAGGAGCCGTGCTAAAAGCGCAGGTTCATGCCGGAGGACGAGGTAAAGCGGGCGGCGTGAAGGTATTGACGCAATACCCGCAGGCTGAAGCCTTTGTTGAGCAAATGCTCGGTTCGCAGCTGGTTACGTATCAGACCGGGCAAGAAGGTCAGTTTGTCAGCAGCATTCTGGTCTGTGAAAACATCTACCCGGTACGCCAGGAGCTTTACTTTGGCATGGTGGTGGATCGTGAAAGCCAGCGTGTGACGTTTATTGTCAGCCCGGAAGGTGGAGTCGAAATCGAAAAAGTCGCTCATGAAACGCCTGAGAAAATCGGCAGCGTGAGTGTGGATCCGCTGACGGGCATTCAACCCTGCCATATTCGGGAAATGTTCACGGTTTTGAACCTCGAAAATGCGTTGTTCCCGGCGTTTAGTCGTTTAGCGAATCAGGCATGGAAAGCCTTTAACGAACTGGACTTCGCCCTGCTGGAAATTAACCCACTGGTTCTGCGTGAAGACGGCGGATTTATGTGCGCTGACGCGAAAGTGTCGTTAGATGACAACGCACTGTATCGCCACCCGGAATTGCAGGCGATGCGCGATGAAACGCAGGAAGACCCACGGGAAAGCCAGGCGGCAAAACTCGATCTCAACTATGTCTCGCTGGACGGCAATATTGGCTGCATGGTCAATGGCGCAGGGCTTGCGATGGCAACCATGGACATCATTAAACTGTATGGCGAGCAACCCGCGAACTTCCTCGATGTGGGCGGCGGCGCAACGCAGGAACGCGTGAGCGAAGCGTTCAGGCTGATTGTCTCTGACGACAAAGTGCAGGCCATTCTGGTCAATATTTTCGGTGGGATTGTGCGTTGCGACATGATTGCCTGCGCCATTATTCACTCTCTGCGTGAAACGGAAATTAGCTTACCGGTCGTTGTACGTCTGTCTGGCAATAATGCGGCTGAAGGGCAACGTTTGCTGGCGGAAAGCGGCCTCGCGGTGGAAGCCGTTGGCTCTCTGGATGATGCCGCTAAGCGCATTATCGCATTATTGAATTAACAGGAGGTTAGCGTGAGCGTTTTGATTGATAAGCATACCCGAGTTCTGGTGCAAGGTATTACCGGTAAAAATGGGACGTTTCATACTGAGCAGGCGATCGCTTATGGCACACAAATCGTCGGTGGCATTACGCCGGGCAAAGGGGGGCAACTGCACCTGGATCGCCCCGTTTTCAATTCGATGAAAGAGGCGATGAAACAGACAGAAGCGGATGCCAGCGTGATTTATGTGCCTGCGCCGTTTGTTCTGGATTCTGTCGTTGAGGCCATTGAAGCTGGCGTTAAATTGATTGTGGTGATTACCGAAGGTGTTCCTACGCTGGATATGGTGAAAGTCCGCCGCCTGCTGGATTACCACCCGGATGTCCGTTTAATCGGACCGAATTGCCCGGGCATTATTACGCCAGGGGCATGTAAGATTGGTATTATGCCGGGCGATATTCACCGTCCAGGACGTATCGGCATTATTTCCCGTTCAGGTACATTAACTTATGAAGCCGTTGCACAGACGACGGCGCTGGGGTTAGGCCAATCGACCTGTATTGGTATTGGCGGCGATCCCGTGCCAGGAACGAACTTTATTGATGCTCTGCGTTTATTTGCTGATGATCCGCAAACCGATGCGGTCATTATGATTGGAGAAATTGGTGGGAATGCGGAAGAACGCGCCGCAGAATTTATTCGTCACGAAATGAACAAGCCGGTCATTGGATATATTGCGGGTGTCACAGCACCGAAAGGAAAACGTATGGGGCATGCTGGCGCCATTATTTCTGGTGGAAGTGGCAGCGCCGAAGATAAATTCCGTGCATTTGATCAAGCAGGTATGGCATGGACAAGAAATCCGGCCTTAATTGGTGACACATTGTGGAATGCCATTAAGTAATTCATAGCAGGGTAACGGAGGGAGGCTTATAAGCCTCCCTTTTTTTATGTGTGCGGTTTTATATTCACGTTTCTTTACCTGTGCGGAATTTCACGCATATCTCCGATACCTTATTTTAATAAAAATCTTAAATAACAATTAGTTATATAATTAATAAAAGATGGCATAACACCTGCATTAGAGAAGCAGGTCTTTTATCTTTCACATTGAGGTGATTATGTCATCAGTCCCAAATAATGTTGCGCAAAAGCGTAGCTTCATCCCTAACCCCGGTTTATGGTTCGCCATTATTGCCGGTCTTATAATTATGTTCCTGCCGCTAGGTGACTCATTACCGGTCGCCGGGCAACATATGATTGCTATTTTGGTTTTTGCAATCATTGTCTGGATAAGCGAAGCGATGGATTATACCGCCAGCGCAATTGTGATTTCGGCGCTGATTATTTTCATGGTCGGCTTTGCGCCGGATATGAACCATCCGGAAACCATTCTGGGTACCGAGAAAGCCCTGAAAATGACGCTTTCAGGATTCTCTAACTCTGCGCTCGCGCTGGTCGCAGCGGCGATGTTTATTGCTGCGGCAATGACGATAACCGGTCTGGATAAGCGGATCGCGTTATTTACCATGTCAAAAATAGGCGCCAGTAGCCGAAGTATTCTTATTGGCGCTATCGTCGTCACCATCGTATTGAGCCTGGTCGTTCCCAGCGCCACGGCCCGTACGGCCTGCGTAGTGCCTATCATGATGGGGGTTATTGCGGCATTTAAGGTCGATAAACACTCCCGTCTTGCGGCATCGATGATGATTGTTATCGCTCAGGCAACCAGTATCTGGAACGTGGGTATTCAGACTTCCGCCGCGCAGAACCTGCTGTCCATTGGATTTATCAATAAAACCTTTGGTGCGGGCCACTCGGTCAGCTGGCTCGACTGGCTGTTAGCTGGAGCGCCCTGGAGCCTGACGATGTCAGTCATTCTCTACTTCCTTGCCCGAAAACTGCTGCCGCCGGAAACAGAAGAGGTTGAAGGAGGAAGCGATGCGATTAAAAAAGCGCTGGTGGAATTGGGGCCAACAACAGGTAAAGAAAAACGCCTGATTGCTATCTCGTTATTGTTACTGGTGTTCTGGTCGACTGGCGGAAAACTGCACAGCATTGACACCACCTCCGTTACGCTGGCCGGACTGGCGATCATGCTGATGCCTGGCATTGGTGTGATGCACTGGAAAGAAGTCGAGAAACGCGTGCAATGGGGAACGTTGCTGATGTTTGGTATCGGGATCAGCCTCGGTTCTACTCTGCTTGATACCCAGGCGGCATCCTGGATGGCGAATTACGTCGTGCAAGGTTTTGGTCTGGACGCGTTACCTCCACTGGCGATCTTCGCCATCCTCGCCGCTTTCCTGATCGTCATCCACCTTGGATTTGCCAGTGCCACCGCGTTAACCGCTGCCCTACTCCCGATTCTTATCAGCCTGTTGAGCAGCCTGCCACCGGAACTGGGCGTTAACCCTGTCGGTATGACCATCCTGTTAGCCTTTAGCGTCAGTTTTGGCTTCATTCTGCCGATTAATGCACCGCAAAACATGGTGTGCCTGGGCACAGATACCTTCTCTCCGCGCCAGTTCACTCGCGTGGGGATTTGGCTCTCTGTGATTGGCTATTTGCTGCTGGTGTTCTTTGCTGCCACCTGGTGGAAAGTTTTGGGTCTGATGTAAGGAGATACGCCATGTCATTACAAATTGCGCTGGAAAAAGTTCGGTGGTTAACGGCCGGATTACTTGAGTTGAACGGCTGTGATGCGGATATTGCCCAGGATGTCGCCGAACATATGATTGAGGCTGAACGTTATGGCTTCCCTAGCCACGGCGTGACGCTGTTGCCCAAATATCTTGAGAACATTGCCAGAGGCGACGTTACGCCCAATGCCCGACCCGAAGCACTGGTCAGCGAAGGCCACCTGCTGCGTTTTCATGCCCATAATGGTTTTGGCCAGCATGCGGCAAAAGTGGCGGTGAATGCGGCTATTGAACGAGCGAAGGAGAACGGATTTTGTCTGCTTACCCTGTGTCACGCGCACCATTTAGGGCGTATGGGGCACTTCGGCCAAATGGTGAGCGATAAAGGCCTGGCTCTGCTGGCGATGAGCAATGTCACCGGAAGACCGGCGCTCGTCGCTCCATGGGGAGGAGCGCAGGCGCGCATGACGACTAATCCGTTCTGTTTTGCCTGGCCGTTTAACGATGACCGGCCGCCGATGCTGGTTGATTTTGCGACCAGCAGCATGGCGCTGAACAAAGCGCGGGTGATGTCCGTCGAGGGTAAGCAAACAGCTCCGGGTCAGGTGATTGATGCTCAAGGCAATCCCAGCACCGATCCGGGGGTGCTGTTTACCTCGCCATCAGGAGCGCTGTTGCCGTTTGGTGAACATAAAGGGTTTGGTTTGGCATTGATGATTGAAATGATGGCGGGGATTTTGTCCGGTGGGGATACCATCGCCGAGGATCATCAGGCCGATGGTTCTGCGCATAACCACCTTTTCGCCCTGGTCATTGATCCCGCAAAATTCAGCGACCAGGCAGAGGCGAAAGGACAGTTCTTTGCGGACTACCTGCTGGCAACCCTCCCGCAGCCGGGAGGGCGACCAGTGATTTACCCAGGAATGCCGGAGGCCGAAACACGGGAACGCAACAGTAAAACGATCGCGATCCCGGAGGAGTTCTGGTCATGGGTGGTGGAACGCTACGCCCGCAAAGGCATTGATTTGGGTCTGCATCCCCAGACACCTGCACTAGCTAGTTGATTCCAGCCGGTAGAGCTGGGGCTGGATCTGGTGCTTGTTCAGTTTGTCATATAACGTCTTGCGCGGCAGTTGTAGTAGCCGCGCAGTCAAACTGACCTGCCCTTCCGTTTGCCGCAGCATATCCTCAATGAGCTTTTTCTCGAACGCATCAATACAGGCGGTCAGGCCACGTTCTTCTTGCTGGGTCATGGGCACAGGCTGGTGCTGGGTCAGTAGTCCTAAGACAAATCGCTCGGCATTGTGTTTAAGTTCTCGTACATTGCCAGGCCAACTTTGTGATTGCAGCCAGGCAAGCAGCATCGGCGAAATATCGGGGAGGGGGCGATTGTATTTTTGCGCAGCCTGACTGGCGAACCAGTAAAAAAGCTCCGGAATATCTTCCCGTCGCTGGCGTAGAGGAGGAATACTCAGGCTAACGACGTTCAGGCGGTAATAAAGGTCAGCACGAAAATTATTTTCTTCACTCTGGCGCAACAGATCTTCTTTCGTCGCAGCGATGACGCGGCAGTTCACCGGAATTAACTGGTTGGCGCCGAGCCGTTCAATTGTTCGTTCTTGCAGTACACGTAAAAGTTTCACCTGCATACCAGGCGGCATGCCTTCGATTTCATCCAGAAGTAATGTGCCGCCGTTAGCGTGTTCTATTTTTCCTATCCGTTTTTTCAGCGCGCCAGTAAAAGCACCCGATTCATGACCGAAAATTTCACTTTCAAAGAGTGTTTCAGGCAATCCCGCGCAGTTTAATGCGACAAACTGGCCTGTATGGCGGGTACTCCAGTGGTGCAACATGCGGGCGACAACTTCTTTGCCACACCCAGTTTCACCGTAAATAAGCACATCGACATCAGTGTCGGCGACATTCATGATCATTTTTCGCAGCTGCTGCATTTGCGGGCTACGGCCTATCAGAATTGGGCCATTCTCTTGTTGCAGGCGTGTGAGTAGTTGCTTGTTCTCTAATACCAGCCGGCGTTTTTCCACGGCCCTTGCAATAATGCTGAGCAATTTTTCGGAGCTACAAGGTTTCTCGATAAAATCGCTGGCACCATTGCGCATAGCCTCAACGGCCATTTCAACATCGCCATGACCTGTGATTAAAATCACGGGGATTTTGGCATCGATTTCAATAATACGACTTAATAACTCTAAACCAGATATTCCCGGAAGCCTGACATCCGTGAGCACTATAATATTCGTTTGGCTCTGAATGACGGGTAAACTCTGTTCAGCATTAGAGCACGATATAACACGATAGCCTGCGAGCATCAGCGTTTGCTCACAGGCAAAACGCACATCATCGCTGTCCTCAATATAAATAATGGTAATGTCACCTTCATTATTTATCATTATCTTCTCCCCATTCTGGCCATGATAAAGTCATCATCGCGCCACCTTCCGGATGATTACTGGCGTGGATTGTTCCACTAGAATTCCTGACTATCTCGCTAACAATAGCAAGACCGAGCCCAATACCTCGACGTTTGGTGGTAAAAAACGCTTCAAAGATGCGCTCAATAATTTCGGGTGAGAACCCGGAGCCATTATCTTTCAGTGTGATAATAACTTTATGATCTTCCTTATATATTGAAATATCCAGACGCTTATTTTGTTGACCTTCCATTGAATCCAACGCATTGGTGATCAGATTACTAAATATCTGCTCAAGGCCTAATTCATCACAACCGACGAAGAGCGGCCTGGACGGTGCTTTAATCCGACGTTCAAGGTTATTTTTTTCCATGCTGTGGTTCAGAAGCGCTACCGCGGTGTACATCACTTTAACCACATCCGCAGAGCCTTTTGGCACCCGATGGCGAGATGCGAACGTTTTCAGCTCAGACATTAACTGAGTCATTCTCTCGACAACGGAAATAGTGTACTTAAGATTCTGATCTGCCTGAGTATACATCTTTTTAGCCAGCATCGTGCGGGTGTTGTCCGTCAGGGCATGAATCGCAGCCAAAGGTTGGTTTTGTTCATGGGCAATTTCTGTCGCCATTTGCCCTAAGGCGGCAAGCTTATTGGATTCTGCAAGTTCGCTGCGCGTTAGCTGAATAATGTGCTCGGCCTGGCTGCGTTCTTTCATCTCCAGAAGCAGCTTTTGGTTCATTGATTCAAGATCATGAGTACGTTCTTTTACCTGCTTCTCAAGAGTTTCATTTGCCTGTGTTAATAACTGTTGAGCGCGCGAGCGCATGCGCCAGTACTTGATAATAACCAGTACCAGTAAATACAAAATAAGGGTGATAATTAATGATATTGCCCATGTCCAGTACAAATTATCTAATGGTACAATAATCGTCATTTTCCAGTTAAACTCTGGAATGGAAATTTGCTGAGTGTAAAACCGTGGCAACAAACACAATTGATTGGCTTTTTCTTTTAAAAAAACAAAGCCATTAAATGTAAAACATGGGTAGTAATCAGCAGGTAAAATATTGCTTAAGCTGTATTGTCGTGTTAATTGTAATTTTTCTTTTATTTGAGAAGGTAATGGCTCTAAGGTTTTCATTCGCCATTGTGACTTTGAACTTAAAAATATAATACTATGTTCATCACTCACGATGATATTTTCTGGACCTTCCGCCCATACATTCTCAATGTCATTAAGGCTAATTTTGACGATAACAACGCCGACTACCTTCCCATTATTCTTTATACCAGTAGACAGAAAAAAACCTGGGATATTGGTCGTACTGCCGATTCCATAGAATCGGCCATTCATTCCCATCATCGCTTGTTTATAGTAGGGGCGATAGCTGTAGTCTTGACCCACATAGCTTCCGGGTTCTCTCCAGTTGCTGGAAGCAATTGTTTTCCCTTGCGCATTAAGAATAAATATTGCTGCTGTTTTTAATTGTGTATTGAAATATTCAACGTACCTATTAAGATTTTCGGTAACATTATCGCCCGGTTGATTCATGGATTGTTTTATTACATTGTCCATCGATAGCATATAGGGCAGGATGTAATATTGATCTATTGTTGAATATAATGTTGACTTATACATCTCTAAACGCATTTTATCCGTGCCCACTAATGTCATAAAACGCATGTGCAGAAATAAGACAGAGATAGTTAACATTAACAACAGCAGAAAAAAACTTATGATATGAAATTTCCATTTATTATTTTTTGTAAAATAGTATGGTTTTTTCATTCAGTATCCAGGGTGGTGTAATGATAAAGACTGCGAGTATATTCCTTAGGCATAGATGATGAACAATGGAATAATACAATTGTGTGAGTAAGTAAACATAATGCATTTATCTTTGTGTGGTTTTTCACACAGATAGTAATGCCAATGAGAATGACATTCAGTAATTTAAGTTCAGATTCTTCTTACATTTGATTTTGTCAGAACTTAGTACAGGCCTGGTTGCTAAACAGGTCAGCATATAACGCTATTATCCCTATTTAGTGATCTTATCCGCATAAAGAATACAACCACGATACAAATCAGCCATGGTGCCGGGATCTGACCCACACCTTCCCCCCTTTTCAATTGCCCGATAAGCAGCCAATAGCCCGGCGAGTACAGATGCCCTCGCCCGTTGCTGCACTACCCTGCCGCTTTCGTTCCACTGCCTGCAACCCATGCTGGTGCGCTGCCATTCGAGGGCTTGTGCATTAACACCCAATGAGAATAAGTGTAACCATTTGACATCAATTCATATTTTGCATCGGTGTATAAAAAAAATGAAAATAAATGAAACAAGATGTTTATTCGCACTGAAAAATATCTTATTGTTCGCAATACATGCAGCGTGCCGTGCCGTATAGCCCGCCAGTGGAGGCGTAGAATGATCTTTTTAGGTGAATTTCACGCTAAGTTTGTAAATTTAATGTAATAAACAAATATTCATTTTCAGAAAGCGCCATTTATTCAAGTAATCGGGGGTTTCGTATGGTGATGTCAGGCATGGTTCAAAATCTTAATACGCAGATGAATCTGGAGTTTTCTGCGTCTAATCTTTATCTACACTTAAGCGACTGGTGTTCAGAAAACAAACTGATTGGAGCTGCAAATTTTTTACGAGCACAGGCGCAGATCAATGTAACACATGTCATTAAATTGTTTGATTATATTAAAAAATCAGGTGACCACCCAATAGTGAGCGGCACACAGTTTGGTGATGAACCCTGCTCAACCCTTGAAGATTTGTTTCAGAAAATCCTGGGAGAACACCTGAAACTCTCTGCGACTCTTGTTGAATTTACCAGAGTAGCCAAGTCTCTGAACGACGACAGCACCGCACACTTTCTTTTCATCATGAAAAAAGAACACCAACAGAATGGTCTGCTGCTGCAAAACCTCCTGGATGAAGTACGAATTTCACACAAAGCGGGGTTATGCATGCAACAAACCGATCGGCGCTTGATGAACATGGTCAACAAGCAACTACATTAAGAACCCCTCCCAAAAAAGAAGAGTTAATGTTCCGTCACAAAATTAGCGTAGGTGGAACAATCGCTGCTGCTTACCGGATCACTCAGCAGAACCGGTAAATAAACAGTCGTGAAGTGTGCGGGTGGTTGGCAAATGACTGCAATTGAATGGTGGCGTTCCCTTTCAGGATGAAAGGGTGCGTATATTCTCTATCTAAAACACAGCGTTACACATAAGCAGTTATATCGTGCAATAAATTTCGGAAAATACAGGATTTCTACGTTGAAAAAGTATTTTGGGAAACTTTTTGGAGTGCTGAAACCTCTTATATGGCTGCTTATTCGATCGTTTATAATGTCTGTTTTTATCCTTCCAGCACTTAGCATGATACTTTTCATTATCATAGCGGTGCTAAACTGGATGGGGTTTCACGAAATAAGAACCGCAATGACAAGTCATATACTCCAGGTGTGTTGGGCTGGAATAATCATTTATTTATTTTTGTGGCGACTGCTCGAATATATAAAAGAACAGCGCCACCAGGATCAATAATATCTATTATATAATAACGGCAGGTCTAACAAATGAGACTGTATTTAAAATCATGCACTTGACCGAATAATAAGTTTAACGGGTAACAGCTCATTCTCACCTTCTGACATTGCCACCAGCATTTCGACAGCTCGTTTCCCAAGGGTGACTCTGTCAATCGCAAGCGTTGTGAGAGCCGGTGTGACATGCCTGGCGAGTTCAATATCATCAAAACCGACGATACCCAAATCTTCCGGTACCCGAATCCCTTTTGACTGACAGTAGTTCAGCGCCACAATGGCCGCGGAGTCGTTGTAACAAAACAGAGCATCGGGTGGCTCAGGCAGCGCCATCAGCTCATCGAGTGCATATTCCAAAGACTGGGTGAGCTCGGTGAGTGATGGAGCCGTCACTTCGTACTGCGGAGACATCAGCATACCCGCTTCAAATAACGCCTGCCGGTAGCCGCGTTCCCGCTGCCGGATGCTGTAGTGCGCAAGGCTGCTCGCCAGAAAAGCAATTCGCTGGTAACCCCGTTCAATGAGGTGTTTTGTGAGCAACATACTGCCCTGGTAATTGTCCGGGTTAATGCTTTGCATACCCGGGATTGCATGATCAACCAGGACAAGGGGCAAAGGCATTTGTCTTATCTCTGCCAATATCTCTGGTTCAATAAAACCAACGCACAGCAGCGCATCAGGGGCGTGCTGTAACACTTGCTGCGAGATGTTATCGGTCGGCCCAATGACGAGAAAACTCAGTGCGATGCTACGTTCGCTGCAGGCGTTTTCGACAGAGAGCAGGAGCGGAGAATAAAAACTCATCGCATTTGCCGTGTTGTGCTGCCGGTGGAGAATGAAAAGGATTTTTTTAATCTTGCTGTCCTGGAGTCGGGTAAAATCATAGCCGAGCTCTTTTGCCGTTTGTATCACGCGTTGCCTGGTTTCATCGCTCAGACCAGGACGGTTATTCAGCGCGCGTGAGACAGCCCCAGCCGATACACCTGACTTTTGAGCAATGTCCCTGACTCTCACAGCCTTCAGCATGCTTCTCCTGCCCTTCTTAATATTCAAAAATAAACGGTAATGTCACATTTTAACCCAGTCTGCGGGCCGCATCACGTCCTAACCAGGCCGCACCCCGCACACCGCTGCTGTCCCCGTGCATCGCAGGTACGATTGGTGTTGAACAAGATGTATTGAATATATACCTGCCCACGTCCTCTGTCAGATGGCTGAACAGAGCCGGGTAGCGTGATACTCCCCCGCCGATAACAATAATATTCGGGTCACAAATGTTTATGACAGAGGCCAGCGCACGGGCGAGTTGGTCCCGGAAAGTCTGGTAAAGCGCAACTGCCGCCTTGTTTTCTTGTTCGATGAGGGCGAAAACACCTTTTGCATCGATGGCTTCCCGCTGAAGCAGCCCATACTGACGCGCCAGCCCCGTTCCCGAAATAAATGACTCAGTGCAATTAAATTTACCGCAGTAGCACTGAACTGCCGGTCCATCGTCACGCTCGTTGTAAAGCGGGAGTGGATTATGCCCCCATTCTCCGGCATTACTGTTGTGGCCACGCCAGAGAACCTTATCCATAGAAAGCCCACCGCCGCACCCTGTCCCTAAGATTGCGCCAAATACGCTCCTCGCTTCTGCCCCCGCTCCATCGGTGGCTTCTGACAACGTGAAACAATTCGCGTCATTATCCCAGGCTACCGGTTGTTCCAGTAAACGCTCAAGATCATGGATCAACGGGTTCTGGTTGAGGACCACAATGTTTGAATTTTTGATGAGCTTTGTTCCGACATCTTCGGTCCCTGGCAGGCAAATACCAATGCTGACAGGCTCCGCGACTGATTTGCGCATCTCCTGAATAAAGCTGACCAGCGACGTCAAAAATCCTGTGTAGCACGTCTTAACTGTAGGGATTCGCTTCGTCACCAGTGCGTTCCCGAGAGAGTCCAGAATGACCGCTTCCGTTTTCGTCCCACCAATATCCAGCCCCATGCTTAGCACGTAATACCTCCACTATTCCATTGAGTAAACAGCCGTTTCTGCTCGCTATCCTAATCGTAAACGTTGCGATTAAAACCGGAACATTTGTTGATAGTGACAGTAATCACATAAACAAAATAACTAAATACAACTCGTTTACTAAACAAAAACAAAAGCCATATGATTGGCTGCGTTACTGGAATTCACAATGCTCATCAAAGAGATAAGCACTGAACTTATCGAAACTTATAAACAACGAAGCAACAGGGAAGCCGCATGAAACTCAAAACTGAATTTTTATCCTTTCCGGAAGATTTCTGGTGGGGAAGTGCATGGTCTGCCGAACAGGCTGAAGGCAGGGGCAATACGGGTAAAGGGCGTACTCAGTGGGATATGTCCTGGGATGCGCACCCAAATCGCTTCTATCATGCCGTGAATACCGACGTGACGACGGACTTTTTCAATCGCTATGTCGATGATATTCAGTTGATGAAGCAAACCGGTCATAACTCATTCCGCTTGTCTATCTCCTGGGCTCGTCTGTTCCCCCAGGGCGCTGGCGATGTTTGCGCTGAAGCCGTGACGTTCTACCGGGCCATGCTGAGTGAAATGGTGGCTCAAGGCATCAAGCCCTTTGCGAACCTGTACCATTTCGATATGCCAGAAGAGATGATGAAGATTGGCGGATGGGAAAACCGAGCCGTTGTCGATGCTTACGTCAATTTCTGCGCCACCTGCTTCCGTGAATTCGGCGATCTGGTCTTCCATTGGTTTACGTTTAACGAACCACTGGGGCCGGTGCTGGGTGGGTACATGGAAGATTTCCATTATCCAAACGTTATCGACTTCAAACGCGGCGTGCAGGTAGGCTTCAACACGATTCTCGCCAGTGCCCTGGCAATCAAAGCGTTCAAAGAACATCAGACTATTCATCCGGATCGCAGCAGCAAAATCGGCATCATTCTTAATCTGAGTCCGACCTACCCACGCTCTGAAAATCCACTTGATGTTGAGGCCGCGGTATATGCAGATCTGTTCTACAACCGTAGTTTCCTCGATCCGTCAGTTAAAGGGACTTTCCCGGAAAAACTGGTTGAAACTCTGCGTCTGCATGATCTGATCCCTTCTCACACCGAACAAGATCTCTGCGATATTCGCGACAATACGGTTCAGATTTTAGGTCTCAACTACTACGAGCCACGCCGGGTGAAAGCGCGTACTCACGCCGTCAACCCTCGCTCCCCGTTTATGCCGGAATGGTACTTCGAAAGCTATGTCATGCCTGGCCGTAAGTTCAACCCGCATCGAGGATGGGAGATCTACGAGCAAGGGATTTACGATCTGTGCATCGATATCCGGGACAACTACGGCAACATCGAATCCTTTATCTCTGAAAGCGGTATGGGCGTATCAAACGAAGAGCGCTTCATGCGCGACGGTCAGGTACAAGACGACTATCGCATCGGTTTTATCCAGAACCATCTGGCTTACCTTCACCAGGCGATTACCGACGGGTGCAACATTAAAGGCTATCACCTGTGGACATTTATTGACTGCTGGTCATGGATTAACGCCTACAAAAACCGCTATGGATTAGTCAGCCTTGATCTGGCCACGCAGCAACGCACCATCAAGAAAAGCGGCGAGTTTTATCAGGCATTGAGCCGGGATAATGGTTTTTCTTTCAACGGGCTGTATGTTGATTTTTGAGGCGAATAAGCAATGAAATTACTTGATCAAGCGGTTAACGTCGCCCAGCGCATCGGCGGGCAGGTCCATTTGCGCTCATTGCGCGATGCATTTGCCACCTTAATGCCATTCTTTGTACTGGCAGGCCTGATGGTGCTTCTCAACAACACCCTGATTAAACCAGAAGGGATCCTCTCCGGCATTATCAGCAACGCGACGCTCACCCATTGGCAACAGGTGGGGAATTCCATCGTTAATGGCTCGCTTAACTTTATTTCGGTGCTGATTGCTGGGGCGATTGCCTATCACCTTTGCCAGAACAAAGGGTATGCGGATCCTATTGCACCGGTATTGCTGTCCATTGCGACTGTCGTCATTTTCATGCCGGAAAGCATTCATTTGACCGACGTACTGACGCAGAAAAGCGTGACCGTAACGGGCGGGATTTCATTCGCTTCGACGGGATCGGCCGGGATGTTTGTCGGGATCCTGACGGGCCTGGTGGTAACTTCGCTGTTCATCCGCTTAGCGAATGCAAAACGATTGCAGGTCAATATCAGCGGCGGGGCCATTCCACCGGCGGTTGTGCGTTCATTCAATACGCTCATTCCCATTATGCTGACGATGATTATCTTTGCCCTGTTCTCCTTTGCAGTGAAAAGTCTCAGCGGAATGGACGTCAACACGCTAATCGCAACGTTGATACAGCAACCCTTAAAATCCGTAACGACCAGCCTGCCGGGATTCCTGCTGATTACCACTGTGGCTAACCTCTTCTTCTCAGTGGGCATTCATCAGGGCGTTATCTCTGGCGCATTGCTGGATCCCTTCTTGCTAAACAACATGCAGGAAAACACCCTCGCGTTTGCTCAACACCAGGATATTCCCAACATCATCTGTATGGCGTTTAAAGACACCTTTGGGGTGATGGGCGGTTCGGGGAATACCATTGCGCTGCTTATTGCTATTTACCTGTTCAGCCGGAAAGCGGATTACCGTGACATTGCGAAGCTCTCCACTGCCCCCTGTCTTTTTAATATCAGTGAGCCGATTATTTTTGGGCTGCCGATAGTCTTTAACCCGGTGCTTATCATCCCGTTCGTCCTGGCTCCCGTCATCAGTTTAACGACAGCTTATTACGCGACGGCCTGGGGCTGGATTAACCATGTGACGGTTCAGATCCCCTGGACTACGCCACCGATTATCTCCGGATTTCTGGCAACAGGTGGTGACTGGCGCGCGTCTGTCCTGCAGGTTTTTCTGATTGCAATCACCGTTTGCTTCTATCTCCCGTTCCTCAAATTTGCTGAGCGCGTCGCGATGGCGCAGGCTGCATCATCCCAAGGATAAAATCATGATTAAAATAATGCTCGTTTGTAACGCCGGTATGTCCACCAGCATGCTGATGAATAAAATGGTTGAGGCGGCTAAGCAACAAGAAATCGACGCTGAAATCTGGGCCATTCCTGACGCTAAGCTCAATGAGGAGTGGAAAAAAGCTGACGTTATCCTGCTGGGACCGCAGGTGAGTTATCTTAAATCGCGTGTTGAGACGATAACCGCGGGTAGCGTTCCTGTAGAGGCGATTCCTATGCTGGATTATGGCCGTATGAACGGGCCGGGTGTGCTTGCTATGGCCATCAAAATGAAAAAATAACGCCTGATTAGTCGTCCTTCATATACAGGGAGTCTCGGCTCCCTTCTCAACTCCCCTTCATCCCTTCTCTCATCTTTCAGATATCCAACATCGCTTCCAATTCTCCGCTATAAAATCTGTAAAAGTAGACATTCGACGTTTTTTCGTCTAAAAGTTCTGCGGTTGGCATTAGACAAAACCAGCTATCTCATAATAATTGCTGAATGTTAAAGAGCGGAAAGTCAGATAACCGCCGGGCATTTCACGACTCATAAAAACAACGACACACTTTATTTTGGAGAATTTATGCATTCCTCGGTTAACAAAAACGAGAGCCGAACCTTCTTCGGTCACCCTTATCCGCTAGGCTCACTCTTCTTCACTGAGATGTGGGAGCGTTTCTCATTTTATGGGATCCGTCCCTTACTCATTCTGTTCATGGCGGCGACGGTTTACGACGGCGGCATGGGCCTTGCTCGTGAAAACGCGTCGGCAATCGTCGGTATCTTTGCAGGCTGTATGTACCTGGCCGCATTGCCAGGTGGTTGGCTGGCGGATAACTGGCTTGGGCAGCAGAAAGCGGTCTGGTACGGTTCGATTCTCATTGCCCTCGGCCACCTGTCGATAGCGTTGTCCGCCGTGTTTGGCAACAACCTGTTCTTTATCGGCCTGATGTTTATTGTTCTTGGCTCTGGCCTGTTCAAGACCTGCATCTCGGTCATGGTGGGAACGCTGTATAAGAAAGGTGATGCGCGCCGTGACGGCGGTTTCTCACTGTTCTATATGGGCATCAATATTGGTTCGTTTATCGCGCCGCTGGTTTCCGGCTGGCTGATAAAAACCCACGGTTGGCATTGGGGCTTTGGTATCGGTGGTATCGGTATGCTGGTCGCGCTGATTATCTTCCGCGTCTATGCCGTTCCGGCGATGAAACGTTACGACAGCGAAGTAGGCCTGGATTCCACCTGGAACAATCCCGTTTCGAAGAAAAACGGTGTGGGTGCCTGGTTGCTGGTACTGGCAGCCGGTGTGGCCATTGTCGTTACACTGATAGCTCAAGGCGTTATCGTCATTAACCCTGTCGCGGTTGCCAGCGTGCTGGTGTACGTGATTGCGGCCTCCGTTGCCTGCTATTTTATCTACTTGTTTATGTTTGCAGGCCTTAACCGGAAAGAGCGCGCCAGACTGCTGGTTTGCTTCATTCTGTTGGTTTCTGCGGCCTTCTTCTGGTCCGCATTTGAGCAGAAACCGACCTCGTTCAACCTGTTCGCTAACGACTATACCGACCGCATGATCGGCGATTTTGAAATCCCGGCAGTGTGGTTCCAGTCAATCAATGCGCTGTTTATCATTTTACTGGCGCCGGTATTTAGCTGGGCATGGCCGATGATGGCGCGGAAAAACATCCGCCCAAGCAGCATCACTAAATTTATCATCGGTATTCTGTGTGCGGCTGCGGGCTTTGGTCTGATGATGATGGCGGCACAAAATGTTCTGAACAGCGGCGGAGCTGGCGTATCGCCATTCTGGCTGGTGGGAAGCATTCTGATGCTGACACTCGGCGAACTGTGCCTGAGCCCAATTGGGCTGGCGACCATGACGCTGTTGGCTCCGGAAAGAATGCGTGGACAGATGATGGGGCTATGGTTCTGTGCCAGTGCGCTGGGCAACCTGGCGGCAGGTCTGATTGGCGGTCACGTGAAAGCTGATCAGCTGGATATGCTGCCTAACCTCTTCGCACGTTGTTCCATTGCGTTGCTGATCTGCGCGGCTGTACTGTTCGTGTTGATTATTCCAGTACGTAAAATGCTGGAAAATGCCCAGGTGAAGACGGAAAACAAACCGGTAAACCCGGCTTAATCAGTAATAAGGCCGATCGAGAGATCGGCCTTATTGTTTAAAACAGTGATGAGCTGCCATCGAGCATCACAAAACGAGATAACACCACCAAAACCACGATATTCAACACCACACTGATAATGAAGTAAGTTTTGAATGGCTGCTTTTGCGTTTTATGGCGAAAGAGCTGCTGGCCCAAAATGGCGCAAGGCCACCCTCCGACAAAACCAAACATCAGCAAAGTCGACTCCGGCACTCGGCGCCAGGCTTTTCGTGCAGCCATTTTATCCGCACCGTAAATCACCAACGTCAGAATGTTGGCCAGTAAGAACCAAATCACAATGGGGTAAGGCAAAAACAGGCTTCCTATTGCTGCGAAGGCCAAAAGCAAATAACAGAAACGATTGAGGTTCATACCGTTAACCACAGGGTTCTCAGCTAAAAAAGATGCGCGATTATAACCGATTAAGAAAGCGGTGAGTCATCTCCCTGCATTGACATCCGCCTGGTCAAAGGCTTCACTATTCCGTTGTTGTCAATAAAACCTGCCCGGCGTTTCAGCAGGCGAGTTCGCGTTTGAATAATCAGAACAACATGACGTTATTAAAGGGATGAATCATGAATAAATGGAAAGACAGACGGAAAGTTTTCAATAAGCGCAGCCCTGGGCTTGTTATCGCAGGACTGTTATTAGCCGTATCACAAGGAGCAGTTTCAGCATCTTCGTCAGAATCGTTAAGTTTCACGCATAAAGACTGGGATCTGGTTTGTGATAACACCCTAACCTGCCGTGCGGCTGGCTACTCAGCAAACGATGTTGATCCTGCGGCAACGGTCCTGATAACGCGAACCGCAGGGCCATCGACGCCGGTGACCAACCAGGTAATGCTTGGAGATTATGACGGCGAAGCGGCAACCAAAACGCCCGGGGCACCACAACTGCTGATAGATAAGCACTCTCTTGGCTCGCTTTTAGCGATCGATGGTGATGCCTGGAAAATGAGTGAAACGCAATTCACCGCCTTTAAGCAGGCACTGCGCCGCGACAGCAAAATCAGCTTTAAAAACAATCTGCATGAATACCCTTTCTCCGGCGCGGGCTCCAGCGCGGTATTGCTGAAAATGGATGATGCTCAGGGCCGCGTGGGCACGACCGGTGCGCTGATAAAGCAAGGGAGCAACAGCGAATCTAATGTCAAAATGGCTGTTCCGCAGCCAGTGATAGTGAAAGCCCCGGTGCGCGACATAAAAAGCCGTGACATGACTCCTCAGGAAACCGCGCTGATTAAACCGGCGTTGCTCGATCTTGTCGGTAAAATTAGTGACTGCGATGACCAGCGACTCAATGAAACATGGCAAATCGCGGGCCTCAATGAAAAGCAATCACTGGTCATTGCACCTTGCTGGATGGCGGCATACAACTCTGGCGATGTGTATTTTGTCATCAGTAATGATATGTCGAGCCCCCCTGTACTGGTGACAGACAGCGCAACCTCCTATGAGGATGGCATTGTTGGATTTTTCATGAAAGGCCGGGGATTGGGTGACTGTCTGAGTCTGCAAGAATGGGCATGGGATGGCGAACGTTTCGTACCCAGTGCGGCACAGGATACCGGACGTTGCCGGCTGATCCGACCGGGTGGCGCATGGGAGTTACCGACACTGACCACCAGAGTCGTCACACGCTGAGCCATAAAAAAGCCCCCTGGCTTTCAAGAGCGAGGGGGCTTTTATCTTTACTGGGACTTACTTCTGCGGACGCATCGCCGGGAACAGGATAACGTCGCGGATAGTGTGGCTGTTGGTAAACAGCATCACCATACGGTCGATACCGATACCCAGACCCGCCGTTGGCGGCAGGCCATATTCCAGCGCGGTCACGTAGTCTTCGTCATAGAACATCGCTTCGTCGTCACCAATCGCTTTCGCGTTCACCTGCTCGAGGAAGCGTTCAGCCTGATCTTCAGCATCATTGAGCTCGCTAAAGCCATTACCGATTTCACGTCCACCGATGAAGAACTCAAAGCGGTCAGTGACTTCCGGGTTCACGTCATTACGGCGCGCCAGCGGAGACACCTCAGCCGGATACTCGGTGATAAAGGTCGGCTGAATCAGGTGCGCTTCTGCCACTTCGTCAAAGATTTCAGTGACGATGCGGCCCAGGCCCCAGCTCTTCTCAACGTGAATACCGATAGATTCGGCGATGGCTTTCGCTGCATCGAAGTTATCCAGATCCGCCATGTCAGTTTCCGGGCGGTATTTCTTGATAGCTTCGCGCATGGTCATTTTTTCAAACGGCTTGCCGAAATCAAATGTCCGATCGCCATAAGGCACTTCTGTTTTACCCAACACGGTCAGCGCCAGAGTACGGAACAACGATTCAGTTAGTTCGATCAGATCTTTGTAGTCCGCATACGCCATATAGAGTTCCATCATAGTGAACTCTGGGTTATGACGAACGGAGATCCCTTCATTACGGAAGTTACGGTTGATCTCAAATACACGCTCGAAGCCGCCCACCACCAGACGTTTCAGATACAGTTCCGGCGCGATGCGCAGATACATATCCATATCCAGCGCGTTGTGATGGGTGATGAACGGACGTGCAGATGCGCCGCCTGGGATCACCTGCATCATTGGGGTTTCGACTTCCATAAAGCCGCGTTCCACCATGAACTGACGCATCGTGGCGAGGATTTTCGAACGCACTTTAAAGGTGTGACGCGATTCGTCGTTGGCGATCAAATCCAGATAACGCTGACGGTAACGCGCTTCTTGATCCTGCAAACCGTGGAATTTATCCGGCAACGGGCGCAGCGATTTGGTCAGCAGACGCAACTCGGTGCAATGAATAGAGAGCTCACCGGTTTGGGTTTTGAACAGCGTACCGCGCGCGGCAATAATGTCGCCAAGGTCCCATTTTTTAAACTGTTCGTTGTAGAGCCCTTCCGGCAGAGCATCGCGGGCGACATATAGCTGAATACGGCCCCCCATATCCTGCAAGGTAACGAAAGAAGCTTTCCCCATGATGCGACGGGTCATCATACGACCAGCAACAGAGACCTCAACGTTCAGGGAGACGAGTTCTTCGTTATCCTTGCCATCGAATTCAGTGTGCAATTGGTCAGAAGTATGGTCACGACGAAAATCATTCGGGAATGGGATACCCTGCTCACGAAGTTGAGCCAGCTTTTCACGGCGGGTTTTCAGTTCATTATTAAGGTCAATTGCCTCATCGGCACGTTGTGCTTGTTGTTCAGACATGTTGGTTCCTCATAACCCTGCTTTCATACTTGATTTCAGCCTGATATCACTCAGACGTAAACAAACTAAAGTTATTTCATCGACTTTCTACACTATTACCAGAATATCCTCCTCCTAACTATGACGCAGTGCAAGAAGCAGGCTTACACCTGCTCTCTGTATGGGTAAAAATTAATCGCCTCGGGATTCATGCAAACACGGGACCGGTGGAGAAAACATCAGCCGGGCTGCGATAACCAACAGCACAATCACCGCCACGCAGCCAATCGTCCACTCGCCCATTTGCGAGAAAAAGTGCTGGTACGCGGCAATTGCGGTTTCACTGATATGTGACTCGGTAGTCTGTTGCGCCACCAGGCCCGCCAGCCAGTTCGCGACGGCCCCGGTCGCCAGCATATAGATTCCGGTCAACATGCCAGTCACGCCCGGCATATTCAGACGGGTGATCTGCGCCATGGCCACTGGGTCAATAAACAGTTCGGCAAAGCCCATCAGCGCAAGCCCCCCCACCATCAACCCCATTGAAGCGTGACCATCGACAGTGCCATGACGGGCATTGAGCGCCAGCAGCATAAATCCGCAGCCCATCATCAGCAGGCCAAAGGCAAATTTCAGCCACACGCGAAGTACGGAACGGGTCTTTCCTTCCGGGCGAATCAGCCACGCCAGCACCACGCCTCCCGCCATGACGGCAACAGCGTTAACCGACTGGAACAGCGCCGTCGGCACTTCAATATTGAGCAAGCGGCGGCTAACAAAGTTGTCGATAAACAGGCTGATAGAGCTTCCGCCCTGCTGGGCCAGCACCCAGAACAGTGTGCCCGTCAGCATCAGCAGAACGATTTGCCACAGCGCGCGACGGTGTTGCGGCGATGACACCATGATCCGCGCCACCATCTGGGCCGCAAAGATACACACGATTGCCAGCAGATAACCGGCCCCGTTATTTTCGAGTAGCAGCGTGAAAAACACCGGTGCCACACACAGCATCACCACCAACCAACCCCAGGTTGGCAGCACAAATTTCACCGCGCGCAACGCCTGTTTGTCGACACCACGGGTGTGGCTGAAATGGCGATGTCCGCTCAAAAAAATCAGCAGGCCGATAAACATGCCGATGCCCGCCAGTGCAAAACCGATATGCCAGCCATACCACTGCGCCGTCAGTCCACAGGCGATCGGGGCGGCAATCGATCCTACGTTCCCCGCCGCGTAA
The DNA here is from genome assembly GCF_027594725.1 of Buttiauxella sp. WJP83. Taxonomy (NCBI): domain Bacteria; kingdom Pseudomonadati; phylum Pseudomonadota; class Gammaproteobacteria; order Enterobacterales; family Enterobacteriaceae; genus Buttiauxella; species Buttiauxella sp. WJP83. The sequence goes on from NZ_CP110080.1 coordinate 3,466,004, forward strand.
AGCAGCGAAAAACCGCCGTCGCGACGATGGTCGTCAGCGGCGTACAGTTCGCCGAGCAGGCAGCTGATATTGGATTTGAACAGACCATAGCCACAAATAATGATCGCCAGCGCGAGGTATAAGCTCCAGATTGAATCAGATTCAAAGCCCAGCACCACATGGCCGAGCGTCATCAGCAGCGCGCCGGCAATGACCGCCGTGCGATTGCCGAGCAAGCGGTCGGCAAGCCAGCCGCCAAGAATGGGTGTTACGTAAACCAGAGAAGCGTAAGCGCTGAAAAGACTGATGGCGTGGCTGTCATCAAAGCCAAGCTGATGGGTGAGATAAAGGATGAGTAAGGCACGCATGCCGTAAAAGCTGAAGTATTCCCAGATTTGAATCGCGACGATGTAATAGATCGCGCGCGGCTGTGAGGGTGTTTTCATGAGGTCTCCCTGGTGCGTGAAAAAAGGGAAGTGGCAAGCCACTTCCCCTGGAGCTTCAATTACTTGTTGTTTTCTTCTTTCAGCACTTTAACGGTATAACGACCATCCGCCTGGCGATATGCGCCATGGATATCGGTTTCGAAGCCCGGATAATGAGCGCCGATTTCGCACAGCATCTGCAAGAATTCCAGCACCGGACGGCTCTCTTCGGTGATCATTTCACCTGGCATGACCAATGGAACACCTGGAGGATACGGCAGGATCATGTTGGCATTAACGCGACCGACCATCTCATCGAGATACACTTCTTCGGTTTGGCCATGCAGCTCTTTCTGGAAAGCAACGAACGGAGTCACCATCATGCTTGGCAGCACTTCGAAGGCGCGGAACATCAGATCCGGCAGGTTGTGATGCGCAATCAGTTTGTGAATGTTCTGTGCCAGTTCCTGAATACGCATGTTTTCATAGAATTCAGGATCTTCACGGTACAGAGATGGCAGCATGTTTTTCACACGCAAGTTCAGGTCGAACGAACGTTTGAAATCGGTCAGCGCACGCAGCAGGCTCAGTGCTTTAGTTTTGTCGATACCGATGCTGAACAGGAACAGCAGATTGTACGGACCGGTTTTCTCAACAATGATGCCGTGTTCGTCGAGGTATTTAGACACGATGCTTGCCGGAATACCGAACTCATCCATGGTGCCGTCTTTCTTCATGCCCGGAGTCAACATAGTGACTTTGATCGGGTCAAGGTACATGTGTTCGTTATCGATGTTTTTGAAACCGTGCCATGCGCTGTCAGAGCGCAGCGGCCAGCATTCTGCACCATCGATATGTTCTGGCTGCCAGACGTCGAAGAACCAGCCTTCAGATTCCCCTTTCAGGCGTTTGATCTCTTTACGGAACTTGATAGAACGTTCAATAGAGCCATCAATCAGACGCTTACCGGAATTGCCTTTCATCATCGCAGCGGCAGTTTCGGTAGAAGCAACAACACCGTAATGTGGAGAAGTGGTGGTGTGCATCATGTAGGCTTCGTTGAAGGTTTCTTCGTTGATATCGCCTTTCACGTGGATCATGGAAGCCTGAGAGAACGCAGCTAACAGTTTGTGCGTAGACTGGGTTTCATAAATCACCTTCCCTTCCACACGGCCACCGCTCATCCCGCATTTACCGGCATAGATTGGTGAGAAGTTGGTGTATGGCACCCATGCAGAGTCAAAGTGGATTGATTTAACATCCAGGGTTTTCTTGATGAAATCAGTGTTATACAGCAGACCATCATAGGTGGAGTTGGTGATAACTGCGTGCACCGGCCAGGTCGCATTCGGCGTCTCTTTAACGCGTTTTGCGATAGTGGCGCGCTGGAACTCGCTCTGTGGAATACCACCGAGGATCCCGTAAGCGTTACGGGTTGGACGGAAGTAAATCGGCGTAATGTTGCTCATCATCATCAGGTGAGTCAGAGACTTATGGCAGTTGCGGTCAATCAGTACGGTGCTGCCCGCTGGAGCCGAGTACATACCGACGATTTTGTTCGCGGTTGAAGTCCCGTTGGTCACCATATAGCTGCGTTCAGCGTTAAAGACGCGAGCGATGTACTCTTCTGCTTCTTTGTGCGGGCCGCTGTGATCCAGCAGAGAACCCAACTCAGAAACCGAAATAGAGATATCTGATTTCATGGTGTTTGAACCAAAGAAATCATAGAAGATGCTGCCTACCGGGCTTTTCTGGAATGCAGTACCGCCCATATGGCCTGGAGTACAGAAAGTATATTTACCTTCGCGGACATATTTGAACAGCGCTTTGGTCAGTGGCGGCAGAATCGTGTCGATGTACTCATCGGTGTTCTGTTTGATTTTGTTTGCGATATCTTCCGCAGCACCCAGCGCATATTCGAAGAAGCGAACCTGTAAACGCAGGTCGTTCAGGCTAACGTCCAGTGTGGAGTAGGTATTCGCGAATGCGTACAACGGCATGTATTCGTTGCATTTGCTGATCTCTTCGCACAATTCCAGATTGTATTTATCCCAGTCGAAGATCACGCCGCACAAACGAGCGTTGTTTTCGATAAGCTTCAACAAATCTTCGCGGTCGTTTGGATAAACAATGCGGAAGTCCAGGCGTTCAAGGGCGCGATGCAGTTCACGGATAGGCTCTTCTTTAAAGTAGACGCCCATGTGATTCATGATTGCGATAACGTTCATAGTAGAATCTCCAGATATGGGGAGCCCCTCCCATCACGGTGTGACAGGTCAGGAAGGCGCTCCAGGAAAAGGGTTAGTGATTAATGCGCGTCAGCGGTTGAGCTGTCGGTGGCGTCGTTAGCGTGTTGACGCTGGTGCATTTTGCGACCGTAGAACATCAGGATGATAAGGCTGACGATAAAGGTCCCGGCCAGTTCGAAGGAACTTGCACCCATCAGGGCGATGAAGCAGAACGCGCAACCCAGTACAGAACAAATCAGGCTCACGAAGTTGCGAATGTTGAAACCTTCGAAGCGAATCAGGTCAACGCAAGAGTAGAAGTAAGGCAGCATGGTCAGCAGTACCGCGATACCGGTCAGTTCACCGAACAGGTCAGACGCTTTACCACCGCTGGAGTTCATCAGGGTGATCAGTACCATCAGCGCCGTCATTTTCACCGCAGCCAGCAGCAGGCCTTTCTTCGGAATTCCGTTGTTATCCACCTCGCCGTAAATTTTAGGGAAGTTACCGTCGCTTGCAGCACGAACACCCGCCTGGCCTACCAGCATCATCCAGGAACCCAGAGAAGTCAGACATGCAAAGGCAGTGAATGCAGAAACCATCGGAGCTGCCCAGCCGCCAAGGATAGTTGACGCACTGATAGCGAACGGAGCACCTGATGCAGCCATCTGAGCCGCAGGATACATACCGGCAATAACTTGAGTTGCAGCGATGTAAACGATACCCGCCATCGCCGTTCCCAGCATGGTTGCCAGCGGAACGGTACGTTTTGGATTTTTCACCATACCGGTACTGACGGCTGCGGATTCAACACCCACGAAAGCCCACAAGCAAAGCAGGATACTTTTAATGACCGCGTGGCTGTCAGTGGTGTTGGAGGTGTTCCAGTTTGCCTGATAGGTTGCCGCGTCAAACCAGTGCCAACCCACAATGGCGGTAATCAGCACCGGAATTAATACCAGTACCAAACCAATGGTTGTCAGGCGACTGACCCAGGTACCGCCGAGCATATTGACAAAGGTAAATATCCATACGATAGCAATACACGCCAGGCCTGCAGGAATAGGGTCATTCAGAACAGGGAAGAAAGTAGAGAGATAAGAAACAGCGGTAATACCGATTGCCAGGTTACCAATCCAGTTTGCGTGATAATAAAGCACGCCAGTCTGGAAGCCGAATGCTGGAGATATTTCCCCGGCATAGGCAATTGGGCCACCTTGTTGTGGATTCTTGGTTGCCAGTCGGGCATAGACATAAGCCAGAGACATCGCACCAATAATTGAAATAACCCAACCCCAAATAGCAATACCACCAATACCTGCGAGGTTAGCAGGTAATAATGCGATACCGCTCCCCATCATATTACCGGCGACAACGCCGGTACATGCAAATAGCCCGATCTTCTTGGCAGAACCCATGTTTGCTTATCTCCTAAGTTTATTTGGGCGGTACAGGCAATCCTGGTGAAACATGTATTGGCCCGACCCACTGCCGATAAGGTTACTGATTCAGAAAAAATAAGTCCTAAAGATAAAGTGAAATATCACCAAACATCAGACAAATGATAAGTTGAGCTTTTTCAATTAACATATAAGGATGACATGTTGATATCAAAAAAACATAAACAACGTTTATTTACAGTAACTTACGTCACGCTTACTGAGTTAAAATAGTGTTGTGTTATCGCCGTAAAAAGATAAACATAGATAACAATTGGGTTGCTCATGAGAAACATAAGTTTAACCTCATCATGCCCAATATCCTGAGCATGATGAGGGTTTACTTATTCTGAAGCGAGGAAGTTGTCGAGATAAGGAACTACGTTGGTAACGGAGGTCTGGAATACAGCGTTTTGAATCCAGTAAAAGGTATTATCACCCGGACGTAAATTGAAAGCCGTCAGATAAGCATCTGCCGCTTCACGGTTCTGGCCTTTCATCTCGTAGACTTTGCCTAGCAGCACGTAATTCATCCACGACATTTCCATCTCGATACTGGTATTAATGGCACTGTATGCCTCATCGATTTTCCCCTGACCTAACAGATAGACCGTTTTAATTTGATAATAAACCGCCAGATCTTTAATTCCCGGCATCTCTCCTAGCTGTTTTATTTCGGCATACAGCGTATTGAGTTGTTCTTTATCCAGCGTTTGTTGTGAATAGCGTAAAACATCCACCAGCATTTTTTCTGCAAACGCGTAAGAAAAGTCAGGAGTGTCTTTAATCACATCATCAAGCAGCTGACTGGCTTTATATAATGAATCAACATCACCATTCATTAATAGCTGATGCGCCTGATAAAAATGCGTTATCGCCGAGCTTTGTGACGGCTGATAGAGCTTGAGCATCACCTGCATCCGGTCCGGCCACGGCTGCTTCAGGGCTACCGACAGGCTATTCAACAGGTCGCTTTGGATCGTCAATTGGTTGTCGCTGGTGATGAAATAACGCTTGTCCATCATCGTTGAACCATCGGCGTTATCCACCAACTGCACGGACATAAAGCACTGCTGCGCGCGATAGTGCCGCTGGTTGACGAACTCGATGGTCAGCGTTTTACCTGAGCTGCTTGGCTCATTGGTGTTGTAGTTGGTTTTATCATGCACCATAAAGGTGGAGAACGTGTTCAGCGAGGTCGTCATCAGGCTGCCCAGCCCGACCGCGTAGGCGTCCTGCGATGCCCAGTTGGTACAGGTGCCGCCCTTGACCAGATGGATATCAATATCCCGCGGATTCAAAAGCAAACGGGCTTTATTGCGCGGTTTTGGCGAGTCTATCGTCGAGAGCGCAACCAGCGCGACACACGTTCCTAACGCCAGCAGGAACAGGAGCCAGACCCAAAAAGTCGAGGCACGCTTAGGCTTCTGCGGTTTCGCGGATGGCGGCAAGCTTTGCGGTAATTCTGCGGCAGACGCGGGGTCAGCAAGATCCGCAACCGCGGCAGACGCCGATTGCGCAATAACAGGCGCTGGCACTTCACCCTCTTCCGTACACCAGACAACCGGCACCGTCAGCTTATAACCTCGCTTCGGCACCGTCGCGATGTATTCCAGGCTACAGTCTCCGCCATCTTTCAATGACTTGCGTAGCTCGGAAATACTCTGCGTGACGACGTGGCTAGTGACCACGTTTCGCGTCCAGACGTTATCGATAAGCTCATCCCTGCTGAGCACCTCATCAGGGTGGCGGGCAAAGAAAACCAGAAGATCGATTAAACGCGGTTCAAGAGTAAGCTGACGTCCCTTCCGGCTGATTTGGTTATCAGAAGGTGTTACCAGCCACTCCCCCACACGAACTACAGGTTGTTGCATAAAAAAGGGCCCAACGAGAAAAGGCCGGATGATAACACAATTCCACCCCCTATTTTTGATAGGGGTCATTACCTCAACGCATTACATATCACTATGTTTATTAAAAATAAACGTTTTTTATATCTAAAATTGATAAGAAATGCCGCACTAACAACCGCTAAAATTCTTAGGGCATTTCACCCTTCCGCGAGCCGCTCCCCCGTCTGCGCATCAAACAGATGAACCGCTTCACTGTTGGCTTCCAGATACAGAGTCTGGTCATGACTGGCACGAATACGCCCCGCGAACTGCACATGCAGTGGGAAACCGCTCCAGTCGATGTGCAGCAAACTGCTCTCACCGGTGACTTCCAGTAAGCGCAACGTTGCTGCTGGCAACTCACTTTGCGCAACGGGTTTTAAATCGTGCGGACGCAGCCCAAGCGTCACGGCTTCGCCTTCACGGGCGTTGGCCTTGCGCACCCACTTCTCCGGAAGCCGGAACCACAACTGATTGCAGGCCACGCCCGGTTTTCCGTCGATATTCTGGAATACACCTTTTAGCAAATTCATTGGCGGCGAACCGATAAACCGGGCCACAAAAGTGTTCGCCGGCCTGTCGTAAATCGACAATGGGTCGCCCTGCTGCACGATAAAACCGTCTTTCATCACCACGATGTTATCGGCAAGCGTCATCGCCTCGATCTGATCGTGTGTCACGTACACCGTGGTGGTACGAAACTGCTGATGCAGCGATTTAATTTCCGCCCGCAGCTCCATTCGCAACTGCGCATCCAGGTTGGACAGCGGCTCATCGAACAGAAAGACTTTGGGATTACGCACCAGCGCACGCCCCATCGCCACACGCTGGCGCTGACCGCCGGATAAATCTTTCGGCAAGCGTTTTAGCAGATTGGCAATGCCCAGCACGGTCGCCGCCTGCTGCACTTTCGCCTCTTGTTCGGCTTTGGGCACTTTCTTCACCTGCATGTGGAATGCCATATTCTCGGCAACCGTCAGATGCGGATAGAGCGCATAACTTTGAAACACCATCGCGATATCACGGTCGGCAGGGTCGAAATTATTGATCTGCTGCTTATCGAGCAAAATGTCACCGTCGGTCAGTGACTCAAGCCCAGCCAGCAAGCGCAGCAACGTCGATTTCCCACACCCTGACGGCCCGACCAGCACGGTGAAGCTACCGTCCGGAATGGTGAGATTCAGCGGTTTTAGCACCTGCACTTTGCCGTAATTCTTGGCGACGTTTACCAGTTCAACCAGAGCCATTCAGGTCTTCTCCACGAGGCCAAAAAGCGATTGCCAGTCAGGATAACGGCGCGGGGAACTGCTGATCGCACACCCCGCCACGCTCACACCCCATTGCAACGCGGTAGCAAGAGGCTGTCCATAAATCAGCGCAGATAAAAAACCGGCATTAAAACTGTCCCCGGCACCTATGGTGTCGACCACCTCAACCGGCTGCCCAGGCTGATGCAGCGTTAGATTCGCTGCCCATAAACGCGCGCCATCGGGCCCACACTTCACGACGCAAAATGCATTTTTTGGCATTTTCGCCAGCAAGCGCCGCGCGGCCTCATCAAGCGCAGATGTCTCTGCCAGTCCAAGGGTTTCGACTTCATTGAGCAGCAGCGCATCACAAAACGGCAGCCAGGTTGCAGTTTGCTCACGCAGGGCATTGCTCCAGTCCTGCGGTGGCCAGCCACTGTCGACGGCAACGAAATATCCGCGATCTTTTAGCGTTGCCAGCAATTGTGGGTATTCGGCATACAGCGCAGTACACAGCCAGGTGCCGCACAGTAATACCCAGTCGCCAGGCTGTGCGGCTTGCGGGATCTGCGCCAGAACATCCTGCATAGAAAGACGGACGATGTGTCCCTGGTTACTGAAAAAGGTGCGCTCGTGGTCGGGATGCGTCACGCCGAACGTCAGCGACGTTTCGCACTCATAGGTTGGCCAGTGTGGTGCACTGTCAGGAAACAGGCTCGCCAGCCACGGTGTGAACTGATCGTTGCCCTGATTGGCGACTAAACGGTACGGCGATTCCAGTGCCGCCAGCGCCAGTGCACAATTTCCAGCGGATCCTCCCGGGCGCAACGAACTGCTTTCCAGCATCGCTTCGGTGCCTTTCTTCGGCCATTCACGCAGCGTACTCATGATTAAATCCACATTAATATTGCCCACCACGTACAGGGTGGCGCGGGTTTCTGGTTTCTTCATTATTTTGCATTTCCCATGATGCTGGCATTCATCCTTTACTGCCGCCGGCGGTGAGCCCGCTCACCAGCGTTTTTTGCAGCCAAAGAGCAATAAACAGCGGCGGAATAGCCGCAAGAATACCGACGGCGGCAATCAGGCCGTCATCGGTGGCACGCCCGGCGGTGAAACCCGCAATCGTGACCGGTAATGTCTGGGCGTTAATATTGTTAGTAAATAGCAGCGCGTAGAAAAACTCATCCCAGGCCAGCAACCAACCGAACATGGCCGAGGCGCCGAGTGCGGGTTTTGCCAACGGCAAAGTTATCCTCAGTAAAACTTGCCAGTAGCGCAACCCGTCAAGACGCGCGGCCTGCTCAATATCAATGGGCAGCGCATCAAACTGGTTTTTCAGCATCCAGGTCAGGAACGGGATGATCATCGAGCAATACACCAGAATCAGCCCAATGTGCGTGTTGAGCAGCGCCAGCTTTTCCAGAATAAAGTACAGCGGCAGCACAAACGCCACCGGAGGCACCATGTAAATCGCAAGCCCGCCAAACAACCAGAACTCGCGCCCGGGATAGCGTGAAAAACTGTACGCCGCAGGTATTGCCAGCAGCAGCGAAATCAGCGTAGCACCGCAGGCCACCAGCAAGCTGTTACCCAGAGCGTGCAGGAACAAAGCCCCCGGCTGCCCCGCTTCCAGGGTCAACAGACTGGCATAGCGACTGAAATCCCACTGGCGCGGCAGCCACTCCAGCGGAACGCGGGTCAAATCCTCCGCCGAACTGACGCTCATCAGAAACATCCAGAACAACGGCGCCAGAATAGACACGGCAAGAAGTGCGGCGGCAACATAACGTAGAATAAGCCGGATTTTCTGTTTCATTCGATGCCCCCCGAACGACGCTGGCGTAACAACATCACCATATAAATCAGAATCAACACGGCACAAATCAGCGTCATGAGTATCGCGTAAGCGGCCCCGCTTCCGGCGCGCAGATAGCTGAAAGACTCCTGGTAGACAAAGAAACTCACCGTTTTGGTACTGTCCAGCGGGCCACCACGGGTCATCACGTAGATGATGTCGAAAACTTTAAACGCATCGATAGTGCGTAAAATCAGCGCAACAGCCAGCGGGGCGGCAATCGCCGGGAAGGTGATTTTGCGAAAACGACGGAAGGCCGATGCCCCGTCCAGGCGTGCAGCCTCATATAAATCGTCCGGGATGGTCTGTAACGCAGCCAGCACCAGCAGTGTGACCAGCGGATAGTTCTTCCAGATATCAGCGAACATCACCGCATTAATGGCGGACGACGGGTCGCCAAGCCAACTGCGATAGTTATCAATCACCCCTGATTGAGTTAACAAGGCGTTGATGCTGCCGTAATCAGGGTTGAAATTCAGCCGCCACATGGTGGCGTTGACGATAGTCGGCAGCGCCCAGGGTAAAATAACCAGCACTCGCAGCACGCTACGCCCCCAAAACTGCTGGTTGAGCAACAGCGCCGTCAGCACGCCAATAATGCCCTCGAACATCACCGAAACCGCGGTGAAATAAAGCGTTCGCCAGAGTGCCTCGCGAAAGTCGGGGTCCGTCAGCGCATAGAGAAAGTTTTCGCTCCCCACCCAGCCTGGTGCTGTGCCATCGCCAATCAAACCCGCATCGGTAAAACTGAGCCACAGCGTGCGCACGAGCGGCCAAGCGGTCAGCAAAAACATCATGATCAGCATGGGCGCGAGGAGCAGCCAGGCCTGATGTTTCTCACGTTGGCGTAAAGTCTGCATATAATTCCTTGCCCGTCATCGTTCATCCATGACGGGCGTGTTGGCTTTTAAAAACCTAACGTAAACGATCGGCGGCGGCTGTTGCGGCTTCCATCCCCTCTTTCGCCGGGGTTTTCCCCTGCAAAACGGCCTGGATGTTTTGCTGCAATATATTCGACAAACGGGAGTAATCCGCCGTCACCGGACGAGAGAGCATCACGTTCAACGAGGTTTTCGCAGCGGCAATCAGCGGCTCCTGGCCTTTCTGTACGGCCGGATCGTCATAAGACGATTTCCAGATTGGCAGGCTCAGTTTGGCGTATTTGTCCTGAACCGGCTGCGAGGTCATATAGCTGATGTATTCCCACGCCTGATCCGGGTGTGCGCTGGCTTTGGCGATGCCCAAGCCCATCGAACCGTTCACGCCAGATGCACCGCCTGCGGTTTCACTTGGTGCTGGGATCACGCCAACATCACCCGCGACTTTGCTTTGTTTCGGGTCGTTTGCCATGTTGTACATGTACGTCCAGTTCAATGCGAAAGCCGCATCACCGTTGGAGAAGGACTTACGCACGTCCTCTTCCAGATATTCACGGGAGTTCGGGTTGGTCAGCCCTTTATCCAGCGTCTGTTTCATGTAATCGATCGCTTTCATTGAACCCGCATTGGTGAAGTTCAGCTTACCGTCTTGATAGAACTCACCTTTAAACGCCGACACCAGCGTAGTGTAGTCGCACAACAACGCTTCAGACTGCGACCAACTCCAGACCAGCGGGTATTTCACAATGCCTTTTTCTTTCAGGATCGCAGACTGTTTCTCAACATCAGCCCAGGTGGCGGGCGGTGTAGTGATCCCCGCTTTTGCCAGCATCGCTTTGTTGTAATACAGATATTTAGTATCCAGGATCCACGGCATACCCCAACGTTTGTCTTTGTAGGTCACGGTTCCGATCGCGCCGTCAAAAATTTTGCTGCTTACATCGGCCGGGATACGGGTCGTCACGTCCTGCAACAGGCCAAACTTGTTGAATTCCGCAGGCCAAATGGCGTCAAAAAGCACCACGTCATAACCTTTGTCTCCCGCCCCTCGTGCCGCGACAATCTTGTCGTGCAGAGCTTCGTATGGGACAAACTCCAGATTCACTTTGATATCAGGATGCTGTTTGGTGAAATCGGCGGTCATCGCGCGGATATCGGCTTCGCTGTAGGCGGCCTGAGTCATAAACAGCGCACTGAGCGTGGTTTCAGCAAGCGCGCTGGCGGTGTATCCCATCGTGAGTACAGAGAGGGCGCACAGGGTGGCCGCAGGGGTAAATCGTAGGCTCATCGTCATTCTCCGAAACAGGGTTAAGTTGATTAAATCAATTTGATTGCTTTAATTGACTAAAAAAAATGGCCCGGCCTTGAAGCCAGCCCTGCATCCCTGCCGAATGATGTATTGCTACTGGAGTGGTAAAAGCAAAATCGAAAAGCTTCATAATGAATAGTAACTGGCGAACATCATTAACATGGCAATAACATTCAAAGCTGTGATGCCACCGTCAAATTCAATTCATCGTATTTCTACCCTAAATAATTCGAGTTGCAGGTAGGCGGCCAGGGAGCAAATCCCCAGGAGCTTACTTAAGTAAGTGACTGGGGTTTGTGAGTGCAGCCAACACCCCTGCAGCTTGAAGTATGACGGGTATATAAAATCAATTTGATTGCTATATTACTGACATGGTTTCCCCCCACTGGATACATGGCCGTGATAACCACTTCTGGCACCAATCTTGAACACGCCCGCGCCCACAATCGTCGGGTCGTCATTGAAGCTATCCGCCTCAACGGGGAACTCACCCGTGCTGAAATCGCGCGACTCACGTCACTCACGCCCCAAACGGTGTCCAACATCGCAACCGAACTCGAACAGGTGGGCATTTTGTCCTCACACCTGCCGCGTCGTGCGGGCGGACGTGGCCAACCCGCAACACCGCTGACACTCAATCCTGATAGCGCCTATTCCATCGGCATCCATCTTGATCATCAATCGCTGCTGGTTGTGCTGGTCGATCTCACCGGGCAAGTCCGCTTTCGCAAACTTGTCCATGTGCAGAAACCTCAGCCAGAACCCACGCTTGCCCTTATCGATCACATACAGCAAGAAATGCGCCAACAGGTGAAAATCGACTGGCGAAAAATATTAGGCGTCGGTGTTGTCATGCCCGGCCCCTTTGGAGTTGAGGGTATCTCCTCACAAGGGCCAACCACGCTCCACGGCTGGGATAATGTCGATATCGAAGCGCGTTTAAGTGCGTTAACCGGGTGGCCGGTGACGCTAGAAAATGACGCCACGGTCGCCGCCATTGGCGAACGTTTTCACGGTGTCGCCAGGCAATTATCCTCATTCGTTTATCTGTATATCGGCACGGGCCTGGGGGCGGGGATCTTTACCGATGGGCGGATTTACACCGGGCATGCACACAATGCGGGCGAAATCGGCCATATGGTGGTGCAACCGGGCGGCCGTGACTGCTATTGCGGGAATAAAGGCTGCCTGGAACGCTATGTATCGTTACAGGCGGCGTACGAAGCCTGTGATCTCGACCCGATGACGGCCATGCCTGAAGATTTATTGAATGTCGATGAAACGCAAATCGAGAGTTGGCTGGATACCGCCATCGAACCCGCATGCCAGGCGATTAATATTATGGAGTGTGTGTTCGATGCGCAGTGCGTGATTATCGGGGGGATGATGCCGCAACCGCTGGTTGAAAAGCTGATTAACCGTCTGACACCATTGTATAATTCCGTGCGCAGCCGGTATCCGAAAACAGCCAGAATTCGCATTGGCATGTCCGGCAGCGACACGCCCGCATTAGGGGCAGCCGCACTACCGATATTCGATGAATTTAACCCGCAATATGAAGTTCTGCTGAAATAGCGGCGCGGAATAACCAGGATATATAAATATGCGGGGAGCGGTGACAATCCGCCCGCCCCCAGCAACGTTTCTGTCTATCACCCCTCTGGCATAGCCGAAGAATGGTGTGTCGAGATTTTCCACTCTTTGCCATCCCACGCGTAGGTGAAGGTATAACGCGCAGAAACAGTCGACTTATCGGCGAAAGTAAACGTGTAGGTACCGGTATCTATCGCCTTATTACAGCCCAGGCGAATGGTACGAGTGTCTATTTTCCCGGTCGGTTTTTTCGCGAGGAAGTGCTCAAAATAATCAATGCGTTCCGCGTCAGTTAAACGCGCCTGGTTAGAGACTGTGGGCAGCAAAACCGCATCGCTGAGGTAGTTTTCAGAAACCGTCTTCGCATTCCCCGTTTTCAGAGACTCGTTCCACTTATCAAACAAACCTTCAATTTGAGCTTTATCGACCTTCACACATTCGGGCGCAGGTGTGGATGCTGGTGCAGCAAAGACAGAACCGGAAAGTAGCGTGAGCGAAACGGCAAAACCAATGAGTTTATTCATTTTAATGATTCCACTATGAATTCACTGAATAGAATTAGCTGCATGCACTTAATGTGATAATTAGAGAAACCAAGAAGGAGAAAATATTTAATACGATGAAATAATTATGAAGTTTAGAATTATCGCCACATGTACTGCTTACTGATTTCTTCTCTATTGTAGTTCAGCATTCGCTCACCTGCTCCCGGCGCTCATAATCACCGGCAAGCGGATTTGCCACTGTGTAACGGCGGCGTGATGTTTGACGTTAAACACGGCGGTTCCCAGCCCGTCACTGAACAAGACTCAACCACTGGGCACCTGCCGGAAACACTATCATGCGTCAACATTCAGCCTGGCCTACTGAATGTTGACGCTATATCTAATCTTTTGGTTTAGCTAAAATTATTCATCCGGCCTAAATAATTCCATTCCCCTTTTTGCCCTTCAAACCAGATCCACATTTGTTTACATCCCTGGTCCGGAATAAATATTCTAAACTGCGGGTTTGGGCTTTGCGTGACGACTGTGCCAGAACATCCTTTGACGATTGTCTTCCCGACTTCTGTAAATTTCGTTGTCATAACCGAGCCGGGATAAATCTCACTCCATGTTCCATTACCGGCTCTTTGCCATGTTCGGATTCCTTTATTGAGGCCAGATGTATAATCAAACTGAAATGCCGTAACAGGTTTAGACTTTGTTACTACCACGACAGGATTAATCCATCGATACACATAGTTAACGGCTTTAAAAGTAAATATGCAAAGTACACCAAAACCCAACACGACAAGCGCTAATGTTATTCCCGAGAGGTTGCGCCTCTCTGTATGCAGGAAATTCACAAACCGATAAGCACTTCTAGCAACCGGCCGTTCTATTTTCCGAATAAATCTCACTCGATGATTAAATTCCTTTTTATAGGGTTTATCCGTATACATTACTTTTGCGTTATCTAATCCATATGGCATACGTCTATTGTTACTTCTTGCAGGTAATGGTACCAGTGCGAAAATAACCAACAGTAATAAAATAACCGAGGGGGTAAGCGCTAACATTGCAGGCAAAGCTTTGATTCCTTCATCTTTTAACGCACTCACTCCCGGAAAAATTAAATCACTCAAATCAAAATAAAACTGCCTGATCTGGATTGAGAATCCAGCATAGTAAAATGCGGCACCCGCAAGAGTTGATATCAAGAAATAAATGACAAACCAAAGAGTGACGAGATAAGCCACTCTCCAAAAAGCAGATTTAACTTTAACCCTCATATAAAGAAAAGAGGCAACAACACCGCTAAACAAAGCGATTGAAAAATAGCAAGAAAACATAATCAACAAAGGTAAAACCTCAGATAAAACCCCAGAGACACCTTCTATCTCCCCTCTATAAATATCTCTAATAAACCCTGTTTTTACAAAAATGGAGACCAGACACCCAGCTAAAGAAACAATAAAGAGAAGAATCATTTTACTAAATATAGAAGGGAGTTTAACCCCTTTGTAAATCAAGGATGAAGAGACTCTATTAATATGGTTCATAACCACCATTGAAATAACAACTATTAACACACCGGTACCTACAGTAAAGTAAAGATCACTCACAATATCATCGATGTTTTTAGACATAGAATCTAAATCATTAACATTAAGATATGATGTAATAAACTCAAATAAGTTATCTGAAACAAGAGATGCCGCACTGATAATTATGAATGATAAAGAAAATACCAGGCCGTAGTTGACTTTTACCCAAAGATACCCACTGGCTAAATTTTCTTTTCTACTTTCAGAACCCGGATGGAAAGAAAATAACTGATACTTCTTGGCTTTGCTTTGAGACAAGCGTTCGATAATACTTTTCCTGTACCCTGTCTGCGCAGCCAGTTCATCAGTAAGTAACTCCCTGACACGGATAAAATGGCGAGCAATCAATGTGACCGCAATAATAAACATTACATTATAAAGTATATTAAACAATGATTGTGGTATTGCTTTTAAAAAGTAACTAACATATGGAGTGAGATGTCCTTGCAACACAAATGAATAATCTAACCATATCCCCCAATAATGAACTTCAGCAGTAATAATTTTCAACAAACTGAGAGAGATAAATGCATAAGTAAAATTAAGAAGGTAAGTAATATACCAGGCATCTTTTCTGAAAATATGTGCACATTCATGCGCCACCACACCAGAAATATCTTCACCTTTGTTAAAAGACATCAGCAAACCTTTTTCAAGGACAATGTAGGGCCTGAATAAGTTGTACTGATAAAAAGCATTTCTACCCATCGTTGAGGTAGTAAGAATACGGATATTTTTGGCAGTGAGGTTTCTGCAAACACCCTCGCAAAATTTATTTATTGCTCGCTCATCCATCGGAAGTGGACACACACCATATTTAATGTTGCGACTAACATTTCTGTATATCCCAATGGCAAGTGATAAGACAATAAGTATGCAAACATCATAAACACCTGAAGCAGCGACTTTATCATCTATGATGATTTGATGAAATAATACAAATGGTCCATAGCCATAGTAAAAAATCAAACACATGATCAAAATTAATAAATTAACACCAACTTTTGTTTCATCATAGAATGAGAGAGGATCAATTCTGTCCATACTTTACCTCGATTCAGCCAGGTATAGTTTAACAATAATTGCATTAGCAATTACTTCGGCCGTCTCCCGCGAAATTTTATTTTTCAGGCAATAAGAAAAAACCAACTTCCTCACTTCATCCGGTGAGTGATTGATTTTATACTCTACATTCTTAGAGTTAGAATGACTGTCTTTAAAGTATTCTTTTAATTTATCCAGACTTATTGACACCATCTTCTCAAGAAATACAGGCGCAATGATCCCGAGAACATACTTGATAATAAAAAACAGTTGCTGCGAGGTATATTGCAATACCTCTCCGGAATCGAAAGCCCCAGGAAGTTCTTCCATATCCTTCATATCATGAGAATTATAGACGATCTCGCTGAGATATTTTTTCTCGGTGGGGTCTACATCATCCAAAGCAATCGACACAATATCCCAGGCTAATAAATCTTTTGAATTGATATTCATAACACCCTCGCGCAAACCATAGTCTGAATCAACAAGCGATAGCAGAATGAGAGTCAAACTCAGACAAATTGAGTTAACTACAAGTATAGTTTGAGCGAAAATGGCGCATCTAATAAAAAAAGATTATTTTCCCTTATTCACTAATGATTTTATTTGAAGCCTCGACGAAGAGGGTTTCTTCATCGAGGCTTCAATGACAAACTTCACCCATTGAATTACTTAATCTGCCCAAGCTGCTTGCGGATATGATGCTGCAACACCGCCAGCATGCTGGCACCCGACAGACCAATCATCAGCGCGCCATTCACCGCTTCCAGTGGGCCCAGCAGTTTCCACTGAGGACTCATGACGATGTCGCCATAACCCAGCGTGGCGAAGTTAACGCCTGAGTGGTAAACGGCTTCCTTCAGCGTGGAGAACTCCCCCAGCCACAGGAACAACATTCCCCAAAGCAAAATCTGTAGCAGGTTGCCAATCAGAACAATCATGATGATACCGAAAAGTGCCAGCACCCCTGCAAACATCCCTTCTCGTTGGTGAAAGCGTTTGATGTAAAAACGAATACAGCCGATAGACACCCACGACTGCAACAGCATATTTATCAGGATGACCGGCATCCCCGTCAGAAAAACCAGCAACATATTACTCTCCAGGGGTGGCTTCCACCGCGGGCTGGCCACTCGGGTGCCAGCGTTCAATAATCACAACACATGCCCAACCATAGAGGGCAACCGCAACATATAAAGAACAACGCATAGCTGATGCCAACCAGACGTCTTTACCCGCAGCACTATCCTGAATCGCCGGGCCAAACAAAATGAGACAAGTAACCCAGGCATTACTCCAGAAAGAAGGCGTGAACCGGTTCGCCACCAGCCGCACCATCCGTCGGCCAACCCACAGGCTGACCAGTGCCAGCCACAGCACCAGCATCAGTAGCGATGGCCAGATACTCAACCCGAACCACATCACCACCGCCAGTACTGCTCCCATCAGCGTCGAAAACACCAGCTCTCGCCCCACCTGCTTTGCGGCCAGCGTGTTGGTTTGCTGCGCCAGCATCACGGTCTTCATTACCGCCGGGATATAGAAAGCGGGGTTGCTCAAGGCCAGAAGCCAGACCGGTAACACAATCAGTACCGCGCGTAAGGCCAATTGGTGTGGAGAGTCAGGTGAAAGCGACACTTTCGCCGCCGCAGCCGGTGTGGGATGCGGAGGAAAGATCGCCAGTGCAAACCGGTTAACCACCGTACCGATAATAATGCCGAGGCCCATCATTTGAGCGATGCCGATGGCGAGTGATTGTTCGATAAGACCGGCAATCGGAATAATGGTAACTGCGGTTATCAGCAGCATCGCCTGAGTGCCTTTTCCCGCCAACCCCATCAACATCAGCAGATAAAGCAGCAAGCCGGTGAACAGCAGTGCAGGCAGCGGATAATGCGTCAGTAAGGGCACCATTAGCACGCCACCAATCATGGTCCCCATCAATACGATGCCAACCACGATCCCTTTTTTGATCGGTAACGGTTTGCCCTGACACAGCACAATCCAGGCCATGATGCACCCCAGATGGGGCATCGGTAGCGCGAGTCCAAAACAGACCAGCGCCGCAATGGCTGTTCCGAAGCCTATCCTCAGTACCGCGCGATCTCCGTTATGCATGGTGCAGCACCTTAGTAGATATACGAGAACAGGCTCATCAACCGGATGTAGATGCTACCTAAAAAGCTCATCAGGCCACTGCCGTTCGCGTACACCAGCACATCAGCTTGCCCACCCACCCGCAAACCTTCGGCTGGGGGGAAGTCATCTTTAGAAAACGCAATTTTCACGGGGAAACGCTGCGCCTGACGCAACCAATCGCGGTTATTGTCGACCGTTGGCAGCACGCCCGCAGGCTGGCTTTGGGAGGCACTGATGCCATAACCGATACTGCGCACCTGCCCTGTGAAGATATGGCCAGGCATGCTGTCGAGGAGAATAGCCACCTCAGCACCTGGCTTCACGTTGCCAATGTTGTTCTCGGTCATGTCTGCGCTAATCCAGACATCGTTAATCGCCACCAGCGTCATCACCGGTGCGCCTGCCCCGAGGAACTGGCCAATATCAGTGCGCAAATCCGTTACCAGGCCACGGTTGGTGGCCACGACGACGGTATTTTGCCTGTCCAACTCGGCCTTCTTCACTGCTGAACGCGCACTCAACAGTTGTGAGTTGTTTTCACCCGCAAGGCCTGCCGCTTCAGTGGCACGGCGTACATCCGCCGCGGCGGCGGCCATCGAGCTACGCGCGGTTTCACGTGTGGCTTGCGCTACTTCAAGACGACGCACTGAAATCGTACCAGGGTCTTCCCGATACAGACGCTCCTGGCGTTCAGCATCTTTAGCCGCATTCTGGTAAGCGGCTGTCGCCGCCTGCAAACCGGCTTTGGCGGCAACAATCGTTTCAGAGTTTGCCTTGACCGAACTCAGAACCGTTTCATAATCCGAACGCGCTTTTGACAGTGCGATGTCGTAAGGCTCTGGATCCAGTTCGAACAACCGATCGCCAGGTTCTACCCGTTGATTGTCCTTCACATACACTTTCTGGATCTGGCCTGAGACTTCTGCGGATATTGGGATCACAAATGCCTGAATTCTGGCCTGAGAGGTATAGGGCGTGAGCCTGTCGGCCGCTAAATACCAGCAGAGCAGTAAAACGATCACGGCGAGGAGCGTTAACACGCCGCGACGACTGGCTTTTCCCGCCGGGGATGAGGGTTCGGTCATTGCTGTTTACCTTCTTTAAGATCGGTTGCTGCTGGCAGAGGAGCATCAAGCAACGGGATCCAGTCATCCCGCTCACGTAAATGGGCATCGGTTTCTTTGTCTACCAACGGACGCTGACGCCCTTTCTCCCAGCCACCACCCAGTGCTTTGTAGAGCGTAATCAGATCGCGCATCAGTGCGCCACGGCTGTTCACCAGACGCTCCTGTTGATTGAACAGCGCTCTTTGCGAATCCAGTACACGCTGGAAGTCAGCCATCCCCTCGCGATATTGCGTATTGGCAATATCCAGAGAACGGTTAGCCGCCTCCCCGGTTTGGGTCAGCAACTCGATTTCATCTTTGCCATTGGCGTAAGCAGTGGCCGCATCATCAACTTCACGCGCGGCCTGGAACACGGCATCCCGATAGCGTTCATGCAGTTGCAGGAATCGAGCGTCTTGTACCAGCACCTGATTACCGAGCCGCCCTTGATCGAGCAGATTCCAACTGAAGGTCGGCCCGGCGGCCCAGGATAACGAGTTGCTGCCGCCATTGCGTCCGCTGATCCCGACGCTGCCGATAAGCGAAATTGAAGGATAGAGTTCGGCTTCTGCGACACCAATAAGTGCCGACTGAGCAGCCAGCTGGCGTTCGGCGACGCGCACATCAGGCCGACGGCGTAACAAGTCGGCGGGCAGCTCTGACACCAGCGACAAATTGCCTTGCGGGAGCTCACCTGTATTCGTCGCCATTTCTGGCAGCGGGCCGGGTTTTCGTGCCAGCAGTACACTCAACGCGTTCTGGCTCTGGCGAAGACTGGTTTCAAGCTGAGGGATACTGGAGAGCGTCGACAAGTATTGGGTTTTCGCTTGTTGCACATCCAGTTCGGCACTGTTGCCGCTCAGGAACAGTTTCTCTGTGATCTCGAGGCTGCGTCGCTGAATTTTGGCGTTGCTGCGCGTGATATCCAGGCGCGCTTCTAGCGTGCGGATACTCACATAAATCTGCGCCACCTGTGCAGCCATCAGCACTTGAATATCATCGTACTGAGCAAGCGTTGCGAAGTAACTCGCATCGGCGGATTCAACACCGCGCTGGAATTTGCCCCAAAAATCAATTTCCCAGCCCAGATTGAAGCCTGCGCCATAGTTGGTGCTTGAAATGTAACGGTTATCACGGTGCTGGCCGCCAGTAATCACCTCACCACTTCCGATGGTTGCCTGCGGGCCAAGTAAGCTCTCAGCAATCCCCAGTTGGGCGCGTGATTCCAACAGACGCAGCCCCGCAATCTTCACGTCAGGGTTTTTGCGTAAGGCTTCATTGATAAGCGCCGTCAGCGTGGGATCGTTGAGTTGAATCCACCACTGGTCGTAGTTTTGCGAGGATGTCCGGGAAGAGATGCCCTGGGTGGTTGGCTGCCACTGGGTCATTTCCGGAACGTTTGGGGCCTTATAATCAGGCCCCAGAACCGTACATGCGGACAAGACCAGGCAGGCGCCCCCTGTTAACAGGAAGCGCCCAAAATGACTGTCATTGAGCATCTTTTCCGCTCGCCGCCAGGCCATCTGGACCCTGGTTTACCCAGGCCATGAAGATACGATAACCGATGGAAAGCAACGTCGCCCCGACGAACATACCCAGAATACCGCTGGCTGCCATGCCGCCCAGCGCACCTAACAGCACCACAGGCATCGGCGCATCGACACCGCGTCCCAGCAGCAAAGGTTTCAGCACGTTATCGGCCATACCCGCAATCAGCAGCAGCACGGTAAAGACCACATTCATCACCATACCGTGATCGCCATTCATCCACATAAGGGCAATAGCCGGAGCCGTGACCAGGATAACCGGTACCTGAGCGATACCCAGAATCAGCGCCAAAACAAAGAAGATACCCACCGCAGGAATACCCGCAATGGCCATGACAACCCCAGCCAACAGTGCCTGAATGAAGGCGACCCCGATAACCCCCATCGCAACGGCACGGATAGTACCGGTACACAGTTTGGTCAACGCAAGGCCACGTTGTGTATCAGTGATGCGTATGGCAATGCGATCGGCGCTCAAGGCACCCGCTGCACCCCAGGCCATCATGATTCCAGCCACGATGAAAGAGAAGACAAAACCAAGCAATCCCCCGCCCATACTCGCCAGCACACCCACAACCTGTTTAGCGATATCCCCCAGTTGTGGGCGATAGCTGCTGATGAGGCCAGGTAAGTCAGTCGAAGCCTTGAGCCACAAAACGTACACTTTCCCACCCACTACCGGGATCGACGCGATGTGAGCAGCAGGTGCAGGGATAACCAGGTTATCGCTGCTGACTTTTTCCACAAGGCTGCTTACGCTGTCACCCAAAGAGGTGATCATGGCGATGGTTGGCAGCACGATTAAGACAATGCCGAGCAGCACCAGAGCCGTGGCAGCCCAACCTTGTTTGCCTCCCATTCTGGACGCGAAACGCTGATGTAACGGATACAGTGTGACCGCCAAAATAAGCGCCCACAGCAACATATTCATGAAAGGTGAAAGGACGGTAAAACAGAAAGACCCTAGCCCCAGGATAAGAACAAGCTTGATGAACATATCCAGAAATCTGGCAACCAGTCTTTTCTCGACGACGGTGGATAGTTCGTTATTTTCCATGATGAGGTTATTCCAATTAATAGTGACCACGTAGTTATCCTGACCTGGCACAATAAAGGCAGGCCAGCTAATAGCTGGTATTGCATTAAAATAGGCGAGCGATTATTACAGTAATAGGAATGTACTCAATACTCATTGAATTCACTCCACTATTTCCATGATAGAACAAACAGGCACACTTGCAAAGAATGGGCAGCACGGAGAGAATGAATAGTTTAATACATTTATATAAACACAATATACCGCATAACAATGCTGCAATTGTATTTATAAATGGTATTTATAACTACATCAATGGCAATTAATCAGAATTAAAATCTGTAAAAGGTCATTTTTTACTGACATGTGTTATGTAAGCAGTTGTAATGCTTTTAACCAGAAGAAATACCCCTAAATAATGAGAGAGATAGCATTAACGGCCCAGCACTGGCCTGGGTTATATGCCACGTAGCACCTGAAGACTTCGTACTTTGGGATTATAAAAATGGCTAAATCCTACAAAGCCAAACGATAGAATCACTTACATCATTCAGTTAGCACGGTAATTAATCATTACCTTTAAAGTGCAATAAAACACAATGCATTTTTTATTTTTAAATAAACAAAAATAAACTGGAATAAATTTAATTTACTATTCAGACATCAATCACAGCAATGATAATAAACAGAGTCGAACTGATTTATTTTTAGTGATGGGCCTCTCTTTCCAAATCCACCCTACAACAGTTTTCCTATGACCGGTTAGCGTCCCGCTCACAAAGTCATCAGAAACTAACTTGTCGACTCCTGACAACTCAACAGCATTTAGCAGCATCCATTCGTTTATTTTTAAACAATAAAAAACTGGCAAAACTCAAAAACTGGACCATAGTCAATAGCGTAGGGATCGCATTGTATTTTCCACAACCAATAAAATGAGGTTTGTCATGAAAATAGCGCAAGTCATTATTGCAACATTAGCTTTGGGCGCAGTCTCTTTTAGCGCCATGTCCGCTGAGTTGCTGACTAAGGAAGCGTATAACAGCCATAAAGATGAGTATGTAAAAATCGGCACTATCACTACCAGCGGTGAAACGGCACCTAGTGATGCCAAAGCTGAGCTATCCAAAAAAGCTGATGAGTTGGGTGGCAAGTTTTACGTTGTGACGTCTGCTGATACCGAGAATAAAATTCACGGCACAGCCGATGTGTACAACAAGAAGTAAGCGCTGAACTGATTAACTGAAATGGGCAACTTGCGCGTTGCCCATTAGTCTATTTTCCCGTATCCCTCCATAGCAGACCACTTTCCCCACCCAAGTACCCTATACTTTGCCATCCGCACTTGATTGAAATACCTGAACAACACAGGTATCTGGGTTTATCTGATGTATATATCAACCCGTTTTAGAATCGTGATTCACCTCTGCGCTTTCTTGGTGGTGCTCTACAGCTTGACCATGATCCCTCCCATGGTGCTGGCATTAATCGAGAAAGATCGCAGCCTGTTTGGTTTTTTTTATACGTTTATCATCACTTTTTCCCTTGGCGGGATAGGCTGGGCTGTTACCGGGCGCACAAATATTCAGCTTGAAACGCGCGATGGATTTATCATCATCGTCTTGTTTTGGCTGCTCTTTTCGCTTATCAGTGCGATGCCGCTCTGGCTTGATGACAGCTACAATGTGTCACTTGCCGATGCCATATTTGAAGGCGTTTCGGGCATTACGACCACCGGAGCCTCGGTTTTTAACGACGTCTCAGGCCTGCCAAAATCGATTCTCTATTACCGCGCACAGCTAAATTTTGTTGGCGGGTTAGGCGTTATCGTGCTGGCCGTCGCGGTGCTCCCTCTGCTTGGCATTGGGGGGATGAAACTGTATCAATCTGAAATGCCGGGGCCATTTAAAGAAGAGCGCCTCACCCCACGCCTTGCCGATACCGCGAAAAGCCTGTGGCTGACTTACTTGCTGCTGGGTGCCGCCTGTACGCTGGCGTTCTGGCTGGCGGGCATGCCTTTCTTTGATTCGATTTGCCACGGCCTTTCTACTGTTTCACTTGGCGGGTTTTCGACCCGTACAGAGAGCATTGGCTTTTACGACAGCTACGCGATTGAACTGGTAGCTGGGGGGTTTTCGTTACTCTCGGCGATCAACTTCACGCTCTATTTTGTGGCTCTGTCACGCCGCAGTTTTAAACCGTTTATCAAGAGTGCAGAACTGCGATTCTTCCTGTTGGTCGCAAGCATCGTCATTCTGATTATCACCCTCGAAGTCTGGCGCGCAGGAATGTACTCCCTGCCCGCATCGTTTGTGCATGCCTTTTTCCTCACCAGCTCGATGATCACCGATAACGGCCTGGCCACGGCTGATTACGCCTCCTGGCCGGTACACACCATCGTTCTACTGTTGTCGGCCAGTTTCTTTGGCGGCTGTGTGGGGTCAACCTGCGGGGGGATTAAAGCGCTCCGTTTCCTGGTGTTATTTAAGCAAAGCCGCCATGAAGTACATCAACTGGCGCATCCGCGCGCCATTATGAGTATTCGTGTGGGCAACTCGCCGGTTAACGACCGGGTATTGCGCTCGGTGTGGAGCTTCTTCTTCCTCTACGTCGTTTGCACCTGCTTTTTTATCTGGATGCTCAATCTACAGGGATATGACCTGTTGACCTCATTTGCCACCGTCGCGGCTTGTATCAACAATATGGGGTTGGGATTTGGGGAAACGGCCGCAGGATTTGGCACGCTGAGCGATAGCGCAAAATATCTGATGTGCGCCGCCATGCTATTAGGGCGACTGGAGATTTATCCGGTATTGATTCTGTTATCAAGAACGTTCTGGCGTAGTTAACTGGCTGGCAATCATCCTGCCCTTTTTACCGGGCAGGATGTTTCTCTTTACACGCTAAGCTCGCCCCAAACCAAATTGCCTTTATGGAAGGTGGCCGTACGTGGCGAGATACGCGCGACGGCTTCGGCAGAACACGATGCATCCACCAGCACGAAGCTCGCTTCATCCTGCGCTTTTGGCCACACGCGTTCGCCCTTGTCGTTAAGCGGCAGCACGTTGCCAGTGGCAATCGCCAGCGATCGGGAAAGGTTCTCTTCACTCACGCGCATATAAAGCTGCGCATACAGGTTAGCTTTCTCCAGCATGTCGCCCAAACCATACGGCGACCAGTGGTCGATAACGCTGTCGGTGCCGGTCATCACAAACACGCCCTTTTCTTGCAACTGCTTGAGTGGCATATGCATGGTGCCAATCGGCACCGTAGACGCGATGGTGATTTGTTGCGCGGCCATACGCGTGGCAATAGCGTCCACTTCTTTTTCGTTCATCATGGCCAGCGCAAAAGCGTGGCTAATGGTCAGCTTGCCCTTCAGCTCCGGGGTTTTCTCAACGGTTTCCACCATGTAATTAACGGCGGCAATACCCGCAGGGCTGGTTTCATGCAGGTGAATATCCACGCCTTTTTTGTAGTCGATAGCAATCTGGAACATGGTATCTAACGATTTTTCCATCGCGCCGTCGACGTTAGTCGGATCCAGTCCACCTACGTAATGAGCGCCCGCTTGCATCGCGTCACGCATCAACGCCACCGAGTTTGAATGCAGCAAACCATGTTGTGGGAACGCCACAATTTCACAGCTAAAACCGGCTTTGCGGCGCTCTAACACGGCTTGCAGGTTTTCCAGATTTTTCAGCCCGGACACCGGCTCTACGTTGCAGTGGCTGCGCGCGATGGTCGAGCCTTTCGACTGAATCAAATCAATCAGTTTTTCTGCGCGTTCCTGGGTGACCGGTTGCAGTTCCGGCAACAGTTTTTGCTCAAGGGCAATCATATCCAGGATGGTGGTGCCTGCCGGACGTGAATGCACGCGCCACGGCCCACCGTAAAACGTTTTATCCAGATGAATGTGCATGTCACGCATCGCGGGGAGCAGCAGTTTGCCCGACGCATCATAGTGTGGCAGCGTGGCGTCTGGATGCTGTTTATTTGCGAGCAATGCCGCAATAACGCCGTCTTTAATTTCCAGCGTTTTCAGTTCGGTTTCCGTTCCCACGACATTCTGCCCGTCGCGCACAAACCCTGCTTCCAGCAGAACGTTGTCGAGGTAATAATGCGATTCTTTAATGGCACTCATGCGGTTATCGGTCTCACAAACGGTGGCTGCGGGTTTTGCAGCATACGCCATTGAACCGGTGGCACCAAAAAGTGCGCAGGCCGCAGCCACTTTTGTCCCACCGCTTAAAAACTCGCGACGGCTTTTTTCTGCATTATTCATCGATTTCTCCCGCTATTCAGCATTAACGATATGAGTCCCGGTTTCGCCACGCAGTGCGGCGGGTAATTTTTCCGGTGTGGTGATAATGACGCGCTTGCCGCCGTTACGCAGGAACGCAAGGCTGGCGGTGATTTTCGGCAGCATGCTTCCCGGTGGGAAATGCCCCTGCGCGCTAAATTGTGCCATTTGCTCGACCGTCACTTCGTCGAGGGCTCGCTGTTCTGGCTTGCCAAAGTGAATACACACTTTCTCAACGCCGGTAGTGATGACCAAAATATCCGCCTTCACTTCGCGGGCCAGCAGCGCGGTCGAGAGATCTTTATCGATAACCGCATCCACACTTTGATAGTCGCCCTCTCCGGTGCGGATCACAGGAATGCCTCCGCCGCCTGCGCCAATCACCACAAAACCTTGTTTGATAAGCGCACTAATGGCATCGGCTTCAACAATGCGTTGAGGTTCCGGTGAGGCCACCACCCGGCGGTATCCGCGCCCAGAGTCTTCGACAAACTGCCAGTCAGGGTGCGCGATTTTCAGCGCTTCACACTGCTGAATGCTGAAGAACGCGCCAATCGGTTTAGTGGGATGGGCAAAGTTCGGATCGTTGGGGTCCACTTCCACTTGCGTAATCACGGTGACCGCTTTTTTATCGCCCTGTTTCCCCAGGCGATTATTAAGCGCCTGTTGAATCAAATAACCGATGCCGCCCTGGGTATCTGCCACGCAGTTTGCCAGCGGGGTGAGCGGCAGCCCTTCTTTCTCATGGGCGATTTCCGCACGGCGCAAATCTAAGCCCACTTGCGGGCCATTGCCGTGCGTCAGCACAATGTCGTAATCCGACGAGAGCATTTCCAGCACCGTCTGAGCGACTTCTTTTACTGCCACTTGTTGATGTTCAACCGACTGGCTGGCGTTGTCTTTGATGATGCTATTGCCGCCGATGGCGACGACTACGAGTTGTTTCATGTGTTATGCCTTGTAGGGTTAGTCGCCCTCACCCCGGCCCTCTCCCCCAGGAGAGGGAGAACACCGGACAATCCCCTCTCCCCCAGGAGAGGGAGAACGCCGGACAGTCCCCTCTCCCCCAGGAGAGGGAGAACGCCGGACAGTCCCCTCTCCCAGGGGAGAGGGTTAGGGTGAGGGGAGAAAATTAGCTATCAGAAACCGGCGTCACGGCAGTCGCCGCCGCTTCACGTCGGTCCAACACATGCTTCACCACAAACATTGCGCCCATCATCAAATACGCAGTGACGAACATCAGCGAACTGCCCTGCGCAATGCCGACCATCGGCGCGTGGATCACGCCAAACAGAGCCAGCAACGCACCAACTGCCGCCGCAATCGCGCCACGTAACGGTTTGTTGATAATGGCGAAGATAGCCACGCAGCCCCACAACATACTGGCCAGCGGCGCGCCGTTACCCAAATGCACCAACCCTTGATAAAACACGCCTTTGTGAGCCAGCGCTTCCGGGCCGATTTTCGCCGCCGACGTTCCTGCGGCTGCCATCACGCTATTCACCATGGTCAGCGCCCAGTTGGCTATCCACGGGAACAGGCAGATAAAGATAACTGGTACCTCAATTTTCGGCGTTTCGCGCACCACCTGGTTGGCGGTGACCACACCGATAAACACCAGAATCGGCACAATCGCGGTCATCGGAATAATGGCGAGCATGAACGCCCCCAACCCGAACAACGGCACGATAAACATCGTCACGCCTGACGCCAGCGTATAACCGATACTTGCGCCCATTGCTTTCCAGCCTGCGTGACCGACATACACCGTGACCGGGAACGGGTTCCCCATCAGACAACCGAGCGTTGACGCCAGCCCGTTGGTCAGCATCACTTTACGCGTGTTGTATTCATCCCCTGCGGCGTGAGCACTTTCGATGTTTTCCAGGTCGAAAATGTAGTTCGCCAGGCCCAACGGCACTGCGGATGCGAGGTAAGGCAGCGCATGTGGCAAGCCTTGCAGGAAGCTATCAACATGAATCGATGGCGGGTTAAACCCGAACGATGACATTGACGCTTTGATGGCTTCCGGACTTTGCAGACCTGAAATCCAGGCCAGCGCCGTACCGGCAACCAGCAGCAACAAACCGGTCGGAATGCGGGCAAAAATAGGCTTTTTGCCAAACCAGTTAATGAAGATAAGCAACAGCACGATGAATGAAACCGTTGGTGCTTCGAAAGCCTGCAACATCGGGTTCATAGCCAGTAGCAACAGACCCAGACCAGACAGACACGACAGCAACACGGTACGCGGGATCATCTTGCGGATGGTTTCGCCAAGGAACGAACCGCCCACCAGAATCATCGCTTCAACAAAGCACCACACCAGGCCAATCTGAATCGCAAACTCGGCATCGCCCGTTTGCTGATAAACCGGCATCAGCACCAAAAATGTCACGGTAAAAATCGACGGCGCGCTGGGTCCGGACGGCAGCGCGGTGACGTCTTTTCGCCCTGTCTCTTTTGCCAGTTGCAAACCAAACCATGCGTAGCACACGCTTGCGACCAGTACCGCCAGCCCGAAGGCTGGCGCAATACGTCCATAAACAATTTCTGTCGGAATACCCACCACAAAAATGAGCAACCCCATCATGGTCAGCAAGTTGGTCAGGTTGTTAGTCATTAACCCGAAATACGCTGCCCAGTCACCACGTTTCCACTCCAGCTTGATGCTATTCATTGCTGTGTCCCTCAGAAAGAGTAACGCCCGCTAAAGGCGAGCAGAGCCTTCTCAAAACATTCAAACGGCGGATGCACAATCCCGGCGCCAATCATGCCAATACCCGCATCTTTGTGGGCAATGGCCGTGTTGATCACCGGCAAAATGCCGCTGTCGCCGACGCGCGTGATATCAATGGCGGTCGGGATCCCCATAAACGACAGCAACGGAATCGTGACGTTAGGGTTTTCGCCGAGGGTTATCTCGCGCATCTGGCGCGAAAAATCGATGGCTTCATCCACGGTGCCGCCCACTAGTGCGACAATCGCCGGTGCCGTCGCCATGGCGAAACCGCCAATGCCGTAGGTTTCGGTTATCGCGCTATCACCGATATCCAGGCCGGAATCTGCGGGCTTGTAACCGGCAAACATCGGGCCGATAACCTGCTGCGCCGGGCCGGTAAACCAGTGGCCTGGCAAGCCGCTCACGCGCAAACCGAACTCCACACCGTTACGCGCCATGGTGGTGACGACGGTGCTGTACTCGATGCCGTGCGCCGCATCCATCGCCGCTTTACACATTGCCATCCACGTTGGGCCGGAGAAGTAGTCGCTGCTGGCGACAAAATCGAATACCTCTTTTTGTTGCGCCACGGTGAAGTTGGTCTGGATAATCCACGGCGTCAGTGCCTGAATCAACAACGTCGTGCCCGCATTGTTACGGTTGTGACACTCGTCGCCCATATGCAGCGCTTGCGCCAGCATCAGACGTAAATCGATCTCTCCAGCGAGCTTCATCGCATCGCGCAGCATTGGGCCAAGCACATCGCGCATCCAGATAAGACGGTCGATCACGCTCTGGTCGTTGGCACCCATGCGCAGGATCTTCGCCATCTGCTCGCTAAGGTTGGTGTAAGCGCGGTTGCCGTAGGTTTTGTTCTCGACGATATGCATAAACATCGAAGCGGAAGTCACGCCCGCCATCGAGCCTACGCAGTCGTGTTCGTGGCAAGGTGAGAAGATAATTTCGCCCGATGCGGCAAGCTCTGCGGCGTCTTCCAGGTTTGCGGCAAGCCCT
This sequence comes from Buttiauxella sp. WJP83, assembly GCF_027594725.1. Taxonomy (NCBI): domain Bacteria; kingdom Pseudomonadati; phylum Pseudomonadota; class Gammaproteobacteria; order Enterobacterales; family Enterobacteriaceae; genus Buttiauxella; species Buttiauxella sp. WJP83. The sequence goes on from NZ_CP110080.1 coordinate 3,495,852, forward strand.
TCAAAGACTAACGCGCCGGTAACCGCGCCTTTCATCGCGCCGCACATTTTTTCCCAGGCAACCGGAGGCCCGGCGTGCAAAATCGTATTGCGGGTCATGCCCGGCACCACGTTGATCGCCTGGTCATAGCCGATCAGCACAGGATGGGACTGGATGATGCGCTCAACGGCAAGCTTGTTGGCCGCCGCCACTTTTTCCGCAAGCCCTGGGGCTGCAATGGCATCCAATGACTTAACCACGTCTAAATTGCCCTGCCCCGGCGGCGTCCAGTCCAGTTGAGTCACGGGGATGTTCTGCTTTTTCAAATCGTCGCTAAACATCGCAATACCGACGTTAATCACGTTCAGCGGTTGGTTGAACAAACTCATTGTGCATTCTCCTTGCAGACAAACTCACGTGCCAGCAGACCGGTGTTGGTGCTACTGCTTGCCCAAATCACGCCCGCATCCGTCAGCATCTGGCACTGCTGGGCAAGTGAAGGGGTGTCCAAATCCGTACCCAGGACGTAACCCAAAATCTCCAGATGACGCCCATCGCGTGCAGCAATGGCTTTCGCTTCTTTGATGGCATCAAGCATCACGCCAACAGGGTCTTCATGCGAGCCGTAACCCAGCACGAAATCCATCGCAATCACGCCGACTTCAGGATCACGCGCTTCTTGCAACAGGCGGCTGATGCGGTTGGTTGGATCAATCATCGGGTGCGGTTTGCCGTTGGTGAAATCGTCGTCACCAAAATCCAGGAAGGTGTGGGCAATGCTGACATTGACGTCTTTGAGGCGATATTCCGGGTTTGGCTGGATATTGCTGTAAACGTCCGGGTATTTTTCCAGTGCGGCAAACATCGCTTCGTCGCACAGCGTACCGCCGCAGAACAGCGCACGAATGTACTTCTGTTCAGGCTTCAGACGGGCACGAACTTCTTCGATAAGCGGCCAGTTAAGCGGGTGGAGATCCAGAGATTCCTTTTTAATACCTGTGAGCAACACGGCTTTTAGCGCGGCTTCTTTAGTGGCACGGGCAAACTGTAAGCCCGGTTCATCTGCGCGTGTCTCTTTTGTCCCGAGGAAGCAGACAACAACTGGCTTGCGGCAAGCCTGCGCACGCTCCAGCACTTTACGCGCGACGCTTTCAGCTGGCGGTTTTGAGACCAGCACAATCACTTCGGTTTGTGCGTCATCTTCCAGCATCTGAATCGCATCCAGCATCATGATGCCGCCGATTTTCTCGCTTAAATCACGTCCGCCTGTGCCGATAAGCTGAGAAACACCCCCGCCAAACTCGTGAATACGCACGCTGAGTTCCTGGCTGCCGGTTCCCGACGCGCCCACGATACCGATAGATCCGCGACGCACCGCATTGCCAAAGCACAACGCCGCGCCATTGATAATCGCGGTGCCGCAATCTGGCCCCATCATCAGCAAGCCTTTGCTGTGCGCGAGTTGTTTAAGTGCCAGTTCATCCTCAAGGGAGACGTTGTCGGAAAACAGCATCACGTTGAGATTGTTTTCCAGCGCCTGGCGCGCTTCGCGGGCAGCAAATGCGCCGTTAACAGAAATCACCGCTAGGTTGCTTTCAGGCACGTTGTGGCTTGCGCTGGCAAGCGTTGCGTATCGTGCTTCGTGGCGCGAACCACCGTTGTCTTTTCGCGTGAACAACCCTTCGATGGCCTCAAGTGTGGCCTCGTTTGCTGCGTCGCTGGCACCTTTGACAACGATCATCAGATCGCCATTGTTGGCCTGTTCGAGCTCATCGTTTAACAAGCCAAGGTTTTTCAGCACGCCTTTGTTCATCTCGGTGGCCATCGCCACAAACGCCTGTTCAACCCCTTCCAGCTGGTTAGCTTTGGTTGAGATGGACATCAGTGAGACAGAATCAAAATAGGTATTCTTTTTAATCACAATCCTGGTTGACATGATTTCCTCCGTCATATCGGGTCAACGCGAAGGCATCTGCCATGCCGCAAAGCATGTCACAACCTGAACTTGACCCTATTTTTTTAATTTCATTAATAAACTGCTGAATATTTTGTTGTTCGCCGTTCAGTGCGTGATAAATAAAATTATGGATACTTTCACGAAAGCGTTGATCAATAGCTTCCCGCAGCGTAATGGCACTGAGAAGCGTGGTTTTATTCCTGGCTCGTGCTAATACAGAAATAAATAACGAGCGATATTTATTGGCCGGATGCCCGTTAATAAATAACACCGCACTTAATCCGGCAAGATAATCATCGCCCGTCGGCGTTAACCCAATACCTAACCCCAGCAACGCGGTCATTTCATTTTCAATAGCAATACAATTATCTTCCCGTAGCGCTAAAATAAGTTTCGCCCGGTGTAATTGCAGCAAGCGACTCATTTCCTGATGAAAAATATTATTGCCCTGAAAATAAAATAATGACGAACTGTGCATCACGCTGGCCAGGGTGATTTGCGCCAGATTTTGCCAGTCAATTTCTTGTCTACGTTGTGGGCTCAAATAAAGTGCATCGGGTTGCCAGCGTGTAGCGTGTGATAAATCAATGCGTTTATCGTTGCCAATATCAATGCCGTTACTGTGAAAATTTACCCGCTCACCGGGTCGGAATAGGTCCTGACAATGCTCAAGTGCTAAACGGCAGCTGTTCGGTGCGTTATCACAATGGGTGCTGAGCAAGGTGACAATCTGTTGCCTGTCAGGGAGGTGAATATTCACCGCCCTTGAAAACACCTGCTCAACATAACCGTTTGTAAAAGATGAATTTAAAAACGCACTATCTGCCGTTATAGCCAGGAAGCACTGCCGCTCAATCGTGCCTGCGATAGTGCATCTCCTGTGTTTTACGCACCGGCGTTTACCAGCAATTCAGCAATCTCGTGATAGCCTTTATCCCGCGCAAGCGTCAGCGGAGATTTGCCGTATTTGTCGGTCATATGCGGATTCGCACCATGGTCCAGCAGCAGTTTGACGATCTCTTGCTGCTTAGGGCCACCGTCATTAAGCACGATGGCTTCCAGCAGCGGCGTCCAGCCCACAAAGTTTGTGTGATTGACGTTTATTTCCGTGCGCGTCACTAATTCACGCACAATCTCGACGTGACCTTTTTCGCTGGCAGGAGTAATTCCAACACCACCAAAACGTGATAAAACATTCAGATCAGGATTTGCCGGTAATATCAGGCGCAATAAGGTGAGATCGTTATTCAGGCAACTCAGTAGAAAAGGATTAAAGCAAGTTTCATCTTGTTTATTAATATCAGCACCGGCTGCGATTAAATAATCGATGCAATCATATTTTTGGTGCAAACTGGCGAGTGTAATTGCGGTGCGCCCCTGGCGATTAGTGGCATTAATATCCACGCCATCATTAAGGCATTGTTTTAGGTTTTCTAGTTGCCCTTGTTCGGCTGCATTTAGAAATTCTGCAATGAGTTCTTTCTGAGACATATCCATACTCCCAACCTTTGCTATTTCCGATGAACTGAGAATAGCAACACTCTGGCGTTATTAACATCCGTTTAAAAATCATTCATCGTTAATGACAGCATTGTTGAATAGAATTCAACAATGTGGGTAAAATGTGCTTCAGCGCAATGTTTTACCTATGATAAAACCGTTTTCACCACACTTTAGTACCGACTACCCAAGATAGGGCTAGCCCTTGTCGGCAGCGGGGAAAACAGGATTCAAGAAGTGTGATACTCTTCAAATCAGTTGTAACGGCAGTGTTAAATATGGTTCAAGGCTGGATGGTGGATCATAAGGAATACAAATACATTCAACAATTCGTCGGCCCAGGGAAATCGCGTCATGAACTCCATTTTCACCGAAGAAAACCTCCAGGCTTTTACCACCACTGCCCGTTACGCCAGTTTCAGTAAAGCCGCCGTAGAGTTGGGTGTCACTACGTCTGCGGTCAGCTACACCATCAAGCGAATTGAGACTTACCTCGATGTGGTGCTGTTTGTGCGTAACACGCGCAGCATCGAACTCACCGAGTCAGGCTACTATTTCTATCGCAAGGCGACTGAGCTGCTTAACGATTTCCATGCCATCAAACGCGGTGTCGATACCATCTCGCAAGGGATTGAGGTGAAGGTGCGCATCTGCATCAATCAGTTGCTCTACACTCCGCGCCACACCGCAAAACTGCTACAAATTCTTAAGAAACAGTTCCCCACTTGCCTGATTACGATTACCACCGAGGTCTACAACGGCGTGTGGGACGCGATTATCAATAATCAGGCGAATATCGCGATTGGCGCGCCGGATACGTTGCTCGACGGCGGCGGTATCGACTACACCGAAATCGGTGCCATTCGCTGGGAATTTGCCATCGCCCCGACCCACCCGCTGGCGTTTATGCCGGAGCCGATTTCTGAAAGCCAGTTGCGCCTGTATCCCAATATCATGGTGGAAGACACTGCGCTGACACTGAATAAAAAAGTGGGCTGGTTGCTGCACGGCCAGGAAGCGATTCTGGTGCCGGATTTTAACACCAAATGCCAGTGCCAGATTTTGGGTGAAGGGGTGGGTTTTTTGCCTGATTACATGGTCCGTGAAGCGCAAGAAAGCGGTCTGCTGGTCACGCGCCAGATAAACAACCCGCGCCAGCATTCACGCATGTTGCTGGCAACCCAACACGCCGCCACCGGGCAGGTCACCCAGTGGATTAAAAAGCAGTTTGCGGCGGGTGGGTTACTGGCCGAGATTTATGGGGATTTGCTGCATCGGGAGTAGCAGGGAGATCAATCTACGGGTGTGGTTCTTGTTGTAAGTTTTGCGGATTGCGTTTTGCACAAGGCTTCATTTTATTATGTTACGGGCCCCCAGGCAGTAGCCATAGTTAGGCGGCTACTTACCGTAATCAATAAAATGAATGTAAATAGGATTTCTATCTACTACTCCTACTTTTTCATCCTCAAGAGCAGTTTTTCTTAGTTGAATGGAAAAAATTTGCTCTTCTTTTGATATACATTTTTCACGCCCAAAAACACCGTTCAAGCAATACTGATAATCACCAATCCAGTAATGGGTATCTCCTACATCAATTGCACGCTCAGTTTTATTATTCAAAAAAATAACACTATCGCATTCGGATGTAATAAGGGGCGATTTCTCTAGTATTTTATTACTATATTTAGTCCACATTCCTTTCTGGGCATAACGAGATAAAGGTGCATCATCAACTAAAACAACAGTTGATTTACAGTTCCAGCTTTCACTTTTCTCAGTGTGCTGATAGATACTGCTAACTTCCCCCTGCCTTAGGAAATATGCGTGCAATATATAAAGCACTGCAAAGAAAAATGTAGCGACAATAATTTTAAAATATTTCATCCCGTTATCCTTCTATCCATATACTGAAATTTGCTTCATTAATAAATGGTTTGAAACCATAGTTTTTATAACGTTGTAAGATAAACCATGAACAGAACCAGGATGAAATTTCAAAGCCCTTTCCGTTTACATCATCAACATCTAATCCAAAATGGTCCTGGATTTGGAATACCAATCTAATATGGAATTTTTTTTGGTGAGAATTACTAACGTTTTTATCTATGATTTCGAAATCATCAAGGTATATCTTAGTCGAGTAGGTATCATGGATAGTAATTCCAAGCCCATTAAACCAGTCTACATTATCAAATTTAGGGAGTTTAATTTGTTTGATATCATTATTTATAGCTTTCAAATCTGATTCAGATAGAGAACTAAAGCCATTTAAGTACAGTTTTTGTATAATAGATTCTCTAATCTTAGCCACGCATTCCTTTGTAGTCTCATGCTCCAAAAATGCCATATTAAGCAGTTCATGTCTTAGCACTCCGCCTTCATTCTTTCTGAATTTTTCAAACATGATCCTGATGAGAGGAGCGTATTCGCCCCACGCGGTCCAGTAGGCCATACTGTCCATGCTGGCAAAGTGCTCATTAACCGTTTTCTCAAAATCAAACAGGTTAAGCTTAAATTCCTCACCAAAAACATTCACCCGATTCAGTTTTCCCTGCACCAGTATCTGTTCTTTGGTTAAATCACCGTATTGCATATCGTCAACGGTGAAATCATTCATTTTTTTGCTCTTAACTCCATTAGCGCTGTAATAGATGAGTCGACGCTCTGCTTTCTGTAGCTGGATAATCAGGCCGCGAGGGTCGAAATGCCAGATCAGACCGTTTAACTCCTTCTGAATTTCCACCGGGAGTTTATCGAAGAAAGACTGTGCCTTAGCATGCTCCTTCAGCTCACTGTAACTTTCATCATTCATGGGTTTAGGTAGCGAGTCATTCTGTGCTTTCAGCCATGAAAAGCGGGTATCAAACGACGCAAAATTCCACTCCAGCGGGAATTTGCAAATAAACGGAATAAAATCAGCATTCTGCTTCTCCCGCGCTTTCTTAATGATCGCCGAATTGCACTGACCGTCTGGTGTTAGATCATCATCAGCAAGGGTCCAGCCTGCCCAGTCAGGGAAATCCGCATCCGTCCAGGTATTCACCTTTGGGGACGATACATCAACCCATCCTTCACCGCCGGGGTAAGCCACCCTAATCCATTCACTGTATGTTTTATGCCCGCGGGCTGCCGATGAAGGTTCGCAGATGTAATCAACAGCCATGGCCGTTTCCCCAACGCTTTGGTAATCATTGCCGACCTTATGCAGCGTTTGAGTCCGGGATCCTTCATGGGCAATATAGAGCGCTTCAGAGGTGATGCAACAAGGTGATGTGAACAAAGCATAAGGCGTGTCCCCCTTATAAATCGCTGTCCCTTCTGGAAGAAAGAAATAGCGATAACCATAAGCGGGTTTTGCTCTCCCTGGCGCGGTAACATCAAGATTGCCGTGATCACGTCCACACAGCATCTTCAGCATTTCGGAAGAGCAACACATCTGGAAATGGTACGCATTGCTTCCGCTGACCATACCGGATGTGCCAATAATCTGTCCTCGTCTGACGCGAACACCGGCTTTATCCTGAATTTCGGGTCGTACCTGGTTCATGTGCATGGTCAGTGAGTAAAACACACACGATACCGGGGCTTCACCAATCAGCATTTCATGCCGAATCAGGACGCATCCGTTATCTGTTCCGCCATCATAGTTCAGCGGTTTCTGATCCCGCTTTTCGGAAGGAGCAGGAGGGTTCGCATAAACAACCACGCCATCTGCAATGGCGCTCAGCGGCATGGTTAAAACATCGGTATCGGTATGAGGTATATGAATGCCACCGTGCCACGACTCAACACCGTTTACAGGAAAACCACGACGCGGGTCTACGGGCATAGCCCGCATTATCCATGCGGCATAATCTTCATTGACCCTACGAGGAAAAAGGATTGGAGGTGAAATGTGCATAGAAGCTTTCCTTACTTATTAATCCACTCAAAGCGCAAAAATAAATGAGATGACAGAACGGTGCAGGATAAAAAAACTAATCTCTGTCGGAAATAGTGGCTCAGGCATCTAAGCAGTACGACACACAGAAATAAAAACCAAAGAAAATCAATTTATTATAATTTTAAAATTGTGTAATTTTGAGGATATTCCGAGAACAACTCACTGCATAGGGTGGAAATACAGAATCAGCCCCTGCTATGGCAAAAGAATATAATTTTTCATTCTTTTCCAGATCAGGGACTGATTTGCAGTCTTCAATTCAGGCGGCGGGCGGGTTACTGGCCGAGATTTATGGGGATTTGCTGCATCGGGAGTAGCGAGGTTTACCGAGCGCTAACGTATTCGTGCAGTAAAGCCTGCCACGCCTTCGCATCGCCAAGGTACTGCCCGACCGGAAGGACATGGAGCTGGCCTTGCGCATCTTCCAGCACGAAGGTGGGGAACCCTGGCCCCTGAACTTTTGCCAGCAGCGCACGGCTCTGGGCGATATGGTCAGCAAGCGTAGTCGTCTCAATTAACGCCATTTCCTGCATAAACTCATCCACAGGGAATCCGGCCTCTTGTGCCAGCCCTTCCAGCACCCGCATATCCGCTACGCGTTTACCCTGTTGATAATGCGCAACCTGAATCAGGTGCAGCATCTCCAACCCTTGCCCGTCGAGCTTCTCAGCGGCGAGGATCGCACAGGTCGGCGGTGCTGAGTCCATCATCGCGGTGGTATCCAGCAACAAACCGTTGATATACGCCTCGCCAAACGGCTGCCCGGTCATGGCGGCAATCCTTGCGTCATGCTCAATCACATGACCGCGCCATTGCGCATCAATTTTGCGACGATGGCTGCCCACCATCATGCCGCCACCATGCAGGGCGATGGCAAGGCCAGGAACCGCCCGGGCGGCATCCACTAGCGGTGCAGCACCGTAGCACCAACCGCACAGCGGATCGAAAATGTAATGCAGGGTCGTTGTGCTCATGATTTACCTCGTATTATTGCGGCCATTTCATTTCGTTTTTCAGCACTTTAGCGCTGAGTTCCAGGCTCGATTCATCTTTCAGATTTGGGTACTGTTTTTTCATCATCGCAATCAGTTCTGCCGAATCTTTTGCCTTGGGTAAAGCCACTTCCAGCGCGGTGAGGTAGTTTTGCGTGAAGGTTACAGACTCCAGCGTTTGCGGCGCACCCGGTAAGAAATGGCCCGGCACCACGACTTTCGGCTTCAGAGCTTTAATGCTTTCCAGCGTTTGCTGCCAGTCGGCGCGAGACTTCGCGGTTTGCGTATCCGCGACCCATAAATGAATATTATTGCCGGAAACCGGCACTCCACCGACGACCGCTTTTAACGCAGGGATCCAGACAAAGGTACGATCTGCCGTGTTGCCTTTCACTTCAATCTGATGCCCGTCAACGGTAAAACGGTTACCCGACAACGGCTGCGGGACGATAATCGTCTGCGGCGCATTGTCTTTCAGAATCGGCCCCCAGTACGCCAGCTTGCCCTCTTTTGAAGACTCAATCGCGTTAATCGTTTCTGGGGTTGCAACAATTTTAGCTTTCGGGAACGCGGCATGAATTTTATCCAGACCAAAATAGAAGTCTGGGTCTGAATGGCTGATATAAACCGTGGTCAATGTTTTGCCGGTGGCTTTAATTTTCTTTACCAGTTGTTCGGCATCGTTACCCTGGAATTGAGCATCGATCAGCACCACTTCATGGTCGCCGCTGATGATTTCAGAGGACACCGGGAAAACGCTCTTTTCGCCGGGATTATAGACGTCCATCTTCAATGGGCTGGCGGCATTCGCCCAGGTGCTGACGCCAATAAGTGCCAGTGCCAGTAATGGTTTTTGATTTTTAAACATGGTCGATGTCCTGATTGGTCATAAATGATGGGCACATCTTACGTTGCACAAATCGAGACAAAAACCCGATAATAAGCAACTATTCATTGCGTAAATCGGACGAATCATGGATCGCCTTACGGCAGCAAACGTCTTTATCACCATCGTCGAACGAGGCAGCATGATTGCCGCCGCTGAACACCTTGAGATGTCGCGCGCTATGGTCACGCGGTATCTGGCGCAAATGGAAGAGTGGGCGGGCGCCCGGCTTTTGCATCGCACCACACGCAAGTTGAGCCTGACGGACGCGGGCGAGCGTACGCTGGCGCTCTCACGCAAAATGCTCGATGTAGCGAACGACATAGACCGGGTTGAAGACTCGCAAAGCGATGAAATTCGCGGCTTATTACGCATCACCTGCTCGCAATCGCTGGGACAAACCGCGTTGGTGGGTGCTGTGACTCAGTTCCTGAAACAGCACCCGTTAGTGACGGTTGATTTGCAGATGAACAACCGTACGGTGAATCTGGTGGAAGAGCGCATCGATCTGGCGCTTCGCATCACCAATGAACTCGATCCCAATCTGATTGCCCGTCCGCTTTCAATATGCCAGTCCGTTGTTTGCGCCTCACCGGAATATCTGGCTGCGCACGGCACGCCGCAACATCCCGAAGATCTCGCCAGTCATAATTGCCTGACCTATTCGTGGTTTGGGAAAAGCCTGTGGTATTTCGAGCGCGACGGTGAACAATCAAGCGTCGCCGTCAGTGGCAACCTTAGTGCCAACGAATCCGTGGTGTTGCTGGCCGGGACATTACAAGCCGCCGGTATCTCAATGCAGCCGTATTATTCAGCCGCCCCGCTGCTGGCCACAGGTGAACTGGTTGAGTTATTACCCGACTACCAGCCACAGCAAATGGAGATTTACGGCATCTATACCTCCCGCAAACAGATGCCTGCGGCGCTGCGTTCAATGCTGGATTTCCTGGTGGAATGGTTTGCCTCAGATGAGCAGTGGCTGAAGATGATGCGTTAACGCGGTATCACTCAACCTGTATATATCCCTGCATCAAAAGTGGTTATTAAACGCGCATCTCATCTACCTCTTAAGGAGTGTTTCGCTACCCAATGTTTATTGGCTTGATTTTGCTCAATAACCCACCGGCAACTGTTGGTATTTTCGCGGCCATTCATACGTCATAACAGTGAGGTTACGATGGACGTCAGTCGCAGAAAATTCTTCAAAATCTGTGCCGGCGGTATGGCAGGAACAACCGCCGCGGTTCTGGGTTTTGCACCCAAAGCGGCACTTGCGGAGGTGCGCAATTACAAGCTTATGCGCGCGAAGGAAACCCGCAATACCTGTACATACTGCTCCGTAGGATGTGGATTGTTGATGTATAGCCTGGGCGATGGCGCGAAAAACGCTAAATCCAGTATTTTCCATATTGAAGGTGACCCGGATCATCCGGTCAACCGTGGTGCGTTATGCCCAAAAGGCGCAGGCCTGCTGGATTACATCCACAGTGAAACCCGCCTTCGTTACCCGGAATATCGCGCACCAGGCTCCGATAAATGGCAGCGCATCAGTTGGGATGATGCGTTTACGCGCCTTGCCCGCCTGATGAAAAACGACCGCGATGCCAACTTCGTTGAGAAGAACGAACAAGGCACTACGGTGAATCGCTGGCTCTCCACCGGCATGCTGTGCGCCTCTGCGGCCAGCAATGAAACCGGGATGTTGACGCAAAAATTTGTGCGCTCACTCGGCATGTTAGCGGTAGATAACCAGGCACGCGTCTGACACGGACCAACGGTAGCAAGTCTTGCTCCAACATTTGGTCGCGGTGCGATGACCAACCACTGGGTTGATATCAAAAACGCCAACGTTGTGATGGTGATGGGCGGCAACGCCGCTGAAGCGCATCCGGTGGGTTTCCGCTGGGCGATGGAAGCCAAAAACAACAACGACGCCACGCTGATTGTGGTCGATCCGCGCTTTACCCGCACCGCTTCGGTTGCGGATATTTACGCGCCGATTCGCTCCGGCACCGACATTACTTTCCTGTCGGGCGTGCTGCTGTACCTGATTTCCAACAACAAAATCAACGCCGAGTACGTCAAAAGCTACACCAACGCCAGCCTGCTGGTGCGCGATGATTTTAGCTTTGATGACGGGCTGTTTAGCGGCTATGACGAAGCCAAACGCCAGTACGACAAAAGCAGCTGGAACTATCAGTTTGACGAAAACGGCTATGCAAAACGTGACGATACGCTGACCGATCCACGCTGCGTGTGGAACCTGCTCAAAGAACACGTCTCCCGCTATACGCCGGAAATGGTCGAACACATCTGCGGCACGCCGCAGGCAGATTTCCTGAAAGTGTGTGAAGTGCTGGCCTCCACCAGTGCGGCTGACCGCACCACCACGTTCCTCTATGCACTGGGCTGGACGCAACACACCGTGGGCGCGCAGAACATCCGTACCATGGCGATGATCCAGTTGCTGCTTGGCAATATGGGTATGGCGGGCGGCGGCGTGAATGCCCTGCGCGGGCACTCCAACATTCAGGGTTTGACCGATATCGGCCTGCTTTCCACCAGCCTGCCGGGTTATCTGACTCTGCCGTCTGAGAAGCAAACCAGTCTTGAAACCTATCTTGCCGCCAACACGCCAAAAGCGACGCTGCCAGGCCAGGTGAACTACTGGAGCAACTATCCGAAGTTCTTCGTCAGCCTGATGAAATCGTTCTATGGCGATGATGCGCAAAAAGATAACAACTGGGGCTTTGACTGGCTGCCGAAGTGGGATCAGTCCTACGACGTGCTCAAGTACTTCGACATGATGGATCGCGACAAAGTCACGGGATACATCTGCCAGGGCTTTAACCCGGTGGCTTCGTTCCCGGACAAAAACAAAATCGTTGCCAGCCTCAGCAAGTTGAAATATCTGGTGATTATCGATCCGTTAGTGACCGAAACCTCCAACTTCTGGCAGAACCACGGCGAGATGAACGACGTGAACCCGGCGGCAATCCAGACCGAAGTGTTCCGTTTGCCATCGACCTGTTTTGCCGAAGAAGACGGCTCGATTGCCAACTCCGGGCGCTGGTTGCAGTGGCACTGGAAAGGCGCGGACGCACCAGGCGAAGCACGCACCGACGGTGAAATTCTGGCGGGCGTTTACCACCGGATGCGCGAGCTGTATCGCACTGAAGGCGGTAAAGGGGCAGAACCGCTGCTGAAAATGAGCTGGCATTACGACATGCCGGACCATCCGGAATCCGAAGAGGTCGCTAAAGAGAGCAACGGCTATGCGCTGGAAGATCTCTACGACCCAACGGGTGTGCTGCTGGTGAAAAAGGGCCAGTTGCTGGACTCATTCGCACAACTGCGTGACGACGGTTCGACCGCATCCGCCTGCTGGATTTACACCGGTAGCTGGACGTCGAAAGGCAACCAGATGGCGAACCGCGACAACGCCGATCCGTCTGGCCTGGGTAACACGCTGGGCTGGGCCTGGGCGTGGCCGATGAACCGCCGCATTATCTACAACCGCGCATCTGCCGATCCACAAGGCAAACCGTGGGATCCGAAACGGATGCTGATCAAATGGAACGGGACGAAATGGGTCGGCAACGACATTCCAGACTTTGCCGTGACGATCCCTCCGGGCAGCGACGCCGGGCCGTTTATTATGCAGCCGGAAGGTTTAGGTCGCCTGTTTGCCATCGACAAAATGGCGGAAGGGCCGTTCCCTGAACACTATGAGCCGTTTGAAACGCCGCTCGGCACCAACCCGCTGCATCCGAACGTTATTTCGAACCCGGCGGCTCGCCTGTACGAAGCCGATGCTAAACGCATGGGTAAACGTAATGAGTTCCCGTACGTCGGCACCACTTATCGTTTGACCGAGCATTTCCATACCTGGACCAAACACTCGCGGCTTAACGCCATCGTGCAGCCGGAACAGTTTGTGGAAATCAGCGAGGGGCTTGCGAAATCGAAAGGCATTGCCAACGGCGACCACGTTAAAGTCAGCAGTAAACGCGGCTTTATTCGTGCGGTGGCGGTAGTGACGCCGCGCCTGCAAACGCTGAACGCGGGCGGGCAGGAAGTGGAAACCATCGGTATTCCGCTGCACTGGGGCTTTGAAGGCACGGCGCGTAAAGGCTATCTCGCCAATACGCTGACGCCGTCCGTCGGTGACGCCAACTCGCAAACGCCAGAGTACAAGGCGTTTCTGGTCAACATTGAGAAGGCGTAAGGAGCGAACTCATGTCCATGCAATCTCAGGATATTATCAAGCGTTCGGCTACCAACGGGATTACGCCGCCGCCGCAAGCTCGTGACTTCAAGGAAGAAGTCGCCAAGCTGATTGACGTCTCAAGCTGTATTGGCTGCAAAGCCTGCCAGGTCGCCTGTTCGGAGTGGAATGACATCCGCGATGAAGTCGGTCATTGCGTGGGGGTTTACGATAACCCCGCCGATTTGAGCGCCAAATCCTGGACGTTAATGCGCTTTAGCGAAACCACGCAAAACGGCAAGCTGGAGTGGCTTATCCGCAAGGATGGCTGCATGCACTGTGAAGATCCGGGCTGCCTGAAGGCGTGCCCGTCTGCCGGTGCCATCATCCAGTACGCCAACGGCATCGTCGATTTTCAGTCGGAACATTGTATTGGCTGCGGTTATTGCATCGCCGGTTGCCCGTTCAATATTCCGCGCCTGAATAAAGACGATAACCGTGTCTACAAATGCACCCTGTGTGTCGACCGTGTGAGCGTGGGCCAGGAACCGGCCTGCGTGAAAACCTGCCCGACGGGTGCGATTCATTTTGGCACTAAGAAAGAGATGCTGGAGATGGCCGACGAGCGCGTGGCGAAGCTGCAAAAGCGCGGTTATCCGCACGCGGGAGTCTATAACCCGCAGGGCGTGGGCGGCACACACGTGATGTACGTGTTGCATCACGCTGACCAGCCGGAGCTGTATCACAATCTGCCAAAAGACCCGCAAATCGACCTACCGGTTAACCTGTGGAAAGGGATCCTCAAACCGTTATCGGCGGCCGGTTTTATCGCCACCTTTGCCGGGCTGATTTTCCATTACATTGGCATCGGGCCGAACGAAGAGGTGGATGAAGACGAGGAGGAACATCATGATTAAGCAGAGCAAATCGATCGTCAGGACGAAATTTATCGACCGCGCCTGCCACTGGACGGTGGTGATCTGCTTTTTCCTGGTCGCACTTTCCGGTATTGCGCTGTTCTTCCCGACGCTGCAATGGCTGACGCAAACCTTCGGTACGCCGCAAATGGGGCGCATTCTGCACCCGTTCTTTGGCGTGCTGATTTTTGTCGCGCTGATGTTTATGTTTGTGCGTTTCGTGCATCACAATATCCCAGAAAAGCAGGACTGGCCGTGGATTAAAAATATTGTCGAAGTGCTGAAAGGCAACGAGCATAAAGTGGCGGATGTCGGCAAATATAACGCCGGACAGAAGATGATGTTCTGGACCATCATGAGCATGATTTTCGTGCTGCTGGTGACCGGCGTGATTATCTGGCGGCCTTATTTTGCTGATTTCTTCCCGATGAAAGTGGTGCGCTACAGTCTGCTCATCCACGCCACGGTCGCGATTATTCTGATCCACGCCATTCTGATTCATATGTATATGGCGTTCTGGGTGAAAGGCTCGATTAAAGGGATGATCGTCGGCAAAGTGAGCCGCCGCTGGGCGCAGAAACACCATCCGCGTTGGTATCGCGCGATTCTGGCCAAAGAAGCGAAGAAAGAGAGCACTGAAGGGCTGTAATGGTTCAATTCTGCTTCCCCGCCGGGGAAGCAGAAATTTGAATCAGCGGCTATTTTCCCGGACAATGGTTTTTAACAGTCTTACTCATTCCCGGCGAATAATATGAAACACCCTCTGGAAACCCTGATGAGTGCTGGCGGTATTTTGCTGCTGGCCTTTTTCTCTTGCCTGCTGCTGCCAGCCCCTGCGCTGACGCTCGATCTCGCCAAAAAATTGATAGCGACCTTCCATTTGCAGGATTTAAACCAGCTGTACACCATCATCTTTTGCCTATGGTTTTTGGCGCTGGGTGCCATCGAATACTTCGTGATTCGCTTTGTCTGGAAGCGTTGGTTTTCAATCGACAGGGATGCGTAGAGATGAATTTCAGGCGGTGAAATACCGCCTGATTCATGGAGTTTATTGACTGACCATTGGTGCTACACCCTAAATAATTCGAGTTGCAGGAAGATGGCAAAAGAAGGAATCCCGATGAGCTTACTCAAGTAAGTGATTCGGGTGACTGAGAGCCGCCAACGCACCTGCAGCTTGAAGTATGACGGGTGCGGATGTCGTTGCCGGTCGGTGCCTGATGAATACGCAATCCAAACTCATCGACTACAGCAAATATATGCTCGAAGATATCAGCCTGAATGGCTTCATATTCCAGCCACACAACCGTATTGGTGAAAGCATAAATCTCGATGGGTAAACCTTCTGCGCCCGGCGCTAACTGACGCACCATTAAGGTCATGTCTTTACGAATACGCGGATGGTTTTGCAGATATTCTGTCAGGTAAACCCGGAATGTCCCGACGTTTGTCATGCTACGCGCGTTAAGTACAGAAACCCCATCGCTATTATGTGTACGGTTATAATCTTCAATTTCTTTCGTGCGCGAGTCCATATAAGGTTTCAATAGTCTCGCTTTCATTAATCGTGCAATTTCATCTTCAGACAGAAAATGAATACTGGTGGTATCAATATTAATACTGCGTTTAATACGACGGCCACCCGACTGCGACATGCCACTCCAGTTTTTAAAGGCATCTGAAACCAGGGCATAAGTGGGGATCGTGGTAATGGTATTATCCCAGTTACGGACTTTGACGGTGGTCAAGCCAATATCGGTAACCGCACCATCCGCGCCATACTTAGGCATTTCCAGCCAGTCGCCCAATTTCAACATGCGGTTTGCTGAAAGCTGAATACCGGCAACCAGCCCCAGAATCGGGTCCTTAAATACCAACATCAGTACCGCAGCCATCGCGCCCAGACCGCTTATCAGAATAGCGGGTGACTGGCCAATGATGCGTGAGACAATCATGATACCAATAACGATAGAGGCGATCAGTTTCACGCCCTGGAATATTCCTTTCAGCGGGATATTCGACGAAATAGTAAATTTTTGTGATAAATTATAAATAACATCCAATAGAGAAAATAGCGACAGCAAAGAATACAGCATAATCCACAGCTGAGCGCAGATAATCAATATTGTGCTGATGTCGCTGCCTGCCTGCATCCACAATACGACCTGGATATTGACAATTACCCCTTGCAGGGTTAACGCAACTCGTTGAAATAACTTATTTTCTGTAATAATTTGCAGCCATAAATGCTGGCTGGATTTGGCACGTTTCTCAAAGGCTCGTAACACTATTCTGTGAAGAATAAAATGCACAACCAATGCGATGGTAAAAATAATACCCAGCACTACTAATATCGATGTCGTCGGATCAAGAACAACCCCAAAATGACTTAAAAATGAAACCAAATCTTTCATAATAACTCCTTACTAAACAGGGCATATAATGCTGGGGGATAAATTCATCTGCAACCCTTATTGCATTTTTAATTTCCTGAATATTCTTTACAAGATTTTTATTGCTTTGATGTAAAAGACAATTATTAAACCAAATAATCGCAATATAAAGCCGCCTGGTTGATTGGGGTGAATTCCACACGGCTGGCTATACTAAACGCACGAATGCACTCAGCGCGGGTGCAAAAAGCGAGATGACAGTATGCCACTCAGTGATTTTGCCCATTCTGACCCCTACACTCTCGGTATTGAGCTGGAATTGCAAATCATCAGCCCGCCTGCCAACGATCTCAGCCAGGACTCATCGCTGTTGGTTGACGCGCTCAAGGGCGTTGTGACCGAAGGCGAGGTCAAACATGACATCACTGAAAGCATGTTGGAAATAGCCACTGGCGTATGTACTGACATCGCGCAGGCAAGTTCGCAGCTTGCAGGCTTACGCCAGCACGTATTGCAGGCGGCAAGCCAACATCATCTGGCAATTTGCGGTGGGGGAACACATCCGTTTCAAAAATGGCAGCGCCAGGAAGTGTGCCAAAGTGAACGTTATAACCAGACACTTGAGCTATTCGGCTATTTAATGAAGCAGGCCACTGTTTTTGGCCAACACGTTCATGTTGGATGCGAAAACGAAGAAGACGCTATCTATTTAATGCATGGACTATCGCGCTTTGTTCCGCATGTTATCGCCCTCGCTGCATCGTCGCCTTATATTCAGGGCAGTGATACCACTTATGCTTCATCACGCCTGAATATTTTTTCCGCCTTCCCGGATAACGGCCCAGCCCCGTTCGTCAGCAACTGGCAAGAATTTAAATGGATGTACCAGCGCCTCGAGTCCAGCAGCATCGTGCAGTCGATGAAAGACCTGCATTGGGATATTCGCCCCAGCCCGCACTTTGGCACGGTTGAAGTGCGTGTGATGGATACACCTTTAACCATCACGCGTGCAATTAATATTGCCGGTTTTATTCAGGCGCTGGCGCATTGGCTGCTTAGCGAACGTCCGTTTGTTCCACGTTCCGAAGATTATCTGTTGTATCGTTTTAACCGTTTTCAGGCCTGTCGTTTTGGCTTTGAAGGGATGCTGACTGATGTCCGCAACGGTGAACAACGCACGTTGGCAGAAGACATTTTGCCACTGCTTGATACTCTCGCACCTTACGCCGCGCCACTACAGGCAACCTCGGCGTTAGAAGCGATTGAGGGCTACGTTCGCCACAACGACAGTGACACTCGTCGCATCCGTCGATTTATTACCGAAGGCGGACTGTTAACCGAGTTGGTGCGCGAACATTGTGACATCTGGGAAAAAGAGTAAATTTATTTTCCTGATTTAAAACTATGGAGGGTAATTATTACCCTCAAAGTAATTGAGATATAAATATAATTAGCCACCCTAAATTATTCTTTAATCAATACTTAATGAAGAGATGATTTACTTCCTGAAAAACCATGTTAAAGTTGCGCGAAATAATCACCACCTCATTGATAACAAAAATACCACAACATTCCATTATTGAATGTCTTATTAAAAGGATTTAGAGCATGACTCACTCATCAAATTTCCTGATGAAGAATGTTTTTATATTGAGCGACAACCATTATTTATTACCTGGGGTAAAACACCTCTTATCCACCTTTTGTCAGGATGACGTCACGTTCAATGTTAAGCACATCGCTAACAATAAGTTAAACGAATTCTTTGAGGAATTAAGCTCGCAAGAAAATAACCCCCACTCAGTTAATTATTTCATCGTTGAAAAACAGGTATTTTATATCCTGAAGTTAAATAACATTTCACTTGCTGGCATTCTTATCCCACCCACGGTGGCAATAAGTGAACTGCATAATATTTTGCTAAAGCACAATAAAAAAGATAAATTCCTGAATTCCGAATTTTACTATCGAAATACACATTCACATCGTGAAGTTGAAGTGGTATCGATGCTGCTGGAAGGCATTCAGCCCAAAAACATCGCAGACACGCTAGGGATCTCAATAAAAACGGTGAGCCACCACAAACAAATTGCGATTAAAAAAAGTGGTTTCTCAAACTTTAATGAATACTACATGCGTAATTTAACCATCCATCCTTTCATCCATCAGCGTTGATTTATGAATTTGGCTCATAGCTCCTTTCGTATTGAGCTGGCTAATCGCCAAATTGATGGGGTGGTAGAGTTCCATTTTCGGATAACACGGCAATCCTGAACGAGTTTCCTATACTTCAGAGTCACTGTTGTCCATTTAACCCCGGCAGCAAACGCCGACGTGGAGGAAAAAATGGAAGAAATGCTGAAAATCACCCCGGCGGGCTCCCAGCCCTCTCAATCGGGTCCGGAAAGTTACTTCACAGGTAGAGTCCGTATTGACGCACCTTTCCAGACCACTCCCCCAGCACGCGCTGGCGGCGCAACCGTCACTTTTGAACCCGGTGCGCGTACTGCCTGGCATACCCATCCCCTTGGCCAAACCCTGATTATTACCCACGGTCATGGCTGGCTACAGGAATGGGGTGCAGAAATTCGTGAAATCAACCAGGGCGATATTGTCTGGATACCCGAAGGCGTAAAGCACTGGCACGGTGCGACGCCCGACAATGCCATGACCCATATTGCAATCGCTGAGTCCCTGAACGGCACCCCCGTTGAGTGGATGGAGCATGTCAGCGACGATCAGTATAAAAAAGATACCCTTCATTCTTGAAGTTGCTTCTGCGTTGGCTTCACTCACTCACCCCAGTCACTTACTTGAGTAAGCTCCTGGGATTCATGAGTTTGCCGCCTTGAAGAAACTTCAATTATTTTGGGTATCGCATCCCAATTCGGAGAACAATCATGACGATGAAAGTGCTCGGTTATGCTGCCCAATCCGCAGATGCTCCCCTTGCTCCATTCGAATTTATGCGACGAACACCGCGCCCTGATGATGTTGTCATTGAAGTGATGTACTGCGGTGTCTGCCACTCCGACCTTCACCAGGCGCGTAACGACTGGGGCTTTAGCCAGTACCCGTTAGTGCCAGGCCATGAAGTGGTGGGCCGCGTGGCTTCAGTTGGCAGCAACGTGACCAAATTCAAGCCAGGCGATTACGCAGGAATTGGCTGCATGGTGGACTCCTGTCGCATCTGCCATCCCTGTAAAGAAGGACTTGAGCAATATTGCGAAGAGGGCAACGTGCAGACTTACAATGGCGTCGACCGCCATGACCACCAGCCGACTTATGGCGGCTATTCGCAAACCATTGTCGCTTACGAAGATTTTGTCCTGAAAATGCCGGACGGTATGGACCTGAAAGGTGCAGCACCGCTGCTGTGCGCCGGTATCACCACCTGGTCACCGCTGCGCCACTGGAACATTGGTGAAGCCAGTAATGTGGCCGTTATCGGGCTGGGGGGTTTAGGCCATATGGCGCTGAAACTGGCGAGCGCTATGGGTGCAGAAGTCACGCTGTTCACCCGTTCGGCCAGCAAAGAGGCGGATGCTCGACGCCTGGGGGCGCATCACATTGTGCTCTCCACGGATGAAACACAAATGGCGTCGGTGAAGAACCAATTCGATTTAATCATCGACACCGTTCCTTACGCTCACGACATCAATCCCTATATGCCGACACTGACGCTGGATGGAACGCTGGTGTACGTCGGGCTGTTGGGCAGCATTGAGCCGCCTGTCAGCACCTTGCCGTTGATTCTGGGACGGCGTTCGGTTGCGGGTTCATGTATTGGCGGCATCAAAGAGACACAAGAGATGCTGGATTTCTGCGGCGAGCATGGGATTGTTTCGGATATCGAAATGGTCAACATCCGGGATATTAACGAAGCCTATGAACGGATGTTAAAAAGCGATGTGAAGTACCGTTTTGTGATTGATATGGCATCGCTCAAGGCCTGATGCTGTTGGAAAGCGGAACGATTCCGTTCACTAGAGGGTGAACGGAACGTCTGCGAGACGTACACCACATTTTACCTCATCTAAATTTTTAACAATCACCTCATTCCATGTACAATCGCGCAACAATAAATTACCAGAGTAGTTTGCCCGATTGCCGTCACTTTTCACTCTTTCACGCCATAAAGGGTTATCAGCGCTCGCGTTACTGGCGATGCTGATGCTTTTTATCGCCCCTGTGATTTCCAAATCACTGGAGCACTCGAAAGTTGCGAAAGACGGTGAGCATCAGATGGCAGGCCACTCAAGTGGCATGATGATGGAAATGGGGGCGATGAAAATGTCCGCCACTTCTCATCTGATGCCGGATGCAGGCGCATCATTGATGGACGATATTGCCTGCGGATACTGCCAGTTGCTGTTGCATATCCCGCTGATTGTCTGGCTGTTTATTCCATTTATCTGGCTCGCATGGCGCATTTCAGGTGCGCTGCCTCCGCCCGTTATCGCCCCAGTTTTGGCTCAGCATAACGATGCTGACGCCCTGCCCCGCGCACCTCCTTCTGTTGTGCTGTTTCGTTAAAAAATCACATTTACTAACGACACTGTTCTTCAGAGGTTAACCATGTCTGTGAATCACTCTCAGCTCGCCTGTCGCGGTGCGCTGCTGACGCTTGTGCGTCGTCTGCATTTTTACATTGGCCTGTTTATCGGCCCGTTTATTTTCGTCGCCGCCCTGACGGGTACACTCTACGTACTGACACCACAAATTGAGAATGCGCTTTACCATCAGGCATTGCACACCGACAGCAAGGGCGAAAACCAACCCCTTTCACAGCAGATTGCCGCAGCACGTCAATATATCGGCGAAGATGCCGCTATTTACGCGGTACGCCCTGCCCCGCAAACTGGCGATACAACACGCGTGCAGTTTGTCGACCCGACATTAGGAGAGTCCGAATCAAGAGCTATTTTTGTCGCCCCTGACACGCTGGCTATTCAGGGAGAGTTGACGGTATATGGCACCAGCGGCGTGCTCCCGCTGCGGACCTGGATTGACCAATTCCATCGCGGTTTATTGCTGGGAGATGTGGGCCGAATTTACAGCGAACTGGCGGCTTCGTGGCTGTGGATTGCCGCATTAGGTGGCGTGATTCTGTGGTTAACGTCACGTCCAAAAAGAAAACTAAAAGTACGACAAACCCCGCAAAGAAAAGCGCGCCACTGGCACATTACGCTGGGTGCTACCCTGCTGCTCGGGCTGCTCTTTTTCTCCGCAACCGGGCTGACCTGGTCACAATGGGCGGGAAATAATATCGACAAGATGCGCAGCTCGTTGGGTTGGATGACGCCGCAGGTGAATACCGCGTTAACCCCGCAAACGAGCCACCAGCACGCCGATCCCCACGCAGAACATCACGCTATGATGCCGGGAATGGTGATGCCAGATGCGAATGACAGCAACTGGGACAAGGTGCTCCATGCCGCTCGCACTGCGGGAATTGAATCTGACAAGGTGGAGATCCGCGCGCCACGTGCAGCAGGAAAAGCCTGGACTGTGACTGAAATTGACCGCGCGTGGCCGACTCACGTCGATACGGCGGCGATTGATCCGAATGGCTTTAAGGTCATCGACCGGACTTATTTCGCTGATTTCCCAATGGTTGCCAAACTCACACGTTGGGGAATTGATGCTCACATGGGGGTGTTATTCGGGCTGCCTAATCAGCTGTTGCTGGCGGCGTTTGGTTTTGGTCTATCCGGGATGATCCTTCTGGGTTACCGCATGTGGTGGCTCAGACGCCCAGCCATGACTGCGAGCCATCCCGCACAAACACTCAGCGAGGCGTGGCTTGCGCTGCCTCTCGTCTGGCGCTGCGCCATGGTGATTATTGCCCTGCTACTGGGCTTTGCGTTGCCGGTGATGGGCGTCAGTTTGCTGTTATTCATCGCCACTGATTTTGCCCGCTGGCGGATGCAAGCCCTTAAGCCGCAGATCTCATAAAGCGAACACTCAACATGCCATCCGCCGGTAGCAAGGTAAAACCGGTGGGTGGTGCTGACCATTCTGTCTCAAATCCCCCTCAAATATTGGTCCTACCAATCCCGCCAAAAATGTGACTGGTTTACCCATACCAACAAAATTAGTTACACGCTTATTGCCATTGGTTAACAAAAGATTAACCTTTACGCATTACTTCCCCTACATCGCCAGATTGGTCCTACCAATAAAGCGAAAAATAATAAGTACATCACTTTCTGGAGAGTCCTGCATGCAAGCCTGGCAACAAGTCTACGACCCGGCAGGGAACATCTGGCTATCAAGCCTCATCGCTGCTATTCCGATTATTTTCTTCTTTTTTGCGCTGATTAAATTGCGCATGAAAGGTTACACCGCCGCCACCATCACTGTTGGCCTGGCATTGCTCGTTGCCCTGTTTTTCTACCGCATGCCGGTTGACCGCGCCTTGTCGTCAGTGGTTTACGGCTTCTTTTACGGATTGTGGCCGATTGCGTGGATTATTATCGCAGCGGTATTCGTCTATAAAATCTCGGTGAAAACCGGGCAGTTCGACATTATCCGCTCGTCGATTCTCTCCATTACGCCCGACCAACGTCTGCAAATGCTCATCGTCGGTTTCTCATTCGGTGCGTTTCTGGAAGGGGCTGCCGGGTTCGGCGCACCCGTGGCGATTACCGCCGCATTACTGGTCGGTTTGGGCTTTAACCCGCTCTACGCCGCAGGTCTGTGCTTGATTGTGAACACCGCGCCGGTCGCGTTTGGTGCGATGGGCATTCCTATTATCGTTGCGGGCCAGGTTACCGGCCTCGATAGCTTTGAAATCGGCCAGATGGTAGGCCGCCAGTTGCCGTTCCTGACGATTATTGTGCTGTTCTGGATTATGGCGATTATGGACGGCTGGCGCGGCATTAAAGAGACGTGGCCTGCGGTGATGGTAGCGGGCGGCTCGTTTGCTATCGCACAGTATCTCAGCTCTAACTTCCTTGGCCCGGAACTGCCGGACATTATCTCGTCGCTGGTTTCTCTGGTGTGTTTGACGGCATTCTTGCGCGTCTGGAAGCCCGTTCGCATCTTCCGCTTTGGCGATATTGGCGCATCGGTTACCGACCAGACGCTGGCCCGCCAGAACTACTCTTTAGGCCAGGTGGTACGCGCCTGGATGCCGTTTATCTTCCTGACGGCAACCGTCACTCTGTGGAGTATTCCACCATTTAAAGCGCTGTTCGCACCGGGTGGCGCCATGGCTGACTGGGTGTTTAACATCTCCGTGCCGTTCCTCGACAAAATGGTTGAGAAAATGCCACCCGTCGTGGCGCACAGCATGGCCTATGCCGCGGTCTACAAGTTTGACTGGTTCTCTGCAACCGGCACGGCGATTTTGGTCGCCGCACTGATCTCCATTGTTTATCTGCGCATGAAACCGAAAGCGGCAATCGAAACCTTCGGTGAAACAATCAAAGAACTGGCTCTGCCTATTTACTCGATTGGCATGGTGCTGGCGTTCGCGTTTATCTCAAACTATTCCGGTCTGTCGGCAACGCTTGCTCTGGCCCTGGCTCATACCGGCCACGCATTTACCTTCTTCTCGCCGTTCCTGGGCTGGCTGGGGGTGTTCCTGACTGGTTCAGATACCTCCTCTAACGCGCTGTTTGCGGCATTACAGGCAACAACCGCACAACAAATTGGCGTGTCCGATCTGCTGCTGGTTGCGGCTAACACCACCGGTGGCGTAACCGGCAAGATGATTTCGCCGCAGTCTATCGCCATCGCCTGCGCAGCGGTTGGCCTGGTGGGTCGCGAATCTGACCTGTTCCGCTTCACCGTCAAACACAGCCTGATTTTCACCTGCATGGTCGGCGTTATCACTACGCTTCAGGCCTATGTCTTAACCTGGATGATATCCCTTGATGAGCAACCCACCGCGCCTGGCCGACCATTTGGTTGAGCGCGTAAAAGCATTAATTAACGAACGCAAGCTGGAGGCGGGCATGCGGTTGCCCGCCGAACGCCAGCTGGCCGCGGAGATGGGCGTTTCACGCTCATCCCTGCGTGAAGCCATTCAAAAACTGATCAGCGAAGGCGTTTTAATTAGCCGTCGGGGTGGTGGTACGTTTGTGCGTTACGAAATTCAGGCCTGGTCTGAGCAACGCATCGTGCAGCCACTCAAAACGCTGGTTGAGAATGATCCAAACTATCGCTACGACATTCTGGAAGCGCGCCACGCCATCGAGGCCAGCACCGCCTGGTACGCTGCGATGCGGGCAACTCCGGCGGACAAAGAGAAGCTCATCGCCTGCTTTGACGCGACGGTGAAATTCAAAGAAAGCGACGATCCTGACCTGGCCGCCCAGGCCGATGTGCGCTTTCATCTGGCGATTGCCGAAGCCTCGCATAACATCGTGTTACTTCAGACGATGCGCGGCTTTTTCGACCTGCTGCAATCCTCGGTCATGCACAGCCGCCAACGCATGTACACCGTGCCCGCTATTTTTGCGGGGCTCACCGAACAACATAACGAACTGCTGCAGGCTATTTTGGCCGGCGATCCTGAACGCGCACGCCTCGCGGCGAAAACCCACCTCGGGTTTGTCCATACCACCATCAAAAACCTGCATGAAGACGAAGCTCGGCAGGCGCGGATTAGCCGCCTGCCCGATGAAGATACCGACGTAATAAGGGACGAAATACCATGATTATCTCTGCTGCAACTGATTACCGCGCCGCTGCACAACGCATTCTGCCACCATTCCTGTTCCATTACATTGACGGTGGGGCTTATGCCGAACATACATTGCGTCGTAACGTTGACGACCTGGCGCAGGTAGCGTTAAAGCAGCGCGTGCTGAAAAACATGTCCGCACTGAGCCTTGAGACCAAACTGTTTAATGAGACGCTGTCGATGCCGGTTGCCCTGGCACCCGTGGGTTTATGCGGGATGTACGCCCGCCGTGGCGAAGTTCAGGCGGCGAAAGCAGCTGCCGCTAAAGGGATTCCGTTTACGCTTTCTACGGTTTCCGTCTGCCCGATTGAAGAGGTAGCACCTGCGATTGACCGCCCAATGTGGTTCCAGCTTTACGTGCTCAAAGATCGTGGCTTCATGCGCAATGCGCTGGAGCGCGCCAAAGCCGCAGGTTGTTCTACGCTGGTCTTTACGGTGGATATGCCCACTCCCGGCGCGCGCTACCGTGACGCGCACTCAGGCATGAGTGGGCAACATGCCGCACTTCGTCGCTACTGGCAGGCAATGACCCATCCGCAATGGGCATGGGATGTGGGGCTCAATGGCCGCCCGCACGATTTGGGGAATATCTCAACCTATCTGGGGAAACCCACGGGCCTTGAGGATTACATTGGATGGCTTGCGAATAACTTCGACCCGTCGATTTCCTGGAGCGACCTGGAGTGGATCCGCGAGTTCTGGGATGGCCCGATGATCATCAAAGGTATTCTCGACCCGCAAGATGCCAAAGATGCGGTACGTTTCGGGGCTGATGGGATTGTGGTTTCCAACCACGGTGGCCGCCAGCTCGACGGCGTATTGTCGTCATGCCGCGCCCTGCCCGCCATTGCCGATGCGGTAAAAGGGGATATCGCGATTCTTGCCGATAGCGGCATTCGAAATGGTCTGGACGTGGTGCGCATGATTGCACTCGGTGCTGACACCGTGTTGTTGGGGCGCGCTTATTTGTACGCGCTGGCGACTCATGGCCAGGCGGGTGTGACCAATCTGCTCAACCTGATTGAAAAAGAGATGCGCGTGGCGATGACGTTGACCGGCGCTAAATCTATCGCTGAAATCAGCCCTGAGCTGTTGGTGCGTGAAGGCCTGAAAGAGATTCTGTCGCCGCAGGCAATGGCTGCAGGTTTCTAGACTTGCTATACGGTAATGCGGCGCTGCCGCCGGGAATCACCGGGGACAGCGCTTGCTGAGTATTAGTTGAGTTTGTAGTCGAGGGTAATTTCAGCTTTTAGCAGTTGCGATACCGGGCAACCGGCTTTGGCTTTCTGAATAATTTTATCGAACACCGCGCTATCCGCGTTCGGCACTTTGACGTTGCTGGTTAACGCAATTTTGGTAATGGCAAAGCCACCGTCGGTTTTATCCAACGAGACATCGGCTGTCGTATCGATACTTTCCGCCGTGTAGCCCTCTTCGCCAAGCATTAGCGAAAGTGCCATTGAAAAACAGGCTGCGTGCGCCGCACCAATTAACTCTTCCGGATTGGTACCGGCTACGCCTTCAAAACGCGTGTTAAAACCATAGGGCTGTTCTTTTAACGCACCGCTCTCGGTGGAAACAGTCCCTTTACCGCGCTTAATGTCACCTTCCCAGTGAGCCTGCCCTTTCTTATGAATGGTCATGTAATCGCTCCTCTTATATTGACACGAACATCAAGTATAGAAGTTGAATACGGGCTTGCCCGGCAACTCAGAACAATCCTTGCAGCGAAGAAAAATAAAACGAATAAATTCGCGGCCCCGAGTGTTTACGGGTTACCGAACACCACGAGGGTACTACCATGAAGCGTTTATACCGCCAACTTCTTCCCGCTATTGCGACCAGTTTTCTGCTGTTTTCCGGCTACGCTCAGGCAATGGGAGGTAGCAACGACGAACCGGTTCCTCCAACTTGCCCTAAAGGGCAAATTTATGACTCGAAAACCAAAACATGTATGGTCGATAAAGGTGGGATGATTGGGGATGAATCCCGCACCGATTATGCGTACGCACTGGCAAAAGCGGGCCGCTACCAGGAAGCGCTGGATATGCTCAACACCTTGAAAGATCAAAACACTGCAGAAGCCCTGAACTATCGCGGCTATGCCACCCGCAAACTGGGCCGTACTGACGAAGGGATCAGCTATTATTTAAAATCTGTCGCGCTTGATCCGAAATACCCCAAAGTCCGCGAATATCTAGGGGAAGCGTACATGATAAAAAATCGTCCCGATCTCGCTCGTGAACAGCTTGCCGCCATCAAATCCCTGTGTGGCACCAGTTGTGAGGAGTATCGCGATTTGTCCGCAGCCATCGACGGCCATCCCGAATCCTGATCCGTAAGCACATGGAGGCAAAAATTAGCAGCGAAGCGATACGCCGGGATCTTGCGCAATACCTTTCACGCCTGTGGCGTTATGGGCTGGTGCTCTCCCATCAGCGAGATATTGCCGATGATTTAGTGCAGGCCACCTGTGTGCGGGCTATTGAACGCGCCGCACAGTTTGAAGTGGGCAGCAGGATGGATAGCTGGCTCTTTTCCATCCTGCACTCCATCTGGCTCAATGAGGTTCGCTCGCAGCTTATCCGCCGCGGGCAAGGTTTTGTGGATATCGACGAACTCACGGGAAGCGAAAGCTGCGACGACCCTATCTGGACAAACGACGTGATGAAACGAGTGGCTCGTTTACCCGAAGCCCAGCGTGACACGGTATTTCTGGTGTATGTGGAAGAGTTGTCCTATCGCGAGGCGAGTAAAATTCTCAATGTTCCCGTCGGAACCGTGATGAGCAGGCTCGCCACCGCACGGCTGACATTATCTCAGGATCGAGCGCTTCAGCCAGATTCGCGCTCTGTAAAAGGAGAAGGTTCATGACGATGACTGTCAATACCGATGAGCTGCTAGTGGCGTATCTGGATAATGAACTCAGTGAAACCGAGCGCCTGGCGCTGGAAGAACGTTTGAGTCATGATGCGCAGTTGGCTGAACGTTTGGATTTGCTGGAGCGCAGCAGTCTACCGTTTAAAACCGCGTTCGCCCCCCTGTTGCATGCGGCACCTGCCCCTCGTTTGCAGGCTTATCTCACGCCTAAAACGGCGGCAGTATCAAGACGCCAGCTTATTGCCGCTGCGGTCAGTTTCCTGGCCTTAGGGGTAATTGGCGATCGTGTTTTTCTGCACTTCTCTCAACCTGAAGAGAATTGGCGCGAATTAGTCGCCCAGTATATGGCGTTGTATACCCCAGAAACACTG
This sequence comes from Buttiauxella sp. WJP83, assembly GCF_027594725.1. NCBI lineage: Bacteria > Pseudomonadati > Pseudomonadota > Gammaproteobacteria > Enterobacterales > Enterobacteriaceae > Buttiauxella > Buttiauxella sp. WJP83. The sequence continues at coordinate 3,524,572 of NZ_CP110080.1, forward strand.
GTGGACACGCCATTGCCTGAAGCACTGGAAAACCAACTGCACTCGACTGGTCAGCAATTAGGACTCGTACTAACGAGCGAAAAAATGATGTTGCCTGACGCAACACTGAAAAACGCACGGACGCTGGCTTACGATGATCGTCGTATCGCACAAATTACCTGGCTTGATTCTGCCAGCGGCCCATTAGCCCTGTGCATTACAGGAAACGCAGGCCAACCCATGGCTGCCAAAAGTGAACAAAGACTGGGCATGAACATTGTGTTTTGGGCCGATAAAAGCCATCAGTTTATGGTGATTGGGCATGGATCTGCGGGAGAGATGAGTGCGATAGCTCAACGATTGCAGCGCCAACTCAGCGCCTGATTGGGGCGCTTGCCTCCCTACAAGCCACTAAACCGTCCAGTCTTGTACCTGCAACCCTGCGACACCATAGAATGCGCGATCGCTGGTAATCAGAGTTGTTTTTTCACTTAGGGCATGGGCCGCGATAAGCATATCGAGAGCCCCCATAACGTGCCCTTTCTTTTCCATGCTCGCCCTTAATTTACCGTAGGTTTGCGCAGCAGCACTGTCCCATTCATATATCGATACTGCATCAAGAAACCCCATTACAGCGGTTTTAAGCGCTTTATTTCGCCGTTTCTCCACACCAAAAAGCAGCTCCGCTTCGGTAATACTTGAAATCGAAATACTCGACGGAGGGACTGCGGATATCCTGGCAACAATTTGCGGATGCTGGCGCAAAAAATAGCTCACCGTATTGGTATCCAGCATGTATGCCATCATTTAATTCCCGCAAAAGGATCTCTGTCAGCAGGAGGCTGATTGCGTTCCTCTGCATCCAGGAAATTATCAGGAACACGGGCCTTTTTTATCAGTGAAATCACGTTATCCCAGTTGTCTGGTTTTGCTGGCCTTTTTGAAAGAATCACATTCCCCTCCTTGTCTTGTCGGATATATACCCTGTCCGTATCGAACTCAAATTCCACCGGTAACCTCACCGCCTGGTTTCTGCCATTTTTAAAAAGCTTAGCAATGCGCTCCATAACCTTCTCCCGATACAATTCTGGCCTATGCCAAAGCATAGGCCTTTTATTGACGTTAGCCAACATACCAGAAAGAAGAGACCGTAAAATAGCCAGAGAAAAGTAGCGCTTTTTATTGTGTTTCGCCCGACCTTTTTCTACGAAGAGTTTGATTCTGCGAAGCGATTCCACAGGAAATGAAACAAGCATCGAAGTAACAAAAATAACCTGGATGAAACTCGCAATTCGGAACGTTGGCGGAGGAACTCAGCGCCTCCGCCACGTCTTATCTACTGCACAAGCGTAGTCAACTTACCAAACACGCCCGCACCGTCCGCGTCGCGCCTGATTTGCACTACATCTTCGAGTTTGTCGATTTGGCTTATCATTTGCTCAAGACGTTGGTCGTCCGCGACTTGTAGCCAGATACGGCTCTGGTCGCCTTGCGGTAGCGGAAGGCAGAGAATCCCTTCGACGTTAAAAGCACGGCGGGCAAACAGACCGCAAATGTGAGACATCACGCCCGGATGGTTGCTCACCGTAAGTTCCAGAATAACGGTTAGTTGTTGCATGGCTTACTCTCCAATCATCTCAATGTTGGCAGCGCCTGGCGGCACCATCGGGAATACTTTTTCACTGGCATCGATGCGCACATGAATCAGACAAGGGCCAGGGCGTGAAATCGCCTCCTGCAAGGCCGCTTGCGGGTTTTCTGCGGCGTTCAAATCGCAGGTTGCGAGGCCAAAACCTTCAGCAATTTTCAGGAAATTAGTTTGTCCGGAATAGGTCGCCGCAAAGACATTCTGCTGGTAGAAAAGCGTCTGTTGTTGATGCACCAATCCCAGCGCCTGGTTGTTCAGCAGGATAATTTTCACATCCAGATTGTGGTCGGCAGCGGTCGCCATTTCCTGAATGTTCATCATAATGCTGCCGTCGCCGGTGAAGCACAGAACTTTGCGGTTAGGTTCAGCTAATGCCGCACCCACTGCGGCTGGCAGGCCGAAGCCCATGGTTCCCAGCCCGCCAGAAGTCAGCCACTGGCGCGGACGGTTCAATGGATAAGCCTGCGCTACCCACATTTGATGTTGCCCTACGTCGGTGGTGATAATCGCTTCGTCATCCACACACGCAGCCGCCGCATTAATCAGGCCATAAGGGGTTAATGGGTCGTCGGCACCCGGCATATTGAACGGGAATTCCTGCTGTAAGCCCGCGACTTGTTGCAGCCACTGCTGGCGAGGTTGGGCCTCGATTTGTGGCAGCAATTGCTCCAGAACCTCACCAACATCCCCGCGAATCGCCACATGCGCCTGCTTAATTTTGCCCAACTCGGCGCGGTCGATATCCACGTGAATGATTTTTGCGTTCGGGCAGAATTCTTCCGTTTTGCCAATCGCACGGTCGTCAAAACGCGCGCCAAGGACAATCAGCAAATCCGCTTCCTGCAGAATGTAGTTGGTGCTGCGCGCGCCATGCATGCCCAGCATGCCCAGAGATAACGGGTGTTTCGCCGGGATCGTCCCGAGCGCCATCAGCGTCATGGTGGTCGGCAGGTTCGCTTTTTCAGCCAGTTCGCGAGCGCGACGATGGGCATTGATGACGCCACCGCCCAGATACAGCACCGGACGCTGCGCCTGGTTAATCATCGCAACCGCATCAGCTATTTGCTGTGCTTCGCACTGCGGCGCTGGAGTATGGGCTGAGACAGGCGGCAGTGCGCTGATATCGATTTCAGCGGTCTGGACATCTTTTGGGATATCAATCCATACCGGCCCCGGGCGGCCAGATTCAGCAATGCGGAACGCGTCGCAGATGACCTGCGGCAGTTCGGTGATATCGCGGACAAGGTAGTTATGTTTAGTAATGGGAATGGAGATGCCGTAGGTGTCGACTTCCTGGAACGCATCGGTACCAATCATCGATTTTGGCACCTGGCCGGTAATGCACACCAGCGGGATGGAATCCAGGCGCGCATCGGCAATGGCGGTGACCAGGTTAGTCGCACCAGGGCCGCTACAGGCGATACATACGGCCGCTTTGCCCTGCGTACGCGCCATCCCCTGCGCCATAAAGCCCGCGCCTTGTTCGTGACGCGCCAGAATATGGCGGATTTTTTGGCTTTGACTGAGCGCGTTATAGAGCGGCAGGACGGTGCCACCGGGAATACCGCTGATGGTGGTAATGCCATGATGTTCAAGCAGTTGCACAATTAATTGTGCGCCCGTAATACGGTGTGCTTGCGGTGGGTTTTCCGATATTGCCATTGCTCCAGTCCTTCTTCTTATGCCGTTTCGCTTTTGGCCGGGGGACTAAAACAAGAAACCCCGCCCGGTTTGCGCCGGCGGGGTTTTGGAATCGATGCGTTGATTCAGACCCTACGGCGCATTGCCGACGACCACCACCACACGCACGACGACCACCGCGGCTGGTAGCGCGGTTAGTAGTAGGTTAGCGTTGCGAGTGAATGTAGTCATTTGGGTCCTGAATATGTATTGTGCGTTTTTAACGTCGAAATTTATACAAACATACTGCTTCGTTTCGCACAACCGCTTTATGTACCAGAAATCAAAATCGTGCTTAACATCACATTATTGATTTCACGCTTAGATAGTTGTTGCAGCAAACTCCTGACGCAACTCATCAATTGGCAGATATCGACCAATAATCACCAGGCGTGAAACCCGTGATTCGTCTGGGTGCCAGGCCGAGCCATAATCAAAGCCCACCACTTTATGCACGCCTTGTACGATAAGGCGCTGGGGATGGTCGGCAATCGCCAGAACACCTTTGTAACGCAGCATGTCGTTGCCGAAACGGGCGATACAGCTTTCCATAAACGCACCAATTTTTTTCACATCCAGCATTCCGGCATCAAATACGTGGGCCTGAATCGCATCATCCCATGAGCGTTTTGCCGAGGGTTTACGGAACGGCTGGAAGCTAACGAGATGGTTCAAATCTGCGCGGATCACACGGAATCCTGCTGCCATCTCAATGCTATCGGTCAGTTCAAAGGCTTTAAGATCGAGCCAGTGATCTGCCGGGCATTCACCGTTCACAATCTCAAAAAGATCCGCTTTGTTGTTGATCCGATGAATACGTTCCAGCGCCAGCTGTTTGGTTTCATCGTCAACTCTGTCCGCTTTAGTCAGCAATATTCTGTCGGCAAAACCGAGCTGTGCTGCAGCAACCGCATGTTCATCCAACTGGCGAGAGATATGCTCTGCATCCGCCAACGCGATGACGGCATCAAGACGCAACGCTTCACGTAAATAATCATCAACAAAGAAGGTTTGGACGATAGGCGCGGGGTCTGCAAGACCCGTGGTTTCAACAATCAACCGTTCAAATTTCAACTGGCCCGCCGCGCGCTTTGCCAGCAGTTCTCTCAGTGCAGCGGTGAATTCACCACGCACGTTGCAACAGACGCAGCCGTTACTTAATTCCACGACGTTGACGTTTTCACCGCTCTTGAGTAAGGCTCCGTCGATATTTACGGCACCAAATTCATTTTCCAGAATGGCGACAGGTTCGTTACCGTTATGGGCGAGAAAATAGTTGAGAAGTGTGGTTTTCCCTGAGCCGAGAAAGCCCGTTAAGAGGGTGACAGATACCGCTTGATTCATGTCAAATTCCTTAGATTAACAGCAGCGAGCGCCGCCTTTACCGCCGTATCGCGCATCCTGACGCTCGCGGAAAAACTCTTCGTAAGTCATTGGCGTCTGTTCCGGATGCGTCAGACGGATGTGTTGCACATAGTTATCGTAATCAGGCACGCCAACCATCAGTTTAGCGGCCTGCCCGAGATATTTTCCTGCTTTTGCAAGGGTGTCGAACATGGTAACTCCGGTTCTTGTTGGTTCCCCTCACCCCGGCCCTCTCCCTAAGGAGAAGAATCCCCTCTCCCTGTGGGAGAGGGTTAGGGTGAGGGTATACATCAATTAGTGCGCGCTTTTCGCCTGCGCCACAACCTGTTCAACGTCTTCTGGCATTGGCTCGTAAGGGGTTTCCTTCGCGGTTGGCGTATCCGATTTCAACGCTTGCAGCGCAGTTTTAATCGCAAACAAACCAATCACCACCACAACCACCATGAAGAAGATGGTCAGACCCGCATCCAGACGGTTGTTAAACACCAGCTGAGAAAGCTGCGACTCGGTGTATTGCGCCGGGATCTTGCCGCTGTCGATCATCGCCTGGAACTTGTTAGCAATCGCGAGGAAGCCCACTTTGTTGTCCGGGCTGAAGGCTTTCTGCCAGCCCGCTGTCAGAGTACAGAACAGCAGCCAAGCCGTTGGCAGCAGTGCCACCCACGCGTATTTCTGTTTCTTCATCTTGAACAGCACGACCGCACACAGCATCAGCGCCATACCTGCCAGCATCTGGTTGGCGATACCAAACAGCGGCCACAAGGTGTTGATGCCGCCAAGCGGGTCAACAACGCCCTGATGCAGGAAGTAACCCCACGCCATGACACAAAGTGCAGTTGCCAGTAAGTTCGCAGGCAACGAGTCAGTGCGCTTGAGTCCCGGGGAGATAACGCCCAGCAAATCTTGCAGCATAAAGCGTGCCGCACGAGTACCGGCATCCACCGCCGTCAGAATAAACAGCGCTTCAAACAGAATCGCGAAGTGGTACCAGAATGAAACATCCATCAGGCCGCCCAATGCGCCGTGCAGAATGTACGCCATCCCCACTGCAAGCGTTGGTGCGCCACCGGCACGGGAAATAATGCTTTGCTCGCCCACATCATTGGCAATGTTGGTCAACGTTTCCGGAGTAATGTGGAAGCCCCAACTGCTCACCACGCTCGCCGCCGACGCCACCACATCCGCCGTACCAGCCGGAGCCAGTACCGCCATTGGGCTGTTCATCGCGAAGTACACGCCTGGGTCGATAACGCAGGCTGCAACCAGCGCCATAATCGCCACAAACGACTCCATCAACATGCCACCGTAACCGATGAAACAGGCCTGGTTTTCGTTAGCCAGCATTTTCGGCGTAGTGCCGGAAGAGATCAGTGCGTGGAAACCAGAAACTGCGCCACACGCGATGGTGATAAACAGGAACGGGAACAGGTCGCCCGTCCAGACTGGGCCGGTGCCATCAATGAATTTGGTCAACGAAGGCATTTGCAGCGTAGGACGCATGATCAAAATGCCGATGGCCAGACCAATGATGGTGCCGATTTTCAGGAAGGTAGAGAGATAATCACGCGGTGCCAGCAGCAGCCAGACCGGTAAAACCGCAGCCACAAAACCGTAGCCCACCAGCATCCACGTCAGTTGTACGCCGGTATAGTCAAAGTACGGAGCCCAGGTCGGGCTTTCCGCCACCCAACCGCCGGAAATGATGGCGAAAATCAACATCACCAGACCAATCACCGAGACTTCACCAATGCGACCCGGACGCAGATAGCGAATATACACGCCCATAAACAGCGCCAGCGGGATGGTGAACGCGACGGTGTACGTTCCCCACGGGCTGTGGGTCAACGCTTTCACCACGATCATCGCCAGCACCGCAAGGATAATGACCATAATCATAAAACAGGCCACCAGCGCGATAACGCCTGCGGTGTTGCCCATCTCTTCTTTCACCAGTTCACCCAGCGAGCGCCCGTCACGACGGGTTGAGACAAACAGCACCATAAAATCTTGTACCGCACCGGCCAACACCACACCCGCCAGCAGCCAGAGCATGCCAGGCAAGTAACCCATCTGCGCGGCAAGCACCGGCCCAACCAGCGGCCCCGCACCCGCAATCGCGGCAAAATGGTGACCGAACAACACTTTTTTGTCCGTCGGGACATAATCCAGCCCATCGTTATGGCGCACGGCTGGCGTCATACGAGTGGCATCAACGGTTAAGACACGTTTAGCGATAAACAGGCCGTAGTAACGATAAGCGATGAGGTAAACGCAGATTGCGGCAACCACAATCCACAATGCGTTTATCTGCTCGCCACGATTAAGTGCGATATAGCCGAGCGCGAATGCACCGATAAGTGCAAGTACCGCCCAGACAAGGTGTTTCCCTGGGTTAGTCATAATTGTTTTCCATGTGTCAGGCCAGAAGCAGAGGGTGTTACCGTTTTGTTCTAGAACAATCACGCGGATTTAACAATAATGAAACGTTAGAATACAGTGGTTTGACCAGGTCTTTACACCAGCTTGTTAAGGGGATCACTATGTGGGGAGATTCTGGAGTGCACTCACCCCTGGCTGGTCGAGAAAATCAAAGAATGCCCTCACCCCAACCCTCTCCCCCAGGAGAGGGAGAAACCGTTCCCCTCACCCTCAGGGAGACGGAGGAAATCAAAGCTCGATCGTTCCCCTCTCCCCCAGGAGAGGGAGAAACCGTTCCCCACTCCCTCAGGGAGACGGAGGAAATCAAAGCTCGATCGTTCCCCTCTCCCTCAGGGAGAGGGCCAGGGTGAGGGTGGTTTACCCCAATATCGCCGTCGTCAAACGACTGGTACAGCACCGCTTCTCGCGTGCGTCAAAAATAGCAATTTCCCATACCTGGGACGATTTCCCGAGGTGCAGCGGTTTACACACCCCGCGCACCGAGCCCGATGCCACGGCGCGATGATGGCTGGCGTTTATTTCCGTTCCCACCACACACTGCCCTTCGGCGGTGGTCAGAAATCCGGCCATTGATCCCAACGTTTCTGCCAGCACCACGGATGCGCCGCCGTGCAGCAAACCGAACGGCTGCTGAGTACGGTTATCCACTGGCATTACCGCTTCAAGACTTTCGCCGTCCATGCGCGTGTAGACGATACCGAGATGCTCAACCATCGTCCCTTTGCTGGTTTGGTTTAACGCCTCAAGCGTCATTTCTCGTTTCCAGATGCTCATTTAAGCTCCAAGCGTTGCGCCGCCATCAATCACAATATCCTGCAAGGTGATGTGGCCGGCGAAAGGTGACGCGAGGAACAAAATCGTGCTGGCAATTTCCTGCGGACGGGCGATTTTGCCCAGGGGAATGCCCAGTTTGAACTGTTCAGGGAAGCCCTGAATACGCTGCTGTTCGGCGTCCGGTGTTTTCCACAACGTGCGTTGCATGTCGGTATCGGTCGAGCCCGGCGACACCACATTACAGCGCACGCCGAACGGAGCCAGTTCCAGCCCAACCGATAACGCCAGGCTTTTCAACGCCGCTTTCGACGCGCCATAGGCAGACATTCCAGTGCGCGGCGTGTGGGCCGCGTCAGAAGCCACGGTGACCATCGCCCCGCGACGCTGTTCACGCATAAGCGGCATGACGGCGCGGAACATATTGAATGCGCCACCCACATTCACCGCGAAGGTGTCCTGCCAGTCTTGCAGTGGCAGCGTATCGGTTGCCCCCATGCGCAAAATTCCTGCGGCATTGACCAACACATCCAGTTGCGGTTTCTCACTCAGAATTCGTTGAGTTACGCCCGCCACCTGCTCTGCATCCGCCACGTTCAACTGTTCGGTGGCAAACGGGTACCCCTCCAGCGGGAAGGCAAGATCGAATCCGATAACCTGCGCGCCCGCTTCGCTGAACGCCCGCGCGGTGTGATATCCGATGCCTTTACCCGCCCCGGTTACCCAGACGGTTTTGCCACTAAAGTCGATGTTCATGCCTGCGCTTCCCGTGACAGCAGCGCCCACCAGGCGTCAACGGTCGGGTTTTTCGCCAGCATCACAAAGTCGATATCCGCGTGGATTTTGCGCCATTTAGCCGCCAGCGCCATCATGCGCACCGAATCCAGACCGTAATCAATCAGGTTTTCGTCATCTTCTGGAATGTCAGATTCATCAAGCAGCGGCAGTATCAGTTCGCGTAATTGCGCTTTATTTTGCGGGGCTGATTCTGGCAGCAAGTCGCGAGTCATCACCACGCGCCCGGAACGGCCAGCGGTGTATTTCAGCGCCATCATGTGTTCTTCACGGCTGAAGTCTGCCAGCGCATCGGCCACCATAAACGGTTTGATATCCCGCATAAACGCATCGGTAGCGGTGGTCATGCAGCCGATATGAGCGTACACACCGCAAATAATCAGTTGGTTACGGCCCGTCTCTTTTAAGGCTTGTTCCAGCGGTGAGCGGATAAACGCGCTATAGCGCCATTTGGTCAGCACCGTGTCGTGTTCATCCGGAGCCAATTGCGCTACGACTTTCTGGCGCTCAGGGTGTTTGTTTAAACCTGGCCCCCACATGTCGTTTAATAGCGCACGGTCCTCATCGCTTTGCGCATTAGGCTGCGCGGTGTAATAGACCGGAATATTGTGGCGTTTGCAGTATTCACGCAGCGCGGCAATGTTGGCGATAACCTGCTGGATCATCGGGCAATTGTCGCCCCAAAAATCAATGAAATACTCCTGCATGTCGTGAATCAGCAACGCCGCACGCTCGGGTTCAAACGCCCAGCTCACTTTATTTTCCGGGATGTCGGCAGCCGTCGGTAAGGTGTATGCGTTCAGTTTTGGAATAGCCATAAATTCTCCGTCAATCAGGAAGCCAGTTGCTTATCAGCAATCAACTGGCGCAAACGTTTTTTGTCCACTTTGCCCACGGCGGTGAGCGGAAGATGCTCAACAATTTCAATGCGATCGGGCAGTTTGAAATCCGCAATCCCCAGTTCACGCAAATAGCGGCGAATTTCCACCGCGCGGAATGGGCGGCTGCCGACGATAAACGCGCAGCTTTTCTCGCCCAGCAGGCTGTCTTCCATCGAAACGAGCGCTGCGTGAATGATCTCTTCGTGGCGTAACAGCAGATTTTCGATCTCTTCGGCAGCGATCTTTTCGCCGCCACGGTTGATCTGATCTTTCTCGCGCCCCTGTACCGTGATGTAACCGTCTTCGGCAATAGAAATCAGATCGCCCGAGCAGTAGAAACCGTTGGCATCAAAAACCTGGGCGTTATGTTCAGGGCTGCGGTAATAGCCACGGAAGGTGTACGGCCCGCGCGTCATCAGGCGGCCGACTTCACCGTGCGGGAGCGGGTTTCCCTCCGCATCCGCAACCCAGACTTCGTCGTCCGGGCACATTGGCTTGCCCTGAGTTTTGAAGATATGGTCGTTGTCATCGTCAAGGCGCGTGTAGTTCACCAGCCCCTCCGCCATGCCAAACACTTGCTGTAGCTGGCAGCCGATTTCAGCAGGAATACGCGCTGCGAGCGCTTCGCTCAACCGTGCGCCACCCACTTGCAAAAGCTGTAACGACTCAAGAGCCTGATTGCTCCCCCACTCGCCAATCGCTTGTAGCCACAGGCTGACCGCAGGCGGCACCAGCGCGGTGACGTTAATCTGATGACATTCGATAAGCGGGAAGCACAGCGTGGCGCTCGGGTCGTTTGCCAGCACCACGCGCCCGCCGCCGTAAAACACTCCCAGAGAGCCCGGCGAACTGAGCGCGTAGTTATGCGCAGCTGGAATCGCGCACAGAAAACGGGTATTCGCATCAAAGCGACAGATTTCAACGCTGCGACGAATGCTGTAGTAGTAATCGTTGTGCGTACGTGGGATGAGTTTTGGCGTGCCGGTGCTGCCACCAGAAAGCTGGAAAAAGGCCACTTCATCTGCCGCCGATGGCGTGGCAACAAAGTTTTCTTCTGGCTCATTGATCAATGCGCTCAGCGACCGTTCCCGATCGTTTTCGTTGAGCAAAACCGCCATACGCAGCGACGGATTTTGTTGGCATAGCGCATCCAGGAAATCGTCATGGGCGAACAAATTATGTTTGCGGTCGGCAATCACCACCACCGGCTCAATTTGCTTTGCGTAGGCTTCCATTTCGGTGCGTTGGTGGCTGAATAGCGCGTTCACCGGCGCCACACCAATTTTCAGCAGCGCGAAAAGCGTGATGTACAGTTCCGCCACGTTGCCAAGCTGTACCAGTGCGGTTTCGCCGCCAGCCAAACCGCGGCGTTTCAGTGCGCACGCCAGGCGCGTCGAAGCCTGCTCGAGCTCGCGATAGCTGAAATGGCGCTCGCCATCGATAAGCGCAATCGCGTCATTGTTGGCGTGACGGCTGAGGATATCGGTCAGCGGCAAATCCGCCCAGTAACCTTTTTCGCGATACAGTGCAGCCAGTTCGTGCGGCCAGCGAGTAAAAGGAATAGCCATAAAATCGTCCTTAATTAAGCCCAAATACCCGGAGCATGGTGGAAAGTTTGACGCCGGTTTCGCGCCATTCCGATTCCGGCGACGAAGCAGGCACAATGCCCGCGCCCGCAAACAGGCGCACCTGATTGCCGCCTACGCGTGCGCAGCGTATGGTCACCACCCACTCGCCATTTCCTTCGGCGTCACACCAGCCGACGATGCCGCCAAACAGTTCGCGGTCAAACGGTTCCAGTACGGAAATGAGTTTTCGCGCCACATCATGCGGGAAGCCGCTCAGTGCAGGTGTCGGGTGCAACAAACAGGCGAGCGATAACGCATTGTCCTGGCTGTCTTTAATCTGGCCGTAAATCGGGGTGGCGAGGTGCCATAACGTCGGCGTGGTGATCAGTTCCGGGGTATCAGAGAGCGTCAGCGATTGGCTGTGCGGTTGCAAAACCGTCTGCATCGCCTGCGTCACCAAACCGTGTTCATGGCGGTCTTTAGTGGAACGCAGCAGTTGTGCGCCAATTTCTGCGTCACGCTGGATATTCTCCCGGTCGCGCCGCGCGGAACCGGCCAGCGGTAGCGAACTAAAATTCTTGCCTGATTTGCGTAACAGCAACTCCGGGCTGGCTCCCACCAGTGAACTGCCGTCCGGTAACGGGACATGGAAGTTGTAGCTGGTTGGGTTCTGGCTAATCAAATTATTGAGCAGCCCATCGAGATCAATCGGTGCCTGGGTTTCGATATCAATCAGGCGCGAGAGCACCACTTTGTCGATATCTGGCTGCGCCGTTGCGGCGGCGGCCTGCGCCACCATTTCCATAAATTCGTCTTGTTCGGGAATCGCTTTTCGCGCAGCAATGTTGAGTGGTGTCGAAGCATCCGTATTACGGGCGTCGTTCTGGCGTTCAGCGCGTGAGAACGGCTGCCAGCTTTCGGGGATAAACAGGGCTGATGGTTGACGGGGATCAAACGGAATCGCGCCGACCACAACGGGGTTTTCGATACCGTGTTTTTTGGCGTTTTCAAACGCTTCACGCAACGTGGTTTGCAGTTGCCCATGGGGATTTGCGCCATCCAGCGCCGGGCTGGCAAGGCGAGTGAAGCAGCCGCTTGTCGAAAAACTGCGATATGGCGACATAAAGAAAAAGCTATCTGCACAAGGTATTAGCTGTTTCTCGAGTCGTTCCTCAGCCAGTAACGTTTCCATGAACTCTCCGTAAAAACATGACAAAAGATAGTAATAATGATTATCATTTGCTTTTCGGAGTCGTAACCTAAAGAGAAAAGTACATGCTGTCAACAAAGGTCAAATTTTTTTTAACAATTCCCACCCTTGTATTGTTAAGTTTGAGCCACCTCGCCCATGCCGGTGACTGGCCCCGAACCCTTACCGACAGCCACGGTACACATACCTTTGAGCAAGCTCCTGTGCGCATTGTTTCCACCAGCGTAACGCTGACCGGTTCGCTATTGGCCATTGACGCGCCCGTGGTGGCAAGTGGTGCCACAACACCAGGCAATCGCATGGGGGATTCACAAGGTTTCCTGCGCCAGTGGGGCGATGTGGCTAAAGCGCGTAACGTTCAGCGTTTATATATTGGCGAAGCCAGCGCTGAAGCCGTGGCCGCACAAATGCCTGACCTGATTTTGATAAGCGCCACCGGTGGCGATTCCGCCCTCGCCCTTTACGACCAGCTTTCAGCGATTGCGCCGACGCTGGTGATTAATTACGACGATAAAAGTTGGCAGCAACTGCTGACTCAACTTGGCGAAATAACCGGGCACGAAAAACAAGCGGCCGAGAGAATTGCTAGTTTTGATAAACAGTTAAGCGAAGCTAAACAACGTATGGTGCTGCCTCCACAGCCCGTCACCGCGCTGGTTTACACACCCGCCTCTCACTCAGCGAACCTGTGGACTGAGCAATCCGCGCAAGGGAAATTACTCCAGCAGCTTGGCTTTACACTATCGACGTTGCCTGCGGCTATTCAGGCCAGCAAAAGCATGGGCAAGCGCCATGACATCGTGCAACTCGGCGGTGAAAACCTGGCGACGGGTTTGAATGGCGAGAGTTTGTTCCTGTTCGCCAGCGATGAGAAAGACGCTACGGCGCTGGAAGCCAACCCTTTGCTCTCGCATCTGCCCGCCGTGCAACAGAAGCGTGTTTACGCGCTGGGCACCGAAACTTTCCGTCTGGATTATTACAGTGCCACTCAGATACTCGCGCGTATGACGTCGCTGTTTGCGGGCTCGTAGAATGCAGGACAGTCCCCTCTCCTGTTGGGAGAGGGTTAGGGAGAGGGGATTGCCCGAAAATCAGCGTTGGTTGCCAGCACGGACGCCTTCATCCCTTCCTTCTCCCCCTGGAGAAGGGGAAACCGGAGCGGCTTGCTGATAACGACGTAATTGCACCAGAACCATCGCCAGAACCACCCCGCACACCGTCAATGCCAGGCCGCTCGAACTCGCCGCCGCAACGGGCGTCATTGCCACCGTCAAACTGCCTAAAATCGCGGCCCCCATCGCATCCCCCGTCACGTTTTGCGCCGTCCACAAACCGTTAATGCGACCTAACATCCCGTCAGGCGTCAGCGTCTGAATTAAGGTGTATTGCAACAACGAACTGATCGCACTGAGATACCCAAACAGCGCAAGGCAGGCCAGCCCTAACCCCCAGACCGGCATCAGACTAAACAGGCCAATCGAGATAAACGAAACAATCCCCGCCGCCAGCATAATCATGCCAGGGCGTGCGTGATGAGCGATGCGCCCGCTGGTCAATGCGCCAATGGCCGCCCCCAGAGGAACCGCGGCATACATCAGGCCAATTTGCCCTGCACTCATCTGCCAGTGCCCGGCCAATGCGGGATAGAGAACGCGCACCGCGCTCGCCATCGTCAGCAACGCGCCAACTAACGCAATGCCACCAATAACTGGGTTACCGACCAGAAAACGTAGCCCGTTCCACAATGAAAGCAGCGGGTTTTCACGCGCTTGCGGCGGCGGCGCCAGCTTTGGCAAACTCAGCAACGGCAATAAGGTAATGAAGGTGCCGACTGACGCCAGCGCGTAGTTCCACACCACGCCGCCGGATGCCAACAACAGCCCACCGATCATCGGTGAAATCACTGAACCGAGGCGCACCGTAAGCATGGTAATCGCGCTCGCCTGCATTAAATTCTCACGCCCCACCAGTGCGGGAGTTGCGGCTAATAATGCGGTCACGCCCAGGGCGCCAAAGAAGCCATCCCACACGCCAAGCAGGTAAATCGCGGCAAGCGAGGGTTCCGGCAAAGCGGCGTTAATCGTCAGGCCAATAAAACCCACGCCGCAGGTAGAGCGCGCCAGCAAGATAAGACGACGACGCTCGTGACGGTCTGCCAGTACGCCGCCCATCATCAGGCCGATAAACATCGCGCTGCCTGTTAGCGTCACTGCAAGCCCAACCTGCAAGGAAGAGCCGGTCAGCGTCTGGATTTGTACCGGCACCGCGACGCCGAGTAACCCCAGAGACACAATTGAAATAAAACGGGCGAGGAAAACAGCGCGAAAAGCGGGATGGGTCTTGAGCAAACTCAGATTGAGCAACAAAGAATTGCGGTTCATTACATGGCCTTAAAGCGAATTTTTCTTTCCAGGTGCGAGGCGGCTCATGCTAACATAAACAAATAAGAGTGATAATGATAATAACTATCATTAATTTTACCAGTGGTTCATATCTTATGTTCACAGGCCCCTCACCCTAGCCCTCTCCCCCAGGGAGAGGGGACTGGACGGCACTCCGATTCGGCATGATGCACTTGTTTTCTCCTTCTCCTGAGGGAGAAGGTTGGGATGAGGGTAATTTTTTCAGGGAAAGAACGTATGTCAGTCTCGCGGTTATCAATACTGCTAATCTTATTGTTTTTGCTGTTATTGATGGCAACTCTCAGCCTGCTACTGGGCGCAAAATCACTGCCCGTTGCGGTGGTAATGGATGCACTCAGCGGTCAATGCCAAAGTGCGGATTGCACCATCGTGCTTGATGCACGCCTTCCCCGCACACTGGCAGGCATTCTCGCCGGAGGCGCCCTTGGCCTTGCGGGCGCGTTGATGCAAACGCTGACGCGCAATCCTCTCGCCGACCCCGGCCTGCTTGGCGTTAATGCCGGTGCCAGTTTTGCCATTGTCGTCGGTGCCGCGGTGTGGAGCCTTTCGTCGCCGGTGGCGCTACTTGGGCTGGCGTTTGCTGGCGCATTATCTGCCGCACTGGTGGTGGCTTTTACCGGAAGCCAGGGCGGTGGGCAACTTAGCCCGGTGCGCTTAACGCTTGCGGGCGTGGCGCTTGGTGCGGTGCTTGAAGGCATGAGCAACGGCATCGCGCTGTTAAATCCGGTGGTCTATGACCAGTTACGATTCTGGCAGGCCGGAACGCTGGATATTCGCACCCTCGAAACCCTGAAGATTATCGTGCTGCCGGTACTGACGGGCTGTGGGATTGCACTGTTTATCAGCCGTTCGCTAAACAGCCTGAGCATGGGCACCGACACCGCGACCGCACTGGGCAGCAAAGTGGCGCGTACCCAACTGCTGGGTTTAGTCGCGATTACGTTGCTGTGTGGCAGCGCCACCGCCGCCGTGGGGCCGATTGCGTTTATCGGCCTGATGATGCCGCATCTGGCACGCTGGCTGATGGGTGCTGACCACCGTTGGTCACTTCCCGCCACGTTGATTGCCACCCCGGCCCTGTTACTTTTCGCCGATATTATTGGCCGCATGTTGGTGCCGGGCGAGTTGCGCGTTTCGGTCGTCAGCGCGTTTATCGGTGCGCCGATGTTGATTTATCTGGTGCGCCGCAGCCGCAAAGGAGTCGGGCAATGAATTCCCCTTCCCCTCGCCTGTTAATAAGTTGCCTGTGTTTATTCGTTCTCAGCTGTGCGCTCGGATTATGGAGTTTGGGCAGCGGCGTGTTGCCGCTCTCAGCCCGCCAGGTTCTCGACGCATTGTTCGGGTCTGCGCCACGCAATATCTCTCTGGTAGTGGTCGAATGGCGCTTGCCGCGTGTCATGATGGCGCTATTGATTGGCGCGGCACTTGGCGTAAGCGGAGCCATTTTCCAGTCTTTAATGCGTAACCCCCTCGGCAGCCCGGATGTGATGGGCTTTAACACCGGCGCGTGGAGCGGCGTGTTAGTGGCGATGGTGCTGTTTGGTCAGCATCAAACCGCGATTGCCGGTTCAGCAATGGCTGGCGGTATCATCACCGCGCTAGTGGTGTGGATGCTCGCCTGGCGCAACGGGATCGAAACCTTCCGTTTAATCATTATTGGTATCGGCGTTCGCGCCATGCTGGTGGCGTTTAACACCTGGCTGTTACTGCACGCGTCGCTGGAAACCGCGATATCCGCAGGGCTGTGGAATGCCGGTTCGCTCAACGGTTTGACGTGGGCCAAAATTTATCCTGCCGCACCGCTGATGTTGCTGGCGTTAATCGCAGGCGCGTTACTGGTTCGCCGTATGCGGTTACTGGAAATGGGCGATGACAGCGCCTGTGCACTGGGCGTTTCGGTGGAGCATTCGCGACTGCTGCTGATGTTAACAGGCGTCATCCTGACTGCCGCAGCGACAGCGCTTGCCGGGCCGATTTCGTTTATCGCTCTCGTCGCCCCACACATTGCCCGCCGGTTAAGCGGCACCTCACGCTGGGGTCTGATGCAATCTGCCTTATGTGGTGCCACTTTGTTGCTGGCGGCAGACCTTTGCGCCCAGCAACTCTTCATGCCGTATCAGCTGCCGGTTGGCGTGGTCACAGTCAGCCTCGGCGGCATCTATTTAATTGCGTTGTTGATTCAGGAGTCCCGTAAGAAATGAGTCAGATTTCCTCACCATCGCGCCTGCATGGCGAAAACTTACGGCTTGGATATGGCAATCATGTGGTGGCAGAGGGTTTGACCGTCTCCATCCCCGACGGGCAATTTACCGCGATTATCGGCCCCAACGGCTGCGGTAAATCTACGCTGCTGCGCACGCTAAGCCGCCTGATGAAACCGATGCAAGGCCAGGTCTGGTTAGACGGCAACGAAATTCACCGTTTCGCGACCAAAGAGGTGGCGCGGCGCGTAGGGCTACTGGCGCAAAATGCCAGCGCACCGGGTGATATTAGCGTGGCAGAACTGGTTGCGCGGGGGCGTTATCCGCATCAGCCGATGTTTTCCCGTTGGCGGGAAGAGGACAGCCAGGCGGTGGCGCGAGCGTTGAAAGCGACCAACATCGAAGATTTAGCCGACCAGCCGGTGGACACCCTTTCCGGTGGCCAGCGCCAACGCGCCTGGATTGCCATGGTGCTGGCACAGGAAACGTCTATTTTACTGCTCGATGAACCCACGACCTGGCTTGATATCAGCCATCAAATTGATCTGCTCGAGTTGCTGCGTGAGCTGAACCAAAAACAAGGCTTTACGCTTGCCGCTGTTCTGCACGATTTGAACCAGGCCTGCCGCTACGCCACGCATTTAATCGCCCTGCGCGATGGCAAAATTGTGGCCGAAGGCGCACCGACCGAGATTGTCACCCCGGAACTTATCGAGGCGATTTATGGCCTGCGCTGCATGATTATTGAAGATCCGGTGGCGCATACCCCGCTGGTTGTGCCTTTGGGACGCTGAACAGGCCCTTAAAAAGGGCCTGTTTATGAATTACTCCAACACCAGAACCCGCTGCAAAACCGGCCCTATTTCCTCAAACGCTTTCGGTGAAATAATGTCTACGTGGGCGCAATCCAGACGGAACACGTCCAGTTCACCTATCCACGGCGCCCAGGTCTTATATGGGTCCATCCCTTCGGGTAAAGTGCGCTCCGCCACAAACAGCGTGGCTTTGCCGCTAAATGGCACACTTTGCGCGGTACTTAGCAATCGCACTGCATCACCGTAGTTACCTTCGATGGCCTGGAATAAGGCATCCGATGCCTGCCCTCTTTTTGTATCAACGAATTGTGCCGCAACGAAAGCTTCACGCTCACGGTTGATCTCATCCAGTACGGCCGGATCGAGTTCATTCGCGCCCTTTTCGGCCCAGTTTTGCGTTTCTGGCGGCCAGGTATCGAGCAGACCAAGGAAAGCCACCTCTTCACCTGCCGCTTCAAGGCGTGCAGCAATGCCTTGCGCCAGCGTCCCGCCCAACGAATATCCCATCAGATAATACGGACCATGTGGCTGGAGTTCGCGCAGGGTTTGCAAATGTGTTTCACAAACCTGTGCCAGATTTTCGGCCTGCTGCATCGGGCCTGTTGAGCGTGGCGACTGAATGCCGGTAATCGACCAGCGCGGGTCGAGATAACGCTGCAACACGCTAAATTGCCACGCAAAACCAGAGGCGGGATGGAAGCAGTAAAGCGTCGGGCCGTGGCTTTTACGCAGCGGCAGCACCGTATCAAAACCTGCTTGAGCGGCTTCTTCTTCGCTTTGCTCTTGCGCCAGTGTTTGTGCGAGCTGGCCGACGGTGGAAGAAACCATCACTTGCCCTACCGTCACTGGCCTTACAAGAGTGCGGCGCAGCTCTGCTGCCAGGCGCATCGCCAGCAATGAATGGCCGCCGAGTGCAAAGAAGTCATCATCGACCGACTGAATTTCACAGCCCAGTAGCTGGGAAAAAGCATCTGCTATGACGATTTCAAGGTTCGACTCAGGCGCACGTCCGGAACCACGCAACGCCAGCTCAGGCAGCGGCAAGGTTTTTCTGTCCAGTTTTCCGTTGGCGCTCAGCGGGAACTCATCCAATTGAATCAACGCCACGGGCACCATATGTGCAGGTAACACGGCGCTGAGTTGCTCGCGCAGGGCATCAACGGGCAACACCTTATCCGAAGCCGACACCAGATAACCCACCAGCTGACGTGCATCACCGCCGCTTACCGCCGCCTGATTCAGCACACAGGCATGAGTGACGGCTTGCGCGACATCCGGTAATGCCTGCAAAGCACGGTCGATATCACCCAACTCAATGCGCTGGCCGCGAATTTTCAACTGATCATCGCTGCGCCCGAGATATTCCACGGCACCGTTTTCGAGCCAACGCGCCACATCTCCTGTTCGATACATCCGCTCACCTGCGGCAAAAGGATCGGCGACAAAACGGCTGGCAGTCAGATCCGGGCGAGATAAATAGCCCTGCGCCAGTTGAATACCGGTGAGATAAAGATCGCCTGCAATCCCAACAGGCACCGGGCGCATCGCCGCGTCCAGAATCCGCAAACCGGTATTCCACACCGGCCAGCCAATCGGCACGCTGCTGCCAGTGACTTGAGCTAATTCATCACCAAATGCTGGATACCAACTCACGTCAACGGCGGCTTCCGTTGGCCCGTAAAGGTTGTGCAATGGCGCATGTGTGAGTTGTTCCCACTGGCGACACAACTCAGTCGGCAATGCTTCACCGCTACAGAAAACGCGGCGCAAAGTGGCGCAACTCGCAATCGCAGCATCGTCGGATAATGCCGCGACAAACGCGCTCAACATCGACGGAACAAAATGCGTGGTCGTCACACGGTAGCGAGCGAATAACTGTTGCAACGCTTCCGGGTCGCGGTGCGCTTCTGGCGGTGCCATCACCAGTTGTGCGCCGACGATATACGGCCAGAAAAACTCCCATACCGAGACATCAAAACTGCACGGCGTTTTCTGTAAAACCACATCATCCTGCGTCAATGGGTAATGGTTTTGCATCCACAACAGCCGGTTAACGATGGCCTGCTGCCCCACCATCACGCCTTTCGGGCGGCCTGTGGAACCGGAAGTGAAAATCACATAGGCGGTATGTTCCGGGGCGGAAAGATTCGGGAGATCCGGCAAACGCTCCGCTGGCAGCACATTCTGATAGCAGAAGGTTTGCAGGCCGCTGATGGCGCTAAAGCGCGGCAGTTGATCGTCTGATGCCAGCAGCAAACGCGGAGCCGCATCTTCGAGCATCATATGCAGGCGATCGTCAGGATAACCGGTATCCAGCGGCAACCACGCAGCCCCCACCTCCACAATGGCCTGCAATGCCAGTGATAAAAACACTGAGCGAGGCAGCGCCACCGCAACCACATCGCCGGGTTTCACGCCTCGGGCGAGCAGTTCACCCGCTAATGCACGCACCTGGTCCTGCATCTCGCGATAGCTAAACAGATGGTGTTCATCGGCGAGTGCTGGCTCGTTCGGCGTGCGCAGAACCTGTCTGGCTATCAGCGCACTTAACGTGGTTTCAGGAACGGAAACTTGCGTGGCATTGACGCTTTCGAGTAATGCGCTTTCGCAATCGTGCAACAGTTGAGCATCCACACAACGTAATACGGGGTTTGCCGCAAACTGGCGCAAAAGTAGCGGCAAACGAGCGAGATGTTGCTGCAAAGTATTTGTATCGTAGCGGTCTGAATTTGCCAGCATTTCAAGGGAGAACTCACCTTGTTCGCTGATATAGAGCGCAATTTCGAGGTCGCGAACCGGGCCTGACGCCAGTTGATGCGTGATCCCTTCGATGCCATTGAAATCGAGGCGGTAATCAAACATTTTCAGGTTCAGCACCGGGCCATAAAGCGGTTCACCGCTGGAAATTTTCCCCAGGTCACGCTGGATTTGTTCGGCGTCGTAGCGCTGATAACGGCGCATGCTTTTAAGTTCTTTCGCAATATTTTCCGCGAGCTGTGGCAGCGTAAAGTTCGGTTCGATACTCACGCCAAACGGCAGCACGTTTAGCACCGGGCCGGTTGCGCATAATGCTGCGGAACCCATGCGACGCATAAAGATGAAGCCCGCAGAATAATCAGCGCGGCCGCTTAAACGCCCGAGCCACAAAGCCACTAGCCCTAATGCCATATCGGCGGCAGTCAGGTTGTGAAGACGTGCGCTTTCCACCAGCGCATGGAAATCGGCATTATCAAAACTGAGCGACTGGCGAATCAGTTGCGTGGTGGAGCCCGTGTTCGTTAACGGCTGAGTTGATAGCGTGGCAGGTGGCGGCAACTGTTTCGCACGACTGGCCCAAAATGCGGCATCGCGCTGGAAGGCTGGCGTTGTGCGGTAATGTTCGTATTCCGCAACCACTTCGCTGAAGGGGGTAAACGGGCTGGGTTCCGGCGCCTGATTTTGGCAATATGCGCTATAAATATTGGCAATTCTGCGGGTAATTGCGGTGAAACTGAAGCCATCCACCACCAAATGATGAAAACGTTGATACCAGAACCAGCGAGTTTCGCTGACACGCAACAGTTGATGATGATAGAGCGGCTTACCGCTATTGATGCGTAAATCCTGCTCGAGATCATCGCGCATGAAAGCCAGCGCTACAGCTTCAGGTTCAGCCTCGTCACGCAAGTCGTGGCAAATGGGTGGTGTAAACGTTGCGTTAGCATCCCACCACTGGCGCGCTTCACCGTCCACTTCGCTAAAACGCATACAAAGGGTATCTGCCTCTTTCATGCCTGCGACGATCGCCTGGCATAACAATGGCTCGTTAACGTTGCCGTTCAGTTCGACATAATGAGCCACACTCCACGCATTCGCCTGCGGTGAGAGTTGATCTGCCATCCAGATGCCGGGCTGCGCCGCCACCAGTGGCAGGGTTTCAGTTTGTTGTTCCACCAGGGTTAATTCACTCACCGCTCACCCCTTCTTTCGCAAATGTTACGGGTTGCAGCTGTGTCCAGTTGTCGAGTAGCCAACGCTGGCATTCTTCGTTTGATGCAGGTTCACAAACCACCATCCAGCCATCCGGTAATGCACAATGTTCAGGCCATAAACTGAACTGTCGCGCTTCATTTTCAAGGATAAAAAAACGGCCCTGAGGCGCGTCAAAAGGGTTACTGAATTCCATTTTTTTCTCCAGACCAGAGCCAGGCCAGGCCGTTTGTCAGACCGCCACGCCAGCAAAGTGCATCGTGCCCACCGTCCACCTCGCAGTAGAAAACATCGCGCTGCGTTTGTTGTAACAAGGGGAATAAACGTTGATTGACTTGATGAATGAGAGGTTCTCTGACCCCGGCTTCAAGATAGATGCGCAGCGGTTTGTCACACGCAAACCCCTCTTCGAGTTGCTGGATTAACAGCCCGCCTTGTCGGTTCTCCTCACGACGCGGCCACCAGTAGGAACCTGACTGGCTCAGCACACAGCCAAATTTTTCCGGCCAGTGGAGTGCGGCGTAAAGCGATGAAAGCCCGCCAAAACTTTGCCCGGCCACCACAGTCGTTTCTGGATTTTCATTCCAGAGAATAAGCTCGCGTAACTGCGGGAATAACTCTTCCTGAACCGCTTGCCAGAACTGAGCATTACACGGGAGTTCGTTGCTGCGAGTCGCGTTGTCGATAACATCAATCAGCACGTAAACCGCTGGAGGCAGCGCGCCGGCATCCGTTTGAGCCTGTAGCGCAGGCCACACCGGCATACCTTCCACCCAGAATTGGCCATCAAGCAAAATGGCTAATGGACGTTGCTCGGGCTGTGCGTCACCGGTTGAGAAAATCCAGACTTTGCGTTGATTATCCAGGCGCTGACTTTGCCAGCTAATACAAAGGGGAGCGGCATGCGGGGTGTTCGGTTTGTCCCAACCGGATTGTTTGGGCGCATCAGGAAGATGCAGCGCCGACATCGGATGCCCACGCCCGCCGAGCCAGCTTTCAGGATTAAGCGGATCGGCAATCGCCTGTGGCAACAGCTTGCGCCAGCCTTCACGCAGTGCCATACGTTCGGCCACGATGCCATCGAAGGCTTCCGCCGGGAAATCATCTTCACTGGCTGATGGGATGAAACAATAACTGCCGCGCCACGTGCTGCTGAGTTGAGTTTGCCATTGCCAGACATCCGCTCCGGGGATGCGCACCAGGGTTTGTGGGCGAGAGCGTTGGTGATGGTCGGTGACGCCCGTGACATAAATCCAGACCCGTTTAATCGGCGATGTTTTTTCACAGCCTTGCGGATCTCGCCACAAGAAAGTGACTGCACACTGGCCATCATTTTCGCAGGTAATAAGCGGAATTCCCTGCATCTGCGTTTCCTGCCACCAGCCATCACTTCCTGTAAGCAAAATTGTCACTTCCACATAACCCTATGAAATTAATGATAACGATCAATAAAGCTGAAATATATTGATAATACTATTGATAATTATTTGCATTTGCAATAGCGTATTTCCGCGCTTTGGGCTACCAGCTTCCTGGTGCAAAAACAATAAATTGCCGAACTTGAACGCACAAATCCCTCATTTCGGGACCGTTGCCGGACAGATCTCGGTATCAATACGTGAAATCATGCTGCGCCCGCTCCCTCTGGGAATGGAATGACACCGGGCTCAGCGGAAAAGCAGGCCGCCATAATGAATAAGAAGATCCAGTATTCCCTCGCGATGCTTATCAACATGGGAATTTACAGCGTTGCCCTTCCGGCTTTTGCAGAAGACAACGCTGCTGATAGCAAAACAACAGCACAAATCCCCGAAAATGAAGACACCATGGTGGTGACCGCTGCCGAGCAAAACTTGCAGGCTCCGGGCGTTTCAACCATCACCGCTGAAGAACTGAAAAAGCGCCCACCGGCGCGCGATATCTCCGAAATCGTCCGTACTATGCCGGGCGTAAACCTCACCGGTAACTCCACCAGCGGCCAGCGCGGCAACGGTCGCCAGATTGATATCCGCGGTATGGGCCCGGAAAACACCCTGATTCTCATCGATGGTAAACCGGTCACCAGCCGTAACTCGGTGCGTCTGGGCTGGCGTGGCGAGCGTGATACGCGCGGCGATGCAAGCTGGGTTCCGCCTGAAATGGTTGAACGTATTGAAGTTATTCGTGGCCCTGCCGCGGCACGTTACGGTAACGGTGCCGCCGGTGGCGTGGTGAATATCATCACCAAAAAAGGCAGCGGTGAGTGGCACGGTTCCTGGAACACCTACCTCAATGCGCCTGAGCACAATGATGAAGGCTCAACCAAACGTACCAACTTTAGCCTGAGCGGCCCGCTGGGCGGGGATTTCAGCTTCCGTTTGTACGGCAATCTGGATAAAACTCAGGCCGACGCCTGGGACATTAACCAGGGTCACCAATCTGAACGTACCGGGATTTACGCGGATACGCTGCCCGCGGGCCGTGAAGGTGTAACCAATAAAGACGTGAACGGCGTGGTGCGTTGGGACTTTGCGCCAATGCAGTCACTGGAACTGGATGCGGGCTACAGCCGCCAGGGCAACCTCTATTCCGGCGATACGCAAAACACCAACACCAACCAAATCGTTAAAGATAACTACGGCAATGAGACCAACCGTCTTTATCGCCAGAGCTACTCGCTGACCTGGAACGGCGGTTGGGATAGCGGCCTGACCACCAGCAACTGGGTGCAGTATGAGCACACGCGTAACTCGCGGATGCAGGAAGGGTTAGCAGGCGGCACTGAAGGGATCTTCTCCAGCGATAAATTCAGTGATATCGACCTGAGCGATGTGCTATTGCACAGCGAAGTGAATATTCCGATTGATCTCGTTTTCAACCAGAACCTGACGCTGGGTACTGAGTGGAACCAGCAGAAAATGAAGGATCTGTCTTCGAATAATCAGACCTTTATGGGCGGCGATATTCCAGGCTCAAGCGGGACAAACCGTAGCCCGTACTCCCAGGCCGAGATCTTCTCGTTGTTTGCTGAAGACAACATGGAGCTGACGGACAGCACCATGCTGACGCCGGGCTTGCGTTTCGATCATCACAGCATTGTGGGGAATAACTGGAGCCCGTCTCTGAACCTGTCTCAAGGTTTAGGCGATGACTTCACCCTGAAAATGGGTATCGCCCAGGCGTATAAAGCGCCGAGCCTGTATCAAACCAACCCGAACTACATTCTGTACAGCAAAGGCCAGGGTTGCTACGCCAGCGGGACCGGCGTGGGTTGCTACATGATGGGTAACGAAGATCTTAAAGCTGAAACCAGCATCAACAAAGAGATCGGCCTTGAGTTCAAACGTGACGGCTGGCTTGCGGGGGCGACCTGGTTCCGTAATGACTACCGCGACAAAATTGAAGCGGGTTACGCGCCAATCGGTCAGACCTCTAAAGGCAAAACCAAAACCGATATTTATCAGTGGGAAAATATTCCGAAAGCCGTTGTTGAAGGCCTGGAAGGGACATTGAATGTACCAGTTTCAAACACCGTAAACTGGACCAACAACGTTACCTACATGCTGCAAAGTAAAAACAAGGAAACCGGCGAGCGCCTGTCAGTTATTCCAGCATATACGTGGAACTCCATGCTGAGCTGGCAGATTCGTCAGGATATTTCTGTGCAATCGACCTTCACCTGGTATGGCAAACAGCAGCCGAAGAAGTACAACTACAAAGGCCAACCTGCGACGGGTCCTGAAACCAACGAAGTGAGCCCTTATAGCATTGTTGGCCTGAGCGGAACCTGGAATGCGACCAAAAACGTCAGTCTGACAACGGGTATCGATAACCTGTTCGACAAACGTCACTGGCGCGCGGGTAATGCCCAAACCACGGGCGGCGATGCCGGTTATATGTACGGCGCAGGTGCCGCAACGTATAACGAGTCTGGTCGTACTTACTATGTGAGTTTGAATACCCACTTCTAAGCGTGCAAAACCGCCCTCATCCCGGCCTTCTCCCTGAGGGAGAAGGAGATAACCAAAACCGGCTCGGACTATCCCCTCTCCCCTCGGGAGAGGGTTAGGGTGAGGGCAGCCCTTTCAGGCAGAATATTATGCAAATCCAGGCTTCAAACTTTACTTTCCCCGGCACCACCCAGCGCATTTTCCGCATCGATTTTGACGCATCCACACTTGAGCCCCACGATTTGCTGTGGCTGCCCCATCACCCACGCTTGTCCCACGCGTCGAAAAAGCGCCAGGCCGAGCATCTGGCCGGCAGAATTGCCACCCGTGAAGCGCTGCGTTTTCATGGAGTAACAGATTTTGTTCCCGGAATCGGGTTACATCGTGAGCCTTGCTGGCCACCCGGATTTACCGGCAGTATTACGCACAGCGGCAATGTCGCGCTGGCAACGGTTGTGGCTGACGATCCCCTTTTGCGCGAGGGAATAGGAATCGACTACGAAGAAATAATTGCGCCAGCGGTAGCGTGGGATATTTACGACGGAATTATTGAAAGCGCTGAGAGAGAACTTCTTGCTGCATCCCACCTCCCCTTTAATTACGCGTTAACGTTAGTGTTTTCAGCCAAAGAAAGTTTATTTAAAGCTTTGTTTCGCCACGTCGGGCGCTACTTTGATTTTTCAGCGGCATCCATATGTAAAATTGAACAAGCACACATAATTCTGACGCTCAACCAGCCACTCGGACCCTATCAAAAAGACAGTAAATTCAAAGCAATATGGGAAGGTAACGCTACGCAATTAATAACATTAATACGGTTTGAATGAGGATAAAGAGAAATTACTTGCGGTTCGGTAATAAGTGAATGTTATATTCGAAAGAACACACACATCTATAACATCACTTATAACAAGGACTCATTAATCTATGGAAAATTCGCTTTCTCTGGAATCGTTCCTCTCATCTGTACAACAACGCGATCCACACCAACCTGAATTTGCTCAGGCAGTACGCGAAGTCATGACCACACTGTGGCCTTTCCTCGAACAAAATCCTCAATACCGTCGCTCTGCGCTGCTGGAGCGTTTAGTCGAACCCGAGCGTGTGATTCAGTTCCGCGTGACCTGGGTGGATGACAAAAATCAGGTTCAGGTTAACCGCGCCTGGCGTGTGCAATTCAGCTCCGCGATTGGGCCATTTAAAGGCGGGATGCGCTTCCATCCATCCGTTAACCTTTCCATTCTGAAATTCTTAGGCTTTGAGCAAACGTTCAAAAACGCACTGACCACCTTGCCGATGGGCGGGGGTAAAGGCGGTAGCGACTTTAACCCTAAAGGTAAAAGCGAAGGCGAGATCATGCGTTTTTGCCAGGCGTTGATGCTTGAGCTGTACCGCCATTTGGGGCCAGATACTGACGTCCCGGCAGGTGATATTGGCGTTGGCGGGCGTGAAGTGGGCTTTATGGCGGGGATGATGAAAAAACTCTCCAACAACACCGCTTGCGTGTTCACCGGCAAAGGCCTTTCGTTTGGCGGAAGCCTGATTCGCCCGGAAGCCACCGGTTACGGCCTAATCTATTTCACCGATGCGATGCTCAAGCGTCATGGTCTGGGCTTTGAAGGGATGCGTGTCGCCGTTTCTGGTTCCGGCAACGTGGCGCAGTATGCCATCGAAAAAGCACTCTCTCTGGGTGCTCGCGTAATTACCGCTTCTGACTCCAACGGCACCGTGGTTGATGAAGCAGGCTTCACCACCGAGAAACTGGCACGTCTGACTGAAATCAAATCCAGCCGTGACGGGCGCGTTGCCGATTATGCGAAAGAGTTCGGCCTGCAATACCTCGAAGGCCAGCAACCGTGGAACGTGCCGGTAGATATCGCGCTACCGTGTGCCACGCAAAATGAACTGGATACCGACGCGGCACGCACGCTGATTGCCAATGGTGTGAAAGCCGTGGCGGAAGGCGCGAATATGCCGACTACCATTGAAGCCACCAATCTGTTCATTGATGCGGGCGTGTTGTTTGCACCAGGTAAAGCGGCTAATGCGGGTGGCGTGGCAACATCAGGCCTTGAGATGGCGCAAAACGCCGCTCGCCTGAGCTGGAAATCAGAGAAAGTGGATGTCCGTCTGCATCACATCATGCTGGATATTCACGAAGCCTGTGTGAATTACGGCGGTGAAGATAAGCAAACGCATTATGTTCGTGGCGCGAATATTGCGGGCTTCGTGAAAGTGGCTGACGCAATGGCAGGACAAGGTATTTTATAATATTTAACCATGGCGTTCGGTAGATTACCGAGCGCCATAATTATTATTTCGCAGTTTAATAACATCCATTCTTTAATCCCCCAATCAAAATCAACAATTTAATTACATCAATAAACGGCACCTCAACGCTTAATCGAATTTTATTTATTCCCTCAATCGGCATTCCTGTTTTAAGAATCTTCTCGTTCGGTAGTTTTTTTCTGTCGATATTATTCAGCGCATCTATTTGCATTTGAATATACCTACCAGGAAACACGATGAAAAAACTAACTCTTATTACACTGGCCGTTCTACTGGCGGGGTGCAGCGCCAACAGCGTGAACTCACAGGCTCAACACGTGCGCGTAACCAACAACGAGCCAGGTAAGGAGTGTAAATTCCTCGGCGATGTTACCGGCAGCCAGGGGAATTTCGTGACCGGCGGCTGGACATCAAACAGTAACCTGGAAACCGGCGCGCGCAATGACCTGAAAAACCAGGCGGCTAATATGGGTGGCAACGTGGTGTCTATTTTGACTCAGCGTGCAGGCCAGACCGGCAGCGCCTATAACGGCTCCGGCAGCAGCGAGCAAACTAACGTAACGCTGACCGGGAATGTGTATCGCTGCCCTGAGTGATGCGTCTGTGCTTAGCGAAGCAGGCAGCCCTCTCCCATGCGGGGTAACCGTTTTTCCCCTTCTCCAGGGGGAGAAGGCCGGGATGAGGGCCGTTTTATTCTATGCCGCTGGCACCACTTTAATATCTTCCATTCCAATCCCCAGCTTGCGCGGTTCATGGCCCAGAATATTGCCTTCATTAGATAACTGAGGCTGTGGCGGAATAATTTCCACCAGACTACTGCGCTCAGGATTATCAAAATGCAGCGTAGTGGTACTGAGTTCTTCGCCAAGTGTTAACGTCTGCTGCTGGCTTCCCACTTTTACCGGCACCGGCTGGCCGATATTTGGCCCAAATGCTTTAGCTGTAATGACCAGATCAAATTTCTCCGGCAACGGCTCGGCATATTCGATTTTCACTGCCGGTGCCAGATTGGCATTTGACCAGCGCCCCCAATTTTCAGGACGGGAAATCCCGGTAAACGCTTTCACGTTTTGCGGAGCGCCGGGGATATTGAAAATAAAGCTATCGGCCTGGTAGCGAATCGCGTTTTCATCCAGTTTCAGCAGTGCCACAGTATTTTTAAAACGCGCTTTGTCGGTAGCTTGCTGGGTAAATTGCACCGCATGTTGTTCCTGCGGTTGTTCAATTAAACGCACTGTCGGCTGTCCGCCCATTTGCCCCTGGGCAACACACAGACCGGTGGAAAGTGCCAGTTTGGGTTCCCACAAACGCGCCATTTTGAAGCAGCGGTCGGCCCAAATAAATTTGTCGTTTTCTTTAAAATCAGCCAGTTGGTAGCGCAGCGGTGCAGAGTATTCGCTTTCCGGTAATGGCTCGATTTTCTTATCCAGAATACGCAGCAGCAATGGCATTTTAAAATGCGCCCCAGAATAGCTGAAGGTATTTTTCTGCTGGTTAATCTCATATTGGGTGATGGTTTTCGGGAAATTCCACAGATCAATGACGTCAGGTTTCCACGCCATCACCTTTTCTTTTACGTTAAGAAATACGGCGGCTATCGACTGCCCGGACAAACTGCTGCGCCCTAAGCCAAGATAATTATCGCCCCCCAGAACATCCAGCACTGTTGCTCCGTTATCCAGAGTACTGCGTTTTACCGGCACCAGGTCCGCCTGCGGTTTATCACCACGAAGAATAAAGAACAGGTTATTTCTATCGT
Organism: Buttiauxella sp. WJP83; assembly: GCF_027594725.1. Taxonomy (NCBI): domain Bacteria; kingdom Pseudomonadati; phylum Pseudomonadota; class Gammaproteobacteria; order Enterobacterales; family Enterobacteriaceae; genus Buttiauxella; species Buttiauxella sp. WJP83. Next base: position 3,554,296 of record NZ_CP110080.1, read on the forward strand.
GCTGGTTAAGGTATTTGTAGGCGGTGTTATTCATGGCGAGATGATCAGAAGAAACGACAATCACGGTATTTTTAAAATAGGGTGAAGCTTTTATTTTTTCGATTAACGCGGCGATATGTTCCTGGCTACAGGCTACCGCGCCAAAAGACAGGTTTTGTTTGCCGTCAAAATTGTAACTGCGACGCTTGCACGTTTTTGAAATAAAACCGTCTGGATGGTGCGTATCGACGGTTAACGTAAACAGTGAGAATCGTTTGTTTGCTTTCGACAGTTCAATATACTTTTCATAGACTTCATCCAGCACCGTATCGTCGTAGAAGCCCCAGTTATTGCGGTAGTTTGGGTCGGCAACCATGCTTTTCAGCTCTTGAGCCCCGTACATATAGTCGAAACCATGAGACTGTAAAAAGATATCTTTGCCAGCAAAACGTAAATCTGCGCCCTGCATAAAGTAGTTTTCATAACCCGAGGCTTTCAGTATGTCACCCAGGCAGATATTTTTCGGGAAGAAACTCGACATCGAAGCCGATGAGTTCCCTTCGAACGGCGCAAATAATGGAATACCACATTGTGAGGCGACCATTCCGGCTATGGTGTAATCAGTGCCGGGTAATTGGACGGTATGGCTGAAATCTATTCCTTCATTTTTTAGCCCCGTTAATTCCGGCGCTAAGTCAGGGAAGTATTCCGGCTCCAGATAAGTACGTTCAAGACTTTCGCCATAAATATAAACGAGGTTAAGTTTCGGATTATTAATGGTGCCATGGGGGACTTTGTAATAAACATCGAAATCAGAATCACCCGCGCGAGTTTGTGATGTAACCAGTTCTGTCACCTGGCGAAAAGCAGGTGATGCATCGACCGAGGCCAGCGCCAAAACAATTGCCAGCAGGCTATATCCAAAGTGATGGGGATAGCCTTTACGGCGACGCAGAATCCAGGCCAAACCGCCAAATACGGCGACCAGGACAACAAATACCCCAACGCCAGGAAGAATGTACTTGCCTGTTCCGGCGCCCGTCAGGCTGCTGGTCAGGGTATAAAGCACCGCGTCGTTGATGCCTTCACCGGTGAAGTAGTTGCTGGCGACAAACGTCACGTTCAGGACGATATATAATCCCAAAATAAGCAGGATGACACTAAACCACCAAACGTTACGTCCAGCTTTAACGGCATACACGGCAATGGCTGCGACAAACAACACAATTGAAAACATTTCCGACAACGCCTAACCCTCAAAATGAACCCGCGCCATTGCGCAAAAATGTACATAAAAACGCATGTGCGCTAAATCTAGCTGTGTTGTCACACTCCTGCAATTTCTCTGACATGAAAGTGACATGCATTTCGGAATTGTACGTATCCCGGACGTCATCGACGTGCATGATTAATAGCTGCCAGCTATTAGAACCATCGTTAATACAACGCTTGGGTGGATTGACCCGTTCAGCGCATCAGTGATTTAATCCCGCCGCTGTTATGATTTTTTAAAGTGGAATTGTAACGCGCAACATTAAAAGGCCACTCCGCAAGGGGTGGCTTTTTTTATGCCTGTCGTTTCGATTGGTAGGTATTACTTATCAATTCAATACAACCTACCCATTAGAGCGAAACGCGAAATTTCGTTATCTTTCTCCCATCGCAAAACGGAGGAAGTACAGATGTCTTTAATTAATACAAAAATCAAACCATTCAAAAACAGCGCTTTTAAAAACGGTGAATTCATTGAAGTTACCGAGCAGGACGTAGAAGGCCGCTGGAGCGTTTTCTTCTTCTATCCAGCTGACTTCACTTTTGTATGCCCAACTGAACTGGGCGATGTTGCTGACCATTACGACGAATTCCAGAAACTGGGCGTGGATATTTACTCTGTTTCTACAGACACCCATTTCACCCACAAAGCATGGCACAGCAGCTCTGACACTATTGCAAAAATCAAATACGCGATGATTGGCGACCCAACAGGCACGCTGACCCGTAACTTCGACAACATGCGTGAAGATGAAGGTCTGGCAGACCGCGCAACCTTCGTTGTTGACCCACAGGGCATCATTCAGGCTATCGAAGTGACTGCTGAAGGCATTGGCCGTGACGCATCAGACCTGCTGCGTAAAGTGAAAGCCGCTCAGTATGTGGCATCTCACCCAGGTGAAGTTTGCCCTGCTAAATGGAAAGAAGGCGAAGCGACGCTGTCTCCGTCTTTAGATCTGGTCGGCAAAATTTAAACCGCTTCACATTCAGTAACGCTTATCGGCTGCACTTGCAGCCGATTTTTTCTTGCCATTAGGGAGGCACATCATGCTCGACACCAATATGAAAACCCAACTCAAAGCCTATCTTGAGAAAATAACTAAACCTGTTGAGTTAATAGCAACTCTGGATGGCAGCCCTAAATCTTCAGAAGTCAGTGAATTACTGGCAGAAATCGCCGAGCTTTCTGACAAAGTTTCATTCACCATCAATAACGATTTGCCGGTGCGCAAACCGTCGTTTCTGATTACTAATCCAGGTTCCGATAAAGGCCCGCGTTTTGCAGGTTCGCCACTCGGTCACGAATTTACTTCTCTGGTGCTGGCATTGCTGCAGATCGGGGGACATCCGTCGAAAGAGTCGCAAGATTTGCTTGAGCAGATCCGCGAAATCGATGGCGATTTCCATTTCGAAACTTATTACTCGCTCTCCTGCCACAACTGCCCGGACGTGGTACAAGCGCTGAACCTGATGAGCGTGTTGAACCCGCGCATCAGCCATACAGCAATTGACGGTGGTGTGTTCCAGAATGAAATTCAGGAGCGCAACGTCATGGGCGTGCCAGCGGTATTCCTGAACGGTAAAGAGTTCGGCCAGGGGCGTATGACGCTGGCTGAAATCGTCGGTAAAATTGATACCGGTGCTGAAACACGAGCTGCCGAAGCGCTGAATAAACGTGAAGCCTACGATGTGTTAATTGTCGGCAGCGGCCCAGCAGGTGCGGCAGCAGCGGTTTACTCCGCACGTAAAGGCATTCGCACTGGCCTGATGGGCGAGCGTTTTGGTGGCCAGGTATTAGATACCGTTGATATCGAAAACTACATTTCCGTACCGAAGACTGAAGGCCAAAAACTGGCGGGTGCACTGAAAGCACACGTTGATGATTACGATGTGGATGTTATCGACACGCAAAGTGCCAGCAAACTGATCCCGGCGAAAACCGAAGGTGGTTTGCATCAGATCCAAACTGCGTCTGGCGCAACGCTGAGTGCTCGCAGCATCATCATTGCGACCGGTGCGAAATGGCGCAATATGAATGTTCCAGGCGAAGAACAGTACCGCACCAAAGGCGTGACGTATTGCCCACACTGTGACGGCCCGCTGTTTAAAGGTAAACGCGTGGCGGTGATCGGTGGCGGTAACTCAGGCGTTGAAGCAGCAATCGATCTGGCGGGTATTGTCGAACACGTTACGTTGCTGGAGTTCGCGCCAGAAATGAAAGCTGACCAGGTCTTACAGAATAAAGTTCGCAGCCTGAAAAACGTCGACATCATTTTGAATGCGCAAACGCTGGAAGTGAAAGGCGATGGCGCGAAAGTCACCGGTTTACAGTACAAAGATCGCATTACTGAACACGTTCATGAGATTGAACTGGCGGGGATTTTCGTACAAATCGGCCTGCTGCCAAACACGAACTGGCTGGAAGGCAGCGTTGAGCGCAACCGCATGGGTGAGATTATCATTGATGCGAAATGTGAAACGACCGTGAAGGGCGTATTCGCTGCGGGTGACTGCACTACCGTCCCGTACAAACAAATCATTATCGCGACCGGCGAAGGTGCGAAAGCCTCTCTGAGCGCATTTGATTATTTGATTCGCAATTCATAAAACCGTTTATTGATGACAAAAGCCCATCACTTGATGGGCTTTTTTAATAGTCTTTCGGTAAATGTTTAATCGTTACCAGCTTGCCGCGCTTAATCTCGATGTACTCCCCACGCCGTAATTCACTCAAAATTGCCATAATAGTACTGCGCGCCAGTTGAGTGCGTTCCTGAATATAATCCGCCACATTAATAGTGCTAAGGTGATCAGGTGTCAGTATGTTCAATTCAAGCAACTTACTGCGGATCATGACATAAGCTGTCACTCCCAGCAGATGCTCTTCACGCACGGAATAAACCTGTATAAACCAGGCAAGCAGGCTGGCGACGGTTTGCCATAAATTCTGTTGAGTAAAGATTTTAAAGGCTTGTTCCACCGGAACGACTTGCGCTTTACAGGGTTCTTCAATTTTCAAAAACCAACCGCCACGTGGACGCATGCATTCTGCAATGCCGTAAATCATCTCGCCTCTCGCAGACGAAAGCACTAAACCATCACTGGCACGAATAAACGAAAAATGCCCATCAGTGAACAAATAGAGTGATTTATCATTTTCCTGAACGGCGTTAATTTCTTCATTCGAATGAAAAGCGTGCTCTGTTCCCACGCCAGAAAGTGCCTGCCGTAAAGTGGCCATTTCTTCATAAGGACGAGGGGGATACAGAGAAAGAAGCGGTGTTTCACCACTATTACTGATGGCAGCCATGCACCAACCCTTATCAATTTCTATTACCAATATAGTAGTCGATAAAAAAAAGCGGCTTGCGCCGCTTTCTGTATGACTCACTGAATAAAAATTATTTTCTACGCCAGGTTGTTCCCTGCGGGCCATCTTCCAGCACGATACCCATTTCATTCAGACGGTCACGAGCCTGGTCTGCCAACGCCCAATCTTTCGACTGGCGCGCATCGTTACGCTGTTTGATTAGCGCTTCGATTTCAGCCACTTCGCTGTCATCCGCCTGCACGCTGCTTTGCAGGAAAGCTTCGGGTTCTTGCTCAAGTAAGCCCAGCACGGCTGAAAGCTGACGCAACGCCGCCGCCAGGCCGTTTGCTGCGTTCACATCTTCTGTTTTCAGTCGGTTTACTTCACGCGCCATATCAAACAGCACCGAATAAGCTTCCGGCGTGTTGAAATCATCGTCCATCGCTTCGCGGAAACGGGCTTCAAACGCCTCGCCACCGGCGGGTTGAGCGCTGGCGTCCGTACCACGTAGTGCGGTGTACAAACGTTCCAACGATGTCCGCGCCTGCTTCAGGTTTTCTTCGCTGTAATTCAGTTGGCTGCGATAGTGACCGGACATCAGGAAGTAGCGAATGGTTTCTGCATCGTAATACTTCAACACGTCACGCACAGTGAAGAAGTTGCCCAGTGATTTAGACATTTTCTCACGATCGACCATCACCATCCCGGAGTGCATCCAGGTGTTGACGTACTCACCGCCGTGCGCACAGGTTGACTGTGCAATTTCGTTTTCGTGGTGCGGGAACATCAGGTCTGAACCGCCGCCATGAATATCAAAATGATTGCCAAGCTGTTTGCAGTTCATTGCGGAACATTCAATGTGCCAGCCTGGACGCCCTTCACCCCATGGCGATGACCAGCTTGGTTCGCCCGGTTTAGACATTTTCCACAGCACGAAATCCATCGGATTGCGCTTCACGTTGGCTTCAACTTCCACGCGCGCACCGGCTTGTAATTGCTCTAAATCCTGGCGGGAAAGCTTGCCGTAATCCGCATCGGATTCAACGGAGAACATCACGTCGCCGTTGCTGGCAACATACGCATGATTACGCGCGATAAGCTGTTCAACAATTTCGATGATGTCTGGGATATGTTTTGTCGCGCGCGGCTCGCTGTCGGGGCGCAAAATATTCAGCGCGTCGAAATCGGTGTGCATTTCAGCCACCATACGGTCAACCAGCGCAACAAAATCTTCGCCATTTTCGTTAGCGCGTTTAATAATTTTATCGTCGATATCGGTAATGTTGCGCACGTATTTCAGGTTATAACCGAGATAACGCAGGTAGCGCGCGACGACATCGAAGGCAACAAAAGTACGGCCGTGGCCAATGTGACACAAATCGTAAACGGTGATACCACACACGTACATGCCAACCTCTTGGGCATGAATAGGTTTGAATTCCTCTTTTTGGCGACTCATTGTATTGAAGATTTTTAACATCAGGGGATTCCATCTAAGTGTGTGATTTCAAAATTAGCGTCTATGTTACCTCAAAATTTCACACGGAAGCAGCACGCTTTGCAAGGTGATGATCATGAGCAGTTATGCTATAACAACCACCTTGTGTCACGGCACCGTCTGCCTGAACACTGTCTGACTAATATAGGATACACAGCATGGTTACTTTTCATACTAATCACGGCGATATCGTAATCAAAACTTTTGATGATAAAGCGCCGATTACTGTTAAAAACTTCCTCGATTACTGCCGCGAAGGTTTCTACGACAACACCATTTTCCACCGTGTGATCAATGGTTTTATGATCCAGGGCGGCGGTTTTGAACCAGGTATGAAGCAGAAAGAGACCAAAGACACCATTCAGAATGAAGCGAACAACGGCCTGAAAAACACCAAAGGCACGCTGGCAATGGCTCGTACTCAGGCTCCACACTCTGCAACAGCTCAGTTCTTCATTAACGTCGCTGATAACGATTTCCTGAACTTCAGCAGCGAAAGCATGCAAGGTTGGGGTTACTGCGTATTTGCTGAAGTCGTTGAAGGCATGGACGTGGTTGAGAAAATCAAAGGCGTGTCCACAGGCCGCAGCGGTATGCACCAGGACGTTCCTAAAGAAGACGTGGTTATCACTAGCGTAACCGTAAGCGAATAATTCGCCCCATGGCGATGACGCTTTTTATCGCAGATTTACATCTGTGTTCAGAAGAACCGGCGATTACCGCCGGTTTTCTGCGTTTTCTGGCAGGTACTGCGCGGGAAGCTGACGCACTTTATATCCTTGGCGATCTGTTTGAAGCCTGGATTGGTGATGACGACCCCGAACCTTTGCACCGCCAAATTGCCCTTGCTATCAAAGACCTGGTTGATGCCGGTGTGCCCTGCTTCTTTATTCATGGCAACCGCGATTTCCTGCTCGGTAAACGTTTTGCACGCTTGAGCGGAATGACGTTGTTACCCGAAGAACAGGTTGTCGATTTATACGGTCGCAATATGTTACTGCTACACGGCGACACACTTTGTACCGATGACCACGGTTATCAGGCCTTCCGCAAGAAAGTCCACCAGCCCTGGCTGCAATGTTTTTTTCTCGCCCTGCCGCTGTTTATTCGCCAACGCATAGCTGCCAAAATGCGTGCTAACAGCAAAGCATCCAATAGCAGTAAATCGATGGCGATTATGGATGTAAACCCACACGCCGTTGTTGACGCCCTCACCCGCCACCAGGTGCAGTGGATGATCCACGGTCATACCCATCGTCCTGAAATTCACCCGCTAAAGGCTAACGGCAAACCCGCATTTCGCTGCGTTTTAGGTGCCTGGCATACACAGGGGTCGATGATTAAAGTGACCGCTGAAGACGTAGAGCTCATCCCTTTCTCTTTCTAAACAAAATCACCTCTTTTTGCCGTATTCGCAACCACGCAACCGTTTTCCTTGCCCTATGTTCATGCTATTCTCTGAGCCCTTCTGACCGTTCGAGCCACGTTCGGTGATGTTTGCATACCCACAGGAGTTTTGAGACGCATGTCCTCCAACCAGACCCCAGCGCGTATCGCCATTGTCATGGGTTCCAAAAGTGACTGGGCCACCATGCAGTTTGCCGCAGAAATCCTCACCACCCTTGATGTCCCACACCACGTTGAAGTGGTTTCCGCTCACCGCACTCCCGATAAACTTTTCAGCTTTGCCGAACAGGCAAGCGACAACGGTTATCAGGTGATCATTGCGGGCGCAGGTGGTGCGGCACATTTACCGGGCATGATCGCGGCAAAAACCCTGGTTCCAGTGCTGGGTGTGCCAGTCCAAAGCGCGGCTTTAAGCGGCGTCGACAGTCTCTATTCCATTGTTCAAATGCCGCGTGGTATTCCGGTCGGGACGCTGGCTATCGGTAAAGCCGGTGCTGCCAATGCCGCACTGCTGGCCGCCCAAATTCTTGCGCTGCACGACCAGGCACTCAATCAACGTCTGCAAAACTGGCGTCAAAGCCAAACCGACGAAGTGCTGGAAAACCCAGACCCACGGGGTGAAGCATGAAACGAGTTTGCGTGCTGGGTAACGGTCAATTAGGCAGGATGTTACGCCAGGCGGGCGAACCGCTGGGTATCGCAGTTTATCCGGTTGGCTTAGATGCCGAACCCGAAGCCGTTCCGTTTGCACAAAGCGTGATTACCGCTGAAATTGAGCGCTGGCCTGAAACCGCCCTCACCCGCGAACTGGCTCGTCATAATGCGTTTGTGAATCGCGATGTGTTCCCAATCATCGCCGACCGCCTGACGCAAAAGCAGCTGTTCGATAAGCTCGAACTGGCAACCGCGCCGTGGCAATTGCTTTCCAGCCGCGACCAATGGGCCAATGTATTCCAGAATTTGGGCGAACTGGCTATTGTGAAACGCCGCGTCGGTGGATACGACGGGCGTGGACAGTGGCGTTTACGCAGCCAGGAAACCGACCAGCTACCCGATGATTGCTACGGTGAATGTATCGTTGAGCAAGGTATTAATTTCTCGGGTGAAGTTTCTCTTGTCGGCGCTCGTGGCCATGACGGCACAACCGTATTTTATCCGCTGACGCATAACCTGCATCAGGACGGCATTCTGCGCACCAGCGTGGTTTTCCCACAGGTCAATATCGAGCAACAGCAGCAAGCAGAAGCGATGCTGTCGGCCATTTTGCACGAGCTAAACTATGTGGGCGTCATGGCGATGGAGTGCTTTATCACGCCAGCAGGATTGTTGATTAATGAGCTCGCCCCACGCGTGCACAACAGCGGGCACTGGACGCAAAACGGCGCATCCATCAGCCAGTTTGAGTTGCACCTGCGCGCCATCGTTGATCTGCCGTTACCACAACCTGTCGTTAACTCACCTTCAGTGATGATCAATCTTATCGGCACTGACCTGAATTACGACTGGCTGAAACTGCCGTTAGTACATTTGCACTGGTATGACAAAGAAGTGCGTGAAGGCCGTAAAGTGGGCCATCTCAACCTCAATGACAGCGATACCGGCAGACTTGGCGCGTCGCTTGAAGCGCTAGTGCCACTATTACCTGCAGAATACGCCAGTGGGATTTCCTGGGCGCAGAGCAAACTCACCAAATAATCGTAGTAGCGGCTGGCGCTTGCGCTGGCCCGCTCTACAACACAATCCCCGCATAACTTTCTTTTCTTCGTTTCAAGGCGCACAATCCACGGCGTTTCGGCCTCACTTGCTTTAAGGTTTATGTATGCAAAACGCTCGTCCCAATACTCAAAATTATGAACATCTGCTGCGCGCCGATATTCCGCTTATCGACGTGCGTGCGCCGGTTGAATTCACCCAGGGGGCAATGCCTGCTGCGCTGAACTTACCGCTGATGTCAGATGATGAGCGTGCGCAAGTGGGTACGTGCTACAAACAGCGTGGGCAACAAGCAGCGATTGAGTTAGGTCACAGCCTGGTCAATGGCGAAATCCGTGAAGCTCGTTTGCAGAAGTGGCTCGAATTTTGCCGCCAGAATCCGCAGGGATATCTGTGCTGTGCCAGAGGTGGCCTGCGCTCCCATCTGGTTCAGCAGTGGCTGCGTGAAGCAGGTGTCGACTATCCGCTGGTTGAGGGCGGTTATAAGGCGTTGCGCCACTATGCGATGGATGTGATTGAGTCCCGCTCACGTTGGCCTATGGTGCTCGTCAGCGGTAATACAGGCGGCGGCAAAACGATTCTAATCCGTTCACTGCCGACAGGTATCGATCTTGAAGGGCTGGCCCATCATCGGGGTTCGTCGTTTGGCCGCACCATTGTCGAACAACCCTCGCAGACCAACTTTGAAAATAACCTGGCGGTGACGCTGCTTAAAAAAAGTGACGGTTCGCAAAGAAGATGGGTTGTTGAAGATGAAGGCCGGATGATTGGTTCGCGCCATATCCCGGAATGCTTCAGGGAACAGATGTTACGCTCTCCAATTGTGGTGATTGATGAACCCTTTGAGCAGCGTTTAGAGCGCTTAAAAACCGAGTATTTCCAGCAAATGAGCGAAGCGTTTTTGTCGGTACACGACGAAGAAACCGCCTGGCAAAACTACGGCGAGTATCTGCATCATGGCTTATTCGCCATTCGCCGCCGTCTTGGAATGGAGCGCTTTGCACAGTTCACCGCTTACCTGGATGAAGCACTAGATTTACAACGCAAAACCGGTTCGGTAGACGGGCATCTTGCCTGGCTTTCACCGCTGCTCGAAGAATATTACGACCCGATGTATCGTTATCAGCTCAGCAAAAAAGCGGACAACATTGTGTTTCGCGGCAACTATCAGCAGGTGGAAGCCTGGCTGCGTGACGCGACTTAATCAGTAGCTGGGCTGGCGTTTAACACAACGCCAGCCCATGTCGTTGTCAGCCAACAAACTGACGGAATAGCGCTTTACCGTTCAACAGGCGCACACCTAACCAACCACCGCAGAGCGAAAGCAACACCGCGCCGCTCACAGGCAGAATAACCCACAGCCGCCAGTCGGGTTCCCACGGGAAATCAAACACCCGGGTTTGCAGCAGCCCAAGCGCGGTTTCAGCCCCGATGGCAGCAACCAGCCCGGACACCAGACCCAGCACCGCAAACTCGCACCACAATGTCGTGCGTAGCAGGCGTTTCCCAGCCCCGAGCGTGCGGTACACTACCAGCTCTTGATGGCGTTGACGCATGCCGACCTGAACCTGGGCCAGCAGCAGCAAGACACCACAGGCCGTCACCAACACTACCATCACTTCCAGCGCCCGGCTGACCTGCTCCAGCACCTGTCCGACCTGGCGCAGAATTGCACCAATATCCAGCAAGCTGACCGTTGGGAATTCACGGTTAAGCTGCGTCAACATGCCGTTCTTCCCTTCCCAGCGGAAACTGGTTAACCAACTTTGCGGCTGGTTATCAAGTGCTCCCGGCGGGAAGATAAAGTAGAAGTTTGGACGCAGGCTTTCCCAGTCGACTTTACGCAGGCTGGTGACTTTGGCTGAGAAATCCTGGGTATCGCCCATAAACGTGACGGTATCACCCAGTCCTATTTTCAGCCGTTTCGCGACACCTTCGTCCATCGACACTTCACCCGCTTTCGGTGGCCAGGAGCCCGCGAGAATTGGGTTATGCGCCGGTTTCTGGCTCTGCCACGTCAGATTCAGCTCACGATTGAGCGCTTCATCCGGATTCCCTTCCGTCGATTTTCCGTTTATCGCCGTCATACGCACGCGCACAATCGGGTAGAACGATTCCGGGATAATCTGGTGCTCAGCCAAAAACTCCTTCACCGGCTGAACTTGTTCCGTGGCAATGTTTAGCAGGAAATAGTTCGGGCTTTCAGGCGGCAATTGTTGCTGCCAGCGGTCGAGTAAATCGCCACGCAGCACTAACAGTAAAGCCAATAGCATAAACGACAGCGAGAACGCCGCCAGTTGGCTTAACGTGGCCCAAGGCTGGCGCAGCAAGCGGTTCACCGCCAGGCGCAGCGCGAGGTTTTTCAGCGTCAGCTTTTTCAGCAGTTTCAACACGCCCCAGCCAACAATGCCACACAGCGCCGCCAGCACTACCGTTCCTGCCAGTACCGCCCACAGCAGTGTGCTTCCGCCCATCAGTAGCGCTAACAGCGCCACCACGACTATCGAGATAATCGGCAGATAGATTTTCAAAGGCCAGACATTGGCTACCGCGTCACGGCGTAAAACCCTCAGCGGTTGCGTTGCCAGTAATAATCGATAAGGACGCAGACCCACCAACAGCGAAATCACCACCATCGAACCGACTGCCCAAACCCATGGCCAGAGGCTGGCAGGAGGGAGTGCCGCAGGTAAAACAGGCTTCAGCAGGCGCATTAACACCGCCTCAAACACCAGTCCCGCTGCACCACCGGTTATCGCGGCGAGTGCCAGCACCATCAGCCATTGGCCGATAATCAATTTACGCAGTGCGGCACGCCCGGCCCCAAGGGTTTTCAGGATAGCCACTAAATCGTAACGGCTGCGGCAATAATGGTTCATCGCCACAGCAACGGCGGCGACAGCCAGCAGCAGGGTCAAAAGCGCGGACAACAGCAAGAACTGTTGCGACCTTTCGAGGGATTTCCCGAGCGCGCCGTCATCTTGCTCCATGCCGTACCAACGTTGTTCAGGCTTCAGCTTCGGCAGCAGATAGTTTTCAAATTTATCGAGCTGCTGCGCCGTACCGCCAAATTTGTAGCGCCAGGTGATGCGGCTGCCCGGTTGTATCGCGCCGGTTTTTTCCACATCAGCCAGGTTCATCATTAAGCGCGGTGCCATCTGGAACGGGTTAAAACCAGAATCAGGTTCCTGAATAACTTCCCCGGCAATACGCAGCGTGGTGTCACCCACGTCCAGCGAATCCCCGACTTTAAGATTCAGCAATGCCATCAGACGCGGTGCCAGCAGCACGCTTCCCGGCTCCGGCTTCAAACCCGGCGGATTGGTGTCGAGTTGTCCATACATCGGATAGATGTCATCTACCGCTTTGACGGACGCCAGTTGCGGCGTGTCTCCAGCAAATGTCATGGTGGCAAAAGTCAGCTGTTTGCCAACTTTCAAGCCATCTTTTTGCGCCTGATCCAACCATTCTTGCGGAACTTCACGCGCACTACGTAACGCGCGGTCGCCCGCCATAAAGTCGCGACTTTGCTGATTAAGCCCTTGTTCCATGCGATCGCTGATATTCCCCAGCGCCAGTACACACGCCACCGCCAGGCTCAACGCCAGCCAGACAATCAGTAATGATGGCGAGCGCCATTCGCGCCAGAACCAGCGAGCAATCATGCTTCCTCCCACAATTTACCTTCACGCAGACGCAGGCGGCGGTCACAGCGTGCAGCCAGTTGTTCGTCATGCGTGACGAGGATAAGCGTAGTGGCGAAATCACGATTCAGAGAAAAGAGTAAATCTGCGATGCGGTCGCCGGTGTGGCGGTCGAGATTGCCGGTAGGCTCATCGGCAAATAACACCCCAGGACGTCCATTAAACGCGCGAGCCAGCGCCACACGTTGTTGTTCGCCGCCCGAAAGTTGCGCCGGAAGATGATCCATACGTTTGCCAAGCCCGAGCTGTTCGAGCAAAGCTTTGGCCTGCGCGCGGCTGGAAGCATCGTTTTCACCGCGCAGTAGCGCCGGAAGTTCGACGTTTTCCAACGCGTTAAGCGTCGGCACAAGCATGAATGACTGGAACACAAAACCGACGTTTTTCGCCCGTAGCGCCGCTCGTGCCTCTTCATCCATGGTGTGTAACGGCTGGCCGCAGAGGTGAACTTCCCCGTCGCTGCCATCATCCAACCCTGCGAGGATCGCCAGTAGTGTAGACTTCCCGGAACCTGACTCCCCGATTAACGCAATGGTCTGCGCCGGTTTGACAACCAGCTCAACTCCAGTAAGGATGGAGAGCTGATGTTCCCCCTGACCCACGGACTTACTAAGATGATGAACTTCAACAATGTTTTCCGCTGGCATGTGCCCTTCCTGTTTCTGGCTTTCTTGACCATTCGCGCCGCACATGCGGACACGTTGCTGATTTTGGGTGATAGCCTGAGTGCCGGGTACAGAATGTCTGCAACCGCGGCCTGGCCTGCGCTGCTGGATGCGAAATGGCACCAGCAAAATACCAGAGTTGTGAACGCCAGTATTAGTGGCGACACCGCACCGCAAGGGCTGGCGCGGCTACCAACGCTACTGAAACAACATCAGCCTCGCTGGGTCTTAATTGAACTTGGTGGCAACGATGGACTGCGTGGTTTTCAGCCACAAGCCATCGAAAAAAGTCTGCGCCAGATAATCACCGATGTGAAAGCGGCAAAGGCACAACCTTTGCTGATGCAAATACGTCTGCCGGCAAACTACGGTCGCCGTTATAATGAGGCGTTTAGCGCTATTTATCCGCAACTTGCCAAAGAGTTCTCCATCCCTCTACTGCCATTTTTTATGGAGGAGATCTATTTGAAACCGCAATGGATGCAGGATGACGGTATACATCCGAACAGTGATGCCCAGCCGTTTATTGCCGACTGGATGTCCTCCCGTCTGGCACCTTTAGTAAAACACGACTCATAACCAATCGGAGCTTCGCGCGGGTAAAGTTATGCAAAAATCAGTTTTAATTACAGGTTGTTCCAGTGGTATTGGTCTTGCCTGCGCACAAGATTTAAAACAACAGGGTTACCGCGTTCTGGCCGCCTGCCGCAAGAGCGAAGATGTCGAACGCATGAATCAAGCCGGATTTACCGGCGTATTGCTCGATCTCGACTCCCCTGAAAGCGTGCAAGCCGCGGCAGCAGAGGTTATCGATCTTACGGGTAATCGTCTGTACGGGCTGTTTAATAATGGTGGATTTGGTGTTTATGGGCCGCTACAAACGCTTTCTCGCGAACAGCTTGAGCAGCAATTTTCGACCAATTTATTTGGCACCCATCAACTGACAATGCTGTTGCTTCCGGCGATGATCCCGCATCGTGAAGGGCGAATCGTGATGACCAGTTCGGTCATGGGATTGGTTTCCACGCCGGGTCGTGGAGCCTATGCTGCCAGCAAATATGCGCTGGAAGCGTGGTCTGATGCGCTGCGCATGGAACTGCATCACAGCGGTATTAAAGTCAGTTTGATTGAGCCAGGGCCAATTCGTACGCAGTTTTCGCAAAACGTAAACCAGACGCAAGCCGACCATCCGGTAGAAAATCCGGGGATCGCCGCACGCTTTACGCTTGGCCCGGAAGCAGTGGTGGTAAAAGTGCGCCATGCTTTTGAGAGTCCGAATCCAAAATTACGCTATCCGGTCACGCTAGTCGCCCATGCTTTAACATGGTTGCGTCGTCTGTTACCGGGTCGCATGTTAGATAAAATTTTACGTGGTTAGTTGAAGCACCCGCCGCCAACCCCCATGTAAAAAACAAATCTTGAAAAGAGAGTGACTCATGTCTGCACAGTACAATATCGATATCACCGAAGCGAACCTGCACCAGACGCTAGAACAATCCGTTACTACGCCGGTGCTGTTTTACTTCTGGTCGGCGCGCAGCCAACATTGCGAACAACTCACGCCGGTTCTGGACAAACTTGCCGCACAGTATCAGGGGCAATTTCTGCTCGCCAAAGTGGACTGCGATGCCGAGCAAATGGTCGCATCACAGTTTGGTTTGCGCAGCATTCCTACCGTGTACTTGTTCCAGAATGGCCAACCGGTAGACGGTTTCCAGGGGCCGCAACCAGAAGAAGCAATTCGCGCCCTGCTGGAAAAAGTGCTGCCGCGTGAAGAAGAGTTGAAAGCGCAAGAAGCGATGCTGCTGATGCAAGAAGGCAAACACGCTGAAGCGCTGCCGTTGCTCAAAGATGCGTGGCAACTGTCTGAGCAAAACAGCGAAATTGGCCTGATGCTGGCGGAAGTTCAAATTGCGCTTAATCGCAGCGAAGACGCTGAAGCGGTGCTGAAAACCATTCCATTACAGGATCAAGACAGCCGTTATCAAGGGCTGGTTGCTCAGATTGAGCTGCTGAAGCAAGCGGCTGACACCCCCGAGATCCAATTGCTGCAACAACAGGTTGAGCAAGATCCTGAAAATGCACTGTTAGCCAGCCAACTGGCGCTGCAACTGCATCAGGTCGGGCGCAATGAAGAAGCGCTAGAATTGCTGTATATCCATCTGAAAAAAGACCTCGGTGCCGCAGATGGGCAAGTGCGCAAAATGATGATGGAAATCCTTGCCGCCCTCGGAACAGGTGACGCACTAGCATCTAAATATCGCCGCCAAATTTATTCGTTGCTCTATTAATTCAATTTTCTTTCCGGTGCGGGAATCGAATAGATTTCCGCATTTATTATTAAGCGTAGCACCTAAAAAGGCATAGCCATTTTCTGGCAATAAATTCAATAAAGTACAAAATATTTTATTTATCATCACACTCCTTTACTAATTATTTCTCATTTCTTCACGTGAAATCATTTCGGGAAAGCAGTATTGTTGACAATCATTTTTCGATGTTATTACATAAAAAAATTGATTTGATATCAGCACGCTCAAAAATTTGATCAAGATCGTTTACTTTATGTTTCCCCAGAAAAAGGATTTCATATGGAAGATGGTGAGTTAAAAAAAAGGCTAATTAAGCTTGGATTAAATGAATTTGAAGCAAAAACCCTTATGCAAACATCTGAATACCAGAAAATCAGCATCACCAGGGCATTTGCAAGAAGCTTCGTCGGTACATATACATGTGTATTCGCCTTATTGATAGTTTACATACTTTTCATTTGGAACATGAATAGTAAAGAGATTGCACTATTTTCATTCTTGTATTTATCTTTAATAATTCTCATGTGTTTTCTTACTCCTATTTTCAAAGGGTTATTCTGGAGTCTGAAAGTTTTAATTAATCTAAGAGGCTTGTAACATGAATGGATACTCTGTCGATGCCCTTAACAGAAAAAGAGATGATATTTATAATCTAGCAGTACGTATCACATTCGATTATATGATTACACCACAGATGAGAAGTGGTTTTGTCGCCTCACAATATGCAGAGTCAACTTTCTATATTAAAGAATACTACGCTGGAAGTTCATCTTTTGGCGAAGCTATGTCAGAATTAGATAAACAACATACAGAGCTTAGATCAAGAGAAATAGATTTACTATATGAAAGACTGAATTTTTTTGTAATAGCTGAGAAAAATGAAGATCGAAATTCTTTTAAAACAATAACGCTGAAAAGAGTTGGTTTTGTTGGGGGTGCATTGCAATTTTTCGGAGGGGTGGGAGTATGTTATGCAGGTAAAGGTGCTGCTTGTGCGCGTTACGGAACCCCAATGATGGCACATGGAGCAGAGAATTTTTGGGAGAATGGCTATTATCTTGTATACCGGGAAGATCCCAAAAGTATGCCTCTCCGAAATGCCTACAGAGATGTAGCCAAGCTTCTTGGAGGCGATAATAGATCGGGTGATATTTCTTACTCTATAGGGGATCTTGCGCTATCGACAGCATCCTTATTCAGGCCATCCCTTAAAGCTGACACTGGGAAATTGTTTCATTACATCAAAGATGATTTCATCATTGGCTGGAAAGAAATGGGGCTTTCCGGATTAATTGCCGAAGGTGTCGGAGACGGGGCTACAGGATACTCGATTCAACAACTCAGCCAAACTAATGACATACAAAATATTTTAAATAAAGAGAAAAATAAGTAATACATAAATTTCACGACCTCATCAACAGCATAGTTAATGGGGTTGTGTTTGCCATGAATAAACTCTCGTTTCGAAAACTCTACGGTCGATAGCAAATCACCACTTCTGTAAAGTCTAAGTTCGCTCCTCTTAAAAACGAAATCAGGACCGGGAAGTCGCTGTATGTTTCTGCATAACGGGTTAGACTTACATCAAAATAACAATGGAGGTTTTTTTGATGTTAATCGTCATTCCTGTACTGATCCTCGTCGCGCTGATTATCGTCGGCGCCGGGGTAAAAATCGTGCCGCAAGGTTACCAATGGACCGTGGAGCGCTTCGGCCGGTACACCAACACACTGATGCCAGGCTTAAGCCTTGTGGTGCCGTTCATGGACCGCATTGGCCGCAAAATCAATATGATGGAGCAAGTCCTGGACATCCCTTCCCAGGAAGTCATCTCTAAAGATAACGCCAACGTCGCCATCGATGCCGTGTGCTTTATTCAGGTTGTTGACGCGCCGCGTGCGGCCTATGAAGTCAGTAATCTTGAACTCGCCATCATTAACCTCACCATGACCAACATTCGTACGGTGCTGGGTTCTATGGAGCTTGATGAAATGCTATCGCAGCGTGACAACATCAATACGCGCCTGCTGCATATCGTGGATGAAGCGACGAATCCATGGGGGATCAAAATCACCCGTATCGAGATCCGTGATGTGCGCCCACCGGCTGAACTGATTGACGCGATGAATGCTCAGATGAAAGCCGAGCGTACTAAACGTGCATATATTCTGGAAGCCGAAGGGATCCGCCAGGCTGAAATTGTTAAAGCCGAAGGGGATAAGCAGTCGAAAATCCTGAAGGCTGAAGGTGAACGCCAGTCTGCCTTCCTGCAAGCGGAAGCTCGTGAACGTAGTGCTGAAGCGGAAGCACGTGCAACGCAAATGGTGTCCGAAGCTATCGCCAAAGGGGATATTCAGGCGATTAACTACTTTGTAGCCCAGAAATATACCGACGCGTTGCAGCACATTGGCTCATCCAATAACAGCAAAGTGGTGTTAATGCCGCTGGATGCCACCAGCCTGATGGGGTCTATTGCCGGGATTAGCGAACTTATCGCGCAAAGCGGTAACGAGCGTAAAAAATGATAACCCTGCTGTTTGCTCATGCACATATCTTCTGGCTGACGTTAGGTGGCCTGTTGCTGGCCGCTGAAATGCTCGGTGCCAGCGGTTATCTGCTGTGGAGCGGCGTTGCAGCAGTGTTGACCGGTTTGCTGGTATGGATTGTGCCATTAGGCTGGGAATGGCAAGGCGTTTGCTTTGCCGTTCTCACGCTGGTTGCTGCATTTTTGTGGTGGCGCTGGCTGTCAACACGTAAGCAGCAAGAGCCGGGCGAAGTGCTCAATCAGCGCGGCCATCAGCTCATTGGCAGGCGCTTGCGTCTGGAAACCAATCTGGTGAATGGCCGGGGCCATATCCGCGTGGCGGATAGCTCATGGCCCGTCATGGCCGAGAGTGATTTAACCGCGGGCACTGAAGTTGTGGTGGTCGCGGTTGAAGGCATCACGTTGAAAATACAGGCGGTTTAAGCCTTTTCCTGGCGATGACAGCAGCCTGAAAGATTGTCGATAATGGGGCAATCTGCGCTGTCATCACCCGGGCAGGATTCGGCAAGTGCCAACAATTGCTGGCGCATGGCCTGCAATTCGCTGATGTGTTTCTCAATGTCTGCCACTTTCTGCAACGTGCGCGCTTTTACATCCGCACTGTGTCGCGCCGGATCATTGAACAAGTTAACCAGTTCCCCGCATTCTTCAAGATTAAACCCGACCTGGCGCGCCTGGCGCAGTAATGTCAGCTCATCCAGTTGCTTTTGCGTGTAAGTTCGGTAGCCGTTTTCGCCACGGCTCGGCACCGTCACCAACCCCTTCTCTTCGTAAAAACGGATCGCTTTGCTGGTTAAACCGGTCTTTTTGGCAACATCGCTAATATTCACTTTTCCCCCTTGACCTTCCCCTGACTGGAAGGTTTAAGCTTACCACAATCTCAAAAACAAGGAGTCTGATGATGTCTCATGTAATCGATCTCAACCTTGATGGCCTGACTTGCGGCCATTGCGTTAAACGCGTGAAGGAAAGCCTGGAAAAACGTCCTGACGTTGAACAGGCCGAGGTGACGCAAACTCACGCCAGCGTAACGGGTACTGCTTCCGCTGAGGAGTTAATCGACACGGTGAAACAAGCTGGGTATGAAGCAACGGCGGCCAGCCACCCAAAGTCTGATCCGCTGGTAGAGTCATCAATCCCGTCGGAAGCACTGACAGCGGCATCCACCTCGCTTCCGACAGCCACCGAAGATGACGACGATAGCCAACAGTTGTTGATCAACGGGATGAGCTGCGCCAGTTGTGTGACCCGGGTACAAAGTGCGTTACAAAACGTCCCCGGGGTCAGCATGGCGCGGGTAAACCTTGCCGAGCGCAGCGCCCTGATTATGGGCTCTGCCTCCGCCGAATCATTAGTTAAAGCCGTTGAAAGCGTCGGTTACAGCGCTGAAGCCATTGAAGATGATGCGAAACGCCGTGAACGTCAGCAAGAAACCGCCAACGCTGCCGTTAAGCGTTTCCGCTGGCAGGCGATTCTGGCGCTGGCCGTCGGTATTCCCGTGATGGTATGGGGAATGTTCGGTGACAATATGATGGTTACCGACGACAACCGTTCGTTGTGGCTGGCTATCGGCATTGTCACGCTAGGCGTCATGGTGTTCGCTGGCGGGCATTTCTATCGCAGCGCCTGGCGTAGCTTGCTCAACAAAACCGCCACCATGGATACGCTGGTCGCGCTGGGTACCGGTGCCGCGTGGATCTACTCCATTACCGTCAACATTTGGCCGCAGCACTTCCCGATGGAAGCACGCCATCTTTATTACGAAGCCAGTGCGATGATTATCGGTCTGATTAACCTCGGACATATGCTCGAGCAACGCGCCCGCCAACGTTCTTCGAAAGCGCTGGAACGCCTGCTTGATTTAACGCCGCCTACCGCACGAGTGGTCACTGAGGAAGGTGAGAAAAGTGTCCCGCTGGCTGAAGTGACCGCAGGGATGGTACTGCGATTGACTACCGGTGACCGCGTACCGGTCGATGGTGAAATCACCCAAGGCGAAGCCTGGTTTGACGAAGCGATGCTGACCGGCGAGCCGGTGCCGCAACAAAAATCAACTGATGAGCCGATTCACGCAGGAACCGTGGTGCAAGACGGTAGCGTGCTGTTCCGCGCTACCGCAACAGGTAGCCACACCACGCTTTCACGTATTATCCGTATGGTGCGCCAGGCGCAGAGCAGTAAGCCGGAAATCGGCCAGCTTGCCGATAAAATCTCGGCGGTGTTTGTTCCCGTCGTCGTGCTCATTGCGCTGTTTAGCGCCGCAATCTGGTACTTCTTCGGCCCAGCTCCGCAAATCATTTATACGTTGGTGATTGCGACTACCGTGCTGATTATTGCCTGCCCTTGTGCGTTGGGCCTGGCAACACCGATGTCGATTATTTCTGGTGTGGGCCGTGCCGCTGAGTTTGGTGTTTTAGTCCGTGATGCCGACGCGCTGCAACGCGCCAGTACGCTCGATACTATCGTGTTTGATAAAACCGGGACACTGACCGAAGGTAAGCCGCAAGTGGTCGCGGTCGTCACTGACAATAATTGGTCTGAGGCTGACACGTTGAGGCTCGCAGGCGCTCTGGAACAAGGCTCAAGCCACCCGTTGGCTCGCGCGATTCTGGATAAAACAGACGGTGTAGCGCTACCACAAGTGAACGGCTTCCGCACCTTACGTGGGTTGGGTGTCAGCGGTGAAACCGAAGGGCATCAGTTGTTACTCGGCAACAAAGCGCTGATGGATGAGCAAAATGTGGATACCGCCCAGATGGCGGCAGAAATTGAAGCTCAGGCCAGCCGTGGCGCAACACCGGTTCTGCTGGCGGCCGATGGCAAACTGGTCGCACTATTTGCCATCCGCGATCCCCTGCGCGCCGACAGCGTTAGCGCGTTGCAACGCTTGCACCGTAACGGTTATCGCCTGGTGATGTTGACCGGGGATAACCCAACAACGGCTAACGCGATTGCGAAAGAAGCCGGTATTGACGAAGTGATCGCAGGTGTCTTACCGGATGGCAAAGCCGATGCAATCAAAAAGCTGCAACAGCAGGGCCGCCAGGTGGCAATGGTCGGCGATGGGATCAACGATGCGCCAGCATTAGCGCAGGCTGAAGTTGGGATTGCGATGGGCGGAGGGAGTGATGTCGCTATCGAAACCGCCGCCATTACGCTGATGCGCCACAGTTTGGTTGGGGTGGCTGACGCGCTGGCGATATCCAAAGCTACGCTGCGCAATATGAAGCAGAACCTGTTAGGGGCGTTTGTCTATAACACCCTGGGGATCCCAATTGCCGCCGGGATTTTGTATCCACTGACCGGCACGTTACTCAACCCAGTGGTTGCCGGGGCCGCCATGGCGCTGTCATCCATTACCGTGGTCAGTAACGCCAACCGTTTGTTGCGCTTTAAACCGAAAGACTGACCTTGCCTCCCCGCTTCCACCGAAGCGGGGAAATTTGCGCCCAGCGCATTGCAGCGGTAGCATGACTTTTTAGCCATCTATTTATCCAGGAATAGAGCTATATGGGTCTGTTGCAAAAAATGAGCACGCTTTTCTCTCGCTTCACTGCCGCGACTTATCCCTGGCCCGCGCTTGATATCACACTTCCAGGTAACCGCTCGCTGCACCTGGTCGGCAGTATTCATATGGGCACATGCGACATGGCACCGCTGTCCGAAAAGTTGATAAACAAACTCAGGGATGCCGACGCGCTAATTGTTGAGGCTGACATCACTGAGAGTGGTTCCCCCTTCCCCGATATTCCCGATAACCTGCCGCTAGAGCAGCGCCTGTCTGCCGAAAATTGGGCACAGGTGATGTCGCTAATCGAGGAATTGGGCATCCCGTTGAGCCAAATTGATAACCAACCGGCCTGGCAAATAGCCCTGGTACTGCAAGCTCACCAGGCGCAACGCCTCGGTTTGCGTGCCAATTACGGGATTGATTTTCAGTTACTGGAAGCCGCAAAAGCGATGGCGGTTCCAGTGATTGAACTGGAAGGTGCGCAGCATCAAATTGATATCCTCACCCGTTTGCCCGATGGTGGTATGCCGCTGTTAACCGACACGCTAACGCACTGGCACACGAATGCTCGCCTGCTGCAAATGATGATCAGTTGGTGGTTGGAAGCACCGCCGCAGAGTGGGAATGCGCAATTGCCGAACACGTTTGGCGACGAACTCTACGATGTACTAATGCATCAGCGTAACCTTGCGTGGCAGCATTTCCTGCAGCAATTACCCGCCGGGCGCTATGTCGTTGCCGTCGGCGCATTGCATTTGTATGGAAAGGGAAATTTACCCGAGTTATTGAAGTGATACCCGCAATCATACGAGTGGCAGGACGGTGGCGAGAGATAAAAAAACGGCCAATATCGCTATTGGCCCGTCAAAGAGGAATTTGTATATTGTTGTAGTTATTCTAACCAATTTAATGGCCAGAAATGGAATTGTCGCTCAATGTGACGATTAACGCCATCACTATTAAGTCTCAATATAATTTTTATAAAACATATCACGTTGTTTACTAGATCGTGCGCTTTTAAGACAAAGCCACCAGGAAGGTTATATGACACCAGCAGTAAAACTTCTCGAAAAAAACCGCATTTCATTTCAATTACATGCTTACGACCACGATCCCAGCGAGACAAATTTTGGTGACGAAGTCGTGCGTAAGCTGGGTCTGAATGCAGAACAAGTCTACAAAACCTTACTGGTCGCAATCAACGGCGATATGAAGCAACTCGCGGTAGCCGTCACGCCGGTTTCGGGTCAATTGGATTTGAAGAAAGTGGCTAAAGCATTGGGTGCCAAGAAAGTCGATATGGCCGACCCGATGGTGGCACAACGCATCACTGGTTATCTGGTTGGCGGTATTAGTCCGCTGGGGCAAAAGAAACGCCTGCCGACAGTCATCGACGCCCCCGCACAGAATTTTCCTTCTATCTATGTTTCAGGAGGCAAGCGCGGGCTGGATATTGAACTGGCCGCCGCCGATCTCGCAAAACTGCTGAATGCGACCTTTGCAGAGATTGCCCGTCGCGATTGACGCACTTACCAGGAAATCCTCCTAAAAGAGCAATTTCAGTCAGGAAGACATTCTCGGTCACTGGCAAAGTAAACGCCTTGAGGGAGGAATAATGAATAGCGAAAGACATCAACTTTATGCCCGGCGTTTTGAGCAAGTTTTTGCCTATATCGAACAGCATCTGGACAGCGCACTAACCGTCGAGCAACTCAGCGAAGTCGCCTGTTTTTCGCGTTTTCACTTTCATCGGCAATTCAGCCAATTTTGTGGAATCAGCATTAGCCGTTACATCACGCTAATGCGGTTAAAAAGGGCCTCTTTCCGGCTGGTCAACGACCCACAGGAAAGAGTCATTAACATTGCCCTTGATGCCGGATTTGAAAATCCTGAATCATTTTCCCGAGCCTTCAAAAATACCTTCGGCCTGACGCCCAGCGAGTTTCGCAAAGCTCCTGTCTGGGTTGACTGGCATGTACATTTTCAATTTCCCGGAAGGGAAAATCAGCAGAGGCTTGAAAATATGGATGTGAAAATTATTACCGTCAAACCGATGAAGGTGGCAGTGCTGGAACATCTTGGTGACCCGATGCGGGTCAATAATACGGTTGCGACGTTTATTGAGTGGCGTAAAGCATCAGGGCTTTCAGACTACATTACGCATGGGACTTATGGTGTGCCGTACAGCGACCCGGCGACAACGCAGGGTGAAGAGTTTCGTTTCGATGTTTGCGGGGAGTTAAGCAAAGAAGCCAACGGCCAGGTTCCAGAAAATCCGCAGGGTGTTATCTGTAAAACCTTGCCCGGTGGCCGTTGTGCAGTGGTTCGACATGTCGGGGCCTACGAGCGCATCAGCGATAGCGTTTACTATCTTTATCGCCAGTGGTTGCCGCAAAGTGGTGAGGAATTACGCGATTTCCCGGTCTATTTCCGCTACCTGGAGTTGGATCAAAATCACCCGGAACATGCGCAGCAGACAGACATTTTGTTGCCGTTGAAATAGCCCTCAGAAAACCAAGCCAAGAAAGAGCACGGACAGTCCCCTCTCCCTTTGGGAGAGGGTTAGGGTGAGGGGAAATGCTCTTACTGCCAGCTCACTTCCCCCTTCGGCTCGTAAGCATTCACATCAAGCGGAGAATTTTGCTCGATATACTGTTTCAGCACTTCCGCATCCACAAAACCGGTATTCACGTAGCCCGGTTTTTTGTCGATTTCTGGATATCCATCGCCACCGGAAGCGTTAAAGTTCAAGGTCGCCATACGGTAAGTTTTTGCGGGATCCACCGGCTCACCTTTGATTTTCAAATCTTGCAGGCCTGCAGCTGTTGCCACAAAGCTGACATTTGAGAACTGCGGATACGCGCCGGAGTCAGGTTTCTTCTGCGCAACCGCGCTCAGATACTCGACCACATCTTTTCCCGTCATATCGATATACGTGACGGTATTCCCAAATGGCTGCACTTTCAGCACGTCTTTATAGGTGATGTCTCCGGCTTCAATAGAATCACGGATACCGCCGCCGCTCATGACGGCAAAGTCAGCACTGGTGCGCGCCATTTGCGCCGCAAGCAGCAGGTGCGCAAGGTTAGTTTGCACAAAACGCACTTTGCTGCGATCGCCTTCCATGTGGCCGTTAACACTGCCCACTTTAACATTCAGCTGTGCCTGACCTTTATTCTGGAATGGCGTCAGCAGTGAGAGCATCTGCTGGTTTTCAGGGATCTGCGGCGTGTAGAGCACGCGCTCACTTTCACCGTTATCGTAAGTTATCTTTTTCTTCAGGTTGATGGGGATAAGCTGGTAATGCACCAATTTCATTTCACCATTACGGAACTCGAAATCAGCACGGCCAACGTATTTGCCCCACTCATGCGCCTGAACAATCCAGATCCCGTTTTGCTGATCCGGTGCGCAAGGTGTGCCGGGTACGTAATCAACCTGCTTTTTATTCTCGGCAGCCATACAGACTGGGTTTTGCGAGTGTCCACCCACAATCATCGTCAGCGCGCCAGCCGGCAGACTGCGAGCCATTTCCACATCGCCCGGCGCGTTAGAACCATGTTGACCGTTATCGTAGTGGCCCATATGCGTTGCCGCGATCAAGACGTCTGGTTTTTCAGTCGATTGCAGCTCCTGAATCACCAGTTTTGCTTCATCAGCTGGTTTGCGGAATTCGATGTCGACGAAGTTTTCCGGATTGCCAATTTTTGCCGTGTCGTCCGTGGTTAAACCGATAACCGCGATTTTAATACCCTGTGGCTTGAAGATAGCCCACGGTTTAAACAGGCGCTCGCCGGTGCTTTTCTGGTAAATGTTGGCCGACAGCAGTGGGAATTTGGCCCATTTTTCTTGCTGGCGTAAAACAGAGAGCGGGTTGTCGAATTCATGGTTGCCGATAGCCATCGCATCGTAGCCAATCAGATTCATGCCACGGAAATCAGGCTCCGCATCCTGCAAGTCGGATTCAGGAACCCCAGTGTTGATGTCACCGCCAGACAGAAGCAGCACGCTGCCACCCTGCTCTGCCACCTCTTTACGAATGCTATCGACCAGCGTTTTTTGCGCAGCCAGTCCGTATTCCGCGTGTTCATTACGCCAAAAATGACCATGGTGATCGTTGGTGTGCAGAATGGTGATGTTATAGGTTTTATCTTTTTCCCATGCCAGTGCAGACGCGCTGGTCAGGCTAACTGCCATCAGCAGTGCTGTGGCCACCCCTTTCACTACGAACTTCATCTTAAATCTCCATATTCATTAAATGCTTGCGCATCAATAGCAGACAGCGACTAGCATAGACAAATAACTTTTCACGATTGTGACTTTCTTCGGAACTTTTCAGAAGGTATGTTAGCAGGGTAACGATATTCTACGGTTCCTCCCGTGAGCCGTTCTAAAATATAATAATCAAATCTATTACAGGTACTTATGGCAATCTCGGAACAAACTCTCGCGGCGACGGAGCCTAAAAAGGCGCGCACTGCGTTCGGAATTCTTGGAGCAATCAGCCTTTCTCATTTGCTCAACGATATGATTCAGTCGCTTATTCTGGCCCTCTACCCGCTTTTACAAAGCGAGTTTTCGCTGAGTTTTGTCCAGATTGGGATGATAACGCTGACCTTCCAGGTCACATCATCACTGCTTCAGCCGGTAGTAGGATACTACACCGACAAATACCCGATGCCATGGTCATTGCCGATTGGTATGTGCTTCACACTTTGCGGATTAGTGATTCTGGCCATGGCCGGGAGTTTCCCGATGGTGTTACTGGCGGCAGCGCTCGTGGGCACAGGTTCTTCGGTGTTTCACCCGGAATCTTCCAGGGTAGCGCGTATGGCATCCGGCGGACGTCATGGCCTTGCGCAGTCTCTGTTCCAGGTCGGCGGTAATTTTGGTAGCTCATTAGGCCCGTTGCTAGCCGCGCTGATTATCGCCCCTTACGGCAAAGGTAACGTCGGCTGGTTTGTGCTGGCAGCCCTGTTGGCGATTATTGTCTTGCTGCAGATTAGCCGCTGGTATGCCGCGCAGCATCGCATGGCAAAAGGTAAAGCCGCCGCACCGGTGGTTAACCCGCTCCCACGCAAAAAAGTGATTCAGGCGGTGAGCGTTTTGCTGGTGCTGATTTTCTCCAAGTACTTTTATATGGCGAGTATCAGCAGCTATTACACCTTCTATCTGATGCACAAATTCGGTTTGTCGGTGCAAAACGCCCAGTTCCATCTGTTTGCTTTCTTATTTGCGGTGGCAGCAGGCACCGTGATTGGCGGGCCGGTAGGCGACAAGATTGGCCGTAAATATGTCATCTGGGGTTCAATCCTCGGCGTCGCGCCATTCACCCTTTTCCTGCCGTATGTTTCGCTGGAATGGACGGGGATCCTGACCGTGATTATCGGCTTTATCCTCGCCTCCGCGTTTTCAGCCATTCTGGTGTATGCGCAAGAGTTGATGCCAGGACGCATCGGTATGGTTTCCGGGCTGTTCTTCGGTTTTGCCTTTGGTATGGGGGGTTTGGGTGCTGCGGTGCTCGGTCTGGTCGCCGACCATACAAGCATCGAGTTAGTTTATAAAATATGTGCTTTCCTGCCACTTCTGGGGATACTGACCATATTCTTGCCTGACAATCGTCATAAGTCATAGTTATAAGGGCCAGAGAAGCACTCTGGCCCATCACTCCCGCCATGTATCTCCAGACCTTTCTTAAATTAAGCGTATAAAACTCCCATCAGACACTGCTTTTTGTCTAAATGCGCCTTATATCCAATATTCACTGATTTTACATCTACATCGATGGAAAAATTGTCATAAACTAAAAGTAGATTATTGGATCTGATTTTTGACGAGACGAAAGGAGACGGAATGCATCACGCCACCCCGCTTATCACCACCATTGTTGGAGGCCTGGTATTGGCCTTTTTACTCGGTATGCTCGCCAACAAGCTGCGAATATCACCATTGGTGGGTTACTTATTAGCTGGGGTATTAGCTGGCCCTTTTACGCCAGGTTTTGTCGCGGATACTAAACTTGCCCCTGAATTGGCAGAACTGGGCGTTATCCTGCTGATGTTTGGCGTGGGTTTGCACTTTTCGTTGAAGGATTTGATGGCGGTAAAGGCCATCGCCATCCCAGGAGCTATCGCCCAGATTGGTGTGGCGACGCTTCTGGGAATGGCGCTGTCATCGCTGATGGGCTGGTCGCTGATGACCGGTATCGTGTTCGGCCTGTGTCTTTCCACCGCCAGTACCGTGGTGTTGCTACGTGCGTTAGAAGAACGGCAATTAATTGACAGCCAGCGCGGGCAAATCGCGATTGGCTGGTTGATTGTTGAAGATCTGGTGATGGTATTAACACTGGTTCTGTTGCCTGCGGTTGCCGGTATGATGGAAAAAGGCGACGTCGGTTTTGCGACTCTGGCGCTGGACATGGGGCTGACTATCGGCAAAGTGGTGGCGTTTATCGCGATTATGCTGATTGTAGGTCGCCGCCTGGTGCCGTGGATTCTGGCGCGCAGTGCCGCAACGGGCTCACGCGAACTGTTTACCCTGGCCGTTCTCGCGCTGGCGCTTGGCATTGCCTTTGGTGCGGTCGAACTGTTCGATGTGTCATTTGCACTGGGTGCGTTCTTTGCCGGGATGGTACTCAACGAGTCCGAGCTGAGCCATCGTGCCGCTCATGACACACTCCCGCTACGCGACGCTTTCGCAGTACTATTTTTCGTCTCGGTCGGCATGTTGTTCGACCCGATGATTCTGATTCAGGAACCGCTCGCGGTCATTGGCACCGTCGCTATTATTATCTTTGGCAAATCTTTGGCGGCCTTCTTCCTGGTGCGCCTGTTTGGTCACTCACAACGTACCGCATTAACCATCGCCACAAGCCTTGCGCAAATCGGTGAATTTGCTTTCATCCTTGCGGGTCTGGGAATGGCGCTGAATCTGTTGCCACAGACTGGGCAAAATCTGGTGCTGGCCGGCGCGATTTTGTCGATTATGCTCAATCCCATTTTGTTTGCGGTACTTGAGCGTTATCTCGCGAAAACCGAAACGCTGGAAGAACAAACCCTCGAAGAAGCCATTGAGGACGAGAAGCAGATCCCGGTGGATATTTGCAATCACGCGCTGTTGGTGGGCTTTGGTCGCGTAGGGAGTTTGCTGGGCGAGAAGTTAATGGCTCAGGGCATTCCGTTAGTGGTGATTGAAACCTCCCGTAGCCGGGTTGATGAATTGCGCGAGCGTGGGATCCGTGCAGTACTCGGTAATGCCGCTAATGAAGAGATCATGAATCTCGCCCATCTTGATTGTGCGCGTTGGTTGTTGTTGACGATTCCGAACGGTTACGAGGCCGGTGAGATTGTCGCGACAGCGCGCGCGAAATATCCGGACATCGAGATAATCGCCCGCGCCCATTATGACGATGAGGTGGATTACATCACCGAGCGTGGTGCGAATCAGGTGGTGATGGGCGAGCGTGAGATCGCCAATACGATGATGGGGATGTTGGATAAGCCGGTGGTTCAGGAAACGGTGACGGGTTAAGTTTTCGCCCTCACCCCGACCTTCTCCCCGAGGGAGAAGGGGAAAAACGGACTATCCCCTCTCCTGTGGGAGAGGGTTAGGGTGAGGGCAAAAAACGCGGCGATTAACGCTCCCAGTAAGACTCTTCGAGACTATCTTCGCGCTCTGGCAAACCCCGCGTCAGACGCGGAGAATGCTGGTTCAATACCTGATAACTCACACGGTTCGCGTATTTGCACACCTGCGCCAAAGACGAATAAGTCAGCCAGGTAAACTGATGTTTACTGGAATTTGGCACGTTAGAGCGGTGATAATTATTTGCCGTAATATCATGCAGTAATGCCGCCAGCGCACCATCACCCGCGCCATTGGTATTCATAATTTTCTCAGGCCCACCCATATAAGGTGCGATGTGCGAGAAAATACGCATCGGGTTCTGGCAATCTTTATGGCGCATGGCACGGCTAAATTCGTACTGGTTAAATTCAGCGATCGCACCTGGCAACAGCGGATGTTGCGTAGTGCGTTTAGCTGACTCTTCAGTAAAGGCCGCCATGTACAGCCCGACCGGCCCGGCGGTACACAATACTAAATCGACCCAATCCAGCGCTTTATCGGCCGCCAGCAGCGGATCGTTTTCACCTGTCAGCGCCAGCCCTTCTTCTTCGTTCATCGCCAGAATCGAGACATGCTCTTTCAGGAATGCCTGCCACCATTCTGGGTTTTCGGCAATAACGTATTTGGTGCCCAGCGTCAGCACTACCGGTACGTTGTACTTTTTCGCGTAAGCGATAGCCTGCATGGTCGCTTCCGGCATTGGCTCGCCATCTTTGCAACGCACCAAATATGAGGTCAACACCAGCGCAGACGCACCGGCAATGACCTCTTCAGGAATGCTATCGGCGCGTAGCTGGTTCATATGACCCGGGCTAATGGCAAAGGTACGTTCACCCTGCTCGCCGATCAGCGTAAAGCAGCGGCCAATTGCACCGTCCACACCTTGCAAGTAGTTGAGGTCAGTACGGCTGGAGGTATTGCACAGGTAGCGGTAGGCGTAGCTACCGATTTCGATATTGCTGCACATCACGCCCAGCAAAACAGAGCGGTCATCGGCCAGAACCGAATAGTTGTGCATCGTATTGCCAATGGTGCCGCCGGCAAACTGGTGAGTAATCAGATCTTTTTGCACCAGTTCCTGATATAGCGCTTCGGCCACATCGTCTTCAATCACCAGTGAATGGCCGAAACTCAAACCGTAACGATGTACAAACTCGTCATCCACTTTGGCTTCGATATCCACCAACGTTTGATCGATCCCGACGACCCAGGAAGTGCCAGTTTCATTTTCAGGCTGAGCCTGTTGCAGTAAAGGATCGCGTGCGCTCACCGGGAAGTAGTGTTTGGATTTTCGTTTGCCGGGAAATTTCATGATGTTGTTCGGAAGTAGCTAATCAGGCCGGAAATGGTAGCACATTAACGGCCAAAAGCGGGATCAGCGATATTTTTCTACAAGGCTCATCATCATTGCGATGTGCGCTGGGTCATCATTGAGGGCAGGAATATATTCATATTTGGTGCCACCCGCCTCGAGGAACACTTCACGGTTTTGCACCGCCATCTCTTCGAGGGTTTCGAGGCAATCGGCGGAGAAACCAGGGCACATGACCTGAATATGTTTCACCCCTTTTTCAGCGAGCATTTTGAGCGTTTCATCGGTATACGGCATCAACCAGGGCTCGCGGCCAAAGCGCGACTGATAGGTCATCATCACTTTTTCTGGTGGCAGTTCGAGGGCGGAAAGCAACTCGCGCGTGGTGTCGCGGCAACGCTGCGGATAATCATCGCCTTCGTTGGCATAGCGCTGCGGAATTCCATGGTAGGAAAGCAGCAAAACATCCGGCTCGCCGTGCTGGGCAAAAGAGTGTTTGACCGAAGCCACCAGCGCATTGATGTATGAGGTGTTATCGGCATAGTCACGAATCAGGGAAATCGACGGCAGCGAACGGTAGTTGGCAAAAATGCGACCTAATTCATCCCAGACTGCGGCAACGGTAGAACAAGAGAATTGTGGATACAGCGGCAGCACGACGATGTGATCAACGTTGTGAGACAAAAGTTCGTCCACTGCACTTTTCAAAGACGGTGAGCCATAGCTCATGCCGAGCGCGACTGGAGTACCCGGCATTTGCGCCGCCAGAGCGACTTGCTGACGTCGGCTATAAACAAGCAGCGGCGAGCCTTCGTCCATCCAGACGGACTGATACAGCTTTGCAACCCGTGAGGAGCGCAGCGGTAAAATCACGCCTCGCAGCAGTGGCCACCACAGCAGACGCGGGGTATCAACGACGCGTTTGTCGCTGAGAAACTGGCGCAAGTAGCGTTTTACTGCCGCCGGAGTAGGGGCATCAGGTGTGCCAAGGTTTGCCAGTAAAACACCCACTTTTTCCTGATTCATTTCCACTCCTTATCAACAAATTGCTGACAATTGTAACGTAAAAGTGGCACAGGAGAACCGATTACAGCGAAAGGGTAAAAAATGGATAAAAAAATACCAGGAACAAGTCCTGGTATTTTTATATCAGCAATAAATTAGCCGAGGATTTTAGCCAGCTCTGCGCTCACTTCGGTCACTTTACGCGTACCGTCAATTTTTGCGTATTTGGTGTTACCCGCTTGCGCTTCTTTGCTGTAGTAAGAGATCAGCGGAGCTGTCATCTGATGGTATTCCACCAGGCGCTTACGCACTGTTTCTTCCTGATCGTCTTTACGGGTGGTCAGCTCTTCGCCAGTCACATCGTCTTTGCCTTCCACTTTTGGTGGATTGAAGGTGACGTGGTAAACGCGGCCAGATGGCGCATGTACACGACGACCGACGATACGCTCAACAATCAGTTCGTCTGGTACTGCGAATTCCAGAACGACGTCCACGTTGATGCCAGCTTCTTTCATCGCATCAGCCTGTGGAATGGTACGAGGGAAACCATCAAGCAGGAAACCATTGCGGCAATCTTCCTGGGTAATACGCTCTTTCACCAGAGCGATAACCAGTTCATCTGTAACCAGTTTCCCGGCGTCCATGATGTCTTTTGCTTGTTTACCCAGCTCTGAGCCAGATTTTACTGCGGCACGCAGCATGTCACCGGTGGAGATTTGCGGAATGCCATATTTCTCCATGATGAACTGAGCCTGAGTTCCTTTACCTGCGCCCGGAGCGCCAAGCAGAATAATACGCATTGCGTAATTCCCCATTCGTTTTGATTTTTGTGAATTAGATTTGAAGCGATGACCTTACCATTAAAGGCGTATTCACCTCAAGAATGGCAGGTATTTCAGATGGGGTTAGTTGGTTTGAAATGCCCTCACCCCGGCCCTCTCCCACAGGAGAGGGGAAAATGCTAACTGTCCCCTCTCCCTAAGGGAGAGGGTTAGGGTGAGGGAAAAACTTAGGAAGCCAGCAATTGATTCATACGGCGAATGAATTGGTTTGGATCCTCCAGGGTGCCACGTTCAGCTAACAGAGCCTGGTCGAGCAGTAATTCGACCCATTCGCCGAACTGCGCTTCATCCTGAGTATCCGCAACACGTTTCACCAGGCCGTGATCCGGGTTCAGCTCGAAGATGTACTTCACTTCTGGCACTTCCTGACCCGCAGCAGCAAACAATTTCGCCATTTGCGTGCTCATGTCGTTGCTGTCAGTGGTCACGATAGCTGGCGTGTCGGTCAAACGGTGCGTCAGGCGCACTTCTTTAACACGCTCGCCCAGCAGAGTTTTCACGCGGTCAACAAATGGCTCAAGCGCTTTTTCAGCTTCTTTCGCTTCTGGCGTCTCTTCGTCAGCCAATTTCTCCAGCGTCTCATCAGTCTTACTGACTGACTGGAATGCTTTGCCGTCGAACTCAGTCAGATAGCTCATCATCCACTCATCGATACGGTCAGAAAGCAGCAGAACTTCGATGCCTTTCTTACGCAGCAGTTCCAGATGCGGGCTGCTCTTCGCGGCCGCATAGCTGTCAGCGGTGATGTAGTAAATCTTCTCCTGGCCTTCTTTCATGCGTGAAACGTACTCTTCCAGCGACACAGTTTGTGCAGCAGAATCGGTATGTGTCGTCGCAAAGCGCAGCAGTTTAGCGATAGTTTCCTGGTTCGCATTATCTTCAGCAGGGCCTTCTTTCAGTACCAGGCCAAAGTTTTTCCAGAAGGTTTGGTATTTTTCGCTGTCGTCTTTCGCCAGTTTTTCCAGCATCTGCAATACGCGTTTGGTCAGCGCACTACGCAGGTTCTGAGTCACACGGCTGTCTTGCAGAATTTCACGCGACACGTTCAGCGGCAGATCGTTGGAATCTATCAGGCCGCGCACAAAGCGCAGGTAGTTCGGCATGAACTGTTCTGCGTCGTCCATGATGAACACGCGCTGCACGTACAGTTTCAGGCCGTGTTTATGATCGCGATTCCACATATCCCATGGCGCCTGGGACGGGATGTACAGCAGGCTGGTGTACTCTTGTTTCCCTTCCACGCGGTTGTGGCTATAGGTCAACGGGTCGGTGAAGTCATGAGCGACATGCTTGTAGAACTCGTTGTACTCTTCGTCTTTAATTTCAGACTTGCTACGGGTCCACAGCGCCTGAGCTTTGTTGATTTTTTCCCAGCCGAGGATAGTTTCGCCATCTTTCTCTTCACGGGTTTCAATCTCAACCGGCAGAGCGATGTGATCGGAATACTTGCCGATGATTGAGCGCACACGCCAGTCATCTAAGAACTCGTCTTCACCTTCGCGCAGGTGCAGAGTAATTTCGGTACCGCGATCGGCTTTGGTGATATCCGCAACGGTATATTCGCCCGCACCTTCAGATTCCCAGAACACGGCTTGATCCGCTGGAACACCCGCCGCACGCGTACGCACGGTCACTTTGTCCGCCACGATAAATGCAGAGTAGAAGCCCACACCAAACTGGCCGATAAGCTGGCTGTCTTTCGCCTGGTCGGAACCCATAGATTCGAGGAAAGCTTTGGTGCCAGATTTTGCAATGGTCCCGAGATGATCAATCGCTTCGTCGCGTGTCATACCGATGCCGTTATCAGCAATCGTCAGAGTGCGTTTTTCTTTATCAAATGAGACACGCACACGCAGCTCACCGTCACCCTCGTAAAGATCGGCCTGGGACAGCGCGCGGAAGCGCAATTTGTCTGCCGCATCGGAGGCGTTGGAGATCAGCTCACGCAGGAAAATTTCTTTATTTGAGTAGAGGGAGTGGATCATCAGGTGCAGAAGTTGTTTCACTTCAGACTGGAAGCCACGAGTCTCTTGTCCTTTCATGGTCATTGATACCTCAACAAAATCAAAATACAGGGGTGATGAAAACGTTGAGGGAGATATGAGGATAAGCGGAGGAGATTTCAAGCGGGGGAGAAAAGAATCTCCCCATTTTCAACTAGAACGTAATCTTATGTCGCCCTGCTAACGAATGCGAAAGCGTGGTGCCATCGACCATTTCCAGCTCGCCACCCACCGGCACGCCGTGCGCGATACGGCTGGCATCTACGCCATATTGCCCACAAAGTTCGGCGATATAGTTCGCTGTGGCTTCACCTTCAACCGTTGGGTTGGTTGCAAGGATGAGCTCTTTGATAGTTTCGTGCTCAAGGCGCTGTTCCAGCCTGTCGAGGCCGATATCCTGGGGACCAATGCCGTCGAGCGGTGAAAGATGCCCCATCAACACAAAATAGCGTCCAGAGAATTGACCCGTCGCTTCAATCGCATGGATATCCGCAGGCGTTTCCACCACGCAAATTTGGCCATTTTCCTGGCGGCGTGGATTGGAACAAATGGCGCAGACTTCTTGTTCGGTAAAAGTACGGCAATCCGCGCAGTGACCAATTTCGGACATTGCACGCGTGAGAGCTTGCGCTAGTCGCATTCCG
Source organism: Buttiauxella sp. WJP83 (assembly GCF_027594725.1). Classification (NCBI taxonomy): domain Bacteria; kingdom Pseudomonadati; phylum Pseudomonadota; class Gammaproteobacteria; order Enterobacterales; family Enterobacteriaceae; genus Buttiauxella; species Buttiauxella sp. WJP83. The sequence continues at coordinate 3,589,641 of NZ_CP110080.1, forward strand.
CCGCTGCGATCGCGTTGCAGGAGCGCGAATGCCATACGTTGAGCTGACTTCGGGCCAACACCTGGCAGGCAGCGTAGGGATTCCATAAGGGCGGTAAGTAAAGGACTGGTTTGCATCGCTCAGACTTCTGAAAAAAGAGTGGGACATAGCCTAACATTAGCCCAGCGGACGGGCATAGAAAAAGATATTCCCCCTGCGGGATGTCTCGCACAGGGGGAATGATTTACGCGATATTCTGGCCAAAACGACCCTGATTGAAATCGTCGATAGCCTCTTTAATTTCTTCACGGGTGTTCATCACAAACGGCCCGTAACCCACCACTGGCTCATTGAGTGGTTCACCGCTCAGCACCAGCACAACGGCGTCGTTATTGGCTTCAAGCGTGACGGTTTCGCCTTTTGCATCTAGTACCACCAGCTGCGCCTCACGAGCAATTTCCTCACCGTTAACCTGCACCGTGCCTTTCAGCACAACCAGTGCAGTGTTCCAGCCGTCAGGCAGCGTCAGTTGTGTGGTGCTTTGCGCATTCAGACGCACATCCAATACGCGCAGCGGTGAAAACGTGCGTGCTGGGCCTTTACTGCCATCCATTTCACCCGCGATAACACGAACCTGACCTGCGTTATCGGGCAATGTCACTACCGGAATATCCGCATCGGTAATCGACTGGTAGTTCGGAGGCGTTGACTTGTCCTTCGCCGGCAGATTGACCCACAGTTGAACCATTTCCAGGGTGCCGCCCTTCTCGCTGAACGCTGGCGAATGGAACTCTTCGTGCAAAATCCCGTTACCGGCCGTCATCCATTGCACATCGCCCGGGCCAATCACCCCGCCACTGCCGGTGGAGTCACGGTGCGCCACCTCACCTTTGTAGACGATAGTGACCGTTTCAAAACCGCGATGCGGATGCACATCAACACCACGTTGCCCTTTGTTGCTCGGTTTAAAATCCGCCGGGCCTGCGTAGTCCAGCAGCAAAAATGGGCTGAGCTGTTTTTCAAATTTCGAATAGGAGAACAGTGAACGAACCGGGAATCCATCACCCACCCAGTGGGAAGCCGGTGCGGAATACACGCCTAAAATTGATTTCATCGTTATCTCCATTGAGTGTCGATTTCTGTTGAGTTAAAGCTTACTCATAAGACGAAAATCCCGGTAGACTCCAGAAATGAACTCAGCGTTCCATATATAGGACAATCACGATGCAAGATCTCAACGACCTGTGGTACTTCGTGCAAGTGGTCGATTTCGAGGGGTTTTCTCCCGCCAGCCGCGCAATTGGCATTCCAAAATCCCGGTTAAGTCGGCGTATCGCCTTGCTGGAGGAGAGTCTGGAAACGCGGCTTATTCAGCGCTCAACGCGCAGCTTCACCGTGACGGAGGCCGGGCAGATTTTTTATCGCCATTGCAAAGCGATGATTATTGAGGCCGAAGCGGCACAAGAGGCGATAAACACGCTGCGAGCCGAACCGCGTGGGCTTATTCGCCTGACGTGTCCGATTGCCCTGCTGCATGTGCATATTGGCGATATGCTGGCGCGGTTTATGACGATGTATCCGCAAGTGACGGTGCAGCTTGAGGAGACTAACCGCCAGGTTGATGTATTGAATGAAAACGTCGATTTGGCGGTACGCGTTCGCCCATTACCACTGGAAGATAGTGACCTGGTGATGCGCAAACTGGCCGATCGCAATATGTGTCTGGTTGCCAGCCCTGAGTTAGTTGAGCGATTTTCGCCACTATCGTCACCCGCCGATCTACAATACTGGCCGAGTCTGGCACTCTCCAAACCGCAGCAGGTGTACCGCTGGTGTCTGTTTGGCCCGGATAACCAGGAAGTGATCCTGCACCATAAGCCACGTTTTGTGACCACTGATATGATTGCACTACGGGCAGCGGCACTGGCAGGTGTTGGTATTGTTCAACTACCCATATTGATGATTAAGAAGCAGATACTGGATGGAACGTTGGTGCGATTGTTACCGGATTGGCGTACAAGACGGGAAATCATACATTTGGTGTTTCCTTCACGTCGCGGGCAGTTACCAGCGGTCAGGGCACTGATTGATTTTCTGGTGGAGAGTTATGCGGCGTTTGATGAAGAGTGATTTTATGCCAACAAAATGATATCCCTAAATAATTCGCGTTGCGGGTAGGCGGCAAGGGAACAAATCCCCAGGAGCTTACACAAGTAAGTGACTGGGGTTTGCGAGTGTAGCCAACACCCCCGCAACACGAAGTATGACGGGATATTAGAATGGCATTTTGAAGCCTGGTGGCAATTGCATACCGCTGGAAACGCCAGCCATTTTCTCTTTCTGCGCTTCGCCGATACGACGAGCTGCATCGTTGAAGGCTGCAGCAACCAGATCTTCAACCATCTCTTTATCGTCTTCCATCAGGCTTGGATCGATTTCCACACGACGGCAGTTATGCGCACCATTGATGGTCACTTTTACCAAACCCGCACCTGATTCGCCGGTGACTTCCATGTTGGCGATTTCTTCCTGAACCTGGGCCATTTTTTCCTGCATCTGCTGGGCTTGCTTCATGATGTTGCCCAGACCGCCTTTTCCAAACATAGTCTTCTCTCTTTTGCTCGGGCCGTTAATCACACGTCACGATTAACGGCTATCAGGGTTTACAACAAACCGGTTTAACCAGCCTGTCAAATTGGTCGAATACTGTCTTCATCCAGCTCCGCATCAAAAAAACGACGCAGCGTTTGGATATTGTTATCAGTACTCATAGATTCCCGCGCGCGCGCCAGCTTCTCTTCATAGATTGCCTGACGCCATTCCAGCGGGGTACGTTGTGCAAGATTATCATCTTCAATAATAGTCAGCTCAACAGTTTCTCCGCTAAAAGTACTCATCGCATCAGCCAGCGTTTTCTGCGCCGACGGTGAATTCAGATGCCGTAATGCCGGGCGCAGGTGCAAACAAACTCGGCTGCCATCCTGCTCTTTCCAGGCATTTAGCGCTAATTGCTGCACGAGTTTTGGCAACACCAGTTGGCTAATTTCCGCCGCCCAACTGTCACGCTCGGTGGCTTCCAATGCCAGTTTCTGCGCAAGCTCAGGCGTTTTCTCATGCTCCAGCGCGCGCTTTAATGCTTTTGGTGTCGCAACCGGTTCTTCGACGACATCAGAAACAATTTGCGACTTCCAGCGATAAGCTTCTGGCTTCTCGGCAGGTTTTTCTTCTGCCACAGCTGGCCGGGACTGAATACGCTCGGTTACCGAGGCTAAACGTTCCAGAGCGGTGGTTTTAGCTGCCGGCCGCGCTAGATCTGGCGCTGCCGGCTCACTCTTTTTTGCTTTGTTGGCTCCCTGCTGGCGCATTAATTGGGTTCGCGCTTGCAGCACCTGGCTTGTGGTGTCCGGCAATGGGGTTTCATTTTGCCGTGGCGGAGGTGATGTTTGTTGTCGAACCGGAACAGGATTGACGACAGGAATACTCGCGACTTGTCGCGGTTGCTCCGGTTCTGGTAATGGTTTGCGCGGATGGAACGCCAGCGCACGCAGCAGTGTCATCTCAATGCCCATACGACGATCGGGAGCCCAGGAGAGCTCTTTGCGACCAATCAGCAGGGTTTGATAATACAACTGGACTTCAGCAGGCGGTACGACTCTCGCGAGCTCACGCATACGCTGTTCGATTGCCGCCATGTCGTTGCCCAATGCAGCCGGAGAGAGTTGCACCATGGCCACACGGTGCAGCAAGCCCAACATTTCTACCAGCAGCGCTTCCCACTCAATACCGCGGCCGGCAGCATCGTTCAGCAAGCTCATGACTCGCTCACCATCGGCCTGCACCATCGCTTCGATGAGCGCCAGTGCCTGGTCGTCATCCAACGTGCCGAGCATGGTGCTGACTGCCGCAGTGGTCACCTGTCCATCACCACTGGCAATCGCCTGATCGGTAAGACTTAGTGCGTCACGCAGACTGCCATCTGCAGCACGGGCCAACAGTTGCAGCGCGCGAGTTTCAGACGGGATTTTCTCCTCGCCAAGAATGTATTCCAACTGATGGCGGATTTGTTCGACATCCAACGCTTTCAGGTGGAATTGCAGGCAGCGGGAAAGAATGGTCACCGGCAACTTTTGCGGATCGGTTGTCGCCAGTAAGAATTTCACATGCGAAGGTGGCTCTTCCAGCGTCTTCAACAGTGCGTTGAAGCTGTGGCGGGAGAGCATATGGACTTCATCGATTAAGTAGACTTTGAAGCGGCCACGCGCCGGTGCGTACTGAACGTTGTCCAGCAAGTCACGGGTGTCTTCGACTTTGGTGCGTGAGGCGGCGTCAATCTCTATCAGATCAACAAAGCGTCCTTGTTCGATTTCGCGGCAGTTATCGCACACACCGCAAGGGGTGGCAGTGATGCCGGTTTCACAATTTAACCCTTTCGCCAACAAGCGAGCGATGGACGTTTTACCCACGCCGCGCGTCCCTGAAAAGAGATAGGCGTGGTGGATTCGGCCCATGGATAAGCCATTAGCCAGCGCAGTCAACACGTGTTGCTGGCCGACGACATCAGCAAAAGTTTGTGGGCGCCATTTGCGGGCTAAGACCTGGTAGCTCATTCGAGATAGGCTCTACTTCGCGGGTGTGAATTGAGGGGTAATGCTAACATAAGCCTCACCCATCGGGCGAGGCTTCTCAAAGAAGAGGTGAGGCAGAACTCAGTGGCCAGGGAAAAGTACGAGGCTGTAGCTTTTCACGCCCATTTTTTCCAGACGCTGTTCACCACCAATATCAAACAGATTGATGATAAATGCAGCATCGGTCACTTCACCACCCAGACGGCGGATAAGTTTAACGGTCGCTTCAATGGTGCCACCCGTGGCCAGTAAATCGTCCACGACCAGAACTTTGTCGCCAGGCTCGATGGCATCAACGTGGATTTCCAGTTGATCGGTGCCGTATTCCAGCTCGTAGTTCTCCGCGATCGTTTCGCGTGGCAGTTTTCCTGGTTTACGCACCGGCACAAAACCGACACCTAATTCCAGCGCAACCGGCGCGCCAAACAAAAAGCCGCGCGCTTCAGTACCCACCACTTTAGTGATACCGGCATCTTTAAAGCGTGAGACTAATAATTCGATGCTGGTGGCGTAGGCTTTCGGATCTTCAAGCAAGCTGGTAACGTCACGGAATAAGATCCCAGGCTTCGGGTAGTCTGGAATGCTTTTAATGCTGTTTTTCAGATATTCAAGCTGCTGCGCAGTCGCGGTCATAATTAATGCCTGCTAAAAACGGGGTTCTAACTAAGCACGTATCTGTTTAATAAACACACTATCGGTGATTCATTAATCAATCATACCGTGCTCGAAAGCGGTCGAATTTACTGTCTGCAAACAACAATTGCAACCACAGCAAATGCGCTTTATGGCTTTTGTTGCTTTTCGTCAATTACCGGCATCCGCCACATACAGAACAGCAACGCGCACATCATCATCAATAAGAGTAGTCGGACCCAAAGAATGTTGACCAGGTAAATGGACACAGCAAAAGTTAAAACAATAAAAATCAATGCCCTGGGTTTAGCGCCTGGAGGTAAGGCCCGATGCTGCTGCCAATGGCGGATGTAACTGCCAAACCATGAGCGGTAGAGTAACCAGTGGTGGAAGCGCGGCGAGGAACGGGCGAAACACCAGGCTGCCAGAAGTAAAAAAGGAGTGGTGGGAAGTAAAGGTAATACGACTCCCAGCGTAGCAAGGACTACCGCCAGCCAACCAATGATGATTAATATAGTCCGTTTCATTTCTGTTCCATTAATATACCCGTCATACTTCAAGCTGCAGAGGAGTTGGCCGCAACTCGAATTATTTAGGGTATACCTGTCTGTCATTCTGGAGAGTCATTTTGTGAAAACCGCTGCGCTGTTACAAGCTTTGGATATTCGCGTCGCGGAACTCGCGCAGGCCATTGCACCCATTTCGTTGCAACGCGCCTCGCAAGCACGCTTTGATCGTAAGCTGTTTACCACGCACAGCACGCAGCTAAAAGATTATCTGACCGAAGTTCAGGCAAATCACGCACAGTTACAGCTTAGCGTGAAAGTCGGCAAAGCGGATCAAGTTGCGTACCTTGCCGAAAAACTGGTGGCGCAAATTGCCGCATTGCAGCGTGAACTGGCGACCTTACAGATGCGTAAAAACGATCCCCAGCCGCCGGTTGTCGAAAACCTGTATGAGAAACTCTCCACGCATCAGGATTATGAACGCCGCCTGCAAAGTATGATTAGCGATCGTGAAAGCCAGCTTTCTGTTCAAGCCACTCTCGCAGGACAGCAAAAATTGCAAAAAGAGCTGGCCGCCCTTGAAGGCCGTCTGCAGCGCTGCCGCCAGGCTACAGCGCGTATCGAACGTGCGATTGAACGCCGCGAGCGCGGATTAAGCTAATACCCTACATACTTCAAGCTGCAGGTGCGTTGGCTGCACCCGTGCGCCCCAGTCACATAGTTATCTATGCTCCTGGGGACTTACGGCCTGGCCGCCTTCCTGCAACTCGAATTATTTTGGGTATATATTTATTATTTGATTATTACGGATTAACTAAATGTCGCTGGAAAACGCACCGGACGAAGTCAAACTGGCAGTCGATTTGATCATGCTGTTGGAACAACATGAAATCCCGACGGAAACCGCGCTTGCGGCGCTTGAGATTGTCCGCCAGGATTTTTTGCGTAAGCGGGAAGAGAACGCTTCCCGCTAATTTTACTGTACGTGAACGATATCGCCACCGTTCGTTTTGCCATTGCTATCGCGTTTCACTTCTGTCAATTCATCCCCTTTTTCATTACGCAGATGAACTTCGAGTTGGTTGAAGGCGATATTAATGTCATTTTCGCGACACAGGCGATCGATGGTCCGGTTCAACTCATCAACGGTATAGCTGCGATCGCGCAGTTCACGCACGTACAAGCGTAATTCGTGATCCAGTGTGCTTGGCCCAAAGGTGGTGAAGAATACCGTTGGCTCAGGATCGTGCATCACTTTTGGATGGTCATGCGCCGCTTTGAGTAAGATTTCGCGCACTTTATCCAGATCGGATCCGTAAGCGACGCCAAGGCGGATAACCACTCGCGTTATGGTGTCGGTCAGCGACCAGTTGATCAATCGCTCCGTAACAAACGCTTTGTTCGGGATGATCACTTCTTTGCGATCGAAGTCCGTTATCGTGGTCGCACGAATACGAATTTTGCTGACACTCCCCGAGAAGGTACCGATGGTCACCGTATCGCCGATACGCACCGGGCGTTCGAACAGAATAATCAGACCAGAAACGAAGTTACCGAATATCTCCTGCAAACCGAAGCCCAGACCAACCGATAACGCGGCCGCCAACCATTGCAATTTATCCCACGACACACCGAGCGAACCAAAAATGGTCATCGCACCGACAGCAATAATCACGTAGTTAAGAATGGTAGTAATGGCGTATGAAGCGCCCTGACGCATTTGCAGGCGCGAAAGCACCAGCACTTCCAGCAAGCCCGGTAAGTTGCGAATCAGCACCCAGGCCACCGCAAAAGCAATCACCGCAAATAACAGACTGCCCATGGTGACGTTTTTCACCACGGCGGCCCCCGCTTCCGTGCCGCTATAACTCCAAAGCTGGATGCTATCGAGGTAACCGAATACCCCAAACAAATCTGACCAAATGGTGTAGAAGAAAAGCGCAAACAATGCGAACAGAGCAATAATGGCAAGGCGCATGGTTTGTTGGTTGATCTGATCAAGCGCCAACGGCGGCTCTTCTACCGGTTCGCCACCTTCAGCACCTTCTTTCACCAGGTTTTCGCGGCGCAACACAGCCCGACGATAGGCCATACGACGCGCTGTTACACTCAATCCACGCAGTACAGTTTGGTAAACCAGGTTCCAGATGAGAACCAGATAGATGGTTTCTATCCAACGTCCCGCAAGGCGTAAAGTCGTATAGAAATAGCCCATCGCCGTCAGCACCATCAACACCACAGGCACCACGCCCATCACCGTGACGGTAAACAACTGCATGGTGTGGTTGTTTTTGTTGCGCCAGTTTTCACGACACATCGGGAAGACCAATGTCGTGATAAGCAACAAGTTGAAGAAAATAATAAGCTGGCCCAGCGCATCTTCAACCAGATGCAATGGAGAGCGTTCACCGAGAACCGACCAGAATAACAGCGGCAACAGTGCACAACCGATTCGCACCAATTGGCGGCGATAATGGCTGCACTGCTGTGGCGACATATTAAAGTGGCTGACAGCAACGCCGTTGGTCGAAAGCACCTGGTACGTCAGGCCAAAGACCAGCCAGGATAGAGAAAGCTGTTTACAGAACGCCAGCATGGTTTCGCTGATGTTCATATCTATTCCGGCAAACCCTAAGCCGATGGCATAGATAATCAATGCGCCGGGTAAGACTTTCACCAGCGTCAACGCGATGGCTTTCGGCGTCAGCATTTGGCTGTCGTTACGCAGTTGCCCAACCCGACTTGCCTGCTTTTCCAAATAGCGATCAATGGCTTTAAAGCGCCAGCGAATCACACCAGCCAGCAGCAGAGCCGGCACCATCAGCAGCAGAATGGTGAGTATTTTTAGCGAGCTTTCCGGCCCCTTAATATTGATACGGGCATTTTTAAACTGATCGCGTATTGAAGAAGGCAACGATTTCAGCCAGTCCCAATCCATCGGTTTGTTACTGGTGACCCAAAAAATCTGCTCGGTCAGAATTTGGTCGAGCGATTTCGTCACATTCTGCAGTTGCTGCTTATTATTCTGCAGGTTGATGGCCAACATTAATTGCATGCCGAGTTGCTTGTTTAACTGATCCAGCAATTCACGGCGGGTATCCAGAATTTGTAACAGCGCGTCGTGGACATCAGGCGTGACTTCAGTGGTGTGCCCTTCTTCTATTTTCGCCACTAAGTCATCAGGCTGGAACAATGCATCACGCTGCTGATTGACATCAAACTGCTCGAGGCGAATATCCGCAATTCGATTGGTCAGGTCTTCCGTGTCTTCCGCTGAAGGCATGTTCTGCTGTTGCTGCTGATAGAGGATGCGCGATAATAGCAAACTACCTTTCAGAACAGCAATTTGCTCTTTCAAATTGCGTTCTGATTGCAGTGCACGATCCAACGTATTTTTGATGCGGATGCTCGGCGGCACCATCTCATTGGCATGTTGAGTGGCGTCTATCAGGCGTTGGCTTAACTGGTGGTTAATATCCAGTTCTTGTTTCACCAACGGGTTCTGCTGAATTTTAACGGTATCTTCCGAGTCGATGGCTTCCTGCGCAGTTTGCTGGGTCAGCGTCAGGCGTTTGCTGCTGACGGCCTTTTGCAACAGTTGCAGCGTGTGTTCCATCTGGTTGATATGGGCGTTGGTGTAATCACGTTGTTTTTGCAGAGTATCTTGCAACAGCGTGTTGCCTTTCAGGCTGTCGCGCTGCTGGTCCAGTTGCGCGTTCAGTAACGCCTGCTGCGCCAGTAACAATGTTTGCTGGCTTGGACGCAATTCCGCAGCACCAGGCGTGACTCCATTCAGGCGATTACGGATTGCCTCAAGCTGAGCTGAAGCAGCCATCATCGCATTCTGCACGCGCTCTGGTTGCGTTTGCAGCGAAATCAGTTGGCTATTCCAGGTGGCTAAATCGCTTTGTGAATTCTGTAAATCCGTCATCAAGTCATTGAGACGAGACTCTAGCTGGCGCAAACTCAGCGCTTCAATTTCAGCCTCTTCATTGGCCTGGTCTTCTCGCTGATTTTTAAGCTCGTTTAGAGCATCCGTTGCTTTGCGCAGTGTTTTTGGCGCTTCACTGATCTGCTGATGGAGTTTTGCCGCTTCATCCTTGATCCGGTCAATTTTGTCCAAAACCTCAAGCGTTTCATTGAGATCTTGTTGTGTCAGTTTGTCATTTGGTGACAGCGTCTTTTGCTTATTAAGCGCGGTCAGCTGGTTTTGAATTTCATCGCGGCTCGGGAGATCGTTATTATTATTTTTCGCCGAAACTGGCTGCGCTAGCAGACAAAACAGGCTAATAAACGCGATAAATAAAAACCGTGCTGGTATGCGACGTGAATACAGTGAACACAAGAGTTGCGGCATAGTTTGACTGTGATTTAGAACAGGCCGAATGGATGGCGAGTTAAAGACGAAATACGAGCGTTCAGATTAGCACGACTTTTCAGAAAATCCTTGGTCAACTCGCTTCGGAATTGCCCTAATAAGCATAATTTTAGTGTGGAGTCGTACGAAGGGTTGGGCAGGTTTGAAACATTTCAATCAAAATAGCAACGTAGTCTTCTGCCTGACCGTGTAAATCAAAGCTATCTGGCGCAAGCAGCCAGTTTTCGATAAGGCCGGTGATATAACTGCGCATCAAAATAACGGCAAGGTGAATCCGCAAATCGGCTGGTAACATTTCTGCATCAATGCAACGCTGCAACGAATTTTCAATTCGCTCCTTCCCTTCCAGATAAAATTCGCGTCTGGCCTGTTGTAACACCGCCAGTTCTCCAACAAATTCGCATTTGTGGAAGATGATTTCTGTCATTAAGCGGCGACGCTCATCAGTGACAGTTGCTTGCAATATGTAAATTAATAACTCTCTTACAACAGAAAGTGGATCGTCAGGAAATTTTGCCTGATACTCAGTCTCTAAATCACCAATACTGGATTCAGTTAGCTCCCAGATTTCATTAAACAAATCCGACTTATTTTTGAAATGCCAATAGATTGCACCACGGGTAACACCGGCCGCTTTAGCAATATCAGCCAGCGAAGTTGAAGACACACCGTGTTGAGAAAACAAGCGAATTGCCACATCGAGAAGATGTTGGCGAGTTGCAAGCGCTTGTTGTTTGGTTTTTCGTGCCATAAATGGGGAAAGTAAGGTGGTTGGATTTACATACATTTGTGAATGTATGTACCATAGCACGACGATAATATAAACGCAGCAATGGGTTTGTGGACATTTGATCCATTGAACAACTTTGAAATCGGACACTCGAGGTTTACATATGAACAAAAACAGAGGGTTTACGCCTCTGGCGGCCGTTCTGATGCTTTCAGGCAGCTTAGTGCTTACAGGATGTAATGACAAAGAAGCACAAAAGAGTGCGCCGCATACCCCAGAAGTGGGTGTCGTCACTCTGAAAAGTGCTCCTTTGCAGATAACTACTGAGCTTCCGGGCCGTACCAGTGCTTATCGTATTGCAGAAGTTCGCCCACAGGTCAGTGGCATCATTTTGAAACGCAACTTTGAAGAAGGAAGTGAAATAAAAGCTGGCGTTTCGCTGTACCAAATCGACCCTGCGACTTATCAGGCCGCATATGACAGCGCCAAAGGTGACCTCGCGAAAGCTCAAGCAAGTGCAAATATTGCGCAGCTGACGTTGAAGCGTTATCAGAAACTGTTGGGTACTAAGTACATCAGTCAACAAGACTACGACACCGCGCTTGCCGATTCTCAACAGGCAAATGCTTCTGTCGTTGCTGCAAAAGCCGCTGTTGAAACAGCTCGTATTAATCTGGCTTATACCAAAGTGACCTCTCCGATCAGTGGCCGCATTGGTAAATCTGATGTTACTGAAGGCGCGCTGGTCACTAGCGGTCAGGCAACTGCAATGGCTACCGTACAACAGCTCGACCCGATTTATGTGGATGTGACCCAATCAAGCAACGATTTCTTGCGCCTTAAGCAAGAGTTGGCTGATGGCAAACTGAAGCAAGAAAACGGCAAAGCCAAAGTGAAGTTAGTCACTAACGACGGTGTTGCGTTCCCACAAGAAGGTTCTTTAGAGTTTTCTGACGTCACCGTTGACCAGAGCACCGGCTCGATCACACTGCGTGCCATCTTCCCTAACCCAGATAAAACGCTGCTTCCGGGCATGTTTGTCCGCGCACAGTTGGAAGAAGGGACTAATCCAAACGCACTGCTCGTTCCACAACAAGGTGTGACTCGTACACCACGTGGCGATGCTTCTGCGATGGTGATTGGCAAAGATGACAAAGTTGAAGTCCGTAATATTACAGCAACACAGGCTATCGGCGATAAATGGCTGGTAACCAATGGGTTGCAGGATGGCGATCGCGTTATTGTGACCGGTTTACAAAAAGTTAAACCCGGTGTTCAGGTAAAAGCGCAGGAAATAGCGGCAGAAGATAAAGGCCAGGATCAAGCAGCCGCTGGCGCTCAGACTGAACAAACGAAGTCTTAACTTAAACAGGAGACGTTAAGACATGGCTAAGTTTTTTATCGATCGCCCGATTTTTGCCTGGGTTATCGCCATCATTATTATGTTGGCGGGCGGGCTTGCGATCATGAAATTGCCAATCGCGCAATATCCAACCATTGCGCCACCAGCGATTTCGATCTCAGCAAACTATCCAGGTGCGGATGCGAAAACGGTACAGGATACCGTTACACAGGTTATCGAACAGAACATGAACGGTATCGACAACCTGCTGTACATGTCCTCTTCCAGTGATTCCTCTGGTTCTGTAACCATTACCATTACTTTTGACTCTGGTACTGACGCGGATATCGCACAGGTTCAGGTTCAGAACAAATTGCAACTTGCGATGCCGCTGCTTCCTCAAGAAGTACAGCAGCAAGGTGTTAGCGTTGAGAAGTCCTCCAGTAGCTTCCTGATGGTTCTCGGTATGATCAACACCGATGGATCCATGACACAGGAAGATATTTCGGACTACGTTGGCGCGACCATTAAAGACCCTATCAGCCGTACTCGTGGTGTCGGTGATGTTCAGCTGTTTGGTGCTCAGTACGCGATGCGTATCTGGATGGATCCAAACAAACTGAATAACTACCAGCTCACTCCGGTCGATATTATTAATGCTATTAAAGCGCAGAACGCCCAGGTAGCAGCAGGTCAGTTAGGTGGTACTCCACCGGTTAAAGGTCAGCAACTTAACGCCTCAATCATTGCTCAGACCCGTTTGAAATCTGCCGATGAGTTCAGCAAAATTTTGCTGAAAGTGAATCAAGATGGCTCACGTGTTCTGCTTAAAGATGTGGCAAAAGTTGAGTTGGGCGGCGAGAACTATAACGTTGTCGCACGTTACAACGGCCAACCCGCATCTGGTTTAGGTATTAAACTGGCAACCGGTGCTAACGCCCTGGATACTGCCAACGCGGTACGTGCCACAGTTGAAAAACTGCAACCGTACTTCCCGGCGGGTCTGAAAGTGGTTTATCCGTATGACACCACGCCATTCGTTAAAATCTCTATCAAAGAGGTAGTAAAAACCCTCGTTGAAGCAATCGTGCTGGTGTTCCTGGTAATGTATCTGTTCTTACAGAACTTCCGCGCCACATTGATTCCAACGATTGCAGTACCGGTGGTATTGCTGGGGACGTTCGCTATCCTTGCCGTCTTTGGCTATTCGATAAACACCCTAACGATGTTCGGGATGGTGCTTGCGATAGGCCTGTTGGTTGATGACGCCATCGTGGTGGTAGAAAACGTTGAGCGTGTGATGGTGGAGGAAGGATTGCCACCGAAAGAAGCCACACGCAAATCAATGGAGCAGATTCAGGGCGCTCTGGTCGGGATCGCGATGGTACTGTCAGCGGTATTTATACCGATGGCATTCTTCGGCGGTTCTACAGGGGCAATCTATCGTCAGTTCTCTATTACCATCGTATCGGCAATGGTGCTTTCTGTTCTGGTCGCAATGATTCTGACACCAGCACTTTGCGCCACCTTGCTCAAGCCGATTGCGAAAGGCGAACACCACGAGAAGAAAGGCTTCTTCGGCTGGTTTAACAACATGTTCGATAAGAGCACGCATCATTATACCGACAGCGTCGGTAACATTTTGCGTAGCACGGGTCGTTACCTGGTGTTGTATCTGTTGATTGTGGTGGGCATGGCTCTCCTGTTTATTCGTCTGCCAAGCTCCTTCTTGCCAGATGAAGACCAGGGTGTATTCCTGACCATGGCTCAGTTGCCTGCGGGTGCGACACAAGAGCGTACACAAGCCGTTCTTGATGACGTGAGCAAGTACTACCTGGAAAAAGAGAAAGACAACGTTAACTCCGTATTTACCGTTAACGGCTTTGGCTTCTCGGGTCAAGGACAGAACACCGGTCTGGCATTCGTATCCTTGAAAGATTGGGATGAACGTCCAGGTGAAGAGAACAAGGTTCCGGCGATTGCAGCTCGCGCCAGTGCCCAGTTCTCAAAAATCCAGGATGCCATCGTATTCGCATTTAACCTGCCAGCTATCGTGGAACTGGGTACAGCAACGGGCTTCGACTTCCAGTTGATTGACCAGGCTAACCTTGGGCACGAAAAACTGACTCAGGCGCGTAACCAGTTGTTTGGTGAAGTGGCTAAACACTCTGACCTGTTAGTGGGTGTGCGTCCAAACGGTCTGGAAGATACGCCGCAGTTTAAAGTCGATATCGACCAGGAAAAAGCGCAAGCATTGGGTGTGTCTATCAGCGATATCAACACCACACTGGGTGCTGCATGGGGTGGTAGCTACGTGAACGACTTCATCGACCGTGGTCGTGTGAAGAAAGTTTACCTGATGGCTGATGCACCATTCCGTATGCTGCCAAGCGATATCAACAACTGGTATGTGCGTGGTTCTACCGGTCAGATGGTGCCATTCTCTGCGTTCTCTACTGCGCATTGGGAATACGGTTCACCACGTCTGGAACGTTACAACGGCTTGCCTTCCATGGAAATCTTGGGTCAGGCTGCACCGGGTAAGAGTACCGGTGAAGCGATGAACATGATGGAAGAATTGGCCAGCAAACTGCCAACCGGTATCGGTTATGACTGGACAGGTATGTCATATCAGGAACGTCTGTCTGGTAACCAGGCCCCTGCCCTGTATGCCATTTCCTTGATAGTGGTATTCCTGTGTCTGGCAGCATTGTATGAGAGCTGGTCCATTCCGTTCTCGGTCATGCTGGTTGTTCCATTGGGTGTTGTCGGTGCGTTACTTGCCGCGACCTTGCGTGGGCTGACCAACGACGTGTACTTCCAGGTAGGCCTGCTGACAACCATTGGTTTGTCGGCGAAGAACGCGATACTTATCGTGGAATTCGCCAAAGACTTAATGGAGAAAGAAGGCAAAGGCTTGATTGAAGCTACGCTTGAAGCCGTTCGTATGCGTCTGCGTCCGATTCTGATGACATCACTGGCGTTTATCCTCGGGGTAATGCCACTGGTAATCAGCTCCGGTGCGGGCTCCGGTGCACAGAACGCCGTAGGTACGGGCGTAATGGGCGGGATGGTGACTGCAACTGTCCTGGCTATCTTCTTCGTACCGGTGTTCTTCGTGGTTGTGCGCCGTCGCTTCAGTCGTAAGAGTGAAGACCTTGAGCACGCTCACCCGATTGAGCATCACAAGTAAGTTCTGAACTGTAATAAAAGGCCGCGCAAGCGGCCTTTTTTATATCTGCTCACCTAATTTGTCGTATTCTTAAATAGTGAAAGCGGCTTACTTGCTCTGCTAAAAGTTTCAAAATGTTGCGATTCAGATGATATCTCTCTCGAATATCATGACAAAATATTTCTTAAACTAACTGATGAGTTTGCAAGTAGAGATTCATGCTTTTTTATTAGGAATATTCTTATCCTGTTATTTATTTATGATCATCCACAAAGCATTGCAACAGCATCAAGGCAACCCATTGAAAATAAAGTTATTTTTTAATGACCTATAAAATGTGTTTTAAAAGACAATGCTTATAAAAAGTATGAAAGTCTTTATAAACATTACGTTAGAGTAAACCGGTTTGATACAAATGTAATTTTTCGTAATAGTGAAAGGAAATCTACCGCGGATTGATTTATAGTAAAAGTATATGGAATAATCGTTGTTATTGATCCCCACCTCATCCAGGTGTGTCCACCCCAACGCGTAGTGTTTATCAAATTTCTTCGATAAAAGGGGCTGCATTATGGACGAATACTCACCAAAACGGCATGATATTGCGCAGCTTAAATTTCTCTGCGAAAACCTGTATCATGACTGCCTTACCAACCTTGGCGAGAGTAATCATGGTTGGGTTAATGATCCTACTTCGGCCATTAACTTGCAGTTGAATGAATTGATTGAGCACATAGCTGCCTTCGCACTTAATTACAAAATTAAGTACGATGATGAGAGTAAATTGATTGAACAAATTGACGAATATTTGGACGATACATTTATGCTATTCAGCAACTACGGCATCAACGCACAAGACTTGCAGAAATGGCGTAAGTCAGGGAATCGATTATTCCGATGTTTCGTCACAGAGAGCCGCGCTAACCCTGTAAGTCTCTCCTTTTAAAAATATTACAAGATGTATAAGGTGATTTCATGACAACTAAACCATTAACTAAGACCGATTATTTGATGCGCCTGCGACGCTGCCAAACAATTGATACCTTAGAACGTGTAATTGAAAAAAATAAATACGAATTATCAGATAATGAACTGGCGGTATTTTATTCAGCTGCTGACCATCGACTCGCTGAACTCACTATGAATAAGCTTTACGATAAAATACCACCTTCTGTATGGAAATTTATCCGCTAATACTTCGTAAATGTTATTACGTTCAAGATTTAAACCGAATGCTGCTGTAGCCACGTTTGTCGCTGTTCATTCTGTGTGATTAAAATCACAAAAAGAAACAACGCTTTTATTAATCACAAGCGAATCGCTTACGGTAACGCCTGTTCTGTCTATTGATTAAAGGCATCGCTATGAGTGAAGAAAAACGGAAAATGATTGCAGGCGAGCTTTATCGCCCTGATTGCCAACAACTTCGTGATGACCGCATCAAAGCTCGCCACTTGATTCATCGCTTTAATCACACCGCGCCGGATGAACAGGCGGTACGGGCAGAATTGCTGGGGCAACTTCTCGGTCAAAGTCTTAATGCTTATATTGAGCCGTCGTTCCGCTGTGATTATGGCTACAATATTTTTCTCGGCAAAAACTTCTACGCCAATTTTGACTGCGTCATTCTTGATGTTTGTCCGGTTCACATTGGCGAAAACTGCATGCTGGCGCCTGGCGTTCATATCTATACCGCAACCCATCCGCTGGATGCAAAAACACGCAACAGTGGCGTTGAGTTTGGCAAACCCGTCACGATTGGCGATAACGTCTGGATTGGCGGACGCGCGGTCATCAATCCCGGTGTCACTATCGGCGATAACGTAGTGATTGGCTCAGGCTCAGTGGTCACGAAAGATATTCCAGCCAATGCGGTGGTAGCAGGAAACCCAGCGCGTGTGATTAAAATGGTTCCTGTCGTCAGCCCGTAACTGTTATGGTTTTTTTTGGCATAACTGTTACTTTTTTACCCTTACAGGGCTTCTTAGAATAGCTGTTCTCTGCCTGTCGTGTTTCCGTTCAGAAGGCCCATAATGACCGAAATTCAGCGTCTGCTCACCGATACTATCGAGCAACTTAATACCGATGAAAAACGCGACAACCGTCCACGTTTTAGCATCAGCTTCATTCGCAAACATCCGGGCCTGTTTATCGGTATGTGGGTAGGTTGGTTTGCCACACTGTGGGTGATGCTGGAGTCGGACACCCTGGCAGGCTCGGTCTGGTTACTGGTGGTACTGTTTGCACTACTGAATGGCTTCTTCTTTTTTGATGTGAACCCTCGCTATCGCTACGACGATATTGATGTGCTTGATTTACGCGTTTGCTATAACGGCGAGTGGTACAACACGCGCAACGTCCCATCGACATTGATTGATAAAATCCTGCATTCCCCTGGTGTTGACGAACAACAAAAATCGCTACTGCATAAAATGGTTGCCACGAAAGGCGAACTCTCTTTTTACGATATATTCTCACTCGGGCGTTCTTAGCCTTCCCGAGTTGTAAAGAAAGGGGCTTAAGCCCCTTGTCTTAACGTCGCTTCTTCCCGCCCTGCACCGCTTTAAATCGCGGATTACTTTTGCAAATCACATACAGCCGTCCTTTGCGTTTTACAATCTGGCAATCCGGATGACGCTGCTTTGCACTGCGCAATGAATTCAGAACCTGCATAACTTACGCCCTCATTTATATGTTATAACATAACAATAAAATAAAGAGTGAACGGAAAAAATGCAAGCCCGTTTGCCAACAAAACTCTCCGCACCGTCGATATCCAGATTCTGAAAATACTTAGAACCCCCACTCGCCATAACTTAGAAGATAACAATATTGGGCGGCGACACAGGCTTGCGGCAATGTAATTTCCACGAACACAAATCATTTAAGAAAGGGATTAACCATGAATCAGCGCTGTTGTCGGGATGTATGTTGTTGGGTAAAAAAATCAAAATTTGTCGGGAATACATCTGAATTAAGCGGAGTCCGGAATGAGCAGAACAACGACCCAGGCCTTGCCAATACTCGATCTCTTAGCCCTTAATGGCACCGCCACCGATAGTGCGGCATTTCTTAAACAATTACGCCATGCCGCTCGTGACATCGGTTTCTTCTACCTGATTAATCATGGTGTCAGCACTGAGCTGCAACAGGCCGTTCAGAATGAAGCACGCGAGTTTTTCTCTTTGCCCGAAGAGGAAAAACAAAAAGTGGCGATGATCAACTCCCCTCATTTTCGTGGTTACAACCGCGCTGCAAGCGAATTAACACGCGGTAAACCA
The DNA here is from genome assembly GCF_027594725.1 of Buttiauxella sp. WJP83. Taxonomy (NCBI): domain Bacteria; kingdom Pseudomonadati; phylum Pseudomonadota; class Gammaproteobacteria; order Enterobacterales; family Enterobacteriaceae; genus Buttiauxella; species Buttiauxella sp. WJP83. Next base: position 3,608,287 of record NZ_CP110080.1, read on the forward strand.
GACTGGCGTGAACAGTTTGATATCGGCGCTGAACGCCCGGCACTTCCGGTCAATGACGCACAGCACGGTTGGCTGCGATTACAAGGCCCAAATCTGTGGCCAGAATCGTTACCGACTCTGAAACCTACCCTGTTGCAATTTCAGCGTGAAATGACCGCTGTCGCACTCAAACTACTGCGTACTTTTGCGCAGGCGTTAGAACTTCCAGCGAACAGCTTCGATAACCTGTACGGCAATAAACCCAACGAACACATCAAGTTGATTCGTTATCCAGGTAAGCCCGCAACGGAAGGGAATCAGGGTGTCGGTGCCCATAAAGATTCAGGATTCCTGAGTTTCCTGTTGCAAGACCAACAGCAGGGTTTGCAGGTCGAAGTCTCGCCGGATAACTGGATAGATGCCGCTCCTCTGCCTGGTAGTTTTGTGGTGAATATCGGTGAATTGCTGGAGCTTGCCACCAATGGCTATTTACGGGCGACGGTACATCGGGTTGTTTCCCCTCCACCAGGCCAGGAACGCCAGTCGATTGCATTTTTCCTCGGCGCTCAGTTAGACGCTGTCGTCCCGGTTTATGCATTGCCGCCTGAACTCGCACAGCACGCCCATGGGCCTGAAAGTGATCCTCGCAACCCGTTGCTGCGTGATGTTGGATGGAATTATCTAAAAGGTCGCCTACGTTCACATCCCGACGTGGCGGAACGTTATTACCCGGATGTCTTGCGTAACAGCACTGAACTCATCGCTTAAACATTAAAGGAAAACACCATGAAAAATGCCTCTTTTAAACTGGCAGGGATCGCGCTGTCTTTGACTCTGGCTTTCAGCGCTCACGCAGCAGAAACCTTGCGCATCGCGGCTGATGCCGTACCCCATGCAGAAATCCTCGCATTTGTGCAGAAGCTCGATCCTAATTTAAAGCTCAAAGTGGTTGAGTTGAGTAACGGCGTGAATGCCAACGAATTGCTGGCGAACGGAGATGTCGATGCTAACTATTTCCAGCACGTCCCCTATTTGCGCGATCAGGAAAAAGCGCTGGGTAAAAAATTCACCGTCGCGGCGACCGTGCATATCGAACCGCTTGGTATCTATTCACACAAATATAAAGACCTGAAGTCGGTTCCCGAAAACGCCACCATTGCCCTGCCGAACAACGTTACCAACTTGAGTCGCGCACTCTATCTTTTGCAGGACAAGGGGCTTATCACGCTGAAATCCGAATTTAAAGATGCCTCGGTGAATCAAGCCACGCCACGTGATATCGCCAGCAATCCTAAGAAGCTGAAGATCGTTGAGATCGAAGCACCACAACTGCCGCGTTCGCTTGATGATGTTGATCTGGCCGTCATCAATGGCAACTACGCGCTGGAAGCAGGATTAACCCCTTCGAAAGATGCACTGGGTCTGGAAAGTGCGACGCACAATCCGTACGCCAATATTCTGGTCACCAATCCAAACCTGGCTAATGATCCGCGTATCAAAGAGTTGGCGAAAGATCTGCAATCGCCGCAGGTTGCTGAATACATTCGTAAGCAGTTTAACGGTTCAGTGATCCCGGTTGCCGCGCCACAATCATGATAACCCTTGAGCGGCTGAGCAAAGTGTATGCCGGAGCAGGCCAACCGGCACTGGACGATATCTCGCTAACGGTACCGGATGGCGCAATCTACGGCATTCTCGGGCGCAGTGGTGCCGGGAAAAGCACCTTGATTCGCTGCCTTAATTTACTGGAGCGGCCCACGTCGGGCCGTATTCTGATGAATGGAGTGGATATCACCACGCTTGATAACCGTGAATTGCGCGTTCATCGCCAGCGTACCGGCATGGTGTTCCAGCACTTCAATTTGATTCATGCGCGCAATGTGGCTGATAACATTGCCGTGCCACTGGAAATCGCAGGGCAACCACGTGAAGTTCGCCAGAAACGCATTACAGAACTGCTCGAGTTAGTCGGCCTGAGCGATAAAGCGCAGGCTTTCCCCTCACAGCTTTCTGGTGGGCAAAAACAACGTGTCGGCATCGCACGGGCGCTTGCTGCGCACCCTGATGTTTTACTTTGTGATGAAGCCACCAGCGCCTTAGACAGCGAAACCACCGCTTCTGTGCTGGCGCTATTAATGGATATTAACCGCAAGCTGGGCGTCACGATTGTGTTGATTACTCATCAACTGGAAGTCGTGAAAGCGATTTGCGATCACGCAGCGCTACTGGAAAACGGTAGGCTAGTTGAAAGCGGTTCATTATCTGAATTGCTGGCTACCCCCTATTCCCGTCTGCGTCAGGCATTGCTGCCTGGCGACGCCGCAGAACAAGCATTTTTACGCCGGATTGGCGTTTCAGGGAGAATGTTATGCGAAGTCGCTTAGCCTGGGAGGATTTGTGGCCATTACTGCTTGATGGCACCCTCGATACGCTTTACATGGTCGGGCTTGCGGCGTTGTTTACCGTGATAATCGGCTTACCGCTCGGGGTATTGCTGTTTCTCACTCGTCGCGACGGAGTGCTACCCGCGCCGGTCTTCAATCAGATTATCGGGAGTGTGGTGAATGTCGGGCGTTCACTGCCGTTTATTGTGCTGTTGATTGCCTTAATCCCATTCACCCGCATTATTATTGGCACCACGTTGGGCAGTACTGCGGCGGTGGTTCCCATTACGATTGGCGCATTTCCGTTTTTTGCGCGGGTGGTGGAAAACGCATTAGATGAAGTCGACAAAGGCCGCATCGAAGCCATTTTATCGATGGGTGGCAATGTCTGGCATATCATCGGAAAAGTGTTGTTACCCGAGGCGCTACCGGCGCTGCTGGCGGGGATCACGCTCACGGTCGTGATGCTAATTGGGTTTTCGTCAATGGCAGGAGTGATTGGCGGCGGTGGACTGGGGGATCTGGCGATCCGTTACGGATACCAGCGATTTAACGATCAGGTCATGGTCGGCACCGTGGTGATTTTAGTGGTGATGGTGCAATTAGTACAAAGCGTCGGTGACAGACTGGTGCGCCGTCTGGCGCACCGACGCTGAATTTATTGTTTCTCACGCACCAAAAGAGTGGTCAACGTAAACGACAACCCTAATGCCAGCGCCACACCGGTCAGTGCAAAGATAAAGTACGGGCCGATGTAAGCTGGCAAACTGAAAATACTCGACAAAATATAGCCATACAAACGCACACCGAAGAAGGCGATGAATGCCGAGGCGATGGAACTTGCCACCGTTGCGGCGATAAACGCTTTTTTATAGCGAGTCAGAACGCCGAACAGCGCAGGTTCCGTAATCCCAAGCAGAGCCGAAATCGCCGCAGGCAGAACTACCGCACGCTCTTCACGTGATTTGCTCTGCTTCCAGATAGCAAAAGTGGAACCCGCAATCGCCATATTGGCCATAAACATCATGGGCATCAGCATGTCGTAACCACGGTCGGTAAAGTTTTGCAGGGCGATAGGCGTCATCGCGTGATGCATCCCCGTCAAAATGGCCACCGGACGTATAGCCCCGACAACCAGACCGGCAAAACTTGCTGAGACACCAAACAAACCTTCGATAAACCACGCCAGTGCTTTGCCCAGATAAATCCCCAGAGGCCCAATCACCACCAGCGCGACCAATGCGGCGAGAAACAGGGTGAGCGTTGGAGTAAACACGGTTTTCAAAATATCCGGCATGATTTTATCCACCCAGCGATGGATGTAACTCAGTGCCAGAACAGAGAAAATAACCGGGATAACGCTTGAAGCGTAGTTAAACACTGAAACAGGCACGACGTTCAGGAAATAGAACGCATCGACGGCATTAGGTGAATGCGTTGCCAGCGCCTTCGCCGCTTCAATCAGCGACGGGTACATCAAACATGCGGCAACCGCAGCAGCCAGATATTCATTGGTTTTGAAGATACGCGCGGCAGATATCGCCAGGAAAAAGGGCAAAAAGTAGAACACGCCGCTCGCAATCAAATCGATGACGATGACCGTGTCGCTTTTCGCTGAAACCATTTTCAGTGCAATTAGCCCTGCCAGCAGGCCTTTGATCATCCCCGCCCCTGCAATTGCGGGAACTATCGGGCCAAACACGCCTGACACCGTATCCATAAACATCGATACCAGGCTCTTACGTGCTTTCTTCTGCTGGGTTGGTGCGGTTTGTTCAGGAGCGGAACCGAGTACCTGACTCAATTGTTCGTACCAACTGTTTACCTGTGGGCCAATAATAATCTGGAATTGATCGCTCTGAATTTGCGCCCCTAAAACACCGGGGATTTTTTTAATCTCAGATTGATCAATTTTATTTTCGTCAATCAAAGAGAAGCGCAAGCGCGTCATACAGTGCCAGGCTTTACTAATATTATCCGCACCACCTATCAGGTGAATAATATTATTAATGGCATCACGAGTCCCCATCTGTCACTCCCGAAAAAATTGCTTATTGTTATGTGTTGAATGCCAATGATGGTAGGGAATCACAAACACAAAAACAAACCAATAAAACTTGAACAACATCACACTTAGCCAATGGAAAGGCACTTAAACCACCAAAAGACGATAATTGGTATGGTTTTTATCTACATCACGCCTCTTTTCCTGACCAATAAAAATATGCAAAAAAAACATTTACCCGCACACAAAAATAAGGTGATAGTAAATAACAGAAGCCGACATTGAATAAGTCACCACCCATGAACTGCCCTAAATAATTCCAGGGTGTGGAGTAATTTTGTGAAACCAACCATTATTGAAAATATCGAATGTTTCATCACCCGTCCTGACCGCCACAACCTGGTCACGGTGCGCGTCACCACCGATAAAGGCGTGATTGGCCACGGTTGTGCCACTTTCCAGCAGCGCCCTTTGGCCGTCAAAGCGATGGTCGACGAATATCTCAAACCGTTGCTTCTCAGGCGTGATGCCAACAACATTGAAGACTTGTGGCAAATGATGACGGTCAACGCCTACTGGCGCAACGGCCCGGTTATCAACAACGCGATTGCCGGGGTCGATATGGCGCTTTGGGATATTAAAGGCCAACTGGCAGATATGCCGCTGTATCAACTTCTGGGGGGGAAATCGAAAGACGCTATCGCCGCTTACAGCCACGCCGCCAGTGAAACACTGGAAGGATTATTCCTCGAAGTCGACAAACTGCTGGCGCAAGGGTATCGCTATATTCGCTGTCAGTTAGGTTTTTACGGCGGTACGCCACAAGGGCTGCACGCCACGAAATCGCCAACCCCTGGAGCGTATTATTGCCAGGATGAATACATGGCGAATACCGTGGGGATGTTCAAAGCGCTACGCGAGAAGTACGGTAACCAGTTCCATATTCTGCATGATGTGCATGAACGTTTATTCCCACAGCAAGCGGTGCAACTGGCAAAAGCACTCGAACCATACCAACCCTGGTTTATCGAAGATATTCTGCCGCCACAACACAGTGCATGGTTAGAACAAGTCCGCGCGCACTCCACCGTTCCACTGGCAATGGGCGAACTGTTTAATAACCCGGCTGAATGGCATGATCTCATTGTGAATCGGCGCATTGATTTTATCCGCTGCCACGTTTCGCAAATCGGCGGGATAACGCCTGCGCTCAAACTCGCCATTCTTTGCCAGGCATTTGGCGTGCGTCTGGCCTGGCATGGCCCCGGAGATATGACACCGATTGGCGTGGCAGTGAATACGCATTTAAATATTCATCTGCACAATGCGGCGATTCAGGAATTTATCCCGAATCAACCGAATACCGAATCAGTGTTCCCTGGCGCGCCAGTCGCCGAGCAAGGCTATATCTATCCGATTGAAAAACCGGGCATTGGTGTGAGCTTCAACCAACAAAAAGCAGAGGCCTTCCCCGTGGAGTATCGCCCGCATGAGTGGACGCAGAGCCGCTTACCCAACGGGGCCATTCATACTCCCTGAGTGCCCTGCCGCCAGGCCAAATTGTCATGGTTATAGGGGATGACGTAAGTACAGGAATAATTGATATCGACGATTTCGCTGATTTCAAATACCCGTCCCCCTTCGAGGATCCCGCGGTTGATGATATGCATCGCCGGGATCCCTTTTTTACATTCCAGTAATGCTGCCTGTTCCTTGCTAATCGATACGGCCTGATAACTGGTTAGCAGGTGTGAAATTCGAAATCCTTTACTGAGCACATATTGTTGAATGGATCGTTCAATCACTTGCTGATTAAGATCGGGGAAATCCTGCACAGGCATTCGTGAAATCTCAATTTGCACCTTTTGATTATCGACATATCGCAAGCGGCAAAACTGCCAGATGTACGCATTTTCATCCACACCAAAGACTTGCTGCTCTTCGCGATTCGGTAGCTTTTTATGCAGATTGACCATACGAAACGCCATCTGATCAAAACGTTTTTCGGTAATGGAGTTATATACCAGCGGATTATTACGGGCTTGTGTGTTAATCCAAATCCCGGATCCCTGAATAATTTCAACCACCCCAATACTCACCAGCCTTTCCAGGGCTTTGCGAATAGTGAAACGCGAAACATCATATTCTGCTGCAAGCTGACGCTCTGGGGGTAATTTGCGTCGTTGCGAATCATTATGCTGATAAATTTTGCTCAACAAATCCTGGATAACAAACTCTTTTTTCTTCATTCAATGCTCACCAGATGCTCGCGTCTAAAGATTCCATGCTCACTTAGCATGAAAACATAACATCCCTCAAACATGTGAGATAGACTAACCTCTTCTATGTAAAACCATTATAAAAACTATTCTCATAACGGGGTCTACCGGAATGACGTCCCGAAAGCTCATCAGCCTGGTCAGCGGTATCCTTATTTTGGCCGTATTGCTTCCCATTTTGTTGAGCATTTATCTTGCTCATCGTAAAGCTGAACAAGCTTTTCATAATGAATTGAATGAATTTGCCGACCACGCTTTGATGCGTACCGGGCAAGTCATCGACGACGCTATTTCTGCCGTTGACGATATTAACCGCTTTAAAGATCAAACCTGCTCTCACGCACACGCTGAAGCCATGCGCCGTACCGCCCTTGAATATCGCAATGTGCAAGAAGTGATGCTTGAAAAGGATAACCGCATTCTGTGCAGTTCGCTGGAATCGTTTGCCTACAATGAACGGCTAGGCGAACCTGATCGCATCGGTGAACACGGCTTTAGCGCGTGGTATACCACTCCCCCGATACCGGGTTTTAAACGTAAGATGATTTTTATCGGCAAACCGCCGCATATTGCGTTAGTCGACCCCATGTCATTTATTGATGTGCTTCCTTTTGGAAGTTATACGCTCAATATTGCGATGGTGGGTCTGGGTAAAAACGAACTTATCGCCACAAACAGTACCTATGTTTCAGATGACTGGCGCAAGCCACTGGCACAGGGCGCAGAAGAGTTTCAAAGCGATAATAATATCTATGTCATTCGTCGGGATGAGAATCTTGGCCTGGCTATGATCGCCTGGGCATCAGTGGAGCCGCTGACCGAAGCCTGGTATCAGCAACTCTATATTTGGCTACCTGTGGGATTAATCATCAGCTTCGGCACAGGATGGTTTTTACTTCGTGTTTTACGTCGGCTGTTATCGCCTCAAAATCGTTTGATGGATGCCATCAAAAACCATGAGTTACGCGTGGTTTACCAGCCTATAGTGAATCTTGAAAGTGGCGAAAGTGTCGGCGCGGAAGCATTAATTCGCTGGCAGCAGCAAGACGGGACCATGCTCACTCCGGATGTCTTTATTCCGCTGGCAGAACATACCGGTCTGGTCACGCAATTAACAGAGCAAGTCATTGAACTGATATTCCTCGAGCTGGGCGAGTGGCTCCACCAACATCCTGATTATCATATTTCAGTTAATTTAGGCACCCGCGATGTCCGGAGCTTACATATACTGGAAGTCATCATCCCTTATTTGTCACGTTACTCCGTCAAACCGGGTCAAATAGCATTTGAAATTACCGAACGCGGCTTTGCCGATCCGAAAGTGACCGCGCCGATTATTGCGCAATATCGCCAGGCAGGTCATGCAATCTATATTGATGATTTTGGCACGGGCTATTCTAGCCTGAGTTATTTACAGGATCTTGATGTCGATATTCTGAAAATAGATAAGTCATTTGTTGATGCGATTGGATATAAAAATATCACTCCGCATATCATTGAAATGGCCAACTCGTTGGGGATTTTAATGGTCGCCGAGGGGATCGAAACCCCCGTCCAGGCCACCTGGTTACGTACTCAGGGTGTGCAGTACGGCCAGGGCTGGTTGTTCAGTAAAGCTCTGCCAAAAGATAAGTTCATCGAATGGGTCGCAAACTATAGCGCCAGGGGATGAAACGCACCTGAAAAATGCCAGACACTATTTCACGCCAAGGCGTTTTGCCAGGCGGTGTAAATTGGCGACATCTAATTGTAGCTGTCTGGCACTCGCCGCCCAGTTTCCGGCGTTGGCATCCAGGGTACTGATAATAATCTGGCGCTGGAAATCGTCGGTTGCGGTACGCAAATTATCCACCACCGGCACGGTTTCTCCCTGGATGTCAGCCGGTTTGGTATCTGCTTCGCTCAGTTGAAAATGTTGCGGCTGAAGCCAGACTTCACCGCCCGGCTTGCCTGAACGCGCTAACACGGTCGCGCGGTAAAGCGCATGTTCCAGCTCGCGAATGTTCCCTGGCCAGTCGTAACGACGCAGTAAATCACGCGCAGCATCGCTCAACGCCACCTGTTTAAGCCCCATTTTTACGCGGCTTTGCTCGCAGAAAAACCCCGCCAGCAGCGTGATGTCATCACCGCGCTCGCGCAACGGCGGAACATGCAGCGGAAACACGCTCAGACGATGGAACAAATCGGCACGAAACTCCCCTGCCAGCACATGCTGTTTAAGATCACGATTGGTCGCCGCCAGTACGCGCACATTGACTCTTTGGCTGCTGTCATCGCCCACTCGCTGTATATCGCCGTACTGTAAAACACGCAGCAATTTTGCCTGTAGCGTTAACGGCAACTCCCCGATCTCATCCAGAAACAGCGTGCCGTTATCTGCCATCTCAAACTTACCCGTTCGATGGTGAATAGCCCCGGTAAATGCCCCTTTCACGTGACCGAACAGCTCGCTTTCCGCCACACTTTCCGGCAATGCCGCACAGTTGAGGTACACCAGAGGATTGGCGGCACGCGCCGAACCACTGTGAATGGCCCGCGCCACCAGCTCTTTGCCGACGCCCGTTTCCCCGGTGATCAGCACATTGAGATCGGAACCGGCGACGATTTCGATCTCTTTCTTAAGCTGCATAATGCCCGCAGATAACCCGACCATTTCAGTGCTGTTGGTTTTACTGGCGGCGGGGAGCATGGCTACAGCAGGCGTTTGATTTTCAAGTTGTTCCATCAGCATGGCATTATTTAATGCACCGGCCGCCAACACGCTAATCAAACGCAACTCTTCATCACTGAAGTGATCGAACTGCAAAGGGTCCATTCCATCGACGGTTAACGCGCCAATCAGGTTTTGATCGGCAAATAGCGGTAGGCCGAGGCAAGCATGCACTTTTAAATCGGTATGGTCGGGAATGAGCCCGTCGTAGGGATCGGGTAATTCGCTCTCTGCGGGAAAACGCACCACATCCCCTGCCCGTGCAATAGCCTCAAGGCGCGGGTGTGCATCTAAATCGAAGCGCCGTCCGAGCACATCTTCCGCCAGCCCATCAATGGCCAACGGGCGAAATTGCCGGGCTTCATAACGCAGCAACGCCGTCGCATCACCACCTAAAAGCTGGCGCAAGGTGCGAATCAAACGAGCAAAACGATCCTGATGTGAAATGCCGCTTTGCAGCTCGATAGCAATATTGGCGAGAGAGGTAATAGACAGGCTCATAAGCGGCTCCATAAAACAATTTCGCTAACTTACTCTTCGGTAGTCAAAAAGACAATTCAATTGTCAAAACGACATCTCTTTGCATTGTCATTATGACAATTCAATTTTATCCATCTTCATTAAAACACTTTAAAATCAACAACATAAAAAGTTGGCACGCCATTTGTAATATATCCAACACAAGCATCATTTTTTTAATTCTTTTTGAGGTATGACAGATGGCTATTTTAGTAAAAAACAACATTCATTGGGTTGGCCAACGTGACTGGGAAGTGCGTGATTTCCACGGCACCGAATACAAAACGCTGCGTGGCAGCAGCTACAATAGCTATCTTATCCGTGAAGAAAAAAATGTGCTGATCGACACCGTCGACCACAAATTCAGCCGCGAGTTTGTGCAGAATTTGCGTAGTGAAATCGACCTGGCGGACATTGATTGCATCATCATCAACCATGCGGAAGAAGACCACGCGGGCGCACTGACTGAGTTGATGTCCTGCATCCCGGATACTCCGATTTACTGTACGGCTAACGCCATTGACTCCATTACCGGCCACCATCACCATCCTGAATGGAACTTCAACGTGGTGAAAACCGGTGACAGCCTGGATATTGGCAACGGCAAACAGCTGATCTTCGTTGAAACCCCAATGCTGCACTGGCCTGACAGTATGATGACTTACATGACGGGCGATGCAGTACTGTTCAGTAATGACGCCTTCGGCCAGCACTATTGCGATGAACGCCTGTTCAACGACGAGGTCGATCAAAGCGAACTGTTCGAACAATGCCAGCGCTACTACGCCAACATTCTGACACCGTTCAGCCGTTTGGTGACGCCGAAAATTACCGAGATCCTTGGCTTCAACCTGCCGGTGGACATGATTGCCACTTCCCACGGTGTGGTCTGGCGCGAAAACCCAACTCAGATTGTCGAAATGTACCTGAAATGGGCGGCAGATTATCAGGAAGACAGAATCACGATTTTCTACGACACCATGTCTAACAACACCCGAATGATGGCCGACGCGATTGGTCAGGGGATTAATGAAGTTGACCCGAGTGTGGCGGTAAAAATCTTTAACGTGGCCCGCAGCGACAAAAACGACATCCTCACCAACGTGTTCCGTTCCAAGGGCGTGCTGGTCGGCACCTCCACCATGAACAACGTGATGATGCCAAAAATCGCCGGACTGGTTGAGGAAATGACCGGCCTGCGTTTCCGTAATAAACGTGCCAGCGCCTTCGGTTCCCATGGCTGGAGTGGCGGCGCGGTAGACCGCCTGTCTACCCGCTTGCAAGACGCGGGTTTTGAAATGTCGATGAGCCTGAAAGCCAAGTGGCGTCCGGATCTCGACGCGCTGGAAATCTGCCGCCAGCATGGTCGCGAAATTGCCCGTCAGTGGGCTTTGGCACCGCTGGTTTCAGCACCTGCTGCCCCACAGCAGGTAAACGTTGCTGAAGTGAAAACCTGCGCTGACTTAGGTCCGCAAATGCAGTGCAGCGTGTGCCAATGGATTTACGATCCAGCAACCGGTGAATCCATGCAGGACGTCGCACCTGGCACCCCGTGGAGCGAAGTGCCTGACACCTTCCTGTGCCCGGAATGCTCGCTCGGCAAAGACGTGTTTGATGTACTGGCGACGGAGGCAAAATGAAACATGGCATTGTGATTATCGGTTCGGGCTTTGCTGCCCGCCAACTGGTTAAAAACATCCGCAAGCATGATGCGCAGGTTCCTGTGCGCCTGATTGCCGCCGACAGTATGGATGAATACAACAAGCCCGATCTCAGCCACGTTATCAGCCTGAACCAACGTGCAGACGACCTCACCCGGCAGCGTGCCGGGGAGTTTGCCGAGCAGTTTAATCTCACGCTGAACGCCAATAGCTGGGTTTCATCAATCGACCGCCACGAACGTCTGGTGAAATGTGGTGACCAGCAATGGCCGTATGACAAACTGGTTCTGGCGACCGGTTCAAGCGCCCTGCTTCCGCCGATTCCGGGTAAAGAGTTGATGCTGACGCTCAACAGCCAGCAAGAGTTTATGGCCTGCGAATCATCGCTGCGTGATGCTCGCCGGGTAATGATTCTAGGCGGCGGCCTGATTGGTACTGAACTGGCGATGGATTTTTGTCGCGCTGGCAAACAGGTGATTCTGGTGGATAACGCTTCCAGCCTGCTCGCCTCGCTGATGCCTGCTGAAGTCAGCAGCCGCCTTCAGCATCGACTGAATCAAATGGGCGTGGAACTGTTGTTTAATCAGCGGCTTGAATCACTGGCAAAAACAGAACAAAGCATAAATGCCACGCTGAGTAGTGGGAGAATGGTCAATGTAGATGCGGTTGTCGCCGCAATTGGCCTGCGTTCCAATATCGGGCTGGCGCAACACGCCGGTCTTGATGTGAATCGCGGTATTCAGGTCAATCGCCAGTTGCAGACTTCCGATGCCAATATCTACGCGCTCGGAGATTGTGCAGAAATAGACGGCAAGGTACTGCCGTTCCTGCAACCGATTCAATTTAGCGCCATGACGCTGGCCAAAAATCTGTTGGGCGCGGCTGACGGTCTTGCGCTTCCAGCCATGCTGGTAAAAGTAAAAACACCTGAATTGCCGTTACATCTGGCGGGCGAAACGCAGCGCAGTGATTTGCACTGGCAGATTTCAGTCGAGCCGCAAGGTTTAATCGCGAAAGGTTATGACATCGAGCAGCAATTGCGGGCGTTTATTGTGAGTGAAGCCCATATGAAACAGGCATTTGGATTGTTGCGCGAACTTCAGGTTTAACAGTTTTTACTGGGTGGATGACGCGATGTCATCCACCCAACCGCCCGCTTTACTCGTCGAGCAGTGGCGCAAAGCCACCATAGATCATGCGCTTGCCATCAAACGGCATTGACTCGCCAAATTCTTTCATCCGTGGGTCAGACATCATTTTGGCATTAGCTGCATCACGCACGGCTTTAGACGGGTATTCAATCCAGCTGAAAACAACTTCTTCGCTTTCTTCGGCTTTCACCGCCATACGAAAATCGGTGAGCTTGCCGTCGGGCACATCGTCAGCCCAACATTCCACTACGCGTAGCGCACCAAACTCTTTAAATAACGGCGCCGCTTTAGCGGCCATTTCCTTATACGCGTCTTTATTGGCTGCCGGTACAGCAACAACGAAACCATCAACATAAGGCATTGTAAACCTCCACGGTGTGGGGAAGACGGGTAGATGTTTTCCACCCGTGATGATTACGATTGATAAGTTTAGTCGTTAAGAATGAATGTCGCCTGTTCAGAGTCTGAGCAACATTTCATATTGCGTAACGGGATCCTGACGGTAGCCGCTACTTAAGAAAACTGGCGCAACAGGCTCGGGAATAGCCGTTGCGGTATAAAGTCCGCTAAAACGTTCGCGCAGCAACGTCAGCAATTTTTTCGCTAATCCCTGGCCACGCGCGGCTGGGTCAACATAAAGCATGCGCACTCTGTACCCTTGAGGAGCGGTCGCCACCATGGCGTACGCCACATCATTTAAAACGAACGCTTTGCCCGGTAATTTATAGAGCGTTTCTGGCGCACTCAGCCATGGCAATCGCAGGTTGGCATCGGTCATCATTTTGTTTGCCATTACCAGCGGGTCGATTTCCTGCAATTCGCCCGTTTGTGTAAACAACGCAGCACTGACGGCGTTAAACCCGACCAGAGTCTGCTGGCGCACAAATCCCATGCGTTCATACAACGCAAGTCCAGAGTCATTGCCGACAATGACTTCCAGCCACATGCTTCGGTCGCCACGCTCACGCGCTTCATCGATCAGTTGCTGCATAAACTGTCTGCCGAACCCTTGCCCGCGTAACTCAGGACGAATCGCGAAGGCGGCAAGACGGCTGGTTTGTCCACGCCGACTAATAATTGCCAGCGCTTTCGGTTCACCATTCTGCGTCCAGACTCGACTGTCATTCAGGCTCATATCTTCTGCCGCAAAACGCACTGCAAAGGTTTCACCGTCAATGGTGAAAGGAACCAGATATCCTTCAAAGCAGTGGGACAAAATGTCTGCTAGCTGATAGCTATTCCAGTGTGCCGCCGCGTTGCTGATGACCTCACTATGCATTGTTACCTCATCGAATCGGGGTTTTGGCTTCAACATTAGGGCACAATAGTCGGTTCAACCAGGTTTTTTTGTGAACGAGGCTGAATGCGAAACCACGGTAAACAGAGTTGAATCAATGGGCCAATCGCCAGTGCATACAGCACCGTTCCGACACCCAATGTGCCGCCCATCATCCACCCCGCCAGCAACACAGTTAACTCAATCGCCGTACGTACGCTTCGTACCGACCAACCGGTGCGCGCATTAATTCCGGTCATCAAACCATCTCGCGGGCCGGAACCAAACCCAGCACCAATGTACATCCCGGTCGCAATCGCATTCACCAGAATGGCGGCTAAGAGTAAAAAGCTGCGCATCACCATGGATTCAATCGGCGGCATTAAGGCGAGGGCGGCGTCAGCGGCCAGGCCCAGCACAATCACGTTGCTGATTGTCCCAAGCCCTGGTTTCTGGCGCAGCGGGATCCACAGCAGCAACACCAGTGCACCCACCACGATCATTACCATGCCAATATTTAAAGAGAAGATCCGCGCCACGCCGAGGTGGAAAACGTTCCAGGGATCAGCCCCTAAATTGGCCCGTACGAACATCGCCGTGGAAACCCCATACAATACCAGGCCGGTATACAGTTGCAGCAAGCGACGAGCGATCATGATCTTCCCCTCAGTTTTCTTTTGTGGCTTTACTTTCATGCAAAATGGAGCTGATATTAAGGTCCAGTTGATACAAAGTGGATTGCTATGACACAGCGCAGAACCGGTTCTTCATCCCTGACAAAATTGCTGGGAAACTGGCAACAGGATCTCCCCCGAACGCCGGTTTATCGCCAACTGGCAGATGGGTTACGGTTGTTGATTCTGGATGGACGTCTGCCACTCGACAGCCGCCTGCCGGGTGAGCGCGAACTGGCAACGGCGCTCGGTATTAGTCGAACAACAGTGGCGACCGCACTCGCGCAATTGCGTGATGAAGGATACCTGGCAAGTCGGCAAGGGTCAGGTTCTGTCACTATGTTGCCAGAAGGGAAACAAAGCGTTTCTCCACTCCCCGGCCAGGCTGCCACGTTAGATCTCTCCACCGCTGCACTTGCTGCTGGCCCGGAAATTCATCAGGCCTA
Organism: Buttiauxella sp. WJP83; assembly: GCF_027594725.1. NCBI lineage: Bacteria > Pseudomonadati > Pseudomonadota > Gammaproteobacteria > Enterobacterales > Enterobacteriaceae > Buttiauxella > Buttiauxella sp. WJP83. Next base: position 3,623,371 of record NZ_CP110080.1, read on the forward strand.
TGCCAACGCGCTGATCGCCTTACCGGAACATCTGGGGTCGACCGGTTACAACCAGCAGGGTTTACCTGAATTGCGTCAGGTTATCGCCCAACGCTACGCTGCCCGTGGGCTGCCGACTCACGCCGATCAAATTATGGTTGTTAATGGTGCACTGAGTGGCTTTGGGTTGATCCTGCGTCTGTTGACTGGGCCTGGAGATCGCGTGGTCATGGACCACCCCACTTACCCGATGGCACTGACAGCAATCAAAGGAGCTTCGTGTCGCGCCGTTCCCGTAAGTCTGACCGAACAGGGTTGGGATACTGAGGGGCTTGCGGCCACGATTGCCCAAACTTCCCCACGACTGGCCTATTTAATTGCGGATTTCCATAATCCCACCGGGCGTTGTATGGACGTGCAAACGCGTACCGCTATCGCTGATATTGCCGCACACACGCGCACCACCATCGTGGTGGATGAAACCATGGTCGATCTGTGGTTTGACAACCCACCACCGCCACCGTTGGCCGCTTTTGATAACGATGATCGGATAATCACCCTGGGATCGGGGGGGAAAAGTTTCTGGGGCGGTTTGAGGATAGGCTGGATTCGTGCCTCAGCGCGGACCATTGCGTCACTGATGCAAATCCGTGACACGCTGGATCTGGGCTCGCCAATACTCGAACAACTCGCAGCCATCCACTTGTTTAACGAAGCTGAAAACTTCTTGCCTGAGCGACGCGCCATGCTGTGTCGCCATAGAGATACCTGCGCCGAAACAGTCAAAGAGTTGTTCCCGGACTGGAAAATAACCGTTCAGCCCGAAGGAGGATTATCCTGGTGGATTGAGCTGCAAAAACCGTTGGCAACCGTCTTTGCGGCCAGCGCGGAATCCATCGGTATTCGCATTGGCGCAGGCCCACGTTTTGGAGCCGAAGGGGCGTTTGAACGGTATTTGCGTTTGCCATTCACCCTTGAACCCACGCAAATGCGTGCAGCGCTGGAGCGATTAAAGCCGATTTGGGATAACCTGGCGCAATCCGGGAATGAGTATTTAAGAAGAGCCGTGGTTTAGCAGGAGGCAGAATGTCTCTTTAATAATCTTCAGGTAATATTTTATTAATAGAAATCAACTTGCCATTTTTCACTGAAATATATCCCCCTTCCTTCAAATCAGCGAGCACACGAAACACATGCGTGCGCGATAATTTAGTCCGGCGAATAATAAAATTCGCCAGACCTTCACTTTCATTAGGAAATGTTTTAGCTCTATAGAGATAACGATATAACATTGGCTTAATCGTCTGATAGCTTGTCAGCTGTTTCCGCTCAGAATGAAGCTCCAGAGAAAATATGGTCATGAAAATCAAAATTTTTGATAACACCTGCATATACTCAGCATTTTGATAAAAGATCTCATCAAAATCCTGCCAGGAGATTTTAACCATCTCAACAGGTGTCATGCATTTATATTCAAAGTCTACTTGTGGGCAATATCTTTCCATCAGACCAATGGGCATGAGTTCTATGGCATTGCCAATAGTGAGCTCACTTTCCGCATGGGAGATGGCGATAGAACCTTCCAGAGGAAAGTAAATAAAACCCGGTGCTGGCTCTATTTTTTCTTTATCTGGAAAGATGAGCCGCTCACCTTTTTCGCACACATCAACAACAAAGTCACCCAGATCAAGCGATTGATAACAAAAATGAATATTTTCAAAATCAGCTTTCACAGGCACCTCAAATAGACGAACAGTTGTTGCAGTATAGTGTTACTGAAGGTTGGATGCCTGTACAGAGTTAAGTTGTTATTTTCACACCCGCAACAGCAAGTATCACGGGTATAGTCCCATTTGGCACTATTGCGCTGTAAAACAATCCACTAAAATTGTCGAAATAGTAAATACATTTTTTAACCTGCATCAACAGTCAATATTAGTGAGTATTTAAAAAATATATTTACTCTTGCCATGGCGACTCCGATTCGTCAAATACATAACATTGCCATTTAGAGGTTGAATTAATGAGATTGAATCTGATAGCCAAAAGTCTGGCTGTCGCGGGTTTACTGGTCACAATGTCAGTAACAGCGGCAACACCTGCGCCGACAAAAGAAGCAACGGCAGCAACCAAGCGCGCTAATGACGCGCTTTACAACCAACTTCCTTTCTCTAATAAAACCGACTTTACCAACGCACATAAAGGTTTTATTGCCGCACTTCCACAAAGTGTTATTAAAGGTGAGTACGGAAATGTTGTCTGGGACCCTCAACAATATTCTTTCATCAAAGAAGGCGATAAAGCGCCCGATACGGTAAATCCAAGCCTTTGGCGTCAGTCTCAACTCATCAATATTGGCGGTCTGTTTGAAGTCACTGACGGTGTTTACCAGATCCGTAATCTTGATTTGTCCAATATGACGATTATCGAGGGCCAAAAAGGTATTACCGTGGTCGACCCGCTCGTTTCCGCAGAAACAGCGAAAGTCGGCATGGATCTTTATTATAAAAATCGCGGTAAAAAGCCGGTTGTTGCGGTTATTTACACCCATAGCCACGTTGACCATTACGGCGGTGTCCGTGGTGTGGTTGATGAAGCCGATGTGAAAGCTGGGAAAGTTAAAATCTATGGTCCACAGGGGTTTATGGAAGCTTCTGTTGACGAAAATATCATGGCGGGTAACGCGATGAGTCGCCGCGCCAGCTACATGTACGGCAACCTTTTGCCTGCTGATGCAAAAGGCCAGGTGGGTGCAGGTTTAGGGACCACAACGTCTGCGGGTACGGTGACTTTACTGGCGCCAACAAACTACATAACACACACGGGGCAGGAAGAAGTTATCGATGGTCTGACCTACGACTTTATGATGGCACCAGGTTCTGAAGCCCCATCTGAAATGTTGTGGTACGTCAAAGAGAAAAAAATGATCGAAGCGGCGGAGGATGTGACTCACACGCTGCACAACACTTATTCTTTGCGTGGGGCAAAAATCCGCGATCCGCTGGCCTGGTCTAAATATATCAATGCCGCCATTGATCGTTGGGGCAACGATGCCGAAATTATTATCGCACAGCACCACTGGCCAACCTGGGGCAAAGATAATGTCGTGAGCCTGATGAAAGGCCAGCGCGATATGTATCGTTATATCAATGACCAGACGCTGCGTATGGCAAACCAGGGCCTGACACGCGATGAAATTGCAGCGAAGTTCAAATTGCCGCCAAACCTAGCCAAAACCTGGGCAAGCCGAGGTTATTACGGTTCCGTCAGCCACGACGTAAAAGCCACCTATGTGTTTTACCTCGGTTGGTTTAATGGCAATCCGGCAACGTTAGATGAGCTGCCACCGGAAGATTCTGCGAAGAAATTCGTCGAATACATGGGAGGTTCTGATGCTGTCCTGCAGAAAGCCAAAACTGACTTTGAACAGGGCAATTACCGCTGGGTCGCTCAGGTTGTGAGTAAAGTCGTCTTCGCCGATCCGACCAACAAAACTGCGCGAAACCTCGAAGCAGATGCGCTGGAACAGCTCGGTTATCAGGCTGAATCAGGCCCATGGCGTAACTTCTACCTGACCGGTGCTCAAGAACTTCGCAACGGCGTGGTAATAGGCCCAACGCCAAATACAGCCAGCCCTGATACCGTTAAGGCAATGACGCCAGAAATGTTCTTCGATTATTTGGCGGTGCATATCAATGGTGAGAAAGCCGGTGATGCCAAAGCGGTGTTTAACATCGACCTGGGGAACGATGGCGGTAAATACAAGCTGGAGCTGGAAAACGGGGTGTTAAACCATACCGCTAACACCGAAGCAAAAGATGCCGATGCGACCTTTGTCCTGAACAGAGATACCCTTAACAGAATTATCCTTAAAGAAGAAACGCTCAAACAGGCGGTGGATAAAGGTGATGTTAAGGTGACGGGTAACGGGGCGAAGATGAACGAAATGCTTAGCTATATGGATAACTTTGAGTTCTGGTTCAATATCGTGACGCCATAATACAAAAGCCCTGTGGCGTATGTCGCAGGGCTTATTTTGCAGTTATTTATCATTCCCCACAACGCCTCAAAGCAACAATTCCTCTCTACCCGCTCATTTCCAGCAACACCCTTCCCTCAAACGATATCGATAAAAGGCAGGCAAAACCAACGTTATCCAGAAAGGAAACGTAAGCAGAAGAATAGAATGGAAATATTGGGAAGGCAGAATTGGGTGGGGGCCCTGCCAGCTACATCCCGGCACACACGTCATCTGCTGCGGCTGCTTCCTTCCGGACCTGACCGAATTCACAAATTAGTGTTGCGGGAGAACCAACAGGGCCCCCATTGAGAGCGCTAGTTACCTAACGCGCAGCCGCATTATCCATGTTGCCCCAGGCAATTGCAAGCAAGGAGCGGTCAGGTGTTGCTTTCTTGCGCAGCCCCTGTTTTTCTTTCTAGTTTAGCGCACGACGATTATTCTTACCCTCAGGCTGTTATACCCAGGTGACGTCAAGGCGCAGGGTAAATGGAGTTAGCTATGGAAAATAACGATTCATTCCCGCAGCGCGTTTATCAGATTATCGCTGCTATCCCGGAAGGTCACGTCACAACCTATGGTGATGTGGCCCGGCTGGCAGGTTCACCGCGCGCCGCACGGCAGGTGGGCGGAGTTCTCAAACGCTTACCTGAAGGCAGTAAATTACCCTGGCACCGCGTAGTTAATCGTCATGGCACAATTTCACTGACAGGCCCGGATTTACAACGTCAGCGCCAGGCTTTGCTTTCAGAAGGGATTATGGTGTCAGGCAACGGGCAGATTGATATGCAGCGTTATCGCTGGAATTACTAAAAAGCGCCTCCGCAGAGGCGCATCAGAATTACATTTGCGTTGGAGCTGGTACCGCTGACGAAGGGTTAACCTGAGTCGGCGAAGTCAACGGAACGGTCGTTGAAGCCCCGCCGTTGTCCTGAACAGGAACTGCCGTCTGCTGAACAGGTACCAATGTCAGATCCGCTTTAACTCCCCCATTGTTTATTACCGGCTGAATGGTATCGGTGATAAACATTAGCTGATTATTCACGGTGATTGCCGCGCTCAGAATGATGCGCGCGTTAGGTTGAATATCTGCTGGGTTATACGGCAACACAAAGCTGAACGGCGATTGTTTCCCTTCCGTACGGACAGCTCTCTGCGACAGCACTCTTGACGGAGCATCCGCCAAAGATGCATCAGATAACGTTACCGTGAGGACCGCATCTGGTGGAAGCGCGATACGTTGACGAATCCAAACCGTACCCGAAACATTGGGCTGCTGAATATCAGACTGCGCTAAAGAGGCTGCAGATGAAGTTGTTGCAGCAGGGGCAGGCGTTGGGATATCCGCACTTTTCTGCGCACATCCCACCATCGCAACAGCAATGGCTAAACCACTTAACGTATGCATAAGTTTCATTGATAGTTCTCCTTATTATCAAAATGCATTGAGTGTAAGTGTGGCACATATCACTAATTTTTGCCGAAATTCAGAAATATCGTAAGGTCGGGCCACTGGGTGGCGATTGTTGGAAACCTGTTATAATCAGGCCAATTGCACCATTTTTATTATTTCATTGAGGACCTTTTATGAGTCAGGCGCTCAGCAATTTGTTGGCATTACTCAATCTGGAAAAGATTGAAGAAGGTATTTTTCGTGGCCAGAGCGAGGACTTAGGTTTACGTCAGGTTTTCGGTGGACAAGTCGTTGGCCAGGCGCTTTATGCTGCCAAAGAAACCGTGCCAACAGAACGCCTGGTGCACTCATTCCACAGTTACTTCTTGCGTCCCGGTGACAGTTCAAAGCCGATTGTTTACGACGTAGAAACCCTGCGCGATGGTAATAGCTTCAGCGCACGACGCGTGGCGGCGATTCAAAATGGCAAACCTATTTTCTACATGACCGCCTCTTTCCAGGCACCAGAACCGGGTTTTGAGCATCAAAAAGCCATGCCTGCGGCCCCTGCCCCGGAAAATCTGAAGTCAGAAACAGAAATCGCCATGGCGTTTGAAAAGTTGCTGCCACAAAGTCTGAAAGATAAGTTTCTGAGTGAAAAGCCACTCGAGATCCGCCCGGTGGTATTCCACAACCCTATGCAAGGGCATGTTGATGAGCCGGTACGCCAGGTGTGGATGCGCGCTAACGGCAAGTTACCGGCCGATTTACGCGTGCATCAGTTACTGCTGGGTTATGCCTCTGATTTTAACTTCCTTCCCGTCGCGCTTCAGCCACATGGCGTGGGTTTCCTTGAGCCGGGCATGCAAGTGGCGACCATCGATCACTCGATGTGGTTCCACCGCCCGTTTGATATGAATGACTGGCTGTTGTATAGCGTGGAAAGTACGTCGGCTTCCAGTGCGCGTGGCTTTGTTCGCGGGGAGTTTTATTCACGCGATGGCGTGTTGGTGGCGTCAACGGTGCAGGAAGGTGTGATGCGTAAGCGAGGTTAGGGTCAGGACGCCCTCACCCCGGCCCTCTCACCTAGGAGAGGGAGGAAACTGATCGATCCCCTCTCCCGGGTGAAGATGGAAACCGGCCAATCCCCTCTCCCTCGCGAAGATGAGAACCGGCCAATCCCCTCTCCCTTTGGGAGAGGGTTAGGGTGAGGGGAAACAATTATGCGTTGTAAGCATTTTCGCCGTGGCTGTTCACATCCAGACCTTCACGCTCTTGCTCTTCTGGTACACGCAGACCCACAGTCAGGTCAGCAACCTTGAAGCCGATGAACGCAACCACTGCGGACCAGACAATCGTCACACCGATACTTTCCAGTTGCACCAGTACCTGATGGCCCATGGTCACGCCTTCTGCATAACCCACGCCACCCAGAGAGGTTGATGCAAAGATACCGGTCATGATGCAACCTACGATACCGCACACGCCGTGGACACCAAACACATCGCAAGGGTCATCCACACGCAGCCATTTCTTCAGCAGGGTTACGCCCCACAGCCCCGCCAGACCGGCCACGATACCGATAATCAGTGCACCGCCGACGCCGACATAACCACACGCTGGAGTGATACCAACCAGACCGGCGATAGCACCAGAACACGCGCCCAGCAAAGAAGGCTTGCCACGTAATGCCCACTCACCAAACACCCAACCAAGGACTGCCGCTGCTGTTGCCACAACCGTGTTCACAAAGGCCAGTGCTGCGATTTCGTTTGCCGCACTCGCAGAACCTGCGTTGAAGCCAAACCAGCCAAAGTACAGGATGGCTGTGCCGGTAAACACCATTGGCAGGTTATGCGGTTTGAACGCTTCTTTACCGTAACCCACGCGCTTACCAATCAGGTAAGCCCCCACCAGCCCCGCCACCGCGGCGTTGATGTGTACGACTGTACCGCCCGCGAAGTCCATCGCGCCGTGCGTTGCCAGTAAACCGCCACCCCACACCATATGTGCAATCGGCACATAAGAGAGCGTCAGCCAAATCACAACGAAGATCAGCACCGCAGAGAAGCGAATACGTTCAGCTAATGCGCCAACAATCAGTCCCACGGTGATACACGCGAAGGAGCCCTGGAACGCAACGTGAATATATTGGTAGAAAGACCCCATCAACGCGGTGAGCTGAATATTTTTCAGCAACAGCCAGTCGAAATTACCGAAGAAGTTGCCGCCGGTGCCAAAGGCCAGTGAATAACCGAATACCACCCACAGCACGCAAACCAGTGCAAATGTGACCGTTATCTGCGTCAACATCGACAGCACGTTTTTAGAGCGAATCAAGCCGCCGTAAAACAGTGCTAACCCAGGTATTGTCATAAACAGCACCATCGCGGTGCTAATCATCATAAAGGCGTTGTCTGCTTTATCGGCCACCGCTGGTGCTGCCAGAGCAATTGATGGCGCAAGTGCCAGGGCTACAACGCCTAAGATAGAGGCTAATTTGTTCATTTTTTCCATCCCTTTCACGAGTGGCAAGACGATTACAGTGCGGCTTCGTCGGCTTCGCCGGTACGAATGCGGATGACGCGTTGCAGTTCAGCAACGAAAATTTTGCCATCACCAATCTTGCCGGTATAGGCAGCTTTGCTAATGACATCAATGACTTCGTCGAGCTGGTCATCGGCAATGGCCACATCAATTTTCACTTTTGGGAGGAAATTGACGCTGTACTCAGCACCGCGATACAACTCTGCGTGACCTTTCTGACGGCCAAAACCTTTAACTTCGGTCACGGTCAGCCCTTGAATACCGATTGCAGACAGCGCCTCGCGTACGTCTTCGAGTTTGAACGGTTTGATAACCACGGTAACCAGCTTCATAGATCCCCTCCAGTCAGAATTGGGTAATTGCCTCTACAACACGATTTAGATAAAGCAAAGGCCATGCCAAAAATGAAAAACAGGCATTTTCAGCGCGTTAAACCGCGCGGTATAAGGATTCAATGGCTGGAAATTACGATGACTGGGATTAAGAAATTTCTTAGATAATAAAAACGCACCATTTAAGTGCATGGTGCGTTTCTTTTCTGCACCAACGGGGATGCCCATTGGGTTTATGCGTGTTTTTGGTGCGTCAGGCCGTCGCGGTCTCCTCACGAGTAGCCGCCGCTAATTCTTCACCCGCTAGTTGCAGTTGATACATCTGCCAGTAGCGGCCTTGTTGCGCCAGCAGTTCACTGTGCGTGCCGCGTTCAACCGCTTGCCCACGGTGTAACACCAGAATGGTGTCGGCATCAGTAATCGTGGACAGACGGTGAGCAATCACCACAAGCGTTGTGTGCTCACGGACCGCGGCCAGCGCATGCTGAATGGCCTGCTCGGTGCCGGAGTCGATATTTGCTGTCGCTTCATCGAGGATTAAAATCTGCGGCGCATCCACAAGCACACGGGCCAATGCCAGCAATTGCTTCTGGCCGACAGACAAATTATTACCCTGCTCACCCAGACGCGTATAAATCCCCTCACTCATGGTGCGCGCCAGTTCTGCGAGCTGCACCGTTTCCAGCGCCTGCCAGACTGCCGCTTCGCTGATGTCGCGCCCAAGCGTTACGTTGGCAAAGAAGGAGTCCGCCAACACCACCGGATCTTGTTGCACCATCGCAACGCCCTGACGCAACACGCCGTGGCTCAGCGTGTCCAGCGGGCGACCATCAAGACGAATCTCACCGCTGGTGAGTGGGTAATAGCCCATCAGCAAGTTAGCCAACGTACTTTTCCCACTGCCGGTATGCCCTACCAGCGCGACGAAACTGCGCGCGGGAACATCAAGGTTGATGTCCTGCAATACCAGTCTGTCGCCGCGATAGGCAAACGACACGTTATCCACTTCAATACGGCCACTTTCCAACGGGCGATTATCGTTGCCGTAATCCTGACGCTTACCGTCCATCAGTTCAAACACACGTTCACCCGCCACCACCGCTTGTTGCAGCATCGATTGTTGGGTGGTGAGTTCGATCAGGGGTTCATTAAGACGCCCTAAATAGTTGATAAATGCGTATAACACACCAACTTCGATTGTCCCGACCGAGGTAAAACCAAACAGCATCAATAAGCCGCACAGTACCATCGCTGAAAACAAACTCAGCAGCGGCCGCAGTAAAAAACCATCCAGTCGCAGGGTTTGCATCCGCGCCAGATAGTGCGAACGGCTGGCAGCATTCATACGCTCGCCAAAACGCGCTTGTTGGCGGAACTGCTGGATAACGCTCATCCCATTGATGACTTCGTTAAAACCATCGTTGATATCAGCCAGATAGCTGCGTACCCGGCGAACAATCGGCGTGCTGTAACGTTGGTAGATGAACATCACGATAATAACTGCTGGGAAGATGCAAACCGCCACCGACGCCATGCGCCAGTCGAGGCTGAACATCGCCACCAGCATTGCGCCAATTAACGCAGCACTTCGCAATACGGTCGCAACCACCGTCACGTAAAGGTCACGAATCACTTCGGTGTCGTTGGTGACGCGGGAAATTAATTGCCCAACAGGCTGGGTATCAAAGGTGCTAAGCGGCTGACGCAATGCAGCATCCATCACGTCAGTGCGAAGCTTCTGCACCACGCCAACGGCAGCCTGGTTAAACAATAACGCTTGCCAGTAATGCAACCCCGCAGCCGAGATAGACAGCAGCAGATAGGCGGTCGCCAGCCCCGCGACCGCCGCGACAGGCAGACGATGCTCAGAAACCATATTATCGATGAAGTAGCTCACGATAATCGGGCCACTAACTTCGGCGGCGGCAGCAATCCACAGCATGACCACCGCGCCCGCGAGCGGTTTACGCCACGGTGAGCCATAAGCCAGCAGGCGTTTTATGGTTGGCCATTGCTGTATTGATTTACGCATTGGCGGGTTCCTCGTCTGCTGTCGTTTCTGGCGCATCGTCCAACGCCGCTTCCAATTGTTGATAACGATACATGTCGCGATACCAACCCGGCATTCCCACCAACACATCGTGATTGCCACGTTGGGCAACATGCCCGTGCTGCATGACCAGAATTTCACTGGCTTCGGTCAATGCCGACAGACGGTGCGCACTAATAATTACCGTGCGGTTTTCGCCCCACTGACGCAGGTTATGCAGGATTTGGTGCTCGGTTCGTCCATCGACGGCTGAAAGGGCATCATCGAGGATCAAGATTTCCGCATCGAGTAATAACGCACGGGCGATAGAAATACGCTGCTTCTGGCCGCCAGAAAGCATCACACCACGCTCGCCAACTTCGGTTTCGTAACCTTGTGGCAAACGCAGAATATCGTCGTGAACGCTGGCAAGCCTGGCTACATGTTCAATTTCTTGCTGCGTTGCGCCCGGTTTACCCAGCGCGATGTTGCTGGCCACCGTATCCGAGAACAGGAATGGCGTCTGGTTTACCACCGCCAGACGGCTGCGCCAGGAGTCGAGTTGCATCTGTACCAGCGGGATCCCATGGAAACAAATCTCACCTTGGTCGATATCAAAATGACGCTGGAGAAGAGACAGAATGGTACTTTTCCCGGCCCCCGTTGGCCCACATAGCCCCAACATTTCGCCCGGTTTTAAGGTAAAGGAGACGTTTTCAAGCGTTGGCCGTGCCGTTTGTGGATAGTGGAACGCCTGAATATTCACGTCCACGGTGCCGCGACCGGCTGGCGCTTCTTTGTCACCATCAAGGACTGACGGCGCTTCGGATAACATGCTGCGAATGCGGCTGTACGCCGCACTGCCGCGTTCAACAATATTGAACATCCACGCCAGCGCCAGCATCGGCCAAATCATCAGGCCGAGGTACATCACGAAACTGGTCAGTTGTCCAAGCGTCAGCGAGCCCTGAATTACCATCCAACTGCCACCACCAATCGCGAGCAGGTTTGCCGTACCAATGGTGATATAAATCGTCGGGTCAAAGCGCGCATCGACCCGCGCTACTCTCATGTTTTTCTGCCCGGCATCTTTGGCTTCGGCGGCAAACAATGCAGATTGTCGGTCTTCAAGACCAAATGCTTTGATCATGCGGATGCTGGATAAACTTTCCTGCGTCCTGTCGTTAAGCGTTGAGAATGCCGCCTGGGCAAGCTTGAAACGTTGATGTAATTGGTCACCATATCGTTTGATCACCAGCGCCATAACGGGCATGGGCAGTAATGCGAGTAAGGTGAGTTCCCAGCTGATTTGCGTCGACATCACGATAAGTACCGCGCACCCCATCACCAGCGAATCAACGAGAGTGAGCACGCCCTCGCCTGCGGCAAAAACCACACGGTCGACATCATTGGTCGCACGGGCCATCAAATCACCGGTACGGTGACGCAGATAGAATTCAGGGTGCTGGCGGCTTAGCTGACGGTAGTAGTCCTCGCGCAATTCAACAGCAAGCTGGTAAGACGCGCCGAACAGCAGCACACGCCAGACGTAACGGAGTATGTAGACGATCACCGCAATAACGAGTATCACACCAATCCACATCAACACGTCGCTTCCGGAGAGGCGCTGTTGGGTGACACCATCAACAATCACGCCCACCAGTTTTGGTGGCACCAATTGCAGGATTGCAATGATAATAAGCAAGGCGACAGCCCCGAGATAGCGTCGCCATTCGCGGGTGAAGTACCAGCTTAATTGAGCAAATAATCGCACGCAGTCAGATTCCTGAAGTACTGTCTGCCGATGTCAGGCAGAGAAATAAATTCTATTGAGGCCGGGAACGTGAATACCCAAAATAATTGAAGTATGGCGGGTATAATTCAGCGCTCTAATGGCAACGCCGTCGTGTATTTTATCTGTTCCATGGCAAAACTCGAAGTCACATCGCTTAAACCAGGAATGCCGTTCACCAGCCGTTTGTAAAAATCGTCATACCGTTTCATGTCTTCTACCTGCACACGCATCAGGTAGTCGTACTCTCCTGCCATACGCCAAAAACCCAGCACCTCTGGCATCTCTGCGACGACCGCGACAAATTTGCAGTACCACTCACTGCTGTGATGCTGGGTTTTTATCAGCACAAATGCGGTCAGACCAAGGCCTAGTTTTTCCGGGTCTAAAAGCGCGACCTTTGCCCGAATAATGCCGTCATCTTCAAGCCGTTTCAGGCGTTTCCAGCAGGGTGTGGTAGTCAGATTAACGGCATCAGCGAGTGCCTGCAAAGAGAGGGTGCAGTCGTTTTGCAGCAAGGATAGCAGCTTACGGTCAATTTTATCTAACATGGCGTATTCCAGGAGAAATTTTTTCTCCATTGAACGCCCCTGACAGGCTAAAAGGCAACTTTTTTATCTTCTTTTTGCATTACTCTAGGCACAAATAAACAAACGGGCAACATCATGACGACTAGTTGGGTAAACCACGCTATAAGCGAAATAAACGCCGATTACCAACGCTCCGCGGATACACATTTGATCCGTCTTGCGCTACCTGGATTTCCCGGTATTCAGCTCTACCTGAAAGATGAAAGTACTCATCCGACTGGCAGCCTTAAACATCGTCTTGCCCGTTCACTGTTTTTATATGGTTTATGTAACGGTTGGATTAAAGAAGGCACGACCATCATTGAGGCGTCTTCAGGTTCAACCGCTGTTTCAGAGGCCTATTTTGCCCGTTTGTTAGGGCTGCCGTTTATCGCGGTTATGCCCGCCTGGACGGCGAAACGTAAGATTGAGCAGATTGAGTTTTATGGTGGCCGCTGTCATTTCGTGAACAATGCCTGCGAGATTTATGCCGCTTCAGAAACGCTGGCTCGCGAATTGAACGGCCATTATATGGATCAGTTCACCTACGCTGAACGTGCGACCGACTGGAGAGGTAATAACAATATTGCCGACAGTATTTTCCGTCAGATGGAACATGAACCGCATCCGGTGCCCGATTATATCGTGATGAGTGCAGGCACAGGCGGCACGTCAGCGACCATTGGCCGTTATTTGCGCTACCTGGGATACCCAACACAACTGGCCGTAGTCGACCCGCAAAATTCAGTGTTCATGGATTACTGGCAGAAACGTGATTGCAGCTTGCGCAGTGCAGTGGGCAGTAAAATTGAAGGGATTGGTCGCCCACGCTGCGAGCCGTCGTTCATTCCGGATGTCATCGACGAAATGATGCGTGTCCCTGATGCGGCGAGTATTGCCACCATGCAGTGGCTGGAAACCGTGCTGGGCCGAAAAGTTGGCGCATCCACCGGGACCAATATGTGGGGAGTCTTGCAGCTAGCCGCGCGTATGCGTGCTGAAGGACGCGCCGGTTCCATTGTGACGCTACTTTGCGACAGCGGTGAACGTTATCTGGAATCCTATTACAACGCGGAATGGGTGAAGGAAAATATCGGTGATGTGTTGCCGTGGCAACGTGAAATTCAGGATTTGATTAAGTAAAAAAGTGGCCGGAAGAAAATTCCGGCCTGCTGTAAGCCTTATCATTCGGGGGAATAAGTGAGGTTTGGTGTATCCAGCCAATGCGTCAAATAATGAGAAACAGCCTGTTTATTGCAGTGACCAATAACAGGTAAATGCGGTAAATCTGCTTTCAGTTGCGCCATCGCGTTACCCATGATCAAACCATGACCCACGCTTGAGAGCATTTCGCGATCGTTCATCGCATCGCCAAACGCCATACAATCTTTCATCGTCAGACCGAGATGCTGACTTAATACCTTAAGTGCCGATCCTTTGTTGCAGCCAATCGGTAAAACTTCCAGGCAGTCCACCGCAGAGAAACAGAGGAACGCGCGCTCGCCCAGAGCCTCTTCCAACTGAACTTTCAGACGCAGAAGATCGTCGTGGGGACCACAGAAGCAAATCTTGGTCACTTCATCAGACGGTATGCGTTTAACATCGACAATTTTCGGGCTGAAGCCGCTGTAAACGTGGGCATTGAGCATTTCCCCAACTTCATATTGGGTTAACCAGCCGGTGTCATTAAACACATGCAGGCTTGCCTGAGTATCCCACGTCCCATGGATCACTATTTCTGCCGCTTCCGCAGAGAGATCCTGCCGATGCAGTAACTCCCCTTCCATTGAGTGAACTCGCGTCCCGTTTCCGGTAATCAAAAAGGCTTCCAGTGACAGAGAGCCCAGAATATGGCGCATTTCCAAAACATGGCGGCCAGTGGCAAAGGCGAGTGTCATCTGGCGTTCTTCACGCAGACGGTTCAGGGTACGCAGCGTTTCATCACCCAAATGGTGATTGGGCATTAACAACGTACCATCCATATCAAATGCAGCCAGACGAGCCATGTTCACTCCAGTTTGTGACGACTAAAACACAATTGGCAGTATCACCTGGCATATACGGAACTAATAGTGAATACTTTCTGAAAATTGTTCCGGGTTTATACCGTTGAGACTATTAAATCGACTAAACCAATTTCAGCGTTTATGGCAGCCTTCTGCGGGTGAAGACCAACTCGTGACTGTCGCAGAGCTGGCTGGCCGCTGTTTTTGCAGTGAGCGGCATGTGCGAACGTTACTAAATCAGTTGCAAGATGCGGGTTGGTTAACCTGGCAGGCACAATCTGGACGAGGGAAACGAGGCACACTCACTTTTCTGGTGACGCCGGAGAGCGTTCGTTCAGGAATGATGGAGCAGGTATTGCACAAAGGGCAGCACCAGAACGCTCTCGAACTGGCGCAAATCGCGCCGGAACAATTGCGACAGTTGCTGCAACCGTTTCTCGGCGGACAATGGCAAAATGATACGCCAACGCTGCGTATTCCTTATTACCGTCCGCTTGAACCTCTGCAACCGGGGTTTCTACCGGGCCGTGCTGAACAGCATTTAGCTGGGCAAGTTTTTGCTGGACTCACCCGTTTCACCTCTTCTAACGCCCTCCCACAACCTGATCTGGCTCATCATTGGGAAATCTCTGAGGACGGCCTGAACTGGTTTTTTTTTATTCGCTCCACGCTTCACTGGCACAATGGCGAACCCGTAGAAACCACACAGCTACAACAACGTTTGATGATGCTATTGGCACTCCCAGCAATGCGCCGTCTGTTCGTCAGCGTGAAAAGCATTGAGATTGCCCATACGCAGTGCATCCGTTTTGTGCTGCATAGTCCCGATTACTGGCTGGCTCATCGTCTGGCAAGTTATTGCAGCCGCCTGGCGCATCCAGAAGACACGCAAATTGGCTGTGGGCCATTTCGCATCAACAGCTTTAAAGAGAATCTGGTGCGTATCGAGAGTTTTGAGTCTTACCATCTCGGCCATCCGCTACTCAAAGCGGTGGAATACTGGATAACCCCGCAGCTATTCGATACCGAATTAGGTACCAGTTGCCGCCATCCGGTGCAAATAGCCATTGGCCAGCAGGATGAACTGGTGCATCTGCGCCCCGTCAGCAATAGCATCAGCCTCGGTTTTTGTTATCTGGCGGTAAAGCAGAACGGTAATCTGTCACCAGAACAGGCGCGCTTTCTGATGCAGATCATCCACCAGCAAGAGCTTATCGCCAGTCTGCCCGTCGATGAATCGCTGATCATGCCAAGCCACGAGATGATCCCAGGCTGGAAAATCCCGGAATGGACAAAGTGCAATGCGGTGACACTCCCGTCACGGTTGACGTTGCTTTATCATTTGCCGGTTGAATTGCACGTAATGGCACAACAGCTTAAAACTTATCTTGCTGCTTTAGGTTGTGAATTAACGCTAATTTTCCACGACGCAAAAAACTGGACCGACTGTGAAGCATTAGCAGACGCGGATTTAATGATGGGTGACCGATTAATTGGTGAAGCGCCGGTTTACACGCTGGAGCAATGGCTTCGCAGTGATGTCCTGTGGCCTGCGGTTCTCACGGAAATCCAGTACACGCATTTGCAGGCTACGCTCGACACCGTACAAATCCACCCGGACGAAAATGCCCGCAGCACTGGTTTGCAAGAGGTGTTTAGCGGATTAATGCGCGACGCCATCGTATCGCCACTGTTTAATTACCGTTACCAAATCAGTGCGCCACCCGGCGTGAATGGCATTGAACTCAACGCATGGGGATGGTTCGATTTTACCCGAGCGTGGTTACCACCACCTACTATGGTGTGAAGAAGCTGGGCAGCCACGTAGCCTAAGCGTTACCATATCTTTTTACGTGTTCTACAGGATTGATTCATGAAACGTGCAGTTGTCGTCTTTAGTGGTGGTCAGGACTCCACAACCTGCCTGATTCAGGCTTTAAAACAATATGATGAAGTCCACTGTGTGACGTTTGATTATGGTCAGCGCCACCGTGCTGAGATTGACGTTGCCCGTGAACTCGCGCTGAAACTGGGTGCTCGTGCCCATAAAGTCCTGGATGTCACCTTACTGAATGAATTAGCGGTCAGTAGCCTGACGCGCGACAACATTCCAGTACCCCATTACGATCCTTCAGAAAATGGTATTCCAAGCACCTTCGTGCCGGGACGCAATATCCTGTTCCTGACGCTCACGGCCATTTATGCTTATCAGGTTGAGGCCGAAGCGGTCATCACTGGTGTTTGTGAAACAGACTTCTCAGGCTACCCGGATTGCCGCGATGAATTCGTGAAAGCTTTGAATCACGCCGTCAGCCTCGGCATGGGCCGTGATGTGCGTTTTGAAACCCCTCTGATGTGGCTGGATAAAGCAGAAACCTGGGCGCTGGCAGATTATTGGCAGCAACTCGATCTGGTACGTCACGAGACCCTGACGTGTTACAACGGCATTCAGGGCGATGGCTGTGGTGAGTGCGCAGCCTGCAATCTTCGAGCTAACGGGCTAAACCATTATCTGGCGGATAAACCGGCGGTAATGGCAGCCATGAAAAAGAAAACCGGCCTGAAGTAATTCAGTGGGCGTGGCTTTGCCACGCCCAACCGCTTATTCCATCATTTGTACTAACTTTTCGCGCAATTCCCCTTCAAGCGGAACCGACTTCTGCGTTTTCAAATCGATGCAAACGAATGTCAGCAGCGCGTCTGCCACAATCTCACCCTCTGGCTCAAGTTTCACAACCTGGCTCAGCACCCCGCTTTTCCCGTTGAGTTGCTGCAACGAGCTTTCGATTCGCAAAAGATCGCCAAGTACTGCCGGGCGGCGGTAGTTAATATTGATATTGACCACAATGAACGCGATGTTGTGATCCGTCATCCACTGGAAACCTGCCGCATTTTCCAGCCCTTCCCAGCGGGCTTCTTCAAGAAACTCAAGGTAACGGGCATTGTTAACATGCTGATAAAAATCAATATGATAACCCCGAACTTTGATTTGTGTTTGCATAGCGATAAAACCCTATTTTTATTAGTGAGCAGGTGGAGTAAACAGGTCACTCCAAACTGGTATGACCTGTCATTTAGCATAGCAAACTTTTTAGGCTGCGCGAGCCGCGTGCACTAAACGTTAAAGCTTAATGTGAGACAGATTACGTTCCACTAACGCACTGCCAATCCCCGGCACCTCTTGTAATTGCTCCAGCGCTTTGAATGGACCGTATTCTTCACGATAACTCACAATCGATTGCGCCTTTTTCAGCCCCACACCATTCATCGCCTGTGCAAGAGCTTCTGCGCTGGCGGTGTTAATACTCACAACGACATCGTCAGCATCGGCTGGTTTTGCCGTGGTGATGGGGGTGGCCGGTGTTTTTTCAACGTGTTGTTGAGCAGTCTCATTCCTGACGGCAGTTGGGGCAGCGATTGCCTGAGAACACGCGCTGGCACCGATCAATGCGACGGCGATACAGACTGTTTTTATTCCACTTTTGATTCCTGGTTTCATGCTGTTCCTCCTTGTGTGTTGACAGCAAAGCCACCTTAACGGGAGAAAAAAACAGGGACAATTGGCAATATTTAAATGTGGAAAAGGCCGCGAAAGCGGCCTTTGAATGTTGCAGAGCGTTGCAGTGGAGTGCGAGCAACGCCGAAGAACGTTACTGCTGTTCGATGCTGTCACCCATCTTAATTTTCGCTTCTTTGCGCAGATTGCTCATCAACGCTTCGAAAGCAATTTGGGCATTGTTCTGGGTGATACCTTGCACCATTGCTTTCTTCTGGTCTGCTGGCATATCGCCAGGTTTAACCTCATCCACCGCTAACAAAACAACGTTACCTTGCATATCGTTAGCGACGCCGAAGGAAGGCTTGTCTTTAGCTGGCAATGGCACCATGAAAGCAGCCTGGCTGATTGGGTCCTGGCCAGTACGGGTCAGCGTTTTTGCAGCACCGAAGCTTAAACCCACGGCTTTCATCGCTTCGTCGCCTTTGCCAAGTTTCAGCGCGTTCAGAAGTTTGTCTGCATCCTGCTTCGCTTGTTGCTCAGCTTTCTGATGTTTAACCTGCGCGATAACCTGCTCGCGAACTTCAGCTAACGGCTTAATAGCTTCAGCTTTATGTTCTGTGACACGCACAACGAAAGCACGGTCGCCATCAACAGTGATGATGTCGGAGTTGCTACCTGGTGTGCCGTTAGCACCAACCAGACCGCCATTGAAAATAACGTCAGAAACTGGTTTGAAGTCTAACTCAGCAGGCAAGTTGTCGTGACCGAACCAACCTGTCTCAACAGCTTTAACACCCGCCACTTTTTCAGCGCTTGCCAGAGATTCGTTGTCATTACTTGCCGCGTCACTTACTTTCTGTTGCAGAGCATAGTAAGCATCAACGGCTTTCTCTTGTTTCACTTTCGCAGCAATCGCATCTTTAACTTCAGACAACGGTTTGGTTTGCGCAGGCTCGACATCGTCCAGACGGACAACCAGGAAACCAACAGACGATTTAATCACGCCAGAAAGTTGGCCTTTATCTTTCAGGCCTGCGTTTTTCAGCTCGTCCGGTGTAGTGCCTGACTCCAGCCAACCCATGTCGCCACCTTTGCGAGCAGAGATGATGTCAGCAGATTTTTCTTTAGCCAGTGCAGCAAAGTCAGCGCCTTTGTTCAGTTCATCAAGAATCGCTTTAGCTTCGGCTTCAGTTTTGGTTTGAATCACGCTGTAGCGGTTACGTTGAGGCTGAGTGAACTCATCCTGATGTTGGTCGTAGTAAGACTGGATGTCAGCATCAGCCACTTCAACTTTCTGAGAAGCCGCATCAAGCATGATGTAGCTGACCCGGAATTGCTCAGGGGCGATGTAGTTGTTTTTGTTTTGCTCGTAGCTGGCGTTAATTTCCTGCTCGGTAACCTCTTGCTTAGCAGCCAGTGCATTCACATCGATTGTGGCTTCACGAACCACACGCTGCTGTGACACAAGAGCCGCCAACTCATCAGTTTCACCCGTCAGCATGAAGTCAGTGCCAACGATGGCATTGATCAGTTGCTGAGTCGTCAACTGATTGCGCAGTGCTTGCGCGTACTGATCGGGCGTCATCCCCATATTGTTGAGGATGGAGGTATAACGCGCATTATCAAACTTGCCGTTGTTCTGGAATGCAGGTTCTTTAAAGATGGCTTGTTTGATTTGTTCGTCGCTGATACTCAGGCCAAGGTGTTTGGCATACTGATCCATCAACGCCTCATCAACCATGCGCGACAGCACTTGCTGGCGCATCTGCTTCATGTAGCCTTCGTTGCCTGCCAGTACAGAGAACTGTTCGCCCAGTTGCTGCTGTTGGCGGTTACGTTCGCTCGCAACGGCGTTTTCAAACTGGCCACGGCTAATTTCTTGACCATTCACTTTTGCGGCGTAGTTGGCGCCACCACCGATCAGGTAGCCACTCACGCCAGTCAAAATGAATGACACGATAATGATGCCGAAAATTATCTTGATTACGAGGCTGTTTGCCGCCGTACGTAAATTGTCCATCATGGTGTAACAACACTCCACTGTAGTGTGAATGGTAAACCCAGCGCAGTCGCTAAATGGGCATCCCTGAATATGCGTACTGCTGTGCCGCTGCGTGCTAGCGGGTATTGTGACAAGAAAATGGGTTCAAATCATCAAACATGCACAAAATTAGTCATCAGGCATAAAAAAAGGCACATCTAATGATGCGCCCTGACCTAACTTTGACTAGCGTTGCCCTAAATATCGGACGATAAATCAGTTCACAGCTTCTTTCAGCGCTTTACCAGCACGGAAACCTGGTACTTTGGCAGCAGCGATGGTGATTTCTTTGCCTGTCTGTGGGTTACGGCCGGTACGGGCAGCACGTTCACGAACAGCAAAAGTTCCAAAGCCAACCAGTGCCACGTCTTCCCCAGATTGCAGAGATTCAGTAACAGAAGCAATCACAGCGTCTAATGCACGTCCAGCCGCGGCTTTAGAAATATCAGCACCTGCGGCAATTTTGTCTATCAGTTGAGATTTATTCACTCTTCTCTTCCTCTCTTTATAATTTATATCGCACCAGATATCCTTCAAAGTGCGACCGCGCAGCAGTTATATCAGGCCTGTCATGCCCTTACAACACTCGTTGTTAAAGACATGCATCCCCAGCGATCTAAAGTAGCGATACAAAAAAAAGCTGGCAAGTGACAATTCACCCGCCAGCTCTGATTTTATTGACCGAATATGCGTCAGGTCACTATTTTGCAGTTACAACCTGCATTCCGTAGGGTTCGTTCTGCAATGCAAGAGCCAAAACTTCCTCGATGCGCTTCACCGGATGGATATCCAGGTCGGCGATAACATTGTCAGGAATCTCTTCCAGATCACGTTTATTTTCATCCGGAATCAGAACAGTTTTGATACCACCACGGTGTGCAGCCAGTAGTTTTTCTTTCAAACCACCGATTGGTAACACCTGACCACGTAACGTGATTTCACCGGTCATCGCGACATCTGCACGAACAGGGTTACCTGTCAGGCAAGAGACCAACGCGGTACACATCGCAATACCCGCACTTGGGCCGTCTTTCGGTGTTGCACCTTCTGGTACGTGAACGTGGATGTCACGTTTTTCGTAGAAATCAGCATTAATGCCCAATTTCTCGGCACGCGCGCGCACCACAGTCAACGCGGCCTGGATAGACTCCTGCATAACCTCACCCAAAGAGCCGGTGTAAGTCAGCTTGCCTTTGCCCGGCACACAAGCGGTTTCGATGGTCAGTAAATCACCACCTACTTCAGTCCACGCAAGGCCTGTGACTTGCCCTACACGGTTTTCGCTGTCTGCACGGCCATAATCAAAGCGCTGCACACCAAGGAAATCTTTCAGGTTATCGCCGTCGATTTCGATATGTTTCAGCGTTTTGTCCAACAGCAGTTGTTTAACCGCTTTACGGCACAGTTTGGAGATTTCACGTTCCAGGCTACGGACACCCGCTTCACGAGTGTAGTAACGAATGATGCCAGTAATAGCACTATCGTGAACCGTGATTTCGCCTTTCTTCAATGCGTTACGTTCAATTTGCTTCGTCAGCAGGTGCTGTTTAGCAATGTTCAGCTTTTCGTCTTCGGTGTAACCGGACAGACGAATCACTTCCATACGATCCAACAGCGGAGCTGGAATGTTCATGGAGTTAGACGTTGCGACGAACATGACGTCGCTCAGATCGTAATCCACTTCCAGATAGTGGTCGTTGAACGCCACGTTCTGTTCTGGATCAAGCACTTCCAGAAGGGCTGATGCCGGATCGCCACGCATGTCTGAGGACATTTTATCGATTTCATCCAACAGGAATAATGGGTTTTTAACGCCCACTTTCGCCATCTTCTGAATCAATTTTCCCGGCATGGAACCGATATAAGTACGACGGTGACCACGAATTTCCGCTTCGTCACGCACCCCGCCCAGCGCCATACGCACGTATTTACGCCCTGTCGCTTTAGCGATGGACTGACCCAGTGAGGTTTTACCTACACCTGGAGGCCCAACCAGGCACAGAATTGGCCCTTTGAGCTTGTTGACGCGGCTCTGGACTGCGAGATATTCCAGGATACGATCTTTCACGCGCTCAAGGCCGTAATGATCGGTATCGAGGACTTCCTGCGCCTGACGCAGATCTTTTTTCACTTTGCTGCGCGCATTCCACGGCACCTGCACCATCCAATCGATGTAACCACGAACCACGGTTGCTTCCGCAGACATTGGAGACATCATTTTCAGTTTTTGCAGTTCCGCTTCGGTTTTTTCACGCGCTTCTTTCGGCATTTTAGCCGCGTCGATTTTGCGTTTTAGCGCTTCGTTTTCGTCTGGAGCATCGTCCATTTCGCCGAGTTCTTTCTGAATCGCTTTCATTTGCTCATTCAGATAGTACTCACGCTGGCTTTTTTCCATCTGCTTTTTGACGCGGTTGCGAATACGTTTCTCAACCTGCAACAGATCGATTTCTGACTCCATCATTGCCATCAGATATTCAAGACGTTCGTTAATATCGGACATCTCGAGAACGGACTGTTTGTCAGTCAGTTTCAATGGCATATGTGCAGCGATGGTGTCTGCCAGACGAGCAGGATCGTCAATGCTGTTCAGCGATGTCAGCACTTCTGGCGGGATTTTTTTGTTCAGTTTGATATAGCCTTCAAACTGATTAATCGCGGTGCGCACCAGCACTTCCTGTTCGCGCTCTTCGATAGCTGGCGAATTCAGGTACTCAGCCTGAGCTGAGAAATGGTCACCGTTGTCAGAAAGCGTGGTAATACGCGCACGCTGTAACCCTTCAACCAGCACTTTAACGGTGCCGTCTGGCAGTTTCAGCATTTGCAGGATGGATGCGACGGTACCCACTGAGAACAGGTCATTTACACCTGGCTCATCTGTCGAGGCTTCTTTCTGCGCCACCAGCATGATTTTTTTATCATGATCCATGGCCGCTTCCAGGCAACGAATGGATTTTTCTCGCCCGACAAACAGTGGAATTACCATGTGCGGATAAACCACCACATCGCGCAACGGCAATACGGGGATTTCAATGCGTTCAGAACGCTCAGGATTCATAGAGCTCTCTCTTAGTTAAGGTCCGCCTGGTGATGGGGGATGCTCTCTGCTTAATACCTCACGGGTATCTGGCATCACCAACAAGTAAGTCAGTATATGGGGATGTTTCCAGTGCATTCAATGCCAGGAATGAAGGAAAAGCAAAAGGGGGATATAAATCCCCCTTTTTATACTAACTGACTGGTTATTTTGGCGAATTATTCACCGGATGCTTGTTGTGCTTCCGGTTTACCATAAATTAATAATGGCTTGCTTTGACCGTCGATAACGGATTCGTCAATCACCACTTTCTCGACATCTTCCATTGATGGAAGGTCGTACATGGTGTCCAGCAGAGCGCCTTCAACGATGGAACGCAGACCACGAGCGCCGGTTTTGCGTGCCATTGCTTTCTTAGCAATAGCATCCAGTGCTTCGTCGCGGAATTCCAGATCCACGCCTTCCAGATTGAACAACGCCTGATATTGCTTGGTCAGGGCGTTTTTCGGCTCTTTCAGGATTTGAATCAGCGCTTCTTCACTCAGTTCAGTCAACGTAGCAACGACTGGCAGACGACCGATGAACTCAGGGATCAGACCAAATTTGATCAAATCTTCTGGCTCAACCTGGCCTAATAACTGCCCTTCGGTGGCTTTCTGAGATTTGCCTTTTACTGTCGCACCAAAGCCGATACCCGAACCGGTTTCAACTCGGTTTGCGATAACTTTATCGAGGCCTGCAAATGCGCCGCCACAGATAAACAGAATCTTAGAGGTATCAACCTGCAAAAACTCTTGCTGTGGATGCTTACGACCACCCTGAGGTGGAACCGCTGCAACAGTACCTTCGATAAGTTTCAGCAACGCCTGCTGCACACCTTCACCAGACACATCACGGGTGATGGACGGGTTATCAGATTTGCGGGAGATTTTGTCGATCTCATCGATGTACACGATACCGCGCTGTGCTTTCTGCACATCGTAATCACATTTTTGCAGCAGTTTCTGGATGATGTTTTCTACGTCTTCACCCACGTAACCCGCTTCGGTTAACGTTGTTGCATCTGCCATGGTGAAAGGAACATCCAGCAAACGTGCCAGGGTTTCAGCCAGCAGTGTTTTACCGCTACCCGTCGGCCCGATGAGCAGAATGTTACTTTTGCCCAGTTCGATTCCGTTGCTGCTGTCGCCGTTACGCAGGCGTTTGTAATGGTTGTAAACCGCAACCGCCAGGACTTTTTTAGCCTGTTCCTGACCGATGACGTAATCATCGAGATGGTGACGGATTTCATGCGGAGTCGGCAGCGCGCTACGTTCGCGATGCGGCGCGACTTCTTTGATCTCTTCGCGAATAATGTCGTTACATAAATCGACACACTCATCGCAGATATACACTGACGGCCCGGCAATCAGTTTACGCACTTCATGCTGGCTTTTGCCGCAAAAAGAGCAGTACAGTAATTTGCCTGAACCGTCTTTGCGCTTATCTGTCATCGGTAAAACCTCTTTTCTGTTTCTTTGCACCGTACAAGTCCGGCACAAGTGCCATTCTACGGCGCAGCCAATCGTAAGCGCGCCAGGAGCCGCTACTTCAACTATAGTATACGGCTCACTGTTTTCGGGCGTTAGCTACGGTGAGTCAGGATTGAGTCAACTAATCCGTACTCTACCGCCTCGCTTGCAGCGAGGAAACGGTCACGCTCGGTGTCTCTTTCGATTTCTTCCAGAGACTTACCAGTATGTTGCGCCATGAGTTCGTTCATACGAGCTTTCACTTTCAGAATTTCGCGCGCATGGATTTCGATATCCGTTGCTTGTCCCTGATAGCCACCCAGCGGCTGGTGAATCATCACGCGTGAGTTCGGCAAACAGAAACGCTTACCTTTAGCCCCAGCGGTCAGCAGGAAAGCGCCCATAGAACAGGCTTGTCCCATACAGATAGTGCTGACATCTGGTTTAATAAATTGCATCGTATCGTAGATAGACATACCGGCAGTAATCACGCCGCCTGGTGAGTTGATGTAGAGATAGATGTCTTTTTCTGGGTTTTCTGCTTCCAGAAACAGCATCTGCGCCACAATCAGGTTAGCCATATGGTCTTCGACCTGGCCTGTCATAAAGATGACACGTTCCTTGAGCAGACGGGAATAGATATCGTATGAACGCTCGCCACGCGATGTCTGTTCAACAACCATCGGCACCAGGGCCATATGGGGTGCAAATTGATCTCTTTCGCCACTGTATGACATTTCCGTCTCCTGGAATAATTAAGCCTTCGATACCTGATGCACTGATTCTACTTGAGACGCAAAAAGAAGACTACGCTCCTTGCTCGCCTCGCAACCTTAATTGGACGGATTATCAGTCAGGGATCCTAATTTTTAGCCATACCCGTATTTATGGGGATGAGCTTACCCTGTTTCAAGCATAACAACCTTTTCTTGTTACGCTAACCCTGAAACTGCGTTTTATTGATGGGTTTTCAGGGAGTCACTGATAAAAAAAGCCCGCCACCTGTGGGTGACGGGCTTGATGCAGCAATATTTTGGCGATGATGCCAAAAATTATGCTTACGCTTGTTGGTTCATCAGTTCGCTAAAGGTAGTGGCTTTTTCAGACACTTTCGCTTTAGACAGTACTGCTTCAACAGCTTGTTCTTCCAGAGCAACATTACGCATGTTGTCCATCAGTTCTTTGTTTTTGCCGTAGAACTCAACAACTTCAGTCGGATCTTCGTAGGCAGAAGCCATTTCTTCGATCAGACCTTTAACGCGTTCTTCGTCAGCTTTCAGCTCGTGGGTACGAATCACTTCACCCAACAGCAGGCCAACAACAACACGACGCTTAGCTTGTTCTTCGAACAACTCACGTGGCAGTTCCAACGCTTGTTTCTCGTTGCCACCGAAACGCTGCGCAGCCTGGCGACGCAGAACGTCGATTTCGCCGTCGATCAGTGCAGCTGGTACGTCGATGTTGTTCGCATTAACCAGACCGTCGATGGCTTGAGACTTGATGCGGTTACGCACTGCGCCTTTCAGCTCACGATCCATGTTTTTACGCACTTCGGTACGCAGGCCTGCAACGGAACCATCAGCAACGCCGAAACGTTTGATGAATTCTTCAGTAAATTCTGGCAGTTCGCGCTCTTCAACTTTCTTCAGAACGATGTCGAACTTAGCCGCTTTACCTTTCAGGTTTTCAGCGTGGTAATCTTCTGGGAAGGTCACTTCGATAGTGAATTCTTCGCCAGCTTTATGACCAACCAGACCTTCTTCGAAGCCTGGGATCATACGACCCTGGCCCATTGCCAGCACGAAGTCAGACGCTTTGCCGCCTTCGAATACTTCGCCGTCTACAGAACCAGTGAAGTCGATGGTTACGCGGTCTTCTGCAGTTGCAGCAGCGTCTGAATCTTTCCAGGTCGCCTGTTGCTTACGCAGGGTGTCCAGCATTGCGTCAACGTCTTCGTCAGTCACTTCAACAACCGGTTTTTCTACTTCGATTGCTTCCAGACCTTGCAGCTCAACTTCTGGGTACACTTCAAACTCAACCGCATAGGTGAAGTCTTCGCCCAGTTTGTATTCGCCTGGAACGTAGTTCGGTGCGCCAGCTGGATTGATTTTTTCCTTGATGATCGCGTCAACGAAGTTACGGCTCATCAGTTCGCCCAACACGTCCTGGCGAACAGAAGCGCCATAGCGTTGTGCGATAACAGTCATCGGCACTTTTCCTTTACGGAAACCGTCGATACGGGCTTTCTTTGCCACGTTGACCAGCTCGCTTTTTACAGCGGTTTCGATGCTGTCTGCAGCGATAGTAATCGTGAGACGGCGGCCAAGGCCCTGAGTGGTTTCAACTGAAACTTGCATCTTGTTACCTCAAAAAATCACAGTGCTCGGTCAACTCTGGAAGCGCTGATTTGTGCTCCACAGAACCGGGATGCCTTCTGAATCAGAATCACATTCCCTGTCGTCAGAATCGTCCCGAAGACATTCCGAAAAATAAGACGCAGCATTATAGCGGCATCACCAAGGTGAGTCGAGAACGGCAACACAGTGTTGCTGCGGACCTTTTCACAGTTCTTTTGGATTTATTGTCCAAACCCTGGAACAACAAGGGCGATTTAAGACAAAACAAAACGGCCCGCAGGCCGTTTCGTAAAACACGATTCATATACCGCAACATAAAGGAAAAGTTCCCTAAGTTGCAAGCCTGAAGGTTAACTTCAGGCGATTGATCCTGCTCCACGGCAAGGTGGAGAGGCTAAAACAGTATCGTGCAAACCTTCCCATTCTTTAATTGTGTAGGTGTGCAGAGCTAAAGCATGAACGGTGGTAGAGAGTTCAGCACTTAATGTTCCGTAAATCATTCGATGGCGATTTAAGAAACGCTCGCCCGCGAAACGGTCACTGACCAAAACCACTTTGAAATGGCTCTCTGAACCCGCCGGGACATTGTGACGATAGCTTTCATCCGCGACTTCCAGAAACACGGGTTCAAACGCTGCCCTTAATTTTGATTCTATTTGCTCGCGCATCATCATGAACTTTCTCCTCAACTGCGTAGAGATGCCACTCATCCCTTTAAATGTTAGCCGCTTTTAGCCGTTTTAATAACGGAATTTCAACAATTATTTAGCTTTCGTCCGATTTCCTTCCCCAAGCCCCTGTAGCTTAATGTGATTACGGCACTAATCATGGGTAAAATGGTCAGATAGCTTTGCAACCGCTCAGAAAAAGCGCAACGCGATGAAATTACGTGCGTTAACTGCTTCCACTGGGCACATGCAGTGTTATGATGGCGTGATTTTTTATCTGCCTGCCCCTTGAGTACATTGAGATAGCGAACATGTTAAAAAAATTATTATTCCCGTTGGTTGCCATTTTTATGCTGGCCAGCTGTGCAACACCTCCAACCACAATTGATGTTTCACCAACTATCAGCCTGCCACAGCAAGATCCAAGCCTGATGGGCGTAACTGTGAGCATCAACGGTGCGGATCAACGCAAAGACCAGGCTCTGGCAAAAGTCACTCGTGATAACCAATTGGTTACACTGACCCCATCTCGTGATCTGCGTTTCCTGCTGCAAGAAGTTCTGGAAAAACAGATGACTGCCCGTGGTTACATGATTGGGCCTAATAGCCCGGTAGACTTACAAATCATCGTAAACCAGCTGTATGCAGACGTTTCTCAGGGCAGCGTGCGATACAACATCGCCACTAAAGCCGATATCGTGATTATTGCGACGGCCAAAAATGGCACAAAGATGACCAAAAACTACCGTTCTAACTACAACGTAGAAGGTGCGTTCCAGGCCACCAACAAGAATATCGCCAATGCAGTAAACTCTGTATTGACTGATACTATTGCTGATATGGCCCAGGACACCAGCGTTCATGATTTTATTAAGCAGAACGCTCGTTAATTAATACCTCACCAGCCCGCATCATGCGGGCTGGTTTTAGAGCAAAGTATGCCCAACCATTATCTTCGTCTTTTTCAGCAGCCAAAATCAGCCATCCTTTTGATTTTAGGCTTTGCTTCTGGCCTCCCTCTCGCCCTCACATCCGGCACACTTCAGGCATGGATGACGGTTGAGAATATCGATCTTAAAACCATTGGTTTCTTCTCGCTCGTTGGGCAAGCCTATGTGTTTAAGTTCCTGTGGTCGCCAGTGATGGACAGGTATACGCCACCGTTGCTGGGCCGGCGTCGTGGTTGGCTGCTTATTACGCAGGTTCTGCTTCTTATTGCGATTGCCGGAATGGGGTTCCTGGAACCCGGTTCGCAGTTGCGTTGGATGGCGGCGCTGGCGGTGATTATTGCTTTCTGCTCTGCCTCGCAAGATATCGTTTTCGATGCCTGGAAAACGGATGTTCTCCCAGCCGAAGAGCGTGGCACGGGGGCAGCCATCAGCGTGTTGGGTTATCGTCTGGCGATGCTGGTCTCAGGCGGTTTAGCACTTTGGCTTGCGGACAGATACCTTGGCTGGCAAGGCATGTACTGGCTGATGGCGGCACTGATGCTGCCTTGTATTATCGCCACTTTACTCGCCCCGGAACCCACAGACGCGATCCCCGTTCCCCGAAGTCTGGAACAAGCGGTGGTCGCCCCGTTGCGTGATTTCTTTGGCCGCAACAATGCATGGCTGATTCTGCTGCTGATTGTGATGTATAAGCTTGGCGATGCGTTCGCCATGAGTTTAACGACGACATTCCTGATTCGCGGTGTGGGTTTTGACGCCGGTGAAGTCGGTATGGTGAATAAAACGCTGGGTCTGATTGCCACCATTATTGGTGCCCTCTATGGCGGTATTTTAATGCAGCGCCTTTCGCTGTTTCGCGCATTACTGATATTTGGCATTTTGCAGGGGGTATCCAATGCCGGTTACTGGATCCTCTCGATTACCGATAAGCATATGATTAGCATGGCAACAGCGGTTTTCTTTGAGAATCTTTGTGGCGGTATGGGCACGGCAGCCTTTGTCGCACTACTGATGACGCTGTGTAATAAATCGTTTTCTGCGACTCAATTTGCATTGCTTTCTGCCCTGTCAGCGGTAGGGCGTGTTTATGTGGGGCCGATAGCCGGTTGGTTTGTCGAAGCCCAGGGTTGGCCGACGTTTTACTTATTCTCAGTTGTGGCTGCCGTTCCGGGGATCTTGTTATTACTGGTGTGCAAAACGACGCTGGAATACACCCAGAATAACGATAGCTTCATACCGCGGAGCGAGTTTTCGTCAGCCTATCGCATCGCTCTTCGTGCCTTAATGCTGGGTTGTGCGCTTTTGGCCGTCTGGCTTGTGGTGCTGATTACCAATTCGACGGGTCTGACAAACTGGGCGTTTAACATTCAGTTCCTGGAATGGGGAGCGTTGCTTGCTATCGGCGGCATCGTGTTTGGCGGGGTGCTGGATTATCTGGCATTACGTAAAACAGCTTTAATGTAAACGCTCTGATTTATTCCAGAAATAATAAGTTGCGCAGCGTGACTATATTGATTAATTAATAAACACCCTTCTCCAGGCTGAATTATTTATCGAAAGCAAGACTCTTTTTTAGATTATTAGCAGGGAAATTATTTTCACCCTGCATTTAACCGATTCAGCTTTTGCCTAAATTATTTTGTAGATCATTTCGTTTATCAATTGATGCTAATTTGTTAAAATTATGTTTATTAAAATGATTGGTTATACCAATTAACCTGTACTATTTACGACAAGGCAGGTTTTCGTTATAACCCAGACAGCATGCGGGCTATCTCGATATTTTACAGTTTGTTGCATTCTATGTGACATTGTCGGCAGAACCTGGTAACACCACACTGACACCATGCCATTCATGTTTACAGTAATGTAACCTTCCCGTAAAATGCCTTCACACTTTAAACGACAATAGAGCTCCCTGGAATTGAGGTCGTTAAATGAGACTCAGGAAATACAATAAAAGTTTGGGATGGTTGTCATTAATTGCAGGCACACTTTTACTCAGTGGCTGTGATTCTGCGCTGCTAGATCCCAAAGGACAAATCGGACTGGAACAACGTTCTCTGATACTGACAGCAATCGGGCTGATGTTGATAGTCGTTATCCCCGCTATCGCAATGGCGATCGGTTTTGCCTGGAAGTATCGTGCTTCAAACACAAACGCCAAATACAGCCCCAACTGGTCGCACTCGAACAAAGTTGAAGCTGTGGTTTGGACGATTCCTATCCTTATCGTTATCTTCCTCGCGGTACTAACCTGGAAAACCACTCACGCATTAGAGCCAAGCAAACCGCTGGTTCACGATGCGAAACCGGTGACCATCGAAGTTATCGCTATGGACTGGAAATGGTTCTTCATCTACCCGGAGCAAGGTATTGCTACGGTGAATGAAATTGCCTTCCCAGCCAACACGCCGGTGGAATTCAAAATCACCTCTAACTCGGTGATGAACTCCTTCTTTATTCCACGACTGGGTAGCCAGATCTACGCAATGGCAGGTATGCAGACCAAATTGCACCTGATTGCAGATGAAGCAGGCACCTACGACGGTATTTCGTCTAACTACAGCGGTAAAGGTTTCTCCGGTATGAAGTTCAAGGCTATCGCCACGCCGGATATGGACACCTTTAACCAATGGGTCGCTAAAGCGAAACAATCTCCGGAAGTCATGAATGACATGGCAACTTACGAGAAGCTTGCAGCACCAAGCGAATACAACAAAGTCGAATACTTCTCCGCTGTTAAACCTGATTTGTTTAAAGACGTGATTAACAAATTCATGGAGCACGGGAAGAGCATGGACATGACCCAACCTGAAGGCGAGCACGCAGCGCACGAAGGAATGGAAGGCATGGACATGAGTAACGCCCAAACCTCTCACTAAAGGGGCCGAGGAATAATACGATGTTCGGAAAACTTACACTGGATGCAGTCCCATTCCATGAACCCATTGTCATGGTTACGGTGGCCGCGATTATCGTCGGAGGACTGGCGCTAGTTGCAGCTATCACTTACTTCGGTAAGTGGGAATATTTATGGAAAGAGTGGTTCACCTCGGTTGACCACAAACGCCTCGGCATAATGTACGTGATTGTTGCGATAATCATGCTGCTGCGTGGCTTTGCCGACGCCATTATGATGCGTAGCCAGCAAGTTCTGGCTTCCGCTGGAGAAGCAGGCTTCTTGCCACCTCATCACTACGACCAGATCTTTACCGCCCACGGCGTAATCATGATCTTCTTCGTGGCGATGCCATTTGTTATCGGCCTGATGAACGTTGTCGTGCCGTTGCAGATTGGTGCGCGTGACGTTGCCTTCCCATTCCTGAACAACCTGAGCTTCTGGTTCACTGTTGTCGGTGTGGTGCTGGTTAACCTGTCCCTTGGGGTGGGTGAATTCGCGCAGACCGGTTGGGTGGCATATCCGCCGCTATCGGGCATAGAGTACAGTCCGGGGGTCGGCGTCGACTACTGGATATGGGCTCTGCAGCTCTCGGGTATCGGTACGACATTAACAGGTATTAACTTCTTCGTTACTATCCTGAATATGCGTACACCTGGCATGACGATGTTCAAAATGCCAGTATTTACCTGGGCTTCGTTGTGTACCAACGTACTGATTATCGCGGCATTCCCTATCTTTACCGTGACCGTCGCATTGTTAACCCTTGACCGCTACCTTGGCACCCATTTCTTTACCAATGATATGGGTGGCAACATGATGATGTATATCAACCTCATCTGGGCATGGGGCCATCCAGAAGTTTACATTCTGGTGCTGCCGGTGTTTGGTGTGTTCTCAGAAGTGGTTGCGACATTCTCGAAAAAACGTCTGTTCGGTTACACCTCACTGGTGTGGGCGACCATCGCGATTACCGTACTGTCGTTCATCGTTTGGCTGCACCACTTCTTCACCATGGGCAGCGGCGCGAACGTCAACGCCTTCTTTGGTATTGCCACCATGATTATCGCCATCCCGACAGGGGTGAAGATCTTCAACTGGCTGTTCACCATGTACCAGGGCCGTATCGTATTCAACTCCGCGATGCTTTGGACCATTGGCTTCGTCGTCACCTTCTCTATCGGTGGCATGACCGGTGTTCTGTTAGCGGTTCCGGGTGCTGACTTCGTACTGCACAACAGTCTGTTCCTGATTGCTCACTTCCATAACGTTATTATCGGTGGTGTGGTATTCGGTTGCTTCGCAGGTCTGACTTACTGGTGGCCAAAAGCATTCGGCTTCACGCTGAACGAAACCTGGGGCAAACGCGCCTTCTGGTTCTGGATTATCGGCTTCTTCGTGGCGTTTATGCCGCTGTACGTGCTGGGCTTCATGGGTATGACCCGTCGTCTGAGCCAGCAAATCGATCCACAGTTCCACACTCTGCTGGTTATCGCAGCTTGTGGCGCAGGCTTGATTGCACTGGGTATCCTGTCGCAGCTGATTCAGTTCTACGTTTCTATTCGTGACCGCGAGCAGAACCGCGATCTGACTGGTGACCCATGGGGTGGCCGTACGCTGGAGTGGGCAACATCCTCCCCTCCTCCGTTCTACAACTTTGCTCACTTGCCACACGTTCATGAGCGTGATGCATTCTGGGAAATGAAAGAGAAAGGTGAAGCGTACAAACAGCCAACGCATTATGAAGAGATTCATATGCCACGTAACAGCGCTGCGGGCATCATCATTGCCGCATTCGCTACCGTGTTTGGTTTCGCGATGATCTGGCACATCTGGTGGCTGGCGATTGTTGGCTTTGCCGGCATCATCATCACCTGGATTGCAAAAAGCTTCGACGAAGATGTGGATTACTACGTTCCGGTTGCGGAAGTCGAAAAACTGGAAAACCAGCATTTCGATGAAATTACCAAAGCAGGGCTGAAAAATGTCAACTGAAACTCTCACTCACGCTAACGCCCACGCCGCGGAGCATGGGCATCACGATGCAGGAACCAATAAAGTCTTTGGTTTCTGGATCTACCTGATGAGCGACTGCATTCTGTTCTGTTGCTTGTTTGCTACCTATGCCGTTCTGGTGAACGGCACTGCCGGCGGCCCGGCAGGGAAAGACATTTTCGAACTGCCGTTTGTGCTGGTCGAAACTGCCCTGCTGTTGTTCAGCTCCATCACCTATGGCATGGCGATCATCGCCATGAACAAAGGCAACAAAAGCCAGGTTATCTCCTGGCTGGCGCTGACCTTCCTGTTTGGTGCGGGCTTCGTCGGGATGGAAATCTATGAATTCCATCATCTGATTGTTGAAGGTTATGGCCCGGATCGTAGCGGCTTCCTGTCAGGCTTCTTTGCTCTGGTCGGTACGCACGGTCTGCACGTAACTTCTGGTCTGGTCTGGATGGCGCTGATGATGTTCCATGTTTACCGTCGCGGCTTGACCAGCGCTAACCGTACTCGCCTGATGTGCCTGAGCTTGTTCTGGCACTTCCTGGACGTTGTATGGATCTGTGTATTCTCTGTTGTTTACCTGATGGGGGCGATGTAATGAGTCATTCAACTGAACACGCAGGCGCCCACCACGGTAGCGTTAAAACGTATATGACCGGTTTTATCCTGTCGATTATCCTGACGGCAATCCCGTTCTGGATGGTGATGACAGGTACTGCCTCCCACGCCATGATTCTCGGCGTGGTACTGGTCAGTGCCGTGGTACAGATTCTGGTTCACCTGGTGTGCTTCCTGCACATGAACACCTCTTCTGAGGAACGTTGGAACCTGGTAGCCTTTGTCTTTACCGCGCTGATAATTGCCATTCTGGTGGTCGGCTCTATCTGGATTATGTGGAACCTCAACCAGAACATGATGGTTCACTAAGAGCGGCGTGTATGATTAAGCAATACCTGCAAGTAACGAAACCAGGAATTATTTTCGGCAATTTAATTTCTGTCATTGGGGGATTTTTACTGGCCTCAAAGGGCAGCATTGATTATTCCCTGTTCGTCTCCACCCTCGTGGGGGTGTCGTTGGTCGTGGCGTCGGGTTGTGTCTACAACAACTTCATTGACCGCGACATCGACCGCAAGATGGAGCGAACCAAGAACAGGGTTCTGGTCAAGGGCCTGATTGCGCCGAAAACCTCGCTGGTATACGCCACCTTGTTGGGTATTGCTGGCTTCATGCTGCTGTGGTTTGGTGCTAATCCGCTCGCCATGTGGTTAGGCGTGATGGGCTTTGTGGTTTATGTCGGCGTTTATAGCCTGTACATGAAACGCAAATCTGTCTACGGCACCCTGATTGGCAGCCTTTCGGGCGCAGCACCACCAGTGATTGGTTACTGTGCTGTGACCGGCGAGTTTGATACCGGTGCTTTGATCCTGCTGGCTATCTTTAGCCTGTGGCAGATGCCGCACTCCTATGCGATTGCCATCTTCCGCTTTAAAGATTACCAGGCAGCGAACATCCCGGTACTGCCCGTAGTGAAAGGCATTTCGGTCGCGAAGAACCACATCACGCTGTATATCATTGCGTTTGCTGTCGCAACGCTGATGCTGTCTCTTGGCGGTTACGCTGGATATAAATATCTGGTGGTGGCTGCTGCGGTAAGCGTCTGGTGGTTGGGCATGGCATTACGGGGATATAAAGTGGAAGACGACAAAGTCTGGGCGCGCAAATTGTTCGTCTTTTCTATTGTCGCGATCACGTCCCTCAGCGTGATGATGTCGGTCGATTTCATGGTGCCAGATTCACATAATCTGCTGACTTACGTCTGGTAAGTCGTGAACCTCTTGAAAGGGCACTTCGGTGCCCTTTTTTATTAGTTTCATCAATCATTCCCTCATGTAATATCTTTTCAATAACTAGACATTTACCCTCCCCTGCCCACGCACTACACTAAGACCGGCTTTTTATCTGAGGTGGTAATGAACGATTACAAAATGACGCCCGTCGAATTACGTGCGACGTGGGGTTTAGGCTCGGTATTTTCACTGCGCATGCTCGGCATGTTTATGGTACTGCCGGTTCTTACCACTTACGGCATGGCGTTGCAGGGCGCGAGCGAAGCGCTGATTGGCCTCGCCATCGGAATTTATGGCCTGGCACAGGCTATCTTCCAGATCCCCTTTGGCCTGCTTTCCGACCGCATCGGCCGCAAACCGCTTATTGTGGGTGGCTTACTGATCTTTGTCCTCGGCAGCGTGATTGCGGCACTTTCCACGTCGATTTGGGGCGTGATTCTTGGCCGTGCATTACAAGGTTCCGGTGCGATTGCCGCCGCCGTAATGGCGCTGCTTTCTGATTTAACGCGCGAGCAAAATCGTACCAAAGCCATGGCATTTATCGGCGTCAGCTTTGGTGTCACCTTTGCCATCGCCATGGTGCTTGGCCCAATCATTACGCACAGTCTGGGGTTAAATGCGCTGTTCTGGATGATTGCGATTCTGGCAAGCTGCGGCATTTTGATCACCCTGTTGGTGGTTCCGAATACCAAAAGCCATGTGTTAAACCGCGAGTCCGGCATGGTGAAAGGCTGCTTTAGCAAAGTGCTGGCAGAACCTAAATTACTGAAGCTGAACTTCGGCATTATGTGCCTGCACATCATGCTGATGTCGACATTTGTTGCCCTCCCAGGTCAGCTTGAGCAAGCCGGTTTTCCGGCTTCGGAGCACTGGAAAGTTTATCTTTGTACCATGCTCATTTCGTTCGTCTCCGTGGTGCCATTTATCATTTATGCCGAAGTAAAACGCCGCATGAAACGCGTATTTGTGGGCTGCGTTGCGCTACTGCTGATTGCTGAAATTGTGCTGTGGGGTTCCGGTCCGCACTTCTGGGAACTGGTGTTAGGTGTGCAGTTGTTCTTTCTTGCCTTTAATCTGATGGAGGCCATTTTACCCTCGCTTATCAGCAAAGAATCACCTGCGGGTTACAAAGGTACGGCGATGGGAATTTACTCCACCAGCCAGTTTTTAGGTGTGGCGATCGGCGGTTCATTCGGTGGGTGGATTGATGGATTATTTGATTCGCAAACCGTGTTCCTGGCCGGTGCGTTGTTGGCGATGGTGTGGTTACTGGTGAGCAGCACCATGACCGAACCACCTTACGTGGCAAGTCTACGGATTGAATTACCTGAAGATGTGGCCGACGACGAAACACTGAAGCAGCGTCTACTGACTCAGGCTGGCGTGAGTGAAGTGAATATTATTACTCAGGAACGCAGCGCTTACGTGAAGATAGACAGCAAGCTGACGAACAGGTTTGAGATTGAACAGTTGGTGAAACAACCCTCACCCTAGCCCTCTCCCTGAGGGAGAGGGAACTACAATCTTTCCCCCTCTCCTAGGGGAGAGGGTCGGGGTCGGGGTGAGGGCGTAACAGAATCAGTCGCGGAAGTTTTTAAACTGGAACGGTTGTCCCAAATCCCCACCACGAACCAACGCCATTGCGGCCTGTAAATCGTCACGGGATTTACCGGTTACGCGCAGTTCTTCGCCCTGAATCTGCACCTGAACTTTGGTTTTGCTGTCTTTAATCAGCTTCACAATTTTCTTGGCGATAGTCGATTCAATGCCCTGCTTGAGCTTAGCTTCAACGCTCCAGGTTTTACCGCTGTGCACAAACTCTTCTGGCACATCAATTGAAGCCCCTTCGATACCACGCTTAAGCAGCTTGGCACGAAGAATATCCAACAGTTGGTTGACCTGGAAATCAGACTCGCTGGCCACTTTAATGGACTGATTTTTCTCATTCAGTTCAAATGTCGCCGGCACATTACGGAAGTCAAAACGAGTTGCAACCTCACGTTCCGCGTTTTCAATCGCGTTACGCACTTCCTGGATATCAATTTCAGACACGATGTCAAAAGATGGCATGCTTTCTTCTCCCTCTCTTTTTGTTGCGTTGCATAATACCTGCTGGGCCGAGCAAAACAACCCGTTAAAGCAGGAGAGAGCCCTGTATAATATAGTTTAAGCAAAAACATCTGCGGCTTTGTGCAGATGGGGAGGCAAAATGAAAATCACCGTGCTAGGTTGCGGTGCGCTCGGTCAACTTTGGCTGGCATCGCTTTATAAGCAAGGACATGAAGTTCAAGGATGGTTGCGAGTCCCGCAGCCCTTTTGTCATGTCAACGTGGTCGAAATCGACGGTAGCGTGTTCAATCAAACGCTCACCGCCAACGATCCTGACT
Organism: Buttiauxella sp. WJP83; assembly: GCF_027594725.1. Lineage (NCBI taxonomy): Bacteria > Pseudomonadati > Pseudomonadota > Gammaproteobacteria > Enterobacterales > Enterobacteriaceae > Buttiauxella > Buttiauxella sp. WJP83. Next base: position 3,661,236 of record NZ_CP110080.1, read on the forward strand.
TTCTCGCCAGCAGCGATTTATTACTGGTGACATTAAAAGCCTGGCAGGTTTCCGGCTCAGTGAAAGCGCTGGCCACCAAACTTCCGTCCCATTGCCCTATTCTGCTACTGCATAATGGTATGGGAACCATTGAAGAGTTGCAGTCGTTGCGCCAGCCACTTTTAACCGGCGTCACAACCCACGCGGCGCGTCGCGATGGCAATATTATTATTCACGTCGCCAATGGTACTACGCACATTGGCCCTGGTAATGCCGCGGGCAGCGATTTTAGCTATCTCGCCGATATTTTGCATCGCACGCTGCCGGATATGGCCTGGCACAACAACATCCTTGCGGCGAGCTGGAAGAAACTCGCGGTGAATTGTGTGATTAACCCCCTCACCGCGCTCTACAATTGCCCGAATGGTGAATTGCGCCATCATCAGGATGAAGTGAGCGATATCTGCAACGAAGTCGCCATAGTGATGGAGCGCGAAGGGCATCACACCTCTGCCGAAGCGCTGCTTTTTTATGTTGGCGAAGTGATCGAAAGCACTGGCGAGAACATCTCGTCGATGCTGCAAGACGTGCGGGTTCAACGCCACACTGAGATTGATTACATTACCGGTTATTTACTGCAACGCGCGCGCGTTCATGGCCTTTGCGTGCCGGTGAACAACCGCTTGTATGATCTGATAAAGCGTAAGGAGAATGAGTATGAGCGCTCGAGCACTGGTTTGCCTGGCTCCTGGAACTGAAGAAACAGAAGCGGTTACTACCATTGATCTTTTGGTGCGAGGCGGAATTAGCGTCACGACTGCGAGCGTTGCCAGTGACGGTAATCTGACCATTACCTGCTCGCGTGGGGTAAAACTGCTGGCGGATGCGCCGCTGGTTGAAGTGGCTGACGGTGAGTTCGATATCATCGTGCTTCCCGGCGGTTTAAAAGGAGCGGAATGTTTCCGCGATAGCCCGCTACTGGTTGAAACCGTACGCCAGTTTCACTTATCAGGACGCATTGTCGCCGCCATTTGTGCCGTAGCCGGAACGGTATTAGTTCCGCATGAGCTGTTCCCGGTCGCAAACATGACCGGATTTCCTGGCTTGAAAGAGACAATCCCAGAAGCGCAATGGCAAGATAAACGCATTGTCTGGGATCCACGCGTCAACCTGCTGACCAGCCAGGGGCCAGGCACGGCAATAGATTTTGCACTGAAGATTATCGATTTACTGGTAAGCCGTGAAAAAGCCCATGAGGTTTCACAACAACTGGTGATGGCGGCGGGAATTTACAGCTATCGGGATTACTAAAACCGCCCTCTCCCAGGCGGGAGAGGAAGCGGGTTTTCTCCTTCACCCTCAGGGAGAAGGTTGGGATGAGGGTGTTACGCGCGATAAACCTTCACGTTCTCAAAGCCTTGCTCTCGCAGATACAGCGCCTGCAAACGGCTCATCACACCTCGATCGCACCACAGCAAATAGGTTTTGCTCTGGTCCAAATCGCCAAATTTGGTGCTCAACTTATAGAACGGCAGTGAAGCCACTTCTACACCTTCTGGCTTGAATGGCTTCTCGTCTTGTTCATCGATAGAACGAATATCCAGCAGCACATCATTTGGGCCAAATGCGTCAACGGTTTCAACTTCCGTCACCACTTCTTTGGTCTGGTTGGCGATTTCGCGGATGTCGATGTTGGTCGCTTCTTCAATCACGCGATCCAAAATAGAGAAGTCAAAATTGGCTTCTTCCGCTTCAATCTTCGCCTTCACCGCTTTCACTGTTGGGCTTTTAGAGATAACGCCGCAGTATTCCGGCATGGTACGCGCAAAATCAGCAGTACCAATTTCACGCGCCAGATCGATGATGTGCTCTTTATCGTGAGAGATCAGCGGACGCAGAATCAGCGTATCGGAAACGTTGTCGATTAAACGCAGGTTAGTCAGCGTCTGACTCGAAACCTGGCCCAGCGCTTCACCCGTCACCAGCGCCTGCACGCCGTAGCGTTCAGCAACACGGGAAGCGGCACGCACGAACATACGCTTCAGCACCACGCCCATCTGGCCGTCTTCCACTTTCTCGAGGATTTCACCCACAACCGGTTCGAAGTTAATCGCCACGAAACGCACACGGTGGGAGCTACCAAAGCGGTTCCACAGATAATGCGCAACTTGTTTAACGCCGATTTCGTGCGCAGCACCGCCGAGGTTAAAGAAGCAATAATGCACACGACAGCCACGACGCATGAGCATATAGCTGGAAACGCCGGAGTCAAAACCACCAGAAATCAGCGACAGCACATCTTCTTGCGTGCCAATCGGGAAGCCACCAATACCTTCGTAGCGACCTTTAACCAACAGCAGGCGATCGTTTTCGATTTCCAGATTAACCGTGACATCTGGTTTAGTCAGTTTTACGCGAGCTGATTCAATATGTTGATTCAGGCCGCCACCAACATAACGTTCAACTTCGATAGAGCTGAACTCATGCTTACCACGACGTTTCACACGCACGCAGAAGGTTTTGCCTTCGAGTTGCTCGCGATAAAGTTCCAGCGCCTGTTCGAAGATATTGTGCAAATCTGTAAACGGCACATCTTCCACTTCCAGAATATGGTGAATACCTGGAATACGGGTCAGCGCTTCACGAATAGCGATACGCTGGTTTTCATCTTTGGCGCGAACTTCGATGTTGTCCCAGTGGCGGAGAACCGCCAAACCTTCTTCATCGTAGTGTTTTAAAACGTTACGAATGTTCCCGGTGAGCATCTTAATAAAGCGTATGCGCACAGATTGACTCTTGATTGTGATTTCCGGGAACAATTTAATGATAAACTTCATGGCGCTCATGATTTGTTGGTGAGCCATACATAATGAAATATGCGGGCTGAAGGACTTAAAGAATTGCAGCGGCGAGTGTGCCGTTACATCCGAGGCGCAAAAGTATATCACTAACAGTCAGCCATAGCGTTACACAAATGACTCCGCTACCATGGCAGAGTCGCAAAAATTATTAGAGTCAGACATTCACTATGCCGAAAAAAACCGAAGTCACGGCCAGCTTTGAAACTGCACTTGTGGAGCTTGAGCAGATAGTTACTCGTCTTGAGAGCGGCGATTTAGCACTCGAAGAGGCGTTAAATGAATTTGAACGTGGTGTGCAACTTGCGCGTCAGGGTCAGGTGAAACTGCAACAAGCGGAACAACGCGTGCAAATCCTGCTAAACGATAGCGAAGACGCCCCACTCAAGCCCTTTACCGCGGAAAACGAGTAAATGGATTTTAACCATCAGTTGCAGGCCCAAGCCCAGCGGGCCAACGATGCGCTGCTGCGTTTTTTAGCGCCGCTGCCGTTTCAGAACACTCCTCTGGTTGAGGCAATGCACTATGGCGCACTATTTGGCGGCAAGAGACTTCGCCCTTTCCTGGTCTACGCGACCGGGGAAATGTTCGGCATAGCGCAAGAAACCCTGGATGCTCCAGCTGCGGCAATTGAGTGTATCCACGCTTATTCATTGATCCATGACGATTTACCGGCCATGGATGACGACGATTTACGTCGCGGACAACCGACTTGCCACATCAAATTCGGTGAAGCGAGCGCCATTTTAGCTGGTGACGCCCTACAAACGCTGGCGTTTTCTATACTCAGTGATGCCCCAATGCCTGGTGTGGCGATTGCGGACAGACTCGCGATGGTGAAAGAATTGGCAACGGCCAGTGGCGTTGCCGGAATGTGCGGTGGCCAGGCGTTGGATTTGGAAGCCGAAGGCAAGCATGTCGATCTGCAAAGCCTTGAGCGTATTCATCGTCATAAAACAGGTGCGTTAATTCGTGCTGCTGTTCGTATGGGCGCATTGAGCGCAGGTGATGCAGGCCGTAACGCCCTGCCATTGCTTGATCATTATGCTGAAAGTATCGGCCTGGCATTCCAGGTACAGGACGACATTCTCGATGTCATCGGTGATACCGCAACACTGGGTAAACGCCAGGGAGCCGATCAGCAACTCGGTAAAAGTACCTACCCTGCACTGCTTGGGCTGGAAAATGCCAAAACCAAAGCATGGGATCTCTATCAGGAATCTCTCCGGGCGCTGGAAGGACTTGCTCGCCAGTCGTTAGACACTACCGCACTGGAAGCGTTAGCGAGCTATATAATCCAACGTGATAAATAATGATTAACTTACCCTTTGGCATTCAGGCAGAGGCTTGAAGGATGAAGGGTAAACACCACGATGAGTTTCTAATGAGTTTTGATATTGCCAAATACCCGACCCTCGCACTGGTGGAATCTGCTCCAGAGTTACGCCTGTTGCCAAAAGAGAGCTTACCGAAACTGTGTGACGAGCTGCGCCGTTACCTGCTCGATAGCGTAAGCCGTTCCAGCGGGCACTTTGCCTCTGGTCTTGGCACGGTGGAAATGACCGTAGCGCTTCACTATGTGTATAACACTCCGTTCGACCAGTTAATCTGGGATGTCGGTCATCAGGCTTATCCGCATAAAATCATTACTGGCCGTCGTGACAAAATTGGCACTATCCGCCAGAAAGGCGGGTTGCATCCCTTCCCATGGCGCGCTGAGAGCGAATATGACGTGTTGAGCGTGGGCCACTCTTCCACCTCAATCAGCGCGGGTATTGGTATCGCGGTTGCTGCTGGAAAAGAAGGGAAAAACCGTCGCACCGTTTGTGTGATTGGTGATGGCGCAATCACCGCAGGGATGGCGTTTGAAGCAATGAACCATGCCGGTGATATTCGCCCCAATATGCTGGTGATTCTCAACGACAACGAAATGTCGATTTCCGAGAACGTCGGCGCGCTAAACAACCATCTCGCCCAGCTGCTTTCCGGCAAACTTTACTCTTCGTTGCGCGAAGGCGGGAAGAAAGTCTTCTCCGGTGTGCCGCCGATTAAAGAACTGTTGAAACGCACTGAAGAACACCTGAAAGGCATGGTGGTGCCGGGTACGTTGTTTGAAGAGCTGGGCTTTAACTACATTGGCCCGGTTGATGGCCATGATGTTATTGGCCTGGTGAATACGCTCAAAAATATGCGTGACCTGAATGGCCCGCAATTCCTGCACATCATGACCAAGAAAGGTCGTGGTTATGCACCTGCGGAAAAAGATCCGATCAGCTTCCATGCAGTGCCAAAATTTGATCCGCAAAGTGGCACGCTGCCAAAAGCTGCCGGTGGCCTGCCAAGCTATTCGAAAATCTTCGGCAACTGGTTATGTGAAACCGCAGCAAAAGACGACAAGCTGATGGCGGTGACGCCTGCAATGCGCGAAGGCTCGGGCATGGTGGAGTTTTCACGCCAGTATCCGTCACAATATTTTGATGTCGCGATTGCAGAACAGCACGCCGTGACTTTTGCGGCAGGTCTTGCGATTGGCGGTTACAAACCGGTTGTCGCGATTTACTCGACCTTCCTGCAACGTGCTTATGATCAGGTGATTCATGATGTAGCTATCCAGAAGTTGCCGGTGTTATTCGCCATTGACCGGGCAGGGATAGTCGGTGCTGACGGGCAAACCCACCAGGGCGCATTCGACATCTCCTTCCTGCGCTGCATTCCAGAAATGGTCATCATGACGCCAAGCGATGAGAACGAATGTCGCCAGATGCTGCACACGGGTTATCACTATAACGAAGGCCCATGTGCCGTGCGTTACCCGCGCGGTAATGGCACCGGCGCTGAGTTGCAACCGCTGGAATCACTGCCGATCGGCAAAGGGTTGAAAAAACGCGAAGGTGAAAAAATCGCCCTGCTGAACTTCGGCACTTTGCTGCCCGAAGCCGAAGCCGTTGCACAATCGCTCAATGCAACGCTAGTCGATATGCGTTTTGTGAAGCCGCTTGATGAAGCGCTGATTCTTGAGCTGGCAGCCAGCCACGAATCACTGGTCACCATCGAAGAAAATGCCGTCATCGGTGGCGCGGGTAGCGGTGTCAATGAAGTGTTGATGGCGAACCGTAAAATGGTTCCCGTGCTGAATATCGGTTTACCTGATTTCTTTATCCCGCAAGGTACACAGGATGAGGCCCGCGCGGCTATCGGCCTTAATGCTGAAGGTATGGAATCAAGGATCCGCGCCTGGCTTAAATAATCCCCTCCTCCACTCCTGCTATGCTTAAAGTATCCTGCATAACTGGAGTGGAACCATGCAATACAACACGTTAGGAAAAACTGACCTCAAGGTTTCCCGCCTTTGCCTGGGTTGTATGACCTATGGTGAGCCAGACCGTGGCAATCACGCCTGGACGCTTCCCGAGGAAAGTAGCCGCCTCATCATCAAACACGCCATTGATAACGGCATTAATTTCTTTGATACCGCCAATAGCTATTCCGACGGTAGCAGCGAAGAGATTGTCGGGCGTGCCCTGAAAGATTTCATGCGCCGTGAAGATGCCGTGCTCGCCACCAAAGTCTACTTTCAGGTCGGCGATTTAGCCGAAGGCCTGTCACGAGCGCAGATTTTACGTTCGATAGATGACAGCCTGCAGCGTCTGGGAACTGATTACGTCGATCTGTTGCAAATCCACCGCTGGGATTACAACACGCCAATTGAAGAGACTCTCGAGGCGCTCAATGATGTGGTGAAAGCGGGTAAAGCACGGTATATCGGTGCTTCATCGATGCACAGTTCACAGCTGGCTCAGGCGCTGGCTTTGCAGGATCAACATGGCTGGGCGCGTTTTGTCACCATGCAGGATCACTACAATCTGATCTATCGTGAAGAAGAACTCGATATGCTGCCGCTGTGCTACGAACAAGGGATTGCGGTGATCCCGTGGAGCCCATTGGCCCGAGGCAAACTGACTCGCCCGTGGGGTGATACCACCGCACGCTCAGTCTCGGATGAAGTCGGTAAAAATCTGTACGATAGAAGCCAGGATAACGATGCGTTGATTGCAGAACGACTGGCGAATGTTGCGGCAGATAAAGGCGTTACGCGTGCGCAAGTGGCGCTGGCATGGTTACTCAGTAAGCCGGGTATTGCCGCGCCAATTATTGGCGTTTCTCGCGAACATCAACTGGATGATTTATTGGCAGCCGTGGATTTAACGCTGAAACCTGAAGAGATTGTCGAGCTGGAAGCGGTTTATCAGCCGCATGAAAAAGTCGGGTTTAAATAGTCTAAATGGGCGGGTAAGTGAGAACTACCCGCCCATTTCACATCAAAACAATCCAATCGGCCAGTGGTGGCCTATCAGATAAATAACCCCCGCGGAAATAACCCCCGCGACGATATCATCCACCATGATCCCCATACCGCCGTGAATGTTGCGGTCAAACCAGCGGATTGGCCACGGCTTCCATATATCGAAGATACGGAAAATCACAAAGCCTGCTGCAACCCAGCGCCAGTCATTGATGGGCAGCGCCATCAGGGTTATCCACATGCCGATAAACTCATCCCACACAATACTGCCGTGGTCATGAACGCCCATATCGCGCGCGGTCTGGTGGCAGAGGTAAACCCCGATACAAATGCCGAGCATAATCACCATGGAGTAGAGTTGCCACGGCAGCAGGGTCATCAAATACCAGAATGGGATCGCAGCGAGCGACCCGGCAGTGCCCGGCATAATCGGGCTTAACCCGCTACCAAAACCGGTTGCGAGCAAATGCCACGGATTGCTGAGCTTTAGACGGCTTTTAGCCACATCTTTAGTGCGAGGCAAAGTGGTCGTATCCTTTTAAATCCAGTGTTACCGGTTTGCCATCTTGCAAGAACTGTAGCCCTTCAGACGCAGGTCCTACCTGGCCGATACAGGTAAACGGAACGCCCAGATTGCCGATAGCCACGTCCAGCGCACCACGGTTAATTTCTGGCACGGTAAAGCACAATTCATAATCTTCGCCACCAGAAAGCGCCCATTGCAGAGCAAGCTCGGCACTGACATTCGCTTTCATGGCGTCAGAATATGGCAGTGCATCAAGATCCACGCGCGCGCCACATTCACTCGCTTTAAGGATATGACCCAAATCAGAAATTAGCCCGTCAGAAAGATCGATTGCACTACTCGCCAGATCGCGCAGCGCCTGGCCATGCAAAATCCGAGCGGTTGGGCGCAAATGGCGTTGCTTAAGATAGTCCGCTTGCACGGGATCTTTGACGGTTAAACGGTCTTGTAAGAGTGCCAAACCCGCGGCGCTATCGCCAGGCGTACCCGTGACGTAAATCCAGTCACCAATACGTGCACCACTGCGTTTAAGCGCGCGACCAACCGGCACCAGGCCATGAATGCCAAGCGTCATGGAAAGTGGCCCACGCGTAGTGTCGCCGCCAATCAGCTGCATATCATAATAGTCGAGTTGTTCAAACAGGCTATCGCTGAAGGCAGCAAGCCAGCTTTCATCGACTTCAGGAAGGGTAATAGCCAGCGTCAGCCAGGCCGGGTCTGCGCCCATCGCGGCCAAATCGCTTAAATTCACCGCCAGAGCTTTGTAGCCCAAATCGCGAGGGTTAATATCCGGCAGAAAGTGGATGCCCGAAACCAGTGTATCGGTGCTTATCGCAAGAGTTTGCTTCTCGGCGACCGTCAGCAATGCACAATCATCGCCAATTCCGGTTTCCACATCGCGGCGGGAACTGCTTACGCGATCAAAATAACGGGCAATTAAGGAAAACTCACCGCATGCCATGCGTTATGCCTCGGGGTTTAAAAAAGAAAGGCCGGGATTAACCGGCCAAGAGATTACTTTTTGCGGGGACGAATTTGCGGAGCAGCTTTATCAAGTACACCATTCACGAACTTGTGACTGTCTTCGGCACCGAAGGTTTTCGCAAGATCGATGGCTTCGTTAATGGCCACTTTGTATGGCACGTCATCACGTTTAGACAGTTCAAACAGTGCGATACGCAGAACCGCTTTTTCTACCTGCCCCAACTCTTCGAGTTGGCGAGACAGGTAAGGCTTCATCAGCCCATCCAGATACGCGCTGTTAGTAGCCACCCCGACCAACAGTTCGCGGAAGTAGTTAACGTCAACGTCTTTGACGTCCTGTTCCGCCAGGAACTGGTATTCGACATCAGCGATGTCATTTCGAGATAACTGCCAGGAGTAAAGCGCCTGAACGGCACACTCACGGGCACGGCGACGAGCAGCAGGTTTCACAGATTTCCCCTTACAAAAAATCAGGCCTTGATGGCTTTCAATACATTAATCATTTCAAGCGCGGTCAGTGCAGCTTCTGCACCTTTGTTACCGGCTTTTGTGCCAGCGCGTTCGATGGCTTGTTCAATACTTTCAGTGGTCAGCACGCCAAAGGCGACTGGAATACCACTTTCCTGAGCAACGTGTGCCAGGCCATTGCTGGCACCGCCAGCAACATATTCAAAGTGAGCGGTGCCGCCACGAATAACGGTGCCCAGCGCAATCACTGCGTCGTAACGTTTGGTTTTCGCCAAAGCGTCGGCCGCCAGTGGCAGCTCATAAGCACCCGGAACCCAGACCACGGTGATATTTTCATCTTTAACCTGGCCAATACGTTTCAGCGCGTCAATCGCACCGTCAAGCAGGCTGTCATTGATGAAGTTGTTAAAACGCGCGATGGTGATGGCGACGCGAGCGTCTGGAGTAGCAACGGCTGCTTCAATAATGTTCATAATCTTCCTTTACGGGTTCTGTTTAGCCCCGCAGGGGGGCGGATTTTATCATAATCTTTTCGTGGCTGCTTACGTTTTACTAACGAGCGTATCGCGGCGTCAAATGGAGACACAAATCAGGGCCAACATGACGGACTTCGCTAAAGCTAAACTCGGGCGCATCGGCTAATTTTTCAAGCCCTGGCAGGTTACAAAGGCCACGCGCATCGTTGCCCAATAATTTAGGCGCAACGTAGACAATCAGCTCATCAACCAAACCTGCCTGAAGCAGCGCACCACCAAGTGTCGGGCCCGCTTCTACCCAAATAGAATTTATCTGACGTTTGCCCAACAACATCATCATTACCACCAGATCAAGATGGCCGTTATGTTCGGGCACGATAAACTGCTCAACGCCATCTGGCCAATTTTGCTCATCTGCTTTACACCGTGCAAGCCAGGTTTCCCCTGATTGAGCAATAATATTGTGCTGCGGTGTGACGCGATTTTCGCGGTCGAGAATAATGCGCGTGGGTTGGCGTAAATGTTCTTCGGCGTACGCTAACTGAGTCGCGCTGTCTAATTCACTCCAACGCACGGTCAAAGAAGGATTGTCTGCCAGAACCGTGGCACTGCTGCTTAAAATTGCTGAACTTTGCGCGCGCAGACGCTGCACATCACGGCGTGACTCAGGCGAAGTAATCCACTGGCTTTCGCCACTAGCCATGGCGGTACGCCCGTCAAGCGAAGCCCCCAGTTTAAGTTGAATAAACGGGAAACCGGTACGCATACGTTTCAGAAAACCGCGGTTTATCGCCTCTGCATCGTTCATCATCAAACCGTGGCTGACTTCGATGCCAGCCTGTTGCAGCGCATATAATCCACGGCCCGCAACTTGCGGATTCGGATCCTGCATCGCGGTAACAACACGCGAAACGCCAGCGGCAATTAACGCTTCACAACATGGCGGCGTGCGCCCGTGGTGGCTACAGGGTTCTAACGTGACAAACGCCGTGGCACCGCGTGCTTTTTCGCCGGCCATGCGTAAAGCATGTACTTCTGCATGAGGTTCACCCGCGCGAAAATGAAAACCCTCACCAACAATTTCACCGTCTTTGACGATGACACAGCCCACATTCGGGTTAGGCGTCGTGGTAAAACGGCCACGACGCGCCAATTGCATCGCGCGAGCCATAAATTTTTCATCAAGCGACATCAGCATTAATCCTGTAAACGGGCAATTTCTTCGCCAAATTCGCGGATATCTTCAAAGCTGCGATAAACCGATGCAAAGCGGATGTACGCCACTTTATCCAGTTTCTTAAGCTGCTCCATCACCAGATTACCAATCATTTTGCTTGGCACTTCGCGTTCGCCGGTTCCACGCAACTGGGATTTAATGTGGTTTACGGCCATTTCCACGTCGTCCGAGCTGACCGGACGTTTCTCCAGCGCTTTTAGAATACCGCTACGCAGCTTGTCTTCGTTAAACGGCTCGCGAACATCATTACTTTTTACCACACGCGGCATCACCAACTCTGCCACTTCAAACGTCGTGAAGCGTTCATTGCAGACCAGGCACTGACGGCGACGGCGCACGGAAGACCCTTCGCCGACAAGCCGGGAATCAATCACTTTGGTGTCTACTGCGAAACAGAATGGGCAATGCATGGCGCGTCCTGAAGGATGAGTCAAATGAACAATAGTTTACCGCGAAGTGGCTGGAGTACAAAGGCATGCCACGTCATCCCCGGAAATATGACTTTTCGTTACTGAACAACTACGCTTAAATCAGGAAGAAACTTTAAGGAAATATTAGTGATGACAAAGAGTTACCTAAGAATTATCCTGGTCACCAGTGTGATCAGTCTCAGTGCCTGCGCCCAACATACTGAAGTGCGCCAGATGAAGAACGAGGTGAGTTCTTTAAATAATGAAATGACAAAACTTACTGACCAAACGGTGAAACTGACTCAACAAAATGCACTGAATGCCAAATCGACAACCGGCGTGTATTTGTTACCCGGCTCGAAAACGCCAGCGCGACTGAATAGTCAATTAGGCAATTTGCAAATGTCACTGAGCGGCGTTACCGCGCAAGACGGCGGCACCCGGGCGATGCTGATGATTAAAGGTGAATCGAACGATCCGCTTCCCGCATTTACGGGCAAAGTGGAATGGGGGCAAATTCAGGGCACCACCGATAACTATCAGGAAGTGAATGTTCAGTCGCAGCAATTCAATGCACCCGCAAGTGTTCTCGCACCGAGCGATGTCAGCATTCCCTTAGTGCTTTCTGGTTTGTCACCTGAACAGTTGGGTTTTGTGCGCATTCACGACATCCAGCCGATTGATCCTTCTCAGGCATTACCCGCCCAATAACAGGCAATCCCCTGCACTGCGGGGGTTAACCCTCAGTAACATTTACATTTTTATGTTACATCTCCCCAAGTGACATTCGATAAACCCCCTTTCAGACATCATAAAAGTGAGTGAACTGAGTCACATAAATTTGTAACTCCAGGTCATCCATTTGCTTAAATTCACGAACCAGGTAAAATCTCGCCCGTTTTGAATGTGCGCAAACGTGAACGCAATCGATTACGCATGTGGCGATAATGTGAAATGAAACATATTTTTGTGAGCAAGGATTTCTATAATAGGCGCGTCAATAAGAAACCAGCTGAATGGTTAATGACCAAGGGTGATCACTCGCCTCCTGCCCTCACGGGAATCATGTATAAAAAACAGTGGCATAAATATTATGAAAAAAATTATTTTGGCGGCTAGTACCGCTCTGGCGCTTTCAAGCTCTTTCGCGGCTCACGCCGAAGATACAAAAAATAGTGAATATGTCTCTGATTGGTGGCATCAAAGCGTCAACGTTGTGGGCAGCTACCACACTCGTTTTGGGCCGCAAATTACTAACGATGTCTATATGGAATATGAAGCGTTTGCCAAAAAAGACTGGTTAGACTTTTATGGCTATATCGATATTCCAAAAACCTTTGGCTGGGGTAACGGCAATGACAAGGGTGTCTGGGACGACGGTTCACGTATGTTCATGGAGATCGAACCACGTTTCTCTATTGATAAGCTGACCGGCACCAGCCTGGCATTTGGCCCATTCAAAGAGTGGTACATCGCCAACAACTACATTTATGACATGGGTGCGCATGGCAACGAAGCCAGCAAACAAAGCACCTGGTACATGGGTCTGGGCACCGACATCGAAACTGGTCTGCCAATGAGCTTGTCCCTGAACGTGTATGCAAAATACCAGTGGCAGAACTATGGCGCATCCAACGAAAACGAATGGGATGGCTACCGTTTCAAAATTAAATACTTTGTGCCAATTACCAGCCTGTGGGGCGGTAACCTGAGCTACATCGGTTTCACCAACTTCGATTGGGGTTCAGATCTGGGCGATGACAATTTCATCGACAATAACGGCAAGCATGCTCGTACCAGCAACTCTATCGCTTCCAGCCATATCCTTGCTCTGAACTATGATCACTGGCACTACTCTGTTGTGGCACGTTACTGGCACAACGGTGGTCAATGGGCAGATAACGCCAGCCTGAACTTCGGTGAGGGTGATTTCAACGTACGTTCTACCGGTTGGGGTGGTTACTTAGTCGTTGGCTACAACTTCTGATAACCGTCTGAAGCTTTAAAAAAAACCGATCCGCACTTAGCCGATCGGTTTTTTTGTCTCTGGCAAACACCCTTCGCTTTGCTGCAACTGGATGAAGTGAGCCAAAGAACGATCGGCCCGTTCAGAAAAATATTGCCCTGTAGGATCGACTGACAAACAACGATCTAGCCGAAAACTGCGGTAATCCTCACGCGTTTCACACCAGGCTACCAACAACCATACTTCCCCCCAAAATGTCAGCCCAAGCGGATGAACATTCCTGCTCGTTGCACTCCCCTTTTCATCTTCATAACGGATATGAAGCACCTGCAATTCCCCGATTGCACGATGAAAAACGTCGAACCAGGTTTTAACCTGCGGGTATTTATTAAAATCGGGAGAAATAATGCGGCAACGTTCGGCGACAACTCGTCGCTGTGGCGTCAGCACCCCAAGCAGTTTTTCCTCTGCAGTGCCCGCTGCCTGTGCAAGTGTTTCGCCACTCCACGTTTGTACTAAACGTATCGCCGCGACCAGTGCTTCGACTTCTGTAGAAGTAAACATTAATGGGGGTAAATCATAACCCGCAAGCAGGCGGTACCCGCATCCCGCTTCCCCCTCGATGGGCACGCCGGAAAGGGATAAATCACGAATATCACGGTAAATAGTACGCTCTGAGACTTCGAGACGATCGGCAAGCAGCGCCGCCGTCGACAACCGCCGCCCACGCAGAATTTGTACTATTTGAAAAAGGCGGTCCGCTCTTCGGCTCATAGGCTTCATCTGTGAAGATGTCATGCCTGCCAGCTTAGCCGGCAGGCGTTTGTTGTTCAGTATATCCGTACTCAGGCCGGTTGATGTAACCCGACTCGATTCCCTTCTGTGTCGACAATAAGTGCAATCGTGCCAATATTATCTGGCAAAACCTGTGGGCCAAAGACACATTTCCCACCCGCTTTAGCAACGCGTGTAAGCATCGCCGTTAAGTCAGGAGCATGGAGATAAACCACGGTTCCCTGCGCTGAAGGCTTAAACGCATCACCTTTAAGCAGTGCGCCACCAGGATGCGGATCCTCATACGGAAAGACCGCCATCTCCATTCCAGACATTGATTCACGTTTAAATTCAGCAGCAAAAACAGCTTCATAAAATGCCGTTGCACGTTCCAGATCCGCGACCGGGATTTCAAACCAATTGATGATAGTGCTCATGTTTAACTCCTCAATGGTGATGTTCAACATTGAGTCTAACTAACCCCTACTGACAGCATACTGTCAGGAGACTTTTGCTCAGACGAAAAAAAACCGCAGCACCAGGGCTGCGGTTTTTATTATCAGTAAACAACCTGATGATTAAGGCAGAATCGACGGCTGATCCGCACCTTCTTTTTCCACTTTCTGCTGCAGCATGTGCTCGCGCTTCATGCCCAGTTTCAGCGCCAGTGCAGACGCAACGTAGATAGAAGAAACCGTACCGATTGAAACACCGATAAGCATCGTCAGTGAGAAGCCTTTCAGCATTGCCCCACCGAAGAGATACAGCATCAGAATCACAACCAATGTGGTACCAGAGGTGATCAACGTACGATGCAAAGTCTGCGTCAAAGAAACGTTGAAAATCTCATAAGGTGTACCGCGACGAATCTTACGGAAGTTCTCACGAATACGGTCTGAAACCACGATACTGTCGTTCAGTGAGTAACCGATAACCGACATCAGCGACGCGACTATAGTTAGGTCAATCTCAATGTGGAATAACGACAGCACGCCGAGGGTAATGACCACGTCGTGCATCAACGCAATAACCACACCAGCAGCCAGACGCCATTCAAAGCGGAAACCGACGTATACCAGAATCGAGACCAATGCAGCCAACAACGCTAAAGCACCATTTTGAGCCAGATCCGCACCGACGCTTGGACCCACGAACTCAATACGTTTTACACCCGCATTCTGGCTGGTCGCTTCGTTAATCACGTTCACCACTTTGCTGCCCAGCACCTGACCACCGGTTTCCCCGTGAGCAGGTGGCATGCGCACCATGATGTCGCGACTGCTACCAAAGTTCTGAACCAACGGATCCTGGAATCCCGCTTTCTCCAGCGCGCCACGCAGCATGTCCAAATCGGCTGGTTTTTCCAGCGAGATTTCGATGACCGTACCGCCGGTGAAATCCAGACCCCAGTTAAAACCTTTTACCCCAATAATGACGATAGAAAGAATTAACAGGAATCCGGAGATGCCGAAAGCCCAGAAATCCCAGCGCATAAAGTCATGGACTTTACGGCCGTAGTTTAATTGTTCAACAGTATATTCCTGTGCCACAACGCACTCCTCAGATAGACAGCTTGTTGATGCGTTTGCCGCCGTACAACAGGTTTACGATGGCACGGGTACCGACGATTGCGGTAAACATGGACGTCGCCACACCAATACCGGTCGTGATCGCAAAGCCTTTGATTGCCCCGGTGCCTACGGCATACAGGATGATGACCTTGATAAGCGTCGTGATGTTAGCATCGAAAATAGAGCTGAACGCGCCCTGATAGCCTTCGTGGATAGCCTGCTGTACCGAACGTCCGTTACTAAGCTCTTCCTTAATACGCTCGTTTATCAGTACGTTAGCATCGACGGCTACGGCAAGGGTTAACACGATCCCCGCAATCCCCGGCATGGTCAACGTTGCCCCTGGTAGCAGAGACATAATCCCCACGATCATGACAAGGTTTACCAACAATGCAGTTGTCGCAATCAGGCCAAACTTCTTATAGAAGAACAGCATAAAGATGATTGAAACCGCCAGACCGGCCAGACAGGCTTCCAGACCCTGCTTGATGTTTTCCATACCCAGTGTTGGACCGATGGTACGTTCTTCAACAATCTGGATTGGTGCGATCAATGCACCTGCACGAAGCAGCAGAGAAAGCTGACGTGCTTCAGTCGGGTTGCTAATTCCTGTGATACGGAAGCTGTTACCCAAACGCGACTGAATATTCGCCACGTTGATAACTTCTTCTTGTTTCATCAGTACTGCACGACCCGTAGCATCTTTCTTACCGCTGTCTTTGTACTCCACAAACAGGGTTGCCATCGGTTTACCGATGTTATCCTTGGTGAAGTTAGACATGATGTTACCGCCAGCATTATCCAGTGAAATATTCACCTGAGCCTGGTTGTATTCATCAGTACTGGAAGTGGAGTCAGTGATATGGTCACCGGTCAGAATCACACGTTTGTACAGGACAACCGGTTGACCTTCACGGGTCTGTTTCACTTCGGAGTCACCTGGCACACGGCCAGACGTTGCCGCAGACTGATCAACGTTAGTGTTAACCAGACGGAACTCAAGTGTTGCTGTCGCGCCGAGGATCTCTTTCGCACGCGCAGTATCCTGAATACCTGGCAATTCAACCACGATACGGTCTGCACCCTGACGTTGTACCAGAGGTTCAGCTACACCCAGTTGGTTTACACGGTTACGCAGGATATTAATGTTCTGCTGAACAGCATATTCACGCGCTTCGCTCAGACGAGCGTCCGTCATTACAGCACGCAATGCGTTGCTGCCCTGAGCGGAAATCACCAGATCACGATGGCGTGGAGATAAATAAGATAGAGCGTCATCACGCGTTTTACTGTCACGGAAGATAACGTCAGCACCATAGTTATCGGCTTTACGCACGTTGGTGTAAACGATGCTCTTTTCACGCAAGTCAGTGCGCAGGTTATCTATGGTTTGTTCCTGCAACTTGCTCAGAGCGGTATCCATGTCAACTTCCATCAGGAAGTGCACGCCACCACGCAGATCAAGACCGAGTTTCATCGGTTCTGCGGAGATAGCGGATAACCAGCGAGGAGTGGCCGGTGCAAGGTTAAGTGCAACGACGTACTTGTCGCCTAATACGCTCATCAGGACTTCACGAGCGCGCAGCTGCGTATCAGTGGTGTCAAAGCGTGCAAGAATCGCACCCTCTTCCAGGGCCACAGATTTTGCGGTGATTTTTTCTGCGTTTAAGGTGTTCTGGACCTGGATCAGCGTTTGTTCACTGGCGGCGACGCCGCGCGCGCCAGTGATCTGAACTGCCGGATCCTCACCATATAGGTTGGGAAGTGCGTATAGCAGACCGACGATAAACACGACGATCAGCATGATGTACTTCCACAAAGGATAGCGGTTTAGCACGGTAGTTCCCTTAGGGAAAAACGAAAATTACAGCGCCTTCATAGTGCCTTTCGGCAGAACGGCAGCTACGAAATCACGCTTGATAACCACTTCAGTGGTATCGTTTAACGCGATTGAGATATAGCCAGTTTCAGCTACTTTCACTACGCGACCAACCAGACCACCCGTCGTCAGCACTTCATCCCCTTTAGAGATGGAGTCCATCAGCTTTTTATGCTCTTTGGTACGTTTTTGCTGTGGGCGCAGGATCATGAAATAGAAGATCAGACCAAATACCACCAGCATAAGAATCAAAGAGTACGGGCTACCTTGCGCCGGAGCACCTGTTGCAGCTACCGCATCAGAAATGATAAAGCTCATTAAAAATCCCTCATTATTAAATTAATCAACATTCAAAGGTGGAACTGGTTTGCCGGTTCGCTCGTAAAAATCACTCACGAAGTGCTCTAATTTACCCTCTTCAATGGCCTTACGTAAACCAGCCATTAAACGCTGGTAATAGCGTAGGTTATGAATAGTGTTGAGTCGTGCGCCGAGTATTTCGTTGCAACGATCAAGATGATGCAAGTAGGCACGTGAATAATTGCGACACGTATAGCAATCACACTCAGAATCCAGCGGCGAAGTGTCATCTTTATGCTTAGCATTACGGATTTTCACTACACCATCGGTGACAAAGAGGTGACCATTACGTGCATTACGGGTAGGCATCACGCAGTCGAACATATCTATACCACGACGAACACCTTCAACCAGGTCTTCTGGTTTCCCCACGCCCATCAGGTAACGAGGCTTATCTGCAGGGATTTGCGGGCACACATGCTCCAGAATACGGTGCATGTCTTCCTTCGGCTCGCCTACAGCCAGGCCGCCGACAGCGTAGCCATCAAAACCTATCTCTACCAGACCTTTTACCGAGATATCTCGTAAATCTTCGTAAACACTTCCCTGAATAATACCGAACAGCGCATTTTTATTCTCAAGGGAATCAAAGCGATCGCGGCTACGTTGTGCCCAACGCAGGGACATTTCCATTGAACGCTTCGCGTAATCCCAGTCAGCAGGATATGGCGTGCATTCATCGAAGATCATCACGATGTCAGAACCGAGATCATATTGAATTTCCATGGATTTTTCTGGATCGAGGAAAATCGCGTCGCCGTTAATTGGGTTACGGAAATGCACGCCCGCTTCGGTGATTTTACGAATGTCGCCCAGGCTGAATACCTGGAATCCGCCGGAGTCAGTCAGAATTGGACCTTTCCACTGCATGAAATCATGTAAGTCACCGTGCAACTTCATAATTTCCTGGCCAGGACGCAGCCACAGGTGGAAGGTATTGCCCAGAATAATCTGCGCGCCAGTGGCTTCAACTTCTTCCGGCGTCATCCCTTTTACGGTGCCGTAAGTACCAACAGGCATGAAAGCAGGCGTTTCTACTACGCCACGGTCAAACACCAGGCGGCCACGGCGAGCGCGTCCGTCAGTCGTATCTAATTCAAATTTCACATTTCCTCCAGCATCAGAGAAACAGTCTGATGATTAAGACAAAACGTCGTCGGAAAGACCGGCGACATCGAATTGAGTGTTTAGGCGCCTGGGCGCTCATTTATTGCCTGCGGATTGTACGTGATGTACATGGCATCCCCGTAACTAAAAAATCGATATTCGGAGTTAACAGCTTCTTTATAAGCATTCATGGTGTTTTTATAACCAGCGAACGCAGAAACCAGCATGATCAGAGTCGATTCCGGCAGGTGGAAGTTGGTCACCAGCGCATCAATCACTTTGTATTGATAACCTGGGTAGATAAAGATTTGCGTATCACCAAAGAACGGTTCAATCAGGTCATTTTGTGCAGCCTGAGCCGCACTTTCCAGCGAACGAACGGATGTGGTACCTACAGCGATAACGCGATTTCCACGCGCTTTGCAGGCTAGCACCGCGTCAACCACGTCCTGCGGAACTTCCGCATACTCTGAGTGCATGATGTGGTCTTCAATGCTGTCTACGCGCACTGGCTGGAATGTCCCCGCCCCCACGTGCAGCGTAACAAACGCCTGTTCAATCCCTTTCTTGCGCAGCGCTTCAAGCAACGGTTCGTCAAAGTGCAGACCCGCAGTTGGGGCCGCAACAGCGCCGGGCTTCTGGCTATAAACGGTTTGATACAGCTCGCGGTCTGACTCTTCGTCCGGACGATCAATATACGGCGGCAGCGGCATATGGCCGATGCTGTTGAGAATATCGAGTACGCTGCGCTCGTCTTCAAACTGCACTTCAAACAACGCATCGTGGCGCGCAACCATGGTGGCATGTACGCTTTCATCATCGCCCAACAGCAATTCTGCACCTGGTTTCGGTGCTTTAGAGGCGCGAATATGCGCGAGAATGCGTTTGTCATCGAGCATACGCTCAACCAGGACTTCAATCTTACCGCCGCTGGCTTTACGGCCAAAAAGGCGCGCAGGAATGACGCGGGTATTGTTAAAGACCAGCAAATCTCCAGGGTTGAGCTTATCGAGCAGATCGGTGAAAGTGCCATGCGTTAAATTACCCGTCGGCCCTTCCAGTGACAGCAAACGGCACCCACTGCGCTGTGCTTGTGGATAGTGGGCAATCAAGGATTCAGGTAATTCAAAGGAAAAATCAGCAACACGCATGGTAAAGAACTCAAGACTTAAAAAGTGGCGCTACAGTCTAGTGCCGGGGGACACTCCCTGCAAGGAATAAGCCGTTTTCCGGCCATTTACGAATAAGGTTACTATGAATTTTCTCGCCCATTTACATCTCGCAAGCCTTGCTGATAGCTCACTTCTGGGAAATTTGCTCGCCGATTTTGTCCGTGGCAACCCGAATGCAAGTTATCCAGGCGACGTCGTGGCGGGTATCCATATGCACCGTCGCGTGGATGTCCTGACCGATAGCTTGCCTGAGGTTGCGCTTGCACGGCAATGGTTTCGCCCGGAAACACGCCGTGTCGCCCCTATAACGCTGGATGTCATGTGGGACCATTTTGTCTCACGTCACTGGCACACACTCAGCCCAAACATGCCACTGCCTGAGTTTGTTGCGCACGCACGAGCCAATATCGAACCCTTCTTAATGGATACCCCAGAACGCTTCATCAATCTTAATCAATACCTGTGGAATGAGCGCTGGCTTGAACGTTATAGCGACATGGCGTTTATTGCTAATGTTCTCAATGGTATGGCGAGCCGTAGACCAAAACTCGATGCTTTGCGAGCTTCCTGGCAAGATCTTGATACCCATTACGACGCGCTTGAAGAGTTGTTCTGGCAGTTCTACCCACGCATGATGGTGTTGGCAGAACAAAAAAGTTTGTAACCGATCCCACACTGGTTATTAACTTCTTGCCCTTTTGTAAAAAAGGGCTATTTTGGATCTCCGCAGTACAAATATCGATTTTTTGATAGGTGATTCCTATCTGATTAATCGGCACAGTATGCTTGAGTTAGTGGGATTGCAGCCCCTATACTCCCCCCCGTTGCGTTAACACTCACTTTAACAAAATTAACAGGAGTACATATGGTCCTGGTTACTCGTCCAGCCCCTGACTTTACTGCTGCAGCCGTACTCGGCAGTGGCGAAATCGTTGAAAACTTCAACTTCAAAGCACACACCAATGGTAAAACCACCGTTGTGTTCTTCTGGCCAATGGACTTCACTTTCGTCTGCCCGTCTGAACTGATTGCGTTCGACAAGCGTTACGAAGAATTCCAGAAACGTGGCGTAGAAGTCGTTGGTGTATCTTTTGACTCCGAGTTCGTTCACAACGCATGGCGTAAAACCCCTGTAGATAAAGGCGGCATCGGTGAAGTGAAATACGCGATGGTTGCTGACATTAAGCGTGAAATTCAGAAAGCTTATGGCATCGAACATCCAGACGCAGGCGTTGCTCTGCGCGGTTCTTTCCTGATCGACAAAGCCGGTATCGTGCGTCACCAGGTTGTTAACGACCTGCCGCTGGGCCGTAACGTTGATGAAATGCTGCGTATGGTTGATGCGCTGCAATTCCACGAAGAGCACGGCGAAGTGTGCCCAGCTCAGTGGGAAAAAGGGAAAGAAGGCATGAACGCGTCTCCAGACGGCGTTGCTAAGTACCTGAGCGAAAACGTTTCTAGCCTGTAATTGCTAAACGTTTTTGAAAAAAGGCCGCGCAAGCGGCCTTTTCTGTTTTTGTCATCAGGCTAAAACGCAAAGCAAGAACAGCCCATCACACCCCAAAATGCCCCTTCATCAGAAACTGGAATGGCCGAAGTGCGCGCCACGTCATGCTGATGTCCATGCACGGGACAACTCCCGCAACACTGATGAACCTGTGCAAGCATGCCCACTTTTGCGGCGACTGGCGGGTCAGATCGATAATGTCCTGGTACGTTCACAACGGGTGACCATTCAGGAAGTATAGGAATCGGCGGAGGTGCCAGTGACGAAAACGTGCCTGCTGCGTAAACCACTTTGCCATCAACCATCGTCAGCACCGACTCAATCCCTTTTATTTCCTCTTCCACCACGTTGAAGAAGTCTTTTGAAAGCACGACCAAATCAGCCAATTGCCCGTTTTTAATGCGTCCCTTTTTACCCCGTTCACTGGAAAACCACGCGCTACCCGCAGTCCACAGCTCAAGCGCAACATCACGCGAAAGCCGATTATTGTCGTCATACATTTGCATACCGCCTACGGTACGTCCGGACACCAACCAGTAAAGCGCCGTCCACGGATTGTAGCTTGCGACACGCGTCGCATCCGTCCCCAACCCAACAGGTAATTCTGCGGCTAGCATTTTCGCAATCGGTGGTGTCTGTTTAACGGCTTCAGTTCCATAACGAGCCGCGTAATATTCCCCCTGGAAAGCCATGCGATGCTGTACCGCAATCCCGCCCCCCAACGCTTTAACACGCTCAATGTTTTTTTCACTGATAGTTTCTGCATGGTCAAAAAACCAGTGCAAACCATTAAACGGAATTTCACGATCCACTTTTTCGAATACATCCAGCATCCGGCTGATCGATTCGTTATAAGTGGCATGCAGACGAAAAGGCCAGCGATGCTCCACCAAATGGTGCACTACGCGCTCCAGTTCTTGTTCCATGCCATCCGGCAAATCTGGTCGTGGTTGCAAAAAATCTTCAAAATCTGCGGCGGAGAACACCAGCATTTCACCCGCACCATTCGCTCTGTAGAAATCCGTCCCTTGCCCCGGTTTCAGCATATCGGTCCACTTTTCAAAGTCTTCCAACTCATGCTGTGGGCGTTGGGTAAATAAGTTATAGGCGATACGCACCGTCATCTGTTTCTGGCTATGTAGCTGGTCGATTATCTGATAATCCTCCGGGTAATTCTGGAATCCACCGCCAGCATCAATGGCGCTGGTGATACCCAAACGATTAAGCTCGCGCATAAACTGGCGCGTCGAGTTGACCTGCATTTCCAGCGGTAATTTCGGCCCTTTCGCCAGTGTCGAAT
Organism: Buttiauxella sp. WJP83; assembly: GCF_027594725.1. Lineage (NCBI taxonomy): Bacteria > Pseudomonadati > Pseudomonadota > Gammaproteobacteria > Enterobacterales > Enterobacteriaceae > Buttiauxella > Buttiauxella sp. WJP83. The sequence goes on from NZ_CP110080.1 coordinate 3,684,113, forward strand.
ACAGGATCATCGCATTCGGCTTCGCGATAAGCATGCCAGTAGGATTACCGTTCCGGTCACGAACTATTTCGCCGCCCGGTGGGTTGGGTGTCTCTTTGGTATAGCCCACCGCTTTGAGTGCGGCCTGGTTTAACAACGCCCGGTCATAAAGATGCAGTACAAAAACGGGGGTTTCCGGTGCAGCGTCATTGAGTTCTTCAAGCGTTGGCATGCGCCGTTCGGCAAACTGGAACTCTGTCCAACCTCCCACAACGCGCACCCATTGCGGTGACGGTGTGCGTATTGCCTGCTCTTTTAGCATACGTAGTGCATCCGCAAGCGATGGCACGCCTTCCCAACGCAATTCCAGGTTGTAATTCAACCCACCGCGAATCAGGTGCAAATGGGAGTCGTTAAGGCCCGGAATGACCGTATGGCCCTTGAGATCGATCCGTTGCGTTTCATCGCTCGCAAAGGTCATCACCCACGGTTCCTGGCCCACGGCAATAATCTTGCCGTCTTTGATAGCCACCGCCTCAGCGAGAGGTATTTCGCGGTCGAGAGTATGAAACTGACCGTTGGTGAGAATTAGTGAAGCAGATTGCGACATAACCCATTCTCCTCAGTGAAACGTTACTTTTTCAGCCAGCCTGCAAAGATGCGCGTCATTATTGGCATCCATAGCCAGACCACGAGTGCTACGACCAGCGCATCATTGATGAGATGTAATAAAAGCGAGCCGTGCAGCGAAGGAAAAAGCAGGCCGGTGATACGTGGAACGACGTTGGTACTCGGGAAAATCACCGCCAGCGTTATCAGGAATTGCTTCCATTGTGCAGGCCGTTTGAGCGTTGGGGTTTCAGGGGTGAACCAAAAAGCGTTTTCAGTACGAACTTCCAGATGATCATCAAGGCGAAGGGCGGGTTTTATCTCATCAACCAGTGCCTCTCGCTCAGCCGATTTCGTCCAGGCCGTAAGATTTTCCAGCGTGTTGAAACGAATAACTATGTTGTACACATCGCTTCCGGCGGTTGGGCGAATGACATGTACCCCAAGATGCCCCGGATAACGCGCCGCAGCAGGCATAATTTTCGCCAACCATTGCTCATAACGCGCAGCCTGGCCTGATTTAAGGGCGTGGGTAATCACCAGCGTGACAGTGTTGTTGTCAGCCATGAGCGAGTCCTGATTGAAAGAAAATAGAAGGCAGGAAAGATCCTGCGGCAATTCATCAGGCTTTGCGCTCTGGGGCACCATGAACCATGGTGTACGCGTAATCCACGCCCATGCCATACGCGCCGCTATGCTCTCGCACCAGATCCATCACTGCGTCGTAGGTATCTTTACGCGCCCAATCGCGTTGGTATTCAAGCAGCACTTGTTGCCAGGTCACGGGAACCGCCCCCGCCTGTACCATGCGGTCAATTGAGCGTTCATGCGCATCAACAGAAGTGCCGCCCGAGGTATCCGTCACCACATACACTTCGAACCCTTCCTCCAGCGCCATTAGCGCAGGAAATGTCAGGCATACTTCGGTCCACAATGCTGAAATAACCAGTTTCTTGCGACCTGTGGCTTTCACCGCCGCGACAAATGCCGCATCTTCCCAGGAGTTCATTGAAGTGCGCTCGATGGGGGTAATTTCAGGATGAACCGCCAGCAGTTCAGGCCAGATATAACCACTGAAGCTTTTAGTTTCTACCGAGGTAAAAATGGTGGGGACGTTAAAAATTTTGCCCGCTTTAGCTAACGCTACCGTGTTGTTTTTCAACGTTTGCCGGTCAATATTAGCGACCCCGAAAGACATCTGCGGTTGGTGGTCGATGAAAATCAGCGTGGAATTAGTCGGGTCGATCAGTTCACGTATAGACATAGTGTTTCCTCAGATTCAGTTGGCCCAAAGGGCATGAGCGCTGGAAATATCTAGCCTGATAGGTATTTGTGAATGGGGGGAGAGATAAGAATAGCACCAGTTTCCCCCCTCGCCTGGCGAAAAGGGAAACCGGTTACAGAGTCAGAGGTTATACCAGAGGGAAACCGAAACACCAGGTAGTGACAGCTGGTGATTATCCAGATGGGCTTCACCTTCGAGTCGTGTCCAGGTTCTGCCGCTTAACAACGGATTCCACGGCAGCGTCACATCGCGTTGCTCACCCCGGTTAATCGCCACCAGCACGCGTTCATTTTGATAAACGCGAGCAAACACCACCACATCTCCATTGGCGTAAATCACCTGACAACCACCGTGGCGCAAGGCTCGGCTTTTGTGGCGTAACTTGCCAAGGCGTTGATACAGCGCCAACAACTGGTGATCTTGTTGATCCGGATCCCATGGGAAAGGTTTGCGGCAGAATGGATCGTTATTGCCATCCAGTCCCACTTCATCACCGTAGTAAACGCACGGCACACCAGGCCAGCAATACAGCCACACGACAGCCAAAGGTAAGCGGTCCACATCTTTACCAAGAATTGACTTGAACCGCGCGGTGTCATGGCTGTCGAGCTGGTTAAACATGCGCAGTTGTTGCTGATGAGAAAGCCCCGCACGATATTCATCCATCCACGTCATACAGGTTTGTGCATCGATATGCTGTGGATCGTAGGAAATATCCGTGTTGGCAAGGAATCCCCACAGCGGGAAGGTGAACCCCCGATAGTTCATCGCCGCATCTTCTGCATCCGTCTGCAGCCATTGGCGGGCATCGCCAAAATGTTCCCCCAATATATACGCATCAGGCTTGGTTTCTTTCGCCGCTCTGGTGATGCCGGAGACATGCCGTAGATTGTTTTTCGCTCCGCCCGCTTCACCCAGCATATGCACGACATCCAGCCGCCAGCCGTCTATCCCCCAAGGCTCACGTAGCCAGTAACGCACCACACTTTCTTCACCCTGGTAAATCTCGTCCACCAACGCAGAAGAATGGTAATCCAGTTTTGGTAGGCTGGAGTAACCGAGCCAATCGAGGGCATGCCCGTCCTGGTTATAGCTGTAAAAATCGCGCCACGGGGATTGCGGATTGTGGCTTGCACCGCTGCCGTGAGTTTGTTGACGGTCAAACCATTGGTGAGTATCACCGCTGTGGTTGAACACACCATCAAGCATCAGGCGCATACCCAGCCGCTGGGTATTTTTGCGCAAACGCAAAAAGGCGTGATCGCCACCAAACTGCACGTCTACGCGGCGATAATCCTGGGTATCGTATTTATGAACACTCGGAGCGGTAAAAATAGGATTGAGGTACAGCGCGGTCACGCCCAACATCTTCAGATACGGGAGATTTTCGCTGATACCGTCAAGATCGCCGCCATAGAAGGTTGATCCTCCCGCATCTGCGATGAGAGGCTCATTCCAGTCACGCAGTATGATGTCGCGTTTTGCAGCGTGGTGATAATAGATCTGATCCTGTTCTGGCGTGCGTTGTTCGCTGCGGGCAAAACGATCGGGGAAAATCTGATAGAAGATCTGATCCTGCACCCATTGTGGACCGTCATCAGGCAGATCGACCGCAAACTGCTCAAGGCGTGCAGGAGGAATCGAACTCAATCCTTGCGGCGTTAACCAACGCTGTTTATCCAGCCATAGCAATTTAAAACTATAGCGGCGACGCGGCTGCCCTTCAGATAAATCAATCACTCCGCGCCAGGCGACGATGCCATCACAAAGTGCTGCCTTCTGCCGAGTCATCTGCACCGAGGTTTCCTCGTTATCTTTTTCATAACGCAGAACCACACGATGCGGTAAATCATCGCCAGAAACCCATAAAGTGATGTACAGCTTGTCTTTACGTGTCTGAATAAAAGGGGGCACCGGAAGGTGCCAGGCATTCAACATAATCGCATCCCCAGATAATAAATTGACGCCACCTTGCCACAGCGCAAGCGTGTATCACTCATCATTACTATTTTAATTGGGGGAGGAAAGCGGGGGTGGAGAAACAGCGCCAGTTGCTTAATAAGTTAGCGAAACCTATAGTGAAAACACTCCCGCCGATGCGCCCTGATAAAAGGAGATCGTCATGACTCTCGCCCGAACCCTTTCCCTGCTTTTGCTCGTACTATGCTCCACTAACGCTTTGGCCAGTTCAGCTTATGAATCTCTACAATTTGGAAAGTATAAACAACAGATTACCGCAGACTTAAAAAAGACCTGCCATCCGCAAAAGAAAATGAGTGATGATGACTGGGCAAATAAAATCCTCTCCAATGAGGAGAACAAACGTTACATCCGCGATGCGAGGATTGCGCTTGAACGTAATAATGAGAAAAACTACTGGGATGCAATTAGTAAAGTAGAGTGCCCGGAGATGTAAACAGTAGGGTGGATCTCGCTGACGCTAATCCACCCTACTACTACCTTTAATCGACAACGTTAAAGACGTTATCTACGAGTTTGTGGCGAGTATTTGACGACGTTTAAACATCCAGCCTACCAGCAGCAATACTATCCACACGCAGCCAACATAAAGCGAGATGCGGGTGTCTGGATGCCAGCCGATTAGCCCAATGATAAATACCAGGAATACCAGGCCCACAATTGTGGTTGCCACGCCGCCCGGCACCGGGAATTTCAGCGCCTTAGTTTCATCAGGAGAAAGCTTGCGGCGGAACGCAATCTGCGACAGCAGGATCATTATCCAAACCCACACAGTGGCAAACGTAGCCAGCGAAGCAATCACCAGGAAGACGTTTTCTGGAATCAGGTAGTTGAGCACAACCGCCAGTAACAGTGCGCAGCACATGACCAGCACGGTGACCCAGGGAATGCCATTGCGTGAAGTTTTGGCGAACACTTTCGGGGCGCTGCCCTGCTCTGCCATGCCGTGCAACATTCGGCCTACACCGAATACGTCACTGTTAATTGCGGAAAGCGAAGCGGTGATCACCACAAAGTTAAGAATACCTGCCGCAGCCGTAATCCCCATATGCTGGAAAGTCAGCACGAACGGGCTACCTTCCGTCCCCACCTGGTTCCACGGGTAAATAGACATGATGACAAACAGCGTACCGACATAGAACACCAGGATACGCAACGGAACAGAGTTGATAGCGCGTGGGATCGACTTCTGTGGGTCTTTCGCTTCACCCGCAGTAATACCAATGATTTCAATGCCGCCATAGGCAAACATGACCATCTGCAACGACATAATCATGCCTATCCAGCCATTGCTGAAGAAGCCGCCATTGCTCCACAAGTTATGGATGCCCGTCGGCTGACCACCGTTTCCAATGCCCCAAACGATGATGCCGATACCGGCTGCAATCATGATGATGATGGTAGCGACTTTGAAGAAGGAGAACCAAAACTCCAGCTCACCAAACACTTTTACGCTCATCAGGTTTATGGCGCAGATAATCAGAACCACGCTCAATACCCAGACCCAATGCGGCACGGCCGGGAACCACAGTCCCATATAGATGCCAAAGGCGGTGACATCGGCAATCGCGACAATCAGGATTTCAAAACAGTAGGTCCAACCTGTGATGTATCCTGCCAGCGGGCCAAGGTTATCTTGCGCATAGCGTGAGAATGAACTGGCGGAAGGGTTATGAACCGACATCTCCCCCAGCGCACGCATAATGATGTAAGCAGCAACGCCACCGATGATGTAGGCCAACAAGACGCTGGGCCCTGCCATTTTGATTGCGTCTGCCGAGCCATAAAACAGCCCGGTGCCAATCGCCGAACCCAACGCCATAAAGCGTATGTGCCGGGTACTCAAGCCGCGCTTGAGTTTATTAGCGTTTTCCATTGATTCCATACCTGCTTAACAATAAAAAAAACCACGGAGCGAAGCCCCGTGGTTGTACAAAATTATAATTTTTAGTGGGCTGCTTGAGCCACTTGTCGCCCTGCTGCGCGGTCCCATATGATGGCAATCACCACCATGATTAACGTTGGGAGCAACCATGCCAGGCCCTGGTCGGACAATGGCAGGCGTGAAGTCCACGCGGGTAAAATGTCACTGATTGCTGATGCTTTGATCCCATCGAGGATGCCAAACAATGTACTAATGAGCATCGCCGGTGCAATCACACGCGTCGAGTTATGCCACCACGGACGGGTGAAGCTCAGCACCACCAGCGCAATACACGGTGGGTAAATCGCCGTCAGCACCGGAATCGAAACCTGAATCAGATGGCTCAACCCGAGGTTAGAAACCACCATCGAGAACAAGCCAAGGATAAACACCAGCGAACGGTAAGACAGCGGCAAATACTGGCTGAAGAACTCAGCACACGCACAAGTCAGGCCAATTGCCGTTACCATGCAGGCGAGGAAAATCAACGCGGCCAGGAAGAAACTGCCTGCACCACCGAAGGTGTGTGCCACGTAAGCATGCAGAATGGCAGCACCGTTGGCATTTTGGTCAGCCACAAGAGTTGCACTGTCTGAACCCAGGCGGAACAGCGCCAGATAAATCAGCGTTAAGCCAATACCTGCAATCAGACCAGCCCAAATGGTATAACGCGTCAGCAGACGGGATTCAGTGACACCACGCGAGCGTGCAGCGTTAACAATGACAATGCCGAAGACCAGTGACGCAAGGGTATCCATGGTCAGATAGCCATTCACAAAACCGTTAGAAAACGCGGCATTCTGATACGCCTCAGTCGCCGTGCTGATCCCACCCGCAGGCCACAACATAGCACCCGCAGCCAACGCCAACAGCGCGACAATTTTCACCGGAGCCAACACATGGCCTACGGTATCCAGCAGTTTGCCTGGATAAAGTGAAATGGCGATAACAATAGCGAAGTAAACCACGCTGTAGATAAACAGTGGCAGTTCACCCGTGCCGACCAGTGGCGCAATCCCCACTTCGAAGGAAACGGTAGCCGTACGCGGTGTCGCAAACAGCGGGCCAACAGCCAGGTAGCAAATCGTCGCCAACAGCACACCGGCACGACGGCCAATCGGTGAGCTCAGGCTATCAATGCCACCGCCTACACGAGCAATGGCGACGATAGTCAGAACCGGGAGACCGACTGCGGTCACCAGGAAGCCTAGTGACGCTATCCAGACGTGTTCACCCGCCTGTAACCCCACCATGGGTGGAAAAATGATATTGCCTGCACCGACAAACAACGCAAAGGTCATAAAGCCCAGCGCGAGGATGTCTCGAGATTTCAAATGATGGGTCATAAATATTTGCAGCCTGTGGATGTGTGGTGTTGAAAGTATTCAAATTTTTATGCCACTAACTCGGCATAAAAGCGGTGATCGGTGGAGACGACAGCGAAAAATCCTTTCCGGGATCGGTGGCGAAGAATAGTTGTTTGAATTACCACTCAAATCCAGTCGGTCTACTAATCACAGGGGCGCAATTAAAACGCTTATAGCGTATGAAGGCAAGAAGGGATCCTAAAACCAGATTGATCTCCTTAAATTAGACTTAAAGTCAGTATATTTGTTTATCCGTTAGAAAGTAGTATGGTTTATTGTGTGGTTAAATTATAACCGATTAAGCGTTTTTGATTTACAAGTGAACAAAAAAAACACAGGCCAGTATACTGGCCTGTGTTTTTTTTGACACAGAAGCATTCAGCTACTCTGTCTGCACTTCTTTTTCGCTAACGATTAACCGCTCAGGCAGCACAAAGGAAAATGTCGAACCTTTGCCCGGCTGGCTTTCGATATTCAGACGCGCATCGTGATGGCTTAAAGCATGTTTCACTATTGCCAGTCCCAACCCACTACCGCCGGTTTGCCGCGAACGCGCCTTATCCACGCGATAGAAGCGCTCGGTGAGGCGTGGAATATGTTCCGCTGAAATACCCGGCCCGCTGTCCGTCACGCTAAAGCACGCGCCGCCTGCCACCCGCTTCCAGCCCACTGTAATGTGCGTCCCTTCCGGCGTATGGTTTACCGCGTTATACACCAGGTTTGAAATCGCGCTACGCAGCTGTTCATCGTTACCGAACACTTTTAGCGAGGGATCAATATCGAATTGCAGTGTCTGTCTTTGCTGGCTGAGAGTTTGCGCTTCTCTCTCTACCACCCGCAACATCAGTGGCACATCAATCTTTTCATTGAGTACCATGGCCGGAGCCGCTTCGATTTTTGACAGCGTCAAAAGTTGTTTCACTAACCCTTCCATGCGCGAAGTTTGCTCGCGCATGGTGCCAAGCGCTTTCTCACGCAGCGGCCCTTCAAGCGCTTGATCCTGCATCATCTCCAGATAACCTTGCAGCACCGTTAACGGTGTACGAAGTTCATGGCTTACGTTGGCAAAGAAGTTACGTCGCGCCCCTTCTAGTTGGTGCATCTGAGTGACATCGCGCGCGACCAGCAGCCACTGTTCGTCGCTGTAAGGCATAACACGAAATTCAAGATGACGACCATTGTTGAGCACCAGCGTCAATGGCCGGGAGAAATCTTTTTGCGTCAAATAGCGGGTAAATTCCGGATAACGCAGCAGGTTTAGGATGTTCTGCCCATTATCATCCGGCCAGCGTAGCCCCAGCAGTTGTTGAGCCAGTCCGTTACACCAAAAAATTGTCCCTTCTTCCGTCGTCAGTACGACGGCATCTGGCAATGATTCCGCACCGCTACGAAAGCGTTTGATCAAATTGCCTAGCTCTTTGCGACGCTTTTTATTGCGTAACTGCATTTGGTGAAGGCCGTATAACAACGGATCCCAACTTCCGCGACCGGGAGGAGGCGTCATGCTGCGATCCACCCACAGCCACCACGACAAACGCAGCAAATTCCAGAAATGCCAAACCAGCAGTCCAGTGACTGCCAGTAATAAAAACCAAGGTAAATAGCCAAAAATCAGGCCCAAAATGATGGCGGGTATACAACAGAGCACCAGCTCCATCACCAGCCTTTTCCATGACAACCGTTCCAGCACGCGTCACTCTCCTGCTAAGGGGTTAAAAGCGGGTTGAGAACCGATAACCCGTACCGCGTACTGTTTGTACCATTCTGTCATGTCCACTGTGTTCGAGCGCTTTGCGTAACCGCCGGATATGGACGTCCACAGTTCGGTCTTCGACATAAACATTGGTGCCCCATACATGATTAAGCAACTGTTCACGGCTATAGACCCGTTCCGGGTGCGTCATAAAGAAGTGTAACAACTTAAATTCCGTCGGGCCCATATCCAAAGGATTTTCACCGGTCATCACGCGATGTGACGACGGGTCAAGGCTTAGCCCGTGCATTTCAATCACCTCTTCCACCGCCATTGGGGAGATTCGGCGCATGACAGCTTTAATACGAGCTACCAACTCCTTGGGTGAAAACGGTTTGGTAATGTAGTCATCGGCCCCGACTTCAAGGCCACGCACGCGATCTTCTTCTTCACCGCGCGCCGTCAGCATCATCACGGGGATTTCACGCGTCAATGCCTCACGTTTCAAATGCTTGATAAACTGAATACCTGAGCCGCCTGGTAACATCCAGTCCAGTAAAATCAGGTCCGGGAAAGGTTCAATAAGCAGATTCACTGCACTGTCATAATCTTCCGCTTCTACAGGCTGAAAACCGTTTTGCTCGAGCACAAAACTCACCATCTCACGGATTGGAGCTTCATCTTCTACGACTAAAATACGCTTCGCCATGATTCGCCCTGCTAAAGGAAGATACCCAAAGGTGTAATTGTTGTTTCAATGCGGCGCCATTATGCGTCAGATTTATGACAGATTTATGAAATACATGACTGTTTGATGACTCATCATTTTGATTTATGACACAGACAGATATGACGTTTTTCGCCTCACCCCTTTATAATCGAGACTTCGCTTTTAAGCCACTGGATAGGTTATGCGCATTATTCACACATCAGACTGGCATCTTGGTCAAAATTTTTATACCAAAAGCCGCGGTCCAGAGCACCAGGCATTTCTTGAATGGTTGCTCAATACCGCAGTCGTTCATGATGTGGATGCGATTATTGTCGCAGGGGATATTTTCGATACTGGCTCGCCGCCGAGCTACGCCCGTGAACTGTATAACCGATTTGTGGTGCAGCTTCAGGCAACCGGATGTTCCCTGGTGGTTCTGGCGGGGAATCACGATTCTGTTGCAACACTTAACGAATCGCGAGAATTAATGGCGTGCCTTAACACTTATGTCATCGCCAGCGCCCGTCACGATGCCAGCCAACAAGCTATGGTGCTCAATAAGAAAGATGGCAAGCCGGGGGCAATTCTGTGCCCCATCCCCTTTCTGCGTCCACGCGATATTCAAAACAGCCAGGCGGGTTTATCCGGCCACGAAAAGCAGCGTTCATTAATGGAGTCCATTAGCGAACATTATCAGCAGTGTTTCCGCGCGGCGTGTGATTTACGTGCGGATGCGAAGCTGCCGATTATCGCCACCGGGCATTTAACCACGGTGGGTGTGACGAAAACGGATGCGGTGCGCGACATTTATATTGGCACGCTAGACGCCTTCCCGGCGCAGCATTTCCCGCATGCGGATTACATCGCCCTGGGACATATTCATCGCGCACAATTAATTGGTGGCACCGAACATATCCGCTACAGCGGCTCGCCAATACCGTTGAGTTTTGACGAAACCGGTAAGGTCAAAAGCGTTTATCTGGTTGAGTTTGCAGAAGGTAAATTGAGTGAGGTTACCCCACTTCCGGTCCCTGTTAGCCAGCCTTTAGCGGTGATCAAAGGTTCATTGGGCGAAATTGAACAGCAGCTTGCTCAATGGCGCGATGCCCCCGCAGACCCCAAAGTCTGGTTGGACATCGAAATCGCCACCGACGAATATCTGCATGATATGCAGCGCCATATTCAGCAACTGACTGAAACACTGCCAGTTGAAGTCGTTTTGCTGCGCCGTAGCCGTGAGCAGCGCGAGCGTGTCATTGCTCAACAACACAAAGAAACACTGAGCGAACTGACGGTAGAAGATGTTTTTGAGCGCCGTCTGGTTCAGGAAGAGACGACAGAGGAACGCGCACAGCGTTTACGCACTCTATTTGCCCAAACCGTGGCAAGTCTGCATGACGCGGAGGAACAGGCATGAAAATCCTCAGCCTGCGGTTAAAAAATCTAAACTCCCTGAAAGGGGAATGGAAAATTGATTTCACCCGCGAGCCTTTCGCCAGCAATGGTTTGTTCGCAATAACCGGGCCGACAGGGGCCGGAAAAACAACACTGCTGGATGCTATCTGCCTCGCGCTTTATCACAAAACTCCGCGTCTCAACACGGTCTCACAATCACAAAATGATCTCATGACCCGCGACACTGCCGAATGTCTGGCGGAAGTGGAGTTTGAAGTCAAAGGCACAGCCTACCGCGCATTCTGGAGCCAAAATCGGGCGCGCAACGCAGCAAACGGTAATCTTCAAGCTCCACGCGTTGAGCTTGCGGAAGTGGCAAGCGGCAAAATCATCGCTGATAAAGTAAAAGATAAGCTCGATGTCACCGCCAAATTAACCGGTCTCGATTACGACCGCTTTACCCGCTCAATGATGCTCTCGCAGGGCCAGTTTGCGGCGTTTTTAAATGCCGATGCCAATGACCGCGCGTCCTTGCTTGAAGAGCTTACCGGAACGGAGATTTACGGCGCTGTTTCTGCGGCGGTATTTGAAAATCATAAAAATGTACGCAGCCAACTTGAGAACTTACAAGCGCAGGCGGCAGGTGTTGCGCTGTTAAGCGATGAGCAGCACCAGCAGCTTTCTGCCAGTTTGCAATTACTTACTCTTGAAGAAAAAAATCGTCTTACGGAGCAGCAAACGCTTCAGCTCCATCAGAAGTGGCTGAGTCAACTCAACCAGTTGACTCAACACCACGCGCATTCAGAAGCAGCGTTGAATACGGCCGCTCGCGCTATTGAGGAAGCGGCACCGCAACTCGAAAAGCTGATGCGAGCTCAACCTGCAGAAAAATTGCGCCCTGACTGGCAGCGCCTGCAAGAACTGAAAACTACGCTGAAAAATACCCGCATTCAGACGGAAGAAGTGAATACTCGCTTACGTCAGGCGACAGTGCGCCGCCAGCAGACGCGACTAGCTGCCGCAAGCCAGGCTGCAAAATTGGCGCATGAAAGTACCGAACTGCAACAATGGCTGAAAACACACGACAGCTATCGCTTGTGGGGTGCTGAACTCACAGGCTGGCGCATGGCCTTCAGCCAACAGCAAAATGAGGCAAAAAAGCTTCAAGACTTTCAGCGTGACATCGAAGCCCTTCAGAAAAAGCTCGAATTACTGCCAGCAGTTGAGCTTGCACTCAGTGCAGATGAAGTGAGCACGCACTTACAAGAAACGATTTCAGCACGCCCTTTGCGCCAGCAGCTTGCGACCATACAACCGCAACTTTCCTCATTGCTAAAACGCAAAACACAGCAGCAACAGGATATTACCGCGCTTGAAAAGCAGATAACCCAGTGCGATGCGGAGCTGGCACTTAAACGCCAGCAATACAAAGAACGACGCCAGCACGAAAGTGACCTGGAAAAAGTGTGCGAGCTGGAAAGCCGTATTGTCAGCCTCGAAGCAGAACGCGCCCGTCTGCAACCTGAGCAACCTTGCCCGTTGTGCGGTTCGACGCAACATCCGGCGGTTGCTGACTACCAGGCCATCCAACCAGGGGAAAATCAGCAGCGGCTGGCGGTACTTAAGCGCGAAGTGGCAAGCCTTGCGGAAGCCGGTTTTGCAATGAAAGGCCAACTCGATACGCTGCGTTCACAGCGTGAAAGCATGTTGGCTGCCATTAATACGCTCACTGAAGAAGAAGCCGCTCTGCGTTTGCGCTGGCAGCAATTGTGCTCCCGCCTTCAACTGTCACTGACGCCAGAAGATGACCTCCAGCGGTGGTTGGAAAGCGAAGAACATCGTGAGCAACAACTGCATCAACTTAGCCAACGGATCTTACTGGAAGAACAGCTCACTCAATTGCGGCTTCAGCACCAAAAACTTGCCGCAGAGATAGCGTCCCTACGCGAAACACTGAACGCTGCGCTGGAAAGTGTAGGCCTTCAATATCCGGCCAATGGCGAAGAAAGCAGTTGGCTGGCGGAACGCCAACAGGAATCACAGCGTTGGCAGCAGCACAATGAGCAACTCCCACGCTTGCAACAGCAACTCGACGCACTGGGAAGCCTGCTTAATGCGATGGTTGATGATGGCACTACACCCGCTCCGCTTTCCGAAAGCGAACAAATTTCAGCGCTGCAAAACTGGCATACCCTGCACAATGACTGCATTGCTCTGGAGAGCCAGTGGAAGACACTGCAACAGCAACTGCAACAGGAAGAAAGCCGCGTAGAGCAGGCAAGCGCGCAGTTCCTGACAGCACTGACCACCAGCCCGTTCGCGGATACGGAGTCATTCCAGGCCGCACTACTGGATGAAACAGAACGCCAGCAGCTTGAATTGAAAAAACAACATCTTGAGCAACAGCATCAGCAACAAACCACACTGTATCAGCAGGCTGTAAAGGCGCTGACTGAGCATCAAGCCGCTCGCCCTGCAACGCTTGCTGAAGATGTAGAACTGAGTTCGCTGGAAGAACAACTGACGGTATGCCATCAGCAACTGCGCGAGAACACCACGCAGCAGGGGCAAATTCAGCAACAGCTACGCCACGATGCGGAAAACCGCCAGCGCCAGCAAGGGCTGATGCAGTCCATCGTCGAGTGCCAACAGCAAGTGGAAGACTGGGGCTATCTGAATGCATTAATTGGTTCGAAGGAAGGCGATAAATTCCGTAAGTTTGCCCAGGGCCTGACGCTCGATAATCTGGTGTGGCTGGCGAACAACCAACTCAACCGTTTACACGGGCGTTATTTGCTGCAACGCAAAGATAGCGAAGCGCTGGAGCTGCAAGTCGTGGATACATGGCAGGCTGACGCGGTGCGCGATACACGCACGCTTTCAGGTGGTGAGAGTTTCCTGGTGAGCCTCGCGCTGGCACTGGCGCTGTCGGACCTGGTGAGCCATAAAACGCGCATCGATTCGCTGTTTCTTGATGAAGGTTTTGGCACGCTGGATGCGGAGACACTGGATACCGCGCTGGATGCACTGGACACCCTGAATGCCAGCGGCAAAACCATCGGCGTGATAAGCCATGTCGAAGCGATGAAAGAGCGGATTCCGGTACAGATTAAAGTGAAGAAGATTAACGGGTTGGGCGTGAGTCGGTTAGCGAAGGAATTCGCTGTCGAGTAATGCGGCCCTCACCCCAGCCCTCTCCCCCAGGAGAGGGAGGAAAGCAAACCTGGACTATCCCCTCTCCCTCAGGGAGAGGGTCAGGGTGAGGGGAAATTACTTCTCAAGCGGCCACAACCACGCCGCACCACGCACGCCGCTGGAATCGCCGTGCACCGCTTTGCGAATTGGGGTTTCAAACTCGCCACCAAACACCCACGGTTTCACCAGCTGCGGCACCGTTTTATAAAGACGTTCGTTGTTGCTCATCCCGCCACCCAACACGATAACATCCGGATCCAGAATGTTGACGATATGGGCCAGCGATTTAGCAAGACGCATTTCATAGCGCGCGATCGCCAGTTCGGCTACCGGATCTTGTCGATCGACAAGATGCATGATCTCATTACCTTTCAACGGTTTTCCGCTCAGGCGATAGTAGTCAGTGCCAAAGCCAGTACCGGAAATAAACGTTTCGATACAACCTTGTTTACCGCAGTAGCAAGGCACTTCTTCACGAAAACGGAGTTCATCTTCGTCCATCCACGGCAATGGGTTATGCCCCCACTCGCCCGCCGTCCCGTTGCCGCCAATCAGACTGCGACCATTGATGGCCACACCCGCGCCGCACCCAGTGCCAATAATGACTGCGAAGACCATTGCCGCCCCGGCAGCAGCACCGTCGATGGCTTCTGAAACAGCCAGGCAGTTCGCATCGTTGGCTAAACGTACTTCACGCTGTAGCGCATCACACAGGTCCTTATCGAAAGGCTGCCCGTTGAGCCAGGTGGAGTTGGCATTCTTCACCACTCGGGTATACGGCGAAATCGAACCAGGAATACCAATCCCAACGGTTCCCTTCTCACCTGTTGCCTCTTCAGCCAGGCGCACCAGCTCAACGATGGTACCGATTGTTTGCTGATAATCATTTTTTGGCGTCGGCAAGCGATGGCGAAAAAGTTGTTTGCCATCGTTCGCCAGAGCGATCACTTCTGTTTTTGTTCCACCTAAGTCGATACCAATGCGCACAGCGATACCCTCATTTAATTAGTGTTATCAATAGAATAGAAGTGTGTGGCCGTAAAGGCAATGAAACAGAGCGCCTGATTCGCTATCATGCCCGCTGCGTTTAACTGACAGTCCGGGAAATAATCATGCTGTGGTTCAAAAATTTAATGGTTTACCGTTTAAGCCGTGACATCACGCTTTCAGCGGATGAGATGGAAAAACAGTTGGCCGCGTTTACTTTCACCCCTTGTGGCAGCCAGGATATGGCCAAGACTGGCTGGGTGTCACCAATGGGCTCGCACAGCGATGCATTAACCCATGTCGCCAACGGGCAAATTCTAATTTGTGCCCGTAAAGAAGAAAAAATCCTCCCGGCTCCAGTGATTAAACAAGAACTGGAAGCAAAGATCAGCAAGCTAGAAGCCGATCAGGCTCGCAAGCTGAAAAAGACCGAGAAAGATTCTCTGAAAGATGAAGTGCTGCACTCTTTGCTGCCGCGTGCGTTCAGTCGTTTCAATCAAACGATGATGTGGATCGATACCGTTAACGGTTTGATCATGGTGGACTGCGCCAGCGCCAAAAAAGCGGAAGATACGTTGGCATTGCTGCGTAAAAGCCTCGGTTCACTGCCGGTTGTCCCGCTTGCTCTGGAAACCCCCATCGAGCTGACGCTGACTGAATGGGTACGTTCAGGCGACGTTCCTCCAAGTTTTGCGCTGATGGATGAAGCTGAACTCAAGGCCATTCTCGAAGGTGGCGGCGTGATTCGTTGTAAGCAGCAGGATCTGGTGTGCGACGAAATTGCCGCCCATATCGAAGCAGATAAAGTCGTGACGAAACTGGCTCTCGACTGGCAAGAACGAATTCAATTTCTGGTCGCCGATGATGGTTCGATTAAACGTCTGAAGTTTGCTGATACGCTGCGTGAGCAGAATGATGACATCGACCGTGAAGATTTCGGTCAGCGTTTTGATGCCGATTTTATTCTGATGACGGGTGAATTGGCGGCGTTGATTAAGAATCTGGTTGAAGCGTTAGGTGGCGAAGCTCAGCGCTAAGCCTTTCCCCTCTTCCCACGAGGAAGAGGGGAATAAACTATTTATTTGTCCGTAAGATAACGGCAAAGATAAGACGTTGGTTCGGCAACTTGTAAATGGAATTCGCTGTGTCCTGGAACATGGAACACGGTGCCCGCAGCATAGGTTTTCCACTCGGTTTCACCCGGCAGCAAAACGTGTAATGCCCCACTAACCACTGTCATTTCTTCTGGTTGGGCAGTACTGAAAGCGTATTCACCTTCAACCATTACCCCAACACTCGCGCGGCCAGTGCTGCTGCTGGTAAACCCAATAGATTTCACTTTACCGGAAAAGTACTCATTACTTTGAAGCATGACCTGGCCCTTTTTAAAATAGTTGAAAAAACAATATAGAGGGGAACGGAAGAACCTGTCACGCAAATTATTGCCCGCCGTTACGCGAGTAATTCTGACGCTAAACGAGCAATCAGCACGTTCGATAACAATACCGGGACATCTAACGATTTTTGCAACAAATCGCGGTGTGTTTGGTGAAAGCCAAGACAGTCGAGAAGCAATACACCTGCGCCGTCCTTAACCAGTTTTTCCCCAGCTTCGATTAAATCCTGCTCGGTTCCATGAATCGGATTCGCCAGCTCGTACAAGGGTTCGCTTTGCAATAACTGCCATTTCTTATGCTGAAATTTCAACATTTCCGGGACGGGGATAATGATACCCACCTGATGCCCATCGACAATCGAAGCCACCAGCGGCGGGATTATACGTTCCGGCTCCAGCAAAATACCTTTACGCACGGTAAGGTTAGAAAAACGGTGCGAGCACATCAGCAAAATGACATCGAAACCCTGGTTATCCAGCACTTCAATCACATCCTGCAAGGCGCGTTCCACCTTTTGTTTTCCTAAATCAACTAAAACGTTCCCCGATAGAAGCGTCATGAGAGGTTCTTCGCCAGGGGAAAGGGCATATTCTGTCATCACTTCTTCATGTGAGAGATTACCCAACAGACTGAATAGTTTTATTTTTTCTTCAGGAATATGGTCTGTAAGTAGCGGCAGCATTTCACTGACCGGGACAACACCGATGGTAATAATTGCCAATGTTTGTTTCATGCTTCGTTCCGCCCTTGTCCCATATCAGCCCCTCACTGCTGCGCTGGTATCTTTCCTGTGAATGATACTCTGCTGAAGGTCGATTAATAATTAAGCACAAAGCGTAGCAGCATAATTGCAGAGTACCTGTCGCAATGTTCAACGAAACGTCAATGACATTAATACAACTTCACGATAATGAATTATTAACAAATGGATGAAGTGAAAGATGTGATTAATCACCAGATCAATGAATTAACTTTAAAGATGAGGGGGCGATTATGGCATCCATGCCGGGATCTTACGTTTTTTGCGGATCTTCGTAGCGCAGTTTTGCATCCAGCGCTTCTTGTTCGGTCTCGTGCTCACTGATCAGCGTATCAGGATGGGGATGGTCAGCACGAAGTTGATACCAGGTCACTGTTTGGTCCGTGGCCCCTTTTTCAACAGCAACAATACGCGCTTCCCGAGGATATGGAGGATTGCTCGCCATCACACTTCCTTTGGAGATGAATGAGCATTAAGTATAGACAACAATCAGCAGGCCCGAGCCGTATTCAGTACCGCCAGAACCGCTTCTACGATTTCTGCCGGAGGACGCGTGGCATCCACAACATGGTGTGCAGCCTGGTTATAGAGCGCTTCACGTGCGGCGAGGACCTCGACGATTTCGTCCGTAATAGGTCTGCCCGTAAGCGTAGGGCGCTGGCCTTCTTCAGGGAAAGCTTCTAAACGGGATGCCAGAATTTGCGCCGGTGCTCGCAAATAGATAACCACTCCGTTCTCACGCATAAACTGACGATTACTGTCGGCCAGAACCATGCCACCACCCGTGGCAATAACCGTTCCTGGTGCCGTAACACTTTGCAGCGCCATGGACTCACGACGGCGAAAACCTTCCCAGCCCTCTTGTGCCACGATGTCAGCGACGCTCATTTTAGTGCTGGTTAAAAGGTAGTGGTCGGTATCAACAAAGTTACAGCCCAATGCCTGCGCTAGTGCAACACCCACGGTTGTTTTGCCACAACCTCGTGCGCCGACTAAATAAATAGGTTGAGTCATCAGTGGCTAATCCTCAGCAGTCCGCCAGAGTGGGTAAAAATCTGTAACGTTTCTCGTTACGCGAAACATAATATCAGCAAGCTAGTACGCGGAATAGATTTACATTATTTTTAGGCGCTTTTTGAACGACTGGCGACGAGCAACCATTTTTCCAGTTCATTGGCAAACAGCTGACGGTCGCGCTGGCTAAGGCTATCTGGCCCGCCAGTTTGTACACCACTGGCTCTTAATGTGTCCATAAAATCGCGCATGGTCAGGCGTTCCCGGATGGTGGCTGGCGTGTACAACTCACCCCGAGGATTCAAGGCAATCGCGCCCTTTTCCAGCACGTCGGCGGCCAGAGGAATATCTGCGGTCACGACTAAATCGCCCTTTTCACAACGGCGCACAATTTCGTTGTCCGCGACATCAAAACCCGTTGCCACCTGCAAGGTACGAATAAAGCGCGATGGCGGGACTTTCAGCCCCTGGTTAGCAACCAGGGTCACCATAATTTGTGCGCGTTCTGCTGCACGAAATAACACTTCTTTAATCACTTTTGGACACGCATCAGCATCCACCCAGATTTGCATGACAACTCCTGATTGTCGGGGCTAATGGGGGCGATCTTGCCGTGCTTTTCCAGAATCGCAAACTTTATCTTTCACGGCTACGAAGGAAGGCTGTTTTGCTTTAGCGTAGCGCGAGTATCAGAATGCACGTTAAGCTATGCTCATCACACAACTCAAAAGATGGAGTGAGACTATGGATAAGAAGATTGGTTTTATTGGTTGCGGCAACATGGGAACAGCCATCCTTGGTGGTCTGATAGCCAGTGGACAGGTACTTCCAGGTAATATCTGGGTCTACACCCCTTCACCCGATAAAGTTCAAGCCTTGCACGAGCAATACGGTGTTAACGCAGCAGAAAGTGCGCAGGATGTGGCACAAATTGCGGATATCGTGTTCGGCGCGGTGAAACCGAATGTCATGTTAAAAGTGCTCAGTGAAGTCAGTTCCAGCTTGAATAAAGACTCGGTGGTGATTTCCATTGCTGCGGGTATTACTCTGGATTCTCTGGCCAAAGCGCTCGGCCACGATCGCAAAATCATTCGCGCAATGCCAAATACACCAGCGTTAGTCAATGCTGGGATGACGTCCATCACGCCAAACGCGCTGGCCACACCCGAAGATATTGCAGATGCGGTTAACATCTTCCGCAGCTTTGGGCTTGCCGAAGTGGTCTCTGAATCCATGATTCATCCCGTTGTGGGAGTTAGCGGTTCAGCGCCTGCTTATGTGTTTATGTTTATCGAAGCCATGGCTGATGCTGCTGTTCTGGGCGGAATGCCGCGCAAACAGGCATATCAATTTGCTGCACAAGCCGTCATGGGCTCAGCCAAAATGGTACTGGAAACCGGCAAACACCCAGGTGAGCTGAAAGATATGGTGTGTTCACCAGGCGGTACAACTATTGAAGCGGTGAAAGTGCTGGAAGAAAAAGGATTCAGAGCCGCAGTGATGGAAGCCATGGTGAAATGTATGGCGAAGTCCGAGCACTTAGGTAAATCATAATTTTGTGCCCCTCTCCTGTTTTCAGGAGAGGGTTTTAAGCGGCGATATCAGCCACTTCTGTACGGCTGCGCCCAAGTTTTTTAGCTTTATACAACGCCACATCAGCCGCTTTTAACCATTCGCGATAGCTCACCATATTGCGATCAAATTCCGCTACACCAACACTGATACGCAGTGAGAAATGCGGTGCATGAGGTAAACGGAACTCATCAAGATAGTCTCGTACACGAGCCATTGCCTGTATCGCACTCTCTTGCGACGTGCCGGACATGATCACGCCAAATTCGTCACCACCGAAGCGCCCTACTACATCAGTGATACGCAATGTAAGCTGCAAATGTTCGGTAATGGCAAGAATAGCTTCATCCCCCACATCATGGCCGAAGGTATCATTAATCGATTTAAAGTGGTCGATATCAATCAAAAGCAAGGTTGCATTTCGCTGGTAGCGTTGGCAGTTATCATATTCCCCGTGCAGCAGATGTTCCCAGTGACGGCGGTTATATACCCCCGTCATGCCATCGCGTGTGCTCAAGTGCATAAAGCGACGTTTATGCTCGGACAGTTTTAGTGCAGTACGGTAACTGACCAGTCCAAAGTAAGTGGGATAAATCAATAAAAACGGTAAGCAAACCCATACCTGAGAAGGCATGGTCTGTAGATTCAGCGGGATAAGAAACAGGCCAAGCGTCAACAGGCAGCTCAGCACAATAAAACCTAAGCCGTTAAAGAACAATTTCAGCCCGCCACAACCGACATTGTTCATGCATATCATCGCAAGTATTAATGCTGAGGGAAGCGCATTCAAACCCATTACCCCAATCCAAACGCCGCCCATCAAAGAATCAATCATTAAATTACGGGTTTCTGCCTGAGCAGGGTCTGGCGCATGATCGGCTGTTTGCCATGCTAAATGCGGCCAGATAAAAGCGTTCGCAACCAGGAGTAACCACCACCATCCTGATATCGGCTGCATAACCAGCACCGAAGCGACACAGAAAAAGCCCGTCCCTAACCCAATAGTTCTCGGTATATAAATGCGACGGGCAAATCGCCGTCCTGAGCGATGCCGGTCTTCATCGAGGTAAGTCGAGCTATCCATAAATCCCCCAGGAAGCCATTTACCAGAGTTATGATCATCATTCATGATATTTAGGAATATTCTGAAACATTTGCCGTAATTATAGAAAGCGTACTTTGGGGGGAAGTATGATTTTTCGGGTGAGTCAGCGAAGCGACTCACCCATTTAGCTTACTGAGGCTGTTTTTTCAGGCAATTACTCATGAAGGTTTTACGCGCATCACCGGATAATGTTTGTTTCCCGGCTTCAGCATTACACTCTTTCATTTTCTGCTGTTGCGGAGTCAGGCTTTTATCTGCGGGGGTTGACTCGCTATTTTTCAAGCAGTTACTCATATAGGTTTTACGTTCATCCCCTTTAAGGGTTTTCGCGGTAGCTTGTTGATTACACGTCGTCATACGCTGTTGCTGCGGTGTCTGCGCTTTGTCTGCCGCCACCGCAGAACCCATAACACCGACCAATAAAGCCATCATTAATACTGTTTTCATAGCACCATCCTTTTTAAGGTAGTACTTTAATTTTGGTATGTTTATGGCGAAAAGGCGAACTGTCAGATGGAGATATTCTACCGCTTCGCTATTTATTGGAACCTTTTCAGAGGAGTAATGAGAATAAATAGATTATAGCTGAGATAAAAAATGTATATGGCAGAACATTAATTACCCTCACTAATTATTAAGAAGGGTAATAATAAAATGCAGACCACAATAGTAATACAAAAATTTAAACGCAAGGGCGGTTCAAGAGCCTCGTTAAGTTTTTCTTCAACAGGTGAGCGTCATGAGATGTAATCGTATCACTGGGTCTGACATTGGATAAAGCGTCTTCAATGCTGGTCGTTATTGCCTGTAATTGGCTGCACTCCATTTTGTGGAGAATTGCGGTTACGACTATTTCAAGGGCTTCTATCTGTGCAACAAACTCTTTTGACTCTTCTTCTTTTTCGGCGAGTCTGGTCAGTAACTCAGAAATGAGATTTCTCATCTTAATTGCCCCAAAGGATTTGAAGCATGAAGTTATCATTCTGGTTTCATGTTGCCTAGAGGGGATCACGACTATTTTTATATGTCTTAGCGAATTTGTGTCAGAGTGCAAAATATCTTAACCCTGCTAACTTAAAAATAGCACTGCGAAGTTATTTCAGATCTAAAATTAACAGCATACTTTATAGCTGATGTAATTTTGGTTAGTTTTTGCCCCCATTAAAAGGAGTAATACGCAGCACAAACATTAAAGATTACGGCAGCATCTGATCTCGCATGGCATCTTGCTGCTTTTTACGCCGTAACATAATGGCCAACTGCCACACGTTGAGTAGGACGACCAACGCCGTAGCAATGAACACCCAGCGATAACCCGCCACGGCTGACACGCCAGCACCGATTAAGGGGCCAACCACATTCCCCAGATACATAAACGATTGGTTGTATCCAAAAATTCGCCCGGTCACCTGGTCACTGGAATACTTCACAAGCATCGTTTGAACCGCTGGTAGCATTGCGCCATCGGCAAAACCCAATAAAAAACGTAATACGGCTAACTGCCCTGGTGAAGTCACCCACGACATAGCAAAAAATAATATTACCGAAAAAATCAGCGTCGCCATTAATACTCGGCCGGTGCCTATTCTGTCACCCAGCTTACCTAATCGTGGCGCTGAAATAAGAGCTGAGATCCCCGGAACAGCCGCTATAAAGCCACTGATAAAAGCAATATTGTTACTTTCTGGGGAAAGATGTTTTATAAACAGAGCAAGTATTGGCCCCACCGAACCATTACAGAGCTGAATCACCATAGTGGTGACAAATAAACTGATCATCAATTTAGGATAAGGAAGAGAAGCAAACACCGCTTTGCCTGATAAACGATCGGCTTTACTTATTTTAGGCCGCGCACCTTCTTTTATCAGGAAGAGTGTCACTAAAAAACTGACCATTAATAACGCGGCTGTGACGTAAAAAACCACCCGCAATCCGAGGGTATCTGCCATATACCCGCCCAGAAGTGGACCGACAATAACCCCACTGATTTGTGCGGTTGAAAGTGTACTTAAAGCCCAGCCGCTGCGTTCCCGAGGGACTTGAGAGGCCACTAACGCCATCGCATTGGGAATATAGCCAGAGGTGAGCCCCATGACGGCGCGTAGAATAAAGAGCTGCCAAACGTTAGTGGCAAACGCCTGTAATAAAATGGCGACCGCCATCCCGAGCGATGCCCGCAACAGCATCAATTTCCGGCCTTTCCTGTCGGCCAGGCTACCCCACATTGGCGAGACAATAGCAGAAACCAGAAACGTCACACTGAAGGTCAGCCCAGACCACATTGACAATGCCTGATGAGAAGTAACGCCGAGCTGTTCAACATAGAGCGGCAAAAACGGCAGAATTTGACTGATGGCTAATCCGGTAAAAAAGCACCCGAACCATACCGAGATTAAATTGACCTTCCAGGATTCCATACCGTGCACGCTTTATAAGTGAAGTAAATAAGCGGAATACTTTGAACCATATCATAAAATTTTAATTTAATGACATCTGTCGTTGCGGCGCATCCCGAGATGAAATTGGCGAAACTAAAACCGCTGATACTCCGCACCTCATTGATTACGGAATAATCATTATAGATGTGGCACGATTTTAAGCTGCAGGAAGCACATGAATCCTCGCAATGAGCGTGGTATGTTGTCCGCCTTTGTACAGTTTAAGGATGGGTTTAGGCATGGCAAAACTGCGGGTGGGTATCGTGTTTGGTGGCAAGTCAGCAGAACACGAAGTGTCGCTGCAGTCGGCGAAAAATATTGTCGACGCCATAGATAAATCAAAGTTTGAAGTGGTGTTACTGGGGATTGATAAACAGGGCCAGTGGCACGTCAATGATGCATCCAACTATCTGTTAAACGCAGAAAATCCGGCATTGATCGCCCTGAATCGCTCAGGGACAAATGTCGCCGTGGTGCCAGGCCAAACAGAAAACCAGCTGATTGAATCCTCCTCCGCACAGTTTTTAGCGCCAGTAGATGTTATTTTCCCAATCGTTCACGGCACGTTAGGCGAAGATGGCTCCCTGCAAGGGATGCTGCGCATGGCTAACTTACCGTTTGTCGGTTCCGGCGTGTTGGGTTCCGCTGTGAGCATGGATAAAGATGTGACAAAACGCCTGCTGCGCGATGCCGGGCTGAATATCGCACCGTTTATTACTCTTAACCGTGCAAACCGTCATAACATCAGCTTTGCTGAAGCTGAAGCAAAACTGGGCGTACCCTTGTTTATTAAGCCTGCCAACCAGGGCTCATCTGTTGGTGTTAGCAAAGTCAGCACCGCTGAACAGTACGAAACGGCTGTGGCATTAGCCTTCGAGTTTGATCATAAAGTTGTGGTAGAAACGGGCATCAAAGGCCGTGAGATTGAATGTGCGGTTTTGGGTAATGATGCACCACAAGCGAGCACCTGCGGTGAAGTGGTCGTAAACAGTGATTTCTACTCTTACGACACCAAATATATCGATGATAAAGGTGCGCAAGTTGTGGTGCCTGCCGCGATTGCCGCTGATATCAACGATAAAATCCGTGAAATTGCAGTACGTGCGTATCAGACGCTGGAATGCAGTGGAATGGCGCGGGTGGATGTGTTCCTGACCGCTGATAATGAAGTTATTATCAATGAGATCAATACGCTGCCTGGTTTCACCAATATCAGCATGTATCCAAAACTCTGGCAGGCAAGCGGCTTAGACTATCAAACACTGATTACAAGATTGATTGAGCTGGCTCTTGAGCGCCACCAGCAAGATAGCGCCCTGAAAAGTTCGATAACGGCTTAAGCTCTACTCTTTCGCCGCCGCCGGTTCTTCTGGTTCCGGGCGGCGGCGAATGATAAATCCCGCCAGCCAGAAACAAATAATCCAGGTCACTAACCCGACCGCATAGTTTTGCCAGCCTTCGGTTTTAAATCCCAGCAAGCCAATGACACCATTCAAAATAAAGATCAGGCCAATCGCTACGGCGTAATAGTGCCAGTCACGGCGCATTTTCAAAGACAATGTTTTCGCAGACATGGTGCAATCCGTCAGGGCTAAAAGAGGACTCATTGTGGCATAGCGCGCGACGTTAAACCGCACGTTAATGCGAGACAAACAGGATAATGTTACGGAAATTTCACCTAAGTTACGAATATGTGATCTCAGACATATATTCACAAACCAGGACTATTCTGCCCCAATAATTACCAACAATCTGATATTGACAAACAGTACGACCTGCCAAACTCAACGCAATTGAAGTATCAGGCAGATGCCTGGATCGTTTTACTGTTTCATGGGGAGGGCGTGATGACTGATATAAGTTTGTCGAAACAGGTTGTTCCGGTCATAACCACGGTTTCAACAACGAAAGTAGAAAGAGCTACCCGGAGTAATCTGGCATACGCCGCGTTCATTTTATTCTGCTTTTGGGTTGGCACCCAAATCCTGAGTTTGATGGTTCACGCCCCTGGCGTACTTGAACATCTCGCCCAAGGTAACGATGCCACACGCCCGCGTATCGAAATGGGATTTGCAATTAGCACTGTTTTTGGCCTGGTGCCGTTTCTTGCGGGATGCATGCTACTCGGTATGGCTTGCCTGGTGATGAGGTTCCACCACCGTCATCATTTTTAGCCCTGGCTCATTAAAAATATCTTTGCCGATGGTCGCAAATATTAGCGAATTCGCTCCATCTACGGTAATGCCTCCTCGACCACCGGTAGTTTTACCCGATGTTAATAAGCATCGTGTAAACTTTACTACTGCCCTTACTATCCAGAGTACCGTCACCTCCCCCCCCAACCGCAGCCGTTTCGAAACCAGACGCAATATTATGAACCCCACAATCTCAAAAATTACTTTTTAATTGCTAAAGCGACGCCTAAATTAATTGAAGTACAGTATATAATGAAAGCTTCAACAAATGAAAATCGATCAATGCCAATTAGCTATTGCTAACATCGCATACTTACAAAGATTAAAACTATTATTTAGATACAGCAAAGTATCATTCAACCAAAATGAAATAAAGCCTGTTTGTATGCAAATAAATAGCCATAAATAGACAAATAATTAGCCAAAAATAAATAACACAATGTGCACCCTTACACCTAATAAATGCAACGCCATGATTTTATTGCAAAAAAAAATAACACAGCAAGTCTAGTTCATTGATGGCTTACTTATCGATAATCAGCCCAAGGATTGACTCAGCTTTTTGAAATTAAATATCAAAAGTGCTGACACTAGAAAGCTCTCGCATCGGGAATATGTGTAATTGTCCGGAAAAACATGCAAGGTATAACACAATCCTCGCTTATTTCAGCAGAACTGTTATATTCAAAATCCTGACGCACTCGATCTCTAATCATGACTCGAATAAAATCTCATTGTCCCAAAGGTGTTTGAAACTTCATTCTGATTACACCTCATCATGAAAATTTATCATGTATATATATACATATAGCAAAGTTCTTTTTTACACATAAAATTTCTTTTTAATAACTCCATATTCTGCCATAATAATATTTTGTTTAACAAACATTATTATATTTATGCACTATTAGTTTTTTAACTTACAAAACTATTTTAACATTGTTCTTTTTAGCCTTATCACATACAGTGATTGGTCACTAACAATGAATTGGGCAGGCAAAGAATACTGCATGGATCATTCTTACATTGAGTAAGTTATCTCGAAGGATTTTTGATTATGTTTACCAATATGTTAGTTGTTAGCGATCAGGTACAGGAAGCACATAAAAAAATAGGTATAGAAATTGATAACAGCCCTCAAAAACTGAGAATCATCTCATCAAAAAAGCAAGAAATCTCATTTTATAACAATAAAGAAAAATCGGTTTTCCATTTAATCTCTGGTGAAATAGAACTGCGAAGCACTAACAGTAATTTAATTGTCCTCAATGTTTACGCCCCAGCAATCATTGGACTTTCAAGCATATTCACATCAAATGATTTATTTTATATAAATACGGTTACAGACGTAGAACTCATCTCAATACCAATGTCAGAATTAATAGATATAGCCAACAAAAAAAACCTTTGGATATATATTTCAACTATAATGTCACACTATTTAGATATTTGCTATCTGAGAGATTCAATATTATATCAAGATAGCGTTTATAATGTTATAAAAAATCATCTTGAAATCCTCTGGCGATTTAAAAGGGATAAGCTTGATGAAATATCAGTATTTGATTTCATCCTAAACAGAACACCAGTCTCTCGAAGTTCTCTTAACAAAGTACTTAAAGACCTTGTGTCTGGCGGCTATATTAAAATGAACAGAGGGAAATTAGTTGAAATGAACAAATTACCATCAGGATACTAATCATTGATGCAATTCACAACAAATACAGCCACTTAAAGTTAAAATCTTTATGTTGCTTTTGTTTGATTCAAATCCACCATATTTAATATTATCTATAGTCATTGCGAAACGCTTCATTAAAAACAGCGGGGCCAGTGCCTAAACAACTGCTTCGACTCTATAAACAACGCCTTCACTGCCTCATTCCCAAAATAGACACAGGAAAGTGTTTTATTATACTTTTATGAAATTAAAAACAGGGACAAACTGGAGTTGCAATAGTTAGCATTGACAGGAAGAGAGTGATAGTCATGAAAATAATAATAAACGATTCAAACTTATATCTTAACAAAGGAATAAAAAACCTATTAAGTCAGTGCTATAATAGTAACATTGAGTTCATGTTGAATGAGTCAGATGAAAATTTAAAAACAGCTGACGTTATCTTTTTTCGATTTAATCCAGGTGACGAAAATATATGTCACGCAAATTACTTCATAAAAAGAAAAAACAGTGTTTTAATCGGCATAACTGATAAAGAACCTTCTATATCAAAATTGCCAAAATGTATAATAAACATTACTTTCCTGACAAAAAATGACACGGTAACCACTCTGCGAAAGAAGTTATCTCTTGCGTTCAAGAATAAAGAAAAAAACCGCAACACAAATAAAAACAATGAAAACCCATGTGAAGGTTGCTCAATAAAGAAAATCACAACTGCAGAATTTATGATATTGAATCTTCTATATGATATGTCAATCAGGCAGATAGCTGAAGAGTTGGACATACCGTATAAAACAGCTTTTTCTCGCAAGTACAATATGATGTTGAAGTTTAATTTAAAAAATAAAATTGACTTACTCATGTTTATACAAAAGTTCTCACAAAAGGAGAATTTCCTTTTATCGCCAAATGACAATTTATATTATTTAATCAAGAAATGATGTTATCCGTAGTGAGATGATTTAGACCATCTCACTACGGATTGTCGGTTACTTGCGAGTTGTGATCGCTTAGCAAACGATAATTACGGAGGGAATTGGCTACAATTTCATACACGCAGCTCGTCGCTCATCTACCCGTTTTGCAAACCACGCTGTCGTTAGATTTCGGGTGATTTTCGGGCTTTCCAGTGTGATGCCAGGCAGCATTTCTCGCGGTAACTTCTTACCGGCTTTCTTCTCCGCTAGCGCATAAACCTGCTGATATAAATCGGTTTTCTCAAAGTCGATACTGTCACCTTTTTGCAAAGCGCGATGAATTTGGCTTTCACTCATCCCGAGTTGGTTTGTCAACTTCCTGACCGCCAGTTCGGTGCTGCCAGCTTTATCGGTGTTATACAAAATTAAGTCTCCATCCAGCGCCAGTTTTACGCCGGTTGCCTTGCTGACCGCACTCTGAAATGCAGCATTACGACTGGCATACCATCCGGCGTTGAAATCTGCAAAACGATAGACTGGTTGAGTGTAATTCGCCGGATAGTTCAGTAAATGGTAGGTGCCGAACCATAAACCACCTCGCCGTGTGAACACTTCCTGCCGCACGGTTCCCTCCATTTTCCATGGATAACCCGCAGTGTGCTGTTCAGCAAAAGCGATACTCACTTGCATCGGGCCGCCAGTATGAACCGGGTTCAGATTGCCAAACAACTTTTGCCCCATTGGCACCATATCGATGAAATCATCAAAAATCGCGCTCAACTGCCCTTCCGTTTTCACGTTATCCAGACGTTCGCTGTAACTCTTACCGTTCGGCGATTTGATTAACAACGCGGTATGAACCAAAAAAACCGGAATATGCATTTTTTCAGCGCGACGGTCGATCTCCTTCCAGGCAATTTTACTCAGATTTGGCACTGCCGGATCGGCAACCAGATTGGATTCTTGCTGCGCGACAGCCAGGACAGAGCAGATATTTTCTTCGCTTGGTGCAATCTTCTGGCTCTTAAAGGCAGTCGCTAACTCTTTCGCCAGGTTGTTGCGGTCTTTTACGTTGGCAGGGATTTTCTGCTTTACCACCGTTTCGACGTCTACCGGTTTTGATGTTTCTGATACTGAAGGTGCAGTTTTAGTGGTACACCCCGCCAAAACGAAAAGTGCGCCCAGGCTAAGTGCGAAAAATCCATGCTGTCTGTTTAAAGTGGCTGTGGTCATAACGTTCCGTTGTGATTGTTTTTGTAAGACTTGCAAACAATAACAGTTCTGAGCCCGGGCGTTTATCGGAGATTGGCTTAGAGTTAAGTACAAACTCGCGTACTGACATAAAGTGCGGTCTTCTTGACGCAAACTTGACAGTTGCTTGCCTGGTCAGTAATTTCACATGTAATTATTGACCAGGCAAGTATCATGAAAAACAATCCGGGTATTATCGATAACAAATTCCATCTCGGTTTGCTCATTCACCTCGCAAACCAGTTTAAAGATCAGCTTATCAGCCAATACTTCTCTGGCATGGATATCACTGCGCCGCAATTTAAAGTGCTGATTAATATTTATAAAGGTGTGACTAGCCCAGCGGAAATAAGCAAAGCCCTGGTCATGGACGCAGGTGCAATGAGCCGTATGGTTGACCGCATGGTCAAGCGCGAGCTCATCGTTCGTCACCCGAATCCGCAAGATAAACGCCAGGTGATTCTGGCTTTGACTGACAAAGGTCTGTTGATTTGTGACCGCTTTCAGAATGAAGCGCTCGCCTCAATTATCGGCTCTCTCACCGCACGCCTGACGCAAGATGAATCTCAACAACTGGTCGCATTAATTACCAAAATGCTACCGGACGACATCACTGCGCCGCATCGTTAACACCGTATAAAGGCCAAAAGATGGAAACGACTCCAGAAGAACACGTTCAGCGATCCAGTAAGCGCAAACGTAATTTTATTATTTTTATCCTGATTCTTGTGTTGGCGGCCGCTGGCTGTCTCGCATGGTATTTTTTATACGCTCGCTTTTATGAGTCCACAGATGATGCCTATGTGAACGGCAACCAGGTCGCGCTAACTCCGCAAATCAGCGGAACAGTCACTCAGGTCACCGCTGATGAAGGGGATTTTGTCGAAAAAGGTCAGCCACTGGTGTTACTTGACCCCAGCGATACCAGAATTGCGCTTCAACAAGCAGAAGCCAGCCTTGCAAATACTGTGCGCCAAGTTCGCGGGTTATACAGCACAGCGGATAATTACCGTGCACAGGTCGCCACTAAACAGGTCGCCCTGCAAACTGCTCAAAATGACTACGCCCGCCGCCAGAAAATATTCTCGACAGGTGCGATTGCGGCTGAAGATCTTTCGCATTACCGCGATGCAGTCACCAGCGCACAAAGTGACTTAGCCGCCGCGCAACAGGCATTACATACCAACCTGGCGATGGTTGATGACACCGTGATTGATAGTCATCCGGAAATCAAAACCGCCGTAGCAACGCTTCGGCAGCGTTACCTGGATAACTCGCGCACGACCATTGTTGCGCCAGTGAGTGGCTATGTCGCTAAACGCGCCGTGCAGTTGGGGATGCGTGTGGACTCAGGAACGACATTGCTGGCAATTGTGCCGCTCAATGAAGTGTGGGTTGATGCCAACTTCAAAGAAAGCCAGATGAACACTATGCGTCTGGGACAGAAAGTGACGCTCAACGCCGACCTCTACGGCGACGATGTCGAATACCATGGAACCATTGAAAGCCTGGGTATCGGTACCGGCAGCGCGTTTTCTTTGCTCCCTGCCCAGAATGCCAGTGGTAACTGGATAAAAATCGTTCAGCGCTTACCCGTTCGTATCACGCTCGATCCACACGATATGCAGAAACATCCGCTGCGTATCGGTTTGTCGATGAATGCACGAGTGGATATTCGCAACGAGGATGGTCACCTGCTGCCACAAAAAACGGTTAGCTCGCCTCGCTTCACCACCGATGTCTATCAAGACTCTCTGGAAGAGGCTGACAAACTGGTAGCGAAAATCCTTCATGACAACAGCAATGCGGTAGCTTTACGCCCCCATTAAGAGAGACGTTATGCAAGATAAGGCGGCGTATACGCCCCCCAGTCTGCTGCTTGCGACGCTCGCGCTGTCGTTAGCAACTTTCATGCAAGTGCTGGACTCGACTATTGCAAACGTCGCATTGCCGACGATTGCCGGCAACCTTGGGGTCAGCGCTGATCAAGGCACATGGGTTATCACCTCATTTGCGGTGTGTAACGCGATTGCATTACCGCTCACCGGTTGGTTTACCCGGCGCTTTGGGCAGCTAAAATTGTTTATCGGCTCGGTGGTGATGTTCACCCTCACCTCTTTCCTGTGCGGTTTCGCACACAGCATGACGGAGTTGATTATCTTCCGCGCCATGCAGGGCTTTTTCGCCGGGCCTATGTTCCCGATGTGCCAGACACTGCTGCTGGTCATTTTCCCGCCCATGAAACGCGGTATGGCATTGGCGTTGCTGTCTATGGTGACAGTGGTTGCTCCGATAGTTGGGCCAATTACCGGTGGCTGGATCACCGATAACTACTCCTGGCCGTGGATTTTTTATATCAACGTGCCAATCGGTATTTTCGCCTCGATTGCAGTTTGGACACAAATGCGTGGGCGCGAAGAAACGACCACCACAGCTCCCATCGACTACATCGGCATCGGTTTGCTGGTGATTGGCGTTGGGCTGCTGCAAGTGGTGCTGGATAAAGGCAACGATCTTGATTGGTTTGCCTCGCCAGAAATTATCATCATGTCGGTGATTTCTGCGATTGGCCTGATAGCTTTTGTTATTTGGGAATTGGGCGAGCGACATCCGATTGTGAATTTGCGTCTGTTTAAAGAGCGCAACTTTGCGATTGGTACCACAGCATTGATGCTGGGATACGCAGCCTTCTTCGCCATCAATATTATCCTGCCGCAATGGCTGCAAACGCAGATGGGCTACACGGCAATTTGGGCCGGGCTTGCTGCTGCACCGATGGGCTTCCTGCCACTGTTACTTACGCCGATTGTCGGCCGTTATGCCAGCAAAGTGGATTTACGAATCCTGGCGTCGATGTCATTCCTGATTATGGGCGCATCCTGCTTGTTCCGTGCGCAGTTCAATACCAATGTTGATTTCCGCACTATCGCTGAAGTACAGATGTTTATGGGCATTGGCGTGGCATTCTTCTTTATGCCTTTAACAACGATTGTATTGTCGAATCTTCAGGGTGCCGAAGTGGCGGAAGGTTCAGGCTTAGCCACCTTCTTCCGCGTACTGGGGGGCTCATTTGCCTCGTCGCTGACCACCTGGATTTGGTCACGTCGGGAAGTTTTCCATCATGCTAATCTGACCGAGAGCGTATCGATTTATAATCCGTCAGCGGTTGATTATCTGGATAAGATGGGTGGCGCAACGCAACAGCATCTGGCGTTTGTTGATAAAACCATAGAGCAGCAGGCCTACATGATGTCGACCATTGACTACTTCTGGATTCTGGGATGGGGGTTTATGGGGCTGATTGTGATTATCTGGTTCGCTCGTCCACCGTTTATTCGCTCGGGTGCACCTAGTGCTCCAGCGGCAGGGCACTAAAACAATCTGGCGGGGAGCCCCGCCAGATTTTACTGTTTAGGCTGATTCCCCTGCCGCTTCGACAGGAATATCCTGCAACGTACGCTCAAAGCTGCGAAGACGTTTGTAGATAGACATCAGCTCAACAAGTGTTGTCCATGAGCTAATCAAATACTGGAACGAACCGCGTACCTGGCCAAATACGTTAGTGATTTGCGTCATCAGACCCAAGGTAATGGTCCCCGCAACAATTGACGGGAAGAGCAGGAACAAACCAAATACGTTATCCACTTGCAGGTAGAGAATACGTGCAATATTGAAATACATGTAATGGAAGTACAGGCGGAAATAGTTTCTGCGCACGCCGTCAAACAGCTCTTTAACCGTTGGTGGGGAGGCACGAGACGGGTCATCTTCACCATAAACCAGCTCTTTACGATAAGCCGCTTCTACACGCTGATTTTTAAACTCGAGCCCGGGCAGTTTAATCCCAACAACCGCCAGTAAGCCGGTCCCCAGTAATGACCAGATAATCGCGGCGATCACCAGTCCATATGGGATGTGCCCGACAATAGGCAAATCAGGAACATGTGCGGATAGAGTCACCAACACAGGCAGGAAGGCGATTAACGTCATAATGGCATTAATAAAGCTGACGCCCATATCTTCAAGCGTTGAGGCAAAACGCATGGTGTCTTCTTGCACACGCTGCGCAGCACCTTCGATGTTGCGCAACATTTGCCAGTTGTCCATATAGTATTCGTTCATTGCGGTGCGCCACCGGAATACATAATGGCTGACAAAGAAATTGTTCATCACGCCAACAATCACTGCAATCAGTGCAATGCCCAGGAATATTCCAACCTCATGATAGAACTGCTCAATGGTAACTTTATGAGGGGAGCTAAGCGCCGTCTGAATTAAATCGTAGAACGGGGCATACCACGCATTCACCGCGACCCCGACTTCCACCAGGAACCAGGTCACGAAGATGATGAGTGAAGAGCCCAGAATGGACCAGTATTGCCAACGGTGCGGGCTGTAGATAAACCAGAAAAGCGCAAACGCACCGACGCAAAAGGCATAGTAGGCATAAAACACCAGATAGCCCAAAGACCAGAATCGGGCGGCACTGATGGGTACTTCGCCCTTCACCCCAGCAAGATGTTCAAGCCAATTACCACCACCAGCCTGCCAGAAAACAACGGCGATCATTGCCCAAAGAAAAGCCGACAGGAAAAACGCTGTCGGGCGTGGGAAAAACGATTTAAACATTACAACACTCCTGAAAACACACTTTTATTGTTATAACCATCCCGACTAAATAAGGCTCACTCAATGTTGTATCAAGAGATGTAAGGTTTACTGCTTTACCACTGCTCCAGGATCTCCGCGGTGGACTTAACCAACAGAGTATTTCCAGGGATCGTAAAGTTACGCCAGACATCGTTGTAATGCTCGATCAACACTTCAGCAAGCGCCGCCGGGCGATTTGCTGTTGTATGCGCGTCTGCTGCGACAGTCATGGCATAACCGCGGCTCGTTCCATTTTTAATAGTAGCGTCCACGCAGTAATCCGTTGCACAACCGCAAACCACAAATTCGTTTATCTGGTGGCGATCGAGGACTTCAGCAAGTTCAGTACGGTAAAACGCATCGCACGCTGTTTTCGTCACGTAAAGCGCGTCAAAGGGTTGTATTAACTCAGGTAAAAGCTCAAACGCCGCAGTTCCCTGCTCCAACCCCTGTTCCGTATGTTGGATGAAAATGACTTTATCGGCGGCGTTGATCAATTGGTTAATGCGTGTCGTGCAGATGTCCCGGTTAATACGTGGGGCTTCAAATACCCCATTTTGCATATCAATAACCATCAGTACGCGCTGGGCAGGCATGATTAAGCTCTCACTAAACGAGGAATGCAGGAGCGTAACACATACCTGTTTTGGCTTTAAACCGTATAAAGTTTAGGCTCACCCGGCGGACGGGTTTTGAATCGACGATGCAGCCATAAGTATTGCTCTGGCGCCCGCATGATTTCACGTTCGATCTTACGATTCACGTACTCAGCGGCGGCCTGTTCGTCATCCAGTGGATAATCAGTAAACTCAGGTTCAATAACGAGTTGATAACCCGAGCCATCTTTCTTACGGATGAGCACAATAGTCAGAATCGCTGGTTTTGCCAAACGAGCAATCGTGTAAGTTCCGTTGGTTGTCGCAGCCTTCTGCACAGCAAAGAACGGAGCGAAGGAACTGCCTTTAGGACCGTAATCCTGATCGGGTGCAAACCAGACAGCTTCGCCTGCTTTAAGAGCCTTCACCATACCTTTCAAATTACGACGATCCAGCATGGCTTTATTGGAGCGAGAACGCCCCCGCGTTTGAACAAACTCCATCGCTTTGTTGTTGTGCGGACGGTACATTGCCATCATCGGACGGCAAAGCCCCATCACGCGACCTCCCAATTCCAGCGACATAAAATGAACGCCGATAGCCATCACGCCTTGACCTTTTTCACAAGCCGCAGTGATATGTTCAAGCCCATTGACTTCGAACCACTTACGTACTCGTGCATCCGGCCAGAACCAGGCCATTCCTGTTTCAATTAAGCCCATACCGAGCGACGAGAAATTTTGCACCACGATGGCATCAACCTGCGCATCGGTATAGTGCGGGAAACACAGTTTAAGGTTCTGGCGAGCAATGGATACTCGGCGTTTGAGAAAACGCATGGATGCACGACCAATGAAGTCGCCCATTTTCAGTAGTACGGGGTAAGGCAATTGCACCCAGAGCCACAAAATACCCAGACCAAACCAGGTTAGCCAATAACGGGGATGGAGAAGTTCAGTTTGAAAGCGCGGTTTACTAGACATTATCAGCTTCTGTATGCGTAATTAGTGTGTATCGCAAAAGAAGTCACTCATTAGCGGTACAGCGTAAGCTCGAACTATGGCGCCACACGGCGGTAATAGTTGCAGCAGGGAGATCAAAGTGACTCTGATAATACGCATTTTCTGATCAAGCCATGTATAGATGTTGTCAGTTTTTTTACGTATTTCGCTTCATTGCGTATAGATTATGAGTTACACACACATTGTCGTTTAAAAAACAGACGTTTTAAATCAAATTTCGACGATTAGCCAGTAGAGAATGTTTCATTTGCCTGCACCTGAAGAGCCTGTGAAAGCACGAAGTTAAAAGTGTGATTTCTAACGGATAAATTTTAGTCTTTTCAGCTATCGAAAATCAATTTCTGGACTAATACTTATTGGGATTTCCCTACACTCTTCAGGAACCTGGCACAATGAAAAAACTAGCTTTAGCCTTACTGTCCAGCACTCTTCTATTCGCAAGCGTCGGCGCCTTTGCCGAGAATCCAGCGACCAGCACATCGGGTTTGCAAGCAGAGAAGGAGCAGCTCAATAATCCCGGTCATATTATTGATGACTGCCGTGCAGCAGGAAACGAAAACAAAAAAGGCTGCGAATCAGGACACGAGATGCGCTCTGAGCATAAAAGTGATGATAAAATGCTCAAGCAAGGCGGCACAACTGACGACGTAACGCAAAAAGACGTACAGAAAACAAATTAATGCGGATTGCACCGCAGTCGTAAACTGTGGTGCATTACTAAGCGAAAATACTCTTGAAATGCCACGTTACGCTTTTTCTCATCACAATCCTCATTTTCCCGTTTGCGTAGCGCCTTAGAGTAGTATAAATACGATCAATATCGCTTCACTTCGTTTAATGGGTTACCCGCGTTGAAAATTCGTCTCCCGCGTCTCGCGGCGCTTGTCATTGCCGCGCTGCCAATTTTAAGTTTTGCACAAACATCTCCCGATCCTGTTTTTGCTTCGGAAATAGCAGATCGTTATGCCAATCATATTTATTACGGCAGCGGTGCTACAGGCATGGCAATGGTGGTGATAGATGGTAACCAACGCGTGTTCCGAAGTTTTGGTGAGACTCGACCAGGCAACAACGTTCGCCCGCAACTTGATTCTGTTATCCGCATTGCATCACTGACCAAGCTCATGACCAGTGAAATGCTGGTGAAAATGTTGGATCAGGGAAAGGTTCAGCTCCATGATCCATTAAGCAAATATGCCCCTGCCGGAGCCAGAGTCCCTACTTTCAATGGCAAACCTATTACTCTGGTGAATCTGGCAACGCACACCAGTTCATTACCTCGTGAACAACCTGGCGGTGCCGCACATCGAACAGTGTTTACCTGGCCGACCCGTGACCAACGCTGGAATTGGCTCGCCAATGCGAGTTTAAAAAGCGCACCGGGTACAATCGCCTCTTATTCAAATCTCGCATTTGACCTTCTCGCCGATGCGCTGGGGCGTGCTGCAGGCAAACCTTATCCTCAGTTGTTCGAAGAACAAATCACCCGTCCATTGGGTATGAAGGACACTACATTTACGCCTTCACCTGACCAATGCAAACGCCTGATGGTGGCAGAGAAAGGTGCCAGCCCTTGTGATAATACGCTCGCGGCAATTGGCAGTGGTGGCGTTTATTCGACACCTGATGACATGATGCGCTGGATGCAGCAGTTCCTGAGTTCCGATTTCCATCGCCGTAATAC
Source organism: Buttiauxella sp. WJP83 (assembly GCF_027594725.1). Classification (NCBI taxonomy): domain Bacteria; kingdom Pseudomonadati; phylum Pseudomonadota; class Gammaproteobacteria; order Enterobacterales; family Enterobacteriaceae; genus Buttiauxella; species Buttiauxella sp. WJP83. Next base: position 3,721,524 of record NZ_CP110080.1, read on the forward strand.
CCAAGCCGACAGAATGCAGACGCTTATCTATCAACGTGCACAACTCACCAAGGTTATTGGTATGGATGTACCAGGAAAAGCTGATGCCTTAGGACTGGGCTGGGTATATATGGCACCAAAAAATGGTCGACCGGGCATCGTGCAAAAAACCGGAGGGGGTGGTGGATTCATCACGTATATGGCGATGGTTCCGCAAAGTAATGTCGGGGTTTTTGTCGTTGTAACCCGCTCACCATTAACTCGTTTCGTGAATATGAGTGATGGGGTAAATGATTTAGTTTCGGAATTAAGCGGGTTTACCTCTCAAGCTAGCCCTTCATCTTGATAATTGAGCAGGTCGATTTGTCGACCTGCTTTTTTCAATAACTGACGGGTAGACGATTTATCGAAACCAGCTTACCTTTATCCATCTCAATATAATTACCTTTACGTAGAGCAGACAATACTTCAGCAACTACTGAGCGGGATATTTTAGTTCTTTTTTGCACGAAATTAATAACACCTGTACGCGCACGCAAATCAGAACTCCATGAATCCATGGTGAGCAAAGTGGCCCGAATCTGAGAATAAGTTGTCGTGCCAATAAAACGAGCATCACGATGCTCAAGATTACGCAACAGATAAGTTGCCCAGTGAAAAGCGGGTTGCCAAAGCTTGTATTTTTCAATAATTTCAAAAGCAAGATTTGCAGGAAGAGTAAAACCCTGACATTCAGTTTGAGTCGTTATTCGATATTTAATCTGAGTTGTATGAAACATATTGGCCAGGCCAATCAATGTTGGAGCTGAAACCAGTTCCATCAAAAGGTTATCCATTTCTCGATGCAGTATGATACTGCCTTCACTAAAAAACCAAACTAATGGTTGGGTATCCTCTTTAAACATGCTCAATTCATTGTCTGCTGGCAGAGTAAATTTTTTACCCACATCCACCAATCTGCTGCGAATGGCTTCGAGTTGAGCCAATGGTTTTATATACATAAAGATATTCCTTTATCTTAATGGCCAGTAAAATGCCTATCCCAATCTGGAATAGGCATCCATTATAAAAAACGCATTCAAACTAGAAATAATATTGATGGATCATCAGATTTTTTCTAACAAACCACAATGCTATACATTATTACCAAGTATATTTCACACCGACGTTAGCTGACCAATCCTGATCGACATCACCGCCACCGAGGTAGTTGGTATCAACATAACCACCGAAGTTTTTGGTAAAGCTAACCTGAGTACCCAGACCTACACGAACCGCAGAACCTTCTACACCATTGTCGATGCTATCACCGTTAACATCGGCACTGTTGCCATTGGAATCGTCGTAGACATAAGCCAGTTTGAAGTAAGGAGTCACAGCCTGGTCACCATAGCTAAAGGTATAACCAGTATCCACCCCTAATTCATAACGCATGCTGTCGTAAGACTGGCTACCAACTTTCATATTGTTACTCAGTTGGTAATTATCACCGTCCTGGAACAGGCCTGAAATAGAAGCATATGGAGTCACATAGCCTTGCTGGTTGAGTTGAATGTCATAACCCAACTTCATACCAAAGCCCCAAGCATCGGAAGAAACATCACCATCAACCGCATCACCGTTACTCATGGTTGCAGTCAAATCATTACTATAGTGGCTATAGCTCAGGTTTGAATCCAGGAAAATATTATTCTGGAAGCGAGCAGACGAATAAATACGAGCAGACTGGCTGTCCTGATCTACGTTACCACTGTTATCGCTGATGCTACCTTTGGCAAAGCCTGCTGCTGCACCAACAGTCCACTTAGCATTATTACCGTCAATCTGTTTATCCAGACCAACCATAATACCGTTAACGTCCTGATCGTAATTCAGCACACCGTTATCGCCAGAGAAGCCACCACCGGTATAAGTTACCCACGCACCACCAGTATCACCTGCAGTATGGCGACCATTTGCCAGGCGAGTTGCCAGAGCATCTTGTTCCAGATTCCAGATGTTGGTGTTAGCAGATGGAATGCTTAACGCCATGTTTGCGTAATCGGTCAGACGATCTTGTTTCAGAATAACAGTATTGCCTTGCTGCTCTGCTTTATAGGTGTAAGCACCCAGGTCAGCTTTGTTAGCAGCAGAGAAAGTAGCGGTGCTGTTTTGGTCGTTAACATAGACCAACTCGTTACGATTATAGTCAGCAACGGAACCAGTACCAGTCGCGTTATCAATACGTACTTTATAGTTACCAGTAGCAGCAGCTACTTTGTCGCCTAAGTTATCAACTTCGCTCTGACCTGCTTCAGTCTGGTCTGCATCGTAAGCATCGCCATTGCCATTAATGGTCAAGTGACCATCAGAATTCATGGCAATAACACCGTAGCCGTAGTTAGACTGAGAAGTATCGTTGGTGCGGTCGTTGCTCAGGTCGGCATCCAGCACATAACGGTTGCTGTGAATGTCAAATGTACCTGCGTGGATGTTACCACCAGTATCAGTGGTACTGGTCACATTCAGTACGTCAGTCTGGAACGCGCTAATATTCGACTGATCAGTCTTCACATCAAACAGACCATTATTAGTCACACTAATGGTGTTTGCATACAAAGCTGCATTCTTCACTGTCCAGCCAGCAGATACATCGTCAGCCAAAGATACAGTACTGTTATCAATAGTCAGCGAGTCAGTTGCGACATGACCATCTTCACCAATGTTCAGTGAAGAAGCCCCAGTCAGAGTAATAGAGTCAGAAACCAGAGAAGAATCAGCAACGTTTACCTGAGAACCACTGTTAATACTCAAAGTATCAATCAGAGACTTTTTGGTCGTATCCCATTCTGAACCACCATTCAGCGTTACGTTGAATAGGCCGCTCTGATATACTGCATTACTAGCAATATGCCCCTCATCATATGCAGTATCTGGGTTATCGATACCGTCAATTTTGTATGGCCACAAGCTGTTAGCTGTTATATCGAGAAGTGTGGAAGTTTCTTCAACCCCTTCTACGAATGTGTTAGTACCATCAACAACAACCTGATGTGCAGATATTGCTGCACCTACCCACTTGCTACCATTATTCAAGGTAACATCCATACGGTCAGTACCGTCCCAGCCGTTGGTATCGACATTGCCATCGGTATCACGATAAGAGTCCGCACCAGCCGGGAAGAAATTCTCATCAAAATTACTTGAGAAAACAACATCCCCCATCAGTGTGGAATTGTTGAGAGTAACAGTTGTCTGCATGGCGTTGTCAGCATTAGGAGTAGCAATTGCTGCGATCGCTATATCATCTTGGGTATAATCGCCAGAATAATCACTTGCGTTACCAGTGTTACCAAACCAACCAGAGGTACCCTCATCAGTCCATGATCCAGAGGTCACGGTAGAATCGGTCACAGTAATGGTGTTATTAAATACTTCACCACTGTTTACACCAGTACTCACAGTATTGTTGTCAATATCTTCCCACTCATAACCCTGAGTCAGCGTAATTCCCGCAACGTGTGAATTATTTTTAATGACCAGATCAACTTCCTGATCCAAAGTGATAGCTGTACCGTCATCGAATACATTTACAACATGTGAATCTGCTGCGCCATTGTAAGTACCGTTGTAGGTATAATGTTCGTAGTTATCATCAATCGTTGAATTATCAACGGTCAGAGCCAGACGGTCGTAAATATAACCAGTCGTACGATCATCAGCACAATCGACGGTCATACATTCGGAAGTTACCATACCGTGAATGGTACTGTTTTTGATTGTCAGGCTATTGTCATTGGTGTTGGTGGAAAGACCATTATCCAGGTAGTACGTGGAAACAACACCATTTACTGTTGAGTTGTTGATTACTGGATAAATATCGCCATTGTAAAAGCTATCAGTACCATAGTTATTCCAGCCAGCGTATCCACGATAGTAAACACTATCGTCATGAGTAGAGTCGTTATAGTGCACGAAAGTATTGTACGTCGTACCTGAGACATCATTACTTGCAGCATTTACCTGACCGGCAATTGCCATAGTACAAGCCAATGCTAGTTGAGATACAACGAGTTTCTTTTTCCAAGAATGCATTTTTCATCCCTCCCAAGGGATTTAATCTTATGTTGGTCCATCAATAATCAATGCAGTAAGCGGCAATCACTAATTACATAACCGTATTAGTGGAAGGATTATTATGTACCCAAAGCAAATCGTTCAATTAATTTCTTGGGTAAGTATGAAAACAGACAAACACTCAAAAAGAGTTGGCGCGCACGGAAAAATACAACCTGCTGCATATCAATAGTATTTATTATAAATACAATGACACATATAAATAATGAATTGCTTCAAACAACCTATTCATTAACTAAAACAAATAATCAAATGAACAACATTTGGTTAAGTGAAAGCTCATTAGAGTAGCGATTTATGCCTACAGAAAGTATTTTTATTTGGAAAGAATGGAGTGCTTTTTAAAACTCTGCACTTAATAAATGCTCTGTCAGGGAGAGATGAAAATATAAATAGTTATAAATAAAAAGGTAATACATAAAATCGTTTAGCGCCTCGACTTGTATGTATTACCTCAGAAAGTACCTTACGATCGGACAGTATCGTCGCCGAATCCAATCCATTTGTAAGTTGTTAATGCTTCCAGCCCCATTGGGCCACGGGCATGAAGCTTTTGCGTACTTACCGCCACTTCCGCACCCAGCCCAAACTGCCCACCATCGGTGAAACGCGTTGAAGCATTCACATAGACGGCAGAAGAATCGACTTCATTCACAAAGCGGTTCGCATTACGTAACGTACGAGTCAATATCGCATCAGAATGTTGTGTTCCATGTTCACGAATATGATCAATGGCGTCATCAATATCATCGACAACTTTCACATTCAGATGAAGTGACAACCACTCATCGTCGTAATCTTCTGCTTTTACTGGTAATACTTCCGCTGGGCCGTTTTGCAATAGAGCCATGGACTGTTCATCAGCATGCAATGTCACGCCAGATTCTGCCATTTGTTGACTTAGCGAAGGCAAGAAACTCACAGCAATTCCTTGATGGACCAGCAAGGTTTCTACGGTATTACAGGTGCTAGGGCGCTGAGTTTTGGCGTTAACAATGATTTTCAGAGCAGGCTCAAATTCAGCGCTTTCATCTACAAAAATATGACATACACCAATACCACCGGTAATGACCGGGATGGTTGATTGTTCACGGCAAAGTTTATGCAGACCTGCACCACCACGCGGAATTAGCATGTCTATGTATTTGTCCATGCGTAGCAGTTCATTTACCAGCGCACGGTCGGGGCTTTCAATCGCCTGAACCGCTGCGGCAGGTAAACCACATTCAGTCAGCGCTTGTTGAATGACCTTCACCGTTGCAGCATTGGTGCGCCAGGTTTCTTTCCCACCACGCAGAATCGCTGCATTGCCTGTTTTCAGGCATAGTGAGGCCACATCAACCGTAACATTAGGACGAGCTTCATAAATTACGCCAACAACACCTAACGGAACACGACGACGCTCGATACGCAACCCACTGTCCAGTATCCCGCCATCAATGATTTGACCAACAGGATCGGTCAAATTACAAACCTGGCGAACATCACTTGCAATACTACTCAGGCGTGAGGTGGTCAGCTGTAAACGGTCTAACATCGCTTCGCTTAGACCGTTGGCCTTTGCTTCAGCCAGGTCTTTTTCATTAGCTTCTAAAATTGCTGCAGCCTGAGCTTCCAGATTATCTGCGATACATTCCAGCGCACGGTTTTTTTCTCGGCTGGAAAGCAGTGCCATCTGATAAGAGGCGGCTTTAGCTGCTTTGCCCATTTTTTCCAGCATTGCCAGCTCCTTAGTTAACAATCATATCGTCACGATGAACGGCTACCGGGCCATATTCGTAGCCAAGAATTTCACCGATCTGTTGAGAGTGATGACCAGCAATACGACGCAAAGCGTCGCTATTGTATCGACACACACCATGGGCAATATCGCGCCCTTCAAGGCTGCGAATGCGGATAACCTCGCCACGAGAAAAGTTTCCAGTGACGTTTTTGATGCCCTTTGGCAACAGGGAGCTCCCGCGTTCGAGGATAGCTGCAAGCGCGCCATCATCAACCGTAATTTCACCCGCAGGAGGTGCACCAAATATCCAACGCTTGCGGTTTTCTAATGGCGACTGTTGAGCATGGAAACGGGTCCCCACTGGAGTCCCCGCCATAACATCACCAATCACCCCAGGTTTGCTACCGGCCGCAATCACAACATCGATACCCGCGCGACAGGCAACATCAGCAGCCTGCAATTTCGTACCCATACCGCCCGTTCCAAGCCCTGAAACGCTATCACCTGCTATCGCTCGAAGTGCGTCATCAATGCCGTGAACTTCTTTAATGAGCTCAGCTTCAGGGTTATTACGTGGGTCAGCAGTAAACAACCCTTGTTGGTCTGTCAGCAGTAATAGTTTGTCGGCACCAGCCAAAATAGCTGCCAGCGCAGAAAGATTGTCATTATCACCAACTTTGATTTCTGCAGTCGCAACAGCATCGTTTTCATTGATTATCGGTACGATGTTGTTATCAAGCAGCGCTCGCAAAGTGTCTCGCGCGTTCAGGAAACGCTCGCGATCTTCCATATCGGCACGGGTCAGTAGCATCTGCCCAACATGAATGCCATAAATAGAAAAAAGTTGTTCCCAAAGCTGGATCAATCGGCTTTGACCAACCGCTGCCAGTAATTGCTTGGATGCAATCGTTGCGGGCAGTTCGGGGTAACCTAAATGCTCGCGCCCCGCAGCAATCGCCCCGGAGGTCACAATAACAATGCGATGCCCGCAGGCATGAAGTTGTGCGCACTGGCGCACCAGCTCAACAATATGAGCTCTATTCAGGCGGCGCGAGCCACCGGTTAATACGCTAGTGCCTAGTTTTACCACTAGCGTCTGGCTGTCACTCATGATTCTCTGCCGTTTCAACGAAATTGGAAAAATTAAAATGCCAGATGACGTTGTAGCAGGAGTGGCGCAGCTTGCCAACAGGCTCGGAAGGAAAACTGACTTCCAGATGTAAAACAACCAGCAAACGTAGCGGTAAATTTTGACAGTTTTATGACAGATATAAATAATTACGTTTATTTAAACTTTCTCTTACTTTGTCATAAATGTTTCATCTTCGAACGATAAAACTCTCTGCGTTTTTTAACGGGATATCGCCCGATTAAATTTTTAGCGCGTAGACACTATTGGGATGAAAAATGAATAAAAGCACATTAGCAGTAATGGTATTGGGTTTTCTGGCGTCATCAACTTCTTCGCAGGCAGCGGAAATTTATAATAAAGATGGCAATAAACTCGACCTCTACGGAAAAGTAAAAGCTGAACACTATCTGAGTGATAATAATTCTGTAGATGGTGATCAGTCTTATGTTCGTCTGGGCTTTAAAGGCCAGACACAAATTAACGATCAGTTAACGGGGTTTGGTCAGTGGGAATATCAAGTTGCTGCTAACAAAGTTGAAGGTGATGTTAATACCACCAAAACTCGTCTGGCATTTGCTGGGTTAAAAGCGGGTGATATCGGTTCTTTCGATTATGGCCGTAACTATGGTGTGCTCTATAACATCGCATCTTATACAGATATGATGCCTGAGTTTGGTGACGACTCTTACACTAAAACCGATAACTTCATGACTGGCCGTGCCAACGGTGTGGCAACCTATCGTAATAACACTTTCTTTGGCCTGGTTGATGGCCTGAAACTCGCCTTGCAATATCAGGGCAAAAACGAGAACGACGGACGTGCAACTAGCAAGCAAAATGGTGACGGATTCGGTACTTCACTGTCATATGACATTGCGGACACGGGTCTGACTATCGGTGCTGGTTATGCGAATTCCAATCGCACTTTGGCACAAAAAAACCTGGCGGTGGGTACGGGTGATAATGCCGAGGCCTGGACAACGGGCTTGAAATACGATGATCACAATGTTTATCTGGCAGCAATGTATGCTGAAACGCGTAATATGACACCAATTTCTGGTACTGCATCTATTAATGGTGTTAACAGAAGCATCAGCGGTTTTGCAAATAAAAACCAAGCCTTCGAAGTTATTGCACAATATCAGTTTGACTTTGGTCTGCGTCCATCTCTGGGCTATGTCCAGTCAAAAGGCAAGGATATTGAAGGTGTAGGCGATGCGGATCTGGTGAAATATATTGATGTGGCTGCCACTTATTATTTCAATAAAAATATGTCAGCTTTTGTTGATTACAAAATTAACCAATTGAGCGATGACAATGCACTTAATCTGAACAACGATGATGTTGTCGCATTAGGTTTGGTTTATCAGTTCTAAGAGTCTGACAAAAAAGCCCCACTATTAAGTGGGGCTTTTTTTATGCTGATAATTTTACCGGTTTTTCCGCAAAATCTTGTGCTGGTACTAGTTCAAGACCCAGTGTGCTTAATAACTCACGCAAACGCTCGTGGAAACCACGCAGTGTTTGCTCAAGTCTTTCATCCACTTCTTTGTCTTTTGTTGCCGTCGCAGTCCATTTACCGTCTTTGTCGAACAAACCAAACTGGTAAGTATAGGTAAATTGTTTTTCCTGAGCTTCCAACTCCATCCACCAGCCCCAAAATTCACGCTTCTCAGGTGCAGGCTTTACGTTGACGCACACAGCCAGGCAATCGAAGAAGAAACGGTTATCTTCACATTGCTCTTCCCGGATATATGGGCCAAGCGAGGCAAATTTTTTAATCAATCTACTTTTCGGGTGTCCACTTGGTAACGTCATTCCGATCTCCTGTTGTGAAGCATCTGTTTTACCAAACCAACAAAATTTAGCAAATCATTAACGTAATCTCTGCTTGATCCATCCAGTAATTTCTTTCAGCGCTTTGTCAAAGTTGCGATACACCGGGTTAAATGGGATCGCTAACAACTTACCATCCGCAGATGACGAAGTGATTAACCGTGAATCTTCTTCCGGGCTAAACGGATCGTTCGCCCAGTAACCCGATAACATAGGAGTCGGGCAATGGCGTCCTAATAGTCCCTGAGTTTTTAGCGAGTAACGGTTCAGCTCTACGCGTAACGCATTGTCAGATGCATCGTGCATTCCCAAACGGCTCGCCAGCACATCAATATACATCTCCGGCACCTGAGCCTGGCGTGATGCGTCACTCAATAAACTATGAACAACCGGGCCAAGGCATGCAACGGCCTTCAAACGAGGTGCCTCAATATACCCCAAACGCACCGCGACATTTGCCCCAAAACGGAAACCAAACGCCGCCACGCGGGTGTGGTCTATCCAGGGAATATTGGGCAGCGCTTTCAAAACATGCTGGTGTAACAGACTCGAATCCTGAGTCAGTTTCCATTTTGAAGAAAATCCGACGGATGGCATATCGATGGTTAACATCGCGATACCTTCGGGCGCAAAATACTTCTCGAATAAAGTGTAATAATCGCTTTGCAACGCATCCAGACCGCCGCAAATCAGTACCGTTGGGAATGGACCTTCCCCTCCTTTTGGCACATGAAGGAATCCTGTTATCGCACCGCCACCAGGAATAGTAAATTCCAGTTCACGCAAGCCGCCGGAAAGACGTGGGGCTGCTTCTTCGTAGGCTCGATTTGCCAAAACTTGCGCCTGTTCCGCAAGTTGGTCACCTTTCAGGTGGGGATAGGCAGCAATACTGTAAAGATTGGCAGCCTGTAACCAATATTTGCCGCTAAGAACTTTATCGGTTTCCTGGTTGGCGCGTTGCTGCCAAAGCATTGCCTGCTTCGACCATTCAAAAATCCAGTTTCCACTGCGGTAACCAACAACCGTATCAAACAGATCGGCATTAGTGCGCTCAGCAGGATTAACCGCAATGCGAGCCTGCACTTCAAGAATTTCACGTGGATCGACACCCCGCCAAACCCACAACAGGCGGTTAATCATGCGATACCAGTGAGGAACAGATTTACCGTCCAGAGCAGACTGGATAACGGGGGCAGTTTGATGTTGAGCGCGACGAACTAAAGTCGATGTCTCGGGATGCTTAAATCGGGGTTTAAATAGCGTTTCGCTAAGGTTGGCCTGTACCATCGCCTTCTGCCTCCATATAAACGTCAGGAATGCAGCTATTGTACTCTGTCGGCAACCAAATAACACAAACGCCCGGCATTGCCAGGCGTTAATAAGTGCAAATATCGAAATGTATAACCTAAATCATTTGAGTTGCAGCAAGGCGGCAAGGGAGTGAATCCCCAGGAGCTTACTCACGTAAGTGACTGGGGTGAATGAGTGCAGCCAACACCGCTGTGGCTCAAAGGATGACGGTTATTAACGGCCAGCTAAAGGTGGTACAAACACCACGCCCATATCCCACGGCTGTTCAATCCAGGTATCCTGAGGGATATCGATAACGTAATCGTCAACCAAAGGCTGACCTGCAGGCTTGGCGAAGATAGTGACAAAATGCGCTTTTGGATACATTTCACGGATGGCCACTGCGGTACCGCCAGTATCGACCAGATCATCAATAACGATGAAACCTTCACCATCACCTTCAGCACGTTTCAGCACAGTGAGTTCGCGCTGGTTGTCGTGGTCATAGCTGGAGATACAAACGGTATCAACATGACGAATCCCCAATTCACGTGCCAGCAGTGCGCCAGGAACCAGGCCGCCACGGCTAACGGCAATAATGCCTTTCCACTGTTCAGCAGGAAGCAGACGGCTTGCCAGCTTACGCGCGTGAATCTGCAACATGTCCCAGGTGACGATGTATTTTTCGCTCATGTGAAATTATCCCAGCCAGTTATTAACGGCTTAAAAATGTTCAAAGGGGTTTTGGTTGCGCGAGATTATAGAGATCTGGCGCACTAAAAACCAGTGCTGTGGGCTCGCCCCTTTCGTTTTTACGTGCTTTAGATCGTCATAGCGTGAGTTAAAGTGGTATTCTCAAGCCAGCACACAATGCTTACTTGTGTTGTATTTCATTTAGATCAATCCTGGTCTCTGCTAACCAAAATAGTCGGCAGAGTCGATGTCAAGGAGACTTATCGTGTCTGAATTGTCTCAATTATCTCCGCAACCGCTGTGGGATATTTTTGCCAAAATCTGTTCTATACCGCACCCTTCTTATCATGAAGAACAACTTGCGGAACATATTCTGTCCTGGGCAAAAGAAAAAGGCCTTCATGTAGAGCGCGACCAGGTCGGCAATATCCTGATCCGTAAACCTGCAACTGCGGGCATGGAAAACCGTAAAGCGGTGGTCCTGCAGGCTCACCTTGATATGGTGCCGCAGAAAAATAACGACACTGTCCATGATTTCACCAAAGATCCGATTCAACCGTACATTGACGGTGAGTGGATCAAAGCGCGCGGAACTACGCTGGGCGCAGATAACGGTATTGGTATGGCGTCCGCTCTGGCGGTACTGGCAGATGATTCGGTATCTCATGGCCCATTAGAAGTTCTGCTTACCATGACCGAAGAAGCCGGTATGGACGGTGCTTTTGGTCTGCAAGCGGGCTGGTTGCAAGCTGATATTCTGATCAACACCGACTCTGAAGAAGAAGGTGAGATCTATATGGGTTGTGCTGGTGGAATTGATTTTATCTCCACTCTGCCACTGCAACGCGAAGCGATTCCTGCCGGTTACGAAACCTTTAAGCTGACCATCAAAGGTCTGAAAGGTGGTCACTCAGGTGGTGAAATCCATTTGGGTCTGGGCAACGCAAACAAATTGCTGGCTCGTTTCCTGTTCGCTCACGCAGCAGAACTGGATGCTCGTTTGATGGATCTGAACGGCGGTACGTTGCGCAACGCTATTCCACGTGAAGGCTTTGCGACCCTGGCAGTACCTGCAGATAAAGCAGCGCAGCTGAAATCTTTGGCTAATGAGTTCTTGTCGATTCTGAAAAATGAGCTGGCAGCGGTCGAGAAAAACCTCACTGTTCTGGTTGAATCTGTCACCACAGATAAGAAAGCACTGACGGCAAAAAGCCGCGACACTTTCCTGGGCCTGTTGAATGCAACTCCTAACGGTGTTATCCGCAATTCCGATGCAGTAAAAGGCGTTGTGGAAACCTCACTGAACGTAGGTGTGGTCACAATGACTGACGAAAGCGCAGAAATCATCTGCCTGATTCGTTCATTGATTGATAGCGGCAAAGATTATGTCGTTGGCATGCTACATGCGCTGGGTCAGCTTGCGGGTGCACAAACTGTTGCCAAAGGCAGTTACCCTGGCTGGCAGCCAGATGCGAACTCACCTGTTATGCATTTGGTTCGTGAAACCTACCAGAAGCTGTTCAATAAGACTCCGAACATCATGGTCATCCATGCGGGTCTGGAATGTGGACTGTTTAAGAAACCTTATCCAGACATGGACATGGTTTCCATTGGGCCAACCATTACGGGCCCACACTCCCCAGATGAACAAGTTCATATCGAAAGCGTAGGTCAATACTGGATCTTGCTGACTGAGTTACTGAAAGCTATTCCTGCTAAGTAAGCCAGTATGTTCCTGTCTAAACCCTCTCAATGAGAGGGTTTTTTTATAGCCCCAGCACCAGTTGCCGCTCCATCTGCGGGTCCAGCAAAGTCACATGTAAACCCACTAACCTTACCCCTCGCCCACCCCGGCGCTCTTCCCATGTTTTCCTCGCAGTTGAGATTAAATCGGCTTTATTTAGCTGCGGCCAGACATGTTCCTGGGTGGTCTGCTGGAAATCATTAAATTTGAGTTTGATACCCTGTCGGGCAATCAATAAATCCGGTTTAACCTTTTTCAAACGTCGTTCAAGTTCAGGGTAAAGCTGTTCAATGATGGCCTCGCATTCATGCCACTCATGAATATCTTCTGCCAGCGTTTTCTCAACACCAACCGATTTACGTTGCCGTTCGTTATTAATTGCACGTTCATCTATTCCCTGGCTTCGCTCCCACAACACGCGCCCGAATTTTCCAAACCGTTTAAGTAACGAGGCGAGATCGGTGCTCTGCACATCAGCACAGGTACGTAATCCCAAACTCTCCAGTTTTCCCGCAGTGACTTTGCCGACGCCTGGAATTTTGCCAAGTGGCAAGGTTTGCAAAAATGCAGGAATTTCCTCTGGAGTTATCACGTATTGCCCGTTGGGTTTATTAAGGTCAGAAGCGATTTTGGCGAGGAATTTTACCGGGGCGATACCCGCAGAAGCAGTGAGATTAAGTTCATCCGAAATAGCCTGGCGAATTTCTTTTGCCATAAGCGTTGCAGAGCCCAGGCAGTTCAGACTATCGGTGACATCCAGATAAGCCTCATCCAGTGACAGCGGCTCGATAAGTGGGGTATAGCGGCTAAAAATTTCACGGATATGATTTGAAGCTTCTTTGTATGCGTCAAAGCGCCCTGGCAAAAGAGTCAGGTGCGGGCATAGTTTGAGAGCCATAGCCGTTGACATCGCGCTGTGCACACCATATTTCCGAGCGGGATAATTTGCAGTGCTAATGACGCCGCGGCGTTGTGCACTACCGCCGATTGCCAGCGGCACATCCCGCAATGCAGGGTTATCACGCATCTCTACAGCTGCAAAAAAGCAGTCCATATCAACATGAATGATTTTACGCATACCTATTCGCACCAGTTACATCACTGGATAAGTATACAGTTAAAATGATAATTGAGGAAAGTCTGTATGAAAAGATAACCTCCCGATTGTCGGGAGGTTATAGAGGATCACAAGATGCGGTTTTGCTGAAGTTTTGCCTGCCGCTCAGCTTTCGCGATGCGCTTCTTACGGGCATCACAAGGTTCAGGACAGTTGCAGACTTTCTCCATGCCTAGTGCGGCAATGCCACCACAGCTACCCTGAAGCGTTTTACGCTTCACGATAACTCCCAGTGACATTCCAAATATCACCAGAAGAAATATAACGAAGGTGGCTAAAAACAGTGTCAGCATAATGGTTCCCGTCAGCCGCCAAAGTCGTCGAGCATGATATTTTCATCCTCTACGCCAAGATCTTTAAGCATTTTAATCACTGCGGCATTCATCATCGGCGGCCCACACATATAGAACTCACAGTCTTCTGGTGCCGGGTGGCTGCGAAGATAGTTTTCCAGTAATACGTTGTGGATGAAACCGGTGTAACCCGTCCAGTTATCCTCTGGCTGTGGATCAGAAAGCGCCACATTGAACGTGAAATTCGGGTTTTCCTGCGCCAGTTTTTCAAACTCTTCTTCGTAGAACATCTCGCGCAGTGAACGAGCTCCATACCAGAAACTGATTTTACGCGTGCTATGAAGGCGTTTAAGCTGGTCAAAGATATGTGAACGCATTGGGGCCATACCTGCACCACCGCCAATGAACACCATTTCAGCGTCCGTATCTTTGGCAAAGAATTCACCAAACGGCCCGGAAATCGTCACTTTATCACCCGCTTTCAACGACCAGATATAGGAGGACATTATCCCCGGTGGTGCATCTGGCACATTCGGCGGCGGCGTAGCAATACGCACGTTCAGCATGATAATGCCTTTCTCATCCGGGTAGTTCGCCATGGAGTAAGCGCGAACACAGGGCTCTTTCACCACAGATTTGAAGCGGAAAAGATTAAACTTATCCCAGTCACCGCGATATTTCTGTGGAACATCAAAGTCCTGGTAATTAACTTCGTGAGGCGGGCTTTCAATCTGGATATACCCCCCCGCACGGAACGGCACCACGTCACCATCAGGAATGCGCAGTTTGAGTTCTTTTATGAAAGTCGCCTTGTTATCGTTAGAGATAACTTCACACTCCCACTTTTTAACGCCAAAGATCTCTTCCGGAAGCTCGATTTTCATGTCTTGCTTAACAGCAACCTGACAGGCAAGACGGCAGCCTTCTTTCGCTTCACGCTTAGTGATGTGCGAAAGCTCGGTTGGCAGAATATCTCCACCACCCTCTTTAATTGTCACGCGGCATTGCCCGCAAGAACCACCGCCACCACAAGCAGAAGAGATAAAAATCCCCTGGCTTGAGAGTGTATTAAGCAGTTTGTCACCCGCCGGAGCATGAAACTGTTTGTCTGCTTCGTTGTTAATTTCGATCAGCACATCACCGGAGTTCACAAGCTTTGACTTGGCAAACAAAATCAACAGAGCCAGGGCCAAAACAATGAGCGTGAACATCACCACGCCAAGAATAATTTCCATACGTTTTCGCCCTTACAGCTGCACACCGGAGAATGACATAAAGCCCAGCGCCATCAATCCAGTGGTGATAAAGGTAATTCCTAAGCCGCGCAATCCTGCGGGCACATTGGCATATTTCATCTTCTCGCGGATACCGGCCATCGCGACAATCGCCAGCATCCAGCCCACACCAGAGCCAACTCCATAAACAATGGATTCACCGAAGCTATAGTCACGCTGCACCATAAACGACACGCCACCAAAAATGGCGCAGTTAACGGTGATAAGCGGCAGGAAAATACCCAGCGCGTTATAGAGAGCCGGGAAGAAACGATCAAGGATCATTTCGAGGATCTGCACCAACGCGGCTATCACGCCAATGAAGGTAATGAAGTTCAGGAAGCTCAGATCAACACCTTCTACCAACGCGCCATCACGAAGAATTAGGTTATAAACCAGGTTATTCGCAGGGACCGCAATCCCTAAAACGACGGTTACCGCTACACCTAAACCGAATGCAGTAGAGACTTTCTTGGAGACCGCAAGGAAGGTACACATACCAAGGAAGAACGCGAGCGCCATGTTCTCAATAAACACTGCGCGCACAAACAGACTAATCATATGTTCCATAGTCAGTTAGTCCTTTTCCTGCTGCGCAGGCTTGAGCGTACGCAGGGCCCAGATAAGCAGGCCGATAATAAAGAATGCACTCGGCGCGAGAAGGAACAGCCCGTTCGGCTGATACCAGCCACCGTTCTGCACCGTTTCAAGCACCGTGATACCAAACAATTTACCACTGCCAATAAGCTCACGCAGGAAGCCAACCAGCAGCAGAATCACGCCATATCCCAGGCCATTACCGATACCATCCATAAAGCTTGCCAACGGTGGCGACTTCATGGCGTACGCTTCAGCGCGCCCCATGACGATACAGTTGGTGATGATCAGGCCGACAAAGACCGAAAGTTGTTTGGAAATTTCGTAGGCGTAAGCGCGGAGGATCTGATCCACGACGATCACGAGCGATGCAATGATCGCCATCTGCACGATGATTCGCACACTGTTTGGGATCAGGTTACGGATCATCGAGATGAACATGCTGGAAAACGCCGTCACCACGGTGACCGCAAGCGTCATGACAAACGCGGTTTCCAGCTTTGTGGTTACCGCCAGCGCCGAGCAGACGCCGAGTATTTGCAAGGCAATGGGGTTGTTATCTATCAACGGGCTAACCAGTACCCGTTTGACCTCTTTCATGTCTGAAAAATCAGCCATTGTTGAGCGCTCCTTCACGTACATTTTTCAGGAAAGGGCCAAAACCAAGTTCACCCATCCAGAAATCAAAAGTGTGTTGTACTCCGTTAGCCGTCAGCGTGGCACCCGATAAACCGTCAACCCCGAACTCATCACCCTGACGTGCGCCACCCTTCACAATGCGCAGTGCAGGCTGGCCTTTATCATCAAGGACTTTCTTGCCGATAAACTGCTCACGCCAGACTGGGTTTTCAATTTCACCACCCAACCCTGGCGTTTCGCCATGATCGTAGTAAGTGATACCTTTTACCGTACGACCATCAGTTTGCAGAGAAACAAAGGCATACATCATCGACCACAAGCCTTTGCCATAAACAGGCAAGACGACTTCCTGCACTTTGTTTTGCTCATCGCGAACCAGATAAATTTCGACGATATTGCTGCGATACTTTATCCCGGCGCGATCTTCACTTGTCGAGAGCGTCACGCTCTGGTCGGGGTCACGCAATGCCGCTGCCTGGTCGAATTTAGAGGCGTCTTTATCGAGTAACTCACCACTTTTAAGATCCAGCAAACGCGGTGTAATGCGTGTTTCATAGATTGCTTTGACATCTTCGCCGGTCATTTTTGGTGTTGCTAAGCCCGCAACATCCAGAATGTTACGCTGTTTATCGAGCGCTTTTTGCTCCTGCTGACGCGCTTTAAGCCCTACAGCTGAGCCTGCCACCACGACGGAGCAGACCAGGCAAAGCACCAGCACCACCAGCAGCGTTCTGCCGATGCTATCGTTACTTTTTACTTCAGCCACGCGACTTCCTCCGCTTGATATTGGCTTGCACAACCAGGTAATCGAACAACGGTGCAAAGAGGTTGGCGAACAGAATCGCCAGCATCATCCCTTCTGGATAGGCTGGGTTTACAACACGAATCAGTACACACATCACGCCGATGAGCGCCCCATACCACCACTTACCTTTGTTAGTAAACGAAGCGGAAACTGGGTCTGTCGCCATAAACATCATGCCAAAGGCAAAACCTCCAAGCACCAGATGCCAGTACCATGGCATAGCGAACAGCGGGTTGGTTGCAGAACCAATGAAGTTAAACAGGGTTGCTGTGGCAATCATACCGAGCATCACGCCAGCAACGATGCGCCAGGAAGCCACGCGACCAAACAGGATAATCGCCCCCCCAATCAGGATCATCAGTGTTGATACTTCACCAATAGAGCCGGGAATGTTGCCGAGGAATGCATCCATCCAGGTGACAGGCTGCCCGGTTGCGACATTCATCAGGGCTTCACTACCACCATTCGCCCACTGAGAAAGAGGTGTTGCACCGGAGAAACCATCTGCCGCAGTCCACACTAAATCGCCCGAAATCTGCGCTGGATAGGCGAAGAACAAGAAGGCACGACCAGCTAATGCGGGGTTCAGGAAGTTACGACCTGTTCCACCGAATATCTCTTTGGCGATAACCACACCGAAACTGATACCGAGTGCCGCTTGCCATAGCGGTAATGTTGGAGGAACCACCAACGCAAACAGAATAGAAGTGACAAAAAAGCCTTCGTTAACTTCATGCTTACGGATGATTGCGAACAAGACTTCCCAAAAACCCCCCACCAAAAACACAGTGATGTAGATTGGCAGGAAGAAGACCGCGCCAAGCGTCATCATGCTCAGCCAGCCAGCATCAGGCGTAAAGTTAACCCCAAGCCATTGTGCGACGACATAGTGCCAGTCAGATGAAATCACCTGTTGGAGTTGTTCCGCTCCGTACATTTTGTTCAGTGCGGGAATCGTTTGTAACCCAACGTTGTACATGCCCCAGAACATGGCTGGAAATACTGCAAACCATACCAGGATCATCATGCGCTTCAGATCGATAGCATCACGAACATGGGAGGCCCCAGGCGTAACGATGCCCGGTGTATAGAACAATGTCGCCGTAGCTTCAAAGAGTGGGTAGTATTTTTCTAGCTTTCCGCCTTGCGTGAAGTGCGGCTCTAGTTTTTCAAATAAATGCTTCAAACCCATGACTTATCCTTCCTGCTCGATGCGGGTTAACACTTCGCGTAGCACTGGACCGTATTCGTATTTCCCAGGGCAAACATAAGTACAAAGCGCTAAATCTTCTTCATCCAGCTCCAGACACCCTAACGCCTGAGCGCTGTCCGTATCCCCCGCCAATAAATCGCGCAATAACATCGTTGGCAGAATATCCATCGGCATAACACGTTCATAGTTGCCGATCGGTACCATTGAACGCTCGCCACCATTGGTATCTGTTGAGAAATTGAATAATTTTCGCTTCAGGAAGTGGCCGATAGTCGTACGGGTAATAGAGTATTTGTCTGCACCCGGCATGACCCAACCAAACAGTTCCTTTTCACGCCCTTCTTTCAGAACGGTAACCTGCAAGTGGAAACGACCAAGCCAGGCGCGCGGGCCAGCAGCTATCGTGCCACTTAATACCGAACCAGAAACAATGCGGTTTTCGCCTTCTTCCAATTCACCCGCCGTCAATACGTCGATTGAAGCGCCCAGGCGAGTGCGGATCAGACGTGGCTTTTTAACTTGCGGACCTGCCAATGCAATGACACGTTCAGTCCACAACTCGCCTTCCACGAACAATTTGCCGATGGCAATCACATCCTGGTAATTCAGGTGCCAGACCATTTTTTGCAGGCTAACTGGCTCGAGGAAATGAATGTGTGTACCCACTAACCCAGCTGGGTGAGGGCCAGCAAATTCATTAAAAGTCACTTGCCCAGCGGGGTGACCACCGAGCTTACCGCCACCAGCCTGACAGACATGGACTTTGCCATCAGTCAGTCTGGATAACAGCGTTAAACCGGCATCAAACATTTCGCGATGAGCGCGAATAATAGGTTGCGGGTCAGCCGCCAGTGGATTGGTGTCAATCGCGGTGACAAAAATGGCTGCAGGAATTGTTGATGGTTGTGGTGCTTTGCTGAATGGACGAGTCCGAAGCGCAGTCCACAAACCAGAAGCTAACAATTGTGCCTGAACGGTTTCACGCGGCAGTTTGGCAAGGTTTTCTGCTGCAAAGCGTTCGAAAACGACTTGTTCATCACCTTGAACCTCAATAACCAGAGATTGCAGCACTCGACGCTCGCCACGGTTAATCGCTTTTACCGTCCCACTAGCAGGAGCAGTAAAGAGAACGCCAGGGTTCTTTTTATCTTCGAAGAGTGGCTGGCCTTTCAATACCTTATCGCCCTCTTGCACAAGCATTGAAGGACGCATGCCGACATACTCTTCACCGAGCAGGGCCACTAAGGGTATCGCTGGGCCGTCATGAATTTGCTGTTCCGGTAAACCGGCGATAGGCAAATCCAGACCTTTTTTGATTTTTATCATAAGGTTATCACGTTTAAAATTGGCTTAAACATACCGACAAAAACTGTAGCCGACAACTGAGGGGTCGAAACAGGGTTCAACCAATGCGACACATAAGGCAGATTAAAAATGGAAACGCATCCGTTCACTATTACGAGAGGGAGTGATAAGTCGCCCAAACAACCAGGACAACCGACTTATGGATAGTTTCCGTTCTTATCCGCAGGTCAACATTCGCGGGGAATTTTAGCATCAATAGGGTCTGGAATGGGGAGAAATCGACACTCTGATATGCAGCAATGCGAGCTATTACGCAAAAACCTAACTCTTATCCTTTGCATAGGTATATCTTAACGACCAGTTATGTGTGTAAACGTGTCTTTTCAGGCTTGCGAAAAATCATAACGATGCTAATGTGAGCGTTCCTAATCCAGAGCATTCTGATTTCGGGTTTCTTATTTTGCCGTCCTGGCATTTGGTATAAGTTCTATCAAGGAATAAAGCAGTATGCGTAAGATCGCACTCGTTATTGCGATGCTTCTGATGCCGTGCGTGTCATTTGCCAGCTTATTAAGCAGCAATTCGTCAGCCACACCTGTCAGCAAAGAATTCAAGCAACAACTTATGGGCTCTCCTGTTTATATTCAGATATTTAAGGAAGAGCGCACATTAGAGTTATATGTGAAGATGGGCGAACAGTTTCAGTTGCTCGACAGCTATAGCATCTGTAACTACTCCGGTGGGTTAGGTCCAAAACAACGTCAGGGGGATTTTAAGAGCCCTGAAGGTTTTTATAACGTGACCCGTAACCAGCTCAAACCTGATAGCCGCTTCTATAAAGCCATTAATATCGGCTTCCCGAATGAGTTTGATCGCTCACATGGTTATCAAGGTCAGTATCTGATGATTCACGGTGCTTGCGTGTCTGTTGGCTGCTATGCCATGACTGACACCAACATTGATGAGATTTTCCAGTTTGTCACTGGAGCATTGGTATTCGGCCAACCGAACGTGCAAGTAAGCATTTACCCGTTCCGCATGACTGACGCCAATATGGAACGCCACAAGTATTCGTACTACATCAACTTCTGGAAACAACTGAAGCCGGGTTATGACTACTTTATGGCAAATCACCAGCCGCCAGGCGTTTCTGTTATTAGCGGTAACTATGTGATCAGTAAGCCGGTTGTGCCTACGACACAACCGCAGTTGGCATCAAACTACGCGTTCTCCGAGACAAAATAATTCCGACTCACCTGGTGCAATCTTGTGCCAGGTTTCGTTTCCCGTCAGGGGTTGAGTCGCGATGACAGTGACCACATCGTTGAGTGTGGTCTCTTCCTGAAAATCAATTTCCACATCTTGATCCAACAGCTTTGCCACACCAAAGGGTGCTCGTCGGGTAATCCAGTACAAGTTTGTGGAGCAAAACGCCATCACATAACGACCATCCGACAACAACATATTAAACACGCCTTTCTCACGCAATTGCCCAGCAAGTTCGGTGATGTAGCGGAACACTGCCTGCATATTGCTGGGTGTTCGTGGGTAGCGTTGTGTCAATTTATGGAGTAACCAGCAAAATGCTTGCTCACTGTCAGTTTCACCAATCGGGCGGAACGGGCCAGTTTCAAGAGAGCGATGGCCTTTGAGTTGGCCATTGTGGGCATAGGTCCAGTTGCGACCCCATAGCTCACGCGTAAAAGGGTGGGTATTTTCGAGCGCGACTTTACCGCGATTTGCCTGACGGATATGTGCGACCACAGAACAGGACTTGATCGGATAATCCTGCACAAGTTTAGCAATGGGTGAATTAAAACTAGGTTGCGGATCTTTGAATGTACGGCAACCCTTACCTTCATAAAAGGTAATTCCCCAGCCATCTTTATGCGGCCCCGTTCCTCCGCCACGCTGCACCAACCCGGTAAAACTAAAGCAAATATCTGTTGGTACGTTGGCGCTCATCCCGAGCAGTTCGCACATATTAACCTCCAGGCTTAAACCACCCTCACCCTAACCCTCTCCCTGAGGGAGAGGGGATTGGATTTGTTTTCTCCCTCTCCTGGGGGAGAGGGCCGGGGTGAGGGCGTAAACCCTCTACCCTCAAACTAAGCTTTGACCATCTCTTTTTCGATAAGCTGGATCAGAATATGAATCACTTTGATGTGAATCTCCTGAATACGGTCAGCGTAACCGAAGTGTGGAACGCGAATTTCAACATCCGCAGTCCCATCCATTTTGCCACCGTCTTTCCCGGTCAGGGTGATGACTTTCATGCCTTTCGCACGCGCCGCTTCAATCGCTTTGATAACGTTACCAGAGTTTCCAGAAGTAGAGATCCCCAACAACACATCGCCTTCACGACCTACAGCTTCAACGTAACGAGAAAAGATATGGTCGTAGCCAAAATCGTTGCCAACACAGGAGATGTGGCTGACATCAGAAATGGCAATTGCCGGGTAACCCGGACGGTTTTCACGGTAGCGCCCTGTCAGTTCTTCAGCAAAGTGCATTGCATCGCAATGCGAGCCACCGTTACCGCAAGATAAAACTTTGCCACCCGCTTTGAAGCTATCAGCAAGCAAAACCGCCGCACGCTGGATGGCATGAATGTTAGCGTCATCTTTCAGGAAGTTAGCCAGCGTTTCTGCCGCTTCATTCAATTCGTTACGAATAAGATCCTGGTACATGAGGATGTCCTTCAGTATTTTTCGATTGATTAACCCATGCAGTTTACCGAATAGCGCGAGAAGCGCCATATCCACCTGCTTTTGCGGTTCTGTGCGATAACAATGTGAGCAAGGTTGTAATTATTTTGTGAAGATATTGCTAAAAAAAACCACATGAACTAAAACCAATACATCCAAGTGGTCAGACCTCCTACAAGCAAGGGAGTTTCCTTTATGTTAATTTTGAGTATTGTTGCAACGGTTGTTCTCCTCGGTGTGCTTTTCTATCACCAGGTCAATTTACTGCTCAGTAGCGCAATTTTGCTGGTGTGGACGGCAGCGCTTGGTTTCGCCGGTATCTGGTCAATCTGGTTACTCGTCCCGCTGGCGATAATTCTGGTGCCGTTTGTCTTCACCCCAATGCGTAAATCTTTAATTTCCGCTCCGGTGTTCCGCAGCTTCCGTAAAGTCATGCCGCCGATGTCTCGTACTGAAAAAGAGGCTATCGACGCAGGTACGACCTGGTGGGAAGGCGATCTTTTCCGCGGCAAGCCTGACTGGGAAAAACTGCATAACTACCCGCAACCTAAGCTGACTGAAGAAGAACAAGCCTTTATTGACGGACCGGTTGAAGAAGCCTGCCGCATGGCGAATGACTTCCAAATCACACACGAAATGGCAGATTTACCGCCAGAGTTGTGGGCTTATTTAAAGGAACATCGCTTCTTCGCGATGATCATCAAGAAAGAGTACGGTGGCCTGGAGTTTTCCGCTTACGCTCAGTCACGCGTACTGCAAAAACTGTCTGGTGTTTCAGGCATCCTGGCGATAACCGTGGGTGTACCTAACTCATTAGGCCCGGGTGAACTGCTGCAACATTACGGCACCGAAGAACAGAAAAATCATTACCTGCCACGCCTGGCTCGCGGGCAAGAGATCCCTTGCTTTGCATTGACTAGCCCAGAAGCAGGTTCCGATGCAGGCGCCATTCCTGACACCGGCGTGGTCTGTATGGGCGAGTGGCAAGGTCAACAAGTTCTGGGTATGCGTCTGACCTGGAACAAGCGCTACATTACGCTGGCTCCTATCGCCACCGTTCTGGGGCTGGCGTTCAAACTGTCGGATCCGGATAATTTACTCGGTGATGGCGAAGATTTAGGTATTACCTGTGCGTTAATTCCAACTCACACCCCTGGTGTGGAAATCGGTAAACGCCACTTCCCGCTCAACGTGCCATTCCAGAACGGTCCAACTCGCGGTAAAGACATTTTCGTCCCGATTGATTACATCATCGGTGGTCCAAAAATGGCCGGTCAGGGCTGGCGTATGCTGGTTGAATGCCTGTCCGTTGGCCGTGGTATTACACTGCCGTCCAACTCTACCGGTGGTTTGAAATCTGTGGCGATGGCAACGGGCGCTTATGCTCATATCCGCCGTCAGTTCAGAATCTCTATCGGTAAAATGGAAGGGATTGAAGAGCCTTTGGCACGTATTGCGGGTAACGCATATGTGATGGATGCAGCGGCCTCACTGGTGACTTACGGCATTATGCTTGGTGAAAAACCTGCGGTTCTGTCGGCTATCGTGAAATATCACTGCACCCACCGTGGCCAACGCGCGATTCTGGATGCTATGGATATTGTTGGCGGTAAAGGCATTATGCTCGGCAACTCCAACTTTGTGGCTCGAGCTTACCAGGGCGCACCTATCGCGATTACCGTGGAAGGCGCGAATATCCTGACGCGTAGCATGATTATCTTCGGCCAGGGAGCAATCCGTTGCCATCCTTATGTCCTCGAAGAGATGACGGCGGCGCAAAACAATGACGTCAATGCATTCGATAAGCTGCTGTTCAAGCATATCGGCCACGTTGGCAGCAACAAAATGCGCAGTCTGTGGCTTGGCCTGACTAACGGTTTGACCAGCGCCACGCCGACCAAAGACTCGACCAAACGTTACTACCAGTATATGAACCGCCTGAGTGCTAACCTGGCATTGCTGTCTGATGTTTCGATGGCCGTATTGGGCGGCAGCCTGAAGCGTCGTGAGCGTATCTCCGCTCGTCTGGGCGATATTCTCAGCCAGCTTTACCTCGCATCTTCAGTGCTCAAGCGCTATGACGATGAAGGCCGTAACGAAGCGGATCTGCCACTGGTTCACTGGGGCGTTCAGGATGCGCTTTATCAGGCAGAACAAGCGATTGACGATCTGCTGCGTAACTTCCCGAATGCATTTGTCGCTGGCATGTTACGTGTCGTTATCTTCCCACTTGGCCGCCGTTACGATGCACCATCGGACAAGCTGGATCATAAACTGGCGAAGATCATGCAGATCCCGTCCGCTACCCGTTCACGCATTGGTCGCGGTCAGTATCTGACGCCAAGCGAGTTCAACCCGGCAGGTTTACTGGAAGAAGCATTGATGGACGTCATGGCCGCCGAGCCAATCCATCTGCGCATCTGTAAAGAAACTGGGCATAATCTGCCGTTCACACGCCTGGACGAGCAAGCTAAACAATGGCTGGCTGAAGGGAAAATCAACGCGGACGAAGCGGCGATCCTCACCAAAGCAGAAGTCAGTCGCTTGCGCAGTATCAACGTCGATGAGTTCGAGCCGGAGGAACTGGCAACCATGCCAGTAAAGGTGCCGGAAAAGCATCGCAAAATTGAAGCAGCATAACGACGCTGACTCAAATTATGACGAGTAAAAAAACCCCGTTCGCGGGGTTTTTTATTACCCAACATAAGCCAGTTAAGTCATGCTAAAGTGAATGAATCACTGTTTATCATGAGGCTTCCGATTGTGTCTGGTTTGAAAATCACCGTTCTGCAACAACCGCTGGTCTGGATGGATGGCGCGGCAAACTTACGTCATTTCGATGTGCTGTTAGATGGTATTCATGGCCGTGACCTGATTATCCTGCCAGAAATGTTCACCACCGGTTTTGCGATGGAAGCAGCCAAACAGTCGCTCGCTGAAGAGGAAGTGATTGACTGGATGCAGTTTAAAGCCCAGCAAACTCAGGCGATGATCGGCGGGAGTGCTGCACTGCAAACCGAGCGCGGGCCTGTGAACCGTTTTCTATTGGTTCAGCCTGACGGCAAAGTCCATTTCTACGATAAACGTCACTTATTCCGCATGGCAGATGAGCATCATCATTATCAGGCGGGCGAAGAACGCGTGGTGGTGGAATGGCGCGGCTGGCGTATTTTGCCGCAGGTCTGTTATGACTTGCGCTTCCCGGTATGGTCCCGCAATCGAAACGACTATGACTTAGCTTTGTATGTTGCGAATTGGCCCGCACCTCGCTCACTGCACTGGCAAAGTTTGCTGGTTGCCCGCGCTATTGAAAACCAGGCGTACGTTGCAGGTTGCAACCGTGTCGGCACCGATGGCAATGGGCATCATTATCGTGGCGACAGCAAGATAATCAATCCACAGGGCGAAATTCTGGCGAATGGTGAACCGCATCAGGCGATGCGCCTCGATGCCGATTTGTCATTGATTGCGTTGCAGGAATATCGTGAGAAGTTCCCTGCCTGGCAGGATGCAGATCCGTTTACGCTCTAAATACTCTACGACCCCCGGTACGTTGACCACGACCAGGGGGATATAAGAAACGGCAGGTGATAATGCCCGCCGCTTTGCGCGATAACGAAATCAATTTGCGCCATGGGGTACAGCGTTTCCCGCTGCGTTGCAGCGAAATAGTGCCCGATTTCTGCCGTCAGGCGATAACGCCCCGCTGCTAAGGGTTCTTCACCGAAATATTTCAAACGCCCATCAATATCAGTGACACCCAGGGCTTTGATTTCCCAGATTTCAGCGACCAGTTGTTCCAGCCGAATCACAACACCACCTGCCGGTTTCCCCAGGGCGGTATCCAGAACATGAGTACTCAATTGGCTCATTGTGCAAATACTCCTTCCAGACGTAACAAGGTGATTTGGCGTAGTTGTTCCAGCGCTTCAACCTCTTCGTCAAGGGCCGAATAATTCAGACGACGGCGGAGCTCACCCAGAATTTCATCACCGCTACGCCCTTTAGCGCGAATCAAAAAGACGCGCCCAAACCGTGCTTCGTAATCGGCATTACCTTGCGCCAGTGCAACCGTTAATGCCGCGTTTTGCCCATCTACCGCAGATTGTTCATCTTTAGAAAGTGCCGCTTCTTTGCTGCTGCCTTGCGCCTTTTCGCCAATTCGCGGATGCGCACTCAGCGCCTGATTCAGCTCTGCACTTCCCCACTGGTGGGTGAGTTGTGAAGCATAATGCTGCAACACGTCAATATTAGAATAGGGACGCGCAATGACTAAACTTTCAGCCCAAGCAGGTAACGCAACGCATGGCGCGATAAGGTTCAGCGCGTCGTTCACCGACGCTTCGTTAAATTCTGCCAACGTATTTTTCGCAGCCAGCGCGATCACTGTTTGCGTATAAGCCTGCACGGCTTGCATCACATCAGCTTCAATAACCGACTCCGCCGGATGATGACTTATCCCGCGTTCGCAGCGAACAAACAGCATGCCGACCGGCCATTTTTCGGCAATAGCAATGGCATCATGCCCTGCCCCACTTGGCAGAGACATCGTTCTTCCCTGCACCGCGCGAATTGCACGGCTTAATTGTTGCTGCAAATGGGTATCACACGGCGTTGCGGGAATTGAATAGTAGGTTTCAGCGTGGAACGTGACATCACGCTGTGCAGCAATTTTTTGTGCTTCACTAAGCAGGTTTTCCAGCAACGATTCCAGGTCAGCGTCCCTTGGGCTTCGAATATCCAGCGTCAACTGAACTTCGCCAGGGATCACATTTGCAGCACCCGGCTGACATTGCAGTGTGCCAACGGTTGCAACAATGTCCGGGCTAAATGCGCGAGTCGCGCTTTCGATGTACGTCATCCAGCAAGCGGCTGCTGCGAGCGCATCTTTGCGAATCGCCATCGGCACCGTGCCCGCATGGCCCGCTTCACCGATAAAGCTGCATTTCAAACGACGTGCGCCGTTAATAGCTGTCACCACACCAAGGGCTAGATTTGCCTGTTCCAGAACCGGGCCTTGCTCAATGTGCAGCTCAAGATAGGCACTGAACTCCTCAAGATTACGCGCAGCACTGTGAATTCGAGATGGATCAAAACCGGCATTCACTAACGCCTGGGCGACGCTGGTTCCCGTGGAATCTTCACACGCCAGCCAGCTCTGCGGCCATGTCCCGGTGATCCCACGGCTACCCAGCAGGGTGATACCAAAACGCGTGCCTTCTTCATCACCAAAGCCCACGATTTCAATTGCTTGTTCCAATTGAATATCGTGTTGATATAAGAAAGCGACCACTTCCAGTGCGCTCAACACGCCTAACATACCGTCGTAACGACCGGCATTGCGTACCGTATCCAGATGTGACCCCAACAAAATCGCCTGCGCCCCTTCCCTGGCACCTTCATAACGCCCGCAAATATTCCCTACCGCATCCTGCCAGGTCGTCATCCCCACTTGCTCCATCCAGCCAGCCACCAGATGGTTGGCATGTAGATGTTCGTGGGAAAGATAAACGCGCGTCAGATGGTCAGCCGATTCGCTAATGCGCGCCAGCTCTTCTGTCCGCAACATGACACGCCTTGCGGCAATACGAGCCTCATCCGGGTTCATCACATGTTTTATCATCAGCGATTTTCCTGAGCATAGACATCCCACGCCGACTGCATTGCAGCTCCTTGCGTCGTTTTAAAACCGAGGCGATTAAGCACCGCTTCAAGCGCGGTGAGTGTTTGCAGCACGCAATCTTTACGGGCGTTGTAACCCATTGTGCCGATGCGCCAGATTTTGCCTTGCAGCGGGCCAAATGAGGTGCCGATTTCGATATGGAAATCCTCCAGCAGCATTTTGCGCACCTCTTCACCATGAACCACTGACGGGATGACGACGCCCAGCACGTTATTCATTTTATGTTGCAGATTGCCGAAGGTTTCCAGCCCCATCCCCTGAATCCCGGCCACCAATGCACGCCCATGCAATTCATGACGTGCAATCCCAGCATCCAGGCCTTCTTCGAGAATAATGCGTGCACATTCACGAGCGGCGAATAACATACTGGTCGCTTCGGTGTGATGATTCAGACGTTCTGGTCCCCAATAATCCATCACCATGCCGAGATCGAAATAATTCGAATAGATCATCTCGTCATCGCCATCCTGATGCGCAGCTGTTCGGATCCCTTCCTCCACACATTTACGGCGGCGTATAACTTCTTCCATTTCATCGCTTAGGGTAATGGGTGAACTGCCTGATGGACCTCCGAGGCATTTTTGTAAACCCGCAGAAACGGCATCAATTCCCCAACGATCGGTTTCCAGTGCGTTGCCACCAAACGAAGCAGTGGCATCGGTATAAAACAGCACACCGTGACGGCGGCAGATCTCACCGAGTTCATCCAGTGGCTGGAGCATCGTGGTGGAGGTGTCACCTTGAACGGTTAGCAACAAGCGTGGTTTAACGGCTTTGATGGCATCTTCAATTTGGTCTGGTGTAAATACTTCGCCCCAGGGAACCTCAATGGTGTGAACATCGGCCCGACAGCGGCGCGCAATTTCACACAGTAAATGGCCAAAGCGCCCAAACACCGGCACCAGCACTTTGTCTCCGGGGCGAATTGCCGAGAGCAAAATGGCCTCAATGCCCGAGCGGGAAGTCCCGTCCACCAACATCGTCCAGCGGTTTTGGGTGCGGAAAAGCTCGCGATACAGCACCATCACTTCATTCATATAGCCCGTCATTACCGGATCATATTGTCCGATCAACTGGCTTGCCATGGCCCGCAACACACGCGGATCGGCATTGATTGGCCCTGGCCCCATTAACAAACGATGCGGCGGGTTAATTTGCGTGAAGTGCTGAATATCGAACATGGCATTTCCTTTTATTCGTCATGAAACAAAAGATTCCTTATGAAAATATTCTGCAACTAATGTGCCACTCACTTTCATTGATGCCAAGGAAAGGAAGATGCCGCATTCCGATTTAATGCTGATACTTACCTGCCAAGGTGAATGAACCAGAATGGTTCCCATGGCATGTGCAAACGCACTAACAAAGTGCGTTAACGTTGTTCAAGCTCATCAAGCTCGGAATACAACTCTGCAATGTGATGAATGCGCTGGCGGCCCGTGGTTAACGCTTCATGCAATACTGCGTTGGAAAGTAAATTCACCAGACTCATCGCACTGCTGTAACTGTCAAACGCAGATACGCTATCGAGCGGCGCTGCAAAGTGCCAGCGACAATATGGCGTCAGCCCAGAGCCTTGCGCTTCACTCATTACCAGAAGCGGCACCTGGCGTTTATGCAGATTTGCCAGCAACGGCTTGATGATGCGCGGACGCCTGCGAAACGCGATAGCAACGACACAATCGTGTTCGTTAATATCCACGACCTCTTCCGCCAGCGTCTGCCCCGGTTGAGGTAATAAATAAACATCGCTACGAATTTGCAATAACTGCTGGCGTAAGTGCATGGCAACGGGCCATGAATTTCTTAACCCTATAATAAAAATGCGTTTTGCAGCATTCAGCGCGGTGACAACATCAGCAAACTGTTGCGTTTCAAGCAGGCTTACCCATTGCGTCAGGTTGGCCATTTCCTGTTTGTAATGCCGCGCCAGTAATGTATTTCCTTGCACCGCGTCGCGGTTTTCAGTCAATGGCATCCCGCTCTGGCGCAGGGTACGCAGCTCCTCGCGCATGTCTTTGTAACGTTCATAGCCAAGGCGTTTGAATAAGCGGCTGACGGTGGCTTTTGATACGCCAGAAAGACGTGCCAGTTCTGCACTGTTGTAACTGATCAGGTCATCAAAATGATCGACGATAAACGCTGCAACCCGCTGTTCTTGCGGAGAAAGCTGTTCGTACGTCGCTCTCAATCGTTCATCTAATTGTTTCATTATGGCCTCTGTAACTTTTGTTTCACCCGAGACTGGCACAGTGAAACTCATCGCGTCAACCTGGAACATCTTTTGCTTAACTATAACTTCAGCTTACGTTCATAGAGATAAAGACGATGATGCAAAGCAATATGGCACCTTCAGGTATGGCGGTCACACCGCACCATTTGGCGAGTGAAACCGCATTATCCGTACTGCGCCATGGCGGTGACGCCATCGAGGCGATGGTCGCAGCGGCAGCCACCATCGCTGTGGTTTATCCTCATATGAATGGAATTGGCGGTGATGGCTTTTGGCTAATTGTTCAGCCAGAAGGCGAACCTATTGCGATTGATGCCAGCGGTGCCGCGGGCTCCCTTGCTTCCATCGAGCTTTACAGCAGCGAAAAAAATATCCCCCATCGAGGCCCAAAAGCGGCGTTGACCGTTCCCGGCACGCTTAGCGGGTGGAATGAGGCGTTAAAAGTTGCGGTAGAACTGGGTGGCGGACAGTTGCCGCTCTCGCGTTTATTGGCCGATGCCATTCGCTATGCGGCAGATGGCATTCCGGTGACAACATCTCAAACCCTGGCGACGCACAGTAAATATGACGAACTGGTCAACATTGCAGGCTTCGCCGAGACTTTTTTGCACAGGAGTGAGATTCCTCGGGTCGGCAGCCGCTTTACCCAACCCAGGCTTGCCGAAACGCTGGCACGTCTGACCGTTGAAGGTCTTGATAGCTTTTATCGCGGGCCACTCTCGGTTCTCATCGCCGAAGAACTTGCTGATTTAGGGGTGCCGATAACACGGCAAGATCTCGCAGCCCAGCGAGCAAAACGCAGGATACCTCTGCGACTTAGCCACCAGCACGGTGAGATTTTTAATATGACTCCACCGACCCAGGGCCTGGTTTCACTGGCGATTTTGGGCATAACCGATCATTTAGACATGGCACAAGCCGACGAAACCCAAACCGTTCACCGCATCGTAGAAGCCACCAAAAAAGCGTTTGCGTTGCGCGATAAATACATCACCGACCCGCGCCATATCACCACCTCCATCCAAAGTTTGTTAGACCCTCAACCGCTCGCCCGCCTTGCCGCAGAAATTGACGACAACAACGCGGCTAGCTGGGGAACAGGAAAAGGCCCGGGTGACACGGTCTGGATGGGCGTCATTGACAGCAGTGGACTGGCCGTTTCATTTATTCAAAGTATTTATCATGAGTTCGGCAGCGGCGTTGTGCTGCCAAAGAGCGGGGTTCTGTGGCAAAACCGTGGCGCGGCGTTCAATCTCGATCCCGAAAGCCTGTTAAGCCTGGCTCCGGGAAAACAACCGTTCCATACCTTGAATCCGGCGGCTGCGCGTCTTGCCGATGGAAGAATCATGGTTTACGGCTCAATGGGTGGCGACGGGCAACCTCAAACTCAGGCAGCCATTTTTACTCGTCATGTCATTCAGGGTATGCCGCTCCAGGAAGCGGTTACCGCACCACGTTGGTTACTAGGCAGAACATGGGGGCAAGCCTCTGACAACCTGAAATTAGAAGCCAGATTTAGCCCTGAAACCTTCGAAACCCTGCGTGAGTTAGGGCATGAAGTTGAGGCACTACCCGATTTTAGCGAGGCAGTGGGCCACGCGGGTGCCATTGTGCGCCATACCAACGGCATGCTCGAAGGAGCTTACGACCCGCGAAGCAACGGCAGTGCCGCTGGATTTTAAGGAATCAAAAATGACATCTACATTTATCGACTGGCCCACTTATATCCAGTTAATGGAACAACTTCTTAACGTTCCTCTTGACGATGCACGTCGTAGAGAGCTGGAAGTTCAGCTGGTACGCATGGCTGCGCTGGCCGAACCGTTGATGGAATTTCCGTTGCCGCAACGCCAGGAAGTGGCTGGGATTTATAAACTATGAACGGGCTGTCCATTCGCGAAATTCAGCAAGGATTAGTCCAGGGTAAGTTTTCAGCTGGCGAGTTGGCTCAATGTACGCTTGCAAAAATAGAGCAATGTAATCCTGGGATTAATGCATTTACCGAAGTGACTGCGCAGCGTTTACGACAAGAAGCCGAAGCCGTTGACCGACAGCGCTCACATGGGGCCCCCCTACCTCCGCTGGCTGGCGTCCCCTATGCGGTAAAGAATCTCTTTGATATTCAAGGCACGACAACACTTGCTGGCGCTGAGCTGTTTAGTTCACAACCTCCTGCAAGTACGGATGCGTTCGCTATCAAACAGTTGAGTGCAGCCGGAGCCATGCTTTCCGGTGCACTCAATATGGATGCGTACGCCTACGGCTTTACCACAGAAAATAATTGTTACGGCGCGACCCGAAATCCTCATGATACCGACCGCATTGCGGGCGGTTCATCGGGTGGTTCTGCGGCTGCCGTCGCCGCCGGAATGGTGAATTTTTCCCTTGGCACCGACACCAACGGATCTATTCGCGTTCCGGCTTCGCTGTGTGGTGTCTTAGGGTTGAAACCTACCTTTGGCCGCCTCTCACGCAGCGGTAGCCAGCCGTTTGTTGCCAGTCTTGATCATATTGGCCCATTTGCTCGCAATGTTGATGACCTGGCGCGCGTTTATGATGCTCTTCAGGGTCCCGATACCGCCGACCATTTCCAGTCAATACGCAGCATTGAATCTGTTACCGATAAACTGGAATGGGCTGGAAGTTTGCGATGCGCTGTTTTGGGTGGTTTTTTCGAGAGCTGGTGTGACGCTGAAGCAAAAGCCGCTGTAGCCCAGGTCGCTCACGCCCTTGAAGCCCTTGAAGCCCTTGAATCTATTTCACTGCCTGAAGCCGAATTAGCACGCGCGGCGGCCTTTTTGCTTTCCGCAGCCGAAGGGGGAAATCATTACTTACCTGCATTACGTGAACAAGCTGAACGCTTTGAGTTGAACTCTCGTGATCGCCTTTTGGCCGGAGCCATGACACCTTCAGCCTGGTACACACAAGCGCAACGGTTTCGGGGGTGGTTCCGTGATAAAACGCTGCCACTTTTCGAGCATTACGACCTGCTTATTGCTCCCGCAACCCCGTGCAGCGCCACATTACTTGGCCAACAAACCATGCATATCAACGGAACTGATCTTCCCGTCAAAGCCAGTATGGGAATGCTGACACAACCGATTTCTTTTCTTGGCTTGCCTGTTGTCACGGTGCCATTGATGACCGCAAATAGCATGCCCATTGGCGTGCAACTTATCGGGGCACCATGGCGTGAAGATATCTGCCTGAGAGCCGCCCATCAGCTTGAAATACAGGGTATGCTGGTAGGAAACCACCAGGTAAGGTAAATCCTATGATGCGAGACAATATTGATCGCCCGGCAATCGTCAACGAAGTCAGTGACGCTTTTTACCGCTACGAACAGGCGTTGATTACCAACGATATTGCAGTGTTAGATGAATTATTTTGGTCTGACCCCCGCACCGTTCGTTACGGCGCCAGTGAAAATCTGTATGGGATCGACGAGATCAGGGCGTTCAGAAATACCCGTTCATCTCAAGGTTTAGACCGACTTTTGCAAAACACGACCATCACCACTTACGGTGACGATATGGCGGTTGCCAGCACTGAATTTACTCGTGAAGGCAGCGATAAAATCGGCCGCCAGATGCAAACATGGGTCAAGTTCCCTTATGGCTGGCGTATCGTTGCAGCCCACGTCAGCATAATGAGTTAAACGGCGCGGCGGGTAATTTCAGTTTCACCCGCCACGCACATCATCCTTTAAACGGATGCGTTTTGACCCAGTGCTCGGCAATATCCTGGCGACGGCAAATCCACACATCATCATGCTGTTGCACATAATCCAGAAAACGCTGTAACGCTCTGAATCGGCCTGGACGTCCCAATAAGCGGCAATGCATACCAATCGACATCATTTTAGGTTCCGTTTCCCCTTCTGCATACAGCACATCAAAACTGTCCTTCAGATACGCATAAAACTGCTCGGCGGTATTAAAACCTTGCGCAGTGGCAAAGCGCATATCATTAGCATCAAGCGTGTAAGGCACAACCAGATGCGGTTTGATGGAGCCGTCGCTGCAGGTGACTTCACTCCAGAATGGCAGGTCGTCGCCATAATAATCACTGTCGTACAGGAAACTGCCGTTCTCCACCACCAGCCGACGAGTGTTCGGGCTGTCGCGGCCTGTATACCAGCCAAGCGGTTTGCTGCCGAATAAATCTTCCAGAATCTCGATAGCCTGATGCATATGCTGACGTTCTGTGGCTTCATCCAGATTTTGATAGTGGATCCAGCGCCAGCCATGGCTTACGACGTCATAATCCGCCGCTTTTATTGCTGCAACGATTTCAGGGTTGCGCGCCAGTGCCATCGCGACCCCGAAAATACTCATGGTCAGGCCGCGCTTCTGAAACTCATTGTGAATGCGCCAGAATCCGGCGCGCGATCCATATTCATACAGTGAATCCATCGACATATGGCGGTCAGGGAAACTGGCGGCACCGATAATATCAGAGAGGAATTGTTCAGAACCGGCGTCGCCATGCAGCACGTGGTTCTCTCCACCCTCTTCGAAATTGAGGACGAACTGCACGGCAACCCGGGAGTTTTTCGGCCACTGAGGATGTGGTGGCTTACCGGCGTAACCTTTCATGTCACGCGGGTAATTGCCGGTAAAGTGATAGCTCTTACTTTTCGGTTCTTCAGTCATGGTTCGGTTCCTTATGAGCCGAGCCATGAACATCAACTCAGCATGTCAAAACAGCCTGATAGCGGCTTGTTATTCGGATACGCAAGGTCACCGTGTTTACTCGTCCCGACGCCAAGAGCAATGAGGGATTCCACCATTTTCACTGCGGCGGTAACGCCATCAATAACGGGAATACCCAGTTCACTCGTTAGCTCTCGTGCAAGATTGGCCATTCCTCCACAACCCAGCACAATCGCTCCGCTGTTATCTTCTTTCATGGCTTGTATACAACGCTCACGTACCTTCAACTGAGCAAGACCCGTGCCATCTTCTAAAGCCAGCACCGGTAAATCGATCGCATGAACGGCGGCGCAGTGATGTTCGAATCCATACTGGCGCAGCAAGTGACGCGCAATAATCACGGTACGTGGCAGCGTAGTGACAATAGAAAAGCGTGTAGCAACGAGCGTGGCGACATGCATCGCCGCTTCAGCGATGCCGATCACTGGCCCGATGGCGAGTTCGCGTGCCGCCAACAACCCCGGATCGCCAAAACAGGCAATGACATGGCCACTAACGCCCTGTTCTTTGCCAAGTTTGATCTGCTCAAGGACCCCGATGGCAGCAATCGCCTCATCAAAATGTCCTTCTATAGACTCCACGCCTTGTGATGAACAAACGGCGATGATTTCACTGGAAGGAGCGGCCACGCTGCGTGCTGCTTCAGCAATAGTGTGCGTCATCGCCACGTTGGTGTTGGGATTGATAACCTGAATCAAATGTTGCGTCATATGAGTTCCTTGATGTTTTTTACCCCTGTGGATTAGCACCACCGCTGGGCATTCTTGTTTAATTTTGCACTATGATAAGGCGTAACTGATATCCGCATGGCTCTTTTTACGCGCCTTTCGCTCCAAAATCCCCGTTTATTCCTCGAAGAATGAAACCTGGCCTGGTTCATGCAACGAAAGTTTCAGACAACCCGTTAACCCCTGTTTTACCAGGAGCAGATATCATGCCAAACATTGAACCCAACACGACTGCCATGACCGATAGCCCCAACGCTGGGTATAGCCCGCGTCTGTGTAACGATGACCTGGCACCAACGCGTAACCAGACATGGTCCTGGTACAATATTTTTTCTTTCTGGATGTCCGATGTACACAGCATGGGTGGCTATGTTGTCGCCGCGAGCTTTTTCACATTAGGGCTGGCGAGTTGGCAGGTATTACTTTGCCTGTTGGTGGGAATTTGTATTGTGCAGCTGTGTGCGAATCTGGTCGCAAAACCAAGCCAGATGGCGGGCGTGCCTTATGCCGTGATTTGTCGTCAGGCCTTTGGCGTTTTTGGTGCCAATATTCCAGCGGTGATCCGCGGGCTCATAGCCTTTGCCTGGTACGGTATACAAACATATTTAGCCGCGAACGCGTTAATGTTGGTGTTACTCAAATTCTGGCCATCACTTGCCCCAATGACCACCGGGCACTTCCTGGGTCTTTCGCACCTCGGATGGGTATGCTTTGGCATTATGTGGGCATTACAGGCGGCAGTGTTCTGGCATGGCATGAACGCCATTAAACGATTCATTGATATCGCAGGTCCTGCTGTTTATATCGTAATGATGGCTCTGGCGGGTTGGATTTTGTATCAGACAGGATTTGACGGAATTTCGTTTACGCTTGCCAGCAAACAGCTCACTTCCGGTGAACAAGCGTGGCAGATGCTTACCGCTATCGCGCTGGTCGTTTCTTACTTCTCCGGCCCACTATTGAACTTCGGTGATTTCTCGCGCTACGGCAAAAGTATGAAAGAGATCCGCCGTGGCAATCGCTGGGGGCTACCGTTCAACTTCTTGCTGTTCTCTATCGTGACCGTTGTGATTGTCTCCGGTACTCAATCTCTGTTTGGCAAAATGATTACCGATCCAATTGAAACCGTCAGTCACGTGGGCAATAGCCTGGCGATGGCGATTGGTTTGCTGACTATGATCACCGCCACCATCGGTATTAATATCGTGGCGAATTTTGTTTCCCCCGCTTTCGACTTTTCTAACTGTTCACCGCAAAAAATCAGTTTCCGTACCGGTGGGATGATCGCTGCTGTTGGTTCCGTGTTGCTGACACCGTGGAACTTGTTCCAGTCCCCTGAGCTGATTCACTACACGCTTGATGTGTTGGGATCGTTCATTGGGCCGCTGTTCGGCATCCTGCTGACCGATTTCTACATCATTAAGCGCAGTAAAATTTATATCGATGATTTGTTCGATGACACTTCCAAAGGCCGCTATTGGTACAAAAGTGGGTTCAATCCGAAAGCGATTATGGCACTCGTGCCGTCTGTCGCGGTTTGCCTGACAATCAGCTTTATCCCATCACTGCATGAAGTCGCAAACTTTAGCTGGTTTATCGGGGCGTTTCTAAGCGCTGGCTGTTACCGCTGGCTGGCTCGAGCTGAAAAAGTGAGTGATGTAGCGGGATACAATGGGCAGGTTGTCGTTTCGAAGGATTAAGTTTTTAAAAGCTAAAACGACGAAAGCCTGAATCATTTCTGATTCAGGCTTTCTAATTGTGGCGGAACGGACGGGACTCGAACCCGCGACCCCCTGCGTGACAGGCAGGTATTCTAACCGACTGAACTACCGCTCCGCGTTTGTTCCCCGTCGGGAACGAGGCAGATATTACGTATTGCGCTCATGGGCGTCAACGGTTTTTCTTATAAAAATAATCGTTTGCCGTAAATTTCACCCAAACGGTGATTTTTAAGCCATTGCGGCTGCTTTTATAGTCGCCAAAGACAACTTCCGCCTTTCTTTTCCACCAGATCAAGCCGTGACTCATGCGCTTCGAGCTCAGCATCAGTGGCTCGAATGATGCGTACACCCGAACTACTGCGTATAACACGCTGAATTCCGTTATCTCCATTGCGCTGTTGAACATCCCCTTCCATGGCAAACTTCAGCGAAGTTTGCCCGCCCGTCATCATCAAATAGACATCGGACAAGATTTGGGCATCGAGCAATGCGCCGTGCAGCGTTCGCTTACTGTTGTCTATTTCGTAACGTGAGCAAAGCGCATCGAGACTGTTTCGCTTGCCCGGAAACATCTTTCGCGCGAGCGCAAGGCTGTCGGTGATTTTGCAGAAAGTATTGGTTTTCGGGATATCACGCTTGAGCTTACTGAACTCATAGTCCATGAACCCGATATCAAACGACGCGTTATGGATGACAAGCTCGGCACCGCGAATGTAATCCAGGAATGAATCTGCAACCTGCTCAAAGGTAGGTTTGTCCGCCAGAAACTCGTCGGCAATTCCATGCACGCCAAATGCTTCCGGGTCCACCAGCCGGTCTGGCTTTAAGTAGACATGGAAGTTATTGCCCGTCAGACGGCGGTTAATCACTTCAACCGCACCGATTTCAATAATGCGGTGCCCTTCGTAGTGAGCACCGATTTGGTTCATACCGGTGGTTTCAGTATCGAGAACGATCTGTCGTGTAATTGGTGTGCTCATGGCGCTCGTTTATGTCAGACTTGGTTTTTTAATCACAGGAAGTCTACCAGAGATGCGTAAACAGGTAGAAATTTTCACCGATGGCTCTTGCCTCGGTAATCCGGGCCCTGGTGGTTACGGTGCCATTCTACGGTACAAACAACACGAAAAAATTTTTAGCGTCGGCTATCGATTAACAACGAATAATCGCATGGAAATGATGGCGGCAATTGTCGCTCTTGAGGCGCTAATCGAACCTTGTGACATTGTGCTCAGCACTGACAGTCAATATGTGCGCCAGGGAATTACACAATGGATTCATAACTGGAAAAAACGTGGTTGGAAAACAGCCGATAAAAAGCCGGTGAAGAATGTCGACCTATGGCAACGTCTGGACGCCGCGCTGAGCGAACATAAAATCAGTTGGGAATGGGTGAAAGGCCACGCCGGTCACCCTGAAAACGAACGCTGCGATGAGCTTGCACGCGAAGCCGCGTCTAATCCAACTCTTGAAGATGTTGGTTATCAGCAAGAGGCGGTGAAACCTTAGTCGTTTCCTTAAACTGCCTGGTCGCGCCAACTGCTGAGCGGATTTGTGTTTTCGCTGAACGGCTTTTCATTGGATTCAGCGTAAGTGGCAGTGTCCTCTTACGCGCCACAATGACATGCATACAACCCAGCGCAGGCAGGTGAGTACTCAGCATTTTCCCACCTTGTTTACTCCAGGGTAAAACCTGGAAACTGCGCTGATGCATGACTTCAAAATTCAGCAATGCCAACCAGTCGAACATCCTCATCGGTGTAAACATCCTGCAATGGTAGGGTGTGCGCTTGCGCATAAAGGGCACGGCTTTGCCTAAACCTAACAAACTCATCGGGTTGAAGCTGCTCAGAATCAACCACCCGTCATCAATCAAAATCCGGTCGGCTTCGCGCAGCAATCCATGAGGATCCTGGCACCAGGGTAATGTATGAGCCAACATACATGCATCAACAGATTTTGCAGCAAAGGGTAAATGAAGTGGATCGGCATTTACCTGAAGTCTTTCGCCTTGTAGGCCGACATTAACCTGATGTGAAATAGCACACGCTTCAGTGTTAATTTCAGTACTTAGGTTGCCTATTTTCAACAGATGAAAACCAAACATTTTGGCAAGCCATGGTTGGAGCTGGATTTCCAACGCCTCACGGTAGTACTCGCCCCAGGGCAGTTCTCCCCAATGATGCGGTGAAATGAAATTTTCAGGTATCCTTGCCGGTTTCATCGCTACCTTCTTAACGCAATTCAATGAGGTTGAATTATGAATCTTAACAGTATTTCTGCGTTCCAGGATAACTACATCTGGGTCCTGAATGATGAACAGGGCAAATGCATCATTGTCGACCCGGGTGAGGCTCAACCGGTGCTTGAAGCAATTGAAGATAATCACTGGCAGCCAGAAGCTATTTTGTTGACTCACCATCACAACGACCATGTTGGTGGCGTGAAAGAACTTCTCAAAAAGTACCCAGGTCTTGTGGTATATGGACCTGAAGAGACACAAGATAAGGGAACGAACCGGGTAGTCAGAGAGGGTGATAAGGTCAATATTTTGAAGTATGAATTTAGCGTTATTGCCACACCCGGTCACACTTTAGGACATCTGTGTTTCTATAGTAAACCTTATCTTTTTTGCGGCGACACAATGTTTTCTGGAGGGTGCGGCAGGCTTTTTGAAGGCACAGCAGAGAATATGTATGATTCTTTTCAAAAGCTTAACAAACTACCTTCAGATACGTTAATTTGTTGCGCTCATGAGTACACTCTTTCAAATATGAAATTCTCCTTATCAATCTTACCTGACGATGAAGAGTTAAACCGATACTGTCGAAAAGTTAAGGAGTTACGCGCAAAAAACCACTCAACATTACCCAGTTCTCTGGCAATAGAGCGCAAAATAAATTTATTTTTAAGAACAAATGATGTTGATTTAAAAGATAAAATTAATAAAGAAACAAACTTGCAACAACCACAGCAGATATTCGCCTGGTTACGGACAAAGAAAGACGCATTCTGAATTTTCTGGTTGTGTTGTTGGAAAGTGGAAGGTATCCTTGCTCGTCTTTTAAGCAACTATTGACACACACATGAAGGCAAAAGCGATATTACTCGCCTCTGTCCTGCTTGTGGGGTGCCAGGCGTCAAGGCATGACGGCAACATCCAACAGCACGCACAGAGTCTGTCTGCAGCTGGTCAAGGTGAAGCAGGAAAGTACACGAGTACGCGATGGATGGACGATGGAACATACCTCGCAGATAACCAAAACTTGTGGAACTTCATTGGCGACGAGCTAAAGATGGGGATACCGGAAAATACCCGGATCCGCGAACAGAAACAGAAGTACCTTAAGAATAAGAGCTATCTCCACGATGTAACATTACGGGCAGAGCCGTATATGTACTGGATTGCCGGGCAAGTTAAGAAACGCAACATGCCAATGGAACTAGTACTGCTACCCATAGTGGAGAGCGCTTTTGACCCCCACGCTACATCATCTGCGAATGCCGCTGGCATCTGGCAGATTGTACCGAGTACGGGTCGGAATTATGGTTTAAAACAGACCAAAGCATACGATGCACGTCGTGATGTAGTGGCTTCCACCACTGCCGCTCTCGATATGATGCAGCGTCTGAACAAGATGTTCGACGGCGACTGGTTATTAACCGTGGCGGCGTACAACAGCGGCGAAGGTCGTGTACTGAAGGCAATGAAAGCGAATAAAGCTCGTGGCTTACCTACGGATTTTTGGTCGCTTTCACTGCCACGGGAAACCAAGATTTACGTACCAAAAATGCTGGCTTTGAGTGATATTC
This sequence comes from Buttiauxella sp. WJP83, assembly GCF_027594725.1. NCBI lineage: Bacteria > Pseudomonadati > Pseudomonadota > Gammaproteobacteria > Enterobacterales > Enterobacteriaceae > Buttiauxella > Buttiauxella sp. WJP83. The sequence continues at coordinate 3,762,881 of NZ_CP110080.1, forward strand.
TCAAAAACAGCCAAAAGTACGGTGTACGCCTACCGACGACTGACGAAAGCCGTGCCTTAGCACGTGTGGAAGTTAGTGATCCGGTCGAGCTTACGCAGGTCGCCGAAATGGCCGGGATACCGTTAAAAACGCTGAAAACGTTCAATGCCGGAGTGAAAACTTCAACTATTGGCAAGACTCAGCGATATGTAATGGTTCCTAAGAAGCATGCTGAGCAGCTAAAAGCCTCTTTGGCTTCTGGTGAAATTGCAGCTGTGCAGCCTACGTTAGTTGCTGATAACAGGGCTAACGCGGGTGGCAATAAATCTTATCGTGTTCGTTCAGGTGATACCTTATCGAGCATTGCTACACGCTTAGGTGTTAGCACAAAAGATTTGCAGAGCTGGAATGGCATACGTGGCGCGAACATTAAAGTAGGCCAAACGCTTAGCGTCAAAAAAGGCGATGAGCGTTTAGCTAAAAACGATAGCATCACCTATAAGGTGCGTAAGGGTGACTCCTTGTCGAGTATCGCAAAACGTCACGGTGTGAACATCAAAGATGTTCTGCGCTGGAACGACGATACAGACAATCTGAAACCCGGTGATCAGTTAACGCTGTTTGTTAGCAATAACTCTACACCTGATACGTGATTGTGAATCAAAGAAAAAGGCACCTAAAAAGGTGCCTTTTTTATTTATGGCTTACGCTCGCCTGGCTTCCAGCATGATAATGTCGCTGGTGAACGAGCCATCAGGCTGCAATTCAAAGTAACGCTGCACTTCATCTGATGCACTTTGCTGATACATACGAATTGCATCAGCCAGAGTGGCAGGTGTTCTCATCCGTGCAATCCAACTTGAGAACCCCAAATTCAAACGGTCACACAATACGTTTTGCGAACTCAGCCCTGCATCATTAAACATACTCAGCCATTCACCAATGGAATAGTTACGCACGTGTGAGGTATCGCGTAATGCTTCAACCGTTTGCAACCAGATGTCCAACACTGGGTGTCCTGGTGACATCACATCCATAAAGATAACGACTCCAGCGGGTTTCAATACGCGCTTTACTTCTCGCAACGCTTTACCGACATCATGCCAGTGATGGGCTGAATAACGGCTTATCACAACATCAAACGAGCAATCATCGAAAGGCAAGACTTCGGCATAACCCTGCTCGGTTGTGAGATTATTGATTTCACGACTTTTAGCCGCTTCATTTACCACAACCAACATTTGCTCGGAGAGATCGTAGGCAACAACTTCCTTCACCTTCGCAGCAGCAATGAAACTCGCGTGCCCTGCCCCACACCCCATATCAAGTAACCGAGCATGAGGAAAAGCCTCCAGGCGTGTGCTGAGGCGCTCCAGATCGCGACCAGAAGCATGTACGGCGCTGGTCAGATAGGCACTTGCCTGTGAACCAAATTGTTGGCTGACTTTGTCATGGTGAGATTGTGTTGTCATTGAAATGTCCTTGCTGTTGATTATAAGTAAGGGCAGCACCGAGGTCTGCCCATTGGCAGACCTGACTAACCCTACTTAAGCTCAGGTATGCCGGGACGGAATTCGACGAGTAGAGGGTTGTGATCGGATGCACGAGTGACCAGAACAGAGGCTTCTGTGACGTTTAAACCACGGTAAAACACAAAATCGAGTGGACGGCCAAAAGCACGACGACGATGGTCATCGGTGAAGCGAACTTCGCGTAACGTCATATCGCGAGCAAAGCGGTAAAGCGCATTCATGCGTGGGCGACTCCAGGCATTAAAATCCCCCGCCATGATAACCGGCCCATTATGGTGACCAATTTGATCGCCAATGGGCCCAAGTTGTTTGCTGTAAACATCCACACCCAGACTGAAATTCACAGCATGAATATTAACTACCATCAGCAGACGGCCATCAGGCAAAGGATAAACGGTCACTAACGCAGATTTTGACAGCCGTAAAATCGGCTCACGCTCACGTAATGGACAGCAATAAACAGGATGAGCAGCAGACAACGTCATGACACCTGAAGGGTGCTGAGGCAAGACAAATGCCGGCACCTGATCTGCAGCCAGATAATTACTGGTGGCAAACTTAACGAGCTCAGGAGTCGTTTGCGCCTCTTGCAATAAAACCAGATGGGCATCTTTACCGAAGTTTTGCAGCACCGAAAGCCATTCAGCTCGCTGCTGCTTGAAGATATTCCATACTAATACTTTTAAGGATCCTTCACTTGGCAATGGTTCTCCGGGCGGCAATGCCTGACCGATAGTTGCAAAGGAGCCAGGAGGCAGAATGCGTTCTGCTGGCTGACCGGCAACATATCTCATGGCATAAGTATTTTTGCGCACGTTTTTACTAATGACCTCTGTAACCAAAGAAGCCTCCAAATCGAAGGCTGTCATTCAGTTATAGGGACTTTAGGTCTGAGTTTCAACGACCAATTCAAACCATTGGTGAACAAGACCGTAAGTATTTGCTAACAGCCTTGTTCGTGCAGGTTAACCGATAGCAACTTCACGACGCGTGTCGAGACGCCCACTTAAGTTAATGAGAAGCAATGCACCAGCAACAATCACCGCACCGATCCATGGCGTTTGCGCCAAACCAAAGCTTTGCACTGTTTGACCGCCAATAACCGATCCTAACGCTATCCCTATATTAAATGCGGCGATATTCAATCCAGAGGCAACATCGACTGCATTTGGAGTGTATTCCTCTGCCTTTTGCACTACGTACACCTGCAATCCAGGCACATTCCCGAAAGCGAAAATCCCCATCACCAACACAGTGACTAAAGCACCAATATGCGAGCTCGCGGTGAATTGGAAGAGCAGCAGTAATGCAGCAAGTGCTGTAAAAATGAACTTTAACGCAGACACTGCACCATGACGGTCGGCAAGTTTCCCACCCCAAATATTACCAATCGCAACAGATACTCCGTAACCCAATAAAATCCAACTAACGGCTGCTGGAGAATAACCTGCAAGGTTTTGCATCATTGGGGCCAGGAAAGTAAATGCGGTAAACACGCCACCATAACCCAGTGCTGTTATCGCATAAATGATCAGCAAGCGCGGATGGGTCATCACTTTCAATTGATCTTTCAAACTGGCAACGGCTCGAGTTGGGATGTTTTTAGGGATCAGAATAGTGCTGCTAATTAAAGCGATGACACCAATGGCAGAAACCGCGAGGAAGGTTTCGCGCCATCCAAAATGCTGACCGATAAATGTCCCCAATGGAACACCTGTCACAAGTGCAACGGTTAAACCACCAAACATAATCGCGATTGCGGAGGCTGCTTTCTCCTTAGGTACAAGGCTGGTTGCAATGGTAGAACCCACAGAGAAGAAGACGCCGTGCGCCAGGCCGGTCAGCAGACGAGCAATAACTAATGTTTCATAGTTTGGAGAAAGCCAGGCTAACAAATTGCCTGCGGTGAAAAGTACCATCAGACCAATCAGCAGCTGCTTACGAGGCAGTTTTCCGGTTAATGCAGTCAATACAGGTGCCCCGACCGCAACACCTAATGCATAAATTGAAACCAACAGCCCCGCAGAGGGCAATGAAATTGAAAGTTGATCAGCAATAGTGGGTACGAGCCCAACAATAACGAATTCGGTAGTACCGATTGCGAATGCACTGATAGTCAGCGCCAGTAGTGCCAGAGGCATGATTTACTCCATAGCAGGTGTCTTTTGATGACACGCAGTATGGCAAGATGGTTAAATAACAAAAATATGCAAAATCTCAATACAATTTTGCTTCAGGAGCAATAATGAAAGCAACCTCTGATGAACTGGCGATTTTTGTCGCTGTAGTGGAAAGCGGAAGTTTTAGCCGCGCAGCGACTCAGCTCGAGCTGGCTAATTCAGCAGTAAGCCGCTCGGTAAAGAAATTAGAAATGAAATTAGGTGTGAGTCTGCTAAATCGCACAACGCGCCAGTTGAGCCTGACTGAGGAAGGTGAACGCTATTTCCGCCGCGTGCAGCAGGTTTTACAGGAAATGGCAGCGGCAGAGAATGAACTGATGGAGACACGACAAAGTCCTCGTGGCCTACTCCGCATTGATGCTGCAACGCCAGTAATGCTGCATCTCTTAATGCCGCTTATTAAGCCCTTCCGCGAACGTTATCCGGAAGTAACACTCTCGCTCATCTCATCAGAGACATTCATCAACCTGATTGAGAGAAAAGTCGATGTGGCCATTCGCGTGGGCACGTTGACGGACTCCTCGCTTCGAGCCAGACCACTTTTTACCAGCCGCCGTAAAATTATCGCCTCTCCGGAATATTTAGCGCAGTACGGTATGCCACGCAGCGCTGAAGATCTTCAGGATCATATTTGTCTTGGTTTCTCAGAGACAGAGAGTCTGAATAAATGGCCCGTCGCGCAAGCAGATGGCTTGCCTTACGACATTACTGCGGGGATAACATCGAATAGTGGTGAAACACTCAAGCAACTTTGCCTGATGGGAAATGGTATCGCGTGTCTTTCTGATTATATGATTAATAAAGAAATTGCTGAGGGCAGGTTCATTGAGTTACTGACTGACAGGCTTTTACCTGTTGAAATGCCATTTAGTGCGGTGTATTACAGCGACCGAGCAGTGAGTAGCCGCATTCGGGCATTCATTGATTTTCTAAGTGAGCAGGTTCAACAGCCCCCAAAGGGGCTGTAATGGAAAATTAATCCCAGTCTGGAGCCAACCCTTCCGGGCTAACCAGACGATCATTGCAATCCAGTGCCGCAATAGCGGCGAGATCATCAACGTCCAGAGTTATAGTCTGCGCTTGTAGGTTGCTTTGCAGATTCTCTCGTTTTGTAGATGAAGGAATAACTGAGTAACCCAGCGCCATTGCCCATGCCAAAATTACCTGCGCTGGGGTTGCAGCATGTTTCTTAGCAATTCGGCCTATGACTTCATCTGCCAATGCTTTCCCATACGCAAGCGTCATATAAGAGGTGATGTGGATATCATGTGCGTGTGCCCAATCAACCACTTTGCTATTCTGCAGGTAAGGTGAAATCTCAATTTGGTTGGTAGCAATATTCTCTGCACCGACCGCATCAATGGCTTGTTGCATCAGATCGATGGTGAAGTTAGAGACGCCAATCTGACGCGTAAGCCCTTCGTTTTTAGCTTCCAAAAGTGCCTGCATAAACTCAGCTACCGGAACAGCATCTTTTGGTGATGGCCAGTGAATGAGCGTCAAATCAACATAATCGGTACGCAATTTACGTAGGCTTTCTTTCAGGCTGTGAATGAGTTTGTCTTTGCTAAGATTCTCAATCCAGATTTTGGTAGTAATAAATAACTCTTCACGAACCACGCCACTTTCTTCAATCGCCAGCCCTACAGCCGCTTCGTTGTCATAGATTTGTGCGGTATCAACACTACGATAGCCCAACTCTAAAGCTGTTTTTACTGATGCGATAACTACGTCGTCTTTTAAGCGAAAAGTACCTAAACCAAATGCAGGAATTGTCATTTTTTACCTCGTTAGGGGGTATTTGTTGTTAATACGAGGATTATGGCGTCAGTAACCTTGCTGAAAAAGACAGATAAATGCACAAGATATTTGCGTTAAACGCAATAATAGAGGAGTTTTTTCTAAATTTTAGACAAGAAAAAAGCCCTGAGTCTAAAAGACTCAGGGCTTAATAAGTGGCGGAACGGACGGGACTCGAACCCGCGACCCCCTGCGTGACAGGCAGGTATTCTAACCGACTGAACTACCGCTCCACCGAATTTCTTGTCACTACCGAATTTTACTTCGGTTTACTTCCTGAATTTGGAGCCTGGCAGTTCCCTACTCTCGCATGGGGAGACCCCACACTACCATCGGCGCTACGGCGTTTCACTTCTGAGTTCGGCATGGGGTCAGGTGGGACCACCGCGCTACTGCCGCCAGGCATATTCTGTTTTCATCAACCGTCACAGTGTTACCTGCAACCATCGACTTAAAATCTTGGAATTAAGCTGAAAATCAAATGTCTTCGTCTCTCAACCAAAACACCTTCGGTGTTGTAAGGTTAAGCCTCACGGATCATTAGTACTGGTTAGCTCAACGTATCGCTACGCTTACACACCCAGCCTATCAACGTCGTAGTCTTCAACGTTCCTTCAGGAGACTCAGGGTCTCAGGGAGAATTCATCTCGGGGCAAGTTTCGCGCTTAGATGCTTTCAGCGCTTATCTTTTCCGCATTTAGCTACCGGGCAATGCCATTGGCATGACAACCCGAACACCAGTGATGCGTCCACTCCGGTCCTCTCGTACTAGGAGCAGCCCCCCTCAATTCTCCAGCGCCCACGGCAGATAGGGACCGAACTGTCTCACGACGTTCTAAACCCAGCTCGCGTACCACTTTAAATGGCGAACAGCCATACCCTTGGGACCTACTTCAGCCCCAGGATGTGATGAGCCGACATCGAGGTGCCAAACACCGCCGTCGATATGAACTCTTGGGCGGTATCAGCCTGTTATCCCCGGAGTACCTTTTATCCGTTGAGCGATGGCCCTTCCATTCAGAACCACCGGATCACTAAGACCTGCTTTCGCACCTGCTCGAGCCGTCACTCTCGCAGTCAAGCTAGCTTATGCCTTTGCACTAACCTCACGATGTCCGACCGTGATTAGCTAACCTTCGTGCTCCTCCGTTACGCTTTAGGAGGAGACCGCCCCAGTCAAACTACCCACCAGACACTGTCCGCAACCCGGATCACGGGTCTACGTTAGAACATCAAACATTAAAGGGTGGTATTTCAAGGTTGGCTCCACGCAGACTGGCGTCCACGCTTCAAAGCCTCCCACCTATCCTACACATCAAGGCTCAATGTTCAGTGTCAAGCTATAGTAAAGGTTCACGGGGTCTTTCCGTCTTGCCGCGGGTACACTGCATCTTCACAGCGATTTCAATTTCACTGAGTCTCGGGTGGAGACAGCCTGGCCATCATTACGCCATTCGTGCAGGTCGGAACTTACCCGACAAGGAATTTCGCTACCTTAGGACCGTTATAGTTACGGCCGCCGTTTACCGGGGCTTCGATCAAGAGCTTCTCCTTACGGATAACCCCATCAATTAACCTTCCGGCACCGGGCAGGCGTCACACCGTATACGTCCACTTTCGTGTTTGCACAGTGCTGTGTTTTTAATAAACAGTTGCAGCCAGCTGGTATCTTCGACTGCCTTCAGCTCCATCCGCAAGGGACTTCACCTACCGACAGCGTGCCTTCTCCCGAAGTTACGGCACCATTTTGCCTAGTTTCCTTCACCCGAGTTCTCTCAAGCGCCTTGGTATTCTCTACCTGACCACCTGTGTCGGTTTGGGGTACGATTTGATGTTACCTGATGCTTAGAGGCTTTTCCTGGAAGCAGGGCATTTGTTACTTCAGCACCGTAGTGCCTCGTCATCACACCTCAGCGTTAACAGAAGTCCGGATTTACCTAAACTTCCCGCCTACATGCTTAAACCGGGACAACCGTCGCCCGGCTAACATAGCCTTCTCCGTCCCCCCTTCGCAGTAACACCGAGTACAGGAATATTAACCTGTTTCCCATCGACTACGCCTTTCGGCCTCGCCTTAGGGGTCGACTCACCCTGCCCCGATTAACGTTGGACAGGAACCCTTGGTCTTCCGGCGAGCGGGCTTTTCACCCGCTTTATCGTTACTTATGTCAGCATTCGCACTTCTGATACCTCCACCAGACCTCACAGTCCAGCTTCAACGGCTTACAGAAACGCTCCCCTACCCAACAACGCATAAGCGTCGCTGCCGCAGCTTCGGTGCATGGTTTAGCCCCGTTACATCTTCCGCGCAGGCCGACTCGACCAGTGAGCTATTACGCTTTCTTTAAATGATGGCTGCTTCTAAGCCAACATCCTGGCTGTCTGTGCCTTCCCACATCGTTTCCCACTTAACCATGACTTTGGGACCTTAGCTGGCGGTCTGGGTTGTTTCCCTCTTCACGACGGACGTTAGCACCCGCCGTGTGTCTCCCGTGATAACATTCTTCGGTATTCGTAGTTTGCATCGGGTTGGTAAGCCGGGATGGCCCCCTAGCCGAAACAGTGCTCTACCCCCGAAGATGAGTTCACGAGGCGCTACCTAAATAGCTTTCGGGGAGAACCAGCTATCTCCCGGTTTGATTGGCCTTTCACCCCCAGCCACAAGTCATCCGCTAATTTTTCAACATTAGTCGGTTCGGTCCTCCAGTTAGTGTTACCCAACCTTCAACCTGCCCATGGCTAGATCACCGGGTTTCGGGTCTATACCCTGCAACTTAACGCCCAGTTAAGACTCGGTTTCCCTGCGGCTCCCCTATACGGTTAACCTTGCTACAGAATATAAGTCGCTGACCCATTATACAAAAGGTACGCAGTCACCCCATAAAAGAGGCTCCCACTGCTTGTACGTACACGGTTTCAGGTTCTGTTTCACTCCCCTCGCCGGGGTTCTTTTCGCCTTTCCCTCACGGTACTGGTTCACTATCGGTCAGTCAGGAGTATTTAGCCTTGGAGGATGGTCCCCCCATATTCAGACAGGATACCACGTGTCCCGCCCTACTCTTCGAGTTCACAGCAAGTGCATTTTTGTGTACGGGAGTATCACCCTGTACCCTGCGACTTTCCAGACGCTTCCACTAATGCACAAACTGATTCAGACTCTGGGCTGCTCCCCGTTCGCTCGCCGCTACTGGGGGAATCTCGGTTGATTTCTTTTCCTCGGGGTACTTAGATGTTTCAGTTCCCCCGGTTCGCTTCGTTAAGCTATGTATTCACTTAACGATAGTGTGACGAATCACACTGGGTTTCCCCATTCGGAAATCGTCGGTTATAACGGTTCATATCACCTTACCGACGCTTATCGCAGATTAGCACGTCCTTCATCGCCTCTGACTGCCAGGGCATCCACCGTGTACGCTTAGTCGCTTAACCTCACAACCCGAAGATGTCTCGTGAGACACAATCGAAGTTGCGAAAATTTGAGAGACTCGAACACACCGATACTTCCTTTCTTATTACGGAGAAAGGAAACAGTGTGTCGTTTCAATTTTCAGCTTGTTCCAGATTTTTAAAGAGCAAATATCTCAAACGTGACTGTTAAGTCAGTTTTGAGATATTGAGGTCGGTGACTTTCACTCACAAACCAGCAAGTGGCGTCCCCTAGGGGATTCGAACCCCTGTTACCGCCGTGAAAGGGCGGTGTCCTGGGCCTCTAGACGAAGGGGACACTGAAGTCTCACTCGCAAGACGCCTTGCTGCTTTACTTTCATCAGACAATCTGTGTGAGCACTACGCAAGTTCGTATCTATTAGGTAAGGAGGTGATCCAACCGCAGGTTCCCCTACGGTTACCTTGTTACGACTTCACCCCAGTCATGAATCACAAAGTGGTAAGCGCCCTCCCGAAGGTTAAGCTACCTACTTCTTTTGCAACCCACTCCCATGGTGTGACGGGCGGTGTGTACAAGGCCCGGGAACGTATTCACCGTAGCATTCTGATCTACGATTACTAGCGATTCCGACTTCACGGAGTCGAGTTGCAGACTCCGATCCGGACTACGACACACTTTATGAGGTCCGCTTGCTCTCGCGAGGTCGCTTCTCTTTGTATGCGCCATTGTAGCACGTGTGTAGCCCTACTCGTAAGGGCCATGATGACTTGACGTCATCCCCACCTTCCTCCAGTTTATCACTGGCAGTCTCCTTTGAGTTCCCGGCCGAACCGCTGGCAACAAAGGATAAGGGTTGCGCTCGTTGCGGGACTTAACCCAACATTTCACAACACGAGCTGACGACAGCCATGCAGCACCTGTCTCACAGTTCCCGAAGGCACTAAGGCATCTCTGCCGAATTCTGTGGATGTCAAGAGTAGGTAAGGTTCTTCGCGTTGCATCGAATTAAACCACATGCTCCACCGCTTGTGCGGGCCCCCGTCAATTCATTTGAGTTTTAACCTTGCGGCCGTACTCCCCAGGCGGTCGACTTAACGCGTTAGCTCCGGAAGCCACTCCTCAAGGGAACAACCTCCAAGTCGACATCGTTTACGGCGTGGACTACCAGGGTATCTAATCCTGTTTGCTCCCCACGCTTTCGCACCTGAGCGTCAGTCTTTGTCCAGGGGGCCGCCTTCGCCACCGGTATTCCTCCAGATCTCTACGCATTTCACCGCTACACCTGGAATTCTACCCCCCTCTACAAGACTCTAGCTTGCCAGTTTCGAATGCAGTTCCCAGGTTGAGCCCGGGGATTTCACATCCGACTTGACAAACCGCCTGCGTGCGCTTTACGCCCAGTAATTCCGATTAACGCTTGCACCCTCCGTATTACCGCGGCTGCTGGCACGGAGTTAGCCGGTGCTTCTTCTGCGAGTAACGTCAATCGCTAAGGTTATTAACCTTAACGCCTTCCTCCTCGCTGAAAGTACTTTACAACCCGAAGGCCTTCTTCATACACGCGGCATGGCTGCATCAGGCTTGCGCCCATTGTGCAATATTCCCCACTGCTGCCTCCCGTAGGAGTCTGGACCGTGTCTCAGTTCCAGTGTGGCTGGTCATCCTCTCAGACCAGCTAGGGATCGTCGCCTAGGTGAGCCATTACCTCACCTACTAGCTAATCCCATCTGGGCACATCTGATGGCATGAGGCCCGAAGGTCCCCCACTTTGGTCCGAAGACGTTATGCGGTATTAGCTACCGTTTCCAGTAGTTATCCCCCTCCATCAGGCAGTTTCCCAGACATTACTCACCCGTCCGCCGCTCGTCACCCAGGAGCAAGCTCCCTGTGCTACCGCTCGACTTGCATGTGTTAGGCCTGCCGCCAGCGTTCAATCTGAGCCATGATCAAACTCTTCAATTAAAAGCTTGATTTGCTTCAACTCGTGAAGCGATGCTCAAAAATTAACTTTCGTAATAATTCAACTAAATGAATTACTGCTTGGTCACTCTTCAAGACTTGATATTTTTTTGATACCCGAAGGTATCTGAGATATCAATCCTGCGAGTGCCCACACAGATTGTCTGATAAATTGTTAAAGAGCAGTGAGTTACGCGCTTTCGCTTGCTAACTCGAGGTGGCGTATATTACGCTTTCCTCTTTCAGAGTCAAGCGTTTATTTTCGCTTTTCGTCTGACTGACGGGCCGGTTTGTAAGCCGTTGTGCCGTGTCAGTGGAGGCGCAGTATAGGGATTTTCTGGAAGCTGACAACCCCTATTTTCAAAATAATTACCGAACGTTCGATTTTTGAGCGTTACGTCTATTTTTGACGCGCTTTTATCGCTTTTGGCAGCTCTGCGAGACTATTGATGACTAAATCTGCCGCTGCTTCGCTTTGATCTGTGACTGGTTTGCCGCTGCGTACCAGTACTTTTGTTCCTACCTGTGCCGCTGAAGCTGCCTGCATGTCTTCTAATTTGTCACCCACCATATAAGAAGTAGCCATATCTATATGAAGAAACTCTTGTGCTGAGAGCAGCATGCCCGGTTGCGGTTTACGACAATCACAGGTTTGGCGAAACTCTTCTACTATTGCTTCAGGGTGATGCGGGCAATAGTAGATACCATCAAGGTCAACGCCACGGTCAGCCAAAGACCAATCCATCCACTCAGTCAGATTTTCAAAATCAGCTTCAGTAAACATTCCACGGGCGATACCCGATTGGTTGGTGACGAGAACTAACGCATAGCCCATTGCTTTTAACTCGCGCATTGCGTCAATCACACCATCAATGAACTCGAACTGGTCAACTTCATGAACATAACCATGATCAACATTAATGGTGCCATCACGATCGAGAAAAATAGCGGGAATAGACTGTGCCACTTGGAAACTCCTGATACTGGGGATTTGGTGTAGTATCGCATGAATTACTATTTGGGCGAGAACAGACAATCAATCCTCGATTGATTTAGACGTCTGGATGCCTTAACATCCATACCGATGGCGGTCATCGCCCGTTATCGGCAGCAGAATATGCCACGGCTTACACTCATACGATAATAAATAACCTAATGATTAAACTTTCAAATATCACCAAAGTGTTCCAGCAAGGTAACCGCAGCATACAGGCGTTGAATAACGTCAGCTTGCATGTTCCTGCTGGGCAAATTTATGGCGTGATTGGCGCATCAGGTGCAGGGAAAAGCACGTTGATTCGCTGCGTGAATCTGCTTGAGCGCCCAACACAAGGTTCCGTTCTGGTCGATGGCCAGGAATTGACGACTCTGTCTGAAAGCCAACTCACTAAAGCACGTCGTCAGATTGGTATGATTTTCCAGCACTTTAACCTGCTCTCTTCGCGTACCGTTTACGGCAACGTCGCATTACCGTTAGAGCTGGACAATACGCCACGCGAAGAAATTAAGCGTCGCGTTTCCGAATTACTCGATTTAGTCGGTCTGAGCGAAAAGCACGATGCTTACCCCGCCAATCTGTCCGGCGGACAAAAGCAACGCGTTGCGATTGCTCGTGCGCTGGCAAGCAACCCTAAAGTTCTGTTGTGCGATGAGGCCACCAGCGCTCTTGATCCGGCAACAACGCGTTCGATTCTCGAGTTGTTGAAAGATATTAACCGTCGGCTTGGTCTGACTATTCTGTTAATTACCCACGAAATGGATGTCGTAAAACGTATCTGTGATTGCGTCGCAGTCATCAGTGATGGTGAATTGATAGAACAAGATACTGTAAGCGAAGTGTTCTCCCATCCTAAGACGCCACTTGCACAACAGTTTATTCAATCCACCTTGCATCTGGATATTCCTGAAGACTACGCACAACGCTTAAGCACACAAAAGAGCGGCGAAACCTTCCCACTGCTGCGTCTGGAATTTACCGGGCAATCGGTTGATGCGCCGTTACTTTCCGAAACCGCCCGCCGTTTTAATGTGAACAGCAATATTATCAGTGCGCAGATGGATTACGCCGGTGGAGTAAAATTCGGGATTATGCTGTGCGAATTGCATGGAGAACATCAGGATATGGACGCTGCTATCGCTTACCTGCAGCAGCAACATGTAAAAGTAGAGGTGCTGGGTTATGTCTGAGCCAATGATGTGGTTACTCCTTAAAGGAGTGTATGAAACGCTGGCAATGACTTTTGTGTCTGGCTTCTTTGGCTTCGTTCTCGGCCTGCCTGTTGGCGTTCTCCTCTATATTACGCGTCCAGGGCAAATCAGTGCGAACAGCAAGCTTTATAACAGCCTGTCAGCATTAGTGAATATCTTCCGCTCGATTCCCTTCATTATATTGCTGGTATGGATGATTCCATTTACCCGTACCATTGTCGGAACCTCAATTGGCTTGCAAGCCGCTATCGTTCCGTTAACGGTCGGTGCTGCGCCATTCATCGCGCGTATGGTAGAAAATGCCCTGCTGGAAATTCCATCAGGTCTGATTGAAGCATCACGCGCAATGGGCGCGACTCCGATGCAGATCATCCGCAAGGTTCTGCTGCCTGAAGCGCTACCAGGTCTGGTAAACGCTGCAACCATTACGCTGATTACTCTCGTTGGCTATTCCGCGATGGGCGGTGCTGTTGGTGCCGGTGGCTTAGGTCAGATTGGTTATCAGTATGGTTATATCGGTTATAACGCTACCGTGATGAATACGGTATTAGTGTTATTGGTAGTATTAGTGTATTTAATTCAATTCTCTGGCGATCGTATCGTCCGGGCTGTGACTCACAAATAATACGTTCAACACAACATCGTTTTTTACACATAGTAAGGAAAGGATATGTCTTTTAAATTTAAAACCTTTGCGGCAGTTGGTGCTTTGATTGGTTCCCTGGCACTCGTGGGTTGTGGTCAGGACGAAAAAGATCCAAACCATATTAAAGTTGGCGTCATCGTTGGTGCTGAACAGCAGGTTGCCGAAGTTGCACAGAAAGTTGCAAAAGAGAAATATGGCCTGGATGTTGAGCTGGTTACCTTTAACGACTACGTTCTGCCTAACGAAGCGCTGAGCAAAGGCGATATCGATGCTAACGCCTTCCAGCACAAACCATACCTGGATCAGCAGATCAAAGATCGTGGCTACAAACTGGTTTCTGTCGGTAATACCTTCGTTTACCCAATTGCTGGCTACTCCAAAAAAATCAAATCAGTAGATGAACTGCAAGCTGGCGCGCAGATCGCTTTGCCAAACGATCCAACTAACCTTGGCCGTTCATTACTGCTGCTGCAAAAACAAGGTTTGATTAAATTGAAAGATGGCGTTGGTCTGCTGCCAACCGTCCTGGACGTCACTGAAAACCCTAAAAATCTGAAACTGGTTGAACTGGAAGCGCCTCAGTTACCACGTTCTCTGGACGATGCTCAGATTGCTCTGGCTATTATCAACACCACTTACGCAAGCCAGATTGGCCTGACTCCTGCGAAAGACGGTATCTTCGTTGAAGATAAAGACTCTCCATACGTGAACCTGATCGTTTCCCGTGAAGATAACAAAGACGCAGAAAACGTGAAAAAATTCGTTCAGGCTTACCAGTCTGACGAAGTTTACGAAGCAGCAAACAAAGTCTTTAACGGCGGCGCAGTAAAAGGCTGGTAAGTTTCCATTCTTTATATTTTTGCGTAAATAATCTAAGACGGGCTAATGCCCGTCTTGTTATTTGTGCAATAGCTTGATTCAATAATCGCGTTTTATCATTCATTGAGGAAAAATTATGCGTGCTTTACCGATCTGTTTATTAGCCGTCATGCTGAGCGGTTGTACCATGCTAGACAGATCCCCTGTTGAACCTGTTCAAAGCACCGTAACACCGCCAAAAACCGAGCCTGCTAAACCAAAAGCAGTGCGCCCTGCGCCAGTCAAAATCTATAGCAATGCTGAAGAGTTAGTGGGTAAACCTTTCCGTGATCTCGGTGAAGTCAGCGGCGAATCATGCCAGGTGAGCAATCAGGATTCTCCACCAAATATCCCAACAGCCCGTAAACGCCTGCAAATCAACGCGTCAAAGATGAAAGCGAATGCGGTGTTATTACATAGCTGTGATGTTACGAGCGGCACACCAGGTTGCTACCGTCAGGCCGTTTGTGTTGGTTCGGCATTGAATGTTTCTGCAAAATGACAGCTTTTCGTTTCGAGCAGATCGGCGTAATTCACTCCCCTTATAAAGAGAAGTTTGCCGTTCCTCGCCAACCTGGTTTGGTGGCTGATGGCGGTGGGGAATTGCATTTTCTGCCGCCGTTTAACGTGGCTGATGCGGTTCGCGGCCTCGAAGGTTTTAGTCATTTATGGCTGCTATTTGTTTTTCATCAAACGATGGAAGGCGGCTGGCGGCCCACGGTGCGCCCTCCTCGTCTGGGTGGCAATGCACGAGTGGGGGTTTTCGCTACGCGCTCAACATTCCGACCCAATCCCATCGGTATGTCACTAGTTGAGCTGAAAGGGATTCGCTGCCAAAAAGATCAGGTCATTTTGCAGCTTGGTAGTCTGGATTTGGTCGACGGTACACCAATCGTTGATATCAAACCCTATTTGCCGTTTGCCGAAGCCGTGCCACAGGCTCTTGCTGGGTACGCGCAAAATGCCCCTGTAGCCGATATGCCTGTTTACTTCACGGCTGAAGTGCAGCAACAACTATTACAGCTTGATAAGCGTTATCCCCACATTGAACGTTTTATCAGTCAGGTACTGGCTCAGGACCCTCGCCCTGCATACCGTAAAGGTGAGGAAATCGGTAAAACCTACGCTGTTTTATTGTTGGATTTTAACGTTCGCTGGCGTGTAACCGATCAAGGTTCAGAAGTGTTTGCTCTCGAAGCTCGTTAATTTATCACCCTTCTCTTTTGACATCTCTGCCACACTGGTAAACTAATTCACTTATTTTGCATCAGGCTACTTAGGTAGCCAGTTATCTGCCGTTCAAATGGAACCGTAACAACATGCGTACTAGCCAATATCTGCTCTCCACATTAAAGGAGACACCAGCCGACGCCGAAGTCATCAGTCATCAACTGATGCTGCGTGCCGGGATGATCCGCAAACTCGCTTCCGGTTTATATGCCTGGTTGCCGACCGGTTTGCGTGTTCTGAAAAAAGTCGAAAACATCGTGCGTGAAGAAATGAACAACGCCGGTGCCATCGAGGTGAGCATGCCGGTTGTACAGCCCGCAGAGCTGTGGCAGGAAAGTGGTCGTTGGGAGCAATATGGCCCAGAGCTGCTGCGTTTTGTTGATCGCGGCGATCGCCCATTTGTACTCGGCCCAACTCATGAAGAAGTCATCACTGACCTGATTCGTAACGAGCTGAGCTCTTACAAACAATTGCCACTGAACTTCTTCCAGATCCAGACTAAGTTCCGTGACGAAGTGCGCCCACGTTTCGGCGTGATGCGTTCCCGTGAATTCCTGATGAAAGATGCTTACTCTTTCCATACTTCTCAGGAATCTTTGCAGGAAACTTACGATGCGATGTATCAGGCCTACAGCAAAATCTTCACCCGTATGGGTCTGGATTTCCGCGCGGTAGAAGCAGATACCGGCTCCATCGGCGGCAGCGCATCTCATGAATTCCAGGTTCTGGCGCAAAGCGGTGAAGATGATGTCATCTTCTCAACTGAGTCTGATTACGCCGCTAACATTGAATTTGCTGAAGCGGTTGCTCCAGCAGGTGGTCGTGCAGCACCGACTGTTGAAATGACGCAGATTGATACTCCGAATGCAAAAACCATCGCTGAGTTGGTTGAGCAGTTCAACCTGCCAGTTGAAAAAACCGTTAAGACATTGATGGTTAAGGCAACCGAAGGGAGTGCTTACCCTCTTGTTGCTCTTCTGGTTCGTGGCGACCACGAACTGAATGAAGTTAAGGCAGAAAAACTGCCGCAAGTTGCCAGCCCGCTGACTTTTGCTACTGAAGAAGAGATTCGTGCAATCGTTAAAGCAGGTCCTGGTTCACTTGGCCCAATTAACCTACCAATCCCAGTGGTAATTGACCGTACTGTGGCGGCGATGAGCGATTTCGCAGCCGGAGCTAATATCGACGGTAAACATTTCGTGGGTATTAACTGGGAGCGTGATGTGGCGCTGCCAGAAGTTGCCGACATCCGTAATGTCGTTGAAGGCGATCCAAGCCCTGATGGCAAAGGTACTTTGCTGATTAAACGTGGCATCGAAGTGGGTCACATCTTCCAGCTCGGCACGAAATACTCTGAAGCGATGAAAGCATCTGTTCAAGGTGAAGATGGCCGCAATCAGACTCTGACTATGGGTTGCTACGGTATCGGCGTCACTCGTGTGGTGGCGGCAGCCATTGAGCAGAACTATGACGACCGTGGCATTCTGTGGCCTGATGCGATTGCACCGTTCCAGGTTGCTATCCTGCCAATGAACATGCATAAATCTTTCCGCGTGAAAGAATTAGCTGAAGAGTTGTATTCAACGCTGCGTGCCAAAGGCATCGACGTATTGATGGATGACCGTAAAGAGCGTCCAGGCGTGATGTTTGCTGATATGGAACTTATTGGTATTCCGCACACTGTCGTTATCGGCGATCGTAATCTTGATAGCGAAGAAGTCGAATACAAAAACCGTCGTGAAGGCGAGAAGCAAATGATCAAAACCAGCGAAATCATTGATTTCTTGCTGGCGCAGATTAAACGCTAAGAACCCTGGTACTCAGTAAAAAGCCCCGCTAACTTCTTAGCGGGGCTTTTTTTATGCATCTGATTAGTCGCGGCAGGTTTTCTTCGGCTCGAACTTAGCAGCCCGATCTGCAACAACTGTTTTTCTCAACTCACCGCTATCGGGAGACGCTTGTAAGGTAAAGTGAGCTTCAACCACCAGCAACACTGGCTGGAAATCCTCACCACGCGCGGCAGCATACCCTCGCTCAAGTTCTGCATTGCTGGCAACGTCAAAGGTTTTCCCTGTCGCACAGTCCTGGAAAATCGCCGCATCAGCCATGTATTTGTACATGCCTTTCATCGTCATGGGTGTCGCGGGCAACGCATCTTTCATCGGCTGCAATGTATAATTGAGCTTTGACTCAATGGGATTGCCTGCCCGATCCAACATTTCCAGGTTATGACCTTTAGGACGGAAATAGATTTTTTCACCGTCTGACTCAGTTAATACTAACTTATCAGCCGTGCGTGCCCAGCTCCCATAAGAAGCGAACACTGCCGGTTCTTTCGCACCCTGATAGCGTTGATTCATTACCCAAGTGCCATCTTTTTCCAAAAACAGCGAGGTTTCAATTCCTGAGCAATCTGCGCAAGGTAAAACGCCACGGTAGCTTTGTTGCATGGGTTGCAGTTCTGCAACTTGTGTCGATTGTAACGCTTGAACTTCGGCTCGATTATTACAGCCAAAAAGCGCGAACAAACTGCACACAGCAACAGCTGACAATAGAATCTTTTTCACCATATCTTCCTTCTGCTGGTCAATTTCTTTGCCATTCGTCATTCAGGACGACGGACTTTTCCTCGTAGAGACTTGGTCGTAGATTTTTGTGATTTCGAGGCCAGACGACGCTCTTTTGACGCACGCGTTGGACGAGTTGCCCGGCGACTTTTTTGCTCAACGGTTAATTCCTGAATCAAGGAAACGAGTCTTGCCACCGCCGCTTCACGATTCATTTCCTGGCTACGATACTCTTGCGCCTTTATCACCACGACACCATCAGGTGTAATCAGGTGGTGGCTAGCCGCCAACAAGCGTTCTTTATAGTACTCTGGCAGGCTCGATGCACGAATGTCAAAACGCAAGTGGATTGCCGTTGAGGTTTTATTCACATGTTGACCACCCGCCCCTTGCGCGCGAATAGCCGTAATGGTGACTTCACTGTCCGGTATTGCTACCGCCCTGGAGACAACAATCATTAATGATGCTGCCAGGCCGTGAAGTGAATTTCGAGATTATTCTCAGCGTCTGACAGCCAAATCGCGCCATCCTGAATAGTGGCCTGCAAATTCATAGAACGCGTACCGAACTCACACAGTTTCGCCAACTGCTCATCATCGAGATACCAGATAGACAAATTCTGATACTGCTTGAGTTTGTTTTGATGTTGCTGCCACCAGATTTCAGCGGCACGGCTGTTATAGGTAAACAACGCCACTTCACCTGATTGGCTGCACGCTTTTTTCAGGCGTTTTTCCTCTGGCAGACCGAGTTCAATCCACAAGTCGATGCCCATATGATCGTTGCGCAGCCAGATTTCCGGCTCATCTTCAGCACTTAATCCACGGGTAAATTGCAGCCGCTCATTGGCATATTTAATCCACGCCAGCAAACGCAACATCATGCGTTCTTGAGTTTCCGAGGGATGGCGCGCAAGCGTCAGGTTGCTATCCAGGAACTGATTTCTGTCGAGATCGGCAACATTCACCATCGCTTTATAGATTGTCGCTTTTAACGCCATCACACTTCTCCACACTAATTAGGCCGTCATTGTAACGAAAACCTCGCTAAAACGCTGTTATGTATTCACGATAGTAGAGAGTTACGCTGCTGATATCGGTTTCATGCCTGTGGTATAGTCACCTTGCTAAACAGAGTTTATCTTCGTAGGCTTAACTGGCATCCCACGATTAAGTCTGAGGTCGGGACTCTGAAAGGAGGGCGTGTGGAAAAGTATTGTGAATTAGTACGAAAGCGCTATGCGGAAATAGCCAGCGGAGATTTGGGTTACATTCCGGATGCACTGGGTTGCGTCTTGAAGGTGCTGAACGAAGTGGCTTCCGATGAAGCACAACCAGAATCTATTAGGGAACAGGCGGCGTATGCTGCCGCGAACTTACTGGTGAGCGATTATGTCAATGAATGATGCCTATCAACCCATCAATTGTGATGATTATGACAATCTCGAGCTCGCCTGCCAGCATCACTTATTATTGACGCTGGAGTTAAAGAGCGGAGAAGTTTTCAAGGCGAAAGCCAGTGACCTGGTGTCTCGTAAAAACGTCGAATATTTGATTGTCGATGATGCCGGTGCCACTCGCGAAGTTCGCCTCGATAAAATTACCAGTTTCAGCCATCCTGAAATTGGGACTGTCGTCGTCAGCGAGTCCTGATACGCAAAGTATCCGCATGCGCGGGCAGCCTGAGGCTGCCCGTTTTTTTAACTACGGTTTCATCGAAGCGTAGTAGGCTGCCAGATTGCTAATATCCTCATCAGACAAACCGCTAACATACGCCTTCATCACTTCAGCTTGCCCGCCGCTACGTTCACCCTTTTTATACGCTTGCAATGAGTGCTCAAGATACGCCTGGTTTTGCCCCGCAAGATTTGGGTACATCGGTACAGAAACTTTCCCTGTTGCTCCATGGCACGCCACGCACATCATTGCTTTCTGCTCACCGGCTGCTGCATCACCTTTTGCCTGAACAGGCTGAGCACACAACAGTGCGCCAGCAAGAAAAATCATTCTCTTCATTGTTTATCTCCCTTTTGCCAGTCGATACGCCAGCATGATTGTTCAGTCGCTTTTCCATCCCGGGTAACAAAAACGCCCAGAGCGGCAATCAATTGTTCGCCATAATATAACAGCGGCGTTCTTTCCCGCTGCCAGGGCGGAAACCCCAATTCTTGCCATATTTTTTTCAGACTTCGCCCACGCTCGCGCCCAACAATGTGGAACTGGCCTGAAGCTTTAAAACGCACCGTCACCGGTTCGTTCTCCAGAGGGGCGCGGATTTCTTGCCCTATTGCCGCACGTTGGATAGTTCCCAAACCGTCAGGCAAAGCTAATGGATCGAAAGGTGCTGCCCAGCAAACCACTTCATCTGCCAGACCGTTGCTGATCGGCAGCCAATACAATGCCTTCTGAAAACGACGGACTTCATGGCCGCCAAACTTCAAGCGCGGATTAGCATCTTCACGGCTGGTTGCCACTTCATCCCATACGCGTACGAGAGCGGCCCTGGAGGGCATTACCGCTTTCTGCCGGGAAAACCAACGACGCAGTAGCGCTGCGCGACGAATATCGCTTAACGCCTGCATAGGCTCAATTAATAACGACCCGTCAGGCTGAATCAGATTATTCAGTTGTTCAGACAGCAACTCATCAAGGAGTTGCTCTTGCTCGCCACATAACTCAGCACTGCGCGCGACACTTTGCGGGAAATGGGGCCAGCGTTGTTGTATTTCGGGAAGTACTCGCAACCGTAGGAAATTACGATCATAGCTGTCGTCTTGATTACTTTCGTCTTCTATCCACGTTAACTGGTGCTCAACCGCCCATGCTTCCAGTTGTTTACGTGTTTGCCCAAGTAACGGACGGATTAATTCAGTATCACCAAAAGACAAGCGCTCAGGCATTGCGGCTAATCCTGCTGGGCCACTCCCACGCTTCAAAGCGAGCAAAAACGTTTCACATTGGTCGTCAAGATGCTGTGCTGTAAGCAGTACTTCTTGAGGCTTTAATGCATTTGCCAGTGCCTGATAACGTGCGGCTCGAGCGTGAGCTTCAATTCCCAGTCCATCTTCGGCAAGTTGCACTCGTTTTACCTCAAACGGCACGTTCCATTGCGTGCATACTTTCCGGCAATGCTCCACCCATTCTTCGGCAAAAGGGCTTAAGCCATGATGAATATGCATTGCGCGAATTTGATAATGAGAAGCCTGGGTGTCACGCAGCGTGACTAACTGATGAAGCAAAACCGTGGAGTCCAGCCCGCCACTAAACGCCACCAGCAATTTTTGGTGCGGCTGCAGTAATGTGATTAGAGGACGAAGTTGCATAGTCAGTAATTTAAATAAGGATTTGCCCAGCACGTTACTGGGCTATGTCAGAGGAGGCAAGCGTTACTGTCAGATGACTTATTGCTGATACAACTCCAGCGGCAACCCATCCGGGTCATTAAAGAAAGTAAAACGCTTATCCGTGAAAGGATCGATACGTACCGGTTCACATTTCACGCCATGATTCTCAAGATGAGCAATTGCGCTATCGATGTTATCAACGCTAAATGCCAGATGGCGCAGTCCGCAGGCTTCAGGGCGGCTTGGGCGCGCTGGCGGAAAAGGAAATGAGAACAGCTCGATGACATATTGGCCATTCAGCGCCAAATCACCTTTCCAGGAATCCCGCTCCTCGCGATAAGCTTCAGCTTGCAACGTGAAGCCCAGAATATCGCAATAAAAATGCTTACTGATTGCGTAGTCCGAGGCAATGATAGCGATGTGGTGAACTTGCTTTAAATCCAGCATAAATGCTCCTAAACCGTTTTTAAGACCCGAACTCTATAAATTCCATCGTCACCCAGTTTGGCACCATGGATATCCGTTTCGAACCCTGGATAATGCTCCCCTACCGAACAAAGCATCAACAAGAAATCGAGCACCGCACGGCTTTCA
The DNA here is from genome assembly GCF_027594725.1 of Buttiauxella sp. WJP83. Lineage (NCBI taxonomy): Bacteria > Pseudomonadati > Pseudomonadota > Gammaproteobacteria > Enterobacterales > Enterobacteriaceae > Buttiauxella > Buttiauxella sp. WJP83. Next base: position 3,785,165 of record NZ_CP110080.1, read on the forward strand.
TGGGTAATCATCTCTCCCGGCATCACCACCGGCACCCCCGGCGGATAAGGCAGAATCATATTGGCGGAAACACGATTCAACAGTTGTTCAATTTCGACCGTTTCAACGTTCCCTTTGACTTGCTGCTGATAAGCCTTATACGGCGTCATCTTCATTTCTGGCAGCACATCGAATGCACGCAGCATAAGGTCCGAAAGATTATGCTGTTTAATCAGTTTATGGATACCTTGCGCCAAATCTTGAATCCGCATGTTGCGGTAGAAATCAGGGTCTTCCGCGTACAAATCTGGCAGCATGTTTTTCACACGCAAATTGAGATCGTAGGCTCGTTTAAACTCCGTCAAACCCCGCAGCAAACTGAGTGCTTTGGTTTTGTCTATGCCAATACTGAACAGAAATAGCAGGTTGTACGGTCCGGTTTTTTCGACAACAACGCCGCGCTCATCGAGGAATTTCGCGAGCAATGCCGCCGGAATCCCCTCCTCGGCCATTGTGCCCTGCTCATCCATTCCCGGGGTCAGAATCGTGACTTTGATTGGGTCGAGGTACATGTGGTCAGCATCAGCATCCTTGAATCCATGCCAGTCTTCTTCACCTGGTGAAATTGGCCAGCAAGCCGCTTCATCGATGAACTCCGGCTGCCAAATATCGAAGAACCAATCCTCAGACTCCTCGCGTAAACGTTGAACCTCGCGGCGAAAATGTAATGCGCGCTCGACCGAACGGTTGATCAACCGCTTGCCCGGATTTCCGCGCAGCATCGCTGCTGCAGTTTCAATCGATGCCACCAGCGGATAACTTGGCGAAGTGGTCGTATGCATCATGTAAGACTCATTGAACGTCTGTTCGTCGTAATCGCCTTTGATATGGATAAGCGAGGCCTGGGACAAAGCGGCCAATAATTTATGTGTCGACTGCGTTTCGTAAATCACTTTCCCCGGCACACGATCGCCACTCATACCGCTTTTCCCCTGATAAATAGGATGGAAGTTGGTATACGGCACCCAGGCAGAATCAAAGTGTATTGAAGGAACATCGAGCGCTTGCTTAATGAATTCAGTGTTATATAGCAAACCGTCGTAAGTTGAGTTAGTGATTACCGCATGTACTGGCCACTGCGCATTTTCCGTGGCAGCGACTTTTTCTTCGATGCTCTCACGCATAAATTCACGCTTTGGAATGCCGCCTAAAATACCCAATGCATTACGCGTCGGTTTTAACCAGATGGGCACCAGGTCGCTCATCATTAGCAAATGAGCCAACGATTTGTGGCAATTACGGTCAATAAGCACCGTACTGCCAGAGGGGGCCGCGTACATGCCGACAATTTTATTCGATGTCGAAGTACCGTTAGTCACCATGTAGCTCTGTTCTGCGCCAAAAGTCCGCGCAATATACTCCTCAGCTTCAAGATGTGGCCCGGTGTGATCAAGCAAAGAACCCAGCTCGGTGACAGAGATTGAGACATCCGCTTTGAGCGTATTCGCCCCAAAGAAATCATAAAACAGGCAGCCAACCGGGCTTTTCTGGTAGGCCGTACCCGCCATGTGGCCTGGCGTGCAGAAGGTGTATTTCCCTTCGTTAACATAGTTGAATAACGCTTTAGTCAACGGCGGAGTGATGTTATCCAGATATTCATTGGTGTACTGGCGGATACGCAACGCGATATCGTCGGCGACACTGAGCGCATATTCGAAAAACCACAGTGCCATGCGCATCTCGTTGATGCTGACATCAAGTGATGAGTGCGTATTGATAAACGCGTACAGTGGTAAATATTCATTCAGCGAATTAATTTCACTGCATAAATCCAGGCTGTACTCGTCCCAGTCAAAGATGACGCCGCAAATGCGGGGATTGTGTTCGATAAGTTTCAACAAGTCGGTGCTGTTGGTGGGGTAGATGAGCCGGAAACCTTGTATTTCCAGTGCTTGATGCAGCTCTTTGATTGGCTCGTCTTTATAGTAAACGCCGTGCGTCCCCATGATTGCAATAATATTCAACACTCACCTCCTGGCAAAAATACTTCAGGTAAGCATAGTTTATTGAAATTGCATTCAGGACAAGTGTCGAGGTGTAAAGCTTCTTAAAGTATCGATTTCAGGCAATAAAAAAGGCCAGAATTGCTTCCAGCCTTCTTTTTCACGTATTCACGCTATCACGCGTAGCCGTAGCTCATCAGACGATGATAACGACGAGCCAGCAGCTCTTCGGTATTCAGCACGTCCAAATCAGCCAAATCAGCCAGCAGTTGCGCTTTCAGTGATGCAGCCATCGCTTCCACATTACGGTGCGCACCGCCCAGTGGCTCAGGGATCACAGAATCGATAAGCTTCAGTTCTTTCAGGCGTGGAGCAATGATGCCCATCGCTTCTGCGGCAATAGGTGCTTTATCAGCACTTTTCCACAGAATTGACGCACAACCTTCCGGAGAGATAACGGAATAGGTACTGTACTGCAGCATATTCACTTTATCGCCCACACCAATCGCCAACGCACCACCAGAACCACCTTCACCAATTACGGTACAAATGACCGGCACTTTCAGGCCAGACATTTCGCGTAAGTTGCGAGCGATAGCCTCTGATTGGCCACGTTCTTCAGCACCCACGCCAGGATATGCTCCTGGGGTGTCGATGAAAGTAATGATTGGCATATTGAAACGCTCAGCCATTTCCATCAAACGCAGCGCTTTACGATAGCCTTCTGGTGCTGGCATACCGAAGTTACGGCGAATCTTCTCTTTGGTTTCACGGCCTTTCTGATGGCCAATGACCATCACAGGACGCCCCTCTAAACGCGCAATCCCGCCAACAATAGCTTTATCGTCAGCATACGCACGGTCACCCGCCAGCTCATCAAACTCATCGAAAGCCAGACGCAGATAATCAAGCGTATACGGGCGCTGCGGATGACGCGCCAGTTGAGCAATCTGCCATGCTCCTAAATCGGCGAAAATTTTACGTGTGAGTTCTACGCTTTTTTCACGTAGACGCTGCACTTCTTCGTCGAGATTAATATCTAACTTTTCGTCCTGACGGCTAACTGCAGTCAGGGAATCAATTTTCGCTTCCAGCTCTGCAATCGGCTGTTCAAAATCGAGGAAATTCAGACTCATAATATTCCTGTATTAGTCAAACTCCAGTTCCACCTGCTCCGGGCCTATCAGCGTGCGAAGCTCATTGAGCAAACGATCGCTTGGGGATACACGCCATGCTGCGCCAAAACGCAAACGCGCTCGTGCATCCGCTCTCTGATAGTAGAGATGTACTGGAATGGTCCCCGAACGATGGGGTTCCAGAGACTGACGGAGACGGTTCAAAAGCTGGTCATCAATTTGCCTGTCCGTCAGCGAGATAGCAAGCCCACGCGCATACTTTTCGCGGGCCTCGTCAATGTCCATTACTTCGCGAGCGGTCATTTTAAGGCCACCGCTGAAGTCATCAAAGCTGACCTGTCCGCTGACGATCAGGATACGGTCTTTTTCCAACAGATGTTGGTACTTTTCTAACGCATCTGTGAATAGCATCACTTCCAGACGACCAGAACGGTCATCCAGAGTACAGATGCCAATGCGATTGCCGCGCTTGGTCACCATCACCCGCGAAGCAATCACCAGACCCGCAGCCGTGGTCATTTTACCACGTTCTGTCGGGTGCATCTCTTTTAGGCGCATGCCACCGACATAACGCTCAATTTCTTTCAGGTACTGAGTAATCGGGTGGCCGGTAAGATACAAGCCCAACGTTTCACGTTCACCGTCCAGTACCACTTGCTCAGGCCACGGAATTACGCTGGCATAAGACTGTTCGACCTGCTCCGGCTCATCTGCCAGCACACCGAACATATCCACCTGGCCGATAGCCTCGGCTTTCGCGTGCTGATCTGCAGCTTTCAGCGCATCGGGCAGCGCATTCATCAGTGCTGCTCGGTGTGGCCCAAGGCGGTCAAACGCCCCGGACATCACTAATTTTTCCAGGATGCGTTTATTGAGTTTTTTAACGTCAGCACGCGCACAGAGGTCGAACAATTCGCGGAAATATCCGCCTTCGTTACGCGCCTCAATTATCGCTTCGATTGGACCTTCGCCAACACCTTTAATTGCGCCAATGCCATATACAATTTCCCCGTCGTCATTCACGTGGAAATGGTACAGCCCAGAGTTAATATCCGGTGGCAGTATTTTCAGGCCCATGCGCCAGCATTCATCCACCAGGCCAACAATTTTCTCGGTGTTGTCCATATCCGCAGTCATTACTGCGGCCATAAATTCTGCAGGATAGTGCGCTTTTAACCACAGAGTCTGGTATGAAACCAGCGCATAAGCTGCGGAGTGAGATTTGTTAAATCCATAACCGGCAAATTTCTCTACCAGGTCAAAGATTTTAATGGCCAGTTCACCATCAACGCCACGAGACTTCGCGCCATCTTCAAAACCACCACGTTGCTTCGCCATTTCGACCGGGTTCTTTTTACCCATCGCACGACGCAACATATCCGCGCCGCCTAGCGAATAACCCGCCAGCACCTGCGCAATCTGCATAACCTGTTCCTGGTACAGGATGATGCCGTAGGTCGGCTCCAGCACAGGTTTCAGGCTTTCATGCTGCCATTGAATATCCGGATAAGAGATCGCTTCTCGCCCATGCTTACGGTCGATAAAGTTATCTACCATGCCTGATTGCAACGGGCCGGGACGGAACAGTGCCACCAGAGCGATCATATCTTCGAAGCAGTCCGGCTGCAGACGCTTAATCAGATCTTTCATGCCGCGGGATTCAAGCTGGAAGACCGCGGTGGTTTCCGAGCGTTGCAACATGTCGAAGCTTTTCTTGTCGTCGAGCGGGATAGCGGCGATATCAATCGGCTCTAAACCCTGTTTTGCCCGACGTGGGTTAATCATCTTCAACGCCCAGTCGATGATCGTCAGCGTACGCAAACCGAGGAAGTCGAACTTCACCAGGCCGGCATATTCCACATCGTTTTTATCAAACTGGGTGACCGGGTTTTGCCCCTGATCGTCACAATAAAGTGGCGCAAAATCGGTAATTTTTGTGGGTGCAATGACCACACCACCGGCGTGTTTGCCGGCGTTACGCGTCACACCTTCAAGTTTGCGCGCCATGTCGATCAGCGCTTTAACTTCTTCGTCAGCCTCATAAATTTCAGGAAGCTGCGGCTCGGCCTCGAAGGCTTTAGCAAGCGTCATCCCTGGATCTGGCGGGATGAGCTTGGAAATACGATCGACAAAACCGTAAGGATGCCCCAGTACACGACCCACATCGCGGATAACCGCTTTTGCCGCCATTGTACCGAAGGTGATGATCTGTGATACCGCTTCACGCCCGTACATTTCTGCCACGTGATCGATAACCCAGTCACGTTTTTCCATACAGAAGTCGATATCGAAGTCAGGCATCGAAACACGTTCCGGGTTAAGGAAGCGTTCGAAAAGCAGATCAAACTCCAGAGGATCGAGATCGGTAATTTTCAGTGCGTAAGCGACCAGTGAACCCGCACCAGAACCACGACCCGGCCCAACCGGCACGCCGTTATCTTTCGACCACTGGATAAATTCCATTACGATAAGGAAGTAGCCAGGGAACCCCATCTGGTTGATAACTTTAAGTTCGATTTCCAGACGTTCGTCATAAGGCGGTCTTTTTGCGGCGCGTTCTTCAGGATCCTTGAATAAGAATTCCAGACGATCTTCTAACCCTTCCCTGGATTTCATCACCAGGAAATCTTCTGTCGACATTTCACCAGTTGGGAATTGTGGCAGGAAGTACTCGCCGAGGCGTACCGTGACATTACAACGCTTGGCGATTTCTACACTGTTTTCCAGCGCTTCCGGGATATCTGAAAACAGCTCACACATCTCTTCTTCAGTGCGCAAATATTGCTGCGAAGAGTAATTGCGTGGGCGTTTTGGGTCATCAAGTGTAAAGCCATCATGAATCGCGACGCGGATTTCGTGGGCATCAAAGTCTGTGGCTTCGATAAATCTGACATCGTTGGTCGCCACCACCGGCAAACCCCGTTCATCAGCAAGAGCCACAGCAGCATGCAAATAGCTTTCTTCATCGGGGCGACCGGTACGAATCAGCTCCAGATAGAAGCGATCGGCAAAATACTGCTGGTAAAATTCCAGGCACTGATCAAGCTGTGCCGTATTTCCACGCAACAAGTTTTTGCCAATATCCCCCATACGCCCACCAGAGAGCAGGATCAGCCCTTCGTTGAGTTCGGCAAGCCAGCTTCGGTCAACAATCGGGCCCGCAGCGCCATACCCACGCTGGTAGGCTTTTGAAATTAGCAGGGTAAGATTTTGATAACCGACATTATCGCTGGCGAGAACGGTTAGATGGCTGAACTCATCACCTAACAATTCATTGGCTACGTTAAAATCAGCCCCGATGATCGGCTTGAGCCCTGCACCATGGGCAGCACCATAGAATTTCACCAACCCGCAAAGGTTCGTAAAATCGGTGATAGCAATGGCTGGCATCCCCATCGCCGCGGCTTTCTTCACCAGCGGAGCGGTTTTTGCCAGGCCATCAACCATAGAGTAGTCGCTGTGCACCCGGAGGTGTACGAAACGTGGTTCAGCCATTTCTCATTCCGTTTAGATGTGTAACGTACGTCCGCAAATCAGGACGCCAGTCCGAGAGCGCGTTTGACCGGAGCAAAACTACGACGATGATGTTCAGTAGCACCATGCTCTGCCAACTTTTCCAGATGAAAAGCGGTAGGGTAACCCTTGTGTTGGGCAAATCCGTATTGCGGATAACAGAGATCGAGCTCTGTCATTTCACGATCGCGCGTCACTTTGGCAATTATTGACGCCGCGCTAATTTCTGCAACCCGGCTGTCGCCTTTAACTACCGCCAGTGAAGGCATCGGTAGCGCCGGGCAGCGGTTGCCATCAATCAGCACATATTCAGGCACAACCGCAAGGCCCGCAACGGCACGCTGCATCGCTAACATGGTGGCATGCAGTATGTTTAATTGATCAATCTCTTCCGGCTCAGCACGGCCAAGACTCCAGGCCAGCGCTTTTTCTGTAATTTCGTCATACAGAGCCAGACGGCGTTTTTCTGATAATTTTTTAGAATCAGCCAGGCCGACAATGGGATTGAGAGGATCAAGAATCACCGCAGCAGTGACAACCGCGCCAACTAAAGGGCCACGGCCCACTTCATCAACACCCGCAACCAGATGCGTATGAGGGTAAATAAATTCAATCATTGTGCGAGCTCCAGCACTGCATCTGCTGCCTGTTCATCGGCATTACAACGAATCTGCAGATGCAGTTCACGGAAGGTATCGTGCATTTGGTGGCCGTCTTCAAGTAACGGAGCCAGTGCCTGCGCAAGCGCGTCGGGTTCACACTCTTCCTGCAATAGCTCTTTCACCAGTTCGCGACCGGCGAGCAAATTAGGCAGTGAAACGTAATCGGTTTTGACCAGACGCTTCGCCAACCAGAAGGTGAATGGCTTCATGCGATATCCGACGACCATCGGACATTTTGCCAGCATGCACTCAAGTGCCGCGGTGCCTGATGCTAGCAATGCGGCATCACTTGCGATCATGGCTTCGCGCCCTTGCCCATTCAGCAAGTGCATAGTCAGATCGGGAGCCACTTCTGCTTTGATACGTTCAAACTGTTCGCGGCGCTTAGCGTTCACCAGCGGCACAACAATTTCCAGACCAGGAAAACGTTCGCGCAGCATAAGTGCGGTTTTGAGGAAATCAGCACTGAGCATTTCAACTTCTGCACTGCGACTACCCGGAAGTAACGCCAGGCATTTAGCATCAGGGGAAATACCTAACGTCGCGCGTGCGGCATTTTTATCGGGATCGAGTGCCATGGCATCAGCCATGGTATGACCGATAAAGCGGCACGGGACGTTAAACTTATCGTAAAACGCTTTTTCGAAAGGCAGAAATGCGAGCACTAAATCCGTTGCTCTGCCGATTTTGAAAACACGTTTTTGGCGCCACGCCCAAACGGAGGGACTGACGTAATGAATGGTGCGAATACCTTGTTTTTTGAGATTGCCTTCCAGAGTGATGTTAAAGTCCGGCGCATCAATACCGACAAAAACATCAGGCCGCAATTCAGTAAAACGGCGCGTCAGATCGGCACGAATATGGAGTAATCGACGCAGGCGCCCGAGTACTTCAACAATACCCATCACAGCCAGTTCTTCCATCTCATACCAGGCTTCGCAGCCTTCGGCTTGCATCAATGGACCCGCGACACCCACAAAGCGGGCATCAGGAACCCGAGCCTTTAAAGCTCGAATCAGACCTGCACCAAGAATATCGCCGGAAGTTTCTCCGGCGACCAGGGCAATCGTAAGCGGACGACCAGGTTTCATTTAGCGAATCAGACCACGCGTTGAACGAGCAAAGAATTCAACAAATGCGTTCACTTCTGGATGTTGCTCGGCAATTTGAGCAATTTCAGGCTTAGCTTCTTCGAAGGTTTTCCCGCTGCGGTAGAGAATTTTATACGCGTTACGAACCGCGTGGATTGCTTCTCTACTGAAACCACGGCGTTTGAGCCCTTCGATATTCACGCCAAACGGCGTCGCGTGGTTGCCCTGCGCAATAACATATGGTGGAACATCTTGTGCCACACCGGAACAGCCACCTACCATCACGTGCGCACCAATAATACAGAACTGGTGAACCGCGGTCATGCCGCCGATTATTGCGAAATCATCAACGGAAACATGGCCAGCAAGTGTTGCGTTATTTGCGAGGATACAGCGATTACCAACTGTGCAATCATGCGCCACATGGGCGTTAATCATCAGTAAGTTATCACTGCCCACCTTCGTCAAACCACCGCCCTGTTCTGTTCCACGATGGATGGTGACGCTTTCGCGAATGCGGTTGCGGTCGCCAATCTCCACACGAGTCGGTTCACCAGCATATTTAAGATCCTGGTTAACTTCACCAATGGATGCGAACTGATAAATCTCGTTATCACGGCCAATAGTCGTATGACCATTTACCACAACATGAGATTTCAGAACGGTACCGTCACCTATCTCAACATGCGGACCAACAATACAAAACGGACCAATATGGACGTTAGCACCAATGACGGCACCGTCTTCCACAATGGCGGATGGATGAATAAAGGCGGATTTATCAATCACGTATTAACTCTCCCGGCTGCGGGCACACATCATCGTTGCTTCGCAGACAATTTTACCGTCAACAGTTGCCACGCCTTTGAAGCGCGTCAGACCACGGCGGGTTTTCTCGAAAGTAACTTCCATGACCATCTGGTCACCAGGCACAACTGGGCGTTTGAAGCGTGCTTCATCGATACCAGCAAAGTAATAAAGCTCACCAGGTTCCAGTTTGCCTACGCTTTTAAACGCAAGAATACCGGTGGCTTGCGCCATCGCTTCAAGAATCAAAACACCTGGGAAAATCGGTTTACCAGGGAAGTGGCCCTGGAAAAACGGCTCGTTTACTGAGACATTTTTTACTGCACGTAAAAAACGGCCTTCTTCAAAATCCAGCACGCGGTCTACCAGTAAGAACGGGTAACGGTGCGGCAGAAGTTCTAAAATCTCTTCGATGTGCAGAGTATGAGTGTCGGTAGTCAAGATACTCTTCCTGTCTAAATGTACCAAATGACAATAATAACACGGCCTGCGACTATCACAGGATAGCTAGCAGGCCGCAAATCAGTAAGCACTAACGCGTCTTGGGCGGGTGACTTTTAGTCTTGTTGATTGATTTTTTTCTCAACGGATTTCAAGCGTTTGCTGATCTCGTCAATATTCATCACCAACGCGGCTGTTTTGCGCCACACTTTGTTCGGCTGTAATGGAATACCCGAGGAATATACCCCTGGTTCTGTGATAGGGCGCATAACCATGCCCATTCCAGTCACGGTGACTTTATCGCAGATTTCCATATGACCATTGATAACACTGGCACCGCCAATCATGCAGTAACGGCCAATTTTCAGGCTGCCTGCCATGATCACACCGCCAGCAACAGCAGTATTGTCGCCAATCACAACGTTATGTGCAATCTGGCATTGATTATCAATGATAACACCATTGCCAATAATCGTGTCGTCCAATGCACCACGGTCAATTGTTGTACATGCACCAATTTCAACACGATCGCCAATGATCACTCGGCCAAGCTGAGGGATCTTCACCCAGTTTCCGCGATCGTTAGCGTAGCCAAAACCATCAGAACCAATGACGGTACCGGACTGAACCAGGCACTGTTCACCCATCTGAATTTCGTGGTAAATCGACACATTTGCCCACAAGCGAGTGCCCGCACCAATGCTGGTGTTTTTACCCACGAAGCAGCCAGGGCCAATCACGACGTTATCACCCAGCACTACGCCAGATTCGATAACCGCGTTAGCGCCTATCGCGACGTTATTACCCAACGTCGCAGTCGCATCAACAACCGCGCTTGGCGCGATGTTTTGTGCAGGTTGCGGCGTTGAATCAAGAATTTGCGCCATGCGAGCATAAGTCAGGTAGGGATTCTTCACTACCAAGGCTGCGCTATGTGCGAAAGGAAGATCGGCTTCAGTCATAACGACGGCAGAAGCCTGGCAAACAGCCAATTGCTCACGATAACGAGGGTTAACCATGAACGTAATTTGGCCAGCCTGGGCCGTTTGCATAGATGCAACGCCGGTGATGACGAGTTCGCCATCACCGTGCAATTCTGCATCCAACTGCTGGGCTAAATCAGCCAGTCGAATTGAAGACATTACTTATTTAACCTGTTTCAGTACGTCTGCAGTGATGTCTTTAACGCTGCTGCCTGCATATGCAACAGTGTTAGTGTCCAACACTACGTCGTAACCTTTGTCGTCAGCAACTTTCTTCACTGCGCTTTGAATGCGAGTAACCAGTTTGCCACGTTCTTCGTTAGAACGACGTTGACGATCCTGCTCGAAAGCTTGTGCTTTGGTCTGGAACTGTTGGCGTTGAGCCATCAGGTCTTTTTCCGCTTTGCTACGATCAGCAGCTTTCATGGTAGAACCATCACGTTGCAACTTCTGCATTTTGGACTGCAAATCGCCTTCCATATTTTGCAATTCGCTTGCGCGGCCTTTGAACTCATTTTCCAGAGTTTTGGACACACCGGTAGTTTGTGCAACCTGTTGGAACAGATTACCCATGTTTACAACAGCGATGCTGTCAGCTGCCTGAACACTAGCTGATGCAGCCATAGCGATGCCAAGACCTGCAGCAAATAACCACTTTTTCACAATAAACTCCTTACCATCCCGTATGTGTCCTGAGACACTCTTTTTGCGTGCGCCAGTTCTGCATTTTGCGAACTGGCATCAACGCGACACTGCTTATCCGCATTCCTTTGCGCAAAACAATTACCAGGTTTTACCAATGTTAAACTGGAACTGTTCCGCTTTATCACCTTCATATTTCTTGAACGGTTGGGCATAAGAGAAGACCAACGGCCCTAACGGTGACATCCATTGCAATGCAATACCTGCTGACATACGAATGTTGCTTGGGTCACTATAATCAGGGATCCCATCCGCACCATATTTCTCATTGTCCCAATTTGTATCCCAAACGGTACCCATGTCCATGAACAGCGATGTACGAACTGAGTTCGCGTACTTCTCGCTCAGGAATGGCGTTGGCGTGATAAGTTCTAAACTTGCCACCGCCATTGCGTTACCACCGACTGCATCGTCGGATGAGCAAACCCCACCAGCCTGGTCACAGTTATCATTTCCTGGGCCACCAATATAGACCGCTTTCGGACCAATGTTGTTGGACTGGAAGCCACGCACCGTACTGGAACCACCGGCATAGAAGTTTTCATAGAACGGCATTTCTTTGCCGCTCAAACCATCTCCGTAACCAATACGAGTACGACCTAACATAACCCAGGTATGATCATCATCAATTGGGAAGTAGCTTGCCGTATCCAGCGTCACTTTGTAGAACTCGTTGTCAGAGCCTGGTACGGTTACTTTACCGTTAAGGTTTACACGCGAGCCTTCGGTTGGGAAGTAACCACGGTCAAGTTTGTTATATGTCCAACCGTAGTTTACCGTGAAGTCATCTGCCGCGAAGCCATTGTCAGTCGACGTTGTACCCGTTGTTTGACCCATGGAGTCCAGATAACGCCACATCGCAACCTGCGGTTGCATGTTGGACAGGTCGTTATGCACATAACCCATACCCAAACGCAACGTGTTGTTTTCATTAACCGGGAAGCCAAGGGTTCCGTCTACACCGTAACTTTTGTTGGTGTAGTCGGAAAGATCCGCGTCATCTGCTTTAAAGTCGTTATAGAAGACACGACCGCCAAGGCTCACACCGTCAACTGTAAAGTATGGATCGGTTAACGACAATTCAGCATATGTCTGATAATCGTTTTTGGTACCGTTGATACCAACAGAGTAACCCGTCCCTAACCAGTTATCCTGCTGGACACCAACCTGGAAGCTGATACCACTTTCAGTACCGTAACCAATACCGAAGTTGAAGCTACCGGTATTACGCTCTTTAACTTTGTACACCACATCAACCTGATCAGGGCTACCTGAAACACGCTGCGTGTCGACATCGACGGTTTCGAAGTATCCAAGACGATTCAGACGATCTTTGCCTGAGTCGACCAAGTCACTTCCCAGCCAGGTTCCTTCCATTTGGCGCATTTCGCGACGCAGGACAGAATCTTTACTGGTGTCGTTGCCTTCAAAGCGAATTTTACGTACGTAGTAACGGTTTCCGGAATCAACGTTTACATGCAGTTTAACTGTCTTATCTGCATCATTGATTTCTGGCTGCGTTTGCACACGCGGATAAGCGTAACCATAGCGACCCAACAATTTCTTGATGTCGTCTTCCATTTTGGTCACTTTAGTGCCGTTATACAGCTCGCCCGGCTTGAGTTTAGTCAGCGTCTCAATTTCCGCTGAGTGTCCAGCCAGGTTACCACTTACCGTCACACCAGCAATCTTGTACTGCTCGCCTTCGGTCACGTTGATGGTAACGTAAATGCTTTTCTTATCAGGCGTCAGGCTGACCTGTGTAGAATCGATATTAAAGCGCGCGTAACCACGATCAAGGTAGTAACTGCGCAAAGTTTCGAGGTCACCGGCAAGCTTCTGCTTCTGATATTTACGATCGCCCACCACGTTCCACCACGGCACTTCATCACGCAGTTGGAAATGCGAAATCAGTTCGTCAGTCGTAAACGCATGGTTGCCTACGATGTTGATTTGCTGAATTTTGGCCGAAACGCCTTCCTGAAATACCAGTTTCAGGTCAACACGGTTACGCGGAAGTGGCGTAACAACGGCTTTCACGCTGGCACTGTACTTACCAACGCTGTAATAGAAATCTTCCAGCCCTTTTTCGATATCAGCCAGAGTTGTTCTGTCCAGTGATTCGCCAACACGCACGCCAGAAGCCTCGAGGTTCTGTTTAAGCATGTCGTCCTTCACGGACTTGTTACCAGAGAAAGTAATACTTGCGATTGTCGGGCGTTCTTTCACCTGAACAACCAACGTTTCACCATCACGCAGTACCCGAACATCTTCGAAGTTCCCGGTAGCGAAAAGTGAACGGATAGTATTACTGATATCCTCGTCAGAGACGGTGTCGCCTACACGAACCGGCATGCTGAGGAGGGCCGCACCGACGGCGACTCGCTGCAGGCCTTCGAAATGAATGTCCTTCACCACGAACCCGTCTGCACCGTATACGGTGGCGCTGCTAAACAGCAGCGACGCTATGAGCAACTTTTTCATCGCCATCGTTGTTATGCGTTCTTCCTAACCTACTCTCTAAAACCGAGAGAAATCATTGAAAAGTGCAAGCCCCATCAACAGCACCAGCAATATAGAGCCAATGCGGTAACTAAAGTCTTGAACTCGCTCGGAAACCGGCCCACCCTTCAGCTTTTCAATCGCCAAAAAGAGCAGATGCCCCCCGTCCAGGACGGGTAACGGAAACAGGTTGATAATCCCCAGATTGACGCTAATTAACGCCAGGAACATCAGATAGTAAATCAACCCAGATTCCGCTGACATACCTGCACCTTGAGCTATGGAAATTGGCCCACTGAGGTTATTCAGCTTGATGTCACCGGTTATTAATTTCCCCAGCATGTTGACCGTAAGCTTCATCAGTTGCCAGGTTTTATCCGTGGCTTCCGCAACAGCAGCAAACGGCCCATACTGGCGTACTGTCTTATACTCATCCGGTAGCGGGATAACCTTTGGTACTACACCCGCAAACCCTTCAGCCTTTGCTTTACCCGGTTTTGTATCCGGTATCAGCGTTAAAGACAAGAGCGCCCCATGTCTTTCTATTTCTAGCTCCAGTGGGTGACCTGGATTGTCACGCACCTGACTAACAAATTCTGTCCACTGAGTGAGAGCCGCACCGCTGACTTTAACGATCCTGTCTCCAGCTTGCAAACCCGCTTTGCTCGCTGCGGAATCTGGCTGCACTTCTTGTAATACCGTTTCAATTTGTGGACGACGAGGCCCGATGCCCAAGGACGAAATCGGATCCTGCTTTTCTGGTTCAAACTGCCAGTGGCGCAAATTCAGCGTTTTCTCAGTACGTAGATTTGACCCCAGAGGAGCCAATGTCACCTTCGCGCTGTCATTACCAATTTTCGCCATCAGCTCGAGTTGAACTGATTCCCAATCAGGCGTTTCGATGCCGTCAATCGCTTTAAGTTCCATTCCTGGTGCAATTTGTGCTTCTGCCGCTATCGAGTTGGGCATTACTTCACCAACAACCGGCCGAACACCAGGGACACCGATAATAAATACCAGCCAGTAGGCAAACACAGCGAAGATAAAGTTGGCAATCGGACCGGCCGCAATAATTGCGGCTCGTTGAGAAACGGTTTTGTTATTAAAAGCATGATGGCGTAGTTCCGGACTCACCGGCTCAACACGTTCATCCAGCATTTTAACGTAGCCGCCCAGAGGAATCAGGGCAATGACGAATTCGGTGCCGTGACGATCGGTACGACGCCAGAGCGCTTTACCAAAACCAATGGAAAAGCGCTCAACTTTGACACCACAGCGGCGAGCAACCCAAAAATGGCCGAACTCATGCACGGTAATTAATACACCCAGTGCAACGATAAATGCAGCCAAATTCCAGAGTAAGCTCAGCATATAACCTTCCGTTAAATCGTCCTGAATACCAGCAATAACAGACAGGCAAAGACCGGTACTGCTGCTGTGAGGCTATCAATGCGGTCAAGGATACCACCATGACCGGGGATCAAGTGACCGCTATCTTTAATCCCTGCTTCACGCTTGAACATGCTTTCAGTTAAATCGCCCAGCACTGAAGCCAGCGCAGCGACGACCGAACAGGTCAACAGGATAGCCGGAGCCACTTCCAGATTCGCCCACATGCCAAACAGCAAGGAGATAATCGCAGAAGTGAACAATCCACCAAAGAAACCCTGCCATGTTTTGCCCGGTGAGACTTTCGGAGCCAGTTTATGTTTACCAAACATTTTGCCAAACATATACGCACCGGAATCCGCACCCCAGACCAGAACCATCACATACAACAACCAAATTGAGCCGGTGTAATGGTTGATATCGTAATGCCAGTTACGCAGTACAATCATGCCCCAGAAAAACGGCACGATCGTCAACACACCAAATACCAGACGCAGTATTTTTGAATTACGCCAGAGTGATGCAGAGCCTGGATAGAACAACACCAGTAGCAATGCAGCAAACCACCAGGCAAGTGATGCCCAAAGTGAGGCCTCAATCAGCGGTATGTGAACCGTACGCTGGTATTCAGGCAATGCAAACAACATCAGAGCCAATAGCAGACCGCACAGCACAGCAAGC
This sequence comes from Buttiauxella sp. WJP83, assembly GCF_027594725.1. Lineage (NCBI taxonomy): Bacteria > Pseudomonadati > Pseudomonadota > Gammaproteobacteria > Enterobacterales > Enterobacteriaceae > Buttiauxella > Buttiauxella sp. WJP83. The sequence goes on from NZ_CP110080.1 coordinate 3,801,054, forward strand.
CATACACGTTGTGAACGCGCTTTAAAGCCTGCCAGTTGTCCCCATTCCCAAGCGGCGAGCATACAGACCACCAGGGTGGTAATAGCAAATCCTACAGGTGGGAGCCAAAATAACGCGGCGATAACCACCGGGATTAAAATAAACGCAGAAAGCAGACGATACTTCAGCAAAGGTGACCCCCAACAGGCTTACTCACCACCAGGTGCCGTGCCGCCAAAACGACGCTCTCGATTTGCAAAAGCATGTAGTGCACCTTCAAAGTCTTGTTCATCGAAATCAGGCCAAAGAACATCTGTGAAATAAAGTTCTGCATAGGCAATCTGCCAAATCAGAAAGTTACTGATACGATGCTCTCCCCCTGTCCTAATTACTAAATCTACGGGAGCCAGTTCATTCATGCAGATTTGCTGACTTAGCATCTCTTCATCAATCTGGTCTGGACGCAATAAGCCTTCTTGTACCTGCTCAGCAAGATGCCGAACTCCCTGAATAATATCCCAACGTCCACCATAATTCGCGGCGATATTGAGAGTCAAACCGGTATTGGTACTGGTGAGAGCTTCGGCTTTGTTAATACGTTCTTGCAGGCGAGCATTGAATCGACTGGTATCACCAATAATTCGTAGACGGACATTGTGACGATGTAAACTTTTGACTTCACTGTCTAAAGCCCACACAAATAATTCCATCAACGCGCTGACTTCTTGAGCCGGGCGATTCCAGTTTTCACTACTGAAGGCATAAAGTGTAAGCGCATCAATACCGTTATTTGCTGCAAAACTTACAGCTCGGCGTACAGATTTCGCACCCGCTTTATGACCAGAAATCCTCATCTTCCCCTGTCGTTTAGCCCAGCGTCCGTTACCGTCCATAATGATGGCAACATGACGAGCGCCATGGTCAGATTGTGATTCGCTTAATTGTTGGTTTGCAGACAACATAAGACGTAATTATTCCCAGATAAGGACTAAGCGGTACTCAGAATGATTTCAGCTTCTACATAAAAAAGCCGTGCTATAACACGGCTTACCTATCGTTCAGTCAGAAATTTTCGACCAAAAGATGGCGCAGACTATATCACTGAAGCACAAAGCTAACAAATGGAGGTACATCGGCTGAATAAATAATCATCGGGACGCGATACGTGTCACCAGATTTCGAGCAACATCGCGCGCTTTCGCATCCACAGCAATCACATCGTCAACACTCTTTGGCTCCGTCAAATCAACACTTTCCAATACGGCTCTGTTCAGGGAGGCAATCTCTGTGAATCGCAGTTGTTCGCGTAAGAAGGCTTCAACAACCACTTCATTTGCCGCATTCAGCACGGTGGTTGCGGCCTGCCCCTGCTCAAATGCATCCATCGCTAATTTCAGACACGGATAGCGATCATAGTCTGGTTCCATAAACGTGAAAGTGCCAATTTTACAAAAATCGAGCGGCTCAACACCTGATACGACTCGCTGTGGAAACGCCATTGCATGTGCGATTGGCGTCCGCATGTCTGGGGCGCCTAACTGTGCCAGTACGCTCCCATCACGATAGCGAACCATCGAATGGATAACCGATTGCGGATGTATCAGGACTTCCATTTGCTTCGCTGAAGCATTGAATAGCCAGCGAGCTTCAATATATTCGAGACCTTTATTCATCATAGTGGCTGAATCGACAGAGATTTTACGCCCCATCGACCAATTCGGATGGCTGCATGCCTGGTCTGGCGTCATCGCTGCCAAATCACCTAATGCGGTCTCACGAAAAGGGCCACCTGACCCAGTAAGGATAATGGACGAAACGCCATTACTCTCAAGTTCAGCGTACCCAAGATTCTGTTGGATGGGTTCTGGTAAACTCTGAAAAATCGCGTTGTGTTCACTGTCGATAGGCAGCAACTGAGCGTGACTTCGCTGGACGGCATCCATAAAAAGACGCCCACAGGTGACTAATGACTCTTTGTTTGCCAGTAGTACCTGCTTACCCGCAGCAATTGCAGCAAGTGTAGGCAACAGCCCTGCAGCCCCCACAATCGCAGCCATAACCTGATTAACTTCATCCAACGCCGCCATTTCACAAGCTGCTTGCTGTCCTGCCAGGACTTCGGTGCGACTCCCCTGCTCTTTCAGCAGACGACGCAATTCCCCGGCAGACACTTCGTCATCCATCACTGCCCAACGAGGCTTGAACTCCAGGCACTGCTCAGCCATTCGTGCGACATTTTTCCCGGCAACCAATGCCGTGACGGAAAACTTATCAGGATTATGACGAACAACGCTAAGGGTACTGGTACCGATAGATCCGGTAGAGCCAAGAATGGTCAGTTGCTTCATAAGACGCTCTGGAATTTTAGTATGAATAATCAGATAAAAAGTTTAACGAGTATAAAAGCAAAACGCCGTAGACAATAACCGCGACGATAGCCACAGCCTGTTTACGGCGTTTGATCCGTCATCTCAACGGATTAGAACTGCATCAACTCAGCTTCTTTCTCAGCCAGGGCAGCATCTACTTTCTTGATAGCAGCATCAGTCATTTTCTGAACGTCATCCTGGGAGCGACGATCGTCATCTTCACTGATTTCTTTATCTTTCAGCAGGTTTTTAACTTTGTCGTTAGCGTCACGACGAACGTTACGAACCGCAACACGTGCGCCTTCAGCTTCGCCGCGTACAATTTTGATCAAGTCTTTACGACGTTCTTCGGTCAGCGCAGGCAGCGGAACACGAATATCAGTGCCTGCAGAGCTTGGGTTCAGACCCAGGTCAGAAGTCATAATCGCTTTCTCAACGGCCTGGCTCAAAGAACGGTCAAACACGTTGATTTTCAGAGTGCGTGAATCTTCAACCGTGACACTTGCCAGCTGGCGCAGTGGGGTTGGCGTTCCGTAATATTCCACAATGATCCCGTCCAGCAGGGACGGAGAGGCGCGGCCAGTACGGATTTTACTGATTTGGGTTTTGAATGCTTCTACGCATTTTTCCATACGCACTTCGGCATCTTTTCTGATATCGCTAATCACGTTACGAATCCTTGAAAACTGGTTTAGGGCAGACCACACTTCACGCCGCGATGCAGACGCTGCGAGCTAAGTATAGCCCTGTTTATTCATGGCGCCCGTTGGGGTTGCCTGTTACTCAAACTGTTCAGAGTATTTGAAACTGAATATTACCCTGATTAAGCATCGACTGAAATTAATCAGTGATTAATGTGCCTTCTTTTTCACCCATAACCACACGACGTAATGCGCCAGGCTTGTTCATGTTGAAAACACGAATTGGCAATTTGTGGTCGCGAGCCAGGGTAAACGCTGCCAGATCCATTACTTTCAGCTCTTTATCCAGCACTTCAGTGTAAGTCAGTTGCTCATAAAGCGTTGCAGTAGGATCTTTCACCGGATCGGCAGTAAATACGCCATCAACTTTAGTGGCTTTTAATACGACGTCGGCTTCGATTTCAATCCCGCGCAGGCACGCTGCGGAATCTGTGGTGAAGAACGGGTTACCCGTACCAGCAGCCAGGATAACTACGCGGTTATTTCGCAGCAAGCTGATTGCTTCTGCCCAGCTGTAATTATCACACACGCCATTCAATGGAATAGCGGACATCAGGCGAGCGTTCACATAGGCGCGATGGAGAGCATCACGCATTGCCAGGCCGTTCATGACGGTAGCCAGCATGCCCATGTGGTCGCCCACAACACGGTTCATGCCTGCTTTCGCAAGACCTGCACCGCGGAATAAGTTGCCACCACCAATCACCACCCCGACCTGAATGCCCAATTCAACCAGCTCTTTAATTTCCTGAGCCATACGATCAAGGATGCTAGCATCAATACCGAAGCCTTCGGTACCTTGCAGAGCTTCGCCGCTTAGCTTGAGCAGAATGCGTTTGTAGACAGGTTTTGCATTGGTAGCCATGATTCTTTCCTGGGAACAGTCAACGAATGGGGATGGTTAATTCAGGCGACATTGTGTCGCATATCAGCAAGTTCTGTATCAGAGCAGACTGATTTTTAAAGCCAGATAAAAAGGAACCGCCAATTGGCGGCTCCCTTTAAAAATTAAGACTGCTTGGACATTGCAGCAACTTCTGCTGCGAAGTCAGTCTCAACTTTCTGGATGCCTTCGCCCACTTCAAAGCGGATGAAGCCAGTCACGTCAGCATTGTGCTCTTTCAGCAGCTGCGCAACAGTTTTGCTTGGGTCGATTACGAAAGGCTGACCAGTCAGAGAAACTTCACCGGTGAATTTCTTCATGCGGCCTTCAACCATTTTCTCTGCGATTTCTTTCGGCTTACCAGACTGCATAGCGATGTCCAGCTGAACCTGGTACTCTTTCTCAACAACTTCAGCAGACACGTCTTCTGGCTTAACGAATTCTGGCTTGCTTGCAGCAACATGCATAGCGATTTGCTTAACCAGCTCTTCGTCAGCACCTTTAGCAGCAACAACAACACCGATGCGAGCACCGTGCAGGTAGCTACCCAGAACGTCACCTTCCAGAACAGCAACACGACGAATGTTGATGTTCTCACCGATTTTAGCAACCAGTGCAACACGCTCTTCTTCGAACTGTGCTTTCAGCACTTCGATGTCAGTCACTTTGCCTGCAGCAGCTGCATCCAGCACTTTGTCAGCAAATGCCTGGAAACCACCATCTTTAGCAACGAAGTCAGTCTGGCAGTTAACTTCCAGAATCACAGCATAGCCGTCTGCAATTTTAGTTTTGATCACGCCGTCAGCAGCTACGTTGCCTGCTTTTTTAGCTGCTTTGATCGCACCAGACTTACGCATGTTTTCGATTGCCAGCTCGATGTCGCCATTAGCTTCAGTCAGTGCTTTTTTGCAATCCATCATGCCTGCGCCAGTACGCTCACGCAGTTCTTTTACCAGAGCAGCAGTAATATCAGCCATTCTAAAATCCTCGGTTATCTCGTAGAGAGAGATAAGCCCTGGTCCACGGAACAGACGAACCCTGGCTCAAAATAAAAAGGGGGCCTGAGACAGGCCCCCTAACCAAACTATTCAATACCTGGTTAATAAGGGCTTAAACCTTATTATTCAGCTTCTACGAAGCTTTCTTCTGCCTGAGAAGCCAGATCCTGAGAACGGCCTTCACGAACGGTAGCAGCTACAGCACCCAGGTACAGGGTTACAGCACGGATTGCATCGTCGTTACCAGGGATAACGAAATCAACGCCATCTGGATCAGAGTTAGTATCAACGATAGAGAATACTGGGATACCCAGGTTGTTCGCTTCTTTGATTGCAATGTGTTCGTGATCAGCGTCGATTACAAACAGAGCATCCGGCAGACCGCCCATATCTTTGATACCGCCCAGGCTGTTTTCTAACTTCTCCAGCTCACGGGTACGCATCAGTGCTTCTTTTTTGGTCAGCTTGTCGAAGGTACCGTCTTGGGACTGGATTTCCAGGTCTTTCAGACGTTTGATGGACTGACGAACGGTTTTCCAGTTAGTCAGCATACCGCCCAACCAGCGATGGTTCACGAAGAACTGATCGCAGCTCAGAGCAGCGTCTTTTACTGGTTCGCTTGCTGCGCGCTTAGTACCAACGAAAAGGATTTTGCCTTTACGAGAAGAGATCTTGCTCAGTTCAGCCAAAGCTTCGTTGAACATAGGTACAGTTTTTTCAAGGTTGATGATGTGAACTTTGTTACGAGCGCCGAAGATGAAAGGCTTCATTTTCGGGTTCCAGTAACGGGTTTGGTGACCGAAGTGAACACCAGCCTTGAGCATGTCGCGCATGGAAACAGTTGCCATGTTTAAAACCTCTATATAAAAGTATGGGGTTAAGCCTCCACGTATCCCATATTACCGACCCCAAAGGGCACCCCGGAATATGTGTCGATACGTGTGTGTTATTTACACAAAGTGAGAGTGTTGGCTGTATCCGAAAAATCGGAATACAAGTCCGGCGCGCTTTATACCATAAAACAGACCCAGACACCAATAGTTGTTAGCAGAAAGCGTGTTCACCTATTCTCGATTTGGCACCGATCGCACGCCCTGATAACATTGCCATACACTTGCTTAATTATTGTCGATATTGACGACACCTGCGGATCGAATGAATGGCTATCTCAATTAAAACCCCAGAAGAAATTGAAAAAATGCGCGTTGCGGGCAGACTTGCCGCTGAAGTGCTGGAAATGATTGAACCTCACGTACAATCCGGTGTCAGCACTGGCGAGTTGGATCGTATTTGCAACGATTACATCGTTAACAATCAACAGGCGATTTCAGCCTGCCTGGGCTACCACGGTTTCCCAAAATCAGTGTGCATTTCTATCAATGAAGTCGTCTGCCACGGCATACCTGACGACACTAAAATCTTGAAAGATGGCGATATCGTCAACATCGACGTTACCGTCATCAAAGACGAATACCACGGTGACACCTCAAAAATGTTCATTGTTGGCAAGCCAACAATTTTGGGCGAGCGCCTGTGCCGTGTCACACAAGAAAGCCTGTATTTATCGCTGCGCATGGTAAAACCAGGCATTCGTCTGCGTACCCTCGGTGCAGCAATCCAGAAGTTTGTTGAAGCGGAAGGTTTTTCTGTGGTGCGTGAGTACTGCGGACATGGTATTGGCCGCGTATTCCACGAAGAACCGCAAGTACTACATTATGACGCTGATGACGGCGGTGTGGTGCTGCAACCGGGCATGACTTTCACCATTGAACCGATGGTGAACTCCGGTGATTACCGCATTCGCACCATGAAAGACGGTTGGACGGTGAAAACCAAAGATCGCAGCTTGTCTGCACAATACGAGCATACTATTGTGGTGACAGATAACGGCTGCGAAATTCTCACTTTGCGTAAAGATGACACTATCCCAAGTGTAATTTCGCATAACGAGTGATTCGCCTGACAAAAGTCAGCAATTGAAGCCGGCTTATGCCGGCTTTTTTTATGGATGGCGATATGACCCAGAGCTTACCCGAGCAGTACGCGACCACTGTGCTTCCTGAGATTTCCGGGCAACCTGAATACCCCGTCAACTGGCCAGATTCAGAGTTCCATTGCAGCCAGATAAAAGCCCGTATCGACCTCTTCCAACAATGGCTGGGGAGCGCTTTTGACGACGGTATTTCTGCCGAAAAGTTGATGGATGCCCGCACCGAATTTATCGACCAACTACTACAACGATTGTGGCTGAAATACGGCTTTGGCGATGTGACTGAAACGGCCCTGGTTGCAGTAGGCGGCTACGGACGCGGAGAACTGCACCCTCTTTCCGACATTGATTTGCTGATTCTCAGCCGTAAACGTCTGACCGAATCACAAGCTCAGAAAATCGGCGAGCTGCTGACGCTACTTTGGGATGTGAAACTGGAAGTCGGCCACAGCGTTCGTACGCTTGAAGAGTGTTTACTCGAAGGTCTGTCAGATTTAACCGTCGCCACTAACCTAATTGAATCACGATTGCTGATTGGCGATGTTGCCCTCTTTCTCGAACTGCACAAACACATTTTTAGTGATGGCTTTTGGCCTTCGGCGAAATTCTTCGCCGCCAAAATTGATGAGCAAAATGAACGTCATCAACGTTATCACGGCACGAGTTACAACCTCGAACCCGATATCAAAAGTAGCCCAGGCGGCCTGCGCGATATCCATACCCTGCAATGGGTCGCACGTCGCCACTTTGGCGCAACGTCATTAAGCGAAATGGTCGGCTTTGGCTTTTTAACCGAAGCGGAAAGAAATGAACTCGATGAGTGCCAGCATCTGTTGTGGCGCATCCGTTTTGCCCTGCATCTTGAAGTGAATCGCTACGATAATCGGTTATTGTTCGACCGACAGCTCAGCGTCGCCCAACGCCTGAATTACCAAGGTGAAGGGAATCAGCCGATCGAGCATATGATGAAAGACTTTTATCGTGTGACGCGACGTGTGGGTGAACTTAACCAGATGCTCTTGCAGCTTTTTGATGAAGCGATTCTCGCACTCGATGCCAGCGAAAAGCCGCGGCCTCTGGATGATGACTTCCAGTTGCGTGGATCACTCATTGATCTACGCGACGAAACGTTGTTTATACGCGAGCCGCAGGCCATTTTGCGCATGTTTTACTTGATGGTGCGCAACCGGGACATCACCGGTATATATTCGACCACACTGCGCCATTTGCGCCATGCGCGTCGCCATCTCAAGCAACCTCTTTGCTACATTCCCGAAGCACGTGAACTGTTCCTCGTCATCCTGCGCCACCCGGGTGCCGTGAGCCGCGCATTATTGCCTATGCACCGTCACAGCGTGCTCTGGGCGTATATGCCGCAATGGTCACATATCGTCGGCCAGATGCAGTTTGACCTATTCCACGCGTATACGGTTGATGAACACACCATACGTGTGCTGCTAAAACTGGAAAGTTTCGCCAAAGAAGAAACTCGTCCTAAGCATCCTTTATGCGTAGATTTGTGGCCGCGCCTGGCGCATCCGGAACTGATTTTGATCGCCGCGCTTTTTCACGACATCGCCAAAGGCCGTGGTGGGGATCACTCGGTACTCGGCGCGCAGGACATCGTAAAATTTGCGGAGCTTCATGGGCTGAATTCTCGTGAAACACAGCTCGTCTCCTGGCTGGTACGCCAGCATTTGTTAATGTCCGTTACGGCACAACGCCGCGATATTCAGGATCCAGAAGTCATCAAGCAGTTTGCTGAAGAAGTCCAGACTGAAAACCGTCTGCGCTACTTGGTTTGCCTGACTGTTGCGGATATCTGCGCGACGAACGAAACCTTGTGGAACAGCTGGAAGCAGAGTTTGTTACGCGAGCTGTACTTCGCTACTGAAAAACAACTCCGCCGTGGGATGCAAAACAGTCCGGATATGCGCGAGCGTGTCCGCCACCATCAATTGCAGGCGCTGGCACTGCTGCGTATGGATAACATCGACGAAGAAGCGCTGCATCATATCTGGCGTCGTTGTCGGGCGAACTATTTCGTCCGCCATACGCCTAATCAAATTGCCTGGCACGCCCGCCATTTGCTGAAACACGATCTAAGCAAGCCAATGATTTTGCTCAGCCCACAGGCCACTCGCGGTGGCACAGAGATTTTCATCTGGAGCCCAGACCGCCCTCACCTGTTTGCTGCGGTTTGTGCAGAGTTGGACAGGCGCAATCTCAGCGTTCACGACGCGCAAATCTTTACCACGCGTGACGGCATGGCAATGGACACCTTTATCGTTCTGGAGCCAGACGGCAGTCCACTTTCCGCCGATCGTCACGCGCTTATTTGCCACAGCCTGGAACAGGCCATCACCCAGGCCAGTTGGCAGCCACCTCAGCCACGCCGCCCGTCAGCAAAACTGCGTCACTTTACTGTCGATACCGAGGTGAATTTCCTACCGACACATACCGACAGGCGCACCTTCCTGGAACTGATTGCTTTAGATCAGCCAGGTTTGCTAGCGCGTGTGGGAGAAGTGTTTGCCGATCTCGGGATCTCGCTTTATGGTGCAAGAATCACGACAATTGGTGAGCGAGTAGAAGATTTATTTATAATCGCCACTGCCGACCGGCGTGCTCTTAATGATGAGTTACAACAGGAAGTACAGCAACGGTTGACAGCGGCCCTTAATCCAAACGATAAATAACAGTCTTTTTAATTTTGTCACAATCAGGAACAAGTCAATGCAGCAGCTACAAAACGTAATTGAAACCGCTTTCGAGCGCCGCGCCGAAATCACTCCGGCAAATGCTGATACCGTTACTCGTGAAGCGGTAAACCAGGTCATCTCCCTGCTCGACAGCGGTGCGCTGCGCGTTGCCGAAAAAATTGATGGCCAGTGGGTAACCCACCAATGGCTGAAAAAAGCCGTTCTGCTCTCTTTCCGTATCAATGACAACCAGGTTATTGATGGCGCAGAAAGCCGCTACTTCGATAAAGTGCCGATGAAATTCGCCAATTATGACGAAGCTCGCTTCCAGAAAGAAGGTTTCCGCGTTGTGCCACCAGCAGCAGTACGTCAGGGCGCATACATTGCACGCAATACCGTACTGATGCCTTCTTACGTCAATATCGGTGCATACGTTGATGAAGGTTCGATGGTTGATACCTGGGCAACCGTGGGTTCTTGCGCGCAGATTGGTAAAAACGTTCACCTATCTGGTGGTGTGGGCATCGGTGGTGTTCTGGAGCCGCTGCAGGCTAACCCTACCATCATCGAAGATAACTGCTTTATCGGTGCGCGTTCAGAAGTTGTGGAAGGCGTTATCGTTGAAGAAGGTTCTGTCATTTCCATGGGCGTTTACATCGGTCAAAGCACCCGTATTTATGACCGTGAAACCGGTGAAGTCCATTATGGCCGCGTGCCTGCAGGCTCCGTTGTCGTTTCCGGCAACCTGCCATCTAAAGATGGTAAGTACAGCCTGTACTGCGCTGTTATCGTGAAAAAAGTAGATGCCAAAACCCGTGGTAAAGTGGGTATCAACGAGCTACTTCGCACCATCGACTAAATACAAATAAAAGGTGGGGTAACCCACCTTTTTGGCATCTGGGACTGGCGGAAAAAGAGTTTCCCGCTGATTATCTGTCGATTAATAGTATGGAAAAAGGTAACGCTATGTACGATAACTTGAAAAGTTTGGGTATTACCAATCCTGATGAAATCGATCGTTACAGCCTCCGGCAGGAAGCCAACAACGATATCCTGAAAATTTATTTCCAGAAGGATAAAGGCGAATTTTTTGCTAAAAGCGTGAAGTTTAAATACCCACGCCAGCGTAAAACTGTCGTTGCCGATGGCGTAGGCCAGGGCTACAAAGAAGTACAGGAAATCAGCCCGAACCTGCGTTATGTGATTGATGAATTGGATCAACTTTGCCAACGCGATCGCACTGAAGTCGATCTGAAACGCAAAATTCTCGATGATCTTCGCCATCTGGAATCTGTGGTTGCTCATAAGATCAGTGAAATTGAATCCGATCTGGATAAGCTGACCCGCGGTAAATAAACAATCTGGTGCAGCCTGATGCCCTCACCCCAGCCCTCTCCCACGGGGAGAGGGGGAAAACCATAGACCCTTTCCTCCTCAGTGAGAGAGTGCAAACACTAAAAACGGTAACCTTTGGGCTACCGTTTTGTATTTATTACCTTTGCTCGTCCAACTGCAACGCCACATAGAGCAACAATCGGTCGTCAAAATTCCCTAAATCCAAACCGGTTAATTCAGAGATACGGTTCAGCCGATATTCAAGCGTATTACGATGAATAAACAATGCCTTGGACGTAGCCAGCGGCTGCACGTTATGACGGAACCATGCACTCAGCGTGCGACGTAGTAGCCCGTTGTTATCCATTGATTTCAGTCGAGCTAAAGGACGTGCCAGTTCGTTCGCCTGCCAGCCACCGCGTAAACTATCCAACAGCACTGGCAGCATTAAATCCTGATAAAAATAGGCGCGATTTTCCGGCATACGCTGCTTACCGACCATCATGGTCGTGCGAGCAGTACGGTACGATCGTGCGATGCTGCCAGGGCCAGTAAAATAATTTCCCAGCGAAACGCGAAAACGCAGCTGGCCGTTTTCTTTCATGCGACTAATCAACTGTTCGACGCGTTTACGGTGATCTTCTGCATCCCAACGGCCAAACTGATTTAGCGCCGGTTTCAACACCACCATTTCCGTTAGCGATACAATCGCAATCAGGTTGTTCCTCTCAGGTGTCGTCAGTGCAGTTTGCAACTGTTGCAGCTCTTCCATCGCGCTGTCCACACCAAGCTGGCCGCTGTCGACTTCCACCACCGCAACCACTCGAGGCTGATTCAGGTCGATCCCCAAACGCTGCGCCCATTCACTCAACGCAGGCGTATGTTCTTCAGCCTGGATTAAATTCATCACCAGCTCTTCGCGTAAGCGACTGTCTTGTGCCAGCAGGTGCATCAAGCGAGATTGCTCAAGCATCATCTCAGCGGTCATACACACCAGCTCACCGTACTTGCGAAGCGACTTTGGCTCACCCGTCAAACCAATCACACCAACAATTTCACCGTCGATGCGCAATGGCAGGTTGATACCCTGACGCACGCCATGCAGATGCCGGGCAACCGCATCGTCAATATCGACAACTCGTCCCTGAGAGAGCACAAGCAGCGCACCTTCGTGCAATTCACCAATACGTTCTTTATCGCCGCTACCAATAATCCGCCCACGCGCATCCATCACATTAATATTGGTATCAATGATGGTCATGGTGCGCGCCACGATGTCCTGCGCCATTTTGGTATCAAGATGCCAGCCAGCCATGCTTCCTCCTGAGTCGTGCTAATGGACTAGCATAGGCGAGTTGAATTGCCTCGGCATTGTGCAAATGCACAAAGCGCGAATGAAGAATATGGAGTTGTGGCAAGGCTCACAAAAAAGGGCCGCATAGCGCGGCCCTGATAGTTTTGAGTGTGACTCAGTGACGATTACTGCATCAGCAAGTAGATAGTGGTATCACCACGCTGAATGTTCAGAGCCATAACTGACGGCTTGGTGTCGAGAATTTTACGCAGCTCAGCAATGTTATTGACTACCTGCTGGTTCACACCAATGATGACGTCACCTTTTTTCAGGCCAATACGCGCAGCCGGAGTATTCGCTTTTACGTTATTAACGATAACCCCTTTCTCACCTTTACCGCTGCGGTTGCTCATTTCAGCACCTTCAATACCGGTAAAGATGGTTGCGGAGTCAACCTGAGTCTGGCTGCTTTGTTGCAGTTCCAGATTGACTGAGATAGGTTTGCCATCGCGCAGCAAGCCAAGCGTCAGTTTGCTACCAACTGGCATAGAACCGACTTCCGCACGCAGTGCAGCAAAGCTGCTAATCGGCTTACCGTTCAATGAAACCACCACATCACCGGCTTTAATACCTGCTTTTGCAGCCGAAGAGTTTGGCATAACCTGGCTTACAAATGCGCCGCGTTGTGCGTCAACCTTCATGGCCTTCGCCAGTTCAGAGTTCAGTTCGGTCCCCAAAATACCCAGCTCGCCACGACGAACCTGGCCGAACTCAACCATTTGCGCGGTGAGGTTTTTCACCATATTGCTTGGGATAGCAAAGCCGATCCCGATGTTGCCGCCATCTGGCGCCAGAATCGCGGTGTTAATCCCGATCAGTTCACCGTTCAAATTAACCAATGCACCACCGGAGTTACCGCGGTTGATTGCCGCATCGGTCTGGATAAAGTTTTCATAGTTTTCAATGTTAAGGCCGCTACGACCCAACGCTGAAACAATACCGGAAGTCACCGTTTCACCCAGGCCATATGGGTTACCAATTGCGACGGTGTAATCACCCACGCGCAGTGCATCGGAATCGGCCATCTTAATCGCAGTCAGGTTTTTCGGATCTTGCAACTGCAGCAGTGCAATATCAGAGCGTGGATCTTTACCCACGACTTTTGCCTCAAACTTACGGCCATCGCTCAGTGAAACCTGAATTTTTGTTGCATTATCAACAACGTGGTTGTTAGTTACGACATAGCCTTTCGCAGCATCAATAATGACACCAGAACCAAGGGCTGCAAATTTCTGTTGTTGTGCACCGCCTTGTGGACCCCCTTCAGCCGCACCCTCCTGGCAGAAAGGTGAGCTCTGGAACGGTGAACCTTCCTGGCAGAACGGTGAATTATCACCGAAGAATTGCTGGAAGTTACGCCCCATGCGTGGCGTGTTAACGGTGGTGCTTCCTTCAACATTGATGCTTACCACGGACGGCATCACTTTTTCTAACATTGGCGCAAGGCTTGGCAGCGGTTGCGCAGCGGTTGAAGAAGAAGCCGTTTCAGCGGCGATAGCGGATACAGGCCCCAGCGCCAAACCCAGACTAAGAGCCAGCGCGCTCATTGCTAAAGTTGTTTTTTTCATCTGTATAAGTCTCAAGTTAATAAGTCACGCAAAATTGCTGTGTAGGCCAATATAGAGTGACAATTGAGGCGCTAAGTTCCGCCGATAAGTCACTGGAAAAAGTAAAAATTTATTGTCCGTCTTTACAAAACTCAATAACTCACTTATTCCACGGCCATTAAACGGCGATATTCATCCCAGGCGAATAAGTCCGTCATTCCACTGATATAATCCTGAATCAGGCGACAGCGGTAATAATATTCCCATACCGGGAAATCACTGGCTGACGGTGCTAAGTCATTGACGGCTTCGATATAAGCAAGCCGGTGTTTTGTCGATAATTTGTGGAATAACCGTGTCTCAATCGGTAGACGACGTAAACTTTCTTTTTCCACCAGTTCAGCAAAATCCTCGCAGGATATATTGAGTAGCGGACTGTAAATTTCAAGTAAGCCACTAATGACACGATAACCCTGTAATTCGAGCTGCTCCACCTCCGGATGGCTAAACACATGTTTAAACGCCACTTGTTTATAGAGTTCCAACAAGCGAGCAAATGAGCTGTCATCTTCAAGAAGCGCGTGATTAAACTCCCCACTAAATATCTCGTCCAGATTATCGATAAAACGTTGCGCGGCGTAAGGCACCAGTTGATTTAGTGTATTGACGCGCAGGTACATAAAGAACTGGTCTTCGGTGCTGCGACGCATCTGATTTGAACGGGATTTATCCCAGGCTTCATTCACCACTCGCTCAAACAGATCGCCCTCACAGCGCTCGCCCCAGGCATCGCATAAATGCTGATAAAGCTGCTCAACGGTAAAGATGCGCTTCTCAACGGCATCTTCGAGATCCGCCACGCAATAAGAGATATCGTCAGCCGCTTCCATTATCCACGTCAGTGGAAACCGGCTGTACTCACCGAGCCCAAGCTCTGCACGCAGACGCACAATGTACGACTCTTCAGACAGATAAAAGCCTGGTTTCTTCATCAAATACGCGTGACTTTTTGGTGGTTCCCCGACAAACCAGGCGGGACGGGTATATTTGAGAATGCAGCCAACCTGCGCCCAGGTCAGATTCATGCGTAACAGACTATGCACCAGGCGAATGCCCTGCGCATTCCCCTCAAACTGGCAAAGATCCTGGCGGACTTTACGGCGCAAACTATTCAACTGATCTTCGCCTTCATGCAGACGTAATGTTGCAACCCGGCAACGATCGTCGCTCCGCGGTTGGCTTCCCGTATCCCCCGGAAACAGGCGCTGGCGGAACCAGTCATTGATTGCCGACTCGCCAAAATGACCAAACGGCGGATTGCCGATGTCGTGCATCAGACACGCCATTTCCACGATGCTCTCAAATGGACCAGTCAGTTCATGCAATCCATAGCGTTCTAAATCTTGCTGCTCTTTCAGGCGACTTAAGATCTCTTTGGCGATATAGCGCCCGACTTGCTGAACTTCCATCGAATGGGTCAAACGGGTGCGAACAGAAGCATTACGCTCCAGCGGAAAGACCTGGGTTTTTTGCTGCAAACGGCGGATTGCCGGAGAGTTAACGATTCGCCCGCGATCGCTTTCAAAAATACGCAGGATTTCATGCTCGTTCTTTTGTCCTTCGGGCGAACGGAAACGACGGTGCCAGTTAATTTTCTTGCGGAAATCTATTTCGCTCATGCCCACCCCTGTTCCATTTAAAGCCTCGCTGCCAGCCATGATAGACTATGCGCTGAAATTTGGTTCAAATTCCACCACATTAGCGAGTATCACTATGAAAGCAGGCATTATTGGTGCAATGGAAGAAGAAGTTACGCTCCTGCGTGACAAAATTGAAAACCGTCAAACTCTGACACTGGCAGGGTGTGAAATCTACACCGGTCAGCTTAACGGCGTTGAAGTGGCATTGTTGAAATCAGGCATCGGTAAAGTTGCCGCTGCAATGGGTGCAACTCTGCTACTTGAGCATTGCAAACCGGATGTTGTCATTAACACTGGTTCTGCGGGTGGTCTTGCCCCTACGCTTAACGTCGGTGATATCGTTGTTTCTGATGAAGTGCGTTACCACGACGCAGACGTAACTGCTTTTGGCTATGAATACGGCCAACTGCCAGGTTGTCCGGCAGGCTTCGCCGCCGACGCCAAATTGATTGCAGCGGCTGAAGAGTGTATTGCCGAGTTAAACCTCAACGCAGTGCGCGGCCTGGTTGTCAGCGGTGATGCCTTTATTAATGGTTCTGTGGCATTGGCAAAAATCCGCCATAACTTCCCTGAGGCTATCGCGGTTGAAATGGAAGCGACTGCCGTTGCGCATGTTTGCCACAATTTTGGTACGCCGTTTGTCGTGGTTCGCGCTATTTCTGATGTTGCCGATCAGCAATCTCACCTGAGCTTTGACGAGTTCCTCGCCGTAGCAGCGAAGCAGTCCACGCTGATGGTTGAAAACCTGATACAGAAACTGACGCGTGCGTAATAAGAATCTCTGGCGCGGGCTAATCGCGCTGCTATGTTGTCTCCCGGCGTTGCTGATTGCAGCGCCGCGGGTTATCTCATTGTCGCCGAGTAATACTGAACTGGCATTCGCTGCGGGGATCACGCCTGTTGCGGTTAGTGCCTGGTCAAATTATCCGGAGGCGGCCAAAAAGCTTGAGCAAGTCTCAAACTGGCAGGGGATGAACCTCGAGCGCATCGTGGCGCTAAAACCCGATGTGGTGCTGGCGTGGCGTGGTGGAAATGCAGAACGACAAGTCAATCAGATGCAGGCGCTGGGGATTAACGTTATTTGGCTTGATCCAACGACCGTCGAAGGCGTTGTTGCCGCACTGCGCCAACTGGGTCAATACAGCCCAACGCCACAAACCGCTCACGACGCCGCCGATCAACTGGCAAAAGAGTTTGCCGATTTGAAAGCGCAATACTCCCAGCATCCGAAGAAAAAAGTGTTTTTACAGTTTGGCCAGCAGCCGCTGTTTACTTCTGGGCGCGGTTCGATTCAAAACGAAATTCTGGAAGTCTGTGGCGGGCAAAATATCTTTGCTGATAGTCGGGTCCCCTGGCCGCAAGTGAGCCGCGAACAAGTGATTAGTCGGCGTCCGCAGGCTATTATTATTACCGGCGATGAGACCCAGATTCCACCCGTTGAACACTTTTGGAATACCCAGTTAAAAATTCCGGTTATTGCAGTGAATGATGACTGGTTTAGTCGCTCGAGCCCACGTATTATCCTCGCCGCAAAACAGCTCTGTAAGGAGCTGGCAGAAAAATAAACTTACTGAGGGTAATCTCCCATGCTCGTCTATTGGCTGGACATCATTGGCACAGCCGTCTTTGCCATCTCCGGCGTACTACTGGCTGGAAAACTTCGTATGGACCCTTTCGGCGTGCTGGTGCTGGGCGTAGTAACAGCCGTAGGCGGCGGAACCATTCGCGATATGGCGCTGGATAACGGCCCGGTATTTTGGGTTAAAGATCCCACCGACTTAGTGGTCGCGATGGTCACCTGTTTGCTGACTATCTTGCTCGTGCGCCAGCCGCGTCGCCTGCCAAAATGGATTTTGCCGGTGCTGGATGCTGTCGGCCTTGCGGTGTTCGTTGGGATTGGGGTTAACAAAGCATTTTTGGCTGGCACCAGCCCGCTGATTGCCATCTGTATGGGCGTGCTGACCGGCGTAGGCGGCGGGATTATTCGCGACGTATTAGCGCGTGAAATCCCGATGATCTTGCGTACCGAGATCTACGCCACGGCCTGTATCGCAGGCGGTATCGTACACGCGACAGCGTATGACACTTTCCACGTTCCGTTAGAACAAGCCAGTATGATTGGCATGGTCGTCACCCTGGCTATTCGACTGGCCGCCATTCGCTGGCACCTCAAACTGCCCACTTTTGCGCTGGATGACCGAGCGTAAGAAATAAAAAAAGCCGTGTTTAGAAACACGGCTTTTTCTTTTGAATCAGCAATTAAACGCTGAAGGAAGAACCACACCCACAGGTGCTTTTCGCGTTCGGGTTAGTCACCACAAAACGGGAACCTTCCAGGCCTTCGGTGTAATCCACCGCGCCACCGACCAGATATTGCAGGCTCATCGGGTCAACGACCAGTGAAACGCCCTGCTTCTCGATAGTCATATCACCATCGTTAATCTGATCATCAAAGGTAAAACCATACTGGAAGCCGCTGCAACCACCACCGGTGATGTAAACGCGCAGTTTCAGATTCGGGTTCTCTTCATCTGCGATCAGGTTTTTTACTTTATTGGCTGCTGCTTCTGTAAATTGCAACGGCAGCACTGCTACGTCATCACTCATTGTTTGCTCCCAACGAAATAGGTAGTCGGGTATATTTCAACCCGAATTCTGGGGTCATTATCTAATACCCGAGTAAATCGTTCAAGTATTCTCCCCGCTCGGGGTTTGCTGTTCTTTAGCCTGCTTCTCGGCTTCTTGTTTGGCAAGCGTTCGCGCAAGGATCGAGGAGTATAGCGGCTTTCCGCCAAGAAATTGTGCCAATAGTGTCGCGCCAAGGCAGGTAATAATCATTGGCAGAATGAGCTGATAATTGTCAGTCATTTCCAGAACCAGCACGATCCCCGTCAATGGCGCACGCACTGATGCGGCAAACAACGCGCCCATTCCGGCAATCGCAAATGTCCCAACATCAAGGTGGTAGACAGGGAACCAGGCTGCACTCGCCATGCCAAACGCGGTCCCAAGCAACGTACCCAAAGCCAACATGGGTGCAAAAATCCCGCCTGGTGCACCGGAAGAAAAACACAGTAGCGTAGTAATCACACGCGCAATAAAGATAAACAGCAGCATCCCTAACGTGTAATTTCCGGCCGCTGCGATGGGAATCAGGTTAAAACCACCGCCAGACGCTGCGGGCTGGATAAGCCCTAACACGCCACAAATGCCGCCCAACAAGCCGCCGATAATCACCCATTTTTTGATGTTTCCACCGTGCATACGCTGGAACATATCTTGAGTGCGGAACACCATTGCGTTGAAGAACACGCCAACGATACCGAAGACCATGCCTAACACCAGATACAACCACAGTGTATTAACAGGTGCATTCGAAAGTTTCCCGACTTCAATCACCGCGTTTTCGCCGTTAAAAATACGGAAAACCACGCTCGACATAATCACGCCAATAAAGACGGCTTTTATCGAAATCAGGTTATAGCGAAACTGCGGGCGCATCTCTTCAATGATGAACAGTATCCCCGCCAGCGGCGCGTTAAACGCCGCGGACAAACCCGCAGCCGCACCGGTTGCCAGCAGAGAATGGCGGGCTTCTGCACCACGCAGGCGGAAAATATCCAGCACCATGCGCCCGATATTGCCACCCATCTGCACTGTCGGGCCTTCGCGCCCGAGAACCATCCCCGCACCGAGCGTTCCCATACCACCGATAAATTTAACCGGGATGACGCGCCACCAGCGCACAGGGCGTAATTCTTCGAGTGCCCCTTCAATTTCAGGGATACCCGATCCCCCCGCTTCCGGAGCAAAACGACGCACCAGATAGTAACCGACCATCGCCAAAAGCATTGAGCTGATGAATGCCAACGGCCAGACAATGACACTGTAATCAGCCACATGCGCCAGCATCGCCAGGCGGTTTTGCTGCATCCAGGTCACCGATTTCTCAAAGGCGACACCCATCAAACCGGCTAACGTCCCTACTATCGCGGCCATAAATAGAATTGCGACTGGAGTTTTATCCTGTCTAATAAGGCGACGCACCATGTCGCCCCTACGTAAGCGCACAACCTGCTGTGCTTCAAAAGAGGGGTGGGAGTGATTCATTTGGCTAATCATTTATTGGTAATACAAATCGAAGGGGCATTCTACTCCCTCGATGCGTTTGGGCAATACCTTCATAACGTCCACCGTTTCCCTTAGAATAGAGTGTTGCCACTATTTCCACGAATTCCACGAATCAGGAGCCGATTCATGAGTAAGTCTGAAAACCTGTACGCTGCCGCCCGTAAAGTCATTCCTGGTGGGGTTAACTCACCTGTTCGTGCTTTTACCGGTGTCGGCGGTGTGCCGCTGTTTATCGAACGTGCTGACGGGGCTTACCTGTATGACGCTGACGGCAAAGCCTATATCGATTACGTCGGTTCATGGGGGCCAATGGTGCTCGGCCACAACCATCCGGCGATCCGCAATGCCGTTATTGAAGCGGTTGAACGCGGCCTGAGCTTTGGTGCGCCAACCGAGATGGAAGTGAAAATGGCGGAACTGGTGACTGAGCTGGTTCCAACGATGGATATGGTTCGCATGGTGAACTCCGGTACTGAAGCCACCATGAGCGCCATTCGCCTGGCACGTGGTTTCACCGGCCGCGATAAAATCATCAAATTCGAAGGCTGCTACCATGGCCACGCAGACTGCCTGCTGGTAAAAGCCGGTTCTGGCGCACTGACCCTCGGCCAGCCCAACTCTCCGGGCGTTCCGGCTGATTTTGCCAAACACACCCTCACCTGCACTTACAACGATCTCGCCTCCGTGCGTGAAGCGTTTGAGCAATATCCGCAAGAGATCGCCTGCATTATTGTTGAGCCGGTTGCGGGCAACATGAACTGCATTCCACCAAACGATGATTTCCTGCCAGGTCTGCGTGCACTGTGTGACGAGTTTGGCGCACTGTTTATTATCGACGAAGTGATGACCGGTTTCCGTGTCGCACTGGCTGGCGCACAGTCTTACTACGGTGTTGAGCCAGACTTAACCTGTTTAGGCAAGATTATTGGTGGCGGTATGCCGGTCGGCGCATTTGGTGGCCGTCGCGAAATCATGGACGCTCTGGCACCAACCGGGCCGGTTTATCAGGCGGGTACGCTTTCCGGTAACCCCATTGCGATGGCAGCCGGTTACGCTTGCCTGACCGAAGTCGCACAACCGGGTATTCACCAGACGTTGACTGAGCTGACGGAAATGCTGGCAGATGGTCTGTTGAACGCGGCTAAAGCCGAAAATATTCCACTGGTGGTCAATAATGTCGGCGGGATGTTCGGTCTGTTCTTTACCGATGCAGAATCTGTGACCTGCTATCAGGATGTGATGGCATGTGACGTTGAGCGCTTTAAGAAGTTCTTCCACTTAATGCTGGAAGAAGGCGTTTACCTGGCACCGTCTGCGTTTGAAGCAGGCTTTATGTCAGTTGCGCATTCGAAAGAAGATATTCAGAAAACCATCGACGCCGCGCGTCGGGTATTCGCGAAGCTGTAATCTGTCGTTCCCTCTCCCTCCGGGAGAGGGCCAGGGTGAGGGTGGGTTTAACCCACAACGCCCTCATCCCAACCTTCCCCCCCAGAAGAAGGAGCAAGACTTATCGGGTCTGCTTACGCAGCAAATAGATAAAGTACGGCGCACCAATAAACGTTGCTAATAACCCCGCCGGAACTTGATCCGGGAACAGAATCATCCTGCCACACCAATCCGCCGCTACCATCAACATCCCACCCAACAACGCCGAGATCATCAACTGTGGCATTGCGCGTCTAAAACCGAGCATGCGCGCGATATGTGGTGCCATTAAGCCAACAAAACTCAGCGGGCCGACGGTCATCGTGGCTGCAGCCGTTAACGTCGCGGCTAACAACAACAGCGCGAAACGTGATGGTGTCAGCGCCATACCAATCGCCCGCGCGGTGGCGCCACCCAGTGGCAGAATCATCAACCAACGGCGACAAAACGGCGTCAGAGCAAATAAAATCACCATCAGGATAAGCGTTCTGACTGCCTGATCGCCGGTGACGTTATAAGTCGAGCCGGAAATCCAGGTCAGTATTCCCGCCATGCGCGGATCGCCACTGGCCATCAGTAACATCAGCAGCATGGTAAACGCCGTACTCAGCGCCATCCCCGCCAGCAGCATGCGTTGTGGTGAAAAACCACCACGACTTGCTGTGACCATGATGACTAGAAGTGTTACCGCCGCGCCCAGACTGCCCGCAGGGAACAACCAGGCAAAGGCATTTCCAGGTACGATAAACAGCATCACGACTACGCCAAATGCCGCGCCGGAACTGATACCCAGAACTTCAGGGCTCGCCATCGCATTGC
Source organism: Buttiauxella sp. WJP83 (assembly GCF_027594725.1). NCBI lineage: Bacteria > Pseudomonadati > Pseudomonadota > Gammaproteobacteria > Enterobacterales > Enterobacteriaceae > Buttiauxella > Buttiauxella sp. WJP83. Next base: position 3,822,987 of record NZ_CP110080.1, read on the forward strand.
CGGTCAGACGCTGTATCACGCTGCCCGCAACCGCCAACATCATACCCGCGGTCAATGCGGCTAATACCCGCGGCCAGCGCCACTGCAACAAATCGTGGAATAACGAACCACTCGCCCAATTCCAGCCGTACGCGTCGCGCCCAAGCGTCAGCGCAGTCACGATAATCATCGCCAACACGCCGCTACCGATTAACACCCACCATGCTAAATGCTGGCGCTCATCAGGAACATTATCGCCCTGATTCATCGCAGGCGTACCCACGGTGCGCAGGCGTGGCAGCAGCCAAAGCAGTAAAGGAGCACCAATCAGCGCCGTTACCGTACCGGTAGAAATTTCACGCCATACGCTGGTCAGCCAGACAACCGATTGATCCGACAGCCACAGAATCAACGCACCAATAACCGGTGCCAGCAACAAACGAGCCACAAGACGGCGAGCGCCGAGCATTTTCGCCAACAACGGGGCGAACAGGCCGATAAAACCGATAATCCCGACCGCATTAACCAGCAACGCACTGATGGCAATCGCCAGCACCAGAGTGGCCAGGCGCACCATCGAAAGTGCCAGGCCCAGATTACGTGCAACACCATCGTCAAGCCCCATCAGCGTTAACGGGCGCAGCAGCAAAAGCGTTAGCAGTAAACCGCCCACCAGGCGTGGCCACAAGCCGTTAACGATATCCCAATCTTGCTGGTTCAGCGAGCCGGTGCTCCACAGGAACATGTTCTGTAATTGGTCGTGATGGAAAATAGCGAGCAACTGGTTTACCGCACCGCAATACAGGCTAAGCACCAGACCGGCCAGGATCAGGGTGACAGGGGATAAACGCTTGCCCCAGGCAACACCAAACACCAATAAGCCGACAACGCCTGCTCCGGCTAATGCCGCAAACTGTTGTGTCGCAAATCCTCCGGGCAGCGCCCACAACGTGGCAACCGTGACGCCCAACTGCGCGCCACTCGCCACGCCAAGCGTGGTCGGCTCGGCAAGCGGGTTACGCAGCACTTGCTGGAATAGCACCCCCACCAGCCCAAGTCCGGCCCCCACTAATAGCGAGATAGCCAGACGCGGGAGCAAGCTGTAATGGAACAACATCTGATTGATGTCATCAATACTCGGTTGCCGTAAGGCCGCAGACCACTGCGCAAAAGGCAATTGTGCATTCAGGTTATGCAGAGTCAGCGTACAGGCAAGAATAAACAGCAGCGATAAAAGTAACGCAGGGAACAGCACATAACGATGTTTCACGCCTGGCTCCCTATGGCTTTAGCCAGCGTAGTCGTGAAGCTCATCGCGGAAAGCGTCGCGCCATAAAGCCAAACCGGAGGTACACGCTGGAAACGATTCTGACGAACAAAAGGCATTGCATTCCACAGAGGCGTCGCGGTTACGCGAGCCATTTCAGCATCGTTATTGTGATCAAAGCAGATAACATCGGCGTCCTTGACCTCGGCCAGGCGCTCAAGACCCACAACCGCACTCCCCCAGAAGTTGGTTTCACCCGACCATGCGTTTTTCACGCCCAGCAAATCCATGACCTGTTGGAACAAACTGTTTTTCCCAATAATCAGCGCATGACGGGAATCTAACAGCGTCATCAGCAATACCGGTTTGTCACCGCGCGAGGCGAAGCGGGGTTTCATTTGCTCGATAAATTGGTCGAACTTCAGCAGGTGATCGCTTGCCGCTTGCTGCATACCGAGTTTCTCACCCAGTTGTGTCAGTGACTGGCGGGCAACGGTCAGCGGCTTGCCGGTACCATCGTTAAAGCTAAAACCTAAACCCGGCGCAATACGCGACATCTTTTCCGGTGACGGGCCATAGCCTGCGGAATAGAGAATCAGCGACGGTTTTAATTGTGTGAGAAGTTCGAGATTAGGTTCAGTACGTAAGCCAACTTCGATAATGCCTTCCGGCAATTTTGGCTCGCCGACCCAGGCTTGATAATTCTTGATATCCGCCATCGCATAAGGCGTGATGCCCAGCGCCAGCATCAGTTCGACGGGCAACCATTCCAGCGCCACAATGCGGCGAGGATCTATCGTTGCAGCTTTTGCATTGCCCATTTTGAGCAATAATGGCGAGAGCGCCAGCGCGGTTAGCAACTGCCGACGACTCAAAAAAGGATTAATCAGCTCACTCATCAGTAAACAAAGCTTACCGGGGCTGCACCCGCAGGATGGGGCAGAATGCCCATTGGAATACCGTAAATCTGCTCAAGCGTAGCGCTTTGCATCAGGTCAGCCGGGCTACCCTGGGCAATCATTTCACCACCGCGCAACGCCACGAGGTTATCGCAGTAGCGCGCAGCCATATTAATGTCATGCAGCACTGCAATCACGGTCAGGCCACGCTCCTGACTAAGGCGATGGATCAGCGCCAGCACATCAACCTGATGGGCAATATCCAGCGCCGATGTCGGCTCATCCAACAGCAGACAGCGACTATCTTGTGCCACCAGCATGGCAATCCACGCACGTTGGCGCTCACCGCCGGAAAGACTGTCCACCAGGCGATGCGCAAAAGGCTTTAGCCCGACCAGCGTAATCGCTTCTTCAACCAGTTCTCTGTCTGCCGCACCGAAACGACCCAGCGCGCCGTGCCACGGATAACGCCCAATCGCCACCAGTTCACGCACCGTCATCCCTTCTGCTGCAGGAAGTTGCTGCGGTAAATACGCGACTTTGCGCGCAAATTCCTTGCTGCTCCAGCTATCCAGAGGATGATCGTTGAGGTGAATCTCCCCTTCAGAGGGCTTCTGATGACGGCCAAGCATTTTCAGCAATGTCGATTTGCCCGACCCATTGTGACCAATCAGGCCGGTGACTTTTCCCACAGGAAAGGTAAGCGACAGGGGGTGGAGGAGCGTGCGACCGGGTACGCGGAAGGTAACGTCAGTGAGGCTAAACGTGGTATCGGGATGAAGGTGTTTGTCCTGCATGGTAGCCAACTTTGTTGATGGGCACGGCGAACCGTGCCCTAAATTGCTGATTCTAAACCAACTTAGAAGCGGAATGTTGCCGTCGCAACAACCTGACGCTCTGCGCCCCAGAAGCAACCGTAAGTGGCGAAGCAGCTGGCAACGTATTCACGATCAAGCAAGTTGTTTACGTTTACCGCAACACTTGAACCATTCATACCGAAGCGGCCAAGGTCATATTTAACCACTGCATCCAGCACCGCAGCACTACCCACTTTGAAGCTGTTCGCAGGGTCGCCGTAGCTGGAACCAATGAAGCGACCGCCAGTACCGATAGTCAGACCGGTGAGCGCACCTTCATTGAAGGTGTAATCACCCCACAGTGAAGCCATATGCTCTGGCACCTGCTCAGGCGTATTGCCTTTGAAAGTGGTGTCGGTGGTGTATTCCGCATCGGTGTAGGTGTAAGACGCAGTGACGTTAATGTTGGCATTAACCGCCGCTTTGGCTTCAAGTTCTACGCCACGGGACCGAATTTCGCCGCCCTGAATGGAAGAGAAACCGTGGGAAGTGTCGGGATCGGACATCAGGTTATCAGACTTGGTCAACTGATAAACCGCACCGGTAATGACCACTGCCATATCCTTCGGCACATACTTCACACCCGCTTCGTACTGACGGCCTTTTGAAGGTTTGAAGGTGTTGCCGTAAAAATCCGCACCGGAGTTGGGTTCGAAAGATTCGCTGTAGCTAATGTATGGCGATACACCGTTATCGAATAGATAGTTCAGACCGGCACGGCCAGTGAATTCGCTGTCGTCACGCTCGGTGAAGTTATTCGCCTGGTATGCGAGAGTAGACTGTTTCAGCCAATCGTAACGGCCTCCGACAGTCAGAACAAACTTGTTCCACTCCGCCTGATCCTGAATGTAGATACCGGTTTGTTTCTGTTTGTTTTGCTGATACGGATCCGCATCGCCAAAATCGTAGTTTTCATAGACTGGGTTATACAAATCCAGCGGAGGCGCGCTGCCAAAGGTCGCGTTCACATCGTTACGCATCTGCTGGAAATCCACACCTGTCAGCAAGGTATGTGCAATTTCGCCTGTCGCAAAGTTGCTCTGCAACTGGGTATCAACCGCAAAGTTGTGCAGTTTTTCGTTATCCACAACCGTACCGCGAGTCAACATATGGCCCGTTGAATCTACGCCTGTACCGTAAACGCTTTTCTGATTGGTTTTGGAGTCAACATAACGCAGGTTCTGGCGCACGGTGAAAGTGTCGTTGAACTCATGGTCAAAACTGTAACCGACCATTTTATGGGACAACGAGTAGGTGTTATTTGGCGCACCTTCGTTGAAGTTAGTCGGCAAGCGCGAACCATCTGGCAACGGCTCAACGGTGCCTTCTTTAGGCAACCAACCGTAATAACCGGTTTCTGGGGTATCTTGCAGATTAGCTAAGAAAGTGAAATTGGTTTTATCGTCAGGACGCCAGGTGAACGACGGTGCAATCGCATAACGTTTCTGTTTGGAGAACTGCTGCTGGTCGTCGTTAGAACGTGCCACACCGGTCAGACGATAAGAATACTCGCCTGCATCATCCAGCGAATCACTGAAATCAAAACCAGTTTGCCACAGGTTATTGGTACCCATTTTGAACTGCACTTCTTTCAGCGGTTCAGTGGTTGGGCGCTTGCTCACCATCGTGATGATGCCGCCTGGGCTGCTTTTTCCGTACAGTACGGACGTTGGGCCGCGCATTAATTCCACGCGCTCAAGCATATACGGGTCGATGATGACTTCGTTGTAGAAATCACCCTGAAGTTTCAGGCCATCTAAATAGTTGTTCTGGTTAACAGAACCGAAACCACGAATTTTCACCGCGTCATACGTGTCTGAAGAGCCACGAGTTGAAACAGTAATGCCCGGCGTATAACCCAGCGCTTCTTTAACGGAAGCGGGTTGGTGAGTATCCATCTCTTCACGCGTCACAACAGAAATAGACTGCGGAGTCTTTTCAATTGGCGTATCGGTCTTGGTGGCGGTTGCCGTGCGTTTAGCCGCAATCGTCGGAGACGGGCCCCATGCACTTTCATCAGCCGCGCTTGCAGAAACGGTGATGGTATCTTCTTTGGTTGCTGTGCTATCAGCGGCAAAACTCGGTGCGCTGACACCGCTTACAGCGGCAGCAACAAAAAAAGCGAGCTTGCGAATTGAGGTATTGACTGGTTGTCCAGTTCTTAAACGTGCCATTGTGCTTTATCTCTGATGAAGTGACGAATGATAACGAAAACGAGAATTATTATTATGCCGCAGAATAATAGACGAAACGGAAAGCGCATGGCAAGCGGATCACACCCCTTGTAAGTGCGAGGGAATAATAATTAACCAGAGTAATTACAAGGAGTATGTAAAAAGAAAAGCCCCCGGTATAAACGGAGGCTTTTTTGGAAAGCAGTAACGATTACTTACTGCCGAACATGTCTTTTATCCAACCGGCAACACCATCACCTGACTCTTGTTGCTGCTGCGGTTGCTGCTGCTGTTGTTGTTGCGGCTGCTGTTGAGGCTGCTGCGACTGGCTAAACGGATTATTGTTCTGCTCAACCTGCTGGCTTTGCTGGCACAACGCATCTGGATTCGTCGTCCACACTGGCAGCACACGATCACCACCACCACCGCACTGGAAGTAACCTGCGCTATCAACGCCCATATCGACGATATCTTCCGGTGGATTCAGCACCAACGGAATTGGCGTTTGGTTCGCCAGGTAGCGTTGATAAAGCGACATCGCCCCGCTCGCACCGTACAGTTTGGTCGGCTGGTTGTTATCACGCCCAACCCAGGTGATGGCGACTTCTTTACCATCAATCCCGGCAAACCAGGTATCAACGTTATCGTTGGTAGTCCCCGTTTTCCCTGCCAGATGCAAGTTCGGATATTTGCCACCCAACGCACGCCCAGTACCACGAGCCATAACCTGCTGCATCGTGTACAGCGTCATGTAAGCCGCCTGTGGAGGAACAGCCTGTTCTGCCTGCGGGAAGCTTTGATACAGCACGGTACCATCTTCAGCAATCACCGAACGCAATGCAGACAGCGTTGCGCGGTTACCGCCGCTGGCAATGGTCTGGAATGCCTGAGCCACTTCGATTGGCGTCAGGTTCAACGCGCCCAGCAACATTGCCGGAACCGGATGCAACTGGTCTTTCGGCACACCCAGTTTAATCCAGGTGTCGGTGACGGCTGGCAGGCCAAGCGCCATACCCAGATTCACCGTTGGTACGTTCATCGAACGTGTCAACGCATCAACCAGCATCACCTGACCGCTATAGCGACGATCGTCGTTTTGCGGCGACCAAACCTGACCATTCGGCTGCTTCAGCGCAATCGGTGCATCGGCAATCCAGGTATTCAGGCGATAGGCATCGGGCTGGCTTAACGCTGTCAGATACGTTGCAGGTTTAGCCAGAGAACCGATAGAACGGCGTGCCTGCATCGCGCGGTTAAAGCCTGCATATTGTGTTTCCGCCCCCCCAACCATGGCACGAACTTCGCCGGTTGAACGGTCAACAATCACCATTGCTGCTTCAAGATCTTTCAGCTTACGAGAAGCGCGGAGAACCGGTACGCCTTCGCTCACCGCTTTTTCTGCCGCATCCTGGGAAACGGAGTCAAAAGTGGTGAAGATCTTCACGCCCGACAGGTCTTTAACTTTATCGCCAAGCTTGGCCTGGAGTTCGTTACGCACCATCTGCATAAATGCAGGCTGCGGCGAAATCACCCCGCCACGCGGCTGCACACCCAGAGGGCGAGCGCTCAGCATGTCGTAAAGTTCCTGGTCGATCACTTTCTGCTCTTGTAACAAGCGCAGCACAAGGTTTCGACGTTCCAGTGCCAGTTTCGGGTTACGCCATGGGTTGTAAATCGACGCCCCTTTCACCATGCCGACCAGCAACGCTTGTTGGTCAAGACTCAGCTCTTCAACCGGACGACCAAAGTAGTACAAGCTCGCCAGCGGGAAGCCGCGAATTTCGTTATCGCCGCTCTGGCCGAGGTACACCTCGTTCAGATACAGCTCAAGAATGCGATCTTTGCCGTAACGGGCGTCCATGATCAGCGCCATGTACGCTTCGTTCGCTTTACGCACGTAAGAACGTTCGCTCGACAGGAACAGGTTTTTAACCAGCTGTTGCGTCAGCGTACTCGCACCTTGCACCGTACGACCGGCTGTCAGGTTCGCCAGCACCGCACGACCGATGGAGTAGAAGCTGATCCCATCATGTTCGTAGAAGTGTTTATCTTCCGTAGCGATCAGCGTATCAACCAGCAGTTCCGGGAATCCGGTGCGTGGCACGAATAGACGCTGTTCACCATTGGGTGAAGACAACATGGTGATTAAACGCGGATCCAGACGGAAGAAACCGAAGCTGCGGTTGTTATCCATGTTCTGGATCGATTCAAGATGGTCGCCATCAAAAACCAGACGTGCGCGGATCTGCCCTTCTTTACTATCAGGGAAATCAAACGGGCGACGGATCATCTCAATACTGTTGCCCTGCACCGTAAATTCACCAGGGCGAGTCATCTTCGTCACCTGGCGATACTGCGTGGCTTCCAGCAGGTTAATCATCTCTTTTTTGCTGTACGGCATGTCGGGTTCAAGATTCACCATGCGGCCATATACCGCCGCCGGGAGTTGCCAGACTTTGCCATCAATACGCGCGCGGATCTTCTGGTCAAGATAGACGCCGTAAATCACGAACAGCACAACAAAAACGACAAACAGTTTTAGTAAGAACCACAACCAGCGGCGCTTTTTACGTGGCGGACGGCCATTGCCGCTGCCTTTTCCTTTACGCGGTGGCATCGGTTCCTCGTCGTCATAGTCATCGTCGTAATCCGCATCGTATTCCTCTTCGCGGACACGGCGGCTTACTTTCTCTTTTACAGGGCGTGAAGGTTTACCTTTACGTCCAATCGGTTCGCGGTCATTCCCCGCCATTGCTTTCTCCACCAAAAATAAGGCGCACGGCCTGATTCTCCTTTCTTCCACCAAAGGTGAAAGAGGAAATCTCTCAAAGTTATTGGTACTTTTTCGTACGCCGCGTAGGCAGCGCGTCTGCTGGCGAATCCGGCCAGACATGTTTTGGATAACGTCCTTTCATCTCTTTTTGCACTTCCCGATAGGCTCCGTTCCAGAAAGCGGTTAAATCACGCGTTATCTGCAAAGGGCGCTGAGCTGGGGAGAGCAGTTCCAGAACCAGTGGCACACGGCCTTCAGCAATCACTGGCGTTCGCGCTTCACCAAACATTTCTTGCATACGAACAGCAAGAACTGGCGGATTTTCATCATCATAGCGAATGGCTATCTGGCTTCCCGTCGGCACAGTGTAATGAGTTGGCAACGCACTATCCAGACGAACGCGAGTGTTCCAGTCGAGCAGATTCTGTAACGCGCGTGTGACATCAATGTTTTTAAGCGCGCGCCACGAGTGTACACCATGCAGTTCAGGTAATAACCAGCTGTCTAAATTTCGTAGCAAAGCATCATCCGAAACATCAGGCCACGCAACTTCCGGCAACCATTTGGCTGCGCAAGCCAGACGCAAACGAAACTGTTGCGCATGGGGTGACCAGTTCAGTATCGCCAGACCTTTTTCACGAATGCCGTTGAGCATTGCTTGATGCAACTCCTCTTCGGAAGGTTTCGCCAGCGGCTGGACTTTCACCACGAGTTTGCCAATCTGCGTGCGGCGATAAGCTTTCAACGTCCCCTGGGTTTCATCCCATTCAATGGAGTCGCTTTGGTTTAATAACGACGGACACCTCGCCGTCAGCGCATCGATATCCAGAGGTATCGCCTGCAAGATACGTGCGTCCGGTGTTTGGCTTCCCTGCAATAATAAAGGTGCTAACAACCATTCATAACGCGTGAGCGGATCATCCTGATTGAGCATCGCCCCCATACCGTTAGCTAATTGATAACGACCATCCAGTCCACGACGCCGGGCGATACGATCGGGAAAAGCGTGAGCCAGTAACGGGGCGATAAGAGAGGCATCTGCAGCACCGCCACGATGATTCAACCGCTTTAACAACTGAGAACTCCGCTGCTGCCAGTTTTCCTGCCGACGGCTAAATGCGTTTCGCAAATCACTGTCCTGACCGCGGGGAGGTTCTTCCAGAATCGCGACCAGCCGAGCGGCTGTGACTTGTTCATCGGCGGTTTTGGCATTAACCAGGACGGCGGCGAGGCGAGGTTCGTTACCTAAATTAGCCATCTGCTGGCCGACAGACGTGAGCCGGTTTTGCTCATCCAGCGCATTGAGCTGGCGTAATAATGTCTGAGCGGCGGCAAGATTGGCGCCGGGAGGCGTATCAAGCCAGGTGAGTTGATGCGGATCCTGGCAACCCCATTGCAGCAAATCGAGCAGCAGACCGGACAGATCGCTTTGCAGAATCTCCGGCTCGCTTTGCGATGAAGCACGTTCTGCTTGCTCGGCACTGGTTAAGTGCAGGCAAATACCCGATTCCAGTCGCCCTGCTCGCCCCGCACGTTGAACCATCGACGCCTGGCTAATACGCTGCGTGACCAGTCGCGTCAAACCGGTGCGAACATCGAAACGCGCCACGCGTTCAAGCGCGGTATCCACCACCAGGCGGATGCCTTCGATGGTGAGACTGGTTTCAGCAATATTGGTCGCCAGCACCACTTTGCGCATGCCATTTGCCGCAGGCAAAATCGCTTTACGTTGTTCGTTTAAAGACAGTGCTCCATATAACGGGCAAAGCTGCACGTCACTTGCTACTCGCTCTTGTAACTGCTGCTGAACGCGCTGGATTTCAGCAACACCGGGTAAAAACAGCAACACCGAGCCCGACTCTTCCCGCAGCAAATTTGCCACGACGATAGCCACCGCTTCATCAAAACGTGGTTGAGTGGGGAGCGGGCTATAGCGGCGCTCAACAGGAAATGCCCGTCCTTCAGAGGCGATCACTGGCGCATTGGGCAAACACTGTTGCAGACGCGAGTTATCAAGCGTTGCCGACATAATCAAAAGCTTGAGATCGTCGCGTAATCCCTGCTGCACATCGAGCAACAGCGCTAACGCAAGGTCTGCTTGCAGGCTACGTTCATGAAATTCATCCAGAATCACCAGCGCCACACCGTCGAGTTCCGGATCGTGCTGGATCATGCGCGTCAGAATACCTTCGGTGACAACTTCGAGCTGCGTATTTGGCCCCACGCAGGTTTCAGCACGCATGCGATATCCCACCGTTTCACCCGGCTTTTCACCCAGAAGTTCAGCCAGACGCTGTGCAACATTACGTGCCGCCAGCCGACGCGGCTCAAGTAGCAGAATGCGCCCGCCTAAGTTTGCCTGTTGCAAAATCTGCAATGGCAGCCAGGTCGATTTACCGGCACCTGTTGGCGCGCTCAGTAAAACTTGCGGTGCATTTTGCAAAGCGTGAAGAATATCGGGTAGCACTGCGGCGACCGGTAATGACGGCACAAACGGCTCCAAAAAGGTATTATTGAAAGTTCGCTATTGTAGCATCACGCCAAATCATACATAACCGAGAGACCCAACAATGGCTGAAACTCGCCGTCTGTTCTTTGCACTCGAACTCCCAGCAGAGGTGCAAAAACAGATTATCCAGTGGCGCGCCGCACAGTTTCCTGAAGATACCGGGCGGCCGATTGCCGCCGCTAACCTGCATCTGACGCTCGCCTTTTTAGGTGACATCAGCGTGGAAAAGCAAAAGGCGCTCAGCCAGTTAGCGGGGCGGATTCGCCAGCGCGGTTTTACCCTGACCATTGATGATGCCGGGCAATGGCTGCGTTCGAATGTCGTATGGATTGGCCCGCGCCATGCGCCTTTAGGACTCATTCAACTGGCAAACATGTTACGCTCGCAGGCGGCTCGCAGCGGTTGTTATCAAAGCCCGCAGCCGTTTCATCCGCATATCACGATTTATCGCAATACGCCGCGCGCAGTCGCTATTCCGCCCCCCAATTTCCGCTGGCAATATCAGGTAGATGAATTTGTGTTGTATGAGTCTGTTTTCAAACAAGGGCGAACGCGTTACCAGCCATTGCAGCGCTGGTCGCTCAGTAATAAGGAAGAATAAATGGAATTTAGCCCGCCATTACAGCAAGCCACTCTGATTAAACGTTATAAACGCTTTTTGGCCGATGTCGTCACGCTTTCCGGCGAAGAATTAACGCTTCATTGCCCGAATACCGGAGCAATGACCGGTTGCGCAACACCTGGGGATACTGTCTGGTATTCCACCTCAGACAATCCGACGCGTAAATATCCTCACACATGGGAAATAACCCAGACGCAACGTGGCGAATTTATCTGTGTAAATACATTGCGCGCGAATGGAGTAGTTAAAGAAGCATTAGCGGCAGAAACCATTTCAGAACTATCGGGTTACAACATAATTAAAAGCGAAGTAAAGTACGGCGAGGAGCGCAGCCGTATTGATTTTATGTTGCAAGCAGATTGTAAGGTTAACTGCTATATTGAAGTGAAATCAGTCACGTTATCACAACAAGGTTGTGGCTATTTCCCAGATGCCGTAAGCCTCCGAGGGCAAAAGCATTTGCGGGAATTGATGAACGTGGTTTTGCAGGGCGAACGCGCGGTGCTGCTGTTTACAGTGTTGCATTCGGCTATTACCCAGGTCTCCCCGGCACGCCACATCGATGCAAAATATGCGCAATTGTTATCAGAGGCGCAACAGTGTGGAGTCGAACTTCTTGCTTATAAAGCTGAACTTTCTGCAAGTGGGTTAACTCTAATTTCGCCGTTGCCTGTCCATTTATAATTTTTACTTAATAAAGAGCAGTTAACGTTTGTCTGTTTTGTGTGCTGGCGGCTCGCGTAAATACGCTTTTCTTCACAGGCTTGTCAAGAGAGGAATTTATATAATTGCCATCCTGAAAAGCATCTGCTATTTATAGCGGCCTGATTTTCCCCCGACCAGGGGACCGATAGTGCGTGTTAAGGAGAAACAACATGCAAGAAGGGCAAAAGCGTAAAACATCGTCCCTGAGTATCCTCGCCATCGCTGGGGTGGAGCCATATCAGGAGAAAACGGGCGAAGAATATATGAACGAAGCCCAGCTGTCGCACTTCAAGCGTATTCTTGAAGCCTGGCGTAGCCAACTTATGGATGAAGTTGATCGCACGGTAACGCATATGCAGGATGAAGCAGCAAACTTCCCGGACCCAGTTGACCGTGCAGCCCAGGAAGAAGAGTTCAGCCTCGAACTGCGTAACCGTGACAGGGAGCGTAAACTGATCAAGAAAATCGAGAAGACCCTCAAGAAAGTAGAAGACGAAGATTTCGGTTTCTGCGAATCCTGTGGTGTTGAAATCGGCATCCGCCGTCTCGAAGCTCGCCCGACAGCTGATTTATGCATTGACTGTAAAACGTTGGCAGAAATTCGCGAAAAACAAATGGCTGGCTAACGGCCCGCAATTTCACCACTTTCAAAGGCGGGAGACTCTCCCGCCTTATTCATTTGTAGGCTCATGACAGCTCCTCACTACATTGGACGTTTTGCTCCCTCGCCTTCCGGTGAACTCCATTTTGGTTCACTGATTGCCGCGCTTGGTAGTTATCTGCAAGCTCGCGCGCAGCAGGGCCAATGGCTGGTTCGCATTGAAGATATCGACCCACCTCGTGAAATCCCGGGCGCCGCTACCACGATTTTGCAGCAGTTAGAGCATTATGGTTTGCACTGGGATGGTGAAGTTTTGTGGCAATCCCAACGACACGAAGCCTATCGCGAAGCCCTTTCCTTCTTGCAGCAGCAAGGTTTGAGTTATTACTGCACCTGTACCCGCAGCCGCATTCAGCAAATCGGCGGTTACTACGACGGTCATTGCCGCACGCTAAATCATGGGCCAGAGAATGCCGCATTACGGTTTGTGCAGCATCATCCGGAATTAAGTTTTGCCGATAAACTGCACGGAAAATTAATTGCCGATGAAAAACTGGCCCGTGAAGATTTCATCATTCATCGCCGTGATGGGTTATTTGCCTATAATCTTGCTGTGGTTGTGGACGATAATTTTCAGGGTGTGAGTGAAATTGTACGCGGCGCAGATTTAATTGAACCGACGGTACGACAAATTTCGCTGTATCAACAGTTTGGCTGGACGGTACCTGATTACGTACATTTGCCGCTGGTGCTCAACGAGAATGGCGCCAAGTTATCGAAGCAAAATCACGCGCCAGCCCTACCACAAGGCGATCCACGTCCGGTTATTCATGCCGCGCTGGCATTTTTGAACCAACCAGAAATTGCTGGCTGGCAAGATTTAACGCTGAGTGAGTTACTCAGTCTGGCGGTGCAAAATTGGTCGCTGCAGGCTGTAGGAGCAGGCTCTTCGTGAATACGTCATTCTCAAATGCCACGCACTGAGCTATGATTAGCCGCTGTTTTTTTTGTCCCTATGATTGACACTGCCGAGGTGTACTATTTTTACCCGAGTCGCTAATTTTTGCCGCAAGGTGCTTAACCGCGATGACGTCGTGGTCGAGGAGAATGAAGATCTCCCGCAAATCACGGTAATTCCGCGTGACCAGCACGCTCTGTCCCGCAAAGATATCAGTGAAAATGCCCTCAAGGTGCTCTATCGTCTGAACAAAGCAGGCTACGAGGCTTACCTCGTGGGCGGCGGTGTCCGTGACCTGTTGCTCGGTAAACAACCGAAAGACTTTGATGTCACCACCAGCGCCACGCCGGATCAAGTGCGTAAACTGTTCCGTAACTGCCGTCTGGTTGGCCGTCGCTTCCGCCTTGCGCATGTCATGTTTGGGCCGGAAATCATCGAAGTTGCCACTTTCCGTGGTCACCACGAAGAGCAAAAGTCTGATAAACAGACTTCGCAGACCGGTCAGAATGGCATGCTGCTTCGCGATAACATCTTTGGTTCTATCGAAGAAGATGCTCAGCGCCGCGATTTCACTATCAACAGCCTGTATTACAGCGTGGCTGATTTCTCAGTTCGCGATTATGTCGGTGGCCTGCGTGATTTACGCAATGGTGTCATCCGTCTGATTGGCGATCCTGAAACGCGCTATCGTGAAGATCCGGTTCGCATGCTGCGTGCCGTGCGCTTTGCCGCGAAGCTGAATATGACGATCAGCCCGGAAACAGGCGAGCCCATTCCGCGTTTAGCCACCTTGATCAATGACGTCCCTCCAGCCCGTTTGTTTGAAGAGTCACTGAAACTACTTCAAGCCGGCCACGGTTACGAGACGTATGAATTACTGCGTGAATATCAGCTCTTCCAGCCGTTATTCCCGACCATCACCCGCTACTTTACTGAGCAGGGTGACAGCCCAATGGAGCGCATGATCGTTCAGGTGCTGAAGAATACCGATAACCGCATTCAGAACGATATGCGCGTTAACCCAGCCTTCTTGTTCTCTGCCATTTTCTGGTATCCGCAACTGGAGATGGCTCAAAAGCTGACCCAGGAAAGTGGGCTTGCCTATATGGACGCCTTCGCGTTAGCGATGAACGAAGTGCTGGACGAAGCCTGCCGTGCGCTGGCTATTCCAAAACGTATCACCACTCTGGTTCGTGACATCTGGGGCTTGCAGCTTCGTCTGTCACGTCGTCAGGGCAAACGCGCATGGAAGTTAATGGAGCATCCTAAATTCCGCGCTGCGTATGATTTGCTGGCGCTGCGTGCTGAAGTGGAAAATAACCAGGAATTACTGCGCCTGACCAAATGGTGGGGTGAGTTCCAGGTGGCGGCTCCACCAGCACAAAAAGATATGCTCGATGTTTTAGGTGATGAACCTGCGGTACGCCGCCGTCATCGCCGTCCGCGTAAACGTGCACCGCGTAGCGGAGGAAGTGCATGACACTGGCGTATATCGCCCTTGGCAGCAACCTTGCGTCGCCGCTTGAGCAAGTGACTCATGCACTGAACGCCATTGCAACCATCCCGCAAAGTCGGGTGGTTGCAACATCTTCGTACTACCGCACCCCGCCGCTCGGCCCGCAAGACCAACCTGATTACCTGAATGCCGCGGTCGCCCTGGAAACGGAGCTGTCTCCCGAGGCATTACTGGCTCATACTCAACGTATTGAGCTGGAGCACGGACGAGTACGAAAAGCCGAGCGCTGGGGGCCACGGACGCTGGATCTCGACATTATGCTGTTCGGTAATCTGACGATCGCCACCGATGCCCTTACCGTGCCGCATTACGACATGAAAAACCGCGCGTTCATGTTAGTTCCACTACTGGAGATCGCGCCTGATTGCGCCTTCCCTGACGGCCAGCCGGTCGCTAAAGTTTTAGAAAGCCTTCCCCAGGACGGGATTGTGCTTTGGTAATCAAGGACATAGTTTAACTCCCCAATAGTTTATCCTCAGGGACTGCCATGAAACCAATCACCATGTCTCAGTTGCGCCAATGGAAACAGGCTCAACGCAAGTTCGCCACCATCACTGCTTATGATTTCAGCTTCGCAAAACTGTTTGCCGAGGAAGGCATTGGCGTCATGCTGGTTGGCGATTCATTAGGGATGACCGTTCAAGGCCACGACTCCACGCTGCCGGTAACCGTAGCAGATATTGCCTACCACACTCGCGCGGTACGCCGTGGCGCGCCGAATTGCCTGTTATTGGCTGACCTGCCATTTATGGCATACGCCACCCCGGAGCAAGCTTTTGCCAACGCCGCTGAAGTGATGCGCGCCGGTGCGAACATGGTCAAAGTCGAAGGGGGACGCTGGTTGGTTGATACCGTCAAAATGCTTACCGAACGTGCCGTTCCAGTGTGTGGGCATTTGGGCTTAACGCCGCAGTCCGTCAATATTTTCGGTGGTTATAAAATCCAGGGCCGTGATGAAACCGCAGCGCAAACGCTGCTTGATGATGCCCTGGCACTCGAAGCCGCAGGTGCACAACTGTTAGTACTGGAATGTGTGCCCGTGGCGCTGGCAAAACGCGTCACTGATGCGCTCACCATTCCGGTTATCGGCATTGGTGCAGGTAATGTGACTGATGGACAGATTTTGGTGATGCATGATGCGTTCGGCATCACCGGGGGTCATATTCCAAAATTTGCGAAGAACTTCCTTACAGGAACTGGCGACATGCGTGCTGCGGTTCGCCAGTACATCAACGAAGTTGAGTCCGGCACCTATCCAGGTGAAGAACACAGTTTCCACTGACAGGAGAAGGGTTGTGTTGATTATCGAAACGATACCGCTGCTGCGTCAGCAAATCCGCCGTTGGCGCCAGGAAGGTAAGCGCATTGCGGTGGTCCCAACGATGGGGAACCTGCACGACGGGCATATGAAGCTGGTCGATGAGGCAAAAAGCCGCGCCGATGTGGTAGTAACCACCATTTTTGTTAATCCGATGCAGTTTGACCGCCCGGATGACTTAACGCGCTATCCACGCACCTTGCAGGAAGATTGCGAGAAGCTCAATCGCCGCAAAGTAGATTTGGTGTTTGCACCTGCTCCTGGTGACATTTTCCCGAAAGGTCTGGATTCGCAGACCTTCGTCGAGGTTCCAGGGCTTTCGACCATGCTCGAAGGTGCAAGCCGTCCGGGGCATTTCCGTGGCGTTTCTACTATCGTCAGCAAGCTGTTTAACATGGTGCAGCCTGACATCGCGTGTTTCGGTGAGAAAGATTTCCAGCAGCTCGCGTTAATTCGCAAGATGGTTGCGGACATGGGCTACGACATCGAAATCATAGGCGTACCAATAGTGCGCGCAAAAGATGGCCTGGCATTAAGCTCACGCAATGGCTATCTGAACGCTGAACAACGCAAAATCGCGCCGGGCCTGCATGTAGTGATGCAGTCTCTGGCGGACAAGCTGCTTGCCGGTGAGCGCGATACCGAAGAGATGTTAGCGATCGCGGCAACCGAGCTAAATGAAAAAGGTTTCCGTTCCGACGACTTGCAAATACGCGATGCGGATACGTTGCTGGAGCTGGATGCCCAGAGCAAGCGAGCGGTGGTGCTGATGGCGGCATGGCTCGGACAAGCGCGTTTAATTGATAATGTTCAGGTCGAGCTCGCGCAGTAGACAGTCTGGCAAAATCGGGCAATACTGCCCAACTAAATTCCGGCGGCAAGCGCTGAGCTTGCCGCTTATGTAACCCAATAGTGACGAAGGTTTAAGCTATGATACGCACCATGCTGCAAGGCAAACTTCACCGTGTCAAAGTGACGCAGGCGGATTTGCACTATGAAGGTTCCTGCGCCATCGATCAGGATTTCCTTGAAGCGGCTGGCATTCTGGAATATGAAGCCATTGATATTTATAACGTCACCAACGGTAAGCGTTTCTCTACTTACGCGATCGCTGGTGAACGCGGTTCTAAAATTATTTCGGTTAACGGCGCTGCGGCACATTGTGCCGATGTGGGCGACATTCTGATTATCGCAACTTACGTGACGATGCCGGATGAGCAAGCGCGTAGCTGGCAGCCGAAAGTGGCTTATTTCGATGGCGACAACGAAATGAAACGCCTGGCGAAGGCTGTACCAGTTCAGGTTGCCTAGCCCACCATCGTTGAATTAAAAAGGCCTGCTTTATTAAGCAGGCCTTTTTTTGTCTCACGATTTCGGTTGGTTGGAAATCAGTCGCGACATCGTTTCTAACGAGTCGGTGCGTAATACATAAAGCCGTTTCAGTAAAAACGGGTTATCTCCTGGCTTCACTTTCCCACGCACAGTCGTCACCGCCATATGGAATCCCGCATCGTTGGCTGCTTTCACGGCTTTATCGTTATAGCCACCAAAGGGGTACGAAAGGTATAAAACATGCGGATTAAACTGTGCCAGCGCGCGTCTGGAATGTTCAAAATCGAGCAGGATATTGCGGTAGGTACGGCGTAAAAGTGTCGGCTGGCGGTTTGCATCAACGCGATGCAAAAAGTGCGTGTGCGACTGGATATCAAACACATCCTGGCTGGCCTGTAGTTCCGATATGCTCATAAATTGCAGCGTTTTCGGGTTCCAGGTTTGCGGGTGCGCTTTAATACGTGACGAAATAATAAATGACGTTGCCTTAAAACCGTATTCTTTGAGGATCGGGTATGCGTAGCGATAAACCGACTTTAACCCATCATCAAAAGTAATCACCACCGCGCGCGCAGGCATGTTCATTCGATTGCGCACGTAACCTTCGAGCTGATACAAAGTCAGCGTGGTGTAACCCATATCCCGCAGCCAGGTCATTTGGTTGCTGAATGCCACAACCGACGTCGTGGTTGATGTATGACGAAAACGCGTGTTCTCTTCGTCACGCAGAATATGGTGATAAGTGAGCACCGGAATGCCGTTATCCGGCTGGGCATCAAGGCTGCTGATATACCCAAGGCGGTTGCCAATTCGAATCTGATACCAGGATTGGTTAAGCCGATCTTTCAGACTGGCGATTATGGGATAACGTAAGTTATTCGCCAGCGTACCAAACGGGGCGCTGCCACTGTCTGGTGCGTTATACACGGCCACGTCACGGAAGGTCACCAGGTTTTGATTGCTCAATGGCTTATGCAAATCGCCAAGCCTGTCTTCAACGCGTTGTTTTCCCTGCACTGGCTCCAGATGCGTTTTATCAATAAAGCCCGTACCAAAGCCAAAACTGAACTCGTAATAATCTGCCGCCGTCGGGACAACTGCCAGTATTTGCCCTTCCTGAATGGTGCCTACAGAGATGACTTTATCCCCCACTTGCGCCCAAATATCGGCATCTTCAGTGGTTTGCATATATTGCGCGGGAGTATGGTGGCTGCTGAGCAGGCTAGCATTAGCGCTACTACCACAAATCAGCATCAGGGCTGCAAAGATAAGACGAGTTAGCATAACGGGTTTGATTGCACTGAGTGTCTCAATGACGAGAAGAAGCGGTCATTCTAACAAAAGCCCGTCCAATACCAACCGATCAAATCAATAATGGTGTAGTAACACGAAAGGTGGATTTTTTTGTTGCTGATGCCAAAGGCTGGTGATATCGCCCCCGCCATGCTCAACAATATGGTCGCGGAACGCTTCACTGGTCAACGTGGTTCGATACGCACGCATCGCAAACAAAACGGGTAACGTAACACCGGAGATCACTTCACAATGGGTATGTTGGTGGCTGATTAATGCCGCAGTACGATAAGGGGCCGCCCCAGCCTGGTCGGTCAAAAAGACCACCCCGTCACCCGAATCACAATTATACAGCGCATCACACATCATACGACTCAGCATGTTGGTGCTCAGTCCCTTCCAGTAATTCACCGAACAACATTGAGCCTGAGGCCCAAAACGAC
Source organism: Buttiauxella sp. WJP83 (assembly GCF_027594725.1). Classification (NCBI taxonomy): domain Bacteria; kingdom Pseudomonadati; phylum Pseudomonadota; class Gammaproteobacteria; order Enterobacterales; family Enterobacteriaceae; genus Buttiauxella; species Buttiauxella sp. WJP83. Next base: position 3,842,233 of record NZ_CP110080.1, read on the forward strand.
GCTCAATTGCATCCAGCATATCCTGAGCGTAGTAATCATGACCCGCAATCACCCAACCTAACATGGCATTCTCCTTTTTGCAGGGCGACAGTGTGCCAATGTGAGATTTTTGCGCCGTGATACGAATCAATAGCAGGTAAGAAAAGTCTTAATTTACCTCCCTTTTCGGCTATCTCTGATACAGATCTCACTCAGCCTATTCGAGTGAGTGAGATCTGCAAGTCTTGCAGATTTTCCGTTCACCCGTACGGCTGATTATCTCTGTAACCGTTGTTAACGGTGAACGTGCCAGGTGGCTCACGCCAGCCCCCTGGCAACCCCGGCGCCCGGTTTTTAAATTGCCGCTTCGCGGTAAACCCCAGTTTATCCCCAACGTTCAGGGTCGTTAGCGACTCGCTCCCGGCGATCGCTCACTGGCGTGGTTCCCAACCACGCCCCCCTGACTAATGGGGAACACTGGGGCAATTTATACCGGGGACAAAGTCAAAACCGGTTCGGCTTTTGACCTTAGGTTTTGACGTTGACTTTGGTTCCGGCTTAAATCGCGCCGTTTTTTGCCCTTCAGTCGTGGTTGAGCCGCCGGGAGCGGCGAAAGAGAGCGATCGTCTGGAACGAATCGCGAACGACCGCGAATGTTGGGTAAAAGACGGTGTTTACCGCGCAGCGGCGATTTATTTGCCGGGAGTCCGGGTTCTTAGGGTGGCGACGGTGGACACCCTAAGTCGTTCATCGGTTCGGTGGCTGCATATAGCGGAAGACTTCGAGTGAACGGAACTTTCACCACTTCCGGCATAAACAGCCAATCCTAATCTCAAAGATGTGACTAAGAGACAGCCTCTCAGGGAGACTGTGAGAATTAGCTACGCAGACCACGCCCACGTTGGATCAAATACCAGCACAGAACATAGAATGCGGCGATAAAGCCCACTAGCACCGTGATGGTAAATAGCAGCGGTACGTCATTGATGCCCAGGAATCCGTAACGGAAACCGCTGATCATATACACCACTGGGTTCAAGTGGGACAGCGCCTGCCAGAACGGCGGCAGCAGCGTCAGAGAGTAGAACACGCCGCCCAAATAGGTCAGTGGAGTCAGCACGAAAGTGGGGATCAGACTGATATCGTCAAAGGTTTTGGCAAACACCGCGTTCAGCAAACCTGCCAACGAAAACAGAATAGCCGTCAGCAACAGCGTTAACGCGACAAAGAGCCATGAATGAACCTGGAATGGCACGAAGAACAACGAAACGGCAGTCACCAGAATCCCAACGCACAAGCCACGTGCAACACCGCCACCAACGTAACCCGCAATAATGATATGGGTCGGCACCGGTGCCACCAGCAACTCCTCAATGTTGCGCTGGAATTTTGCGCTAAAGAAGGAAGACGCTACGTTGGCATAAGAGTTAGTGATCACCGCCATCATGATCAAACCCGGCACGATGAACTGCATATAAGTAAAGCCATGCATTGAACCGATTTGCGAGCCGATCAAGTTACCGAAAATAATAAAATACAGGGTCATAGTGATGACCGGTGGGACTAGCGTTTGAATCCAGATACGCGTGAAACGGTGGATTTCTTTGGTCCAGATACTTTTTAACGCCACCCAGTAAAGATGCATCATGCCTGGTCTCCTTTTGACCCGTTTACCAGCGTGACGAACAACTCTTCAAGACGGTTTGCTTTGTTACGCATACTTAATACCTGAACACCTTGCGAACTTAACTGGCTGAAAACACTGTTAATCCCCTGCTCGCGCAGCACTTCAACTTCCAGAGTCGAGGTATCCACCAGACGATACTGGTAGCCATCAAGCTGTGGCAGCGGGCTTTTCGGCGCTAAATCGAGGATAAAAGTCTCTGACTTCAGTTTGGAGAGTAATGATTTCATTGACGTATTTTCGACTAACTCACCATTCTGAATAATGCCGATATTGCGGCACAGCATCTCGGCTTCTTCAAGATAGTGGGTGGTCAAAATAATGGTGGTGCCTTTGTCGTTCAGATCCTTCAGGAAGCCCCACATTGAACGGCGCAGTTCGATGTCGACGCCCGCTGTGGGTTCATCAAGAATTAACAATTTAGGCTCATGCATTAAGGCACGGGCAATCATCAAACGGCGCTTCATGCCACCGGATAACATGCGCGCACGTTCGTTGCGTTTTTCCCACAAATCGAGCTGTTTCAGGTATTTTTCGCTACGTGCGATGGCTTCGCTACGTTCAACGCCGTAATAACCCGCCTGATGCACAACAATCTGTTGCACCGTCTCAAATGGGTTGAAGTTAAATTCCTGCGGCACCAGTCCAAGCTGGCGTTTGGCGTTAACAATGTCTTTTTGCAGATCGTAACCAAACACGCGAACCCGACCTGAGGTTTTATTTACCAGCGAGCTGATAATACCGATGGTGGTGGATTTTCCTGCGCCGTTTGGCCCCAGCAGGGCGTAAAAGTCCCCTGCTTCAACACGAAGATCTATGCCGCGCAGCGCCTGTACACCGCCGGGATAGGTTTTCGTTAACTGTTCCAGTTCTAATGCAATTGTCATTATTTACGGTTGCCTTGTCCGGTACAAAAAAAGTTAAGCAGTTTTAAAATTGATCTCGCTAATCTAGTTGCCCTATATTACCTCAACGCACTTCTCCTGTTACAGGTTGTTAACTTCCATGAAAGACATTGATACCCTCATCAGCAATAACCAGGTCTGGTCAAAACTGATGGAGGACGAAGATCCGGGTTTTTTTGAACGTTTGTCTCAAGCCCAAAAACCTCGCTTCTTATGGATCGGCTGTTCCGATAGCCGCGTACCTGCCGAGCGTCTGACGGGCCTTGAGCCTGGCGAGTTGTTTGTTCACCGTAATGTGGCAAACCTGGTCATTCATACGGATTTGAATTGCCTTTCTGTTGTTCAGTACGCAGTAGATGTTCTTGAAGTTGAACACATTATCATCTGCGGCCACTACGGATGTGGTGGTGTACAAGCGGCAGTTGAGAACCCAGATTTAGGGCTGATTAACAACTGGCTGTTGCACATCCGCGATATCTGGTTCAAGCATAGCTCCCTGCTGGGAGAACTCCCACCGGAGCAGCGTCTTGATACGCTTTGCGAACTGAACGTGATGGAGCAGGTTTATAACCTTGGCCATTCCACCATCATGCAGTCAGCGTGGAAACGCGGGCAAAAAGTCACCGTACACGGTTGGGCTTACGGTATTCACGATGGTCGCCTGCGCGATTTGGAAGTGACGGCCACCAGCCGCGAATCGCTGGAACAGGGCTACCGTAGCGGGATTTCAAATCTTCAGAATTCTCACATCAGCCACAAGAATAGAACACCTTCTCAGTAACACAGATAGCAAAAAGGGCCTTAAAGGCCCTTTTTTAACATCAAAACTTCGCGCTTTTCGACACGTTACTCGTCCAGCAGAACCACTTTACCGACGTAAGGCAGATGGCGATAACGCTGAGCGTAATCAATGCCGTAACCCACCACAAATTCGTCAGGAATGGCGAAACCCACCCACTCAACGTTCACGTCCACTTCACGACGCTCCGGTTTATCCAGCAGCGTACAAATTGCCAGTGACTTTGGCTCACGCAGGCTCAGAATTTCGCGCACTTTGCTCAGCGTATTACCGGAATCGATAATATCTTCGACGATCAGCACGTCTTTACCGCGAATATCTTCATCGAGATCTTTCAGGATTTTCACATCGCGGGTGGTGGACATGCCGCTGCCATAACTCGATGCCGTCATAAAATCGACTTCGTGTGGCACGTGGACTTCACGGCACAGGTCCGCCATGAACATAAATGAGCCACGCAGCAGACCAACCAGCACCATATCACTACCGCTATCACGATAATGTTCAGTGATCTCACGACCCAACTCAGCGATACGGGCTTTGATCTCCGCTTCGGGGATCATCACTTCAACAGTATGTTTCATAGTTATAACCATATGATTTAAAAATAAATCATTCGATATCGGTTAATTTTAAACCAATACAAAATATTCAGGCCAGCAGTATAACAGCAAAACACATTCTCATCCGCTATCAGTAAAAAAGCCATTTATGTGATGAATATCACACTTGTTAATAACTATAATGAATTGCTATCAAATTTTTAAGAGCGTGATAATTGTGAAAACAAATAACTCTGGTTCGCGAGTCATCGCAACCTTAACAGCCCTGTTTGCAGTACTGACCGGGCTGTATTTACTTATTGGCGGGATATGGTTAGTGGCAATTGGAGGTTCCTGGTACTACCCCATTGCAGGCGTGGTGATGCTGGTCACCGCAGGTTTACTTTGGCAACGTAAAGCATTGGCGCTGTGGCTGTATGCCGCATTACTGCTTTGCACCGCAGTGTGGTCAGTCTGGGAAGTCGGTTTCGATTTCTGGGCACTCACACCGCGTTTAGACGTACTTTTCTTCTTCGGCGTTTGGTTACTGCTCCCGTTTGTTTATCGTCATCTGATTCAACCGGCTACAGGTGCCGCTCCCGCGCTTGGGGCAGTGCTGGTGATTACCGTGATTGGGCTGGCCTGGGCGGTCTTTAACGATCCGCAAGAAATTAACGGCACGCTGAAAAGCGATGAACTGACAACGACAGCAAGCTCCACCATTCCTGATGCCGACTGGCCTGCATATGGTCGCAATCAGGAAGGACAGCGCTACTCTCCTTTAAAACAGATCAACGATAAAAACGTCGGTAAGCTTGAAGAGGCGTGGACCTTCCAGACGGGTGACGTGAAGCGCCCAACCGATCCGGGTGAAATCACCAACGAAGTCACTCCGATTAAAATCCGCGACACGCTTTACCTGTGTACCGCTCACCAGCAACTGTTTGCGCTGGATGCAGCAACCGGTAAGCAGAAGTGGAAATTCGATCCGCGACTGGATACCAACCCTTCGTTCCAACACGTGACTTGCCGTGGGGTTTCTTACCACGAAGCGACTGCGGATAACGCAAGCCCGGATGTCGTTTCAGACTGCCCTCGTCGTATCATCCTTCCGGTGAATGACGGGCGTCTGTTTGCAATCAATGCCGATAACGGCCAGCTGTGCGAAAGCTTTGCTAACAAAGGTATTCTGAATCTGCAAACCAATATGCCGGTGACCACACCAGGCATGTATGAGCCAACATCACCGCCCATTATCACCGATAAAGTGATTGTGATTGCGGGTGCAGTGACAGATAACTTCTCTACTCGCGAGCCGTCTGGTGTTATCCGTGGCTTTGATGTGAACAGCGGCAAACTGCTGTGGGCATTCGACCCGGGTGCAAAAGATCCGAATACCATTCCAGGCGACGAACATCATTTCACCCTTAACTCGCCGAATTCCTGGGCACCAGCCGCCTATGATGCAAAGCTTGATTTGGTTTATCTGCCAATGGGGGTGACCACGCCGGATATTTGGGGTGGTAATCGCACACCAGAACAGGAGCGCTATGCGAGCAGCATTGTCGCCTTGAACGCAACGACCGGGAAACTGGCATGGTCTTATCAAACGGTTCACCACGACCTGTGGGATATGGACATGCCATCGCAGCCCACACTTGCCGATATTAGCGACAAGAACGGCAACCTGATCCCGGTTATCTACGCACCAGCGAAAACCGGCAACATCTTTGTGCTGGACCGTCGTGACGGCAAACTGGTCGTTCCGGCTCCGGAAAAACCGGTTCCGCAGGGTGCAGCGAAAGGTGATTACGTTACGCCAACCCAACCGTTCTCCGATCTCAGCTTCCGTCCGAAGAAAGATCTCAGCGGTGCGGATATGTGGGGGGCGACGCTCTACGACCAGATGGTCTGCCGTATTATCTTCCACAACTTGCGTTATGAAGGCATTTTCACACCGCCGTCTGAGCAAGGCACGCTGGTGTTCCCGGGCAACCTGGGGATGTTCGAGTGGGGTGGAATTTCAGTTGACCCGAACCGTCAGGTGGCGATCGCCAACCCTATGGCCCTGCCGTTTGTTTCTAAGCTGATGCCACGCGGCCCAGGCAACCCAATGGAGCCACCGAAAGATGCTAAAGGTAGCGGTTCTGAATCTGGCATTCAGCCACAGTACGGCGTGCCATATGGCGTGACGCTGAACCCGTTCCTCTCTCCGTTCGGCTTACCGTGTAAGCAACCGGCGTGGGGTTATATTTCTGCGGTCGATTTGAAAACCAATGAAGTGGTGTGGAAAAAACGTATCGGTACCGTGCATGACAGCTCACCGCTTCCACTGCCGTTTAAAATGGGGATGCCAATGCTGGGCGGCCCAATTTCGACCGCAGGGAACGTGCTGTTTATTGGCGCAACCGCAGATAACTATTTGCGCGCTTATAACATGAGCAACGGTGACAAACTGTGGGAAGCGCGTCTGCCAGCCGGTGGACAGGCAACGCCGATGACCTATGAAGTGAATGGTAAGCAGTACGTCGTGATTTCTGCGGGTGGCCACGGCTCCTTCGGAACCAAGATGGGCGACTATATTGTTGCTTATGCTTTGCCGGACGACGCTAAGTAATTTTCCCCTCACCCTAACCCTCTCCCAACGGGAGAGGGAACTGTTCAGTTTTCTCCCTCCCCAGCCAGAGCACGGTTTTCCCCCTCTCCCCGTGGGAGAGGGCCGGGGTGAGGGCAATTTTACGCCACCGTAAATCCGAGCATCATGCCGGTATCTTCATGTTCGAGCAGATGGCAGTGCGCCATATACGCATGCTCCTTTGAAGCGACATGATCAAAACGCACTAACACTTCGCTTCGCCCGCCTTCCACACGCACGGTATCTTTCCAGCCCTGACGATGGGCCGCTACCGGTTGACCATTCTCACTGAGGATGCGGAATTGCGTTCCATGAATATGGAAGGGATGTAGCATCATGTCGCCTTCGCCGGAAATCGTCCATTTTTCGTATTTGCCCTTTTCAGCGGCGAAAGCGGGCGTATTCATATCAAACGCTTTTCCGTTGATCTTATTGGCATTATGGAAGTCGAAACCTGCGCCTTGTTTGCCATGATTCATGCCGCCGTGATTCATCTTGCCATGGTCCATATTCCCCATGTCGCCCATATTCCCATGCCCGGACATGTTCATGCCGCCCATCGCCTGAGGGCCGTATTTATCCATCAGCGCCTGCATTCCCATCATATCCAGCATCGGATCCATCATCAGTTGCAACCAGCGTTCGGTAACCCCTTCATGATTGGGTATCGCCGGGACGGTAGCCAGTTTATCGGGGAGTTCGGCAGAAGCGGCGATAATCAGCGGTTGGATGCGCACGACAGGCACTGGCTGGTCAAAAGGCGCGACCGTCATCCCCATTTGTTTAACCGGCAGCGTGACGATATCAAACGCTTTACCGTCACGAGTATCCACCAGCACTTCGAAGCGCTCCCCCATTAACATCGGGAGTTCGGTGACTTTGACCGGTTCCGCGAGCAGTCCACCATCGCTGGCAATCACGTACAACGGTCGGTTATCGCTGGCGGCAATATTTAATGAACGAGCGTTACAGCCATTGAGCAAGCGTAAACGCAACCAGCCACGCGGATTAGCATGTTGCGGGTACACCGCTCCGTTACACAACAGCGTATCGCCAAACCAGCCAACAGCCGCACTCATAAGATCCAGTTGATAATCAATTTGCCCATCGGCACTGAAACGCTTGTCCTGGATAATCAGCGGCACATCATCGATGCCCCACTGCTTCGGTAAGCGCAGCGCACGGCTTTCGTTATCCTCAATCAATACCAGTCCCGCAAGACCCATCGCGACCTGATGACCCGTTTTTCCATGCTGATGCGGGTGGAACCAGCACGTTGCCGCGCGTTGCTGCGGTGTAAATTTCACAGTGCGTTTGCCACCTGCGGCAATGACACCTTGTGGACCGCCGTCGACATCGCCGGGGATTTCTAAACCATGCCAGTGAAGCGTCGTCTCTTCCGCGAGGGTGTTATTTATCTCAACGGTAACTTCTTCACCCTGACTAAGCTGTAACGCAGGCCCAAGCAAATTGCCGTTATAACCCCAGGTGGTGGCCGTTTTTCCGTTGAATGTGCTTTTGCCGCCTTGTACGGTTAAACGGATGCTATTCTTTGCATCAGGGGAAAGAATTCCGGGGATCGGCAATGCGGGTCTGTCGGCCGCCAGTGCCGCTTTACTCCAGAGCGGCAGAGCGCTAAACGCACCAATAGCAGCAGAATATTTTAGAAAATCACGGCGATGCATATTCAATTCCTTTCTTTAGCAGGCGTGCTGTTGAGCATAAACCTTTACCCAAGGGGAAGGTCAAGTTTTACCCAGAGAATAGCGCTGTGAATAATTCTCGTCGCGTCTTGCTCAACTGTGCTAACGTTTCGTATCTGAGAAAAAGTGGTAGATGTGATGAAGATGGGTGTTAGGGCATTAATGCTGGGATTGTTGCTGGCTTTTTCTACCAGCAGTCAGGCACTTAGCGAGTCTGAAGCAGAAGATATGGCCGATCTTACTGCGGTTTTTGTGTTCCTGAAAAATGATTGCGGCTACCAAAATCTGCCTAACGGACAAATTCGTCGCGCACTGGTGTTTTTTGCACAACAAAACCAGTGGGATTTGAGCAATTACGATACTTTCAACATGAAAGCATTGGGTGAAGACAGCTATCGTGATCTCAGCGGAATTGCCATCCCAACAGCGAACAAATGTAAATCCCTGGCCCGGGACTCATTGAGTCTGCTCGCCTACGTGAAATAGCCAAAAACTATGTCGTCCCAAAAGTCACTCAATAAACTTTTGGGACACTGCAACAAACGGGTTTAACGATTTTGTGCAATAAATTCCCGGTAGGCGTTAACCACTTGCATAAAGTCCTCAACGCCGCAGAATGACAGGCTCTCTTCGTCGTAGTAATTCATCCCGTCTTCCATTTCATCACCGGTTATTTCCAGCTGATTGGCACGGATAATCACCTCTTCTTCATCGAGCCACAACGTGTATTCGTGCCCAGTACGTTGCCACTGGCGTTCACTACCTTTTACTGAGTTTGCTGCCTCTTCAACTTCATCGAGCAGGGCGAGATTATCTTTTACTTCTTCATTAAACCAATGACCCACCACTTCGTGACCCATCGACATACGCACTTTCACCAACCCGGTGACATCGCGCAAAAATTCATATTCCATGGTGTTTTCCTCTACCCGGCCTGGGGAAATACAGTACCCCTTAGCGTATAAGGTAATTATCGCAGCAAAACCGGCGAAAAACAGGATGTAAGTACAGGATAGGGAAATAAAATTGATGGGGGGAATTGAGTTGTCTGATGCCCTCACCCCGGCCCTCTCCCTCGGGGAGAGGGAGAAAACCTGACAATCCCCTCTCCCGTTGGGAGAGGGTTAGGGTGAGGGGAAAATCATTTACACCGCGGTCTGGAAAATCACGCCGTCAGCTTTCTCGGTGTACTGAGAAAGTTTGTCGAAGTTCAGATAACGGTAGGTATCAACCGCCGTCTTATCAACCTGCGCCATGAAGGTCTGGTATTCGTCAGGCGTTGGCAGTTTGCCCAGCAGTGAAGCCACTGCGGCCAGTTCTGCGGAAGCCAGGAACACGTTAGCACCAGTACCCAAACGGTTAGGGAAGTTACGCGTTGACGTTGAAACCACGGTCGAACCATCTGCCACACGCGCCTGGTTACCCATACACAGTGAACAGCCTGGGATTTCGATACGTGCACCGCTCTTACCAAACACGCTGTAGTAGCCTTCCTCAGTCAACTGAGCGGCATCCATACGCGTTGGCGGAGCAACCCACAGTCGAGTCGGCAACTGACCTTTGTGGCTATCGAGCAGTTTACCTGCCGCACGGAAGTGGCCGATGTTGGTCATGCAAGAACCGATGAACACTTCATCAATTTTCTCGCCCTGAACATCAGACAGCAGACGTGCATCGTCCGGATCGTTTGGCGCACACAGAATAGGCTCTTTGATATCGTTCAGATCGATTTCAATGATCTCTGCGTATTCTGCATCGGCATCCGCTTCCATCAGCTGAGGATCGGCCAACCATTTTTCCATGCCCTGGATGCGGCGCTCAAGCGTACGACGATCGCCGTAACCTTCTGCGATCATCCACTTCAGCAGCACGATGTTAGAGCTCAGATACTCTTCGATCGGTTCGCGATCAAGCTTGATGGTACAGCCAGCAGCTGAACGCTCAGCGGAAGCATCGGTCAGTTCAAATGCCTGCTCAACTTTAAGCGTTGGCAGACCTTCGATTTCCAGGATGCGACCAGAGAAGATGTTTTTCTTACCTTTCTTCTCAACGGTCAACAGACCTTGCTTGATGGCATACAGCGGGATGGCATGAACCAAATCACGCAGGGTGATCCCCGGCTGCATTTTACCTTTGAAGCGCACCAGCACAGACTCTGGCATATCCAGAGGCATTACGCCGGTTGCCGCAGCAAACGCCACCAGACCAGAACCCGCCGGGAAGGAAATCCCGATAGGGAAACGGGTGTGGGAGTCACCGCCCGTACCGACGGTATCAGGCAGCAGCATACGGTTCAGCCACGAGTGGATAACGCCATCGCCCGGACGCAGCGACACACCGCCACGGTTCATGATGAAGTCAGGCAACGTGTGGTGAGTATTCACATCCACAGGCTTTGGATAAGCGGCGGTGTGGCAGAAGGACTGCATCACCAAATCAGCAGAGAAGCCCAGGCACGCCAGGTCTTTCAGTTCATCACGGGTCATTGGACCGGTGGTGTCTTGAGAACCGACTGAAGTCATTTTTGGTTCGCAATACTGATTCGGGCGAATACCTTCAACGCCACACGCACGGCCAACCATTTTCTGTGCCAGTGAGAAACCACGGGTACTTTGCGCAACATCTTTCGCCTGCACAAACACTTCGCTACGTGGCAAGTCCAGCGCTTCGCGCGCTTTGGTAGTCAGGCCGCGACCGATGATCAACGGGATACGACCGCCAGCACGCACTTCGTCCAGCAGCACATCGGTTTTCAGCTCGAAATTCGCGATGACTTCGTTAGTTTCGTGGTTACGTACTTCACCTTTGTATGGGTAGATGTCGATAACATCGCCCATGTTCAGATTGTTTACGTCAACTTCGATTGGCAATGCACCGGCATCTTCCATGGTGTTAAAGAAGATTGGCGCGATTTTACCGCCGAGCACCACACCACCGCCGCGCTTGTTCGGCACGTTCGGGATATCGTCGCCCATAAACCACAGCACAGAGTTGGTCGCAGATTTACGCGAAGAACCGGTACCCACAACGTCGCCCACATAGGCCAGTGGGAAACCTTTCTTATTTAATGCTTCGATCTGTTTGATCGGGCCAACGCTACCAGGTTGATCCGGCACAATACCTTCACGGGCGTTTTTCAGCATTGCCAGCGCGTGCAGAGGGATATCCGGGCGTGACCAGGCATCAGGTGCAGGAGACAGGTCATCGGTGTTCGTTTCACCCGTCACTTTAAATACGGTAACGGTGATTTTCTCAGCCAGTTTAGGGCGAGACAGGAACCACTCGGCATCGGCCCAGGCTTTCAGCACTTGTTGCGCGTGGGGATTACCGGCTTTTGCTTTCTCTTCTACGTCGTAGAAGTTATCAAACATCAGCAACGTGTGGGACAACGCTTTGGCTGCAATCGGTGCCAATTTTTCGTTATCCAGCGCGTCAATCAACGGGTGAATGTTGTAGCCACCTTGCATGGTGCCAAGCAGTTCTACAGCTTTCTCAGGGGAGATTAACGGGGAAGTGGCTTCACCTTTGGAGATGGCAGCCAGGAAACCGGCTTTAACGTAGGCGGCTTCATCAACGCCTGGCGGAACACGATTGGTAATAAGATCTAAAAGGAATTCTTCTTCACCCGCTGGCGGGGTTTTCAGCAGCTCGACCAGTGCGGCCATTTGGGATGCTTCTAAAGGTTTTGGAACAATCCCATCTGCAGCACGTTCGGCTACGTGCTTACGGTATTCTTCTAGCACGACGGTTCTCCTCGCTCTCATTGTCATTTCGGTTCCGGCTATTTTCTTCACGCTCCTGTGAGACAGCAGTTTGTAGGGTAAAAGCCCGGTTCCGCGACGGGCAGCATAGCAGGATTTTCAGGGGGTGTTAATCCGTTTACAAAAAAGCAACATTAAATACTTGCTGAATCGTTAAGGACAAAATATTACTTTTTATTATGGGCTCCGGGCACAAAAAACCGCATTTGGATGCCAGGTTTTGTACAGGGTTTGTATAGGCAGAAATAATATTTCACGGTTTTGTCTGATTTTCACGGCAAGAATCCCTGTTTAAGACAAAAATTAAACTATCAGCTCCCTATACTCGCCACGAATTGCCGCTTCACACGGCACAGCTCCCTACTTCTGAATACCAGGAGACGTTAAATGAAGTTGCCATTCAAGCCTCATATTCTTGCCCTCGTTGGGAGTGCTGTCATTTTAGCGGCGTCAGGCGTGCTATTAGTGAAAAGCCAAACAGAGGCAGCATCGTCTGTACCTGAACCTGTCGCACAACCTGCAGCGCCTGCTCCAGCTGCTGCACCCGCGACGCCCGTAGCAGGAACGACTGCACCACTCACAAATGCTCCTACATTTACTTCTGCCCAAATAGACCAATGGGTTGCGCCTGTTGCGTTATTCCCTGACCCACTGTTATCGCAAGTGCTCATGGCGGCGACCTACCCGGCGAACGTGGTTCAGGCGGTGCAATGGTCTCATGACAACCCTAAGCTCGAGGGTGATGCCGCCGTTCAGGCTGTCTCTACTCAGCCCTGGGATCCGAGTGTTAAATCTCTGGTCGCTTTCCCACAATTAACGGCGTTAATGGGGGAAAACCCGCAATGGGTGCAGAATTTGGGTGATGCCTTCCTCGCACAACCTAAAGATGTAATGGATTCCGTGCAGAAATTGCGTTTGCTGGCGGAACAAACCGGTGCACTGAAAACGACACCGCAGCAAACGGTGACCACCGCCCCGGTAACAGTAAACCAGAATACAACGGTTAAAGAGTCATCGGGCACCAGCGCAGCCCCGGCTCCGACGGTCATAAAAATCGAACCCACTGACCCGCAGGTCGTTTATGTTCCGACTTACAATCCATCGACGGTGTACGGCACCTGGCCAAACACGGCTTATCCACCCGTTTATCTTCCCCCTCCCGAAGATCAGTTCGGTGACAACTTTGTCGATGGGCTGGGATTTGGCCTCGGCATAGTGACCACCGCGGCTTTATTTGGCAGCATCGACTGGGATGATGACGATTACCACCACCATGATAATTACAATGGCGGCGGCGGATATAACCGTAACGGAGACAACAACATCAATATTGACGTTGACCGTTACAACCGCGTTTCCGGGCAACATCTGGCCAATAGCAACAATATGCGTTTCCAGCATAATCCAGCCTACAGGGATGGGGTTGGCTATCAGTCCAATGCTGTTTCTGAACGCTATAACCGGACGAATGCTGCCGCTGGGCTTAGCACAACGCCAAACGCCGCATCAGCCAACCGTGATGCTCAGCGACAAGCAGCCAGGACCCAGGTGCAGCAAACTCAACGGAAAACGGGGGGCTCAGCACAACAAGCCACTTCCCGCGATGCTCAACGCAAGGCTTCAGCCCAACAAGTGAACAAAGTTGCTCAGCGCAATAATTATCGCGGTTACGACACACCTAACACGGATGCTCGCCGCAACGCCGCGAAGACGCAGGCCAACCGTTCAACGAATCAGCAAAACCAACGTCGTCAGGAAGCGGCCAGAACACAGACGCGTGAACAACAGAATCGGGCCAGCACCAATGTGGCGCAGCGTCAGCAACGCGCTCCACAACAATCAAGATCAGCATTAAGCGGTAACGACAGCCGTTCCCCTTCCTGGCAGGCACAAAACCAGCGTGGGCAACAAAGTCTTAATCGCTCATCGGCAAACCGTGAACATCGCGGTGGTGGTGGCAGGGAACGTGGCTCTCAGGGTCGTGAATTTAATCGTCGTTAAAAGGAGGCATCATGAAAAATCGTATGAAGTTAAGTGCATTAGTCATGCTTATGCTGCCTGCCTTTGTGCAGGCACAGCAACTGTTCACCACACCTGAACTGGCAGCCACTACATTTGCAAAAGCCGTTATTAACCAGGATGAAGCCGCACTGACCAAAGTACTTGGCGATAACTGGCGGCAGTATCTTCCTGATGACAAAGCCGATCCTGAAGCGGTCGCGCGTTTTATTCGTGACTGGAAAGTGAGTCATAAAATCGAGCAGAAAGGGGAAACTGCGCATCTGAATGTTGGGCAAGAAAACTGGCAATTACCTATCCCGATAGTGAAAACGGATGCGGGCTGGCACTTCGATATGCAGCAGGCTGCGGATGAAATTCTCACGCGCACCATTGGCCTAAACGAGCTTTCTGCGATTCAGGCAATAGATGCCTATGTGGCGGCGCAGCAAGATTACTATGAACTCGATCAGCAATACGCGCAGAAGTTTGTCAGTACCGAAGGTAAGAAAGACGGTTTGTACTGGCCACTCACTCCAGGTGAAGCGCCCAGCCCACTGGGTCCAAGCTTCAGCCCAGCGCAACCAGGCATGGGGTATCACGGTTATCACTTCCGTATTCTTACAGCGCAAGGTCCAGACGCACCGGGTGGTGAGAAAAACTATATTTCAGACGGGAAAATGGTAGACGGCTTTGCGTTAATTGCCTGGCCTGTCGAGTATGGAGAAACGGGCGTCACCACCTTTATGGTAAATAACCAAGGGACGGTTTATCAGAAGGATTTGGGTGAGCAAACGGCTGAAAAAGTGATTGAGATAAAACATTTCAACCCAGACAAAAGCTGGGAAGAAGAGCAGCAATAATCCAATAAAAAAAGCGGCCTAAGCCGCTTTTTTTTATTACCATCAAGCGATTACTTCTTTTTCGCTTTCGGGTTTGGCAGGTCGGTGATGCTACCTTCGAAGATCTCGGCAGCCAGACCTACTGACTCGTGCAGAGTCGGGTGCGCGTGGATAGTGAGCGCGATATCTTCTGCGTCACAACCCATTTCGATAGCCAGACCGATTTCGCCCAACAGCTCACCGCCGTTAGTCCCGACAATCGCACCACCGATAACACGGTGAGTTTCTTTGTCGAAAATCAGTTTGGTCATACCGTCTGCGCAATCGGAAGCAATAGCACGGCCAGAAGCAGCCCACGGGAAGGTGGCGGTTTCGTAGCTGATGCCTTTTTCTTTCGCTTCTTTCTCGGTCAGACCCACCCATGCAACTTCTGGTTCGGTATAAGCAATAGAAGGAATCACTTTCGGGTCGAAGTAGTGCTTCATGCCAGCGATAACTTCCGCTGCAACGTGACCTTCGTGAACACCTTTGTGCGCAAGCATTGGCTGGCCAACGATGTCGCCGATAGCATAGATGTGCGGCACGTTAGTGCGCATTTGCTTATCGGTACGAATGAAACCACGGTCATCAACTTCAACGCCAGCAGCGCCCGCATCCAGCAGTTTACCGTTAGGTACGCGGCCGATGGCAACCAGAACCGCATCATAACGCTGTGGTTCAGCTGGGGCTTTTTTGCCTTCCATCGTGACGTAGATACCATCTTCTTTGGCTTCTACCGCGGTCACTTTGGTTTCCAGCATCAGGTTGAATTGCTTGCTGATACGTTTGGTGAAGACTTTCACCACGTCTTTGTCGGCAGCCGGGATAACCTGGTCAAACATTTCAACCACGTCAATATCTGAACCCAGCGCATGGTAGACGGTACCCATTTCCAGACCGATGATACCGCCACCCATAACCAGCAGGCGTTTCGGTACGGTTTTCAGTTCCAGTGCGTCGGTAGAATCCCATACGCGTGGATCTTCATGCGGAATGAATGGCAGTTCGATCGGACGGGAACCCGCCGCGATAATGGCGTTATCAAAGGTGATGGTCGTTGGACCATTTTCGCCTTCAACAACTAAGGTGTTAGCGCCGGTAAATTTACCCAGGCCGTTCACCACTTTAACTTTACGACCTTTCGCCATACCCGCCAGGCCACCAGTCAACTGGTTGATAACCTTTTCTTTCCAGGTACGGATTTTGTCGATGTCAGTTTTCGGCTCGCCGAAAACAATGCCATGCTCAGCTAAAGCTTTCGCTTCTTCGATAACTTTAGCAACGTGCAGCAGGGCTTTAGAAGGGATACAGCCAACGTTCAGACAAACACCACCAAGGGTGCTGTAACGCTCTACAATGACGGTCTCCAGACCTAAATCAGCGCAACGGAATGCAGCAGAGTAACCTGCCGGGCCTGCCCCAAGTACGACGACCTGAGTTTTGATTTCAGTACTCATCATGACCTCTTAATTTATTTCCGGCGGTCCCTGGTCTTTAACGCCCATTGCCACCGGGACGTTCTATCCGCCCGCAGTTTACAAAATTGTTAACAAATTTGAAACAACAAACGGCAAACGATTTGTGTTTGGCACCTGATAATCTCAAACAGCATCATGAGATTACCAGAAAAAAGCCGACCGATTGGCCGGCTTTTTGACTTACATCACCAGGCGGCGAATGTCGGCCAGCATGTTGTTGATGATGGTGATGAAGCGCGCACCATCAGCACCGTCAATCACACGGTGGTCGAAGGAAAGAGACATTGGCATCATCAGACGCGGCGTGAACTCTTTACCATTCCAGACTGGCTCCATAGAAGACTTGGAGACACCCAGGATTGCCACTTCTGGCGCGTTAACGATTGGCGCGAAGTGAGTCGTCCCGATACCGCCCAAGCTTGAGATAGTGAAGCAACCGCCCTGCATTTCGCCAGCAGTCAGCTTGCCATCGCGAGCTTTCTTCGAGATAGCCATCAGTTCGTGAGACAGCTCAACGATGCCTTTCTTGTTCACGTCTTTGAAGACCGGAACAACCAGACCGTTTGGCGTATCAACCGCAACACCGATGTTGATGTATTTTTTCAGCGTCAGCTTCTGGCCATCTTCGGACAGAGAGCTGTTGAAGCGTGGCATTTGCTCAAGAGCGGCAGCAACAGCCTTCATGATGAAGACAACTGGCGTGATTTTAACGCCCAGTTTCTTCTTCTCGGCTTCTACGTTCTGTTGTTTACGGAACGCTTCCAGCTCAGTGATATCGGTTTTGTCGAAGTGCGTAACGTGCGGGATCATCACCCAGTTACGGCTCAGGTTAGCACCAGAGATTTTCTGGATACGGCCCAGTTCAACTTCTTCGATTTCACCAAACTTGCTGAAGTCCACTTTCGGCCATGGCAGCATACCAGGAAGACCGCCGCCGGTTGCAGCAGCAGGTGCAGATTCAGCACGCTTAACCGCGTCTTTCACGTAAGTCTGAACGTCTTCGCGCAGGATACGACCTTTACGGCCAGTCCCTTTCACTTTCGCCAGGTTCACACCGAACTCACGCGCCAGGCGGCGAATCAGTGGCGTTGCGTGAACGTAAGCATCGTTCTCAGCAAACTCAGTTTTGCCGGAAGCCTGCGCTTGCGCTGCCGCTGGTTTTTGTGCTGCAGCTGCAGGAGCCGGAGCTGCTGCTTCTTGCTTAGCAGCAGGAGCTTGTGCAGCGCCTTCCACTTCAAAGACCATAATCAGAGAGCCGGTAGACACTTTGTCGCCCGCTTTGATTTTGATTTCTTTAACTACACCCGCGAACGGAGCCGGGACTTCCATAGAAGCTTTGTCGCCTTCTACGGTGATCAGTGATTGTTCAGCGGCAATTTTATCGCCCACTTTAACCATCACTTCAGTCACTTCAACTTCGTCACCACCGATGTCTGGTACGTTGACTTCTTTAGCAGCTGAGGCTGCTGGCGCAGCTGGAGCCGAAGCCTGTGCTGGAGCGGCAGCCGGTGCAGCACCCGCCACTTCGAAGACCATAATCAAGGAACCGGTAGACACTTTGTCACCAGTATTGATTTTGATTTCTTTAACGACACCCGCGAACGGAGCCGGGACTTCCATAGAAGCTTTATCGCCTTCTACGGTGATCAGGGATTGTTCAGCGGCAACGGTGTCGCCCACTTTAACCATGATCTCAGTCACTTCAACTTCGTCACCGCCGATGTCTGGTACGTTGACTTCTTTGGCCGCGGCAGCCACAGGAGCGGCCGCTGGCGCTGCTTCTTTCTTCTCTTCAGCCTGAACAGGAGCCGCTTGCGCGGCACCTTCGGCGGATTCGAAAATCATAACCAGTTTGCCGGTTTCAACTTTGTCACCTACCGCAACTTTGATCTCTTTGACCACACCTGCTTGCGGAGAAGGAACTTCCATTGAAGCCTTATCACCTTCCACGGAGATGATGGACTGGTCAACTTCAACCTTATCGCCCACTTTCACCATGATTTCGGTGACTTCAACTTCGTCTGCACCAATGTCCGGTACGTTGATTTCGATAGCCATTTTATTCTTTACCTCTTATGCCAGACGCGGGTTGACTTTATCTGCATCGATGTTGAATTTGGTGATAGCGTCAGCCACCACTTTCTTATCGATTTCGCCACGTTTAGCCAGTTCGCCAAGTGCTGCAACAACCACGTAAGATGCGTCCACTTCGAAGTGGTGACGCAGGTTTTCACGGCTGTCAGAGCGACCGAAGCCGTCGGTACCCAGTACACGGTAATCATCAGCCGGTACA
Source organism: Buttiauxella sp. WJP83 (assembly GCF_027594725.1). Taxonomy (NCBI): domain Bacteria; kingdom Pseudomonadati; phylum Pseudomonadota; class Gammaproteobacteria; order Enterobacterales; family Enterobacteriaceae; genus Buttiauxella; species Buttiauxella sp. WJP83. Next base: position 3,860,891 of record NZ_CP110080.1, read on the forward strand.
TAAGTACGAACCTGCTCGGCGAACAGTTTCATATAGTCAGTAGATGCCACTGCCGGAGCGTCGTTCATCACCTGAGCGATGTAAGGAACGCGCGGAGTTTCCAGTGGGTGCAGCATGTTCCAACGCTCACAATCCTGGCCATCACGCGCCAGTTCAGTGAAGGAAGTCACGCTGTACACATCGGAACCGACACCATAGTCGTTTGCCAGAATCTGCGCTGCTTCACGGACATGACGCAGGATAGAACCGGAGCCCAGCAGCTGAACTTTACCTTTGCTACCTGCAACTGTTTCCAGTTTGTAGATACCTTTACGGATGCCTTCTTCCGCGCCTTCTGGCATGGCTGGCATGTGGTAGTTTTCGTTCAGCGTGGTGATGTAGTAGTAAATGTTCTCTTGCGCTTCACCGTACATACGCACCAGACCGTCATGCATGATGACAGCGACTTCGTAAGCGTAAGATGGGTCATAAGAGATACAGTTAGGGATAGTCAGAGACTGAATATGGCTGTGACCATCTTCGTGCTGCAGACCTTCACCGTTCAATGTAGTACGACCGGAAGTCCCGCCGACCAGGAAGCCACGCGCCTGTTGGTCACCCGCTGCCCAGCACAGGTCGCCAATACGTTGGAAACCGAACATGGAGTAGTAGATGTAGAACGGGATCATTGGCAGATCGTTGGTGCTGTAAGAGGTCGCAGCAGCCAGCCAGGATGAACCTGCGCCCAGCTCGTTGATACCTTCTTGCAGGATCTGGCCTTTCTCGTCTTCTTTATAGTATGCAACCTGCTCACGGTCCTGCGGGGTGTACTGCTGGCCGTTCGGGCTGTAAATACCGATCTGACGGAACAGACCTTCCATACCGAAAGTACGCGCTTCATCGGCAATGATTGGAACCAGACGGTCTTTGATAGACGGGTTCTTCAGCATCACGTTCAGTGCACGAACGAAAGCGATAGTGGTGGAGATCTCTTTATTCTGCTCTTCTAACAGAGAGCTGAAGTCAGCCAGGGTAGGCAGATCCAATTTCTCGGTGAATTTTGGCAGGCGAGACGGCAGGTAGCCGTTCAGTTTTTCACGCTGGCCATGCAGGTATTTGTACTCTTCGCTGCCTTCTTCGAACTTAATGTATGGCAGTTTTTCGATTTCAGCATCGGTCACCGGCACATTGAAACGGTCACGCACATAACGTACGCCGTCCATGTTCATTTTCTTAACCTGATGAGCGATGTTTTTACCTTCGGCAGTTTCACCCATGCCATAACCTTTAACGGTATGGGCCAGGATGACAGTTGCTTTGCCTTTGGTTTCTTGTGCATTTTTCAGTGCAGCGTAGATTTTCTTCGGATCGTGGCCGCCACGGTTCAGAGCCCAAATCTCGTCATCGGACATATCTTTAACCAGTGCAGCAGTTTCTGGATAACGACCGAAGAAGTGCTCACGAACGTAAGCGCCATTTTTGGATTTGAAGGTCTGGTAGTCACCGTCAACGGTTTCGCCCATCAACTGCAACAGTTTGCCGCTGGTATCTTTACGCAGCAGAGCATCCCAACGAGAGCCCCAAATCACTTTAATCACGTTCCAGCCAGCACCCGCGAAGATACCTTCCAGTTCGTTAATGATTTTGCCGTTACCGGTTACTGGGCCATCCAGACGCTGGAGGTTACAGTTGATGATGAAGCACAGGTTGTCCAGTTTTTCACGGGTAGCGATAGTGATCGCACCTTTGGATTCTGGCTCATCCATCTCACCATCGCCCAGGAACGCGTAAACGCGCTGTGCGGAAGTGTCTTTCAGACCACGGTGCTCCAGGTATTTCTGGAATTTAGCCTGATAGATTGCACCGATTGGACCCAGACCCATAGATACGGTCGGGAACTGCCAGAATTCTGGCATCAGTTTAGGGTGCGGGTAAGAGGACAGACCATTACCGTGAACTTCCTGACGGAAATTGTTCATCTGCTCTTCAGTCAGGCGGCCTTCAAGGAAAGCACGTGCATAAACGCCTGGGGAGATGTGGCCCTGGAAGTACACCAGATCGCCGCCATCTTTTGCATTGCGAGCGCGGAAGAAGTGGTTGAAACACACGTCATACACGGTTGCAGAAGACTGGAAAGAGGACATATGGCCGCCCAGATCGAGGTCTTTTTTAGACGCACGCAGGACAGTCATGATGGCATTCCAACGGATAGCAGAACGAATACGGCGTTCCAGCTCCAGATTCCCCGGGTATTCCGGTTCATCTTCAACGGCGATGGAGTTTACGTACTGGCGGGCAGCAGAACCTTCTGCAACTTTTACTCCACCTTTACGGGCTTCGCTCAGTAACTGATCAATCAGGTACTGTGCGCGCTCAACACCTTCTTCACGGATGACCGATTCGATCGCCTGTTGCCAGTCGCGAGTTTCGATCGGATCCACGTCATTTGGGAAACGTTCTGACATGGGTGGTATTCCTTATCTGTGTCTAATACGTTGATTATCTGGAACCTGTCTAATTGTGCTTTCCTTGAAAAAACACAATAAGACAGGTTCTGCGTTTAGTTGCCGCGCTCTAAATAGTGGCGCTTAAAAGAACCAGAAATTTCGGGTTCTCATTCCTTACGTTGCTGTAAGCGCCGCAGAGAACGTTCTCGACGACTCTGTTCGCGGCTGCGATCCAGCAATATTTCTTCAATAAATGCCAGGTGACGGTGCGACGCTTCGCGCGCCTGCTCCGGCTGGCGAGCCATAATCGCCGCAAAAATGCTGGCGCGATGGCTGCTCACTTGCGCCAGCATTTCCCGGCGCGCATAGAGCAATTCAAAATTCTGACGAACGTTTTGTTCGAGCATCGGTGACATACAGCGCAACAAGTGTAGTAGCACCACATTGTGGGCGGCTTCGGTAACAGCGATTTGATACTGCATGACCGCATCGGATTCAGCATCCAGATCGCCGGACTCTTGTGCTTTTTGAATGGCTAAATGGCAGTCGCCAATACGTTTGAGATCTTCGTCCGTACCACGCAAGGCAGCGTAATACGCAGCGATACCTTCAAGTGCATGGCGGGTTTCAAGCAGATCAAACTGGGATTCAGGATGGTCAGACAACAGTTCGACCAGCGGGTCGCTTAAACTTTGCCAAAGGCTGTTTTGGACAAAAGTACCGCCGCCCTGACGACGAAGCAGGAGCCCTTTCGCTTCGAGACGCTGAATGGCCTCGCGTAGTGAAGGACGAGAAACGTCGAACTGTTTTGCCAATTCACGCTCTGGTGGGAGTTTTTCGCCGGGACGCAAGGTTCCCTCGAGGATGAGAAACTCCAACTGCTGCTCAATCACATCGGATAGTTTTGGTTGGCGGATTTTGCTGTAGGCCATTTATTCCCTGTCTCTGCCATTAGCGCTTATGCCCTTCAAACGTTACATCATTCGGGGCAAAGTCAATTGGTATGACCAATTTCACATTCTTGACGCTAAAGTAACAAAGTATTCACCTTCTGTCCATATTGGTTTTGATTGAAATCATTAAACCCGGCACATTTTAACAAGATTACAGAAATGATGTTTCAAGGTTGTAACTTTGCACAAATGTCACATTTACTCACACCCAGATGCATTTAACTTTTACGAAACAGTAAAAAATGGATTTTCTTGCAAATTGAACCGATTCATCAGTTTAAAATATGAATATCAATTCACTGATTATGCTTAGGCTGTAGAAATAAATGCAGAAGTAAAAGAAATGCACAGAATCAAACTGCTTTCTTTTTATTCAACTGGTCACGCCAGTAATAGAAAGCAGGTGCAAACATTTGCGCTTACCACTATTCTTTGCGCTGCGGTAGTCCACTACGCAAAATACTGGAATTAAAAACCGTAAAATAATTACTACACAATGCGGAATTACAAACTTACAGAGGCGCGTTCAGCGCCCTGAAAATAACCACACACGAGGTTAAATTATGGAAGGTCAACAGCAAGGCGACACGCTGAAACGCGGCCTTAAAAACCGCCATATCCAGCTCATCGCGCTGGGTGGAGCTATCGGAACAGGGCTGTTTTTGGGCAGTGCGTCTGTCATCCAATCCGCCGGGCCGGGGATTATTCTTGGCTACGCGATTGCAGGTTTTATTGCCTTTCTGATCATGCGCCAGTTGGGTGAAATGGTTGTTGAAGAGCCTGTAGCAGGTTCTTTTAGCCACTTTGCTTACAAATACTGGGGTGGATTTGCAGGTTTTGCGTCTGGCTGGAACTACTGGGTACTGTATGTACTCGTAGCGATGGCAGAGCTCACCGCGGTTGGTAAGTACATCCAGTTCTGGTATCCCGAGATCCCAACCTGGGCCTCTGCCGCCGTCTTTTTTGTCGTGATCAATGCCATCAACCTGACTAACGTAAAAGTGTTCGGTGAAATGGAATTTTGGTTCGCGATCATTAAAGTTATCGCCGTTGTTGCCATGATAGTGTTTGGCGCCTGGTTGCTGTTTGGCGGCCATGCAGGCCCACAAGCGACTGTTCGTAACCTTTGGGAGCAAGGTGGATTCTTGCCACACGGCTTTACCGGGTTAGTCATGATGATGGCGATTATCATGTTCTCCTTCGGCGGGCTTGAGCTGGTCGGTATTACTGCTGCGGAAGCCGATAACCCAGAAGTCAGCATTCCTAAAGCGACCAACCAGGTTATCTATCGTATTCTGATTTTCTATGTGGGCTCACTGGCTGTTCTGCTGTCTCTGATGCCATGGACTCGCGTGACTGCTGATACCAGCCCGTTCGTACTGATTTTCCACGAACTGGGTGACACCTTCGTAGCAAACGCACTTAACGTTGTGGTTCTGACCGCTGCACTGTCTGTTTATAACAGCTGTGTTTACTGTAACAGCCGTATGTTGTTCGGTCTGGCACAGCAAGGCAACGCGCCAAAAGCGTTCCAGAAAGTGGATAAACGCGGCGTGCCGGTAAATACCATTCTGGTTTCTGCACTGTTCACCGCGTTGTGTGTACTGATTAACTACTTTGCCCCGGCAGAAGCATTCGGCCTGCTGATGGCGTTGGTGGTTTCTGCACTGGTGATCAACTGGGCGATGATTAGCCTGGCACACATTAAGTTCCGCAAGGCTAAGCAACAACAAGGTGTTAAGAGTAAGTTCCCTGCCCTGTTCTATCCGTTGGGTAACTATGTTTGCCTGCTGTTTATGGCGGCTGTTCTCGTCATTATGGCAATCACCCCGGGCATGGCCATCTCTGTGTGGCTGATTCCGGTGTGGATCGTGATTCTGGGTATTGGTTACTTCATCAAACAACAGAACCTGAAGAGCGTTAAAGCTTAACGACCTTCTGCTTTGATAAGCGCCTCGGTTCGCCGGGGCGCTTTGTTATCTGCTTCACACTTCCTTTACAACGACAGTATTGTCCATCTCTGCGACGGTTTCCTGACACGCAAAATATTTCCAATGGCCCAATACTCTTGTCCATATTCAGGTCAGGAGCATTTCCAATGGAAAACAGCAAATTATCAGTTAAAGAAAAGATCGGCTATGGGATGGGTGACGCCGGATGCAACATTATCTTTGGCGCCATTATGTTGTTTGTTAACTATTTTTATACTGACATCTTTGGTCTGGCTCCGGCACTCGTGGGCGTTATGCTGCTTTCAATCAGGGTTATTGATGCCATTACCGACCCTATCATGGGCGCTATTGCCGACAGAACCCAAAGCCGCTGGGGGCGTTTTCGTCCATGGATTTTATGGATGGCAGCCCCTTTTGCCTTCTTCAGTTACCTGATGTTTACCACGCCTGACTGGGCTTACAGCAGCAAAGTTATCTATGCCTTCGTCACTTACTTCCTGCTCTCGCTGACCTATACCGCCATTAACATTCCCTATTGTTCCTTGGGAAGCGTGATTACAAACGACCCGAAAGAGCGTGTTGCTTGTCAGTCCTATCGCTTTGTCATGGTCGGTATTGCAACGCTTATCCTTTCACTCTCCTTGCTGCCAATGGTTGACTGGTTTGGCGGCGGTGATAAAGCGAAAGGCTACCAAATGGCGATGGGCGTTCTTGCGGTCCTCGGCATGTGTATGTTCCTGTTTTGCTTCTCGACTGTCAGAGAGCGCGTACGCCCTGCCGTACCCAGCAATGACGATTTAAAATCTGACCTGAAAGACGTGTGGAAAAACGACCAGTGGGTGCGGATTTTACTTCTGACACTGTGTAACGTGTGCCCAGGGTTTATCCGCATGGCTGCAACGATGTATTACGTCACCTGGGTGATGGGTCAAAGCACCAGTTTCGCCACTCTGTTTATCAGCCTTGGCGTGGTTGGCATGATGGGCGGCAGCATGTTGGCAAAAGTGCTGACCGACCGTATTTGCAAACTGAAAGTGTTCTTCTGGACCAACATCGTATTGGCAATATTCTCATGCGGTTTCTATTTCCTCGATCCGCACGCGACCACACTCATTGTTGTGATGTATTTCTTGCTGAACATTCTGCACCAGATCCCTTCACCGCTGCACTGGTCGTTGATGGCCGATGTTGATGACTACGGCGAGTGGAAAACCGGTAAACGCATCACCGGCATTAGCTTCTCTGGTAACTTATTCTTCCTGAAATTGGGTCTGGCGATTGCAGGCGCGATGGTCGGTTTCCTGCTTTCCTGGTACGGCTACGATGCGGGTGCAAAACAACAAAGCCCCGAATCCATCAACGGCATTGTGATGCTGTTTACCATCATTCCTGGCGTTGGTTACCTGATCACTGCAGGGGTCGTACGTCTGCTGAAAGTTGACCGTGAAATGATGCAGCGTATTCAGACAGACCTTGAAAAGTGCCGTCTTAACTATCGCGAATTGAACGAATATCACGACAGCAAACCCGCTGAAGCCAAATGATAAGGAAAGCGTTATGAATCAGGAGCAATGGCCTAATCCCTTTATCGAGCAGCGTGCCGACCCGTTTATTTTGCTGCATGAAAATGAGTACTACTTTGTTGCATCAGTACCCGAGTACGACAGACTGGAAATCCGCCGGGCGGCAACAATAAGCGAACTGCCAAATGCCCAACCCGCCGTGGTGTGGCGCAAGCCAAACCACGGCCCGATGAGTGAACTGATCTGGGCACCAGAGCTGCATCACATTGACGGAAAATGGTACATCTACTTTGCTGCTACCCACACACAAGCGCTGGACGAGCTCAATATGTTCCAGCACCGAATGTTTGTCCTGGAGTGTGCCGATGCCGACCCGCTAACGGGTGAGTGGGTAGAAAAAGGTCAGGTAAAAACGCAGTTCGATAGCTTCTGTCTGGATGCCACTACTTTCAGCCATCAAGGGAAACAGTGGTATTTATGGGCGCAGAAAGACCCCAGTATTGCGGGCAACTCAAATTTGTATCTCAGTGAGCTGGAAACACCATGGACGATTAAAGGCAAGCCCGTGTTGTTAAGTAAACCTGAACTGGATTGGGAATGCCGGGGTTTTCTAGTCAATGAAGGGCCCGCGGTATTGGTTCACGGCGACAAACTGTTTGTCAGCTACTCAGCAAGCGCCACCGACGAAAACTACTGCATGGGGTTGCTGTGGATCGACTTAAACGCCGATCCGACGAAAGCAGCAAACTGGCATAAATCTTCACAGCCGGTATTTACCACCAGTTATCCGAACAAGCAGTTCGGGCCAGGGCATAACAGCTTTACTAAAACCAAAGACGGGAAATATGTGCTGGTGTACCACGCACGTAACTACACGGAAATTGAAGGCGATCCACTGTATGACCCAAATCGTCATACACGTCTGAAAACACTCGAATGGGACGAAAACGGTATGCCACTGTTTGGCATACCGCCTGCTGACAACCGCTAACCTAATGCGGTGCTCTGGTTATTTTGCTTAAACCAGAGTGCCGTAAATAGTCAGTAACGCCACCACCACCAAAATCACCAAAGACGTTTTCTTTGCCATCATTACGGCAGCTTTTGGTGTTTTCACTTTATCCAGATGCGGCTCGCGTGCTAGCGAAAACTGCGCCAGCTGAGTCAACACCTGATATTGCGAAGTATGGCGGTCAGCCAGTGATGCAAACCATGCAGGAAGAGCTCGCTCACCGTGGCCCACCAGCGCATAAACCACGCCAACCAGACGCACCGGAACCCAATCCAGAACATGCAGAATCGCATCGATGCCAGAATGTAAACGCTGTTGCGGTGAATGATGGCGAGCAAGCCAGGTTTGCCATGCGCGCAGGAACGCATAACCTGCCAGCGTTACTGGTCCCCAAACTCCACCGACGATAAACCAAAAAAGCGGTGCGAGGTAAAATCGAAAATTTATCCACAAAAGCGCGTTTTGCAGCTCTTTCAGGTATTCACGTTCGTCGCAATCTGGCGGAACCCCATGGATTAGCGTCAGCTCACTCGCCATTGCATCACGTGCATGGCTGTCATCGTGGCTCGCAGCCTTTAGATAAGAGTGGTAATGCAAACGAACCTGGCCTGCGCCCATGCACAAAACGCCGAGGGCAATCCAGAACACCAACAACGGCACATTAAAGAACAAACCTTGTAGCGCACGAATCCCCAGGAAAACCACCAGCATGCACAGCGCAGTCATCAAGATCGTACGAAGCAGAGAAAAACTTTTTACCCGCCGAAAGAAAACTTCAAGGCGGTGATCCAGCTGCCAGTGCTCGCCCAGCTTGAACAGCCGTTCCCAAATCATCACCAGCAGCAACGTAAACAGCGTCATTTCATCTCCTTATTTGACGTTACCTCAACCGAGTGGCGAAAACGCGGCCAGTCAAAAACAGGACCTGGGTCCGTTTTGCGCCCCGGGGCTATATCGCAATGCCCTGTCATATGGTCTGCAATAGCCGGATAAGCCTGAATTAGTGTGTCAGTAATCACAGTAAGCTGTTGATATTGCGCATCAGTATAGGGGAGCGTATCAGTCCCCTCCAACTCAATACCAATTGAAAAATCGTTACAACGCTCACGTCCCTGATATAAAGAGATTCCTGCATGCCAGGCGCGTTTATCGAAAGGAACATACTGAACGATTTCACCGTCACGGCGAATCAAACAATGTGCGGAAACACGCAAATGAGCAATTCCCTCAAAATAGGGATGGGCGTGCGCATCAAGTGTTCCGGTAAACAGCGCATCAATCCATGGGCCACCAAACTCTCCCGGTGGCAAACTGATGTTATGCACCACCAGTAGCGAAGGTGTCTCATCCTCCGGTCGGCAATCAAAATGTGGGGAAGGAACTTGCTTAACACCCACCAGCCAGCCGTTTTTTAGCTGCATCCGCGGTCTCCTTTGAGTGGTACTTGACGTCGCATCAATGTAGCATGTTTCGACATTAACTAAGCCATTTCGGAGTTTTATCATGCCGCCTCGCCGTTATAACTCAGACCGCCGACGTGACGAGCTTCTCGACCGTATCAACCTTGATATTCCACAAGCTGTTTCGCAGGCTTTGCGCGAAGATCTTGGTGGCGAGATCGATCCTAATAACGATATCACCGCGCAATTACTGGATGCAGATCATCGTTCGCATGCCGTTGTGATCACCCGTGAAGACGGTGTGTTCTGTGGCAAACGTTGGGTCGAAGAGGTATTTATTCAGCTTGGCGGGGATGTCAAAGTCACCTGGCATGTTGAAGATGGCCAAACCGTAGTGGTAGACCAGCCTTTATTCGAACTGACAGGGCTTTCACGCGTGCTGCTCACTGGTGAACGCACCGCGCTGAACTTTGTACAAACCTTGTCAGGCGTTGCCAGCGAAGTTCGCACATATGTTGATCTGCTGGCGGGAACCAATACGCAACTGCTTGATACGCGTAAAACTCTACCAGGCCTACGTACGGCACTGAAATACGCGGTGCTATGCGGTGGTGGCAGCAACCATCGCCTGGGCCTGTCGGATGCTTTTTTAATTAAAGAAAACCACATCATATCTTCAGGTTCTATTCGCCAGGCGGTAGAAAAAGCATTCTGGTACCACCCTGATGTGCCTGTGGAAGTTGAAGTTGAGTCACTTGAAGAGCTGGAACAAGCACTGCATGCCGGCGCTGACATTATCATGCTCGATAATTTCAATGTTGAAGATATGCGCAAGGCTGTCGTGCTCACTAATGGCAAAGCACGTCTGGAAGTTTCCGGAAACGTGACGAAAGAAACCATCCGTGAATTTGCTGAAACCGGTGTCGACTTTATCTCTGTGGGCGCGCTGACTAAACATGTCCGCGCACTCGATCTCTCTATGCGCTTCCGCTAATTTCTGCCAGGCAGATGGGGTGAAACTCATCTGCCTTTTTCTTTCCCTTGCGTCAATGCTCGCATTTTCATTGTTGCTCCGTGCAAACTTCACAGAAATGCTGGAAAGCCCCTTCCTGAAGCTATAACTCACTCTCGCCTGTCTGTTTTTTACAGCGCAAAGTGCCGCCATCCCAATCAGGAGTGGCATATGAACAAACAACGTGGATTTACACTTATCGAGCTGATGGTAGTTATCGGCATTATCGCGATACTGAGTGCCATTGGAATTCCCGCCTATCAGAACTACCTGCGAAAAGCGGCACTTACCGACATGTTACAAACCTTTGTTCCCTACCGTACCGCCATTGAACTTTGCGCGATTGAACGGGGTGGGATCAGTCAGTGTAATGCGGGTAGTAACAGTATTCCTTCGCCTAAAACGACCCGTTATATCAGCGATATGAGCGTTGCAAACGGCATTGTCACGCTGACAGGGCAAGAAAGCCTGAACGGTCTTACCGTTTCGTTATCTCCACGATGGAGTGACGGTGAGGGTGTAGAAGGCTGGAGTCGGACCTGTGCCACCACCGATGGCGCTTCGCTAAAGCAGAGCTGCGAAGAAGTTTTCCGTTTTGATAATAACTCTGCGAGTCACTAAGCCATGGAAAATCGACAAATCCTGGCTCTGTGCAACCAGTATCAGGCGGTATTACTTTCTGAAGATCCCATACTGCACATCGCTATTGCTCCGAATCCATCCGCTCAGTTTTTTGAAGCATTGCGTTTTATCTGCGATACGGAAGTAAACGTTGAATACTGGTCGGCTGAACAGTTAGAAAAAGCACGGCATTCTGGTGTTTTGGTAAACACAGATGAGCAGCATGAAAACACCGCTCCCGTGGTTCAACTACTACAGGAAACGCTTCACAAAGCGATTCAGTTGCGCGCATCGGACATTCACTTTGAGCCGATAGAGCAAGGCTACCAGATTCGTTTTCGGGTCGATGGAGTACTGCAACTGCAACCTCTGCTTCCAGCTCATGTGGCCGCTCCGTTAACGGCACGACTAAAAGTACTGGGGAATCTGGATATTGCGGAGCGACGCCTGCCGCAGGACGGACAAATGGAGATTGAAGTCGAACAACATAAATGTTCATTTCGCATTGCTACGTTACCGGTGTATCACGGTGAAAAAGTTGTTTTACGTTTAATGACCCAGACCGAACAAACTTTTGAGCTTTCGGATTTAGGCATGTCACCAGATGATTGCATCCGCTTTCAGCATTGTTTAGCCAACCCGCAAGGTATGATCCTGGTCACCGGCCCCACCGGGAGCGGAAAAACCATCACGCTTTACAGCGCACTAAAAATACTAAACCAGGTTTCCAGCAACCTCCGTAGCGTAGAAGATCCTATAGAGATCCCAATGCGTGGGCTCAATCAAACGCAAATAAACAGCAAAGCAGGGCTGAGCTTCCACAGTGTATTACGCGCCTTACTGCGCCAGGATCCCGACATCATCATGGTGGGTGAGATTCGGGACGGCGATACCGCAGAAATTGCCATTAAGGCGGCACAGACCGGGCATCTTGTTCTTTCAACTCTGCACACCAACTCGACGGCTGAGAGCGTCGTTCGCATGCAACAAATGGGAGTAGAGCCCTGGATGTTAGCTTCTGCGTTGAACATGGTGGTCGCACAGCGTCTGGTTCGCAAACTCTGCCCTCACTGCAAGCAGTTGCAACCCGATGACATCCTCCTTCCGACATCACTGTGGAAACGCGCGTTACCACACTGGCAGGCGGTGGGGTGTGAACGTTGCTACGGGGGTTATTATGGAAGAAGCGCATTGTTTGAAATCCTGCTTGTTGACCCCGCCATACAGTCAGCCATTATCAAGGGGATAGCGGCTCACGAGCTCGAAACGCTCGCTCGTCATCATGGCATGATGACGCTATTCGAAAGCGGTTGCCTGGCTGTTGAACAGGGTCTGACCACGCTTGAAGAACTGTATCGTGTGCTGGGTGTGCCTCATGGCTAAATTTTTGCTCTGGCACTGGAAAGCGGTCGATCAATTCGGGCAACTCCAGAAGGGAACGTTAATTGCAGAAGATACCGCATCCGTTACCGATCAATTGTTCAATGCGGATCTTCAGCTTTTACATCTGCGCAAAACGTCGCGAACCCGCCGGGGTTGTTGGAATATTCAGCAAAAAATTCAGGTATTCCGCCAGCTGTCCACATTACTTCAGGCCGGAATTTCTTTGTCTGATGGGCTGTTGCTTATCGCGCAGCAGCATCCCTTTGAAGAATGGTCTGCATTACTAAAAGACATAGAAAAACGTGTTTCGAGTGGTACGCCATTTTCAGCCGCATTAAGCCAATGGCCGAAGATTTTCCCCGCATTGTTTATTGCCCTGATTCATATTGGTGAGTTAACGGGGAAGCTGGACGAATGTTGCAAAAGGCTGGCTGACCAACAAGAAAAACTGTATCAACTACATAAAAAGGTCATGAAAGCCTTACGTTACCCACTGTTTATTATGGCTGTCGCTCTGCTTGTCACTATCGGGATGATGGGATTTGTATTGCCGGAGTTTGCCAATATCTATCGGTCTTTTAACGCTCCTCTGCCTGCTATAACACTGGCAGTAATGGCGATTTCAAACTGGGTAACAACACACGGGTTGGGGTGGTTACTGGTGTGTACCCTCCTCTTTGCTTGCGGGTATTTTCTTCGGCAACGAAAACCCCACTGGCAAGAGCATGAACAAAATCTACTGCTCCGCATCCCTCTGGTTGCCCCGCTATGGCGCGGACAAGTTCTCAGCCAAATCTATACCACTCTTTCACTATCCCAACAGGCAGGGATCCCTTTGCTGCAAGGGCTTAGTGCAGTGGAGACAACCCTCACCTCACTGTTGTGGAAGAAGGTGATTTCACACATTAGTACCAAAGTAATACAAGGCGTCCCGTTTTGGCTTGCACTCACTGAGAGTGAGCGATTAACGCCATTGTGCTGTCAGTTGGTACGCGTGGGAGAGGAGTCAGGTGCTTTAGATTTAATGTTAGAAAAACTGGCGAGCTGGCATCACAACAATACGGAAGAGCGGGCTGATAACCTGGCCGCTGCGCTAGAACCGATAATGATGTTAATCGTTGGAGTCATTATTGGGACGTTGGTGATTGCGATGTACCTACCTATTTTCCAGCTAGGAGATGCAATGAGTGCTGGATGACGGTGCAGCGAGTGCCGCACCGTATGCGTGTATAGCTTAGAGGCTATTGAAAACGCGGTTTTCCTGCTCATTCACACGGATGAACGTAGTACGTTTGGTCAACTCTTTCAGGCGAGAAGCTCCCACATAGGTACATGCAGAACGCAATCCACCCAAGATATCACGGGCAGTGTTTTCCACAGGGCCACGTAATGGCAGTTTTACCGTTTTGCCTTCCGCTGCACGGTATTGTGCTACACCACCCACGTGGCGAGTCATTGCAGATTCAGAGCTCATGCCATAGAACAGCATGAATTTCTCACCGTTTTCTTCAACGATTGTGCCACCGCTCTCGTCATGACCTGCCAGCATACCACCCAGCATCACGAAATCTGCGCCACCGCCGAATGCCTTAGCAACATCGCCAGGCATGGTACAGCCGCCGTCGCTAACAATTTGTCCACCGAGGCCATGAGCCGCATCAGCACATTCGATAACAGCAGAAAGTTGCGGGTAGCCCACGCCAGTTTTCACACGAGTAGTACAGACAGAACCTGGGCCGATACCGACTTTAACGATGTCGGCACCAGAAAGGATAAGCTCTTCGCACATTTCGCCAGTGACAACGTTGCCTGCACAGATAACTTTATCCGGCCATGCTTCACGCGCTTTAGACAAGAACTGAGTGAAGTGTTCGGAGTAGCCGTTAGCCACGTCGATGCAGATAAATTGCAGTGCAGGATGAAGAGAAAGAATCTGCTTGGTTTTCTGGAAATCAGCGTCTGATGTACCGGTTGAAACCATAACGAACTTCAGGATGTCGTCTGACACAGACTTAACGAAGTTGCCCCACTCTTCCACAGAGTAGTGTTTATGGACCGCAGTCAGGATATCAAACGAGGCTAACGCCTGAGCCATACCGAATGTACCAACGGTGTCCATGTTAGCCGCAATGATCGGAATGCCTGACCATGCAATACCGGAGTGTTTGAAAGTGAATTGGCGCTCAAGCTCTACATCAGAGCGGCTTTTAAGAGTGGAACGTTTTGGGCGAATAAGAACGTCTTTAAAACCTAACTTCAAATCTTCTTCAATACGCATGTTGCAGATTCCTGGGTCGAATGGCGAAGGACGCGTGAACGCAATTGGCTATTTAGGCACCAATTCCAGTGACGTTATCATACGCACTATTAATGCCGCTGCAAGACTGCGAAAACACTCTTTTTTGCGCTACAATCGTTAAAATTTACCTGAGAAACAGGAAATCGCTATATGGGGTTCATTTTTCCAATGCCTCCGCGCCTTCCTGCAACATACCAGGTATAAGTTAACTTTTTATATCCTTGATAAAACGTAGATTTAGGGTCTGGTTTTTATGGTTTATACGGTGGCATTAACGGGCGGGATTGGCAGTGGTAAAAGTACTGTCGCCGATAACTTTTCCCGATTAGGTATTACCGTTGTAGACGCTGACGTGATTGCTCGTCAGGTTGTTGAGCCAGGGCAGCCTGCTCTCACCATAATCTCTGACCATTTTGGTAAAGAAATTCTTCTTCAGGACGGCTCTCTTAACCGTCGGGTTCTTCGTGAAAAGATCTTCTCCTCCCCAGAGGAAAAACAGTGGCTCAATGCGCTGTTACATCCACTTATCCATCAACGAACCCGAATTGAAATCAATCAAGCCGTTTCTCCCTACGTTTTGTGGGTTGTTCCGTTGCTAATTGAGAATAACCTTCAGCAGATGGCCGATCGCGTGCTGGTTGTGGATGTCTCGCCAGAGGTGCAAATCGCACGTACTATTGCGCGCGATAAAGTCAGTTGTGAACATGTGCAACAAATCCTTGCGGCACAGGTGACACGCGAGGCACGCTTGAGCGTTGCCGATGATGTAATTAATAATGATGGTGCCGCCGAGCAGGTGGCAGCACATGTTGACCGTCTGCACCGCCAGTATCTGGAACTGGCGGCCCAGGCCGCACAGCAGGAAAATGAATAATGAGCACCCAGATTCTTTTTGAGCACCCACTGAATGAAAAAATGCGCACCTGGTTGCGTATCGAGTTTTTAATCCAACAACTCGAATGTTCATTACCGGTAGATGAGACTTCCAAAGCCCTTCATTTTTTTCGTAATGTCGGTGACCTGCTGGACGTCTTTGAGCGCGGCGAGATCCGCACAGATATTCTCAAAGAGCTGGAACGCCAGCAGCGTAAACTATTGAACTGGGCCGAAGTTCCTGGTGTAGATATGCAGCTTATTGATTCGCTGCGTAGCCAACTTAAAGAACGCGGCAGTGTTTTAATGGCAGCACCGCGCCTCGGGCAGTCTTTGCGTGAAGATCGTCTGATTGCCCTTGTTCGTCAGCGTCTGAGTATTCCAGGTGGTTGCTGTAGTTTTGATTTACCGACTTTGCATATCTGGCTTTATTCGCCACAAGAGCAGCGCAATGCGCAAATTAATGCCTGGCTGACGAGTTTACAGCCGTTGAAACAGGCATTGGATCTGCTACTGGATATTATTCGTAATTCTGCACCATTCCGTAAGCAAACCAGCCTGAACGGTTTTTATCAGGACAATGGTGATGATGCTGATTTGCTGCGTTTACAGCTCTCTCTCTCTTCACAGCTTTATCCTCAGGTGTCCGGGCATAAAAGCCGTTTTGCGATCCGTTTCTTACCGCTTGATAGCGAAAATGGAATTATCCCTGAGCGTCTCGATTTTGAGCTGGCATGCTGTTAAGGAGCGCATATGTCTGAACCTACAAAAGTAAACTGCCCCGGTTGTGGCAAAATCGTTATCTGGAATGAAACCAGCCCGTACCGCCCGTTTTGCAGCAAACGCTGTCAGCTCATTGACTTAGGTGAATGGGCCGCCGAGGAAAAACGTATTCCTAGCAGCGGCGATTTATCAGAGAGTGATGACTGGAGTGAAGAAGACCTGCGTTAACTCTGCAGTAATTTGCTGATAATCGGTTCATTTGCTGGTGGGAAATCTGCTGCCACCAGCGAATTTTGCGCAATCCATTGGCCCGGTTGCCCTTCTTTACCCCACGGCTCGCCTTCCCAGCTTTCCACCATGAAAAACCACAAAGTGATAAACCGATCCGGGAACTGATAAGAAAGTTTTTCATACAGTGCAAACTGGTTCGCTGTAATGCCCGTCTCTTCCTGTAGTTCACGAACTAATGCTTGTTCTGGCGTTTCACCGGTTTCGATTTTCCCTCCGGGGAATTCCAGTTTATTTGCCATATGAGCGTCGGCAGCTCGTTGCGTGATAAAAATCTCCCGCTGAGAGTTGCGAATAATACCGACGGCAATTTCTAGTTGTTTCATTTTTGTGCAGGTGCTCCATAGAAAAAAGGCGCAGCAAGCTGCGCCTTCGTCGACAATACTGTTCTTAGCTTAAACGGCCATGACATTGTTTGTATTTTTTACCAGAACCGCATGGGCAAGGATCATTACGACCTACTTTGCGCTCACCCGTTTCTGCTGCCAGTGATTCTGCAGCCAACGTGTCGTCATCCTGATGGCTCAACTGTTGCATCTGTGCCAAGCGCTCAGCTTCTTCACGACGCTGTTGCTCCATTGCTTCGACTTCTTCAGGCATACGCACCTGAACTTTGCTCAGCGTACTGATCACTTCATATTTCAGCGCTTCGAGCATAGAAGCAAACATGGCAAAAGATTCACGCTTGTATTCTTGCTTAGGATCTTTTTGCGCGTAGCCACGCAAGTGAATGCCCTGACGCAAATAGTCCATTGCCGCCAGATGCTCTTTCCACAATGAATCCAGAGTCTGTAGCATCACGCCTTTTTCGAAATGACGCATCATTTCAACACCAACCACTTCTTCCTTACGCTTATACACTTCAGCAGCGTTCTGCAGAATACGCTCACGCAGAGTCTCTTCATGCAGCTCAGGTTCTTTATCCAGCCACTCTTTGATTGGCAGATCGAGGTCGAAGTCGTTTTTCAGGCGCTCTTGCAGGCCTTCAACATCCCACATTTCTTCCAGTGACTGCGGAGGAATGTGTGTATCGATAGTCACTTTAAAGACATCTTCACGGATGCTGTTGATGGTTTCACTGACGTCACTCACATCCAGCAATTCGTTACGCTGGCTGTAGATAGCACGACGCTGATCGTTTGCAACATCATCGTATTCAAGCAGTTGTTTACGGATATCAAAGTTGCGGCTTTCAACTTTACGCTGTGCGTTAGCAATCGCCTTAGTCACCCACGGGTGCTCAATCGCTTCGCCCGGCTTCATCCCCAGTTTACGCATCATGCCTGAAACACGATCCGATGCAAAAATACGCATCAGGGAATCTTCCATAGAGAGGTAGAAACGAGATGAACCCGCATCACCCTGACGACCAGAACGACCACGTAGCTGGTTATCGATACGACGAGATTCGTGGCGCTCAGTACCAATGATATGCAGACCACCCGATGCCAGAACCGCGTCATGGCGAACCTGCCAGTCTGCTTTAATCTGAGCGATTTGTTCTGGAGTTGGATTTTCCAGTTCAGCAACTTCTGCCTGCCAGCTACCACCCAATACGATATCCGTACCACGACCCGCCATGTTAGTCGCAATGGTCACTGCGGCTGGATAACCCGCCTGGGCAACAATCCCTGCTTCATTCGCGTGGAACTTAGCGTTAAGAACATTGTGCTTGATACCGGCTTTGGTCAACTCAGCAGAAACCACTTCAGATTTCTCGATGGAGATTGTCCCCACCAGCACTGGCTGGCCGTTCGCTGTACGCTCTTTAATATCTTCAATAATCGCAGTAATCTTGTCCGCTTCAGTCATATAGACCAAATCAGGCATGTCTTTACGGATCATTGGGCGGTTAGTTGGCACAACGATGGTATCGAGTTTATAAATTGAGCTAAATTCAAACGCTTCAGTATCTGCAGTACCCGTCATACCCGCCAGTTTTTCATACAGGCGGAAGTAGTTCTGGAAGGTGATGGATGCCAGCGTTTGGTTTTCGTTCTGAATGTCTACGCCTTCTTTGGCTTCAACAGCCTGGTGCAAGCCATCAGACCAACGGCGACCTTGCATAGTACGGCCGGTATGTTCATCAACGATGATGACTTCGCCATCTTTCACGATGTAGTCAACGTCACGGGTGAACAGCACATGTGCGCGCAATGCCGCTGTTACGTGGTGCATCAACATGATATTGGATGGAGAGTAAAGTGATTCACCTTCATCCATGATGCCTTCACGAACCAACAGTTCTTCGACCAATACCAGACCGCGTTCGGTAATGTTTACCTGACGAGATTTTTCGTCTACTGAGAAGTGACCTTCGCCCTGGAAAGTATCAGAATCTTCTTTTTCCTGACGAATCAGGCTTGGGATGATTTTGTTTACTTTTTTATACATCTCGGAGCTGTCTTCAGCAGGGCCAGAGATGATAAGTGGGGTACGCGCTTCATCGATAAGGATTGAGTCAACCTCATCCACCAACGCGTAGTGCAGTTTACGTTGAACACGTTCTTCAGGGCTGAATGCCATGTTGTCGCGCAGGTAGTCAAAACCATATTCGTTGTTAGTGCCGTAAGTAATATCTGCAGCGTATGCTTCGCGTTTTGCAACGGCTGGCATGTTAGGCAAGTTGATGCCCACGCTTAAACCCAGGTATTCGAACAAAGGACGGTTGTTTTCAGCATCACGCTGCGCCAGGTAGTCGTTCACGGTAACCACGTGAACACCGCGGCCGCTCAGTGCGTTCAAATACGCAGGCAGAGTTGCAGTCAGTGTTTTACCTTCACCTGTACGCATCTCTGCGATACAGCGGTCGTTTAGAACCATACCGCCAAGCAGCTGTACGTCGAAGTGACGCATACCGAATACACGCTTACTCGCTTCACGAACAACGGCGAATGCTTCAGGGATCAGATTTTCAAGCACTTCACCTTTCTCAAGACGTGCGCGAAACTCATTGGTTTTTGCTTTTAATTCGTCATCGGAAAGTTTTTCAATTTCCGGTTCCATGCTGTTGATCAGAGTAACAACTTTACGCATACGACGCAGGGTGCGGTCGTTACGGCTACCGAAAACTTTAGTTAATAATTTGATTAGCATAATAAATTCTCAAACGCCTGCCGTCAGAGCAGAGCTAAAAATAACGTTATAATTTAAGGAAATGGTTTTAGCTGAGGCGTTGCGGACCGGCGCGGATACCGTAAACCTGGCTAATCCAAATGGCAGGACTGAAAGTCTCAACCGCAGGGGATTGCCAAAGCGCAGTATGGCGCACAATTACAGGGGGTTTGCTTTCCTGAGTGAGGAGCGCCGTGAGCGTATCCAGCAAAGCAAGTTTGTGTGCCTGAAGTGGCAAGCTCTCTTGTGCTGCTGGCAACGTCTGGGGTGCCATAGCAAATGAAAGATGGCGAATGACTGTGCGAATGGCATGTTGATGCCAGTAATCGACACTAAATGATGGTCGCCGGGTACTTTCCTGCAATAATGCCAGACTATTGAAGCTGACCTTATTCAGGTAGTCATGACTGCTGGTAGACGTTTCAGCGGGTGCTGTTGGCTCAGTATTTTGGCTGAGCGCAGGCATGCCAAAACTCGCCGCGACCATCCCCAACAGGAGATGCGGCCAGAAATAACGTCTGCCAAACTGTCGCCAACGATTTAGAATACCAATCACTTTATCCGCCGGAGCATTATGTATGCGTGATAGTCGCCCACAATCTTTAGATCATTTGTTCGATGATGCTGGTGCCGAAAGCGTGCTGCAAAACGTGCAACAACGCGCAACTGCGCTACTTAAGCTCAACAGGGCGGTGAAAGGGATATTACCCGCTCAACTGCATCCCTGGTGCCGGGTAGCAAATTTCCGACAAGGCATTCTCGTACTTGAAACCGCGAATGCTAGCTGGCTGATGCGCTTACGCTATGAACAAGCCACGCTACTGAGTGCATTACGCGCACAAATATTACCATCATTGACATCAATCGACATCAGGATTAATCCATCACTGGCTGCTATTGGGCAAGAATCAGTACAAGAAAACAGCATTCAAACGATGAAAGGTAAAACTGAAGGGGTAAACAGAGAATTGAGCCAGCAAAGTGCTCAGGCATTACGGATGGTGGCTGAACGTAGCCCAGAGAAATTAAAGGCAGCAATAGAACGACTGGCATCATTGGCCGGAGAGAGTACCAATGAAACCAGTCGCAATAAATAATTCTGGTGTTAAGCCAGAACCATTTTCGGTGCTTTGAACGCTAACGGAAGTTCGGCATCGTTCTGGAAGGTTGCCCATTCCCAGGCTTCTTGCTTCGCCAGAACCGCTTGAAGCAATTTATTATTCAGCGCATGGCCAGACTTATAGGCAGTAAACGCACCAATAATGTTGTGGCCGCACATGAACAAGTCGCCAATCGCGTCGAGCATTTTGTGACGAACGAATTCATCTTCAAAACGCAGGCCGTCTTCGTTCAGTACGCGATAATCGTCAACAACGATGGCACAATCGAAGCTACCGCCCAGGCACAAACCACGGGACTGCAGATATTCGATATCACGCATAAAACCGAAGGTACGAGCACGACTAATCTGGCGCATAAATGCTTCCGCAGAGAAGTTCATGCTGTAGCGTTGGGTGCTGGCATCAATCGCCGGATGGTTAAAGTCGATGGTGAAATCCAACGAGAAACCATTATACGGTTTGAATTCAGCCCATTTATCGCCATCTTCAACGCGAACTGTTTCTTTGACGCGCACAAATTTCTTCGCACAGTTTAATTCGTCAATCCCGGCATCAAGCAGCAGGTAGACGAATGGCGCTGCACTACCGTCCATGATTGGGATTTCTGGGGCATTGACTTCAATAATGATGTTATCAATACCTAATCCCGCAAGGGCGGCATTTAAATGCTCAACGGTAGAAATCCGCACATCGTGCTCGTTCACCAGGCAAGTACAGAGCATGGTATCACGCACAGATTTGGCATCTGCCGGAAAATCTACCGGAGGATTCAAGTCGGTGCGACGATAGATGACCCCGGTATTTGCCGGCGCAGGGCGCAACGTCAGTGTGACTTTCTTGCCGGTATGTAAACCGACACCAGTCGCCTGAACGATACGTTTAAGTGTCCTTTGTTTGATCATCGTATAATCTCGCCAAATTACCTATCCAACCGAAGTGTATATCACAATCGGTGGACCAGTTTAGCACAAAGAGCGGAGATCCCCAACTTCCGGTTTATTCTTAATCAGCTTGCTTGCGCAAAAACGCTGGAATATCCAGATAATCAGGCTCTTTCGTTGTTTGTGGCGTATTGTCATTCACTACTTTAGCAACTGGCTTTTGCTCTTGTTGAAGCGGAGCCATTCCGTGCTGCTGGTAGCGATCCATTACAGGTTGCTGAGTTTGCTTGTTGGTCACCAGAGTGATTTCTGGACGTTTGTCCATACCAATACCGGTTGCAACAACGGTCACACGCAGTTCGTCGTTCATCTCTGGATCCAGAGATGTACCGATAACTACCGTGGCGTTATCAGATGCAAACGCACGAATGGTGTTACCCACAGTCTCGAACTCATCCAGACGCAGGTCGAAGCCAGCGGTGATGTTGACAAGAACGCCACGCGCTCCAGACAGGTCGATATCTTCCAACAGTGGGCTGGAAATCGCCATTTCTGCCGCTTCTTCTGCACGGTCTTCGCCACTTGCCACACCGGAACCCATCATGGCATATCCCATTTCGGACATTACGGTGCGCACGTCAGCAAAGTCGACGTTCATCAGACCCGGACGGGTAATCAATTCAGCGATACCCTGCACTGCGCCTTTCAGTACGTCGTTAGCTGCGCCAAAAGCGTCAAGCAAAGAGATACCGCGGCCCAGAACTTTCAGCAGTTTGTCATTCGGGATGGTGATCAATGAGTCAACATGCTTAGACAGTTCGGCAATACCCTGCTCCGCGAATGCCATGCGCTTCTTGCCTTCAAAGTTGAAAGGCTTTGTCACAACAGCTACGGTCAGGATGCCCAGATCTTTAGCGACTTCTGCAACTACAGGTGCCGCACCTGTACCTGTACCGCCACCCATACCTGCGGCGATAAATACCATGTCTGCGCCTTCCAGTGCAGCACGTAATGCATCACGGTCTTCTTCCGCAGCAGTACGGCCCACTTCAGGGTTAGCCCCAGCACCCAGACCTTTGGTAATACCATTACCAATCTGAATAGTCTGGCCTACCGCAGTTTTACGTAACGCTTGAGCGTCAGTATTCACTGCAAAGAATTCAACACCTTCGATGCGTTCGCGCACCATGTGCTCAACGGCATTGCCGCCGCCACCACCGACGCCGATGACTTTAATCACCGCGTCGTTGGTCAGTTCCATAGGTTCAAACATAGTTTCTCTCCGTTTTGTGCCTGTCGCCTGAGACCACTAATTTTGTCTGGTCTCTTATAAAATTTAAAACTCTTTTCTCAGCCAGCTGTTGATTCGCTTAATCCATGAGCCGACAGAGGTCCTTTTTTCCACTTCTGCTTCACCACTGAGATGTGTTTCTTTCCCGTAGTGCAGCAAGCCGACTGCTGTGGAGTAATAAGACTCCTGGGCATAATCAGTCAGGCCAGTAATATTTAACGGTTGTCCGATACGCACTTGCGTATGGAATACACGTTGCGCACAGGCTGCCAGGCCTTCAATTTGCGCCGCGCCACCCGTTAGCACAATCCCCGCCGCCAGGTGGTGCTTCACACCTTGCTGGCGAAGTTGCTCTTGTAATTGCAA
Source organism: Buttiauxella sp. WJP83 (assembly GCF_027594725.1). Lineage (NCBI taxonomy): Bacteria > Pseudomonadati > Pseudomonadota > Gammaproteobacteria > Enterobacterales > Enterobacteriaceae > Buttiauxella > Buttiauxella sp. WJP83. The sequence goes on from NZ_CP110080.1 coordinate 3,884,129, forward strand.
AATCTCTTCGTTTACCAGGTTCAACAATTCGGTATAACGAGGCTCGATAACTTCAGCGAGCGTCTGGCGTTGCAGGCTACGTGGTGGACGTCCACCGACGCTTGGCACTTCAACGTTTTCATCTTTGCCAACAATCGAACCTAGTGCGCAGCCATGGCGTACTTTAATAGCTTCGGCATCACTCGGCGGTGTGCCGAAGGCATAAGCGATGTCACTGGTCACCACGTTCCCTGCATATGGGATAACTTTGGTGTGGCGCAACGCGCCTCCAGTGTAGACCGCGATGTCCATAGTACCACCACCGACATCGACTACGCAGACACCTAACTCACGTTCATCTTCGGTCAATACTGCGTAGCTTGCCGCAAGCCCTGCAAAGATCAGTTGGTCAACTTTAAGGCCGCAGCGTTCAACGGCTTTAACGATGTTTTTCGCCATATCGTTATGGCAGGTAATCAAATGCACCTTAGCCTGCATGCGGACACCCGATAAACCTACAGGATTTTTGATGCCTTCCTGGTAGTCAATTGCATATTCTTGCGGGATAACGTGTAAAACACGATGCTCGTCACGTACACGCACCGATTTCGCGGTGTGAACGACGTTTTCAACGTCTTCCTGCGTCACTTCTTCTTCAGAAATTGGCACCATGCCAATCTCGTTTTGACAGCTAATGTGCTTACCTGACAGCGCAAGGTAGACCGAAGAAATCTGGCAATCAGCCATTAATTCGGCCTGGTCAATCGCGCGCTGAACGCATTTCACGACTGACTCGAGATCGTTTACGCCACCTTTGTCCATACCACGCGATGGGCAACTGCCCACGCCAATAATATTGACCATACCGTCAGGCAGAACTTCCCCTACTAAAGCGGCAACCTTTGCGGTACCGATCTCCAGTCCTACTACCAGTTTTCTGTCCGTCGCCTTGATCATTGTTATTCTGCCTGTGCCTGATTCTGTTGCTGATTAGGATTAGGTTCTTCTACGGGAGCAGGTTGCCATCCCACTGCTGCACCTGAGTCGTAACGCAAATCGACATAGCTAATCCTTTTATTGTCGGCTTGCTCTTGCTGCTGCAGAACAGGGTAAAGCTCCACAAAGCGACTCAAGCGTTTCATCGTATCGCCCCGGCCCAAGTTAAGCTTAATGCCATTATTCAACGTCAATTGCCAGGAACGACGAGCGGTCATTGCCGCTTCTTTCAATGTAAATTTATCCTTTGCCAGCACATCGCCCATTGCGCGAAAGCCTTGCAATACTTCACCTTCACTGCCTTCCGGCCCAGATAACATAGGTAAAGTCTGCTTTACAGCACGTTCGGCTGGAACACTGAACGCATTTCCTTGCGCATCAATCATATGCTGATCATTCCAGCGCGCGATGGGCACATATTCAACCAGATGAATCTTCAATTCATCAGGCCACTGCTTTCTAACACTCGCCTGCTTAATCCATGGCAAACGTTCAATTTGCTGTTGGATAATATTCACATCCTGGGTCATAAAGGTGCCAGGCGGACCCAGTGCCAGAATTGACTGACGAATATCATCGTTACGGGTGTAATGCCGTTCACCAGTAACCACCAACTTAGACAGTGGAAGGCGCTGCGCATCCTCCATCCAGCCTACGACAATCCAGCCGCCAATAAATACCGTAAACAGTACTGCGCTCAGGAAAATTATCCCGGCCAGTCGCCCACCGTTACTGCGACGAGAACTGGTTTCTTCTTCTTCCTGGCGATTACGCGTATTCAGAGCTGCTTGCGACATATCAGTCTGCCAACTCCAGAATACGCACAACCAGTTGAGAGAATGTCATCCCAGCCTGACGAGCTGCCATCGGCACCAGGCTATGGCTGGTCATGCCTGGAGAGGTATTAACCTCCAGCAGGTAAAACTGTCCGTCGCTATCTAACATGACATCTACACGTCCCCAACCACTGCAACCCAAAACTTGCCAGGCTTGCAGCACTAAAGCCTGCAATTCTTGCTCGCGCTGCTCAATTAAACCGCTTGGGCAAAAATACTGAGTCTCATCAGAGAGATACTTCGCCTCATAATCATAGAAAATTCCGGCGGGTTGGATACGAATAGACGGTAAAATTTCTTCGCCCAGGATAGCGACTGTGTATTCAGGGCCGCTTAACCATTTTTCGATCAACACTTCGTCATCATGCTTGAAGGCAAGTTCAAGTGCTGCGGGCAGTGCCGCAACATTGTCGACCTTCGACATACCGACGCTTGAGCCTTCGCGACTAGGCTTAACGATGACTGGCATCCCCAGGCCTGCAATACGTTCTACCGTGGCTGCACAGATGCCCGCTTCCACATCACGTCGCGTTAATGCGACCGATGGAGCCACAGGTAAATTTGCACCTTGCCACAGCAATTTAGTACGCAGCTTATCCATGGTGATAGCTGAAGCCATCACGCCACTACCGGTGTAAGGCAGTTTTAGGAAATCCAGCAGCCCTTGAAGGGTACCGTCTTCACCGCCACGACCATGTAAGGCAATAAATACTTTGTCAAAACCCTGTGCTTTTAGCTCTGTAACCGGCGTATTTTTCGGGTCGACTTCATGTGCGTCAATTCCAGCTTCTCTCAGGCCAGCCAGAACCGCAGCACCTGATTGCAAAGACACCTCACGTTCAGCGGAAGTTCCGCCCAGCAGGACAGCAATTTTATCAGCCATGTTGGTCTCCTTCCTTAGTGTGAGACTGCAATCTATATTCAGCCAGGTTTCTGGCAACTTTCCCAACATTTCCTGCACCTTGCACCAGAATCAGGTCATTTCCAGACAAAACCGGTGCTAAAACATCCGCAATCTGACTTGCGTCAGGAACCAGAATTGGGTCGACTTTTCCACGCCCACGAATCGTGCGGCACAGTGAACGGCTATCAGCACCAGGAATCGCCGCTTCGCCAGCAGAATAAACATCCAGCATCAGCAAAGAATCAACTTGTGACAATACGTTAGCAAAATCATCGTACAAATCACGAGTACGAGTGAAACGGTGTGGCTGGAAAATCATAACCAGATTTTTATCCGGCCAGCCCGCACGTGCCGCTTTAATGGTGGCATCCACTTCAGTTGGATGGTGACCATAGTCATCAACCAGCATGGCGGTGCCTTCTTTGCCATTCACTTCGGCAAGCGGATACTCGCCGAGGAAATCAAAGCGACGCCCTGTACCCTGGAAGCTCTCCAGTGCACGCAAGATGTCAGCATCATCAATGCCTTCTTCTGTCGCCACTGACACCGCCGCAGCAGCGTTTAATGCATTGTGGCGACCTGGCGCATTCAGCGTGACTTGCAATGCAGGCTTGCCCTGACGCGCAATAGTGAAATGCCCCTGCGGTCCTTTCTGGTGATAATTTTCTACACGAACGTCAGCATCTTCGCTAAAACCGTAAGTGGTAGTTTTACGGCCAACACGTGGCAGTAGCTCACGGATAACCGGATCGTCCACACACATGACCGCCAAACCGTAAAACGGCAAGTTGTGCAGGAAGTTAATAAACGTCTGTTTTAAATTTTCGAAGTCGCCCTGGTAGGTATCCATATGATCGGCTTCGATATTCGTCACCACGGAAACCATTGGCTGCAGATGGAGGAATGATGCGTCACTCTCATCAGCTTCAGCAATCAGGTAACGACTATTACCTAAACGAGCATGCGTTCCTGCGGCTTTAACCAGGCCACCGTTAACAAAAGTAGGATCAAGACCTGCTTCTGCATAAATACTAGAAACCATCGCCGTGGTTGTGGTTTTACCGTGCGTACCGGCAATCGCGATGCCATGACGAAAACGCATCAACTCTGCCAGCATTTCAGCACGACGGATAACAGGGATGCGCGCTTCGTGAGCCGCGACAATTTCCGGGTTATCCATGGAGATTGCGGTAGAAACCACCACAACACTCGCATCAAGCACGTTTTCCGGGCGATGGTTGAAATAAATCGTGGCGCCCAGCGCCGACAACTGCTGAGTAACCGGGTTCGGAGCCAAATCAGACCCGCTGATCTGGTAACCTTCGTTAGCTAAAACTTCGGCAATACCGCCCATACCGGCGCCGCCGATGCCAACAAAGTGAATGTGCCGGACGCGACGCATCTCGGGCACGATAGAACGCAGTTTCGCCAGTTGTTGTGTATTCATTCTCTAACCTGCAGCGTCAAACGCCATTACTTCAAATATTCATGGGCAAAACAGCCACCCACAATGATTACGCCAGTGCTGCGGCGCTCACTTCTTTTGCTACCCGCTCTGTGGCATCGGGAATGGAAACAGCACGCGCACGTTCGGCCATTGCCAATAACGTTGCTCTGTCCCACCCGGCGAGCGTTTGGGTAACGGCATCCACGGTAAACTGCGGTTGCTCCAGTATTTTTGCCGCTCCAGCTTTTTCCAGTGGCAGTGCATTCCAGTACTGCTGTCGGTCTTTATGCTGGAAGGGAACAAACAGTGCAGGTAATCCTGCTGCCGCGATTTCGCTTACGGTTAACGCGCCGGAACGACATACCACGACATCGGCCCACGCGTAAGCAGCGGCCATATCATCAATAAATTCAGTGACTTTATGCTGTGGCTGTGCGGCTTGTACGTAAGCCTGCTGCACCGCTTCCTGGCCACCTTTGCCACACTGGTGCCAAATGGTGACAGCGTCGCCCAGGCGACCAGCAACTTGCGGTATGGTCTGGTTCAGCACGCGTGCGCCCTGAGAACCACCGACAACCAACACCCGAACCGGACCTTCACGCCCCGCGAAACGTTCTTGCGGCAAAGGCAGAGCCAACACATCGGTACGAACCGGGTTGCCTACTACATCAGCATTCGGGAATGCACCTGGAAATGCCTGCATCACTTTTTTGGCAATTTTTGACAACCATTTGTTGGTCAGCCCAGCAATCCCGTTTTGCTCATGCAGCACGACCGGAATGCCAAGTGACCAGGCCGCCAGCCCGCCAGGGCCAGAGACATAACCGCCCATCCCCAGAACAACGTCAGGGCGATAAGCCTTCATGATTGCACGAGCCTGGCGCCAGGCGTTGAAAATCCGCACGGGGGCCAGCAACATGGCTTTAAGGCCTTTACCACGCAAACCTGAAATACGAATAAAATCGATCTCAATTCCATGTTTAGGAACTAAATCTGCTTCCATACGATCAGCGGTTCCCAGCCAGCGTACTTGCCAGCCCTGAGCCATTAAGTGATGCGCTACGGCAAGACCCGGGAACACATGCCCACCGGTCCCACCAGCCATCACCATTAACCGCCGGGTTTGATTACTCATCGCACACCTTTCGTAAACGCCTGAGCTTTAGCCAGACGTGTTTCATAATCAATACGCAGCAACATCATGATTGCTGTAGACATAATTAACAGACTTGAACCACCGTAACTGATTAGGGGTAATGTCAGACCTTTGGTTGGTAACATCCCCGCCGCAGCACCCACGTTTACCAGCGCCTGGAAACTAAACCAGACCCCGATGGAACAGCCTAAGAAACCAGCAAAGCGCTGGTCCATTTCGAGCGCCCGCTTACCGATGGACATCGCACGAAAAGCCACGAAGAATACCATCAATAATGCCAGCACCACACCGATATATCCCAGCTCTTCTCCGATAATTGAGAAGATGAAGTCGGTGTGAGCTTCCGGTAAATATTCGAGTTTTTGTACCGAATTGCCCAACCCCTGCCCCCACAATTCACCGCGACCAAATGCCATCAGAGATTGTGTTAGCTGGTAGCCGCTACCAAACGGGTCATCCCACGGATTCCAGAAGGATGTTACGCGGCGAATACGATAAGGCTCAGCAAGGATTAACAGCACAACTGCGGAAATGCCCATACCTATGATGGCGAGGAACTGCCAGAGTTTGGCACCCGCCAGGAACAACATCGCCAGCGTAGTAACAAACAGTACAACTACCGTACCAAGATCGGGCTGTGCCAGCAGTAACACGGCCAGAACCAGGATAACACCCATCGGTTTGAGGAAGCCACGAAGGTTATTGCGCACCTCATCAACCTTACGAACCAGGTAGTTAGCGAGATAACAGAACAGCGACAACTTAGTGAACTCGGCGGGCTGAATACGCAATGGACCAAAAGCAATCCAACGTGACGCACCGTTAACAGAGCTACCCACAACCAACACAATCAACAACATAGCAATAGATAACAGCAACAGCGCGGTACTGTGACGCTGCCAGAAATCCATCGGCAAACGCAGGGTGAACAACGCCAGCACAAACGCCAGAATGATGTACAGACCGTCACGCTTAGCAAACAAGAATGGGTCATTCGCCAGACGTTGCCCGACAGGCATTGACGCGGATGTCACCATAATAAAACCAACCGCAGCTAGCCCGAAAGTCAGCCATAGCATGGTGCGGTCATACATTACGATGTTATTTGAGTCGGCCTCGCGGGAGCCCATCACCCAGCCTTTAATTGCTGACGCAAGCCAACTCAGGACGGCAAATCCCGGAAATCTTGGCATACGCAGACGAGGCAGAGAGAAGCGCATCAGCCAAGCTCCTTCGCAAGTAAGGTGAATTGGTCACCGCGTTGCTCAAAGTTTTTGAACTGATCGAGGCTAGCGCACGCCGGAGAGAGCAGAACCATGTCGCCAGGTTGCACACGAGCGGCAATTAATTTCATCGCCTGCGCCATCGTTTCAGTTTGCTCAGCAACGTCAGGACGCAACGCAGCAAGCTCCGCACCATCACGACCGAAACAATACAGCCGAATCGCTGGCCCTTGCAGGTATTGAGCAAGTGAGGAGAAATCAGCAGATTTACCGTCACCGCCCAACAGCAGGTGCAGTGTCCCTTCGACCTGCAAACCGTTCAGCGCCGCTTCAGTGCTACCCACGTTGGTCGCTTTGGAATCGTTAATCCAACGTACGCCGTTACGCTCCCAAGCAAGCTGGAAGCGGTGAGCAAGACCGGTGAAGGTCGTCAGGGCTTTCAGACTGCTGGAGCGTGGTAGTTTCACCGCATCCGCTAACGCCAATGCAGCAAGTGCGTTGGTGTAGTTATGGCGACCCACCACTTTCATCTCTTTGGTGTTCAGGATTTTCTCACCTTTCACCCGCAGCCAGGTATCGCCCTGCTGATGGTTGAGATGATAGTCACCGACATCTACGCCGAAGCTAACGCAACGATCGTCTGCACCACGTACTGGCATCGTCAATGCGTCATCCGCGTTCACGACACACACCGCAGCGTTTTCATAAACACGCAGTTTGGCCGCACGGTACTGCTGCAGACCAAACGGATAGCGGTCCATATGATCTTCAGTCACGTTGAGAATGGTTGCTGCCGCTGCTTTCAAGCTATGAGTGGTTTCCAGTTGGAAGCTGGAAAGCTCCAGTACATATAGCTCGCAGTTTTGATCAAGCAGCATCAAGGCAGGCAAGCCGATATTTCCGCCTACGCCTACATTTACGCCCGCCATTTTGGCCATTTCACCAACCAAAGTGGTGACAGTACTCTTACCGTTCGAACCGGTGATCGCCACAATCGGTGCTGTCGCTTCACGGCAGAAGAGTTCGATATCACCGATTATCTCAACGCCCGCATCTGCAGCACGACTCAGCGCTGGATGGGCAATAGCAATACCAGGGCTGGCAATAATCAAGTCAGCCGTTAACAACCAATCTTCATTGAGTGAGCCAGTATGTCGTTCCACCGCTTCTGGCAGTTTTTCAAGCCCAGGCGGTGTCAAGCGGGTGTCCATCACGCGTGGCGTCACACCACGTGCAAGGAAGAAATCCACGCAGGAAAGGCCGGTGAGGCCCAACCCGATAATAACGACTTTTTTACCCTGGTAATCAGCCATGGTTAACGCACCTTCAGGGTAGCCAGGCCAATCAGGACCAGCATGAGCGAAATAATCCAGAAGCGCACAATGACTCGCGGCTCCGGCCAACCTTTCAATTCATAATGGTGATGAATCGGGGCCATACGGAAAATGCGCTGCCCGCGCAATTTGAATGAGCCAACCTGCAAGATGACCGAAAGTGTCTCAACAACAAACACCCCGCCCATAATCACTAACAGGAATTCCTGGCGCAGCAATACGGCGATAGTCCCGAGCGCACCGCCCAGTGCCAGAGAGCCAACGTCGCCCATAAACACTTGCGCTGGATAGGTGTTGAACCATAAGAAACCAAGCCCAGCCCCCACGATCGCCGTACAGACGATAACCAGTTCGCCGGAGTGGCGCAGATAAGGAATATGCAGATATTCAGCGAACTTGATGTTACCTGTTGCCCAAGCGACTAGCGCAAAACCGGATGCCACCAGCACAGTAGGCATGATAGCCAAGCCATCGAGGCCATCGGTCAGGTTTACCGCATTGCCGGTGCCGACAATAACGAAATACGCCAGCAGCACATAAAACAGGCCAAGCTGAGGCATCACGTCTTTAAAGAACGGCACAACCAGCTCGGTGGCTGGCGTTCCTTTCCCTGCGCTGTACATCGTGAAGGCCACTGCCAACGCGATGACGGACATCCAGAAATACTTCCAGCGGGCAATCAAGCCTTTAGTATCTTTGCGCACCACTTTACGGTAATCATCGACAAAGCCAATCGCACCATAGCCGACCAGTACGAACAATACGCACCAGACATAAGGGTTGGACGGGTATGCCCACATCAAGACAGAAATCACGATAGAAGTCAGGATCATAATCCCGCCCATCGTTGGTGTTCCGCGCTTACTGAAATGGGATTCAGGACCGTCATTACGCACGACCTGACCGAAAGAAAGTTGCTGCAAACGGGCAATCATACGCGGCCCCATCCATAACGAGATGAACAGAGCAGTCAGCAGGCTGACGATGGCGCGAAACGTCAAATAGGAAAAGACGTTAAAGCCGGAATAATATTTGACCAAGTGTTCGGCCAGCCAAACTAACATGTTCCATTCTCCTGTAATGCGCGTACTACCTGTTCCATGGCGGCACTACGTGAACCCTTCACTAAAATAGTCATCATTGAATGCTCGGCGAGTAACGCCTTCAAGTGAGCGATTAAAGAGGGTTTATCGGTAAAATGTTGCCCTACTTCAGAGGACAGACTGATTATTTCGCTCAGCGTGCCCACGCTCAGTACGCAATCAATGCCGGACGCTTTCGCGGCTTCGCCAACCTGACGATGGCACTCTACAGATTCATCACCAAGCTCAGCCATATCCCCAACAACCATCACGCGGAAACCCGGCATTTCTGACAGTACCTGTGCTGCAGCGGTCATCGACCCCACATTGGCGTTGTAACTGTCATCGAGCAGAAGTTGGTTTTCAGAAAGTTGAATCGGGAACAAACGTCCAGGAACAGCTTTTAAGTCGGCAAGACCGGCTTTAACCGCTTCAAGCGAAGCACCTACCGCCATTGCAAGTGACGTTGCCGCCAGTGCGTTAGCAATGTTATGCCGTCCAGGTAGCGGTAAATTCACATCAATGTCGCCAGTTGGCGTTTTGATGGTGAACTCTGTGCCATGGGCAGTGATATGCACATTGGTCGCGGTGAAATCGCTGCCCGTTGCATTGGGTGAGAAGCGCCAGGTTTTGCGCTCACCAATAATCTTTTGCCAGTTCAGCCAATCATTATTATCGGCATTGAGAATGGCGATGCCGTTTGCAGGCAGACCGGCGAAAATCTCACCTTTTGCTTTCGCGACACCGGCAAGCGAACCAAAGCCTTCAAGGTGAGCTGCCGCCAAATTGTTGACTAATGCCGCTTCCGGGCGAGTCAGACCCACCGTCCAGGCGATTTCACCTTGATGATTTGCACCCAGTTCGATGACCGCATACTCATATTCTGGTGTGAGGCGTAATAACGTCATTGGCACGCCAATATCGTTATTCAGGTTTCCGGCTGTATATAAAGTGCTACCGCACTCGCGCAGAATCGCGGCAGTCATCTCTTTTACGGAGGTTTTGCCAGAAGAACCGGTCAACGCAACAATACGCGTCGGAACCTGTTGACGAACCCAGGCAGCCAGTTCGCCGAATGCTTGATGTGTATCGGCTACCACGAGCTGTGGAACATTAACATCCAGCTTACGGGAAACCAGCAGCGCCCCTGCCCCACCGCTGACCGCATCTTGCGCAAAATCGTGCGCATCGAAGCGTTCACCTTTTAATGCAACAAACAGGCAGCCAGGGGTTAATTTGCGCGTGTCAGTGGTGACATCAATGATGTCGGCATCAGCCCCGTGCAATTCACCCTGCAAAACAGTGGCGAGTTGGCTTAACGAAACGCGGATCATGCCACAACCCCCAGCAAGCGGGCGGCAGTGACACGGTCGGAGTAGTCCAGACGGCGAACCCCAACAATCTGATAGTCCTCGTGGCCTTTACCTGCCAGCAGAACGACATCATTTTCTTTCGCCTGCATAATTGCGTTAGTTACCGCTTCAGCACGGCCTGCAACCACATGCGCACGGCCTGCATCCAGCATGCCAACCAAAATGTCAGCCACAATCGCACCTGGCTCTTCGGTACGCGGATTGTCATCGGTGACAACCACAACATCAGCATACTGTTCAGCAATACCACCCATGATTGGACGCTTGCCTTTATCCCTGTCACCACCACAGCCGAAGACGCACCACAGCTTACCGCTGCAATGTAAACGCGCCGCTTGCAGTGCTTTTTCCAGAGCATCCGGCGTGTGGGCATAATCCACCACTACCGTCGGTTTACCCGGTGCGCTGAAAACTTCCATACGCCCACAAACGGGTTGCAGGCTCGGTGCCGTTTTCAGCAGCTCCTCAAGGGGATAATCCAGCACTAACAGGGTTGCCAATGCTAACAGCAAGTTGCTGACGTTAAATGCGCCCATCAGGCGGCTTTCGATTTCACCATCGCCCCAGGAAGAGCTAAAGCGAATGGTCGCTCCGCCATCGTGATACTGCACATCGGTTGCTTTCAACCAACGGCCACGACAACCAGGCTGTAAATTATCTTCCATCGTGACCGCAACGGCGTCAGGTAAACGCGTTAACCAATTGCGTCCGACTTCATCATCAGCATTGATGATGGCATTGCCGTAATCGTGTTCAGAAAACAGCAGCCATTTGGCCGCTTCGTAGCCTGCCATATCACCGTGGTAATCGAGGTGGTCACGACTTAAGTTGGTGAACACGCTGGCGGCAAATTTCAGAGCGGAAACACGATGCTGTACCAGACCATGTGAGGAAACTTCCATGGCGGCGAAGCTCGCCCCTTGATCTGCAAGGTTAGCAAGCACTTGCTGTACATCAACGGCAGAACCGGTGGTGTTTTCAGTTGGTTTCACGTTGCCGAGCAGGCCATTACCCACAGTGCCCATCACGGCACTGGTTTCGCCTAACAACTGGCTCCATTGGGCAAGCAGTTGCGCAGTCGTGGTTTTACCGTTAGTCCCGGTCACACCAACCAAACGTAATGCACTTGAAGGCTCGTTGTAAAAACGCCCTGCGAGAGCAGAAAGACGTTGATGCAATTGGCTCAGATAAATAACCGGCACACCGTGCATTTCACGGACTTCGCCATCCGTTGCTTCGCCTTCAGCTTCAGCAACGACAGCGGCTACGCCTTGCGCTATTGCCTGCGGGATATATCGACGCCCGTCCGCCTGATGACCGACTACAGCCACAAAAAGGTCGCCCGATGCCGCCACGCGACTATCGAGTGTCATTTCTCGCAGAGCTCTCGCAGGTAGCGCTGGTACCCACGGAGCGAGAAGGTCGCGCAAATTACGATCTGCCACCTGATCCCTCTTTTTGATTAATTACAAATTCACTTTTTTCACCTGTCGCCAGAGCATCCGGTTCGATATTCATGGTGCGCAGAACGCCGCCCATGATGGCACCGAACACAGGTGCAGAGACGGCACCACCGTAATATTTACCTGCTTGAGGATCGTTAATTACCACTACCAATGCGAATCGCGGATTACTGGCTGGTGCTACGCCTGCGGTATAAGCAATGTATTTGTTAACATAACGTCCATCCGGACCGACTTTTTTCGCAGTACCGGTTTTAATTGCGATGCGGTAGCCCTTGATAGCCGCTTTCACGCCACCACCACCAGGCAATGCCACACTTTCCATCATATGAACGACGGTACGAACCAACGGTTCAGGGAAAATACGCTCGCCTGGAACCGGAGGATCAACCTTCGTAATCGACAGCGGGCGATATACGCCGTAGCTGCCTATCGTTGCGTAGACACGCGCTAACTGTAACGGCGTTACCATTAGCCCGTAGCCGAAAGAGAAGGTGGCCCTCTCTATGTCAGACCACCGTTGTTTTTGCGGATATAAGCCACTGCGTTCTCCGACCAACCCCAAATTGGTCGCTTTTCCCAATCCAAAACGTGAGTAAGTATCTACCAACGCTGAGGAGGGCATCGCTAACGCCAGTTTGGAAACCCCGACGTTACTCGACTTCTGTAGTACCCCGGTAAGGGTCAATTCGCTGTAGCGCGCCACATCTTTGATCTCATGACCATTGATGCGGTACGGCACGGTATTCAGGACAGTATTTTCACGCACGACGCCACGTTGCAGCGCCGTCATGACCACCATTGGCTTAACTGTTGAACCCGGTTCGAAAACGTCCGTAATGGTACGGTTTCGCATGATGTCTTTCGGGGTTCCACTTAAATTATTTGGGTTATAGGACGGGCTGTTTGCCATCGCCAATACTTCACCGGTATTCACATCTACCAGTACCGCACTGCCCGATTCGGCCTTGTTGAAAGCCACGGCGTTGTTTAGCTCACGATAAACCAGTGCCTGCAGGCGCTCATCAATGCTCAAAGCCAGGTTATGAGCGGCCTGGCTGTCGGTTGAGGAGATATCTTCGATGACGCGACCAAAGCGGTCTTTACGTACGATTCGCTCGCCAGGTTGACCGGTCAGCCATTTATCGAAGCTTTTTTCAACACCTTCAATCCCCTGACTATCGACGTTCGTGAAGCCAATAAGATGAGCGGTGACTTCGCCAGAAGGATAGTAGCGACGAGATTCCTCGCGCAGATGAATCCCTGGGAGTTTGAGTTTTTTGATGTAGTCGCCAATATCTGGATTCACCTGACGCGCCAGATAAATAAAGCGACCTTTAGGGTTGCTGTTCACACGGGAAGCGAGCTGATCAAGAGGGATTTTCAGTGCATCGGCCAGCGCTTTCCAGCGGTTATCCAGCGTAATACCACCCGCGTCATGCAATTCTTTCGGATCGGCCCAAATGGCTTTAACCGGCACACTAACTGCCAATGGTCGGCCCGCGCGGTCACTAATCATGCCTCGAGAAGTCGAAACTTCCTGCACACGCAAGGAACGCATATCTCCCTGACGTACCAACATGTCCGGCGCGATGATTTGCAGCCAGGCAACGCGCCCCAACAGGAAAACCAGCGCCAGCAAAATGCAACCGCAAAGCAACGCAAAACGCCAACTTACAAAGTTGGCCTGTTCTTCCTGGCGTTTCGGTTTAAGCGTTTTTGCCGCTGCTCTCATCTGTCACGCGATTCCTTATTGCTGAACTACGATGTTTTCCTGCGATGGGTCAACATGCTGCAATTGCAGCTTTTCCGTCGCGACCCGCTCCACCCGGCTATGATCGCCCAGTGCGTTTTCTTCCAGAATCAGGTTACGCCACTCGATATCTAACGCATCACGCTCCACCACCATTTGCTCACGCTGTGCGGTGAGCAGACGGGTATGGTGCGCGGTCGTTACAACGAAAATGGCTGTTACGATAATGGCGGTAAACAAAATCAGTGGCATTTTCCCATGACGCAACAAGTCACCACCAATTACTGCTGGTAGTGCATGGCGTTCGCCACTGCTCAATTGGCCAGTAACTTTAGTGAGGGCTTCTGCCACTTTGTTGATCATGCGTTTGTCCTTTCAGCGATGCGCAGTACCGAACTACGCGCGCGCGGGTTTTCCGCCACTTCTTCTTCACCAGGCATCATTTTGCCAATGGATTTTAAATACCTGCCGCCGAGCTTATTCAGTTGTGCTTCAGTCATTGGCAGCCCCGCAGGAACTTGCGGCCCACGGGTGTTTTCACGCATAAAGCGCTTAACAATTCGGTCTTCTAAAGAGTGGAAACTGATGATCGACAGACGACCACCTGGTGACAGTGTTGGAATTGAACCTTTGAGCGCCTGTTCAATTTCTTCAAGTTCACTGTTGATCCAGATTCGGATAGCCTGAAACGTACGCGTCGCCGGGTGTTTGAACTTGTCTTTGACCGGCATTGCCGCAGCTACAACCGTTGCCAGTTCTTTGGTACGCGTCATTGGCTGTTCACGGTTACGCTCGATAATGGCGCGCGCAATACGTTTGCCGAATTTTTCTTCACCGAAGGTTTTGATAACCCAGGCGATATCCGCTTCATCAGCGCTAAGCAACCATTCTGCCGCAGATTGGCCGCGAGTCGGGTCCATGCGCATATCCAACGGGCCATCACGCATAAACGAGAAGCCACGCTCGGCATCATCTAGCTGAGGCGAGGAGACACCCAGATCCAAAAGAATACCGTCAATTTTGCCCAGCAAATCGCGTTCGCTTGCGTATTGAGCTAATTCAGAGAAAGGTCCATGAATGATGGAGAAGCGCGGGTCATCAATTGCTTGTGCTGCTGCAATGGCTTGCGGGTCACGGTCGATAGCCAGCAGGCGTCCTTCTGGTCCCAGTTGGGAAAGAATCAATCGAGAGTGTCCGCCACGACCAAACGTGCCATCAATGTAGATGCCATCCTGACGAATGTTGAGACCATTCACGGCCTCATCAAGCAGCACCGAAGTATGTTTAAAATTTTCCATCATTATTTATAGTGACAAGTCCTGCAGCCTATCCGACAACGTAGTCGTCGTGGCCTGCTCAGCGTCGATGTCTTCCTTGACCTGTTGATGCCAGGTTGTTTCATCCCACAGTTCAAACTTATTGAACTGCCCAACCAGCATCACTTCTTTGGTTAGCCCGGCGTGTTGGCGTAAAACAGGTGCCAATAACAAACGCCCGGCACTATCCATCTGACATTCACTGGCATGGCCCAATAACAGTCGCTGCACGCGACGTTCTACAGGGTTCATACTCGACAGACGAGCTAGCTTTTGTTCAATAATTTCCCACTCGGGGAGGGTATAAAGCAGCAGGCATGGGTGATGGATGTCGATGGTACAAACCATCTGACCTTCAGAGGTTTCGACAAGCGCATCCCGGTAACGGGTAGGTACGGCGAGCCGCCCTTTGCTGTCGAGATTGACTAATGTTGCCCCACGGAACATGCCAGCCTCACCCTTAAAATCCCCTTTCCACCACTTTCACCCACAAAATCCCACCTAAAGGAGTTTACGGAGCGGAGGAAAACCTTGTCAAGCAAGCTACAACGCTGATGGAAATAATTTTCATCTCATAAGCGATTGATAAATGACTGGCGTGAAAAGGCGCTACATTCACGATGCAAAATTAACGTTATGAATATTTGAAAGAAAAATGGTCAATAAGCATAAATATCGTTAAATCGACTGAAAACCTGACAGGTAAAATATGAAGTGTTCAGTTTGCGACGCGGTCGGCATTTTAAGGTATTTCTTGTCAGGATAACAGCGTCAGATGCAGGCGAAGCGCGGGCTGGAGGGAAGTTTGATTCTTATCAGATAGCTATTGTTTAATTATCCGGCATTTTTACACAATGCTATGTAACAAAATAATTCTGAAGTAGTCTTATATCGATTAAGGAATTAAAGATTCATCTTTTACCAAAGAAAAATAATTACCTGAATAACCAATAAAAATAAAGCGAGAATATTCTTAATTAAGAATGGCAGCCGTAACTGCCATCTCTTGTTAGTGGCGACTTAAACTTCCGCGGCGGTATAGATTACGGCGAATACGGGTCAGGCCTGCTTTCGGCTTACGTGGCTCATCAAGACTGGCAAGAACGAGTTCCAGTACACGTTCCGCAACGTCACGGTGGCGCTGCGCGACTGCCAAAACTGGGCATTGCAGGAAATCGAGCAGTTCATGGTCCCCGAAGGTGGCAATCGCCAACTCAGTCGGTAATCGCCCTTCACGTCGCAACGTGACATCCATAACACCTTGTAATAATGCAAATGAAGTGGTGTACAGAGCCTGCGGCATTGGATGGGTTTCCAGCCATTTATCAAACAACTGCGCTGCGGCTTCGCGCTCGTAGCTGTTGGCATAAAGGAAATGTACTTCACGAGGGTCGTCTTTCCATGCACTGCGGAAACCTTGCTCACGCAAATAGCTGACGGAAAGTTCCGGCAACGCACCAAGGTAAAGTACGGTTTCGGCTGGGAAAGTACGAAGCTCACTGGCCAGCATTTCCGCGTCTTCCTGATCCGCACCGACGACGCTGATGAAGTTTTCACGGTCTAAGGCACGATCGAGCGCAATGATTGGGAAGGAGTCGTTCGCCCAACGCTGGTAGAAAGGGTGCTCAGGCGGCAGTGAAGTGGAAACAATGATGGCATCCACCTGGCGTTGCAAGAGATGTTCTATGCAGCGCATTTCATTATCTGGCTGATCTTCAGAACAGGCAATTAGCAGCTGGTATCCGCGCTGACGGGCCTGCCGCTCAAGATAGTTAGCAATACGGGTATAACTCGTGTTCTCAAGGTCTGGAATAACTAATCCGATAGAACGCGTACGCCCGGCCCGCAACCCTGCGGCCACCGCATTCGGGTGGTAGTTATGCTCGCGAACAACCGCCATGACTTTCTCAACGGTTTTATCGCTGACACGATACTGCTTTGCCTTGCCGTTGATGACGTAGCTCGCCGTGGTGCGCGAAACTCCAGCCAGGCGCGCGATTTCATCCAATTTCACAGTAGCCCCTTAATTTATAGGATTGCCATATCCATACTCTGGTCATGGTTTCATTTTTATCATCTAAGCGCAGAATAATAACTCGGGCAACCGCTTTTACTGGCAGTTGTTGTGTGATTTGCAAAAAAAAACCCGGCACGAGTTAACCGGGTTTATTATTTAGCCACCTTTCAAGGCTAACGCATAATCTTGTCACCGCGTGAAACGCCCACGATCCCAGAGCGCGCCACTTCGACAATTTTTGCCACTTCACGAATGGTATTCAGGAATGCGTCCAGCTTATCACTGGTTCCTGCCAACTGAACCGTGTAGAGCGTAGGAGTCACGTCAATGATTTGCCCGCGGAAGATTTCTGCGTTGCGCTTCACTTCTTCGCGCCCATAACCACTCGCCTGAATTTTTACGAGCATGATTTCACGCTCAACATGCGCACCCTGCCCCAGTTCGCTCACCCGCAGCACATCCACCAACTTATGCAGTTGCTTCTCAATCTGTTCAAGGACTTTCGCGTCCCCTACCGTCTGGATAGTCATACGTGAAAGCGTTGGATCTTCAGTCGGCGCCACAGTCAGGCTTTCGATGTTGTAACCACGCTGAGAGAACAAACCAATAACACGGGACAGCGCCCCGGACTCATTTTCGAGTAATACAGATAATATCCGGCGCATAATCAGGTTCTCTCCGTTTTACTTAACCACATCTCATCCATACCGCCGCCACGGATCTGCATTGGGTACACATGTTCAGTGCCATCAACTGTGACATCAACGAAGACCAGGCGCTGATTACGCACCGCTTCCAGTGCTTCAATCAGTTTGCTTTCCAGCTCTTCAGGTTTGCTAATACCAATCCCTACGTGCCCATAAGCTTCTGCGACGCGCACAAAGTCAGGCAACGATTCCATATAAGATTGGGAGTGACGACCGGAATAGATCATGTCCTGCCACTGCTTAACCATTCCGAGATAGCGGTTGTTGAGGTTTAACACCAGCACCGGCAATCCATACTGCAGCGCTGTGGAAAGCTCCTGGATATTCATCTGAATACTGCCATCACCGGTGACACAGACGACGGTTTCGTCCGGTAATGCCAATTTCACACCGAGTGCCGCTGGCAAACCAAAGCCCATGGTGCCCAGGCCGCCGGAGTTAATCCAACGCCGTGGTTTATCAAAGGTGTAATAGAGTGCGGCAAACATCTGATGCTGACCGACATCCGAAGTGACGTAAGCTTCGCCTTTCGTCAGTCGATAGATTGTTTCAATAACCGCCTGTGGCTTAATTTTATCGCTGGTTCTGTCAAATTCGAGGCACTGGCGTGCACGCCAATGCTCAATCTGTTGCCACCAGTCACGAATGTCATCACAAGACTGCGGCGTATCTTCCTGCTCGAGCAGTTCCAACATTTGCTGTAGAACCTGTCGCGCATCACCCACAATTGGGATATCCGCACCGACGGTTTTGGATATAGAAGTCGGATCGATATCAATATGCAGCACGGTCGCGTTCGGGCAGTACTTCGCCAGATTGTTGGTGGTGCGGTCATCAAAGCGCACACCGACGCCGAAAATAACGTCAGAGTTGTGCATCACCATATTGGCTTCGTATGTGCCGTGCATGCCCAGCATGCCTAATGCCTGTCGATGTGTTCCAGGAAATGCCCCCAATCCCATCAAGGAAGAGACAACGGGAATATTGAGTTTCTCCGCCAACTCGCGTAATTCGTCATGGCAGGCAGATGTAATCGCACCACCGCCAACGTACATCACCGGTTTTTTCGCGGCCAGCAAAGTTTGCAGTGCGCGTTTAATCTGCCCTTTGTGACCCTGAGTGGTGGGATTATAAGAGCGCATGCTAACGGATTCAGGGTAGCTATACGGCAGTTTGTTAGCCGGGCTCATGATGTCTTTCGGTAAATCCACCACAACCGGCCCTGGTCGACCACTTGCAGCGAGCCAGAAAGCTTTTTTGATAATGGCCGGAATATCTTCCGCCTGCTTGACTAAAAAGCTGTGCTTCACGACCGGGCGAGAAATTCCCACCATGTCGCATTCCTGGAAAGCATCGTAACCAATGAGGGACGTCGCGACCTGGCCTGACAGCACCACCATCGGAATTGAATCCATATAAGCTGTGGCAATACCGGTGATCGCGTTTGTGGCCCCTGGACCTGACGTTACCAGTACGACACCCACTTCCCCCGTCGCACGTGCCAGACCGTCGGCCATATGCACTGCTGCTTGTTCATGGCGCACCAGCACATGATCAATGCCGCCAATAGTATGAAGCGCATCGTAAATATCGAGTACCGCGCCTCCGGGATAACCGAATACATGTTTAACGCCCTGATCGATAAGCGATCGGACGACCATCTCGGCTCCTGACAACATCTCCATGGTTTGCCTCCAGGCTTACGTGTTTGACCGACCGCTGAAATCATTTCGGCTAAGTCGTTGAGGCAGGTTGTTGCGCCCTGCATATCTCTTTTTATTTTTGATAGTCCGCCTAACATAACCGTTGAAAATCAGGCAATCAATTGTCAATCTTCAACCGTCATTACGCGGATTCCTTACGAACACTACAAAACCCTTATCTGGCAAAGTAAAACTCTAAGCATAAGGAAATAGTATGATTGGAAATGTTATAAAAAGATGTTTTGCAGGTTAAATCTAATTCGCGGGAGGGTTCATTGATTCACTCGGTGATTAAGAGACAAATCAATAACAGCTGAAAAAACTACAAAATGAAAAAAATGAAGAATAACCGGATGGTTTTCACCACCCGGATGAATCAAGGCTAACAGTCTGTATCTATTTACTACATACCGTGGTCAAAAGTTTTTCCATCCACTGATGCCCTTTATCCCGCCCGGCAGCTTCATGCCATGATAAATAGCAGGTCGCTATATTATCTTTTAGCGGTAATGCGAAGGTTTGCAAATGAAGTGAATCAGCAAACTCTTCAGCTAACCAACGTGGCGCGATAGCGACCAAGTGAGTTTGTGACACGACATTTAAAACACTGGTCAATGCCATTCCCTGATAAGCAATGCTGGCTTGCTTTTCCGGAGTTTGATACCACGGTGCACTAAATGATGCAAAACGCTCAAGAGAGACAACCGCATGTTTTTCGTTATAGACGTCTTCTTCGGTTATCGGTTTAATTAAACGTGGATGTTTCTGATTAGCCACCAGCACCATTTCATCTTCAAACAATGGGATACAAGTGAACTCTGGACGACGAAATTCACTGTAACTAATAACAAACTCGGTCTCCTGATAACGCAGTTGATGTTCAATGTCTTTATTTAAAGCTGATTTAAACAGTAATTGAATACCCGGAGCAAAGCGCTTCATATTATTGAAAATGACTGAGGTCAACATATTATCTAAAGGGCTACTGACGCAGATGTTAAATACTCTTTCACTACTACCTGGGTCGAAGCCTGCTCCAGGTAATTCATTCTGCACCAATTGCAATGCCTGGCGAATTGCACCAAACAACTGAAACGCACGCGCTGTAGGCTGGATACCCCGCCCGTAGCGAACAAACAACTCATCGTTGAACATCACTTTCAGTCTGGCTACTGCATTACTCACTGCGGGTTGAGACATTCCCAGGGATTGAGCGGCACGGGTAATATTCTGCATTTGCATAACCGCATCAAATACAGTTAATAAATTTAAGTCAACAGAACGCAGTTGAGGTTTAAACCCATCATGTACTGCCGGTTGTTCTACATAATCTTCAGACATGTCAGACTCCACTAAGATTGCATTTCCTTCTTCGCAGATTAACTCTGCGAGCTTCCCCTATTATCATTTGCTAAGCAGAACATGCTGATTACTGCAATTAAAAACGTTATTTAAACAATTTGAATATAAATCAATAAACTTACGTTTTCTAATGTACCAACACGACTTCAGCTACTGACAAGTCTGATAAATCTATAAAATTCATATGATTTTATTTCGTCAGTTGACTTCTGGATCGTGCTAATCAAATCACAAAATGACTTAACACACAATGATTCGCCAAATGAATAATATATTAAGTATGGATAACATATCCTATTCAGAAACAGCCGACTTACTAAAAAAACCCCAATAAAAAAAGAGGCCAAATTCCTAAAAAACAATCCAGATAATGAATAACCCTGCCAAATCATAACCATGATGAATACTACATATAATAAACATCATATTTATAATTGTTTCTGATGATTTCATTTCTACATGCAAGGGTAAACAATCCTTTTTCATACTTTTTATATATATTATGAATCCTCCGTATACCAGCATGATTTGCTACGACATAACCCAGACTGACTCAGCATTGCCTCTATCTAAAAGAATCGAGTGTTGACACAGCAGGGCAGATCAAGTACCAATAAATGCATAACGAATTTACTTGGGACTTGAAACATGATTCGCACCATTCGTCTACTAGGTCTACTACTAAACGCAACTTCATTGCGCGGTAGACTGGTGGGCGAAATCAAGCGTTGATTCAAGCCTCCAGACAAAAAACCCGCGCCACTGCGCGGGTTTTTTTTTGCTCGTAGCAACGGCCCCCAAGACAAGAAAGGACCACAACATGAGCCAACAAGTCATTATTTTCGATACGACCTTACGTGATGGTGAGCAGGCGTTACAGGCAAGTCTGAGTGTTAAAGAGAAACTGCAAATTGCGATGGCACTGGAACGTATGGGTGTTGACGTAATGGAAGTGGGTTTCCCAGTCTCCTCCCCTGGTGATTTCGAATCTGTACAAACCATCGCCCGCAATATCAAAAATAGCCGTGTGTGTGGCCTCGCTCGTTGTGTGGATAAAGATATTGATGTTGCCGCGGAAGCGTTGAAAATTGCCGAAGCGTTTCGTATCCACGTTTTCCTGG
Organism: Buttiauxella sp. WJP83; assembly: GCF_027594725.1. Taxonomy (NCBI): domain Bacteria; kingdom Pseudomonadati; phylum Pseudomonadota; class Gammaproteobacteria; order Enterobacterales; family Enterobacteriaceae; genus Buttiauxella; species Buttiauxella sp. WJP83. Next base: position 3,905,901 of record NZ_CP110080.1, read on the forward strand.
CAACATCCACCATGCACATCGAAACCAAATTGCGCAGTACCTTCGATGATGTTTTAGCCCGTGCAGTTCATTCCGTAAAACGCGCCCGTCAATACACCGACGACGTTGAGTTCTCTTGTGAAGACGCTGGCCGAACCCCCATCGACAACTTGTGCCGCATTGTAGAAGCTGCGATTGGTGCGGGCGCGACAACCATTAACATCCCTGACACTGTGGGCTACACCACCCCAGTCCAATTCGGTGGCATCATCCAGACGCTGTACAACCGTGTGCCAAACATTGATAAAGCCATTATCTCCGTTCACTGCCACGACGATTTAGGGATGGCGACCGGAAACTCCATCGCCGCAATTCAGGCTGGTGCACGCCAGGTTGAAGGCACGCTGAACGGCATCGGCGAACGCGCCGGTAACACTGCGCTGGAAGAAGTCATCATGGCGATTAAAGTACGCAGCCAAATGCTGGGGGTGCATACCAATATCAATCACCATGAAATTTACCGTACCAGCCAAATTGTCAGCCAGTTGTGCAATATGCCCATTCCGGCCAACAAAGCGGTTGTTGGCTCCAATGCTTTCGCTCACTCCTCTGGTATTCACCAGGATGGCGTGCTGAAAAACCGCGAAAACTACGAAATCATGACCCCGGAAACTATCGGTCTGAATCAGGTGCAGCTGAACTTAACTTCACGCTCAGGTCGTGCGGCCGTGAAACACCGTATGGAAGAGATGGGTTATAAAGAAGACGATTACAACCTGGATTCTTTGTACGACGCCTTCCTGAAACTGGCAGACAAAAAAGGTCAGATCTTCGATTACGATTTGGAAGCGCTGGCCTTCATCGGTAAACAACAAGAAGAGCCAGAACATTTCCGCATGGAATATTTCAACGTGCAATCCGGTTCAAGCGTGATTTCTACCGCTTCCGTCCAGTTGCAGTGTGGTGAAGAAACACAGTCTGAAGCGGCAACAGGCAACGGCCCGGTCGATGCGGTCTACCAGGCAATTAACCGCATCACAAATTACGATGTTGAGCTGGTTAAATATCAGCTGTCTGCGAAAGGCCAGGGTAAAGACGCGCTGGGTCAGGTAGATATCGTCGTGACTCATAAAGGTCGTCGCTTCCATGGTGTAGGTCTGGCGACCGATATTGTGGAATCTTCTGCGAAAGCGATGGTAAATGTGCTGAATAACATCTGGCGCGCAGGCATCGTCGAAAAAGAATTGCAACGCAAAGCTCATAATAAAGAAAATAATCAGGAAACCGTGTGACATGTCAAAAACTCATCATATAGCAGTATTGCCGGGTGACGGCATTGGCCCAGAAGTTATGGCTCAGGCGCTGAAAGTGCTGGATGCAGTTCGTACGCGCTTCGATATGCGTATTACCACCAGTCAATATGACGTGGGCGGTATTGCTATTGACCGTCACGGTAACCCGCTGCCACCGGTGACTGTTGAAGGCTGTGAACAAGCCGATGCGATTCTGTTCGGCTCCGTCGGTGGTCCAAAATGGGAACACCTGCCGCCCGCTCAACAACCTGAACGTGGTGCGCTGTTGCCACTGCGCAAGCACTTTAAATTATTCAGCAACTTGCGCCCAGCGCGCTTGTACCAAGGCCTGGAAGAGTTTTGTCCACTGCGCGCTGACATCGCAGCTAACGGCTTCGATATTCTGTGCGTTCGTGAATTAACTGGCGGTATCTATTTCGGCCAGCCAAAAGGCCGCGAAGGCTCCGGCGCGCACGAGAAAGCGTTTGATACTGAAGTCTATTACCGCTTCGAGATCGAGCGTATTGCGCACATAGCCTTCCAGTCAGCGCGCAAACGTCGCCATAAAGTGACATCGATTGATAAAGCCAACGTATTGCAGAGTTCTGTGATGTGGCGCGAAATCGTGGGTGAAATCGCGAAAGAATATCCGGACGTTGAGTTGTCCCACATGTACATCGACAACGCCACGATGCAGCTGATCAAAGATCCATCCCAGTTTGACGTACTGCTGTGTTCCAACCTGTTTGGCGACATTCTGTCAGATGAATGCGCAATGATCACAGGCTCAATGGGCATGCTGCCATCCGCCAGCCTGAACGAACAAGGTTTTGGCCTGTACGAACCTGCTGGTGGTTCTGCACCAGATATCGCAGGTAAAAATATTGCTAACCCAATTGCGCAAATCCTGTCTTTGGCTCTGTTACTGCGCTACAGCCTGGATGCTGAAGAGGCCGCTCAGGCTATCGAAAACGCTATCAACCTTGCGCTGGAAGAAGGCTTCCGTACTGGCGATTTAGCGCGTGATGGCAACGCAATCAGCACCGATGAAATGGGCGATACCATTGCTCGTTTTGTTGCAGAGGGGAAATAATCATGGCGAAGACGTTATATCAGAAATTGTACGATGCCCATGTCGTCTACGAAGCAGTGGATGAAACTCCTCTGCTGTATATCGACCGTCATCTGGTGCATGAAGTCACCTCTCCGCAGGCATTTGATGGCCTGCGCGCGCATAAGCGCCCGGTGCGTCAGCCAGGCAAAACATTTGCCACCATGGACCACAACGTTTCTACGCAGACCAAAGACATCAACGCCTCCGGCGAGATGGCCCGCATTCAAATGCAGGAATTAATGAAAAACTGCAAAGAATTCGGCGTTGAGCTGTATGACCTGAACCATCCATTCCAGGGTATCGTCCACGTGATGGGCCCTGAGCAAGGCATTACTTTGCCGGGCATGACAATCGTTTGTGGCGATTCCCACACCGCGACTCACGGCGCATTTGGTGCACTGGCGTTTGGTATTGGGACTTCTGAAGTTGAGCATGTTCTGGCCACGCAAACCCTGAAACAGGGCCGTGCCAAAACCATGAAAATTGAAGTCACAGGCCACGCAGCACCCGGCATCACGGCGAAAGATATTGTGCTGGCGATCATCGGCAAAACCGGCAGCGCTGGCGGTACCGGGCATGTCGTGGAATTCTGCGGTAGCGCGATTCAGGCGCTGTCGATGGAAGGACGAATGACGTTGTGCAACATGGCAATCGAAATGGGTGCCAAAGCCGGTATCGTTGCGCCAGACGACACAACCTTCAACTATGTGAAGGGCCGTCTGCACGCTCCGAAAGCTGCCGATTGGGACGATGCGGTTGCGTACTGGAAAACCTTCAGCACAGATGAAGGAGCAAAATTCGATACCGTTGTCACCCTGGATGCGGCAGATATCGCACCGCAAGTGACCTGGGGCACAAACCCAGGCCAGGTGATTTCAGTGACTGAAAACATCCCAAACCCTGAATCCTTCTCCGACCCGGTAGAACGTGCATCCGCTGAAAAAGCACTGGCGTACATGGGCTTGAAACCAGGGATCCCGCTGACCGAAGTGGCTATCGATAAAGTATTTATCGGATCTTGTACTAACTCACGCATTGAAGATTTGCGTGCTGCGGCTGAAATTGCCAAAGGTCGTAAAGTCGCCCCCGGCGTTCAGGCGTTAGTCGTTCCAGGATCTGGTCCGGTTAAAGCGCAGGCTGAAGCTGAAGGCCTGGATAAAATTTTCATCGAAGCAGGTTTTGAATGGCGCTTGCCTGGCTGCTCTATGTGCCTGGCGATGAACAATGACCGTCTGGAGCCAGGCGAACGTTGCGCCTCCACCAGCAACCGTAACTTTGAAGGCCGTCAGGGCCGTGGTGGTCGCACGCATCTGGTGAGCCCGGCAATGGCCGCCGCCGCTGCTGTTTCTGGTCATTTTGCTGACATCCGCACGTTGAAATAAGGGAAAACACCATGGCAGAGAAATTTATCCAACATACCGGCCTGGTCGTTCCGCTGGATGCCGCAAACGTTGATACCGACGCAATCATCCCTAAGCAGTTTTTGCAGAAGGTGACGCGCACCGGTTTTGGCGCACATTTGTTTAATGACTGGCGTTTTCTGGACGATGCAGGCCAAAAGCCGAATCCAGAATTTGTGCTGAACTTCCCGGAGTTTAAAGGTGCTTCTATTTTGCTGGCACGTGAAAACTTTGGCTGCGGATCTTCACGCGAACACGCGCCGTGGGCGTTAACCGATTACGGTTTTAAAGTGGTTATCGCACCAAGTTTTGCAGATATCTTCTACGGCAACTCATTCAACAACCAGCTGCTGCCGGTGACGTTGAGCGAAGAAGAGGTGGATGAACTGTTCAAACTGGTCGCGGCAAATCCGGGGATTACGTTCGTTGTCGATCTGGAAGCGCAAACGGTGAAAGCGGGCGAGAAAAACTACTCGTTTAACATCGATACCTTCCGCCGCCACTGCATGCTGGAAGGGCTGGATAGCATCGGCCTGACGCTGCAACACGAAGGTTCAATTTCTGCTTACGAGCAGAAACAACCGGTGTTTATGCGTTAAAACCATGGCGGGTTCGCATTTCGCGCACCCGCTATTTTATTACTTTAACGTTCCAACCAATTCTTTACGCTGCCCTTCCAGCGTCACCACTTTGCTACAAACATCGTGACCAAACTGCTCGAAATCTTGTTCCTGATTCTTCCACTCTTTTTGGATAGCTGTCTGTAACCCACCGAGGCTACCCAACACGCCTTGCAACGGATTGCCGCCACCTTTCAGAACGGCTTTAGCACCCATTTCATTGATGCTGTCCTGCAAGATGCCACCCATTGCCTGATTCACCAGTTGTTGCCCATCGGCACGAACCTGATCAATCGCTTTATAGTGGAACGTTAAGCCATCCTGACGCGTTTCAATAATGCGGCTCATTTGCTCTTTAAGCTGTGCGTCGAGTTTAGTCAGACGGCCACGCATATTGCTGCTCTCACCGACTTCCTGAGCGATGATTTTATCCAGCGCGACACGGCCTTTTTCCACGCGAGTCAGCGCGCCGTTGTTGATCCACGGCAGGTCAGTGCGTAACGCTTGTTGATAATTCACCGCCAACTGGCGCTGAGTTGCGTTTAAAGTATGTGGCTTGCCGTTAAATTGCAGGCTGCCATCCGGGGCAATGACCAGATTGCCGTTCTCGCCCACAACCTGAACCGATTGCGGGCTGATGACCACGTCATCGCGAGGCGTGACGCTGCATTTATAGTCAGCTTGCGCCTGCATCGCGGTAAGCAGCAAAACGCCCATTAGAGCCTTACGAATCATATTTATTCCTATAAAAAAGGCCGGTTTTCACCGACCTGTTTATGCTGCAAATATCAATCCCACCAAACATCAAACAAATCGCTGGTGCGAATGTCTTCAGCTTTGTGTTCTTCGAGCCATTTGCGCACCAGAGCCTGATGCTCCTCGGTGCATTTACCGATTTCCTGCATGCAGATCAAACCTTCCCAGGAAAGGTGGCCGCCGCCATCAAAAGCCAGACCGTTTTTATCGATAACATCGTCAATAAACGCATCAACGATTTTATCAATTTGTTCTTCGGAGGTGCCTTCCGGGAAACGCCATGCAACAGAGAACCCCAACTCCTGGAATTCGTCGATGTGCATTTTCTTACGCAAACGACGGCTACGATTTTTTGCCATTACTTTATCCTCTCGAACATTAAGTCCCATACGCCGTGACCAAGACGATGGCCACGTTGTTCAAATTTGGTCACCGGACGTGAATCCGGGCGCGGTACGTAGTCGTTACTCTGCGACTGGTTTTGATAACCGTCGATAGAGGACATCACTTCGAGCATGTGTTCTGCATAAGGTTCCCAGTCGGTTGCCATATGGAACACACCGCCCAGTTTCAATTTGCTTTTCACCAACTCGGCAAACGGCACTTGAACGATACGGCGTTTATTATGACGTGCTTTGTGCCATGGATCAGGGAAAAAGAGCTGAACCATAGATAAAGAATTGTCAGGAATCATTTTTTGCAACACTTCTACTGCGTCGTGACACATGACTCGCAGGTTCTCAACGCCCTCTTCATGGGCTGTCGCGAGACATGCCCCGACGCCTGGCGAGTGTACTTCAATACCCAAAAAATTCTGCTGTGGATTTGCCTGTGCCATTGCAACAAGCGACGTCCCCATGCCAAAACCAATTTCCAGCGTGACTGGCGCTTCGCGACCAAATAGTGCTGCAAAATCAACAGGTGCGGTTTCATATTCAACGCCCATCACCGGCCAATAGTTTTCCAGTGCGAACTCTTGCCCCTTAGTCAGGCGGCCCTGGCGGCGCACAAAACTACGAATCCGGCGCATTGCGCGGCCTTCTTCATTAAATTCCGGTGAGATGACGTCATTTTTCATGGTGTTCAGGCTTTGAGTTAGTGTTCGGGAAACGGGCATTATCCAAAGTTAATGATGAGAAGCAAGCACCAGAAAGTTCCGGTTTACAGCACGGAGCCGTCTGTGCTGGAATCAGCCCCCTAAATCACACATTTATCGGATGCTGGGCAACAATGATACAAGCGCCGCAATTCGCCAACCAGGTTCTTGACTGGTATCAAAAATACGGGCGCAAAACCCTGCCATGGCAACTCGAAAAAACGCCTTATAAAGTATGGCTGTCTGAGGTGATGTTGCAACAAACGCAAGTTGCCACCGTCATTCCTTACTTTGAGCGCTTTATGGAGCGCTTCCCAACGGTAACCGATCTTGCCAACGCTCCACTGGATGAAGTTCTGCATTTGTGGACCGGCCTGGGCTATTACGCGCGAGCCAGAAACCTGCACAAAGCTGCGCAAATGGTGGCAAACCAGCACCACGGCGTGTTCCCGGAAACCTTTGAAGAAGTCGCGGCACTTCCCGGCGTTGGGCGTTCTACCGCAGGTGCCATTCTTTCACTTTCACTCGGCAAACATTTCCCTATTCTGGATGGCAACGTCAAACGCGTGCTCGCACGTTGTTACGCAGTCTCTGGTTGGCCGGGTAAAAAAGACGTAGAGAAGAGGCTTTGGGATATAGCCGAACAAGTCACGCCAGCGCAAGGTGTTAGCCAATTTAACCAGGCGATGATGGATCTGGGCGCGATGGTTTGTACCCGCTCGAAACCCAAATGCGAACTGTGCCCGGTTAATAATATTTGTCTGGCATATGCCAATAATAGCTGGGCGAACTATCCAGGAAAAAAACCGAAGGTGACAATACCGGAGCGTACTGGCTATTTCCTGATGATGCAGCATCAGCAAAGTATTTTGCTATCCCAGCGCCCTGCCGTTGGTCTTTGGGGCGGTTTGTATTGCTTCCCACAGTTCGAAACCGAAGCTGAGTTACGCGACTGGTTAGCACAACGCCAAATCCCTGCGGAAAATCTCACGCAATTAACCGCCTTCCGCCATACATTCAGCCACTTCCATTTGGATATTGTTCCAATGTGGCTCCCGGTGCTTTCGTTTAGCGGGTGCATGGATGAAGGAACCGCTCTCTGGTATAACTTAGCGCAGCCTCCGTCCGTAGGACTGGCCGCTCCGGTAGAGCGTTTATTACAGCAATTACATGCCGAGCCGGTGGTATTGAAACCCGCCCGCATCGTTGAAGAGGAATAATGATGAGCAGAACTATTTTTTGTACTTACCTGCAACGTGACGCAGAAGGCCAGGATTTCCAGTTTTATCCGGGTGAACTGGGCAAACGTATTTACAACGAGATCTCTAAAGAAGCCTGGGCGTTGTGGCAAACCAAACAAACCATGCTGATTAACGAACGTAAAATGAGCATGATGAATCCTGAGCACCGTAAAGAGCTGGAAGCTGAAATGGTTAACTTCCTGTTCGAAGGCAAAGAAGTCCATATCGAAGGCTACACGCCGCCAGAAAAATAAAAATACAGGGGCCACTGGCCCTTTTGCACAACACATCACGCACAACACATACACGGAACGATGAAAAAATTTCTCGCGCTAGCTCTGGTTGTCCCCTTGCTCATTTCATGTTCGAGCAAAAAAGACGATGCCTATAACGAGGCTTTTGTTAAGGACACCAATGGCTTCGATATCTTGATGGGGCAATTTGCTCATAACATCGAAAATATCTGGGGCATGAAGGAAGTGTTGATTGCGGGTCCAAAAGACTACGTAAAATATACCGACCAATACCTGACCCGTAGCCACATCAACTTTGACGACGGTACGATTACCATCGAAACCATTGCCGGCACTGAACCTGCCGCGCACTTGCGTCAGGCTATTATCAACACCTTACTGATGGGTGACGATCCGGGCTCTATCGATCTTTATTCTGATGCCAACGATGTGGTTATCTCCAAAGAACCGTTCCTGTATGGTCAGGTTGTGGATAACACCGGCCAGCCCATTCGCTGGGAAGGGCGTGCGTCAAAATTTGCTGATTACCTGCTGCAAACACGCATGAAAAGCCGCAGTACCGGGCTGAAAATTGTTTATAGCGTGACCATCAACCTGGTCCCCAACCACCTTGATAAACGTGCGCATAAATACCTTGGCATGGTGCGCAAAGCATCGAAGAAATATGGCGTCGATGAATCCCTGATTCTGGCAATTATGCAAACCGAATCAAGCTTTAACCCGTATGCAGTGAGCCACGCTGATGCACTGGGTCTGATGCAGGTTGTACAGCACAGCGCAGGGGTTGATGTCTTTAAATCGCAAGGGAAATGGGGCAAACCGAGCCGCAGCTTCTTGTTTGATCCTGAAAGCAATATCGATACCGGTACGGCTTATCTGGCAATTTTGCAAGAGAGCTATTTGGGCGGAATTGATAACCCAACCTCACGCCGCTATGCAGTGATCACCGCGTATAACGGTGGTGCGGGTAGTGTGCTGCGTGTGTTCAACAACGACAAGAACCGCGCCTTCAGTATTATCAACAGCATGACGCCAGGTGATGTGTATCAGGTACTGACAACACGCCATCCTTCAGCGGAATCACGTCATTATCTGTACAAAGTGAATACCGCTCAGAAGAGCTATCGTCGGCGTTAACTCTCTGTTTGTTGTCTCTCCTGCCACTCTTTTTGGCGGTGGGAGAGACAACTCCCTTCTGCTTTCACATTTCAACACCCAAAAAATGCAACCCAGGTCACTATTTTCGAATGTAACTTGAGGATGTTTTCATTTATTTGCTGAATGTACCAAAAATTACCCCGCAGCACTGCTAATGTTACGATTACAACATATCGAAAGAGATATGTTAGAAATGCAACATCCGATAATAAAATCCTGTGAGGTAATTTTCATGAACCTTAAGCTGCAGCTTAAAGTACTTTCGTTTCTGCAGTTCTGCTTGTGGGGAAGCTGGCTGACTACGCTCGGCTCATATATGTTCGTCACCCTCAAGTTCGATGGTGCGGCCATTGGCGCGGTCTACAGTTCATTGGGTATTGCTGCGGTATTTATGCCAACGCTGCTTGGTATTATTGCGGACAAATGGATTAGTGCGCGCTGGCTCTACGCGGCCTGTCATCTGGTAGGCGCCATCACATTGTATTTCGCAGCACAGGTTACCTCACCCAGTGCGATGTTCATTGTGATCCTGCTGAACTCGCTCGCCTACATGCCAACACTTGGACTGGTTAACACGATTTCTTACTATCGCCTGCAATCCGCAGGGATGAATATCGTCACCGACTTCCCGCCTATTCGTATTTGGGGAACCATCGGCTTCATCTTCGCCATGTGGGGCGTAAGCTTCTCAGGCTTTGAACTCAGCCATATGCAGCTTTATATCGGTGCAACGCTGTCAGTCGTGTTAGCGCTTTTCACCCTAACACTGCCACATATTCCAGTCGCCAATGCACAAAAAAATCAGAGCTGGAGCTCAATGTTAGGACTGGATGCTTTCGCACTGTTTAAAAACAAGCGCATGGCTATTTTCTTCATCTTTTCCATGCTGTTAGGTGCAGAACTGCAAATTACCAATATGTTTGGTAATACCTTCCTTCACAGCTTTGATCAGAATCCATTGTTCGCCAGCAGCTTTATTGTCGAACATGCGTCAGTGTTGATGTCTATTTCGCAGATTTCTGAAACCGTATTTATCCTGACGATTCCGTTCTTCCTGATTCGCTACGGCATCAAGAACGTGATGCTTATCAGTATCGTCGCGTGGATGCTGCGTTTTGGATTGTTTGCCTACGGCGACCCAACACCAATGGGCACAATACTGCTGGTATTGTCGATGATCGTCTACGGTTGCGCCTTCGACTTCTTCAACATCTCCGGTTCTGTGTTCGTGGAACAAGAGGTGAAACCAGAAATTCGCGCCAGCGCCCAGGGTATGTTCCTGATGATGACCAACGGGTTTGGTTGCATCCTGGGTGGGATTGTCAGTGGGAAAGTGGTGGAAAACTACACGACGGCGGGTGTAACCGACTGGCAAACAGTGTGGCTGATTTTCGCCGGTTATTCACTGGTTCTGGCCTTTGCGTTTGTCGCACTCTTCAAATATAAACACGTCAGAACACCAACGGCAGCCCAGCCAGCAGCCTGATAGTTAATATTCCCCGTTTCACCAGAAACGGGGAATATTTGTTTAGGCCTTCACCATATAGCCGTACAGTCGCTTAATCCCGTCCGCATCCGTTTCGCTATAAACGCCCTGCAATTCCGGCGAGAACCCCGGCAGCATGTTCACACCTTCTTCCAGTGCGAGGAAATAACGCTGCGCAGCGCTGCCCCACACTTCCCCCGGCACCACACATAACACGCCCGGCGGGTATGGCAACGCGCCTTCAGCAGCAATACGCCCTTCAGACTCACTCAAACGCACCAGCTCGACGTTACCGCGAATAAACTCACTGTTTGCATCCTGTGGATTCATTGCAACGGCAGGCAGGCTGGCACTGCGGAACATCGCTTTTTGCAGATCCTTCACGGCAAAGCTGACGTAAAGATCGTGCATTTCCTGGCAAAGTTGACGCAGCGTGTAGCCGTGATAGCGCTGTGAATGCTTCTGATAGATTGACGGCAGTACGTCCGCCAAAGGCGCATCGTCTTCAATATGCCGCTCAAACTGCGCCAACATCGCGACCAGATGCGCCATTTTCTCAGTACTTTCCGCAGGAGTGAGCAAGAACAGAATCGAATTTAGATCCGACTTCTCAGGCACAATGCCGTTCTCACGCAGATAGTTTGCGAGGATCGCCGCAGGCACGCCAAATTTCGTGTAGTGACCGGTTTGTGGATCAATGCCCGGCGTGGTCAGCAGCAGTTTGCAGGGATCAACAAAGTATTCATCTGGTTCATAACCTTCAAAACCATGCCATTTTTCGCCCGGCTCAAAGCTAAAGAAACGGCGTTCCTGCGCAATGACATCCGTTGGATGTTCCTGCCACGGCTTACCCGCAACCACGGGTGGAATAAACGGTTTGATCATCGTGCAACGATTGATAATCGCTTTGCGGGCTTCAATCCCCTGCACCACGCATTCAGCCCACAAACGGCGGCCACTCTCCCCTTCGTGAATTTTCGCATTCACATCGAGTGCAGCAAAAAGCGGATAAAACGGGCTGGTTGACGCATGCAGCATAAACGCATTGTTCAGGCGCTTATGCGGGCAAAAACGCGCTTGACCGCGCAGATGGTTATCTTTTTTGTGGATCTGAGAGGTCTGTGAGAAACCCGCCTGCTGTTTATGCACCGATTGCGTCACAAAGATCCCCGGATCGTTCTCATTGAGATCCAACAGCAGTGGAGAACAGTCTGCCATCATCGGGATAAATTGCTCGTAACCCACCCATGCGGAATCAAACAGGATGTAATCGCAAAGATGACCGATGTTATCCACCACCTGACGCGCGTTATAAATCGTGCCGTCATAAGTGCCAAGCTGGATAATGGCGAGACGGAACGGACGTTTTTCCTGCGCACGTTCAGGTGCAACTTCCGCAATCAATTCACGTAAATACGTTTCATTAAAACAGTGCGCATCTATCCCGCCAATAAAACCAAACGGATTGCGAGCCGCCTCAAGATAAACCGGCGTCGCGCCAGCCTGAATCAACGCGCCATGATGGTTGGATTTATGATTGTTGCGGTCAAAAAGCACCAGGTCGCCACGAGTCAGCAGCGCGTTGGTAACGACTTTGTTCGCCGCCGAGGTGCCGTTTAAGACGAAATAGGTTTTGTCGGCGTTAAAGACTTTGGCTGCAAACTTCTGCGCATGTTTGGCAGAGCCTTCATGAATCAGCAAATCACCGAGTTTTACGTCCGCATTGCACATATCCGCGCGGAAAAGATTCTCACCGAAGAATTCATAGAACTGACGTCCTGCCGGGTGCTTTTTGAAAAACTCACCGTGCTGGTGCCCCGGACAAGCAAAGGTGCTGTTTTCCATCGCCACATACTTCGTCAGCGTATCGAAGAACGGCGGTAGCAGACCTTCTTCATAGCCAGAGGCCGCCGTTTCCAGCTCCAGATAATCCTGCGCATTACCCGTTATCAGCCCTGCGATACCTTCTTGCTCACTTGACCCGCTTTCAGCCACTAAAAAAACAGGAATCGAAAAGCCTGTGCGTTTAAGTAACGCCAGAATGCCGCTACGGCTATCCGCCACAGAAAGGACAACGGCAGCAATATCGGTAAAGTCAGTGCTATCAAGCGCAACCACTTCACGATGTGTTTCTAGTGTGGCAACCACATCGTGGCTGGCGGCAATTTTCAAAGATTTCATATGCACAAATCCCAGAGGTCAAGGATGAGTGGGTGCCTTGTGGCACGGCAAAGGGAGCATTCCCCGGCGAATGTGTCTTGATGGTCTGATGGATGATACCCACTCCGACCGCCAGACATCAGTAAAACCAGGCATCACCTGATTTTACTGTTGTCCTGCAGTGAGCATGCGTTGCCCTCACCGCATGGTGAGCAAGGGTCTTCGGGATACAGCAGAAAGGTGAACGAGCGCCATCGAGAGATGTCGGTGAACATTGACTGTAAACATCAATAAGCGCCCCGTTTCGGATGAGTGAAATTTCGCGCAATCATGGCACCTTCTGCATGACGGTTCAAGGCGATGCTGCTACCTGGAGCACATTATTCGTGCAAACGCACGGCTTATTAATACAAAACCATTGACGCCAAACGGCCTTTACGGTTTAATGCGCCCCGTTGCCCGGATAGCTCAGTCGGTAGAGCAGGGGATTGAAAATCCCCGTGTCCTTGGTTCGATTCCGAGTCCGGGCACCACTATTTAGAAAAACCAGCCTTAGGGCTGGTTTTTTGCTTTCTGGCGTTCCGGTAGATTTCTAGTTGTGCTGACCATTGATGTCGCTGCCCTACCTCTTCCATCCAGCCTGAGCATTTCCCTTCACCATCAATTCAGGGGACTACTTTTCCCAAATCTGGTTTATACAACAACGCCTTATTCTCCCTCACTCATACTTTCTTTGCTGTGAATGAACCGGAGCGCCAAATAGAGGTCTGGCGCCAGAATAATGTCATCATCTTTCATTGTTGGCCGACTTTCCTTAAACCAGCGTGTTAATTCCGTTTTCCTGCCTGCAAGGATTAACTTAATTTGTCGACCTTTCAGGTCACGCTTCAACTCATTAATTGTTGCTAAGACGCTTATATCTGAATAGGTAAAGCAAGCAACGGCATCAATAACCACCCATTTCGGTTGTAGCGCTGCACCATCGACTAAATTCAATACGCGGCGCTTAAAATAAGCCACATTAAAATAGGTCAGCGGGGAGTTAAATCGATACATCAGCACGCCGGGGATCATTTTTACATTGGTGGTATTACCTAATGAGTGAATCATTCCATTTTCGTCAGTTCCCAACAAGTGTTCAGAGGGACGAAAGACTGTGCGCAGGAACTGTAACAAGCCAAGCAACACCGCAAGGCCGATCCCCTGGATAACACCGATAATTAAAACACAGCCAAAAGTGAAGAAGGCCAGGCGAAAAGCTGATTTATTTCTTCGCTTCAGACTCCAGAGCCCACGTAAATCAATCAATGACCACGATGCATAAATTAGAACAACACCTAATGCAGATACCGGAATAAATTGTAATGGCTGTGTGAAAAATACCACAACTATTCCAATGATTAAGGCTGCGACAACGGAAACCAGCTGGCTTTTCCCCCCTGTGGAATCATTAACCGCAGTCCGGGAATCGGCTCCACTAATCGCAAACCCCTGAGATAATCCAGACATGAGATTCGCAATACCCAGAGCTCTGAACTCAGCATCAGCATTAATTTCATATCCATTTTTCGCGGCGAAACTGCGAGCGGTCAGCATCAGACTGACAAAACTGACCAAAGCCAAGTTCAGCGCGGGGATCACTAAATCACGCATCAGACCAAGTTGGAATTCTCCCCAGTGAACGACGGGTAAACCAGACTGGAAGCCTGCTGCTCCCCCAATAGTGGCAATACCATACTGTTGCGCAGATGTGCCCCATACCAGTGCCGTTGTTATCACAATGGCAATCAACGGTGCTGGCCATTGGCTGCGAAACGTTTTGATAACCATTAAAATAACTAGCGTTAAGACTGATATCCCTAAGGTTAATAAATGGCTGTCTGAGATTCGGCCTGGCAGCGCAATGATTTTCTCGATGACTTGCTCTTCATTAAGCGTAATCCCCAATACTTTACCTAATTGCCCGACAATAATCGTCACGGCAACGCCGTTAAGCAAACCAGTAAGAATGGGATGGGAAAGCAAGTCGGCAAGAGCGCCCAGGCGAAATTTACTGGCAAGCAGGCACCATCCTCCCATCATCAATGTCATGACAATAGTCAGTTGCCAGTGAAGTTCTGAATTTCCAGCAGACAGAGGAACCACAACGGCCGCAATAACCGCGCAGGTCGTTGCATCAGGGCCAACAATAAGCTGACGGGAAGAACCAAACAGCGCATAAGCTATCATCGGTAAAACGCAGGAATAGAGCCCTACGATAGCCCCTACACCCGCCAACTCGGCATAAGCAATAGCAACCGGAAGTGCTACGGCTGCAACGGATAGCCCAGCTTTAACATCGTGTTTTAACCAGCTTTTATCGTACGCTAGTAGATTTTTTAACCCTGGCATGTAGTTTAATAAAATTTTTCCGAACACTTTATTCTCCGGATATACCCTTAATCAGAGATAAAGGTACACGGAACCGCCGCGGCAGATCCTAATATTTTCGGGGTAAAAAAGGATATTCAGACGGAGTGTAAAAGGGGTTGAGCCGAAAGGCTGGTTTCTTGCTTTCTGGCGTTAAAATATTAACGCTTCCCCGTATTCACTACTTGTCCAAACCCCTTCCCTTCAAGTTCTGCATCCGGTGCGGCGAAGAAATCGATATTGAAATAAGTATCTTCTGTTAGCAATTCAATGCGATGCCAGTACTGCGGCGGGCTAACTCCAAAGCGCCCTTCTTCGATAATCACTTCGATTTCAGCAACCGTGTCATTTTCATTTTTAAAACCGATGTATTTGACCGCGCCGCGCATCACAGACAGGCGCCCGTAAACATCTTTTTTGGTGTTGTGATGCGTGAGCAGTGCTTTTGGAACGGAGTCTTTGTTCCAGAAAGGTGTGGAACGAGTGTGTTTGTAATCAGCCGGGATGCGATGTGCCATGATGTTCTCCAGATTTAAAAGTGTCTGGGTTAGATAGAGCAACATACATGCCAGTTATTTATTATATTGTTATTTAAGCACTTATAAGAATTTAGTTAATCTTATAAGTCATTATGACAATACAAAAAACAGTCAAAACGACAACGTAATGTCATTTTGACTGTTTTAATCATTAACTACTGCGCCACCTGAATAACCTCTTCAGACTCTTTATGCGCAGTTACCTCGTCATGAGTTAGCCACAGTGGTTTACGACCAAACGTTTTATACATCTCAAGCTGATCGCGATAATGCTTCGCAGGTGTACCGTCAGGTGCGATGAACCCACTTTGCCCAGGCGCAACAACATCCCACGCTTGTACTTCCTCACCCTGCGCACCAAATACAATCATATCGTTTTCGGTACCCCGGTTTTGATACTCCGCCTGGTGCACGGCTTCATCGGCGTTTGCCTGTGGGACACCAAAGAAGTTGTTCGCTCTAAAGGTCAGCGGCATCGCCGGAGTTTTCCAGCTTCCCGGTTCGGTTCCGTAACGTTGTGAGAGTTGCTGCCAGGATTCTTCCAGAGCGTTTCTGACAACTTCATCCGGTGACTTTCCGCCAAAGATATCGACCGCCTGCGGAACTGGCGAACGCGAGCCTTGTAATGCCTCATACAGAATTTTGGCTCCCACGCTGATATTCAGTGACCCCGTCGGGCCATCTTGCGTAGTTTCATAACCGCTTGCGCTGTACCACTTGTTAAACGGCGCCGGAACGGCTGCGACAACGGTTTGCTTCAGCATGCTGGTCAGCCAGGCGTTTAATATCGCAGAGCCTGGATGTTGCCAGGTTTTGTCATCTGCATTCATTTGATTGCTGCCATTCCAACTTGCAAGCATGTCAGCAAGCTGGCGGCGAGGATCATTGCCAGGCAATTCCTGAACCGCATGTTGGATCGACGGCAAGAACAAACGCAAATTCAGATCCTGGCGGCTGGTCTTCGCAATAATACCCCACGCCTGTTCATGGGTGAGTTTCGGCTGTTCATCGATAAGCTTTTTGATCTCATCAACGCGATCTGCACCGCCCCACAGGAAAGCAAAAAGATCCGACGCCGGATAACCCTCTTCTGGCGCATTGTTCCAGTTTGCAATGTATCCCGATTTTGGATTGTAGATTTGTGGATTGCTGGAGAAAGGCAAGATGCCATCCCAGTCCCATTCACCCGTTCCTGGGACCGGCAGACGAGGATCGTGACCAGGCTTGCGCTGCGGATATGCACCAGTGTGGACATAACCGATATTTCCTTCTTTATCGGCGTAATACCAGTTGATGGTTAGAGCCTGATTGGCTGCTTGATGAGTCCACTGCGACCAGTTTTTTGCCTGCATCTGATGCGTCCAGGCCAGCAATGAAGCGACTTCTTTGCCTTCCCAGGCGCGGGATTTTGCATATGCGGTGGAGGTTTGCAGATCATTTTGGATGACGTTGCCGTGAACGGTCCGGTAGAAGGTCATCGAAACCGGTGCCGCATCTTTCACATTGAAAGTCTCGGTGCGGCTGAGCATTTTCACCCACTGACCTTGATGCTGGTAATAATCAGGCCGTTTGGGATCGATTTTCTCCGCGAAGATATCTACGTCATCCCCAAACCCTGCAGTTGCTCCCCATGAAATCGTGCCGTTGTGCCCAAACACCAGGCCGGGATAGGCAAATGGTGTATTGCCGACAACATCATATCCCGCTCCGTGCAGGCCAATACCGTAGGTGTATGCAGGTGCGTACCAGCCAAACTGCGGTCCGTTAACCATAATCGACTTTGCATCCGCAGCTTTTGCTTTGCCAATTACCCACATATTACTGGTGGTTGGAAAACCCGCGAGGCCATTCGCGCCACTTCGAGCAAATTGTTCTTCGATAACCTGCTTATTTTGCTCACGACTCAGCGCAAGCAAGGCACCATCATTGCCTTTCGCCAGCCTTTCAAGCATCGGTGGGGTTTGGTCGTAACGCGGTAAATTATAGGCAAGCTGCGTGGCCTGATTGGTAAGCTTATACGGATAGCGATGCTCTGCGGGTTCGATGGTTGTTGCCGCCGAAGGGTTAACTAACCATTTGATTTGGTTAAACACCCCCATCCCCTGCTTTTCACCATATTTATCTTTCAGCGCGTTATACAGCGCAAGGTTATCAATCTCACTGGTGCTGTCAGAGAAGCGGTTAGCCATCGTGCCAACAAAGATCATCGCCACATCAAAAGGTTGCCAGTGCTGGGGTTTAAAGCCGAGCGTGGAAAACTCTTTTGGCAGAAGTTTGCCAGGCTCGGCGTTGATCTTATCGATCCAGGCGTTCATGCCATCAGCATAGCCCTGAAGAATCGCTTTTTCTTCGGCAGGTAACGCTTCAATCTGAGCATGAATACTGGCAGGCCAGTAGTTAAGTCGGATGTCCTTATCAAAATCGAGATACTTTTTGCCCAGCACTTCCGCGACGGTTCCCTGCGTGCTGCGGCGCGCCATTTCCATCTGAAAAAGCCTGTCCTGTGCCACGACGTAGCCATAGCCATAAAACAGGTTTCGAGTGTCATTGGCATAAATATGGGGAACCCCATATTCATCACGAATGATTTTTACCTCCTTGCTTTGTTCCGCTGCCATCCCTTGTGCACTCCACAACGCAGCCGCTCCTGCCATAAAGCAACTCACAATAAGGCCATTTTTATTTTTCATTGTATCCTCTTACGGGTGAAAGACTCGCAAAACGATACTAGCAACGGAGCGAGTAATATCCATTTACAGTACCCAGTTTTAGATAAAATCGTGAGCGTGGTAACTAAATTTGTCATTCATATTTTTTAATTTATAGAATAAATATGAATCATTAATTTTTGTTCCTGACGAGAAATTCTGTCATTTCTGGATATGTCGTACTTGCGCCTGGTGGGCTATATATTGGGTGGAGTGATTAACGGAAATCCCCCCATGATGCGGCTTACGATGATCCTGCTTGGCGTTGATTTTCTGCGTTCCCATTGGCGTGGGCTACGCCGTTTCGGTTGGATTACACTGATTGCCGGAGTGGTCGTTATTGTTGATGCTTTAGACGACTCGCTGTTTTTCCCTCTCGAACCATTTGCCTGTCTGTTGCTTTTAGAAGGCGCGGCCACATTGATGGTGGCCCACAGTGGCATGGGTGGCCAACGCCTGTTGCGCTACGTTAAAGGCGCGGCATTTACCGTTGCGGCGCTATTGATTCTGGCGGGTCATCACCACGGTAACTTCGTGTTGTCGATGATCTTTGGTTTGTTGTTTTTATTCGATGGCGCTTTGCAAATCGCTTCAGCCGTGGTCGTACGTTATCGACGATGGCGACCTGCTTTATGGGGAGGTATTGTCGAAATTTTACTGGCGATATTTTTCTTCCAGCCATGGCCTACATACTATGAAGGGACGGTTCCTTATTGCCTGGGTTTAGGTTTAGCATTTGCGGGCTGGAACCTGTTTATTCTCGCCAATCGCGTTAAAAATGCCGCAGAAAATCCAGGTCTCAAAGGCGCTGTATTTATGGAAGAAGCCGATCATCTTCCACCTGACATTGTGGAGTGGGACGGTCCGCCGGACGACGACGAAAAAGCGCTGACGGTGCATGTCTGGACTCCCGTAGGCTCGGCACCCGGTGAGACGCTTCCCCGTCCCGTCATTAACCGCTATATCGCAGCGGTAGACCGCAATGGCGTTATCTCGACGGGTCACGCGGCACTTGAGTCCCCAGGGGGCATTTACATCAGCCTCTATCCTGCTGAACTCATTGATCAGTCTCCCGATGAGTTCGCTCGCCTGTTACGGGCTACGCCAGAAAACAATGTCCCGGGAATTTTCCAACCGGATTATGCGACCGAGGCCGCAAAGTGGTGCCCATCGACAAGGAAGGTCCGCATTCGCAATTACAGCGAAGCACGGCTTAAAGATTTTTGGGAAACCTATCGGCAGAATGAATCCTACAACTTGACCCACAGAAACTGTTCGAGCAGCGTGGCGCGTGCATTAGAAGCGGCGCTTGAGGGTGCGGTTGGCAGGCTGTGGCATAAACGTGGGTTCTGGGCTGCGATGGGAAAACTGATGTCGACACCGGAGCTTTGGGTCGCGTTGCAACTTCGTAAACGCGCCGAAACAATGGCCTGGACGCCGGGTCTGGTACTGGATTATGCCCGCGCTCTGAGCATGCTCGCCGACCCACGCCCAACCGGTTGGTTAAATACCACAGGCCGAGCGGTGAAAAAAATGCTCCATCGCCGCATTGCGTGGGGAAAAGGCAAAAGCGGCGAAGACGTGGCAAAAGATTAGCGTTAATTATCAGCCCATCACTTTAAGGCGGCGTGCCGTTTCGTAATGATCAACCCAATAATGATTTGCCAGCGATGACATCGTCACACCTTCACTGCTCGACGCATGGATAAACTTATTATCCCCCACGTAAACCCCTACGTGTCGCTGCCCTGGGGACGTTTTAAAAAAGACTAAATCACCAGGCTTGAGCGTTTCCTTACTGACCTGCTGGCCATTATGAATTTGCTGTGTGGTCGTTCTTGGCAGCGACTGACCAAATGAAGCACTGAATATTTTCTGCATCAACGCTGAACAATCCACACCATTGTGCGTCGTTCCGCCAAGGTGATAACGCGTTCCTTTCCAGTTTGAATATTGCGACAATATTGCCGAGCGTATATTTTCTGTATCACGAATATTATTGTTATTCATAAATTTGTCGTTTTCAGAAAAACTATTTCTGTGAGAAACAGTCTTTATTCCCAATGATGCAAATTCCTTTGGCATATTAAAAGCAAAGGAATTTGTACTAACAATTAAAGGCGAGAAAAGAAATACCAGGGCAATGATTTTTTTAAAACGAGGCATAAGTCATATCTTTCAAATTCGGGCAAACAAACCATTGCCTGATTAATGGCAACGGGACGAACAACTCCTTTTGGGTGAGCAAATAATAACCACTGAGTGAAATTTATCCAACGTTCATTCGGTCCAATAATAGACCTTGATTTTTTAACCTTAAAAACAGCTTGATAGGGATTCAAGCTACTTGTCAAAATGCTTACACGTTGGCCAGATCGACTTCGGGACGTTGATAATGCGGCCACACCAAAGCCACCAACTCTGGATAAGCATGATGACTGAACTCATCGAAGCACTGGCGTAAATTCAGGACTTCAATATCAGCAAACGGTACTTTTTCACCTTCAGCGCAGCGTTTGCGCAGGTTATCGTAGTAACGATAAATGGCGGAGTTTAAGTCACTGCAACGCCGCTGGGCATTAAACAGTTCACGATTCGCACTCAGCTCATCGATTCGCATCTGCTTAATCGTGGCATAGGCGAAATCAACATATTCATGACTCACTCGCCAATAATAGTCCGGGGTAATTTTCGAAATGAGCGTTGCAAAGTAATCTTCACGTTCGTCATTGTCAGAGAAATTTAATTTAGGGGAAACGGGTGGGATTGGATTCACTCTGGCGCGGGATTTCTCACGCATTAACACTAATACGCCGCACAGCAACAACAGTATTAATACAATAGAATAAATGACGCTTTGCATGGAGGCTCCTGTTTTTTTTATAGTAATTTTGAGGCAATATATTGTCAACGTCACACGTCGTTTCTATAAACTTCATTCTGTTGATTTAAAAGGATATCGTTAATGCTGCCCAACAACCTGGTGCCAGTAATCCTCCCTGTTCTACAGGTTGAAATTACTCCACCAGCAGAAGATAGCGCCCTAACTCCAATTCCTCGGGATAATCTTTTAGATCTAGAGAAAACGATTCTCAGCGCCAATCATTACGCTGGGCAGGCAAAAAACACCCTGCTTGAAGAAAACGATCGCCATTTAAAAGACCATTTATTTTGTGCGGTAAAAATTGAAGCAATGGTGACTGTGTTAAATGAACTCATAGAACAAGAAAAAATCAGCCCTGCCGATTTGCAAATGCTAATAGAAGATAAAAAATTGCAGATAAGTCAGCATTCACAGCAAATCTGGGTCAATCAGTTAACCCAGGAAAAAAGCTGGCCGGTATTTTATTCCCTCGACGAGTAAGCTCAATGTCAGATGTACAGCAACCCACTCAGCACGATACCGCTGCTTCGAATGATGCATCACCTGAGAACACGTTATTGCGTGATAATATCGCTGCTCTGGTGGCCATAAAAAATGAAAATATTGCTCGTTTCACCGAAGGGAAAATTAACATTACTTCAGCGCTGGTTGAGCAAAAGTGGCACAACCGCCATCAAATGTTTCCTTATCGCATGAAAGAAGAAATTTACGGCTCTGTACTCAGTGAAATTCTGGCCCATCAACCGCGGATGAAAAATGTGATTCTTGCCCGGCTGGAGGCGGTTTATCAGCAACTGAGAAATGAGGAAGCCCAAACGCTGTCGCGGACTCGTGCCCTGCTGGAAAACAGCTATAAAACACCGAATTTGTAATGAAAAGCGGCCTGGTTAGTACAACTAACAGGCCGCTTAAAAATAGTGATATTTGACGAGGTTACTGAGGTTTCGTGACTTCTTGCCCAACCAGACCAATCTTCAGATACCCTGCCTGATGCAGCGTATCCATCACATTCATCATCGTTTCGTAATCAACCGATTTGTCTGCGCGGAAGAAAATCGTCGTGTCTTTCTTACCTTCGGTCGCCGCCATCAACGCATTGATCATACTTTCTTTGGTCACTTCATCGTTGCCGATAAACATAGTGCGATCGGCTTTGACAGAAAGATAGACCGGCTTTTCAGGACGCGGTTGTGGTTGGCTTGAAGAGGCAGGAAGGTTAACCTTCACATCGACTGTTGCAAGCGGCGCGGCCACCATGAAGATAATCAGCAGCACCAACATGACATCGATAAACGGTGTCACGTTGATTTCATGCATTTCACCGTTATCGTCGAGATTTTCGTTAAGACGCAAAGCCATGGTATCAACCTACACGCAGTTTCTGAGCCGTACGTACCGGGCGAGCGTGAGAACTGGCTTCTAAATCCAGGTCACGGCTTTGCAGCAGTAAAACTTGAGCCGCAACGTCACCCAGAGAAGCTTTATAGCCGCCAATCACACGGGCAAACACGTTGTAGATAACCACCGCAGGAATCGCTGCAACCAGGCCGATAGCCGTTGCCAACAATGCTTCCGCGATACCCGGTGCAACAACAGCAAGGTTAGTGGTTTGCGATTGTGCAATACCAATAAAGCTGTTCATGATGCCCCAGACCGTACCAAACAGACCGACGAACGGCGAAATTGCACCGATGGTCGCGAGAAAACCGTTACCGCGTCCCATGTGTCGACCCACCGCCGCAACGCGACGCTCAAGGCGGAAACCGGTACGCTCTTTTATGCCTTCGTTATCTTCGCTGCCAGTGGAAAGCTCAAGCTCATTCTGCGCTTCATTAATCAGCATCGTGCTCAGGCTTTTCGCATCAAACGCTTCAGCCATATCACTGGCTTCATCCAGAGAGCGGGCATTAGCCAGTTGCTGCTGCTCACGCTTCAGACGGCGCTTTTGCGACATCAACTCAACACTTTTGCTAAAGAAGATGGCCCAGGTGACGACAGAAGCCAGAATCAGGCCGATCATCACAATTTTTACCACGATGTCAGCATGCTGATACATGCCCCAGACAGAGAGGTCTGTCTGCATCAAATTATTCGTCACTCTTACTCTCCACCACGAAATAATACAAAAACTGTGCGCAATAATATCAAAACGACATCGAATTGATAGTAGTTCTCATTAGTATTTAAAGAGTGCCTGAAATTGTCCATGGATTCCTTGCGCTTACGCAGCAAAAGCATGATAAGTTAGTTTTGGACATCCAGATGGGTAAATAGGGCAACGTGAAGATGACTAAAAAACACATTGAAACGGCGCTGGTGAATGCCGGGCGCGATAAGAAATTCACTCAGGGTTCTGTTAACAGCGTCATTCAACGCGCTTCATCATTGGTTTTTGAAACTGTCGAAGCGAAAAAACACGCCACCGCCAACCGCGCAAAAGGCGAGCTGTTTTATGGCCGTCGTGGCACCCTCACCCATTTCTCGCTGCAAGAAGCGATGTGCGAACTGGAAGGCGGCGCGGGTTGCGCACTTTATCCTTGTGGCGCTGCAGCCGTGGCCAATGCGATTCTGGCTTTTGTTGAGCAGGGCGATAATGTGCTGATGACTGGCACCGCCTATGAGCCGAGCCAGGATTTCTGTACCAAGATCCTCGCAAAACTCGGCGTCAGCACCACCTGGTTTGACCCGATGATTGGCGCGGACATCGCTCAACTCATTAAACCCAATACTAAAGTCGTATTTCTGGAATCCCCTGGCTCACTCACAATGGAAGTACATGACGTCCCCGCCATAGTTCAGGCGGTGCGCAGCGTTGCTCCAGAAGCCATCATCATGATTGATAACACTTGGGCTGCTGGGGTTTTGTTTAAAGCGCTGGATTTCGGCATTGATATTTCGATTCAGGCAGGAACCAAGTATTTGATTGGCCATTCTGACGCAATGGTCGGAACGGCGGTGTCAAATGCCCGTTGCTGGGATCAATTGCGTGAGAATTCTTATCTGATGGGTCAAATGCTGGATGCAGATACTGCTTATATGACCAGCCGCGGGTTACGTACTTTAGGGGTACGCCTGCGCCAACATCATGAAAGCAGCCTGAAAGTAGCCGAATGGCTGGCACAACATCCGCAAGTTGAACGCGTCAATCACCCTGCATTGCCCGGCAGTAAAGGCCATGAATTTTGGAAACGAGACTTTACAGGTAGCAGCGGTTTGTTCTCATTCGTGCTCAAAAAACGCTTAAGTCATGATCAGTATCAGCACTACCTGGACAATTTTAACTATTTTAGTATGGCCTATTCATGGGGAGGGTTTGAATCACTGATCCTCGCCAACCAGCCGGAAGAAGTGGCAGAGATTCGCCCGGCAGGGGGAGTTGATTTCTCCGGTACGTTAGTTCGGCTTCATATCGGCCTGGAGAATGTTGACGATTTGATTGCCGATCTCGATGCAGGTTTCCAGCGTATTGCCTGAATTTTCCAGAAGTGGATACCTGAAAGGACAGTTTTTCTAAATTCATGATGATTAGTTGAGCCTGTGATCAAGGTGTCGCAGGCCATTTAGCGTTACACTATGCTTTCAAAAAAAGGTACGCCGAGAAATTAAGGTGTACCTAATCTAACTACTATAGATTTAGACGCGCCGAATAAAGCGGTTCCACAGGATTTGCCATGGCTGTTATACATCATATCGTTCAGGCGCTTTGGCAACATGACTTTGCTGCACTCGCGGACCCTCATGTTGTTGGAGTGGTTTATTGCGTCATGTTTGCGACGCTGTTTCTCGAAAATGGATTACTGCCCGCCTCATTTTTGCCGGGCGACAGTCTTTTGTTACTCGCGGGAGCGCTGGTGGCAAAAGGGGTCATGAATTTTGTCCCGACATTACTCATTCTCACGACAGCGGCAAGCCTTGGCTGTTGGTTAAGTTATGCGCAAGGTCGCTGGCTCGGTAATACCAAAACAGTTAAAAGTTGGCTGCAACAGTTGCCGCCGCAATATCACCAACGTGCGACGCATATGTTTGACCGACATGGGTTATTTGCCTTGCTGGCCGGGCGTTTTTTAGCATTTGTCCGCACTCTGCTGCCAACCATGGCGGGTATTTCAGGTCTCAGCAATCGCCGCTTTCAGGTGTTTAACTGGTTAAGCGGGCTGTTATGGGTGGGTAGCGTGTCCAGTCTGGGCTATGCCCTGAGCATGATCCCGTTTGTAAAACGCCACGAAGATCAGGTGATGACTTGTCTGATGGTATTGCCGATGGTGCTTCTGGTGGCAGGCTTAATCGGAACGTTGTTTGTCCTCATCAAGAAAAGATTAAATCCTGCATAAGTAAAGACCGCCTCTTAAAGAGCAACCCTGGGTAGCCATTTCTGAGCACTACCCAGGGGCAAAATGGCAAATACAACCCCCTACACCCGCATCCGCGCGGCATCCTCCCCCGGCGTAACGCCAAAGTATCGCTTAAACTCACGGCTAAACTGCGACGCACTTTCATATCCGACACGAATTGCCGCAGTACTGGCTTTAATCCCATCGTGCAAAATCAGCATGCGCGCTTTGTGTAAACGGTAGCTCTTGAGATATTGCAGCGGCGAGGTGCTGGTCACCGATTTAAAGTTATGGTGAAACGCCGAAACACTCATGTTCGCTTCCGCAGCGAGTTGGTCTACAGAAAGGTTTTCTGTGTACTGTGTTTCAATGCGCCTGAGCACGCGGCTTATCAGGCTGAAATGTGTCTGCCGGCTGACCAGTGCTAAAAGCGCGGCACCGCACGACCCCATCAGAATGTGATAGAGGATTTCGCGGATAATTTGCTTGCCCAAAATACGCGCGTCGAGCGGGTTTTCCAGCACGTCCAGTAAACGCTCGGCAGCACAGAGGATCTCTTCGGATAGCTCAGCGGAGTTAATCCCGGTTGAGCAGGTTTGCGGGTGCGATACATCATCTTCGCCGATATCCATCAGCAAGTCCTGAAGCTGCAAAATATCGATCTTAATGCGCAGTCCAGCCAACGGCACTTCAGGTGTGGCAAAGGTTTCACATTCAAAAGGTAGCGGCACGGTCAGCAACAGGTACTCGTTGGCATCGTAGCGAAACACACGATCGTTCAGATAACCCGTTTTATGCCCGGAAAAGAGAATAATGATCCCCGGCTCATACATCACTGGCGTACGCGCATAGGGTTGGGTGCCATACAGCAAACTGACATTAGGCAGTGAAATGAGGCCACTATTTTCTTTTTGTATCAGATAATTAATCTTGTTAGTTAACTGCTGACAAATCGCTTTCCGCTTCATTTTCCCGCTCTCTTGCTGACTTTACTGACGATCTCAGTGTGCATTGAATCTTTTCATTTCTCCAGCCCCCTGGAGGAATAGGCAAGATAAAGGCAGGAATAAGCATTGAGCGATAGCCACCCTGAGCCGACAATGGCTACCATCAAATGCGATAAGCAATGTTATTAATCACCCACAAAACGGGAATCCGATAATGAACAATTTCAACCTACACACCCCGACCCGCATCCTGTTTGGTAAAGGTGCCATTTCCGAACTGCGTGCTCAAATCCCAGCAGATGCTCGCGTGCTGGTTACCTACGGCGGCGGCAGCGTGAAGAAAAATGGCGTGCTGGACCAGGTTTATGCCGCGCTTGAAGGTCTGGATGTTCTGGAGTTTGGTGGTATCGAACCTAACCCGACTTACGAAACGCTGATGAAAGCGGTTGACGTGGTTCGCCAACAGAAAGTGACTTTCCTGTTAGCGGTAGGGGGTGGTTCAGTGCTGGATGGTACTAAGTTCATCGCAGCAGCAGCTAATTACCCTGCCGATATCGACCCATGGAATATCCTGCTGACTCACGGTAATGACGTGAAAAGCGCCATCCCAATGGGCTCTGTTCTGACTCTGCCAGCAACCGGTTCTGAATCCAACAAAGGTGCCGTCGTTTCTCGTCGCGCTACCGGTGACAAACAGGCGTTTATGTCTGAGCACGTGCAACCGGTCTTCGCTGTTCTTGATCCGGTTTACACCTACACCCTGCCACCACGTCAGGTCGCAAACGGTGTTGTGGACGCGTTTGTCCATACCGTTGAGCAATACATTACTTATCCGGTGAACGCAAAAGTCCAGGATCGTTTTGCTGAAGGCATTCTGTTAACACTGGTTGAAGACGGCCCAAAAGCGTTGAAAGAACCGGAAAACTACGATGTGCGTGCCAACATCATGTGGGCGGCGACCATGGCGTTAAACGGCCTGATCGGTGCTGGCGTACCGCAAGACTGGGCAACGCATATGTTGGGCCATGAACTGACCGCGATGCACGGTCTGGATCACGCGCAAACTCTGGCGGTAGTGCTGCCATCTTTGCTGAATGAAAAGCGTAACGAGAAACGCGGCAAACTGCTGCAATATGCAGAGCGCGTGTGGAATATCACAGAAGGCAGCGAAGAAGAGCGTATCGATGCCGCAATCGCTGCGACGCGTAATTTCTTCGAGCAAATGGGTGCACCAACTCGCCTCTCCGCCTATGGTCTGGATGGCAGTTCTATCCCGGCATTACTGGTGAAACTCGAAGAGAAAGGCATGACGCAATTAGGTGAACACCAGGACATTACTTTGGACGTTAGCCGTCGTATTTACGAAGCTGCACGCTAAGTAATTTAGTCATTTGGTTCTCGTTTTTGAGTATTTGGTCCAGACTTAAACCCTAAATTATTCAAGTTGCAGGAAAGCCAACGCCCCTGCAATTTGAATTTTTCGGGTTTAATCATTAAGGAGGAATACATGACAACTCCAACTGTAATCAAGCTCCAGGATGGGAATGTAATGCCGCAATTGGGCCTCGGTGTCTGGCAAGCCAGCAACGAACAGGTCCAGATTGCAATCGAAAAAGCGCTGGAAGTCGGCTATCGATCTATCGATACCGCTGCCGCGTATAAGAATGAAGACGGCGTAGGCAGTGCGCTAAAAAGCGCGGGCATCCCGCGTGAAGAACTGTTTATCACCACTAAACTGTGGAACGACGATCAGCAACGTCCACGTCAGGCGCTTGAAGACAGCCTCGAAAAACTCCAACTGGATTATGTTGATCTCTATCTAATGCATTGGCCCGTGCCGAGCAAAGATCATTATGTTGAAGCCTGGAAAGGGATCATTGAGCTGCAAAAACAGGGCCTGGTCAAAAGCATCGGTGTGTGTAATTTCCAGCTCAACCATCTTCAGCGTTTGATTGATGAAACGGGTGTCTCACCGGTTATCAACCAGATAGAACTCCATCCATTACTGCAACAACGCCAGCTTCATTCCTGGAATGCCACACACAAGATTCAGACCGAATCGTGGAGCCCGTTGGCTCAGGGCGGTGAAGGCGTGTTTGATAAGAAAATCATCCGCGATCTGGCCGACAAATACGGCAAAACACCGGCACAAATTGTGATTCGCTGGCACCTGGACAGCGGCCTAGTGGTTATCCCGAAATCGGTGACGCCATCGCGTATTGCTGAGAACTTTAACGTGTTTGATTTCCGTCTTGATAAAGACGAGTTAAGCGAGATTGCGAAGTTGGATAGCAATAAGCGTCTGGGACCAGACCCGGATGTTTTTGGTGCGTAATAGCTAAAGTAGCCCTCACCCCGACCCTCTCCCTCAGGGAGAGGGAGAAAACCAGGCAATCCCCTCTCCTGTGGGAGAGGGTTAGGGTGAGTGCATTACTACCTTACAACGCCCATTAAACCGGGCGTTTTTTCGTCGCAGGTTTCCCGGCCTTTTTCTGTGCGGCATTCGCTACTACTGCCGGTTTTGCCGTACTTTTCGCGCCCGCAGGAGCCGGTTTACGCTGATGCGCAATCGGCGTGTGTTTCGTCAAAGCCGGACGAGCCCCACGATTATAGCGACGCGCTTCACGCATCTCTTCAAGCGTTGGCGAAGGCACCAGACATTCACGACGGCCACCGATCAGGTGTTTTTTACCCATCTCTTCCAGTGCTTCACGAATCATCGGCCAGTTAGCCGGATCGTGATAACGCAACAGCGCTTTATGCAGACGACGCTGGCGGTCACCTTTCGGCACCACGACATCTTCACTCTTATAGCTAATCTTACCGAGCGGGTTTTTACCGGTGTAATACATGGTGGTGGAGTTCGCCAGCGGCGATGGATAGAAGTTCTGCACCTGATCCAAACGGAAGCGGTTTTTCTTCAGCCACAGCGCCAAATTCACCATGTCTTCATCACGCGTACCTGGGTGTGCGGAGATGAAATAAGGAATCAGATACTGCTCTTTGCCAGCCTGTTTAGAGTAGGTATCAAACAGCTCTTTAAAGCGCTGATAGCTGCCCATTCCCGGCTTCATCATCTTAGAAAGTGGCCCTTCTTCGGTATGTTCCGGGGCAATCTTCAGATAACCACCTACGTGGTGCGTCGCCAGCTCTTTGATATAACGTGGATCTTCCACGGCGATGTCGTAACGAACACCGGAAGCGATGAGGATCTTCTTAACGCCTTTGATCTCACGGGCGCGGCGATACAAGTTAATCGTCGGCTCATGGTTAGTGTCCATGTGCGGGCAAATGTCCGGGTAAACGCAAGACAGACGGCGACAAGTTTGTTCTGCACGTGGCGATTTACAGCGCAGCATATACATGTTGGCTGTTGGGCCACCCAGATCCGAAACCACGCCGGTAAAGCCTGGAACGGTGTCGCGCATCGCTTCAATTTCGCTGATGATCGAGTCTTCTGAACGACTCTGAATAATGCGCCCTTCGTGTTCGGTGATAGAACAGAACGAGCAACCACCAAAGCAGCCGCGCATGATGTTCACCGAGAAGCGGATCATCTCATATGCAGGGATACGCGCCTTACCATATGCGGGATGTGGAACGCGCTTATAAGGCAGCGCAAACACGCTATCCATCTCTTCAGTGGAAAGCGGAATCGCTGGCGGGTTGATCCAGATGTAACGATCGCCGTGTTTTTGCATTAATGCACGCGCGCAACCCGGGTTGGTTTCGTGGTGCAGAATACGTGATGCGTGCGCGTAGAGAACTTTGTCGTTTTTAACTTTTTCATACGACGGCAGCAACACGTAGGTTTTTTCCCACGGCTTCATTGGCGCAGGCTTCACCACGATGGCTTTCGCTTCATCCACAGGCTTACTTGGCTTGCCGGTTTCTGCACACGGTAAATCTTCACCGTATGGGTGTGGAATCGGGTCGATACGGCCAGGCATATCCAGACGCGTAGAATCCACACCAGACCAGCCTGGCATCGCTTCTTTACGCATCATCGCGGTGTTACGCACATCGCAAATTTCGTCGATTTTCTCACCCATCGCCAGGCGATGAGCCACTTCCACCAGCGGGCGTTCGCCGTTGCCGAAAATCAGCATGTCGGCTTTGGCATCCACCAGAATGGAGCGACGAACGGTATCAGACCAGTAATCGTAGTGCGCAGTACGACGCAAGCTCGCTTCAATACCACCCAGGATCACCGGCACATCACGCCAGGCTTCTTTACAACGTTGGGTATAGGCAAGCGAGGCACGATCCGGGCGTTTACCCGCTACGTTATCAGGCGTGTAGGCATCGTCATGACGCAGTTTACGGTCCGCGGTATAACGGTTGATCATTGAATCCATATTGCCCGCAGTCACACCGAAGAACAGGTTCGGTTTACCCAGACGCATGAAGTCTTCTTTGCTGTTCCAGTCAGGCTGAGCGATGATCCCCACGCGGAAACCTTGCGCTTCCAGCATACGGCCACAAATCGCCATACCAAAACTTGGATGGTCAACGTAAGCATCTCCCGTAACCAGAATGATGTCACAGCTGTCCCAGCCTAATTCGTCCATTTCCTTGCGTGACATGGGTAAAAACGGTGCCGGGCCAAAACAGGCTGCCCAGTATTGTGGCCACGAAAAGAGTTCGCGATCGGGCTGGATCAGGCTAATAGAGCTCATAATGCTTCCGAAAAAATGAATATACCCATCGACCTTCAGGATGCAGCCAGGCGGCTTCCCGAAGTCACATGGGTATAAAAAATGATTTAAAAATAACCAAAGCCGGCGATTATACGCTGGTATTGGGTCAAAAATGAAGTGTTATTGCAATGTTAAAACCCAGGCCCTCACCCCGGCCCTCTCCCTCAGGGAGAGGGTTAGGGTGGTTTATGGCGCGGGTTGAACCAACAATTGCCCAATAGAGCCACGGTCCGCCATTTCCAGTGTTTGGCTGGAATAGAGGAACGGGAAATGTTCCCAGGAAGGCTGGCCAAAGTACACGAGTAGCTCGACTTGCCCATCAACCCAAACGGTATCTTTCCAGCCACGGTCCTCACCAAACGGTGCCGCGCCATTAACGTTTTTAATCAGGAAGCTCACACCTTCGATATGGAAAGATTGCGGCATATCCGCTCGCACTGTCCAACGCTCCCAGGTGCCTTGCTGAGTCTGAATATCAATACGCTTCATATCCCAGAGTTGGCCGTTAATCCCGGGGTCATCGCCAAGCGCAATATCACGGCTGCGCGACGGATTGCCGCTGATAATTTCCTCCGGCAGCAAGCGCATTGGCAGGGTATCTGTCACCAAAGGCAGCAGCCCGGTGGCCCGCAGCGTGAGTACCAGCGTAGAGACAAGAATGCTCGAAGGTTCAAAGAAGCCACGGATCCTGTCCATGATACCCGCAGCCTCACCGCAGGTTA
Organism: Buttiauxella sp. WJP83; assembly: GCF_027594725.1. Lineage (NCBI taxonomy): Bacteria > Pseudomonadati > Pseudomonadota > Gammaproteobacteria > Enterobacterales > Enterobacteriaceae > Buttiauxella > Buttiauxella sp. WJP83. The sequence goes on from NZ_CP110080.1 coordinate 3,937,697, forward strand.
TCGACACTTCTTTGCCGTCGGTCATATCCACCAGAATCTCGCGACGCTCACCTGGCGCCAGGGATAATTGCTTCACGGAAACAGGTGCAGGAAGGAAACCCTGGTCGCTTGAAATCACGTGCATCGCCCGACCATCGCTCATTTGCAGCAAATAGCGGCGCGAGTTAGAGGCGTTGAGCAAACGCAAACGCACCCAGCCGCGTGAAACCTCGACATACGGCCCCTGCACACCATTCACCAGCAGCGTGTCACCGACAAAGCCACCGCTACCCGGTTCTTCATATTCAGGCGCACCGAAGTTATCCAGGCGCTTATCCTGAATGATGACCGGGAAGTCATCGACACCATAATGATTTGGGATCGGCAACGACTTACTGACTTCATCTTCGATAAGCCACATACCCGCCAGGCCGTTGTAGACCTGTTTCGCGGTACGGTTTGGGGTATTGGCGTGGTACCACAACGTAGCGGCCTGCTGGCGTATCGGCAGAACGGGCGCCCAGTCAACATTAGGAGACATCATGCGCGCCGCGCCGCCCATGAGCGGGCCGGGCACCTGCAATCCGGCAATTGTCATAGCGATGTTTTCTTGCAGACGATTACTGTAAATCATCTTCACATCATCGCCGCTCCACACGCGAATGGTCGGCCCAAGATAACGCCCGTTGAAGCCCCAGACTGGTGCCTTAGCGCCGCCAGTAAATGACCAGTGCGCCCGTTGTAACGTCAGGAACAAAGGCTGGCCACGGCGAGATTCCAGTAACGGAGGAACGGGTAAAGGTTGCTGCATTCCTGCGGCATTTGCCCTCAGTGGCACCGAGCCTGCACAAAGTGCGACTCCGGATGCCTGTAGAAACTGACGCCGACTGAGTGACATATAAACTCCATGTGAAACTGACTAACGTGGGGCTGCACAAAACGTACCGCCAAAATAAAAGCGATTAATTCGCTTGCTTGCTTTCAACTCGACCGGAGGCTTCGCGCTCCGCGACTTCTTTATTTAGTTCGTCGATTTTTGCCATCATAATTTCACGGCAATCAGTGGCAAGTTTACGCACCTGGTCTTTGCCGTAATGGCTGATATCAATCGGCGGCAACATTTCTACAATGACTAAACCGTTATTCAAACGGTTGAGTTTAATTTTATTACTGGTATTCGAAACGCACACCGGAATAATTGGGACGCCCGCAGCAATTGCGGCATGGAATGCACCCGTTTTAAATGGCAACAGGCCACGGCCACGGCTACGAGTCCCTTCCGGGAACATCCAGACCGACACATTACGTTTCTTAATTTGCGTCACAACCTGGGAAATGGTGCTAAGCGCTTTGGAACGGTTATCACGATCGATAAGCATATTCCCGGTTAACCAATAAATTTGGCCAAAGAACGGGATCCACAGCAGGCTTTTTTTCCCGACGGTGACCGTTGGCGGCTGCACAATATTCGCAGCAGTCACCATGTCGTAGTTATTCTGGTGATTACAAATATAAATCGCCGTTGGATGATTTTCGGCACCCTCAGGTAAACGGGTTTCAACTTTCAAACCGAAGACGGGTGCAAGACGCCCAAAGAGATGACCAAACGTCGCAACATGGCGTGGGTTGCGTGGGCTGAACAGGCAATAAATGCAGCCAAAAATGCACACCAACAGGCAATAAATTACAACGATTATAAAACGTACGATGGATAGCATAACAACCTCAAAAACCAAAACCGCTGATAATTATATATAAAACACGCCAGTCTGGCGGCATTACTGCCGCCAGATTTCAATTACTCTTCGCTGTCACCTGCACTGGCACGAAGCGGTGAATCCACTTCAACGCGATCAATACGTTGCAAACCACGCATCAGCGTACCGCGACGGCCACGCTCACCGGTGATTTTCTGCAACTCTTCCGGGCGGAGTTTAATTTTGCGTTTACCCACGTGCAGAGTCACGGTGCTTTGCGGCGGCAAGACAAACAAATGCGCCAGTTTGTCTTCGCCTTTTGCCGCTTCCGCTGAAGGAATCGAGATGATTTTATTCCCTTTCCCTTTGGAAAGTTGCGGCAAATCAGCCACCGGGAACATCAACATTCGCCCTGCCGCGGTAATGGCCAACAGCATATCGTCAGCGCTTGAGATTTCCATCGGCGGCATCACTTTCGCGTTTTCCGGCAATGAAATAAGCGTTTTACCCGCACGGTTACGGGCAACTAAATCATTGAAGGTACAAACGAAACCATATCCTGCATCAGAAGCCATCAGCAGTTTTTGGTCATCTGGTGCCATTAAGACGTGTTCAACAACAGCCCCCGGCGGCGGCGTAAGTTTGCCCGTTAGCGGCTCGCCCTGCCCACGCGCCGATGGCAACGTAATAGGGTCAAGCGCGTAACTGCGCCCGGTGGAGTCGATAAACGCCACTGGCTGGTTGCTCTTACCTTTGGCAGAACCCAGATAATTGTCGCCCGCTTTGTAGTTAAGCCCTTGTGCGTCAATGTCATGGCCTTTGGCGCTACGCACCCAACCCATTTGTGAGAGCACAATGGTGACCGGTTCAGACGGGGTCATATCATGTTCGCTCATGGCTTTCGCTTCGCCACGCTCACGCAATGGTGAACGGCGATCGTCGCTATAAGCATCTGAATCAGCCTGCAATTCTTTCTTCAGCAACGTATTCATTTTGCGTTCGGACGCCAGAATACCCTGCAATTGGTCACGCTCTTTTTCCAGTTCGCTCTGCTCGCCGCGAATTTTCATCTCTTCGAGTTTTGCGAGGTGGCGTAATTTCAGCTCGAGGATGGACTCGGCTTGCGTTTCGCTTAATTCGAAGCGCGACATCAGCACCGGCTTCGGCTCATCCTCGGTACGAATAATATGAATCACTTCGTCAATGTTGAGGAACGCCACCAGCAAACCTTCGAGGATATGCAGGCGTTTGAGCACTTTCTCCAGACGATAACTCAGGCGACGGCGCACCGTTTCACGACGATAAACCAGCCATTCAGTCAGAATTTCCAGCAGGTTTTTCACCGATGGACGATTATCCAGACCGATCATATTGAGGTTAATACGATAGCTTTTTTCAAGATCGGTGGTGGCAAACAGGTGGTTCATCACCTGCTCTACGTCGATACGGTTAGAACGTGGAACAATCACCAGACGGGTCGGGTTTTCGTGGTTCGACTCATCACGCAAATCTTCAACCATTGGCAGCTTTTTAGCTCGCATTTGGCTGGCGATTTGCTCAAGCACGCGAGCCCCGGAAACCTGATGAGGCAATGCGGTAATAACCACATCGCCATCTTCTTTTTTCCATACTGCGCGCATGCGCACAGAGCCACGACCATTCTGGTAGATTTTACGAATCTCAGCACGCGGGGTGATGATTTCGGCTTCGGTTGGGTAATCCGGTCCCTGAACGATATCCAGCACTTCATCGAGCGTGGTTTTCGGGTGGTCAATCAGGGTCATTGCCGCTTGCGCTACTTCGCGCAAGTTGTGCGGAGGAATGTCTGTTGCCATCCCGACCGCGATACCGGTGGTGCCATTGAGCAGAATATTCGGCAGACGCGCAGGCAGCATTTTCGGCTCCTGCATCGTGCCGTCAAAGTTCGGCACGTAATCGACCGTCCCCTGCCCTAACTCACCCAGCAAGACTTCTGCGTATTTTGACAGTCGCGATTCGGTATAACGCATCGCGGCAAAGGATTTCGGGTCATCCGGTGCACCCCAGTTCCCCTGCCCGTCAACCAACGGATAACGGTAAGAGAACGGCTGTGCCATCAGCACCATCGCTTCATAACAGGCGCTGTCGCCGTGTGGATGGTATTTACCCAGCACATCACCGACGGTACGGGCTGATTTTTTGAATTTAGCGCTGGCGCTTAATCCCAACTCTGACATCGCATAGACGATACGACGCTGTACGGGCTTTAACCCATCACCAATGAACGGCAGCGCGCGGTCCATAATGACGTACATGGAATAGTTGAGATACGCATTTTCTGTGAATTCGTGCAGCGCAAGGCGTTCTGCACCATCATGAGTTAAATCACTCATTAATTATTCATCCTCAAACTGACGAGCCGGGTCTAGTCATAGACGGCGTAATTGCCGCCGATAGTACCTTATCTGGCCTTCGTAGTCACAGAGGAGTGAGTATCTTTAGGAAGTGAGGAGATATGAAATGAGCCGCAAATTGCGGCTCATTGAGGGGGTTATTTTACGAGGGTAATTTGCTTCACATCGATTTCAACGGAGTTCCAGTCTTTGTCGACTTCACCTTGAATTTCAACGGTGTCTTTCGGTGTGATGGTCTGCCCATTCCAGCGTTTATGATCGATATCGACATTAATCGTGCCGGCTGCATCACGGAAAATGTAGTGATCTCCGCCGATACGCGATTCAATCTTACCGCGCAAGGTCACCCACGTGTCGTCAGAAAGTGATTTCGCTTGTGCCGTGGTTGTGTTGCTACCACTTGGTCCAACAAAACCACCAGCAGTCTGAGTTGGGGTGGTTTGTGCGGCTGGAGCATTAGGATCCGAGAATCCACCTTGTTGTGCAGCCAGTGCTGGGGCTGCGGTAATTGCAAGAATAGTCAGAATAGCGGCTATTTTTTTCATCGTTAATTTTCCCTATATGAATGAACGTTTTCTGAGTGCTATTTAACTCGAGAGATCTTAACGCGATCTTAATTTTTCACCGTAACAACGTATATTTTATAAAAATGCCATTCAGCATCAACCCCGGCATTTTTCCTCTGTACAAGGCGGTTGCAAACGTTATTTACTTGCCGGTAATGGTCAATGGAAAGGCAACAATATGCGCATATTACTGATTGAGGACGATAAGCTCATCGGTGACGGATTAAAAGCCGGGTTAACCAAAATGGGATTTATCGTCGACTGGTTTACCGATGGCCTTCAGGGCCAGGCGGCGCTGAGCCTGGCACCTTATGATGCTGTGATACTGGATTTAAGCCTGCCGGGAATCGACGGGCTGGATATTCTAAAAACCTGGCGTCGTAACGGCCAAACCGAACCCGTGTTGATTCTCACCGCGCGTGACGCGCTGGAACAACGTGTCGAGGGGTTGCAACTCGGTGCAGATGATTATTTGTGTAAACCCTTTGCGTTAATAGAAGTTGCCACCCGGCTTCAGGTTTTAATTCGCCGTAATCATGGGCAGGTTCAATCGACATTGAATCACGCGGGGGTAGAGCTTGATCCCATTAAATTAACCGTGACTCGCGAGGGTGAAGCGTTGCACTTAAAACCCAAAGAGTTTGCGCTACTGGAATTATTTATGCGTAACGCCGGGCGTGTATTACCGCGCTCGCTTATCGAAGAAAAACTCTATAACTGGGATAACGATATCTCCAGAAATGCGCTGGAAGTCCATATCCACCATTTGCGCCGTAAACTCGGCAGCGGGTTTATTCGCACAGTGCACGGAATTGGTTATACGTTGGGCGAAGAATGATAAAAGCACTGACTCAAAGTTTACGCGCCAGATTAATTGCCGGATATGTTTTGCTGACGCTGTTGGCATGGGTTGGCGCAAGCGTCGCAGCCTGGCATCAAACCAGCAAAAACCTCAACAAACTGTTTGATACTCAGCAGGTGCTGTTTGCCAAGCGTCTGAGTGCATTAAAGCTGGATAATATGCAGGGGGAAACGGAACTTCCGCGTACTAAAAGCCTGATTTCCCATCATCGCGGCAAACAAGACGACGATACGCTGGCTTTCGCCATTTACACCGCCGATGGAAGACTGTTACTCAATGATGGCGACAATGGCCGCAACCTCACTTATCGCTACCAACGCGATGGTTTTACCGACGGTAAACTTGCGGGCGACGACGATATGTGGCGCATGGTGTGGGTCACCACGCCGGATGGTAAGTACCGCATCGTCGTCGGCCAGGAATGGGAGTACCGGGAAGATCTGGCACTGGATATTGTGTTGTCGCAGCTCACACCATGGCTTATCGCGCTACCGCTTATTTTGCTACTTCTGGTGTGGTTGGTGAGTCGCGCCCTCGCCCCGCTTCACAAGCTGGCGCACCAATTACGCAGCCGCAAACCTGACGACGGCAGCGAACTGCCAACACAAACGCTGCCGCAGGAAATTCGCCCATTGGTCGTCGCGCTCAATCAGCTATTTTCTCGCACCGGGGAATTAATGCAGCGCGAGCGACGTTTTACCTCTGACGCTGCACACGAACTACGCAGCCCGCTTGCCGCGTTAAAAGTGCAGGCCGAAGTGGCACAACTTGCGCAAAACGACGAGCCGGTACGCGATCATGCTCTCAATAATCTCAGTGCGGGTATCGATCGTGCCACGCGTCTGGTCGATCAGTTACTGACGTTATCACGCCTGGATTCTTTAGCTGGTCTGGATGATGTGCAGGAAGTCGAACTTCAATCATTACTGCAAAATGCCGTGATGGATGCGTACCACGAGGCGCTGCGCGAAGGCATCGATATTCGTCTTGAGGTAAAAAATGCGGATGTGAAACGCCAGGGGCAACCGTTACTACTGAGTTTAATGGTGAGAAATGTGCTGGATAACGCCGTGCGTTATAGTCCGCGTGGCAGCGTGGTAGATGTCGTTTTGCAAAGCCGGGAAATAACGATTACCGACAACGGCCCAGGGGTCGGCCCGGAGTTTTTAACGTCGCTGGGTGAGCGATTCTTCCGCCCGCCAGGACAGGAAAAAACCGGCAGCGGATTGGGGCTGTCCATCGTACGACGCATTGCCGCTTTGCATGGGATGCAGGCGCTATTTTTGAACAGCGACCAGGGCGGTTTCCAGGTCAGGATTCGTTGGTGAATGCTCACTTATTCATTCGATTATTGCAGCTGGAGCAAAAGTCTTTGCCCGTTTATGGCATTTAACCGTGATGGCATTCACATTAAACTTCGCGCCAGACGCAATAATTCGAGAGTTAACTATGAGCAACATCCTGATTATCAATGGTGCGAAAAAATTCGCCCACTCTAACGGCCAACTTAATGACACCCTGACCGACGTCGCGGAAAGCTTTTTGCGCGACCTCGGGCATGATGTTCTGGTCACCCGAACCGACAGCGAGTACGACGTAAAAGAAGAAGTCGAAAAGTACCTGTGGGCCGATACCGTGATTTACCAAATGCCAGGTTGGTGGATGGGCGCACCGTGGACCATGAAGAAATACATCGATGATGTGTTCACTGAAGGTCATGGTTCGTTGTATGCAAGCGATGGCCGTACCCGCTCAGACGCTGAGAAAAAGTATGGCTCCGGCGGTTTGATTCAGGGCAAAACCTATATGCTTTCCCTGACCTGGAACGCCCCACTGCAAGCCTTTGAAGATAAAGAACAGTTCTTCCATGGCGTGGGTGTTGATGGCGTTTATCTGCCATTCCATAAAGCGAACCAGTTCCTTGGAATGGAAGGTCTGCCGACCTTTATCGCTAACGATGTGATGAAAGTGCCTGACGTTCCACGTTTTATCGCAGAATACCGCGAGCATCTCGGCCAGATTTTTGCTTAACTGTTAAGTAATTATCGAAAGGAGTAAGTCATGCTAACAGTGATAGCTGAAATTCGTACCCGTCCAGGTGCGCATCATCGCCAGGCGGTTTTAGATGCCTTCGCAAAAATTATTCCTACCGTGCTGGAGGAAGAAGGCTGCTTCGGTTACGCGCCATTAGTCGACCATAACGCACAAGTGGCGTTCCAGACGACAGCACCCGCTTCCGTATTTATGCTGGAAAAATGGGAGAGTGTTGCTCATCTCGAAGCTCACCTTCAAACCCAGCATATGAAAGATCACAGTGCTGCTGTAAAAGACGATGTGCTGGATGTGCATATCCATATTCTGGAAGACGCAATCAAGTAATCGGTTTGCGGAAAAACAAAAGGGAGCGGTGTAAACATCCGCTCCCTTTTTTTATGGATAAAATTCATAGTCATTAAACGCTGCTAAACTACTCTTTACTCAGAGTTTTCACCGGGAGTAAGAGATGGCAACGAATATGGTTTCCGATAAGGTTTTAAAACTTTCCAGTTTTAATCTTAATTTGCTAACCACATTCTGTTTGATCTATTCCACTCGTAGCATCACCGAAGTCTCTGAGATTCTGGATGTTACCCCGCCTTCTATTAGCCATTCCCTGCGCAAACTCCGCCTGCACTTTGAAGACCCTTTATTTATCCGTCATGGAAATACGATATCGCCAACGGTATTTGCTGATGATCTTTATCTACAGTTAAAGCAAACGCTGGAAATAATGAGTGATTCAATAGACACGAGTCATAAAAATCGCCATCGGGAAACGCTGGTAATCTATTCCCCATTTTCAGTGGCAGTACATGATTTGTCTGTCACATTATTAAAAATAAAATCTGAAAACATTAATTATAAAATAAAGTATATCGAAACCAATCTGGATATTCCTGATGCGGTCGAATTACTTAACTTACGCAAAGCAGATATTGTTTTTTCCGCCACGCCCATCACCAATGCAAGTCTGAGCTGTATTTTGCATCATCAATTAACCCCAACGCTAGTGTGTCGCCAGGATAACCCACTACTGCAAAGTGAAGTCAGTATTGAGCAGTTAAAGTGCCTTGATATGGTCAGCCATTTAACTGCCGATGAGATGATCCACCAGAAAAAGCAGACCCTACATGCCACAATGAGAAAAACGCCCCCAGCGTTTGAAACGAATTCATTACTGATGCTGCTCACTGTTTTGTCAGAAACGGACAGCGTTGGGTTCATTTCACATGAGGCTTTTAACCGCTACGAACACGCTTTCGGGCTGCGAAAACTCACGCCATTATTCCCGGTACAACAACTGAGTGTGTATCTGATCTACCGAAAAGAAATGGAACAAAAAACCAGTTTCAGACAATTTCTGGCGACCATTCTCGACAATTAACCGCCCTCTGCAATAAAACTAAATCCGCACTTAGGCCTGAGTAATAGGCAGGTCATTATTTACCCGTACAATATTTAAACGCACAAGGCAGTTAAACGTTATAAATTATATTTACACCACGTCACATAGTGATCTTATATTTCCTGAAGAGTTAGCTGCCTCTGCGATGAATAAACATATTCACGTTATAGAGGCTTCAAAATGAAAATCATTAAGATATCTCCCCAACATAATCAATACAATCGTCGCAAAATAATTCTTAAAACCTCAGCGGGAATAGTTGCAGGTGTATTGAGTTTTGGCTGCGTGGATGCAAATGCAGAGAGACTGGTCAACACCGCGGGAAGCGTGGGTATTTGCACCCGTGGTACTTACTCAGATGAAACGATAAAAATGAATGTGGCAAATACTGCCGGAATAAAAATCGGCGATGGGGGAACCATCACCCTGAGCCGGGGCAGTATTAAAAATAATGCCGTGTCCGGCGCAGGCTCTAAAGACCAGTTCGGTGTACACGTCTCTGGCGGTAGCCGCGTTGAGTTGTATGAAGTGGAAGTTGCTCTCGATCCAAAAACAGGAGCCGGGGTTGCTATAACAGCCAGTGATATGACGGGGATGTTCGTAGAGTCAGGTGGATCACTGTCACTGAAAAATACCGAGCTAACCGTTGGCGGCAATGCTAAGGGAAATAATAACCGTGGAATTGTGGTATCAGGCGATCACTCCCAGGTCTCTCTGGATAATTCCAGCGTGCAGACAAACTCCTGGGGAGCGGTGGGTATTTCCGCGACACAAGGCGGCAAAATAGACCTTTCGAAAAATACAAAAATCGAGACGGTGGGAGCCAGAAGCGCCACTACTGGCGGAAGCCACGGTGTTTATGTTAGTGGAGAGAGCAGCGCCCTTAATTCAGATAACGCCACAATTCGCACCACTGGCGCTTCAGCTTACGGAATCAAAGCAGAAAACGGTGGCAAGATAATTTTAAAAGAGACAGCCGTCGAGACGACCGGCAGTTACGGGCATGGCTTATTGTTAGATGGCACAACAACTGACGGCGACATTTCCGGCGGTTCGATTCTGACGTCGGGTAAAGGGGCCGTCGGGGTCTGGGCCCGCAATGGCGCGAGCGTATCGCTGCAAGATGGAACAACCATAAGCACCTCAGGTGCTGGATTATCATCAGCCTCACCGCTGGATAATGAAAAAACATTGAGTTTAAGTCACGGATTACTGGCCAGTGATAGCGCAACGTCTATTCGCGGGAAGAATCTGCATTTGACCACTTCTGCGCTAAGTGCCAGCGCTGCGAGAGCGGAGAATAGCGCACAGATTGATCTACAAGACAGCCAAATAGACAGTACCGGAGGGGCCGCCAGCACGGCTTCTACCGCCGCCCTTCACGCGCTTTCAGGTGCCGCCATTACGGGCAACAATCTTACGATTAACGTATCGGGAAATTATCAGGGGGCTGTCCGGGCAGAAGGGGCTGGCAGCTTACTTTCATTTGATAACAGCAAATTTGATGTCAGCGGAGCAGGCAGCGCGGGTGCCCTATCAACGGCGGCCAGAGCAATAGACGGAGCATCCCTTGCCTTAAAACGCTCAACAATACTGGCAACGGGCATGCAAAGCCACGGCGTGTCAGTTGAAGGCCTGGGCTCTAACGCTCAACTGGACAACGTCGCGATTGAAACCCGTGGAGCACGCAGCTCTGGGGTCAATATTATTAACGGCGCAACCGCCAATATCCTCTCCAGCCAAATCAAGACCATGGCTCCCGATAACGCCGTTGGCCCATGGGGGCCGGGCATCTTGCTTCAGGGGACGGGATCTTCGCTCACACTCACAGACAGCGACGTCACCACTACGCAAAAATCCAGCCTCGGTATCAGCGCGACCAACGGAAGTCATCTGCTGGTCAGCACCTCGGATATCACGACATCCGGCAACTACAGCACAGGAATTGCCACCGCCAATTCAACGGCTTCGATAGCGAATAGCCATATCAAAACCTCTGGTGATGATAATGCGATGGGCATCGTTGCCGACGTGGGTGCCATCGTTAATGTTATAGGAGGAAGCGTCACCACAACGGGAAATGGATCGCCGGTTCAGAGCAACCTCACCTTCCCACATGCGCTGGCTTCACGTAATGAAGGCTCACTGCTCACAGTGGAAGGAACCACTCTGCTGACACAAGGAAATCAAGCTTACGGTGCCGCCGCCGATGACGGAGGAAATATCATCCTGAAAAATTTGTCGGTCAAAACCGAGGGCGTGAGTTCAACCGGTTTATATGCAGGAATTGGCGCGGCAAAACCGGGCAGTGTCAGTCTGAGCGCGACCAATGTTTCGGTTGAGACGATTGGAGATAATGCGACTGGCGCGTTCGTTGGGCGCAAATATAAAACCGAAACGGCTGAGATGGCGCTGGATAGGGTCACGCTTACGACTCATGGTGATAATTCCCGAGGGCTTTGGGCAGAAGCGGGGGCTGAGCTTAGGGTCGAAGACTCGGTGATAAAGACCGATGGCGCACAATCTCACGGCATACTCGCCAGTAACGGAGCGCTGGTTCAAGCCAATAATGTGGTTGCCTCAACGCACGGCGATAACGCGGCAGCATTGGCCGTACAGGGCACGGCTGCGTTTACGGGGCAGGCAAATTTAAATAACAGTATTCTTTCAAGCGAGCATGGTCACGGTATTGAAACCACCGGCTTCGCCGATGTTGAACTGCAAAATAGCCGGGTTAGCGGAGAAAAGCAGTGGTTGCAGGTGCAAAATGGCCCCGCTGCTTCACAAGGTAATGCCAGCGTAAATGTGTCGGCGAGCATCGTTTCCGGCGCAGCGCTAACGGAAGCCAATGCCTACTCTGACGTTTCGTTAAGCAAAACCAGTCTGTGGTTTTTGACCGGCAATTCTGTTCTTAGCCAATTAACGAATAATCAAAGCCTTATCAATTTCAGTGCGCCGGAAAGTCATCAGTACAAAACGCTGAAAGTGAATAATTACCACGGCGATAACGCAACGATTGCGTTAAATACTCACTTACATGCCGACAATTCCCCAACCGACCAGCTCGTTATCGACGGTGGGCATGCCGATGGTTCCACCAGCCTGAAAATCACCAATACCGATGGCCAGGGCGCACTAACCCAAGGCAATGGCATTAAAGTGGTGGATGCGATAAGCGGGGCTACAACAGAAACTGAAGCCTTCAATTTGCTTAACAAGGTAAAAGCGGGGCCATACGTATATTCACTTTACCGATCAAGTCTCGATAACAGCAATGAAGAAGCATGGTATCTGCGTTCTCACAAAGTGGTTGCGCCGGAAATTGATGATAACGAGCTAACACCGCCACCCGATCCAGATCCACAGCCGGGCGTTCCTCCTGTCGATGAGCCTCCTGCGATTAATGAAGCTGATAATGCTCCACCCGCAACGCCAGCGCCTTCTCAACGACCTGTCGCTGTGCCTGATTATCGGGCAGAAACGTCGCTGTATCAGGACATCCCTCAACTGGCATTACTGTATAGCCGGATGCTGGTTGATAGCCTGCATGAGCGTACCGGGGAACAATTTGCCAGCCCGGAAAAAATCACAGCGGCAACACAATCGCCGCATATGAGCTGGGGTCGGGTGATTGTTAAAAACGGGAAATCTGATTTTGATGGGCCGCAATCGCGTTTTTCACTGAATGCCATTCAGCTCGGCATTGATTTGTACCGCGAGAGTCAGGATGACGGGAGCTCTAATTTTGCCGGCGTGCTAGGGAACATCGGTAAAATTGACAGCAAAGTCACCCATACCGATGGTGAAAATGCAGGCCGCAATACCGTGAAATCGTGGGGCCTGGGCGGTTACTGGACGCACTTTACGCCAGCGGGAAGTTATCTTGATGCCGTCGCCCAGTACAACCGGTTGTATGTGGAATCCAGCCCCACCGATCTCAGCCCAATGAAAACCAAAGGCTATGGTTTAAGTGCTTCACTGGAGGCGGGTTATCCGTGGCAGCCGGATACTGACGTTCAGCGCTTTATCGAACCTCAGGCGCAGTTGATCTACTCAACGGTGAAACTGGACAACACTCATGACGAGGCATCTGCAGTTAAATTCAGCAATGCAGATTCCCTGACTGGCCGCCTCAGCCTGCGTATCCATCAGACCTGGAATCATGATGACGAGAAAAAAGTGAAAGAGGAACGCACCAGAACGACCGCCTGGTTACGCCCGGGGATCTTGCATGAGTTCAGAGGAGACAGCAAAACAGCCTTCTCTTCTCAGCAAGGCGACATACCGTTTGTCACCAACAGCGCTGGAACATGGGGGCAATTAAATGCGGGCGTTGACCATCAGATCAATAAGTCAGTTTCGATTGCCGGTTCGTTAAGCGTTGAAAAGTCGTTTGTAGGTGACAGCATCAATTACGGCGGGATTGTCGGTTTGAAAATTAAGTTCTGATTTGTTGTTTGCACTCCGTCTAATGCCGCTAACGCGGCATTATTTTGCAATATTTAGAGCATCCATCGTGCGCAGTTTACTTTCGCGAGCCTGTTCTGGTGCGGCTTGTACCAGCAAGGTGTAGAGCAAATCCAGCACAAATAACTGCGCGGTTTTTGTCCCGATCGAATCCCCTTGTAGCATGCCCTGACGGTTGCCGTTGATCAGACTAAAGTCGGCAACTTCACACAGTGGTGAGCCCAAATTATGGGTGAGTGCCACGGTGGTTGCCCCCGCTTGTTTGGCAAGCTCAAGTGCATGGACCGTTTCTGGGGAATGCCCGGTGTGGCTAATAGCAAAGGCGACATCACCTGATTTTAATAAGGTGGCCTGCATATACATAAAGTGATTATTGGTGACAGCGTCAACCCGCATGCCAATACGCATCAGTTTATGCTTCATATCTTCGGCAGTAATCCCGGAAGAACCCACACCAAAAATATACACCGAGTTACTGGTACGTAGCGCCTTAACCACTTCACTGACCTGGCTCATGTCCAGTAAATTTAGGGTTTCGGACAGCACGTTATTAATGGTGCTTTGCAGCTTCAACCCGATGGTATGCGCATCATCAGACTCGTTAATCTCCCCTTCTAACAGCGGGCTGTTGTTATCGGACTCCGCGGTGGCAAGCTCAATGGCTAAATCCATTTTAAAGTCCTGGAAACCTTTGTAGCCAAGCGTGCGACAAAAACGAATCACGGTCGCTTCGCCAGCCTGCGTTTCGCGCGACAGCTCAGCGATAGAGAACTGAGTCACCTGCTGTGGTGAGGTCAAAATATAGTGTGCGATACGCTGAGAGACACGCGTCAGGCTATTTTGCATCGCACCAAGGGTATCGAGGATTTTACCAGGTTTAAGGCGTAGCGCTTGAGGCTGCATAAATTTCCGCTTCTTTATTTCATAAAAAATTGAAAAGAGTTTACCCCTGCAAAAGTCGGTAATGCACTTTTATCACTGCCTTGCTAATCGTCTGTGCCGTTTCACTGATGCAACCTGGTTTATGCGGTTCCCCAGGAAGAAAGATTGCAAACATACCCGGTTGTAAATGCAGTGTCTGGCAAGGGGATACGGCATCACACAGCAAATAATCATCACCCTCATGGTAAGTATCCGGTGCAATTACTGACCCAAGTGGACCAAAATCGATGCGCTCTTGCCCATTGAGTAGCACTTGAACGTCAAGATATTCGCGATGTTGCTCGTAACGTTTGCTTTGCGGATCTGCGGTATCAAACGCCATAACATTCATAAAGATATCGTCACCGTCGATCTCATGTCGGCCGGGGCTTAAGGTTTCTGGATGCAATGATAGCGCCTGCTTGATGATGGCCAGTAGTTGAGGGGCGATACCGGTCTGGGTCGTGAGCTCCGAAATTCGTCCTAAAATCATAGTGTCACCTTATATTCACGTGTTTTATCAAGTTTCAGGCTGAATGGTTTTCAGACCAGAGTGCCGCGCCCATTAACCCCGCATCGTGTTGATAATGCGCGGCATAAATCGGGATCTGGAACGCCGCAGGAGATTGTGCGAGCTGCTGCTCCACCTGTTGGCGATAACCCTGAGCCAGGCCAACACTGCCGCCAAGCACGATGCATTCGGTATCCAGCAGAGCTTTGATATTGGCGATTAGCTGGCAAATTGCCTGTGCTGAACGCGTCATTAACTGCTGAGCCTGCACATTCCCTGATTGAGCCTGAGCGAAGATTTCGCGAGTGTTTTTACCCTCAAGTTCATGTCCGGCTGCGGCGGCAATCGCACGCCCCGAAGCAATCGCCTCGACACAACCAACGCGTCCGCAACCGCACAGTGGGCCATTGGGATCGGCCTGTATATGGCCAATATGACCTGCAAATGCATACGGGCCGGTTAATAACTCACCATTTACCACAACGCCACCACCGACTCCCGTGGAAACCGTGATAAAGGTGACATGTTTAAACTGAGCAGACAGATAGCAATACTCAGCCCAGGCCGCAGCCTGCGCATCATTAAGAACAACACACGGCAGCCCCGTGAGTTTTTCAACCGTCGCCTGCAAGGGAAAATGATTCAATCCGCCCAGGTTATCGGGATTAAGCGCGGTAAGAATGCCCTTGTCGATAATCCCGGTGGATGCCACCGCCACCCGCTGAGCTTGTCCCTGATAAACGTCAACCAACCGGGCTAACGCTTGCTCAAGGGCTTGCGGCGCGGCATTTGCAGGTGTGGAAATTTCGGTACGTTGGAAAATTTTATGTTCATCGTTGATAAGCGCTGCGGCCATTTTGGTGCCGCCGATATCAATGGCAAGTGTGTTCATTGGTTTCTCCGCGCTTATTGGCGTCGCTGAAACAGTAGCTGGGGCCTGTAAATTCCCCACAATCACGCACACGTTGTTCTAACCTGGCTAATAGTGACATTTTGCTCCGCCTTATAAACCTCAATGAAGTTTAACTCCAAAAAAGAGTAGCGGACGGAGTATGAGCCATTCAAGTGACAAACTGGAAAAATGTGAAGGGAGTCAGGAATTGCGAGAAGGAACATGAGGGTTTTGCAAAGCGGGAAAATGTGATCAACGGCTGAATCGCGTTGATCACATTTATCCGAAAGCGGTAATTAGACTTCAATATCCGCCATATCGCCTTTATCTTGCAGCCAATTGCGACGATCTTCAGAACGTTTTTTCGCTAACAACATATCCATAATTGCCATGGTTTTGTCGTTATCTTCATCGTCGATCGTGAGCTGAACAAGACGGCGAGTGTTAGGATCGAGCGTGGTTTCACGTAATTGCAGCGGGTTCATTTCGCCCAGCCCTTTAAAGCGCTGCACGTTCGGTTTCCCTTTCTTACGTTTAAGTTGCTCAAGCACACCCGCTTTCTCTTCTTCATCCAGCGCGTAGTAGACTTCTTTGCCAAGATCGATACGGTACAACGGTGGCATCGCAACATAAACGTGACCACCGCGAACCAGCGAGCGGAAATGACGTACGAACAACGCACACAGCAAGGTTGCAATGTGGAGACCATCGGAGTCCGCATCCGCAAGGATACAGACCTTGCCGTAGCGCAACTGGCTCAGATCTTCGCTGTCAGGATCGATGCCGATCGCCACCGAGATATCATGCACTTCTTGCGAAGCAAGCACTTCATCGGAGGAGACTTCCCAGGTGTTAAGGATCTTACCTTTCAGCGGCATGATCGCCTGATATTCACGATCACGAGCCTGTTTAGCAGAACCGCCTGCGGAATCCCCTTCGACCAGGAACAGTTCAGTACGACTCAAATCTTGCGCGGAGCAGTCAGCCAGTTTTCCGGGTAATGCCGGGCCGCTGGTCAGCTTTTTACGCACCACTTTTTTGGCGGCACGCATACGGCGCTGAGCGCTGGAGATCGCCAGTTCTGCGAGTTGTTCCGCAATTTGAATGTTCTGGTTCAGCCACAAACTGAAGGCATCTTTCACCACACCGGAAACAAAGGCTGCGCACTGACGTGATGACAGGCGTTCTTTGGTTTGCCCAGCAAACTGCGGATCCTGCATTTTCACCGACAACACGTAGGCGCAACGTTCCCAGATATCTTCTGCGGAGAGTTTCACGCCGCGCGGCAGAATGTTGCGGTACTCGCAAAATTCACGCATCGCATCAAGCAACCCCTGACGCAGACCATTGACGTGGGTACCGCCTTGCATGGTTGGGATCAGGTTAACGTAGCTTTCTGTCAGCAGTTCACCGCCTTCTGGCAGCCATAACAGCGCCCAGTCAACTTGCTCAACCTCACCCGCGTAGTTTCCAACAAAGGGTGATTCCGGCAGTGTAGCCAGGCCGTTTACCGCTTCGCTCAAATAATCTTGCAGGCCATCCTGATAACACCAGCGCTGCTCGGTATTGTTCACTTTGTCAGTAAAAGTGATTTCAACACCCGGGCATAAAACCGCTTTGGCTTTCAGCAAATGGCTTAAACGAGAAACGGAAAAACGTGGGCTGTCGAAGAACGAAGCGTCAGGCCAGAAGTGAACGCTGGTGCCGGTATTACGTTTGCCACAGGTCCCGACGACTGCCAGTTCCTGTACTTTATCGCCGTTTTCAAACGCGATGCTGTAAACCTGCGAATCACGGCGAACCGTCACTTCAACACGTTTTGACAAGGCGTTGACGACCGAAATACCCACGCCGTGCAAGCCACCAGAGAACTGGTAGTTTTTGTTGGAGAATTTACCGCCCGCGTGCAGACGACAAAGAATGAGTTCGACAGCCGGAACGCCCTCTTCCGGATGGATATCAACCGGCATGCCGCGCCCGTCATCAATGACTTCTAATGACTGATCGGCATGGAGAATAACATCAACACGCTTCGCATGGCCTGCCAGCGCCTCATCCACGCTGTTATCAATGACTTCCTGGCCCAAATGGTTTGGACGGGTGGTGTCTGTGTACATCCCGGGACGGCGGCGAACAGGCTCAAGCCCGGTGAGTACCTCAATGGCATCGGCGTTATAACTGGATTGCGTCATGGTTTATTCGTTCAGATTGCGAAACAGGAATTCGACATCAGGCCTTAATGCAGGCCAAGGAAGTCGACGATCTGTGTGAAATAATCTTCGAAGCCTACAAAGGCGTGATTGCCACCGGACTCTACCGTCTGCCGACAGGGGGTGTAGTACGCCACTGCCTGGCGGTAATCAAGCACTTCGTCACCCGTTTGTTGTAACAACCAGATGAGATCTGGCGATTCTAACGGGTCAACTTGCATGACTTTAAGATCGTAAATATGGCGTGACTCTAGCACATATTGCTGCCCGGTGTAGGGGTTCTCGTTCTGGCCAAGATAATCGACGAGCAATTCAAAAGGCCGTACCGCTGGGTTTACAACGACCGCCGGTAGCGTAAAACATTGCGACAACCAGGTGGCGTAATAACCCCCTAAAGAGGAGCCCACAATTCCCAACGGTTCACCGCCATGCTTGAGTACCAGCGACTCCAGCAACTCTGCCGCATCGGCAGGATACGGCGGGAGTTCCGGGATAATCATATTGATATGCGGATGATTCTGCGCAAGCCAAGCCTGAAGGCTGGTGGCCTTAGCGGAACGCGGCGAACTATTAAAACCGTGTAAGTAAAGTAGCGTTGACATCAATACCCTTCTGAAGCGGTATCTGGGTTGAACACCGCACCTTTCAGGCGGCAAACCTCAGTGGTGACTTCGCCATTGGGATGGAGTTCCAGCCAACGCCAGCCTGGCTCAATGGTGTCGAGAGTGAAGTTGGAGCAATGCGGCTTAAATTGCACACATGTGGACGGTGTTGCCAGCATTCGTCTGCCGTTCCAGTCCAGATCCAACTCCTGATGAATATGACCACACACCAGCGTTTTCACTTTCGGGAATTTTTGCAAAACGTCATCCAGCTCTGCGGCATTGCGCAGGCTATGTTGGTCCAGCCAACTACAACCCGCGGGTACAGGGTGATGATGCAACAGTAATAGCGTATGCCGTTCAGGCGCACCGGCGAGCTTACGCTCCAGCCAGTCGAGCTGATAGTCGCTCAGTTCACCATGTGGGACGCCAAAGACCTGGCTGTCGAGCAGTAATATTTGCCAGTTGTCTCCGAGGAAAACTTGTTTGGCCGGGGAGATCCCCGCTTCAAGCAACGAGCTAAACATCGCAGGTTGGAAATCGTGATTGCCTGGCAGCCAAACGCAAGGCGCAGGAATCTCCGCAATGCCCTCAACAAAATGTTGGTAGGCCTGCGCACTGTGGTCCTGGGCGAGATCCCCAGTTGCAACGATAAGGTCATACTGACGCTGCTCGGCGAGGATGGCGGCAATAACAGCCTGATAGCTCATCCAGGTATTGATACCAAGCAGCGTTTCGTTCTTTCCAGAGAACAGGTGGGTATCTGTAATTTGCAAGATCCTGATCTGGCCCCCACCGGCCACAGGAAGATTTAACAGGCTTTCCAAATGGTGTCCTTAGGTTTCACCCTCACTAACAAACCGGAACCGCCATCGCTCCATGCGCCAAACAATATCGCAGCCAATCGGCTAGAAACTGATTAATTTGATGCTTTTCGTCACGTTGATGCAACTTTTTATTAGGATAATCATATCGTGCTTTGAAACGAAAGATCTGCTGACTTGAACACACTTCCGCGACCATGGCGTCATGATAAAGCCTGACCGACATCGATGGTAGGCTCCAGTAGCTGATCGCCGGGACAGTTTGTTCGATTTGTACAAGTGTGGTGTAACGAGTCGACTCAAGGATAGAGAGTCGATATTGAGCGCTAGTGACCTGATAAGTGACTTTTTCGCCCACTTCGTCATTACGAGGAAGCAGGCGTCGTAGTTGGGCGAAATTGGTTTCGCACAGACGCATCATTTCAGGGAAGTCAGGTGTATAGCGCTTCATGTTTAGTTGTTCCACTCTTCTCTTAATTTCTCATGATGCAATTGCAGCCAAAGCATTGCGATGACTGAAGCCGCGTTGTCGATTTTCCCTTCTTCTACTAACTGATAAGCCCGTTCCCGGCTCACGACATGAACACGAATGTCTTCGTTTTCATCTGCCAGACCATGTATGCCCTTCGCGGTTGTTGCGTCGACTTCCCCAACAAGAATCGATAAACGCTCGCTGGTTCCACCAGGGCTTGCCAGGTAGTTGATGACCGGTTTAGTGCGACCGACAATCACTCCTGCTTCTTCAACGGCTTCGCGGCGAGCAACGTCCTCGACACTCTCACCTTCTTCAATCATCCCCGCAACCAGTTCGAGCAACCACGGGCTGTCGCTGGTGTCATACGCGGCAATTCGAATCTGTTCGATTAAGACGACTTCATCTCGCACAGGGTCATAGGGTAGCAGTACTGCAGCGTGCCCGCGTTCTAAAATTTCGCGACAAACCTCACCACTCATTTCGCCATTAAACAAGCGATGGCGGAATCGATAAAGATCCAGCGAAAAAAAACCACTATAAAGTGTTTCCCGTGCAATAATTTCAACATCGTTTTTGGCTAATGTGACGAGTTGATCGTTTTGCTTAGTCATAATGATTTCCTGATTTTAATGGTTATGAAATGGGCAATTTCAAGCCAGTTTGTCTGCCGTTTCATTTCCTATGTGATAGATTGATGAAAATTAAGGGTCAATGGCACATTACGCCAAGCGCCCCTGCTGGCGGACTCTGCTAAAATCGGCGATCATTTCCGGCTCTTGTCAGCGCTAACAAATTATTTCTGCTTCACAACAAGGAATGCAAATGAAGAAACTGCTCCCAATTCTTATCGGTCTGAGCCTAACGGGTTTCAGTGCCATGAGCCAGGCAGAAAACCTGATGCAGGTTTATCAGCAGGCACGTTTAAGCAACCCGGACTTGCGCAAATCCGCTGCTGACCGTGATGCCGCATTCGAAAAAATTAACGAAGCACGTAGCCCGTTACTGCCACAACTCGGCCTTGGTGCTGATTATGAATACACCAATGGTTATAGTGATGCGAATGGCATCGACTCCAAAGCGGCGAGTGCCTCTTTGCAATTGACGCAAACCATTTTTGATATGTCGAAATGGCGTGCATTGACCCTGCAAGAGAAATCAGCAGGTATTCAAGATGTCACTTATCAGACTGATCAACAAACCCTGATTCTGAATACGGCAACAGCCTATTTTAATGTGCTGAGCGCCATTGATGCACTGTCCTTCACAGAAGCACAGAAACAGGCTATTTATCGTCAGTTGGATCAAACCACTCAGCGTTTTAACGTAGGTCTGGTAGCCATTACCGACGTACAGAACGCCCGTGCGCAATACGATAACGTATTGGCAAACGAAGTCACTGCACGAAACAATCTGGATAACGCGGTAGAAACGCTGCGCCAGGTGACGGGCAATTACTATCCGTCTTTGGCATCGCTGAATGTTGACGGCTTCAAAACCAACAAGCCTGATGGCGTGAATAATCTGCTGAAAGAAGCAGAAAAACGTAACCTGGCATTGTTGCAAGCACGCTTGTCTCAGGACCTGGCTCGCGAGCAAATTCGCTTCGCAGAAACTGGCCACATGCCAACCGTAGGTTTGACTGCATCGACGGGTGTTTCCAATACCACCTACAGCGGTTCTAAAACCAATAGCTCTCAGTACGATGACAGCGATATGGGCCAGAATAAAATCGGCCTGAACTTCTCCTTGCCGTTGTACACCGGTGGTTCGGTGAACTCTCAGGTGAAACAAGCGCAATACAACTTTGTTGGCGCGAGTGAGCAGCTTGAAAGTGCGCATCGTAGCGTAGTGCAAACCGTCCGCTCTTCGTTTAACAACGTGAATGCGTCAATCAGTACCATCAACGCCTATAAACAAGCGGTTGTGTCTGCACAAAGCTCTTTAGATGCAATGGAAGCGGGCTATTCCGTTGGTACTCGTACCATCGTTGATGTGTTGGATGCGACCACGACTCTGTACAACGCTAAACAACAGCTCTCCAGCGCTCGTTATAACTACCTGATCAACCAGCTGAATATTAAGTCAGCACTGGGTACGCTTAACGAACAGGATCTTGTTGCGTTGAATGCAACTCTGGGTAAACCCGTATCAACGACTGCAGACAATGTCGCTCCAGAAACGCCAGACCAGAATGCTCGTGCAGATGGTTATTCAGCGGATACCGAAGCAACAACTGCTACTGCAACACCTGCTAAAGCGACTCCAGCTTCAGCGACCAGCAGCAAATCAGCTAACCCGTTCAGTAACTGATGACATTATTTGGGGGCGTGACTCTACGCCCCCATCACAACTTGAGCCATTTAACGTAAGGCAACGTAAAGATCGCCCTCCTGGTGCCCGTCATCGCTTTAATTTCAACCATTCATCCCCTATTCTAAGCACAATATTAGCTTCATTCCTTTGGGCTCAGGACAGATAAATGAAACGGACAAAAACCATAAACCACGCATCGTTCCGCAAAAGCTGGAACGCCCGCCATTTGACGCCGGTTGCATTGGCGGTTACCGCTGTGTTTATGCTTGCCGGTTGCGAACAAAATGACGAAACAGTCTCTATGTATCAAAACGCAGATGACTGTTCTCAAGCCAACCCAGGCAAAAGTGCCGAATGTACGACTTCCTTCAACAACGCGCTGAAAGAAGCAGAACGTACTGCGCCTAAATATGCATCGCGTGAAGAATGTATTGCTGAATTTGGTGAAGGCCAATGTCAGCAAGCGCCTGCTCAAGCCAATATGGCAGGTGAACAAGCTCAGGCTCAACCTCAACAAAGCGGCAGCTTCTGGATGCCATTGATGGCCGGTTACATGATGGGCCGACTGATGGGCGGCGGCGCAGGCTTTGCGCAGCAACCTCTGTTTACCTCAAAGAATCCATCAAGCCCTGCTTACGGTAAATATGCCGATGCCAGCGGTAAGAGCTACGGCGCAGCCACACCAGGCCGCACAACAACCGTGCCGAAAACAGCTATGGCACCTAAACCTGCGACCACCAGCACGGTGACACGCGGCGGTTTCGGTGACTCTGTCGCTAAACAATCGACTATGCAGCGCAGCAACAGCGCAACAGGTTCTTCTCGTTCCATGGGTGGCTAATAAATTATGGAAAGAATTGCGATTACTGAGCGCCCGGATTGGCGCGAGAAAGCCACAGAATACGGTTTCAATTTTCACACCATGTATGGCGAGCCTTACTGGTGTGAAGACGCTTATTACAAGCTAACGCTTCCACAGGTTGAGCGGCTGGAAGAAGTCACTGCTGAATTGCATCAGATGTGCCTGAAGGTTGTAGAAAAAGTGGTGAGCAGTGATGAGCTGTTAGCTAAATTTCGCATTCCTAAACACACCTGGGAATTTGTGCGTCAATCATGGCGTACCCAGCAGCCGTCGCTTTACTCACGCCTGGATATTGCATGGGATGGCGTTGGCGAACCAAAGTTGCTGGAAAACAATGCCGACACGCCAACCTCTTTATATGAAGCCGCGTTCTTCCAGTGGATTTGGCTCGAAGATCAGATCCAGTCTGGAAATCTGCCAGCAGAAAGCGACCAGTTCAACAGCCTTCAAGAGAAGATCATCGAACGTTTTGCCGAGCTGAAGCAGCAACACGGTTTCAACCTGGTGCATTTCGCTTGCTGTCAGGATACGGAAGAAGATCGTGGTACGGTTCAGTATCTACAGGATTGTGCCGCAGAAGCAGAAGTGGCCAGCGAGTTCGTATACATGGAAGATATCGGTCTGGGCGAGAAAGGCCAGTTTACCGATCTGCAGGATCAGGTGATAAGCAACCTGTTCAAACTGTACCCGTGGGAATTCATGCTGCGTGAGATGTTCTCCACCAAGCTGGAAGATGCTGGCGTACGTTGGCTGGAACCGGCCTGGAAAAGTATCATTTCAAACAAAGCGTTGCTGCCAATGCTGTGGGAAATGTTCCCGGATCATCCAAACTTGCTGCCTGCTTATTTCGCCGAAGATAGCTATCCGCCGATGGATAAGTATGTCGTGAAGCCAATCTTCTCGCGCGAAGGTGCGAATGTGAAGATCATCGAAAACGGCCAGGAAATTGCGCGTGTCGATGGCCCTTACGGTGAAGAAGGCATGATCGTCCAACAGTTCTATCCACTGCCAAAATTTGGTGACAGCTACGTGGTGCTCGGAAGCTGGCTTATCAACGATCAACCGGCAGGCATTGGTATTCGTGAGGATCGTGAATTAATCACCCAGGATCTTTCGCGTTTCTATCCGCATGTGTTTGTAGAGTAATCGTTTCTCCTTCTCCTTCTCCTGGGGGAGAAGGTTGGGATGAGGGCGAATTGATGTCGAATCCCCCTCACCCTGGCCCTCTCCCTGAGGGAGAGGGGAAAAATAATAATTAACCGATTTGCACCGAAAGCATACTCAACGATCCCATTTCTATGCCATCTACTGGCAACGTAATTGGTTCCTTACCGTCCCACGCCCCCAAAACATACAGCAACGGCAGATAGTGATCCGGCGTTGGGTTAGATAACGAGCCGCCTTCGTGTTGTAAATAGTTTACCAGCGGGTGATCTGCAACCGGCCCAAGCCATGTGAGATTGTCTTTAACGTATTGGTTAAACGACTCAGCCCATGGATATGGCGTGTTTTCACCGTGCCAGCGGGCGGTACGCAGGTTATGGACCACATTGCCGCTGGCAATCAGCATGATGCCTTGATCGCGCAATGCAGCAAGCTTACGCCCTATTTCAAAATGCCAGGCTGCCGGTTTGGTGCTATCGATACTGAGCTGTACCATTGGGATGTCAGCATTCGGGTACATTTTGATCAATACGCCCCAGGAGCCATGGTCAAATCCCCAGGCTTCTTTATCTTGCATCACCGGAACAGGTGCCAGCAGATCAACCAATTGCTGAGCCAGTTCAGGCGAACCCGGTGCCGGATAATGGGTATCGTAAAGTGCCTGCGGGAAACCACCAAAGTCATGAATAGTTTTTGGTGTTTCCATCGCCGTAACACCCGTGCCTTTGGTGAACCAGTGCGCAGAGACCACCACAATGGCTTTTGGCCGCGGTAAGGTCTCTCCCAAATGACGCCAGGCTTGGGTATAGTGATTATCTTCCAGCACGTTCATTGGACTACCGTGTCCGAGGAACAGCGCAGGCATTCGTTGAGTTGTCATGGTGGTGTCCTTTATCGGGATATTCAGTTTATGTACACCACATTACGCGCTTTTGCCGCATGAAGAACTCAGATAAGCATGATGAAGATCTTCAGGAAATTTGAATGTAAGCGATGTGTAAAGCTACTCATCTGGCTCTCGATTTTTATCACGTCGCCCATTAATATAAATGAGAATCATTATCAAAAGGAGCAATGAATGTCAGTACCCTTGATTCTGACCCTGTTAGCAGGGGGAGCCACTTTTATTGGTGCTTTTCTTGGCGTTATCGGCCAGAAACCATCGAACCGTGTACTGGCATTTTCTCTCGGTTTTGCAGCAGGAATTATGCTGCTTATCTCGTTAATGGAGATGCTACCCGCAGCGCTTCATACCGAAGGGATATCGCCAGTATTGGGCTATGGAATGTTCATGTTGGGTTTGTTGGGTTATTTCGCACTTGATCGCGCCCTGCCCCATGCACATCCGCAAGATTTGATGGACAGCAAACCACAGCCTCGTAATTTACGACGCACCGCGTTACTGCTGACGCTCGGCATTAGTTTGCATAACTTTCCGGAAGGGGTCGCAACCTTCGTCACTGCCAGCAGTAATATGGAATTAGGGATGGGTATTGCT
The DNA here is from genome assembly GCF_027594725.1 of Buttiauxella sp. WJP83. Lineage (NCBI taxonomy): Bacteria > Pseudomonadati > Pseudomonadota > Gammaproteobacteria > Enterobacterales > Enterobacteriaceae > Buttiauxella > Buttiauxella sp. WJP83. Next base: position 3,963,378 of record NZ_CP110080.1, read on the forward strand.
CTCGCCGTAGCGCTACACAACATTCCGGAAGGATTAGCAGTTGCAGGCCCGGTGTATGCCGCAACGGGTTCGAAGCGCAAAGCAATTTTCTGGGCAGGGATTTCGGGACTCGCAGAAATTCTCGGTGGTGTACTGGCCTGGCTGATTCTCGGGTCAATGGTTTCGCCGGTCGTCATGGCGGCGATTATGGCTGCTGTCGCGGGGATTATGGTGGCGCTATCTGTCGATGAACTGATGCCACTCGCCAAAGAAATTGATCCTCACAACAACCCGAGTTATGGCGTACTTTGCGGTATGGCGGTGATGGGGTTTAGTCTGACGTTGCTACAAACAAACGGAATTGGATAATAACTCATCATACTTCAAGTTGCAGGGGTGTTGGCTGCACTCATTCACCCCAGTCACTTACTTGAGTAAGCTCCTGGGGATTCATTCTTTTGCCGCCTACCTGCAACTCGAATTATTTCGAGTTCAAGCGGCATGGAAACATTAAAAACGAGTCTTAGCTGGCTTTGCGTTCGTGAGTCTGGCGATATTCCACCAGATCTTCAATCGTCACTATAGCCATGTTGTGTTTGCGAGCAAAAGTGATGCACTCCGGCGCACGCGCCATGGTGCCGTCATCGTTGGTCAACTCACACAAAACACCCGCAGGTTTGAAGCCCGCAAGTGATACCAAATCGATAGTCGCTTCGGTGTGGCCACCACGGGTAAGCACGCCACCCGGTTGAGCGCGCAACGGGAATACGTGGCCCGGGCGGTTCAGGTCACTTGGTTTTGCGCCATCAGCAATCGCGGCACGAACGGTAGTAATACGGTCTGCGGCAGAAACGCCAGTGGTAACACCACTCGCGGCTTCGATAGTGACAGTAAACCCGGTGCCATAAGCACTGGTGTTGTTCTCAACCATCATTGGCAAATCAAGTTGTTTGCGGCGTTCTTCCGTCAGGCACAGGCAAACAATCCCGCTACCGTGGCGGATGGTCAGAGCCATTTGCTCAACGGTCATGGTTTCCGCAGGGAAAATCATGTCACCTTCGTTCTCGCGATCTTCATCGTCAAGAACCATTACCCCGCGGCCTTCGCGTAGTGCTTCAAGAGCATGTTCCACGCGCTGTGTAGGGGTGCCAAATGCAGAAAGGAGCGTCTGATTCATGGTAAAAAAACCTCATTAAAATTATGGTTACCAGAATCAGGGCAGTCTTAGGAGCTAAAAAAATAACGTGAGCAAGCTTATTAAAGCTTGTGCTTAGTCGTTACTCTCTCCCATCCGGACTATAACCGTCGGCTCCGGAATTACACCGGATCTGCTGACCTCCAGATTGCTCTGGAGCGCTCGCGGGCTTTCAGCGTTCGCTGATTTACCGCCGGTGGGGAGTTACACCCCGCCCTGAGAATAAGCAGACTTACTATAACGCCGATGATTTTCTCTGGCAACGCCAAACCTAATAACATTTCGGGTTTCTAAGGAGTCTCACAGGCATTACAATCAGTGTTAATCGCGTAAGACAATCCCGTAAGATTATGGAAGCCACTATGATTGACCCGAAAAAAATTGAACAGATTGCTCGCCAGGTCCACGAGTCAATGCCGAAAGGGATTCGTGAGTTCGGGGATGATGTCGAGAAAAAAGTACGTCAGGTTTTACAGGCTCAGTTAACCCGTCTGGATTTGGTTAGCCGTGAAGAGTTTGATGTGCAGACTCAAGTGCTGTTACGCACCCGTGAAAAACTGGCTTTACTGGAACAGCGTTTAACCGAGCTGGAAAATCGTAACACCCAGGCACCTGAAGTTACGCCGCCAACAGAACCACAGATGTAAAAAAACGCCCCAAATTTGGGGCGTTTTTTATTATCCGTAACTGCTTATGCGTCGTGGCTTTGAATCTTCTTAATGATGTTGGTTGTTGAGCAACCATCTTCAAAATTCAGCACCATCACTTCACCACCGTTGGCCCAGACCTCTTTACTCCCGGCAATATCATCCGGTTTGTAATCGCCGCCTTTGACCAGCAAATCAGGCAGAATCTCGCCGATCAGGCGCTGTGGTGTATCTTCTTCAAACAACACCACCCAGTCCACGGCTTCCAGCGCGCCGAGCACGATCATGCGTTGGTCCTGCGGATTCACCGGGCGAGTTTCGCCTTTCAGGCGTTTGGTTGATGCATCACTGTTGACCGCAACGATCAGGCGATCACCCAGTTTTCGCGCATTTGCCAGATAAGAAACATGGCCAGCATGAAGAATATCGAACACGCCGTTGGTCATGACGACCTTCTCACCGCGTTTACGCGCCGCAGCCACAGCCACTTTCAACTCAGCCTCGGTCATTACGCCAAAACCTGAATCAGCACGCCCACGCACCGCATTTTCCAGTTCGATAGGTGAAACGGTAGATGTACCCAGTTTACCCACCACAACCCCTGCTGCCGCATTCGCAAAGTAGCACGCTTCCTGAAGAGTGTTACCCGCCGCAAGCGTTGCCGCCAGTACGCCAATCACCGTATCGCCAGCACCGGTCACGTCATACACTTCTTGTGCCTGGGTTGGTAAATGGAACGGCTTAATGCCCGGCTGCAATAGCGTCATACCGTGTTCAGAACGGGTAATCAGTAGCGCGGAAAGTTCGTATTCAGCAATAAGCTTCATACCACGTTCCACCAGCTCTTCGTCGTTCTTGCATTTACCGACAACCGCTTCGAACTCAGACAGGTTTGGTGTCAACAGCGTCGCGCCACGGTAACGGTTAAAGTCAGTGCCCTTAGGATCAATCAGCACCGGAACATTGGCCTTACGCGCAAGGCTAATCATTTGCTGAACGCTCGCCAATGCCCCTTTTGCATAGTCAGAAAGCACCAACGCGCCAATGTGCGGCAGCGCCTGGCTAATGCGTTCATGAATGGGTTCTGGATCAACGCCTTCGAAACCTTCTTCGAAATCGAGGCGAATCAGTTGCTGGTTGCGGGAAAGTACACGCAGTTTGGTGATTGTCGGGTGCGTCGGCACCGAGACGAAATCGCATTTAACGTTTACGCCAGCCAGCGTTTGGCTGAGCGCACGCGCCGCATCGTCAATCCCCGTCAGACCCACCAGACGCGAATTCGCGCCCAACGAAGCAATGTTCATTGCCACGTTGGCAGCGCCGCCTGGGCGTTCTTCAATGGTATCGACTTTCACGACCGGCACCGGCGCTTCCGGGGAAATGCGGCTTGTAGGGCCATACCAGTAGCGATCCAGCATCACATCACCCACTACCATGACGCCTGCACGGCTGTATTCGGGCAGCGTTACTTTCATTCCTGACTCTCCAGAGAGGGATAAAATTTTGTCGCGAATAATATCACAATTAATCTTATGCGCGCGTTTGCGGCTCAATCAGCCACGTTTGCCAGCTTTTCATTACCTGCTCGCGCTCTTGAATGAACGTATCCATTGCCACATTTCCGGGCAGCTCTTGCAATGCAAGGTGATGAAGTTCATCACGTAACGTGACATAAGCATGTGTCAACGCTTTCGCTTCGTCATCACTCATAATGTCGTTTTGCGCCATTAATTCCAGAATGCGCACATTGTCAGACCAACGCGTCAGTTTTGGAGCCTGCGCCGCATAACGCAAAACCAGATACTGAGTGATAAATTCAATGTCGGTAATTCCGCCCTCATCGGCTTTGATATCAAAGCGTTCGCGAGTTTTACCGCCCAAATGCGCGCGCATTTTTTCACGCATTTCTCGCACTTCGGTCTGGAGCTTTTCGCTTTCACGCGGAACACACAAAATGCTGCGGCGAATAGCATCAAACTCCTGCGTCAATTGCGGATCGCCATAGACAATACGCGCACGAACCAGGGCTTGATGCTCCCATGTCCAGGCTTCATTTTGTTGATAATCGCCAAACGCTTCGGCAGTCGTGACCAACATGCCCGCAGCACCTGACGGGCGTAAACGCATGTCCACTTCATACAAAATACCTGATGAAGTTCGGGTGCTAAACAGGTGCACTACTCGCTGTGCGAGCCGCAAATAGAACTGACGACCATCAATTTCGCGCTCGCCATCGGTCATGACATCCGACGGGCAATCATGAAGGAAAACGAGATCCAAATCAGAGCTATAACCCAGCTCCCAGCCCCCGAGTTTCCCGTAACCGACCACGGCAAAACCACGCCCTTCACGATTCTGTAAGTGTTTCGGCTGACCATAACGCGCCACCATTTGCACCCAGGCCTGCTGGACGACAGCATCTATCATCGCTTCAGCAAGCCAGGTGAGGTGGTCACTCACTTTCATTACCGGTAATGTACCGGTGATATCCGCTGCAGCAACGCGTAGTAGCTGTGCTTGCTTAAACTGCCGCAATGCTTCCAGCTGTTGCTCTTCATCGTCATCCGGCACGCGCAGCAGATATTGGCGAAGCTCGTCACGATAGGCATCAGTAGCGGTAGGTTGGTAGAGGGTATTCGGGTCGAGCAGCTCATCAAGCAACAACGGGTAGCGCGCCAATTGGCTGGCAATCATTGGAGATGCTGCACATAACGTTATCAGATGCTTCAATGCCCCCGGATATTCTGTGAGCAGTTCAAGATAGGTCGTCCGCGTGACAATACCGAGCAGCAGCGGCGTTAAGCGTGACAACGGCAAAGGCGCATCATTGCGGGAGCAGGCTTCGCACAACAAGCGTGGCATGAGCTGATCCAACACCTGGCGGCCACGCGGGCCGATGGTGCGTTTGTCGGTATCCTGACGGAAATCGCTGATCAGGCGTAACACTTCGCTACGTGCTTCTGGCGTTAAATGTTCCAGAACCGGCGTGTTGGCATCTGCATCCAGCGCATCCTGCCACAGTTCACGCCACGCTTCAGAAAGCTTATCTTCACCTGGTTCAGGTTCATCGTCGCCGATTAATTCGTTAAACACCTGACGCACTGCATTCATATGCTGTTGCAGGGTGACTTGCAGAGAATCCCAGGTTGGCTCGTTCATGCCCCACGCAAGGCGCGCACGATTCAGTTCATCGCCAGGAAGCGTCTGAGTCTGCTCGTCATTGATGCTCTGGAGTAGGTTTTCGAGGCGGCGTAGATATAAATAGGCTGCATGCAATTTGGCTGCATCAGATTCCGACAGCAGATGTAATTGCTCAATTGCCTCAAGGGTTGGCAGTAACGAGCGGGATTGTAAAGCAGGCTCGCGGCCCCCGCGAATCAACTGGAATACCTGGACGATAAACTCAGTTTCACGAATCCCGCCCGCGCCGAGTTTAATGTTATCGGTCAATCCTCGGCGGCGAACTTCGCGAGCAATCATCCCCTTCATGTTTCGCAGCGACTGAATGACGCTGAAATCGATATAGCGGCGGAAAATAAACGGCCGCAACATGTTGCGCAGCTCCTGGCTCCACACGTCATCGGTATCACCCATAATTCGGGCTTTGACCATGGCGTAGCGTTCCCAATCGCGGCCTTGCTCCTGGTAATAATCCTCTAACGCGGCATAACTGAGCACCAGAGGGCCGCTGTCGCCAAACGGACGTAAGCGCATGTCGACGCGGTAGACGAAACCATCTTGCGTAGGCTGGTCGAGGACTTTAATCAACCGCTGGCCTAAGCGGGTAAAGAATTGCGCGTTATCCAGTTCGCGTCGCCCACCCTGTGTCGAACCGTTTTCCGGCCAGGCAAAAATCAGGTCGATGTCGGAGGAGAAATTAAGCTCGCCGCCGCCCAGTTTACCCATGCCAAGAATCATCAATGGCTGCGCGACGCCGTTTTGATTGCACGGCGTACCCCATTCGCGACAACACGCCGCATACAGCCAGTCACGGGCAGCAATAATGAGCGTTTCGGCTAGTACACTAAGCTGCTGAAGAGAGCTTTGAGTGGAGACCTTTTGCAGCGTTTGCGCCCAGGCAATTCTGACCATCATACGGCGACGGAACAGACGCAACGCGGCCATTAGCGCAGTTTCACTGTCCACACCCTGCAATTCTTCTTGCAGCCAGGTCGCATAGTGTTGCCATTCGTCGGCTTGCGGTGGGAACTGCTCGATTTCCGCAATCCATGCGGGGTAAGCCGCCATGCTGTCACAAACAAAATCACTAAACGCCAACACGGCTTGAGCCTCGAGGCTCAGCGTCTGGCCGTCAATCTCTTGTGGCAGACGCGCCAGCGCCGCCTGCAAATGCTGCTGTAAAAGTGGCGCTTGCGACATCATGGTCGTATCCCTTATTAACGATATCCCCTAATAAAACGACGGGGAAGATTATTTCCCGCTATGCAGCCAGAAAGGCGCCTGCGAGATAGCTTCATTGCGATAATGTTCAATTTCAACCTGTTGGCGTGTCACGATGGCATGACGCAGCCCTTGCCAGTTATCCAGCCATGGTTGTGTTTTCGTATCGTCGTAAACGCCCGCCAGCAGACGGATAGAACCGGTTTCTCGTGCCAGACGCGGCAGTTGATCGGCATAGCTATCACCCAACGGGCGTTGGAAAGTCTCTTTCAGTTCTGCCGCGTGACGGGAAAGATGAGTATCCGCAAAACGCTTAAACGAACCCGCCAGTTTGACGTTGGCTTTTTCGTCGGCGAATTTCTGCCACTGACGCCCAACCAGCCACTCAGTCAGCGCCAGTTTTGCCTGGCTGCTTTGGGCGCTGAACGCGAGTTCAGGCGCTTTTAGTTCTTGCGGCAGCATCGCTTCATACGTTGCCAACAATTCACGCAGTTCAGTGCTCGCTTTACGTGGGATGATACCACCGAACAGTGCCAGCGCGTGGCGCACCAGGCCAACCGCTTCCAGAACCTGAGCTTTCGCTTTGCCGTTACCACGCAACCACAACTCTTCGTGGTATTGCCAGTGGGAAAGCGCCAGTTCGACTGAACCTTCCAGCCCTTGCTCAACTGTTGCTTTCGCAGGTACTCGCAGAACCGTTAACGGTTTAATTTCTCGTTCGTTATTGCCCTGAGCCAGGTGGTAGCCGCGCGCCGCTTTGCTCAGGCAACCCTGGCGTAGTCCCGGTTGGGTAACCAGCTGTTTGGCAAAGGCCAGAACATCGGCTGTTTCACCTTCCAACAATTCAAGCTCCAGCTCGCACAAAGGTTCACTGAGTTCACCGGCTTTTACTTCACCGAGATCCAATGCCAATTCGATGCGGCTTTTACCGTGCTTCACAACCCATTTTTCACGTACAAAGTCAGTGCTAAATAAAGGATTCAGTTGTGCCTGCAACGCATCGGCAGAAAGATCTTCCGGCCAAACCTCTTGCGGGAATAGCGACAATGCCAGTTCCGGCCCGTTCAACTCGACATTGTATTCCGGACGCTGATGTAGCCCGCCCGTGACGCGGCCTGCGATTTTCATCGTCATTTCGTAATGACCGTTATCGCCACGGATGCGCAGTCCCATATCATGACGGCGCAGTTGGTTATCAGCGGTTTCATAATAGATGTTGAGTAGCTGGCGAGGTTCGCTGTGCTGACTTTCCAGCGAATTTAACGTGTTACGAAGGGAATCCAGTTCAGTTGGATTAACAATAAATTTGAGTTCGATTTCGTGGGTCATCGTCTTTTTACTTTTAGTTGGGTCAAACTGGGCTCACGCCCAGAGAACTTAATCGTTTAATGGGTGTCAGTAGATAATATTTTTCACCAAATTACCATGAGTGGCGCGCATTTCAGCGGGCCCTAAATCACGAGTAAGTGGTCAAATTCACACCAGGATGATTCTCATTCAGGTTTACGGATTGCACCGTCAGACTGATGCCACTACTATCGTTCCACTATTTATGACAATAATGACGAAATCATGCACAAATTCCGCCTAATTTGCCTTACTTTGCTTTCTCTTAGCGTTTCTGTTGTGGCCCATGCTGAGGAAAAACGTTATGTATCTGATGAACTCAATACCTGGGTGCGTAGTGGTCCTGGGGATAATTATCGCCTGCAAGGAACCGTGAATGCGGGCGAAGAAGTGGTTCTGTTGCAAAGCAACGAAGAATCCAAATATGGCCAAATCCGTGACAGCAAAGGCCGCACCTCATGGATCCCTCTGGCGCAGCTGAGCACCTCACCAAGCCTGCGCACCCGAGTGCCAGACCTGGAAAACCAGGTTAAGACCCTGACTGACAAGCTGACCAATATCGATACCACCTGGAATCAGCGCACTGCTGATATGCAGCAAAAAGTGGCCCAAAGCGACAGTGTCATCACCGGTCTCAAAGATGAAAATCAACAGCTTAAAAACCAATTAATCGTCGCGAAGAAAAAAGTTGAAGCCGCGAATGTTCAGTTGGATGACAAGCAACGCGCCATCATCATGCAGTGGTTTATGTACGGCGGCGGCGTTGCAGGTTTCGGTCTGCTGCTTGGCCTGCTACTGCCACACATGATCCCAAGCCGTAAGAAGAAAGATCGCTGGATGAACTGATCGCCAACCCTGTATCCTACACTTACGTATTATCGTAATTGGTTAACAGATGCAGGGGCTTTAAAGCGTGAAGATTTATCTGGTCGGTGGTGCAGTACGCGATGGGTTATTGAGATTACCGGTCAAAGATAAAGATTGGGTGGTTGTCGGTGCAACGCCACAAGAAATGCTTGATGCGGGTTTCCAGCAGGTTGGGAAGGATTTCCCGGTGTTCCTGCATCCGAAATCGCGGGAAGAATACGCATTAGCGCGCACCGAGCGTAAATCAGGCCAGGGATATACAGGTTTTACCTGCTATGCCGCGCCTGATGTCACGCTTGAGCAGGACTTGCTGCGCCGCGATTTAACCATCAACGCGATTGCCCAGGACGAACACGGCGAGTTTATCGACCCGTATCATGGGCGTGCTGATATCGAAAAACGGCTGCTGCGCCATGTTTCTCCAGCTTTCAATGAAGACCCGCTGCGTATTTTACGCGTCGCGCGTTTTGCTGCGCGTTACGCCCATCTCAATTTTCAAATTGCTCCTGAAACACTTTCACTGATGACCGCAATGGCGGCCAACGGTGAACTGGCGCATCTCACGCCAGAACGCGTGTGGAAAGAGACAGAAAACGCCCTCACCAGCCGCAATCCTCAAGTTTATTTCGATGTCTTACGCAAATGTGGGGCGCTGGCTGTGCTCTTCCCGGAAATCGACGCACTGTTTGGTGTCCCGGCTCCAGAAAAATGGCACCCGGAAATCGACACTGGTATTCACGTGCTGATGACGCTGTCGATTGCCGCACAGCTTAGCCCGGATGTTGACGTCCGTTTTGCCACGCTCTGTCACGATTTAGGTAAAGGATTGACGCCAAAAGAGTTCTGGCCGCGCCACCATGGACATGGTCCGGCAGGGGTAAAACTGGTTGAGCAATTGTGCCAGCGGATACGTGTGCCAAATGAGATCCGTGACCTTGCCAAACTGGTTGCCGAATACCACGACCTGATTCACACGTTCCCGATTCTACAGCCGAAGACCATCGTCAAATTATTCGACAGTATCGATGCCTGGCGCAAACCGCAGCGCGTTGAACAGGTGGCGTTGACCAGCGAGGCGGATGCTCGCGGGCGTACCGGTTTTGAAGCCAGTGATTATCCTCAGGGCAGACTGCTTCGTGCCGCCTGGGTTGCGGCACAGAGTGTCACCAACAAAGAAGTTATTGATGCTGGATTTAGCGGCCCGGCGATTCGCGATGAGCTAAATCGCCGTCGTATTGCCGCCGTAGAAGCGTGGAAGAAAGCCGCAGGGCTGGTGACACCTCCCGCTAAATAACAGACAAAGAGTGCTTTAACAAAGCTGTGATTGCCGCAGAGTCCGCTAATGTGTGCAGTTGTTCGCGGAACTCGCTGTGCATGAGTTTGCGGGCCAGGCGCGAGAAGATCTTCATGTGATCATCCTGTTCCCGCTCATTGACCGTCAGCATAATGACCAGTTGCACCTCCACGCCTTCTCCCCAACAAAGCGGTGTTGTCAGGCGTAAAAGTGAAATACTGCTATGCAACACATGCGGTGATTTACAGTGTGGAATCGCCACTGAAAAACCCAGGGCGGTAGAGAATACCGCCTCGCGCTCCCAGATAGCTTTTTCCACCCACGCACCCGATATCACCCGCTGCTGCACTTCAAGGTTGTCGGTCAGTAATTTGATGGCCTCCTCTTTGCTGCTCACACTTTTATCCAGTAACAGCAAATCCGCATCCAGAACCGGTTTTTGCATTTGTACTCGCATGAAATGCTCTACATGCGCTGACACGTCTTCACTGCTTTCGCTGAAAATAGTCGTTTCAAGTAACTGCTGGCATTGCTGAATATTCAGTGACATCAGCGCTTCCTTGCATGAAGTGATTGTCCCTGCTGCCATACTCAACTGCGTTAACCCCATGCCCACGAGCAGCGGCAACATTTGCTTATCTGCCGCCATTTCCCCACACAGACTGATAGCCAGCCCTGCCGCCTGCGCACGCTGGGTTATATCGCGCATTAACGCTAAAAACGTCGGGTTACGGTAATCATACAGATGCCGGACATAAGGATTACCACGATCACAGGCGAGGAAATACTGCGCCAGGTCGTTACTGCCGATAGAGACAAAATCGAGGTACTTCGCCGCTTTTTCGAGAAGATAGAGGGTAGATGGCACTTCAACCATGATCCCAAGATGCCATTCGCCGACGAGCACCTCTTCTTGTTGCAAGGTGTCTGCAATCTGATGGAATTGGCGGTGCAACCACTGGATTTCTTCAAGTGTTGCCACCATCGGCACCATGATATTCAGCGGCCCGACTGCGCTCGCTCTAAGTAATGCGCGCACTTGAGTAGTGAAAATATCGTGAAATTGCGGATACATGCGCACTGCCCGATAGCCCAGGAAAGGGTTTTCCTCTTTAGGTAAGTTGAGAAATTCACAGGGTTTATCGCCGCCAATATCCAACGTTCTAATCGTGACTTTTTTCCCCGCAGCACATCGCAATACCTCACTGTATGCCTGATATTGCTCTTCTTCATCGGGAGCCTGACTGCGTTCACAGAACAGCATTTCGGTACGGAACAGTCCGATACCATCGGCCCCCTGAGCAAACACGCCTTGGGCTTCATCCGCCAGCGCAATGTTTGCCAGAACGCTGACGGGAGTTCCATCCGCAGTCAAAACCTGCAGCCCACGCAGCGGCGCACTACGGGCAGAAATCCGCTGCTGTTTTTCGCTTTCCATTCGATACCAGCTTTCCATCGCCGCATTGGGATTTGCCACCAGCACACCGTAACGACTGTCGAGAATCAACATGCTGGCTGTGCGCATCTTCGAGTCGCATTGAGTGACGCCACACAGCAAGGGAATGCCAAACGAGCGCGCAAGAATAACGGTATGTGAAGTTTCTCCGCCCTCGCCCATCACAATGCCTTTTAAATGCGGATTGCGCAGCCGCAGGAACTGCCCCGGCGTCAGCGTTCCGCTACTGATCACAATACTGTCCTGGGTAAGTGATAATTCAGGCTCAGGTGACCAGCCTGATAGATGAGTCGCGATGCTCTGGCAAAGATCGCGTATATCGATAACCCGCTCCCGCAGATACTGACTGCTGCTTTTGAGCAACGGTTCACTTAATGCTTGGGAGGTTAGTGCAACCGCCTGCAATGCGTTGCGTGCCGCGGTATGCGAGAGCAAACATCTTTTAAAGGCGGGATCACTCAACAATTTCAGTTGCGCCGCCAACACCGATGCAGCCCCAGCATCGGCATCACCGAAGTTTTTTTGCGTCAACGTCCAGGCATCTTGCAATTGTTGCTGCTGGTGAACCGCGTCAGATGCAGGTTCGAGGCGGGATAGTTCGAAAAGATCGACCGTATCAATAAGCACCGGAATGCCACGTCCGATCCCCTTACTGACGCCATTACCCCGCACATAATCAGGATTTGCATGCTCAATAAAGACCGGCAACGGCTGAGTACAGCTGCCCGTTGAGTGAGCCAGCGGTTCGTCGCAATCTTCAAATTCATTGCGTATAAACGCGAGCAGAAGATCAAAGGCAGCCTGCTGATCGCGGCCTTCAATCAGAAACTGGCACTGGTCGCCATGAGTGATATCCGCACCAATCATCCCCAGCACACTTTTCGCGTCGGCCTGGGTCTTTTTACTCAAATTGATCAGTGTGATCGATGCGCTAAATGCTTGAGCACGTTGCTCAATTTCACTGGCTGGTCGTGCGTGAATGCCGTTGGGCAAAGTACAGGTAAAGTCGAGTGTTAACATGTTTTCTCGCCTCCAGAATGGATAACGCATGTCGCAGGCGCACACGTCTGCACCCATTCTTGATGGGTTTGCAATGCCGTTTCAGCCAGCGTTACTGCCGTGACCTCGCCGTTTGCCGTGATTTTCCCATGCTCTACAGTCCGTGCTGTCGGGTTCCAGGCTCGAACCACCAGTGCATCACTATGCTGGGCTTTTTTCAGGGTGCTGAAATGCAGCTCAGTATCCCAACTCAATACGCTGAAATGAGGGGGGAAGACTCGTCCATGGGGATTAGTACGAAAGCGTGACCAGCCCGTCTCAAGCCACGCATGAAGGTTGCCGCGTGCGCGTTCAACATCACGCCAGAACGCGCTATCCGCGCCGTTATTCATTGCCAGGAGGCTGAGTTTAAAGTGATGAACGCCCTGAATTTGAGAATCTGGTGATGGCAATACCATTCCTGATGCCCGCCCAGGACGATAAGGCATGTTGGCCTGCCCAAGCCAACCGACACTGCGCAGCAATGTCACCGCCATCACATCCTGCATGTTTTCAGGGATTTGATATTCGCGCAGCCCTTCGGTTAGCACGCACAGGCCACGTTTTTCGTCATACATCATGACCTGACTTTGCATCGGGTAAAGTGCAACCGGCGCTTCGGTCCATTGTTCGTCCTGCCAGACCGCCATTTCTGGAGGCATATTCTGGCGCTCAATCAGACCAAATGGCTGATCGGCAAAGTGAATATGTTGTTGTACGTTGGTCGGCAGCAAAACCTGTAAACGGTGGTCACGAACCGTGTTGTTGACGCTAATTGCTACGTCAAACCAGGTGTCAGAGTGCGCAAGCGTGATGGTCATCGTGATCTCAAGCTCACTATTGGCGCGGCGCGCATTGCGCGCCTCCAGATCCTCAGGCACTGCCATTTGCCAGTTCAATGTCAAACTGCATTGCAGTACTCCTTGCTGTCCCGTCACTGAAGTCAGGAAATCATCACTATTGATAAGCCAGTCATTAAACGGCGGCGAATAGTTGTAGTTGTCCCCCGCATCCCCACCATCCACCAATTGCAAAACATGATGATAGGTCTGTTGGTTACGCTTGTCGGTTAAGGTCAGGATCCCTTGTTTATCCGCTTCCAGCATCAGCCACGGGTTTTCCAGTTTCACCACCGATTCAACCTGCTGATCACACTCCGCGCGGACGCCCTCTTGCAGATACAAGGTTTGATAGCCACACGCCGGGATATCCGCAACCTCCAGCAACAAACGACATTTACGATACCAGGTGGTTTCGGTGCTATTTGACAGCTCCTGCACGATTATCGACATATCCTGGCGGCCTTCTTCGATAATCTGCCAACGGCATTCATTGCCCGCGCTATCGACCACGCGGAAATCTTGCTCAGGTGTGAAAATGGTTAGCTCGACCAGGCCCGCGCTTATATGCGGGCGCGCGTTGAAAATAATGATCTTCTTGCCATCAAGCTGGGCAGTAATTCCCTCAGCCAACATCTTCATATTCAGATCGATAAGCTGGTGCGCCATCTCCAGCCCCGATTCAAGGCGGTTTTTGACCATCGCATTCACGCGATCGGAGTTGCATCCGCCAATGCTGTCATGAGCGTGAGATTTCATCGCTTCGCGCCAGATGTTGTCCACGGCGTATTGTGGATACGGCAGACCCAGACGCCAGTTGACGGCGAGCAACGGTTCCAGATGCTGGCTCAGAGTCTGCTCAAGGCGAGCATTGAGTTGCTTAATGTCGACGCGAGTTGAGAAAATCCCGCGATGGATACGCATGTATTTCGGGCTGAGCAGCTCGCCCTGATAAATCGGCAGAGTCACATTGGTATTTTCCAGCGCCTGGAAAAACTGGCTGAAACTGCTGCGGACAAAACGATATTCATCCTGCTGTTGATTGAGTTGGTCGAGCATCTGCGGAACACGATATTCAAACGGTGACTGGTCATTTCCATTGGGGAGCAGTACGTTCTCGGTGAGCGAAAAACGCGTCTGTTTTTCCAGAATCGGCTGCAGCGCTGTCAAGCCTGCGGATGGTGAATCAGGCAGCCATTTCGCACAGCCATAACCCCAGGGGAGCACGGCGGTTGTCACTTTACTGCCGTCCGCTGCCTGCCAGCTAAATTCACTGAATGGCACGTTGTGTTCGCTCCAGCCGCGCCAGATAACGGCATGGTCGATAGCAAATTGCTGCAAGAACATCGGCAGCTGCGCACTTTGACCAAAAGAATCAGGGACATAACCCACTGGCATAGCGTCACCAAAACGCTGGCAATCCGCCTGTCCGAGCAGCAAGTTGCGGGTTATCGACTCCGCTCCGACCACCAGAAAATCGCTCTGCGTATACCAGGGGCCAATGACAATTCGCCCCTGCTCGATTAACTGCCGCAGACGGGTTTCCTGGTGGGGCGCCACACTTAAATAATCTTCGATTACCACCGTTTGCCCATCAAGTACAAAAGGCCCTAAGGTGTTATCGTCCTCAAGACGCTGCAATAAATCATCCATAAAATAATAGAGCACAGCTTTTGAATCATTCTCAGTGAAATACCACTCGCGATCCCAATGAGTGTGTTGAACCAGATGAACCGTTTTCATATATCGACCTCATCACGACGACCACTTTATATTAAGTAAAATCATCATGGGTTTATTTAAAATGCAGAAAGCCCTGAGACTCACCAGCCCCATTTATATTTGTAACCACTCACTCAATGTGCCATTTAATAAATGGCTAGCGACTCACTTTAAATTTCGGTGCCGCCGCACTCTCTTTTTCTACTTTGTTGCCAGAAAGTGTCGACTGACTGAAAACCAGCAACGACCCCAAAGCCACAATCGCTGAACCCACCGCAATAGATAGAACGTAAACTGGCCAACCATCGACGGCCAACCAACCGTAGAAACCGGAAATCGGCGCATGGTTTACCGCACCTAAGCCCACCGCCATCGCCGCACCTGTTGCAGTACCTACCACGTTGATAATGATGATTTTTGGATTTGCTAAGGCAAAGGGAATCGCCCCTTCAGAAACGCCAATCAAGCCCATTAATGTTGACGCTTTACCCGCTTCTTGCAGAGACTCAGGGAAGCGATGCTTCCAGATAAGTGTGGCGACGCCAAGGCCTATCGGCGGGATAATTATCGCCACTTGCGCCGCAGTATTTGGGTCGTATATGCCCGAAGCCAGCAGCGCCATCGCGGTTGTCACCGCAGCTTTATTTACCGGGCCACCAAGGTCGAAGCCCACCATGCCACCCACAACCGCTGCCAGAATGATTTTGTTAGTACCGGACATCGTCAGCAACCACGCTTCCATGCCGCGATTAAGTGCTGCAAGCGGTGTACCAATAACAAACGCCATGATGATACAAGTCAGCAGCGTCCCACCGACGGGCAGGATGAAAATCGGCCCTGCTGAGGCTAGCGAGCGCGGCAGTTTAATTTTTGCCGTCAGTAAGCGAACCACATAACCCGCAACAAAACCCGCCGCCAGTGCGCCCAGAAACCCTGTCCCCAGGTTACTCGCCAGCAGCCCGCCGACCATCCCTGGCGCAATCCCCGGTTTGTTGGCGATAGCGAAGCTGATGTAACCTGCCACAATCGGCAGCATTAATGACAGCGCCAACCCGCCAAATCCATCGAACTTATGCAGCATTTGCACCACCAGGCTTGCGGCCTGTTCATGACTGGCATCCCAAATGTTATCAATGCCATACATCGAAGCACCAATACGGGCAATCCCCATAATCACCGCTCCGGCGATAACAAAGGGCAGCATGTAGGAGACGCCCGTCATGATGGCGTTTTTCACTTCCGTACCCGTGGAGGATTTCGGCCCGCCACCCTGAAATTTAGCCATGATTGATCTCCTGCTCGATGGCTTCAAAGACGGCTTCACCAAACTTAATCGGGTCTGCCACGCTGCATTCCAGCTTCAGCATGCCATCGAATCGTTCTTTGTTGTTGATGGCAACATCCGCGGCAATGATAACCCCATCAGCACGTGCCAAATCGTCAGCAGTTATTTCGTTTTCCACCCCCATACTTCCCTGGGTTTCGACTTTAATTTCGTGTCCACGACTTTTGCCCGTGATTTCCAGTGCTTCAGCGGCCATAAAGGTATGGGCGACGCCCGTTGGGCATGCAGCTACACAAACGATATACATAGTGGCTTCTCTCTCAGGTCGGATTTGGACAATAAAAAAAGCACAATGGCGATGAAGCGCATTGTGCTTTTTAAGCAATAAAACAACATGTTGGGTAAATCTGAGTTCGCATCTGACTCGCCGCTCAAACGATGGCAAACCAGCAACTGGTGAACACTACGGGTAGCATAACTAAACGCCAGTTCATGGCGATGTTGCGCCACCAGACGAACCTGAACAGCGGTGTCTACGGCGTTGGAAACGTGTGGAATAAGTAGAGGCTTCGATGTGATAAACAGGCTCTGACTTGCGCAGCCCCATAAACGCGACCATCCGCCAGAAATGTCATCTTCGTTATTTTCCTGCGGGCATCCGTCATCCGCACTCAGCGACTGAAGCGAGTTGAAACAGCACAATCCACTCAGCAATGACTTCACGCTGCTGAATTTCCCCAGCAGGCAGTAGAAGCAGTAGCTGATTAATCGGTGGACTATGTCGCGCATATTTCCTCCAGGAATGAACGAATGATAATAGTCATTAACCTGATGAGTGAATGTGATTATTCGCACAATTCCTGGCATTCTAATTAACCCAATAGCGGAAATAAAAAAGCCACTCATTTCGAGTGGCTTTTATTATTAGTGGCTAATATTAGAAGAAAACGAAATACACCACTGCCGCGACCGCAAAACGATAAATTGCGAACGGAATAAAGGAAATGCGTTTGATGATATGTAAGAAAGTTTTAATCGCGACCAGTGCAACAATAAACGCGGTAATAAAACCAACGGCAAACATGGGCAAGTCTGCCATGGTCAGGAAGCCGATGCTCTTATACACATCCAGCACGGTTGCACCCATCATCATTGGCACAGCCAGCAAGAACGAGAACTCAGAGGCGGCGTAACGACTTACGCCCATGAGCATCCCACCTGAAATCGTGGCTCCAGATCGAGAAAAGCCCGGCCACAGTGCCAGACACTGGAAACAGCCAATCGCAAATGCCTGGCGATAAGTCATGTCGTCGACACCCACCGCACGTGGTTCTTTCGGCTTCAACAGCTCTGCGGCAATCAGTAACACACCGCCAACCACCAGCGCATACATCACGTTTATCGGATTAAAGAGTGACTTGATGGTGTCGTGGAAAATCAGCCCCAGAACAACGGCAGGCACCATACCCAGCAGAATATGGATAAGCGTCAAACGTCCTTTGCCTTCCCCTTCATGAGGAAGAGGCTTGCGGCCAAAGTGAATTCCGATAAGCCCAAACAGGCGGCGCCAGAACATCACCACAACAGCTAAGATTGAACCGAGCTGAATAACCACTTCAAATGTTTTCGCCGTGTCACCTTCAAATCCCAGAAGATGGCCGACAATAATCATATGTCCGGTGGACGAGACAGGTAAAAACTCCGTTAACCCCTCAACAACACCCAGAATCGCGGCTATCGCCAGCGAGTGTAGATCGCTCATCAATAAATCCTCTAACCCCTAAAACGAACACAAAAAAAGCGGCGACTGCCGCGAAAAGATGACAGTTATGACCAGGTTACACATATTTGGTTTAACAAATATGAAATTAATTATTCGCTTTCAGATTACTGCCACGCTCAATGATAACCCCAACATTAGTCGCTTGCGCAACAGCACCGGGCTTGCTCACTTTTAAACGCACCCAGGGTGAGTTAAAACGGGCTAATAATAGCTGTGCCACCTCTTCGGCGACGCGTTCTACCAGTGCAAAACGCCCGCCAGAGACATGGTTTATCACCGCTTCGCTGACATCAGCATAACTTAAACAGTCATTAACATCGTCGCTACTGGCGGCCTGGCGGTTATCCCATGCCATTTCGATATCGAATACCAGCTTCTGGGAAATCGTTTGCTCCCAGTCATAAACACCAATTGTTGTGATTACAGTAAGTTGCTCTATAAATACAATATCCATCACGCCCCGCCCGGTTTTTAGTCACGCCAGATACCACTTCTGGCGAAATATGCGTATTATCCACAGATGCAGAGAATACAACGACACTTTCAAAATGGAACAGCGTTATGAGTGCAATCGCGCCTGGCATGATCCTGCTTGCGTATCTTTGCGGCTCAATTTCTAGCGCCATCCTGGTCTGCCGAATCGCCGGTCTTCCTGACCCGCGAGAGAATGGTTCCGGTAATCCAGGTGCGACCAATGTCTTGCGACTTGGCGGTAAAGGTGCAGCCGTAGCGGTACTGATTTTTGATGTTCTCAAAGGAATGCTACCCGTCTGGGCGGCTTACGCACTCGGCGTGACGCCATTCTGGCTAGGGCTTATCGCCATCGCCGCCTGCATTGGTCATATCTGGCCTGTTTTCTTCAATTTCCATGGTGGCAAAGGCGTTGCGACGGCCTTTGGTGCTATTGCCCCTATCGGCTGGGACTTAACCGGCGTCATGGCTGGAACCTGGCTTCTGAGCGTTTTACTGAGCGGCTACTCATCACTGGGTGCGATAATCAGTGCACTGATTGCCCCGTTTTACGTCTGGTGGTTCAGACCGGAATTCACTTTCCCGGTCGCGATGCTTTCCTGTCTGATTTTGATGCGCCATCATGACAACATCCAACGTTTGTGGCGCGGCCAGGAAACAAAAATCTGGAAGAAGCTTCGCAGAAATAAAGATAAAAAAAAGGAGTGATTGCTCACTCCTTCTTAGCTGTTCACTGAGCAATTACGCCGCAGGTAACTCAGCCAACGGCCAGCGTGGGCGCACAGTTACGCTCAACTCCCCAGCGGTTCCCGCTTTTAATCGAATCATACCTGCGTAAGCAATCATCGCACCGTTATCGGTACAGAATTCAGGGCGCGCGTAGAAGACTTCTCCACGACGCTTAGCCATTATCTCAGCCATTCGCGCTCGCAACGTGCGGTTTGCACTCACGCCACCCGCCATCACCAGACGTTTAAAACCGGTTTGATCCAACGCGCGCTTGCACTTAATTGCCAGCGTATCAACAACAGCGTCTTCAAATGCTCGGGCAATATCAGCACGAGTTTGAGGATCAGCATCATTGCCACGAATGGTGTTAGCCGCGAAGGTTTTCAGGCCAGAGAAACTGAAATCAAGGCCGGGACGATCGGTCATCGGACGCGGGAAAGTAAAGCGCCCTTCAGTGCCTTCAGATGCCATTTTTGACAGCATTGGGCCACCAGGATAATCCAGCCCCAACAATTTGGCCGTCTTATCAAAGGCTTCACCTGCGGCGTCATCAATAGACTCACCCAATAGCTCGTACTGCCCAATTCCCGTCACGCTGATAAGTTGTGTGTGACCACCGGAAACCAGCAGCGCCACAAACGGGAACTCTGGCGGGTTTTCTTCCAGCATCGGTGCCAATAAATGCCCTTCCATATGATGAACGGGCACAGCAGGCACATCCCAGGCAAACGCCAACGAGCGGCCAATTGTGGCCCCCACTAACAGGGCACCAACCAGTCCTGGGCCTGCCGTATAGGCGACGCCATCAATATCTTTGGCGGTTAATCCTGCTTCTTTAAGAGCAGCCTGAATCAATGGTACGGTTTTGCGTACATGGTCGCGGGAGGCAAGCTCCGGTACCACACCGCCGTAGTCAGCGTGTAATTTCACCTGACTATACAATTGATTAGCTAATAACCCTTTTTCATCGTCATAAATGGCGATGCCAGTTTCATCACAGGAAGTCTCTATACCCAGTACGCGCATGGCTTTCTCTACCTCAAAGTCTTGCGGCGAAGTTTAAGCCTCTGAGCGCTTATTGTAAAACTCTGCTCACCTATTGCGCGCAGGTGGTGTATAATCCGCACCCCTGGAAGATTCCGGCCTTAAAAGCCAGGTTTCTGGTTGTCCGGTGCTTTACAAAGCAGCAGTAGTTGCAGTAAAATTCCGCACCATTTTGAAATAGCTGACGCCTAAGTCAGCGGCAAACCGAATTTATCAAAGGTGAGAGTTAATGCCGGTAATTAAAGTACGTGAAAACGAGCCATTCGACGTAGCACTGCGTCGCTTCAAGCGTTCTTGTGAGAAAGCAGGTGTTCTGGCGGAAGTTCGTCGTCGTGAGTTCTATGAAAAACCGACTACCGAACGTAAACGCGCTAAAGCTTCTGCTGTGAAACGTCACGCGAAGAAACTGGCTCGCGAAAACGCACGCCGCACTCGTCTGTACTAATTTTCTGGAGGTTCAACCCTCCAAAACAGACCAGTAGTAGTTGTAAAGGCCGTGCTTCCGAAAGGAATGCGCGGCTTATTTTCGTTCATGAACTGACATACTTCTGCTCTTTCATCGCGCTGTTATATCGCAAGACTGAAAGAAAGCGAGTACCAAACGGGGCCTATGGCTGGACGAATTCCACGTGTTTTCATCAATGACTTGCTGGCTCGCACCGACATCATCGATCTGATCGATGCGCGTGTTAAGCTAAAAAAGCAGGGCAAGAACTATCATGCGTGCTGTCCGTTCCATAACGAAAAAACCCCCTCTTTCACCGTAAACGGTGAAAAACAGTTTTACCATTGCTTCGGCTGTGGGGCACATGGCAACGCCATCGATTTTTTAATGAACTATGACAAGCTTGAATTTGTCGAAAGCGTTGAAGAACTGTCGGCAATGCACAATCTTGAAGTGCCTTACGAAGCAGGTAGCGGACCGAGCCAGATTGAACGTCATCAACGGCAAAGTCTGTATCAATTGATGGACGGCCTGAACGCCTTTTATCAGCAATCCTTGACTCAACAATCAGCAGAACCTGCTCGCCAGTATCTGGCACAGCGCGGTTTAAGTACTGAAGTTATTCAGCATTTCGCCATCGGCTATGCCCCTCCCGGCTGGGACAACGTGTTAAAGCGTTTTGGTGGCAATAGCGAAAACCGTCAGGCACTGACGGACGCAGGCATGCTGGTAACGAACGATCAGGGGCGCAGTTACGACCGCTTCCGCGAAAGGGTGATGTTCCCCATCCGCGACAAGCGTGGCCGGGTAATTGGTTTTGGTGGCCGTGTGCTGGGCGATGCCCTGCCAAAGTACCTGAACTCCCCGGAAACCGATATTTTCCATAAAGGCCGCCAGCTCTATGGCCTGTATGAAGCCCAACAGAGCCAGCCTGAACCCTCGCGTTTGCTGGTTGTGGAAGGCTACATGGATGTAGTGGCGTTGGCACAATACGGCATTTCATACGCCGTTGCCTCACTGGGCACCTCAACCACCGCTGACCACATCCAACTGTTGTTCCGGGTTACTGATACCGTTGTCTGTTGTTATGACGGGGATCGCGCAGGACGAGACGCCGCATGGCGCGCGCTGGAAACTGCACTACCTTATATGACAGACGGGCGCCAGTTACGCTTTATGTTCCTGCCTGACGGAGAAGACCCCGACACGCTGGTGCGTAAAGAAGGCAAAGAAGCATTTGAAGCGCGCATGGAACAAGCCCTGCCGCTTTCTACGTTTCTTTTTAACAGCCTGATGCCACAGGTCGATTTAAGTTCTCCTGATGGCCGTGCACGGTTGAGTACCCTTGCATTACCCCTGATTACTCAGGTACCTGGTGAAACTTTACGTATTTATCTGCGCCAAGAACTGGGTAACAAACTGGGCATTCTGGACGATAGCCAGCTTGAAAAGCTGATGCCTAAGCTTGCGGAAAACAGTACACCGCGCCCAGCTCCTCAGCTAAAACGCACAACCATGCGTATACTGATAGGACTACTGGTGCAAAATCCAGAGTTGGCACCGAGTGTGCCACCGCTTAACGGTCTGGAGCAGGCAAAGTTACCAGGGTTGAAACTCTTTATCGACCTGGTGAATACCTGTCTGGCGCAACCGGGTTTAACCACCGGGCAGCTTTTAGAGCTATATCGCGGCACAAATGAAGCCGCCACCCTTGAAAAACTCTCTTCATGGGACGATATAGCAGATAAGGACATTGCAGAAAAAACGTTCAACGATGCACTGGAACATATGTTTGATT
This sequence comes from Buttiauxella sp. WJP83, assembly GCF_027594725.1. NCBI lineage: Bacteria > Pseudomonadati > Pseudomonadota > Gammaproteobacteria > Enterobacterales > Enterobacteriaceae > Buttiauxella > Buttiauxella sp. WJP83. The sequence continues at coordinate 3,985,718 of NZ_CP110080.1, forward strand.
CAGTACTGGAGTTGAGGTTTGAAGAATTGATGGCACGTTCCAGAACAACCGGGCTAACGCCTGCAGAACGTGAGGAAGTCCGTGTGATAACAGAATCACGCGCGAAAAAGTAAATATTCGCGGCTTAACTGCCGAACATTAGTCGGGTCAAACCCGAACGCCGCAAGGATGGGCAGCGGCAATAAAATAAGTCAGCCCTCGTTACGTTATTGTTGGCGGTTTCGCCGACCGACACCAACCCTAATACTGAAGTGTGGATACCGTCTTATGGAGCAAAACCCGCAGTCACAGCTTAAACTTCTTGTCCAACGTGGTAAGGAGCAAGGCTATCTGACCTATGCTGAGGTCAATGACCATCTGCCGGAAGATATCGTCGACTCCGATCAGATCGAAGACATCATCCAAATGATCAATGACATGGGCATTCAGGTGATGGAAGAAGCACCTGACGCCGATGACCTGTTGCTTGCTGAAAACTCAAACAACACAGACGAAGATGCGGAAGAAGCTGCCGCTCAAGTACTGTCCAGCGTAGAATCTGAAATCGGGCGTACAACTGACCCGGTTCGCATGTACATGCGTGAAATGGGTACCGTTGAGCTGTTAACCCGTGAGGGTGAAATCGATATCGCTAAGCGTATCGAAGACGGTATCAACCAGGTTCAGTGTTCCGTTGCCGAATATCCGGAAGCGATCACTTATCTGCTTGAACAGTACGACCGTGTTGAAGCAGAAGAAGCACGCCTGTCTGATTTGATCACAGGTTTTGTTGACCCGAACGCAGAAGAAGATCTTGCCCCAACCGCCACTCACATTGGTTCTGAGCTGACCAGCGAAGAAAACAGTGATGATGACGACGAGGAAGAAGATGAAGACGACGCGGACGATGACAACAGCATCGACCCAGAACTCGCTCGTGAGAAATTTGGCGAACTGCGCACGCAGTACGAAAGAACTCGCGATACGATCAAAGCGAAAGGCCGTGCACACGCAGATTCTGCTGCTGAAATTCAGCAACTGTCTGAAGTCTTCAAACAGTTCCGCCTGGTACCGAAGCAATTCGATTACCTGGTAAACAGCATGCGCGTCATGATGGACCGCGTTCGTACGCAAGAACGTCTCATCATGAGAATGTGTGTTGAACAGTGCAAAATGCCGAAGAAAAACTTCATCACACTGTTCACCGGCAACGAAACCAGCGAAACCTGGTTCAATGCCGCCATTGCAATGAACAAGCCATGGTCTGAAAAACTGCATGACGTCGCAGACGACGTGCATCGTAGCTTGCAGAAACTGCAACAAATTGAAGAAGAAACCGGCCTGACCATCGAGCAGGTTAAAGACATCAACCGTCGTATGTCCATCGGTGAAGCGAAAGCTCGTCGTGCGAAGAAAGAGATGGTTGAAGCAAACTTACGTCTGGTTATTTCTATCGCTAAGAAATATACCAACCGCGGTCTGCAGTTCCTGGATTTGATTCAGGAAGGTAACATCGGCCTGATGAAAGCCGTTGATAAGTTTGAATACCGCCGTGGTTATAAGTTCTCAACTTATGCAACCTGGTGGATCCGTCAGGCTATCACTCGCTCCATCGCTGACCAGGCGCGCACCATCCGTATTCCGGTGCATATGATTGAGACGATTAACAAACTCAACCGTATTTCGCGTCAGATGTTGCAAGAGATGGGCCGTGAGCCAACGCCAGAAGAATTGGCTGAACGTATGCTGATGCCGGAAGACAAAATCCGTAAAGTGCTGAAAATCGCTAAAGAACCAATCTCCATGGAAACGCCAATCGGCGACGATGAAGATTCGCATCTGGGTGATTTCATCGAGGATACCACCCTCGAGCTGCCGCTGGATTCTGCCACTTCCGAGAGCCTGCGTAATGCCACGCATGACGTGTTGGCTGGTCTGACTGCTCGTGAAGCAAAAGTTCTGCGTATGCGTTTTGGTATCGACATGAATACCGACCATACGCTGGAAGAAGTGGGTAAACAGTTCGACGTTACCCGCGAACGTATCCGTCAGATCGAAGCGAAGGCACTGCGCAAACTGCGCCACCCAAGCCGTTCTGAAGTTCTGCGTAGCTTCCTGGACGACTAAGTTTTATCAGCATCGACAAGAACCCCGGCTCGCCGGGGTTTTTTTTCATCTATTTCAATGCCAAAAACAGCTCGCGGTAACTCGCAACAAGTTGTTCCAGAGTGGCACGATTCAACCCGCTGGGATTGGGCAAAACCCACACTTCGGTTTCCCCCAACTTCATCTCCTGCCGTCCCCACGGTGGATTTCTCAGCCCAAACGCACTGCTGAACGCTTGTTTCCCTAGAATCGCTAACGCTCGCGGCTGATAACGCAAGACTTTCTCTTTTAGCACTTCCCCACCGTCCCGCAGCTCATCACGCATCAACTCACTGGCCGCTACGGTCGGACGTGCAACCAGAGCCGTAATACCGCAGCCATAGTCCTGTAATTGCTGCCACTGCTCTGGTGCCAACTGATGCTCGGTAAAACCAGCCTGATGGATCACCTTCCAGAAACGATTACTGGCGTTAGCAAAAGGATAACCTTTATGGGATGAGGACAAACCGGGATTGATACCACAAAACACCACCTGCAGGTTGGGTACTAAGAGTTCCATAAGCGTTGTCAGTCTAATAAAGTGATTAACCATGGTTATCGCAAAATCTACCTGCAATTACAACAAACTAGAACTGTGCATAAAAGCATCATATGGTTTTATGGCTGTAGACCTGCATCCCCTGATTACCGTATAATCCTGCGCCACGGCCCCTTAGCTCAGTGGTTAGAGCAGGCGACTCATAATCGCTTGGTCGCTGGTTCAAGTCCAGCAGGGGCCACCAAACATATCAAGGACCTGGATAAGAAATTATCCAGGTCCTTTTTGTTTTGCTTCAATCTGGATAACACACTGCTTATCGGGCTAAGCCGGGACTGCAGTGACTCATCAACGCTTCCATAAATACGCGAAGAACGGCCGGTTGTGTTGCCGTGCGTTTGGTGACTGAAGAGAACGGCCATTTAGAGCCAAATTGTTTCGGCACAATCTGGCGCATCTGACCGGAATCAACCCATTGGCGGGCGTAATGTAATGGAAGGAAACCGATGTACGCCCCGGTCAGGATCAGAATGGCCTGCGCCTCGATATTGTCTACGGTCGCCGCCGCACTTCCTGATTTGAGCAATTGCAGATCGCGTTGTTGCAGAAAGCCACGCGCCACGATTTGACTGTCACGGACCGCTGCGATCAGGTCATCGCCCTCTGCCTGGTTTTTGAATAGCGGATGGTAGCAACTGCAGAACAAACCATCTTCTTCATCGTATACCGGCTTGTAATCCAGGCCTGCCACCTCGAACGGAAAATGTCCTATGGCGACGTGCAACCGTCCATCCAGTACGCGTTCCTCCAACTCAGCAGGCGTACCAATATAGATATCTAACTGCACATCGTGTCCATGCGAGACGAACTGTCGCAAAGTGCGTGACAGTATGCTGCCGCTATCGGTAACGGTGTTGTCGATGACGCCCAGATAAAGCCTGCCAGAGATATGCCGCTTCAGTGATGAGGTATCCATACAAAATGTATCGACTGCCAATAATAACCGTTGTGCTGCCTCGTAAGTCGCCGCGCCATGTTCAGTAAGCCGAAAGCCACTTCGTCCGCGTTCACATAATTTGACCCCTAGCCGTGTTTCAAGGCTGGTCATCTGTTCACTGATCGTGGACTGACTGAGATTCAGGGCGGCCTGAGCGGCCGAAAAGCCCTTGCACTTCACAATTGTCATGAAAATTCTCAGCAGCTTCAGGTCAATATTGTGCAGTTGATTCACTTCTTTTTCCTCTTACGCTTTGCTTCGGAAATGGCGATATGAACATCTGATATTTTCTATTTTTATACTGCGAATTGTTGACCATAGTCATTGTTAAGGCAAATAAACCAGAGCCTGGCCTTGACCAGAAATCCACAGATGGGGAGTGAAAATGGGGAACAATAACTATGAGTCTGGACGATTAAACTTGCCGTTTGTCGGGCATTGTACGTTTGCAAAATCGCCGGTGTGCCTCAACTGGGAAGAGATTGATGCCGACGTGGCAATTCTGGGTGCCCCTAATGATATGGGAACCCAATGGCGTGCAGGTGCTCGCTTTGGACCACGCGGTATTCGCGAGGCATCGACGCTGTTTTCATTTGGTCATGCTGGGGCTTATGACCATGAAGATGATGCGCTCTACCTGACACAAGATCAGGTACGCATGGTCGATGTGGGCGATGCAGACATTGTGCATACCGATATGGTCAGTAGTAACGCCAACATCGAACTAGCAGTACGCAAAATTCTTGATTCCGGTGCCATGCCGGTGGTGTTGGGGGGCGACCATTCTATCCACGCGCCAGTCATCAAGGCGTATGCAGGACGAGGACCGATTCACATCGTTCACTTCGACGCCCACCTCGATTTTGTCGACGAGCGCCACGGTGTTCGCTACGGACACGGCAGCCCGCTACGACGTGCGTCAGAAATGGACCATATCGCTGGCATGACGCAGCTTGGTATCAGGAATGTCTCCTCATCCAACCGCAGCGACTATGACGCCGCCCGTGCAGCAGGTTCAAACATCTTGTCAGTACGTGACGTACGCCGGCTTGGCACCGAGGCTGTGCTGGCGCAGATACCTGAGGGCTGTAACTACTATCTCACCATCGATATAGACGGTTTCGACCCGTCTATCGCGCCAGGCACCGGCACGCCGAGCCACGGTGGTTTCCAGTACTACGAGGTACTGGAAATTATTCAGGCACTGGCCAAACGCAGTGGTGGAAACATTATCGGCATGGATTTGGTCGAAGTGGCCCCTGCGTACGATCCCACCGGTGTGACCTCTATTCTGGCCGCCCAATTGCTGATGAACAGCATTGGTTTCATTTTCTACGAGCGTAAGCAAGCCCTGTCTCGCTGAACATAACCCGGGTGGTTCCGCCACCCACATGACCCTACATCCAAAACCCGGAAGCCAAAATCCGGGTAATAAAAAAGAGAGAATGATCAAATGGATGCAACCGTAAGACACTATCTCAACCAATACGGTATTTCCGAGGCGACACAACGCTTCCTGGCTAAACCGCAGAAGATGTTTATCGGTGGCCAGTGGGTTGATGGAAGCACAGGGGAAGTAAGTGCCGTTATTGAGCCGTCCACACAAGGCACACTAACCTCTGTTCCCCTGGCGAGCACCGCCGATCTCGACCGCGCCGTGGCCGCCGCACGCCACCAGTTCGACCACGGTGAATGGCGTCGCCTGAAGCCGCTGGAACGCGAGCGCCTGATGCACCGCCTGGCTGACCTGATAGAAGCCAACGCTGATGAACTGGCTGAGATCGAATCTATTGATATGGGAAAATCGGTGTCACAGGCACGTGATGTCGATATTCAGGGCACCATCGACACCTTCCGCTATTTCGCAGGCTGGGCTTCTAAGCTGCATGGCCGCACCGTCGAGCCATCCCTGCCTGGCAATTATCTGGCGTATACCCGCAAAGAACCGATTGGTGTCGTTGCCGCGATTGTTCCGTGGAATTTCCCACTGCAAACCATGGCATGGAAACTGGCGGCCGCACTGGCGGTAGGTTGTACTGCGGTGATTAAACCTGCTGAGCTGACATCGTTATCGACGCTGCGTTTTGCTGAATTAGTCCAGGAAGCCGGTATTCCTGACGGCGTGGTCAATATCATTACCGGACACGGCAATGTGATTGGCGCGGCCATGGCCACCCATCCGGGGATCGACAAAGTCACCTTTACCGGCTCCACGCCTGTTGGCCGTAAAGTCGGGCATACAGCCGTTGAGAACATCAAGCGCGTCACCCTGGAACTGGGAGGCAAGTCCCCTGTACTGGTACTGGAAGATGCAGATATTCCTGCTGCAGCTCAGGCTGTCGCCAACGGTGTGTTCTTTAACTCCGGCCAGGTGTGTGATGCCGGTACCCGCGCCTATATTCACCGCAGTATCTATGATCGCTTCCTGACCGCACTTGCCGACTACACCTCGACGCTGAAAGTGGCTCCAGGGCTGGATCGGGAGTGCTTCATCAGTCCGCTGGTTTCGGCCAGACAGAAGGACTCTGTACTGTCCTACATTGATGCTGGCGTGCGCGAAGGTGCAAAACTTTACTATGGTGGCAAGCCTCATAAAGGAGAGGGTTTCTTCGTTGAGCCAACCATCTTTGCTCACTGTCGCAACGATATGCGGATTGTTCAGGAAGAGATCTTTGGCCCGGTGCTGGTAACCGCCCCGTTCGATACCGTCGAGGAAGCCGTTGAGCTCGCCAATGATTCTCCGTTTGGCCTGGCGGCCGCAATTTATTCGAACGACCTCGCCCGTGTACACACGCTGATTCCTCAGCTACGAGCAGGCTCAGTGTATGTCAACGCACACAGCACAATCGACCCGGCACTGCCGTTTGGTGGTTTCAAGGATTCTGGTTTTGGTAAAGATCTGGGTCCTGAGCAGCTCGACTACCTGATGGAAACAAAAACGGTGTGGATCACCCTACCTTCGTAATCCCACTCGCCTGTCACTTCCGAATCAACCCGCAGTTGTTCGGAAGTGACCAGACAACACGCAGCACACTGAACTAACGAGCCGGCCATCGCCTGGCTTAACGAATTCTTATTGCTTCACCCTTATTGCTCATGGGGTACATCATGCAAACAGAATCAACAGCAGTTAAAGGGAGCAGCAACGAGCAAAGCACCATCGAAGGACGCTCAATAGACTTTGTGCCAGAACATGAACGCACTGACAAACTCTCCAGTCAGGGGCCTTTCTGGTTCGTCGGCAACTTTACTTTTTTTACCATGACCATCGGCTTTGTCGGGCCGAGCGTCGGGCTTGATTCAATATGGACCACTGTTGCCGGTACGCTGGGCATCATGTTTGGCACGCTGTTTATGGCCTTCCATGGATCACAAGGACCGCATCTGGGGCTTCCGCAGATGATCCAGTCGCGCGCCCAGTTTGGCTATCGTGGCGTGGTGCTGGTATTGATCGCGACCCTGTTTGTGTTCGCTGGCTTTAATATCGTCAACCTGGTGTTGATGATGCAGGGGCTAAAAACGCTGTTCAGTTGGGATCCGATGCAAGTTGCGTTGGCCGTGACTTTGCCAGCCACGATCCTTGCCATTCTCGGCCACGACTGGATGCACAAAACCTTCAAATGGTCACTGTACCTGTCGCTGCCTTTATATGGTCTGGTCACTCTGGCGGTACTGATGGGCTGGGTTCAGGATGCTCCCGTGCTCGAAAGTGCTGTTCCGGAAACACCGTTAGGCTTCAACTTGACGGGATTTATTGCCCAGTTCGCCGCGGCAGCCAGTTACAACATTGCCTATGCACCGTATGTTTCTGATTATTCTCGCTATCTTCCGAAAAATACCTCGAGCGGCAAGCTGATCACGGCCGTATTTTTGGGTGCATCGCTGTCGGGTGCATGGATGATTTCGGTAGGAGGCTGGCTGGCGTCCCATCTGCACACAACAGATGTGCTGGTGGCCCTTAATGCGGTCGGTGCAGGTTTTTCTCCTCATCTGGGTACCGTGGTGGTGGCCATTACTATCCTGGCCTTCCTGCCCGTTATCGCGATGAACATTTACAGTGCCAAACTCACCGCGATTACCAGTATCGACTCTTTCAGGAAGGTAGAACCGACCGCCAAAGCCCGTATCGTGGCCATCATCTTCGTGGTGTGCTTACAGCTCGGTGTGGCGATGAGCATCTACAACTCAGGCTCTGGCCTGTCAGTGCTCAACATCTATCTGGTCGTGATGCTGTACTTCCTGGTGCCCTGGACTGCGGTCAATCTCACGGACTATTTCTTCGTGCGTAGAGGCCGTTACGCCATCCCACATTTCTTCTTACCACACGGCAACATTTACGGTCGCTGGGGCACCCGAGGGTTGCTCTCCTATCTGGTGGGTTTCATGGCGATGGTCCCGTTCTTCTGCATCTTTGATGGGAGTCGCGAGGTGTTTGTCGGCCCGCTAGCGCAGGCGATGGGCAGTGTGGATCTGGCCTGGCTGGTGGGACTTATCGTTTCAAGCATCGTCTACTACCTGTCATGTCGTTCGCTGAATCTTCATCACGAAGAAGCGGTTATCGCGCATATCGAAATCAATATGCCGGAATACACCACCGGGAATAAAAGGCGCGCCTGAGACGGTTGTCCAGAATAAAAATGGAGCAAGAATATTATGTCTACCAAACAATATGACTACATCATCGTGGGTGCCGGATCGGCAGGTTGTGTGCTGGCAAATCGTCTGACCGAAGACCCGAAGGTCAGCGTGCTGGTGGTCGAGTATGGCGGTAGTGATAAAAGCGTCATCATTCAGATGCCCAGCGCATTCTCGATACCGATGAACACCAAAAAGTACAACTGGCACTATGAAACCGAACCCGAACCACATCTGGATGGCCGCCGCCTGCACTGCCCGCGCGGCAAAGTGCTTGGCGGTTCATCGTCGATCAACGGTCTGGTTTACATTCGTGGCCATGCCTACGACTTCGATGAATGGGAGTCGTTAGGTGCCAAAAACTGGGGCTATCGCAACTGTCTGCCCTATTTCCGCAAAGCGGAAAACTTCAAGTTTGGCGGTGATGACTATCGTGGTTCAGAAGGCCCACTGAGCACCAACAACGGCAATAATATGCAAAACCCACTGTATGGTGCCTGGATTGAAGCCGGTGCACAGGCGGGCTACATCAAAACCGAAGATACCAACGGATACATGCAGGAAGGTTTTGGTGCGATGCATATGACGGTTAAGAATGGTGTGCGCTGGTCAACGGCGAATGCCTATTTACGGCCAGCAATGGAGCGCCCAAATCTGACCGTCGTCACTCATGCGATGACCCGTAAACTGGTGCTCGAAGGCAAGCGTGTAGTGGGCGTTGAGTATGAACAAAATGGGGAAGTACACACCGTACGCTGTACACGAGAGGTGTTGGTGTCTTCTGGCCCTATCGGCTCCCCTCACCTGTTGCAGCGTTCAGGCATCGGCCCTGCCGAAGTATTGCGTAAAGCCGGGATTGAGGTGAAACACGACTTGCCCGGTGTCGGTGAAAACTTGCAGGATCACTCCGAGATTTACATTCAATTCGAATGTAAGGAACCGGTGTCGCTCAATAGCAAAATGGGGCTGTTCTCTAAGGCGCTGATTGGCCTGCGCTGGTTGCTATTCAAAGATGGTTTGGGCGCGAGCAACCATTTTGAAGCCGGTGGATTTATCCGCTCAGGGAAAGGGTTGCGCTGGCCGGATATCCAGTTCCATTTTTTACCTGCGGCGATGCGCTATGACGGTGATAAACCGTTTAAAGGGCACGGTTTTATGGTGCTCACAGGCCCGAATAAGCCCAAAAGCCGGGGTTATGTGCGCGTGCGCTCAGCCGATCCGTATCAACATCCAGAAATCCGTTTTAACTATCTTGAGCGCGAAGAAGACCGCGAAGGCTTCCGCCGTTGTGTGCGCCTGACGCGTGAGATAATAGGCCAGCAAGCGATGGACAGCTTCCGTGGGGTGGAACTGGCCCCCGGCCCTAATGTGAAAACAGACGAAGAAATTGATGCGTTTGTGCGTGCCAACATGGAGAGCACGATGCATCCGTGTGGTTCTTGCAGGATGGGTGAAGACGACCTGTCGGTGGTCGATTCCGAGTTGCGTGTACATGGCCTGCAAGGTGTGCGAGTGATTGATTCATCGGTGTTTCCAACAGAGCCGAACGGCAACCTGAATGCACCGACGATCATGCTGGCAGAACGCGCGGCTGACCTGGTTCGTGGTCGAACGCTGCTGACGCCGTCCGATGCGCAGGTAGGTCTTGCCGATAACTGGGAAATTCAACAACGCACCAGCATCCCTCGTCGCGACGTTGCCGTCTAGTCTGCCTGTTTCGATAATGTTTGGGTTCCCGGTCTTGGTTCTGACCGAGGAACCCAAGGGTATTTCCCAACTTACCGCTTAACGAATGGCTGCCGGTGCAGCCCCATTGAGAGGGTTATCGGTTGGTTTGGTGATCCAGACTTTATCGTAGGCATAACCTGTCAGATCTTTGATCACCTGACGCGTTTCGGTATTACAGTCACACGCCTGTCCGCCCTGTTTCCGACGATCGATCTCTTTGATCAGGACTTCATGGGTGTGTTGAGTCAGTTTGAATTTGAACGTCATCCAGAAGCTGACCGCCAACAGAATCGCCGTCGCAAAGACCATCAGGCCAATAATGGCATCCAGGGCGCTTTCGGGCTGGCTTCCCATGCCTTTGACAAATCCGCTGAACTCCAGCACCACGCCAACGATCATGATGGCCAACGCGACTGTACTTTTGCGCATTAACACCATGACTCCGGCGAAAATGCCTTCCCTACGCTGACGCGTGACCATCTCATCAACATCGGGAATGAAGCTATAGATGTTCCACGGGATGTAGTACAGCCCGGCTCTCGCAAGTCCAAGAACCACAAAGACTGCGGAGAACACCACGGTAGGTACGTTGATGCCGCTCATATAGACGAAGAATAAGAAGGCCAGTACAGCAAAGATACAGCTATAGGAAATACGCAGTGCCCCTGATGGCGTCATATTGAATTTATTCATGAGCATCATAAAGCCGAAAGTACCCGGAATAGAGACAAAGGCGGCGATACTCAATAACCCGGATACCGTGGCCGTATCTTTACTCAACGCGTATACCACAAAGTAGGTGAATACTGAGTTAAAGACATCGAGGGCAGTAAACGAGAATATATAAATAGTAATATGCTGGCGAAATGCTTTTATTTTGAATGAAGACAGGAGATCGATAAGCAGATATTTAAGATGATTCATCAATCCTGATTTTCGGTTAGAATCAGTGGTGTGATGATATTCTTCCTCGACATCTTTTGCTTCCCATGTGCAGGCCCAGGTAATTAATACCGCGATAAAATAAATAACAGCAAAAATGCCCCCGGTGAGAGTATAAGTTAACGCGTTATCTTTACCTGTAAATTGCATGATGATACCAGGCACCGATACCGCGAGGAATCCACCTAACGCTGAGCACATCATACGCACGCCCGCCAGGCGAGTACGTTCATCGAAACGCTTGGTCATTTCCGCAGCCAGCGTCTCCCATGGCACCAGTACCATGGCTGATAACAGCTCAATGGACAGATAGGTGCCAAGGTAGTACCAGTAATTCATGTCGGCAACCCAGACCAATGAATACAGGAACATTAGCGGTGCACCAAGCAATAAGAAGAAACGGCGGCGACCGAATTTTCTGCCAAGCCAGGTATTACCGAAATTATCGGTGATATACCCCATAATCGGACTTAATACTGCGTCAATAACCCTGGCAATGGCAAAAATGGATCCTGCCTCCAGTACGGTCAGACCACAGTAGGTGGTGTAAAAAAAGAGTAACCAGGTGCCGATGACGGCAAATGCGCCGCCACCAAAAAGATCCGTTACGCCGTAGCCAATCGCCACGCCATAACCGACTCTACGTTCAGTTGGTATAGCCATATTTTTATTCTCGTACTTGTAGGGTTTATTGTCTTTTCCATCCAGAAATAATAATGACTCCGTTTAAACCCATGAAGGATTTAAACCGGCCATATTAATTATGACAAGTGGAATAGACTTTTATTTATGGCACACCGAAATGTGCCGTATTTAATTAAAATGGGACAGTGTTATTATTGGGTAAGAGTTATCCATTGTCGTAATTGTGATGATCGATAAATAGTCTCCACAAGCTTTAATGATTGAGCGGCATCATTTATACCGATATAGGGTGCATGGCCGCCGTCACGAATAGCGTCATAAAACTGACGAACGGCTTGAATATGCCCCATTCCCCAATAGCTTTTATTACTTCCATCAGAGGCTTCGTCACTCGTCACCAGCACCCGTTGACTGTCGGTAATACGCCAGAGCGAATTATCCTGCAATTGCCAGCGGCCATGTTCGCAATGGACCTCCAGTTGCAACGGAACATCGCGGGTGTGGTTATTACAGGCATAAAACAGGCCGCGAGCGCCATCGGTAAACTCGAAGGCCGCCATTGCGGTATCTTCGTTATCGATCGTTTTATCCAGCAGTGAACAATCCACTACCCCCTTCAGACGAGACACCCCGCCGCCCAACCATTGCAGCAGATCCAGTGTGTGAATCGCCTGATTGATCAACAAACTGCCACCTTCGGTTGCATACCGGCCACGCCATGCACTGTTGGTATAATACGACGGTGTACGGCACCAGGTGAGCTGAGCGCTAATACTGAGCACACGGCCAAGCGTGCCTACGTCAAGCAATTGACGCAACGCCAGGCTTGTGGGGTTGAGTCGGTTTTGATAACAGACCCCCACCCTCCCGATGGCCCGATTTTCCGCCTGCTTGATCTCTTCCACTTCGCTCATGTTCATAGCGACCGGTTTTTCGCAGAACACCTGTTTTCCTGCCGCTAACGCGGCAAGGATCATCGGTTTATGCAGGTAATGCGGTGTGCAGATATGGACGACATCAATCGCCTCATCGCACAGCATTTGCTGATAGTCCTGGTAAAAATCACAACCGTAAAGTGCAGCCAACGCAGTGCCTTTGTCGCAGTCAATATCCACGACAGCTCGCAATACGACGTTGGGAGTCTGCCGCAGGGCATCAACGTGGCAGATATGGATTGCGCCACAGCCGATAATGGCAGCGTTGAGTGTTCTCATCATGACCTCCGGATCAGCTGGCGTTCGCCATCATTTGCGCCTTAATGCACAATTCAGCAGCTTTGAAGGCCATCTCCTGACTCATGGCGTTCTCGGTGCGATTTAAGCAGTCTTTAATCAGCTCCCCGAAGTAAGGGAATCCAACTTGACCGGCCACTGGGTAACGATGCTCCCCGTCTTTATTCACCAGATAAACCACGTCCTGTTCGCCACGGGTTAAATCGATGTATTTACGAATTTCGATATACCCTTCAGTGCCCAGTAGCGTCAGACGCCCATCACCCCAGGTTGGCAGGCCATCAGGGGTGAACCAGTCGCAGCGGAAATACCCCGTCGCGCCATTTTCCCCAACCAACATAGCCTCGCCGAAATCTTCAAACTCTGGATGCTGCGGGTGATTCACGTTGCGGGCCAGGCTTGCGACAATACGTGCATCTTTGTTGCCGGTATAGAACAGGAACTGTTCAATCTGATGGCTGCCGATATCGCAAAGAATGCCGCCAAAATAGCGTCGCTGATAGAACCAGTCCGGTCGGCCTGTTCCTTCACGGTGCGGCCCGGTGCCCAGCGTCTGGATAACTTTGCCAATGGCCCCCTGCTCGACCAGTTGCCCGGCAAATACCGCACTCTCAACATGCAGACGTTCACTGTAATAAACTGCGAATTTACGCCCGGTTTTCGCCACCATCGCTTTCGCATCGTCCAGTTGCTCAAGAGTGGTGAGAGGGGCTTTATCCGTAAAATAATCCTTGCCCGCTTCCATCACCTTTAGCCCCAACTGGCAGCGCTCGGAAGGGATGCCCGCTCCGGCAATCAGGATCACTTGTGGATCGTTGAGCAAGGTTTCCAGAGACTCCGCCACCTGAACCTGAGGATACTGCTGTACGAATTTCTCTACCTTCGCCGGGTCCTTATCCCACACCCATTTCAGCGTAGCGCCAGCTTCAATCAATCCATTGCACATACCATAGATATGTCCGTGGTCGAGAGCGGCGGCGGCAAAAACAAATTCTCCCGGTTCAACAACCGGCTGAGGTTTGCCTGTCGGCGCGTAATTCATACCATCGTTTCTGTTCATTATTCAGTCTCTGTTTCCAGGTTTTTACCCAACGGGATCGCACCCACTTCACTGAAATTCTCAACGGAAGCGGATTTTTCGTAAAAGTGCGGGGCACGGGCCATCAGACCGCCTGTGCGGTAAAACTCGTCGGTGCTTTCAATTGGCAAAGACACCACCGAGCGGGTGATGGCTGACTTATAAATTGCAGTAATGAGCTCCAGTGAACGCTTGCCCTGTAGGCCATCCACCAGCGGAGGGGTTTGTTGTTCAATGGCGCTTAAGACGTTATCAATCTGGCCTGTGTGCAGCGTCCATTCCAGTTTCGGTGTACTACGAATCAGCGTTTCGAGGTGGGATTCGCAGTCGGTGTTGCGGGTTTCCTTCGGGAAGCCGTTATCCGCAGACTCGCTGGCAAACACTTCCCATGGAGCAGAGATCCGCGCCTTCTCACCCTGAATCACAATCTTCTGATCTTCACCGTGGTGGACTACCGAGGCCGTCAGTTGCGTCAGCGCGCCTGTAGGGTATTTAAAGATGGTGGCGCTGAGATCTTCGACTTCAGCGTTATCGTGAGCAATGTTGGTCATCATCGAAACGACTTCACTCGGGAAACCAAGCATCCACTGGATGGCATCGATATGATGCACCGCGTGATTCAACGTGCAACCGCCCCCCTCTTTTTCCCAGGTGCCGCGCCACCACAAGTCATAATAACTGTGGCCACGCCACCAGAATGAATCGACCTGAGCATGGCAAACTTTCCCGGCAAGACCTGAATCCACTGCCGCTTTTAGTCGCCAGAAGGCATCGGTAAAACGGTTCTGCGCAATGATAGACAGCATTTTACCGCTGGCCTGCTGGGCGGCGATCATCGCATCGCATTCTTCTAACGAGGCAGCCATCGGTTTTTCACATAACACATGCTTGCCAGCGTGCAACGCATTGATACTGATTTCAGCATGGACATAGGGCGGCGTGCAGACATCAACGATATCCACATCAGGCTCGTTTTCCAGCATCTGCTGGTGGCAGCTGTAGACGCGGGCTTCGTTCAGTCCATAGCGCTCTTTTTTCTCTTGTGCTTTCTCCGGATAAATATCGACCAGAGCAACAATCTGACAGCGCTGACCAAACGACAAATATCCCTGAATATGGTTGTGGGAGATATTCCCCGTTCCCACGATAGCAATACGTAACATGTTTTCTCCTTAAACGATAAAATCGAGAAGGGTAATTCTGAATTCGGAATTCACCTTCTCTTTACTCAAAACTTAGAAACCGAAATAACGTCGTGCGTTATCAGCACAAATACCGCGAATCATCTGGGTTAATATTTCCCGGTCTTCCGGGACTTCTCCGTTCTCAACCCAGCTACCGATCAAATCGCAAAGAATTCGTCTGAAATAATCATGTCTGGTGTAGGAAACAAAGCTGCGGGAATCCGTAAGCATGCCGATAAAATTAGATAACAGGCCTTGATCGGCAAGAGTATTAAGCTGGTTAACCATGCCTCGACGGGTATCGTTAAACCACCATCCCGATCCAAATTGCAGAGGAGATTTAATGCCTTCATCACCGCTCTGGAAATTAGCAATCGCCGAGGCAACAATATCGTTGTAGATAGCATTCAGATTATAAATAATCGTTTTAGGCAGATTATTCTTTTCATTCATGGCATTCAGTAAAGCATTAAGACCTGATGCCAAATGAGTTTGATCATGAATAGAATCAAAACCGCTATTAATACCGACGCGGTTAAACATTTTTTTATTATTATTACGAATCGCGCCGAAATGAATTTGCATTGCCCAGTCACGTTGTTTATACATGCCTGATAACGCGATAAATACCATGCTGTCCCAGGCCAGTCTGTCTTCTTCAGACAATCCGTTTCCAGCCAGACGACGGGAGAAGAGTTGCTCTTTTTGCTCGTCGCTGATTTCCAGGTAATGCACTTCCAGAGGTCCATGGTCTGAAATGCGACAACCTACCTGATGGAAATGGTCAACACGCTGCTCCAGGGCGGCGAAGAAATCGCTCAGCGTGGCGATATTTTTGCCCGAAGCTTCCGCCAGACGCTCGATAAACTGACTGAACCGTAGAGCGTCAGTCTCGAAAATGTCGTCGGGGCGGAATGTCGGCAGCACGCGAACCGAAAATTCGGGGTCCTGCTGTAATAACTGATGATAGCGTAAGTCATCCAATGGATTATCCGTGGTACAGATAATTTCAACATTGGAACGGGAAATTAATGCACGAGGTAAAAAATTGTTACTTTTTAATTTTTCATTACATTGAAGCATTATCTCATGCCAGTTATTGGCATTGAGTGGAACGTGAATATCAAAATAGTGAGCTAATTCTAAATGTGTCCAGTGATATAAAGGGTTACCAAAACTAGCGGCGACAGTTAATGCCCAGGCATGGAACTTTTCTTCGGCGCATGCATTACCCGTTATTTTATCTTCACTAATTCCATTGGCACGCATGGCCCGCCATTTATAGTGATCCCCTTCCAGCCACAACTGAGTAATATTCTCGAACGCTTTGTTTTCAAAGATATCTTTGGCTTCAAGGTGACAATGAAAATCAATGATAGGCTGCGTTTTGGCTATCTCTTTATATAACCACTGACCGGGCCTGTTATTAATCATGAAACAATCATTAATCAGTGACATTTGTCACTCCAGGTAAGAAAGTCCAATTCCAAGAATGCACCGACTGAAAAAGAACGTATCAGACAGAGCGCTATTAGTCCGTTATTCATACGTCTTTTGTATCATCGAGCTATACTACCATACAAGCAGTGAAGTATATAATTGTGACTTATCTCAAGATCCCCAAACATACCTCTTACATGATCAGTTAACTGTTCGTTTTTCTCTGCAACCCCGCTTGCTCAAGTGAATATTTCACATTAGGATGCATCACTAAATACTAGTATGGTAAATATAATAGTTATATTTTGTGAATAGATTGATAAGAGGTAGAAAATAAAATGCAAATGACGATGCGCTGGTTTGGACCAGAAGAAGATAAGGTTTCGCTTGAAAATATACGCCAGGTACCCGGCGTTGAAGGCGTTGTGGGCGCGCTTTACGATGTGTCGGTAGGTGACGTTTGGCCGGAAGAAAAAATTAAGGCTCTCGCAGACCAGGTACAACGCACGGGTTTAACTCTTGAAGTCATTGAAAGTGTGAACATTCATGATGACATCAAGATTGGTTTACCGAGTCGTGATCAGTATATCGCCAACTATAAACAAACGATCCGTAACCTTGCCAGGTTCGGAGTGAAAGTGATCTGTTACAACTTCATGCCAGTCTTTGACTGGATGAAAACCGACATGAATTACGTTCTGCCGGATGGATCGCTGACGATGGCGTTTGAAAAAAAAGATATCGATAAAAGTCTGGAAGAGGTGGTCAAGGAGGTCCTTGATAACGCCAATGGCTTTACCCTGCCTGGCTGGGAGCCCGAGCGGCTGGCGAAAGTGCAGGAACTGTTTGCTCTCTATCATGACGTCGACGAGCAGAAATTACGGGATAACCTGGTGTATTTTCTGCGTGAAGTGATCCCTGTATGTGTAGAAGTTGGGGTGAAAATGGCGATCCACCCTGATGATCCACCGTATTCAATCTTCGGCCTGCCACGCATTATTAAAAATTATGCTGACCTGGATTGGCTGTGTAACGCCGTTGATTCAGAAGCAAACGGCATTACGCTGTGCACCGGTTCTATCGCAGAAGATCCCGAGAATAATGTTTACGAAATTCTCAGCGAATTCACGCGTCGCAAGCGCATTCATTTCGCGCACGTGCGCAATATCAAACTGATTCATGACAAAGATTTTTATGAGTCTGCCCATCCTTCGCAATACGGTTCTCTGGACATGTATGAGGTGATGAAAGCCCTGCATGATAATGGCTTTGATGGCTATATTCGCCCGGATCATGGTCGCTTCATCTGGGGAGAAACGGGGCGTCCGGGATACGGCCTTTATGACCGCGCGCTTGGTGCCACCTATCTGATGGGATTGTGGGAAGCGTTGCAAAAGAAATAACCCGTCACGCCATTAAAACCATTCGCAACGAAATGTACCCCGCCTGGGAGATATCTGACCTGGACGGCGGTATTCCGCATGTGAAAGTTAACCCAAGAAGGGATTATGAATAACGATTTAATGAATTCCCAGGCGATTATCCCCAATTACGATCGCCAACGGCTTGTTCCGCGTATTGTTCATCTCGGATTCGGCGCGTTTCATCGGGCGCACCAGGCTGTCTATGCGGATATTCTGGCCCAGGAACATGGCAGTGACTGGGGATACTGCGAGGTAAACCTGGTTGGGGGTGAAAAACAAATTGCCGACCTGAAAAACCAGGACCATCTCTACAGCGTGGCGGAAATGTCTGCCGATGGATGGCAATGTCGCGTGGTCGGTGTTGTAAAGCAGGCTCTGCAGGCGCAAGTGGACGGACTGGAAGCGGTACTCACCGCTATGACGCAACCTGAAGTTGCCATTGTGTCGCTCACCGTCACGGAGAAAGGGTACTGCCATTCGCCGGCAACGGGCACCCTGATGCTGGATCACCCGTTAATTGCTCACGATCTGGCTCACCCCCACCAGCCGCAGTCTGCGCCTGGGGTCATTGTTGAAGCCCTTGCTCGTCGCAAATCCCTCGGTCTGCCTGCCTTTAGCGTAATGTCCTGCGACAATATGCCGGAAAATGGTCATGTGACCCGTAATGTAGTGATTACCCTGGCCAATGCAGTTGATCCAACGCTGGGCGAATGGATCCAATCCCACGTCACATTCCCTTCCACCATGGTGGATCGCATTGTGCCTGCTGTAACACCAGAAACGTTAGCCCTGGTGGCACAACACACGGGGATTGATGATCCGGCAGCGGTGGCCTGCGAACCGTTCCGCCAGTGGGTGATTGAAGACAACTTTGTCGCTGGCCGCCCGGAATGGGAAAAAGCAGGCGCTGAACTGGTTAAGGACGTGCTCCCCTACGAAGAAATGAAGTTGCGCATGCTTAACGGCAGCCACTCCTTCCTCGCTTATCTCGGCTATCTGGCGGGCTACGCGCATATTTCCGACTGCATGATGGATGAAAACTACCGTCTTACCGCTCTGGCGCTGATGCTGGATGAACAGGCACCGACGCTGAATGTGGAAGACGTTGACCTGGCCGCCTATGCAGAGTCGTTAATTGAACGATATACCAACCCCGCGTTGCGCCACCGTACCTGGCAGATAGCCATGGATGGTAGCCAAAAATTGCCACAGCGTTGGCTGGACTCTGTGCGCTGGCACCTGGCGAAAGGCGGCAGTTTCGATTTGCTGGCGTTAGGGATCAGCGGCTGGATGCGTTACGTCGGCGGTATTGATGAGAGTGGACAAAACATCGACGTCAGTGATCCGTTACTGCCCGCCATCCAACAAGCCGTTGAGACGAGCCAGCAAGGTGAATCACGCGTTAAGGCATTGCTTGGTCTGACGGCCATCTTCGGTGAGGATCTGGCAGCAAACCAACGTTTTGTTGAGCAAATAACGCAAACCTATCTTGCACTCTGCAAAGAGGGTGCAAAAGCGACGGTAGCAAAATACTGAGTTTTATTATCTGACCTGCGGCATGCCAATATATTGACGGGTATTCACCCTGATTTATTTGCATAATATTCCCGCAGGGCAGAAGCCCTCGCCGTAAGTAAACAGAATTGATACCCTCTCAAAGCAGGTGTGGGTGAGCTAGCACTGATTTATTAAAGATTAATGCTGCTGGCACCCGCTTAATTGGTACTCATAAGGGTCAATCAATAATGAATGCTCAAACACCGAAAACCCCAACGACTCCTGTATCAACAGGTGGGATATTTAGCGCGGCTAGCCTGCAATTTCTAAAACAACTTGCGCAAAACAACTCCCGCGAGTGGTTCAAAGCCCATCAGGATGAATACGAAAATAGTGTGAGAACGCCAGCTCTACGGTTTATTGAGCAGATGCAACCCAGTATTCTTGCTCTTTCACCTAAGCTCACCGCCGTGCCGAAAAAAGTCGGTGGCAGCCTTATGCGCCCGCAGCGGGATAGTCGTTTCAGCAAAGATAAAACACCTTACAAAACCAATGTCGGCATTCAATTTCGCCATTTTCAGGGCAAAGATGTCCACGCACCGGGGTTATATCTGCATATTGCCGAGGAGGGTTGTTTTATTGCTGCGGGGATCTGGCACCCTGAATCTAAAGCCTTAAATGCTATTCGCAGGTGTATTGACGAAAACCCAAACGCTTATCAAAAGGCATTGCAAGCATTGCAAAGTCAGGGATTTATCATGGATGGCGATAGCTTAAGTCGCCCACCAAAAGGCTACGACAAGACTCATCCTTTGCTACAGGAGTTAAAACGCAAAGACTTTATCGCGGTGAAAAATATCGACTTTGAAGAGCTGTGCAAACCTGGCTCCGTCAATTTCTGTGCCGAACAGTTTCAACATTGCAGCCAACTAATGGCCTACCTGTGCTTTGCTCTGGAACTGGATTTCTAGAACTCGCCGGAACAGTTGCCAAAATGTTAATTACGTCACAAATATGGTGCTACACTACGCGGCTTTATCGCAGAATCGACGCCAGGTGACGAAATGAGTGAGCATATTGAAGGGACAATCGAAGCAAGGGCCAGAACGCGGCCTAACTGGTCAGCGGTATTTGCCGTAGCGTTTTGCGTAGCCTGTCTGATTACCGTGGAGTTTTTACCGGTAAGTTTGCTGACACCACTGGCACAAGAGCTGGGAATTTCTGAAGGGCTTGCTGGACAGTCCGTAACCATCACCGCTTTTGTCGCCATGTTCGCGAGCCTGTTTGTGACCAGTATTATTCGCGCAACCGACAGGCGCTATGTGGTAATCCTGTTTTCTGTGCTTCTCACCCTCTCCTGCCTGCTGGTTTCCTTTGCGAATAGCTTCACCATGTTGTTGATTGGCCGCGCGTGTCTGGGTATCGCGCTGGGCGGATTCTGGGCGATGTCAGCATCCCTGACCATGCGACTGGTTCCGACGAGCAAGGTGCCAAAAGCACTCTCGGTGATCTTTGGCGCAGTCTCAATCGCACTGGTGATTGCTGCCCCGCTCGGCAGTTTTTTAGGCGGTATTATTGGCTGGCGCAACGTGTTTAACGGCGCGGCACTGATGGGTGTTGCCTGCATAATTTGGGTGTGGAAAGCGCTACCCTCGCTTCCTGGCGAATCGACCCAACATAAGCAAAACATGTTCGGCCTGCTTAAACGTCCCGGTGTGCTGGCAGGTATGACGGCGATCTTTATGACATTTGCCGGGCAGTTCGCCTTCTTTACTTACATCCGCCCAGTGTACATGACGCTCGCCGGATTCGACGTTGATGGCCTGACGCTGGTGCTGTTGAGCTTTGGTATCGCCAGTTTTGTCGGGACATCGCTTTCTGCTGTATTCCTCAAGCGTTCGCTGAAACTGGCGCTCACCTGCGCCCCGCTCATATTGGCGCTTAGCGCATTAATACTGGTGTTGTGGGGTTCGGACAAAATTGTCGCCTCAGCCATTGCCATTATCTGGGGCTTCTCGTTCGCGCTAATCCCGGTCGGTTGGTCGACATGGATAACCCGCTCACTAGCGGATCAAGCTGAAAAAGCGGGATCAATTCAGGTTGCGGTGATCCAGTTAGCAAACACCTGCGGCGCCGCCATTGGCGGGTTCGCGCTTGATAATCTCGGCTTGCTTTCACCACTGGTGTTGTCTGGTTGCCTGATGTTGCTGACCGCATTAATGGTGGCGACGAAAGTACGAGTGAAGTGACTCACCCACGCCAGAAAGGTTTATCCCCAAGGATCGTCGCGCGGTGCATGATGCGGCGAGCCGGCAGGTAATCGGCATTCGCATAATGCTGTGTCACGCGGTTATCCCAGATGGCAATATCGTTTTCCTGCCAGCGCCAGCGCACCTGAAACTCCGGTTTTGTCACGTGCGCGAACAAGAAGGAGAGCAGCGCATCACTCTCTTTTTGTGAGATATCGACAATCCGCGTGGTGAATCCTTCATTAACAAACAGCGCCTGTTTGCCGCTCACCGGATGAGTGCGGATAACCGGATGAAGCAGTGGGGGATTTTTAACAACGGCCTCGCGCCAGCGCTGATGTTCTTCCTCACTTCGCAGATGCTTA
Organism: Buttiauxella sp. WJP83; assembly: GCF_027594725.1. NCBI lineage: Bacteria > Pseudomonadati > Pseudomonadota > Gammaproteobacteria > Enterobacterales > Enterobacteriaceae > Buttiauxella > Buttiauxella sp. WJP83. The sequence goes on from NZ_CP110080.1 coordinate 4,007,757, forward strand.
TACTCCGGGAATGACTTCTTAAAATCATGCTCCGCATGAAGACCAGACAGCAAACGCCTGAACGGTTCCGAAAGCGCTTCCAAGGCCGCAATACCGCTGGTCCACAACGTATCGCCACCCGTTTCAGGAATCAGCTTCGCCGCCAGTATTGCCCCAGCGGGCGGCGTTTCAATAAACGTAACATCGGTATGCCAGTTATCGTTATCCGGCGGATTATCGTTGTGCGTATCCAGAACGATTATCTCTTCCACCCCTTCCGCGTGTGGATAAACCGGGTGAATGTGCAGATCGCCAAAGCGCTGCGCCAGTGCACGTTGCTGTGCAGGTGTAATAGGCTGGTCACGCAAGAAGAGCACCTGATGGCGGATCAGCGCATGATAAATCTGCTCAAACTGGTTATCGGTCAATCCTCGGCTCAGCGTCACGCCGCTGACCTGCGCACCAATGTAAGGCCCCAGAGGCGTAATATTCACTTTTTCACTCATTGCCCTTCTCCATGCCATGGGGTTAAACGACGCTGCAAAGCACGCAAACCCAGCTCTAAACAAAATGCGATTACGGCAATCACGCCGATGCCTGCAAGCACCACGTCAGTTGCCAAAAACTCACCTGCAGATTGCACCATGAAACCCAGCCCACGCGTGGCGGCGATAAGCTCAGCGGCAACCAGCGTTGACCAACCCACACCAAGCCCAATGCGAAATCCAGTCAAGATTTCCGGCAGCGCACCTGGCAAAATCACATGCCACACAACCTGGAGGCGTGATGCCCCAAGAGCTTGGGCGGCGCGAATGCGAACCTGTTTTGCACTGCGAACCCCAGCCATGGTCGACATTGCGACAGGGGCGAAAATCGCCAGGTAAATCAGCAAGATTTTCGAGGTTTCACCAATACCGAACCAAATCACCATCAGCGGTAGATAAGCCAGCGGCGGTACCGGGCGATAAAGCTCAATCAGCGGATCGAGAATGCCTCGAACCGTTGGGCTAAGCCCCATGGCGATACCTACCGGAATGCCAATCAATACTGCGGCTAACAGTGCTGTGAGAATACGTAGCAGGCTGGCGGCTAGATGCTGCCAAAGTGTTGCATCCATAAACCCCTGCGGCCCGGCAATGCTAATCAGCTTTACCAATACCTGGCCTGGAGGAGGCAAAAACAGTGGACTGACCCACTGCTGCGCTGCCACCCACCACCACAGCAATACGATTGCCGTGACCGTTGCGATGCTCAGCGTGAGCTGACGTGAGAATGGCCAGTGAAGTGCCAGCCGCTTGCGGCGGGCTTTATCCTGAATAACGATGCTCACAGGAAGCCCTCGCGTTGTTCAAACACCCGGCTCAACACGTACTCGCGTTTAGCAATAAACTCAGGGTCAGATTTGATGCTGCGGCATGGCTCACCTTCGGTAAAACGGCGGCCAAAATCGAGCGGTAATCGCTCCAGTACACGCCCCGGCCCCGGTGACAACAACACCAATTCTGTCGCCAGAAAAACCGCTTCTTCAATGTCATGCGTAATCAACAGCACCTGGCGGCGGCTTTCGTGCCACAACTTTAATAACAGTGCCTGCATTTGTTCACGAGTGAAGGCGTCCAGTGCGCCAAAGGGCTCGTCGAGCAACAAAAGTTGTGGCCGAGTCGCCAGTGCGCGGGCAATTCCGACTCGCTGACGCTGCCCACCGGAAAGCTGCCAGATGGCACGTTTCGCTTTATCTTCCAGACCCACTTTGCGCAGCATATCGAACGCGATTTCCTCACGCGCTGGCTTTGGCTCACCCGCAAGCTGCAGGCCAAACGCGACATTATCCAGCACCGTACGCCACGGCAGCAGCCCTTCATGTTGAAAGACCACGCCGCGCTCAGCGCCCGGTCCCGTCACCGGTTTGCCCGCAAGCGTGATGCTGCCGGTGTGATAAGGAACAAAGCCTGCAATCAGGTTCAACAGCGTGGTTTTCCCGCAGCCGGATGGGCCGAGAACGACCAGCAACTCGCCCTCATCCACGGTCAGATTGATATCGTTGAGAACCGTTTTACCGTCATAATCCACGCTTAAATTCGAAACCTGTAACATGGCTAACCCCTTATTGCGCCAGCGTTTTCACGAAGCGATCGGTGACGAACTGGCTGTAATCCGTCGCAACGGCCGGGACTTTTCCCTGCGCTTTGAGGAACTGTGCAGTATCAACAATCGCTTTGTTCACCGGGCCGCTGAGCTGCTCTGATTGCTGGCTCGCGGTGAGATAGGTATTGCCCTTCACCAGCACCGGAACGTCGCTTTCAGGCACGCCGCTCAAACGGGAGAGCTTGCTGAGGTTGTCCGGTTGTTTAAGCCAAACATCGGGGTTATCGATATAACTTTTCTGTGCCGCCAGGGCACTTTTGGCGAAGGCTTCAACCACTTCCGGATGCGCCTGAGCGAAGTCTTTACGCACGACCCAGACATCCAGCGTCGGAGCGCCCCACTTGCCCACTTGTGCAGAATCTGTCAGCACAGTGCCTTCTTTCTCCAGCTCATTCACCGCTGGCGCCCAGACATAAGCACCATCAATATCGCCACGCTGCCAGGCCGCGATAATTGCTGGAGGCTGAAGGTTAAGAATTTCCACCTGGCCGGGCTTAATGCCCCAGTGTTTCAGAGCCGCCAACAGGCTGTAATGCGTGGTCGAAATAAACGGAACCGCAATACGCTTGCCGATAAGATCCTTCGGACTGGTGATACCTTTCTTCACAACCAGCGCTTCGGAGTTACCCAATTGCGAAGCAAGAAGGAATACTTCGATAGGTACATTCTGGCTTGCAGCCACTGCCAGCGGGCTGGAGCCAATATTGCCAATCTGCACATCGCCCGATGCCAACGCACGCACCACACTCGCGCCGCTGTCGAACTTGCGCCATTCAACTTTTGCGCCGCTCTCTTTGGCAAAAGCATTATCGGCCTGAGCCACTTTGGCCGGTTCAGCAGAAGTTTGGTACGCGACGGTCACATCCACCGCGAAGACCGGCATTGCAATAAGAGCCAGAGCGGCCAGCCAGAGAGAATGTCGTTTTGCCATGATGAGTGCTCCTGTATTGATGATGGGAGCAGTATTTCTAACGGCGACGATTACATAAAAGAATTAAAAATTATCGCTAATGCTTTTATGTTTTTAGATGAATTTTGGGGAAGGATAGCTGGGGAATGGGATATGGATAATGATCAGAAAATCGAAACTTTTAGCGGCCTGTAGGTCTTTGGAGATCCAAAGACCTTGCGTGATCGGCGAGGATCCTCACGTCCAGTCACATTCTTTCCTTTGCGGCAAACACTGGCTCCAAGTACTCGTCAGCCTCGTATCGCGGCTTCGATAGCAGCAACGTCTATTTTCTTCATCGACATCATCGCGCCAAATGCACGCCTGGCGGTGTCACCTCCCGTGGCCAAAGCATCGGTCAGTACACGTGGAGTAATTTGCCAGCTAACTCCCCATTTATCCTTGCACCAGCCGCACTCACTTTCCTGGCCGCCGTTACCGACAATAGCGTTCCAGTAGCGGTCTGTTTCCGCCTGATCGTCGGTGGATATCTGAAAGGAAAAAGCTTCATTATGTTTGAAATGTGGCCCGCCGTTGAGACCGATGCACGACACACCCGCGACGACAAATTCGACAACTATTGTGTCGCCAGCCTTGCCATCCGGATAGTCGCCAGGGGCAGGAATGACGGCTCCAACACTGCTGTCAGGAAAAGTCGCAGCATAGAAACGAGCTGCGGCTTCCGCATCATGATCGTACCAAATACAGATAGTATTCTTAGCCATAAGTTAGCCTGCTCGGCATTACGCCTTTTGTATTTTACCGACCATAAGTATGGTTGATGCAGACGGGTTCGTGTAAATCGCAGACAGTAAAAAGCCCTGTACGTCAGTACAGGGCTTTCCACTTATTTGGAGCCTGGCAGTTCCCTACTCTCGCATGGGGAGACCCCACACTACCATCGGCGCTACGGCGTTTCACTTCTGAGTTCGGCATGGGGTCAGGTGGGACCACCGCGCTACTGCCGCCAGGCATATTCTGTTTTCATCAACCGTCACAGTGTTACCTGTAACCATCGACTTAAAATCTTGGAATTAAGCTGAAAATTGTCTGTCTCTCAACCAAAACACCTTCGGTGTTGTAAGGTTAAGCCTCACGGATCATTAGTACTGGTTAGCTCAACGTATCGCTACGCTTACACACCCAGCCTATCAACGTCGTAGTCTTCAACGTTCCTTCAGGAGACTCAGGGTCTCAGGGAGAATTCATCTCGGGGCAAGTTTCGCGCTTAGATGCTTTCAGCGCTTATCTTTTCCGCATTTAGCTACCGGGCAATGCCATTGGCATGACAACCCGAACACCAGTGATGCGTCCACTCCGGTCCTCTCGTACTAGGAGCAGCCCCCCTCAATTCTCCAGCGCCCACGGCAGATAGGGACCGAACTGTCTCACGACGTTCTAAACCCAGCTCGCGTACCACTTTAAATGGCGAACAGCCATACCCTTGGGACCTACTTCAGCCCCAGGATGTGATGAGCCGACATCGAGGTGCCAAACACCGCCGTCGATATGAACTCTTGGGCGGTATCAGCCTGTTATCCCCGGAGTACCTTTTATCCGTTGAGCGATGGCCCTTCCATTCAGAACCACCGGATCACTAAGACCTGCTTTCGCACCTGCTCGAGCCGTCACTCTCGCAGTCAAGCTAGCTTATGCCTTTGCACTAACCTCACGATGTCCGACCGTGATTAGCTAACCTTCGTGCTCCTCCGTTACGCTTTAGGAGGAGACCGCCCCAGTCAAACTACCCACCAGACACTGTCCGCAACCCGGATCACGGGTCTACGTTAGAACATCAAACATTAAAGGGTGGTATTTCAAGGTTGGCTCCACGCAGACTGGCGTCCACGCTTCAAAGCCTCCCACCTATCCTACACATCAAGGCTCAATGTTCAGTGTCAAGCTATAGTAAAGGTTCACGGGGTCTTTCCGTCTTGCCGCGGGTACACTGCATCTTCACAGCGATTTCAATTTCACTGAGTCTCGGGTGGAGACAGCCTGGCCATCATTACGCCATTCGTGCAGGTCGGAACTTACCCGACAAGGAATTTCGCTACCTTAGGACCGTTATAGTTACGGCCGCCGTTTACCGGGGCTTCGATCAAGAGCTTCTCCTTACGGATAACCCCATCAATTAACCTTCCGGCACCGGGCAGGCGTCACACCGTATACGTCCACTTTCGTGTTTGCACAGTGCTGTGTTTTTAATAAACAGTTGCAGCCAGCTGGTATCTTCGACTGCCTTCAGCTCCATCCGCAAGGGACTTCACCTACCGACAGCGTGCCTTCTCCCGAAGTTACGGCACCATTTTGCCTAGTTTCCTTCACCCGAGTTCTCTCAAGCGCCTTGGTATTCTCTACCTGACCACCTGTGTCGGTTTGGGGTACGATTTGATGTTACCTGATGCTTAGAGGCTTTTCCTGGAAGCAGGGCATTTGTTACTTCAGCACCGTAGTGCCTCGTCATCACACCTCAGCGTTAACAGAAGTCCGGATTTACCTAAACTTCCCGCCTACATGCTTAAACCGGGACAACCGTCGCCCGGCTAACATAGCCTTCTCCGTCCCCCCTTCGCAGTAACACCGAGTACAGGAATATTAACCTGTTTCCCATCGACTACGCCTTTCGGCCTCGCCTTAGGGGTCGACTCACCCTGCCCCGATTAACGTTGGACAGGAACCCTTGGTCTTCCGGCGAGCGGGCTTTTCACCCGCTTTATCGTTACTTATGTCAGCATTCGCACTTCTGATACCTCCACCAGACCTCACAGTCCAGCTTCAACGGCTTACAGAACGCTCCCCTACCCAACAACGCATAAGCGTCGCTGCCGCAGCTTCGGTGCATGGTTTAGCCCCGTTACATCTTCCGCGCAGGCCGACTCGACCAGTGAGCTATTACGCTTTCTTTAAATGATGGCTGCTTCTAAGCCAACATCCTGGCTGTCTGTGCCTTCCCACATCGTTTCCCACTTAACCATGACTTTGGGACCTTAGCTGGCGGTCTGGGTTGTTTCCCTCTTCACGACGGACGTTAGCACCCGCCGTGTGTCTCCCGTGATAACATTCTTCGGTATTCGTAGTTTGCATCGGGTTGGTAAGCCGGGATGGCCCCCTAGCCGAAACAGTGCTCTACCCCCGAAGATGAGTTCACGAGGCGCTACCTAAATAGCTTTCGGGGAGAACCAGCTATCTCCCGGTTTGATTGGCCTTTCACCCCCAGCCACAAGTCATCCGCTAATTTTTCAACATTAGTCGGTTCGGTCCTCCAGTTAGTGTTACCCAACCTTCAACCTGCCCATGGCTAGATCACCGGGTTTCGGGTCTATACCCTGCAACTTAACGCCCAGTTAAGACTCGGTTTCCCTGCGGCTCCCCTATACGGTTAACCTTGCTACAGAATATAAGTCGCTGACCCATTATACAAAAGGTACGCAGTCACCCCATAAAAGAGGCTCCCACTGCTTGTACGTACACGGTTTCAGGTTCTGTTTCACTCCCCTCGCCGGGGTTCTTTTCGCCTTTCCCTCACGGTACTGGTTCACTATCGGTCAGTCAGGAGTATTTAGCCTTGGAGGATGGTCCCCCCATATTCAGACAGGATACCACGTGTCCCGCCCTACTCTTCGAGTTCACAGCAAGTGCATTTTTGTGTACGGGAGTATCACCCTGTACCCTGCGACTTTCCAGACGCTTCCACTAATGCACAAACTGATTCAGACTCTGGGCTGCTCCCCGTTCGCTCGCCGCTACTGGGGGAATCTCGGTTGATTTCTTTTCCTCGGGGTACTTAGATGTTTCAGTTCCCCCGGTTCGCTTCGTTAAGCTATGTATTCACTTAACGATAGTGTGACGAATCACACTGGGTTTCCCCATTCGGAAATCGTCGGTTATAACGGTTCATATCACCTTACCGACGCTTATCGCAGATTAGCACGTCCTTCATCGCCTCTGACTGCCAGGGCATCCACCGTGTACGCTTAGTCGCTTAACCTCACAACCCGAAGATGTCTCGTGAGACACAATCGTGTTGTGAAAATTTGAGAGACTCGAACATATCGTAAACTCATTCCTTATTACGGAGGAATGAGACGACATGTCGTTTCAATTTTCAGCTTGTTCCAGATTTTTAAAGAGCAAATATCTCAAACGTGACTGTTAAGTCAGTTTTGAGATATTGAGGTCGGTGACTTTCACTCACAAACCAGCAAGTGGCGTCCCCTAGGGGATTCGAACCCCTGTTACCGCCGTGAAAGGGCGGTGTCCTGGGCCTCTAGACGAAGGGGACACTGAAGTCTCACTCGCAAGACGCCTTGCTTCTTTACTTTCATCAGACAATCTGTGTGAGCACTACGCAAGTTCGTATCTATTAGGTAAGGAGGTGATCCAACCGCAGGTTCCCCTACGGTTACCTTGTTACGACTTCACCCCAGTCATGAATCACAAAGTGGTAAGCGCCCTCCCGAAGGTTAAGCTACCTACTTCTTTTGCAACCCACTCCCATGGTGTGACGGGCGGTGTGTACAAGGCCCGGGAACGTATTCACCGTAGCATTCTGATCTACGATTACTAGCGATTCCGACTTCACGGAGTCGAGTTGCAGACTCCGATCCGGACTACGACGCACTTTATGAGGTCCGCTTGCTCTCGCGAGGTCGCTTCTCTTTGTATGCGCCATTGTAGCACGTGTGTAGCCCTACTCGTAAGGGCCATGATGACTTGACGTCATCCCCACCTTCCTCCAGTTTATCACTGGCAGTCTCCTTTGAGTTCCCGGCCGAACCGCTGGCAACAAAGGATAAGGGTTGCGCTCGTTGCGGGACTTAACCCAACATTTCACAACACGAGCTGACGACAGCCATGCAGCACCTGTCTCACGGTTCCCGAAGGCACTAAGGCATCTCTGCCGAATTCCGTGGATGTCAAGAGTAGGTAAGGTTCTTCGCGTTGCATCGAATTAAACCACATGCTCCACCGCTTGTGCGGGCCCCCGTCAATTCATTTGAGTTTTAACCTTGCGGCCGTACTCCCCAGGCGGTCGACTTAACGCGTTAGCTCCGGAAGCCACTCCTCAAGGGAACAACCTCCAAGTCGACATCGTTTACGGCGTGGACTACCAGGGTATCTAATCCTGTTTGCTCCCCACGCTTTCGCACCTGAGCGTCAGTCTTTGTCCAGGGGGCCGCCTTCGCCACCGGTATTCCTCCAGATCTCTACGCATTTCACCGCTACACCTGGAATTCTACCCCCCTCTACAAGACTCTAGCTTGCCAGTTTCGAATGCAGTTCCCAGGTTGAGCCCGGGGATTTCACATCCGACTTGACAAACCGCCTGCGTGCGCTTTACGCCCAGTAATTCCGATTAACGCTTGCACCCTCCGTATTACCGCGGCTGCTGGCACGGAGTTAGCCGGTGCTTCTTCTGCGAGTAACGTCAATCGCCAAGGTTATTAACCTTAACGCCTTCCTCCTCGCTGAAAGTACTTTACAACCCGAAGGCCTTCTTCATACACGCGGCATGGCTGCATCAGGCTTGCGCCCATTGTGCAATATTCCCCACTGCTGCCTCCCGTAGGAGTCTGGACCGTGTCTCAGTTCCAGTGTGGCTGGTCATCCTCTCAGACCAGCTAGGGATCGTCGCCTAGGTGAGCCATTACCTCACCTACTAGCTAATCCCATCTGGGCACATCTGATGGCATGAGGCCCGAAGGTCCCCCACTTTGGTCCGAAGACGTTATGCGGTATTAGCTACCGTTTCCAGTAGTTATCCCCCTCCATCAGGCAGTTTCCCAGACATTACTCACCCGTCCGCCGCTCGTCACCCAGGAGCAAGCTCCCTGTGCTACCGCTCGACTTGCATGTGTTAGGCCTGCCGCCAGCGTTCAATCTGAGCCATGATCAAACTCTTCAATTAAAAGCTTGATTTGCTTCAACTCGTGAAGCGGTGCTCAAAAATTAACTTTCGTAATAATTCAACTAAATGAATTACTGCTTGGTCACTCTTCAAGACTTGATATTTTTTTGATACCCGAAGGTATCTGAGATATCAATCCTGCGAGTGCCCACACAGATTGTCTGATAAATTGTTAAAGAGCAGTGAGTTAGGCGCTTTCGCTTGCTAACTCGAGGTGGCGTATATTACGCTTTCCTCTTTCAGAGTCAACCCTTAATTTCAGGATATTTGACTCTCATCGCCGCCGTTACTCTGTGATGTTGTTCACATGTTCCGTGTCGATGGAGGCGCATTATAGGGAGTTATCCTGAGGCTGCAACCCTAAATTTGCACTAATTTTACTGACTGCTGCAATCCCCAGCAAAACCCCGCCTTATACGCAGTTGTGCACAAAGTTATCCACAAAACTGGTCATCTCCCCTTGATAAACACACCATGATGTTAGCAATGCCTACATCAACAGCATGAGAACGTCCCCATGAAAACGCATTTTTCTGAAGACCAACTCATCAGTATCCTCCACGAAACAGGGATCGGTGTTCCTGCACGTGAGATCTACTGGAAGAATGTCATCTCCTGATATTCCTTCTATATATAGAAGGCGAAGAAGATTCACGGCATGGAGAGCAAGACTTTTGATGGCGACGACACTTTGTGGAAATGTATCCGGCCTCTCGCGAGTGAGATGTTGTTACAACCAAGCCACGATGGAATCCACAAGCATCGCTTCCTTATAACCACACTTCGGACGTTCAGCACTACCCGCTTACGGCGATGCCGATTCACAGTTGTGTTATCCGCTCAAACACAACAAACATGTAAAACGCATGCGGATCGGTATACCTATATAAATGCACGCTGCACGATGATGTCTTTGCTGTCCCGTTCGAGGAGATTCAAAGATACTGCGTTACTGGATACAACGTGGCGTCACCAATGTCCTCTTCCGTTCAGGAAAACTCCCCCCCCCCGAAAGTTGGAACAGCATTCAGTTGGGTGAAAATGTGATGGTGGCTGCGGGAATAGGATCTATCTGCAACCAGTAGCAGGAAACATGGTGACGAAGGCGATAGATTCCAACTACCAGGATGACTTTGCTTTTACTTGAGCAAGCAGTTCCGTTTTATCCAGGTCAGATAACTTCATCCAACTTAATGTAAGTTCTGCCAGTTGATCATCTACCATATAGAAGTAAGCAAGTGGGACTTCCAAAGCTGTCGCAAGCTGCTGCGCGATCTCAATGTTGGCCTGATGAACACCCTTTTCATAGCGATTGATGCGCGTGCTCGCAACGAACTCATCTATCCCGGCAAGAATGCCAAGACTCTTTTGTGACAGCCCTTTCGAAAGACGTGCAGCTTTTAGGCGCTGGCAGAAGATATCGGGGTAATTAATAGAAGTTTTCATAGCTACGATAGTCGTAGCTTTATAGCGTAGCAGATACTACGAGTAACGTAGTTTTGTATTAAATAGAGTTGTAACACAGATGGCTAGCGGGCTAGATCTAAAACTTTTTCTTTAATCTGCGAAGATGATCGACTAAAGAGAAAAATCATTTCTGCCAATTGATCATCATCAGCATAGAAATAGGCAAGAGGTACATTTAACACACCAGACAAATACTGAGCCGTTTGTATATCAGCTTCATGAATCCCAAGCTCATACCGATTGATGCGAGCACTCGCAACAAACTCATCTATACCTGCCAAAATCCCAAGGTTTCTTTGCGAAAGACCAGACGCAAGCCGGGAAGCTTTGAGCCTTTTGCAGAAAATTTCACGATAATTTGGTGTTGTTCGCATAACTACGATATTCGTAGTTTTTATTTAGACACAATACTACGAATAACGTAGTATCGGTTTGTAGCAGTTCCATTTACGGGAAAAAGTCAGGAGGGAATCATGACAAACGGTTGGCATCAGGCAGATATCATCGCGGGTTTACGTAAAAAAGGTACTTCCCTAGCGGCGCTTTCAAGAAGTGCTGGATTGAGTTCATCAACACTGGCTAATGCACTTACACGGCCCTGGCCAAAAGGTGAGTTTTTGATTGCTGAGGCACTTGGGGTACATCCAAGTGAAATTTGGCCTGAGCGGTATTTTGATGAAGGTGACAAGTTAATCAATCGAGAAAGATTAATGCGTTCCTATTGAAAAAATGCGTAGAGGCTTCAATTTCCGGAACCTTTTTGATGCAACCAAAGATATTTTTAACGTAAAAGCTGGACATAAACACAGTGATGATTTTTAATTTAGGAGTTTTTTGGAAATCTCTATCGTAAATGCATCATTTTTTACGTTAAAATGGCCGTTATTACGTTATAGATTACGTAAAAACCAAGACGTTTTACATAAAGGAAATTTCAGTGACCAGCTTTGATACAGATTATTGTTACTCATTTCCTGCTGTTCGCGGTATCCAGGCAGGGCGCCCTTTCTATATCGCCACCTGCCCTATGCGGATCATTCCGAAGATTTTCAGTTTCGATGAAAATGAAGTACCACCCGAATTGCGGGCTCAAAGAATATTAAACAAATCTCGCATACCGGAAATGGTTAGATATCTTCTTGAAAATCCAAAAGACTATGTATTTTCTGCATTAACAGCTTCGATAGCAGTCGATGTGCAATTTGATGAATTCCCAGGTTCTAACAACCTAGGAACGCTTCGAGTCCCAATGGAAGCACAGATTCTCATCAATGACGGTCAGCACCGCCGTAAAGCAATTGAAGATGCACTGGAAGAACGTCCTGATCTGGGTCAGGACAACATACCAGTACTGTTTTTTGTTGATGAAGGGCTGAAGCGAAGCCAGCAGATGTTTGCCGATTTGAATAAATACGCGATACGTCCTAGTCCATCCTTATCAGCTCTCTATAACCATCGCGATGCAAGCTCTAATTTGGCTCGCTATTTAGCGATGTCTATTGAACCTTTTGTGGGTCTCACAGAACTCGAGAAATCCAGTATCAGTACACTATCCAATAAATTATTTACGCTAAGCAGTATTAAGCAGTCAACTCGAGCCTTGTTAGGGCAAGATCCTAAAGAAAGTGAACTCGAAGAAATCACACACATTGCGACTCTATACTGGCAAGCAGTATTTAGTGTTATGCCGGATTGGCAGTTGGCAGCCAAAAAAGAGGTTTCCCCTGCACAGTTACGGCAGGATTATGTACACGCCCATGGTATCGGCCTTCAGGCATTAGGCCTTTTGGGTAGAGCTCTGTTGGCAGAACATCCTGACACCTGGCAGCAAAAGATTGCTGAATTAAAAACTTTTGACTGGCGCAAAAGCAACCCAGAATTGATTAAACGGGCAATGCAACACGGTAAACTAAGTAAAACCAATACTGCTATTCAGTTAACATGCAACGCTCTTAAGCGTGCTCTGTCCCTCCCCCTAACTCCTGAAGAACAGGAGCTTGAAGCTCAAATGGTTACCTCATGAGTAAACTAGTCCAGGCCTTTGATTTGGCCGAGTATGAAGATTTTATTAACCAGGAGCAGTTTGCAGGACGCCCCTTATCCGAATATGTTGCTGAAGTTCAGAGAATTTATTGCGCAGATAAACGCCCGTGGGTTATTGGCTACAGCGGTGGCAAAGACTCTTCTGCAGTTATTACGCTGGTGTACCTTGCTTTACTGGGCTTGCCCCCTCAAATGCGTAGCAAAGATGTTTTTTTAGTATCATCTGACACTCTGGTAGAAACGCCAGTAGTTGTTGATCTGATTAAGAAAACCATGTTGCAGATTGAGGCTGGTGCAAAACGCAATGGCTTGCCGATCACCCAGCATGCGGTGATGCCAAAAACCCATGAAACATTCTGGGTTAATTTGCTGGGAAAAGGTTATCCGGCACCTACCCGGAGTTTCCGCTGGTGTACTGAACGAATGAAGATCAATCCGGTAAGCGACTTTATCAAAGATAAAGTCAGCCAGTTTGATGAGGTAATTGTTGTATTGGGTTCGCGAAGCAGCGAAAGCGCTTCTCGTGCTCAAGTGATCGCAAAGCACAAAATTGATGGTTCGCGCCTGGCCCGACATACCACGCTGGCTAATGCCTTTATCTATACCCCTATTGATACCTGGGATGTAGAAGACGTCTGGAAATTGTTACGTGGTGCGTTTCGCTACGCCCCAGATGATATTGATGAGTGGGAAAGCCCGTGGGGTGGTAATAATCGCCCACTCTGGACGCTGTATATGGACTCTTCCGCGCAGGGAGAGTGTCCACTTGTAATCGATGAAAGCACTCCATCTTGCGGGAATTCTCGTTTCGGTTGCTGGACTTGTACTGTCGTAACAAAAGACAAAGCAATGGAAAGCCTGATTAAGAATGGTGAAGAGTGGATGTCCCCTTTGCTGAAATATCGCGATCTGCTGGCATTTACTACCGACCCCGTGAACAAAGATGCGTTCCGCAACTATAAACGCCGTACCGGTAAAGTGAGTTATCAATATGCCAAGGACGGTGAAGAAATCAGTGCAGAACGTAAGCATGTTCCCGGCCCTTACTGGCTCAAATATCGTCAGAAATGGCTTAAAGATTTACTGGAAATTGAGCGAGATTTGAACGCTCAGGGCCATACCATCACGTTAATTACGCAGCCGGAGCTACACGCTATTCGCCAGGAATGGCTGAAAGATCCTAATGAGCCGGACTGGTACGACACTTTGCCAGGTATTTATCGCGACGTTTACGGGAAAGACCTGGACTGGGTTATTGACGACCAGTCACGTTTCAATGCTAGTGATGCGGAACTGCTTGAGCAGATCGCCCAAGGGTTTGAGGTGGTTCCTGAGATGGTTATGAAACTGATTGAGCTTGAGGTTTCTATGGAAGGACTCAGCCGCCGTCAGGGTATCTTCGACAAACTTGGCACCATCTTGAAACAAGACTGGGGCAGTCTCGAAGAGATTAAACAGCAACAAGAGACCTTACAGAAACGGAACGACCGAGATATTCATCAGGAAGAAGTCGCAAAATTGGAAGCCGAACTACAGATGTTGCAGCGCAGAATTGCCGAAGTGAGCGAGCCGACTCTGCTTACCAGTGAGGAAAAAGAACGTGTTAATTAAACAGCTGGTATTGCGTAATTTCCGTGTATTTAATGGTACTCATGTGATTGATTTGGCTCCGAGAAAGCGCCAGAACGATGATAACCCGCGTCCGATCGTTCTTTTCGGTGGGCTTAACGGAGCAGGAAAAACATCAATTCTGTCTGCAATCCGCCTGGCATTGTATGGTCGGTTAGCGTTTGGCCCAGCAACTCAACAACAAGAGTATGTTGAAGAACTCAGCGCATTAATTCACAACGGATCAACAACTGTTGAACGGCCAAGTGAAGCGTCGATTGAACTTGTTTTCACCTATAACAAAGGCGGGCATGAAGCTGAGTTTACCGTCACGCGCACATGGAAAAAAGGGAAAAAGGATCAACTAAACCTACAGCAAGATGGCCAACTCCTTGAAGAACTGGATTATGATCAATGCCAGGGGTTCTTGAATGAATTAATTCCGCATGGAATTGCCGATTTGTTCTTCTTTGATGGTGAAAAAATTGCAGAGCTCGCTGAAGATGACTCTGGAAATATTCTGCGTACAGCCGTACGTCGCTTGTTAGGTTTAGATCTCATCGCGAAACTTCGTAATGATTTGATGATCTTTGTTAAGCGTCAGCAATCCAGCCAACTCGCAGGCTCCCAACAACACAAACTTGCTGAACTTGAAGAACAGGTTAAGCAGTTTGCTTTCCAGACAGAGCAGATTTTAGAAAAAGCTGATTTTGCTAAAATGCGAATTGATTTGCTATCAAAAGAAATCAACCGATATGAAGCACTTCTGAATGCGCAAGGTGGTGCTTTTGCTCAGACAAAAGCACAAGAAAAACAGAAAGTTGATACTCTGTTAAAAGAAAAAGATCGCCTTGAAAAAGCATTGCGCCATGAATGCGATAGCTCGCTACCTTACGCTCTGGCACCTAGGACTCTAGGGCGTTTGCTTGAGCAAATTAGTGCAGAGATACAAATTAAGCAGGCGAACAGTTTTGAAAAGGAATTAACTCAATTTCTTACGCAGCTGAAAAATGATATTTCATTCCGCTCAGGAACTACTGGCAAAATTGCTGCCGAAGCAATTGAAGATAATCTGAAAGATTACCTGGCTGGAAAACCCAAAGGTGAGCTGTTGTTTGACATCTCAGAACGCGAAGCTGGGATGATCCAACAATCTATAGAGCAGGACAGCAAGAAAGCGTGGCAGCGTTTTGATCTTTATCGTAACCAATTGGCTGAAGTTGAAGAGCAGCTTGAGCAAGCCGCGGCAAACATTGCTCGTGCGCCGGAAGATGATCAGCTTATCGATATATTTGAAAAACTTCGGGAGCTTGACCGTAAACGCGAGAGTAAACGGCAGGAGTATCGCTCGCTGTTGGAGGAAGCAAAACAAACTAAGCAGCTGCAACTGGACTGTGCTCGTCAGGTACAAAAAACACACGATCTGGCACGTAATCAACACAACTCCGATAGTGCATTTAATAATGCCCAAGAAACAATCAACCTGCTTGACCGCTATAGTGAACTTTTAACTCAAGCAAGAGTGAAAACGCTGTCAGCGAATTTTGAAGGTGCCTACCGTAAATTAGCTCGTAAAGAAGATTTGCAGCTCAATGCACACATTAACCCTGAAACATTTGATGTGGAATTGGTTGATGAAAAAGGCACAGTGATCAATCGTAAACTACTCTCCGCTGGTGAGAAACAGATCTATGCGATTGCGATTCTTGAAGCGCTCGCAAAAACCTCTGGCCGTGATTTACCGGTAATTATTGATACACCGTTAGGCCGTTTAGACTCTCAGCATAGAGATAAACTGATCAACCACTACTTCCCGTTTGCTAGCCATCAGGTAGTGTTGTTATCTACG
This sequence comes from Buttiauxella sp. WJP83, assembly GCF_027594725.1. Taxonomy (NCBI): domain Bacteria; kingdom Pseudomonadati; phylum Pseudomonadota; class Gammaproteobacteria; order Enterobacterales; family Enterobacteriaceae; genus Buttiauxella; species Buttiauxella sp. WJP83. The sequence goes on from NZ_CP110080.1 coordinate 4,023,708, forward strand.
GATACAGAAGTGGACGAACGTTATTTTGTAGATCAATTACGAGATGATATATCTCATGCTTATGAGATCGTGTTTAATGCACATACGAAATCTTCCGCACTGAAACCTGGTTATTTCTGGGAATTAACTAAGGAGGCAATTTGATGCTCCCAAATAGAATGCAGCTCAGTCGTCAGACTGAAGAACAACTGAAAAAGTTAAAGGGATATACAGGGATCACTCCCAATGTGGCAGCCCGTTTGGCATTTTTCCGTTCGGTAGAAAGCGAATTTCGTTATTCACCAGAGCGAGACACTAAAAAATTGGACGGTGTTTTAGTACTAGACAAAATTACGTGGTTGGGTGAAACGCTACAACCTACTGAATTAGTACTTAAAATGTTGTATCCACAGATAGAGCCGAAAATGCTAATTAAAGCATGGGCAGCGCATGTTGATGATGGGATTTCTTCATTAAGAAACCATAGAAACATTAATAACTTTATGAATAGCATAAAGTAATATCACCCCATGCTTAGCATGGGGTTACCATTATATATTAAACTCTTTATTAAGGTGTTCTTTGAACTTTAACAACCCCATTTTTCTAATAATAGATGTATTTTCAACTTCAAATGAATTTATGCAATCCTCTAGCTTATTTATAAGCAATGGATATTTTAAAGCCACACCTTTTTCTAACAAATACAAGGTGTAGAAATATTTTATTTGACTTCCTTTGTGCGGTAAGGATTTATATTCCTTTATAATTTCAAAATAATTTTTGATCAACTCTGGAGATTTTTTTAAGTCAAAGCCATTAATGAATAATTCATCATAATCTTTATCGAAAATGTCTTTGATGCTATTGGTTGATTTTTCTGGATATCCATTTATAGACTTAAGAATTTGACCAAAAGTTTCCATTTTAATCATGTACTTGTATTCTTTTTGATCGTCCGGACCTGTATCTCCTGACTTTCTCAAGTACGCAATCCCGTGACCATCAAGATATCTCTCAATATCAATTTGCTCTGTGGACAATGATTTTAAATCTGATGATTTTATGGAGTTTTGACTATTGGTATATTCAGCAATTTTATGAATATCATTTGACCCCGAATCAGGCATAAAAATCCTAATTAAGACTTCTGAATTACAGAGATAATTTGATATGTTATCTTTATTATCTTGATTGAAATTATGAATGGACCTTAATGTTTGCCCACCATTCACAATTTGGAAATCATTAATCTCAAGTTTCATGCTTTTATTTCCAGCTAAATTTAGCGCAGAAATAGATTTAGCAACCATTGTAATGCCATTATTATACATAAAGAATTTAGTTGGGCTATTTTTAATGGTTGTACTTATGTTAGGGTTATATTTTGAGTTTTTTACAAAACCTCTGACATTATCAAATAAAACACTATATTCTAGTCCAACGTCAGCTAAAGGAAGTAAATCCTCAAGGTTGGTTTCTGATCGCAATAAATTATTATTGCATGTCATTCTGACTATTTCATCGCATCTTACTCTTACAATATATGACTTTGCTGATGCTTTGCTATCTTCACTGTAACACATTAACGCATCTTTATTTACAATAATACTGGCATTTATATCTTTTGGTCTTATTGACATAAACTGAGAAATGGTTGGCAGCGCCAAGGGCTCTATCTCAATCTCATAAACAGATGACAAATGCTCCAGCTCTGAATTAGTTTCTTTTACTTCTTGAGCATCATTGCTTACTTGATAAAATTTGACTTCCCACTCATCTTTGGGATTGCAAAATATATCATTTAATTTGATTAACTTACTTTCCAACTTTTTATGATATTTGTTATCTTTAGAACTATCAAAATTAAGGCATAAATTTAAAAATTTAGCAGAAATGAAGTTATCATTTAAGCTTTGAGATTTATCAATATTAAATTTCTCTCTGTATTTGAAATTAAAAAGCTTTACTTGTTTTTTCTCTTCGTTTATATAAACAACATCCATGCCGAAATCATTAACATTCTCTCCAAAAAAGACTTTATTAAAATCCGTATCAATTATAGAGTCTATTATTTCATCTTCATCATAATCAATATCACATACATTTTCCAAAATAAAGAGATAAAAGCCAAAACGTCGTCTTTGAGTTTCTGAAAGATCTTTAGCACCACTAAACCCTGTATTGCCACATAACAACTTGAAATATTTATCTAACTTTGTATTTAAAATAAAAAAATCATTTCTAGTAGCCATCATTTCACCTTAATTTTTATGCAACAATTCCCAAAATGCAACGTCTCGCATTTTCATTACTTTTTTATCCCCATTAACATATAAGCTGAAGTGTTTTTCAAGCTGACGAATCTGCCCCATCAAAGACTCTTGCTCCCCTTTCTCATCGACATTAAAAACAGCCTTAATATCGCCATTTTTAATTTCAGATACACGATGAATCACCCAAGTTAAAATATAGGAAGCGTAATTGTTTTCCCCAGTTTTGAAGTGGGTGATCTCCTGCGTTGAAAGAATAGCCCCTACACCATATTCGCGACCCTCTTTAAGGATCTTACGCAAACTGGAAAAATCCTGGCGCATAAAGTTATCGGCTTCATCGACCAGAATCATTTTGGTAAGCTGACGATAATCGCCTCGAACCATTGGCTTGCCCCGTTTTTGCATCTGCGCGTAAAACAGATCTAACGTGAGCGCGACAACCAGGTTTTGAATTTCAGAAGGATATCCAGCCAATTCAATGACGGTTACACCATCAACCAGATCATACAAGCTGGTCATTTTCTCAGGATTGGTTTCAAAAATCTGGAAACCTGCCAGATTATAGAGCGCCGCATACAGCGAATCTTCGTCAACTTTTTCCTGAGCTAAATAACGTTGCCAAACATCTTCAATGGTCGGTGCAATGCGGCCCCATGTTGAACGATCATGGGGAACGATGCCAGCTAACTCATAACACTCCATGATCAACCCAACCAATTTCATTCGCTGTTTTACGCCAAGGTTGTAGGCTTTACCCATTGTTTCTGCAAATGCCATTGCCGTGTGCCTAGGTAACATAGGCATATCACCGAATAAGGACAATGGATTATAAGGCAGCAAAGATAACTTATATTTATTAGCACCAGTTGCTTCCAGAAATGCATCATCCACATAGTCAGATTTATAGTCGAAAATCAGCAAGCCAATGGGTTTGCCATCAACGTTACAGGACTGATTGCGCATCAGCTGTGTAACCAGAGACTTAGTAAACTGAGTTTTCCCGGTGCCCATCGTGCCAATAATACCAGTGTTGGTATTCATGAACTTAGCGGTGTTAGTCGGTTCCCAGTACAACGGACTCTGTCGTGCTGCATCATGGCCAAACAAAATCTGTAATGGTTTATCACTAACTTCAGGAATTACTACAGGCTCTGCAGACTGCGGTAATTCCAGATCTGAAGTCGCCATAGTAACCGCTGGTGCTGATACTGCAGCTGTCAAATTTGAATTGGTTAATATGGCATCAGACTCCGGCTTTAATAGATATTTTTCCGGTACCCGATAGCGTTCAGCCAACGAAGGTTGATCTCCCTGGGAGATAATTAACGATGGCAGAAGTGAATACGGAATTTCTATCTGTAAAATATTATCTGCGGTTTCTTTGTAAGAAAGCTCGAAGCAGGTTGCGCTGTCAACATGCGCTACAACGAAGCCGTCCGCGTAGTCACTCAACTCTCCCAACTGATAATCGCCCGTTAACCACCATTCGCGTCGTTCAAGTAAAGGAGATAGCTTATCGCTATCTAATACACCATACAGACGTAGTTTCTCGACCTGCATAAGTACCTGGCGAATAAAGAGCGCCCGGTATAGCTGAGAAGACAGCGTTTGTGGCTCAAGAATATCCTGCTGCAAGTAGCGCTTTAGTTCACTAGCCTGCTGGCCTGCATAATTGTAATCAGGCCGCGCACCAGTTTTGACTTCTAGTGGCAATAAATAGAGGCTGTTTTCTTTGAAACCGACAAAGAGGACATCATCGGAGATAGCGCCTTTACGATAACCCTGTAGGTTCCGGGATAAGTCGCTCTCTTTCATTTTTAGCCCGACATTGCCTGACACGCGGATCATTTCTGCTACGGATAATGGGATCCAGCAAATATCGGATTTATCCAGCATGGACTGCACAAATTTGTACGCGCCGATAATGCCGTGCTTCTCTTTGCGCTCCTTTTCGCTGGAACGCAACATTTTCAGCAACCACTCGCCATTAAAGGCATTAAACTCTGCAAGTAAGTGTTGGCTGTCCACAGCTCGTTGCTCAGACTGATTTTCTGTCTGGAGTAGACGCAGGAATAGGTCAACCTGCTTCGTCACTGTCACGGCATCATAACCTGCGCAACTGGTGTACTGATCGGAGTAATGGATAAGTACCACATCTTTCTGATTAGTAAAAAAGTCGAGCGTGACTTTTGGATCGATGATGGTGGTCCAGAGCGCGCTGTTGTAAGAATAATTGAGCAGCTGCTTGAAGCTGCCGCTTACGGCCAAGCCGATCCCCTGTCCATGATATTGGCTGTTGCTCTGACGCGCAGGTTGCCATAGACATCCAATTAAATGGGCGAGACGCAATGCACAGTAAGGTTCGGTATCAACACCACGTAAGCCAAAAGCGGTAAAATATGCATTCCCCTGAGTTTCCGCACCTTCTCCTGCAATCAGTCCATGGCACAATACACCGCTAGATGCATCTTCAATGCGAATTTGGCGGCAATCTACCGGGGCCGTATTAGTGAAAAATGCCAGATGTGCATAAGCAAGATTTTCACTTTCAGACGGCAGGACAAATTTGCTGAATGTTAAGCGGCTACGCAGCAAATCAATCAGCATATCGGCTTCCGCCCGCCATGCACCACTGTTTAGATCGAGGTCGTTTTTTAGCTGTTCATAGCTGCCACTCTCGGCAAAGTGATCGAACATATTTGGCAGTAAATGTTCGTCGTAGCAGTTAACATGAACCGAAATTGCTTGTTCTTTTTCCTGCTTAAAATATTCAACTAACCCCAAAAACAGCTCTTTGGCGGTTCCCTGATTAATGGCATTAATAATTAATGCATTGTTTCCAGCACTCTGGAAGAGCCGAGCGTACGCATCAGTGAATTCATTGAGCTTATCTTTTACCAAACGCTTAACGTAGTCATGGCTGACCTGACGCTGCGGAACAACATCAATCCAGAAGCGGTTTTCCTCCACCGGTTGCAATTGAGCGTATTCATGTTCGCTGTGGTAAACAAACGGCATTAAACCGGACACAACGAGGCGATCCAGGGTAATAGATGGCAGTGTGGCAAACGAAACCGAAGCGTGCTGTTCCAACTCCGAAACGATAGTTTCCGCAAGTTGTAGATGATAGGCCAGCACTAAGGGATGCAGTGGCGATAAGCGCTCATGCGAATCAACGCGACAAATACCCAGGTGCAGAAGACGTTTTTCCTGCGCTGTTAGCGCTCTGCTCATGCTAATTTGCTGTAATGCATGTTCAAAAGTACTAATAATGTGGCTAATCAGTGTTCGGTATTCAGATGACCACGATACCAGGCTAGGTAAAGTGCTGCGGCACTGATAGTAAGCAAATAACTGTTCGTAGGCGCTATGAAGCTCGGGGTGGCTGGCAAGCAATTCATCCAGTTCAAACACGCTATCGCCACTTTCTATACCAAGAAGACGTTGATCAATTAACGAGGCTTCCAATATCAGTAACTGCTGGCGTACACCGACTACTTTATGCTCGGTATTCTCGAGTATAATACGCCCCTTCAGTCGGTTGTAGGTCGCATTCCCCTCTTCTTTGAAGAGCTTATTGAAACGACTCTGGTCGAAAAGCAACGGTAACGTTAACCCTTCTTCAGCACCTGGTCCCTCGATATTAAACGACAGGCGAGAATCACCAGAAACGAGTGCAAACTGAACCAGGTCACTTTGATTCGCCAACGTATCAAAATTCACCAAAGCATATTGCTGGCAGTCAATATCCTCACTCTCGCCATCCAACACGCAAGGCAAGTTGCCCAACTCTGCAATGCGAAGCTCGTTATCTTCCAGTTGTAGCGTGATTTGCCCTTTGCCGGGTTCAACACGGTAGCAGTGTTGAATATCATTCAACCAGAATTGACCTTGCCCGACCAACAATACGCGGAACTTGTACTCTTCAGCAGAATTATTGCGATTGGTCAGCTCCAAGCTGAAGAAGCAAGGTTTCCCGTCAAAAGGCACCGATGCCATAATACGGGAAGTTTTACCTCCTGCCCGACTGGTGCGCCAGAATTGCTCTTTCTTTAGTTGCCGATGGTGAGCAATTTTTATCTGGTTATCCTGAAGATCGTTTCCCTGAAAACTGAACTCCAGCTCAACTTTCGACTGTCCTGGTTGAATCTGAATCAGCAAACTGATATCGCGCTTTCCTGCCTTACTGGCACTTTTCGCCCGTTGCCATACCTCACCGTTTTCAACAGAAACGTTCTCTAGGACAAGCTTTTGTTCGCTGTTCTGCTCTTTTTCTTTCCTGTACTCAGAGAAATCTAGGTCACGCCAATCATCTTTATCAACGAAGTGTTCTTGAACAAATTTTGTACTAAATTCAGTCAGTACATTCTCCAGTTGCCCGCTGTAACGTTCAACGCAGTCTTCTATCTGACGATATAATTTCCGGTTTTCATTCAGCCGGGTACGCAGCTGTTTTTGGCTAAAGTTAAGTAATTCATCATCTTTAAAAAGATGAAGCTCAGAGAAATCCAGATTGCCATCGCCCAGCAGGCGGTACAATGACGAAAAACCAAATACAGTTGCACCTTCATCCAGCACTGTTGCTAGTTGATCATCTAACAAACAACGGGACAATTCTGAACGATTGCTGTCAGTAGTAATGAGCTTTTCCAGCTGACGGCTGAAGGTTTGCGGATACCAAATTGCATCCGGTGCTGCCACGTCTTTAGTACTGTTAATAAGGGTATCGAGCATGCTGTTATGAATGATCAGCAATGCTGTTTGAGCAAAAATTCCGCTGCGCCCTGCAACCTTATCGCGAAGATGAGAAATATAGTTTTCCGTGAATGCCGGTGCTGCTGCACCATGCAGTACCGGAATAAGCTGAACACCATTACAGCAGAGGCAGGAAAGATATTGCCCTGGAGCAATCTCCAGCTGATTTTCATCCGCCAGATCGACAAAAGCCTGCCAGAGTTTTACAGCATTATCAGGATCAGGAGATTTGAACTGGTAACGTTCACCAGGCTGGATGATACCGCTAACCCATTCAATAAAAGTTTCCGCCAGATAGGTTTCATACTGTTTTACGGACATATACGGCATCTCCACTGTCACTCATTCGTTCTACATTTCCCATGCGCTCATAAAACGCTACCAGCGTTTGTGCTGACTGGTTATCCAGATAAAAGCCCCGCTGTTCAAAACCGCTTAACAACTCATGTAATCGGAGTTTGTCATTTTTTCCGACAGTGAGGTTGGTGAGTAACAGCAGGCGATCCTGGTTCAATACCAGCACCTTTCCCGCCCGTCCACGCACTTGAATAAAATCCGTACAAATCTGGCTTTCCAGTTCATTGATATATTTACGGTTCACCGTTGCACGGTCAGATTTTTTACCCTGGAATTGCTCCATGGAAACGGAAATTAACTGCTTGAAAGCATTTTCCAAATTTGTAGCTCGCTCACGGGGCTCGAGACCACGATCCATAATAAACGCTTGTAAATAGGCATTAAGATCATTTAATACCTGAGAAGCAGAACCTGAATCATTCAATGCATCCTGATATATCTGCCATAAAGGGCGTTTTTTTTCCCCTTTTCCCCATTGCAAAACTTCTAATGCGGAAAGAATTGGGAAAAGCTTTTCACTCTGGCTAGCGAATAACTTATATCCATAACGCTTCACTTTTTCCCGTTCGGAACTGGCTTTTTCGCTATCAAGAATGAAAAATAATGATTTACTTTGTGGCTCACCATCCTGCCAGTTGTCTAGATTAAGCGCCAATTGGGCACACCAACTAAAGGCATATAAACGCAGGGTATTGGTCAACTCCTGTAAAAGATACTGCGGATGTTCCGCCAGAAACTCAAGGTCAGATTGAAAACACGTCACCATGTATGGAAGATAGGGTTGTTCTTCGGCGAATGGGCCTATTCCCAGTAACTTTATTTTTTCATTAAGCTTATTCAACATTTGTTGCTCAATGAAATTAAGCTTGTCCTGGATTGGATAATGAAGGCTAAAATCCCCCATTAAATTAGCAAACAGCGTTCCTAAACGTTTATCTGCCGCTGAACCCGCGCTGATTTTTTCACCTGTAAACTGGGCGTGAAACAGTAAAAAAAGCGGGGAAACACGAAAGATATCCTTGCTGGAAAAGTACATCCGCTCAAGCACAGCCCAAAAGGCAGGCTCATCAAGCAGCTCCTGCAAGTGTGCTTTACAGTCATCGCGGAATTGGTCGGGATCGTAAGCCTCAATTTTACGCTTCAGGGCATAGCTGAGCACCAGCCCGGTGACGAACTGCCAGCTAACGTCATTGTTTTTATTGCGTACAGGCAAGTAACTATCTAATTGATTGTTACCAACTTTTAAAGTTGTGGCAATAGGATACATTCCTCTACCCCTCCATACCGCTGATGGTAATCATATCGTCATCCGCCTTAGCTCGATAAACCCGAGCCCCACCATCATAAAATTTTATATCGCTACTCGATTTAGCTTGTTCTGTAATTAACTCAACGAGCTCATCCAGTAGCACTATGGCATTTTTATCGTATTTATTGGGGCGATAGCCATTGTTCAGTTTGTGCAAAAGCTCAAAGAGATTGAGCCCGATGTGAACAGGAGGAAGTGCGTTTTGCCCAACCTTTAAATAGATATCAAAGCCAGTTGGATGAGCCGTATGTTTATTACGGATAGCATCCCAATCAGGTTTCACTTCTACCGGTGCGGTTAATTTAACTCCACCAAACTCCCCCAAGAAAAACTCTTCTTTTTGCATGCTTAATTCCGGTGCTTTGCGGTTTGCATAGCGCTGAATTCCTGCAATAAGATCGGAAGCATAGAAGCGATTAAGTAATTTTTTCTGTTCTGGGTTTGCAGTGTAATTTTTATGCATGTGCCAGATTTCGGAGTAGCGTTCAAATAGAGTTTCATTAAAAAACGCTGAAAATTTACGGTGGTAATCATTCCCCAACGACTCATGCTGTAACAGCCAGAAGAGCCTAATCAATGAGGCTGCATCACCAGACTTAACGTACTTGCGATCAAACTCAATATGCAACGGCTCAAGTGCAGCTAAAAAATCATCCAGCTCGGAGTCAACCAACCCAAGCTCGTAGCGCAAAATGAACTGATCAAGTTCGTAAGTATGTAATCTGGCAGGATCAAAATCAGAAACTTTTTTTATGAGGTCATTTTCTGCAGCAGTGAAAAGGTTATCAAATAGATACCCCGGCCCCATGATTAGATGATGTAAAAAGTCCAGCAACGTTCTAGTCGTAACAAACTGATCTTTTATTAATCGGGCTTTAAAGAGTTGAGTAATTAATACATCCTGTACACCAGGCATACAGAGCAATTTAAAGTTTGCAACTTCTTTTAGATGCGGATTTTTTACTTCTTCATTCCTGAATATAAAATAGAATAAATTTTTATCTTCATTATTGGTTAAATTATTTAGTAGTGACTTAATAAATGATGAATAATTTTTATCTTCATCGAACTGAAATTTAGGATAATGCTCGAAGTCAAAAAAGGAACAGTTAGCCAGTTGAAAAGGACTATTTTCATCCTGCTTCGCAGATAAAAATGAGTCGATGGTTGAACGAATTGGCTGGTGGCGTGCAGCACCTTCTCTGGCGAAATTCGCTAGCATACCGGTATTGATGCCTATCAGAAGAGGGCATGCTCGTTGGTCGTGGCCATCAAATAAATCGTTCAATGCATCAATGGCAGACTGACGAGGAGCGAAACTATGTGTTGCATCAAGGTGAAAGCTAAATTTATGTTGATAACGGGGATCGGACTTACAACGAGTTAAAATTTCAGACTTTCCATCTCCGCTACTACCGCACAAAAAAATAATTTCACCGGGATTCGCTGAATCCAAATAACGTTGCAAATCTTTTTCAATATCTTGTTTTACAAAGAGCAGTACCTTTAACTGATCGAACTCATCCTTTCGTCTATCAATTTCCGTAGAAACGGAAAAAGAAGATGACTTCGCAAGTACATTCAACGCTTGACGTAATGTGATTGCACTCATAACCGCAGGGTCTCTAAGGAAAAATAATAACCATTCTATATAAATGAGTATGCTATCTCCACCGAACATTAAACTACTTCAGTGGAGTAACATAACTCGTAGTGATACCACTCAAGGGGGCAAGCTCCAAGGGGGGTATTAATCATTTATTTTGGCAAAATCAAATGGACTCACCGCCTTCTCCCGGTTAGCATCAAGAAAATCAGCCCACCACTGCAGCATCAATCTGCGCTCATCAAGATGCTCGGCTTTATGAATGTAAGCCGCACGCACAGAGTTACGCTCCATATGGCTCATCTGCCGTTCCACCGCATCCCTCGACCACAATCCCGATTCAATCAGCGAACTACAAGCCATTGTCCTGAAACCATGGCCGCAGACTTCAACCTGTGTGTCATATCCAATAACTCGCAAAGATTTGTTCACCGTGTTCTCACTCATCGGTTTGCGAGGATTGTGATCGCCAATAAAGATCAGTTCATGATCGCCACTGAAAGTCTTAATCTGCTCGAGAATAACCAGAGCCTGTCGGGAAAGCGGCACCAGATGAGGCATACGCATTTTTGAGCCACGCTGCGAGTGCTTTACTCCTTCGATAGCTTCTCGCTCGGCTGGAATCGTCCACATAGATGTTTCAAAATCGATCTCGGACCAACGAGCAAAACGCAGTTCACTTGAGCGGATAAAGACCAAGAGAGTTAGCTCAACAGCAAGGCGAGTCAGTGGCCTGCCTGTATAACTGCCAATGCGCTGAAGCAGTTCGGGAGTACGCTTCAACTCTAGCGCCGGTCGATGCTGTCGGTTACTTGAAGCAACAGCACCCACCATCTCCTGCGCGGGATTATAGTCAAGCAAACCGCTCTGAACGGCATAACGCATTATTGCTGTGGTGCGCTGTTGTAGCCGCGAAGCCACCTCAAGACGTCCAGACATCTCTACGGCCTTAATTGGCGCTAACAGATCTCTCGTTTTAAGTTCAGCAATATTACGTTTGCCTATGGCAGGAAAGAGGTTGTCTTCCAGGCTTTTAAGTACTCGTCGGCTATGTTCTTCCGACCACTTTTTATTTGTGGCGTGCCACTCAACAGCAAGCTCCTCAAAAGTGCGCGCTTCTTCCTGTTCAACCTTATCATTTTTCTTTTTGTCTCCCGGGTCGATACCGTTTGCCAAAAGCTTACGAGCATCATCACGACGCGCTCTGGCATCTGCAAGAGACACATCAGGATATACGCCTAAAGCCAGCATCTTTTGCTTCCCGCCAAAGCGGTACTGCAGACGCCAGTATCTTGAACCATTGGGGTGGACGAGAAGATGCATACCGTTGCCATCGGTCAGTTTGTATTGCTTATCCGTTGGCTTGGCTGTTCTGACCTTGATATCTGTTAACGCCATGCTTATCCCCTCCCTGTTGGTACAAGCATTATCGAACCGTAAATACCATCATCTATACCAACATGTGTTGGTAGATGTACGTTGATGTCGGTTGACCTTGAGAGAATTAATATAGCGAAAAAGGTAGGTAACTGCTGGATTTTAGGCATAAAAAAAGACCTCAGTTGAGGTCTATTTGCATACTGTTGGTGCCGAAGGCCGGACTCGAACCGGCACGTATCTCTACGGTTGATTTTGAATCAACTGCGTCTACCGATTTCGCCACTTCGGCACGAAGAGGTATGCGGAAAACGTTGGGGATTATATCTGTCACACGCCGCTTTGCAAGCCCCATTCTACCTTCTACGTGCTGAGTGCTGAAAAAATCAGCGCATCATCAATCTGTTGTGGATATGAAGTCACAAGAACGGCTGAATTTTCCTAATAACGACATCTATAGATCCTTCAAATCTGCAACTTCCACCACTGGTTTTCCCCTAACATCGTGATAGTCTTTCCAACATAACCCGCCTTCGGAGATAGCACCCGTTTATGATACGCCTCGCTGTTATTGGAACTAACTGGATCACACGTCAGTTCGTTGATGCTGCCCACGAAAGTGGCAAATATAAACTCACCGCGGTCTACTCCCGCTCGTTGGAACAGGCGCAATCCTTCGCCAGCGACTATCCGGTGGAACATCTTTTTACCGATCTTGAGGCGATGGCGAAAAGCGACGCGATAGATGCGGTTTACATCGCCAGCCCGAATTCCCTGCATTCTCCTCAAACGCTGCTGTTTTTAAGCCATAAAAAGCATGTGATTTGTGAGAAGCCACTCGCATCTAATTTACTTGAAGTGGAAAAGGCGATTGCCTGCGCTCGCGAAAACCAGGTGGTGTTGTTCGAGGCATTTAAAACCGCCAGCTTGCCGAACTTTATCGCCCTGCAGCAAGCGTTGCCAAAAGTGGGCAAAATCCGTAAAGCGCTGCTCAGCTATTGCCAGTACTCTTCGCGCTATCAGCGTTATCTGGATGGTGAAAACCCAAATACCTTTAATCCGGCGTTCTCGAACGGCTCGATTATGGATATCGGTTTTTACGTGCTGGCCTCTGCCGCCGCGTTGTGGGGCGAACCTAAATCGATTCATGCAACGGCAAGTCTTCTGGATAGTGGTGTCGATGCTCACGGTTCAGTGCAAATGAATTACGGTGATTTTGACGTGAATCTGCTGCATTCCAAAGTGAGCGATTCCGTAACCCCTAGCGAGATTCAGGGCGAGGCAGGTTCACTGGTTATCGAGAAAATCTCCGAATGCCAGCGAATCACTTTTATACCGCGTGGCGGAAAACCGCAGGATCTGACGCTGCCGCAGCATATCAATACTATGCTTTATGAAGCCGAAGTCTTTGCTCGTTTGGTTGCTGGCAATGAAGTTAATCACCCAGGTCTAGTCACATCGCGCATCACTGCAGCGCTAAGTACAGAAATCCGCGCGCAGACTGGTGTGAAATTCCCGGCGGATGAAGTGTCTGCACATTCACCAGCATGATATACCGGCGTAAAGCTATGTAAACCGAAGGGTGGAATGTTGACGAAATGTGTCAGATATAATAATTTCCCGCCCGCAAAGGGGAGTAACTTCTTCGTCGGTTAATCGTCATTACGGTGTTTAAAAAACAAACACCCGGTTACCGGGCAACATATATATGTCATGTATATATGTTGTAAGTGAGACCTTGCCGGAAGGCGAGATCCCTGTTGCAAGCATTAGCGGCTGGCGTCTTCCGACGTTGGCCGTTTTTGTTTTGTTTGAAGGAAACCCTTTTATGAATAGTGTCGGTACTCCATTACTGTGGGGCAGTTTTGCTGTCGTGGTCCTTATTATGTTGGCCATAGACCTGCTGCTTCAGGGTCGTAAAGGCTCACACACCATGACCATGAAGCAGGCGGCCGCGTGGTCCCTGGTTTGGGTTACGCTTTCGCTGCTGTTTAATGCGGCATTCTGGTGGTATCTCACCGGAACATCTGGCCGTGAAGTCGCAGACGCTCAGGCTCTCGCGTTCCTAACCGGCTATCTGATTGAAAAATCCCTCGCGGTGGATAACGTTTTTGTCTGGCTGATGTTGTTCAGCTATTTCGCCGTGCCTGCCGCTTTGCAGCGCCGCGTGCTGGTTTACGGTGTGCTGGGCGCGATTGTGCTGCGTACCGTGATGATCTTCGCGGGCAGCTGGCTGATTGCCCAGTTTGAATGGCTGCTGTATGTGTTCGGTGCCTTCTTGCTGTTCACCGGTATTAAGATGGCCTTCTCAAAAGAAGATGAAGGCGGCATTGGTGATAAACCGTTGGTGCGCTGGATTCGCGGCCACCTGCGCATGACGGATAAAATCGAAGGCGAAAAATTCTTCACCCGTAAAAATGGTGTGCTGTTCGCAACGCCTTTGCTTCTGGTATTGATTCTGGTTGAACTGAGTGACGTGATTTTCGCAGTCGACAGTATCCCCGCTATCTTCGCGGTAACGACTGACCCGTTCATCGTGCTGACATCAAACCTGTTTGCGATCCTCGGCTTGCGTGCAATGTACTTCCTGCTGGCAGGCGTGGCTGAGCGCTTCACAATGCTGAAGTACGGTTTGGCGATTATCCTGATATTTATCGGCGTGAAGATGATGATTGTCGATTTCTACCATATCCCTATCGCGATTTCGCTGGGTGTGGTCGGTGGAATACTGGCGTTGACCTTAATCATCAACGCTATCGTGAACTACCGTAACGATCAGAAGAAACTGGCGAAGTAATATTATCGACAGACTCCAGCCCCGCTTCGGCGGGGTTTTCTTTTGGTGACGCGCTATTTTTGCAAGTCAATTAGCGAGAGGGTATTAACTGAGCAATTTGTTGCTAATGTCACATATTTGTTAATGCATGGTTATAAAATCTAGCCCACACCGTAATTATCAGTGATTACCACTTACTACCCCGCGACATTTCCTTATACTCCACCAGGCAAACGCATTTATTACATCCGATCGGTAAAGTGCCTCAGAGCACAGATCGGGATGGGACGATATACAACACAGGAAGGGTATTCATGGCTACACAATCTCCAGGTCTTATCAAACGGCTGGCGCAAGGCAGTCTGGTCAAACAAATTCTCATTGGGTTGGTGCTGGGTATCGCGCTGGCGGCAGTTTCAAAACCAGCAGCCGTTGCTGCGGGTTTACTCGGCACATTGTTCGTTGGTGCACTGAAGGCCGTTGCGCCGGTGCTGGTTCTGATGCTGGTCATGGCGTCAATCACCAACCATAAGCACGGTCAGAAAACCAGCATTCGCCCGATTCTGGTCCTCTATCTTCTGGGAACGTTTACCGCTGCATTAACCGCAGTTGTGGTCAGCTTCCTGTTCCCTTCCACACTGCATCTGGTGACTGGCGCAACCGATATCACTCCGCCGTCAGGTATTGTGGAAGTTCTGCGTGACCTGCTCCTGAGCATGGTTGCCAACCCAATTAACGCGCTGCTAAACGCAAACTACATCGGCATTCTGGTGTGGGCTGTCGGTCTGGGCTTCGCGCTGCGTCACGGTAATGAAACCACTAAAAACCTGATTAATGATGTCTCCGATGCGGTGACCTTCATGGTTAAAGTGGTAATTCGTTTTGCCCCAATCGGTATTTTTGGCCTGGTAGCCTCAACACTTGCGACCACCGGCTTTGAAACACTGTGGAGCTATGCGCAGTTGCTGCTGGTGCTGGTAGGTTGCATGTTCGGCGTGGCACTCATCATCAACCCACTACTGGTGTTCGTGAAGATCCGCCGCAACCCTTACCCACTGGTGTTTGCTTGCCTGCGTGAAAGTGGCGTAACGGCCTTCTTCACCCGTAGTTCTGCGGCGAACATTCCCGTAAACATGGCGATGTGTGAAAAGCTGAATCTTGACCGCGATACCTATTCCGTCTCTATCCCGCTGGGCGCAACCATTAACATGGCAGGCGCGGCTATCACCATTACCGTTCTGACGCTGGCTGCGGTTAATACGCTGGGTGTACCGGTAGATTTGCCAACCGCGCTGCTGTTGAGTGTGGTGGCGTCACTGTGTGCTTGCGGGGCGTCGGGTGTGGCGGGTGGTTCTCTACTGCTGATCCCACTGGCTTGCGGCATGTTTGGTATCCCAAATGAGATTGCCATGCAGGTGGTTGCGGTTGGTTTCATCATCGGCGTATTGCAGGATTCTTGCGAAACCGCACTGAACTCCTCAACCGACGTGCTGTTTACTGCGGCGGCTTGCCAGGCAGAAGATGCACGCCTGGCTGATAATAATCCATTACGCGGTTAATGCTTCAAGCTCCCTGCCTTTCAAAGCAGGGAGCTTTACTCCTGCTGTTGCACTTCTTTTTCGACTTTAAACGGATCAATTCCCCGCCTTTGCATTCGCCAGAAGCGAATGATGTTCAAACCATTCATCACCAAAAAACTCCCTTCGATTAACGTGCCGCCAATCGAGCCCAACCAGAAGTTATGCGTTACCCAACAAGCGGTGGAACACCACATCACGCAGCGTGTCGTTAACCCTTTGCAGCGGAATAATGCCCAGGTACTGGCGACCGTCCCGGCAATCGGCAGTAATTCCATCGCATGGTTAAATTTAGCCAACCCTAATCCCAACGTCAGCGCGATGAAAATCCCCATCACCCACAGGCTTCGAGTGCGCAGAGAGATAACGGTTCGCAGCGCATTAAGCTCCGCACTCATGCCCGCCGGACTTGCACCCATCAAAAAGAAGTGAATACCGATAATGGCGCTGTAACCCGCCAGTTGTAGCTTGAAACGCCGTTCATCACGATTGATGAACGTGGTAATGCCAACCACAAAGGCGAGAACGCCGACGCCCTGGGCTACCCAATACGCGGTCATGACTAATCCTTGAGAGTAAAAACGAGGCGAAAAAAAACGGCATTTTAAAAATCAAAATGCCGTTTCATGTTAACACCTGACGGGCTATTTACAACGTGACGCCGCTTTTAAAGATCGCCAACTCGCGGAAATCATTACGTTCGTTACACGTTTTTTTGCCGTTCGCGATATCCACGATGGTGTCGATAAACTCGGTTAGCAAAGTATTCATGTCGCTACCGTGCAGCAGTTTTCCCGCGTCAAAATCAATCCAGTGTGGCTTTTTGGTCGCCAATTCACTGTTGGTCGCGATTTTAACGGTTGGCACAAAGCCGCCGTATGGCGTGCCACGTCCGGTGCTGAACAGCACCATGTGGCAACCCGCGCCGGCAAGGGCACTGGTGGCAACGGCATCGTTACCTGGTGCGCTTAACAGATTCAGGCCAGGCGTTTTCAGACGCTCGCCATAACGCAGGACATCAACAACCTCACTCTCACCGGCTTTTTGCGTGCAGCCGAGGGATTTTTCTTCGAGCGTGGTGATACCGCCAGCTTTGTTCCCTGGTGATGGGTTCTCATAAATAGGCTGGTTGTGTTCGATGAAGTATTGTTTGAAGTCGTTCACCATGGTGACGGTTTTTTCAAACGTGGCTTCGTCGCGGCAATGACTCATCAGAATGCGTTCTGCACCAAACATTTCCGGGACTTCCGTCAGCACTGTCGTGCCGCCGTTCGCCACCATATAGTCTGAGAAACGCCCCAGCATTGGGTTGGCCGTAATCCCGGACAAACCGTCTGAACCACCACATTCGAGGCCGAATTTGAGTTCGCTGATTTTGCCAGGTTCGCGTTTGTCATGGCGCATCACTTCATACAGCTCTTGCAATTGCTCAAGCCCGGCTTCCACTTCGTCGTCTTGCTGCTGGCAAACCATAAAGTGAACGCGAGAAGCATCGTATTCACCCAGCGTTTCGCGGAAGGCACTCACCTGGTTGTTTTCACAACCCAGGCCAATCACCAGCACTGCGCCCGCATTGGGATGATGCACCATGTTTTGCAGCATAGTGCGAGTGTTGATGTGGTCTTCACCCAGTTGTGAGCAACCGAACGGATGGCTGAACAAGAAGACACCGTCGATATCTTCGGCGTCATTATTCTGTTTCAGGAAACGGTTCTGGATCTGACGCGCAATGCCATTTACACAGCCCACGGTTGGCAGGATCCACAACTCATTACGTACACCCACAGATCCGTTGTCGCGGCGATAAACGCTCACTTCGCGGTCTGCGGCCTGGCTTGCCAGAGCTTGGAAATCAGGTTGATAGCGATACTCATCCAAGTCGCTCAGATTCGTACGCGCGTTGTGTGAGTGAATGTGCTCACCGGCCTCAATAGTGGCCAAAGCGTGGCCAATCGGCAAACCGTACTTCACCACATTCTCGCCCTGCGCAAGGGTGCCAAGCGCAAATTTGTGGCCGCGCAGCACCGGCTGGCGCAGGGTAATTTCTGTACCTTCAACGGTAACGACGTCACCTTCAGCCAGGTCCACTAACGCAACAGCGACGTTATCTTGCGTATGGATCTTGATGTATTGCATATCAACCTCAGAGCCTGATTAGTTCAGTTCAATGCCAAAGTAGTCTCGGGCATTGTTAAAGCAGATGTTTTCCACCATTTTGCCCAGCAACTGGATATCAGCTGGCGCTTCGCCCGCTTCAACCCAACGGCCAATCATCTGGCACAGGATGCGGCGGAAATATTCATGGCGGGTATATGACAGGAAGCTACGGCTATCCGTCAGCATACCGACGAAACGACTCAGCAGACCCAATTGCGCCAGCTGCGTCATTTGACGCTCCATGCCATCTTTCTGATCGTTGAACCACCAACCGGAACCAAACTGCATTTTTCCTGGCATCCCTTCGCCCTGGAAGTTGCCGATCATGGTGCCCAGCACTTCGTTATCGCGCGGGTTCAGGCAGTAAAGAATGGTTTTTGGCAGTTCGTTGTTTTCGTTCTGCTTACTGAGCAGGCGAGAAAGTTCTTCAGCCATTGGACGGTCGTTGATGGAGTCAAAGCCCACATCTGGCCCCAGCAGTTTGAACTGACGCAGGTTGTTATTGCGCAGCGCACCAATGTGATACTGCTGAACCCAACCACGACGGGTGTATTCTGCAGCCAGCCACACCAGAACCGCTGTTTTGAACTGGGCAACTTCATGCTCGGTTGGGGCAACACCTGAAAGACGACGAGCCAGAATGCCATCCAGAGTCGCTTCGTCTGCTTCGGCAAACAGCACCACGTCTAATGCGTGGTCAGAAACTTTACAGCCATGTGCTGCGAAGTGATCCAGACGCTTGCTCAGTGCGGTTTGCAGATCGCTGAAACGACGGATGTCGGTATCAGACACTTCGGCCAGCTTGCCCATGTACTCAGCAAAGGTCTCTTGTTCGATATTGAACGCTTTATCCGGGCGCCAGCTTGGCAGCACTTTGGTTTCAAAAGCGTCGAGCGCGATTTGGCGGTGGAAACGCAGGTCGTCGATAGGATCGTCAGTCGTACCGACCATTTTCACATTCATCTGCTTCATGATGCCACGCGCAGAGAAGCTATCCTGGGTCAGTAACTCATTACATTCGTTCCAGATTTCATCAGCAGTGGTTGGGGACAGCAGTTTGCCGGTGATGCCGAACGGACGACGCAGTTCGAGGTGAGTCCAGTGGTAAAGAGGGTTACCGATAGTGTGAGGAACCGTTGCAGCCCAGGCATCGAATTTCTCGCGGTCAGTCGCGTCACCCGTACAAAGACGCTCTTCCACACCGTTTGCACGCATACCGCGCCACTTATAGTGATCGCCTTTTAACCAGATGTCATACAGGTTTTTAAAGCGGTAATCTTCGGCAACTTGCTGTGGTGGTAAGTGGCAGTGATAGTCAAAAATTGGCTGATCGGCTGCAAACTCATGATACAAACGGCGAGCAAATTCGGTATCCAGCAAAAAATCTTCAGTCATAAACTGGGCCATTGTAGGGTTCCTCTGTTCATAGCAGTTCGATGCTTGCGCATAATGCAAATAAAGTTATCACACCAATTTCCAGAGGCCGAGTGGATTTTTGAGGCATTCGTCACAAAAACCACACTTTCATTGTTAATATTCTGTTTAAAAATAACCTATATCCCGCGCCACTTCTGGCCTACAAGGCCCTACTACCTTGGAGTGAGCAGATCGACACTTTTGTGATATCACTCAACTTTTAAAGCTGTATGACAAGTTATCTTTCTGCCGTCGCAATACAAAAGTAATGGAATTACATCAGACGCTGGCTTCACGAACAGCGCATCGCGGTACGGAAACCGAAGTTGCCACTGAGACTTTATTTTTTATGGCAAGGTACGGGGTCGTACCGGGTGACACCCCCGGATATGAACCCTCAAACAGAACACGCGCTCTGGCAGCAATGCCGGACGTGCAACCACACAACGTGCGGTTGTCTATAAGACGGGATGAAATTCAAAATGCGAAAGATTAAAGGCTTGCGCTGGTACATGATTGCCCTGGTTACCATGGGCACCATACTGGGTTATCTGACACGTAATACAATTGCAGCAGCTGCTCCAACCCTGATGGAAGAGCTGCACATTTCCACTCAGCAATATTCCTACATTATCGCAGCCTATTCGGCTGCCTATACCATTATGCAGCCTGTTGCTGGTTACGTGCTGGATGTACTGGGTACTAAAGTTGGCTACGCCTTCTTCGCTGTCGCATGGGCAATTTTCTGTGGTGCAACTGCACTCGCGGGAAGCTGGGGTGGCCTGGCTATCGCGCGTGGTGCCGTTGGTGCTGCTGAAGCCGCCATGATCCCTGCTGGCCTGAAAGCCAGTAGCGAGTGGTTCCCGGCTAAAGAGCGTTCAATCGCAGTGGGTTACTTCAACGTAGGTTCTTCAATCGGCGGCATGATCGCTCCTCCATTAGTGGTATGGGCGATTGTGATGCACAGCTGGCAGATGGCATTCATCATCTCAGGTGTGCTGAGCTTTGCCTGGGCAATGGCATGGTTGGTTTTCTACAAACACCCACGCGACCAGAAAAAACTGTCTGATGAAGAACGTGAGTACATCATTGGCGGTCAGGAAGCTCAACACCAGACCAACAACAGCAAAAAAATGAGCGCCTGGAAAATCGTGCAGAACCGTCAGTTCTGGGGGATTGCTCTGCCACGTTTCCTGGCAGAACCTGCATGGGGTACTTTCAACGCCTGGATCCCATTGTTCATGTTTAAAGTGTACGGCTTTGACCTGAAACACATTGCGATGTTTGCCTGGATGCCAATGCTGTTTGCTGACCTAGGCTGTATCGTCGGCGGCTACCTGCCACCGCTGTTCCAACGCGTATTCGGCGTAAACCTGATTGTTTCTCGCAAAATGGTGGTGACCATGGGTGCAATCCTGATGATTGCTCCAGGTACCATCGGTCTGTTCACCAGCCCGTACGTTGCAATCGCTCTGCTGTGTATTGGTGGCTTTGCGCACCAGTCACTGTCTGGCGCACTGATTACACTCTCTTCTGACGTGTTTGGTCGTAACGAAGTGGCAACAGCGAATGGCCTGACCGGTATGGCAGCCTGGACTGCAAGCACCATGTTTGCTCTGGTGGTCGGTGCGTTGGCAGATACCATTGGCTTCAGCCCACTGTTTGCTGCTCTGGCGGTGTTTGATATCCTCGGCGCGATTGTTATCTGGACCGTGCTGCAAAACAAACCCATCAGTGAGTTAAATGACCAGCAAAAACCGAAGCAAGCGTTAGCTTAATCAACGTTTCAGTTAGCATTAAAAGCCGCCTTTTTGGCGGCTTTTATGTATCTGGAATATGGAGCCTAACTTTGAAAAGTGGTATAACAAATAAGGTTAACCGCAGGATCTTTCCCGGAGCTACAGATGGATATTATGGAACCACGTCGTCTTTATCAGCAATTGGCTGCTGAGCTTAAACAACGCATTGAAAACGGTGTTTATTTGGTGGGTGAAAAACTCCCGGCCGAGCGCTTTATTGCTGAAGAAAAGAACGTCAGCCGCACTGTGGTTCGTGAAGCCATTATCATGCTGGAAGTCGAAGGATACGTCGAAGTACGCAAAGGCTCCGGCATCCATGTCATTGCCAATCAGGCGAAATACACCACGCTTCCAGATGAACAGTTTGAATTCGCCAATTTTGGTCCGTTTGAGCTGCTGCAAGCTCGCCAACTGATTGAGAGCAATATCGCTGAATTTGCGGCGACTCAAGTCACCAAGCAAGATATCGTCAAGCTCATGGAAATTCAGGAAATGGCGCGTAATGAGCACAATTTCAAGGATTCAGAATGGGACCTTCATTTCCACACTCAGGTAGCTCTTGCGTCGCAAAATAGCGCCCTCGCCGCCATCGTGGAAAAAATGTGGAGCCAACGTATCCACAATCCATACTGGAAGAAATTGCATGAGCATATTGATAAGCGCACCGCTGACAACTGGTGTGACGATCACGACCAGATCCTTAAAGCATTGATTCGTAAAGACCCGCATGCCGCTAAACTGGCGATGTGGCAACACCTCGAAAACACCAAGCAAATGTTATTTGATGCGACCAGTGATGACTTCGAATTTAACGCTGATCGCTACTTATTTGCTGATAATCCGGTAATTCATCTCGATACTGCGGCAAACGGACAAAAATAGTTATTTCCCCGCGCGAGGGTAAGCAAACCAACCAATAGTGTCAGCGTTTGTAAATACCCTCGCCAGCACCTCAGCGAGTCATCAAAATCAATCCTCGGCAAAGCACAAATACTGTGACGCCTCACGCAGAGCTTTGTTACAATTAGATGCATTTTCACCGTCGGTGTAAGCTTTATTTTTCACCTACCGGAACACGTTAAAACGGAACTGTAGCCTGTTTGGGTAATAAGCGGTGGGTTGCAATCGGCAACAGCACATTAAAACAACACAAATAATGCCGTGCTTCACCAATCTGACTTTGATCAGCGGTCATAACCGATGTACCAGGAACACTGAATGGAACTTTTCACGCAATTATTGAACGCACTATGGAACCAGGATTTTGAAACGCTCGCCAATCCAGGAATGATTGGCATGCTTTACTTCGTATTATTCATGATTTTATTCCTTGAAAATGGCCTGCTTCCAGCAGCTTTCTTGCCTGGTGACAGTTTGTTGGTTTTGGTCGGTGTCCTGATTGCCAAAGGGGCAATGGGTTTTCCAGAAACCGTCATCCTGTTAACCACCGCCGCAAGCCTCGGATGTTGGCTCAGTTATATTCAAGGGCGCTGGCTAGGAAACACGCGCATAGTGCAGAATTGGCTTTCCCACCTCCCTGCTCACTATCATCAACGCGCGCACAACTTATTCCATAAACATGGCTTGTCTGCGTTACTGATTGGCCGTTTTATTGCTTTTGTTCGTACCCTGCTACCCACTATTGCCGGTTTATCAGGTCTGAATAATGCACGCTTCCAGTTTTTCAACTGGATGAGTGGATTGTTATGGGTTCTGATTTTGACCACGTTGGGATATCTGCTCGGCAAAACGCCTGTATTCCTGAAATATGAAGATGCATTGATGTCCTGCCTGATGCTGTTACCCGTCGTGTTGCTGGTATTCGGCCTGATCGGTTCGTTGATTGTGCTTTGGCGTAAAAAATACGGTAGCCGCAGTTAAGAGGGATAACGATGAAAACACACTTTTTTCGTGGCCTGCGGGCCACGACGCTGATCGGTGTTGTTGCTATCGCCGCCATATTGATATGGTCAGGAATGCAACGCACTGAATCTACATTGGAAATCCGCTCCAGCCAACAAGGTATCAGCATGCCTGATGGCTTTTTTGTCTGGCATCATCTTGATGCCAACGGGATTCGCTTCAAAAGCATTACCCCTGAAAACAATTCTTTATTGATCAAGTTTGAATCAAGTGCGCAAAGTGAAGCCGCAAAAGTCGTGTTGTACAGAACCCTGCCACACGGTTACGTCATCGCCCAACAAGAAGAAGAAGACAACGCCAGTAGCTGGCTGACGCGCGTGCTCAACGAAAATATTCGCATCGGTTAATCTTTTCCTGAAATCCTAATTTGTTAATAGGGATTGGGTTTTTACTCAATTTCTGACTATGCTTGGTCTTACTTATATTGTTAAACCTCACCCTTTTCGCCGTATTTCTGGACTTTATGTGTGCTTAACCTCATGGCTAAACGTACATCACAATGGAAGGTTTTTATCATGAACACTCGTACCGTATTGGCTATCGCTTTGTTATCTATGACCTCTTTAGCGCAAGCAAGCTCGCTATGTAGTGAAAAAGAGCAGGATATCCAGCGTGAAATTGGCTATGCGGAGAAGCATCATAATCAAAGTCGTGTTGATGGGCTTAACAAAGCGTTGAAAGAAGTCCGCGCCAATTGTACCGACAGCAGTTTACGCGCGGCTCATCAGAAGAAAATCAACGAGCAAAAAGCTGAGATCACCGAACGCAAAGCAGACCTTAAAGAAGCTCGAGCAAAAGGCGACGCTGATAAAATTTCTAAGCGTGAACAGAAGCTCTCCGAAGCTGAGCATGAGCTCAAAACTTTACAGGCTCGTGATTACTAAATTCCTTCAATAAAAGTTACCGCCAAACTTCAAAGACCTGGAGAAAATTATGTCAAAAGATACTACATCAGAACACTTGCGCGCTGAGTTGAAATCCCTGGCAGATACCCTGGAAGAAGTGCTGAGTGCATCGACGGACAAGTCTAAATCCGAACTCGAAAGACTGCGTGGTAAAGCGGAAAAAGCATTGAAAGAAAGCCGCGTACGTCTGGGTGATACCAGCGATGTGATTGCTAAACAAACACGTGAAGCGGCTGCCAAAGCTGACGATTATGTCCGTGAAAATCCGTGGACCGGCGTGGGCATTGGTGCGGCGATTGGCGTCGTGCTCGGTGTTTTGCTGACTCGTCGTTAATTATGCCTGAATCCCGTCAAACACAAGGGCCGGGTAAAAGCGTCCTCGGTATAGGCCAACGCCTCGTCACTATCATTGTTGGGATGGTGGAAACGCGCTTACGCCTTGCGGTGGTTGAGCTTGAAGAGGAGAAAGCTCATCTTGTTCAGCTGCTGCTCATGCTCGGGTTAACCATGCTGTTTGCAGCATTCGGGTTAATGAGCCTGGTGGTGCTGGTTTTCTGGGCCGTCGAACCGCAGTACCGTCTGAATGCCATGATCGCAACGACTGTCGTTTTACTGGCACTGGCGTTAATCGGCGGCATCTGGACGCTGCGTAAATCTCGCCAGTCCACGCTGCTTCGTCATACCCGCCGCGAGCTGGAAAATGACCGTGCATTGCTGGAAGATGACTAAACATGAGCAAACGTGAACTTGATCAGCGCAAAGCACTTCTACTCAGCCAGATTCAGCAACAACGGCTGGACTTAAGCGCTGGAAGCCGTAACTGGCTTGAGGCGACTGATGCTTACGACCGCGGCTGGAACACGTTATTAAGCTTGCGTAGTTATGCTTTGATTGCCAGCAGCGTTATGGCTATCTGGACGGTGCGCCACCCAAGTTTTCTGATGCGTTGGGCCAGACGCGGCTTTGGAGCCTGGAGCGCATGGCGCTTGATCCGCAACACAATTCAACAACAGTCACATTAACGTACCTATACCCAACGGATTTCGAGTTGCAGGAAGGCGGCCAACGAGCGAATCCCGATGAGCTTACACAAGTAAGTGATTCGGGTGAACGAGAGCAGCTAACGCGCCTGCAGCTCGAAAGACATGGGTATTCAGTATTATTGAAGAACATCGACAATAATCCTTGCTAACAATCCTTTAACGTCACGTCTATTATCCTCCACATCAACCGCAATCAACGGTAACTGCCGGAAATTGCAAAGACAAACATCGTTGGGCTGATAGCACCCACAAGAGATTCGCTGGAGAGTAAAATGAAAAAATTAGATGATGCAGGTGTACTGTTAGCTCGTGTTCTGATGCCGATTCTGTTCATCGTTGCAGGCTGGGGCAAAATTAATGGTTACGCTGGCACTCAACAATACATGGAAGCGATGGGCGTCCCAGGTTTCTTGTTGCCACTGACTATTCTGCTTGAGTTTGGCGGCGGTCTGGCAATTCTGTTCGGCTTTTTCACTCGTACCACAGCGATTATTACTGCGGTGTTTACCATCCTGACAGCGTTCCTGTTCCACGGTAACTTTGCTGAAGGCATGAACTCCACCATGTTTATGAAAAACTTCACCATCGCCGGTGGTTACCTGTTACTGGCAATCTTCGGGCCGGGCGCATACAGCATCGACCGCCTGCTGAAGAAAAACTGGTAAGGCTCTATACTGAATTGAATAAAAGCGAAGGTTAACCCCTTCGCTTTTTTTGTTTTTAAGGTCTATGAAGAGGTAAGAAACATGGGACAGCTTATTGATGGCGTCTGGCATGATGTCTGGTACGACACCAAATCAACCGGTGGCAACTTCAAACGTTCTGAATCACAGTTTCGCAACTGGCTGACTGCCGATGGCGAACCCGGCCCGAACGGCAAAGGTGGCTTCGCCGCGGAGAAAGATCGTTACCATCTCTATGTTTCCCTCGCCTGTCCGTGGGCGCATCGCACCTTAATCATGCGAGCCTTAAAAGGCCTCGAATCTTTTATCACGGTTTCGGTGGTAAACCCGCTGATGTTGCAGGATGGCTGGACGTTCGATGACGATTTCCCGAACGCGACCGGCGATGGCTTATACCAACACGAATATCTCTATCAACTCTATCTGCAAGCCGACCCAAACTACACTGGCCGCGTCACCGTTCCGGTTTTATGGGATAAGAAAACCCAGACTATCGTCAGTAACGAATCCGCAGAAATTATTCGTATGCTCAATACCGCGTTTGATGCCAAAGGGGCTCGCGCTGGTGATTATTATCCGCCACCGTTACGCAGTAAAATTGATGAGCTGAATACCTGGATTTACGACACGATTAATAACGGCGTGTATAAGGCCGGTTTCGCCACCTCGCAAGAAGCTTATGATGAAGCAGTGACAAAAGTGTTTGAATCACTGGCACGCGTGGAGCAAATCCTGGGGCAGCACCGCTATTTAACCGGCGACCAATTTACTGAAGCCGATATTCGCCTGTGGACAACACTGGTACGTTTCGACCCGGTCTATGTCACTCACTTTAAATGCGATAAACACCGCATTAGCGATTACCTGAATGTGTACGGATTCCTGCGGGATATTTATCAGATGCAGGGCGTTGCAGAAACCGTCGATTTCGCCCATATACGCAATCACTATTACCGTAGCCATAAAACCATTAACCCGACGGGTATTATCTCCATTGGGCCGGCGCAAGATTTAAATGAGCCACATGGTCGCGATGAGCGGTTTAACAAAGGTTGATAAATTTCATTCACGCTATGATTTACGCAAAATTCATTCACGGCTATTCTTGAAATAGATTGATAGAAAATCAAGGCGGGCTACAAATGGATTGGTATTTCAAAGTATTAAGAAATTACGTTGGCTTTAGTGGGCGTGCACGCCGCAAAGAATACTGGATGTTCATCCTTGTAAACCTGGTTCTGACAGGGGTATTGAGCATTCTGGATAAGATGTTAGGCCTGCGTATTGCGGGGGATGAAGGTGCGCTCACCACCATTTACGGTGTGCTCGTCATCTTGCCTTACTGGGCCGTACAGTTCCGGCGCTTGCACGATACCGATCGTTCAGCCTGGTGGCTTTTACTGCTGTTAATTCCGGTAGTCGGTTGGCTGATTATTCTGGTGTTTAACTGCCAGAACGGCACGCCGGGCGAAAACAGGTTTGGGCGTGATCCAAAAGAAATGGATGCACGACTGGTCAGCGAGTAACAAATTGTGGCGGGTGGCGCAGCGCTAACCCGCCCTACAATAATATATTATTTCAATAATTTAGGTATCTCACGCAGGCACCAGGCTTTCGCCTCGCCCATGCTATCGCGTCGCCACGCCATAATAATGTCAATTTCGTTGGTGTACTCAGGGCTCACGACGCGTAAACGCCCTTCGGCAATATCCTGTTCCACGAAGGGATAAGGCATGGTCGCCACACCAAGCCCTGCCAACAGTGCCTGACGCTTATCTTCCATGCTACTCACCGTCAGACGCGGCTGTTTCTCCAGTAATCGCACCGTCAACACTGGGCGTTCACGTGCGGTATCTGCCACTGCAATTCCACGATACTTAACGCGAGTCACTTCCGAAAGCGGTTCCGGTTCGTTATGGATCGGGTGGTCAGGTGCCGCAACATAAACGCTCATCACTTTGTAGAGTTTGCGCGAGTTGATTTCCGAAGATGAACGGAAATGCAGATCGGGGGCAATGACAATATCAGCTTGCCCCTGCTCCAGACGCTCCCAAGAACCCGCCAATACCTCGGTAATAATCGACAACTGGGTATCCGCTTTATCCGCAAGCTTCTCCACCAGGGGATATAATTTAGTCGCCGGCACCAGGGCTTCAGTCACGATAGTCAGATGGGTTTCCCAACCCCGTGCCAGCGCTTCGGCATCGGTAGTCAGTTTGTCAGCCGCTTCGAGCAAAACACGCCCACGCTCCAGCAACATACGCCCGACATTGGTAAATTTAGTGCGATGACCAGACCGGTCAAACAACACAACATCCAATTCTTCTTCAAGCTTCTGCATGGTGTAACTCAGTGCCGACGGCACACGCCCCAGCTCATCAGCAGCAGCGGCGAAACTCCCACGCCTGTCAATTGCATCCATTACCCGCAATGCTTCCAGCGTCAATGCTCTCTCTTTAGCCATGGGGTTCTCATTCAGGAAATTTGAACATACCCAGCAGATTAACTGGCTAACAATGCAGCGTCCAGAGTTTTACCATGGGCATAGTGTAAAAAGAGGTCAAGAAATTATGATTACGCCAAGAACTGCCAAACAATGCGGAAAAGCAGACTATGGATGGCTCCAGGCCCGCTATACCTTTTCATTCGGTCACTATTTCGACCCGAAATTGCTGGGCTATGCTTCGTTGCGCGTACTCAATCAGGAAGTGTTAGCACCAGGCGCGTCATTCCAGCCACGTACCTATCCAAAGGTCGATATTCTTAATTTGATTCTGGAAGGCGAAGCGGAATACCGCGACAGCGAAGGTAACCACGTTCAGGCTAAAGCGGGTGAAGCTCTGCTGCTTTCCACCCAACCAGGGCTTAGCTATAGCGAGCATAATCTCAGTAAAGAAAATTCACTGACACGCATGCAACTGTGGCTTGATGCATGCCCGGAACGTGAAAATGCACTGGTGCAAAAAATCACGCTGGCAAACCAGCCACAGCAATTACTGGCCTCACCTGATGGCAGCCAGGAGAGCCTGCAATTACGCCAGCAGGTGTGGATTCACCAGATTGAACTCGAGAAAGGTCAGCAGTTAAGTTTCCAGTTACATGGCCCACGTGCGTATTTGCAGTCAATTCATGGCACGGTTCATGCGGTGACTTCTACCGAAGAAAAAGAAGGGCTTACCTGTGGTGACGGCGCTTTTATTCGTGATGAGGCTAACATTACGCTGGTTGCAGATACCCCATTGCGCGCATTGCTGATAGATTTACCGGTCTGACCAGTGCCAACGTTAGACCAACAGGAGTTATCAGTGAGCAAAAAACTGGCTACCCGGAAGAGCGCAAAAAAAGCAACGCCATCGCCTGTGGCAGCGGTTGCCATTGTCACGGCAACCGCTGAATCAGAACTCAGTTACGACGAAATGTTGAACGAACTGGAAGCCATTGTTATCGACGCGGATGCACGGTTAGCAGAAGAAGAAGCCAGCTTGTAGCATCCCGTTTTATCAACTGACTTTACTTGCCATGATCGAAATAATCTGACGGTCTGTGTGCTGCATTGACTGGCTTGCCAGTGCACACAGATTGCGGATCGACTGCTCCACATCATTCGCGACAATCCCTTCATTACCCGAGACTGAAGAGTTGTCCAGCGCCATCAACACCGATTTCCAGGCAGAAGCCGCGCTGGTCGACACTTTCATCGCACAACTGTTTGATGCGCCATCGCAAATCATCCCGCTGACATCACCAATCATGTTGCTTATTGCCATTGAGATGCTCTGATAACTCCCATCAATTAACCAGGTTATCCCTGCCGCCGCGCCCATCGCTGCCGTGGTTGCCGCACACAATGCAGATAACGACGGTAGCTGATGGTGAATGTAGATGGCGGTCAAATGGGAAAGCATCAGCGCACGTGCCAACTGCTCGCTATCGCAACCCAAGTGCTCAGCCACCACGACAACAGGCATCGTCGCCGTAATACCCTGATTACCCGAACCTGAATTACTCATTGCAGGAAGACAAGCGCCTCCCATGCGCGCATCAGACGCCGCCGCAGTCCGGATCATAATGTCAGTTAACAGATCCTTAGCCATTAAGCCTCGATCTTGCTGACGCTGGAGTGTCGAACCAATATGCAAACCATATTGCGCCCGCAGTCCTTCCCGTGACAGTTCACCGTTGAGCAACGCCGCATCAAGGATAAAACCAATGTCTTCAAAAGGAACGGCTTGCGCAAATTCAACAAGCTGAGACAGGGTAAATCGCTCCATATGGCATGCTTGCGCATTCTCAGCGGGGTTTGCGGCTCCTTTCGCATCGAACAACACCACGCCATCCTTTTCGATACGAGCCACTCTCGTGTGCGCACCAGAAATAATCACCCTGGCTGACGCATCTGCGGTATAGACAGTCACGCTGGTGTAGAGAATTTCTTCACAAGGTTCCTGAATCGTCACCTTCACTTTGCCACTTGCCAGCAGCAATTTTCCGGCGGCAATGGCCTCTACCGGCGCGCCTTTAAGCACTTCCAAACCGGCATTTGGATCACCACCCAATGCTCCTACCGCAGCGGCAATGGGCAAACCCACCATCCCCGTTCCCGGCACGGTAACGCCCATACCATTTTTCATCAGATTCGGTGAAACTCTGGCCTCAATTCGCGTCACTCTCCCAGCCAAATGTGAGGCTGCCAGTGCGCTTGCCAACGCCAGTGAAACAGGTTCGGTACACCCTACCGCTGGCTTCACATTTTGTTTTACCGCGCGGATTAACTCAGCCCATGCGGGATTCATTTCTGAATTTGCCATTTTTTTAGCCTTAATTCCTGGAACTACAATTCAAAGACCTGCTTATCAGGAGAAAGCGAGGAATGGAGAAATACACAGCAGCAATCCGGTAATAATGATAATCACCAGCGAAGTTCCTTTGTATTTATGCAATGCGGGAACTTTATAAACCAGCCATGCCGGGATTAAACAACCGACCATGCCGAATATTGGGCTGCAAATTGATGTAAAGCTTAAGACAGGTGCATTAAGGACAATTGCACTCCATGCCAACAAAATGGCGAACACCATAATTCCGCGCTGCACCCATTTCTGGTTTATTTTTTCTTCTGGCATTCTGCGACGTAAAATATTAATCACGATACCTTGTGTCGCTTCACGGAAGCCAAGATAAACGCCAAAGAACGCCGTCATGACTGCAAAGATATTTAGCATTACGCTGACGACTGTGACCCACGCCCCCGAGGCTCCATCAATGAATTGGGCAGCAATGGCAAGGGCAGAAATATTCTGCTCATAGGCTTTTACTGCTTCGTCATGTCCCATCGCCAGTGTGAAGGATACGGCATAAAAGAACACCGTTACGAAAAGGATGCCGAACGCGATATTCATGGCGCGCAGTGCTTTAAAACGCGCAACTTCCCGTGATTTTTCCTTCGAGCGATAGGAAATAACCATCGGGCTCAGTGTTTGAATAAACAGAATAGAGGTCAAGGTAAATGGCAGAGTAATAATCGCGTTCTTAATCAACAACCCTGCTGGCGGAAGCGCCCCGGTGTTATACAGGTGCCACAACCCTATCATTGATACCCCAAGTGCCGCGACAACCAACAGTTTTGCCAGCACCATGAAACTTGAGACTTTAAATAACAGCTGTTCACCGCGTGAAGAGATGGCGACCAGGATACAAATCAGTGCCAATCCATAGAATGGATTATCTGATAACAGCCCTTCGGTCACGCCAAAGGTATGCAAATAAGAGGCGCTATCATTCGTGATGGCAGTGGAATAAACAAACATCCAGATGACAAGCATAATAAAATACAGCGCACCTAATAATATGCCCCAGTTTTTACCCAAATAACCACTGATCACACTTGGATAATCTTTGCACTCAGGTGATTCCGCAAGGGTATTAATAAACAGCCGTTGGAACAGATACATTGCTGGATATCCTACTACCGAAGAGAGCAGGAACACCCATAATCCCATTAATCCGACCTGAACGGGTAAAAAGACTATTCCGGCACCAATCGCCATCCCGATACTCATTATTACCCAACCGACATCCGTACTATCAAATTTTGTAGCCGCTTGCCATTCACTTTCTGTCATTCCAGCGCGACCGGATGCTGGAATATTAACCGCAGTAATGCTTCCTGTTTCCATAAAAAGCTCGCTTATATGTGTAGGTTTTAATTGTGATATTTAAATACAGAGTGATCACCAGACATTTTCATTACTGAAATTATTGTTCTGGAGGTGTTATTAGTATTCGAAAAGGATAGCGCGAGCCGTGGAGAAAAAATTTGCTACTCATCGAAGTCAGACTAAGCAAAAGAGTAAATTTTTCTCCATTTAGTGAGAAATATGTGTGTTTCACAAATCATTTATCTGATTTAGTAGAAAAGAGTTATTGGAAAGCAGTACCTTAAAATTTAAGTCGTTGTTTTTGATGATCTTATAAATAACCATGATCTTTGAATGGAATTATGCGACTACAAAAAATGTGAGCTGGAGCAACAAGTTAGGTTAATGCGATGTGACAATTCGGCGCTCAGATCTTGATACACTTCACGCCACAGCAGCACACCAACATTAATCACTGATTATTGTGTCATTAACGTTAAGGATTAGATTTTTCATCTGGCATATTGCCATATCGCTACAGCAAATTATCAGGAAAGTCGGTTAACGCGTGTTTCTCCATTTTCAATCGACAATTGATACAACGTAAACGGCGTATGTCTCTCAATAAGCGTCGCCAGTTCTGGCGAATGGCTGGTTAACCAAATTTGCGTGTAGCGGCTCGCTTCGGCAATCAGACGTGCCAATGCGGGCAACATTTGCGGATGCAGACTGTTTTCCGGTTCATTGAGGGCAATAAAACGCGGTGGCCTTGGGCTGAGTAGCGCGACGGTCAGGCACAGAAAACGTAACGTTCCGTCAGAAAACTCAGCCGACTCCAGTGGGCGATTTATCCCCTGGCGGTGCATCATCATCTGGAAACGCCCGTTACTGTTATCACAGAAGAACGTGCATTCCGGGAAAGCCTCATCCAGCACCGCAAACAATAATTCGCTATCGCCAATTTCCACGATGGTCTGGAAAGCGGCGGCTAAATTCAAACCATCACCAGCCAGGACCGGCGAGCGATATCCTACCTGCGGCAAGCGCAGGCCAGCGCCCTTCGAAATATCGAACTCATGGTAGAAACGCCAATTACGCAGTGTTTCGCGTGCACGGGATACTTCAGGATAGAGGTGCGGTTCACCTAGTTGGCCGAACAACGATTCGTTTTCGTAAAGCGTGGCGGCATGTGTCACCTTCTCCCCCGTCACATCGTTGAGAAAAACAGCCTGATTGCGCCGATGCATGATGGAAGACGAAGGACGGCGGCGAAAACCGCTCAGCCAGATTTGTTCTTCTTTGACGATGGGATCGAGATCGAACATGGTTGGATACGGCAGTTTATCGGGGAAACCGACCTGTAGTTCATACTCAAAATCGTCGGTATCTACCGCAAGCGTCATGCGGCGCGGTGCGCTGGCATACCCTTTGGCGCGATCGCCCGCCCACATCACTTTCTGGATCCCGCCTTCATCCGATAGCCAATGGGATAACTGTCCCATCGCCGCCCCATGGATCAAATGGATAGCTTTATAGATGTTGGATTTACCACAGCCGTTCGGCCCGAAAACCACGTTCAGCCTTTCCAGGTCGATGGAAAGTTTGCGCACTGAGCGGTAGTTGTCGATATACAGGGATTTGATCATGCAGGGTAGTCCGATGATGGGAAGGGAGTTCTATTATGGCAATTGTTCGCCCTCACCCCAACCCTCTCCCTCTGGAGAGGGAGAAAACACGCCAGCTTTCCAGCTCGATCTATCCCCTCTCCCTGAGGGAGAGGGGGATCTTAAAATGCAAAACGCCCTGCTCAGTTCTCACTGTGCAGGGCGTCTATGAATGGTTGAAGCTGACCGATAAGCCGGGTTCTGTCGTGGACAGTCATTCATCTAGGCCAGCAATCGCTCACTGGCTCAAGCAGCCTACCCGGGTTCAGTACGGGCCGTACCTTGTGAACCCCTATTTGGCCTTGCTCCGGGTGGAGTTTACCGTGCCACGAACTGTTACCAGTCGCGCGGTGCGCTCTTACCGCACCCTTTCACCCTTACCTGATCCCACTTGCGTGGGCCATCGGCGGTTTGCTCTCTGTTGCACTGGTCGTGGGTTACCCCCCCAGGCGTTACCTGGCACCCTGCCCTATGGAGCCCGGACTTTCCTCCCCTCCGCCCGTCTCCTTCCGAAGAAGGACGACGACGAAGCGGCGACTGTCTGGTCAGCTTCGGCGCGAAGTATAGAGGGTTTATGTTCCTCTGTCACCTCCGCTAATGAGGGATGTTCATCCCCACCGCCAACGTTGCTGCAATATTGCGCGAGGCACGGTAGATATTATCAAACGCATTTTTCAACGCATCTTCCAGCGTGCCAATACTGTTAAGCACGCTAAACACCGCGTCGATGCCATATTGATGGACTATTGCCACATCGCTGGTCAGCGCCCCCGCAATACCGATTACCGGCTTGCGATATTTTTTTGCCACTGCCGCTACGCCCACAGGGACTTTGCCACGGATGCTCTGGCTGTCCATGCGCCCTTCGCCCGTCACCACCAGAGAGCAATCATGGATATGTTCTTCAAGATGCAAAGCTTCCGTCACAATCTCGACGCCGCTGCGTAACTCTGCGCCAAGGAACGCCATTAGTGCCGCCCCCATCCCGCCTGCCGCACCTGCGCCTTCTGCGTTTTTCACATCGATGTGCAAATCTTTTTTTATCACATTGGCAAAATGCGCGAGGTTGGCGTCTAGCTCAACAATCATCGCTTCATCGGCCCCTTTCTGCGGCCCGAAAATGCGTGATGCGCCATTGTCGCCAATCAATGGGTTAGTCACATCACAGGCAACATTAATCACGCAATCTTCCAGGCGACTGTCCAGATTAGACACATCTATGCTGTTCAGGCTCATTAAACTGCCACCGCCAGGGCTGATTTCTTTGCCCATTGCGTCGCGAAGTTTTGCGCCCAACGCCTGCACCATACCCGCACCGCCGTCGTTGGTTGCGCTACCGCCGATGCCAATAATGATGTTGCGCGCACCGTTATCCAACGCACGTAATATCAGCTCACCAGTGCCGCGCGACGTCGTGATCAGCGGATTACGATTTTCAATCGATACCAGCGCAAGACCACTGGCTTCGGCCATCTCGATAAATGCCGTTTTACCATCGCCTGACATTCCCCAGCATGCCGTAACCGGCTCGCCCAGAGGTCCTGTCACCGTGGTGGTGATTTTCTTACCCTGCGTGGCACTGATCATGGCATCGACCGTACCTTCCCCGCCATCGGCAACCGGGACCGATACATATTCCGCATCAGGAAATATTTCGCGGAAACCTTTTTCAATAGCCTGCGCCACATCAACCGCTGAGAGGCTTTCTTTATAAGAGTCGGGTGCGATTACGATTTTCATAATGAGTCCATGCCAAAAAAGTGCCGAGAAAATCGGGCATCCTGAGATGCCCCTCTCTTTTATTTACTGACTTCTACTTTCGCCAGTTTTTCGTAGTAGCACGCAATCGCACTATGGTCATCGTTGCCATGACCGTCCGCACGCAGCGCTTGCATCATTTCCATGACCGCAGCAGTCAGCGGCAGTTGCGCCCCCACACCGTGGGATGTATCCAGCGCGTTTGCCAAATCTTTAATGTGCAGATCGATTCGGAAACCCGGTTTGAAGTTACGGTCCAGCACCATCGGTGCTTTGGCTTCCAGAACGGTGCTGCCCGCAAGGCCGCCACGAATGGCCTGGAAGACCAATTCAGGATTTACGCCCGCTTTGGTGGCCAGAACCAGAGCTTCAGACATCGCCGCAATGTTCAGCGCCACAATCACCTGGTTTGCCAATTTAGTGACGTTGCCCGCACCGATATCACCGGTATGCACAACGGAACCGGCCATCGCTTTCAGCAGGTCGTAATACTTATCGAAAATGGCTTTATCGCCGCCAACCATCACAGACAGCGTGCCTTCAATCGCTTTTGGCTCGCCACCGCTGACCGGCGCGTCCAGCATGTCGATGCCTTTTGCTTTCAGCGCTTCGCTGATTTCACGGCTCGCCAGTGGTGCAATGGAGCTCATGTCGATAACCACGGTGCCAGGTTTTGCCCCTTCAATGATCCCGTTTTTACCCAGTGCGACTTCTTTAACATGCGGGGAGTTAGGCAGCATGGTGATAATCACATCACACTGCTCAGCAATATCTTTCGGTGTGGCAGCGGTTTCTGCACCTGCGGCGATCACTTCAGCAATCACATCAGCATTACGATCGGCAACCACCAGGGAGTAACCGGCTTTGATGAGGTTTTTACTCATTGGTTTGCCCATGATGCCCAGGCCAATAAATCCAACTTTCAGTGTCATAGCGTTAATCTCTCTCGTTAATTACGGGTGGAAGTTATTTTTTAAACTGGTCGCACAATTTTTGCGTTGCAGAGCGGAACACGCCCAAATCACTGCCTACGGCAACAAACGTTGCACCCATTTCCAGATAGCGGCGGGCATCGGCTTCTACAGGAGCCAGGATGCCAGACGGTTTACCGTGTGCCTTGGCACGAGCAAAAATGTGCGCAATTGCGTGCTGAACGTCTGGATGATTCGCGTTACCAAGGTGGCCAAATGCCGCAGCCAGATCGCTTGGGCCGACAAAGATGCCGTCCACGCCGTTGGTAGCGGCAATGGCATCCACATTGTCTACGCCCTGCTGGCTCTCAATCTGAACCAGGATGGTGATGTTCTTATTGGACTGGGCAAAGTAATCCGGCACGGTGCCAAACATATTGGCGCGATGAGAAACCGAAACCCCACGAATCCCTTCCGGCGGATAACGCGTCGACGCCACGGCTTGTACCGCTTCTTCCACATTTTCCACAAACGGGATCAGGAAGTTATAGAAGCCGATATCCAGCAGGCGCTTGATAATCACCGGCTCGTTCGTTGGAACGCGTACCACCGGTGCGCTGTGGCTGCCTTTCAACGCCATCAGTTGCGGAATAAACGTGGTGATATCGTTTGGCGCATGTTCACCATCCAGCACAATCCAGTCGAATCCGGCCAAACCCAGCACTTCAGTGCTGATGGGGTTTGCTAACGCCGACCAGCAACCGATTTGTGTCTGGTGAGCGGCCAGTGCTGCTTTGAATTTATTTGGGAAAACGTTGTTATTCATGAGTTTTACCTTAATTTTTCAATTGCTTACTTCTGCAATTCCATACGTTTGATGTCACCCACTACGAACAGATAACAAACCATTGCCATCAGCGCCGAGCAGCCAACAAAAATCAGTGCCGCATTAAAGGAGTGAAGCTCAGAAACCAGGTAACCAATCACCAGTGGCGTCACGATAGAAGCCACGTTACCGAATACGTTGAAAACCGCACCGCACAGGCCAACCATCTCTTTTGGTGCGGTATCAGCAATCACCGGCCAACCCAGAGCACCAAAACCTTTGCCGAAGAAGGCGAATGCCATCAGCGCGATAACCAAGGCCGTGTTGTCGGTGTAGTTACAAAGAATGATGGTGGAAGCCAGCAGCATTCCGAGAACAATCGGTATCTTACGAGCAACGGTCAGCGAGTAACCGCGTTTGATTAACGAATCAGAGAATACGCCGCCCAACACACCGCCTGCGAAACCACACAGTGCCGGGATGGAAGCCACCAGGCCCACTTTCAGAATCGACATACCTTTGTCTTGCACCAGGTAAATCGGGAACCACGTCAGGAAGAACCAGGTGATGGTGTTAATGAAGTACTGGCCAAAAAACACGCCCAACATCATACGGTTAGTGAGTAATTGTTTGATGTAGTGCAGTTTTGGGCCCTGAACGACAGCACCGGGTTTTTTGTGGTCCATATCGACCACCGCGCCACCTTTGGTGATGTAATCCAGCTCTTCTTTTGACATCCGCGGGTGGTCAGTCGGGTTATGAATAAACTTCACCCACAGGAAGGTCAGCACAAAGCCAATCCCGCCCATAACCGTAAACACATGCTCCCAGCCCCATGCAAAGGTCAGCCAGCCGAGCAATGGTGAGAAAAGTGCCAGCGAGAAATACTGTGCCGAGTTAAAAATCGCAGACGCTGTACCGCGCTCTTTCGTCGGGAACCAGGCTGCAACAATACGGGCGTTTGCCGGGAAAGAAGGCGCTTCAGAGAAGCCAAGCATAAAACGCATGATGAACATGGAAATGCCTGCGTAAGCCAGCGGTACCATGTCGACAAAGCCCTGCATGAAAGTGAACAGTGACCAGAAGAACAAGCTGTAGGTGTAGACTTTTTTCGAGCCGTAGCGGTCAAGTAGCCAGCCACCAGGGATTTGCATCAGCAGATAAGCCCAACCAAATGCCGAGAAAATATAACCCATTGAGATTGCACTGAGCTGCAATTCTTTAGCAACTTCAGTCCCTGCAATAGAGAGTGTGGCGCGATCCGCATAGTTAATCGTCGTCACAATAAAAATAATCAATAATATTAAGTATCGAGTATGCTTACCTTTTTTTGACTCAACTGCTGTATCCAAAATCATTTTCTACATCCTCTGTTGCGGGGACTTAATTCAAGGATTTTCTATTTATTAAAAGCGCTATTTCACAACTATCTTTTTGAAATAATAGTTTTCGGGATAATAACGCTGACTATAATTAACCTGGTGTTTGTCATTCGCAATTCATCGCAACACAGTATAGCCAGCACAGAACGAATGGACATTAGGCATATGCACAATTAATAACACTTAAAACATCAAATAACTGAACTTACGCACATGTTTGTGGGGTGTATTGCACAATTCCATCGATTACCCTTGTTCATGAGCAAGGCCTCATAATATAAAGTGATCGCCGTCACATTTTTATTTCTCACAGCCTGACATTCTTTATTTAGCTTGTGATGAGATCACGATTATATAATTATTTCATTAACACTCAGTGTTGATCCTGGAGAATAGTGACAATGTCAAATATAGAAATTAAACAACAACCACCCGGGTCATTTTATATAAAGGTCCATGAGACGGATAATGTCGCTATTATTGTTAATGACAATGGTTTAAAAGCAGGAACCCGTTTTCCGGATGGGCTCGAGCTGATTGAACATATTCCACAAGGGCATAAAGCCGCGCTGGTTGATATTCCGGCGCAGGGTGAAATTATTCGCTACGGTGAAGTCATTGGCTACGCGGTGCGTGATATTCCACGCGGCAGCTGGATTGACGAGTCTTTAGTGGAATTGCCAAAAGCGCCACCGCTCCACACTCTGCCATTGGCCACTAAAGTGCCGGAGCCGATGCCACCGCTTGAAGGCTACACGTTTGAAGGTTACCGCAATACCGACGGCAGCGTCGGCACCAAGAACCTGCTTGGCATCACCACCAGCGTACATTGCGTTGCAGGCGTGGTGGATTACGTCATCAAAATTATTGAACGTGATTTGCTGCCGCGCTACCCGAACGTCGACGGAGTTGTCGGTCTGAACCACCTCTACGGTTGCGGCGTGGCTATCAACGCCCCTGCGGCGGTCATCCCCATTCGCACTATCCATAACATCTCTCTGAACCCAAACTTTGGCGGCGAGATTATGGTGATTGGTCTGGGCTGTGAGAAGTTGCAGCCAGAACGCCTTCTGGAAGGCACCGACGACGTTCAATCCATCAACGTGGGCGACGCCAGTATTGTGCGCCTGCAAGACGAACACCACGTCGGTTTTAAATCGATGGTCGACGATATTCTGACTGTGGCAGAGCGCCATTTGGTAAAACTGAACCAGCGCCAACGTGAAACCTGCCCGGCATCTGAGCTGGTTGTCGGTATGCAATGTGGCGGCAGCGATGCGTTCTCAGGCGTCACGGCAAACCCAGCGGTAGGTTACGCCTCTGACTTGCTGGTGCGCTGTGGCGCAACGGTGATGTTCTCTGAAGTCACTGAAGTACGCGACGCCATCCACCTGTTAACGCCACGTGCCATCAACGAAGAAGTGGGCAAACGCCTGCTCGAAGAGATGGCATGGTACGACAACTACCTTGATATGGGGAAAACTGACCGCAGCGCCAACCCATCCCCGGGTAACAAAAAAGGCGGCCTGGCAAACGTGGTGGAAAAAGCGCTCGGCTCCATTGCCAAATCAGGCCAAAGCGCGATTGTTGAAGTGCTTTCCCCAGGGCAACGCCCAACCAAACGCGGCCTGATTTTCGCCGCCACGCCAGCCAGCGATTTCGTTTGCGGTACTCAGCAGGTGGCATCAGGGATTACCGTGCAAGTGTTCACGACCGGTCGTGGAACACCGTATGGCTTGCTGGCCGTTCCGGTCATTAAAATGGCTACCCGCACCGCCCTGGCAAACCGTTGGTATGACTTAATGGATATCAACGCAGGCACCATCGCGACTGGCGAAGCGACGATTGAGGACGTGGGCTGGGAGTTGTTCAAATTTATTCTTGATGTCGCAAGTGGACGCAAGAAAACCTTCTCGGATCAGTGGGGATTACATAATGCACTGGCGGTGTTTAACCCGGCCCCAGTAACCTGATTCGTATTCCCCTTCTCCTGGGGGAGAAGGTTGGGATGAGGGCGTTCCAATGCTATCCCCTCACCCTAACCCTCTCCCTAAAAGGGAGAGGGAATTTGATGGAATCTATCCCGTCACCTTCTCACGGCAAACACTCGACACCAACTGCCGTAACCAGCGATGTGCCGGGTCTGCCTCCGAGCGCGGGTGCCACATCAACGACACTGTAATTTCATGGGTTTTCACAGGTAGCTCAAACACATAAAGCCGGGCCTCCCCTGAATTACCATATAACCCCGGCTGTTTGAGCAAGAAAGTCGCCGGTACCAGCGCCACCAAATCGGACGCCTGAGCCACCGCTATCGCCGCAGGAAACCCTGGCACCATCGCCGCAATTTTGCGTTTCAGGTTTAGTTCAGCTAACAACACATCTACCGGGCCGGTTCCCCGTTCATGGCGCGACACCACAACATGCCCACACGCGGCGTACTTCGCGGCAGTCCTTTCACCGTCCAGCTCAAGCGAATGGCCTTTCCTGACCACGCCAACAAACTTGTCCCGATAAAGTGCCGTTAAACGGATTTCCGGCCCCATTTCCCCGAGCACGCCGATTTCAAGATCAATCACACCTTCACGTAAATACTTCGCGGTTTTCTCAGGTTTTGGCATAAAACGCAGTTGCACTAAAGGCGCGACAGCGGCTACGGCAGCAATCAGTGCAGCGCCGAAAATCTCGATAAACCCAGCGTTAGTCCGCAGCGTAAAGTTGCGTTCAAGCGTGGCGAAATTAAGCGCATCCGTTGAGGGCCGAAGTATCGCACGCGCTTCAAACACTGCATTTTGCGTGCGCTCACGGATTTCCTCAGCATAAGGGGTGAGCACCATATTGCGCCCAGCCCGCACCAGCAAGGGATCGCCAGTCGTTTCGCGAAGACGGCTCAGCGTGCGGCTCATTGCCGAAGCGCTTAACCCCAGGCGACGCGCAGCGCCCACCACGCTTCCTTCAGCAAGAAGCACATCGAGGGCAATAAGTAAGTTCAGATCAGGTTCATTCATAGCCGCATTGTAGTTGAGATATGGCGTTTTATGCAGTTTATTAGTGTAAGCAGTGCGTCTTCCGCCACATCTCTGGCACCGTTATATTTCTGGCATCTCTCCGCGATAAAGAGTTCTGAAAGATGACTTTATTTTCCAGTCAACCTGGCGATGAAGGTTTACCCGGCCTCGAGCGCGCCTTAGCCATGGCCGCTGTTATGACGATGGCTGCCATGGTGGTGTTCGACGGCTCGATGATCACCATCGCGCTGCCACAAATCGCACGCTCGCTTAACGTATCGCCAGGAGCTTCTGTCTGGGTGGCGAACGGTTACCTGCTATCGGCAGCAATGACACTTGCGATCTTTGCCGCACTTTCCAGCCGCCTGGGATTCCGCACCATTTTCACCTTCGGCCTCAGCGTGTTTACGCTGGCTTCCGTGGGCTGCGCACTCTCATTGTCACTGGAGATGTTAATCGCCATGCGCGTATTACAGGGCATTGGCGGAGCCGCCACATTGAGTATTGGCCCGGCAATCTTGCGCTCGGTTTTCCCTAACCGCCTGCTGGGGAGAATACTCGGCCTGAATGCATTGCTGATTGGTGCAAGCACCGCTATTGCGCCGATTCTTGGCGGCGCGATACTCTCGGCGATGAACTGGAAATGGCTGTTTGCGATTAACATTCCGCTGGGCATGATGGCTTTATTCCTTACGCTGCGTGTTGTGCCCAACAACCCCGCTTTAAAACGTGAACCGTTCGATTATGCTGGAGCCTTATTATCGGCAATGGCATTAGGCGCGTTGATTATGGCCGCAGACGCCTTTACCCATCCCGGCAACGGCGACCTGAAAGTGGCGATGGCTTACGCTGCGATTGCTATTCTCACAGGCTTTGCGTTCATTAGGGTTCAGCGACGGGCAATAAAACCTCTGCTACCGCTTAACATCTTTGCTTCTTCACGGTTTTCGCTGGCAGCGCTCACCTCGCTGGCCTCTTTTGTCAGCCAGGGCATTACTTTCATCGCATTACCCTTCCTGTTCCAGAGCGTTTACGGCTATAGCGCACTGATGTCAGCACTGCTTTTCACCCCGTGGCCGATAGGCATAATTCTGGCAGCACCCCATGCCGGGCGCCTGGCCGACCGCTATTCCGCCGCGATAATCTCGACAATCGGACTGGGGGTTTTCGTTATTGGGCTGACGCTTCTGGCGCTACTTCCTGAGCATGCTCAAGCCTGGGATATTTGCCTGCGCAGTTTGGTATGCGGCATCGGTTTTGGTTGCTTTCAAAGCCCAAATAACAGAGAGATGCTGGCCAATGCGTCACGTGAAAACAGCGGATATGCCTCTGGTGTGCTGGCAATCGTGCGCACTTTTGGGCAATGCCTGGGCGCGGCATTGGTCGGGATTTTCATGTCACTTTATGCGCAAAGCAGCTCCGTAGATATCAGCCTGTGGGTGGCGGTCATCGCCACGGTTTTAGCCATCGCGCTGAGCCTGAGTCGCTTGCGGAGTTATAAATTGTCAGAGGTATAGTGGGGAAAAGGCTCGTGTTCCGCTAACACGGGCCTTTCAAAGAAAATTACTCACCCACCAGCACGACTTCAATTCCGCCTTTACGCAGCCCATTCAGACTCTCTTCAGGAATACCCGCATCGGTGATAACCATATGAATGCGATGTGTATCAATGATTTTATGCAGGCTGGAGCGGTTAAATTTTGTGGAGTCCGTTACCACAATAATCCGTTCCACCACTTCACACATCCGGCGGTTAAGTCGCGCTTCATCTTCATTATGGGTGCTGACACCTCGCTCCAGATCGATGGCATCGACCCCAAGGAACAGCATGTCGAAGTGGTAGTTTTGCAGGGATTGGTCAGCCTGATCGCCATAGAACGACAGCGACTGACGGCGCAAATGCCCGCCAGTCATCAGCAATTCGACACCTTCCGCTTCAAGCAACGCGTTCGCCACGTTCATGCCGTTGGTCATGGCAATCACGTCTTTATGATGGCGCAGGTGGCGCGCAATTTCATAAGTGGTGGTGCCTGAGTCCAGAATCACA
The DNA here is from genome assembly GCF_027594725.1 of Buttiauxella sp. WJP83. Lineage (NCBI taxonomy): Bacteria > Pseudomonadati > Pseudomonadota > Gammaproteobacteria > Enterobacterales > Enterobacteriaceae > Buttiauxella > Buttiauxella sp. WJP83. Next base: position 4,067,379 of record NZ_CP110080.1, read on the forward strand.
CGATGGCCAGGCTTAATCAGGTCAGCTGCCGCACGCGCAATGCTGCGTTTCAACGAAGTGTTCAGCGAGCTTTTATCCTCAACAGTCGGTTCAACCATCGCCGTACCTGAATCACAAACTAATGCCCCGCCGTAAGCACGTACCGCTATGCCCTGCTTTTCCAGAAAAGCCAGATCGTTACGGATCGTCACCGTCGAAACACCAAAAAATGATGAGAGATCATTAACCTGTACGCTTCCTTGTTGGCGAAGACGTTGGATGATTTGCTCACGCCTTTCACTTGTTCCCGTAACACGCTTGTCCATTGCTGCGTCGGTATTGCTCATAATAGATCCTTTCATAAAACCTTTCGTTTCATTTCACTTTGCCTATTAACACCTTTCTTTTCGCGGAAAGCAAGCCTTTACATCGCGTGCTGCAATCCCTGTCACCTTGTCAAATAGGCTTTCATTATGTTTCTTTTGCGAAACAGATCTCAATTCTATTATCTTTCGTTTTGTTTTTATCGCACGATACACCACTATTAAATGAAACAAATCGAAAGACAAATCGATACGGAGAGGAAAGTGAAACATTTAACCGAGTTTGTGGCCGACCATAAACAGGATTCACGATGTGGCATTTTTGCCGTTTGTTCTGCTCACCCATTGGTTCTCGAAGCGGCAATGCGCCATGCCCGGGAAGCGAATTCACTCTTATTAATAGAAGCGACATCCAACCAGGTTGACCAGTACGGCGGCTACACCGGAATGACACCTGAAGATTTCCGCGGTTTTGCCGAACAGATGGCGGACAAACACCACTTCCCCCGCGAGCAATTAATTCTCGGCGGCGATCACCTAGGTCCAAACCGTTGGCAGGCCCTGCCAGCAGAAGAAGCCATGTGCAATGCCCAAGAGCTGATTCGTTGTTATGTCGCCGCTGGCTTTAAAAAAATCCACCTCGATTGCAGCATGTCTTGTGCTGATGACCCAATTCCTTTAACCGATGACATCGTCGCGATACGTGCAGCAAGGCTTGCAAAAATTGCCGAGCAAACCTGCATTGAGAAAAGTGGCACTTCCGATTTGGTCTATGTCATTGGCACCGAAGTACCGGTTCCCGGTGGCGCTCACGAAACCCTGGCAGAGTTAGCCGTTACCACGCCACATGCGGCAAAAGCCACCCTTGAAGCCCATCGCCATGCATTTGAACGCCAGGGGTTGAGCGACCTGTGGCCGCGCATAATCGGTCTGGTTGTTCAGCCGGGTGTTGAGTTTGATCACACCCAGGTTATTGATTACCAACCGGAGAAATCCCAGACACTCAGCCAGATGATTGAAGACTTTGACACCATGGTGTTCGAAGCGCACTCCACGGATTACCAGACACCGCAGGCATTACAACAGTTGGTTCAGAACCACTTCGCTATTTTGAAAGTTGGCCCCGCGCTGACCTTTGCTTTGCGCGAAACTCTATTTTCACTGGCCGCTATCGAACGTGAATTACGTCCGGCACATAAATGCTCAGGACTGCGGGAAGTGCTTGAGAGTGTGATGCTTGAGCACCCTGAAAACTGGAAACACCATTACCACGGCAGCGACAGCAACCGTCGCCTGGCTCGCGGATATAGCTACTCCGACCGCGTTCGCTACTACTGGCCCGATCATGATATTGACGAAGCGTATTCAAAACTTGTTAGTAATTTGTCTGATGAATCTATTCCTTTGCCGTTAATCAGTCAGTATCTGCCACTTCAATACGCTAAGGTCCGTGAAGGAAAACTCGCGGCAACGCCGCATGAACTGATTATCAACCATATTCAGGATGTGTTGCGCCAGTACCATGCCGCCTGTTTGGGCACTCAACCATCCCATTAACACAATGATAATAAGAGGAAAAAAACATGCCAAACATTGTATTAAGCCGCATTGATGAGCGACTGATCCACGGCCAGGTAGGCGTTCAATGGGTCGGTTTTGCCGGAGCAAACCTCGTCCTCGTTGCCAACGACGAAGTTGCAGAAGATCCGGTACAGCAAAATCTGATGGAGATGGTTCTGGCGGAAGGGATCTCCGTGCGTTTCTGGTCGCTGCAAAAAGTTATCGACAATATTCACCGCGCAGCTGACCGCCAGAAAATCCTGCTGGTTTGCAAAAATCCGGATGACTTTCTGACATTGGTGAAAGGTGACGTGCCTGTCACGCGGATTAATGTCGGCAACATGCACTACGCAGAAGGCAAACAACAAATCGCGAAAACCGTTTCTGTAGATGACCAGGATATTGCCGCTTTTAATGGCCTACAAAAGGCCGGAGTGGAATGTTTTGTTCAGGGTGTGCCGACGGAATCCGCGCAGGATCTCTATAAACTCCTCTGAGGGAATTTCTATGGAAATTAGCTTATTACAGGCATTAGCGTTGGGTATTCTGGCCTTTATAGCAGGTCTGGATATGTTCAACGGCCTGACGCATATGCACCGCCCGGTGGTACTTGGGCCACTGGTTGGCTTGATTCTTGGTGACCTTCATACCGGTATTCTGTGTGGTGGTACCCTGGAGCTGGTGTGGATGGGTCTTGCGCCACTTGCCGGTGCGCAGCCACCTAACGTGATTATCGGTACCATTGTCGGCACCACTTTCGCCATTACCACTGGCGTTAAACCGGAAGTGGCTGTTGGCGTCGCGGTGCCATTCGCTGTTGCCGTACAGATGGGGATTACCTTCCTGTTCTCCATCATGTCTGGCGTGATGGCTCGCTGCGACCGAATGGCAGCTAATGCCGATACCGATGGTATTGAGCGCGTGAACTACCTGGCATTACTGGCGCTCGGCACCTTCTATTTTCTGTGCGCATTCCTGCCCATCTATTTTGGTGCAGAGCATGCGAAAACCGCTATCGACATGCTGCCTGCTCGTCTGATTGACGGCTTGGGTGTCGCGGGTGGAATCATGCCAGCCATCGGTTTTGCCGTGCTGCTGAAAATCATGATGAAGAATGTCTACATCCCATATTTCATTCTCGGCTTTGTGGCTGCCGCCTGGCTGAAACTGCCCGTGTTGGCTATTGCCGCCGCAGCACTGGCGATGGCGTTAATTGATTTCTTACGCAAAGACCCGGCACCACAGCAACCTACACACGTGAAGCAAGAGGAATTTGAAGATGGTATCTAACGATCAGACTCTGCCAGGCGTTAACGTAACAGACACCGCCGCGGTCGAAAAAAACGACAATATCTATGAAGATCAAAGCATCGGCGCAGAATTAACGAAGCAGGATATTAATCGGGTGGCATGGCGTTCCATGCTGTTACAGGCATCATTTAACTATGAGCGTATGCAGGCATCCGGTTGGCTCTACGGTCTATTGCCAGCGCTGAAAAAGATCCATACCAACAAGAACGATCTGGCTCGCGCCATGAAAGGCCACATGGGGTTCTTCAACACCCACCCTTTCCTCGTGACCTTTGTTATCGGCATTATTCTGGCGATGGAGCGCTCAAAGCAAGATGTGAACAGTATCCAGAGCACTAAAATTGCTGTGGGTGCACCGTTGGGCGGAATTGGTGACGCCATGTTCTGGCTGACCTTACTGCCGATTTGCGGCGGTATCGGGGCAAGTCTGGCGCTTCAGGGGTCAATCCTCGGCGCGGTGATTTTTATCGTATTGTTTAACGTCGTGCACCTTGGTTTGCGCTTTGGCCTGGCGCATTACGCCTACCGCATGGGTGTGGCGGCCATCCCACTGATTAAAGCCAACACTCGCAAAGTGGGTCATGCCGCGTCTATTGTGGGGATGACGGTAATTGGTGCGCTGGTTGCCACTTACGTTCGCCTCTCTACCACGCTGGAAATCACGGCGGGTGATGCGGTAGTGAAACTGCAAACTGACGTTATCGACAAGTTAATGCCTGCATTTTTACCGCTGGTTTATACCCTGTGCATGTACGCGTTAGTACGACGTGGATGGAGCCCGCTGCGCCTTATCGGTATCACGGTCGTGCTGGGTGTTGTCGGGAAGTTTGCTCACTTCCTATAAGTGACATCCTGTAAGCGAGAGAAAACAATATGTTAAGTATTATTCTTAGCGGTCACGGTGGCTTTGCCACCGGACTGGAAAAAGCGATGAAACAGATTCTTGGTGAACAAGAGCAACTTATCGCCATAGATTTCCCTGAAACGTCTTCAACCGCACTGCTTACCGCGCAGTTCGAAGAAGCCATCAGCGTATTAGATGAAAGCGAAGGGCTGGTGTTTTTAACCGATTTACTTGGCGGAACCCCGTTCCGCGTGGCTTCAACCCTGGCGCTGGAAAAACCAGGCCGTGAAGTGATCACCGGCATCAACCTACAATTACTGCTGGAAATGGTGCTGGAACGCGACGGGCTGAGCAGCAAAGAGTTCCGTCTTCAGGCACTGGAATGCGGCCACCGAGGGCTAACCAGCCTGGTCGATGAAATGGGACGCTACCGCGAAGCTGAGGCGGTCGAGGAAGGAATATGACCACGCTGCTGCGAGCCAGGCGCGTTCTCACCGAACAAGGCTGGTTAGACAATCATCAGTTACTCATTGATAACGAAACGATTGTTGCTATCGAACCGATTCCTGCTGGAACGATGGCGCGTGATGCGGAACTGCTGTGCCCGGCGTACATAGACATTCATGTGCACGGCGGCGACGGGGTTGATGTGATGGATGACGACCCCGGCGTCCTCGACCGTCTGGCGATGCACAAAGCGCGTGAAGGTGTCGGCGGCTGGTTGCCCACCACTGTCACTGCGCCGCTTGAAGATATTGAACGTGCATTGCGGCGTATCTCGCAACGCTATTATCGCGGCGGACCTGGTGCGAGCGTGCTGGGCAGTTATCTCGAAGGGCCGTACTTCACACCACAGAATAAGGGCGCTCATCCACCCGAGTTATTCCGCGAGCTGAACATTCCGGAACTGGATCGGTTGATAGAGGTATCGCAAAACACGTTGCGCGTCGTGGCGCTGGCGCCTGAAAAGCCCGAAGCGCTGCAGATGATAAAACATCTGAAAAACCGTAACGTTCGCGTGATGCTCGGCCATAGCGCCGCCAGCTATGAACAAACACTTCAGGCATTCGATGCCGGGGCTGAAGGCCTGGTGCATTGCTTTAACGGTATGACCGGTTTGCACCACCGTAATCCGGGTATGGTCGGCGCGGGTTTAACGGATAAACGCGCCTGGCTTGAGCTGATTGCCGACGGGCATCACGTTCATCCTGCAGTCATGAATATAAGTTGTACCTGCGCTAAGTCCCGAATCTTGCTGATAACCGATGCCATGAGTGCAGCCGGAATGCCTGACGGTGAATATTCGATTTGTGGGCACCCGGTCACCATGAGCAATGGGATCGTGCGAACCGAAAGCGGCGGTCTTGCAGGAAGCACCCTTGCGCTTGATGCCGCAGTGCGCAATCTGGTGAATCACGTCGGCGTGCCTGCAGAAGATGCCATCCATATGGCTTCATTGCATCCGGCAAAAATGCTCGGTTTAGACAAAGAGTTAGGTTCGTTAGCCCCAGGTAAACGCGCCAGTTTGATAGCGCTTAATCCACTGCTAGAGCTTCAAAACATCTGGATTAATGGCCAACATCTCCCTTTGTAGTTCTTTCGTTGCTCCTCGTTTTGATCTGTCGCCTGCCGGCGGCAGATCTTTCTTTTCCTTTCGATTAACTTCACGTCAATTATCTATTTATTCATAATTATATTTAAAATCAATTGATTGAATGAAAACGATCATTTTCTGGATCACATTTTTCGTTTTATTGTTTTTCTTACGTTGACCTTTCGTTTTCTTTTCTATAAATTTTATTTAAGCATGAAGTTGAGTAAATGAAACAAAACGAAAGATTGTCCTGTACTGCTTTGTGCTACTTCCGATGATCTTGCACTGCTAAGGACTGAGTTATGAGCGAAACCCAATCTGCCTGTCTTTCCGGCACATCAACCTGGACCGAAAAAGAGATCCGCCAACAGCCGGAAAGCTGGATCCGATCGTTAAAAAATATCGGTAATCAACGTAGCAACATCGATGCATTCCTTGAGCCTTTGCTGCAAAACACCTCTCTAAAAATTATCCTGACGGGTGCAGGAACCTCCGCTTTTATTGGCGATATTATTACGCCGTGGCTGTCACGCCACACCGGGAAAAACTTTGTTGCGGTGCCAACCACCGACCTGGTCACCAACCCGCTAGATTACTTATCCCCGCAGGAACCGACGTTACTGGTCTCTTTTGCACGCTCTGGCAACAGCCCTGAAAGCGTGGCGGCTGTCGATTTAGTCAATCAGGTAATGGAGCACTGCTACCACCTGATCATTACGTGTAACGAAGCCGGTAGCCTGTATCAGAACGCGGCCACCAGTCACAATTCCCTGGCGCTATTGATGCCGCCGGAAACACACGATCGCGGCTTCGCCATGACCAGCAGTATTACCACCATGATGGCCAGCTGCCTTGCGGTGTTTGCCCCTGATGTCATCAACAGCACCTCATTCCAGGATGTGGCGACTCGCTGCGAGCAAATTATTGCCTCACAGGGTGAGTTCAACGAAAGCGTGTTTGGCGACCTGCCGTTTAAGCGTGTTGTTTATCTCGGCAGCGGTGGATTGCAGGGTGTGGCTCGTGAGTCTGCACTAAAAGTACTGGAGCTCACCGCCGGAAAACTGGCCGCGTTTTATGACTCTCCAACCGGATTCCGCCACGGTCCTAAATCACTGGTCAATAAAGAAACGTTAGTCGTGGTGATGGTTTCAAGCCATCCGTATACCCGCCAGTACGATCTCGATTTACTGGCTGAACTGCGTCGCGACCAACAGGCGATGCGCGTCGTGGCTATCAGCGCGTCACCTTGCCCGGAAGTCGAAACAGGGCCGCATATCTGGCTGCCACCTTCCCGTGAGTTTATCGACGTTGAGCAGGCTTTCTGCTTCCTGATGTATGCACAGATTTTCGCGCTAACCGAATCAATCAAAGCAGGCATCACCCCTGATACGCCTTCCGCCAGCGGCACGGTAAACCGTGTTGTGAAAGGTGTGATTATTCATCCGTGGAAAGGCTGAGAGGATCCCAACATGAGTATTATTTCCACTAAATATCTTCTTCAGGATGCGCAGGCCAGAGGCTATGCCGTTCCTGCATTTAATATTCACAACGCGGAAACTATCCAGGCGATTCTGGAAGTCTGCAAAGAGATGCAGTCACCCGTTATCCTGGCAGGCACGCCAGGCACCTTTAAACATATCGCTTTTGAAGAGATCTACGCTTTGTGCGAGGCCTACTCTGAAAGCTACGGCATGCCGCTTGCACTGCATCTGGATCACCATGAATCACTGGCGGATATCAGCCGTAAAGTGAATGCCGGTGTACGCAGCGCGATGATCGACGGCAGCCACTTCCCGCTTGCCGAAAACGTGCGGCTGGTGAAATCCGTAGTCGATTTTTGTCATCGTCATGATTGCAGCGTCGAGGCCGAATTAGGTCGCCTCGGCGGAGTGGAAGACGATATGGATGTGGACGAAGAAAGCGCTTTCCTCACCGATCCGCAAGAAGCGCGTCGCTTTGTAGAACTCACCGGCATCGACAGCCTTGCCGTTGCTATTGGCACCGCGCATGGGCTTTACACTAAACGTCCGAAAATTGATTTCCAACGCCTGGGTGAAATCCGCGAAGTTGTGGATATCCCGCTGGTTCTGCACGGCGCGAGCGATGTACCTGACGAATATGTCAGACGCGCCATCGAACTGGGCGTGTGCAAAGTGAATGTCGCAACTGAGCTAAAAATTGCGTTTGCGGCCGCCGTTAAAAAATGGTTTGGCGATAACCCTGAAGGCAACGATCCCCGCTATTACATGCGTGTCGGGATGGATGCCATGAAAGAAGTGGTACGCAGTAAAGTCACCGTTTGCGGGTCTGCCAATAAATTAATTCCTGAAACTGAAACCTCGCTATAACGCTGCCGGTTACTGGCGAGAAATAATATTTTCATCATTGATAGATAAACAAAAAACCCGCGAAAGCGGGTTTTTTAATTTGAGGCAAGTTTGTCGATTTTTCTCTTATCTTCAGCTATCAACACGACGCCAAAGCGAGTCGTATCAGGATGTTCACTCCAGATTTTTTCTTCTGGAATGCTCGAGCCATCGTAGATAACTTTCGTGCCATCATAGGGATAGAATCTGCCGGAATCGGTGTCCAGAACAAACACAGACAGTTCCTTAGATTCACGCGCAATCTTTTGCCACAAAGCCTTGCCGCCTTGATACTGCGTGTTATCACTCATCAGAATGACCCCGCAGTTAATCACTAGCGCTTCATACAGTCGGGTGGCAAAACCCGCCTCCTGATAACGCCTGTCCACACAGACCCCCTCAACCTGAAGCAGATCCGTTTCTTCCCAAAAACGCTCAACCGAAATGACATTATCGCCAATACTTTTTTGATTGGCTAACTCAAGCATCGCCACCGCGATATGACGAGCGACACCATCAATCTCTTCAATATCAGCTTTAACTATAGCGGCACGTGGCGTCTGTTTATCAAAGATAACCAGAAACCTCTTCCCCGCGAGCGTGATTTCATCAACCACCTGAAAAGAGCGCTCTATCGCCGCAGGGCTATACGACAATGGCATCACGATCATATTCGAGTCCCCACGAATTAACACCGGCATAATTTGCTCATCCTAAGCTAAAAACAGTTTGAGCAAATTAACATCACTTATTTTTAGTTTTCAAACAATACCGATACCCGTAACAACACAATGCGAGGCTTCTCGTAAAACCCTATTTCTCGCTGTTTTCTAACGCATATTTATACAGCGCATTCTTTTTCACACCATGAATTTCGGCGGCCAGTGCAGCGGCTTTCTTCAGCGGTAATTCTGTTTGTAGCAAAGCAAGAGTACGCAGCGCATCGGCTGGCAGCGCATCATCGGTTGGCGCTTTAAAGCCTTCGACAATCAGGACCATTTCACCTTTGCGGCGGTTTTCGTCTTCTTTCACCCATGCCGCCAACTCACCAATTGGCGCGCCGTGAATCGATTCCCAGGTCTTCGTTAGCTCACGAGCCAGCACCACATAGCGTGATTCACCAAGCACCGCGCAGATATCGTCTAAACTATCGAGCAGGCGATGCGTAGACTCGTAAAAGATCAGCGTGCGAGGTTCTTGCTCAATGGCCTTAAGCGCGTCGCGGCGGCCTTTCGATTTAGCAGGCAAGAAACCTTCGTAGCAGAAGCGATCGGAAGGTAAACCGGCAGCACTTAATGCCGCAATAGCGGCACAAGGACCGGGCAGCGGCACGACGCGGATACCCGCTTCGCGGCACGTGCGCACCAGATGGTAACCAGGATCGTTAATTAATGGCGTTCCTGCATCAGAAACTAACGCAATGCTTTGTCCTTCCTGAAGCTTAGCCAGCAAGGTTTCTGATTTTTGTTGCTCGTTATGATCGTGCAATGCGAACAATCGCGCATTAATGGCGAAATGTTGCAGCAGTAATCCTGTATGGCGAGTATCTTCAGCGGCAATCAGGTCAACGCTTTGCAACACGGATAACGCCCGCTGTGTGATATCGCCGAGGTTACCGATGGGTGTCGGAACGATGTAGAGCGTGCTGGCAGAAATAGCCGCCGTTTCGAGTTGTTTCATTGTTTCATCCGTATTGCCGATTTAATATTGAACACTGAGATAAAAATTACACTGGATACAGAATGGTACCGTCTAAATTTATTCGTTCTAAAGCCGGGCGCTGTCTGCCTGTTGTGCTGGCCGCGCTATTTTTTGCCGGCTGTACTACTAAAGCACCAGACCAGTCGAATGCGCATATGCAGGGCGAAGCCACTGCTAATTCGGCGTATTACCTGCAACAAATGCAGCAAAGCACTGATGATAGCAAGACCACCTGGCAATTACTCGCCATTCATGCGCTGTTAAAAGAAGGCAAAACCCAGCAAGCCGTTGATCTCTACAATCAGCTACCGAAAGAGATGGACGAGACGCAACGCCGCGAACAGGCACTGCTGGCAGCCGAAGTGAAAGTCGCCCAGAAAGATTATGCCGATGCCAACGCGCGTCTGAGCAAAATCAATGTTGCTGCGCTTAACAAAAATCAGCAGGCGCGCTATTACCAGGCGGTTATCGACGCAAGCCAGAATCACCCGTCGATTGAACTGCTGCGTGCATATATCGCGCAAGAGCCAATGTTGACCGGCCCTGCGCATCAAAAAAATATTGATGGTACCTGGCAGGCGTTATCGCTGATGACGGCCGAACAGATGAAGTCTCTGGTTATCAATGCCGATGAAAACACACTGCAAGGTTGGCTGGATCTGCAACGCGTCTGGAACGACAACCGTAACGATCCTGAAATGCTCAAAGCCGGAATTAAAGACTGGCAAACGCGCTATCCGCAGAATCCGGGGGCGAAAACACTGCCGACGCAGTTAAGCAATATGCAGAATTACAAACCCGCGTCGACGAACAAAATTGCCCTTTTGCTGCCTTTAAACGGCCAGGCGGCGGTTTTTGGTCGCGCCATTCAGCAGGGTTTTGAAGCGGCGAAAAATATGGGTTCTGCCCCGGTGGCACAAACAACGGCACCCGTGCAACCAGCGGATGCCAATGCGCAACCTGGCGATACCACACAAGCGGCTCTGCCACAGCCAGTCGATCCCAACATGGTGGCAAGCCCGTCAGCCGCCTCGGTTGATGATTTAACCCAACAGCCTGCGGAGACTCCGGTACAGCCAGCTCCAGCGGCGCAACCTGCGCCACAAGTACAGGCAGCAGCGGCAGCCCCAGCGAATCCATCAGCTGAAATCAAAGTCTACGATACCACCACGCAACCACTGGCGCAGATACTGGCTCAAGCCCAGCAAGATGGTGCAACGATAGTCGTCGGCCCATTGCTTAAAAACAATGTTGACCAGTTAGCCACCACGACTTCACCACTGAATATCCTGGCGTTGAACCAGCCGGAAAGCGTGCAGAACCGTGCCAATATCTGCTACTTCGCGCTGTCGCCAGAAGATGAAGCCCGTGATGCAGCAGGCCATATCTGGCGACAAGGCCACCGTGCTCCATTGTTACTGGTACCGCGTAGCACACTGGGCGATCGCGTAACCAAAGCCTTTGCCGATGAATGGCTGAAGCTGGGTGGCGGCACGGTGCTGCAACAGAAATTCGGTTCTATTGCCGAACTCAAACAAGGGATTAACAGCGGTTCAGGTATCGCGTTAAGCGGTACTCCGGTAACGCCAGCCTCCGCTCAACCTGCGGGTGTGACCATCGGCGGGCTGACTATCCCACCACCACCGACTGATGCACAAATTACCGCGGGTACGTCCGGTGGCGTAGACGCCGCTTATATTGTGGCAACGCCGGATGAAGTCGCTCTGATCAAACCGATGATCGCCATGCGTACCGGTAGCCGTAGCTCAGCACAACTGTATGCCAGCTCGCGCAGCTCACAGGGCGTGAACGGTCCAGATTTCCGTCTGGAAATGGACGGTTTGCAGTTCAGTGAAATCCCGATGCTTGCGGGCAACAATCCATCATTGATGCAACAAGCGTTGGGGAGTGTGCATAACGACTACTCACTGGCGCGTCTGTACGCGATGGGTGTGGATGCATGGTCACTGGCAAATCACTTCTCTCAAATCCGCCAGGTTCCTGGTTATCAGGTGAATGGCAACACCGGTACGCTGTCTGCAAATCCAGATTGCGTCATTAACAGGAAGTTAAATTGGCTGCAATTCAGTCGGGGTCAAATCGTTCCAGCCTCCTGACCCGTCAACAAGCTGGCGCGCACTACGAGTTGAGCGCGCGCCGCTTTCTTGAACGCAAAGGACTGCGCTTTATTGCTGCCAATGTTCATGCACGCGGTGGCGAAATCGACCTCATCATGCAACACGATGCCGTTATCGTCTTTGTCGAAGTACGATACCGGCGCTCCGACCTCTTTGGTGGTGCTGCTGCCAGCGTCACGCGCCGCAAACAACAAAAATTGTTACATGTCGCTCAGTATTGGCTAGCACGCACATCAGGAAGTTTTGATACTGTGGATTGCCGTTTCGATGTGTTAGCCTTCACCGGCAATGAAATAGAGTGGTTAACCAACGCGTTCACCGCAGATGTTTAAAGTAACCAGGTAAATAAACGTGCTCGAAAGAATCAAAGTCTGCTTCACGGAAAGTATTCAAACTCAGATTGCCGCCGCTGAAGCGTTGCCAGATGCTATCTCCCGTGCAGCAATGACACTGGTTCAGTCACTGCTCAATGGCAATAAAATTCTGTGCTGCGGCAACGGCACTTCTGCGGCTAACGCCCAGCATTTTGCTGCCAGCATGATCAACCGCTTTGAAACTGAGCGCCCGAGTTTACCTGCCATTGCACTTAATGCCGATAATGTGGTCTTAACCGCGATCGCAAACGATCGTTTACACGAAGAAGTGTACGCTAAACAAGTACGTGCGCTCGGCCATACCGGTGATGTTTTGCTCGCGATTTCGACCCGTGGTAACAGTCGTGATATTGTCAAAGCGGTAGAAGCCGCCGTAACGCGTGACATGACTATCGTTGCATTAACTGGCTATGACGGCGGGGAATTGGCCGGCTTATTAGGGCCGCAGGATGTTGAAATCCGCATCCCTTCTCACCGCAGCGCACGCATTCAGGAAATGCATATGCTGACGGTAAACTGCCTGTGCGATCTGATTGATAATACGTTATTCCCACACCAGGACGTTTAAGGAGTACAAATGAAGGCATTAAAGCCACTTGCAGTCCTTTTTACTGCGTTACTTCTACAAGGTTGTGTTGCTGCCGCAGTAGTGGGTACCGCCGCTGTCGCCACTAAAACCGCGACAGATCCTCGCTCAGTCGGTACTCAGGTTGACGATGGTACTCTGGAATTGCGCGTAAGCAGCGCATTGTCTAAAGACGCACAAATCAAGAAAGACGCACGTATCAACGTCTCGGCTTATCAGGGAAAAGTCCTGCTTGTCGGCCAGGCGCCAAATACTGAACTCGCTTCACGAGCCAAACAAATTGCGTTGGGCGTTGATGGCACCACCGAGGTGTACAACGAAATCCGTATCATGGCACCGATTGGTTTAGGTACGGCGTCGTCAGATACCTGGATTACCACCAAAGTACGCTCGCAATTGCTGGCAAGCGACCAGGTAAAATCGACCAGTGTGAAAGTCACTACCGAGAATAGCGAAGTCTTCTTACTGGGTCTGGTGACAGAGCGGGAAGCTAAAGCTGCGGCAGATATTGCCAGCCGGGTCAGTGACGTAAAACATGTGACGACTGCGTTTACTATTCTGAAGTAATTTTCCCCCTCACCCTAACCCTCTCCCCAGGAGAGGGGACTTAGTCTCCTTCTCCCTCAGATGGCGTTCTTTTCTCCTTCTCCCTCAGGGAAAGGGGATCATCTGACTTCTCCTTCTCCCTCAGGGAGAAGGTCGGGATGAGGGTGGTACTCCCATCAAAACCGACTCAAACAATCCATCGCCACGGCTTTAAACTCTTCAAAATCTTGACTATCACGCAGCCTCGGCATGGCCCTTTCGCGCAGGAAAGTGACAAACAAATCGTAAATCGCCATCGCCTCTTCGTACTCGCTTTTGCTGATTGCCAGCAAGAAGATGACATGCGCCGTATCATCACCCCAACTGATACCCTGAGGTGCAAGCACGGTATAAACCACGGTTTTATTTGCCATCAGCCCCAATGAGTGCGGAAGCGCAATGCCTTCGCCCAGCACGGTGCTGACAATCGCCTCACGCTCCACCACCGACGGATAAAAATCCTCACCGACAAACCCTTCTTGCTCAAGCTGTTGGCATAGCGTGCTGAACAACTCCTGCTGCGACATGGGCTCGTCAATGACGCGGAAATGGCTGGCATCAAAGAATTTTTCCAGCATATAGGGACGCGTGCGATCCACCAGCACCAGCTTGCCTAACTGTTCGAGTTGATACTCGGTCGGGAACGGTGCAACCACCACGGTAGGCTTTGCTTTGTCTGTGACTCTGGCGGTGGAGATAACAAAATCTTCCTCAACGCTGTCGAGCTGTTCATAGTCGCGTAGAGAAATAATACGTCTGACCTCTATCTGCGGATATTTACGCAGCAACATCGCCTGAATCATGCGCACCGTGGAATTCCCGGTATCGCAAACCAGCAACACACGCGGGTTACGTTGATAACCAATGTTGTAGTGGCGCTCCAGGCCGACACCGATATGCAGTACCAGGAAGCCAATTTCGTTTTCACTGATAACAAAAGGCGTGTATTTACCCCAACTCGACACTGCGGCAAGCGTCATGTCGTACGCCATCGGATAGTGCTGTTTGATATTGTCCAGCAGAGGATTGGGGATGTTAATCTGATAACGCACGCGGGTTATCATGGTTTTAATATGCGTCAGTAAATCAGCATGTAACTGCTTATCTGTCAGCAGGTTGTAGTTATAGTTGTTGTTGATGAAACTCAGAATATAGTTCACCAGCGCTTCGTCATCGTCGGCGCTAATGGCGCTCGGGGCCACTTCTTGCACCTGGCGGGAGGCGATGTGCACTTGCAGCCACTGCTCCTCTGCTTCCGAAAGCGGTTTGCCGGCCAGCGCCTGTAACAGTCCGGTGATTTGCCGTGCGGCTTCACGGACCGCTTCATCGACATTGTCGGCACTGAAATCTGGCAGCGGGTAGCCTTCGCTGATACGTCGAACCGCGACAGCACAGTATAAGCGTATAAACTGTTCCCCTTCGTCAGTCAGGCGGATGCGGCAACGTGTGAAACAGTTGTGCAGTTCCGTCGCCAGTTGTTCCGGCACACCAGCATTGAGTGTTTCTTCAGTCAGCAGTGGATTGTCACTGTCTTCTTGCATCAGTTGCCAGAGCAGTTCGGTCAGGCAAGCGCGCACCGACATTTCGCTACCAAACAACTTCATGCCGTGGCGCGGGCGCGTTTCAATGGTCAGATTGTAGCGAGCGAGCCACTCGCGCACTTCGGCCATGTCGCTTTGCAACGTCGCACGGCTAACAAACCACTCTTCCGCCAGATCTTCGAGTTTTAAAGAAAATGCGGAAGTGAGAAAGCGCACCACCAGATAATGCACCCGCTCAGGTGAGCTACGAGGGATACGCAATTGCCGCGAAGGCTGCTGCTGAAGCGCCTGATAGAGCGCCATATCGGTGATATTGAGTTGGTAGCCTGCACCGCGATTCAGAACAAATTGCGCGCCGTGATCAGCCATTAATGCATTTAAAGCCGTGATATCCGTACGCACCGTGCGCGTAGAAACAGCTAAACGCCGCGCCAGTTCATCCTGGGGCAGCGTCTCGTTTTGTAGCATCTCAAACAACTGAGCCAGACGTTGGTTGGGGAATCTCACTGCCGTTTCCTTTCGTTAATCGGGAGGGATTAGCACCCGTTACTGCCACTACTTTATCGGTTGCAGAACCATCTGTGACGGGTTTCCTACCGCACAGTAATCCTCAACAAAAGTCAGTTTTCCACATGTCGCCGCCACACTAAAACGCGTGATGTTGTCGCTGCGCTGATTCATGACGTACAGATACGTTCCTGTAGAATCAAGGGTTAACGTCCTCGGGTAGTCACCGCGCGTCCAGACATCGTCTTGATGAACCAGCTTGCCACTCTCTGAGACAGTAAAATGCCCGATACTGTTATGCAGACGATTAGCGACATACAGCTGCTTCCCGTCCGGGCTTTGCACCAGACCCGATGCGAAGTTAGTGCCTTTGAAGCCTTCGGGCAGAGTAGAAATACTTTCCCCTTCCGTCAATGTCCCTGTGCCTGCATCCAGCTGATAGTGAGTCAGCGTAGAAGCCTCTTCATTGATTAGCCATAAACCATCGCCTTTTGGCGTAAACACAAAATGGCGTGGCCCGGCACCTTTTGAGGAGGCGGCAATAAACGGAGGATCGTTAGGCGTCAGCTTCCCGCTCTCATTATCAAAGCGATATTGATAAATCCTGTCGAGGCCAAGATCGGTGGTGAAGACAAATTTCCCACTGGGATCGGTACGGATCATATGGGCGTGTGGGCCACTATGCCCGCTTACCGCAAAACTGCCTTCTACGGCGGCCTCAGGTTTTTTCGCCCCCGCAGGGCCAGAATCTTGCTTGATATCGGTGGCTTCACCGAGACTACCATCCGCCTGCACCGGCAATACTGCAACGGAACCACTGGTGTAATTCGCCACCAGCAGATAACGCTCGTCAGGGGTCAGAGACAGATAAACCGGCCCCGCACCACCTGATGAAACCTGGTTAAGCTTTTTCAGGCTCCCGCCGTCACCCACACGTAAAGCGGCAACAACGCCCTTTTCCACTTCACTTGCCGCATACAGCGTTTTGCCATCACGAGCGATCGTCAGTTGCGCGGCATTTGGCCATTCACAGACACATGTTTTGTGGCTCAGCGCACCGGTTTTCGCATCAATTTGAAAGCGATAAATCCCTTCGCCATGGGGAGAGTAGGTTCCAACCCAGGCAAACAGAGCAGGATGGTGTGTTACAGACATGGGAGGTTCCTTTAAATCGTGGCTTAAAAGGTGGATGCCGCTAAGGTCATCCACCTTACGATCATTAAGCCGCTTTTGGGATTAGCCTACCAACTTCTTCGTCATTTCCAGCAGCGTACGCACATCTTCCGGGCGGGTGTTACCGCTGGCTTTATCAATAATCGAGCTGTAAATATGCGGAATGATTTTGCTCACGCCCGCGTCCAGAGCAATCCTGAGGATCTCTTCGTAGTTGTCGAGATCGATGCCACCGGTCGGTTCGAGCCAGAAATCGTGTTCCGCACAAGCACGTGCAACCGCTTCAAACTCTTCACGACACTCAAGCCCGCCCATCGGGAAGTATTTGATGGAGCTGCCCCCCATATCTTTCAGCAGCTTAATCGCCGTTTCGACAGGCACAATCCCATCCGGTGCGCCAGAACTCAGCGGGCCGGTGGAGATTTTTACCCAGCCAACTCTGCCGGTTGGCGAAACCAGGCCGTTGACCACGCTTTCGCGTTGCCCAAGCAGCGCTCGCGATGTCGCCACGCCGGTAAACACCTGATTCACATGTTGCGGCTGCACCTGGCGAGAGATTTCACTGACCATGGCGGACTGGTTCGGGTCGCCCGCACCCAGGCCCACGGAAAGGGCATTTTCAATCAACGCCGCATACTCGCGCATATCGGCTACGGCACTGGCAACGTCCGGGTAGTTTTTGGAAAGCACACCGACCAGCACATGACCTTCTGCCGCCTGATAAATCTCTTTCGCGTTCTCTTTCGAGCCCGCCAGCACGTTCAGGCAGACACGGTCACGATAAAAGTTCGGGGTCAATTTCATGCCTGTTTCTCCTTGCTGACCAACGCTTTAATGCAGTGATAGATAATCTCCAGCTGTTGTGGGCTTACGCTGCGCACATCGGCCTCGATAATTCCTTCGTTCGCCTTGTAGCCACGGAAGAAAATCGCGTATTCGCCTTGCTTGAGCGCACTGACTAATTCCACCGTGCTGGTGCCAATCACCGCTTCGTCGAACTTGATTTCAGTCCGGGCGATGTCGCGGCCAGCGGCATCCCACACCACGCGAGCGCTGATGCCATCAAGGGTATTGAGGTTATCGATAAACGGCGTCATTTTTTCCGACATTTGAGCGCCCGTTTCTTTTGCTGCCGTCAAATAGTGCTCGATGGCGCACGTCAGGCCAAGAATGCCTTCTTTGCCGACTTTCATGGCACGGCCAATTCCATTGGTTTGCAACTTCACCCACTCGACATACTGCTCTTTGCCAATTACCAGGCCGCTGGTTGGCCCTTCAATGGCTTTCCCACCGCTGTAAATCACCAGATCCGCACCGGCACGGTAGTAACACTGCAAATCTTCTTCTGCCGCCGCATCAACAATTAATGGCAGGTTATGTTTGCGCGCGACAACGGCTGCCTGCTCAACGCTGAGCATACTTTTCTGAACCGAGTGGTGCGATTTGATATACAAAATGGCGGCAGTGCGCGGGGAAATAGCCGCAGCCAGTTGATCGGCAGAGCATTCGTTGGCGTAACCGGCTTCAACTGGTTTACCACCGCCGAGATAAATCATGGTGCTGACTGGCGCGCCGAAGTTCACGTTGTGGCCTTTTGGCAGCACGATTTCATTGTTTTCAATCGGCGTACCATGCAGGTTTTCAATCAGCCAGGCGTTATCTTTGACTAACACCGCCGCGACAGATTGCGCGATACCCGCAGAAGCGCAAGACACCACGGTCGCCGCTTCAACATCGAGCAATTTTGCGATGTATTCCCCAGTTTTGTTCACCAGGTCTTTCATTTCAAAGTAATGATTCATGCCGGTGGCAACGGCTTCAACCACTTCAGCACGTGGAGTGGAAACGCCCAGCGCCGTCATACGGCCAGATGCGTTAATGACTTGTTTTAAATTGTATTTTTCATAGATTGAAGGCATGTTCTTCTTTTCCTTGTTCGGTAGCAAACCACTTCCCGGCACGAACCGCAGCGAGTGCAACCAGCAGCTGTTCGCCCTGGAGAGTCTGACTTTCTGAGTCGGTAAATACCGTCGGCTGGCGGCGTAAGGCAAAAATAGTTAAGTCGCCATCCAGCCCTACAGACAAACGCCCTTTGTTTGCAAGGCGCAGGTCTTCGGCAGCATGAGCGGTAACACAATCAATAACTTGTGGCACAGACATGCCAATGGACAGGAATTTGGACATCACCATCCCGAGGCTATGCACCGGGCCGTTAATGCGGTTTCGGCAATAAATATCGGAGCTGATGGTGTGCGGCAAAATGCCTTTGCTGATGGCAATTTTCGCCACCTCGAAGCTAAAGCTTGCCGTGCCGTGACCCACATCGAGGCGCACACCCCGCGCAATCGCTTTAGAAATCGAGGCCCGCAGTTCACCCGCAGGCGTCAGAATGCGGTTGGGCTTGCCGTTATAGCAGTGGGTAATAATGTCGCCACTCGTCAGTAAATCGGCAATTTCATCGAGATCGGGCGGGTTATTACCAATATGAACCATCAACGGCAAATCGCCGTTTTCACGCTGGATCTCTTTCGCTCGCTCCAGCGGTTTGATGCCGTTGGCACCCACGACGCTACTGCTCATGCGCGCTTTGATACCGACGATAAAACCTGGGTGCCGTTGCACGGCATCGCGCACGGCAACTTTGTCGATATTCGCCATATCCGACAGTTCGTTTTGCGCGATAAGCCCCACGCGGGAGATGTTCAGCAATGCATAAACGTCCGTCGCGGCTTTGCGCGTCAGCGCGTAAAACTCGTCAATATCGTCGGCACCGGTACTTCCGGCGTCAATAACCGTCGTCACCCCTGTATGAATGCCGATGCTATCGGGTTCATCATGATAAATAGGGGATTTTTGGTAGCAATGAACGTGAGAATCAATCCAGCCCGCGCTGACATAGAACTCGCCGTTCAGTTGCCGCTCTTCATGTGCATCGCCGATAACCTCGCCCAGTGCGGCAATTTTGCCGCCCTTGAGCGCGATGTCGATAACCGTATCGTCCACCAGGCGAGCCTGGCGCAGGATCAAGTCGAACATGGTTTTCTCCTGTCTATAAAGCGATCGGGAAGAATGCCCCAAGGATCATCGCACCCAGAATTGCGCCACCCGTAATCGGTTTGTTCCACAGGTAAAACAGCAGCGAACCAATCAGGGAGCCAATACCAATCGGGATAGAAGCAGTCATCGCGCTCAGGATGATCAACGGCCCAAGGAAGCGACCGGAAGCGTTACCCGCACCCATCATCACGTCAGCGCCGTACGTCGAATCGCTCTGGTTGATAGTGAATTTACGCGCCAGAATGATCAGGTAGCCAATGGCCAGGCCAATCACTAACCCCGTCGCCAGCGATGCCGCGAAGTTCGCCACCGGGAAAATAATACCTGCACCCAGCAGCAACGCCGGAACACCCAGCCCGACACCGGTTTGAATCGCACCACCGATATCCAGGATCCCGACCAGTGAACCTTCGATGATACGGGCAAACAGGAAACTCGCGCCGAACGCTGCCACCGCGCCGTAAACACCGGTATCGATGCCCGCTTTCAGCATGGCCACGAAGGCCACTTCGTTAAATGCGCCGATGCCGTACAGGTAGTACATGTGCGTCCCGGCGAACACGCCGGAAGAAAGCAGGCCAACGAAGATCGGGAACGACCAGTCGGCATACCAAAAACCTTTATTTTGTTCCATGTCGAGGCTCCTGTTATTTGCCGCTGAGCGAGCTGTGGATCAGATCGAGCCAGTTCGGCACGGTCAGATGGAAGGATTCAATCATCTTCATATCGAAGCCACGGAAGAATCCGCTCAGCACAAACAGCGCAACAATCGCAACCATCATCACTTTGGTGACGTGGTTCCAACCGCTCTCTTCCACGCCTTTACCAATCAGGATACCCAGCACCAGGCCCGGAACGGCGTTGCCCATAATCAATTGCGCGCAGCCACCGAAAATCGTGGCCCAGAAGCCTGATTTCTTACCTGCATCAATCGCCGCCAGCCAGAAAATAACCGGCATCACGGTGTTAACCAGCAAGTTAGCAGCAGGAACAAGTACTTTTACCGCCGTGACCTGTAATGCTGCTGGAACAGCAGAAGCGGTGGAATTAAGAAAAGCGACCACAATCATGCCGATGAGACCGCACGCGATAGCCATTTTTTTCGGGTCATGCAGGGTTTGGGCGACGTTGCGGTTTTTCACCATCAACGCGGCAGCACCCCAGTTTGGGATAATGCGGTGGTCAACGTCCTGAGTAAAAGCACCCGCCGCAACGGAAGATGCCCACGCGTTGAAGAAGAAGCCTAATCCGAATGAGAAGTGTGAAGCGGGATCTCCTTCGCAGGAGTTAAGTTCACCTAATGTACGAAAAGCACCCATACCTTGAGTGGTTGGTGCGTGAAACATACGTGCAGCCCCGGCGCCAACACCTACGCCAACGAGCCCCCCGATTATCAGTGATTTTATTAGTATGATTAAGAACATCAGTCTGTCCTTTCTGTGTGATTTTTAAGATGCGATAAAGTCGACTTTGTCCATATTTATGGCGGTAACATTGACGCTAACATCCAACTCCACGCTGAACATTTGCTTTTCGCGCTTGAGAAAGAAGAACAAAAAGGCCTCTTTCTTGACCTGGACTCGCGCCTGAATGACCTGCACATCCTGTGGCTCAATACGCAGTAAAATATGGGGAGACGACTTCATAACCGAGCCCTGAACATGATTCAGGGCGTCAGCAAAGGCTTTGGCTTTCGTATCGCCACGCCCTTTCACTCTCACCGTTTCTGAGAAGTGTTCTTTCATACTCACTTACCGTGCTTCTTGGCCCAGGCCTGAACCAGGCGCTCGCCCAACTCTTCTTTATCCATAAAGCCGAAGCCCAGTACATTGTTGCCTTCATTGATTGCGGTGACGCCTTCTTCCACTGAACGCATGCCGTACTTGGCTTTGTAGCCGTGCTTGGTCTGCGCGGTAATCGCACCCGCACCACCGCTACCGCAGAATGAAATACCAAAGGTGGCATTTTCGGCTTTCATCACGTCGCCCAATTTCATATCAGCGGCAACACCAGGAATAACCACTGCGCGGCCACCCGCTTTTTCAATCCCTGCTGCCACTTTCTGGCCTTTACCCAGGCGGTCGCCAATTACTACGGTAATTTGTTCCATTGTTATCTCCTGATTATTCAAAGATTGTCTTTCGCGACTTCAAAATGCACTGACAACAACCACGCTTCTTCAACCGGTAAATTGCCAAACTGTTCCACCACGGCTTTCGCCATATCCAGCGAGTCAGCAGAGATTTCCTCAAACAGGCTCTCTTCAACTTCTGGCAACGGTTCGCCGGTCAGTGACCGATGCGCCATGGCACGAACATGGGAAGTCAGCATCTGTTCTTGCACCGCATTGGGCGTGATGTTTCTGCTGTTAAGCAGCGTATAGATATACGCCAGCACCCGTTCTGTAAGCTGTGTAACCTCGGTACTCCCGGCTTCATTAACCATTACCGCTCCGCTATTCACACTACGTACCTCTTCGCTATTAGGCTTTTAAGGTATCGGGAGGTGTTAAAGCTTTGTAGCGAGTTGTTTTCCACTTCGAAGTGGAAATCGCGGCTTCAATAGTGATATGTCTCACAAAAAGTGGCCTGTTCATGATAAATCGCCGGTTTAATGTGATTACACTCACGGATTAATGAAGGAATACTCATACATCGCAGTGATATTTTTTGAGCAAAATTGTGATGTGAGGGCTGTTTTTGAGAAAATATTGGAAAGACTTATGGTGGATGAACGTTGAAATGGGGATCAAAGCGGTTCACAACGCGACATTACCGTGAAGGGGTCAATGAGAATCAATTCTCGAGTTTCTGGAAAGTAAAGGATGATTAAATAATCAGCCCGCTTTTATCTGCCTAAATAAACGGCAATAACAATCATATTGTCTATTTCATCGACTGGTTTTTTTAGTTAATTAATCGTACCACACTAAAACTAATGTTATTCAGAATAGTTATTAACAAGGAAATTATAAAATTTTAATTCAACAATTATTGAGAAACATTACTCCAATTGTGTAAATAATACCTTCCACTTATTATCTCGTTATTAATTAACATTCGATAAATATTCCTCGGGAAAGAGAGTGCAAAAACTCGCATAAAACCCTCTACATACCATCGCGACGAAAACTTAAAATAAACATTTATTTTCAATAAGTTAAACAGGCAATCCCATTGAAGTATATTGCTGTTTTTTATGATGATTATTTTAGTAACGCAAACGATAATATATAAAACCCCACTCTGTTTTTATATGTGCAATTTAAAGATTACACTTAGCGGTAAATGATAATCCCCACCCCCACCTCACCCCATCTGCCAGAAATGATATATTAACGGGCAACGCGTTGTATGGAAAACAGACAATCAGCATCATTGAATGCTTGCTTCTGCTCGTCTTCATATAACCAAAGAATGAATTTCTGACTACCAATATTATGGGAATGGATCCCAGATAATTAGTACGATAATAATAGATTCCGAGATAATAAAACGTATGAAATATATTTATAAAGCGGTATCCCGTGAAGGGCTGGGTTTATTTATTGTCGCCTCACTGTGTACCACGGCACATGCAGAAACGGTCAATGACGCGCACAGCGTTGCAGACCTGCCTTCAGACCCCACAGCCTTATATATCGGTAACGGCGGAACCGGCTCTCTCATCATTAAACAAAGTGAGTCCGTCATTTCAGGGCAAGATCCCGCCCATGAATCCGGTTCAGTGCTGGGTTTCAGCGGTGGTGACAAAGGGACGCTGACCATTGATGGTGGCACCTGGTACGACAGCGTCACCTCGTCCAATGTCCCTTCCGGGGGCGGTACCACGGCAGTCGGCGGTGGGGGCGATGGCACGCTGGATATTAAGAACGGCGGTGAAGCATACGCCAAGTTTATTAATATCGGGCAAAACAACAATGGCAACGGCGTCGTTAACGTCGATGGTGCCGATTCTCACTTATTTGTTAATGCGGATCAAAGCTCGGGAATCACCGTCGGAACCAACGGCACCGGGGCGATTAACATCAGCAATGCAGGCAAAGTGACCTCTACATCAGCCTCTTATGTTGGCGATAGCCATGGGGCTAGCGGTTCGGTCAATGTCAGCGGCAGCGGTTCAAACTGGACGATTACCGAGGGTCCAATAAATGTGGGCCGACGCGGCACAGGTGTTATGAACATCACCTCAGGCGGCACGGTCAACAGCGCAGGCGGCGGAATTGCAACTGAAGATGGGTCCGTCGGCCACGCCCTGGTAAGCGGGACTGGCTCCACATGGGATATAGGATCAAAACGCACCCTCACCATCGGCTATACCTCTAAAGATGCCAGCCTCGCTTCCAGTACGGGCACCCTGACGGTTGCCGATGGAGGCCGCCTGGTGGCAGAAAAAGCCATTAATGTCGCGGGTGATGGCAGTACGATTAATATCGGGGCGCAAGCCGGGGAAACGGCTGTTGCACCGGGAACGCTGGAAACAGCCAAAGTTAACTTACTCAACGACACCAACGCCCTGGTCTTTAACCACTCTGACACGTCGGGAAATTATCTGTTCTCGCCCATCGTGACAGGCCTGGGTTCAGTGACAAACTTAAATGGCACCACCGTGCTGACGGGCGCAAACATCTACACCGGTGGAACGACCATCAGCGGTGGCACCCTGCAACTTGGCGATGGTAGTACTGCCGGCTCACTCGTGGGTGATATTGCCAATAACAGCGCGTTTGTTATCAATAATCCTGCAGAAACGACCCTTGGCGGAGTGATTTCCGGGACAGGTACGCTCACTCAGCAAGGCGCGGGCACAACGGCTTTACAATCCACTAATACCTATACTGGCGAAACGGTTGTCAATGCGGGCACATTGCGCACCGACATCGTTGACAGTATTGCCAGCAGTAATGCAGTAAACATCAATGGCGGTGTGTTTGACCTGAACGGGAATAACCAATTTGTGAACCGTCTGGGCGGGACCGGTGGTGAAGTCCAACTTAACGGTGCGATGCTTACCACTAATAATGCCACGGCCGCAGATGATTCCAGCTATGCCGGCGATATTATCGATGGCACAGCCAAAGGCAGCCTGACCAAGACTGGCGACGGTACTCTGACGCTGACGGGCAAAACGGCCTGGACGGGTGACACCCATATCGATGGTGGTGAGTTAGTGCTGGATGGCACAAACGGCGGCGCACAACTGGTCAGTAATATCATTGGCAAAGACAACACGACGTTGTCCCTGCAAAACGGTGCCAACCTGACAGGCTGGATTGACCCAACGGATGTGAACATCGATAAAGCCAGCTCCTGGGACATGACCGCAGATTCGCTGGCCGGTGACGTTAACCTCGCCGGGACAATCCGTTATGCCGCGCCATCCACATTGCCAATGACCAGCGGCCACACGCTGACCGTTAATAACTGGAATGGCCAGGACGGGACATTGGTGATGAACACGGTTCTGGGTGATGACGCTTCGGTAACCGATAAGCTCGTGGTCAACGGCAATACCAGCGGTAATACGTTCATGCAGATCAACAATGCCGGTGGCGGTGGCGCCAGCACCGTTGAAGGGATCCGTGTTGTCGAAGTGAATGGTCTGTCAGACGGGACTTTCGCTAAATCAGGGCGAATTGTTGCCGGGGCTTATGATTACAACCTGGTGAAAAACGGATCCGACTGGTTCCTGACAAACAAGGATACCACCACGCCGATCGAGCCGATTACGCCACCCGATCCTACGGACCCCACTGAACCACCAGTTGACCCAGTCGATCCGATAGTACCGCCAACGCCTGAATCAGATAACCCAGGTGAACCGACCGTTCGTCCTGAATCTGCCAGTTACACGGCAAACCTCGCGGCAGCCAATACCATGTTTATTAACCGACTGCACGACCGTCTGGGTGAAACACAGTATACCGACGCGCTTACCGGTGAGAAAAAAGTCACCAGTCTGTGGTTACGTCAGGTGGGTGGGCATAACCGCTGGAAGGATAGCAGCGGCCAGGTAAGCACCCAAAGCAACCGCTACGTCGTGCAACTGGGCGGCGATCTGGCGCAGTGGAGCAACGACGGTCTGCAACGCTGGCACCTTGGGGCAATGGCCGGTTACGGCAACAACCGCAGCAATAGCCACTCCAATGTCACCGGATATCATTCTGAAGGTTCGGTGGACGGTTACAGCGCAGGTCTTTATGCCACATGGTATGAAAATGACGAAACACACCAGGGCACTTACCTGGACACCTGGGCGCAGTACGGCTGGTTCAACAACCATGTGAAAGGTCAGAACATCCAGGGTGAGTCTTATAAATCAAGCGGCATAACCGCTTCGCTGGAACTGGGCTACACCCACAAACTGGGTGAGTTTATCGGCAGCCAGGGTTCGACAAATGAATGGTTTATCCAGCCACAGGCCCAGGCTATCTGGATGGGTGTTGAGGCAGATGACCACCGTGAAAACAACGGAACCCGCGTCAGTGGCGAGGGTGACGGCAATATCCAGACTCGTCTGGGTGTGCGTACCTACCTGAAAGGACACAGCAAAATTGATGACGGTAAAAACCGCATCTTCCAGCCTTTCGTTGAAGCTAACTGGATCCACAACACCAATGACTTTGGCACACGGATGGACGGTGCAAGCGTTTATCAAAGCGGCGCGCGCAATATCGGGGAGATCAAAACCGGTGTTGAGGGTCAGCTGAATCCAAATCTCAATTTGTGGGGTAATGTGGGTGTTCAGGTGGGCGATAAAGGTTACAGCGATTCGTCCGCTATGGTTGGGGTGAAGTACAGCTTCTAACCACGATCAGTCGACGCGTAGGGTGGATTAGCATGGGCGACGTCCACCCTACAAAACCCGAGTCCGTGATGTGGTCACCGTTTTTGGATACTTTATGGAAAATGTGTAGAGCCAGGCATTCGGGCAATCAATGAAAATAGACGCAGAAATTACCTTCCGTAAGCTCGAAATTTAGATTTGTTCCGCAATAACGGAGACTATTTATCCTATGAATCTGAATGCGCCAGGCATTCAATATTTCTATTAATGAATTGATAAATATTTATTTCGTACCTGCCCCGACCATTTTCCCACAGTATTGACTCCTGTCACAGAACCCATCCCAAAAACGCTTAATGCTTTCCCCCGCATTTCGTGATGCTTTTCTTTCATGCATTTCTCTGTAACAAGGACGGTTTTATGCCTGTAAAAGGATTACGTTTTACCCTCGAGGTTGACGGTCTGGGGCCCGAGAGCTTCGCGGTCGTGAACTTTAGTCTGGCCCAGCATTATTCTCTACCGTTTGTCCTGGAGGTTGATGTTGCCAGCGACGTTTTCCGGCTGACTGCGGAGAGCCTGCTGGAGAAGAACGCCACGCTGACCATCTGGCAGGGGGATACACCACAACGTTATGTCACGGGCGTCATTTCCACCTTCGGCATGAAAGAAAACACCGGCTGGCAGATGCATTATCGTTTTCAGATACAGCCCCCTTTGTGGCGCGCAGGTTTGCGCCAGAACTTCCGTATTTTCCAGCAGCAGGATATTCAGACTATTTCCGCGCTCCTGCTACAGGAAAACGGCATCACCGACTGGCAACCGTATTTTTATGAAGACCATGCCGATCGCGAGTTCTGCGTCCAGTATGTCGAAAGCGACCTGGATTTTTTGTCACGTCTGTGGGCTGAAGAGGGGATTTTCTTCTTCGACAAGCACTCTCCGGACGGTGCGAGCCAGACATTAACGCTGTGTGATGATAAGGCGGGCCTGGCCCGGGCTGAATCCTCCTTCCCGTTTAACCCGAACACCCGCGAAGTCAGCGGTGAGTGTATCAGCGTGTTTCGCTATGAAGCCGGCATCCGCCCCTCATCGGTATTAAGCCGGGACTACACCTTTAAAATACCGGACTGGCCGGGTCTCTATGACCACGATGCCAGACATCTCAACGGCCAGCGTTCGCAATATAAAATCTTTAATTATCCGGGCCGTTATAAAGACGAACAGCACGGCAAAGATTTTACCCGTTATCGGATGGAAGGCCTGCGCAACGGCGCAGAAAAGGCCAGCGGCTCGGCCAATACGCCAAAACTGTGGCCCGGTGTGTGCTTTACGCTGACCAGACATCCACAAGAAAACATGAATCGCAAATGGCAGGTGGTGCGCAGTCTGCTCAGGGGAGAACAACCACAGGCGCTGCACGGCAGCCAGCGAAAAGGTACCACGCTCAGCAACCAGTTTGAGGTGATACCCGCTGACCGCACCTGGCGCTCCACGCCCCTGCCGAAGCCAAAAGTGGATGGCCCACAAAGCGCGGTGGTCACCGGCCCGCCAGGGGAAGAAATTTTCTGCGATGAGTACGGACGTATTCGCGTCAAATTCATCTGGGACCGCTATCACGGCACCACCGAAGACAGCTCCTGCTGGGTACGCGTTTCCCAGGCATGGGCAGGCACCGGATTTGGCAACCTCGCCATTCCCCGCGTTGGCCAGGAAGTGATTGTTGATTTTCTGCATGGCGACCCTGACCAGCCGATTGTGATGGGCCGGGCGTATCATGAAGACAACCGCTCGCCGGGAGATTTGCCGGGCACCAAAACCCAGATGACCATCCGTTCGAAAACCTACAAAGGCAGAGGGTTTAACGAACTGAAATTCGATGACGCAACCGGCAAGGAGCAGGTCTATATCCATGCGCAGAAAAACATGGATACCGAAGTTCTGAACAATCGCACTACCGATGTGAAAGTCGATCACACCGAAACCATCGGCAACAACCAGAAGATCACCGTGGGGCTGGGTCAGACGGTTAGAGTAGGCAAAGAGAATGCCGGTGGGCATGATCAAAAAATTACCGTATCCCACGACCGGAAAGTGAGCGTCGGCAGCGACCAGATACTGAAAGTGACTAACGATCGCACCGTCAGCATCAGCCACGATGATGGACTGTACGTGGCGAATGATCGGAAAGTGACGGTGGAGGGGGATCAGCATCACAAAACGACCGGCAATCACGTCAGTCTGGTGGAAGGGAAATGCAGCCTTGAGGTGAAGGGCGACCTGGCGCAGAAGGTCAGCGGTTCGCTGGGGATAAAAGTTAACGGCGATATCGTGCTGGAAAGCAGCAGTCAGATCAGCCTCAAAGTGAGTGGTTCGTTCGTGGTGATCCATGCCGGTGGCGTCGACATCATGGGGCCAGTGATAAATCTCAATGGTGGAGGGAGTGCGGGGACGCCGGTGGGGACGTTGTAACCAATGGTATTGAGTGCGATGACGGATGATAGTGATGAATCAGAGGGTTATGGCGTAAGGGTTAATTTCACCGAACCTAATGGAACCCCCTACGCATTTAAAAAATATAATGTCAGATTTTCTGATAATACAGAAAAAGAAGGTTTTACCGATGAGCAGGGGCATACCGAATGGTTCACCAAAAAAGATGCAGAGAGCATTGATGTAACGCTTATTAGTAATGATTTTAAGGAAAACTGGGGAACTGAAAAATGAGTGGTCCAACAAAAGCAACTTTATCAAAAGATAAAAAAACTCTCAATCAATGCCTCAAGAATGATTTCAAAATAATGGTTCAGGAAGCGCTTGATGCAATGGGCCGTGTTTTAGATCAGAGGGAGAAGGATCTTAAAGATTGGACACCAGATAAACAGGATGAATTTCATAAAATATTCGGCTCCAGGGGAGAGCGTGAAATCCCTGTCGACCTCCCCCTTAGGGGTGTTTCAGATATACATAATATGACTGCCAGAGAAATTATGCTGGATGGTATAAGAAGACTGCGTGATATAAAGGGACAGTTGACTGTTAATGATTTTATTAATGAGATTGATGGTCCAAAAGCATTCTGCGCAAGAGTATCATCAGGACAGCAAAGCAATTACAAGGTTCACATAGGAATCAATTTTACTGGGCGGTTAAAAAATCATGGCTTTCGATCCTGCATGAGTGTTATGGGGGAAGATTCCCGTGTATCTACACTTTGTCATGAGATGAGTCACTTTGTTAAAAAATTTGCAGAACCAAGTCAGGGCGGCATGGGCACCTCTGACTATGATGAAAACTGTCATAAAAAAAAGCACGAAGATGGTGAAGACAAGTCATCATTTGAACAGCATAAAGATGGCGCTAATAAAATGGTGAAGAAGGAAGATCCGAATGTTTTTGACAATGCTTACAATATTGAACGATATTTTCAAATAAGCGCTTAATATATTATGAAAAACATAACTACACCGACCACTTCATTAACTTTAAAAATGCTCGCAGCATTGCTAAAATTGTACATATCAACAACATCAGTGCTATATTGCAACCAACTAATGGCTAATAATTTAATAACCATTAAGCATGAATTTGGCAAAAGAGGATGGGTCGAAAACCATTACGAAAAGGCCGAAATATACCCCATATCAGATTCACAAGATGAGGATTCATTTTCAGGATATGACAATGCTAAAATTAAATTCAAACGTAAAACATCATTTAATATTTCAATAGAAGAAAAAAACAACAATGCTCTTGCAACAATTAAATTTCATAACAATAGCAATGAATCTTACTTTTTCATAAAGAACCATCTTCCCTATAATTACTTAATGTTACCCAGCCACAGTAAAATCCCGGTATCACCACTCTTTTGTGGGCGAACCTTCGGAGTAACCACAGCTGATATTAGATTATTTTTCTTCGGAAACACTTGTGGTTATCCTGGTGATTTAGGTCGAGATGAATGGCAAGAAATACCTTCAGGTAAAGGCTTTGCGTTTACTACAACACTGAATGATTATATTTACTTTATGCCAGGAAAGAAAAGTTATAATTTCGAATCATCTAATTTTTATATTGTCACCGAAAAATGGTTTACTGAGAAATCTATTAATGAAGAGTTATTTTCTATCTTCACCTCTCCAACAGATATTTGCCAGACAAGGGAAAACCCTCGCTATATCTATAATGAAGATAAAATATGCGAGCCTGATTACACGCCGCGAGCATTAGAATCATTTATGCAACGATTTGATTTCAATGGTAAAAATAAAGATTATAGTTTTGAAATCAGAACCAATGAAGTCAGTGCTGAAATTGATGGGACACATCTGAATTCGTTATATGACAAACTTTGATTAAATACCTTTAAATAAACAATGCACGTGAGTGGAAGGCAGATTAACGAATTGTGGGCTAGCGATCTGAGAAATCCCCTCTTTCCTGAAAACAGAAAGAAGGGATTAAGCACCAGAAAGGAATTACTTCGCAGCTGGATGCGCGGTGATTTGAATTGAATCGGTGTAAGTCACACGCACGCTCTGGTTAACTTTAAGATCTTTCAAGCGAGCCTGAACCTCAGGATCTTCAACCGTAATCACTTTCTCCTGCCCTTTAGGACCGACAAAAGTCACTTCGTTCTTTTTCACATCAATGTGTTTAATTTTGAGCTGAACGTTAACCTGGCGGAAAGCTTCGTGCTCTGGGCTATCTTTGGTCGCTTTTTCCATGCCTTTAGTTGATGAAGCGGTTGGTGCGGCTTTATCAATATTGGTATCAAATGCAACGGCAACGGAGCGGGTCACGGTGGTATCGACTGTGTCACCTGCTTTCAGATTGGCCAGAGTACCTGCTTCTTCAGGAATATTGAGCGAAACTTTATTGCCTTGCTCACCTTCCAGCACCACGACATGATTTTTTTGATCGACTGAAACCACTTTCGCGGAGAAGTGATCGGCCTGAAGATCGCCCGCTACAGGCAGAAGTGTGGCATTTGCAGAGAAAACACTGAACGCAAGCAGCGAAACAGTCGCGGCACCTTTGGCAATGGTACGAATCGGTTTCATAAATCGGATGTCCTTATAAATAATAAAATAACTTATATACCCTTAGGATTGATCAGTATTACCTTAGCGGTACTTCTTATGGTAGGCATTGCGAGTGGTTTTAAAATCTTCTGCTGCCGCCTGTGCTTCTTTCACTTTACCTTCGTTGGCAAGTTTCAGCGCACCATCAATTTGCCCCACCAGCAAATCCAGACCGTGGCGATAGTCTTTCAACTCCGCGCTGTCGGGCGCTTTGTTTTCAAGTTTAGTGGGCGTGCCTTTTTGCGCATCCAGTGCTGCAGTACGCATATTGTTGAGCGAGGTTTTTAGTTCTGCCGCGCTATCGGTGCTCATCACGGTTTTGTAGTTCTCCGCAATCGCGTCCATATCATCGGCGACTTCTTTTGCCATGCTCGTTGCGGAAAATAACACGGTCGATACTGCCAACATTGCAATCAGTTGCTTACGCATTAAATCACCCTTTAAAAATAGTTAGTATTAACCCTAAATAATTCGAGTTGTGGGTAAGTGTAGCCCCCCCCACAACTTGAAGTATGAAGGGTTTTACTGGCCAGCAATTTTCATTTCTGGCAACAACACTGAACCACACTGAATGTTACTGCGCTTCTCAATATCACTGCCTACTGTGACAATTTCTCGCCACATATCTTTTAAGTTTCCGGCGATGGTAATTTCACTCACCGGATACTGGATTTCGCCATTCTCAACCCAGAAACCAGACGCGCCACGCGAATAGTCGCCGGTGATGCCGCTTACGCCCTGGCCCATCAATTCAGTGACCACCAGACCCGTCCCCATCTCTTTTAGCATACCGTCGAAGTCCAGACCGCGTCCTTCGATGCGCCAGTTGTGGATACCCCCCGCATGGCCGGTGCTTTTCAGACCCAGTTTGCGGGCAGAATAGTTGGTCAGCAGCCATTGTTGCAGGATGCCGTCTTTAATAATGTCACGGCGCTCTGTGCGTACCCCTTCACTATCAAATGGCGTGGATGCCAGCCCTTTGAGCAGATGCGGATGCTCTTCAATTGTCAGCCATTCCGGCAGGATTTGCTTACCGAGCGAATCAAGCAGGAAAGTCGATTTACGGTAAACCGCACCGCCCGCAATTGCGCCAACCAAATGTCCAAACAGGCCGGTTGCTACTTCGGCAGCAAAAATAACCGGCGCTTTCATAGTAGACAATTTACGCGGAGACAGGCGCGCTAACGTGCGGCGAGCGCACTCAATGCCAACGGATTCCGGGCTATCCAGGTCTTCCATCGCACGGCCAATGGTGTAGGCGTAATCACGTTCCATTTCGCCGTTAACTTCTGCAATCACACAGCTTGAAAGCGAGTGGCGAGTAGAGCAATAGCTTTGCAGCATGCCGTTACTGTTGCCGAACACTTTAATGCCGTAGTGGCTGTTAAAGCTGCCACCTTCGGTATTGTTGATGCGTTTATCGACGTTCAGTGACGCGTTTTCAGCACGCGCCGCCAGCTCAATAGCGCGGTCTGCATCCATTTCAGTCGGGTGGAAAAGATCTAAATCTGGCGCGTCAAACGCCAGTAGTTCTTTATCGGCCACACCCGCGAACGGATCTGGCGACGTGTAGCGGGCGATATCCAGAGCCGCCTGCACGGTACGCGCCACGGCATCCGGGCTGAGATCGGTGGTGGAGGCACTGCCTTTACGGTTTTGATGATAGACGGTGATGCCTAACGCACCATCGCTGTTAAATTCGACATTTTCCACCTCACCGTATCGCGTACTGACGCTGATACCAGTGGTTTTACTGACGGCCACTTCTGCGCCATCGGACTGAGCGGAAGCTAATTCCAGCGCCTGAGATACCGCTTGTTCCAGAACCTGACGTTGTTGTGCTACTTGCGTGTTTACTTTCATCGCTACTGCCATAATGTAAGGTGAGTGAATTAAGTCTAACAGGAACAGAACAATTTCGCAGTGAACAGGCTTTACTGGTAGAATTAGCCACTTTTTTTAAGGAGCCTAATATGACTAAGCAGCCCGATGACTGGCTCGATGACGTACCAGATAACGAAAATGAAGACGAAGATGATGAGATTATCTGGGTCAGTAAAAGCGAAATTAAACGTGATGCCGAGGAGTTAAAACGCCTGGGTATGGAACTGATGGAGTTGGGCAAGAACGCGCTCGACAAGATCCCTCTTGATGATGATTTGCGTGCCGCGATTGAATTAGCGCAGAAAATCAAAAAAGAAGGCCGTCGCCGTCAGGTTCAGTTGATTGGTAAAATGATGCGTTCGCGTGACATGGATCCTATCCGTCAGGCGCTCGATAAACTGAAAAACCGTCACAACCAACAAGTTGCGCTATTCCATAAATTGGAAGCATTGCGTGATCGTTTGGTTGAAGAAGGTGATGACGCGATGAGTGAAGTGCTAAGACTTTACCCGGATGCCGATCGCCAGCAACTGCGCGTACTGATCCGTAACGCTCAAAAAGAGAAGGCAGCCAACAAGCCGCCAAAATCTTACCGCCAGATTTTCTCTTATCTGCGCGAGCTGGCCGAAGCCCAGGCCTAACACCCACCCTCATCCCGGCCTTCTCCCTCAGGGAGAAGGAGAAAACCAGACCCAGGCTATCCCCTCGCCCTCAGGGAGAAGGAGAAAACCAGGCACCAGGTTATCCCCTCTCCCTCAGGGAGAGGGTTAGGGTGAGGGTTGTTTCTCTCAACGTATTACTGGTTCTCAGCTTTCTTCACCAGTGCATCCAGCAATTTCTGATGAATACCACCGAAACCACCGTTACTCATCACCAGAATATGGTCACCTGGTTGCGCGGTTTTCATCACCAACTCCACCAGCGTGTCGACATCCGCACTCCAGTGTGCAGGCTGAATACAGGCTTCGGCCACTTCCACCACCTGCCACGGAATATGCGGCGGCTGAAGTAAAAAGACTTCATCTGCACGGCCTAAAGACGGGGCGAGATCGTCTTTGCTCAGGCCCATTTTCATGGTGTTAGAACGCGGTTCAAGCACGGCCAGAATACGTGCGGTTCCGCCCACTTTGCCACGCAGCGCAGCAAGCGTTGCCAGAATCGCCGTTGGATGGTGAGCAAAATCGTCATACACCGTTACGCCGTTCGCTTCACCGCGCAATTCAAGGCGGCGACGAGCATTCACGAAGCTGTCCAACGCTTTCGCTGCATCAGCAGGCGTCACACCCACATGACGCGCAGCGGCAATCGCCATCAGCCCGTTATGCATGTTGTGTTCGCCCACCAGCTGCCAGTGCACTTCACCGACGCGTTCGCCATCCAGATACACTTCCCAGTGAGAAGCATCCGGATTGAGTTTCTTCGCCTGCCAGTGACCTTGTTCGCCCACCAGCTCTTGCTCACTCCAGCAACCCATCGCCAGCGTTTGCTTAATATTGGCGTCGTTTTCAGGCCAGATGATTTTCCCCTGCCCCGGTACGATACGCACCAGATGGTGGAACTGTTTCTGAATCGCTTTCAGGTCGTCAAAAATGTCTGCGTGATCGAACTCAAGATTATTGAGGATCAACGTGCGCGGGCAGTAATGCACGAATTTGGAACGCTTGTCGAAGAACGCACAGTCGTATTCATCGGCTTCAATCACGAAGAATGAGCTTTCACCCAGACGCGCAGAAACGTCGAAATTACCCGGTACTCCGCCAATCACGAAACCCGGTTTGTAGCCGCAGGCTTCCAAAATCCAGGTCGCCATTCCTGCCGTCGTCGTTTTGCCGTGCGTTCCCGCAACCGCAATCACCCAACGGTCACGTAGCACGAAGTCGTGCAACCACTGCGGGCCTGACATGTAAGGGATGTTTTTCTCGAGCACCGCTTCAACACAAGGATTACCGCGCGTCATGGCGTTGCCAATGATCACTAAATCCGGTTGCGGATCGAGCTGGCTTGCGTCGTAACCTTGAATTAATTCAATACCCTGCTCTTCAAGCAGGGTGCTCATCGGTGGGTATACGTTGGCATCCGAGCCAGTCACTTCATGACCGAGTGAACGAGCCAGCATTGCCAGGCCGCCCATGAATGTGCCGCAAATACCCAAAATATGAATGCGCATAAATCTATCCTTTCATCATTTGGCGCACATTCTAACCGCATGTTGGGTGCTGGCAAATCGCATTTAAGTTAATTCCGTATTTTGCTGGCGCGATTCACCTGTACGCTACTATTTGAATCTTTGTTAGGATTGTTGCAATCGTTTTACTCAACTGACTGACTGCAGGGAAAGTGTTATGAAAACGTTAGGTGAATTTATTGTCGAAAAGCAGCACGAGTTCTCGCACGCTACCGGTGAACTGACTGCATTGCTGTCGGCAATAAAGCTCGGCGCAAAAATCATCCACCGCGACATCAACAAAGCGGGTCTGGTGGATATTTTAGGTGCCAGCGGAGCTGAAAACATCCAGGGCGAAGTGCAGCAAAAACTTGACCTGTTCGCAAATGAAAAACTGAAAGCAGCACTGAAAGCCCGAGGGATTGTGGCGGGTGTTGCTTCCGAAGAAGAAGATGACATTGTTGTTTTCGAAGGCGCGGAACATGCCAAGTACGTGGTGCTGATGGACCCACTTGATGGCTCCTCAAACATCGACGTCAACGTGTCAGTGGGTACGATTTTCTCTATCTATCGCCGTATTACTCCGGTCGGTACGCCAGTCACCGAAGCCGATTTCCTCCAGCCGGGTAACAAGCAAGTGGCGGCAGGTTATGTGGTTTACGGCTCTTCAACCATGTTGGTTTATACCACCGGTTGTGGCGTGCATGCCTTCACTTACGATCCGTCACTGGGCGTGTTCTGCCTGTGCCAGGAACGTATGCGCTTCCCGGACAAAGGAAACACCTACTCCATCAACGAAGGGAACTACATCCGTTTCCCGACAGGGGTGAAGAAATACATTAAGTTCTGTCAGGAAGAAGACGCCAACACGCAGCGCCCTTATACCTCGCGCTACATCGGCTCTCTGGTGGCAGACTTCCACCGTAACCTGCTCAAAGGCGGGATTTATCTCTATCCAAGCACCGCAAGCCACCCGGAAGGGAAACTGCGTTTGCTGTATGAAGGTAATCCGATGGCATTCCTGGCTGAACAAGCGGGCGGTAAAGCGAGTGACGGTAAAGAACGTATTCTGGATATCATCCCAGAAACCCTGCACCAGCGCCGTCCGTTCTTTGTGGGTAATGAGCATATGGTTGATGATGTAGAACGTTTTATTCGTGAGTTCCCGGACGCTTAAGGCTCCCGCCCTCACCCCGCCCTCTCCCCCAGGGAGAGGGCGAAAACTGTACCGTTCCCTCTCCTGGGGGAGAGGGTTGGGGTGAGGATGGTTTTAAACCATTAACACCTAAACGTCGCCATTGCCGCCACAAGCTGCTGCGACTGCTCCTCCAGCGAACGAGTTGCCGCTGTTGATTCCTGAACCAACGCCGCATTCTGCTGCGCCGCTTCATCCATCTGGCTAACCGCGATATTCACCTGCTCAATACCGTGGCTTTGTTCATTTGACGCACTGGCAATTTCACGGACCAATCGGGTCATGCGCATCACTTCTTCCGCAATCTCATCCATGGTTTCACCCGCTTGCTGCGCCAGTTCGCGACCTTCCCCCACATGATTTTGCGAGTCAGAAATAAGCGAACGGATCTCTTTTGCTGCATCAGCGCTGCGGCTAGCCAACGTGCGAACTTCACCCGCCACCACCGCGAACCCACGCCCTTGCTCACCTGCGCGTGCCGCTTCCACCGAAGCATTCAGCGCCAGAATATTGGTCTGGAAGGCGATACCATCAATCACGCTCAGGATGTCTGCGATACGGCCTGAGCTACTGGAGATATCCTGCATTTTTTCAATGACGTAGCACACCATTTCGCTGCCGCGATCGGCGATCTCAGAAACGTCTTTTGCTAACTTGTGCGCCTGCTCGGCGTTATCGGCATTCTGTTTCACCGTCGCGGTTATCTGCTCCATGCTGGCGGCTGTTTGTTCGAGCGACGTTGCGGTTGATTCAGTTCGCTGAGAAAGATTGAGGTTACCCGCGGCCAACTCCCGGCTGCCGGTATCAATTTGCGAGCTGGCGTCACGCACACGGCTGACCGACTCCATCAAGGAATCACGCATCACGGTAATCGCCGCCGCCAGACGACCAAACTCGTTATTCCCCGCCGCGGGCAGTTGCTGGGTTAAATCGCCTTTGGCGACAAACTCCAATTGTTCAATCGACTGGTTAAGCGGTTTAAGCAGCAGATGACGCAGTGCCAACCACACCAGCACGATAATCCCAGCGGTGAGCAATGCAGCAATAATGATAAGCGTCAGGACGATAGTTTTGTGCCGTTGCACCGCTTCAACTTCGCTGTTGCCGCGCTGCTCGCCCCACTGTTTGAAAATATCGACATCCGTATCAAACTTCTGCGACAACGGAATCAGGGTGTGTTCGAGCAAATCGTAGTAATCATCGGGGTTCTGTTTGCCAAGAGCGGCCAGCATCGGGTTGATGCCTTTTGCGAGGTACTCCGCATAGCTTTGCGATAAGTTCTGAACCAGACGATTGCCTTCTTCGTCACCCACGCCGCTGTCGATGAACGCTTTTAACTGCTGCTGCGCGGCGTTCACATCGCTGGTGACGTAGTCAGTGGATTTGGTTGCATCTTCCAGCAAACCAATTTCCATCTGCCTGACCGCCTGCCCTGCGCCATTGCGCGCACGCAGCAAAGAAACATAGCCATCAGACAAGCGCACCATCTGCTCGCCCTGTAAGCGGTTGATTTTTTCCAGTGAGGCTGAGCTTTGTTGCAGGGCATAAATGCCCATGCCGCTGACAAATAACAAAAGGAAGGTCATGACTGCCAGTAACGTCAGCAGCCCCGTGCGAATAGACAAATTTCTCAACATGCTCTTTTCCCGGTGGCAGTACGATTGATTAGTTATCGACCGCCCTCAGAAAATATTTAGTTAGCTTTGCCCTGGTCGAACATTAATCCGCTTCACCGGCGAGCTTTGGCGGTTTTCCCACAGCACCGTCAGGCCGCGTTGTAGAGCAATGAAAATGAACAGCAAAATGCCGATGGCGATTTTCGTCCACCAGGAGCTGAGCGTACCGTCAAAGTTGAT
Organism: Buttiauxella sp. WJP83; assembly: GCF_027594725.1. Taxonomy (NCBI): domain Bacteria; kingdom Pseudomonadati; phylum Pseudomonadota; class Gammaproteobacteria; order Enterobacterales; family Enterobacteriaceae; genus Buttiauxella; species Buttiauxella sp. WJP83. The sequence continues at coordinate 4,105,987 of NZ_CP110080.1, forward strand.
ATACGTCTGAATCAGCCCCTGAATCGCCACACCAAACAGCGTACCGAGAACGGTTCCGACGCCGCCGCTTAACAACGTGCCGCCAATCACCACCGAGGCAATCGCATCCAGTTCCACACCCATTCCTGCCAGCGCGTAACCCGCTGAGGTATAGAGTGAAAAAACAATTCCCGCGAGAGTGGCAAGGCCGGTCGAAAGCATATAAATGCGGACGGTGGTGCTGCGCGTTGAAATCCCCATCAGGTTTGCCGACGTGGCATTGCCGCCAATGGCGTACACCTGATTGCCAAAACGAGTACGGTGCGCAAGGAAAATGCCAATGACGACGACGGCTAACATCAGCAAGCCCATGGCGCTCAAACGCCCGCCGCCGGGAATACGCCAGGCGAGGTTTGAAAGGGTGTCGTAAATCGGGTGATCAATGGGAATCGACTCTTCCGACACCAGGTAACTGACGCCGCGCAGGAAGAACATTCCGGCGAGTGTAATGATAAAGGCTGGAATTTTCAGCCCATCAATCAGTAGCCCCATAAATGCGCCAAATGCACAGCCCATCACCAGGACCAACGGGAAAGCGACTAACGGCGATAATCCCCAGAAGCCAATCGCTTTCGCGAGGAATACGCCGGTAAAAGCGATCACCGAACCGACCGAAAGATCGATGCCGCCGGACAGAATCACAAAGGTCATGCCGACAGCAATAATTCCGAGAAACGCGTTATCGGTCAAAATGTTGCAAATCACCCGCGTGGACGCAAAACCGGGGAATTGCGTCAGACAGTACAGATACCCCAGCACAAACACCGCCAGGGTAATCATCAACGGTAAGTTACGTTTGATCATGGCGACGGAGTCCTTTGAGCAGAGCAATAAAACGTGGTGACTGAACGATCAGCACGCACATCACCACCACGGCTTTCACCACCTGGTTAAGCTCAGGTGGGAAGCCAGAAAGCAGAATGCCGGTGTTCATCCCCTGAATAATCAGCGCGCCAATCACGGAGAGCGCAATGTTAAAACGCCCGCCCATCAGCGAACCGCCGCCGATGACCACCGCCAAAATCGCGTCCAGCTCCAGCCACAGCCCGGCGTTATTGGCATCGGCTCCACGAATATCGGCGGCAACAATAATCCCGGCAATCGCCGCACACAGGCCGCTAAGCATATAAGTGAGCATCACGACCGTGCGCGTATTCACACCGGCATTTTTGGCAGCACGAATGTTGATCCCGACAGATTCGATGAACAATCCCAGTGCCGTTTTGCGAGTAAACAGCCAGAAAATCAGCAGCGTTGCCAGTACGATGATCACCGGCGTCGGGAAGAAGAACAGCGAACCGCTGCCGAGATACGAAAGGTTGGGAGAGTTGAAGGTGACGATCTGCCCAGCGGTGATCAACTGCGCGACCCCGCGTCCGGCGACCATCAGGATAAGCGTGGCAACAAACGGCTGAATCTTGAGGATCGCCACCAGGATCCCGTTCCACAGGCCCGCCAGCACACCCACGCCCAGCGAAGCCAAAATCACCACCGTCAGGCTGTGCCCATCAACGGTCAACGTCGCCGCCGTCGCACCGGCAATCGCCATCACCGCGCCAACGGAAAGATCGATACCGCCGGTTGCGATCACCAGCGTCATGCCGATGGCCAATAATGCGACCGGGGCCGCACGGTTAAGAATGTCTATCGGGCTGCCAAATAGCCGCCCGTTTTGCACCACGATGTCGAAAAAATGGTTGGCGACCAGGCTATCAACCAACAGGACCAGCACCAGCGCCACCAACTGCGGAATGCCTGGCGGCCAGCGGAAACTCCGCTTTGGCTTATCGACATCCGCCTGCGGCAATGAACGAGGCATCACGTTTTACTCCTTATGCCGCAATGGCATTCATAATTGCCGATACAGAAAGCTCAGCCAGTGGGATCTCCGCCACCTGCTGCCTGTCGCGCATGATGATCACCCTATCCGCATAACCCACCAGTTCTTCGAGTTCAGACGAGATCACCAGCAGCGCCAGGCCATCGGCACAGAGCGTTTCGATCAAGCGGATAATTTCGGCGTGCGCGCCAACGTCGATCCCGCGCGTAGGTTCGTCGAGGATCAGGAATTGGGGTTTAGTCAGCAACCAGCGCGACAGCAGGACTTTTTGTTGATTGCCGCCAGAGAGAAATTCAATCGGCTGATCGGGGCTCGGCGTGCGGATCCCCAGTTGGCGGATAAACCGTTCGGCTATCTGATACTGCTCACGTTTCGGGATCGGTCGCAACCAGCCGCGCTGGGCCTGCAAGGCGAGGATAATATTTTCGCGCACCGAGGCGGCGGCAATGATCCCATCGGTTTTCCGATCCTCCGGGCAGAATCCGATCCCCAGTGACGAGGCTTTATGCGGCGAGCGCAACGACTGCGGTTTGCCTTTGATCCACGCATTGCCGCTGTCTGCGGGCTTGATCCCAAATATCACTTCAGCAGTTTCGGTACGGCCCGATCCCAGCAGCCCGGCAAGACCGACGATCTCACCTGGGCGAACGTCGAGATCAAACGGGTTGATCACCCCTTTCTTACCGAAATCTTTAAACGCGGCGACCGGTTTATCGCTCAGCAATGTGCGGCCTGCGCGGTTCAGGGCGTTCGTTTCCAGCTCGCGCCCCAGCATCATTTTGACCAGTTCGATCTGCGGCAGATCGGCCGTTGTTCGCGTGCCAACGAACGCGCCGTTGCGCAGAACGGTGATCCTGTCAGTGACTTCATAAACTTGATCGAGGAAGTGCGTGACGAAGATCAGGCTCACCCCCTGATCGCGCAACTGGCGCATCAGGGTAAAAAGCATTTCGACCTCTTTGGTATCGAGGCTGGCGGTCGGTTCGTCGAGGATCAACACTTTGGCCGACAGATCAATGGCCCGGCAAATCGCCACAATCTGCTGCATCGCTACCGAATAGCGGTTCAGTGGTTCGGCGACATCCAGTGAAAAACCGTAGGATTCCATCAGACGGGTGGCGCGCTTTTCCATCTCTTTGCGTTGTAAAAAACCGAAGCGACGGGGTTCGCGGCCAATAAACAGATTGTCTGCCACCGACATGTTCGGCAGCAGGTTAACTTCCTGATACACCGTACCGATGCCAAGCTGCTGGGCATGAGCGGTGTTTTTCGGTGAAATCAGTTCACCTTCGAGATAAATATTGCCGCTATCGCGTTGGTAAACGCCGGTAAGGGCTTTGATAAGCGTAGATTTTCCCGCGCCATTTTCGCCCAATAACGCCATGATTTCGCCGCGTTTAAGGCTGAAATCGACTTTGTCGAGCGCTTTGACCCCTGGGAAATATTTCGATAAGCCTTCCGTGCGCAGAATTTCCTGGTTGTTGTTTGTGTTCATGACAGCCCCTCACCCCGGCCCTCTCCCTGAGGGAGAGGGGGAAAAGCAAAATCAAAACCCGCTCGATCTGTCCCCTCTCCTGGGGGAGAGGGTTAGGGTGAGGGGTAAATCAACTTAGTAACCCATCGATTTCTTCTTCTCGAGCTCTTCTTTCGCCGTATCCGGGAGGTACAGCGTGGACTTGGTGATAGTCACTTTTTCCGGCATGGTGCCGTCTTTCTTGAACTTCTCGAGTGCGTCAAACGCCGGGCCTGCCATGTTTGGCGTCAGCTCAACACTTGCGTTCGCTTCACCATCAATCATCGCTTTGTAGATATCTGGCACACCGTCGATGGAGCCGGTCAGGATATCTTTGCCCGGTTTCAGCCCCGCTTCTTTAATGGCCTGAATCGCACCGATCACCATGTCATCGTTATGGGCGTAAACCATGCAGATGTTTTTGCCGTTGTTCTCAGCTTTGATAAAGCTTTCCATGACTTCTTTACCTTTACTGCGGGTAAAGTCGCCGGACTGGGAACGAATGATTTTCACGTTGGACGCTTTGGAGATAGCGTCGGCAAAACCTTTCTTACGGTCGATGGCCACACTCGCACCCACGGTGCCTTGCAGTTCAACCACGTTACACGGCTTGCCGTTGAGCTCTTTGAGCAGCCACTCACCAATCAACTGGCCTTCCAGTACGTTGTTGGCGGTCACCACCGTCATGTACAGCGACTTATCTTTGACGTCGATATTACGGTCGAGCAGGAATACCGGGATTTTTGCCTCTTTTGCTTCTTGTAATACAGGCTCCCAACCCGTGGCGACGATTGGCGCGATGAAGATAGCGTCAACGCCCTGAGCGATAAACGAACGTACCGCTTTAATCTGGTTTTCTTGTTTTTGTTGACCGTCAGCGATTTTCAGCGTGATGCCACGTTTCTGAGCTTCGCTCTTCGCCACTGACGTTTCTGCTGCACGCCAGCCGGATTCAGATCCTACCTGCGAAAATCCGACGGTTAACGGAGCAGCAATCGCCATAGACGACATAGCTGCGGAGACAGCTGAGACCAAAAGTAAGCGCTTCCACATAGGTACATCCTCGTAGGGTTATTGTTGGTTAATACCTAGCCTTCGGGAAAAACTATAGACGACGTATGCGTTAACAGAATGAGTTACATCACAATTCAAACAAGTCATCTACATGCTTGTAACCGCTTACAAAATTTTATAAAGAATACGGCTATGTTTATGGATAAACGCGTTGTCGGAGGACGGTGAAACCAGGGAACAGACTAAGAAAAGAGGAAAAGACATTCTGTGCCATTCCGCTATAATACCGGGCACTTGAATGACACCAGTTTAAAGGAAAAAGACATGAGCTTACTCAACGTCCCTGCGGGCAAAGATCTGCCAGAAGACATCTACGTTGTTATCGAAATCCCAGCAAACGCTGACCCTATCAAATATGAAATTGATAAAGACACCGGCGCGCTGTTCGTTGACCGTTTCATGTCCACCGCAATGTTCTATCCGTGCAACTACGGTTACATCAACCACACCCTGTCTTTAGACGGTGACCCGGTTGACGTTCTGGTCCCAACTCCGTACCCACTGCAACCAGGTTCAGTGATTCGCTGCCGTCCAGTTGGCGTGCTGAAAATGACCGATGAAGCAGGCGAAGATGCCAAGCTGGTTGCGGTTCCGCACACCAAACTGAGCAAAGAATACGATCACATTAAAGATGTGAACGACCTGCCAGAACTGCTGAAAGCGCAGATCTCCCACTTCTTCGAGCAGTACAAAGCTCTCGAAAAAGGCAAATGGGTTAAAGTTGAAGGCTGGGACAATGCAGAAGCGGCTAAAGCTGAAATCATTGCTTCCTTCGAGCGCGCTAAGAAGTAATTCTTACGTTGCTGAATGCATGTGAAAACACCGCCAACTGGCGGTGTTTTTTTATGAACTAATACTTCTCTTTATCTAACCAGTTCCCGCTTTCGATGCGGGTTAGCCCGTCGACTGGCCGCTGGTAGACATACATCCACGCACTGCCATAGGGGGTCTGAATCAGTTGGCGTTTATATTCGCCGCCTTTGGTGCGCAACGCATCCAATTCAGAAAGAGTCGAAGCATCGATGCGATACACTTCACCTACGACCACGCCTTCACCCGGAACGACGCCCGGATAATGGCCAAGGCTGTATAAAGCGTAATTTTCGACATGATGCTCCCCAAGCCACTGGGCGTTGGTCATCCAGTGACTATTACCTTGCTTGCGTCGTAAACTGCCGTAAACAAATATTCGCATTGCTAAAACTCGAACTGATAAAGCAGATCAAGTGCCTGGTCGATACCAGACACCGCTTCCAGATACAGCTTAGGCATCAGGCGATAGCGCAGTGTTAGTGTCGCCAACGAGTCAAAAATACCCACGCCATATTTTACCTGGAGACCTGGCAGTACATAGCCACTGACCACCACCTGGGAAGAGTCCCCCACCCCTGCAGTGTCCAGCGCCAGGTTGCTTACGCCAAACGTCTCGCCGATTTTACCCACAACCTGGCCACTTTGTGCAACCCCTAAGCCAACAAGCATTGAGGTCATGGCGTTACCATCGTCCCCAGAAGTGTCTAAACCTTGCCCGCGAAGCAGGTAGGACAAGGCTTCTTGCTGTGGCATCGCCGGATCAGAAAATATTTCAGCTTTTGGCTCATCGGCCGTTCCTGTGACACGAACACCGGCAATAACGTCGTCTTCCGTCGCATCTGGATTACGAATTGCCTCGATGTTGAGTAACGGTTGGTCCGGTGGACCCGAGAACAACAGTATACCTTTACGAACGATCAGATCCTGTCCGTAAGCGTGGAATCGCCCTTCTGGAATGTTGATCTGCCCGTTAAGACCCAGTCCCTGCTTATCCTGAACCATTTTCAAATCGCCGTTCAAACGCGCTTTCAAACCAAACGCATCCAGACGCACGTTATCGCCGACGTGGATAACCAGATTACTGTTGATCGGTATCCCCGCACTTTGCGGTTTAATTGGCTTCAGGTTTTTATCCAGCATCACTTCGTCACTGGATACGCCGACCGAGCTTTCAGGCACGTCATGCACCACGATACGCGCCCACGGAATATCGACGCGGCCATCCAGCGTGAACAGACTCGGCGTCGCCACAAACTCAATATCAGGTGAAACGTCGAGGCGCACCATCGGTGGCACCGTAATGCGCACCTTATTGCCTTTCGCCGCCACACGCGCTCGCCAGTTATCGATTTGCGTCCAGTCCGCATCACCACTCAGAGCAATATCCCCTTGTTTGGTGCGCACCGTACCGGCAAGCGTTGAGTTCATGCCGTTAAAGTTCATGGCAATCTGGCTTGGCTGCATATCAAACGGCATAAAGTTACCATCAACATCGATGCCGTTAAGTTGCATTTGCCCAAACAGTTGCGGCCGCTCTGCGTTACCCGACAGGCGTAAGTTAGCGTTGAGCTTCCCGGCGGCTTTTTCCCCGCGTGAGAAAATTGAGTTAGCGATAGCCAAATCGAAGTTACGCATATTCACATTGCCGCCCAGATTACGACGGCCTTGAGGATCGGTAATCTGGACCTGGCCGTCGAACTGACCGTTTTGCGCGACGCGAATCAACCAGCCAAGTTGCGCCTGGTTATTCTTCAGTTGCGCATTCAGATTCAACGTATCAAACGCCACGCGCAGTGGGCTGTCGTTGACCATCTGAGTCACTTTCACCCCGCTACCTTGCAGCGTGACAGTACCTTGCGGCAGCCCCTTAGATTCACTATCCCAGCTCACATCCGCGCGACCCGTGAAAGTGCCCACGGCTTGGGTATCTGGTGGCATAAACGGCTTAATCATCGCGAGATCAAAGCGATTGAGATTGACCACCGCACGCCCTTTCGCGCCAGCATCAATCGCTTGTGGCACACAAAGCTCGGCATTCGGGTTGGTCCAACAATGTGGGCCGATATTAATCTTCTGCTCTTTATTGCGGTAATCAAGTGCCAGAGCGCGATTGAGCGACCACGGGCCAACCGGCGTTTCAAAGCGCGTATTGCTGAGATTGCCGCGCCAGCGTTCTTCTGCCCGGTCAAAACTCCCGCTCAAATCCAGTTGCCCGGACACCGGCTCGCCCTGAATACGCAATTGCAACTGATGCTGCTTTTCAGAACCTTTTGCCGCGAGGGTCACCAGGTTGATGGTGACGCCCGGTTGGGCAATTTGCTCAACGCGCAGATCCAGATTCCCGGAGATCTGATCGGTAGATTTCACATCCCCTTTCAGCAAAACGCGTGCAATGGACAGCTCTTGCCAGCGCAGATTATTCGCCGTGACATCCGCCAGTAATTGCGGCGCTTTCACGTCGCCACGCACTTTGATAAGACCTTTTGCCGTACCGCCAAGTCCGGGTAACGCGTTGTCCAGGCTCGGGGCGTCAATGTGGGCATCCAGCTCCAAATCTTTCGCACCCAGCTCGCCTTTAATATCTGCGCTGTTGCGCCCCAGCTCGACTTGCACACCGGGGATTTTCCACTGCATGTAGCTGTTACCGCTGAGTTTTCCGGCAACATTCACTTTGTTATTTTTGACATTACCCGCAAGCTTCAGCTCCGACACGTCCACCTGCCAGGTGCCGCCGTACAAACTGCCGCTGGTTTTCACCAGGCCATCAAGCTTCGCAGGCCATTCCGGGAATTCCTTCGCCGTGTTGATGCCGTCGAGTGTCAACTCACCGCGCCAGCTAATCGCTTTGCTCCAGTCGAGAACCGCTTTCAGGTCGGTGTTGCCCTGCAATGCGCTCACCCGTAGCTTGTCGAGGTTAAGCTGTTGCTCATTGCCTTTAGCATCAAGCGTAATGACGGCTGGCGGGAGTTGTTCGCCTTTCACTGCCGTACGCAATGACAGCGTATAGTCGGTCATCTTTCCGCTAAATTTCAGTTTCAGATTGTCTGCCTGGAACTCTTTTTTCCCGGTAAACGGCCAGTAAAGCTGTTTGCTCACCACTTCCAGATTAAGCGGCAAACCGGCCTCGGCAAGCTGGGTATGTGCGGTGAGTTCCATGTCGACTGGGCCTGAAAGATTCATGCCGACTTTCAGCACGTCTCGCAGTTCCCCGCCAATCTTCATCTTCACCTTTTCGCCTTTCACCGGATCGATATTGAGCGTGGTGTTTAAGGTGAGATCCACCGGCCATTTATCACGCAGCTCCGCGCTACCCGTGGCGTTGACCAGACCCTGGTTGGAATCGACGTCCAGCGCATCCAGTTTCAGTAAACCGTCGATGCTGCTGACCTTAAGCAGCAGTTTGCTAACCAGCAAATCGGTATCACCGGTGAGGCGCAACTGCGAACCACGAAACTCCTGAATATTCAGGTTTAGCGGCAGGTGCACATCGGTCATTTCTGGTAAAACAGGCTTTTGAAACAGCTGTTTGAGCGTTTCGCCCAGCGGTAATTCTTCCGGCTGTGGATTCTGGATCTTCGGCTCGACCACCTCTTCTTTGGCAACTTTGGCCACCTTCGGCAGCGCGATCAGTAACCCTTCAAGGTTAGTCGGCGTCACCGTCAGGTTGCGTTCTTGCCAGTTCAGGCCTGAAGTAAATTCCATTACCGAAACGGTGGTGCTATCAATCTTGATGTTGACGTTGTTGAGCGCCACACGGCTCAGCGTGATGGGATACGGCGTGGTGAGATTTAACGGACCAGTGTCTTCTTCCTGCACCGGTGCCGACGGCGGCATTTTTTTGGTGTCGACCACGACATCGATATCTTTGAGCGAGAGATTATTCACGCACAAACTGCTGTCGCGCAGGCAACCGAGTTTTACCGCAAGATTAATTTCACCGGCGGTCACATTGACCCCCGGCTGTTGGTATCGCAAACCTTTGATACTCAGGTTGCGCCACCCGCCGGTTACGCTCGTGATATCCAGCCCCGGCACCCAACGGTTGGCGGCATTAAATAAGACGTGCAGCCCGCTCGTCGTGCCCACCAGGAAACCGACTGCACCGATCAGCAACACCACAAAAAACAACACCGCGAGGCTTATCTTCTTCCAACGACTCATAGTTCAGGCCCCAAACCGATGTAAAACTGTAAACCGTGCTCATCTTTATCAGCCACAGGAACGGCAAGATCGAGCTTTATTGGCCCGACCGGCGACTGCCAGCGCACACCTACACCCGCGCCAGTTTTAAAGTTGCTCTGTTTGAAATCATTGACCGCTTCGCCCGAGTCAACAAACACGGCTCCCCACCATTTACCCGTCACGTTGTACTGGTATTCCAGTGAGCCGGTGATCATTTTGGATGCACCCGTCAGTTCGCCTTTGTCGTTTTCCGGTGAGACAGATTTATAGGAGTAACCACGAATACTGCGGTCGCCACCGGCGAAGAAACGCAAATCTGGTGGCACTTTGTCGAAGTCGTTGGTTTCAATCCAGCCCACATTGCCGCGCACCACGAAACGGTGTTTTTCCTGCAACGTTCGGATCCAGACTTGTTGTGCCTGAATAACGGCAAAGTCGACATCTGACCCCCACATGGTGTCGGAAACATCAACCGAGTAGCGTTGCGAATCCCCCCAGGTCGGCATCAAACCCCCACGCGAACGGGTACGGTTGAGGCTCAGACCCGGATAAAGCAGCATCGTGGTGTTGGTGACGTCTGCCTGAGTAAAGTGGTCGAGACTCCAGCGCAGGTTGATGGCATGTTGCCAGCCGCTGGATAAATCCCAGTATCGGGAGACTGCCAGCGTGCTGGAGTCGGATTTGGTATCGTTCAAGTCGGTCGCTTTAAAGCCACCCTGCACCAGATAGTATTGTTCTAGCGGGTTTTTAAGCAGCGGCACTTTGTAGCTGAAATCAACAATCTGTTCGGGTGCTGACAGACTGATGCTGCTGGTCAGGCTGTGGCCGTAAGAGTTCATCCACGGTTTTTTCCACGACGCTTTTAGGCGCGGCCCAACGTCAGTGGAATACCCCACACCCGTTTCAATGGTATTTTCTGTTCTCGGTGAAACAACGCCCGTTAATGGCAACACCTTGGTTTTGCGAGATTTATCAAAATCCGGCGCCACAACGACCGAATTAAACCAGCCCGTTGCCGATAAGCGGCGGTTTAACTCTGCCAAATCACTCGACTGGTAATAATCACCCGTCTTAAAAGGCACCAGATTTTGCAGATAATCTTCATTAATTTGTGAGCCTTCGAAGGTCACTGCGCCAAAACGGTATCGCTCACCGCTGTTGTAATCGATGTCCCAGAACGCCTGGTGACGCTCAAGGGAAACGCCGAGTTGGCTTTTGAGGAATTCACTGTCGAAATAGCCCTTTCGCAGCGCGATGCCGGAAAGATCTTTTTTGAAGCTGTCGTAATCGTGGTGATTAAGAACAGTGCCGATCTTCGGGCGTTCGCCCAATAACGCGATGTAGTCTTTATCATCACGCGCGCCGCCGCGCAGGATAACCTCGGTGCCGCCAATCAGCACAGGCGGGCCTGGATCGACTTTGGCGATTAAAACCTGGCGCCCTTTGGCCGGTGGTGGCCGCAGGTCGAATTCAATGGTTGGCTCATAATAGCCGAGCGCTTTCAAACCATTACGGATGGCATCGTCCACGCGCGCGCGGAAACGCCTGTCCGGCGTGACCTCATCCCCCTGGATGGTCGAAAGTTGGGCGCGTACGTTTTTTTGTAGCTCGCCGCTTAGCCCATCAACCTGTAAACGTACGTTGGCAGCTCCCGCCCACGTGCTTACCAGGCACAAACAGGCCGAGCAAAAAATACGGATTTGTGGCACGTTTTCTCCTGAATATCCTTGTTCCCACCCCTGGAAGGAAACGTTATGCCGCCCTTAGGCTTAACAAAACCCCAACAATTGGGGTTGAAAAATGCACAATAACCCAAATATTTCTTATATGTAATGTAGTTTTATAATGCGTGGTTATTGTCTGCAATATCACGCTTCGTTACAACCGCTCGACGGTTGTTGTTAAATTTTGCCGAAATCGGGAGAGCATGACTGATGAAATTATTTGAGAAAACCCATCCCGTGACCCAGTCAGAAGCGTTGCCTGGTCGCAACACCCCGATGCCGATCGCCACGTTGCATGCGGTAAACGAACACTCAATGACAAATGTACCAGATGGGATGGAAACTGCTTATTTTGCGATGGGTTGTTTCTGGGGCGTTGAACGTCTGTTCTGGCGGATGCCAGGGGTTTACAGCACCGCCGCAGGTTACGCTGGCGGCTTTACACCCAATCCGACCTACCGCGAAGTGTGCAGTGGCATGACCGGGCACACCGAAGCGGTACGTGTGGTTTACGATCCGCAAGTGGTGAGTTACGAACAATTGCTGCATGTGTTCTGGGAAAATCACGATCCGGCTCAGGGCATGCGCCAGGGCGGTGATGTCGGCACGCAATATCGTTCCGCGATTTATCCGCTGACGCCAGAGCAAGATAGCGCCGCACGCGCCAGCTTCGAACGCTTCCAGGACGCGATGGCTCTCGCCGGAGATGACCGTAAAGTGACAACGGAAATCGCCAATGCGGGTCCGTTTTATTATGCCGAAGACGACCACCAGCAATATCTGCATAAAAATCCGTATGGGTATTGCGGCATTGGTGGCATTGGCGTTTGTTTGCCGCCGCAAGCTTAAGAACTTTATTTATCAGGCAGAGATAGCACTTTGCCAGTATCGGAAAGGTTCCGTTCACCCGAGGTCTTTCGATATATGCAATCACCGAACCGGTGAACGTCATAGGGGAGCCGCCGTCGCTCCCCTATGGACCCCGACTCCCGGCCAATAAATCGCCGCAAGCGGTAAACCTCCATTTTTCCTCATTTTTAGAGTCGGTTGCGATTCGTTCCCGACGATCACAACCTCTCGCCGTTCCCGACGGCGAGACCCTAAAAATGAGGAAAAATGGAGGCGATTTAAGCCGGGCTCAACTCCCTCGCTTCCACTCCGCATTACAGCATGTACATTCTATCGCTTTAGATTTTCAGCAAAAAAAGGGCCGCATTGTCAGCCTGAACTTGCCGCGTCCCCCTTGTTCCCGGCTTAAATCGCCCCAGTTTTCCCCCTTCAGTCAGGGTTGAGCTGCCGGGAGCAGCGAAAGAGAGCGATCGTCGGGAACGAATCGCGAACGACCCTGAATGATGAGGGAAAACTGGGGTTTACCGCGTTAGCGGCGATTTATTGGCCGGGCGCCGAGGTCGCCAGGAGGATGGCGTAATCCTCCTGGCACGTTCACCGTTAGCAATAGTTACAGAGATAATCAGCCGCACGGGTGAACGGAAAATCTGCGAAGCTTACAGATCTTAACTTGGCAGGATTGTACAAACGGTTACCCGCGCTTCGTTTACGGGCAAATGAGGGCTGTGATATGTTATATGGTAACAATTATACCTCAATAATGATCCCATGCAGCCCTCCCAACTTTCTGAATCAGCGGAGACTTCACCGCTAACCACTCAGGCTCGTTACGCTTTAGCCCCCGCTCAGGCCATGCTAACCGCAAGATTAGTCTTTGGCTTAAGCGCCGTGATTTTCCTGATGATGGTGTTGGCGCTCATCGCCAGTATTTTCGAGCCCTCCTCCCGCTGGCCTGCATTGTTAACCAGCAATGGCGCTGCCCTGATTTTGCTTGCCGTCTCTTTATTTAATGCGCAGCGAATTTGCCAGTGGCGGGCGGCGAAGTTCTCGCCACAGCCACAACCTGAAGCCGCAGACGAAACCGAAATACCGCCGACGATTTACCAACGGCTTTGGGCGCTTATTCCCATCAACGTCAGCCGCATCAATGCGTTACTCAAGAGTGATGGCGTTTGGCTTGGGTTGATGGCGCTGTTTGCCCTGTTTGTCGCGCAGGCGGGAATATCTGCACATTACCTTGCGCTCGATGAGGGGAACCTGCGCTGGGTTGCAACCGGATTCCTTGCGGCAGCGATGTTTGCCACGTTGGTGGCTGAACGCCATCTGGCCGCCACTGCTGGCGAAGCCTGGCCTGAAGCAAAATTGATTGCGCCGCTACTACGCCTGACTCTGGCGGTGCAATTTCTCTCTTTGCCAACACTCATTTTCCCTACAGCCAATATCCCATTGCTGGTCAATCTCCCGGCCATTCTGGTTATTCTGGTCGCGCTTGAACTCCTGCTACGTGGCCTGCTTTCACTGTTCGTACCGCCAAATGAAGAAGGGTGCGAGCCACTCTTCCTCGCCCGAAGCCAACTGGCCGCGCAGCTGGTATGGCCCCCGCGCCCGTTGCTGTTTTTGCAGCATGAATTACATCAACACTTCGGCATCGATTTACGCCAACTCTGGGCGTTTACGGTACTGCGACGTGCTTTTATACCGGTGCTGTCGGTGATGGTGATTTGCGGTTGGCTGTTAACCGGACTGCAGCAAGTTTCTACCACCCAGCGTGGGATTTATGAACGCTTTGGTAAGCCCGTGAAAGTGCTGTCATCCGGCCTGCATTACGGGCTGCCGTGGCCGTTCGGACAAGTGATACTCACGGAAAATGGTCAGGTCCACGAATTAGCCGCCGGGGAAGAGCCCGATAGTACAACTGAACCTTTGGCAAGTGCGGAAGGCGGAGCGCCGCAAAGTGCCGACCGCCTGTGGGATGCTATCCATAGTTTTGATAAAGCACAGATTATTGCCAGCCAAAGCGGTAGCCAACAGAGTCTGCAAATCATTAATAGCGATGTGCGGTTTATGTGGCGCATTGGCATGAGCGACAACGCCGCGCTGGCCGCGACGTATCACAGCACCAACCTTCAGGAATTAATTCGCACCACGGCCAACCAGGTGTTGGTGCACCAGTTTTCCTCTCAAACGCTCGAACAGTTATTGGGTGAACAACGCAACGCCTTAGCTAACCAGATTAAACACGCGGTGCAGCAAAAGCTCGATAGCCTGCATTCAGGCGTCGAACTGCTCTCAACCGTGGTCGAAGCCATCCATCCTCCGGCAGGTGCTGCGGATGCTTTCCACGGTGTTCAGGCGGCGCAAATCTCCGCCCTGGCGCTGATTTCCCGTGAGCGCGGACATGCGGCTGAACTGGCTGCCAGCGCCCAAACCACCGCGACCACCCGCCAGAATCAGGCACAAATGAATGCCACGGACGTGACCAGCAAAGCGCAGTCTACGGCGGTGCGTTTCGCCGCACAAAAACAGGCGGTCGCGCAGTCGGGGCAGGTGTTTATTGATGAGTTATGGTACAGCCAGCTGCATCAGACCCTCGGCCACAGCCCATTGCTGATTATTGACCACCGCATTGGCGCAGGCTCGCCACCGACTATCGACCTGCGTGAATTTCCCTCATTAAACGAAGCCGCACGGCGCGATGCGTCTGCTAAACCGACACAGGAGTCCTCCCGTTGAGCCATTCACATCATCATGGTTGCGGTTGCCAACATAGCCACCCTTCTGATTCCGCCACGCCAAAGAAAGGAGCAGGAAAACGCATTGCGGGCGCGGGATTGTTGGTTGTGTTACTGATTGCTGCGGCAAGCCTTGTGCAGGTGCGCTCTGGCGAATCGCTGATCATCACCCGTTTTGGTAATCCGGTTCGTGTGTTGCTTGATCCTGGCATTGCCTGGCGATTACCCGCGCCTTTTGAAATGTCGACCGCCGTGGATTTGCGGCTGCGCACCACCTCAAGCGGGTTGCAGGATGTGGGCACGCGCGATGGCCTGCGGATTATTGTGCAGTCGTTTGCCGTCTGGCAGGTGGATAACACGCCAGAACATGTGCAGCGTTTTATGCGTGCGGTGCAAAACCAGCCGGACGAAGCAGCGCGGCAAATCCGTGCCTATTTAGGTTCGGCACTGGAAACCACCGCCAGCGGATTTACCCTGTCGCAGCTGGTGAATACTGACAGCCAACAGGTGCAATTGAACCAGTTTGAATCCCACTTGCAGGCGCAAATCAGCCAGCCGCTGTTAGAAAGCTACGGCATTCGCTTGGTGCAAGTGGGCACAGAACGCCTGACGCTACCAGCGGTGACGCTCAATGCAACGGTCGATAGAATGCGGGCCGAACGCGAAACCATTGCCACCGAACGCACCGCTGAAGGCAAACGGGCGGCGGCAGAAATCCGCTCAGCGGCTGAACGTGACGCACGTATTGTTGAAGCGCAGGCGCAAGTTCAGGCCGCTGGCATCGAAGCACAGTCTCAGGCACAGGCGGCAGAAATATATGGCAAAGCCTACGCCAGTTCACCGGAGCTTTATCGCCTGTTACGCCAGCTTGATGCACTCAGTGGCGTGGTGAATTCCAGCACTCGTCTGGTATTGCGCACCGACGCCGCACCGTTCCGCCTGCTAGTTGAAGGACCGAAGCTGGATAAAACTCATGAGTGATATTCAGACCAACAAACCTGCTGGCCCGTGGACACAGTCGATACGCCTCGCTTTTTACGCGCTGTACGGGTTAACGCTGCTGGCCGCTGCGTCGTGGTTGTTCTCTAACATTCGCCAGATCCCCGCCGACAGCCGCGCGGTGGTGCTGCATTTTGGCGCGGAGCAGCGCGTGGCCGAGCCGGGCTTGTTGTTAACCTGGCCGAAACCCATTGACGAGGTGGTGATGGTCCCCGCCCCCGATCGCGTTATTGAACATCACGTTACGGCGCTCCTGCGTTCGGCTGACGCACAGCATGCGGATGCTCGCGGCGATAGCAGCAGCGATGCGCTGGCTGGTTCAGGCTATCTGCTCACGGGTGATACGGCGGTGGTGCAACTGGATATCAGCGTGTTTTATCGCGTCATCACGCCTTTGGATTATGTATTGCAGGGCGAACACGTGATCCCGGCGCTCGACCGCCTGGTTCAGCGCGCAGCCATAGCCGTGTGTGCATCAAGGGATCTGGATACCATTCTGGTCGCACGTCCGGAAATGGTCAGCAGCGATTTGAATGTTGCCCAACAACGCGAACGCCTGCGGGCCGATGTGCAGCACGACATCGAACAGAATCTGCAACGCCTGACGCAATCGGGCAGTTCGCTGGGTATCACCCTTGAGCGCGTGACGGTGCAATCCACGCTGCCCACGCCTACCGTCACCGCCTTCAATGCGGTGTTAACCGCCAGCCAGCAGGCATCACAAGCTATTGCTACCGCGAACACCGATGCCTCTTTGATTCGGCAAAAATCCACGCAGCTTGCCGATCAGTTACGCCAGACCGCACAAGCGCAGGCGCGAGAAAACATGGCGAAAGCCCAGTCCGATACGGCGATGGTGAATCAACTGGCCAGCCGTCCAAACGACCCTGATTTATTAGCGCGAGTGTACCGCGAACGCATTGCGGCGATTCTGGCGCAGGCCGCATCCGTCATCACTGTCTCACCGAAAGATGATGCAAACCTGATCTTGCAAGCGGCCGGACAAAAGGAACCTTCGAAACCATGAGCACCCATTCAGTGAATCCCGGCGGTGCGCTGTCGCATCAAGAACAGCGGCAAATCACCCGCCAGCTCATCCTGGCGTTGACCGCTGGCGGCACGCTCATTTTGGGTTTGCTGTGGCGCGGCCTGGCACCCGATCAACTTGCCGTGGCCGATATCATATTGGGTTGCGCTTCGTTAATGGTCGGCATCCCGGTATTGCGCCACGCCTTTTACAGCCTGCGTTACCCCAGTTTGCACGGCATTACCGATCAACTGGTGGCGCTGGCACTGATTGGTTCGTGGGCAATCGGAGATTTGCTTACCGCCGCGTTGTTACCGCTGATTATGATCGCCGGCCACATCCTCGAAGAACGCAGCGTGATTGGCTCGCAAGAAGCCATTGAATCATTGAGCAAACTGACCCGCAGCCGGGCGAGACGCTTCGATGCAAACGGCAATCTGCATGAAGTCGATAATCAGGAACTGGTGGCGGGCGATATTGTGGAAGTGCGTGCAGGTGACAGATTGCCTGCCGACGGGCGCGTGCTGGAAGGCCAAGCCAGCCTCGACACCGCGCCGATAACCGGCGAATCCATTCCACAGGAAGTAAAACCCGGCATGAACGTATACGGTGGAGCGATAAATCTTGATGGCCGGTTACGCATCGAAGTCACTCACACGGGCGAAACATCAACGTTGGGTCGTGTCGTGGCATTAATGCAAAGCGCCGAGCAGGCCAGCCCGCCGATCACCCGTTTACTGGAACGCCACGCGGCGCGATATCTGCTACTGGTGTTACTGATTGCAGCCAGTACCTGGTTTTTAACGCAAAACACGCAGGCGATGTTAGCGGTATTGGTTGCTGCCTGCCCGTGTGCGCTGGTGCTTTCCGCACCCGCAACCTCCATTGCTGGCCTGACCGTCGCGGCGCGTCACGGTATTTTGATTCGCGGTGCGGCATTCCTCGAAGAGTTAGCCGAATTGAATGCGGTCATTATCGATAAGACCGGCACGCTCACGCACGGCAAACTGCAATTGCATGCGCTGCTCCCACAAGCAGGCGAATCGCCAGAAGCACTCTCTGCGCTGGCGGCAAGCCTGGGCGCAACCAGTAACCATCCCGTCAGTTGCGCGCTGGTGAATATCGCGCCGCAAAGTGCCTGGCCTGCGCTTGAAAATGTGTATGAACATCAGGGCCTGGGCGTCTCGGCAACCACGGTGGCAGGTGAGGCATTTCTCGGCAGGCATGAGCTTTTAAAAACCCAGGTTGTCGATTTACCCCAGGAGCCACAGCATGACGGGCCGATTGTTGGCCTGGTGCTGGCAGGCCGTTTTCGTGGCTGGATTTTACTGGCCGATAGCTTACGTAATGAGGCCGCCTGCGCCATGAAAGAGTTGCGTGAATTAGGGCTGAATCAGCAGTTATTACTGACCGGTGACCGCCAGGCTGTGGCAGAACGCATCGCGAAAAACGTCGGCATCAACAACGTTATCGCTGGTGCGTTGCCTGCGGATAAATTGCAGCAAGTCAGCGCACATATCGACAACGGTTTTCGGCCCATGGTGGTCGGTGATGGCATCAACGATTCACTGGCGCTAAAAGCGGGCGTCGTCGGCGTAGCAATGGGCGCAGGCGGCTCAGATATCGCGATGGCATCAGCAGATATCGTATTGATTGGCGGTGATTTACGCCGCCTGGGAACCTGCGTACGATTAAGCCGTCTGTGCCGCCGCACTTTACAGATAAACGTGATGATTGGCCTGGGCTGGACGCTGGTGATTGTTGCCGCTGCGGCGTTTGGCTGGCTGGGTGCGT
Source organism: Buttiauxella sp. WJP83 (assembly GCF_027594725.1). Classification (NCBI taxonomy): domain Bacteria; kingdom Pseudomonadati; phylum Pseudomonadota; class Gammaproteobacteria; order Enterobacterales; family Enterobacteriaceae; genus Buttiauxella; species Buttiauxella sp. WJP83. Next base: position 4,124,573 of record NZ_CP110080.1, read on the forward strand.
CCGGTGCGGTGATTGCGGCTGTTCTGCATAATATGAGTACACTGCTGGTACTGGGTAATGCAGGACGGTTGTTAAGGTTTGAGGAGAAGTTAAGCGGCTAAGTCATCCATCAAAAAGGCCACCTGTTTGGTGGCCTTAAACAATGGGTTTTCAGGTTATCTTATTTGGCTCGATATGCCCTATCAGTGAAGTTCAAGTCTAACCAACTCCATCGGGCAGAAGACACCTTCACAACCTTCGATTTCAACACATTCAGAACGACGAATTTGTTCGGCTGATTTACCTTCGCCGTGAATGGTTTTAATGACACCAGTCAGACCCTTATTGAACACCATAACCCGGCTGCCAGTTGAGATAGCGTTACGGTAGCAATCATAGGTCAACATCATCATTCCTCCTTTATTTGATGTATCCAGATGAGATGATTTAGCGGCAAATAAATAGCTCTTGAACGGTAAAAATGTTTTGAGCTAAGTCAAAATTTTATAAATTTCAGAGGCTCAAGAAAAGACCTAAGTCGATCAGCTGAACAACGTGTTTTAACCACTCGCTCACAGCAGCCCGATGATGGATTTATGGCTGGTTTCGTGCCAATGTCGTCATCAAACTGGTTCTGCTCTAAGGATCCCAACATGACCCCTTTTCATCAACTGACTGCTACCAGCCTGCGTGGCCAGCTCATCTCAATGGCCGACTACGCAGGTAAACTGGTTCTGGTGGTGAATACCGCCAGCCATTGTGGCTTCACGCCGCAATACACGGGCCTTGAAGCGCTCTACAAGAAGTACGCCGCCCAGGGGCTGGTGGTGCTTGGTTTCCCCTGCAACCAGTTCGGAAAGCAGGAACCCGGCGACGCCGACGAAATCGCGCAGACCTGTCACATCAACTACGGTGTGAGCTTCCCGATGTTCGAGAAAGTGGAAGTCAACGGTGCGGGTACGCACCCAGTGTTTGGTTACCTGAAAGAAGAGTTGCCCGGCGTACTGGGTGGGCGGATCAAGTGGAACTTCACTAAATTCCTTATCGGGCGCGACGGCAAACCGATCAAGCGTTTTGCACCCTTCACCACCCCAGAGAAAATGGAAGCCGCAATCCTTGCTGCACTTAAAATCTAAGTGTTCCTGTTTTTCGAGCCATCCCCCCTATTTCTTAGACTTTCCTCATAAATTCGCTCCGGCGGGTTATATTTAAATTATCTCAATCATGTTCGAGAACAGGGAAATGATGATTCGTTTAACCTCGCTGGCCTTCGTGCTTGCCGCCGTGACTCACAGCGCACTGGCGGTGACCTATCCTCTGCCACCGGAAGGGAGTCGCCTGGTCGGTAAATCGTTTGTTATCACCGTACCGGAGGGCAATACCCAACCTCTGGAGTATTTTGCTGCACAGTACGATCAGGGGTTCAGCAATATGACCGAGGCCAACCCCGGCGTGGATGTGTTCCTGCCGCGCGCCGGAACGCCGCTGACCATTCCTCAACAACTGATTTTGCCGGATACCGCACGTCAGGGCATTGTGATAAACACCGCTGAGATGCGCCTGTATTACTACCCGGAAGGGAGCAACACGGTGCAGGTTCTGCCGATTGGTATCGGTCAGGCGGGGCGGGAAACGCCGCGTAACTGGGTGACTCATGTGGAACGTAAGCAGGAGGCCCCGGCCTGGACGCCAACGGCGAACACCCGTAAAGAGTACGCCCGCGAGGGTAAAACCCTGCCAGCATTCGTGCCGCCGGGGGAAGATAACCCGATGGGGCTGTATGCCATTTACATCGGCAAGCTGTACGCCATTCACGGGACCAACGCCAACTTTGGCATCGGCCTGCGGGTGAGTCAGGGCTGTATCCGCCTGAGGAAAGACGATATCAAATACCTGTTCGATAACGTGCCGGTCGGCACACGCGTGCAGTTTATCGATCAGCCGGTGAAAACCACCCTCGAGCCAGACGGGCAGCGCTGGCTTGAAGTACACGAGCCGCTGTCGCGTAACCGTGCCGAGTTTGAATCTGACCGGAAAGTCCCGCTGCCAATGACCACGCAACTGCGTAATGCCACCGAAGGGGCGGGCGTGGATGCAAGCGTAGTCAGCGCTACGCTGACGCGTCGTTCCGGGATGCCGGTGATGATTAACACGGGTTCGATAAAAGCCGGGCAGTTCTAAAACTCGCGGGAGCGAGAACGGCGAACAAACGCGCAACCGATTCATTAATCCAGAAAAAGCGTACCTTCAGCGCCACGCATTGGTTAAAGTAATCGTTTGCGTATAAAGGAATAGCCCGATGATCATCAAAAAAACATGTCTGCTGGCGCTGTCAGCGTGTTGCCTGGTACTGCCTTCCCTGAGTTTTGCCCAGCCGTCACCAAAAGGCCCGATTGTGGTTCAGGGCGCAATGCCAATCGAAGCCGAACATTTTGCTCAACGCCTGGATAACCCGAAGCAACAGCAGATTGGCGGCTGGCGTTTCTGGAGCGGCACAGTGGACGGTTATCCCGTGGTGGTTTCTGAGACATTGAAGGGCATGTCAAACGCCGCTGCGGCCACAGCGATTGCCGCCACCCAGTTTCATCCTGTTGCAATCATTAACCAGGGCACGGCAGGCGGCCACGACCCGGCGTTGAACGTGTATGACATCGTGCTGGGCAAATACTCCGTCAACCTGGGTGCGTTCAAAACTCCGCACAAACTGAAAGGTGAAGGCAGCGATTCCGTGCAGTGGAAACCGATGGATCTGTTGGCCTCTAAAGGCAGTGCCGGTGAAGATAAAACCCCGCACACCATCCGTAAATTCCCGGGTGACGCCCAGTTACTTGCGGTTGCGGACAGCGTTAAAAGCACCTACACCCGAGGTAAAGTGGTGGATGGCGTGATTGGTTCGGCGGATATCTGGGACAGCGAACTGGACAGAATCAGCCATTTCCACACGACCTATCAAACCTCTGCGGAGGAGATGGAAACCGCGTCAGCCGCGCAAACCGCAGCGGCATTTTCGATCCCGTTCGTCGGGATCCGCGTGTTATCCAATAACATCACCAACGATGGCAAATACGATCCGCAAACCGGCCTGGCCTGTCAGGACTATGTGTATCAGGTAGTGAAGGCGTACGTTGCTAAACTGGATGCGGATAAAAAGTAAGACGGTAAATTGACTCGCGCCAGGATTGTCATGATCCTGGCGATTTCTGTCAGGGTGAGGAGGTAGAATCTAATCAAAGCTGACAGTCCGGTTTGAGCGAGGAGTGGACCTTGGATTACCGCATGTTATCTAAATGTAACTGATTATTTTTAATGGGATACTTACAAGTGCAGTTAGCATACATCTTGCAAAGAGGATCAACTGTCAGCAGTGTTCATATAGTTGCCCGCTGGAGATAGCATGCCCATAAGTACGCTTTGCTGGTAATAACCCTGTATTTATATACAGCGTGCTGTGGGCGTAAATTTATCAACTTAAATCGTTTACCTAGTAAATTTTTGGTCAGCGGTTTTGTGTATTAATTTTATTCTGAACCATGGGCTTATTTAAGACTAATGCTATATTAAGATTATCTTGTACTTTAAAAAGAGCGTATTCATCGTAAACAGTATGATAACCATAAGATATTAAAAAATTCTCAAAGAACTCTTCTGACATATCTGGGAACATATTATATTTAAATGGTGTAGATCCTGATATAAAACCATGTTTATCAATAATTACATCATTAACTTTATCGTTAATACGATAGGTGAATATAAACCCCATCTTGCTAGTCAATACGATATTGTTAAAAATCTGCACCCTTTTATACAAGCGATTATCAAAATTTTTTAATGTAAGTGAGCTCTCTACATCACAATCGATAACCTCTCCAGACTTCGTAATCACAGAAAAAGATAGTCGTTCAAAAACATCAATCGAAACAGGGCCGTTCTGATCATAAATATCGCTATATTTAGGGACGTCAATCAATTTAGCATCATAGCCTTTCAAAACGAGAGGGTCCTCAAACTTTATTAATTCAATACTACCTTTACTACCAATCTTCATATTTACTGAAGATATGATAATTGAATTATCTCTTTTATTTGAAATAACAAAGTTCGTGACATGTGAATCATACAATTTTCCACTGCTAATACTATACGAAACACATATTTTCTTTGTTACCTTTTGGTATCCAAAGTAAATAGTAAAGCCTGTTGCAATTACAGTCAGCAGCTTTATATCAAAAATAGAATACAGCCACACAAGTCCATCGATAACATTTTGGTTTATCATCCCACATCCATTTTTCATCAATGTTATTAACATCCCTCATTATAAAGGGATTGTCAATTAAGCCGCTATATCTGCCGAAAGACAGAACTCAGGTAAATTAGTACTCACCAGCGCTTCAGTGAACAGCTGTGGCACGCATTGTAGCAACGCACAACCGGCTTGTCTTTCGCATACTTCTGTAAGTATCCTGCCAAGGCGGACTCGGCACTTTAGATATCTAACCTAACATGTCGTAATGTCCAAGATGTCCGCATTTGACACAGAGAGGCCTGTCAGATTATTTTTAGCTCTGCGTTGTGCCAGTGCCAGTTCGATCTCATATATCTAAGTCATGCAAATTAATATATCAAATAGCAGCCCTATACGGGCTGCCAGCTCATTTTCACTTCTATGCCTGATTTGAACTATCCGCTTTTCGCTCAAGTCGATGTAATACCGGAATCAGCGAGCTAATTACCGCAATCCCATGCCCCGCCTGGCAAAGCGTTTCCTGCGAAAAATCCACCACATTATGTTCCGCAAAAGTAATAAATGATTTACCAATAAAACGCAGCGCGTGACAAAGACCTGCAATGCTTTCTTCGCAATGGCTGGCAAGCTCTAAAGTTTCCTCGCTCGTCAAAGCATCAAGGTTAATTGCGGACATCGTGTGAGCCATATCGGAATAGAGAACATCCGTATCGGCGAGATGTGGAAACGTGTGGTCGGCAGAGTGTGCTGCTGTGTTACTATTAGCGTCAGCCATAGCATTATCCTAAGTAATGGTTGTGGTTAGACGCCCTGAATGTGTTCGAGCACATCGGGGCGTTGTCATTTCCGTCATGTGATAGTAATGTGTCATCACACATAGCTACCATACTCCACATGTAATTTAGGTGTCAACACACATGAATGAAAGAAGAGGAAATCCTCCATTCCAGTTTCGGTTAGATCCCGAACTACGTAAGGCAATGGAAGAAGCACAACGCCAGGATGGTGATGAGTCTCTGGCAGCATGGATTAAACGAATCATCAGGAAAGAACTAAAATCCAGAGCGGTTAAATAACCATCACGCCACCAAATTATCCCCTCTGGCAGCTTTACACACCCTTACGCTATACTACCCGTTGATATTGCTGGTCCAACCTTCACGGACCGGTAGTCAACACGTTTTAACCCATGGATTTTCAACTTTTCCTTCCGAGGCTCTGGCTCCAAGCCGGATAAACTATGTTAAACAGTATTTTACTAATACTTCTTCTTATCTCCGTCAGTGCGTTCTTCTCTATTTCGGAGATCTCGCTGGCAGCATCCCGTAAAATTAAACTCAAGCTTTTAGCTGATGAGGGTAACGTTAACGCGCAACGCGTGCTGACAATGCAGGAAAGTCCTGGCATGTTCTTTACCGTGGTGCAGATTGGTCTGAACGCGGTGGCAATTCTCGGCGGTATCGTCGGCGACGCGGCATTCTCCCCTGCGTTTAAAGTCCTTCTGGAGCGTTTTTTCTCACCAGAGATGGCTGACCAACTGAGCTTTATGCTCTCTTTCACCCTGGTCACCAGCTTGTTCATTTTGTTTGCAGACCTCACTCCGAAACGCATCGGTATGATTTCGCCTGAATCTGTTGCTTTGCGAATCATCAACCCGATGCGCTTCTGTCTGTTTGTCTTCCGTCCATTGGTGTGGATTTTTAACGGGCTGGCGAACGTCATTTTCCGTATTTTCAAACTGCCAATGGTGCGTAATGACGACATCACATCTGATGATGTGTATGCCGTTTTTGAAGCAGGCGCGCTGGCGGGTGTGTTGCGTAAGCAAGAGCATGAGCTGATCGAGAACGTGTTTGAGCTGGAATCGCGTACCGTGCCGTCGTCTATGACGTCACGCGAAAACATCATTTGGTTTGATTTGCATACCGATGAGCAGAGTCTGAAGAATAAAATCGCCGAGCATCCTCACTCCAAGTTCCTGGTGTGTAATGGCGATATCGACCATATCGTTGGCTATGTTGATTCAAAAGAGCTGCTGAACCGCGTGTTGGGCAACCAAAGCCTGGCGCTCAACAGTGGTGTGCATCTGCGTAATGCGCTGATTGTGCCGGATACCCTGACCCTTTCTGAAGCACTGGAAAGCTTCAAAACGGCCGGTGAAGACTTTGCGGTTATCATGAACGAGTACGCGCTGGTGGTGGGTATCATTACGCTCAACGACGTAATGACAACACTGATGGGTGACCTGGTTGGCCAGGGCATGGAGGAGCAGATTGTTGCTCGTGATGAAAACTCCTGGCTGGTTGAAGGCGGCACACCGATTGATGACGTCATGCGCGTATTGGATATTGACGAGTTCCCGCAGTCTGGAAATTACGAAACCATCGGCGGCTTCATGATGTTTATGCTGCGCAAAATCCCGAAGCGTACTGATTCGGTGAAGTTCTCGGGCTATAAGTTCGAGGTGGTGGATATTGATAACTACCGTATCGACCAGTTGCTGGTCACGCGTATCGATAATAAGCCAGCTCCGCTGACGCCAAAACAGCCGGATGCGGAAGAGCAGACCACCGCATAATAATGACGCCGCCCTCAATAAGGGCGGTGTTTTTTTACAGATGTACCCGCGTGCCTTTCAGCCCTGCCAGAATAGCTGGCGCATCTTTCAAAGCCCCAATCCACGCCACATTCCCCGTCTGCTCTACAAAATCGATCACCGCTTCGGCTTTTGGCCCCATTGCGCCATCGGGTGCGGCGAATGGACGCAGTTCATGCGGCGTGACGTCCAGCAGCGCTTTTGCCTGCGGCGTGCCCCAGTCCTGATACACCGCGTCAGCATCGGTGAGGATCATCAGATGTTCTGCGTTTAACTCCACTGCGAGGCGTGATGCCGTCAGGTCTTTGTCGATCACCGCTTCCACGCCGCAATATCCCTCAGACACCTTCACAACCGGCATCCCACCGCCACCTGCGCATACCACGACATGATCCAGCTCCAACAGCGCGTTGATACCGTGTAAATCCAAAACGCGTTGTGGACGTGGTGAGGCGACCACACGCCGCACATATTCCCCATCTTGCTTCAGTTCCCAGCCATATTTCTCACGCAGATTTGCCTCTTGGTCAGGCTGATAAACCGGGCCAATATACTTGCCTGGTACGCTGAATGCAGGATCGTCTCCATGCACTTCAATACGTGTCAGCAGCGTGCTAACCGGTGGCATAGTCGGGATCTGGCCGAGTTTCTGGGCAATCATATAACCCACCATGCCCTGGGTTTCTGCCACCAGAATATCCAGCGGATAAGCGGGGGCCACATCACAGGCCAGATTTTGTAACGCAAGCAGGCCTACCTGCGGACCGTTGCCGTGCACAATCACCACCCGATAATCTTTACTCAGCGTTGCCACCACATCTGCCACTAAGCCAATATTTTTATATTGGTTTTCAGCCGACAAAACTTCGCCACGCTGCAATAACGCATTACCACCTAAAGCAATCACCAGTGTTTTTTTCATTTCATCCTCAGCCATTCATTTGTTAATGGCCAATAACATAATCTGGTCACCGCAATAAAATGTGATACGGATGGCAGAGGAGATATAGATAAATATATTTTGAGAGAGACAGGAAAAACTGACACATATTATTTAAATAAACTTAACAACGTTATTCTTTAAAGATTTTTAATAATAAATTCAGCACTCGACAGAAAATTATGACAATCAACCAACTGTGACTTTGCTCAAAAGAAAGCCAGCTAAACGCCGCTAAGGTAGCCGCATCCACTCAGTCTCCTGGCTGAGAGCATCCTGACTAGAAGCATAATATTCAAGGATAATAATATGTCTGATTCCGCGGCAACAGCAGTAGAAACACAAAAGAGAGGTATCCCCGCGTGGTGGGTTACCATATTTCTTTTCTGGCTCGGTTGGATATTTATGTATGCCGACCGCACGATATTAAATCCCGTGATGGGGGAATTACAAAAAGAGTTTGGGTTAAGTGGTACCCAGCTTGGCGTTCTGAACTCGGTGTTTTATTTTTCCTACGCTTTATTACAAGTTCCGGCAGGGATCCTTGGGGATAAAATAGGGAAGAAAAAAATCCTCGTTCCTGGTTTTCTTTTATTTGGCGTGTTTACTGCCGTCACCGGTTGGGCCAAAACCTGGACCACCTTGCTCTTTGCCCGCGTAGTCACAGGCGCAGGAGAAGGCACGTATTATGGCCCTCAGTACGGCCTCTCATCAGAACAAATCCCTAAAAAATTCCGTTCATTAGGCAGTGCCATCATTAACAGCGGCATGGCATTCGGTATCGCACTGGGCCTGATGAGTTCGAGCTGGCTGGTTTACGATCAGGGTCATAGCTGGCGGATGCCGTTCTACGCCATGGCGGTGCCTTCAATTCTGGTCGGGCTGTGCATTTGGTTCTTCGTTAAAGAGAAAAAACGCAGCGCCGTAACAGCTGACGGTCAGGCTATTAAGAAGGGCAAATTCAGCGATCTGCTGAAAAACCGTAACCTGCTGCTGACTTATCTGATGGTGTTCTGCAGCTTGTTTGGCTTCTTCGTCATCCTCACCTGGTTGCCCTACTACCTGCAAAGCGAACGCGGCATCGCGGGCAGCGAAACCGGTTTTATCTCCTCGCTTGTGGCGTGGATCTCCATCCCTGGCGCGCTGATCTTCTCCTCCGTGTCTGACCGCCTCGGCAAACGTAAACCTCTGATCCTGATCCTCGTCCCGTTAGCCATCATCAGCATGCTGTCGATTATCTGGATGCCGACCATGACGGGCGTTGTGGTTGCACTGTGCGTTTATGGCCTGGTCGGCAAGCTGGCGCTGGACCCAGTATTAGTCGCCCTTGTCGCCGACAGCGTCGATGAAAACAACTACAGCACCGCCTTCGGTCTGTTCAACTTCATCGGCATGAGTTCATCCATTCTTGCCCCGATTATTGCGGGTGCCGCACGCGATGTGACCGGCAGCCTCGCATCCAGTTTCTATGTTTCTGCCGCCCTGCTGGCTATCGGCATGGTTGGCATTCTGTTCCTGAAAGAAAAGAAATAACCAGAGGTCATCACCATGATTTATGCGTTTGTTAAAAAAGGGAGTTTTCAGGACTCGGTGAGCCTGATGATCATCTCGCGCAAGCTGAGTGAGTCTGCCGATGTCGACGAGGTGTCGGTCATGATGGGCACCCCAGCCAACAAATCCCTGCTGGAAGCGACAGGGTTCTGGCACCCTGACTTTGCTGCCGCGACCCCCAATGACATTTGTGCGGCTGTCCGCACGCACGTTGAAAATCCGGACATTGTCGAACTGATGCGTAAACAGCTTGATGTCGAGCTGACGGCGATTGCCCAGGCTGCAAGCTGCGGGCAACGCCTTCCGAAAGCCCGCCGTTGGCAGAGTGCGTGCGATAAATTGCCTGATGCGAATCTACTGCTGGTTTCTGTGGCCGGTGAGTACGCGGCAGGGGTTGCCGAGCAGGGTTTACGCAGCGGCAAAAACGTCATGATGTTTTCCGATAACGTGCCGGTCGCGGACGAAATCGCACTCAAGCAACTGGCTCGTGAAAAGGGTCTGATCGTGATGGGACCCGACTGCGGGACGGCGATGATTGCAGGAGCGCCGCTGGCTTTCGCTAACGTTCTGCCAAAAGGCAATATCGGCATTATTGGTGCATCCGGAACGGGCATTCAGGAGCTGGCGTCGCAAATCGCGCTGCACGGTCAGGGTGTCAGCCATGCCATCGGCTTGGGTGGCCGTGATTTAAGCGCAGATATTGGTGGGATCAGCGCCCTTAGCGCCCTGGAAATGCTGGCGGCAGATGAGCAAAGCAAAGTGCTGGCATTTGTCTCTAAGCCCCCTGCTCCTGCGGTGCGCCAGAAGGTGATTGCGGCGATGCAGACTATCGCCAAACCGGTCGTAGCGCTGTTTCTTGGGGCAAAAATCGAACAACGCCACGAGGGTAACGTCTGGCTGGCCTCAACGCTTGCCGAAGCCGCACAACTGGCGGTCAGGCTGGCAAGCGTGAGTGAAGTGGCGCAAAACCAACCGGATGTTGCCGGAAGCAAAATCTCTGGCCTGTATGCGGGCGGGACGCTCGCCGCTGAAGCCGCGATGCTGCTGGCCGAGCAACTTGGGGCCGAAACCGACGCGCATCATCACAACGGCATCATGCTTAACACAGGTGGTCATCTGATCATCGACCTTGGGGACGATGTTTATACCCTGGGCCGTCCGCATCCCATGATTGACCCAACCACCCGTTCAATCGAAATAGAAAAGCTCATCAAACAGAGCGATGTCGGCGTGCTGTTGCTGGATGTGGTACTGGGTTTCGGCGCCTGTAGCGACCCCGCTGGGGCGGTCGTCGACGCCGTCAATAAAGTGCGCTGCGCCCGTGGCGCTGGGCGTCCTTTGGTAGTTATCGCCACGCTGACCGGTACCGAAAAAGATCCGCAGTGCCGCTCCGAACAGGCCGATGCTCTACTTAATGCCGACATAGTGGTGATGAATACGCTGGAGGAGGCGCTGCTACTGGCGAGCCATCTCATCACGCGTCAACCCGCCCCGTCGCCTCTGCCACGCCCTGCTCTTTTGGATGGCGCAAAAGTTATCAACATCGGTTTACGCAGCTTTGCCGTGGATTTGCAAAGCACCGGTATTCCGGTTGTTCAGTATCAATGGGCACCCGTTGCCGGTGGCAACGCGCATCTTGCCAGTCTGTTAAAACAATTAAATTAAAAGAGGTTCGGTTATGTATTCTTCTATTTCTGAAGCCAACGCGGCAATCATCGAACGTATTAAAGCGGCTCGCCCGCACTGGACGGGCGTTCGCCTGGCACACCTTGCCATTCCTGAACTGGCGCAGGGCAAAAAACTGCTTCACGCGGGTCCACCGATTGCCTGGGCAGATATGACTGGCCCGATGCGCGGCGCCTGCCTCGGAGCCACGCTGTTTGAAGGTTGGGCGAGCAGCGAAGAAGAGGCCGAGGCGATGCTCGCTCGTGGCGAAATCGAGTTTATCCCTTGCCACCACGTCAGCGCCGTCGGCCCAATGGGCGGCATCACTTCCGCGCATATGCCTGTGCTGGAAGTCAAAAATGCCGTTCACGGCAACCACGCCTGCTGCAACCTCAACGAAGGTATTGGCAAAGTGATGCGCTTCGGTGCCTACGGTGAAGACGTGCAAAAGCGCCTGCGCTGGATGCGCGACACTCTCGCCCCAGTTTTGCAGGAAGCGCTTTCCCGTATTGATAACGGAATCGATCTGACCGCATTAATGGCACAGGCCATTACCATGGGCGATGAATTCCACCAGCGAAACATCGCATCTTCCGCGCTGTTAATGCGTACTCTGGCACCGTTTATCGTGCAACTGGATCGTCCTAAAGATCAGTTGGCAGAAGTGATGCAGTTCCTGAGCGTCACCGACCAGTTCTTCCTTAATCTGGCAATGGCCTACAGCAAGGCGGTGATGGATGCCGGCGCGCAAATCAAAGCAGGCTCAATTGTCACGGCGATGACGCGCAACGGGCGTGATTTCGGGATCCGCGTCAGTGGCCTGGGCGACCGCTGGTTTACCGCTCCGGTGAACACGCCGCAGGGTCTGTTCTTTACCGGTTATAGCCAGGACGATGCCAACCCGGACATCGGCGACAGCGCAATTACCGAAACGCTGGGCATTGGCGGTGCAGCAATGATTGCGGCACCTGGCGTGACGCGTTTTGTCGGGGCTGGCGGCATGGAAGCCGCGCTAGAAACCTCGGAAGAGATGACGGAAATTTATCTCGACCATAATCCGCTGCTGCAAATCCCAAGCTGGAACTTCAAGGGCGCGTGCATGGGCCTTGATATCCGCCGCGTGGTGGAAACCGGTATTACACCACTGATTAATACCGGGATTGCTCACCGCGAGGCAGGAGTGGGTCAGGTTGGCGCGGGAACCGTGCGTGCACCTTTGCCATGCTTCGAAAAAGCGCTCGAAGCGCTGGCTCAGGCCCACCATATCACCGCATAAGTGTTATCCATTGGGGTGGCGATGGTCACCCCTGAGAGACTGGCTATGCTTTTATCCATTCAGGCCCTCGCCCGCAGCAACGCCCCTTTGCTTCAGGGTGCTGAGTATCGGCTGAACAGCCGCTTTAGCCAGGCCATCAACCTGACCGATTCACAGGGGAAATTGCTGACGTTGCACCGCTTCGGAAAAGGCTGTAGTCCCACCGGATGGGTTTTCCGCACTAACGATTTTGAAAAACTGACCGAAAGGCTCAATGCCACAAGTTTGCTGTGTGTGGAAGGAGAACGTCTGGTTGGCGGTGGCCTGGACCTCTGCGCCCGAAGAACGTTAGATCTCTCGACCTCGTGTTACGAACAACTCTCTCTACCCGACCTCCGTTTTTGTACTGTGCAGACCGGCCTTGTCGGCCCGATTAACGAAGCGTACCAGCGCATGGACCATCCCCATCTCATCACCCTGCGTGAAGGAATAGCGCTTTGGCAGGCAGGCGGTAAACCTGACTGGAGCAACCTGATTGGCTTAGGCCCCGGCCTGACGCCTTCCGGGGACGATATGCTGACGGGTGCGATGGCCGCGCTTTTCTGTCATGGACATTTACATTCATTGCCGACTTTTTCCCGCTTTTTACCCCCCTTCGATCAGCTTCTTTTGATGACAACATCCGTAAGCTGCACTTTCCTGAACAATGCTGTACAAGGGCGATTTTCAACACCTTTGTTGCGCCTGCTACGAAGCCTTGCTACCGGACGCGACAGCCGTTCTGCCATAAAACATTTGCTTGCGCATGGGCATACCTCAGGCGCAGATACGCTCATCGGCTTTGTGACCGCTTTGCGTTGGATGAAAGAGACTGAAGAAGGGTAAGCCTATGCTGGATCATGAAACGATTCGTACTTTTATTAAGGTGGCAGAAACAGAGAGCTTTTCCCAGGCCGCCGCTGTACTGCACAAGACGCCCGCCGCGATAAGCTACCGGATTAAAACGCTCGAAGAACATGTCGGTACACAGCTGTTTATGCGCACCACGCGAACCGTCAACCTGACGCTTGCGGGTCGACATTTGCTGGAGCACTGTCGGCAATGGCTAAGCTGGGTGGATGCCATGCCAAATGAGCTGCAGCAGATCAATGCGGGTGTCGAGACGCAGGTGAATATTGTGGTCAACAACCTGCTCTATCAGCCACATGTGGCGGCAACGTTCCTGGCCTGGCTGCATCAACGTTTTCCTTTCACCCAATTTCAGCTCTCTCGTCAGGTTTATATGGGGGTCTGGGATGCTCTGTTGTACGACGACTTCCACCTGGCTATCGGCGTGACGGGATCTGAATCGCTGTCGAACAATATCGCTTTGCATACGCTGGGGGAAATCTCATGGTTGTTTGTCATCGCACCTAATCACCCGCTTGCGCTGAATGAAGAAAAGGTCATCAGCGAAGACAGGCTGCGTCGCTACCCCGCTATTAATATCGACGATACGTCGCGCACACTGACGCGCCGCGTCGCCTGGTTGCTGCCTGGGCAAAAAGAGATAAAAGTGCCCGATGTGAGCACCAAGCTGGAGTGTCATCTAAAGGGATTAGGGATTGGTTTTTTACCGGCAAACATTTGCCAGCCGTGGATTGATAGCGGGCAGCTCATCACCCGGCAGGTTGAACGCGCTCGCCAGCCATCGCAGCTTTCGCTGGCCTGGAAATCTGCCGGTTCGGGTAAAGCGATACGGGAAATTGTGACGCGTTTTCAGCATCACGATGAGGCGATACGAGGCTTTCTTGAGAATATTGACCGGCCTGCAGGCTATATTCCTTAGGCCAGATTCCGTTGACTAAAAACACTAACGGCACCCTCGGGTGCCGTTTTTTATACTTCAATTTAATACCCTAAATAATTCGAGTTGCAGGAAGGTGGCGAAGTCCACGAATCTCCAGGAGCATAATCCCTTATGTGACTGGAGTGAGAGGGCGAGCCAACGCACCTGCGGCTTGAAGTATGACGGGTATTTACGCCATTTCCGCCTGCATACGCAGTACCTGGCGGTTTACTTCAGACATAACAGATAGATGCTGCTTATCTTTCACTTTTGGAATAAGAATTTTACCCTTATCAAATTCAAAAGCGCCAACGTCCTTGATGTACAACCGTCCACGGAACAGGATTTTCACGTACTTCGCCACCTGAAGCGGGTTGTACCGTTGGAAAATTTTCATTCTTTTTTTCTCCTGCAGTGTTAACGCCCCTGCGGTTCCACATTTGGTCCGACAAAACGAGGCGAAAAATTTGGTGCCTGGAAACTATAGTCCATATGCAAATCGACACCTAGTTTGCACAATCTTATTTACGGTATTATTACAAAATCTCAGAATTATCTTTTCAAATGTAAACAAATCTTAGTTTAAGCCTTCAAAAAACAGGGATATGTGCGGCACCCCGCAAACTGGCATTAGAGTTGCGGGACAGAAAGCTATTCAGCACATATGCTTAAAACGTCACGACGAGTGGTCGGATCACCTGCGATTTTTAGTACATAAAAAGATAAGGAGTCATCATGTCCCTACGCACAACCCTTGCGCTTGCCTTGCTGCTGTTGCCCCTTGCGGCATCGGCACATAATTTCGAGAAAAATCAGCGAGTCTCACCTATTGGTATTACGGATAAAGGTGAGTTGATGCTCGACAATGATAAGTTTAGCTACAAAAACTGGAATAGTGCGCAGTTGGTGGGAAAAGTGCGAGTGGTGCAACATATTGCCGGGCGCTCTAGTGCGAAAGAGAAAAATGCCGGGCTGATTGAAGCGATTAAGGCGGCAAAATTCCCGCATGACCGCTATCAAACCACCACGATTGTGAACACTGATGATGCCATCGTCGGTACTGGGATGTTTGTTCGCAGTAGCCTCGAGAACAATAAGACGCAGTACCCATGGTCGCAATTTATTGTCGATAGCACCGGTGTGGCGCAAAAAAACTGGCAACTGGAAACGGGCAGTTCAGCGATTGTGGTGCTGGATAAAGAAGGGCGTGTGCAGTTTGCGAAAGATGGCGCATTGACGCAGCAAGAAGTGCAGCAGGTCATGAGCCTGCTGCGCGAACTGCTTAGTAAATAGAGACCCGGAAACCTGGGTTTAAGAATGACTCTCGCGGGGTGTAGTCGAGAGACTTACCCTGCCAGTCATGAACGTGCGCGCCTGCTGCTGATGCAACTGCGTGGCCTGCTGCGGTGTCCCAGATGTTGGTTGGCCCGAAACGCGGATAAAGCTGCGCCTGCCCTTCAGCCACCAGACAGAACTTCAACGATGAACCGATAGACGTTGTCTGATGTTCACCCAATTGATGAAGATACTCTTTGAGTTCGTCATCGCCGTGCGATCGGCTAATGACCACCAACGGCGGGCGGGCATCGCGCACATGGATTTGGTTACGTGTGCCATTTTCCTCTTTCCAGGCTTTACCTTCAGCCGCGCTATACATCACGTTTAGCACTGGCGCATACACCACGCCCAACACCGCTTTCCCATGCTCAATCAGGGCGATATTGACGGTGAATTCCCCGTTACGTTTCAGGAACTCTTTCGTACCATCCAAAGGATCCACCAGCCAGTAACGTTGCCAGTGTTGGCGCGTTTCCCACGTCTGCGGATCTTCCTCTGAAAGCACGGGTATATCTGGGGTGAGCGCTTGCAGCCCTTTCAGGATAATGGTGTGAGCCGCAATATCGGCCGCAGTCACGGGTGAGTCATCCAGTTTTTTCGTCGCCTCCAGCGGTTTCACACCCTGGTAAACATCCATAATGGCGGCTCCCGCCTCGCGCGCCAGTTGGCAAATTTTTTCTAGCATTCTGCACCTCATGTTGTGTTTCACACGCTGCATCGCGCGAATAACCTGTTGTTTTATTTATATCTCATTGCACCTGGTTGCGCTATCTGTGAAGCGATTCCGGTTTAACGATTCTCATTTCTGGCACACTTCACATTTTTGTAAGCAACAACGTTTATATACATAGTCTTTTGTGGCCTATCTCGAGAAAAGGACCTTTATCATGATTAAGTTTAGTGCAACGGTTGTTGCCATGCTGGTTACTACCAGCGTTCATGCGGCAACAGTTGACCTGCGTATCCTGGAAACGACCGATCTTCACAGCAATATGATGGATTTCGATTACTACAAAGACACACCAACAGAGAAATTCGGGCTGGTGCGTACCGCGAGTCTTATTAATGCCGCTCGGGGAGAGACAGTAAACAGCGTTCTGGTTGATAACGGAGACCTGATTCAGGGCAGCCCACTTGGCGATTACATGGCGGCAAAGGGCATGAAAAAAGGCGATATCCACCCAGTCTATAAGGCGCTGAATACGCTGGATTACGCGGTGGGTAACTTAGGCAATCACGAGTTTAACTATGGCCTTGATTACCTGCATATGGCACTGTCTGGCGCAAAATTCCCGTATGTGAATGCCAACGTTATTGACGCCAAAACCAATAAGCCGCTGTTCACGCCTTACGTGATTAAAGAAACTGCCGTGAAAGATAAAGACGGCAAAGCACAGACGCTGCGCATCGGCTATATCGGTTTTGTTCCACCACAAATTATGACGTGGGATAAAACCAATCTGGAAGGCAAGGTCACGGTTAAAGATATTACCGAAACAGCCCGCCAATATGTGCCAGAGATGCGTAAGCAAGGTGCTGATTTGGTGGTGGTTGTCGCCCACTCTGGCCTGTCGAGTGACCCCTATCACGCTATGGCAGAAAACTCGGTTTATTACCTCAGCGAAGTTCCGGGCGTTGATGCCATTCTGTTTGGCCACGCGCACGCCGTTTTCCCAGGTAAAGATTTTGCCAATATCAAAGGTGTCGATCTTGAGAAGGGCACGCTCAACGGTATTCCTGCGGTCATGCCAGGCATGTGGGGCGACCATCTCGGCGTGGTTGATTTGGTGCTGAATAACGACAGCGGCGCGTGGAAAGTCACCAGCAGCAAAGCGGAAGCGCGCCCGATTTACGACAGTGTGGCGAAGAAAGCATTGGTGCCTGAAGATGCAAAACTTGCCCAAGTGCTCAAACACGATCACGACGCTACACGTGAGTTCGTCAGCAAACCCATCGGAAAATCATCCGACAATATGTACAGCTATCTGGCGCTGGTGCAGGACGACCCAACCGTACAGGTGGTGAATAACGCCCAAACGGCTTACGTTGAAAAATACATTCAGGGCGACCCGGATCTGGCTAATCTGCCGGTGCTTTCTGCCGCAGCACCATTCAAAGTCGGTGGACGTAAGAACGATCCAGCCAGTTTTGTCGAAGTGGAAAAAGGCCAGTTAACCTTCCGCAACGCAGCTGATTTGTACCTTTATCCAAACACTCTGGTGGTGGTGAAAGCCAGTGGTAAAGATGTCAAAGAGTGGCTGGAGTGTTCTGCCGGGCAGTTTAATCAGATTGATGTGAACAACACTAAGCCGCAGTCGCTGATTAACTGGGACGGTTTCCGTACCTATAATTTCGATGTCATCGACGGCGTGGATTACCAGATTGATGTGTCGCAACCGGCTCGCTACGACGGCGAATGCCAGATGGTAAATCCGAAAGCTGAGCGAATCAAAGGGCTGACGTTTAAAGGTAAACCCATCGACCCGAATGCGACCTTCCTGGTAGCGACCAATAACTATCGTGCTTACGGTGGTAAATTTGCCGGTACGGGCGATAGTCATATCGCGTTCGCCTCCCCGGATGAAAACCGCTCGGTGCTGGCAAACTGGATCACTGCGAGCAAAGAGATCCACCCTGCTGCCGATAACAACTGGCGCCTGGCTCCAATTCATAGCAAGCAGCCATTAGATATTCGCTTTGAAACCTCTCCGGGGGAAAAAGCGGCGGCGTTTATCAAAGATAAAGGCCAGTATCCAATGAAAAACGTCGCTACCGATGACATCGGTTTTGCGATTTATCAGTTGGATTTGAGTAAATAATTTATCAGGCGTCCCGTTCGCTTCGGGACGCCATCACTTTCGGCAAATTCCCTTCTATCCAGTCGGCAAGCTCAGCCACTTTTTCGCTCACCTCATAACCCATCGGCGTCAGACTGTATTCCACATGCGGCGGTACAACGGGGTACGATTTTCGATTCACAAAACCGTCCGCCTCCAGCCATTGCAGCGTTTGCGCGAGCATTTTTTCACTCACACCGCCCATTTTGCGGCGCAGGTCGCTAAAGCGATGCGTCCCGCCCTGCAACGCCACCAGAATCAACACACCCCAGCGGCTGGTGACGTGCTTAAGCACGTCTCGCGATGGGCACTGTTCAGCGAACAAATTGCCGTTACGCATTTGCTCAGTTAACGACGGCGTACGGGATTCAATTTCACTCATTCATACTTACCTTTTTGTGCGTACTTACTAAAAGTTAGTGCTGGTGATAGTGTGGCACAACTTAACCAGAACCCCCACAGGAGATTTACCATGATCGCAATTACCGGTGCTTCCGGCCAACTGGGCCAACTCGTTGTTGAAGAATTATTGAATACCGTAGCGGCTGACCAACTGGTGGCTATTGTGCGTAACCCATCAAAAATAAAACCGTTTGCTGAACGTGGCGTTCAGGTTCGTGCGGCCAGTTACGAAGATAAAGCCGCGCTGGTGCAGGCTCTGGCGGGCGTTGAAAAACTGCTGCTGATCTCTTCAAGCGAAGTGGGCCAACGTGCAGTTCAACATCGCAACGTAATCGAAGCCGCGAAAGAGGCGGGCGTGAAACTGATTGCTTACACCAGCCTGCTGCATGCGGATTCATCCCCATTGGGCCTGGCAGATGAACATATTGCGACAGAGAAAATGCTCAACGAGTCGGGCATTCCATTTGTGCTGCTGCGCAACGGTTGGTACACCGAAAACTATCTCGCCAGCGTACCGCCAGCGCTGCAACACGGCGCGTTTATTGGTAGCGCCGGGAATGGGAAAATTGCATCGGCAACCCGCGCGGATTACGCAGCGGCCGCGGCCAAAGTGATGACGTTGGAAAATCAAGGCGGGAAAGTTTACGAACTGGCGGGCGACCATGGCTGGACACTGTCCGAACTCACCGCAGAACTGACAAAACTTAGCGGCAAAACCGTGGTGTATCAGAACCTGCCAGAAGCTGATTTTAAAGCAGCATTGCTGGGTGCAGGCTTGCCGGAAGGGTTAGCGGCGCTGTTAGCAAACTCCGATGTCGGGGCGTCTAAAGGTGGCCTGTTTGATGACAGCCACCAGCTCAGCGCACTGATCGGCCGCCCAACCACCACGCTTGAAGAAAGCCTTCGCGCTGCACTGTAATTGTTAACTTTCCGTTAAACCAGGACATCCCTATACTACTGGGATGTCCGAGAGGAGAGTGAAACGTGCAAGGTGTTCCTGAGCAGTTCCACGATAAGAAAGACAGCGCCCAATTTCGGCATTTGCCGCAGTTGCCCGGCGTTGAGCTATATCATGCTCATATTTCGCGTTACGCTTTTGAGCCTCACACCCACGAAGCGTTTGGTATTGGGACCGTGACGTGGGGTGCTGAGCGTTTTCGCTATCGTGGCGTCCAGCATGTCGCCGCCACCGACTCTTTAGTGTTAATGAATCCTGACGAACTCCACACAGGAGAAGCAGCAACCGAAGACGGCTGGCAGTACCGCATGATTTACCTCGAGCCGGAAATTCTTGAGGCCGTGACGGGTTCACGCAACTGGTCGTTTAGCGAAGTGGTCAATCACGATCCACTGCGCGCGGGGCACATTTCACACCTGATTAATGGGCTATGGCGCGAGAGTGATTCGCTGGCGCAGCAAGGCCTGCTACTCAATCTCATCGAAACGTTTCAACCGTACGCACGGCATCTCCCATCTGGCTCGCCAGGTTCGCCGCATCGTTTTGAGCAAATCCGGGATTATCTTCACGATAACTATATGCATCCGGTGACGCTCGACGAACTTGCCGCTGTCGTTTCGCTGAGTCCATACCACTTTCAACGCATGTTTAAAGCGCATTTCCACGTTTCGCCGCATCAGATGTTGATGGCGATTCGTCTGTGGCGTGCAAAACAGTTTCTAACGAGCGGTATGCCTGCCGCGCAAGTGGCGGCGGCCAGCGGGTTAACGGACCAGGCCCACCTTACACGCGCCTTTTCCCAGCGCTACGGCATCACACCCGTGCGTTACCAAAAACAGGTCACCCGTTAAATATACCGCAAGCTGGTACAATATTTTTCCCCACACCACATCTACACTTTCTGCAAAGCATTAATTGGATGAAGAAAATGTTAACTGGTGTGCTGTACGCCCTGCTTGCGGGGTTAATGTGGGGGCTGATTTTCGTCGGGCCACTGATTGTTCCTGACTACCCAGCCGCGATGCAATCAACCGGACGTTATCTGGCGTTGGGATTCATTGCTCTGCCTTTGGCCTGGTTTGGACGCCAACGCCTGCGCCAGTTGTGCCGCGAGGATTGGTTCACGGCGCTTAAACTCTCCACCGTCGGTAATCTCATTTATTACGTGTGCCTGGCCAGTGCGATTCAGCGCACCGGAGCCCCGATATCCACCATGATTATCGGCACACTGCCTGTTGTCATTCCGGTGTTTGCCAACCTGCTTTACAGCAAACGCGATGGAAAACTCCCGTGGCACCGCCTGGCACCCGCGCTGGTAATTATCGCGCTGGGGCTAGTGATGGTGAATACCGCTGAATTGCGCAGTGGAGAGCTTGAATTTAGCTGGTGGCGCTATACCAGTGGTATTGGGCTGGCATTTATTTCCGTGATTTGCTGGGCCTGGTATGCGCTGCGAAATGCGCGTTGGTTACGTGAAAATCCGGATAAAAACCCACTGATGTGGGCGACGGCGCAAGGGCTTTCTATATTGCCGTTCTCGTTCCTCGGATACATCGCGGTCTGCCTGTGGATGTCACGTACACACAGCGATTTTACTCTCCCCTTTGGGCCGCGTCCGGAGGTCTTTTTAACCCTTATGTTAGCCATTGCCCTGTTTTGTTCCTGGCTGGGCGCACTTTGCTGGAACATTGCCAGTCAACGTCTGCCGACGGTTATCGTCGGCCCGCTAATCGTCTTCGAAACGCTGGCGGGACTGGCTTACACCTTTATGTTGCGCGGAAGCTGGCCACCATTATTGACGCTGCTGGGCATTGTTTGTCTGGTAGCCGGTGTGGTGATGGCCGTGATGACGAAGCCACAGAAAAACACGCTCGCAGAGGTGGTGATAACAACGGATAAATAGCACCTTACCTCGAAATAGTCATAGCGCCGACTTAAAGATGCATTTAATATGCATCTTATATTATCGACAACGAGGTATCTTCTCATGGCATTCCGCGACCAACCTTTAGGTGAACTGGCTTTAACTATCCCACGCGCTTCTGCGCTGTTCCGTAAATTGGATCTCGATTTCTGCTGCGGCGGGAAGCAGACGCTTGAGCGTGCGGCTACCCGTAAAGAGTTGGATCTGGAAGCGATTGAAACAGAGCTGGCAAAACTCGCTGAAGAGCCTGTCGAGAAAGAGTGGCGCGCAGCGCCGCTGGCCGAAATCATCGACCACATCATCGTGCGTTACCACGACCGCCACCGTGAACAATTACCGGAACTGATTCTTCAGGCGACAAAAGTTGAGCGCGTACACGCCGATAAACCGAATGTGCCGAAGGGTCTGGCGAAATACCTCACCATGCTGCATCAGGAATTGAGCAGCCATATGATGAAAGAAGAACAAATCCTTTTCCCGATGATCAAACAAGGGATGGGTTCACAGGCCAACGGCCCGATTAGCGTGATGGAAAGCGAGCATGACGACGCAGGTGAATTGCTGGAAGTGATCAAGCACACCACCAATAACGTGACGCCACCGCCAGAAGCCTGCACCACATGGAAAGCGATGTATAACGGAATTAATGAGCTGATTGATGACCTGATGAACCATATCAGTCTTGAGAATAACGTGCTGTTTCCACGCGCGTTAGCCGGGGAATAGTTGTTTTTCCCCTTCTCCTGTGGGAGAAGGGGAAATAAACGTTACTTACGCATTGCCGCAATACGTTTCTTGCCGATAAACATCCAGCACACACCCAACAATACAAACCACAATGGCGTCACCATCAGCGCCTGGCGGGTATCTTGTTCCAGCGTCAGCAAAACAATCACAAACACGAAGAACGCCATACATACCCAGCACATAAATTTACCGAGCGGCATTTTGTAGATGGATTTCTGATGCAATTCTGGACGCTGTTTGCGGTACACCAGGTACGAGCACAGAATAATCGTCCAGACAAACATGAACAGAATCGCCGACACGGTAGTGATCATCGTGAAAGCGGTAATCACGTCCGGATTAACATAAAGCATCACCACGCCGCCCAACAGGCAGATACAGGAGAAGGTTAAACCCTTCGCCGGAACTGCATTCTTAGACAGTTTGCCAAACGCTTTTGGCGCAGCGCCGTCTTGTGCCAGGCCGAACAACATACGGCTGGTCGAGAACACACCGCTGTTTGCAGAAGAAGCTGCAGAAGTCAGCACCACAAAGTTGATGATACTCGCGGCAGCAGGCAGACCCACCAGCACGAACAATTCAACGAACGGGCTCTTATCCGCCACCACTGAACGCCATGGCGTCACCGACATAATCACGACCAACGCGAAAACGTAGAACATAATGATACGAATCGGAATCGAGTTGATGGCGCGCGGCAACGATTTTTCCGGGTCTTTCGTTTCGGCGGCCGTCGTCCCCACAAGCTCAACACCTACAAATGCAAACACGGCTATCTGGAAGCCCGCGAAGAAACCGCTAAGGCCTTTCGGGAACCAGCCGCCATCATTCCACAGGTTGTTGAGAGAGGCTTCAACACCTGACGGCGAATGGAAGTTCGTCAAAATCATCACCAGGCCGATAACAATCAAACCGACGATGGCGACAATTTTGATCATCGCAAACCAGAACTCCATCTCACCAAACATCTTCACGGTGGCAAGGTTCAGGCTTAACAGCACCACGATGACGGCAAGCGATGCCACCCAGTCCGAAAGACCAGGGAACCAGAATTGCGCGTAGGAGGTTATCGCCACTACGTCGGCCATACCAGTGACTACCCAGCAGAACCAGTACGTCCAGCCGGTAAAATATCCCGCCCAGGGGCCAAGTAAATCCGCTGCGAAATCACTGAACGACTTGTATTCGAGGTTCGATAGCAGCAGTTCACCCATTGCTCGCATCACGAAGAACAGCATGAAGCCGATTATCATGTAAACAAAGATGATGGATGGTCCTGCGAGGCTAATCGTCTTACCCGAGCCCATGAACAGGCCGGTTCCGATTGCGCCACCAATGGCAATAAGCTGGATGTGACGGTTAGTTAAATTACGCCGTAGCGACTGTTCAGCCGGAGCTTCAGCTACGTCAGCTACTTTTATCTGATCTACCATGTTGTGTTTTTCCTGTACCTGTCTGTGTTGTGTTCAGGCTCTTCTGGCCTTTATAAAAATTCTGGAGAAGTGATGTTGTTCCGGGGAACGCAAAGATAGTAGGTAAATATTTAGGGGATGAATACTAATAGCGAAGATTATTGTTAATTTATTGTTTGAAATGAGTGTGAAATCGCTTTCATAACGAGAAACACTTCACAAAAACACCCGGAATTAAGGCGCAAGCCAGATTAAATCACGCTAATTTTGTTAACAGACAAATAAAAACCCCGCCGTAGCGGGGTCATTTGAACGCTTACAGAATTTCCAGCAGTTCAACTTCAAAAACCAGAGTGCTGTACGGAGGAATGGACGCGCCTG
Organism: Buttiauxella sp. WJP83; assembly: GCF_027594725.1. Lineage (NCBI taxonomy): Bacteria > Pseudomonadati > Pseudomonadota > Gammaproteobacteria > Enterobacterales > Enterobacteriaceae > Buttiauxella > Buttiauxella sp. WJP83. Next base: position 4,148,635 of record NZ_CP110080.1, read on the forward strand.
CGCCACGCTCACCATAAGCCAGGTTGTGAGGAATAGTCAGTTCCCACTTTGAGCCAACTGGCATCAGAGTCAGTGCTTCAATCCAACCTGCAATAACGCCGCTTACCGGGAATTCAGCAGGTTCGCCACGTTGTACGGAGCTGTCGAACACAGTGCCATCAATCAATTTACCGGTGTAATGCACGCGAACGTGATCTTTACGGGCCGGAATTGGGCCGGTGCCTTGGGTCAGAACGCGGAATTGCAGACCAGACTCGGTGCTGCTCACGCCTTCTTTGCTGCTGTTTTCTTGCAGGTATTTCTGACCTTCAACAGCCATTTCTTTCTGGCGTTCCTGGCGAACGGCATCAGCACGCTCGTGGACTTCACGCAGTGCGCGATGAACCACGTCAACAGGAACTGCCGGAGCATTCCCTTCCAGCGCATCACGCAGACCAGCGACCAGCGCTTCTGGCAGCAGACCTTGCAGACCAGATTCACTGAGTTGTTGACCTACCTGTAAACCAATACCGTAACTTGCTTGCGCTTCGACGCTGTCAAAAGAAGGGGTCGTCATGGGTTTTCCTTTCATGTGTTTAAAAGCAAGCCCGCAGCATAGCAGCGTCAATCTATCGGGTAAAATGCAAAAACGGCAAAGGTGACAAATGCAGGTGAAACAGGAACAATGGTTTGAATGAGCGCTAAATGGCGGTTACGTGTTCGAGACAGCTGACAGGTAGAACGTCACATAAACCGGGATTGTTCAATGCATCAAATAGTTAGCGTTCTATAATGGAAAGGGTAAATTACAGAGCATATTGTGTGAATATGAGGAGTGTTGCTGATGCGATTCGCTGTTAAACCTTGGCTTGCGCGGATTTGGCACGCACCCGATCACATCCGCCTGATGGACCCCCTGCCGGTTCTGCATCGCCGTGGCATTATTATTGCGGCACTGGTCGTCGTGGTTGGTTTCCTGTGGCCAACGCCTGATGAGCCACTCCGTCCAGTCACGCGTGATGCGCAGCTATCTATTGAATCACAATCCCCCATGCATGCCGAACTGGTCAATCCGCCGGTAAATACGGCGCCTGCCACGCCTGTCGAACCTTCACGCGTTGAAGAACAGCCGCAGGCTGATACGCAAGCTCCGGTTCCTCATGCCAATAACGATATTGACCAGCAATGGCGTTCATACCGTGTTGAGTCCGGGCAAACCATGGCGCAGCTCTTCCGCGATCATAATTTACCGCCAGCTGATGTTTATTCGATGGCACAGGTCGAAGGTAGCAATAAACCGCTAAGTACTTTGCAAACCGGACAGATGGTGCAGATTCGCCAGAATGCCAATGGCGTGGTGACGGGACTCACAATCGATATCGGGAACGATCAGCAGGTGCTGTTTACGCGCCAGCCAGATGGCAGCTTTATTCGCGCTCGTTGATTTTTTTAGTCCCTCAGAAATGCAAAACGCCGGCACGAGGCCGGCGTTTTAACGTGTACCTTAGCGAAAATTACGCTTCAGCAACTACGTTTACGATCAGTTTAGCGAATACTTCGCTGTGAACCTGGAAGTCCACTTCGTGCTCACCAGCGGTACGCAGAACGCCGTTCGGTAAACGAACTTCGCTCTTAGCCACTTCAACGCCAGCTGCAGTTACAGCGTCAGCGATGTCGCGAGTACCGATGGAACCGAACAGTTTACCTTCGTCGCCAGCTTTAGACGCGATAGTAACAGTTTCGAGTGCGTTGATCTTCGCAGCGCGAGCTTCAGCAGCAGCCAGAACGTCAGCTAATTTAGCTTCCAGTTCTGCACGGCGTGCTTCGAAGAATTCAACGTTTTTCTTGGTAGCAGGAACAGCTTTGCCCTGTGGTACCAGGAAGTTACGAGCATAACCCGCTTTAACGTTAACCTGATCACCCAGGCTACCCAGGTTTGCTACTTTATCAAGCAGAATAACTTGCATTACCTTATCCTCTCAAAGTCGTATTAATGGACCGTGACCGATTACTGATGACGATCAGTGTACGGCAGCAGGGACAGGTAGCGAGCGCGTTTGATAGCGCGAGCCAGCTGACGCTGATATTTTGCACGGGTACCGGTGATACGGCTTGGGACAATCTTACCGCTTTCGGTGATGTAGTTTTTCAGCGTTGCGATATCTTTATAATCGATCTCTTGAACGCCTTCCGCTGTGAAACGGCAGAACTTGCGACGACGGAAATAACGTGCCATATGGCTAGTCTCCAGTATCTATCAATTCAATCTGCTCGGCATGCAATACCACTTTGTTCAGACCATTTTTTGCCTGATGGCAACTAATGAAACCGTGAACCGTGAGTACCGTGCCGACCGTTATACTTTGAGTAATGGCTGAGTGTGCGTGCCCGCTAATAATAACTGGCATACGGCACCACGCCTGCCGACCTAAGCCGGCTTCCTCTTGCACAGAACGGTGCTCAAGCACGAACTGGCAATGAGGAATTCCTGACGGGCTGACCTTGCGAAGGGGCGTCTTGCACACTGTGCCAGACAACACCAGGCGGTTGGCCGTCATGGGAAATTACTCTTCAGAATCCCCAGCATCTGCATCATCAGCAGTTTCGCTAGCGAAATCATCGCGACGATCACGACGTTCGTCTTTAGCTTTAACCATTGGAGATGCTTCAGTTACCGCGTTTTTAACGCGCATAACCATGCTACGGATAACGGCGTCGTTGAAGCGGAAGTTAGTTTCCAGCTCATCGATCACTTCCTGCGGAGCTTCAACGTTCAGCAGAACGTAGTGTGCTTTGTGCAGTTTGTTGATCGGGTAAGCCAGTTGACGGCGGCCCCAGTCTTCCAGACGGTGGATCGTACCTTCTGCTGCAGTGATTGCACCAGTGTAACGTTCGATCATACCCGGAACCTGTTCGCTCTGGTCAGGATGGACCATAAAAACGATTTCGTAATGACGCATCGAATTGCTCCTTACGGATTATTCAGCCTCCTGTCAGGGTCAGCCGCGGCCCATGGAAGCAAGGAACGTGTTTATAAAGGCGGCTGAAAAATTGACGCGTAATCATACAAGCGCAGCCCAATAAACTCAAGGCCACAGAGAAATTAATTCTTTTGCATGAAGGATAAAAGTTGAACCGCGTACTAACCCGGTGAAATCTATAACTTTGACGTGGATCACTTAAAATTTTTGACCAATACCATCAGAAATGGTCGCTTTTTATTCAACATTGAGGGTTTACACTTATTGTCATAGGCCGCCACTATTCATTAACAGGAGCGACGACCACAGCTGACACATTAAGTTGTCGTGGAGCGGATTATGAAAACTATCGCTTATGCCTTTGTAGCGGCACTCATGCTTAGCTCAAATGCAACAGCCGCGATCAAGATTGATGGTCGTCAGGCACAAAATATGGATGATGTAATGAGCTTAGGTGTGATTTATATCAATCATAATTTTGCTACCGAGCAAGAGGCCGAAGTCGCGATTAATAACGACGCGGACCAACACGGAGCAAAGTACTACCACACAATACTGATGAGAGAACCGGGCAGTAACGGCAATATGCGCGTTAGCGCAGACATCTATCGGTAATTGAATGCAATGAGGTAATGAAGTAACGCGTTAACACCAGGAATACCACAACGACATAGAAAGCCAACGTTTGACTTGCCCCCGTTAATCGGGGGCTTTTTTATACCCGTCATAATTCAAATTGCATGTGCGTTGGCTACGCTCGCTCACCCCAGTCACTTACTTGAGTAAGCTCCTGAGGATTTGCTCACTTGCCGCCTTCCTGCAACTCGAATTATTTTGGGTATATATTTATTAGTGCTGTCCATAATAGGCATTCGGGCCATGCTTACGCTGGAAATGCTTGTTCATCAGATAAGCGTCAATAGGCTGCAAATGCGGATTAATACCACGAGCAATCCATGCCATCCGCGCCACTTCTTCCATAACTACCGCGTTATGCACTGCATCCTCAGCGTTTTTTCCCCACGCAAACGGACCATGTTGGTAAACCACGATCCCCGGCGTATGCAACGGATTGCTATTACCAAGCGTTTCGATAATCACTTTACCAGTATTCAGCTCGTATTCGCCCTGCACTTCTTCGATAGTTAAAGCGCGGGAACAACGAATATCCCCAAAAAAGTAGTCGGCATGTGTCGTACCAAGCGCCGGAATACTTAACCCAGCCTGAGCCCAGGCAGTAGCATGCGTTGAATGGGTATGCACTATCCCACCCAGTTCGGGATAACGTTGATACAGGGCAAGATGCGTTGCCGTATCGGAAGAAGGACGATACGCCCCTTCAAGCACAGTGCCGTTCATGTCCACAACGACCATATCGCTGGCAGACATTTGTTCGTACGCCACACCGCTCGGCTTAATCACAATACACTGGCGTTCACGGTCAATCGCGCTGACGTTACCCCACGTGAAAGTGACCAGACCATGGCGCGGAAGCGCCATATTGGCTTCAAACACCTGCTGCTTAAGCTGCTGCATGATCAACCTCCAGCAGCCCTGCGCTTGCCATACGAGCTAGTACCCAGTCACGAGCCGCAGTCACTTCAGCAATCGGGTCAGCCGCGGCTTCGCTCCACATCTCAATTAAATACGGTCCACAGTAACCACTGCGTTTTAGTGTTTCGAAACAGCGTTCAAACTCCACCACACCGCTTCCAAATGGCACATTCTTAAATACCCCTGGACGAGTATCTTTTACATGTACGGCAACGATATGCCCACGCCCTGCTTCCAGCTCCATCTGCACGTCATTATCCCATGCGGATAAATTGCCAATATCTGGGTAGAGCTGGAACCACGGATTATTGAGATAATGTGCATAGCCCATCGCCTTACTGATCGAGTTCATCAGTGGATAATCCATGATCTCCATCGCCAGCGTGACTTGTGCACGGCTAGCCATTTCCACAGCGGCAGTTAAACCTTCGCGAAAGCGACGACGCGTTTCGTCATTCGCTTGTTGATAATAGACATCATATCCCGCCAGTTGAATCACGCGGATACCCACATCCTGCGCAAACTCAATGGCTTTACGCATAATTTCCAGCCCATGATTTCGCACAGAATCATCTTCGCTACCCAATGGAAAACGACGGTGCGCACTCAGGCACATTGAAGGGACGCGAACGCCTGTGTCCGCAACAGCCTGGACCAATGCCAAGCGCTGTTCACGGCTCCAGTCAAGACGCGCCAGGCGCTCGTCAGTCTCATCAATCGACATCTCGACAAAATCGAACGCCAGGCGAGCGGCGAGCGCCAGTTTTATCTGCCAGCAATCCCCAGCGGGCAGTGCTTTTTCATAAATGCCTAGCGGGACCTGTTTATGCAACATAATGGTTCCTTATCCCCACAGTTGGGCGATGGAACGTTTAAACTGGCGAGCAGCCTCTACAGGGTCTGCCGCATCACGAATACTGCGCCCGGCAATAAACACATGAATAGGGATGCCTTTAAACAATGGCAAGTCTTCGAGTGCCAGGCCGCCCGTTACAGTGACTTTGAAGCCCATATCAGAAAGGCGTTTAATAGCGGTGATGTCCGCTTCACTCCATGCGACCCCCGCAGCCTGCGCATCACGGCTTCGGTGATAAACCACCTGTTCAATACCCGCCTCACGCCATTCTTGCGCCTGTTCCCATGTCCAGAAACCGGTCAATTCAATTTGCACATCGCCTTTAAATTCGCGGGCGACTTCCAACGCACCTTTGGTGGTGTTGATATCTGCACAACAAATGACGGTGACCCAATCTGCATTCGCTTCAAAACACATACGCGAGAGGATTTTCCCGGCATCGGCAATTTTGGCATCAGCCAACACGATCTTATGCGGGTAAAGGGCTTTGAGATCGCGTATCGCTCGCACACCTTCGCCTACACAAAGAATCGTACCCACTTCAATAATGTCGACTTCTTCGGCAATCAAGCGCGTTGTTTTATAAGCATCTGACATTGTCTGGTTATCCAGTGCGACCTGTAACATCGGTAAAGATTGAGACATACCAAGCTCCTTATACTGCCGCGGCCGTAGCGCGGTCGATTAAGTCCAAAACTTCCTGCTCACTACGGCAGGCACGTAAACGGTCAAAATTGTCTTCGTCTTCGAACAAATTGACGATCTGCATGATGCCCACCTCCTGATGGGTGGTGGCATCAACGGCAGCCATGGTGATTAGAATATCCACCGGGTCGTTATCTTCGTGGTTAAACACCAGCGGCGTTTTTAAGGTCACCAGGGAGAATCCCGTACTTTTCACGCCCTCTTCCGGGCGGCCATGTGGCATGGCAAGCCCCGGTGCAATCACGAAGTAAGGGCCAAATTGTGCGACACCGTCGAGAATCGCCTGGTAATAACGCGGTTCAACAACGCCCGCGTCCACCAGCAAATCAACGCCAATTCTGACGGCTTCCTGCCAGGTATCCGCTTCGGCCTGCAAGCGGACAGAATGGTTTTGGGCTAGTGAGTCACGCAGTTTCATTGGCTTTCCTCACTTAATGTCCTGTGGGAAATGAGCGCGAATGACGTCCATTAACTTTGGGCCAAAATCGGCGGCAGAAAGCATGTTGCGAACCCCGACGACATACTTGTTGCCCGACACGTTGATTTCGCCAGCAACATGAGTAGAAGCGATAATGATATCGGCACCACTCAGTTCACTTTTGTACTCACCAACGGCACAACTATTGACGCTATGGTCCACCCCTTCTTGCGTCAGGAACTGATCCACTTTCATTTTCATAATCATGGAACTGCCTTGCCCACAGCCACAAACAGCGAGAATGCGTACGGTCATAATCTCAATTCCTTATTTAGCTGATGATTCTGTCAGTTGTTTTTCAGCATCTTCTTCCTGACGCAAACTACGCCCGGCAAAGAACATGTAAATCAGTGCAATAACGATAACGACACCCATAAACCACAGGCCAAACGTAAGCCCTTGCATCAATGGTGGAGCCAAAATTGACCAGTCAGCCATTCCCATCCAGGCGCTAAGCCCGGTAAGTTTGATAGCCCAAACGCAGCCGAAGATTTCAATCATGCCCATCACCAGACAGATTTTTAGCGCCGCGCGCCAGCCGCCGAAGTGGTTGGCAAACACGCCAATCGTGGCATTAGAGAAGAACATAGGAATGAAGCCTGGGATGATCATGATGGAGGAGCCAAGAACAATCAGAATACCCACGGCGATAAGCTGACCTATCGTTCCCCAGATAAAGCCCCACACCACGGCATTCGGTGCAAAGCTGTATATCGCTGCGCAGTCGATGGCGAGTACTGCGCCGGGGATGAGCCGTTGTGAAATACCATTGAAAGCTTCTGACAGTTCCGCAACGAACATGCGGACACCTTGTACGATGATGAAAATCGCAACGGCGAACTGGAAACCGGTTTGCAGGATGTAGATGGTCCAGTGAGTTTTACCGGCCATCGCTTGCACGACATCAATCCCGAATGAACAAAGAATCACGCCGAAGAAGAGTGTCATCACTATCGCGGTTGAGACGATGTTGTCATGGAAAATGTTCAGCCAACCAGGCAGGTTGAGATCTTCAACACTTTCCTCTTTTTTGCCGAGATACGGGGCAATTTTGTAGGCAATCCACGATGCGAATTGTTGCTGATGACCAATGGAGAATCCGCTATTTTCAGTAATAGCTTGGGTGGGTTTGAACATCATATTGGAGGTGATTCCCCAATACAGCGATACCAGAATGGCGGTACATATGATCGTCGTCCACATTGAGTAGCCGAGGATAAAGAAGAACACCGCAATCAACCCGGCTTGCTGGAACATGATGTGCCCAGTCAGCATGATGGTGCGAATCCCTGTTACTCGCCGCAGCAGTACATAGCCAATATTGAGCGCCAGTGCCAGTAAAACGGCGTATCCCACCCAACTATAGGCATCTCCCATTCTTTCGATGGTTGCCATCATTGATGCGTAGGTATCCGAAATTGCGCCGTTGATCCCGTAGACCTCTGACATTTTTGCCACCACGGGCTTAAAGGTGCCGGTCAAAATCCCGGAACCCGCCTGTAGCAACATAAAACCGATGATTGTTTTGATCGTTCCTTTGATGATGACATTCGCACTTTTACGCAACAGCACATAGCCCAGACAAGTGACAATCCCCAGCAATAAAGGGGCATTGGTCATTACCTGATTAAAGAAAATAGTAAAGGCGCTGTAGAGGGTCTCCATAAAGCTCTCCGTTGGGTAGTCGCTCCCTGCTTCCGGTCAGAAAACAGGCGGATGTTGTGTTCGCACTCACTCTATTCATCAAATATAATCACAACAAGATTGAATTTGATTATTTGTGAGATGCGCCGCAAATTATTATCCATAGTCAACATGTGGCTAATAATCATCAGAATAAAAAACAATTAATTATTTAAATATCAATAAATTAAATGTTTAACACAACAACCAGCCATGCAAAACCCAGCAAGAAAACACCTAAAAACCTGACATGCAGCACATAAAAATGACTTCTCAACGATGAGTTTTAATGTCAGTATCAATCACATCGAGTCAAATTATGATTATTTTTGATTAAAACTGCATTAAATGAGGAGAGACTGAATGAGCAAAGTGGCAACCATTACTCGTGAATCCTGGATACTAAACACCTTCCCGGAATGGGGTAGTTGGCTAAATGAAGAGATTGAGCAGGAAGTGGTCGCTCCAGGCACCTTTGCTATGTGGTGGTTGGGCTGTACCGGTATTTGGTTGAAATCACAGGGAGAAGCCAACATCTGTGTCGATTTCTGGTGTGGTACAGGTAAACAAAGCCACGGTAACCCGCTGATGAAAACGGGTCATCAGATGCAACGCATGGCTGGCGTAAAGAAATTACAGCCGAATCTGCGAACCACCCCGTTTGTGCTCGATCCTTTTGCCATTCGCAGTATTGATGCGGTACTTGCCACTCATGATCACAACGATCATATCGATGTGAACGTTGCAGCGGCAGTGATGCAAAACTGTGCCTCTGATGTGCCATTTATCGGGCCGCAAACTTGTGTTGATATCTGGGTTGGCTGGGGTGTACCGCGTGAGCGCTGCATCGTGGTGAAACCAGGTGATATCGTAAAAGTGAAAGATATTGAAATTCATGCACTTGACGCATTCGATCGCACTGCGCTGATCACGCTCCCTGCGGAAGAAAAAGCGGCTGGCGTGCTGCCGGATGGTATGGACGAACGGGCGGTGAACTACCTGTTTAAAACGCCGGGCGGCTCGCTGTATCACAGCGGTGACTCTCATTATTCCAATTACTACGCCAAACATGGTAACGACCATCAGATTGACGTTGCACTGGGTTCGTATGGTGAAAACCCGCGCGGCATTACAGACAAAATGACCAGTTCAGACATCCTACGCATGGCTGAATCTTTGAACACCAAAGTGGTGATCCCCTTCCATCATGATATTTGGTCTAACTTCCAGGCTGATCCACAAGAGATCCGCGTGCTGTGGGAGATGAAGAAAGATCGTCTGAAATATGGCTTTAAGCCATTTATCTGGCAAGTGGGTGGCAAATTTACCTGGCCATTAGATAAAGATCAGTTTGAATACCACTATCCACGCGGGTTTGAGGACTGCTTTACGATCGAACCAGATTTACCATTTAAATCCTTCCTCTAATGTTAAGCCGGGTAAACCCCGGCTTTTTCAGTTTACTCATAGGTATTTCAACCTATTTCAAATATCATCTTTAAAAATCATTATTCATCGGAAAGACGCATGACTGAAGCACAACGCCACCAGATACTGCTCGAACTGCTACAGCAAACAGGGTTTGTTACTGTCGAGCAAGTGATGGAACGTCTCGCCATTTCGCCAGCAACCGCACGGCGCGATATCAATAAATTGGATGAAAATGGCAGGCTAAAAAAAGTCCGTAACGGTGCTGAAGCTATCAGCCAACAGCGCCCACGCTGGACGCCAATGAACATTCATCTGGCGCAAAATCATGATGAGAAAAGCCGCATTGCCAGTGCTGCTTCAGCGTTGGTAAAACCAGGAGAAAGCGTCGTTATTAACTGTGGCTCAACGGCTTTTCTGCTTGGGCAGCAAATTTGTGGGAAGCCGGTACAGATCATTACTAACTACCTGCCACTGGCAAATTATCTGATTGATCAAGAACATGAAAGCGTTGTGATCATGGGTGGCCAATACAATAAAAGTCACTCCATTACGCTTGGCCCGCAGGATAACGAAACTTCCCTCTACGCGGGACACTGGATGTTTACTAGCGGAAAAGGGCTAACAGCAGAAGGCCTTTATAAAACAGATATGCTGACTGCCATGGCTGAACAGAAAATGTTGGGGGTGGTGGGTAAACTGGCGGTACTGGTCGACAGCACAAAGGTTGGTCAGCGTGCGGGAATGCTATTTAGCCGGGCAGAACAAATTGATTTGGTCATTACCGGCAAACAAGCAAACCCTGAAGTCATTAAAAAGCTTGAAGAACAGGGTGTGCAGGTCATCCTGGTTTAGTCATAAGTTTTGGCTAAAGAAACGACTGGTTGCCTCGAGCGCGGAGGGAGTAATACGATGCCTGACGCCCGGTTCGCGTAAACAGGTCATTTGTTTATCCAGCCCCTTCTCAATCAATGCCTGTTGCAAGCGCCATGTTTCGGCCGCCGGTACCACATCATCTTCCTCGCCGTGCCACAACATCAGTGGCCGGTTACCGAGACTTTCCAGTTGGTGGCTAATGTCATAGCCCGCGAGTGCGTTAAGCGATTCAGGTTCTTCTACTCTCGGCGGGAAGAGTGTTTTCCCAAGCGACATGAAATATCCAGAGCCCATCAGGCATGCCACACAGCGCACTTGTGGGTAACGCGCCATAATTCCAAGAGCGGTCATTCCTCCCATCGAAGCCCCGCCCACGGCGACACGGTTTTCATCGATGGGATAACGCTCGCAAAGTGCCTGGTGAAGCAATGAAAACTCATCAATGTTTTGTTTGAGAATCGACCAGAATTGATAAAGGCGTGCCGTGTCATCACCATCGAAGCGGGAACCATGCTGTTCGGCATCGGGCATAATCACGCGCATGCCGGCCTGAGCGAGTGCTACAGCAAAGTAGCTGTACACCAGTTTGGATGAAGTAAAACCATGATAGAAAAAAACCACCGGCAGCGTGTTCTCTTTTTTTCCGGCAGGCACCGCATGCAGAACTTCGATACCGCCTAGCTGTTCAGTGTACATTTCTATCATTGGAATCGCTCCGTATCATTGTGCGCATTCCTTTGTAAGCCAGCGTTCGCTGCATGGCAAGCCAAAGGCTTACAGAGATTATTATTCACTATGCGATCTGCTTAGCGATTTTCATTCGAAAGTGATTAAAAAGCGCGGGGAAGCTAACAGAATGGGAACATTCCCTCTTCCCAGAAAAAAACCGGGGCTACAATATGGCTATTAAGAGACGAGAAACGATCATGCGACTGCTATCAGCTTTGCTACTTGCGGCAACACTCAGCGCCTGTAGCGTGTTAGAGGGTACACCACAACCCGCACCGCCGGTAACCGGAAGTCCCCAGGAAATTCAGCGTTCGCAAACGCAGGGATTAACCAAAATAGGGACAGTATCAGCACTCGAACGCGGCTCTCCAATGGACTCAGAGCGGGTGATAAAAGAGAAAGCTGCTGCTGCGAAAGCGGATTACTACCAAATCGTGTTAAACGATGAGACGGTGATCCCGGGACAATGGTATGCCCAGGCAATTTTGTTCCGCAAGTAATGTAGCGCTGTGTTTACTTTATTAAGATTTACATAGCTTTGCGCCAACTGATCGTTTGTTATGCACAATGAGCTTCAGCCCATGGACAGGCCAGGAGTTCACCTAACGCGAAGGAATGCCCTACTGATTTAGGGTAAGTATTAAAGGAGCTCACTATGAAACGATCGCTGGCCTTAACGTCATTACTGCTGTCCGTGGGGCTAATCACTACGTCGGCGCAATCGGCAGAGGATGTTGCCGCAGATTGTGTGACGGGCTTGAACGAAATCGGCATGATTTCAGTTAATGGTATCGCCGGTACCGTACAAGATGTGGAAAAAGTTATTGCCTTAAAAGCTGATGAGCATGGTGCGTCGTACTATCGCATCGTTAAAATGCAGGAAAACCAGCTTGCCGAAGGTTGGCGTGTCCAAGCCATTATTTATGCGTAAATAAGCCAGCGACCATTTAACTCAACTGTATGGCGCTGGCTTTTATATTTCTATCCTGTACGCCCCGTCGCCCGCAACAGCACATCCGTCAATACTTGATTCGGTAATACACTTTCCCCTCGCGAATCCAGCATCATACGACACCATGCCTCGCCCAAAGGCGGAGAGAGATGTTGTAAGACTTGCGCCCCCGTTGCCAGTAGTGCCAGCTGTCGTGTGAGCTCCCTGCCCCATTCCTCTTGTGGTTTATGCAAACGCTGCTGTAATTGCCGCCAGCTACGATCGAAGTGCCGGTTCTGCCCCTTCACCTCATCAAATTCAGCATGCAACATTTCCATCGAACCCGGTTGTTTAGCAAGAACACGCAGTACATCCAGGCTCATGATATTCCCAGAACCTTCCCAAATACTGTTCACCGGCATTTCTCGATAGATGCGCGGCAGTTCGCTGTCTTCGCAATAGCCGATGCCACCGAGCACCTCCATCGCCTCCGCAACAAACGGGATACCTGATTTACAGACGCTAAATTTGGCGGCTGGGGTAAAAAGGCGGCTATATGCCAGTTCATGCGGGTTCCCTGGTGATTCCCAGGCGCGAGCCAGACGGAACAGAAACGCCGTTTGGCCTTCAAGTTGTAAAGCCATACGCCCAAGCACCTGGCGCATAATCGGCAAGTCGATCAGCGTTTTGCCGAATGCTTGTCGTTGGTGGGCGTGATACAACGCAACCGAAAGAGCACGGCGCATCAGGCCATGACTGCCCAACGCGCAATCAAAGCGCGTATAACCGCCCATTTGCAGAATCGAGCGAATCCCCTCGCCTTCTTCGCCGATAAGCCATGCTGTTGCATCGAAAAATTCAGCTTCACTGCTGGCATTTGAGCGATTACCGAGTTTATCTTTCAGGCGCTCAAAGCGAACCTGATTGCGTTGCCCATCGGGCAAAAAGCGCGGCAGGAAAAAGCAGGATAGCCCGCCTTTCGCCTGAGCAAGTACCAAATGTGCGTCGCTTTGCGGAACGGAGAAAAACCATTTATGGCCCACCAGGCGATACATTTCACCTGCGCCACGTTTGTCGATAGCTTCAGCTCGCGTGGTGTTGCTGAGTACATCCGAGCCACCCTGTTTTTCGGTCATGCCCATGCCGATCAGCAGGCCACGTTTTTGGGCTCCCGGTGAAAGATGCGCATCATAGCGATCGCTAAGCAGAGGTTTCAGCCACGACTGAAACTCCTTAGGTAGATGCTTTTGCAGCAACGGGATTGCACCAAAAGTCATGGTTATCGGACATAACGTGCCCGCTTCCACTTGTGCGTGCTGAACAAAACGCGCGGCACGGGCAACAAATGAACCCTGACGAGCATCTTCCTGCCACGGCAAATTGTGCACTCGATTGGCACACAATCCCTGCATCAGCAAATGCCAGGCCGGATAAAAACGTACATCATCGAGTCGTTCGCCGCTGGAGTCGTAACGCAGTAATTCGGGAGGATTGGTGTTTGCCAACCGCCCGAGCTCCAGTGATTCAGCCGAGCCAAGCTGCTGACCGATACTCGCCAGAAGCTCAACATCCCAACCCGCACCTTCACGGGCAACAGCTTCGGTTAACGAAATATCAGAAAGAAAAAGATTACTGTTATTGAGGGGTATCGGTTGGTTAAAAACGGTATGAGTTTGCCAGCGCATCGTGTTCCCTCCATTTATGGCAATGCCATTAGTATGGACGGTGACAGCAGTTATGCATGGAGGAGGATCACAAAGCGGGGTGCGAGCGCACCCCACAGGGAATTAACTGCGTTGACGCACAGCTTCGAACAGGCAAATACCGGTGGCAACAGAAACGTTCAATGAAGAAACCGTCCCGGCCATTGGGATACTGATCAGCTCATCACAATGCTCACGCGTCAGGCGACGCATGCCTTCACCTTCAGCACCCATCACCAGTGCCATTGGGCCAGTCATTTTGCTCTGGAATAAAGTGTGGTCAGCTTCGCCCGCTGTACCGACGATCCAGACGTTCGATTCCTGCAATAAACGCATAGTTCGAGCCAGGTTGGTCACACTGATAAGCGGAACGTGCTCTGCGGCACCGCAGGCCACTTTCTTGGCAGTCGCGTTCAACTGGGCAGATCTATCTTTCGGAACGATAACCGCATGCACGCCAGCGGCATCTGCGCTACGCAGGCAGGCACCGAGGTTGTGGGGATCGGTAACGCCATCCAGAATGAGCAGGAACGGGGTATCGATACTGGCAAGCAGGTCCGGAATATCATTTTCCTGATACTGACGACCCGGTTTCACACGAGCAATAATGCCCTGGTGCACCGCGCCTTCAGATTTTTCATCTAGCCATTGGCGGTTTGCCATTTGCACCGGCACACCCTGAGCTTCCAGCGCATGAATTAAAGGCATCAGACGTTTGTCTTCGCGGCCTTTAAGAATAAAGACTTCCCGAAAACGCTGGGGGGCGTTATCAAGTAGCGCCTGGACGGCGTGGATGCCGTAAATCATTTCACTCATTGATGTCACTCGTTTCAGCCGCTGATGCGACTGTGTTTAATGCTGATATGGTTGCCCTCACCCCAGCCCTCTCCCGCAGGAGAGGGAGAAAACCGATCCAGTTCCCCTTCCCTCAGCAGAGGGAGAAAACCGATCCAGTTCCCTCTCCCTCAGGAGAGGCAGAAAACCGATCCGGTTCCCTCTCCCTCAGGAGAGGGAGAAAACCGATCCGATTCCCTCTCCCTCAGGGAGAGGGCCAGGGTGAGGGTGGTGTTAGCTTGGTTGCTTTTTCGCTGCACGCTTAGCTTTAGTCGCTGCGGCTATTTTACGGGTTTTATCAGACGGAGTTTTTGCTTTCTTCTCCTTCTTCTCGTTCTTGTCAGCTTTCGTTTTCTTCGGTTTGGCAGGTCCTTTCTCTTTACGGAAAGCACTGTCTGGCTCGAAGTTTACGCGTTTACCACCCTGACGACGTTTTGGCCCGTTGCCGTTAGCACCTTTTTTAGCTTTGTCTTTTTCCGTTTTACCGGCACCACGTGGCACACGAGTACTGGAGATCAAAGCAAAATCAATCTTGCGTTCATCCATGTGGACGGCTTCAACACGCACTTCTACGCGATCACCCAGACGATATGTCTGACCACCAGACTCGCCAATCAGGCGCTGCCCAATTTGGTCGAAACGGTAGTAGTCGTTATCCAGAGACGAAACATGTACCAGACCATCAATGAACAGGTCCGTCAGACGTACAAAGAAGCCGAAACCGGTAACGCTTGCGATGATCCCGGTAAAGGTCTGGCCGACTTGATCCTGCATAAAGTCACATTTCAGCCAGTCAGAAACATCACGAGTGGCTTCATCGGCGCGACGTTCTGCCATGGAACAGTGCTGACCAAGTTGCAGCATCTCTTCCATGTCATAGTGCCAGCCGCCCGACTCGGTGCTATTGCCTTTGTGCCCCTGCTCTTTTGCCAGCAGATATTTAATCGCACGGTGCAGCAGCAAGTCCGGATAACGACGAATCGGCGAAGTAAAGTGCGCATAAGATTGCAAAGCCAGGCCGAAGTGACCACGGTTTTCTGGGTCATAAACCGCCTGTTTCATGGAGCGCAGCAACATCGTTTGCAGCATTTCATGATCCGGACGATCGGCAATCGAATTCAGCAGCTCGGCGTAATCGCGTGGTTCTGGTTTCTGCCCGCCAGGCAGTTCCAGGCCAAGTTCAGCCAGCACAGAGCGGAACGCTGTAATGGCGTCGTTGCTTGGGCGGTCGTGATCGCGGAAAAGTGACGGTTCGTTATGTTTTTCAACAAAGCGAGCCGCCGCAATGTTCGCAAGGATCATGCACTCTTCGATAAGTTTGTGCGCATCGTTACGAACGGTTTGTTCAACGCGTTCAATACGACGTTCAGCGTTGAAGATAAACTTCGCTTCTTCGCTTTCAAAAGAGATGCCACCGCGTTCGGCGCGGGAAACATCCAGCACTTTATACAGGTTATGCAGTTCTTCGATGTGTTTGACCAGCGGCGCATACTGCTCACGCAGTTCCTGGTCGCCCTGCAACATATGCCACACTTTGGTGTAGGTCAGACGCGCATGGGAGCTCATTACCGCTTCGTAGAATTTCGAACCTGTCAGGCGGCCCGTCGAGGAGATGGTCATTTCGCAGACCATGCACAGACGATCAACCTGTGGGTTCAGTGAGCACAAACCGTTGGACAGCACTTCCGGCAGCATCGGGATAACTTGCGACGGGAAGTAAACAGAGGTACCACGATTGCGCGCTTCGTTGTCCAGCGCTGTAGGTGGGCGCACGTAGTAACTTACGTCAGCAATCGCCACCCATAAACGCCAGCCACCGCCGCGTTTTTTCTCGCAGAACACGGCGTCATCGAAGTCACGCGCATCTTCACCATCAATGGTGACGAGTGGCAGGTCACGCAGATCCACGCGGCCCACTTTGGCTTCTTCCGGCACTTCTTCTTTAAGTTTTGCAACCTGTGCTTCAACTTCTGGCGGCCAGACGTAAGGGATTTCATGAGTACGCAGCGCCATATCGACGGCCATGCCAGTACCCATGTTGTCGCCCAGTACTTCAACGATTTTACCAATCGCTTTGGTGCGGCGAGTTGGGCGCTGGGTGAGTTCAACCACCACGACAAAGCCCATGCGCGCGCCCATCAATTCTTCTGGCGGGATAAGAACGTCGAAGCTCAAACGGCTGTCGTCCGGCACCACAAAACCAATGCCCGCATCGGTAAAGTAGCGGCCAACGATTTGCCCGGTTCTTGGCTCAAGCACGCGCACAATACGCGCTTCACGGCGACCTTTACGATCGGCCCCTAGCGGTTGCGCCAGCACGATGTCACCATGCATACACATTTTCATCTGTTCAGATGAAAGATAAAGATCGTCTTTACGACCTTCTACACGCAGGAAGCCGAAACCATCGCGATGGCCAATAACTTTGCCTTTTAGCAAATCAAGACGTTCTGGCAGGGCGTAACACTGGCGACGGGTAAAGACCAACTGACCATCGCGTTCCATGGCACGCAGACGGCGGCGCAACGCTTCTAGTTGCTCTTCACCGGTAATATTGAGTTCTTCAGCCAGTTCGTCACGATTGGCTGGTTTTTCACGTTTGGAGAGATGGGCGAGAATAAACTCCCGGCTTGGGATCGGGTTTTCGTATTTTTCGGCTTCTCGTTCCTGAAAAGGATCTTTTGACATTGCGGTTCCTCCGTTGTCATCTGCTGAGGAAATCGTAATTTATTCCACCAGCAATAATTTGTAGAGCGGTTGGTTTTGGTCCACCAAATCGGCCAGCGTGTGCTTATCCAGCTCTAATAAAAAGCTTTGCACCGCCTGGGCCAGTGCCTGTTTCAGGCGACATGCGGGGGTAATATGACAAAACTCACTGCTACAGTTCACCAAAGAAAGCGGTTCCAGCTCGCGCACCACATCGCCGACACGGATTGATTCCGCCGGTTTGCCGAGGCGAATGCCACCGTTTTTGCCGCGCACTGCCGTCACATAGCCTGCACGACTCAGTTGATTGATGATTTTCACCATATGATTACGCGACACGCCGTACACCTCTGTAACCTCAGAAATGCTAGTCATCTTACCTTCTGGCAAAGACGCCATATAAATCAAAGCACGTAAACCGTAATCAGTAAAACTCGTTAACTGCACATCAACCTCTTAGGTGGGAGGGGAAACGCTTATCGCCATTGTGGCAATATATTGATGATAAACCAGCCATATGTTTGACGGCTAATTTATTTGACTGGGGAAGGCAAAAAAGCGGTGAGAGGTAAAGCAGAACGGGGTGTGATGGCCACACCCCGTATCATAATTATGCGTCGAACGGATCCCGCAGAATCATGGTTTCAGAACGATCTGGGCCAGTAGAAATAATATCTACCGGAACTTCAGTCAGTTCTTCAATACGTTTGATGTAGTCCAGCGCTGCCTGAGGCAAACCACTACGCTCTTTCACACCAAAGGTGGTTTCAGACCAACCTGGCATCGTTTCGTAGATTGGCTCGATGCCTTCCCAGTCGTCCGCAGCCATTGGGGTGGTGGTCACTTCGCGACCATCTGGCAGGCGGTAACCGATACAGAGTTTAACTTCTTTCAAGCCGTCCAGTACGTCCAGCTTGGTCAGGCAGAAACCTGACAGGGAGTTGATCTGCACTGCGCGACGCACAGCAACGATGTCCAGCCAACCGGTACGACGGCGACGACCCGTTGTTGCACCGTACTCGTTACCTTGTTTGCACAGGAACTCGCCGATGTCATCAAACAGTTCAGTTGGGAACGGACCTGCACCAACGCGAGTAGAATACGCCTTAATAATACCCAGAACGTAATCAACATAACGTGGACCAATACCGGAACCTGTTGCTACGCCACCCGCGGTGGTGTTGGAAGAGGTTACGTACGGATAGGTACCGTGATCGATGTCCAGCAATGTGCCTTGAGCACCTTCGAACATGATGAAGTCGCCGCGCTTACGTGCCTGATCCAGCAGATCGGACACATCAACTACCATGCTGGTCAGAATGTCAGCAACTGCCATGACATCGTCCAGGACTTTCTGGTAATCAACCGCTTCAACTTTATAGAAGTTAACCAGTTGGAAGTTATGGTATTCCAGAACTTCTTTCAGTTTGTCTGCAAAGGTGGCTTTGTCGAACAAGTCGCCAACGCGCAGGCCACGACGGGCCACTTTGTCTTCGTATGCAGGACCGATACCACGACCGGTAGTCCCGATTGCTTTAGCACCACGAGCTTTTTCACGAGCCACATCCAGCGCTACGTGATAATCAAGGATAAGTGGGCATGCTTCAGATAACAGCAGGCGCTCACGTACCGGAATCCCACGGTCTTCCAGCTCTTTCATCTCTTTCATCAGTGCAGCAGGAGACAGCACAACGCCATTACCGATGATGCTGGTAACGTTATCACGCAGAATACCTGATGGAATAAGATGAAGAACGGTTTTTTCACCGTTGATTACGAGAGTATGGCCTGCGTTGTGACCGCCCTGGTAGCGCACAACATATTTAGCCCGTTCAGTCAGAAGATCTACGATCTTTCCTTTACCTTCGTCACCCCATTGGGTGCCCAGTACGACGACGTTGTTACCCATTTTTCAAAATCACCGTTTGCTTAAAAAAGGATTCTACCATCGGTTTCCATGATGATCAGCCCTTTTAGTCCACAAAATGACAATCAGTATCCTGAATGATATTCAGCCACTCATACGACTCAACATATAGTAGATAACGACTCCCGCAACCACTAGTCCACCACCAAAACGGCGCAACGTGTTGTCGGGAAGCTGAGTTAAAGCGGCAATCATTCGGCGCCACATACGCGGATAAAGCACTGGCCCGAGTCCTTCGAGCACTAAAACTAACGCTAATGCCATCCAGATAGTCGAATTCATATTTCCCTCAAACACCAATAAAAAAAGAGCCGGTTAGACCGGCTCTTGTATCACTCGCGAAGATTAACGTGAACTGTTCGCTGGTGTTTTCATGTAACGGAAGAAATCGCTATCCGGGCTTAACACCATCACGTCCTGGCCAGACTGGAAGCTTGATTCGTAAGCACGCAGACTACGAATAAAGGCATAGAAGTCTGGATCCTGGCTGAATGCGTCAGCAAACAGTTTGGCAGCTTCAGCATCACCTTCACCACGGCTAATACGGCCCTGACGCTCAGCTTCTGCCAAAGTACGAGTGACCTCGTAGTCGGCAGTAGCACGCAGCTTCTCAGCTTCTTCCTGACCTTGTGAACGGTGACGACGAGCAACAGCTTCACGCTCTGCACGCATACGGTTGTAGATGGCTTCAGAAACTTCTGCTGGCAGGTTGATCTGCTTAATACGCACATCGACCACTTCGATACCCAGCGCCGCCATACTGTTCGGGTTCACCACTGGCACTTTACCATTGGTTTCCTTGGTCACACGTGCAGCAGCCGAGGCAATGGCATCGTCCGCAGCCGGTGTTGACACTTCATCGTCAGCACCCGCAGTACCAGAGTTCAGTGCATCACGTACATCCAGAGTCAGACGGCCACGAGAATCAGTCACGATGTCTTTCACATCAAGACGACCAATTTCAGAACGCAGACGATCACTGAATTTACGTTTTAACAGCACTTCTGCCTGAGAAACATCACCACCACCGGTTGCTAGGTAGTAACGGCTGAAATCGCTGATACGCCATTTGATATAAGAATCAACGATCAGGTCTTTTTTCTCTTTGGTAACAAAACGATCGGCCTGGTTGTCCATGGTCTGAATACGCGCATCAAGCGTTTTTACCGACTCGATAAACGGTACTTTGAAATGCAGACCTGGCTCATAGACCACGGGTTTGTTTTCATCGTCACGCAACACTTTACCGAAGCGTAACGTAATCCCGCGCTCGCCTTCCTGTACCACGAAGACCGAGGTAAACAGCACTACCAGCACGATGATAATTAAAGCAATGACTGACTTACGCATCGTTATTCACTCCCTACGCGCTGGTTATCAGTGCGCTGTGCATCGGCACGGCGCTGATCCATGATATCGCCCCGACTTGATGAGGACTGTGTGCTGGCGCTACCGCTGCTAGAGCTGGATGCCGGCGGCAGGCGTAACAAGTTGTTTGCCGCACTGGTGTCACTCTTTGCTGCAGGTTGTGAGCCACCTTTCAGCATCTGATCCAGAGGCAGAACCATCAGGTTACCACCTTTGTCGTTAACCAGAACTTTACGGGTATGGCTAAGCACTTTTTCCATGGTTTCGATATACAGACGCTCACGGGTAATTTCCGGTGCGGCTTTATATTCCGGCAACATCTTGGCAAAGCGAGCAACTTCACCCTGCGCTTCTAACACGGTCTGTGTTTTATAAGCACGAGCTTCTTCAAGAATACGTTGCGCCTGACCATTAGCACGTGGCTGAACTTCGTTGGTATAGGCTTCTGCTTCACGGATATATTGCTGTTCGTTTTCACGTGCGGAAATCGCATCATCAAACGCAGCTTTCACCTCTTCCGGCGGGCGAGCAGCCTGGAAGTTGACGTCCAGCAAGGTGATACCCATGTTGTATGGACGAATGGTTTCTTCCAGCTCGCGCTGAGTATCATTACGAATGATGGTACGACCCTCGGTGAGGATCTTATCCATGGTGTATTTACCAATTACACCACGCAGTGCGCTGTCGGTAGCCTGTCGCAGGCTGTCGTCTGCGCTGGTTACGCTGTACAGATAGTTGCGTGGATCGGTCACACGGTACTGGACGTTCATTTCGACACGAACCACGTTCTCATCGGACGTCAGCATCACACCAGAAGCCGCCAATTCGCGGACTGCTTCAACGTTGACTGCTGTGACTTTGTCAATAAAGGTCGGTTTCCAGTTCAGGCCCGGCTCAACCAAATGGCTGAATTGACCAAAACGCGTCACAACACCACGTTCAGCTTCTTTAATGGTATAGAACCCAGTTGCAGCCCAAATCACCACGGCTACAGCAGCAACGATGCCGACCATACGGCCACCGACGTGAGGACGCGGAAGTTGTGAAGAACCACCACCGGTACCACCACCACCGCTTTTACCGCCACCGAGGCCGCCGAGTTTTTTGCTTAATTTCCGGAAGATATCATCCAGATCAGGAGGCCCCTGATCCCGCCCTCCTTTCTTCTCCCCAGAGTCGCCGCCAGGTTTGCTGCTTCCCCACGGGTCGCGGTCCTGTCCGTTATTACCGGGCTGATTCCACGCCATGTTTATGCTCCATATTTGTTGTGCGGTGATATCCCCCGAAGGGGAAAAAGTCTTCAGGACATTCCCTTGACTGGCTAGACAATATAGTCAGCGAGTGCCGGTTCTTGTTTACAGAGGCGACGCCAGTCAACAATAGGCATACGAATTTGTAAGCCAACACTGCCGTCCTCCTCCATCCACTCTTTTTCTATTGCCTGAAGCTGATAAAAACGGCTTCGCAGTCGCCCAGCCTGGGGGGGCAAGCACAACGTATGTTGTGCAATTTCACCAGATAAACGCTCAGTCAAAGCCTGGAAAAGCAGTGGAACGCCGTCACCGGTCTGGGCAGAAAGCCAGACCCGTATCGGCATATTTTCATCATCTCGGTCGATACGCGGAACAAAGTCATCCAACATATCTATTTTATTCATCACTAGCAGCGTAGGAATTTCATTGGCCTCAATCTCTTCGAGAACGGTATCAACCGCGGCTATGTTTTCCTGGATCCTGAGGTCACTT
The DNA here is from genome assembly GCF_027594725.1 of Buttiauxella sp. WJP83. Taxonomy (NCBI): domain Bacteria; kingdom Pseudomonadati; phylum Pseudomonadota; class Gammaproteobacteria; order Enterobacterales; family Enterobacteriaceae; genus Buttiauxella; species Buttiauxella sp. WJP83. The sequence goes on from NZ_CP110080.1 coordinate 4,171,118, forward strand.
GCATCAATGACATGTAATAACAATGTCGCCTGACGCGTTTCCTGCAAGGTCGCTTTAAAGGCAGCCACTAAGTCATGTGGCAGATGACGAATAAAACCTACTGTATCTGCCAGAATGGTTTCGCCAACATCCACCACGTCAATACGACGCAATGTTGGATCCAGAGTGGCAAATAACTGATCTGCGGCATACACGTCTGCCGCTGTTATTTGGTTAAACAGGGTGGATTTACCGGCGTTGGTGTAGCCCACCAGAGAAACGGTTGGAACGTCAGCCTTGGCACGCGATCTTCGCCCTTGTTCACGCTGTTTTTCGACTCGTTCTAAGCGACCAAGGATCTGCATTATCCGATTGCGCAGCAAGCGGCGGTCGGTTTCGAGCTGAGTTTCCCCAGGACCTCGTGAACCTATCCCCCCTCCCTGACGCTCAAGGTGGGTCCAGCCGCGCACAAGGCGAGTTGCCATATGACGTAACTGAGCCAGTTCAACCTGCAACTTACCTTCATGGGTACGTGCACGTTGGGCAAAAATATCTAATATCAGGCCGGTTCTGTCGACGACACGACATTCACACAGCGCTTCGAGGTTACGCTCCTGAGCTGGAGACAACGCATGATCAAACAAAATGACCGATGCCCCAGTGGCTTTCACTGCATCGGCAATTTCACTTGCCTTACCTTCACCAACAAAATACTTCGGGTGAGGAGCTTTACGGCTACCAGTAACGACTTCTAACGCTTCGACTCCAGCTGAAGAGACCAGGGATTCAAACTCATCCAGATCTTCTTTATTTTTGTCTTGCGTAAAATAGATGTGTACCAGCACCGCCTGCTCACCGGCATCATAACGGTCAAACAAGCGTATAACCTCTTAAAAAAGACCAGCGGGGAACCCAGCATCCCTGGTTCCCCGGCTTGGAAAAACAACGTTAGCCTTATTCGGCGTCTTCGTTGTCTTGTTGTGGCGCAGAACCTTGCGCACTTCCACCATGGTGGTAGCTGCCAGAACCGCTAGTACCGGTGTTATTGCTGTGATGAGATACCGGACGAGACGGAACAACAGTTGAAATCGCGTGCTTATAGACCATCTGGCTAACCGTGTTTTTCAACAGGATCACAAACTGATCAAAAGACTCAATCTGACCTTGCAGCTTAATACCATTCACCAAATAAATAGAAACTGGAACACGTTCGCGACGCAGTGCGTTCAAGAACGGATCTTGTAATGATTGCCCCTTAGCCATTCTATCTTTTCCTTATATGCTTGTTGTTTGTAACTCAAGAACCCTGAGGCTCTGAAAAACTGCGTAAGATACTGCGCACCATAACGATTCAATTGTACACATTCATTGATGCTTCGCACTAACTACCTGTACTACTTCGTTGTAAGACTGAGACGGATTATCACTGTCTAACCAGTGAACCCCTTCCCAACCTCGCAACCAGGTCATCTGTCGCTTAGCCAATTGTCTCGTCGCGCAAATACCACGATAAACCATTTCATCATGTGAAATTTCACCCGCCAGATAAGACCACATCTGCCGGTAACCCACACAACGAATGGAAGGCATGTCCGTATGCAAATCACCACGGGCAAAAAGAGCCCGCACTTCAGCTTCAAATCCCGAAGCTAACATCTGATGAAAACGCTGCTCAATTCTTTGATGGAGCAGTTCACGGCTCGCCGGGGCGATGGCGAACTGATGCACCTGGTAAGGCAGAGCTTCTCCTGACGTTTGTGTCAGTTCCGTTAAAGTTTTACCCGAAATGAAAAAAACTTCCAGTGCGCGGGAAAGCCTTTGTGGATCATTTGGATGAATACGTGCTGCGGCTACCGGATCAACCAGTGCCAGCTCACGATGCAACGCATCCCATCCTTGCTCTGCCGCCTGTTTTTCTATCCGCTCCCTAACTTGTGGATCGGCGGATGGCAACGGCGATAAACCTTCTAACAATGCCTTGAAGTAGAGCATCGTTCCCCCTACTAACAAGGGGATACGTCCGCTCGCGGTAATTTCCGCCATTTCAGCCAGCGCATCACGCCGGAAATCTGCGGCGGAATAAGACAGTGCCGGATCGAGAATATCCATTAACCGATGCGGAGCCTGGGCTTGTTCATCTGCCGTTGGCTTCGCTGTACCAATGTCCATCCCTTGATAGATAAGGGCCGAATCGACGCTTATCAACTCTACCGGCAACGTTTTACGCAAATTAATGGCTAACGCTGTCTTACCTGAGGCCGTCGGCCCCATCAGAAAAATTGCCTGTGGCAGGTTTTGCTTAACTTCAGTCATGTTTCAGGGCGTTCATCGCCAATTGTAAATCAACAGGTTGTAACAAACCGCCAGGTGGTGATTTCACCAGCTGCGGACAAAGGCGCTCCACATCAGCGAGCAGGGCAATAGCCTGCGCCTGGTTCCATTGCTCATGAGAGCCGTCCATTTGACGAGCAAACCATTGAGCAATCTGTGTTGCGTTAACCTCTGTCTGTTGCGCCAGGTATCCTGGCAGTTCGTGAATCAAGATTTGTAAATTTTGTTTACGCAAAGGTAAAGGTACCGTGCGAATTGTTATTTGACGCGACTCCACAACAAATTCGATGCCCATTTCCAGCAAAAGCGGCTGATTTTTCACCAAAACGTCCTGCTCTTCTTTGGTGACTTTTAAACGAACAGGGATCAGTAATGGTTGAGCTCGCGCACCTTCACTACCAGGTACGAGCTGTGCCATTCTCAACCAGCGTGCAGCGACGCTCAGTGAGAGCAGCATCAATTTGCCATCGCGTTCCAATAGTGCGACATCCGGTGCAAGAACCGTCAGCACGCGGCCAAAACTCTGCGCATGTGCATCTAACACGTCGAATACATCAGGCTCAGCAACACGATTTTCCACCGCAGGTGCAGGCGTATTCAGTAATTCGCGGTACAACGCACCTTCTTTCTTTTGAAAACCCGGTGCCGCATGGGGCCACAACGGTGCACTTTTATTCGCGCTACCGCTACTGTCCCCAGTGAAATTTTGCCCAGAACTGCGTGGTGCAGTTTCACGATATGACGCTTCGCGATGTGCCGTCGCAGGGGTCGGCGTCGCAAATTGATTACGCCCCGACGCCACGCGGTTTTCGGGTTCCCAACGCGGCTGCGGATCTTCAGCTGACTCTTCCAGCGGCAGACGATTTTCGCTCTGCTGCTGTAAGACGCTCAGCACTCCCTGGTAGATAAAATCATGCACCAGGCGCGACTGATGAAAACGAACTTCATGCTTAGCCGGATGCACATTCACATCCACTTGATGGGGGTCAATTTCAAGATATAGCACAAACGCGGGTTGCTGAAGGGCACCAAGTTTATCTTCACAGGCCTGGCGAATCGCATGGTTGATCAGGCGATCGCGCATCATACGTCCGTTCACATAGCAGTATTGGATTTCAGCTAGTGCAGGCGTCGTCGCTGACGGTTCAGCCACCCAGCCTCGCAACGCCAAATCGCCATGCTGCCATTCGATGGCCAACGCGTGTTCGAGGAACGCGGTGCCACAAATCGCCCCAAGGCGTCGCTCACGTGGTGCGCCTTCCGCGACTGCACGATATTGGCGTATCACTTTGCCGTTATGCGTTAGATTGATCGATACATCAAACCGCGCCAGCGCAATACGTCTGACGATCTCATCAATGTGGTTAAATTCGGTTTTCTCGGTTCGCATAAATTTGCGACGTGCTGGCGTGTTGTAGAACAGGTCCAGCACCTCGAGCGTTGTTCCAACCGGATGCGCGGCGGGTTTCACCGTCACATCTTGCTCGCGCCCTTCGGCATAGGCCTGCCACGCCTCGCTTTGTTCAGCGGTTCGTGACGTTAACGTTAACCGTGCAACCGAGCTAATACTCGCTAACGCTTCGCCACGAAAACCGAGACTAATAATGGCCTCAAGGTCATCAAGTGTGGCGATTTTACTGGTGGCATGACGAGCCAGCGCCAGTGCCAGCTCGTCTTTTTTAATACCGCAACCATTGTCACGGATGCGAATAAGCTTGGCGCCACCGCGTTCGATATCAATATCAATCCGCGTCGCGCCTGCATCAAGACTGTTCTCAACCAACTCTTTCACCACCGACGCGGGGCGCTCTACCACTTCGCCAGCAGCAATCTGGTTGGCAAGTTGCGGCGGCAAAACCTGAATCGGCATGAAATATCCTTATTGAGTAATCGCGACCTGATCAATACCCACGCCAGAGCGTGCGGTCTGAGAAGATTCAGGGGCAGATTGTAACGGATGCGTCTGGAAATAATCCCTTAACCCTTGATAAATAGCCTGGGCAATTTTTTGCTGATAGTCATCGCTATCCAGCAGGCGCTCTTCCGAGTTATTACTGATAAAGCCGGTTTCCACCAGCACAGAAGGAATATCAGGGGAACGCAATACCCCGAGGCTCGCATGTTCAGGACGACGTTTATGTAACGATCCTACTCGCTGCATCTGCGACAGAACTTTGGTTGCCACATCATACCCGACACGCTGCGAATGGCCGAATTGCAAATCCAGTACCGCCTGGCTGAGATAAGGGTCAGCCTGGCTGTTGGCCAGTACGTCACCCGCACCGCCGAGTAGCTCAGATTGTTTTTCGTGTTGCTCGAGCCAACCCGCCATTTCGCTATTCGCACGCCGATTTGATAGCACCCAGACTGAAGCCCCGGTTGCATCACGATTAGGTGCGGCATCAGCATGAATCGAAACCAGAATATTGGCGTTCTGCTTACGAGCGACATCCGAGCGCCCCATTACCGAAATGAAATAGTCTCCGTCGCGGGTCAGCACGCCTTTAAACATAGGGTCGTCATTAAGCAGTGAGCGAAGTTTACGCGCAATCGAGATGGTGACGTTTTTCTCTTTGGTGCCACCTGGCCCAATTGCGCCTGGATCTTGACCACCATGCCCGGCATCAATAGCGACGACGACAGCATCGGATTGGGTGCTGACACGCTTCGTGTGTTCTGTACGTGCGGGGTGCATCGCAGTATTCGAACTTATTGCGCCAGTAACGGTTTGTGAATTAAAGGGATTTTTTGCTGGTTCCGTTGAGCGGGTAACCGCTGGCACTTCAACGCGTTTGGCCACGACTGGCGGCGGAGGTGGCGGTGGAGGAACATCAGCATTGATGGTGAACACTACCGTGTAATTAGCACCATTTTGCTGTTTCACGGCGCGCGTTTTGCCCGCCTCGGTGAGATCAACAACAAGACGCAGGGAATCGCTATCTTTCGGTTGCCCCGAACGGATGCTTTTCACCAGGTTATTGCCACTGAATAGCAATGGCAGACCTTTGATCACGCCGGTTTGTTTGATGTCCAGAGCAACGCTTTTCTTATCATCCTGAGAAAATGCATATTCAGGGTCGCCAATAAAACTGAAAGTGATTCTGGCCTGAGAATCACCGTTTGATACCTGAATATCTGCCAAATTTGCGGCACTGACCTGTGAAGTCAACACCAGTAAACACACAGCCATCAACCAACTTTTTACGCGATAGATCATCCCGTCATCCTTGTTATTTGGCTAACCGCGCCAGTAACGACTCACCAGATGAGGAAACTGCTTTCAGACACGCTTCGCGCCCGTCAGCCTGGTAACTTAGGTGGATTTCGACATCCGGTTCTGGAAGCACACCCTGACCTTTTTGCGGCCACTCCACCAGACTGATAGCGTCATTAGTGAAATAGTCACGAATTCCCATAAACTCGAGTTCTTCTGGATCGGCAAGTCGGTAAAGATCAAAGTGATACACCATTAATTCGCCGAGCGTGTAAGGCTCCACCAATGTATATGTTGGGCTTTTAACGTTCCCTTTATGGCCTAGCGCTTGCACAAAACCGCGGCTGAATGTGGTTTTCCCCGCGCCCAGGTCACCATACAAATGAATGACGGTAGCACCGACACAGGCTTTAGCCAGACAGGCGCCTAACGCTAATGTCGCGTCTTCATCAGGTAATGCGATAACTCGATTAATCATTTTCTTTGCTATTCAAATCCGGGTTAACAAAAGGGTACAGCATCGTTAATAAGTCGCTTGCTAACATGCCACGAGTACCGTAGCGATGGGCCAACATGTCAGCTGCGGCTCCATGAGCAACGCATCCAGCGCAAGCTGCATCATACGGGGTTAGCTTCTGTGCCAGCAATGCTCCGATAATTCCGGATAGCACATCCCCCATTCCACCGCTGCCCATGCCAGCATTGCCCACATCAATGATTGCGCATTCACCGTGTTGGCTGGCAACAACCGTACCGGCACCTTTTAAGACCACAATTCCGCCATAACGTTTTACCAGACGGTCAGCTGAAAGTAAGCGGTCACTCTCAATTTGAGATATTGGGCAATTTAATAACCGGGCAGCTTCGCCAGGATGCGGCGTAATCACGCGATTCTGACGTTTATCGGGATTGATTGCCAGAAGGTTCAACGCATCGGCATCCCAGAGCATCGGTTTGCGGCTGTTCTCTACTTTTTGCAGGGCTTTTTTTCCCCATTCTTGCAGCCCTAAACCGGGCCCAATTATCACAACATCAGCCCATTCAAGGCATTCATCCAATGAATGTGGTGTGAGCTCCAGGACCATTAATTCAGGTCGAGCGGTCAGTAAAGGGGCTATGTTCTCAGAGCGAGTCAGCACCTTGACCAAGCCTGCTCCTGCACGCAATGCGGCTTCACCGGTCATGCGAATCGCTCCCGCAGTGCCGTGATCGCCACCAATAATCACCAGGCGCCCGTTACTACCTTTGTGCGATGTCGGTTTTCTTGGGTGCAGCCAGCCGGATAATTGTGCGCTATCCACGCGAGATATTGGCGCGGTCTGCCCTATCAACCACTCTTCAAGACCGAGCGCATTGAAATGCAGCGTTCCCACGACATCACGCGCTTTTCCCGTCAGTAAACCGGGTTTGAGGGCAATAAACGTAAGGGTATGAGACGCGTGTATTACCGCACCGGGTGTTTCGCCTGTTTCTGCAAGCAAACCGGAAGGAATATCAAGCGCTATGACGGGCGCTGAACACTGATTACACTTTTCGATAAGCTGTGCGGCAGCTTCGCGCGGAGCGCTATTCAGACCGATTCCCATCATGCCATCAATCACAAGGTCGATATCATCAGCCCAGAGATATTCCGCTGTATGTATGACGCCCGCGGCATTCAGCCAGGCTTCCCGTGCAGTGGCGGCTTCTTCTGGCAATAATTTATCACTGTCCAGCGCCAACAATGTCACACGGAGCCCGGCAGCCTGAGCAAGGCGAGCCACCACGTATCCATCACCACCGTTATTCCCATACCCGCATACCACTAGCCAATGTTGACTCTGAGGATAGAGCTCGCGAGCCAGATTAAACGCCGCCGCACCCGCTCGCTGCATCAATTCATACAGTGTTAATCCTAAGTCATCTGCTGCCTGCTTTTCCGCTGTACGTAGCCAGTCTGCTGACCAGACTGAGTGTGGTATACTTTTAGCGGTTATTTTTAGGCTCAGGTCCGTCATGTCACAGCCCCTCGATCTCAATCAATTAGCGCAAAATATTAAACAGTGGGGAATCGAACTCGGCTTCCAGCAAGTGGGGATATCCGATACCGATCTCACCGCCAGTGAGCCCGCGCTTCAGTTGTGGCTGGATAAACAATACCACGGCGAGATGGACTGGATGGCTCGTCACGGCATGATGCGTGCCCGGCCTCACGAATTGCTCCCCGGCACATTACGTGTGATTAGCGTGAGGATGAACTATCTTCCCGCTAATGCTGCGTTTGCATCGACGCTCAAAAACCCCAAAATCGGCTATATCAGCCGTTATGCCCTGGGACGCGACTACCACAAACTTCTGCGTAATCGGCTCAAAAAACTGGGTGAAATGATCCAGTCACACTGTTCCACGCTGAATTTTAGACCTTTTGTGGATTCAGCGCCGCTTCTTGAGCGCCCTCTGGCTGAAAAGGCCGGTTTGGGTTGGACAGGTAAGCACTCACTTATCCTCAATCAAGAAGCAGGCTCGTTCTTTTTCCTGGGTGAATTGTTGGTCGACATTCCTCTTCCTGTTGATGAAGCCATCGAGGAAAAGTGCGGGCGCTGCGTGGCCTGCATGACAATTTGCCCTACCGGCGCAATTGTTGAGCCTTACACCGTGGACGCCAGGCGTTGTATCTCTTACCTGACCATTGAACTGGAAGGGGCAATTCCTGAAGAGTTCAGACCGTTAATAGGTAACCGCATCTATGGTTGTGACGATTGCCAGCTGATTTGCCCGTGGAACCGTTTTTCGCAATTAACCGTAGAAGACGATTTTAGCCCGCGCCGCGCGTTGCATGCACCGCCACTCATTGAACTATTTGGCTGGAGTGAAGATTACTTCCTCCGCGTGACGGAAGGTTCAGCGATTCGACGGATTGGACATTTGCGCTGGCTGCGAAATATTGCTGTGGCGATGGGCAATGCCCCCTGGGATGAAACAATTTTGGAAGCGTTACAACAGCGAAAAGGTGAGCACCCACTTCTTGATGAACACATTGACTGGGCGATTGCGCAACAATTAACCAAGCGAAGCGCGGATGCTACGGAAGTCCAGCTACCGCAAAAACAGCGCCTGGTCCGCGTCATTGAAAAGGGGTTAAAACGTGATGCGTGACATGTCCACAGGATGTGAATAAAAATTAGAACACCTTATGGCGTAAAAAGAAAAAAAACGTCAAGCGATAGAGTTAACATTTCTAAATATTTAAAACATGATAAAAATCAATAGATTAAAATAATCATGTAAAAGTTAAGAAATAATTAGCAATCTAAGAGAAAGGAAGCGAGCTGTGGATAACTCTGTTTACAACAATTTATCAGGAACGTAAAAACCACCACCGACGCTGCTTAGCGTTGTGGATAATTTGTACTGGAGATAAGAATTTGGAGCGGGAAACGAGACTCGAACTCGCGACCCCGACCTTGGCAAGGTCGTGCTCTACCAACTGAGCTATTCCCGCTTGGGTGGTGCTGGCTTTTAAAAGCCAAATCAAATTTTGGAGCGGGAAACGAGACTCGAACTCGCGACCCCGACCTTGGCAAGGTCGTGCTCTACCAACTGAGCTATTCCCGCATATTCTTCGTCTTTTAAGCTGATGCTTAAAAGCCATCGAATTTGGTGGTACTGCTGTAATCAAATTTGGAGCGGGAAACGAGACTCGAACTCGCGACCCCGACCTTGGCAAGGTCGTGCTCTACCAACTGAGCTATTCCCGCTCTGTGTAACGCTGCAAATTCTGCATCGGTACGGGAGGCGCATTATACGAGAAATCGTTTTAGTCGCAAGCCCCTCAAACCACTTTTTTCAAAAATTATGTTCAAGTGATGATTAAACCAACAAGATGATTACTTTATCAACGAAGGAGGCATTTTGCCTCCTTCATAAGCTTTAAAGCTTAATAAAATTCTCACGGTAGAATGCTAACTCTGCCACTGACTCGCGAATATCGTCCATTGCCTGATGAGTACCCTGCTTTTTGAAATCAGCCAAAATTTCAGGTTTCCAACGACGAGCCAGCTCTTTAAGCGTGCTGACATCCAGATAACGGTAGTGGAAGTACGCTTCCAGCTCAGGCATGTACTTAAACAGGAAACGGCGATCCTGGCCGATGCTATTACCACAAATTGGTGAGCTATTTGCCGGAACCCACTGTTTCAGGAACTCAAGCGTTGCCAGTTCCGCCGCACGGTCATCCATTGTGCTGGATTTAACACGCTCAACCAGGCCGCTGCCGGTATGGGTACGCACATTCCAGTCATCCATCAGCGCCAACTGTTCATCAGACTGATGAACCGCGATAGTTGGCCCTTCGGCGAGGATATTCAAATTGGCATCAGTAACCAGAGTGGCAATTTCAATTATGCGATCCCGTTCGGGGTCCAGGCCGGTCATTTCTAAATCAATCCAAATGAGATTGTTTTCATTTCCACTCATGCTATTTTCCACCCTTCTTGTGCGTAGCCCACCTTTGTCGATGGGTTAATTCGTATAAAATAGTGTGTATCATAGAGGTTTTGCCCATCACGGGCGACCAGGAGCCAGTAAGATTGAGCAAAAATAAACTCTCCAAAGGACAGCAGCGCCGGGTTAGTGCAAACCACCAGCGTCGGCTTAAACAGACTGTGGAGAAAGCCGATCCTGACGACTCTCAGTTTGGCGAGCCGCGCGATGGTCGCGTAATCAGCCGCTTCGGCCAACATGCCGATGTTGAATCTCCCGGTGGTGATATTCACCGCTGCAATATTCGTCGTACCATCCGTTCGCTGGTAACCGGCGATAACGTGGTCTGGCGTCCAGCGAAAGAAGCTGCGACAGGCGTCACCATCAAAGGCATCGTTGATGCAGTACACGAACGCAAAACTGTTCTGACACGCCCTGATTTCTATGACGGCGTAAAACCGATTGCCGCCAACATCGACCAAATCATCGTTGTTTCCGCAATCTTGCCTGAGCTGTCACTGAATATTATTGACCGTTATCTGGTCGCGTGCGAAACCCTCGACGTTGAACCGTTGCTGGTGCTGAACAAAACCGATCTGCTCGACGAAGAAGGCCTGAAGTTCGTCAACGAACAAATGGATATCTACCGCAAAATCGGTTACCGCGTACTGATGGTTTCCAGCCACAAAGTAGAAGGCTTGAAAGAGTTGGAAGAAGCGCTGATCGGGCGCGTCAGTATTTTTGCCGGGCAATCGGGCGTGGGTAAATCCAGCCTGCTGAATAACCTGCTTGGTTTTAAAGAAGTCCAGATTCTGGTCAATGACGTTTCTGACAACTCAGGTTTGGGTCAGCACACCACGACCGCTTCGCGTCTGTATCATTTCCCAGGCGGCGGCGATGTCATCGACTCCCCAGGCGTGCGTGAATTTGGCTTGTGGCACTTAGAGCCGGACCAGGTGACCCATGGATTCACTGAATTCCATGACTATTTAGGCCGTTGCAAATACCGTGACTGCAGCCACACCAACGACCCAGGCTGCGCACTGCGCGAGGCCGTGGAACGTGGGGAAATAGCCGAAACGCGTTTCGAAAACTACCATCGCATACTGGAAAGCATGTCCGAGGTAAAATCGCGTAAAACCTTTTCCGATACTGACCGCTGACAATTAAGCTGGGCATCGCTAGAATCGCGCTCCATTTTTCTTTTTGTGTACGCATATATCTCTATGCCCAATGTATTTCGAGTTGCAGGAAGGCGGCAAGAGAACGAGGCCCGATGAGCTTACATAAGTAAGTGATTCGGGTGAGCGAACGTAGCCAACACGCCTGCGGCTTGAAAGACGACGGGCATTAGCCAGGAGGCTATCTTGTTAGACAAATTTAAACTTTCACTCCAATACATTCTGCCTAAACTTTGGCTAACTCGCCTGGCAGGCTGGGGTGCAAGCAAACGAGCTGGCTGGTTGACCAAACTGGTTATCGACCTGTTCGTTAAATACTACAAAGTCGACATGAAGGAAGCACAGAAGCCGGACACCGCCAGCTATCGCACCTTCAATGAATTCTTCGTACGCCCGCTGCGTGACGATGTTCGTCCTGTGAATACCGACCCGAATGTGCTGGTGATGCCAGCAGACGGCGTTATCAGCCAGTTAGGTCCAATCGAAGAAGACAAAATCTTGCAGGCAAAAGGCCACAACTACAGCCTTGAAGCCCTGCTGGCGGGTAATTACTTAATGGCAGATTTGTTCCGTAACGGCAGCTTCGTTACGACGTATCTGTCACCTCGCGACTACCACCGCGTTCACATGCCGTGTAACGGTATTTTGCGCGAAATGATTTACGTGCCGGGCGACCTGTTCTCCGTGAACCATTTAACGGCGCAAAACGTACCGAATCTGTTTGCTCGTAACGAGCGCGTTATCTGCCTGTTCGACACCGAGTTTGGCCCGATGGCGCAGATTCTGGTGGGTGCCACCATTGTTGGCAGCATCGAAACCGTTTGGGCTGGGACGATCACTCCACCACGTGAAGGCGTGATTAAACGTTGGACATGGCCTGCGGGTGAAAGCGAAGGTTCTGTGGCCCTGTTAAAAGGCCAGGAAATGGGTCGCTTTAAACTGGGTTCGACGGTCATTAACTTGTTCGCCCCAGGTAAAGTGAATCTGGTCGAGCAGTTACAAAACCTGTCAGCCACGAAGATTGGTGAGCCGCTGGCTATTTCCACCGAATTCAGAAACGAACCAGAAGTGCCGGTGAGCGAAATCTCTGAAGTAGAAATTGCAGCGGAAACGGAAACCAGCCCACCACCAGAAAACAAGCCAGACGTTTAACTCGTTATCCTCAGCCCTCACAACGAGGGCTGTTTCACCTATAGGAACCGACGTGCCGTGCGCCTGATAATCACATTTCTGATCGGTTTGTGCCTTAGCTCACCGCTGTACGCCGCAACGGCCCCTGACGCCAAGCAAATCTCCCAGGAACTTGAACAAGCTAAGTCTGCAAAAGACAAACCTGGTAACGCTGAAATCGTGGAAGCGCTTCAGGCTGCCCTCAATTCGCTTGATGAACGCAAAGTCTCCCTGGAACGAGCCACTCAATATCAGCAAGTCATAGATAATTTCCCAAAGCTCTCTGACACCTTACGCCGACAGATCAACAACCTGAGCGATGAACCGCAAAAAGTGCCGGAAGGCTTGTCGACCGATGCGCTGAATCAGGAAATCCTGCAAGTAAGTAGCCAGTTGTTGGATAAAAGCCGCCTTGCGCAGCAAGAGCAGGAACGTACTCGCGAAATCACTGATTCGCTCAGCCAACTCCCGCAGCAGCAAACCGATGCACGCCGTCAGTTAAACGACGTTGAACGCCGGATTGGAACCCTGCCAGCCACCAGCACACCGTTAGCACAGGCGCAAAGTTTCTCTTTGCAGGCCGAATCTGTGCGCCTGAAAGCGCTAGTCGATGAACTGGAGCTGGCGCAACTGTCAGCCAGTAACCGCCAGGAACTCGCGCGCCTGAGGGCCGAACTGGCCCAAAAACAGAGCACACAGTTGGATGCTTATCTTCAGGCATTGCGTAATCAACTCAATAACCAGCGTCAGCGTGAAGCTGAAAAAGCCCTGGAAAGTACCGAATTGCTGGCAGAAAGCAGCGCAAACCTGCCCGCAGATATTGTTGAGCAGTTTAAAAATAACCGCGAATTGTCCCAGGCGCTGAACCAACAGGCTCAACGAATGGATTTGGTCGCGTCTCAACAGCGCCAGGCATCCAGCCAGACGTTGCAAGTTCGTCAGGCACTGAACACGCTACGCGAGCAGTCACAATGGCTTGGCGTTTCGAACGTTCTCGGTGAAGCATTACGTGCGCAGGTCGCTCGTTTGCCTGAAATGCCAAAACCCCAGCAGGTGGATACCGAGCTCGGCCAATTGCGCGTTCAACGCCTGCATTACGAAGACCTGCTAAACAAGCAGCAGCAATTACGCCAGATTCGGCAAGCAGATGGCAAAGAACTCACCAGCGAGCAAAATCGTATTCTGGAAGCGCAACTGCGTACCCAGCGCGAATTGCTCAATTCTCTGCTGCAAGGCGGCGATAACCTGATTCTCGAACTGACTAAACTGAAAGTGGCGAACAGCCAGCTTGAAGATGCGTTAAAAGAGGTGAATGAGGCGACCCACCGTTACCTGTTCTGGACCTCAGACGTCAGCCCGATAGGTATCACCTGGCCGGTTGAGATTGTGCAGGATTTGCGCCGTCTGGTGTCGATGGATACGTTCAGCCAACTCGGCAGCGCGACCATCATGATGCTCACCAGCAAGGAAACTCTGCTGCCGTTGTTCGGCGCATTAATCCTGGTGGGCTTCAGTATCAGCTCGCGCCGCCATTTCACGGCCTTCCTTGAACGCTCCAGTGCAAAGGTTGGTAAGGTCACTCAGGATCATTTCAGCTTAACGTTGCGGACGGTGTTCTGGTCAATTCTTGTGGCGCTGCCTTTGCCGGTGCTGTGGGCAACACTAGGGTTCGGGCTGCAAGCCGGCTGGCCGTACCCTCTCGCGGTGGCAATAGGTGATGGCGTGACAGCGACAGTTCCGCTGCTGTGGGCTGTGATGATTTGTGCGACGTTCGCCCGTCCGAATGGTTTGTTCATTGTGCATTTTGGCTGGCCACAGCACCGCGTGGCTCGCGCTATGCGCTACTACATGTTGAGTATCTGTCTGATAGTGCCGTTGATTATGGCATCGATCATGTTTGATAAACTTAACGACAGGGAGTTCTCAGACTCGCTTGGACGGCTTTGCTTTATTTTAATTTGCGGCGCGATGGCGCTCGTCACTCTAAGCCTGAAACGCGCCGGTATTCCGCTGTATCTGGATAAACAAGGCAATAGCGAAAACATTGCCAACACAATGTTGTGGAACCTGCTACTTGCGGCTCCATTACTTGCCATTCTGGCAGCGGCTGTCGGCTACCTGGCCACTGCGCAAGCGTTGCTCGCAAGGCTAGAAACATCCGTCGCCATCTGGTTCCTGTTGCTGGTTGTTTACCATATCTTCCGCCGTTGGATGCTTATCCAGCGCCGCCGTCTGGCATTTGATCGAGCCAAACATCGCCGTGCGGAAATCCTTGCTCAACGTGCCCGTGGCGAAGAAGAACCCGCACATGCCCACAGCACTGAAGGTTCGGCGGAAGCCATCGAGGAGCCGGAAATCGATCTGGATACCATCAGCGTACAATCCTTGCGTCTGGTGCGCTCGATTCTGATGTTGATTGCGCTGTTGTCGGTCATTGTATTGTGGTCAGAAATACACTCCGCCTTCGGCTTCCTTGAGAACATCACGTTGTGGGATGTGACCTCAACGGTACAAGGTGTGGAAAGCCTTGAGCCGATTACACTCGGCGCCGTGCTGATTGCTATTCTGGTGCTGATTATCACCATGCAGCTGGTTCGTAATCTGCCTGCGCTGCTCGAGCTTGCGCTGTTGCAGCATCTGGATTTAGCACCGGGCACAGGTTACGCCATTACCACCGTGACCAAATACCTGCTGTTGCTGGTCGGGACGTTGGTTGGCTTCTCAATGATTGGTATTGAGTGGTCGAAGTTGCAGTGGCTCGTCGCCGCTCTGGGTGTGGGTTTAGGTTTTGGTTTGCAGGAGATTTTCGCCAACTTTATCTCTGGCCTGATCATCCTGTTTGAAAAGCCGATTCGTATTGGCGATACCGTGACCATCCGCGATCTCACCGGTAGCGTCACCAAGATCAACACCCGAGCAACCACGATCAGTGACTGGGACCGCAAAGAGATAATCGTCCCTAACAAGGCTTTTATCACCGAGCAGTTCATCAACTGGTCACTGTCGGATTCGGTTACTCGTGTGGTGTTAACGGTCCCGGCACCTTCCGATGCTAACAGCGAAGAGGTAACGAAGGTGCTGTTGCAAGCGGCAGAGCGTTGTTCACTGGTGATTGATAACCCTGCGCCAGAAGCATTCCTGGTGGATTTACAGGCCGGTATTCAAATCTTTGAACTGCGTATTTACGCCGCAGAGATGAACCACCGAATGCCGCTGCGTCACGAGATTCATCAGCTGATTCTGCAAGGGTTCCGCGAACACGGTATCGAACTGCCGTTCCCTCCATTCCAGATGCGTCTGGATAGTTTGGGCGGGCAACGTAGTAGTAAGACGCTGACATCGTCAGGTAAAGCAGGCAGAACGCCGGGTAGTTTGTAAACGTTCCCCCTCATCCCGGCCTTCTCCCCAGGGAGAAGGAGAAAACCGTTCATCCTCTCTCTCAGGGAAGAAGGGGAATACTGTAAATCCCCTCTCCCTCAGGGAGAGGGCCAGGGTGAGGGTTGTTCTACGCCCGGTCTACCGGGAACGCCAACACATCAGCCAACCTTTCAGCCTTCAACGCCAGCATAATCAAACGATCCACACCTAATGCCACGCCTGAACAATCCGGTAATCCGGCTTTCAGCGCTTCCAGCAAATTCACATCTATTGGCTGTTGCGGTAAACCGCGAGCGGCACGTTTACGGTTATCCTGCTCGAAACGTTGTTGCTGTTCACGCGCGTCCGTTAATTCGTGGAAACCATTCGCCAGTTCAATACCTCGGAAATAAACCTCAAAGCGCTCGGCAACGCGGTGATCTTCGGTGCTGATCTGCGCCAGTGCGGCCTGGCTTGCCGGGAAGTGGTAGACAAACGTCGGCTTGTCTTTACCAATGTGTGGCTCTACACCCATGCTGAAAAGCAGTTGCAGCAAGGTGTCGCGGTCTTCTTCCTGATCGGCAATATTGCTCAAATCAAGTTTCGCTGCCGCTTCGCGCAGCTGGTTTTTGTCCGCAGAAAGCGGATCAATTTCCAGGTGACGCTGGAACGCTTGCTGATAAGAGAGAGTTTCAGCGGCATCAGTTTCCAGAACCAGTTGCAGCAAATCATCAACTTCGTTCATCAGACGATACATATCGTAGTGCGGGCGATACCACTCCAGCATAGTGAACTCTGGATTATGGTGACGTCCCATCTCTTCGTTACGGAAGCTGCGGCACAGCTGGAATACCGGGCCAATGCCCGCCGCCAGCAGGCGTTTCATGTGATATTCCGGGCTGGTCATCATGTACAAATTGACGCCCTGAGAGTGGCCTGGGCCAACAAAACGGGTTTCAAACGGGAACAGATTGATGTCAGTTACCGTAGCCTGGCTCATGCAGGGTGTTTCCACCTCCAGTACACCGCGGTCGGCAAAAAAACGCCGAATAACCGCCATGATCGCGGCGCGTTTCAACAGGTTGGGGATGGATGCGCTCGGCTGCCAGGTGGCCGTTTCGCTCATGAGGGAGTCTCCGTATTCAAACAAGGCGGAGAAGTCTACTCGCAACGCATTAGCGAGACAAATTTTGCGCAGTAATTTTTCATCGCCAGCCGCGCCGATCTGGCAGTACTAATTTGAATTTCGTGACGTAACCCATCACCAAAATTAATTAATTGCTGCACTGAACAGCAAAAAAATCGAACACGTCAAATTTCCATAGTAAGGCTACGGCTATAATCCGCTACCTACAAAGGAGCAGGGATACCCTTTCGCTATAGCTAGCGCCATATCGGTGAACTACCTTTGGTTAAATCAGCTAGGCGGAATAACTAAAATCTGGAGGAATGTCGTGCAAACCTTTCAAGCCGATCTCGCCATAATAGGCGCTGGCGGAGCGGGCTTACGAGCAGCCATTGCGGCAGCACAAGCCAATCCACAAGCCAAAATTGCTCTGATCTCCAAAGTCTACCCAATGCGTAGCCACACCGTGGCCGCCGAAGGGGGTTCTGCCGCCGTTGCGCAGGATCACGACAGCTTTGAATATCATTTTAATGACACCGTTGCCGGTGGAGACTGGTTGTGCGAGCAGGACGTGGTCGACTACTTCGTCCACCACTGCCCAACTGAAATGACACAGCTTGAGCAATGGGGTTGTCCGTGGAGTCGTCGTCCGGACGGTTCAGTCAACGTGCGTCGCTTTGGGGGCATGAAGATTGAGCGTACCTGGTTTGCCGCGGATAAAACCGGCTTCCACATGCTCCACACCCTGTTCCAGACCTCATTACAGTTCCCGCAAATCCAACGTTTTGACGAGCATTTCGTACTCGATATTCTGGTTGATGACGGGGCCGCGCGTGGCCTGGTCGCAATGAATATGATGGAAGGTACGCTGGTGCAGATCCGCGCGAATGCCGTGGTGATGGCAACCGGCGGTGCGGGTCGTGTTTACCGCTACAACACCAACGGCGGCATCGTAACCGGCGATGGTATGGGGATGGCGTTGAGCCACGGCGTACCGCTACGTGATATGGAATTCGTGCAATATCACCCAACCGGCCTGCCAGGTTCCGGCATTCTGATGACGGAAGGCTGCCGTGGTGAAGGCGGTATTCTGGTCAACAAAGATGGCTATCGCTATCTGCAAGATTACGGCATGGGGCCTGAAACTCCACTGGGCGAGCCAAAAAACAAATACATGGAACTCGGTCCGCGTGACAAAGTTTCTCAGGCTTTCTGGCACGAATGGCGCGCTGGCCGTACCGTTCCAACGCCACGTGGCGATGTGGTTTATCTCGACCTGCGTCACCTGGGTGAGAAAAAACTCCTCGAACGCCTGCCATTCATCTGCGAGCTGTCCAAAGCCTATGTCGGCGTAGATCCGGTAAAAGAGCCGATTCCGGTTCGTCCTACCGCGCACTACACCATGGGCGGTATCGAAACGGATAGCCAATGTGAAAGCCGTATCAAAGGGCTGTTTGCCGTTGGCGAATGCTCTTCAGTTGGCTTGCACGGGGCAAACCGTCTGGGTTCTAACTCCCTTGCTGAGCTGGTTGTATTTGGCCGTATGGCGGGTGAAAGTGCGATGCGACGTGCGAACGAAGCGCAACCTGCCAATGATGCTGCGCTGAATGCACAAGCCGCTGACGTAGAAACGCGTCTGAAGAAGTTGGTTAATCAGGAAGGTACTGAAAACTGGTCGAAGATCCGCGATGAAATGGGTCTGTCGATGGAAGAAGGTTGCGGTATTTATCGCACTCCAGAACTGATGCAGAAAACTATCGATAAGCTGGCTGAGCTGCAAGAGCGCTTCAAACGCGTGCGCATCACTGACACCTCCAGCGTGTTTAATACCGATTTGCTCTACACCATCGAGTTGGGCCACGGCCTGAATGTGGCGGAATGTATGGCGCACTCGGCGATGGCACGTAAAGAGTCTCGTGGGGCACACCAGCGCTTAGACGAAGGTTGTACCGAGCGTGATGACGTGAATTTCCTGAAACATACTCTCGCATTCCGTGACGCAAATGGAACCACGCGCCTGGAATACAGCGATGTGAAAATCACGACTTTGCCGCCGGCTAAACGCGTCTACGGTGCGGAAGCGGAAGCGGCCGATAAGAAGAAGGAGACGTCGAATGGCTGATGCGATGAAAACTCTGAAGATTGAAATTGTGCGCTACAACCCGGAAACGGATAGCAAGCCGCACAGCGAAATGTATGAAGTGCCTTATGACGAGCAAACCTCGTTGCTTGATGCGCTGGGCTATATCAAAGACAATTTGGCGCCAGACCTGACCTACCGCTGGTCATGCCGTATGGCTATCTGCGGCTCTTGCGGCATGATGGTCAACCGTGTGCCTAAACTGGCCTGTAAAACCTTCCTGCGTGAATACACACAGGGCATGAA
The DNA here is from genome assembly GCF_027594725.1 of Buttiauxella sp. WJP83. NCBI lineage: Bacteria > Pseudomonadati > Pseudomonadota > Gammaproteobacteria > Enterobacterales > Enterobacteriaceae > Buttiauxella > Buttiauxella sp. WJP83. The sequence continues at coordinate 4,190,323 of NZ_CP110080.1, forward strand.
AGTCGAAGCGCTGGGCAACTTCCCTATCGAGCGCGATTTGGTGGTCGACATGACCCACTTTATCGAAAGCCTGGAAGCCATTAAGCCGTACATCATTGGCAATCCGCGCACGCCAGATCAGGGGCCAAACACCCAGACGCCAGCACAGATGGCGAAATACCATCAGTTCTCCGGCTGCATCAACTGTGGCCTGTGCTACGCGGCTTGCCCTCAGTTTGGTTTGAATCCTGAGTTCATTGGCCCGGCGGCCATTACGCTTGCTCATCGTTACAACCTGGATAACCGCGACCATGGCAAGAAAGAGCGTATGGCGCAGTTAAACGGCCAGAACGGCGTCTGGAGCTGTACTTTCGTGGGCTACTGCTCCGAAGTTTGCCCGAAACACGTCGATCCGGCAGCGGCCATCCAGCAGGGTAAAGTCGAAAGTTCGAAAGACTTTTTGATTGCCACCCTGAAACCACGCTAAGGAGTGCGAAATGACTACGAAACGTAAGCCATATGTACGGACGATGACTCCGACCTGGTGGCAAAAGCTGGGCTTCTACCGTTTTTATATGATTCGCGAAGGCACAGCCGTGCCGACCGTCTGGTTCAGTATTCTGCTTATCTGCGGTCTGTTTTCACTGAAAAGCGGCCCTGAAAGCTGGGCGGGATTTGTCAGTTTTCTGCAAAACCCGATTGTGGTTATCCTCAATCTGATCACCTTAGCGGCTGCTTTACTGCATACCAAAACATGGTTTGAACTGGCACCGAAGGCCGCCAATATCATCATTAAAGATGAGAAAATGGGACCAGAGCCGGTGATTAAAGGATTGTGGGCGGTGACGGCTGTCGCCACTGTCGTCATTCTGTTTGTTGCACTGTTCTGGTAAGGGGACGTCATGATTAATCCAAATCCAAAACGCTCCGACGAGCCGGTATTCTGGGGTCTGTTTGGCGCAGGCGGTATGTGGGGCGCGATCATCGCACCCGTCATCGTGTTGCTGGTTGGCATTATGTTGCCGCTGGGTCTGTTCCCAGGCGATGCGCTGGGATATGAGCGTGTGCTGGCATTTTCTCAAAGTCTGATCGGTCGCTTGTTCATCTTCCTGATGATTGTTCTGCCGCTGTGGTGTGGGCTACACCGTATTCACCATGCGATGCACGACCTGAAAATTCACGTGCCATCTGGCAAGTGGGTGTTCTACGGTCTTGCGGCGATCTTGACCGTTGTGACCTTTATCGGTGTAATTACTCTCTAATTACGCGGATTGTTAAAAAGGCCTGCCATTGTGCAGGCCTTTTTATTTGTAACAGCCGAACTAAAGTGTCACTTTATGGAGGAACACCAATGATAAAAAAAACGCTTTGCTGCATGTTGATGCTCACGGCCTCTTACCCTGCTTTTGCCGCCCAGAAAACCCTCACCGAAAAGCAGCTTGCTCAAACCGTCGATAGCGTTATCACTCCATTGCTCAAAGAACAGAGTATTCCGGGTATGGCGGTCGCCGTTATTTATCAGGGGACACCGCATTACTTCACTTACGGCCAGGCGGACATCAGCAAAAACTTACCCGTAACGAAAGAGACATTGTTTGAACTCGGCTCGGTCAGTAAGACCTTTACCGGCGTTCTTGGTGGCGATATTGTCGCTCGCGGTGAAATTAAGCTCAGCGACCCGGTTACGAAGTACTGGCCTGCATTAACCGGTAAACAATGGAAAGAGATAAATCTGCTGCAACTTGCCACCTACACCGCAGGTGGATTGCCGTTGCAGGTGCCTGATGACGTCACCAACCAGACGTCCCTGCTCCACTTTTATCAGAACTGGCAACCGCAATGGGCTCCGGGCTCGACTCGTGTGTATGCCAACGCCAGCATTGGCCTTTTCGGCGCGCTGTCAGTGAAACCATCAGGGATGAGCTTTGAAGACGCGATGTCCAAACGTGTATTCCAGCCGCTGAACCTTTCACATACCTGGATAACCGTGCCCGCCTCTGAACAAAGTAAATATGCCTGGGGCTACCGTAACGGCAAAGCCGTACACGTTTCGCCAGGTATGCTGGATGCTGAAGCCTATGGTGTGAAATCGACGATTGAAGACATGGCAAGTTGGGTGCAGGCCAATATGAAGCCTGAACAAATCGGCGACAAAACGTTACAGCAAGGTATTGAACTGGCACAAACGCGCTACTGGAAAATTGGCAGCATGTATCAGGGAATAGGTTGGGAGATGCACAACTTCCCGGTGGATGCCAAAACTCTGATTAATGGTAGCGACAATAAAGTGGCACTCGCCCCGCAAAAAGCAGTAGCCATCGAACCACCCGCACCTGTTGTTAAGGCATCCTGGGTCCACAAAACAGGGTCAACCGGAGGGTTTGGTACTTATGTGGCATTTATCCCCGAGCAACAACTCGGCATTGTGATGCTGGCAAATAAAAGCTACCCCAACACCGAGCGCGTAAAAGCAGGATACGCAATCCTCGAAGCATTGCAGTAATACAGACGGGCCTGCATAGCAGGCCTTTTTATTTCCAGCCTCTCCCCGCATTTTCCCCACCACAATCTACACTTAGCAAAAACAGATAAGGATTCTTCTATGCGCATCTGGCCGATTATCACCACCCTTGCAGTTGCGTTTCTCGTCGTCTCCTGTAGCACCCCTACTCCACCACCAGGCACCACGGTGGTGAATAATTTTGATGCTAAGCGGTATCTCGGCAAGTGGTATGAAATTGCCAGACTTGACCACAAATTTGAAAGCGGACTGGAGCAAGTGACAGCCACGTACAGCGCCATGGATGATGGCGGTATTCGGGTGATAAATAGAGGTTTTAACCCAGACAGGCAGATGTGGCAGCAAAGCATTGGCAAAGCTTATTTCACGGGTGACCCAAGCCGTGCGGCACTCAAAGTTTCATTCTTTGGGCCGTTTTACGGTGGTTACAACGTGATTTCGATAGATAAAGATTACCAACACGCACTGGTGTGCGGGCCGGATAAGGATTATCTGTGGATATTGTCACGCACGCCAACCATCAGCCCTGAGGTGAAACAGCAAATGCTGAAGATCGCCACACAGCAGGGCTTCCCGGTAGAAAAACTTCTGTGGATTAAACAGCCGAGCTCTTAATGCGTGCTGATTTTCAGGCCAATAATCCCGAGGACAATCAGCGCCAGGCTCGCAATGCGGGCCAGGCTTGCTGATTCGCCTAACAGCAAGATACCCGTCGTCGCGGCACCCACAGCGCCAATACCTGTCCAGATAGCGTATGCCGTGCCGGTCGGCAAGGTTTTCATCGACCATGACAGCAACACGATGCTGACAATCATCGCCGCCACCGTGATAACACTAGGCCACAAGCGGGTAAAACCGTGGGTATACTTCAGGCCGACAGCCCAGACAACTTCTAATAAACCCGCAATAACAAGAATCAACCAGGCCATATACAGCTCCAGCAATGGGGCCGTCCCCGGAAATCAAGAAGCGCTTAAAGGTCGTCCCCTAAGGCTGGTGAGGCGATGATTCTAGCAACCCATCACGCGCAGAAAAACCAAAATGACACTTTGCTGTCAACAAACCAGTAACGTTTAGTTGCCACATGTGAGGGCACACTGACGCTAAGCCAAGAATTGACTGCTAATTAACCCGTAAATCCACAATTCATTTCAGTAGTTTTCTTCATATTATAATGTTTTCTCGAACATTCAGAAAAGGCTGTAATAGTGAGTCACGCGAACGGTAAGTATGCATAAGATATTGTTAGTGGACCGTTGTCATTATAGTCGACAAGGTTTTAAAAGCTGGCTGAGCAACAATATGACATTCTCTATTGTTGAGACGGACAATTTGCTTTTAGCTCGCGAAAAAATAATACAATGGCGGCCAAATCTTGTTATTGCCGATTTTACTAGCTTCGCCAACTCATTACATAATATCCAGCAACTCTCATCTATTTATTCAGCCTGTGGAAAATCTATTCGCCTAATGATATTTAATAGTATTCGACACGAGAAGATTGAAGAATACTGCTTATCACAAGGCTCGCATTCTATATTCAGTAAATCACTGCCGTTACCTGAACTTTGTGCGGCTATTCAGACACAGCTTAGCTCCCGCCCTCCGTTTTACTCTAAGCGGCAGTATACCTCTCCCTTGCTCACGCTACGGGAAGAACGGATATTAAAATTATGGACCGATGAGGCCAACAATGATTTTATTGCCAGCATGATGGGAATTAGCACTAAAACGGTATATACCTACAAACGAAATATCCGAATGAAACTCGGGATAAACAATCGATTTTCATTGTTCATAGAACAGCATCAGCAATAATGAATTAACAACGGTACGGAATGAATACCGTACCGTCCGCTAATATATTAATTCTGTGCTTTTGTTGCTGCACCAGAAATCGCTTGACCACCATCTTGAATATCTTCACCCATGCCTTTAGTCGTATTACATGCAGTCAATAATGACGAAAGCACTATGAGAGAAAAAAACGCTGCAATAGTTTTCTTAATCATGACCGTATCCTTTTTTGACGATTTTGTTTGTGTATAGCAGTTAAAGCATAGTCAAAAAATGGCAGGCTGACGGAAAAAGCAGATTTTTAGGAGTGTTGGAAATTATTTGTTTGCTGCGCGCTCAATGGCGCCGCCAAGGTGTTTCAGGTCTTCGCCAAAGCCGCGGGTGGCGTTACAGCCCGTCAGAATCGTGGTTAGCAACGTGATGAAAAGTAAATGTTTAATTAAACGGCTCATCTTCCCTGCCTTTAGCAATCGGCGGTGATGCGTCAAACGCCCCACCGCCAACCATCACGTATTACTTAACGCGAGAAACGTATTCGCCAGAGCGAGTGTCAACTTTGATGACTTCGCCAGTCTGAACGAACAAAGGTACTTTAACCACAGCACCAGTAGACAGTGTTGCAGGCTTACCGCCGGTACCAGCAGTATCACCTTTCAGACCTGGATCCGTTTCAACGATTTCCAGCTCTACGAAGTTTGGTGGCTGTACAGCGATTGGACGGCCGTTCCACAGGGTCACGATACACTCGGCCTGATCCAGCATCCACTTAGCGTTGTCACCAATCGCTTTCTCATCAGCTGCCAGCTGCTCGAAGGTTTCGTTATTCATGAAGTGGTAGAACTCACCGTCGTTGTACAGGTAAGTCAGGTTCATATCGATAACGTCTGCGCCTTCAGCGGAGTCGGTAGATTTGAAAGTCTTCTCAACGCGGGTGCCTGTCAGCAGGCGGCGCATTTTAACGCGAGCAAAGGCCTGGCCTTTACCTGGTTTCACGAATTCACTGGATTCGACTGCGTAAGGTTCGCCTTCGAACATGATTTTAAGACCGGCACGAAAATCGTTGCTAGAATAAGTCGCCATAAGGCCCTCTGAAATTGTTAATTGGTAGCTTAGCCAAAAAATGGCACACATTGTAACCCTAAATCCCCCCCGCAGAGAAGATTGGTTAACGCAACTTGCCGATGTTATAACCGATCCTGATGAACTGCTGCATATTTTAGAGCTGGACGCCGACAAAGAGTTGTTGGCGGGACGTGATGCACGTCGACTTTTTGCCCTGCGTGTGCCACGAGCGTTTGTCGCGCACATGGAAAAAGGCAACCCAAATGACCCATTGCTGCGCCAGGTTCTGACCGCCAGGGAGGAATTTATTGCCGCCCCCGGCTTTAGTACCGATCCCCTCGAAGAGCAGCATAGTGTGGTTCCAGGTCTGTTGCACAAATACCACAACCGAGCGCTGTTGCTGGTTAAAGGTGGCTGTGCCGTCAACTGCCGTTATTGCTTCCGTCGCCATTTCCCGTACTCCGAAAATCAGGGCAACAAACGTAACTGGCAGGCTGCCATTAACTACATCAGCGAGCACCCGGAACTGGATGAAATTATCTTCTCTGGTGGCGACCCGCTGATGGCGAAGGATCACGAGCTCGACTGGTTGATCACCGAAATCGAAGCTATCCCGCATATCAAGCGCCTGCGTATTCATAGCCGCTTGCCGATTGTTATCCCGGCTCGTATCACTGAAACGCTGGTTACACGCATTGCTCGCTCCCGGTTGCAGGTTATTTTGGTTAACCATATCAACCATGCCAATGAGATTGGGGATGAATTTAGAACCAGCATGAGTCATTTACGCAAGGCTGGTGTGACGCTACTCAACCAAAGCGTGTTACTGCGCGACGTGAACGACAATGCGCAGACCCTCGCGGAGTTAAGCAATGCGCTGTTTGATTCCGGCGTTATGCCTTACTACCTGCACGTGCTGGATAAAGTACAAGGCGCGGCACACTTTATAGTGAGTGACGACGAAGCAAGATTGATTATGCGTGAACTGCTGACGTTGGTTTCAGGCTATATGGTGCCGAAGCTGGCACGTGAAATTGGCGGAGAACCGAGTAAAACACCGTTGGATTTGCAGCTACGGCAGAATTGATTCGGCCCTCACCCTAACCCTCTCCCACAGGAGAGGGAATTGCACGACTCCCCCTCGACGACATAAGAGAGAATTGTACGGTTTTCTCCCTCGCCCTCAGGGAGAGGGTCGGGGTGAGGGTTGTTTTACACAAAAATCAGTTCGGGCACTTATAAACCTGGCCGGTCATTTTGCTCGCAGTTGGCGCAAAGCTCGACAGCAAGTTTTGAGTCGGGCTGCTCACGCCATACAGCACGTTACCGCCCATTGCCGCAGCGTTATTACGCAGAGCATTTGCTGCGCCACGCATAGAACCGCCTTCATCGCCATGCTGCCCAGACAACCAGTTGCTTTGTTCACCGGTAGCGGTGCCTAACAATTGGCAGTTACTGGCCGGTTTTTCTTCAACAAAACGAACGCTCTGCCCGGCGGTACTCAGATCATTGCTGGTACTGCACCCTGCCAGCAGCAATGCTGCCACAGCCATTCCTGCTGAAACTTTTATGCGCATGTTGTTCCCCGTAATCAATGCCGTATTCAGTGTAGTGGGCCATTGTCGCCCCGGTATGACCTTATACCAGACTGCGACCAAAAAGAAAAAACCCTCAGACATTTCTGTCTGAGGGTTTTCTTAACACGGTGCTTTTAGCACACGAGTGTCAGGGCAATTACATCATGCCGCCCATGCCACCCATACCGCCCATACCTGCGCCACCTAAATCAGGAGCGTCAGATTTTGGCAGGTCGGTAACCATGCACTCTGTGGTAATCATCAGGCCAGCTACAGACGCTGCGTACTGCAGAGCAGAACGAGTCACTTTAGTTGGATCCAAGATACCCATGTCGATCATGTTGCCGTATTCTTCAGTTGCTGCGTTGTAACCGTAGTTACCGTCGCCCGCTTTCACGTTGTTAGCAACAACAGATGGCTCTTCACCGCAGTTCAGAACGATCTGACGCAGTGGAGACTCCATTGCGCGCAGCGCAACTTTGATACCCACGTTCTGGTCTTCGTTCTGGCCACGCAGTTCAGACAGTTTGCTTGCTACGCGAATCAGCGCAACACCACCACCGGCAACCACACCTTCTTCAACCGCAGCACGGGTAGCGTGCAGGGCATCTTCAACGCGTGCTTTCTTCTCTTTCATTTCAACTTCGGTAGCTGCACCGACTTTGATTACCGCAACGCCGCCAGCCAGTTTCGCTACGCGCTCTTGCAGTTTTTCACGGTCGTAATCAGAAGTTGCTTCTTCAATTTGCTGACGAATCTGGGATACACGACCCTGGATTGCCGCTTCTTCACCGGTACCATCGATGATGGTAGTGGTGTCTTTATTGATAACGATACGTTTAGCAGTACCCAGGTCTTCCAGGGTTGCTTTTTCCAGCTCCATACCGATCTCTTCAGAGATTACGGTACCGCCAGTCAGGGTCGCGATGTCTTGCAGCATGGCTTTACGACGGTCACCGAAGCCAGGTGCTTTAACAGCAGCCACTTTCACGATGCCACGCATGGTGTTAACCACCAGAGTTGCCAGCGCTTCGCCTTCAACATCTTCAGCGATGATCAGCAGTGGTTTGCCCGCTTTCGCAACGGCTTCCAGAACTGGCAGCATTTCACGAATGTTGGAGATTTTCTTGTCAGCCAGCAGGATGAATGGGCTTTCCAGTTCGATAGAACCGGTTTCTGGCTTGTTGATGAAGTAAGGAGACAGGTAGCCACGGTCGAACTGCATACCTTCAACGACATCCAGTTCGTCTTGCAGGCCAGTGCCTTCTTCAACGGTGATAACGCCTTCTTTGCCTACTTTCTCCATCGCTTCAGCGATCAGAGTACCCACGGTTTCGTCGGAGTTAGCAGAGATAGTACCAACCTGAGCAATGGCTTTAGAGTCAGAGCAAGGAACAGACAGTGCTTTCAACTCTTCAACAGCGGCGATAACAGCTTTATCGATACCGCGTTTCAGGTCCATTGGGTTCATGCCTGCAGCAACAGCTTTCAGGCCTTCAGTGATGATGGACTGAGCCAGTACGGTTGCAGTGGTAGTACCGTCACCTGCAGCATCGTTCGCTTTAGAGGCAACTTCTTTAACCATCTGCGCACCCATGTTCTCGAACTTGTCTTCCAGTTCGATTTCACGCGCTACAGAAACACCATCTTTAGTGATAGTCGGTGCACCGAAAGATTTATCCAGAACAACGTTACGGCCTTTAGGACCGAGGGTAACTTTCACTGCATCTGCCAGTACGTTAACGCCACGCAGCATTTTCACACGAGCGTCATTACCGAATTTTACGTCTTTAGCTGCCATTCTTAACTTTCCTTAAATTCGTTTATGTTCGTTCAGTTTTTGCGCGGATTACGCTTCAACAATTGCCAGGATGTCGCTTTCTGCCATGATCAACACTTCTTCATTGTCGATCTTCTCAGACTTAACACCGTAGCCATCGTTGAAAATTACGATGTCGCCGACTTTTACGTCCAGCGGTTGTACGTTACCGTTTTCCAGGATGCGGCCTTTACCGACAGCGATGATTTCGCCACGAGTTGATTTACCAGCTGCACTGCCAGTCAGAACGATGCCGCCTGCAGATTTAGATTCAACTTCTTTACGTTTGACGATGACACGGTCATGTAATGGACGAATGCTCATGTGATAGCTCTCCTTTGAGAAAGTCAGTATCAATTGTTTAGGTAACGCCGGTCCAAAATGGGTTATCGGCTGGTGACCTGAGAGATGGGGATGCGCTTTCCCCCCTTCAAGGGGGAAAACAAAAAAATTTTCGATTTTTTAGCGATTGTGACGATCATCATTCTCGTGGTCGTCGAGCTGTTTCGGCGCATCATCTTTACGCTGATACTCACCGTCAAACGTCGAACCACCGCCAGTGCCCGCGCTAAAGCCACCACCTGGCATGCGTGAAAAACGCAAATGCGGCATCAGCTTCAGGGTGAGATGTTTTTGTACCGGTGGTAGTAACAGCAATAAACCGAGGAAGTCGGTGAAGAAACCAGGCAGCAGCAACAGCAAACCTGCAATGATCAACGAAACGCTTTTGATCATCTCTGCCGCTGGACTTTCACCCGCCGCCATTTTCTGCTGCATCAGCATGAAATTCTTAAAACCCTGGTTGCGAACCAGTGACATACCAATAACCGAGGTGAATATCACCAGCACCAGCGTCAGGAAAACCCCCATCACGTGGGCAACCTGAATAAATAACGAGATCTCTATGTAAACATAGAGAAAAATGGCAATTAACGGTATCCAGCGCACCGTACACTCCTGTAGTTGGGAAAGACTGTAGCAAGCGCCATCAAGCCCTTGCGTCAAATAGTTTGGCCATTAAGCGTAGTCAAAGAGATGGCGGCGCTATAGTCAAAAATCAATCTACGCGCTGCATTATTTTTTTGGAAATTTTCAACAATTGATCGGCATCACATATTAATAATTGTTATGTAAGATGACGTTTAATAAGTGATCCAGATTACTGCATTTATCTATCATCAGCATATCATCACGGCGTAGAGACCGAATATGGACATAATCGTCGGTCTATTCATCGCACGACCAAAGATCCTGTGCGTGCTGTGATCAACCAATGGCAGCTTTAATTAAGAAGGTTCACATGTTAAATAACATTCGTATCGAAGAAGACTTGTTGGGTACCAGGGAAGTGCCAGCGGATGCCTATTACGGTATTCATACTCTGAGAGCGATTGAAAACTTCTACATAAGCAACAGCAAAATCAGTGACATACCTGAATTTGTACGTGGCATGGTGATGGTTAAGAAAGCAGCGGCAATGGCGAACAAGGAATTACAAACCATTCCGAAAAGCATCGCAAACACCATTATCCAGGCTTGTGATGAAGTTCTTAATAACGGCAAATGCATGGACCAATTCCCTGTGGACGTTTACCAGGGCGGTGCCGGTACCTCCGTTAACATGAATACCAACGAAGTGCTCGCCAACATTGGGCTTGAGCTGATGGGCCACCAGAAAGGTGAGTACCAGTACCTGAATCCGAACGATCATGTAAACAAATGCCAGTCCACCAACGATGCATACCCAACCGGTTTCCGCATCGCGGTGTACGCTTCAATTGTGAAACTGGTTGATGCTATCAACCAGTTAGGTGATGGCTTCCAGCGCAAAGCGGTTGAGTTTGAAAACGTCCTGAAAATGGGCCGTACTCAGTTGCAAGACGCGGTCCCAATGACATTGGGTCAGGAATTCCATGCCTTCAACGTTCTGTTGAACGAAGAAACACGCAACCTGCTGCGCACCGCAGAGCTGTTGCTGGAAGTAAACCTCGGCGCTACCGCTATCGGTACCCGCCTGAACACGCCTGAAGGTTATCAGCAACTGGCTGTGCAGAAACTGGCAGAAGTCAGCAATCTGGCATGTGTTCCGGCTGAAGACCTGATTGAAGCCACCTCCGACTGTGGCGCGTACGTGATGGTTCACAGCACGCTGAAACGTCTGGCGGTGAAATTGTCGAAGATCTGTAATGACCTTCGTCTGCTCTCCTCCGGCCCACGCGCGGGTCTGAACGAAATCAACCTGCCAGAACTGCAAGCGGGTTCATCTATTATGCCTGCCAAAGTTAACCCGGTAATTCCAGAAGTGGTTAACCAGGTTTGCTTTAAAGTTATTGGTAACGACATCACCGTCACCATGGCTTCCGAAGCAGGTCAGTTGCAGTTGAACGTCATGGAACCAGTCATTGGCCAGGCGATGTTTGAGTCTATCCACATTCTGACTAACGCTTGCTACAATCTGCTGGAAAAATGCGTCGACGGCATTACCGCGAACAAAGAAGTGTGCGAAAGCTACGTCTACAATTCGATTGGTATTGTCACGTATCTGAACCCGTTCATTGGCCACCACAATGGCGATATCGTCGGGAAAATTTGTGCGGAGACCGGCAAAAGCGTGCGTGAAGTCGTGCTGGAGCGCGGCCTGCTCACCGAAGCCGAGCTGGATGATATTTTCTCCATCAACAACCTGATGCATCCAGTTTATAAAGCGAAGCGTTATACCGATGAAAATGAACAGTAATCTTTACGGTAGTTAACAAAAGGCACGTCCAATGGACGTGCCTTTTTCATTTCTACTTTAAACAAAAACACAACATATAATTATCATATAAGCAAACACCAGGAAGGGAATTATGTTTGGAGCAGAACTTGTTATCGTGCTTTTGGCGATATATCTCGGAGCCCGACTCGGCGGCATAGGCATTGGCTTTGCTGGCGGTTTTGGCGTTCTGGTTTTAACCCTTGTTTTTCAGGTTAAACCCGGGGCAATTCCGTTCGACGTTATTGAAATCATCATGGCAGTTATTGCCGCGATTGCCGCCATGCAGGTGGCTGGGGGAATGGACTACCTGGTAAGCCTTGCAGAAAAACTTTTGCGTCGCCACCCTAAATACATCACCTTCCTCGCCCCGCTGGTCACCTGGTTTATGACCATCCTGGCGGGAACAGGCCACACTGCCTTTTCTACGCTTCCGGTGATTACTGAAGTCGCGAAAGAGCAAGGGATTCGCCCATCGCGCCCACTGTCCATCGCGGTTGTCGCGTCGCAAATTGCGATCACGGCGTCTCCGATTTCCGCAGCCGTGGTGTTCTTCTCGGGTATCCTTGAGCCAATGGGCATCAGTTACCTGACGCTGCTGGGCATCTGTATTCCTGTGACGCTCGTTGCGGTAATGCTAACGGCGATTGTTTGTAACTTCCTTGGTTGCGAACTGAAAGACGACCCGGTGTACCAGGAACGTCTTGCTAAAGGTGAGGTGAAACTGCGTGGAACTAGCGTGTTTAATCTGAAGCCACACGCCAAACGCTCGGTTCTCCTGTTCCTTATCGGTATTGTCGCGGTGATGTTCTACGCCACCGCCATCAGCGATACCGTTGGCCTGATTAAAAACCCAATTCTGCCGCGTAACGAAGCGATTGTGGTGTTCATGCTGACCATCGCTACGCTTATCTGCGTCACCTGTAAAATTGATACTGGCGAAATCCTCAACGCCAGCACCTTCAAATCGGGCATGAGTGCATGTATCTGCGTGCTGGGTGTGGCCTGGTTGGGTGATACCTTCGTCAAAAACCATATCCAGGATATTCAGGCTGTTGCAGGCGACTTGCTGCAAAGTTATCCGTGGTTGTTAGCGGTGGTATTGTTCTTCGCTGCAACGCTGCTTTACTCTCAAGCGGCAACGACTAAAGCCCTGATGCCAGCAGCCTTGATGCTCGGCGTAAGCCCGCTGACGGCCATCGCCTCTTTTGCTGCGGTTTCTGCATTGTTCGTCCTGCCGACCTACCCAACATTGTTGGCGGCGGTGGAAATGGACGATACCGGCTCGACGCGTATTGGTAAGTATGTGTTTAACCATGCGTTCTTAATTCCAGGGGTGATTGCTATCACGCTGTGCGTCATCCTCGGTTTTATCGTCGGCGGCATGGTTCTGTAAATCTTTTAAAACACGGGTCGCGCTGCGGCCCGTTTAACACCTCCCTTCTCTCCGCCATGCTATAGTCAACCGCTGTTTCCCCAGATACGAGGTTTGCTATGCCAACGACCCAGGCTGTTGTCATCCTTTGTACTGCCCCTGACGAAGCCACCGCCCAGGACCTTGCCACCCTTGTGCTGTCTGAAAAACTGGCCGCCTGCGTCACCTTATTACCTGGTGCCACTTCGTTGTATTACTGGGAAGGGAAAATGGAACAGGAGTATGAGGTGCAGATGTTGCTAAAAAGCGATATCGACCATCAAGAAGCCTTGATAGCGTGTCTCAAATCGCATCACCCATACCAAACCCCTGAATTACTGGTTCTGCCAGTTACCCACGGAGATAGTGATTACCTCTCATGGCTCTACGCATCTTTGCGCTAATCTTTGCGCTTTTCAGCACCCACGCTTTTGCAGGCCTGTTCGATAACCAGAGCAAATCTCAATTTGTTCCTGTCGACCAGGCTTTTGCTTTCGATTTTCAGCAATCAGGAAACCAGCTCAACCTGAACTGGCAGATAAAACCTGGCTACTACCTTTATCGTCAGCAAATCAAGCTGACCCCGGCGCAAGCTGAGCTCGCACCGCTAGAATTGCCGAAAGGCACCTGGCATGAAGACGAGTTCTACGGCAAGACCGAGATTTACACCCAGCAGCTCAATCTGCCCGTCACGCTTCAAACGACAGCCAAAGGCGCGAGCGTCAGCGTGACTTACCAGGGTTGTGCCGAAGCAGGGTTCTGTTATCCACCTGAAACGCGCGTCGTGCCGCTGAGTGCGGTGGTTGCGGGTGATGAAAACCGCCCTCACCCTAACCCTCTCCCCCAGGAGAGGGTCGGGGTGAGGGACTCAGACAATTCAGCCACTACCCAGCTCCCGTTTTCCGCACTCTGGGCATTCCTGATCGGTATCGGCATCGCCTTCACGCCTTGCGTGCTGCCGATGTACCCACTGATTTCCGGCATCGTGTTGGGCGGAAAACAGCGCTTATCCACCGCCCGAGCCCTGCTTCTGACCTTTGTTTATGTGCAAGGGATGGCGCTGACCTATACCGCTCTGGGCCTGGTCGTCGCCGCTGCTGGCCTTCAATTCCAGGCCGCGCTGCAACACCCTTACGTGCTTATCGGGCTGTCAGTCCTCTTTGTGCTACTGGCCGCCTCGATGTTTGGGTTATTTACGCTGCAACTACCATCATCACTGCAAACGCGTCTGACGCTGATGAGTAATCGCCAGCAGGGGGGATCAGCAGGTGGCGTCTTTGCGATGGGTGCCCTGGCCGGATTAATTTGCTCGCCTTGTACCACCGCACCATTGAGCGCCATTCTTCTGTATATCGCCCAAAGCGGGAACATGTGGCTGGGTGGCGGCACGTTGTATCTCTACGCGTTGGGCATGGGTCTGCCGCTGATGTTGATCACTGTTTTCGGCAACCGTCTGCTGCCAAAAAGCGGCCCGTGGATGGAAACTGTCAAAATCGCGTTTGGTTTTGTGATCCTCGCACTACCAGTATTTTTGCTGGAACGCATACTGGGAGAAACATGGGGCATTCGTTTGTGGGGATTGCTCGGCGTGGCGTTCTTTAGCTGGGCGTTTATCACAAGCCTGCACGCCAAAAAGTCATGGATGCGCATCGTGCAGATCGTTTTGCTCGGCGCGGCGCTGGTTTGTGCTCGCCCTGTGCAAGACTGGGTATTTGGCAGCACTGTCACGACAAGCCAGGCACACCTCAATTTCACGAAAATTGCCAGCGTTGAACAACTTGAAACGGCTCTCGCTAATGCGAAAGGCAAACCCGTGATGCTCGATTTGTACGCCGACTGGTGCGTGGCCTGCAAAGAGTTTGAGAAATACACCTTTAGCGATCCTAAAGTGCAGCAACGGTTGGCAAATACTGTTTTACTGCAAGCGGACGTTACAGCCAATAACGCGCAAGATGTCGCATTGTTAAAGCATCTACAGGTTTTAGGGCTACCCACTATATTGTTCTTTGATGATCAAGGCCGCGAGCAGCCGGAAGCACGCGTGACAGGCTTTATGGATGCAAGCACGTTTGATGCGCATTTGCGCAATCAAGCACCGTAAACAACACTACTATGGGACGTACACTAAATAGTTCAAGTTGCATCGCAGCGGCAAGAGAACGCAGAAGCAGCTTGAAGTATGACGGGTACAAGGGAGGAGAATACCGTGCAACGCGAAGACGTACTTGAGCACGCCCTACACGTCCTTGAACGTGTGGGGATTGCAAGCACCACTCTGGAGATGGTCGCGAATGAAGCTGACTATCCGGTAAAAGAAATTCGTCAATTTTGGCCCGATACAGAAGCCGTGCTTTACGATGCCCTGCGCTATCTGAGCCAGCAGATTGATGTCTGGCGTCGTCAGTTAATACTCGACGATGAGCTATCGCTGGAACAAAAACTACTGAAGCGCTACCAGGCGTTGACCGAATGCGTTAACAACCAGCGCTATCCGGGCTGCCTGTTTATCGCCGCTTGCACGTTTTATCCAGAAGCAGCACATCCCATTCATCAACTGGCCGATCAGCAGAAAAAAGCCGCATGGGAATTCACCCACGAGTTGCTGACGCAACTGGAAGTAGATGACCCAGCGATGGTGGCTCACCAAATGGAACTGGTGCTGGAAGGCTGCCTGAGTCGTTTACTGGTGAAACGTAGCCAGGCAGATATCGAAACCGCTCGCCGACTGGCCGAAGACATTCTACGGTTTGCGCAGTGCCGACAGGGTGGCGCTTTAACGTGATGAGTGATTTTCTCGCCACTCTGCATGAAAAGCAGGCAGTTAAACGCATTTAACACCTTTTTTATGACAAAGCCGTTGACGGCAAACGGCCTTTACGGTTTAATGCGCCCCGTTGCCCGGATAGCTCAGTCGGTAGAGCAGGGGATTGAAAATCCCCGTGTCCTTGGTTCGATTCCGAGTCCGGGCACCACTATTTAGAAGAACCCGCCTATGGCGGGTTTTTTGCTTTCTGAGTCGACAACTTGTTGGTTTTCCAGTAGTTACCACCCTTATCTTTCCTCCGGCCCTTCTTCCCAGTGGTACAAAATGGGCATTATGATAAAGCCAACCAAAGACCGAAACGGCACCTACTACATCCGCAAAGCGGTTCCTCAAGTGCTACGTTCGTTATCCGCAAAGGCGAACTAAAACGCTCCCTTGAGACGAAAGACCTTGAGCAAGCCAAACTCACGGCTCCTGCCGCACTGACTGAAATCAACGCCATCAGCCAGAACGCCAAAGCAGATCGTACAGTGACACAGGACGATACCGAGGTTATCGCTTCGGTATCGATGACCCGAATCCTCCAGCAACCAGAAACCATCAAAGCACGTTATCTGCGGCGTTATTATTATGGTATTGGCCTGACTGCTGATAACGAGCAGCTAAGCAAATGCCTGCGTAAAGGCGAGCAGGCAAGCGAAGCCGACTTCCAGCTAGTCACCCAGCTTCTGCTGCCAGAACTCGAAGAACCCCTCCAGTGGGCGCCTGTCGGGATTACGCCGTCGTGGAAACAGAAACTCGCATGACGTCTTGCAGAGTACAGAATCAGTGCAGCGGAAATGTATATTATTGATGAGCTTCCTGCGTACACCGTCATTACCGCCACGCAGAAAAAGAAAGTCTGACCTCGCTGGTCTTTTCGAACGTTACAAAGCACACATAAAGCGGACCGAAGAAGACAGAGAGGAATCACGTCTTCGGGACTACACTCCATCGGCTAAAAAAGCTGGACCGCCTCGCCCGTAACACTCGCCACCTGCTGGAAATTTCGGAATACCTCTAAGGCGTTAAACATCCTCAATATCGGTATCAACACGGCAATACCGACAGGAAAGCTGATGCTCACATTGATTGGAGCTATCACCACATTCGAACGTGAAATGATTCTGGAACGTTAGGCCGAAGGTATTGCCCTTGCGAAACTCAAAGGCAAATACAAAGGCCGGAAAGCTACTGCCAGAAGTAAATCTCAAGAATTTATAGATTTGGCCGAAAAAGGTATGAGTAAACCGGAGATTTCCCGGCAGTTAGGTATTGGGATCACAAGTATTTACCGGATTGATCGGAACGAACGCCCTGATCTGCTAGATAAGTGATATGAAAACACTAATGTGAGGAAATGTTAATGGATGAGACTGGCAAGATCGAGATTGAGGACTATAGCGAAGACGGTTTTTGGTCAAAAACTAAAAAATACTGCAAGACTATCGGGAAAGATTCCCTTGAGCAGGTATTCCGTCTGTATTACGGCTTAGAAAGTGACAACTGCACAACTAAACACAGGGCAACCATTTACGGGGCGCTGGCTTACTTAGTGTCACCGATAGATATTATCCCCGATTTAACACCGATCCTTGGGTATACAGATGACATGGCTGTAATAGCCGCAGCCCTTGTAGCAGTGGCAAATTGCATAGACGATGCGGTTAAAGGCAAAGCAAAGGAGAAGGTCGATGAGCTTTTTGACTAGAGTAGCGAATAAGCTACTGCCTGATACTGCAAAAGAAAAAATCATCAAGCACGAAGCAAAAAAACTGGTTAACGACAAACTTAAGCTTGATGGTGAGTTAGACAAGCATGTTGATGCCTTAGCCGAAAAGGTAATGGGTAAGGTGGATGCCTCGGCTATATTCGATGCCAAGGATATCTACGACAAGTTCAAGGCTGCTAAATCCAGCAAGGATTAATTGTCAGCTCGTCAACATTCATACCGTTGAATATGATACAAAATAGTGGTGCATTCGGAATCGAATGCGTAAAGGTAACTTACTGTTATTCGTTGATTTCGTTGTCGCAGAAACGAATCCTTGGTTCGATTTCGAGTCCGGGCACCACTATTTAGAAGAACCCGACTACGGCGGTTTTTTTACTTGCTGGATTCTCTGCCTCCTTAAAAACTACACCCGCTTTAACTGATGTACGTCATATACATCGCTAATATCCGTCCTTATGATGTGCCCCAACGTCCGAGGTTCGGAGTTATCTGGAAATAATTACCCTCCCAAATGCTGCATCCTGCCCTCCTGACGCCACTTTTACCTATGCTTTGTCCTGAGCTTTAATTTTCAGTCTCTCAGAGGATTTCATCGTGGTGACATCTATGCCATCAACGGCTCGTTTCTATGCTCTACGTCTGCTGCCACAACAAGAAGTGCTCAGTGCGTTGCGCGATTTTATCCGTTTAAACGGGCTTCGTGCCGCGTGGATAAGCGGTTGCGTCGGTAGTCTGAGTGACGTCGCTTTTCGCTTTGCCGGGCGTGAAGAAACCACCTTATTGAGCGGGAAGTTTGAAGTGGTGTCGCTGATTGGCACGCTGGAAAAAGGTGGCGAACATCTTCATTTGTCGATAGCCGATGAAAATGGGCAAATGACTGGCGGCCATGTGATGGAGGGTTGCCTGGTGCGCACAACACTTGAGCTAGTGATTGGGGAATTAAGCGAGATTTCATTTAGCCGACAACCTTGTACGCATTCGGGGTATGACGAACTCATCGTCACGCCTCGCTAAAAAACGCTAAACATTACTTAGTTCTTTTTATCTTTGAGGTATTTATGGCACGTAAAGGGTTGTCGAGTCAGACACTGGTTTTGATTGTCATTTCTATCGCGATCAACATGATTGCGGGTCAGTTAGTGTCGATGTTGAAATTGCCTATTTTCCTCGACTCTATTGGGACATTGCTCAGTGCGGTGCTGGCGGGGCCAATTATCGGCATGCTGACAGGCTTACTGACGAATATTATTTGGGGATTATTAACCGATCCTATGGCGGCGGCTTTTGCCCCGGTAGCCATGGTCATCGGCCTGGTCGCAGGTTTACTGGCGCGTATTGGCTGGTTCCGTTCGCTGCCAAAAGTTATCGCCAGCGGCGTGGTGATCACTCTGGCAGTTACCGTCATTGCCGTGCCGATTCGTACTTATCTGTTTGGTGGGGTGACGGGTAGCGGCGCTGATTTCCTGGTTGCCTACGTGCATTCAATGGGCAACGACCTGATTGAATCCGTTGCCATGACGGTGCTGGGCGCAAACCTGGTTGATAAAATACTGACCGCGATAATTGTCTGGCTGCTGGTGCGTAATATGCCACAACGCACGTTACGTAGCTTCCCAGCCATGGCAGCCGTTCGTTAATGCACCCTTTTACCTCCCTGACAATCTGGGTGGTGCTCGGCATCAGTAGTTTACTGATGCCGCTGGGTTATCCACTACTGGTCTACAGTCTTGCCATATTCCTCGCGCTCATCCTGATGAAAAGCACCCGCCACCGCTGGCGTTATGTGGTGTGGATTATGCTACCGATGGCGGGCGGTTTATGGCTGGTACACAGTGGTTGGCTGGCGTGGTGGTTACACGGTGAAGCGCGAGATAACAGTCAGTTGCTGAGAGCCGCCGCTTTATGGTTACGATTGCTCGCCTTGCTCAGCAGCGGACAAATCCTGCTGCAATTTATGCCGACACAACGCTTTATTCGCGCGCTGTTTGCCAGCCGATTACCGCTCTGGCTTTCCTATTTACTTGCTGGACCTCTGCTGATTGTCGAGCAATTACGCGCACAACTGGCAGCCATCTATGAGGCACAGCTGGCACGCGGTGTTCCCCTTGATGGCCGTTGGTATCAGCGCCTGCGCTACATCCCGGCGCTCGTGATGCCACTGGCCCACAGTGCGCTGAATGATTTAACGGCCCGCAGTTCCGCACTGGATATGCGTGCATTCCGCCTGCACCCAAGGCGCACCACGCTTTGGGCTCCACCTGATAGCACTTTTCAGCGTGGTGTTCGCTACGTTCTGTTGTTGGTGATGATACTGGAAACTGGAGTCTGGCTATGGCTGTGGCATTGAGTGCGCTGGGTTTTACCCCGCAAGGTAGCCGAAGCTGGCAACTGCAAAATATCAATTTGCACTGCTCCATACCGGGGATCTACGGCATCAGCGGGGGCAATGGCAGCGGAAAAACGACGCTTGCGCAGCTTCTGGCAGGCTGTTTTCCGGACTTCTTACCGGGAACGTTAGTAGGCGAAGGACGAGTACTGGATACGGTATTGGGCTCGCGCCCTCTGGTGGAAATGGCGCAGCAAGTGCAATTAATTCAGCAAGCGCCACAACTACACCTGTCAGGATGCACCTTTAGCGTCGAAGAAGAGGTTGCCTTCGGGCCAGAAAATCTGTGTCTCAGTGAAGCTGAGATTATGGAACGCATCGACGAGGCGCTGACGTTTACCGATTGCCATGCGTTACGTTTACGCCATCCGGCCACCCTTTCTGGTGGTGAAGCGCAGCGTGTCGTGATGGCCTGTGCATTAGCGATGCGCCCGAAATTATTAATCCTTGATGAAGCCTTTAGCCGTCTGACACCGCAAGCAACTGCGACATTGCTGCAACGGCTGGCAGACTACGCCCAGCAGCAGCAGTGCATCATTATTCTTTTTGAACGATCACTGGCACACATTGCTGTCGAGTGCCGACAAACCTGGATGCTGACTGAGGGGACGTTATGCTAAACATTGAATCGCTGGAATTTCAGTGGCCCTCGGCGACTCAGCCCACAATTAAAGGGTTGAACCTGACGGTTAACACCGGCGAATGGGTAGCGTTGATTGGCGATAATGGTGCGGGGAAATCCACACTGCTGCGTTTAATGGCCGGATTATTAAAACCGAACAGCGGGCAAGTCAGTTTGCAGGGAAAAAACATCGCAAGCCTGAAAGCCGCACAGCGGGCACCGTTACTGGGGGTGTTATTTCAGGAAGCTGAGCGGCAAATATTTCACAATCGGGTTCAGGATGAGATAGCGTTTGGTTTACGCCATCAAGGGATTAAAGGTGAGGCACTGGACGATAAAATTGCGCACACCCTCGCACTGTGTGAATTAACAGACGTTGCAGATGCTCATCCTCTGGACTTGCATGCCGGTCAACGCCGCATGGTCGCCGTAGCAAGCCTCGCCGCCGTTGCACCACCGTTACTGCTATTAGATGAACCCAGCCGCGATTTTGATAGCCACTGGTTGGGGATTTTTAACAAGTGGCTCACGTGCTGCCGCGCTCAAGGTACAACCATTCTGACTATCAGCCATGATTATACGTTTGTAAAACAACACTTCGCCCGCACCATCCGGCTTGCCGATGGGCGGATTGCAGAGGATGGAGAAACTCAGCACATCCTCTGAGAGCGGTAAATATTCACTACAACACCCGCGTCATAAAACGGCTGTTCGGGTCGAATTGATAATCAGCAAACGGTTCGCAATCGACAAAACCATGCTTGAGATAAAGTTGATGGCAGGCCGCAAATCCCGGTTGTGTCCCCGTTTCTAAGCTCAGGCGCTGTAGACCACGCTCGCGGGCAACGTGCAGGATGTGAACTAAAAACTGGTTAGCGACGCCACGGCGTAAAAATGCCGTGGCCGTGCGCATGGATTTCAGCTCGCCATGTCGTTCATCCAGCATTTTTAGCGCCCCAATTCCGGCTAACTGCTCCCCTTCCCACGCCGACCAGAAAGTCACCACAGGGTCACGCAACTTTTGCACATCCAACGCATGGCTGCTTTCAGGTGGGGACTGTTCCAGCATTCCAGAAATATGAATAGCCACTAATGACTGCACCGAGTGATGTGTAAGATCATCAACTTTGATAGTGAACATGCTCTGGTTCCAAATGAGTGTTTTGAGAATCTACAACATATTTGCAACATCAAAGCTGACATCAGAAACCTCGTCCAATACAAAGTACTTATGACACTTACTTATTCATTCGCTGGAGCTGAATCTGATCGGCAGCTTTAGCCTGCTCTGCCAGCTCGGAAAACTGCGATGGCAGATAAAAACGCTCAGGCGCTTTAAGGCTGTGCATATCACTGCCGGTATGGATTTGTAGCTCCCCGAGCTGGCTTAGCGTAACGCCTGCAACTGTCGCGGGCATCTCCAGACGATAAGCCTGGGTATTTTCGAACGGCACTTTGGTCGGATAGCGGTTTTCGCTCAAATCGTAGTTACGATTGAGCACCAAAAATTTATCCGGCACGCGGCGCTTACTGTTCCACCAGTCACCGTCAACGGCGCGGAATTGCCTTTCGGTTTCTGCTTTACTGACAGCGCCAAGTTGCACCAACGCCTTGTGGAGCGCTTTATCCATCGCTTTATTGTATGAATCAACCGACCCGGCATTGCCGTGCAAAATCACGTTTATCGCAAGCCTTGCCCCTAATAAATTGGAATAGAGATCTTCTGGTGAGAAAGCGGATATTTCCTCAGGAAACCCCGGTACAGACTCGAAACCGTACCACTGGGCAATCTCATGCCATTGCGCGAGTTGAAATGCGAGATGTCCCGCAAGCCACGCCGCAATTGTGTAGCGCTCAACCATGGAAGCTGGCGGTGTAAACGCATGCAATTGAATGCGTCTGACCCCCAGCTCTTCGCTGTAGAACAAGCGCCAGTCCTGGCCGAGTCGGGAGTAAATCTGCGAGAATAGATAAAAGGTATTATCAGCAGTATCACGGACGTGGGCGATGTCGATAAAGCCACCACGGTGGGTATAAATCAGGCCGCTTTTTTCTTCGCTCAGACCGACGATATTTTTGACGGCTCCCAAGGCACTATCGTTATAACGATGCTGGCCGAGTGTCCCGAGCGTCAGAATATTACCTATCTGGTAAACCGGAATCGGTACGCCAACGGCTCGTACCTGCAAGTCATAACCAAATGCGCAGCAAGGGCGCAGAGACTCAGGCGCGATCAAATTTTGCGCCACTGGCCACACTCGCCGCGCTTGCTCGATGGGCAAAATATCGGCTGACTGCGGTTGCGCACCATAACTCAAAGAGGCTACGCCCAGTAGCAGAGTAACAATCCAGACCCGCATTAAAATGCCTCCGCAACTTGAAAGTAAAAACCGGCACTCTCTTTGCCAAATCCCAGATCAAGACGGATGTTCATGTCTGGTTTAACCTCGAAACGGTAGCCCGCGCCGAAGGTGGGTAACAACGGATGATCCCCAAGGTTTTGCGGGCTATCGCCCAATGCACCTGCCCCCACCCACAGAACATAGCCATGTCGCCAGTTGAGCTTCTTGCGATATTCTATCTGAGTGCTGACCACGTCTTTATCGCGATAACGCCCCTGATAATATCCGCGCAATCTCTCGCTATCTCCCGCCTGAGATAGACGATCCCATGGCACATCACCGCGCGTAAAACGTCCCCAAAGATCAAACGCTAATACGTCCTGATCATTGAGCGGGAAGTAATAATTATATTGCATCTCCAGCGCGGTGAAATGGGTATCCGAGCCGATGGAAGGATCAAAAAGGCTGTATTCGGCGCTAAAAAATTGGCCGTGCCGCGGGCGGGTGATCACATCTCGCGTATCGTAATTAATGCTGGTGGTAACGCCGGAGCTTAGCGTCCTCCCACCTGCATCGTAGCGGGAAAAATTATCGTCCGGATTCGGATCGTCAATGTTCTCAGCGTCATAGGTTGAAAAGTCCCACCCCACGCCAACATACAGATTATCAACGATTTGGCGCATTATCTTCGGATGGAGACTAAACGACTGCTGGGTATATTTCTGCTCGTTGCCTTGGGCCGCGTCATAACCAATACCCCAAAACCCAGTTGGGATTTTCGCAAGCGATCCATCAACAAATAGCCGCCATTCGTCACCCGTGAAAAACGTGTAGTTTTTCATTCCCAACCCCAGCGCACCGCTGGTGCTGACAAATCCAGTTAAGGAAATAGATGAGTTTTGGGTTGCTCGATCGTTGGGATCAACACGGTAAACGCCCGCCACGGCAGTCCCCAAACCAAGTTTCAATTCAGGGGTATAAAACGGCCCTGGCAGCACGCTCCAGTTAATACCTTTGCTGGCATCATATTGATTATCCGCGCCTAAATTTCCCAGAAAGCCGTCAATCTCTTCGCGCGTAAAGGCTTCAGTACTCGCCGGTGCCATTATGATACTCAGCAAACCCCAAAATAGCGCGCCGCGTTTGTTCATTAGAATCTGTATTCACCCGCGATGAAGAAACTGTTGCGTTCGTTAAAACCAAATTCCGTTAACACATTGAAATTTTTCGTAATTTCATACTGCGCCCCCACCAGCATGTTCCACGGCGAACTCAGGTGTTGCTTGACGTCAAAATGCCCGTTTTCCACCACGCTGTTCAGCGCCGCAGGCAAACCTAAATCCGACAGATTCCCCTTAAACTCTTGTTCAACATCCTGATACATCGTGCCCACCCAGAGGCTCAGGTGTGAAGGGCCGGAAACACCAGGAAGCTCAAAGCGATAACCCACGCGCGGCGAAACCGTCAGCGCCGAAATTTTACCGTCGAGAATATCGAAACTGGTCTGCGTATAGTTGGTATCCAACAGCGCGAACCAGTTTTCATAGCCCCCCGCCAGCGTCATCCCTGCACCGTAGGTCGTACCTTCAAATTTCAGGGTAAAGTCGAGATCCTGTAGCGCTCCACTCTCATAGCCCGCATGCACCGCCTGGGCAATGATCCGGTTCGGATCGAAGCGACCATATTGAGAAGGATCGGCATCCACCGAGATTTGCGAAACGGAAGAGCCTTTGGTATGCCCGAGAATTCCGTAGAAGTTGAGGAACGGAAACACCCACATATCAAGGCGCAGGTTTTCGGTTTCACTGCGTTCGCGGGTATCGCCGACGCCGATATTAAACAAGTCATCAGGGATCGGTCGGCCAGCAAAGCTCAGTCCCGTCAGGGCAATACTTTCAACATCGACGTTCTGGCGCATGTTCATATAACTGAGATTCACGCCAAACGGCAGTGGAATGGAATAACCACGTGCGCGCGCTTCATCTCCCCAGATTGGAAACGTGCTGCTCTCACTCGCCGTATCCGTTGATGCCCCAAATGCCCCGCCGGATAAAAACAGCAACGGCAGCGCGTAAACCCGACACTGTTGCACACCTTTTAATATTGATTTCATTAGGTTCTCTTTATAATTTGTTTTGTCAGTCTCGCGGTAAATTCCATTTACAGACCCGCCCCCACGTTGAAATAGACCGCTTGTTCGTCGTCGCTGAATGCAACATCAATACCAGTATGTAACCCAAACTCGCGCGCTATCAGGTAACGGAAACCCCCTCCCCACGCCACTTCAGTCGTCTGATAAAGCTCATCCATATTATTTGCAGCGCTCCCTGCGCCCACAAAACCCTGCAACACCCAGCGCGGTGTCATTTGCCACTCAAGCTGCGTTTGCACGGTACCGACATAATCACCTTGATAGCGATATCGCGAGATGCCTCGCAAATAGATATAGGGTCGCGCCATCGGCGGCAGATG
Organism: Buttiauxella sp. WJP83; assembly: GCF_027594725.1. NCBI lineage: Bacteria > Pseudomonadati > Pseudomonadota > Gammaproteobacteria > Enterobacterales > Enterobacteriaceae > Buttiauxella > Buttiauxella sp. WJP83. Next base: position 4,215,607 of record NZ_CP110080.1, read on the forward strand.
GCGGTCAGCATTCGAAAGTGACTGATAGTTTCCCGCCAACGCCAAAGTGAAATCGGCTCCGAGCGGCTGGAAATATTTACCGTCAATGGTCAGCATGTTGTACTGATAATCGCCGCCAAGAAAATGGGAATAAAACTGATATTCGCCAGTGACCGATAAGCCACTGCGCGGATAGAAAAAGTTATCCGTTGTGTCATATTCCATCAGCAACCCAACACCCGAGGTCGAACTTTCCTCGCCCAGCACCCGCTGAAATGTCCGGTTGATAAGCTTGTTATCGGCCGAGATTTTCATATTTGCATAGAATTGCGAACCACCAAGGAAAAACGGAGTATCTGCAACGCGGAACAGTAATTTTTGCATACCTCCGTACCCCTTTGTTTGGGTACTAATGCCTTTTCCGGTCTCAAAACCTGCAATATCACCTGAATAAATATCAATATTTACATTGGCATAGCCAAGACCAACCAGATATCGAATGCTGTCGTTGTTCCAGGTATGACGATGTCCACCGCCAACAAACCAGGTGCCGTTTTGCGTCGCCCCGCCACCAAAAGCCGAAACGGCCGGAGGAATGGGTCGCCCATTGGGATGGTTTTTTGCCCCCCGACTGTCTTCAGTGTCATGCAAAAATAGGCCAAATAGCCCGCCTCCGTAACCTACTGCGGGTTCGGTTATCACCACCGGAACCGGTAAGAAGCCGTAGCGGTTTTCGCTCAGATACTGGCTCATATCCAGCATTCCGTCGCTATCATCAATAAACCCAGATGCGCGGGCTTCCATAGCCGTCCATGCCAAAAGAAAAAGCAGCACCCTAATCATATGCATCGCCCAGTAAAATGTGATTTTGTTTTATTATTCAATCACACGAGAAATATCATTCCCGTCAAAGAACTAGTTTGAGCATAGTCGAGCCTCATGCACATTCAAGATAAAGGGAGAGAAGATAAGGGGTTGGAGAGCGCGGATTTCAACGATGGCACAGCCAAAGCAAGCACGGTATCATCGGAAAAACTTATTAAAAGGCAGGTATGAATGGATATTAATCACAGCACTGGCGAAAATGTCATTACCAGTACCAAAGGCTATATGTGGTTTTTATGTCTAAACATCATATTCTGCGCCTGGCTTTTTTTGCGCAGCACGCATAACAAAGATGTCGAATCGCTTCCCCCTGCACTACAACTCCTGTGTGGCTGTATCGTAATACTTGCCTTAATAAACCTGATTATCACTCTAAAAATAAAGAATAATATAAACGACGGTGTCTATCACTACGCCCTTCCCTTTGTGGTCTTTGCCTTTGGTTTATTGTGGTCAGTTTTGCTTTTAAACGTCACCATTTATTACCAGGACACAATGATCACATTGATTATGACCGTTTCAGTGTTATTACCCGCGACGATCACTTTCTATATTTCCGGGCGACTGCTGCTGCTGTTTTCAGCTCCATTAGCCTTGTGCTTACTGTATGTCGAATTTTTCTTGCAGGATAAATTTAGCCTCGCACAGTTCATCGGCGCGGTGATCATGCTGTTAGTTATCTATTCTTCCCGCTACATTTTGCTGGAGTGGTATCAGCGCGTACAACGTAGCGAATACGAGAAGAACATCCTGATTAAAAAGTTGGTGCAGCAGGCACACTATGATGCCTTAACAGGGCTGTTCAACCGGCTGAGCATGGCGCGTTTTTTTGAAGAGTGTGTCAGCGCCCTTTCCGGCAATAAGAAAAAGCTGTTCATGATTGTTCTGGATATCGATTACTTCAAACAGTACAACGACAGGTATGGTCATGTGGCCGGTGATAAATGCCTGATCAAAGTCTCACAATGTATTGAGCAATCTCTGCGTAAAGAGACTGACAGCGCATTTCGTTTTGGCGGTGAGGAGTTTGTTGTCATGACGGTGTGCAACGATATTTCCCAGGCCAAATCCATCAGCCACAGGATCCAACACAATATTGCTCATGCCCACATTCCTCACGAGGGTTCGGCTATTTCGTCAGTGCTTACCGTCAGCCAGGGAATTGCACAATGGAGCGAGGGAGTCACTCTGGAAGGGTTGGTCGAACAGGCCGATAAGCAACTTTATCAAGCGAAGCAAAACGGCAGAAATCGGGTTTGTTACTAAAACGAAAAAACCCGCCGAAGCGGGTTTTTAAATTTCTAGCTTAGTTAACGCTAACCTTACAGGCTAGTTACGTTACCAGCTGCTGGGCCTTTAGCGCCGTTCTCGATGGTGAAGGAAACTTTCTGGCCTTCATCAAGAGATTTGTAGCCATCGTTCTGGATAGCAGAGAAGTGTACGAACAGGTCTTTAGAACCGTCGTCTGGAGTGATGAAGCCGAAGCCTTTATCAGCGTTGAACCATTTTACCAGACCAGTCATTTTGTTAGACATGAATATTACCTTTTGAAATAAGTGTGCCTTACGGCGATTTGGTATGCTTTACAGATTTTATGAAGCGGTAGAGGAGCACACGACAAAGGGTATCCAGGGATGACTCTTGAAGGACTGCTTTACTAAGTTGCTTTAAAGGTCTGTACGTCAAACCGATGGGGCGTATTAACTCATGCTTAGGCGATGAATGACAAGGATTATTTTAACCGTCCACAGGTCTGGAGCTAAAGCCCCCCTCTTTTAGCGCTTCGCTTAGAGGGGGTAAACGGCACCACAACACACCCATGCATCGCACCGCTAATCCATTGTTAGTAATCTATTTTTGCCACCCTACGCAGTGCTTCTGGCGTGACTTCTGGCAGGCCAAAAAACTCCATATATGCAGGAATCATCTCAAATAACATATCTGTTCCAGGTTGTATCTGGCAGTCTCTTTCCAGCGCTGCGCGTAAAAATGGCGTGATTTCGCTCTTCATCACCACTTCACCGACAAAACTTCCCGGCGTTATCGCGCTCATATCCATCGGCAGTTCATCGCCAGCATTCATTCCCAGCGGAGTTGCGTTCACGACAATGGAAAACGCCTTTGGGTTGCGCAAGTGGGTCTGCACGGTGAGCAACGGATAATGGCGTCGCAGGCGTTTTGCCAGCTCTTCGCTGCTTGCCGTGCGGTTATCAAATAACGCTAGCGTATCGACACCCGCTGCCGCCAGCGACGCGGCAATAGCCGAACCAACTCCGCCGCATCCCACCACTAACGCCCGCGCCCCTTTAACCTGAACCCCTTTGCGCAACACGCCGCGAACGAAACCGTCGCCATCAAACATATCACCGCGCAAACTGCCATCCGCTTCACGACGAATGGCGTTACAGGCACCAGCAATTTGCGCGGTAGGGCTTAGGCTTTGGACTAAGTCGCAGGTCGAGACTTTGTGCGGCATAGTCACCAACGCCCCCACAATATTGGTCAGGCGAAATAGAGAAGGAATCATCTGCGCATAATCTTCGCCTTTCACCCCCATCGGTACCACTTTGATATCAATCCCTTGCTCTTCAAACCATGGGTTGTAAATCATCGGCGCTTTGAAGGTGGTGGTTGGGTAGCCCAGATGAGCGATTAACCGGGTATTGCCACTAATTTCCATTGCATCTTCCTCTTTAACGGCATCACTGGGATCTGCGACGCCGTTGCGCATCATTAATTAATCATCCAGTTCAATACGTTTGATATCGCCAAGAATAAAGACATACGACAATACGCCCAGCAGCGCTGCTCCGCCGATGTAGACCAGTGCATAGAAGAAGTTGCCCGTTGCCGCGACGATAAAACCGATGATGAGCGGCGTAATGATAGAGGCAAGGTTTGAGCAGAAGTTGAATAAGCCGCCGGTCAGCCCCGCCAGATTCTTCGGCGCCATATCGGAAATCAGCGTCCACCCAAGTCCCACCATCCCCTGCCCAAAGAAGGCAACGGACATCACCGAAATCACCAGCGCATCCGTCGGCATCCAGTTAGCCGAGATAATCAGGCTCGCCATCAACAGGCCAGCGATAATCGGCAATTTACGCGCGATGTTCACCGAACCCGTCCGTTTCAGTATTTGATCAGACACCCATCCACCAAACATCACGCCAACGGCGGCAGCGAGGAACGGCAGAATGGCGAAGAACCCCACTTTCAGCCAGGGCATATGGCGTTCGGTTGCGAGATAGGTTGGGAACCAGGTTAGGAAGAAAACTAACGTAGTATTCCCGGCAAACTGGCCGATCCCCGCACCGAGGATCTGGCGGCATTTCACCAGTTTGGCTACATTCGCCCAACTGAAGTTCATCTTCGGCTCAGGTTCTGCTTCTTTTCGGTCATGCCCGATATATTCCAGCTCAAGCTGATTGGCCGTTTTCGATTCATGCGGCTCGTGATAAAAACGCCACCACACCAACACAAATAAGATCCCCGCAACGCCGACGGTGATAAACAGCGTCCGCCAGCCGAAGGTTTCCATAATAAAGAACAACAACGGCGCAAATGCCGCGAGGCCGATGTATTCCCCTACGGTGTACACCGCCGTAGCACGGGCACGTTCGTGTTGCGGGAACCACTTGCCAACCACACGGCTATTCACCGGGAAGCACGGTGCCTCACTAATCCCCAATCCTAAACGGCATAGCAGCAGAGTTTTCAGCCCTATGGTTAATCCGTGGAATAAGGTAAATGCCGACCAGAAAAACAGCGCCAGTGCATAGGTGATTTTGTTGCCAAAGCGGTCGAGGAAGATGCCGCCGGGTATTTGCATCGCCGCGTAAGTCCAGGCAAACGCAGAAAACACGATCCCCATCGTGGCCGCACCAATGCCGAGATCGGCACTCAACTGCGGCGCGGCGATACCTAATACCGTTCGGTCGAGGTAGTTAATCATGGTTCCAATAGCCAGAAGGGTCAGGATAACCAGTCGGGTACGGGAGCGTTTCTCTACACCAGTTTTCGGGGCGGCAATGTCGCCCTGGCCATAACTCGCCATTTTTTATTCCTCTGTCTGTAGGTTGCAGGTGTTCTAATTGAACCTGATGGTTCATTTATTGTTTTAAATCGCATAAACGCATTTGCATCGCCGCCAGACGAACCGCCGCGTTGGTTGCTCCATATTGTTGATAATCTCCTCGCCGCTCGACCAATTCAAAGAAGAAACGATCGGGGCGGAAAGGAGGGGTGTAGACGTGTAAAAACTCCTGCTGCCGGGCATCTCGCTCATAAAGGATATCCAGACGTTCCAGCCCTTGTAATAACGAATTGTTTACCCCGTAACGCGCCAGCAAATCGCCATAATAATTCGCCGGGATCGGCAGCAATTCCAGTCCGTTAGCTTGCAGACTTTCAACGGTTGCCGGTAAATCATCACAGGAAAATGCCACGTGTTGCAGCCCGGTTCCCTGATAACTCGCCACCGAACGTGCGATTTGAGTATCCAGGCTGTGCGACATATTTAACGGCAAGCGAATCGAATGACAGGGGCTGTGCATGACCTGGCTTCTGACCAATCCGTACGGGTCCGGCACACTCAACTCGTTATCCAGCTCAAAGCCAAACACCGCCCGGAAAAACATAATCCAGTTATCGCGACTGCCTTCGACTAAACCTAACGCCAGGTGATCAATGCCGCGCAAAGCGCCCGAGGTCGCGGGATCTGAAAGTTTAAAATCTGTCTGATAAATATCTCTCTCGCCTAAATCTGGCGCTTCAATCAGATAAATTAAGCTGCCATCTGGGGCGCAAATTGCCGCCAGCGCTCGCTCGTCTGGACCATGTTCTTCATGCCAGATGGGATAGCCATAATCCTGCGCACGCTTGAGCACATTTTCCGCACCCTTGACGCGCCACGCCATCGCGCAAAGCGAAACACCGTGGCGACGATGAAACTCATCTGCCCAACTGTGTGACTGATGGTTGATGATCATATTCACGCCACCGTTACGCCACAGCGAAACGTCTTTTGAACGGTGCTCCCCAGCCAGCGCAAACCCCAGCGGTTGCAGCGCTTCACCCAAGGCGACGGCATCCTGGGCATCCGTGGCAAACTCTAAAAATTCGATGCCCTGATAACTGGCCTGAGGCGCACTGTGGAACAATGGCGCATCAATGTGTGGATTGTTATTCCAGGTCTGCTCTTCCAACCAAAGCAGCGAACGGTAGCCATCTTTTGCGGTTGGTGCGTTTGGCGTGGCACGGAAATTGTCGTTGAAAATTTCCAGCGACCACGGGCCACGATAGCCTTTCTCAGTCAGCAGGCGGGTAAATTCAACTACCGGCAGTTCACCTTGCCCCGGGAAGCAGCGGAAATGGCGACTCCACTCAAGCACATCCATTTTCATCAGTGGCGCATCGGCCAATTGCAGGAAGGTGATTTTCTCCAGTGGAATATCATCAAGATTAATCAACTGATCGCCGAGAGACAGCACGTGGAAACTGTCCAGCACCAGCCCTAACGCCGGGCTGTTAACTTGCTTTACCCGTTCCCAGGCCTGACGATAACGGTTCACATGTGTGCCCCAGGCCAGCGCCTCATAGCCAACAGTAATTTCATTTTGTTGTGCCAATTCAGCCAGATGTGCCAGGTCGCTCACTTGTAAATCAATATTCGCAGAGCAGTCCGGTGCCACGTTGCTGCACAGCAACATGGTGTTGCACCCCAGCTCCTGCATCAGGGAAAATTTACGCCGCGCACGTTCCAGGTTGCTGGCAAACTGCGGGCGCGATGCTCCTTCAAAATCCCGGAAAGGCTGAAATAGCGTGATGGAAAGCCCAAGATCAGCCGCCATTTTTCGCACGTCGGCGGGTGTACCTGGGTAGTAGAGCAAGTCATTTTCGAAGATTTCGACACCGTCAAAACCCGCAGCCGAGATTGCTGCCAGTTTTTCTGGCAACGTGCCAGAGAGAGATACGGTTGCAATTGAACGCTGCATGTTGGCTCCAGGGGATCGGGGGTAAGTGGGTTAATGTTGTATCATTTGGTTCATATTGCAAACTTATAGTTAATTAATTGTTACCGTAGATCACACCATCAGAAGTTAAAAAAAATAGCGGGCGATTAACGAACAAAACAAAGAAGGATTACACTTTTTAGTCACTCCCCTGGCAACTAAAAGGCCGACACAACATGTCAGATAATAACTATCAGCCCCCAAAAGTTTGGACGTGGAAAAAAGGCGAAGGCGGCACCTTTGCTAACATTAATCGCCCGATTGCAGGCCCAACCCATGAGCGCACATTACCCATCGGCAGGCACCCGTTGCAGCTCTATTCTCTTGGTACACCGAATGGGCAGAAGGTCACCATTCTGCTTGAGGAGTTGCTGGCGATAGGCGTGAGCGAGGCAGAATACGATGCTCACCTGATTCGAATCGGCGAAGGGGACCAGTTCTCCAGTGGCTTTGTTGAAGTGAACCCGAACTCGAAAATTCCGGCGTTGATGGACCATTCAGCCACACCACCGATTCGCGTCTTCGAGTCCGGCGCAATCCTGTTGTATCTGGCGGAGAAGTTCGGCCATTTCTTACCAAAGGATCTTGCGGCACGCACCGAAACGTTGAACTGGCTGTTCTGGCTGCAAGGTTCCGCCCCTTACCTCGGCGGCGGTTTTGGCCACTTCTACAATTACGCCCCCATGAAAATCGAGTACGCCATTAATCGCTTTGCAATGGAAACCAAGCGCCAACTCGATGTGCTCGACCGACAACTGGCGACACATCGCTTTATTGCGGGCGAGGAATATACCATTGCCGATATCGCTATCTGGCCGTGGTACGGCGCACTTGCAAAAGGTGGGTTGTATGACGCGGCAGAGTTCCTCGACATAGCTTCATATAAAAACTTCGCGCGTTGGGCCGATGAAGTGGCAAATCGTCCTGCGGTGAAACGTGGGCGCATTGTGAATCGCACGTTCGGGGAGCCATCTGAGCAGTTACACGAACGCCATGACGCGTCTGATTTTGAGTTACGTACCGAAGATAAACTGGCGAAATAACATTCTCATGGCAGGTTGCAACTGTGGCCTGCCTATTTTATCGTTTAAAAATAAACAAACTTAATAGTGTTTCAAGATAACCGTGCAGGTAAGTTGCCGTCTGAGTTAATCAGTAAGCAAACTGCAAGGAAATACCGTGTTCAAGAAATCTATCCTGTTATTCACCCTTATTCTCGCTGGTTGCGCTAATCCTGGAGATGATAAGGTCGAAGCGTTAAATACTCTCGACTTCCAGGCCAGCCCGAAAACGGCTGCTACCGCTAACGGCAACCCTGTGGAATTAGAAAGCCTGCACAACATCAATCAGCAAGCCATTGCCAGCCTGACGTCAGAGATTAAAGCGGCACATGTGAATGGCCTGAGAAGTGATGATGTTCTTGCTAATCGCGATGGAATCGATAACGTGTTTCAGGCGCTGACACGGCTTGAAGAGTTTAATGAGCTGAACAATATCTACCTGAAAGATCAGAATAAAAATGGTCTGGTACAGATTGGTAAGGCATTAAAACCTCTCACCGAGAAAAACTCCTGAACCTCAATTAAAAGGATGTCCTGATGACATCCTTTTATAATTTCTGTAATGCCAATCAGTAAAGTTGTTTCTCGATCAGCAACTGCTGTAAATGCTGCTTTTGTTCAGCAGTGAGCACCCGGCTGACATTAAACACGTATTTTGCTCGCTGGTAGCGTACCTGACTCTGAATGTCCCCAATGGCAGATAGTTGTTTCTTCGCCGCACTGTCATCCCACACACCAGATTTGAACATACTCACAATGGCATCCTGAGCCAAAGCATCAGTATTAATCTTACTGATCTCTTTTTGTGCCTCATCACGCAGTGCCTTCACCGTTTTTATTTGTTCTGGTGTCAGATTTAATTGTTGTGCCAGGCTATCTTGCGGCAGCGTTTCTGTTGAGGTAGATGCAGAAGCCATACCTGAAAAAGTCAGAGCTGTTGCCATCATGGCAATTTTAAACATTTTCTTCATTCGATACCCTTAAAAATAATAAGTAACAATTCCAATAGCACCCTTATATTAATAACGTAGCAAGAATGACATTGAAAATCCTTAGTCGTTTATTTTTAAACAAATAAATTAACCATTTGCTAACAACGTTCACTTAAGCATTGCAGGTATGTAATCTGGCGCACCCTATATTGGGGATAGATATCATTAGCCTGTATTTTTGTAGTGAATTATTATTAAAAGAAAAGGTGAAAATTCTTAATTTTTATTTTAATGACACTCTATCCAGTCAATATATTTGTCATGAAAAGTGTCGGAAGTATTGATACTGCTTTATATCTTGATTTGCGAAATATTATAAAAGCGTTTAATTTCAAACAGTAATAACGATGCATAGTAAAAAGCCACACTATGTTGCCATAGTGTGGCTTCGTACTGCTTACTTATTTGATGGTTGCTTCTTAGCTCACATCCCTATGAGCTACAGGCAGCATAAAGTTAATAAGTCACGCATACAAAAGCATTCTTATTTAAAAATAAATTTCATTTTTTTGATAAAAAAAACCCGCCGGACGGGCGGGATTATTGTATTGGCACTGCAAGATGCACAAACAATATTAAAGGATCGAATCACTCGAATTGATGATATCAATGAGGCTTGATGTCTCAACGTGATAATTGTAGTGCGTGATAATTTCTGCGGCAAATTTATTCATGTGTAAAAATAAACTTCTCAGAAGCTAAAATTAACCCCAGCATAAGCACCGTCAGCGATGATATTGTCGCTGTGGCCATCTTTCCCTTCCATACCGACATAACGGTAGCCGCCATCAACGGAAAATGTTTTGTTGATATTCCAACGCAGGCCCGCATTGGCCTCGCCGTACTGTGCCACACCACTTGAGAGTGAATCAGGTGAAAAATAGGCATCACCAAACAGAGTAAAATGTTCACCAAGTGGAAGTTGTGCACCACCACCAACCGCTACGGCATAACCTTCGTCGTTATCATCTGGGTTCAAATAAATTGTTTTGCCCCCGAGGGTGATCAATACGGAACCCAACGGAATATTCCAGCCTAATCCCAGACTCGCAACATCACCGTCATTATCGTTATGTGCCCAGTTACCACTGAAGGTAAAGCCGGGTTCATTTGCGCCAAAACTCATCCCCAGGTTGGTCCATTTAGAACCCGCCTCGCCGTGAAATGAAACTGCATTTGCCGAACCTGCGGCAAGTGTCGCAACAACCAGATAAGCCACTTTTAAATATTTCATCGTTTCCTCTTTTCTACATAGGGTTTTCAGATCAAAAAAAAGCCCGATAGGCACATATGCATCGGGCAAAACGGACGTTACTGCTATTTTTTTAATGGCATATTAGTTCTTACTGCTGTGCTGCTACACCGGCGATTTCAACAACAACGCGGCGATCAGGTGCCAGGCAGTTAATCAATTCTTGACGCTCAGTCACTGCATCACAGGTGGTGCCAGTTACCGGCTCGCTTGGGCCACGGCCTTCAGCCTGGACGTGTTGAGCTGGCATACCTAAACGAACCAGTTCATCCGCAACGGCTTGTGCACGTTTAGTAGAGAGATCCAGGTTGTAATTCTGTGAACCCAGACGGTCTGTGAAGCCAATCACCACTGTGGTTTTCTCTTTAGACGCCTGAATTTCTGGGCGGTTGTAGAGATCACGTACTGCAGCTTCACCTGCTGGTGAAAGCACTGCAGAGTTGAAGGCAAACATAACGTCTGACTTGAGGTTGAAGCGCTGTGGCTCAACTGGAGCTTCTTCTACAACTGGTGCTGCGGCAACTGGAGCTGGAGTATTTTGACCAAAGCGGTAAACCACGCCTGCTGTCACAGTACTAACATCTGCAGTCATACCAATTTGGTTGGAGTTACCAACATTGCTAACCCACTGGTATTCCAGACGGCCAGCCCAGTTGTCGTTAAACTCGTATTCGGTACCAAATGCCGCCAATGGGCGAACGCCGGTTTCAAACTTGGTGTTGCCATCTTGTTGTGCTTCAGCACGGTATGCCATTGCACCAGCACGGCCGTAGATGTCCCAGTTTTCATTGAATGAATAGCTGGCTTTCATTGACAGTTGCAGACCTTGAGAGCCCAGTTTAGCACCCGCTACACCGTTGTTGCCTTCAACTTGCATGTTGCCAAGGTAGTCGTAGCCACCTTCAACAGCCAACCATGGAAGAATTTGGTAACCACCAAATACACCACCGCCGACATTATCGCTGCTCAAATCAAAGTCGGTAGCGTTGCTCAGATTATCATTGAAATCATTGTTACCATTGCCGTCAAAATAATGTGACCAACCTAATTTAGCACCGCCATACCAGGTATTGGTATCGGCTGCGGCATTAGCGTTCGTTACTGCGAAGGCGTTGAGTGCGATTAACGCAATAAGAGTCTTTTTCATCATATTCCTTGAAGTCGCTGCTGTGAGATTTACTCAATGGTATTAATGTTCTAGCAACGAATAGTATTCATATTCCACAACATAAGGAATTTGTACTTTGTTTAAATTTAAATGAAAAACAAGTAGATGAGATTATTGCATTAACGCACCAGTAAAATTAATAACGCTCCAATAATTAGCCTGCTTTAGAATTTTTCAGGCAAATTTATAACTTCTAATAAATAGCCACCACGTCGAATATCAATGTAGCCGCCATTTTTTAAAGCAAACATAACATTCAAAATACTGCTACGCGATAAGTGCGTTCTTTCCTGAATGTAATCCAGAATTGAAGTTCTTAAACGAGATTCTTCCGGCAGACGACTCATTTCAATTAGGTGACCACGAATGATGGAATAGGTGCGTTGTTGCACCACGACCGAGTCACGGTAGAAAAGATGGCTGGTGTAATAAGCGAGAATAATAGCAACGTCTTTCCACAGCCCTTCTTGAGTGATTATCTCATGCGCAAGGCTGGCATCAAGACGAAGCATGGTGCATTCGGTTTCTGCACGCAGGATATGGCTACGTAAAGGTTGGATGCTCTCTGCAATACCAAACAAATTTTGACCGGCTACTGTCGCAATAACCAAACCGTCCGTTGCGCGGAGTACTGAAATCTCACCTTTCTTGAAAACATAGAACTGCGGGACATCCTTATATTCCCAGTTAATACGCTTGCGGGGAATGATCTCCATCGGCGTTCCATGGGGCTCAAGGATAGAAAGCAGACGCTGAATGGCGGCTTCTGGTCGTGTAGGAGGAGGTATAATCATTTCTTTTCCTGAAATTACTTACTATACATGCAGGTTCCTTGAAGTATATACCACGCCAAAGATCTAGCTGGGAGCCCCTACCTTAGCGGTGTTTAGCGTTTAGATACAAGTATGTTTTGTAAAATAAACACACTATTCGATAAAAAATTTACAACTATGTCCATGATGAAAAGAAGTGTAATTTCTGACTTTTCCTCTTGCACATTATTGTGATTTTGTGCAATTAAAAAATCGCTAAATGTTTATTTTTAAACAAAATAAATGTGGTGCCATGCACACCTTCTCATTAGTGTCTCCGAACATTTTCTTACGGGGGCACCCATCTATGATTCTGGACTATCTTGCCTTAGGCGCTCTTATATTTGTGGGACTCACGCTCTTTTACGGTGTCATTGTTGTTCACGACATCCCCTACGAAATTGCGGTACATCGTAACCACCCGCACCAGGATGCGATTCATGCCGCAGGTTGGGTGAGTTTATTCACATTGCATGCACTATGGCCGTTTTTGTGGATCTGGGCGATGTTATATCGCGAAGACCGTGGCTGGGGATTTGCGACAAAAAACCATGAACTCGACGCACTTCGTGAACGTCTGGCTCAACTGGAAGCTCAGCAAAAAAATAACACAGCAAACCATCAGTAACCGAATTATTGAGCAGGATTCATTGTGGATTTATTACTTATTCTTACATATACCGCGCTTTGCGTTGGTATATTTAAATTCTTCAAAATTCCATTAAATAAATGGAGCGTCCCTACTGCAGTTCTGGGTGGGATTATTCTTATTGGCTCTCTGCTTTTATTAATGAATTACAACCATCCTTATACTGAACGCGCCCAGATGGTTACCGTTACGGTACCTATTATCCCTGAAGTATCGGGTACAGTGGTAGAAGTGACCACTAAATCCAATACCATGCTGAAAAAAGGCGATTTCCTGTTCCGTATTGACCCAACGGCTTATCAAGCAAAAGTCGAGTCAATAAAAGGTGAGATTGAAAGCGCGCAGCAAAATGTTGAAATGCTTAAAGCGCGTCTGGCTTCCGAAAATGCCGATATCGCCCAGGCTAAAGCGCAACGTGATTTAGCCATGAAAGATGCTGACCGTTACCGCAATGGCAGCCAGGACAAAATGAAAAGCCCGTTCACCGACCAGGAAGTGGTTCGTGCGCAGCAAACTTATCTGGCGGCACAAGCTCAATGGCGCTCTTCTCTGTCGAAGAGAGACCAAACAGCAGCGGAACTTAGCGCTCTGATTAACGGCGAAAATGCCGTGGTGTATCGACTGAAATCCAACCTCAAAGAAGCAGAATACTTCCTTGAGAAAACCGTTATTCGCGCCCCTACCGATGGCTACGCGACACAACTATTCCTGAAACCAGGCATGTTTGTACGTCCGATACCATTGCGCCCTGTCATGGTGTTTGTACCGGATCAGAAAACCAGTGTTTACGCCGTTTTCCGTCAAAACTCAGCGCTGCGTTTAGTCGCAGGTGATGAAGCCGAAGTGGTGTTCAACGGTCTGCCAGGCAGTGTCGTGAAAGGAAAAGTGAAACAAATCCTGCCAGCCATTGCCAACAGTAGCTACCAGGCACAGGGACATCTGCAAGGCTTAAGCCTTGACCCGAAACTCGACGGAATCTACGCAGAAATTGAACTCCACAACGTGGCAGATGTTGAAAGATTACCTGCAGGTACCATGGGACAAGTTGCCGTCTATTCAGATCATTTCGAGCACGTTTCCATTATCCGTAAAATCCTGCTGCGTATGACCAGTTGGATGCACTACCTGTATATCGATCATTAACAGAGGTAAACCAGGAGCTCCCCATGCAGAAAGCAAAAATGTTCACTCTTTTCGCCATCGTTATTCTGACATGGGGGAGCACCTGGCTTGCGATGAAGTTTGCGTTGGTCAGCATGCCACCTATCTTTGCCACCGGCCTGCGTTTTTTAAGCGCAGCGCCGCTGCTACTGTGGCTATTGAGAATCACACGCTCTTCGTTGTTATTCCCACCAGGCCACCGTATTTTCCAGTTCTGCGTATTCCTGTTCTGTTACTGCCTGCCCTTCACATTGGTGCTCTACGGTGAGCAATATGTCGATCCCAGCACCGCTGCGATAATTTTTGCCGTGATGCCTGTCGCCGTAATGCTTATTTCGATTGTGGTACTTAATGCCCCTACCAGCTTGTTGCAACTCATGGGTGCCATGCTGGCATTGCTATCACTGTTTTGCATCCTGCAAGAGGAGGCAAGAGTGAGCATGAGCAACAATTGGAAAGGTGCTTTAGCCGTGGTTCTCGCCGTATTTATGCATGCTTTTATGTATGTTCAGTGCAAGAAGCGCAGTTGCCAGGTATCGCTTTTCACGTTTAACACCCTGCCTTGCCTCGCCGCTGGATTAATCCTCACGATGATTGGCGCAATCGTGGAGAAACCGATGTTGGAAAATATTACGTTGCTGTCGTTTGCCTCGATTATTTACCTTGGCATCGTGGCTGGCGTGTTCGGGATTTTGTGTTATTTCTCGCTGCAAAAGCGCATTTCGACGTTCAGTACTTCGTTGGTATTTATCTGTTTTCCGGTTATTACGGTCTTTCTCGAATGTCTGTTGATGGACAGCGTATTCTCACAAACATCATGGGCTCTGCTCGCGATGATGCTGGGCGGCGTCTTCCTGTCTCTAATCCCTGTAGAGAAGAGAAAAAGAGTCTCGACATCGCAACAGCAGTGGAATTAGCACGATTTTTTCTTTCCCATATTTACAACTTATTAATAACTGTTAAGAATGAATATTATTTGAACATAAATATGGTCAATGTCAGAAGAGATCCTCAGGCAGCAGATCCAGAACCTTAAAAAGCACAACGCCCGGCTCAGAAGAATCGCCCATGACTCACGCAACAAGCTGAGTGCGGCTCTCGACGGAACAGGTTTGTGCTTGTGGCAACTCGATGTAAGCAGCGGCAAGCTGGTTATTTTCAATCGCCGCTGGGGTTCCATGTTAGGTTATCGCCCCAAAGAACTCAGCGCTCATTTTGATGTGTGGCGTGAGCACCTGCACCCTGAAGATAAAGATAGGGTGCTCGCTGCGTTCTATAACCATCTCGAAGGAAAAGCGCCATATTACGAGGCGCTACACCGCATGCAGGCTAAAAACGGCACCATCACCTGGGTGCTCGACCGGGGTAGAGTGACCGAATGGAGCGATGAGGGAAAACCGTTGAAAGTTACCGGAACCCACATCGATATGACCAAAGAAAAGCAGTACGAGGAACAGCTTGCGAAGCTCGCCAACCACGACCCACTCACCGGTCTTGCCAACCGCCACGCGCTGCATGCGCAGTTCGATCTGTTAAAGAAACTCGGCCCGCTGTCAGTGGCTTTTATCGACCTTGATGATTTCAAAAACGTTAACGATACCCTGGGGCATCGCAGCGGCGACGAAGTTCTGTTGCAGCTCAGTCAACGTTTGTCCGAAGTCTGCCCTCCAGAAGTGACCATTGGCCGCATAGGGGGCGATGAGTTTATCCTGCTGATTCCGTGGGCGCTGGGCGATGCCCAAATCCAAACCCTCACCCGACGCTGCCTGGATGCTGCTATCACTCCGTTTGAATTGAGCAATGGCGCAGCTAAAGTCGGCGCATCCATTGGTGTTAATGAATCCTGGGCGAGCGATAACTTTGCCGACGCGGTGATCCGTGCCGATGAGTCCATGTACCTGATTAAACATACCGGCAAGAATGGCATCGCCCTGGGCGCCAACATCCTGCTTCACTGTTAAGCCAGATATTTGCGGAACCAGTCGAGAGTTCGCGACCATGCCAGCTCCGCCGCCGCCTTGTCATAACGCGGTGTCGAATCGTTATGAAAACCATGATTCACACCTGGATAGATATAGCCTTCGTACACTTTATGATTCGCTTTGAGCGCCCCTTCGTACGCAGGCCATCCTTCGTTAATGCGCGAATCCAGCTCTCCATAGTGCAGCAATAATGGCGCTTTAATACGCGGCACATCTTCCGTTTTTGGCTGACGTCCATAGAACGGAACAGCCGCGGCTAATTCTGGATAGGCGACCGCTGCGGCGTTAGCGACCCCACCACCGTAACAAAATCCAGTAATACCGACTTTTCCGGTCACCGCTTCGTGGTGCATCAAGAACTCAATCGCGGCGAAGAAATCATTCATCAGTTTGGTGGGGTCTACCTGAGATTGTAGTTCGCGCCCTTTTTCGTCATTCCCCGGATACCCCCCGACCGAGCTCAAACCATCGGGTGCCAGCGCAATAAATCCCGCTTTGGCAACACGCCGTGCCACATCTTCTATGTAGGGATTTAGCCCACGGTTTTCATGTACCACGACAACGCCCGGCACTTTGCCCGAGGCTTTCGCGGGGCGCACCATGTAGGCTCTCACTTGCCCGTGCCCTTGTGGACTTGGGTACTGAATATATTCAGCCAAAATATCGGGATCGGTAAATTCCACCTGCTGCGCGAAGGCGTAATTTGGCGTCAGCAAAGTGCCAAGCGCAACTGCCGAAAGCCCGCCGACCACAAACTTCCCTGCAAGGTCGAGAAACTCACGTTTGCTGATTTTGCCGTGGACGTAGAAATCGAAGTATTCGAGTAATTCAGGAGGGAAATCTTTTGCGGTAAGTCTGGTCATTTGCAGGCCCATTATCGATAAAAGATGGATAAATAATGGCCTGCATTTGATGATTTTGCCTGTTCTAATTTAAGCGGGATTTCACGACATTCACTCGCCAGATCCCGAAGCACACCAGCACCAGCGCAAGGGCATAACGCCATTCCAGAATGCTTTCTTGCAAGAAGATGGCGGAAAGCACCGCGCCAGACACCGGGATCAGGAAGTTAAACGGCGCAATCATTCCCACGCGATTGTGTTTGAGCAGCAAGCTCCACAACGCAAATGCAACGGAAGACAACAGCGCCAGATATCCCAGAATCGCCACTGATTCCAGGCCGTGAAACTCAAGCCGCCCGCCGCATACGTAGCCTCCGACGGTCAGCACCACCCCACCGATGGCGAGTTGCCAACCGGTCATGATGGTCGGATCCATCGTTTGCGAAATTCGCTTTCCATACAGCGACGCGGCAGAAAGAACAAACGCCGCCAACACAACGAAGCCGTCACCCATCCAACTAAAACTAAAATCCATCAACTGGCTGTTGAAGTTCACTACCATGACACCGGCAAACCCCAGCACACAGCCCACCACTTTGTTAATGCTGAGCTTGTCGTTTTGATAGATAAAATGCGCCAGCAGTACGCTAAAGAAAGTGCCTGTGGCATTCATAATTGAGCCTTTCACACCTGTGGTATAGGCGAGACCAATATAAAAGAAGATGTATTGAATGGCGGTTTGGGTAACACCTAACACCGCGAGTTGCGAAAACTGGTGGCGGGATAAACGTGAAATCGACTTGCCTTGCAACATAGCAAACACCAGCAATAGCAGGCCAGCGATGACAAATCGGTAACCGGCGAACACAATTTTTCCCGGTAAGTCATCCGTCGCTATTTGGAAAATCTCATAACCGTTTTTAATTGCCGGGTAAGCACTTCCCCATAACAAGCAACAAAAAGCGGCACCCATCCAGGCGAATTTCTTGTTAGTAAAAAGTGACACACTGTTATTCACAACGTCATCCTATGAACAATTAAACACAGTTTTTATGCCAGCCATTATCCTGATAAATGACATAAATTGCTTGTTTTTAGTTCTAAGAATGCTTCATTCCGTTCCAATACACCACGCGGTGTATACACAAGTCTCATCCTGGAGCTACGATGCGACGAACCCCACAAAAAAAATAACATTATTACATTCACTACATGCCATATATTTCACGTGATATATTCAACGAATAAATATTTCATATAAAATATTTTATAGTTGTAGGCTTATGATACCGGTATATAATCCATCACAGCTTTTAAGGAAATAATAAAAATTACCTTTCAAATATAAGGGAGCAGGCAACATGAATTTCAGGTCAACAATATATTTATGTGCGACGGCATTTTTACTGGCCGGTTGTGCACCACGTTCCCCCATTGATGCGAAGAAAACAGGTGTATCCAGAACAGAGAGCAGCGCAAACAAAAATACATCTGCACTGCTCACGGACAAAGATATATTTGGTAATGAAACTACTCTGGCGGTTTCTGAAGAAGATATTCAGGCAGCACTTGAAGGGGAAGCCTTCCGCGTACCGCTGAATTCTACGGTTATCCTCGTTCAATCAGGTAGTCATGCACCAGAAACCGCTATACAACAAGAAATGAGTAAGTATTACACCGTTTCAACTTTTTCTGGTATTCCAGACAGACAGAAACCCGTTGTCTGTAATAAGACAGAAGAAGGAGAACCTGTAGCTAGCGAAAATATGAATTACATGCAGGCACTGCGTTATATTGCAGCCAAAGGGCATCAGAAAGCGATCATTGTTTACCAGGATACTTTGCAATCAGGTAAATACGACACACTGACAAAAACAACAGTATGGTCTGACTATAAAAATGAGAAACTTCCTGATGCGGCGTCATTGCGCTATCTGGTTCGCTTTACTTTAGTGGATGTAGCAACAGGTGAATGGGCCGCCTGGTCTCCGGTGAATTATGAATATAGTGTGCTCCCGTTACAGGCTGGCAAAGCGGATGCAGGTAATACAGATCAACAAATTAATCAGCTAAAGCAAAAAACGTATGCAGCGGTAGTTAAAGACCTGGTTAATCGGTATCAATAAATAAAATTTAGCAGCCGCTGATCGTTTTTGGCGGCTGCTGATATATTCTTATGATCTAAGATAGATCTATATCTAAATACCACAGTATCCAGACATATTAACCTTCTTTTCACCATTTTTTGTTTTGATGACAATAACGGCATTAACGTCGCCGTTCTCTCGATCATTATTTTTTTCAATAAAAGTATATTTTGTAACAATAGTCATATCATCATTTTTGAAAACCTCTGCACCGTTGTCTGACGATACCTGTTTCAATATCGTTATATTCCCATTCAGTTTCATAATTGCAGAGTAAGTACATTCCCTACCGACAGGACAGATTTCTCCTTCAGCATATTTATAAAAACCCTCTTTCTTATCGCCATCCAGGTTCAAACTGCAAACAGGATACGCTAAATCAACAACTTTATCAGCATCAAAACTATTTGTGACAAGGTCGTTCAACGATATACTGCTGGGTTCCGCTACCACGCTTGCAATATTACTCGAAGATATCAGAGCTAAAATAAGTGCTATATTTTTGAACATTTTTACTCATTCCTTGAATGTTTGAGGCGCCTACTTCACCCCTGGAGAATATTTCATCTGTTCACATATTTCCTTACTCCTGGCATAATAACTGCCAGATGAAATCATACTTGTCGATTTACATTGATAATAATCAGAACCGAGAGGGTAGATAGAGATTGCCACAGCCAAAAGAAGACCAACAATAAGAGCACAGATACTATACACCACCACTGGAATCATTAACCTCCGCATAACCATGTCCGTTTTTTTTCTGAACGGCAGAAACAGACACACTATAAATAAGTCTCCAACAACCATCACCGGAAGAAAGAGAAAAAGAGGAATTCATTTTGGGTCATAGTAAATATAATCGTCACCTTTAATTAACCCCATTATTGTAGAAATCATGCTGTCATATAGTGTCACGATTGCATATGTCAGGCATACAATAAGTATTACACCATATGTATACCCTTTGATTTTTGTCCAATTTATCATTTCAATAGAGTTCTTTTATCATAAAAAGCATATGGGTTGCTGTGATTAAAATTCAAACCGATCAACTTCTATTTTTTCCATTCATTCCTTGAATATTAGGGAGGCCTATTTCTCCGCAGGAGAATATTTCATCTGCTCACATGTTAATTTACTCTTCGCATAATGACTACCCGACATGATACCTGCATGGTCACATTGGTAATAATCTGTGCTAAGTGGATAGATAACAACCAAAAATGAAAGAAGAAAACCAATGAATAATGCAACAATAGCATAAGTTGTAATTGGAATTGTATACTTTAGCAAAAAAGGAACAGTTATAGATTTGTATGGCAAAAGCAAACACAAGAAAAAAAAATCCACACAAACTAGCACAGGTAGTGCTAATAGTGCAGGTATACTTCCCCTAGTATAAAATATGTAATCATCTTTATTAATCAGACTTAATATGTCAGCACCACACCACTTCAAGATAAAAAATATCAACAAAGACAAAAAAGCGACAAGACAAATCGCTGAACACACTCCCCTTAATTTTATTAGATTCATAATTCTAAAGTCCCCCTCCTCTTGACAAAGAAAGGCCATAATGGTTATGGCTAATGTTCTGTTCTATCATTTTCTGATGCTCCGCCATTGCTTCTCTGACACTTTTAATAACTTTATCAGATAAATGATAGTGTTCATCTAACCTAGATAAAAGAGTGGTAACAACAACCCCCAAAACAACAACAAGAACCATTCCCAATGAAATAGGAAGTGTAACGCTGAATGCTATTGCTGTTACAGCCCACCTTACCCCCGCCACTGCGAGTTTTGTCACAAAAATTGTCACAATCACCTTTGCAACATCTACGTCAATATTTCCGATAAATGCAGCCACATCATGCTCGGATGAAAGTATCAGTTCAAGAAGCCGTTGCCCCCCAGAAAAATAAATACAAAACCTTCCTCCATCCATTATACCAAAATTAATCCCTGCCTTACCGATTCCCAACTCCAGGATCTTCAAATTATTACTTTTATAACGAGTACCAATCAAAATACGACGTAATGACGGATAACCAGTTACTTTAATATAGGTAATACCTTTATAAATATACCGTTCAGCCTTAACACCTAATCCTTTCAATCTAAAAACAAGCTTTCCAGCGTCTTGATAACTTACTAATTTAAAAATGTTCTTTGCAGCATTTTTTGTATCTCTAATGTTCCCAGCAAAGGTAGTTCCTTTGTTATAAAGGTCATTTGCAATTGCAAAAGCTTCATCTGTGGTAAACAACATAATATGCTGAGTGTTTTTTGATAATTGAACTTCAAAATCATAACTCCCTGACTCCCAAGCATCAATCAAAGAACGATCTCCGCCTCTGGCAATAGAATCTCTTCCATCGCTTTCTAACCATTTATAATAATTTTTCATTTACATACACCTTTTTATTCAAAAAATGCGCTCTTCCCATAAACTAAATGCACTTGTACCTGCGATACAATGTTCCCAGTTAATTGACTCATAGGTAAATTCAATAGTTTCCTCAGACTGGCCTTTACTATCATCTATAGCGTGGGGGACTTGAAGATGAATACTCGAAATTCTTGCATTAATTAATTTCAACTGATAATAACATTCATTTATGCCAGCACGATTTGTACGGAAAAAACTGAACTCGCAGGACAAGCACTCATTTTCAGAAATAGATTTCCCCAATAAAGGCGATGATTTATCAACGGGTTTAATAATAGTAAGCCCTTGATGATTCACATTTTGTGTCCGCGTTAAACCATGGCTCAACCCCAGCACCATAATCTGATCCATATGCGCAATTTGTGCCTTATTGCCAATGGAAGCCTGCGAAGAACATCCCGCAGAAATTAATCCCTGCTGTTGTCCATTCAGTGTTAAATAAACAAGGTTTGCCATGTTAATACTCCTTGAGGCCGGTGATTATTTCCCGGCTTTAGTGTCAGTGGTTGTCGTTTCCGGCAATGTGTTATTTTTCAGTAGTAGCCAGCGACTTAATACGCCATCCAGCCGTGTATTAATCTCTTTTTCCAGGGCATCTGTATTTTGCCCCTGTGCGCGGGCTTCCTGATATTGAGTTAACAGGAACTCCAGCGGTGTCTCCTGGCTTAGTGAACGTTCCGCTTTCCAGACCACATTCTTGATGTAAGAGAGGGTGAGCCCCTCTTTTTCACGCTGCATCACCAGGTCGGCAAAAGCACGCAGATCCTGGCGGGTTTGCTGCCAACCTTTAAGCTGAGGGGCATTCACTGCACGAGTTTTCAGGATATCGTTCCACTGCGCACTCGATTGTTGCTGCTGCAAGCTTTCTGGCCACAATGTGTCTGCCTGATGCACCATCTGCATCCCGGTTTCCAACGGTTGTAACGGGGAAGCATCAGGGAGCCTTTCCAGTCTTTCCTCATAACTCGTCAGTTCAGGTGAAGCCAGCCAGAGAGTCGCAGCCCCCTGTGCGGTATCACTAACCTGTGTCAGTTGATGCTGTAGCGGGTGAACTTGCCACCACCAAAGGCCTGTAGCGATAGCGGTTGTGCAGGCAACACCCGCTATAAAACCTTTGATGCTACTACCTCGCGTTGGTGCGGCCCCAGCGTCTAACATGCTGCGAACTGACACCTTCATTTCAGGCAAATCGGGCAGAGGAAACATTGCCTCCGGCACAGCGGCGGACTGAGCGCTCTCCGGCGCATACACCAGAGTTCTGAGCGTGGTCTCCGAGGATCCCACGGCACTATTTTTTGGCGGTGGTTCAAGCCGCTTTCGCGTGTTCTGCACAAAATACAGCAGGTTTTCCACGCGCGGCTGGCGCTTGAGTTCCACTTGCTGAAGCTTGTCGCAGATAAGCTGCAATGCCCGCTCGGTACGGTAGAGGAGAGGCAGATCAGAACCAATAAAAGAGAGTTGCTGGCGCAGGATATTGCCAGTGCGCACATTGAACCAGTCGAGCATTTCAGCTCGTGCGATGCCACCCTGTGGCCAGAATTTTTCCCATTCATGGCTTATCATCGCGGCCAGCAGTTCAGTCCCCTCACAAAACCCTGCCAGACCCTGCGTACGAGTACGCGCCAACGTGTAATAAGAGGCGGTATGCAAATCCACACCATTAGATTTGAAAATCGTCAGCGCCAGCGATTCCACCAGCCGCCAGTTCAGTTCCGGTTGCGACGGGTGATTCGCTTTGTTGATTTCTTCACGGATAGCACTGAACTCCGGCAGGTTGCGCGGATCGTTCCCCGTGATGATTTGAATTTCAGATGAGTTCATCATTTTGCATCCCTGCATCAATACAGCGTATCCGGCAGTCGGAATTCACTGAGCAGCCCGCCAGTGAACGGATTGTCTTCAGTATCGGTATGAATCCGGTACACCATCGCACCACCATCCACGTTAAACCGAACGTTGAAAGTGCCATTTTGCACACTGGTCAGTTGCCCGGCCCCGAATAACCGGAACTGCGCCCACGGCCCATTGAAGCTGATGCTGCGCGGTGAGTTTCCGCCCGCCCCGACTAGTGTCAGCTTACTTTCGTTGCCTTCACGCATGTTGTTCGGCCAGACAAGGTGCGACGTAAAATTCCGCCCTTGAGAGTAATCGACAAGCTGACCATCAAGGTTCAACACGCTGCGGCGTTTATTGCCTGACAGTGACACGGTTTCCACCGCAAATTGCGTGCCCAGCCCGTTTTGCTTACTGAAAAAGATGTCACGAATTTTCTGTGCGGTGTCCAGTTGCTGGCTAATGTCCTCACGGATAATCACGCTGTTATCCCCATCTTCCAGGGTGAGGTCGTTCTCCATAAATAGCTTCAGGTTATGCTGGTAGAAGCTGTCCAGTATGCCGTCCGGTTTAAAGAAACGTTCGAACGCATCCAAAGACGCATCTTGTTGGCCGTGTGGGTTAAACGGATAGTTGTTTGCAAGCTGCTCGTTGAACGGTTTCACCACGTTGTCGCGCCAGTCCACTTCCATATAGTGAACGGCTTCCACCATCACCACATGCCACGCCTGGTCGGCCAGTTTGCCCACCCAGCGGTTGAGCGGTGCAGGCAGGGTTTTTGCCATCTGGCGCGTAGTAAATATTGGGTCGCTGCTGTTCTGATCCAGCCGCAGTTGCACGGCCTTTAGGGCCGACTTACCCGGCATCGGCGCGTTTTGTACCGCCAACAGGTAACGATGCAGTTCTGTCAGTTGCTGATATACCGCCTGCATCGTGTTTTCTTTATCTTTCTGTACTGCCAGCGTGCTGTTCTCTGCGGCAAACTCATGCCCCAACCGAGTCAACAAACGGTAGTCTGGCTCGGCCTGCGCTTCATCCCGCGCTTTGTCGTCCAGTTTTTCAGAAAGCAGGGCAGGCTGTGTGTTATCCCGCAGCGCGGTCAGCGCACGCTGGAGTGGCTGGTCGCCGCTGATCACCTGCTCCAGAGTGCTGGTCAGTTGTGCAATCGATTCATACTCGCGCACGTTGAGATTATCCATGCCAGCCCGCCAGGTCGCGGTGTAGTCGCTGATATATTGTTCCGTCAGTTGACGCTGGATTTCTGTGCGGTCGGCATCACTGTATTTTATGCTTCGAGTCAGGTTCAGCACCCACGAGTCCATCGCCGTCAGCTCTACCAGCTCATCACGCTGTTTTACGAAGTAGCTTTGTAGCCCATAGCGAGTGAGAAACTGCGGGATGACGAGTTTATTGTCGTCTGCGGAGGTAAACACCGATTCAAAAGTGGGGCCAACCTGGTCGCGCAAGTTTAAATCCGCAGGCAGTACGCCCAGCGCCCGCGTTTTCAGACTCTGATAGACTCGCTGGTAGACCGGCAGCTTGCTCAATTCTTTTTGTGCCGCCACCACCGGGCTATCATAAGGCGTCCAGCGGCTTATAGCGTCCCCATCACCTTTCTCACGATCTGCATGCCAGTCCGTGTGTAATAGTGCGTAATCCAGATGGGACATCAACTGTGCCTGGATATCACGCTGGCCGTGGAACTCTTCGCTCCAACGCTTCGCCATATACTGTTTAACCACTTCATTATTGCGACCGCTTTTGTCCTCCAGCATCCTGATGACGCGCAGTACCGCGAGTTTTTCCTCACTTTCCGCAGGGGCGGCATTCATTGCTTTTACAAGGCCATTAAAAAGGGAGGGCAGATAACGCTGTTCTAATAGTTGAAGGTAAGTCTGTTCCACATACGGCCCGATGCGTTTGCCCTGGTACAACCCCATATCAGCCAGACGACTGCGATCGCCCCAGTCACCATAAGCCAAAGTGGCATCACGAACCGGGTTAAGTAGTGGCAATTGAAGATGGCCATCTTCGTCAATTCCCTGCGGGGGCGGCACTTCCATAAAAGCTTTAGCCTGCGCTAAAACCTGGACGCCAGCGCGCCAGTTACTGTTGTAGTAGTGCTGCCAGCCGGTGACTGCCAATACGGCAAGCACGGCACTACTGGCAGAAAACACCATCATTCGGCGACGGGCATTCCCCAGCCAGACACTGTTTTCCCCGGACAGATTGGGTTCTGCCAGCAACGCCTGTGGAAAAAGATTGCGGGTGAAATACGGCACCGTATCCACCAGCGGCCAGGCCGCGAGTGGCCCGCTACCCAGTTGATACTGGCGAGCGGCAGACTGCATAAAGATGTCGTCCACCTGACCGCGCTGCAATGAAGAGGTCAGATACACACCTCGCAGCATCACATCCATGTTTTCGCCGTCCAGCAGGCCGCTGAGTAAGGCAATGAGATGCTCACGACCACCCTGCATCTGGCGAGCAAAGCTGAACAGAGAGCTACGGGAGTGGTTCTGTGCCAACATCAAGTCCGGCAAAGAGTGATTCATCCGCTCTCCCCATGCCTGCCAGAAGCTGCTCAATTCGGCCTGCCAGTCATCACTCTCGTGGGCATGGCGAGTAAAGGTGACGCCGAGGATGGCATCACGATCCTTTCTGGGCAGCGACTGGAATAACGCAGCGAAACCGTGCAAAAGATCCAGTTTCGTCAACACGATATAGACTGGCAACTGGCAATGAAGGTGTTGGCGGATCTCTTGTAATCTCTGGCGCAGCATCTGTAACAGGTATTCACGACGGCGCTTATCGGCGGTCAGCAAGTCGGGGAGATCAAGCGTAAGAATGAGTCCATTAAGCGGTTGGCGGGCACGTTTTACCACCAGCCAGCCCAGAACATGTTCCCACAGACGACGAGGCAACACATCCGCATTAACCTGTTCCAAGAGTGAGCCATCAACATCAAAAATCACCGCTTGTTTTCCGACGTACGGGGTAATGTAAATATGCTGTTCTGCCCCTCGAATGGCGTCTGGGGTATAAATAATATCGGACGGAAAACCTTCGCGTAATAGCGAGGTTTTACCGCTTCCGGCAGCCCCAATAACCATGTACCACGGCAACTGCCACAGATAACGGCGACTGTCGAGATGGCGCTGCAAACGCAGCAACCAGCGATCGAGGTAGCGCTGTTGGATGTTCAGTTCCACTTTAAGCGGGTCCTGAGTCTCCTGACGCTGTTGCTTCTGCTGATGTTCAAGCTGTTTCAGGCGATTCATCACACGGACGGTAAGCCACGCTAGTGCGATAAATCCCCAAACTGCCGTTGCCAGCCAGCGACTGGTCAGCGACTGCAACCAATGTTCGCCATATAGCGTCCATGTCGGCCCTTTCCACCAGATCCATACCAGCAGAAAAATCCACGCCAGCACGAGTAGCCAGGCTGCGGAAACTTTGAATCGGGGCATCGCCGGTCGGAGGGCAGACTTTAGCCCGCTGAATAGTCGGGGGGTCGGTAATCTGAACACAAAAACTCCTGGTTATTTGTTACTGTTCTGCCGTGAACTTTTTTTCTAATTGCTCTAACAGGGATGGCTCCCAGTCAGGCAGCATCATTTGTCGTGCAGTTTTGAACAACATCCGGTAATGCTGCTTCGCCAATTTCCCCATCCCGGTTTCTTCCATCAATTGCGCACCAAGGTACTGCCGGTAAAACTGGTCGCGGGGATCGCCTTCGGGTAACGCATCCAGATACCGCAACGCAGCCTCCAGCCCATGCTCGTTAAAGCACTGGCGTGCAGCTTGTGTATATTCATCTGTCTCAGGCACAGCCTGACTACCAGAAGGCGATACCAGCCACTGTGTTGTTTGTGGATTCATAAACGGGATTCGGTCGTTAAACAACAAACCAGCAAGCTGGGGCAATCGGGTAACAAAACGCCCTGCCTCATCGCGGATGGCCTGTGCCACATCCTCATAACCCAGGCGTTGTGCAATTTGTGCAGAAAGATGATGGCCATCCAGCCAGTACGGGGCCAGCAGCAGGCTGTTTTCCACCTGTTGCCACAGCGCGATATCCGCACTGGCAAGTCGGGCTTGATAATCCGCCACCATATCGACCGGAACGCCCGCAAGCGGTGTCCGCCCATCGATCTCCGCCTGCGGCGTGCCAGTAATGCTCTGCCACAGCGCATGACGACGCAGACGGTAGCCCTGTGGCAAATCCGGCTGGCGTTCACAGAGAATAGCGGCGACTTTCAGCAGCGTGTCTCGCCAGGCTTTATCGTCGTGGCTATCGATGAATACCTGCGGTGCAGGAGCAACAGCAGCGGGCGTATTCCCTACTGTGGTGTTCTGCTGTAACTCCCGCGAGGGTGTGGTGGCAGGCGTCGCAGACGGTGCTGATGCGATATCACGAAATGCACGCGGGTACAGAGCAAACAGATCGTCCGTCACCTGCGCCAGTTCTGGGGCATTATCGACCTGCCAGCACTGCGCTAACTTCGCCAGTTCCCCCAGTAAGGCATCGCGCTGTACGGTATCAGCGCTTTCTGCAAAATTGGAAACGCCGCCTTCAAAGCGTTTTACCACCTGAGTGGCAAAACGCTTTTTGTGCGCCATATTTTGCGGCGCGGCGACCATCCAATAATGTTCTACATATAACGTCAGCAGACGCATCGCCAATAGCTGTTCACCAGCATGTTGCAAGGTACGCAATAGATGCGCCAGCAGGCGGAAATCCTTGGTTTCTGTGGCCAGAAGCATCAATCCCCGACGCTGGACTTCTGGAATATCGAGCTGACTGTGAGCCAGCGAACCCAGCTTG
The DNA here is from genome assembly GCF_027594725.1 of Buttiauxella sp. WJP83. Lineage (NCBI taxonomy): Bacteria > Pseudomonadati > Pseudomonadota > Gammaproteobacteria > Enterobacterales > Enterobacteriaceae > Buttiauxella > Buttiauxella sp. WJP83. The sequence continues at coordinate 4,243,664 of NZ_CP110080.1, forward strand.
ACGATTTCGCCGTCTATATATTCCCAGTTCGGGTTATCGTCTTTCAGTGCCGCGCACAGTTTCTCTTCTGGCAGGTTTTCCAGCAGGTGCGAAATCCAGGTATCCGGATTGCTTAGATCCATTGTCATTAATTATTCTCCCGCCCAGTGGCAGGCTTCACGCAGCGGCCTGATGGCCTGTGCCAGCCCGTCGATATTAAAGGTCAACTTTCCGGCGGTGCTGTTCGTGCCCGTATCCACAGTCAGCGTTTTGGCACCGAACAACTGGGTAATTTCATCTATACCGGACAACCCTCGGCTGGATTCGAGCAACACGCCGTTCTCACGCACAAACCAGCGGCTTTGGAATGTCTTGTTATCCGCAGTCCGAGTCACGGCGATATCATGCGTCTCCAGTGAGTGCATCATCGCCACTTGCATCCGGGTAATGTTGTCCACACAGCTGAACATCAGCACCGGGCGCGGCGGGACATTGCCAATCGCAGGGGTAGTTATGACCACAGTCGCGCGATCTCCCGGTATTTGCGTTACCAACAGCGAAGTGGTGTTACCTGAACGTTGCTTTTCCTGCTCAGTGGCACGTGTCCACGCTTCACCCTGATAGCGGGCTTTGACCAACGCGCTTTCGAATCCGGTCTGCTCTGGTGCGAGGATATGGTCATAGCAGGCAAGACGTTCCAACGCCGCAGACTCATGGCGACAAGACTGCATTGCCTTCATGGTGGCCTGCGCGTCCGGAGAGGCCGCACTTGCCAACCCCACACCAGATGCAGGTGGCGCATCCGCATAGGCAGCACAGGCAGACAGTCCTGCTAACAGGCCCGCCATCAGCCATCCGCTTTGCCGGAAAACGCGCACCCAGCTCATAAAACAGTTTCTTCCTCTGTCTGCTGCAAGGTGTATGGAACGTCCTCTACTTCTGCTGTAAACGTACCTTCGGCGGCCGATAGCCGAATACGCGCGATCGCCGTATTGGCTGCCATTTTCTGGAGTAACAACAGCGAGAGTGGCGGCAGCATGTCGCCATCAATCACCGACTCCAGCATCCTGGCTCCGTTCTCTGCACGGGTGACGCACTTCATGATTTCGTCTGTCACTTCCGGCTCAATAACGACTTCCGCGCTAAAGCGGCTGCGCAGCACGTTATCGAGCCGCGTCAGTTTCCCTGCGATAATTGTGGCGAGCGTTTCACGCGACAACGGTAGATATGGCACGACTTCCATTCGCGCCAACAGAGCCGGTTTGAAGAAATCAGCGAGTACCGGATACAAAGCCTCCTGCATCAACTCCGGGTTATCAGCATGCTCAACAATGGTCTGATAGCCGAGGTTAGAGGTCAGGAAGAAGACGATATTTTTACAATCAATCAGGCGCCCTTCTCCATCGGCCATTTCGCCTTTATCAAACGCTTGGTAGAACAGGTTGAGTACATCAGGGTGGGCTTTTTCTACTTCATCAAGCAGCACTACCGAGTACGGTTTCTGACGAATAGCCTCGGTCAATACGCCGCCTTCACCATAGCCGACATAGCCTGGAGGTGAACCAATCAGCCGGGAGACAGTATGCTTTTCCTGGAATTCCGACATATTGATTGTGGTGAGATACTGACGGCCGCCATAAAGCAGCTCTGCCAGTTGCAGCACGGTTTCAGTTTTACCCACGCCGCTTGGTCCGGCCAGCAAGAATGCGCCCAGTGGTCGACCCGGACGCCGCAGGTCAGCACGCGCGGTGAGCAGATGTTTATGCAGGCTGGCAATCGCCAGATCCTGGCCTTTGATGGTATCGCCAAGCCACTGCGGCAAATCGGTGATGACTGACATCTCGTTCTGCGACAGGCGGTTAAGCGGCACGCCAGTCCACTCGGCAATAACCGCAGCAATCTGTTTTTTGTCCACATGCGGTGAGACCAGCAACTGTGTGTGATGCAAAGCGCCCAGCTCCGTCGTCAGTTTTGCCAGACGTTCAGCCAGTGAAGGGGGTTCTGGCTCGATATCACTGACAGCTTCCATATCAGGTGTTGCGTTCAACAATTGCTGGCGTAGCGCAATAATTTCCTGCACCAGCGCCTGCTGCTGATGCCATGCTTCTTCCAGATTTCGCAGCTCATCCTGTGTGGCTTCGTGCTGCGCATGAACCTCGTCCAGCCGTGTAGTATCAGTACGCAAGCCAATACGGATTTCACGCATAAGCTGGCTGATTTCGGCCTCACACTGATGAGATAACGTAGTCAGCGCGGATATCTGTTTCGGTGGAGAAGAGAGGTTAATCGCCACCCGGGCACAGGCGGTGTCGAGCACGTCGATAGCTTTATCCGGCAACTGACGGCCTGACAGGTAGCGTTCGCTCAACGTCGCCGCAGCCTGTAACGCCTCATCATCAATCAGCACGCCGTGAGATTGTTCATATACCGCCGACAGGCCGCGCAAAATAATCGTCGCTTCCGTAGCGTTGGGTTCACTCACCTTCACTAACTGGAAACGGCGCGACAGCGCGGCATCTTTCTCAAAGTATTTTTTGTATTCGCTCCAGGTGGTTGCAGCGATGGTTTTCAGCTCGCCACGTGCCAGCGCGGGTTTAAGCAGGTTGGATATATCAAGCCCGCCTTGCTGGTTACCTGCTCCAATAAGTGTATGAGCTTCATCAATAAACAGGATGACAGGAACCGGCGAGGAAATGACTTCAGCCATCAGCCCCTTAAACCGTTTTTCGAACTCCCCCTTCACCGATGCCCCGGCCTGCAATGCGCCCAAGTCGAGCGTCATGATGTCGGTATTTTTCAGTTTATCCGGCACCTGGCCTGCCACAATTCGCAGCGCCAGGCCTTCAATTAACGCACTTTTTCCAACGCCCGCTTCCCCGACTACTACCGGATTATTCTTGCGACGGCGGCAAAGAATATCGATCATCAAGTCGATTTCACGATCGCGACACAACACCGGGTCTAGCCGATTCTGACGAGCCTCTTCAGTCATGTTTTTCGCATAACGGGCCAGCAGGCTATCGCTATTGTCCGTTTTCGCACTGACAGCCTGGGAGTCAGTATCCAGTGCAACAGATTCAGCAGACTCGCGTGTCCATTCTGAAAACGCCTGGCGCAACTGGTCACGATTAATACTGGTTAGCAGTCGGGCGGCAGCAACGGGAATATAGCGCAGCGGTGAGTGCAACAGAGCCATCAACAAAACGCCACCGCGCAGTTCGCTGTGCTGCATATCAGCAGATGCCAGCAGCCAACCCTCTTTCAGCCACTCGCCAAGCATCGGGGAAAAAGCAGGATAGTTATCCGGTGTACGAGTTCCAGGCCAGTTTTCCACCGTCAGCGCCTGGCGCAGCGCATTGATATCAATTTCAGCTCGTTCAGCTATCACACGCAGATCGCTGCGAACAGAGGCCAGCATTTGCAACAATACATGTGCCACGGTAATTTCCGGCGCCTGCTGACTCATGCACTCCGCAGCGGCAGCTTCCATCGCCTGGCGGGTAAAAAGGTTCAGCCGTTTTACCAGCGTGGGGAGATCAATCTGGATCATAAACGTCCTTATCGCAGTAATTTGTTAAGCTGCTGCAGAATGTCCTGTGCCTGGTTGTCCAGGCGCAGCAGATAAAACAGATAAAAAAACACCAGCACGGTAACGCTGCCGAAGAAAATATGTTTGATGGTCAACCGTTTGATTAACTGATAGCGCCCGCCCTGCGTTTTTTTATCTTGATGCAGCAACGGGAACTGGGCATCGCCGCGCAGCCCGTGCAGTACGTGGTGCAAACGGCGGTAAATCTGTTCAAACTCATCCTGACTCTGTACTGCGACTTTATAACGCCCGCGAAAACCCAACGAGAAACAGAGGTACAGGAACTCAAGCAGATCCTGGTAGCGCTTCGGCTCACGGATCAGGCGTTCAAGCAGGATAAAGACCTTTTCGCCACCCCATGCTTCGTTGTGAAAATGAACCAACAGCGATTGCTTGATCCACTCATTCTTGTTTGACCAGCCATTACCCAGCGCGGCTTCGTCTATATAGGTACAAAGGATGTAGCGAAAGGAGACAATCACACCGGGTTCGTAACCTTGCTCCTGAAGCAGTTGCTCCACAGCCTGGACGTCCGTCACCACCTGAGAGAAAAGTTGCTCCGGCATGGCGTTACTGTTCATCCCCGCAACGCGCATCACCATACCCAGTAGGGGTGTGGCAGCATCGATCATTGGATTGAGGCTGTTACCACGCAAAGTAAGCCGGTACTGGCGACGGGTGGTTTCTCCCCCTATTTCTGGCGAAAATGCCTGCCCTGGGTCTGGCACGTCGGTCGTGCTCAAGAGGTCATTTCTGTCGGGCAGAAGAACGGACTGTTCGCTCATAGCCTTAACCTCTTATCGCCCACAACTGCATATCCAGTTCCGGGAAGTTGCCGGAAATATGCAGCGCCAGCGCACCGGCTTTCACCACGTCTTGCCAGGCCGTTGCGCCTTTGTCGAGATCGAAATAGACGTAGCCATCGTGATACGGCAACTGGCGTGGAGCAGCAGTCAATGAACGTAATGGCACACCCGGAACCTGTACGCTAACCACGTTGCGGATTTTATCGGTGGCAGCAATTTTCGACTGCTGGGTGAACTGGAGAATAATTTGGTTATGTGGCATCCGCGCACGTACTGCCAGCACAAAGGAGCCGGACTGCAGCAGTGTTGGGTCGTTAACGGTGGCGATATAAACCCCATCACTAAAGATGAGCGGCAGGTTTTGCGCCCGCGGCATCAATACAGTATTAAGAGCCCGACGCAGTTCTGGAATCACCGTTTTAAACGATTGGGTGAGATCGCGGTGACTGTAAACTTCGACAGGACAGGGGAGACGGCTGTTTTCGGTAAACGTCATTAGTTCGCCCAACAGCCTGACTAGATCCTGATAAAAGGCTTCCGGATGCAAGGTATGCAGGTGTGACCGATGAGTGAAGTGCATCTGGCTGCGGTTGAGCATCTGCAGCATCATAAATTCCGACACATCAGCGATACCACTTTGCTCAGGCGAACCAATGCGCTTTGCTAGTTCACTGGCGCGATTGCTAATAAGCCCTTGCACGTCACCGACAAACCCGTTTAGTACCGAGCTAACCCGGATTGCCTGACAAGTGGGAATAAAACTATCGTCCAATACCAGAGCACCATTGGGCAATTGGTTACGGATACGACATAGCGGCAACGTCACCATCGCACTGAGATCATCAGCGCCACTAACAATTTTCAGGGCCAGTTGCCCCAACACTATCTGCTGTACATCACCACCATCCGAGTGCAGATCACGAACGTCAGCACGGGCCAGTCGATAACGCTCAGTTCCTTGTCCGGCGCTTTTGTAACCTTCAATTTCACAAGTGATATCGCTTAACACCGGTAACGCCAGGTAAATATCATGGCTTCCTGGCGTCGATAGACCGAGTGGCTGATACGGCGTAGGAAGCTGGTCCTCTTCAGGTACGCTGAATACAGTCCCATCCGGCATGCAGCCCGCAGCGCTGTCGAGCATAATCTTGCCCTGAGCCAGCAATTCGGTATTGAGAGCCAGTGTCGTAAATCCCCAGACAAAGTCATCCAGCGCATTCATGCGCTGGTTCAGCAGATATTCATGGTTACGCTGCTGTTGCTGAAAATGCTGCGGTATGGCAAACAAACCTTCCTGCCAGAGCACCTTATTTTTCGTGGTCGCCATCGTTAGTTGTCCTCTTTTTTCATTTCGATGCTGTTCTGACGTACATGCACTAGCAGGCGGTAACTGTGACCGATTCCTTCTACTGGCTCGATTTGCTTCCATTCAGTGGTCTGGTCGTCGGAAAAATAAGCAATAACGCCAATAAACTGCGTTTTCGTATCCATTTTCACTGGTGGCAGGGTTTTCATGATGTCCGGCAGCAGACTGAGATCCTGGTGATCGATATAGTTTTTCCCCAGAACATCTGGCAGCGGCGTACTGGCAACCTGGTCATAATCAGCGGCCTGTAATTTTGAATCGTCACTCAGATAAACCAGTTGCACATCCACTGGAGCAGCTTCACCATCAGCGTTGACATTGGTGTCTGGTTCAGTGAGTAGTGTGACGGTAACTTCTGAGGGCTGATCCACCGTCTTTCCAACCTGTATATTCGGGTTGCTGATCACCTGGCCAAGTTTCTTCGCCGTTTCGCAACCGGTTAATGCAACACTAATCAGTACGAAGGCCAGAAGCGCCTTTGTATTCATGCTTCCGGCTCCCGCTGATTCTCACGTAATACCCGGTCATAAACTTGGGCGTAAACCTCGTTGAACAGCATGGAGAACCCCTGCTGGCGGTCTGATGCCAACTCGTCGTAATAATGGCTATACATCCGCCAGGCCTCAGCGTCATTCAACGGCTGGCGTAGTTCGTGACTACGGCGATACTGCACAAAACGACGCATCAAATTTTGCGGCGAAAAAGCGTCGAGCATCACGCGCAATGCCTCGCTAATCGCCACCCGGTTGGCATCGTCGTGATGGCAAATATTGCGCAGGCTCTCTCCAATAGCAGCGGGAGCCGCCAGATGCACTGGGCTTTTACCTTCGGCAAACATCACGTCCAACGCGGTGGCGTAATCCATGTTCAGACGTAGCGGGTTATCCTCTAAGGGTCTTAAATGTTTGTCCGACAAGCTATTCTGGCGGTGTTGTAAATCGAGTAATCCCTGAATTGCCGCTCTCAGTGCGCGGCCAGCCTCCTCCAGGAAATCATCAGCATCTTGTGAATTACGCACGGCAAGCGAACAACCCAATCCGCGCAACAGTGGAGTAACGGCAAGATGGAGTTGCGCTATTTCAGCCGGGGAAATTGCTTCGTCATGACTGTGATGCGGGTCGGCATATATCGGTGGCAGATCCATAAACTGGTTATTGATCCCACCATTCCTGGCAAGATCGGACTGCGGTGCGGAAGAGCGAACATGCGTTGCACTAGAAAATAAATCACCGGCTGTGGTCAGGCTTTCGGCCTGCAATGCCTGTAATGGGTCAGCCGAAAAACCGTTTACTACAGTGTCAACCAACTGGTGGCGATGAGGCATTCCAGGGTAAGCAGGCTGACCATCGGTGGTTAACAATGCATCTGCCAGTCGATCGCGGTTACTCACGATAGTTTCCGGTGCTGCCATCTGCTCGCTATAGCTAATCAGCTTTCCTTCGTGAATAAACACCTTCAGTGCAAGTGCACCGAGAACTATTTCATCCCCCTGACGCAGCCGTACTAACCCTGTATCCACAGAGACAGGAGCCAGATTGATCATCAGTCCAGGCATCAAACTGCGTAAGCAAAATGCACCGTCATGCAGGACAACCTGGCAGGCACGGCCAGGGATCGATCCGGCCCGATCTTGCATTGGCCAATGGCACGTAGAGGAATGACCGATATCTCCGCCTTCGGCAGTAAAGACACATTTTGCGGCACGCCCGCTTTCCAGTTCATTGCCGTTCATTATCTGCAAAGTCAATGACAGTGCAGAAGACTGTGGTTTTTCCTCAGCCATATGCTGTTCCATAGAATTATTCCCTGATGTGGAGGGTGACTGAAGGCGGTGCTTTCGGTTGACCAATAAATGCAGTACGTCCCACACAAGATCTAGACCGATCGCCCAAACGCATTCCTTTTGCCTGATCCGGAGCCAGGCACAACCGTAAATCCCAGGCGAATTGGTCACGCAACAGGAAGGAAATAAACATCATCAATGCCTGGTGGTTTTCACCGTCCGGCAAAAACGAGAGATAGCGCTCCATTGACAGGTTGCCAATCTGCAACAGAAATTTCCCACTGCGATCTGGCACGCGGGCACCAAGCGTAAAATTAACGCCAATCACAGAACGCCCAGGAATATGACCGGCTGTTTTCTTTTTCGAATTACGCACGCCCAGGCGGTTCTGCTGCGAAGACTCAATCGGCACTTTGCGCAACTGCCAGTTCTCAATAGTGACTTCCTGCAGATCAAAACAGTGAGATACCAGGTTGCACACTACATCTGGTGAGCGCCCCGGCGTTGCCAGCACGCCCGCGTAAGCCAGCATTTTGCTGTGGTTTATGGTGAGCTTGTCACGCACACTTTTATTGCCCAGCCCGACGAGCGCGTACATCCGTTGTGAAAAAACATCCGTACCACCATTGCGAAAACAGATGTAATAGCGGTACTTGCGCCAGGCGTGGTACACAAACTGTGTCCAGCGGTGGCTGAACAAGTCGAGAAACGCCGCCATTCCCTCTTCATTCTGGGCAGACTCCCGCGCCATCCGATCCAGGTAGTAACCAGGCAACGGCGATTGGCTGCCGGAAAAGCCGAGAAACTTAGTCGTCATGGTGAACTGCCCGACGTCGTTACGTTCAAGCACATCCAGATCGCTGCCCGGAAAAGCAATACTGGCGCTGGATTTGAACAGCGCAACTTCCCGCTCAGGTTCAGTACGCAGGGAGGGTTCCTGATTCGGCTCACCGTACTTGCGGTACAGTGCATCCATCAGCACATAAAAATTTGCCCCACGTATATCTGACGGAAACGACGCAGGTTTCCCTACATCAGTGCGTGCTGGCCGGTGTGTTGCCATTCCCAGTACTCCTGACTTTCCGTGTTAATGATTTTCAGACAGTGAAACGAATTGATGCTGGCATACAACGAGAAGAATTCAGACAGCACGGTTCCCAGCAAATAGATCTCTCCCTCGCAAATAAAAGGCTCAGGGTCTATCCACAACGTGGTTGATAACCCCCGCACAGGTACCCCCTTAAACAACCGATCGATAGGGCGAGATTCTATCTTTGCAATGGCATCTAACTTTTGGCCGGAGAGTCGTGCCTGCTGCGGATGATGAATGCCGGGCAAATCGAATGTGCGCAGCACCTGAACCAGCGCCTCTCGATCCAACAGGGAGAGATAGTTCAGGTTCATGCAGGAAATCAGCGACCAGTGCATATCGCCGTCTGTTATCGGATACAGCGGCCTGGTCGGTCGAGTGACATTGCTAAAGGACGCTACCGCTGGATTTTTATTAACGGCAACGCAGATGTCGCCAGTATGCAGTTGAACTGGCAGCATTCGGTTGGTGCAAACCAGTGAAGCAGTGATGACTTCACCACCCAACAGGGAACTATCCGGTTGGCTACCGTCAGCATGGACAAAAGCAATGGAATGATCCTGACCACTATGGAAAAGTGAGTTTTTTGTGCGGTGATGCCAGTAAATAACCTCGCGCTTGAGGCTGTATTCGATCTGATGTTGAAAGCCTTCAAACTCAGGCCAGAGACGAACACGTTTATCCTTAACGCTGTCTGTTATATTGCTGGAAACCGATTTTACCCAAAAAATATCATAGGATTCCGGGTGCTTTTGGCTGGCTCGCAGTGGATACTGCGATGCACTGTTATCAGGACTGACGGGTTCAGCATGATGGGCAAACAGGTTTACTGCTGGCGTACAGTAGAGGCGTAAAGAATTTTTACGCAGTTTGACATCAACAGGTAGCGGATGATTAAAGCGCAGGCGCAACGTAAAATTAGTGACCGGAAAATCTTCCGGCAGTGGTGTAGCACACCGTAGATGAAAGAAGAAAAAACTCTCCGGATAACAGAAATATTCCTGAAGAACGCGGTAGCCGTTATGGACATTTTTCGGCCAGGGTAGCAGGGCATCTTCCCGCTCAAATCCGGCCGCCTCCAGCCACAGTTCCGGTTGTGGCACATGACGATCTCCGGCGACCAATTCAGCATCCATTAACCTCTCACTGAACCATAAATAAAGCTGATGGCGGGTATAATCGTCTTCGTTGCCCAACCAGAAAGTGAGTTTATTCAGGTCCAGTGCACCAGGAGCTACGTTACCGTCAGTAAACAGATCTATTTCAATACACCCATCTTTCATGGTGCTGCTGTTACGCACATCCCCGGCATGCAAGGGTTGTAACCAGATATCACGCGCCAAAGTAAAATGGCAAGCAGGTGGCGAATCTTCTATATCGTCGGCCAGCGTACCCTGAGTGGCGGACAGTGACCCTCTTTTGGTCTGGGTTCTTACCAGTTCATCACGGCAAACCTGAACTGACGTTTTCAGTTCATTTTTAGGCTGATATTCAATGACCGTCATGGCCGGTACAGGGCGCAAATAATTAGGCCACAGCATATTAATTAAGCCGTGTGTGAATTCAGGGAATTCATCCTCCAGCTTTTGTCGCAGGCCACCAGAAAGAAAAGCGAAACCTTCCATCAGGCGCTCTACATCTGGGTCACCTTCTTTATCAGCCAGAAAGCGGGCCAGATAAGGTTTTTCCTGCGCCAACAGCTTTCCTAGCTGACGCAGGTAATCCAGCTCTTCACGATAGTAGCGTTCTTCGAAGGCCATCAGGTTTACTCCACACGCCAGTGCTGATGGTTATCCAGTAGGATGTCAAACTCCAGAACATCCCTGCTATCACTGAAATCCATTGTCGCAACAATATGAAAACGCAGTTCCAGCGGGGCATAACCATCCTCTGCCACTGCCGTCACACTCACATCTGAAATTCGTGGTTCAAAACGCAAAACGCAGTTGCTGATGGTATTTTTGATTCCCTCTCTGAAATCACCGGACACCAGGACACTATCATTTAAGTCGGTGATCCCCAGCTCCGGTGACCCATGACAACTGCCGGAACGAGTGTTAAGCACATTTTGCAGGTTGTTCAGAACAGAGCGCAGTAGCGCTTCTTTCGGTTTTCTGCGTAAAGGCGACTCAGCCGCCTCCCGAATACGTTCAAACAGACTGCCTGTACATCCTGACTCTCGTTCCATCATCATGGTTATTCCCTATCCAGACGCCCTACCAGTGACAATTCGAAACTTGCACCCATAAACTTGAAGTGAGGGCGAACGCTAAGCGCGACTCGGTACCAGCCCGGCTCTCCTTCCACGTCCATCACTTCCACTTTCGCCTGGCGTAACGGTTTACGGCTACGCACCTCAGAAGGTGGATTATCCTGGTCGGCAACATACTGGCGGATCCACGTATTCAGCTCGCGTTCCAGATCGCCACGCACTTTCCATGAACCCAATTGCTCACGTTGCAACACTTTGATGTAATGAGCTAATCGGTTGATAACAAATAAGTAAGGAAGCTGAGTACCCAGTTTGTAATTGGTTTCTGCAGCCTTTCCTTCTGGGGTTTTACTGAATGTTTTTGGCCTCTGCACGGAATTTGCAGAGAAGAAAGCAGCATTGTCGCTACCTTTACGCATAGTCAGGGTAATAAACCCTTCCTCTGCCAACTCATATTCGCGACGATCGGTGATGAGTACTTCTGTCGGGATTTTTGCCTGAATCTGCCCCATCGCTTCATACATATGGACTGGCAAATCTTTTACTGCCCCGCCACTTTGCGGGCCAATGATATTTGGGCACCAACGAGTAGAAGCAAAGCTTTCCGCCATATTGGCTGCCAGCAGGAATGCGGTGTTACCCCACAGGTAATCTTCATGACTACGGCTGACATTCTCTTGGTAATTAAAACTTTTTACTGGATTTTCGTACGCCGCGTACGGATGGCGCAGCAGAAAACGTGGTGCCGTCAGGCCAAGATTGCGAGCATCATCTGAATCGCGCAGGTTGCGCCATTTGGTGTAAGACGGGCCTTCAAAAATAGCCGCTACATCCCTAATCCCCGGCAGTTCGGTGAAGGAGTTCAATCCGAAAAATTCAGGTGAAACTGAAGAAAGGAATGGCGCGTGTGCCATCGAACTGACCGCACTGATATATTTCAACAGCTTCATATCAGCAGAGGTGTTTTCAAAAGCATAGTTGCCAATGATCGCTGCAACAGGCTCGCCGCCAAACTGACCGAAACCGCTGGAGTAAACATGCTTATAGAAGCCAGATTGAGTGATTTCTGGGGCAAATTCGAAATCGTCCAGTAATTCTTCTTTGGTGGCATGCATCACATGAATTTTGATGTTTTCGCGTGGATCGGCATGGTCAACCAGTAACTTCAGTGAACGCAGGAAAGATTCCAGCTCCTGAAACTTCGGCTCATGAAGAATGAGATCCATCTGACGGCCCGTGCGCTCATCAATGTCGGCGATCATGGCGTTGACAGCCAGGATATCAATAGATTCTGCGCTATCGTCACTCTGCAACAGGGCGGTAATAAATGCCGTCACACCCTGGCGGGCAACATCGTAACTTTCTGACTCAGGTTGGAAGCGAGTCTGCGCCATAATTTCGTCCAGCAAAGATGATGCAGCGGCTGGATTCGTGGTAACGGAGTCTTCCTGTAATAAGATGTCTGACATACTGAAATCCTTGTACAAAGTTATTTCTGGCCAGCAAGGCCTAACTCCGCAATCAACTGCTCGCGGGTTTCTTCGTTATTCAGCAACGCCTGAAGCCGGGCGCGAAACGCTGGCACGTTGCCCATAGGGCCGCGTAGAGCCACCAGTGCTTCACGTAGTTCCAGCATTTTTTTTATTTCTGGCACCTGGGCTGCAATATTGTCGGGCGTAAGATCGGCCATCGACTTCACTTTCAGGCTGATATTCATCAAGGCATTGGGGTCTTCACTAAGTGCTGACGAAACAGCGAACTCCCGTTCGATCCCTGCACGTTCCAGCACCGAGTTAAAATTGTTTCGGTTGATGGCAACTGGGTGGCGTTCATCCAGCGGCGTGTCCTCTGTTCCACCTTTCAGATCCCCAGTAACCAGAAGGTTAAGCGGCAGCTCAACCTCTGTCATTTGTCCATCAGTTTTTGGGGTGTAACGTATATTGATGCGCTCTTTAGGCGCGATACTGCCATCGTTTTTATTGCTGCTCATAAAAAAGTCCGTCAGGTTATCGTTCAGGCCATGAATACAACATAACCCGGACAGCGATTAAATACCGGGAACGCCTACTCGGTGGCAGTAAATAATTAAACAACTACTTAATCGTGTCGCATATTACGCACTAAAAATAATTTTAAAAGAGTTTTATATGAATATATAAAATACAAATTCAAATTAAGAAAACATATGAAAAATTAATTAATTTATAAAATAACCAATAAAAACAACATTATAAAACACTCATCAACTTCATTTATTTTAATTTCAAATATCAAGATAATCATTCATAGCTCAGGTAAATAGTGAATTCATTTACATTAATTATTATTAACGTGAGTGACATTGATGAACACTTAAAAAACCATCGATAATGAGATTAAAATCATAAAATGCAATGTTATATATGATCCAATATTGTCCTAAGTCGGATATATTTAAAATAGCACCAACAATACTAAAATATTTATGGGAACATATTTAAATAGCATTGGTAAGTATTTACACAGTTATCTGGTCTGGTGAAATTTATTCGTAAACCGGATACAGGAACAAAGCGGTTCTCGATGTATAGCCGTACCGCTTTCGCCTGCCGAGGATTAACGGCAGGCAGCCATAAGAGCAACTAAGACCATCCACAAGGAGTTAATGATTATGCCAACACCATGTTATATCTCGATGACAGGACAAACCCAGGGAAACATCACTGCGGGTGCATTCACCGCTGATTCTGTCGGTAACATTTATGTACAGGGCCATGAAGATGAAATGCTGGTGCAGGAATTCCTGCACAACGTTACCGTGCCGACCGATCCGCAATCCGGTCAGCCTTCAGGCCAGCGCGCGCATAAGCCGTTTATCTTTACTGTTGCGCTGAATAAAGCAGTTCCGCTGCTATACAACGCCTTAGCTTCAGGTGAAATGCTACCAACCACTGAGCTTAAATGGTGGCGTACTTCGATCGAAGGTAAGCAAGAGCACTATTTCACCACCCGTCTGACTGACTCGACTATTGTCGATATCAACCTTCATATGCCGCACTGCCAGGATCCTTCACAGCGTGAATTTACACAGCTTCTCGCCGTGAAGCTGGCTTACCGTAAAATCGAGTGGGAACACGTCAAGTCTGGTACTTCCGGTGCCGATGACTGGCGTGCACCTCTGGAAGCATAAGCATCAATTAACAGCCCTCTGTCCCTGCGGACAGGGGGCTGTTTTGTATTACGCACTCAGCCGCAGAGAGTGCACGGAGGTCATATGTCATTAAAAGGATTGCGCTTTACCCTCGAGGTCGACGGTCTGGGACCCGAGAGCTTCGCGGTCGTGAACTTTAGTCTGGCCCAGCATTATTCTCTGCCGTTTGTCCTGGATATTGATGTTGCCAGCGACGTTTTCCGGCTGACTGCGGAGAGAGTGCTGGAGAAGAACGCCACTCTGACCATCTGGCAGGGCGATACGCCTCAACGTTATATCACGGGTGTAATCACCACCTTCGGAATGAAAGAAAACACCGGCTGGCAGATGTTGTATCGTTTTCAGATTCGCCCACCTCTGTGGCGATGCGGCTTGCGCCAGAACTTCCGTATTTTCCAGCAGCAGGATATTCAGACTATTTCAGCTCTCTTGCTGCAGGAAAATGGCATCACTGACTGGCAGCCCTGGTTTTATGAAGACCATCCGGCCCGGGAGTTCTGCGTACAGTATGGTGAATCGGACCTGGATTTTTTGTCACGCCTGTGGGCTGAGGAAGGCATTTTCTTCTTTGATAAACATTCCCCGGACGGTGCGAGCCAGACATTGACGCTGTGCGATGATAAGGCTGGCCTGGCCCGGGCTGAAAACCCTCTACCATTTAACCCGAACACCCGCGAAGTCACGGATGAGTGTATCAGCGTGTTTCGCTATGAAGCCAGCGTCAGCCCCTCATCCGTAATAAGCCAGGACTACACCTTTAAAATACCCGACTGGCCGGGTCTCTATAGCCATGATGGCCAAAACCTGAACGGCCAGTTCTCGCAATATAAAATCTTTAATTATCCGGGGCGTTATAAAGACGAGCAGCACGGCAAAGATTTTACCCGCTACCGGATGGACGGCCTGCGCAATGATGCAGAAAAAGCCAGCGGCTCGACCAATACGCCGAAACTGTGGCCCGGCGTATGCTTTACGCTGACAAAACATCCGCAGGAAAACCTCAATCGCGACTGGCAGGTGGTCAGCAGCACGTTGTTGGGTAGCCAGCCACAGGCGCTGCATGGCAGTCAGGGAAGCGGCACCACCCTCAGCAACCAGTTTGAAGTGATACCCGCCGACCGCACCTGGCGCTCTATGCCCCTGCCGAAGCCGAAAGTGGATGGCCCGCAAAGCGCGGTGGTTACCGGCCCCCCAGGCGAAGAAATCTTCTGCGATGAGCACGGGCGTATTCGCGTCAAATTCATCTGGGACCGCTATCACGGCACCACCGAAGACAGCTCCTGCTGGATACGTGTCTCCCAGGCTTGGGCGGGCACCGGATTCGGCAACCTCGCGATCCCACGCGTCGGCCAGGAAGTGATTGTTGATTTTCTCCATGGGGACCCCGACCAGCCGATTGTGATGGGGCGGGCGTATCACGAAGACAACCGCTCACCGGGAGATTTGCCAGGCACCAAAACCCAGATGACCATTCGTTCGAAAACCTACAAAGGCAGTGGGTTTAACGAACTGAAATTCGATGACGCGACCGGCAAAGAACAGGTCTATATCCATGCGCAGAAAAACATGGATACCGAAGTTCTGAACAATCGCACTACCGATGTGAAAGTCGATCACACCGAAACCATCGGCAACAACCAGATAATCACCGTGGGGTTGGGCCAGACGGTGAGGATCGGTAAAGAAAATGCGGGCGGTCATGACCAGAAAATTACCGTATCCCACGACAGAGAGGTGAACATCGGCAACAACGAGACGCTGAAAGTAACCAACGACCGCATAGTCAGCATCAGTCACGACGATGCTCTGTCTGTCGAGAATGACCGCAAAGTAACAGTGGATGGCAAGCAGGAGCACAAGACCACTGGTAACCATAGCAGTCAGGTGGAAGGGAAACACAGCCTCGAAGTGAAAGGTGATCTGGCTCAAAAAGTGGCTGCTGCACTCAATATCGACGTTCAGGGCGAACTGGTGTTGCAAAGTGACAGTGAAATCAGCCTGCGGGTGGGAGGATCGTTCGTGGTTATTCATGCCAGCGGGGTGGACATCATGGGGCCGATGATAAACCTGAACAGCGTGGTGTAGCCCAAAAGCATCCGTGCAAACAGGGCAACTCACTCTCCAGATTGGCTTGAACAGAACATCTTAATTTCAGAAAAAAGGAACTCAATATGCCTATAGCAGCCAGACTCAGCGACAAGGGAACCCAGCATGAGGGCTATTGCGAAACCACCATTACCGCAGGTTCGCCCACGGTCTTGATCTGCGGCCTCCCTGCCGCCCGCATGGGCGACCCGCTAACACCGCATGCCAAACCCGAGCATCCACCCCATCCCCGCAAAATAGCAAGTGGCTCACCTACCGTCTTTATCGATGGCCTGCCTGCGGCCAGAACCGGTGATGCTATCGACTGCGGTGGTGTCGTTATCGGTAGCGGGACCGTTAACATCGGGTAATAGCTTTTTCTTGTATATACACCAGGGAGGTTTTATGTCCTTAAAAGGATTACGTTTTACCCTCGAGGTTGACGGTCTGGGGCCCGAAAGCTTCGCGGTCGTGAACTTTAGCCTGGCCCAGCATTATTCTCTACCGTTTGTCCTGGAGGTTGATGTTGCCAGCGACGTTTTCCGGCTGACTGCGGAGAGAGTGCTGGAGAAGAACGCCACGCTGACCATCTGGCAGGGCGAAACGCCTCAACGTTATGTCACGGGTGTAATCACCACCTTCGGAATGAAAGAAAACACCGGCTGGCAGAGTTATACCGTTTCACTATCCATCCTCCCCTGTGGCGTGCAGGTCTGCGCCAGAACTTCCGTAATTTCCAGCAGCAGGATATTCAGACTATTTCAGCGCTCCTGCTACAGGAAAACGGCATCACAGACTGGCAACCGTATTTTTATGAAGACCATGCCGATCGCGAGTTCTGCGTCCAGTATGGCGAAAGCGACCTGGCATTTTTGTCACGTCTGTGGGCTGAAGAGGGGATTTTCTTCTTCGACAAGCACTCCCCGGACGGTGCGAGCCAGACATTAACGTTGTGTGATGATAAGGCGGGCCTGGCCCGGGCTGAATCTTCCTTCCCGTTTAACCCGAACACTCGAGAAGTCACCGATGAGTGTATCAGCGTGTTTCGCTATGAAGCCTGCATCAGCCACTCATCCGTAATAAGCCAGGACTACACCTTTAAAATACCCGACTGGACGGGTCTCTATGACCACGATGCTGAAAATCTCAACGGTCAGCGCTCGCAATATAAAATCTTTAATTATCCGGGGCGTTATAAAGACGAACAGCACGGCAAAGATTTTACCCGCTACCGCATGGAAGGCCTGCGCAATGATGCAGAAAAAGCCAGCGGCTCGGCCAATACGCCAAAATTGTGGCCAGGCGTGTGCTTTGCGCTGACCAGACATCCACAGGAAAACCTGAACCGCCAGTGGCAGGTGGTGCGCAGTCTGCTCAGTGGAGAACAACCACAGGCGCTGCACGGCAGCCAGCGAAAAGGTACCACGCTCAGCAACCAGTTTGAGGTGATACCCGCTGACCGGACCTGGCGCTCCACGCCCCTGCCGAAGCCGAAAGTGGATGGCCCGCAAAGCGCTGTCGTCACCGGTCCCCCAGGCGAAGAAATCTTCTGCGATGAGTACGGACGTATTCGCGTCAAATTCATCTGGGACCGCTATCACGGCACCACCGAAGACAGCTCCTGCTGGATTCGTGTCTCGCAGGCATGGGCAGGTACCGGATTCGGCAATCTCGCCATCCCGCGCGTCGGCCAGGAAGTGATTGTTGATTTTCTCCATGGTGACCCGGACCAGCCCATCGTCATGGGACGGGCCTATCACGAAGACAACCGTTCGCCAGGCGACCTGCCGGGCACCAAAACCCAGATGACCATTCGTTCGAAAACCTACAAAGGCAGCGGGTTTAACGAACTGAAATTCGATGATGCGACCGGCAAAGAGCAGGTCTATGTCCATGCGCAAAAGAATATGGATACGGAAGTGCTGAACAATCGCACTACCGATGTGAAAGTCGATCACACCGAAACCATCGGTAACCACCAGAAGATCACCGTGGGGCTGGGTCAGAAGGTGTGGATCGGTAAAGAAAATGCGGGCGGCCATGACCAGACCATCACGGTGGCCCATGACCGCAGCATCACGGTACGCAACGACCAGACGCTGAAAGTGACAAATGACCGCACCGCCAACATCAGCCACGACGACGGTCTGTTTGTGGCGAATGACAGGAAAGTGACGGTGAAGGGGAATCAACATCACAAAACCACCGGTAATCACGTCAGTCTGGTGGAAGGGAAATGCAGCCTCGAAGTGAAAGGCGATCTGGCACAGAAAATTGCCGGCGCAATGGGGGTAAAAGTACAGGGATCTGTCGTGCTGCAGAGCGGCGAAAAAATCACCCTGAAGGTGGGCGGTTCGTCCGTTGTGATCCATGCCAGTGGCGTGGACATCATAGGGTCGAAGATCAACCTCAACAGTGGCGGCAGCCCAGGGACGCCGGTGCAGACATTGAATCCGGCAGTGCTGAAAGCGCTGCCGGATGATGGCGATGAAAATGCTGGGAGTGATGAGAATGCTGACAACGTTGGTAACGATGAAGGTGATGATAAGGGGAACGATGATCCAACCGTGAGATTCATGTTTTCGTAACAGAGTGAGTATTCAGACAGATAACTCGCAGTTATTACCTTAGCTACGCTTTTGAAAAAGGAATTTAAAATGATCATCAGCCCTCCGTTATTACATGAACATTCGGACACGGAAGCAGATTCCGACTGGGTCAACAGAATGATGCCTGTTGACTCACAGCGAACTTTCCCCATGAATGCAGGCCAGTCATGGCATGGTGGCATTCATCTCGTCGGTTCTCCATCCGACATCCTGCGGTGTATTGCCGATGGTGAAGTCATTTCACTGCGCCAGCCCGATCCGGCTAAAAGTCTTGTGCCGCCATTAAATTATAACGGGACGACAGACTACGGTTATGTTCTGCTGAAACACGAAACGGAAATCGGCAGCGGTGATGATGGCAAAATTGTTTATTACTCACTGTATATGCACCTGAAGAGCATCAGCAGTGACATCTCTGCAGGGAAAAAACTTTACCGTAAAGAGTCCATCGGCACGGCTGGCGTGGTGGATGGCCAGAACGGGCTGCATTTTCAGATTTTCTGTGATGATGAAAATATCCGGAAAATCACTGGCAGAACGGCTCCGGAACTGGATCTGACGAAAGATGGCCGCATCGACGCCGTTTATGGTGATATGCATTTCTGCCTGCCAGCAGGGACATCGGTGTATGCCAGTGCACCGGATGGGAATTCGCCAACAGTAAGCGGTACACAAGTGACAACCAGCGTACCGCTGTATGTGACCATGAGCTTCAGCAAAGGCAGTTGTACGATGGTGACGCGCCAGCAAAATCTCGGACAGACGGGGCAGTATTCTGTCGTGGGAGAATCCCTGAATAACGCCGATGGTGAGGATTATGAATACAACCTCTATTCCACTGCGCTGAAACTTTACTCGGACAGCCCGAGTGCCGGATACGAAATGCTACGATTCGGGCGGGTGATCAATACAGAATACGAAACATTATCCCCTGCGGATGCGCCGCTGTGGCGGACAGTAAGCACGCCCGAAGGTAACGGCTTTGTGAATCTGGCGGCCCCTGATATCCGCGTTTACAGTGACGGAGATTTTCCGCACTGGATGGGATGGACACTGGTGGATGATGATACGGATACCAACAGCCAGTGCAATTCACCGACTATCCTCAATTCAACTCGCACGGATTTAAGCCAGATGGTTTGTCATTTCCCGCTGGAATGGGATACGGGCACGGTGGACACGCGCTTTGAGTGGCTGAAGTCGCCCAATGACGTGCTGAATAAACCCATGACGGAGTGTGACCTGGGGCTACTTACCGATCACGGGAAAGCGCTTTGCCTGACCGAGAACCCATTACCTTCCGGACGGGTATGGCATTTTGACCCACGGCAGTTTATTGCACATTTCAGGAAGTGTAATTGGATCTCAAAAAATGAATTTACATTAATATATCCAGATAATATGTACCCTGTGACAAAATTACAGGTAATAAACAAAACACCTGAGGGTATTCGGGAAAAATATCGTTGCATTATAAACAATGCATTAGAGAAATATTTCATCATCACACCAACAAGGAAATCTCATTTTTTCGGACAAGGTGCTGTTGAATCAAATATGCTTTCGCTAATGGTTGAAGGGGCTGTAAGTTTCAACAGAAACCCATCACACGCCAGCTTTGGAAGTGAGGCTGGTGGGTTTTATAATCCACCACAGGGGGGATATCTTGACTATCTCAATAATCGTTTAGGCAACATAGAAACTGGTGATGGCCCTAAGTTTAGAGGTCGCGGAATGAAACAATTAACAGGCAGGGAAAACTACAGTAAATACTGGGGCTATAGAGGCTGGATAAATATCAATGAATACAAAATGACCTATAAAGGTTTTGTTTCACAATGGTGGAATCCTACCAACCTGAGTAAGGCTCCAGTCATCCCCGACCCTCAGAAGTTATCTGTAGATGATTACAGCTGTATAGATGCTGGCAGTTGGTACTGGGCAGCGGGATCTCGAGTTAATAAATTTTTATCTATTAACAAATCAATTTTTGAAGGAAATATCGATTTTGAGCACTCAAAAACTGTAACCTACTCTATTAATGGTGGATACACTGCAGATATCGAACGATGGAACCACACTACCAGAATATCTAAAATCCTAATGGATAAGGTCTGCTAGCATGAAGAAAACAATTTCAACTTTATTCTTGATACTTTTATTTTTGTGCATTTCCTTAATGAATTCTTATGCATCAAATATAATCATTGAAAAATCTGGAGAAAACAATGTTAAAATTGAAAGTGTAAATGGAGTTTTTTATCTCAAAACAGATATACAACTAACAGGATATAGTGTGAACTGCTCTGGGGATAAATTAATTTTGTGGGGGCATTCAAAAATACTAAACGAAAGCAACCCACAGGATAGCCTTATTATTTTATTTGACTTAGCAAAACAAATTAAAATTAAAGAGCAAGGGTTCAGCAAGGGTGTTTTTGATGTTAACTTCATAAAAAAAAATAACACAGCATATATTGATAGTGACCCTGGCTTTATTATTAATGTCATCACCGGCAATACTTTTATTATACCGCAAGGTTTTGATCCTTCGGAAGATGATAATTTTGAGCATTGCGAGAAAGATAAAAGCTGGACATATGACAAATATCGTAATAACCAGTAAATATTTCTTTGTCTGCGTAATAGCACCAATTGGACTGAAGAGAATATCCCCATGAATACAGGCCAGTCATGGCATGGTGGTCGGTTCTCCACTCAACACGCAGTGATTTAAGTCAGATGGTTTGTCATTTCCCGCTGGAATGGGATACGGGCACGGTGGACACACGTTTTGAGTGGCTGAAGTCGCCCAATGAGGTGCTGAATAAACCCATGACGGAGTGTGACCTGGGGCTGCTTACCGATCACGGGAAAGCGCTTTGCCTGACCGAGAACCCATTACCTTCCGGACGGGTATGGCATTTTGACCCGCGGCAGTTTATTGCACATTTCAGGAAGTGCGGGTGGTTAGGGGAACGTGATTTCTTAAGCGTGGTCAGGCGCTATCAGAATGCTTACCCAATGACTTCAGAAATTAGAATACCATTAACTAAAGAAACCCTAATTGATCGAATTACTAATCAAGGTCAGAATGATGAAAATGAAGTGGTAAGTCCGAGTGATTTAAAAAATACACTATCAAAATCATTAAGGAAATATTTAATCACAACCCCTGTCAGAATTTCACATTACTTTGGACAGATGTCGAGAGAAACAGGTAGGTTTGCATCATTTATTGAAAATGGGAATATTCATTATTTTGATATTTATGAACCAGGAACGGTTCAGGGAAATAAACTTGGTAATAATGTTATTGGTGATGGTGCACGATTTAAAGGTAGAGGTACAATACATTTAACTGGTCGTGAGAATTATAAAAATTATGGAAAGTATAGAGATCCTAGAAATGAAGATTTCTTCACTAATGAACCAAACAATCGACTTCCGGTAGAAAATGCATATTATGCCTGTGATGCGGGCGGATATTATTGGGCAAGTAAGCAAAAATATATCATGGTGCACGGGCGATTGACGCCGAGCGGTAGTTTAGGTGTTAATTATTGGGCTGACAAAGGATGTAGCTTAACTGATGCTCACGAAGTGACTCGCAGAGTCAATCCGGCAAGCGATGGCTTCGATTTAGTCCGCTTACCTGCTTTTGAACATGCCTGGTATGCATTAAATGATGTAATCACTCCTCCATCTAATTTTCAAAGGATTATTTAGAATCATGGGAAATTTAAAACAAAACGGAATGGTACTACTATTTTTATTATCGGTTCCTGTATTTTTTTCTAGTGGTGGTTCCTTTCAGCCTGATCTTAGCAGATATTCAGTTCTACTATGTGGAAAAATATCAAATGAAATATTAAATGATGTTGATCGTTATAATCAAAGAGATAGAAACTCTGATACAGTAAACTTTATAATCTTAATCAGTAATGATGACCCAAACAGCATCTCAGACACCAGAGTTGTTTCTGATGGTGAGATATTTTTCAAAGGAAATGACATGATTAAGTTTGATACCTCATTTATTATGACTATAGACAAAGGCAAGCATACAGACACGGTTATGTTTATGTCAAAAGAAAATAAAGTGGTTGGTGGTTATTTTTATAAAAATGAAAGTAGTGTAAATGAAAACAATGATGTATATATCTCAAAAACAGGAGCCGTATACCATTTAAATATTGCAAAAGAAAACGATGAGAGTTGTTCTAATAAGTTTAGATGAATTTATTAGATAATAAAATTATTGTCCATCAGGAATAATCTTGGTACAGCATTATTCCTGAGAAAAACAGAGAATAATGATCAGCCCTCCATATTTACATGAACATTCGGATGCTGAAGCAGATACTGACTGGGTGAACAGAATGATGCCTGTTAACCCACAGCGAAATTTCCCCATGAATGCAGGCCAGTCATGGCATGGTGGCATTGATTATTCCATCAAGACAAAGCGCGGCCAGACGGAAGCCTATCATATGTGGCCGGGTCATGGCGGTGGTAAATGAGGTAAATAGTATTCGTCCTGGAATTCGTTCGCAGGCCCTAATCACTGGACAACAGACACCTACAGAACCAATTTTCAGGGTTCCCCATTAAAGTCCCCGAAGTTAAAAACTACACCGGTTGGGACAAAATGCGCTGCGACCCGGATTTAGGATTACCGCCATCATCATGAGGAAATAAATAATTTCACTATATAAAGAAGCAGTGGCAGAGAATAAGGGCTGATATAGAGACTCGATTAATATTTTGCACAGCAGATGTGCCAATACTATCCCATTCGTTCGATGTCTTATTTGAAAAGTGTAGTGATGTGATGAACGTCCCTCCCCTTCCCTAAAAATAAACTCGCGAGAGTGCCACCCACACTTTGCGATTGAGTAGATGGCACAACATTTAATTTATGGCTTTGGATAATGTGACGGACGGGCTTTCGGGTGTATTGCAAAATGGCCAGTCGGCGCGTTATCAACGGTCACAGGAACGATATGCGGCGCGTGTCTTATTCGTGAATGGTCGCGGAACATATAAACGATAAATGGCAGAATAAATACCAGACCGAAGCAGATGACCAGCAAGCCGGCATAAATATCATGGGCATGGGTGCCAGGCAGAGAGCTCGGTGGAATAAACGAAACCACAAACGCCAATACTGAAACCAGCAGACCAGAACAGGCGATAGCCAGTTTCACCGATTTCCCTCCGGGGATCTGGAAGGCACGCGCTCTATCGCGCTGATGGCGAACCAACTGGATATATCCCAGAAACAGCATCAGGTAACTGCACAGATAAATAACCACGGTGAGTGACAGCGCAATCAGGAATGACATATTGCTACCGCCACCGGTATTGGTGAGGACAATCAATGCAATGGTTGTGATGGTTAACTGGGAAATCACCAGTGCGACTGGAACACCATTTTTATTCACTTTGGCGAAACGTGAAGGCAATAAACCGTCTTGTGCCGTCACTAGCATGCCGCGGGAAGGGCCAACAATCCACGACGCGATCTCTGCCAATACCCCCAACATTAACAACGCAGCTATCACGCGAACCGCCCACTCATATTCAGGCCCGTAATAATTTATCAAGGTGCTGAATGCCTGCATAACACCCGCAGAAAGGTTGATTTCATTATGCGGGATCACCGCTGCGACGGACAGGCCACCAATGGAGCTCAACACAATGGCAGCAATCACCAGCAGGAACATCGCCAGAGGATAATCGCGGGCCGGGTTTGTCATTTCATTAACGTGGGTTGCCGAGGCTTCAACGCCCATGTAACTGAGCACAAACGCCACAAACACCACTAATGTGCCAATCTGGGAAAAATCAGGGAAGAAGGTGTTCGCTGACATCTCAATGGCCAACGGCTGCCCGTGATAAAGCCAGGCCACAGCCAACCCCACCAACACAATTGCCGGGAATAAGATCCCAAAGAAGAAGCCAAGTTTGGCAATGATCGCGGTATAGCGCGTCCCTTTAAATTGGGTCAGCGCCAGCCCCCACAAAATAACGATGGAAGCCACCGTTCTCACCAGCGGATCGGTGTTTAACGCAGGCCAACTGAGAATGTAAGAGAGTGCGCCAAGCACAAAATAAAGCATCGGGATAAAACCGATGGCAATTTGCAAATAGCTAAAGGAGATAGCCGCAAATCCCCAGCGCTCCCCGAGCGTATTAGAAACCCAGGCGTACAGGCCTCCTTCTTGCCAGCCTTCTACGGTCGCCATTTCTGCGGCACACAGTCCCACGGGGATAAACCAGAAAATCCCGCCCATCAGCAGAAAGAAAATCAGGCTAAAGCCTGAGGTAGCAAACGTTGGATACTCATAAACTGCCATCACCATAGAGGCGGTAATGGCGAAAAAGCCGAGCAAAGTGAGCGATCTTGTCGGGCCGCTCGTCGTTGTACTGGACATAAGCCTCTCCACATCTCCAGGTACAAGTAACCTGTAGATGCTCATACAAAATTAAGGAAGAGAGCCGAAATCGACAGGCTCTCTGAATGATTGATACTGATAAGAAAGGGTTTTATGCGTGGTTGAAGCCACCCGCTTCCTCGATGGTCAGCGGACGTGTGACAGGATTTTGCTCAAGCGTTGCAAGGGTGCGTTTCAGATCAGCAATCAGCAATTCGGCCAAATCGGTGCTCATACCATGGCGAACCAGAATTCGCTGCACCACTAAGTCTTCGCGGTGAGTTGGCATGGAATAAGCTGGCACCTGCCAGCCGCGGCTACGCAGGCGGTCGGCAAGGTCGTAAAGCGTGTAACCACAATTCTGGTGGTCAGCTTTGAGTGCCCAGGTCAGCCCTGGGATGCCCTGTTGTTGGTTGCCATCATAAATAACGTCGAATGGGCCAATAGCGGCAATCTCACGCGCCAGATACTGCGCAGTGTGGTAACAAGCCATATGAATTTTACGGTAGCCTTCACAGCCCAGACGCAGGAAGTTGTAATACTGAGCGACAATTTGCCCACCCGGACGCGAGAAGTTCAGCGCAAAGGTCGGCATATTGCCGCCGAGGTAGTTAACGTTGAAGACCAAATCCTCTGGCAGATCCTGCTTTTCACGCCATACCACCCAACCGGCACCCAGTGGTGCAAGGCCGAATTTGTGGCCGGAAGCATTAATGGATTTCACTCGTGGCAGACGAAAGTCCCATTCGATTTCCGGTGCGCAGAACGGAGCAAGAAAACCCCCACTGGCACCATCGACGTGAATTGGAATATCAATCCCGGTCTTCGCGGACAAATCATCCAGCGCATCATTAATTTCTTTTACCGGCTCGTACTGGCAGGTAAAGGTAATACCCAACGTTGGCACCACACCGATAGTGTTTTCATCCGCATATTTAAGCACTTCTTCGGCGGTCATCATCAGGCGATCGCCTTCCAGTGGAATTTCTCGTAACTCAACATCAAAGTAGCGGGCGAATTTGTGCCAACAAATCTGTACCGGGCCGCAAATCAAATTCGGTTTATCAGTAGATTTCCCGGCCAGTTCACGGCGTTTACGCCAGCGCCATTTCATCGCCAGGCCGCCAAGCATTGCGGCTTCGGAAGAACCTATCGTTGAGCAACCCATAGTGTCGGTTGCTGACGGGGAATGCCAAAGGTCGGCGAGCATATTCACGCAACGCTGCTCAATTTCAGCGGTTTGCGGATACTCATCTTTATCAATCATGTTTTTGTCGATGGAGAGATCCATTAACTGGCGGATCTCATCATCAACCCAAGTCTGGCAAAAGGTCGCCAGATTTTGGCGGGAGTTACCGTCCAGCATGAGTTCATCATGAATGGCATGAAAAACATTACGTGGATTACTTTCTTTTACCGGAAATGTGGTTTTAGGTAGCGGTGCCAATAACTCTACGGATGCATAAATATCGTCATTTTCATTTTCGACAGACTGAGTTGATATGATCATAATAAATCCTCTATTGGTCTCATTTCATTTAACAGTTCAATTAATCGTGAGTGCAGATTTACTTAATGCTATGAGTCAGTTCACCCAATTTTGCTTTAGGTGTTTTTTGACACTGTTTATAGATTCTGGGTACTGATACGGTTTCGACTTCCTGCCAATGGACATAATCGCCACCTTTAAAGTCGGTATCTTTATTCACCACCCAAAAGGCGATTGGCGTCATATATTTTGGGTTCATGTTTATAAACTCCTGACAGGTCATATTCTGCGGCGTCGTTTCCTGAGCAGCGAAAGCACTATTCATTGAGCCAGATAAAGCGCCAGCAGAAACAATTAACGAAATAAATACTTTATTCTTCATAAGTTAATCCAGTGTTTATTGTGAATTTGAAAAAGCTTGTTTAATCTGCGGAGCAGTCGTCAATTTCTTGCGCAAAATGAGAAAACTCACTGCGCTGAAAATCATCTCAATGCCAATAAATGCGGTCGTAAAGAGATACGATTGTTCAGGCGTCATCCCTAACCAGATAATCGCAATCAGCAGATCAAAAATACCGACAAAAATGTTCGGGATAGCGCCTACGTGGCCTCGCATAGTGAACCCTGACACGATGCGTGAAACCCCACCGACAATGAACAAGCAGCAAAATACTATCGATAACGAATTCATTCCAACCAGCGGATGAGAGACGAAGCTGTAGCCCAACAATAACCAGGCGATGGCAAACACCGCGCTGACAAATTTAGATCGCCAGTGCTGAGAACGAAAAACCACCAGGCTATAAAGAGTATAAAAACCGCAGACCATAAACAGCATGCCAATGATATAGCAGAGGTACATCCCAGCCATAAACGGGAAAATAAGACAGCAAGCACCGCATAGATATAGAAGCACTGCCATAATCATGGCATGCCTTTTATATTGAAGACGTGAAGCTTCACTAAGAGCCTTCACTCTAAATTGGTTAAATATGAACATTTGATACCCACCCTGTAGTTGATGAGCAAAATAGTAAATCCTGTCTCCGGGAGGGTAAATAAGAGCGAAACCCCATTGTTATACGCTCAATCTGACGTCTGTCTCAACAATCTGACAAGCGTCAGATGGCTCCTGCAATATTCATTCTGCGCTCTGATTTTCATCCTGAGCGTTATTTTCTATTCTGGCTCCGTTGGTGATTAACACCCATTTTATTGAGGAGAAGATAATGAAAAAATTAATTCTGGCTGGTGTACTGGCAACCATGATGAGTTCTGCACCGGTATTTGCTACAACAACAGCGACTCCAGCGCAAACCGCTGCTGCAACTGCACAAATCCAAAAAGAAGCGGCTGATGTGATGCAGGTTGCCGTACAGGGTGCTAATGCCATGCGAGATATCCAATTCGCACGACTGGCGCTGTTTCACGGCGAACCCACTACTGCTAAAAAACTGACTGATGACGCGGCGACGCTGCTTAAAGATGACAGCGTGGACTGGAAGAAATTTGTCAAAACCGATTCCAAAGCGAAGATGATTGACGATCAATACGTCATCATTAACGCCAATGTCACCTTATCTGAAGACTATATTGCGTCACCGGCCAAAGAGAGCGCCATCAAGTCTGCCAATGAAAAACTGGCAAAAGGCGATAAAAAAGGGGCAATGGATACCTTACGTCTGGCGGGTATTGGCGTAATGGAAAATCAATATTTGATGCCACTGAACCAAACCCGTAAAGCGGTGGCTCAGGCTCAAAAACTGTTGGCAGACGGCAAATACTACGAGGCTAATTTGGTACTGAAAGGTGCTGAAGACGGGATCGTAGTGGATAGCGAAATGTTCGCTGCAACCAACTAAGCAGTGCTTCGCTAATCCGACCTACGAAAGCTGCGTTTGCATTATCGTCTCGTAGGTCGGATGCCGTTTTAGTGACTCATCAAACTGTCTATCTCAATGTCGATTTCCCGCATCACCGCAGAAATTTTCTCCAGCGTTTTCTTACGCTCCTCAAGCGGTATCGCATCGTGTCGGCGTGATTCGAAAGGTTCACACAACGCCTGAAGCGCTGTGATTTCCAGAATCTGTGCCGAGCCATGCAAACGGTGTAACGCGTGCAAAAACATCTTAGGTTCATTCTGCTCAATTGAGCGCACAGCGACTTGCAAATCATTGGCCGATGCTTCTCGGAACGTTTCCAGAATCTCGTTCATCAACTTCCTGTCACCACCGGTGTTCTCAGTCAGAATACTCAGTTTCAAATGTCGTGTGTTGCCAGATGACGCACGCCCCATATCGAGTTTACTCAGCTCATGAGTCAACGTTTGAATCGAAATCGGTTTAAACAGGCACTGATTCATCCCACTTTGCAGGCATTGCTCGCGTGACTGCGAAAGTGCACTGGCGGTAAGTCCCCAGATTTGCAGCCGCACATTCTTGCGACGTAAAGATGCCGTCAGCGCCAGGCCATCTTTTTTCGGCATGTTCAGGTCAGTTATCAACAAATCGTACTGCTTGTGGGCGATTTTGGCTTCAGCCTCCTCGCCGTCACAGGCTTCATCCACGTTATAGCCAATGGCATTCAACTGGCGCTTTAACAGCAGGCGATTCGTCGGGTTATCGTCAGCAATCAAAATCGACAAACGAGGCAGCGGCGACAAAGCGGCTGGAGTATTCTTCGTCGGGGTACGGGTTTGCTGTGCGATTTCAACCGCAAGCGTAATGGTGAAAGTGGAGCCTTGCGACTGCTGGCTGCTGAGTTCCAGCGTGCCGCCCATCAGCGTCACCAACTCTTTGGTGATAACCAGCCCCAGCCCAGATCCGGTGTGTTTACGCCCCTGGCCTGCCTGAACATAACGGTGGAATAATGTCTTCTGTTCTTCCGCACTGATCCCGCAGCCGGTATCGCTAACCGTCACGGTCAAAGTCCCATGTTTATCCTCACCGGGTGTCAGACGGCAAGAAACCTCAATATGCCCTTGCTCGGTAAACTTCAGCGCATTGCCGACCAGATTGTTGAGAATTTGCCGCCAGGCTTGCGGGTCAATCAGCACACGATCATCCGGCGCAAGATGACTGGTAAAACGCAGCTCCACGCCTTTCTGTCTGGCCAGAGCGTCAAACGAGTGGCACTGAACGTCGATCAGCTGCGATAAATCCGTCCATTGTGGGGCAATCTGGTATTTACCAGACTCAATCTTATCAACGTCCAGGATCTTCCCGATCAACCCCAGCAGCGATTGTGCAGTAGCCGCGGCAAGCGCTATCGCCTCTTTGCGCTGAGCGGCGTTAAGATCCGAACTCGACAGCAGCTCTAAAAAACCAACAATCGAACTCACCGGAGTACGCAGCTCGTGGCTCATACTCGCAAGGAATCGACTTTTCGCTTTCGTGGCTTGAATCGCTTTATCTTTTTCAGCTTCCAACTCATGCGAGAGCGCCTCTTTAAGCTGCAATTCTTCTTCGAGTTGCCGTTGTGACTGTTTTCTTTTTCGAACTTCACGCGACAGCGATAATCCCCACCCCAGGCTAATGGCAATCAGCACTAACGCGAAGAACACCAACTGATAAAACTGCTTGCTATAAAGGCTCCAGGTGTCTTTCTGTACGCTAGAAATTTTCGACCACTTCTCCGTCATTTGCAGAATGTCACGCGGAGGAATCGCTTGCAGCGCCTTACTCATAATGGCGTTCAGTTCTGGTTCATCACGCGCCATCGCAAACCTCAGCGAGGCGCTCGGCATTCCGGGTAGCCGCATGTAGTACATTTTTTGCAGATAATAATGATCAATCATGTAGCGGGCGGATAACTCGCTGGTAATCGCCGCATCAACCTCGCCCTTCTCCACCATTTTCATTGCCTCAACAATGTTTTCCGTTTCAACCAGGGTCGCCTGCGGATAACGTTGATGTAAATCGTTGGTCAAAATAGTCCCCGCGGCCACGGCAATGCGCAGGGGTTTTGTGAGCAACAGGTCGGCATTTTCCTGGTGTGGAGTGACAATCACATACGAGATGCTCATCAGCGAATCGCTAAACGAGATTAATTTCAGGGGCGCATTATTCAGCGTAGCGGCAGGGATCATATCCCATTGGTCTGGCGCCATTTTGTTGCCGGAATTCACCATCACCGGCTGAAATTCAAGCCCGGTTTGTAGCTGAATAATATTGAGTAAATCAGCCATGATGCCGCGTAGCTCGCCACCCTGGTCGATAAGCGTAAACGGTGGATAGTTAGGGTTAATCAACACCTTAATATTACGATGTTTTTTAAGCCATTCCTGCTCTTCCTTACTGAACGGAATAGGCGAATTCAGATAGGAAAGATTGCCGCGATTCAACCAGTTCTGCATCATCCGCATATGCGTTTCATTACTAATAGAAGTAATGAAAGTTTCAAGGATGTTTCGCAACAACGGCTGATTATTACTGGTGATAAAATAATTGTATTGTTCTTGCTTGTTGAAGTAATGAGTTATAACCAGCGATTGCGAGAAGTATTTAGAAATATAATTCCCAGTGGTGACGTTATTACCTATAAAATATTGATTTTTACCGTCCCGCACCGATGACAATGCCTGATAGTCATTTTCATAAAAGGTCATGCTGGCGTTAGGGAAAGCTTCTTTGGCAACACGGGCAAATGCGCAATCTTGCACGCAGGCAAGGGTAACTTCTTTATCCGTTTTTAGCGGCAGCAAGGTATTTTTGAGCGAGGTCACAAGCGTCGGCCAGGTTTTGATCAACGCCGAAGTCGTCAACAGAGCACTTCCCACATCTTTGTGGACAGACAGTTGAGTGAGCAGCGTATCGACTTCGTGTCTCGAAAGCGCAGCAAGAGCTTCTTTCTCGCTATCGTACTGTTTAATAGTAATTTTAATATTCAGGTTTTTTTGCATCAGGGCCAGATAATCGGCATTCACTCCCTGATAAATTCCCCCGGTACTTTCATAATCGATAGGGGAAACTTCCGGCAACCAGGTACCGACAGTGAGGTTTTTTTTGTGCTTCAGCCAAAACCGTTCTTCCGGGCTTAAACGAATATCCAGCACTGCGGGTTGGTAGTTACTTTTAAGCTCAATAACTTGTGTCGCGCCAAAGGTGGAAAAACTGCTCAAGCCAAAAACAATCATCAAATAAATAAACAAACGAGCCAGCATCTCATTACCCTATTTTATTTCTTTGTGCATAATCGTAGAGTTCCATCAATGAGGAGCAATCTAGTTTTTCCATTAAGCGGGTTTTATACGTGCTCACCGTTTTATTACTGATATTCATTTTGCTGGCGATGGTGGTGTAATCAATGCCATTGAGAATATAACGCAGCACCTTCATTTCCTGGGTCGATAACGTATCCAGTTTGTCTTGCTCAGTAATGCTCGTACCAATAAAGCGGTCAAGAGAGAAAGGAAAATAGCTATAACCATTCTTTGCCGCGTCGATGGCGGCGAGAATATTGTTCATACCCTCTTTTTTACTGACAAACCCATTCGCGCCACACTCTGCGCTACGCTTGCCATAAAACAGTTCGTTTTTGGCCGAGATGATAATGATAAAGCCCGCGAAATGGCGTTTGCGTAATTGTTCCAGCACCTCAATGCCGCTAATGCAGGGGATATCAACATCGATTATCAGCAGATCCGGTTTGAGCCTCTCCGTGGTTTGCACTGCATGTTCGCCGCTATCGAGCTCAGTGATGACGGTGATGCCATTAGTATCGAGTAAATTGCGAATGGCGATCCGCGCCAATGGATGATCGTCAACGATTATCGCGTTCATTGCGTTAAGAAATCCTGATGTAATAAAAAATAGCGAAGTTTGCTATATTATTACTTTTTAGAGAGGATTCAGGGGGGGATGACATTTAGATATAACAGGAAATGGTGTCCTTAAATATTTACACTGTGTACAACCCAGCAAAGAAAATGGCTTCTATTTATTCAGCTCATTACCTTTAATTTAAATTAATCCTACTTAACATGATATCGATCATATTCTTGATGACACGTGTAGGAAATATCTTCAGATATTTTGCCGCATATTCAATCCTGAGATCATCAGATAAACACTTCATCGACCATCGCACTTCCCAGACGCATTGCGGAACAAATGCGTGGCATGCCAAGCGAAACCCCCAAATGTGTTTGAGTGGTAGCAAAACTCACCGGCTGATACTCGCGGTCACAATCGTCACCCAGCCATGCCAGCGCGTCTTTGCTTTCCATCATTGAAGGCGTAGACGGAAACATCAGCCATTCATAATAGTAATGACGAGTGCGAGCGGAGGCATTCACATCTTGCGCCAGCTGCCTGATGGCCAACGCTCTCGCCTGTTCTATCAGCTCACTTGCCTGTAACGTGCTGCCGAAACGCAGCGCATCGCCAAAGGTGCCCCAGTACAGCTCCTGCAACGCCACATAACAGCGTCCAGCGGGCGAAAATGATAAATAGTGTCCAGCCTGCCAACGGGCAAAAACTTGCTCGCAATGCACGAAGCCCTGATGCGTGAGATCGGTGCCGTTGAGTTGCGCCTCC
Source organism: Buttiauxella sp. WJP83 (assembly GCF_027594725.1). Classification (NCBI taxonomy): domain Bacteria; kingdom Pseudomonadati; phylum Pseudomonadota; class Gammaproteobacteria; order Enterobacterales; family Enterobacteriaceae; genus Buttiauxella; species Buttiauxella sp. WJP83. Next base: position 4,276,838 of record NZ_CP110080.1, read on the forward strand.
AGCTTGCCGATTCGCAGCGCCAGTTGCTGTTGCACGAGAGCAAACAACTGTCGCGTTTCGTGAGCCTCGTTATTCATTCGCGCAGAAGCGGCGGACATAGAACAGACGCTGTCATAGACTTTCGTCATCGCCCGATGTTTTTTCACCACACGCTGGCAAAGCTGCCCGAGCATCGCTAACGTGAATTCAGGCGTCTCGAGTAACACATCGTCCACCGCCCATTTTTGCAACTGACTGCTGCCAATAAACTCGCCGGTCAGCCGTTGGAAATACGCTTTGCTTTGCTGGCTGTGCCACAGCTCACGTGTAACCCCCCTGTTTCTTGCAAAATCGACGACAAATTTCTCTGCAACACATTCCAAAGCGCGGGTTTGAGTACCCTGTACCAGGCTGTTCATTACTGTTCTACCGTAAATAGCGTCTGAATATCGTCCCGCAGCAGGCGGGTATCTTCGTGGATATAGCGCGTGGTTCGCACGCACAGCTCAAGCCGCTGGCGCAAAGCCATTACCGCGTCTTCATTTTGCTGACGCGCCAACAAACTTTGTTGCAGATTCAGGCGTATTGCATCCAACGTCTGGGAAAAATCGGCAAAGAAAGCTGTCATTCCCTCACTCACTGCATTTTCAATTTGCATCGCCAGGGTGCGATTAAGCTGCTGCAGGAAACGGGCAACATGCTCGCACAGCTTGCGTTGTACATCGGGCAACGAAATGACATAGCGACTTTGCATCACGGTGTACCCTTCCCAACCCCACTCCTCGCTATTGAGCCAGCGTGCGACGGTGCCTCGCATCCCAGCCGGACGGCGTAACTGCGCGACGGGAATATCCTGCTCTTCGATAAGCTCATTGAATGCTTTATGAGCATTGAAATTTAACAATCCGACATGGAACACCGGCAAGCTGAAATGGGTACGAAACCCTGCCTGGGCGAGCCCTTGTGAGACTCGGGATTCAATGGGTTTTAAGATATTACGCAGCGTATCCGCCAGTTCGACTTCCAGATAACTGAACAGGTGCATCAGTTCCTCATTCATCTTTTCTTGCGCGGCGGCCAGGATGATTTCGCATGAGGCGCGGATTCTGTGCAGCGCAATTTGCGCCGATTGTTCATCGTCAAAATTCAGCGTTTCATCGCGGGCGTCAAAATCGACGCCGCGACGAGTTCCATACGACATCGCCTGGCGAGTGAGTTTTTCAGGCACCATGCCTTGCTGGAAATAGTCGGCTACGTTTGCATTAATCTGTTGCTCATAACGGTGGATAAAATCCTCCATCGCTTGCACAGCAAGGTTTACGTTACTGCGCGCAACCGCACTTGCAGACTGCTGGCTTTCAGCGGCCAGGCTCATGTCCTCTTCAATTGCCACAATATTTTGCTGCAATTGCTCGCTGGCGATGCGCAAACCCTGGCAGCGGAAATTCAGGTATTCTTCCGCGCCCTGCGCGTAATTAAGTAATTTCTGGCAGGCAGAACGCAGTGCGTACATCGAGGCATTGGCGTGTGCGGCATGAAGCACATTTTTAATGGGTTCGGCAAACTGCGAGTCTTGCCAAAGCAGTTCCGCCGCCTGGCGCACAACGTCGCTATCCGCCAAATCATCACGTTGCCAACGACGCCCCAGCGCGGCATCAGCAAAATCTTGCACCCAGCGATGTTCATCGGGGTTCGGCAACTGAGTGTGTAATGCCAGTTCATGACGCGCGCGATTGGCCAGGTAACCCCACATGGAAGAAACCGGGAAAACATGGCTCGGCTCAATCATCCCTTTCATCAGCGTGCCAGAAATCAAGGCTTTAATTTGTTCTTCGTCGTCGCCGTTTCTGTCTTTTTGATCAAACTTGTTCACCAACGCGTACAGCGGCACGGAAGAACCGGTGCCTAATATCGCTTTTCGCACATCTTCGTCAGAAACTGACTTCAACTGGGTGTAATCCAGTACTGCCAGCACCGCAGACGCCTGCGCCAGTTGTTCCTGTAGCATTTTTTTCAGATGCGGTTGCCCGGCTTCATTCGGACCAGGCGTATCTAATAATGTCAGTTGCCCATAACCTTCATTAATTCCCGCTAAATGAACAAACTCCACTTCAATTACCGGAACATGTTCAATTGCCGCATAGGCTTTAAAGGGAAAAGCTACATCCAGAGCTTTGGATAAACGCACTAAATCATTAAGGCTTTTCAGACAATGAAAAATAGGCTGAGCCCCCAGATAATGTTTAGCGAAAGATTCCCCTTCAGTTATTCGGGTTAATAACGCCGCCATATCCCGATCAATTTCCAAATGCCTGCCGAGCGTTGCTCTGTCGGTTTGTTGCAAACGAAGTTGCAGCGCATGCATTAATTGGTCGATGGGTTGCACGTAAGGAAAATGCAATACTGGCTCACGCTGGCCTGGCGTGTGGCGAATCAATGTCGGTAATGCTGTCATCGGGCGATTGCGATTAGGCAGAACTTCTGTGCCAATAATGGCGTTGATGGTGGTGGATTTGCCTGCTTTTACCGTGCCTACAATGGCCAGCACCATCTCATTCTGGGTGATTTTGCGTAATTCATTTTGCAGCATGGCCTGCTGCTGTTGAAGGGTGTGCGGGCAAAACGCAGACGGGACAACCGCCCCCATTTGCGATTGCCCAGCGTCATTCTCATCATGCCGTGAAGTAAAAGATGTTGCCTTTAAGGAATTAAGGTTTTGCAGGGCGAGCTGTAATAGCCGCTCAGCCTCCTGACTTAACTCAAATATTGCTTGTGTGTGCATAAAAAATCCTTACTTAAATAAAATTATCCGGATTTTTATAAAAATACTTATATTTATAGGTCAATTCAGTACCGGAAATTATAATTTCGTGCGGAAATCAATTATTCGATATTTTTATTAAGCTTACGTTTCAAAGAAAGTTATCTAATGGTATAGAAAAAGAAAGAAACAATAGCGCATTTCAATAAGCTAATTCTGTATTTTCATCCCGAATTTAGCAATTGATTACAGATACAAAATATCAATCTTTGCGTTCATCTCATCCTCATGGCGCAAGGCGTAGCGGCAATAATCCCTGCAAAAGTAGGGTTTTAATGTATAATTGCGCTACTTTTGGCGGAAAGCCGCTATTTTTGAGGATATTAAGATGACTCTCCCTCATTGCCCGAAATGCAGTTCCGAGTACACCTATGAAGACAACGGTATGTTTGTCTGCCCGGAATGTGCGCATGAATGGAATGATGCCGAACCCGCACAAGACAGCGACCAGCTGATTGTTAAAGATGCCAACGGTAACCTGCTGGCTGACGGCGATAACGTCACCGTAGTGAAAGATTTGAAAGTTAAGGGCAGTTCTTCAATGCTGAAGATCGGTACCAAAGTTAAGGGTATCCGTCTGGTTGAAGGCGACCATAACATTGATTGCAAAATCGATGGTTTTGGCCCGATGAAATTGAAGTCAGAGTTTGTGAAAAAGAACTGATTCTTTTCCCTCTCCTTGAAGGAGAGGAAGAACTCCAGACTATCCCCTCTCCTTCAAGGAGAGGGTTAGGGTGAGGATGGTGTTAATAGTCAGTATCGCCCTCACCCCATCCCTCTCCCCCAGGAGAGGGAGAAACCGTACCATCCCCGCCTGGCTTGCCCTTATTCCCACATCTACACTTCATATTCACTCCGCATATGAGGAAAAAACCATGTCTGTTGGCCCCTACATCTTTTTTGACGGCACCTGCGAAGAAGCTATCGCGTTTTATAAACAAGCTATCGGTGCTGAACTGCTGTTTAAAATGACTTTTGGCGAAATGCCAAAGGAGGAAGCAAACAATGCAGCAGAAGGCTGCAACAGTGGATTTAACTGGCCTGATGATAAAATCATGCATGCCAATGTCCGAATAGGTGACAGTGAAGTCATGATGAGCGACGGCAATATAGCCACCGACCAGGTGAAACACTCCGGCTATTCACTGAGCCTGACCAGTAAAGATGTCGACGAAGGTAAACGGTGGTTTGATAACCTGGCCGCCGGTGGAAATGTCACCATGCCTTGGGGAGAAACATTCTGGGCCAAAGGCTTTGGCATGCTGACCGATAAGTACGGTATCCCGTGGATGGTGAATGTCGAAAAACCGATGTAATCCGTTTTAGGGTGCTGCCGCCTGCGATAACAGACGACAGCACCTCTACACCTACCGCGCTATTGCCCAGTTAATGGGGATGGCACCCTGCCCGTGTAAATAGTTCTGTAACGGTTGCGGCGCATAAGGTCCTGGCAGACATTCCCCGGTTATCGCTGACTGCTGCAACAACATTGGGCCGCCGCTCAGCCGCTCGATAACCGACTGGTGAACCATCATTGATGACGTCACCGGTGGAGGAAGCTGTCGAGGCGTGATGCGCAAATATCGGGTTGGCGGATACCAATCGCAATGCAGCAGCCCAAGCGGATCTGCAATAACCTCGCTGGGTGCAAGATTAATTCCCAAATCGTCGAGCGCATCATGCATCCACAAATACGCGCCATTCGACAAACCTCGGTCCTCTTGAGTGTTTTGATATCCCCCACCCACATCCTGATGAATACCAGGAAACATCACCTGCAAAATACGATCGCGGTTGTCCCACAATACGGGTTCTAAATCGACACGCTGCTCATCAATCGCCAGCGCCTGTAGCCCGTATTTCACACGGGGATGCAGCTCGGTATTGTTAAAGCGGAAAACACTGTAACGTTTATCCGTGAAATATTGAGGGATGCCCATCCGCCCGACAGTTTCCCACACCGCAACCGCTTCAATTGAGGCCGGACGCGAAATACAGGTAGGGTCAACGCTGTCGCAAAAAAAACCCGGCAACTCGCGCACCACGCTCCCTAGCAGGCTCGGACTCATATCCAGCGAATGGGCAAGATACTGCGCCCACACCGACGCGGCAAACCGCCACGCCTCATCTTTATTACGCTGATTTAATTTCAGCTTTTCACGATTTAATAAGCCACGATCGATGATCATCTCCGCCAGAACCCTCGCGGTATAGGCACCGTGGCTAAATCCCACCAGATAGATCCGATCGCCCGGCTGCCAATGGCGGCTGATAAAGGTGTACCCGCGAATGATCGGCACGATCAAATCTGCGCCAAATGCGCCACCCAGTCGCTTGATCAGGCCATTATGCGGATCACCCATTCCATAAATGTATTTCGCGACCTGCACCACATTGCCGCTGCTATCCGTCAGCGTTTTTTCTTGCTCATTGGCTAGTAACAAACTCTGCTGGTCAACAACACCTTTCAAATCAATAAATAACTGATAAACATTACTGGCAACGGTTTCATCATCCGGCTTTGGTTCAAAACCGGGAGCGGTCCATGTGCCATCGGCACAAAAAATAATATTCTTGCTCATTGTTACCTTCCCAATGCCCAGCGGGTAACTGTAAGCAAAGACAAAAACGAAGCGCCGAACAATACGACAAATAGCTGATTAGCTTGATGACTTCCAGGCTGCCGCTCACTCTTCATCATATCGAAACTTATCCTTAACAAAATCGTCACATTCAATCGGCACCATGAGGCAACTTTTTTAAGGAGCCGAATGATGCAAACAATTATTCGCGTCAACAAACTGAGCAAAACCTTCAACCAACATCAGGCGCTGAATGCGGTTGATCTGGTTGTTAATGAAGGTGAGATGGTTGCTCTGCTGGGGCCGTCTGGTTCAGGCAAATCTACCCTCTTACGTCACCTGAGCGGCCTGATTACTTCCGATAAATCAGCAGACTGCCACGTTGAATTGCTCGGCCGCACCGTACAAAAAGCGGGTCGCCTGGCAAGTGACATACGCAAAAGCCGCGCCCACACCGGCTACATCTTCCAGCAGTTCAACCTTGTGAATCGCCTGACGGTACTGGAAAACGTACTGATCGGCGCGCTCGGTTCCACGCCGTTCTGGCGTACCTGTTTTAACTGGTTTACCCGCGAGCAGAAACAACGCGCGTTGCAGGCACTGACCCGTGTCGGCATGGCGCAGTTTGCATATCAGCGCGTCTCCACCCTGTCCGGTGGGCAGCAGCAGCGCGTGGCGATTGCCCGCGCGCTGATGCAGCAGGCGAAAGTGATTCTGGCCGATGAACCCATTGCCTCTCTCGACCCGGAATCTGCGCGCATCGTGATGGAAACCCTGCACGACATTAACCGTCTGGACGGCATCACCGTGGTGGTGACGCTGCATCAGGTGGATTACGCCCTGCGCTACTGCGAACGCATTGTCGCACTGCGCCAGGGCCATGTGTTTTACGACGGAAGCAGCTCAGCGTTCGACAACGAACGGCTGGGAAATCTTTACCGCAGTATGAATCGCGTCGACGCGGTCGCTGCTTAACCACTTCAATCAGTTACCTCAAGGAATTGTCATGAGCTACAAAGCCGCTAAAGCCCTTGTCTTTACCAGCCTGTTAAGCGTTAGCACCCTGTTCAGCGCAGCTCATGCGGATGAACAAGAGAAAGCGCTGAACTTCGGCATTATCTCGACAGAATCGCAGCAAAACCTGAAACCGCAGTGGGACCCGTTCCTGAAGGATATGGAGAAAAAACTGGGCGTGAAAGTGAACGCTTTCTTTGCACCGGACTACGCCGGGATCATTCAGGGGATGCGTTTTAACAAAGTGGATATCGCCTGGTACGGCAACCTTTCCGCGATGGAAGCGGTAGACCGCGCTAACGGGCAAGTCTTTGCTCAAACCGTTGCGGCAGACGGTTCTCCGGGTTACTGGAGCGTGCTGATCGTCAACAAAGACAGCCCGATCAACAACCTGCAAGAGATGCTGGCAAAACGCAAAGAGCTGACTTTTGGCAACGGCGATCCTAACTCAACATCGGGTTATCTGGTCCCGGGGTATTACGTTTTTGCCAAGAACAACGCAGCAGCCAACGAATTTAAGCGCTCAGTGAACGCCAACCACGAAACCAACGCCCTGGCCGTTGCCAACAAGCAAGTGGATGTCGCGACCAACAACACTGAAAACCTCGATCGTTTAAAGAAAACCGCCCCTGAGAAATTCAAAGATCTGAAAGTCATCTGGAAATCCCCGTTGATCCCAGGCGATCCGATCGTGTGGCGTAAGAACCTTTCCGAAACCACCAAAGACAAAATTTACGACTTCTTTATGACTTACGGCAAAACCCCGGAAGAAGCGGCCGTGTTGAAAAACCTGACATGGGCACCGTTCCGTCCATCCAGCGACCTGCAACTGGTGCCGATTCGCCAGCTCGCTCTGTTCAAACAGATGCAAGGCGTGAAGGACAACAAAGGGTTAGCCGAGCCGGAAAAAAACACCAAAGTCACCGAGATTCAAAACCAGCTTAGTGATCTGGACCGCCTGACCGCAGCACTTTCCGCGATGAGCAGCGTGAATAAAGCAGTTCAGTGATCGATTAGCCCTCACCCCGACCCTCTCCCCCAGGAGAGGGGGAAACCACTCGATCCGTCCCCTCTCCCTCAGAGAGAGGATGAACACCGATCCGTCCCCTCTCCCTCAGGGAGAGGGTTAGGGTGAGGGTGGTTTTTCAAACAAAGGCAAAAACCGGAGCACCACATGCAACAAACCATTCAAGTCGCCGCACCAAAACGTAGCTGGTTCTCGCTACTGAGTTGGGCGATTTTGTTAGCGGTACTCGTTGCCTCCTGGCAAGGTGCGGAAATGGCTCCGCTCACCTTGTTCCGCGATGCGGGCAATATGGCGACCTTCGCCGCTGACTTCTTCCCGCCAGATTTCAGCGAGTGGCAGCAATACCTCAGCGAAATGGGCGTCACGCTGCAAATCGCCGTCTCGGGCACCGCCCTTTCCATCGTCCTTTCCATTCCGTGTGGCCTGATGTGTGCCGACAATCTCGTGCCATGGTGGGTTTACCAACCGATGCGCCGCCTGATGGACGCCTGCCGCGCCATCAACGAAATGGTGTTTGCGATGTTATTCGTGGTTGCCGTCGGCCTGGGCCCATTCGCAGGTGTTTTAGCACTGTTTATTCACACCACCGGCGTGCTCTCGAAACTGCTTTCCGAAGCGGTGGAAGCCATCGAACCCGGCCCGGTAGAAGGCATTCGCGCCACCGGTGCCAACAAACTTGAAGAGATCATTTACGGCGTCCTCCCACAAGTGATGCCACTGCTTATCTCCTACTCGCTCTACCGCTTCGAGTCGAACGTCCGTTCGGCAACAGTGGTCGGCATGGTGGGCGCAGGCGGGATTGGCGTAACACTTTGGGAAGCGATTCGTGGATTCCAGTTCCAGCAAACCTGCGCACTGATGATTGTCATCATCATCACCGTCAGCCTGCTGGATTTCCTGTCGCAACGACTGCGTAAGCACTTTATTTAACGAGGCTTTGTTGACGATGCACCTATCCAGACATCCGACCAGTTACCCGACGCGTTACCAGGAAATCGCCGCCCTGCTCGAACAGGAGCTGCGTAAAAACTACCGCTGCGGCGACTACCTTCCCGCCGAAAGCCAACTGGCGGCACGTTTTGAGGTGAATCGCCACACGCTGCGCCGCGCCATCGACCAGTTAGTCGAAAAAGGCTGGGTACAGCGCCGCCAGGGCATCGGCGTGCTGGTGCTGATGCGCCCGTTCGACTACCCGCTGAATGCCCAGGCTCGCTTTAGCCAGAACCTGCTCGACCAGGGAAGCCACCCCACCAGCGAGCGCTTACTCGCGGTATTGCGCCCGGCCTCAAGCCATGTGGCTGACGCGCTGGGCATTACCGAAGGCGAGAACATTATTCATCTGCGCACATTGCGCCGCGTTAACGGCATCGCGGTGTGCCTGATTGACCACTACTTTGCCGACCTGTCCTGGTGGCCCACGCTGCAACACTTCAACAGCGGTTCGCTACACGAAGTTATCCAGACACAGCTCGGCATCAGCCTTAAACGCACTCAAACACGCATCAGCGCCCGCCGCGCTCAGGCCAAAGAAAGCCGCCTGCTGGAAATCCCCAATATGGCGCCGCTGCTCTGCGTACGCACCCTTAACCACCGTGAAGGCCACACGTCACCGGCGGAATACTCCGTCAGTCTGACCCGCGCCGACATGATTGAATTCACCATGGAGCACTAAATGGACGCACCGCATTTTGACATCGCACAGCGCCAGCAGTGGATGGCCGTGCTCGCCCAAAGCCTGCCACAAGAACTGGCAGCACTTTGGGCAGAACAAAAACTGAATCCTGAATATCAGGTTATCCGCCAACCCGAAACCGGGCTGGTACAAATTCAGGCGCGGATGGGCGCAACCGGACAACGCTTTTTTGCCGGTGATACCACGCTGACCCGCGCCGTCGTGCAGCTCACCAACGGCACCTACGGTTACAGCTACATATCAGGGCGCGACAAAGCCCACGCCGAACGCTGCGCGGTCATCGACGCGCTGATGCAGGAAAAAACGCAATTCCGGACATTACAAGAAACCTTAATTGCGCCGCTGGCCGCAAATCGGGAACAACGTTTGGCTTCCCGTCGCACACAAATTAATAGCAGCCGAGTCGACTTCTTCACTCTGGTTCGCGGAGATAACGCATGACCCTGATGACCGCTTTTAACCTACCCGTGCAGGATGCCCAACAGAGCTTCCGTCGCCTGCTTAAAGCGATGAGCGAGCCGGGCGTGATCGTCGCCCTGCATTCGCTGCAACATGGCTGGAAACCGTTGAATGTCGCCTCCACCAGCGTGCTGCTGACGCTTGCCGACAACGACACGCCGGTATGGATTAGCGAGGCGTTAAGCAATGACGTCGCGCTGCAAAATGTCCGTTTTCATACCAATGCCCCGGTGACCCAAACACCAGAGCAGGCACAGTTCGCGGTCACCGACAGCACAATTACCGCCGAACAACTCAACGCACTGGCGCAAGGCACCGACGTCGCTCCCGACACCAGCGCGACGCTGATTTTGCAGGTGCCGAGCCTGAGCGGTGGCCGCATGTTGCGCTTAACCGGCGCGGGTATTCGCGAAGAACGCATGATTGCCCCGCAGTTGCCGGACTGCGTGATTCACGAGCTGACCGAGCGCCCGCACCCGTTCCCGTTGGGTATCGATTTAATCCTCACCTGCGGCGACCGCCTGCTGGCAATTCCCCGCACCACTCATGTGGAGGTGTGCTGATGTACGTCGCCGTCAAAGGGGGCGAAAAGGCGATTGCCGCCGCCCACGAACTCCAGGAACACAACCGCCGTGGCAGCCAAAATCTGGCTGAACTGAGCGTCGCACAAATCGAACAGCAGTTAGGTCTAGCCGTTGACCGCGTGATGACCGAAGGCGGCATTGCCGATCGTGAACTGGCGGCGCTCGCCATCAAGCAGGCCAGTGGCGATATGGTCGAAGCCATCTTCCTGCTCCGCGCTTACCGCACCACACTGCCACGTCTGGCGGTGAGCGAACCGTTAGATACCGCCGAGATGCGTTTAGAGCGCCGAATTTCAGCGGTCTATAAAGATGTGCCGGGCGGCCAGTTGCTCGGCCCAACTTACGATTACACCCACCGCCTGCTGGATTTCACTTTGCTGGCCAACGGCGAAGCGCCACAGCTTAAAAAGGCTGACGACATCACTGAGCCCGCGCCGCACGTTTTCAGCCTGCTGACGCGCCAGGGCCTGGCAAAAGCCGAAGAAGACCACGGCGAACAGCCGGACGATATCACCCGCCAACCGCCGGTTTATCCGTGCTCCCGCTCCTCGCGCCTGCAACAACTGGTGCGCGGCGACGAAGGCTATTTGCTGGCACTCGCCTATTCCACTCAGCGCGGCTACGGGCGCAACCACCCGTTCGCCGGGGAAATTCGCAGCGGTTATGTCGATCTGGAAATCGTGCCGGAAGAGTTGGGTTTTGCGGTGAACATCGGCGAACTGCTGATAACTGAGTGCGAAATGGTCAACGGCTTTGTAGCACCAGAAAACGAAGATCCGCACTTCACCCGTGGCTACGGGCTGGTGTTCGGCATGAGCGAACGCAAAGCGATGGCGATGGCGCTGGTTGACCGCGCCCTGCAAGCCCCGGACTACGACGAAACCGTCGCGGGCCCCGCGCAGGATGAAGAGTTCGTGTTGGCCCACGCCGATAACGTCGAAGCCGCGGGCTTTGTCTCGCACCTGAAACTGCCGCACTACGTCGATTTCCAGGCCGAACTGGAACTGCTGAACCGTCTGATTAAGGAACGCGCAAATGGCTAATTTAAGCGGCTACAACTTTGCTTATCTTGATGAACAAACCAAGCGCACCCTGCGCCGCGCCATCCTGAAAGCGGTCGCCATTCCGGGCTATCAGGTGCCGTTTGGTGGGCGTGAAATGCCGATGCCCTACGGCTGGGGAACCGGCGGCATTCAAATTACCGCCAGTGTGATTGGCGAAAACGACGTGCTGAAGGTGATTGACCAGGGCGCGGACGACACCACCAATGCGGTGTCGATTCGCAACTTCTTCAAGCGCGTCACCAACGTTGCCACTACCGAATCTACCGCCGACGCCACGCTGATTCAGACGCGCCACCGCATCCCTGAAATGCCACTCACCGAAGATCAGATCCTGATTTATCAGGTGCCGATCCCTGAGCCGCTGCGCTTTATCGAACCGCGTGAAACCGAAACCCGCACCATGCACGCGCTGGAAGAGTACGGTGTGATGCAGGTGAAACTGTATGAAGACATCGCCCGTTTCGGCCATATCGCCACCACTTACGCCTATCCGGTGAAGGTGAACCAGCGCTATGTGATGGACCCGTCGCCGATTCCAAAATTCGACAATCCGAAAATGGACATGATGCCCGCGCTGCAACTGTTCGGTGCCGGGCGTGAAAAACGCATCTACGCGGTGCCGCCGTATACCCGCGTCGAAAGCCTCGATTTTGACGACCATCCGTTCACCGTTCAGGAATGGGAAGAACCGTGCGCCATTTGCGGCTCCCACCACAGTTACCTGGATGAAGTGGTGCTCGACGATGCGGGCAACCGCATGTTCGTCTGCTCCGATACCGATTTCTGCCGCCAGAACAGCGAGGCCGCAAGCCAATGACTCAGCCGTTACTTTCCGTGCAAAACCTGACGCACCTTTATGCCCCAGGCAAAGGCTTCAGCGACGTTTCATTCGAGCTTTATCCTGGCGAAGTGCTGGGCATTGTGGGCGAATCTGGCTCCGGTAAAACCACATTGCTGAAATCAATTTCGGCACGTCTTGCCCCGCAAAACGGCGAAGTGATTTACCTGGATTCATCGCTGTACGGCATGAGCGAAGGTGAGCGCCGCCGCCTGCTGCGCACCGAATGGGGCGTGGTTCACCAACACGCGATGGACGGCCTGCGCCGCCACGTTTCCGCAGGTGGCAACATCGGCGAACGGTTAATGGCCACCGGTGCGCGCCATTACGGCGACATTCGTGCCACCGCTCAACGCTGGTTAGAAGAGGTGGAAATTCCGGCCTCACGCATCGACGACTTGCCAACGACCTTTTCTGGCGGCATGCAGCAACGCCTGCAAATCGCCCGCAACCTGGTGACGCATCCGAAGCTGGTGTTTATGGATGAGCCAACCGGCGGGCTGGACGTTTCGGTACAGGCTCGTTTGCTCGATTTATTACGCGGCCTGGTGCGCGAGCTGAACCTGGCGGTGGTGATTGTGACTCACGATTTGGGCGTGGCGCGTTTGCTGGCCGACCGCCTGCTGGTGATGAAACAGGGGCAAGTCGTGGAAAGCGGCCTGACTGACCGCGTCCTCGACGACCCGCATCATCCGTATACCCAACTGCTTGTTTCTTCCGTCCTTCAGAATTAGGTGAGCACGATGACCAGATTACGGGTTGAAAACCTGAGCAAAACCTTTGTGTTACACCACCAGCACGGCATTCGTCTGCCGGTGCTGTCGAACGCCTCGCTTGAAGTGAAAGGTGGCGAATGCGTCGTGCTGCACGGCCACTCCGGCAGCGGAAAATCCACGCTCTTACGCTCGCTGTACGCCAACTATTTGCCGGATGTTGGGCATATCTGGGTCAAGCATAACGAGCAGTGGCTGGACATTGTGCAAGCTCCGGCGCGTGACGTACTGGCGGTGCGCCGCCAGACCATCGGCTGGGTCAGCCAGTTCTTGCGCGTTATCCCGCGTATTTCCGCGTTAGAGGTGGTGATGCAGCCGCTGCTGGATTTAGGCGTATCGCGCGATGTCTGTGAAGACAAAGCCTCCATGTTACTCACCCGCCTGAATGTGCCAGAACGCCTGTGGAACCTCGCTCCGTCAACGTTCTCCGGCGGTGAACAACAGCGTGTGAACATCGCCCGTGGCTTTATCGTGGATTACCCGATTTTGCTGCTGGATGAACCGACCGCCTCACTGGATGCGAAAAACAGCGCAGCAGTCGTGGCGCTGATTCTGGAAGCCAAAGCTCGCGGTGCGGCGGTGGTCGGGATATTCCACGACGAAGCGGTGCGTAATCAGGTCGCAGACAGACTGCACAATATGGCAACCCCGATGGCAGCAGTGGAGGCACAGCATGATTATCAATAACGTAAAATTAGTGCTGGAAAATGAAGTGGTGAGTGGGTCGCTGGAAGTGGCCGATGGTGTCATCCGTAACTTTGCCGACAGCCCAAGCCAGCTGCCGCAAGCGCAAGACGGCGAAGGCGGCTGGTTGCTGCCCGGGCTTATCGAACTGCATACCGATAACCTGGACAAATTCTTCACCCCGCGCCCGAAAGTCGACTGGCCGGCGCATTCAGCCATGAGCAGCCACGACGCGATGATGGTCGCCAGCGGTATTACGACGGTGCTGGATGCCGTGGCGCTGGGCGATGTCCGCGATGGCGGTGACCGTCTGGAAAATCTGGAGAAGATGATTAACGCGGTGCTGCACAGCCAGGCGCGTGGCATCAACCGTGCCGAGCACCGCCTGCATCTGCGTTGCGAACTGCCGCATCACACCACATTGCCGCTGTTTCAGCAGTTAATCCAACGTGATGGCGTGTCGCTGGTGTCATTGATGGACCACTCGCCAGGACAGCGCCAGTTCTCAAATCTGGTCAAATATCGCGAATATTATCAGGGAAAATATTCACTGAGCGACGCCGATATGAATCGCTATGAAGCGGAACAACTGGCGCTGGCAGAACGCTGGTCGCAGCCTAACCGCCTGGCGATTGCCGCCGAGTGTCGCGAACGCAATATCGCCCTTGCCAGCCACGACGATGCGACGAAAGCGCACGTCGCAGAATCTCATGAACTGGGCAGTGTGATTGCTGAATTCCCCACCACGCTTGAAGCGGCTCAGGCCTCTCGCCAGCATGGTATGAGCGTACTCATGGGCGCGCCAAATATCGTGCGAGGCGGCTCGCATTCCGGCAACGTGGCAGCCCATCAACTGGCACAAGTCGGGCTGCTGGATATTCTCTCCTCAGATTATTATCCGGCCAGTTTGCTGGACGCGACTTTCCGCGTGGCGCAAGACGAAACCAACAGCATCACGTTGCCGCAAGCTGTCGCGCTGGTTACACGTAACCCAGCAAAAGCGCTGAATCTGGCCGATCGCGGCGTACTGGCTGAAGGCAAACGTGCCGACATGGTACTGGCGCATCTTCATAGCGATCACATCCACGTCGGTCATGTCTGGCGTCAGGGAATACGGGTGTTCTGATGAGCAAAATAGTCTGGTTGATGGGGCCGTCAGGCTCAGGGAAAGACAGCCTGCTGAGCGCGCTGCGCCAGCAGGAGAATAATCAACTGCTGGTGGCTCACCGTTACATCACCCGCGCCGCCGACGCGGGCTGTGAAAATCACGTCGCGCTGAGTGAGAAGGAGTTCACCCAGCGCCAGCAGCAAGGCTTGTTCGCTTTGTGCTGGCAAGCGCACCACCAACGTTATGGCGTAGGCATTGAGCTGGATATCTGGCTCGATTCTGGCTTCGATGTGGTGGTGAATGGCTCACGCCAACATCTGGCGCAAGCGCGGGCACGCTATGGCGAAGCGCTGGTGCCGATTTGTCTGCATGTTTCAACTGACGTTTTGCGTAAGCGCCTCGAACAACGCGGGCGCGAAAGTACAGAGCAAATAGAGCAACGCCTGCAACGTGCGGCCTTCTACGCCCCGGATTTAGACGATTGTCTGGTACTTAATAACGATGGCAGCCTGACGGAGGCTGTCTTATCGTTTATGCGTATGGTAGAAAGCCAGCGCAATACCAATATCGTCCATTTTTACAAAAAAGAGCCGCGCCATGTCTGATAACCTCGAATTTCGTCCTGCCAACCTTGCCGACACCGATGCCGTTTACGCTTTGATTTGCGAGCTAAAGCAGGCCGAATTTAACCGCCAGGCGTTTAATGCTGGGTTTGCGGCAAACCTCGCAGATAGCCATTTGCATTACCAACTCGCGGTGCTTAACGGTGAAGTGGTCGGCATGATCGGTTTGCATATGCAGTTCCACCTGCATCATGTGAACTGGGTCGGTGAAATTCAGGAACTGGTGGTGATGCCGCAGGCACGCGGCTATGGCGTGGGCAGCAAATTATTGGCCTGGGCCGAAGATCATGCGCGTCTTAACGGAGCGGAACTGACCGAGCTTTCCACCAGCAAAAAGCGCCTTGATGCCCATCGATTCTACGAACGAGAAGGTTATCAGCCAACGCATGTTCGCTTTACCAAACCGGTGGAGATAAACCATGAGCCTGATACTCACGCTTAGCGGTACTGGTGGCGCGCAGTTGGTGCCCGCCTTTGGTTGCTCTTGCGCAGCCTGCGAGCGGGCTCGCAAAAACCCGCAATATCGCCGCAAACCTTGTAGCGCAGTGGTGAAGTTCAACGATGCGGTGACGCTTCTGGATGCGGGCATTCCTGATTTGATGGACCACTGGCAGCCTGGCGAATTTCAGCAATTTTTGCTGACGCATTACCATATGGATCACGTGCAGGGCCTGTTCCCGCTGCGTTGGGGCGTGGGCGAGAAGATCCCGGTTTATGGCCCCGCCGATGAACACGGCTGCGACGATCTGTTTAAACACCCCGGCATCCTGGATTTCAGCCACCTGCTTGAACCCTTTGTAGGGTTCACGCTGCAAGCGCTGCGCATCACGCCTCTGCCACTTAACCATTCAAAACTCACGCTCGGTTATCTGTTCGAAACACCGCACAGCCGCGTGGCATGGTTAAGTGATACCGCTGGGTTGCCGGATAAGACGTTGAAGTTTCTGGCAAACAATAAGCCGCAGGTTATCGTGATTGATTGCAGCCACGAGCCGAGAGCGCAAACGCCTAACAACCATTGCGATCTGAATACCGTCGTTAAACTGAATGAAACTATTGGCTGCCCGCGAGTGATCCTCACACACATCAGCCATCAGTTTGATTGTTGGTTGATAGAGAACGAACTGCCAAAAGGGTATGAAGCTGGGTTTGATGGAATGGTGATTAGCGAGGCGTAGCATGATTGGGAGCAGATGACGTAGCAACTCGCCACCCGTCCGAAACTCATCTCATACAAAAAACTTAACGATAATCCTCATCCAGACGGCGTTCATCGTCTTCAAGCTGGCGACGTTGATTATCTAACTGGCGTTGCTGCTCATCCAACTGGCGACGCCGGTCTTCAAGCTGCCGCTGGCGATCCTCATACCGACGTCTTTCATTGTCGTTATTACGCGCGCGCGAATCATCCTCATACGCGTTATTGTCGTCATTGTTGCGGCCATTGTCTGGATGGTAGGCATCATTAAGTGCCTGCGAAATTGAGCTGACAATGGAATTATCAAACAGACCATCCAGTGCATCAGCACGGGCAAATGTTGCCATGGTCAGGCTGCCGAGCAGCAATAAGGTGGAGTATCGATTCATAAGCCTGTCTGATGTCTGGTAACTCTGAAAACGATAGGGAAAGCCCCCGCATCTCAACAGCGGAGTATTCTCAATTCGTAGAACATCACTCTTTTATGGATACTCGGGAGCGCGGATTAATAACGTGCCATTGACGTTGATTCAACAGGTGACATAGGAAAAGAGGGGTAAAGTCAGCCCCTCTTTGCAGAGGGGCTTAGTCCTTGCTACAGGATGATCAATGAGGTGCATAACAATCAATGTGGCGGCTAAGTTGTGTTCCTAAACCCACCCGCTTCCTCCTGGGATACTGGAAGGGGTCTTTCTATTAATGTCTTCTTCTGGACTCCGAGTCAATTGTTTGCGAGTGACCTTTTCATTGATTTGCAATCCAGTTTACAAATGTCTGGTTCTGCGCAAAGCCTGTGCCAGTTTTTGCTGATTAAAAGGTTTGCGCAGGAGCTCTACCTGGGGAAATTGCTGGCTGCTGCGGCGCAAATCCTGGCCGCTGATCAGCAAACACGTGAGATGTGGAAAGTTATCGCGGGCGTGTTGGATAACATCAGCGCCACTCATCGGCCCGGGTAACATCAGGTCGCTAATCAGAACCTGAATCTCCGGCACATCCTTGAGAAATTGCAGCGCCTGCTGGCTGTCGCCGGTTTCCAGCGTCAGATAGCCCAATTGATGTAACTGCTCACACAACGTCTGGCGCACGTCGAGCTCATCTTCCAGCACCAACACTAATTGATCTTCATCGTTATTCGCCGCCAGCGGCTCAGGCAAGGCTTCACTGAGCGCTTGTGCGGGCGCTCGTGGGAGTTGCAAACGCACCAGCGTTCCTTGCCCTGGCGCACTTTCAATTTGTACTCGCCCCCCTGACTGGCGCACAAATCCATAGACCATCGATAAACCCAGACCACTTCCGCTGCCGGTCTGTTTGGTGGTGAAGAACGGCTCAAATACCTGGGCTTTGACCTCCTCTGACATACCATGACCACTGTCGATAACCTCCAGGGCCACCATGTCCTGTTTTCCCCCATCCGTGCGCACAACTCGCTGATTCCAGGTGCGGATCTTAATCGTGCCGCTTTGCCCGTCCATGGCATCCCGCGCATTCATCACCAGATTGATAATCGCATTCTCAAGTTGATTCACATCGATCCATGCAGGCCAGGCGGGGTGCTGCGCTTCAATCTCAAGCGTCAGGGCTGCGGGGAGCGAGTGACGAATCAGTGGATCGAGGTTTTCCAACAAGTTTTTCATCGAAACGGCGTGCGGATGCAGCGATTGCTTGCGAGAAAACGCCAGCAAACGCTGAGTGAGTTGCGCCCCCCGCTCAGCGGCTTTTAAGGCTCGCTGGATGCGTACTGCGTCGGGTGAATCCACCGATGTCAGCTCAAGGCTGCCGATAATCACCGCCAGCAGATTATTAAAATCATGCGCCAGGCCACCGGTTAACTGCCCTACCGCTTTCATTTTTTGGCTGTGAACCAGCGCTTCTTCCAGCGCTTTGCGCTCGGTACGCTCCAGTACGACGTTCACCATGCCGCGCCCTGGCACTGGGCTAAAACGCAGCTCAATAGTGCGATTATCTGCCAGCCGCAGTTCTTGTGGTTTAGGTAGCGGGCGTGAGAGGTTTTCGAGAATATGCTCCTGCAAGGGCGTCACGTGTTTGAGCAGGCTTAAATAGTGTTGCCCGCGCTGTAGCCGCTCCGCTGGAAGCCCCAGCAACAACGGATATTGCGGGTTCCACACCACTAAGATCCCCTCGTTATCAAACAGGGCAAAACCGTCGCGCATTGCATGAAACGTGGTTTCCAGTTGGGTACTTTTTTCTTTGAGTAATTTAGAAGTGTGTTCCAGCGAGGCGGTATTACGTGCAAAAACGTTAAATGCTCGCGCCAGTTCGCCCAGTTCATCACGCCGTTGTAATGCAGGTACGCTGACATCCCGCTCGCCACGGGCCAGCCGCGTCATGGCATGGGAAATCGCCGTAAGATTTGAGCCAAGATTGCGGTAAATATACCAACCCGCAAAACCGGTGATCACCAGCGCCAGTAGTGCAAACAGACCGATAAAGGCAATCATCGATTGCAGCTCTTTATGGCTTTGGTCCGTGCGGTTGAGCGACTCTTGCGCCACCTTTTGCACATACTGGTTGATGTCCTGATTCAGGAACGCCACTAGCGCTTTGATGTGATACATAAACCAGGCGATGCCTAAATCGCTGTTATCTAACGCCTGAGAAAGCGGCAGCAACTGACGCAAATGCGCTGTGAACTCCTGCAATATGCCATCAACCAGTAGCGAATCGGCATGGGTCGGAAGCTGTGCCATCACATCGGTAAGCTGCACCACGGTAGCTTTTGGGGAAGGAGTTTGAATGGCGATCAGAATCAGCCGGTCCATTTCGGTTAACAGCCGGGCTTCGGGAACGGCTAATCCGTCCCTGGCATCAATATCCTGAATATGATGCAAATAACTTTGGTTCTGATACAGCGCACTGAGCAGCGCATTACGCTCCAGATGGCGGCGATGGCCCAGCTCCAGCATGCGTGTCACGCTGCTTTCCAGTTCGTTGCTCCGCTCGGTTATGCGTTTGACCAACGCGGGTTCGTGGCGGGCTAAAGGCGCATTCGCCAGGTGATTAAGTGAGTTTTGCAACGCAAGCTGTGTTTGTTTCAAACGCTGCGCTTCACTTTGATATTCCAACGCACCGACCACTTGCGTGAGGCGCACCGCTGCCGTCGCCACATTCGCTGTATCCCGCGCCAGCTCCATGCTGCCAGACATATCACTGAGCGTTTGTCCCTGAACCTGTTCTTGTAAACGGCTGGCGTGATTAAACCCCAGCACCGCCACGCCACACACCAACAATGTTACCGCCACCACCAGCAGATTGAAGGACAACAGGCGTCCTCGGGCGCTTGCGAAGAACGGTGTGCGGGGTTGCGGCATGGTTGGCTCCGTGCTGATTTGGCTCCCTCGCTCATTGCAAGGAAATGACCCGGCTTTCCCTTCGTCATAACAACCGAAAACAGAATCGCCTGATTCTCCAACCTATGTCTAGTATTCCTCCCTGCAGAAGTAAAGCACCCACACCTTAAATAAAGAGATGAATAAACGAGTCAGCCTCTCCTCTAAATTTAATGGTCGAAAAAAAACCGGAAGTGAATATTCATTTCCGGTTTTGTTCGATGCTTTATTTTCAGCGTTATTTTTTTAGACTGCTAATGAATATCCAAACCCTTCAAGTTGCAGTCAACGTACCTGCAACCTAAAGTGCAAAGGGATAAAAATTACCAGTGGTAAGAATAACTCAACCCAACCTGCATACCGTCATTTTGATAATCGGTGGTCTGGTAACCCACATTGCCACGCAAGGTGGAATTAGGGGTAATGTAGTAATTGACGCCAACTCGTGCATAAGGCTTAACGCTTTGGCTATCTCCACGATCGTAAATAGAGTCTGCGTCGTTTACATACTGAATCAGCCCAGTAAATGCATCACGCTTGTGATTAAGCTTAATATCAGCACCAATACCACCGTCTAACTCGATAGTTTCCGTGAGCTGATGATTCATATCAACGCCTAATTGAAGGTCGAAGTTTTCATTCCCCATACGCCCATACGTGGCAGGGAAATTAATATTATCTTGTTCAGTGTAACCCGCACGATAAACATTATGATATTTCAGCGCAGCCAAAGGTGTGATGCGTGTTTGTTCACTGGCAACAATACCGTAGCTCGCAGTTAACTTCGCGTAGTAACCTTTAATCTTAGAATTTCCTTCACCTGCTTCAGTACCATATTGAGCGGCACGGGTGATATCCAGCCCTTGTTGCAGGAAGGCTGCGGAAATTTCTGAACTGAAACCAGCGTTATTTTTATTCTCCTGGTAACGCAACCATGTACCCACACCAGGATGGTTGTTACCGCTGGTTTTATAACCTTCGACCAGATTCGTGTTATTGGCTAAATTCAGGGATGCACCCATAGTCCAGTTTTCTGCCGGGAAGCGGAATGAACCAAACAGCCCCGTTGCAATACGGTTATTTTGGTGAACATTATCATACTGAGTAAATAAACCTACGCAGTAGTCGCTATCGCCCAGCTGGCAGCGACTTTCAGCCAGGTTGTATAGCGCGGTCTGATAGAGGTCGAGGATCCTGTAGCCATTTTCTGCCATTTTGTTGATTGATTGGCGCGTTTTATTGATATCAATAGGGTCTGATATTGAAGGCTCACGCGGTTCCGGCGGCACAATTGGATCAACTGGCGGCTGCGGAGCAACAGGGTCAACCGGTGTAGTTGGTTCAACAGGGTCTACTGGCTTCTGTGGGTCAACAGGATCAACCGGTGTCAGTGGCTCAACAGGGTCAACTGGCTTGGACGGCTCAAGTGGCAGCATGTCCGGGGTATAATTTAATTTCCACAGCACCGCACTCGTTTCGCCATTGTTCGCCTCAACATAACCGGCAACGACTTTGCCATCATCAGAAATCGCCTCGGCACTGGTCTCGCCACCCTGTTGATTACCCAGAGGTTTGAGCTCATACATTTTTTTCGCGCTGGAGACATAGACAAATCCGCGCTCAGAATCATCTTCGTTCCACGAAGAACCGACAATAAATTCACCATCATGCGAGACGCCGGAAGCAGATGAAAAACCGGTATTATCTTTTTTCAGAGTACCCAGATCTTTCATGCCTTCTGCATCAGTATGGCGAAAGGCATGCATTTCATTCAGGTCATTTTCTGAATAACCAACTGCCACCAGCCCATTGGAAGAGACGGCATTAGCGCTTGATGCACCATCATTGGCTTTACGCAATGTTCCTAAAGAGACCATACCTTTAGCTTCGGTATATTTAAATGCCTGAGCTTCGTTATTAAACGTCGCTCTGCCAACAATAACATTGCCATCATAATTGACGCCATTGGCGCTAGAAAAACCAGAATTGCTGTTAGATAAAAATGAAAGCCCTTGAGTTTCTGAGAAGCGGTAGGCGCGCTCGTCTGCTAAACCAACAATGGTGTTACCATCACCAGACACCGCAAGTGCAGAAACTTCTTTAAGGCCTTTATCTTTACCTACAATTTTTACGTTGCCCGTTTTCAGATTATAAATATAGGCTTCTGATTCATTGGCTTGAACGTCATTAAAATAACCGGTGGCGACCTCACCATTATCTGAAATACCGGTGACATAAACGTTACGGCCATCATTGTTTAATACTGAGATATCAATATCTTTCCCGTCTTTACGAATAAAGGAACGGTAAACATCATTAGATAGCTCATACGTACCACCGGTCACGCTACCATTAGATGATATGGCTGCAGCTTGTCCAACATCTTTTAAAACCGAGAGATCATAATCCATTTTCGCATGAGAAATGGAGACGTTAGACACGATCAAATACGCCAGCAATGACAATTTAAAATTGTTACGTTTATTTAATTTCATAATCTTATATATTATTTTTAGAAAATAGGTGCTCAGCATAGATATAATACTTATCTATACCCTATATAATTCGAGTTGCAGGAAACAATACAATATCGCATTTGAATTAGACAAATGCTGGCTCATACAACTTGAATGATGACAAAGAGTTGCACTACCTCTCTCGAAGGTGCATGTTCTGCTTGAAATGATTTTTTTTCATAACTTCCTGTAATAACAATATCCGTACATAACCAGAAACTGCTTAAGAGAGGTCATAAGCAGACTTACTACCTGAAATGGGATGAAACTGAATCGGGGCGAAATATAATGCAACATATACACAATAGACAAGGTAATTATCATTATTTTTATCAAAAAAATAACAGTCATAACTAATATGACCAAATAAGAAAGTGATTTCTGGAAATAATAAAATAAATACATCTTTTCCATTATCTGATTGAAAAACATGACTTAAGTCACACTTTTCGACAACGCATTCAACCCCATTAACACACTTTTTCTCCGCTGCCGGGAGCATCAACTTAGCTCCAGGTGCCAGCATAAGATCAAGTTGATTGTATTGATAATTACTCTCAATACAGCAAGAACAACCAAGTCAAAGAGGCAAAAAAGCACATTTTAAACTACAAAAAAACACAAATAGCAGACTAATAATCTATCTCTATAACCGCTCACTTTGTGTTGGTTTTGGCCCTTTCCGTTACGGATCCTCAAGCTGAGCGGTGTTCATTCGTGATAGACGCGTTGCAGATATGCTGGCTGACTTAACAGCTTGTTCACTGAGTATGCTTTCAGTGGAAAAACATTATCGTGACCCAATAATAAATGGCTAATAATGTCTTTATTGAACTTCATTTATATGGGTCAAAATTAATTGCCGTAAATAATAATCAAATAACCCATACACAATTTACCCATCCTCATACGCGTTGCAACCAACACACCAGCATCCTGAAGAAGAATAGATATATGACAAATATGAACGGCTTTTGACATCTTCCATTTACCTGGGCGTGTTTAACTGCGAGCAATGAAAACTTCACCCGCAGGAGTCGCGCCATGAATCGCGTTCCCATTCTGGAGATGCGCAATATTGCCAAGTCATTCGGCAAGTTTTATGCGTTGAAAGGTGTCGACTTAACGGTATTTCCCGGTGAAATTCACGCATTAATGGGGGAAAACGGCGCGGGGAAAAGCACGCTAATGAAGATTTTGGCCGGTGCCTACCCCGCCACCAGCGGCGAAATCCTGATTGAAGGTGTGCCTTACAGCATTAAGGGGCCAAAAGACGCACTCAGCGCAGGCATCACGCTGATTTATCAAGAGATGCAACTCGCCCCCAACCTGACGGTCGCCGAGAACATTTTTCTGGGCAGCGAACTTTCACGCGGCGGCCTGGTAAAGCGCAAAGAGATGGTTTTACAGGCGCAAAGCGTTATTGACCGCCTGGGCGCGCAGTTTAAGGCCAGCGATTTAGTCTCACGTCTGACGATTGCCGAGCAGCAACAGGTGGAAATTGCCCGCGCACTGCACCGCAAGAGCCGCATTCTGGTGATGGATGAACCCACCGCCGCCCTCTCTTCTCGTGAAACTCATCGCCTGTTCGAGCTGATTATGCGGCTGCGCGATGAAGGGATGGCGATTATCTATATCAGCCACCGTATGGCGGAAGTGTATGAACTTTCTGACCGCGTGAGCGTGCTGCGCGACGGGCAATACGTCGGCAGCCTGACGCGTGAAAATCTTAACGCCAATGAGCTGGTGCGCATGATGGTGGGCCGTCCGCTGAGCGATCTGTTCAATAAAGAACGCGATATTCCACTGGGCAGCGTACGTCTGAATGTTCACCACCTGACGGATGGGGCCAAAGTTCAACCGGTGAGTTTACAGGTGAAATCTGGCGAAATCGTCGGGCTGGCGGGGCTGGTCGGTGCCGGGCGTTCCGAACTGGCGCAGCTGATATTTGGAGTGCGTAAATCCACCGGGGGCAACATTGAAATTGACGGCAAACCCGTCAAGATTCATTCACCTCGTGAAGCTATTCACCACGGCATTGGCTTTCTCACAGAAAACCGCAAAGAGCAGGGTTTGTTCCTCGAACTCGCCGCACAAGACAACATCACTATGGCCACGATTGAGCGTGACGCACACTACGGCTGGCTCGACCGGAAAAAAGCCCAGACCATTTCTGACGATGCCATCAGCCTGCTGAATATCCGCGTACCACATGCACAAGTTCGCGCCGGTGGTTTATCCGGCGGCAATCAGCAAAAGTTGCTGATTTCGCGTTGGGTGGCGATCGGCCCGCGTATTTTGATCCTCGATGAGCCCACGCGCGGTGTGGACGTCGGCGCGAAAAGTGAGATCTACCGAATCATGAGCCAGATGGCAAAACAGGGGGTGGCGATCCTTATGATCTCCAGCGAATTGCCGGAAATTGTCGGGATGAGCGACCGGGTTTATGTAATGCGCGAAGGTAGCATCGCGGGCGAATTGCACCCCGCCGACATCACTCAAGAAAATATTATGACGCTGGCAACGGGCGTTGAAGATGCCCATAGAAAGGCGGTACATCATGGCTAATCAATCTACACAATCGGTCGTAAAATCCGCCTCGCTGAAAAAAGCATTATTCGGCGATTTGATGCAAACCGTCGGTATTTTGCCGATTTTGATCCTGATCGTGGCGGTATTTGGTTTTATTACGCCAAACTTTTTTACCGAATCTAACCTGCTGAACATTGCCCGCCAGTCGTCGATCAATATCGTTCTCGCCGCCGGGATGACTTTCATTATTTTGACCGGCGGTATCGACCTTTCTGTCGGCTCGATTCTGGGTACCACAGCGGTGACAGCAATGGTGGTTTCGCTGATGCCGGGCTGGGAATCGCTGTCGATTCCTGCCGCGCTGATGATGGGCACCGGGTTGGGGCTGTTTAATGGCATGTTGGTCGCCTGGGCAGGATTACCGCCGTTTATCGTCACGCTCGGCACCTATACCGCTTTGCGCGGTGCGGCCTATTTGCTGGCTGACGGCACCACGGTGATTAACTCCAATATCAATTTTGAATGGATTGGTAATTCGTATCTCGGCCCGATTCCGTGGCTGGTAGTGATTGCGCTGGCGGTGATTGTGGTGTGCTGGTTCATCCTGCGACGCACCACGCTCGGCGTTCATATTTATGCGGTCGGCGGCAACATGCAGGCGGCACGTCTGACGGGGATTAAAGTCTGGATGGTTCTGCTGTTCGTTTATGGCATGAGCGGACTGCTTTCAGGCCTGGGCGGTGTGATGAGTGCATCGCGGTTGTATAGCGCCAACGGCAACCTCGGCGCAGGTTATGAGTTGGATGCCATTGCGGCGGTTATCCTCGGTGGCACCAGTTTTGTCGGCGGTATTGGCACGATAACCGGCACGCTGGTTGGCGCATTGATTATCGCCACGCTCAACAATGGCATGACGTTAATGGGCGTTTCGTATTTCTGGCAACTGGTGATCAAGGGTGCGGTGATCATCATTGCGGTACTGATCGACAAATACCGTACCCGTCACCATCAAAGTGCATAGCTGTATCCATAACAACAAAACTCAACCCTACGTGAGGAAAACAACATGCGTTTAAAGCTAATAGCCGCTGCACTCCTGATTGCGAGCGCGCCATTTGTTCAGGCAAAAGAACTGAAATCCATCGGGGTGACGGTGGGCGATCTCGCCAACCCGTTCTTCGTGCAGATTACCAAAGGGGCGGAGCTTGAAGCCCGCAAACTGGCTGGCGATAACGTGAAAGTGACGCTGGTTTCCAGCGGTTACGATCTCGGCCAGCAGGTTTCTCAAATTGATAATTTTATCGCCGCCAAAGTCGACATGATAATCCTCAACGCGGCGGACTCTAAAGGGATTGGGCCGGCGGTAAAACGCGCGAAAGATGCCGGGATCGTAGTGGTAGCGGTTGACGTTGCCGCGGAAGGTGCGGATGCAACGATCACATCGAACAACACCCAGGCGGGTGAAATGGCCTGTAAGTACATTTCGGATCGTCTGAAAAACAAAGGCAATGTGGTGATCATCAACGGGCCTCCGGTTTCCGCCGTGCAGAACCGTGTTGAAGGCTGCGAAACCGAGTTTAAAAAGCATCCAGAGATCAAAGTGCTTTCATCTAACCAGAACGCCAAAGGCAGCCGTGAAGGTGGCCTGGAAGTAATGACGTCATTATTGGCGGCGAATCCGAAGATCGACGGCGTATTTGCGATCAACGATCCTACGGCGATCGGTGCCGATCTGGCAGCGAAACAGGCACAACGCAATGAGTTCTTTATTGTTGGCGTGGATGGCAGCCCGGATGCGGAAGAAGCGCTGAAACGGGGTGGAAGTACGCTGTTTGTGGCAACGCCTGCGCAAGATCCGCAAGTGATGGCGGCGAAAGCGGTAGAGATTGGTTACGACATTCTGCAAGGCAAACCTGCGCCGAAAGAGCCGGTGCTGATCCCGGTGACGATGATCGATAAAAACAATATCGGGACTTATAAGGGCTGGACGGTGAAATAACCTTTTCCCCTCACCCCGGCCCTCTCCCAAAGGAGAGGGGGAAAGCCCTATGTCCCCTCTCCCTCAGGGAGAGGGTTAGGGTGAGGGTGGTTTCAGGAGACAAAATGAAACGCTCCGAAGTGAACGAGATCCTCTCACAGACGCGTCATTTCTTTATGCAGCACGACGTTCATCTGCCGCCATTCGCCTCATTTGACCAGGCAAAATGGCAACAGGTGGATAAACAAATCTGGCATGAAGTGTTCGATCTCAAATTGGGCTGGGACGTGACAGCGTTCGGCGGTAACAACTTTCTTGCTCAAGGCCTGACGCTGTTCACGCTGCGTAACGGCTCACCCGATGGCACACCGTATGCCAAATGCTATGCCGAAAAAATCATGCATGTGCGTGAAGGGCAGCTCACGCCAATGCATTTTCACTGGCGCAAACGCGAAGACATTATTAATCGCGGCGGCGGTAATTTGATTGTTGAGCTGTGGAATTCCGATCAGTTCGAGCAGACCGAAGAGACCGACGTCACGGTCGTTATCGATGGCTGCCGCCAGACTCACGCGGCAGGTAGTCAATTGCGCCTCTCACCAGGGGAAAGCATTTGCCTCGTGCCGGGTATTTACCACAGTTTCTGGGGCGAGCCAGGCTATGGCGACGTGCTGGTTGGCGAGGTGTCGATGGTCAATGATGACGACCGCGACAACCGTTTCCTTAAACCACTCGAGCGCTTTAACGCCATCCTTGAAGACGCGCCCGTGCAGCAGTTGCTGTGCAACGAATATCGCCAGTACGTTTAAATTTTTTCCAACATCAGGGGAATCATTATGGCTTTGATATCGCTCGCAGATGGACTGGCGCACGCGCGTGCAAACGGCTATGCATTAGGGGCGTTTAACGTGCTCGACAGCCATTTTCTGCGCGCCCTTTTTGCCGCGGCAAAGCAGGAAAACTCACCGTTTATCATCAACATCGCCGAAGTTCACTTTAAGTATGTCTCGCTGGATTCGCTGGTAGAAGCCGTCAAATTTGAAGCGGCGCGCCATGATATTCCGATAGTGCTCAATCTCGATCACGGCCTGCATTTTGAAGCGGTGGTTCGCGCTTTACGCCTTGGTTTTAGCTCAGTGATGTTCGATGGTTCTACACTTGAATATGAAGAGAATGTTCGCCAGACCCGCGAGGTAGTGAAGATGTGCCACGCGGTGGGTGTTTCGGTTGAAGCAGAGCTTGGTGCAGTAGGCGGTGATGAAGGTGGCGCGCTGTATGGCGAGGCCGACAGCGACAAATTCACCGACCCTTCTGTTGCGCGTGATTTTGTCGACAGAACCGGTATCGACACGCTGGCCGTCGCCATCGGTAATGCTCACGGCAAATATAAAGGCGAGCCGAGACTCGATTTTGATCGTCTGGCCGCGATTCGCCAGCAGACTGGCCTGCCGCTGGTTCTGCACGGAGGATCTGGCATCAGCGACGAGGATTTCCGCAAAGCGATAAGCCTCGGTATCCACAAAATCAATTTCTATACCGGGATGTCACAGGCGGCGCTCGGCGCGATAGAAAAACGCATGACTCAACGTCACGCCATTTATGACGAATACGCCGAGTTGCTGCTGGGGATTGAAGGGGCGATTACTGACGTTGTCGCCCAGCAAATGCAGATTTTTGGCAGTTCAGGCAAGGCTTAAGGAGAGGTTATGAGTGAGCGCAGCGGGATTATCGCCGCCGGAAATATGTTGGTCGATCATGTGCATCAAATTGTGCAATGGCCGCAACGCGGGTGGCTTGCGGAAATTGTCCACAGTGAACGTTCAACCGGTGGCGCACCTTTAAACGTGTTGCTGACGCTGGCGAAAATGCACGTCGGCCTGCCGCTTCAGGCAGTGGGTCTGGTGGGAGACGACCACGACGGCGACTACATTATGGCGATGTTGGATCAGTATCATGTAAATCGCCAACACGTGCACCGCACCACTTTCGCGCCGACGTCGATGTCACAGGTGATGACTGACCCGAGCGGACAGCGCACGTTTTTTCACTCACCGGGTGCCAATCGCCTGCTCGATTTACCTGCCTTTGACCGCCTTGAATCGTCGTTCAAAATCTTCCATCTCGGTTATTTATTGCTGCTCGATAGTCTGGATATGGAAGACGCGGAATACGGCACGCGCAGCGCCAGATTGTTGGCGATGATGGCGCAGCAAGGCTACGAAACATCGCTTGATCTGGTCTCGCGCCAGGGCGACCCACGCTATCGCCCGATGGTGCTCCCTGCGCTGCGCTGGCTGGATTATCTGGTGATTAATGAACTGGAAGCCGGTGAGTTTAGCGGGTTGGACATTCGCCATTCTGACGGTGCGCCGCATATCGAAAATATTGCCCAGGCAGCAAACCAACTGCTGGAAGCGGGCGTGCGCCAACGCGTCGTTATTCACTGCCCAGAAGGTGCATGGGGTGTTGAACCAGGAAGCGAAGGGATTTGGGTGCCGTCGTTTATGTTAACTCAGAAAGAAATTATCGGCAGCGTCGGTGCCGGTGACGCTTTCTGCGCCGGAATATTATATGGCAGCCATGAAAAATGGCCGCTTATCGATAGCCTGAAATTAGCCCACGCTTGCGCACGTGCTAATCTTTTATGTGCCAATGCGATCGATGGCGCAAAAACACTGACGGAATTACAGATGTTTATTAATGATAATGGTTAGTTTTTATTAGACGATTCATTAATAATGGCATGAATATATGGAATTTGTTTTGCGAGAGAGATTCCAGAAGAATGTAATTCTAAAAAATTAATTACATTGTTAATTTCATTTAAAATAAATAAAAACTGCGTAAACTACGCGACGGGTGCTTAGGGCTTTCAGTCCTGAGCATGAGTGAGGGATATTCTTTGAATCCAAGGAATAAGAAAGCCCCGGGCAACTTTGACGTTAACCCGAGGCTAATCCCCAACCCTAGACAAGTTGAGATTAGCCTCTTACTCGCCACAAGGCAAGGAGTAACAGGCATGAAGCCATCTAAAACTGTTGTCATTTGCTTATTCATTGTTTGTGTAACACTAATAGCGATGACCTTATTAACGCGGCGTAATTTATGCGAAGTGAAAATAAGGAATGACAAACAGGAGGTAGCGGCCAGGCTGGCCTGCTCCGAATAGTAAAGCTATCCGGGCGGGGTTCGCCCCGCCCAACTTGTGCAGACGTAGGGGATAAGTCTTAAGCACCCAATCTATAATTCAAGCTGCACTATTCTCAGCCTGAATAACATCTGCCGAAAATACATAACCTATGCCACGAATTGTTTTAATTAATACAGGCTGGTGCGGGTTGATTTCTATTTTGCGGCGCAGGCGCATAATCAATACATCTATAGTCCTGTCGAATACGTCCAGGCTTTCGCTGTGGGTTAATTCCAGCAATTTTTCACGGGATAATACTTTGCGTGCGTTTTGCATCAGCGCCAGTAATAAGCCGTATTCACCTTGAGTCAGGTCAATCTGTTCATGCTGTGAGTTAAAAAGCTGGCAACGTTCGGTATCCAACCGCCAGCCATTAAAATGCAGGCCACCGGTTTTTGTTGTGGTTGTTTCGACCGCCAGCGCTCCGCTGCGGCGCAGCACGGCTTTGACGCGCGCCACCACCACGCGCGGATTAAACGGTTTGGCGATGTAATCATCTGCACCCATTTCCAGCCCGACAACCACATCGGATTCGCTACCCAGCCCGGTTAGCATCACCACCGGTAAATCCGGGCGCTGGCGCTGAATGTGTTGCAGCACAAGCAGCCCATTGATATCAGGAAGGATCATATCCAGCAGCACCAGCGCGATTTCCGGCTGTTGGGTTATCGCTGTCAGCGCGTCGTTCCCCGAGTGGCAAACCCTCACCTCAAAGACGTGTTCATTGAGCACGTCGCGCAGCACATCACAAATTGCCAGATCGTCATCCACCAGCAAAATGGCAGGCTTCATGGTTCATCTCCGTGGAGGATGCAGGGGTGAAATAATCATTGTGGGTGATAGTTGAAGGAGTGCCGCATACCCATGCTGAATTTTCAACCAGTGTCACAAACCCGGCTTTGGTCGACACGTCACTTTTGACGATGACCTGTTTTTCGTCAGCGTTTTGCTGCTTTTATCATCGTAAGATACCGGTTATTCCCCTTCTTTTTATATGGCATAGATAATGCATTAGTGCGGGGAGATGTGATCAGCTGTTTAGTGTCACACACATTTAGCAGCATTGACTGGAGCAACACTGATGAAAAAAGTCGTCACGGTTTGCCCCTATTGTGCCTCAGGTTGCAAAATCAACCTCGTGGTCGATAACGGCAAAGTCGTCAAGGCGGAAGCGGCTCAAGGTAAAACTAACCAGGGCGATCTTTGCCTGAAGGGTTACTACGGCTGGGATTTTATTAACGATACTAAAATCCTCACCCCGCGCCTGAAATCACCGATGATTCGTCGCCAGAAAGGCGGCAAACTCGAAAATGTTTCCTGGGATGAAGCACTGAACTACGTCAGCACTCGTCTTAGCGAAATCAAAGCGAAACACGGCTCCGATGCCATCATGACCACCGGTTCTTCCCGTGGTACTGGCAACGAAACCAACTATGTGATGCAAAAATTTGCGCGCGCCGTTATTGGTACCAATAACGTTGACTGCTGCGCACGCGTCTGACACGGCCCATCGGTTGCAGGTCTGCACCAATCGGTCGGTAACGGCGCTATGAGCAACTCAATCGTCGAGATTGAGGATACCGATTTAGTGTTTGTGTTCGGGTATAACCCGGCAGATTCACACCCTATCGTTGCTAACCGCGTGATTAAAGCGAAGCAAAAAGGGGCGCAAATCATTGTTGTCGATCCGCGTAAAATTGAAACCGCGCGCATCGCCGATATGCATTTGCAGTTAAAAAATGGTTCTAACATCGCCCTGCTTAACGCAATGGCGCATGTGATTATCGAAGAAAACCTGTATGACCAGTCCTTTGTGGCTGCTCGCACCGAAGGTTTCGACGAGTATCGCAAAATTGTTGCAGGCTACACGCCTGAATCCGTTGAAGAAATTACTGGCGTGAGCGCGTCGGAAATTCGCAACGCAGCGCGTATGTATGCAAACGCAAAAACGGCCACGATTCTGTGGGGCATGGGCGTGACCCAGTTCTATCAGGGCGTGGAAACCGTTCGCTCGCTGACAAGTCTTGCGTTGATGACCGGAAACCTGGGTAAACCAAACGTTGGTGTAAACCCGGTTCGTGGTCAGAACAACGTTCAGGGCGCTTGCGATATGGGCGCACTGCCGGATACCTATCCGGGCTACCAGTACGTGAAAGATGCGGCAAGCCGCGAGAAGTTCGCGAAAGCCTGGGGCGTAGATTCTTTACCTGCGCACACTGGCTATCGCATCAGCGAATTGCCACACCGCGTCGCCCATGGCGAAGTGCATGCGGCGTACATCATGGGTGAAGATCCTCTACAAACGGATGCGGAGCTTTCAGCCGTACGTAAAGCGTTTGAAGAACTTGAACTGGTGATTGTGCAAGACATCTTCATGACCAAAACCGCGGCTGCGGCCGATGTGATTTTGCCATCCACCTCCTGGGGTGAACATGAAGGCGTATATACCGCCGCTGACCGTGGTTTCCAGCGCTTCTTTAAAGCGGTAGAACCGAAGTGGGACCTGAAAACGGACTGGCAGATTATCAGTGAAATCGCCACCCGTATGGGTTACGAGATGCACTACAACAACACCCAGGAAATTTGGGATGAGTTGCGTGGCTTGTGCCCAGACTTCTATGGTGCCACCTACGAGAAAATGGGCGAACTGGGTTATATCCAGTGGCCTTGCCGCGATGTTGCGGAAAGCGACCAGGGAACTTCGTTCCTGTATGACGGTAAGTTCGATCGTGAAAATGGTCTGGGTGAATTCTTTACCTGCGACTGGGCGCCACCAATCGATCGCATCACCGAAGAGTACCCAATGGTGCTTTCCACGGTGCGTGAAGTGGGCCACTACTCTTGCCGTTCGATGACCGGCAACTGTGCGGCATTGGCTGCGCTGGCGGATGAACCCGGATACGCGCAAATCCACATCGACGATGCTGCGCGTTTGGGTATCGAAGATGAAGCGCTGGTGTGGGTCAATTCCCGCAAAGGTCGCGTCATCACGCGTGCGAATGTGAGCGAACGTCCGAACAAGGGCGCGGTTTACATGACGTATCAGTGGTGGATTGGTGCCTGTAACGAGCTGGTGACTGAAAACCTCAGCCCGATTACCAAAACGCCGGAGTATAAGTACTGCGCCGTGCGTGTGGAGCCGATTGCCGATCAGCGCGCCGCCGAGCAGTATGTGATTGATGAGTACAGCAAGCTAAAAGCCAGCCTGCGCGAGAGCGCTGCGGGTTAAAACCTTTCTGACAAAACCTTGAGAGCTGCCATCTGGCAGCTCTTTTTTTATCTGCCTTCATCTTATTGTTATCCAAACAAATAACCCTCCGTTCCCCCTCTCTCCTCACAGTATTTATTGATTGGATTTTCAACAATTTAATTAATGCGTGATCTGTCGCCCAAAAAGTAAACAAAGCGCTCAAAGCCCCTACAATTAACGTTTGCTTGACATATTATTAACATCCCACAAGGAGAAAAAAAGCCATGAGCCAAATACATAAGCACAACATTCCCGCGAACATCGCGGACAATTGCCTGATAAACCCGGAGCAGTACCAATCCATGTACCAACACTCGGTACATGACCCCGATGCATTCTGGGGCGAACAAGGGAAGATCCTTGATTGGATCAAACCTTATAAAAAGGTGAAAAACACCTCTTTCGCCCCTGGTAACATCTCTATCAAATGGTATGAAGACGGCACCCTGAATCTGGCCGCCAACTGCCTGGACAGGCATCTGAAAGATCGCGGCGATCAAACGGCGATCATCTGGGAAGGCGACGACGCTACCCAGAGTAAAACCATTACTTATCGCGAACTGCATCGCGAAGTGTGCCGTTTTGCCAATACCCTGGTAGAGCTGGGCATCAAGAAAGGTGATGTGGTCGCAATTTATATGCCGATGGTGCCGGAAGCCGCCGTTGCAATGCTGGCCTGTGCGCGTATCGGTGCCGTGCATTCGGTGATCTTTGGCGGCTTTTCTCCAGAAGCGGTCGCGGGCCGTATTATCGACTCCAACTCTCGCCTGGTGATTACCGCCGATGAAGGCGTACGCGCCGGGCGTTCTATTCCGCTGAAGAAAAACGTCGACGACGCGCTGAAAAATCCAGGCGTTAAAACCGTTGAACACGTGATTGTACTTAAACGTACCGGTGGAAATGTTGAGTGGCATGAAGGCCGCGATCTGTGGTGGAACGAACTGGTCGAAAAAGCCAGCACACACCACCAGCCGGTGGAGGTCAACGCCGAAGATCCGCTGTTTATCCTGTACACCTCCGGTTCAACCGGCAAGCCAAAAGGCGTGCTGCACACCACGGGTGGCTATCTGGTATATGCCGCCACCACCTTTAAATATGTATTCGATTACCACCAGGGCGACGTTTACTGGTGTACCGCCGACGTGGGTTGGGTCACCGGCCACAGCTACCTGCTTTACGGCCCGCTGGCGTGCGGTGCCATCACGCTGATGTTTGAAGGCGTACCAAACTGGCCAGCACCAAACCGTATGGCACAGGTAGTTGATAAACATAAAGTGAATATTCTCTACACCGCACCAACTGCGATTCGTGCGCTGATGGCTGAAGGCGATAAAGCGATTGAAAATACCGATCGTTCGTCGCTGCGCATTTTGGGTTCGGTGGGTGAGCCTATCAACCCAGAAGCGTGGGAATGGTACTGGAAGAAAATCGGTAACGAAAAATGCCCGGTGGTCGACACCTGGTGGCAAACCGAAACCGGCGGTTTCATGATTACTCCGCTGCCTGGTGCAATCGAGCTGAAAGCAGGTTCCGCCACACGCCCATTCTTTGGCGTTCAGCCCGCTTTAGTGGATAACGAAGGTAATCCCCAACAGGGTGCAACCGAAGGCAACCTGGTGATCACCGATTCGTGGCCAGGCCAGGCGCGCACGCTGTTTGGCGACCACGAACGTTTCGAGCAGACCTATTTCTCGACGTTTAAAAATATGTACTTCAGCGGTGACGGCGCGCGTCGTGACGAAGACGGTTATTACTGGATTACCGGACGCGTGGACGACGTGCTGAACGTTTCCGGTCACCGTCTGGGCACCGCAGAAATCGAGTCAGCCCTGGTGTCGCACCCGAAAGTCGCTGAAGCGGCAGTGGTTGGGATCCCGCATAACATTAAAGGCCAGGCGATTTACGCGTATGTGACGCTAAACCACGGCGAAGAACCGACACCTGAGCTGTATACCGAAGTGCGTAATTGGGTGCGCAAAGAGATTGGCCCACTTGCCACACCGGATATCCTGCACTGGACTGATTCACTACCGAAAACGCGCTCCGGCAAAATTATGCGCCGTATTTTGCGCAAAATCGCCGCCGGCGATACCAGCAACCTTGGTGATACTTCAACGCTTGCCGATCCGGGTGTTGTTGAGAAGCTGCTGGAAGAAAAACAAGCCATTACCATGCCTTAATCGCTCTTTCCCTCACCCTAACCCTCTCCCCCAGGAGAGGGAATATAAAAACCCTTTCCCCACAGGATTTTGCGTTGCAGGAAGGCGGCAAACGAGCGTGTCCCCAGGAGCATAGATAACTATGTGACTGGGGTGCGCGAGAGCAGCCAACACACCTGCGGCGTAAAAGACGAAGGGGAAACCTCTGGAGAGTCTGTGATGAATAACATTTATCAACAGATAGAAGACAGTGAGCATTTCAGGGAGTTAGTCGCTAAACGGCAACGGTTTGCCACCATTTTATCTCTCATCATGCTGGTGATTTACGTCAGCTTTATTTTGCTGATTGCCTTTGCTCCCGGCTGGTTGGGCACGCCTTTACACGAAGGCACCACCGTGACGCGTGGCATTCCCATTGGTGTTGGCGTGATTTTGATCTCTTTCTTCCTGACAGGGGTCTATGTCTGGCGGGCGAACGGCGAATTTGACCGCCTGAACAATGCTGTTGTGCGCGAGGTGAAGGTATCATGAAACGTCTTTTCGGCGTCTTTGCCGCACCGCTCCTGAGCCTGCCTGCGTCTGCCTTTGCGGCAGATGCGATTACGGGGGCTGTGCAGCGCCAGCCAACCAACTGGCAGGCGATCATTATGTTCGTCATTTTCGTCGCCTTTACTTTAGGCATTACTTACTGGGCGTCAAAACGCACCCGCACCCGTAGCGATTACTACACCGCAGGCGGCAATATCACGGGCTTCCAGAATGGCCTGGCGATTGCGGGCGATTATATGTCTGCCGCGTCGTTCCTCGGGATTTCGGCACTGGTATTTACCTCCGGCTACGACGGCCTAATTTACTCGCTGGGCTTTTTAGTCGGCTGGCCGATTATTCTGTTCCTGATTGCTGAACGCCTGCGTAACCTGGGTAAATACACCTTTGCTGACGTGGCTTCGTACCGTCTGAAGCAAGGGCCAATTCGTATTCTGTCGGCCTGTGGTTCACTGGTCGTCGTGGCGCTTTACCTGATTGCCCAGATGGTCGGCGCAGGTAAACTGATCCAACTGTTGTTCGGCCTGAACTACCACGTTGCCGTGGTGTTGGTTGGCGTGCTGATGGTGATGTACGTGTTGTTTGGCGGCATGCTGGCAACGACGTGGGTACAAATCATCAAAGCGGTTCTGCTGCTGTTCGGTGCAAGTTTCATGGCCTTTATGGTGATGAAACACGTCGGTTTTAGCTTCAATAATTTGTTTGCCGAAGCCATCGCTGTCCACCCGAAAGGTGTTGCGATCATGAGCCCAGGCGGGCTGGTGAAAGACCCGATATCAGCGCTTTCGCTGGGATTAGGTTTGATGTTTGGTACCGCCGGTTTACCGCACATTCTGATGCGTTTCTTCACCGTAAGCGATGCCCGCGAAGCGCGCAAAAGCGTGCTTTATGCCACCGGTTTCATGGGCTATTTCTACATCCTGACCTTTATCATCGGCTTTGGCGCAATCATGTTGGTGGGGGCAAACCCGGCCTTTAAAGATGCGGCTGGCGCATTGATTGGCGGCAATAACATGGCTGCGGTTCACCTGGCTGATGCCGTGGGTGGCAGCTTGTTCTTAGGCTTTATTTCGGCAGTCGCCTTCGCCACGATTCTGGCGGTGGTCGCCGGTTTAACGCTTGCAGGTGCGTCTGCGGTGTCGCATGACCTCTACGCTAACGTATTCCGCAAAGGGGCATCTGAACGTGATGAGCTGAAAGTGTCGAAAATCACCGTTCTGGTGCTGGGTGTGGTGGCTATCCTGCTGGGGATTTTGTTCGAGAAACAAAACATCGCCTTCATGGTCGGCCTGGCGTTCTCTATTGCGGCGAGCTGTAACTTCCCTATTATTTTGCTCTCAATGTACTGGTCAAAACTGACCACACGTGGCGCGATGGTAGGTGGCTGGCTCGGCTTGCTGACCGCGGTCATTCTGATGGTCCTCGGCCCAACGGTTTGGGTACAGGTTCTCGGCCACGCTTCAGCCATCTTCCCGTATGAATACCCTGCACTGTTCTCGATTCTGGTGGCATTTGTCGGTATCTGGGTATTCTCCATCACCGATAACAGCCCTGAAGGCAATCTGGAACGTGAGAAATTCCGTGCTCAGTTCATCCGTTCCCAAACCGGGATTGGTATCGAACAAGGTCGCGCACACTGATCGTTTTGCCCTTCCCGGCTCGCCTGAGCCGGGAAATTTCTCGCCGATCGACTTCGCATTTTCCCTCGCTCGATACGCCGTTGCTCACAGTTTTCCGCCCAGCAAAAGTGATTCGCGTCACAGAGAATTTCTCCATTCTGCGAGATTGATCGCGAGTTTAGCCATTGCCAGTCGTAGCGCTGTTTTGCGCACCGATTGCCGCACGACAATCCCAGTCCACCTTCATATGATTATCTCAACAGGCTCGCGGCGAAATCACGTAACCGTTCAGCATTGAGCAGTAATGAAACATAGTGCGGGCTACCTGCTGGCGGCGAATCAGCCCAACGTTCCAGCGTATCGGCAAAACGCAGCAGTGTTTCCCGATGCCCGGTGGACGTCTTCAACACCTGGGCAGCATCACCGTAATGTTCGCTCATTTGCATGTCGCTGACGGCGAAAGCAACGCGTGAGAACAGCTGGCCGTACATTTCGGCGTTACGCCAGGCGGCTTCAAGGCGTTCCAGCGTGTCGTTGGGGCAGGTGATGCGTAGTTCGCGGAGTTGTTGTACCGCAGAGGCGACAAGAAACTGGGCGCTCTCTTTTTCAAGTCCAATCAACTGGCGTTGATCGGCACCGAGTTTAGGATCGTCTGTTGGAAACAGCGGCTGAAAAGCCTGTACCCAGTTGGCGCTACGAATGTCGGTATGCAGCAGTTGCTGCGCCTGAGCATAGCTTTCCGGGATTTGGCTTTGGTAGTGCATGCGCCGCCCGAGAAGATTCGGTGTTTTGCAAAGCCAGTCGTAACTTGAGGTGTACAAATCGCTAAAACGCTGGCGGTCCAGCTTGCTGTGGAAACCCAGTTTTTGCTGCTCAATCCAGCGGTCGATGACAGAAGAAGGCGCGGTGTTATTCGCAGCACTTAAGCCGAAAAGATTGATGGCATTGGCGGAATCCATCGTCAGTCCGTCAGGCAGCCACTGCCAGGTTACGCGTGATGTGATGGTTTCGATGTTGTGGTCTGCGAGGCTGGTTGCCCAGCTTAAACGCCCCTGGATTTCATCGCCCAGATAACAGGGCAGGATCGTCCAGCCGTAGCCGGTGCCCCAGAGATCGTATTCGATCCATTTTTTACGCCCGCTGAGCGCGACAATATTCGGGTGGTTAGCAAAACCCGGATGGTAATCCAGTTCTGTGGCTTTTATCGAAGCGCGAACATCATCCGGCAGGCCCGATAGCACACGAGAAAGCTGTTGGCGCGGCCAACTGGTATCAATGAAATCGCGCAGAATGAGTTTTTTACCCTGAGCGCGTAACAGGCTCCAGACGTGATGCAGGCTTTGCTGCCAGCCGTCGGTCTGAAACTGCGGGGTGGTCAGGCTCAATATCAAACCGCTGAGGTGCGGTAATAACGGTAATAACCGGGTCAATATCGACGAATAAAACTGTTTCCAGAAATCGGGCGTACTGCGCTCATCAAAAGAAAACTCAGGAAATTTACGTCTGATGATGTCATCGGTCGGCGCGGCTTCGCCTTGTAGCCAAAAGCTGAGGTTATTTTCCTGCAAATAAGCACTGACCTTTTTTAAATATTGCAGGGCGTTTTTTTGCTGGTGAATAAGATTTTCAACGTCGTGGCGGTAACTCAACGGTGACGGTGTTGCCAGCAGCGAAAGCAACTCCTGCTGATGAAGAATAATGCCGGTAAAACCGTGAACTCTGGCGGCATTGACACAAGAAACAAACCACGGCCAGTGCCAAATAAACGGGCTGTTTAACTCCATTAATTGATGCGGAACCAGTTTCATACGCATTACCGAAAATAAAGCCAGGTTGGAATTGTAGGGTGGATAAACGTCAGCGTCATCTACCCCTTATTAAATATGAGGATATTATGAAAAAGTATGCGTTGGTGGGAACCGGTGGCCGAGCGGGCTTATATATCGAGGCGATCGGTGGAAAATGGAAGGACAATGCGCAGTTAGTCGCTTTTTGCGACACCAATCAGACGCGCATGAATTACGCCAATAAGCTGCTGACCAACACAGGTGCGGCGCAGGCGTCCACCTGGAAAGCTGCGGATTTCGAAACCATGATCCGCGAAACACGCCCGGATATTGTCATTGTCACCACCATGGACCGTACGCATGACGATTACATCGTGCGAGCGCTGCACGCGGGTTGCGATGTGATTACCGAAAAACCGATGACCATTGATGAGCAGCGCGCCCTGCGCATTCTGGATGCCATCGAACAGACTGGCCGGGAAGTGCGCGTCGCATTTAATTATCGTTATGCGCCGCACCACAGCAAAATCCGTGAACTGCTGATGGATGAAACCATTGGTGAAGTGTTCTCGGTACATTTCGAATGGTTACTCAACACCGAACATGGTGCGGATTATTTCCGTCGCTGGCACCGCGAAAAACGTAATAGCGGCGGCCTGCTGGTGCATAAATCCACCCATCACTTTGA
The DNA here is from genome assembly GCF_027594725.1 of Buttiauxella sp. WJP83. NCBI lineage: Bacteria > Pseudomonadati > Pseudomonadota > Gammaproteobacteria > Enterobacterales > Enterobacteriaceae > Buttiauxella > Buttiauxella sp. WJP83. The sequence continues at coordinate 4,316,897 of NZ_CP110080.1, forward strand.
CCTGATGAACTTCTGGCTGGGCAGTTATCCGGAACGTGTGTATGCGGAAGGCGGCCTGCGTTTTTATGGTAAAGAGAATGCAGAAAAGCGCGGTGTTTCGCAGTTTTATCCACGAGCTCATGGTTTTGCTGCAGCCAAAGATGATCCGTTTGCGCTACACATGGAGGACAATGCGCAGCTCAAGGCGCTGTATCTGGAAGCGGAACACGAAGACAATTATTTCCGCGACCAGAGCGTATTCAGCGATGGGATTAACATCGAAGACACGCTGTCGGTGATGGTTAAATACCAAAACCAGGTACAGATGACCTATTCACTGAACGCATATTTGCCGTGGGAAGGGTTGAACGTGGTGTTCAACGGTAGTCGCGGGCGGCTTGAGATGAAACTGGTGGAGATGTCTTACGTCAACGCTGGCGGCGAACGTGAAAATGAAGGCAGTCTGGAAAGTTGCGACATCACTGTATTCCCGATGTTTTCAGCACCTTACAAAGCCGATTTCAGTATTGGCGCGGGTGGGCACGGCGGTGGCGATAACGCGATGCTGGCCGACTTATTTGGCGAGCCGGGTCACGACCCACTCAAACGTGCCGCCGATCACCATGACGGGGCGATGTCGATTCTGACCGGTATTGCCGGGAATATTTCGATGCAACAACAACGCCCGGTTTGTTTTAAAGAGTTTGAGCTGGTTTCACGGCTAAAAAGTAAGTAAGCACTTACTGGGTTATGTCGGGCAGTGCCTCACTGCCCAACATTTTATTTAGGATTTATCAGAACATAAGCCAGCGCTAATATGTGCGCAAACAGCAGCTATCTAAAGGAAAAATTAATGCGCACATTATTGCTGGCATCACTCCTGCTAATGGGTTGCACCGTTCATGCACAGACGCCTGAAGCCACCGTTAGTGATTTTTATCATTTTTACTTAACGGATTTTGTCTCTGACAGTAACGAGAATCCTCTGACCTCCGCCAAAATGCGGCAATACGTCGCGAAAGAAACGCTGGCAAGGCTTGAAGCCATTCAGGGTATCGAAGAGCAAGAGATCGTAGAGGCGGACTATTTCACCTACTGCCAGGATTATGCGCCCGAATGGATATCTGCTCTTGAAGTCGGGGCCGCCCAGGATGATGCAGGAGGTAAAGTGCTGGATGTCTGGTTGGGTATTGAGGGAGGCAAAAAGCTAAAGCTTCGCGACTATTTGCGCAAGGAAGACGGGAACTGGAAAATCTACCGGGTGGTGGATGTTTCGAACGGATTTGAGCAGAACATATTTGATGATAAAGCGATTAGTGCAGCCAAAGCCCACGCAGCCACGCTCTCCAAAAACTAGCGATGAAATGTCGGGCAGTGCTCACTGCCCGACACAGCATTCACAGCTCATCAGAACATCAACCAGCGAACAACGGGTGCTAACAGCACCATAATGATGCCGGAAAACATCATCACCAAACTGGCAACCACGCCTTCCTGCGGACCCAGCTCGTAAGAACGTGCAGTACCTGCACCGTGAGAAGCAGCACCGAAACCAGCCCCTTTTGCCATCCCTTCACGAATCGCAAGACGCAAAAACAGCACATCACCGATCGCCATTCCAAAAACGCCGGTCACTACCACAAACAGCGCCACGAGTTCAGGTTGCCCGCCGAGAGGTTTTGCCGCCGCCAGTGCAAAAGGAGTGGTAATCGAGCGCACCGCAAGGCTGCGTTGGATTTCATCCGACAAAGTAAACAACCGCGCCAGCCAGACCGAACTGGTCACCGCCACAACCGTTGCGGTGATAACGCCTGCGGTGAGTGACATCCAGTGACGTTTTATCACCTTGAGATTGTCATAAACCGGTACGGCAAATGCGATTGTCGCCGGGCCAAGCAGCCACAATAGCCAGTGCGCCTCACCCATGTAGTTTTGATAGGAGATATGGCCAAAAATGAGCATTGCCACCAGCAGTAATGGGGTCAAAACCAGCGGCATTAACGGCAGTTTGCGAAAGCGGCGATAGAGTTTTTTATTGGCAAAGTAGAGCCCTAGAGTGATCACCAGGCACAGAATACTCAACTGGAAATTTTTCACAGCTTAGCCTGCCTGCGCGCTTCTCGCGCCAGTTCAAAACGGTAGACCTTATCCACCACCAGCGCAGTTGCACCGAGCACCAGCGTCGTGCTGATAGCAATGACCAGGAAAATGCGCCAACCATCGACCATCAGCAGTTCAGCGTAATTCACCACCGCGACCACCGCAGGCACAAAGAACAGCAACATTTCAGCCAGTAACCAGCGAGAGCCTGCACGCACCCATTTCATCGGCACCACACGACAAACTATCAGCGCCAACAGCAGCAACATCCCGACCAGATTTGCAGGCAGCGGCAAATGCCACCATTCCACTAACTGCTGAGCAAAAACAAACAATCCCGCGTATAGCGCAACTTGCACAGGCACTTGCATGCGGCGAAAAATAACCGGCGTAAAACCACGTAACGCCACAGCCATGAGAATGGCACTCCAAAAAAAGTTGAGGTGGCGATTATAGTTAGCCGACGTCATTGAAAGAAATGAATTAAAATCATCACAGGTATAGTCAACAGGAATAGTTATGGACATCAGGACACTGCGTTATTTTGTTGAGGTGGTCCGCCAGCAAAGTTTTACCCGCGCTGCCCAGAAGATGTTCGTCACTCAGCCGACCATCAGTAAGATGCTGCGCAATCTCGAAGATGAGCTCGGTTGCACGTTGCTGATTCGTGATGGGCGAAAACTCTTACTGACGGATACCGGCGAGGTGGTTTACCAACACGGTTTGGCTATTTTGGCGGAATTTCGCCAGTTGGAAGCCGAATTGGGTGACATTAACCATCTCAACAAAGGCGTTCTGCGCCTCGGCATTCCTCCTATGGTCGGCATGTTAATGGCGGGGCCCATTAGCCTGTATCGCCAGCGTTACCCGGGGGTCGAGCTGAAGATTTCTGAATTTGGCGGCTTGACGGTGCAACAAGCGGTGCTCAATGGCGAGCTGGATTTAGCCATGACCGCCCTCCCGGTAGAAGACGAGCATACGTTCTCCACGTTGCCCTTGGTCCAGAATCCGCTCTGCGTTTTGGTGCCGCGCTCCGGCCCGTGGACGACACGTGAAAGCATTGATCCCATCGAACTGGCCGCCCATCCGTTACTCATCTACAACGAAGATTTCGCGCTAAGCCGCCAGTTGATTCAGCTGTTTCAGGAGCATGGATTTACACCGCGTATTGCGGTGCGCAGCGGGCAGTGGGATTTCCTCGCCGCCATGGTGCAGGCCGGCGTTGGGATTGCGATTTTGCCAGAGACTATTTGCCAGCGGCTTGATAAAAACACGCTGATGTGGCTACCGTTAAACAGCGATTTGACGTGGCAACTGGCGATGATTTGGCGTGAAGGGGTTTATATTTCGCATAGCGCTCAGGCGTGGATTTCATGCTGTAAGGAGTTTTGGCCGGAGCATCCGTAGGATGCCCTCACCCCAACCCTCTCCCACAGGAGAGGGAGAAACCGCGCACAGTTGAGGGAGAAACCGCCCCCAATCATTTCGCTTAACAGTCCCTTCTCCCTCAGGGAGAAGGTTAGGATGAGGGTTGTTTTGCCCGTTACTGCTGTTCAACCAGCAAAGCTTCGAGCAAATCGAGATCGTGCAGCAACTTCATCAAAGTGTCATTGCTGATTTTCTGCGTTGCGCGTAAATGGTAAAGCTCGGCGCGCTCGGAACGTAACGCGGCAAGACGGAAACGGCGCTCAAGGTTCTCTTCAAGTTCGCTGCTTTCCATATCATTTCGCCCATCAGCACGACGGCGTAAGTTCCCTATCACGCGTGAACTTACCTCTTTGAGCAACTGATCATCGATGTTCTCGTTAACGTCAGATTGCAGGCGCTGTTCCATTTTCTCAATCGCGGTGATCGCGACTTCTGCCGTTGCCGCACGGGCAATTCGCTCCTCCTGGCGTGCCACCGACTTGTCAGGAACTTCCACATTGCGCAGCAAAATCGGCAACATGATTACCCCAGTAAACAGTGAGAACAGAATCACGCCTGCCGCGAGGAAGATGAGCTCATAACGCGCCGGGAATGGCGTTCCATCACCTAACAGCAGCGGAATGGACAACACACCGGCAAGGGTGATGGCCCCACGAACACCCGCAAACGAGGCAATGCCCAACTCGCGCATAGTGTAAGAGCCGAACGCCAGTGGGCGCTTTTTCATAAAGCGTAAACTGATGCGTTTCATTGACCACAGCCACAAGAAACGCACGCCAATCAGGGCGAAATAGATAAGCCCGACATCGACAAACAGCATCCACAATTCCACGTTCGGATCGGCGTTTGCCGCCGCAATAGACGTCTTCATGATGCCGGGTAATTGCAGGCCTAACAGCAGGAACACCATGCCGTTAAACACAAACTCGAGCATTGCCCAGACGCTGTTTGCGCGCAGGCGCATCGTCAGCGGTGCGCTGCGCAACACACCAGAACGGGTGATGGTCATCCCTGCGGCAACTGCCGCCAGAATGCCGGAAACGCCGATGTGTTCCGCAATCAGGTAAGACGCGAATGGCAACAGTAACAGCAGCAGGATTTGTGTGGCAGGCTCGTCACCGCTCCAGCGGCTCATCAGACGTAACGATTTGCCGTACAGCCAGCTCACGGCGATCCCGGCCAGCAGGCCGCCAATTGCCACTTTGAAGAACTCAAATGTTGCCCCGCCGACGCTAAACACCATCGTACCCACGGCAACCGCCACGGCCATTTTCAACGACACCAGGCCGGAGGCGTCATTCATTAGCGCTTCGCCCTGCAAAATCCCCATGATTTTCTTCGGAATACGCCCTTCTCCGACGATGCCCGAAAGCGCCACGGCATCTGTCGGCGAGAGCACCGCCGCCAGCGCAAATGCAGGAATTAACGGGATCCCCGGCACCACAGCATAAATCAGGAAGCCAATACCGACGACGGTGACCAGCACCAGAACCAGCGCAAGGCCGATGATTTCGCGCCCGTGATGGAGAAATTCGTTTGTCGGGGTTTTCCAGCCATCGGCAAACAGCAACGGTGGAATAAACAGCACCAGAAACAGTTCCGGGTTGAAATCGACATGCAAACCGAAGTGCGGCCAGGCGAGCACCGCACCTATCGCTATCTGCATTAACGGGAGCGGGATCTGGAATGGCAGCATACGTGTCGCAACCCCAGATAAAGAGACCACAAGGGTCATGATGAGAATAGTAAAGAAGATTTCCATGCTTTCCTTAGTCGCGGTGTTTTGTGAAACCCTTTTTGCAGGATGTTGTTCTACTAATAATAAAACAACTTTATACACCGGAAGGAAACAGGAAAAGACTTGAAGTGGTTTTAGACGGAGTGTTCTAAAAATCTTTTAATCAAAATAATTCACGTTGCAGCAAGGCGGCAAAGGAGCTCATCCCCAGGAGCTTACACAAGTAAGTGACTGGGGTGAGTGAGTGCAGCTAACGCAGCTGCAACGTGAAGTATGAAGATTAAATGGCCCAGCCGCCCGCATAGAACGCGACTAACGCGATAGCAATGATCACCGTGCCGATATTCAGCTTGCGCCACTCACCCGACACGAGACGGCCAATCACCAGTGAGGCAAAACCAATCATGATGCCGGTAACGATGTTACAGGTCAGCACAATGAATACCGCGGTAATCAGGCCAGCCATTGCATCAACGAAATCTGCGAAATCGATTTTTGCAACGTTGCTCAGCATCAGCAGACCCACGTACATCAGCGCCGGAGCGGTTGCGTAGGCAGGAACCAGATAAGAAAGCGGAGAAAGGAACAGAATCAGCAGGAACAGCACGCCAACGGTGATCGCGGTCAGGCCGGTTTTACCGCCCGCCGCAGTACCTGCCGCAGACTCGATATAGACCGCTGCTGGAGCTGCACCCACCAGGCCCGAGAACACGGAGCTCAAGGAGTCGGTAGTCAGCGCTTTGCCACCATCAATGATTTGACCGTCTTTATCCAGCAGATTTGCCTGGCCTGCAACAGCACGGATGGTACCCGTTGCATCAAATACCGCCGTCATCACCAACGCCAGAACGCTTGGCAACACCACCGGATTCAGTGCGCCCATAATATCCAGGCTGCCAATCAGTGAATTACCCGCTTCATCTTTCAGCGATGGCATTGCGAAGATGCCAGAGAAGTGCACCGTTGGGTCGAAGATCAGGCCGAAAATTGAAATACCGATAATGGTCAGCAAAATGCCGCCAGGGACTTTCAGTTTTTCCAGACCAATGATCACCGCCAGGCCAATCAAAGACATGATGACAGGGAAGCTGGCGAAATGGCCGAGTGCGACAGGCAGACCATCCAGTGGGTTTTTGATAACCAGACCGACACCGTTTGCTGCGATCAGCAGCAGGAACAGGCCGATACCGATGCCTGTGCCATGCGCAACACCCATCGGTAAGTTACGCAAAATCCAGCTACGAATGCCGGTCGCGGAGATGATGGTGAACAACACACCCATCAGGAACACGGCGCCCAGCGCAACAGGCACGCTGATGTGTTGGCCTAATACCAGGCTGAATGCGGTAAAAGCCGTCAGTGAAATAGCACAACCAATTGCCAGCGGCAGGTTTGCCCAAAGGCCCATGACAAGAGAGCCGACACCGGCGACCAGGCACGTTGCCACAAAGACCGCCGCAGGAGGGAAACCTGCTTTACCGAGCATGCCCGGAACGACGATCACGGAGTACACCATCGCGAGGAAAGTGGTTAAACCCGCCACAACTTCCTGACGAACGGTACTGCCACGTGCAGATATTTTGAACCAGGCATCAAGACCGCCGGTTGCACGCGGAGAATGATTAGACATAGTGAAAAATCCCCTGAGATTTTTATGATGATGTCGGTATACGTGGTGGACAATCCACTGCTGATTAAACGTTCAAATTCTTAAATACTACGAATTAATCCCTGTGCTGCGTTTGCGACAAAAAAGGGCGTCACAAAAAAAGCAAACGTTTAACTCCGCGTATACAAACTGGGTGTAAATATTAAGGCAAACGATTATCCGGCCTTCTTACATGGATTTTCAACCGAACTTTGCCGCTTTTTGCTGAAAAACGCGTTAGCTGGCTAAATTATCGCCACCTCGTGCGCAAACGTTATCGTCGATGCGCAATTTAGCAACAATGATGCAAGATACCGGTAATGAATTTTCCTGACTCATAGGATTTTTCGATAGCTCATTGGCCAGGGATTTCGAACGATCCACCCTGTTCGATTGCTCGCTGCCAGGCCGGTCGCGTTTGTACCTTACTAAACCAATTTTGCAGATTGGGTAAATCGTTGATACCGCCACGAGACAGTAAAGCAATGACCGGGAAACTCATTTGAATATCCGCTGCACTGAAGGCCTGGCCTGCAAACCACGGATTTTTTTGCAGTGAATCTTCGAGATAGCGCGCATGAGTCATAATCTGTTTGTTCAGATAAGCCTTTTGCACTCCCTGCCCCAATAAATTACCCACCGGACGCAGCAACCACGGCACTGGCTCCTTTCCCAGACTGCCGAACACCAGTTTCATCATTAACAGTGGCATTAACGATCCCTCGGCGTAATGCAGCCAAAAGCGATAACGCAGCTTTTCTTCGCTGGAAATCGGTTTGTAACGACTTTCGAGATCGTAGGTTTCTTGCAGGTATTCAATGATTGCGCCCGACTCGGCGAGGATGTTGCCGTTATCTTCCACCACCGGCGACTTTCCCAACGGATGCACCGCTTTTAACGACTCGGGTGCCAGCATCGTGGGTTCGCGCTCATAGCGAACAATCTGGTACGGCACCTGCAGCTCCTCAAGCATCCATAAAATACGCTGTGAGCGAGAGTTATTGAGATGATGGACGATAAGCATGAGTTAACCTTCTGTTTAGCAAGATGAGTTAACTATAGGTAAATGGGCAAAAAGTGAAGTATTAGAATTGTGCAAAAAACACTCAAAAAGCCTTGAAACCTGACGAAGGGGATCTACACTTAAATTGTCAGTGCAATCCGGAACCTCCTGAGAATGTGTGATTGAGGGACGCTGATGTCGGGGGAAACCCTCCTTGCGAAAAGCGGGATAGATCGAAAGACAAAGACCGGGAAAAACTAAAGCGCCGATGTTTGGCGCTTTAGTTTTTCATCCAATTCCATTTTAGTCCTCAAGCAGACGCGCCCCCGTTCCTTGCTCACCCAGCGTGTCACCAGGATTGCGCAATGGACAATCGGCCCCGGACAGGCAACCGCAACCAATGCAGCCATCCAGTTCATCGCGCAACGCCGTTAGCGTATGAATGCGCCGCTCGAGTTCTTCGCGCCATTGCGACGACATCTTTTTCCAGTCGTTTTTATTAATTTTATGCCCGTCAGGTAGCACACCAAACTCTTCACCAATCGTCGCCAGTGGAATGCCAATGCGCTGCGCAATTTTAATGATTGCCACGTTTCGCAGCACATCACGCGTGTAGCGCCGTTGGTTTCCACTGTTACGTACGCTTTTGATGAGTCCTTTGCTTTCATAGAAGTGCAACGCAGAAACCGCCACACCGCTGCGCTTCGCAACTTCACCAGGGCTTAGCAAAGATTTAAATCGGGGTGATTTCTTTTCCAAAATGGTCTTTACCTCAAGTTAACTTGAGGAATTATACTCGCTGCCAACAAAACCTGCTAATTGTAATCGGGCTTGGGGAAGGCTTATGGCACATCAGGATATTATTCAAACTTTGACTGAATGGATTGACGATCATATTGATCAACCGCTGAACATTGATGTTGTGGCAAAAAAATCTGGTTATTCAAAATGGTATCTGCAAAGGATGTTCCGTACCGTGAAGCGCCAAACTCTGGGTGAATATATTCGGCAGCGCCGTTTGTTGATGGCGGCGAAAGAGTTACGCAACACCCGACGCCCCATTTTTGATATCGCGATGGATTACGGTTATGTCTCTCAGCAGACTTTCTCACGCGTGTTTCGCCGTGAGTTTGACCGCACGCCAACTGACTATCGTCATCACGCCTGACCCGGTTTGCCAGAATTTTGTCGCTGAGCACGTCGATAAAGCGGAACAGAAAATGCGCTACAAGTGTGGTGATTAAAAGAACAAATGTGATATAGTTCACACATCCTGTGTAACGGGATTCTTCTTACATTTTCTGTACCCACTCATTTTCCAGACGGTCCCTGTGCTGTAATTGCTGCGCCTTGTGTCGCGCATAACCGTTGAGCGTAATGAGTTATGTGATAAAGGACAATTTTCATGGCAGCAATCACTACCAGCGTTTTATTAATGCGCTGGCCTTTAGTCAGTGCAGTTCTGATGTTTTTAGCCAGTACGTTGAATATCCAGTTTCGCAAATCCGATTACACGTTTTTTGCTATCGTCAGCAGTATGTTGGGGATTGCATCTGCCTTGTGGTTTGCGACGGGTTTACTGGGACTGGAGTTGGCCGATTTCCCGGTAATCTGGGCATCGTTTAAAGACATTATGATTGAGATCTCAAGTCATGCCCCGCCGGAATGGCCGATGGTAATGACCTGATGAGTCTGCGTTGAAAATGTAAATGGCCTCTTTCGAGGCCATTTTTGTTTTTGTACATCGACAGAGTATGTTTAGGTTCCTGAGTAGATATCAAAACTAAAGTATTTTGATGCCAGCTTTTTATAGGTTCCATCGGCGAGGATTTGGCTAATCGCGCCATTAATCGCTTCGCGCAATTCCGTGTCATCTTTACGCAAGCCAATAGCGGCACCCGCATCGAATAATTCAGGATCCTGCAATGCGCCCCCCACAAAGGTAAAATCCTTACCCTGCGGTTTTTTAAGGAAACTGTATTCTGCCATTACGCCAGAAAGCACAGCGCCATCAATACGCCCGGATTCTAAATCCCGTACGACCATATCAGCGCCCTGATAAGAGACAACATTCACGCCTGCACTGCGCCAGTTTTTGTTGGCGAAGGTTTCCTGAGCTGAACCTTGTTCCACACCGATCGTTTTGCCCTTCAACTGCTCAACATCCGGCTTAATATCAGTTTTTTTATTTGCCACGAGGAATACCGGACCGTTATAAATCTTATCCGTAAAAGCAACTTGCTCTTTGCGTTTTTCCGTCATGTACATTCCGGAAAGAATAGCGTCAAACTTTCTCGCCTGCAGGGCAGGAATAATTGCATCAAAGTTATTTTCAACCCAAATACATTTTGCCTGAAGTTTCTCGCAAATAGCATTACCCAAATCAATATCAAAACCAACCACTTTCCCATTGGCATCTTTCGATTCAAAAGGAGCAAATGTGGGGTCAACGCCAAAACGGATCTCTTTAATATTATTTGCCAACGCCGAACTTGTCGCCAGCAGAGCAATTAACGGCAGTAGATATTTTTTCATATTCGCTCCAGTGAATTAACGACAATAAGCTTGAACTAAACGGGAAAAGAATGATGCGCCGGTTGAAATAATATCATCATTAAAATCATAACCCGGGTTATGCACCATACAGCCACCTTTATCGCCCTTTTCTCCATTCCCTAATAAGAAATAACTGCCCGGTCTTTCTTGCAGCATAAACGCAAAATCTTCGCTGCCCGTTGAAGGGAGAACTTTATCGAGCACCGCATCTTTACCGAAGTAATCGACAGCCAACTCGCGGGCAAATGCAGTTTGTTCATCATCGTTAATCAGCACAGGATAGGAATCGTAAACTTCCACATCACAACTTGCGCCAAAGCTTTTCGTCGTGAGATCGGCTAATTCTTCAATTCTTTTAATTAATAAATCGCGGATTTCTGGTTTCATGGCACGCACGGTTAATTCCATCACTGCGCTATCCGGGATAACGTTTGATGCAATACCGGACTGGAAAGTCCCCACGGTCACAATAGCGGTTTCACCCGGCGTCACATTGCGGGAAACAATGGTTTGCAGCGCGGTAATTAATGCAGCCCCCGTCACGATAGGGTCAACGGTACGTTGCGGGTAAGCGCCATGGCCGCCGTAACCTTTAATGGTAATTTTCACCGTATCCGCCGAGGCCATAAAATTGCCTGAATAAAACCCTAACTTACCTACGGGTAAGCCCGGCATGTTGTGCAGACCAAAAATACGGTCGCATGGGAAACGATCAAACAGCCCCTCTTTAATCATTAAATCCGCACCGCCAATGGCTTCTTCGGCAGGCTGGAAAATGAGGTGCACTGTGCCGTTAAACTCGCAGGCTGGTGAGGCAATATATTTGGCAGCGGCTAATAGAATGGTGGTGTGTCCATCATGACCGCAGGCATGCATTTTTCCGGGAACGGTACTGGCCCACGGTAAATTGGTTTCTTCAAAGATAGGCAGTGCATCCATATCCGCACGCAGGCCGATAGATTTAGTTGAATCCCCTTTTTTAAACGTCCCGACAACACCTGTGGTACCAATACCACGAGTGACTTTATAGCCCCAAGTTTCAAGCTGTTGGGCCACTAAGTCGCTGGTTTTAAACTCCTCCAGACTTAATTCTGGATTCGCATGTAGATAATGCCGTATTGCTATCATCTCAGCTTCAGATGCTTTTATTTCTGGAATAACGAAATCCGTCATGCTGTTCTCCGGTGGAGTTTTATTGTGTTTGCACAAAATAACTTAGCTGGATAACGTTTTAATGCAAGTGGGATTACTTATGGCAAAATGAAATACATTCAGATTGCTAATAGGATCACCGTTTTTGGATATAAAAAAACCCCGCATGTGCGCGAGGTTTTTAATAACGTTTTATTCCAAATATCAGAATGGAATATCGTCGTCAAAGTCCATTGGTGGTTCATTGTTAGATGGTGCTGGTGCACTCTGCTGCGGACGAGATTGCGCGCCGCCGCTGAACTGGTTTCCACCCTGCTGCGGTTGCTGAGGCTGACCCCAACCACCTTGCTGCTGACCTGGATTACCGCCACCTGCTGGAGCACCGCCTGCTGCACGGCCACCCAACATTTGCATGGTACCGCCAACGTTAACCACGACTTCGGTGGTGTATTTTTCAACGCCAGCCTGGTCAGTCCATTTACGCGTCTGCAATGCGCCTTCGATATAAACCTGGGAGCCTTTACGCAGGTATTCACCCGCCACTTCTGCCAGTTTGCCGAACAGCACTACACGGTGCCATTCAGTCTTTTCTTTGGTTTCGCCGGTTTGCTTATCGCGCCAGGACTCTGACGTGGCCAGAGTAATGTTGGCAACTGCGCCACCATTTGGCATGTAGCGTACTTCCGGGTCTTGACCCAGATTCCCGACGAGAATCACCTTGTTTACGCCTCTGCTGGCCATGATCGTGTCTCCTGAAACGTTGTATGAATAGTGTAAACCCTCGATTCTACCACGCCACCTCTAATGTTTATAGCTGCGGGATGCATTCCAGAATCTCGTCAGGGTATACAGTGTTGCATTAAAACACTGGATATCCATTCAGGTTTTATTGTGTCATAATTAGCCGTTTGTGATCGTCGGCGGCCTCCTGTGCGGCCTGGCAAAAAGCGTTTAAACCGGGAAAGGTGAATGGATAAGATCGAAGTTCGGGGCGCCCGCACCCACAATCTCAAAAATATTAACCTCGTGATTCCACGCGACAAGCTGATTGTCGTGACTGGGCTTTCGGGTTCTGGCAAATCCTCACTGGCTTTCGACACCTTATACGCCGAGGGGCAACGTCGTTACGTTGAGTCCCTCTCCGCCTATGCGCGTCAGTTCCTCTCTTTGATGGAAAAGCCGGATGTCGACCACATTGAAGGTTTGTCACCTGCTATTTCTATCGAGCAGAAATCCACGTCGCACAACCCGCGTTCAACCGTCGGTACTATCACTGAAATTCACGACTACCTGCGCCTGCTGTATGCCCGCGTGGGTGAGCCACGCTGCCCGGACCACAATGTCACGCTGGCGGCACAGACCGTTAGCCAGATGGTCGATAACGTTTTAGCGCAGCCTGAAGGCAAGCGCCTGATGCTGCTCGCCCCCATCATTAAAGATAGAAAAGGCGAGCACACCAAAACGCTGGAAAACCTGGCAAGTCAGGGTTATATCCGCGCAAGGATCGACGGAGAAGTGTGCGATCTTTCCGATCCGCCTAAGCTCGAATTACAGAAAAAACATACTATTGAAGTGGTGGTTGACCGCTTCAAAGTCCGTGAAGATTTAGCACAGCGCCTGGCAGAGTCGTTTGAGACAGCGTTGGATTTATCCGGTGGTTCTGCGGTTGTTGCCGATATGGACGACGAGAAAGCCGAGGAGCTGTTGTTCTCAGCTAACTTCGCCTGCCCAATCTGCGGCTACAGCATGCGCGAACTGGAACCGCGCCTGTTTTCGTTCAACAACCCGGCCGGTGCTTGCCCAACCTGTGATGGGCTGGGCGTGCAGCAGTATTTCGACCCAGAGCGTGTGGTGCAAAACGGTGAGCTTTCGTTGGCTGGCGGTGCGATTCGCGGCTGGGATCGCCGTAACTTCTATTACTTCACGATGATGCGTTCGCTGGCCGAGCATTATAAATTCGATATCGAAACGCCGTGGAATGAACTGAGCGCCAGCGTGAAAAACGTGGTGCTCAATGGTTCAGGTAAAGAAAGCATTGAATTCAAATATATCAACGATCGTGGCGATACGTCCGTGCGCCGCCATCCGTTTGAAGGCGTTTTGCATAATATGGAGCGCCGCTATAAAGAGACAGAATCTTCTGCGGTGCGCGAAGAGCTGGCGAAATTTATCAGCAACCGTTCATGTTCAAGCTGCGAAGGTACACGTCTGCGTCGCGAAGCACGTCATGTGTATGTCGAAAATACGCCGCTGCCGACCATCTCAGATATGAGCATCGGCCATGCGATGGAATTCTTCCAGAACATGAAGCTCAGCGGCCAGCGGGCGCAAATCGCGGAGAAAGTGCTGAAAGAGATTGGCGATCGCCTGAAGTTCCTGGTTAACGTCGGCCTGAACTACCTGTCACTTTCGCGTTCTGCTGAAACCCTTTCCGGTGGTGAAGCACAGCGTATTCGTCTGGCGAGCCAGATTGGTGCGGGCCTTGTCGGCGTGATGTACGTGCTGGATGAACCCTCTATCGGTCTGCATCAGCGTGATAACGAACGCCTGCTGGAAACCCTGATTCACCTGCGCGATCTCGGTAATACCGTGATTGTGGTCGAGCACGACGAAGATGCTATCCGCGCCGCAGACCATATTATCGATATCGGCCCTGGTGCCGGTGTTCACGGCGGCCAGGTGGTGGCGGAAGGCTCCATGCAGGACATCATGGATGTTCCTGAATCGCTCACCGGGCAATTCCTGAGCGGCAAGCGTGAAATCGCCGTACCGAAGAAGCGTGTGCCAGCCGACCCTGAGAAAGTGTTGAAACTGGTGGGCGCGAAAGGCAACAACCTGAAAGACGTGACCCTGACGCTGCCGGTTGGCTTGTTTACTTGTGTCACCGGGGTGTCTGGTTCGGGTAAATCAACGCTAATTAACGACACGTTATTCCCTATCGCTCAGCGTCAGCTTAACGGCGCGACGATTGCTGAGCCTGCGCCATACCGCGATGTTCATGGCCTTGAACATTTCGACAAAGTGATTGATATCGACCAAAGCCCGATTGGCCGTACGCCACGCTCAAACCCAGCCACTTACACTGGTGTGTTCACGCCAGTACGTGAACTGTTTGCCGGTGTGCCAGAATCGCGTGCGCGTGGTTATACGCCAGGCCGTTTCAGCTTTAACGTGCGTGGCGGGCGCTGCGAAGCGTGCCAGGGCGACGGTGTTATCAAAGTTGAGATGCACTTCCTGCCGGATATTTACGTGCCGTGCGACCAGTGCAAAGGCAAGCGCTATAACCGCGAAACGCTGGAAATTAAGTACAAAGGCAAAAGCATCCACGAAGTGCTGGATATGACCATTGAAGATGCTCGCGAATTCTTTGATGCCGTACCTGCACTGGCGCGTAAGCTGCAAACGTTAATCGACGTGGGCCTGTCTTATATTCGCCTTGGGCAATCGGCGACAACACTTTCCGGTGGTGAAGCACAGCGTGTGAAACTGGCTCGTGAGCTTTCTAAGCGCGGCACCGGCCAGACGTTGTATATCCTTGATGAGCCAACCACTGGCCTGCACTTTGCGGATATCCAGCAATTGCTGGAAGTGCTGCATCAGTTGCGCGATCAGGGCAATACCATTGTGGTTATTGAGCACAATCTTGACGTGATTAAAACCGCAGACTGGATTGTCGATCTTGGCCCAGAAGGCGGTAGCGGCGGCGGTGAGATCCTCGTTTCCGGCACGCCAGAAACGGTGGCGGAGTGTGAAGCGTCGCATACTGCGCGCTTCCTCAAGCCATTACTTAGTTAAGTAATCAATTAGAAAGCTGCTGCCGGGCCCTTTCTGGCAGCAGCGATAATGCCTGCTGATAAGAAGCATCCACCAGATAGTAAATCTGCGAATCGGGCAGTGATCCATCCAGATAAACCGTGCTCCAGTGTGCTTTATTCAGATGCGCACTCGGATACACATCGCTGTGTTGTTCACGTAATAAATCAGCAAGAGCCGGACTGGATTTCAACGACACCGCCGGGCGAGCTTCCACGTCATGCACCATCGCGTACATCACATCCGCTACTTTTATTTGTGTGGCCTTCCAGTCGCTATGAACAGTTTGCTCCGCTCCGGGTTTGTTCATGCAGTATTGCAATAGCTCCGAATTGGTCATTTTTATTCCCCTTATGGCAACAAGATGAGTGATTTTCGCTCACCTAAGTGTGCTCGCTACTCGCCAAAAGGTAAAACCCGACAGGGGAATTTTGATGAAAAAAACGGCGATCTGCTGTCGCACATCGCCGATTTTAGAGAGGTTATTTAATTAATATTCAGAGTTAACAATCACTTCCTCGCCAAAAGCTCCGGCTTTTGGCAATGGCTGATAACTTGAGTTCGAAGCACGTAACAGGCGAATGCCGCGCGCACCGACATCCTGAGCGGCGGTAATATCACCGTCAGAATCACCGTAGTACACTTTGATTTTCTTATCTTTCAGCCACTGGGTTTTCGTGTTTTGCCCCGGCTGGTCACCCGCAAAAATAACCGGATTCATTTGAGCTTGTGGGATCAGGAAATCGTTTTTCAGCGTTTGGGTTACGGTTTCCGTTTTCGTTGGGCTACGGCCGGTGATGAAGTAGATGCTGTCGCCGCGCTTGAGGTGCATAGCGATAAGATTCTTCGCCACCTCTTTCGGCATGCTGAAATCATCCCAACCGTTGTTCATTTTTTCCCAGAAAACCGGATTTTTCAGGTAGTCCTGCTTACCCGGAGAGTACTCTTTTTGCCCGCGATAGAAGCCTGGGCTTGAAAAAAGTACCGTATCGTCAATGTCGAAACCTACCGCCATCGGCGCTCGGCCCAACAGGCTATTCTCAATTTGCGCGACAGAAACCCAGTGAATCGGAACTTGCTGCGCCAGTTGAGCAACGTTGACGCCAGGATTTAATGGAGCGGGTGCAGATTCCTTCGCAATAACAGACTGATTCAACCCTAATAATAAACACGCGGCACTGAGTGCCAGGGTAATTTTACGCATCGTTTTCCCTTTAATAATCATTAGTTTTTATCGTTAGAAAGTAGACTGACTGGTCAAAAACCTACCCGACCATACTCGCAGGCGTCTGGCAGTTAAAGGGTTTTTTCAGGAAATGTCATAGAAAAAGGCGATGATCACAGAATGGGAAATGTGTGGAAAACAACCCTCATCCCAGCCTTCTCCCTGAGGGAGAAGGAGAAAACCGGACAGTTCCCTCTCCCTTTGGGAGAGGGTTAGGGTGAGGGGCACTCAAAGTTAGTAAGCACTTACATTACTGCAGCAAATGCCTGCGCCACGCGCTGTACGTTGTTGCTGTTTAGCCCGGCGACACACATACGGCCGCTGGCAATCAGGTAAACACCAAACTCGTCACGCAGACGGTCAACCTGCTCAGCGCTCAAGCCGGTGTAGCTGAACATCCCGCGCTGTTTCAGCAGGTAGTCAAAATTACGCTCTGGTATTTCGGCCTTTAATACGGACACCAACGCCTGGCGCATATCGAGAATACGGCGACGCATGGTTTCCACTTCGCCCAGCCAGTTGGTTTTCAGCTGTTCATCATTCAAAACCGCCGCGACAACCTGTGCACCGAAGTTTGGCGGGCTGGAGTAGTTACGGCGAACAGTGGCTTTTAGTTGGCCCAACACGCGGCCTGCTGCATCGGCATCATCACAGACAATCGACAATCCGCCGACGCGTTCGCCATACATTGAAAAAATCTTCGAGAACGAGTTGCTGACTAATGCAGGTAATCCTGCACTTGCAATCGCGCGAATCGCATAGGCATCTTCTTCCATACCCGCGCCGAAGCCCTGATAGGCAATGTCGAGGAACGGGATCAGGTCGCGGGCCTTCAGGATTTCGACGACGGCATCCCACTGAGCATCAGTCAGGTCAGAGCCTGTCGGGTTATGGCAGCACGGATGCAGCAACACAATACTTTGCGCAGGCAGTGTATTCAGGGTTTCCAGTAACGCTTCGAAGCGCACACCGTTAGTTTCACTATCAAACCACGGGTAGGTATTCACTTTAAAACCGGCGCCACCAAAGATGGCGACATGGTTTTCCCAGGTCGGATCGCTGACCCATACCTGCGAATTCGGGAACCAGGTTTTCAGGAAGTCTGCGCCCACTTTTAACGCGCCGGAGCCGCCAAGTGTTTGAATTGTAGCGATACGACCTTCAAGCAGTGCCGGATGATTCGCGCCAAACAGCAAAGGCGCAATCGCGCTGCGATAGCTGTTCAGGCCTTCCATCGGCAGATAAAGTGATGCGCCATGCGGTTGAGAATTCAAACGTTCTTCAGCTTGAGCAACAGCCTGTAACTGCGGGATGACCCCATCTTCGTTGTAATAGAGACCGATGCTGAGGTTTACCTTGTCACTGCGCGGATCGACTTTGAAACGTTCCATAAGGGAGAGGATTGGGTCGCCAGCATAGGCGTCAACTTTTTGAAACACGGTGAGGTTCTCCTGGTTTACAGTGTGGCGGATGATCAATGTAAACCAGGGAAGGACAACTAGTCCAGATACTCCATCGCCACCCTTGAAGTCAGGCGCGTGATAAGTTCGTAAGCACTCACTTTTGTAATTTCAGCGATGCGCTCAACCGGAAGCTTGTCGCCCCACATCACCACGCTATCACCAACTTTCTCCCCGGAACCAGGGCCAAGATCGACACAAATCATGTCCATCGCGACGCGCCCAACAATCGGCACTTCCCGGCCATTCACTAACACAGGTGTGCCTGAAGGTGCCGCACGTGGGTATCCGTCGCCATAACCAATCGCCACCACGCCCAGGCGAGTATCGCGCTCAGCAATCCAGGTGCCGCCGTAACCTACTGCTTCACCGGCTTTGTGTTCACGAACCGCAATCAGGCTGGAGGTCAGAGACATCACCGGCTGGAAGCCGAAGTCGACACCCCACGGCTTTTGCTCCAGTGGAGAAACACCATAAAGAATAATACCAGGGCGAACCCAGTCCATATGCGATTCGGGCCACAACAAGATGCCGCCGGATGCGCCAATAGAACGCATCCCCGGTTTGCCTGCGGTAAATGAATTGAAAATATCGAGCTGGCGCACTGTCGCGTCGGACTCTGGCTCATCTGCGCGGGCAAAATGGCTGACGATATTCACCGGCTGTGTGACATTTTTGCAGCGCGAAAGACGTTGATAGAACGCCTCCGCTTCGTGCGGCAAGATACCCAGGCGATGCATGCCGGTATCGAGCTTCATCCACACGGTAATAGGCTGGCTAAGCTCCGCTTGTTCCAGCGCTTCGAGCTGCTCGATGCAGTGTACCGCGGTCTGGAAGTTCTGTTCGGCGATAGTCGGGAGGTCGCTTGCATTGAAGAAGCCTTCGAGCAGCAGAATGGGCTGAGTGATCCCCCCCGCACGCAAACGAACACCTTCTTCAAGCCGGGCCACGCCAAAGGCATCTGCGCCAGTCAATGTTTGGGCGGTCTCCAGCAGACCATGCCCGTATGCGTTTGCTTTCACAACCGCAACCATGCGGCTGGCAGGAGCCAGTTCACGCAGGCGTTGGAGATTGTGTCGCAGAGCGCGGCGGTTAATTTTTACGGTTGCCGCTTGCATGTTCGTTCCTTGCAAAAAATTTAAAATGGGATTGCGAGGATTCAATCCTCGTCATACTGCGGCCCCGCGTAATTATCAAAACGCGAGAACTGACCGTTAAACGTCAGGCGCACTGTGCCGATTGGGCCGTTACGCTGTTTACCGAGGATGATTTGCGCGATGCCTTTTTCGTCACTGTTATCGTTATAAACTTCGTCACGATAGATGAACATGATTAAGTCGGCATCCTGCTCGATGGAGCCGGACTCACGCAAATCCGAGTTAACCGGACGTTTATCGGCACGTTGTTCCAGGGAGCGGTTAAGCTGCGAGAGCGCGACTACCGGGACCTGTAGCTCTTTGGCCAGCGCTTTGAGCGAGCGTGAAATCTCCGCGATTTCCAGCGTACGGTTATCAGACAGTGAAGGCACACGCATCAACTGCAGGTAGTCGATCATGATCAGGCTCAGGCCGCCATGTTCGCGGTAGATACGACGGGCACGAGAACGGACTTCCGTTGGCGTCAGACCGGATGAGTCATCGATGTACATGTTGCGTTTTTCAAGCAAGATACCCATGGTGCTCGAAATACGCGCCCAGTCTTCATCATCCAGTTGACCGGTACGGATTTTGGTTTGGTCGACGCGAGAGAGTGACGCCAGCATACGCATCATAATCTGTTCGCCAGGCATCTCGAGGCTGAAAATCAGCACCGGTTTTTCCTGCAACATCGCGGCGTTTTCGCACAAGTTCATGGCGAACGTGGTTTTACCCATCGACGGACGCGCCGCCACGATAATCAGGTCTGATTTCTGCAGACCGGCGGTTTTCTTGTTCAAATCCTGGTAGCCAGTATCCACGCCCGTGACACCATCGTGAGGAGTCTGGAAGAGCGTTTCGATACGCGAAACAGTAGCTTCGAGGATTTGGTCGATGCTTTTTGGCCCTTCGTCTTTATTCGCGCGGCTCTCAGCAATCTGGAACACGCGTGACTCGGCGAGGTCGAGTAAATCTTCACTGGTACGCCCTTGCGGGTCATAACCGGCATCGGCGATTTCATTCGCCACGGCAATCATTTCACGAACAACGGCGCGTTCACGCACGATGTCGGCATAAGCACTGATGTTCGCAGCACTTGGCGTATTTTTAGATAATTCGGCCAGATAGGCGAAACCACCCACGCTTTCCAGGTTGCCCTGTAATTCCAGAGATTCAGAAAGCGTGATCAGGTCGATTGGCTTGCTCATTTCGAGCAAACGCTGCATTTCGGTGAAGATCATGCGGTGTGGACGGCTGAAAAAATCGTTAGCCACGACGCGCTCAGAAACGTTATCCCAGCGTTCGTTGTCCAGCATTAAACCGCCCAACACCGACTGCTCCGCTTCCAGAGAATGTGGCGGCATTTTCAGCCCTTCCATCTGACGGTCGCGGTGTTCGTTCGGTTTGTTGAAGGGTTTATTTCCTGCCATAGTGAGGGAGTTACCAAAATTCAGATAAGAGAGACGAGAGTTTACTCTATCCCTCCGCGGAAACAGAAGGAGTTATCATGGCAACACGCATTGAATTTAGTCAGCACGGTGGGCCAGAAGTCTTAAAAGTTGTCGAATTTACCCCTGGCGCTCCTGCCGATAACGAAGTACAAGTTGAAAACAAAGCGATTGGTATCAACTACATTGATACCTATATTCGCAGCGGTTTGTATCCGCCACCGATGTTGCCAAGTGGCCTGGGTACCGAAGCGGCAGGCGTGGTGAGTAAAGTGGGCAGTGCCGTCACGCATCTTAAAGTCGGCGATCGTGTTGTCTACGCACAATCCGGGCTTGGGGCATACAGCAGCGTTCATAACGTGCCGGCGGATAAAGCCGCAAAACTACCCAATGCCATCTCTTTTGAACAAGCCGCGGCGTCTTTCCTTAAAGGTCTGACGGTCTATTATTTATTGCGTAAAACCTACAATATCAAAGCCAACGAAGTTTTCTTGTTCCATGCCGCCGCCGGTGGTGTTGGGCTTATCGCTTGCCAATGGGCCAAGGCGCTGGGTGCAAAACTGATTGGTACGGTAGGGTCGGCGCAAAAAGCCGACAGCGCCAAAAAGGCGGGAGCCTGGCAGACCATTAACTATCGCGAAGAGAATCTTGCAGAACGCGTCAAAGAACTGACCGCGGGCAAAAAAGTGGCGGTGGTTTATGACTCGGTAGGGAAAGATACCTGGGAGGCGTCATTAGATTGCCTGCAACGCCAGGGATTGATGGTGAGTTTTGGTAACTCATCTGGCCCCGTGACGGGTGTGAATCTGGGGATCTTAAACCAGAAAGGCTCGCTATATGTTACTCGTCCGTCATTAAATGGTTATGTGACTACGCGTGAAGAGCTGGAAGAAGCCTGCCATGAGCTGTTCTCACTGATTGCCAGCGGGGTTATCAAAGTGGATGTGGCTGAAAGCCAGAAGTTTGCCCTGAGCGATGCAGCCCTGGCACATCAAACGCTGGAGAGCCGAAGCACACAAGGCTCTAGCTTGCTGATTCCATAAAAGAATTTGGGCTTCCCGAGGGAAGCCCATTCTTTTTTTTGTTCGCGCTGTGTGTAGGGTACAGCACGATGAATTCTTGTTTCGCAACACGGTAATAATGTCAGGTTTGGTAAATGATTGATACGCCACACCCTGCAAACTTAGCCAAAAAGATGCAAGGTTGTGATCAACTCCGCAATACCTGAGCAATTTGCACGGTTATTGCGGACAAAAGTTAGCGCTTATCCGCGACCAGTGACAAAGCGTGCTCAACCACATCAATTCCGGCACCCGCTTTATGCGCGTTTTCACTTAGATAACGACGCCATTGGCGTGCACCAGGGATCCCCTGGAATAAGCCCAGCATGTGGCGAGTTACATGACCCAGATAGGTTCCATTAGCCAACTCGCGTTCGATGTAGGGATACATGGCACGAACCGCAGCAACCGTATCGACTTCCGGCGTATTGATGCCAAAAATCTCGCGGTCAACTGCCGTCAGCAGGCCTGGATTTTGATAGGCTTCACGCCCAACCATGACACCATCCATATGTTCCAGATGGGCTTTTGCCTCTTCCAGTGATTTGATGCCACCGTTGATGGCCATCGTCAGATTCGGGAAATCACGCTTAAGTTGATATACGCGCGGATAATCCAGCGGCGGAATTTCACGGTTTTCTTTCGGGCTTAATCCAGAAAGCCAGGCTTTACGCGCATGGATAATAAACATCTCACATTCGCCCTTCCCGGCGACCGTACCGATAAAATCACACAGGAATTCGTAGCTGTCCTGATCATCAATGCCGATACGTGTTTTGACGGTGACAGGAATAGAAACCACGTCGCGCATCGCTTTGATGCAATCGGCCACCCGCTGTGCATCAGCCATCAAACATGCGCCGAACATACCGTTTTGTACGCGATCGGACGGACAACCCACATTGAGATTGATTTCGTCATAGCCGCGCGCTTCAGCCAGTTTCGCGCACTGCGCCAAAGCCGCCGGATCGCTGCCACCCAGTTGCAACGCGACAGGATGCTCGTCCTCGCTGTAAGCCAGATAGTCCCCTTTGCCATGGATGATCGCACCGGTTGTCACCATTTCGGTGTACAGCAGTGTCTGGCTTGATAGCTGACGCAAAAAATAGCGGCAGTGGCGGTCAGTCCAGTCAAGCATCGGCGCTATGGAAAAACGATGTGGCTGGAAGGGAGTCTGGTTTATTTGTGAGGACATAGGCACTGGCGTTATCGGGCTACGGTTAAAAAAGGGTCGCTACTATAGCATAATCCAGCGGTCAGCACGCGTTGCCCGACCGCTGGATAAAATCAGAACGTCATACCCATCTGGACACCCGCCCCCCAGGTTTCGTCCTGGCCATACAAGCCCATGAGATCAACATGAACCAGGTCGAGCGGGGCGAACCCCACACCGCCGGTAAAGACATTACTTTCAGTGGAGCGCATATCCGCACGATAACCCGCACGCACCGCAAGCCACGGGAGCGGCGTTATTTCCGCGCCAATGCCCGCAAATTGTGAGTTATCTTCACTCTTGAAGTTTTTGGTTTCGGTGAGATCAACATCGGTCGTCAATACCAGCAAATCGCTGTGCCAGGCGATGCCGGTAGTGACCAATGGGCGAATTTGGTAGGTATCTTTAAAACCATCAATCACTTTCGTATCGATATCACGAGACACCAGATTTTGCCCACTTAACCCTATGGTCCAGGAATCACCAAAGTCTGCCGCCAACCCTGCATCGATGTTAAAACCCGTGTCGGAGTTTCGATAGCGGCTGTCAGTGAAATCATCTTTCTTGTACTGATAAACCGAGGTGCTGTAGTTATACAACCAGGTATATTGAAGCTTTGGCGTAACTCCTACCGAAACAGGCACCCCGCCAACATCAAATTTGTGCGCCACTGCAACACCGTAATCCGAGACAACAGCCGCACGGCCAAAGCCTTTTGAGGTGAAGTTTTGCAGGTCGTCAGGATTCGGGATCACGGTTCCATTAGCGATCCCATCAAGATAATCAAGATCGTGCTGAGTGATATCTGACGTAACTCTGGCGGTCCCATAAACTTTCGCCACAAACGCAAACGGCAAAACGGCATTTGGGATACTCACCGCGAGAGAACCGCCCGCTTTCGCACGAGCCTCTTCCCCTCTGACATCTCGCAATTGCCCGGCAAGGTCAGCTGCACTGCTTTGCAATTCACGATACAACGAAGGGTTACGGATCAGTTGTGGTAACGGAATTTCCGAGAAATCGAGATAATCCTCAACCATGTTACTGATGTCGTCGATATTATCCTGGAGGTTATGGGGGTCTGTCATTTGCACACCCACTGAAGGAATGATGAGTCCGACGTTATCCCCCTCCTGGCTTCTGGTGAGCAAAGCGGGGTTAATCAGTACCGCACTGCTCCACCTAGATGATGCAACGCCGGTGCCGCCCATCGCATCATTGCGTGATTCCGTCCATGTCCCTGCCGCATTAGCCGTATTTGCCGCAAAGAAAAAGGCGACGTTTGCCGCCACCAAAACTCTGGTTTTTATCATTCTCTACCCGCCCGTCTTACTTCCGATTGATGAATCGCCTCTTGCCAGAACTAAGCTGACAAAAGTGGTTAATGCCGTGAAGAAAAGACTCAAAGCG
The DNA here is from genome assembly GCF_027594725.1 of Buttiauxella sp. WJP83. Classification (NCBI taxonomy): domain Bacteria; kingdom Pseudomonadati; phylum Pseudomonadota; class Gammaproteobacteria; order Enterobacterales; family Enterobacteriaceae; genus Buttiauxella; species Buttiauxella sp. WJP83. Next base: position 4,341,267 of record NZ_CP110080.1, read on the forward strand.
GGTGTTTTCACCCAAATAAAAACCCGCATTAATCCAACGGGTTATATTTATTTAATCCCTATACATATACTTATAGTTTACCGTTTGGTTTCCGTGAAGGATGTCCGTCATGTGGACCGAAAAATTGTGGCGGGTGATCAATCCAGCGGTCCTGCCGTTGTGCGGCATAGCTCGCGTTTAGCGGGTAATAAATTCGATTTTCAGCTTTGTTGGCTTCACCCACAATCAGCAACCTGACTTCATGTTCTGTATTGTTGATGAACGTATGACAAATGCCGGTTCCTGACGGAAAGCCAACGCTATCACCCGGCTCAAGCGGGTAAAGATGACCATTGATCCATACCTGCGGATGCCCTTCCAGAACATAAGCAAATTCTTCCTCGCTACTTTCCGCATGCGGGTAGGACGTCCGGCGACCGGGCAACAGACGCTCATGGTGGATCCCCAGGCGTGTTAGCCCGAGTTTGCGAGCCAGCGGCGCGCCAATAGAAAACAGTTCAGCGCTGTCTGGATAAGTTGAATCATCTTCACCTTCCAGGTCTTTCCAGTGGCGTATGCAATCAGGTTTATTCATAACAAACTCCGGGATAGTCATCTCAAAAGGATGCAGCCAGAATGGTGCACCACTCGGCGTTTTTTGCGCGTTGTGATAGAGTGTAGGGCTAATCTACAGGGGAATGCTGATGGACATCACGACTTCACAAAACGTGTTAGCGCAGGCTGAAAAACTATGCGAGCAGCGTAATGTGCGCCTGACGCCACAACGCCTGGAAGTGCTGCGTTTACTGACGCAACAAGCGGGTGCAATCAGCGCTTATGATTTGCTGGATTTATTGCGTGCCAGTGAACCACAAGCAAAACCTCCGACGGTGTATCGTGCTCTCGATTTTCTTCTTGAACAAGGCTTTGTGCATCGCGTTGAGTCAACCAACAGCTATGTTTTGTGCCATCTGTTTGATCAGCCAACGCACTCATCAGCGATGTTTATTTGCGACAGATGTGGAGCGGTGAAGGAACATGGTGCGCAAGACGTTGAAGATATCATGCATCAATTGGCTGCCCAGTTAGGATTTGCTCTGCATCATAATGTCATTGAGGCGCATGGTTTATGCAGCGCTTGCGCAGAAGTTGAAGCCTGCAACCATCCCGAAGCATGCGGGCATGACCACACTATTCAGTCGAAGAAAAAATCACGCTAATACGAATTTAGAAGATTAGACTGGGGAAGAATCGGTACTTCCATGTACCAGGGCAGATTTAGAGAGTTAACACATCTGAGGGATGAGATTACCAGCGGTAATCGTTACGTTTTTCCCAATCAACGACTTCTTTCTCTGCCTGTTCTTGGGCGTATCCATAGCGTTCCTGGATTTTACCGACTAGCTGATCGCGCTTCCCTTCGATGACGGTCATGTCGTCATCCGTCAGTTTGCCCCATTTTTCTTTCACTGTGCCTTTGAACTGTTTCCAGTTACCGCCGATTTCGTCTTTATTCATAATAGTCTCCTCAACGTTCGCTAAAAAACTGCTAAAAGTTAACAACGTCCGAGTGCTGCCGTTTGGCTAAAACCACTCTTATCTGCTGGACGTGATAACAATTGTAGTTAAGGATGCGGCAGTGGCGGAAAAACTAAGAATCTTTAACCATGCACGTGTTCAAACCAGGTGTTGTGACGCCAATGACGACGCCAGATCCACCCCAATGACAAACCTCGTAGTGCAAGAAACACCGCCAGCGAAAGCCATAACCCATGGTTGCCCAACCAGGGCACGGTGAACAAGGTTAATCCAAAGCCAAGAGCCGCAACGGCCATACTGTTTCGCATTTCTGCACCACGTGTTGCGCCAATAAACATGCCATCAAGCAAATAGCACCAGACGCCCACCACCGGTAAAACTATCTGCCAATGCAAATAGCGATCGGCCTGGCGCTGCAATTCAGGGATTGATGTCAGGAGCGAAACAATGTTCTCGCCAAACAGTGCATACACTATGGCAAAAGCTAACGCGACCAATCCCGCCTGGCGACAGGCTGCTCCCCACACCTCCAGCAATTGGCCTCGATTTTTCGCACCAAATGCCTGCCCCGAATGGGCTTCAACAGCGTAAGCAAACCCATCAAGCGCATAGGCGGTGAAGGTCAGCAACGTCATCAGCACCGCGTTTACCGCAACGATTTCGCTGCCTAACCGTGCGCCAAAAATCGTCACTGATGCGAAACACACCTGCAGCAACAGCGAGCGCAACATAATGTCCCGGTTAAGCGCCAGTAAACGCCGAACGTTTCCGCGCCAGGCTTTCATCAGCATCTCTACGCTGATTCCACGCAGGCCCATCACCTTTTTCACCATCAGCAACCCGATGATAAATGTCGCATATTCCGCAGTGACCGTCGCTAACGCCGCCCCCTGCACATTCATGTGCAACCCCATCACCAGCCACACATCCAGCACGATATTCAGCACGTTTCCGACGACCAGTAAGATAACCGGTGCACGCGCATACTGAACGCCTAACAGCCAACCAAGTAAGACCAGGTTAGCCAGTGAAGCCGGGGCGCTTAGCCAGCGGATCTCAAGAAAACGCTGTGCCTGCCAGAGCACATCCTGGTTACCGCCAACAATATGTAATGCCAGTGAAATGAGGGGATCGCGCAGCGCGATAATCACAACGCCTGCGCCCAGCGCCAGCAATAAAGGCTGTACCAGTGCACGAGCTAACGCCGAGGGATTATTTGCGCCAAACGCTTGAGCGGTTAAGCCCGTGGTACTCATGCGCAGGAATAGCAAAAGCATGAACAGGAAACTGGTTGCCGTAGCGCCAATAGCGACTCCGCCAAGATAGACAGGGCTGTCCAGATGACCAATGACTGCCGTATCGACCAGACCCAGCAAGGGGACGGTGATGTTGGAGAAGATCATGGGTAAGGCGAGGCGCCAGAGTACTTTGTCAGCCGTTGAGAAAAATCGCATTCCACCCTTCATACTTCAAGCCGCATCTTTGTTGGCCGCGTTCACTCACCCGAATCACTTACTCAAGTAAGCTCATCGGGACTCGTTTTCTCGCCGCCTCAATGCAACTTGAATTATTTGGGTTTTCAGTTTTAAGAAACTTTACAGCCAGTTGCCGTTGCGAATCACCCCAACCGCCAACCCTTCAATGGAGAAGTTATGTTCGCGCAGGTCAACCACAATAGGTTCAAACTCGCTATTTTCTGGAAGAAGATGAACAACGTTGCCCTGCTGTTTTAAGCGCTTAACGGTAACTTCATCATCAATACGCGCAACCACAACCTGGCCGTTACGCACATCCTGAGTTTTATGCACCGCGAGCAGATCACCGTCCATAATACCGATGTCTTTCATAGACATACCGCTGACGCGCAGCAAGAAATCGGCATTAGGTTTAAACAGCGATGGATCAACCTGGTAATGGCCTTCGATATGCTGCTGAGCCAAGAGTGGCTCACCTGCAGCAACACGCCCAACCAGCGGAATACCGGTAACTTCTTCCACCAGCAAGCGGATACCGCGCGACGCACCAGAGACAATCTCAATGACGCCTTTACGAGCCAGTGCTTTTAGGTGCTCTTCAGCGGCGTTTGGAGAACGGAACCCCAGACGTTGAGCAATCTCGGCACGAGTCGGTGGCATGCCGGTCTGGCTGATATGATCCCGAATAAGATCAAACACCTCTTGCTGCCTGGTAGTTAACGCTTTCATTCCGCCCCCTGGGTGTTTATACAGTTATGCTGTGAGTATATACAGTCAAAGGCGAATTTGGAACCACAAATTAAGCAAAAAACCAGCCACTTAACTATTCTGGAAAGATCATCGCAAATGCTGCCAAAGCAGTGTGACCCAGGTAATCACTGCGAGGATAATGGCGATTAACACAGCAGCTGATCCCATGTCCTTGGCGCGTCCTGAAAGCTCGTGATAATCCGTACCCACGCGGTCAACAAGGGATTCAATCGCACTGTTGAGGATCTCGACAATCATAACCAGCACGACAGAACCAATCAGTAGAATACGGGTGATGGGGTCGATATCTAAATAACAGGCAATGGCAATAGCGATTACGGCACAAACGCCTTCCTGACGGAACGCAGCTTCGTTGATCCAGGCTGCTTTGAGCCCTTTCCATGAATAGCCAGCGGCTTTGATGATACGGGTAAATCCGGTGACGTTACTCGCCATTTTTGGAAACCTTTTCAAATTATTTGCGTCAATACTTATCTATACCCGTCATTCTTCAAATTGCTGCCAACACGGCTACAACTTGAAGAATGACGGGTATAAAGCGCAACGCCACAGAAATCTGAGTGAGATTCTGATATTCTTGCGGCGAAATTGCATTATTAACCTGAGGCTTTACATCGTTTATGTCAGGCTGGCCAAGAATCTACTACAAATTACTTAATTTACCATTAGGCGTTCTGGTAAAAAGCAAGTCCATTCCGGCAGATCCACAAGCCGAACTGGGCTTAGATCCCACACGCCCGATAATGTACGTGCTGCCGTATAACTCTAAGGCGGACTTATTAACGCTGCGCGCACAATGTCTCGCGCATGGCTTACCCGATCCGCTTCAGCCGTTAGAGATTGATGGAGCGGTACTCCCGCGTTACGTCTTTATCCACGGCGGCCCGCGCGTATTCACGTATTACACGCCGAAAGAAGAGTCGATCAAGTTGTTCCATGATTACCTCGACTTGCACCGCAGCAATCCAAATCTGGATGTGCAGATGGTGCCGGTCTCGGTGATGTTTGGCCGCTCTCCGGGTCGCGAAAAAGGCGAAGTTAATCCGCCATTAAAGATGCTGAACGGCATCCAGAAATTTTTCGCCGTTACCTGGCTTGGTCGCGACAGTTTCGTGCGTTTTTCGCCACCCGTCTCTCTACGCCACATGGCCACCGAGCACGGTACGGATAAAAAGATCGCTCAGAAATTGGCTCGCGTTGCGCGTATGCACTTTGCTCGCCAGCGTTTAGCGACCATCGGGCCGCGTTTGCCGGTACGTCAGGATCTGTTTAATAAACTTCTGGCATCGAAAGCTATCGCTCGCGCCGTCGAAGATGAAGCACGCAGCAAGAAAATCTCCCATGAAAAAGCACAGCAAAACGCTGTGGCGCTGATGGAAGAGATTGCCGCCAACTTCTCTTATGAAGCGATTCGAGTGAGCGACCGCGTGCTCAGTCTGACGTGGAACCGCTTGTACCAGGGGATAAACGTTCATAATGCAGAACGCGTGCGCCAGTTGGCTCACGATGGTCATGAGATTGTTTATGTCCCTTGCCATCGCAGCCACATGGATTACATGCTGCTGTCCTATGTGCTTTATCACCAGGGGCTGGTTCCTCCGCACATCGCGGCGGGTATCAACCTGAACTTCTGGCCAGCGGGCCCGATTTTCCGCCGCCTCGGTGCGTTCTTTATCCGTCGTACCTTTAAAGGCAGCAAACTCTACTCCACCGTGTTCCGTGAATATCTGGGCGAGCTGTTTAGCCGTGGCTATTCCGTTGAATATTTCGTGGAAGGGGGTCGTTCTCGTACCGGGCGTTTGCTCGACCCGAAAACCGGCACCTTGTCGATGACCATTCAGGCAATGCTGCGCGGCGGTACTCGCCCTATTACATTGGTGCCGATTTACATTGGCTACGAGCATGTAATGGAAGTGGGGACTTACGCAAAAGAGTTGCGTGGTGCGACCAAAGAGAAAGAGAGTTTCATGCAGATGGTACGTGGCCTGAGTAAGCTGCGTAACCTCGGTCAGGGCTATGTGAACTTTGGCGAACCGATGCCATTGATGACATTCCTGAACCAGCGAGTTCCTGAGTGGCGCGATTCCATCGACCCAATCGAAGCGATTCGTCCTGCGTGGCTGACGCCGACGGTGAATGAAATTGCCGCCGAGTTGATGGTGCGAATTAACAATGCAGGTGCGGCGAACGCCATGAACCTGTGCTGTACAGCGTTATTAGCCTCACGTCAGCGTTCACTCACCCGTGAGCAACTCACCGAGCAGCTAAACTGTTACCTGAGCCTGTTGCGTAATGTGCCGTATTCACCGGACGCTACTGCACCCGATCAACCAGCAGAAGCGCTGATTGAACACGCGTTGCAAATGAACAAGTTTGAAGTAGAGAAAGACACTATCGGTGACATCATCATTTTGCCGCGTGAGCAGGCAGTTCTGATGACGTATTACCGCAACAACATCCTGCATATGCTGGTGTTGCCTTCTCTGCTGGCAGCGATTATTACTCAACATCGCCGCATTGACCGTAGCGAACTGCTGCGTCAGGTCACGTTACTGTACCCGATGCTGAAGGCTGAGTTGTTCCTGCGCTGGAACACCACTGAACTTGCCGGTGAAATTGACATTATGCTCAATGAACTGGCGCGTCAGGAACTGGTCACGCTGACAGACGACGAAGTGCAGATGAACCCTGCGCGTTCACGCACCATGCAGCTACTGGCTGCGGGTGTTCGTGAAACGCTACAGCGTTATGCGATTACGTTCTGGTTGTTGAGCGCGAATCCGTCGATTAACCGTGGGACACTGGAGCGCGAAAGCCGCACCGTTGCCCAGCGCTTGTCAGTTTTGCATGGTATTAATGCACCGGAGTTCTTTGATAAAGCCGTCTTCACCTCGCTGGTATTAACCTTGCGTGATGAAGGCTATATCAGTGACACCGGGGATGCAGAGCCAGGCGAAACGATGAAGGTCTACCAGTTACTGGCTGATCTGATCATGCCGGATGTGCGTTTAACGATTGAAAGTGCGACGTCGCAGGCTGCGACCGAGTAATGCCCTCACCCTAACCCTCTCCCACGGGAGAGGGGATAACTGTTATCTCCTTCACCTGAGGGAGATATGCCCGGTTTTCTCCTTCTCCCCGAGGGAGAAGGCCGGGATGAGGGGATTTTTTAGAAGTGTATGTAACTCAGCACCAGGCCAATAAACAACACCAGCCCAACGTAGTTATTATTCAGGAATGCGCGGAAACAGGCATCGCGGTCGCGATTCGCCGTCAACCGTTGCTGATGGATAAAGAGCGCGCCAGCCAATGCTATAGACCAATAAAAAGCGCCGCCTAAGCCATTCAGCCAGCCAATTACGGCCAGCAATACCATTACCGCAACCTGCAAAATCCCAATGATCACATTGTCATAGCGTCCAAACAGGATAGCCGTGGATTTGATACCTATTTTAAGATCGTCATCGCGATCAACCATCGCATACTGTGTGTCGTAGGCTACCGCCCAGCAAATATTGGTCAAAAACATCAGCCAGCAACTTAGCGGAACAGATTCACTGACCGCAGCAAATGCCATTGGGATGGACCAACCGAATGCCGCACCCAACACCACTTGTGGCAGATGGGTGTAACGCTTCATAAACGGATAGACCCAGGCTAACGCTAATCCCGCGACAGACAATAAAATCGTCATGGTATTGAGTGTCAGCACCAGTAAAAACGAAAGCAGCACCAGCACCACAAACAGGATACGCGCCTCTTTTTCACTGACAGCACCGCTCGGTAGCGGCCGATGGGCGGTCCGTTTAACGTGGCCATCAAACTTGCGATCGGCGTAGTCGTTAACCACGCAACCCGCGGCGCGCATCATCCAGACTCCGGCGATAAACACGCATAAAATAGTCAGCGGCGGGACACCCGGTGTCGCAAGCCATAACGCCCATAACGTGGGCCATAACAATAAAAGCGAGCCAATCGGCTTATCCAGCCGCATCAGGCGTTGGTAGGCCTGTAATTTGCCCTGTTTCAGACTCCACTCCATTATTTTTCCTCTGCATACAACGGCGAAGCGGGAAGGAATAACTCGGTCAGTACCAATGGCTTTCCGGCTAATCTCAGGCGGGACCGACGTCCCCACAGCTCCGCACTGCGTCCAATCTCAATAAAATCCCGCGTCAGGGATGATGCACTAAACAAATAACGCCCAAGCGGCGTGGTTCCAAGCTGTTGCAAAGCAAGCTCAGGCCCTTCAAGGGTTGATTCCGGTACGACCGTGCGCCCAAGCAGCCAGGGCTCATCGTCACCGCATAGCACAACTTCACGCAGCCAATAACGTTTGGCTTCTGGCATCATCTCAGCTTCGGGAAAATCGACAGGCGAATCGAAAAAACCTTCACGCACAATGCGAACAGTGACTCGCGAACAATACTGTTCAAAGCGTTTAGTCATTGAGTCTTCAAGCAACAACCAGTCAAGAAGCGAAGCACTCAGCCCCTCGGGAATCGTAGCCTCAAAACGTAAGGCGCGCAGTGCCGAAAGCGCGTCAGACATGTGAATTTCTCCGAAATAAAACCGGCAGTCATTGTAACGCAGAATGGGTAGAGCGGGGACGATTTAACAGGTCTACAACCTTCAAAATCATTTGGGTGGCGTCACTAAAACGCATTTGCGTTTTTGAACGCAGCCAACGCAGAAGCGGCTCGAAATATGACGGGCAAAAAAAAGGTGCGCCACAAGGACGCACCAATACTCCAAACATCAGCATTGCGGGGAGACGGTTACCCCTTGCCTTTTACACTGCTGATAAAAGTTTTACGGGCAGAAGTTGATCCAAGACGCTCTGCTTCATCCAACAGTTTCAAGGCTTTATCTACATCGCCTTTGTCGACTGCTTGCTTGATAGCCTGGTTGAAGTAGCTTTCTGTATCGTTAAGCATTGGCTCTTTTTTCACCGCTGGCGCAGGGGCGGCAACAGGTGCAGGAGCAGGAGCTGAATACGTTGGCGCAGGTGCTGCGGATGTCGCTGCAACGGCTGCTACAGGCGCTGCGTAAGTCGCGGCTGGCGCAGCCGTATTCCCGACAGTGACCGGGCCTGGGCCTTTTGAACCAAACAGTGGACCAACCAAAATGCTGGAACCGGAGGAGGTTCTGACTTTAAGCGACAGTTCCCCCTCTTTGACATGGCGTGCAATCGGGTCTGGGATATCCGGAACTGCGTTACCATTACCTCGGGCATAGGCTTTCGCCGGGTCAACCATGGTGGTGATTTGTTGGAGATCTTTATTGGTGGTGAAGACCAACAAATACAGTTTTTGTTGCCCCAATGCTGGGGTTAATTTCAGTACGCCTTCCAGACGGTTGGAAGACATTACGCCCGGCTCTTCATAGGGAAAGAAACTGGATGGGAAGTAAGCAGCAGGCGTCAAATTCTGATCAAGTACCAACACGTTTGGCGCAAATACTGACTCTTTATTCACCAGGCTGGTGAGCGTAATGGTCAACTCACCGATGCTTGCCGGTACGCTGTAGGCAGCTACTGGCCCCACAATATCACCGGCATTCAGCGTCTGCCCGGTGGTAGCGAGATTCGTTTTTTGGGTGTTCGTTTGATCAACCGGAGTCCATTGCAGTTGTTGCAGTGCAGAGGCCGGAATTGCAGGTGCGGCAGAGAGATCCTGAGGCACGATGTTCACATCCGCCAGGCTTACGCCGGGCAGGCTGGCGAGCAACCCTGCGGATAGGCAGAGTGCGATGAGACTTTTTTTCATTTTCATTGTTATAAACCTCGGCTGGGAAGTCGGTGGAAAGTTAGCCAGGCAATAGCGCTTTCCATCGAAACAGGCATTGGCATACAAGGGTAATAACGAGGGGCTCAGTGACGAACCCCTCATCGTTTCATAACATCAGGTTAAAGCTGAATTACCACCAGATTTCCATCTGGGCACCGAAGGTGAATTCGTCGTTATCGCCACGGCTGGTAGAGAATGTACCGTTACCGGTATTGTCTGCGATGGCAAAGCGAGTGGTATCACCGCTAGCATTTTTCGCGTAACCCCATTGCTCATCCCAACGTGCGTAGGTTGCAAAGAGACGCAGTGCTGGACGAGACCAGATGCTGTCGCCTGCTTGCCATTGTTGTGCCAGCGTAATTTTGTACTGACCGTTGTGATCGCCCGTTTCCTGGGATTTCACGTTGTCGTAGCCAAGTTCCAGCAAGGTGCTCATGATTGGCGTCCATTTGAACATTGGACGCACACCGACGGTGTACCACTCAGTTCCCTGGTTATCATCCATATCCAGATTCTGGTACATAGCGACATACATCAGGTCCCAACGGTCGGCCAGAGTAATTGCACCGTGGTCGAGGACACGAATCATGCTGCCGTCGTTGTTGATGCTACCGCCCTGCGCCTGACCTTTACCATTGGAGGTCATAGAGTCAGTTGCGTACTGGACAACGAATTTGTTGAAGCCTTTCATCATGCTTTGGGTGTGCTCAAGAGTCCCCATCCAGCCGTCTTTAGACGCGCCAGGTTGCAGATAATAGTCATCAGGAATGTTGGTGTGGCCGTAATCTACACCCAGCTCCAGGGTACCGCCTGGGTTGGTTTCAATACCCGCCCAACGCACGTCAAACACGTCGTTTGGTACTTTGTTGTTATAAGTACGCTCACCCGTCACTGGATCGAACTCAGCAGCGCCGGAAGAACCACCCGATTCAGCAGAACGAGTGGCAGCAAAGGAGAGTTTACCTACGCCGACATCGATGTTTTCCAGACCTGCACCAGGACCAGAAATATCCCAGTAGTAGAAGTCGATCATGTGAACGTCATGACGTTGGTAGAAGCGCTTACCAGCCCACATGTTGGCACCTGGCAGCGAGTCGATGAGGTTTTTACCCTGCACGTTAAATTCACGGATTGCTGGAGTATTGCCATCTTCCCAGTCGTTTAACTGTGGAGAGTTATAGGCAATGTTGGAGTCGAAATAGAAGCTCTTATCGCCTTCTTTCCAGACTTCTTGTCCTAATTTAATTTCCGCATAGGTTTCACATTCGTTACCAAGACGGTATTTAGATTGAGCACCTGTTGCCTGGAAACATTCTTGAGGTCCGCCGCTACCAGTCCAGCCGATACCAGAACGGGCATAACCGTGGAAATCCACAGCCAGAGCCTGAACAGACATAACGCCTGCTGCTACGGCGACTGCCAGTGGAAGTTTGCGCAGAGTAATCATCGATCTATCTCCTGAATCATTGCTTTTCTTTTTTATGGGAATGCTTAAACACCTGGCTCTTGATGCAGCCGACGACATGCAGTGCCATCCTCACGGAACAGATGGCAACGCTCTGGCGGCAAGCCAATAGCGAATGTGGCACCCTCTTTTACCAACACCACGTCATTCTGGCGGTACACCAGGTTCTGACGGATGGCGGGGATTTGGATATGAATCTGAGTTTCATGGCCGAGTTGCTCAACCACCTGGACTTCACCTTCCAGAGTGACGTCTGCGATCTCGCTGGGTAGAAGATGTTCCGGGCGAATACCAAGAGACATATTGGCGCCGACCTGAACTTCTTTGCTTTCAACCGGCAGCCAAACTTGCTGACGGTTAGGTAATTCAACCTGCACTTGATCGATTGCGGTTGCGGTCACTTTCACTGGCAGGAAGTTCATTTTTGGTGAGCCAATAAAGCCCGCAACAAAACGATCTGCCGGATAGTGGTACAACTCGAGTGGTTTACCGACTTGCGCGACACGGCCTGCGTCCAGCACCACAATTTTGTCGGCAAGCGTCATCGCTTCGACCTGATCGTGAGTCACGTAAATCATGGTGCGCCCAAGGCGCTTGTGCAGTCGGGAGATCTCAATGCGCATCTGTACACGCAGCGCCGCATCAAGGTTTGAAAGAGGTTCATCAAGCAGGAATACACGTGGTTCAGCCACCAGCGTACGGCCAATCGCGACACGCTGACGTTGCCCACCAGAAAGCGCTTTCGGGCGACGTTCTAACAAATGCGCCAATTGCAGCGTTTCCGATACCTGAGTGACTCGCTGATTGATTTCGCTTTTCTTAGCGCCGGCCAACTTCAGGCCGAAGGACATATTTTCTGCAACGGAGAGATGGGGATACAAAGCGTAAGACTGGAACACCATACCAACACCACGTTCAGCGGGTGGAATGTCATTCATACGCGCTTCACCAATGAATAAATCACCGCTAGTGATAGTTTCCAGCCCCGCGATCATACGCAACAGTGTGGATTTTCCGCAGCCAGACGGACCAACAAAAACCACGAACTCACCTTCCTGGATGTCCAGATTGATATCTTTCGATACCACCACATCACCCCAGGCTTTTGTTACGTTCCGTAGCTGTACGCTTGCCATGTACTTCTCCCTTCATTCCGTCACGCTGCTAATTGGCAGGTGATTCAATATGTGTCGGACTATGACGGATCTATACATTTGGTAACTCCTCCACCCTGATGTTTTTTATGGGGGAGGAGGCGGGAGGATGAGATGCGTGTTTCTGCAACCGGTTGCAGTGTGCAGCAGAGATTTTCGTGATCGTGGTTTCAAATTTCCGGGGGGTTTTGTGTGCGCCAGGACACATAACTGGCAGTTATGGAATGGGGATCACAGATAATCGGGGTGGGGCGTAGGGCTAAGGAGGATGAGAAGCACTTGCCATCTGAGCAAACTGGCAACCGTAACGCCACTACCTTGACCTTGATGTATCCACGCGCAAACAACCATTCAAAGGATGGGACACATGAAAATTAAAACTGGCGCCCGCATCCTCGCTCTGTCTGCCCTGACAACGATGATGTTTTCCGCCTCTGCACTGGCAAAAATAGAAGAAGGCAAACTGGTTATCTGGATTAACGGTGATAAAGGCTATAACGGCCTGGCCGAAGTGGGTAAAAAGTTTGAGAAAGACACGGGCATTAAAGTCACCATCGAACACCCGGACAAACTGGAAGAGAAATTCCCACAAGTCGCAGCCACTGGTGATGGCCCGGATATTATCTTCTGGGCGCACGACCGTTTCGGGGGTTACGCGCAATCTGGCCTGCTGGCCGAAATCACTCCAGACAAAGCATTCCAGGACAAACTGTATCCGTTTACCTGGGACGCGGTACGTTACAACGGCAAAATTATCGCTTACCCCGTCGCGGTTGAAGCGCTCTCTCTGATTTACAACAAAGACCTGGTACCTAATCCGCCAAAAACCTGGGAAGAAATCCCTGCGCTGGATAAGCAGTTGAAAGCGAAAGGTAAGAGCGCGTTGATGTTCAACCTGCAAGAACCGTACTTCACCTGGCCGCTGATTGCTGCCGACGGTGGCTATGCGTTCAAACTCGAAAACGGCAAATATGACGTTAAAGATGTGGGCGTGGACAGCAAAGGCGCGAAAGAAGGCCTGACCTTCCTGGTTGACCTGATTAAAAACAAACACATGAATGCGGATACCGACTATTCCATCGCAGAAGCAGCCTTTAACAAAGGCGAAACCGCGATGACCATTAACGGCCCGTGGGCATGGTCCAACATTGAGAAGAGCAAAGTCAATTACGGCGTGGCGCTGCTGCCAACCTTTAAAGGCAAGGCTTCCAAGCCGTTCGTCGGTGTTCTGAGTGCCGGTATCAATGCCGCCAGCCCGAACAAAGAGCTGGCGAAAGAGTTCCTGGAAAACTACCTGATGACCGACCAGGGTCTGGCTGAAGTCAACAAAGACAAGCCATTAGGCGCTGTTGCTCTGAAATCTTACCAGGATCAACTGGCGAAAGACCCACGCATCGCTGCAACCATGGATAACGCCCAGAAAGGCGAAATCATGCCAAACATCCCGCAAATGGCTGCTTTCTGGTATGCCACTCGCACCGCGGTGATTAACGCAGTTAGCGGCCGTCAGACTGTTGATGAAGCGCTGAAAGACGCTCAGGGACGTATTACTAAGTAATAACAACGCCCTCATCCCGGCCTTCTCCCCCAGGAGAAGGGGAAAAACAGCTCCCTCTCCCTCAGGGAGAGGGTTGGGGTGAGGGTGGTTTCAGTGAATCACCAATGAGATGTAGAGGAAGACCCCATGGATGTTGTTAAAAAGAGCCACTGGTGGCAAAGCGATGTACTGAAATGGTCAGTCATCGGCCTGCTGGGCCTGCTGGTTGGTTATCTTATTGTAATAATGTACGCCCAGGGGGAGTACCTGTTCGCCATTATGACGCTGATTTTAAGCTCACTTGGCCTCTATATTTTCGCTAACCGCAAGGCGTATGCCTGGCGCTATGTTTATCCTGGTATGGCCGGAATGGGGCTGTTCGTGCTGTTCCCATTGGTGTGTACCATTGCGATTGCCTTCACCAACTACAGCAGCACCAACCAACTGACGCAAGAACGTGCCCAGCAGGTGCTGATGGACCGCCAGTATCAGGCGGGAAAAACCTTTAATTTCGGCCTTTATCCAGCGGGCGATGAGTGGCAGCTGGCCCTCACCGATGGCGAAACCGGCAAGAATTTCATCTCCGACGCCTTTAAATTTGGCGGCGAACAACATCTGAAACTGAAAGAAGCGGAAGCGCTGCCTGAAGGCGAAAAAGCCAACCTGCGTGTGATTACGCAAAACCGTACAGCGCTGACGCAAATTACCGCTCAAATGCCTGATGAAACCACTCTGACCATGAGTTCTCTGCGCCAGTTCTCCGGCACGCGCCCACTGTATACGCAGGCCGATGATGGCGAGCTGACGAACAACCAAAGCGGCGTGAAGTACCGTCCGAATAACAACATTGGTTTTTATCAGTCAGTTAATGCCGATGGCAATTGGGGCAATGAGCAATTAAGCCCGGGCTACACTGTGACCATTGGCTGGAAAAACTTCCTACGTGTCTTCCACGATGAAGGCATCCAGAAACCGTTTATGGAGATTTTCGTCTGGACGATCATCTTCTCAATCCTGACGGTGATTCTGACCGTGGCGGTCGGCATGATTCTGGCGTGCGTCGTGCAGTGGGAATCCTTGAAAGGCAAAGCGATTTATCGCGTGCTGCTGATTCTGCCCTACGCGGTGCCGTCGTTTATTTCCATCTTGATTTTCAAAGGGTTGTTCAACCAAAGCTTCGGTGAAATCAACATGCTGTTGGGATCACTATTTGGTATCAAACCCGAGTGGTTTAACGACCCAACGACCGCGCGTTCAATGATAATTATCGTGAATACCTGGCTCGGTTATCCATACATGATGATCTTGTGCATGGGCTTGTTGAAAGCGATTCCAGACGACTTATACGAAGCCTCGGCGATGGATGGCGCAGGTCCGTTCCAGAACTTCTTTAAGATTACGCTGCCGCTGCTGATTAAACCTTTGACGCCGCTGATGATCGCAAGCTTTGCCTTTAACTTTAACAACTTCGTACTGATTCAACTGTTAACCAACGGTAGGCCAGACCGCCTCGGCACCACGACACCTGCTGGATACACGGACTTGCTGGTGAGCTACACCTACCGAATCGCCTTTGAAGGCGGCGGTGGTCAGGACTTTGGTTTAGCTGCGGCTATCGCGACGCTTATCTTCATTCTGGTTGGCGCGCTGGCGATTGTTAACCTGAAAGCCACCCGCATGAAGTTTGATTAAGGAGCGACACTCATGGCCATGGTTCAACCAAAATCTCAAAAACTGCGACTACTCACGACGCACCTGTTACTGCTGCTGTTTATCGCGGCAATTATGTTCCCACTGCTGATGGTCATTGCGATTTCACTACGTCCGGGTAACTTCGCGACGGGCAGCCTTATCCCGGATCAAATCTCCTGGGAACACTGGAGGCTGGCGCTGGGCTTTAGCGTGCAACATGCCGATGGTAGCGTAACGCCACCTCCGTTCCCGGTGCTGTTATGGCTGTGGAACTCCGTCAAAATTGCGGCCATTACCGCACTGGGGATTGTGACGCTCTCGACAACGTGTGCTTACGCCTTTGCCCGTATGCGTTTCTCAGGTAAGGCGACGATACTCAAAGGGATGCTGATTTTTCAGATGTTCCCGGCAGTGCTGTCACTGGTCGCGTTATACGCCTTGTTTGACCGCCTCGGTCAGTACATTCCGTTTATCGGTCTGAATACGCATGGTGGGGTGATCTTCGCCTATCTTGGCGGCATCGCGCTGCACGTATGGACGATTAAAGGTTACTTCGAAACGATTGATAACTCGCTGGAAGAAGCGGCGGCAATAGATGGAGCAACCCCATGGCAAGCCTTCCGCCTGGTACTGCTGCCACTGTCTGTTCCGATTCTGGCGGTGGTATTTATCCTGTCGTTTATTGCCGCGATTACCGAAGTGCCTGTCGCCTCGTTGTTGCTGCGTGATGTCAACAGCTACACCCTGGCGGTAGGTATGCAGCAGTACCTCAACCCACAAAACTATTTGTGGGGCGACTTTGCTGCGGCAGCGGTACTTTCTGCCATCCCAATTACCGTGGTGTTCTTACTGGCGCAACGCTGGCTGGTGAGCGGCCTGACGGCCGGTGGGGTGAAAGGCTAAGATTACCTGTAAGTTATTGCTTCACATTATGTAATGCCACTGCAAACCCTCAATTTGACCTTATTATCATTTCCGGCGGCCTTAGGGCCGCCATTTTTTTACTCCCCTACTCCCGCTTCAAGCGGCTGCTGTTACATAACCACAGCGTAATCACCAGCAACAGAATGGCTCCAGAGTAAATCAGCACATCCAGCGGCTCTTTATGGTCGATGATGATGAGTCGCACTATCGCGGTGATGCCGATATAGACAAAGTAACGCAGCGGGAAGTGATAACCAGACTGAAAGTATTTAACGATCAACGCGATAAATTCGAAATACAGGAAGTAAACCACCAGCCCTTCGATCAGCAGGTATTTGCTGGCCTGTTCGCTGGGCGTGAATAGCACGTTGGCTAAGTGCAGGGTTTCTTTACCGAGGAAGATAATGAGGATCAGGCCGAGGGTGAGCAGGGCCAGATTAAGTACCGTTTGCAGAACGGTGGCGATCAACTCAACGCGGGTGGTAGTCGTCATAGCAGCACCTGATGGATTATGTTTCCGAGGGCTGTTATACGTTGAAAGTGTGATCTGGATCTAGATTATTTACTTATATATGCACCCTCTCCCCGGCCCTCTCCCTGAGGGAGAGGGGGAAAAACAAGGCTAAAACCGTCGATCCCCTCTCCTGGGGGAGAGGGCTAGGGTGAGGGCAAACACATCACTAGCGGAAATTAATATCCCGATCGCTCGTCATCCCATACAACTCAAACTTACGTCCCAACATCTGCCCACCGTCACGCGTTAACGGCGTCCAGCCAATCTGCGCACGGCTACGGGTTGGTGACGACGAGAAGATATCCAGCGGGACATTCACGTAGAAACCTTTGGTAAAGTCCCCTTCCCCGTATTCCTCTTTAGAAACGTTAGTAATAGTGGCGTAAGTCCCGACGACCACACCGCTGTCGAAACGTTTGGATATTTCCAGCGTACCGCCTTTATCTTTAGCCAGATACTGGCCAATGCTCAGCTTCACCAGAACATCGTCGGCAAACGGCGGCGTCCAGTAGCCCGTGATATGGCCGGTTGGTGCGCTGTAATCGGTGAACTTCATCATATCTAACGAGCTGGTCCAGTCACGCTGTTTGACGTAGTTGGCGTTGGCACCAATCGCCCAATGACTGTCGACCGGGCGATACAGAACTTCCGCCCCCACCCCGCCATACATGGTTTCGAGATAACCACCATATACCTGCCCATACCAGCTGTTACCCAGATACTGGAAGTAGTTGGCTTGCAGGTTATTGATGTAAATGTCGTTCTCGACGTAGTCGCGGACGTGGGTTCGCACGCGCGGTAACGTCGAGTCATTCGGTGGATTGGTGTAGTTAAATTTGTCGTAGTTATTGGCGATGTTGGCAAACAGGCTACCGGTCGTCAGCAAATGATCCGTGACCCACCAGTCGGCGGTTCCCATCACGCCGACCTGGTACATATAGAAGCTTTCCGGCCCACCAATCGACTGATTCAGCACCGGGTTAATCGAGAAATTCACTCTGGATTTATCGATGAAATACCCTTGCTCCGTTTTCTCAGGCACCACGGGCTCAACACGTTTCTCCACCTGTGGTGTTTCATGCCCAAGTGGCTCGCCTTCCAGATGATGACGTAGGCTCGACACATCCGTTTCGGTCGTCACCTGCGGCATATTCAAACGCGTTTCAGTAATACGAATGGTGCGGATATTCTCCGGCAGGTCGTTCATGATGATGCGGTTGGCGCGTTCAATTCCTTCGCGGGAATCGCGGTATTTCACCTGCTCCCCCGTCACATACAAGGTCTCGCCTTTCACCTGAATATTCGGATTGGCGAAGCCCGCATTGTATTTGAGTTGCGTCAGTTGGTTGGCGACCACCGTTGGCTGCAAAATTTCGTCTTGTGGATTCGGCTGATATTGCGGGCGACGGCTATCGTTATAACCTGGGCGTAAATCGTTGAAGTTAGTCCGCAACGTTACGCCAAACATGAAGGTATTGCCGCGTTCATAACTGAGATTAACGTCTGCCCAGTCGGCGACACGATAGATAGCGCCGACATTAACGTTGCTACGTTGCTCCAGTTTTCCGGCAAAATCTTGTACGTAATTATTGCCCTCATATTCCAGCTTGAGGCGCAGCGGTTGCCACGGCGTTTGGTATTCGATACCGCCGAACAATGACGCGGGACCATGAAACATGCCGCTGAAATCAAATGAACCCGCCTGGTTGTAACTGTTGTCGCGATAGCAAAAGCTGTTGCTCACTTCGCAAAACGGGTTCTTTACGTTACCGCTCGTGCCCATATAACCCCAGCCCAGCCCAAGGGTGAAATCGAATGGTCCCCAGGCTTTGCTCGCCACCACATATTCACTGTCGAACAGCCCTGTACCGCCTAAGTCGCGAACGCCCACCGCGACTTGCGGCAAGTAATACCCCTCTTCCCAAAGACGGATTTTCATGTCGAAGGCTTTATCTTTGTAGGTCTGGTCGCCCGAAAAGGCATCGACACTGCTGTACTGTTTCGTGCGCACGTCGGTGTAGCGCAGCGTCGTCTCCAGCCAGGGGAAAAGCTGCACCGAAGCTGAATAAAAGCGGTACTGATCGTTATCGCGATAGTTGAGGCTAAATTCCCCTTCGCGTGCCATGCGTGCCGTGGGGGTTTGCAGCAAACCGACACCGCCGAAATCCGATTGAGACGGGCCGACAGGTGCAGGGAAGGTTTCTGCCTGGCAGGCAGATGAAACAGCCAGAGCAAGCAGGCTGTAGAGCGTTTTTTTCTTCATCAATCCGGTCTCCGATGCGTCAGAGAGTGAAGGATTTGCTGATTCATAGCGTTGAAATCAGAATTAAAAAGTCGGTCTTTAAAACCCACAAACAGGATGCTTCCCGGTGTGAGTTCGACATGGCGGTTGTTCCAGTAAGCCACCGGCGCTTTTTGTGTTTTCCCGTCCGGATAAATCACCCATGCGTAGCTGCGATCGGCGCCACTGAGTTTGTCGACCCCCTCCAGATATTCCTCCGCACTGCGTCCCGCAACGAACGGCCTTACGCCCGGTGTGCTCACCAATCCCATCACCGTTACTGTGGAAGGCTGCGGCCCAGCCCACAGGCTGTATTCGCCTTGCAAGGGAACGTTGGCGCGAGGATGGACGCGCACCCAGTCGGGATCGAGGTCAACAAACTGCCGCCCGGTGACGTGAATAGCCTGCATCTGCTGGCGCAACCCGTTGATTACGGCGGCATCATCAGCGTCTTCCTGTGCTGACAATTCGCTCAGTGAAGTCAGTAGTTTTTGATGTTGTTGTTCTGCTATCGCCGTTGCTTGCCGCTCGCTGATGACAGCACCTGGCCACCATGTGTGAGCAAGTGACGGTTGGGAGACTAAATCTGCCAGGCGTTCGACGTGGGTGAGTTGCTGATTGCCAGGATAAACCGTGACCGTACCTGCGGCGTAAGTGGCAGCACTACTGGCCAGGCCGGATAAGCAAAGTGCGGCCCACCAAAGTGAAGCTTTTGTTTTCATTGTTTTGCCGCCTTCAACAAAATCGTAGTGACAGGCCAATAATCCGGGCCAAGATATTGTGTTGACTGGCGCACCTGCCCTTCGCTGTCTATCCAGAAACGGTTATGCCAGGTTTTACCCAAGGCCGTCACTTCTTCGTCGAGGACACGAACAGGAGTGCTGCTGGCAGCGACTTTCAGCGTGTCGCTTCCCTCCCAGGTGAACGTTGAATGCGCGGTCGCCATGCGCACCTGCTGGTGTTCGGTCCAGGCCATTTGCCGTGTCCAGCGGGTGCCATCCACAATCTGGTTCACTTTTGCCAGCGGGTCGCTTGCCAGGTTTGTCACTTGCTGGAGGTTGTCGCCAAGACCTGTGGTTTTTACGATGCGGCCATTTTCCGTGACGATCATCGCCCGGTCCTGGGTGACCCACTTTTGCTGGCCATTTTCGTCATAGGCCAACACCACAAATATCTGTGGGCCGTTATTAATGCGCATGTACTGGCTGGCGTAGCGCATATTCTGAATCTCGTCATGGGTAAGCTGAACACCGTCATCACCCACAATGCTGTGCCAAAGCGACATGCCAAGGCCTTTGGTGGAGTCAGAACACGCCTGAAGTAATAAGCAGACAAGAAGGATTGCGAGTCGCTGCACGAAGTTTCCCTGGAGTAGAAATAACCACACCGAGGTGTGGTTAGGATTAAATCACCCGTGAAATTAACGGGTGCTGGTCGTCGTCGTGGTTGTCGTTCCCGTGTTGGAACCGTCACCACCACCGGTTGCAGCAAGTGCTACACCCACTGCCGACCCGACAGTGCTGGCGCTGGTCGCAGTAGAACTGCCTGCGGACACAGAAGTCGCTTGTGCCCCGGCCGCTTCACCCACTGATACCGGATCTGCAAACGAAACACCTGACGCTGCCAGCGTGAATATGGCTAAAGCGCCATAAAGGACTTTCTTCATAACAATTTCCCTTCATTGAATGAATGGAGATGTGCCCAAAAGAATTTCAGGCGTTTTCGAGTATACACAACAAATAATAGGCTTAGGCCGCAACTGGAAATATGCGAGGCGCTTTAAGATAGTTGGAAATATAACAATAAATCGAATGATGATTTTAAAGTTATCAATTAATAAACAACAACTTAAAATATAACCAAGAAATTATTTAATCTAATTAATCCGAAAATAACACACCTGAATTATCAGGGTATTAGCGTTTTTAGGATTAACCTCAGCGGGAAAGGTGGAGGATATTATGCGGCAAGGGGATTTATCTTATAAAGAATAAAATAAATAAACCGACATTACGTCGGCTTATATTTAACTCAAATATCTAACTATGCGCGCCAGGACTTGTAACGGTTAATCAGACCGTTGGTGGAGCTATCGTGGCTATTAATCGCTTTATCATCGCCCAGCTCCGGCAGAATACGGTTAGCCAGTTGCTTACCTAATTCCACGCCCCACTGATCGAAGGTGAAGATGTTCAGAATTGCACCCTGGGTGAAGATCTTGTGCTCATACAGCGCAATCAGTGCACCAAGGCTGAATGGAGTGATTTCACGCAGCAGGATGGAGTTCGTTGGACGGTTACCTTCGAACACTTTGAACGGTACAACGTGTTCCAGTGTTTTAGGGTCTTTGCCCTGATCCGCATATTCCTGCTCAACCACGTCGCGTGCTTTACCAAACGCCAGTGCTTCGGTCTGCGCAAAGAAGTTAGACAGCAATTTAGGATGATGGTCGGAAAGCGGGTTGTGGCTGGTTGCTGGCGCGATGAAATCGCAAGGAACCATTTTGGTGCCCTGGTGAATCAGCTGGTAGAACGCGTGCTGACCGTTGGTGCCTGGCTCCCCCCAGATGATTGGGCCAGTCTGGTAATCCACAGCGTTGCCGTTACGGTCAACATACTTACCGTTGGATTCCATGTTGCCCTGCTGGAAGTAAGCGGCAAAACGGTGCATATACTGGTCGTATGGCAGAATCGCTTCGGTTTCAGCACCGAAGAAATTGTTATACCAGATACCGATCAGCGCCAGCAGCACTGGCAGGTTCTGTTCTGCTGGTGTATTCGCGAAATGCTGGTCCATTGCGTGAGCACCGCTCAGCAATTCCACGAAGTTTTCGTAACCGACAGACAAAATGATGGACAAGCCAATGGCTGACCACAGGGAGTAACGGCCACCGACCCAGTCCCAGAACTCAAACATGTTGGCAGTATCGATACCAAACTCACCGACCGCTTTCGCGTTGGTAGACAGTGCAGCAAAGTGTTTCGCAACGTGCTTGTCATCGCCTGCGGTTGCCAGGAACCAGTCGCGCGCGCTGTGGGCGTTAGTCATGGTTTCTTGAGTGGTGAAGGTTTTAGACGCTACCAGGAACAGCGTGGTTTCTGGGTCAACATTCTTCAGCACTTCAGCGATATGCGTACCATCAACGTTGGACACAAAGTGCATGTTGAGGTGGTTTTTGTATGGACGCAGCGCTTCAGTCACCATGAATGGGCCGAGGTCTGAACCGCCGATACCGATGTTCACAACATCAGTGATCGCTTTGCCGGTGTAGCCTTTCCAGTTACCGCTGATAATGCTTTCAGAGAAGGTTTTCATCTTCTCAAGCACCGCGTTCACTTCCGGCATCACATCTTTGCCATCAACGATGATTGGCGTGTTGCTGCGGTTACGCAGTGCAACATGCAGAACAGCACGGTCTTCAGTACGGTTAATTTTCTCACCTGAGAACATGGACTTGATTGCGCCCTGCAAATCCGTCTCTTTCGCCAGCGCCTGCAGCTTAGACAGGGTTTCTTCCGTGATGCGGTTTTTTGAATAATCCACCAGCATTAAATCATCGAAAGTGGCGGAGAACTTAGCAAAACGGTCGGCATCCTGCGCAAAAAGCTCAGCGATAGTGACATCTTTCATTTCGTCAAAATGCGCTTGCAAAGCCTGCCATGCAGCGGTCTGCGTTGGGTTGATATTCTTCATAGCGATACCCTTTTGATTTGAGAACTGTGACTGCGGTCAATTGTATATCCACAAAACGGGATTTGTGATGATTTTTCTCCCCTTGCTCAGGGAATACCGTTTCAGATTATGTGCCAGAGAATAAATCGTCGGGCCGTTTTCCGCCCATGGAGAGCCCGTCTACACTGAGAAAAACAGTATGGCCTCGTAAACCCGCTAAGGTAAAAATTTATGGAACTCTCCGTTCCCATTTTATTGGTGATTATCACTATTAGCTCGCTGGCGGCGCAATGGCTGGCGTGGGCGATTCGGCTTCCGGCCATTCTTCCTCTGTTGTTGTTCGGTTTGATTCTTGGCCCCTTTACTCATGTGCTCAATCCCGACCATCTGTTTGGCGAACTGCTCTTTCCGATTGTTTCCTTATCGGTTGCCATTATCTTGTTCGAAGGCGCGTTGACTCTGCGTATTGATGAGATTCGTGGGCTGGGTGGGGTTGTGCGTAACCTGGTCAGTATCGGCATGTTGGCGACCTTTGCCGTCATCAGTCTCGCCTGTTGGGGTCTTCTGGGTTTAGATCCCGCACTGGCGGCATTAGTGGGCGCAGTGACGGTTGTCACCGGCCCGACTGTTATCGCCCCGCTCATGCGTGTAGTACGTCCCAATGCGGCGATTAATCAGGTATTGCGCTGGGAAGGGATTGTCATCGACCCGGTTGGCGCGATTTTCACCCTGTTGGTATTCGAGTTTATTACCCTGCGCCATGACGCGGGCTCGAATTTGCACCTACTGATCACCTTCGCGCAAACCGTCGTGGTCGGCTTAGCCTGCGGCGGGCTGTTTGGCTGGCTGCTTGGGACAGCATTAAAGCGCGTCTGGTTTCCGGGCTATCTGCAAAACTTTGCGGTACTGGCGGTGGTTTTACTGACGTTCGGCCTTTCTAATTCGCTGGCCGATGAGTCAGGGTTGTTGGCAGTGACGGTCCTGGGTATTTGGCTGGCGAATATGCGCGATGTCGATGTCAGCGATATCGTCGCTTTCAAAGAGGAGCTGTCCGCTATTCTTATCTCGGCGCTATTTATTATTCTGGCGGCACGATTAGATATCTATGGTGTGATTGCGATGGGCTGGCCGCTGATCGCGTTGCTGCTGGTGATTCAGTTCGTCGCCCGTCCGTTATGCATTGCGATTTCAACCTTTGGTTCGACGCTAACCTGGCGGGAAAAATTGCTGCTGAGCTGGATTTCTCCACGCGGTATTGTCGCTGCGGCGGTCAGTTCGTTGTTCGCCCTGACATTGCAAAAAAATGGCTACGAAGGTGCGGATAAGCTGGTGAGCGTGGTGTTTGCCATCATCATGGGTACTGTCGTCCTGCAAAGCCTGACCAGTGGCCCGCTTGCCCGATGGCTGGGAGTGCAACAGCGCAAGCCCCGCGGCGTACTCATTATTGGCGCTAACACGGTGGCGCGTACGCTGGCTCATGCGCTGGTAAAACAGAATGTACCGGTGCTGCTCACCGATAATAGTTGGGAATATTATCGTCTGGCGCGCATGGAGGGATTACCGGCTTATTACGGTAACGCCTGGTCTGAACATGCAGAAAACTACCTCGATTTAAGCAATATTGCACAAGTGCTGGCACTTTCGCCCAATCGCCATCAAAACGCACTGGCGGTTTATCATTTCAGCCACATTTTCGGCAGTGAAAAAGTTTTTTCAATCCGCTCAGGTTCCGCATTAAAAGGTCGAACCAGCAACGAAAGTGCTCGTTTTCGCCGTCATGAAAAACTTTTTCCTGAAGATGTCACCTGGAGCAGTTTGAGTAGTCAATTGGCGAAAGGGGCAACCATCAAAGCGACGCGACTAAATGAAAATTTTGGTTGGCTGGATTATTTGGAGAAAAATCGCGGCGTAGTGCCACTATTTTCACGTCTGGAAGAAGGAAAAACTACCGCGATAAATGGACGCACTCCTCCGACCTTACCCTGCACCCTGATTGCACTGGTGCAGAATGAAAACTCTGCATCTTCCAGGCGTTGACATCTGTCGCGTTACCTTTTATTTCTATACGGCTACTTGCTCACTTGTGAGTAAGCCAGAAGAGGCGCGTCGCCCAGGTATCGTGTCTGAGGAGCCAATCCGCAGACGACACAGGAGGGGGAGCGGCGCCGAGATAATGTGCGTATGGCAGCGTATGTTATCGACTACAAGGGCTGAATCCCTTGGGTTGTCACCGAAGCATTCGGCAGTTGGATGCTTATACCCGGATAGCACACACTCTGGGTAGACAAGGTGGGGCGCTTCTGGGTGTATCCGTAGTTCAGGTTTTCTTTTCTACGTCTGCCCCTTTCCCGCTCCCCCCTTGTGCCAAGGCTGAAAATTTACTGCTATTACCCCGGAATTATTCGAGCGCATCCTACAATCATGCGGCCTGAAGAATGACGGATTGGTCCCTGACACGAGGTTGTAATGTCTTACCCACAAACCGTTATCGCCAAATTTGGCGGCACCAGCGTTGCTGATTACGACGCAATGAATCGCAGCGCTGATGTTGTGCTGGCCGATGAAAACGTTCGCGTAGTGGTACTTTCCGCTTCTGCGGGTATCACCAATTTACTGGTTGCGCTGGCGCAAGGCCTGGAAGCGACGCAGCGTTTCGTTAAGCTCGATGCTATTCGCAAAATTCAATATGACATCGTCGAGCGTTTGGCGAATCCGCAGATCATCCGCGAAGAAATTGAACGCCTGCTTGAAAATATCACCACGCTTGCTGAAGCGGCATCTCTGGCGACGTCTGCTGCGTTAACAGACGAATTGGTCAGCCACGGCGAATTAATGTCGACACTGCTGTTTGTCGAGATCCTGCGTGAACGCAAAGTCGATGCGCAATGGTTCGATATCCGTAAAATCATGCGCACCAATGACCGTTTTGGCCGTGCTGAGCCTGATGTGGCGACATTAGCAGAGCTGGCGAGCCAGCAGCTTCAACCGCGTCTGGCGCAATCCCTGGTGATTACTCAAGGTTTTATCGGAAGCGAAGCCAAAGGCCGCACCACCACGCTTGGCCGTGGCGGCAGCGACTATACTGCGGCATTGTTGGGTGAAGCGCTGAAAGCCATCCGTGTTGATATCTGGACTGATGTCCCGGGCATTTACACCACCGACCCACGCATGGTGCCAGCGGCAAAACGTATCGACAGAATCGCGTTTGAAGAAGCCGCTGAAATGGCGACATTCGGTGCTAAAGTCCTGCACCCGGCGACATTACTGCCTGCGGTTCGTTGTGATATTCCGGTGTTTGTGGGTTCAAGCAAAGATCCAAAGGCAGGCGGAACGCTGGTCTGCAACCAAACCGACAATCCGCCATTATTCCGTGCTCTGGCCGTCCGTCGTAAACAAACTCTGGTGACACTGAACAGCTTGAGCATGCTGCATGCTCACGGTTTCCTCGCGGAAGTGTTCAATATTCTGGCGCACCACAATATTTCCGTAGACTTGATTACTACGTCCGAAGTCAGCATCGCGCTGACACTGGATACCACGGGTTCTACGTCAACGGATGAAAGTCTGCTGACTACCTCACTGCTGACTGAGCTCTCCTCGCTGTGCCGTGTGGAAGTGGAAGAAAACCTCGCCCTGGTCGCGATCATCGGTAACAACCTGTCCAAAGCGTGTGGCGTGGGCAAAGAGGTATTTGGTGTACTCGAGCCATTCAACATTCGCATGATTTGCTACGGCGCATCCAGCTATAACCTGTGCTTCCTGGTGCCAGGCGATGACGTTGAACAAGTGGTGCAAAAACTTCATCATAATTTGTTTGAATAAGTTTTAATCTCATGCAATGAATACCAAATGCCGGGCTCGATCCCGGCATTTTTATAACCATAAAACAACACAACACTTGCAAGGATCTCAATATGCTCGCTGTATTCACCCGGCTGTTTCCGCTGTGGGCGGTACTGCTGTCTGTACTCGCCTATTACACTCCCGGCACGTTCACCCCCATTGGCCCGTGGGTTAGCACCCTTTTGATGCTGATTATGTTTGGCATGGGCGTGCATCTCCGGATAGATGACTTTAAACGGGTGCTGTCACGCCCGGCACCTGTCGCGGCGGGGACATTTCTGCATTATCTCATCATGCCGCTGGCAGCCTGGGTGCTGGCAAAACTGTTCCATATGCCTCCTGACCTTTCCGCTGGCATGGTGCTGGTAGGCAGCGTGGCAAGCGGTACGGCGTCAAACGTGATGATTTATCTGGCAAAAGGCGATGTGGCACTCTCGGTGACCATTTCTTCTGTTTCCACGCTGGTTGGGGTTTTTGCCACGCCATTGTTGACGCGTTTGTATGTCGATGCGGATATCAAAGTGGATGTGATGGGTATGCTGCTGAGCATCCTGCAAATCGTGGTGATTCCAATTGGCCTCGGTTTGATTGTGCATCACCTATTCCCGCGCCTTGTAAAGCGTGTAGAGCCCTATTTGCCGGCATTTTCGATGCTCTGCATTCTGGCAATTATCAGTGCTGTGGTGGCCGGTTCGGCTTCGCATATCGCATCGGTTGGGCTGATGGTCATCATTGCGGTTATTCTGCATAACGGTATTGGGCTACTGAGCGGATATTGGGGCGGGAAGCTGTTTGGTTTTGATGAGTCCACTTGTCGCACACTGGCAATTGAAGTGGGTATGCAGAACTCGGGCCTTGCTGCCACGCTCGGCAAGATCTACTTCTCTCCGTTAGCGGCGCTGCCTGGCGCACTGTTCTCGGTGTGGCACAACCTGTCCGGCTCGGTTCTGGCGGGTTACTGGTCTGGAAAACCGATTGATGAAAACGAAGGCAAACGTTTGAAAAAACGCCGCGCGTGATTTACCGCTGATTAAGCAAAAAGCTCGGGAAACCGGGCTTTTTGCTTTTAACTCAACAAAACATCGGCAAATCTGCCAATACAACTCAGCGTTTTTACCAACATTTTAGGGGAACTTTGCGACCAGAAGCTGATTTTTACTGAGCTGGCGAGCAGTTTGCTTTACACTGGAGGTCACTTCTTAAGAG
Organism: Buttiauxella sp. WJP83; assembly: GCF_027594725.1. NCBI lineage: Bacteria > Pseudomonadati > Pseudomonadota > Gammaproteobacteria > Enterobacterales > Enterobacteriaceae > Buttiauxella > Buttiauxella sp. WJP83. The sequence goes on from NZ_CP110080.1 coordinate 4,369,108, forward strand.
GCCGCAACAATGTCCACATCAAGACTGACACAACAAGATATGACCGAAGCCGAGCAGCGCGAACTGAAAACGCGGCTAGACCGCGCACGCATCGCCCATGGTCGTCCCCTGACAAACTCAGAAATCAACCACGTTAAAAAAACTTATATCGACCAATTAATGGAAGCGCGTGAACAGGCGGCTAAAAAAGTTCGCCAGATCAAAAAGCAAAAAGCAGCAAAACCAGATACTTCTGCAACCTATTCCTGGTCTGCCAACAGCCATTCACGCGGAAAGCGCTAATCTAGCGCCCTTTCTTTTTACGCCCTGGCTGGGCAAAGCGTTTGCGTGAAGCAAGCTCTGCCGGGGTTTTCGCGCTGCTCTTTGGCCCCGCACTTACCGGTTTTTTTGCAACGGCAGGTTTAGCCTTTGGTTTTTTCGCAGGCTTCGCCTCTGAAGAAGAATTCTCAATCAGCTTAAACAATTCGACCAACTCATCGTCAGTTAAATCACGCCATTCACCCAGCGGCAGCCCTTTCATGCTGACGTTCATAATGCGGGTACGTTCCAGCTTCGTCACTTCATAACCAAAGTGTTCACACATACGGCGAATCTGGCGGTTAAGACCTTGTACCAAAGTGATACGAAACACGAACGGCGCTTCTTTCTTCACTTTGCATTTTTTGGTTACCGTTCCCAACATCGGAACGCCTGCACCCATGCCACGAATAAACTCGTCAGTGACCGGTTTATTGACCGTGACGACGTACTCTTTTTCATGGTCGTTCCCGGCACGCAGGATTTTATTCACCAGATCGCCATGGTTGGTGAGGAAAATCAGCCCCTGGGAATCTTTATCTAAACGCCCGATAGGGAAAACGCGTTTGCTGTGGTTAACGAAATCGACAATGTTGTCCTTTTCGCCATCTTCGGTGGTACTCACGATACCCACAGGCTTGTTCAGTGCGATAAGCACCAGATCGTCTTCATCACGGGGTTCGATTAACTGACCGTTGACCTTCACCACATCTCCGGCAAATACCTGATCGCCAATCGCGGCGCGTTTACCGTTGATAAAAACATTTCCCTGTTCGATGTAACGGTCGGCGTCACGGCGGGAGCAGATACCGCTCTCGCTAATGTATTTGTTCAGACGTATTGATGAGTTGGTCAGCATGGTTCCTCCGTAAAACCTGGAATATACCTTACCTGAAGGGCGATGCGAACAGGCAGCGCGCACTTTGTCTGTTTATCTCGAGGGATCTCGCAGAGCGAGAAAATGGGTTGCGGCCTGCTTTCCAGATTAAAGTGGTGCCTCTTGTTAAGCCGCCCATTGAACAAATATTTTCCCTTCTCGTTTCTCTCCTACAGGTGTATTTTATAAACTACTATGAACGGACTCAAACAAACGGATGCTTATCGTCGATGGGAAGCCAGTCTTAAAGATAAGCGAATAAAAACTGTCGTGACGACTCGTTTATTACGTCTTGCTGGCGGCCTTACAGGAGATGTGCAACCTGTTGGCGAAGGTGTTAGCGAGTTGAGAATTCATTATGGCCCGGGATACCGTATTTACTACCAGCAGCACAAGGATCACATAATTTTACTTTTATGTGGCGGCGTTAAAAGATCGCAATCGCGAGATATTCTTCTGGCAAAATTTTTGGCCAAAAACTGGATTGATGAGGAGGAAGAAGAGAATGAAAGTAACCGTTACCGATTATGATCCCGCCAAAGCGCTGGTCGATGATGAAGAAATCGCTTTCTTTATGGCCGATGCCCTGGAAACCGGTGATGCGGCCTACATTGCCAAAGCACTTGGTGTTGTTGCACGGGCGAAAGGCATGACCGACGTTGCAACTGAAACAGGACTGTCGCGCGAACAGCTGTATCGTTCGTTTAGTGAAGAGGGAAACCCTACGCTCAAAAGTACACTGGCAGTGATGAAAGCATTAGGGATTGAATTAACAACTAAAACCCCTCACTCCTGAATCAATGAGCAAATGCGGGCAACGAAGACAAATTCATTACCCGCAGAGTTGACTTACTTAGGTGTCGCAGCAATCACCGCTAATTTTTTCTGGATATCTTTATCCAGATTATTCACCCAATGGTTGTATGAACGGTGTATTTCCCCCCCTGATGCCAGCAAATTAACGCTGCTGACATAACTAATGGAGTAATCCCTTTCGCTGTAGTTAATGCGAACAGTGACGCTGTGCTTACGAATATTTTGTGTCGCATTAATCACACCTGGACCTGCCACGGACATTATCCAGTCACGCCCTTGCCCGGCATTAATAATCGCATCTTTGACCTGCTCAGTGGTCACATGTTGGGTGATAATCGTGCGTGGTGTGCGCACGGGTTCTGTCCGTTCAAGTGCCGAGCATCCTGCCAATGCAGCAACACAAAGTACCCCTGCCAATAATTTTTTTATATTCACTGCCGAATCCCTTTGGTTTTATGAAGTTAAGCGACAGGAGTATAAACGGCATGGTTAACAGCCAGAAGAAAAAATAGGCAAAAAACAGCAAAGCACCTTCATTTCAGAATGTGCTTTGTTGGTTAATATTCGTCACGTTCATCATCGTCAGGTTGCTCGAGCACACTGTACGCGACGGCACAGAATAACGAGTTCAGACGCTTCATATCCCCGAGCAAACCGAGGTGCAGCGAGCTGGTTTCGATACTCTGCACGTTTTGTTGATGCAGACGATCAACGTGCGCATGTGAGAAACGACGATTTAGAATACGGAAACGATGCTTATTACGGCGTAAACGGCGTGCGCTGTTTACATCCGCTGAGAAGAACACGGATAAGCTGAGTTTCAGGTTGCTGGTGAGTTGCTCAAGCAGAATATCCAGTTCCTTCAGGCCATCAGGCGAGAAGGCCCGGCGAGCGGCCAACGATTTATCTGCGACTTCACTCCCCATGCGTTCGAGAATATCCGCCGCCTGCTCGAGGTTTAGCGACATCTCAATAATTTCCGCCCATCGACGCGACTCCACTTCCGCCAGCTCCTCTTTTTGCATCTGTGCCATATACAGTTTGATGGCGGTGTACAGCACATCAACATCATCAGCGAGCTTACGCAGCTCTTTCTCCTGGCGCGGTTCGCCGTGCATCACCTTGCTCCAGGTTTCGAGCATTTGTTCGAGCACGTCCCCCATGCGCAAGGTTTCACGCGCTGCGTTGGACAACCCAAGCGCCGGGGTATCGATGGCAGTAGGGTCGAGATGTTTGGGCTTCATACGCGCATCGATTTCCGGCTCTTCACTAATCACTTTTCGGCAGAAATTCGCCATCGGGCCGGCAAATGGCACCATCGCCAGGCAGCGAATCAGGTTGTAGAAGACGTGGAAATAGATAACCAATTCAGAGGCAGGAAGCGGCAGTTTGTGCATTTTATCAGCGAGAATATGCACAAAGGGCAGCACAATTAAACTCCCCACCAGCTTAAATAACAGGCTGCCCAGCGCAACGCGACGAGCGGCGGCATTAGATGCACTGTTATTAATCATGGCCAAAAGACCAGAGCCAAGATTGGCACCGATGACAAGGCATAGCCCTACATCAAGCGAAATGGCTCCGGATGCGGTGAGAGTTGCGGTAAGCAATACAGCGGCAAGACTGGAATAGCTAATAATGGCAAAAAGTGCACCAATGATGGCGTTCAGCATGATATCGCCAGTCAGCGATGTGAAAATATCCTTTATGGCTGGAGCCATCGTGATGGGTGCTGTCGCAACAACAATCAGCTCCAGCGCCATCAAAATCAGCCCTAATCCAATGCTGACACGCCCCAGTTGCCCCGCTCTTGTTTGTTTGCGCCCCAGAAAGAAAATCACGCCAAGGAAGATGAGTAACGGTGATAACCAGGAGAGATCAAATGTCAGAATTCGCGACATCAATGCGGTACCGACATCGGCTCCCAGCACAATCACCAACGCAGGCGTCAGCGCCACCAAATCCTGCGCAACAAACGAAGCCACCAGCATCGTGGTCGCATTACTACTTTGGACCAATGCGGTGACGCCAATACCGGCGCAGAAGGCAAACGGTTTTTTTTCAACACTGCGGCTGAGCACGTTACGGAGATTTGCACCGTATACGCGCATGATACCGGTACGCACAATGTGCGTGCCCCATACCAGTAGAGCAATCGCAGAGAGCAGATGCAGAAGAGTTAGCACACTTTCTCCAGGTCAGGTATTTAGACGGAAATTCCTTCTCTTTCCAGTATATATGGATTGGCGGCAATTTAGCGTTTCGGGTTGTAAACCACCCTCACCCCGACCCTCTCCCTGAGGGAGAGGGGGAGATCGGTGCCCCCTGAGGGAGAGCATGGTGTTCCCCTTCTCCTGGGGGAGAAGGTTGGGATGAGGGCGTAAAGTGATCAGTCCGCGTCGTAGCCCAAATTCGGTGCTAACCAGCGCTCCACATCGGTCACTGACATCCCTTTGCGACGCGCATAATCTTCCACCTGATCGCGTTGAATCTGCGCTACGGCGTAGTATTTGCTGTCTGGATGGCTGAAGTACCAACCGGAAACCGATGCACCCGGCCACATGGCGTAGGATTCGGTCAGTTTCATACCAATTACATTTTCTACGTCCAGCAGCTCCCAGATGGTCGCTTTTTCGGTGTGTTCCGGGCAGGCCGGATAGCCTGGTGCCGGGCGAATCCCCTGATAGTTTTCGCGGATAAGATCTTCGTTGCTGAGGTTTTCTGTCGGCGCGTAGCCCCAGTAAACCTTACGCACGCGTTCATGCAGATATTCCGCAAAAGCTTCGGCCAGACGGTCAGCAAGCGCCTTCACCATGATTTTGTTGTAATCATCGTGTTGTGCTTCGTAACCCTCTGCCAATGCGTCTTCTTCCATGCCACCGGTTACTGCAAATGCGCCGATGTAATCCGCTTTGCCACTGTGTTTCGGGGCCACAAAATCGGCGAGGCAGTAGTTAGCAAAACCGACTTTTTCGGTTTGCTGACGCAAGTGGTGCGCGACGGTCTGCACACGAGTACGAGATTCATCACGATAGATTTCGATGTCATCATCGACGCGGTTTGCCGGGAATAACCCTACCACGCCACGCGGCGTCAGCAGTTTCTCCGCATGGAGTTTGTCGAGCATATCGTTGGCATCTTTAAACAAGCGCTGCGCTTCTTCGCCCACAACTTCATCTTCGAGAATGCGCGGATATTTCCCGGCCAGCGACCAGGTCATAAAGAACGGCGTCCAGTCGATATAATTACGCAGCGTTTCAATACTGGCCGTGACTTCCTGCACACCGGGACGATGTGGAACGGGTGGCGTATAGTTTTCCCAATCAAATGCCAGATCGTTTTCACGCGCGGCAGCCAGCGTCACTGGCGGTGTGCGAGGTTTTTTACGTCCATGTTGGGTGCGCACGGTGACATATTCTTTGCGGGTGCGCGCAACAAAATCGTCGTGCTGGGTTGGCGAAAGCAGGGCCGAAACCACGCCGACGGTACGCGAGGCGTTTTGCACATACACCGTTGGGCCGCTGTAGTTTTGCTCGATTTTTACTGCCGTGTGCGCTTTAGAAGTGGTCGCCCCACCGATCAGCAACGGCAGCGTAAAGCCCTGGCGCTCCATCTCTTTGGCTACGTTTACCATTTCGTCGAGCGACGGGGTAATCAAACCGGACAGGCCGATAATGTCTGCACCGACTTCCCGCGCGGTTTTCAAAATTTTCTCTGTGGGCACCATCACGCCAAGGTCGACGATTTCGTAGTTATTACATTGCAGCACCACGCCAACGATGTTTTTGCCGATGTCGTGGACGTCGCCTTTCACCGTGGCGAGTACGATTTTGCCGTTGGTCGAGCCTTTTTCTTTGCTGGCTTCAATGTACGGTTCGAGATATGCCACCGCTTGTTTCATGACGCGGGCTGATTTTACGACCTGTGGCAGGAACATCTTCCCTTCGCCAAACAGGTCGCCAACCACGTTCATGCCGTCCATCAACGGGCCTTCAATGACCTGAATCGGGCGTTCAGATTGCTGGCGTGCTTCTTCCGTATCAAGTTCAATAAACTCGGTGATACCTTTCACCAGCGAATATTCGAGGCGTTTCTTCACATCCCAACTACGCCATTCGGCTTGCTGGGCATTCGCGCCATCATCGCTTTTGCTACCGCGATATTTTTCTGCCAGATCCAGCAAACGCTCGGTGCTGTCATCACGACGGTTCAAAATCACGTCTTCGACTGCATCACGTAGTTCATCAGAGAGATCGTCATAAATGGCCAGTTGCCCGGCGTTGACGATACCCATGTCCATGCCGTTACGGATGGCGTAATACAGGAACACAGCGTGAATCGCTTCGCGCACCGGATCGTTACCACGGAAGGAGAACGACACGTTCGACACGCCGCCGGAGATCATGGCGTGTGGTAATTCACGCTTGATGTCTTCGCATGCGCCGATAAAGTCCTGAGCGTAGTTATTGTGTTCTTCAATACCGGTCGCAACGGCGAAGATATTCGGGTCGAAAATAATATCTTCCGGTGGGAAGCCCACTTCTTCGGTCAGAATTTTGTAGGCGCGGCGACAGATTTCAATTTTGCGTTCGCGAGTATCGGCCTGGCCCACTTCATCAAACGCCATCACCACCATCGCAGCACCGTAGCGGCGCACTAATTTGGCGTGGTGGATAAACGGCTCGATCCCCTCTTTCATGGAAATCGAGTTAACGATGCCTTTACCCTGAATACACTTCAGGCCTTTTTCGATGACGTCCCATTTCGAGGAGTCAATCATGATCGGCACGCGGGCGATATCCGGTTCACCGGCAATCAGATTCAGGAAACGTACCATCGCCGCTTCGGCGTCGAGCATCCCTTCATCCATGTTGATATCGATGATTTGCGCACCGCTTTCAACCTGTTGAAGTGCCACTTCCAGCGCTTCGTTGTATTTTTCTTCTTTGATCAGGCGCTTAAATTTGGCGGAACCGGTGACGTTAGTACGTTCACCGACGTTAACAAACAGGCTATCCGCACCAATGTTCAGCGGCTCAAGGCCCGCTAAACGACAGGCAACCGGCAGATCTGGCAGTTTACGCGGCGCAACGCCTTCAACCGCTTTGCTCATTGCAGCTATGTGGGCTGGAGTTGTGCCACAACAGCCGCCGATGATGTTCAGGAAACCGGCCTGCGCCCATTCGCCAATCTGACGCGCCATTTCATCCGCGTCGAGATCGTATTCCCCAAACGCATTGGGCAGCCCGGCGTTCGGGTGCGCGGTGACATAGCATTCTGCAATACGCGAAAGTTCTGCGACGTACTGGCGCAGCTCGTCTGGCCCCAGCGCGCAGTTCAGGCCAAAGGTCAGCGCATCCGCATGGCGTAGTGAGTTGTAGAAGGCTTCGGTGGTTTGTCCGGACAGCGTGCGGCCTGATGCGTCGGTAATGGTGCCAGAGATCATGATCGGCAGATCCACACCCAACGCTTCAAATTCAGTTTTAACGGCAAAAATAGCCGCTTTGGCGTTCAACGTATCGAACACCGTTTCAATCATTATCAGGTCTGCCCCGCCTTCCACCAGCGCACGAGTGGATTCACGGTAAGCATCCACCAGCTGATCAAAGGTGACGTTACGAAACGCGGGATCGTTGACGTCCGGAGAAATAGACGCTGTACGGTTGGTTGGGCCGAGAACACCGGCCACATAGCGTGGTTTTTCAGGCGTGCGAGCTGTCCATTCGTCGGCGCAGGCGCGGGCAAGTTTGGCAGCTTCGTAGTTAATTTCTGCCGACAGGGATTCCATTTGGTAATCCGCCATCGCGATGGTCGTTGAGTTGAAGGTGTTGGTTTCGACGATGTCGGCACCCGCTTCAAAATAGGCATAGTGAATAGCGGCAATGATTTCCGGTTTGCTTAGCACCAGCAAGTCATTGTTCCCTTTCAGGTCACACGGCCAGTCCGCAAAGCGTTCACCTCGGAAATCACTCTCCTCAAGACGATAGCTCTGGATCATGGTTCCCATACCACCATCCAGTACCAAAATGCGTTGTTGCAACTGCTGATGCAGTTTTTCTAAATTATTGTTCACTCTAACTCCCACCTGTTTACCCAAGCCTGTCAGCCTAACAAGTCATACTGTCATAAGTTGTAATAGTCGCAAAGGAATGGAACATGAGACATGTTCACCTGACTGCTCCGATGAGTCCGATGCAGGTTGCATTATCATCAAATAAAACGAAAATGATTTCCACAATACGAAAATAGGAGTCAGTCATGGTCGCTGCCGTTCCCGCCAAACGTGGAAAAAAACCGCGCGCTGCTACAGTGGCCGCACCACAGCCCACCGGGCAGGTTCAGTCGCTTACTCGCGGCCTGAAACTACTTGAATGGATTGCAGAATCGCATGGTAGCGTTGCGCTCACGGAGCTTGCACAGCAGGCTGGCTTACCTAACTCCACAACGCATCGTCTGTTGACCACCATGCAGCAGCTTGGCTTTGTTCGCCAGATTGGTGATTTAGGGCACTGGACGATTGGGGCGCACGCGTTCGTCGTTGGCAGTAGCTTCCTGCAAAGCCGTAATCTACTGGCGATTGTGCATCCGATGCTGCGCAAGCTGATGGAAGATTCCGGCGAAACGGTGAATCTGGCGGTGCTGGATCATAGCGATCACCAGGCGATTATTATCGACCAGGTACAGTGTGCCCAACTGATGCGTATGTCCGCCCCGATTGGTGGCAAACTGCCCATGCATGCGTCGGGCGCAGGAAAGGTATTTCTCGCCAATCTGAGTGACGATCAAGTTGCGACTTTGCTGCATCGCAAAGGGCTGCACAGTTACACCCCAGCGACACTCACTTCTCCGCTGCATCTGAAAGAAGATTTAGCGCAAACCCGCAAACGTGGTTATTCATTTGATGATGAAGAACATGCGCTGGGCCTGCGTTGTGTGGCGGCGTGTATTTACGACGAGCATCATGAAGCCTTTGCCGCGATTTCGATTTCCGGGCCGATCTCGCGCGTGACCGATGACCGCGTCACCGAGCTGGGCGCGTTAGTGATTAAAGCGGCGAAAGAGATAACTCAGGCGTACGGTGGCGGGCGTTAACCCGCCTGCTTTGCATCGCCGAAGCGAACAATGAATCGTTGCCGCTTACGGTAGGCAAACACATCTTCTACGTGTCCGTTACGGATACGCTCCTGCAACGCACGCCAGTAATCTGCGCGAAACAGATCGCTGTGCATCTCATCAAAAAGCTGACGAATTCGTGGGTCGGCGCATAAATAGTGACGAAACTCTTCAGGGAAAACATCGCCCGTCGCCACGCTATACCACGGCTCGGCGGAGAGTTCGTCTTCCGGGTAACGCGGTGGCGGTACGTTACGGAAGTTCACCTCAGTCATGTAGCAAATTTCATCATAATCATAGAACACGACTCGCCCATGCCGTGTGACGCCAAAGTTTTTAAACAGCATGTCGCCGGGGAATATGTTCGCCGCCGCAAGCTGGCGAATGGCATTGCCATATTCTTCCACGGCATCGCGCAGTTGCTGGCCCTCGACCTGTTCCAGCCACAAATTCAAAGGCACCATTCTGCGCTCGATATACAGATGGCTGATGGCAATACGGTCGCCCAGGTCGGTGAGTTTTTCCGGGACTTCCTGGTACAACAGTTCCATTAGCGGTTGGCTAATTTGATGTTTTGACAGCACAAAATTTTCAAACTCTTGTGTATCGGCCATGCGACCCACACGATCGTGCTCCTTAACCAGTTGGTAGCATTCTCGCACGCGTTCGGCCGTCACCTCTTTTTGTGGCGCAAACTTGTCTTTAATGACCTTAAAGACTCGATCAAAACCCGGCAGAGTAAATACCAGCATGACCATTCCACGGATGCCCGGCGCTTCAATAAACTGTTCGTCAGTGGCCGAAATATAGGTCAGATATTCACGATAGCTTTCGGTCTTACCGTGTTTCTGGCAGCCAATCGCCATGTACAGTTCGGCGGTCGTTTTTCCTGGCAATAACTCTCGTAGCCATTCAACCAAAGCGGCGGGCTGCGGGGCATAAACCATGAAATACGAACGCGCAAAGCCGAAGACAATACTCGCCTCGGAGGTGCTGGTCAGGCAGGTATCAATCACCAAAAGCCCATCATCTGTGCGATGAATCGGAAGCAAGAACGGCACTTTACCAGTCGGTAAGACCAGCTTGCCTACCATCCAGGCAGCTTTATTGCGATAAAAGAGTTCGTTGGCGATGTCGAGGGAAGCATGCTGTAAAACATCCTTGCCAAAGGTTTCTGTCAGATGGGCAATGATGTAACCCGCATCCCGCGCTAAATCTTGCCATGGCAGGCGTAAGGGCAAGTCTCTGAGCAACGTGCGTAAAAGAGGTTGCCACCCTAAAGCTGGGGTAAATGTTTTTGACAGTGGACGAGGGATCTCACGAAAGCGTTTTTCATCCTGGGAACTGAAGATAAAAAGCCGCTCGGGAGATAACGAGCGGTGATCGAAGAGGCGACAATAAACGGAATTGAAAAAGCTTTCTGCGATTTCAAAACGGGGGTAGTCGGGCAACAACTGCGTGTACTGGGCTTTGACGCGCAATAAAAACTCGTCGTCAGTATTCTGGCCGCCCGTGATACAGCGCAATTGCTCAACCACCAAACCAACGTGGTGATCATAAAGATGGATGCGGCTTTTCATCGCTCGCTGAACCGCATGCCAGTCTGCTTGCTCAAAGCGCTGCTGCGCCCCAGCAGTTATCTCCAGAAAGCGGCCGTACTGCGCATCAAAGCCTTGCAATATGGTGTGTGCAATTAACCACTCAAGCCTGGGTGTCATGGGCTTCTCCGTCATGATTTCCCCTCACCCTAACCCTCTCCCTGAGGGAGAGGGAACTGGACTGGTTTTCTCCTTCTCCCTCAGGAAGAAGGTCGTGATGAGGGTGGTTTTAAAACTGCTCTTCTTCCGTTGAGCCGGTCAGTGCGGTAACGGAAGAAGCTCCGCCCTGAATAATCGTCGTCACACGGTCGAAATAGCCAGTCCCCACTTCCTGCTGATGGGAAACGAAGGTGTAACCTTCTGGTGCGGCAGCAAATTCAGGCTGTTGCACTTTCTCAACGTAATGCCTCATTCCCTCACCTTGTGCGTAGGCATGAGCCAAGTCGAACATGTTGAACCACATGCTATGGATGCCCGCCAGCGTAATAAACTGGTACTTGTAGCCCATCGCTGACAGCTCCTCCTGGAACGAAGCAATGGTTTTATCATCCAGGTTTTTCTTCCAGTTAAACGATGGCGAACAGTTGTAAGCCAGCAGTTTTCCAGGGAAGCGAGCGTGAATGGCATCAGCAAAGCGACGAGCCTGCTCAAGGTCAGGTTTCGACGTCTCACACCACACCAAATCGGCGTATGGTGCGTAAGCAAGACCACGACTGATAGCTTGTTCAATACCTGCACGAGTGCGGTAGAACCCTTCTTGCGTGCGCTCACCAGTAACAAACTCACGGTCGTATTCATCGCAATCAGAAGTAATTAAATCTGCAGCGTCTGCATCAGTACGGGCAATCACCAATGTTGGCACGCCCATAACATCAGCGGCAAGACGAGCAGCGACTAATTTCTGAATGGCTTCCTGAGTCGGCACCAGTACTTTGCCACCCATGTGCCCACACTTTTTCACCGAGGCCAGTTGGTCTTCAAAGTGAACGGCAGCCGCTCCAGCCTGAATCATCGATTTCATCAGCTCGAATGCGTTCAGTACGCCACCAAAACCCGCTTCAGCATCGGCAACGATCGGCAGGTAATAATCGACATAACGCGGATCGCCTTGCTCGATGTTTGATGCCCACTGGATCTGATCGGCGCGGCGGAAGGTGTTGTTGATCCGATCAACCACAGCAGGAACCGAGTTAGCGGGATACAGCGATTGATCCGGGTACATGCTGGAGGCCAGGTTGGCATCTGCCGCAACCTGCCATCCTGAAAGATAAATGGCTTCGATGCCCGCTTTCGCCTGCTGTAGTGCCTGCCCGCCGGTTAACGCGCCAAGGCTATTGATGTAGCCTTTTTTCGATTCACCGTGCAGCAAACGCCACATTCTGGCCGCGCCGTTTTGCGCCAGGGTACATTCTGGATTTACCGATCCGCGCAGCTTGATGACTTCTTCTGCGGTGTACGGGCGTTTGATACCTTCCCAACGTGGTTGCGTCCAGTCTTGTTGTAATTGTTGGATCTGTTGGGTGCGAGTCGTTTTGGTCATGGCAGATGCTCCGTTTATTTTTATTTAGGTAAGGTTCAGGCAAGCAGGCGGTAGCCAGGCAGCGTCAGGAAGTCGATTAACGTATCGGAAGTGGTGATTTGCTCCATCAGCCGAGCCGCTTCATCAAAGCGTCCCTGGCTGAAACGCTTGTCCCCTAACTCCTCTTGAATAACAAACATCTCTTCGGCCAGCATTTGGCGGAACAGCGCCTTAGTGACCGTCTCGCCGTTACTCAACGTTTTTTCATGGTGGATCCACTGCCAGATTGAGGTGCGCGAGATTTCTGCGGTGGCGGCATCTTCCATCAAGCCATAAATCGGCACGCAACCATTGCCAGAAATCCAGGCTTCGATGTATTGCACCGCAACGCGGATATTGGCGCGCATCCCTGTTTCTGTACGCTCGCCAGGACAAGGTTCCAGCAGTTGTGCTGCGGTGATCGGCGCATCTTCTTCTCGCAAAATCTGCAATTGGTTTTTATCGTCACCCAACACTTTGCTAAAGACCTCCATCACTGTGTCGGCGAGACCTGGGTGCGCAATCCATGTGCCATCGTGGCCATTAGTAGCTTCCATTTGCTTATCGGCTTTCACTTTATTGAGTACCCAGTCGTTACGCTGGCTATCTTTGCTAGGAATGAACGCCGCCATGCCTCCCATCGCGAAAGCACCACGGCGATGACAGGTTTTAATCAGCAAACGCGAATAGGCGTTCAGGAATGGTTTGTCCATGGTGACAGATTGACGATCTGGCAGGACGCGATCCGGATGATTTTTCAGAGTCTTGATGTAGCTAAAGATGTAATCCCAGCGCCCGCAATTCAGGCCGACAATGTGATCGCGCAGCGCATGCAGGATCTCATCCATCTGGAATACCGCAGGGAGCGTTTCAATCAGCAGCGTCGCTTTAATGGTGCCACGTGGTAAGGAGAAATGATCTTCGGTAAAGCTGAACACTTCGCTCCACCAGGCTGCTTCCTGCCAGGATTGTGTTTTTGGCAGGTAGAAATACGGGCCACTCCCTTTTGCCAGCAGAGCATCCACATTGTGGAAAAAGTAGAGCGCGAAATCGAACAGGCTGCCAGGAATAGGTTCATCACGCCAGATGACGTGCTTTTCCGGTAAATGCAGCCCGCGCACGCGGCAGACTAATACAGCCGGATCAGGCTTCAACTGGTAGATTTTCCCAGCTTCGTTGGTCCAGCTGATCGTCCCACGTATAGCATCGCGCAGGTTGATTTGCCCGTCGATAACCTTGTTCCAGCTCGGCGCCAGGGAATCTTCAAAGTCTGCCATGAACACTTTGACGTTAGCATTCAGCGCGTTAATCACCATTTTTCGCTCGACTGGCCCGGTAATCTCAACACGGCGGTCGAGTAGATCGGCAGGAATTCCGCGAATTGACCATTCAGATTCACGAATGGAACTTGTTTCCGAAATGAAATCTGGAAGCTTACCTGCATCAATCTCAGCCTGCTGAACGGTGCGTGCCGCCAGCAGCTTATTACGCTGCGGTGCAAAGCGGGTGACGAGCTCACTGAGAAACGCTACTGCATCAGGCGTCAGGATCTGCCGCTCTGCTTCACCAAACGGCTGGCTAAAGGCCAGCTCTTCGCTAACTGTCTGTTGTGTCATTGGATATTCCCCTCGTCTTATCCCGTCGGTAATGCCAAATATAACTGGTCCGTCCAGCGTCCTGTTTTCACTCAACAGGATTAAGACTACTTCATGATTTTTTAAAATCAAAAACAATTTCCATTTTTGAAATGAAAATCATTTATCACATTGATATGTATGAGATTAAAATTTATTCAGGTAGGGAATGCGTTTTTAGAAAATAAAAAAGGCACCCGTAGGTGCCTTGATCTTAGAGGTGGCGGGATGCTGAAACGCTTAATCGAGCGTTGGATTCATATGGCGCAGATCGAACGGTGTGATCTGATAGACGTAGTAGTTCAGCCAATTGGTAAAGAGTAAATTTCCGTGGCTGCGCCATGTCGCATGGGGTTTTTTCTGCGGATCGTTGTTAGGGAAATAGTTATACGGTACATCAGGGTTCAGCCCCGCTTCAACGTCACGGAAATACTCGCCTGAAAGAGTATGCGCATCATATTCCGGATGGCCCGTAACAAAGGCAATACGTTTGTCTTTGCTGCCAAATAAGTACGCGTCCCCTTCCTCTGATTCAGCCAGAATTTCGAGATCGGTGTAATCCCGAATCAATGAGGCAGGGAAATCGGCATAGCGTGAGTGCGGTGCCAGGAAGGTGTCATCGAAACCACGAGTTAACAGGGCGTGCGGGTAAGTGAGGTTATGCGCATAAACACCAGACAGCTTCTCTTTACGCGTTTGTTTAGGGATACCATAGAGAATATTGAGCGCAGCCTGCACAGCCCAACAGACAAAGAGTGTTGAGGTAACGTGATCTTTTGCCCAGTGAAGCACTTGTTCGATCTGCGGCCAGTACGCGACATCGTTAAATTCAACCAGCCCAAGTGGAGCACCGGTGACGATCAGCCCATCGAAATTTTCATCCTGAATATCTTCGAAATTACAGTAGAAATTATTGAGGTGCTCTGTCGGTGTATTACGGGATTCACGGGAATCGATGCGCAATAGCTGGACGTCAACTTGCAGAGGAGAGTTAGATAGCAGACGCAAAAACTGGTTTTCGGTCTCAATCTTTTTCGGCATCAGATTAAGTATGAGCACCTTTAGCGGACGGATCTCCTGGTTGCTGGCACGTGACGAAGTCATGACAAAGACATTCTCATCACGCAGGAAATTGACGGCTGGTAACTCATCCTGTACCCGAATTGGCATAAGCTTACTTCCTCACAGCATACGTTTAAACGTTTAGACATCCAGATAGCTGAAGATAACGCGACCTTTGTCAAATGTCGAGTATTCATAAGATAGTTGAAAATGTTTCACTTAAGAACGAATTTTTGATTCAGTGAATTACGCTGGGTAATAGCATAATTTATAGAGGATTATCATGAGGATGCAGAGTTGAATATCTTAAATCGCAGACAGCAAAAAGCCCTGTACGTCAGTACAGGGCTTTCCACTTATTTTGAGCCTGGCAGTTCCCTACTCTCGCATGGGGAGACCCCACACTACCATCGGCGCTACGGCGTTTCACTTCTGAGTTCGGCATGGGGTCAGGTGGGACCACCGCGCTACTGCCGCCAGGCATATTCTGTTTTCATCAACCGTCACAGTTTCACCTGTAACCATTAACTTAAAATCTTGGAATTAAGCTGAAAATTGTCTGTCTCTCAACCAAAACACCTTCGGTGTTGTAAGGTTAAGCCTCACGGATCATTAGTACTGGTTAGCTCAACGTATCGCTACGCTTACACACCCAGCCTATCAACGTCGTAGTCTTCAACGTTCCTTCAGGAGACTCAAGGTCTCAGGGAGAATTCATCTCGGGGCAAGTTTCGCGCTTAGATGCTTTCAGCGCTTATCTTTTCCGCATTTAGCTACCGGGCAATGCCATTGGCATGACAACCCGAACACCAGTGATGCGTCCACTCCGGTCCTCTCGTACTAGGAGCAGCCCCCCTCAATTCTCCAGCGCCCACGGCAGATAGGGACCGAACTGTCTCACGACGTTCTAAACCCAGCTCGCGTACCACTTTAAATGGCGAACAGCCATACCCTTGGGACCTACTTCAGCCCCAGGATGTGATGAGCCGACATCGAGGTGCCAAACACCGCCGTCGATATGAACTCTTGGGCGGTATCAGCCTGTTATCCCCGGAGTACCTTTTATCCGTTGAGCGATGGCCCTTCCATTCAGAACCACCGGATCACTAAGACCTGCTTTCGCACCTGCTCGAGCCGTCACTCTCGCAGTCAAGCTAGCTTATGCCTTTGCACTAACCTCACGATGTCCGACCGTGATTAGCTAACCTTCGTGCTCCTCCGTTACGCTTTAGGAGGAGACCGCCCCAGTCAAACTACCCACCAGACACTGTCCGCAACCCGGATCACGGGTCTACGTTAGAACATCAAACATTAAAGGGTGGTATTTCAAGGTTGGCTCCACGCAGACTGGCGTCCACGCTTCAAAGCCTCCCACCTATCCTACACATCAAGGCTCAATGTTCAGTGTCAAGCTATAGTAAAGGTTCACGGGGTCTTTCCGTCTTGCCGCGGGTACACTGCATCTTCACAGCGATTTCAATTTCACTGAGTCTCGGGTGGAGACAGCCTGGCCATCATTACGCCATTCGTGCAGGTCGGAACTTACCCGACAAGGAATTTCGCTACCTTAGGACCGTTATAGTTACGGCCGCCGTTTACCGGGGCTTCGATCAAGAGCTTCTCCTTACGGATAACCCCATCAATTAACCTTCCGGCACCGGGCAGGCGTCACACCGTATACGTCCACTTTCGTGTTTGCACAGTGCTGTGTTTTTAATAAACAGTTGCAGCCAGCTGGTATCTTCGACTGCCTTCAGCTCCATCCGCAAGGGACTTCACCTACCGACAGCGTGCCTTCTCCCGAAGTTACGGCACCATTTTGCCTAGTTCCTTCACCCGAGTTCTCTCAAGCGCCTTGGTATTCTCTACCTGACCACCTGTGTCGGTTTGGGGTACGATTTGATGTTACCTGATGCTTAGAGGCTTTTCCTGGAAGCAGGGCATTTGTTACTTCAGCACCGTAGTGCCTCGTCATCACACCTCAGCGTTAACAGAAGTCCGGATTTACCTAAACTTCCCGCCTACATGCTTAAACCGGGACAACCGTCGCCCGGCTAACATAGCCTTCTCCGTCCCCCCTTCGCAGTAACACCGAGTACAGGAATATTAACCTGTTTCCCATCGACTACGCCTTTCGGCCTCGCCTTAGGGGTCGACTCACCCTGCCCCGATTAACGTTGGACAGGAACCCTTGGTCTTCCGGCGAGCGGGCTTTTCACCCGCTTTATCGTTACTTATGTCAGCATTCGCACTTCTGATACCTCCACCAGACCTCACAGTCCAGCTTCAACGGCTTACAGAACGCTCCCCTACCCAACAACGCATAAGCGTCGCTGCCGCAGCTTCGGTGCATGGTTTAGCCCCGTTACATCTTCCGCGCAGGCCGACTCGACCAGTGAGCTATTACGCTTTCTTTAAATGATGGCTGCTTCTAAGCCAACATCCTGGCTGTCTGTGCCTTCCCACATCGTTTCCCACTTAACCATGACTTTGGGACCTTAGCTGGCGGTCTGGGTTGTTTCCCTCTTCACGACGGACGTTAGCACCCGCCGTGTGTCTCCCGTGATAACATTCTTCGGTATTCGTAGTTTGCATCGGGTTGGTAAGCCGGGATGGCCCCCTAGCCGAAACAGTGCTCTACCCCCGAAGATGAGTTCACGAGGCGCTACCTAAATAGCTTTCGGGGAGAACCAGCTATCTCCCGGTTTGATTGGCCTTTCACCCCCAGCCACAAGTCATCCGCTAATTTTTCAACATTAGTCGGTTCGGTCCTCCAGTTAGTGTTACCCAACCTTCAACCTGCCCATGGCTAGATCACCGGGTTTCGGGTCTATACCCTGCAACTTAACGCCCAGTTAAGACTCGGTTTCCCTGCGGCTCCCCTATACGGTTAACCTTGCTACAGAATATAAGTCGCTGACCCATTATACAAAAGGTACGCAGTCACCCCATAAAAGAGGCTCCCACTGCTTGTACGTACACGGTTTCAGGTTCTGTTTCACTCCCCTCGCCGGGGTTCTTTTCGCCTTTCCCTCACGGTACTGGTTCACTATCGGTCAGTCAGGAGTATTTAGCCTTGGAGGATGGTCCCCCCATATTCAGACAGGATACCACGTGTCCCGCCCTACTCTTCGAGTTCACAGCAAGTGCATTTTTGTGTACGGGAGTATCACCCTGTACCCTGCGACTTTCCAGACGCTTCCACTAATGCACAAACTGATTCAGACTCTGGGCTGCTCCCCGTTCGCTCGCCGCTACTGGGGGAATCTCGGTTGATTTCTTTTCCTCGGGGTACTTAGATGTTTCAGTTCCCCCGGTTCGCTTCGTTAAGCTATGTATTCACTTAACGATAGTGCAACGAATTGCACTGGGTTTCCCCATTCGGAAATCGTCGGTTATAACGGTTCATATCACCTTACCGACGCTTATCGCAGATTAGCACGTCCTTCATCGCCTCTGACTGCCAGGGCATCCACCGTGTACGCTTAGTCGCTTAACCTCACAACCCGAAGATGTCTCGTGAGACACAATCGAGGTTGCGAAAATTTGAGAGACTCGAACACACCGATACATCCTTTCTTATTACGGAGAAAGGAAACAGTGTGTCGTTTCAATTTTCAGCTTGTTCCAGATTTTTAAAGAGCAAATACTTCTCAGCACACTGTTAAACAGTACACTTAGAAGTATTTCATTTACTTTCATCAGACAATCTGTGTGAGCACTACGCAAGTTCGTATCTATTAGGTAAGGAGGTGATCCAACCGCAGGTTCCCCTACGGTTACCTTGTTACGACTTCACCCCAGTCATGAATCACAAAGTGGTAAGCGCCCTCCCGAAGGTTAAGCTACCTACTTCTTTTGCAACCCACTCCCATGGTGTGACGGGCGGTGTGTACAAGGCCCGGGAACGTATTCACCGTAGCATTCTGATCTACGATTACTAGCGATTCCGACTTCACGGAGTCGAGTTGCAGACTCCGATCCGGACTACGACGCACTTTATGAGGTCCGCTTGCTCTCGCGAGGTCGCTTCTCTTTGTATGCGCCATTGTAGCACGTGTGTAGCCCTACTCGTAAGGGCCATGATGACTTGACGTCATCCCCACCTTCCTCCAGTTTATCACTGGCAGTCTCCTTTGAGTTCCCGGCCGAACCGCTGGCAACAAAGGATAAGGGTTGCGCTCGTTGCGGGACTTAACCCAACATTTCACAACACGAGCTGACGACAGCCATGCAGCACCTGTCTCACGGTTCCCGAAGGCACTAAGGCATCTCTGCCGAATTCCGTGGATGTCAAGAGTAGGTAAGGTTCTTCGCGTTGCATCGAATTAAACCACATGCTCCACCGCTTGTGCGGGCCCCCGTCAATTCATTTGAGTTTTAACCTTGCGGCCGTACTCCCCAGGCGGTCGACTTAACGCGTTAGCTCCGGAAGCCACTCCTCAAGGGAACAACCTCCAAGTCGACATCGTTTACGGCGTGGACTACCAGGGTATCTAATCCTGTTTGCTCCCCACGCTTTCGCACCTGAGCGTCAGTCTTTGTCCAGGGGGCCGCCTTCGCCACCGGTATTCCTCCAGATCTCTACGCATTTCACCGCTACACCTGGAATTCTACCCCCCTCTACAAGACTCTAGCTTGCCAGTTTCGAATGCAGTTCCCAGGTTGAGCCCGGGGATTTCACATCCGACTTGACAAACCGCCTGCGTGCGCTTTACGCCCAGTAATTCCGATTAACGCTTGCACCCTCCGTATTACCGCGGCTGCTGGCACGGAGTTAGCCGGTGCTTCTTCTGCGAGTAACGTCAATCGCCAAGGTTATTAACCTTAACGCCTTCCTCCTCGCTGAAAGTACTTTACAACCCGAAGGCCTTCTTCATACACGCGGCATGGCTGCATCAGGCTTGCGCCCATTGTGCAATATTCCCCACTGCTGCCTCCCGTAGGAGTCTGGACCGTGTCTCAGTTCCAGTGTGGCTGGTCATCCTCTCAGACCAGCTAGGGATCGTCGCCTAGGTGAGCCATTACCTCACCTACTAGCTAATCCCATCTGGGCACATCTGATGGCATGAGGCCCGAAGGTCCCCCACTTTGGTCCGAAGACGTTATGCGGTATTAGCTACCGTTTCCAGTAGTTATCCCCCTCCATCAGGCAGTTTCCCAGACATTACTCACCCGTCCGCCGCTCGTCACCCAGGAGCAAGCTCCCTGTGCTACCGCTCGACTTGCATGTGTTAGGCCTGCCGCCAGCGTTCAATCTGAGCCATGATCAAACTCTTCAATTAAAAGCTTGATTTGCTTCAACTCGTGAAGCGGTGCTCAAAAATTAACTTTCGTAATAATTCAACTAAATGAATTACTGCTTGGTCACTCTTCAAGACTTGATATTTTTTTGATACCCGAAGGTATCTGAGATATCAATCCTGCGAGTGCCCACACAGATTGTCTGATAAATTGTTAAAGAGCAGTGAGTTACGCGCTTTCGCTTGCTAACTCGAGGTGGCGTATATTACGCTTTCCTCTTTCAGAGTCAACCCTTAATTTCAGGATATTTGACTCTCATCGCCGCCGTTACTCTGTGATGTTGTTCACATGTTCCGTGTCGATGGAGGCGCATTATAGGGAGTTATCCTGAGGCTGCAACCCTAAATTTGCACTAATTTTACTGACTGCTGCAATCCCCAGCAAAACCCCGCCTTATACGCAGTTGTGCACAAAGTTATCCACAATCGTGATGAAGACCCAAATTTTGCGAGCGTGACGCAAACGTTTTCGCTACAATGCACCCGCATTAAAAGGACGCCCCGTTTTGGGGCGTTAGCTGAGTTTTAGGGGAAATAACTAAAATTCAGCTAACGCTCTTCTATATGCGAACCAAAGCTAAGGGATCAAACCATGCAACAACGTCGTCCTGTACGCCGCGCTCTGCTCAGTGTTTCTGACAAAGCCGGTATCGTCGAATTCGCCCAGGCACTTTCCCAACGTGGTGTAGTGCTGCTCTCTACAGGCGGAACCGCTCGTCTGCTGGCTGATGCTGGCCTACCGGTAACCGAAGTCTCTGACTACACCGGTTTCCCGGAGATGATGGATGGACGCGTCAAAACCCTGCATCCAAAAGTCCACGGTGGCATTCTGGGTCGTCGTGGCCAGGATGATGCCATCATGGAACAACACGCAATCTCCCCAATTGATATGGTTGTCGTCAACCTGTACCCGTTTGCACAGACAGTCGCCCGCGAAGGCTGCTCTCTGGAAGATGCGGTAGAGAATATTGATATCGGCGGTCCAACCATGGTGCGCTCCGCGGCGAAGAACCATAAAGATGTCGCGATCGTGGTTAAGAGCAGCGACTACCAGGCAATTATTAATGAGCTGGATGCTAACGAAGGTTCTCTTACTCACGAGACGCGTTTCGATTTGGCGATTAAGGCATTCGAACACACAGCCGCTTACGACAGCATGATCGCCAACTACTTCGGTAGTCTGGTTCCTGCCTATCATGGTGAGAGCAACGAACCTTCCGGTCGTTTCCCTCGTACGCTCAACCTGAACTTCATTAAGAAGCAGGATATGCGTTACGGTGAAAACAGCCACCAGCAAGCAGCCTTCTATATAGAAGAAGAAATTAAAGAAGCATCCGTCGCGACTGCAACGCAAGTTCAGGGCAAAGCGCTTTCTTATAACAACATTGCCGATACCGATGCGGCACTGGAATGCGTAAAAGAGTTTAGCGAACCTGCCTGCGTTATCGTGAAGCATGCCAACCCTTGTGGCGTGGCTGTCAGCGACTCCTTATTAGATGCTTATGATCGCGCTTACAAAACCGATCCGACTTCAGCATTCGGCGGCATCATCGCGTTTAACCGTGAACTGGATGCCAAGACTGCGCAGGCCATTATCTCCCGCCAGTTTGTCGAAGTGATTATTGCCCCATCGGCAAGCGAAGAAGCATTGATGATCACGGCGGCTAAGCAAAATGTTCGTGTACTGACGTGTGGACAATGGCAGCAACGCGCTGCGGGCCTGGATTTCAAGCGCGTCAACGGTGGCCTGTTAGTGCAAGACCGTGATTTAGGAATGGTGACTGCCGCCGACCTGCGTGTGGTCAGCAAGCGTCAGCCTTCCGAGCAAGAACTGCGTGATGCTTTGTTCTGCTGGAAAGTCGCGAAGTTCGTGAAGTCCAATGCGATTGTGTATGCCCGCGAAAATATGACTATCGGCATAGGCGCAGGTCAAATGAGCCGTGTTTACTCTGCCAAGATTGCCGGTATTAAAGCCGCCGATGAAGGTCTGGAAGTGAAAGGCTCTGCAATGGCATCCGATGCGTTCTTCCCGTTCCGCGATGGTATTGATGCAGCAGCAGCAGTCGGCGTAAGTTGTGTTATCCAGCCTGGCGGTTCGATCCGTGATGACGAAGTGATCGCCGCCGCTGACGAACATGGGATCGCAATGATCTTTACTGACATGCGCCACTTCCGCCATTAATCCTGGAGCCTCTATAGATGAAAGTATTAGTGATTGGTAATGGCGGGCGCGAACACGCGCTGGCCTGGAAAGCGTCGCAGTCACCATTAGTACGCACTGTATTTGTCGCGCCAGGCAATGCCGGCACAGCTCTGGAACCGGCTTTGCAGAACGTGGCGATTAGCCCGACCGATATCCCAGCACTGTTAAGCTTTGCGCAAAATGAGAAGATCGACCTGACGATTGTTGGGCCAGAAGCTCCGCTGGTGATTGGCGTCGTGGATGCCTTCCGTGCGGCTGGTCTGAAAATATTTGGCCCAACTCAGGGTGCAGCGCAATTAGAAGGCTCCAAAGCCTTCACCAAGGATTTCCTGGCTCGCCATAAAATCCCAACCGCCGAATACCAAAACTTCACCGAGGTAGAACCAGCGCTGGCGTACGTCCGTGAAAAAGGTGCGCCGATTGTGATTAAGGCCGATGGCCTGGCCGCCGGTAAAGGCGTCATTGTTGCGATGACACTCGAAGAAGCGGAAGCCGCAGTGAATGATATGCTGGCGGGTAACGCATTCGGCGACGCGGGTCATCGCATCGTGGTGGAAGAGTTCCTTGATGGCGAAGAAGCCAGCTTCATCGTCATGGTCGACGGAGAGAATGTGCTGCCAATGGCCACCAGCCAGGATCATAAACGTGTTGGGGATGGCGATAGCGGCCCGAACACGGGTGGAATGGGCGCTTATTCTCCGGCTCCTGTTGTCACTGATGAAGTACATCAGCGCGCGATGGATTTGGTTATCTGGCCAACCGTACGTGGCATGGCTGCGGAAGGGAATACCTACACAGGGTTCCTGTATGCGGGGCTGATGATTGATAAACTTGGAAACCCCAAGGTTATCGAGTTTAACTGCCGCTTCGGTGATCCGGAAACTCAGCCTATTATGTTACGTCTGCAGTCTGACCTGGTCGAACTGTGTCTCGCCGCGTGTGACGGTAAGCTGAATGAGACCACCTCAAAGTGGGACGAGCGTCCGTCACTGGGCGTCGTGATGGCAGCTGGCGGTTATCCTGCGGATTACCGTAACGGTGATGTCATTCATGGCCTGCCGTTGGAAGAAGTGGCGGATGGCAAAGTGTTCCACGCTGGAACCCGTCTGCGTGAAGACGATATGGTGGTGACTAACGGCGGGCGCGTGTTATGTGTCACCGCATTAGGCGATACCGTGGCGCTTGCACAGCAGCGTGCTTATAAACTAATGAAGGATATCCACTGGGATGGCAGTTTTAGCCGCTCAGACATTGGCTATCGCGCCATTGAGCGTGAAAACGCGAAGTAATACCTGAAGTGTTCTGAAAGACCGCCCGCGTGGCGGTTTTTTTATCTAGAAAGTCTCAGGCTTTGGTTGCCAGCTACAGAAGTCCTGGTTCGCGACCAGTAATAGTTGTGAACCTTCCGGCGCTTCCAGCCAGGCAATGCTGACATCCATCGATGAGTGGCGTTGTCGATTCGCGATATGGCTTAGCGCCACGCTGTCGAGTTTGGGTTCGAACGTCTCACCTTCGCAAGTCGTCACTGTACCGTTGCTGTGCCATCGCCCTTGCCGCAAAACAACACGACCAATGCGCAATGCTTCGCTTGTGGCTTTCGTCTGGCTCGCCTGATATTGATACAGATTGATTTGGTCATTGGAGAGTTGCTGTTTTTGACCGTCGACTTCGCGCTGCATAAAGCTCAGTTCGCCGTGATCGTCAAAACGCACTTTTATGTGCTCTGACGGTTCACTCAAAATCGTCATTTCAATAGATATGAGTTGCTCACCCTGCCAACGGTAATCACTTGTGGTCGTTGCACCCTTCTGTCTCGGGCTGAACGCCGTAAGCATGTGAATGCTGTCGTCATCGCTATTGTCTTTACGCCAAATGCGCACGACACCTTGATCGGCAATATAACCGCTCGCGGTAAATGGCGGGATAGGAGGCTTGCTGCTGCATGCCATTATCAGCAATGTGCCTGTCAGAACGGCAAGAGGACGCCAGACAGACAAAAGGGGCGAAAACGCCCCCCTGCTAAAACTGTTCACTGACACTTGTTAAATTACTTAACAGCGTCTTTCAGTGCTTTACCTGAAACAAATGCCGGCACGTTAGCTGCGGCGATTTTGATTTCATTACCGGTTTGTGGGTTGCGGCCAGTGCGCTCAGCACGGTGGTTTACCTTGAAGGTACCGAAACCAACCAGTTGTACAGCATCACCTTCTTTCAGAGACTCAGTAATTGCAGCCAGAGTGGATTCCAGAGCAGCTTTAGCCTGTACTTTAGACAGGTCAGCCTTGTCAGCAATTACATCAATCAGTTGAGTCTTGTTCATAAGTTATCCTTACAATGTGTTTATCGCTTGCTAAGCATCGAGTGCGACGGAAATGCCAAAAAAGCACTCTCCTGCATACACGCACCGATAGCCACTATTTTTCGCCCCACAAATGTAGACCAGACGGGGGGCTAATTGGAAGCCTTCAGGGGTGACAATTCGGACTGTAAGTCACGTTTTGCTGTCTTACTGCTGAAAAATTATACCAATATTGCTACTACCCGCCTCGCGCAAGTCCGCACGGAGACCTTTGATCAGATCAATGTCGCGTTCTTCGCAGTCAGCTAACAGACGGAAAATCTCCCACTGAATGTCCCATTCTTCTTCAACAGCAGGGTTTTCTCTTAGCTCTTCGTCGGTCATTTCGCGACCCGCTTGGGTCATTTCTAACATGGCAACGGTCGTAATGGATGCCTTGCTGACTTCAATGGCGTGCTCCAGCGTTTCCCCTGAAAGACGGGAATGAAGTAATTCGCTTAATGCAACGCAAGCATCGATAGCCGGGTAGACACCGTAGATATCATAGTCGTCAGCAACAGGAATGCCTTCTTCGAATTTCTCAAGTTGGCTATCAAAGTTAACTTTCGCATCTTTGACCGTTAATGTTTCCCAAATCAAATCGAGAATACGGCGATACAGCTGAGGATCACCAAATTCAGTCTGCTGGCAGAACATGGCGTAATTCGGGTACATACGTTCGCATAAAGAAGCCATGAAAGTGACATGCTGCCAGCTTTCCAGTTTCTCAAGGCGCAGATGGATTGGGTTTTGTAACATAGCGATGTCTCAAAGACGGAATATTAGCGGCAGTTTACCTTAATCACCCCTGAATTGCTTGC
Organism: Buttiauxella sp. WJP83; assembly: GCF_027594725.1. Lineage (NCBI taxonomy): Bacteria > Pseudomonadati > Pseudomonadota > Gammaproteobacteria > Enterobacterales > Enterobacteriaceae > Buttiauxella > Buttiauxella sp. WJP83. The sequence goes on from NZ_CP110080.1 coordinate 4,394,728, forward strand.
CACCGCGTGAAAGCCGGACGACCCGAAGCCACAGCGTCTGCCATGCGAGTCGGCTCCGGTAAACGGTAGCCACGCAGACAACGATTTACCCAGAGTAATGCGCTCTCCATGCTCACACGGTGGCCTGTAGAGACAAATAGCGGGTTGCAGCGCCGCTTGCTACGCAGCACCGACGCAAGGGGTTCACCTTTATCAATCAGCAACTGGCATGCGCCGGGTTCTTCAGACAAAGGATCAAATCGCCCACACAATCGTTTTTTGGCAACGCCAATCGTTGGCACGTCCACCAGCAAGCCAAAATGGCTGGCAACCCCCAAACGTCGCGGATGTGAAATACCGTGACCATCCACAAACAACAAATCGGGTTTTTGCGACAGCAATTTCCATGCAGCTAACAGCGCGGGATATTCACGGAAGGAGAGGAATCCGGGGATGTAAGGCATGGTGGTGGCGACACGCGCCACCTGATATTCAACCATTTCGAGGGAAGGATACGTCAGCAATACGATGGCGGCCCGCGTAACGTCACCGCCCTGCTCAAAACCAACGTCAGCCCCAGCGATTAACCGGGGAAGGTTGTGATCAAAGCGATCCTCACGACAGACCTGCGAAGCCAATTCGATCTGCTGTTCACGTAGGTTTGCGAGATCCATTCCCTCTCCTGAATCTTATATGTGGTACGGTTTTGACAAACGATGCACCGCTTCCACAAACGCACCGGCATGCTCTGGCGGAACATCCTGGTGAATACCATGGCCAAGGTTAAATACGTGGCCTTCGCCTTTACCAAATCCTGCCAGAATCGTTGCTACTTCCTCTTCGATACGTGCAGGTTGCGCATACAACATAGAAGGATCCATGTTGCCTTGTAGCGCAACTTTATGACCGACACGACGGCGAGCATCAGCAATATCGGTTGTCCAGTCTAATCCCAGCGCGTCACAGCCTGTTTCAGCCATCGCCTCCAGCCACTGACCGCCACCTTTGGTAAACATCGTCACCGGCACTCGGCGACCTTCGTTTTCACGCAGTAAGCCATCAATGATTTTATGCATGTAGTAGAGCGAGAATTGCTGATAATCGCGCCCGGTCAGCACGCCACCCCAAGTATCGAAAATCATCACCGATTGCGCACCCGCTTTGATTTGCGCATTCAGGTACAACGTGACGCTTTGCGCCAGCTTATCGAGCAGAAGATGCAGCGCTTGAGGATCGGCATACATCATCTTTTTGATAACGGTGAAGGCTTTGCTGCTGCCACCTTCAACCATGTACGTCGCCAACGTCCACGGGCTGCCAGTAAAACCAATCAAAGGCACTTCGCCTTTTAGCTCACGGCGAATGGTACGCACCGCATTCATCACGTAACCCAGTTCATCTTCTGGATCAGGAACAGGCAGTTTTTCGACATCGGCACGGCAGGTTACAGGTGAGCGAAAACGTGGGCCCTCGCCGGTTTCAAAATAAAGGCCAAGCCCCATCGCATCTGGAACCGTAAGAATATCGGAAAAGAGGATTGCCGCATCCAGCGCGTAACGACGCAGCGGTTGCAGAGTCACTTCGCAAGCCAGTTCCGCATTTTTGCACAGCGACATAAAATCGCCGGCCTGCGCACGTGTCGCTTTATATTCTGGCAAGTAACGACCTGCCTGCCTCATCATCCATACTGGCGTGGTATCTACAGGCTGGCGTTGAAGCGCCCGCAAGTAACGATCGTTCTTGAGTTCAGTCATTTTTAATTTCCTTTGGCTGTATCGCTCGAGTTTATCACTCATAGTCCGCGCGACACAGGGCGACGGTGTCTTCAATCAGGCGTCGTGCAACCGTACCCGGTGGTGGCAATAACGGCAATTGATCGTAGCGATACCAGCCTGCATCCAGTAACTCTTTCGGGTCGATTTCAATCTCACCGCTATGATATTCCGCCATAAATGCGGTCATCAAGGACTGCGGGAACGGCCATGGCTGGGAAGTGACGTAGCGTAAGTTCTTCACGCGAATACTGCTTTCTTCCATGACTTCCCTCGCCACGGCTTGTTCGAGGGTTTCCCCGACTTCGACAAACCCCGCCAGCACGGTGTAAATCCCATTGCGATGACGCGTATGTTGGGCAAGCAGGATATGGTCGTCACGGCGAATGGCCACAATGATGCACGGCGAGATTTGCGGATAGTAACGTTCACGGCAGTGGCTACATAACATGGCCCATTCCGTTTTGCTGACGTGCATTTCATGCCCACAGTAGCCACAGAATTTATGCGAGCGGTAGAATTCCGCTAATTGCACACCGCGACCCGCCAGCTGGAATAATCCCACATCCTGATCGATAACCTGACGCACCGATCCCATATCCGTCCGGCGATTTTGTCGCACAAGCCATACAGGTTCATTTTCCCACTCACCGATGGGCATCCCAACAGCGCCATCGAGCTGAAAATTTTGTGCCACTCCGTGAGGGAGCTCACCTTTTGGCAACCACAATTTTTGTTCATGACTGACGATAAACCAGCCCTGATCTAACTTTTGAATTACACGTTCCATAACCTGGTGCACATCCCCGAGTTCGCTGGTATAAACAAATGGTCGTAACAATTTTGGGTACGTTTGCGTTACATCTTTCACTCTAAATAGTTCGAGTTGCAGGTAGGCGGCAAATGAACGCATCCCGATGAGCTTACTTGAGTAAGTGATTCGGGTAAGTGAGTGCAGCCAACACCCCTGCAACTTGAAATATGACGAGTAAATAACTCACGGAGTCAATCATGCTTAACCAGTTAGAGAATCTGACTGAGCGCGTTGGTGGTAGTAATGAGTTAATCGACCAATGGCTTCATGCCCGCAAACATTTATTGGTGGCTTATTACAATATGGTTGGGATCAAGCCTAACAAGGATTCCCATACCGCGCTCAATGAAAAGGCTCTGGATAATTTTTGCCACAACTTGGTGGATTATCTGTCTGCCGGCCATTTTAATATTTATGAACGTATTATCAGCGAAATGGAAGGCAACAGCCCACTTTTTGCTGCCACCCATCTTTACCCACAGCTTGAAGCCAATACCCAGCAAATCATGGATTTCTACGATACGCATCTTGAAAGCGCTATCGATGACGATAACTACATTGAGTTCCAGAAAGCCTTGTCCGGCATCGGCGAAGCACTGGAATCACGTTTTTCGCTGGAAGATAAACTCATTCAATTGGCGTACGACCACGATTTAGATGACAGTGCTAACAATACCCGCGGTCTTGCACGCCCGGCTTGAGTTCTGCCCTGTTAACGAGTAGTTTACAACCCGACCCGTAGCAATACGGGTTTCTTCTTGTCGGAGTGCCGAGTGCTTACTGTTATGGTAAAGCACCGGCTGAGACCGTTAATTCGGGATCCGCGGAACCTGATCAGGCTAATACCTGCGAAGGGAACAAGAGTAATTCTGCTTTTGGGTTCACCCGTGCGCGGGCGGTCCACATTCATTACTCCTCCGTTGTTCTGACAAGCCACTTCCTGATAATTACTGGAATGAGCTATGTCTACCACTGAAAAAAAACTCAACCGCCGCGAGCAGCGCGCCGCAGCCCAACATTTTATCAATACCCTGGAAGGCACGGCTTTCCCCAACTCTCAGCGTATTTATCTCACTGGCTCTCGCGATGATATCCGCGTGCCCATGCGCGAAATTCAATTAAGCCCGACCGCAACCGGCGGCAGTAAAGAAAACCCACAATTTACGCCTAACGACGCCATCCCCGTTTATGACACATCTGGCGCATATGGCGATCCGGCTATCATCATTGACGTACTGCGCGGGCTTGATCCTCTTCGAGCCAACTGGATTACTGAGCGTGATGATTGCGAAATCCTGACTGACCGTAGCTCTGCCTATACCAAAGAGCGTCTGGCCGATGACGGTCTGGACGAATTGCGATTTGAAACGCAACTCACGCCTAAGCGCGCAAAAACTGGGAAAACAGTCACGCAACTGCACTATGCGCGCAAGGGGATAGTGACGCCGGAAATGGAGTTCATCGCAATTCGTGAAAATATGGGCCGTGAACGAATCCGCGACCAGGTTTTACGCCACCAGCATCCGGGCCAGGGGTTTGGCGCTCGTCTTCCTGAAAATATCACACCAGAATTTGTGCGCGACGAAGTTACGGCGGGACGCGCAATTATCCCCGCCAACATTAATCACCCGGAATCCGAACCGATGATTATCGGGCGTAATTTCCTGGTCAAAGTGAACGCCAATATCGGTAATTCGGCGGTCACCTCTTCCATCGAAGAAGAAGTAGAAAAACTGGTGTGGTCCACGCGTTGGGGTGCAGATACCGTAATGGACTTGTCCACTGGACGCTATATCCACGAAACCCGCGAATGGATTCTGCGTAACAGCCCGGTGCCGATTGGCACAGTACCTATTTACCAGGCACTGGAAAAAGTCAGCGGTATCGCCGAAAACCTCACCTGGGAAATGTTCCGCGACACATTGCTGGAACAAGCCGAGCAAGGTGTCGATTACTTCACTATTCACGCTGGCGTGCTGCTGCGCTATGTGCCGATGACAGCCAAACGCCTCACCGGGATTGTCTCACGCGGCGGCTCGATTATGGCGAAATGGTGTTTGTCACATCATCAGGAAAACTTCCTGTACGAACATTTCCGTGAGATCTGCGAAATCTGCGCCGCTTATGACGTTTCGCTCTCTTTAGGCGATGGCCTGCGCCCGGGTTCCATTCAAGATGCCAACGATGAAGCCCAATTCTCGGAGCTACACACTCTCGGCGAACTGACCAAAATTGCCTGGGAATATGACGTCCAGGTGATGATTGAAGGCCCCGGGCATGTGCCGATGCAGATGATTCGCCGCAACATGACCGAAGAACTGGAACATTGCCACGAAGCGCCGTTCTATACGCTCGGCCCGCTGACGACCGATATCGCACCGGGTTACGACCACTTCACATCAGGTATTGGCGCAGCGATGATCGGCTGGTTTGGCTGCGCGATGCTGTGTTACGTCACGCCAAAAGAGCATCTCGGCCTGCCAAACAAAGAAGATGTTAAACAGGGGCTAATAACCTACAAAATTGCGGCACACGCCGCAGACCTGGCAAAAGGCCACCCTGGCGCGCAAATCCGCGATAACGCCATGTCAAAAGCACGCTTCGAATTCCGTTGGGAAGACCAGTTTAATCTGGCGCTCGACCCGTTTACCGCGCGAGCCTATCACGATGAAACGCTGCCGCAGGAATCCGGAAAAGTCGCGCATTTCTGTTCGATGTGCGGGCCAAAATTCTGCTCAATGAAAATCTCCCAGGAAGTCCGCGATTTCGCAGCCAAACAAGCCATTGAAGTCGGACTGGAGGATATGTCGCAAACCTTCCGGGCAAAAGGTGGCGAAATTTACCTGCGTCAGGAGGAAGTGTGATGAAACACCCTGCATTTCCCCTCGTTCCCCGGCGTCTGGGTCTGTATCCGGTGGTGGATAGCGTGGAATGGATTGCCCGTTTACTGGAAGCTGGCGTGCGTACTATTCAACTGCGCATCAAAGATAAGCATGACGAAGACGTAGAGGCCGACATTGTTGCCGCCATCAAGCTGGGCCAACAATACGAAGCTCGTCTGTTTATCAATGATTACTGGAAGTTGGCGATAAAACACCGCGCTTACGGCGTGCATCTGGGCCAGGAAGATATGGATGTCGCAAATCTTGATGCTATTCGCGATGCGGGTTTGCGCCTCGGAATCTCCACTCATGACAACATGGAAATGGACCGAGCCCTCGAGGCGCGCCCTTCTTACATCGCGCTGGGTCATGTTTTCCCCACCAATACCAAGCAGATGCCTTCATCTCCGCAAGGGATTACGCAACTTGCAAAACACATCAAAACGCTGGGTGATTACCCTACCGTAGCCATTGGCGGGATTAGCATTGAACGCGTTCCTTCAGTGCTCGCAACGGGCGTAGGAAGTGTTGCCGTGGTGAGCGCGATTACTCAGGCTCCAGACTGGCAAGCCGCCACCGCACAATTACTGTCACTGGTGGGGGCTGGCGATGAATGATGCGGATTTCATGCGTTACAGCCGTCAGCTTTTACTTGAGGACGTGGCTGTTGAAGGGCAGCAAAAGCTGCTCGCCAGCAAAGTTCTTATTGTTGGGCTCGGTGGGCTGGGCTCCCCTGCCGCTTTATACCTGGCGGCGGCGGGCGTTGGCACACTGATTCTTGCCGACGATGACACGGTGCATATCAGTAACTTACAACGCCAGATTTTGTTTACTTCAAACGATCTCGATCAGCCTAAATCTCGAGTCGCCCAGCGCCATCTTCAGCAACTCAATCCTGATATCGATCTGCACATTATCAGTGAACGTCTTGAAGGAAATTTGCTGATTCAGGCAGTGCGCGGCGTCGATTTGGTTCTCGATTGTAGCGACAATATGGCGACGCGCCACGCAGTCAACGCCGCCTGCGTCGAACAGAGCAAACCGCTGATTTCCGCCAGCGCGGTAGGATTTGGCGGGCAGCTTATGGTTCTCACACCCCCATGGGAAAATGGGTGTTATCGCTGTGTCTGGCCGGATGAACATGAACCAGAACGTAACTGCCGAACCGCAGGGATTATCGGTCCCGTGGTCGGCGTGATGGGAACATTGCAGGCACTTGAGGCGATTAAATTGCTCACGGGTATCGTTCCAGCCACGGGGTCTTTACGTCTGTTTGATGCTCGCCAACACAGTTGGCGCAAGCTCACCATGCAGAAAGCTAAAGAATGCCCGGTATGCGGAGGGCACGATGCGCATTCATTTTAATGATGAACCGATGCAGTGCGCGGGCAACCTGACACTGGAAAAGCTTCTGGAACAATTGCGTGTACTAAAACCTGGAATAGCTCTGGCTATCAATCAGACGATTGTCCCACGCGAGCAATGGGAGACTCATTTATTGAATGATGGCGACCAAATCTTGCTTTTTCAGGCCATTGCCGGGGGTTAACATGCTCAAGATTGCAGATAAAACTTTCTCTTCGCGCCTGTTCACTGGCACCGGTAAGTTCTCCTCACCGCAGGCCATGGTCGAAGCCATCCGCGCCTCGGGTTCGCAATTAGTGACCATGGCGATGAAACGCGTCGATTTGCGTAATCATAACGATGCGATTCTCACTCCTCTGCTCGAGGCTGGCGTGCAACTGCTACCAAACACTTCTGGAGCGAAAAATGCTGAGGAGGCGATTTTTGCTGCACAACTCGCACGTGAAGCGCTAGGCACTCACTGGGTAAAACTGGAAATTCACCCAGATGCTCGCTATCTCTTACCTGATCCGATTGAAACACTGAAAGCGGCCGAGAAACTCGTCAAATTAGGCTTTGTTGTTTTGCCTTATTGCGGTGCCGATCCGGTTTTGTGCAAGCGGCTTGAGGAAACAGGATGCGCGGCAGTCATGCCACTTGGCGCACCGATTGGGTCTAATCAGGGCTTACAAACCCGCGCATTTTTGGAAATTATTATTGAGCAGGCTCAGGTGCCGGTGGTGGTTGATGCGGGTATCGGTGCGCCTAGCCACGCCGCCGATGCGCTGGAAATGGGGGCATCGGCTGTACTGGTGAATACCGCGATTGCTGTAGCGCGAGATCCCGTGCAGATGGCGCATGCTTTCCGACTTGCCGTTGAAGCAGGTTCGATAGCCGCACAGTCCGGATTGGGAACTCGCCACCAGCAGGCGCAGGCTTCTAGCCCATTGACGCAGTTCCTGCAATTCAGCCAGGAGGGGACGTAATGGGCGGAACCTTTACTGATCGCTGGCGTGAACTCGACTGGGATGACATCACTTTACGCATCAACAGCAAAACAGCCCTTGATGTAGAGCGTGCATTGAGCGCCCGCAAAATCACCCGCGACCATCTTATGGCGCTGCTTTCTCCGGCTGCCAGCCAGTATCTTGAACCTCTCGCACAGCAGGCGCAGCAATTAACTCGCCAGCGTTTTGGCAACACAGTGAGTTTTTACGTGCCGTTGTATCTCTCCAACCTCTGCGCTAATGATTGTACATACTGTGGTTTTTCGATGAGTAACAAGCTCAAACGTAAAACACTGGATGAACAAGAAATTGAACGAGAGTGCGAGGCAATTCGCAAACTCGGTTTTGAGCATTTGCTGTTGGTGACCGGCGAACACCAGACCAAAGTGGGCATGGATTATTTCCGTCAACACCTCCCCGCCATTCGCCGCCAGTTCAGCTCGCTGCAAATGGAAGTGCAGCCGCTGAATGAACAGGAATATGCCGAGCTCAAAACGCTGGGGCTGGATGGCGTGATGGTTTATCAGGAAACCTATCATCAGGCGGTTTACGCGCAGCATCATTTGCGCGGTAACAAGCAAGATTTCTTCTGGCGTCTGGAAACACCAGACAGACTAGGCCGCGCGGGGATAGACAAAATCGGCCTTGGCGCGTTGATTGGTTTATCGGATAGCTGGCGTACTGACTGTTTTATGGTGGCGGAGCATTTGCTGTGGCTGCAACAGAACTATTGGCAAAGCCGTTATTCGATTTCGTTTCCGCGTTTACGTCCCTGTACGGGCGGTGTAGAACCGGCATCAATCATGACGGAAAGCCAACTGGTGCAGGTGATATGTGCCTTTCGTCTACTGTCGCCAGACGTAGAACTTTCGCTTTCTACGCGCGAATCCCCCTGGTTCCGGGATCATATGATTCCGCTCGCGATTAATAACGTCAGCGCCTTTTCCAAAACTCAGCCGGGAGGCTATGCCGATAATCATCCAGAGCTTGAGCAGTTTGCACCGCACGACGGGCGTACACCGACTGAGGTCGCCGCTGCTCTAACACGTTCAGGTTTGCAGCCGGTCTGGAAGGATTGGGACAGTTTTTTGGGGCGGTAACACCGCCCCATCCTCTTTTATACCCAAAATAATTCGAGTGACAGGCAGGCTGCCAACGCACATGTAACTTGAAGTATTAAGGGTATACGGTCACTTTGGCGACCTTAGCCACTTTGCCATCACTAGAAGGCGTGTCCGGTGTCACGCCTAATTCAATCGCGCTATAAAGCCCGGCCAGTTGCGCGAACACCACATAAATTAACGCAGCCCAGGATTCGTGGTAATCCACCAGTTCAGGAGCAGCAAAATGGAAATAGCGATCCCCCGGTTTGCTTCCGGCTGGCAACACATCATGACCGATAGCGATAACCTGTGCCGCTGGGCTGCGCTCACGCGTCAGCTCCGTCATCATATCGCTGTCATAACGGTGGATTTCCGGGCGAGCAGCGAGATAGCCAATGTTGGTCGCATCACGATTGATGATCAGTTTCGGGCCGTGGCGGAACTCCAGCATGGAATGCCAGGCCGTCATCACATTGCCGTTGCCCATCTCCAGCAATTTGAGGCTGGTTTCACAGGCAATGGCTTTTAGCGATAACGAGCCGACAGCGACAACGTTATTACGTAATTGCGCCGCCCACTGTTCAATATCCGCCGCATAGTGAGTCAAAAAGTGGTGCATGCCACGCTGTAAAATCGGCAACACTTTTTCGGCTTCTGCCCAACCCGCAGGAGCCACCAGCAACATCAGATACCACAGCGGAACAGTAAATTCGGATGTGGCGGCAAAACTGCCATTTGAAGTGCCTTCTGGCACCGGGATAAACAACCCTTCGGCATGCTGTTGGGCGAGTTGTACAAGACGGCTGTTGGCGTTGTTAGTTACCGCCAGATGGCGCATCTTCGGGTAAGCCGCAAGAGCACGCTCCACGACTTTTACGGTTTCCGGTGTATTACCTGAACTACTAACAGAAACCAGTACACAGTTTTCTGGAATGTTATCAGGTGCAAGGACCAGGTCCGTTGCCGGTATAACGTCAATCGAGTTTGGCACCACGCTGCGTAACCAGTTAACGCTCGCTTGCGCGGCTAACAAAGAGGAACCCGCGCCAGTGATGACAATGCGCGTGTGGGAATCGCTTTTGCTCCAGAACGCGTCAATCTCAGGCTGGCGCGCTTTTATGCTTTCAAAGCCTTCTTGCCACAGGCGTGGTTGAGCCACAATCGCTTCAACGGTTAAACGGGCTCCCTTTTGCTGCCAGTACGCTTGATTATGATTTAACATGTTTATTTTCCACCTGTTATGGAACTTGCGCCGCGCCGGAAAAGTGCTTTAGCATGCCGACTCGCGCATTTTTAAATTCATTAACAACCCGATCGAGGGAACCATGAAACCGGTATACATCCTTATTCGCGATACATTGAAGCGCGAAATTCAGAACCAAAAATACCCGGTTGGCTCCCTGATCCCATCTGAGCGTGAGCTGGCAGAAACCTATCAGGTCACGCGTGCTACGGTGCAAAAAGCCATCGCTCAAATGGAGCAAGAAGGCTTGGTTAAAAAAGTGATCGGCAAAGGCACCTATGTAAACCGCACCTTTGCGCCACCGGTTTATCTTCTCAACCCTGATGGCGAGAGCAGCGCGCTGGGTGTCACCAAAGAACTGAGCAACAAAGTGACGATTACCAGCCGCCTGATTTACCATGTTCAGCAACCTGCCGGTGATTACCTGGCAAACCAGTTTGGCGTTCTCGCCAGCGAACCTGTTCATGCCATCCGCCGCGTTCGCCTGTTTAACGGTACGCCGGTATTAGTTGAAGACAGTTACATTCCCTTAGCGATTGTCGATTCCATTGACGACGACGTGCTGCAAAACCATTCCCTGTATGCGTTTATCGAAGAGAAGTGCCAGCAAAAAATCGGCGGTACAGACTCCGTTGTGGGTGCCAGCCTGTTTGATGATGAGATGGCGGCACTGCTCGACATTCCGGTAAATTCACCCATGCTGCATATCAAAGAAAGCACCTGGCTTGAGGACGGCACGGTCTTTAACTACTCGTGGAGCTACAACCGTGGCGACCTGTTTAGAATGCGCAGCCGAAAAATCCTTATTCCTTAAAGAATTGCGGTAAATATTCGCGATGGGCTTCGAGTAACTCGTCGAGCACCAGTTTTGCCACTTTGCCCGAAGGCACCAGCGGGTTCAGCGTTAACGCCTGCAAAGCCGCGCCGTAATCCCCCGTCACTGCGGCTTCCACAGCCATTTCTTCCCACGACTTCATCAGTGAAACCAGGCCGGAAACCGTGGCCGGTAACGGATCGTTATTCAGAGGGATCGCACCGTATCGCCCAATCACGCAGGTGGTTTCGATAGCCACATTATCCGGCAATGAGCGAATCGCGCCGTTGTTACGCACATTCACCGTCATCAGCAAGTTCTTGTCGTTATAAATGGCGCTAATCAGCTCACAAGCCGCTTCGGAGTAATACGCGCCGCCTCGCTGTTCAAGTTGCTTCGGTTTTTCATGCAATTGCGGGTTTTTGTAGAGCTCAAATAGCTCATGCTCAACCGCCTGCACCACTTCCCCACGCGTTCCATGCTCCTCGAACTCATGAAGCTGTTTTTCCAGAACATCGCTTGTGGCGTAGTAATACTGATGATACGGGCAAGGGATGACGCCGAGATGCTGGACTTGTTCCTGGAGCCACGGAATATCCGGGATATTTTTGGGTTTATGGGCGCTGTCATATTTAAGATTGCGCAGCACATCTGGCATCACGTCTTTACCGTCCATGTAAACATGGGTGCCATAAAGGAAATGGTTCAGCCCGACAAGTTGGAGCAGGAAACGGGATTTATCCACGCCGAGGATTTCAGCCACCATGCGCTGCATTGACTGGGAAAGGTTACACAACCCAACGCATTTTATTGTGCTGTGTTTTAGAACCGCTTCAGTAACGATACCGCTTGGATTGGTGAAGTTAATCAGCCACGCATCCGGGCATAACTCTTCCATGTCGCGGCATATATCCAGAATGACCGGGATGGTGCGCAGTGCTTTCGCGAGGCCGCCTGCACCATTGGTTTCCTGGCCGATTAAGCCATGAGAAAGAGGGATTCGTTCGTCTTTGATACGCGCATCCAATTGCCCGACACGCAATTGAGTCGTCACAAAATCAGCATCTTTCAACGCTTCACGCCGGTCGAGGGTCAGGTGAACCTGGCAATCAATGCCTGCCGCCTCAACCATGCGCTTGGCCAGACTACCGACGATTTCGAGCTTTTCGCGCCCTGCTTCAACATCCACCAGCCAGATTTCGCTAATCGGCATTTCAGCATAACGCTGAATAAAACCTTCGATAATCTCCGGCGTATAAGAGCTGCCGCCGCCAATGGTGACTATTTTTAATTTACGATTCATTGCGTAATCCTTCTTTATATTCCAGGACAACCTCATCCTGATTAACGATATTTTCTTCCTGCTCGTTTTCATCACGCAGATATTGTTTATCCAGCGTCATCACGAACGGATAATAAATGGTCATGGCAACGGCGAGGTTAATGGCCTGGAAAAGCATGCCTTTCCAACCACAGATTAAAAAACCGCTAATAAATATTGGCGTCGTCCACGGAATTTCTAGACCAGATGTCAAGGGCAGCCAACCAAAAGCCATCGCGCTATAAGTTATTACGCACAGCACCACCGGAACGATGATAAAAGGAATAAATAACAGTGGATTCAGAGCAATAGGAACGCCGAATATAATTGGCTCGTTAATATTAAAAATAGCGGCTGGCGAGGCGAGTTTAGCAATTTCCCGCATGCGCTTGCTTTTGGCGCGGAACAACATGACCAGCAGCATGGCGAGGGTGAACCCGGTGCCACCGCAAATCAAAAATACATCGCGGAATTGCTGAGTAATAATGTTGACTGGTGGCAATCCCTGCTTCATTGCCTGCATGTTCTCAAGCGTCAATGAACGCCATATTGGCCCCATAATGGCCGTGACAATCGAGTCGCCGTGCAAACCAAAAAACCAGAAGAAGCTGACAAAGAACTCCGCCACCATTTGCGATGGCAAGGTGTTCCCCAGCTGCATCATCGGGGCTTGCAGCACTTTAAAGATCATCTCCTGCGCCGTGCCAAACGGGGTGACCTCAAACAACATACGAGCCAGCCAGAATAGCAGCACGATCAGAAACGACGGGATCAGCGAGCTAAAACTGTTCGCCACCGCAGGTGGAACACTGTCAGGCATCGAAATCGTCAAGCGTGGGTGATTAAACAAACGATACAGGCGCACAGAAGTAACCGTAATAATCAGTGCCAGAAATAACCCCTGCGCACCCAATGCAAAGGTCGGGATAACATCACTGATTACGGCACCGTTTTCCTGGGGTAATTTGTAAGGTGTCACGATCAAAAAACTTACCAGAGAAATTAACGCACAAGATATTTCATTAAGCTTCCAGCGTTTTGCCAGGCTAATACTCGTGCTAATCACCACCAGCAATGCCATTACGGAATAAGTTGCATCCAGCACATAATTCAGCTGGCTAATAAACTTCTCACCAAAATGTCGAATAATAAATTCGCTATAGCCCGGAATAGGTAAATTGGCGACCAGCAAAAAGAAAGAGCCGATAATCAGAAACGGCATAATCCGAATGAAGCCATCTTTGATGGCTGAGAGATAATCATTCCCTTCGATCTTCATTGCCAGAGGCAATATTTTTCTTTCCATAAATGCAGTGAAATTATTCATGTTGTGGCTCACTGTGCTGGTTTTTAGTTTTAGTGGTATATACCACTCGTTAGAGCCTATGTACTTCTGTATTTTCTGTCAATGGACGGTAAAGCGGTTTGAGGGGATTAAGTGTTTTATGTGACCATCGACACAAACAGCAGTGACTAACGTTTGTGACAATCGCCATCCTGGAAACGGAAAATGTAACCGGTTTCAGCTTATCTGAGTTTCTTTTGTGATAGCTCACGCACATTCATCGCAAAGCGGTTGTTGTACTGAGGCGTCACGGATAATTATCTGTATATCGAACGGACACTGAGAGCAGATCTATGAAGAATATCGTTTTGTGTTGTGCAGCGGGTATGTCGACTAGCATTTTGGTCCAACGCATGAAGGACGCCGCTCAGAAGAAAGGTATTGAAGTCTCTATCAAGGCAGTGCCGGTTGCCGAATTCAAAGACAATATCGACACCGCCGATATTGTGCTGTTAGGCCCACAAGTTAAATATGAACACGCCAAACTTCAGGCTATCGCAGAGCCGATGGGTAAAACCGTTGCCGTCATCGATATGATGGATTACGGCATGATGAAAGGTGATGTCGTTCTGGATAAAGCTTTGAAAATGATGGAGTCGTAAAACGTGGAAGATTTAGAAACGATTATCATGGAATTGTTGGTCAATGCGGGTAGCGCACGTAGCCAGGCACTGACAGCACTGCAAATGGCGCGTAAAGGTGATTTCGCAGCGGCTGAACAAGCGATGGAAGAATCTCGTGAGTTTGTGAAACATGCGCACAAAATTCAGACCCAGCTTATCGGGTTAGATGAAGGCACCGGTAAACTTCCAGTCAACTTGATTACCGTGCATTCGCAGGATCACCTGATGAATGCGATGGTGATTCAGGATTTAGCCGAAGATATGATTGAATTGTATCGCCGTATCCCCTTGGTTAACTAACGTCTTTCATTAAGGTTCAGGCGAAAAAAAACCGCTCTTTCGAGCGGTTTTTGTTTTTAGCGACTCTAACGATTAATCGTCGTTGCCACCGAGGTTTCCTGCGTTCAGCAATTCTGCGAGGCTCGCAGTTGCATCAGCTGCAGTCACCTGAGGTACAACTGGCGCTTCGCCCGCTGCACGACGGCGCATACGATCCTGGTGATACGCATAACCGGTACCAGCGGGGATCAAGCGACCCACGATTACGTTCTCTTTCAGGCCGCGCAGTTCGTCACGTTTACCCGCAACAGCTGCTTCGGTAAGCACACGAGTTGTCTCCTGGAACGATGCCGCGGAGATGAAGGACTCGGTTGCCAGAGAGGCTTTGGTGATACCCAGCAGATCACGTGTGAAGGACACGTTAATCTTGCCGTTCGCTTCCAGTTCGCGGTTAGCGATCTTGACGCGAGAGTATTCAGCCTGCTCACCTTCCAGGAAGTCAGAACCACCAGCGCTAACGATAGTTGCTTTACGCAACATCTGACGCACGATGACTTCGATGTGTTTATCGTTAATCTTAACGCCTTGCAGACGGTAAACGTCCTGCACTTCGTTGGTGATGTAACGAGTCACAGCATACACGCCACGCAGACGCAGAATGTCATGCGGAGATTCTGGACCATCGGAAACAACGTCACCGCGTTCTACCACTTCGCCTTCGAACACGTTCAGCTGACGCCACTTAGGAATCATCTCTTCGTAAGCATCGCTGCCATCAAGTGGAGAGATTACCAGACGGCGCTTGCCTTTGGTTTCTTTACCGAAGGAGATGATCCCGCTGATTTCAGCAAGGATAGCTGGCTCTTTCGGACGACGTGCTTCGAACAAGTCCGCAACGCGTGGCAGACCACCGGTAATATCCTTGGTACCGCTGGATTCCTGAGGAATACGCGCCAGGGCATCACCCGCACTGATCTGAATGCCATCTTCCAACTGAACAATTGCTTTACCCGGCAGGAAGTACTGCGCTGGCATATCGGTACCAGGGATCAGTACGTCATTGCCTTGAGCATCAACAATTTTCAGAGCAGGACGCAAGTCTTTACCACCTGCGGTACGTTCTGCAGAATCCAGAACAACCAGAGATGACAGACCTGTCAGTTCGTCGGTCTGACGAGTAATGGACTGGCCGTCGATCATGTCAGTAAAGCGGATGAAACCACTTACTTCAGATATGACTGGCATGGTGTGCGGATCCCAGTTTGCTACGGTTTCGCCCGCTGCAACCTGCTCGCCATCACCTTTACCCATTACCGCACCGTAAGGAACTTTATAGCTCTCTTTAGTACGACCGAATTCGTCAATCAGTTTCAGTTCAGTGTTACGAGAAGTCACTACCAGTTTACCGGCAGAGTTCACAACAGACTTCGCGTTGCTGAGCTTGATGCTACCTTTGTTCTTAACCTGAATGCTGGATTCAGCAGCAGAACGAGATGCCGCACCACCGATGTGGAACGTACGCATCGTCAGCTGAGTACCTGGTTCACCGATGGACTGTGCCGCGATAACCCCGATAGCTTCACCTTTGTTGATGATGTGGCCACGAGCCAGGTCACGACCATAGCAGTGAGCACATACGCCGAAGTCAGTTTCGCAACCAACAACGGAACGTACTTTCACGCTATCAACAGAGTTAGCTTCTAACAGGTCACACCATTGCTCGTTCAGCAGGGTGTTACGTGTTACCAGAATATCAGCAGTACCAGGTTTCAGTACGTCTTCCGCCGTTACACGACCCAATACGCGATCGCGCAGTGGCTCTTTAACGTCGCCGCCTTCGATAACCGGAGTCATCGTGATACCTTCGAGGGTGCCACAATCGTCTTCGGTAACAACCAGATCTTGCGCAACGTCAACCAGACGACGCGTCAGATAACCGGAGTTCGCAGTTTTCAGTGCGGTATCCGCCAGACCTTTACGAGCACCGTGCGTGGAGATGAAGTACTGGAGTACGTTCAGACCTTCACGGAAGTTCGCGGTGATTGGCGTTTCGATGATGGAGCCATCTGGCTTAGCCATCAGACCACGCATACCTGCCAACTGACGAATCTGTGCCGCAGAACCACGAGCACCGGAGTCGGCCATCATGTAAATGCTGTTGAAGGAAACTTGCTGCTCTTCGACGCCGTCACGGTTAATAACGGATTCAGTTTGCAGGTTGTCCATCATCGCTTTGGATACACGATCGTTCGCCGCAGCCCAGATATCGATAACTTTGTTATAGCGTTCGCCCGCTGTAACCAGACCGGACTGGAACTGCTCCTGAATCTCAGCAACTTCAGCTTCCGCTTCAGAGATGATTTCAGTTTTCTTCGCCGGGATGACCATATCATCAATACCAACAGAAACACCTGAACGCGCTGCATATGCAAAGCCGGTGTACATGGTTTGGTCAGCAAAGATTACTGTCGGTTTCAGACCCAGAATGCGGTAACAGGTGTTCAGCATTTTGGAGATAGCTTTCTTACCCAACGCCTGGTTGATGATGGAGTAAGGTAGACCTTTCGGTACGATCATCCACAGAATCGCACGACCAACGGTGGTGTCGATTAAGCTGGTTTTCGCAACGAACTCTTCGTTTTCGTCTTTTTCGTACTCAGTGATACGCACTTTTACACGCGCATGCAGAGAGGCCAGACCTGCGCGATAGATACGCTCAGCTTCTTTAGGGCCAGTCAGCACCATGCCTTCGCCTTTGGCGTTAACACAGTCACGGGTCATGTAGTACAGACCCAAAACAACGTCCTGAGAAGGAACGATGATTGGCTCGCCGTTCGCAGGTGACAGGATGTTGTTGGTAGACATCATCAGCGCACGCGCTTCCAACTGAGCTTCAAGCGTCAGTGGAACGTGTACTGCCATCTGGTCACCATCGAAGTCGGCGTTATATGCCGCACAAACCAGCGGGTGCAGCTGGATAGCTTTACCTTCGATCAGTACAGGTTCAAATGCCTGGATACCCAAACGGTGCAGAGTTGGTGCACGGTTCAGCAGTACCGGGTGTTCGCGGATAACTTCGTCCAGGATATCCCAAACGACAGCTTCTTCGCGCTCAACCATTTTCTTCGCAGCTTTAATGGTGGTAGCAAGACCACGCAATTCCAGCTTGCCGTAGATGAACGGCTTGAACAGCTCCAGTGCCATTTTCTTAGGCAGACCGCACTGATGCAGACGCAGGTATGGACCTACGGTGATTACAGAACGACCGGAGTAGTCAACACGTTTACCCAACAAGTTCTGACGGAAACGACCCTGCTTACCTTTGATCATATCGGCCAAAGATTTCAGAGGACGCTTGTTAGAACCTGTGATCGCACGACCGCGACGGCCGTTATCCAGCAGGGCATCTACCGCTTCCTGCAGCATACGTTTTTCGTTACGTACGATGATGTCAGGCGCAGCCAGATCCAGCAGACGTTTCAGACGGTTGTTACGGTTAATAACGCGACGATACAGATCGTTCAGATCTGAAGTTGCGAAACGACCACCATCCAGCGGTACCAGTGGACGCAGGTCTGGCGGCAGAACCGGCAGAACTGTCAGGATCATCCACTCTGGTTTGTTACCAGATTGAACGAACGCTTCCAGCAGTTTGATACGCTTGGTCAGCTTTTTACGTTTGGTTTCGGAGTTGGTTTCGTTCAGCTCTTCACGCAGAGTTTCACACTCTTGCTCCAGATCCATGTTTTTCAACAAGGCTTGAATAGCTTCCGCACCCATCTTCGCATCGAATTCGTCACCGAACTCTTCCAGCGCATCCAGATACTGCTCTTCAGTCAGGATCTGACGACGCTCGAGGTTGGTCATGCCGCCTTCGATTACCACATATGATTCGAAGTAAAGAACACGTTCGATATCACGCAGTGGCATATCCAGCAGCAAGCCGATACGAGACGGCAGAGACTTCAGGAACCAAATGTGTGCAGTTGGGGAAGCCAGCTCGATGTGACCCATGCGCTCACGACGCACTTTAGTTTGGGTGACTTCAACGCCGCACTTCTCACAAATTACACCACGGTGTTTCAGGCGCTTGTACTTACCGCACAGGCACTCATAGTCTTTTACTGGCCCGAAAATACGAGCACAGAACAGACCGTCACGTTCTGGTTTGAACGTACGGTAGTTAATGGTTTCCGGCTTTTTAACTTCGCCGAACGACCATGAACGAATCATGTCTGGCGATGCCAGAGCAATTTTGATCGCATCAAACTCTTCGGTCTTAGTTTGCGCTTTCAGAAACTTAAGTAAGTCTTTCACGGATTAGCTCCCGTCGGAGTGAGACTTCTCAGAGACGTCCGGTGTGACCCGGACATCCTGTAACCAGTACAGCAGATACGAGTGATTACTCGTCTTCCAGCTCGATGTTGATACCCAGCGAACGGATTTCTTTCAACAATACGTTGAAGGATTCCGGCATGCCTGGTTCCATCTGATGGTTACCGTCCACGATGTTTTTATACATCTTGGTACGGCCATTAACGTCATCAGACTTAACAGTCAGCATTTCCTGCAGAGTATAAGCAGCACCGTAAGCTTCCAGCGCCCACACTTCCATCTCACCGAAGCGCTGACCACCGAACTGAGCCTTACCACCCAGCGGCTGCTGAGTAACCAGGCTGTAAGAACCGGTAGAACGCGCGTGCATTTTGTCATCAACCAGGTGGTTCAGTTTCAGCATGTACATGTAACCTACGGTTACTGGACGCTCAAACTGCTCACCGCTACGGCCATCAAACAGTGTGATCTGACCGGAAGTCGGCAGGTCACCCAGTTTCAACAGCTCTTTGATTTCCGACTCTTTTGCACCGTCGAAGACAGGAGTAGCAATCGGCATACCTTTTTTCAGGTTCTCAGCCAGACGCAGAACTTCATCGTCGGTGAAGGTGTTCAGGTCAACTTTCTGACGAACATCTGAACCCAAATCGTATGCTTTCTGGATAAATTCACGCAGCTTGGAAACTTCTTCCTGCTTCTTCAGCATAGCGTTGATTTTCTCGCCGATGCCTTTAGCAGCCATACCCAAGTGGGTTTCCAGAATCTGACCGATGTTCATACGAGATGGTACGCCCAGCGGGTTCAGTACGATGTCAACCGGCGTGCCGTTTTCATCGTAAGGCATATCTTCGATCGGGTTGATCTTGGAGATAACACCTTTGTTCCCGTGACGACCTGCCATCTTGTCACCAGGTTGGATCTGACGTTTAACGGCCAGATACACTTTAACGATTTTCAGCACGCCAGGTGCCAGGTCGTCGCCCTGAGTGATTTTGCGGCGCTTAGCTTCAAGTTTCTTCTCAAACTCGTGCTTCAGCTCGTCGTACTGCTCTGCCAGCTGTTCCAGCTGGTTTTGCTTCTCTTCGTCAGTCAGACCCAGTTCCAACCAGCGATCGCGTGGCAATTTGTCGAGCTTCTCAGCTTCAACACCGCCAGCAACCAGCACAGCATGGATACGTGCAAACAGACCAGCTTCAAAGATTTGCAGTTCTTCAGTCAGGTCTTTCTTAGCCTGCTTCAGTTGCATCTCTTCGATTTCCAGCGCGCGCTTGTCTTTTTCCACGCCATCGCGGGTAAAGACTTGCACATCGATAACGGTACCGGAAACGCCGTTTGGTACGCGCAGAGAAGAGTCTTTAACGTCAGACGCTTTCTCACCGAAGATTGCACGCAGCAGTTTCTCTTCTGGAGTCAGCTGGGTTTCGCCTTTAGGCGTTACCTTACCAACCAGAATGTCACCACCGGTCACTTCAGCACCGATATAAACGATACCGGATTCATCCAGTTTGGAGAGAGCTGCTTCACCCACGTTAGGGATATCAGCGGTGATCTCTTCTGGCCCCAGCTTGGTGTCACGAGACACACATGCCAGTTCCTGGATGTGAATAGTTGTGAAACGATCTTCCTGAACAACACGCTCGGATACGAGGATGGAGTCTTCGAAGTTGTAACCGTTCCACGGCATGAACGCTACGCGCATGTTCTGGCCAAGAGCCAGTTCACCGAGGTCAGTAGACGGACCGTCTGCCAACACGTCGCCACGTTCAACTGGCTCACCCAGAGACACACAAGGCATCTGGTTGATACAGGTGTTCTGGTTAGAACGGGTGTATTTGGTCAGGTTGTAGATGTCGATACCAGCTTCACCAGCCAGCATTTCGTCTTCGTTAACTTTGATAACGATACGAGACGCATCAACGTACTGAACTGTACCGCCACGTTTAGCAACCGCAGTAACACCGGAGTCAACGGCAACAGCACGTTCCATACCAGTACCAACCAGCGGCTTATCAGCGCGCAGAGTTGGAACGGCCTGACGTTGCATGTTCGCACCCATCAATGCACGGTTGGCGTCATCGTGTTCCAGGAACGGGATCAGGGATGCACCGACGGAAACCACCTGTTGGGTGGAAACGTCCATGTAGTCAACCTGGTCGTTGCTGAACAAGCTTGATTCGCCTTTGCTACGGCAAGTTACGAGGTCGTCTACGAAACGGC
Source organism: Buttiauxella sp. WJP83 (assembly GCF_027594725.1). Taxonomy (NCBI): domain Bacteria; kingdom Pseudomonadati; phylum Pseudomonadota; class Gammaproteobacteria; order Enterobacterales; family Enterobacteriaceae; genus Buttiauxella; species Buttiauxella sp. WJP83. Next base: position 4,415,806 of record NZ_CP110080.1, read on the forward strand.
CTTCTTCGTCCAGGTTGGTGTTCGCCTGAGCTATAACGTAGTTACCTTCTTCAATAGCAGAAAGGTAATGAATCTCGTCAGTCACAACACCGTCAACAACGCGACGATACGGAGTTTCTAAGAAACCGTATTCGTTAGTCTGTGCATAAACAGACAGGGAGTTGATCAGACCGATGTTCGGACCTTCAGGGGTTTCGATTGGACATACACGACCGTAGTGGGTTGGGTGTACGTCACGTACTTCGAAGCCTGCACGCTCACGGGTCAAACCACCCGGGCCGAGTGCGGAGATACGACGTTTGTGCGTAATCTCAGACAACGGGTTGTTCTGGTCCATGAACTGAGACAGCTGGCTGGAACCGAAGAACTCTTTAACCGCAGCAGAGATAGGCTTGGCGTTGATCATATCCTGAGGCATCAGGGTATCGAGATCGCCCAGAGACAGACGCTCTTTAACCGCACGCTCAACACGTACCAGGCCAACGCGGAATTGGTTTTCCGCCATTTCGCCTACGGAACGGATACGACGGTTGCCGAGGTGGTCGATATCATCCACTTCGCCCTGGCCGTTACGAATACCGATCAGCTTACGCATTACCTGGATGATGTCGTCTTTGCTCAGGATACCTGAACCTTCGATCTCATCACGCAGCAGGGAACGGTTGAACTTCATACGACCAACCGCTGACAAGTCATAACGGTCTTCGGAGAAGAACAGGTTCTCGAACAGATTTTCAGCCGCTTCGCGAGTTGGTGGCTCGCCAGGACGCATCATGCGATAGATTTCAACCAGCGCGCTCAGGCGATCGTTGGTTGGGTCGACACGGATGGTTTCAGAAATGTATGCGCCGTGATCCAGGTCGTTGGTAAACAGCGTTTCGATACGCTTATGACCACACTGGCTCAGCTTAGCCAACAGATCCAAAGACAGTTCCATGTTCGCCGGGCAAATCAGTTCGCCAGTCGATGCATCAACGTAGTCTTTAGCCGCGACTTTACCAGCAATATATTCAACCGGAACTTCGATAAGCTTAATATCGTCTTTTTCCAGCTGACGAATATGGCGCGCAGTAATACGGCGGCCTTTTTCGACATAGATTTTGCCGTCAGCTTCGATGTCAAAGGATGCAGTCTCACCACGAAGGCGTTCTGGCACCAATTCCATCTGCAGCTTGTTGTCACGGATTTCGAAATTAACTTTCTCAAAGAACAGATCAAGAATCTGCTCAGTGGTGTACTGCAATGCGCGCAGGATGATAGTCGCAGGTAGTTTACGGCGACGGTCGATACGCACGAACAGGTTGTCTTTCGGGTCGAATTCGAAATCCAGCCAGGAACCACGGTAAGGGATGATACGTGCGTTATACAGCACCTTCCCAGAAGAGTGGGTTTTACCTTTGTCACTATCGAAGAACACGCCTGGGCTACGGTGTAACTGAGAAACGATAACACGCTCAGTACCGTTGATAACGAAGGTGCCGTTATCAGTCATGAGTGGAATTTCACCCATGTAGACTTCTTGTTCTTTAATATCTTTAACGGTGCCTTCCGGCGCTTCACGCTCGTAAATCACCAGACGCAGTTTTACGCGCAGGGGAGCGGAATACGTCACGCCGCGGATCTGACATTCTTTAACGTCAAATACCGGCTCACCCAGACGATAGCTCACATATTGCAGCTCAGAGTTACCGCTGTAGCTTGCAATAGGGAACACGGAACGGAAAGCCGCTTCCAGACCGTACTGGCCTTCAGGATCTTGCTCGATGAACTTCTGGAACGAGTCAAGCTGGATAGAAAGGAGATAAGGAATGTCCAAAACTTGTGGACGTTTTCCAAAATCCTTACGAATACGTTTTTTCTCGGTATAGGAGTAAACCATAGGGTTCCTCAGCTCGCTGACAAGTCGACCCATCTGCCCGACAAGGGGACAGTTTGTGCAACACTATTTTGTGGACCGGAAAGTGGAACACTTTCCGCAATACCTGTTTCTATCACTCTTAAACCATTTCGCTACGCTTTACCCCGGAACTCCCGGCATAGAAAGTCGTAGTATATTAAGTCGTAGATAGAGACAAGCATTGAAAGGTAACCAGCAGTCAAACAGTGTGAAATGCTACTGGTACCCTACAGCGCAAAAAGGCTGGTGACTAAAAAGTCACCAGCCATCAGCCTAATTTCTCAGGCTGCAACCGGAAAGGTTGGCTTATTTAACTTCAACTTCAGCGCCAGCTTCTTCCAGAGATTTTTTCAGAGCTTCTGCGTCATCTTTGCTCACGCCTTCTTTCAGCGCAGCTGGAGCGGATTCAACCAGGTCTTTAGCTTCTTTCAAGCCCAGGCCAGTTGCGCTACGTACAGCTTTGATAACGGCAACTTTGTTAGCGCCAGCAGCTTTCAGAATAACGTCGAACTCAGTTTTTTCTTCAACAGCTTCAGCTGGGCCTGCAGCAACAGCTACAGCGGCAGCAGCAGAAACGCCGAATTTTTCTTCCATTGCAGAAATCAGTTCAACAACATCCATTACAGACATAGCTGCAACTGCTTCAATGATTTGATCTTTAGTGATAGACATAACAATTGTTCCTGAAAATCAGAATAAGTTTATACGTAAGCAAATGCGTTAGAAAGAAAAGCGCTATTAAGCAGCTTCTTTCTGATCGCGTACAGCAGCCAGAGTGCGAACCAATTTGCCTGCAGAGGCTTCTTTCATGGTTGCCATCAGGCGTGCGATTGCTTCTTCGTAGGTTGGCAGAGTTGCCAGGCGATCGATTTGCGATGCAGGGATCAGTTCACCTTCAAAGGCTGCAGCTTTAACCTCAAATTTTGCATTCGCTTTAGCGAATTCTTTGAACAGACGAGCAGCAGCGCCCGGGTGTTCCATAGAATATGCAATCAAGGTTGGACCAACAAACGTGTCTTTCAGGCACTCAAACTGAGTACCTTCAACAACGCGGCGCAGCAGGGTGTTACGAACAACACGCATGTAAACGCCAGCTTCACGACCTGCTTTACGCAGTTCAGTCATTTTACCTACGGTAACGCCACGGGAATCCGCAACAACCGCAGACAGCGCACCTTTGGCTACTTCGCTGACTTCAGCAACAATCGCTTGTTTGTCTTGAAGATTTAAAGCCATTAGCTTTGCTCCTGGATATTAGCCGGGGTTTCCCCCGGAACTCACTTCATTCATTACCAAAACGATAATGAACGTCGACATACGGTGAGCAGAAACAAGCCAAAGACTATCAAAAATATTCTTCAGGTTCTGTCACCGTCTACGCAGGGTATTAAGTTTCTCGCGAAACTCCTGCGGTCTTGGACGGAGGCCTGGATAAGGCCAGGCTCCAACCGAAAATTCTGTGTGCCTTACATATAGTAAGGCAACGGGCGTAAGATTTTAGACTAATCGAACGCCCGCGTAAAGCAGTGAATCTTAGTTCACTACTGCGCTCAGACCAGACTGGTCGATCGCAACACCTGCACCCATAGTGGTAGACAGGCTAACTTTCTTAATGAAAACGCCTTTAGCTTGAGATGGTTTAGCTTTTTTCAGCGCAACCAGCAGAGCTTCCAGGTTTTCTTTCAGTTTGTCAGTGTCAAAATCCACTTTACCGATGGTGGTGTGAATGATGCCGTTTTTGTCGTTACGGTAACGAACCTGACCAGCTTTAGCGTTCTTAACCGCTTCAGCAACGTTAGGGGTTACAGTACCAACTTTCGGGTTAGGCATCAGGCCACGTGGACCCAGAACCTGGCCCAGTTGGCCAACAACGCGCATTGCATCTGGAGATGCGATAACAACGTCAAAGTTCATTTCGCCTTTTTTGATCTGGTCAGCCAGATCTTCCATACCTACCAGCTCTGCGCCAGCAGCTTTAGCTGCTTCTGCGTTGGGGCCTTGGGCAAATACGGCTACGCGAACTGAACGGCCAGTACCGTGCGGCAGTACAGTTGCACCACGTACGTTCTGGTCAGATTTACGAGCGTCGATGCCGAGGTTTACAGCAACGTCAACGCTTTCTACGAATTTAGCAGTGGCCAGCTCTTTCAGCAGAGCAACGGCTTCGTTGATGTCATACTGTTTAGTTGCATCAACTTTGTCACGGATCACGCGCATGCGCTTGGTCAGTTTAGCCATTTCTTAATCCTCCACTACCAGGCCCATGGAACGAGCAGTACCTTCGATGGAGCGAGTCATCGCTTCAACGTCAGAACCAGTCATGTCCGCAGCTTTGGTTTCTGCGATTTCACGCACCTGAGCACGGGTCACTTTACCCACTTTGTCTTTGTTCGGCTTACCGGAACCAGACTTGATACCTGCAGCTTTCTTCAACAGAACAGCAGCCGGTGGAGTTTTAGTAACGAAAGTGAAAGAACGGTCAGCATAAACGGTAATAACAACCGGAATTGGCAGACCTTTCTCCATGGAATCAGTTTTGGCGTTGAACGCTTTACAGAATTCCATGATGTTAACACCTTGCTGACCCAGAGCTGGACCAACTGGTGGACTTGGGTTCGCCATACCAGCTGCAACTTGCAACTTGACGTAGGCTTGTACTTTCTTAGCCATCTTAATTTCCTCTAGTGGGTTATAACGCCTTACACAATGAAGGCTCCCCGTGAATAAATCGTTTTATACGTACAGGACGTATAAAAACAAAAGGCGCGAAATTGTAGTTCAATCTCGCGCCTTGTGCAACGAATAATCGCTGCTTTTACAAGCTAACTTTTAAGCTTTCTCTACCTGAGCAAAATCCAGCTCAACCGGCGTAGCACGACCAAAGATAGATACAGAAACCTTCAAGCGGCTCTTTTCGTAATCTACTTCTTCAACCACACCATTAAAGTCGGCAAACGGACCATCACTGACGCGTACCATCTCGCCTGGCTCAAACAGCGTTTTAGGACGCGGCTTATCACCAACCTGCTGCAGGCGGTTCATAATCGCATCAACTTCTTTATCGCTGATTGGCGCAGGGCGGTCAGAAGTACCGCCGATGAAACCCATCACTCGCGGTACGCTGCGCACCAAGTGCCAGCTCGCGTCGTTCATTACCATCTGGACCAGAACATAGCCCGGGAAGAATTTACGTTCGCTTTTGCGACGTTGGCCACCACGGATTTCGACCACTTCTTCAGTCGGAACCATGACTTCACCAAACAACTCTTCCATGTTGTGCAATTTGATATGCTCACGCAGCGATGTTGCTACGCGGCCTTCAAAACCGGAAAACGCCTGAACGACGTACCAGCGCATTTTAGGGGCTTCAGACATCTCAGAACCTCAGGCCAGTAATAAAAGAAACCAGGCGGACAAGTATACCGTCCAGCCCCCACAAAATCAGTGACATTACAGCGGTAACTGCAGCCACGATTAAGGTGGTGTGTAAAGTCTCCTGGCGAGTTGGCCAAATTACTTTACGAACTTCGGTTCTCGCTTCGCGGGCGAAAGCAACAGTAGCTTTGCCTTTCGTCGTTAACAGCGCGACACCACCCGCTGCAGCAATCAGCACAACCACGGCCAGGGCACGCAGAGGTAAACTCACATCTCTATAAATGTAGTTGCCCACGATCGCCACAATAAGCAGAGCAGCAACTGCCAGCCATTTCATCGCTTCCAGGCCGCGCCCGCTTCCTTGAGCTTCGGTATTCGCACTCATAAACCAACCCGTCACAGTAATTCAGACAAACATTTTTGCCCCGCATGTGCGAGGCAAAACCAAACCGAATGGCTCTTTCTCAGGTACTATTCGGTATAACGCCATCTTCAGAGCCTGTCTCAGCAATGATTATGAGTAAAAAATCACTGATGAGCCAGGTTCTGGGCAGAGAGCGTACAAAAAGGGCATCAAATGATGCCCTTTTCTTGCGCGTTGCGTCAAATGTTATCAGCGATTAAGCGATAACTTTAGCAACAACACCCGCGCCTACAGTACGGCCGCCTTCACGGATTGCGAAACGCAGACCGTCGTCCATCGCGATTGGGTGGATCAGGGTAACAACCATTTTGATGTTGTCGCCCGGCATGACCATCTCAACGCCTTCTGGCAGTTCGATGGTGCCAGTCACGTCAGTTGTACGGAAGTAGAACTGTGGACGGTAGCCTTTGAAGAACGGAGTATGACGGCCGCCTTCGTCTTTGGACAGAATATAAACTTCAGATTCGAACTGAGTGTGCGGCTTGATAGAGCCTGGCTTAGCCAGAACCTGACCACGTTCGATTTCTTCACGTTTGATACCACGCAGCAGAACACCAACGTTCTCACCAGCACGGCCTTCGTCCAGCAGTTTGCGGAACATTTCAACGCCAGTACAGGTAGACTTAGCAGTCTCTTTGATACCAACGATTTCAACTTCTTCGCCAACTTTAACGATACCGCGCTCTACACGACCGGTAACAACTGTACCACGACCGGAGATAGAGAATACGTCTTCGATTGGCAACAGGAATGGCTTGTCGATAGCACGTTCTGGTTCTGGGATGTAAGAATCCAGGAAACCAGCCAGCTCAACGATTTTAGCTTCCCACTCTGCTTCGCCTTCCAGCGCTTTCAGAGCAGAACCACGGATGATTGGAGTATCATCACCTGGGAAATCGTACTGAGACAGAAGTTCACGAACTTCCATTTCTACCAGTTCCAGCAGCTCTTCGTCATCAACCATGTCACATTTGTTCAGGAACACGATGATGTAAGGAACGCCAACCTGACGACCCAGCAGGATGTGTTCACGAGTCTGTGGCATCGGGCCATCAGTCGCAGCAACAACCAGGATAGCGCCGTCCATCTGAGCAGCACCGGTGATCATGTTTTTAACGTAGTCGGCGTGCCCTGGGCAGTCAACGTGCGCATAGTGGCGAGTCGGGGTGTCATATTCAACGTGGGAAGTGTTGATGGTGATACCACGAGCTTTTTCTTCTGGTGCGTTATCGATCTGGTCGAATGCACGAGCAGAACCACCGTAGGTTTTCGCCAGAACGGTAGTGATTGCTGCAGTCAGAGTGGTTTTACCATGGTCAACGTGGCCGATAGTACCGACGTTGACGTGCGGTTTTGTACGTTCAAATTTTTCTTTAGACATCGATTGTCCCTCTAAGACACGGATAAATCGGTGATATCACCACATCAACCAGGCGAAAGCCTGAATTTGTTGAATTCATTAACAGAAGAGAAACAGGAAGGATAAAGGAGGTGGTGCTGATAGGCAGATTCGAACTGCCGACCTCACCCTTACCAAGGGTGCGCTCTACCAACTGAGCTATATCAGCACATCTGGAGCGGGCAGTGGGAATCGAACCCACATCATCAGCTTGGAAGGCTGAGGTAATAGCCATTATACGATGCCCGCATCCTGGAACTCGGCTACCTGCTTGAATTCTGTATTAACTAAGGAATGGCTCCTTAGTATTCGAGTCGACTCGTTGAATCTCGTCGCCTCGGGCGACGCATAGCGTTGCCTGAAAATGGTGGTGGGGGAAGGATTCGAACCTTCGAAGTCGATGACGGCAGATTTACAGTCTGCTCCCTTTGGCCGCTCGGGAACCCCACCAAGCACTTGATGGTGCCGACTACCGGAATCGAACTGGTGACCTACTGATTACAAGTCAGTTGCTCTACCTACTGAGCTAAGTCGGCATCAAGTAGCGCGCATTCTAGGAACACTGGCCTCACGATGCAACAAAAAAATTAAAGAAAATGCACTACCGCTTATATTTTGCGCGACAAGTCGTAAAACTGATGAATTAACCACCTTTTCAGGGTGATTTTCGTACGACTGGGTACAACGAAAATCTACTCACACGACTTTTGCACTCTCTTTTCCACCAACTTTATGCAATCCGTTTTCTTCTGGTGTGCTTTTACTAAGCAAAATGCCTGACCCATTAGCGAAAAAGGCAATTCACCCTTATGAAGCGTTTCTTGTTTCATGTGCAAATAGCGAGAGACTGTTCGTCAAAACCATACAGGGCGGTCCGCAGCCATCTATCTACTTATGCTTATTCGTTGTTAAACAATTTGCTTGTGCAGCGCATAGCAAGTCAGGGGCAAACGACAACGTGATGCTTTCCCCGGAAAACATCATCACTTTCTTTTTTTCTTATTATTCTCACTCATCTGGTGTTACCCTCCTGCCCATTGTGAAAAGTAATATACGTTGCACGCCTTTGATTACCTGAGATGAGTCTCCTTTTCTCAGCCCGCGTACTACGTTCATTTTTGTCCTGAATTACAGGCAGAAGCATGCTTATGAGTAATAAAGAGCAAATGTTGACGACTCCTTATATGCAGTTCAACCGCAACCAATGGGCAGCCTTGCGCGACTCAGTACCTATGACTTTAACTGAAGGTGAAATTGCTCGGTTGAAGGGTATCAATGAGGATCTGTCTTTAGAGGAAGTGGCCGAAATTTACCTGCCGCTTTCACGTCTATTGAATTTCTATATCAGTTCAAATCTTCGCCGACAGGCCGTGCTAGAACAGTTTCTAGGTACGAATGGGCAACGGATCCCCTATGTCATTAGTATTGCAGGAAGCGTTGCGGTAGGTAAAAGTACAACCGCTCGCGTCTTACAAGCCCTGCTTAGCCGCTGGCCTGAGCATCGTCGCGTAGAATTGATTACAACTGATGGCTTTCTGCATCCGAATAAAGTGCTGAAAGAACGCAATCTGATGAAGAAAAAGGGATTCCCGCAATCCTACGATATGCATCGTTTGGTGAAGTTCGTTTCTGACATTAAATCAGGTGCACCAAATGTCACAGCACCAGTTTACTCGCATCTGATTTATGATGTTATTCCTGATGGTGATAAAACGGTTGCTCAACCTGATATTCTAATCCTTGAGGGATTAAATGTTTTGCAAAGCGGTATGGATTATCCACACGATCCGCATCATGTATTTGTATCGGACTTCGTAGATTTTTCGATTTATGTCGATGCGCCAGAGGAGTTGCTACAGGATTGGTATATCACACGATTCCTGAAGTTCCGTGAAGGTGCATTTACCGACCCGGACTCTTATTTCCATAGCTATGCGAAACTTTCTGAGGATGAAGCCGTTAATGTCGCATTGCAGCTCTGGAAAGAGATTAACTGGCGGAACTTAAAAGAAAATATCCTACCAACTCGTGAACGAGCCAGCTTGATCATGACGAAAAGCGCAAATCATGAAGTTGAGTGCGTACGACTGAGAAAATAAAAAATGGGGGATGTTATCCCCCATTCAAATTAATTAACTCCGCGCAATGATATTTCACCACCGACCCAAGGCTTAATTACGCCGTCTTGCTCTAATAACAGCCCACCTTGTTCGTTAATCCCTCTGGAAATACCATGAATTTCTCTATTACCAATAATTAACTTCACCTGGCGGTTAATAAAGTTATCCAGAGATTCCCAGCGCGGCAGGAAAGGCACTAAACCTTCCTCTTCAAATAGCTGTAATGCCTTTCGTAATTCTTTTATGATTCTAATTGCTAACGCATTACGATCTATATTAATTCCGGCTTCCTGAAGATTAATCCAGCTTTGATTAATCACATCCGTCGCCACATTTCGCATTGCAAGGTTGATACCTGCACCGATAACAATCTGCGCAGCATCGCCGGTTTTTCCGGTAAGTTCAACCAGAATACCAGCAAGCTTCCGATCATTCAGATACAGGTCATTTGGCCACTTAACTCTGACATCCTCAGCGCCTAATTCCCGTAGCACTTCGGCGATCACAACCCCAATAACAAGGCTTAGACCAACAGTCGCCGCAGGGCCTTGCTCGAGTCGCCAGAACATAGACAGGTAAAGATTGGCACCGAAGGGTGAAAACCATTGGCGTCCTCGGCGTCCTCGGCCAGTTTGCTGATACTCAGCAATGCAGGCATCCCCGGACTGAAGTGTTTCAAGACGATCGAGTAAATACTGATTAGTGGAGTCAATGACGGGTAGAACGGCAACTAAGCCCGTATCAATCTGCGATTTTATAAGTTCTTCATTAAGCAGTTGAATGGGATCTGGCAAACTGTAGCCTTTTCCTGGTACGGTAAAAACATCGACTCCCCAATCTCTTAGAGTTTGGATATGCTTATTGATAGCCGCTCGGCTCATACCAAGCTGCTCACCTAACTGTTCACCAGAATGAAACTCGCCGTCAGCAAGAATACCAATCAGCGTTAGAGGAATTTTGTTATCTTTCATGCGATGGTCTCCACAGCGCTAACTTCGCCACATGCTCCGATGAAGCGAACTTCGGGTTCCAACCATATTTTAAATTTCGCCCCGACACATTGGCGAACATGATGAGCCAGAGAAACTACATCCTTGCTTGAAGCATTCTTTTCATTGACCAGTACCAGCGCCTGCTGTTTATGAACTGCTGCGCCACCTACGCGATATCCCTTTAGTTGGCACTGGTCAATTAGCCATCCTGCAGCTAATTTAATTGAGCCGTCCGGCTGAGGATAATGTGGGATCGTTGCGAAGGCTGACAGTAACTCTGTAGCTTGCTCAGCAGTAACAACCGGATTCTTAAAGAAACTACCAGCATTGCCATTAACACGTGGGTCAGGAAGTTTTGTCATTCGCATGTGGCAAACGGTATTAAAAACTTCATGTGGAGTGATATTCTCAGCGTCAAGACGGGCCAAATCACCATACGATAGAACTGGCTGCCACAATTTTGGTAAGCATAATCCTACAGCAACGATCGCATAGTAATTCTGATATTCATGCTTAAAAATACTGTCACGATAACCAAATTGGCACTGTGAATTATCCAGGCGATGCATTTCACCACTACGTAAATCGACACAATCAACGTATTCACAGACGCTTTTGAGCTCGACACCATATGCACCAATATTCTGAATTGGTGAAGACCCAGCACATCCTGGGATTAAAGCTAAGTTCTCAAGCCCTGGCATACCTTGTTGTAAGGTATATTCAACCAGATGGTGCCAATTTTCCCCTGCGCCAACATGCAAGTGCCAGGCATCCTGCTTTTCTGTAACTTGTATGCCAGAAATTCGGTTTACGATTACGGTACCGGAGTAATCTTCCAGAAAGAGAACGTTACTTCCCTCACCCAGGATCAAAACGGGCATATCCCTCGCCACTGTCTCACTCCAGGCATCTTTTAACTGCTGTACTGTTTCAGCAATGACAATACGTGAAGCGTTAGCCTGAATACCAAATGTATTGAAAGGTTTAAGAGAAGTGCTCATGTTGGGTATCTTTCCTGAGTTTAAACCCGGTTAGTTTACCTTATATGCAAGGGGTTGGCTTGCCTGAGAGCGGATATGCAGGGGCGGTTCGTGTAAATTGCATACAGCAAAAAGCCCTGTACGTCAGTACAGGGCTTTTACCCGTATCATCCTGATACCCGCCCCTCCGGGGCTGCCGTGACCGGCGGGCAAAAGGGTTCCCGACCCTTTTGTCACAAACACAAAAAGGCCACCCGTTAAGGTGGCCTTCATGTTTATTTGGAGCCTGGCAGTTCCCTACTCTCGCATGGGGAGACCCCACACTACCATCGGCGCTACGGCGTTTCACTTCTGAGTTCGGCATGGGGTCAGGTGGGACCACCGCGCTACTGCCGCCAGGCATATTCTGTTTTCATCAACCGTCACAGTTTCACCTGTAACCATTAACTTAAAATCTTGGAATTAAGCTGAAAATTGTCTGTCTCTCAACCAAAACACCTTCGGTGTTGTAAGGTTAAGCCTCACGGATCATTAGTACTGGTTAGCTCAACGTATCGCTACGCTTACACACCCAGCCTATCAACGTCGTAGTCTTCAACGTTCCTTCAGGAGACTCAAGGTCTCAGGGAGAATTCATCTCGGGGCAAGTTTCGCGCTTAGATGCTTTCAGCGCTTATCTTTTCCGCATTTAGCTACCGGGCAATGCCATTGGCATGACAACCCGAACACCAGTGATGCGTCCACTCCGGTCCTCTCGTACTAGGAGCAGCCCCCCTCAATTCTCCAGCGCCCACGGCAGATAGGGACCGAACTGTCTCACGACGTTCTAAACCCAGCTCGCGTACCACTTTAAATGGCGAACAGCCATACCCTTGGGACCTACTTCAGCCCCAGGATGTGATGAGCCGACATCGAGGTGCCAAACACCGCCGTCGATATGAACTCTTGGGCGGTATCAGCCTGTTATCCCCGGAGTACCTTTTATCCGTTGAGCGATGGCCCTTCCATTCAGAACCACCGGATCACTAAGACCTGCTTTCGCACCTGCTCGAGCCGTCACTCTCGCAGTCAAGCTAGCTTATGCCTTTGCACTAACCTCACGATGTCCGACCGTGATTAGCTAACCTTCGTGCTCCTCCGTTACGCTTTAGGAGGAGACCGCCCCAGTCAAACTACCCACCAGACACTGTCCGCAACCCGGATCACGGGTCTACGTTAGAACATCAAACATTAAAGGGTGGTATTTCAAGGTTGGCTCCACGCAGACTGGCGTCCACGCTTCAAAGCCTCCCACCTATCCTACACATCAAGGCTCAATGTTCAGTGTCAAGCTATAGTAAAGGTTCACGGGGTCTTTCCGTCTTGCCGCGGGTACACTGCATCTTCACAGCGATTTCAATTTCACTGAGTCTCGGGTGGAGACAGCCTGGCCATCATTACGCCATTCGTGCAGGTCGGAACTTACCCGACAAGGAATTTCGCTACCTTAGGACCGTTATAGTTACGGCCGCCGTTTACCGGGGCTTCGATCAAGAGCTTCTCCTTACGGATAACCCCATCAATTAACCTTCCGGCACCGGGCAGGCGTCACACCGTATACGTCCACTTTCGTGTTTGCACAGTGCTGTGTTTTTAATAAACAGTTGCAGCCAGCTGGTATCTTCGACTGCCTTCAGCTCCATCCGCAAGGGACTTCACCTACCGACAGCGTGCCTTCTCCCGAAGTTACGGCACCATTTTGCCTAGTTCCTTCACCCGAGTTCTCTCAAGCGCCTTGGTATTCTCTACCTGACCACCTGTGTCGGTTTGGGGTACGATTTGATATTACCTGATGCTTAGAGGCTTTTCCTGGAAGCAGGGCATTTGTTACTTCAGCACCGTAGTGCCTCGTCATCACACCTCAGCGTTAACAGAAGTCCGGATTTACCTAAACTTCCCGCCTACATGCTTAAACCGGGACAACCGTCGCCCGGCTAACATAGCCTTCTCCGTCCCCCCTTCGCAGTAACACCGAGTACAGGAATATTAACCTGTTTCCCATCGACTACGCCTTTCGGCCTCGCCTTAGGGGTCGACTCACCCTGCCCCGATTAACGTTGGACAGGAACCCTTGGTCTTCCGGCGAGCGGGCTTTTCACCCGCTTTATCGTTACTTATGTCAGCATTCGCACTTCTGATACCTCCACCAGACCTCACAGTCCAGCTTCAACGGCTTACAGAAACGCTCCCCTACCCAACAACGCATAAGCGTCGCTGCCGCAGCTTCGGTGCATGGTTTAGCCCCGTTACATCTTCCGCGCAGGCCGACTCGACCAGTGAGCTATTACGCTTTCTTTAAATGATGGCTGCTTCTAAGCCAACATCCTGGCTGTCTGTGCCTTCCCACATCGTTTCCCACTTAACCATGACTTTGGGACCTTAGCTGGCGGTCTGGGTTGTTTCCCTCTTCACGACGGACGTTAGCACCCGCCGTGTGTCTCCCGTGATAACATTCTTCGGTATTCGTAGTTTGCATCGGGTTGGTAAGCCGGGATGGCCCCCTAGCCGAAACAGTGCTCTACCCCCGAAGATGAGTTCACGAGGCGCTACCTAAATAGCTTTCGGGGAGAACCAGCTATCTCCCGGTTTGATTGGCCTTTCACCCCCAGCCACAAGTCATCCGCTAATTTTTCAACATTAGTCGGTTCGGTCCTCCAGTTAGTGTTACCCAACCTTCAACCTGCCCATGGCTAGATCACCGGGTTTCGGGTCTATACCCTGCAACTTAACGCCCAGTTAAGACTCGGTTTCCCTGCGGCTCCCCTATACGGTTAACCTTGCTACAGAATATAAGTCGCTGACCCATTATACAAAAGGTACGCAGTCACCCCATAAAAGAGGCTCCCACTGCTTGTACGTACACGGTTTCAGGTTCTGTTTCACTCCCCTCGCCGGGGTTCTTTTCGCCTTTCCCTCACGGTACTGGTTCACTATCGGTCAGTCAGGAGTATTTAGCCTTGGAGGATGGTCCCCCCATATTCAGACAGGATACCACGTGTCCCGCCCTACTCTTCGAGTTCACAGCAAGTGCATTTTTGTGTACGGGAGTATCACCCTGTACCCTGCGACTTTCCAGACGCTTCCACTAATGCACAAACTGATTCAGACTCTGGGCTGCTCCCCGTTCGCTCGCCGCTACTGGGGGAATCTCGGTTGATTTCTTTTCCTCGGGGTACTTAGATGTTTCAGTTCCCCCGGTTCGCTTCGTTAAGCTATGTATTCACTTAACGATAGTGCAACGAATTGCACTGGGTTTCCCCATTCGGAAATCGTCGGTTATAACGGTTCATATCACCTTACCGACGCTTATCGCAGATTAGCACGTCCTTCATCGCCTCTGACTGCCAGGGCATCCACCGTGTACGCTTAGTCGCTTAACCTCACAACCCGAAGATGTCTCGTGAGACACAATCGAGGTTGCGAAAATTTGAGAGACTCGAACACACCGATACATCCTTTCTTATTACGGAGAAAGGAAACAGTGTGTCGTTTCAATTTTCAGCTTGTTCCAGATTTTTAAAGAGCAAATATCTCAAACGTGACTGTTAAGTCAGTTTTGAGATATTGAGGTCGGTGACTTTCACTCACAAACCAGCAAGTGGCGTCCCCTAGGGGATTCGAACCCCTGTTACCGCCGTGAAAGGGCGGTGTCCTGGGCCTCTAGACGAAGGGGACACTGAAGTCTCACTCGCAAGACGCCTTGCTTCTTTACTTTCATCAGACAATCTGTGTGAGCACTACGCAAGTTCGTATCTATTAGGTAAGGAGGTGATCCAACCGCAGGTTCCCCTACGGTTACCTTGTTACGACTTCACCCCAGTCATGAATCACAAAGTGGTAAGCGCCCTCCCGAAGGTTAAGCTACCTACTTCTTTTGCAACCCACTCCCATGGTGTGACGGGCGGTGTGTACAAGGCCCGGGAACGTATTCACCGTAGCATTCTGATCTACGATTACTAGCGATTCCGACTTCACGGAGTCGAGTTGCAGACTCCGATCCGGACTACGACGCACTTTATGAGGTCCGCTTGCTCTCGCGAGGTCGCTTCTCTTTGTATGCGCCATTGTAGCACGTGTGTAGCCCTACTCGTAAGGGCCATGATGACTTGACGTCATCCCCACCTTCCTCCAGTTTATCACTGGCAGTCTCCTTTGAGTTCCCGGCCGAACCGCTGGCAACAAAGGATAAGGGTTGCGCTCGTTGCGGGACTTAACCCAACATTTCACAACACGAGCTGACGACAGCCATGCAGCACCTGTCTCACGGTTCCCGAAGGCACTAAGGCATCTCTGCCGAATTCCGTGGATGTCAAGAGTAGGTAAGGTTCTTCGCGTTGCATCGAATTAAACCACATGCTCCACCGCTTGTGCGGGCCCCCGTCAATTCATTTGAGTTTTAACCTTGCGGCCGTACTCCCCAGGCGGTCGACTTAACGCGTTAGCTCCGGAAGCCACTCCTCAAGGGAACAACCTCCAAGTCGACATCGTTTACGGCGTGGACTACCAGGGTATCTAATCCTGTTTGCTCCCCACGCTTTCGCACCTGAGCGTCAGTCTTTGTCCAGGGGGCCGCCTTCGCCACCGGTATTCCTCCAGATCTCTACGCATTTCACCGCTACACCTGGAATTCTACCCCCCTCTACAAGACTCTAGCTTGCCAGTTTCGAATGCAGTTCCCAGGTTGAGCCCGGGGATTTCACATCCGACTTGACAAACCGCCTGCGTGCGCTTTACGCCCAGTAATTCCGATTAACGCTTGCACCCTCCGTATTACCGCGGCTGCTGGCACGGAGTTAGCCGGTGCTTCTTCTGCGAGTAACGTCAATCGCCAAGGTTATTAACCTTAACGCCTTCCTCCTCGCTGAAAGTACTTTACAACCCGAAGGCCTTCTTCATACACGCGGCATGGCTGCATCAGGCTTGCGCCCATTGTGCAATATTCCCCACTGCTGCCTCCCGTAGGAGTCTGGACCGTGTCTCAGTTCCAGTGTGGCTGGTCATCCTCTCAGACCAGCTAGGGATCGTCGCCTAGGTGAGCCATTACCTCACCTACTAGCTAATCCCATCTGGGCACATCTGATGGCATGAGGCCCGAAGGTCCCCCACTTTGGTCCGAAGACGTTATGCGGTATTAGCTACCGTTTCCAGTAGTTATCCCCCTCCATCAGGCAGTTTCCCAGACATTACTCACCCGTCCGCCGCTCGTCACCCAGGAGCAAGCTCCCTGTGCTACCGCTCGACTTGCATGTGTTAGGCCTGCCGCCAGCGTTCAATCTGAGCCATGATCAAACTCTTCAATTAAAAGCTTGATTTGCTTCAACTCGTGAAGCGGTGCTCAAAAATTAACTTTCGTAATAATTCAACTAAATGAATTACTGCTTGGTCACTCTTCAAGACTTGATATTTTTTTGATACCCGAAGGTATCTGAGATATCAATCCTGCGAGTGCCCACACAGATTGTCTGATAAATTGTTAAAGAGCAGTGAGTTAGGCGCTTTCGCTTGCTAACTCGAGGTGGCGTATATTACGCTTTCCTCTTTCAGAGTCAAGCGTTTATTTTCGCTTTTCATCTGACTGACGGGCCGGTTTGTAAGCCGTTGTGCCGTGTCAGTGGAGGCGCAGTATAGGGATTTTCTGGAAGCTGACAAGTGTTTATTGCAAAAATATGACTGGTCGTGGTTTTTTTCATCAAAATGGTTGTTTTGGACACTATTTGCTGTTTAAGTGCACTAACTCCTGGGCAAAACGTGCCACCTGAGGCCAATCGGTGTAGACGACTTCTTTACTAATATCTGTTTCACCGCCCGTCATCTTCATAATCAAGCGAATCATCACGCGGTCGTACCACTGATAGCGTGGATAACGAAGCGCACCCGCAAACACCGCACAGTGATTTGGCTGCCATGGTGAGGTCAGCAAGAACTTGCGCGTATAAGAGTTAGTTTGTGGAGATCGCTTCTCAGGTTTACGTGCAACCAGATTTACTGAAAAGAAAGCGCTGGGGATGTTATTCAGCGCTTGTTGATGCTTTTTCACAAACGCAGCCACTGAAGAATGGAAATGCCCATAACGAATAGACGCGCCGATAACGACGCGATCATAGTTTCCCCAGGCTATATCGCCACTACGGTGCAGGTTAACGACATCACTCTCGACACCCAACTCTTTCAACTCAGATGCTATATAAGAAGCAATCTCGCGAGTTTGACCATCACGGGTCGAAAACAGAATCAAAGTTCTCACAACAGGCTCCGGTTACTCTCGCCAGAAAGTTGGCGTAAACAGTACGAGTAAAGTAAACACTTCAAGACGGCCAAACAGCATATTGGCTATCAATATCCATTTTGCCACAGGATTCATACTCGCGAAGTTGTCAGCCACGACACCCAAACCAGGGCCTAGGTTATTCAGTGTTGCCGCAACCGAAGCAAAAGCGGAGAAATCATCCACCCCAGTGGCGATAATCGCCAGCATGCTGAGGATAAACACCAGCGCATAGGCCGAGAAGAATCCCCACACAGCTTCAAGGATACGTTCAGGCAGTGCACGGTTCCCAAGTTTAATGCTATACACCGCATTAGGGTGCACCAGCCGTTTCAACTCACGATTACCTTGTTTGAACAACAGCAGGATGCGAATAACTTTCAGACCGCCCCCCGTTGAACCCGCACAGCCGCCTATAAAAGCAGAGCACAGCAATAGCACCGGTAAGAATAGAGGCCAACGCGCGATACTGTCTGTCGTAAACCCGGCGGTCGTCGCCATCGAGACAACCTGGAAGAATGCCTGGTTCACCGTTAGCAATGCCGATTGGTAAGTATTATGGAACCACAGTACAAGAGTACAGATAACCACCAGGGTAAGTTGCACACCAATAAACATGCGGAATTCAGGGTCGCGCCAGTAGACCTTTATATTACGCCCACTTAATAAAGAGAAGTGCAGGCCATAGTTACAACCTGAGATCAGCAGGAAGATGGCAATAATAGTATTAATTGTTGGGCTGTCGAAATAACCAACGCTTGCGTCATGTGTGGAAAAACCACCAATCGCAATAGTCGCAAAACTATGGCCTATCGCGTCAAATGCTGGCATGCCGGCAAACCAAAGCGCCAACGCACACGCCACGGTTAACAAGACATAAATGATCCACAGGGTTTTTGCCGTATCAGCAATACGCGGGCGCATTTTGTTATCTTTAAGCGGCCCTGGCATTTCAGCGCGATATAACTGCATCCCGCCGACACCGAGGATTGGCAGAATGGCGACGGCGAGCACAATGATCCCCATACCGCCAAACCACTGCAACATCTGCCGGTAAAACAGAATGGCATGTGGGAGCGAATCAAGCCCGACAAGGGTCGTTGCACCGGTAGTGGTCAAGCCCGAGAACGATTCGAAGAATGCGTCGGTAATGGTAAGATTCGGCTGTTCAGCGAAGATAAATGGCAACGCCCCCACACTCCCCAGCACCGTCCAAAACAGTACGACAATCAGGAAGCCTTCTCGCGGTTTGAGCTCACTTTTTTGCCGCCGGTTTGGCCACCACAGAAAAGAACCAATGGTCAATGCGACGAAGAAAGTCTGGGTGAAAGCTCGGCCTGCACCATCGCGATAAATTAAAGCTACCAACCCTGGAATAATCATGGTCACGGAAAATAGAATGACTAACAGACCAACGATTCGGGTTATGGCGCGAAAATGCATTTCAGCCGCTTCCTTAACTATCAAAAAATAACGAGAGGGAATTATTGTTCAGCCGGCAATAGATGCAATGCACCGCGGCTAAAATCAGCAAGTCTGACTGAAAACTCAGCCAGTTTCGCGTGTGGTAACGCGATACGTAATGATACAGATGCTTGAAAATCACTTTGCACGAGAACTCCGTTGCACAGTTTGAGCAACGCTTCGATTCCCGCAAGCTGCGCATAGTCACACTGCAAAGTATATTCGGTTAGCGGGACTTTGAGCACTGTAGGCAACTGATTTAATGCCATCTGCACTCCGCCACCGTAGGCTTTTACCAAACCGCCCGTTCCGAGTTTTATACCACCAGAGTAGCGCACTACCACGGCGGTAATTTCCCCGATGCCGCTCCCCATAAGCTGGGCGAGCATTGGCTTTCCAGCGGTTCCTGCCGGCTCACCATCGTCAGAGAAACCTAACTGCTGCGAATCATTGGGAGCACCAGCCACCCAGGCCCAGCAATGATGCCGGGCCGCCGGGTGTTCAGAACGTACTTTTTCAAGAAACTCTTTTGCCGCTATTACGCCGGTCGTATGAGCAACCAGCGTAATAAAGCGGCTTTTCTTGATTTCCTCGCTGACCACGACGGACTCAGCAGGAATCAGCCAACTGTCCATTACGCCAGTTTCAGATCGCGCGTCATATTTTCAACGTTGTTTTCGTGAATCACCACGTTGTCTTCGATGCGAACGCCACCAAATGGTTTCATGGCTTCAATGCGCTGCCAGTCAAAGTGCTTGCTGTACTGCCCTTCGCGCCACGGAGCGAGCAAAGACTCAATAAAGTAAATGCCAGGTTCGATAGTCAGTACCATACGAGGTTCCAGCACGCGAGTGCAACGCAGGTAAGGATATTGCGACGGTGCGGCCAGATGCGTACCGGTGTCATCCTGCATAAAACCAGCGACATCATGCACCTGTAAACCTAACGGGTGACCCAAACCGTGCGGCATAAATGGTCCTGTAATACCGGTTTCAACCATCGCTTCTTCGCTAATCCCTGTTACCAGCTTATGGCGGTTCAACAACTTCGCGATGCGGTGATGGAACTGCAGATGATAATCGGTATAACGCACGCCTGCTTTTAACGTATCAATCAGCGCAAGTTGTTCAGCATTAACGTCTTTCACCAATTGAGCAAAATCGTTGTCGCTTTTAGCCGACCAAGTACGCGTGAGATCAGCGGCGTAACCGTTGTATTCCGCACCCGCATCCAAAAGGAAACTGCGAACGTCGGAAGGTACACGGTTATCAAGTTTGGTGTAATGCAACACTGCCGCGTGTTCGTTGAGTGCCACAATATTGCTATAGGGAACATCAGTATCGCGATGACCCGTTGCGGTCAGATAAGCCTGATTGATATCAAACTCACTCATCCCGGACAAAAATGCTTCGTGTGCTGCCTGGTGACCCACGACCGCCGTTTTCTGCGCTTCACGCATGCAGGCCAGTTCATAATCAGTTTTATAAGAACGATGGTAATGTAGGTAATCAATGACCCCTTTCGGGTTGACGTTCGTGGCTTGAATCTCAAGCTGTAATGCACGCTCAGGCACCGGCCCAATATAGCCGATGTTGCTACGTGCAGTAGGAAGTTGGCTGCCTATGCCATCCGCTTTTGGCAAAGCAATCACATCAATTTCGTCAGTCCAGAAGGATTCAGGCAACGGTTCAACGTTATGCCAGTAATCAACAGGCAAGTAGAACCATAGTTTCGGTTTGTTAACACCATCCACCAGCAACCAGCAATTTGGCACTTGTGTCACAGGAACCCACGCCTTGAACTGTGGGTTCACTTTGAACGGATATGAATGATCATCCAGGAAGACGTTGAAAAGCTCGCCCGAGTGAATCAACAGCGCGTCCAGGTTAAAGCGCGCCAGAACATTGCGGGTGCGTTCCTGCAACGTTGCCACATGATCTTTATAAAGTGAGGCCAGTGAATCCATGATTTACCCTTCTGTTTTTTTAGAAACTGAACGCCACGCATCTTAGCACACCGTAAAGTTCGCGAACTTATTTCCAGTGGCTGTGATCATCTTTGCAAATATTTAAAGAGTCATTTGCATTTCATTAACATCAATTCCAAACTCCTTTCCATCTGGTACGACCAGATCCCATTGCTGGATTCAGGAGACTGACATGCTCTACCAAGGTGAAACCTTACATCTCGACTGGCTGGAAGATGGCATCGCAGAATTGGTATTTGATGCGCCCGGCTCAGTGAATAAACTCGACACCGCAACGGTAGCCAGTCTTGGCTACGCACTCGATGTATTGGAAAAACAGCCATCGCTGAAAGGCCTGATGCTGACCTCCAATAAAGCCGCGTTTATCGTCGGTGCGGATATTACCGAATTCCTGTCGTTGTTCCTGGTTCCTGCGGAACAGCTGACCCACTGGCTACAGTTCGCCAACAGCGTTTTCAATCGCCTGGAAGATCTGCCCGTCCCAACGATTTCTGCAGTGAATGGTTATGCCCTTGGCGGCGGCTGTGAATGTGTGCTGGCAACGGATTATCGCCTGGCAACCCCAGATACCCGCATCGGTCTGCCTGAAACAAAACTTGGCATCATGCCTGGTTTCGGTGGTTCAGTGCGCTTGCCGCGTATGCTGGGTGCCGATAGCGCGCTGGAAATCATCACTGCCGGTAAAGATGTCAGCGCCGCTGAAGCGCAAAAACTCGGTTTAGTGGACGGCATCGTTAAAACTGAAAAACTGCGCGACGGCGCATTGGCGGTACTGCGTCAGGCTATTAATGGCGATCTGGACTGGAAAGCGAAACGTGCACCAAAACTGCAACCTCTGAAGTTGAGTAAAATCGAAGCCACAATGAGCTTCACGATTGCGAAAAGCATGGTGATGCAGATTGCAGGCAAGCACTACCCTGCGCCGATGACGGCGGTAAAAACCATTGAAGCCGCGGCAAGACTAGGCCGTGACGAAGCATTACAACTGGAGACTCAAAGTTTCGTGCCGTTGGCACGTTCTAATGAGGCCCGTGCGCTGGTCGGGATTTTCCTTAACGACCAATACATAAAAGGTCAGGCGAAGAAGCTGACCAAAAATACCGAAACTCCGAAACAGGCTGCCGTTCTTGGCGCCGGGATCATGGGTGGCGGCATTGCTTACCAGTCAGCCTGGAAAGGCGTACCGGTATTAATGAAGGATATTAATGAGAAGTCACTTGAGCTGGGCATGAATGAAGCCAGCAAGCTTCTCAACAAACAGCTGGAACGTGGAAAGATCGACGGGCTGAAACTGGCGGGCGTCATTGCCACCATTCACCCAACACTGGATTACGCCGGTTTTGAGCGTGTCGACGTGGTGGTTGAAGCGGTTGTTGAAAACCCGAAAGTGAAAAAAGCCGTTCTGGCAGAAGTGGAAGATAAAGTACGCCCGGATACCGTTCTGGCGTCAAACACCTCAACCATTCCTATCGGTGAATTAGCAAACAGCCTGAAGCGCCCGGAAAACTTCTGCGGTATGCACTTCTTTAACCCAGTGCATCGTATGCCTTTGGTGGAAGTGATTCGCGGTGAGAAAACGTCTGAGCAAACTATCGCGAAAGTCGTGGCGTGGGCCAGCAAAATGGGCAAAACACCGATCGTGGTGAACGACTGCCCTGGCTTCTTCGTGAACCGTGTTCTGTTCCCTTATTTTGCGGGCTTCAGTCAGTTGATGCGTGACGGTGCTGATTTCCGTCAAATCGACAAAGTCATGGAAAAACAGTTCGGCTGGCCAATGGGCCCGGCGTATCTGCTCGACGTTGTCGGCATTGATACCGCGCATCACGCTCAGGCCGTTATGGCCGCGGGTTTCCCACAGCGTATGCAGAAAGATTATCGCGATGCCGTCGATGCGATGTTTGACGCGGGCCGCTACGGCCAGAAAACCCAACAAGGTTTCTATCGTTACAAACAAGACAGCAAAGGCAAGCCGCGTAAAGAACAAGACGATGCGACCGACAGCCTGCTGGCTGATGTCAGCAAGCCACGCCACAACTTTAGCGACGAAGAAATCATCGCCCGCATGATGATTCCAATGGTCAACGAAGTGGTGCGTTGCCTGGAAGAAGGCATTATTGCAAGCCCAGCGGAAGCGGATATGGCGCTGGTTTACGGTTTAGGTTTCCCTCCGTTCCACGGTGGCGCCTTCCGCTGGTTAGATACCATCGGCAGCGCAAAATATCTCGATATGGCTCAGCAGTATGAACATCTTGGCCCGCTCTACCAGGTGCCGGACGGTCTGCGAGCGAAAACTTCCCGTAACGAGCCGTACTATCCACCGGTCGAGCCTGCGCGCCCAGCCAGTGACCTGAAAAGTGCCTAAGGAGTGATTATGGAAAAGGTTGTAATTGTTGATGCCATCCGCACCCCGATGGGCCGTTCAAAAGGTGGGGCATTTCGTAATCTGCGTGCAGAAGATCTTTCCGCCCATTTGATGCGTGGAATTCTGTCGCGTAACCCAGCGTTAGAAGCTGCCGCACTGGATGATATTTATTGGGGTTGTGTACAACAGACTCTGGAGCAGGGTTTTAATATTGCGCGTAACGCCTCGCTGCTGGCAGAAATCCCGCATTCAGTCCCAGCGGTTACAGTGAACCGCCTGTGTGGTTCTTCTATGCAAGCCTTGCATGACGCAGCGCGTATGATTCAGACCGGTGATGCGCATGCTTGCCTGGTCGGCGGCGTAGAACACATGGGCCATGTGCCAATGAGCCACGGCGTTGATTTCCATCCAGGTTTGAGCCGCAACGTCGCCAAAGCAGCAGGCATGATGGGCTTAACCGCCGAAATGCTGGCGCGTATGCACGGTATCAACCGTGAAATGCAGGATCAGTTTGCGGCTCGTTCGCATCAGCGTGCGTGGGCAGCTACAGAAGCGGGCTATTTCAAATCTGAAATTCTGCCAACCAGCGGCCATGACGCAGATGGCGTACTCAAGCGTTTTGATTACGATGAAGTGATTCGCCCGGAAACCACTGTTGAAGGCCTGGCAGCGCTGAAACCTGCGTTTGATCCGGTCAACGGCACCGTCACGGCGGGCAGTTCTTCTGCTCTGTCAGATGGGGCGTCGGCGATGTTGCTGATGAGCGAATCACGCGCCAAAGAGCTTGGTCTGAAGATCCGCGCTTATGTTCGGTCAATGGCGGTGGTGGGTTGCGACCCATCAATTATGGGTTATGGCCCCGTTCCGGCATCGCAAATGGCGTTGAAAAAAGCGGGCCTGACTGCCGCTGATATCGACCTGTTTGAGATGAACGAAGCCTTCGCCGCGCAGATCCTGCCGTGTATTAAAGATCTGGGTTTGATGGATAAGATCGACGAGAAGATTAACCTGAACGGCGGCGCGATTGCGCTGGGTCACCCGCTCGGTTGTTCCGGCACCCGCATTAGCACCACACTGTTAAATCTGATGGAACGTCGCGATGCGCAATTTGGCCTCGCCACTATGTGCATCGGTTTAGGACAAGGTATTGCCACTGTTATTGAACGTACTTAATAACGTTTTTCAAAGTCATTGATGCTGTAGCGCGGCGGCAAATGAGCGAGTCCCGATGAGCTTACTGAAGTAAGTGATTCGGGTGAGCGAAAGCAGCCAACAAAGCTACGGCATCAAGGACGAAGAAAAAGAGTTTAGTTGCTGTAGTTCCCGCCTGTCAGGGGCGGGTTTTTTCTTTCTATCATTCAAAGTTCTGCTCAAAAACAAAAGCCACCGACGATGCGGTGGCCTGTCTGTTCAGTTTGCTCTTAAATAAACGCGAAAGCATCGCCAAACATACGCTCAGCACTGGCACCACGTTCATTACAGAACAGGTCACGCGCAATCTTCGCCATTTCAAAACGCCCGGCAATATAAATATCGTGTCCGGCCAGCGTTCCATAATCCTGCATAACCGCCGTTAATACGGTACCGGTACGGCCGCGCCAGCCTTCTTCCGGTTGCTCAACGACCGCTTCAACTCGCAGGTTTGGATGAACAACCGACAGCGCTTCCAGCTCAGACAAATCATAAAGATGCTTATCTTCGCGACCGCCCCAGTAAATGGCGATTTCGCGTTGTGGATTACGTGCAAGAGCAGTCAGCAAAATCGAACGTACGTAAGAGAAGCCAGTCCCGCCCGCAATCAAAATTAACGGACGATCTTCGTCTTCACGCAACCAGGCATCGCCGTGCGGTATATCTACGACGATTTCTTTCTCTTTCAGAATACGGTCCATCACCGCCATGGCGTACAGATTGATCTCTGATGCGCCAATGTGCAGTTCAATATACTCATGGTCGCTCGGCGTG
The DNA here is from genome assembly GCF_027594725.1 of Buttiauxella sp. WJP83. Lineage (NCBI taxonomy): Bacteria > Pseudomonadati > Pseudomonadota > Gammaproteobacteria > Enterobacterales > Enterobacteriaceae > Buttiauxella > Buttiauxella sp. WJP83. Next base: position 4,441,078 of record NZ_CP110080.1, read on the forward strand.
GATGCCATGGAGAACGGGCGTTTATCGCGCTCATCCATCACCACCATCAAATACTGCCCGGCCTGAAAGGAGAATTTCGCTTCCGGCAGTAATCGAACGCGATAGACCGTGTCAGTTATCGCTTCTACCGAGGTCACTTTACAGCTTAAGGTTGTCATGCTTCCCCTCTGTCGGGTCAATAATGCAAAGCAGAAAAATCCGCCACTCAGGCGTTTTTACTGTCGTCGAAAATAGCCAGCTCGTCCCAGATTGCATCAATACGCGCACATACTTCTGCATCTTTCTTAATAGGACGACCCCACTCACGTTGGGTTTCCCCTGGCCATTTATTGGTGGCATCCAGTCCCATTTTTGAACCAAGGCCGGAAACCGGCGAGGCAAAATCCAGGTAATCGATTGGTGTATTTTCTACCAAAACGGTATCTCGCGCAGGATCCATTCGTGTCGTGATGGCCCAAATGACATCGTTCCAGTCGCGCGCGTTGACATCGTCATCGCAGACGATGACGAACTTGGTGTACATAAACTGCCGCAGGAAAGACCATACGCCCATCATCACGCGCTTAGCGTGACCTGCGTATTGCTTCTTAATGGTGACAACCGCAAGGCGATAGGAACATCCTTCCGGTGGCAGATAAAAATCAACAATTTCCGGGAATTGCTTCTGCAAAATCGGCACAAACACTTCATTGAGTGCCACACCGAGAACCGCCGGTTCATCCGGTGGCCGCCCTGTATACGTTGAATGGTAAATCGCATTCTGGCGCTGGGTAATATGCGTAACGGTAAATACCGGGAAGTCATCTACTTCATTGTAGTAGCCCGTGTGGTCACCATATGGCCCTTCTGGTGCCATTTCACCCGGCTCGATATATCCTTCCAGCACAATTTCCGCGCTGGCAGGAACTTCAAGATCGTTAGAAATACACTTCACCACTTCGGTTTTAGTGCCACGCAATAAACCGGCAAAAGCATATTCTGACAGGGTGTCTGGCACTGGAGTGACCGCGCCAAGAATGGTTGCAGGGTCGGCACCTAATGCAACCGAAACAGGGAAACGCTCACCAGGATGTTCAGCACACCACTCCTGGAAATCTAGCGCGCCGCCGCGATGAGATAACCAGCGCATGATAAGTTTGTTTTTGCCGATAACCTGTTGGCGATAAATGCCCAGATTCTGGCGATCTTTATGCGGCCCACGCGTTACCGTCAAACCCCAGGTTATCAGTGGCGCTGCATCTTCAGGCCAGCATTGCATGACAGGAATACGCGACAAATCAACTTCACCACCTTCCCAAATGATTTCCTGACAAGGGGCGTTACGCAGCCGTTTGGTCGGCATATTCAGGACTTGTTTAAACTGCGGGAGTTTATCGAATAAATCGCGAAAACCCTTCGGCGGCTCAGGTTCTTTCAGGAAGGCCAGTAACTTGCCGACTTCACGCAATGCAGAAACATCTTCCTGCCCCATTCCCATCGCGACGCGTTTCGGAGTGCCAAACAGGTTACACAGCACTGGCATATCGTACCCTTTCGGGTTCTCAAATAGCAGAGCCGGGCCATTCGCACGCAAAGTACGATCGGCAATTTCCGTCATTTCCAGGTACGGATCGACCGGCATTGCGATACGCTTTAGCTCGCCGCGTTGTTCAAGTAATTCCAGAAAGTCGCGTAGGTCGTGGTATTTCATGCAATTAATCGTAGTCAGGATTTTGCGGTCATTATACGGGCTTCATGCACAGCATGCTGTATTTTTGTTAATAACGCGTAAATGCTTGCCCGTTGACCAATTGATATGGGTTATCTATCCCTGATAACGGCCTTTTGCTATCCTTCGAAGGTTGATTAGGAAAAAGAGAACTTATGGAATCCTGGTATCTGTTGTACTGCAAGCGGGGCCAATTACTGCGGGCGCAAGAGCATCTTGAGCGTCAGGACGTGAATTGCCTCACCCCGATGATCAAAATTGAAAAGATCGTGCGAGGCAAACGCACTGCGGTCGATGAACCACTGTTCCCAAATTATATGTTTGTTCGGTTTGACCCTGAGACCATTCACACCACGACAATTCATTCAACCCGCGGTGTCAGCCATTTCGTGCGTTTCGGCAGTCTTCCTGCCACCGTACCAGGTGATGTCATTGAGCAGCTCGTCAACCACCAGCCAGAAAATATCACCGATCCCGATACACCGTACGCAGGCGATCGCGTGGTAATCACTGAAGGGGCATTCGAAGGTTTGGAAGCTATTTTTAGCGAGCCGGACGGTGAAGCCCGCTCCATGCTGCTGCTGAATCTGTTGAATAAACAAGTGATGCAGAGTGTGAAAAACACTGATTTTAAAAAGACGTAACGCTAATCAGGGCGGATAAGTCTCCGCCCTGGAAGGAAAACCTAGCGCTGCATTTGCTCGTCATGCAACCATTGTGCGACACGCTTCGAGAAGTACGTTAACACGCCATCCGCTCCGGCACGTTTAAAGCACAGCAATGACTCCATGATGGCCGGTTTTTCTGCCAACCAACCGTTCTGAATTGCCGCCATGTGCATCGCATACTCGCCAGAAACCTGGTAGGCAAAGGTCGGCACGCCGAAGGTATCTTTTACACGACGAACTACATCCAGATATGGCATACCCGGTTTCACCATCACCATATCCGCGCCTTCTTGCAGATCCTGCGCAACTTCCTGCAGAGCTTCGTCGCCATTAGCGGGGTCCATCTGATAGGTCTTCTTATTACCCCCTTTCAGATTGCCCGATGAGCCAATCGCATCGCGGAAAGGACCGTAATAGCAAGACGCGTATTTAGCTGCGTAAGACATGATTTGGGTGTTAACAAAACCATCTAGTTCGAGCTGGTCACGAATCGCACCGATACGACCATCCATCATATCGCTAGGCGCTATGATTTCAGCACCGGCTTCCGCATGGGAAAGCGCCTGGCGCACCAGAATCTCACGTGTAATGTCGTTGATAACGTAACCGTCTGCATCAATCACGCCATCCTGCCCATGAGTGGTATACGGGTCGAGTGCTACGTCAGTCAACAAACCCAACTCTGGCACTGCATCTTTCAACGCACGTACCGCACGCTGAACCAGGCCATTCGGGTTATAAGCTTCTTCCGCGTGCAGCGACTTTCCAGCACTTTCAATAACCGGGAACAGTGACAATACCGGCACACCAAGTTTGCCGACAGTTTCCGCTTCTTTGAGCAGCAGATCGATAGTCATGCGGTAAACACCGGGCATCGACGGGACTTCTTCCTGGCGGTTCTGGCCTTCCATCACGAACACAGGATAGATAAGGTCGTTAACCGTTAATTGATTCTCCGCCACAAGACGACGGCTGAAATCGTGGCGACGGACGCGGCGCATACGGCGGCCAGGAAACGTACCGGGAAATGCATAGCTCATTGATTTTCTCCTGATTTAAGCCAGCCGGAAAAGACGGCGGGCATTGTCATCTGTTACTTGCGCAAGCCAGGCGGGATCTTCTCCACGCCATCCAGCTACCTTTTCCAGGATATGAGGCAAGTAACAGGGTTCGTTCCGTCGGGAAGCAGGTTTTGGTTTTAGATCCCGCGGTAACAAGTAGGGGGCATCAGTTTCCAACAACAGCTGATGCGCTGGAATCACAGGTAACAATTCACGTAATTCAAGGCCGCGGCGCTCGTCGCATACCCAGCCAGTGACACCGATAAAAATTCCTCTGGCAAGGCATTCACGAACTTCATTTTCTGTTCCGGTAAAGCAGTGCAAAACCACACCCGGTAACTTATCAAGCCACGGGTCGAGCAAAGCGATAAAGCGCTCGTGCGCTTCGCGGCAGTGCAAAAATACTGGCATCATCAGGTCAGCTGCAAGGGCCAGTTGTGCGGTAAAAGCGCGTTCTTGCTCAGCAGGTGTTGAGAAATTACGGTTGAAATCCAGGCCACACTCACCGATAGCCACCACTTCCGATGCACCGGCAAGTTCGCGAATAGCGTCTGCGGTTTCGTCTTGCCAATGACTGGCATCATGCGGATGAACACCCGCAGTCGACCAGCAGCCCTGGTACTGTTGCGCCAGTAACAGTGCCTGCTGACTTTCGTGAATATTGGTTCCGGTAAGCAACATGCCGCTCACTCCCGCAAGCTGTGCACGCGTAACAACATCAGCATGGTCTTTAGCAAACTGGGAGCTGGTAAGATTTACACCGATATCAAACATAGCGTCTTCCAAACGACGACCGCCCTAAAGGGCGGCCTGATTTTATGACTCTTACTTAGAGTTCCTGTCTTCTTCAACGTCATCTTCGACGTCTTCCATGTCTCTGCGACCTTTGCCGACATAGTAGCGGGAGAAGAACACACCGATTTCAAACAGACAGTACATGGGTATTGCCAGTAGCGTTTGAGAGAAGACATCCGGCGGGGTGAGCAGCATGCCGACAATAAAGGCACCCACAAATATGTAAGGCCGCTTCTTTTTTAACGCGTCTGGCGTTGTTACGCCCATCCAGCAAAGCAGAATAATCGCCACGGGCACTTCAAACGCCACCCCAAATGCCATGAATAATGCCATAACAAAATCGAGGTACTTGGCGATATCGGTGGACACCACCACACCCATCGGTGCGGTTTTTGTCAGAAAACCAAAGGCCAGTGGGAAAACGACAAAGTAAGCAAATGCAATGCCGAGATAGAACAATAACGAACTGGAGATCAGTAACGGCGTGACCAGCTTACGCTCGTGTTTATACAAAGCAGGCGCGATAAACGCCCAAATTTGATAAAGAATGACCGGTGCGGACAAAAACACCGAAACATAAATAGTCAGCTTAATTGGGGTGAAAAACGGTGAAGCCACGTCAGTGGCAATCATCGTTGACCCAACGGGCATCTGCTTAATCAGCGGAGATGAGACAATCTGATAGATGTCATTGGCAAAGTAAACCAGTGCCAGGAAAATCACCAGCACAGCGATAATGCTATTTAACAGTCGCTTGCGCAGCTCTATCAGATGGCTGATAAGCGGTTGGGTATCTTCAACGGCCATGGTTACTGTTTATCACTCGAAGGTTGTGAGGAAACGGGTGTTTTCGCGGGCTCTGCGATGGGTTTAATCTGAGGCTGAGTCAACTCTTCAGAAACTTCTGCTGCCGCTGAGGCAGGAGCTGTTTCAGTTTCAACGACAGGTGCTTCTTCAGGCGCGCTGGCCTGATGTGCAGCCGTTGCAGGAGTCACGCCTTCATGGCTATCCTGAGCGTCTTTCACCAGTGGATTATGGATGGTATGGGCCTCGTCACTCCCCTTTTCAGGTTCATGCGTATACGAGCGCTTCATCGACTCAGCCGCCTGACGCAGTTCATCCATTGATGCTTTTAGTTCTGGAGTGAGATTGTCCATGCTCGCTTTTTCAACCTTCTTCAGGCTGTCTTGCAGCTCCTGGATTTTCAACTCCTGAACCAGTTCGTTTTGCACCGTTGCCGCCAGAGAGCGCAAAGCGCGCACCCAGCCGACAACCGTTTTAACAGCCACAGGCAAACGCTGTGGCCCGAGAACGATCAGACCAATGACAAAAACCAGCAGCAGCTCACTGAAACCAATATCGAACACGGTTTACACCTGCTCTTTATCGTTGCTCTTAGCTTCGTCTTTCTTCACATCGCCTGGTTGCTTATCTGCAAGCGTTTTCGCTGTGAAATCGGCATCCTGAATGGATTTATCTTTCTCTTTGTCTTTATCTTCATCATCGCTCATGGCTTTTTTAAAGCCTTTGATGGATGCGCCCAAATCAGAACCGATAGAACCCAGCTTCTTAGTACCGAAAAGCAGAACCACGATGACGGCAATGATCAACAATTGCCAAATACTGATACCACCCATAATGTTGCCTCAAATCACAGTGATGAATAGATAACGGTCTTTATTGTACCGCACGTTGTCTGTTAAAAACGATTAAAAACAGCTCAGGATGAGCGCCGCCAACCAATCAGCCAGGCAACAATGCCAGCAGCCATAAGCCCTGCAGGCAGGTATTGCCATTCTGGTTTGCTAATCAATAATAACGTGCCGCTTAACAGCAGCGTGGCACCAATGCCAAACAGATAGCGGGATTGGGCCTGACGCACCTGATTGCGTTGCAAATCACGCGTTATTTTATCAACACTCTGCTGTAATTGTTTACCCTGGCGCAAACTGTCGTACATCAGTTCTGGTAGTTCTGGCATTTTTTCTATCCAGAACGGTGCTTTTTCTTTAAAAGAGCGAATAAGCGCAGGAATACCAACCTGATCTTTGATCCAACTTTCCAGGAAAGGTTTGGCTGTTTTCCACAAATCTAGTTGTGGGTAAAGCTGTCTTCCGAGGCCTTCAACATAAAGTAGCGTTTTTTGCAGTAAAACCAACTGCGGCTGCACTTCCATATTAAAACGGCGTGCCGTGTTAAACAGATTGAGCAGCACATGGCCGAAGGAAATTTCTGCCAGTGGTTTCTCAAAGATGGGTTCGCAAACGGTACGAATGGCGAACTCAAACTCTTCTACGTTGGTATCTGGTGGCACCCAGCCTGAATCGACATGCAATTCAGCGACCTTGCGATAGTCTCGATTAAAGAAGGCGATAAAGTTTTCTGCCAGGTAACGCTTATCTTCTTTATTGAGCGAACCAACAATGCCGCAGTCGATACCGATATATTTTGGATCTTCAGGGTGTTCATAGCTGACAAAGATATTCCCCGGATGCATATCGGCATGGAAAAAGCTGTCTCGAAACACCTGTGTGAAGAAGACCTGCACGCCGCGTTCTGCCAACAGTTTCATGTTGGTGCCTTGCTCCTTGAGCATCGCAATATCAGAAACAGGAATACCGTAGATCCGCTCCATGACCATCATGTTCTCGCTGCAGTAGTCAGAGAATACTTCCGGCACGTAGAGCATCGGGCTGTCTTCAAAGTTGCGGCGCAACTGGATAGCGTTGGCGGCTTCACGCAGAAGATTAAGCTCGTCAATCAAGGTCTTTTCATATTCGCGCACCACTTCCAGCGGGCGTAAACGGCGGCCATCTGGCATCAATCGTGGCACCCATCGAGCAAGACGGTAGATGAGTTTCATATCCGCTTTGATAATCGGCAGGATATCCGGGCGAATGACTTTGATAACAACATCGCGCCCATTTTCTTTCAGGCGTGCGGTATGAACCTGGGCAATTGAGGCCGATGCAAGCGGTTGTATTTCGAAATCATCAAACCAGGTTTCGATAGGGATCCCACCCATCGATTGTTCAATTTGCTTTTTAGCTAAAGCGCCATCAAATGGCGCAACGCGGTCTTGCAACATCGCAAGCTGGTCCGCAATTTGTGGGGGGAACAGATCACGACGAGTCGAGAGCATCTGCCCAAACTTGATCCATACCGGACCCAGTTCTTGCAGTGCAAGGCGCAGCCGCTCACCAAGAGGTTTCTCTTTGTGACGATTTGGCATCCAGAACAGCATGCGTCGCCAGATGCGTAACGGCAGCGTAATACGGATCCGAGGGATCAGTTCATCCAAACCGTAGCTAAGAAAAGTGCGGATAATAAAATAGAGGCGGCGAATCTCTCCAGGCGTCATTTTTTCTCCAGTTTGTCCAGTCGCGCAATAAGTGCATCGACCTTACGGTCGACAGCTGCCGTTTCCTCAGCAAACCATGCGACTTCCAACGAGCCTGGTGCCATCTTCCACTCTTCAGTAATAGCTTCTGACAGGTATTGCTGGTTACGGGAAAATCCTTTTTTCAATAACTTACTGCCGCCACTAATAACCTTGCTGATACCTTCAGCAGCAATATCACCGATATAAGGCGCTAACAATTCAGCGGGATCGAACTCAGCAAGATCCATCAGGGCAACCCAATTCTGGACGACCTGAATATCCCCCTGAACTTCTAATTCACCGCTGCGAATAAGTGCCGTAAGCTGTTGCCGGTCACGCAATTTCGGCAGTGTGCTAAACCCAGTCAACACCCGACAATCAGCTTCACCTTCCCACTGGCCTAATACATCGATTTGTTGTTCGCTAAACACCAAAACGATAGGTGATGAGATCTCTTTGAGTTCAACACGTAACACCTTACCCACTAAGCGCTGCCGTGCCGCCTTCAAGCCTCGGTCTTGCCAGAGAAATGTATTGAGCAGATTTTCTATTCCGGCAGTCATTAGCGGTGTAAATGGCATCACGAGTTCCCAATCAGAATTTATAACCACGGTGCAGCGCAACAACGCCAGCCGTCAGATTGAAGTAGGTGGTATTTTCAAAACCGGCATCTTCCATCATCGCTTTCAACGTTTCTTGATCAGGGTGCATACGAATAGATTCAGCCAGATAACGGTAGCTTTCCGCATCTTGTGCAACGATTTCACCTATACGCGGCAGAATATGGAATGAGTACGCATCGTAGGCTTTGCTAAGAGGTTCGATAATCGGTTTAGAGAATTCCAGAACCAGCAGGCGACCGCCCGGTTTTAAAACTCGGTACATGGAACGCAGCGCTTTTTCTTTGTCGGTCACATTGCGCAAGCCGAAAGAGATGGTAATGCAATCAAAGAAGTTGTCAGGGAAAGGCAGAGCTTCGGCGTTAGCCTGAACATAACTCACGTTGCCAACAATACCGATGTTGCGCAGTTTTTCACGCCCCATTTTCAGCATTGAATCGTTGATATCCGCCAGAACCACTTCGCCTGTTTCGCCGACCAGACGGGAGAACTTAGCGGTCAAATCACCGGTGCCTCCCGCTAAATCCAGTACACGCTGACCACGGCGAACACCACTGCAATCAATGGTAAATCGCTTCCAGATACGATGGATGCCGAACGACATCAGGTCATTCATCACGTCGTATTTTGCGGCCACAGAATGGAACACATGGGCTACCATATCGGCCTTCTGTTCCTTCGCTACAGTGCGGAAGCCAAAGTGTGTTGTTTCCTGGGATTCTTCAACCATCTCGATGCCTGCTTGTCCAAAAAATGTTTGTGGAGTGTAACAGAATGAGGCTCAAAGCCCTATGCTTCAAGCCGCAGGGACTAAACCAGCGCTTAACGTTCACCAACGATACGTCGGCTTTCTAAACCATTGTCAGCGCTGTTTTCTCTATCGTTCTCTTCGTCTTCCAGTCTGGCCTGCTCGACTAAATCCGGATTAATCTCGCGTTTAACTTCAACACCCAAACAACGAAATGCCTCAGCTTGAATGAGGATATTCCCACGGCCCGATGCGAGTTTTTTCATCGCCTGCCGATAGTTATCCTGGGCTTTATCCAGGCTTTGGCCAATTGCCGACATGTCGTCAACGAAGAGACGCATTTTGTCATACAGTCGGCTGGCGCGTTCGGCAATTTGTTGCGCATTTCGGCTTTGATGCTCATAACGCCACAAATTGGCAACGGTTCGTAGCGCTACCAGCAAGGTCGTAGGGCTCACCAGCATGATGTTATTTTTGAGTGCTTCGCTGATGAGTTCAGGCTGGCGGTCAATCGCCAGTAAAAACGCGGGCTCGACGGGGATAAACATCAACACATAATCCAGAGAACGCAGCCCCGGCAATTGCTGGTAGTCTTTGCGGCCAAGCATGCGGATATGGTTACGAATGCTGGCAATGTGCTCATTGAGCGCGCTTTCGCGGGTTAGCTCATCTTCACCGTTGTAATAACGCTCATACGCCACCAGCGTCATCTTGGCATCGATGACGACATCTTTGCCTTGCGGCAAACGCACAATGACATCGGGCTGCATCCGGCTGTTATTTTCGAGCTGAATATTGACCTGAGTTTCGTATTCATAACCCTCTCGCAAACCTGATGCCTCCAGCACACGAGTCAGCACAACCTCACCCCAGGTACCCTGAGTTTTGTTATCCCCTTTCAGGGCTTTGGTGAGATTCAGTGCCTCTTGCGCCATTTGGGCATTCAGCTGTTGAAGGCTACGGATTTCATGAGTAAGCGTGTGGCGCTCGCGGGCTTCCTGACCAAAACTCTCTTGCACCTGACGACGGAAACCATCCAGTTGTTCGCGCAATGGTGAGAGTAAGCCATTTAAACTTTGCCGGTTTTGTTCTTCAACTTTGCGGCCACTTTGCTCAAAAATACGGTTGGCGAGGTTTTCAAATTGTTCGCTCAGGCGTTGCTCGCTGTTAAGCATCTGGCGATGCTTGTCGTCGGCATTAAGGCGGGTTTGTTCTAAAAGAGTGGAAAGTTCGCGGATATCCGCTTCCTGCGCACTATTGATCTCAAGCTGAGTACGCAGTTCTCGGTTGAGTTGCTCGCATTCCTCTTTCCAGTGCTGGTTTTGCTGCAACTCCTGGCGGGCGGCAGTCAGTTCGCCGTAGATTTCTCGTTGTTCTTCATACAGTGCGGATTGCCGCGTAGCCGCCCGCAAACTTGCCAGCAACCATCCAGTCAGAACACCAACCAGCGCAATACCGATACCGAATAAAATTGAAATATCCACAGTCACTCCCACAAGCCATGCCAAACCTCAGCAAAATAAAATTCTGCTGTATAAATGTCCAGATGAAAAGGGATTTCCTGCGAGGCGTTACGCAAAGCGTAAAAATTAAGCCGGCTTGCACCGGCTTATTGGGACTAGATTAAGCGACGAGCCGCTTCCACCACGATTTGCACCGCGTGGCTTTCTGTTTTTTTCATGGTTTCAGCATTCGGGATTTCTTGCTGAGTACGGTTCACAATCACGCCAGCCACCATACCGGCACGCAGGCCCTGGCTTGCGCACATGGTCAGAAGAGTCGCGGATTCCATCTCGTAGTTCATCACGCCCATCTGCTGCCACTCTTCCATGGAACCTTTATAGCGGCTCACTACGCGACCTGAGAAGGTGTCGTAACGTTCCTGGCCTGGATAGAAGGTATCAGAAGAAGCCGTCACACCAATGTGCGTGGTCGCACCGATAGATTTCGCCGCTTCAACCAGTGCAGTAGTACAGGCAAAATCAGCAACGGCTGGGAATTCCAGCGGTGCGAAGTGCAGGCTGGCACCGTCAAGACGCACAGACGCAGTGGTCACCAGAACGTCACCAACATTAATATGCGGCTGGATTGCGCCAGTCGTCCCGATACGCAGGAAAGTACGAATGCCCAGTTGCGCCAGTTCTTCTACAGCGATAGAAGTCGACGGGCCGCCGATGCCGGTCGAGCAGACAATGACTGGCTTGCCATCTAGTTCAGCACGCCAGGTAGTAAATTCACGGTGGGCAGCCAATTTTACCGGCTTGTCCATCAGTACTGCGATTTTTTCCACGCGCTCTGGATCGCCCGGGACGATGGCAAGCGTTGCCCCTTGCAGATCATTTTTAGTGAGGCCGAGGTGAAAAACATCAGACTTGGACATAACAGACTCCTGCGTTGAATAGGTTGGCTTATCTATCTAAGGAGGTACTGTACCGAACCTCTGCAAAGAATTACGTGACCGATTTCACTTTGAATGAAACAAATTACATTATTTTCAATTGAGATAGTGATCGTAATCACACGTTAAGGCGCGAATGTTCATTAACCCGCCAACTCGAAGTCTCACGGAGAAAAGCTATAGTTATCGCACTGCGCTAATTTGATAAGGAGAATGCCAATGAAAGAAGAACAACCCACAGCTAAATTACCGGGCGGAAATTTTGCTCCTGCGGCCTCCCCTCTGGCTTCAACCGTGTTACATACACCAGACGACGCAATTTTAGCGGGGGAAACTTCCATTCCTACGCAGGGCGAGAATATGCCCGCATATCACGCCAGGCCAAAAGGTGCGGAAGGTTCTTTGCCCATCGTGATTGTAGTGCAGGAAATTTTCGGCGTGCATGAGCATATTCGCGATATTTGCCGCAGATTAGCACTGGAAGGATACCTGGCCATCGCGCCAGAACTCTATTTCCGCCAGGGTGACCCAAATGATTTTGCAGATATTCAGACGCTTTTAAGTGGACTGGTCTCTAAGGTTCCCGATGCACAGGTGCTGGCTGATCTCGATCACGTCGCCAACTGGGCGGCTAGAAACGGCGGCGATGCTCATCGCCTGATGATTACCGGTTTTTGTTGGGGTGGACGAATGACCTGGTTATACGCCGCACATAATCCACAGTTGAAAGCAGCCGTTGCCTGGTATGGAAAACTGTTGGGCGAGAAATCCCTTAATTCACAACATCATCCAGTCGATATCGCCATTAATCTGAACGCGCCAGTGCTTGGACTTTACGGCGGGCTAGACACCGGGATTTCGCAGGAAAGTGTAGAAACCATGCGCCATGCTCTGCGCGCTGCGAATGCCAACGCAGAAATCATCGTCTACCCGGAAGCGGGCCACGCGTTTAACGCAGATTATCGCCCGAGCTACCATGCCGATTCAGCAAAAGATGGCTGGCAGCGCATGCTGAAGTGGTTTGAACGATATGGCACGAAGAAGTAATACATGCCGCCCTGGTTCAACCCAGGGCTTTATCCTTGATATTAATAAGTGTACTGCATCACATTCCTGAGCCTGCTTTTTTTACTCTTGTCAGCACCCAGCATCAAAAAATTTGCCGCTGGTGTATGGATTATTTATTGAGAGCAGGGGTGAGTGTGTAGTTGGGTGATGGGTGATGGGTGATGGGTGATGGGTGATGGGTGATGGGTGATGGGTGATGGGTGATATTTTTGCAGTTTTCAGTCGGTTTTCATTCCCAACGTGACCCGCCTCGAAGCATTCCATTTCAGCCACAAATCCCTTAGTTTTACTGTTGACTTACCCAGTACCAAAGCAGAGATTGTGGAAGCTTAGAAGCGCCCCAGCAAGGTACTACGCAGGATATTTTCCAGCACTACGTTGATGAATTAATTGAAATTAATAATCACAGCGAATGTATGGCGCTGTGTGGCCGCCTGCTTGCCGGGCTGGTGAAGGTACAGCAAGCGTTCACTAAGCAACAAAGCGGCCTTCGCTCGTCGGAGATATGGCCGTTTCATCACGAACTACACCTTTCTTCCAACGCCCAACCTTTACTTGAAGTTATTGCTTAAAGGCTATAATTTATAAACAGGAAGCTACAGTACATGGATATGTGGGAAGTCATTACTACGGATGTTTTTGATCGCTGGTTTTTAGCGCAAGCCAATGCGCTAAGAGAAGATGTACTGGCGGTAATGGGTATTCTGGAAGAAATGGGGCCACAACTTGGCCGTCCCTATGTGGATACACTCAATGGTTCCGCATTCCCTAATATGAAAGAACTTCGCATCCAGCATGCGGGGGTTCCAGTAAGAGCATTTTTCGCCTTTGATCCTGTCCGCCGAGCCATTGTCTTATGCGCCGGTGATAAAACAGGGCTTAACGAGAAACAATTTTATCGCGACATGATTCGGCTGGCGGAATCTGAATATTGTAAGCACTTGGCCCATCTGGAGAAATAATATGTCTACTTATAAAAAGTTACTCGCCAAACAGAGCCCGGAAAGCCAGCAGGAAATTGCGGATAAGATTCAGGTTTTACGTCAGGAAATTGCTCTTAGCCAGCTTCGAGAGGAACTGAAGATGTCACAGACTGAACTCGCCCAGGCTGTTGGGGTATCCCAACCTACCATAGCTAAAATGGAAAACCCTGAAAACGACCCGCGCTTATCCACATTAAAACGCTACGTCGCAGCTCTTGGGGGTGAATTGAGTATTGATATAACGCTACCAACCGGTAAGCGTGTGGTTTTCCATCTCTGATACCACTGAAGATAGCCCCCTTTCGAGGGCAAAAGAAAACTTAAGCGCTACGCAAGTTCTGCGCCGCCTTCACCATGTTCGCCAGCGCCTGACGCGTTTCTGGCCAGCCGCGAGTTTTCAGGCCGCAGTCAGGGTTAACCCACAAACGCTCAGCCGGAACACTTTCAGCCGCTTTCTTCAGGAGCGCTTCAATCCATTCCACGCTTGGCACGTTCGGCGAGTGAATGTCATACACGCCCGGTCCAATTTCGTTCGGGTATTCGAACTCTTTGAACGACTCCAACAAGTCCATATCGGAACGTGAGGTTTCAATGGTGATCACGTCCGCATCCAGCGCCGCAATGGAATCCATGATGTCGTTGAATTCGCAGTAACACATGTGGGTGTGGATCTGCGTGTCGTCGCGTACCACAGCGGCGTTCAGGCGGAAAGCTTCCACGCCCCATTCCAGATACGCCTGCCAGTCGGACTGACGCAGCGGTAAACCTTCACGCAACGCGGGTTCGTCAATCTGAATGATGCCAATGCCCGCAGCTTCAAGATCCGCCACTTCGTCGCGCAACGCCAGTGCAATTTGCTTCGCGATGGTTTCGCGCGAGACGTCTTCGCGTGGGAATGACCAGCACAGAATTGTCACCGGGCCAGTCAACATGCCTTTTACTGGTTTGTCGGTCAGGGATTGCGCGTACTTCGCCCATTCAACGGTGATGGCTTCCGGGCGGCTGATATCACCAATCACGACCGGCGGTTTTACACAGCGGGAGCCGTAGCTCTGTACCCAGCCGTTTTGGGTGAAGACGAAGCCGTCGAGGTGTTCGCCAAAATATTCCACCATGTCGTTACGCTCGGCCTCACCGTGCACCAGCACATCCAGGCCCAGCCGTTCTTGTTCCGCTACCGCTTGTTTGATGTGTTCAGCGATACCGGTGCGATAGTTGTTGGCATCCAGATTTCCCTTTTTGAAGTCTAGGCGCAAGCCGCGGATTTCGGTGGTTTGCGGGAAAGAACCGATAGTCGTTGTCGGCCACGCTGGCAGGTTAAAACGCTGACGTTGCGCCACGGCACGAGCGGCATAGTCGCTGTGACGTTGGCTGTCTTGCGCGGTAATGGTAGCCAGACGCTGTTCTACTGCGGCATTGTGTACACGGCTTGAATGGCGGCGAGCCTGAATTGGTGCGCTCCATTCCACCAGCTTTTCGGTGTTACCGCTGTTTAGCGCTTCGGTCAGTAGTGAAAGCTCAGCACATTTTTGCAGGGCGAAGGCAAACCAGCTTTTCACTTCCGCATCCAGACGCGTTTCCACGCTGAGATCGATTGGGCTGTGCAGCAATGAGCAAGAGGAGGCCACCCATAGCTCACGTTTGCCGACGATGGCCTGCAATTGCTGATATTTTTCCGTCAGATCGGCACGCCAGACGTTACGTCCGTTAATCACACCGGCAGACAATAGCCAGTCAGCCGGAAGCTGTTGATGCAACGCGTTGATATCATCTTTACCGTGTACGAAATCAACGTGCAGACCCTGGACCGGCAGCGCGGTGATGGTGTTCAGGTTTGGCGTGACGCCTTCGAAATAGGTGGTCAGCAACAGCTTAACGTTACCATTCAGCGCGTCATAAGCAGGCTTGAACGCATCCAGCCACGCCTGCGGCAATTCCAGCACCAGAGCGGGTTCATCGATTTGCACCCATTCGATGCCGCGTTTTGCCAGCTCTGCCAGAACCTGTTGGTAAACCGGCAGAATGTCGTTGAGCAAGCTCAGGCGGTCGAACTGCTCACCCTTCACTTTACCCAGCCACAGATAGGTGACTGGGCCAAGCAGCACAGGTTTCACGTTGTGGCCCAGTGCCAGCGCTTCGTCCACTTCATCCAGAAGTTGTGTCCAGGTCAGTTTGAACTGCTGGCCTAGAGTAAATTCCGGCACCATGTAGTGATAGTTGGTGTTAAACCATTTCGTCATTTCTGCGGCGGCGGCAGGCTTGCCAGTCGGTGCGCGGCCACGGCCCAGACGGAATAATGTGTCGATATCTACACTGCCGTCCGCGTTCTGATGACGAGCCGGTACATTGCCAAGTAACAAGCTGGTGGTCAGAACGTGATCGTACCAGGCGAAATCGCCCACTGGCAGTAATTCAACGCCGGCCTGTTTTTGTTGATCCCAGTGACGAGCACGCAGTTCGCGGCCCACTGTCAGTAATTCTTCCTGGGTAGAGTTACCTGCCCAGTAACTTTCTTGTGCCTTTTTCAGTTCGCGACGCAGGCCAACACGAGGGAAGCCGAGGGTGTGATTTTTGATTGTCATTTTTATGTCCTCATGGTGAATTTTTTGGATTTGGACGTCCAGATGTTTACACCGCCATCTTGCAAAGGTACTGTATATTCCTCAAGCGCAATTTGCTCATGCCGAAGTGAAGGACTTTCATGATCGAGATCAAACACCTGCGGACGCTCCAGGCGTTACGAAATTGTGGCTCTTTAGCCGCTGCCGCTGCCGCGTTGCATCAGACCCAATCGGCGCTCTCTCATCAGTTCAGCGATCTGGAGCAGCGACTTGGGTTCCGCTTGTTTGTCCGTAAAAGTCAGCCACTGCGCTTTACTCCTCAGGGTGAAGTGCTATTGCAACTGGCAGAACAAGTGCTGCCGCAGATTAGCCGTGCGCTTCAGGCCTGCAATGAACCGCATCAGACAACGTTGCGTATCGCCATCGAATGCCATAGCTGTATTCAGTGGCTGACACCCGCATTAGAGAATTTCCACAAAACCTGGCCGCAGGTGGATCTGGATTTCAAATCAGGTGTGACGTTCGACCCGCAGCCCGCGTTACAGCAAAGCGAGCTGGATATCGTTTTGACCTCGGACATTCTGCCGCGCAGCGGTCTGCACTATTCGCCCATGTTTGATTATGAAGTGCGCCTGGTGCTGGCAACGGATCACCCGTTAGCGAACAAAACACGAATTGATCCGGAAGATTTGAGCAGCGAGACATTGTTAATTTACCCGGTGCAGCGCCAACGATTGGATATCTGGCGACATTTCCTGCAACCCGCAGGCGTGAGCCCTATGCTTAAAAGTGTGGATAACACGTTGCTGTTAATTCAGATGGTGTCGGCACGTATGGGCATTGCCGCGCTGCCGCATTGGGTGGTGGAGAATGTGGAGCGCCAGGGTCTGGTGGTAACTAAAACCCTGGGCGAAGGATTGTGGAGCCGGTTGTACGCCGCCGTTCGCGATGGCGAGCAGCGTCAACCGGTGACAGAAGCGTTTATTCGCTCGACGCGTTCACACGCTTGCGAGCATCTGCCGTTTGTGAAGAACGCGGAGCGACCCAACGGCGATGCACCCATAGCGAGGCCATTATCACCGTCCCACCAATGATAAAACTCGGCCAGTGGGGCTGTTCTTGCCAGATGGCGAGGTTAACCAGCAGCCCTGCCGGAACATGCACGTTGTTCATGATGCCGAGCGTTCCTGCATCCACCTGCGTCGCACCATAGTTCCACATGAAATAACCCAGCCCTGACGCCACGACACCCAGCCACACCAGGATGCCCCATTGCAGGTTGGTAGTCGGGAGTTTTTGCGGATTCCCCAGCACAAACCAGGCGCTTACCGCCACAATGAATGCGCCAAGATAAAACCATGAGAATGCGCAATGCTGCGGCATCGGACGCGTTTCCATCAAACGTTTGTAGCCCACCATGCCGATAGCAAAGCAGATGTTGGCCGCCTGCACTAACAGCAGGCCAGTCCAGAAGTGATCGCTCACTTTGTCATAGCGAATAATCGCCGCGCCAACCACCGCCAGCCCTGCACTGAGTGCATAACCCCAGCGCAGCGGCCTGCGGCTGAGCAAATCGTAAATCAGCGTGATATACAACGGTGTCAGCACGGTGAACAACAGGAATTCTGAAACCGTCAGGTAGAGATAAGCCTGGAAGCTAAACAGGTACATCACACCGAGTTGCAGCGCGCCTACCAGCATATACAACAGCAACGTTTTCGCGCTGTAACCTTTAAAACGCAGGAACGGCAGGAATACTAGCGCCGCAAGCCCGACGCGCATCAGCACCGAAAAATAGCTGTCGACATGCCCGGCAAGGTATTCGCCAATCAGACTAAATGAGAAGGCCCACAGGATTGTGGTGATGATCAGTAACGGCACGATGAAATCTCTACAACAGGTTATGCCTTATTGTAGCGAAGGGTGTTGGCAGAGGCTTAGCTATTTGGTTGACGAGTGGCGATTAAATCGCCACTCAATATCGGCGAATTAATCTTTACCGAGGAACATCTTACGCAGGTAATGTGGAACGGCGTTATCGGCGTTGGTGCCAATCACTTCCAGCTCTGGCAACAAGTCTTTCAGGCGTTGGTGGGCATTGCCCATGATGCAGCCTTTACCCGCCATGCTGAGCATTTCTGCGTCGTTCATGCCATCACCAAAGGCGATGCACTCTTTCAGGCTGTAACCCATTGCTTTAGATACCGCTTCCAGCGCGTGACCTTTGGATACCCCACCCGCCATTACTTCCAGGCAAGTGAGTGTCGAGAAGCTGACATTGACTCGGTCACCCCAACGGGCAATCAACGCTTGCTCAAGCGGCAGCAATTTTTCGTGTGAATCACAGGTGAAGAACACTTTGCTAATACCATCAGCGTCCAGCAAACCTGGCTCAAACAGGCTGTAATTAAATACGGCCTCTTTAAAATATTTCATCTCTTCAGGGCGATGGCGGTTCATGAACCATTCGTCGCCACGGTAGACGTTGGTCACGATATCTTGATGGGTATGCACGACACCAAACAGATCACGGGCGATGTCCTGATCAAGATCGTGGCTGAATACCAGGTTGCCGTCAGTATCATGCACACGCGCACCGTTGGAGGTGATCATGTAGGCTTTGATTTCGAGGTTATCGCGGATTTGCCCCACATCGATATGGTGACGACCCGTTGCAAAGACGAAATGTACCCCTTCAGCGGTGAGCAATTTCAGCGTTTCTTTGGCGTATGGGGTGAGCAGGTGATCGGGGGACAACAACGTGCCATCTAAGTCAGACGCAACGACATGGTACATAGGATTTGAAACCTCAGGTGTTGAATTCAGATTAATTATGCCTATCAAAAAACGTGATAATGGCATTCAGCGCTTCGGTCCGTATATCGTCCTTTTCGAACAGGATCTCATGATATGCACCGTTTATGACGTAAGGTTTTTCCCCCTCACAAGGGTTGCCCGCCGTGGCTCGAAGTTCACAGAATTGGTCATGCGCGCGATTATCAACGACGCGTTCCTCTTCTGCCTGCAGGATAAAAATCGGCGTGGTAATCGCAGTGGCTCCTGCTAAAACCTGTTCTCCTGCGAGTATCCCTTCTCGTACCCAGTGATTCGTTGGCCCACCTACCCGCAATGCTGGCTCGTCAGCATAAAAACGTAGGTTTCGGCGGTAACGTTCACGGCTATGGGTCAGGACATTAACGCTAAATGGTAATGCGCGCCAGCGGCCTGTTCCGATTGCGTACCCCTCACGAAAACGTTGATGCCCTTCCGCCCAATCAAGAATATGACGAACCATCCAGTCCGGCCAGCGCAAGGCAATGCCAAACATCGGTGCACACAGCGCAACGGCATCAAAGCATTGTGAGTTCTTTTCCAGCCACAGCGTGATAATCGCCCCGCCCATGGAATGCGCTAACGCGTAGCGTTTTCTCCACGGGCCATTCGCGACTTCATGCTGATAAAAGCGATCAAAATCGTCGACATAGTCGCTAAACTTCGCCACATGCCCGCGATGTGAATCCGAGAGCATGCGTCCAGAACGGCCTTGCCCACGATGGTCGATGATTAAAATGTCGAATCCACAATGGAACAGGTCATAAGCCAATTCAGCGTATTTAACATAGCTTTCGATACGCCCAGGGCAAACCACAATCACCCGGTCGTGATCCTGCGAGCGAAACCGTACATAGCGTACCGGCACTTCGTCGACGCCTGAAAATTCACACTCTTCACGACTTCGCCAGAAGTCCATCAGTGGACCCGTGGTGAAAGCGGTAAAGGCATTTTCACGGGTTTTCCATCCATTTCTATGCTGAGTCATTTCGCTTTTTTGTGATTCGTAGCACGCTCATCAACAATAGCGTATTGTGGCATAAAAGTGTTCGATCAGGGAATTTCACATGAGCGTTGAATGGTGGCTTACCTACCTTGTTACCACAATAATTCTGAGTCTTTCACCCGGTTCCGGGGCAATTAATACCATGACGACCGCTATCAGCCACGGCTATCGTGGTGCGGCGGCGTCTATTGCCGGACTGCAAACTGGCCTTGCGATTCATATCGTACTGGTAGGTATTGGCCTGGGAGCCATTTTTTCGCACTCGTTACTGGCGTTTGAAATTTTGAAATGGGCGGGTGCTGCTTACCTTGTCTGGTTGGGTATTCAGCAATGGCGTGCCGCAGGGGCGATAGATTTAAATACGATAGCGGCCAGCCAGCCACGTAGTCGCCTGTTTAAACGTGCGGTTTTTGTGAATCTCACCAATCCAAAGAGCATTGTCTTTCTCGCGGCACTGTTCCCGCAATTTATCGCACCCCATCAGCCACAAGCGGCACAGTATTTAATACTCGGCGTCACCACCGTGGTGGTCGATATTATTGTGATGATTGGCTATGCGACGCTGGCGACACGTATTGCGGGCTGGATTAAAGGGCCACGTCAGATGAAAGCGCTGAACCGAGTGTTTGGTTCACTGTTTATGCTGGTGGGCGCGCTCTTAGCTGGAGCGCGCCAGGCATAACATCAGAGGAAAGGATTAGCGGGAGATGATCAGGTGAATACCGAATCCGGCAAACAATGCGCCCGCGAATCCATCAATCCATTTAGCAAGGCGCTGGTAGCCCCGGCGCATTTTCGGCAGCGCAAATAAACTGGCAACTACCGTGAACCAGGCCAGCGTTTCCAGTGAAATCAAAACAAACAAGCCCCAACGTTCTGCACTACCCACATCATCTCCGACAAACAGTGAGAACACGCTGCCGAAGTAGATAATCGCTTTTGGGTTTGCCAGGTTGGTGAGTAAGCCTTTTACAAAACTGCGCCCGCTACGAGCCAGTTCAACATTCGGTGTTTGCTCGGAAGGCTTCTCTTTCTTCAATGCGCCACGCAGCATCTGGTAGCCCATCCAGCAAAGATACAAACCACCGCCAACCATGATGATGTTGTGCAACCACGCCATTTTTTCCAGAATCAGATGCAAACCCAGCAGCGCTACGCCTGCCCAGATCATGACACCCATGGTAATTCCCAATACACCCATCATCGCTTCTTTACGAGAACGGCTAACTGCAGTCTGGGAAACAAAGAAAAAATCGGGGCCGGGGCTCATCAGCGCAACGATATGCACTAATGCCACCGTGAGGAAGAGCATCAACATAGGAGTTAACTCGCGGGATAATTATTTGGAGAATTACTATACCCTAAATAATTCGAGTTGCAGGAAGGCGGCAAGAAAAAGAGTCCCGATGAGCTTACTTGAGTAAGTGATTCGGGCGACTGAACGTAGCCAACGCACCTACAACTTGAAGTATGACGGGTATAACTGGCTACTACTCATCTTCGCCATCAACATGGCTGCGAATCAGTGCCATGAACTCACGACCAAAGCGTTCCAGCTTACGTGTTCCAACACCATTCACGCCCAGCATTTCACCTGGGGTGATCGGCATCTGCTCGGACATTTCAATTAATGTCGCGTCGTTAAACACGACGTAAGGTGGAATGTTTTCTTCATCGGCAATGGCTTTGCGCAGTTTGCGCAGTTTGGCGAACAGCTTGCGGTCGTAATTGCCGCCGAACGATTTCTGGCTGCTGCTGCGGGATTTAACCGCGACGATACGCGGCACGGCAAGCATTAGAGGTTCTTCGCCGCGCAAGAACGGGCGAGCAGCTTCGGTAAGCTGCAATGCGGAGTGCTGGGCGATGTTTTGTGTCACCACTCCCAGGTGAATCAACTGGCGGATAACACTAACCCAATGCTCATGTGTTTGGTCACGGCCAATTCCGTAGACCGGCAGTTTGTCGTGCTGCAAGTCGCGAATACGCTGATTATTAGCGCCACGCAGCACCTCCACCACATAGCCCATACCAAAGCGCTGGTTGACGCGATAAATGGTGGAAAGCGCTTTTTGCGCGTCCACCAGCCCGTCGTAACGACGCGGCGGATCGAGACAAATATCGCAGTTGCCGCAAGATTGCTGGCGACCTTCGCCAAAGTAATTCAGCAATACCAGGCGGCGACAAGTTTGCGCTTCAGCAAACGCCCCCATTGCATTGAGTTTATGGCGTTCAATGTCCTGCAATTGCCCAACCGGTTTTTCTTCCAGACATTTGCGCAGCCAGGCCATATCAGCCGGATCGTAAAATAACATGGCTTCGGCAGGCAGGCCGTCACGCCCCGCGCGTCCCGTTTCCTGATAGTAGGATTCGATATTGCGTGGGATGTCGAAGTGGGCGACAAAACGGACGTTGGGCTTATTGATACCCATGCCGAAAGCTACGGTCGCGACCACGATTTGCAGATCGTCTCGCTGGAATTTTTCCTGCACTTCAGCGCGAACCTGGTGTTCAAGCCCAGCGTGATAAGCACCGGCGCTGATCCCTTTGCTTTGTAGGCGAGCGGCGGTGTCTTCAACCTTGGCGCGGCTGCCACAATAAATAATGCCGGATTTTCCTTTCTGTTCTTGCACGTAACGCATCAGCTGATCGAGAGGTTTAAACTTCTCCATCAGCATGTAGCGAATATTCGGTCGGTCAAAACTGCTGATTTCAATAAACGGATCGTGCAGGCCTAAAAGGCGAACAATATCAGCACGAGTGGTGTCGTCAGCGGTGGCGGTGAGGGCAATAAATGGCACCGTGGGCAGGCGCTCACGCAACTGGCCCAATGCGGCATATTCTGGTCGGAAATCGTGACCCCATTGCGAAATACAATGCGCTTCGTCGACCGCCACCATCGAGAGATGCCATTGGCTGAGTTGATCGATGAAGTTGTCCATCATCAATCGTTCTGGGGCGATATACAGCAGGCGAATTTGCCCGGTACGACAACCCGCAAGCACTTCTTGCTGCTGCTCGCGAGTTTGCGTTGAGTTAAGACAGGCCGCCGCAACGCCGTTTGCCAGCAGTTGATCAACCTGGTCTTTCATCAAAGAAATCAGCGGCGAAACCACGACGGTCAGCCCACCGAACACCAGTGCCGGGATTTGATAACACAGTGATTTGCCACCACCAGTCGGCATAACAACCAGGCAATCACGCCCTTCCAGCACCGTTTCGATGATGGTTTCCTGACCCGGGCGGAACTGTTGGTAGCCAAAGGTATCTTGCAAAACCTGCCTGGCCAGCACTGCCTGATTAATGACTTCCGCCTGTGTCACGCTTTCCCCACCACAAATACCGCCAGTTTTTAAAACAAATCGTTTAGAAAAGATCGTTAAGCATAACGCCGACACCAAAGCGTGTCTGGTTAAAGTTGTAATCAATTAATGATTCGCCATAGCCACTGTACAGTTGGCTATAAAGGCGCACGTGTTTAGTGACCGGATAACTAAAACCTAATTCTGCGCCGCCGTAACCGGTATTCCAGTTGTACTGGCCTTTCATGCTCAGAATTGCATCACCAAACTGGTAGCCGACTCGCAACTGGTAGTAGCCCATATATTTGGTGATATCAGGGTTATCGTCGGTGCTGCCAATGACATACCACGGCTTCACTTCCACCATCCAGTTGCCATTTTCAGCCATCAAACGCGTGTATAAACGGTTCCAGCTGCGGGACGTTGGGTCTGAACGGCCATTGGAATCGTGATTATAACCAAATTCGACATCACGTAATGTCCAACCCGCAAAGGATTCATCGGTCGCAAAACCAAGGAAAACTTGCGGTTCGTAGTTGGTTTCACGGAAAGGTGCAGACTCTTCACTGTTTGATAACTGCCACCAGGATTTCTGTGTGTAGGACGCGCCCAGTACCGAGTTTGATCCGAAAATGCCACGCCAGATTGGGAACGCGAGGCTAAGCTGGAATTTCACTTCATCTTTCTTGGCATTTTCAGACCAGTTGTAGGTTTTGATCGCTTCTTTATTGAGGTCGTCTGTCACCGTATAAATTAAATAGTTGGTTTCATACGGATAAAGTGTGAATGGATTATCGTGTTCCAGAAGCATATTGGCGATGATGCTGCCGCGTACAGCAGGCGTATCGTGCACTCTTTTAATCGTTGCTTCCTGTGCGTAAGCAGTCAGCGGTAGAAGGCTCGCCGCCACTAACCATCCCAGAAACTTGCGCATTGGCAATATTCTCCTGAACAAAAAGGTTTCAAATTATTTTCTCCGACACATTTTACATAGATATGCATGCTCAAGCTCTGTCTACCTTTCTTAAAGTGGAAATCAACGATTTGGAAGCATAAAATAAACAATTAATTAACATTGTGCCGTTATTCTTATTGAGGAAGGATCCATGTCCACCCCATTTCTAAGCCCTGAGGCCGCCCTGCAACTGGTCGGTGAGATTTTTGTTTATCACATGCCATTCAACCGCGCGCTGGGACTGGAACTTATCCGGTATGAAAAAAACTACGCTGAACTGAGCTTTAATAACCAGCCGATGATGGTGGGGAACTGGGCGCAAAGTATTTTGCATGGTGGCGTCATTGCTTCTTCTTTGGATGTCGCAGCAGGCCTGGTTTGTGTCGGCAGTACGCTGACCCGCCACGACAGTATTAGCGAAGAAGAACTGCGTCAGCGTCTGTCAAAAATGGGCACTATCGACTTACGTGTCGACTACCTGCGTCCGGGTCGTGGGCAACGATTTACCGCCAGTAGCAGCCTGCTACGTGCCGGGAATAAAGTGGCGGTTGCACGCGTGGAATTACACAACGAAGAACTGGTGCATATCGCCAGCGCAACCGCCACCTACATGGTGGGGTGAAAAGGTAATTCCTGTTACTATTTGCTTACTATTCATCAACGAGTTCCTTTCATGGATGCGAAACAAACCCGCCAGGGCGTGTTACTTGCGCTGGCGGCGTATTTTATTTGGGGCATTGCGCCTGCTTATTTCAAATTAATCCACTACGTCCCAGCAGATGAAATCCTGACGCATCGCGTGATTTGGTCGTTCTTCTTTATGGTGGTGTTGATTAGCTTGAGCCGCCAGTGGCCGCAGGTGAAAAAATCCTGTCAAAACCGTAAGAAGGTTTTTGCAATGGCGCTGTCTGCGGTGCTGATCGGCGGGAACTGGCTGCTGTTCATTTGGGCGGTGAATAACAATCACATGCTGGAAGCGAGCCTCGGTTATTTCATCAACCCGTTGGTTAACGTGGTACTGGGGATGATCTTCCTCGGTGAGCGGTTCCGCAGAATGCAGTGGATCGCCGTGGCACTCGCAGCCTGTGGCGTTCTGGTTCAGCTTTGGACATTCGGCTCGCTTCCGATTATCGCTCTTGGCCTCGCGTTCAGCTTTGCGTTTTACGGGCTGGTGCGTAAGAAAATCGCCGTCGATGCACAAACGGGCATGTTGGTGGAAACACTGTGGCTATTGCCGATTGCCGCAATCTATTTGTTTGGCATAGCAGACAGCTCAACCAGCCATATGGGGCAAAACCCAATGTCGCTGAATTTATTGCTGATCGCAGCAGGTGTCGTCACGACGATTCCGCTACTGTGTTTCACCGCAGCGGCAACACGCTTGCGCCTCTCGACGCTGGGTTTCTTCCAGTATCTTGGCCCTACGCTAATGTTCCTGCTGGCCGTGACGTTCTACGGTGAAGTGGTAGGCAAAGATAAGATGCTGACCTTCGGGTTTATCTGGGCAGCACTGGCGTTGTTTATTCTTGATGCGGTTTATACGCAACGAAATTCGCGTATTGCGTCCCGAACGGTGGCTGATAAGTAACAAAAAGGGAGCCAATTGGCTCCCTTCTCAGTTAAGTCTCACAACCAATTCTTGCGCTTGAAGTAGAGATACGGTGCAAGCCCCGCCAAAATCATGACGATAATCGCCGCAGGATAACCGAAGCTCAGTTTCAACTCTGGCATAAACTCGAAGTTCATCCCATAGCTGGACGCCACAAGCGTTGGCGGCAGGAACACGACCGATACCACCGAGAAGATCTTGATGATGCGGTTCTGCTCGATGTTGATAAAGCCCATCGCCGCCTGCATCAGGAAGTTAACTTTCTGGAACAGGGATTCGTTGTGCGGCAACAGGGATTCGATATCTCGCAGGATTTCACGCGCCTGCTCCAGTTGCCCACTCGGCAAACGCGCTTTACGCACCAGGAAGTTGAGGGCGCGTTGGGTATCCATCAGACACAAACGGACTTTCCAGCCGATATCTTCCAGTTCAGCAAGTGTTGAAAGCGCAGCGTCGTACTCATCGCCTTGATGCCCTTCCATGATCACGCGGCTGAGTTTCTCGAGGTCGCTATAAATATTTTCGATTTCATCTGCCAGCTGTTCGATTTTGGTTTCAAACAGGTCGAGCAGTAATTCGTAAGCGTTGCCGTCCACCATCGCGTTACTGCGGGCGCGCATACGGTAAAGGCGAAATGCAGGTAATTCACGTTCACGAAGCGTAAACAGGCGGCCTTCACGAATGGTGAATGCCACGGTGCTGTTGCCCGCATGATCGTCTGCATCTTCAAAAAAGAAAAATGAGTGGATGTGCAAGCCGTCTTCGTCTTCAAAGAAACGCGCGGATGCTTCGATGTCTTCCAATTCCGGGCGTGTTGCCAGGCTTTGACCAAGTTCCGTTTGCACGCGCTGCCGCTCGTTCTCTTCAGGCTCGACCAAATCAACCCAGACGGAATTGCTCAGGTTGTCGGCCTCGTCTAATTCGAGACGGCACAGACGATTGTTTTCCAGTTGAAATGCGCTCAGCATGACCGGTACTCCCAATGCAAAAAATAACAGGGACAGTTCGGTTGGCACACAGACAGAAACGATATAGGTTTCAGACCATTAAAAAGTCTGACTCATTGCGACGGGATATACGAGATATGAGGTCGCCGACAACCACTAAGGCTATCAGCATAAGAGGATAGCCTTAGAAGTTGTACCTGGATGACAGGTTATTGAGCCAGTATTTACTGGGTGTGTCCAAGGCGAGTGTCCTCTTAGCGTAATCGTGCGCGCATGTTACGCCACCACAAATATGGCGTCAACACGCAACAAGATACCCTTCGTCTTTCAAGTTGCAGGTGCGTTAGCTACGTTCACTCACCCGAATCACTTACTTATGTAAGCTCATCGGGATTCGTTCTCTTGCCGCCTTCCTGGAACTTGAAATCCATTGGGTATATAAAAGATTACACCGCTTCCAGGCGGGCATAAGCTGCCACCAACCACTTGATTCCCTGACCCGGGAATGCCACTTGAATTCGGCTATGTTCGCCGCTTCCTTCAAGATTAACGACGGTACCTTCACCAAACTTCGAATGGCGTACGCGCTGCCCAAGTTTGAAGCCAGAATCATTCTCTGATATTGGCGTTCCCATACGCTGATGGCTGACCGGACGGCTAATGCTTGCACGCAGGCGCACTTCTTCCACGCAGTTTTCCGGCAACTCACCGATGAAGCGTGACGGCCGGTGATAGACTTCTTTGCCATACAAACGGCGCGTTTCGGCATAGGTTAACGTGAGTTTTTGCATCGCACGCGTCACACCGACATAAGCCAGGCGTCGCTCTTCTTCCAGGCGTCCACCTTCATCCAGTGACATTTGGCTCGGGAACATGCCCTCTTCCATGCCGACTATAAAGACTTGTGGGAACTCCAGACCTTTCGCGGAGTGCAACGTCATCAATTGCACCGCGTCTTGCCAGGTATCAGCTTGCCCTTCACCGGCTTCAAGCGCCGCATGGGACAAGAACGCCTGCAAAGGCATCAGGTCTTCGTCTTCATCCTGGTAGCTGAACTGGCGTGTTGCTGTGACCAGTTCTTCTAAGTTTTCGATACGCGTCTGGCCTTTCTCGCCCTTTTCTTGCTCGTACATCATCATCAGACCGGAATCTTTGATCACACGGTCTGTTTGTACGTGCAGTGGCATATCAATGGTTTCATGGGCCAGCGCGTCGATAAGTTCCATAAAACGCTGCAGTGCCGAGGCCGCACGCCCCGCCAGCACTTTTTCTTGCAGCAACAAACGGCAGGCTTGCCACATTGTCAGTTGCTTATCGCGGGAAGTCTGGCGAACAACGTCCAGCGTGCGATCGCCGATGCCACGCGTTGGCGTGTTTACCACACGTTCAAATGCAGCATCGTCGTTGCGGTTGGCGATCAGGCGCAAATAAGAGAGCGCATCTTTGATTTCCTGGCGTTCGAAGAAGCGCATGCCGCCATAAATGCGGTACGGCATCCCGACCTGCAATAACGCTTCTTCAAGGACACGTGACTGGGCGTTGCTGCGGTAAAGAATCGCGCATTGCTCCAGTGCCCCGCCGCTTTCCTGCCACGTCTTGATGCGGTTAACGACGAAACGCGCTTCGTCCAGTTCGTTGAAAGCGCAATACAGTGAAATCGGTTCGCCGTCGGCTCCGTCTGTCCACAGCTCTTTGCCCAGGCGGCCTGAGTTATTCGCAATCAAGGCGTTGGCGGCATTCAGAATGTTATTGGTGGAACGGTAGTTTTGCTCAAGGCGAATGGTTTGTGCGCCAGGGAAATCCGTCAGGAAGCGCTGGATGTTCTCGACCTGCGCACCGCGCCAGCCATAAATGGACTGGTCATCATCGCCAACGATCATCACTTTGCCGGTGTCGCCCGCCAGCATACGAATCCACGCGTACTGGATGCTGTTGGTATCCTGGAATTCGTCCACCAGAATGTTGGTGAAGCGTTCGCGATAGTGATTGAGGATGTGCGGTTTGTTCAGCCAAAGCTCATGCGCACGCAGCAGCAGCTCGGCGAAATCCAGCAAGCCCGCACGGTCACACGCTTCCTGATAGGCCTGATAAATTTTTTGCCAGGTTTGTTCTACCGGATTGCCATAGCTTTCAATGTGATGAGGACGTAACCCTTCGTCTTTCTTACCGTTGATAAACCACATCGCCTGGCGTGCAGGCCACTGTTTATCATCCAGATTCATGGCTTTAATCAGGCGTTTTAACAAGCGGAGTTGATCTTCGCTGTCGAGGATTTGGAAATCCTGCGGCAAATTCGCGTCCATGTGATGCGCGCGCAGTAAACGATGTGCAAGGCCGTGGAAAGTACCGACCCACATTCCGCCCTGGCTGGTCCCCATCAACTGGCCGATACGATGGCGCATTTCCGCCGCCGCTTTGTTGGTGAACGTCACGGCCATAATGGAATATGGCGAGCAATTTTCGACGCTGATCAGCCACGCAATGCGGTGAACCAATACGCGTGTCTTACCACTGCCCGCTCCCGCCAGCACCAACATATTGCTACGCGTGGCTGCGACGG
Source organism: Buttiauxella sp. WJP83 (assembly GCF_027594725.1). Taxonomy (NCBI): domain Bacteria; kingdom Pseudomonadati; phylum Pseudomonadota; class Gammaproteobacteria; order Enterobacterales; family Enterobacteriaceae; genus Buttiauxella; species Buttiauxella sp. WJP83. Next base: position 4,470,278 of record NZ_CP110080.1, read on the forward strand.
CTTCGCGCTGTTTGTCATTGAGGCTGTCGAGCAGGTAAGAAACGTCCATTGGCACCGCCACGTAAGAGAAGTGGCGGTTAGCCACCCCTGGAATTTTATACAGAGTTGTTGATGATTATATCAGCGCGGTGAGGGATGCCAACTGCGAAATTTCCAGATGTGGCAATAAACGGCTGTCATCAATCTGCATCAAGTCGCCATCACGCAAGTTTATCCAGCACGCCTGTAACCCACTGCGAATCGCCCCTGCGACATCCGTCGTCAGGTCATCGCCAACATGCAGGATATGGCCGAGCGGAACATTTAGCTTTTCTGCAGCCAAATGATACATGTCGTTGAAGGGCTTGGAACGCCCGTGAGGACCCGCTCGCAAGACAAACTTAAAGTATTGATCGAGGCCAAAAAGATGGGGCTCGGCGTTACCGTTGGTAATCGCCACCAGCGGCCACTTTTTAGCAAGTGCAGCCAGCGTGTCGTGAGTTTCTTGCGGCACGTCGATTTGACTACGCCAGTGGGCAAAGTTCTCCATCGATGCCTGTGCGCCTGCGGAGGCTTCCTCTGCCGAAAGGCCCGCGTTTAACATCGCTTGTTCTACCGCACGGCGACGCCATTCGGTGACATCGTGATAAATTTCTGGCTCTGCGAGGCGCAGCGCATGTCGAATACGCAAAAAATCGGGACGCTGAAGATGGTTTAGCTTCGGATGGTAATTCTGCACGAAGCTCATTGATTCCCGCTCGGTACGCTCAATCACCGCACGGTTGTCGTACAGCGTATCGTCGAGATCAAAAGTGAGCGCGGCAATAGTCCCTAATGGGCGGTAAAAATGCATTACGATTTCCCTCGTTTAGCGCGTGGATGGGCAGCATCATACACTGAGGCTAAGTGTTGGAAGTCGAGATGGGTATAGATTTGCGTCGTGGAAAGATTGGCGTGGCCTAATAACTCCTGCACGCCGCGCAAATCACCGCTGGATTCCAGCATATGCGTGGCGAAAGAGTGACGCAGTTTGTGTGGATGTACATGGCTGTTCAGCCCCTGTTTTATCCCCCACTCGCTAAAACGTTTCTGGACGTTGCGCGTCGAAATACGCTTCCCTTGTTTTGAGAGAAACAGCGCGTCGTCATCCGGACCAAAAAGCTCGCGTAAATCCAGCCAGTGTTCAACCCAGATAACCGCAGATTTCCCCACCGGAACCCGACGCTCTTTGCTGCCTTTCCCCATCACCCAAACTTCACCCGTCGTCAGGTCGATATGACGACAATCCATATTCACCAGTTCAGAAAGACGCAGCCCTGCGCCGTACATGACTTCCAGCATTGCCCGGTCGCGTACCGCAAGCGGATCGTTAATGTCGATATCCAGCAGACGGCTAACGTCATCGACATCAATATTTTTGGGCAGATGACGGCCAGCTTTCGGCGTCGTTATGCCTTTTGCGGGATTGGCCTTGAGTTCGCCCTGGCTGACACACCAGTCAAAGAAACTGCGAAGCGCGGAAAGACGTAATGCCAGGCTTGACGGCCCAAGACCTGCCTTGCGGCTGCGAACGGCCAGGGAACGAACCACAGCTGCATCGCACTGCTGCCAGGAGCTTAACTTCATCTCAGCGGCAAGGCCGATAATCGCCGCCAACTGACGACCATAATTGAGCAAGGTCAACGGGCTTAGCTGGCGCTCGACTTTCAGGTAGCGCAGAAAGCCATCAACAGAGGATTGCAGCGGGGAGACGGTCATACTCGCTCGATCCAACGCTCCAGAAGATCGGGCAGCATCAGCGCCAGTTCGTGCAGTAATTGCGTGCCTTGCCCTTCCTGGTAATGCTGAGGATCGCGGCTACTGAACACCAGCACCCCTAAATCCGCATCACTTCCTAACAGCGACAGTGCCACAGAACCAATAGCTTTTGCCTGGGGCAAAACCACCAGCAATTCAGGGCCGTTCAGCGATCCGAGATAATGCTGTCGGTCGCCCAGGCGTTGAATGCGAAGCGGCTCGAAAGCCTGCCGATTGAGTGCCAAATGAGTAAAATCAGAAGGAGCACCAATCCGCCAACGGTCTGCAAAAAGACGCACATTCGCGCCAGCCAGACCCATTTCACGCGCCCAACGATGCAGACGGTTGAGCATTTCCTGCAAGCTGGTTGCAGACGCCAGGCGGCCCTGCAATTTCAGTAAGCGATAGAAAAGCCCTTCGTTGGCATTCGCTTGTTCCATCAACAGGGTCATGTTTTCTTCAAGAAAATTGATATGGTTACGGCTGCGCGCCATGTGCCACTCAACCAACGATACAGTACCGCGCACCGGATGCGGGACTTGCATCTGTTCTACATGCTGGGCGTTACGAATAAAGAAATCGGGATGACGTAGCAGATACTCCGCTACAACACGGTCATCCAGTTCCAGTACGGCTTCTTGCTGTTCCTCGGCGTTCTTCATAGATGTATAAATCCATCATAGACATGGGCCGCCGGACCGGTCATAAATAGCGGATTTCCCGGCCCTTTCCAGGCGATATCAAGGCGGCCACCAGGCAGCTCTACGCGAACCTGTTCCGCAAGTATTCCTTGCAAGATGCCCACGGCAACGGCGCCGCAAGCTCCACTACCACAAGCTTGAGTTTCCCCCGCGCCGCGCTCATAGACACGCAGGCGGATATGCTCTTTCGTCACGACCTGCATAAAGCCGATATTCGCACGCTCCGGGAAACGCTCATGGTTTTCCATCACTGGCCCCAATGTTTCCACAGCAGCCGTCGTCACATCATCGACCTGGATAACGCAATGCGGGTTACCCATCGAGACGACGCCACACATAATGGTTTGTTCGGCGGCCCGCATAATATAGGTCTTTTCCGCTTTGTTTGCGCGGAACGGCACGGCGGATGGCTCGAAATTCGGCTCACCCATATTCACGCACACCAGCTCATCTTCGGTCACACTAAGGACCATGCGACCATTGGCGGTACTGACGCGAATATCACGTTTGTTCGTCAGCCCTTTCAGGCGCACAAAACGTGCGAAACAGCGCGCACCATTGCCGCATTGAGAAACTTCGCTGCCATCGGCGTTGAAAATACGGTAATGGAAATCCAGGTCAGGATCGTAAGGTGGCTCAACCACCAGCAACTGATCGAAACCCACTCCCAGATGTCTGTCGGCCAGTCGGCGAATCAGCTCAGGGGAGAAATAGACGTTTTGAGTCACCGCGTCGACGACCATAAAGTCATTACCAAGGCCATGCATCTTCGAAAACTGCATCTTCTGCTCCATATACGCGGCTACTTATCGATAATTAGCTAGTAGACAACCTGAGTCGGTGCGTTATCCGTACCACGATTATTGCGGTCTGGCGACGCCGATTGGGTCTTTTTCTCAGGGCTTACCTGAGTCGCGGGTTTGGTTTTACCATCGGCAGGCGGAAAGTACAGAGGCCCTTTAAGACCGCAGCCAGAAAGACTGAAAAGTGCCAGCATAAATGCCAGTGGGCAGAAAATTTTCTTCATTATTGAGATGCCTGTAATCCAATATTCTGTCTTCTATCATCGCAGGTGATCCCTGAAAAGCAATACTCTTTTCTATTCGCGGGTGTTGCTTTTATACTGCCCTGAAGACGAACAACTGAGAAAAAGATATGAACGACAGTGAATTTCATCGCCTGGCTGATGGCCTGTGGTCAACAATCGAAGAACGCCTGGATGACTGGGATGGGGACAGCGACATTGACTGCGAAATCAATGGTGGCGTACTGAGCCTGAGTTTTGAGAACCGCAGCAAAATTATTATCAATCGCCAGGAGCCTCTGCATCAGGTCTGGCTTGCGACCAAAAGTGGCGGCTACCATTTTGACCTGAAAGGGGATCAATGGATTTGCGATCGCAGCGGCGCTGAATTTTGGGCGTTGCTGGAAGAGGCTTGCACACAGCAAGCCGGAGAGCCGGTTAGCTTTAGCTAATTTTAGCTATTGCTGTACTGTTGAAGCAGCGGTGTTGAGCTATCGTCATGATTAGCTGGCGTCGCTGCTGTGATGGCCTGGTTGCGGAACGGAATGACCTGAGAGCGTCCATCCACTTTCACAATCTGATAAAACTGCGGCAGGTTGAAGTTGATAAAGCTTGAGCCGTAGGTAAAGCGATCGTGCGACGATGAGTAGAAACGGCTAACGTCACGCACTAAATCTTCTTTGCTCCCTTCACAGTGGTGATAGACCTCTGCCCGGTTGCTCTCATCAAGAATGTAGATATTGAATCCTTGATCCTCATTCGCTTCTTCAAAGAAGAATTGAATAATCCCTTCGCTGGCAAACCCATCGACCACCGACGGCAGTTGAACCTGGTTGGTTTCAACTTGCACTGACAAGCCATGCAGTTTGTTATGCGAAATCGCGCCGTAGAACTCGACCGCATTTTCCAGTTTTTGCACCGATACGCTAAGACGTTCGAAGAACAGCCCCCACGTTTGGCCAGAGATCCGCAACGCTTTAAAGCGACCAGGCTCCTGGCGAGTGCTCGACAAACGGAAGTCGATACATTCAGAAACCAGTTGCTGTACTCGAGTGCGAATTAGCCCACGCAGATGCTGGCTATAGCAGAAAACTTCAACGCTATCAGGTGGCGCGGCGTCCTGGTGCATTTTGCCCAGAATCGTTTTCAGGGCTTCAATCATGGACTGCTCACCATTGAAGTGCAGCGTACGCACTTCATTCCATGAGTTGCGGTAAAGCAAATCAACGCTTCCCACCAGGCACTGCTGTTGCTGCCCGAAACTGAATACATCCAGCTTACGGAAATCGAAATGAACAACCTGATTGCGGAATGCCGCTGTCGGGTCGTATTCGAGGTTAACGATAATCGCCAGATGGCGAATTTCACATGGGCTATACAACGCTTTCGCTGTTGGTGCAGGCAAACGCAGCGGGAAATGGTGCGACACATCGGCAACCATTTCCTGCAGTTTTGGCAAATCACAAATACCGTTGCCCTTAATAAACAGACGGGTGCGCGAAGTCAGCAGGCCATTGAAGTAGGCCCATGCCACCAGCTTATTAAGATAACGGTTATATTCCAGCGGTTGATGGCTGATGATGGAATCCATGTTCGGTGCGCGGTTGTACAGATACCAGCCTGAACGGTTGGCACGGCCCGGCGGCACATGGATAAAGGTCAGATTGGGTTCTGACAGATCAGGGGAAATCTGCGGGTTAACCAGTGTCACTTTGCCTGGCAACGCTTCAAACGCCGCATACAATTTACGGGTTAAAACCCCAATATCTTGCGGGCTTGCGCTGACACTCAGATTATTACGGCGCGCGAAACGAATCAGGTTGCGATAGCTTTGCATCATCGCATCCAGAAGCTCGTTATGTGCATCACGAACCTGGTCAATTTTCCAGTTGGCGCGGTTATCCAGCATCGCCAGGCGTGCTTCGTCCCATCCCCAATGTTTGACCAGTTGGCTTAATACTTCACGACGCCAGCCAACGCACGCACGTTCACGGGAAAGTTTTTCGCACACTTTGAGATAGAAGCAACGGCGCACTAAATCCAGACGCGCATTGTCTTCGATTTGCGAAAGATAGTGGGTTACTCGTTCCAACATCATGCAATACGGATCGAGGCCAAAAGAGACTATCTCACCATCATGCAAACGTTGTTTGATGTCTTTTGCCAGCAAACGCGTGTTCGGATATTCCCAGGAGTAAGCTTCCAGCAGCAACGTTTTCAGCACCGCTTTATAGGGGGAGTCGATACTTTTATAGAGCTGCCAAAGGCTGGCACCAAAGTACTCTTCAGCCGAAAGGGAACTTAAACCGCCGAGATCCAGCCACTCGTTTGGTGTGAGCACACCCTGCGAGTAAAGACTCATCACGTAATCGTCGTAATGATCTTCTTCATCTCCCGGAACCATACTCCAGAGAATACGTTTCCCGGCCAGGCGCACAGCAGTGCGATAAAATTCATCCAGCAGCAAGATGTGTTGGGTAGAACCACAGTCTTCGCCGCCCAGGCTCCCACTTTCGTTGTGGCGGAAGCGGTTTTCGTCAATCAGGAAGAAGCTGACTTCTACACCTAAGGACGCAGCCCAGCTTTCCAGCACGCTACATTTACGTTGCAGTAACTGGCGCTCGTCGTTATCGAGCCAGGACTGATGACACACCCAGATATCCAAATCGGATGAACAGCTCTGCCCAACGGACGAGGTGCTGCCCATTGAATAAAGACCTGTGATAGGTAATTCACCCGGATCGGTTTTCTGCGGTGGCATGCCACGCATCAATTCGAGTTCGTTCAGGTAGTGGCGTTGGGTTTCATCAGGCGTGTAGATGCAAATGCCATGTGGAACGTTACCCTCAAGGTAACCTGGCATCAGCGGGTGATGATAATGTAGCAATGTTGGCAGAAGACTGTAGACCTGTTGGAAAGCAGGCCCCATGGCAGCAAGTGCGCGATCTACACGCAGTTGGTTAATGGCATCCAGTCTCTGTTTAAGAGTCTCAATATAGAGGTACAAGACATATCGCCTGATGGTTTCAGTATTTCGAAAAAACCCGTTTCCCGGTTGTTGCCTCTATTATAAACGACAAGGCAAAGAATTGCTGGAAACGTGATCAATTTAACACCTTGCTGGTTGACCGTAAAGAAAGATGCGCTACACGCCAAGTTCCTCTCCGGCTCCCTGCTTTATATTCCATAATACGAAAGACATCCCTCTTTTCCGAAAAACCGTTGAAACTGACAGCCTTCCGTGAAGAGTGGTAGGATGGTCAGGGACGATAATTACGGTAACTAGCAATGTTAGACAATGTATTAAGAATTGCCACTCGCCAAAGCCCATTAGCACTTTGGCAAGCACATTATGTCAAACAACGCCTGATGGCGAACCATCCCCAGCTCACGGTTGAACTGGTGCCTATGGTGACGCGTGGCGACATCATTCTTGATACACCGCTGGCGAAAGTCGGCGGCAAGGGATTGTTTGTCAAAGAGTTAGAACTTGCACTGCTTGAAGGGCGCGCAGATATCGCCGTGCATTCAATGAAAGATGTGCCAGTAGAATTTCCTGAAGGCCTGGGCCTGGTGACGATATGCGAGCGCGATGATCCGCGTGATGCCTTTGTTTCCAACAATTTCGCCAACCTCGATGATTTGCCGGCTGGCAGCGTAGTTGGTACATCAAGCCTCCGCCGCCAATGCCAAATTGCCGAGTGTCGCCCGGACCTGGTCATTCGTTCATTACGCGGGAACGTCGGCACTCGTTTGGGTAAACTCGATAACGGTGATTACGATGCGATTATTCTTGCTGTCGCCGGTCTTAACCGCCTTGAATTGCAATCCCGCATTCGTTACGCCTTGCCAGCTGAAGTTTCTCTCCCCGCCGTGGGCCAGGGAGCTGTCGGCATCGAGTGTCGCCTTGACGATATACGTACTCAGGACTTGATTGAGTCGCTAAATCACGAAGAAACGGCGATTCGCGTCAGCGCAGAGCGCGCCATGAACATGCGTCTTGAAGGCGGATGTCAGGTGCCAATCGGCAGTTATGCCGAATTGATCAATGGCGAGTTGTGGCTGCGGGCATTAGTGGGTGCGCCCGATGGTTCAGTCCTGGTGCGCGGTGAACGTCGTGGTAAACCAGAAGATGCCGAAGCCATGGGTGTTTCCCTTGCTGAAGAACTCCTTGATAAAGGCGCCCGCGAAATTCTGGCCGCTGTTTATGACGGAGATGCTCCGGCATGACGATCCTTGTCACCCGCCCTTCGCCCGCAGGGGACGAGTTAGTGAGCAGACTGCGCGCACTGGGGCAGGTGGCCTATAGCTTCCCTCTCATCGAGTTTTCCCCAGGCCGACAGTTGGACAAACTGCCGGCGATGCTCGCGGGCCTTTCCGCAGGCGATCTGGTTTTCGTACTGTCGCAGCACGTCATACATTATGCTCAGCCACAATTAAGCCAAAATGCAATGTCATGGCCTGCCAATCTTGCCTGGTTTGCGATTGGACGTACGACTGCATTAGCGTTTCATACAGTCAGCCATTTGCCGGTTCGTTATCCACAAGATCGGGAAACGTCGGAAGTCTTGCTACAATTACCTGAATTACAGAATGTTGCCGGGAAGCGAGCGCTCATTTTGCGCGGCAACGGTGGCCGTGAATTGTTAGGTGAAACACTGACAGAGCGCGGTGCAGAAGTGACTTTCTGCGAATGTTACCAAAGAAGTGCCAGAATTTATGATGGAACAGAAGAGGCCTTTCGTTGGCGCGAGCGTGGGGTTTCAACGCTGGTCGTGACGAGCGGTGAAATGCTACAGCAGCTTTATGCGCTCATTCCCGAATGGTATCGAAAAAACTGGTTACTCCACTGCCAACTCTTAGTTGTCAGTGAGCGTCTGGCAGACCTTGCCCGGGATCTGGGCTGGAAAGATATTCGGGTCGCCGATAACGCAGACAATGACGCGCTGCTTCGCGCGTTACAATAAACCTAAAATCAAATGGGACGCTACAATGACGGAACAAAAGAATACCTCCGCCATGATTGAAGAGACCACACCTGCGGTGGAAAGCGCACCGCTTCCAGAACAACCACCAAAAAAAAATCGTAATGGTATTGCCGGGATTGCACTGGGTGCGATTGCTATTGCTATTGCCCTGGCGCTAGGTGGCGGTCTTTACAGTTATGGTAAGCATCAGTCGGCGGCACAAACTGCCAACACTGATGCCCTGGCGACACAGTTAATCGCCTTACAAAAGCAGCAAGAACAGCAGCAATCAGCGCTGGAAACGACTATCAAGCAGCAAGCGTCGGCTCTCGAAGAGTCGAATCGTCAGCAGGCGAATCTGGCGCGTGAGCTCGATGAAGTACAGCAAAAGGTAGCGACCATTTCCGGAAGTGATGCGAAAACCTGGCTGTTGGCGCAGTCCGATTTCCTGGTGAAACTGGCCGGTCGAAAACTGTGGAGCGATCAGGATGTCACTACCGCCGCAGCACTTTTGAAAAGTGCTGATGCCAGCCTGGCAGACATGAATGATCCAAGTCTGCTTGTTGCTCGTCGTGCGCTGACGGATGACATTGCTGCACTGTCTTCTATTACTCAGGTCGATTACGACGGGATTATCCTCAAGCTAAATCAGCTTTCTAATCAAGTCGATAACTTGCGCCTTGCAGACAATAATACCGATGACACGCCGATGGACTCTGATGGGAGCGAGCTTTCAAGCACCGTCACGGAATGGCGTCAAAACCTGGCAAAAAGCTGGCACAACTTTATGGATAGTTTCATTACTATTCGTCGTCGTGATGAAACGGCGGTTCCGCTTCTGGCACCCAACCAGGATGTTTATCTGCGTGAGAATATCCGCTCGCGTCTGCTGGTTGCAGCGCAAGCCGTTCCACGCCATCAGGATGAAACCTATAAGCAGTCACTGGAGAATGTCTCCACCTGGGTTCGTGCTTATTACGATACCAACGACAGTGTGACCAAATCGTTCCTCGATGAACTGGACTCTCTGAGCCAGCAAAGCATCAATATGGATGTGCCGCAAACGCTGGAAAGCCAACCTCTGCTGGAAAAACTGATGCAGACTCGGGTGCGCAATTTACTCGCTCAGCCCGCGGCAAATACGGCAGCACCAGTGCCAGCGCCAACCGAATCTGCCCCAGCCTCAGCACCAGCTCCGGTGCCTGCACCCACTGAAGGAGAATAAGCATGATTAAAGTCTTATTACTCTTTCTGTTGTTGATCGCCGGGATCGTCCTCGGGCCGATGCTCGCGGGTCATCAGGGCTATGTGCTGATCCAGACTGACAATTACAACGTGGAAACCAGCGTTACGGGCCTGGTGATCATTCTTATCCTGAGCATGGTTGTGCTGTTCGCCATCGAGTGGGTACTGCGTCGTGTTTTCCGCACCGGTGCTCGTACACGTGGTTGGTTTGTGGGACGTAAAAGCAGCCGTGCACGTAAGCAAACTAAAGCTGCATTGCTGAAGCTGGCAGAAGGTGATTATCAGCAAGTTGAAAAACTCATGCTGAAAAATGCCGATCATGCGGAACAGCCAGTGGTGAACTATTTGCTGGCCGCCGAAGCTGCACAACAGCGCGGCGATGAAATCCGGGCAAACCAACATCTCGAACGTGCGGCAGAACTGGCCGACCACGATCAGTTACCCGTAGAGATTACTCGTGTACGCCTGCAACTGGCTCGCAATGAAAATCACGCAGCGCGTCATGGTGTGGATAAATTACTGGAAACGGCTCCGCGTCATCCAGAAGTTCTACGTCTGGCTGAAATGGCTTATGTTCGTACCGGTGCGTGGGGATCGCTGCTTGATATTTTGCCAGCAATGGACAAAGTACAGGTTAGTGATGAAGCCCATCGTGCAGAGCTTCAGCGCCAGGCCTGGATTGGTTTGATGGATCAGGCGATGGCTGATCAAGGTAACGATGGCCTGAAAACCTGGTGGAAAAACCAAAGCCGTAAAACACGCCACGAGACGGCGTTGCAGGTCGCGATGGCGGAGCATCTCATTGAATGTGACGATCATGACGCTGCGCAGGAAATTATCCTTGATGGTCTAAAACGCCAGTTTGATGAACGCCTGGTATTACTGATGCCGCGTTTGAAATCAGGAAACCCAGAGCAACTCGAAAAAGCCCTTCGTCAGCAGATCAAAACTCAGAGCGATCGTCCTTTGCTGTACAGTACACTGGGACAGTTGCTGATGAAGCACGGTGAATGGCAACCCGCATGCGAAGCATTCCGCGAAGCCATCAAACAGCGCCCTGATGCGTTTGATTACGCCTGGCTGGCAGACTGTCTGGATCGTCTGCACCAACCTGAAGAAGCGGCGACCATGCGTCGTGACGGTCTGTTGTTAACGCTGCAAAATAATCCTAATCAGTAGTCACTAAGGGCGAAATTTTTCGCCCTTTTCCTCTCTCGCTTTCCTTTCCTGAATGCAAAAAAAAACACCTGCCAAAAGGCAGGTGTTAAAACAGGTCTGTATGACAACTAAGTGGTGCTTCACTCAACGTTATGTCCATGGTGTTGGATGAGGTCTGAAAGACGACATCTGTCGGTGGACGATAAGCACCGTAAATCGGCTCTGCGTCATTCCTGGGTTTATGAAGCCTAAGCAAACATAAGAAGTGGAATGAGCATCTACAGATATATTATTGCACGATACGTGCCAGGGTTGTATTCAAAATTAATATGAACATGCAATAGCTTTGCATTCAGCAAGTTAACAGTAGACGCCCCACTGTCAGATCCATTGATCTCACGCTTTAACTCCATCGTAATAGTGTCTCTTCCTGGCGACACCAATATGATTTAATAAAATTTATATTAATTATCAAATGGTTATAAGTCACCAAACGACGACAAATAAAACGACAATGTCGTGAAATTGAGACTGACTAAAGCACAGACGCAAAAAAGCCAACCCGAAGGTTGGCTTTTTCGAAATTTGGTCGGCGAGAGAGGATTACTCGCCACTGCGTGACTCGCCCTGCGGGCCGTTGCTAAAGCAACGTTGTCTCGCTTCGCTCGGCTCAAACCTCCTTCGGAGGTTCTCATCCTCTGTAAACTATAGACGTAAAAAAACCCAACCTTGCGGTTGGGTTTTCTTGAATTTGGTCGGCGAGAGAGGATTCGAACCTCCGACCCACTGGTCCCAAACCAGTTGCGCTACCAAGCTGCGCTACTCGCCGAAATACTGCTTTTACTTCGTACTACTTAACTTAGAGATGGTGCGAAGAGAGGGACTTGAACCCTCACGTCCGTAAGAACACTAACACCTGAAGCTAGCGCGTCTACCAATTCCGCCACCTTCGCAATATCACTAAATTAATGGGGTGGCTAATGGGACTCGAACCCACGACAACTGGAATCACAATCCAGGGCTCTACCAACTGAGCTATAGCCACCACTGAAAACTTTATTTGCACGGCCAACTTTCTTAGAAAGAAGTGCCGCCGCAGCTCCAACGCCCTTCTTAATAAAGATGGTGCGCCCGACAGGATTCGAACCTGAGACCTCTGCCTCCGGAGGGCAGCGCTCTATCCAGCTGAGCTACGGGCGCATAGCGCCGTTGCGGGGTCGGATATTACGGCCTTCATGCTCGGCTGTCTAGTGCTTATTTAAATAAAATGCGCATTTGGTCATGCTTTGCACATTCTGATGATTATCCAGCCAATTTCACCCTTCAAACTCACTTTATCTGCACACAAAGGGATATTTTAAAGGCGACCGGTATAATGCCAGGCCAGATAACGCAGCAGTTTAATTTGGCGCGTGATACGGCTCGGTTGCGATAACAAACGGTAAAGCCATTCCAGACCCAGTCTCTGCCATACCTTTGGTGCGCGCTTCACATGTCCGGTAAACACATCATAGGTACCGCCAACACCCATATACAAGGCATCAGGATGCACCTTACGGCAATCCCGCATAAAGATCTCCTGACGTGGCGATCCCATCGCAACCGTGACAATCGCAGCACCACTGTCGCGAATACGCTCAAACAAAGCAGGCTGCTGCTCTGCCTTGAAATACCCATTCTGGCTACCAACAATATTGACCTGCCATTGCTTGCGCAGTTTGGCTTCTGTTTGCGCCAGTATTTCTGGTTTGCCACCGATGAGGAAAACCGGTGTGCCTTCTTGCCCAGCTCGTTGCATCAGCGCTTCCCAAAGGTCAGCGCCAGGCACTCGCGACACGACCGCACCGGGGAATTTTTTACGGATAGAACGAACCACGCTTATGCCGTCAGCGTATTTGTATTCCGCCTCCTGGATTAGCGTTCGCACTTCTTGCTCACGCTCTGCGGCAAGTATTTTCTCAGCGTTAATCGCCACCAAAGTGCCGCAGCGCAGCGAACCACCTGCGTAGAGGTAATCCAGAGCGTGCTGCATATCGCGCCAGCCAAGAAGATCCAGGCCGCGAATAGCGTATGAAGGAGCTGTAGTCAGTGGACTCATGATATTCCTTGTGATGCATTTTGGGTGCCGGAGGTAATTTTCGGTGAACGCCGTAACCGTTGATGCACCAGCCCTGCACTATCAAATAACCAGTAAAGCAACTTCGCAAGCATCAAACAGACGCCAAATACCATCAGGAAAAACACCACGCGTGAAACGAAGGAGTCCAGTCCCTCTCGCGCCAGAACAATCATGTTGAAGATCGCCCCGAAGCAGAAGCTATGCAAAATGGCCGCTTTGTATTTATTGGTTTCCCGATTGCCCAATTCATACAACCAGTCGAACCATTTGATGATGAGTCCCACCACAACCGCGCCCAGCGGGATAAACCACACTCCACCCATCACCACCAGCGAGCCAATTAAGGTAGGTGAAATCGCCAGCCCAGAATGGTTGTTGAGAATTTCCCAAGTGAAGTAGTTTGCACTGTTCAGAACAATGCTCGGCCTGCCAGGCCATAACCAGGTTGGGATAAAGACATAAAAATCACGCAAGATCGGGGCCAGCCCCTGGAACTCAATTTTGTCGTAATTTTGCAGCAGTAATCCCAGGTTTTCCCACGGAGAGAAGGTATCGCGCGTCAGGTACAAGAAGGTATAAAACGCTTCATCGCCGCTGACGTTCAGACCGTAGCGTTTCAAGGCCAGCCAGAACATCCCAACAATGCCAAAGACGCCCGCAGCCGCCAGCATCCATAGCGAAATCCAGCCACGGATAATGCCGATGAACAAGAAGATGGCGAATGCGATGATGATATTGGCGCGTGTACCGCCAACAATCATGTAGGTCAACAGACCAAAGGCTACCGTGCTGACCAGAAAGAACAGCCAGGCTCGCCCATCTTGTTTCAGGAAATAGACCACCAGCATCGCGGGAATAAAGAAGTAGAAGAAACGCTTTAACGCAACGCCCGACACTTCGCTAGAGAATATTTGGCTATAAGAATGCAGCTTAAATAACAAAAATCCGTTATGCATAAAGAAGATGCCGACGCTGACCAGCGCCACCACCATCAACATCACCCACGTGAGATGAGTCTCGACCCGGTTCATGGTAAAGACAGGACGCCGAACTGATGCGGTTCGTTTCTCACGCAGTCGCGTTTTGTAAGCGACATAATAGATACCGTAGAAACACACGGCAGCGAGTTGCGCCTGGAGCAACACATCTGCTGGCACGACTGCCACACCGAAGCGAAACACCAAGGTGCAGGTAAATGGGAAACCAAAGAAAAAAGTCAGCAAATAGAGCAGTGAGAAGAACACATTAAAATTGAAACGCACCCGGCGGAATTCCTGGTACGTTAAAATGCCAATGAACATCACTGAGACAAACCAGACCACAAACAAACCGCCAAATTGCAGCAAACTCATGCGGTTTCTCCTGATGCCATTTCCAGTGCCCGTTTCCAGCCATCGATGTAATTTGGATTAAAGAAGGCGATTTGTTGTTTATCCAGTAAGCGTAGTTGACGCTGTGCTTCGCGCACGATCGACTCATCCAACGGATCGCCCGTAAACAACACCGGGATATGCTGCTCGGTCATGTCCTGCCAGAAAGGATTTTTGCGGCTGAGGACACAAGGGATCCCCGCCTGGATAAGTAAGCAGAGCGTGCCGATGCCTTGCTGACGGTCAAAAATGAAATACCCCAAATCGCATTGGCACAACAGAGTCACATACTCGTTGAAGTCCATTTTTTCCGTCAGGATTTGCAGGTTTTCTTCGCTAAAGAGGGCGCTACCCGCTTGCTGCACTTCATGAATATAGGCGTCATTATTGCCAGGATACCCCATCGGGACCACGACGCGTACCGTGTCACCAAACTGGGCATGAATCGCTTTTAACGCTGCAATATGTTGGTTGCTGAGATCACCGGAATTCCCGACCAACAATGTCATTTTCCCCGTTTTGACGTCTTCGCAAGCGTTACTCTCAGGCAATAAGTCCATTCGTGTTGGGAAATAAATCAGCTCACCCGGTACGCGTGGGTGACGTTCATGGAAATAGTTCAGATCACCCCTGGTGGCAAAGACGCGCCCGACACGGCCCTGCGCGATGCGACGCAGCAGGTAAAAAGCCCGAAATTTTAAGCTCTTCGAGGCCTCGTAAAGATCAGCGCCCCAAATATGCCAATACATCTGGGCGGGTTTCAAACCTCCGGTCAACAGAGCTATCCACAACGCACTGTTAAAGTTTCCGTGGAAGAAAAAGCGTTGTTGACGGTTAGCTCGAGCTTTTTCCACAACAGCCTGCGCCAGCGCTTTTTTGGTGGGATAAAGCGTTATAGCAAGCGCAGGAAAAGCGGAAAGCAAAGCGTCGTCCTTTGACACCACCATAAACTGGCGTGCATGCGGATTTGAGACAGCCAGTGCGTCATTGAAGAAACGCAGTACCGTTTGATTATGATGCGGGATATCCGATCCCAAAACGTGAATCAGTGTCGTCATGCTCGTCTACGATAAATGAGAAAAACGCTGCAACAGAGCGTGAAGTAAATGATGTACGTTGCCATATAGGCCTGTGCGGCACCCAGAGCACCATGCGCAGGTATAAGCCAATGTGAAAAACCGGTCAATAATGCGAACTGGCTGATTTCCGTCAAGATATAGAAGCGAAGCGAGGCTTTCGCTATCACCAAATACCCAAATACGTACGAACCCACTTTCAGCACATCCCCTACCAACTGCCAGGCAAACAGATCGCGCATCGCAATGAATTTATGTGAAAAAAGCAGCCAGATAGCAAAGTCGCGCAACAACCAGACGGTGAAACTTGCCAGAGCCACCGCGGGCAGCACGAATTTCAGCGAACGAACAATCTCGCGGCTAATATCAGATTTGTTGGTTAAGCGTGAAAGCGTTGGCAACAGATAGACGCTAAACGAAGCAGTGATAAATTGCAGATAGGCATCTGAAATACTACTCACCCCCTGCCAGATACCAACATCATCCCAACTGTAATGAGCGGCAAGCAAGTTACGCATCATGACGTAGGCCACGGGTAACGTCACGGACGTAATCAACGCCATGATCGTGAACTTACCCAGGCTGCTGGCGTACACTTTGTCCCACTGCGGTTTCAGATAGCTGAGCGGAACATGTTCGCGCCGGACCAGCATGATTCCCGCAGGAATCAGCACCAGTGCAGGAACTAACGCAAGGCCCAGCAGCGCCCCTTCATAACCACCGAGTCGGTAACAAAGGTAATAAGCTGCCACACCAATAATACTGCCGCCAATCAGCGCCAGCGCATTACCCGCCGCATCACGAAAACCTTTCATGATAGCCAGAGACAAGTTCGCCCAGGCGATCCCCATCTGCACGAACGCTACCAGGCGCACTAACCCCTGGTGATTTTCATGCCCAAATAACCCAAGGCTAATGGGCCTCGCCGCCACAACAAAAATAATGGCTAAAAGCGTCGAGAAGCCAAGCACCATCGCCGACGACGTGCCAATGACCTTGCGTAATTGCTCAGGTTGATCGTGATATTGCGCGACGTATTTGGTCACGCCGTTGAAGATCCCCGCCCCGGCGAGTACCCCTAACACGGTGACCATTTGACGGAAATTTCCTGCCTGGCCGACCCCACTTGGGCCAAACGCCACAGCAAGCAGCTTCACCACCAGCAAACCGGCAGCAATTTTTACCAGTGTGGACCCTGCGGTCCACACTGAAGCTTTCGCGAGTGACATATCAGGAGAAGAAGCTTAACAACGTATTGATAACAGTACGTTGATTCACAGGAGACAGGTTGTAGAACAGCGGCAGGCGCAACAAACGTTCGCTTTCTTGAGTCGTGAAACGGTCTTCACCGTGGAAGTAACCAAACTTCTCGCCAGCAGGGCAGGCATGCAATGGGATGTAATGGAACACCGCCATAATTTCAGCCTCTTTCAGCCAGGAAATTAATGCACTGCGATCGTCGATATCACGTAATTTGATATAAAACATGTGCGCATTTTGCACACAGTCTTTTGGAATGGATGGCAGTTCAATACGCCCGGCATTCACCAACGGCGCCAGTGCATCATAGTAGGCATGCCACAGCTTCAGTCGCTGCTGGTTAATCTTTTCAGCCGCTTCGAGCTGTGCCCACAGATAAGCGGCCTGCAAGTCGGCCATCAAGTAGCTTGAGCCAATATCCCGCCAGGTATATTTATCCACCTGCCCACGGAAGAACTGGCTGCGGTTGGTACCTTTTTCACGAATAATTTCCGCACGCTCAATAAGCGATGGGTCATTAATCAGCGTCGCACCACCTTCGCCACCCGCCGTATAGTTTTTGGTTTCATGGAAGCTGAAGCAACCAATATGGCCAATGGATCCCAGCGCGCGGCCTTTGTAGGTCGACATCACGCCCTGCGCCGCATCTTCCACAACAAACAGATTATGCTTGCTGGCAATCGCCATGATGGTATCCATTTCACAGGCAACACCGGCGTAATGCACTGGGACAATCGCACGAGTTTTCTCGGTGATTGCCGCTTCAATCAGCTTTTCGTCAATGTTCATGGTGTCCGGGCGCACATCAACAAAGACGATTTTAGCACCGCGCAACACAAAAGCATTCGCAGTAGAAACAAAGGTATAGCTCGGCATAATGACTTCATCGCCGGGCTGAATATTCAACAACAGCGCAGCCATTTCCAGCGACGCGGTGCAGGACGGTGTCAGCAGTACTTTTTTGCTGCCAAAGCGTTGCTCCATCCATTGCTGACAACGACGAGTGAAACCACCATCGCCACAAAGCTTGCCGCTACCCATCGCAGCCTGCATGTATTCGATTTCCGTACCTACTACTGGAGGAGCATTAAATGGGATCATTTTTTCACCTGTATAACCAGAAGGCGGTGCTTTCTATAGTGGCACCACTTTGAATATAGCGTCGCAGAGCTGCGGTATTACTGATTTGCGTAGCCACGCGCAGTGTCTGGAGGCCACGTTGCTGACACCAAAAACAGGCTGCATCCATCAGTTGAGCGCCAACACCACGACCTGCCAGCAAGCCAATACGAGCCTCATCATCATTTAGCTGACGCATGCTCACAAAGCCTTGTATCGTAATGCCGTTTTTCAATAACAGGCACTCATGGTCAAAGGTGCCCAGCACGGCATTTTCAACCCATTGCGCGTAGAAACGACCACTATCCGTTGCCTGATACCAGGGCGTACGGAAACGGCTTTGTGTGAAGATTTTGGCGGCTAAATCCCGCAACACAGGAATATCGGCACTTGTGGCAAGCTCTACAGAAGATGAAGCATGTTGCGTGCCAACTTTCAGTACAAAATCGACTTCCCCTTCAACCAGTTTAAAACCGAGTTGCTGCAAACCATCAAGCAGGACAGTTTCATGGGTGGAGATTTTCGCCTGTACGCGAGCATAGGCATCAAGGTGTTGCGGGGTCAGCAAAGGCGCGTCATCTTCAAAGCGAAGAATTCCGCTGTTCACCGCAAAGAATTGATTCTCCCAGTCGAGAGATTCAATTCTTGCTTGAACGGGCACAGAGCAAAACGTCATCAGCTTCATTTTCGCCTGGCGAAAACTAGCGCCAGACCCCTTTGGTATCAACAACCCAGCGCTGCTGGACTTGTGTACCTGGGATAGCTTTGAATACCTGGTGATCAACCAACATAACCAGGACATCGGCCTGCGCAAGGGCTTCATCAGTCGTTGCTAATTCACAGTGTCCAACGAGCGTTTTTGGTAGTTGGTGGATATTTGGCTCAACAACCCATGTTTTGCCGCTATGCCACGAACTGAGAATTTCAGCGATTTCCATCGCCGGGCTTTCACGCAGGTCGTCAATATTCGGTTTAAAGGCCAGTCCAAAGCAGGCAATAGTGATTTCACTGGCGCGCTGACCTGTCTGCGATAAGCAGTCTGCAATGGCAGCTTTCACCTGGTTTACAACCCAGTGTGGCTTGCCGTCGTTGACTTCACGCGCGGTGCGGATCAACTGTGCATGTTCAGGGTTCTGCGCGACGATAAACCACGGATCAACCGCGATACAGTGCCCACCCACGCCAGGACCTGGCTGCAAAATATTGACGCGCGGATGGCGGTTAGCAAGGCGGATTAATTCCCAGACATTGATCCCCTGATCAGCACAAATCAGCGAAAGCTCGTTAGCGAAGGCGATGTTCACATCACGGAAACTGTTTTCTGTTAGCTTGCACATTTCAGCGGTGCGGGAGTTCGTTACGATGCACTCACCTTCGAGGAAAATCTTGTACAGTTCGCTGGCTCGCTCGGAACAAAGCGGTGTCATACCGCCAATCACCCGATCATTTTTGATGAGTTCTACCATCACCTGGCCTGGCAATACGCGTTCCGGGCAGTAAGCAACATTTACATCTGCGGCTTCACCTGCCTGTTGTGGGAAAGTCAGGTCAGGGCGAAGTTCGGCGAGCCATTCCGCCATTTGCTCGGTTGAACCGACAGGCGAAGTTGACTCCAGGATAACCAAAGCCCCTTTCTTGAGAACGGGCGCTATGGAGTCAGCGGCACTTTTGACAAAAACCATATCCGGCTCGTGATCGCCTTTGAACGGCGTAGGTACCGCAATCAAAAAAGCATCCGCTTCAACTGGCTGTGTGCTGGCGCGTAAGAAACCGCCTTCCACAGCAGTTTTAACCACCTTATCGAGGTCAGGCTCAACAATATGAATAGCACCACGATTTATGGTATCTACCGCATGTTGGTTGATATCAATCCCTACGACGTGTCGCTGTTTAGAAGCAAATGCCGCCGCAGTGGGTAATCCGATATAGCCAAGACCAATCACAGAGATGGTTGCAAAACTCATTGTTGTGTCACCTGATTTTTCTTTAATGCAGCCAAAATTTGTTCACAGGCCTTACCGTTGCCGTAAGGATTATGTGCCCGACTCATCACTTCATATTCGTTTTCGTCTATCAACAAACGCGTTACCTGGCGGACGATCTCTTGAGTATCCGTCCCCACCAAACGAACAGTACCTGCATCTACAGCTTCAGGGCGTTCAGTGGTATCACGCATCACCAATACAGGCTTACCCAACGATGGCGCTTCTTCCTGAATACCGCCTGAGTCAGTCAGAATCAGATACGCATGGTTCATTAAATAGACAAATGGCAAATACTCCTGCGGGTCGATCAACACTATGTTTTTGACGTCCCCAAGAATGCGCGTAACAGGCTCGCTAACATTCGGATTCAGGTGTACAGGATAAACAATCTGAACATCGCTGTTTTGTTTGGCAATTTCAGCCAACGCGTGACAAATACGCTCAAAACCACCACCAAAGCTTTCGCGACGGTGCCCCGTGACCAGAATCAGTTTTTTACTGTTATCCAGGAATGGGTGACACTGCGCCAAAGAGCTACGCAGATTGTCATCGGCAAGTACACGATCGCGGACAGAAATCAGCGCATCAATCACCGTATTGCCGGTGACGAAGATATGATTGTCGCTGATATTTTCACGTATCAGGTTTTGTCGGGAATTTTCTGTCGGAGCAAAGTGATATGTCGCCAGATGCCCGGTAATTGTTCTGTTCGCTTCTTCTGGCCACGGAGAAAACAGATCGCCAGTACGCAGACCCGCTTCAACATGTCCGACCGGAATACGCTGATAAAATGCAGCCAGGCTAGTGGCAAGCGTCGTCGTCGTATCGCCATGCACCAGCACCACATCTGGCTTAAAGGACTCAAGAATCGGCTTTAATCCTTCGAGAATTCGGCAGGTAATTTCCGTCAGCCCTTGCCCCGGCTTCATGATGTTTAAATCATAATCCGGCTCGATAGAAAATAAATTCAACACTTGATCCAGCATCTCGCGATGCTGTGCAGTCACGCAGACTTTTGCGTCAAAAAATGGATCTTTTGCCAACGCATCAACCAGAGGGGCCATTTTGATGGCCTCCGGGCGCGTGCCAAAAACAGTTAACACTTTCACAGCAATTCTCTTTTATTAAAAAAGGTGAAAGCCGTCCATCGAGCTTTCACCGGGTAAGGGCGTTATAACAATTTTGGACGGCGGGCTAATGCCACACCAGCACCAATCAGGGCCCCAACCATACCCCACATGATCAGTAAGAATGCCCGGCGCGGGCTATCGCGTTTCACAGGCTCTTCAGGGGTACGTAAATAGCGGTAGGTTTGGAAGCGAGCGTCGAGCGTCGGCCCAACATTCAGCGTCGATAGCATGGCTCGATTCTGGTCGTAGTCGATATCATAGTTTGGACCTACCGCTTGCAGGCTTTCAAGGCGTGCCTGCAACATTGGGCGTCCTAACATGAACATTTCAGAATCGGGTAACTCATCGGCAGGAACTTCTGTTTCACTTTTGGAAATATTTTGCTGTTGAGCGATTTTCAGCGCTTGCTCAATGCTGTGCACTTTGCGGTCAAAAATAGACTTCGCAACGGCTTCCTGGCGTTTAACTTGTGCTTTCATCTGAACAGTGCGAGCAGCCCAGGCTCCCGACAGTTCTTCATTCAGATGGCTTGCTGCACGCTGGCTGGCAAAAGCGACATACTGACGCAGCAGGTTGTTAGCGTCGGCGGCAGTTTCAGCAATTAACTTGACGCTATCGCTGGTATTACGGGCGACATCTCCTGCTGTAAACTGAATGTTATCAACCATTTCGTCTAGCAGCGCAGCATCAACTTTACTGTTGCCGACCTGACGTTGTTTGTAATAGTCAGTCTGCAGCCAAAAATCACGGCGGGTATCGTAGGCAGATAGCTGCATGATGAATTCTTTGTAAGCTTCATCCATCACCGACGGTTGATCAACCGGCAGCATATTGGCCCTGAGGTCGAGATTCCGCAGGAATTGCTGCTGCGAATAATAACCACCCAGCATATTCACTGTAGGGCGGTCAGTTATCGCGTTAGCACTCCACTCCTGCTTAGCAAAGAAGGTGTAGATTAGCGCGACAGCTGCAAACAACACTGCCACACCCACAATCCACAACTTACCTTGCCAAAGTGTCCGGAATAAACCACGAATGTCCAACTCGTTGTCTACCATTCCCGGGTTACTTCCTGGCACGTTTTGTTTCATCACTTCCCCAATTACATTCAGAATTAAGAAATGCCACTGCTGTTTCTACGTTGCCGACGCTTATGACGTCTTATAAAACGAGCCACTTTCCAGGCACGTTTAATGCAATAATCATATAGAACAAATGCAAGCAAGAATAATGCCAACATTACCCATTCAGGGACTTTCGCATAGTACTCTGCAAACACCCCTACTGCAGCTAACAGTGCAGCAGCTAGCGTAATCAATGCAAATGCCTGACGAGAAGTAAAGCCTGCTCGCATAATAAGATGATGAATGTGTTGGCGATCTGCAGAGAAAGGGCTTAATCCTTTACGGAGCCTCCGATACATAATGGCGATCATGTCCATAAGAGGGATTGCAATTAACCATAAAGCAGTCACTGGGCTCATTGGATGAGAGGTACCCTGCGTTGACTCAAGTAGCATCCAAATCAAGGTAAATCCAATAAGCGTACTACCAGCATCGCCCATAAAGACTTTATATCGTCGCCCCAGCACGCCGAGGTTCAATAATATATAAGGCAATGTTGCCGCAATCATGGCGAAGCTCCACATCGCGAGGCTCGTTTGCCCATCGAAGATTAAAATAATACCCAATGCTGCGAAGGACACACTCGAAAGCCCGCCTAGCAAGCCATCAATGCCGTCAACCATATTGAAGGCGTTTATTGCAGCCCAAACGGCAAACAGCGTTACAAGATAGCCAAATGGCCCAAGAATGAACTCCCAAGGTCCCAGAATAAATCCCAATGTAGCGAGATATAATCCCCCGTAGATCATCATCACAACTGCAATAGCCGCCTGAACAAGCGCCCGAAATTTTACGCTAATATCAAAGCGATCATCTAATGCTCCAACCAACACCATAACACCGGCGCATACCAGGTAAAGACGGGCATGAGGGATATAATAGCTAGAGGCCAACCACGACATAAAGAATGCGAAACAAACCCCAGCATAGACGGAAATACCGCCAACCAATGGGATTAGCCCCTGATGTCGTTTTCTGAAATTTGGTTTGTCTACCAATCCCACTTTTTTTGCCACTTTTCGGGCAAAAAACAAAAAGACGAAGGTAAAGGAGAAAACAAGGATGAGGTCTGTACTCTGATTGAGTAAGTTCACAATAATGACTCTCTGCTAAATCGTGCAGTTACTAAGCAAAAATTGTACCAACATAATGATTATTTGATGTTTTATATTGCAAATCAAGTATTCAATAACTTCATATTGCACTTATTTTGTTTACGAATACCATCGTTCGATCAATGCTGATTGTATTATACACCACTAAAGAAAAACGCCACGACTAAGCGTGGCGTTCCCCGAGTTTTTATTGCTTACGAGCGCTTCATCATATCGAAGAAGTCTTCGTTGGTTTTCGTCATCGCCAGTTTATTGATGAGGAATTCCATCGCATCAATCTCACCCATTGGGTGGATGATTTTACGCAGGATCCACATTTTCTGCAGTTCTTCCTGAGTCGTCAGCAATTCTTCTTTACGCGTACCAGAACGATTATAGTCGATAGCAGGGAATACACGCTTCTCAGCGATTTTACGCGCCAGATGCAGTTCCATGTTGCCGGTACCTTTAAATTCTTCATAGATAACTTCATCCATTTTAGAACCGGTATCAACCAGAGCCGTAGCGATGATAGTCAAGCTACCACCCTCTTCCACGTTACGCGCTGCACCGAAGAAGCGTTTTGGACGATGCAGGGCATTGGCGTCCACACCACCGGTCAATACTTTACCGGATGCCGGAACTACGGTGTTGTAGGCACGAGCCAAACGGGTAATGGAATCAAGCAGAATGATCACGTCTTTCTTATGCTCAACCAAACGCTTCGCTTTCTCGATGACCATTTCAGCAACCTGAACGTGGCGAGAAGCTGGCTCATCAAAGGTAGAAGCGACAACTTCACCCTTAACCAGACGCTGCATCTCGGTCACTTCTTCAGGACGTTCATCAATCAGCAGAACCATCAACACACAATCAGGGTGGTTGTAAGCGATGCTTTGCGCGATATTTTGCAGCAGCATGGTTTTACCGGCTTTCGGCGGTGCCACAATCAGGCCACGCTGGCCGCGACCGATTGGGGATGCCAGGTCCAGTACGCGAGCGGTTAAGTCTTCAGTAGAACCGTTACCACGTTCCATGCGTAAACGAGAGTTCGCATGCAGCGGGGTCAAGTTTTCGAACAGGATTTTGCTACGCGCGTTTTCTGGTTTGTCGTAGTTAACTTCGTTAACTTTCAGCAGCGCAAAGTAACGCTCACCTTCTTTCGGCGGACGAATCTTACCGGAGATGGTATCCCCTGTGCGGAGGTTGAAACGGCGGATTTGGCTGGGAGAAACGTAGATGTCATCGGGACCGGCGAGGTAGGAGCTGTCTGCAGAGCGGAGGAAACCAAATCCGTCCTGCAATATCTCCAGTACACCGTCACCAAAGATATCTTCGCCACTCTTCGCATGTTGCTTCAGGATGGAGAAAATAATGTCCTGCTTGCGCATACGGGCTTGGTTTTCCAGCCCCATATTTTCGCCGAGAGTAATCAGCTCAGAAACCGGCGTATTCTTTAATTCGGTAAGATTCATAATGGTGGGTTCTTAAACTCGGGGTAAATCTCGAACATGTATCGTGAATGGTATGGCAGGATCATCCATGCCTGTTTAATGGCCACCACCACATGTCTTATCGCTGTCTGGTCATAGGAAAAACGCAGAACTGAAACGACACGACGGAATGGGTGATACGCCCGAAATCGATTTTGCGACCGTATGTTCACTGTAAAACAGCGTCTTAGTGAAAGTTAACTGGAAGCATTGGGTATTACAAAGATTCAAACTACAAGACAAGTTCTAAATGCAGTAAAAGTAACTTAGCATGACTGACGCCGGGCGTCCAGCAGCTCACAAAAATTTGCGAACCCGCACGCACCGGCTGAGATTCCATTATGCCAGATTAGCGTCGAGGAACTCTTTTAACTGGCCTTTAGACAGCGCACCGACTTTGGTCGCAGCCACTTCACCGTTCTTGAACAGCAACAGAGTTGGGATACCACGGATACCGTATTTCGGCGCCGTGCCCGGGTTCTGATCGATGTTCAGTTTAGCAACGGTCAGATTGCCCTGATATTCATCAGCGATTTCATCAAGAATCGGGGCGATCATCTTGCATGGACCACACCACTCTGCCCAGAAATCAACCAGAATCAACCCATCAGCTTTTAGCACGTCCGTGTCGAAACTGTCGTCAGTCAGGTGAATAATTTTATCGCTCATGTTCTACTCCGCAGGATTATGTCTACCTTGTTGGTGTAGCATTAACCAACTCAGGGTGACTTTATTTCACCCCGTTTATTTCAACGGATGTGCTTTCGTAAAGCAATAGTAAACTGATATTCTACCACACTATGAGCAAAACACATTTGACCGAACAGAAGTTTTCCGACTTCGCCCTACACCCTAAGGTGATTGAAGCCCTTGAAAATAAAGGCTTTCATAACTGCACCCCAATTCAGGCACTGGCACTACCGCTGACACTAGCGAATCGTGACGTTGCAGGGCAGGCGCAAACCGGTACTGGCAAAACGATGGCGTTTTTAACGTCAACGTTCCATTATTTACTCTCTCACCCGGTTCCAGAGAATCGCCAGGTGAACCAGCCGCGTGCCTTAATCATGGCGCCGACTCGCGAACTGGCAGTACAAATTCACTCTGATGCAGAGCCACTTGCACAATCTACCGGTCTGAAACTCGGGCTGGCATACGGTGGTGATGGCTACGACAAACAGCTTAAAGTACTGGAAAGCGGTGTTGATATTCTTATCGGCACAACGGGCCGTTTGATTGATTACGCTAAACAAAACCACATTAACTTAGGTGCAATTCAGGTTGTGGTATTGGATGAAGCCGACCGGATGTACGATCTGGGCTTTATTAAAGATATCCGCTGGTTGTTCCGTCGCATGCCGCCTGTCACCCAACGCCTGAACATGCTGTTCTCCGCCACATTATCTTACCGTGTGCGTGAACTGGCGTTCGAGCAGATGAACAACGCGGAATACGTGGAAGTTGAGCCGGAACAAAAAACCGGTCATCGCATCAAAGAAGAGCTGTTCTACCCTTCTAACGAAGAAAAAATGCGCCTGCTGCAGACGCTTATCGAAGAAGAGTGGCCAGATCGCGCAATCATCTTTGCAAACACCAAACACCGTTGTGAAGATATCTGGGGTCACCTTGCCGCAGATGGACATCGTGTTGGGCTGTTAACCGGTGATGTTGCTCAGAAAAAACGTCTGCGCATCCTTGATGAATTCACCCGTGGCGATCTTGATATTCTGGTTGCAACCGATGTTGCCGCTCGCGGTTTACATATTCCGTTAGTGACTCACGTTTTCAACTACGATTTACCGGATGACTGCGAAGACTACGTTCACCGTATTGGCCGTACCGGTCGTGCAGGCGAAAGTGGCCATTCCATTAGCCTGGCATGTGAAGACTATGCGTTAAACCTGTCTGCCATTGAAACCTATATCGGTCACTCAATCCCAGTCAGTAAGTACAAAACTGAAGCACTGTTAAGCGAACTTCCTCCACCGAAGCGTCTGACTCGTTCCCGTCCGGGTAACGGTCCTCGCCGCAATGGTGGCGCCTCCCGTGGTAATCGTCGTCGCACAGGTTAAAAATTTATGCTCAGCTCCACCTCGCTGTATGCTGCAATTGATTTAGGCTCTAATAGCTTTCATATGTTGGTGGTACGTGAGGTGGCAGGGAGTATACAAACCCTTGCCCGCATTAAACGGAAAGTCCGCCTTGCTGCTGGTTTAAGCAGCGAAAATACGCTTTCACGCGAAGCGATGGAGCGCGGGTGGCAATGCCTGCGCTTATTTGCTGAACGTCTTCAAGATATCCCTCAGACACAAATTCGTGTTGTCGCCACTGCGACACTACGACTCGCCGTCAATGCTAATGAATTCATCGAGCAAGCTGAAAAAATCCTCGGCTGTCCGGTACAAATCATCCATGGTGAAGAAGAAGCCCGCCTGATTTATCAAGGCGTTGCTCACACTACGGGTGGTGCCGATCAGCGCTTAGTCGTTGATATCGGCGGTGCCAGTACTGAACTCGTGACGGGCAGCGGTGCGCAAACTACAGCACTGTTTAGTTTATCCATGGGATGTGTGACCTGGCTCGAGCGCTTTTTCAGCGACCGAAACCTGGCAAAAGAAAACTTTGATGCCGCAGAAGTGGCTGCAAAAGAAGTGCTCAAACCCATTTGCGATCGCTTAAAACATCATGGCTGGAAGGTTTGCGTCGGAGCTTCTGGCACCGTGCAAGCATTGCAAGAAATCATGATGGCGCAGGGAATGGACGAACGCATCACGCTTGTAAAACTTCAACAACTGAAGCAAAGAGCGATTCAATGTGGGCGGCTTGAAGAGCTGGAAATTGAAGGTCTGACGCTCGAAAGAGCACTGGTATTCCCAAGCGGTCTTGCCATTTTAATTGCGATATTCGAAGAGTTATCGATTGATTGTATGACGCTTGCAGGTGGCGCGTTGCGTGAAGGTCTGGTCTACGGAATGCTTCATCTGTCTGTTAATCAGGAAATCAGAAGTCGCACAGTGCGCAATATCCAACGCCGTTTTATGGTCGATACTGGCCAGGCAGAGCGCGTCCAGCAGTTAGCTCAGGCACTCGCCAACCAGGTCAAGGACGCATGGAGTCTTACGCCGCTCAGCATCGAAATGCTAAACAGCGCTGCTTTGCTTCATGAAATTGGTCTGAGTGTCGATTTTAAACAATCACCACAACATGCCGCTTATCTGGTGAAAAATCTCGATCTTCCAGGTTATACGCCAGCGCAGAAAAAGCTGCTTTCGACCCTGATGTTAAACCAGACAAACCCCGTCGATCTCTCTTCTCTCCACCAGCAAAATGCTGTGCCGCCGCGCATTGCAGAACATCTTTGCCGTCTGCTACGTCTGGCGATTATTTTCGCCAGCCGCCGACGGGATGACATCCTGCCGGAAATCACGCTGAAAGTGGAAAGTGAAACCTTACTTCTGGAGCTGCCAGAAAAGTGGCTTGAATGCCATCCACTGGGGGCTGAATTACTGGCACAAGAAAGCCTGTGGCAAAGCTATGTCCACTGGCCTTTGACTATCAGGTAACTCAGTTTTTACGTGCTTTTGCCAGCATTTCACGGATGTTGGCAACATTATTCTGGCCTTTATGCATCCGCTCTTCAGCCGATACCACCTTGCGTTCGGTCTCCCACTGCAAATCATCTTGCGGTAATTCCAGCAAGAAACGACTCGGCTCCGGACGTATCAGTTCGCCATACTGACGGCGTTCTTTACACAGCGTAAAGGTCAATTCTTTCTGCGCACGAGTAATCCCCACATACGCGAGGCGACGCTCTTCTTCGATATTATCTTCATCAATACTGCTTTGATGCGGCAGCAACCCTTCTTCCATCCCCACTAAAAATACATAGGGGAACTCCAGCCCTTTTGAGGCATGAAGAGTCATCAACTGAACCTGATCGGCTTCTTCATCGTTTTCTCCGCGTTCCATCATATCGCGCAGGGTAAAACGGGTGACGACTTGAGTTAGTGTCATCGGCTCGTCTATTTCCGATCCTTCAAGCATTTCGGTCATCCAACTAAACAGTTGGTTGACGTTTTTCATACGCATTTCTGCCGCTTTCTGGCTAGGCGATGTTTCGTAGAGCCAGCTTTCATAATCAATGCCATGAATTAAATCGCGTACCGCCGCAATCGGCTCACGCTCAGCAAGAGTTGCCACATCGCGTAACCAATGGGTAAAACGCTGTAACGACTCCAGACCACGGCCGCTTAGCGTCTGACTCAGCCCCATGTCGAAGCTGGCACCAAACAAACCTTTATTACGCTGCATCGCCCATGCACCCAGTTTTTGCAGCGTAGCCGGTCCGATTTCTCGCTTCGGTGTATTCACAATACGCATGAATGCGCTGTCATCATCCGGGTTGGTCAGTACACGCAAATAAGCCAGCAGGTCTTTGATTTCTGGTCGGGAGAAAAATGATGTTCCGCCTGAAATGCGATAAGGAATGCGGTTCTGCATCAGCATCTTCTCAAACACGCGCGACTGGAAATTCCCGCGATAGAGAATAGCGTAATCTTTGTAGCTGGTTTTATTGATAAAATGATGAGCTATTAGCTCGCCAGTTACCCGCTCAGCCTCATGATCTTCGCTATTTGCCGTCACCACTTTCAATTCAGTGCCGTAACCCAACTCCGAAAAAAGCCGTTTTTCAAAAACATGGGGATTATTGGCGATCAGAATGTTCGCCGCCTTCAGAATACGCCCGGAGGAACGGTAGTTCTGTTCAAGTTTAATAACCTGAAGTGCCGGGAAATCCTGACTTAGCAGGACGAGGTTTTGTGGCCTTGCGCCACGCCAGGAATAGATCGACTGATCATCATCCCCTACCACAGTGAATCGTGCGCGTGCACCCACCAACAGCTTCACTAATTCATACTGACTGGTGTTGGTATCCTGATATTCATCCACCAGCAAATAGCGGATGCGGTTTTGCCAGCGTTCACGCACTTCTTCGTTACGTTGCAAAAGCAGCGTCGGCAGCAAAATCAGATCGTCAAAATCCAGCACGTTGCAGGATTTCAGATGCGCATCGTAGAGGCCATAGCAATGGGCGAAGATTCGGTCACGCTCTCCTTTCGCCTGCGCTGCGGCCTGAGAAGGCGACATCAGATCATTTTTCCAGTTTGAGATCGTTGAGATCAGTTGCTGCAATAAAGTCTTATCTTCTTCGAGTAAACCTTCGGTCAGCTCTTTCAGCAAGGCTGTCTGGTCGGTGTCATCAAACAATGAGAAATTAGATTTCATCCCAAGCGCCGCGTATTCACGCTTAATGATTTCAAGCCCCAAGGTATGGAAAGTTGAGATCAGTAAGCCGCGCGCTTCTTTGCGCCCTAGCGTTTGTGCGACACGTTCTTTCATCTCACGCGCCGCTTTATTGGTAAACGTAACGGCGGCGATATGACGAGCCTGATAGCCGCATTCGCGGATCAAATACGCCATTTTATTGGTGATGACACGCGTTTTGCCCGAGCCTGCGCCAGCCAGAACCAGGCAAGGCCCAGTGACAAATTCGACGGCTTGTTGTTGGCCAGGGTTTAAACGCATAAGGTCACTCAATGAAAGTCAGGAGGGGAGAAAAAGAGCATGGTAGTATAACGAGCGTAATCAACATGACTCAAGGTACTATCATGGCAAAAACCGCGGCAGCATTGCATATCCTTGTTAAGGAAGAAAAACTGGCTCAGGAAATTTTGGCGCAGCTTCAGAATGGCGGCGACTTTGAGAAACTGGCTAAAAAGCATTCCACCTGCCCGTCAGGCAAAAAAGGCGGTCACTTAGGTGAATTCCGTCAGGGCCAGATGGTTCCGGCGTTCGATAAAGTGGTGTTCTCCTGCCCACTGCTCGAGCCAACAGGCCCGCTGCACACGCAGTTCGGTTATCACATCATCAAAGTGTTGTACCGGAACTAAATAACAAAGCCTTCTCAATGAGAAGGCTTTTAGTGTTTGCCCCCCTCTCCACGTGGGAGAGGGCATCAGGCGACTCGATTAACCCGCAACGGCGATGCGCTTCATATCTTTCATATATCCGCGCAGTGTATGACCAACGCTCTCAATCGCATGGCTACGAATCGCTTCATTCACGTCACGTAATTGCGCGTTATCAACAGCACCCGCTGGAATTTCTTTGCCCAGATCGCCCGCTTGCAGCGTAGTCATAAACTCTTTCAGCAATGGAACCGCTGCGTAAGAGAACAGATAGTTGCCGTACTCAGCGGTATCGGAGATAACCACGTTCATTTCGTACAGACGCTTACGAGCAATGGTGTTGGCAATCAGCGGCAGCTCGTGCAGTGATTCGTAGTAAGCCGACTCTTCGATGATGCCGGAATCCACCATGGTTTCGAATGCCAGCTCAACGCCTGCTTTCACCATGGCAATCATCAGAACGCCTTTATCGAAATATTCTTGCTCAGCGATTTTGCCATCAAACTGTGCAGCCGTTTCGAACGCGGTTTTGCCAGTCTCTTCACGCCAGGTCAGCAAGTTTTTATCGTCATTTGCCCAGTCAGCCATCATGCCGGAAGAGAATTCACCGGAGATGATGTCGTCCATATGTTTCTGGAACAGCGGAGCCATGATGGTTTTCAGTTGTTCAGACAGCGCATAAGCACGGAGTTTTGCCGGGTTGGACAGACGGTCCATCATCAGCGTAATTCCACCTTGTTTCAGCGCTTCGGTGATGGTTTCCCAGCCGAACTGAATCAGTTTTTCGGCGTATGCCGGATCGGTGCCCTCTTCCACCAGCTTATCGAAGCACAGCAGGGAACCAGCCTGCAGCATACCGCACAGAATAGTTTGCTCGCCCATCAGGTCTGATTTCACTTCAGCCACGAAGGAAGATTCCAGAACACCTGCGCGGTGGCCACCGGTTGCCGCAGCCCAGGCTTTGGCGATCGCCATACCTTCGCCTTTCGGATCGTTTTCTGGGTGAACCGCAATCAGCGTCGGCACGCCGAAACCACGTTTGTATTCTTCACGAACTTCAGTACCTGGGCATTTTGGCGCAACCATCACCACGGTGATGTCTTTACGAATTTGCTCGCCCACTTCAACCACGTTGAAACCGTGGGAGTAACCCAGTGCTGCGCCATCTTTCATCATTGGCTGAACAGCTTTAACTACCGCTGAGTGCTGTTTGTCTGGTGTCAGGTTTACGACCAGGTCAGCTTGCGGGATCAGATCTTCGTAAGTCCCAACTTTAAAACCATTTTCTGTCGCTTTACGCCAGGAAGCGCGTTTCTCAGCGATAGCTTCTGCACGCAGCGCATAGGCTACATCCAGTCCGGAATCACGCATGTTCAGGCCTTGGTTCAGGCCCTGTGCGCCACAACCGACGATGACGACTTTTTTGCCTTTGAGGTAGCTTGCTTCATCGGCGAATTCATCGCGCCCCATGAAACGACATTTACCCAGTTGCGCCAACTGCTGACGCAGGTTCAAAGTGTTGAAATAATTAGCCATCGTGGTGGTACTCCGTAGTCGTTGTGTTGTGCTTTTATAGGGTTCGCCAGCCGTGTCTTGCTTGCGATAATGAACTCACTATATGACAGGAAATGCGTTGCTTAAATTGATATATTAACAACGTGACGTTGCAATTTATGCAACGTGAAAACAAAGGCTGATAACCATGGATTTGCGCGATCTGAAAACGTTCCTTCATCTTGCGGAAAGTCGCCATTTCGGCAGAAGCGCACGTGCGATGCACGTGAGTCCCTCGACGCTATCGCGCCAGATTCAGCGCCTTGAAGACGATCTGGGTCAACCCTTGTTTTTACGAGATAACCGCACCGTTACGCTGACGGAAGCCGGAGAACAACTCAAACAGTTCGCCCAACATACCCTTTTACGATATCAGCAAATGCGCCACACCATCGGGCAGGAAGGGCCGTCGCTCACCGGGGAGCTACATCTTTTTTGCTCCGTCACCGCCGCGTACAGTCATTTACCCCCCATTCTTGATAGATTCCGCGCGGAGCACCCCAACGTGGAGATAAAACTGACCACGGGCGATGCCGCCGACGCCGTAGAAAAAGTGGATTCTGACGAGGCTGATATCGCTATTGCAGGTAAACCTGAGACATTGCCGCCAGGAATCGCTTTTTCCATTCTGGATAATTTGTCCGTGGCTCTCATCGCCCCGGCGTTACCCTGCCCGGTTCGTGCACAGGTAAATCTACCTGACCCAGACTGGGCAAAAGTTCCGTTTATTTTACCGGATCAAGGCCCGGTACGCCGCCGCATTGAGCTATGGTTCCGTCGCCAAAAAATCAGTAATCCGTTTATTTACGCGACTGTCGCGGGACATGAAGCAATGGTTTCGATGGTGGCATTGGGTTGCGGCGTGGCGTTGATTCCCGAAATCGTGCTGGAAAATAGCCCTGAGCCAGTACGCAACCGCGTGCAGATACTGGAACGCAGTGATGAAACCACGCCGTTCGAGCTTGGCGTTTGTGTACAAAAAAAGCGGCTCAATGAGCCGCTTGTTCATGCGTTCTGGAAGTTACTGCCCGGCAGTCACTAGCCCGCCAGGAAGAAACGGAACGCCGGATTGTTAGATTCGTCATGGCAATCGTAGCCCAGCTCGTTAAGCCGGGTTTCGAAATCAGGCTCGTTATCGCCCAGTTCGAATGCCGCCAGTACACGGCCATAATCCGTACCGTGGCTACGGTAGTGGAACAGCGAGATATTCCAGTGCGTCCCCAGCGTTTGCAGGAATTTCAGCAAAGCACCTGGTGATTCCGGGAATTCAAAACTGTACAGCCGCTCGCGCAATGGCTTAGACGGACGCCCACCCACCATGTAACGCACGTGTAGTTTCGCCATCTCGTCATCAGAAAGATCGACCACGCCGTAACCATTTTCGTTCAGCAGTGAGATAATCTCGTGTCGCTCTTCCACGCCGCGTGTCAGACGAACCCCCACGAAGATGCAGGCATCAGACGAGCTGGAGTAACGATAGTTAAACTCGGTGACCGAGCGCCCACCCAGCACCTGGCAGAATTTCAGGAAGCTGCCTTTCTGCTCTGGAATGGTGACGGCCAGCAATGCTTCACGCTGTTCGCCCAATTCGCAACGTTCAGACACGTAACGCAGACCGTGGAAATTGACATTGGCACCTGAAAGTACATGCGCAAGGCGCTCGCCACGGATCTGATGCTGCTGGATGTACTTCTTCATGCCCGCCAGCGCCAGAGCACCAGACGGCTCCGCAACAGCACGAACATCTTCGAACAAATCTTTCATAGCGGCGCAGATTGCATCGCTATCTACGGTGATGATGTCGTCGAGATATTCCTGGCACAGACGAAAAGTTTCATCGCCAATGCGCTTAACCGCTACGCCTTCAGCAAACAAACCCACACGCGCCAGATCAACCGGCTTGCCCGCATCCAATGCCGCTTTCAAACAGGCTGAATCTTCTGCTTCGACGGCAATCACTTTGATTTGTGGCATCAACTGCTTGATCAACACCGCAACACCCGCTGCCAAACCACCACCGCCAACGGGTACAAATACGCGATCGATATGCGCATCTTGTTGCAGCAGCTCAAGCGCCAGCGTGCCCTGCCCGGCAATCACTGCCGGATGGTCGAATGGAGGCACGTAAGTGAAACCCTGCTGTTGCGAAAGTTCGATGGCGCGAGCCTTCGCTTCATCAAAGTTTGCGCCATGCAGAAGCACTTCACCGCCAAACGCTCTGACAGCATCCACTTTGATATCCGCCGTGGTCACCGGCATGACGATTAAAGATTTAATGCCCAAACGCGTTGAAGAAAGCGCCACGCCCTGGGCGTGGTTGCCCGCCGATGCCGTAATCACGCCACTGGCTTTTTGCTCGCTATTCAGTCCAGCAATCATCGAATACGCGCCGCGCAGTTTAAAACTGTGCACCGGCTGGCGATCTTCACGTTTCACCAGAATGACGTTATCCAGACGTGACGACAGCTTTTCCATCTTCTGCAATGGCGTGACCTGCGCAACTTCGTAAACCGGAGCGCGCAGCACGGCTCGCAGATATTCCGCCCCGCAAGGGGCGTCTGGTAGCGGTTGTGATTCGGCCATCATTAGCCTCCAAGCTTACTTTTATCGCGCACCGCACCTTTATCAGCACTGGTGGCAAGCATGGCGTAAGCACGCAGAGCGAAGGAGACCAGGCGTTCACGCGCACGTGGAGTCCATGCCTGATCACCGAGAGCTTCTTGCGCTTCACGACGAGCTGCCATTTGTTGCTCGGACAGTTCCAGTTGGATACCACGAGACGGGATATCAATCGCAATCATGTCGCCATCTTTAATCAGTGCGATATTGCCGCCGCTTGCCGCTTCTGGAGAAACGTGGCCAATAGACAAACCAGACGTACCACCAGAGAAACGGCCATCAGTGATCAGAGCACAAGATTTTCCGAGGCCCATAGATTTCAGGAAAGTCGTTGGGTAGAGCATCTCTTGCATACCCGGCCCGCCTTTTGGCCCTTCGTAGCGAATGACGACGACGTCGCCTGCCACAACTTTTCCACCCAGGATGGCTTCAACCGCATCATCCTGGCTCTCGTAGACTTTTGCAGGGCCACGGAACACCAGGCTTTCATCGTCCACGCCTGCGGTTTTCACGATACAGCCGTTTTCCGCAAAGTTGCCGTATAACACGGCCAAACCACCTTCCTGGCTGTACGCATGCTCTTTGGAGCGGATACAACCTTCTTTACGATCTACGTCCAGAGAATCCCAACGGCAAGATTGTGAGAACGCCTTAGTAGTACGAATACCCGCCGGGCCCGCGGAGAACATGCTTTTCACGTTTTCGTCTTTGGTCAGCATGACGTCGTACTGTTCCAGCGTTTGCGGCAACGTCAGGCCCAGCACGTTTTTCACGTTGCGATGCAGTAAACCACCGCGATCAAGCTCACCAAGGATACCGATAACACCACCCGCGCGGTGCACGTCTTCCATATGGTATTTCTGGGTGCTCGGCGCGACTTTGCACAGTTGAGGCACTTTACGGGAAAGCTGGTCTATATCAGTCATCGTGAAGTCGATTTCAGCTTCCTGAGCAGCAGCCAGCAGGTGCAAAACAGTATTGGTTGAGCCGCCCATCGCGATGTCCAGCACCATAGCGTTCTCAAAGGCTTCTTTGCAGGCGATGTTACGCGGCAGCACGCTCTCGTCATCCTGCTCGTAATAGCGTTTGGTCAGAGAAACTATGC
The DNA here is from genome assembly GCF_027594725.1 of Buttiauxella sp. WJP83. Taxonomy (NCBI): domain Bacteria; kingdom Pseudomonadati; phylum Pseudomonadota; class Gammaproteobacteria; order Enterobacterales; family Enterobacteriaceae; genus Buttiauxella; species Buttiauxella sp. WJP83. Next base: position 4,506,166 of record NZ_CP110080.1, read on the forward strand.
GTTTACCGGCATTGAGGAACAGATCTTTACGGTCAGAGTGGGTTGCCAACAGAGACCCGTTACCTGGCTGAGATAAGCCCAGCGCCTCGGTCAGACAGTTCATCGAGTTGGCGGTGAACATACCTGAACAAGAGCCGCAAGTTGGGCATGCGGAACGTTCAATCTGCTCGCTTTGCTCGTCACTGACCTTCGGGTCGGCGCCCTGAATCATCGCGTCAACCAAATCAAGTTTGATGATTTGATCAGACAGCTTGGTTTTCCCGGCTTCCATCGGGCCGCCAGAAACAAAAATAACCGGAATGTTCAGGCGCAAAGAGGCCATTAACATCCCTGGGGTGATTTTGTCGCAGTTGGAGATACACACCATCGCATCGGCACAGTGTGCGTTCACCATGTATTCCACAGAGTCGGCAATCAGCTCGCGTGACGGCAGAGAATAAAGCATGCCGCCGTGTCCCATGGCGATACCGTCATCAACGGCAATGGTATTGAATTCTTTAGCCACGCCACCGGAGGCTTCGATTTGTTCGGCAACCAGTTTTCCCAAATCGCGCAGGTGTACGTGGCCTGGTACGAATTGGGTAAAGGAGTTTACTACCGCAATAATTGGCTTGCCGAAATCGGCATCAGTCATCCCAGTTGCGCGCCACAGAGCGCGGGCACCCGCCATATTACGGCCATGGGTGGTGGTGGCTGAACGGTACTTAGGCATGCTTATTTACTCCCGTCTGTCTGAGAGCGGACGGTCTATCGCCATCCGCTTGATTATCATTTTTTACTGCGGGTTTACTGGATCTAACCAGCCCCATTTATCTTCAGTCTCACCCGTAAACAGGCCAAAGAATGCCTGTTGAATGCGTTTGGTGACCGGGCCGCAACGACCTTCGCCCACCTGAATACCATCAACGCTACGAACTGGCGTGATTTCTGCCGCTGTACCGGACATAAACACTTCATCCGCCAGGTAGAGTGATTCGCGAGACAGCACTTGTTCGCGCACTTCGATACCCATATCTTTCGCCAGTTTAATGATGGCGTCGCGTGTAATGCCCGGCAGCGCGGAAGAGGTAAACGGAGGGGTAAACAGAATGCCATCTTTCACTTCAAACAGGTTTTCGCCCGCACCTTCGGAGATGTAACCGTTCACGTCGAGCGCAATCCCTTCCTGATAACCATGGCGGCGCGCTTCGCTGCCAACCAACAAGGAAGAAAGATAGTTACCCCCTGCTTTCGCAGCGGTAGGAATGGTGTTTGGCGCAACACGGTTCCAGGAGGAGACCATCGCGTCGATCCCTTGATCCAGTGCTTCGGCACCCAGGTAGGCGCCCCATGGGAAGGCGGCGATGATCACATCAGTGGTGTATCCGTCTGGCGGGTTCACGCCCATACCGACATCACCAACAAACACTAACGGGCGGATGTACGCGCTGGTCAGATTGTTTTTGCGAATAACGGCGCGGCAAGCTTCCATCAGCTCATCAACGCTTTGCGATACAGGGAAACGATAGATTTTTGCTGAATCACGCAGACGCTGCATGTGTTCGCGATGGCGGAACACCACTGGACCAATGTGAGATTCGTAGCAACGGATGCCTTCAAATACCGATGTCCCGTAATGCAGTGCGTGAGACATTACATGAACCTTTGCCTCGCCCCACGGCGTCATCTCACCATTGAACCAGATGTAATCAGCTTTCTTCGTTGTCATTATTCTCTTCCTTCTACGCTCAGGCGCGGATTTGTTGTGTTGTTTGTTGCTGGATTTCGACGCGGCCCACGTCAACCAGTTTGCTTAATTGACTAAACAGTAATTCGACTGGACGCAGGCTGGCAACGGTCAATTCAATATTAATATCGTCGGTATTCCCCTGCGTGACCATGTTCATAGAACACACCTGAAAACCGCGGTGACGCACGACGCGTAACACGCGCTCCAGAGTTTCCGGGCGAAAACGGGCCGTTACTGCGAGCTGATGTTGCATCATGATAATTTCTCCAGCATTTGTGAGTTACTGGCACCGGGTGGTACCAACGGCCAGACGTTTTCGTACTCATCAATTGAGACGTGAAGCATGTACGGGCCATCGCAATTGAGCATGGTGTCGATGGCGGCTTCGACCTGGTCTTTACGGGTAATGTGAAGGCCAGGGATACCGAAGGCGCTGGCCAGCATGAGGAAATCGGGGTTATCAGAGAGGTTGGTTTCGCTGTAACGTTCGGAGAAAAACATCTGCTGCCACTGGCGAACCATCCCTAAACGTTGGTTATCCAGTAAAACGATTTTCAACGGCAGCTGTTTTCGTTTTACGGTGCCCAACTCCTGAACATTCATCATGAAGGAGCCGTCACCGGAGATACAGATTACCGTATCGTTCGGCCGGGCTACTTGCGCCCCTACTGCCGCCGGTAACCCAAAGCCCATCGTCCCTAACCCACTCGACGTGATGAAGTTTTCCGGTCGAGTAAAGGACATATGTTGAGCCGTCCACATTTGGTGCTGGCCCACATCGGTGGTCACCACGCAGTCTTGTGGTTTACGGTCGGAGATTTGCTTGAGCAGCAACGGAGCAAAAATAGCTTCACCTGGATGATCGTAACGCCACGGGTTTTCGGCACGTAAGTTCGCGACTTCCTGCTGCCACTCAGTGATATCCAGAGGTTGTTGCAGAGCCTGCAATAACTGAGTCAAATCACCCTGTAATCCGACATGCGCCTGGCGCAACTTACTCAGTTCTGCCGGATCGATATCCATATGAATCACTTCAGCGTGTGGGGCAAAGGTATTCAGTTTCCCGGTTACGCGGTCGTCAAAACGTGCGCCAACTGCAATCAGCAAGTCACACTCTTGTACGGCAAGATTTGCCGCTTTGGTACCATGCATCCCTAACATTCCGGTATAAAACGGATGGTCTGCCGGAACCGCCCCCAAACCTTTCAGTGTGACTGTTGAAGGCATGTTGGTGACCGCGATGAATTCACGCAATGCCGGAACCGCCTGAGCCATACCAACGCCACCACCAACATACAGCATCGGTTTGCGAGCATTGGCAATCATTTCGAAGGCCTGGTTCAGTTCTGCGCGTGGCATTTCAACATCATCTGCAACTGTTGATAACCAGGGCTCCAGGTCGCCTTGCGCTAACTGAATGTCTTTTGGAATATCCACCAAAACGGGGCCAGGACGGCCAGAGTTAGCTATTTCAAAAGCTTCTGCGAGAACGCGGGGTAAATCATCAAAAGATTCAACGAGGAAACTGTGTTTGGTGCAGGCGAGTGATAATCCTAAAACATCGACTTCCTGAAAAGCGTCAGTACCAATAAATGGGGCTGCAACCTGTCCGGTGATGGCAACGACTGGAACGGAGTCTAATAACGCATCAGCAAGACCAGTGATTAAATTGGTAGCGCCTGGCCCGGAAGTTGCGATGCAAACACCTGTTTTTCCAGTAGAACGAGCATAACCAATCGCTGCCATGGCAGCGCCCTGTTCGTGACGGCAGAGCAAATGTTCTACGCCACCGTCATACAACGCATCGTAGACTGGCATGATTGCGCCGCCCGGATAGCCGAATACAGTCTCTACCCCTTGCGCTCGCAACGCATGTACCACCCACTGTGCACCATTCATAGTTAGTTCCCCGTCTCATTATCGGAGAAACAGAATTTTATTCTGTAACGCATCATCTGTTCCTCTCCGAATTTCTTTGCCCAACAAAAAACCCCCGGACCTTTCGGTGCGGGGGTTCTTTTCGATTCAGGCTTGATTTTTAAGCCTTTCTTTCTCCAAGTGCAGCCCCGCACGGTGGGATAATAATCACCACCACGCTAATCACGACTAGGCTAATCACTTGTAGAAGGGCTTTCATATTTGTATGTTCTGACAACTTGTTCGAAGTAATGCCTACAGAGTTATCACAGGCTCAACCAGATGCACAAGATTTTTTTATGGTTTGCGAAAGACCTTAAAAATAAACTGACAGAAAACCTATTTGTTTTCAGCAGATAACACGATAGTGAAAATATTTCACGCAGAGCAAACTCTTATTCCTTTTCCAAAAACTCCCTCAATAAATAAATCTTTTGCGATACACATCGCAGAATAGTTTTCAAAATAAGATGTCTCGGTCGAAAGTCTGGAAGGCTTTTCGAGAAATAGCAATTCACCTCTTTTGACGGCCTCTGCTAACTGCCAGGATGAAAATTCATCCCAGAGGAATCAACTATGTCACTGGCAGTTGTTAATACAAGGGCAGCTTTAGGCATCGCCGCACCACTGGTCACCGTAGAAGTTCATATCAGCCAGGGATTGCCAGGCTTAACTCTGGTTGGTTTGCCGGAAACAACCGTCCGTGAAGCTCGGGACAGGGTACGAAGTGCCATCATAAATAGTGGTTACACTTTTCCAGCCCGTAAAATAACCATAAATCTCGCGCCAGCAGATCTTCCCAAAGATGGTGGCAGGTATGACTTACCCATCGCGCTAGCGCTGCTGGCAGCGTCTGAGCAACTCTCAACCGATAAGTTGAGTCAATATGAGTTCGTTGGAGAACTCGCGCTTACCGGTGCGTTACGTGGCGTCCCTGGCGCGATTTCGTCTGCCATGGAGGCTTTAAAATCAGGGAAGAAGATTGTTGTTGCAGATGAAAACGCTGCGGAACTTGGCCTAATAGAGCAGGCAGGTTGCCTTACTGCGAGCCATCTCACTGAGGTATGTGCATTTCTGGAAGGCAAAGGTGAATTGCCTGCACCAGAAAAACTGCAGCATCAGCAGATTGAGCATCGACAAGATCTCAATGAAATCTTTGGCCAGTCCCAAGGGAAGCGAGCGCTGGAAATCACAGCTGCGGGTGGGCACAACCTCTTGCTCATTGGGCCACCAGGTACGGGCAAAACCATGTTAGTCAGCCGTCTGACAACGCTGCTCCCTCCATTAAACGACAACGAAGCATTGGAGAGTGCGGCCATTCTCAGCCTGGTCAATCCACATACGCTACAGCAGCAGTGGCGTCTGCGGCCATTCAGAGCGCCTCACCATAGTGCTTCACTGACCGCCATGGTTGGCGGAGGTTCGATTCCCCTGCCCGGTGAAATATCGTTGGCACACAACGGAGTCCTGTTTCTTGATGAACTTCCGGAATTTGAACGTCGTGTGCTTGATGCATTACGTGAGCCTATAGAATCGGGGGAAATTCATATCTCTCGTACCCGGGCCAAAATCAGTTATCCGGCAAATTTCCAATTACTCGCAGCAATGAATCCCAGCCCGACAGGACATTATCAGGGAAAGCATAATCGCTGCACTCCCGAGCAAACATTACGCTACCTCAGTCGTCTTTCAGGCCCCTTTCTCGACCGCTTTGATTTATCGGTTGAGATCCCCCTTCCTCCTTCCGGCATGCTAAGCAATCCTGTTCTGAGCAGTGAAAGCAGCAGCGATGTAAGAGCTCGGGTAATCGCCACACAGCAGCGGCAATATATTCGCCAACAAAAGCTAAACGCTAGACTGGATAACCATGAGATTCGCAAACATTGTGTCATTGAGCACAGTGATGCTATTTGGTTGGAAGCAACGCTGTTAAAACTGGGATTATCAGTTCGCGCATGGCATCGATTATTAAAAGTTGCGCGAACGATCGCAGATATTCAGGAGTGCGAGAAGATAAAGCGGGAACATCTTTTGGAGGCGCTAAGCTATCGCGCAATCGACCGCTTGCTGATTCACTTACAGCAGCTTATTGGATAAAAAATGGGGCCTTAGCCCCATTTTTAATTAATCATCACTGTCGGTGTAGTCTTCAACAGCGTCCGCCTGTGGTTTTCCACCGGAGAGAGTATGGAAACGCTTAGGACGCTTGATTCGCGTCATATACTTGCTCCACACACGCTCAGCTTCTGTCACTGGCTCACGTTCGCCACGGCACACAGCAACAAACAGAACTTCTTCTTCAGTACCAGGTTCACGTTTGCCAAGATCCAACTCATTGAACGCATAACCATGACGTTCTAACAGTTGGGCTTCTTTGATGGTGAAATCACCATGGCGAGCGAACCCGCGCGGATAATGTTTATTGTCGAAAAACCGATTAGTCGTCGTAAAGCTTTCCGCCATCCTGCACGCTCCTAATTCTCTTGGTCGAGCTATTTATGGCGCGGAGTATTAGTTACGCTTGACAGAGCGTCAAACAAAACATTTAAATCATAACGACAAAATTTTTTTGGGAGTGAGTCGTGGATACTGAATTACTAAAAACGTTCCTCGAAGTAAGCAGAACTCGTCATTTTGGGCGAGCTGCGGAGGCTCTTTATCTAACACAATCAGCCGTTAGCTTCAGAATTCGGCAATTAGAGAATCAGCTCGGTGTAAATCTTTTTACTCGCCATCGTAATAATATTCGTCTTACTACGGCTGGTGAACGTTTACTGCCTTATGCAGAAAATCTCATGAATATTTGGCTTGCTGCCAAGAAAGAGGTTTCCCACACATCTCAGCACAATGAACTCACGATTGGTGCCAGTGCATCACTTTGGGAATGCATGCTCTCAGAGTGGCTAGTGACGCTCTATCAACAGCATAAAGACATGCAATTTGAAGCTCGTATTTCCCAACGACAGTCGTTGGTGAAGCAGCTACATGAGCGGCAGCTTGATCTGCTGATCACAACTGAGTCACCTAAAATGGACGAATTTTCGAGCCAGTTATTGGGACATTTCAACCTGGCGCTATTTTCCGCCTCTGCGCAAAACTCTAAGGAAGGATTGACGTATTTACGTCTGGAATGGGGTCCTGATTTCCAGCAGCATGAAGCGGGGCTCATCAGCAATGATGATATTCCCGTTTTGACGACCAGCTCAGCTCAAATTGCTTGTAAGTTATTACCACAGCTCAATGGATGTTCATTTTTGCCTGTGGAATGGGCTAAAAATCGCGAAGGAATTTATCAGGTACCGGATACAACTGCGCTTTCGCGTCCACTGTATGCAATCTGGTTACAAAATAGCGATAAACAAAACATAATCAAAGAGTTATTAAAGACACCACTCATGGCGCAGTAATGCGCTTTTGTAGTTTCTTGGAGGGAGGTTGGGGAATTTGGACAAAAAAAAATCCTTTGCCGAAGCAAAGGATCATTATATGGCAGGGGCGGAGAGACTCGAACTCGCGACACCCGGTTTTGGAGACCGGTGCTCTACCAACTGAGCTACGCCCCTAAATAACGCTTATTATTAAGCCCGCTAATTTAGCAGGCATAATATTTTTAATAAGTGGCGGAACGGACGGGACTCGAACCCGCGACCCCCTGCGTGACAGGCAGGTATTCTAACCGACTGAACTACCGCTCCACCGAATTTCTTGTCACTACCGAATTTTACTTCGGTTTACTTCCTGAATTTGGAGCCTGGCAGTTCCCTACTCTCGCATGGGGAGACCCCACACTACCATCGGCGCTACGGCGTTTCACTTCTGAGTTCGGCATGGGGTCAGGTGGGACCACCGCGCTACTGCCGCCAGGCATATTCTGTTTTCATCAACCGTCACAGTGTTACCTGTAACCATCGACTTAAAATCTTGGAATTAAGCTGAAAATTGTCTGTCTCTTCACCAAAACACCTTCGGTGTTGTAAGGTTAAGCCTCACGGATCATTAGTACTGGTTAGCTCAACGTATCGCTACGCTTACACACCCAGCCTATCAACGTCGTAGTCTTCAACGTTCCTTCAGGAGACTCAGGGTCTCAGGGAGAATTCATCTCGGGGCAAGTTTCGCGCTTAGATGCTTTCAGCGCTTATCTTTTCCGCATTTAGCTACCGGGCAATGCCATTGGCATGACAACCCGAACACCAGTGATGCGTCCACTCCGGTCCTCTCGTACTAGGAGCAGCCCCCCTCAATTCTCCAGCGCCCACGGCAGATAGGGACCGAACTGTCTCACGACGTTCTAAACCCAGCTCGCGTACCACTTTAAATGGCGAACAGCCATACCCTTGGGACCTACTTCAGCCCCAGGATGTGATGAGCCGACATCGAGGTGCCAAACACCGCCGTCGATATGAACTCTTGGGCGGTATCAGCCTGTTATCCCCGGAGTACCTTTTATCCGTTGAGCGATGGCCCTTCCATTCAGAACCACCGGATCACTAAGACCTGCTTTCGCACCTGCTCGAGCCGTCACTCTCGCAGTCAAGCTAGCTTATGCCTTTGCACTAACCTCACGATGTCCGACCGTGATTAGCTAACCTTCGTGCTCCTCCGTTACGCTTTAGGAGGAGACCGCCCCAGTCAAACTACCCACCAGACACTGTCCGCAACCCGGATCACGGGTCTACGTTAGAACATCAAACATTAAAGGGTGGTATTTCAAGGTTGGCTCCACGCAGACTGGCGTCCACGCTTCAAAGCCTCCCACCTATCCTACACATCAAGGCTCAATGTTCAGTGTCAAGCTATAGTAAAGGTTCACGGGGTCTTTCCGTCTTGCCGCGGGTACACTGCATCTTCACAGCGATTTCAATTTCACTGAGTCTCGGGTGGAGACAGCCTGGCCATCATTACGCCATTCGTGCAGGTCGGAACTTACCCGACAAGGAATTTCGCTACCTTAGGACCGTTATAGTTACGGCCGCCGTTTACCGGGGCTTCGATCAAGAGCTTCTCCTTACGGATAACCCCATCAATTAACCTTCCGGCACCGGGCAGGCGTCACACCGTATACGTCCACTTTCGTGTTTGCACAGTGCTGTGTTTTTAATAAACAGTTGCAGCCAGCTGGTATCTTCGACTGCCTTCAGCTCCATCCGCAAGGGACTTCACCTACCGACAGCGTGCCTTCTCCCGAAGTTACGGCACCATTTTGCCTAGTTTCCTTCACCCGAGTTCTCTCAAGCGCCTTGGTATTCTCTACCTGACCACCTGTGTCGGTTTGGGGTACGATTTGATGTTACCTGATGCTTAGAGGCTTTTCCTGGAAGCAGGGCATTTGTTACTTCAGCACCGTAGTGCCTCGTCATCACACCTCAGCGTTAACAGAAGTCCGGATTTACCTAAACTTCCCGCCTACATGCTTAAACCGGGACAACCGTCGCCCGGCTAACATAGCCTTCTCCGTCCCCCCTTCGCAGTAACACCGAGTACAGGAATATTAACCTGTTTCCCATCGACTACGCCTTTCGGCCTCGCCTTAGGGGTCGACTCACCCTGCCCCGATTAACGTTGGACAGGAACCCTTGGTCTTCCGGCGAGCGGGCTTTTCACCCGCTTTATCGTTACTTATGTCAGCATTCGCACTTCTGATACCTCCACCAGACCTCACAGTCCAGCTTCAACGGCTTACAGAAACGCTCCCCTACCCAACAACGCATAAGCGTCGCTGCCGCAGCTTCGGTGCATGGTTTAGCCCCGTTACATCTTCCGCGCAGGCCGACTCGACCAGTGAGCTATTACGCTTTCTTTAAATGATGGCTGCTTCTAAGCCAACATCCTGGCTGTCTGTGCCTTCCCACATCGTTTCCCACTTAACCATGACTTTGGGACCTTAGCTGGCGGTCTGGGTTGTTTCCCTCTTCACGACGGACGTTAGCACCCGCCGTGTGTCTCCCGTGATAACATTCTTCGGTATTCGTAGTTTGCATCGGGTTGGTAAGCCGGGATGGCCCCCTAGCCGAAACAGTGCTCTACCCCCGAAGATGAGTTCACGAGGCGCTACCTAAATAGCTTTCGGGGAGAACCAGCTATCTCCCGGTTTGATTGGCCTTTCACCCCCAGCCACAAGTCATCCGCTAATTTTTCAACATTAGTCGGTTCGGTCCTCCAGTTAGTGTTACCCAACCTTCAACCTGCCCATGGCTAGATCACCGGGTTTCGGGTCTATACCCTGCAACTTAACGCCCAGTTAAGACTCGGTTTCCCTGCGGCTCCCCTATACGGTTAACCTTGCTACAGAATATAAGTCGCTGACCCATTATACAAAAGGTACGCAGTCACCCCATAAAAGAGGCTCCCACTGCTTGTACGTACACGGTTTCAGGTTCTGTTTCACTCCCCTCGCCGGGGTTCTTTTCGCCTTTCCCTCACGGTACTGGTTCACTATCGGTCAGTCAGGAGTATTTAGCCTTGGAGGATGGTCCCCCCATATTCAGACAGGATACCACGTGTCCCGCCCTACTCTTCGAGTTCACAGCAAGTGCATTTTTGTGTACGGGAGTATCACCCTGTACCCTGCGACTTTCCAGACGCTTCCACTAATGCACAAACTGATTCAGACTCTGGGCTGCTCCCCGTTCGCTCGCCGCTACTGGGGGAATCTCGGTTGATTTCTTTTCCTCGGGGTACTTAGATGTTTCAGTTCCCCCGGTTCGCTTCGTTAAGCTATGTATTCACTTAACGATAGTGCAACGAATTGCACTGGGTTTCCCCATTCGGAAATCGTCGGTTATAACGGTTCATATCACCTTACCGACGCTTATCGCAGATTAGCACGTCCTTCATCGCCTCTGACTGCCAGGGCATCCACCGTGTACGCTTAGTCGCTTAACCTCACAACCCGAAGATGTCTCGTGAGACACAATCGAGGTTGCGAAAATTTGAGAGACTCGAACACACCGATACATCCTTTCTTATTACGGAGAAAGGAAACAGTGTGTCGTTTCAATTTTCAGCTTGTTCCAGATTTTTAAAGAGCAAATACTTCTCAGCACACTGTTAAACAGTACACTTAGAAGTATTGAGCGAGCATGAAATAATGGTGGAGCTAAGCGGGATCGAACCGCTGACCTCCTGCGTGCAAGGCAGGCGCTCTCCCAGCTGAGCTATAGCCCCATCGATTTCGTAAAACCTTTTGATTTACCGTGAATACTTCACTGTTCAAGGCGCAACTTCGCGACGCATAATGAATTATGCGAGCCGGAGGTGCAACGCAGAACAGGGGAGGATTTGGTAGGCCTGAGTGGACTTGAACCACCGACCTCACCCTTATCAGGGGTGCGCTCTAACCACCTGAGCTACAAGCCTATAAGGTTTTACTGCTCGTTTTCTATCAGACAATCTGTGTGAGCACTACGCAAGTTCGTATCTATTAGGTAAGGAGGTGATCCAACCGCAGGTTCCCCTACGGTTACCTTGTTACGACTTCACCCCAGTCATGAATCACAAAGTGGTAAGCGCCCTCCCGAAGGTTAAGCTACCTACTTCTTTTGCAACCCACTCCCATGGTGTGACGGGCGGTGTGTACAAGGCCCGGGAACGTATTCACCGTAGCATTCTGATCTACGATTACTAGCGATTCCGACTTCACGGAGTCGAGTTGCAGACTCCGATCCGGACTACGACGCACTTTATGAGGTCCGCTTGCTCTCGCGAGGTCGCTTCTCTTTGTATGCGCCATTGTAGCACGTGTGTAGCCCTACTCGTAAGGGCCATGATGACTTGACGTCATCCCCACCTTCCTCCAGTTTATCACTGGCAGTCTCCTTTGAGTTCCCGGCCGAACCGCTGGCAACAAAGGATAAGGGTTGCGCTCGTTGCGGGACTTAACCCAACATTTCACAACACGAGCTGACGACAGCCATGCAGCACCTGTCTCAGAGTTCCCGAAGGCACCAAGCCATCTCTGGCGAGTTTCTCTTGATGTCAAGAGTAGGTAAGGTTCTTCGCGTTGCATCGAATTAAACCACATGCTCCACCGCTTGTGCGGGCCCCCGTCAATTCATTTGAGTTTTAACCTTGCGGCCGTACTCCCCAGGCGGTCGACTTAACGCGTTAGCTCCGGAAGCCACTCCTCAAGGGAACAACCTCCAAGTCGACATCGTTTACGGCGTGGACTACCAGGGTATCTAATCCTGTTTGCTCCCCACGCTTTCGCACCTGAGCGTCAGTCTTTGTCCAGGGGGCCGCCTTCGCCACCGGTATTCCTCCAGATCTCTACGCATTTCACCGCTACACCTGGAATTCTACCCCCCTCTACAAGACTCTAGCTTGCCAGTTTCGAATGCAGTTCCCAGGTTGAGCCCGGGGATTTCACATCCGACTTGACAAACCGCCTGCGTGCGCTTTACGCCCAGTAATTCCGATTAACGCTTGCACCCTCCGTATTACCGCGGCTGCTGGCACGGAGTTAGCCGGTGCTTCTTCTGCGAGTAACGTCAATCACTGTGGTTATTAACCACAATGCCTTCCTCCTCGCTGAAAGTACTTTACAACCCGAAGGCCTTCTTCATACACGCGGCATGGCTGCATCAGGCTTGCGCCCATTGTGCAATATTCCCCACTGCTGCCTCCCGTAGGAGTCTGGACCGTGTCTCAGTTCCAGTGTGGCTGGTCATCCTCTCAGACCAGCTAGGGATCGTCGCCTAGGTGAGCCATTACCTCACCTACTAGCTAATCCCATCTGGGCACATCTGATGGCATGAGGCCCGAAGGTCCCCCACTTTGGTCCGAAGACGTTATGCGGTATTAGCTACCGTTTCCAGTAGTTATCCCCCTCCATCAGGCAGTTTCCCAGACATTACTCACCCGTCCGCCGCTCGTCACCCAGGAGCAAGCTCCCTGTGCTACCGCTCGACTTGCATGTGTTAGGCCTGCCGCCAGCGTTCAATCTGAGCCATGATCAAACTCTTCAATTAAAAGCTTGATTTGCTTCAACTCGTGAAGCGGTGCTCAAAAATTAACTTTCGTAATAATTCAACTAAATGAATTACTGCTTGGTCACTCTTCAAGACTTGATATTTTTTTGATACCCGAAGGTATCTGAGATATCAATCCTGCGAGTGCCCACACAGATTGTCTGATAAATTGTTAAAGAGCAGTGAGTTACGCGCTTTCGCTTGCTAACTCGAGGTGGCGTATATTACGCTTTCCTCTTTCAGAGTCAAGCGTTTATTTTCGCTTTTCGTCTGACTGACGGGCCGGTTTGTAAGCCGTTGTGCCGTGTCAGTGGAGGCGCAGTATAGGGATTTTCTGGAAGCTGACAACCCCTATTTTCAATTTTTATTTCAACCGTCGATTTTTTATTCAAAATCGTCGCAAACAGCCAGTTTTTCTAGCCTTGGGAAGCCATAACGCTGCAAAACGGGTGCTAATTGTGCAATCTCAGGAGTTAGCCCCATGCAGAATGCAATATTCTCATCCGCAGATGTTGCATTCGGAGATTCATGCTCCAGCAGCCATACCGTACGGCGAGCAATCGCAGCACCTGAATCTATCAACCTGGTGCCTTCAGGAAGAACTTGTAGCAACTCTTCTTCTAATAGAGGGAAATGGGTGCAACCTAATACGACAGTATCTGGCGGCTCCTTCATTCGTAGCCATGGGCGAAGAATCTTGCGCAGTTCTTCAAGGTCCACAGGCTGACCGTGTAACTTGGCCTCTGCTAATTCCACCAGCTCTGCCGAGCCGAGCATTTCGATTCTGCATTCCGAAGCAAAACGCGCGACCAGCTCATGAGTATAAGGGCGGCGAACCGTACCGCGAGTCGCCAGTAAGCCCACAACACCATTGGTCGTCAGACGGGCAGCAGGTTTAATCGCAGGAACGACACCAACAACCGGGAAAGCGAACTTTTCACGAAGAGCGGGAAGCGAAACGGTACTCGCCGTATTACAGGCGATGATGGCGAGCGCGAGTGGATAACGTTCCTGAACAGCGGTAACAATTTCCAATACGCGTTCAACAATGAACTCTTCGCTTTTCTCACCGTAGGGAAATGCTACGTTATCGAAAGCATAGATATAGTGCAGGTCAGGCAGAAGTTGCCGGACTTCATCATACACAGAGAGCCCACCGACACCGGAGTCAAAAACCAGTACGGTGGGACGTGTATTAGAAGGTATAGCTGCCAGAGAGGTAGTATTCCCGTCCTGGGGTTTGATAGCCATAAACCGTCTCGTAATCTTTATCGAACAGGTTGGCGATTCTACCACGAACGGTTAACTGAGAGGTGACTGGATATGAAGCCGCTACATCAACTGTGCTGTAACTCGGCAAAATTTGCTGAGTAGGGTTATAAGCAGAGGTGTTGTTGTCATAGCGTTTTCCGTAATACTGCCATGCCACATCCATATCTACGTTAAACATCGTCCAGTCGAGCTGGTACTTTGCCTGGCGCTTGGCGCGACGAGCCAGCACTTCATCATTCTGGTCATCACGCGGATCCATATACTGCAGCGTTAGCTTGTGGGTAAAGATGCCAGTATCAACGCTCCCGGTCCATTCAATCCCTTTGATGGTTGCAGACTTGATGTTGTCATAAGACCCATCATAAGTAACCGGATCGGAATAGTAGGTAATCAGGTTTTCAATCGTGTAGTGATAAGCCGACAGACGCCAGTCCACCGGTCCGGTCAAACCTTCAAGCCCTGCTTCCCATTGTTTAGATTCTTCTGGTTTCAGATTCGGGTTTGAGTCGATACCAAAGCGTGTCGAGCCATACTGTTGTCCGAGTGATGGCGCAAGGAACCCTGTACCGTAAGAGATCGTTGCGCGATATCCTTCAACGAACTGCCAACCCGCGGCAGTCTGCCATGTGCCGTGCCAGCCGAATTGTTCGTCATTATCTTCACGACCAGAGGCTTCTAAGGTTACGTCACCAAACTGCTGCTGCCCACTAAGGTACACGCCCGTGTTATCGCGTTTATAGCTATCAGACATCACAGTATCAGAGGATGTCAGACGCTGTTGCTGCCAGTCCACCCCAGCACTGATTGAGCCATTCCCAACAAGGAAGTTGTTACCCCATTGGATGTTGCTCTGGGTCATGCGGTCAAGTGTCGTACCATCGTTATAGCGGCCAAACTCACTGCTATAGTTGTAGTCCTTCACTTTTTGATAGCTCGCCAACAACTGCGTGGAATAGATTCCAGAATGGAAACGCAGGCCAGCATCATAATTCTGGTTATAGAGTTGATGCTCATCGGCGCTATACGCTGGTGAATAAGGAGGAGCACCTAAATCATAATCGCTGTTGTTGGTGTAACCGTAGGTACGGAAGAAACCATCAAACTCTTCGCTAAATTTGTGCTCAAGGCCCGCCCAATAGCTTTTGCTACGGTAGCCATCGCTGTCGTTATCACCGCTATAAGTCGAGTGTGGCTGAACGTTGAAACCGTTGGTGGATTCATACGCACCAGAGATTGTCGCTACTGTATCGCCAAAACGTTTACGCAACGTTCCATCATATTGTTGATAGCTATTCGAACCGACACCTGCATTGATCTGCGATTTCTCTTCATCGCTCTGGGTAATGATGTTCACCACACCGCCAATCGCACCGGAACCATAAACGGCGGAACGCGGGCCACGAATGTATTCCACTCGCTGCACTAAAGAGATAGGGATTTGGCTGATATCTGAAGAATTAGAAATGCCAGGGCGCGCAAGCGGAACGCCATCCACCAGCACTAATACATGGCTGGCGCTCGTCCCGCGAACAAACATGGAGGAGCTCTGCCCCAGACCACCGTACTGCACAATATCGACACCCGGTAAACGGCGCATCACATCATTAAGTGATTTTGCCTGCCATTGGTCGATCTCTTCCCGGGTGACAATATCAGTTGGAGCCAGAACAGTATTCACCGGTTGCTGAAAACGGTTAGCCGTTACCACCAGGGTTTCGTCAGAATTGCTGTCTTGCGCCCAGCCTGAAAAAGCCGTTACGGACAGAGCCGTAAGCAGCGAAAGGTTTTTTACCATCATTTTTAATAAGCATCCGCTTTCCAATAAGGATGCCGCAGACATAACCGATAGCACGCGATAGTTATGCAGATTGCGACGTATACCGGCAGGTCTTCGGGCTTGGAGGCGTATTACTTCCGGATGATGACTTCCCACTTAGTTAAGCAGTGTCTGCATATTGCGCTCATCCCACTCTTCCTTACCGCTGCGCGTCAGCCCCAGAATTACACTGGGTTCCCTTTTAACTCATAAAAAAGAGGCCGGAATCTCTATGCTACGATTTTGTTAACAAGTTTGTCTAGAAACATCAAAATGCAACAGCACTGGACATCACGTACCTATTCCCTACAATCGCCGCGTAGTTTGACTTCATTAACAGGTATGAGCTCATGACCCCCGAACATCTCCCAATTGAACAGTACGACGCGCAACTGGCCGAAAAAGTCGCCCGCTTGCAAAGCATGATGGCCCCTTTTACGGCACCCGCGCCGGAGGTGTTTCGCTCGCCGGTCAGCCATTACCGGATGCGTGCCGAATTCCGTATCTGGCACGATGAAGACGACCTGTATCACATCATGTTTGACCAGCAAACCAAACAGCGTATTCGGGTCAATAGCTTCCCTGCTGCCAGTACGCTTATCAATGCGCTGATGCCTGCGATGCTCGACGGAGTTCGTGACATCCCAGCCCTGCGCCACAAACTTTTCCAGATCGATTATCTGACCACAATGAGCAACCAGGCGGTTGTTTCGCTGCTTTACCATCGCAAGCTTGGTGAAGAGTGGCAGCAGCATGCCCAGGCGCTGCGCGATAATCTACGCGCGCAGGGTTTCAACGTTCATTTGATTGGCCGCGCCACCAAAACCAAGATTGAACTGGATCAGGACTTCATTGATGAACGCTTAACCGTTGCCGGTAAAGAGATGATTTATCGCCAGGTTGAGAACAGCTTTACTCAGCCTAACGCGGCGATGAATGTTCATATGCTGGAATGGGCGCTGGATGCGACTCAAGGTTCAAAAGGCGATCTGTTGGAATTGTACTGCGGTAACGGCAACTTCTCGCTGGCCCTGGCACGTAATTTCAGTCAAGTGTTAGCGACGGAAATTGCCAAGCCTTCTGTTGCTGCGGCGCAATACAACATTGCCGCTAACCAAATCGATAACGTGCAAATTATCCGCATGGCCGCAGAAGAGTTTACTCAAGCGATGAATGGCGTACGCGAGTTTAACCGCCTGAAAGGCATCGATCTGAAAAGCTATCAGTGCGAAACCATTTTTGTCGACCCACCTCGCAGTGGCCTGGATGCCGACACAGTGAAAATGGTTCAGGCGTATCCGCGCATCCTCTATATATCCTGCAACCCGCAAACCCTTTGCGAGAACCTGGAAACATTGAGCGAAACCCATAACGTGTCACGCCTGGCGCTATTCGACCAATTCCCGTATACGCACCATATGGAATGCGGCGTGTGGTTAACGCGCAAATAGCAAAACGGACGCCTCGGCGTCCGTTTTTGTTTCTTCCAGCGTGATTATTCAGTCACCTGCGTTTTACGAGCGCGGACTTTAAAACCAATCCAGAACAACAGAGCAACTGAAAGCACAGCTGGCAAGAAGTTAGAGCCGATCGCCGGATATTCAGCGCGCACAACAGCGCTATACAGCAACACACCCAACACGAAACACGCGGCGGCAATAGTTGGCAAACCAACCGGCATCGTGCGGTTTTGGTAGCGTTGATGCAAACAATACACGGTCAGCACCAGCGCAATAATAGGGAAAATGGAAAATGGCACGACCGAGCTAAACACCGCGGCAAACGTACCGTTTATCGACAAGCCAGCGATAAACGCTAACCCGAGCGTACCTCTCTCTTGTAACTGTTTCATAGCTCTTCCTTCACTCACTCTTCGGATAAATGAGCCAATGCCACTTTTTCTTGCTCCCGGCGATACCAGTAATACGCACCTTTAGAAATCATGCGCAGCTGAAGCACCAGTCGCTCTTCAAGCTGACGACGCTGATCGGCATCAACGTCCAACGCTTCGGCACCAGCACTAAATACAATTGTTACCATCGCTTCCGCCTGCGCCTCGGTAAAGCTGCGCGGCATGCGGTTTTCGAGTTCCAGATAGTCAGCAAGTTCCGCAATAAAGTGCTGAATTTCACGTGCGACGGCAGCACGGAAAGCAGCTGACGTTCCAGAACGCTCACGCAACAGTAAACGGAACGCGTTGGGATTATTACCGATAAATTCCATAAATGTTGAGACGGAAGTACGAATTACGCTTCCGCCTTTAGCAATTCGTTGGCGAGCCTGGCGCATTAACTGGCGCAGCATCAGGCCGCTCTCGTCGACCATCGTCAGCCCAAGTTCATCAACGTCACGGAAATGGCGATAAAACGATGTTGGCGCAATACCAGCCTCACGAGCGACCTCGCGCAAACTCAGGCTGGCAAAACTCCGTTCAGCACTTAACTGGCTAAACGCGGCTTCTACCAGAGAACGCCTGGTTCTTTCTTTTTGTTGCGCTCTTACACCCATCATATTGCCTGAATCTCTTAAATCGAAACCGCACTATACCAGAGATTAACTTAACTGGTTTTATACGGGATCGTGAATGATTGTTTACGCGAGCTTCCTCGCGTTACGTAGCAAAAAGCACAACGACAATTGGGTTATCTCGGCGTTGATGTTACCATCGTGTTGCTTTTATGTATAAGAACAGGTAAGCCTTACCATGTCACACACCTACGATTATGACGCAATAGTAATTGGTTCCGGTCCTGGCGGCGAAGGCGCTGCAATGGGGCTGGTGAAACTTGGAGCAAGGGTAGCCGTCGTCGAGCGCTACCATAATGTGGGCGGCGGTTGTACCCACTGGGGAACCATCCCCTCGAAAGCCCTCCGCCACGCAGTCAGCCGCATTATCGAATTTAATCAAAACCCGTTATACAGCGACCACACTCATCTTCTCCGTTCTTCTTTCGCCGATATTCTTAATCACGCCGACAGCGTTATTAACCAACAAACACGCATGCGTCAGAGCTTCTATGAGCGCAACCACTGTGAGATGTTGCAGGGCGATGCACGTTTTGTCGATGAGCACACCATTTCACTGGAATGCCACGACGGTTCAGTGGAATTGATCACCGCTGAGAAATTCTTGATAGCTTGCGGCTCACGGCCTTATCGTCCATCAGAAGTTGATTTCAGCCATCCCCGCGTGTACGACAGCGACTCCATTCTCAATCTGCACCATGAACCGCGCCACGTCATTATTTATGGTGCTGGGGTGATTGGTTGCGAATATGCGTCAATTTTCCGAGGCATGAATGTCAAAGTGGATTTGATTAACACCCGCGATCGCCTGCTGGCATTCCTCGATCAAGAGATGTCCGATTCGCTCTCTTACCACTTCTGGAATAGCGGCGTCGTCATTCGCCACAACGAAGAGTTCGAGAAGATTGAAGGCGTGGAAGATGGCGTCATTGTCTCGCTGAAATCAGGCAAAAAAGTGAAAGCTGATTGCCTGCTATATGCCAACGGACGTACCGGTAATACCGATTCATTGTCGCTGGAAAATGTCGGTCTGGAAGCGGATGGTCGTGGTCTGTTGAAGGTCAACAGCATGTACCAGACAGCCCAGCCGCATATTTATGCCGTGGGCGATGTGATTGGCTACCCAAGCCTGGCTTCAGCCGCATACGATCAAGGTCGAATAGCTGCGCAAGCGATGGTCAAAGGTGAAGCTACCGCGCATCTGATTGAAGATATTCCAACTGGTATTTACACCATTCCAGAAATCAGTTCCGTCGGGAAAACTGAGCAACAGCTGACCTCGATGAAAGTGCCATACGAAGTGGGCCGTGCGCAGTTTAAGCACCTGGCTCGTGCGCAAATTGTTGGAATGAACGTGGGTACGCTAAAAATTCTCTTCCATCGCGAGACGAAAGAGATTTTAGGTATTCACTGCTTCGGTGAGCGTGCGGCTGAAATTATTCACATCGGCCAGGCGATTATGGAGCAGAAAGGTGGCGGTAACACGATCGAATACTTTGTTAACACCACCTTCAACTACCCGACTATGGCGGAAGCCTATCGGGTTGCGGCACTAAACGGTCTGAACCGCTTGTTTTAACGCTGGCTCAAAATGGCCATCCATATGTGTACGGATGGCCTCTGCGAGCTGCTCATAGCGACCACGCAGCGGAGAACCCGGACGATAAACCAGGCCGATAGTACGGCGCGGTTCTGGTTTATAACACGGCAGATAGACGACACCATCGCGCTCGCGCTCATTCGGCACAGCCAGTGCGGGTAACAAGGTAATTCCGCTCCCTGCCGCAACCATGTTACGCAGCGTTTCAAGGCTGGTTGCACGGAAATGCGTATCTTCATCGGCGCCCGCTTCAAAGCAGAAACCCAGAGCCTGATCGCGCAGGCAATGCCCATCTTCCAGCATTAAAAGCTTTTCACCCGCAAGATCCGACAACGGCACACGATCGCGCTCTGCCCATGGATGATCCTGGTAAATCGCCAACTTCATCGGCTCGTCGAATAACGGTACTTCGATAAACGCTTCACTCTCTTTCACCAGAGCCAGAATCGCACAATCAAGCTTGCCGCTATCAAGTTGCGCGAGCAGTTGATGGGTTTGCGCTTCGTGAAGGTACATTTCTAGTTTGGGGAAGGTTTTATGCAGCATCGGGATAATCTGCGGTAACAGATAAGGCCCAACGGTTGGGATCAACCCAATGTGCAACGGCCCCGACATCGCTTCGCCTTGTTGGCTCGCCATCTCTTTCAGGACTTTCACTTCGCGCAGCACTGTACGGGCCTGATCCACTAACAGTAAACCCGCTTGCGTGAACAAGACTTTTCGGCTGGTGCGCTCAAGCAGCATGACACCGAGTTCATCTTCAAGCTTACGAATCTGGCCGCTCAGCGTTGGCTGACTGACATGGCAGGCATCCGCTGCCCGACGAAAGTGGCGATGTTCAGACAACGCCACCAGATATTCAAGATCACGAATATTCATTCTCTATCCTCCGTCGCCATGATAGCCCATGGCGATAGAAATCATAGCAACGAACGATTATCCCTATCAACCATTGATGGTAAATAATAGCCAGCAACAGCACAAACCATCCATGACCGTGGTTTTGTTGCAGAGACACCCTGAAAGCCTAAAAAAGTAATGAAGCCAACGTGAGTTATTTAGCGGACATCATGTCCGCTTTTTTTTATCCGTTATAAACAAAAAAACCTGGCACCAGGCCAGGTTCTTCCTACTGAAAACGATGTTAACTCAGACGTTGTTTTGCGTCGGCAATCGCCTGTGCTACCTGCTGTGGAGAGACGCCGCCTTTTGCTGCGCGCTTATCCAGGCAAGATTGCAATGACAAAATGGGATAAACATCATCACCAATCGTCGCGCTAAATTTCTGCAAATCAGCGAGTGACAATGCTTCCAGCGCTTTGCCCTGGCGAATCGCTTCCACCACTGCTTCACCCACAATATGGTGCGCTTCGCGGAATGGTACGCCTTTCGCGACCAGATAATCGGCCAACTCGGTTGCATTGGCATAACCCTGTTCGGCAGCTTCTTTACAACGCGGGCGTTTCACCTGAATACCATCCAGCACCAGCACGGACATATGCAGGCAATCCATCCAGGTATCGAGTGCGTCGAACAAGCCCTCTTTGTCTTCCTGCATGTCTTTGTTATACGCCAGCGGCAGCCCTTTCAGGGTCATCATCATGCCTGTCAGCGCACCCTGCACACGACCACATTTGCCACGGATAAGCTCCAGTGCATCCGGGTTTTTCTTTTGTGGCATCAGGGAAGAGCCCGATGTCACACGGTCAGACAGCTCCACAAACCCTGCTTCGCCGGTGTTAAAGAAAATCAGATCTTCAGCAAAACGCGACAAGTGCACCATACCGATGGACGCATCAGAAAGCAGCTCCAGCACGTGATCGCGGTCAGAAACACTGTCCAGACTGTTACGGGTTGCCGAGGCGAAACCTAACCAACCCGCCAGTTGTTCACGGTCGATTTCATAGGCTGTGCCTGCTAATGCGCCGCTACCCAGAGGACTAACATCCAGACGCTCGAGCGTGCTCTGCAAACGGCTTTCGTCACGCGCCAGCATTTCCACATACGCCAGACACCAGTGTGCAAAAGTCACCGGCTGAGCACGTTGCAAGTGCGTATAGCCCGGCATCACCGCATCCTGATTGTTTTCTGCTGTCTCAATCAGCGCCTGTTGCAGTTGGCGAGTCGCCCCCAGCAGCTCACTGATTTGCATTTTGCACCACAGTTTAAGGTCAGTGGCGACCTGGTCATTACGGCTACGGCCGGTGTGAAGTTTTTTACCCAACGCACCGACTTTATCGATGAGTTTTCCTTCCACCCAACTGTGAATATCTTCCGCATCGCTCTCAAGAATCGCCTGCGGGTTAGCCCGTACTTCTTCAAGCAGGAAACTCAGCGATTGCTCAAGTTCCTGTTGTTCAGCAACCGTCAGAACACCAACCGTGACCAGCGCTTTGGACCAGGCGACAGAACCCACAATATCTTGCTCAGCCAGTCGATAGTCAAAGCGCAATGAATCATTGAACGATTTGAACCGCTGATCTGCTGCCTGAGTAAAACGTCCACCCCAAAGTGCCATATTGATGCTCCATAAAATTATCATCTTGTCCCCCTCACCCCGACCCTCTCCCTGAGGGAGAAAACCGGTCAATCCCCTCTCCCTCAGGGAGAGGGTTAGGGTGAGGGCAAATATTTAAACTGTTACTTCTTCAATTCGTTCAATGCACGAATACGTGATGACAGCGAGAACAGACGGATGAAGCCGCCCGCGTGGCTGTGGTCATACACTTCATCTTCACCGAAGGTTGCGAACTCTTCGCTGTACAGGCTGTTCGGAGATTTTTTCTGCAACGCCGTTACCTGACCTTTATAAAGCTCCAGTACAACTTCACCGTTCACTTCTTCTGCCAATGACTCAGCGGATGCCTGCAAAGATTTACGCAGCGGTGCAAACCAACGGCCATCGTAAACCACGTAGGACATTTCCAGGCCCAATTGCTCACGCCATTTGAAGCTATCACGATCCAGAACCAACTGCTCAACGCCACGCAGTGCAGCCATCATGATGGTGCCTCCTGGGGTTTCGTAGCAGCCGCGGGATTTAATCCCTACCAGACGGTTTTCTACGATATCAATACGGCCAATACCGTGTTTAGAACCGATCTTGTTCAGCGTTTCCAGGCACTGGAATGGGCTCATGGTTTCGCCATTAACCGCAACAACTTTGCCCTGCTTAACAGTTACAGTGACTTGCTCTGCTTGATCTGGTGCTTCTTTAGGATCAACCGTCCAGACCCAGCAATCTTTGTTCGGTGCATTCCACGGGCTTTCCAGCACACCGCCTTCGGTCGAGATGTGCCATGCGTTTTCGTCACGGCTGTAGATTTTCTCTAGTGAAGCTGTAGTCGGGATATCACGCTCTTTCAGGTAATCCAGCAGAGCTTCACGGGAACGCAGGTCCCACTCACGCCATGGCGCAACCACTTTCAGATGTGGCGCCAGAGCCGCCCACGTGGATTCAAAACGTACCTGGTCGTTACCTTTACCAGTCGCGCCGTGGCACAGGGCATCTGCGCCGACTTTATTCGCTACATCAACCAGTGCTTTAGCAATCAATGGACGCGCCATTGACGTACCCAGCAGGTAGCTGCCTTCGTACAGTGCGCCAGTTTGCAATACTGGATAAACGTAATCGCTGATGAATTCTTCACGCGCATCCACGACATAGCACTCAGTTGCGCCAGAGCGCAGTGCCTTTTGTTCCACGCCTTTCAGGTCTTCACGATCCTGGCCAATATCCACCACACACGCGACCACTTCACAGCCGCCGTAGTTTTCTTTCAACCATGGAATGATGGCAGAAGTATCAAGGCCGCCAGAGTATGCGAGAACGATTTTTTTGATGCCGTGATTTTGCATTGTCTTTTTCCTTTAAATCTTAAGCTAAGATCCGGGTGCCGATGGCCACACCGTTAAACAAAGAAGGTAACTGCTCCGCGTGACGCCAGGACGCAATGTCCACAGGGCGACCCAGCGTGCGGGCTGCATCCAGCGCCGCGTTGACTTTAACAATCATGCCGTCGGTAATAATGCCTTGAGCGATTAACTGCTCCGCTTTTGCCGCCGTCATTTCTGCAATACGTTGCCCTTTGCCATCAAGAATGCCGCTGACATCTGACAGCAGAATCAGATCGGCACCCAGTGTTGCTGCCAGCGCCGTAGCAGCCTGGTCAGCATTTACGTTCATCAACTCGCCTTCAGCAGTCACGCCAATAGAGCTGACAATCGGCAGGAAGCCAGAATCCAAAAGCGTGGTAATCAGCTTAGCTGAACCTGGTTTCGCCAGGCCTACATGGCCCAGTTCTTCGTCAAGTCTGGAAACCGTTACGCTATTGCCATCACCAAGGCAAAGGCCGACACCATTGATGTCATGTTTTTTTGCCCACGCCAACAATGTTTTGTTCGCCGTTCCTGCCAACGCACCGGTAATAATGTCAATCTGGTCAGCAGGTGTCACACGCAGGCCATTTTTCTTGATAACCGGTAAGGAGAGCTTTTTCATCAGCTCATCGACTACGCAGCCGCCGCCGTGAACAATCACCAGTGGACGTTGATGAGACTGACGATAGTTCACCAGCGCAGTAAACAGACGCTCCAGCGCTTCTTCGCTATCCAGCAGTACGCCACCTAATTTGATAATTAATGGATTCATCATGTCACCCAACTACCGGTTAAATAAGAGACTGCGTTTCGGCAAAGCCAAAACGAATATTCAGACACTGCACAGCCTGAGCCGATGCGCCTTTAAGAAGATTATCTTCAGTTGCGACGACAATCAGATGCTCGCCTTGCACTGCGAAACCAATATCGCAGAACGGCAGGCCAACCACGTTTTTCAGTGCTGGCACGCCTTTGTCATACAGGCGCACTAACGGTTTATCTTGATAAGCTTGATTAAACACCTCAGCGACTTGCTGCTGAGTTACCCCTGCTTTCAGACGGCAGGTTATGGTCGCCAGGATCCCACGCGGGAAATTGCCCAAGTGCGGAGTGAAAATCACTGGAGTACCAAGATGGCTGACAATTTCTGGATGATGGCGATGATTAAAAATGCCATACGGTTGCAGGCTCACTTCGCAGAAACTGTTGGAAATCGCAGCCTTACGCCCAGCGCCGCTAACACCGCTGGTCGCGTTGATCACAGGCCATTGGTTTAAATCCAGCAGTCCAGCATCAATCAGAGGTTTTAACGCCAGCTGAGATGCAGTGGGATAGCAGCCAGGAACCGAGATCAAACTGGTTTCTTTAATGTTGTCGCTCTGCCATTCCGCCAGACCATAAACTGCCTGTTCCAGCAATTCAGGATGTTGATGCGTAAAGCCGTAGAAAAGTTGATAAAACTTGGCGTCGTTAACGCGGAAGGCGCCAGAAAGGTCGATAACGACACAGCCTTTCTCCAGAAACTGCGGTGCCAGGTCATGGCTGACTTCATGGGCAGTTGCGAGAAACACGACATCCACGCCGTCGGTAAATTCGCTGATATCCGACATTGGCTGTAACGGCATATCAACGATACCTTTTAATTGCGGGTGCAAATCAGATATCAATTTTCCTGCGTCATTACTTTGCGCTGAAACCGTCAAAGCGGTTATGTTCATATGAGGATGGCGATTCAAATAGTTCACAAGCTCTGCGCCTGCATAACCGCTGGCACCAACAATCAGCGTATTCAACATCTCGGCTGTACACCTTCTTAGGTTGTGTCTGCTAAAGGTGTCAGCTGGAAAGCCATCACCCAACGTACAATTACGTGGTTCAACCCACCGGAACCAGGGGTTCCATCGCGGCAGGTAATAATGTATTTTTATTCAATATTACTGCATGATTATGTATACCAACCTGAGCTAAGGCCTGTCAACAGTGAAGATGAAATTACCTCCTTTTATCGAGATTTACCGCGCATTGATCGCGAGCCCTTCCATCAGCGCTACCGATAGTGCGTTGGATCAGAGTAATGAGTCTTTAATCAATTTGCTGGCGGGCTGGTTCCGCGACATTGGATTTAACGTCGAAATACAACCGGTACCGGGTACGCGCAATAAATTCAACATGCTGGCGAGTACCGGTAGCGGTGCCGGTGGGCTACTGCTTGCAGGTCATACCGATACCGTGCCGTTTGACGATGGCCGCTGGACGCGCGACCCCTTCACGCTGACCGAGCATGAAAATAAACTGTATGGGCTCGGCACGGCGGATATGAAAGGCTTCTTCGCGTTTATACTTGATGCACTGCGTGATGTGGATGTCACCACGCTTAAAAAACCACTCTACATTCTGGCGACCGCCGATGAAGAAACGACGATGGCCGGTGCACGTTATTTCTCTGAAACGACGAGCTTACGCCCGGACTGCGCCATCATTGGTGAACCCACTTCATTACAGCCAGTACGTGCCCACAAAGGCCACATTTCGAATGCTATCCGCATCCTTGGACAATCTGGCCACTCGAGCGATCCAGCTCGTGGTGTGAACGCCATCGAACTGATGCACGACGCAATCGGCCATATCATGTCGCTGAAGAACACGTTGAAAGAGCGTTATCACCATGACGCCTTCACTGTGCCTTATCCCACGCTGAACCTCGGGCACATTAACGGTGGCGATGCCGCCAACCGTATTTGTGCCTGTTGCGAACTGCATATGGATATTCGTCCACTGCCTGGGCTGACATTAAATGATCTTAATGGTTTGCTAAATGAAGCATTAGAGCCCGTGAGCCAGAAATGGCCGGGTCGTTTGACGATTTCTGAACTGCACCCGCCGATTCCAGGCTACGAATGCGCCAAAGACCACCAGTTAGTGCAAGTTGTCGAGAAATTACTGGGCGCACAAACCGAGGTCGTGAACTACTGCACCGAAGCGCCATTTATTCAGACGATTTGCCCAACGCTGGTTCTGGGACCGGGCTCTATCAATCAGGCCCACCAACCAGATGAATACATAGAAACGCGATTTATCGAACCTACTCGCAAACTCATCACGCAAGTCGTGCATCATTTTTGCTGGCATTGAAAAATAGCGTTTATGGGGGTTTTGCCCCCTTTTTAAGCTACTTTTTAGCGAATCCTCATAAGAAATGCTTATCCACGAAGTTAGTAATTAAATTTCATGAATTAGCGCAATTTATTCGTTTGCTGAAACGATTTCGTAGCAATTGACGAAACAAAACTTACGTGGCTTTATAAAGACGGTGTTGAACCTTCACGGGTGAAATTAAGTTACATAAAAGATGGGGTGTGTGGGACTATAATGAACGAACAATATTCCGCTTTGCGAAGTAATGTCAGTATGCTCGGCAAGTTGCTCGGGGATACCATCAAGGATGCGTTAGGTGAAAACATTCTTGACCGCGTAGAAACAATCCGCAAATTGTCAAAGTCCTCACGGGCAGGCAATGAAGCAAACCGTCAGGAATTGCTGACCACGTTACAGAACCTGTCTAACGACGAATTACTCCCCGTAGCCCGTGCATTCAGCCAATTCCTGAACCTGGCCAACACCGCCGAGCAGTATCACAGTATTTCCGCCAATGGCGAAGCTGCCAGCAATCCTGAAGTCATCGCTAAGACACTCCAAAAATTAAAAAATCAGCCTGACCTTAGCGAAGCCGCCATTCGTGATGCTGTTGAATCATTGTCACTGGAATTAGTGCTGACCGCACACCCGACTGAAATTACCCGTCGCACCTTGATTCACAAGTTGGTTGAAGTAAACAGCTGCCTGAAACAGCTCGACCACAGCGACATCGCCGACTACGAACGCAACCAGATCATGCGCCGTCTGCGCCAGTTGGTCGCTCAAGCCTGGCACACCGATGAAATCCGTAAACACCGCCCTTCCCCAGTCGATGAAGCGAAATGGGGTTTTGCGGTGGTAGAAAACAGCCTGTGGGAAGGGGTTCCAAACTACCTGCGTGAGCTGAACGAGCAACTCGAAGACAACCTGAATTACAAACTGCCGGTCGATTTCGTTCCGGTGCGTTTCACTTCGTGGATGGGCGGCGATCGCGACGGCAACCCAAATGTGACCGCCGACATCACCCGCCACGTACTCCTGCTCAGCCGCTGGAAAGCAACTGACCTGTTCCTGCGTGATATTCAGGTACTGGTTTCTGAACTTTCAATGGTGGAATGCACGAAAGAACTAAGCGCGCTGGCAGGTCCTGATGCTGCGCAAGAACCCTACCGTTGCATTATGAAAGGCATTCGTCAGCAATTACTGGCGACTCAAGCCTGGTTAGAAGCTCACCTGAAAGGCCAGCGTCTGCCAAAACCAGAAGGTTTATTGACGCAGAACGAACAGCTTTGGGAACCGCTCTATGCGTGTTACCAGTCGCTGCAAGCGTGCGGCATGGGCATTATCGCCAACGGCCAGTTGCTTGATACTTTGCGTCGTGTGAAATGCTTCGGCGTGCCGTTAGTCCGTATTGATGTCCGCCAGGAAAGCACTCGCCATACCGAAGCGCTGGGCGAAATGACTCGCTATCTGGGCATTGGTGACTACGAAAGCTGGTCCGAAGCGGACAAACAAGCCTTCTTAATCCGCGAGCTGAATTCTAAGCGCCCACTGCTGCCACGTCAGTGGGAGCCAAGCGATGAAACTCGTGAAGTGCTGGAAACCTGTAAAGTCGTTGCCGAAGCACCGCGTGGCTCTATCGCTGCGTATGTTATTTCTATGGCGAAAACACCGTCTGACGTGCTGGCAGTCCACTTGCTGTTGAAGGAGGCGGGTTGCACCTTCGCTCTGCCTGTTGCTCCGCTGTTCGAAACACTCGACGACCTGAACAACGCCGATGACGTAATGACCCAGTTGTTGAACATCGACTGGTATCGCGGCTTCATTCAGGGTAAGCAAATGGTCATGATTGGCTATTCTGACTCCGCAAAAGATGCCGGCGTAATGGCTGCATCCTGGGCACAGTACCAGGCGCAAGACGCACTGATCAAAACCTGTGAGAAAGCCGGAATTACTCTGACACTGTTCCACGGACGCGGTGGTTCAATTGGCCGTGGCGGTGCACCGGCACATGCAGCTCTGCTTTCTCAGCCTCCGGGCAGCCTGAAAGGTGGCCTGCGCGTGACCGAACAAGGCGAGATGATCCGCTTCAAATATGGTCTGCCGGAAATCACTATCAGCAGCCTGTCGCTCTACACCAGCGCGATTCTGGAAGCGAACCTGTTGCCGCCACCAGAACCTAAAAAAGAGTGGAAACATATCATGGAGGAGCTGTCTGTTATCTCCTGTGATATGTATCGTGGCTATATCCGCGAAAACGAAGACTTTGTGCCGTACTTCCGTTCAGCTACACCTGAGCTGGAACTGGGTAAACTGCCGCTGGGCTCACGCCCTGCAAAACGTCGCCCGAACGGTGGTGTTGAATCTTTGCGTGCTATCCCGTGGATCTTTGCCTGGACGCAAAACCGACTGATGCTTCCAGCCTGGCTGGGTGCCGGTGCCGCACTGCAAAAAGTAGTAGAAGATGGCAAACAAGATGTCCTGGAAACCATGTGTCGCGACTGGCCGTTCTTCTCCACACGCCTTGGGATGTTGGAAATGGTCTTCGCCAAAGCCGACTTGTGGCTGGCGGAATACTACGACCAACGTCTGGTGAAACCAGAATTGTGGAAACTGGGTAAACAGCTGCGCGATCAACTGGAAGCAGACATCAAAGTGGTGCTGGATATTGCTAACGATTCACACTTGATGGCTGACCTTCCATGGATCGCTGAATCCATCATGCTACGAAATATCTACACCGACCCGCTAAACGTGTTGCAGGCTGAATTGCTGCATCGTTCACGTCAGTCGGAAGAAAAAGGTGAAGAGCCAGATCCGCAAGTAGAACAAGCGTTGATGGTGACCATCGCCGGTGTTGCGGCAGGTATGCGTAACACGGGTTAATCAGTAAAAATCGTTTCTTTCAAACCCCGCGCAAGCGGGGTTTTTTGTTTTGGCGCATGCGCAAAGTACGACTATTGTGCCAGGATAAGCCATCCCGGCAGGCCCAAAGCAGACTCCTATGAATGACGACGTAAGCCAAATTCTTTCCCGACTGCTCAATAGCCCCTCAGGCGTTCATCACGTCTGGTTTGCTGGCAGCCAAGTGGCCCCATCAGAACTTGCCTGGCAGGTAGACTTCCCGCGCATTGAAGTGGTGCTTGATGGCGTGCTTATGGATGCCTGTGATGAGGGTATGCCTGCAAGGCTTGAGCAACACGACGTGCTGTACGTCCCGGCCAAATGCTGGAACAACCCACAGTGGAACACCCCGGTCACCACGCTAAGTATTTTATTTGGCAAACAGCAGCTTGGGTTCAGTATTCTGCACTGGGACGGAACGAAATTTACCACGTTGGGGAAACAAAACGTGGCGCGTCGCGGGCCACGTATCGGCTCATTCTTGCTTCAGGCACTCAACGAACTGGTCACGCAACCTCAAGATCAGCAAACCGCAAAATTTATCGTCAGTAGTATTCTTAGCCATTGCACTGATTTACTGGGCAGCCAGATCCAAACCGCCTCCCGCAGCGAAGCGTTGTTCGATGCTATACGCGAGTACATTGATGAAAAATATGCTCAGCCGCTCACGCGAGAGTCAGTTGCCCAGGCTTTTTATATTTCACCCAACTACCTTTCGCACCTGTTTCAGAAAACCGGTGCTGTGGGCTTTAACGAATACCTGAATCACACCCGTCTGGAGCATGCCAGAACGTTGCTCAAACGTTACGACCTGAAGGTCAAGGAAGTGGCTCACGCCTGTGGATTTGTCGACAGCAACTACTTCTGCCGCCTGTTCAGGAAGAATACCGAGCGTTCGCCGTCAGAGTATCGCCGCCAGTACCACAGCCAGCTAACGGAAAAAACGCTCAGCTAAGGATGATATGAGTATCCTGGGGCGTTCCAAAAATTCGGCGTACAGCAGAGATAGTCTTTTGTGGCTCACGCAGAAATGCGCTAATTCCAGACTGCACACAGCGGCAGTGAGTAAAACGCGCAGCACCGGCAAGCTCAATATCCGTAATTAACAAAACCACATCAGCTTGTTCTATATCCGCCGCGGTCAGCTCGTTTTCAATACCCAATGCGCCCTGGGTTTCGATTTTTATCGACCATTTCTCTATCTGGCAGAGCTTTTCAAGACGCTCTGCTGCCATGTAAGTGTGGGCAACACCACTGACACATGCCGTCACTGCAACCAATTGTCTTGTCATCTGCACACTCCCTATAGCGAGCATTACACTTACATTTAGCCGCCAATCGTCACGCGGTAACCGGCATTTTCAGCCATCCGGCGCATTTGAGCAATTTCCCGCTCATCAGGCGGTGCGATCCCGGCCATTTGCCATGGTTTGCCGAGCAACTGATATTTCGGCTCTCCATACTGATGGAAGGGTAGCAGATGCAGCTCGGTAAGCTTCATGGGCGCGAGGAAATTGATAATCGCCTGCATATTATCCTGGTCTAAGGTATAGCCCGGAATAAGCGGCACCCTTGGAATAATACGCACACCAGCCTCCACCAATAACCTGAAGTTATCCAGCACGCGTGGCTGATGGATGTTCAGCACATTCTTCGCTTGAGCCACATCCATGATTTTCAGGTCAAACAACACTTCATCACACTGTTGTGCGAGAGCGAGCACTTTTTCAGGTGCCGCGTCACCCGCAGTTTCAATGGCGGTACGAATACCCAGCGACTTCAGGCGCTTCAAAAAGCGTGTGGCAAAGGCCGCTTGCATCAGCACTTCACCTCCCGAAAGCGTTACGCCACCGCCAGATGCGCGAAAAAAAACCTCATCTTTCAGCACTTCTTTTTCCAGTGCAGCCAAAGAAATATCGCGCCCAATTCTTTCTGTCGCACCTGTTGGGCATTCGTCCGCATCATTGAGACACGTTGCACAATGTATGCATTTCGCCATGCGTCTTACGGTCTGGATTTTCCTGGAAATAGACTCAGGATTAGCGCACCACGGGCAGTGATGCGGGCAACCCTTGAAAAAAACTACTGTCCGAATCCCATGCCCATCGTTTAATGAGTAACGCTGAATATTAAAAATCCGTGCCGTTAATTCCCCATCATCAATGATCACGTCACAGTTGATGCGCGGTGCGGCGAATAATGTCATCCTGGATCTCCTTCGACAGCTCAACAAAGAAGGCACTGTAGCCTGCAACCCGAACCACCAAACCTGCATAATCTTGTGGACGCAGTTGCGCTTCACGCAACGTTTCTGCATTCACCACGTTAAACTGAATATGCTGTAATTTAAGTTTGGTGAATGCCCCAAGGAAATCGGCCAGTTTGTGCAAGCCGGCATCACCCTCTAAAGTGCTGGGGGTGAATTTCACGTTGAGCAGTGTTCCATTGGAAAGCAGGTAGTTATCCAGTTTGCTCACTGACTTGAGCACAGCGGTTGGCCCCTGGCAGTCTTGTCCCAACATTGGCGACAACCCTCCATCGGCAAGTTGTTCACCCGCATAGCGCCCGTCAGGCGTCGCACCCACTACCGCGCCAAGCGGTACGTGTGCAGAAACGGTATAAGAACCTGGCGTGAAATAACCGCCGCGAGGATTCGCGTATTTCTCGACTTCTTTGCAGTAAAAACGCAACAGATCAGCACTAATGTTATCGACTTCGTCGATATCGTTGCCGTATTTCTCAAAACGATTAATCAGCCGTCCACGGATCTGCTCACCTTCTGGTGTGGCAAAATTCGCTTTCAGCACTGCTAGCAATTCATCAAAACTCAAACGCTGCTGTTCAAAAACCATGCCGTTGAGAGCGTGCAATGAGTCACTGAGATTTGCGATACCGATACCCTGCACGCCAGAAAAGTTATAGCGCGCTCCGCCATCAGTAATGTCTTTGCCCTTCATCAGGCAGTCGTCGATAAACGAAGAAAGTAAAGGAACCGGCGCCCAGTCGCGGTGGCCGATATCGCAAATGTTGCTACCCTCAACCATCAGCCTGATGTAGTGGCTAATTTTCTCCCGGATTTGCAGCAACAGTCCTGCGTAGTCAATCTTGTCGTTACCTTCGTTTTCCAGCAGCACAATTTCCATCACCTTCAGAAGGTTAAACATGGCAATGTCATGCAAGCCGTAAGTTTTGCCGGGAATGGAGAGTTCTACACAGCCCACCACCGCGTAGTCGCGCGCATCTTCAAGTGATACGCCACGATTCAGAAACGCAGGCACCACCACTTCGTCATTGAAGATTTGTGGGATACCGGTGCCTAAACGCACGGTTTCAGCCGTTTTAAGCAGGAACGGACGGTCGATAAGCTCATTGACCCGCACCCCAAGGTTAGGCTGCGGCAACTGGATGCTCTGGTAGGCGTCCAGACACAGGAAAGAGAGCACGTTCACCGCGCTGCGTCCGTTCTCCGTCAGGCCGCCTAACAAAATGGTGTATCCCGTCGGGAAGCCAGCAAAGTAGCGAGCACTACTTGTGGAGCGCAGTAATACGATGTCGTTACACTTCACCCATAAAGATTCGAGCAATTCACGCAGGAACG
Source organism: Buttiauxella sp. WJP83 (assembly GCF_027594725.1). NCBI lineage: Bacteria > Pseudomonadati > Pseudomonadota > Gammaproteobacteria > Enterobacterales > Enterobacteriaceae > Buttiauxella > Buttiauxella sp. WJP83. Next base: position 4,539,511 of record NZ_CP110080.1, read on the forward strand.
CCGGGCTTTCGTCACGATTCAGTGACGCCTGATAAAACGGCAACATGTACTGATCGAAACGGCCGAGTGATAACGAGCTGGCGTTGGATTCATACTGCAGAATAATGTTCATGTACCAGAACAACTGACACGCTTGCCAGAAATCTTCTGGGCGGCATTCTGAATTATGGCGAGAAATGGCCGCCATTCTCAGCAGTTCTTCGCGTCGCACCGCATCTTCACATAACGTTGCCATCTCCTCTGCCAGTGCAGCGTAACGCAGGATATGTCGTTGTGAGGCTTCAAGCAGAATTAACGCTGACTGATAGAAAGGGTTTTCTGGTGCTTTCCTGCAATGTTCACGTAGCTCCATCACCAACTTACCCAGACCATTTTGCAGCAGGCGCGGATAATCAATGATGATATGTCCTTGCCCTTTGTCAGTCTGGTTAACGCTAAAAATTTGCGTTTTGACTGCAGCTTTAACTTCATCTGTCATCTGGCTGTTGATGAAGTCTTTCATTGAACGCTTTTCCCAGTAGGGATAAAGCTGCTCACGATAAAGCGCTTTGTCTTGCTCGCTGATTTCAAAGCGGTCCTGTGGGCGATCAGGGAATTTATCTAACTCGTTGAGTAGCCAGTAAGGGTCCATCTCCGGGGACATGATTCCAGCACGGGGTTTCACTGTGCGATTCCCCGCGATCAACTCATCTTCACGAATGGTTATTTCGACGTTGTCGAGAATGTACGCCGTTGCTTTTGCGCGCCGTAAAAGGACATGTTCCCCTTCCGTTTTGCGATGGCTGGCGGTATACAGCACAGCTCGTTCAAGTGAGATTTCGCGCGGCTGAGCAAACAAAGCTGATTTCAGTCGTTCGATGCGATGAGTCATGATGAATTCCTTACTGCAGGGCTATACCAGATGAAGAAAGGGCGCCATGTTCCGCGCCCTGCAATACTCAGGCGGTCTGCGCTAAGTGGGCTTCAATTTTATTCATAATGGCGTCAGCGCGTTTCACCGCATCGCTGATGTTGACGCGCACAATCGTTTTCCCGGTAAAGCGCTCTTCCATTTTGATACCAATGTCTTTGGTCAGGATCACCATATCGGCGCTTGCTACATCGGATGTTGTCAGCTCATTTTCCAGGCCAATTGAGCCTTGAGTCTCAACCTTAACTTCCCAGCCCTTCGCTTTTGCAGCACTTTCCAGCGCTTCAGCGGCCATGTAAGTATGGGCAACACCTGATGGACAAGCGGTCACAGCAATAATTTTCGTCATGGTCAATTCCTTCTATCTCAATCAGTTAATTTCAAAATCCAAATCCAGGTCGTCTTCAGTCTTCGCTGATGCAGCAGACTGATTTTTGCGTGCATAGCTTTTGAGGAGGTTGACGCACACAGCAGTCACCACGGCCCCCACCAGCAACGCAGCGATATAGCCTAATTTCCCGTCAACGACTGGCAGTACAATCAAACCACCCCAGCCCGCGTAACACTGCGCACCTAACAATGCGGCTGTCACTGCACCGCAAGCTGAGCCCAACATAATTGAAGGGATTACACGCAGCGGGTCAGATGCTGCAAAAGGAATCGCCCCTTCAGTTACGCCCACGCATCCCATCACCAGTGCCGCTTTACCCGCTTCTCGTTCTTCACCCGTGAAGTTTTTACGGTTGATTAATGTCGCAAGACCCAGCCCAAGTGGAGGCACAGCAATCCCAACGGCGGCAATCGCTACGACGCTATAAACCCCTTGCGCCACACAGATCAGCATGAAGGCGTAGGCCACTTTATTCACAGGGCCACCCATATCGAATGCCAGCATCAGCCCCATAATGACGGCAAGAACCACGATGCTGCCCTGCTGCATTCCTTGCAGCCATTGCGTCAAGCTGCCTGTGATTGCTCCAACAGGTTCACCCAGGCCCCACATCATTACGCCTGCGGTAATAAAGGTGCCAATGATTGGAATAACGAAGATGGGCATCACTGAACGCAAAATTTTAGGGACAGGGATTTTCTTCAGATAAAAAACGATGATGCCGCCAATAATGCCGGCGATGATGGCTCCAAAAAAACCTGCGCCGAAACTGTTACCTACCCATGCACCAATTGCACAGGGTGCCAGAGCTGAACGCTCCGCAATGGAGTAACCAATGTAGGCCGCCAAAAATGGCACCATCAGCGTTAACCCTGCCACCCCGATATCAAATAACTTTTTCAGATTGGGGTCTGTCAACGCATCCGGGACAGCGCCTTTGCCATAGAGCATCACCGAAACAGCCAACAAAATGCCGCCAGCCACCACGAATGGGATCATATGTGAAACGCCAGTCATCAAATGCTGACGCGTATTCTTGAGGATCTGGACTAACTCTTTCATAAAGCACTTCCTTCTCGAGCAGTGATTGTCCAAACAGCGTTGGGCACACAATAGGGAATCTGTGCAACGGCAGACAGTGGACAAAAACACCATTTACTGGATTTTTGTAATACAGAAAGAAAAATGCGATCGGACTCAAAACTTCCATGGCTGGCGATCATTATTTGTTACAGCTTGATTTTGTGAGGTATCTCGCAAACTGACGTGGATATTACATTTGTCCAGTTTTTGGCAGTTTTGTCCCGTGGTAGTCCGGACCGTGGCACTCTTATGCTGTAACTCATTTCAAGCGTTGGCTCAGGAGAAGGTTATGGCCCTGATAGTAAAATTCCGCTGCGACTTACCCAATGGCGTACACGCCCGTCCAGCCAGTCATGTTGAAACGCTGTGTAATCAGTTTTCCTCGGCCATTGAGTGGCTCAACCTGCGTACCGAGCGCAGCGGGGATGCGAAAAGTGCGCTGGCGTTGATTGGCACCGGCACTTTAAAGGGAGATGAGTGCCAGTTGTCGATCAGCGGTGAAGATGAAGAAAGTGCCTTCGCAAGGCTTTCAACCTATATCGTTGAAGAGTTCCCCCATTGTGATGCCCCTTTGCCTCAGGCGCCCATCGCTGAAATCTCCGAACTTCCTGAATCTCTTTCGCGTTTGAATCCAACCTTTTTCCGCGCTCTGCCAGTCTGTGGTGGCGCAGCCAACGGGACGTTGATTCGCCTGGCTTCTCTTGATTTACACCAGTTGGGCGAACTGCCCGCTACACGGAGTCTCGACCAGGAACAAGCGGCTCTGGATCAGGGGCTGGCACAACTTCTTAAAGCGATAAATCTCGAGTTACTGGCCAATGAAGGGACGGCCAGCGCGATTCTGGAAGCACACCGTTCACTGGCAAGCGATTTATCCCTGCGCAATATGTTGTTGGAAAACGTCTCTACCGGCGCGAGTTGCGCACAGGCTATCGTCGCAACAGCCGACCATTTCTGCGCCCAGTTGACTCAGTCAGAAAGTGCTTATCTTCAGGAACGCGCACTCGATGTTCGTGATGTTTGCTTCCAGCTTTTGCAGCATATTTATGGTGCAAGCCGCTTCCCTACGCCTGGAAAACTCCAACAAGCGGCGATATGCATGGCGGACGAACTCACACCAAGTCAGTTTCTTGAATTGGATAAAACGCTGCTCAAAGGCTTGCTGCTACGTAGCGGCGGGACGACCTCTCACACCGTTATCCTCGCGCGCTCTTTTAATATTCCAACGCTGGTTGGCGTTAATCTCGATGCCCTCACCCCGTGGCTTGGCCAGAATGTGCAAATTGATGGTGATATTGGCCTGGTCGCCGTGGCACTCACCGAAAACGTCACCCGTTACTACCAGCAAGAGGCAGCCGTGCAACAAGCGATTCGCGCACAACAGCAGGTTTGGCTAGACCGGCCAGGGCGGACACATGACGGAATACAGCTCGAAGTCGCAGCAAATATTGCACACTCGATAGAGTCAGCTCCGGCCTTCAATAACGGTGCTGAGGCCATTGGTCTGTTCCGTACAGAAATGCTGTATATGGACCGCACTCATGCTCCTTCCGAAGATGAGCTTTACAATATCTATTGCCAGGCACTGGAAGGGGCCAATGGGCGCAGTATTATTGTAAGAACGATAGATATCGGTGGTGATAAGCCAGTGGAATATTTAAATATTCCTACTGAAAACAACCCATTCCTGGGGTATCGCGCGGTACGAATTTACCAGGAATTTTTGGCACTTTTTCAAACGCAGCTACGCTCAATTTTGCGCGCCTCGGCACATGGATCGTTAAAAATCATGATCCCCATGATCTCCTCAATGGAAGAGATCCTATGGGTGAAGGATCAATTGGCGGAAGTGAAACAAAGCCTGCGCAGTGAACATATTCCTTTTGATGAAAAAATTCCGTTGGGCATTATGCTGGAAGTGCCATCGGTGATGTTTATCATCGACCAGTGCTGCGAAGAAATTGATTTCTTTAGTATTGGCAGCAACGACCTGACGCAATATTTGCTGGCAGTCGATCGTGATAACGCCAAAGTGACCCGACACTATAACAGTCTTAATCCTGCATTCTTGCGTGCTCTGGATTACGCAGTGCAAGCCGTTCATCGCGAGGGGAAATGGATTGGTTTGTGCGGCGAATTAGGGGCGAAAGGTTCTGTACTTCCGTTACTGGTTGGCCTGGGCCTGGATGAAATCAGTATGAGCGCCCCGGCTATTCCGGCAACCAAAGCACGTCTTGCTCAGCTCGATAGCAAAGCCTGTCGCCAGTTGCTTAATCGCGCTATGGCTTGCCGCACCTCGCTGGAAGTCGAGCATTTATTAGCGCAGTTCCGTATGACTCAGCAAGATACTCCGCTGATCACCACGCAGTGTATTTCGCTCAACAACGACTGGCGTAGCAAAGAAGAAGTGATGAAAGGCATGACAGATAATTTGCTGTTAGCCGGACGTAGCCGCTATCCCCGCAAGCTGGAAGCCGATTTATGGGCGCGTGAAGCGGTGTTCTCCACAGGCCTGGGCTTTAGTTTTGCCATCCCGCATAGCAAATCGGAACATATTGAGCAGTCCACCATCAGCGTGGCGCGTTTGCCTGCACCGGTTCGTTGGGGTGATGACGAGGCGCAATTCATCATCATGCTGACACTCAACAAGCATGCCGCAGGCGATCAGCATATGCGTATTTTCTCCCGCCTGGCGCGCCGCATTATGCATGAAGAGTTCCGCAATGCGCTGGTGAATGCTGTGCGTTGCGAAGATATTGCCGCTCTGCTGGAACGTGAGCTGGAACTGTAATTCATTTAAGAGGAAATATTGATGGAGCTTTATCTCGATACAGCAAATGTTGCAGAAGTAGAACGTCTGGCACGTATTTTCCCTTTGCAGGGCGTGACAACAAACCCCAGCATTATTGCGGCGGGTGGAGAATCTATCTGGGATGTGCTGCCGCGTTTGCAAGCTGCGGTAGGTAAGGAAGGTCGTTTGTTTGCCCAGGTGATGAGCCGCGAAACCAGCGGTATGGTTGATGAGGCGCAAAAACTGGTCTCTCATGTTCCCGGTATTGTAGTGAAGATCCCTGTCACATCTGCAGGGTTAGCCGCCATTAAACAACTCACAGCATTGGGCATTCCTACACTGGGCACGGCAGTTTACAGTGCAGCGCAAGGGTTACTGGCAGCATTGGCTGGAGCAGCTTACGTCGCGCCTTACGTTAACCGCGTTGATGCACAAGGCGGGGACGGGATTCAGATGGTGCAAGAGTTACAAGCACTCCTCGAGCTTCACGCGCCAGACAGCAAAGTTTTGGCTGCCAGTTTTAAAACACCGCGTCAGGCACTGGATTGTTTACTGGCTGGATGTGAATCCATCACGCTCCCTCTGGATGTAGCTCAGCAGTTTTTAGCGGCCCCGGCAGTGGAAGCGGCGATCGTGAAGTTTGAAGAGGACTGGCAGGAAGCGTTTGGTCGCTTAAGCCTGTAACCCAATTTATTTGGCTTAATCACAGGAGGCAGTAAATGGACCGCATAATACAATCACCAGGTAAATACATTCAGGGCGCAGAGGTTATTACTCGCCTCGGCAGTTATCTCAAACCACTGGCGGACCGCTGGTTGGTCGTCGGTGATAAGTTTGTATTAAGTTTTGCGCAAGAAGCATTATGCAAAAGCATGAAGGATTCCGGGCTCGCGCTGGAAGTTGCACCATTTGGTGGCGAATGTTCGCAAACTGAAATTAATCGTTTACGCGCCGTGGCCGAAAAGATGCAGTGCGGTGCCATTCTGGGGATCGGCGGGGGGAAAACTCTCGATACTGCCAAAGCACTGGCGCATTTTATGAACGTCCCGGTTGCTATCGCCCCGACCATTGCCTCTACAGACGCCCCATGCAGCGCACTGTCCGTTATTTATACGGATACAGGGGAATTCGACCGCTATCTGTTGCTTCCTAATAACCCTGATATGGTCGTCATTGATACTCAAATCGTCGCCAATGCGCCCGCTCGTTTACTGGCCGCAGGTATTGGCGATGCGCTGGCAACCTGGTTTGAAGCCCGCGCCTGCTCACGCAGTGGTGCCACCACTATGGCTGGAGGCCGTTGCACACAGGCCGCTCTGGCTCTGGCGGAGTTGTGCTACAACACGCTTCTGGAAGAGGGTGAAAAAGCAATGCTCGCAGCAGAGCTTCACGTTGTCACGCCGGCGCTGGAACGCGTCATCGAAGCAAACACCTATTTGAGTGGTGTCGGTTTTGAAAGTGGCGGCCTGGCTGCAGCGCATGCGATACATAACGGCTTGACGGCAATTCCAGATGCTCATCATTTCTATCATGGTGAGAAAGTGGCTTTCGGGACGCTAACCCAGCTAGTGCTGGAAAACGCACCGCAAGAAGAGTTCGAAACCGTTGCAGCATTGTGCAACGCGGTCGGTTTGCCACTCACACTTTCACAACTGGATATCAAAACTGGCATTGAGGAAAAAATGCGGATTGTTGCGCATGCTGCCTGCGCGGAAGGAGAAACTATTCACAACATGCCAGGTGGTGTATCACCCGACCAGGTCTACGCTGCGCTTTTGGTCGCCGACCAGTACGGCCAGCGTCTCCTGCAAGCGTGGGAATAACACCAATAAAAAAATCCCCGCATTTGCGGGGATTTTTGTGTCAGATACAGGCTTAGTTCAGATCAAAACGATCCAGATTCATCACTTTTACCCAAGCCGCAACGAAGTCTTTCACAAACTTCTCTTTCGCATCTTCACTGGCATATACCTCTGCCAGTGCACGCAAAATGGCGTTGGAACCAAAGACCAGATCCGCGCGAGTCGCCAGGTGCTTCACTTCACCCGTTTGACGGTCACGGCCTTCAAACAGTTCAGAAGAGGCATCGGTCGCTTTCCATTCCGTGCGCATATCCAGTAGATTGACAAAGAAATCGTTACTGAGTACACCCAAACGATCGGTGAACACCCCATGCTTGCTACCATCAAAATTCGCACCCAGCGCGCGTAAACCACCCACCAGCACTGTGAGTTCCGGCGCGGTTAGCGTCAATTGTTGCGCTTTATCAATCAGCAGTGACTCTGTTGTTGTCTCCGAATCAATACGCGCACGGTAGTTGCGGAAACCGTCTGCAGCAGGCTCAAGCAGGTTGAACATCTCGATATCAGTCTGCTCCTGACTCGCATCCACACGTCCAGGAATAAATGGAACACGTACACTGATACCTGCAGCTTCCGCCGCCTGCTCAACACCCACAACACCCGCCAGCACAATGATATCGGCCAGCGAAGCTTTGCCAGAGGCTTTCTGAATGGCTTCCAGTGCAGGCAGAGCACGAGCAGCAGTGGCGTTCACATCCCAGTTACGCTGAGGAGCCAGAGCCAATCTCGCACCATTTGCGCCGCCACGTTTATCGCCGCCACGGAAAGTAGACGCTGACGCCCAAGCCACAGAAATCAGTTCACTGACCGAGAGACCGGAATGAGCAATCTCTGCTTTCAGGTGATCAATATCTGCTGGAGTTGGCTTAAATGTGGCTTTTGGCAATGGATCCTGCCAAATCAGCTCTTCTTTTGGCACTTCTGGGCCAATGTAACGCGCTACCGGCCCCATATCGCGGTGAGTCAGCTTGAACCATGCACGGGCAAAAGCTTCATTGAATGCTTGAGGATCATTGAGGAAACGGCGTGAAATTTTCTCAAATTCCGGATCGAAACGCAGCGTCAGGTCAGTGACCAACATAGTCGGCTTACGTTTTTTCGATGGGTCAAAGGGATCTGGAATGATTTCTGGTGCATCCACAGCTTCAAATTGAATGGCGCCAGCAGGACTGCGTGTTTGTACCCATTCGAATTTGAACAAGTTCTCGAAGAAGTAGTTGCTCCATTGAGTCGGCGTTTGTGACCAGACGACTTCCAGGCCTGAAGTGATGGCGTCAGCACCTACCCCAGTGCCGTGGCTGCTCGCCCAACCTAAACCCTGAGCTTCAATAGGTGCCGATTCTGGATCGACGCCCACATGAGTTGCCTCTGCTGCACCATGGGTTTTCCCCAGCGTATGACCGCCCGCAATAAGCGCAACCGTCTCTTCGTCGTTCATTCCCATGTTGCCGAACGTAGCACGAATGGCAGCGGCCGCTGAGAGCGGTTCACCACTGGCATTTGGCCCTTCAGGGTTAACGTAAATCAGCCCCATTTCGGTCGCAGCTAATGGACGTTTGGCCAGCGCTTCTGGGTCACGATGCTCAAGCCAGGCTTTTTCATTACCCCAGTTCACATCGAGGTCTGGCTCCCAAACGTCTTCACGCCCAGCACCAAAACCAAAGGTACGGAAACCGGAGTTTTCCAGCGCCACGTTTCCTGCCAGCACATAAAGGTCGGCCCAGGAAATTTTCTGACCGTATTTCTGTTTGATAGGCCACAGCAGGCGACGAGCTTTATCAAGGCTCACGTTGTCTGGCCAGGAATTGAGTGGTGCAAAACGCTGCTGACCACGGCCTGCTCCACCACGCCCGTCAACTGAGCGATAGGTACCGGCACCATGCCAGGCCATACGAATAAACAGCCCGGCGTAGCTGCCCCAGTCCGCAGGCCACCATGGTTGAGAATCCGTTAATAATGCTTTCAGATCGCCTTTCAGCGCAGAATAATCGAGTTTGCTAAATTCTTTGCGGTAATCGAAATCTTCACCCAGAGGGTTTGAACGGTTGGAATGCTGATTGAGGAGATCGACGCGGAGTTGTTTCGGCCACCAGTCACGACTGCTTGTTCCGGCTCCAGCACTTTCATCATGGCTACCCTGATGGAACGGGCATTTTCCTGCGGACAATTGATCGTTTTCGTTTGTGCTCATCTTCCTGCTCCCTTCGCTATTTTTTTATCAGGATATACAGCTCTGCAGATAAGTTATAGATGAAAAAAACTACAGATTTGATAGTTATTTCCTGTTGGCTACCAGGCAACATAGCAAAAATTTTTATACGAAACGTCGACAGCTACATAAACTTTCAAAACTTAACATTAGAAATGATATGGGTATTTGAAGGGGGGCGGAACAAGGGAAGGAGTAATGGCCCTGGCGGGCCATTTTCTGGATCAGACTGGGCGAACACCCAAAGTGTGGCAGATCGCATAGCTCATTTCTGCGCGATTCAACGTGTAGAAGTGGAAATCTTTCACCCCTTCACGGCTCAGAATCTTCACCATATCCATCGCAATATTGGCACCGACCATTTTGCGAGTCTCTGCGTCGTTATCCAGCCCTTCAAACATCTGCGCCATCCAATTTGGAACGCGCACATTGGTCATAGTGGCGAATTTGTGAGCCTGGTTGTAGTTACTTACCGGCAGAATGCCCGGCACGATCTCGACATCGATACCGGCGGCAGCACAACGGTCGCGGAAACGCAGATAGCTTTCTACATCGAAGAAAAACTGAGTAATCGCGCGGTTTGCACCGGCATCAATCTTGCGCTTCAGGTTGATAAGATCAGCTTGCGCACTTTTTGCTTCAGGGTGAACTTCCGGGTAAGCAGCGACCGAAATATCAAAATCACCGACATCTTTCAGTAACGTCACCAAATCTGATGCGTACATATCTGGTTTGCCGCTACCTGGGGGTAAATCACCGCGCAGAGCAACAATATGACGGATACCGTTATTCCAGTAGTCCTGGGCGATGGCGCGCAGTTCATCGCGAGTGGCATCAATACAGGTCAGGTGCGGTGCCGCTTCCAGGCCCGTGCGATCTTTAATGCCTTTGATGATGCTATGCGTACGGTCGCGTTCTCCAGAATTTGCGCCGTAAGTCACGGAGACAAATTTTGGTTTCAGGCTGCTGAGCCTGTCAATTGAGCTCCACAGGGTCTGTTCCATTTCACTGGTGCGCGGCGGGAAAAATTCAAAGGAAACGTTAATTTGCCCAGCAACTTCAGCCAGACTCTGATTCAGTGCTTCCCGCTGGTTGGCGTGAAAAAAGCTCATACCCTTACCTCATCAATCGCATTTATCGTTATGTGTTGTGTCTTGTTTCTATCCAGACGTTTAGACGTCCAGATAGCAAGATGAAGGAAAAGCGTGACGTCGTCAACTGAAAATTCAACACAAGAAATGAGGAATTCTCAATCAACTTGAAATTTCTTCATGTTAGATAAAAACAATAAAAAAAGACCAGCAAAAGCTGGCCTTCGTATTTTTATGCCTCAGAAATTTACAGCAACTGTGCCAGACGGTTGAGGTCCGATTGAATAGCGCCCGCTGTCACATCACGTCCAGCACCCGGCCCACGAATAACCAATGGGTTATCGCGATACCAACGGCTTTCAATGGCAAACACGTTATCGCACGGCAGCAATGAAGCCAAAGGATGCTCTGGACGCACCGCTTCCACACCCACACGCGCTTTACCGTTAGCGTCGAAACGTGCGACATGACGCAACACCAGCCCCATTTCCTGAGCGGCTTCCAGACGCTGAATCATCTGCTCGTTTATCTCATCGCCATTTTCAAAGAAATGGTCAATAGAGCCTTCTTCGCTACCGTTGGTTACCAGAGACTCAACACGCACCTGATCCGGTTCGATGTCATAACCCGCTTCGCGGGCAAGGATCACCAGCTTGCGCATCACATCTTTCCCGGAGAGATCAACGCGTGGATCAGGTTCAGTCAATCCTTGCTGCCAGGCCTGGTCCACCAAATCGGTGAACGGCACCGTGCCATCGAATTGCAGGAACAGCCAGGAGAGCGTGCCGGAGAAAATACCGCTGATCGCAAGAATCGAGTCACCACTTTCACGCAAGTCACGAACGGTATGGTTCACCGGCAAACCTGCACCCACCGTGGCGTTATACAGCCAGTGACGGCCAGTTTTGGTAAATGCGTTACGAATTTCACGGTACTTCTGGCTGTTGCTGGCGCCCGCCAGTTTATTAGCGCTAATAACGTGGAAACCATGGCTTGCGAAATCAAGATATTGGTCGGCCAATTGCTCGCTCGCCGTCACATCCAGAACCACCAAATCGTCATACGGATGCGAACGCATCCACTGGAACAGCGATTCTTCATCCTGCTCTACTGCTTCGTCGTTAAAGAAAGCAAGCGCACGGCTAGCGTCCAGCCCTTCGTAATTCAGCAAGCTGCGGCTACTGTCTACCACTCCAGCCAGCACGAATTCAAAACCGGTACGCGCGGAGAGGGTTTCTTGTTCGCGAGCGAACAGTTCCAGCCAACGCGAACCAATGTTTCCTTTACCGAACAAAACCAGACCAACGCGTTTTTCAGCGCGGAACAGAGACTTATGCAGACCCTTGATTAAGTTTTCAGTTGGGCCAACACGCAGTACCGCAACCAGACTAATTCCGTCCTCAGACTGCCAGATAAACTCAACAGGTTGGTCTTTTAGCTGCTGCCAGAAACGGTGGCTGTGCAGTGGGTTACGACAAACACCTGCGCCAACCATTGCCACTAGCGCCAGACCTTCACGCAGGCGTAGTTCGCCCGGCAGACTGGCCTTCGCGAGCGTTTCTAACACGCTGCCAGCAACTTCCGAGGTATAGCAAAGTTGCAGCAGGTTACGATCGGGATGAACCCCCACTGACAGCGGGCGAATCTGAGCGCGTTTTAACAACGTATCCAGCTCTTTGTGCGCTAGCTTAAAATCTTGCTGTGGGGAAACCTGCAGTTCAATCAGGCAGACATCGTCGTGGCTGGTGACGATACGCGCGCCAGTACCTGATGCCAGTACGCGTTCGATACGTGTTGAGCCTTGTTCCGGCGAATAGCTGCAACGTAATTGCAGGTCGATGTCACTACCAGAAACAGGCTGCAATGTACGAGCGTGCAGTACAGGAGCGGCCAGACGAGCCAATTCACTTGCTTCATCGAGCCGTAAGAGTGGGAGCAAGCACGCATCTTTCACTTTGCGTGGATCGGCGCTGTAAACCCCAGCAACATCACTCCAGATGGTCACGCGGGAAACCCCAGCCAGTGCGCCAATCTGCGTTGCAGAATAGTCAGAACCATTACGGCCAAGTAACACGGTTTCACCCGCATCATTACGACAAATAAAACCGGTAACGACGAGGCGTTTATGCGGATGTTGCGCCATGAGCTCTTGCAACAAAGGCCATGATAAACCTTCGTTAACTTGTGGTTGAGCAGCACGTTCAGCGCGCATAAATTCGCGAGCATCCAGCCACGCGGCAGGATGACCTAATTGATTCAGCACCGCAGACATCAGACGCGCAGACCAAATTTCACCATGACCCACAACTTCGGCATACACTGCGTCAGTTATTTTGCCATCGAGCAAACCCGCCAGACGCTCAAGGTCATGAATAAACTGACCGATTAAGCTGTCAGCAACTTCAGGTGCCACAAGACCGCTAATCAAATCGCTCTGATAACGGCGTAGTGCTTGCTGAACCTGATGAGCTGAAAGACGATCGCTTTGGCTCAATTTCAACCAGTTAATCAATTGGTTAGTTGTGCTACCGGCGGCAGAAACCACCATCATATCGCCAGGATTAGAGTACTCGGCCATAATCCCCGCAACGCGCAGGTAACACTTCACATCTGCCAGACTACTGCCACCAAATTTATGCAGTTGACGAACCGGCGCCCCTGCAGGTGCTGAAACACTCATGCTTACCCCTCGGCTGCAACCCGGAACGCATTTTCCAGGTCAGCAATTAAATCTTCGCTATCTTCAATGCCAGTCGAAATACGCAGCAGGCTTTCGGAAATCCCCGCTGCGGCACGCGCTTCTGGCGCCATGCCCGCATGGGTCATTGTCGCCGCGTGTGAAATCAAACTTTCTACTCCACCCAGCGATTCCGCCAAAGTGAAAAGAGTCAGGCTACTCAGGAATCGACGCAGCGTTTGCTCGTCGCCATTAAATTCAAAACTCAGCATCGCGCCAAAACCTTTTTGCTGACGAGCAGCAATTTCATGGCCCTGGTTTTCTGGCAGCGAAGGATGATAAAGCTTTTTCACCAGCGGTTGCGTTTGCAGGAAATCGACAATCGCCTGTGCATTTCGTTGCGCCACTTCCATACGTGGTGAAAGTGTACGCAGGCCGCGAAGCAGCAAGTAGCTATCGAAAGCACCGCCGGTTACGCCAATGTTGTTTGCCCACCAGGCAAGCTCTGTGACGGTTTCCGCGTCTTTCGCAATCACTACACCCGCAACAACATCTGAGTGGCCATTCAGGTATTTAGTACAAGAGTGCAGCACCAGATCCGCGCCCAAAGCCAACGGGTTTTGCAGCGCAGGGCTCAGGAAGGTGTTATCCACCACACTGATTGCCCCTGCTTCGCGCGCAGCGGCGCAGATTTTCGCAATATCTACCACTCGTAACAAGGGATTACTTGGGCTTTCGACCAGCACCAGTTTTGGTTTTTCGTTAAGAGCCTTAGCTAAGGCTGCTTCATCACCTTGATCGACAAACAAAACACGATATGCGCCGCGTTTTGCCAGGCTATCAAAAAGTCGATAGCTGCCGCCGTAACAGTCATGTGGAGCCACCAGCAGATCGCCAGGTTTCAGGAAAACCGTCGTGACCAGGTGAATGGCTGACATACCGGTATTTGTCAGCACAGCCCCCGCTCCCCCTTCCAGTTCGGCCAGTGCACGTTGTACAACATCACGCGTAGGATTCCCTCGACGCGAATAGTCATGCGCGCGCGGTTCGTTAAACCCGGTGAAATTGTAAGTACTGGAGAGGTGGATAGGCGGTACAACGCAGCCGTATTGCTCGTCATCGTTTAAACCGCTACGTACTGCGATAGTTGCCTGTTTACGCGTCATGGCTCTCGAATCCTTGCTGGTCGAATAAAGGTCAGGCACCAGAGTAAACACTGCCGAGTTAGACGTCAATACATCTGGACATCTAAACTTCTTTGCGTATAGATTGAGCAAACGCGCAATAGCCGTTAAAATTATACGCTTTAGGGTGATAGCGTCGCAGACCGCGAATCAATAAACGCTTACACTACGACCAGAAAATCGCCTCAGTCGCGAATCGTCCGACTGGAGCCTATATACATTGATAAGAGGATTAAGTATCTCATGGCTGAATGGAGCGGCGAATATATCAGCCCTTACGCTGAGCACGGGAAGAAGAGTGAGCAAGTAAAGAAAATTACGGTGTCCATTCCTCTGAAGGTGTTAAAAATCCTCACCGATGAGCGTACCCGTCGCCAGGTGAACAACCTGCGTCACGCAACAAACAGTGAGCTCCTGTGTGAAGCATTTTTGCATGCGTTTACGGGCCAACCGTTGCCAAACGATGCAGACCTGCGCAAAGAGCGTAGTGATGAAATTCCTGAGGCAGCGAAGGTGATTATGCGCGAGCTGGGGATCGATCCGGATACCTGGGAATACTGATTTCAGAAATCACAGGGTTACCCTATAGCATTTGAGTCGTAGGAAGGCAGCAAGAGAGAGAATCCCGGGAGCTTACTGAAGTAAGTGACTGGGGTGAACGAGCGCAGCTAACGCGCCTATGGCTCGAATGATGATGGGTAACAAAAAAGGCGCCTATAGGCGCCTTTCTCTTACCGTGCGGCGAATTACTTCTTCGCGCCTGGAACGCTGAAACGCTTGTTGAAGCGGTCAACGCGGCCACCGGTAGCAACATCACGCTGCTTGCCAGTGTAGAACGGGTGGCATTCGCCACAAACGTCCAGGTTCAGATCGTGACCCACGGTAGAACGGATCTTGATAACATTACCGCATGAGCAGTTTGCAGTAACTTCTGCGTAGTTCGGGTGAATATTCTTTTTCATGGAAAACCTCTGTATAAGGCCGCGTCGCTCTTCCAGCCCTAACGCCAGACACCACGCGAAGTTGATAAATTAGGTTTTTTGATACCAAAAACTGCGCATCAAAGGCGGCGAATCATACAGAACCCCGCACATGGATGCAAACTGATCCGCATTTTCTGGAACACACAGTGTACACTATTTGTTTGTTCGAATCATTCTTGCTACCGCAAGGCGGCAACTGAACGAATCACCAGGAGCTTACTTAAGTAAGTGACAGGTGTGAGTGAAGGCAGCCAACACAGTGGTAGTGAGAAGGATGAAGAATAAATCGTCATTTTTATCAGCCTGGAAGCTTTCATGCCTGTAGCCCACGTCGCTTTGCCGGTTCCCCTTGCCCGAACTTTTGACTACCTCATTCCCGCTGGAATGCAGGTGGCATCAGGTTGCCGCGTCAAGGTGCCGTTTGGTAAACGCCAGGCTGTCGGGATTGTCGTAGCCGTTAGCGAGCACAGCGAATTGCCGCTTAACGAGCTCAAGCCAGTGGCTGAAGTTCTGGATGGAACCTCATTGTTTCCAGCTTCGCTATGGCGTGTCCTGATATGGGCTTCCGAGTATTACCATCATCCCATTGGCGATGTGCTTTTTCATGCGCTTCCTGGTTTGCTGCGTGAAGGCAAGCCCGCGCACCACGCGCCGTTGTGGTACTGGTTTGCCACCGAAGAAGGCAAAGCTGTTGACCTTAACAGCCTCAAGCGCGCGCCCAAACAGCAGCAGGCACTGGCAGCGGTTCGGCAAAATATCATCTGGCGTCATCAGGTCAGCGAGCTGGAAATCAGCGAAGCAGGGCTACAAGCGCTGCGGGCCAAAGGTTTGTGCGACCTGAAAAGTGCTGCACCAGCGACGACTGACTGGCGCGATAGCTATTCCGTCGAAGGCGAACGCTTACGCCTGAACACTGAGCAAGCCACTGCAATCGGTGCCATTCATAGCTCTGCCGATCACTTTGCGGTCTGGCTTTTGGCGGGCATTACCGGCTCCGGTAAAACGGAGGTGTATCTCAGCGTGCTGGAAAATGTACTGGCCCAAGGCAAGCAGGCATTGGTGTTAGTGCCAGAAATTGGTTTAACGCCACAAACCATCGCCCGTTTCCGCGAACGTTTTAACGCGCCAGTAGAAGTCCTGCATTCCGGGCTTAACGACAGTGAGCGTCTTGCTGTGTGGTTAAAAGCACGCAGCGGCGAGGCCGCGATTGTCATTGGCACACGCTCGTCGCTGTTTACCCCATTCTGTCGACTCGGCGTGATCGTCATTGATGAAGAGCACGATAGCTCCTATAAACAGCAAGAAGGCTGGCGTTACCACGCTCGCGACTTAGCCGTTTACCGTGCACATGCGGAAGACATCCCCATTATTCTTGGCTCCGCGACGCCCGCCCTGGAAACCCTGCACAACGTTCAATTGGGAAAATATCGGCAGTTACGCCTGACAAAGCGAGCCGGTAATGCACGCCCTGCTACACAGCAAGTCGTGGATTTAAAAGGACAGCCGTTGAAGTCCGGTCTGGCACCTGCGCTTATCAAAAAAATTGGCCAGCATTTAAAGGCTGATAATCAGGTGATCCTGTTCCTTAATCGCCGTGGATTTGCCCCCGCCCTGCTGTGCCATGAGTGCGGTTGGATAGCGGAATGCCCTCGCTGCGATCACTACTACACCTATCATCAAGGCCAGCGCCATTTACGCTGTCACCATTGCGACAGCCAAAGGCCGGTTCCGCAGCAATGCCCGCACTGTGGTTCAACCAATCTGGTTCCGGTCGGCATGGGGACGGAACAGCTTGAGCATAGCCTTGCACCGGAATTCCCAGGTGTTCCGATTTCGCGTATCGACCGCGATACCACCAGCCGAAAAGGGGCGCTTGAGCAACAGCTGGCGGAAGTCCATCAGGGTGGCGCGCGAATTTTGATTGGTACGCAGATGTTAGCAAAAGGCCATCACTTCCCTGACGTCACTCTGGTGGCGTTGCTGGATGTCGATGGCGCACTTTTTTCCGCAGATTTCCGTGCAGCAGAGCGCTTTGCCCAACTCTACATTCAGGTTTCTGGGCGTGCTGGACGAGCAGGCAAGCAAGGTGAAGTCCTTCTGCAAACGCACCATCCTGAGCACCCTTTATTACAAACACTGCTCACCAAAGGTTACGACGACTTCGCAGGCCAGGCTCTAAAAGAACGCCAGACGGTCTTTTTACCGCCGTTTACTAGCCACATCATGTTCCGCGCGGAAGATCAGAATAATCATCAAGCACCACTGTTTTTGCAGCAATTGCGCAATCTGCTGGAATCCAGCCCGTTAAGAGATGAGCAGTTATGGATTATGGGGCCCGTTCCTTGTTTGCAGCCTAAACGAGGCGGACGTTTCCGCTGGCAAATTCTGCTGCAACATCCTTCACGAGCACGTCTGCAACGCCTGGTTAGCCATTCACTGAAACTGATCAATACCTTGCCGGAATCACGCAAAGTGAAGTGGACGCTGGACGTTGATCCGATAGACGGGTAGCACAAACTCCTGTGGATATGCGAAGCGGATCTAGAAATTCAACAACCATCACACTTTTAATGAAATAACTGTAACCAACGAACATCAATTTCTGCTAAGAATGTGGACATGGTCAGACACCAGGGACGTTGTCAGCACCTGTCGAGTGCACGCGAGGAGAAGAAGTTGAAGCCGAAGAATCAGGTTGCAAGTGCAACCATGAAAGATGTTGCTGTTAAGGCGAAAGTCTCAACCGCAACAGTGTCCAGGGCACTAATGAACCCGGACAAAGTATCGCAAAGCACTCGTAATCGTGTGGAACAAGCGGCAATAGCCGTAGGTTATTTACCCCATTCATTGGGGCGAAATTCAAAGCGTAATGAATCACGCACTATTCTGGTTATTGTCCCGGATATCTGCGATCCCTTCTTTAGCGAAATTATTCGCGGTATCGAAGTGACGGCAGCGGAACAAGGCTATTTGGTGTTAATTGGTGATTGCGCTCATCAAAACCAGCAAGAAAAAACCTTCATCAATCTGATCATCACCAAGCAGATTGACGGGATGCTATTGCTTGGCTCGCGCCTTCCCTTCGATGCCAGCATTGAAGAGCAACGCAATTTGCCGCCGATGGTCATGGCAAACGAATTTGCGCCGGAACTGGAACTGCCAACGGTTCATATTGATAACCTGACAGCCGCGTTTAACGCTGTTTATTATCTGCAGCAGCTTGGCCATCAAAAAATTGCCTGTATTGCGGGCCCTGAAGAGATGCCACTTTGTCACTACCGCTTGCAAGGGTACGTGCAGGCATTGCGCCGTGCAGGAACCGTTGTCGATCCGCATTATATTGCGCGGGGAAACTTCACCTATGAAGCAGGTGCAGCGGCGTTATCGGCTTTACTGGCACTGCCAAATCCGCCGACCGCGGTGTTCTGCCATAGCGATGTAATGGCGTTGGGAGCACTATCCCAGGCCAAGCGCAGCGGCTTACGCGTGCCGGAAGATTTATCAATCATGGGCTTTGATGACATCGCGCTTTCCCAGTTCTGTGACCCACCGCTCACCACGGTAGCGCAACCCCGTTTCGATATCGGGCGAGAAGCTATGCTGTTGCTATTGGATCAACTTCACGGGCAAGCCGTGAGTAGTGGTTCGCGTTTGCTGGACTGTGAGCTCATTGAACGAGGCTCCACCAGCGCACCAGGCAGTAGAAAATGAACCGCTTTAGGACACTGGATTCTGGTCAAAGGGATGTCCATTAAGTAACATGGCGGGCTGATAAACGTAAAAAATATAGCGAATCGATAGTGGCACAACGAGATTATGTACGCCGCGGGCAATCGGCAGGTACGCGGCGTAAGAAAAGTAGCACCCGCAGCAAGCAACGCAGCCTACCATCTGTCTCG
The DNA here is from genome assembly GCF_027594725.1 of Buttiauxella sp. WJP83. Classification (NCBI taxonomy): domain Bacteria; kingdom Pseudomonadati; phylum Pseudomonadota; class Gammaproteobacteria; order Enterobacterales; family Enterobacteriaceae; genus Buttiauxella; species Buttiauxella sp. WJP83. Next base: position 4,558,591 of record NZ_CP110080.1, read on the forward strand.
CCGACAATGGTCGCCATTGCGGCCGCCGTTCTGGTGACCTTTATTGGTGCTCTGTACTTTATTACTCATCATAAGAAAGATGAAAGCGAAACCCTGCCTGGCCATAAAGTCACAGGAAATGGTCTGCCGCCTAAACCAGAAGAACGCTGGCGTTATATCAAAGAGCTGGAGAATCGCCAGACCGGAGTGCGTAGCCCTACTGAGCCTACTGCCGGTGGCGAAGTGCAGAATAAAGATCAGCTCACCAGCGAGCAGCGCCAGTTGTTGGAGCAAATGCAGGCGGATATGCGCCAGCAGCCCACGCAGTTGAATGAAGTGCCATGGAATGAGCAGACGCCAGAACAGCGTCAACACACATTACAGCGCCAGAAAGCCATTCAGCAGCAGCAAGTACAACAGCAGCAGTTCACCGCTCAACAAGTTGCGCCACAACCAAGAGCCGTGCAACAGCAATCGCAGCCAGTAACGACGCAACCACGTCCAGTACAGCAGCAACCGCGTGCAACAGTGACAACGCAGCAGCCGTACCAGGATTTGTTGCAGACTCCACCGCATACTCAGCAACGTACGGCAACGACGCAACCACGCGAACAGGCGCAACCAAAAGCGACTCAACCGGCAGCGCCGATCGACGTTGTAAAATCTGCTCCGGCTCCGCAGGATAAACCGAAAGATGAAAAACGCTGGATGGTGCAGTGTGGTTCATTTAAAGGTAGCGAGCAGGCTGAAACCGTTCGTGCTCAGTTGGCTTTCGAAGGTTTTGATTCGCGCATCACCACCAATAATGGCTGGAATCGCGTCGTGATTGGGCCAATCAAAGGCAAAGAGAATGCCGATGGGACGATCAACCGTCTGAAGATGGCAGGTCACTCTAACTGTATTCGTCTTGGCACTGGGGGTTGAAACCCCCAAAATCCCCCCCATCTATAATTGCATTCAGCCCCGATATAATATCGGGGTACTTTTTTAGCTGATGCAATAAGGGGTCTGCTCGTGACAACAATAGTAAGTGTACGCCGCAACGGCCATGTCGTAATCGGTGGTGATGGTCAGGCCACGCTTGGCAATACCGTGATGAAGGGCAACGTCAAAAAAGTGCGTCGTTTGTATAACGACAAAGTGATTGCTGGTTTTGCTGGCGGCACCGCTGATGCCTTCACCCTATTCGAACTGTTTGAGCGCAAGCTTGAAATGCACCAGGGTCACCTGGTGAAAGCGGCGGTTGAACTCGCAAAAGACTGGCGTACCGACCGTATGCTGCGCAAACTCGAAGCGCTGCTGGCCGTCGCCGATGAAAATGCTTCCCTTATCATCACTGGTAATGGTGACGTTATCCAACCAGAAGACGACCTGATTGCTATTGGTTCCGGTGGCCCTTACGCCCAGGCCGCAGCGCGTGCGCTTCTTGAAAACACCGAACTGGGTGCTCGTGACATCGTAGAGAAATCGCTGGGGATCGCCGGTGATATCTGCATCTACACCAACCATTTCCATACTATTGAAGAATTAGCGTCTAAGGCGTAAGGAATCCCCATGTCTGAAATGACTCCACGCGAAATTGTCAGCGAACTGAACAAACATATCATTGGCCAGGACAATGCCAAGCGTTCCGTGGCGATTGCGCTACGTAACCGCTGGCGCCGTATGCAGCTTGATGAAGAGCTGCGCCATGAAGTTACCCCAAAAAACATTTTGATGATCGGCCCAACGGGTGTCGGTAAAACCGAAATCGCCCGTCGTCTGGCGAAACTCGCAAACGCCCCGTTCATCAAAGTTGAAGCAACCAAATTCACCGAAGTCGGTTATGTGGGTAAAGAAGTGGATTCTATCATCCGCGATCTGACTGATTCCGCGATGAAAATGGTACGTCTGCAATCCATCGAGAAAAATCGCTTCCGCGCTGAAGAAATGGCAGAAGAACGTATTCTTGACGCGCTGATCCCACCGGCTAAAAACAACTGGGGCCAGGCTGAAGCACCGCAAGAACCTTCTGCAGCTCGTCAGTCATTCCGTAAGAAATTGCGCGAAGGCCAGTTAGACGATAAAGAAATTGAAATCGATCTGGCTGCAGCGCCAATGGGCGTTGAGATCATGGCTCCTCCAGGCATGGAAGAAATGACCAGCCAGTTGCAGTCTATGTTCCAGAACCTGGGCGGCCAGAAGCAAAAGCCACGCAAGCTGAAAATCAAAGATGCGATGAAACTTCTGATTGAAGAAGAAGCCGCGAAGCTTGTGAACCCGGAAGAACTGAAGCAAGACGCGATTGATGCCGTTGAGCAACACGGTATCGTGTTTATCGATGAGATCGACAAAATCTGTAAACGCGGCGGCAACAGCTCCGGCCCGGACGTTTCCCGTGAAGGCGTTCAACGTGACTTGCTGCCGCTGGTTGAAGGCTGCACCGTTTCGACCAAACACGGTATGGTCAAAACTGACCACATTCTGTTTATCGCATCCGGTGCGTTCCAGGTGGCAAGCCCGTCAGATCTGATCCCTGAATTACAGGGTCGTCTGCCAATTCGTGTGGAACTGCAGGCGCTGACCGTTGAAGATTTCGAACGTATTCTGACCGAGCCAAATGCATCTATCACCGTGCAGTATAAAGCGCTGATGGGCACTGAAGGCGTGACTATCGACTTCACTCCAGACGGTATTCGCCGTATCGCTGAAGCCGCATGGCAGGTGAACGAATCCACCGAAAATATCGGCGCACGTCGTCTGCACACGGTGCTGGAACGTCTGGTTGAAGACATCTCTTATGATGCCAGCGACCTGAGTGGCCAATCCATTCTCATTGACGGTGAATATGTCAGTAAGCATCTGGATGAGTTGGTAGCAGATGAAGACTTGAGCCGTTTTATCCTATAATCCCGCTCAACGTATTTTCTTCATTTCAAATGGAGGGCTTATGCCCTCCATTTTTTATATCTAACAGAGAGACTTATGAGCGAATCGCACTCTGTAAGCACAACTCAGGCCTGGCTTGAAAGCTTGCGTCCACGCACGTTACCCCTGGCATTTGCCTCTATCGTCTGTGGCTCCGCGTTGGCTTTTTGGCAAGACGTGTTTAATCCGGCCATTGCATTACTGGCGTTGCTGACAGCGGGGCTCCTTCAAATCCTCTCGAATCTGGCGAATGACTACGGCGATGCGGTTAAAGGTAGTGATAAAGAAGACCGAATCGGCCCACTACGCGGAATGCAGAAAGGGGTGATTACTCAGGCGCAAATGAAGAAAGCGCTGATGATCACCGTGGTGTTGATTTGCTTGTCTGGCCTTGCTTTAGTCGCCGTTGCTTGCCATACGCTGGCAGATTTCCTTGGCTTCCTGGCCCTGGGCTTGTTGGCTATCATCGCCGCTATTACCTACACCGTGGGCACTCGTCCCTATGGTTACATGGGGCTTGGCGATATTTCAGTGCTGGTCTTTTTTGGCTGGTTGAGCGTGGCAGGAACCTGGTATCTGCAAGCGCATACCCTCGCGCCATTGGTCTTTTTCCCCGCGACAGCATGCGGATTACTCGCAACGGCAGTGCTCAATATCAACAATTTACGTGATATCGATAGTGACAGGGAAAACGGTAAAAACACGCTGGCTGTGCGCCTCGGGCCTGTTTTAGCTCGTCGCTATCATGCCTGCCTGTTACTAGGCGCTCTGGCATGCCTTGCGCTATTTAATCTGTTCTGGCTGCAAAGCCTTTGGGGATGGCTGTTTGTTCTGGCCGCGCCATTGCTGATTAAGCAGGCACGTTATGTCTTGCTTGAGAAGGAGCCTGTCGCTATGCGCCCGATGCTTGAACGCACGGTAAAAGCGGCATTACTCACTAACCTGTTGTTTGCAGTAGGAGTTGTACTAAGTACGGTGTCGATTTAGCTGACAAATATCAATTAACAATTGATGATTTTGCCAACAGTTAACATTAAGCGATATACTGACAACTCGTGCAGCAACAGAATCTTAATCCTATGAAATATGATACTTCCGAGCTTTGCGACATCTATCAGGAAGATGTCAACGTCGTTGAACCGCTGTTTTCCAATTTCGGTGGGCGGTCGTCCTTTGGCGGGCAAATCATCACGGTGAAATGTTTCGAGGACAACGGATTGTTGTATGATCTGCTCGAACAAAATGGCCGTGGCCGTGTTCTGGTCATTGATGGCGGCGGCTCTGTTCGCCGTGCTTTGATTGATGCAGAGCTTGCTCGCCTGGCGACGCAAAATGAGTGGGAAGGCATTGTGGTATACGGTGCCGTGCGTCAGGTTGATGACCTGGAAGAACTGGATATTGGTATCCAGGCTATCGCTGCTATTCCTGTGGGTTCCGCAGGTGTTGGTGTTGGCGAAAGCGATGTACGCGTTAATTTTGGCGGCGTGACGTTCTTCTCCGGTGACCATTTATATGCCGATAACACGGGCATCATCCTTTCCGAAGATCCTCTCGATATAGAATAGCGAAATCGAATAACAAAACGGGCGCCCAGGGCGCCCGTTCTTTTTGAAGCTCAGGTCTTACACTTCTTCCATTTTACCCAGCAGGGCATGCAGACGATCCTGCCAAACGTGCTGTTGTTCTTTCAGAGAATTGTTTTCGCGTACTAATTCTTCATGATTGCTCTGAGACTGCTGAACTTGTTGAGACAAATTGTTGTTGTTCTCTTTCAGCTCTTCGATTTCCATTTGTAGCAGGGTGATGGTATCAATCGCCTGCTGTACTTTTGCTTCCAGTTTCTCAAACACTTCAAATGACATTTAGAATCTCTCCTGAATTGCAAGGCGTTGATGGATGTTTAAATCCCCGTCCCGGATATTCCCCGAAGACACCTTATGAATATATGCGCTCCACGCGGCGTGTCTCGATTGTAAGTAGCGTGAGTACCCGTGTCCAGCGAGTTCAAGCGCTCTTTGCGTAACATAACGTTTTTCAGCATATGCCGAATGATGCGGCCCCCAAAAATCACTCTTTGTTAACCCACTGATGACTTCTATGAGCGTTTACGTTGTCTTTTTTGGGTGATAATGCGCACAAGTTGGCGCGAGATCGCTCATTTTTATGACGTAACACACAAATTTAAAGCTCGATATTTCTCGTTTATGTTCGTTAACGATAAATTAACACTATGCCTACATGGCACCTGCGCGGCAGGGAATGCCCGAACAAACAATAATCATTAATTTTGCCTTCAGGACCCTATTATGAGTCAGACAGCTCCATCAACCTTGAAAGGTCAGTGCATCGCCGAGTTCATGGGTACCGCGTTGTTGATTTTCTTCGGTGTAGGATGTGTAGCCGCCTTAAAAGTGGCAGGTGCCAGCTTTGGACAATGGGAAATTAGTGTCATCTGGGGTCTGGGGGTGGCAATGGCTATCTACATGACCGCGGGGGTTTCCGGCGCGCATCTTAATCCGGCTGTGACCATCGCATTATGGTTGTTTGCCTGTTTTGATAAACGCAAAGTCGTGCCATTTATTGTGTCGCAAGTTGCAGGTGCGTTTTGCGCAGCAGCTTTGGTTTATGGCCTGTATTACAATTTATTCCTTGATTACGAGCAGACGCATCACATGGTGCGTGGCAGCGTAGAAAGTCTGGATTTGGCGGGGATTTTCTCAACCTACCCTAATCCACACATTAATTTTCTACAGGCGTTCGCAGTAGAGATGGTGATTACCGCCATTTTGATGGCCGTTATCCTGGCACTGACGGACGATGGCAACGGCGTTCCTCGTGGCCCGTTAGCTCCACTGTTAATTGGTTTGTTGATCGCAGTAATCGGCGCATCAATGGGACCTTTGACCGGATTTGCCATGAACCCTGCGCGTGACTTTGGCCCGAAACTTTTCGCCTGGCTTGCAGGTTGGGGCGACATTGCCTTTACAGGAGGTCGTGATATCCCTTACTTCCTGGTACCGGTATTTGGCCCGATAGTTGGCGCTGCGTTAGGTGCGTTTGGTTACCGTAAGCTTATTGGTCGCCATTTACCGTGTGATGTTTGTGTGGAAGAGGAAGAGAAGTCTAACCACTCCACGCAGCAAAATGCTTCTTTGTAAGACTGACTTCAGGACAAAATTATGACCCACGAAAAAAAATACATCGTCGCACTTGATCAAGGTACCACCAGCTCTCGCGCCGTCGTCCTGGATCACGATGCCAACGTCGTCAGCGTTTCACAGCGTGAATTTCAGCAAATCTATCCAAAAGCAGGATGGGTAGAACATGACCCTATGGAAATTTGGGCAACACAAAGCTCCACGTTGGTAGAAGTCCTGGCGAAAGCAGACATCAACTCAGACCAAATTGCCGCCATTGGCATCACTAACCAGCGTGAAACCGCAATTGTCTGGGAAAAAGAAACCGGTAAGCCGATTTACAATGCCATCGTCTGGCAATGCCGCCGCACCGCAGAAATCTGCGAACAGCTGAAACGCGATGGCCTGGAAGAATACATCAAATCAACGACTGGCCTGGTGGTTGACCCGTACTTCTCTGGCACCAAAGTGAAGTGGATCCTCGACCACGTGGAAGGCTCGCGTGAGCGTGCTCGTCGTGGCGAACTGCTGTTTGGCACGGTTGATACCTGGCTTATCTGGAAAATGACTCAGGGGCGTGTGCACGTTACTGATTACACCAACGCCTCGCGTACGATGCTGTTTAATATCCACACACTTGACTGGGATGACCGCATGCTGGAAGCGCTGGATATCCCACGTGCCATGCTGCCAGAAGTACGCAAATCCTCAGAAGTGTATGGACAGACCAACATCGGTGGTAAAGGAGGTACACGTATTCCTATCGCCGGGATCGCCGGTGACCAGCAGGCTGCGTTGTTCGGCCAGCTGTGCGTCAAAGAAGGAATGGCGAAAAATACCTACGGTACCGGCTGCTTTATGTTGATGAACACCGGCACGCAGGCGGTTAAATCCACGCACGGTTTGCTGACCACTATTGCCTGTGGCCCGCGTGGCGAAGTGAATTATGCGCTGGAAGGTGCGGTATTCATGGGTGGCGCATCTATTCAGTGGCTACGCGATGAGATGAAACTTATCAGCGATGCTACAGACTCTGAGTACTTTGCCACTAAAGTCAAAGACACCAACGGTGTGTATGTCGTTCCAGCCTTTACCGGCCTGGGCGCGCCGTACTGGGACCCGTATGCCCGTGGCGCTATCTTCGGTCTGACCCGTGGCGTGAACGCCAACCATATTATCCGCGCAACGCTTGAATCCATCGCCTACCAGACACGTGATGTGCTGGAAGCGATGCAGGCCGATGCAGACATTCGTTTGCACGCTTTACGTGTTGATGGCGGTGCAGTGGCGAATAACTTCCTGATGCAATTCCAGGCGGACATTTTGGGTACCCGCGTAGAGCGCCCTGAAGTGCGCGAAGTGACTGCGTTAGGCGCTGCTTATCTGGCAGGTCTGGCGGTAGGCTTCTGGCAGAATCTGGATGAAGTCAGCGAGAAAGCGGTTATCGAGAAAGAGTTCCGTCCGGGTATTGAAACCACCGAGCGCAACGTCCGTTATGCTGGCTGGAAAAAGGCCGTTAAACGCGCACTGGCCTGGGAAGATCACGAAGAAAGCTAATCTTCATTTCCCCCTCACCCTGCCCCTCTCCTTCAAAGGAGAGGGGATCAATCTGTGCTACAATCCGTCGCAATTGGGCTTGCTAAATGAGTGTGCGATGAGACGAGAACTGGCGATTGAATTTTCCCGTGTAACCGAAGCTGCAGCGCTGGCGGGTTATAAATGGTTAGGGCGTGGCGATAAAAATATTGCGGATGGTGCCGCTGTTAACGCGATGCGTATCGTGCTCAATCAGGTCAATATTGATGGCCAGATTGTGATTGGCGAAGGGGAAATCGACGAAGCGCCCATGCTCTACATTGGCGAAAAAGTCGGTACTGGCCTTGGCGACGCGGTAGATATCGCCGTTGACCCAATCGAAGGCACCCGCATGACCGCCATGGGTCAGGCAAACGCGCTGGCAGTACTGGCCGTGGGTGATAAAGGTAGCTTCCTGAACGCTCCAGATATGTATATGGAAAAGCTGATTGTGGGCCCGGATGCTAAAGGAATCATCGACCTGAATCTGCCGCTGGCTGAAAACCTGTATAACGTCGCCGTAGCACTCAATAAACCGCTCAGCGAACTCACCGTAACCATTCTTGCTAAACCTCGCCACGATGAAGTCATTGCTGAAATGCAAAAGCTCGGGGTGCGCGTATTTGCGATTCCTGATGGTGATGTTGCGGCTTCTATTTTGACCTGCATGCCTGATAGTGAAGTCGATGTGATGTACGGTATTGGCGGCGCACCTGAAGGCGTTATTTCCGCAGCGGTTATCCGCGCTCTGGACGGTGATATGCACGGCCGCCTGTTGGCTCGCCACCACGTGAAAGGTGACAACGAAGAAAACCGTCGAATCGGTGAGCAAGAGATAGCTCGTTGTACAGCAATGGGCATTGAAGCCGGTCTGGTATTGAAGCTCGATGATATGGCGCGTAATGACAACGTTATTTTCTCGGCCACCGGTATTACCAAAGGCGATTTGCTGGAAGGGATCACGCGTAAAGGGAATATGGCGACCACTGAAACGCTGTTGATTCGTGGTAAATCTCGCACCATTCGCCGCATCAAATCGATTCACTACCTCGACCGTAAAGACCAGGACGTACAGACCCATATTCTGTAAGTCCGTCGTTTGTCTGATTGAGCTTTCCAGCTTTAACCGGCTGGAAATCTCTCACTTTTCTGGTGAAGATAGGGCAATTGAAATTTACCCTAAATAATTCGAATTTCAGGTAGGCGGCAAGGGAGCGAATCCCCAGGAGCTTACTTGAGTAAGTGACTGGGGTTTGTGAGTGCAGCCAACACCCCTGAAATTTGAAGTATAACGGGTACATAAGGAGGACATCATGGCGGAATGGGTTAAAGGTAAAGTAGTTCAGGTTCAAAACTGGACTGACGCTCTTTTTAGTCTCACAGTTCATGCGCCTGTCGCCCCTTTCACTGCGGGTCAATTTACCAAACTTGGGTTGGAAATTGATGGCGAACGCGTTCAGCGCGCCTATTCCTACGTCAATTCGCCGAGTGATCCCAACCTTGAGTTTTATCTGGTGACGGTACCTGAAGGCAAACTCAGTCCCCGCCTGCACGCACTGCAACCTGGCGATGAAATTATGCTGGTGAGCGAAGCGGCTGGATTCTTCGTGCTAGATGAAATCCCGGATTGTCAGACATTGTGGATGCTGGCAACGGGAACAGCACTCGGCCCGTATCTTTCTATTTTACAGGAAGGCAAAGGGCTCGAGCGTTTCGAAAATATCGTGTTGCTGCATGCTGTGCGCTATGCGCAGGACTTGAGTTATCTGCCGTTGATGCAGAAACTTCAGCAGCAATATGAAGGGAAATTACGCATTCAGACGGTTGTTAGCCGGGAATCTATTGCAGGGTCATTAACCGGGCGTGTGCCTGCACTTATAGAAAGCGGTGAACTTGAAGCAGCGGTTGGTCTGCCGATGAATATCGAAACCAGCCATGTGATGTTATGCGGCAATCCGCAAATGGTGCGAGATACGCAGCAGTTGCTGAAAGAGACCCGGCAGATGACCAAACATCTTCGCCGCCGGCCGGGGCATATGACTGCTGAGCACTACTGGTAAAATCAGCGGTACTTCACTTCGCTAGTGTCTTTACCAAAGCGGTTTTCACCCTGGGTGCCAACAAATGCGCCCAGGTCCATAATAATCATCACTAAAATAAGCGTCGGGATAAAACGACCCAGTCCCCACTGCGCTAACGTACCGAAAGTTTCCCAATTACCTGCAAGCAGCAGCCACGCAGGAATAAACAGCAGTGCCCACCAACCTTTCTTATTTCGGTCATGCAGACGTTTCACAATCACGGCGGCAGTCGGTATCAACGAACCCGATAAAAAGAAACCGGCGGTAGAATATGGCATGATTTCAGCACCCGCGAGGGTGAAGAGTATGATCAGCGCAATTAACCAAACGCCAATCCAAATCCAGAAATCACGGCGCCCTATACGTCCGTTAAAAGAGAACAGCCATTGCTGTATGGTCATGGTAAGGTCCATTTTATTGTTTAGCGCCGTAGTGTACCCTGGCTATGCTGGGTTTTGACAAGCCAACGGAATGCCGATTTAATCGGAAAGCAGAATTCACAGGAGAATTTGTCGATGAGACATCTGGTTGCAGCTCTGGCTTTACTGACACTACCCGTCGCGGTGGTTTGGGCTGATCCGCCTTCAGATTCCCCCTCAACGCTACAAGCCGCTCCCTATTTATTAGCAGGCGCCCCAACATTCGACATGAACATCACGCAGTTTCGGGAAAAATTCAACGCTGAAAACCCGACATTGCTCATCAATGAGTTCCGTGCCATTGACGCCAATGCTGATGAAGTAAACTTGATTCGTGCTGCCAGTAAAATTAACGAAAATCTCTACACATCTTCTGCGCTAGAGCGCGGCACGTTGAAAATAAAGTCTATCCAGATAACGTGGTTGCCGATTCAAGGACCTGAGCAAAAAGCGGCGCGGGCAAAAGCGACAGAGTATATGGCAGCGCTGATCCGCACATTTACGCCCTCGCTTTCAAAGCCGCAAAGCGTGGCTAAACTCACTAAACTCCTCAGCAATGGCAAGAACAAACGTTATTACGCACAAACTGATGGCGCTATCCGCTATGTTGTCGCAGACAACGGTGAAAAGGGGCTCACCTTCGCTGTTGAACCGATTAAGCTGACGCTATCTGAAACACTTAACAACGGCGAATAAATGACAAAAAGCAAAGCCTTTCGCCTGTTGAGTCTCTATACTGTTTCACAGACCATGCTGCCTGAAGGGCAGCGATTCTTTTATTAGTTTGACCTTGTGGAGAATTAAGATGCGACATCCTTTGGTGATGGGTAACTGGAAACTGAACGGCAGCAAGCACATGGTACACGAGCTGATTGCTGGCTTACGCAAAGAACTGGCTGGCGTTGCTGGCTGTGGCGTGGCTATCGCTCCTCCTACTATGTATCTGGATCTGGCTAAACACGCCGCATCTGGCAGCCACATCATTCTTGGTGCTCAGAACGTAGACCTGAACCTGTCTGGCGCATTCACTGGTGAAGTTTCTGCAGAAATGCTGAAAGATGTAGGTGCTAAATACATCATCATCGGTCACTCCGAGCGTCGTACTTACCACGCAGAGTCTGATGAGCTGATCGCTAAAAAATTCGCAATTCTGAAAGAAGTGGGCCTGATCCCCGTTCTTTGCATCGGTGAAACCGAAGCAGAAAACGAAGCGGGCAAAACTGAAGAAGTTTGCGCACGTCAAATCGACGCCGTTCTGAAAACTCAGGGCGCTGCGGCATTCGAAGGCGTTGTTATCGCTTACGAACCAGTATGGGCAATCGGTACTGGCAAATCAGCAACTCCAGCTCAAGCTCAGGCTGTTCACAAATTTATTCGTGACCACATTGCTAAAGCTGATGCGAAAGTGGCTGAGCAAGTCATCATCCAGTACGGCGGTTCCGTAAACGATAAAAACGCAGCAGAGCTGTTTGCTCAGCCGGATATCGACGGCGCGTTGGTTGGCGGTGCTTCTCTGAAAGCTGACGCATTTGCCGTTATCGTTAAAGCTGCGGCTGAAGCGAAAAAAGCGTAAGTTTCTGCTTTGAAATGTTAAGGCTCTGCTCCGGCAGGGCCTTTATTTTTTAGAAGCTCACAATCATGGTCTTGTAGCTGTTCAGCTGACGCCAGATTCAATTGCAATAAATTCCGCTCCGTCGCCAACACGACCCACTCCCCATCCTTTAGTTGTGCCATCGCCAGGCCGTAATGCCCCATGTTTTCCCTTACCTGCGAAACCTGGGAGGCAAGCAGGATAAAAGGACTGTACTGTGAAAACTCAGCTTCCGTCACTTTTCTTGCGATGTATTGGTTTCCCGCCAGTGTTACCGGAAATGCCTGCCATTGCGTGCTTAACGTATTCGAATACTGATTCAACTGCTCTCGAACATCCGTACGCAAACAAGAAATGTGGATATGCAGCTGATTCTGAGTGCGCCCTGTCGCAGAGTTTATCGTAAGAGAAATCACGCTATCAGGAATCGGAGATTCATGGCGCATACTCATAACGTTACGCTGTTGCCACGCCAGCCATAAGAAATTAGCGGTTTTAGACTGCAACAATTCCGGGCTTTCCATACCGCTCATTTTCGCAGTCGGTAGCAGCAGGTATTGCAGCGGGCCATTGATATCTTTTAGCAGCACATATCCCGTCTGCAAATCCACTTTGGCGCAAGGCTCAGGATTCTGATTATCACGCTGATGAGGGACGCACTGTTCGCTAACGATACGCCACAAGGCGTCTGGATGATGCAGGTATTGCCGCAGGGTTAACCCGCAAACAACCGCAACGATCAATAAGAGGATAATGAGAACAATTGTTCGGCGGCGGCGCAGCATTGAAACCTCAGGAACAATGAAGAGGGCTGCTCAGCGTAACGCAATCGTGGGGACCGCAAAAGCAAAACGGCCCTTTTCAGGGCCGTTACTACGCTTACCGCTGACTAATTTGGTCGAAGGTACCACCATTCGAGAAGTGTTCTTTCTGCGCTTTCGTCCAACCGCCAAACTCGTCATCAATCGTGAACAATTTAAGTTTTGGGAAGACGTTTTCATATTTCTTCGCCACTTCGGCATTACGTGGACGATAGTAATTTTTCGCCACAATTTCCTGCCCTTCCGGTGAATAGAGGTATTTCAGGTACTCTTCAGCCACTTTCTGAGTACCTTTCTTCTCTACCACTTTATCTACGACTGAAACAGTAGGTTCAGCAAGAATCGACTCACTTGGCGTTACGATTTCAAACTTGTCTTTGCCCAGCTCGTTGGTTGCCAGAAACGCTTCGTTTTCCCAGGCAATCAACACGTCACCGATTCCACGCTCAACAAAAGTACTGGTTGAACCACGAGCCCCAGAATCCAGCACTTCAACGTTTTTATACAACGCTTTCACAAAATCCTGTGCTTTGGCCTGGTCGTTATTGTTGTGATGCAAAGCGTAGCCCCAGGCTGCCAGATAGTTCCAGCGCGCGCCACCTGAGCTTTTTGGGTTCGGGGTGATAACAGAAACGCCCGGTTTAATCAGATCGTTCCAGTCATGAATTTGTTTTGGGTTGCCTTTGCGTACCAGGAACACGATGGTCGAGGTGTAAGGTGCGGAGTTATCCGGCAGGCGTTTGATCCAGTTTTTATCGATACGGCCACGCTCAGCAATAGCATCCACATCGTATGCCAGTGCAAGAGTCACCACATCAGCTTCAATACCGTTGATAACAGAGGTCGCTTGCTTACCGGAACCGCCATGAGACTGGCGAACCACAACGTTATCGCCAGTTTGCTGTTTCCAGTGAGCACTGAACGCCTTGTTGTACTCGTCATAAAGTTCGCGAGTGGGATCGTAAGAGACATTAAGTAACTGAATATCTTTAGCCAACACGCTGGTTGATGCCAACAGTAATGTAAGTCCAACTCCCCACTTATTCATCGTTCGCTCTCTTTAATCGGATTTGATAAAAGCAGCGTGCCAGAAAGTTAACCATTCATTAAAGAATAAAAAAAGATTGGCTATAACTATTGAGCATATAACAGACAGCAAAAAGCCGGGTTTCCCCGGCTTCAATTTTCACAATCCGCGAATTAGTACAGTTTCTTCGCGCAATCCAACCAATCACCTTTGAACGGACGCTTCATGTTTTCGATAGCGTCGATAATGTCATGGTGAACCAGTTGTTCGTTCTGAATACCGACACAACGACCGCCATAGCCCTGCAACAGCAGCTCAATGGAGTACGCACCCATACGGGAAGCGAGAATACGGTCATAAGCAACCGGAGCCCCACCGCGCTGGATGTGGCCCAGTACGGTTGCACGCGTTTCACGTTTGGTTTCAGTCTCGATGAACTGCGCCAGTTCGTGAATATCACAGATGTGTTCTGTAATCGCGACAATGGCGTGTTTTTTTCCTTTCGCAATACCGGCTTTGATTTCTTCAACCAGCTCTTCGCGCTTGAACTCGACTTCCGGCAATACGACAAACTCACAACCACCAGCGATCGACGCAGCCAGGGTCAGATCGCCACAGTAACGCCCCATCACTTCAACGATAGAAATACGCTGGTGAGAAGAAGAAGTGTCACGCAGACGGTCGATAGCTTCAACGACTGTTTCCAGTGCCGTGAAGAAACCGATAGTGTAATCGGTACCTTTGATGTCGTTATCAATCGTGCCTGGCAGGCCGATGCATGGGAAACCCATTTCGGTCAGACGTTTTGCGCCCATGTAGGAACCGTCACCACCGATAACCACCAGCGCATCAATGCCGCGTTTTTTTAAATTCTCGATAGCTACTTCGCGAATTTTCTCATCACGGAATTCCGGGAAGCGAGCTGAACCCAGGAAAGTACCGCCACGGTTGATCATATCGGACACGCTATAGCGGTCCAGATTTACCATGCGGTCTTCGTACAAACCGAGATAGCCGTCATATACGCCCGCAACTTCAAGACCTTCGCTCAATGCTGCACGGACAACACCACGAATTGCAGCGTTCATGCCTGGAGCATCACCACCACTCGTCAACACACCAATTTTTTTGATCATGACTACCTCTGAACTTTTGAATGCAAATTAATCCTGTTGCCGGAAACGGCCTGCGGCATGCCGTGGCTCGACTCTGCTACAAATAGTATAACAGCCGCTTCTTGCTGAATTGATTCAGGTCAGGCCATATGTCGGTATTTTATTCACAAAGCATCGACTCTGTCTGACTTTTACAACGAAAAATTAAAGCTCAAAATGCCCTTGCTGCTGCGTCGGCACAACCGAGCAGGGGTCCTGGTGAATAATCACATCTGATCCAGGGAAACGACGCAAGAGAGCTTGCTCCACTTGTTCAGCAATAACATGTGCTTGAACCAGTGGTAGGTTGTCTTCCATTTCGATATGAACTTGAATAAAGCGGGTCGGCCCTGACTGCCGCGTTCGTAGATCATGCGCCCCTTTAACACCCGGCCATGAATTGATGATATCAATAATTACCTGTCGCTCGTCATCGGGTAAAGCGCGATCTAAAAGAGATTGCACGGCTTCATAACCCATACGCAGTGCGCTATACAAAATATAGACACCAATACCTAAAGCAAATATCGAATCTGCGCGGTGCCAGCCATGCCAGGACAACGCTAGCGCAATCAGAATGGCTCCATTCATCATAACATCAGACTGATAATGAAGCATATCTGCTCGAACCGCCTGGCTTTGTGTTTTCCGCACGACCCAGCGTTGGAATGTCACCAGAATTAATGTGCTGACTAACGCAATGACCGTGACCACAACCCCCACTACAGGCTGTTTCATGGGTGACGGTTCAGCTAAATGCTGAATACCCGTCAAAAACAGGAACAGCGCAGAACCGGAAATAAACATACTTTGCGCCAGTGCTGCCAGCGATTCAGCTTTGCCGTGGCCAAAAGTATGTTCTTCATCTGCAGGTTGCAGCGAGTAACGCACGACAAGTAGGTTAGTCAGCGACGCAGCAATGTCCACCAG
Source organism: Buttiauxella sp. WJP83 (assembly GCF_027594725.1). Taxonomy (NCBI): domain Bacteria; kingdom Pseudomonadati; phylum Pseudomonadota; class Gammaproteobacteria; order Enterobacterales; family Enterobacteriaceae; genus Buttiauxella; species Buttiauxella sp. WJP83. Next base: position 4,574,212 of record NZ_CP110080.1, read on the forward strand.
CGAATCGACCAACGCGGCCAGAATACTGACCGAACCGGTGTTCCACCAGGCGAAAATCTTTATTAAAAGTAACAGTGAGGCCATTACCGTCGCGGCAATTGCTGCACGGCTAACCAGCATCCCATATTGTTGATTCATAGGGGCTCCAGCAAATCATTGCTGGCTAGTATAGCGGATTCATGTGAACCATCAGGCAAAAAAAACCCGCCTTGGTAGGCGGGGAAGACAGGGATGGTGTCTATGGCAAGGAAAACAGGGTTTGTTACTGGTTACTACGCTTACTGCTACTACTCAGTTCCTGCAACGAAGGCATCTGTTGCAGATCCGCCAGTTCACGAAATTGATCCATGCGCTGTTGGTGTTTGTCGTTTAAAACGGCCTGCTGCTCAGGCGTTAACAAGCGGTACATTTGATTGCGTACTTTCGCCATTTCAACCTGGCGAGCCACTTGTTCTTGTGCCATTTTTTCAGCCTGGACACGCACTGCCGTTTCATCAAAATTTTCAGCGATGACCAGATTATGCATGGTCTCCATTTCGCTTACATTCACGGGTGGGCTATCATGCCGTGCCCGTTGCATTAGATCGCGCATCTGTTGGCGCTGTTGTTCGGTCAGGTTTATCCCTTCGAACATATGACTCTGAAGGTTATTACGCTTAACTAAGCCTTCACCGCCTTGATACCAGTTGTCGCTTGCCTGACTGGACAGGGTTATCAGAGTCAATGTAGAGGCCATGACGGCAGCGGTAACATTGCGCATCACTTGCTCCTGAAATCATCTGTGCTGCGATTCAACGAGAGCCAGTCTACGATTCCCGCTGCAAACTAGCGTCAGGGGGTGTAAAACAACGTAAAGTCATAGATTAGCGCGCCTTGATGACGTAATTTCTGCCTCGGAGGTAATTTAACAATGAATAAAATTCTGCTAGTTGATGATGACCGAGAGCTTACTTCCCTGTTAAAGGAACTGCTCGACATGGAAGGTTTTAACGTAATTGTTGCCCACGACGGCGAGCAAGCGTTGGAGCTTCTTGATGACACCATTGACCTTTTATTGCTCGACGTGATGATGCCAAAGAAAAACGGCATTGATACGTTAAAAGAGTTGCGCCAGTCACACCAGACTCCTGTCATTATGCTTACAGCTCGAGGAAGTGAGCTAGATCGCGTTCTCGGCCTTGAACTGGGTGCAGATGACTATCTGCCTAAACCATTCAACGATCGTGAGCTGGTGGCCCGTATACGCGCTATTTTGCGTCGTTCACACTGGAGTGAGCAGCAGCAAAACAGCGACAGCGGTTCTCCGACGGTCGAAGTTGACGGTTTAAGCCTGAATCCGGGTCGTCAGGAAGCGAGCTTTGATGGACAAGCGCTTGATTTAACCGGCACCGAATTCACCCTGCTCTATTTGCTTGCACAGCATCTGGGCCAGGTCGTTTCACGCGAACACCTAAGCCAGGAAGTTCTGGGTAAACGCCTGACACCTTTCGACCGCGCTATCGACATGCATATTTCGAACTTGCGTCGTAAGTTACCGGATCGCAAAGATGGGCATCCGTGGTTTAAAACATTACGTGGCCGCGGCTACCTGATGGTGTCTGCTTCATGATAAGTAGCCTTACCGCGCGTATTTTTGCCATCTTCTGGTTGACGCTGGCGTTAGTGCTGATGCTTGTACTGATGCTGCCGAAACTGGATTCGCGTCAAATGACCGAGCTGATGGAGAATGAGCAACGTCAAGGCATCATGATTGAACAGCATGTCGAAGCGGAACTTGAAAACGATCCACCGAACGACCTGATGTGGTGGCGTCGCTTGTTCCGGGCCATTGATAAATGGGCACCACCCGGACAACGTTTGTTACTCGTGACCAGCGAAGGGCGAGTTATTGGCGCCCAGCGCAATGAAATGCAGATTATTCGTAACTTTATCGGCCAGTCTGATAACGCCGATCATCCGCAAAAGAAAAAGTATGGCCGCGTGGAATTAGTGGGGCCATTTTCGGTACGTGATGGTGAAGATAACTACCAACTCTACCTAATTCGCCCTGCAAGTAACTCCCAATCTGATTTTATTAACCTGCTGTTTGATAGACCTTTATTGCTGCTTATTGTCACGATGCTGGTCAGTTCACCGCTGCTGCTATGGCTGGCATGGAGTCTGGCAAAACCTGCACGTAAGTTGAAAAATGCCGCCGATGAAGTGGCTCAGGGTAATTTACGTCAACATCCTGAACTCGAATCCGGGCCCCAAGAGTTTCTGGCAGCCGGAGCCAGTTTTAACCAGATGGTTACCGCGCTGGAAAGGATGATGACAACTCAACAAAGACTGTTGTCCGATATCTCTCACGAATTGCGTACTCCGCTAACCCGCTTGCAATTAGGCACAGCTTTATTGCGACGCAAAACCGGTGAAAGCAAGGAACTGGAGCGTATCGAAACGGAAGCTCAGCGTCTAGATGGGATGATCAACGACCTGCTGGTGATGTCCCGTAATCAGCAAAAAAATGCGCTGGCGAGCGAGACTATGAAAGCCAATCAAATCTGGTCCGAAGTGCTGGATAACGCAGCCTTTGAAGCAGAACAGATGGGTAAATCGCTGGAAGTGACCTACCCGCCTGGCCCATGGTTGATGTACGGCAATCCCAACTCGCTGGAAAGTGCGCTGGAAAATATTGTCCGCAACGCATTACGCTATTCACACACGAAAATTGCGGTTAACTTCTCCGTTGATAATCAAGGTATTACTATCACCGTAGATGATGATGGCCCAGGCGTTAGCCCGTCCGATCGTGAACAAATATTCCGTCCTTTCTACCGTACAGACGAAGCGCGCGATCGTGAGTCAGGCGGTACGGGTTTGGGGTTAGCGATTGTAGAAACTGCCGTTCAGCAACATCGTGGTTGGGTGAAAGCCGACGACAGTCCTCTAGGTGGATTGCGCCTGATACTGTGGTTACCGCTCTACCATCGTTAATTCTTCATCGTAAAGAACAGGTCCTTCGGGGCCTGTTTTCCTTCTGGTAATAAATTGATATTCTGCGCGCCAAGTCTTATGGGGGCAGTATGCTAAATATCGTTTTGTTTGAACCTGAAATCCCACCGAATACCGGGAATATCATCCGTCTGTGCGCCAACACTGGCTTCCGGTTACACATCATTGAACCAACAGGTTTTGGTTGGGATGACAAGCGCCTGCGCCGCGCCGGGCTGGATTATCACGAATTTGCCGCTGTGAATCGCCATAAAGACTATGACGCCTTTCTGGAAGCAGAAAATCCGCAGCGCCTGTTTGCCTTAACGACCAAAGGCACCCCAGCCCACAGCGCGGTGAGTTATCAGGATGGTGATTATCTGGTGTTTGGACCAGAAACACGTGGCCTGCCTGCAACTATTCTTGATGCATTGCCCGCTGAGCAAAAAATCCGCATCCCAATGATGCCGGACAGCCGCAGCATGAATTTATCAAACGCAGTATCGGTAGTGGTGTATGAAGCCTGGCGTCAGCTTGGTTATCCTGGCGCCGTTTTGAGAAGTTAGATCCCGTCGCCGTACTCGAAGCCATTGCTGGCTCCGTTAAAGTGCTGGTCCATATCGATGGCAGGCTTATCGCTTTCAGGCTTGCCAACAATTCGAGCTGGAACGCCTGCTGCAGTGGTATGAGGTGGCACAGGTTGTAACACCACGGAACCTGCGCCAATTTTCGCTCCGCGCCCTACTTCAATATTGCCAAGGATTTTAGCCCCAGCACCAATCATCACACCTTCACGAATCTTTGGATGGCGATCGCCGCTGGTTTTACCTGTACCGCCCAACGTGACCGACTGCAAAATTGACACATCGTTTTCGACAATCGCCGTTTCACCGATCACAATGCCGGTCGCGTGATCGAGCATGATCCCGCAACCAATTTGGGCCGCCGGATGGATATCCACCTGGAATGATACTGATACCTGGTTTTGCAGGAAAATAGCTAACGCCCGACGTCCCTCTTTCCACAGCCAATGGCCGATACGATAGGACTGCAAAGCATGAAAGCCTTTCAGGTATAACAGCGGAGTGGAATATTTATCGACTGCCGGGTCACGGGTACGCACAGCCTGAATATCACAAGCGGCTGAGGCAATCATTTGTGGTTCTGCCGCGTATGCTTCTTCGACAACCTCACGAATGGCGATAGCAGGCATAATCGGGGAAGCTAACTTATTGGCGAGCATATAGCTCAATGCACTACCGAGATTTTCGTGCTTGAGGAGAGTTGCATGATAAAAACTGGCCAACATCGGTTCACAATCGGCAAGCGCTCGTGCTTCAGCTTTAATATTGTTCCACACCAGATCCAGTTCTTCAGACGACATTGCTCTCTCCAGACAGAAAAACAGCGCCCGGCACTTAGTACCGGAACGCTTCAGTTATCGCGGTTGTGTTGTTCCATCAGTTGCTGCTTCGTTCATCCTTGCGCGTTCGACCCAGCAACGTTAATGCTGCCTCGCGAGCGTTTTTTCCGCAATACAATACCTGATAAATTTCCTCGGTTATTGGCATTTCGACGCCAAAACGCGCCGCCAATTCCCGCACTTCTTTGGTATTGCGGTAACCTTCAACCACCTGGCCGATTTTCTGCTGTGCCGAATCTACATCCGCACCCTGCCCCAGCGCCATGCCGAAGCGACGGTTACGTGATTGGTTATCCGTACATGTCAGTACCAGATCGCCCAAGCCCGCCATTCCCATGAAGGTTTCAGGATCAGCACCCAAGGCGCAACCAAGACGAGTCATCTCAGCAAGACCACGGGTAATCAACGCTGTACGTGCGTTCGCCCCGAAGCCAATGCCGTCGGACATTCCCGCACCAATCGCAATCACGTTCTTCACCGCACCGCCTAGCTGCACGCCAATGAAGTCAGGGTTGCTGTAAACACGGAAGCTTTTGCCGCAGTGCAGCAATTGCTGGAGGTCTTGAGCGAAGGTTTCATCCGTTGCCGCCAGCGCGATTGCCGTCGGCAATCCTGCAGCCAGCTCTTTGGCAAACGTCGGGCCGGAGATCACCGCTAACGGGATTTCATCGCCAAGCGCTTCACGTGCAACGTCTTGCAACAAGCGTCCGGTGTCCGCTTCCAAACCTTTTGTCGCCCAGACGATACGAGCATCTTTACGCATTAACGGTTTGATTTGACGCAGCACTTCCCCAAAAACGTGGCTCGGCACGACAACCAAAATATTACGGCTGGCAGACAGTGCTTTCGCCAAATCGCTTTCGAGGTGGAGTGTGTCAGGGAAAGGGACATCAGGAAGAAACGCCGCATTACAGCGATCGGCCTGCAATGTAGCAAGGTGTTTAGGGTCATGGCCCCACAGTACAACGTGGTGACCATTACGCGCCAGGGTGATGGCAAGAGCGGTGCCGTACGAACCGGCACCGATCACAGTCATTGAGGCATTAAGGCTATTCATCAGGCATCCTGATGGTTTTCAGCACCTTCGCCGTTTTGCTGCTGCAGGTAACTCATGAACAGTGCATCGAAGTTAACCGGTGCAAGGTTCAGCTGCGGGAAGGTACCACGAGAAACCAGGCTAGTGATTGCTTCACGTGCATAAGGGAACAGAATGTTCGGGCAGTACGCACCCAGGCAATGTGCCATCTGCGGACCTTCGATCCCACCGATGGAGAAGATACCAGCCTGCTGAACTTCACACAGGAATGCAGTGTCTTCGCCCAGTGTTGCGGTCACAGTCACACGCAACACAACTTCATAGACGTCGTCTGCCAGTTGGCTGGAAGCGGTATCAAGATCCAGCTTCACTTCTGGCTGCCAATCTTTCTGGAAAACGTGCGGCGCATTAGGTGCTTCAAAAGAAATGTCTTTGGTGTAGACACGCTGAATCTGGAAAGCCATTTCTGTGTTGTTTTGTTCTGACATTGTTAACCCTTAAAAAATTAATACGTCCTTAAACGGCAGTAAGCGACAAAGGAGTTGCACTAGCGAAGTAGGGGATCGAGTCCACCACGAGCATCAAGTGCATACAAGTCATCGCATCCGCCAATGTGCTGTGCGTCAATAAATATCTGCGGCACTGTGGTTCGCCCACTGCGTTTAATCATCTCTTCACGCTTAACGGCATCACCGTCAATCGCTAACTCCTGAAACGTGACCCCTTTGCTTTGCAGCAGGTCTTTTGCACGGTGGCAAAACGGACAGGTTGCTTTAGTGTAGATTTCAATATTCGCCATGGTCTTCTCCAGTGTGCGTCTCGATTTATTTACCGCGAACTAATGGCAGGTTATCCCCGCTCCAGCCAGCAATACCTTCTTTGAGCAAGGTAACTTGTTCGAAACCGGCTTTTGTCAGCAATACGGCTGAATCTTGAGAAGTCACGCCATTGCCACAAACCACGATTACAGGCTGCGCTTTATGTTTTTCCAGCTCACCGAAGTTGCCACTTTTAATATCAGCTGGCAGGACATTCAATGAGTTAGCAATATGGCCTTTGCGATAATCATCACGTGAACGCACGTCGACTACAATGGCATCTTCTTTATTGATGAGGCGGGTTGCTTCGCCACGGGTGATGACCTTCACCTTGGAGGTTAAACCTTTAAAGGTCATGAAAAGTACGGCGGCAAACAAGCCAACCCACGCCAGACTAAGTATGGGATGACGACCAATGAATTGCATAATTTCTTGCATGGGGGGGTGTAGCTCCCGACTAAGTAATATGAAAAAACCAGGTGAGGAGTATACATTTGCATTGTGCCAAATACAGCCAGTCTGCGTTAGGTTATGTTGATTCTGCGGACTGTTACGAAAAAAATTACCTTAACGACGTAAAACCGATCACAATCCAACCCGTTTCTTTGATCTTCTGCGGCTATTTACCCCGTGGCCTGTAGTAAAATTACGCAAATTTTGTCTTTGACTTAGAGGTTATCGCAATGTCAGTTACTAAAAAACCTATGGTTCTGGTGATTCTGGATGGCTATGGTCACCGTGAAGAGCAGCAGGATAACGCTATTCTGAATGCTAAAACCCCGGTTATGGATAACCTGTGGGCACAGCGTCCACATACCTTGATTAACGCTTCTGGTATGGAAGTCGGTTTGCCAGACGGCCAAATGGGTAACTCCGAAGTGGGTCACGTAAACCTTGGCGCTGGCCGCATTGTTTACCAGGATCTGACTCGTCTGGACGTGGAAATTAAAGAACGTACTTTCTTCTCCAACCCAACGCTTACCGCCGCAGTAGACAAAGCTGTTGCCGCAGGTAAAGCAGTACACATCATGGGTCTGGCATCAGCTGGCGGCGTTCACAGCCACGAAGAACACATTCTGGCGATGATTGAACTGGCTGCCGAGCGCGGTGCTGAAGCAATCTACCTGCACGCTTTCCTGGATGGTCGTGATACTCCACCTCGCAGTGCAGAGTCTTCACTGAAGAAATTTGCTGATAAATTTGCATCCCTCGGTAAAGGCCGTGTTGCCTCGCTGATTGGCCGTTACTACGCAATGGACCGCGATAATCGCTGGGACCGCGTTGAACTGGCTTATGACCTGCTGACTCAAGCAAAAGGCGAATTCCAGGCAGAAACTGCCATTGCAGGTCTGGAAGCAGCATACGCTCGTGATGAAAACGACGAATTCGTTAAACCAACCGTGATCCGCGCAGAAGGCGAAGCTGAAGCAGTCATGAACGACGGCGATGCGCTGATTTTCATGAACTTCCGCGCAGACCGTGCACGTCAAATTACTCGTACATTTGTTAACGCTGACTTCGACGGTTTTGCTCGTAAGAAAGTGGTTAACTTCGGTGATTTCGTGATGCTGACTGAATACGCAGCAGACATCAAAGCCGCATGTGCCTACCCACCAGCATCACTGACCAATACATTTGGTGAGTGGATGGCGAAGCACAATAAAACTCAGTTGCGTATCTCCGAAACTGAAAAATATGCACACGTTACTTTCTTCTACAACGGTGGCGTTGAAGAGCCGTTTGCTGGCGAAGACCGTATTCTGATCAACTCCCCGAAAGTTGCCACCTACGATCTGCAACCAGAAATGAGTTCTGTAGAACTGACCGAAAAACTGCTGGCAGCAATCAACAGCGGCAAATACGACACCATCATTTGTAACTATCCAAATGGTGACATGGTTGGGCATACCGGTGTTTACGAGGCGGCTGTGGCAGCAATCGAAGCTCTGGATAACTGCATTGCTCAGGTTGTTTCTGCCGTTGAGAACGTGGGTGGGCAGTTGCTCATTACCGCTGACCACGGTAACGCAGAGCAGATGGCAGATCCGGCAACAGGTCAGGCTCATACTGCGCACACCAGCCTGCCAGTTCCGTTGATTTATGTGGGCTCCCGTAGCGTGAAAGCAGTAGAAGGCGGCAAGCTTTCTGACATCGCTCCGACAATGTTGAACCTGATGGGTATGGATATCCCGCAAGAGATGACTGGCAAGCCGCTGTTCATCGTGGAATAATCCCTCCCCATGAGGGGAAAGGCGATTTATTCAATAAGATGGGCCGTGAAATCGAAACTGTTTTCAGTCAGGCCTATTTTCTACGCCAGCGTTCTAAGCGCTGGCGTATTGTTATGCCCTTTTACCAGTCACGCAGACGATCGCGACCACTTGAAATCTATCCAGCAGGATATTGCGACTAAAGAGCGCGCGGTACGCCAGCAGCAACAGCAACGCTCAACATTACTTGCTCAACTCCAGGCACAAGAAAAAGCCATTGCTGAAGCCAGCCGCAAGCTGCGCGACACGCAAAATACGCTTGCCGATCTCAATCGCCAAATTGCCACCATGAATGCTTCCCTCGCGAAACTGCAAAAACAGCAGGCATCGCAGGAACGTAATCTGGCCGCTCAACTCGATGCTTCATTCCGCCAGGGCCAACATACTGGTATTCAGCTGATTTTAAGCGGTGAAGAAAGCCAGCGTGGACAACGCTTGCAGGCTTACTTCGGCTACCTGAACGCCGCACGTCAAGAAACCATTGAGCAGCTAAGGCAAACTAAAGCGGAAGCGGCAGAGCAAAAAGCGGATCTGGAATCGAAGCAAACCGAGCAACAGACGTTGCTCTACGAGCAACAAGCTCAGCAAGCTAAGCTTGAAAGCGCACGCAACGAACGTAAAAAAACACTCTCTACTCTCGAATCCTCTTTGCAGCAAGATCAGCAAAAGCTGAGTGAAATGCGCCAGAACGAATCGCGTCTGCGTGATCAGCTCGCCCGTGCAGAAGCCGCAGCTCGAGCGCGTGCCGAGAAAGAAGCACGTGAAGCTGAACAGGTTCGAAACCGTCAAAAAGAAGCGACCAGCAAAGGCAGTACCTACAAACCTACAGAGAACGAACGTTCGCTGATGTCACGCACCGGCGGTCTCGGGTCACCTCGTGGGCAAGCATTCTGGCCAGTTCGCGGCTCAATCTTGCATCGCTATGGCGAACAGCTTCAGGGTGAGCTACGTTGGAAAGGGATTGTTATCGCCTCAGGTGAAGGCACAGAAGTTAAAGCCATTGCTGATGGACGCGTGATCCTTGCTGATTGGTTACAGGGTTATGGCCTGGTCGTTGTCGTTGAGCACGGTAAAGGCGATATGAGTTTGTACGGTTATAACCAGAGCGCATTGGTTAATGTTGGAACACAAGTTCGCGCCGGCCAGGCTATTGCTCTGGTAGGCAACAGTGGCGGTCAGGGCCGCCCGTCACTTTATTTCGAAATTCGTCGCCAGGGCCAGGCCGTCAATCCACAACCGTGGTTGGGAAGATAAGTTTTGCTTCAAATCCGTCGTGTGTTTTTCTCTCTCGTCAGCACACTAATGCTGACAACCCCCGTTTACGCCGGAAAACTGGCAATTGTGATAGATGATTTCGGTTATCGCCCCGCACAAGAAAATCAAGTTATCGCACTGCCTCCTAACATTTCTGTTGCCGTTCTGCCCAATGCTCCTCACGCCCGCGAAATGGCCACCAAGGCGCATAATGCCGGGCACGAAGTGCTGATTCACTTGCCAATGGCTCCCCTGAGCAAACAGCCTTTGGAAAAAGACACCCTGCGCCCGGATATGAGCAGCGGTGAGATCGAAAGAATCATCCGTGACGCAGTCAATAAAGTGCCCTTCGCAGTGGGTTTAAACAACCACATGGGGAGCGCCATGACCTCCAGCCTGTTCGGCATGCAGAAAGTGATGCAGTCACTTGGGCAATACAATCTTTATTTTCTCGACAGTATGACGATAGGAAATAGCCAGTCGATGCGGGCTGCTGCAGGTACTAGCGTCAAAGTTATCAAGCGTAAAGTCTTCCTGGACGATACACAAAACGAAGCCGATATTCGCTTCCAGTTTAATCGGGCTGTAGAGTTAGCTCGCCGAAATGGTTCCGCGATTGCCATCGGACACCCACACCCGTCGACGGTGCGCGTGCTGCAACAAATGGTCTACAACCTGCCTTCGGATATTACGTTGGTGCGCCCAAGCAGCTTACTCAACGAACCTCAGATTGATACTTCCAGACCAAATAATACGCGCCCTGTACAGCCTGTTAAACCGACTGAACAACCCAGAAATCCTTTCAGTGGCGTGAAACTTTGCAAGCCTAAGAAACCGCTGGAACCCGTGTATGCCACAACATACTTTACTGTTCTGAGCGACAGTATCAGTCAAAGCACGCTGGTGAAATATATGCAGTATCAATGGCAGGGATGGGACACAAGCAAACCTCAGTCCTGACGCGAAACACGCGCAGAGGAAGTCGTGGCTGAACTTTCTTTGCGCGCTTTCTTGTGTTCCTGCCCTTTTTTATACCAGGCTTTGAAATATTTCAGGAAACTGTAGAAAGTTGCATAAATACCTGTCACCAACCCTACTCGCCCAGTTCGCCATGCACCACTGAATAAATACCATTTAAAGAACGCCCCGATTGCGCTAAATATACCTCTGGTAAGTGAAGGAGTGATATCTTTGTTGGCAACAAGTCTTGTGGTGTAACTATTTAATTTATTAAAAACTTCATGAAGATTATAAAAAGTATCATGACGAACAAAGCCGGGTATTACTGATGAGTGAGAATACCCGGTAACCTGATCGTCCACCGGGCGATCGTTAAATTTTGCTTGCTGGCGATTAAACAGTCGGACGGGAAAATCAGGTGAGGAAACAGGATAAATTGTTCTGACTTGTTCACCCAACACGAACCAGTAGCGCGAAATTCGCCATGACTGCCCGGCCTCTGGGCTTTCGCCGGATTTCAATGCCAACAGATAACTCACCGTCTTATCATCAAGTATCTCATCACTATCCATGCAGAATACCCAATCGTGGCTGGCCAGAGTGATGGCATAATTCATTTGCTGACCATGAGTCTGGAATTTATTGTAGACCGGCTCAATACCAAACCGACGAGATATATTAATCGTTTCATCAGTACTTCCTGAGTCTGCAATAATAACTTCATCAGCGATTTTCATTAATGGCGTCAATACATCACTCAGCAAACGAGATGAATTAAAGGTCAGGAGACAAACAGTTAATTTAAACATAGCCACACATCGAAAAAAGGAAAAACTATATAATGAAAAAACCACCAACTTTAAAATAAATGATGTCCGGTTTCATATTATATATAATCATAAAACTGGAAGCAGCGCCGCATGAACAACTAAAAGCATTAGTTATCACACTTATCAGCCTTTATAATGCGGGCTGATTATTGCTACAAAGGCCTGGGCTTCAATGACGCAACAACGGCGTAAAATTCTCCTGCTGGATAACGGTAAAGAGTGGGGTGGCGGTACCAACAGCATGTTGGAACTGCTCAAACGTATTGACCGTCAGCGGTTTGATATCACGTGCTGCTTTTACTACAACTACGCACGCGGAGAAGGTGAAACCATTGAGAAGGTGCTGAATAGCATTGATATCCCTGTTATTTTCATCCCGCAGCGCAAACAGCCGGGTTGGGCAAAAGTCAGCAAAGAAGTGGCACGCGCATTTTTGTTTTTCAGCAAGGCTGGGCGCAAAAAAGTAACCGCATATATTGATGCTCAATGGCGAATCCAACCGAACGCAAAACGTATTCGCGAGATAATCCAGCGCGATAATTACGAAATTCTGTACATGAATAACCAACCTGGATCCAATTTGGAAGGTTATCTGGCGGCAGAGCCACTTGATGTTGCTGTCGTTCAACACTGCCGCATTGAGCCGGTGATGAGTCAGTCGATTTCCAGAATAGTGAACCGTGTCGGCGATGCCGTTATTGCCGTCTCCCATGGTGTTGAGCGGGTATTGCTCAATCATGGTGTGAAGAAATCACTCTGTGTTACGGTTCCAAACGCCATTGATATACACCAACCGCTGCCTTCCGGCATTGCGTTACGCCGCTCGTTGGGCATTGAAGACGGCACATTTTTGTTTGGCAGTATTGGGTCATTGATCCCACGAAAATCCTGCCATCATACACTTGAAGCTTTGCATCGTTTTCAATTGCAGCACCCCGAAGCAAAATGGAAGTTTGTCCTGGTGGGAGAAGGCGCAGATCGCGAAAAGTTAAAGCGCCAGGCAGCTGATTATGGATTCGCCGATCGCGTGATTTTTACTGGCTTTCGTAATAACCCACTGGATTATTTGGCCGCGTTTGATGCCTTCATACTTGCTTCTAAAAGTGAGGGATTGCCGCGAGTTGTCCTCGAATCCATGTTGCTCAAAACTGTCGTTATCGGTTCAAATGTGACAGGTACTGCCGAGTTAATCGACTCAGGCCGCACCGGTCTGCTCTACCCATATGGTGATACCGTTAAACTCGCTTCGCAACTTCAGCAAGTATGGCAAGATAGCGAATTACGTGATGCTTTAATTGAGCAAGCTTACGTGCGTGTGATTGATAATTATGCGATCGAGCACTATGTTGCCGGTGTCGAAGCCGTTCTTGGCGCAGTAAAACCAACCCGGAATGAAAATGTTTAAATTTCTGAATGCAAAATATCGCCATATTACGGCGCGACATAACATCCCTTATCAGGAGCCAGCAGTTGGAAGTGCTGCTGTGCCAGTAACGTCAATTGTCATTCCTTGCGCTGGCGCGGATTACATCGAAGAAGGTTTGCTTTCAGCAACGTTCGCAGCACGTTTCGCTCCTGATGTTGAGGAGATCGTGCTTGTTTCCGATCGCCCTGCCAGTGAGTTTGGCGAATTACCACCTAAAACGAGAGTCGTCACCCTTGATCTTCCTCAGCGCGAAGAAGGCTATCGTTACAAGCAAATTTATCTAAGTCGCTTAATCAAGCTGAATGCGCCTTTGCAAGCTCGTACCGACGGTATTTTGATGATCGACTCCGATCTCAATCTGCTGCAAATGCCGCGTTTTAAAATCGAAGAACATCATATTTATTCCAGTTTCCGTCAGGGGAAAATGATCGCCAAACTGGATAAAGCACCGGCCGAAAAGGTGCCTGCATATTACAAAGATACCGTTCGTCCATACATTGTCGATCACGTTAACGGGGCTTTCCTGGCCGCGTCACGAAAAACCTGGCGTCGAATCTGCCCGTTATGGCTCACGTTATTCCAGGACACCTGGGAGCTGATGGACGATAGCCAACCGCCAACAGACCAGCTACCTTTGGCTGCATTACTGGATATGCTCGATATCAAAACGGTGAATTTGGGTGACTGGATGAACTGGCCGGTATCCAAGAAAATTGGGGGAGTAGCCTCAGTTATCCCAAAACCGGTTGTAGGTGCACATGGCGGTTTCCCACTTTCAGAATGGCAAAAATATCTTGTCTCGCCGGAGAGCGAATTGCTGTTTAAAGGACAAGATTACACCCGTAAAGTGCGTTACCTGACGGATGCAGAAAAGCTTACTGCAAGCGAATAAAGATGTTAAAAAGGCCGGTTTCCCGGCCTTTTTTAATCGTCACGGCGTGATTAATCCCAGCTAAGAATCACTTTACCTGACTGCCCGGAACGCATTGCATCAAACCCTTTCTGGAAATCATCGATACCAAAACGATGAGTGATAATGGGTGACAGATCCAGGCCAGACTGAATCAATGCCGCCATTTTGTACCACGTTTCGAACATCTCACGTCCGTAAATCCCTTTGATGAACAGACCCTTGAAGATAACTTTCGTCCAATCGATAGACATATCTGATGGCGGGATCCCCAACATCGCAATACGGCCACCGTGGTTCATAGTATCGAGCATGGTACGGAACGCAGGCGGTGCGCCTGACATTTCCAGACCCACATCAAAGCCTTCGGTCATACCCAACTCTTTCATCACATCAGTCAGGTTTTCTTTGCTGACGTTAACCGCACGAGTGATACCCATTTCACGCGCCAGCTCAAGACGGTACTCGTTCACATCAGTGATGACGACGTTGCGCGCGCCCACGTGTTTAGCTACTGCCGCAGCCATGATGCCGATCGGGCCAGCACCAGACACCAGTACATCTTCGCCAACCAAATCGAATGACAGCGCGGTGTGAACAGCGTTGCCAAACGGGTCAAAGATAGAGGCTAAATCGTCGGAGATGTTGTCAGGAATTTTGAAAGCATTAAAAGCAGGCAGGACCAAATATTCTGCAAAACAGCCAGGACGGTTAACACCAACGCCAGTCGTATTGCGGCACAGATGAGTACGGCCCGCACGGCAATTACGGCAGTGGCCACAGGTAATATGGCCTTCGCCGGAAACACGATCGCCGATTTTAAACCCTTTCACTTCCTGGCCGATTCCGACCACTTCACCTACATACTCGTGGCCAACAACCATCGGAACCGGAATGGTCTTCTGAGACCATTCATCCCAGTTATAGATATGCACATCGGTCCCGCAAATCGCGGTTTTACGGATTTTGATCAGCAGATCGTTATGACCCATTTCTGGCTTGGGCGCATCCGTCATCCAGATGCCTTCTTCTGCTTTCAGTTTCGCTAATGCTTTCATGACCGCTCCCTCAGGCGATAACGCCCAACTTTTTACCGATACACGTAAATGCGTCAACCGCACGTTCAATTTGCTCTGTGGTATGTGCCGCAGACATTTGAGTACGGATACGCGCCTGACCTTTTGGTACCACCGGGAAGAAGAACCCAGTGACATAAATGCCTTCTTTTTGCAGTTCACGAGCAAAGTTCTGCGCCACAACAGCTTCACCTAACATCACAGGAATGATGGCATGATCAGCACCGGCTAAAGTAAAACCAGCCGCGGTCATTTTCTCGCGGAACAAGCTTGCATTAGCCCACAGGCGATTACGCGTTTCGGCGCCCGTTTCCAGCATTTCCAACACCTTAATCGAGGCAGAAACAATAGCGGGAGCCAAAGAGTTGGAGAAAAGATATGGGCGAGAACGCTGACGCAACCACTCGATAACTTCTTTACGACCCGCGGTGTAACCACCGGAAGCGCCCCCCAGAGCTTTACCCAACGTGCCGGTGATGATATCTACACGATCCATTACATCGCAGTATTCATGGGTACCGCGTCCGTTCTCACCCACGAAACCTACCGCGTGAGAATCATCAACCATGACCAGTGCGTCATATTGATCGGCCAGGTCGCAAACCCCATTCAGGTTGGCAATAACCCCATCCAT
The DNA here is from genome assembly GCF_027594725.1 of Buttiauxella sp. WJP83. Lineage (NCBI taxonomy): Bacteria > Pseudomonadati > Pseudomonadota > Gammaproteobacteria > Enterobacterales > Enterobacteriaceae > Buttiauxella > Buttiauxella sp. WJP83. The sequence continues at coordinate 4,589,822 of NZ_CP110080.1, forward strand.
AGAGAACACACCATCGGTGGCGATCATGATGTGGCGAGCACCTGCCGCTCGCGCTTCTTTCAGGCGAGCTTCAAGTTCTTGCATGTCGTTGTTGGCATAACGATAACGCTGAGCCTTACACAGGCGCACACCATCAATAATAGAAGCATGGTTCAACGCATCAGAAATAATCGCATCTTCTGTGCCGAGCAAGGTTTCAAACAAACCGCCGTTGGCGTCAAAGCATGAAGAGTAAAGAATCGCATCTTCCATTCCCAGGAAACGAGCAAGTTTCCCTTCTAGCTCTTTATGGCTGTCTTGCGTGCCACAAATGAAACGAACAGAAGCCATCCCAAAACCATGTTTTTCCATGCCCTGCTTTGCGGCATCGATCAGTTGTGGGTGGTTAGCAAGCCCCAGGTAGTTATTGGCGCAGAAGTTAATAACATGGCTGCCGTCAGCAACAGTAATGTCAGCCTGTTGGGCTGAAGTAATAATACGTTCTTCTTTGAACAACCCTTCCGCGCGTGCGGTTTCAAGTTGGGATGTTAACTGTTGGTAAAAATCTCCGCGCATTGCGATTCTCCAGGCATGGCTAATTTCAGAACATATTACCCAAACCTATACCAGGAGACGAGATGACGCTTCAATGAAATTGGAATTTTCAGCATAAATCACGAGGTGCTTTCCAGAATCGGGTTATTAGGAAAGACAATTCGGGTGGTGGTATGATAGGAGTCATATACGCGTGAGGTATTGGGCCTCATTGCCCCCTAATTTTTTAAGGTTACGCTTATGATCATTGTCACCGGTGGTGCCGGATTTATCGGCAGCAACATCATTAAATCACTGAATGATATCGGTCTTACGGATATCCTGGTTGTGGACAACCTGAAGGATGGCACTAAATTCGCCAACCTCGTAGATTTAAATATCGCTGATTACATGGATAAAGAAGACTTCTTAATCCAGATTATGGCCGGCGAAGAGTTTGGCGATATTGAAGCAATCTTCCATGAAGGTGCATGCTCTTCCACCACTGAGTGGGACGGTAAGTACATGATGGATAATAACTATCAGTACTCTAAAGAAGTTCTGCATTACTGCATGGAACGGGAAATTCCGTTCCTGTATGCCTCTTCAGCAGCAACCTATGGTGGCCGTAACAGCGACTTTATTGAATCTCGTGAATACGAGCAACCACTGAACGTCTACGGCTATTCAAAATTCTTGTTTGACGAATACGTTCGTCAAATCTTACCTGAAGCTAGCTCTCAGATTACGGGTTTCCGTTATTTCAACGTTTATGGGCCACGTGAAGGCCACAAAGGCAGTATGGCAAGCGTTGCATTCCATCTGAATACCCAGCTGAATAACGGCGAGAATCCGAAACTCTTTGAAGGTAGCGATAGCTTTAAACGCGACTTCATCTATGTGGGCGATGTAGCAGCTGTAAATCTGTGGTTCTGGCAAAACGGCGTATCCGGTATTTATAACTGTGGCACAGGTCGAGCAGAATCCTTCCAGGCCATTGCTGATGCAGCACTCGCATTCCATAAAAAAGGCAGCATTGAGTACATTCCATTCCCGGAAAAACTCAAAGGTCGCTATCAGGCATTTACTCAGGCCGATTTAACCAATCTGCGTGCCGCAGGTTACGACAAGCCATTTAAAACTGTTGCCGAAGGCGTAACAGAATACATGTCCTGGCTCAACCGTGACGCATAAGCAGGTAGCCTGACGCATGAAAATACTGGTGATTGGCCCGTCATGGGTGGGCGACATGATGATGTCGCAAAGTCTCTATCGCACGCTCAAAGCGCGCTATCCCCAGGCAATCATTGATGTGATGGCACCGGCATGGTGCCGTCCATTACTGTCACGTATGCCGGAAGTTAACGAAGCATTGTCGATGCCACTCGGGCATGGTGCTTTGGAAATTGGAGAACGTCGTCGCCTTGGACACGCCTTGCGTGCCAAACGTTACGATCAGGCATATGTGCTGCCCAACTCATTTAAGTCAGCACTTGTTCCGTTCTTTGCCAATATCCCGCAACGCACGGGTTGGCGTGGTGAAATGCGCTACGGGTTACTCAATGACGCGCGTGTTCTGGACAAGCAAGCCTGGCCATTAATGGTTGAGCGTTACATTGCTTTGGCTTATGACAAAGGCAAAATGCAGTCCGCTAAAGATCTTCCCCAACCGTTGCTGTGGCCACAGTTGCAGGTTAACGACGGGGAAAAAATGCAAACTTGTCAGTCTTTTAGTCTTGATGCACAACGGCCGATAATTGGTTTTTGCCCAGGCGCTGAATTCGGCCCGGCTAAACGTTGGCCGCATTATCACTATGCTACGCTTGCGGGCAAACTCATTGATGATGGCTATCAGGTCGTGTTGTTTGGTTCGGCAAAAGACAAAGAAGCGGGTAACGATATCGTCGCCGCTTTGACCACGCAACAACAGGCTCATTGCCGCAATCTGGCAGGTGACACCGCGCTTGAGCAAGCAGTTATTTTAATTGCGGCTTGCCAGGCTGTTGTGTCCAATGATTCAGGTTTGATGCACGTTGCCGCCGCGCTGAATCGTCCGCTTGTAGCATTATACGGTCCGAGCAGCCCTGACTTTACTCCACCGCTTTCACATAAGGCGCGAGTTATTCGCCTTATTAGTGGTTATCACAAAGTCCGTAAAGGTGATGCCGCAGAAGGCTATCATCAAAGCTTGATTGATATTACGCCCGAGCGCGTTATGGATGAGCTAACCGCCCTGATTTTGGCGGAGAAGGAAGCGTAATGCGGGTATTGATCGTCAAAACATCGTCAATGGGTGATGTCTTGCATACGTTGCCAGCTCTTACAGATGCGATGCAAGCTATTCCCAGCATCCGTTTCGACTGGGTTGTTGAAGAAGGTTTTGCTCAAATCCCAGGCTGGCACCCTGCAGTCGATAACGTTTTTCCAGTCGCAATTCGCCGTTGGCGTAAAAGCTGGTTTTCAGCCCCTGTAAAGGCCGAGCGTGCCGCTTTCTACAAAATACTACGCGCTGAAAATTACGACGCCGTCATTGATGCCCAAGGACTGATAAAAAGTGCCGCTCTGGTTACAAGAAAAGCCAGAGGGATAAAACACGGCATGGACTGGAACAGCGCCCGCGAACCATTGTCGAGCCTGTTCTACAACCGTCGCCACGCCATTGCGAAGCAACAACATGCGGTTGAACGCACGCGTGAGTTGTTCGCCAAAAGCCTAGGTTACCAGAAGCCTGCAGCTCAGGGCGATTACGCTATCGCGCAGCACTTCCTGACTACAGCCTCCTCCGATACGGGGAATTATTTCATTTTCCTGCATGCAACAACTCGCGACGAAAAGCACTGGCCGGAATCACACTGGCGAAATCTTATTCAATTAATGCATGATGCGGGATTACATATTAAACTCCCGTGGGGTGCGGAACACGAGCACAAACGAGCAATCCGTTTGGCTTCCGGATTTGATAATGTTGAGGTGTTGCCGCGCTTGTCGCTTGAACAAGTAGCCAAACAGCTTGCAGGAGCCAGGGCTGTAGTTTCAGTCGACACTGGACTGAGCCACCTGACTGCTGCACTTAATCGGCCGAACATAACATTATATGGCCCTACCGATCCGGGTTTGATTGGTGGTTACGGCGAGAATCAGCACGAACTACGAGGCGCAGAGAAAAGCATGGCTAACATTACCGCTGCAGATACGTTTACCGCACTCCAGAAAATTAGTCACATAGCAGCAGAATAACGATTAATGAGCTATCTATTCCTTTTTGTCATCTTTCTCCCGTTCAAGTTATTCGGAAAACTGTTTTATAAAAAAACAGGTCGAAACTTGATGATTCAAACGGCAAAAATAGGTGATTTCGTCAATGTCACGCCTTTGCTCAGCCATCTGAAGCACAGTGATGTGTTAATCAGTAAAACAGTTCTTCCGTTGGCTAAATATGATGAAACCATCGACACTATTTTTCTTATCGAAGAACATAAAAAGAGCCTGTGGCGTAAGTTTCGTCTGGCATTCACTCTGTTGAATTGCTACGAAAACGTCTATTTGTTACAACCTAACAGCACTAATCTGTTCTTTGCTGCGGTTTGCAATGCAGCGAACAAGCAATTCCTCTCGACTTACACTCGCCGTTGGTATCACACTTTTTTTTACCTGACAGCGAACGGCATTGTTGAACATCGCAAAGAACAGCTAACTGTAGACGATTACCTTAAGCTTGCAGATCGCAGCCTAACCTGGCGTGATGTTCCTAAGCATGCCACTCTCCCGTTAAGAAAACCTACGACCTATCCACTATCACTGGATAAACAAAACGTAACCAAAATAGGTCTGAGTATTTCTGCAGGAAACAAATCAAAAACCATTCCATCAGCAATCTGGAAGAAAATTTTTAGTGCGTTAGAGGGATTAAATTGTACTTATTTTGTTTTTGGCCCTAAAAGTGAACAAGTATGGTTAGATGATCTACACCGCGAAGTCGGAATGCGGGAAGATATTGTGAGTCTGGTGGGTGAACTTCCTTTAGAAGATGTGCCTTTTGCCATCAGCAAAATGGATTTCTATATTGCCTCAGATTCCGGGAACGTATATATCGCCGATGCAGTAGGCGTCCCCATTGTTCTCATTTACGGTCCATGCTGCATTGCAGAACAAAGGCCGTTGGGGAACGTGTTGTTGCTTGGAAGCAAAGAATATGAAAAATCATATATCTTCGAAGCACCTTATTATTTTGACCGGACAAGAGAAGAGATGTTTGCATTGAGTGATAACGATCTCAATGCTATCCGTGATTTCATCCACCAAAATCTACAACACAATGACATCATCAAAAATTAAATCAATTCTGTGTTGTGCTTTTAAAGAGTAAGTTATGGCAGATAAACCACTTCTAAGCATCATCATTGCTGCACATAATTGTGAAGAAACGATTGATGCTACGTTTCAAAGCTTGCTCGACGCTCTAGGCTCGGAGATTAATGAGTCTGAAATCATCATTATCAATGATAGCTCTGTAGATTCTACACACGAAAAAATAAAAATCATTGCCCAGCAATGTGCGCAAGTAGAGATTTCCACAGTAAATTATAAAAATGTAGGATTAGTTCGTCAGCATGGAATTTCCTTATCTCATGGGGAATACATCACAATGCTGGACAGTGATGACATAGTAAAATCAGGAAGTTTTCCTTCGATTCTTTCTTTTCTTCGAAAAAACCAGCCTGACATGTTGCTAACACGACTGCATGAAATTCGTGATCTCACAAAAATAGATCATCAATGGTCAGGCCTAAACCCTGAAAAAATATCTCAGGATGAAGCAATCACCCGCTTCTTAATCCATAAAGATCTACAAGCCCACCTGATTGGTCAGTTTATTAAGCGTTCAATTTATCTCAACAATGAAATTCCCGGCATGACATGTTATGAGGATTTCTATGTATTTCCTCGAATGTTAATGAATGCAGTTAATATCTACTTTCAGTTTGACAGCCATTATTACTATATTAAAAGACAAGGCAGTCTATCTTCAGCTCTAGATCCAGTTAAAATAAACAACCTGCTAACCTGCACATTGAAAATGGAAAATGATCTGCCCGATAGATTCCACCACCTAATATTATGCCACTGGCTAGACATTTACCTTAAATACAATAATTTTTTGCAGGACGCAGAGCATAAAAGCATCGTTAAAAAACATGTTTTGCAGTCACATTCTTTAGGTTTTTTTATTAACCGCCATGTTCGATTAAGTTATAAGAGAAAAGCTTTGAGTACATTATGGAAAAATTAAAATCTCGTCTCTATGTTACGGCATTTGTTTTTGCAGCTCTTTCAATCGCATTCACTTTACTGAGCAATGGAAGACAAAAAGACTTTTATTATATTGCTGTATATTTAAGCATTGCTGGTATGATGATTGAATGGAAGAGTCTTTCATTTAAGAAATTCAATATCGCGTATCCGATAATATTACTCGGTGTCATAAAATTGATATGGTTTCTTTGGCTAGGTCGCGATGCAAGCGGCTATAATACCTATAGTGACCAACTTGGAGCTGGAAAAAAGTTGCTACTGGGTGGGGTCATGGTCTTTTACATAACACATTTCAAACACTACCTCAGAGCATTAAACTATAAGAATGTCATGCTTGCCATAATCGGTATTGCGTTTATATTAGCCTCTTCTTATGCCTTTTGGCAGTCTTTCCATGGTATGGTCCGTGTTGAAATGGCAATTAATCGAGCAACAATTTCAGCATATATTTACTCGACGTTGAGCATGATTTTTATTTATTTTCTGTACCTTCAAAAAAAACCAACATACTATGTTATCGCGGCATTATCTATTTTAACCTCGTTTGTGGTGATTATTTTAACAGGCACTCGAGCCGCAATTATTTTTCATTTACTCATTATCGCAGTGATGACAACGTATTACTTCAAAAAAATCCATCTTAAATCAATGCTGATCGTTTTGATTGTTGCAATATTGGCTATTTTCTTTTTGTATAAAAATTATATTTATCCAAAAATTGAGCAAACCTATGATGAAGTCAGTCTCTATCAGGAGGGGAAAGACAACACCTCACTTGGTGCTCGCTTCTCTATGTGGACCGTGGGAATAAATAACTTTGTCAATGCCCCATTTGGGCAATCAATGCAATCACGGTATAGTTACTCAGATCAATTCACTACTCAGAATCCACAATATAAAAGTGCAATGGAATTCATCTCAGTCCATCTACATGATGAGATGATTGAAACATTGTCCTTACAAGGGATATTTGGTGGTCTGGCATTATTATGGTTATACATGAGTCTATGCTGGGTGGCTTTACGTGAGCGGAATACTCCATTATTGTTTGCAATGAATGGGTTGATTGTCTATGGCTTAAGTGATGTATTACTTTTAAGTTCAGAGGCGATATTGTTTTACGTTGCTGTAATTGGTGTATGTGGGATTAGTTTCCCACTCAAACAAAAAGAAGTGTAGTAAGAAAAGCCGGGCTCTTACCCGGCTCTTTTATAATCATAATACTCTGCCAGCGTCATTCCCCTGGTCCGCTCTGCGAGCCAGGAGAATAATATCTCAAGGTCCTGATAAAGCCTCTCAATATCCGCTTCATCTTTGAATGTGGGACTACCACCCGGCATAAACTCTGATGAATGAAGCATAAACTCAACGTAATCATTACCTTGAGATAATGTTTTTTCAGCTACCGCTATCATTTGTGCAGCATTACCGCCTGACGGGCGCAACCAATTAACCGAAGGGCTACGATATTTACCTCTCAGCCGATCATAACTTTGTTTAAAACTATTCATCAAAGCACTGTGCTTATACTGAATACTCATCGGAACCTCGAGAAATGATGAATTTCCTGTCTGATGAATATTATCCAGATCCATAAAATAAGCCTGACTTGGAAAATGTTGATAATCCGTTCCGCCAGAGCCCGAAGGGGATCCTTTCGCATTTCGCCAGTTAACCCTCGGCGTCACTGAGCAATCGACTTTATAACCCAACTCCACCAGTAACCTGGCGTAGCGGCTATCAAATGCCCAACGTCCTGCACGGTGGCTGATCATTTTTGTGCCGAATGTTTCTTCCAGCAATGTGGTCATATAAACCACTTTCTCTCGCATGATCTCATCACTGTACTCAATGAGATAGGGCTGCCAACGCCAATCATCGCCGGTTAAATCGTGTTCTGGTGGGCTATTCCAGGCGTGCAAGTGCATGCCTACTTCACCCTGGCCACGCGCAATCACATCCTTAGCAAACTCGATAAAAACCGGATCTACAGCCATCTCATAGTTCGTTAGCCAAACCGGTTTGAACCCGTACTTTTCGCATAAAGACTGAAAACGAGGCAGAAAACGCGCATTTTCAGTTTTAATTTGTCGGTGGTTTTGCCAGAGATTATCGCCTTCGGTATCAATGGTGATGATAAATGCAGGTTTGGTCATTTCCGTCTCTGAGATAAAGATGTTCACATCATGTTACGCAGCCTGCCAGATAAGGGCAAACCGCTTACGTTCAAATTTCTAACTCCTGAGCACAAATGTAGCAACCACACTCAAGGTCTATTAGAATCACTCTTTGGTTAATCACCTAAAGATGATAATGAATAACGCTTTGAATGCTCTCGCGGCCGTGCCACCAGCCCGTATTTTACTGATAAAGTTGCGCCATCATGGTGACATGTTGCTCACTACTCCGGTGATCAACGCATTACATCAAGCCTGGCCACAAGCAGAAATTGATGTTCTGCTCTATGAAGAAACGCGAGACATGCTAGCGGCACATCCATTCATTCATCGTATTTATGGAATTGACCGTAAATGGCGAAAACTCGGTACTCGCCAGCATTTATGCAAAGAATGGCAATTACTGAAAACTTTGCGCGATCAAAAATACAGCCTGGTTATCAATCTTGCAGATCAATGGCGTAGCGCCATTGTTACCCGCTTCACCGGGGCTCCTTCGCGTATCGGTTTCGATTTCAATAAGCGCCGTGGTTGGTTTTGGCAATATTGCCACACGCAACTCGCTTCAGTGTCCGGTCATCAGACCCTGCACACTGTGGAACAAAATTTATCCATTATTACCCCATTGAATATTGCGCCTGTCAGAGATGTTACGATGAGCTATCAGCCTGACGACTGGCAGTCCGTGCAAGGAAAGCTGCAAAGCAATGGGGTTGAAGGTTCTTACATTGTTGTTCAACCCACCTCCCGCTGGTTCTTCAAATGCTGGGATGAGGGCAAAATGGCTGAAACAATCACAGCGCTGCAAAAAGACGGGCATACCCTGGTGTTAACCTCAGGGCCCGATAAATACGAAAAAGCGATGATTGAAAAAATTCGTGCGTTATGTCCTTCAGAGCGTGTTTATTCCCTCGCTGGTGAGTTAACCCTGCGTCAATTAGCGGCTCTGATCGACCATGCCAAACTGTTTATTGGTGTTGATTCGGTGCCAATGCATATGGCTGCCGCATTAAAAACGCCATGTATCGCCCTATTTGGCCCTTCGAAACTGGTGTTCTGGAGCCCGTGGGACGTCGTCGGCGAAGTTATTTGGGCAGGGAATTATGGTGAACTGCCAGACCCTGACAAAATCGATACCAACACGAAAGAACGTTTTCTCGATGCCATCCCGGTTGATGATGTTGTCGCTGCTGCAAGGAAACAATTGTTATGAAGCGCTGCCGTCTGGCTATCGTCCGCCAAAAATACCGCCCCGATGGAGGGGCTGAGCGTTTCGTTTCACGCGCACTTGAGGCGTTAAGCGCCCATGACATGGAACTCAACGTTATCACGCGGCAATGGCAAGGTGCGCGCCAGGACAATTGGCATATTCATATTTGTGATCCGATAAAACTAGGTCGAATTAGCCGTGAAAAAGGCTTTGCAGATGCGGCAAGAGCGATATGGCAACGCGAGAGTTTCGATATTGTCCAAAGTCATGAACGCATAGCGGGCTGTGATATTTATCGTGCAGGTGATGGTGTTCACCGTCGATGGTTAATGCAAAGAGCGAGAATTTTACCTACATGGCGTGGAAAGTGGCTGTTTCTCGATAGGTATCATCGTTACGTAATGCAGGCCGAAAAGGCGATGTACCAGGCTCCCGAGCTCAAAGCCGTCATCTGTAATGCAGAAATGGTTAAAAGAGAAATTATTGAAGATTTCTCTATTCCTGCTAATAAGATACATGTCATCTATAATGCAATTGACTCCTCCCGCTTCGTTCCGGCAAATGAAGAACTGCGTGTGAAACTGCGTGATGAGATGTCTATCCCGCAAAACGCAGTGACATTGGTTTTTGTCGGCTCAGGATTTGAGCGTAAAGGACTGGCCAATGCAATCAAAGCTATTGCCCCTACCGATCGTTACTTGATTGTGGTCGGGCAAGATAAAGCAGAGAAAAAATATCGCGAACTGGCACAATCTCTGGGGTGCCTGAATCGGATACGGTTTATAGGAATGCAGAAAAATACACTGCCTTTCTATCAGGCCGCAGATGGACTATTACTGCCAACACTATATGATCCATTTCCAAATGTGATACTTGAAGCAATGGCATGTGGTTTACCGGTTATTACATCAGCCACTTGTGGTGGGGCTGAATTTATAACAACCGGACAAAACGGATACGTTTGTGATGCACTCGCCATCCCCCAACTTTCAGAAGCGGTAATGGGAATATCTTCACGCTTTGTAGATGAGAAAATGGGGAGCTACGCTCGCGAACGCGTCAGGGATGCGACACCGGAAAAACTTTCACAGCAACTTATTTCGCTGTATCAAAATATACTGGATTAGACGATGCGTATCCTAATGATTATTGATGGTTTACCTGGCGGTGGTGCTGAGAAGACCGTACTTACCTTATCGAAAGGTTTGGTAGGAATGGGCCATCAGGTATCCGTTTTTTCGCTGCGCCGCGTCTGTGATTATGAAATCCCGGAAGACGTTGATTATCAGGTCATTCTGGATACCTGTAAAAAACCCTGGCGCAAGCTGACAGAATTGTCTCGCCGTGCAGCCCTGCTTGATAGCGCGATTGAACAAGCACAGAAAAAAGGGAATTTCGACCTCGTCTTTTCACACCTGCATAAAACCGACCGCATTGTTGCCCATACCAAGTCAATTGCGCGTGAGAAGCTCTGGTACTGTGTCCATGGCATGTTTTCTTACTCCTATCTTCAGCATCGGCAGGGGTTCTCTCGCTGGCTAAAACGTAAAAAAATTCAACGCGTTTACCAAAATAGCAATGTCGTTGCCGTGTCGCAGGCGGTACTGCACGATATTACGACTGCTTTCGATATTACGTTGTCCAGGGGCACAGTCATCCATAACCCTTTCGATATCGACGGAATACATTTAAAAGCGAAAGAGCCGTGCGAAATGGCGGGGCAGGAGTATTTAATCCACGTTGGCCGCTTCCATGAACATAAACGCCATGACCGGTTGATCAAAGCTTATGCACTCAGTGGAATTCAGGTTCCGCTAATCCTGATGGGTAACGGCAGTGACGAGCGTGTTGCCGAAATTAAAGCGATGGCTGCAAATGCAGGCGTTGCCGACCGCGTGATTCTGAAACCATTCGCATCAAACCCTTATCCGTGGATTGCCAATGCGCGTATGCTGCTGCTGAGCTCCGATTGCGAAGGGTTTGGTAATGTACTGGTCGAAGCCTTAATTTGCCAGACACCCACTGTCAGTACGCATTGCCCCGGTGGGCCGGCAGAGATTCTTACCGGAGAACTGGCGCGAGGCCTGTCAGGTATGAACTCTCAGGAATTTGCAGACACTATGCTGGATATTTATAACAACCCACCCGTTATTGATACCACGACTATTGAGTCATACAGCATTGGTGCCATCTGCCAGCAGTATTTGTCACTGGCAACGGAAGAAAGATAACAATATTTCCAGGTAATTTTATGCAACAGAACCTACGTCCACTCCTCAGCGTTGTCGTTGCTGTTTATAACGGCGAATCTTTTTTGGCTAAATTCTTTGCCTGTCTAGACGCTCAGAATATCGACGGCATGGAAGTCATTATGGTGAACGATGGTTCAACCGATGGATCCATGGCGATTATTGAAGCCTGGAGTAGCAAGTTCCCTGGCATGAAAATCATTGAGCAGGAAAATCAGGGCGTTTCGATTGCGCGTAATACTGGGCTCGCTGTCGCCACTGGCCAGTACCTTTCATTCCCGGATATCGATGATGACTTTAAACCCGGCATGTACCGCCACTTGCTTGATCTGGCATTAAAAAATGACCTGGATGTCGTGACGTGTAATGGGAATTACGTTTACGAAAACAACAAGAAACCTTCACGACCGATCTTTCCGCGAGACAAGCTTCAGTCGACCGACGTCCTGAGTGGCCCCCAGTGGCTTAAACGTGCGCTGGATTCACGCAAGTTTCTGCACGTGACCTGGCTGAACCTTTATCGACATGATTTTATTCGCGAACATGGTTTTACTTTTGAACCCGGTTTGCGCCATCAGGACATTCCGTGGACAACAGAGGTGTTACTGGCTGCGGAGCGCGTCCAATATACTGACGAGCAATACTACGATTACTACATCCATTCAGCCTCGGTTTCCCATAAACCAGATACTGATGACACCCTTATCCGATCAGCTCGCCATTATATGAAAATACTGGAAATGTTGGATGCTATTAACCAGCGTTATCCGGAAGCGGTAAAGAATATCCCTGCCTGTAACTGGCAAATAGCTAAAGAGGGTCTTGGGATATTACACACTTTCAATAATATGAAAGATCCGCACAAGAAGAAGATGATCGTTCAGGAGTTTTTTGATCGCGGCATCTGGCGTTTGATTTGGAAAAATGCTCGCGGATTCCGACTACGCTGGCGCTTGGGTCGTCGCTACCTAAAACTGAAGAAAGCGACCCGCGTACCGGGTTGAAAAACCGCTCACAAGCGGGTGGCCGCATGCCGCCCGCAACTTCTGCAACTCAAGCACTATCGCATCTGAATACTAAGCAATGCCTTCGTGATATTACCAAAACAATAGCTTTAAGCTTCCCGAATGCTTAGAATTTGCCCGCCGATAATGAAAATACGGAAAATTCGCTTGGAATCGTTGTATACCGCTCTGTTCTATCTTATTCAGCCGCTAGTTTGGCTGCGACTGTTACTCCGTAGCCGTAAAGCTCCCGCGTACCGCAAGCGCTGGGCGGAACGCTACGGCTATTGCCGTGGAAAAGTGGAGCCCGATGGTATTCTTCTGCATTCAGTTTCCGTTGGCGAGACACTGGCGGCAATTCCGTTAGTTCGTGCCCTGCGCCATCGCTACCCAACGATTCCCATTACCGTCACCACAATGACCCCAACGGGTTCGGAACGTGCGCTGTCGGCCTTTGGGAAAAATGTGCACCATGTTTATTTGCCATATGATCTCCCTTGCGCCATGAAGCGCTTTTTCAATACCGTGCGTCCTAAATTAGTTATCGTGATGGAAACAGAATTGTGGCCCAACATGATCAACGAATTACACCAACGTAAAATCCCACTGGTCATTGCGAATGCTCGTCTCTCTGCACGCTCGGCCAAGGGATATAAAAAACTGGGTAATTTCACGCGTCGTCTGATGAGCAAAATTACACTCATCGCTGCGCAAAATGAAGAAGATGGGGCTCGGTTCATCGAGCTTGGTCTTAAACGCACTCAGTTAACGGTCACCGGCAGCCTGAAATTTGATATTTCTGTGACCCCAGAACTTGCCGCACGTGCGATTACGCTACGCCGCCAATGGGCCCCGCATCGTAAAGTATGGATTGCCACCAGCACCCATGATGGTGAAGAGAGCATTATTCTGGATGCGCACCGTCAGTTGCTGGCCAAGTTCCCAGATTTACTACTCATTCTTGTTCCACGCCACCCTGAGCGGTTCAAAGATGCTCGGGATATGGCTCAGAAGGCCGGTTTCAGCTATATCATGCGCAGCAGTGGCGAAAAACCGTCCAGCAGCACGCAAGTCGTTATTGGTGACACAATGGGCGAACTGATGATGCTGTATGGAATTGCCGATCTCGCCTTTGTCGGTGGTAGCCTTGTTGAACGTGGCGGCCATAATCCGCTGGAACCTTCGGCACACGCTATTCCAGTATTGATGGGCCCACATACTTTCAATTTCAAAGATATTTGCGCTCGCTTACAGCGTGCGGATGGATTGATTACCGTCACGGATGCCTCATCGCTAGTGAGTGAAATCACTACTCTACTAACCGATGAAGATTATCGTCTTTACTATGGCCGCCATGCCGTGGAAGTCCTTCACCAGAACCAGGGTGCACTACAACGGTTACTGCAATTATTGCAACCGTATCTGCCGCAACGGAGCCACTAATGCCCAATCGTTTGTCAGTGGTCATGATCGCTAAAAACGCGGCGGACGTGCTGCCAGAATGCCTGGCTTCGGTCACGTGGGCAGATGAAGTGGTCTTGCTGGATTCGGGGAGTACGGACTCCACCGTCGAGATTGCCCTTCAGGCGGGTGCGAAAGTTTTCATTAACGAAGACTGGCAAGGGTTTGGTAAACAGCGTCAACTGGCACAGAGCTATGCCAGTCACGAATATATTCTGATGATCGATACCGATGAGCGTGTTACGCCGGAACTGGCCAGTACGCTTAAAGCTGTGTTAGATAATCCTCAGCCAGATGCTGTATACAGCATTGCGCGCCGCAATCTATTCCTTGGCCGTTTTATGCGCCACAGTGGATGGTATCCGGATCGCGTGACACGCCTCTATGCCCGCTCAAGCTACCGCTATAATGACAATCAGGTCCATGAATCTCTCGAAGCGCCAGGTGCAAAAATTATCCCACTCAAAGGGGATTTGCTTCATCTTACCTGCCGCGATTTCGCCAGCTTCCAGCGCAAACAGTTAAATTATGCGACCGCCTGGGCTCAGGAGCGCCACCAACGTGGCAAGCGAGTTTCCCTTGCCGGGATTTTTGGACACACATTTGGCGCTTTTTGTAAAACGCTGCTATTGAGAGCGGGGTTTCTTGATGGAAAGCAAGGCTGGTTACTTGCGGTGGTCAATGCGCAGTATACGTTTAATAAGTACGCTGAACTCTGGGCGCTGAATCAAGGCTATACGGAAAACAAAATTCTATGACCACCCGAGCGATTTACCCTGGTACGTTTGATCCCATTACCAATGGTCATCTGGACATCGTGACACGTGCTGCGATGATGTTTGATACCTTGATTCTGGCCATCGCCAATAGCCCGCACAAGAAGACCATGTTCACGCTGGAAGAAAGAGTTCTGCTGGCACAAGGGGTTACCGCACACTTACCAAATGTTGAAGTTGTCGGCTTTAGCGATCTGATGGCGAATTTTGCTAAAACTCAACATGCTAACGTTCTGGTCAGAGGGCTGCGTACAGCAGCGGACTTTGAGTATGAAATGCAGCTGGCTCACATGAACCGCCACTTAATGCCCGAACTTGAAAGTGTGTTCCTGATGCCTTCGAAAGAGTGGTCTTTTGTCTCTTCATCGCTGGTAAAAGAAGTCGCTCGTCATCATGGCGATGTTGCACACTTCCTGCCTGAGCCTGTCTGCAAAGCGCTATTGGAAAAACTCAAGCAGGCACCCGCGAATTAAAGAGTTAGTGCTGGCAATGGCGGCAATAAAACGTGCTGCGTTGCCCGTGCTTACTGGTAACAATTGGCGCACCACAAGCCTTACATGGCTCTCCTGCTCGCCCATAAACCTGCAACTCCTGAGCGAAATAGCCAGGCTTACCATCCGACTGCAAAAAATCTTTTAGCGTTGTTCCGCCCTGCTCAATCGAACGTAGCAATACCGCTTTAATAGTTTTGACCAGCAATTCGCATTCAGCATATGAAAGTGACTGAGCAGTGCGATCAGGATGGATTCCTGCAGCAAACAGCGATTCACTGGCATAAATGTTACCCACCCCCACCACCAGTTTGTTATCCATAATCCACTGCTTTATCGCCATTTTCTTTTTCGCAGATTTTTCGCGTAGATAATCTGCAGAAAACGCATCACTTAGAGGTTCAGGGCCAAGATGCGCCAGCACATTACTGCCTTCTAACTCTTTCGCCCATAACCAGGCACCGAAGCGGCGCGGATCGGTATAGCGCAGGACTTTGCCATTGCTCATCACCAAATCGACATGGTCATGTTTTTGGGCAGGATAATCTTCCGGAAGAATACGCAGGCTACCCGACATGCCAAGATGGATAATAATCCAGCCATCCGGGAGTTCGAGAAGCAGATATTTAGCGCGGCGCTGCACACTTAAGACGGGTTTATCACTTAGAGCATGGATTTCATCGGAGACTGGCCAACGTAAGCGACCGTTACGCACAACGGCATGCAGGATAGTTTCCCCCACCAAATGTGGTTCAATGCCACGTCGACTGGTTTCTACTTCAGGTAATTCAGGCATCTCTCCTCCAGACTAAAAGTCCTAAAACGAAAAAACCCCGCCGAAGCGAGGTTTTCATCAAAGACACTAAAATTATTTAATTTTAGCTTCTTTGTACAGTACGTGTTGACGGACAACTGGATCGAACTTTTTCAGTTCCAGTTTTTCCGGCTTAGTACGCTTGTTCTTCGTGGTGGTATAGAAGTGACCAGTACCAGCAGAAGAAACCAGCTTGATCTTCTCGCGAACACCTTTAGCCATGACTTAATTCCTCTTAGTACTTCTCGCCACGGGTACGCATATCGGCCAAGACCGTTTCGATACCCTTCTTATCAATTACACGCATACCTTTAGCAGATACACGCAGTGTGACAAAACGCTTCTCGCTCTCAACCCAAAAACGGTGAGAGTGCAGGTTCGGCAGGAAACGGCGTTTGGTCGCGTTCATTGCGTGGGAACGGTTATTACCGGTCACCGGACGCTTGCCAGTAACTTGGCAGACTCGGGACATGTCTATTCTCCAAAAATCAAATTAGCTCGAGCTTCGTATAGGGTTATGGCGCCTCGTCAGGCCGCAAGCCTGGTCCCTGGCGGTTCAATGTGAACCACAGTGCCAGGCGCATAATGCCAAAACCCGAGATTCTCAAAGGTGGCGTAGTATACGCTGCCTAACGCATGTGCTCAAGTCCCGAACAGACAAAGATCCCCAAGGATCGCGCAATTCGGCCTAAATCCACCCACGTTCTGCAAAAGAAACGTACTCTCCACGGCCAATAACAAGATGGTCGAGCACTCGAATGTCCATAAACAGGCAAGCTTTTACGATGCGTTCGGTAATAACACGATCAGCTTTACTCGGTTCTGCTCGACCAGACGGGTGATTATGCGCGAGTATTAGCGCCGCTGCATTTGATTTCATCGCTTCGCGCACAATTTCTCTCGGATGGACCTCTACATGGTTCAAAGTTCCAGCAAACATTGGACTATGTTTAATCACTCGGTTCTGGTTATCCAGGAAAATAACCATGAAGATCTCGCGTTCTGCTGTTGTCAGTTGGCTTTGGATATACTCCCTGACTGAATCCGGCCCTTTTAAGGATAGCTCATCAACGCCACGTGAATAGTAGTAACGCCTTGCCAGCTCAGCAATAGCGTTAAGCTGGGTGTATTTCGCATCTCCAATACCCTTCACATCTTTAAATTCCGAATGATCTGCCGACAACAACCTGCTTAATGAGCCGAATTGATGCAATAAACTCTGTGCAAATGCGAGTACATTCATATTTTGGCAACCCGTACGTAAAAATAACGCCACTAACTCGACATCCGTTAATGAGGCTGCACCAAATTTCAGCAGTTTTTCTCGCGGCATGCATGCTCCAGCCTGCTCTATTATCTCACTCATTAGAACCTCCTTGCCCTTAATGCTGCTCATTGTGCACAACTTGAGAAGCACACACGATATGCGGATATTCCCCATGCGGGATGTCTCGCAAACTGCAAAAAAGTCGTTACCGAATGAGTGTGGTAAAATAGCCAGATGACTGTGACTTCTGGTGGAAAAATCATGATGGGGCTTTCTGGCAAAAAAATTGTTCTGGGTGTTAGCGGCGGTATTGCTGCTTATAAAACACCTGAACTGGTACGCCGCCTGCGTGAACGCGGGGCTGAGGTAAGAGTGGTAATGACAGAGGCGGCAAAAGCCTTTATTACGCCCCTGAGTTTACAAGCCGTGTCAGGTTACCCGGTGTCAGACAGCTTGTTAGATCCCGCAGCCGAAGCAGCAATGGGTCATATTGAATTAGGTAAATGGGCTGATTTAGTTATTCTTGCACCCGCCACGGCCGATTTAATTGCCCGCATTACTGTAGGTATGGCAAATGACCTGGTGAGTACGATTTGTCTTGCAACCCCTGCGCCTGTTGCCGTTGTCCCTGCTATGAATCAACAGATGTACCGGGCCGCAGCGACGCAACATAACCTTGAGGTGCTCTCTGCACGCGGCTTATTGATTTGGGGTCCGGATAGCGGTAGCCAGGCCTGTGGCGATGTTGGCCCCGGCCGTATGCTTGACCCATTAACGATTGTAGACATGGCCGCTCAACATTTTGCTGTCATCAAAGATCTGCAACATCTCAATGTCATGATTACCGCCGGCCCGACTCGTGAACGCCTGGATCCTGTACGCTATATAACCAACGATAGTTCCGGGAAGATGGGTTATGCCATCGCAGCAGCAGCGGCTGCACGCGGCGCAAATGTGACATTAATTTCAGGCCCTGTTTCTTTACCAACGCCGCCATGGGTAAAACGTATTGATGTCACCACTGCGTTGGAAATGGAGGCTGCAGTCCAACAGCATGTGCAGGAGCAACAAATTTTCGTTGGTTGTGCCGCCGTTGCAGACTATCGTGCCGCAGCCGTTGCTGATGAAAAAATCAAAAAGCAAGGCGATGAAATTACAATAAAAATGATTAAAAACCCGGATATTGTTGCCGGTGTCGCAGCACTTTTAACTCACCGCCCATATGTTGTTGGGTTTGCTGCCGAAACAAATAATGTGGAAGAATACGCCAAGCAAAAACGCGTGAGTAAAAACCTTGATCTGATTTGTGCGAACGATGTATCACAGGCAGGACAAGGATTTAACAGCGAAAACAATGCATTGCACCTTTTCTGGCAGGATGGAGATAAAGTCTTACCTCTTGAACGTAAAGAGCTCCTTGGCCATCTTTTACTGAACGAGATAGTTACCCGTTATGATGAAAAAAATCGACGTTAAGATTCTGGACCCACGCGTTGGCCAACAGTTCCCACTGCCGACTTATGCAACTACCGGCTCTGCGGGACTTGATCTACGCGCATGCCTGGATGACGCCGTAGAGCTTGCTCCTGGTGTAACCAAACTGATTCCAACCGGGCTGGCTATCCATATCGCCGATCCAACTCTTGCGGCCGTCATTCTGCCTCGTTCAGGTCTTGGTCATAAGCATGGTGTTGTTTTAGGCAACCTTGTTGGGCTGATAGACTCAGATTATCAAGGGCAGCTAATGGTATCCGTCTGGAACCGCGGTCAAGATCACTTCACTATCGAACCCGGTGAGCGCATTGCTCAAATGGTGTTTGTGCCCGTCGTCCAGGCAGAATTCAACCTGGTTGAAGATTTCGATTCCAGCGATCGTGGCGAAGGTGGTTTTGGCCATTCAGGCCGTCAGTAACTTCATTTAAAAACGTAACCCCACAGCGTAAAAAATGTGAAAAAACCGCAAACTTTAAGTTTGCGAGCGCTGTGTGGCTACCTGCCTGACAAGTGCGTTATTTCAGGGGTATTTTAGAACATGGCAGAAAAGCAAATTGCGAAACGGAATCGTCGCGAAGAAATACTTCAGTCTCTGGCCCAAATGCTTGAATCCAGCGATGGCAGTCAACGAATTACGACGGCTAAGCTCGCAGCGACTGTTGGTGTTTCCGAAGCTGCACTTTATCGACATTTTCCCAGCAAAACGAAAATGTTCGATAGCCTTATCGAATTTATTGAAGACAGTCTGATTACCCGTATCAACCTCATCTTGAAAGATGAGAAAGATACCCACGCACGTCTGCGATTAATCGTTCTCTTGATCCTGGGATTTGGCGAACGTAATCCGGGGTTGACGCGTATTCTGACCGGGCATGCGCTGATGTTTGAACAAGACCGCCTACAAGGCCGTATCAATCAGCTTTTTGAACGTATCGAAGTCCAATTGCGCCAGGTCATGCGCGAAAAGAAGATGCGCGAAGGTGAAGGTTACAGCACTGATGAATCGCTCCTCGCAAGTCTGCTTTTGGCATTTTGTGAAGGAACGTTATCGCGTTTTGTACGTAGCGAATTCCGCTATTTACCGACAAGTGATTTTGATACCCGTTGGCCGCTGATTGCCACACAACTGCGTTAAATAGAAAGGGCCTTTAAAAGGCCCTTTTACTTACACTCCGTACTGGGTACGGTACTCACGCACCGCAGCTAAATGCCCGGCCATTTCAGGTTTTTCTTCCAGATAATCAATCAGGTCTTTCAGTGTGATGATGGATATTACCTGGCACTGATAATCGCGTTCCACTTCCTGAATCGCAGAGATTTCACCGCGGCCACGTTCCTGACGATCCAGTGAAATCAACACGCCAGCCAGTGACGCATTATTGGCTGCGATAATTTCCATTGATTCACGGATTGCCGTTCCTGCGGTAATAACATCGTCTACCAACATGACACGGCCAGCAAGCGCACTGCCGACCAGGTTCCCGCCTTCCCCGTGATCCTTCGCTTCTTTACGGTTGAAGCAATAAGGTACATCACGTTCATGATGCTCTGCCAATGCAACCGCTGTAGTCGTAGCGATAGGGATCCCTTTGTAAGCCGGTCCAAACAGCAAATCAAAATCGATACCAGAATCCACTAACGCAGCGGCATAAAAACGCCCCAGCAGTGCCAGGTCACGCCCGGTGTTAAACAGCCCGGCATTGAAGAAATAAGGGCTGGTGCGCCCGGATTTCAGCGTGAACTCGCCAAACTTGAGTACCTGCTTGCTAAGCGCAAACTCAATAAACTGGCGCTGATACGGTTTCATGGATTTGCTCCTTTGTATTTCATTTAGGTAGATGCACAAAATAATTCGAGATGCAGCTTGAAGTATGACGTGCATAAAAAAGGCGACTCACTGAGTCGCCTTAATATTAATTTTCTAACGCCGCCTTCTGCGACGTTACGATAGATTCAATTCCCCCTCGCGCCAGCGCCAGTAGCGCCATCAGCTCTTCATGGGTGAACGGCTCGCCTTCAGCGGTGCCCTGAATCTCAATCATGCGGCCATCTTCCATCATCACGACATTCATGTCGGTTTCAGCAGAAGAGTCTTCAACATATTCGAGATCGCAGATAGCAGCACCATTAACGATACCCACTGAAACCGCAGCAACCATCCCTTTCATTGGGTTAGTTTTCAGCTTACCTGCGGCTACCAGTTTATTAAGAGCATCAGCCAGTGCTACACATGCACCGGTAATAGATGCGGTACGAGTACCGCCGTCTGCCTGCAGTACATCGCAGTCCAGCGTAATGGTATATTCGCCAAGGACTTTCAAATCTACTGCTGCACGCAGAGAACGCGCAATTAGGCGCTGAATCTCAAGGGTACGACCGCCCTGTTTACCTTTTGCGGCCTCACGAGCATTACGGCTATGGGTTGCACGTGGCAGCATTCCGTATTCAGCAGTTATCCAACCTTGGCCCTGGCCTTTCAGAAAGCGCGGAACACCTTCTTCGACGGTGGCGGTACAAAGTACTTTAGTATCGCCGAACTCGACCAGCACGGAGCCTTCTGCGTGTTTGGTGTAATTACGGGTCAGGGTGACTGGGCGCACTTGTTCGGCGCTACGACCTGATGGACGCATGGGGTTATCTCCGGCTAAAACGAATGTGGCTGCGCATTATACGGACTTCGTTCGCTTATTCCTATCCTGCAACTCCAGGCATGGCTATAATCCCCACATCTATTACAGAATACGGTTACGAAATATGATCCGCAGTATGACCGCCTATGCCCGACGTGAAGTAAAAGGCGAATGGGGCAGCGCCTCCTGGGAGTTACGTTCGGTAAACCAGCGTTATCTCGAAACTTACATCCGTATGCCGGAACAGTTCCGTAGCCTCGAACCTGTGGCTCGCGAGCGTATTCGTACACGCTTAACTCGCGGAAAAATCGAATGTAACTTACGTTTCGAACCTGACGCCCGTTCCCAGAGCTCTTTGCTGCTCAATGAAAAACTGGCTAAGCAGCTGGTTGAAGCGGCGAACTGGGTAAAAATGCAAAGCGACGAAGGCGAAATTAATCCGGTTGATATTTTGCGCTGGCCGGGTGTGATGGTAGCGCAAGAACAAGATCTTGATGCCATTACCGCTGAAATTCTTGCAGCACTTGATGGCGCTCTTGATGACTTCATCATTGCCCGTGAAACAGAAGGTCAGGCACTGAAAGAGCTTATCGAGCAACGTCTTGAGGGCGTCAGCGGCGAAGTTGTTAAAGTTCGCGCTCAAATGCCAGAAGTCCTGAAATGGCAACGTGATCGCCTGGTTGCGAAACTGGAAGATGCGCAAGTTCAGCTTGAAAACAACCGCCTGGAGCAAGAGCTGGTATTAATGGCTCAGCGTGTCGACGTTGCCGAAGAGTTGGACAGGCTGGAAGCTCATGTCAAAGAAACCTACAACATTCTGAAGAAAAAAGAGGCTGTTGGTCGCCGTCTCGACTTTATGATGCAGGAGTTTAATCGCGAGTCGAACACCCTGGCATCAAAATCGATCAATTCTGATGTCACCAATTCAGCCATCGAACTGAAAGTGCTGATTGAACAGATGCGTGAACAGATTCAGAACATCGAATAATTTTCAGCTTTGACCTTCTTAGCCCGCTACTCTGCGGGCTTTTTGTTATTCGTAAGCATTCATCACCACTTCAACCACAATAAAATTAATCGATTTTAATTTTTAAAATCGATTTAAAACCCTATTTAACTGGCTATAAACAATTAAAGCCATTAGAAAATCTAATTAAAAAACCATCGCTTTAGAAAAACTCAATCGTGATTTCGTTCACAAAACGCTACCCTCTTGGCGTTTCCTCTGGGGGTACTAATGCTGTTACATATTCTTTATTTGGTCGGCATTACTGCCGAAGCAATGACCGGCGCGTTAGCAGCTGGCCGCCGCCGCATGGATACTTTCGGTGTAATAATCATTGCGACAGCCACAGCCCTTGGCGGCGGTTCGGTTCGCGATATTCTTCTCGGCCACTACCCTTTGGGTTGGGTGAAACATCCAGAGTATGTGGTGATTGTCGCAGTTGCAGCCGTACTCACCACCGTATTTGCCCCCGTAATGCCTCATCTGCGCCGCCTTTTCCTGGTCCTCGATGCCCTTGGGCTCGTGGTGTTTTCCATCATCGGTGCACAAATAGCGTTGGATATGGGAGAAGGCCCCATTATCGCAATCATTGCAGCCGTTATAACGGGCGTATTTGGCGGTGTATTGCGCGATATGTTTTGTAAGCGTATCCCCCTGGTGTTCCAGAAAGAACTCTATGCCGGCATTGCTTTCGCCTCCGCGGTGCTTTACATCGTTCTGGAGCACTACGTTTCGAACCAGGACGTCGTGATAATCTCCACGCTCTTGTTTGGTTTCACCACGCGCTTACTCGCGTTACGCCTGCGCCTTGGATTACCTGTGTTTCATTACAAACACGCCGATCACTAATCGGTAAATCCCCGAATACCCTGCTCTGCCAGAAAAACGACTAGCGCAGCAATTTGGGGATGATTTACAAACTCCACCAACTTTTTGGCCCTCGCTGCACCAATACCTGGTAGTTTTTGCCAACTCAGCTCATCCCGCGCAACTAACTGCGACCACTGTGAATCTGGCAGTGTGGCAAAAACCGCCCGGGGTAGCGGTAAACCAAACGCTAGCAGCCACTGCCTGAAGGGCTGTTGTCGAACTTGCGAGAATTGCTGCCAAAGATGGGCCGCTCTGGCTGGAGAAATTCCGCTAATCTGCTGCAGCTCTTCCTGAGTGATCGTAAGCCAGGAAAAAATGTTCTTTAGGCTGAGACTCTGTTGGATCTGCTGCCAGGAGCGCACGCTCACCCCATTGATATTCATAACCTCTGGAGAACTAATCCAGGCCAGGCGCGCAATAAACTGCTCGCGACACCAAATTTCAAAAAACAGACAACTCAGCGGGGTGACTAATTTATCTGTGGGGGGCTGCGGTTTGTTGCGTTGGCTTACACGCCATACGACTTCATCGACGCGTGGAATCCCTTGTCCTGCAAGACTTACCATCACCTGATCGCCCAACGCAATATCCAGAACTTGCCATCGTTTTACTGAACCTATGTTCACACGTTTAACCTGTTTATCACCTATCTGTAGGGGATTAAGTCTGAGAACAACGGCTATTTTTCCTGTACGCCCAACCGTAAATTGAATGTTCTTAACTTCGGCAATTTGCTGGGCTGGCGGGAATTTCCATGCAACCACCCATGTTGCTTTACCAGGAAGCCAATATTTCCCCGCAGGTTCTTTGGCCTCGCGCACCACAATCCCATCGGTCACAAAAGGAAGGGGAGTTGTAAACCAGGCCTCCCGTAACTGCGCGATTTTGTCCATCGAGTTGACAGGTATTGACCACTTTTGGGTTAGCGGAAAACCAGCCTGAGCGAGCGAGTCTAATTTCATATTCATATCAGCAGGACCATCAGGCCACGCCCAGATAAATATCCCCAATTCGCTCATCAAGGCGGGGCTGCTTTGGCTCATCATGGCACCTGCTACTTTTCCTCTCGCGTTAATGCCACCTGTCGATTTCTGTATGTGGTTATCTCTTTTCCAGAAAACCTCGCCCTGCAACACGCTATTAGCCAGTTGGCCTGAAATTGTTTTGGGGATAGCAGGGATCATTTTGGCCTTTTCTGTCCAGTCCTGCCCTTTCTCACCATCACCGCGGCTAAGGAGTTTAAACAGATGCCCTTGCTGATAAATCAGGGTCACAGCCACACCATCAACTTTTGGTTGCACCCATAGATCGGTTTTGCCTTTTGCCCATTGGGCAACGGCTTCACTGTCTGGCAGTTTTTTGACACCGGTATGAGCAATCGGGTGCAACGCTTTGCCCAAGGTAGCTATCTGCGGCTGCTGGGGTTTTTCAGAGGGATGAAAGCATCGCTGCCATTCATTATATTGCCGACGTAGGCCATCATAGGTTGCATCACTGACTTCGCTCACACCTTGTTGGTAATAAGATCGGTCCCACTTTCCAAGCTTTTCATTCAATTTCACCATCTCCTGCTGGGCTTGCACTGATGACCAGGCCGGACACGCCGCCGACGCCATTGCGCTCAGCAACCCCAGAAATCCGATAAGCTTTGTTATCCACTTCATAAATCCCTCCGTGTAGAAGCAAGAAGAGGTATAACGCCAGGAAACCATCAACGCGATTGCGTTTTAAAAATGATACGAGGAGCTTTCAGAGGTATTTAACTCGTTGCAGCAACACGAGGTGTTTTTTGGAAAACATTACGCAAATTGGTAGAAATATTGCCGAGGGACACGACAAATTCTCCGTGACACGAAGACGGCGTGTATAATAGGCCCGTATACGCACTTCTTTTTATGCTTACCGAATAAGTTAGAACTCATGGCTCAAGGCACGCTTTATATCGTTTCCGCCCCTAGTGGCGCGGGAAAATCCAGCCTCATCCAGGCTTTGTTAAAGACACAACCGCTGTATGACACACAGGTTTCGATCTCCCATACCACTCGTGGTATTCGCCCGGGAGAGAACCATGGTGAACACTATTTCTTTGTGGAAAAGGAAGAGTTTAAGCAGATGATTGCTGAAGACGCATTCCTTGAGCACGCTGAAGTGTTTGGCAATTACTACGGCACTTCACGCCATGCTATTGAACAAGTTCTGGCAACGGGTGTGGATGTGTTCCTGGATATTGACTGGCAAGGTGCGCAGCAGATTCGCCAGAAAATGCCGCAAGCCCGCAGTATTTTTATTCTGCCGCCGTCAAAAGACGAATTAGACCGCCGCCTTCGTGGCCGTGGGCAAGACAGTGAAGAAGTTATCACTAAGCGTATGGAGCAAGCTGTTGCAGAAATGAGCCATTACGCCGAATATGACTATTTAATCGTCAACGACGATTTTGACACTGCACTGTCAGATTTAAAAATTATCATTCGTGCCGAGCGTCTACGAATGGGTCGCCAAAAAGCGCGACATGACGCTTTAATCAGCAAACTATTGGCAGACTGAGCCCAGTTTCAGTATCATGCCCAGTCATTTCTTCATCTGTGGAGCATTTTAATTATGGCACGCGTAACTGTTCAGGACGCTGTTGAGAAAATTGGTAACCGTTTTGACCTGGTTCTGGTCGCCGCACGTCGCGCTCGTCAGATGCAAACTGGTGGTAAAGATCCACTGGTGCCTGAAGAAAACGATAAAACGACTGTAATCGCACTGCGCGAAATCGAAGAAGGGTTGATCACCAACCAGATTCTTGATGTTCGTGATCGCCAGGAGCAGCAAGAGCAGGAAGCCGCAGAACTGCAGGCTGTTACCGCTATTGCTGAAGGTCGTCGTTAATTAACCTGCGGGTAGCCCTTGTATCTGTTTGAAAGCCTGAATCAACTGATTCAACAATACTTGCCCGAGGAGCAGATAAAGCGACTTCGGCAAGCATACCTTGTTGCGCGTGATGCTCACGAGGGACAAGCACGTTCAAGTGGTGAACCCTATATCACCCATCCCGTAGCTGTTGCCTGCATTCTGGCCGAGATGAAACTCGACTTTGAAACGCTGATGGCCGCGCTACTGCATGATGTGATCGAAGACACCCCTGCCACCTACCAGGATATGGAACAACTGTTTGGCAAAAGCGTTGCCGAACTGGTGGAAGGGGTATCTAAGCTAGACAAACTGAAATTCCGCGATAAGAAAGAAGCTCAGGCTGAAAACTTCCGCAAAATGATCATGGCGATGGTGCAAGACATTCGCGTCATTCTGATCAAACTCGCCGACCGTACGCACAATATGCGGACACTCGGGGCATTGCGCCCTGATAAGCGTCGCCGTATCGCTCGCGAAACCCTCGAAATCTATAGCCCCCTTGCGCACCGACTTGGTATTCATCATCTGAAAACCGAGCTCGAAGAGCTGGGCTTTGAAGCGCTTTACCCGAACCGCTACCGCGTGATTAAAGAAGTGGTTAAAGCGGCTCGTGGTAATCGTAAAGAGATGATTCAAAAAATCCTCTCTGAAATTGACGGGCGTTTGCAAGAAGCAGGCATTCCGTGTCGTGTTAGCGGCCGCGAAAAACACCTTTACTCCATCTACTGCAAAATGACGCTCAAAGAACAGCGTTTCCACTCGATTATGGATATCTACGCCTTCCGCGTGATCGTTCATGACATGGATACCTGTTATCGCGTCCTTGGGCAGATGCATAGCCTCTACAAGCCACGTCCTGGACGGGTGAAAGACTATATTGCCATTCCGAAAGCGAACGGATATCAGTCTTTGCACACCTCAATGATTGGTCCACATGGTGTGCCGGTAGAAGTGCAAATCCGTACCGAAGATATGGATCAGATGGCAGAGATGGGGGTTGCCGCTCACTGGGCTTATAAAGAGCAAGGTGAAAGTGGCACAACGGCACAAATCCGCGCCCAGCGCTGGATGCAAAGCCTGCTGGAATTACAGCAAAGTGCAGGAAGCTCATTTGAATTTATCGAGAGCGTGAAATCCGATCTATTCCCGGATGAGATTTACGTTTTCACCCCGGAAGGGCGCATTGTCGAATTGCCAGCTGGTGCGACACCTGTAGATTTCGCTTATGCGGTGCACACAGACATCGGCCACGCCTGTGTCGGTGCCCGAGTCGACAGGCAACCCTATCCGCTGTCTCAGTCGCTCAGCAGCGGCCAGACAATCGAAATCATTACCGCCCCTGGCGCACGCCCGAATGCCGCCTGGCTGAATTTTGTTGTGAGCTCTAAAGCACGCGCCAAAATCCGCCAGATGCTGAAGAATCTTAAGCGTGACGACTCCGTGAGTCTCGGACGCCGCCTGCTTAACCACGCTTTAGGTGGCAGCCGTAAATTAGCAGAAGTTCCGCCAGAAAATATTCAACGTGAGTTGGAGCGCATGAAGCTCGCCACGCTTGATGATTTGCTGGCTGAAATCGGCCTCGGTAATGCCATGAGTGTTGTTGTCGCGAAGAACCTGCAAGGTGAATCGTCAGTGGTTCAGCAAGGCCACTCTCCAACTCACAGTCACCTGCCGATTAAAGGTGCTGATGGCGTATTGATCACCTTTGCTAAGTGCTGTCGTCCTATCCCCGGTGACCCGATTATTGCGCACGTAAGCCCAGGCAAAGGGCTGGTTATCCATCATGAATCTTGCCGTAACATCCGTGGCTACCAAAAAGAGCCGGAGAAGTTTATGGCGGTGGAATGGGATAAAGAGACGGAGCAAGAGTTCACCACCGAGATAAAGGTGGATATGTTTAACCATCAGGGTGCGTTGGCAAACCTGACGGCTGCGCTCAATAATGCTGGCTCCAATATTCAAAGCCTGAATACTGAAGAGAAAGATGGCCGTGTTTACAGTGCGTTCATTCGACTGACTGCACGCGACCGTGTCCATTTGGCGAACCTCATGCGTAAAATCCGTGTGATGCCGGATGTGATTAAAGTTACCCGCAACCGAAACTAGTGTTATGAATCCTCAACGTTATGCGCGTATTTGCGAGATGCTTGCCAGGCGTCAGCCTGATCTGACCGTCTGTATGGAGCAGGTCCATAAGCCTCATAACGTATCAGCGATTATTCGTACTGCTGATGCCGTGGGTGTACATGAAGTTCACGCGGTCTGGCCGGGGAACCGAATGCGCACCATGGCTTCCTCTGCAGCAGGTAGCAATTCATGGGTTGAAGTCAAAACCCATCGCCATATCGGTGATGCCGTTGCTCATCTCAAAAACAGCGGAATGCAAATCCTCGCGACCAACCTTTCTGATAAAGCTGTCGATTTTCGCGAAATTGATTACACGCGGCCAACCTGTATTTTGATGGGACAGGAAAAAACGGGCATTACTCAGGAAGCATTAGCACTGGCAGACCAGGACATCATTATTCCGATGATCGGGATGGTGCAATCGCTCAATGTTTCCGTGGCTTCCGCACTTATTCTTTATGAAGCGCAGCGTCAACGTCAGAACGCCGGAATGTATCAGCGTGAAAACAGCACTCTGCCAGAGTCCGAACAACAGCGTCTGCTGTTTGAAGGCGGTTATCCTGTACTGGCGCGAGTTTCCCGCCGGAAAGGTCTGCCCTACCCACATGTGAATCAGCAAGGTGAAATAGAAGCTGATGCCGCATGGTGGGCCACAATGCAATCTGCGGAGTAGTCAGATGAAAGGCCGTTTGCTGGACGCCATACCGTTAAGTACGCTTGCCGGAGTGGGTGCCAGCCAGAGCGGTAAATTGGCCAAGATTGGCCTGCATACCATTCAGGATCTCCTGCTTCATCTCCCACTGCGCTACGAAGACCGGACTCAACTCTATCCCATAAACGATCTCATGCCTGGCACTCACGCCACGGTTGAAGGGGAAGTGCTGAACTGTAATATCAGTTTTGGTCGTCGTCGCATGATGACTTGCCAAATTTCTGACGGCACCGGCATCCTGACCATGCGCTTTTTCAACTTCAATGCGGCGATGAAAAACAGTCTCGCAACAGGTAAGCGTGTGCTTGCTTATGGGGAAGCAAAGCGAGGAACGCACGGCGCGGAGATGATTCATCCGGAATACCGCATTCAGGGCGATCTGAGTACCCCGGAATTACAGGAAACTCTAACACCGGTTTATCCCACCACTGAAGGTATTCGCCAGGCCACTTTGCGCAAACTGACCGATCAGGCTCTGGAGTTGCTGGATACCTGCGCTATCACTGAATTACTCCCTGCTGATTTGAACAAGGGAATGATGAGCCTGCCGGAAGCGTTGCGCACTTTGCATCGCCCACCACCGACAATGCAATTAGCCGATCTGGAATCAGGGAAGCATCCGGCCCAGCAACGTTTAATCCTTGAAGAATTGCTGGCGCATAACCTGAGCATGCTCGCATTACGCGCAGGTGCTCAGCGTTATCACGCTTTGCCTTTGCATAATCATGACGAATTAAAAAACCAACTGTTGGCAGCACTCCCGTTCAAACCAACCGGTGCTCAAGAGCGTGTCGTGGCAGAAATTGAACATGATATGGCGCTGGATGTACCGATGATGCGTCTGGTGCAAGGCGATGTGGGCTCGGGCAAAACATTGGTTGCGGCACTTGCCGCATTGCGTGCCATTGCGCATGGCAAACAGGTCGGTTTGATGGCACCGACGGAATTGCTCGCCGAACAGCACGCCAATAATTTCCGCCAGTGGTTTGCACCATTGGGCATTGAGGTGGGCTGGCTTGCAGGTAAGCAAAAAGGCAAAGCGCGTATCGCCCAACAAGACGCAATCGCCAGCGGTCAGGTATCGATGGTGGTGGGAACACACGCGATCTTCCAGGAACAGGTGCAGTTCTCTCAACTCGCACTGGTTATCATTGATGAACAACATCGCTTTGGCGTCCATCAGCGCCTGGCGCTTTGGGAAAAAGGTCAGATTCAGGGATTCCATCCCCACCAACTTATTATGACCGCAACGCCAATCCCACGGACCCTGGCGATGACGGCCTATGCCGATTTGGACACGTCGACGATCGACGAACTTCCGCCTGGCCGTACACCGGTCAAGACCGTTGCTATCCCTGATTCGCGCCGCAACGATATTATCGACCGCGTGCGTGGCGCATGTAGCGATGAAGGCCGCCAGGCTTACTGGGTTTGCACGCTGATTGAAGAGTCGGATTTACTGGAGGCACAAGCCGCAGAAGTTACGTGGGATGAGCTAAAATCCGCCCTGCCGAACCTGAACGTCGGGCTGGTGCATGGCCGGATGAAACCGCAAGAAAAACAATCTGTGATGCAGGCTTTCAAGGAAGGATCGATTCATCTTCTGGTCGCCACAACGGTTATTGAAGTCGGCGTTGATGTCCCAAATGCCAGCCTGATGATTATCGAAAACCCAGAGCGTCTGGGGCTTGCACAGCTCCACCAGCTCCGTGGGCGTGTAGGTCGTGGTGCCGTCGCCTCCCACTGTGTGCTGCTGTATAAGTCGCCACTATCGAAAACAGCGCAACTGCGTTTGCAGGTGTTACGTGATAGCAACGATGGCTTTGTGATTGCGCAAAAGGATTTGGAAATTCGTGGGCCGGGGGAATTACTTGGCACGCGTCAGACAGGGAACGCTGAGTTTAAAGTAGCAGATTTACTGCGCGATCAGGCGATGATTCCAGAAGTACAGCGCCTTGCACGCCATATTCATGAACGCTATCCAGAACAGGCAACCGCGCTCATTGAGCGCTGGATGCCTGAAACGGAACGCTATTCAAACGCCTGATTTTCCGCCCTCATCCCAACCTTCTCCCCCAGGAGAAGGAGGAAAATAACTTAGCCAAAGATTGGCAGCATCAGGTACATCTTGATGACCAGCGCGTTGACGATATCAATGAAGAACGCGCCAACCATCGGAACCACCAG
Organism: Buttiauxella sp. WJP83; assembly: GCF_027594725.1. NCBI lineage: Bacteria > Pseudomonadati > Pseudomonadota > Gammaproteobacteria > Enterobacterales > Enterobacteriaceae > Buttiauxella > Buttiauxella sp. WJP83. Next base: position 4,621,021 of record NZ_CP110080.1, read on the forward strand.
AAACGCCATATGCGACGGCCCAAAACGCTCGGTAATCGCCTGCATATTGGCGATAGCCGTTGGTGTTGCCCCCAGGCCAAAACCGCAATGGCCCGCAGCCAGTACCGCTGCATCGTAGTTTTTTCCCATAAAGCGATAGGTCACATAGACTGCATACAACGCCATAAAGATAGTTTGCACGGTCAGAATCGCCAGCATTGGTAATGCCAGTGAAGCCAACTCCCACAATTTCAGACTCATCAGCGCCATGGCGAGGAACAGAGACAAACAGACGTTCCCCAGCACCGAAACCGCACGTTCAAATACCCGATAGAAGCCGAGTAGAGAAAGCGTATTGCTGAGGATTACCCCAACAAACAACACGCAAACGAACGTCGGTAATTCAAAGCTGGTGCCTTGAATGAGATGCGCCACAAACTGTCCAACAGTAAGGCAAATGGCAATCATCGCGATGGTTTCTATTAATACCATCGAGGTGATCATGCGCCCTACCGCAGGTTTTTCGAAAGCTGTGGGATCAATGCTATCTTCCGGCGTGCCATCAGGTGTGGATGAGTGTTTAACCAGATAACGCGCAACTGGCCCACCAATCAAACCACCCAGAACCAAACCAAACGTTGCGCAAGCCATCGCAACTTCGGTGGCATTCTGGAAGCCATAACGCTCACTAAATAATTTACTCCAGGCCGCACCTGTACCATGGCCGCCAGACAGAGTAATAGACCCCGCCAGTAACCCCATTAACGGATCAAGGCCTAGCAGGCTCGCCATACCAATACCGATGGCGTTTTGCATTACCAGCAAACCCACCACCACAATCAGGAAAATACCGACCACTTTGCCACCCGCTCGCAAGCTGGCCAGGTTGGCATTCAGGCCTATAGTGGCAAAGAAAGCGAGCATCAATGGGTCTTTGAGACTCATATCAAATTCAAATTCCCAACCGACACTTTTTTTAAGCACTAACAAGGCAAGGGCGATTAAAAGCCCACCCGCGACAGGTTCAGGGATAGTGTATTTTTTTAGAAACGGTATGGTGTGGACCATTTTTCGGCCCAGCAACAACACGAGCGTCGCAGCAACAAGGGTAGAAAGGGTGTCGAGATAAAACATAGAATTGCTCCTGTTTGCGCATATTTATCACAGACGCTTTTAATTTATCCTTCACTGGAATTTCAGATTCTAGAAAATCTAGCAGCCGGATTTTAACCAAAAACAGGCCAAAAGTTATATAAAAAGCTGTGTATATATGCTTTTTATCTTAAGAAAGTTTGTTAGCAAACGTTTGCTTTTACACTTCAGTCCGCTAAAATCACCGTTTTTTCTCCAAGGGATAATTTCCGATGTCTGTTAATGCTGTTGAGTCTGATGATGCGCAACCGGTTGCTCAGGCTCGTTCCAGTGAATTGATTTACCGCCTCGAGGACAGACCCTCTCTCCCACAAACTCTTTTTGCTGCCGGCCAGCACTTGTTAGCGATGTTTGTTGCGGTAATCACGCCTGCGATGTTGATTTGCCAGGCTCTGGGACTTCCGGCCGAAGATACACAACACATTATCAGCATGTCGTTGTTTGCCTCAGGCGTAGCATCAATTATCCAGATTAAAGCCTGGGGCCCAGTAGGTTCTGGGCTTCTGTCTATTCAGGGCACCAGTTTTAACTTTGTTTCGCCATTGATTATGGGCGGTATGGCATTGAAAAATGGCGGGGCTGACGTTCCGACTATGATGGCTGCCTTATTTGGCACATTGATGCTCGCAAGCTGCACAGAAATGCTGTTATCTCGTTTCTTGCACCTGGCTCGCCGTATCATCACCCCGCTGGTTTCAGGGGTTGTTGTAATGATTATCGGCCTTTCTCTGATTCAGGTTGGCCTGACATCTATCGGTGGTGGTTATGCCGCGATGAGCGACCATACCTTTGGTGCACCGAAAAATCTGCTACTGGCAGGCGCTGTGCTGCTGGTCATCATTTTGCTTAACCGCCAGCGCAACGCTTACTTGCGCGTAGCTTCTCTGGTTATCGCCATGGCGGTGGGTTATGCGCTCGCCTGGGCAATGGGCATGCTGCCAAACGTCGCGCCATCAACAAATACAGACCTGATTATGGTGCCAACGCCGCTGTATTACGGTTTGGGCATTGACTGGAATCTGCTTATCCCACTGATGCTGGTCTTTATGGTGACGTCACTGGAAACGATCGGCGATATTACTGCAACGTCTGACGTTTCTGAGCAGCCCGTATCTGGGCCGCTGTATATGAAACGCCTGAAAGGCGGCGTGCTTGCTAACGGCCTGAACTCGTGCGTTTCTGCGGTATTCAATACCTTCCCGAATTCCTGCTTTGGCCAAAACAACGGTGTGATTCAGTTGACCGGTGTTGCCAGCCGTTATGTTGGTTTTGTCGTGGCACTGATGCTGATCGTGCTCGGCTTGTTCCCGGCAGTGAGCGGATTTGTACAACACATTCCTGAGCCCGTTTTAGGCGGCGCAACTATCGTGATGTTTGGCACCATCGCTGCATCGGGTGTGCGTATTGTCTCCCGCGAACCGCTGAATCGCCGCGCGATTATGATTATCGCCTTGTCGCTGGCTGTTGGTATGGGCGTCTCTCAGCAGCCGTTGATTTTGCAGTTTGCTCCTGACTGGCTGAAAACCTTGCTCTCATCCGGTATCGCTGCCGGTGGCATCACCGCTATCGTGTTAAACCTGATTTTCCCGCCTGAGAAAAATTGATGTACTTCACGCGCTGGTGATTTGTTCGCGCCAGCGCGTGTTCCCCCTCCTGACAATCCGATCCTTGAGCTATAACGGTAAATGGGGCATAACTCCCTTACCGAAACTTCATGGGATGGAAGACAATGAAATTTCTCGGAAAGCTCATTATTGCGTTATTGGTTGTCGTACTGGTCGCGTTAATAGCCTCGTACCTTTTGCTACAAACTCGCTGGGGAGCATCCCAGGTCAGCTATTGGCTCAATGAGAAAAGTGATTACGCATTCTCTTTCGAAGAGATGGATCACCGCTGGGCATCGCCCACGCATCTCACTCTGACGAATGTCACTTTTGGGCGTAAAGGCCAGCCGGCAACTCTGGTTGCGCAAAATATTGATATCGGCCTGAGTTCTCGGCAGTTCTCAGAGCCTATGCACTTCGACAAGATTCTGTTGCAAAAAGGAACACTAAATATCAGCCCCAATGCCGCACCGCTGCCATTTCAGGCGGACATGTTGCAATTAAGCGATATGGCGTTGAATAGCCCAAATACTGAATGGGATCTGCACGCACAGCGCGTGAATGGTGGCGTAATGCCCTGGCAGCCACAGCAAGGCAGAGTTCTGGGTAATACCGCGGATATTCAATTTAGCGCGGGCTCCATGACGCTCAATGGCGTTCCTGCCACCAACGTACTGTTGCAGGGCGCGATTAATAACGAACAGGTGACGCTCTCAACCATTGGTGCAGACATGGCTCTCGGTTCGCTCACGGGCAACGCAAATCGTCTTGCGGACGGCTCCTGGCAGATTGGTAGCCTGCGTTTGAACGACATCCGGCTGCAAACAGAAAAATCTCTTAGCGATTTCCTGGCACCGCTTTCCACCGTTCCTTCCATTAAAATTAATAGCCTGGAAGTGACAGATGCACGACTGGAAGGGAAAGACTGGGCGGTCACCGATCTGGATCTGAGTTTGCGCAACATGACGCTGGTAGATGGCGGTTGGCAGAGCGATGACGGGCGGCTGTCGATGAATGCCAACGATTTTATCAATGGCGATCTGCATCTTAATGATCCAATTGTGAATATCGATTTTAACGGTCAAACCGCCACGCTACGCCAGTTCACCTCGCGCTGGGAAAGAGGCATGGTTCGCGCCTCAGGCGTTTGGCTACGTAATGATAAAAAACTGGCACTCGATGAGCTGGTTTTTGCCGGGATTGAATATACGCTACCGGAAGACTGGAAGGCTCGTTGGATGAAGCCGTTGCCGGAATGGCTGCATTCAATGACCATTAAAAAGCTTTCGGCGAACCGAAATCTGGTTATCGATATCAATCCGGCCTTCCCGTTCCAGTTCACCGCATTAGACGGTACGGCGAACAATCTTGAAGCTGTGCGCAACGGTCAATGGGGAATCTGGAGCGGCAACGCTACGTTGAACGCGTCTTCAGCCACCTTCAATCGTGTTGATGTGCGCCGACCATCCATTTCGTTGACTGCCACGGACAGCCAGATTTCGATTACTGAGCTGAGTGCTTTCGCTGGTGAAGGAATGCTGGAAGCGACGGGCGCTATTTCGCAGGCTCCACAGCGTAACGCGGCGGTCAATCTGCGAGGGCGTTCGGTGCCAGTAAACGTGTTGCAACAATGGGGATGGCCCGCGCTACCGATAGAAGGCAATGGCAATTTACAGCTTTCCGTGACCGGAAACCTTGCAGCGCAAACGCCATTGAAACCGACGGTGAATGGTACTTTGCAAGCCACCGGAAGCGATGGCAAACAAGTGCAGCAAACCATGCAGAATGGAGAAGTACCCGGCGCATAAGCGCCGGGCGGTTACTCTTCTTCGTTCCCACCCTCTTCGAGTGGCCCAAAAGGTTTAGCTGGCAATACCAGGTACACACCTTCAAAAACAGCGCCCTGTTCATCATCACCAAAAAGCTCAACTTGCAATGCAACGCGAGCTTTGCGGCCTCGTGCCAGGCGATCCAGATCACCGCTTAAAGAGCCCAGGTCGGCAATCGCCCCAGGCCTTCCGGTGATCGGGCTGCTATAGCGGATATGCGCATCGGCGAGAATAATCGTGCCACCCAAATGGCGCTCGCGCAGCATTAGCCAAATCAGCCCCCACCCCGTCAGCGTAGCAAGAGAAAACAGGCTGCCTGCGAATAACGTCTGATGGGGATTTTGATTGCCTGCTTCTGGCATGGTGGTAATGAATTTCTGCCCGGTGTATTGCAGGATCCGCACCCCCATTTTTTCACTTAATGGAATATGCTGATACCAGGCTTGCTGTAGCTGCCCGCACCAGTCAGCCCGATGGAGAATATCATCCAGCGAGGCAACGGGTTTTATCATCAGATAATGGCGAATAGGAGTGGTCGAAGGCGTGGTGATTTCGCCCTGATTCTCAAAACCCAACTTGGCAAAAAACTCAACGGCATCTTCGCGGGCGCTACACACCACACGTTTGACCCCTTCCTGCCGCGCGACAGACTCAAGGGTCATCGCCACTAGCGTTCCAAGCCCTTTATCTTGCACTGATGGATGAACCGCCATGAAGCGGATAGCCGCTTCGTTATCAGCATTGATGTACAAGCGGCCAATAGCAACGATATTCCCTTCTTCATCCACCACCATTTGGTGATGCGCCATGGCATCCCAGGCGTCACGTTCGGAGCCTTTGGGTTGATGCAGAGGCTTGCGCAACATCTCCCAACGAAACTGGTAATAGAGCTCAAGCTCTTCTTCGGTTTGCGGTACGCGAAGGTGATACATACATGTACTCTCTCTTATTACGCGGGACCGTAAATGCTGCTAACTTAGACCTGTAACCAAAACGTCACCGGACCATCGTTGGTCAGGCTCACCTGCATATCCGCGGCGAAGCGCCCCGTTTCAGCCACGATGCCCTGTTGTCTACAGCGTTCAACAAAGTATTCATACAACTCTTCAGCAAGTTGTGGTGCAGCACCACCCGAGAAGCTCGGACGCATACCACGTTCGGTATCGGCGGCCAAGGTAAACTGCGATACCACCAGCACACTGCCACCCGCTTGCTGAACATTCAGGTTCATTTTGTCGTTTTCATCGCCAAAAATGCGGTAACCCAAAACCCGTTCGCAAAGACGATTCGCTTTCTGTTCGTTATCTTCTTTTTCGACACCCAATAACACTAAAAGTCCTGGGCCAATTTTACCCGTCACTTCACCCGCCACGGTGACGCTTGCGTGGGTGACGCGCTGAATTAATGCAATCATGGTTCTTCCAATTCTTCCTGCTGTGATTCGATGCGAAGTTTTCGGTAATCGCCGAGAGTGACAGTAATTTCGGCGCCGAGCAATACGATACACCAGGTCCAATAGACCCAGACGAATAAAATGGGGATCACGGCTATTACGCCGTAAATCAATTGGTAAGAGGGAAACATGGTGATGTAGAGGGCGAAGCCTTTTTTCCCCAACTCAAATAAAAGTGCGGCGACCAACGAGCCAATCAGTGCATCACGCACGGGAACGCGAGTCGTTGGGACAATGCTGTAGAGCATCCAGAAAGACAGCCAGGAAAGGATTAATGGCAGGATGCGTAACATATCATCAATCACAGTGTTAAAGCCCGTGACCCACCGTAGAGACAGCAAATACGAACTGATCGCCAGACTCGCCCCAGCCAACAGCGGCCCAAGCGTTAAAATCATCCAGTAAACCGCAAACGAGTAGATTTTTGGTCGTGTACGAGTACTGCGCCAGATGGTGTTTAGCGCGCTATCCACGGCATACATCAGTAATAACGCGGTGACGATAAGCCCGCAGGCCCCCACCGCCGTCATTTTGGTAGAGTTAGCGACGAACTGTTCGATATAGCGCTGAATAATGTCGCCGGTAGCGGGCAGAAAATTTGAGAACACGAAGTGGCGCAACTGGATACTGATATCGGCAAACATGGGAAATGCCGCAAATAACGCAAACACCACCGCAACCAAAGGCACCAGCGAGAGCAATGACACGTAGGCAAGGTTCCCTGCAAGCGTGGTCATATTGTCCTGGTCGATGCGGTGCCAGAGCAACTTTCCCCAGGCGATACACGGACTGAGGTGTTGGCTCGTTTTGCGATGAACGTCTTTTATCATAGGCCTTTTGCGAAATAGCCAGGCACCGTGTCTTTTCCGGTCACCAAAATACTGGTGATACCCAACTGTTGAGCTCCTTTAATATTATCGGCGTTGTCATCAAAAAAGACCGCCTGATCTGCAGAAAAACCTTCTGTTTCGAGTAGTTTTTGATAAATCTCTGCATCTGGTTTACGCATGCCCATTTCCTGGGAAAGGTAGATTTTGTCTGCCGCCAGAGCAATTTGTGGATATTCAGCAGGCCAGAAATAGGTATGTAAACGGTTGGTATTAGAGAGCACAACAACGCGATGACCTTGTTCACGAAGCTGGTTCATCACGGCAATAACTTCCGGGCGTAAACCGACAAAAATAGCCTGCCAACCGGCGGCGAATTGATCGAAACTCAGTGCCATACCCATCTCGTCACAGACCGCTTGAGCGAACTCTTCATCACTAATTTGCCCACGTTCGTGGCGCTTGAAAGCATCTCCCATCACAAAGCTTTTTTGCAAATTCGCTAGCGGGACGCGACTGTAATCGCTCCATACCCCCATCACGCGGTTGAAGTCGATATCAACAATGACGTTGCCTAAATCAAAGATATACAGCATAAGCCTCTCCTTTGCGCATGGACAAATAACTGTAGCGGTAAAGGGGGGCTTTGACTATCGCTGGCAGAAAAGCGATCCGAGTTCTGCGAACAGTTCGGCAAAAAAGAAGCAAAAAAAAGCCCCGCCTAAACAGGCAGGGCTTCAATGCTTTATAGACAGCTTTGCAGGAAAGAAACTTACGCTTCTTTGCCGCCACGACCTGCGCGTTTGCGGTCGTTTTCAGTCAGGTGACGTTTACGGATACGTACGGACAGCGGGGTAACTTCTACCAGTTCGTCATCATCGATGAACTCCAGTGCCTGCTCAAGAGTCATTTTCTGAGCTGGAACCAGTGTAGTCGCTTCGTCAGTACCGGACGCACGCATGTTGGTCAGTTTCTTACCGGTCAGGCAGTTAACAGTCAGGTCGTTAGAACGACTGTGAATACCGATGATCTGGCCTTCATAAACTTCAGCACCGTGACCCAGGAACAGCTTACCGCGATCCTGCAGACCGTACAGAGCAAACGCAACCGCTTTACCCTGGCCGTTAGAGATCAGCACGCCGTTCTGACGTTGGCCCACTTCGCCCTGACGCACATCGTCATAATGGCTGAAGGTGGAGTACAGCAGACCTGTACCAGAAGTCATGGTCATGAATTCGTTACGGAAGCCGATCAGGCCACGGCTTGGGATCACGTAGTCAAGACGTACGCGGCCTTTGCCGTCTGGATTCATGTTTTTCAGGTCGCCTTTACGCTCACCAAGAGCCTGCATCACAGAACCCTGGTGTTGCTCTTCGATATCAAGAGTCACGTTTTCAAACGGTTCCTGCTTACGGCCATCGATTTCACGGAAGATAACTTTCGGACGGGACACAGCCAGTTCGAAGCCTTCACGACGCATGTTTTCGATAAGAACAGACAGGTGCAGTTCGCCACGACCAGATACACGGAATGCATCCGCATCTTCGGTTTCTTCAACGCGCAGCGCAACGTTGTGCACCAGCTCTTTGTTCAGGCGGTCAAGGATCTGACGAGAGGTAACAAATTTACCTTCTTTGCCACAGAACGGAGAGGTGTTGACGTTGAAGAACATGGAAACAGTAGGTTCATCAACAGACAGTGCTGGCAGCGCTTCAACATTTTGCGTATCGCAAAGGGTGTCGGAGATATTCAGTTCGCCAAGACCGGTAATCGCGATGATGTCGCCTGCTTCGGCTTCGGTGGATTCAATACGCTCCAGACCGAGGTGGGTCAGCACTTTGCCAACTTTACCGTTACGAGTTTTACCTTCGCTGTCGATGATAGTGATCTGCTGGTTAGGCTTCACTTTACCGCGTTTGATGCGACCGATGCCGATTACGCCAACATAGTTGTTGTAGTCGAGCTGGGAAATTTGCATCTGGAACGGACCATCAAGGTCAACGCTTGGTGCTTTAACGTGGTCAACAATCGCCTGGTACAGCGGGGTCATGTCTTCCGCCATATCACCGTGATCGTTACCCGCGATACCCATCAATGCAGATGCATAGATGATTGGGAAATCGAGCTGTTCGTCGGTTGCTTCAAGGTTAACGAACAGGTCGAATACCTGATCAACAACCCAGTCAGGACGCGCACCAGGACGGTCAACTTTGTTGATGACAACAATTGGCTTCAAACCATGGGCAAATGCCTTTTTGGTTACGAAGCGCGTCTGCGGCATTGGGCCATCCATTGCATCAACGACCAGCAGAACGGAGTCAACCATGGACATTACACGTTCAACTTCACCACCGAAGTCGGCGTGCCCAGGGGTATCAACGATGTTGATACGGTAGTCATTCCATTTGATAGCGGTGTTTTTAGCGAGGATGGTAATCCCACGCTCTTTCTCCAAATCGTTGGAGTCCATCACGCGTTCGGTGGCTTCAGCACGTTCGTTACTGAAAGTACCAGATTGCTGCAGCAGCTTATCAACCAGGGTAGTTTTACCATGGTCAACGTGCGCGATGATGGCGATATTACGCAGATTTTCGATCACAACTTTGCCTCAGGCATTTAGAAATAGCGCGTTATTGTACACGTATTAATCGAAGTACAGAACAAGATCACAAAGAACCTTTACAAACAATGTTGAAAGTAAGGGTTTGTGATCGCTTTCACGGAGCAAAAAAGGGAGCCATAACGAAAATTGCACCAATATGGTGCTCAAATCTCAGACTGAAGCACTACATTGGTGCAAACTATCCATCATGGTGCAGCCCTTTTGCACTATACCGCGCATGATAGCGCCTTTTTAGGGTAATTTAAAAGTTGGCACAGATTTCGCTTTAATCATTTCAGGGCGAAAAGCCAAATAGAATGTATTGAACACCTCGTTACCACGACGACAATGACCAATCCAGGAGATTTAAGTATGTCCGCTGAACACGTATTGACGATGCTGAATGAGCATGAAGTGAAATTTGTTGATTTGCGCTTCACTGACACCAAAGGTAAGGAACAGCACGTCACAATTCCTGCTCACCAGGTGAATGCTGAATTCTTCGAAGAAGGCAAAATGTTTGATGGCTCCTCGATTGGTGGCTGGAAAGGCATCGACGAATCCGACATGGTTTTGATGCCAGACGCATCTACCGCGGTTATTGACCCGTTCTTCGCAGACTCCACTCTTATCATTCGTTGTGACATTCTTGAGCCAGGCACTTTGCAGGGTTACGACCGTGACCCACGCTCCATCGCAAAACGTGCTGAAGACTACCTGCGCTCAACTGGTATTGCCGATACTGTACTGTTCGGGCCAGAGCCAGAGTTCTTCCTGTTCGATGACATCCGTTTTGGTAGCTCTATCTCCGGTTCTCACGTTGCTATCGATGATATCGAAGGCGCATGGAACACCGGTACTAAATACGAAGGCGGTAACAAAGGTCACCGTCCTGCTGTTAAAGGCGGTTACTTCCCGGTTCCTCCGGTTGACTCATCTCAGGACCTGCGTTCTGCAATGTGTCTGACCATGGAGCAAATGGGTCTGGTGGTTGAAGCGCATCACCACGAAGTGGCAACTGCTGGTCAGAACGAAATCGCCACCCGCTTTAACACCATGACCAAAAAAGCGGACGAAATTCAGATCTACAAATATGTGGTTCATAACGTTGCTCACGCATACGGCAAAACTGCGACCTTCATGCCAAAACCAATGTTTGGTGATAACGGTTCCGGTATGCACTGCCACATGTCCCTGTCCAAGAACGGTGTAAACCTGTTCTCTGGCGACAAATATGCAGGCCTGTCTGAGCAAGCGCTGTACTACATCGGTGGCGTTATCAAGCACGCTAAAGCCATCAACGCCCTGGCGAACCCAACAACCAACTCTTACAAGCGTCTGGTCCCAGGTTATGAAGCTCCAGTTATGCTGGCTTACTCTGCCCGTAACCGTTCTGCTTCTATCCGTATTCCAGTGGTTGCGTCTCCGAAAGCACGTCGTATCGAAGTGCGCTTCCCAGACCCAGCAGCTAACCCGTACCTGTGCTTTGCAGCTCTGCTGATGGCTGGTCTTGATGGCATCAAGAACAAAATCCATCCGGGCGAAGCAATGGACAAAAACCTGTACGACCTGCCGCCAGAAGAAGCGAAAGAGATCCCACAAGTTGCTGGCTCTCTGGAAGAAGCACTGAACTGCCTGAACGAAGACCGTGAGTTCCTGACTGCAGGTGGCGTGTTCACCAATGACGCAATCGATGCTTACATCGCCCTGCGTATTGAAGAAAATGACCGTGTGCGTATGACTCCGCACCCGGTAGAGTTTGAGTTGTACTACAGCGTTTAATATTAGTAATACTCTGCGGATTTCTTGCCACAGCCAGGCGGTAATCGAATGAATCCCGATGAGCTTACTCAAGTAAGTGATTCGGGTGAATGAGAGTAGCCAACACAGCTGTGGTAAGAAAGACGTTGAGGATTTTGTTGCCGTGGAAACTTTTGGCCCATCTCATGATGGGCTTTTTTCTCCACAAATAACCTTCTGTAGCAATATCTTTTGCCCGCAGGAAACTATACTGCACCATCACAGTGCAAATTATCGGAGACTGCTGTATGGCAACCGGCACACTGCCCGATGCTGGGCAGATCCTGAATTCTTTAATCAACAGTATTTTACTGGTCGATGACGAGCTGGCGGTGCATTACGCCAATCCGGCTGCACAGCAACTTTTGGCGCAAAGTTCGCGCAAGCTGTACGGCACACCACTTCCTGAGCTGTTGAGTTACTTTTCGCTAAATGTTGGCTTGATGCAGGAAAGCCTGACCGCAGGTCAGGGCTTTACCGATAACGAAGTCACACTGGTTATTGATAGCCGTTCCCACATTCTTTCTCTGACTGCACAACGTTTGCCAGAAGGTTTCATCCTGATGGAAATGGCGCCGATGGATAACCAACGACGTTTAAGTCAGGAACAGTTACAGCAAGCGCAGCAAATTGCCGCTCGTGACTTAGTCCGTGGGCTGGCACATGAGATTAAAAATCCACTGGGTGGATTACGCGGCGCAGCGCAATTACTGGCAAAAGCCTTACCCGATCCGTCTCTCACTGAATACACCAAGGTGATTATCGAGCAAGCTGACCGCTTACGTAATCTGGTGGACAGGCTGTTAGGCCCGCAACAACCTGGCATGCACGTCACTGAAAGTATTCATAAAGTCACAGAACGTGTGATGAAACTGGTGTCGATGGAGTTGCCAGCCAATGTGACGCTGGTGAGAGATTACGATCCAAGTTTGCCGGAGTTAGCGCATGACCCCGACCAAATTGAACAGATTTTACTGAATATTGTGCGCAACGCTCTTCAGGCGTTGGGCAGCGACGGGGGTGAAATTGTGTTACGCACGCGAACTGCGTTTCAAATTACGCTGCATGGCACGCGTTACAGACTGGCTGCTCGCATTGATATTGAAGACAACGGTCCGGGGATTCCGGCCCATCTGCAGGACACACTATTCTACCCAATGGTGAGCGGACGTGAGGGAGGGACGGGTTTAGGCCTTTCTATTGCACGCAACTTGATCGATCAGCATTCGGGAAAAATCGAATTTAACAGTTGGCCAGGTCATACCGAGTTCTCGGTTTACCTGCCTATTCGTAAGTAGAGGTCTTTATGCAACGAGGGATAGTTTGGATCGTTGATGACGATAGCTCCATCCGTTGGGTGCTGGAACGCGCTCTGACTGGGGCGGGTTTAAGCTGCACCACGTTTGAAAGTGGCAATGAAGTCCTGAATGCTCTTGCAACCAAAACCCCGGACGTTTTGTTATCTGATATTCGCATGCCCGGCATGGATGGTTTGGCGCTGCTAAAGCAGATTAAACAACGGCACCCGATGTTGCCGGTCATCATAATGACAGCTCATTCAGACCTTGAAGCGGCTGTGAGCGCCTATCAACAAGGCGCATTTGATTACCTGCCAAAGCCTTTTGATATTGATGAAGCTGTTGCACTCGTTGAGCGAGCCATCAGTCATTATCAGGAACAACAGCAACCGCGTAATGTGCAGGTTAATGGGCCGACGACCGATATCATCGGTGAAGCCCCCGCGATGCAGGATGTGTTTCGCATTATTGGCCGCTTGTCCCGATCATCAATAAGTGTGCTGATTAACGGCGAATCCGGTACGGGTAAGGAGTTGGTTGCCCACGCTTTACATCGTCATAGTCCGCGAGTGAAATCCCCTTTTATCGCGCTGAATATGGCCGCCATTCCAAAGGATTTGATTGAGTCCGAGCTGTTTGGACATGAGAAAGGTGCTTTTACCGGTGCGAATCAAATTCGCCAGGGCCGTTTTGAGCAGGCTGATGGCGGCACACTGTTCCTCGATGAAATTGGTGATATGCCGCTGGATGTGCAAACCCGTTTACTGCGCGTGTTAGCTGATGGGCAGTTTTATCGCGTTGGCGGTTATGCGCCCGTAAAAGTTGACGTGCGAATTATTGCCGCAACTCACCAGAATCTTGAGTTGCGCGTACAGGAAGGAAAATTCCGTGAGGATTTATTCCATCGCCTGAACGTAATACGTGTGCATTTGCCACCTCTGCGTGAGCGCCGCGAAGACATTCCGCGTCTGGCTCGCCATTTCTTGCAAGATGCCGCACAGGAATTGGGTGTGGAAGCAAAGCTGCTCCATCCCGAAACCGAAACGGCATTAACGCGTTTGGCCTGGCCTGGAAACGTCCGCCAGTTGGAAAATACTTGTCGCTGGTTAACAGTCATGGCGGCGGGTCAGGAAGTGTTGATTCAGGACTTGCCCGCCGAACTATTTGAAACAACGGTTCCCGATAGTCCGGCGCATTCTCAGTCCGACAGTTGGGCAACACTGCTGGCACAATGGGCAGATCGTGCATTACGTTCCGGTCATCAGAACTTGCTCTCTGAAGCACAACCAGAAATGGAACGTACACTGCTGACGACGGCACTACGCCATACGCAAGGGCATAAGCAGGAAGCAGCAAGGCTTCTGGGTTGGGGGCGCAATACCCTGACGCGTAAGCTCAAAGAGTTGGGAATGGAGTAACGAACGCAATACGAATAAACGGGCCATTTGGCCCGTTTATTATATGACGCGAGAGAACTGTTGCAGCCGTGCCTTCTGCCGCAAGTAACTATCAAAACACATGCAGATATTACGGATTAGCAAACGACCTTTTGCCGTGACCTGGATATGTTTGCCGTGAATGTCCACCAGCCCATCTTTCTCTAGTGGTTTCAGTAATTTCAAATCTTCTGCGAAGTACTCTGCAGCATCCAGACCCCAAAGCTCTTCAATTTCCACAAGATCAAGCTGGAAGTTGCAAATCAGCGCTTTAATAACATCACGACGAATACAGTCATCACGGGTTAATGCCAGACCACGCCATAGCGCATCGCCTTGCTGATCAACCTGTTGGTAATACGTTTTAAGCTCTTTCTGGTTCTGTGCGTAGCAATCGCCAATCATGCTGATGGCGGAAACGCCCATCCCCAACAGATCTGTATCGCCCTGGGTGGTGTAGCCCTGGAAATTACGGTGCAATTTTCCTTCGCGCTGCGCGATGGCCAGTTCGTCATCCGGGCGGGCAAAGTGGTCCATACCAATAAACTGGTATCCCGTAGCCGTCAGCGAGTTGATGGTCTCTTGCAGAATATCGAGTTTTTGCTGCGCGCTGGGTAAGTCTGCATCTTTGATTTTGCGTTGCGCCGCGAACAATGTCGGCAAGTGCGCGTAGTTAAAAACGCTTAAACGATGCGGGCTGAGTTCTGCCACGCGTTTGAGCGTGAAGGCAAAGCTTTCCGGCGTCTGTTTTGGCAGACCATAAATCAAATCGATATTGGTTGATGTGAAGCCTAGTTCGCGCGCGCGCTGAATCAAGGCAAAGATAAACTCTTCGTCTTGTTCACGGTTAACCAAACGCTGAACTTCTTTGTTGAAATCCTGCACCCCCATACTCAGGCGAGTAAAGCCTTCCTGGCGCAGGTGGTCGAGCACATCAAGTTCGATTTCACGCGGATCGATTTCAATAGACAGCTCGGCGTCTTCATTGAAATTGAAATGACCCCGTAGAAGCCCCATCAAACGGCTTATCTGCGCTTTACTCAAGTAAGTTGGTGTACCGCCGCCCCAATGCAGTTGGCTGACGTGACGGCCCTTAAAGAGCGGAGCACGGTGGGCAATCTCTTGTTCCAGCGCATCAAGGTACTGATCGGCCTTATGCGTCTGCCGAGTCACGATCTTGTTGCAGCCGCAAAAGTAGCAGAGCTTGTGGCAGAACGGGATATGAACATATAGCGACAGCGGGCGCTCAGGATAACGAGCCACCGCCTGTAGAAATGCCGCCTCACCGAAGTCTTCTGAAAACTCCAGCGCAGTCGGGTAAGAAGTATAACGCGGCCCTGAATAATTATATTTCTGGATCAGGGCCAGATCCCAATCGATTAACTGCTCAGACATACTCACTTCCTCCGGTGATGCCGCATTCGTTGACGGCGCAACGATTTTTGCAATCGCGACAACCGCCGTAGTTTAACGAATAACCACAGCAGATAACACACCAGAGGAATAACCACGAAAAGAACAGGTAATCCCATCGGGGTAATCGTTAATCAGTGCCTTTGAGCAGGCGCATCAGATCATCGCCCTTCTCTTTTTCTTCTTCATCTTCGTCATCATCGTAAGCGATGCCGAGTTCAGCCATCAGTGCATCGATGCGATCAAGCTTAGCGTTAACCCAAGCCTGCTCTTCGGCATTGAGCGTTTCACCTTCTTCAAGACGTTCCAGCAACGCATCCAGGCGTTCATCGTTCTCCAGCAAATCCAGCTCAGCCTGTGGTGTTAGCATAGGTTTCTCGCTTTTAGGTTTGTGCTGCTTCGGTTTTTTGACCTGGACTTCAGTTACGCCCAGGGCGATTGGTTTTTTACTGCCAATGCGCGGATCCTTGGCCTGGCTGCTGCCACTTCCACTTTTAGCTTGAGTACCGCCCGTTGCGCGACTACCCGCAGCGTGGCCACTGTGCTTTTTCTCACGTTTGCGATCGCGAGCTTCACGATCAAGCTCTTCACGCGTTTTGCGGCGTGCTTTTGAAGGTTTAGAACCAGGTACTGCTGAGTTTTGTTGCTTCATAATAATTTTTCTTGAGCCGTTTTCATTCAGTATAGAATTGCGGCGGAATCTAGCAGAAAGCAAGCAAAGAAAAAAGGCGGCAGGTTAACCTGTCGCCTTTTTCTTGTTCCTGGACCTTTATCTGGTCACACAATCCTTGTTTGCACTCAACGCCCTGTCTTTCCTTTGCAAACACTTCCCTGTCTATCCATTTCCTTGTTAAACGTCTCCTGACGTTGCCTCCTGGCATTTTCCTGGTTCCTCGCCGTCCTGACGCTCCTGAACCCTCATCCTGAGTTGCTATCCTTTGTGGCTCTCCTTTGCCTGTACCGCTAACTTTACTCTTACCCATTGATTCTACAAGATGAGTATTTGTGTTAAGTCATTGGTGTAATCCGAGAAAACAATCATAATTAGCTGTTATATATAATTTTTTAATTATCACTGCAGCAATCAACACTGCGTTCTCTGACAGATAGAGTGGTCAATATCCTACAAACCTCGGGCGGATTTCTGTAATCCTGTAAGCCACGCCGAGAAACACGGCGTTTTCCCCATGTTCAGGTATAATCCCCCACAATGCTCATCCTGAGGGAGACAACCGTTTTGACAAACTGGAATTATCAACTGACCCACTTCGTGCTTAGCGCACCGGACATTCGCCATTTACCTTCTGATACCGGTATTGAGGTTGCTTTCGCAGGCCGCTCTAACGCAGGGAAATCCAGCGCATTAAATACGCTGACCAATCAGAAAGCACTGGCTCGAACCAGTAAAACACCAGGCCGTACTCAGCTCATCAACCTGTTTGAAGTCGCTGAAGGTAAACGTCTGGTGGATTTACCGGGTTACGGCTACGCCGAAGTACCGGAAGAAGTAAAACTGAAATGGCAGCGCGCGCTCGGTGAATATCTGCAAAAGCGTAATAGCTTGAAAGGCCTGGTCGTGCTGATGGATATCCGTCACCCACTTAAAGACCTTGATCAGCAGATGATTCACTGGGCTGTTGCCAGCAACATTCCCGTCATGCTGCTGTTAACCAAGGCTGACAAGTTGGCCTCTGGTGCTCGCAAAGCACAGTTAAATATGGTGCGCGCCGCAGTTGTGGACTTTAACGGTGACATTCAGGTTGAGGCGTTTTCGTCACTGAAGAAAATTGGTGTCGACGTGCTGCGTAATAAGCTTGATGGCTGGTACAACGATATTGCTCCAGCAACTGAAGAAGATGATGTAGAAGAAGACGACGAGACGACTGGGGAATAACTCAATAAAGCATGGGTACGCCCGTGTTTTTCCTGACTCGCGCCCAATAAAAAACGCCCCAGTCATTACTGACTGGGGCGGCTAAAATATTCAGCCAAATCCGATTACGTGAAGTAAAAGGTCTGAAAGATAGAACATCTTACCTCTGTACCCTACGCAAATAACTCTACTCCTTTTTATTCGGATGAAAAAGCATTTTTTGTAGTTTTTTTTCACTCTTTGCACGCCAATTTTGAAGCGTCATCACAAAAAGCTATGACTTATGTTCTTTAGTTACAGAACTCGCTCCAAATTAGTGCGCTTCATCCCAATTTGCACCACTCCCAACTTCCACCAGCAACGGCACATCCAGTTTCATACTGCCTTCCATCAGTTCGTGGATTTTCTTCGATACGGCTTCCAGATCATCCTGATGAACTTCAAATACCAATTCATCGTGTACCTGCATGATCATTTTTACGCGTGGTTTATCGGCCTCAAGCCAGGCATCGACGGCAATCATCGCACGTTTGATGATATCAGCTGCCGTTCCCTGCATCGGCGCATTGATAGCCGCACGCTCAGCACCAGCACGGCGTGCCGCATTACTGGAGTTGATATCCGGTAAATACAGACGACGTCCATCCAACGTTTCAACATAACCTTGATCTTTAGCCTGCTTACGAGTGCGCTCCATGTACTCCAGCACGCCAGGGTAGCGCTCAAAGTAGAGATCCATGTATTTCTGCGACTCTTTGCGCGGAATGTTGAGCTGGCGTGACAAGCCGAATGCGCTCATGCCATAAATCAGACCGAAGTTGATCGCTTTCGCACTGCGGCGTTGCTCACCAGAAACGCTATCCAACGGAATACCGAATACTTCAGATGCAGTAGCGCGGTGAATATCTTTGCCTTCGGCAAATGCAGTCAGCAGACCCTTGTCACGAGATAAATGTGCCATGATGCGCAGTTCGATTTGCGAGTAGTCGGCAGAAACGATCAAGTAATCTTTGGGTGCAATAAAGGCCTGGCGAATACGTCGCCCTTCTTCATTACGCACCGGAATGTTTTGCAGGTTCGGTTCGGTAGAAGACAAACGCCCGGTCGCGGCCACCGCCTGATGATACGAGGTATGCACGCGTCCGGTTTTCGGGTTAATCATTAGCGGCAGCTTATCGGTATAAGTCGATTTCAGCTTCGCCAAACCCCGGTGTTCAAGAATGACTTTAGGCAGCGGATAATCCAGAGCTAATTCTTCCAGCACTTCCTCAGAAGTAGAAGGCGCGCCACCAGGGGTTTTCTTCAGCGGTTTAATACCTTGTTTCTCAAAAAGAATAGTCTGCAACTGCTTAGGTGAAGCAAGATTAAACGCTTCGCCTGCGATTTCATGTGCCGTCAATTCAAGTTCAGCCAGTCGTTTCGTCAACTGCTCAGAATGGGTATGCAGAATAGCGGGATCAATTTTGACGCCGTTACGTTCAATGCGTGACAGCACTGGGACAAGCGGCATTTCAACATTTTTAAAGATGCTTAATGGCCCTTCACGTTTCTCAAGCTTTGGCCACATCTTCAGATGCAGTTGCAAAGTAACGTCTGCATCCTCTGCAGCATAACGCCCAGCTTGCTCAAGATCGATCTGGTTAAATGTCAGCTGTTTTTTACCTTTACCGGCAATCTCTTCGAAGGTGATGGTGGTGTGCTTCAGCCAGCGAGAAGCCAGGCTATCCATGTCATGACGACCTGCCACGCTATCAAGTATGTAGGACTCGAGCATGGTATCGAACGCAATTCCGCGTAGCTCAATATCGTAGTTCTGCATGATGCCGCGGTCATACTTCAGGTTCTGTCCAACTTTAAGAACACTTTCATCTTCTAGTAACGGCTTAAGAAGTTCGAGCGCCCGTTCACGAGGGATCTGCACCGGTGCATCTAAATAGTCATGCGCGACAGGGATATAGCACGCAACACCCGGTTCGGTGGCAAATGAAAGACCCACGAGGTTCGCACTGATATTGTCCAGGCTGTCGGTTTCAGTATCGAAAGCGATAACAGGCGCTTTCTTCAGGCGGGAAATCCACTCTTCAAGTACGGTTTCGTCAAGGATGGTGACGTAGTTGTCATAAGAAAGCGCACTAGCAGGCTCTTCCGGTTCAACTTCGGCTTCAATTTCAATGGTTTTTGGGGATTGCGCTGCAGGTTTCGCGCCCTTAGCCTGCATCCACTTGCCCGCTTCAACGTCCGTAATCCAACGTTTAAATTCATATTGTTTAAACAGGCTAAGCAACTCTTCATCTGCTGGCTTCTGCACTTCTAATTGCTCGCAACCTAACTCAAGCTCAACATCCGTTTTGATGGTAGCCAGTTTATAGGAGAGGTAAGCAAGGTCTTTGCTGTGCTCAAGCTTCGCGGCCATGGTTTTCGCACCACGGAAGGTCAACTCTGCGATTTTTTCTGGGTTAGCATACAGTGCATCTAAACCACCTAAACCTTGCAGTAACGCCTGTGCAGTTTTCTCACCAACGCCCGGTACACCTGGAATGTTATCTGATGAGTCACCCATTAAAGCCAGGAAGTCGATAATAAGTTCAGGAGGTACACCATACTTAGTGCGGACTTCTTCCGGGCCAAGGATAGTATTAGTCATGGTATTGATAAGCGTCACGCCAGGAGTAACCAGTTGCGCCATATCTTTATCGCCGGTGCTTATCAGGACCGGACGGCCAACACGCTCCGCCTCAAGCGCCAGCGTACCGATAACATCGTCGGCTTCCACACCTGAAACAGCCAACAGAGGTAAGCCCATGGCTTTTACCATCGCATGAAGAGGCTCAATTTGCGCTCGAAGATCGTCTGGCATCGGTGGTCGGTGTGATTTGTAATCCTCAAACAACTCGTCACGGAAGGTTTTGCCTTTAGCATCAAACACCACAGCGGCGTGAGTCGGCTGGTACTGCAACAACAGGCTACGCAGCATGTTCAGCACGCCGTACATTGCCCCGGTCGGTTCACCTTTGCTATTGGTCAGCGGTGGAAAAGCGTGATAGGCACGATAGAGATAAGAGGAGCCATCAACGAGGATAAGTGGGTTTTGCGCGATCTGAACCATAATGTTCCGTTCCGTGACTGGTTTTAGTTTATAGGTAAAGGATGCCATAGCCTGGCTGAAAACATGAACCTTTGAGGAAGATAAGGTGAAAAGTTTTGTTGATCTTCGAGATCAGCCCCACGATCAATATTGTGGATAAGTTTGTGCATAATTTTTTAAGCAATTGATTGCTAATCTGGAAGGAAATCATCCATTGAATTAATTACACTATTTTTCAATGTGTTAAGTAACACCTATTCCCTGAGAAGACATTTTGCTAATGATCGATAAATGTGGATATAAAAATAAATTATGTTATAGACCGATATTATTCAAAGCATGTGGTATGCAGATTTATTATTCAGCAGTTTTAGTGTCATCACTGGTGATAAATTTCTGATAAAATTCAGCCTTACTATCCTATTCCCAGCACCCGACACTCCTTAACCATCTGAAAAATTTATTTATGTCGAGATTATTCGCCGCGATAACTTTGATTCTGAGTGTCGCTCTTACTATCGTGGTCACTGTAGCCTGCTCAGTACCCATTATTATTGCTGGCCTCATCAAGCTTCTTCTGCCCATTCCCATCATCTGGCGCTCAATCTCGGTGTTTGCTGATTTTATGATGTACTGCTGGTGTGAAGGATTAGCCTTTTTACTCAAGTTAAATCCACACCTGAAATGGGATGTTGAAGGACTTGATGAACTCAGTAAAAAAAACTGGTATCTGCTGATTTGTAATCACAGAAGCTGGGCTGATATCGTCATTTTGTGCGTGCTGTTTCGTAAACATATTCCAATGAATAAGTTCTTTTTAAAACAACAGCTCGCCTGGGTGCCATTTATGGGTTTAGCTTGTTGGGCGTTGGATATGCCTTTTATGAAACGCTACTCGCGCGGGTATTTGTTACGTCATCCGGAGCAACGTGGCAAAGACGTCGAAACCACTCGCCGTTCTTGTGAAAAATTCCGCTCTCACCCAACGACCATCGTGAATTTTGTCGAAGGTTCAAGGTTCACTAAAGAGAAGCGTTTACAGACTCGTTCAGCTTTTAAAAACCTGCTTCCGCCTAAAGCCGCGGGGATCGCAATGGCTCTCAATGTGCTTGGAAAACAATTCGATAAACTGCTGAATGTGACGCTTTGTTATCCTGAAAATACACAAAAACCATTTTATGACATGTTAACCGGGAAAATGACGCGAATTGTGGTGAGAGTGTCGCTGGTGCCTATTGCAGCAGATCTGCATGGCGATTATGTAAATGATAAAGCTTTTAAACGTCGCTTCCAGCAATGGTTGAATGCATTGTGGCATGAGAAAGACGAGCTACTGACAAGCATCAAGCAATAGAAAAAAGCCGGTCAATGACCGGCTTTTTTATTATTTCTGTCCAACCAAGAACTTGGCTACATCAGCATATTGCTGAATAAACACGTCCATGTTGCTGGTGTCCATGCCTTGAGGGTTCAGCTGATATTTTCCATTGACGAACATAGCTGGAACGCCCTGCAATTGCAGATCTGCCGCCGCTTTCTCTTGTTGAGCAACCAGAGATTTCACAACAAAACTGTTCCATGCAGCGTCGTACTCTTCTGGTTTAACACCAGCATCGATGAATACCTGGCGGATATCAGCAACGTTTTGAACAGTCTGAGTCTTCTGTACTGCTTCAAACAGTGGAGCGGTGATTTTGTCTTCCACGCCCAATGCCATCGCAACAGCCCATGCCTGAGTTAAATCTTTGCCCAATGGGCCCAAGAACTCAACATGGTATTTTGTCATTTTGGTGCCTTCTGGCAGCTTTTTCTTCACAGTATCAGAGACATGAAGAACTTCTTCAAACTGATAGCAATGTGGGCAGTAGAAGGAGAAAAACTCTAAAACTTGTGGCTCACCGGCAACAGGTTTTTCTAAAGTGATAAATTCTTTTCCGTCTTTAAACTGCGCGGCAGACACGCTGAATGCCAGGATCATCCCCGCCAGCGCCAGCCAAATCTTTTTCATCATTAAATCTCTCCTGAATAAATACTGATTAATACATTGGCGTTAATGTTAGTGGTGGTTCACGTAGAACCCTTACCTGCTCTGTAAAAGTCGCAGTTTGTCTTCGCCAGTAATCTTCGTCTGTAAGCCACGGAAAATTTCTGGGGAAAGCAGGATCATCCCAGCGTCGAATTATCCACGCGAGATAATAGACCATTCGCATTGCACGTAAAGGTTCTATGAGTGCAATTTCGTCTGATTCAAATGGGGTAAACTCTTCATACGCTTCGACAATCATTTCCAGCTGCATTCTCTGCTCGGCTTTGTCACCATTGAGAAGCATCCAGATATCCTGAATTGCCGGGCCGTTTCGGGCATCATCCAGATCGACAAACAAAGGGCCATCGCGCCAGAGAATGTTCCCTGGGTGGCAATCACCATGCAGTCTCAATGGCTGAAAATCGGTATGCCAATGAAGTTTAACTTCAGCTATTAGCGCATCTGTTGCACTGAGAAACCCCTTCTTGAGGGCAGCGGGAATCAAAGGCGTATGCTCAAACATTTCGCGAGGCTCAAATAAGTATTCACTTAAGCCTATGTCAGGACGCGCAGAAAATTGCTTACGTCGACCGGTTTGATGTATACGACCAAGATAGCGCCCCACCCATTCCATCTGATCGAGGCTATCTGTTTCGTACTGCCTTCCCCCCAAACTTGGGAACACTGCATACATAAAGCCGTTATGGCGTAATAGCGTGTTGCCGTTGAAATGCAGGGGAGCGGCGACCGGAACCTCATCAGCTTGCAACTCAAGTGCAAACTGATGCTCTTCTTCTATCTGCTCAGGTGACCAACGATGAGGCCGATAAAACTTAACCACATAGCGTTTACGATCCTCGTCCTGAAACTGGTAAACGCGGTTTTCAAAACTGTTTAATGGGGTCAAGCCGGAATCCACCCGTATACCCTGTTCGAACAGGGCATCCATGATGGTATCCGGATGTAATGTTTGAAAATTGAAAGCGCTGTCTGTCATCCAGGCAACCAACTGTAAATACGAATAGTTTAGGATAACATTTCATCACCGCTAAAGTGGGCCGGCTTACAAGCTTTTACTCTTTAATTACGCCGCGAGCGCGTAATAATGCAGTCTTAAAATCTTCTTCATAATCTTTCTGAATGCCGGGAATAACAGCATCTTTTGCAGAGTCGCGCATTTTCAGATGATAAATCAGCACATCATCAGTGAGATCGGTTAATTCACCGGTATAACCTGACTCTTTGCTGAGTTTCTGCAAAAATTGAATCAAGTTGAGGTCCGGCTCTTTCTGCCATGCGGGCTGAAGTAGCTCGAGCAGTTCGTTAAGACGCTTACATTTCATGATTGTGCTCCTTTCACATGAGAGATGTGACACGTTAGCAGGCTCAAACCCACATTAAAAGAGGCGATATTAGTGAGATGTTTAACGGAAGTTACTGGTGTGGTGTTGGCGGGAGGAAGAGCCACAAGAATGGGTGGCAAGGATAAAGGACTGATACGCCTAAATGGTCTGCCATTATTTGAGCATGTCACCAGAAAACTCACACCTCAAGTCAATAACGTGGTGATTAGCGCAAATAGAAATATTGATATATATCAGTCTATTGGATTGCCTGTCCTGAGTGACACCTTGCCTGATTACCCAGGGCCATTGGCAGGAATGCTATCAGCAATGCAGAAACTTGATAGCGAATGGCTTTTATTTTGCCCTTGCGATACCCCTAATATCCCACACGATTTGGCATACAAACTTTGGGAACAGAAAGGGGAATCCAGTGCCATATGGGTAAATGATGGTGAGCGAGATCATCCAACCATCGCTCTTTTGCATAACAAACTTGTGGCATCGCTGGAAAACTATCTGGCTTCTGGTGAGCGGCGAGTTATGTACTTTCTACGAGAAGCTGGCGGTCACGCCGTATTATTCCCGAACCAGATGCAAAAATTCATCAACGTGAACTCACCTGATGATCTCGCCCAATGGGAGCATAAATAGATGATACCTCTGCTCGCTATTGCCGCCTGGAGTGGTACTGGCAAAACAACGCTTCTTAAGCAACTGATTCCTTTACTCATTCAACGAGGGATACGCCCAGGTCTAATCAAACATACCCATCATGATGTAGACGTCGATAGACCCGGAAAGGACAGCTACGAATTACGGAAAGCTGGTGCAGCACAAACAATCGTGGCTAATAAGAGTCGTTGGGCGTTAATGACTGAAACACCTGAGCAAGAAGAACTGGATTTACATTGGCTCGCCAGCCGAATGGATCCGACCTCACTCAATGTGATATTAGTTGAAGGTTTTAAGCACGAGGCGATACCTAAGATCCTGCTTTATCGGTCAGGACTAACGCGTAGCATTGATGAGCTGGAAGTCGACAGTAATGTTATTGCCATATCGAGTGACGTGCCGATCCCGAATGCAAGACTCCCGGTTCTGGACATCAATTCACCCAGCCAGATTGCTGATTTTATTGCTGAATGGCTTAATAAATGAGTTTCGCCTGCGCAGTTGCAGGCATTTTTTTATAAATTGCAGACAGCAAAAAGCCCTGTACGTCAGTACAGGGCTTTCCACTTATTTGGAGCCTGGCAGTTCCCTACTCTCGCATGGGGAGACCCCACACTACCATCGGCGCTACGGCGTTTCACTTCTGAGTTCGGCATGGGGTCAGGTGGGACCACCGCGCTACTGCCGCCAGGCATATTCTGTTTTCATCAACCGTCACAGTTTCACCTGTAACCATTAACTTAAAATCTTGGAATTAAGCTGAAAATTGTCTGTCTCTCAACCAAAACACCTTCGGTGTTGTAAGGTTAAGCCTCACGGATCATTAGTACTGGTTAGCTCAACGTATCGCTACGCTTACACACCCAGCCTATCAACGTCGTAGTCTTCAACGTTCCTTCAGGAGACTCAAGGTCTCAGGGAGAATTCATCTCGGGGCAAGTTTCGCGCTTAGATGCTTTCAGCGCTTATCTTTTCCGCATTTAGCTACCGGGCAATGCCATTGGCATGACAACCCGAACACCAGTGATGCGTCCACTCCGGTCCTCTCGTACTAGGAGCAGCCCCCCTCAATTCTCCAGCGCCCACGGCAGATAGGGACCGAACTGTCTCACGACGTTCTAAACCCAGCTCGCGTACCACTTTAAATGGCGAACAGCCATACCCTTGGGACCTACTTCAGCCCCAGGATGTGATGAGCCGACATCGAGGTGCCAAACACCGCCGTCGATATGAACTCTTGGGCGGTATCAGCCTGTTATCCCCGGAGTACCTTTTATCCGTTGAGCGATGGCCCTTCCATTCAGAACCACCGGATCACTAAGACCTGCTTTCGCACCTGCTCGAGCCGTCACTCTCGCAGTCAAGCTAGCTTATGCCTTTGCACTAACCTCACGATGTCCGACCGTGATTAGCTAACCTTCGTGCTCCTCCGTTACGCTTTAGGAGGAGACCGCCCCAGTCAAACTACCCACCAGACACTGTCCGCAACCCGGATCACGGGTCTACGTTAGAACATCAAACATTAAAGGGTGGTATTTCAAGGTTGGCTCCACGCAGACTGGCGTCCACGCTTCAAAGCCTCCCACCTATCCTACACATCAAGGCTCAATGTTCAGTGTCAAGCTATAGTAAAGGTTCACGGGGTCTTTCCGTCTTGCCGCGGGTACACTGCATCTTCACAGCGATTTCAATTTCACTGAGTCTCGGGTGGAGACAGCCTGGCCATCATTACGCCATTCGTGCAGGTCGGAACTTACCCGACAAGGAATTTCGCTACCTTAGGACCGTTATAGTTACGGCCGCCGTTTACCGGGGCTTCGATCAAGAGCTTCTCCTTACGGATAACCCCATCAATTAACCTTCCGGCACCGGGCAGGCGTCACACCGTATACGTCCACTTTCGTGTTTGCACAGTGCTGTGTTTTTAATAAACAGTTGCAGCCAGCTGGTATCTTCGACTGCCTTCAGCTCCATCCGCAAGGGACTTCACCTACCGACAGCGTGCCTTCTCCCGAAGTTACGGCACCATTTTGCCTAGTTCCTTCACCCGAGTTTCTCTCAAGCGCCTTGGTATTCTCTACCTGACCACCTGTGTCGGTTTGGGGTACGATTTGATATTACCTGATGCTTAGAGGCTTTTCCTGGAAGCAGGGCATTTGTTACTTCAGCACCGTAGTGCCTCGTCATCACACCTCAGCGTTAACAGAAGTCCGGATTTACCTAAACTTCCCGCCTACATGCTTAAACCGGGACAACCGTCGCCCGGCTAACATAGCCTTCTCCGTCCCCCCTTCGCAGTAACACCGAGTACAGGAATATTAACCTGTTTCCCATCGACTACGCCTTTCGGCCTCGCCTTAGGGGTCGACTCACCCTGCCCCGATTAACGTTGGACAGGAACCCTTGGTCTTCCGGCGAGCGGGCTTTTCACCCGCTTTATCGTTACTTATGTCAGCATTCGCACTTCTGATACCTCCACCAGACCTCACAGTCCAGCTTCAACGGCTTACAGAACGCTCCCCTACCCAACAACGCATAAGCGTCGCTGCCGCAGCTTCGGTGCATGGTTTAGCCCCGTTACATCTTCCGCGCAGGCCGACTCGACCAGTGAGCTATTACGCTTTCTTTAAATGATGGCTGCTTCTAAGCCAACATCCTGGCTGTCTGTGCCTTCCCACATCGTTTCCCACTTAACCATGACTTTGGGACCTTAGCTGGCGGTCTGGGTTGTTTCCCTCTTCACGACGGACGTTAGCACCCGCCGTGTGTCTCCCGTGATAACATTCTTCGGTATTCGTAGTTTGCATCGGGTTGGTAAGCCGGGATGGCCCCCTAGCCGAAACAGTGCTCTACCCCCGAAGATGAGTTCACGAGGCGCTACCTAAATAGCTTTCGGGGAGAACCAGCTATCTCCCGGTTTGATTGGCCTTTCACCCCCAGCCACAAGTCATCCGCTAATTTTTCAACATTAGTCGGTTCGGTCCTCCAGTTAGTGTTACCCAACCTTCAACCTGCCCATGGCTAGATCACCGGGTTTCGGGTCTATACCCTGCAACTTAACGCCCAGTTAAGACTCGGTTTCCCTGCGGCTCCCCTATACGGTTAACCTTGCTACAGAATATAAGTCGCTGACCCATTATACAAAAGGTACGCAGTCACCCCATAAAAGAGGCTCCCACTGCTTGTACGTACACGGTTTCAGGTTCTGTTTCACTCCCCTCGCCGGGGTTCTTTTCGCCTTTCCCTCACGGTACTGGTTCACTATCGGTCAGTCAGGAGTATTTAGCCTTGGAGGATGGTCCCCCCATATTCAGACAGGATACCACGTGTCCCGCCCTACTCTTCGAGTTCACAGCAAGTGCATTTTTGTGTACGGGAGTATCACCCTGTACCCTGCGACTTTCCAGACGCTTCCACTAATGCACAAACTGATTCAGACTCTGGGCTGCTCCCCGTTCGCTCGCCGCTACTGGGGGAATCTCGGTTGATTTCTTTTCCTCGGGGTACTTAGATGTTTCAGTTCCCCCGGTTTCGCTTCGTTAAGCTATGTATTCACTTAACGATAGTGCAACGAATTGCACTGGGTTTCCCCATTCGGAAATCGTCGGTTATAACGGTTCATATCACCTTACCGACGCTTATCGCAGATTAGCACGTCCTTCATCGCCTCTGACTGCCAGGGCATCCACCGTGTACGCTTAGTCGCTTAACCTCACAACCCGAAGATGTCTCGTGAGACACAATCGAGGTTGCGAAAATTTGAGAGACTCGAACACACCGATACATCCTTTCTTATTACGGAGAAAGGAAACAGTGTGTCGTTTCAATTTTCAGC
The DNA here is from genome assembly GCF_027594725.1 of Buttiauxella sp. WJP83. NCBI lineage: Bacteria > Pseudomonadati > Pseudomonadota > Gammaproteobacteria > Enterobacterales > Enterobacteriaceae > Buttiauxella > Buttiauxella sp. WJP83. The sequence continues at coordinate 4,649,251 of NZ_CP110080.1, forward strand.
TTGTTCCAGATTTTTAAAGAGCAAATATCTCAAACGTGACTGTTAAGTCAGTTTTGAGATATTGAGGTCGGTGACTTTCACTCACAAACCAGCAAGTGGCGTCCCCTAGGGGATTCGAACCCCTGTTACCGCCGTGAAAGGGCGGTGTCCTGGGCCTCTAGACGAAGGGGACACTGAAGTCTCACTCGCAAGACGCCTTGCTTCTTTACTTTCATCAGACAATCTGTGTGAGCACTACGCAAGTTCGTATCTATTAGGTAAGGAGGTGATCCAACCGCAGGTTCCCCTACGGTTACCTTGTTACGACTTCACCCCAGTCATGAATCACAAAGTGGTAAGCGCCCTCCCGAAGGTTAAGCTACCTACTTCTTTTGCAACCCACTCCCATGGTGTGACGGGCGGTGTGTACAAGGCCCGGGAACGTATTCACCGTAGCATTCTGATCTACGATTACTAGCGATTCCGACTTCACGGAGTCGAGTTGCAGACTCCGATCCGGACTACGACGCACTTTATGAGGTCCGCTTGCTCTCGCGAGGTCGCTTCTCTTTGTATGCGCCATTGTAGCACGTGTGTAGCCCTACTCGTAAGGGCCATGATGACTTGACGTCATCCCCACCTTCCTCCAGTTTATCACTGGCAGTCTCCTTTGAGTTCCCGGCCGAACCGCTGGCAACAAAGGATAAGGGTTGCGCTCGTTGCGGGACTTAACCCAACATTTCACAACACGAGCTGACGACAGCCATGCAGCACCTGTCTCAGAGTTCCCGAAGGCACCAAGCCATCTCTGGCGAGTTCTCTGGATGTCAAGAGTAGGTAAGGTTCTTCGCGTTGCATCGAATTAAACCACATGCTCCACCGCTTGTGCGGGCCCCCGTCAATTCATTTGAGTTTTAACCTTGCGGCCGTACTCCCCAGGCGGTCGACTTAACGCGTTAGCTCCGGAAGCCACTCCTCAAGGGAACAACCTCCAAGTCGACATCGTTTACGGCGTGGACTACCAGGGTATCTAATCCTGTTTGCTCCCCACGCTTTCGCACCTGAGCGTCAGTCTTTGTCCAGGGGGCCGCCTTCGCCACCGGTATTCCTCCAGATCTCTACGCATTTCACCGCTACACCTGGAATTCTACCCCCCTCTACAAGACTCTAGCTTGCCAGTTTCGAATGCAGTTCCCAGGTTGAGCCCGGGGATTTCACATCCGACTTGACAAACCGCCTGCGTGCGCTTTACGCCCAGTAATTCCGATTAACGCTTGCACCCTCCGTATTACCGCGGCTGCTGGCACGGAGTTAGCCGGTGCTTCTTCTGCGAGTAACGTCAATCGCCAAGGTTATTAACCTTAACGCCTTCCTCCTCGCTGAAAGTACTTTACAACCCGAAGGCCTTCTTCATACACGCGGCATGGCTGCATCAGGCTTGCGCCCATTGTGCAATATTCCCCACTGCTGCCTCCCGTAGGAGTCTGGACCGTGTCTCAGTTCCAGTGTGGCTGGTCATCCTCTCAGACCAGCTAGGGATCGTCGCCTAGGTGAGCCATTACCTCACCTACTAGCTAATCCCATCTGGGCACATCTGATGGCATGAGGCCCGAAGGTCCCCCACTTTGGTCCGAAGACGTTATGCGGTATTAGCTACCGTTTCCAGTAGTTATCCCCCTCCATCAGGCAGTTTCCCAGACATTACTCACCCGTCCGCCGCTCGTCACCCAGGAGCAAGCTCCCTGTGCTACCGCTCGACTTGCATGTGTTAGGCCTGCCGCCAGCGTTCAATCTGAGCCATGATCAAACTCTTCAATTAAAAGCTTGATTTGCTTCAACTCGTGAAGCGGTGCTCAAAAATTAACTTTCGTAATAATTCAACTAAATGAATTACTGCTTGGTCACTCTTCAAGACTTGATATTTTTTTGATACCCGAAGGTATCTGAGATATCAATCCTGCGAGTGCCCACACAGATTGTCTGATAAATTGTTAAAGAGCAGTGAGTTACGCGCTTTCGCTTGCTAACTCGAGGTGGCGTATATTACGCTTTCCTCTTTCAGAGTCAAGCGTTTATTTTCGCTTTTCGTCTGACTGACGGGCCGGTTTGTAAGCCGTTGTGCCGTGTCAGTGGAGGCGCAGTATAGGGATTTTCTGGAAGCTGACAAGTGTTTATTGCAAAAAGATTACCAAGCGTCTTTTTTTTCGCCAAAAGCACTGCAAAAGGTCTGTAATACGGGATTATTGCTGTTTTAAGCATCAGAAAAGGAGACATGGTGGCATACTCATAATAGAAACAACGCTAAAGGAATTGCTTTTATGTCTCTCTCTGCCCAACAACTCGCAGCTCAAAAGAATCTTTCCTATGTCCTTGCGGAAAAACTCGCTCAACGCATTCTCAAAGGTGAGTACGAAGCGGGTAGTATCTTGCCTGGTGAAATTGAGTTAGGTGAACTCTTCGGCGTAAGCCGCACGGCGGTAAGGGAAGCAGTAAAGACATTAACAGCAAAAGGAATGGTTTTACCTCGCCCTCGCATCGGTACCCGCGTAATGCCCCGCGCCCACTGGAACTTCCTTGATAAGGAATTACTCACCTGGTGGATGACAGAAGAGAACTTTAACGATGTGGTGGAGTACTTCCTTATTATGCGTAATAGCCTGGAGCCACAAGCCTGCGCATTAGCCGCGGTAAATGGTACGCGTGAACAGAAAGCCACTCTCAACGAGATGATGGCAGAGATGGTTAAACTGAAAGTCTCATTTGACCGCCAACGCTGGATAGAAGTTGATATGGCCTACCACGAACAAATCTATGCAATGAGTGGTAATCCTTTCCTTGGTTCTTTCGCTAACTTATTCCGTTCTATTTATTACAATTACTTTACTGCTATAACCGACAAAGAAGTTATCAAGCTCGATTTGCACCAGGCAATTGTTGATGCCATTACCTTGGGTGATAGCCAGGCCGCGTTAGTCGCTGGTCAGACACTATTAAAAGAACCCTTCGAACACGGGTAAAGTCTCACGTTCTCCTGCGTGCCTTAAAACATCAGGACAAAAATGACTAAAACAGCTCGCAGTATGGCCGGGTTACCGTGGATTGCGGCGATGGCTTTCTTTATGCAGGCGCTGGATGCCACGATTCTAAACACCGCATTACCCGCAATTGCCCATAGCCTGGGCCGTTCGCCGCTCGCAATGCAATCCGCGATAATCAGTTACACCATTACCGTTGCGATGCTGATCCCCGTCAGCGGTTGGCTTGCCGACCGCTTTGGCACTCGACGCGTATTCATGGTCGCGGTATCACTCTTTACACTCGGATCGTTCGCCTGCGCGATGTCGAGCTCGCTCGGTGAGTTAGTTGTCTTCCGTGTGATACAGGGAATCGGCGGGGCAATGATGATGCCGGTCGCGCGTTTAGCGTTATTACGTGCCTATCCACGCAGTGAATTACTCCCCGTTTTAAATTTCGTGACCATGCCGGGCTTGGTTGGTCCGATCTTAGGCCCACTTCTTGGCGGTGTGTTAGTTACGTGGGCAAGCTGGCACTGGATTTTCCTCATTAATATACCTATCGGTATTCTCGGGCTTATTTACGCGCGTAAGTACATGCCGAATTTTACGACACCACGTCGCGGGTTCGATATGACTGGCTTTCTGTTGTTTGGTTTAAGCCTGGTGTGTATTTCGAGTGGAATGGAATTATTCGGTGAGCGCATTGTTGCCAGCTATATAGGTATCCTGATTATCATCAGCGGGCTGCTTCTATTAACACTCTATATCTGGCACGCACGTCGCCACCCAACGCCACTTATCGCCCTCCCGATGTTCCGTACCAGAACCTTCTCTATCGGGATTGTCGGGAATCTTGCCTCGCGCTTGGGAACTGGCTGCGTCCCCTTCCTTATGCCTTTAATGCTACAAGTCGGTTTTGGCTATTCGGCGTTGATCGCCGGATGCATGATGGCCCCCACCGCAATTGGCTCACTACTGGCGAAATCGACCGTGACCCAGGTATTGCGTCGTCTGGGTTACAGAAAAACGTTGGTTGGAGTGACTCTGGTTATCGGTTTACTGATTGGCCAGTTCTCATTGCAATCACCGGGCATGGAAGTGTGGTTACTGATACTGCCACTGTTTATTCTGGGGATGGCGATGTCCACGCAATTCACCGCTATGAATACCATAACGCTTGCGGATCTCACTGATGAAAACGCCAGCAGCGGCAATAGCGTTCTGGCCGTCACGCAGCAATTGGCAATTAGTCTTGGGGTAGCGGTGAGTGCAGCGGTGCTCAGACTGTATGAAGGTATAGAAAGTATTAACACTGTCGAGCAGTTCCACTACACCTTCCTGACTATGGGCGCAGTGACGTTAGTTTCAGCTCTGGTGTTCCTGCTGTTACGCCCGAAAGACGGGCGCCACATGATTAAACGCTAGACTGAACCGCGCTCTACCAGTTCAGGAGTCAGGAACAGGCGCTGTTGTTCCAGAGTGGGTTGAGCCATGCGATGTATCAGTACATCAACGGCCAACTCACCCAACTCATCTTTGGGTTGATGAATCGTCGTGAGCGGTGGTGTCATATAACGCGCAAGTTCAATATCGTCATAGCCGACAACCGCCATATCCTGCGGAACCTTCAGACCGGCTTGATACAACGCCTGATAAGCGCCAACAGCCATCGCATCGTTGCCCGTGAATACCGCATGCGGTGGGTGTTCCAGCGCAAGAAGTGAATTCATGGCCGTGAAACCACCTTCGAACTCAAAATCACCGATGATTTCGTAGCCTTCATGGATCGTAAGTTCTGCGCGATTCATTGCATTTCGGTAACCTTCGAGCCGTAACCGTGCAGGGGTTTTATCCTGCGGCCCCGTAATGCAGGCGATGCGAGTATAGCCATTATCAATAAGATGTTGCGTTGCCCGTTCGCCACCTAATAAAGAGTTGTCCTGAATAACATCACTTTCACCTTCAAACGGCGACCAGTCCATCATCACGGTGGGAATAGAAGGATAGCGGCTCATGATATCTGCCGAAGGAAGGTGTGTTTCAGTGCACAGCAGCAACAAACCGTCGACACGCTTTTGCAGCAGTGTTTCCAGATTGCGATTCATGCGCTGCTCATCACCCTCGGTATTACACAATACCAGGCTGTAGCCGCGCTCAAAGCAACTCCGTTCAACGCCACGCACCAACTCGGAATAAAACGGGTTACTGCTGGCGGTGATTAACATCCCAATAGTGTGCGTTTGGTTGAGCTTGAGACTACGCGCCAGTGCAGAGGGTGCATAGTTGAGCGTTTTAATTGCAACATCGACCTTCGCGCGAATGGCATCACTCACGAAACGATCATTATTGATAACGTGCGAAACCGTTGAAGTCGAAACTCCAGCCAGCTTCGCAACGTCTTTCATGGTGGGCATGATTATCCTTGCTGCTGCAAAAAGTCGTCGATTTCATGACGCCACGGCACGGAAGGTTGTGCACCTTTGCGCGTAACCGCAATAGCGGCGGCCGCATGAGCAAAACGAATCGCATCAGCCATCGGCTTGTCTTCCAGCAATGCGGTGACCAACGCACCATTAAAGGTGTCGCCAGCAGCAATGGTATCCACTGCTTTAACCTTAAAGCCGGGCACACGCTGCCCTTTGCCATTTTCACTCAACCAAACGCCACGACTGCCCAACGTAATAATGACGGTTTCGATGCCTTTCGCGTGAAGAGCCCTGGCCGCAACCGCCGCGTCATCGTCATTTTCGACACGAACACCGGTAAGCTTTTCAGCCTCGGTTTCGTTTGGCGTGATCATATCCACCAGCCCAAGCAGCTCATCTGATAGCTCGCAGGCAGGTGCAGGATTGAGCACGACTTTGGTTTGATTTTGATGGGCAATTTTAGCCGCAGCCAACACGCTTTCCAGCGGCGATTCAAGCTGCATTAAAAGCACTGAAGCTTCAGCGATTTTCTGATTCTGTTCCGCCACAAGCGTAGGGGTTAATGCCCCGTTCGCTCCAGAGTGGATACCAATAACGTTTTCCCCTGCGCCATTCACGAAAATAAGCGCCACACCGGTTGAAGCACCTTTTATAGTGCTAATCGGGGAAGTATCGATTTTGTCGCTTTCCAGCTGTTTGCAAACGCGACTGCCAGTGTCGTCATCGCCAACACAGGCAATAAAAGCAATATCTGCGCCGCTGCGCCCAGCTGCAACAGCCTGATTCGCCCCCTTTCCACCGAACGCCACCTGATACTCTTGCCCAGTAACGGTTTCACCCGGCGTAGGAAAATGTTCGAGGTTAAGGATATGGTCAGCATTAATGCTGCCCAGGACGACGAGATTGCCTTTAGTTTTCATTTATATCAGTCCAGTTAAGTGCGCCACCCGAATGAGTGAGTGGCGCGATGCCCTGCTTTTCTTAATGTCGTCTTATTTAGTCACCAGCTTCAGGTCAACCGGGATCTTGGAGTCGACTTTCTCGCCTTTCAATACTTTATCGGCAGTTTCTACACCGATAACGCCAATCTGGTCAGCCATCTGTGCAACAGTTGCTCCCAGTTTGCCGCCTTCTACTGCTTTCACGCCATCAGCGGTGCCATCGAAGCCAACAACCAGAACATCGGATTTACCGGCAGTTTGCAGCGCACGCAGTGCGCCCAGTGCCATTTCGTCGTTCTGAGCAAATACCGCCTGCACATCAGGATGTGCGGTCAGCAGGTTCTGCATAACATTCAGGCCTTTAGTACGGTCGAAGTCAGCAGGCTGGCTCGCCAGAACAGTAAATTTATGCGCAGCAGTCGCTTGTTTGAAGCCTTCGCCACGTTCACGCGCAGCAGATGCACCCGCGATACCTTGCAGTTCGATAACTTTCGCACCTTCACCCAGTTTCTTAGCAATGAAGTCGCCCGCCATTTTTCCGCCAGCAACGTTATCAGAAGCGATGTGGCTAACCACGGTGCCCTGATTTGCCATACGGTCGAGGGTAATCACCGGGATTTTTGCCTGGTTAGCCATTTTCACGGCGTTGCCAACTGCATCGGAATCGGTTGGGTTGATAAGCATCAATTTGGTGCCGCGAACGGTCAGGTCCTGCACGTTGGCCAGCTCTTTCGCAGGGTTGTTTTGCGAATCCAGTACGATCAGGTTGTATCCCAGTTTGTCCGCTTCTTTTTGCGCGCCGTCTTTCAGTGAAACGAAGAACGGGTTATTCAGAGTCGATACAACCAGCGCGATGGTGTCTTTAGCCATCGCGTTTGCGCTCACGGTGGCGCTCAGCGCAACAGCGGAAACCAGGGTAGCCAGCTTTTTCATATTCATAGTCAGATGTCCTATAGGGTTATGATTGTTACTGCTTTTTGTTGTCCACCAGCACCGCCAGTAAAATAACCACTGCTTTGACGATCATCTGGTAATAAGAAGAAACACCTAATAAATTCAGTCCATTGTTCAGGAAGCCGAGGATCAGTGCACCGATCAGCGTCCCGACAATGCGCCCTTTACCGCCCGCAAGGCTCGTACCGCCCAGAACTACCGCTGCGATAGCGTCCAGCTCATAGCCCGTACCCGCCGTTGGTTGCGCAGAGGAAAGACGCGCCACTTCGATGATCCCTGCCAGAGAAGCCAGCAGACCACACAGTGAATAAACGATAATTTTGACTTTGTTTACGCTGATGCCTGACAAACGCGTTGCCGCTTCGTTACCGCCCAGCGCGTAGATATAACGGCCCAGGCGCGTGTGATGCAGCATGTACCACGCAGCCAGGAATACCAAGCCCATAATCCACACAGGTGTTGGGATCCCCAACGGGCGGCCAATACCAAACCAGCCAAACAGATCGGCGTTATCAGAAAAACCGGTATTTACCGGGCTACCATTGGTGTAAACCATGGTGACACCGCGCAATAAAAGCATCATGACCAGTGTGGCGATAAAAGCCTGCACTCGCCCTTTTGCAACAATCACCCCTGTCACGGCCCCGATTGCAGCACCTAGCGCCAGCGCGCCAGCAACCGCCACAAGTGCATTGACTTCTAAACCCACAATCGAAGCTGCAACCGCTCCGGTGAGCGCCAATAATGAACCGACGGACAGGTCAATCCCGGAAGTCAAAATGACCAAGGTCATCCCTACCGCCATAATGGCGTTCACGGAGGTTTGCTGCAGGATGTTGAACAGGTTATTAACGGTGAAAAAGTTCGGGCTAAGGCTTGAGACAATCGCAATCAGCACTAACAGAGCGATCAGCGATTTTTGGTCAAGCAGCCACGCTTTTGTGAACCAGCGACGGGTAGGAATAGACTGGGTACTCATTTTACAGACTCCTGATTCACACGATTTAGCTTGCCGACGGCCGCCGCCATTAATATCTCTTGAGTGGCTTCTTCACGAGTAAACTCCCCGCCGAGATGCCCCTCATGCATCACCATAATTCGGTCACTCATCCCCAGAACTTCTGGCATTTCAGACGACACAAGAATGATGCTTAGCCCATCGGCTTTGAACTGGTTGATTAACTGATAAATTTCTTTTTTCGCACCGACATCTACGCCGCGCGTTGGCTCATCAAGAATCAGCACTTTAGGGCGAGTCATCAGACCACGGGCAATCGCGACTTTTTGCTGATTGCCGCCAGAAAGCAGGCCGATGGGTTGTTCCATCGATGGCGTTTTGACATTGAACAGACGAATAAAATCTTGCACCGCCTGCTGCTCATCTTTATGTCTCAGGCTGCCAGCGTTGTGACTGAAATAGCGTAGCGCGGTCAGCGACATATTTTCTTTAACCGACATGCCGAGAACCAACCCGTCACGCTTACGGTCTTCAGAGATATAAACAATGCCGTTTGCCAGACCATCTTGCGGCGAACGCGTCACCACTTCGCGACCATCAAGCGCCACATAGCCACCAGTACGCGGCAGAGCACCGTAGAGCACTTTCATTAATTCGGTGCGACCCGCGCCCATCAACCCGGCAACGCCAAGAATTTCACCTTTACGTAGCGTGAAACTCACGTCATGAACGCCAGGGCCTGAAAGGTTATCGACGCGCAGAAGGATTTCGCCAGGCTGTTTATCCAGACGGGGATATTGATCTTCCAGTTTGCGCCCGACCATCATCTCAATCAGCGTATCTTCGGTCAGCGTCGCCACTTCACGTTCGGCAATAAACTGACCATCGCGAAAGACGGTGACATCATCGCAAATCTCGAAAATCTCTTTCATACGGTGGGAGATATAAACAATGCCGCGCCCCTGTGCTTTTAGCTCGCGAATGACGCGGAACAGGGAGTCGGTTTCGGTATCAGTCAGCGCATCGGTCGGTTCATCCATCACGATGACTTTTGATTCAAAGCTCAGCACCTTGGCGATTTCAACCATTTGCTGATCGCCAATCGACAATTCACCGACCAGGCGCTGGCTGTTGAAGCGCAGATTAAGCTTCGCCAGCAGTTTGTCCGCCTCGGCGTACATTTTCTTCCAGTCGATCTTGCCGAAACGGCTGACAAATTCGCGACCCAAGAAAATGTTTTCCGCAATGCTGAGCTGCGGAATCAGATTGAGTTCCTGGTGAATAATGCCGATGCCCGCTTCCTGTGAGGATTTTGGACCATTGAACGTCGTTTCTTTCCCCAGCCATAACAACGAACCGGCATCGCGTTGATAGATGCCGGTCAGGACTTTCATCATGGTGGATTTGCCAGCGCCGTTCTCTCCCACAAGCGCCATTACGCGGCCTGAGTAGACATTCAACGCCGCGCCAGAAAGGGCTTTAACGCCAGGGAACGATTTATCGATCCCTTTTAATTGCAGTAAGGGTTCCATGCCGGCCTCAGAACGTTACGCCAGCACAGAGAATAATATTCGCATACGGGGAACACTCCCCGCTGCGAATAACCGCATGAGCATCAGCGGTATGTTGCTTGAACTGCTCGTGACTGATGTAACGAATAGAAATGGTGTTTCCCTGGTGTTGTTGCAGTTGCTCGATCTGTTTGAGCAACGTTTCGTGGAGCTCTGGATTATGTTGTTGGATTTCCTGAGCAAGGATCGCTGCTTCAACCTGCATCTCTTGCGTTACGACTTCAACGACCTGCATAAAACCCGGTACGCCGTGAGTCAGAGCCAAATCAATACGCGGTGTGTTGCGCGGAATGGGCAATCCTGCATCGGCAATCACCAGCGTGTCGGTGTGGCCAAGACGGGAAATAACGGACGAGATATCAGCGTTGAGAACAGTGCCTTTCTTCATTTTCTTACTCCACTAGCGAAACGTTTCGCTGATAAGAAGTGTAGGAAATGAAGAGGTGATTAAACAACCATGAAGTTATGAAAATGTGATCGCCATCGAAACGTTTCGCTGCTTCGTTTAAAAACAGGGAAATGAGAGCGCGTACATTGAGCAGGATAAAAAAAAGCCCCTTCGATTGAAGAGGCGTTAGCGTTAAATCTCGACCTGAGTCCCTAGCTCGATAACCCGGTTTGGCGGGATTTCGAATTGATCAGGCGCTCGCAGGGCGTTGCGTTGCAGTGCGAGGAACAACTTGCCGCGCAAACGCAGGTACCACGGACGTTTGCCGATAATCAGCGACTCATGCGACATGAAGAACGATGTCTCCATCATTCGGCAGCTCAGCCCTTCCAGACCGCAGCGGTGGAATATCTCTTCCACATTTGGCGTTTCACGCCAACCGTAGCTTGCGACCACTCGCCAGAAGGTTGGCGACAACTGCTCAATAGAAACACGCTTCACATTATGAACGTACGGCGCATCTTCGGTTCGCAGCGTCAGCAAGACAACCCGCTCATGCAGCACTTTGTTGTGCTTGAGGTTGTGTAGCATCGCAAAAGGAATCACGTTCAGTGCGCGGGACATATAAACCGCAGTACCCGGTACACGAACCGGCGGCGATTTCTCCAGCGAGGCAATCATCGCTTCCAGCGAATTTCCATGTTCATGCATACGACGCAACAGACGGAAACGCTCGCTTTTCCAGGTCGTCATGATGACAAACATCACCAGCGCCAGTGTGAGCGGCAACCAACCGCCGGAGAAGATTTTCACCGCGTTTGCGGAGAACAGCGGAATATCGATTATCAGGAAACCCATCCCCATCAGCAACACGGCAATTTTATTCCAGTGCCAGTTTTTACGCGCCACAGTGCACGAGAGAATGGAGGTCAGAACCATGGTGCCAGTCACTGCAATCCCGTACGCTGCCGCCAGATTGCTGGAATGTTCGAAGCTAACAATGACAATCACCACCGAGATATAAAGTATCCAGTTAATGGCTGGAACGTATATCTGCCCGGACTCCATTTCCGAGGTGTGGATGATGCGCATTGGTGACAAATATCCCAGACGCACGGCCTGGCGAGTCAGTGAGAACACGCCGGAGATAACGGCCTGAGAAGCGATAACTGTCGCAAGCGTTGCCAGAATCATCAGCGGGATTAACGCCCAGTCTGGCGCCAGCAAGAAGAATGGGTTCTTGATAGCTTCAGGTGTTTTCAGCAATAACGCGCCCTGGCCGAAATAGTTCAGAACCAGTGACGGCAGAACCACCGTGAACCAGGCGATACGAATCGGGAACTTACCGAAGTGCCCCATATCGGCATACAACGCTTCAACACCCGTAATAGAAAGAACAACGGCGCCAAGCGCAAAGAACGAAACGGTTTTATATTCGAGGAAGAAGTGTACTGCCCACGCCGGGTTCAGTGCATGAAGCACTTCCGGGTTTGCGATAATACTGCGTGCGCCTAATACGGCCAGCACCAGGAACCACAGCAACATGACCGGAGCAAACAGTTTGCCAACCAGCGCGGTACCGTGTTTCTGAATCATAAACAGCAACGTCAATACCGCTATCGACAGCGGCACGATATAGGGGTCGAGAGAAGGTGCGGCTATCTCAAGCCCTTCGATGGCTGACATCACCGATATTGCAGGCGTGATGACCACCTCGCCATAGAAGAAGCTGCCGCCGATCAATCCCATGATCACCAGCACCGATGTCATTCTTGCCGACGTATTACGCCCGGCCAATGACATTAACGTCAAAATACCGCCTTCACCGGCGTTATCAGCACGCATGACAAAGGTCAGATATTTAACCGATACAACTAAAATCAACAGCCAGAAAATCAAAGACAAAAAGCCAAATACGGCGTCACGTTCAACACCAAATCCAAATTGGCCAGACAGACATTCACGAAGGGTATAAAGCGGGCTAGTACCGATATCGCCGTACACTACCCCAATTGCAGCCAGCGTTATTGCAGGCAATGATTGTTTATTATCAGCGCTCATAGACTAATCTTTTGTTGGAATCCCGAAAGCGTGTGCTTAATCCCTTGGCCCACAAAAAGGCGCACAGTATGCACGATAATCAAGGAAATCGTACCCCTAAATACAACAGGCTTAGCTTATGTCAGGGAAAAAAGAGCCGTTCATCAATTCATTAACGATTATGCAGATGATCGATATACTCGTTTTTTCGCTTAGTGATAACCGCGTAAGGATGTAACGCTAATTATGGCTCAATCACATTTATTGGCTGAAAGAATTTCACGACTTAGCCAGGCTTTGGAAAAAGGACTGTTCGAACGAAGCCACGCGGTGCGTCTATGCCTGTTGGCAGCACTGAGTGGCGAAAGTGTTTTCTTGCTTGGCCCTCCGGGGATCGCCAAAAGTTTGATTGCGCGCCGTTTGAAGTTTGCTTTCCAACATGCTCGCGCCTTCGAATACCTGATGACACGCTTCTCCACGCCTGAAGAAGTGTTTGGGCCATTATCCATTCAGGCTTTAAAAGATGAAGGACGCTATGAGCGTCTGACGGCAGGTTATCTTCCAGAAGCTGAAATCGTCTTTCTTGATGAAATCTGGAAAGCAGGCCCAGCCATTCTGAATACTTTGCTAACCGCCATAAATGAGCGGCGTTTTCGTAATGGCGCGAGTGAAGAAAAAATCCCCATGCGTTTGCTGGTGGCCGCCTCCAACGAATTACCTGAAGCAGACAGCAGCCTGGAAGCACTGTATGACCGTATGCTGATTCGTCTGTGGCTCGACAAAGTGCAGGACAAAGGGAATTTCCGCTCGATGCTCATCAGCCAGCATGATGAAAATGGCAATCCTGTACCCGAAAATCTGCAAATTACAGATGACGAGTATTTCAAATGGCAGCAGGAAATTGGCACCGTTTTGCTGCCAGATAACGTCTTTGAGCTGATATTCACCTTGCGTCAGCAACTCGATAACGCCGCGGGTGCGCCTTATGTTTCGGACCGACGCTGGAAGAAAGCCATTCGCCTGCTGCAAGCCAGTGCCTTCTTTTGTGGCCGGAACGCCGTCGCTCCGATTGATTTGATCCTGCTTAAAGATTGCCTGTGGCATGACACCGCAGCGATGAATCTGATGCAGCAGCAGATTGAAATATTGATGACCGGACACGCGTGGCAACAGCATGCCATGCTCGCAAAATTGGGTGCCATCGTGCAGCGCCGCATTCAGTTGCAACAACAGCATAGCGACCGTGAAGCCATCACCGTGACCAAACAGGGTGGGATGTTTACCCGTCGCCCACAATACCGGTTGCCTGACGAGCTCACCGGTGAAACGCTGACATTACTGCTTCAGCAGCCGTTGAAGCTGCACGATATCGAGGTCATCCACGTCTCTATTTCCCGAGAAGCCTGTGAGCAATGGCTCGTAAAAGGAGGAGAGCTGCGCGGAAAGCTTAACGGTATCGGTTTTGCACAGGTACTGAATATGGAAGTCGACTCCAGTCAACATTTGGTTCTGCGTGATGTCAGCCTGCAAGGCACACGTCTGGTGATGCCAGGTAAACAGCAACAAGGGATGCCAGAGGAGATCAAACAGCAATTCGACGATCTGGAAGCCATCCTCCACCAGCAACATGAACGTTTTAACGATCAGCAAAAGTGTTTGTTTATACATAACGATTGGCTAGGAAAGATTGAAGCCAGTCTGCAGGATATTGCAGAACAAATTAAACAGGCGCGGCACTGATGCTCAGCGTTGAGACTCTCGATCTCATCCTCGCGATTGGCGAGGGTGAATTAATCGAAGGGATTATTATCACGCTGCTGGCGGCACCGCAGTTTGCCGTCTTTTTTGAGAAATTCCCGCGCCTGAAAAACGCGGTTGCCAAAGACATCCCGCGCTGGAGAGAGTTACTGAAGGCGCGCTTACATGACACAAACGTGCCGCAAGAATTGGCTCGCGAAGTATTGTGCTTTCAGGAAAGCCAGTTACTCACCACCAGCCAGTTATCCGCAAAACTTCCCGAAATTTTACTTCTGCTGAAAAGTGTCGATTCCCCCTTTTACGGGCAGGCGCAAACGCTGGTGGCGGAAATGCCCCGCCTCACACCCGCGCAACAAACGCTTTTCTTACAACGCTGGCGTTTGAGTCTGGTGGTTCAGACCACTTCGCTTAACCAGCAATTGCTCGAAGAAGAGCGCGATCAGCTGCTCGCTGAAGTGCAACAGCGTCTGGCATTAAGCGGCCAGCTTGAACCAGTGCTGGTCGATAACGATAACGCAGCTGGAAGGCTTTGGGATATGAGCGCCGGTTCGCTTAAGCGCGGTGATTATCAGCTCATCGTCCAGTACGGTGAGTTTCTTGCCAGCCAACCAGAATTACTGAAGCTTGCAGAGCAACTCGGTCGTTCCAAAGAGGCTAAATCAGTCCCGAAGAAAGATGCGCCGACTGAAACCTGGCGCATGCTGGTACGTGAGCCCGCCACGGTACCTGAACAGGTTGATGGCCTGCAGCGTAGCGATGATATCTTGCGTTTGCTGCCACCGGAATTAGCCACCCTTGGCATCACCGAACTGGAATACGAGTTCTACCGTCGGTTGGTGGAAAAACAACTGCTGACTTACCGATTACATGGCGATTCATGGCGCGAAAAAGTCGTCGAGCGTCCCGTGGTTCACCAGGATTTTGATGAACAACCACGCGGGCCATTTATTGTTTGCGTCGATACGTCTGGGTCAATGGGCGGCTTTAATGAACAATGCGCCAAAGCTTTTTGTCTGGCACTGATGCGCGTGGCGCTGGCAGATAACCGTCGCTGTTTCATCATGCTGTTTTCCAGCGAAGTGGTGCGCTACGAAGTATGTGGTACGGACGGTATTGAGCAAGCGATCCGCTTTCTGAGCCAGCGTTTTCGTGGTGGCACGGATCTCGCCAGTTGCTTCAGGGCGATAGCTGAGAAAATGCAGGGTAGTGAATGGTTTGACGCTGATGCAGTGGTCATTTCCGACTTTATCGCCCAGCGTTTGCCTGACGAAGTCGTGACGAAGGTGAAGGATCTACAACGTATTCATCAACATCGTTTCCACGCAGTGGCGATGTCGACACATGGCAAACCCGGCATCATGCGCATTTTCGATCATATCTGGCGCTTTGATACCGGGATGCGAAGCCGCCTGCTGCGTCGCTGGCGGCGTTAATCATTTACAGCAATGAATCAACTTTAGCGTGAAGCTCAGCAGGCCACACGCCGCACTGAACCTGGCCAATGTGCGGCTGTTGCAACATCAGCATTACCAAACGAGACTGACCGATACCGCCACCAATGGTTTGCGGCATTTCGCCTTGTAGCAATGACTGATGCCATTCAAGCTGCAGACGATCTTCGTCTCCGGTCACAGCCAACTGGCGTTTTAGTGTCTGTGCATCAACACGGATCCCCATTGAAGAAAGCTCAAAGGCATCTTCCAGAATAGGGTTCCACACCATAATGTCGCCGTTCAAACCTTTGAAATCACCCTGACTTGCCGTTGACCAGTCATCGTAATCCGGCGCACGAACATCATGATGTTTACCGTCAGCCAGCTTACCGCCAATCCCAATCAGGAAAACGGCACCCAGTTCTTTAGCAATGGCACGTTCACGGCCTTTCGCATCCAGATCCGGGAAACGCTGCTGTAATTCTTCACTATGAACAAAGTGGATTTGCTCAGGCAGGGAAGGGGTCAAACCGTACTGTTCGCTCACTGCGGCTTCCGTGGCTTTCATAGCGGCCCAGATGCTTTCTACAGTTTGCTTTAGTGTACCGAGATGACGTTCTCCTTCTCCCATTACGAGCTCCCAATCCCACTGATCGACATACACAGAGTGAATTGGGGTCAAACGGTCTTCATCGGGACGAAGGGCTTTCATGTGCGTGTAAAGCCCTTCGCCCGCGCTGAAGTCGTGCTGACCGAGTGTTTTTCTTTTCCATTTGGCCAGCGAATGCACCACTTCAAACTGCGCGTCAGGCAAAGTTTTCACTTTAACTTGCACCGCTTTTTCACAACCAGACAGATTGTCCTGAGTCCCATCACCCACGCGGCTAAGAATTGGAGCCTGGACTTCCATCAGACCCAGCTTTTCTTCCAGTTGACGGGAAAAATGGGATTTCACAAAACTAATCTGGCGTTGTTTAGCGATGTAGGCAGTTTTCATGGCTTTCTCTTTATTGTGTTGTTTTACTGACGATGATTAAGCAACAAACAGGGCATAACATTCAATAATCAACAATAAAAAAGCCTTACCTGTTTTTAATCGACTAATTTAAGGCTATAAAAGATGAACTATCGTTACTAATCATAGGAAAAAGTGATGGATAATTATCAGATCGACAATCTCGATCGCGGCATTCTTGACGCTTTAATGGCAAATGCCCGTACTGCTTATGCCGAACTGGCAAAACAATTCGGTGTTAGCCCTGGCACTATTCATGTGCGCGTAGAGAAAATGAAGCAGGCAGGGATCATTACCGGTGCGCGAATTGACATCAGCCCTAAACAATTGGGCTACGACGTTTGCTGCTTTATCGGCATCATTTTAAAAAGCGCGAAAGATTACCCTTCAGCACTGGCCAAACTCGAAAGCCTGGAAGAAGTCACCGAGGCGTATTACACCACTGGCCACTACAGCATCTTTATTAAGGTGATGTGTCGATCGATAGATGCCCTTCAACAGGTACTTATCAACAAGATCCAAACAATTGATGAAATTCAGTCCACCGAAACGCTGATCTCCCTTCAGAACCCGATCATGCGTACCATCAAGCCCTGATAGCTATTTTTAATACCCATATTATCCACAGGTAGATCGCAGGCGTTACACAGCGTACAATGCCCATCGTTTCGAAAAGGTGGGATCGCAATGACAGAAGTTACGCTGATTAGCGGCAGTACCCTTGGCAGTGCCGAATATGTGGCTGAACATCTGGCTGAGAAGCTTGATGAAGCGGGTTTTACGACCCAGACACTGCATGGGCCACTGTTTGAAGATCTTACTGTCAGCGGAATTTGGCTGATTGTCTCCTCGACACATGGTGCCGGAGATCTTCCAGATAATCTTCAGCCGCTCTTTGATGCAATAAATGAAGAACGCCCGGATCTGAGTGCGCTTCATTATGGTGCTGTCGGGATTGGTAGTCGTGAATACGACACTTTTTGCGGTGCGATTGAAAAATTAGACACCCTACTGACGGAATGTGGCGCTAAAAGAGTGGGCTCTTTATTGAAAGTGAACATCCTTGATCACGACATTCCTGAAGATCCAGCCGAGATTTGGGTCGGATCATGGAAGAATTTACTCCAGGATTTGTAAAGATCTCACTTTTATCTGTGTATAAGTATGCTTAAAACCTTGGGTTAAGCAGTAGTTATCCCAATAACAACTCCTGTTCACTTTTTGAGTTGTGCATAAGTACCTCTTTTGATCCCAGCTTATACGTTGTGGGATCACTGGAAGTACACAGCAAACGATCCTTCTTAATCAATTGATCTCTTTACCATAAAAACGGTTATCCACAGAACATACCGATCCTAATAAGAGATCATAATAAAGAGATCTTTAAATAAAAAAGATCTTCTTTTAATTACACAAGATCCCAGGACTTTCTCGAAAGGCTAAAGTTAAGTTAGAATCGCCAACCCCGGGAAACAGTCATTCCCCATTTGCAAAACCGTGAGGCAGTACCATGTTTTATCCAGATCCTTTTGACGTCATAATCATTGGCGGGGGTCATGCAGGCACCGAGGCTGCAATGGCCGCTGCACGGATGGGTCAACAAACCCTTCTTCTGACACACAATATCGACACGCTGGGACAAATGTCTTGTAACCCTGCAATCGGCGGTATTGGCAAGGGACATCTGGTTAAAGAAGTGGACGCTCTGGGCGGTTTGATGGCGAAGGCTATCGATCATGCAGGCATTCAGTTTAGGATATTAAACGCCAGTAAGGGGCCAGCAGTACGGGCAACTCGTGCTCAAGCTGACCGTGTGCTGTATCGGCAGGCCGTTCGCACAGCACTGGAAAACCAGCCGAACCTGATGATCTTCCAACAGGCGGTTGAAGATCTGATTGTAGAGAACGATCGCGTCGTTGGTGCTGTAACGCAAATGGGTCTTAAGTTCCGCGCTAAATCCGTGGTTCTGACCGTCGGAACGTTCCTGGATGGCAAAATTCATATCGGACTGGATAACTACAGCGGCGGCCGTGCAGGCGATCCGCCATCCATTTCGCTTTCACGTCGTCTGCGTGAACTGCCACTTCGTGTCAGCCGCCTGAAAACAGGCACACCACCGCGCATTGACGCTCGTACCATAGATTTCAGTGTACTTGCCCAGCAGCATGGCGATACCCCAATGCCGGTATTCTCGTTCATGGGGAACGTTAATCAGCACCCTGCGCAAGTACCGTGCTACATCACGCACACCAACGAAAAAACGCATGACGTTATTCGTAATAACCTCGATCGCAGCCCGATGTATGCAGGCGTTATCGAAGGGATTGGACCTCGTTACTGCCCATCCATCGAAGACAAAGTGATGCGTTTTGCTGACCGTAATCAGCACCAGATCTTCCTTGAGCCTGAAGGGCTGACCAGCAACGAAATTTATCCAAACGGCATCTCCACCAGCCTGCCGTTTGATGTACAAATGCAGATCGTCCGTTCGATGGAAGGCATGGAAAACGCGAAGATCGTGCGTCCAGGCTACGCCATAGAATACGACTTCTTCGATCCTCGTGATCTCAAGCCGACACTGGAAAGCAAATATATCCAGGGTCTGTTCTTTGCGGGTCAAATTAATGGGACTACCGGTTACGAAGAAGCGGCTGCGCAAGGTTTGTTAGCAGGCCTCAATGCTGCACGCTTCTCAGCCGAGAAAGAGGGTTGGGCGCCGGCTCGATCTCAAGCTTATCTGGGCGTATTGGTCGACGATCTTTGCACCCTCGGTACCAAAGAACCGTACCGCATGTTTACCTCGCGCGCCGAATATCGTTTGATGCTGCGTGAAGATAATGCCGATCTGCGTTTAACCGCTGTTGGCCGCGAAATGGGACTGGTGGATGACGAACGCTGGGCACGCTTCAACGAAAAACTGGAAAGCATTGAGCTTGAGCGTCAACGTCTGAAAGACATCTGGCTGCACCCGCATTCTGAAAGTGTTGAAGAAGTGAACGCCAAACTGAGCGCACCACTGTCTCGTGAAGCAAATGGCGAAGATCTGCTGCGTAGGCCAGAAATGACCTATGCTGAGATGATGCAATTATCTGTTTTCGCTCCAGGCCTTGAAGATCCGCAATCTGCTGAGCAGGTAGAAATTCAGGTCAAATACGAAGGCTATATCGCTCGCCAACAAGAAGAGATTGAAAAACAACAACGTAACGAAAATACGTTGTTGCCTGCAACGCTTGATTATCGCCAGGTGAGTGGTCTTTCCAACGAAGTGATCGCGAAGCTGAACGATCATAAACCAGTCTCAATTGGACAGGCATCACGCATTTCAGGCGTCACTCCGGCAGCGATTTCGATCTTGCTTGTCTGGTTAAAGAAACAAGGCCTGCTACGCCGTAGCGCCTGATGAATATATTTCAGGGCCGGGATATCCTGGCCCTTTTTTTGATGGGTATACACCGCCGTGCTTAACAAACTGAATCGCCTGCTGGATAGCGCAGGCATTACGTTGCCAGAAAACCAGAAACAACAACTGATAGGTTATGTTGAACTGCTCCACAAGTGGAACAAAGCCTATAACCTGACCTCAGTACGTCATCCAGATGACATGCTGGTACGCCATATTCTCGACAGCATTGTTGTGGAACCGTATTTGCAGGGTTCGCGTTTTATCGATGTCGGAACGGGACCGGGTCTGCCGGGGATACCACTGGCAATTGTGCGTCCTGACTCGCATTTTACGCTGCTGGATAGCCTGGGTAAGCGTGTACGCTTTCTGCGCCAGGTTCAGCATGAGCTGCATCTTGAAAACATCACGCCAGTGCAAAGTCGTGTGGAAGAGTTCCCTGCTGAACCGCCATTTGACGGCGTAATCAGCCGTGCTTTTGCGTCTATGACGGATATGGTGACCTGGTGCAAGCATCTTCCTGCTGAGAATGGCCGCTTCTATGCCCTGAAGGGGTTACGCCCTGATGATGAAATTGCAACCTTGCCTGAAAACTTTAGCGTCGAGGAAGTGGTTCGTTTGCAGGTCCCGGAGCTTGATGGTGAACGACATTTGGTGATGATTAAGGCAAACAAAAATTAATATTTATCAAAAAAAAGCGAAAAATGAATGTTTCGTGAAAGTTAAAAATACGCAGGAAAATGGCTGACATCCCTGGTTACATTTAACGGTGTTGTAACTTTTATGTATCTGGTTTTTAACTCGATAAGGAATATTGAGTTTTAAAATGGTCAACATTGAAAATATAACCGTGCTAATTAAAGTGTGAATTTTTTACTCAGCTTGATGTTAAAACTTTAATAAAAATGTCAATGAAATGTTTTTACTGTGTTTCAATGTGTTTTAAATAGAGTAGACGGTAATCAGCTTATTTATCAGACATCTGTGTTTCGCACTTTAAGAGGCAGACAAATGTACAAAGCCTGTGAGATGTTTGAATTGTGATCTGGTGCACGCTTTATTCGGCGGGTATTTCGGTTATTTGCAGTTTTCAGGAAAATAACCAGCATTCAGTAAAAGTTGAAAAATAACGGCACTGGAAAATATTTAAACTTTTGTTCACCTTTTTGCTACTTATTGTTTGAAATCACGGGGCCGCACCGTATAATTTGCTCGCTTTTTGAGGCTTGACTCGGAGTCGTAAAGGAAGTTTTATACGACACGCGACATACCCCGAAGGGAGCAGGAGTTAGGATACGCCATGTCTATGTCGCTATTGAGTAGAAACATTGCTCGTAAGCTTCTGTTCCTTCAGCTTCTAGCAGTGATAGCAATTGGATTGCTGTTTTGCCTCAAAGACCCCGCGTGGGGTGCTTCTGCTTTCGGCGGAGGCCTGGCAGCCTGGTTGCCAAATGCAGTATTTATGAATTTCGCCTGGCGTCACCAGGTGCATACACCGTCTAAAGGTCGTTTGGCCTGGACCTTTGCTATCGGCGAAGTGTTAAAGGTGATTGCGAGCTTTACCATACTGGTGGTGGCGTTAGCTGGTTTTAAGGCGGTATTGTTGCCGCTTATTGTGACGTGGGTTTCGGTGCTGGTTGTGCAGATACTCGCACCAGCTGTAATTAACAACAAAGGGTAAGAGGCATCATGTCTGCAGGAGAAATCTCTACACCGCAGGAGTATATAGGCCACCATCTGAATAACCTTCAGCTGGACCTGCGTACTTTCTCGCTGGTGGATCCGCAAAACCCCCCAGCCACCTTCTGGACGCTCAATATTGACTCCATGTTTTTCTCAGTGGTCCTGGGTCTCTTGTTCCTGGTTATCTTCCGCAAGGTTGCAAAACATGCGACCAGTGGCGTGCCAGGGAAACTTCAGACAGCAGTTGAGTTGGTCATCGGCTTTGTCAATGGCAGTGTCAAAGACATGTACCATGGCAAAAGCAAGGTTATTGCACCACTTGCCCTGACCGTGTTTATCTGGGTATTCCTGATGAACCTGATGGACCTGCTGCCAATTGACTTCTTGCCATATATTGGCGAGCACATCTTTGGCCTGCCAGCCCTGCGTGTGGTGCCGTCTGCGGACGTGAACATCACCCTGTCCATGGCGCTTGGCGTGTTTATCCTGATTCTTTTCTACAGCATCAAAATGAAAGGCATTGGCGGCTTCACGAAAGAGCTGACGCTGCAGCCGTTCAATCACTGGGCATTTATACCGTTCAACTTAATCCTTGAAGGTGTAAGCCTGCTGTCCAAGCCGATCTCACTTGGTCTGCGACTGTTCGGCAACATGTATGCCGGTGAATTGATTTTCATTCTGATTGCTGGTCTGTTGCCGTGGTGGTCACAGTGGATTCTGAGTGTGCCTTGGGCCATTTTCCACATCCTGATCATTACGCTGCAAGCCTTCATTTTCATGGTTCTGACGATTGTCTATCTGTCGATGGCATCTGAAGAGCATTGATTTTACTTACCACTACTGCGTTTTAACTGAAACAAACTGGAGACTGTCATGGAAAACCTGAATATGGATCTGCTGTACATGGCTGCCGCTGTGATGATGGGTCTGGCGGCAATCGGTGCTGCGATCGGTATCGGCATCCTCGGGGGAAAATTCCTGGAAGGCGCAGCGCGTCAACCTGATCTGATTCCTTTGCTGCGTACTCAGTTCTTTATCGTTATGGGTCTGGTGGATGCTATCCCGATGATCGCTGTTGGTCTGGGTCTGTACGTGATGTTCGCCGTCGCGTAGTAAGCATTGCTTAATATACCAAGCAATATCAGAACGTTAACTAACAAAGAGGCATTGTGCTGTGAATCTTAACGCAACAATCCTCGGCCAGGCCATCGCGTTTGTCCTGTTTGTTCTGTTCTGTATGAAGTATGTATGGCCGCCATTAATGGCAGCCATCGAGAAGCGTCAACAAGAAATTGCTGACGGTCTCTCTTCTGCAGAACGTGCCAAAAAGGACCTTGACCTTGCACAGGCCAACGCGACCGACCAGCTGAAAAAAGCCAAAGCGGAAGCTCAGGTGATTATCGAGCAAGCGAACAAACGCCGCTCACAGATCCTTGAAGAAGCTAAAACCGAGGCAGAGCAGGAACGTGACAAAATCGTTGCACAGGCTCAGGCAGAAATCGACGCAGAGCGTAAACGCGCTCGTGAAGAACTGCGTAAGCAAGTGGCTCTGCTGGCGATTGCCGGTGCCGAGAAGATAATCGAACGTTCCGTGGATGAAGCTGCTAACAGCGACATCGTTGATAAACTGGTCGCTGAACTGTAAGGAGGGAGGGGCTGATGTCTGAATTTGTAACTGTAGCTCGCCCCTACGCCAAAGCAGCTTTTGACTTTGCCGTCGAACACCAGAGCGTTGATAACTGGCAGTCTATGCTAAGTTTCGCCGCCGAGGTGTCTAAAAACGAACAAATGGCAGAGCTACTCTCCGGCGCTTTTGCTCCGGAAACGCTCTCTCAGTCGTTTATCTCTATTTGTGGTGACCAGTTAGACGCCAATGGCCAGAACCTGATTAAGGTAATGGCTGAAAACGGTCGTTTGAAGGTTCTCCCTGATGTTCTTGAGCAATTCGTTCAACTGCGTGCAGCCCAGGAGGCTACAGTTGAAGTCGAAGTGACTTCTGCTAGCGCGTTAAACGAAGCCCAGCTTTCGAAAATCAGCGCCGCGATGGAAAAACGTCTGTCACGCAAAGTTAAGCTGAATTGCAAAATTGATAAGTCTGTAATGGCAGGTGTCATCATCCGTGCGGGTGATATGGTCATTGATGGTAGCGTACGCGGCCGTCTTGATCGCCTGACAGACGTCTTGCAGTCTTAAGGGGACTGGAGCATGCAACTGAATTCCACCGAAATCAGCGAACTGATCAAGCAGCGCATTGCTCAGTTCAGTGTTGTGAGCGAAGCTCACAACGAAGGTACAATCGTTTCTGTAAGTGACGGTATCATCCGCGTACACGGCCTGGCCGATGTTATGCAGGGTGAGATGATTTCCCTGCCGGGAAACCGTTACGCCATTGCACTGAACCTCGAGCGCGACTCTGTAGGTGCAGTAGTAATGGGTCCGTACGCTGACCTTGCCGAAGGCATGAAAGTTAAGTGTACTGGCCGTATTCTTGAAGTACCAGTTGGCCGTGGCCTGCTGGGCCGTGTGGTGAACACCCTGGGTGCACCAATCGACGGTAAAGGTCCTTTGGACCACGACGGCTTTGCTGCTGTTGAAGCGATTGCTCCGGGCGTAATCGAACGTCAATCCGTAGACCAGCCGGTTCAGACCGGTTATAAGTCGGTTGATGCCATGATTCCAATCGGCCGTGGTCAGCGTGAGCTGGTCATCGGTGACCGTCAGACCGGTAAAACCGCGCTGGCGATCGATGCCATCATCAACCAACGTGATTCCGGCATCAAATGTATCTACGTTGCAATCGGCCAGAAAGCATCCACTATTTCTAACGTGGTTCGTAAACTGGAAGAACACGGCGCACTGGCTAACACCATCGTGGTTGTTGCTACTGCTTCTGAATCCGCTGCATTGCAATATCTGGCTCCGTATGCTGGTTGCGCAATGGGTGAATACTTCCGTGACCGCGGTGAAGATGCACTGATCGTATACGATGACCTGTCTAAACAGGCTGTTGCATACCGCCAGATCTCCCTGCTGCTTCGTCGTCCACCAGGTCGTGAAGCATTCCCAGGCGACGTATTTTATCTCCACTCCCGTCTGCTGGAACGTGCTGCGCGTGTAAACGCCGACTACGTTGAAGCATTCACCAAAGGTGAAGTGAAAGGTAAAACCGGTTCCCTGACTGCTCTGCCGATTATCGAAACTCAAGCGGGTGACGTTTCTGCGTTCGTTCCGACCAACGTAATTTCTATTACAGATGGTCAGATCTTCCTGGAATCTAACCTGTTTAACTCCGGTATTCGTCCTGCGGTAAACCCGGGTATCTCCGTATCTCGTGTTGGTGGTGCTGCTCAGACCAAGATCATGAAAAAACTGTCCGGTGGTATTCGTACCGCTCTGGCACAGTATCGTGAACTGGCTGCGTTCTCTCAGTTTGCATCTGACCTTGACGACGCGACCCGTAAGCAGTTGAGCCACGGTCAAAAAGTGACCGAGCTTCTGAAACAGAAACAATATGCGCCGATGTCTGTTGCGCAGCAGTCTCTGGTTCTGTTCGCTGCTGAACGTGGTTACCTCGAAGATGTGGAACTGGCTAAAATCGGTAGTTTCGAAGCCGCTCTGCTGGCTTACGTTGACCGTGACCATGCTCCACTGATGCAAGAAATCAACCAATCTGGTGGCTATAACGACGAAATCGAAGGCAAGCTGAAAGGCATCCTCGATTCCTTCAAAGCAACTCAGTCCTGGTAAAGTCTGGCGGCTTGTCTTAGGGCAAGCCGCAAGGCATTGAGGAGAAGCTCATGGCCGGCGCAAAAGAGATACGTAGTAAGATCGCAAGCGTCCAGAACACGCAGAAGATCACCAAAGCAATGGAAATGGTCGCCGCGTCCAAAATGCGTAAATCGCAGGAACGCATGGCAGCCAGCCGTCCTTACGCAACAACTATGCGTAAAGTGATTGGTCACCTTGCTCTGGGAAATCTTGAATACAAACACCCTTACCTGGATGAACGCGAAGTCAAACGCGTGGGCTACCTGGTGGTGTCCACTGACCGTGGTCTGTGTGGTGGCTTGAACACTAACATGTTCAAAAAGCTGCTGGCTGACATGAAAGGATGGTCTGATAAAGGCGTTCAAAGCGAAATCGCAATGATCGGCTCCAAAGGCGTCTCTTTCTTCAACTCTGTAGGCGGCAATATTGTTGCTCAGGTGACTGGTATGGGTGATAACCCTTCCCTGTCCGAGTTGATTGGCCCGGTGAAAGTGATGTTGCAGGCCTACGATGAAGGCCGTCTGGACAAGCTGTATGTTGTCAGCAACAAATTTATTAACACAATGTCTCAGGTTCCTACTATCACCCAACTGCTGCCGTTACCGCCAGCAGAAGACGGCGAATTGAAAAAGAAATCCTGGGATTATCTGTATGAACCTGATCCTAAAGCGCTGCTGGACACCCTGTTGCGTCGTTATGTGGAATCTCAGGTTTATCAGGGCGTCGTAGAAAACCTGGCCAGCGAACAGGCCGCGCGAATGGTTGCGATGAAAGCCGCGACCGACAACGGCGGCGACCTGATTAAAGAGCTGCAGTTGGTATACAACAAAGCTCGTCAGGCCAGCATTACTCAGGAACTCACCGAAATCGTCGGTGGCGCGTCCGCGGTATAACCAGGTTTACGAATTACGTAGAGGATTCAAGATGGCTACTGGAAAGATTATCCAGGTAATCGGCGCCGTAGTGGACGTCGAATTCCCTCAGGATGCCGTACCAAAAGTGTACGACGCCCTCGAGGTTACAAATGGTAATGAGCGTCTGGTGCTGGAAGTTCAGCAACAGCTGGGTGGTGGCGTAGTTCGTACTATCGCCATGGGTACTTCTGACGGCCTGCGTCGCGGTCTGGAAGTTGCTAACCTCGATCACCCAATTGAAGTGCCGGTAGGTAAAGCTACCCTGGGCCGTATCATGAACGTCCTGGGCGACCCTATCGACATGAAAGGCGATATCGGCGAAGAAGAGCGTTGGGCTATTCACCGTCCAGCACCAAGCTACGAAGAGCTGTCCAGCTCTCAAGACTTGCTGGAAACCGGCATCAAAGTAATGGACCTGATTTGTCCATTCGCTAAGGGCGGTAAAGTAGGTCTGTTCGGTGGTGCGGGTGTTGGTAAAACTGTAAACATGATGGAGCTGATTCGTAACATTGCGATTGAGCACTCCGGTTACTCTGTGTTTGCAGGTGTGGGTGAGCGTACTCGTGAGGGTAACGACTTCTACCACGAAATGACCGAATCCAACGTTCTGGACAAAGTATCACTGGTTTATGGCCAGATGAACGAGCCACCAGGCAACCGTCTGCGCGTTGCACTGACCGGCCTGACCATGGCTGAGAAGTTCCGTGACGAAGGTCGTGACGTTCTGCTGTTCGTTGATAACATTTACCGTTATACCCTGGCCGGTACAGAAGTATCTGCACTGCTGGGTCGTATGCCATCTGCGGTAGGTTACCAGCCAACTCTGGCAGAAGAGATGGGTGTTTTGCAGGAGCGTATTACCTCCACCAAAACTGGCTCAATCACTTCTGTTCAAGCGGTATACGTACCTGCGGATGACTTGACTGACCCATCACCAGCAACCACCTTTGCTCACTTGGATGCAACCGTGGTACTGAGCCGTCAGATCGCATCTCTGGGTATCTACCCGGCGGTAGATCCACTGGATTCCACCAGCCGTCAGTTAGATCCACTGGTTGTTGGTCAGGAACACTACGACACCGCGCGTGGCGTGCAGTCTATTCTGCAACGTTACCAG
This sequence comes from Buttiauxella sp. WJP83, assembly GCF_027594725.1. Lineage (NCBI taxonomy): Bacteria > Pseudomonadati > Pseudomonadota > Gammaproteobacteria > Enterobacterales > Enterobacteriaceae > Buttiauxella > Buttiauxella sp. WJP83. Next base: position 4,676,613 of record NZ_CP110080.1, read on the forward strand.
GAACTGAAAGACATCATCGCCATTCTTGGTATGGATGAACTTTCTGAAGAAGATAAATTGGTTGTAGCACGTGCGCGTAAGATCCAGCGCTTCCTGTCTCAGCCATTCTTCGTAGCAGAAGTCTTTACCGGTTCTCCGGGCAAGTTCGTATCGCTGAAAGATACTATCCGTGGCTTTAAAGGCATCATGGACGGCGAATATGACCATCTGCCAGAGCAGGCGTTCTACATGGTTGGTACTATCGACGAAGCCGTTGAGAAAGCTAAAAAACTTTAACGCCTTAATCGGAGGGTGATATGGCAATGACTTACCACCTGGACGTCGTCAGCGCGGAACAACAAATGTTTTCCGGTCTGGTCGAAAAGATCCAGGTAACGGGTAGTGAAGGTGAACTGGGTATTTATCCTGGTCACGCCCCACTACTCACCGCCATTAAGCCTGGTATGATCCGCATCGTGAAGCAGCATGGACATGAAGAGTACATCTACTTGTCCGGTGGTGTGTTGGAAGTGCAGCCTGGCACAGTAACTGTGCTGGCCGATACCGCGATTCGTGGCCAGGACCTCGACGAAGCTCGAGCTCTGGAAGCGAAACGTAAAGCGGAAGAGCGTATGCACAGCTCCCACGGTGATGTGGACTACGCTCAGGCTTCTGCTGAACTGGCTAAAGCGATCGCGAAACTTCGCGTTATCGAGTTGACCAGAAAAGCGATGTAACTACCTGCTTGAAAGACAAATGCCAGCCAGGTTTCCCTGACTGGCATTTTTTTTGCGCTAAATTCTTACTGCTTTGTCAGAAACTCACCGGTTCGGAATGAGCTATCCGAATTACGTTGCAAAGGCACTGGCAAGGCCAAAGACTGATAATCTTTAGTGCTCAGTTGCTTCCCTTCGCTGTTCTCAGTTTTGCCATTACGTATGAAATAGTTACTGTTATCTACACGCCCTGAAATCGCGTCATCATATTTCCCTTCGTGGCTTCGCAGTGAAATGTTATCGGTGAACTTGCCCTGGGTGTCCGCACTGCCGTAAGGACTTGGGCGAAAGATGTAATTAAAGCGCTGGTTATCGACGGCGACGTTATTCGCCACCACCAGCGCGCCAGGGTTGAAGTTATCGGTGAAACCATCGAGATGGTTACCAATCGCTACGCTGTTATGGATTTCATGTGCAACGGGCTGCCCTTCCCCACCCAATTTGAAACCATTGCTGGTGTTGTTGCGTGCAATTGAATTCTCGATCACCACAACGCCGTTTGCCCCGTCTTCAATTTTGTTAAACAGGTCGAAGCCGTCATCAATATTGTCGTGTGAGTAGCACCCTTCAAGACGGTTGCCTTCACCGACACGCATTTTCACCGCAAATCCATCGGCGTTAATTTTGCCAGGATCTTCATTGCTGAAAGATTCAGAGTTGATGACGTGGTTGTAGCTTGCCCACAGTGGCCGGCCTACATCTGCTGGGGATGAAATCTGGATACCGGTATCGTCATTTTTAAAGGCCGTGACGTTTTCAATAAGGTTATGGCTGCCCTGTACCCGCAGGCTCTTATCCGTCACTTTAATACCGTTCACATGCCAGTAATTTCCCTCAAGAAGTAAACCGCGAATGATAACGTTGCCATTAGCCTCGAGGGTTTTTAGCCTGCCTTTTAAGCCGCTATCAGCCATGGGAATGGTCGTGAGCGAGTACTCACCACTGCTAATGATTATTTTCCCCCCGGGAGCGACAAGCGAAATGGCGCTGGATAAATCTAACGGTGCTGCTTGTGAGCCATTGTTGCTGGATACTCCATCCGGGGTGACATATAGCATACTGCCGTTCACATTATTAACGTACTCAACAGCGAAGTCCTGGATGACTGGGGTTTTGTCTTTCCCGTTGGTGGGGGTGAATGTCACGGTGAAGGTATTTTGTTCTTTTAGCGTGGTTGGCAAAGAGAACATTTCTCCCGCCTTCGCGACTCTTTCCTGCCCAATCACCACTTCATCCTGACGTACGGTGAAGTTACCGTCATAGTTAGCCCGTGCCTGCAGCATATATTGGCTGGTGGCGCTTTTTGGCGGAGAAGCAATCTGCATCACCACTGGCCACTCTTTTGGTACGAAAGGCGCGGATGTCACTGTTTTCGCCACACTTGTTTCTAATGAAGCATCTGAGACGGTAATTTTGGCATTACGTGAAGCAAAGAAGCCTACATAGTATTGGTCTTTGTCCTGGGTCGTGATGATATCGGCGCGTTTAATATTTTCAGAAACCCATGCATCGCTTCCGGCTGGCGCCCATGACGTAACAAAACCGTCATTGGTGCGTTCAAGCTTCATGCGGAACGTCGGCGTTTTGCTCAAATCTATGGCTTCTTGAAAGCTTTTGCGGGAAATCGTTGATCCAGTATTCCCCCAGGGATGGCTGATACCATCGCGCGCAATCGCCTGCATTTTGATGCGTGAGCTGTCTTTTTTATCCTGCGTCATGATGGCGTTCATGACCATATTGGAGGCGGCTGGGAATTCTTCGTATCCTTCCTTCAATGGCTCCTGACGCGGATTACCTAATACATCTCTGACCAACATTCCGGCACCTTCCTGAGCTGCAGGTTTAGCGCCATTTTCAGGACCAAACTGATCGACAGTCACTGTTGCCTGTAATACAAAATTCTTGTTGGCTGGAAGAGCGGTATAGAAAAACGTTAAGCCATCATGAGAGTTCGCGATTTTTCCGCCACGGCTCTCGATGGTTATGGGGTTTGAAAGATCGGCAGCATCGGCAGATGTCAGCTTTTTGCCATCGATCGTGACATTATTGACGCCAACTTTTTCAGGTAACACGTTGGATGAAAAGTTAACGTCTGTCGATTGCCCGAAAGCAATCGCATGCCAGACGGGTTGTGATTGTTCTGTGGCGTTCAGCGAAAACGCGATACCACAGAGGGTGAGAGCCAGAGGTAATTTTGACACCATTGTTATTCTCCTTATAAATATCGGTACCATTATGCTGATAAATGAAACGCTGTTTCTTTTATGTTTATCACAAAGACCAATTATTAAAACGAGAACGGCTCAATGTAGGGTGAAGGCTTTGTTTCCTGGTGAAAAGAAGTGTTAATCCCTAGAGAACTATGGCTTTTATTATTTCATTTGTACTTTTTCAGCCCTTATACACCTACAATTGAGCCTATGAGCACCCCCAAAATGCCGTCGATGTCCGTTTTTTAGGCATCCCGTTTTGTGTTGCAAAATATGTAGAAATTTCAACGAGAAATCGTTTTACTTCACTCTCAAATTAAAGTCAGGACGCGTATGTCAAACAATGCGATGAGCGTGGTTATCCTAGCCGCAGGCAAAGGGACCCGCATGTATTCAGACCTCCCGAAGGTATTACATACCCTTGCCGGGAAACCGATGGTTCAGCATGTTATTGATGCGGCGAATAATTTAGGCGCGCAGCGAGTGCATCTGGTTTACGGCCACGGTGGGGATTTGCTGAAAAATACGCTTAGCGATGGTTCACTTAACTGGGTATTACAGGCCGAGCAATTAGGCACTGGCCACGCGATGCAGCAAGCAGCCCCTTTCTTTGCCGATGACGAAGATATTCTGATGCTCTACGGCGACGTGCCGCTCATTTCTGTTGAATCCTTGCAGCGGCTGCGTGACGCCAAACCGCAGGGTGGCATTGGTCTGCTAACGGTAAAACTTGACGATCCAACCGGTTACGGTCGTATTGCTCGCGAAAATGGCAAAGTGGTCGGCATTGTTGAGCATAAAGATGCCACCGAAGAACAACGCAAAATCGACGAAATTAATACCGGTATTTTGGTGGCGAATGGCGCAGATCTGAAACGTTGGTTGGCGAAGCTCGATAACAACAATGCTCAGGGCGAATTCTACATCACCGACATTATCGCGCTGGCGCATCAGGAAGGCCGTGAAATCACTGCTGTTCACCCTGACCGTTTAAGCGAAGTTGAAGGCGTGAACAACCGTCTGCAACTGTCCCGTCTGGAACGCGTATACCAAAGTGAGCAGGCAGATAAACTGCTTCTGGCTGGCGTTATGTTGCGCGATCCTTCTCGTTTCGACCTGCGCGGTGAACTGACACACGGGCGTGATGTTGAAATTGATACTAATGTCATTGTTGAAGGAAAAGTGACGTTAGGCAATCGCGTCAAAATTGGCACCGGTTGCGTGATTAAAAACAGCGTGATTGGCGATGACTGCGAAATCAGCCCGTACACCGTGGTGGAAGATGCCAGTCTTGCTGCGGCGTGCACTATCGGTCCATTCGCCCGTTTGCGCCCTGGCGCTGAACTGGCTGAAGGTGCACACGTTGGCAACTTCGTGGAAATGAAAAAAGCCCGTCTGGGTAAAGGTTCTAAAGCTGGTCACTTAAGCTATTTAGGCGATGCCGAAATTGGCGATAACGTGAATATCGGTGCCGGGACCATTACCTGCAACTACGACGGTGCAAACAAATTTAAAACTATCATCGGCGATGACGTTTTTGTTGGTTCCGACAGTCAATTGGTTGCTCCAGTGACCGTGGCTCGCGGTGCAACGATTGGCGCGGGCACGACGGTCACCCGTAACGTTGGCGAAAATGAACTGGTTATTAGTCGTGTGAAGCAGACTCATATCCAGGACTGGAAGCGCCCGGTGAAGAAAAAGTAATAGCCAGATCCTCCCTGAGGGAGAGAGTCACTCGATCTGGTCCCCTCTCCCTTTGGGAGAGGGTTAGGGTGAGGGTTGTTAGCTGGGTTGTGCCCTCATCCCGGCCTTCTCCCCCAGGAGAAGGAGAAAACCCAACAAAATTTTGGCGAGGGGAAAATATATTCCCCCGCCCAAAGCAGTACCAAAAAACTATAACCCCACTCTCTACAAGGCTCGGGGCCCCGGATAACCGGGAACATACAGGTCAGCGACAACACATGGCGTAGAACGCCATTATCAGGAATTTAATCTTATGTGTGGAATTGTTGGCGCGGTCGCGCAACGTGATATCGCTGAAATCCTTCTCGAAGGATTACGTCGTCTGGAATACCGTGGTTATGACTCTGCGGGCCTGGCTGTGGTTGACGAAAAAGGGCATATGACTCGTCTGCGTCGCCTGGGCAAGGTCAATAAACTGGCAGAAGCGGCAGCTGAAACAGCGCTGCATGGCGGAACGGGTATTGCTCATACTCGTTGGGCGACCCACGGCGAACCCTCCGAAACCAACGCGCACCCGCATGTTTCCGAGCATATTGTTGTGGTCCACAACGGTATTATCGAAAACTATGAACCACTGCGTGAAACTCTGCAGGGTCGTGGTTACAACTTCGTTTCACAGACCGATACCGAAGTGATTGCTCACTTAGTTCACTGGGAACTGGAGCAAGGCGGTACTCTGCGTGAAGCGGTGCTGCGTACTATTCCTCAACTGCGTGGTGCTTACGGCACGGTTATCATGGATACCCGTAATCCAGACGTACTGTTAGCGGCGCGTTCGGGTAGCCCGATGGTTATCGGTCTGGGCATGGGTGAAAACTTTATCGCATCCGACCAATTGGCGTTGCTGCCAGTGACTCGTCGCTTCATCTTCCTTGAGGAAGGCGATATTGCAGAAGTGACTCGTCGTTCCGTTACGGTATTTGATACCAAAGGTGAGCAGGTTAAACGCCCTGATATCGAATCTAACCTGCAATATGACGCTGGCGACAAAGGTATTTATCGCCACTATATGCAGAAAGAAATCTACGAACAGCCGAATGCGATTAAAAATACGCTGACTGGCCGTATTAGCCACGGTGCTGTTGATCTCTCTGAGCTCGGCCCGAAAGCTAACGAAATGCTGTCTCAGGTTGAGCACATTCAAATTGTGGCATGTGGGACTTCCTACAATTCAGGAATGGTTTCACGCTACTGGTTTGAATCTCTGGCGGGTGTACCTTGCGACGTCGAAATCGCTTCTGAATTCCGCTACCGTAAATCCGCGGTTCGCCGCAACAGCCTGATGATTACCCTTTCTCAGTCTGGCGAAACGGCAGATACCCTCGCAGCGCTGCGTCTGTCCAAAGAGTTGGGCTACCTGGGCTCGTTGGCTATCTGTAACGTTCCGGGTTCTTCTCTGGTGCGTGAATCCGATTTGGCCCTGATGACCAACGCGGGAACTGAAATCGGCGTGGCATCGACCAAAGCATTTACCACTCAGCTTACCGTTCTGCTGATGCTGGTGGCGAAACTGAGCCGTCTGAAGGGTGCTGATGCGCAGATTGAGCACGATATTGTTCATGGTTTGCAGGCGCTGCCAAGTCGTATCGAGCAAATGCTTTCTCAGGACAAACGCATTGAAGCGCTGGCTGAAGATTTCTCCGATAAACATCACGCACTGTTCTTAGGTCGTGGCGATCAGTATCCGATCGCGATGGAAGGTGCACTGAAGCTTAAAGAGATCTCCTACATCCACGCTGAAGCGTATGCTGCGGGCGAACTGAAACATGGCCCACTTGCGCTGATTGATGCGGACATGCCGGTTATTGTTGTCGCACCAAATAACGAATTGCTGGAAAAACTGAAATCGAATATCGAAGAAGTTCGTGCTCGTGGCGGCGTGTTGTATGTCTTTGCCGATCAGGATGCCGGGTTTACCAGCAGCGATAACATGCACATCATTGAGATGCCGCATGTGGAAGAAGTCATCGCACCTATCTTCTATACCGTGCCGTTGCAGTTGCTGTCTTACCACGTCGCGCTGATTAAAGGCACCGACGTTGACCAGCCGCGTAACCTGGCGAAATCGGTAACTGTAGAATAACTTTCTGCGTTATCTCTTAAAGTCTAAAGCGCCTCTCGAGGGCGCTTTTTTATTTATGTGTGTATACCCTTTATACTTCAAGTTGCATGTGCGTTGGCTGCGCTCATTCACCCCAGTCACTTACTCAAGTAAGCTCCTGGGGATTCTTGAGTTTGCCGCCTTCCTGCAACTCGAATTATTTTGGGTATAGTTCGCCTTTTTACAGAGGTACACAGCGCGATGCTGACTGAATCTTCCATTCGAATTAATAAATACATTAGCGATAGCGGTATCTGCTCTCGCCGTGAAGCCGATCGTTACGTCGAACAGGGCTGTGTTTTTATTAACGGCAGGCAGGTCAGTTTTGGCGCTCAGGTCTTTACTGGCGATGTGGTGAAAGTGAACGATCAGCTTATTGAGCCGCGAGATGACAACGGCCTGGTGCTAATCGCGTTGAATAAGCCTGTCGGCATCATCACAACGATGAAAAAGAGCGTGCGAAATAATATCAGCACTCTCATTACCGGCGACCAACGTATATCCCCGATAGGGCGTCTGGATAAAGATTCGCAGGGGCTAATTTTGCTGACCAACCACGGAGATGTGGTCAATAAAATTCTGCGCGCGGGCAATAATCATGAAAAAGAATATGTGGTTAGCGTCAATAAGCCGATAACTGACGAGTTTATTACAGGTTTATGCGCGGGTGTGCCTATTCTGGGTACGGTGACAAAACAGTGCAAAGTGACGAAAGAATCGGATCGGGTATTTCGTATTACTTTGGTTCAGGGGTTGAATCGCCAGATCCGCCGGATGTGTAAATATTTCGGCTATGAGGTTACTCGACTTGAACGTATCCGCATCATCAATATCCATCTGGAAGGGCTGCCGCTGGGGGAATCGCGCTACTTGAGTCGCGACGAACAGGACGAGCTATTAAAGCGGATTGAGCACTCAGAATCCTGAATATGACAGTTGGAAATATGGCCCAAAGTGGCCTGTCATAAAACTGTCATATTTCGTACATTTAATTGTCACCAAACTGTCCTATTTTCTATCCTGCATCCACTAAACAACGATTTACGTTCACCTCTGCAGGAGACATTATGAAAGTTATGCGTACCACTGTCGCAACTGTTGTCGCCGCGACCTTATCCCTGAGTGCTTTCGGTGCATATGCTGCTGCAAGCCTGACTGGCGCTGGTGCAACCTTCCCTGCGCCGGTGTATGCCAAATGGGCTGATACTTACAACAAATCAACTGGTAACAAAGTTAACTACCAGGGTATCGGCTCTTCCGGTGGCGTTAAACAAATCATTGCTCACACCGTGGATTTCGGTGCGTCTGATGCCCCACTGGCTGACGACAAACTGCAACAAGAAGGACTCTTCCAGTTCCCAACGGTTATCGGCGGTGTTGTTCTGGCCGTTAACCTGCCAGGTGTGAAATCCGGTGAGCTGGTGCTCGACGGTAAAACGCTGGGTGACATCTACCTGGGCAAAATCAAAAAATGGGATGACGAAGCCATTGCTAAGCTCAACCCTGGCATAAAACTGCCATCGCAAAACATCGCTGTTGTACGTCGCGCTGACGGTTCTGGTACTTCTTTCGTTTTCACCAGCTACCTGGCGAAAGTGAACGAAGAGTGGAAATCTAAAGTCGGTGCCGGTTCAACGGTAAACTGGCCAACGGGTCTGGGCGGCAAAGGTAACGATGGTATTGCTGCTTTCGTACAGCGTCTGCCGGGTTCGATTGGTTATGTTGAATATGCATACGCTAAGCAGAACAACCTGGCTTATACCAAGCTGGTTTCTGCCGACGGCAAACCGGTCGCACCTTCTGAAGAAAACTTCGCCAATGCGGCGAAAGGCGCTGACTGGAGCAAATCATTCGCTCAGGATCTGACTAACCAGAAAGGTGACGGAGCGTGGCCAATCACGTCAACGACCTTCATCCTGGTTCATAAAGAACAGAAGAACCCAGAGCAAGGCGCTGAAGTACTTAAGTTCTTCGACTGGGCTTACAAAGATGGTGCAAAACAGGCCAGCGAGCTGGATTATGCAGCCCTGCCAGATTCCGTGGTTGAGCAGGTTCGTGCTGCATGGAAAACCAACGTAAAAGATAGCTCCGGTAAGGCGCTGTACTAATCTTATAAAGCTCGGGTGATAAAACCCGGTGTATAGAGTAACTTACGCCGGGTAAACCCAAACACGACAAAGAGTAAGCTATGGCAGTAAGTAAGCCGGTGTTCAAAGCCCCTGGCAAACAAGGTGATGTCATTTTCAGCGCACTAGTCAAACTAGCTGCGCTGATTGTGCTATTCCTGCTGGGCGGCATCATTATTTCCCTGATTATCTCCTCCTGGCCGAGCATCCAGAAGTTTGGTTTCTCGTTCCTGTGGACCAAAGAATGGGACGCCCCTAACGACATTTATGGTGCGCTGGTGCCGATTTACGGCACGCTGGTGACGTCGTTTATCGCTCTGTTGATTGCTGTTCCTGTTAGTTTTGGTATCGCGCTATTCCTGACGGAACTGGCTCCGAACTGGTTGCGCCGCCCGCTGGGTATCGCCATCGAGCTGCTGGCCGCTATCCCAAGTATCGTATACGGCATGTGGGGGCTGTTTATCTTTGCTCCGCTGTTTGCGACCTATTTCCAGGAACCGGTTGGCAACGTGCTTTCTTCTGTACCGATTGTGGGTGAGTTGTTCTCAGGCCCTGCGTTCGGTATCGGTATTCTCGCCGCAGGCGTGATACTGGCCATCATGATCATTCCTTACATTGCTGCGGTTATGCGCGATGTATTCGAACAAACCCCAGTGATGATGAAAGAGTCGGCCTACGGTATTGGCTGCACCACCTGGGAAGTTATCTGGCGCATTGTTTTACCGTTCACCAAAAATGGCGTGATCGGTGGTGTGATGTTGGGTTTGGGCCGTGCTTTGGGTGAAACCATGGCGGTGACCTTTATCATTGGTAACACCTATCAACTCGACAGTGCATCGTTGTATATGCCGGGTAACAGTATTACTTCCGCCCTGGCGAATGAATTCGCAGAAGCCGAGTCTGGCCTGCACACCGCAGCACTGATGGAACTTGGCCTGATCCTGTTTGTTATCACCTTTATCGTACTGGCTATCTCTAAGTTCATGGTGATGCGTCTGGCGAAGAATGAAGGAGCGCGCTCATGACAACCATGGAAATGCAAAGCCGCGCAGCATTGGCTGAATCTCGCCGCAAAATGCAGGCGAAGCGCCGGTTCAAAAACCGCGTCGCACTGACTCTTTCAATGGGAACCATGGCGTTCGGCCTGTTCTGGCTGGTTTGGATTTTGTTCTCAACGGTTACACGTGGGATCGACGGAATGTCGATTGCGCTGTTCACAGAAATGACGCCTCCGCCAAATACGGCTGGTGGTGGTCTCGCGAACGCCCTTGCAGGTAGCGGCCTGTTGATCCTGTGGGCGACCGTTTTCGGTACACCGCTGGGCATCATGGCGGGTATTTATCTGGCGGAGTACGGTCGCAAATCGTGGCTGGCAGAAGTGATTCGTTTTATTAACGACATTCTGCTTTCCGCACCGTCAATCGTGGTGGGTTTATTCGTCTACACCATCGTGGTCGCGAAGATGCAGCATTTCTCTGGCTGGGCCGGGGTCATTGCGCTGGCGCTGTTGCAGGTACCCATCGTTATTCGTACCACGGAAAACATGCTGAAACTGGTGCCAGACAGCCTGCGTGAAGCGGCTTACGCACTGGGCACGCCAAAGTGGAAAATGATTTCTGCGATTACGCTAAAAGCCTCTGTTTCCGGGATTATTACCGGGGTATTGCTGGCGATTGCACGTATCGCGGGCGAAACGGCCCCTCTGCTGTTCACCTCGCTCTCCAATCAGTTCTGGAGCACCGACATGATGCAGCCACTGGCTAACTTGCCGGTGACCATTTTCAAATTTGCGATGAGCCCGTTTGCCGAGTGGCAACAGTTAGCCTGGGCTGGCGTTCTGATTATTACTCTGTGTGTGCTGCTGCTGAACATTATGGCGCGCGTGATTTTTGCAAAGAGTAAACACGGTTAAATTTTGCGGCGCGGCAACGGCGGCGTCGGATGGAGATTAAGAAACAGATGAGTATGGTCGATACAGCCTCAGGCAAAATTCAGGTTCGTGATTTGAACTTCTTTTACGGCAAATTCCATGCCCTGAAAGATATCAATCTGGATATCGCTAAGAACCAGGTAACCGCATTCATTGGCCCGTCAGGTTGTGGTAAATCCACCTTGCTGCGTACATTCAACAAAATGTACTCGCTCTACCCGGAGCAGCGTGCTGAAGGTGAAATCTTGCTGGATGGGGAAAACATCCTCACTCAAAGCCAGGATATCGCCCTGCTGCGTGCCAAAGTCGGCATGGTGTTCCAGAAGCCAACGCCGTTCCCAATGTCGATTTATGACAACATCGCTTTCGGTGTGCGTCTGTTCGAGAAGTTGTCTCGCAGTGATATGGATGAGCGCGTGCAATGGGCTTTGACCAAGGCCGCATTGTGGAACGAAACCAAAGATAAATTACACCAGAGCGGATACAGTCTCTCCGGTGGCCAGCAACAGCGTTTGTGCATTGCGCGTGGTATTGCGATTCGTCCGGAAGTGTTGTTGCTTGATGAGCCGTGTTCAGCGCTGGACCCGATTTCTACCGGTCGTATCGAAGAACTGATTACAGAGCTGAAACAGGATTACACCGTCGTTATCGTGACCCACAACATGCAGCAGGCGGCGCGTTGTTCAGACCACACTGCATTTATGTACCTGGGCGAGCTTATCGAGTTTAGCGAAACCGACACGCTGTTTACCACGCCTGCTAAGAAGCAGACTGAAGATTACATTACTGGCCGCTACGGTTGATCGGGAGAAAAAATGGACAGCCTCAACCTTAACAAACACATTTCCGGCCAGTTTAACGCCGAGCTGGAATATATCCGCACTCAGGTGATGACCATGGGTGGGCTGGTGGAGCAACAGCTTTCTGATGCGATCACCGCCATGCACAATCAAGACGGTGAGCTGGCAAAGCGCGTCATTGAAGGCGACCACAAAGTTAATATGATGGAGGTCGCTATCGATGAAGCCTGTGTGCGCATCATCGCTAAGCGCCAGCCAACCGCCAGCGACTTGCGCCTGGTAATGGCTATCATCAAAACGATTTCTGAGCTGGAACGTATCGGTGATGTAGCAGATAAAATCTGCCGCACGGCGCTGGAGAAATTCTCTCAGCAGCACCAACCGCTGTTGGTCAGCCTTGAGTCTTTAGGCCGCCACACCGTGCAAATGCTGCATGATGTTCTGGACGCATTCGCGCGCATGGATCTCAACGAAGCGGTGCGTATTTACCGTGAAGATAAGAAAGTTGACCAGGAATACGAAGGCATCGTACGTCAATTGATGACGTATATGATGGAAGACTCACGCACCATTCCAAGCGTGCTGACCGCGCTGTTCTGTGCGCGTTCTATCGAACGCATCGGTGACCGCTGCCAGAATATCTGTGAGTTTATTTTCTACTTCGTCAAAGGACAGGACTTCCGTCATGTCGGTGGTGATGAGCTGGATAAATTGCTGGCGGGTAAAGATCCGAAAGAGTGATAGGTTTCCCTCTCCTTATTTAAGGAGAGGGATGATATTTTAGGGGGTAACAACTTTTATTGTATATTCTTTACTAAATTTTTTAGAACTGGCTAGCATACTGCCATACATTCTCCCGCTAATTTCAATTGTTATCACGCCAGGTTTTGTTGGTGTGCCATATATTTCTATACAGTTGTAATTATTGCTATCCTTTGGTTTCATATTTTTAATTCTCCATTCAGGTAACTGGCAATGGCGTAAGGAAATCCCTGCATCTTCAGGGGTAACAATTCCAGCCTTCTTCTCAGGTATTCCTGCAATATTCCCACCAATAACCCCTCCCCCCAAAATATAAATCTTTGAAAAATAAGGTATGCCAATAGTTGCTTTCTTTAGATTTTTCCCCTCAGGAAGGTATTCTGTATTTGAGGTGCATGCAGAAACACCAAAAACTATAATAAAAAGAAACATTCTTAATAAAATCATGTTTATTTGAGTGGTTTAAAAACCACGCCTCCAAAAAATCTATTTATGAAAAATGAACTATTTTCCCCATACTTTATTTGGTCTGAAATTTTTCCCCATGAAAATAAATTTAAATGCATGCAACCATCGTTTTCCTCTGTGACTGGTCCATCCCATACAATCCAGTGTGTCGGTACGGTTAATTTAGATTCACCGCCTGTTAATAAGCCATCATTAATTAATGTGACGACTTTATAGCCTTTTCGTACATACTCATTTAAATCATTAATTCCCTGAATGCCAGCCTGAGTAATACCGACATTACTGAATACTTTTTCATAGCCTGCTTTCTCAAACCATTCCGTCAATGTTTGCCACATCGTAATACCCGCGATTGGAGAATCGAGGTTATCAAAACTCAAAACTGCATTTTCCGAATCCCTCAAGCCTGCGAGAGTCATCCAGTCGAGGCCAGAGATATTGTCATAAAAATGCCCCGTTGGATGGCGACAACCATTACTTGGTTTTATCTCTAGGCCGCCAATTTTAGTTTTCCCGTACATCCATAGTTCCCGTGCAGCTTGTGCATACACATCGGGACGATCCCTTTGTATGCAGTAAAAAAATGAAGCAGGGCCGCACAAACTTGCACTCCTCTGGCTTGGATAATCAACCCAGTTAAACCGATTATTGATTTGCTGCTCAATGATACTTTTCTCAAATGGATCCTGAGGGTCACCAATTGGATATTCTTCGGCAATAAAAGGTCGTTCCGGCCTGGATATATTCACGGTAACTATGTTTGGGCCTTCACTTTCCAGTTTCGTTGTCCCTGTCGTGACAAAGTAACAAGGGTTTTCGCGCTTAACCGAAGACCAGGCTTTGCCTGTAGTTAACTCTTCCAGAGTGTACATTCGGATAAATGGAGTGGCTGAAACGCATGACGTTTTAAGCATTGTAGTCCGATAAAGCGTTACCTCCATAATATAAATAGTTGAAAGAGGTTCGCTGATATTATCGGTTGCATGGATCAGTGTTTCGTAGTTCCCTTGCAACGGTTGCTGTTTAACATCAACAATGAAATATTTATTTTTGTCGGAATCCATTCGGTAAATAGATAAATCATACAGAATGTAATCCGATGGAACATTTGAATTAATCCGGGTGCGTACATGGTACATTGTCATATTCAAGTCCTTATGAATGCAAAGGATAAAGACTATAATGTTGTCACCAGAAAAAAATGATAGCCACGTCTGAAAGTGGTAATAAATATTTATATATTTTGGCTGATACAATTTCGTGTATTAGATAAATAAAAAAACGCCAGCGAATCGCTGGCGTTTTTATTGGTGTTACCAGGCAAACCTTAGCGAACGATAATCCCTAACAGAATACCCAGTGCGCCAAAGTCGGCATCGCTGAATGTCGTGTTAGCAAAACCGATATCACCGAGCACTGGCAGCAAGAACACTGGCAGGAAGGTAATCAGCAAACCTTGAGCAAACGCACCCAAAATTGCACCACGACGTCCACCTGTTGCGTTACCAAATACCCCTGCCGCCGCGCCGACGAAGAAGTGTGGCACCACGCCAGGGATAATCACCGTCATGTTCAGCAGATACAGCGCAAACATTCCGATTAAACCCGCAGCAAAGCTGCTCAGGAAGCCAACCAATACCGCGTTCGGTGCATAAGGGAACACGACCGGGCAATCGAGTGCCGGTTTTGCGTTCGGAACCAGTTTGTCGGAAATACCTTTGAACGCGGGAACGATTTCCGCGATAACCATGCGCACACCTTGCAGAATGATGTATACGCCTGCGGCAAAGGTAATGGATTGCATGATGGAGAACATGAACCAGTTTTTGCCACCGCTCAGTTCTTTCACCACATCAGCACCTGCGAACAAACAGGTGACCAGGAAGATGATGCTCATGGTAAAGGCGATAGCGACCGGCGTATCACGCAAGAACAGCAGACTTTTCGGCACGTTCATGTCTTCAGTCGAGTGTTCTTTATTACCAAACTTGCTGCCGATGAAACCAGCCAATACATAAGATAATGTTGAGAAGTGGCCGATGGCAACGTCGTCAGAACCGGTGACCTTCTTCATGTAAGGGTGTGCAATGGCTGGGAAAAAGACCATTGCTACGCCAACAACCAAAGAGCCAACGGCAATCAGCGTCACACCGGTCATACCTGCCGTTGCCAGGATCACAGCTACCATCATCGACATAAACAATGTGTGATGGCCTGTCAGGAAGATAAATTTCCACGGCGTGAAACGGGCAATCAAAATATTGATAACCATGGCGAAGAACATGATCATCGCCATCTCTTTCCCGAAGCTTTTCTGCGCTACGGAAACAATGGCTTCATTGTTCGGCACCACGCCCTGAATACCAAAAGCGTGTTGGAAAATGTTTGCGAAGTCACCCAGCGATGACACCACCAAACCGGCACCCGCACCTAAAATCACAAAACCCATAATGGTTTTAACGGTGCCTTTAATACATTCGGTGACCGGTTTTTTCTGTGCAATCAGGCCAATCAAGGCGATTAAACCAACCAGCACTGCCGGTTCGGAAAGCACATCGCTCATCAAAAAACGAAAGAAATCCATTACGACCTCGACTTACAGTGCGCCTAACTCGGTTAATGCCACGGACAAACGTTCTTTCATGGCTTTCTTGTCGATCATGTTGTCCAGAGCAACGATTTTCCCAGCGACGGACTGTGCGACGAGTTGCTCGGCGATGTCCTTGGTGCCGACATAAATATCGCTCGGTGTGCCTTTAGCTGAGCCAAGGTCAACATGATCAACATCAGCGTTGACTGCCAGATCTTTCAGAATGCTTTTAATGCTCATTTCCATCATCAGGCTGGTGCCTAAACCGTTACCGCAAACCACTGTAATTTTCATAATTGTTCCCCTGGATTAATAGCGCGCAATGACGGACAAAATGTCTTGCGTTGTTTTGGCCTGCAAAATGGCCTGAATGTCTTGTTCGTTATCGAATAATTGGGCGAGTTGAGAAATCGCTTCAATGTGGCTGGTGCTGTCGGTTGCCGCTAACACAATCAACAACTTCACCGGATCGTTTTCATCGGCATCGAAATTCACGCCTGAAGTGATAAGCGTCAGTGCCAGAGAGAGTTTGTTTGCACCTTCTTCCGGACGTGCATGGGGCATCGCAATACCGGGGCCAACCACATAGTACGGGCCGATGGCTTCATGTGAGCGGTAGATAGCCTCGACATAACGCGGTTCGATCGAACCGTTTTCAATCAGCGGACGGCATGAAATCGCCACGGCATCGCGCCAGTCTTTAGCCTTTTCGACGACCTGAACAACCTCTGCGGTTAATAGTGTTTTTAACATGCGACTGATAACTCCCGATGATAATTAACAGGAGGGTAGATTTTTCAGACAGTAATTAATGTGATGGTTGTCTCATTTGATAGCGCTACCTGATAGCGCTATCAAGCTTTGTGATAGCGCTATCATTTCTTGTCTGTCTGACTTTGGCTATATCGGGTTCCCGCATATACAATGCGATAGAGCATTTGCTGCCGTGGGCAAAGAACTGACAGACTGATGGTGAAATAAAAATAATGAAAACAGTAAGTTGTAATCGTCCCGGGAGCCGGAATGGAAAAAATGCGTAAGCGTCGTGGTACCGGACGAGTCACGCTGCAAGAAGTCGCCAATTATGCGGGTGTTGGAACCATGACGGTTTCCCGGGCGTTGAGAACCCCGGAGCAGGTTTCCGACAAATTGCGCGAGAAGATAGAACAAGCTGTGGAAGAGTTGGGTTATATCCCCAATCGGGCTGCGGGCGCGCTGGCTTCTGGTCACAGTGATACGGTCGCCGTGCTGATACCTTCTCTGACCGATAAAGCCAGTTCGCGCTTTATGCAGTCATTACAGCAAGTACTGAATAAAAATGAGTTCCAGCTACTGCTTGGCTGCCATGAACATAATCAGCATAAAGAGGCTGAAATTTTAATGACGTTACTGCAAAGCAATCCGGCTGCTTTGGTGATTTTTGGTTCTCAGTTGGCTGAAAAAACCTACCAGATTCTCGAAAAAACCAATATTCCCACTATTAACGTCGTTGGTTCCCCTTTCAGCCAGGCGCGAATTACGCTTGAAACGGCATTTTTTGAGGCGTCACATAAACTGACAGAACATCTGTTGGATCAGGGTTATAAGAATATCGGTTTTATCGGTGCGCACATGGACAACCGTTTGCAGCGTCAGCAACTGAATGGCTGGCATAAAGCGATGCTGAGTCGTTACCAGAATTCCGATCAGGTGATCACCACGCCGGATGCCGCCAGCTTGCAGTTTGGCCGTTATGCATTGACCGAAATATTACAACGCCAGCCAGAACTGGATGCTGTGATTTGCAGCCATGAGGAGATTGCGCTAGGCATCATGTTTGAGTGCCAACGGCGCTTGCTGAAAATCCCCGGAAATATCGCGGTGGCTTGTCTCGACGGTTCGGACAGCTGCGATCAAACGCACCCGACGCTGACTTCTATCCGTATTGATTATAAAAAAATGGGTAAAGACGCGGGTAAGCTACTGATTGAACTGTTGAATGATGAAAGGGATGACGAATTAGACGAATCGCGAGTTGAGCAATTCAGCTACCAGATTGAATTGCGCCAAAGTACTTAAGCACATCCGTTGCAGGGCGGATAAGCGTAAGCGCTATCCGCCAGATTTCTTTATTCCGTAATATCCCAACCCCGCGCGCGCCATAATTCCGGCAACTGCGACAAATCGGTAAAGGTCGTAACTTTCGGATGGTCAATTGGCTTGTTATGCGGATCGGCGCAGAAGTAGAAAACTTCCATTCCTGCGGCAATACCTGATTGCGCACCCGCCATTGAATCATCCACCAGCACGCAGTTTTTCACATCAACGCGCATCGCATCGGCGGCATGGAACATGATCGCCGGATCGGGTTTCCATGCCTTGATGTCATAACCGCTAAAGAGTTTGTCCGGGAAATGGCCGAGCATGCCGGTTTTGCCCAGCGAATGCTGCATTTTGCTGACCGGGCCATTGGAAACGATACACATCGGCACCTTGATTTGCGCAATGAGCGCTGCAGCACCTTCAATCTCTACGAGTTCGCTGTCGAAAAGTCGCGAAACTTCTGCGCGAAAAATTTTCTCCAGCTCCTCTTTTGCGAAGTTCACGCCATGTTGGGCATTGATAGTGTCGATGATCTCGTAGAGCTTGATCCCCTTGAAGGTTTTATGAACTTCCTCAAGCGCAAGTTCAATGCCGTTTTGCGCAAACATATGCACGTAGGCTTTGGAGCAAATAACCTCACTATCAACCAGCGTACCATCGCAGTCGAAGAACACCGCATCTATCCGGGACATACCGCTTCCTTTTATTAAAGTGAAGGATCATCTTACCCAATTTGCGCAATTTTTGCGGCACGCAATCGTTGCCGTATAAGAATTTTCAATGAAAAAAATACAACGTGGGTCATTATGTTTTGTATTTTTTGGTATAGGATAGCGACGGATTTTCCCTCTCAATGTTCGGAATTAAGACTAATGAGCCAACCACAATCTACTCCGGCCGCAAATCCGGGGCTGCTCGAGCGCGTGTTTAAACTGCGCGAACACGGCACCACGGCACGCACAGAAGTGATCGCCGGTCTCACGACCTTCCTGACGATGGTGTATATCGTTTTCGTCAACCCGCAGATCCTTGGCGCCGCTGGTATGGATACCCAGGCCGTTTTTGTCACCACCTGTTTGATTGCCGCATTAGGTAGCATCCTGATGGGTATTTTCGCCAACCTGCCAGTCGCACTGGCGCCTGCGATGGGCCTGAATGCGTTCTTCGCCTTTGTGGTTGTTGGCGCAATGGGAATTTCCTGGCAAGTGGGTATGGGCGCCATTTTCTGGGGTGCCACCGGTCTGTTACTGCTGACCATTTTCCGCGTGCGTTACTGGATGATTGCTAATATTCCGGTGAGCCTGCGCGTAGGCATCACCAGCGGTATTGGTCTGTTCATCGGGATGATGGGCCTGAAAAACGCCGGGATTATCGTTGCGAACAAAGACACACTGGTGACCATCGGTAACCTGACTTCCCACAGCGTGCTGCTGGGGGCATTAGGCTTCTTTATCATCGCAATTCTGGCTTCACGTAACATTCACGCTGCTGTACTGGTTTCCATTGTGGTGACTACGCTGCTGGGCTGGATGATGGGCGATGTGCAATACCACGGTATTGTTTCTGCACCACCAAGCGTACTTTCAGTGGTAGGGCAGGTTGATTTAGCCGGTTCACTGAACATTGGGCTGGCAGGGGTTATCTTCTCCTTCATGTTGGTTAACCTGTTTGACTCCTCCGGTACGTTGATTGGCGTAACAGACAAAGCCGGGTTGGCCGACGAAAAAGGTAAATTCCCTCGCATGAAGCAGGCGCTGTATGTTGATAGCGTATCTTCTGTTGCGGGTGCGTTTATCGGGACATCGTCCGTTACCGCGTATATCGAAAGTTCTTCTGGCGTGTCTGTCGGTGGTCGCACTGGCCTGACAGCGGTAATCGTGGGTTTGCTGTTCTTACTGGTTATCTTCCTGTCGCCACTGGCAGGCATTGTTCCGGCATATGCGGCTGCAGGTGCTCTGATTTACGTTGGCGTGTTGATGACATCCAGCCTGTCTCGCGTGAAGTGGGATGACCTGACGGAAGCGGTTCCAGCATTCATTACTGCCGTAATGATGCCATTTAGCTTCTCAATCACCGAAGGTATCGCTCTGGGCTTCATCTCTTACTGTGTGATGAAACTCGGCACTGGTCGCTGGCGTGAAATCAGCCCATGCGTGATTGTCGTAGCGCTGTTGTTTATCCTCAAAATCGTGTTTATCGACGCGCATTAATCTGTTCGTATTAAAATAGCCAGTCATGACGACTGGCTATGATTTTCCCGGCGATATCGACCCGGCGGCTGGTTAAACGTTCGCGTAAAAATGCGCGTAAACGTCTGCTGTGAATCAAAGCCGTACCTCAGACTAATATCGTAAACCTTGTTATCGGTATCGCGTAAATCACGCGCCGCCAGCAACAGTTTACGCTCGCGAATGTACTTCCCAAGACTCTCGCCTTTGTACTGCATAAACAATCGTTGCAGGTGCCACTTCGAATAACCCGAGTGATCGGCAATAACATCAATACGTAATGGTTGATGCAAATTGTCGTCAATCCATTGAACGATAGTATCGATAACTTGAGCGGAAATTGTCATTCATCCCCCTGTGTGGCTCGCTTACAAGGCACTGGCATCTTCCCACCAGGCGCTAAATTGTTGTGTGTTGTCATTAACCCAAACAGGTTCGCCCTGCCTGGGTGTTAACAGGCGGAAGTTTTTGCCTTTACTAAATTCAGTCAGGCTTTTGTATGGAGCATCCCAGGTATGCTTTGCCAGCACAAAACGACCTGCATGGCCTGGCAGCACAGCGCGTGCGTTCAGCTCTTGCGCGGCTTGTGCTGTTTCATTTGGCATCATATGGATGTTGTTCCAGTCCTCGTCGTACTGGCCGTTTTCCATAATGGCGATGTCTACCGAACCAAACTGCTCACCAATCGCTTTGAAGTGCGGCCCGTAGCCGGTATCGCCGCTGTAATAGATTTTGTGGTTGTCCGTCACGAACATAAAACTGGCCCACAGCGTCTGGTTGCTTTTCAGGCTGCGGCCGGAAAAGTGACGCGCGGGTAAAACATGCACGGTCAGCTCATTCGAGATTTTTACCGCCTGGTTCCAGTCTTTTTCATGAATAATGTCGCTGTTTATCCCCCAGTAACGCAGATGAGATCCCACACCGAGCGGCGTAATTACCTGGCGGATTTTAGGCTTCAGCGCCTTGATGGTAGCGAAATCCAGATGATCGTAGTGGTCATGGGAGATAATCAGCAGATCGATTTCAGGCATCGATTCCGCCGTCCACGGGTAATCCCCTGGAAAGGCTTTATTCAGAAATGAAAAGGGTGCGGCGTAATTGCTGAATACCGGATCGATCAAAATGCGCTTTCCGGCGAGCTGGATGTACCACGAGGAGTGGCCGAGCCAGACCATGGTATCTTGCACCAGCGGAATGCTTGCGAGATCGGTTTTCACTAACGGCAACGGCTGCTGCGGGCTTGAGTTCTCACGCTTTGCGGTTAAAAACTCCCACCACGCCGCGATCATACTTTTCTGCCCGGTGTAACCCTGGGTTGGAATCTGGTTGCGGAACTGCCCGTCAACGTAGTTGGCAGAACGTTCGACTAAACTTAAACCTTCTCCCTGCGGCGTCTGACCAAAACCGGCATTCAGGACAAAAGGCAAACTGGCTGCTGTAGCAATCAACATAATAATAACCGCGCATAGGGAGAGACGTTTCAAATCCTTACCTGAATCCTTGTCCCATCCATTGGGTCGAATCTAACAAACTTGATAATGAGTGAGTAAGCACTCATTATAGATGGGAAGTGATTAGCGTCAAGATGCTTTTCAAACGCTGACATTGAGCGTTGCAGTGGCGTAGTTCGCGTGATTCAATTCGGTTTTGAGAATTCAGAGGGTAAACGTTGTGGCTCGTCCGAAGAGTGAAGATAAAAAATTAGCGTTACTGGAAGCCGCGACAACCGCCATTGGTCTGTCGGGGATAGCAGCATCAACTGCGCAGATTGCCCGTGCTGCTGGTGTGGCTGAGGGTACGCTGTTTCGCTATTTTGCCACTAAGGACGATTTACTTAATGAGCTCTATCTTCATGTAAAACAAGATTTGTGCCAGACGATGCTGGCCAATATCGACAGAACTTTAAAAGATCCGAAAGAATATACCCGTTATGTCTGGAACAGTTATATCGACTGGGCAATTTGCAATCCTGAGGCCCATCGGGCAATTCGTCAGCTGTCTGTGAGCGACAAGATAGGCGAAGAAACCAAGCAGAAAGTAGCGGAGTTATTTCCTGAGTTACACGAGATCTGCTCGCAATCAATCTTGAAGGCTTTTCAGAGCGGCCCGTATCGTGCATTCAGTGACGCGATTTTTTCTTCACTGGCAGAAACCACAATGGAATTCGCCAGCCGCGAACCTGAACGTGCTGGCGATTTTAAAGCTTTAGGCTTTGAAACTATGTGGCGCGCTTTAGCAAATTAGCGTTTAACGCGCTGAATATAATCGCCAAATGCGCTCAATTGCCCGGCCAGATGATCGAGCGTACTTTGATCGACGACTTCGCCTGTCTGCGCATCCACTTTGTTCTGAATCACGCCCCCCATAAACTCAGGCTTGTTCATCACCATTGCATCCAGGAACACCAGAATCTGACGCAGATGGTACTGACAACGTGCGCCACCAATCGCGCCCATTGAACTGGTCTGAATCAGCACCGGTTTCCCTGCCAGAGGCTGTTCTGGCAAACGTGAAAGCCAGTCGATGGCGTTCTTCAGGCCGCCTGGCACCGAATAGTTATATTCCGGCGTGACAATCACCACACCATCTGCGGCGCGAATTTGTTCTGCAATCGACTCAACGCTTGCTGGGAATCCTTCTTCTTGCTGCATATCGGCGTCATACAGCGGAATGTCTTTAATGGAGGGCAACGCATTAATGCTCATTCCTGCAGGAGCGATTCCAGGCAGAGTACGGGCGACCATAGCGTTGAATGAGCCATGGCGAAGGCTACCTAATAACGTGACTATCTTTAACGTGTCGGACATGGATACCTCTTTTTGTCAGGACGTTCATAAATGATCAGTTTTGATGTAACACTTTTTCTGACGGCATACTGGTTAAGCGAATGATGCTGCCATTGTGATCACTATAGCGAGATTTTACATCCCACAGGCGGTGCCAGTTTTGCGGGCTTTCAAACTCCCACAAATTGAGTTTTTCAATGGCTGGAGACACCACACATCCCCAGATTAACAGGCCTTCCACATCACTTATCGCTTCAATTTCAGACTGACAGTTAACACGAATACGCCCGGCACCCGGCAGGAGCTGCAAACTATCTTCGCGGCCGGTTAATTTAAATGCGCTTTGGTGCAGCGTACGCAGTTGGGCTCGTGCCTCACCTGGGTTTTTTTGATTGTTTATCCAGATGGACTCATTGCTGCGAAAGGTGGGATCCGAGGCGACGGACGGGAGGTGACCGAAAGACTGATTAATTTCAATATCCAGCCCGCAGCGACCTTCGGTCGTCACCAATACACCGACTTTATTCCCGGCATAGGCAATGCTGAAATCCATCAATGAAGGGTCGGCAAAGTGTGGCCGTCCGGCTGCGGTAGTCACGATTTCCGGCAGTTGTTGAATGCCGTAAAGCATATGTAGCAATTCCGCGAGTAAGCTGCGTGAGGCTAAAAATCGTGAGCGGCGATGTTCTGGCATTTGCTGAGCGCGGGCGAGGTATTCTTCACTCAGCCGGCTCGAAAAGGGGGATTTGGTATTGATAGTCCATCTTGCGAAGTGCGTTGCCATTTGTCTCTCCTTGATCATGGGCAATCTACTTTTCACTCGATTGTAGGTTTTTTAGTAGCGAAACGCACGGCGAGAACGTGTAAAAAAAAGTCAAATATTGATCAAATGATCAACTCCATGAATACTTTGACTTTATCGCGAGCGCTCTTCAGGACATAGATACGATAAAAAAAATCCCGCAACTGCAGATGCGTTGCGGGATGAGTAAAAAGTGAGCGCACGCTAACTTTTTTGGCTTACTTACCGATACAGAAACTCGAGAAAATGCGTCCAAGCAAATCATCAGAGGTAAATTCTCCGGTGATTTCACTCAAGCTTTGTTGAGAAAGACGCAGTTCCTCAGCCAGTAATTCCCCAGCCCATGCGCCCAGCAGTTGCGCTTTACCTTGCTGAAGATGGGTTGCAGCCTGCTCCAGTGCTTGCAGATGGCGACGGCGCGCTATGAAACCGCCTTCCATGTTGGTTTCAAAGCCCATGCTCTGTTTCAGATGGGCGCGCAGCACATCCACACCTTCACCGGTACGCGCAGAGAGGCGTACAAGTGAGTGACCATTCACATCGCTCAGGCCCAGCGTTTCACCTGTGACATCGGCTTTATTTCGTACCACGGTAATCGGTAAACGTGCGGGTAAACGCGCAATAAAATCGGGCCAAATTTCTGCCGGGTCGGTGGCGTCGGTGGTGGTGCCGTCAACCATGAACAGCACACGGTCAGCCTGTTCGATCTCGTTCCATGCACGTTCGATACCGATGCGCTCAACTTCGTCGCTTGATTCGCGTAAACCTGCAGTATCAATGATATGCAGCGGCATACCGTCAATGTGGATATGTTCGCGCAGCACGTCGCGTGTTGTCCCGGCAATGTCCGTGACAATCGCGGCCTCGCGGCCCGCCAGCGCATTCAACAGACTCGATTTACCGGCGTTTGGCCGTCCGGCAATCACCACTTTCATCCCTTCGCGCAGCAGGCTCCCCTGACGCGCTTCGGCACGCACGGCGTCCAGATCGTCTATCACCTGGTTCAGTTGGGCTTCAATTTTGCCATCTGACAGAAAATCAATTTCCTCATCCGGGAAATCAATCGCAGCTTCCACGTAAATGCGCAGATGGGTCAGAGCCTCAACCAAGTGGTTTACTCGAGTAGAGAAAGCCCCCTGCAAAGAATTTAATGCTGAACGTGCGGCTTGCTCGGAACTGGCATCAATCAGGTCGGCGATGGCTTCAGCCTGCGTCAGGTCCAGCTTGTCATTCAAAAACGCACGTTCGGAGAACTCGCCAGGCCTTGCGATACGCACGCCTGAGAGCGCCAGGATGCGCTTTAACAGTAAATCCAGGATAACCGGGCCACCGTGACCTTGCAGTTCCAGCACATCCTCACCCGTGAAGGAATTGGGGCCTGGGAACCACAGCGCGATGCCTTGATCCAGCACGCTGCCGTCCGCATCATGGAATGGCAGGTAATCGGCGTAGCGTGGTTTAGGGAGTTTGCCCAGAATCGCTTGTGCGACATCGCGCGCATGAAGGCCTGAGACGCGCAGGATACCGACCCCACCACGTCCCGGCGGTGTCGCCTGGGCAACGATTGTCTCGTTATGGCTCATAATTTCTCTCAGACGTTGAATAGAAAAAGGCGGTCAATTGACCGCCTTTCATGACAACTCACTTAATCGCTATCAGGTCTTTTTCTTATCGCGGCTGTGTAAGCCACGTTTCTCAAGACCGCGATAAATCAGCTGCTGCTGGATGATGGTCACTGTGTTACTGACGATATAGTACAGTACCAGGCCTGACGGGAACCACAGGAAGAACACCGTGAAGATGACCGGCATAAAAGTCATGATCTTCTGCTGCATCGGGTCGGTCACTGTGGTAGGCGACATCTTCTGAATGAAGAACATCGTCAAGCCCATCAGGATCGGCAGGATGTAGTACGGGTCTTGTGCAGACAAGTCATGGATCCACAGTGCGAACGGCGCATGGCGCAATTCCACAGAACCCATCAGCATGTAGTACAACGCCAGGAAGATTGGCATCTGGATAACCAGCGGGAGACAACCACCCAGCGGGTTAACCTTCTCAGCTTTATACAACGCCATCATTTCCTGACTCTGGCGTTGCTTGTCGTCACCAATACGTTCACGCATAGCTGCCAGTTTCGGCTGCAACATACGCATTTTCGCCATGGAGGTGTACTGCGCTTTAGTCAGCGGGTACATGATGCCACGAACGATAAAGGTGATAACGATAATGGAGAAGCCCCAGTTACCGATGAAGCTGTGGATAAATTTCAACAGCTTGAACAGCGGCTGGGAAATGAACCACAACCAACCATAATCCACAGTCAGGTCAAGGTGTGGCGCAACGGCTGCCATTTTGTCCTGAATTTCTGGGCCAACCCACAGGGTGCTACCCAGTTGAGCTGTCTGGCCTGGCTGAACCAGTTGTGGAGCTGATTTATAACCAATCGCTGCCACATCGTTGTTCAGTTTGGTGGTGTAGAAGTTGTTTGTACCCTGATTATTCGGAACCCATGCTGTTGCAAAATACTGCTGCAACATTGCTACCCAACCATTGCTGGCGTTCACGTTCAGGTTCTCACCGTCAGCGATAGTATCGAATTTATACTTTTCGTATTTCGCTTCTGGCGTTGAGTAAGCAGCACCACGGAAGGTATGCAACGCAAAGTTGTTGCTTCCTGTATCGCGGTGACTCGGTAAATTGATGGACTGCTTCAGCTGGCCAAACGTCGCCAGTTCCAGCGGTTTCTCACCGGCATTCTTCACGTCGTAATTCACTTTTACCGCGAACTCGCCGCGTTTCAGGGTGAAGGACTTAGTGAAGGTGTTGCCCGCCGCATCGGTATAAGTCATTGGAATAACGAGTTCGTTCTGGCCTTCTGGCAGGACGAAACTGTCGCTTTCAACGTTATACAGTGGACGATCACCATTAGCCGGGTTATCTGGGCCATCACGACCGGTCAGGCCACTTTGTGCCTGGTAGATAAACTCTGGCGTCGTTTCCAGTAACTGGAACGGCTCATTAGATTTGAGCTCTTTCGGGTAGGTCAGCAACTGTGCCTGCTCAACATCACCACCACGGGTGTTGATGGAAAGCTCAAGGACGTCAGTTTTAACCGTGATGATTTTTCCCTGGCCACTGGTCGGCACACCCTGGTTTGCGGCGTTACCTGCTGCGGTGGTCGTAGTCTGCGTGGTCTGCTGCACCTGAGGTTTTGGAGCGTGGTCCTGCTCCCAGGCTTGCCAGATCATGAAAGACACGAACAACAAAGCGATGAGAAAGAGATTGCGTTGCGAATCCATCGTTAGTGTTCTCTGGTATCAAAAGGTCCAGGTGGGACGGGATCGTCTCCACCGGGGTTCAAAGGGTGGCATTTTAATACGCGTTTCACTGTCAACCAACTGCCTTTTAACACCCCAAACCTGCGCAATGCCTCAATTCCGTAGTGAGAACAGGTAGGAGTGAAACGACAATGCGGCCCGAGAAGCGGACTTATCAGGCGCTGATAGACCCTAATCAGGCCTATCAGGAGCCGGGAGACAGGCGACAGTGACGGCGCCATAACTTTTCCAATGCTTCCGATAAAGCCCGGTTATCCAGGTCTGCAACCCCTTTCTTAGCCACTACCACGAAATCCATTGGAGGAAGTTCGTGTTGACGCAAACGGAAACTCTCACGCGTCAGACGTTTAATCCGATTACGTTCGTGTGCACGTTTAACATTTTTCTTAGCGACTGTAAGACCGATGCGGGGATGCCCCAGCGAATTAAGGCGGCCGAGGATGGTGATTTGCGGCGTGCCAGCCCGTTGAGGTTGCTGGAAGACGAAAGTGAAATGAGTGGGAGTTAACAAGCGTAACTCCCTGGGAAATGCGAGCTTAACCACTCAGGGGTTAGCTTTTATTACTTAGAAACGGTCAGACGAGAACGGCCTTTAGCACGACGACGTGCCAAAACCTGACGACCATTTTTAGTTGCCATACGAGCACGGAAACCGTGTGAACGGTTACGCTTCAGTACGGACGGTTGAAAAGTGCGTTTCATGGCGATTTCTACCTAAACTTGGATAAATTTCACTGGGTTAGCGCAGAGCCTTGCATAAACTGCAAACGACTTACGCCTCAGTGTGGCTGATTAAAGAGGCCGGATTGTAATAATTGTACACTCCGGAGTCAATTCTCTTTCCTTATTTCCCGTGCCTTAATTCGCTTTTTGACCCTAAAAATGACCAGGATCTGTCCAAAATAAAGCCGTGGTGACACGCGACGGGTGTGGAATTATACGGCCTCCCCATTAAAGCGCAAGGATCGACAGGGATCTTCCTTAGATCAGTTAAGACGATTTTGTGCGCTAGTCATTAAATTTTCCAATATAGGAATGTAAAGCACTGCGCGTCTGGCAGGATCGTTTACACTTAGACTCCACAAAATAGCCCTGTGGATAAATCGGGAAGAAACTGTGAGAAACAGAAGATCTCTGGCGCACTTTAGGCTATGATCCGCGGTCCCGATCGTGATCCTTTAGCGTTCACCCTGGGGTAAACCGCAGATAGCGGTTCGCACGCTTCCCGTACCGGGGTTCCGTTGAGGAAGAGTCGGCGTGCGTCAACAATCATGAATATAAACTTTCAGTCTTCGTCATTTTATCGACTTTGTTCGAGTGGAGTCCGCCGTGTCACTTTCGCTTTGGCAGCAGTGTCTTGCCCGATTGCAGGATGAGTTACCAGCCACAGAATTCAGTATGTGGATACGCCCCCTACAGGCGGAACTGAGCGATAACACGCTGGCCCTGTATGCGCCAAACCGTTTTGTTCTCGACTGGGTACGAGATAAGTACCTTAATAATATCAACGGATTGCTCAACGATTTTTGCGGCACAGATGCGCCAGCATTACGTTTTGAAGTGGGCAGCAAACCGGTCAGCCAGACGTTAAATCAGCAGGCAGTTGCTACCGCACCTGCACATGCACAAATGGCGCGCCCTACAGCCCCGATGCGTCCAAGCTGGGATAAC